>OZ244892.1:0-4772400 GCA_965221465.1 Candidatus Azophilus sp.
AGGAACATGAGGGGGGCGAGGCCGAGCCCGATCGCCATGCTCGCGCTTTGAAACACCCAGCGCCAGTCGTGTTCGGTGAGCCCGATGGCGACCAGCGGCGGCGTGATTGCACCGCCCACCGAAATCCCGGTAGCGGCGATGCCAATGGCCAGCCCCATCTGACTGTGGCCATTGAACCATTTGACGGCGACGGCCTGACTGGCGAGTGTCCCGGTCATGGACGTGGCGAAAGGCAACAGGACCGCATAGACCACGAAAATCTGGAAGAAGGATTGGGCCAGGGAACCGAGCCACAACGTAGTCGCGAAAATCAGCAGGCCACCGGTGATCACGTAGTTGGTCGGGAACCGGTCGAAAACACGCCCGATTACGGCGGAAAAACCGCCCATCACAAACATCATCGCACTGCTGATCAGCATGATCTGCGTGACTTCCGCCCCGAACTCTTCATTCCAGGGTTCGACCCAGAAGGTAAAGCAGAACTTCATGAAGCCGAAGGTGACGGCCTGGAAAACGACGGCCAGGGCCAGTGCGACCCATCGGTATGAACCCGGCGTTTTAATCATGTGCGTCTCTCCCAAGGACCCAACTGTACAGGTAATCGTGTTGGCGCGCGGGGACCAATCCCGCCACCTTCGTTCACCATGCGATGTACAAACGCCTTATTGCTGGACCATGTCTCGTTGTCGCGACAAACCCGGCCGGCGTCGTCGAAACACTAAACCATAACGTTGTGCGAAAGCGATTAATTTGCTGCGATTGTCATACAAACCGCAGTTTTCGCGGTTGCGGCATCGATGTGCATCGATGGAGAATGACTCGAGCACGCATTCAACCAAACCTCGGAAAGGCAGCCGTATGAGCGATCGAACCTACTATACATTGGGCAACTCGAGCTTGACCGTGAGTCGGCTGGCTTTCGGGGTGATGACGTTCGGTAGCTACGAAGGCATGGGCACAAAAGACTGGGGTGCGAGCGAAGAGGAATCTCGCAAGATGTTCGATGCCTATCGCGGCTGGGGTGGCAACTTCCTGGACACCGCGCCTTCGTACGCTGCGGGCGAGAGCGAGAAACTGCTCGGCAAGTTCATGAAAGAATCGGCGTCTCGCCACGACCTGGTGGTTTCGACGAAGTTCGCGCACCCACCTACCTCGGGCGGTCCGAATGGCGGCGGTGCCACTCGGCTCAATATCGTCCGGTCGGTAGAGGAATCCTTGCGCAGGCTGCAGACCGACTATATCGATCTGCTGTTTCTGCACAACTGGGACCGACGCACGCCGCCGGAGGAACTCGCGAACACGCTCAACGACCTCGTCCGACAGGGTAAGGTCCTGTTCATAGGCATGAGCAACCTGCCCGCCTGGTATGTGGCGAAGCTGCAAACCATCGCCGAACTGCGCGGGCTCGAGAGGCTTTGCGCACTGCAACTCGAATACTCGCTGGTCAATAGAGAGTTGGATGACGAGTACGTCCCACTCTGTCTGGATTGTGGGATCAGTCTGACCTGCTATGCGCCTGTCGCTGCGGGCTTCCTTACCGGCAAGTATCGCAAGAACACGGAGCTCTCCGGCGATCAGGGACGGCTGGGATCCATGAAAGACATCCAGAGACCGCAGGTGCAGAAATTTTCCGAACGCAACTGGAAGATCCATGATGCGGTGGAGGAAGTGTCCAGGGAACTGGGACGAAGCATGTCCCAGGTCGCAATCAACTGGGCGGTCAATCGCCCGGCGATGGGGGCAGTGATCTGCGGCGCATCGAAACTGTCGCAGCTGGAAGAAAACCTCGAGGCGCTGGACTTCGAGATACCGCGCGAACTGATGAATAAACTGACTGCGGTCAGCGAGGTTCCCCCACTGGAGCGGCCAATGCCGCATGCGATATTGGGCAGGGACTACCAGAAGGCCTCGCTGCATGGCGGTCTGGATGTGAGAGAGAAACCGGAGTCCTATTACTCGATCTGAGCAACCAGCTTGCGCATGCGATCGCGCTCTTCTTTCGGCATCGACTTGTAGTAGTTGTGTTGCGATTTGCCGAGGCCGATGGTGCGCCTCAGATCCGCCAGTTGTTCCGCCATTTTGAGCGCAGCCTGGTTCGAGTCTATCACCGGCACACCAGTGCCGGGAACTTCCTTGTAACCGGCAAGCGACGTAGCGGCGGCCGTCGACATGCAACCGACGAGAATCACTTCTGCACCGTCGGCGATGCTGGCTCGAGCAAGTTCATCGAATTGGGGGTTGATCGATTCGGGGTGCAGCACGTGACTTGTCACCTTTTCCATCGGATTGTCGCCGAGATCCATCGTGCGGGTTGGCACGGCTCGGTCGCGCAGCCCGTACTGCCGAATGCGCTCTTCCTGCAGTGGGACCAGTTCTTTCTGTACGGTAACAATGCCGAATTTGTGACCCAGGGAACACGCCAGCAACATCGAGGCTTCCATTGGGGCTACGACCGGAATGTCGACCGCTTGCCGTGCTTCCCTCAACCCCGGATCGTTGCAGCAGGCAATGACCGCGGCGTCGTACCCTTGCGTTTCCGCCTCGATCAGTTGATCTATCAGGACGGCGTTGTTCAGCATGTCCATGTAGGAGTCATGGAGCAGGTAGGAAGAACGAGGCATATCGTGTCGGTCGATCACCGTATCGTCACGCGCGACTTTCCGGATCATGCGCATCATCGGTTCGCGATCGACGGTGACCTCTCGGCCGAAGTCCTCGGAGACTTTTCCCTGGTTGGGAATGATGTTTTGCCACCAGATTCTGATTGTCATGGGTTGTCTCCAATGAACTCCGGAAACCGTTCCCCGGTGAAGTTCCGATACCGGGTTTCATAAGCTGCAGCGACCTGGAAGGGGATATTGTCCTGGTAAGCCGGTCCAACGATCTGTATGCCGGTTGGCACACCGTTGCGATCCTGCCCGCTCGGCATGTTGAGGACCGGCAATTGTCCGAGGACGTTGAAATACGCGGTCAAAACGGCGGTTCTTGCAGTAGTTTCGATTTCTCTGCCGTTCATGACGATCGGTTGACTCGGTTCCCAGTCTGCCGGGAGGCTCGCGATGGCGGTGGATGGGGCGATGAAAGCCGCATATTCTGAAAACACCCGCGTCATATCCGCCTGCATGGACGATTCGACCTGGATGCTTCGAAAGTACTGTTCGGAGGTGAGGTTCACATCCATGGCAAACACTGCCTTGATATAGGACATCAGCTCTTCGGCTTCGGGGTCGATTCCCCATTTTTTGAAGCGATACTCGAGTGCGGGAAAGGTGGATCTGGCTGAACGCATGGCCATGGTCTGTTCGACTTCCTCTGTCCAGCCGAGGTCGACCTCTTCGACGATGGCGCCGAGATCGCGTAGCCGGTCGAGTGCCGACAGCGTGCTGGCGCGAACGTCCGCGTCGATTTCCCGGTAACCGAAGTCGAGGGTGTAACCGATGCGCATATCCTCGATCCCAGGGTGTTCGCTGGCGAGCTCGAACTTTGGATCGAGGCTCTGCAAATCATCGGGATGTTGTCCGGCGATGATGTTCTGCATCGATATCGTGTCCGCGACTGTCCTCGCCATGGGTCCGTTCATGAACGAGGTTTCAAACTTCTCGGGAAAAACACCGGGCACCCGGCCGAAAGGTGGCTTGAATCCAACCACCCCGTTCTGTGACGCGGGCAGGCGAATAGAGCCTCCGTTGTCCGATCCGAGCGCCAATGTCGAAGTACCTGCAGCCAGAGACGCGCCAGAACCGCCGGAAGACGCACCGACGCTGTAGTTGAGGTTCCAGGGATTGCGGGTAACGCCGTAGGCTTTGGTGTGCGTCGTTGCGTTGAAGAGGAACTCGGGCATGGTCGTGCGGGCATGAACAATTGCGCCGGCATCCAGCATCCGCTGCAACCACGGCTCGGTCTTTTCGCCGATCTTGTCCTGAATGAGCAAGCTACCCCAGGTGAAGGGCTTGCCTTCATGCTCAACGGAATCCTTGACCCCCAGCGGGATGCCTTCCAACGGCCTGGCGGTACCGGTGCGGTAGCGTTGCTCGGCTTCTCGCGCCAGGATCATGGCTTCGTCGAAAAACGTGTGGCTTAGTGATTTGACCTTTGGTTCGACTTCTTCTGCTCGGTCGATCACGGCCTGCATCAAATCGACGGGGGAAAGTTCACCCGACTTGAACTGCTCGACGGCCTTGATGGCAGAAATGTAACAGAGCTTTGCTGTCACGGCACCATCACCCGTTACAGACCGACGGGGCAGTCTTCACGAGTTTCGACACTCCCTGCCGAATCTGCACTCGATGCGCCGACACGGATGAAGTGGTAGATCGCATCCAACTGGTCATTAGTGAACTCATTGATTGTGTTGCTGTCCGGTTTGTCCAAACTGCGATCCGTGCAGGCGGTTGTCAGACTGCCGACAAGCAACCATCCAACAACACTCTCGAGCATGTTCACTCCCACGGTGGCTATGGGGTCAGGGTCAGAATTCCAACACGATTGCCGCGCAAGGTGCCGAGCCAGAGTTCGTCGCCGATTTGCAGTGCAGTGGTGACACCGCCGAATACGTTGGTGCCATTGCCGTTTCTGACGTGGAGGATCTCCATCGAGATGGGGTCGACTTCGGCGATGGCGTAGTCGAGCGCACAGACTCTATCTTTGTATCTCGTGCATTCTGAAGCGTGTTCAAGCCCCGGGACATGGCCTGCAACCAGGAGAGTTCCACTGGGTGTCCAGCGAATATTGTCCGGCATGGCGAACGGCAACGGTATGGTTTTGCGGCGCAGGGTGTCGGCTTCCGATGGCTCTACGCCCGATCGTGGCAGACGCGTCAGGCTGCTGTGACCTGTGCTGTTGACGTACAACCACTCGCCATCGACAGAAGCAGCGATGCCGTTGTTTGCCGACAACTCGCTGCCGGGGATTTTCTTCAATGCCTGCCCGGGAAACCATTCGAGTACTTGGCCAGTCAGCTCACCAGCCATCATTTTCTCCATGATCCTGGGTTCTTTTTCATAGCTGATCGATATCGCCAGCCCCCCATCCGGAAGTGGGCTGATCGCGTTGCCATACAGCGTTTCAGGCAGAGGGATGCAGCCTTTCCATCGGAGTGAGGGGAGCGCCTCACCGATGACCAGATCGTATACCTCGACGGATTCGCGCCCCACGTGGTTGACTGCATAGAATTCGTGCACACCGCTCTCTTGCATGCGCACATTGATGCCATGCACGAAACCTTCACCGGGTTGAAACGGTGACGGACAGGCATCGTACGGGGCGGGCACCGATGCGCCCTCTGGCAGGTACTCGACCTCCAGCATCTGCCAGGTTCTGGCCTCGATATCGATCAGATGCAAGCCTTCTCCGCTGGTGATTACCCAGGAGGTACCGGGAAGATGTACCAGGTCTTCTGCATTTCGGGGACCGCAGACAAACTGCAATGCACCGTCCGGTTCACAGCCTTGAACCGGCGCTTGTACCTGCGCGTCGTCGTTCGGCGTCGATCTTGTGCATGCGCTGACGAACCCCGCCAGGCAGAACGCGATTGCCCATCCGGTTTTGCTCATGTTTGCCCTCGTGCGTGCCGTGCATTCGATTATCCTCCACAGTGTGGGACTACCCTGTTAGAAAAAGTACTAAACCTCAATATGGCGTCTTTGTTGGTTCCACCGCATAGCTTCCGGGTTATTCGTGTTTGATATCATGATCCGAGGTTGCTGCCAAAGTCCGTGGAGATCTGCCGATGCCGAAACGGTTTTTTCTGGGCTGCATCTTTATTCTGTCATCCTGTGTAGAAGCGCCTGGCGAAGGTCGGGTGCAGTCCGATTCGGTGGCACACAAGGTGTCTGCTGTCGCGACGGTAGATTGGCTGCACTACGGCAACACACATTCCGAACAGCGATTCGGCAAGCTGGACCAGATCAATGCCGAGAACGTGACCCGTCTCGGGCTGGCCTGGTTGCAGGAGATTCCGGGTGCACGGAGTTTGCAGGCAACACCGCTGGCGGTCGATGGCGTGCTGTACTACACCACGGACGAACCCTTGAGGGTCTTCGCGGTCGATGGTGTCACGGGCGAGGTCGAGTGGGTCTACCGGACACTGAGTGAAACGCCGGATAGCCTCCGTTTGAGCATGAGCCAGAACCGTGGATTGGGTTATGCCGATGGCAGGGTTTATGTCGGTGTCAGCGACGGTCGACTTGTCGCCATCGATACGAAAACAGGCCAGGAAGTCTGGAGTGCCAGAACATTTGAAAAAGGCAGCTCTCGCTACATTTCCGGAGCACCGCGGGTATTCGATGGCAAGGTTGTCATCGGACACGGTGGCGGCGATACCGGTGAGCGCGGGTATGTTTCCACCTACGACGCCGACACGGGAGAGCTGTTGTGGCGCTTCTGGTTGGTGCCTGGCGATCCGGCGGACGGATTTGAAAGCAAGGCCATGGAAATGGCGGCCGAAACCTGGGACGGCGAGTACTGGAAGTACGGCCACGGCGGCAACGCCTGGAACGGCATCACTTACGATCCCGAATTCAACCGGCTGTACATAGGTACGGGCAACAGCGGTCCGTACAGTCCACAGATTCGCAGCCCGGGCGGCACTGGCGACAACCTGTTTCTCTGTTCCATCGTCGCTGTGGATGCCGAAACTGGAGAATACATCTGGCACTACCAGGTCAATCCGCGCGAATCCTGGGACTACAAAGCCACGATGGATATCGTGTTGGCTGACCTCGAGATACGCGGCGAACTGCGCAAAGTGCTGATGCAAGCGCCCACCAACGGGTTCTTTTATGTGATCGACCGCCAGACGGGCGAACTGATCTCGGCGGAAAAATACGGTGGCAAGGTCAACTGGGCGTCGCATATCGATCTGGAAACCGGTCGTCCTGTCGAGCGCGAAAACATCCGCTACGAAGACGGCGAACCCGAGCACATGTGGCCGGGCACCTTCGGTGCGCACAACTACCAACCCATGTCGTTCAATCCGCAAACCGGTCTGGTGTACATACCGCATATGGAAGCGGGCATGATCATGGGCACCGTGACACCCGAGGAATATGAAACCAATCGGGTAAGAACCAGTTACAAGCATGTGGCCCAGACGGGGGCAACGTTTGGCGGCATGCTGACGGACAGCGAAAACGGCGGCAAGGGTTCGATTATTGCCTACGACCCCGTCGCCCAAAAGGAAGTCTGGCGGGAAACGACCGATTCTTACTGGAATGGCGGCACCCTGACCACTGCCGGGAACCTGGCGTTTTATCCGACCGCCAAGGGCATGTTGAACGCTTACAACGCCACGACAGGCGAAAAACTGTGGACGTTCAATCTTGGTTTGGGAGTTATTTCGGCGCCGATGACCTATGCGGTGAATGGTACTCAGTACATTGCGCTTCTCGTCGGTTACGGCGGTTCGGCGGGGTCCGGGATTGCCGAGTTCCGCCACGGCTGGAAGTATGGCGCGCAGCCACGTCGCCTGCTCGTGTTCGAACTCGACGGCAATATGCAATTGCCGGAAACCGCACCGCCTTCGTTTGCAGTCGATCCGGTGATCGTGGAAGGCTTCGAGCCGGATCCGAAAAAAGTGACACATGGCGCGATCATGTACCATTCTTCCTGCAGCAAGTGTCATGGTGGGTTGTTGAAGGCCGGAACTGTGGCGCCTGATCTGCGTGAAGCCGAACGCTCGGCAAGTTACGAGTGGTTCAGAGCCGTGGTGCAGGATGGCGTGCTGGCCCCCAATGGCATGCCGCACTACGACGACTATACCGATGAGGATGTCGAAGGCATGTACCACTACGTACGCTATGGCGCGATGAGTGTCGGGGGCGATGCGTCGTTGCTCGAACTGGACATGCAGGACTGTACCTATTGCGGGATGTCGAAATAGCGGATTGGAAGGGCCTGACTGTGACAGTTTCAAACCACTATCGCTGGGTAGCACTTGTCTGCGCGGTCGTATTTCAAGCGTCGACCTTTGCGTTGCTGACTTTTTGTTTTGCCTTCTGGGTGCAACCCTGGATGGCCGAGTTCGAGGTCGGTATTACGCAAGTGATGTTCATCATGACCTCGGTGATGCTGGTGATCGGAACCTGTTCTGCCCTGGTCGGCCGTTTTTTCGATCGCTACCCGGCCAACATCATCGTCGGTCTGGGTATCGTGGTTTTTGCCGGTGGGTTGTGGCTCGGGTCGTATGCACAGTCCTATGCACAGATGTTTCTGATCTATGGCATTCTGCTCCCGGTAGCGACGTCGCTGACCGGCACATTGGCCAGTCAGTCGGTGACGGTGAAGTGGTTTACCGGGCATGGCCAGTTGGGCCTGGCTATCGGTATTGCAGCAATGGGTATATCGGTTGGCGGTATCCTGTTGCCGCCGCTGGTGGAAGCGAGCGTTACCGAAAACGACTGGCGCTGGGTGTTTCGACGGGCATCCTTGTTGTTGGGCCTTGGGCTCGCGCCTCTCATGTTCCTTCTGCTGATGCCCAGGCCGCCCGCGGTCACGTTCGATGACAGCGACGAGGCGGACACGCCCGAAACGAATGAGGCAGGGAAGGCGAGCATCCCGCTAAAGGACTTGCTGACGAACAAGTATTTCCTGATTCCTATCCTGGCTTTCTTTCTCGATGGCGTCGCCTATCAGGGATTCCAGACAAATTCGAAGGTCTACCTCGATTCCATTGGGGTCGCGGGCGGCGCTGGAGCCATTATTTCCATGCTGGCTACGACGATGCTGATCGCGAAACTCATCATGGGCAAGCTCACGGATTGGCTGCACTACCGTACGCTGTTTATTCTGGCAGCCTTGTGCAACTGTGCGGGCCTTCTCATTTTCGCGTTGGCTATCCCATCGCTGATCGGGGTCGGGGTTGTCTTGCTCGGCCTGGGCGCCGGTGGCCTGATTCCGCTGCAGGCAAAGATCATTGCCTTCCATTTCGGTGCATCCCATTTTGCGCAGGTGTTCGGTTTTTTCGTGTTCCTGCAGATGGTCGGCGTATTGGGCTCACCATTGCTGAGTGCACTGTACGAGGCTTTTGGCAGCTACAGAGAACCCTTCTTCATCATGATCGGGTTTGTTGTGGTCGCCATGGTACTGATGCTGAGTCTGAAAAAAGGACGCAGCGTCGAGCCTGCTGCGGCGGGCTAATACTTGGCGTAAGCTACCCGATCGCCCCTGAGGATGCCGTACCAGATCGTATCTCCGATCTTGAGGGCAGTCGTCGTTGCGCCAAAATTGTCTGACGCCTTGCGCTCCCGGACCTGGATGATCTCCATCGACTCGGGGTCGAGTTCGATGATTCTGGAATCCATGGCACAAACCCTGTCGCCGTTCTGAAGGCAGGCTGACGAAATCATCATGTCGTCGACGTGGCCGGAGATGAGCAGCGTACCTTCCGGCGTCCAATGGACATTGTCTGCCAGACTGACAGGCAGTTTGGTACTGGCACGAGGCAGAATCTCGGCTGCGGCCGCGGACCGCGGCACGCGGGTCACATCGCCCTTGCTGGAGGAATTGATGTACAGCCACTGGCCGTCCTTGGAAGCTGCGATGCCGTTGTTCGAGGAAAGCTCGCTTCCAGCGACGATCTCGAGTTCCTGGCCGGGAAACCATTCGAAAGCAAACCCGCTGTTTTCGCCTGCCATCATTCTGGGGAAAAGATCGGGCATGGTTTTGTCGAAGCTGATGGAAATAGCCAAACCACCGTCGGGTAGCGTGGCCACCGCATTGCCAAAGAGACGATCGCCCAAATGGATACAGCCCTTCCATCGGGCTGAAGGTGTCGGTCCGGTGGTGTCCAGATCGTACACTTCGACCGATTCTCGTCCATCGTGATTGACGACATAGAGGTCGTGTGTCCCACTCTCATGAAGTCGAACGGCGATTCCGTGCGCGTAGCGCCTGGCGGGTTCCAGGGCCGATGGGCAGGCATCGAAGGGTGGGGCGATGGGTTCGCCGGCAGCCGGGTAGACGATGTCCATGAGCTGCGAGGATTTCGACTCGATGTTGACGACAGAAAGACCTTCACCACTCGCGACCAACCACGGCGTACCCTTTATGTGCACCAGGTCTTCGGCATTCTCGGGACCGCAGACAAAGTGCAACCCAGCCTCGGGGGCGCAGGTTTTTTCAGTTTCATCCGCCAGGCAGTGTTGCACCGGGACGGCGGAAACAATCGTGACGAGAGCGAGGTGAGTGATCTTCACTTGAGCATCTCCTGAAATCGATCTGGCTAGTCTTCTCGCCAGGTTGTCTTGAAGAGAAACACGGCGCCGACGACCAGTGCAGGCACCACGAAAATCGACAGGAGCGTGTACATGTCGAAGCCCGATGAAATCGCGGCGCCTGCCAGGGCCGGGGATAAAATGGCGCCGACTCTGCCGAAGCCCGCAGCACACCCCACGCCTGTACTGCGAACACTCGATGGGTAGGCTTGCGTTGCCATCGCATACATCGCTGCGGTTACGCTGGACAGCGTCATCCCCAGCAGAAAAACGAGGCTGAACAAGAAGAACAATTCCTGTGGTTCGGCAACAATCCAGAGCAACAGCGTCGCAACAGCAATTGCCAAACAAGTAGAAAGCAGGATGTTGAGTGGCAGTCTCGTACTCAGGTAAGCAAGAAGCCAGGCGCCGGTCAGCCCCCCGAAGGAAAAGTAGGTCAATGCGAAAATGCCGTCGCTTTGCGTAAATCCGTTGGTTGCGAATAGTGTTGGCATCCAGTTGGAGAGAAGATAACCCGCCCAGAAGGCGGAGAAAAAAGCGGTCCAGATAAAGAGCGTTCGCGTCCGCAAGCGCTTGTTGAACAGTTGAATGACGCTGGCCTTGTTTTGCGATTGCTCGTCTTGCTGCGCGGGCCGGGTCGGCAGTGCGCTCAATGCGCCGAGTTTCACCCGGGCGAAGAGCGCGTTTACCCTGGCAAGTCGTCCGGCGTCGCTGCCCTGGCGTCGCACCAGAAACTGGATCGATTCAGGGAGGGCCAGCAGCGCAACGAGGCAAAGCGCGGCGGTGAAGTAGCCGCCGTACAGGAAGACGTGTGTCCAGCCATTGTTCTCGATGGCCATGTTGGCAATGGGACCCGCGAGTGCAGTGCCTACCGGAGCGCCGGAGGTGGTGACGATGACAATCAGGCTCTTGTATCGCTGCGGGGCGTATTCCGAGCTGATCGAGGCGACATTGGCCATGACTGCCCCGATACAGAGCCCGGTAGCAAAGCGTGCTGCAATGAGTGAGCCAACAGACCAGGCATAAGGGGTGAGCAGCATCGAGGCTGCCATCAAGGCGAGAAAAACCACCGTGACCGTACGACGCCCGTATTTGTCGCCCAACGGCGCGAGGAACAGACCACCGATGGCCATGCCGACCAGCAACGAGGAAAAGATGACGCCCAACTCGGCAGAATCGAGCTGCCACGCCGCACTGACTGCCGGGGCGGCATAGGCCATGGAGACCAGGTCGTAGCCGTCGGCTACGTTGATCAGGAAGCAGAGCAGGATTATCCCGAAGTGCCCGCGTGTAAACGAAGCCTCGTTCAGCCGGGTGCCGATGTCTGAATGCGTGATTGACTGGTTCATGGGGCGCTTCGATTGTGGCCAGGACAATTGTAAGGGATTGAAAAGAGAAGGGTGCATAAACCGTTATTTTTTCGTTGACCGCTGACCCGGGTCGGAGGAATGTCCTGCTTGTAAAGATTTTGTCCGCGTTGCTCGTGATACATTTCGTGGCGGATTCTCGTGCCGACTGCCATTCGTTCGGAGGATTTCAGTATGCGACAAGATCAAGTCAACGAATACCTGCGCAATTACAAGCGGATCGGCAAAGACAACGACCCGCAAATGGCGGAGCACTGCATGAAGGTGCCCCTCGAGTTCTACAACTCCGACCGGTACGCGCAACGCGAACGCGAAATCCTGATGACCACCCCGTTGATGCTCGCGCACTGCGACCAGATGCGAAATCCTTACGACTACCTGGTCCGGCAGATGATTGGCAAGTCCATTCTTCTCACTCGCGATCGCGAAGGAAAAACACACGCATTCCTGAATGCGTGCCGGCATCGTGGGCATGAACCCGCTCAGGGTTGCGGTAACAGAAAGCGCTTTACTTGTCCGTATCACTCCTGGACCTACAACATAAAAGGCGAACTGGTTGCTATGCCGTTTCCCAAGAGCTATGCAGGAGTGGATTTCACCAGATTGGGCTTGACGGAACTGCCTTGCGAGGAACGCCACGGATTCATCTGGGTCGTTCTGACACCTGGGTTGCCGATCGATGTCGAAGAGCATCTCGGCGTTCTGGACTCCGAGTTGGCTGACTGGGGCTATGAAGACGCGCGCTGCATAGACTTCAGTGAGGACGTGCTGGAATCCAACTGGAAATCAACCGGCGAAGGTTTCCTGGAGTCGCTCCACCTGCCGACGATACACGCGAACACCTTTGCGTCGATGAGGACCTCGGATCTCGAGCTCAGTCATACGGAAAGGAGAGGGATTCACCTCGTCAAGAACCCGCTGTCCAAAGATGCGGACGAACTGGCTGCCATGGGCGATCCCGATAGCGTGATCGACGTAAACAAACCGGGCTGGCAGATGGAGTTTCTCACCTACGGCGCGCTTGCCTACTGGATCTTTCCCAACACCTACCTGGGCAACCATCCGTCGAACGGCGGTATGTCTTTTACCAGCTACCAGCCTGGCCCGACACCGGCGTCCAGCATCGTGCGGATTCACTACCTGGTCAGGGGTGAGATCGCTGACGACCCGGCCAACGCGGAACTTCTGGAGACGATGAGGCCCATGGTGATCAAGGCGATCATCGAGGAAGACGGCCCGGCACTGTCCAGTTGTGGCCGCGGCATTCGCACTGGCGTCGAGGATGTCATCATCGGTCGCAACGAGCTGGGTGTGCAGATGATGATGCAGACCATGGCCGATGCGACGGACTGCAAACTTTCCACTTTATAGGTTTTTGGGATGAGCACTGCATTTGGCGCAGAATCCACGACCACGGAGGTTCTGGAGGGGCACGATCTCAGCGGTAAAACCGCAGTTGTTACCGGTGGGTCTGCGGGGTTGGGTCTGGAAACAGGGCGAGCGCTGGCTGCCGGCGGTGCGCGCGTCGTGATGATGGCACGCAGTACCGAAAAACTGGAGCAGGCATTGCACGCCGTGCGCAAGCACCTGCCACAGGCGGTATTCGAGGCACGCCAGATGGATCTGGCCGACCTGTCGAGCGTGCGAGCGGCGGCCGGTCGGTTGCTCGACGATCACCCCCGAATTGACCTCTTGATCGACAATGCCGGCGTGATGGCTTGTCCGTTCGATCGCACCGTCGATGGTTTTGAACTGCAATTGGCCACCAATCATCTGGGTCACTTCGTGTTCACCTGCAAGCTGGTACCGGCTTTGTTGGCGGCAGCGCCATCCCGGGTGGTCGTGCTGACTTCTTCCGGACACAAACGCGGCGGTATCCTGTTCGACGACCCCAACTTCGAACGCCAGGGCTACGACAAATGGCGTGCGTACGGTCAGGCGAAAACTGCCAATGCGCTCTTTGCAGTGGGATTGAATGCTCGTCTGTCGGACAAAGGCGTGACAGCCAATGCCGTGCACCCGGGTTTGATCGTTACAGAACTGGGCCGACACCTGGACGATTCGGACAAGGCCGCTTTGCAGGCACGAACTTCCAGCCGCGCGCAAATGTTCAAAAGTGTCGAGGCCGGTGCGGCGACCAGCGTCTGGGCGGCAGTCAGTCCAGACCTGGAAGGGCGGGGTGGGCTGTATCTCGAAGACTGTCAGGTGGCCGATTGCACGAGCAATGAAGCAGGTACTGGTTATGCACCCCATGCCTTGGATCCGCAAATGGCGGACAAGTTGTGGGGCCTTTCGGAGGAACTCGTCGATGAGCAGTTCGGCTGGTAGCAACAAAGCCACGGTACGGGACTCTGCAGTGATCGATGCGGACCGCCTGCAGATACTGGAGACGGAATTTCGACCGTTCAATGACACCATGGAGGCTCTGACCAGTATCCACGGAACGACAGACCAGGTTCTCCACGAGTCCGGGCGCAAGGGTTTGTGGAGCGTCAGTTGCGATGGCCACGGTCTGCGCCGGGATTTTGCTCCGCCTATGGGCAGGGGTTTCAGAGAACGCGTCAAATTGAACGACGATCTGATCATGACGCTTTGCCTGATAACACCCCGCTATCCTCTTTCTCACCGACTCGTGCACGACAGGTCGGTAACCTTCGGAACCCAGTTGCATGCGGCCAGGGAAGTGACGCCGATCCACAATACTGAAGAAGACAATCTCATGGTGCTCGGGGCGCTCTTCGGGAAAACCGAGTCGGAATACGTGATGCTCCCGAACGAGACGTTTACGGCTGTCAACTTCATGTCGTCGCACGGCGACAATTCCAGGGTCATGGGAATCATGACACCGAACCTCGGCGCCTTGCTCGATGATTGCATTGCGGAGGAGTCATCCGGGTTGGACACGTGCTTCACCCATCACAAAGCCAACATTGCGATGCGCCACTGCACGAACGAGATCCTGAGCTCGACCTACTCCGGTCGTTTGCGGTTCGACTACCTGCGCGCCAAGGCGGGTGAGTTGATCTGCCACCTCGAAGACCAGTGCGGGCAACTCAGCCACGAGAAAACCCAGGCGCCCTACAAACTCATCCAATCCGACCGCGATTTACTGCTTACCGTCACTGACAACATTCGCAAAAACCCCGGGGGCGACTTCAGAATAACAGTGCTTGCTCAGGAGGCCGGGATGAGCGAAAGCCGACTGATGGCCGTTTTCAGAAAGTACTTCAACGAGTCGATTCACCAGTATGTCGTGCGCGTTCGCATGGACTATGCAAAGAAGCTGTTGACAGAAACCGATCTCTCGATCAGAGACGTGGCAGAACGCACGGGGTATCGCGATCTCAGTGGCTTCGGTCGGGCTTACAGGAAATTCTATGGTGTGGGTCCGTCAGTCCAGAGGAACATGTAGTGGTTGTTTCAGCTGGGATGACAGCCGTGCGGCACAAAATAACCATTGGTCATGTCTCTAATGAGACAATGTCATTTCATTTGTATGAGGATTCGCAGCATACTCACCTGCAAGGCAGGTTGAAGTCCAGATAGCGAACCATTGGGGTAAATCATGGCACAACTCGAAGGCAAACGTATTCTCGTCACCGGCGCTACCGGTAAGGTTGGTGTGCCCATGTGCGAACGGTTGATTGCGGCCGGGAACGAAGTCTGGGGTATATCACGGATGACCGATGAACACAGAAAGAAGCGGCTTGACGATGCCGGTGTTCATACGCGTCGGGTCGAGCTCGTGGATCCGGATTTTTCTGAACTGCCGGAAGACTTCGACCACGTCATCCACCTCGGTGGCGAAGTCTGCAAGGGTGGCGAGACAGGCGTCTACATGCCGAGCGGGGAAGGCTTCACGATTGCAAACCAGGTCAACGGTGAGGGGACGGGTTTGCTGATGTCCCGTTTCCGCAATGCCAAGTCGATTCTGGTGGTCAGTTCGACGGGCATTTTTGAACAGCGCTCGGCCGATCGATTCGATGAGGTTGAAGACGAAGACGGTCGATTTGGCCCATTTCACGCCGCCGCACCGCAGTACAGCGCATCGAAGAATGCCCAGGAAGTCGTTGCCCGGTTCTGTGCTCGGGAATTTGGTTTACCAACCACGATTGCCCGCTTGGGTTGTCAGGTGAGTTCAATCGACCAGGGGCTGGCTTCCGGGTATATCGGTCTTGTTGCGGCAGGCATGCCTTTCCCCGGGTTTCACGCTGACCGCCCCTCGCTCTGGCAGTACATTCACGACGACGATATTTTCGATCAACTTGCGGGGTTGCTCGACATCGCCTCGATCGCCCCTGAGACCTTCAATTGGACGGGCCCGGATTTCGTCGATATTCGCGACGTGGCCAGGCACATCGCCAAGCGGTTGGGCAAGCCGGAGCCGGAGTTCATTCAGGATCCCTGGGGACTGATGACGACGTTGACCGACACGTCGAAGCTCGCCGAGATGGTAGGCCCCTGTAAGGTGGGCTGGCAAGAGGCCTTCGATCGGGTCATTGACGACATCATGCCGGAGTATCCGCGGGTCGCACGGGGTTGAGCGTTATTCACACGAATTGAGGCAGAGCAGCCGATGTCAGTTGCTGCCTTACGTCGTCGGGAATCGGCTGTATACGGCGGACTTCGAGGTCGAGACACAAGCCGATATGGTCGCTGACACCGAGCAGGGTGCCGCTGTCCCGGGAGAAAAACCACCTGCGCGTCTGACGCGATTTCTCTGCGATTGCGATATCTGCGCATAGACAGGTGATGGTCTCGCCCACGGTCGGGATCTGTGTCTCCGTCATGCGGGCCTCGATCATGGCCCAGCCATATCGGCGGCCTTGCCGGTCGGTTCTGACAGTCGGTTCCTTTGGGATACCCTCCGCATCGTCAGTCTGCCGGTAGGCGATGACCGAGAGGTCCAGTTCCTCCTCGAGCCAGCCTCTCGGGTCGCAGTCCTCGGGCGTTACGATACTTTCCCATCGACCATTGAACTCCGAATCCCGATTGTCGGGAACGAGGTCAATCAGTTCATCGAACGAAACTCGACGAAGGGGCGTGCGAGCAATCGATCGAGGACGGCCATGTTCGGGCAGGTCGATGGTGAACGCGCTCATCGTTTCCTCGTCGCACTCGATACCAATCCTGCGTCGGGACTCGTTTTCGATGCGGGTGCTGGTCATGATGTACGAGGCAGCAACTTCGTCGCGTTCGATGTTTCTGACCTCCAGATAGGCGGTGAGCCCTTCGTCGACATCGAGAGCGGCGTTGGCGACCAGGCCCCCATGGGTGTTGAGCGGCGCGCCCAGAAATTGTTCGCGATGGTAGCGGACGTGGGTGTCAGCGCGACGTACGGTCGATTTCGAGTCGGGTCGGATACCGATTCGTTTCATCAGCGCCGCATTGGCTTGCACGGCTCTCCGGGCATAGTGCCGGACGTTCACATGCCCGAGGGTATCGATCTCCGATTCACCGACGACTGATTCGTGTAGAAGAAAAGAATGGTCACGCCAGCTCAATTCAGCTTTCCTGAGCGTCATGTCTGAAAGCGTGGATCGGTAAAGTAGTGCTCGTACTCTTTCGCCGCATCGTCCGATACGACTCGATTATTCTTGCGTTCCTCGCCAAAAGTGGACAATTCGTTGTGCCCGGGTACGAACAGGACATCGTCGCCCAGGGGAAAGAGCTTGAGGCGAATGGTTTTCAATAGCTCCAGGTGGTTGAGCGGCGTCTTCGTGTGACCTATCGCGCCCTTGAACAGGATGTCGCCGACAAAGGCGATGCGAGCTTCCTCACTGAAATAGACGATGCTGCCGGGCGTGTGGCCAGGGCAGTGCAACGCAGTGAGTGTCTGGTTGCCGATCTGTATCGCGTCCTGGTCTTCGAACCAGGCTTGGGGTCGGTATGACTCTGCTTCGATGCCATACAGCTCTCCCATGTTCTTCATGTTCTCCACGAGGGCCTCATCGCCAATGTGCGGGCCGAAAACCGGCACATTCAGAGCGTTGGACAACTGGTTAGCGCCGCCTCCGTGGTCCCCGTGCCCGTGTGTCACCAGCAGTTTTTCTACCGTGACATTCTCTTCCTCGATGGCGCGTTGGATCTTGTGCGAATCGCCGCCTGGATCGACAACCGCGCCGAGACGTGTGTCGGCGCACCAGACAAGGGAACAGTTCTGATTGACGCGGGTAATCGGAACCAGTCGGCAATGCAGTTTACTCGCGGTGAGTCGGTTTTCGAGGGCCATGGCTACGGTGTGTACCAGATGGGTATGGCGTCGGTGTATCTCCGGTGGAGTATACCAACTCGAGCAAATACAATGGGATTCATTATGATCGTTCCTGTTTACGATGACGTCTGTTGCAGTTGGTCCATTGCCTTGTTAAACGCATCGTCACGTAGTGCGCCCTGAATCTTGTCGCTCTGACTGTAGCGTCTGATGCTGCCCTCGAGGAAGAAGCTCGTCTGGCCGCAAGGGCAGGGGGTGGACCAGTCGGTGCTGACCTCGTCGCCGGTGATGAATCCCCCCCAATGTGTATCGGCCAGGAGGTCGACAAAAGCCAGGCGACCGGTGACCGTCCCTTCGCGTGGCAAGGGTTGACTGGTATCGGGATCGAGGACGAATGGGATGATCCACGGGGCCAGGTGGTAGTGGCCATGTTCGCATTTCATGTTGCGAGCCAGCATTTCATGCATGGCATACATGCCCTTGATTCTTGGCACGCCAAAAAAGCGGCAGACGTCCGCACGCCAGTTATCGGGTGCCCCCTCGGTGCTGCCACCTTCAATCACGGCTGAGTCTGCAGAAAAAACGTTCTCCAATCCACGAGCCAGACCTCTGGATGCGAGATTATGGAGAAGTCCCCATGGGCCAAGGATCAGTACGCGTTTGCCACGCAGTGTTTCCACACACCTGTCAACGAGCGACTCCATCTGCCGAGGCATCTCTTTCCTGAGCCGGTCAAACTCCTGTTTCCGTTCCAGGAGTTGCTGTGGAACATCGATTTCATTCGACGTACCACTGGCCTGTGCAGCATCCAGACGAATGGAGAGCGACATGACATCCATGCTCATTCGACCGGAGTAGGCAACGTGCAGGCGGTCCTCGTTACCGTCCAGAAGGTGTTCGACCATCAAATCCAGGCCGTGGCGGTAGCCGTCGCCGGGATGGCGAAACCCCGGATTGATGACGTGAAGCTCATTCTTTTCGGTCTGGCAAGCAGCCTCACCGAAATCCTGTAGTTGGACCATGTCGAATGTTCGAGTGTGGCGTTCCATTTCCGACTTGGCGATGGGCAAAAAGGACATCGATCCATCGGCGCCCGGGGTTGCACCGATCGCAATGGGCGACGAGGCGAGCATGGTGTCGATCCAGTCGTCGATCCCTGAACAATCACTGACGTCGACCGACTCCAGATCGAAACTGGTCAGCGTGCTCAGCCAGCGATTCATGCCACTGAAATCGGCTTCTTCGAGGAGACTGTCGGGATATGACTTGTAGACGCTGTGATCGAAGAGCAAGGGCACGACGTCTTCAATCTTCTCGATGCGGTCTATCTCCACGGCGTCGGCCATTTTGCCCAGTACCGGAACGCTTTCTCGCAACGAGGAAAACCGGGCCTGCAAGCCGGACAGTTGCATTGCCAGGAGTTCATCCCGCGGAATACTGTGCATCCGAGTATACGAATTGCCGAAGAAATCGGCCGGGTCGTCACAAAACAGTGTGCTCATTCAATGACGCCTGAACCCGCACATCTCACCAACGCCCTGGTGCGGACGCCGATGCAATCGCCCTGGGCGGTCGTGTGTTCCGTATGCGAGGTGTATCCCCTCGCGTTCCCCGGCTGAAGGCTCTCTCCGGCCGATTTGACATACTGTCGAGTACGCCTGCATCGACCCGCAGTCCGCGCGACCGCGCTTACACGGCCCCTCGACGCCCTCGCGACGAAAGTCGGTGAGATATGCGGGTCGAGTGACTGGGAGATCATACATCCCAACAAACCGGCAACTGATTGGGTGCCCGCTTGAAGAAACCGCGGAGCCGTACGTTGGATGCAGACCATCTTGCCTCGTCCTTGCGCAGATTGGGCAGGCGTTCCAACACGCCTTCCATGGCGATCTTCATCTCCGCCCGGGACAGATTTTGTCCGAGGCACGTATGGGTACCGCCACTGAAACTCATGAGCGGTTGTTTGGGGCGCGTAATGTCAAAGACGTTCGGGTTTTCCCAGACCTGCTCATCGTAGTTGGGGGTTCTCAAGCTTGCGAGTATGGAAGCGCCTGCCGGGATCGTCATGCCACCGAGTTCGGTGTCTTTCGTCGCAACCCGGGGTGCCGCGCCGGAGGTACCGCACACTCTGAGCGATTCCCAGATCGCCTGTTCCAGGATGTCGGGTTGAGCTCTGAGCAATTCGAATTGCTCCGGATGTTCCAGCAACAACATGATCAGGTTTGCGGTCTGTCGTGTCGTGGTATCCATCCCGGCGCTCATGAGCATCGAGATGAAAAGCCGCACCTCCTGGTCCGACAGGTACTCGCCATCGGTTTCCGTTTCCAGCAGCTTCGTTATGAGATCGTCGACCGCGTTCTTTCGGTGTTCGTCGATAATGATCTGATAGAGGCTCTCGAACTTCTGGAAGGACTGCTGTGCCAGCTCCGCATCCCGGCCCATGATGAACGAGTTGAACACCGCTGCAGAGAGTTCATCCTTGATGCTTTCCGGCACGCCCACCAGCTTGGCAATGACCATGTAGGGAAAACGATCGGTGAATGCGGCGATCAGTTCCGCCTCTCCCTTGTGGACGATGGCATCCAGGCAGCTGTCGATAATGGGCTTGGCAACAAACTTGAGTTCCTCATTGACCATGTTGTGGCTGAACGCAGGCATGACCATTCTCTTGTACCGGCGATGTTCTGGATCGTCCAGCGTACTCATCACCCGGCCTTTGGTCTTCTGGAATGTATCCTTCATGGCGAGCTCGGAGGAAAACGTCGTACTGTCGATAAGTGCCTGTTTGACTTCTGTCTTCCCGAGCACCAGAAACATTTGGCCGTCGCCGCGCGGCAACAGGAAGTTGTCGGGTATGGCAACGCCCGCAAAAGTGCCATCCTTGATGGGGATGACCGGGCCTTCTCGCTTCAGGAGATCCAGCAGTATTGACGTTGAGTCGTTATCGAACTCTGGTGTGATCTGCGCATCGACAAAACGACACCCATCGTCGTACAGATTTACCGCGCTTTCGGCCATAACCGTTCCCCGATCAATGATTCTGAAATCTCCCAGAGTTTCTGAGCCCCTTCTTCATCGTAGGCAAAGGGAGCGTAACCCTGACTGTCGTCTACCGCAGGCTCGGCGATTTGACAGTGGTTGAGGAAGGCGCCGCCTCTGCCTTTGAGCTCATCGCAGGTCGCTGCCCAAACACCGGTCGCTGCCCCCTGAGGTATGGTTTTAAAGAATTTCCCGGCGGACCTGGATTTTTCAATCATCCTGTTCAGTTCATCTTCAGGGATATCTTTGCTCAGGCCTGTGCCCGGAACAGACCCGGGATCCAGGGAAAAAGCCTCTATACCGCCAGAAGAAAATCGATTGTTGAATTCAAAAGCGAACCAGACATTGGCCAGCTTCGACTGAGCGTAAGCATCGATCGGGTCGTATTCGCGATTCTCGTAGTTCAGGTCATCCAACTCCATGGCGCAATCCGGGTCGCTCGACCGAGCGTAGCGATGCCCACTGGAAGCGACTGTCACTACTCGGGAGGGTTTGCCTGCCTCGAGTGCCGGTAACAACAGCCCGGTGAGCAGGAAGTGCCCCAGGTGATTGGTAGCAAACTGCATCTCCCAGCCCTGCTCGGTTCGCTGCAGGGGGCCGGCCATGCTGGCGCCGTTGTTGATGAGGACGTCCAGTTTTGCGTGTGCGCTCATCCACGTCGAGGCGAATTGGCGGATACTGGACGGCACACTCAGATCGAGCTTTCCAACGTCGACGTTGGCATTGCCGGTATTCTTTCGAATACTGTCGACGATTGGTTGTGCCTTGGGCATGTTACGGGCCGTCAGCGTGACATCTGCACCGCTGGAAGCCAGCGCTCTTGCTGTCTCCATGCCAATGCCGCTCGTTGCGCCGGTAACGATGATTGTCTTGCCGGTCAGATCGATACCGTCGAGTACCTCATCGGCCGTAGTGTGCTTGTCGAACGACATGAACGACATTCCTCACATTGCGGTTATCGAGGTTGAAGGCTATGGAACGCGGCCTCAATGAACATTTCCGGCGGGATCTGGCCTTCGGCGGACATGTTCAAACTGGGATAATAATCGTCACCGAGACGGGCAGCTTGAATATCTGCCAACTTCTTTCCTTCGCTGATGGCTTTTTTGACCCGATCGACCACGCGGATCAACGCGCCGCCGTAGGTCAGCATTTCTTCGCAGCTCATGACCTGGCCATGCCCGGGGATAATGCGAGTGTTTTCGTCGCACATCTTGCCGATTCTGACATACGCATCGGCCATGCCTTGCGCACTGCCACCTCCAACCAGGTGCTTTGCATCGAAATAGGGCATTCCAAACTGAATCAGATCACCCAGATGAAAGACATTCGACTGCACGAAGTGAATAACGACGTCTGCGGAGCTGTGCGCAGGGCCCACATAAATCACGCGAACCGTTTCGCCATTGAAATGTACTTCCATGCTTTCATCGAGGGTGATGACGGGCCATCCGTCGGGATGCTGGGCGGGGATATGCACGGGCTCGCCTTTGAACACGACGTCATGACTGGACATCAAGTACTTGCGCGCGTTGGTATGCGCAATGATCGTGCTGTGCTCATCAATGAAAAAATCCGGGTTGCCCTGGCTGTGATCGGGATGGCCGTGCGTATTGATCACAAATCTGATGGGCTTTTCGGATAAGCTTCTGATGGACTCGACAAGACTGTCGTACATTGTTCGATACTGCGTATCGACGATGAGCACACCATCGTCGCCAACGAGAACCGCCGTGTTTCCTGAGGAGTACCGCCGGGGTACTCCTACCGGCTCGATCATGAAGAGACGGTCGTTGAGTCGATGGGTCGCGTGCTCGGTCGCTTGAATGTGCTGGTGTGTCGGCCCGTCTCCCGCAATCGCGCTGTATGAAAGGGCCGAAACAAGCGTGAGCACTACCAGCTTCCGCCGGACTTTCGACGACACGACATGTCGGTTCATCCGATCAGTCTCTGTCTAACCGCCCGGTCTATGCCAGCTCATAAACTCCATTTAGCCTGCAAGGTGATCTGTCGGCCACGGCTGACCACTGCGTTTATGTTGGCGGGAGGCAGGAATGCGGCGGCGCCACCGCCACTTTCGATGTACTCGTTCGTCAGATTGTTGCCGATAAGGCTGATCTCCCAGTCATCCCGAAAGCTGAGCGTCATATTGGCGTTGATCTTCGTGAAGGAATCTTGAGTTGTCGCGGGATCGTAGTTGGCCGCGTATTGGTACGAGTCACTGTAAGACAGCACCACGGCCGTACCCAGGCTCCAATCGCCCGAGAGCTGCGTCAGATAGCGGACGCCGGCATTGACCATGATCTCCGGGGCATAGATCAACTGCTCCCCCGCGAGATCCTGCACTTCTGTGGCCGGGTTGCCGGGAACCAATTCGAAACAGCCTTGCGCGAGCGTCTGTCCGGCATAACACCCGCTCAAGAACTCGTCAAAGGTCGAGTCTGTGTAGGCAAAACCCAGCGACACGGACAGACCGTCGACGTTTGCCGGCAAATAGAGTAGTTCGAACTCGCCACCCTGAATGGTGGATGCACCGGCATTGAACACCCGTTGCGCCAGAGCCACGGGGTCAAACGCGGAGAGCTGCATTTCAGTGTAGTCGTAATAGAAGGCCGAGCCATTGAAGCGCAACCGTTTGCCTAACAGATCGAGCTTGAACCCGGCTTCCACGCCTTTGACGGTTTCCGGTGCATAGGAGTTGTCCAGAGGCGATCCAACCGGGAGCGCCTGGTACCCACCGGACCTGAACGCAACGTTGTGTCCACCCGACTTGAACCCCTCCCGGTAGCTGATGAAGTAGGTGGAATCGTCGGTGGGCTTCCAGGTCAACGACACCTCTGGCGACGTGTTGGTGTCTTCCTGATCTGTCACCACCCTGTCATTGAAGCTCATGCCGCTTTCCTGGATGTCGAAAGTTCGAGATTCATCGGTCCATCTGAGACCGGCAGAGAGTACGAGTTGGTCGGTCAGGTCCCATACCACCTCGCCGAAAACGGAAAAGCTCTCGGTATCTACCGAGTAGATGGGGTCTGGCGGCGATAGCGGTATGACAACACCCAACGGCCCGCCCAGAAGCGCAAACTGCAGGTACACCCTGGTTCTCGTTTCGATTTCGCCCTCACCGTAGTACGCCCCCAGCATGAAGTTCACGTTGCCGTCGTAACTGCTGGCAAGACGTAGCTCCTGGGAGAAATTGCCTTTGTCGTGATCGAATGCCGATGCCAGCCCGGAGCCCAATCCCTGGATCACGTCGCTGTAGCCGCCGACCTCATTGTCGGTGATGCCGGTCACGGAAGTTAACTGCAGGTAATCGTTGATCTGGTATTCAATCTCGTGACCGGCGACCAGCCACTCCACCCAGAACTCCGGATCTACGCTCGGGAAATCGGGCGTGAGATTGACGAAATCCGGGTGTATCTGCTGGAAGACATGTTCATCGTCTGCCTTGCAGGGCGCACCTGCAGGTTCGACACCGTCTGGGCAGGAAACCAGGGTAAAGTTGCGAAAGAACTGATTGCTCTCTGCGTCGCTATAGGAGATCTTGGTCCGCATTCTCAGCACGTCGTTCGGCTCGAACAGGAGGGTACCGCGCAAAAACAGTTCTTCCGCGTCGGGACCGCCACTGCCTGCTGGCCCTACCAGAGCCGTAGGCGTGGCAATATTGTCCACCCAACCATCCATTTTGGATGAGTAGATTGCGAGGCGCGCGCCAAGCGTTTCGCTGACAGGCCCGGAAACGACACCTTCAATGAACCGCTCGTCTGCACTGGTTTCAAAACCGCCGCGGATTGAAATCTCGAAATCGTCGCCAGGGTCGGCCGATTGGAAAGACACCACGCCACCGGGGCTGTTCTTGCCGAAAAACAGAGCCTGGGGGCCCTTGAGCACCTCTACCTGCTGCATGTCGATCTGCGATACCTTCATGATATGGCCATGGTTTACCGACACGCCGTCGAACACAATGGCGACCGTCTGGTCAAAGGCGGCGTTGCCTGTTCCCGTAGCCATGCCGCGCATCGCGATCTGACCACCGGCCTGACTCCCCGATTCCGAAATAAGTAATCCGGGGGTCAGTTCTGCGAGTGAATCCAGACGATCGATGTTGTAAAGATCGAGCGTTTCCTTGCTGAAGGCTGTCACGGTCACTGGCGTGTCCTGCATGGACTCGGCGCGTTTCCGCGCTGTTACCACGATTTCTTCGATGACTTGCCCTTGCTGCTCGGATTGTTCGGATGCCTGTGCCGGTGTCGGTGCGGTCAGTCCGAAATTCATGATCAGAAGCGCGAAAACGGAGCCTTGCGCCGCCACTGCCATCTCGGTTATGTTCATCTCAGGTTTCCTCCCCTCTCGACAAAACTGGTGAGTGCGCTCAGGCGACACTCCACGCAACTATACGTGGCGCATCGGGACTTTTCTGTTAATAAACAGATTTCCTGCCGCTCATATGTTCGATGGTCAGGTGCTGAAGGAAATGGTCGATATCGAGTCTTCAAGCGCCGTCTATCGTTGGTACGTGCTTGTCATGCTGGCGCTTACCGCCGCCTTCAGTTTTATGGATCGGCAAATTCTGGCGATCCTGCTCGAAGATATACGGGCTGAATTCACGCTCACGGATCTGCAGTTGGGATTGTTGTCCGGTGTCGCTTTTGCGATTTTTTACGCAACCCTGAGCGTTCCCATCGCCAGACTGGCTGACAGATACAGCCGGGTCGACATCGTTTCGATCGCTGTCGGCTTGTGGAGTGGCATGACAGTACTCTGTGGGGCAGCAACATCGTTCTGGAGTCTGTTTCTCGCCAGAGTCGGCGTAGGCGTGGGCGAAGCTGGCGGCAGCGCGCCTGCCCATTCTCTTGTTTCCGACTATTTCGACAAGAACGAACGTTCATTCGCGATGTCGATCTACTCCATGGGGACAGCGGCAGGCATGCTCCTGGGTTTGGCGATGGGCGGTCTTGTCGCTGAGCATTTTGGATGGCGGTGGGCATTCGTCGCTGCCGGGGCCCCGGGTATCGCGCTTGCACTGATAATCAAACTGACGGTGCGCGAACCGTTACGCGGAGGAATGGATCAGGGGGAGACTTCATCGTCGTCCGAGCGGGATTCATTTCTGGAGACTTTCCGTAAGCTCTGGGACAACAGGTCGTATCGCTTTGTGAACCTTGGATATTCGGTCAGCGTGTTCTCCGGATCTGCTTTCACCACGTGGTTGCCTACGCTCTATTTGAGGCAATTCGACCTCTCTCAAAGCCAGGTTGGCTTGATTGTCGGAGTTTCTATTGCAGGCTTCGCGACTGCCGGGTTGTTGGTTGGCGGGTATTTGGGTAATCAATTGGTCAGGAGAACCGCGCGAGGCCCGGCGCTCTTGTGCATTGTTACCCTGCTGTTTCAACTGCCTTTTTACCTGAGTGCGCTATGGAGTACCAATTGGATAGTCACATCTGTTTTCGCCGGGGCGGGTGCGTTCATGTCCAGCGTGAACTCGGCGCCCGCTCTTGCCATGATTCAGTCGAGCGTTACACCTCATCAGCGGGCGCAGGCAGCCGCATACACGCTGCTGCTTGCAAATCTGCTGGGGCTGGGCCTGGGACCTGTGCTGGTGGGTGCCATCAGTGATATGTTCGCACCGGAATTTGGTTCTCGATCTCTGAACATCGCGGTGGGGAGTGTCATGCTGTTTCTGGGTGTGTCTGCTTTCTTTTACTGGCTTGCGAGCAAAGCGCTCATGGAGAGCGAGGCATGCTCCGCTTAGGGTTCCGATGGATCGATCAAGAGAACGCGCTTGCTCTTCGCCGATCCGGTATACCCCTCGAGAGCCTTCAGCGCTGGGGTACGTCCAGCCAATCGGTAAATCCATGCGGCAGATAGGGCCCGAACACGGTCTGCTCCATGACACCGATGCCGTTGTGCCGACCGTCACTGACGCGTACCACCTGTTGCACGTGAACATTCTCCGGGGCCAGTAAATCGAGTTCCTCCGGGTCGAACGATTCACCGCCAATAGCGAGTTCGCCCTGCCAGAAACCCTGCCCCCAGATCGGGTGGAAATAACCGAGACCCTTCATGTGAAAGCGAAGAATGGGTTGGAGTGAAATGGTGCGAATGCCACCATCCCAGTCGATCACGTCGAGCTCGGCCGCGGAGGCGAGTCGGGAGTTTGGATGATAGGTAACGCGGTTTCGCACCCGATCCAGTTTTTCGTAGCTCGAGTCCACGACTTCCGGCACATCCGCTTCTGCTTTGTAAAGGGGCGCGACAATTGCCTCGTTGATGACCGGCCGTCCGTCCTGGTCGTCGATACACACCAGGTGGGTGACATGGTTGTCCCAGATGAGCGGCGCCCAGATAAAGAAGGCACTGTTCGGTGGGATTGGCGCACCACCGGTTTCGGGTTCGCCTCCCGAGTCGCGGACTCCCCAGGAACGGTCTTTGGTGCCGTGGCATCGGTCGGCCTCGACTTCTATTTCGCCGTCGGGATGGCGGATGCTCCCCGTCCAGCGACCGAACTGCACGAGCCGAGTGGTATCCATCGAACGACGCAACCCTTTCCAGGTGGTGTGCCGATCTTCCGCTATTGCCCCCGTCCGCGCGGAAAACCTCAAATCGCAGCTCAATCCCGATTCGTTGTCATCCAGTGTGATGCGCGTGCGCAGCATCGGCTCTTCCACGGTGAGTCGAAAGGGACCGACTTCGGTCTCGGTACGTTCCAATGGTGCGCGACGCGATCCGAAAAAGCTGTGTTGCCTGCCGTTTTTCTCGACCACGCTGAAGGCGCAGTCGAGCACGCCGCGGAGAGGAAAGAGCGACATGCCGATAGCGAAATAGTAGGAACCGTCCTCGGAATAGCCATTCCACCAGTAGCGATCGTAGGCGTTGCGATTGCTGGTCGCCGGATGTGCTATTGGGTCCGGGGTCTGGTGGATAGGGTAGTCGTCGAATTTGTTGAGCATTGGAATTACTCCGGTTTGGGGTGTCAGTCGGACTGCAAGACAACACGATTGAAGTATGCGGTATCCAAAAACTCCGCGAGGGATACGATTTTCCCGCCCCGTATTTCCCAAACGCGGCAATAATAGTTGTTGTACTCGCGATGTCCTGCTGTCGTATGCGCGTAGCCTTGGGACAGGTCGACGACGTAGTCGCCTTCGCAGATCATCTTTTCGATCTCGAAACGAATCGGCCCTACCAGCCCGTTGAAGCCCTGCTCGGGATTGCCGGAAAATCCTTTCTGCAGGACAGCCCGCCATGCCGGAATGCCGGTAACCTTGTGTTCGCCGACGACAGTTCCGCCAAGCAAAAACTCGAAGTCCTCCGAAAAGTGAGTCAGGAAATCTTCGTACTCGCCTTTGCCGAAAGCTGCGAGGGCATCCCGAACAACCTGCTTGTTTTCTTCCATGTTCATTGCGCCTGTAACCCACAGTTATCGTTAATCGAACCAGCCTTGCTCGCGCGCTGCGCCGCAAAAACCGACAACCCCCGGAATTCCCATGAAATGCGTGGCGGCGTCGACATGACAGGAGTGGGTGGCATCCGCAGCAGGGCGAGTGCATCGGCGTCCGCAGCAGGAAGTTGGTGACGGATGCGGACTAGCCGTAATTCCCTTTGAACGGCTCATCGGTTAGTGCAGCCGTATAATCAATGTCATCCAGTGGCATGCCCAGTGCCCTGCAGAAGACGAGCTGGATGATGGCCATGCGGACTCTTACCCAGTTGCGGAAGAACTCCTCATGGCGAATCTTGCGGCCGGTAATTTCTTCGTATAGCGCGATTTGCTCCGCTTCCGTAGGCAGCCCTTCCAGCCGGTTGGCGCCGGGTTGGTTTTCGCGCAATGCGTGCATGGCAAAGTGGAAGAAGAGGTCCTGTTCTCCAGGACCCAGGGTGGCCAGCTCCCAATCGAGCATGGCGGCTACTTCATAGTCCTGAACGATGGTGTTGGCGGGGCGTCCATCCTGCCAGACGAGGTTGGCATCGTCGAGGTCAGGCACGTTGTTCGCGACCCAGTCGACATGAGGTTG
This sequence comes from Candidatus Azophilus sp., assembly GCA_965221465.1. Taxonomy (GTDB): domain Bacteria; phylum Pseudomonadota; class Gammaproteobacteria; order Pseudomonadales; family Azotimanducaceae; genus Azophilus. Next base: position 28,844 of record OZ244892.1, read on the forward strand.
CACCTCTGGGCAGTCGACATCTGCGCCACCCTTACCCCAGTGGTAGAGGTCTACCCACCAGTCCACTTCCTTCTGCATTTGCGACACATCGCCGGCAGCGCGTTCGAAGTAGGCCCTGAATTCATCCGTCACGGGCACCTTGTGCAGTTCCGCCATGCAGCGTACCAGGCTCATGAAGTACCGGTGGCGCTGGGCAGGCGACCCTTCGACCAGGAAACCGCTGGTGGTGTAAGCCACGTCTGCGGTATGACCGTCCTTGGGGATTTCTCCATCGATGAACTCCATGACGTAGTAAGGACGCTCCGCGCCCATCGCCATGCCGACGACTCGTGGCACAGGCAGTGAGGAGTGCTCACCCACGTACATCATGATGCGGCACTGACGCTCGAGATCGTACTCTCGGAACATGGTGGCTCCGCCTGCGGGCCCGAGACGCTGGACCAGCTTCTCCGAAACCGATTCGCCATTGCGGGTGAAGTGCGCGTCGATGATGTTGGTTTCGTTGGAATACCCGGTGTCTTTCGGAGAGGTCCAGCCCGAAAGGCGCAGATCATCGGCACCCAATTGCCGGGCCAGCCATTTTTCGAAATCGTTTTCGATACTTGACATGGTCTGCGCCTGCAAAATTTCAGTGTACCTCTTTTAGCGTTACACGTTGTGTCTAATCGGTCACGATCGGGAGAAAACCACGATGCGGCCTGCAGACAAGGGTGTCGCTATCACCGGTGGCGCCAGCGGCACGGGACGGGCGTCGGCGCTGGCGTCGTACAGTTTGCCGTTGTCGACGAAAAGGTCGTAGCGGTTCATCTTCCCGGTCGATGGTCCGGACGATACTTGCATGCAGGAGTTGCTGTTCCTCCGAGAGCTGAAAGATCATCCCGGCAGTCTCCATTTTTGCACTGTTCCCCATGATACATTGTGGTTGCGTGCTCCTCTCCCGACCGGGCAAAAAAGGCGATGATTCAGCATGTTTGAAACGACTTTTACCTCACTCCTGGACGCGGCGCTCGAGCAGATCCCTGACGCGTCAGGCATCGAGGAGCCGTCCAGGCCCGGATTCAACCGTACCGACCACGCTTGCCGGTCATTCGGCGGTGGATCGGCTGGCAGTCATCGGTGTACCTGATGCCGAGCGCGGCGAGGTTGCCCACGCCTTCGTGTGTCTGGTACCCGGAGCGACCGTGAGCAGCAAAGCGCTGATTGCCGTTCGTCGCGAATCGCTCGCGACCCGTGAGTACCTCGAGGTTTTGCATATCAGGGCGGAAGCGCTTCCCGTCAGTGGCGCCAGCAGGGTTTTGACGTCCGTGTTGCGCGAACGGTACGTTAATCGATCCGACGAAAACGCGGAGTAGGCAATGGGTGTAGATACAAGTCTGCATGGCGAAGACTTCCGGGAACACATCAAACAGTTCATCGAGCAGATTCTGCCGGACGACCTTCGTGAAGATCTGGCTACCGCATACAGGGCAAGGCGTGACTCTTTGGCTCGGTGGCAGCGCATCCTGGATGATAACGGCCTGCTGCTGGTCGGCTGGCCGGTAGAGTATGGCGGTACGGAAATGTCTGGTGAGCAGCAGTCCGTTCTCGGTCAGGAACTGGTGCGTGCTGGAGCGCCGGTTCTGGATATTCCATCGTTGCGCATGATCGGGCCCATCCTCTACACCTATGGAACCGACGCGCAAAAAAAGGAGTACCTGCCCAAGATCAAACGTACGGAGATCTGGTGGTGCCAGGGGTTCTCGGAACCCAATGCCGGCTCTGATTTGTTCAGTCTGACTACGCGAATCGATTCGGACGGCAGCGACTATATAGTCAATGGCCGCAAAATCTGGACATCGCGGGCGCACTGGGCAGACATGATGTTCGCGATCGTCAGGGGGCCCACGGAACTGAACGACCCGGACGCTTTTTCGTTCATTCTCATCGATATGCGTTCGCCTGGAATGACTGTCCGCCCGATCCGGTCGTTGGAAAACGGCCACCACCTCAATGAAGTGTTTCTCGAAGATGTGCGGATCCCGAAGTCGAACCTCGTTGGCGCAGAAGGGCAGGGCAAGGAGATAACCCGGTTCTTGCTGACGCTCGAGCGATTCAATCAGCAAGTCACGGAAGAAGTCCGCAAGCGTCTGGCCAAGGTCGAGAAGCAACTGGCCGTGTTCACCGGGTCTCCTGCCGAACGCCACGCTCTGGAGCGTCGGTTGAGGTTTGCCGAAGTCGATTGTCTGGTGCTGGAGGCGGTAGTGTCACGCCTCGGAACCGGTCTGCCCGACAAGTCGGATCATGCGCTTGCTTCGTCGGTCAAGTTGATCAGTTCGGAACTGGAGCAAACCGCTACGGAGTTGACGGTCGATGCGCTGGGCGTCGAGGCATTGGAGAACTTCCGTGGCGAAGACGGTCTCGGCGAACCCATCGAACTCAGTGAGCCGCAGGTTGCCATGATGGATTACCTGTTTCTCCGAGCGGCCTCGATCTATGCCGGTAGCAATGAAGTGCAGCGAAACATCGTGTTCCGACAGATTTCCCGGTAGAGCCGTAGGCGTAGAGGAACGTCTGGCGCACATGGCTGATCGTACCGATCTATTGGAATTCTCTGCAGAGGTTCGTGGCTTCCTCGATGAAAAACTGACGCCGGAAATCCGTCACTACGGTGACGTATATGCGCCGGCCAGCATACCCAGGGCGGTCGCAACAGAGTGGTTGAGGATTCTCGACCAGAGAGGTTGGGCCGTACCCGAATGGCCCGTCGAACATGGCGGTACCGGCTGGAGTGTCGAGCAGGTCGTAACCTTCAAGCGCGAGCTGACACTGGCACGTGCCCCTCGGCTGAACATCCAGAGTGTGGATCTGTTGGGTCCTGTCGTCATCGAGTACGGAACGGAAATGCAGAAGCGGGAAATCCTCCCGCGTATTCGAAGTGGAGAGGACTGGTGGGCGCAAGGCTACTCCGAGCCGGACGCCGGGTCCGATCTTGCCGGGCTGAAATGCCGGGCGGAACGGGATGGCGATGAGTTCGTCATCAATGGCACCAAGATCTGGACGACCTACGCCCACGAGTGCAACAAGATCTTCTGTCTCGTGCGTACTGACGATACAGGCAGGCCGCAGGCCGGCATCTCCTTCCTGATGTTCGACCTGGGCCTGCCGGGTATTGAAGTCCGGCCCATTCTTACCTTCGGTGGCCATCATGAGCTGAATCAGGTGTTTTTCTCGGATGTCAGAGTGCCGGCATCAGCCCTGCTTGGCGAAGAGAACGACGGTTGGGCCGTTGCCAAGTTCCTGCTTGTCGGCGAGCGAGCGCATAGTTTCGCGGCCGGCAATCATGTCTATCTGGAAAGAATTCGGAACTTCGCGATGCAGACACACGATCTGGACATGGCGCCACTGATATCGGACCCGGCCATCGATGCGAGACTGAGCAGCCTGGGTGTCGAGTTGGCGAGCCTCGATGCGTTGGAACAGAAGATCTTCACGTTACTGGAACACGACAAAACAGCGGCCGGCGCGCTCTCGTCGGTTACCAAGATTCTGGGCTCGCAGTTACAGCAACGCATCACCGAATCAGGCATTGAGCTGCTGCAATCCTATGCGGGTGTGGAGCAACCGATTCTTCAGCCCCACGACTCGTTGCTGGAACTCATTGGCATACCCACGGGTCTTTCAGCAGTCGCCACGAGTCAGTACTTCCACGATCGGGTTGCGACGATTGCAGGGGGGACAACCGAGGTGCAGAAAAACATCGTCGCAACGCGTGTGTTGGGGCTATAGAAGATGTATCCGGGAAAGTACGCACAAGCTCATCCGCACCGTCCTGCCATCGTCATGGCCGGGTCGGGGGAAACCATCACTTACCGGGAATTCGAGGCAAGCACGAATCAGCTTGCTCGATGTCTGCGCGATCGGGGATTGAAGCCGCTGGACCACTATTCCATTTTCATGGAAAACATCGCGCCCTATCTGGTCACCTGCGCAGCGGGCGAACGCACGGGGCTTTACTACACCTGTATCAATTCCTACCTGCAGGCCGACGAGCTGGCCTACATCTTGAACAACAGCGAATCGAAGGTGCTGATCACCTCTCTTGCCAGGCTTGCAGTTGCACGTGAGGCGCTGAAGACGGCACCGGGGATCGAGTGTGTTCTTGTCATCGGGGGCGAGGATGACGGCGTTCTCGAGCAGAGCTTTGCCAAAGCGGTAGCGGGTTACTCCACGGAACCGGTTTCCGACGAGCGACTCGGGGCTTCCATGCCGTATTCCTCTGGCACCTCCGGGCGACCCAAGGGCATCCTGAGGCCGCTACCGGACTCGACGCCGGACGAGCAATTGCCCGTCATCGGATTCCTCAAGGAGCAGTGGCTCTATCGAGACGACATGATCTATCTGTCACCGGCACCCCTTTACCACTCGGCGCCGCTGAACTCCGTGGCGCTGACCATTCGCCAGGGTGGCACTGCAGTGATCATGGAGCGCTTCGACCCGGAGCTTTTTCTCGATCTCGTCGAAAAACACCGAGTCACCCATAGCCAGCTCGTGCCCACCATGTTCAGCCGCATGCTGAAGCTGCCGGAGGACGTGCGTGCCGGTAAGGATGTGAGCTCTCTCGAGGTGGTGGTGCATTCTGCGGCGCCGTGCCCCGTCGCCATCAAGGAACGGATGATCGATTGGTGGGGGCCCATCATCATCGAAAACTATGGTGCTACGGAGGGTCTGGCTTTCACCAGCTACAATTCCAGGGAATGGCTGGCGCACAAGGGCACGGTAGGAAAACTGGTCATCGGGGCGGTGCATGTGCTGGACGAAGTCGGCAATCCGTGCCCGCCGGGTGAACCCGGCGAGCTCTGGTTCGAGGCCGCGTCCGAGTTCAGTTATTTCAACAATGAAGAGAAAACCCGAGAAGCCGTGTCAGCCGATGGGCGCCTGACAACCGTTGGCGACGTGGGTTACATGAAAGACGGTTATCTGTACTTGACAGACCGCGCCACGTTCATGATCGTCTCCGGAGGTGTCAACATTTATCCTCAGGAAACGGAAGACCTGCTTATTACACATCCAAAGGTCTTGGACGCGGCGGTTTTCGGTGTGCCGAATGAAGACCTTGGCGAGGAAGTCAAGGCAGTGGTGCAGTTGCTCGACGGTGTGACGGCAAACGAGGACACGGCCGAGGAGCTGATCGCGTTCTGCAACGAAAACCTGGCACGTCACAAGTGTCCCCGTTCCATCGATTTCGAAACCGAATTGCCGCGCCTGCCGACGGGCAAGCTCTACAAGCGATTGTTGAAGGATCGCTACTGGGCGGATCATGAGAACAAGATCATATAGATTCAACATAATCGAAAGCGACGGCAAAAGAACAAGGAGCTAAGCGATGCTGACTGGCGATGAGTACCGAAAGTCCCTCGATGACGGTCGAGCAGTGTATTACGACGGCGACCGGGTCAATGTCGTTGAACACCCGATATTCGAGAGGGCGATCGCATCGGTTGCCGAGATCTACGACCACTACTACAAGCCGGAACCCGGCGCCATCAGCGACTTTCTCGAGACCCCGTCGACGGTTGAAGAAATGCAGGCGCGTGCCGAGCTCAAGACCGACCGGCTGACGACAATCAACTACGGTTCGCTGATGACGTTGTTGACGGCCGCGGACCGCATCGAAAGCATCCGTCCACAGAGCAGCCAGGCCATGCGCGCATACGTCAGGGAAATGCAGGTGGCGGACCTGAGGCTCGTGCAATGCATTTCCGATGCCAAGGGCGACCGCAGCAAGGCACCGGGTAAACAGGAAGACCCGGACGCGTACCTCAGAGTGGTGGACCGGCGCGCCGACGGGGTAGTGGTCAACGGCGCCAAGTTGCACATCTCCGGTGCGCCCATTGCCCATGAACTCCTGACCATTCCCACCAAGGCGATGAAACCTGGAGAGGAAGACTACGCGGTAGCGTTTTCCATTCCGATGAACACACCGGGTGTAATCATCGTCAATGTGACCTCGGAGACGCCGGATATGAACTTCGCCGACATGCCGCTCACCGAATTCAAACACCCGCAGATTGGCTTCGTCATATTCGACAACGTCTTCGTGCCGAATGAACGCCTCTTTCTCGATGGTGAAGTCGAGGCATCTGCAGCCTTTGCGCATTCGTTGGGCCTGTGGGTTCGCATGGATGGCTTGAAAAGCATGGCGGACGAGGCGGATCTCATGTGCGGATTTGCACAGCTTTTGGCCAACGCCAATGGGCTCGAGCGGATCAGTCATATCAAGGACAAGATCGCCGATCTGGTGATACACGCGACGTTGATCAGGGCGACTCTGGAGGCCTCCATCGCCAACAGCACGATCACCGAAGAAGGTGTGGTCGTTCCGGACGAACAATATGCCAACGCGGGCAAATACCAGGCTGCCCAGTTCCGCACCGCCATGATGCAACATCTGCAGGACATTGCGGGCGGTTCGCTCATCACGGCACCCTCCAGCCGGGATCTCGAGAACGCCGAAGTTGGCCACTTTGTGCGCAAGTACATGTCTACCAAACAGTCGGTGGATGGTGCCTATCGGACGAAGCTGTTTCACGCGGTCAACGATCTTACGTCGGGCCGCTACGCCGGACACGACGCGGTTGGAAATCTGCACGGGGGTGGTGGCCTTTTCGCGCAACGTACGGTGACCCGAATCCGTTACGACATGGCGTCATCCATGCAGAAAGCGCTCGAAGCAGCAGGATTGACGGGCCTGACCGGTTCTGAGGGGTGAGACAGAATGCCTTCCGTCAAAACAGCCTGTCCAATCTGCTCGATCTGTGGTTGTGACCTGGAAGGCTAAGGCAACCGGAGTGCAGGGTTCGAATACCGGATTGGCGATGGGTATCGGAGTTTCCAGCAAGGGGTCTTGGTAAGACGAGTTTCGTTTGAGCGATGAGAACAATAGAACCAACAGAGGTCTAAAGCGATGGTCGAAAATCTACAAGGCAAACGCGTGCTGGTAACCGGCGCGTCCGGCAGGGTGGGCATGCCGGTATGCAAGCGGCTGGTCAGGGACGACAACGAAGTCTGGGGGATTTGCCGTTTCAGCGAACCGGGGATCAGAGAGCACCTCGATGAGCATGGCGTCAATACGCGGGTGGTAGAGCTGGTCGACCCCGATTGGTCCGCGCTCCCAGAACGTTTCGACCATGTCATCCATTTCGGCGGCTCCGTACCCAGGGCGGGCGCGAACGGCCCCTGTTTGCCCACTGGCGACGATTTCCATCTGGCGAATCAGGTCAACGGCGTGGGGACGGGCAAACTGATGGCGAAGTTTCGCGATGCAGAGTCCTGCCTGATCACCAGCACGACGGGGGTGTTCGAGCGGCGTACGGCCGAGAATTGCCACATAAAGGTGGTCGAGAATTCACGTCTTGGGGCGTTTTCGAAGGAGTTGGCGATGTACAGCTCATCCAAGAATGCGCTGGAAGTCGTTGCGCTATTCTGTGCGGAAGAGTTCGGGCTCCCGACGACCATTGCCCGCCTCGGTGCACAGATCGGGCCCGACGAACGCGGTATGGGTGCACGCTACGTCGAAATGGTTGCCTCGGGGATGCCGCTACCTGTCATTCCGGGCACCCCGACACTGGGGCAGTACATTCACGACGATGACATCTACGATCACCTTGCCGGATTCCTTGCGATCGCGTCCACCAGACCGGAGATTCTCAACTGGACCGCCGAAGAGGTCGTGGATTTCCGTGACCTGGCGGCCTATCTGGGGAAACGTCTCGGACGGGAAGAATTCGAATTTGTCGAGAATCCCTTGGTTCTGGCGATGACACTTTGCGATACGTCGAAACTGATCGAACTGGTTGGCCCCTGCAAGATCGATTGGCGGGAGGCTTTCGATCGGGTGATCGACGTATTGATGCCCGAGTGCCCTCGGCTTTCATGAAGCACTTTTCCAAGCTATTGATTTTATTGAATTCGTTAGCGTGGCAAACATGGCCTTCGATCCGGCACCGAGAGCAGGTATACGGTACGTGCATCTGGCTCGCCGAATGGCGCACCAGGCGGAGAGATTTACCGCGACGATGGGCGCAAGCACGAGCCCAAACAGCGCCAGATACACGCACCGCACACCTGCTCTCTCCCAGCGGTTGTCAGGTGTTCCTTGCGCGTCCTCGTCCCGGCGCGCCGGGTTGGGAACTTTCATGAAACACTTTTCCAAGTGATTGATTTCATTGAATTCGTTAACGTGGGGAACCGTTCCTTCGATCCGGCACCGAGAACCGGTATGCGGTACGTGCATGCGGCGCACCAGGCGGCGGCGCTTACGGCTACGATAGGTGCAAGAGCGAGCCCTAACAGCGCCGCATACACGCACCGCACACCGGTTCTCTCCCAGCGGTTGCAGCGGTTGGCGGGTGTTCCTTGTGCGTCGTCGGCCCGGCGCGCCGGGATCGGAACTCGCATCGATTGATTTCACATAGGGCTTGTTCTGCCGGGTAGTCAGACGTATTCCGCTACGCGAATATCGAGTAGTTCCTGGGTCTTGTCCCACAAGCGATCGACGTCTTCCTCTTTGTAGTGCGTATCGTCGATATCCCACGGTATCGGGTCGCCGACGAATTCGTTCTTGGAGTTGGGTGCATACACTTTGTAGGGCTGAGCGTCGTCGGCGATCAAAGCTTCGATGGCGGGCAAGGCGCCATCGTAGAGGCTCTGGCTCTGCCCGGTCAGCTTCATCAGCGGTGCGGCGACCCAACGGAACATGAAGCGCATGGCCGGCTTCTGGTCTTCGGCGTACATCAGATTGGTGCGCGCATTGCCAGGGTGGCACGCGAATGCCTTGGCGTTGATTCCCCTTTCTTCAAACTCCTTTTGCAGTCTGACTGCATGCAGAATCGAGCAGAGTTTGCCTTTGCAGTATTCCTGCATCTGATCGTAGCCTTGCGGATCTGTACAAAGCAGATTTTCGACATCCAGATCGTTCTTCAAGAACCTCTTGTAGCCGATGCTGGCAAAGTTGACGATCCTGCCGCCGTCTTTCAACACTGGGAGCAGCTGGGTCGTCAGGGCAAAATGACCCATGTAGTTCAAGAAAAAGTTGGCTTCGAAGCCGTCTTCAGTTTCGACAAAGAGGTGGCCCCCGCCGCCGGCGTTGTTGGCGAGATAATGGACCCTGGAGTAATTGCTCTTGATTTCGTCACAGAATGTCTTGATGCTGGACAAGCTCATGATATCGGCGATACCGATTTCGAGATCCGCATCGGGCACCTCATTGAGCATCTGGGCTTTGGCCGCCTCGAGTTTTTCCTTGTTGCGACCCGACATGATGACTTTGCAGCCGTGTTTAGCCAGGTGGTAGACGATGCCGTAGCCGGTACCGCTGTTGGCGCCTGTGACAATCGCGACTTTGCCGCCCAAGTCCGGGATGTTCTTGCAGTTGTTCATGGACTACCTCCGCAGATTCGGTTGCGAAGTTAGCAACCGAATGGTGCCAGATGCACCGTGATTTGGACAAAGCCCGTCATAAAGGGCCATTACTTTGCGACCTTGTTCGGTCATGGTCACGACCTACAGAGTTTCCTCGTAAGCCTTCAGGAAGGCTTCCAGTTGGGCTCGATCGCCGGCAACGGTAATGGCGCCCTGTTGCAGGGCCGAGGTGAAGTCCAGTTGGCGGAAGACGATGGAAAGCCAGGTGCGACGATCCATCTCGAGGTCGACGTCAACCTGTTGCGGCCGTCGATCCGTCGTCTCGACCGCGCCGTAACGAACGGCGACGCCGTGTGTGACCTTGGCGTCGGTAAACGTGAGTGCGACGGTCACATTCAGGTCGTTGGCTTCTTCGAGATTGATGCGGTACTCCAGTAGTCGAACGTATTCCCTGATGGGCAAGCTCGCCATGGCGTCTAGATTCGGTGGTGGAAACCCCGTTGCCGGCGGTACCGTGCGATCGACCGTGCCTTCCTGATGCAAAGCCTCGGTAAGAAGGTAGCTGCGCGTCTGCACACCCGTCGGTGTGGTTTGGGCCATCTGCCGCAACGCATCGGCTTTGAGCTGTCGGGCATGAGCGTGATTCGGTTCTACCGAGAGCACCACCGACAAGAGCTTTGCGGTGAGGTTGTATTTGCGTTGGTCGAACGCGGTTTGCGCTTGCGCGACCACGGCATTGGCGCCACCGAATCCATTCACGATGACCGCGTTCAGTTCTTGTGGCGCGGGTGGATGGAGGTCCGCCGCATCTTCCGACCACCAGCCGATCATGCCGCGATAAACGCCGCGGACGATGTACTCCACATCGACATAGGCCGGGAACATGCCGGGGTAGCTTGCCCAACGATCGGGTAGACGGATCGTCGATGCCAGTTCGTCCGGCGTCATGCCACGGTTGATGCCTTGAACGGTCTGTTGGTGCAGATAAGCGAACGCGTCCCGGTGATTGGTCAGCCTGTCGTAGGCCTGATCTGCATCCAGGATCGGTGCGCCGTGACAACCCACCAGACGTGCGGGGCGGATCCTGCGCATCAGATCGATGCTCTCGACCATGTCCGGAATAGAGCGGTAGTAATCCCCGCGCAGCGTGTAGAGCGGAAACATGAACGGCATGAAGGCGGCGTTGTGAACCACCATATCGAGTTCGGGCAGGTGCACGATCAGGCTGTCGTCGGTATCGGCAATGGCGTGGTAGAACACGAGTTCCAGGCCGTCGACGGTGACCGGTTCGCCATGTTCTACCGGGTGGGTGACCGCTCGATGGGCATGAGAGTTCAGTTCCGGCTCTTCGAACTGTGGTTCGTGGATGGCGAAAAACGCATCCGGTCCGGTGGCCGGCAAATACGAACCCATCTGCATCGGCCCACGGCGCCGTTGTGCCGGGCCCAACACCAGAAACGAAGTGAGCAGGTTTTCGTCGAGCTTCGGGTGGCCGTAGATCGGGATTTCTCGATCGGGGTAGGCTTCCAATATGCCGTCGGTGCCGCCGGTATAGTGATGGTGGGAGTAGACGATGGCGACGATGGGCTTGTCGGAAAACTCGAGCTTCTTCTGCAAGAGCTGCTGTCCCATACCCTTGTTGATTCCGGTATCGATCAGAATGAGCCCGGTGTCGCCTTCGATAAACGTGTAGTTGGGTAAGCCGTAACCCGTGATGGTGTGCACACGCTCATGCACCGCCCAGGTCTTTTCTTCGCTCCAGATGCCTTCGCCCATGAATTCGGCGTAGGCGCGATTGACCCGTGCACCGTTCTCTGCGGTGACGACCTGGTCATCCAGATCGCCTCGATAAAACAGCGGGTGTTCGTTATCCGTGACTTGCTTCGACACGGATGTTGGGGAACTTGTCGAGGTAGTACTGGAATTCGGCGCGGATGTCGTCGCGGGTGCGGCCGAAATCCCGTTCCGGGTGGTAGAGCAGGCGGCCGCCATGGCGGCCACGCCCATGACCATCAATGTAACTCTTAAGCTCATTTTTTGCTTGCTCTGTCCATGCCAACTCGATGCGCTGGTAGATTTTTTCCAACATGGCCATGGGGTTCGCCATGTAGTCGTGGAAGTAGACGTGCTCGACGTTGGCAGGATCCAACTTGTCTATATCCCGAACCAGACCTCGTATCATCCCGTGCTGCATATCGGTCATGACTCCGTGGCTGCCATCCAGATCGGGTTTATCTTGAGTCTCGCGGAAGATGTAGGAGATCATGTACAGATTGGAAATTGCAGATGACGCCGGGTCACGATGCGTGACCACGTACTTTGCACCGGGAAAGTGTTTGTCTACACAGGGCAAAAACGCCAGATGGTGCGGGCTCTTCAATACCCAGCGCTGGTCGTTGCCGCGCAGCCAGTGCAACGCCTGAAAGGCTTTTTTCAGGAACGAGTACATGACGTCCGGGTCCATGTCGTGCCAGAACCAATGGTTCCACTCGGGCGTATAGACATGATTCATGTGACCGACCGGCATGCCTGCCAGGTGCATGATGCCGGTTTCTTCCGTGGTGCCGTCAAACGGGACGTCGATCATGTTCTGGAACAGAGGAGAGACGGCCAGCATGTCCGCCAGCCCTTGTTTCCAGTAAAGGTGCCGCTCGTCTTCAGCCTTGCCCGTCAATACATCCGGAGACGGCACTGGCTGAAACGATTCCCAGAAGGTAATGAAATTGAGACGGGAATCTGACGCCATGATGTTGGATAAATTAGTCGTACCCGAGCGCGGGATCCCGGCGAGGATGATGGGTGCTTCGAGTTCGATCTCCAGAATCTCGGGTTGCGTTGCGAAGAGATGTTCGAAGCGGGATCGCTGCGCGATGATGTTGGCCATCGTCGCGGAGAGAAATCCACGACCCGCGTCAGAGAGCTCATTGGCGCTGTTCGCCTCCAGCATGAACGCCTCCAGGCGATCGAAGAGGTATTCCTCGCGATACAGGGGAACATCCAACTGGTTTTCTGCAAAGGCCATGACGCCATCGATGGAATAGGGGATGGGAAGGGCTTCGCGCGCAGCCAGAACCTTTCGGCCTTGTTCGGAAATAACCGGGTCGGCAAGATCGTCGATGTCGATTCCGTCGGCCATCTCTATCCTCCTCCGACGACGCCGACTTCCTGCACGAGCCCATCGAACTCGAATATGCCGAGGCAGGTCGATCCCCGCCCACGCGGGCTCTCGAGAACGCCTGGAGGGGCGAGGTAAGCGACTTTTTCCCTGGTTGCCTGGTACACGGTCGTCTGGGGGTCCTCGATGGAATTCAAGGGATTCGGTCGCATTGACGGATGCCCGGTGTTGTGTGTTTGCTCACGATTGTCGAGGCATCAGCCTTTGCAGCGCCGGAAACCAGATCGCAAGTCGGTAAATGGCTCGTTGCCAGAGGGGCAGCGCGTCGAAAATGGTCGTATGTCTCGACATGTCACCCACGAGCCTGAGGTCGAGTTCGTGGGTTTCGAACCACCATTTGCCGTCGATGCGACTGAAAGTATCGTGGTAGACACCCGAGCCGATCGGTTGCAGGGGAAATCCGGCCTGGGGCACGGCCTGCATCATCGTCAGGTAACTTCTGGCTCTTGCCGTACCAGCTTCTTCGTCCACCTCGATCCAGACATTGCTGATGCGATGCGCCGTGTTCAATTGCTTCTCCGGGCCCCAGGTTCTGATCATGGCTTCGGCGCTATCGGCCAATTCGGGCCCAAGCACCCTCTCGTCTGTTTCGGGATTCAACACTTTGCAGTGCTTGAATATCTCCTCACAAACCGCACGGGGCCCTTTTGAATCTGTCAGCCAGGCCGATTCGTAGATCAGGTTCTCGATCTCCCTGTAGCTGTCCATCTTGCTCATCGGGCCTCAGTCACCGGACATGGTGGGGCCCCAGTGCCCCTTGAGTTCGGAACTCTGGGCTACCCAGATTTCGACAATCTTGCCGTCCCGAACGCGGAACACCTCGATGCCTTTGACCATTACATTGCCATCGTCATCGAACTCGGCGCCGCGACCGGCCAGACCCGCCTTGATGGCGTCGTTGGCGGGCTTGTAGCTCAGGTTCCAGATGTAGGTGACGAACTCGCCCGACTCGAGGAGCTGTACGGTCTGAAAGTCGAAGTCACCGGTGGCGTAGCCCTCTTCGAGGCGTGCCATCTGATCCGCGTTGGTGAATTCCGCGAAGGGCTTTTCCGGGTTGCCGGTATCGTGGCGCCAGCAGGGGTCGGCCAGGTATTCGCTCACTGCGCCGGGATCGCGCTTGTTCCAGACGCGCGTGACGTAGTCCTCGACGATTTCACCGGGTGTCATGCAAGCCTCGCTCGAGCGGTGGCTTCGAACAGATCCTGGGTGTCCAGCAGTTCCTGCAACCGGGTGAGCTTGCCGTCTTCGACAGTCCAGATGTGCAGAATCTGCGTGTTGAAGACCTTGCCGGTTGGTTTGTAGATGCCCGAGCAATAGCCGCGCAAGGAAATCTTGTCACCCGCATCGATATCGTGGATACGGAATTGCACCTGATCGCAATCGTCGGATGCCCAGAACGCCTGGCTCAGGAAATCATCGACACCTTCTATCGGTCCAGCGGTCAACGGGTGGCTTTCTGCGGGTTCATAGCGAAAGCTGTCGGCGAAAAGTGTCTTGTCAGCCTCGGCGGGGCTGCTGGCAAACCGATCGTAGAGAACCCGAATGTCGAACGTGGAATCTGCGGTCTCCGGGTTGTGCATGGTGTTTTCTGTCATGGTTGCTTTCCTGCATCTGTCCTGCTTCTGGCCTGCATCCGGCCCCGTTAGCGGCCTTTCCACACAGGGTCGCGCTTCTCGGCGAAAGCGGCCAACCCCTCCAATCTATCTTCGCTGTCGAGCATTTTTTGAAAGTAAGGGCTCTGGTTCTTCCAGCATTCTTCTTCGGACCATACTTCGGCCTGAGCGCGCGCGGCAATCGCCCGGGAGGCTTGCACCGCGACGGGGCTGTTGGCGGCGACGATGCGGGCGAGCTCGAGCGCTGCCGCAAATGTTTCATCGGCGCCTTGCAGACGATTGATCAGACCGAAGTGATGCATCTGCCGAGCACTGTAGGTCGCGCCCGTCATGATCATTTCCATGGCGATATGGTAGGGAATCCGTCGCGGCAGTCGAAAGCAACCCCCGCCACCGGCAACAAAGGCCCGTTTTGCCTCCGTCAGGGCAAATTCGCTCTCGTCGCTGGCGACGATCATGTCGCATGACAGGATCAACTCCATACCACCGGCGAAAGCCTGACCGTTGACGCAGGCGATCAGAGGTTTCTCCGGCGGCACCCGCATCACCCCGAAACCACCCCGCTTCCTGGTGACCCCCATGTCGCCGGTCCGTGCCGACTTCAGGTCTTGTCCGGCGGAAAAGGTAGGGCCCCTGGCGGTGAGAATCGCCGCCCGGAGCCGATCGTCGGCGTCGTATTCGTCGATGATGCCTTCCATCTGCCGGGCCATTTCGCCGTTGAACGCGTTGCGGGTTTCCGGTCGATCGAGGATGATGACCAGAATGTGATCGTCTACGACTTCGGTGGTGATGTACGTGTCGCTCATCGTGTTTGCGCTTACGCGGCCGCTGGCTTGGGTGTAAAGATCACCTGATCGACGAGATACTCGCTCAACCCTTCGGGCCCGCATTCGGCGCCCAATCCGGATTTTTTCAGGCCACCGAACGGCACGTTGATATCGATGGTCATCGCACCGTTGACATAGACATTGCCTGCCATGAGCCGACTGGCGATAACACCGGCTTTTTCAGCATCTGTGGACCAAACGGAACTCGAGAGCCCAAACGGCTGATCGTTGGCCATGGCGATGGCTTCTTCTTCCGTCTCATAGGCCAGCACCTTGACGACCGGCCCGAAAATCTCTTCCTGGCAGATGCGCATGTTGTTGTCGGCATCGGCGATGATCGTCGGTTCGACGAAAAACCCGCCGTTCAATGGCTCGGGGAGATCGGTCTTGCGGTTGCCGCCCGCGGCGATGGTAGCGCCTTCTTCCCTGGCCAGTTCGATGTAGGCGAGGATCGTCTCCATATGTCGCGCGGATACCAGCGGCCCAAGTTGTGTGGTCATCTCGTTGGGGTCGCCGATTTGCACAGCGTTGGCGCCAGCCGACAGCGCGGCGACGTAGGCATCGTATTGCGACTTTGGCACCATGATGCGGCTTTGCGCGATACAGGCCTGGCCGTTGTTCAACAGCGCGCTGGTACCCAGAAGGCCCGGAATAACGGCTTCCACGGGCATGTCTTCGAGCACGATAGAAGCCGCGTTGCCCCCGAGTTCCATGCTGCACCGTTTGATGTTGCTGGCGCATATGCCGGCGATCTGCCCGCCGACCGCAGTCGAACCCGTAAAACTGACCTGGTCGACGTGCGGGTGGCTGACGAGATGTTCGCTGGCCTCCTTGTCGGCGGTCACGATGTTGAAAACGCCGGGCGGGAGCCCGACTTCCTCGGCAGCTTCGGCGATCGTATAGGCCTCCAGTGGCGTATCCGGTGACGGTTTGTGAATCACCGGGCACCCCGCTGCGAGTGCGGGTGCAATCTTGGACATGGCGGAAATAAACGAGACGTTCCACGGCACGATGGCGGCAACGACGCCGACGGGGAGTTTGTTGATGGTCGCGTTGGCGCTCGAGCAGTCACGGTTTTCGCTGCTGCTGCCGTCCACAATCATCTGCGCGTAGTAGCGAAGCGCGTTGACACCCCAGGGTACGTTCACGCCCTGCGTCATTGCGATTACCGCGCCGTTCTGCAGCGTGGTTTGCCGCGCAATCTGCTCGCTACGTGCTTCCAACGCGTCGGCCAGCTCGTTGAGATGGCCCGCGCGTTCCTCTGCGCTCAGACGCGGCCAGGGGCCTTCGTCGAAAGCACTCCGAGCCGCGGCAATGGCGGCGTCGACGTCGGCGATGGAGGCTTCGGCAACGGTCGAGTGAACCTGACCGGTGTGCGACTCGATGACGTCGATGGTTGCATCGGTGGCCGGTGCGACCCATTCCCCGCCAATAAACAAGGACAGCGGGTTTTTTGCCGTGGTTGCAGCAGTCATGGTATCCCCTGATGCGGTAAAGCTTTATTGATTTCAGCAAGATAGACCGACGAGATGGCATTTGTCACCAGTACAGGGACTTTCCCGATTCATGCCCGACTCATGCTGCAGTCGCTCGCTTCGGCTATCGGATACGCTTTTCTACACGGTCGTATTGCTCTCGACTACTGCGTTTTCCGATATCGGAATTCTCGCGTTCTACCGAGCGTCGTTGCGTCAGCAGACTACGAAGCGAAGCCAGCCGCGCAGTTTACCTGACCGCGTCGTTTCGGACGATAATCGAATCGAAACCGTTCCCGGCGCCCCGCCGGCTCGGTACGAATATCTGCTTCGTAGGCGAATTGTCCTGATTCCCGCACTAAGGTGGATGCCATGAAATACGGGGTCATGATCGGGGAAGGTAGCGGTGCTGCACCTGACCTCGACGCACTGGTCGAACGGGCGCAGCTTGCAGAACGAGCGGGTCTCGACTCGGCCTGGATCGGTAACATCGTGCTCGATGCGCTCACGGCCGCAGCGGTCGCCGGGTCTGCCACCGAGACGATAGAAATCGGTACGTTCGTTACCCCGATACCCAATCGACACCCGGCGACTGTAGTACAGCAGGCGGAAACGGCACAGATGGCGTGCAACGGTCGTTTTACCCTCGGGCTCGGATCGGCACATCGATTCAGGGTCGAGCAGATATGGGGTTTGACCTATGACCGGCCCGCGGCACGCATGCGAGCGTATCTCGAGTCGGTTGTGCCAGTACTTCAAGGAGAGAAAGTTGTCAGCAGCACCGACTATCACCAGGTCAAGCTGGTCCCGAATCCACTGGCGCCCAACACGCAGGTTCTGATCGCGGCTCTCGGACCGATCATGCTCGAGCTTGCAGGAGAACTCGCGACCGGGACGGTCACCTGGGCGGCGGGACCGAAGACGTTGGCCGAACACGTGTTGCCGACAATCAAACGATTCAGTTCGGATGCTCGTGTAGTGGCAGGCTTCCCGATCGCGGTTACCGCTAACAAGGAGGCTGCGTGGAATAGGGCGGAGCGTCTGTTTGGCCCGTATTCGAAAGCACCGTCGTACAAGGCCATGTTGGAACGAGAGGGCGTGGCCAGCCTCGAGCAACTATCGCTGATCGGCACGGAACAGGAAGTTTCCGCCCGGCTGAAGGCGTTGGAAGATATCGGTGTGACTGATTTCTGCGGTTATCCCTTTGCAACGGAACCCGGCGAAATCGACAGAACCATCGAGTTTCTCGGTTCCAAGATGCGGAGTGCGGGTACGTGAAATACGGCGTCATGGTCGGTGAGGGCAGCGGTGCAAAGCCCGAGTTGGGTGGGTTGGTCGAACGCGCCAGGCTGGCTGAAGCATCCGGGCTGGATTCCGCGTGGGTCGCAAACATCTCGATCGACGCGATCCTTGCCAGTGCGGTAGCTGGCCGAGTCACTGAGCGTATCGAGATCGGGTCCGCGGTGACGCCCATTCCCATTCGACATCCGGCAGCCATGCAACAGGCTGCGGAAACGGCTCAACAGGCCTGTGACGGTCGGTTTGTTCTGGGGGTCGGCATGGCGCACAAGTTTCTGGTGAAGGGTGGTTGGGGGCTCTCCTACGATCGCCCGGCGGCGCAGATGCGGGCGTATCTCGAAGCATTGGCGCCGGTGTTGTCGGGTGAAGCGGTTACCTGCGAAAACGAGTTTTTCAACGTAAAGCTGCAACCCAATCCTTTGGCGCCGCGCACCGAAGTGCTGGTCGCCGCGCTGGGCCCGATCATGCTCGAGCTGGCGGGCGAACTCGCCGCGGGGACCATCACCTGGGCGACCGGTTCGAGAACACTGGCCGAGCATATCGTGCCGACCATCAACAAAACTCACTCGAGCCCGCGCGTCGTTGCAGGATTTCCGGTGTCGATCACGAACAACGTCGAAGCAGGCAAGGCGAAAGCCGCACGCTTGTTTGCCGGCTATGCACGGATTCCGTCGTACCGGGCAATGCTCGAGCGCGAAGGGATTGCGGGTGTCGAAGAACTCGCGATGATCGGTAGCGAAAAGGAAGTTGCCCAACGAATAACGAAACTCGAATCGATCGGTGTGACCGACTTCTGTGGCTTTCCATTCGAGACCGAGCCGGGCGAAGTCGACCGGACCATCCGGTTTCTCGGATCGATGGCGTGAACGTCGATGAAAGTCGTCAACGAAGTCACACCCGCCGATATTGAAACCTTGCAGCAACGGTTGGCTTCAGGCGCGCAAGGGGCGGTTGTCATGGTCAATCTGCTCAAGTTCAAGGACGTTGCCGAATATCCCGATGGGCGCGAATGCGTCCTGACCGGCGCGGATGCCTATGACAAATACATGGACGCAGTGCGAAAGGTGCTACCCGAGATCGGTGCTCGGGTCGTTTATGAGGGTAGCATCGGCTTCCTTGCGCTTGGTCAGGTAGAGGAACCCTGGGACAAGGTGCTCTTGATCGAGTACCCGAGCTTGGCGGCGTTGGCTGCTCTGGGAACCTACGAGGTTGTGCAAGCCGCACTCACGCATCGCCAAGCTGGCCTGGCTGGCCAGTTACTGATGGAGGCAACCGGCCCGGCCTGAGACACTCTAAAGCGCGTCGTAGTACCCCGGCCGCTTCTCATGAACGTCCAGACCCGCATTGATGCCATGCTTGGACGTTTCTCTGTCGATGATCCCGTAAGGTAACGGTCGTTCCAGCTTGGGCACGGTACTGACCGCCGTGAGTTTTGCCGTCAGCTCTGCAGGAATCTCGAAATCCAGTGCGTTCAAATTACCTTCCAGCTGCGAGAGTTTCGAAGCCCCGCAGATAATCGATCCGACGGCAGGTCGATTGGCGACCCAGTTGATCGCAACTTGGGCCATCGGCTTGCCCAGTTCGTCCGCTACCTCTTCGAGCGCGTCGTGAATCGCCCAGTTGCGCTCCGAAAACTTCTGCACTTGGGGTGCCTGCACTGCCTTCATGGCGCCGAGCCGACCCAGAGAACCGGTAAGTTCCTCGCCCTGAGCCACGCCCTTGTACTTGCCCGTCAGAAACCCTGCTGCAACCGCACCAAAAGCGGTATAGCTCATGCCCAGATCCAGGCACATGTCGGTGTATTCGTTCTCGACGTCACGTTCGACCAACGAGTACTCCAATTGAATCGCACAGACTTTCTCGAGGCCGCGCCATTCGGCGATGGATTGAAAACGCGCGATATACCAGGCGGGGATATTGCTCATGCCGATGTATCGGACCTTGCCCTGGCGCACCAGATCGTCGAGCGAGCAGGCCAACTCTTCCGGGGGTGTACGCCGGTCCCATGCGTGCACGAACAGCAGGTCGATGTAGTCTGTGTCCAGGCGCCCGAGTGAATGTTCTACAGAGCGAATGACGTTGTTGCGGCAAGCCCCGCCACCGTTGGGGCCCGGAGCGGAATGCGGGTGGGTAAACTTGGTCGAAACGACGACTTCATCCCGGGCGCCGGATTCCTTGATGAACTTGCCCAGCAGTTTCTCGCTTTCTCCAAACGTGTAGGAGGGCGCCGTATCGAAGAAGTTGCCACCCCAGTCGCGGTAGGCGTCGAACATGCGGCGAGATTCTTCCTCGCTCGCGCCCCAGTCCTCGGAGCCGACACCGGCATAGCTGCCAAATGTCATGACACCGAATGCCAGTCGGCTGACCGTCAGGCTCGATTTGCCCAGTGTGTAGTAGATTTGTTCGCCCATGGCTCGCTCGAGTCGTTACTTTCGATTTCGGCATGGTAGTTTTGCAACATGGCCATTTTCACCAGTGCAGGGATTATGTCGTGCTCAGGCTGTCATGCCACCGTCGACAGGTACGATTGCACCGGTCATGAAGCTCGCCTGATCGGATAGCAGCCAGCAGACCGATGCTGCAATCTCTTCGGGTTCAGCGCCGCGGCCGATAGGGTGCAGCCCAACGGTCTGCGCAGCCAGTTCGGGATTGCCTGCGAGTACCACCTTTGCATTTTCGGTCAGCGTGAAGCCCGGCATGATGGCGTTGACGCGGATCCCTCGGGCAGAGTACTCGACGGCGGCCGATCGCGTGATGCTGACGATGGACGCCTTGGTGGATGCGTACTCGCCCAATCCAGGAAACCCTCTCACCGCACTGGTGGAACTGACGTTGACGATGGCGCCACCGGACTCGAGCATTGCTTTGATCTCGTGCTTGTTGCAGAGAAAAGTGCCGCGCGCGTTGATCGCGTGGCAACGATCCCAGTCTTCGACTTCGATCTCGGCCAGTGGCTTGTTACCCTGGCTGATGGCAGCGCAGTTGCAGGCGCCATGCAATCGACCGTAAGCGGATACCGCTGCATCGACCATCGCCTCGACATCGGCTTCGATGGCAATGTCGGTTCGCACGAACTGCGCCATTCCGCCATTGGAGACGATTTCAGCGACCACGTCCCGGGCGGCAGATTCATTCACGTCGGCGATAGTCAGCTTGCAGCCGAAACCTGCGAGTTGCAGTGCAACCTGCCTGCCGATACCGCTCGCAGCACCGGTGACGACGATCGACCGATCTTGCAGAGTCATCGATCGGCGGCGTCCTGAATCACTTTGCTGAACACATCGTTGGCCGTCTGTGTATCGAAGTACTCCTTGATGCGGAGAATCTTGCCGTCGCGCACTTCGATCAGAAAGTGGAATTCATTGACGTAGCGGTCGCCGTTGAAAAACGTGCCTTCGACGCTCGCTTCCAATGCAACCTTGTCGCCATCGACTACCCAACCTGTCGGCGTGAGTGTCATGCCGTCCGGTGACATGGTGGCGGTCTGGCGCAGTCCGGTCATGGCTTCTTCCTTGCTTTTGCTTCCAGCCATGAAGAACTTTTCCGGGTCGCCGGCCAGCCACCAGTCGAGGTCGTCGTGCAGTAACGCTTCGGCGGCGTCGTACTCCCGTTGGTTGGTCATTTCAAAAAACCGGGCGACGATGGCCTTGCTGTCTCGATCGCTCATGATCTACTCCCTCAGGTGTTGCTCATCCGAAACTGATACCGCCACCCAGGACTTTGTCGTAAGCCGGGCGGGCAGCGCAGCGTCGATAATACGCTTCCAATCGGTCGCTCAGCGTCTGCTGACCGAACGTTCTGTACATGAACAGGGTATACATCGTGGAAATGTCGGCTGCGGTAAAACCCTGGCTGACGATAAAGTCCCCCTCGCCAAGGGCTTCTTCCAGCATCGCAAGGGCCTTGGTCACCTGGTAAACACAGTATTCCTGGTGCGCAGTAGAGACCTGGTATTTGTCGATATCGCTCATGTTGCCCATGGAGGTGACGAGATAATGAAGCACGCCGCTCTCCGCCATGTGCAGCCACATGAGGTACTTCCCATACTCCCGGTCGGCAACGGGTACAGCAAGGTCGGAGGGTCCATTGCGGTCGAGGATGTACTGCATGATGGCGGTCGATTCGAGGACGAGTTCTTCACCGTCATAAAGCGCCGGAACCTTGCCCATGGGATTGATGGCGTGGAAATCTTCGGAATCGAAATAGTCCGCGTCGTATTGAATCGTCTTCAGCTCGAAGGGAATGCCCATTTCTTCCAGCAGCCAGAGTGGTCGGCAGGAGCGGGTGTGCGGTGCGTGAAACAGCGTCAGCGTCATTGATTGTTCTCCACGATCGATTGTTCTTTGGCGATCCGTGCCTGTTGAATCACGTAGGCGTGAATCTGCTCGGCCTGCTGCTCGCTCAGGATATCGTCGAAGGCGAGCATGCCTTTGGCTTCGAACCAACCTTGCAGGACGATGCCGTTGAATGCCTGGTGGGTGCCTGGCTGCATGTATCGTAAATCGGGCACCACACCACCGGATTGGGCGTTGGCGCCGTGACAGGAAAAGCAGTGCAGATGGTACAGGGTATCGCCCGAGTCGATGTCCTGGTCGGTCGCCGTCAGTTCCGGCGGGGTTGGCAGGACGCGTTCGATGATTGGCGGCTGCTCGATTGCAGGTGCGCCGCCGAGTTCGAATACCATGAGTTCACCCTGGTTGCCGTAGAGATAACTGGGCGTCGGCCCGATATAGCCCATCTGGTTGATCCCTGCACCGGTGCCGGCGAGAATGGCCAGGTATTGGGTGCCATCCAGTGCATAGCTGATCGGCGGGGCGAGCAGCGATTTGTAGGTATTGAAACTCCACAACACCTCTCCGGACTGCGCATCGTATGCTTCGAGATAACCCATGGTATCGCCCACGAAGACAAGGCCACCCGCCGTGGTCAAGACACCGCCGTTCCACGTAAAGCGCATGGGTTTCTGCCAGGCCAATGCGCCTGCGACGGGGTCGAAGGCCTTCAAGTAGCCCTGGGCCATGCCGGGCGGCGGCCCGGCCTCGGCGATGAGTTCGTTGACTCGCCTCAGCTCCAACCCGGGATTGATTACCCCAGGAACGACTTTGTACGTTGCACCGTTTGCAATTGCCCGGTCGATACCGAATACGAACGGCCCTTCACGAGCGGATATGTAGGCTAATCCGGTATCGGGGTTATATGCCGTGGGTTGCCAGTTGCTGGCCCCGACCGGAGAGGGGTACACCCATTGCGCACGCTCGGCGTAATCGGCCGTATCGGTTTCAACCGGTCGGCCGGTGTCGATATCCACGTGTGAGGCCCAGGTCACCCGAGCGAACTTCTCCGCGCTGATCAGTGTGCCGTCGCGGCGATCGATCACGTAGAAGAATCCGTTTTTTGGAGCCTGCATGACGACCTGGCGCTCGACCCCTCCGATGTCGAGGTCCGCCAGAATCAGCGACTGTGTGGCGGTATAGTCCCATTGTTCGCCCGGCACTTGCTGGTAGTACCACTTCATTCGCCCGGTATCGATGTCGAGTGCAATGATGGAGGCAAGAAACAGATTGTCGCCGCCGCCGGGCGAGCGGATGTGTCTCGGGTAGGCGGCCCCTGCGTTGCCCGTACCGATGATCAGCTGGTCCAGTTCCTGGTCGTGGACGAAGCTGTCCCAGACCGTACCGCCGCCGCCGATACCTCCGCGCCACCAGCCGTCGCTCCAGGTTTCGGCGGCGATTGCCATCTCGGGGTGTTCCGGTGCTTCCGGGTCTCTCGGTACCGTGTAAAAGCGCCAGGCCAGTTCGCCGGTTTCGGCGTCGTACGCGGAGATATAGCCTCGTGCGTTGAGTTCTGCGCCCCCGAAGCCAATGAAAACCTTGCCCTTTGCCACGCGGGGTGCACCGGAGATGTAGCAGGTGGGTAGCTGACCCGGGACCTTGCAGTTGCCGCCATCGTAGGTATCGGCAACCCAGACCTCTTCACCGGAGCCTCGGTTCACCGCGATCAAGCGGCCGTCCATTGTGCCGATGAGCACCAGATCTCCATAAACCGCTACACCGCGTGACATCGCTGCGGAATAGACTCTCGTATGCTGCAAATCGATCTGGGGGTCGTATCGCCACCGTTCCGCACCGCTACGAGCATCGACGGCAACGACGATGTTTTTCATCGTCGGAAATATCAGCATGCCGTCAACGAGGAGCGGTGTCGCTTCGCTACCGATGCGCGTATCGATATCGATGCGCCAGGCGAGCCCGAGGTCTTGTACGTTATCGGTATCGATCTGGTTCAGCGGCACGTACCGCTGTTCCTTGAAGTCGCGACCGTAACTCAGCCATTCGTCTTCGCCATTGCTGGCGATTGCGGCATCGTCGATCCATTTCAGACGCGTATCGGCAGGGGTGGCCGGCGGTTTTTCGGTCGATGGAGGTGTCTGGTCGGTGCAGCCCACGGCCGCTGCAAGCACGAGCAACAGGCTGACCGGGGTCGATGGCCTCATGTTCCGGTCTCGGTCTGTGCCAAAGTGTCGAATATCTTGTTTACGACGATATCCATTTGCCCGACGTGCGGATGGATACTGTGGTCGAAGTCCGCCAGCTTCTCTGCCAGGCGTGCAATGTTTTCGGCAGTGTAATCCGAGCCGGTCAGATGAAGGCCATCGGCCATCTCGTAGCGAATGGGGTGAATGTAGCCGCCACCCACTTCGAACGCGGTGCCGCTGGTCGTACAGCGCTCGTGTGCGAGCCAGACGGCCAGTTCGGATACGTAGCTGGCGTGCGCCACATCCATCCAGTCGCGCGGGAAGTGCACCCTGGTCATTTCGCTGGCTGCCACCGGCGAGAGTGCGTGACATGAAACGTTGTATTCCCTGCCTTCGAGCGACAGGCACTGCATCAAGGCGAAGATCGCGGCCTTGGCGGCCGAATAGTGGCTGGCGCCGTGGGCGCCAAAAAACCCGACCGGTGAGGCCGTCATCAGTATGCGACCGTAACCCTGGTTTTTCATCTGCGCGAACGCCGCTCGTGTGCACCGAAACGTGCCGCCGAGATGGATGTCGAGTAAACGCTGCCACTCGCCATCCGGCATTTCGTCGATGACGATGCCTTCGGGTGGCGAAACGCCAACACCGGCGTTGTTGATCAATACATCTATGCGGCCATACCTGGCGATGGCTGCATCGACGATTCTGTCAGCCCCTTCGACAACGGAGTCGGAGTTGACGCAAGCGGCGCCGCCGCCGACTGCGATCTCCGCTACTACCTCCTCGGCCGCGGCGCGGTCGATGTCGTTTACAACGACTCGACCCGCTCTCCGTCCAAAAGCGAGTGCGTGGGATCTGCCGATGCCGTGGCCGGCGCCGGTGATGACAACGACTCGATCCTTGTAGCTGAGCATGGGCCGTTAATTTGTGCCCGAACCGCTCATGCCGCAGAACGTGCAATCGTCCATATCCGGATTGTCGACCTCCTGACCGTAGGTGCTCGCGCCATATCTTACATAGTGATAGAGGCCTTCGATGTCCTCGTCGGTCAAGTCGTCGTAGAGGGGCATGCCGCGCTGAGCGAGCACGCCTTCCCTTAATACCGCGGTGAAGGCGGCGAGGTCGGTGGCAAGCGCAGATTCCCTGAGATCGGGGCCGACGCTGCTGCCTGCGAGCAAACCGCCGTGGCAGTGCCCGCAGGTGGAGTGATACATGACGATGCCGTGGCTCACTTTTTCCGGGTCGGGTTCGAAGCCTTCCACGAGTACGGGATTTACGTCGAAATCGGGCGGCGGCGTCTCGGGTAGCGGTTGGTCGCCGCCGAGCTTGAACGTCAGCAGGCGTCGCGGTTGGAGACCGTACTTCCAGCCGTGGTTGAAAACGGGGATGGCTGCTCCGGCGGAGCCGCCGTAGCCGACGAGGATCGAGATGTACTGTGTATCGTCGATTGCGAAAGACATGGGCGCCGAGATGATTCCGAGCCCCGTGGCGAACGACCAGAGTTGTTCGCCGGTCGTGGCATCGTACGCGCCGAGTTCGCCGAGCGCCGTGCCGTAGAAAACCAGATTGCCCGCGGTAGTCAGCGTGCCGCCGTTCCAGAAGGAATCGGTAACGACCCGCCAGCGTTCCGTCTGCGCAACCGGATCCCACGCGATCAGCGAGCCTTTGCCGCCATGCTCGCTGTCGAGCAACAGGCCGCCGAACGTAGCGCCAGTCTGGGCGACGTATTTGTAGCCCTTGCGAATGGCGTCGTTTTCATAGGCTTCCGGTGTGACGGTACCCATGATCATGCCGGCTTCCATGTGCGGCAGGTAAACGAGACCGGTGTCGGGGTTGTACGACATGGGCTGATAGTTGTGCGCACCGAACGTGCCGGGCCACATGAATTCCGGCTCGCCGTCTTCGTAGCGAATGTCGGGACGCTCTATCGGGCGCCCGGTTTCCAGATCGATGCCTTCTGCCCAGTTCACCTTGCCACCCCACTTTTCCGCGGAGATGAGCTGGCCGGTTTCCCGATCGATGACATAGAAGAAGCCATTGGTCGGCGCCTGCATGAGGACCTTGCGTTCGACGCCATCGATTTCCAGATCGGCAAGCACGATGTCCATGGTGGCTTTGTAGTCCCAGGCTTCGCGTGGATTGACCTGGTAATGCCAGAGGTATTCGCCGGTGTCGGCGTCGACTGCCACGATGGAGCAGAGAAAGAGGTTGTCGCCGGTGCCGTCGGGCGATACGCCGGGGCTTCGAATCTCGGGGCTGTAGGGGCCACTGTTGCCGGTGCCGATGAGCACCTGATTGAACTCGGCATCGTAGGTCATCGCGTTCCAGGCGGTACCGCCGCCGCCGTTGACCCACCACTCACCGCTCCAGGACCTCGCCGCCATCGCCATGGCCTCGCTTTCGAAGCCGTCTGCCGGGTTGCCGGGCACCGTGTAGAAACGCCAGAGGAGTTCGCCGGTGTCGGCATCGTAGGTAGAGACGTATCCGCGCGCACCGACATCGCCACCGCCGTGGCCGATGATGACCTTGCCGTCGAACACTCGAGGCGCACCCGTGATATGTCTGGGTTCTCCGAGAGGAAACGTGCGCGCCGTCCAGATGACTTCGCCTGTCCTGGCATCGAGCGCGTTGAGTCGCCCGTCGCCGACGCCGGCAAAGACCTTGCCGTTCGCGTATGCCGCACCGCGGTTGGCGCCCATGTGCAAGCGCAGCGCATCCGGTGCTTCGGATTCGGTCTCGTATTTCCAGATCGCTTCTCCGGTGGCACCGTCGACAGCATGGAGCTCGAGCCCCCAGTCCGTCGTGTAGTAGAGCACGCCATCCACGGCCAATGGTGTCGCCTGCAGGCTCCTGGCGCCGGGGATATCCTGGCTCCAGGCGAGGCCAAGCTGACCGGCGTTGGTCGAGTCGATCTGCGTCAGCGGGCTGAAGCGTTGCTCGCTGTGATCCAGACCGTAGTGTTCCCAGTTACTGTACCGGGATGGAGTTTCTGCGGACTCGCAACCTGTCAACAGCAGGGCAAGCAATGCCAATACGCTTCGCATCTTATTGTGCTTGTCTCCACATGGGCGGCCGTGTTTCGGGGGAGTTTATTTCGTCGACGACCCACTTGACCATTCGAGCCATGGGTTGAATGGCATCCTGCGCGCCGGCCATCGTCACGTCAGATGCGTAGCCCAGGGAGACGATTCTCTGTACCCCGTAAAGGGGCATTTCGTCCTTGAGGGTGTCCTTCAGAGTCTCCGGGTAAACACCGACGGTCTGAGTGTAGGAGTCGCAAGCTTCGAGAAACTCTTCGAGATCGTCGATCGGTACGATGTTGATGGTTCGCCCTTCCATCTCGGGCATGAAATCCACGGCATCGGGGAATTGCGAAACGATGACGGCGCCTTCGTCGTCATTGCCCCCATAAACCCTGTAGAAGTCGTCTTCGAGCCGCAAGGCGTTCACCTTCATCTTGAGCTCGGCGGGATAGTCCTTGGGCTTGCAGCTGTAAGCCTCGGGGAACGTCGACAGCGCCCCGTAAGCCATCTCTGCAAATGCATTGGCCTTTGCCAATCCTTCGTCATCGGTTCCGCATTGGACGTAGGCGACTCGAGAGTTGGTGCATCCAACCTGGTTGAAGCCACCGAAATCCGATGCCAGTCGGGTCGCAGCTTCCTGCATGTCTTCCTGGTTGTCGAATACTTCCTCGCCGATCACGCTGGCGCTGCGCTTGGGATCGAGGGAAATCAGCTCGAGGCCGGGCTGGATGTACTTGGTGACGTGCTTCATGGAG
The DNA here is from genome assembly GCA_965221465.1 of Candidatus Azophilus sp. Lineage (GTDB taxonomy): Bacteria > Pseudomonadota > Gammaproteobacteria > Pseudomonadales > Azotimanducaceae > Azophilus. Next base: position 56,885 of record OZ244892.1, read on the forward strand.
GCAAAGCCACCCCAGGCGACGATTTTTTCGAGGTTGTGTGGCTGGTAGAGCTTCTTCTCGAAATCTTCATCGCCGCCTCGCCAGTAGCCGACGGTCATGTGTCTGGTGAGCGGATGGTTGGCATCCAGCTCGGCCATGGTTCGCAAGATCGCCGATCCCGTAAAAGGGTCGTTGGAGGGTGACTTGACGATGGCGTCGCTACGCGTGATCGCGTTGCGAACCAAAGCGATCACTGTCCCGGTGGGTCCGTTGCCGGCGGCGATGTGCAGGGTTCTCGAACCAAAGCATCGAACCCTCGTTCTCGGCCCTGTTGCAACCTGCTCCTCGACCCAGCCTTCGAGTCTGTCCACACCGATATCGGTGTCTGCCATCTGATACAGGAAGTCCCGATCGAATGAAGCGCCTACATTGGCGTAGAAGCGGTCGATCATGGCGGGTGTCATGGGCGACGCGCCGTACGAGAGCTCTTTTGCTTCCTGCATGTACTCGTTGGTTTCGATGTCGAGCGCGGCGCCCAACTCACCTAGAAAGTCGAGAATCTCGTCGAAACTGAGGGTGTACAGATCGGACAGCTTGCCTGGATGGCCCAGGGGGATGTCGTCGATGTACTGGTGTACGTCGGGGGTCAAGAAAGTGATTTGACCGCCGCGGCCTGCGATTTCCGTCAGGTTGTCGGTGATCACGTTGCCACGAATGACCAGGGGTACTATGGGTTGGCTCATCTTTGTCTCCGGTAGACCGCTCATTGGTCCAGGTTGGCGAGGAACGTCATCGCTTCGGCATGGGCGTCGGGTGTTGCCGCGCACGTGATCTTGTCGTCGTCGCCGGTTTTTTCCGAGAAGCGCTGGATGGTCGGATCGAGGTGATACGTTGTCTGCCCACAGGGACAGGCGCTGTCCCAATCGATGGTGATTTCATCGCCGGTGATGAACCCGCCCCAGGCGTGTCGAGCCAACAAACCGAAGAACGCAGCCCGTCCGGTGACCTTGCCGGTGCGGGGCAGGGGGGCGCTGGTATCCGGATCGAGCATGTATGGAATGACCCAGGGCACCATGTGATAACGCCCGTGCGAACACATGGGGTTGATGCCGAACACCTCGGACATTCCATAGGCCATACGCAACGATGGTACGCCCAGGAATCTGCAGACATCGTCCTGCCAGTTGTCCGGTGGTGTCAGCCCCTTGGCCCCACCGCCCGTGAGGACCACTGAATTCGATGCGAACAGTCCCTCCTGACCGTTGTCCAATCCTGCCGTCGCCATGCCGTGCAGGAGGTTCCAGGTGCCCGTGGTATAGATGCGCTCGCCCTCGAGTTGCTGAAAGAGATCTGCGTAAAACGCTTCGATGCGCTCCGGCATCTCCGCTTCGATTTGTTCGAACTCCTTCTTGCGCGCCATCATCTCATCGTTGATCCGCAGTCGATCCAGCGTGCCGCGTGCCTGGGCTGCGCGTATGCGCGCGGCAAGATACAGGACGTCCGAGCTCATATGGCCGGGGTAGGCGGCGTGAAAGTTTTCCTCGCCCTTGGCGATGTACTTCACGATCACATCGTTGCCACGCAACATGCTGCCGAAGCCGGAGCGAAAGTGCGGAAAGATGACGTGGAGGGGCTCGTTGGTGGCTGGTTCGCCGAACCGCTGGAGGTTGAGTACCATCATGGACTGACCGAGCGCATCGTATTCGTCGGCGCTGTGCGGCAGAAACGACATCGTGCCACTGGTACCGGACGAATGGGTGAGACGCAGTTCTGTTTGTGACTCCATCACACCCAGCCAATCGTCGATCGTTTTGCATTCGCTGACGTCGATTCCGGAAATGTCGTGGCTGGTGAGCTTGTTCAACCACTTGTTGATCTGGGCGAAGCGTGCTTTCTCGAGCAGCGAAGCCGGGTAGGACTTGTACATGGTGTGCTCGAAGAGGAGCGGAATGGCGTCTTCGACCCGATCGATATGGGTGATGTTCTGCTCGTCCGCCAGCTTTTTGAGCATCGGGACTTCGTCCCGCAATCCATCGAAACGCAATTGCAGGGCCGTGAGCTGGAGGGCTTCCATCTCGGCTCTGTCGATCGAACCGATCTTGTTGGCGTCGAAGTCGAAATACTGGGCCGCGTTGTCGGCAAACGCTTCTGCTTGTGAGTGAGTGATCATCGCTCTCGCCCCTCGTTGGTTGTTGAAGATCGAATGCCACGTATTTATAGAGCAGCGATAGGGACGGATGCACCTTTATTGAGCCAAACGCACACCCAGGAAAGTCCTCGCCCTCGTGGGAAATGCACAGTCGCCCCTCTATATTACTGCGATTACTGCGGTGCATGTCGAGAAGCAGGGTTGGATTCGATGCTCGAGCAAGCTCAACGCGGAACGCCCGAGTACTGGGCAGAAGAAGATCCGGATCGTATCGCCGTCATCGACGGCAATGAAACCATGACCTACGGGGAGTGGAACGATCTGTCGAACAGAGTAGCTGATTCGCTGGCGTCGAAGGGGCTGAAAGCCGGGGACAAGATCGGCATGCGTTTCCGACTCGGCTTTTCCTGGTTCGTGATGCAGCGAGCGTTGCAGAAACTGGGTGTGGCCCAGGTTGCGGTCAACTGGAAGCTGACGCCGCCGGAGGCGACTTACATTATCGAGGACAGCGGCTCGGTGGGTCTGGCCTGCAACGATGCGGAAGCTTCGCTTTGGGGCGATCTGGACATCGGTATGCTGATAACGGTCGGGCAGCCCGAAGGCAGCGCCGGCATTCGCTATGAAGACCTGATCGCAGCTGGCGAACCGACACCGCGATTCGGCGCGGCGCAGGCCAACTTTATCCTCTATACGTCGGGCACGACCGGCAAGCCCAAAGGTGTGCCGCCGCGCAGCTTTGCGCCGGAAGACATGGAGAAGCTGACCAGGTACATGAAGTCGGTGAGTTCGGTCCCGCCGCATCCTGCCGCGAAGCCGACGATTCTGCTCGCTCTCCCTCTCCATCATGGTGCTGGGCCGGGTGCGGCACGCCAAGCCTGCCATCACGGGGGCACTGTCGTTTTATTGGATCCTTACGATCCGGAAGAAGCGTGTCGGCTGATCGAGAAGCACTCTGTTCAGGTCTGGACCACCGTTCCGACCATGTTGCTCAGAATTCAGGCGCTTCAGGAAGAGGTGTTCTCCAAATACGACCTCAGATCGCTGGTGTCGGTCAATACGGGGGCCGCGCCCGTGCCTCGGAGCCTCAAGCAATGGTTTGTCGAAAATATCGGCGACGACGTGCTCTGGGAAGCTTACGGATGCAGTGAAGCGGGCATGCTCGCCTACATGTCGCCGCAAGATCAGTTGCGCAAGCCGGGCAGTTCAGGCACCCCCTACGATGAAGTTGAAATCCGGATCGTCGATGACGACTGGAACGATCTCGAAACGGGGAAGACGGGGGAGATCGCCGTGCGAACGCCGGTCGTGCTCAAGAACTACATCGGCAAACCCGACCTGGACGAAGAAACCATCAAGGACGGGTTCTACCGGACAGGCGATGTCGGGCACGTTGACGAGGATGGCTATCTCTACATCACCGATCGCATCAAGGACATGATCGTGGCCGGCGGCGTCAATATCTATCCGGCGGAAATCGAAGAGGCGATCTTTGCGCACGACAACGTCGAAAACTGCGCGGTGATCGGTATCCCCCACAAGGACTTCGGCGAATCGATTCTGGCGTTTGTGGTAGTCGCGCCCGGCAAGACCCTGGAAGAAGACGAGCTTCGGGTGTTTCTGGAAGCGAACCTGGCCAAGTTCAAGCGACCTCAGCAGTACGAATTTGTCGACCAGCTGCCGCTGAATCCCACCGGTAAAGTACTAAAGAATGAGCTGCGCGAACCCTATTGGAAGGGGCAGGAGCGCAACGTATGACTCGACTCGAAAGGGCTGCAACATGTGTTACAGATTATTGGGGAAAGTGGGCTCGGAGTTGCTGAGTTCTGCATGGGCGCCATGACCATTCACGTCATCACCAAAGTGAAAGTAAAACCGGATTGCGTCGAGGCCGCGATAGAACACTGGGCAAAGCAGGCCAGGCTGATGCGTGAGAACGAACCCGGTTTGCTGAAGTGGGATATCGTGAAGTCGTCTCACGAGCCTTATACCTATTACTGCCTGGAAGAATTCGTCGACAATGCGGCAATCGCCTTCCACGTTCAGCAGGATTATGTGGCCGGTGGCGTGGATGCCTTCCAAGAGCTGATCGACGGTGACATGCCGACAACGCCAGAGGCATTGTCGACCTGGTCCGATATTACCGAGACCGTTGTATCCGCATAGAGGCCGCTGAACCAGGTATCCTGCAGCGACTCGAAGCCACCGAGATCGACTTTACCGGACCAGCACGTGGATGCCGCAGGCCCCTCCGGTCAGGCCGGTAACGACACCACCGAGCATATGCGCAACACCGACCTTGGCGTCGGTGACCTGCGTCTTGCCCGCATCGCCACGCAACTGACGGGTAATGTCAGCGACGACACGCACACCCGATGCACTCAAGGGATGCCCCAATGACAAGAGCCCGCCGCTTGGGTTGACGGGTACTCGACCGCCGAGCTCGGTATCGCCGGACCGCAAGAGTGCTGCACCTTCCCCGCGCTTGCAGAGCTTCAAGTCTTCGTAGCGAATCAGTTCTTCGTTGGCGAAGGCATCGTGAATCTCGACCACGTTGATGTCGCTGGCATCGATGCCTGCCATCTCGTACGCCTGGTCAACCGCCTTGTGGCCGAAGTCGAATACGGTGATGTCTTCCTGGTCGAAAGCATAGCTGCCGGAAACGAGCGATGAACCGGTGACGAACACCGGCTTGGTCGTGTGTTTCCTGGCGTATTCGGCAGAGCACATGATGACCGCGGCAGCGCCATCTGTATTCGGGCAGCACTGCAGCAGAGTAATGGGATCGGAGATCATCCTGGATGCGAGAATCTCTTCTTCGGTCAGTTCCTTTTGATACTGAGCGAAGGGGTTGCCGACTGCGTGGCGGTGATTCTTGGCCGATACGCGAGCGAAATCCTCGACGGTGGCATCCTGAGTGTCCAACTGACGGCGCGCGATGTTGGCAAAGAGTGCCGGCATGGTCAGGCCCAGCGTCGATTCCAGGTCCTGGCTCGCGCTCAAGGGGGCCGACGCTGCTGCGGTGCGGGTGATGGCTTCGACACCGACAGCGATGCCCACATCGTAAAGCCCGGACGCGATATCTTTCCAGACGCCTCGAACGGCTGTCGAGCCACCGGCACAGGCGTTCTGCACATTGAACATTTCAATGTCGGTGACGCCGTGCGCCATCATGATTTTCTGACTATCGGTAGTGGCGTTGATGGCGCGAGCGGTGTAGGCCACCTGGATGTCGCGGGGGTCGATGCCACAGTCTTCAATGGCTGCGCCTACTGCCTCCTGGCCCAGGTCGTGGGCGGATTTGTCGGGGTGCTTACCGAAAACGGTCTGGCCGATGCCGAGTGCGACGACGTCCCTCATCGTTCTTTGGCCTCTTCGTCATGGGGCTTGCCATAGGGTTTGAAGTAGTAACCGAAAACCCGCTCTTCTTCGGTTTCCCAGAGAACGTCAGGTACGATTTGCATACACATGCCGGTAGCGATTTCGTCCTCATCGTGATCTGGATGGAGCCGGCAGAATATGCGCAACCCTTCGGAAAGATCGACGTAGCCGCACGTATAAGGCGCTTTTATTTTCCGGGATGGCAGCGCGCTGGTCGAAAACGAGTGCAGCCAACCCTTGCCGGAAAGCTCGATATCCTCGAGCTTGCCTTCCAGGCATTTCAGGCACACATTGCCATTGGTGTTCTTCGGGAAAAAAACCTGTTCGCAGGCATCGCACCGGTGTGCACAGAGTTTGCCATCGGGTGTGGTGTCGGAAAGGATATCTTCCTGAACGGCTCGTTCCTGCATCGGCCTTCATCGTCTACAGTCAGTGCCAACCAGACTATCGGCGTGCTTTGGACAAAGGCACCGGCAAACGGACTTACTGTCTTCGCATGCCGGAAGGCTTGACGCCGTAGATTTTTTTGAAGGCGCGACCGAATCCACTGAGGTCGCTGTAGCCGACGTGCTCCGACACTTCCCGGATCGAAAGGTTGGTTGTTTGCAGGAGTTTCTTGGCGTGATCCATGCGCGACTCGACCACGAACTGGTGGATGGAGCAGCCGTAGGTCGTCTTGAAGAGATTCATCAGGCGGTTGACACTGAAGCCCGTGTCCCGCGCGAGGACTTCGATCGTGTGATCGCTACTGGGACTCGTGATCACATTCTGTCGAACCTGCTCGAGCTTGGATCGGTCTTCCTGGGTCAGGCGATAACTGGGAGAAGTTTTTGCGCAGGCGAATTCCTGCCACCGGCTCTCCATGAGACATATCAGCTCGTTGGCTTTTGCGGCCAGATAGGCGAAACGCAGATCGCCTTCGAATTCGGAATGCAGCATTTCGAAAGCACAGCGACGCAGTTCGCTATCCGCCGGGTAGTTGGTGAAAAACGTCCCCTGATCGTCGAGCTCTTCCGTACTTTCCTGAAGCGCTTCCGCCAGACTTGCCGCCGGGACGTCGAGCAATTGCTTGCAAGACCTGGCAGGTTCCGGGCTGGCCAGGCAGACGGCGAGGAAGGTCTCGTCCGCGCGAAGTATGCGCTCCATGCGCCCGCAACCGATCGCACCGAGAAACATGATGTTGTTGTCGTCGTTGTGGAGTACCGGATCGATCTCCTGGGCCCCGTGGATCTGCACGCCGTAAAAGAGTGACTTGTCGTTCTGCATGCGGTGGTACATGGGCGACTTCGGGTTGATCGAAGTCAGGGACAGGATCACATCGTCGCGCAACAGGATGTATTCGCCGAAGCCGTGCGCACACTTTTCGGAAAAGTCGCGTCTCAATCCCCTGCCGAGGCAGGTTGTGCGCAGCGAGCCTTTTCTGGGGTCCGACAGAATAATGCGGTCTTCGCCGGGTTGCAGTTCGGCGATCGCATCGTGCGCATCCCAATAGGGGCGTATCCAGGCGTCGAGCGCCATCAGGAAATTGTAGTCTGCGGCCATCTAAGTATCTGATTCACAGCCCCAATTCTCGAATCTAGCGCAAAGTTGACGTGCATGCAAAACTGGCACACAGGACACGTTTGTCCCGACTGTGGGGCGGTTGGCACGAAGCAATGGATAGTCTGCCGGCAAGGGAAAGAGGAGACGTGCGTTGGATCATCCGTCGGTCAAGAAGCAAAAGCTTGAAGCGGGCACTTCAAGACGACATTGGCTCAAGAACCTGGGTCTTGCCGGTGTTGCGGTACCTGCATTGAGTGCGTGTGGTACCCAATCCACACCCGAACCGGAGCCACTGGATCTGGGTTTGGTCATCGACCGAGGCGATGCCAACTACGAAAGCTGGCGCACGCAACTCAGTTGGCATGGCACTGCATCCCGACGCAAGCCGAGCAAGATTGTCAGGCCTAGCGACGTCGAGCAGGTGGCTGCCACGGTGCGATATGCGCGTCAGCATGGCCTGAAAGTCAGCGTCAAATCCGGCGGCCACAACTACTACGAATCCTGGATGCGGGATGACGCGCTCCTTCTGGACATGCATGACTTCCGCGATGTAGAGGTCGACCCCGAAGAACGCACCGCCTGGGTGGGGCCTTCAGTCTGGAGTTTCAGTCTGCTGATGGCGCTCGAGCCGCACGGTCTGGCCTTCCCTGTTTCAACCTGCGCAACGCTCGGCATGGGCGGTTACATCATGGGCGGCGGCATCGGTTACGGATGGCAGGATTGGGGCATGGCGTGTCACAACGTGCTGGCCGTTGAAGTCGTCACCGCCGAAGGTGAAATCGTGATCGCCACGAAAGACGATCATGCAGACCTGTATTGGGCTTCGAAAGGCGGGATTGCTGCGTTCCCGGGGATCGTGACGCGCTGGAAATTGCAATGTCACCCTGACCCCAAGGCCCTGCGGGTAACCGCGAAGGTATTCCCAGCCTCAAAGCTGGATGCAGCGGTTGCGGCAACTCAGGCGATCGGCCAGAGGCGGACGAAAGGCGTGCACCTGCATGTGGTCGTGTTGCCTGCACCCATGGTCGGCGCGGTATTCATGCCTCCGGAAGAAGCGGCAGCGCTGGGATTGACCGAAAGCCATGTTTGTCTGATCGAGTGCTATGTCTTTGCGGATTCTCCGGACGCGGCAGCCGAGGTGACGGATACGGCTTTCAGCGATCCGATTTTCGATCGAGCGCTTGCAACGATCGTGCATGAAGGCACGGGTCTCATGAGCATCTACAAGGAGCTCAAGGGTCGGGAAGTCACGTTTGTCGACCAGAAATGTGTGCCGGTGTGGAGCGACAAGCCGGTAGAAACGTTGAACGCGGTGCTCGATACGTTGAAGAACTCCGAGGCGACGGCTGCCTATCTCGCCTTTCTCGTCAACGGGCGGGACATGCATGAGGATGACGCCTGTTTTTCCATGGCGCGACCCGGTTCGGGGTCGATGAGCTTTTACGGCGTCTGGGCGGGCAACAATGCGGAAGGCACGGCCAACTGGGCAACTCGCATGGCCGATCTGGTGGATCCGTTCGTCGAAGGCTACTACATCAACGAAGTGGACTGTTTCAGGCATCCGGAGCAGGTACCGAAATCGTACTCGGCAAAGAACTGGCAGCGACTCGGGGCGGTCAACAAGAAATACGACCCCGATGGGTTGTTTCATACTTTTCCAGGATTCAGCAGGGCCTAGACGATGACAACGAGACTGGTGCTGAGTTCTCTTCTTCTGGTGTTTTCCGGATTGAGCGTTGCGGAAGACGCACCCGCAGGGCCCGACATGGCAGCGCTGGCGCAGATGATGTCGCCCGGCGCTCAACTCTACATGTTGCGTGGCTGCCACGCTTGTCATGGGATTCAAGGCGAAGGTGTCGTGCCCAAGCATGGGCCGCGTCTGGCCGGGCTGCCTGTCGACTATATGGTGCGTCAACTGATGCACTTTCAAAACGGGGTGCGAGGCGATTCTCTCGACGATATCTATGGTCGGCAGATGCAATTGGCAGCGAACAGTTTGTCGCCGATCCACATGCAACTGATCGCGCAGCACATGGCCGGCTTCAAGGCCGGCCCACCCACCGAAACCCGACTCGATGGCGACGCTCGGAAAGGTGCGCAGATTTACCAGGCTCAGTGCCAGGAGTGCCACGGTGAGGGAGGCGTGGGGAACGTCGTTCTGCAAGGCACGCCGCTGGCCGGACAGATCGACGTTTATCTGGCGCAACAACTGCGCAACTTCAAGAGCGGTCTTCGCGGCGCACATGAAGACGACTTGTACGGTTTGCAGATGACCGCCGGCGTCGCGGGTCTTCAGACCGAACAGGATATCGCTGACGTCAGTCTATACCTCGCGACATTGGGTGCGCTTGCCGAGGAAGCGCCGGATACGCCCGAAGCGGTGGTGCAGGCCTTCTATCGTCGGCTGGATAGTCGAGACAAAGACGCGATCTACGATCTGCTCGACCCGGATGTGGTATTCCACTTTCCTGACAGGGATGTATACGGCCCTGCTGGGTACTGGGCCTATGTGTCGCAAGTGGGCTTGTTGATTCCGGACTACCTGCACGTACTCGATGGTGTCGAGCTGAACGGTGACGTGGTGGAAGTGAAGTCGATTTCGATATCGGGCACATTGGCGAATGGCGAAACCCTGACGCTGCCGGGGTCGGCCAGATACCGAGTTGTGGACGGAAAAATAATCGAAGCCTGGGTGAGCTAGGGGCCACCCATTTTATGGAACACTTTTTTCAAGCGATTAGTTTTATTGAATTCGTCAACGCCGGGAACCGTTGCTTCGATCGGGCTCCGAGAACCGGTATACGGTACGTGCATGCGGCGCACCAGGCGGCGGCGCTTACGGCTACGATAGGCGCAAGAGGGAGCCTTAACAGCGCCGCATACACGCACCGCACACCGGTTCTCTCCCAGCGGTTGTCAGGTGTTCCTTGCGCGTCGTCGTTCCGGCGCGCCGGGTTCGGAACTCGCATGGGGAAACCCGGCCGGGCTTACGCGAGTGCATCGGCACCCGCAGCAGGGAGTTGGTGACGGATTCGGGCTGGCAGGGGAAACAAATGAAATACGCCCGTGGTTTTTTCAAGGTCTTGTTTGGTCTTTTCGCATTGGATGCCGGGCGGAACTGGGTCCAGTGGACCTTTTTTCCGGACGTGGCGATGGAGTTTTTTCAGGTGCACGCCGAAACACTCTGGGGCCTCAACATGCTGAAAACCGACATGACGGGTGGCGTTGCTGCGTCCGGGGTTTTCGCGGCCATGTACCTCTTGCGCGGCAAGAACTGGCTGCCACCCGCAATCGCTATCGTTTCCGTATTCCTGGTCACTCGCCTCATCCATATGTTCGTGGACGGTTCTACGCCAATGCTATGGGCGGGCATCGGGTATGAGGCCGTCTATCTGGTGACGGCGTTGTTCCTGCTGCAGACAGAACCGACAGAGCAGACATGAAAACCGACCAGGATGGTGCGCACGTGACGTATTGTCGCCTGTGCGAAGCGCAGTGCGGAATGATTGCGCATGTCGAGAACGGTCGTGTGACCAGGATCGACCCGGACCGAGAGCACGTCACGGCGGAAGGGCATATCTGCATCAAAGGGCCCTCCATCATGCACGTGACCTACGATGAAGATCGCGTCACGACGCCGCTCAAGCGAGGCGATGCACCGGGCGAATTCGTGCCGGTGAGCTGGGATGAAGCCCTGGATGACATCGCGGCTCGTCTGAGTGCGACCAGAAAAGCACACGGAGACGGTAGCATCGCCGTCTACACAGGCAACCCCATTGCATTTGCGACCGGGCTCCCAGCGACCCTGATCGGTTTTGGCGGGCAGCTATCCGGAAAAATCTACGGTGCGATGCATGTCGACACGATCTGTAAACAGCTGAGCGGCGAGCTGGTTTACGGCTCCCCCATGATCCAGTCGTTTCCCGACATCGAACGGACAGATTATCTCCTCATGCTGGGCGCGAACCCGATGGTTTCGCAACTGTCGCTGGTGTCCGAGCCATTGTTTCGGAAGAAGCTGGATGCGATCGCCAAACGAGGGTCCGTCGTTGTCGTAGACCCGCGCGCTACGGAAACCGCCAAACGATATGAGCACTGTCCGATCAGACCGGATTCGGATGTATGGTTGCTGGCGGCGATTATCAACACGTTGTCGCAGAATGACCGCCTCGATGAACCGCTGCTCGAAGAGCGGGTTTCAGGCTGGACGGAACTCGAGGCCGGATTGGCCTGGATTACAGTCGAAGAAGCATCCCAGAGAACCGGCATTCCCGCGGATCGAATCGAAGCGCTCGCAATGGATTTCGCGAACGCCGAACGTGCGGTCTGCTATGGCCGGGTCGGCACCAATCGAGGCACGTTTACGACGCTTTTGAATGTATTGATCGAAGCGCTCAATCTGGTGACCGGTAACTTCGGCAAGCCCGGCGGCAATGTGATTGCGCGCGGCGCTGCGGACTTGCCGATGCCACCTTATGGCTCGATGCGCTCGCGTGCCGGCATACCGTTGACGATGGGCATGTCTCCAACCGGAGAGCTGGTGTACGACATGACCACGCCAGGTGACAGCCAGCTCGAGGCGCTCGTCGTCGCCTGCGGTAATCCAGTGATTTCTGCGCCTGGTGGTCGAGCACTGGAAGAGGCGCTGCGCGATCTGGAGCTTCTGGTGTCGATCGATCTGTACGTCAATGAAACCAATCGCCATGCCGACTACATCTTGCCGGGCCTTACTTTTCTCGAGCGATCGGACATCAACGATTTCTGGGTGAACAAACCCAGACCCTGGTTGCAGATGACCGATGCGGTTATTTCTCCGGTGGGAGATTGTCGGCTGGAAACGGAGATTATCGATGAAATTGCCGTTCGCATGGGCCTTGCACCGGTAATCGGGGGTATGTTGGGTCAGAACGAGAAAGTGCACCCCATGGACATGATCGCCGGGATGTACGCCGAGCGCGAAGATGGCTTGACGCTCGAAAAGCTGCGCGATGAACACCCCCATGGCATTGCCACGGCCGCGAACGTGGACGCTGAAGCGTCCTGGCAGCATATAAAGTTCGAAGACCGCAAACCGCGAGTCTGGGGTGACGTGGTGAAGACGGAGCTGAATCGTCTTCAAGAACACGATCGGGTCCTCGATGATAATGAACTCCTTCTCTTCGGCAGGCGAATGCTCAAATCGCTCAATTCCTGGATGCACAATGTCGAGCGGTTGGTGCGCTCGGACACACCGACGCTGCAGATGCATCCGACGGACGCGGATCGACGGGGGCTCGAGTCGGGTCAGGAAGTTACCGTCACATCGAAATCGGGTGCCGTCCAGGTGGTTGTAGAGGTTACTGAAGACGTCGTGCCCGGGTCGGTCTGCTACCCGCATGGCTGGGGCCACAATGGCAGTTGGCAACTGGCCAACAGCCAGGACGGGGTCAACATCAACCTGCTCGCTTCCAGTGACCCGGGTGATTGGGAGCAGGTGTCAGGCGCCTGCCTGCTCGATGGCATACCCGTTCGAGTAAGCTGAATCCGTGTCGCTTACAGCCGTTGCCCAATTGGCCGTCTGCATGTTGGCCGTGGTCATTCAATCCGTTGGCATCGTTGCGTTCGGTGTTTACGCGCCCCACCTCATCGAGGCGTTGGATACCTCGGTCAGCACGGTGTCGCTGGCTGTATCCATTGTCATGTTGGTAACCGGGCTTGCATCGCCTGCGATAGGCCGGTTGTTGGACACGCAGCCCGTGAGGCGACTGTTGTTTGTCGGTGGGTTGTTCGTGTGCGCCGGGTTGCTTGGCGGTTCGCTCATAGGAAGTGTAGCCGCACTCCTGGTCGTCTATTCGTTCATTGGCATGGGGGCGGCCCTGTTCTCCCCCCTGGTGGCAGCGAAACACATGACCGTGTGGTTTCCGCATCGTCTGGGCCTGGCCACAGGTCTGGTGACACTGCCTGTGGGTGCAGTCCTCTTCCCGCCCCTGACCCAGTTTCTGATTGAACAACTGGGGTGGCAGCAGAGTTACCTGGTCTACGGATTCGCTGCCGTGGTGGTCACGAGCTTGCTCGTTTTCATTCGCGCGGCGCCTGACTCTACACCCGTAACGGAAGACGCCCCGGATTCTCATGGCGACGAAACGACGCGGAGTGCCGCTCCGCTGCCGGGTGGAGTGGTTTATCGCCATCTGCTCGCTTCGCCGACGTTCTGGTTCGTCGTGATGGGGGTTTGTGTGTTTCTGGCGATGCCGGTATCGCTCATGACCCATCTGTTGGTGGTCAGCGAAATCAGGGGTTTTGGTGCGGATGCGGGTGTGGTGCTGCTTACCCTGATGGGTTTCGCTTCGATCGTTGGTGGCCCGTTGTGCGGGCTGTTTGCAGATCGATTCGGGCCGCGTATGGGCTATGTCCTGATTGGCGCCGTGCAGGGTAGTGCACTGCTGTTCTTGTCCTTGTATTCCGGCTACGCGTCCCTGTTGATTGCAGCGATCGTGGTTGGATTTCTCATGGCCGCGGGATATGTATTCTTCGTCGGCTTGATGAATCGGGTGATTGGAACCCGGAATTTTGGCACTGGAATGGGATTGGGGACGTTGATATCCGCGGTAGCGATTGCCGTGATGCCGGTTGTCGCCGGCATCGCCTATGACAACCTGGGCAGTTACAACACATTCTTCTTTGCTGTTGCGCTGGCGACACTCGTTACCGGCTCGATCGCGTGGCTAAGCGGAGAGCCGGAGGAGTTGGACTATACATGACCGAAATCTCATGAGCCTTTCTGCACGGCGTTCAACGCATCGAAGTGACGGCTTGCCAGGTAGAAGACGACGATCATTGCAGCTTCGAGCAGCAATGCGTACGTCTGGGTTTCGGTCAGCCCATGAACAGCGACACCATACACTCGAGCTACGAAGATGCAGGTGACCGATACAAGAACGGCCTGAATCCAGACGCCTTGTTCCTTTATGGCGCCCAACAACAGAAGAATGGCACCGCCAAATACAAACCCGCCGAGGTCCGCTTTCAGCCAGATTTCGGTATCCGCATCATGAAACTCGAGGTTGTAGATCATGTCGATGCCATTGCCCACAACGACGTTGGGTCCCATGAACAGGGACATGGCAGCAAACGCAAAAAGCAGGATTTTGTACACCAGTGTCATTTCATCTCCAAACAGAAAAGGCCCCGCAGACAGACTGTACCGGCGAGACCTTTTTCAGACGAGGCCGAGTGCTCGGCGGTAGTTTTCAGAGGCGGAATTCCACCTCGCCCCAGAGCGAACGACCGCGCTGAACGGTGCAGAACTGGTCCGGTGGGCTATTGGTTGGAAACAGCATGTCGCCCCCCGAACCACAGGCGTGTTTGTCGCCCAGGTTCCTGCCAACCAACGACAGTTTCCAGTTGTCTTCGATATAGAAGGTCACACCGGCGTTCGTCTTCCAGTGTGAGTCCTGGACGCTCCGTGGGTCATGATTCTGAGCCCAGAAGAATTCGTCGGTATACGAAGCGTTGGCAAAGATTTCGAAACTCGTACTGCCGGTCAGGCTGGTTTCGTAGATCATGCCGATAAAGGCCTGATTTTCGGGCGCTCTCGTAGGTGCCTGACCTTTCAGGTTTTGCTGAAAAACACCGGGCACTGTCTCGGTACAACCCTGGGCTGCGGTTTGAGCGGCGTAGCACTCGAACAGGAAATCGCCGTCGAATTCGGCATTGCTGTTGGAGATGCTGGCGAACAGCATCAAGCCTTCTACCGATGCAGGCAAGTAAGTGACGTCCACTTCGATACCCGTGGTGTTCATCTTGCCGGCATTGACAATACTGAGTGCGGTCAGTTCGGGGTTGTATACGACAGCCTGCAGATCCGTGTAGTCGTAAGTATAAACGGCGGCGTTCAGTCGCAGCCGTCCATCCACCCAGGTGGTCTTGGCGCCAACCTCGAAGCCTTGCGCTTCTTCTTCGGCGTAGCTCAAATCGAGTGGCGTATCGATCAGGTTGCTGCCCTGCACGACGAACGTCACCTGGTAACCGCCGGATACGAAACCTTCCTTGTAACTCGCGTAGAAGTTCAAATGGTCTGCTGGCGCCCAGGTCGCCGTTACCTCGGGCGAAAAATTGTCGAAGGTGTTGTCCCAATACGGCTGGGCAGGTGCGGGTACGCCGTCGACGCTTGGTTTGAATTCTTTCTGATCCTCTGTGTATCGGCCACCCACGGACAGATTTACCGTCTCGCTCAGGTCGAACGAACCCTGGGCAAACGCCGACCAGACTTCCGTGGTCACGTTTCGACGTGGATCCAACGGCGTCACCAGACCACCTGCTACCGGGAAGTAAACGGGTGTCTTGTTTTCGAACTCGCCATCTTCCCAATAGGCACCGGCCATCCAGTTGAACGGACCGTCGTTGTGGGAGGTCAGGCGTATTTCCTGGGTGAAGGTCTCGGTCTCGGTCGGTACGTCGGCAGCGTGATAGCCGGTACCGCGACCCGGACCGAACTGGTTGAAGTAGTGCCAGCTGTTATCGTAGAGACCGGTCACGGAGGTCAGCGTCAGCTGGTCACTGATTTCGTAGTTGAATTCGACCGTTGCCAACATGAGTTCAGAATCGCCGAAAGCTTCGGCTTCGGAACCTGGCCCGAGCAGGGCATCCGTTGCGGCTCGCGAAGGAGCATGCAAGGGGGCATTATCGTCGACCTTGCAGTCATCGAATGTCTCGATGAACACGATGCGGCTGACGTCAGCGGGGTTGAAAAGATTGAAGGTAGCGAGCCTCGGTGAAGCGGAGCCGCCGTTACACTCGGAATACTGCGTGCCCGGGCTGACACCGTCGTCGTTGCGCTCACTGTAGGAGACCTTGGCGCGCATGCTCAGTCGATCTGTCGGGTCCCAGAGCAGGGTACCGCGGAAGAACGTTTCTTTACGCTTGGGCCCTCTGTCGGACTGGCTGCCGGGCGCATGGCCGATAAACGGTGGTCTGAAAACACCGTTGGCGAGGTCGATGTCGGCCGGCGCATCGAACAAGGTATTGGGTGCCGCTTCGATGTCGAACCAGCCTTCCTGATCGTTGTGACGCACGGCGAGTCGGGCGCGAACGGTATCGCTTAAGGGGCCCGAAATGATGACCTCGCCATACTTGGCTTCGCCGACGTCTTCATATCCGCCCTTGACGATCAATTCGAATTCATCGCCCGGATCGTTGGTCACGTAGTTGAGCAGACCGGCAGTGGAGTTCTTTCCGAAGAACAGCGATTGAGGGCCTTTCAGGACTTCTGTCTGTTGCATGTCGAACTGGCCGAACTGCCCCGGTACGGCGGTGCTGACCGGTACGTTGTCATAGACGTAAGAAACAGAGTTTTCCGATGACATGTTGCCCGAAGGTGTGCCTACGCCTCGCAGCGTGATCGACGGGCCCTGAATCAGAGTCGGTGAGATGTACAACCCCGGTGTGAAATCCGACAAGCTTTCAACATCGGTAATCTTGAAGCGATCGAGGGCTTCGTTGGTGAAAACGCTGACGGCTACGGGTGCTTCCTGCAGCGTTTCGTCGCGTTTACGCGCTGTGACCACGATTTCTTCGATGGCTGCCGCCGTCTCATCGCTGGATTGTGCGCCAACGACGAGTGGATTGACGAGCAAGGCACTGAACAGTACCCACACGGAATATCTTGTCTTCGAACTTGCGGTTTTCATCGTACTCCCCATGATGCCTACCAGATCATGTAGACCAATCTGATTATCCTGATTATCGGTTCTCGTGGATCTGCTCACGATGAGCCGAGCCGATCAAAACTGTATGAAGTAGCCTGTGCGAAAATCACTGGAACAAGGACATTTGTGGAGTTGGCTGGTTAGGGGGCAATGCGCTCCAGTTCCACTTCGATAGCCGTTTGTCGAGGCATTCGATTGATGGGTTCGACATCGTCGTGCGCCATGGAAACCAGGCTGGCCGACAAGGAGCCTTTCTTTCCTTCCGGATCGAGCGTGGGATCGGGATCCCCCCACTGATGGGTCATGGAAATGACCCCCGGGCGAAGCTGTCGATCCTGCTTTACCGGTGCTCTGATCTCGCCGGCGCGAGAACGAATTGAGATTCGATCGCCGTCACTGAGCCCTTCGCGTCCCATGTCTTCCGGGTTGAGGTAGGCATAGTTGACCGGGTATCGCTTGCGCGTGTTGGGGTCGTCGCGGAAAAGCCCGTTCAGGCATTCCAGCACACGACGGCACGTCAGCCGGTAGGGGTATTCGTCGTTGTCGATTTCACCGGCGATCTCCCTTAGTTCCTCGCGGACGTCGTCAGGGCACAAATCCAATCTCGCACCGTTATCCTCGGCCGCTTGTACGCGGGTCTCCGGCACATCGAGCAACATGCCGCCCGGGTGGGCTTTCAATTCGTCGAAATCGACCAGGCTGTCTTCGCACCACCAGCGCGCGAGTGTTTCGCCGTCCGGTGCCTGCGTCATGTCCAGGGGATGGCCGTCGGGCGTGGCGAGATAGTCTTTGCCCAACGAGAGTTTTTTGTACTGCAACTGAAAGCCCAGGCGCTTCGACAATCCCCAGAAGAACTCACCGGCATCGATGCTGCCCTGCGGAACCGGCCGGACCGGTGCCGTGTATTGCAGGAACGGCGCCGCGTGCGTGGTGGTGAGATCGTGGCGCTCGTACTGCAATGCTGGAGAAATGACGTAATCGGCCAGACGCGCCGTTTCGGTCATTAACGGATCGATCACCACCAGCAACTCCAGACTCTCGAATGCCTGCCGAGTCTTTTCGGGCTCTCCCAGTGCCGTCATGGGGTTGCCACCGTAGACGATCAAGGCGCGAATTCTTTCCGGGTGATCGACCAGGATTTCGTCCGGGAGCGTACCGCTCAACATCTCACCGAACATCATGCCGTCATCGGTGCTCAAGCAACGCGTGCTGGTTTCCCAGGCCCGGTTTGGGCCGACTGCCGTTTCGAACACGGGGCCCGGATCGAATACGTCGGGAGTTGTGACCAGATCGCCCGCTCGTCTGAAATTGCCACAGATAAAGTTGAGAGTATAGGCCAGGTGCACCAACAGATTGCTGTGCGGCGCAAAGCAGATGCCGGTACCTACCTGAACAGTCGACTTGGTTTTTGCCAGCAGCTTGGCGGCACGGGTGAGTTGGCGTGGCCTGATATCGCTGCGCTCGTCAACGAACGCCGGGGTATATTGCTGAACGGCTTCGCGCAGTTGTTCCAGGTTCATTCCGTGCCGCTGGCAGGCTTCAGCGTCGTGCCAGTCGTGCTCGAGGATTTCGCGAATGAGCCCGGCAAAGAAAACTGCGTCCTGGCCGGGCTTGATGGCCAGGTGATCCGTTGCGTAGCGCGCAGTTTCGGAATTGCGCGGATCGACCACGATCAGGTTGCCGCCGCTTTTCCTGAACTCTGCCAGGGTCCTGCGCGGCCGGAAAATCGGCATCTGGTGCGAGACGACCACATTCCTGCCGACGATCATCAGTGTTTCGTGATCGGTCAGGCGGTCCTCACCGGATGCCATCATGCCCATACGCAACATGGTTACCCAGTGCGCAGACTGGTCGATCGTCATTGTGGAAAAGAGGTTGGGCGTACCCAATTCACCCAGAAAGGCTTTCATGATCGGATAGCTGAGGGCGTCGAAGTAGGAGCCGGTGCCATTGAAGAGGCCAATGGATCGGGGGCCGAAGTCATCGACCAGGGCTCTCAGCTTCTCGGCGATTTCGTCCTGGGCAACTTCGTTGTCGATCGGAGCATGGTCACCGTGGGCCTCTCTTTTCAGGCTGCCCGCTATCCGGCCGGACAACCCGTTGCCCAGATCCACGCTCCGATTTGCCTTGATGCAGTGGTAGCCCTGAGTCATCGGATGATCCGTATCGCCCTTGACGCCGATCATTTGCTGCCGGTCGTCGAGTTCGATCTGCAAGCCGCAAAAACTGGTGCAGTTGCGGCAGAAGGTCTTTTTCACTATAGACATCGGAGTAGCCCTATTGGAGACACGGTTCATGAGAAGTCGGCGCCCGGGGAGGCAGCGTATCGATTGCGATATCCATTGCGGCGCTGGCGATTGAGAATTCCTCCCCGATCGTCGGAAGACAGTTGGACCAACTCCATTTCGCCACTGACACGATGGCTCATCGATTCGCTCGCATGGCACCAAGTCTAGCAGGTTTGCGCAACGCGTACTGTTGCCGCAAGGGCGCTTCTCACGCTGCTGCGGGCCGAACGGGACGACGATGTCGATATTGCTGATTTGAAGTGAGTTTGTACAACTTGGGTTGCTACTTTGAGCCGCGCGTTGTCTTCCATTGGAGCGGGTATGTCATTGGCTGCCGAAGCACAGGCGCTGGCGGACAATCCCAGCGAGTTCTTCGATGACTCGTTTACCGCCATGTGTCCGCTTCCGCTGGAAAGTGCATCGATTCCCTGGGCTTGCGTCAGATGACAACGAAAAAAGCCCTGACGATCGATATCAGCGATGCCACTGAATGGCCGCAGAGCTTCCCCGATCGGGTCGAGTTGGCAGTGACCCTCTGTATGCCGGACGCAGACAAACTGCTGAATGAACCCGTGGTGTTGTTTTGTTTTCCTGGCGGGGGGTACGCCAGGCACTACTACGATCTGGATCTCTCCCACTTGCCAGGGTGTGAAAACGAATCCTACAGCCAGGTCGATGCACACCTGGCCAACGGTTTTATCGTCGTCACCTGCGATCACCTGTGCGTCGGCGAGAGTACCGTGCCTGCAGACCCGACGGAGATCTCGCTCGATCATCTGACGGTCGCCAATGCAGCGATGGTGGGCACGGTCGAACGAAGGCTAGAGCAAGGCGAATTTGGCGAGTTGGGCGGGCCCATTCGTTCGATCGGGATAGGGCAGTCCATGGGTGGTGGCATCACCATTGGCACGCAAGGCGATCATGCATGTTTCGAAGCTGTCGCGGTACTGGCCCATGGTGTATCGGGTTCTGTTCCGATTCGTCCCGAAGATTTCACGGAACTTACGGATGAGGGTCTGGCCTTTGTCGAAAACGAAGGACAGGGCGAACTGCCCACGATTCAGGAACTCTGGTATCGACCCGACGTACCGCAGTCGATCGTCGACGAAGACATGGGCGGTGGCTATCCGGTGCGCAAGACCACGCCCATCTACGGCAGTCTGACGATCCCGCCATGCGCTTTCCGTTTCATTGAACCGGGTTTTCTTGCAGAGCATGCGGCAAGAATCACTTCACCGGTTTTGATCGGCTATGGGGATCGTGACGTACTTGCCTACCCGGAACGCGAGCCCGCTGCGTTCTCGAATGCGCGCGAGGTGACCGTCAAACAGATTCCGAACATGGGGCACATGCACAACTTTGGCAGTACCCGGAAGCAGTTGTGGAATGAAATAGAAACCTGGATAGGTTCGTTATGAGTAACATTGAAGAGTTGCAGTCCACCTGGCAGGCGTATTTGGCCTCCGTGATCGATGCCGACATCGAGGCGTTTGCCGCTTTCCACAGCGAAGAAGCGTACATCTCGCACATGGGGCAGGGTGTCATCGAGCCTGGCCGGGACAACCGCATGACAACGATCGG
This sequence comes from Candidatus Azophilus sp., assembly GCA_965221465.1. GTDB lineage: Bacteria > Pseudomonadota > Gammaproteobacteria > Pseudomonadales > Azotimanducaceae > Azophilus. The sequence continues at coordinate 77,488 of OZ244892.1, forward strand.
CGCTGTCTTTGACGCATCGAAATCGGCTCGCGGCGTTGGCGATCCGGACGCGCTGCAAGAGCGGCAGACGGAGATTGACGTGCTGAGTGACGATCTGGCCCTGGTGCAGTTTTCCTGCTGGCTTCGAGACACGAGTGTGCGCTATGGCATCTCTGCACTCTTCAAGCGAGAGGGCGACGGCTGGAAGATCGTCCATTCCCACGATTCAACTGCCGCCGAATAGAACAACGAGTTGACAGGAGTTGGTTGCATGCTGACAAACCCGAGAATTCAAAGCTCCGTGATCGAAGGTCAGGTGGCCATCGTTACCGGCGGTAGCCGAGGTATCGGTGGCGCCACATCCGAAATTCTTGCCGCCAACGGAGCCCATGTGGTGATTGCCGATGTGGATGAAGCGGCAGCTTCGGAAGCGGTCGATGCGATCAACTCGGAGCTGGGCCCGAGTCGCACCAGCAGTTTTGTTGCCGATCTGGTCGCGGAAGGCGTCTGCGATCGACTGGTTGCCGACACCATGAAGGCTCACGGGCGCATCGATATCGTCGTGAACAATGCCGGCTACGCATGGGATGCTCGGATCCACGCGATGACCGATGAGCAGTTTCAGGCCATGCTGGATATTCACCTGATCGTGCCGTTTCGAATTGCGCGTGCTTGTGCGCCGGTGTTCAAGGAGATGGCTACCAGGGAAGACGAAGAAGGTGTCGAGGGCTTTCGCAAGTTTGTCATGGTCTCCTCACTGGCGAGTCAGTGGGGTCTCATTGGCGCCGGGAACTATGCGGCAGCAAAGTCCGGAATGCTGGGCCTGATGCGTACGTTGGCCCAGGAATGGGCCAACATCAGGGTCAACTCCAATGCCGTTGCCTTCGGCGCCATGCAGACGCGATTTGGTTTACCCCAAACGGACCACAACACGGTGGAAAGCGGTGGCCGCAAAATTCAGATTGGGCGCTCGGTAAAGCTGCTCGAGAGAATGGGGGTCGATGTGGACCCCGAGCACGTGCCGACCAAGGAAGAGATGTACACGCCGGAAAAGAACAAGGCCATTCCGTTTGGACGTCATGGCACGATTCAGGAAGCGGCTGATTCGATCTTTTACCTGGCATCGCCCCTGTCCAACTACATGACGGGTCAGGTGCTGGCGGTTGCCGGCGGCGCCAAAGGCGGAATGAGTTAAGGAGCGAGAGCAATGCAAGGTGGATGTTTGTGTGGCGAAATTCGGTATGAAATCGCTGGAGAGGTGGATCCTCAGCTGCAATTTACGTGTCATTGTCGCGATTGCCAGCAGGTGACCGGGGCCGGACACGCGCGCTCGATGGGCGTGGCGGATGAGGCAATTTCATGGACGGGTGAACCCAGGGTCTATCAGATTCAACATGATGCGAGCGTCGTCGATACGGCGTTCTGTGGCACCTGTGGTTCACCGCTCTACAAGGCCACCTCCAACCTGCCGGGCTTTGTTTTTTTCCACGCCGGCTCGTTGGATCTCGTGTGCAGTGCCGAGTGGCAGTCGAAGCAGGTCGCGTTCCCGGAAAGCCGGCAAGCATGGGATGTTCTCGAAGAGGTGTAGACATGTCACGAAGCGATGTCGTTCGGCAATACATCGATGCGGTCTGGAACCAGGGCGACGCCTCCGCACTCACTCTGGCTGAACCCTGCTACTTGCATCAGGTCGACCAGCGAGATTCCGGGCCTTTGATCGAACTCTCGGTCGAGGATCAGCACGATCGTATTGCACGCGCGCAATCCGGAGCCGAGCGCAGTGAATTCGAGATCCAGCAACTGATCGAGTCTGACGAACTGGTTACCGTGGTCTGGAACCTGACTCGTTACCCGGCAGACGACACTGAAGCGCAAGGGCTCCGCGAGCAAGGCTACTTCCTGGACGAAGCGCAGAACATGCTGACGAAAGGGATCGATGTATTCCGAGTTGTCGATGACGCGATCGTCGAAATCTGGGAAACCCAGGGCCCCTGGCTGCCGGGACACTGGGGCGAATCCAAGACAGGTGACTTGTCGACAACGGATGCCAATGCCATGGCCCCGGACGAAGTTGTTCGAGATTACGTGACGCGAATCTGGAACAAGGCAGATCCCACTTCCATTGAAGATTACATAGCAGATGAATGCTGGCGACACGACGCCGGTGAGCCCGATCGTCAATTCATGGTCTTCGATCACGAGTTCCAGCACGTCAGAGCGCAAGAGGGCTATGCAAATGGCCTCTTCGATTTCAGGTTCATCGAATTACCTGTCGCGGGCGACTACGTCACCTTCATCTGGGATCTCAACATGTTCCTCACCCGAGAGGGCTTGAGGCAGGAAATGGAAGCGAAGGGTGCTCAGTTCGACCAGGACGGCAACATGATGGCGAAGGGCATCGAGGTCTTTCACATCGTCGATGGCAAGATTGTCGAAAACTGGATCGCTCAAGGCTGGGAGTACAAGGGTCATTGGGGCCCGACCATGAGTCGACAGTAGGCGACGCCATGCCGACCGTACCGATCCCAAATGACGGAATGCAGATTGAACCGGGTTGGTTCGAGGCCGTTCTAGCCTCCAGGGGCGTTCAGGCCAGGGTTCGCGCGATAAAAGCAGCCCCGATCGGCGGCGGGCTGATGGGCAGCAACGTGCGCTATGAGTTCGACTATGAACAGTCGGACGAACGCGCGCCGGCGTCGCTCATCGGGAAGTTTCCCTCCGGCTCAGGACAAACCACCGAGGCCCATGGGGTCGTGGACGCTTACGGAAAAGAGATCTTTTTCTATCGCGATCTGGCCGCTCCTGTCCAGGACATCGTGCCCGAGGTCTGGTACGCAGAACTGGATGAAGGTAACGGGCGCTTCGCGCTGATCCTCGAAGATCTGAGCCCCCTGCGTGCGCTCGACATCGTCAGCGGTTGCACCCCGGAAGACGGCAGACTGGCGATGGAGATGGCAGCGAGGTTGCACGCGAGCTACTGGCAGAGCGAATCGCTCGATAAACTCGGCTGGCTGGGCGGTACGTCACAGCGGCCGATGGACCTACTGCCTGCGGACTTTCAGCGTGAAATGTGGGTGGAATTCAAACGTCGGTTGGCTGGCCGGGTATCTGCTCGGCACATGCAGTTGGGCGATGACTATTTTGCAGCGTATGAGCAGTGGCGTGACGTGTATGCCGGGCCCGTCAGTCTCGTACATTGCGATTATCGGCTGGAAAACGTGTTGTTCTGCGCGCCGGAAGCATCGCGAGATGCAGCGGTGGTCGATTGGCAGATCCTGGCGCAGGCGGGGCCGGCGATTGACGTTGCCTATTTTATCGGCACGAGCATCGAGGAATCGGTGAGGAAATCTTGTGAGAACGATTTGCTGGAGACATACCACAGTGCGTTGGTTGCGCTTGGCGTCGACTACGCGGTCGACGACTTTCTGCGTGATTACGAGTGGGCTTCGTTCTGGGGGCTCATGGTTTCGGTGGGTTCAATGATGCTCGAGGGCAACGAAGCCGGTAACACGATGCTGCTGACCATGTTTCAGCGGCAGGCAAGTCTCATCCTGGAAAACGGGTACGCTGCGGTTTGAGGGTAATCTGCTGCTACAAGTCCACGATGCGGGTGCCGTACAGCGTGTCGGTATATTCGTGGATGCGCAGAATTTTGCCGTCCTTGAAGGTCACCAGCGTGGCATAGACGTTGCGATACTCGCTACCGTTGCGACTGATACCAAACGACCTGTTCTCAGTGGCAAGGTTGTCGCCTTCGGAAGCCCAGATCGTTTCTACCGTTACCTCGATACCATCTGGAAAAGGGGATTCGTCCTGGTGCGTCAGGAAACGAATGTACTCTGACTTGTTTTGCGGGTTTGTTAACCCGGGAAGAGGGGCAGCCAGGCCGAACCAGCAGCTGAAATCATCATGGAGCAGGGCAAACGCCTGGTCATATTTCTTGTTGCCGAGAAGCGCCCAGTAGGAACGGTAGATCTCTATCTGTGCTTCCCTGGTCATCGGACGGGGTGAACCTGTACCGGTACATCCTTGATGCCGCGGATAAAGTTGTTGGACACACGTTCGACGTCACCGACGACCTCAATGGTGTGGAATCGCTGGACAATTTCCTCCCACAGCACCCGTAGTTGCATTTCTGCAAGGCGGTTGCCCATACAGCGGTGAATGCCGAACCCGAACGAAACATGGGCGCGAGCGTTGGGCCTGTCAACGATGAGCTTGTCTGCATCCTCGAAAACGCGTTCGTCCCGGTTACCGGACAGGTACCACATGACGACCTTGTCTCCTTCCCTGATCTGTTGACCACCGAGCTCGTAGTCTTCCAGTGCCGTACGTCGCATGTGGATCACGGGCGTCTGCCAGCGGATCATTTCGGCGACCATGTTGGGGATCAGGCGATGGTTATCGCGTAGTTTCCGGTATTGATCCGGGTACTTGTCGAGAGCTATGACGCCGCCGCTGATACTGTTCCGTGTGGTGTCATTGCCGCCGACGATGAGGAGCACCAGGGTACCGAGAAATCTGGCCGGGTCCTCAATGATGTTTGCTGTATCCGCGTTGTGCTGCAGCATGGAGATCAGGTCGAAGGCAGGCGGCTGACCGCTTTTGTCCATCCACAGCCGATTGAGTGCTTCTGCTGCCTTTTCTATTTCGGTGTTGCGATGCTCCATGTCGACGTCGAAATCTCCACTCACCTGAGGCACGTTGGTCACGAGGTCGGACCAATAAATGAGTTTGCGCCGATCCTCGTAGGGAAAATCGAGCAGCGTAGCCAGCATGCGAGCGGTCAACTCGATCGAGACCTCTTGAACCCAGTTGAAGGTCTCGCCAACCGGTATGTTTTCTAGGATGTCGACGGCCCGTTCTCGGATCAGGGATTCCAGTTGTTTCAGGTTGTTCGGCGCCACTGTCGGTGCAACGGCGCTACGGTCCCTCATGTGCTCCGGCTCATCCATATTGATGAAGCTATGTCCTGTCTGCTGTCCCTCGACGTCCTCGACATCGACGATAGCGGTGCCACCTCTTGCCGATGAGAATACTTCGGCGTTGGTGTCGACCTCCTTGATCAGATCGTGGGTAGTCACCGACCAGAATGGACCGTTCAAACTGTCAGGCAGAAAGTGAACCGGTGCTTCCTTTCGTAGCCGGGCAAACCAGGGTTGCCAGGTGTCATGCAGGAAAAGTTCTGCTCGACTGACGTCGATCTGTTCGAGGGGTAGCTTGCTGACCTCGTCCATTGCTCGTAGTTCTCCGTTGACTAGTGCATGGTGAATCTGATGGGAAGGCTCTTCAGTCCGCTGGTCAATATCGATTCCATCATCCTGGGTTCGCCAGCCGACTCGACATGCTCGAGCCTTGGCAACAGCTCGCCGAAGAATGCCCTGACTTCGAGCTTCGCCAGATGCTGGCCCAGGCACACATGCGGGCCGAACCCGAACGCCAGATGCTTGCTTGGATCGCGCTCGATGTCGAACATGGAGGCGTTCTCGATCGCTTCTTCGTCTCGGCAGGCGGACGCATAGAAGAGGGCGGCATTTTCGCCGTCGCCGATCGTTTGGCCGCCAATCTCCATGGCGCCAATGGCGGTTCGGACGAAGTGTTTTACCGGCGCGGTCCAGCGGATCATTTCGTCGACGGCCGAATCGAGGAGTCCCGGTTTCTCTTTGAGTCGTGCGAGCTGATCTCGATGCTCGGCAAGTGCTCTTAGCCCGCCCGCAATGACGGCGCTGGTCGTTTCGTGACCGGCGGTGGCCAATACGCTGAAATAGGCACTCATGTACCGCTCATCCATCGGTTCGCCATCGATCTCTGCGTTGGCCAGCACGGTGGCGATGTCGTTCTGCGGGTGTTTTCGTCTTTCGCGAGCAATCTGGACAAAGTATGCGCCTTGCTCGCTCAGGGTTTTCGATAGGGAAACCGGGCGGCCGAACTCGTCCACGCCAAAGTCCGCGTCCTGAAGACCGAAAAGCCGCTGTGCCCAGACCAGTATTTTCGGTTCGTCTTCGGCTGGTATGCCAACCATCGCGCATAGCACTTTCAACGGGAAGTGAAACGCGATATCTGTAGCGAAATCGCACTCGCCATCCAACGTTTGCATCGTGTTCACGGAACTCCTGGCAACTGCCTCGATCATCGGAGCCAACGCGTTCACGTTTCTTGGCATGAAGAAATCGTTGGTGATGCGCCGGTACTTCCTGTGCAACTCGCCGTCCATGGTCAAAACGGTCGGTACGGGATGCTCGCTGCCAAAGTCGGCGAGAGATTGCTGTTCCTCTTCGATCGACATCAGCGTCGGTCGGGGAGCTGCGGCAAAGCGCTTCCAGTTCTGCTCGACGAACCGTATGTCTTCATGACGGGTCACGGCCCAGAACGGTCGATATCCCCGAGGTTGCAGATAGACGACCGGGTCGTCTTTTCTCATCCTTGCGTACAGCGCGTCGATATCGTCGGGCCGGCCATATGCCTTGGCATCGACGACGGATTCATAGGTTAGAGCTGGCGGTGCCGACACTGGCGATCGTACCCTGATGTGACACATTGCTATCCTGTTCGTCACATTGAGGAATTCTCACCGTAAATGAGACTTTCCTTACCGCTGGGGTTCGTGATTGCCGACTGATTCGTGCAATTGTGGCGTTTAGCCTTCACACTAGAAGAGTCCTGAAGTCAGCACCAGGGGGGAGAAATGAGTGTCGCGACCTTGCAACTGCCCGAAACCCGGCCAGGCCACGGGCCAATTACGCTCAAATACTATCGTCGTACCGCAGTTTGTTACCTCGTAGCGATCACGGCCGGCCTGTTGGCCGCCATCTATCTGCCAGCGACAGGTTGGGCCGGCTTTGGCATGGGGATGTTCTTTCCGGGTAGCGGGTTCTTTTACACGGGTGGCTGGAGCTGGGTCGGAGCAGTCGTCGCTCCGCTGCTGTTCGTGATCACACTCGTGGGCTACTACGCCACGGGTGGACTCGTGTTCCCGTTTCTCGTCTGGCTGTTGGCGGCCGTGACGTCCGGTGCAATTGCTGCATCTCGCGAGCTCGATGCAATCAACGGTTTTGCCCTCTGGTTGGTCCCGGCGTTGTCGGCAGCGGGTTACGCCTACTACAAACGCAAATCGATCCAGATGAGTCGATCGGAACTGGCAACAGCCAGGGTTCGCAACAAACGACTCGCAGCAACGGAGCTCGAGGCCACGCCTGCGCCAGTTTTCGACGAAAATTTCTGGACCGAGTTGAGCAAGGACGACCTCGACGTTCTGAAGCAAACCTTCGACCTCTCGCTGCAGCCGGTCGATGAATTCGAGGGGTTCGAGTGGTTCGACCAGTTTCTCTCGGCATCGATGCGCTATCAACTGAACTACCCGGGCTATACGTTGCACCTGATGCAGTACAAGCATACGCCGAACTTCCACGGATATCTGAACAAGGCACAGCGGAACATCATTGAAAAGTACACGGACCAGCGGGTGTGCGGTTATTGGAAACTCAGCTCCTTGATTGGCGATCTGTCGACGGATTTCGATCCGATAGAGCGGGGCAACATCATGCTGACGGGCTGGTTGAGTATCAGCACGATGGCCTACGCCGCCAACACCAATGACCACCGTTACAACGAACCGGGCTCGTTGACCTTTCATGTGAACAACAAACCCTATGCCTACGATGCGCAAAGTATCGTCAAGGGCATCTACAGGAACTACAAACGCTCGCCGTGGACCCTGTTCAGCTGCGAGCCCAATTGGCTCTTCAACATGTGCAATACGTCCGGCATGGTCGCGCTGCGGATGCATGACAGCATTTACGGCACCAGCTATTTCGACGAGATTGCAGAGCCTTTCGAGAAAGTCATTGACGATGAGTTCATGACGCTCGATGGACGGGTGATTGCCATACGTTCATCGCGCCTTGGCTTCACAATTCCTGTTTTGACCTCGCCGATGGCGGATTCCGCCTTCGCGATGTGGGGTAATGCCGTTGGTTTTGTCAGTGCCAAACGGGCGTGGGATATTCTGCGTAACGATCTGATTACCATTCATGACGATGGTTCGATCGACATCGACATGAAAGTCTGGGATACGACGGATTCAGGCAACTACAAGAAATCGACGTTGGGTTGTTATTCTGCGCTCTGTCTGTCGGCCAGGGAATTCGGTGACGATGAACTGCTGGCAGCGTTGGAGCGGAAGATCGAAGAAGAATATCCCATGGTTTACGAGGATGGGCGCAAAAAGGCCAACGCCATTGCGTCCGTCGTGACCAAGGGCATGTACATGCAGTCCCGGGTCATGGCGGAAAACAGTATCAATCACCTGGTCAACTATCGCCTGCCCGATCATGTCATGAACGGGCCGAAACTCACCGAGTGCGAATACCCGGGTGTCCTGGTGGCAAAAGCGGTGAGTTACGACGGCAAGAGCCTGGATCTGGTTCTATACCCAGGCACCGAACAGACCGATCAGCAAATTGCCATCGGTGATCTGGAGAAAGACTCGCCCTATCGGCTAACGGTTGCCGGCCAGCCGCAGCAAATATCATCGGACGCCAACGGAGTGTTTACCGGTACCGTTGCACTCAGCGACCGCACGGAGGTCAGGGTTACACCTGTTTGATGCCATGGCGTGTTGCATATTCATAGCGTTCCTCCTTTATTGCTTCGTGCAATGGCGCAACTCTTTGCAAGCCAGGTTGAAGAAGATCCTTGCCAATGACTCGACAGAGTAGAGATGCCGGCTTCTGCGAGACGCTCAGCTACGTCTTTCACGATCTCTGTTTCAACGACAGCATTTGCGCGCTGAAAACGCGAATTTCGGGTCCGCTCACCGAGAAGGTCGCCAGGCTCGCGTTGTTCTGGTGCCAGAACCGACACCCCATGTTGCATGCAAAGCCGGTTACGGAACACGACGGCAACATCAAGTGGTATTTCGACGAAGACTTCGCGACGAACAAAAGCATCGACACGGTGCCCCTGTCCTGGCGCGAGCGAGTCGACGGCTCGCATGTAGAGCGTGTTATCGACGCTGAACTGGCTGAGCCCGACGTTTTGGGGGAGTACCCCTGGAGGTCGGTGATTCTGAGCGACGGGGTAGAGCACGATGTGGTGTTCCTGATACCGCACTACATGACGGATGCGACGTCGTTCATACACCTCTTCAAGCTTTTTTTAGAGAACTGCGAGCTGATTGTTTCGGGGCGGTCGGAAGACATCGAGCGGTCGGTCTTGCCGATACCATTGCCGCTCGACTGCCTGCTGCCAAGTAGTGCCGGTGGCTTGTCCGCAATGATGGACGAGCCCGAAGTGTCGGACGTCTGGCCATGGCAAGGATTTGCGCCTCGGCAGCAAAGGGAATCGAGAAACATCTGGTTCAGCGTCGACAGCACGACAACTCGAGCGTTGATCGGGCGTTGCAAGGAAAACGGCGTCAGCGTCAACAGCGTGTTGAGTGCCGCCTACCTGCTGGCGACCGATGCCGCTTTCTTCGCAGAACCTGAGCCGCGAACACTGGCCTTTTCGACAGCCGTGAGTCTGCGACCGTACTGCGAGCCACCGTACTATGATAACGCCTTCGCCTGGCACATCGCTCAGTATTCGTTTGCCCAGGCGTTGGGCGGGGGCTTCTGGGAGGTTGCAGCAGGGATGGGGGAGAACCTTGCCGCGCTCGTTGACGAACAGGAACGCAATGGATTCTTCCCCGCCGAGTTCGACCCGGGCATGTTTTCCACGGCGCTCGGTCGGATGTTCGACCGCGATGATGAGCTGCGAGTGTTTGGATCACCGGTGATTTCCAACATGGGCGTTGTCGATGTACCGGAGAACTTCGGGCCCTTTGCCGTGGATGACCTCTGTTGGACGACAAAACAGGTCTGTGGCCGCAACCTGGCATCGCTCTACACGCTCACACTCCATGGCAGGATGTCGTTCTGTCTTGCCTATATCGATCCGTTGTTGGGTGACCGGAAGGGACAGGCGATTGTCGGCCGAATTGTCGAGACGATCGACCAGATAGCCGCCGCAAGCGCCCACTTCCATGCGTATCGGATTCAGCGGCAGAATTGAACCGGCGTTGAGCAGCCTGGAGGTGTTCGATGGCGCAGAGGAGACTGTCGCGGTTGGACGCGTGTCTTCGACTGACCCGAATGCGCTGGAAGCAGTCCTTCCGGCAGTCGGACCCGGTGTCTATCTGGTGAAGTGGGCGGTGGTAGGCAACGATACGCATCGGATCGAAGGTGAATATCGCTTCGAGATCCAATGATCGAATACTTGCATGAGCATGCCGCTCACCTGGCTCTCTGGTTCTCCATTCTGTCCTTGAGTGGATTTGTCGGTAGCCTGTCCCTTGGTTATCTTGCTGGAACCATTGATGTTCATGCGTTTCCCGGCTTTGATGCGTGGCTGCGCGCAAGCAGGTTGCGATTCGCATGGGCGTTTGGGGCAAGTCTTTTGATCGTTTTGGTCGTCGATGTGCTCGAGATGACCGGCAAGGGATTCACCGATGCCATCGCGATGATTCCGCACCTGCTTGTATCGTCTCGATACGGCTGGATCTGGTTGCTCAAAGTCTTTGCCTCGGCAGGTTTGTGTTTGCTGGCATTCGCTGCACCCGCTCGACCAGGCACGCGGTTGGCGTTTGTCGTCAGTCTGTTGGTTGTGGTCGCCTTCACCTTCAGCGCGACATCGCACAGCGCCAATGACGGCGTTCTATCGCTGACATCCCTGGTTCACGTTGTTCACGTAACCACGATTGTGCAATGGGCCGGTGCGATAGTCGTGTTTGCAGCAATCGCCGCACGATTCGATGAGGCCCTGCTGCTGGTTGTGGTGCGGCGTTATTCCAGATACCTGATGTGGGTAGGCGCGATTGCAGTTGTTTCCGGTTTGGTGCTGGCGACCAGCATGTTGAACCACATTGAAGATCTCTGGGTCTCCAGCTACGGGCAGGTGTTGCTCGGGAAACTCACGCTTGTAGCAGGTCTGTTGGGGCTGGCAATCGCAATACGTGCGTATCAGGCGCCTTCCACCCGGGCGAAACTGGTCAAGTTGGATGGACTCCTCATCTGGCTAGTCCTGCTGGTCGCTACTCAGCTCGCACACGTACCACCCCCTTACTAGCCTGCATCCGTCACGCGCTTTCGTCGCGAGCGCGTCAGCGTCCGCAGCAGGAAGCTGGTGACGGATGCAGGCTGGTTTCGAACGCTACTTAAACTTCGATCTCATCGAAGTGCTGCATGTGGTAGGTGTCGGTGTACTGACGAAACTCCCGAATGCGTTCGTTCTTGAACGTCCAGATGTGGGCAACCTGAATTCTATGGTGTTTTCCGGAGCGAACCGAGTTACCCGTGTAGTGACCGAGTACAGTGACGGTTTCCGGACCGGAATCGAAGATCTCGGCAACGTCCACTAGGTATGACTCGGGGTCGAGGTCTGCACCGCCGTTGACGAACACGTGATCCCAGGTCGACTGCATGCCGACATACGGACTGCCGATGAAATTCCAACCGTTGTTGGCCGTTACCCAGGTGAAATCAGGATCGAAGATCTCGAGTGAGTGTTCATCGCCCCCGCCATTGAAGGAAAACCAGAGAGGCCCGATGAATGCAGGATTATAGAAAGGCTTTATGAATTCGACTTTGTCAAACACGATAGTCTTCCGGTTAACGAGTAATGTAGCTGGCGATGGAAGGCTCGATTCTGGCTTCGGCATCGATGCCGCCAGCTGCCAGGGTATCGTATGGATAAACCAGTTCCAGTTTGCTGATCTCGTTCAACGCGGCCAGGTGCGAGCCTTCCAGTTCGAAATCCAGGGCGCCCAGGTTGTCCTGCAATTGTTCGCTGGTTCGGGCGCCGAGTATCGGGCTGGTGATGTCCGGTCGTGCACAAACCCAGTTCAACGCAACTTGAGCCGGCGTGCGACCGATTTCACCCGCGATGCGGATTACCTCGTCGGCAATACGAAGGTTCTTTTCAGTCCAGACACCGGTGTTTTTCATCATCTGTAGCCTGGCATTGGCTTCGTCGTCTACTGCATAGTCCTTGGATGAGTACTTGCCTGACAAGAGGCCGAACGCAAGCGGTGACCAGGGGGTTGTGCCGATGCCAAACTCGCGACACATGGGCAGGAGTTCGTTGTCGGATGAATGTTCCACCAGGCTGTACTGCATCTGCAGTGCGACAAATTGGCTCCAGCCCTTGAGCTCGGCCATGACGTTGCACTGAGCGATAGTCCAGGCGGGTGTGTTGCTGACGCCCAGATACAGCACCTTGCCCATCCGCACCGCGTCATCGAGCGCACGCATGACTTCGTCCGGGCGTGTGCGAAACTCCCATCCGTGAATGTAGTACAGGTCGATGTAATCGGTATCGAGCCGCCTGAGTGAATCTTCCAGCGAATTCATCAGATTCTTGCGGTGATTGCCGCTCGCGTTGGGGTTGTGCGGCAAGTTCATTCCAAGTGTAAATTTGGTCGCCACGACCCAGTAGTCCCGGTCGCTCGCCATGAATTCGCCGACGAGCCTTTCGGAGGACCCCATCGTGTAAGCGTTGGCGGTATCGATGAAGTTGCCGCCTTGCTCCGCGAACATGTCGAACTGTTTTTTGCTCTCCTCCTTGTCGGCGCCCCAACCCCAGTCCTCACCGAAAGTCATGGCGCCGAGGGATAACGGGGATACCCTCAAACCGCTTTTGCCCAGAAGGCGATAGTCGCTTAGTGCTGGCATGGTATTCCCCGAACCCGATTCGATGCTGGAAGCGGGTATCCTAACTTGAGCCAGCGGGTATATGTCACCGCGAACGAGACTTTCCAACGCGAAAGTAACTCGGAGCGTAGTCATTTGGAACTGGCCCGCAGCCGTTACCAACTTTCGTCGCGAGTGCATCGGCGTTCGCAGCAGGAGGCAGGCGACCGATGCGGGCTGGCTCTTCGGATCCGGGTGTTCTTCGACTGAATTCTCTGGCCTGATCGTTGCCGGACGGAGCTGCAGGTTCGATCAATTGCGCTATCTCACCACTCGCTCGATCTACGAACCACTTCGGATTGTCTGCTGGCTCGCTGTCTTCAGGAATTCGATCTTTCGGGCATGTACCCTGCTCCGGTGACCTTGATGTACCCGACAGGGTGCGCGTAGTCGCTGGCGTGGGTGCGAACCCGGTTCCGCGAAACTCGTATAATGCCGCCCGTCGTTCCAGGAGAAGGCTCAATTGAGCAGTAGCGAATCGAGCCGCAGGGTCGCTTCCGGCATGCGCCCCACCGGGCGACTGCACCTCGGCCACTATCACGGCGTGATCAAGAACTGGGTCGGGCTTCAGCACCAATACGAATGCTATTTCTTCGTCGCCGACTGGCACGCGCTGACCACCGGTTACCACGACACCGGCGATGTCGAACGGCACACGGTCGACATGGTGGTCGACTGGCTGGCGGCGGGCGTCGACCCGGGCGTCGCGACGATCTTCATTCAGTCGAAGGTGCCGGAGCATGCCGAGCTGCACCTGCTGCTGTCGATGATTTCGCCGGTGGGTTGGCTGGAGCGCGCGCCGACCTACAAGGACATGCAGGCGAAGCTCTCCGACCGCGACCTGGCCACCTACGGGTTCCTCGGCTACCCCGTGCTGCAGGCGGCCGACATTCTCATCTATCGCGCCGGCAACGTGCCGGTCGGGGCGGACCAGGTCGCGCACCTCGAACTGGTTCGGGAAATTGCGCGGCGGTTCAATCATGTCTTCGGCCGCGAGCCGGGCTTCGAGGAACAGGCGCAGGCAGCCCTGAAGAAGATGGGCCGCAAGGGCTCGCGACACTACGGGAACCTGCGCAAGGCCTACCAGGAACGGGGCGACGCGGAGGCGCTGGAGCAGGCCGGAATGCTGCTGGCGGATCAGCAGAATCTCTCCGGCGGCGACCGGGAACGGCTGCTCGGCTATCTCGAAGGCAGCGGCCGCATCGTGCTGCCGGAACCGAAGGCGCTCTTGACCGAGCACGCCAAGGTGCCGGGTCTCGATGGGCAGAAGATGTCCAAGTCGTACAACAACACCATCGAGCTTCGGGAACCGGCCGAGGCGGTCGAACGCAAGGTGCGGACCATGCAAACCGACCCGGCGCGGGTGCGGCGGAGCGACCCCGGCGACCCCGCCAACTGTCCTGTTTTCGACCTGCACGAAGTATACTCCGACCCCGAAACTCAGGACTGGGCAGCCCGGGGATGCCGCAGCGCCGGCATCGGCTGCCTGGATTGCAAGCGGCCGCTGATCGAGGCGATCAATGCGGAACAGAAAGCGATGATCGAACGGGCCGAGCAATTCCGCGAGCGGCCCGACCTGGTGCACGACATTCTTCGGGAAGGGGCGGAAAAAGCGCGCGGCGTCGCCCGGGATACCCTCGAGGATGTTCGCGCCAGCATTGGAATTCGGCACCGATGATCGATGAGCAGCGCGACGAGACGCCCCCCGCAGGAAGTCGGCCGGGCGGTCCGATGCGGTTCCGCGACGGCAATGCTGACGACCCGGTGGCGGTGGTCGAGGGCGAAGCCGTGCGCGAGTTGCCTGCCGACCTCTACATCCCCCCGGATGCTCTGGAGGTCATTCTCGAGACCTTCGAAGGGCCGCTCGACCTGCTGCTTTATCTGATACGGCGGCGCAATCTCGACATCCTCGAAATCAGTGTTGCCGAGATTACCGAGCAGTACATGCGCTACATCGATCTGATGCAGGTGCTGAAACTGGAACTCGCCGCCGAATACCTGGTGATGGCGGCGACCCTGGCATCGATCAAGTCGCGACTGCTCTTGCCGCAGCGCGAGGAGGAGGGCGAAGAAGAAGACCCGCGCACCGAACTCGTGCGGCGATTGCAGGAATACGAGCAGATCAAGGCGGCTGCGGAAGACATCGCAGACCTGCCTCGCGTCGAGCGGGACATTTTCCCGATTCGGCCCGAGCGGCCCGACCGCGTCAGGCAGCAGGCAACTCCGTCGGTCGATTTGAAGGAGTTGGTTGCGGCACTGGCGGATGCGCTGCACCGGGCCGAACTGTTCCAGCACCACGCCGTGCAGATGGAGCCGCTTTCCGTTCGGGAACGCATGTCGGACGTTTTGGCGCGTCTCGGCGAGCGGCCCGATTTCACGCCGTTTTCGGAATTGTTCCGCGCCGAGGAGGGGCGCACCGGCGTGGTGGTGACCTTTCTCGCGATCACCGAACTCGTCCGCGACGGCCTGATCGACTTCGTTCAGAACGAGGCATTCGCACCCATTTACGTGCGAGCGGCGGGCTGATGCAGAGCAGCGTCGACCGTATCGACACGGCCAGGCTCAAGCAGATTGTCGAAGGCGCACTGATGGCCGCGGACGAGCCGCTTTCCGTCGACCGGTTGATGAAGCTCTTCAAGCGCGGCGAACTCGATTCGGCGGAAGGGCGCCGACAGGTTCGCGTGGCGTTGCGCGAACTCGGCGAAGAAGCGGCCGGTCGCGGCTACGAACTCAAACGGGTGGCGTCGGGATTCCGCTTCCAGGTGCGCAGCGAATTGAGCGAGTGGATCGGCCGGCTGTGGGAAGAAAAGCCGCCCCGTTATTCGCGTGCGCTGCTCGAGACACTGGCACTGATTGCCTACAGGCAGCCGGTGACGCGCGGAGACATCGAGCAGGTGCGCGGCGTCGCGGTAACGCAGAACATCATGCGCACGCTTCTCGAACGGGGGTGGGTGCGCGTTGTCGGTCAACGCGAAACGCCGGGTCGACCCAGCCTTTATGGCACGACCCGGGCGTTCCTCGATTACTTCAACCTCGAGAAACTGGAGCAACTGCCGCCCCTCGCCGAGATCGAGGCGATGATGGAGCCGCTGGCGGCGGATGCAGACGAGGCCGCCGCGTCGCTGCCCGGCGATGGGCAGGCCCAAGCACAGGCAGACGAGTCGGCGGCGCCGGCCGAACAGCCGGCCGAGCCGGAGGAGGCCTCGACGGCGTCGGATTGCGGTGAAGAGGTCGCGCGTCTGGCGGAAGTGGTGCATCTGCCCACCGCCGGCCGGCTTGCCGAATCCGTGCGCGACGAGCGGCACGGCGAATGAAGCAGAGTCGATACGCATCGTGACCTGGTTGCGCCGCGCACTGGTGGTGCTTGGGGCGCTGGTCTTTTTCGTGTTTGCCGTGGTCGCGGTAAACCAGGAAGAGATTTCGCTCAGGTTTCTTGCCTGGCAGACCCCGGCATTCAGCGTTTTCTGGTGGTTGCTTGCTGCACTGCTGCTGGGGTTGCTGTTGGGATTGACGGCCGCCGTCGGCATCGCCGCGAGACGCTCGATGCAGAACCGCCGCTTGCGCAAGGAACTCGAGGCCGCAACCGAGGCCTTGCAGCAGTTGCAGGAACAGTCGCAGTCTGCACCGCCTTCCTGATCGCTTGGTGACAGATCTTTCCACGCCCCAGGTCGACCCGCTTGCGAATGGACCTTGCCAGGCTGGCAAGAGGTGTGACAGCACTGGCTGCGCCAGGCAATAGCACGCATGCTCCCGCAACCATAGGCTGGGCGGTGCTTTCGGTCGCGAACACACGCAGAAAGGCTGACCCGCATCCGGCGCGATTATCGCGGCCGTTGGTGCAGATTGCGGGTTGGCGTCCTGCCGGGCCGGAGCGCTTGGCGACAGCTGGCCGGTTGCACTGACGGGCTTGAGAAATCGCGCACGCAGGAATGCGTTGTTTTCCTGCACGAAACCGGGCGCCGGCTTGCATCCCTCCTGCTTGTTGCTCGATAGCCTTCCCACTCCACAAAACACGAATCAAGGGGGTTTCCCATGCGTCGATTCTTTGCAATTGCGGTCATGGCCATTGTGTTGCTGCCGGTTCAGGCGGCGCTTGCGGCGCCGGCGGACGAAGCGCTCGCGGGCGAGGCGGCATCCGGCGAAACGTCGGTGGACGAACTGAAGGTGAACATCAACACGGGCGATGCGGCGGCCCTCGCGGCCGGGCTCGACGGAGTGGGCCTGAAACGCGCCGAAGCCATCGTGCGCTATCGAGAGGCCAACGGTCCTTTCGAGCACGCGGGCGAACTGGCCGAAGTGAAAGGCATCGGCGCAAGCACGGTGGCTGCCAATTCCGACCGAATCGAGGTTGAGTGATTGGGGGAGCAGCCGTCTCCGGCCTGCTGCCGAGAGTGCCCCTAACCGGGATTGAAGTGTTCTCCGGCCAGGCTGTGCGTGGCTGTGTCCCGCCCCGAAGCGCGGGGCGGCGATTTGCGCACTTGCGCGGCAGCGTCGAATCTGTCGCGATCAACTCGGGTCACGGGGGCTGTCGGCAATTCGGCAGCGCCTTGACCCGTCGCGCAGGTGTAATAAATGATGCCGCTCGATGGATGCAGCGATTGAACAGTCGGCGGGCGGCCGATGACGGTAACCTGTGTCACGGGCGCCTCGGGGTTCGTCGGCAGCGCGTTGGTGCGGCGGCTCGAACGCCTCGGCCAGGATGTGCTGCCGGCGGTTCGCCGCGACACATCGAAAGGCATCGGCGAATGGACACGTCGATCGGATGCGAGCCTGGCGCGGGCGCTTGCCGGTACGGATACCGTTTATCACCTGGCAGGCCTGCACGAAGGCGCCAGGCACGCCACGGCCGCGGATTACAGGTCGGTCAACCGAGACCTGACCCTGCGGCTCTTCAATGCAGCCGTTGCCGCCGGCGTGCGCACATTCGTCTGGTCGAGCACGATCAAGGTGCTCGGCGAGGTAGCGTCGACGCCGCTTGGCCCCCAGGCACCGTACGCGCCTGAAGGCGATTACGCATCCAGCAAGGCAGAGGGCGAGCGTGCATTGCTCGCTGCGGAGGGTCGCTCGACTGTTCTGGCAATCGTTCGCCCGCCATTGGTTTACGGGCCCGGCGTGGGGGGCAACTTCGCTGCGCTGATGCGGCTCTGCAGAACGGGTTTGCCGCTGCCCCTGGTGGGCGCAACGGCGCTGCGGTCGATGGTGGGGCTCGCAAACCTCGTTGAATTCCTCGTGCACCTGCCCGATGCGGGCCTTGCAGGCGCGCACGTACTGCATGTTCGAGATCGGGAAGAGTGGCGCGTCACCGATCTGGTCGCCGAGTTGCAGCGGCTCTCGGGGCATTCCAGCCGGCAATTCCTCCTGTCTCGAGAACTTGCGGAGTCGATAGGCGTCCTGTCAGGCAGGCGGCGCACGGTCTCGCGCCTGTTCGACCCGCTGCGCGTGGACGCGGAATCCTCCGAACGCCTGCTGCGGTGGAGCCCGCCGCAAGGCTCCCTCGAGATTCTGGAAGAAACCGTCGCATGGTCTCGGCTGAAGCGCTGATCCTGCTCGGGGCCGGGTTCTCGGTCACCGCGGCACTCGTACCGCTGCTCGCGGCACTGGCGCGGCGGCGCGGTCTGTTGGCCGTGCCCAATGCCCGCAGTTTTCACACCGTCGCGACGCCGACGATCGGTGGCCTCGGGTTTGCGTTGCCGGTGCTGGCTTACCTGGGGTGGCGCAGCCTGACCATGCCGGACCTCGGCGGGCTGCTGGCCGGGGGCGCCCTGCTCGCACTGGTGGGGCTGGTGGACGATCTGCGCGAAACGGGCCGCGGTGTCCGAGTTGCGGCACAACTGCTTGCCCTTCTGCTGGTGTTCTGGACGCTGCAATCGGGCTGGGCCTGGTGGGTTTATCCGCCTGTGGCGCTATTGCTGGTCTGGCAGATCAACCTGTTCAATTTCATGGACGGGATCGACGGGCTCCTGGCCGTTCAGACGCTTTTCTTCTGCCTGGCCGCCCACCTCCTGACTGGCGGTGTGCCCGGTTGGGAAGGCGCGCTCCTGTGGCTGTTGGCGGGGGCAATGCTGGGTTTCCTCGTCTACAACTGGACACCCGCCCGAATATTCATGGGCGATACGGGCAGCCTGTTTCTCGGCTTGACGGTCGGCGTTGTCGTGGTGCAACTGGTCGTACAGTACCGGGTGCCGCCATTGGCCTGCACCATTCTGCTCACTGCTTTCTGGTTTGACGCCGGTTACACGCTCTGTGTCAGAATGGTGACCGGGCAGGCATTCACGGAACCGCATCGCAGTCACCTTTATCAGAAGCTGGCGGCGAGGTTCGGCACTCTATGGACAATGGTCGGCTTTTCAGCGCTTTGCATTCTGTGGCTATTGCCGCTGGCGGTTGCAACTGCCGCTTTTGCGGAATCTCCCGCCCTTGGCATGGCGCTCCAGGCGCTGGCGGCGTTGCCGCTTGGGGTTTTGGCATGGCGATTCAGGGCCGGGTTCCCGGAGCGGCGGGGCTGAGCCCGCAACCCGGTTCCCGGCGCTCGGCGGCTGCCGGCAATCACCCGCTTGATTCGTCGGCCGGCGCCCGCAGGCAGGTCTGAATGCGCCAGTTCGTCGCCAGGCTCTCTCGCCGCCACAAGCAGGGCATCGCGCTGCTGTTCGATTCCGTCGTGGTTTCCCTTGCCCTGTGGTCTGCGCTCGGGCTCCGGCTCGGAACCTGGGCCGTGGATGTCGGCCAGGTATGGCCGGCTTTCGCCGCTGCTCTCAGCTGCATTCCGGCCCTGGCCTTTCTCGGGTACTACCGCCAGGTTCTTCGTTACATGGGAGGGCGCGGGATGTGGATGGCGGCCAAGGGCGTCGCCATCGGGGCGGTCATGATTGCCGTCGTTGCCTACATGGCGCCGCTGACCGGTTTCCCGCGTTCGGTACCGATGATGTTCTGGTTGCTCGCCGTCTTCAGCATCGTCGGCAGTCGCCTCTTCGTGCGGGGCTGGTTTCAGTGGCGCGATGCGGGTCTTCAGCCGCGCGAACCGGTTGTTGTCTATGGGGCAGGCAAGCGGGGTGTCGAACTGGTCCGCTCCCTGTTGCGGCAGGGCGACTATCGGCCGGTTGCCTTCGTCGACGACGACGAGGCCCTGCAACACCGGGTGATCGACAACCTGCAGGTGCACGCGCCGCGCTCGTTGCCCCGGTTGTTGCGCGAGTCCGATGCCAGGCAGGTGCTGGTCGCCGTCGGCGGCGGGTCGAACACTGCGACGCGGCGCCGAATCCTGAATTTTCTGGAGCCATTCGGAGTGCGTGTCCGCCTCATTCCCGATATCGGCGAGTTGATGCTGAACAAGGGCGAAGGTCTGCCTTCGGTGCGGGATGTGGAAATCCGGGACCTTCTCGGGCGCAGCGAAGTCGACCCACTGCCCCACCTGCTGCGGAAATCCGTGGCGGGTCGCAACGTCATGGTGACCGGCGCCGGTGGCTCGATCGGCTCGGAACTCTGTCGCCAGATCGTGCGCCAGGGTCCGGCGCGGCTGGTATTGCTCGATCAGTCGGAGTACGGCCTGTTCGAAATCGAGCGGGAACTCGAACAGATCTGCGCCGACGAGAAACTCGGCGTTACCGTTGTCAGCCTGCTTGGGTCGGTGACCAATCGGGCGTTCATCCACCGCTCGATCGAAAACCACGAGATCGAGACGCTTTATCACGCGGCAGCCTACAAGCATGTGGGAATCGTCGAGAACAATGTCATCGGTGGGCTCAAGAACAATGCCTTCGGCACGCTGTATGCAGCGGAGGGCGCGCTCGCAGCCGGTGTCAGGGATGTCATCCTGATCTCCACGGACAAGGCGGTGCGCACCACCAGCGCCATGGGTGCGAGCAAGCGTCTTGCAGAGATGATTCTGCAGGCATTGCAGGAAACCGCGCCCGACACCTGCTTCTCCATCGTCCGGTTCGGCAACGTGCTTGGCTCGTCGGGTTCCGTGGTGCCGCTGTTTCTCGAACAGATCGAGAACGGCGGCCCGGTGACCGTGACCCATCCCGACGTCACCCGCTACTTCATGACCATTCAGGAAGCGGCGCAACTCGTGCTGCAGGCGGCGAGTCTCGGCCGCGGCGGCGATGTGTTTCTGCTCGACATGGGGCAGCCCATCAAGATTGTCGACCTCGCTGCCCGCATGGCGTTGATCAAGGGGCACCGGCTGAAAACGGAATTCGAGCCGGAGGGGGACATCGAGGTCCAGTTCATCGGGTTGAGGCCCGGGGAGAAACTGCACGAGGAATTGCTGGTCGGCGAGGACGTCACCGGCACCGAACATCCGCGCATCATGAGGGCGGACGAAGGTTTCGTACCCTGGCCGGAATTGCGCGTCGCTCTGAAAACCCTGGAACAGGCCTGCGACAGCTATGACTTCGAGGCCATCAAGGCCTTTACCTCGGGGCTGATCGAGGGTTCCGACCTCGAATCCCAACTCGGCGGGCTGGTGCCGAAGACGCCGGTGCTGCGCCTGAGCTGAGCGTTCGCTAGTGTGCATCCGTCACCAGCTTTCGTCAGCCAGCCGTGACAGGGCAAATTCCGCAAGTCGTCGCCAATGGGTGTCGGCGGACCAGTTGCGGGCGTTGCGCAGGTGCGCCGCCGCTCGCGGATCGCCGGCAATTCGATAGCCTTCGCCCAGGTAGAAGTTGACGGCAACCCCCCAGGGCATCTTCTCGTAGGCCAGTTGCAGGTAGCCCATGGCCTCCCGGGCGCGGCCCGTGTGCAGATAGGCGACACCCAGGCCGTACGCGGCATCGTATCGTTCCGGGCTGGACTCGAGCACGCGGCGATAGCGCTCGACGGCGCGAGCCCATCGGCCGATGCACTCGGAGGCACTCGAAAACTCGCAGCCGCCCACCAGCAGTCCGGCGAACTGGACGTTCGCTTGCGGATCGTCGGGTGCAAGCGCCAGTGCCTGTTCGAGCAGGCGCTGCGCCCGTTCGCGGTCGTCCCACACCGCCTCGGAGAGAGCAGCCAGGTGCATGGCGTTCGGCTCCAGGGTCTCGAGCGCCCGAATTGCCACAGCCGCGTTCAAGGGCGTGATGCTCCGGGCAAGTTGGTAGACGCGTTCCGCCGGAGTCAGGCAGTTGCGTTGCGGCGAGGGCGGCTCGGAACGGGGCAGTTCGAGGGTTTGCCGGGGTAGCCGCGATTTGTCGAGATACTGCAGGAGCAATTCGCCCGCTTCAGCAGGCGAACGGCCGAATGCAGCCTCGAAATCGCGATCGGCGCTCTCGAGGTAACGGTCGAGAGCCGGTCGCCAATCCGGGAATCCGGCCTCGTGCCCATGCCGGATGAAGTGCGTCAGCAACCAGGACTTGCCGTAGAAAGAGAGGAGATCGGCGTTGTCGAAGCCGATCACCGATGTCGCTTCCAGGGTCTCCCCGAACGAAACCGAAGCGTCGTGCAGAGCGCGCCGCACCTGCCGGTAGGGCAGTTCGCCCAGACGCACCTTTTGCCGCCTCAAATCCACAGCGGCCAGGTAGCTGGCCAGGCCTTCCTCGTACCAGAGGGGATAGTTTTGTCCCGTGCGGGTGCGCAGCAGGTAGTGGGCATATTCGTGCCAGGCGCTATCCGTCGCGGCCTCCGGCTGTGCGCGAGCCGCCAGCAGCCGGTATTCGTGCATCGAGGGCAGGGTGACGCCGGCGTACCGGGTGGTGCCGGTCGCCTCGGTGAAGTCGCGTACCCGGCGGAATACAAGCATCTTCATTGGCAGGCTGGCGTTTTCCGATGCATCGGGAAATAGCGCAAGAAACACCCGGTGGAAGCGGTTCAGCCCGCTTATGGTTTTCAGTGCTTGCCGGTGCGACAGGTCGGTCAGCAGTTCGAATCGAGGCGTGCGGTAGGCGCACCACTGGTCGCTGAACGATTGCGGCAGGGGTTCGGCTGAGCGTTCGGCGGCGGCTGGGGGATGCGACAGAAAAACCAGGATCGTTGCGGCATATGCAAAGGTTGTCGCCGCCGACCGGAGGAACGATCTCGTCATGGGGGCTCAGCTTACACGATGGGCGTTTCCTTCGACGACAGGGCCGGGTTTTGCTGGGGCAGGTACCGCTCCGGCAAGATTGCGCCTGCGGGCTGGCGAGGCAAGCCGGGATTCTGTCATAGTACCCCTTGCCCGTACCGCATGGACTCATTTGCATGTTTCGGATTTTCCTGGGGACATTGATCGTCGTAGCTGCCGCCGCCTGCTCGGGGGTGCCGCTCGATGCCGAGCCGCCCGTTCGCTTCGACGTCGACGGCCAGTGGGTTTTGAACGTCGAATTGAGTGACCCGCCCCCGAACACGCGGCAGATCATGGCACGTGCCGACCGGGATTTCGCTGAAGGGCGAATCGAGTTGCCCGACGGCGGCGCCCTGGCGTTCGTCACCCAGGATTTCCCGGTGCTGAAGGCCAAGTCGATGGTGATCGAGCAGGACAGCGACTCCATGGGCATCCGCTACGATACGGGTGTCTACCGCGACGTTTCCTGGGGCGAGCGCAAGCGGGGGTTGTGGGAGGTTTCCGCCGGCTGGTTCGAGGGCAACCTGACGATTCTCTCCAAGGCCGCCGACGCCACCGGCCGGGAGACCTTCCGGTTGAGCGAAAACGGGCAAACGCTGGTGGTTCTGGTGGAAGCCAATTTCGATGGGGAAAAGCTGGTGGCCGAGCGCGTTTTCGAGCGGGTGCCGGCGGCTCGGTGACCGCGCCGTCCCGGTTGCATTTTGGGCCGGCGCGGATAAACTTGCCGCCCTTGTTGCAACGAAGCCACGAGGCTTTGTTTCCTCGAGTAATTCCGCCTTAGCTCAGTTGGTAGAGCAGCTGACTGTTAATCAGCGGGTCGCTGGTTCGAGCCCAGCAGGCGGAGCCATATCTTTCAAAGAGTTAGCGTCAAACTCGCTGATAGCGAATTTCCCCTTCCCAGTACCAGCGCAAGTTGCAGACTTCCGCGTCCCTACAACCGACGATTACTTTGAATGGCGCCATCTCTTGCAGATGAGGCGCCAATTCGTGCAAGAGGCGATCCTGCTCCTCCCAATCGGGAGGGTAGGGACGCGGCGCTGCTCGATCCGCCGGGTCCGGTCAAGCGCCTTGGATGCGTGGGTGACGACGTGGAATTTGTCGATGGTGACCTCTTCATGGCCATGACATGAGGGGGCTTCGAAAATCATGTTGAAAAAACCGCCAAACGAGCGGAATGTAGAACATGATGCTATGACATCTCACAGATGAACCGATTCGATGCCATAGACTACGACTACAAAGACCTTCAGCTACAGACGTTTCTTGCCGATCGCGGCGCGGGCGCCGCTGCAACGCAGATAGAAATCGCCGGAGGGGCAACGCTGAAAGGGCTGGATCTGGACATTTTCGTTGAATCAACCGAAGCCTTGACCCTCGAAGCCAGTCTCGCGTTTCTCGACGGCGAGTTGGACGAGTGGGTGACTACCGATTCACCGCCCACAGGTGCCGATTGGCCGCAATGCTGCGATTGAAAGTGCTAATCTGTAGCGATCGTTAATTCGCCGCCCACATGACAAGGGATCGTGTTTTGAGGCGACCGCGCTCTTTCCAGGTTATGCTGCCTTTTGGCGGGCTTCCCAAAGGCCGTATTCAGCCTGCATTCTTACCCACATTTCAGCTGTTGTTCCCAAAACACTCTCCAATACGATTGCGAAAGAGGGCGATATTGCCCGCTTCCCATTAACAATCTCATTGATTTTCCGCGGTGAGCAGTCACACAACTTGGCGAGTGCAGTTTGGTTCAAGCCCATCTGTGACATATAGACTTCTGCGAGGACTTTGCCGGGATGTAGCGGTAATGGGTTTGAAATCATGTTTACCTCAATGGTAATTCTCAATCTTGACGTCGGAAAACTCGCCATCTTTGAACTTGAAGGTAATACACCAGGGTAGTTTGATGGTTACGCTCCAATAGTCAGAACGGCCTCCCTTCAACTTGTGCAACCTGATGTCAGGTGGTTGACGTTTTATCCGAAGATCGTCTAACGAGTTGGTGGCGTGCATAATCGTTAACAGCGCTTTTGCTCGAATCCACATTTCTCCAGGTAATGACTTGGACTGATTGCGTTCCCAGATGTCCTTGGCAACCTTGCCCCTCAAGCTCGTAATCATTGTCGCGTTTATTACACTAGATGTAATAATGTAATAAAGGCTCTGGTGAGTGTCAACCTGCACCTGACTTGGCGAATGGGTCAGGCGAATCGATGGTTGCAGCAGCGGCAGTCTGGACACGGGGTGCCGATGACTTAAAATCGGCTGCCTGCAATCGCAAAGGAATGGAATGCTCATGCTGGTTTTCAATCGCGCTGGTATCGCCGCACTGGTTATTCTCGCCCTCTCCACCCCCGCCCATGCCGATCTTGCCGAAGCCATCGCCGAGGCGCAGGCGGCAGACATCCGCACCGAGCAGGAACGTGCCCGGGATGCGAACCGTAAACCCGCAGAGACGCTGGCCTTTTTCGGGCTGCGACCGGACATGCGCGTGCTGGAACTCGTGCCCGGCGGCGGTTGGTATACGAAGATTCTGGCGCCGGTGCTGTACGACGAGGGCGAGCTGTTCGTCAGCATCGGAACCGACCGGTTGAAAGACAATCTGCTTGGCGAACCGGGTTTCGACCGGGTGAAGGTGATCGAGGCCGATGGCGAATTCCGCCGGGTCGGCCGGCTGTTCGAAGGGTTGTCTTTCCAGGCCGAGGGGATGGACCTGGTGCTGACCTTCCGCAACATGCACAACTTCACACCGGACGGGCGCACCGCCATCAATGCATCGGCTTTCGCGGCGTTGAAATCGGGCGGCCATTACGGCGTCGTCGACCACACCCGGCGCCACATGCAGGAGGAAAACCAGGAAAACTGGCGCCGCATGGACCCGGTGCTGGCTATCAAGGAAGTCGAGGCCGCCGGTTTCGAATTCGTCGACTATTCCAAGCTGCACTATCGGCTCGATGACGAACTGCGCTACGAAGTAGGGCGCCGCTCCGTCACCGGCAACACCGACCGGTTCACGCTGCTGTTCCGGAAACCCTGAACCCGCCGGATTCGCAGGTAGAGAACGACGTCGAGACGCCGGCCGGCTAGAACCAGCGGGGCTCGCAGCGAGAGAACCGTTAGGCGAGTGGTATGCACGTACCGCCTAACGGTTTTACGGTTTTCGGATCCGGATCGGCGGAACAATTCTCTGCGTCAGTGATTTCGCCAGCGGCGCCACCATGTCTGATCTTTGCCTGAACAGGTCGGGCTATCGGTCGAGACGCGTTGCGCAATCCTCGCCGGTGAGCATACGCCAGTAGGTTTGCCGCTGTTCCAGGCGCGTGGAGCGATCGACGATGTAGCGCACATGGCTTTCCGGCCCGGCATCCGGGTCGAGTTCGATGCCCCAGAGGGGATCGATGGTGTTGGGCACCACCGAGTAACGCATGTCGACCACCCGGTTCCGATGGCCCGGGTCGACACCGACGTAGCCGTCAGAGAACCAGCGGAAGCGCTCGACGTCGCCTGCCTGGACGCTCTCCGGGTCGAGCCACGGGAAGTCGCGGCGAACGTCGAGGCGCGCAATGCTGTCCCCCGGGCACGAGGTTACTGCGAGGCCGGTTCTGATGCCGTCGACGTAGAAGCGGCCACGGTGTTCGTAAACCACTTTCCAGACCAGCAGGTTGGCAAAGCCCGCCTTCGCGGTCAGGCGGATTGGCTCATGGCCACGGCTCTCCGCCAGTTGCGCGCCCCCTGCTTCCGCCCGCTGGTGCTGGACGACGCCAACCAGCAGATAGCCGAGCGCCCAGATCAGCCCCGCAACGGCAAACTTGCGGCGACGGCGCACCGCCGCCAGGACGACCAAAGCAAGCAGCGGCAAGGTGAACAGCGGGTCGACTACGGAAACGTTGTTCCAGGCCACGCGGTAATCGGAAAACGGCCACAGCAGTTGTGTCCCGTACGATGTGCAGGCGTCCAGAAGACCGTGTGTGGCGTAACCGAGAAAGCTGGCTACGTAGGTCTCCCGAGGTCGTAGCGTGCGCCGCACGGCCGGGTGCAGCAACAGCGCCACCAGGGCCGCCCCGACGGGGATGAACACCAACGCATGGGTGAACTGGCGGTGGTATTCGAGCAACAGCAGCGGATCGGTCGACGAAGTGATGAAGATGTCGAGATCCGGCGCCAGCCCCGCGAGGCACCCAACGAGAGCCGCCGCGCGAATCTTCTCGCGTTTCGACACCAATTGCGGCGCAAGCGCGCCAACCGCACCCTGACTGATTGGGTCCATGTCGGAGTTTCCGCGGCGGATTGCGTCAGTTCACCAGGCGCGGTGACCGGGGGGAGGCGGGTTTTCGGGGGGGCCGGCGAAACACTGGGCGATGGCCATCCAGGAGGTTGCGACGGGGCCGGTGACCGTCAGGTTGCAGTCGGCGATGTTGCGGCCCTGCGTGACGACGTGGGCAAACTCCACGGCAGAGCCGGCAACCACCTCTTCTTCCGACGGCGCGTTCCATTCCCAGACGGAACCGGATGGCGCGTCGAGTCGTACGTAGGGGGTCGGTTCCGGCACCGGCAGCTTGCGATTCACGAAGGTCCAGCCGAACGTGCGCACGCCGATGTGGCAGATGTTGCGGATTCGGTCGGTGGGTTGCCGTTTCACCTCGAGCAGGTCGTAGATGTCCTGGCCGTGTGCCCAGGTTTCCATCTGGCGGGCGGTGGCCATCATGCGAATGCCCATGTCGGGGCCGAACCAGGGTGCGCGCAGGTCGGGGTCAGCGGCTTCGAGCGCATCGCACAGGTCGGTGAAATAGGTTCGCCAGCGTTCGAGCAGGGCTCGCCCATTCAAGGGTTCCGGGGCGTCGAGTGGGAGATCCTGCAAACTGTCGCGCCAGTCGCGGAATCCGTCCGGGTCGGTGACGGCGTGGACGGCCCAGCGGTCGGCATCGTGCAGGTGCTGGACCACCCAGTCGATGGTGCGGTTCTTGAAGGGCGTTTCGCGGGCCCACTGGTCTTCGGGAATGGTTTCCAGAAAGGCATTGAGTTCATCGCCCTCTGCCCGGAGGTCGGCAACCTGCTGCAGCGTCATTGGAACCTCGCTTGATCCTGAATTGTACGGCAACGATCATAACCCGAGGACGGGAGTCGAGGTGCGGAAGCCGCAACGCCAAATTCGACGGCCCGCAACGACGTCACGGAGACAGACATGCACCCCCGATACGACAACGTCAATGTAACCCGGGACGGGCACATCGCCCTGGTGGAATTCAATCGGCCGGCCAGGGCCAACGCCCTGAACTATGCCCACCTGGTGGATATCGAGGCTGCGGCCCTCGCCTTTCGCGATGATGTGGAAACCCGCGTCGTTATCTTTACCGGTGCGGGCAGGCACTTTTCATCGGGGTTCGACCTCGATGGCCCCGGCGTGGAGGCAAACAGCCTGCTCGAACGTCGCCGTCAAGCCCGCATCGGGGAGCGGGCGGCCCTTGCGGTTTACAACATGGACCAGATCACCATTTCCGCCTGGAACGGCGCCGCGTGCGGTGGCGGCGCGGTGTTGGCCACGGCGACCGACTTCCGCATCGGCGCCGACGACTGTTTCATGCAATATCCCGAGATCGACATTGGCGTCAACCTCATGTGGAAGGGATTGCCGCTCATCGCGCGTATCGCCGGCCCCTCGCGAGCCAAGCGCCTGGTCATCGGCGGCGAGCGCATCGAAGCGGCAGAGCTTCTCGAGTGGGGAATTCTCGATGCGCTGGTTCCGCGCGCGGCGTTGCTGGATAGGGCCCGGGAGTGGGCCGCCCGTTACGCCGCCAAACCACCGATCGCGGCACAGATGATCAAGCAGAGCGCCAACGCCATCGTCTCGGCCCTCGATGCCGCAGTCATGCACATGGACGTTGACCAGAACCTCTTCGCCGCAACGACCGAGGACCGGAAAGCGGCGTTTGCCGCCTATCTCGAAAAGACAGTGCCGACGTTCACTGGCGACTGAGTCAAGGCTCGGCCGTTGCCCTGTTGTCTGCGCAGCTATAGGGTGCGCAAAAGTAGTATTCGCCAAGAACGATAGTGGGCACGACGAGACGGCTGGCGGCGCGAAGGGGCTCGCGCAATGCGTCGTTGCCGTCCGCCCAGGCGGACAACGCATTGGTGTCGATAATCACCGGAAGTCTTCAGGCGATATCCGTTCGAACTCCTCTTCGATCAGGCCAAGGATGCGTTGATTCTCCTTGCGGAGGTCGGACAATTCGCCGAACCCGGCCATCCACGGCGGTTCCTTGGCGCCACTGCGATTAGCGCCGGCACCTTGGAGCAGCTTGGCCTTTAGTGCCTCGGTGAAAAACTGGCGCAGCGTCACGCCCTGGGTAGCAGCGACGGCCTTGGCCTGCCGGAAAACCGCGTCTGGGAGTTCGATGGTCGTCTTCATGAGGCCAGTTTCCCGTAAATGTGAGGAAACGGTCAAGAAAGATGATGGCGGCCGCTGGCGGCGGGCATTCAGTCGAGCTTGCGTTTCAGGAATTCCACCATGCGCAGGAATGCGGGCCTCGAATCCGGCAGCATTTCCATTTGAAGGTAGCCGTGGGGCATGTTCGCGTCGATGAAGAGTTCGTGCTCGATGCCGGCCCGTTGGAGTTCGGCGGCATAGGCGCGGGCATCTGCCTCGAGCGGGTCGAGTGCGCCGCAGACGATGTGACAGGGCGGTGCCCGGCTGACGTCGCGCACGGGCGACACGCGGGGGTCGTCGAGCAGCGGCTCGAAGTCTTCGCCGAGATAGGAGACCACGGCAACCTGGTTGGACCGGTGCAGATTGTGCCGAACGGGGTCGTCGCTCTCTGCATCCTCGCGCCCCCGTTCGACCATGGCGGCGAAGTCGAAGGCGCCGTAGATCAGCGCCAGGGCCTTCAACTCCACACCGGTGCCGGCAAGGCCGAGCGGCAGGGCGGCGCTCAGGTTTCCGCCCGCACTGTCGCCGCCGGCGGCCATTCGTTCGGCGTCTCCGCCCCAGTCACCGCAGTGAGCCGCGATCCACCGGGCGGCTGCCACGCAATCGTCAAAGCCCGTGGGAAAGGGGTATTCCGGTGCTAGCCCATAGTCGACGAGAAAGGTCAGAAAGCCTTGTTGAGCGAAGCGGCGGCCGAGTTTCTTGTAGTGCCGGGGTGAGCCGGCAACCCAGGCGCCGCCGTGCAGGTAGATCATCACCGGGAAGGGGCCTGGGCCCTCCGGAACGATCACGTCCGTCGTCACCCGCTCGTCTATTGGCACCGCGACACGGTGTTCGCCCACTTCGGGAGCATCGGCATTGAACTGTTCCGACAGGGCATCCTGCATCGCTCTGAGATCGTCGGCCGTTTGCGGGGGATTGCGCATCAGAATGCCGAAAACCTGGGCGATGTCGCCGAAATCCGCGCCCCTCAACGCATCGGCAAGGCTGCTGCTCTGCACGTTCATGTACCGAATCGAAACCGCACGCCGATGGTGCGCGGCCGGTTGATGAACTGCAGGTCGTAGAGCGACTCGCCGATGTCGAACGTGGAAACCACATCGTCGGCGAGGTTGTGGGCGAACAGGAAGACGGACCAGTTGGCGGCTTCGAGGCCGATCTGGGCATCGATGAGGTCGATTGCCGGCAACCAGTGGTCGAGGTCGCCGAGTTCCAGGTTGTTCAGCCGCTTGCCGGTGCGGCTGTAGCTGCCACCGAGCACCAGGTCGTGCTCCATGAAGCTGCCTGGCCGGCGCCACTCGAAGCCGATGGAGCCGCTGTGATTCGATACCTGCGGTATGCGCGTCCCCTTGGGCGCGAATGCGGTCGGGACGGCATTCGTGTCGAACAGCAGGGGAACGTCTTCGGAAAAGTCGGCGTCCTGGTAGTTGATGGCCGCATACAGTTCCAGGTTGGCGCTGACCTGCCAGTCGAGTTCCGCCTCGATGCCGAGAATCTCGGCGTCGCCGACGTTGTTGGTGAGATTGTAGGAAACGAAACGCAGGTTGGTCTGGATCTCGTCCCAGTCGGTATAGAAAGCGGCCAGCGAGAGCTGCGCGGCCCCGTCTGCCAGTGAGGTCTTGATGCCGGCCTCGTAGGTGAGCGTGAAGTCGGGTTCGAAGGCGATCAGCTCGTCGAACAACGGCGTGCCGGGGAACACACCGCCCAGGAACAGCGTGCCGCCGCTGTTGAAGAGCCCATTGCGCGCACCCTCGGCGACCGATGCGTACACCAGGGTCTCGTCCGAGAGATCGTATTCGATCTGGCCGCGAACCAGTATCTCGTCGACGTCCGCCCGAACTTCGTCTACGCCGAGAACACTGGCATCGACCTCTGCCGGAAGCCCGACCAGCGCGAAGGCCGGCACGATGGCGATCGGTTCGTCGTCGTAGGGTTGCACGTACTGCTGGTCGAAGTAACGGCCGCCGAACGACAGGCGCAGCCGGTTTTCGAGCAACGACAACTGCATTTCCGCGAACACCGATAGCTGTTCTCCCTCGATGAAGAAGTCGGAGCCGAAGAACGTTTCTGTTCCGAAAATCACCGTGTGCAGGAACGAATCCGTGGTGGCGAACCCGCGGGCGTTGGCATCGGAGTCGGTGTAGTAGAAACCGCCGACAAAGTTGATCGGCGCATCGAAATTGGTGATCAGCCGCAGTTCCTGGCTGAGGGTTTCGTCGCGCTGGTAGGCGTTCGACACGACGGTGCCGGGCAGCATGAAGAGGTTGTTCAGGTTGTTCGTATTGAAGGTGTCGTAGTAGTTGCGGTCGAAGGTGCGCCGGAAATAGCCCGTGACGCTCTCGAGGGTGATCTGGCTGATATCCCAACGGATCTTGTTTGCGATGAGCACGGATTCGTCGTTGCGTTCGTCCGGGCCGGGAACGGTCAGTTCGAGGTCGTCGAGGTCGAGGCTCGCGGCCTGTTCCGAGCCGACGTCCTGGTCCTGGTAGAAGCCGCTCAGCCGCCAGGTGAGGTTCTCGTTCGGCTCGAACAGCAGCACGGCCGTGAAGGCGAATCGCTCGTAGTCGTTGACGTCGTCGATGTCTTCGGTGAGGTTGTCGATGAAGCCGCTGCGGTCCTCCTGGATGGCGCTGATCCGCAAGCCGAGCCTGTCCGCAACGATCGGCATTCCTAGGGAGGCATCGAGGCTGACATTGAGGTCTCCGCCGCGGGTGTTCGAAACCTCCGTCTGCACGCGGGTTTCGACCTCGTTCAGGTTCGGGTTCTCGCTGAAGAACCGAATGGAGCCGCCCACCGAGCCTTCCCCGAAATACGTGGGTTGCGAGCCCTTGATCACTTCGACCCGCCCGAGGTCCATGAGGGGCACCTCGGTCTGGTTGGGGGTCAACAGCGTGATGGGCACTTCGTCGAAGAAGACGGTGTTGGCGCTCGGCTGGTTGAAAAAGTCGCCGTTCGAATTCTGGGACGAGATGCCGCGAATGTAGGGCAGGTTGCGCCCGGGGCCGCGGGACAGGCTGTCGAGGCCCGGGGTCATTCGGACGATGTCGTCGAAGTCGACCACCCCCCTGCGCCGCAGTTCTTCACCGGTGAAGAGATTGATCGTCTGCCCGACGTCGTCCACCGACTCGTCGCGGAAACGGGCGGTGACGATGATTTCCTCCAGAATCCGGGTGTCGCCGTTTGCAGCCGCGGCCGAATCTTCGGCCTCCTGTGCAAAAGACAGTGGTGAAAGCAACGCAAACACCAATGCGATTGCGGGTGTCGATCGTTTCCCGAGCATTGCCAGATCCCCCTTCGACGTGAGTGGCCGTGCCGCACCGGACCCCGACGTGCGGATTCCTCGCCGGCATTTCTGTGTAGCATACTACATTTATTGCTATATCGAAATGGGCATTGGCGGGTGTGGAATGGCAGCGGGCAGGCGCCCCCTCAATCGTCTTCGAGGAGCTTGCGCAAGTCTTTCTTGGCAACCTTGTCCAGGGTCGAGCGCGGGAATTCGTCGAGGTGGACGATCTGCCTGGGGCGCTTGAAGTCTGCGAGCTGCTCGCCACAGGCGCGTTCTATGGCCTCGGTAAGCGCGTCGCGGTCGGAATCGGATGAGAGTACGAATGCGACCGGCACTTCTTCGAGCATCGGGTCCTTCTTTGCGACTACGGCAACTTCCCTGACCCCGGGCACGGCGCCGATGACGCGCTCGATCTCCGATGCCGCGACGTTTTCGGCGCCCACGCGCAGCATGTCCTTGCTGCGATCGTTGAACACCATGGAGCCGTCGGCATAGGCCGTCACCACGTCGCCGGTTTCGAACCAGCCTTGCTCGTCGAAGGATGCGGCGGTGGCTTCGGGGTTGTTCAGGTATTCCTTGAACAGGGTCAGGCCCGGAATGCCGCGGATGTACAGGTTTCCCCGGGTGCCTTCTTCGCTCGGTGCAAGTTCCCGGCCCTCGTCGTCGCGCAGGGTGATCTCGTAGTCGGGCGAAACCATGCCGATCGCCCCGTCGCGCCCCTCGAGGTGCGGGAAGGAGGCGATGCCGTGAGAGATGGTCTCCGTCATGCCCCACATGCCGATCAGCTTGACGCCGAAATGCCGCTCGATCGGTTCGTGATCGCCGACCCCGATGGGCCAGAAGCGCAGACTGTGTTCGGGCACCGGTTGAGCCGCGAGCGCCTTGGCGACAAACCCGGTGACCGAAGACCAGGTGCAGTCGGCGCGCGTCACCAGTTCCCAGTAACGGCTTGCCGAAAACCGCGGATGCAGCACCACCATGCCGCCGCTCCAGAGGGTTCCGAACACGGAGTAGCCCATGGCGTTCAGGTGATAGAGCGGAAAGACGGTCATGGCGATGTCGTCTTCCCGCAGCAGGAAGTTGCGCGACACGCTGTGACCGCACCAGAGCGCATTGGCATGGGTGAACAGCACGCCCTTGGGCCGCCCGGTGGTTCCGGAGGTGTACTGAACGCTCAGGTTGCGCATGGGGTCTGCCGGCAGTTCCGGCAACGGTTCGGCGCAGGCAATCTCTGCCCAGTCCAGGTGCTCGATCGCGGGTTTCGATGCGCATAGCCATTCGCTCGAAACGATCAGCCGGTCGATGGGGGAGTCCAACCGGGCGGCTACCTCGACAAGGTCTGCTCCCGTCACCAGCGTTCGGGCGCCGCAGTGCCCGACGGCGTAGTCGAGTTCCGCCGCGCTGTAGCGGGTGTTTGTCGTCACCACCACGATGCCTGTCAGGGCGCCGGCGAACAGGGTGATCAGAAACTCCGGGGAGTTGTTCATGTGCAGCACGATCGTGTCGCCGCGCTTCAAGCCGAGGCGCAACAGTCCGGCGCCGAAGGCTTCGCAGGCTTCGAGGAACTCGGCATAGGTCCAGATACCGACCCTGCCGTGGAAGGTTTCCCAGAACAGGAATCGCTTTGCGCCCCGCTGCCGCGCCTGGCTGCGCAGCAACCAGCCGACGTCCTTGCCGACGTATGCGTGGAACTTGGGGACGCAGGGGACGTTGGGGACGGGCGGAATGCTGCTGTTCGACATGTTTCTCCGCGTGCCTTTGCAGATTGAATCGTGAGCATCCTAAACTATGCCGTTCGTTACAACTAAAGCCGTGAAAGGGTCGGCCCCCGTGCCCATCGAACATGGAATTGCAGGGTTTCCTTTCATGGAACACTTTTCCAAGTGATTGATTTCATTAAATTCGCGAACCAAGGAAATCTTACCTTCGATCCGGCACCGAGAACCGGTATGCGGTACGTGCATGCGGCGCACCAGGCGGAGACGTTTACCGCGACGATGGGCGCAGGCACGAGCCTAAACAGCGCCGCATACACGCACCGCACACCGATTCTCTCCCAGCGAGCCTTTGTTGCATTCACCTCCGTGGCCTGGTGCGCCGGGTTGGAATCTTCCATGACGCCATTGGGCAAGTCACGAACTGACACACCATGCCTACTGTAGCTGTCAACGGCATACGGGTCTGTTACGAGACGCATGGCGACCCGACCGACGACGCCATCGTTCTCGTCCGGGGCCGCGGGACCCAGCTCATCGACTGGCCGGGCGAACTGATTCAGGGCCTGACGGGCGCCGGCCTGTACGTGGTGACGCCGGACAATCGCGACGCGGGCCTGTCGAGCAAGGTTGCGGAACCCTACACCCTGCGGGACATGGCACAGGACCTCGTCAGCCTGCTCGACCGTCTGGGAATCGGCAGTGCTCACTTCTTCGGCATCTCGCTGGGGGGCATGATCGTGCAACGGGTCGCCATTCACTTTCCCGAGCGGGTCAAATGTCTGTTCTCGGTGATGTCGAGCAGCGGCGCGAGGGGCCTGCCCTATCCCGAACCGCGAATTGTCGAGAGCCTGATGAACCAGCCCGAAGACCGCGATGCGGCGCTGGTCTCGGAGATGGAGTTTCGCCGGCTCAACCGGAGCCCGGCCTATCCGGTCAGCGATGCTGAGACCAGGCGCGCCGTGGAAAGGAGCATCGCCAGGTGCTGGGACCCGCAAGCTGCGGCGCGACAGTCCGATGCCGCAATGCGGGACAGCGGGCGGGCGGAATTGCTGGAGACGATTACCGTACCGACACTGGTGATTCACGGCGACGCCGACCCGCTCGTTCCGCCCGCGCATGGAGAAGACACGGCACAGCGGATTCCAGGCGCGGAATTCCGGTTGCTCGAGGGTGTCGCCCACGCGGTTCCCGCCGGCGCCGCGGAGCTTTACTGCGAAGCGGTCACCGATTTCATCGGCCGGCGCTGGCCGGCTCGGCCCGCAAAGGACTCGTAAACCGAGCCGATCAGGTCGAAGGTGCGACGGTACAGCGCGAGCATCTCCTGCTCTGAGTTTGCGGTCGTGTCATCCATGGCGCGCAGCACGCTGGTGGTTCCCCATTGCAGCATGGTGGCCAACAGCCGTGGTTCGGGGTCGTTGGGTTCGAACCCGAGTTCCCGGGCCAGGTGTTCGGAGAGCAGGTCTTCGTAGCGGTAGGAAGTGAGCATGTGTACGCCGGCCCACTCCGGGTCGGTGAGCGATGCCAAGGCGTTCTTCACGCCCCGCTCATGGAGGCTCTGCAAGCTTGCCGCATCCATGCCGAGGCGCACGTCCAGGGTCGATTGCTGCCGGTCGGGGCTTTCCAGCAGCGCCTTCTGTTCGAGGAAGAGCGATTCCTCCAGTGCCGCGAACAGTTCGCTCTTGTTGCTGAAGTGCCGGTAGAGTGTCTGCACGTGCAGCCCGGCACGCTCGGCCACGGCCTCGAGCGTGGTCGCCCGGATGCCGTTCTGGGCCAGCAGTTCGCTGGCGGCCTCGATCAGGGCCTTGCGGGTGGCCTGTTTCTTTTCCGCCCTGGAGGTGTAGCGCCTGTTCATGGCCGGCTATTATCCCTCATCGTCGTCCATCGAGCGGGCGATGATTTCCTTCATGATCTCCTCGGTTCCGCCGACGATACGGGCGAAACGCGAATCGCGATAGTGGTGGGCAATGGGGTACTCGAGCATGAGCCCGGCGCCGCCGTGGAGTTGCAGGCACTCGTCCACGACCCGGTTGAACGTGCTGCAGGCCCACCACTTGGCCTGGGCCGCTTCTTCCGCGGTGAGTTCCCCCTTCACCAGGGATACCATGCAGTTGTCGACGAAAGCCCGGGTCACGTTTTGCCGGGTGCGGCACTCCGCCAGCTTGAAGCGGGTGTTCTGGAAGTCCATGACGCGCTGGCCGAAAGCGCGCCGTTCCTTGACGAACGCCAGCGTGTCGGCGATGGCCTGTTCCATGCTGGCATCTGCCAGTACTGCGAGCATCAGGCGCTCCCAGGGCAGTTGCGACATGAGCTGCACGAATCCCTGCCCCTCCGATTCGCCCAGAAGATTCCGCTCGGGAACGCGCACGTCGCTGAAGAAGAGTTCGGAGGTGTCCGCGCCGTCGAGCCCCAGCTTTTTCAGGTTGCGGCCGCGGGTGAAGCCCGGCGCATTGTCGGTTTCCACCACCAGCAGGCTGATGCCGCGGGCGCGCCGGGCCGGGTCTGTTCTGCAGATCACGACGATGAGGTCTGCGGTCTGGCCGTTGGTGATGTAGAGCTTCGACCCGTCGATGACGTAGTCGCCACCCTTTCGAACGGCCCGGGTCTTGATGGCTTGCAGGTCCGAGCCGGTATCGGGCTCCGTCATGGCGATGGCCGCGACCCGCTCGCCGCTGACCAGGCCCGGTATCCACCGCTCCTGCTGTTGCGGGGTGCCGTAGGCCAGCAGGTAGTGCAGCACGATGTTGTGCGCGCTCCAGCCCCAGTTGGCATCGCCCGCGCGCGTTTGCGCCATGCCGACGATCGCATCGAAGGAAACGTCTGCGCCCGCGCCGCCGAATTGCTCCGGCACCGCCGGCCCGAGCAGCCCGGCTTGCCCTGCCTTGCGCCAGAAGTCCCTTTCCACCACACCCGCCTGACGCCAGGCATCGATATGCGGCGTGAGTTCCGCCTCGAAGAACTTGTCTGCCGATTCGGCAAACAGGCGATGCTCGTCGGTCATCCAGGGGCGTGGGGGAAGCATGGGCTGATTGGTAACTCGCAGATGGGGGATGGAGCTGTCGATTCTACGCGATCAATATAGTTTGCTACACCGTATTCTGTCGCGCCTTGCACGCACCCCCCCGCTGGCGGCAACCCGGTCTGATTCTGAATGAGACGGCGTTGCGGATCGAGGTGCTAAACTTGAGGCCCCATGTGCAGAGGCCCGAATCAGTGACCGACGCCGTGCCCCCAAACGCCGCCGACCTTCTCGCCGGGCGCCTCGAGGAACTGCGCGAAGTACGGCTGGCGTATCTGTTCGGCAGTCGCGCCGGGGGCGCCAACCGACCGCACAGCGACCTGGATATTGCCGTTCTGGTCGATGACCCCTTGGCGGCGGATGCCGGGGCCATCAACCGTACGATCCGGCGGCTGGCGGCGCGCCTGGGCGGCGAGATACCCAGCGAGGCCCTCGATATCGTGTTGCTGAACACCGCGCCCGCCCTGTTGCGCCACCGGGTGTTGCGCGACGGCGTGCTGCTCTACGCGCGCAACGAAACCGAACGGGTGCGTTTTGCGCTCGGCACCATGCGCGAGTACCAGGATCTGGAACCGAGACTGGCAGAACACCGACGGCAGAGAATTGCCCGTTTGAAAAAAGGAAGATCCCGTGGTCGATCAGGAGACATTCTCCAGGCGGCTCGACGCGCTTGACCTGTACCTGGAGCGGGCGGAAAAACTGGGCGCCGTCCCGGAAAGCGAGTTCACGGCAACGCCCGCCATCCACGACCTCGCGGAACGCTATCTGCATCTCGCAATGGAAGCGTGCATGGATCTTGCCAACCATTGGATAGCGGCTCGGGCGCTGCGAACCCCCGAGTCGAATCGCGACACCTTCTCGGTGCTCGAGGAAAGCGGCGAGATCGACCCGGCTCTCGCCGACCGGATGCGCGGCTGGGCAGGTTTTCGCAACGTTCTGGTGCATCAGTACGCCACCATAGACCACGGCATCGCCTACCGGGCGATTCAGGACGACCTCGGCGACCTTGCCGCCTTCCGCTCCTGGGCAGCGGGCCAGCTGTGAATGGGTGCGGCACTCCGGTGGTCCCGATCAAAAAGCCATGAACGAATCGACTGATCTCTGCTTTCTGTCCGCGGTGGAATTGCGCCGGTTGCTTGCGGCCGGCGAGGTGTCGGCACTGGAGGTGCTCGACGCCCACATTGCGCGGGTTGAAGCCTACGACGGGGTGCTGAACGCCATCGTGACGCGGTGCTTCGACGAGGCGCGCGATCGCGCGATGTCGGGCGAGCTTTCCGGTCCGCTGGCGGGGCTGCCCATCGCGCACAAGGACCTGACGGCGACGGCAGGATTGCGGACGACCTATGGCTCCACGCTGTTCGCGGACAACATTCCGGCGGAAGATTCGCTATTGGTGGCCCGCATCAAGGCGGCGGGAGCCGTAATCGTCGGCAAGACCAACACGCCGGAGTTCGGTGCCGGGTCGCAGACGTTCAATCGCGTCTTCGGGGCAACGCGCAACCCTTACGACCCATCGCGTACCTGCGGCGGCAGCAGCGGCGGGGCGGCGGTGGCGCTGGCGGCGCGTTTCCTGCCCATTGCCGACGGCAGCGACTCGGGGGGATCGTTGCGCAACCCGGCGGCGTTCTGCAATGTGGTGGGGTTCCGGCCCTCGCCGGGGCGCGTACCGTTCGGGTGGGACGAAGCGGCCGCCTGGTCCGACCTCGCCACCCAGGGGCCCATGGCGCGCAACGTCGACGACCTGGCGCTGCTGCTTTCGGCAATTGCCGGCCCCGACCCGCGGGTCACCCATGCACTGCCGGAAGCCGGCGAGACCTTTCGCAGTGTGACGCCCGTGCCCTTGCGCGGGTTGCGTGTGGCGGTGACGGAAGATTTCGGGGGCTTGCCGGTGGCCTCCGCCATTCGAACGACGCTGCGGTCGCTCGGCGACAGGCTCGCGGATGCCGGCGCCCTGGTGACGGAAGCGACGCCGGACCTTGCCGATGCCGACCGAATCTTCCACATCCTGCGCGCCGTTCAGTTCAGGGCCCGGTTCGGCCCGCTGCCCGAATCGGAACGGGCCGAGTTGAAAGACACCATCCGCTGGAACACGGAAGCCGGCGAGCGGCTGACCCATGCAGACGAGGATTGGGTTGTCGGGGCGCGTTCGGCGTTGGTGGCGCGGGTAGGCTCGTTCTTCCAGAATGTCGATCTTCTCATTGGTCCGACCACCCAGGTGCAACCGTTCGACATCGAGACGGACTGGGTGCAGGAAATCGAGGGGCGGCAGATGCAGACCTACATCGAGTGGATGCAAAGCTGCAGCCGCATCACCGTCACCTGTTGCCCGGCGCTGTCGTTGCCCTGCGGCTTTGCCGGCGGTTTGCCGGTAGGCGCACAACTCATCGCCCCCATGCGTCAGGATGCATTCCTGCTGGCGGCTGCCAAGGCAGTGGAGGCGCTCGCGGGAACTGCCGGGACGGCGCCGGACCTCGACCGCCTCGAGCGATGCTGAGCGGCGCATCGGGCACGGTGCCCGCCGCCATTCACGTTACGCCCGAGGCGGCAAAGGGCGGTGCAATTGGTCGCGTTCAGGACGGCGACATCGTTTCACTCAATGTCGCCACGGGTGAGCAATCGGTACAGCGTGATGACCAATCGCTTGCTGGCAGACCGCTGCCGGAGCTTCCCGCACAGTTGCGTACGGTCGGGCGTGGGCTGTTTGGCTTTGTTCCGATAAGAATCTGAGGAGAGACCATGGTGGAGGTCGCGGATACCGCCCGGCTACGCGCGCACGTGCGCCTGCTGGGTGACACACTGGGCCGGATCATTCGCGACTACGCGGGGGAGTCCCTCTTCGAGCGCGTCGAGCAGATCAGAGTCCGCTCCAAGGAAGCGCAGGATAGCGAGACCTGGGAGGCGCTCGATCGACTGCTTGCCTCCTTGGAAGAGCAGGAATTTCTGGTCATCGCGCGCGCATTCAGCCAGTTTCTGAACCTTGCCAATATCGCCGATCAGCAGCACACGACTTCGGTTCGTACGGAGCCTCATTTTTCAGCCAGCGCGACGCTGCAGAAAACGCTCGGGGTATTGCGGAGCAAGGCCAAGGACTCTGAAATCGAGCAAGCCATCGCCAACCTCCACATCGATCTGGTCCTGACGGCGCACCCGACTGAAATTACCCGACGAACCCTCATTCACAAGCATCGGGCGCTGAGCGAATGTCTCGCTACCCTCGACAGTGCGGTACTCACCGATTTCTCGCGACAGCAAACCCGGCGTCGTATCGCCGAGTTGACATCGCAGATCTGGCACACGGAAGAATTCAGAACCCAGCGACCCACACCGGTCGATGAAGCCCGTTGGGGCTTTGCTGTCATCGAGAATTCACTGTGGGACGCCGTACCGCAGTTTCTCCGACAGGTCGATCATGTCTGCGACACGTACTCGCTCGCTCCGCCTGAACCTGGCTGGTGCCCAATCAAGATTTCGAGCTGGATCGGTGGCGATCGGGACGGGAACCCGAACGTGACGGCGACAGTCACCCGTCAGGTGCTCTTGTTGGCACAGTGGCAAGCTTGTGAACTTTTCAGCGGCGATATCGCGATACTCCATGAGGAGCTGTCGGCTACGACCGCGACCGATGCGTTGCAGGGCGAGGCCATGGGCGCACGAGAGCCTTATCGCGCCGTGCTCAAACCCCTTTTGGCCACATTGCGTCGACAGCGGCAGTCTCTTGAAGAAGCATTGAATCAGGGTACCCCTGCGCCTGAGCCCCTGACCCCTGGTGTGCTCCTCGAGCCACTGCAGGCATGCTTCGACAGTTTGATGGCAACCGGGCTGACCGAGATGGCGCGTGGCGCGCTGTTGGATACGTTACGTCGTGCGCATTGCTTTGGTCCCCATCTGATTCAACTCGATATTCGTCAGGAGAGCGGTTGTCATCGCTCGGTACTGAGCGCGATCACGCAGAGGCTCGAAATCGGTGACTACAGCGAGTGGTCCGAAGCCGAGCGAGTTCGTTGGTTGCAAAACGAGTTGAGCAATCCCAGGCCGCTCATTCCCTGGGAGAGTCCGTTCGATGCGAAGGATCGGGAGGTACTCGATACGTTCAGAACCATCGCCGCAACACCTGCCCAGGCGCTGGGTGTTTACGTGATCTCCATGGCTTCCACACCGTCCGACGTCCTGGCCGTGCAACTGTTGCTCAAATCGACGGGGTGTTCGGATCGCATGCAGGTGGTACCGCTTTTCGAGACGCTGACGGATCTGGAGAATGCATCGCCTGTAATTGAGGCGTTGCTCCAGGACCCGGCTTATCGCCACCGGATCGATAACAGGATGATGGTCATGATCGGGTACTCCGACAGCGCCAAGGACGCTGGCATGCTGGCCGCAGGTTGGGCGCAATACCAGGCGCAGGAGGCGTTATTGGCAACCTGTGCGCGTCACGACGTGGCGTTGACGCTGTTTCATGGTCGTGGCGGTACGATTGGTCGGGGCGGTGCGCCGGCGCATCAGGCATTGCTGTCCCAGCCGCCCGGGTCATTGGCTCGAGGTCTGCGGGTGACGGAGCAGGGTGAGATGATTCGCACCAATCTCGGCATGACGCCGCTGGCGGTCAATACGCTGGGTCAGTACGCGAGTGCAATCCTGCAGGCCAACTTGCTGCCGCCTCCTGAGCCGAAGGCACTGTGGCGGGGCTTGATGGATCGACTCGCGGCGCAGTCTTGTGACGTCTACCGCCGCTGGGTCGTCGAGGACCTCCAATTCGTGGCTTACTTCAGGCAGGCGACACCCGAGCAGGAATTGGCAGCTTTGCCCCTCGGTTCCCGACCGGCGCGGCGGACATCGGACGGTGGCATCGAGAGTTTGCGGGCAATCCCCTGGATCTTTGCCTGGATGCAGAATCGTCTGCTACTCCCGGCGTGGCTGGGTGTTGGCGAGGCGCTCCAGATAGCACTCGAGGAGGGCAAGTTGGAGAGCCTCGAGGACATGATTCGCGAGTGGCCCTTCTTCCGTACGCGTCTTTCGATGCTCGAGATGGTGTTTGCGAAGTCCGATCACACGCTGTCGGCGCACTATGACCAGTTGCTGGTCGAGCCGGCGTTGATCCCTGTAGGACAGCGGTTGCGGGAGCAATTGCAATACGATATTGCCACGTTGCTGACCGTTCTCGGCAGCGAAGAGTTGCTGGCCCATGACCCTTGGGGGCAGCAATCGATCGGTTTGCGCAATATCTACACGGCGCCCCTGAATCTGCTGCAGGCCGAGCTGATCAGGCGGGTGCGAGCCGAGAGCAAACCGGATATTCAGCAGGCTCTGATGGTCACGATGGCAGGGATTGCGGCAGGGATGCGCAACACCGGATAGGCGACACACCGTGAGCGTTTGGCGATCGGCACTCGACGGGTTTTGGCGGAGAAACCGTTGCCTCGGCTATCTGACTGCCATCGAAGCCTTGAAAAATGCCATGAAGACAGGCGAAATCGAACTTCCAACGCGTATTGCACGACCGAGTTGAATGCAGGCAAGTAACGGCACCAGGGGACGAATCGGGCGGGGCGCCTGGCCGGCCGCCATCCTGCTGTGCTGCGTGATTGCTGCCGGGCTCGCCTGGTACAAGTACAGCCAGATCCGAGCTGCCATGGCCTTTGCTGCCGCCTTTCCCGAACGGATTGAAGCCG
Source organism: Candidatus Azophilus sp. (assembly GCA_965221465.1). Lineage (GTDB taxonomy): Bacteria > Pseudomonadota > Gammaproteobacteria > Pseudomonadales > Azotimanducaceae > Azophilus. The sequence continues at coordinate 120,308 of OZ244892.1, forward strand.
TGGCGGGATTCACCGCCCGGGAATCGCTGTGGCAACCCACCACCCGCGTCACGGGGGAAGTGCTCGCCATCCGTGCGGTCGTCATCGAAGCGGAGGCGGCCGGCGCCATCGTCGAAGTGGGGGTGGAACCGGGCGGCAAAGTGACTGCGGGCCAACTGCTGGTACGCCTCGACACCAGCGAAGAAAACGCTGAACGGGCGGCGGCGGCGGCAGAAACGGAAATCGCACGCCTGGCCCTGATGCGCGCCGAGCGTCTGCTGGCAGCCCAGCTTGGAACGGCCGAGGCTCGCGACGAGGCCCGGGCCCGGTTCGATGCAGCGGAAGCGGTCGAACGGCGTATCGCCGCGGTGATCGGGAAAAAGACCTTGCGGGCGCCATTCGCGGCCACTGCCGGCCTGCACGAACTGGACATCGGCCAGTTTCTCGACCGCGGAGACGAGGTCGTCAGGCTCATCGGCGCCGGCGATGCGCTCTGGGTCGATTTCACGCTGCCCCAGGAAGACGCGATGCTGGCAGTTGGGGAAACCGTGGACGTTTTCCCGCACGGCGGCAACCGCGACCCGGTCCCGGGCCGGGTGATTGCAAAGGACAGCTTCGTCAACGAGCGCTCTCGCAATGTGCGCTACCGGAGTCTCGTCGACCGGGAAACCCTGGGCCAGGCCCCGGGCGCCATCGTCACCGTAGAGGCGCCCCTCGGGGTTTCGCAGACGGCCACGCTGGTGCCGGCGCCGGCCGTTCGCCGCGATGCGTTCGGCGCCAAGCTCTTCGTATTGCGCCCCGCGGAGGAAGGCGCACGGGCGCCCGAACGGGCCGAACGGCGGAACGTGACGCTGGGGCCTCGGCGCGGCGAACTGATCGTGATTGCATCCGGCCTGCGACCGGGCGAGCGGGTGGCTGCCGACGGCGCGTTCAAGCTGCGCGACGGGGTATTGGTGAGCGCATCCGGCAGATCCGGTCGCGACCCGAACCACGCGGCGCTCGATTCCGGCAAGTTCGAAAGTGCCGGCGCCCACGAGACCTCGGGCGACGACAACGGGAGGCGTCGTGGCGGTTCCTGAGTTCACCCGGGGTGGCAGCGAGCCGCGCTTCACGGACATCTTCGTGCGTCGCCCGGTGCTGGCCGTAGCCCTGTGTCTGAGCCTCGCCCTGATTGGCGTGCGGGTCGCCGTCGACATGCCGGTGCAGCAGTATCCGACCCTCGAGAGCGCCTCCCTGGTGGTGACCACACCTTATATCGGCGCCTCCTCCGATGTGGTGCAGGGGTTTGTCACAGACCCCATCGAGCGGGTTGCCGCCACCATCCCCGGGGTCGACTACATCCAGTCGGAGACCCGCGCGGGCATCAGCACTGTCACCATTTACCTGAAACTCAACGAAGACAGTGCCGATGCGCTCGCGGAGCTGTCTACGCGGCTCGGTCAGATTCGTTTCGAACTGCCGGCAGGCGCGGAAGACCCGGCGGTGGAAGTCGAGCGCGCAGACCGGCCCTATGCCGGCTGGTACCTCGGAGTGAGGCTCGACGAACGCATGAGCCGCGCCGAGGTGACCGACTATCTGCGCCGGGAAGTGTCTCCCCGGCTGGCTTCGGTGGCAGGTGTGCACAAGGTGTGGCTCGGCGGCGGCCGGCTGCCCGCCATGCGCGTCTGGCTCGACCCGGAGCGCATGGCCATGTTCCACGTCAGCGCCCAGGATGTTGTGGCGGCCCTGACGCGCAACAACATCATCGCCACCATCGGGCATACCGAGAATGCCAGCCAGCGCGTCGACCTGCTGGTCGACACCTCCCTGACACGAGCCGACGAGTTCGAACGCATGGTCATCCGGGAGAGCGATGGTTCGCTGATTCGCATGCGCGACGTGGCCCGCATCGAACTCGGTGAGGAAGAAGGCACCGCGCTTGGCCGGATGAACCACGACGAGACCGTGTGGCTGGGTATCTACCCGATGCCAGGCTCCAACGAAATCGACGTTGCCGACGCGCTTTACCTCGCCATTGACGAGATCAATGCCGACATGCCCGCCGGGCTCGAGCTGGAGATCGGCGAGGACGTGACGGTCTACATGCGCGATGCCCTGGCGGAAATCTTCACGACCCTGGCGGAAACGATCCTGCTCGTGGGCCTGGTGGTGGTGGTCATGATGGGTTCGGTGCGCACCGCCCTGGTGCCCCTGGTGACCATCCCCATATCCCTCCTGGGCGCCGTTGCCGCCATGTCGCTGATGGGGTTCTCGTTGAACCTGCTGACGGTGCTGGCGGTCGTGCTGTCGGTGGGCCTGGTGGTGGACGACGCCATCGTCATGGTGGAAAACGTCGCGCGGCACATGCGAGAAGGCGCGTCCCGGACCGCGGCAGCGCTGGCAAGCGCCCGGCAACTGGCATCGCCCATCGTCGCCATGACCCTGACGCTGGCCATGGTGTATATCCCCATCGGTTTCCTTTCCGGCATGACCGGCGTGATGTTCAAGGAGTTCGCCTTCACGCTGGCCATAGCGGTGTTGATCTCGGGCGGGGTGGCGCTGACGCTTTCGCCGGTGATGAGCAGCCGTGTCGCCCCTGAGCGGGGCCGGGAGGCGGGCATGACGCGGCGGGTCAACCGGGTGTTCGACAGCGCCCGCCACGGCTACCGGCGGTTGCTCGACGGCCTGTTGGCAAACAACGGCCCGGTGCTGTTCTGTGCGCTCTTCTTCGCCCTGCTGGCGGTACCGTTCTTCATGCTCTCGCAGAAGGAACTCGCGCCCACCGAAGACCAGGGCGAGATGAACATCGCCTACACGGCGCCGCCGGAAGCGTCGCTCGAATATACCGAGCGATATATCACCGACGTGGTAAACGTCATGGAAAGCCTGCCGGGCAGTGGCAGGATGTGGCAGATGGTGCTGACCAACGCAGGGTTCGGCGGCATGAAGTTCGCAGACTTCGACGAGCGGGAACTGAGCACCCGGGAATTGCTGCCCATGGCGTTTCAGGGGCTGTCTGAGGTCCGGGGCCTTACCGCGTTTCCGGTGCTACCCTCCGCGTTGCCGAGTGCCGGTCGTTTCGACATGGAGTTCGTGGTGCTGTCGTCGGATGCTCCCGAAGAGATGCTCCCCCATGCAGAGGCGCTGATGGAGCGTGCCAGACAGACGGGGCTTTTCATGTTCGTCGATTCGAACCTCAGCATCGACCTTCCCCAGGGTCGCTTTCTGTTAGACCGCGACCGGGTCGCCGATCTGGGCATGGACGTCGCGGAAGTGGGCCGTCAGCTCGGCACCTTTCTTTCCGGCAACTACGTCAACCGCTTCGAACTCGACGGTACCGCCTATCGGGTGATTCCCATGGTCGAACGGGAGGGCCGGCCGGATGCGGATGCGTTGCTCGACCTCGAGCTGAGGACGCCGGATGGCGCCCTGGTGCCGTTGTCTGCCGTGGCGCGGCTCGAGGAAACGGTGGCGCCCCGGGTGCTGACCCGGTTTCAGCAGAAGAATTCCTTCCGCATCCGCGGCGGGTTGATTCCGGGGCGGACCAAGGAGCAGGGTCTCGCCGCCATGGAGGAACTGTCGGCCGAATTGCTGCCGGGCCACTACGATATCGACTATGCCGGCGAATCCCGCCAGCTTCGCCAGGAGGGCAATACCCTGGTCGGGGTGCTGGGCATTTCACTGGCGTTCGTCTTTGTGGCCCTGGCGGTGCAGTTCAACAGCTTCCGGGACCCGCTGGTGGTGCTGCTCGGTTCGGCGCCGCTGGCACTCTCGAGCGCGTTGCTGTTCACCTATCTGGACCTGACCACCATCAATACGTATACACAGATCGGCCTGATCACGCTGGTGGGCCTCATCGCCAAGAATGCCATTCTGATCGTGGAATTCGCGCGCAACCTGCAACTTGCGGGGGCCACCAAGATCGAGGCCATCAGGAATTCGGCAGCGGTCCGCCTGCGGCCGGTGCTGATGACCGCCGCCGCCACGGTCATGGGGCACATGCCGCTGGTCTTCGTCACCGGCGCCGGCGCCGAGGCCCGCAACAGCATCGGCATCGTGCTGGTGGCCGGCATGCTGCTCGGCACCTTGTTTACGCTGTTCGTCCTGCCCAGCATCTATTGCCTGCTGGCTGCCGAACGGAGAGCCTCGGAACCGCTATCGACTTCGCCATCGACCGCCCGGCCAGTCACCGCATGAGCAGTCAATCCGCAGACAGCGCCCGCACGATGCTCGGTGGTTATCGGGTTCTCGACTTTACCGACGCGCGCGGTGAACTGGGCCCGATGCTGCTCGGTGATCTCGGCGCAGACGTGATTCGTGTCGAGCTGCCGGAAGGCACGCCGGCCAGGCATGCGCCGCCGTTGACCGAAGACGGCGCGTGCAGCCTTCAGTTCCTGGCGTTCAATCGCAACAAGCGATCCATCGTCGTGGAACGGGGCGAAGCGGACCTGCTCGAATCTCTGGTCGCCAGCGCAGATTTTCTCTTCGAATCCTGGCCGGGGGGGCTGCTCGAGGCCTACGGGCTGGATGTCGACGCCGTGCGCAGCATCAATCCCCATATCGTGCACGTCTGCGTTTCGCCCTACGGCAGGGAGGGGCCGCGGGCCGAGTGCATCGCCAACGATCTCACGCTTGCCGCCATGGGCGGGCCGGTGTCGCTGCAGGGGTCGCCGGACCGGGCGCCGCTGCGGCTGAGTGTGACCCAGGTGTGGCGGCACGCCGGCGCGGAATCGGCGGTGGGCGCCATGGCCGCCCACGCCAGGCGGCTTCGCACCGGCAAGGCGCAATTCGTCGATCTCTCGGCCCAGTGCGCCATGACCTGGACCATGCTGAACGCAATGGATGCCTACGCCATCCAGGGCGCGGACTTCGAGCGCAACGGTTCCCGGATGGGTGCGGGAAGCGCCGGAATCGAGCTTCTCTATGCGACGGCTGACGGTTACGTCATTGCCCTTCCCATGTCCGGTGTGATTCAGGGTTGCCTGCCCTGGATGATCGATGATGGCGTGGCACATGAATCGTTGCTCGAACTCGATTGGGAAGCGTACGACGAGAAGGCCCGAGACCCGGACGCGCCGTCGTTCAACCTGCGCGATGGGGCGGCGCTGTGTCAGCAGTTTTTCGAGCGTCACACCAGCGAGGAACTCTTTCGATTCGGCCTGAAGCACGGGATTTCGCTTGCGCCGGTGAACACGCTTGCGGAATTGCTGGCGCTGGATCACCTCGATGCGCGTGACTATTGGCGGGAGGTGGAGGTTGGCAGCGACTTGCGGGTTCGCGGCGCCGGCGCCTGGGCGAAGCCGTCCGTCGGGGCACTGGAGGTGCGCTCGGGAGCGCCACGGCTCGGCGAGCACGGCGACGAGATTCGGGCGGAACTTGCTGCGGCGGAGCGCACGGAGTGGTGGCGTCAGGCGGGCGAGACGTCCGATGACGCACTGCCTTTTGCCGGGCTGAAGGTGGTTGATTTTGCGTGGGTAGGTGTCGGGCCCATATCCACGAAGTTTCTGGCCGATCATGGCGCCACCGTTGTCCGCGTCGAGTCGGAAGTGCGACCGGACGTGCTGCGCGGCGCCGTTCCCGTCAAGGACGGCGTGTTGGGCTTGAACCGCTCTCAGTTCTTCGGTGATTTCAATACCTCGAAGCTCAGCATCACCCTGGACATGAAGCACGCGGAAGCCCGCGACATTGCCCGGCAACTGGTGGCCTGGGCGGATGTCCTCGTGGAGAGCTTCGCCCCCGGCGCCATCGAACGCATGGGCCTCGGGTACAAGGATGTCCGCAAGCTCAACCCCGGTATCGTCATGGTCAGTACCTGTCTCATGGGTCAGACCGGCCCGGCCCGGTCGTTGGCCGGTTACGGCTACCACACCGCGGCGATCGCCGGTTTTCAGGCGGTCACCGGCTGGCCCGACCGCCCGCCTTGCGGCCCGTGGGTCGCCTACACCGACACCATCGCGCCGCGTTTCGTGACGACGATTCTGGCCGCTGCGCTCGACCGGCGGCGGCGCACCGGCGAGGGATGTTTCGTGGACCTTGCGCAACTGGAAGCGTCGCTGCACTTCCTCGGCCCGGAGCTTCTGGATCTGCAGGTACACGGCCGCAAGGCGGCGCGGCTCGGCAATCGCAGCCCCTACGCGGCGCCGCAAGGGTGCTATCCCTGTGCGGGCAACGATCAGTGGGTGGCGGTCGGTGTGGATACCGATGAGCAATGGCTCGACCTGTGCCGGGCGATGGGCCTTGGTGACCTGGCAGCCGATGCGGAGCTTCGGACCGTCGAAGGGCGGCAGACTGCCCACGACCGAATCGATGCGGCCATTGCCGCCTGGACGAAAGGACGAACGCCGCAGTCCGTCATGACCGCGCTGGCGGAGGCGGGCGTGCCAGCGGGGGTCGTGCAAAGGAGCAGCGACCTGCTGCGGGACGAGCAATACGCACATCGCGATTTCTACCGTTATCTTGACCACCCGGAAATGGGTCGCATTCCCTACGCCGGCCACCAGTACAAGATCGAGGGCTACGACAACGGTCCGCGCACCCCGGCGCCGATGCTCGGACAGCACAGCTTCGAGGTGTTGAGCGAAATCCTCGAGCTTTCCGACGACGACATTGGGGCTGCATTCGCAAGCGGTGCGGTGACATGATGTTTTTCACCACCACTGCTCTCTGATTTGTGTTGCATCAAAGTCAGTTGTTTGTGATTCATCGATGAAGGATCACGCCGATCAGGCCGGTCGAGAAGCAGGGTGACTGGGCGGGCGGATGCGGCGGAAACTGTCCTTCGGCGTGTATTGCGGTCCGGAAGCCTCGAGCAGTTTCCGACGCACTCCCGTCATCTCGATGTCGTGCTTGCCGTGGCAGCCACCACGCTGGTGCGGCGGCGGCCCTACGGGGAATCGCAGATCAACGAGGCACTCATCGACTGGCTGGAATCGGTTCGGGGCCATATCGATCACGTCACGTTGCGGCGACGCATGGTGGACCTGGGCTTTCTGAAACGGACCGTCAACGGCTCGCGCTACTTCATGAATTACGGCCGGGTAGCCGAAACCCTCGGCGACCCCGCCCCGGAACTCGACGCAGGTGCGATCGCCAAAGAGGTGCTGCGCGATCGGGAGGCGCGCAAGCGAATGTATACGTCTGCGAACTGATTCTCGGAGTTGCGATGCTCCGGCGCGATGCCGCAGACTGACGACGCTTGCCATCCAATGACTATCGGTTCAGTTTTGAGATGCTTTTCCTGAAACACAACTGCCCCGCACGCACAAGGCGCGCACCAACGTTCGGGTTTGGAATCAGCACTACGGCACGTGATTTCTTCGGCTGAGTTACTCTTTTCGCCTCAGCCACCACATCGCGCTGAACTTACCCAACGCGCAACCCATGATGCCGCATGCGACGATGTTGTAGCGCTCGGCGAATATCGCCCAGCCAACCAAAGCGCCGATCGCGCCGCCCATTATCATTGCCGCTGCTTCCTTGAAGTCTTTTGCGATCATTTCATTTCGCCTTGCTGGTTTTTTTCAAGCAAATTATTTGAAATGAGTAGTTCACTCTCCTCTCGGGCTGCGTTCAGGAAGAGCGATCACCGTATGTTCTCGCATTTCAATACCTCCTGATTGTTGGTGAAATTGCGACACTTGCATCGATGTCCCACTCCGTCAACGATTAAACGGCGCTCTCACGGATTTCTTCATAATCTAATATTGCTGCGAGGTCAGGCGGTGGAATTTAGAGTTCGTTCGGATGGATCTGGCGGGACGGGGGGCGTGGTCGTAATCGGATCAGTCGACGGGGCAGTTCTTGCTCTCGTGCAGCTTCGCCACCAGCGTTACCCGATCGCAGAAGAAGCGGTACCAGGCCGGTCGACTGTGGCGCATGCTGCCGGAAAGACGTATTCTCTCGCGCCCTACCTTGAGTTGCTGTCGAAGGAGCAAGTCGATGAAGGCAAAGAACTATTTGATTGGAACCGGTGTGGCACTCGGGCTGATGTCGGGGGGCGCGGCCCAGGCCGATACCGAGGCGGTCATGCAGAAACTGAAGGCGCTGGAAGGCGAATGGATGCTGGTCGATGAACTGGGCGAGGTGCGCGAACAGGTCGCATCCGAGTTCAGTTTGACGGCGGGCGGCTCGGCGCTTCGCGAGCTGATGTTCCCCGGCGACGACCACGAGATGATGAACGTCTTTCACGCGGATGGGGATCGGGTGCTCATGACCCACTATTGCGCAGCCGGCAGCCACCCCCGCCTCGAGGTGGTGCCGGCAGACGAGGGCGATGGATTGCTGCTCGAGTTCGAGAGTATCACCAATTTGCCGTCGCCAGGCGCGCACTTCATGCATCACGCCGAATACGAGTGGGACGGAGACAATCGCCTCACCACCACCTGGTATGGCAGTGAGAACGGCAGGATTTCCGACGAAACAACAGTAATCCGTATGGCGCGACGGGAGGAGTAGCGCCAGTCGCTCGTCGTCCTGAGCGCAAGTCCAACCGGGCGATGCCCTCGTCGGACAACAATGCGTTTCATGGGCGAACAGCCGACGCGTTACGGGCCTGATCCACGATCAAGAAGCACAGCGGCTTTGCGCTTCATGCCGACGAAGCTCGGACGAACGATGAAGGCTCAGAATCTGGTTCACTCAAGAACGCAGTTTAAACGTAGAGATGGCACCTCTGAGAAGTATGCCAGTACAGCAGCACACTCGAACGGAAGCTCGTTTTGCGGTTAGTGCGCGGATGCCTAGTTAGCGGTTTTTCTTGTCATTTTCTCTGTCGTTACGCTGCGATTCCCAAACGGTTGCGGCACCGAAAAAAACAACCATGACCGACGCCAGAATAAGTGCGCTTCGCAGAACCGCGTCGAACCCGGCGCCACCCATGTAACCGATATAGAAGCCCGAGCCCACGCTGGCTGCCACTACGATGCTGACTCGATACGGTTTCCAGCGAGATCTCGCATTCGGTTTGCTCATAACCTTTTCCCACAAGTCATCTGCCAGTGGCACTCACCAATTGTGGATCGGCCAATCGAGCGGCCGATGAGGGCATGCTCGATGCAGTCGACAACGTTCATGTTGATCCCGTGCGATGCTAAAGTCATTTTGGGCCGCGGAAACGGGGATCCATGAAGGATCCCCGTTGCACGATGTGTCCAGCGTCTGTAGCCAATTACCGCAAGACGTTCGTGCTGATCGCACCGATAGGTTCGATCGCGTACGGTTGGCTCTTCAACTGGAGCCTACTCGGCCACGCAGCTATTCTGTGATTGGACGAGGGAAACACCGGCAAGCAAGAGCCCTGCAACACCAATAGCGGTGGCAGCCACCTTGTGTTTTACGACCAAGCTTCCGAATGCCAGGACAACGCCGAGTACTGGTACGATACCGCCGCTTGCCTCATCCATTTCCTGTACTGTTAGTTCTCGCATTTCCATGCCTCCTGTAAGTTAATGGGAAGCCGACACTTGCATTCGGGTGCTTGGCGGTCAACGCTGATTGGGCGATCTCACTGAAGTCTTCAGAATGCAATATCAGAACGACACCAACGCGCGGGTTTTCGGCTACAACTCGGCGGTGCCTTGCGGGCGAATGCGCCATTGCCCGTGGGCAGTTGGCTTGCAATACGGCAGTCTGTTGTCGACTGGTAACTCGTGTTCGTTTGATGCGCCCCCTGCATAGCTACCTCTTGGGCACCGGAACCTGGTTCCTGTCCATTGGAATCCAGGGTGTTCTGTTCGCCTGGCTGGTCACCATGGTGCTGCGGGAGTCGCCGGAGATGGTGGGGGTTGCGCAGATGATGCTGTTGCTGCCCGGTACCTTGCTGATTCTGGTCGGGGGCAGCTATGCCGATCGATTCGGAGGGCGGCGGGTGGCCGTTGCCGCGCAATCCGCGGCAGTCGCTGCGCCGCTCTTCCTGCTCGCTCTCGTCGTTGCAGACAGGCTTACATTCAGTGGCATGCTCGTCTATGCATTCGTGATGGGGTGCGCCCAGGCCTTTGTCACGCCGGCCCGGGACGGGCTGCTCAACCAGGTGGCGGGAGGCCGGGTGCAGCGGACCGTCCTGTTCGCGAGTGTGGTGCAATTCGGCCTGCAGATGGTGGGTTTCCTGGTGGCTTCGGTCGGTGATTTCATCGGGCCGGGGCCGATTCTGGCCACGCAGGCGTGCATTCTCGCAGCGGGGGTCTGGGCGTTCCGGCGCATGGATGTCGCGCCGCCGGTTCCGGTCGTTGCCGATCGGCCATCGCTCCTGCAATCGGTGCGGGAAGGGTCGAAAACCGTATTGAGCCATGCCGGCATGCGCGCGGTGGTGCTGGTCAATGTGGCCATGTCCACCTTCTTCATGGGTGCCTACATCGTCACCCTGCCGCTGCTGGTGCGCGAAGTATTCGACGGCAGCGCCAGAGACCTCGGTCTCATCAACATCTGCAACTCCCTCGGGCTCGTGCTTTCGCTGCTGCTGGCGCTGCGTCTTGGCGGTTTCGCGCGTCCCGGGCGGGCGTTGCTGCTGGGGCTGCTGGCGGGTTCGGTGATGCTCTTTACCGTCGCGCTCTCGCCGAACTTCGCCATGGTGTTGCTGACGGTCTTTTTCTGGGGCGCCAGCGGCGGCATTTCCATGAGCATGTCCAGAACCATCATGCAGGAACAGGCGCCGGAAGATCAGCGCGGCCGGGTGATGGGCTTCAATGCCTTTTCCTTCATGGGCGCCGGTCCGATCGGCGCCCTCGGCAGCGGGTTTCTGGTCGATCAGTTCGGCCCGCAGGCAGCTCTCATGGTGGCCAGCGCGGGCGCGGCTGCCGTGACGGTGGTGATAGGATTCTTCTCCTCTCTGTGGCAGATGACGGGCAGGTGGAGCAAGGCATGAGCGGTGTGCGCCTGGCGGCGGATATCGGGGGCACGTTTACCGATGTCGTCCTCGACGACGGCGCCGCGCAGTATTCCAGCAAGGTTCTCACCACATACGACGACCCGGCGGACGCCGTGCTCGAAGGGCTCCGAACGGTACTCCGGGAAGCCGGGCGCGAGCCTTCCGAGGTAAACCTGTTCCTGCACGGCACGACGCTGGCGACCAATGCCCTGATCGAGCGCAGCGGCGCCAGAACGGCGCTGTTGACCACCGAAGGCCACCGGGATGCGCTGGAGATGGCGTTCGAGAACCGCTTCGAGCAGTACGATGTGAATATAGACCGGCCTGCGCCCCTGGTGCCGCGGCACTTGCGGCTGCCGATTCGGGAACGCCTGGCCGCCGATGGCGAGGTACTGATTCCGCTCGATCGAGCGTCGGTCGCGGCGGCCGTCGATACGATTGCGCAAGCCGGCGTGCAGAGCGTTGCCATCGGGTTTCTGCACGGGTATCGCAATGGCGATCACGAGCGTGCCGTAGCTGCTGCGGTTCGGGATAGGCTGCCGGAAGCTGCCGTGACTCTCGCGTGCGAAGTCTGCCCGGAAATACGCGAATTCGAGCGCCTTTCCACAGCCTGCGCCAATGCGTACGTGCAACCGCTGATGGCGACCTATCTGCGAAGCCTGGAACGGCAGGTGCTCGACGCCGGTGTCCGTTGTCCGCTCCTGCTGATGACGTCCGGGGGCGGCCTGACCGATCTGCAAACCGCAATCCGCTTTCCGATCCGCCTGGTGGAATCGGGCCCCGCCGGTGGCGCGATACTGGCCGCCGACATCGCGGCCCGGTGCGGGCTCGCCGAGGCGCTGTCGCTGGACATGGGCGGCACGACCGCCAAGATCTGTCTGATCGACGGCGCCGAACCTCAATTGTCCCGGCAATTCGAGGTGGGGCGATCCTACCGGTTCAAGAAGGGCTCCGGGTTGCCGATACGCATTCCCGTTATCGAGATGGTGGAAATCGGAGCGGGCGGCGGTTCCATTGCGACCGTGGACACCCTGGGGAGAATTCAGGTCGGCCCGGAGAGTGCCGGTTCGGAGCCGGGCCCGGCCTGCTACGGTCGGGGCGGAGACCAGGCTACGGTCACGGATGCGGACGTGGTGCTCGGCAAGATTCGCGCGGAACACTTTGCGGGAGGCTCCCTGCATCTCGACAGCCATGGTGCGGCAAGCGCGGTGGAAAGCGGCGTCGCGAAACCCCTGGGGCTCGACGCGGAAAGCGGCGCCGTCGGCATCTGCGAGGTCATCGACGAAAACATGGCGGCGGCGGCGCGGGCGCACGCCATGGAGTGGGGCAAGGATGCGGCAGGACGCACCATGGTCGCCTACGGTGGGGCGGCGCCGCTGCATGCCTGCCGTCTGGCGGCGAAACTGAAAATCGACCGCATCGTCGTGCCCCGGGGTGCGGCTGTAGGGTCGGCCCTCGGTTTTCTGCTCGCTCCGGTCAGTTTCGAAGTGGTGCGCAGCCGCTACGTGATGCTCGCCGCCCTCGAAGACGACTGGGTTGCGCAGTTGCTCGAAGAGATGCGGCGGGAAGCGGCTACGGTGGTGCATGCCGCCACCTCCGAGCCGCTGCAAGAGACGGCCCGCGCCTACATGCGCTATGTGGGCCAGGGATTCGAAATCGCCGTGGATGTGCCGCCGCTGAAAGGCGCGGGTAGCGCCCGGGAACGCCTCGCCCAGGCTTACGAGGATGCCTACCGCGCTCTCTATGGCAGAACGATTCCCGGCGCGGAAGTGGAAATATTGAGCTGGACCCTGGCGCTCGGTACAGAAAGGCAGAAACCGGAACCGTTGGAATCGCCGGCGGGGGAGCGGCAGGCGATTGCGGACTGCCGTGTGACCCTTTTCGATCCAGAGAAGGGTGCGCCGACAAAGGCAGCGCTATATCGTCGGGATTCCCTGACGCCCGGCGACGCCTGCCCGGGTCCCGCGCTGATCGTCGAAAGCCAGACCACCACCGTCGTTGCGGCAGGATTCCGCGGCATCGTCGACGGTCAGGGCCACCTGCACCTGGAACGGCATGCCGGCGCGGCGAATTGATGAGTAAACGAGATGGGGGCAGCAAACACTTTCAGAGTTTCCGTCCCGGCGCGCTGGGGCGAGGACGCGCAAGGAACAACAGTTCTCGGAGCCGGATCGAAGGATAGATTCTCCGCGTCAGTGAGTGCTTTAAAATCAACAATTTGAAGATTCATTTCATGCGTGCGCCGTTTATCGGGAAACAGGAGCGTGTTCGTTCAGTTCTTGGCGACAGGTTCGGCAGACGGTGGGAGGACGGTGGGAGAATGCTCTGTGATTGCGTCGCCATTGACTGCCGCCGCAGTCTTGTCATGAAGGAGCACCGGCATGCCCCCTGATCGCAGCCCGATCCGCACGCAACTGGTCTGGAACCGGCTGCTGGCCATCGTCGAGGAGCAGGCGCAGACCCTGATGCGCACGGCATTCTCGACCGTTGTTCGCGAAGCCGGCGATCTCTCGGCCGGCGTGTTCGATACGCGCGGGGCAATGCTGGCGCAAGCCGTCACCGGGACGCCGGGGCACGTCAACGCCATGGCGGCGTCTGTGGGCAAGTTCCTGAAGAAATACCCGTTGGACCAGTTGTCGCCGGGCGATGTGCTGCTGACCAACGATCCCTGGGATGGCACGGGCCATCTCAACGATTTCACCGTGGTCACGCCGGTGTTCCGCGACCGCGCCTGCATCGGGCTCTTCGCCAGCACCAGCCATATCGCCGATGTGGGCGGCCGCGGCTTCGGCCCGGATGCGCAACAGGTCTACGAGGAGGGCCTGAACATCCCGATCGGCCACCTGTTCCGCCAAGGGGAACGCAACGAAACGCTGCTGTCCATACTGGCAGCGAACGTCCGCGACCCGATTGTGGCGGAAGGCGACCTATACTCGCTCGCGGCCTGCAACGACAGCGGCGCTCGCCGGCTGCTCGAGACCCTGGACGACTTCGGCCTCGATGGCATCGATGAGGTGGGTCAATCCATACTGCAGACTTCCGAGGCAGCGATGCGGCGGGAGATCGAGGCCCTGCCCGACGGCAGCTTCGCATATGCCATGCGCGTCGACGGCTACGATCGGCCGGTGGATCTCGAGGCGAGGCTTGAAATCGACGGCGACCGGCTGTCGGTGGATTTTGCGGGTTCGTCACCGGCGTCCGGCTTCGGCATCAACGTGCCGTTACCTTACACCGAGGCCTACGCGAGCTTCGGCGTGCGCTGCCTGGTGGGAAACTCGATTCCGAACAACGCCGGTTCCCTGGGTTGCGTCACGGTCACGGCGCCGCCGGGGTCCATCCTCAATGCGCTGCCGCCATCCGCCGTCTCCGCGCGGCACGCCATCGGCCAGATGTTGCCGGACGTGGTGCTCGGCTGCCTGGAGCAGGCGCTGCCCGGGCAGGCGCCGGCGGAAGGGGCCTCCTGCATCTGGAACCCCGTGTTTCTCGGTGCGGGCGCGACCGGCAATTTCCCGGGCGAGGATTTCGTGATCAATCCAATCTTCAACGGCGGTACCGGGGCGCGCCCGGGCAAGGACGGGCTTTCCACCACCGCCTTCCCGAGCGGCGTACGCACCACGCCGACAGAGATCAACGAGGTGACTTCCCCGCTGGTGATCTGGCGCAAGGAATACCGGCGCGACTCCGGTGGCAAGGGTCTAAACCGCGGCGGCCTCGGCCAGACCATCGAAATCGGTCACCGCCGCGGCGCGCCCTTCTACGTTTCCAAGATGTTCGACCGCGTCCGGTTTCCGGCGCGGGGTCGCGCCGGCGGCGGCGACGGCAGCACCGGCCGGGTGTTCCTGAAAGGCGGCGGCGAACTCCCGGGCAAGGGCAAGCACCTCGTGCCCGCCGGCGCCACGCTCGTGCTCGAAACCCCGGGTGGCGGAGGCATGGGCGACCCTCGAAAGCGCGATGCCGAGGCCGTTGCAGACGACCTGCGTGCCGGTCTTGTTGCTCCGGATGTCGATTAGCTCGACTTCCGCAACTCAGCGCCAATACGCACGTAACTTGTTGATTTGTTGTTCACAGAGGCCAAAGGGATGCATGACATTCCATGCAACGGCGGATTGGCCCATGTTCTTTGCCCTCCACCTGCGTTTCGACATGGCACCCCATGCACAATCCGTGGAATTGATCTCGCAACCGTTCTTTCAAAGCCCCGTCGGTCATGTGGCAGTGCATGCAACTGCTGTCGCCGGTTTCGTCGGCGAAGTTGTGATGACAACCGATGCAGTTCAAGCCGCCGTGGTCGACGTGATCGAACGCCATCGGCAATACCGGTTCAGGGCCGCTCCAATTGCGGGCGGTTTCAGGCTGCTGTGCAGGAAACGGCGAGCCCAATGCCAGGAAAAGTGTGACGAGCGCTGCGACAAGAATCAGGCTCAGCTTCACGATCAGAGATTTCGAACGAGTGCGAAGGCAGCAGTCGCAACGAGGGTGAAGCCGAGGAACTGCCGGCTTGCCCAGGCGTTCAGGTCACTCTTGCGAGCGATGAATCTGGGCGCGAAACAGGCCGCCGCGGCGATTGCCAGCATGGGCGCCCACTGATATGACGCGCGCAGGTAATGTCCGGAACCGACGATGTGCCAGCAAGTGGCAGCGATCGTGACTATCGCGATCCAGCGATGCCAGCGCCGAAAGCTGTCGCGATGACGGTAAATCTGCCGGCGAAATCCCGGCAAGCCGATCAGTAGCAGCACATTTAACAAGACGAACGCCACGAGGCCCGCCCACATGTAAATGGGTGCGCCGGGCAGGATGTATTCGACAACGACCGGGTCCCCCAGCAGCATCCAGAAAACATGCATTGCTGCGATCAGTAGAACGGCATTGCCAAGCAACCGGTGGGGCTTCAGGTCCGTCGACGGTGCGCCCGTATAGGCCAGGAAGAGCAGGCCGGAAAACGCACAAAACCCGATGGCGTTACCGATGTCCCAGAACCAGCCGGCGCCAAGGGTCGGATGAGCCAGCGATGCAGCGAGAAATACCGCAGCGGCGATTACACCGAGCGTCTTCATCCGGGAATCGGCAGGCCAACGGCTCGGCGGCAATGCGGCCCAGGCCTATCTGAAGAGAAGATCGGAATCGGATTCATGGACGATGCCCGACGATTGGGTTGTTTCGCCGGCGAAGCTCTTGTCAGGTCAGCCCGTGAGTTTTATTTGTGGCTCGCTACGCCTTCTGAGATTCCGCGTGTGACCGAATAAGAGATGGTCGAGGCGGCGAACCGCATTGCCAGTATAAGCGAGGTGACCGTTATCGATATAGTCGTAAAACGGTCATGTCCAATCTACGAGGTATTCGAATTGGTCTGACCTGGCTGCATTCGGGTTTCAGGTATCCCATACCACCGGCAGTGCGCTGCAGGCCCTTTGATTCCAACCCGTGGGCTTGGGGACCTCGGCCTCGGGGTCCCAGCGTACGTTGGGAAAGTCATCCAGTAAGTGTTCGAGGTATTCGCCGAGCAGAAAGCGGGCGAGATGTTGCCCGATGCACATGTGAGGGCCCATCGCGAAGGAAAGCTGCCGCTGCTGAGGCCGGGCAATGTCGTAATCGTGCGGGTTTTCCCAGCGGGAGGGGTCCCGATTCGCGCACAGATGAAAGGTGAACACCACCGAGTCTTTCGGAATGCGGGTGCCGCAAATCTCCGCGTCTGCCGTGACATTGCGGCAGGTGGAACCTCCGATGCCGTCGTAACGCAGGGTTTCCTCCACGGCGCGCGGGATGAGTTGCCGATTCTCCCTGAGCAAGGCGAGTTGTTCGGGGTGCGTCAGCAGGTCGTACACCAACATGCTGGTTTGCCTGTACGTGGTTTCGATGCCGCCGGAAAGGAAGTGGTTGACCAAACCGACCAGCTGCTCTTCCGCGATTTTCTCACCGTCCACTTCCGCATCGAACAGAGCCGATACGTAATCGTCCTTGGGGTCTTTGCGCCGCCGGGCGATGAGTTTCGCGGCGTACTCTCGCAAGTCCTTGCCGGCCTTCACGGCAGTGTCGATGTCGTGATTTCCCTGCCAGATGCCATCCATGCAGGCGGCGACGAACTCGACATCGGCGAAGTCGTAGCCGACGATTCTGCCGACGATCTCGTAGGGATAGAAGACGTTGATTTCCCTGACCAGGTCGGCACGTCCTTTTTTACTGAGTGCGGAGAATCTGCGGTCGAGCACGGGCCGGGCGATGGTGTCCTTGTAGCTCTCGATCTGTTTGGGCATGAAGCCGAGTTGCATGACGGCGCGATACTTGGTGTGTTCCGGCGGGTCCTTGGGGCTCAGGGTCGGGCCAAAAAACGGCTCGACCGAACCCTTGAAGAGCGAACTGCTCGTTGCCGGGTGGGTGTACAGTTGCCGGTGGGCTTCCCAGCTGACGACGCCGTACACTTTGCCCGTGCAGGCGTTTGCGGGCGCGAGTATGTTGGGAAAGCGATAACCGCCAAAGTTGACGTAGGCGCCGTTGCCGGAACCGTGCCCCTCGATGACCTCGCCCATGCTGTACAACGTCTCGGTAATTTCCCTCAGGGGATCGTCGAGGCAGTCGATGGCGGAGGAATCGTCCACCGGTTCGGTCATGCCGCTGTAGAAGGTCAGTTCCTCCCGCTTGACGTCGGCTGTCATGGCATTTGCCTCGGTGGGGATTGGTGAGCGGCCGCCGATTGGTCGGGCCGGGCAAGTTGATTCTACAATGATTGTCGGTTGAGCACCGCACATATTGATTAGTTAATTAGATAATGATAGCTTGCGGGTCGGGAGCTGGCAACGTCGGCTCGAGAGGGTCTGCAGGACACTCCGAGCGTGTACCAGGGCGAAACCGGCTGCCGGAACCCAGGCCGATCGAGGAGGAGGCCGATGCATTGTCGTTTTTTTCACCGCGCCCGTGTGAATGCACCGGTGGAAGTGGCGTGGGGCGTGTTCACGGAGCACGAGCGATTCGCGGACTGGACCAATGCGGACTGGAAGATCACGACGCCGGGGAAACCCGAACGGAACGGATTGGGTTGCGTACGGTTCATGGAGGGCCAAGGCGCGGCGCCCTGGCCCGTGGAAGAGGTCGTCAATTACTGGGTGCCCCATGCGCTCTACGGCTACCACATAACCTCCGGCGTGCCGGTGGATGCGCACCAGGGCATCGTGCGCTTCTGGCCGAATGGGCCGAACCAGTCGGAGTGGATCTACGACATGCAGATTCGGCCGCAACAAGGGCTGCTGGAAGCGGTGCCCGATGTCTATGAACGGCTCCTCAAGGAATTCGGCTATTTCATGCATGATATCGAGGCGGAGTGCGAACGGCGGGCTTCGGACATCGAAGTGCCGGCGTTCCCGATTCCCGTTGATTAGAGTTCGGACAAGGAGTGAGACATGAAATTTCCGCGGCGATTTTTTCACCGCGCGCGCGTCAACGTGCCGGTCGAGGTCGCCTGGGACGTATTCACCGACCACGAGCGCATGGGCGAATACACGGGCTCGCCTTGCCGCATCGTCAAGGCAGGCTCGCCGGATCGTAACGGTCTGGGTTGTTTGCGCGTGGTCGGCGTCGCCGAACGCGGGATGCCGGAGGTCGAAGAAGTGGTGAACTTCTGGCATCCGAACCGGCTGTTCGGCTACCACGTCACGAAGGGGGCGCCGATCACGCACCACCAGGGTATCGTTCGATTCTTCCCCCGTGGCGAGCGCGAGACCGAGTGGGTTTACGACATGCGCCTGATTGGAACCGACGAGATTCTCGAGGCGACGCCGGATTTCTACGATCTGCTGCTTGCGGATTTCAGGGTTTACATGAAGGACCTGGAGTGCGAGTGCGAAAGGCGCGGCGCGCTGCTGGATGTCGCGGTTCCTTCGGAGCCGATTCCGCTGTCCATCCAGGGGGGACAGTTGTCCCTGTCAGGGTGAATGAGGGAAATAGGAGTACGGAGCCATGTCGATCAGTGTCGAGTTCAGAACGCCCGAGGGGGAGTCGTTCGTGCTGCAAGCCGAGCCGGGCGAAACGCTTCGCAACCTGGCGGTTGACAACATGGTGCCCGGGCTCATCGGCGAATGCGGCGGCACCTGCGCCTGTGGCACCTGCCATGTGCATGTCGATCCGGAGTGGATCGGGATTGTGGGCGAAGTCGAGGAAGGGGGGCTTGAAGACGGCCTGCTCTACATGTTCGAGAACAAGAACGACCGCAGCCGCCTCGGCTGCCAGATCGAACTCACCGAAGCAATGGACGGGCTGAAGGTCGATGTGGTTGTCGAGGACTTTTGAGGCATCGCGGCACTGAGGTTCATCGGCGGCGGATAAATCGGAAGGAAACCATGCCGGAAGCGGCTGCTCACAGCTTTGGCGGAGACCCGGGCCTCATCAACCCGGATGTCGAAGGGCTCGACGACTCTTTCGACCAGGTCATTCAGGAAATTCCCCAATCGCTGATCCGGGCTGCCGACGACTGGGCGCTGGACCCGGCGCTGTCGGCAGATCCGTACCCGTTGCTTAAAGGCGTTCGTGACCGCTGCGGATACGTCGTGCGGGGGGAAAACGGCGTGTTCGGAGGCGTTCCGCTTGCCAACAATTGGGGTATCGACCTGGCCGGCACACCGCACTTCATCGTGCTCGGCGTTGAGGAGCAGGATGCCATCGTCAAGGATACGGAGCACTTTCGCAACGAAGACGCCTACGGTGCCCTAGGCACGGCCCAGGAGGTTGCCCACGGCGAGACGGTCGGCACCATACCGACCGTCAATGACGGGGAACCCCATGATTTTCTGAGGGATTTCTACGATACGTTCCTGAGCGTGAACACGATGGCCATTCGCTCGCGCCGGCTCATTGGCCCGATTTGCGAGTGGCTGATCGAGCGTATGGTTGCCCGCCTGAAGCGCGGCGAAGCGGTCTGCCTGGTGCGTGACATGGCCCTGCCCCTGACCTACAAGGCCATGAGCACGATGCTGGGCGTTCCGCAGGATCAGTTGCCGACGTTCGTGGCATTGGGCGAGAAACTCTTCTCTGCCGGCGTCAACGTGGAAGAGGGCGCGAAGGCGGGGGATGAACTCTTCGATTTCTTTTTCAGCGAGGTCGAAAAGCGTAAGCGGGAACCCGGGAAGGATGCACTTACCTACTTTGTGACGGCCACAACTGACGATGGGAGGGTGTTGAGCGATGCGGAAGCCGCCAACACCGCGCGCTTCATCCTGCCGGCGGGCATCGAGACCACCTGGCGCGGCTTGGCGTTGATGCTGCTGCAGATATTGGCCCATCGCGAGCAGTACGACGATGTCTGTCAGGACCCGAAGCTGGCGCGACGGGCGGTGGAGGAGGGGCTTCGCTATGCGCCCTCAGGCTTCGTGACACCGAGGCTTGCGTCGGCAGACATGGCGGTCGCGGGGTGCGAGATTCCCAAGGGCGGACACCTGACCATCCTGCAGGGGATAACGAACCGGGACCCCCGGCGTTGGGAAAACCCGGAGGTGTTCGACATTCACCGCAAGTTCAAGTCGAACCGGACTTTCAATACCGGCGTGCATTCCTGTGCGGGGCAGCACCTGGCGCGCCTGGAAATGATGACCTGCCTGCAGTTGTTCGCCGAGTATCTGCCGAACCTGCACCTGGCCATCGAACCGGAGCAGGTCGAGATTCGGGGTTTTCAGGTCCGCACGCCCTTGCATATTCCGGTGTGCCTCGAGTGACCGGCCATTGCCCAGGGTGCCCTATATCAAGGTATATGTCATCAGTTTCGATCCGGCAAACGCAAGCAAGACGTCGTCGTCGGTCATGTCGGCTTCCGGCGGGATTGGGCCAACCTTGCAATGCTCCCATGAACCCGTTACATTCGTCAATTGCTCGATCAATTAATATAGGCATTGCCTGGTAGGGTCCGGCAGGTCTGAACCGGCAAACCACCAGGCCAGCCAGTGACCGAAGTGAATCGTTTCTGCGAAGGCAAGCTTGTGTTAGTCGAAGTGTTCATGTTCAACCCTGCTCACCTGATGGCAACGCGGGCACACGCGTGATGGATCTTCCCCTCTCATGAATCTGGTACCGGCAATCAATACCCTCGATGACGACATGCCGCGGGCCAAACCGGCAGTCGGCGAAGACAACTGGACCGAGAGCTTCATCTTCTGGGTGTACCTCGACGATGGCCGTCACTTCTACGTGCACCTTCACCTTCGCCGGATTCTACAGCGAGTACGACAACATACAGGTTTTCAGTACGGCATACGCGGTCGACTCGAAGAATACGGTCTTGAACTGCGCTACCGGATGTCGATCAACCAACCAACATGCAGCAATTGGAGGGATTAGCATGAAACACGCAATCGCAACGGCATTTCCGCGCTGTCCGCGCTGGTTGAGCGCGCCGCTGACCGCAGCCCTGTTCGTCAGTGCCGCCTTTACCGCAACGACCGCAACCGCGTCCGAATCAGAATCCGTGATCGAAGAGGTTCTGGTTACCGCCCAGAAACGCGAACAGAGCGCCCAGGATGTGGGCGTGGCCGTCACTGCCTTCGCCGAGGACGAAATCCGGGAACTCGGCATGCTGCGCCCGGAAGATCTGTCCGCGCACACGCCGGGGCTCGACATCAAGAATGCGCTGGGCAATTACAACCCGGTGTTTACCCTGCGCGGCGTCGGCCTGAACGACTACAACGTCAACAACAACCCCTCGGTGGGTGTGTACGTCGACGAAGTTTACATGGCCAGCGGCGCCTACCTGTCGTTCCAGATTTTCGACATGGAGCGGGTCGAGGTGCTCAAAGGGCCTCAGGGCACCTTGTACGGTCGCAACACCACCGGCGGCGCCATCAACTTCGTCACCGCCAAGCCCACCGAGGAATTCGAAGCCCATCTGGCCCTCGATTACGGTCGTTGGAACACGCTGAAGGTGGAAGGTGCGGTCAGCGGGCCTTTGGGCGACCGAGCCCGAGGCCGTGTGGCGTTTCAGGTAAACCGGTCGGATGGCTATTTCAAGAACAACGGCAATGCGGTAGCCGCCGGCAAGGTCGGGCCCTATACCGGCGCCCTCAATTTTCTTGGCGACATTCTCGGCCAGCCGGACCCCCAGGACGTCATCCCACCCAATCCCCTGGTGCCCGCGGACGACGACTTTCTGGAGCAGGACAACTATGCGGTGCGTGGCACCCTGGATGTCGACCTCAGCGAAACCGTGGACTTTAGGGTCAGCCTGCACTATGCCGAAGACAGTGGTGACATGATGGTGCGGCCCATGAACGGCACCGACCAGAACGGCTTTACACCGCTGGACGACGACCCTTACACCATCGATTCCGGCAACACCTTCGGCGGCCCCGAGGTCGATGTGGAAGGCTTCGGCGGTTATGCGAGGCTGGGCGTCGACTTCGGGTTTGCGAGCCTCGTCTCGATCACCGGCTACGAGCAGATCGAGCGTGCTCTGCCCTTCGAGGAAACGAGCCCCTGGCGGCTTGGCGACCAGCTGTTTCTGGAAGACATGTGGGAGTTCAGCCAGGAACTGCGGCTGACGTCGAACAGCGACAGCGAATTCTTCTGGATGGTCGGGTTGTACTACGGCAAGGAGGACGTCGAGGCAGGCAAGGAAGCCAATGGCCTGGATGGCATTCTACGCGGATGGGTCAATACGGATTATGTGCAAAAGGGCGAAACCTATG
Organism: Candidatus Azophilus sp.; assembly: GCA_965221465.1. GTDB lineage: Bacteria > Pseudomonadota > Gammaproteobacteria > Pseudomonadales > Azotimanducaceae > Azophilus. Next base: position 142,787 of record OZ244892.1, read on the forward strand.
CCGCGTTCGTACACACGGAATGGCAGATGAACGATGTCCTGCGCCTGTCGGGCGGTTTGCGCTATACCGATGACGACAAGAGTTACGCGGGAGGCTCGTTCATTCCCAACCCGCCGTTTGGCATCTATGGTACGAATCTCAGTACGCCCCTGATCGGCATACCCTACTACGGTTCGCGCGAGTTCAGCGAAGACAACGTCTCCGGCAAGATCGGCCTCGACTGGACGCCCAACGACGATCTGCTTGTTTACCTGAACTGGAACAAGGGCTACAAGAGCGGCGGATTCGACGGTTCCACCATTACCGACCCATCGGCTTTCGCGCCGTTCTTCGGCGAAGATCTGTACGCTTGGGAAATCGGCATGAAGAGCACCTGGGCGGACCGGCGGGTGCAATGGAATTCTGCTGCGTTCCTTTACGATTTCAAGAACATGCAGGCTGAGGCCCAGCGCGAGGTGCTGCCCGACACCTTCGAGAGCATCCGCGCCAACGTGGGTGAATCGGAAATCTGGGGCATCGAGTCGGAACTGTGGCTGCGCCCGGCGACGGGTCTGGACATCAAGTTCGGCATCGCCTATCTGAACACCGAGATCACCGACTGGGTGGTGGAAGGGCTCGACTCGCCCGACCCCGAGGTGGCCGCGGATGCGCAGGCGGAGCTGGAAGCGCATCTGGGCAACCATATCCCCGATTCGCCGGAATGGACAGTCAACGGCCTGGTGCGCTACACCATGCCTTTGAATGCGTCGATGAACCTCACGGTCATGGCAGACTTCAACCACGTGAGCGACGTGTTCAAGAACACCAGCAACGACGACTACCTGAAGGCGCCGAGCTACTGGCTGTTGAATGCCCGGGTATCGCTGAGTTCCATGGACGGTCGGTGGGAGGCGTCCCTGTGGGGCAAGAACCTGGGCGACAAGTTCTACTACCTGGAACGCTTCGACAACTTCGGCCCGAGCTGGATCTACGAGACCCCGGGCGTACCGCGTCGCTATGGCGTGACGGTGCTTTATCGCTGGCAGTAACCCGGTCGCGACACGACGAACGCGAAAACCAGAAGGAAACAACATGGATCTGCAACTGAACGGCAAGAAAGCACTGGTGACTGGAGGTACGCGCGGTATCGGGCGTGCCATCGCCGAAACACTGACGGACGAAGGCTGCGATGTCGCCATATGCGCACGAAATGCAGAAATGGTGGCTGAGGCAGTCGAGGCGTTTACCTCCAAGGGTGTGAGCGCGTTCGGCAAGTCAATTGATGTGAGCGATGGCGATGCGCTCAAATCGTGGGTCGAGGCATCGGCGGCGGCGCTCGGTGGTATCGATATCCTCGTGCCAAACGTCACGGGCAGCACGGCGCCCGGCGAGGAAGGCTGGCGGTCGCACTTCGATCACGACCTGCTTGGCACGGTGCGCATGGTGGAAGCTGCCATGCCTCATTTGAGCGATTCGGACAGCGGCAGCATCATCATGATCTCCAGTTCCGCGGCACTGGAAAAATTCGTCGCTGCCGGCCCCTACAACGCAATCAAGGCGGCGTTGCTAAACTACTCGGGAGCGCTCGCCCAAGACCTCGCGCCGAAAAACATACGCGTGAACATCATCTCGCCGGGCCCGATATTCATCGAAGGCGGTTCGTGGCACCACATCAAGCGCAACATGGCGCCTTTCTACGAAGCCACACTGGCTGAGATTCCGCTCGGACGCATGGGCACAGGGGCCGAAGTGGCAGCCCAGGTCGCACTGCTTGCAAGCCCACGTGCAGGTTTCACCACAGGCACCAACGTGGTGATCGACGGGGGTATAACGAAGCGCATTCAGTATTAGGCGCGAGTCCGGGCCTTCCGAATCAACCGGCACTTTTTGCCTCGATCAATACGCTCCCGATTGGATCGGACGACCCGATCGGCACGGTGGCCCTCATCAGGATTGGCGTTTCTTGTATGGCGGTCGCATGGCCGAGGCCAGCTTAGAGGCGAGCTTGGATTGGCTGTAGATCGATTTTGCGTGACTGAAATTCTTGAACCCGTCGTAGCCGTGGTAGCAACCCATCCCGCTCGGCCCGACACCGCCGAAGGGCAGGTCTTCCTGGGCGACGTGCATTATGACGTCGTTCACCGTAACGCCGCCTGAGGTTGTGTGGGAAAGAATCTTTTCTTCTTCGGCCTTGTCCTGGCCAAAGTAGTACAGACCCAGCGGGCGCTCCTTGTTGTTGACGTAATCGATGGTCTCCTCGACTTCGTTATATTCCTTCACCGGCAGCAGAGGGCCGAAAATCTCGTCCTGCATGACTTGCATGTCATCGGTGGGGTTGAGCAAGAGCGTGGGCGGAATGCGGTGATGTTGCTGTTGCGAGAAATCCTCGCCTGCGGGATTGATTTCCACCACATCCGCTCCCTTCGCCTCGGCATCCTCGACGTATCCCTTGAGGCGGTCGAAGTGACGCCGGTTTACGATCGAGGTGTAGTCGGGGTTGTCCTTGATATCGGGATACATCCTGGCGACGGATTCCTGCGCGTGTTGCACGAACTCATCCCGGGAATCTTCGGGCAGGAAGACGTAGTCCGGCGCCAAACAGATCTGCCCGGCATTCAAGGTCTTGCCGGCCATGATGTTGCTCGCGGCAAGTTCCATGTCGGCGCTTCGACCGATAATCACGGGTGACTTTCCGCCGAGTTCCAGCGTGACGGGCACGAGATTCTCCGCCGCAGCCTTCATCACATGCCTGGCGATGCTCGTTGCGCCGGTAAAGAGCAGGTGATCGAATTGCAGCCGTGAGAAGGCGCCGCCGACATCCGGCCCGCCGGTGAATACCGCCACCTCCTCTTCGTCGAAGTTTTCGGCGAAGCACTCTTTCATCAGCGCCGAGGTCTGGGCCGTGAATTCCGAGGGCTTGATCATGGTGCGGTTCCCGGCCGCGAAAATGCCGGCAAGCGGCGTGAAGGTGAGATTTACCGGGAAATTCCATGGGCTGATGCAGCCAACCACGCCCAGGGGCTGATACTCGATTCTGCCCCGCGAGCCGACCAGGCCCAAGGGGAACATCACCTTGCGCCGCTCCGGCTTCATCCATTCCCGCAGCTTCTTCTTGGCGTGCTCGAGTGGCCCGATGGAGCCGTCGATGTCCGTGAATCTGGACTGTTCCAGCGAACGATGGCCGAAGTCGGCCGCCATGGCCTCGCTCAGCTTGTCCCCATGTTTCTCGAGGATATCGATCGCCCGATCGATCCGATCGATTCTCGTTTTCGCCGTGACGACGCCTTCGGCAAGGTAGGCCTTTTTCTGGCGGTCGAGCACCGCCTGCATTTCGGATTGGGTGGGTTCTGCGTTGGTCACGATGCTCCTCTCGAGTTCCGGCCTGTGCGTGCAATATGATGAGCCTATACGCGCGGAGGTCGCTACTCAAGGATTGCTTGCCATTGCAGATGAGGGAACTAGAACCGATACGTCAACTCCACCCCATACTCATCGGGGCGCCCGTGTTGCCCATATTGGGTACCGGGAACACCCTCGGTGGCGCCGGTCAGATAGAACTGGTCGCCAATGTTCTTGCCGTAGGCGCGCACCTCGAGGTTTTCGTCGAACGTTGCGCTCAGAAAGGCATTGAACAACTCGTACCCATCCTGGGTGAGCGCCCCTTCCGGGCGGACAGAATAGAGGAACGAATAGACGATCTCGCTCGTCACGTAAAGCTCGGCTCGCGCCCTGAGGCGTACGCGCTCGGTCAGGGCGTGATCCAGGTTCACCCCGAAGACGCCCGTAAACTCCGGGGACCGGTTCAACGCGTCGCCCGAAAAATCCGTCACCGCCTGCCTGACTCCGTCGAACGTCACGAAATCATCGTATTCGGCCTCGGCCAGCCAGGTAAGCTGCGCGTCGATGCTGAACAGGTCCGTCAGGCGCCAGTCCATATCCAGGTCGAATCCGGCGATTGTCGCCTCTGCAGCATTGACGATGTCCGGAAAGCCCGGATTGGCCGGCGGATTCACGAATAGCTGTATGTTCTCGTAGGTGCTGTGAAAACCGGCCACCGCAAACGAGAAGCTGTCCGATAGCCTGCCTTTCAGGCCGATCTCGTATGAAATGAGCTCTTCCGGCTCATAAAAGCCACCGGTATTGTTGTTGATACCGCCTGCCTTGTAGCCTTCCGCGATACGGAGATAGGAAAAGATGTTGTCGCTCAGGTCATACTCCAGGCCGACCTGCCAGGTGACTGCGGTATCCGCAACCTCGAACCCGTCGAGGGAGGCGCCGGGCACCGTGAAGAACGGCGTCACGATCGTCGACTGGTTTCCGTACGCCTTCTTTTCGTCGTCTGTCCACCGTATACCCCCGTTCAGGCGCCAGCGATCCGTCATCTCATACTGGCCGTCCGCGAAGAACGCGTAAGAGGTCAGTTCCTGTCCGTTCAGGATTTGAAAGAACGTGCCAACCGGCAGTGCGGGTCCGGCGATATTGAGATCGAATTCCGTGTCGTTTTCGGCGTCCTCGTTCAGATAGTAGGCACCGACAATCCAATTCAGCCTGTCGATCTCACCGGAAAGCAGCAGTTCCTCGGAAAACTGGTCGGCCTCGATGCCCGAGAATCTCACTGAAACCAGGCCTTCGGCGAAACCGCTGGGCAATCCGACATCGGAAATCCACAAGCTCTCGAAATCGATATAACCGGTAATCGATTTCAGTGTTGCCCAGCCGAGATCGAACTCGAACGTGAGCGCATGCAGACCCATCTCTCGGTCAGTAAAGGGATCGATGCGGTTTACCACGGTGTAGTCGTCGGAAACAATACCGGCCGGTGGTGTGGCCAGTGGCGTCAGACCCAGCAGAGTGCCCAGAAACGTGGCGACACCGGCGGATTCGACGACGGTATGGTCCTGCCCCGGCGCGATCGCTTCATAGTTGGTATAACTGAACGCGTAATCCACCGATACGTTGTCTCTCGGGGCCCAGGCCAGGGCAACGCGGCCAAGGGTCTGTTCCCTGCTGTTCAGGTTGTCGGTGCCGGTGGCGAGATTCTCGATATAGCCGTCGTCTTCTTCCCAGGAACCGGCAACGCGAATGCCAAACGTATCGCCACCGGAGTTCACGACCCCGCTGATTTCTCTTCGGTTGAACGATCCGATACCCGTCGAGAATTCACCGCTGACGCCATCCTCAGGCTTGGCCGTGATCAGGTTGATCGCGCCGCCCGTTGCGTTACGGCCGAACGCCGAACCCTGCGGACCTTTCAGCACCTCGATCTGCGCCAGATCGAGAAAACCGCCCAGCACGGCCTGGGTTCGTTGAATGACAACGCCGTCCACGTAGGTCGTTACGCCGTTCTCGGCCTGGATCTGGAAGTTGTCGAAACCCACGCCGCGTATCGCCACCCGTGGCGTTGAACTCCCTTCGTCGATGTACAGCCCGGATACCGCCGTTCGCAGGTCCTCCGGGTTTCTGACCTGGCGAAATTGCAGGTCTTCGCCGGTCACCACATTGATCGTGATCGGCGTATCCATCAGCGCGGTCTCGCCGCGTTTCGTTGCGGTGACGACGATCTCTTCGATGACGTCTTCCTGGGCCTCGGCCACCGCGGTTGGGGCCAGGCCGCCGGTTGCCAGGACGAAGCCTGCAGCCAGAGACGATGAAATCCTCGAAAACAGTTTGCCCGTGTGGCGCATGACATTCCCCTCTAGTCCAGTTGGTCGGGCGCAACGGTCAGATCGATGGCGCGAGCCCAATCAATGGCCGAATGCCGCAAATACGACGACCTGCCCGATGCCCAGGAAACGCATCTTAATTGATTAATCAATTTTTTCAAGATACGATCGGCGAGTCGATAGATGGCGACGTTGTTCGCCGTTGGCTTGGTTTGGCTGAACAACGGCCTGTGGTGCGTTCGAGCGGACGCTCGAACCCCTGGCGGCGAGTTGGCCGACGGCGTTTGTTGCGATGATTGCGCCTGCTGACATACAGTTGGGACGGGTGTTACGGCGGCGTCCAGACTGCCTTTGTCTCCGTGAGCCCGCCCTGGGCGATCACTAGAGCGAGGAGGTGCGAGCAGATGAGACTGAATTCATTTCCCCGGAAGTCCGGTTTTCTGGTCTGGTCATTCGTCTGGGCCTGTCTCCCTGTCGTGGCGAATGCCGAATCCGCGTATTCGCCCTATGCGAACGCAACCTGGCCGACACGGGTGCTGTGGGGCGATACGCACCTGCATACCACCAACTCGCTCGATGCGCGCTCGGCCGGCGTCACGCTCGATGTGGAGGATGCCTACCGCTTCGCGCGGGGCGAAACGGTAACGGCGACCAGCGGTCAACCGGCCAAGCTCTCGAGGCCGCTGGATTTTCTGGTCGTCACCGATCATTCCGATGCGCTCGGGGTTGTCGACCAGGTGATCCGCGGCAATCCTCAACTGCTCGCCAATCCCGAGTTGCGCGCCTTGCACGAAGACTTCAACAAGGGCAGCGAAGGTGCGGCGCGGGTAATGGCATACATCACACGTGTCCTGCTGGAAGGCGGCCCGAGCCCGCTGCTCGACCCGACGTTGATGCGAACCACCTGGGAGCAGTATGTCGAGACCGCCGACCGATTCAACGACCCCGGCCGGTTCACGGCCATGATCGGCTACGAGTGGACGCCGATGATCAGCGGCGACAAGCTGCACCGCAACGTGTTGTACCGGGACGACGCGCGCTCGGCCCGCCGGCTTCTGCCGTTCACTGCGGCGGAGAGCATCCATCCCGAAGCACTCTGGCGCTGGATGCAGCGCTACGAAGACGAAACCGGTGGCCGCGTGCTGGCGCTGGCGCACAACGGCAACCTGGGTAACGGCAAGATGTTCCCGGTTGAGGTCAATCCCAACACGGGCACCGCCATCGATTCGGAATACGTGAAAAACCGCGCCCGCTGGGAGCCGCTCTTCGAGGTGACACAGATCAAGGGCGACAGCGAAGCCCATCCTTATCTGTCGCCCAATGACGAATTTGCCGATTTCGAGAGTTGGGACCGGGGCAATACGATGCTGACCGAGCCCAAGGACCCGAACATGCTGCAGTACGAGTATGCCCGTGAGGCGCTCAAGAACGGCTTGAAGCTCGAGCGCAATCTGGGCTCGAACCCTTACCAGTTCGGCATGGTCGGGTCTACCGACAGCCATACCGGGCTTTCCACTGCCGAGGAGAGCAACTACTTCGGCAAAATGGCCAACAACGAACCGCGGCGCGGCCGGATAGCCGAACCGATGTTCCCAACTGACGGTGACGCCTGGCAGAACTGGGAAACCAGTGCGTCCGGCTACGCGGCCGTTTGGGCGACAGAGAACACGCGGGAAGCCATCTGGGACGCCATGGCCCGCAGGGAGGTCTATGCCACCACGGGGCCGCGCATGACCGTGCGCTTCTTTGGCGGCTGGGGTTTTTCGGCAGACGATGCGAGTTACCAGTTGCTGGCGGCGCGCGGGTACGCCAAGGGGGTGCCGATGGGCGGCACCCTGCACAACGGAGCGGAAGGCGAAGCGCCGACTTTTCTGGTGGGCGCCATGAAAGACCCCTCGAGCGGCCATCTCGATCGCATCCAGATCGTCAAGGGCTGGCTGGATGCCGACGGCGTCACGCAGGAGAAAGTCTTCAACGTGGTCTGGGGCGATGCGCACGAGCGGCAGCTGCAGCCGGACGGCAAGTTGCCCGCGATCGGGAATACGGTGAATGTGGCCGATGCCAGCTGGTCGAATACGATCGGCGATGCCGAACTGGTCGGCTTCTGGCGAGACCCGGAGTTCGACGCGACCCAGCCGGCGGTGTACTACGTGCGGGTGATCGAGATTCCGACGCCGCGCTGGGTGGCCTACGATGCCAAGCGCTTCGGTGAGGAGATTCCGGCGGAAGCACCCGCAGTCATACAGGAACGCGCCTACACCTCGCCGATCTGGTACTCGCCGCCGGGTAAATGAACGCCTTGGGCTGGTCTCGGCCAACCCGGCTTTTTCCCCACCACGTCGACTAAGGCCGGGCAGTTTGGGACGGGCTTGCTGCGCCTATTGACTGCGAAATCTCCTCGCGAATCACGCGGCGCAGCGTCATCTCCAGTTCGTTGCTCGCGAGGTGCTCCACGGATATCACGCCGGGCCAACCATAGAAGCCGGCCCGCATCCGTCAGCAACTTTCTGCTGCGGACTCCGATGCACTCGTCCTGAGTGGGTATGCTGTAAATTTGTCGGGCAAGTTTCGTAAAACAAGGGAATGAAAATGGCAAGATTCGATGGGAAATCCGTGATCGTCACGGGATCGAGCGGTGGCATCGGCAGGGCGGCGGCGATTCGCTTTGCGCGGGAAGGGGCGAAGGTCGCGCTTGCGGACCTCGCGGAGGAGGGCAACGCCGAGACCCTGGCGACGATTACGTCGGCAGGCGGCGAAGCGATTGCGCTCAGCGTCGATGTTTCTGTCGAGGCGCAGGTCGAGCAGATGGTGAAGATCACTGCCGAGCGATTCGGCGGTGTTGACGTCGGCGTGAACAACGCGGGCGTCTTCCAGCCCCTCGGGCAGATGCACGAACAGGAAGACGAGACTTTTCAGAAAGTCATGAACGTCAATCTGCGCGGCGTATGGCTCTGCATGAAACACCAGATCCGGCAGATGCTGAAAGCGGGCGGTGGGGCGATCGTCAATACCACGTCGTCGGCTTCGGTTTGCGGTACGCCCTTGTCCGCCTTCTACAGCGCCAGCAAGCATGGCGTACTCGGGTTGACTCGCTCCGCCGGCATCGAATACGCGGCTTCGGGAATCCGCATCAATGCGATTGCGCCGGGTGGCACCCTGACACCGATGCTGGAATCCGTGTATGCGAAGCATCCGGAGTTTGCCGAAATGGGCGCAGACAGAACGCCGGCCGGGCGCGTTGCCGACCCCGACGAGATGGCTTCGGCCATCCTGTATCTCGCGTCGGACGATGCGAGTTTCGTCGTGGGGCACAACTTGGTGGTGGACGGCGGATTCTCGGTTTGAGCGAGCCCGGGCAAGGGCGGGCCGCTTCGAACGAGGCCGAATCGACGGTCAAACCCGCATCCGTCACCAGCTTCCTGTTGCGCGCTAGAAGTTCATGCTCAGCGTCACGCCGAAGCGGCGCGTGTAGTTGAACGCCAGCTGGTTTGCGTGAGCCAGCCCGAAGCCGCCGGCGATCACGACGTCTGTTGGATAAAACTCGTCCGTCGCGTTCTTGACGTAGAACTGCGCCTCGTAGCGGCCGTCGTTCGATTCAATGCCCAGGGCCAGATCCAGCAGGCCGTAGGAATCGACGATACTGCCCGGATCGTTGTTCGCCAGGTACACCGTGTCGTCCTGCCAGTAGTACATGCCCTGCACGTAGGCGTTGACGGGCAGCGAATCGAGTGGAAGGTCGTAGCGCGCGAACAGGCTGAAGCTCCAGTTCGGCGAGTAGGGCAGGTCTTCGCCGGACAGGTCCTGCACGTTGTCGATGCATCCTTCGGCTACCGTCTGACCCCCATAGCAGGCCGCGCCCGTGTAATCCTCGTAGGTGGCGTCGGTATAGGCAACGTTCATCGAAACCAGCAGGTTCTCGCCCAGGGTGGCGCTAATCTCAGCCTCGATGCCCTTGGTTTCCAACTTGCCGGCGTTGCCGAGCAGGAAGACTGGCGCAAGATTGACGATGACCGATTGCGATGCCTGGAAATCCTTGAAGTCGGTGAGGAAGGCGCTGACGTTCAACTGCAACCGCCCGTCGAGCCAGCGAGATTTCATGCCCACTTCATAGTTGGTGGGAATTTCCGGATTCACGATGGCCGTGTTGCCCAACGGCGCGGACGACAGCATGTTGACGCCGGGCCCCTTGTAACCCCGGGCAACGTTCGCGAACAACATCACGTCTTCGGCGGCGTCGTACTCGCCAATGACGCGCCAGGAGACTTTCGACTCGTTCGTGGATTCATCGACCATCCCCGGGCGAGCCTCGGGAATCGAGGGCAGTCCGAATACCTGGTCCGGGTTGATGAACCCCACCGTTTGGACAAGGGCGATGTCTTCGTCGGTGTAGCGGGCGCCGAACGACAGCCTCGCCCGGTCGCTCACATTCCAGGTCGCCTGGCCGAAACCGGCAAAGCTCTCGTTGACCAGTTCGGCACTGATCGCCAGCGATTGATTGAAGGGCAGCCCGACGAACTCGTTCAGGTTGATCACCCGACTGAACGTGCGGTCAAGCTCGTTTCTGTAGTAGTACAGGCCGGCCACGTAGGTCAGGGTCTGATCGAGCGGCGATTGCAGGCGGATTTCCTGGGTCCATTGGTCCCGCTCGCCTTGGCTGAGGTTAAGTGGAATCAGGTCCACGGGAATGCCGAAGCCCCGCGCATTGCCGAGGATGTCGGCATTGGTGAACGAACTGATGGAGGTGAGCGTGTACTCGCCGATGTCATAGTCGAGTTGCACGCTGTAGATGTTCTGCTCCGTTTCAGCTTCGCTGTCGCGCCGTTGAAAGAACCGGTCCGCCTCCGGTTCCACGGGCAGGGTGCCGCCCTGTGCGGCGGCCAGAATCGGGTAGAACTGGCTGAAAGGCGGGTTCAAGGCATCGGGGATGACGGCCCCGCCGTTCAGGTTGCCGCGCTTGAAGTGCTTGTAGCTCACCAGCACGTCGAGCGCGTCGGTAGGGCTGAAGAGCAGCTTGGCGCTCAGATTCAATTCGTCCCGGTCGTTGTAGTCGTTCCCTTCGGGATGGGTGTTTTCGATGAACCCGTCGCGCGTGCTGGAGGAGACGGACAGGCGGCCGAGCACGCTTTCGCCCAAGGGGCCGGAGAGGTAGCCGGCGTACTTCTGTTCGTTCTCCTCCCCGAAGCCCGCTCTCAGCCCCCATTCCAGCTCTTCCGTGGGCGCCTTGGTGACGATGTTGACCATGCCGGCCGATGCGTTCTTGCCGAACAGCATGCCCTGCGGCCCCCGCAGTACCTCAACGCGCTCAACATCGGCCATGTCCAGGAAGTTCGTGGCCAGGGCGGGGCTTACGACACCGTCGATGGTCATGCCGACAGACTGCTCCACGCCCCTGGAGAACGACGCTGTGCCCACGCCTCTGATCTGCAGCGATCGGCCGTTGTCCGTGGCGCCGCCCTTGTAGGTCAGGCCGGGCAGGGTCTTGGCCAGGTCTGCGATTTCGTTGCGCTGCAGCGCATCGAGGCGGTCGCCGCTGATGGCCGTTACCGACAGGGGCACGTCCTGAATGCTCTGCGCCCGCTTCTGGGCCGTGACGACGATTTCCTCGATGGCGCTGTCGGCGGCTAGCGCCGACGCCGGGCCAAGCAGCGCCATTGCCAGCACCAATAAACCTGTCCGCCCGCTATGGACGTGTGGCATGCGTGTCAACTGCATCTGATTGCTCCTCTTGTAGTTCCCGTGTTCGTGGTTCCGGTGTTCGTAATGGGTCAGTCCCTGGACACTCACTGCCACGCCCTGAAGTCGATCTTCAGTTGTCGGCGTCGATTTTCAGTGTATTCGCCTAGCCACTGCAACTCTCGAGGGCAGGTCGTCGAAACTTCGTGGGAATCCCGCCGGTCAGGACTGACGGCGAACCGGCCTGAAGCGGTAGGCCTCCAGCGTCTCCTGCGCCCAGTTGCGCAAACGTGCGGAAGCTTGCTTGCCGCCGTAGTAGCCGAGCGAGCCGGGCGCGGCGCGACCGTAGCCGTTGAAATTCGTCAGGCAGTCTCGCAGAGGGGCGGTCGCCAGGTCGGCATCGGCGCAGAGTTTCGCCCAACGGTCCTCGTCCTGCTTGCGGATGTCGACGACGCCATGGCCGAGTTCACGCATGGCGCCAAGCAGCCGGGCGACGTATTCGGTGTGCTCCTCGATGGCGTCGGTGAAGTTGAAGGTTCCTCCGGTGCCCTGGGGGCCGGCGACGATGAACAGGTTCGGGTAGCCGTGGCAGTGTACGCCCAGAAAGGTGCGCGTGCCTTCCTCTTCCCACTTTTGCGCGACGCTGCGCCCATCGGCGCCCGTTATGCGGCCCATGGATTCCCGCGACATGAAATCGAACCCGGTGGCGTAGATGAGCACGTCGAGGTCGTACTGCACGCCGCCGTGTCGTACGCCATGCGCATTGATTTGCTGTACCCCGCGGGGCGCCACATCGACCAGCGTGACATTGGCGCGATTGAAGGTGGGCAGGTACTCGTCGTGGAAGTTCGGCCGCTTGCAGCCATAGGGGTAGTAGGGCTTCATCGCCGTTGCGGTACCGGGGTCGTCGACAATAGCGTCGACCCGGTCGCGGATCTGCCTCATGATGCGAAAACTCGTCTCGAGTTCGCGCTCGAGCAGTTCCTCGGGGCTGAGGCGGGGTCCGTCGCCGTAAAGCCGTCGCTTTGGCCGTTGGGCATTGCCGGAAAGGTAGGCGTCGTTGGCTTTCAGTGCCCGGCGGCCGATCAGCTTGCCGAAGCGTTCCCGGCGGCGCCGAGCCCAGCCCGGTTCGTTCTTCCACTGCTCGATTTCCTCGGGCGTGGTGTCGCGCTGGTCGCGCACATCGATGGTGGAGGGCGTGCGCTGAAACACGTACAGGTGTGCCGCGTCTTTCGCGATCTCGGGAATGACCTGGACGGCGGTAGCGCCGGTGCCGATGATGCCGATGCGCTTGCCGGCCAGGTCGACGTTGTAGTCCCAACGAGCGGTATGGAACGATTGCCCTTCGAACGTTTCCATGCCGTCGATGCGCGCGAGCCTCGGCGTGGTAAGCGTGCCGTTGGCCAATACCAGAAATCGGGCTCGCATCGCATCGCCGCGGTTGGTGCGCACCGTCCAGCGTTCGGCATCGTCGTCCCACCTGGCCGCGGTCATCTCGGTGTGGAACAGGCAGTGGTCGTAGAAGCCGAAGCGGTTGGCCATCATCTGGCAGTATTCGAAGATCTCGAAGCCGGAAGCGAACTTTCTGGACGGGAAATACCCCATCTCGTCGAGCAGCGGCAGGTAGGAATAGGATTCCACGTCACAGGCGACGCCCGGGTAGCGATTCCAGTACCAGGTGCCGCCGACATCGCCGCCCTTTTCGCAGAAACGCACGTCGGCGAACCCGGCCTGGGACAGCCGGTACCACAGCAGCAGCCCGGAAAAGCCGGCGCCCACCACCAGAATTTCGCACTCGTCGGTGAGTGCCTCCCGCTCGACCGGAGCGGTGGAGTAGTGATCCTCGAGATAGCTGGCGAACTTGCCCTCCATCGCCATGTAATTGTCGGCGTCACGCCGCATTTCATTGAATTCGCGGATCTGCGCCCGGGCCCGGTCGTCGTAGACTGCGTCCGCATTGAATTCCGGCAACGCCAGGTAGTCGGCATTCTCCACCACGCCGTAGCCCTTGCCGTCGATCTTCTCCGATGCCTTCCCGGCACGGGTGTTGAACAGCTTGTATCCCGTTTCGGGATCGATACGGATCGCCGGAGTCGAGTCAGCGGCCATGGCGCACCCCTCCTGGCGAACCATCGACTTCGAGAATGCGGGCTGGATTCGGCCCGCGTTGAATCCGCATACCAATCGACTGCATTGGCCCCAAGCTCACAATGGATATTCGCCGCACGCTACACTAAATTCAATTGACTAGTCAATTATTATGAGGTGTGCTTGTTGGCAACAAATGGACTTGTCCGGTTTTAAAACAAATAAACTGTCCGGTTGCAGACTGCGCCGAATTGGAGCGATTCGGAGTTGGTCATGGGGATTGTTCTGGTCAACATCTACCCATAGGCGGCAATTCGACTTGCAGGTGAACTTGCCGTCGTAACCGGAGCCTCGTCGGGCATTGGCGCCTGTTTTGCCGAGCAGCTTGCCGGCCGCGGTTCCGATCTCATCGTCGTTGCCAGGCGCCGTGAGCGGCTGGAAAAGCTGGCGAAATCGATCGAGGAGCGGTTTGGCGCGGCAGTGGAAGTCAGGGCGGTCGATCTGTCGGACCAGGCCTCGAGGCGCGGGCTTGCGGACTACCTGGGGTCACTCGAGCGCGTCGATACACTCGTCAACTCGGCGGGTTTCGGCACCAACGGCGCCTTTGCGTCGGTCAGCGCGGTGCGCATCGAACAGGAACTGAACGTCGACATGGTGGCCCTGATCATGCTGACGCGAGCCGTATTGCCAGGAATGCTGACACGGTCCAGCGGCGACATCATCAACGTTTCCTCTGTCGGGGGATTCAATGCCGCGCCTTATTTCGCAACCTACAGCGGCATCAGGTCGGGTGTCATTACCTTCACGGAGTCCCTGTATGGCGAACTGAAGGGCACGGGCGGCGGGTTCAGGTGCTGTGCCCGGGGCCGGTGCCGACGGAATTCAACGATGTGGCGGGAGTCGACGAAATGCCGACCCCAGGCCTGATGATTCAGTCGGCCGAAGACTGTGTGGCCGGTTCGTTGCGGGATCTGGAGAAGGGGAAAGCGGTGAGCGTTCCGAATACGGCTTGCCGTTGGATCTTCAGGTTCGTCCGGCACTTGCCGCTTTCCGTTCGTCTGGCGTTTGTCTCGGGGATGGTGCCGGAGGAAAACGACGGCGTTTTGCGATGACAGTGGGGCGCTACCCGGCTTCCTCGAGCAGTCTTTCCCGCAGCTTCGCTTTCGCGATCTTTTCCAGATTGGCACGCGGCAGCGAGTCGACGATGCGCACTTCCCGGGGCCGTTTGAAGTCCGCCAGCGATCGTTCGCAGGTGCGTTCAATCTCGTTTTCGAGCTTCTTCGGGTCCTGCTTGCCGCGTGCGAGTACAAATGCCACCGGCACTTCGTTCAGCATCCGGTCGGGCTTTGCGACCACCGCGGCTTCGGCAACGTCCGGCAGCGACTGAATCACCCGCTCTACTTCGGCGGCGCTGACGTTCTCGCCACCGACCTTCAGCACGTCCTTGATCCGGTCTTCGAACGACAGGGTCCCGTCGGGGTTCACCCGTACCCGATCGCCGGTGATGAAGAACCCGGCGTCGTCGAAACTGGATTCCGTAACCTGCTCGTTGTTCAGGTAGCGATCGAAGATGGAAACGCCTGGAATGCCGCGGATTCGCAGTTCGCCGGCTTCTCCCGGTTCCACGCCGGTTTCCTCCGGTGACAGCACGGCAATCTCGTAGAGTGGCGATGGCCGTCCCATTGTGAAGGGGGTGTCCTCATGCAGCACCGAACCGACGATTCCCAAGCTCACCGTTTCGGTCATGCCCCACCAGCCCAGCGAGCGAACCTTGAATTTCCTGTCGTAGATGCCGTTGACGCCCACGCCCCAGGTTCGGAACCGGTGCGCCGGCACTTCCTGATTCTTGATTGCGTTCACGCAGAAGGGCACGACGGAACTCCAGGTGCAACCGTGCCGCAGGGCCACATCCCAGAACCGGCTTGCGGAGAAGCGGGGTTGCAGCACCACGGTGCCGCCTGCCCACAGGGAAGCCAGTACCTGGCAGGACATCGCGTTCATGTGGAACAGCGGCAGCATCGTCTGGTGTACGTCGGTGGATACCAACCCTTCGCTGAAGACGCCGGCGCGTGCGGCCCACAGCCCGTTGGCATGGGTCCAGACCACGCCCTTCGGCCGGGATGTGGTGCCGGACGTGTACATCACGCACAGCGGCGCCGTCGGGTCGACGTCCCGTTCGGGCGGCTCCGAATCGGAGAGTAGCGCGGCAAAAGCCTGGCCTGCGGCAACGGCCGTGCCGGCCGGCATGCCTGCGTCCGAGTCGGTCACGGCAAGCCACTGCAGATCGGGGCAGTGGTCGGCGACCAGGGAGGCGAACTTCGGCTGGGTAACGGCTGCCTTGACCCCTGCAAAACCGGCGTAGTAGTTCAGTTCGGCGCCTGCAGACCGGGTGTTGGTGGTGACCGCGACGGCGCCCAGCCTGGCGCAGGCGAACCAGCTCAACAGGAACTCGGGGCAGTTCTCCAGATGAACGAGAACGAAATCGCCCTTGCCGATGCCGCGGTCGGCCATTCCGGCAGCCAGCCGCCTGGTTGCCTCGGAAAACTCCCGATACGTCCATTGCCGCCCGGGTAGCTCGAAGGGTTCCCAGACCAGAAAAGGGTGATGCGCCCGGAGACGGGCCTGCTGGTCCAGGAGCGTACCCATGTCCCAACCGGAGAACGGATTTGCCGCTGGGTGTCGAAGGGTGGGACGAGTCATCGGATTCGCTTCGCGGCGGGATGCAAACAGGCTAACACGACACTATTAAATTAACCAATTGTTATATTACTGTTTCCGCCGGGACGGATTGCAGGCCCCGGCATGCCGAAGTTGGTGACGGATTCCGGTCAGGAGGCAGGCTCCTCGGCCCCATTGGCGAGAGGCAGGCTCCAGGCGCCGTCGAACTTGTAGCCGCGCAGCATGTCGACGACTTCGATCTCCTCGACGCCGTCGATGGCGGGGATGCGCTCGGTGACGAGCGCCTGAAGTTCGGCGCGGGATGGGACCGTTGTCGAC
The DNA here is from genome assembly GCA_965221465.1 of Candidatus Azophilus sp. GTDB lineage: Bacteria > Pseudomonadota > Gammaproteobacteria > Pseudomonadales > Azotimanducaceae > Azophilus. The sequence goes on from OZ244892.1 coordinate 159,187, forward strand.
AAGGCCAGGTTCATCCTGCCGGAGAGGGTAGCGAGCCCGATCACTTCGGGCATGTTCTCGAGCTGTTTCACGATGGCTGGCAGCCGGCAATAGTTCGCCTTGACATACACCTGGTGAACGTGACGATGCCCAAGTGCCCTCGGATTCACGATCGTCTGGTAGTTCAGCACGCCCGGCGATTTCTCGAGCTTTCGAAATGTCGTGCGCACCTGACTTTCCGGGTAGTCGAGTCGGCGGGCAACTTCGCGCAGGCTCATGCGCCCGTCCCCGTGCAGCATGGCAAGCACGGCAAGTTCGCGCTTTGCATACAGTTCCGACAGCCGCGTGTCGGTCAATTCGCGGAGTCGTCGATCGAAATCGGGCTGAACCTCGACGATGGGGCCGCTATTGAGGCTGTGCTTGTAGTTGGACAGCACGCTCCTGACATGCGCGGCCTTGATGGCGTCTATCGACGCGGCGATCGACGAGAGCAGTCGTTCTATTTCGGAGTTGTCGCGGCCGATCATGTGGAACATGATCTGTTCCTGGTGAAGCTGAGTGCCGATGGTAATGATCTGTGGAATCCGTGCGAGTTCCGTGGCGACGGCGTGGCACGTATCGGGCTTTCCCGGTGCAACCTCCACGCTGCCGATGGCCAGTGCTTCGAAACCTGCGGCGCGGATGTCGGTGGAAGCAACCACGCGCACGACACCGATGTCCTTCAATTTCCTGATGCGGGCGCCAACGGTCGCGTTCGATACGCCGATCGCTTCGCCGATTCGCGTGTTCAGAACCGTGGGGTCGGCTCGAAGCATGTCGACGATCAGGCTGTCACGCTCATCGGTCTGGTTATCCATTCTCACTCTATTCTTCTGGCGATCGGGTCAGCGGCACACATGGTATAGGGCGCTCTGCCCAGTCACAAATCGGTCAGCGGTCAAAGGCTCGACCAAACATCGTATTTCATTAAATTGTCAATTCCGCTGCAAATTCAACAAAAAAATACGCCAAAAGTCCCCATTCTCCGAATTTTCCTACACTTGACAGAAATTTCGTGATCGGTTAAGAACTTCTGGACTTTGGGTGTGGTTCGCGGCAACGGATTTGGTGGCTGGAGATGCAAGGGCGTTGAACCATCAGTGCCGTATGGCTGGTATCGTTGCAGCCACGCAACCAAACCATTGGCAGCCAAGCCACGGTGACGATTGAGGAGAGACCATGCGTTTTCACCATGTCTGCATATGCGTTAGCGATCTGGAGAAGTCACTCGAGATGTGGACCGAGCTGTTCGATTTTACCGTCCAGATTCGGTTCTGTTCACCGGGAGATGCGGGACCGACAGGGTTTGACGAGAGCAAGCTCGATGAAATGGAGGCGATGCTGGGTCGCCGCGATGCGGTCATCGATTGTGCGCTGCTCACCTCGCCCGATGGCGCAATGCTCGAGGTGCAGCAGGCGCTCAATCCCGTCGTTCGCAGGACTCCGGAAGAGTACAATTCCTATTTCGTAACCGGCATGCGCGAACTTGCCTTCCGGGTCGACGGCATCGACGGCTGGTTCGAAAAAGTGAAGGCGGCCGGCTTCCAGCCGACGACGGATGCAGTCTGGGATTTCGGCGAGAACGCGCGGTCGTTCCTGTTCTACGACGACGACGATATTCGCATCCAACTATGGGAGGATGCGAACACCGGCTGGATGTAAACGGAGCAGATGTTGATGATCGAGCCGCGCCCAAAGCAACTCATTCCACTGTGGCTGGGTGGCAATTCCGAGATGGCCATGATGCGTGCGGTGCAGTTGGCGGACGGCTGGCAGCCGAGCATCGCTCCTTCGGAAGCAGCACGACGGTTGGCGGTTGCCGGATATCGCCGGGGCTGCTTAGTAGCCTATTTTTCCTAGTTGGCCAACTCCATCCTCGTAGATTGCGTTGACGGCGGGGGAGGGCAGGCGCGTGCCTGCGCACGGATTGATTGATCGCTCCATGTTGGCAACGCCTCTCTTTTCGCCGTTGACGGTGAGGACGAACGCGGTTTCACAGAGGTAGAGCTCATCCAGGGTCACAATGGTTGACCCCATCAGATTCGAAAACTCGAGATCGAACCTTTTGCCGTCGGTGGTTTCGACATAGCCCGAGACGCGGACGAAGCTGACTCCGTCGATGTCCATCCACGGGTAGAGCTTCCACGCCTTGATGGGCGTTACTGACCCATGTTCCGCAACGTAACCCAGTTTGCGCGGCGCCTCGCCGTGAACGGTGCCCGCAGTCACGAAAAACGAGAATTCATCGCCGATCGTGCCGTTGGACCACGTGGTGCATTGGAGGCTGGCCACGTCCCGCGCCCCCCATGTGTGGTCGCGGTGGCCGAAGCCGGATACCTCGATGGTTCGGCCCCCAACCCTGAGCGTTCCGCTCGCCCTCCCGGCTGCCTCCACGTGACCGGACCCGACTTCTCCGAGCATCGCCTTGGCATCTTCGCCAGCGACTATCTCGTCGAAAGAGACCGCCCGATGCAGATCTTCCAATTGCAGGTCCAGGCGCATATCGTCCTGATCTGCCTCGCATGCGAGGCCGCCCTGCCCGAGGTGTTGAAAACTCAAGCCTTCAACGGAGTATTTCCCATCTGCCCTCATTTCCGCGGAAAAGCGAACTTCGCTGCTCACCCTCCGGGTATAGCGGCCGGTGTCGTCGATGATCGCGTTCCAGATGTGCGCGTTTTTTCGATTGGGTTGATGCGCGATGCGGTGAAATCCGCTGATCCGCTGCTCGGGATCAGCCCACCAGAACCACTGGGATTCGTTCCAACTCGTCTCCGGGCCGGCTGCCCCGGGCGAGTCAGGTTCTTTTGCGTTGCGAGTCATGCAAAACCTCCATTTGGCTACCAGAATCCATTGTTCATGATGTCGCCCAGCAGGACCAGCGGTGAGAAATCGGGGCTGTCCATCGTCTAAACTTGCTTGCGCACCAAGTCGCAAATCGGTCGTGATAACGGCTCAGATCACGGTCTTGGCCTTTTCTCCCCATAGTGAATGTGGGATCGATTTCTTCCATTGCTGACCCCCTCGAAGCCCCCTATTGGATCAGCAGATTGCACGAGGCTTCCGGCCATGGAGACATTGACTTTCATAATTTTCTAGTGCTGCGAAAACAGCAAAATAAGATTGAACCATTGACCGGAATCTAGCACACATTTCTGTCGAAGGCGACAATGAGTGCAAAAGTGTGAAAATGGCAGTTTACACCGACCCATATCGTGGCTAACATCGGTGAATTCACGCAACCAAGCCAATGGGAGTGCCCATGGAGCCGGAGGACTTTAAGGAGGGCCCGCTCAATGCCGAAAAGCTGGTGGCGGCCATAGATCCGGATTACTGGCAGGAATTTGGGTTCCCTCATCCCCTGTTCGATCGGCTCAGAAAGGAAGCGCCGATTATCCATGTCGATCATCCAGACATCGAGCCCCACTGGGCCGTGAGCCTAAACAAGGATATACGCGAGATTTCTCGCAACCCCTCAGTGTTCAGCAATGTCGGCACGCTCAGCTTGAATCTGCGGGATGCGTCGGGAAGCAGTGGTGGAGGTGACATCAAGCCGACGCTGCTCAACATGGATCCGCCGGATCACAATGAGCACAGGGGGATCGTGGCTCAGCGTTTCCAGATGGCTGAGGTCATAAAACGTGACGATCCTTTTCTCGCGGCTTCCGTTCGAGAAATCTTGGATGAATTCATGGGTGACGCTGGTGTGTGCGCGGGGGATTTCGTGCAGCCCGCGCAACGACTGTCGATTGCTGCCGTCGGTCGAGTGTTGGGCCTGCCCGAAGAGCATTGGGAGCAGGCGTTTGTGTTCGCCAACGCGGTTGCCGCCAACTCTGATCCAGAATTTATGTTGGGCGAATCGGCAGGAAGTTCCATCGCGGCGGCTCACGCTGGACTGTTCGAGATCTTTGCGCCGCTCATCGAAGCTCGACGAAGGACGCCTCAAGACGATCTCGTCACGGTTCTTGCGCACGCTGAATCTGAGGAAATCGACTTCGCGCAACTTGTCATTCATGCCGTGCTGATCCTGCTCGGTGGGGTGGAAACAACGCGCAACGTTATGGGCGTTGGCTTGGTGGAGCTTATTCGTCAACCGGAGATCATGCACCGGCTCATCCAAGATTTGGATCAGATGCCGCTCGCCGTGGAAGAGATGATTCGGTGGACAGCACCGCTCGGTCACATGTGTCGAACCGTCAGGAAGGACGTTTCCGTTTCTGGAACAAGATTCCGTGAAGGTGACGTACTGGCACTCTTCTGGCCTTCAGCCTGCCGCGATGAGTCGCTGTTTGATGATCCGCATGTCTTCCGGATCGACAGAAAGCCGAATCCGCATTTGGCATTCGGCGTTGCACAGCATCTGTGTCTGGGTCGAGTGCTGGCCCGACGTCAGATCATCGCGATGTTCAATGAACTGCTGCCCAGGCTCGCTGAGTGCGAACTTGCCGGTCCATTGCGGCGGGCCAGGATGCTGATCAACGGATACACGGAAATTCCGCTTCGCTATCGGCTCACGCCCGCTGTGAGTTGAGTACTCGAGTGAGCATTCCCGATTCGCTTCCATTCACGGAGACCACGGCTGGTGCGATAGGCTGGCTGAGCCAGCATCATGGCGGCAGCAAGATGCTCATCGAAGAGGGTCGCGTCGCTACCTTCAGCGAAGTTGATCGTGCCTCCGCCGATCTCGCCAAGGCTCTGCTGTCAAGCGGCGTGGGCAAGGGCAGCCGCATCGCCTTCCTGTTTCCCAATGGCATCGACTTTGCCAAGGTCTTTTTTGCGATCACGCGGATAGGCGCGATCGCGATTCCAGTCAACACCTTCTACAAGGCCCCTGAGCTGATCTGGCAGTTGAAGCATTGCGACGCCCGGATGCTCGTCACCACAGACCGCTATCTTCGCAACGACTATCTCGCGAGGTTGGAAGAGGGCCTTGTCGGCCTGGCCGGCCAGGGCGATGAAGTTCTCCTTGAATCAACGCCCTGGCTCAGAAAAGTGGTGATGCGCGCCACCGGCGGGCGGGTACCGGCCTGGGCCGAGGAAATTGAGGCGTTCACGAGCCTGGGCGCGTCCGTCAGTGACTCAATGCTCCGCGCGGTTGAATCAGCTGTGGTGCCGGCCGACCAGCTTTGCGTGCTCTACACATCGGGGAGTTCGGCAACTCCCAAGGGTGTTGTGCACAGCCACGGTGCGTTGTTGCGCCGCACGGCATCGGTTGGTGCGGATTTCGGCATCGGCCCCGATGACATCGTTTACAACCCAAGCCCCTTTTTCTGGACCGGAGGTCTCTCCAACGGCTTGCTCTCCACGGTCTTGAACGCAGGTGCCGTCATGACGGAAGAGAGGTTCGATGCGCCCCGCACATTGGATCGACTCGAGAAACACCGCGTCACCGTTGCCGTCGGCTGGCCTCACTTCGCGACGGCACTGCGTGCGGTCCCGGATTTTGCGGAACGTGATTTGAGCGCACTGCGCGGCGGCATCCTTGCGCCTCTGCTGCTTGGCAATGAACTCGGCGACCCTGGTTTGACGGCCACGGGCATCGGCATGACCGAGTCCGTGGCGCAGCACACCTATGGTGAAAAGGATCCTTTGCCGGAGTCTCTCCGGGGTGCCTATGGTCGGCCAGCGCCCGGTATAGAACAGATGATCGTCGATGTGGATACCGGCCTTGCGGTGCCGGATGGGCAGGAAGGCGAGCTTTGCATCAGGGGGTACTCGGTGATGCAGGGCTACTACAAGAAAGAGCGTGAGGAGACGTTCCGAGCAGACGGATTCTTTGCCACTGGCGACCTCGGCGTCATCAGGGACGGTTTCTATTTCTTTACCGGTCGCAGGGGTGACATGGTGAAGACCGGCGGCGCGAATGTCAGCCCAGCGGAAGTGCGCAATGCCATGCTCGGCATTGAGGGTGTGCAGGAATGTTTCATCTCCGGTTTGCCCGATCCGGACAAGGGGGAGGTTGTCGCGGCGGCGGTGGTTGTCCACCCGCAAGCAGATTTGACTGCGGAGACAGTGCGTTCAGAGCTAGAGGCGGTGCTCTCCAGTTTCAAGGTGCCGCAGGTCTTGAAACTAATGTATCCGAGCGACATACCCATGTTACCGACCGATAAAGTGGATCGGCGGGCGATCATTGGCCTGCTCCGGCAACAGGCTGGCTAGAACGAATGGCCGCAAATGCGGCAGGAGGTGCAAATTGGCGAAGCAAAGAAAACGTATCGCTTTGAGTGAGGACGAAGCCTGGGCGTTCGTTGCCGAACAACGAGACATGCACGTGGCGACCATCAACAAGGACGGCACGCCACATCTGACCACGAACTGGTTTGCGATGCCTCGGGAACGGCAGATCGCCTTCAACTCCTATGAGGGTTCCCAGAAAGTCGTCAATCTGCGGCGGGATCCGCGCATCACGTTGCTCTTTGCGGATGGCGAGACCTACGGCGAACTGCGCGGCGTCTCCATCAAGGGCCGTGTGAGATTCACGGATGACGCTAATGAGAATCTACAGGTTTTACGGGCTATTGCAGAAAGAAACATGGCGTACACGGAAACGCGGCTAACGGGGGGTGCAACCCCGGAGAAAACGTCTGTCAAGCGAACCTGCATGATCGTTGAAGCAGATCGGATCATCAGTTGGGACCACCGCAAACTGGCTGAGAACACAGGTTAGACATCGAACGAGGCGATGCCTCAGACCGACAAGCGGGCGGTCGCCGGGCGCAAAAGTTGATTCTTTCGACAGCCTTGCCCCGCGATCGAGAACACAAGAGGAGAACTCCAATGCGTAATGTTGATGAGAACAATCAATGGCGGCTCGAAACGCCGGGAGCGGACGGCTGGGCGAAGAGCGTGTGGCCGGATTCCGACAACAAGTACACGATGATTTCCTGTGACAGCCATGCAGTGGAACCCGTGGACTTGCTCGCCAAGCGGGTGGACAGCCGATTTCATGATCGATTGCCCCGTGTTCGAGTCGATGAAGACGGGTCGAAGTGGCACATCGTCGAGGGCATGGAACCCGCCCGCTGGATTATGAACAACGAAGACCTGTCGGGTGAGGATCGAGAGCGCAACGCGGTCGGCGGTGACCCGGAAGAGCGGCTGCGCCACCAGCAACGGGATGGCGTGGATGGGGAGATTATCTTTCCGAACAAGTTCACCGTGATCTTTGCAACGCGCGACCCGGAGTTCGCCTTCGCCCAGGCGCGCGCCTACAACGACTGGGCGTGGGAAACCTACGGGCCGCACGTGCATCGACTGTCGCCGATGGCATTGATACCGACGATGGACATCGATATGGCCATCGATGAGATCGAGCGGACCAGGCGGCTGGGCTTCCGAGGCGTAACGATTCCGGTCAGGCCGATCTACGGCAGCACCTCCGCGCGGGAAGCCCATTACCACCGCCCCGAATACGACCGGCTCTGGGCCTGCTTGCAGGACTCGGGGTTTCCGGTCACCGCTCACGTGGGCACGGGAAAGGATCCGCGAACGACGAGGGGCCGGGGCGGCGCGGTCACCAATTACGTGGCACACGCATTGGCACCATCCGTGGAGTTCATGTCACTGCTGTGCTCGTCCGGGGTCTTGGAGAGATTTCCCGGATTGAGGGTCGTGTCCGTGGAAAGCGGGGTGGGCTGGTTTCCCTGGTGCGGCCAGGCCATGGACGAGGCCTACCGCAAACACCACATGTGGTCCTTTCCCAAGCTCGAGCACCTGCCGAGCGACTATCTCAAGACCCAGTGTTTTGCGACTTTCATGGAAGATCCGGTGGGATTGAGTCTCGCGGAGGAGTTCGGGTACTCGGAATCGATGCTCTGGTCAAACGACTATCCGCACCAGGAGGGCACTTGGCCGCATTCGGCGCAAGCGATAGAGCGGCAAATGAACCGATTGTCGGAAGCGACCCGGGCCAAAATTCTGGGGGAAACGGCGAAGGCGCTCTTTGGGTTTGACGTCTAGTTTTCCGGGTTGGCGAAAGTGTCGATCAGCGACGACAGCGACCTGTTCTGGGCCGGTTTGAACGAGCGAAGGTTGCTCTTTCAAACCTGCAGGGCGTGCGGTGCGCATCGCTTTCCTTTTCGGATGTCCTGCTCGTGCTGCGGGTCTTTCGAGAAAGACCTGACTGAATCCAAGGGTTGCGGATTCGTCTATTCCTATACGGTCGTTGAAAGGCCCTTGCTGCCGGGATTCGATGAACCCTACACGGTGGTGCTGGTGGAGGTGGACGAAGGCGTTCGCTACTTGGGTTTGTACGCTGGCGACCTGGATCCATCCAGGCTCATCGGGTCGCGCGTACGCGCTCGCCTGAATCCTGACCAACGCGTGGCGGTCTCCTTTGCGCCTGAAGGTGGCTGAAGATGGCTCGAGACGTTGTCATTGCGGGGGTGGGCACCACGGATTTCTCCAGGAACTCCAAGCGCTCCGAACACCAGCTAGCCGTGGAAGCAATTGTTGCCTGCCTGGACGATGCGGGTATCGGCGCATCGGAAATCGACGGCATGGTCACCTTTACGATGGACGAAACATCGGAAGTGGATATCCGGCGGGAACTCGGGTGCGAGTCGCTGCACCATTTTTCACGCGTACCCTTCGGTGGCGGGGGCGGATGCGCAACGGTCGGCCATGCGGCAATAGCCATTAAAGCCGGCGTCGCGCATTCGGTTGTGGTTTATCGCGCATTGAACACCGCTTCACGGGTGAGATTCGGTTCTGGTCAACTGACCCCTCCGCCGGAATCGGGCGATCAGCGTTGGTTTACCAATTTCGGTCTGGCCACACCGGCTGCCAGGGTCGGGATTACGGCAAGGCGCTACCTCGATACCTATGGGTTGGACGACGACGCTTATGCGCCCTTTGCGCTCACCGCCAGGGAATATGCGGCGAGCAATCCTGCGGCCTACTACTACAACCGCCCGCTATCCCTTGATGAATACCTGTCTTCTCCTTGGATCAGCCGGCCGCTCAGACGCTTTGATTGCTGCCAGGAATCCGATGGCGCGGTGGCTTTGTTGGTGACCACGGCGGAGCGCGCCAGAGACCTGAGAAAGAAACCCGCCAAGATAATGGCGAGTGCCCAGAATGCAGGCATGGAACAGATTGGCTTGGCGCAGTACTGGTGCGAGGACATATTGAAGCTGCCGGAGGTATCGGGCCTTGTGGAACAGCTACGCAAGCAATGTGGGATGGAGCCTCGCGACGCGGACGTTGCCATGCTGTACGACCACTTCACGCCGCTGGTCGCCTTGCAATTGGAGCAACTGGGGTTCTGCCAGGATGGTGAAGCCACCGAATTTGCGGCCCGTGGCAACCTGAGAGTGGACGGTTCCATGCCCATGAACACGCACGGCGGCCACTTGGGGGAGGCCTACCTTCATGGCATGACGCACATTGGCGAGGCCCTGCGCCAGTTGCGCGGGGAAGCCGTCAACCAGGTGAGCGATGTTTCTGCGGTCTTTGTTGCCTCGGCGGCCTCGACGCCCGGCAGTGCATTGATGCTCGGAAAGTTGTAATGGGAAACGGGGAAGGATGGTGATCGACACCGAATGTACCTACATAAGCGTTTTGTTCGATCGGGCGGAGGAGTCACCCGACCAACTCTGGATGCAGGAGGTCGATGGCGATGAGTTGACCTTTGCGCAGTCCCAGGAGCTTGCGTGCAGGTGGGCGGATGCGCTCAGGCAGTTGGGCGTGAGCGCCGGCGACATGGTTGCGACGTTCATGGAGAACTGTCTCGACAGCCAGCATGTCTGGCTGGGCGCCGCCTTGGCAGGGGCCGTGGAAGTGCCGCTCAGCCCGCTGCTACGGGGAGAATCGCTGGTGCACGCTTTGAATGACAGCCGTTGCAAGGTGGTTGTCGTCGCTGAGCCGTTTCACCAGCAGATTGAAGAAGTCAGCGAGAGGCTCACGCATCTCGAACGAATCGTTGTCGCGCTGTCCTCCAACACCACGCCTGCGTCATCCTTCGACATCATCAGCCGTCAGGTGTTGATGGGCCGCGCCAAGGCCACAAAGGACTTCGAGCTTCCGAAACCGGAAGACATCGCGTGCGTTCTTTACACCTCCGGCACAACGGGGCCGTCGAAAGGGACGCTGATTCCCTGGGCACAGCTCAATGCGAATGCTGCAGCCACCGATGTCACACCCTTTGGTAATTCCGAGGCGTTTTACTACACGGGTGCGGCAAATCACGCGGGCGCCCGGAGCCAGCCGCTGCTGATGGCCTCCGTTGGCGGGCGGTTCGTCATGCGGCCCGCCTTCAAAACCCAGGATTTCTGGTCGGACGTAGACCGGTACGGGTGTACCTTCACGATCATGGTGGGTGCGATGGCGCACTTTATGATGAGCCAGTCACCATCGCCCGAAGACTGTGACCACGCGCTGAAGTTTGTGCTCATGGCGCCAGTGCTGCCCAACATTGAGGCGTTTAACGAGCGCTTTGGCGTGGTGACCTGCACGGGCTACAGCATGACGGAGCTGAGCGGCCCCATCACCAACCCCAACTGGAAGATTGACATACCTGCGAGCTGCGGCAAGCTGCGGGCGGGCTGGCCGCACTACGAAGCCCGGCTGGTTGACGAAGATGGCCAGGTCGTTCCGGTTGGAACGGAAGGCGAGCTGCTGGTTCGCACCGAGGCGCCGCACACACTGAATGCCGGTTACCTGAATCGTCCTGACGCTACGGCCGAGGCCTGGCGGGATGGCTGGTTTCATACCGGCGATGTGTTCAAGCAGGACGAGCAAGGCAACTACTACTTCATAGACAGACGCAAGGACGCCATTCGCAAAAGCGGCGAGAACGTCTCCTCTTTTGAAGTGGAGATGCAGATAGCGGCGCATGAACAGGTAGCCGAATGCGCGGCCATCGCCGTGCCCGCGGACACCGTCGAAGACGAGATCAAGGTGTTTTTGGTGCCCGCCGACGGTTGCCGGATCGATCCTGAAGCCATCGTGAGTTTCGCCGCTCGAACGATGCCCCGCTACATGATGCCTCGGTACATCGAGGTTGTTGATGAGCTGCCCAAGACACCCACGCTTCGCGTGCAAAAGGCCGAGTTGCGCAAGCGTCCCAGGACGAACGAATGGGACCGTGTTGCAGCGGGCATTGACATTAAACGGGTCGAGGGGAGCTGAGCAGATGAAAGGCGCGATAATGACCGTTCCCGGCGAACCGCTGGAACTGCTGGACATTGAGCTCGGAACCGTTGAACCCCATGAGGTTCAGGTGCGGGTTGAAAGGGCAAGCGTCTGCCACACCGACCTGACCATCCAGCAAGGCAACTTCCCAATGCCGGTTCCGGCTGTCATCGGCCACGAAGCAGCGGGTGTGGTGGAAGCAGTAGGTGATCGGGTGACACGTCTGAAACCGGGCGACCGAGTTATCGCGTTTGCCAACCCGTTTTGCGGACACTGCGGGTACTGCCACCGGGGAGACACCTTTTTGTGCACAGGCGAGGCAACTTTCCGCGCTCCCGAGGGCGGCCAACGGGTCACCGTCAATGGTGATGGCGCTTTCGCGATGGCTGGCGTGGGTGCGTTTTCGGAAACGATGCTGACCCACGAGAACTCCTTGGCACTCGTTCCCGGCGAGTTGCCCTTCGCCGAGGCGACGCTTTTGGGCTGCGGGGTTTCCACGGGGCTCGGAGCGGCAATGAACACCGCAGGTGTTGGGGACGGGGATACGGTCGCGGTGCTAGGTTGTGGCACCGTTGGCTTGTCCGCCATTCAGGGTGCGCGTGTGGCTGGCGCTTCACGAATCTTCGCTATCGATATCCTGCCGAGCAAACTACAGATTGCCCGGTCGGTTGGAGCGACCGACCTCATCGATGCGCGCGCACCGGATGCGGTGAACGAGATTTTGGAGTCGACGTCCGGAGGCGTGGACACGGCAATCGAGTGCGTCGGCAAACCCGCAACGACGGCGATGGCCGTGCAGGTTGCAGGGCGCGGCGGTATGGCCGTTTTGGTTGGTTTCATGCCGCTGGGCGCGAACATTGAACTACCTGGCACCGAGTTTCTGTACATGGGGAAACGGCTGGTCGCCAGTGTGCTCGGCTCAACCAACTTCCTCCGAGACCTGCCCAGATATGGTGCCTTGATTGAGTCCGGAGACGTCAACCTGGACCCACTGACGTCCGATCACTTCAGTTTCAATGACATCAATGTGGCCATGTCGAAGCTTCACGATGGCGAGGTTCTGAAACCCATCATCGATATCGGCCAAGCTACCTGATGGTAGCGCTTGACCCGGCCAGCTAATGCCCCAGGTGTCCCGGAAGGTCACATCCTCGACGGGATATCGCCTAACGGGCCCGATCTTGTGGTGGGGATAGCCGATTTGTAAATAGCATGGTGTTGTTTGGAAAATTGCCAGTAGCATGCGTCGCTGTAGTCCGTCGTGAAATCCGGCGAACGCGATATTTCATGGAAATGCCGAATCTAATGCTGGAATTTGGAATAAATCTGATAGACTTGCTACAAATTTCTAGATGGGCATAAGCTTTCTGAATTTCGGTTGTCGGGTGACAGCCGACAGCCGACAGCCGACAGCCGTTGAGTGGATAACTCGAGAATCAAACGTAGAGGGGAACGATATGTGGAAGCGACACCAGATCGAGAGCGAAGATGCGGGAGACCGGGCCTCGCGCCGACTGTGTTCCAACGCGGCAAGCGTTGCGCTCGCGCTCAGTAGCTTGTATGCCGTCCCGGCCGTCATGGCGCAGGAAGCGGTTCTGGAGGAAATTCTGGTAACGGCATCCAAGAAGGGCGCCACCAGCCTCATGGACACCGCTGTGACTGCGACCGTGGTGACGGGCGAGCAACTCGAAGTGCGGCAAGTCCGCAACGTCGAGGACATGCAGTTTCAGACCGCCGGAGTAGTTGTGGACACGAATGCCGGCGCGCCAAGAGTCGCGATTCGCGGCATCGGGCATGACGGTTCCCTCATGCACGCCGAAAACGGAGTCGCCGTTTATGCCGACGACATCATCCTGCAACGTACCCAGGCGGTGACGGCCGCGTTCTTCGACCTTGAACGCGTCGATGTGCTGAAGGGGCCGCAGGGCACGGCATTCGGTCGAAATGCCAACGGCGGTTCGGTGAACTATGTCAGCCGTCGTCCCGTGGAGGGGTTGGCATCGGAAGCGGGTGTGGCCGGTGGCAGCTTTGGCAGACGGGAAGTCTACGGTATTTTCAACTACGGCACCGCGAACTATGGGCTGCGCATTGGCGCTGAATACAAGGAAGACGACGGCTTTGCGAAAAATCTGACCACCGGAGAGGATGTAAACGGAAGGGAGACAACCGTCATCAGAGCCTCCCTGTCCTTCGCGCCAGCGGACAACTTCGAAGGCATTCTCAGGGTCGGCTATTTCGATGAGGATTTGAATGGGCCCGCCGTGGCCGTGCAAGGCGCGGAACCCTTTTCCCTGCCCGCGCTGTTTGGCGGCAACCCGTCCTTCGATCAGAACGAAAACTATGAGATTCACAGCGATCTTCCCAACCGTCAGCGATCGGAAGTAACCAGTGCGTCGTTGCATCTCGATTGGAATATCGGCGAACTCAGTCTGCGCTCGATAACCGGCTACTATGACGGCGAATACCTGATTCAGAACGATGCGGATCACAGTGACGTTCCCTTTGTTCCGGTACCGCACAACGATTTCTGGAGTGAGCAGTTTTCCCAGGAGCTCGTTCTTTCGGGTACGGCTGGTGCTCTGGACTGGCTTGCCGGTGGGTACTATCTGACTGAAGACGTAAGTCAGGATGTCGACATTGATTTTCTGCTTCCCCTGAGCCCGGGTGGCTTGAGCGTCAACCTCAACGATGCGCAGGAATTGACCTCGTGGGCGGGCTTCGCCCAGGCCACCTGGAACGTGAGCGACGCCACGCGATTCACGGCCGGTTTACGCTATACCGAAGATGAGAAGAACATCGATTACGACCAGGAAATCGTTTTCGGGCCCCTTTCCCCGCTGGCTGGTCTGACGGTCCCGTCCTGCCTGACCTCGTTCAGCGTAACCTGGGACGATGTCACCTGGGATCTGACCCTCGAGCACGATCTCAGCGACGACACTTTCGCCTATGCCAAGGTCAATACCGGGTTCAAGGCAGGCGGTTACAACAACACGAATTGCGATGTCGGCTACGATCCGGAACAACTCCTGGCGTACGAAGTCGGTTACAAGGGAACGTTCAGGGACGGCTCGCTGACGTTTGCGGCCAGCGCCTTTTACTACGAATACGAAGACATTCAGGTCACTCAGGTACAGGCGTTTCCCGGCATTGCCGCGACCACGGCTGTTGTGGCCAACGCTGCGGAAGCGGAAGTTTACGGGTTCGAGATCGAGCTTCGCGCACTGTTGACCGAGAACGTCTCCGCCGATGTCGGCGTCTCATGGATTCCCACGGCGGAATACCAGGAGTTCATCACCGTCGATGCGCTGGATTTGCGGAGCGTCGATCAGAATCCCGCCACGACGCCTCCGCCGCTGGATCTGTCGGGTAACCGCCTGAACCGTGCGCCAGAGTTCAGCGGCGTTATCGGCTTGAATTACACCGATCAGCTGGGTTCGAACTGGGAGGTGGATGCCAGGCTGGAGTACTATTTTGTCGATGATCTCGCCTTTTCACCCTTTGAACGGCCGAATGCATTCAACGCGGCAATTTTCCCGGGGCTCGTGGAGGATGCGAGTATTCAGGACGGATACGGATTGCTCAACGCGTACCTGAACTTTGACTACGGCGAAAGCTGGACCATTCGCCTGTACGGGAAAAACCTGGCCGATGAGTACTACTTTATAGGCAAGATTGACAATTCGGGTCCGCAGCACATCCACGGCGATTTTGGTCGCCCTCGAGAGGGTGGCGTTCAACTGGTTTACAGGTTCTCCGGAAACTGATGGTTTCTGTTGCTGCAAGGGCAAGTGAGTTTTCACTTCTCCACCCCGGGCGGCTTGCTTGTTTTTCTTTGAAGATTGCCTGATTTGTAACAGGTTGTGGTCATGAAGCCGGAAGACTTTGGGGAAGGGCGGCCATGGCGAGTTGGCAAAATAATTCAGCCAATATGATATTTGGCTGAATTCTGCGCTTGATCAATGATAGATTGGCCTGACGATTCACGGATTTATCGAATCAGGAGAAACTCCATGGACCAAATAGACGAGCATGCCGTACGCCAGCTCCTCGACCGGCAGGCAATTTGGGATGCGCTCCTGAACCGCCAGCACCGAAACCTATTTCGTGTACTTCGGTGCGCAGGAGGAAGGTCCGACGGACGTGCTCGGGGGCCGCTATCTCGATGATCTCGAGCGCAGGGACGGAGAATGGCGGATCTCGAGGCGGCTCTGTTTCATCGAGTGGTCGTCGTCCTTGCCCGAGGGTGCGGCCACCGGCACATCGGCGTCTCTCGGGGCACTTGAAGCGATGACGGACCCGAGATCCCGGCGTTCGCGGGAGGATGCATCGTACATTCGCCCGCTTCCCGTGAAGACCGCGTAAAGAGGAGCGTGACATGAACCAACCCCCTGCCATCGATCTGTTCGACGCCATGAGTACTTCCCGCAGTCTCAGGCGCCTGAAGCCCGATCCCATTCCGGACGACATCATCCGGCAACTGATTGAAGCCGGCACGAAGGCTCCTTCCGGGTCGAACCAGCAGAACTGGCGATTTCTCGCCGTCACCGACCCGGAGAAGCGCGCGGCGCTTGCCGAGATTTATCGCAAGGGCGCCGAGCTCGTGGGCCTGCGCAACTACGGCGAGGAGGGGGCTCCGGGTGGTGGCGGGGACGAACGTGCCCAGCGCCTGATCGCGGAGTCGGTCCGGTATCTCATCGACCACATTCAGGATCCGCCTCTTCTGCTGCTGCTTTGCGCGGTTCCCCTGCCCGCGCCGGAACCGCCACCCGGCTATGAGCCTCCGCCAAACGTCGTGAAATTCGGGGAGCGCTCCGAGCCCGCCAGCATCCTGCTTGCGGTGCAGAACATCATGCTGGCATGCCGCGCTTTCGAACTGGGAACCTGTCCCACCACGCTGCATGTGGTTTATGAGGAAGAGGTCAAGGAACTGCTCGGAATTCCCGAAGAAGTGAAGACGTTCGTGATGATGCCGATCGGGTACCCGACGGACAGGATCGGGCCCGTCAGGCGGTATCCGGTGGAGGATGTGACCTTCCGCGACGGGTGGGGAAACACCTGGCCCGGATAGGGCACCGTTACCACCAACCTCCGTGCAAGTTTCCAGTGTGGCGGGTCGCGACGTTGAAGTGTAAGAAACGACGACCCTCGCGCTGCCCGGCTGGAGTCTCTGCGAGTGCATCGATTGCTGGAGCAGGAAGTTGACTGCGGATGGGGTCAGGCGTCTTGACCCGTTTCACTGCGCAACGTACTTGTCATAAAACTCTGCGTAGTTGTCGTAGGTAAACGCAATGCCATCCCTGCCGAGCGGCGAGTCGGGGGAGGCGTTCATCTCCGGGCCGTGAATGCACCGTTCGTACACCTTGAACGCAACGTCGATCCCCGCCGCTTTCAGGCGATCGACGTATTCGACGGTCTCCCAGTACAAGGGTTCGTATTCGCCCACAAAGGTTATGGTCGGCGGAAAGCCGCTGTAATCGGTGTTCCTGGCTGGCGCAGCGTAGGCAGGAATCTCTGCATTGCGTTGATGGAGGTCTTTCAGATAACTGCGCCAACCAAAGGCGTTGGCCTTGGTGTCCCAACCCGGAGTGTCGATGTAGCGCGCCGGGTCCGTGGGCTGCCGGTCGTCGATCATGGGGTAGAGCGGCATCTGGAACGCGATCTTCACGTCTTCTGTGTCCCTCGCTTTCAGCGTGACCGCCGCCGTCAGCCCGCCACCGGCACTGTGCCCGGCGATCATGAAACGGCTGGCATCGATGCCGAGTTCGCCGGCGTTGTCTCTCATCCACAGCAGGGTGCCGTAGCAGTCGTCGAGAGCCGCGGGATAGGGCTTGACCAATGCGTTGCGATAGGCCGGCGCCACGATGACGCAGGGCCTGCGCTCGATGAACTTCGCCAACAGCCCATCGAATACGTCGGGACTACCAGTCACATAGCCACCGCCATGCGTATACAGCATCGCCGGTAGTTCACCCGACCGGGATGCGGGCCGGTAGATCTTGACGCGGATTTCCGCGTCCCCATCGCCGGTTGGGAGAAAACGCTCCTCGATGCTTATCGATTCAGGTGCCTCACTCCTGATCATCCGGCTCAACAGGGCGTTCGTGATCTTCATGGACCACTTGTTTCGGTTGAAATACCTGAGAACGTGGGCCGGCCAGTAGACTCCAGCAGGTTGCAGATCTTCGTGGAGCATTTGTCTGGTTACTTTCATGACGCTACCTCACGAGATCTGAATGTCCGGCAATGCTGTCAATGACGGACCAGGTGTCAATCGCGCCACGAATCCAAAGCCCCGTGAGGGGCTCCGCGTCTCAGAAGCTCACCGTGAACTGGGCCTGGACCCGGCGAGGCGGCACAATTGCACCGATGTAAGAATCTGGGAATGCTGACGCCTGGTGATGAATGAGAACGTCTTCGTCTGCCAGATTGCGGCCAATCAGCCTGAGTTCCCACCTGTCGTTCCTGCCCTTGAGCGCGACCGTCGCATTGAACATGTTCAGTGAGTCCGATTCGCTACCGGGCGTATAATTGGTCGCGACGTTCACCTCGGAGCGGTAGCTGAAGTCTCCGCCAATTTCGAGTTCGAGGCCTGAGCCCAGCGGAAGGTGGTAGGCGAATCCGAATATCGCCTGGTATTCCGGGGCCATAACCAGTGTCCTGCCGCTACCAGAGTCTATTCTCCATGATTTCTTCGAGAAGAATGAGCGGTGAGAAAACAGGGCTGGCCATCAGTGCCTCCCTCATCTCCTCTGTGACGTCCGGGGATATGGCGGCCGTGCGATCTATGAAGAGCACGACCGCCATACCGGTGTAGACGGTGTAGTAGTGTAGCCTGTTCCTGTCGATGGCCTGGCCCCGGGCGTCTTCATAGGTTGCGATCAACTCGTCGACGGAAAGCCAGCCGGGAAGCCTCCTGTCGTCCGCGCGCCTGACGGCCAGGAAATCAAGGGTGAGCCACCAGGCCAGGTCCTTCTCGGGTGCGGCCAGATGCACGATATCCCAGTCGATCAGCGCCGCGCACTCCGCACCGCGATAGATCGTATTGCCGGGGCGTGCATCGCCCCAGCTTATCGATAGGGGTTCGTTCTCGATCCTGTTGGCCGCAAGCCAATCGAGGGATCTGGTGACCAGCGGGAATGGTGCATCGCCCCGGGACCACTCATGGTAGCGGCGCCAATGGTCGATCAACCAGTCATTGTGAGTGAAACCAGGCCTTGCGCGCCGGAACAGCCTATCCAGCGACAAGTCGTTTGGATCCAGCTTGTGCACGCGGGCCAGGGCGGCCAGGCTGCTTCGGCAGAGCTGTGCCTGTTGTTCAGCGTTCAGTTCGGTCACCCAGCCCGAGTGGTGATAGCTCGGTTCATCGGGCGGCACCCGACCATCGATGTATTCCATGACATAGAACGCACTGCCCACGATGGATTCGTCCTCTTCGTAGAAGTAGGTCTTGCAGACGGGTATGTTGCTGTCGCGCAGCTCTCTCTGCACGACGTACTCGGACTCGAAGTCCTGATTCATGTGCTGGGGATTGTCGGTCAGTGCCTTTCTACGCAGGATGTACCGGCTGCCGTCTTTCAGCGTAAAGAAAAAAATCTCTCCCGCACGGCCGTTGGCGTCTTCGGAGATGGGTTCCAACTCGACCAGGCCGTTGCCTTCAAACCTGGTCGCGCACCAGGCCGCAAAGCGGTCGCGATGACGGCTGAGATCGCGGTCCTGAGCTTTTCTCCCGGTCGTGTAGGACAGTTCGATTTCTTCCATACGTAAATCCCTCCCAGAAACCTGCTGATCGCCAGATTTTAGATATTAAAGTTCGATGATGAAGAAAAAACGTATCTACTTGCACTTCGTGCGGCAATGAATCAGTCTACACCAAAACACGATTTGAATCGGTTAATTTTTTGGCATAACATCGGAATGTCAGAAATATGACGATTCAATGGGGCTGAACAAGACGTAATTTTCAACGGAAAGGGGCATCCGTTCGATGGCAGGAATTTCCGACATGACGGCCCGAGTCCGCAGGATCAGCTGGAGTAACCCATGCGCATATCAATGATCACGGAACTGCAACGGTCGGTTTCCGACGACGGGCAGGTCGATTTCGAGGCGACCTACCGGGAATCGCTGGCCCAGGCCCGGCTGGCTGACGAAGCGGGCTTCAGCACCATCTGGATCACCGAGCACCACTTCCTGCCCACCTTCTCGGTGGCGCCCGGCTCGGATCAGTTCCTGGCAGCCGTTGCGGCGCAAACGAAGAACATCCGGGTGGGCACCGGCGTCGTCGTTCTGCCCTATCACCATCCCCTTCACGTTGCCGAACGCATCGCGATGCTCGACCTGATCTCGGAGGGCCGCGTGGAGTTCGGCTCAGGAAGGGGTGGGCCCTACGAGGTGACCGGTCACAGCATCGACCCGCGCGACACCCGCGCCATGTGGGAGGAGTCGCTGGCCTGCATCGAAGCGATCTGGTCGAGCTATCCCGACGAGTTCAGTTGGGAAGGCCGGCATTGGCAGGTTCCGCCGCGGGTGGTTGTGCCGCAGCCCGTACAAAAGCCGATTCGACGCTGGCTCGCCTGTGCGCAGCCGGACAGCTTCGGCGTCGCCGCCGACCACGGCATGGGTGTGCTGTCCTTCGTGCCCAGCCCGCCCAGCGTCACCGCGCCCCTGATCGAGCAATACCGCGAGCGCATCGCCGGCTACCCGGGTCCGGCGAAACAGCGCAACGAAAACTGGGCCAGCATGACGTTCGGCGTGTGTGGCGAGGACGGCCCCGAGGCCAGGGAACTCGTCAGCCGGTCATTGAAGGTGTTCTTCGGCCCGGACCGTCCGTACAACAAGGCTGCTGCGGAGATCACCAGGAATCTGATCGAAGCGTGGGACGGGGAGATACCCGACGATCTGAAGGTCCACATGACCAAGGATCACGAAACCGCGCCCATCAACGCGGCTGAAGTGGCGACGGCCACCGGCCTCAGTGCCGCGGCGCGTTCCGCGAGGCAGGACGGCGAACTCGACTCCTGGGAGCGGCTCGATCCCGAAACGCTGTCCAACTCAGGCATCACGGTGGCCGGAACGCCGCAGCAGTGCGTCGAATCGCTGAAGCTCTACGAGGAGAACGGCGTCGACGAGGTCCTGGTGCTGGTGCAGAACGAAACGATACCGCACGATGTGTCAATGAAGACGATTCGCCTGTTTGGCGAGCACGTCATTCCACATTTCCACTAGTCCGCATAGCTCACCAACTTGCGTCGCGACAGCGCCGAGGCGGCGTGTAAGCGCGACTAAGCGGATCGGAGGCCGATGCAGGCATACTCGACAGTATGTCGAATCTGCCGGACGGAGCACAGCCGCGCTTACGCGAGTGCATCGGCAGGCGATGGGCGAGGCGGGGTTTGACGCCGAGTGCGTTTGGCGCCAAACCCCAAGCACGGTGCTGGTTGGCCGCAAGCCGGCTACATGGCGTAGCTGATCTTGGCGTAGACCAAGGCGCCGTTGTGGCCGGCCGGGGAGTAGCGCGGGTACTTGCGTCCGTTGCCGGTGTTGATGGCCTTGTCCGGGTACTCGTTGAGCGCGTTTTCCGCCCCCACCGCAATGGCCAGGCCGCCGGCGAAGTTGTACTGGGCCAGCAAGTCCACAAGGCCGTAGCCGTCGAACTCAGCCGCGCTGTGGTCGTCGTACCACTCTCCGAAATAGCTGTAGCGGCCCACCAGGTACCAGTTGTTGATGCTGTGGGTCAGCGTCAGGTTGAAGCGCGTTTCGGGCGCGCCGCGCTCCAGGTTGTCGATGGTGTCGCCGCCGGCGATTGTCGAGCCGGCCCGAAAGTTCTTCACCTTGGTGGTGGTGTGGTTGAAGGACGCCAGCAGGTCGGTGCTGCCGAGGTCGGTTTCCCAGCCGTAGGTCAGCACCACGTCCACGCCCTCGGTCTTGGTGTCGAAGTCGTTGGTGAAGTAGCGCACGGAGGTGAATTCCGCGGCCTCCGGCACGCCGTCCGCGATCAGCGCCTGCTTGATGGCGTCAGTGACGTCGAACAGGCCTGAGAGCGCGATGCGGTCGTCCACGTCGATGCGGAAGTAGTCCACCGTCAGGCTCAAGCCGTTGTCCAGCGCCAGCACCGCGCCCAAGGTGAAGTTCTCCGACTCTTCGGGTTGCAGCTCCCTGCCGCCCAGGGCCATGGCCACCGGATGGGTGGAGCCGATGGTGCCGCGCTCTTCGAACGCGTTGGTGGCGGCATTGACCACGGTGGAGACGTTGCGGGCGTTGGACTGGCCCGGCGTCGGGGCGCGGAAGCCGGTGCCGTAGGAGGCGCGCAGGGCCAGGGCGTCGGCCACCTGCAGGTGGGTGGCGAACTTGAAGTTGGTGGTGCTGCCGAAGCCGTCGAAATCCTCCCAGCGCAGGGCGCCGCCGATGCGCCAGTTGTCGGTGGCGTTCACCTCCATGTCGAGGTAGGTGGCGATGTTGGCCCGATCCCAAGTGCCCGAGGAGGCGGGGTTGAAGCCGCCGAACCCGTTGGAGCCCGTGCCGAACCCGTACTGCTGGTACGGGCCGATTTCCCAGGAGGCGGGCTCGCCGGTGGTGATCTTGAACTCCTCCTCACGCCATTCGAAGCCACCCGCGATGTTCAGGTCCGAAGCCAGGCCCACGTCCACGGGGTAGGACAGGTCGATATTGAAGTTGGTGTCTTGCTGAGTGTACTCGCCGATGTCGAAGTCCCGCGGCGAATTGGCGCCCAGGGACGGGTTCAGCGAGTTGTTGAGGAAGCCGTCCATGTTGTTTTCGCCCATGCTGGCGGAGACGTCGTACAGCAGGCCGTTGGACAAGCCGCCCTTGACGCCGGCGAACAGCGAGTAGTCGGTCATTTCCGCGCCGAAGACGGGCGTGAAACCCTCTGGATAGAGCTCAACGAACGAAAAGCAGCCCGGGTCCGCCGCCACCGCATCGCGGTAGGCCAGCAGGTTGTCGGCGGTGGAGGGCACGCCGTGCTTCTCCTGGCAGCCGTCACCCGCGGTCAGGAAGATGTTGTCCCCGGTTTTGTACACGCCGGTGCGGTTCATGGGGCTGCGGAAGAAGAAAGGCGTTTCCACCTCACGGCTGGCGAAGTTGCCGAAGGCGTAGAACTCCGTGCTGTCGTTGATGTCGATGCCGAAGTTGGCCACCGCCTTGATGCTGTCGCTCACCTTGGGCGAACCCCAGGGCTTGGCCGGGTCTGCCACGTTGGGAATGCCCAAGCCAATCAGGGCCGCGGCGTCCTGGTGCTGTACGCTGCGCTCAGTGTCCGAGGACTGGCCAAGCTCAAGGCTCAAGTTGAGGAAGCCGGACCCGCCCAGGGCCAAGCCGGCATTGCCGGCAATGGTGGTCAGGTCTTCGCCGCTGTCCTTGGTGTAAAAGCCGTGCTTGGCTTCGACGGAGAAGCCCTCGGCGGCATCCTTGAGCACGAAGTTCAGCACGCCGGCGATGGCGTCGGAGCCGTATTGGGCAGCGGCGCCGTCGCGCAGCACCTCCATGCGCTTGATGGCGATGGCGGGAATGGCGGAGATGTCCGGCCCTTGGGCGCCATTGGATGCGCCATTGGAAATCCATTGAATGACCGAGCCGCGATGCCGGCGCTTGTTGTTCATCAGCACCAGGGTGTGGTCGGGCGCCAAGCCGCGCAGGTTGACGGGCCGCAGCAGGGCGGCAAGGTCGCGGGACGGATTGTCGTTGACGTGGAACGAGGGCACCAGGGCGCGAATCAGGTTGGACATGTCGCTGCCGCCCTGGTTTTCAAAGTCCTCGCTGCTGATGGTGTCCACCGGAACAGAGGAGTCTTCCACCGAACGGGGGGCGCCGCGGGTGCCAATGACCACCACTTCCTCGATGGCCTCGCCGCTCGCCGCTGCCGCGCTGGCGCCGACCGGCAGGGCGGCAAAGGCGATCAGCGAGGCGGCAGCCGCCCACTTGTACCGCCATGGATTTCGGTGTTGGGTTGGTGTCTTGCTCATGTCGGATGCCGTCCTCCTCGCGGATTGTGTGGTTGAAGCTGGAACAGGTGTGCACCCCCGGAATGGGCGCCAGCACTTTGCTCTTGGACCAGGGTAAAGCTCAGCCAAGAGCGGTGGTGGTCCAAAGGTTGCATGATAGCCGAACGCAGCGGCCAGACGATAGGCCATGCTGGCCCGTGGGCGTCCATCTCGCAACGAACTACGCCGACGGCAACTTGGATGCCTGCCGCGAAATGCTGATGGACGGGAATACGGTGATGGGTTTGTCGGATGCTGGCGGCCATGTGAACCTCGTCTCCGACATGTCGTTCCCGACCTTCAACCTGGTTCACTGGGTACGGGACCGCTTGCGTGGCGAACGCCTCCCGATTGAGCTGGTCGTGGAAAAAGCCACCTCGCGCCCGGCGGAGGTCTGCGGCCTGACCGGCCGTGGCCGCCTGGAGGTCGGCAAACGGGCCGACATAAACGTCGTCGATCTGGATGCGCTCGATATCGAGGTTCCCGAGTATCGGCGCGATCTGCCGGCGGGCGGTTCGCGCTTCGTGCAACCTGCGACCGGTTATGTCGCCACGTTGAACAACGGGGCGGTAACCCGGGAGCACGACCAGGACACCGGTGCCCGCCCGGGGCGGGTTGCGAGACCCCAGAGCACCAACTGAAGCGGAAGGCTTGCCGGGTCAGGACCGATCCGCAAAATACGGCACGATCTCCGCACCGAGCCGCGCCGTGCTTTTCAGGATCTCCTGGTGGCTCAGTTCGCCGTACTGCTGCATGCACAGCAGCCTGTCGAATCCGGCCTCCTTGAATTTTGCGATCTTCCTGCGGCAGGTATCGACATCGCCGATGACGACGGAGTCGACGTCGCGCACGGCCTCGAAGACCGCCTCGTTGGTGATCTTGTGCCCCGCAAGTTCCTGCTTGATCAACGCCACCGCCGGATTCTCGTCGTTGAGTTGGTCTTCCGTGAGCGGCGCGTCATCGACCTGGTCCCAGACGAACTTCGACCGGGGATCGATGTTGCCGCGAACGGTCTGGAAGAACAGGTCTCTGGAGATGCCGTAGATTCTGGGTACCGAAGCGACGTACCAGATCGCCGAGCGATAGGCGTTGCTCTCGATTGCCGCCTTCTCGGATTCCGCAACGTGCACGAACGTGAATACCCCCACCTGGTTATTGATGAAATGACCGGCTGGAGAATCGCAGGCCGAAATGGCCTGCTTGTAGATCTCGACCCGGTCGGCCAGCAGGTTGACCGGCGTGAACAGCGTCGTGCACAGCGTTCCCACGCCCATCTCGCCGGCCCGCCGGAAGGAGTCGGGGCTCGACCCGGTGTGCCAGATCGGAGGGTGCGGCTTCTGAACCGGTTTCGGCTGCACGTTCTTGCCTTCGACAGACCATCGGTCGGACTTCCAGGTGATCGACTCCTCGGTCCATGCCCTGGGCAACAGGTTGGTGATTTCCACCAGGTCGGCGAGCGAGGTGGTGCCGCCGTCCGGAACACCGAACGTTGACCACTCCATGCCGCTCGATCTCGCCAGGCCGACCTCCATGCGGCCGTTGGAAATGTGATCGAGCACCGCAGCCCGCTCGGCGGTGCGCATCCAGTGGTTGATCTCAAGCGGTGCGAGGAAACCGGCACTGCCTATGCGGATCTTGTTGGTTGCGCTCGCAATGGCAGACAGGATTAGCTCTGGGGTGGAGCTGTAACTGAAGTCCGCCGAGCAGTGATGTTCGACCTGCCACCAACCGTTGATGCCCGCGTCTTCCGCCGCCTTTGCCTGCTCCACGGTTTCGCGCAATAGCTGGCCGTAACCGCCGTGTTGTTCGCAGTCTTTTTTCTGAACTTCGGTGAATACGTCAAACAGCATTTTTTCGCTCCCGAATGGGTTTTCGTTTCCCGAGAACAACCCTTTTCGCGTTCTCGTAGAGATAGGCTTCCATCACACCCGGACGAAGCTTGCCGGCAATCTCGTCCGCGCCGTCCAGACATCGCTGCATGTCCAGAACCGGGTGGTCGGATGCCCACATGACCCGGTCGCGGCCGCGTGTGTTCATGAAGTGCAGCGGTTCGTCGGGCAGGTACTTCGGAATCCAGGCGGAGGTCATCATGTACAGGTTCGGATACTTGATCATCAGGCGCATGGCCGTGCCCTACCAGGGGTCCGCACCGTGCGTCATGATGATTCGGAGTGTCGGAAAGTCCCGGCAGACCCGGTCGAGATGGATCGGGTTCTTGCTTTCGGCATCGAGCCTCGGGCCCGGTATTCCCGTGAAAACGCTGATTGGCACGTCGAGTTCGACGCACTTCGCGTAGCGCGGATAGTAGTAGGCGGTGTGTCGGTGGCTTGTCCATCACCGGCCAGAAAGTCGTGAAAACCCGACTGAACGAACTGCCGTTGCTCGGTGAGCCAGTTCTCCATGGAAATCAAAAAAGTTTTGTTCTATTAGAGTTAGATTACCGCACGTAAATTACGATAGCTATTGAAACTTGCGAATTTGTATCTGGTTGATAACATCCTGCCAGGGTTTCAATCACCGCTGCCCATGGCAGGACAGTCGCTGTCGAACGGCAAATCGTGCTTCGACTCACCTCGATCCACGTACAATTGGGGAGCATCCGAGTGCGTTTGGCAATTGTGCATAATGCGGTAGAAACGGTGGACGCGTTGGGAGGTGACCCTTGAATTCACGCAAGGCTTCGGTATGGAAGAGCGGCTTCACCTTTGCGGAAAGCCCCCGTTGGCACGACGGCGCGTTCTGGTTCTCCGACTTTCACGCCCATACGGTCTATCGTGTTGCCGGTGACGGCTCGCTCGAGGCCGTGGTAGAGGTTCCCGGGGAGCCCTCCGGCCTCGGCTGGCTCCCCGACGGGCGCCTGCTGGTCGTATCGATGACCGACCGCAGGCTCATGCGGCTCGACCCGGACGGGCTCAGGGAGCATGCCGACCTCAGCCGCATCGCCACCTACCATTGCAACGACATGGTGGTCGACGGTGAGGGGAGGGCTTACGTGGGAAACTTCGGCGCGGCTTGGGGCGATACGCCAAAACCCGCAAAACTCGCAAGGGTGGACGCGGACGGCTCGGTGAGCGTCGCTGCCGAAGATCTCGATTTCCCGAACGGCTGCGCGATCTCGGCCGACGGGCGGACGCTGGTTGTGGCTGAGACCGTCGGCGGACGCCTGACGGCGTTCGACCGGGACGCCTCAGGGAACCTCCGCAACCGGCGCGTCTGGGCCGAGGTTGAGGGTACGCCTGACGGCATCTGCATGGATGCCGAAGGTGCCGTCTGGGTTGCGGCCGGAACCAGTAGTGTGCTGCGCATTGCCGACGGCGGCAAGGTCTTGGACCGGGTCGAGGTGACGGAGAACCTCGCCGTGGCCTGCATGCTGGGCGGGGCGGACCGGAAGACGCTCTATATTCCGACAACGATCAACGCGGGCCCGGAGGAACTCGCCCGGGTACGCAAGTCGAAGATCGAGACCGTGGAGGTCGATGTTCCGGGGAGCGGTTGGCCGGCCTGACAGCCCACTTTGATGGTTTCGATCGGGCGCCGAGAGCGGGTATTGTTTCCTGTGCGTCCTCGTCCCTGCACTCCGGGTTCCCGACTTGTATGGAACCGCGTGCCCGGAATTGCGAATCCCGAACTTCGGCGCGAAAACTGCTACAGGGGCCACACTATGCGAACGGTAAGCCGGAAGTGATCACCGGTCAGGTTCCGATTGCAAGCAATCGCTTGAGGCCGCGTTGATCGAGCTTCCCCGTGGGCAGCGAGGGAATCTCCTCCGCGGTGAGAAAGCGGATGACTTTTGGCAACTTGAACGCTGAAAGCCTTGGTTTCAGGGCTGCGACGATGTCGTCGGCGGTGAGTGATGCGCCGGGTTCGGGAACGATTGCAGCAGCGACGATTTCACCTCGCTCGGGGTGGGGGATGCCCAGGACGATGCACTCCCTGACGCCTGGGATGCTGCGCGCCTCGGCTTCCACTTCGCGAGGGCTGACGTTGGCTCCGGAGGTCTTGATCATGTTGCCCAGGCGGCCGGTGAAGAAGTAGAACCCGTCCCGGATCTCCCCGAGGTCGCCCGTGGGGAAGAACCCGTCCGGCTCGAAGGTTTCTTCCCGTTCCCGCTTGTAGTAGCCCTGCATGACGGAGAAACCGCGAACCTGGAGTTCCCCGATCTCCCCGTCGGGCAGGATCTGCCCGGTTTCCGGGTCGACGATGCGGTGTTCCACATCGTCCGAGAGTGCCCCCGTTGCCCCGTAGAGCCGTTCCGGCAGCTTTTCGTACGTCTGGAAGCAGTGCTGGCCGGCGGTTTCCGTCATGCCGATACCGCCGGCGTAGTGTGTGCTGTCGCGCGTGGGGTCGACCAGGTAGTCATAGAGGTTGCCGCCCCTCAGGCTGCTCAGGTCCCGGCTCGAAAAACCGGGATCGGCTTTCATCGCAGCGGCGTAGTGCGGCCATCCGGTGGCGTGCGTGGCACGCTCGCGTTCGAGCAGGGCGAGCGTGTCGGCGGGATTGAAGCGCTGTTCGAACAGCAGGCCGGCACCGCTCAGAAAGCCGCACAGAAGGTGCGAAATACCTCCCAGCCAGAACCAGGGCATGGGGCCGTAGAGCAGATCGCCCGGTGCATAGCCGAACGCTTGTGCGATGGTTCTCTGTCGGCGGAGGAAGGCGTTCTGGGTGTGGACGACACTCTTCGGCGCGGCGGTGCTGCCGGAGGTGTACAGCATGCACAGCCAGTCCGCCGGCGAAACGCTGTCTTCGACGGCTCGCACGATCGATTCGTCAACATCGGCGCCCCGTGCAAGCAGGCTCTCGAGGGTGCTCGCCCAGGGGGGTGCGGACAGAGCCGCGACCACGACCTCACGGAGGTACGGCGCGGTCGGCAGTGTCAGCGTCGTCGACGGAGCAAGGGAGAGTTCGGGCAGCGCCACCTCGAGGTTGGCGATGTAGTCCTGTCGCAGAAATTCCGGCGTGGTGAGCAGCAATTGGACATCGCTGTGGCGTAGCTGGTGGGCGAGTTCCGGGGGCTTCATGAAGGTATTGAACGGGCAGGCCAGCGCCCCGATCCGCGTGATCGCCAGGAAGGCCAGCACGAAATCGACGCCGTTGGGAAACAGGAATCCAACGCGGGCGCCTTTTCCGACATTGGAGGCCAGTAGCGCTCTGGCCAGGGACAGCGAACGGGCGTCTGCCTCGCGGTAAGTCAAACGCACTTCGTCGCTGACCAGCAGAAGGTTGTCGGGATGGGCGGTGACATTCGCGGCGATGGTCGCCGGGATTGTTTCGCTCGGTATGTTGACGTCAATCATCGATGGTCCCTTCATTCTTCTGAGTATCGCATCGTTGAAAACCAGGTAACTGGATGTAGTGCGCTGCCGCAGATCCCGGTGGCAGAGCATACTGATCAACGGCGGAAAGACCACCCTGGGGCTGGGATTCTATCCGGAGATCACGGTGGACATGGCCCGCGAGAGGGCGCTCGAGAACGCCCCCTCCGGCCCGCAATTGCCGTGCCGGGCGTGTTCGACGCCATCGCCCGACTACTCTGCGGGGAGCTCCGCGGAGGCGTTCAGGGCGCCCTCGATCATCGTGCATTCGAGCAGCGCTTCATGGGGTTTGGTGTGTTCTGGTTCAGACACATTCGAGACTTTTTGCCGGTGTGAAAACCGGGGTTGACTGAGTTGAATGTAGTAATCTATTTTACGCATTGAAGGACTAGTGAGCACTGGCCGCACCTGTTCGTGAATGGAAGTAGCGAGGTTGGCAAGAGTAGTATCATGGGCTTTTCGACAGCACAATCACGACCAAGCCTCATGGCCATCCCAACCAATTGAATTTATTTGACTTTTAACCGGACACTAGTGACTAGTAAGCAAAAACCAGCGCATTAACAAGAGGGGAGTTAACGCCAATGTTGCCTTATCAGAAATCGACTTCAACATATCGTAAAGCTACCGCTTGCCTTGCGGCAGTGTGCATTTCCATGACCGGTTTTGTGATTCCGGCTGTGGCTGTGAGTGAGGATTCTCAAAAAAGTAGCAGACGCGTAATTGAAGAGATCTTAGTGGTAGCCCGGAAGCGCGAAGAGTCGGCAATGGATGTACCAATATCTCTACATGTAGTCAGTGGGGCCGATATTGAAGCTGCAAACCAGCGTTCGCTAGTTGATGTTGCAAAGGATGTGCCGGGACTCTATATGTCGTTCTATAGCGCCAATTTCGTGCCGAGAGCGGCAATCCGGGGGTTTGGTACAGTTGCCGTTCTACCGTCTGTTGATCAGGCAGTCGGTGTCTCGGTTGATGGGCTTTTCCTTCCCCGGCAACAGGCCTGGAATGCAGCTCTGTTTGATGTAAACCGGGTAGAAGTTCTTCGAGGTCCTCAGGGAACTTATTTCGGAAAAAACACGACTGCGGGTCTGTTGAATGTTGTTAGCAACGGACCGACTGATTCATGGGAGCTACAAGGTAGAGTTGGCTACGAATTCGAAGCTGATGAACAACTGTACGAGGCCATTGTTTCTGGCCCATTGAGCGATAGTCTGGGAATGCGTCTAGGTGTGCAGAAACGTGAAAGCGACGGCTGGTTCCACAACACTAATCACAACGTTCGTGTTCCGGCAAGAGACGACTTAACCGCGCGGTTAACCATCGAGTATCAACCTTCGAATACGGTCAATATCTCGTCTAAAACAACCTACTATGAAGCTCGAGTTGAAGGATCATTGATTCAGAATGCGATTTGTCCAGCATCGTTGATTGGATTTATGTCGTTTGTGATACCTGATAACGTTGATGATTGTAGGCTGGATAACAAAGGAACAAGTCCGTCGATGTTCTCATCACCACCGGATACATTCAACATCGTTAGTGATAGTACGCTCAATCGTTTGCTAGGAAGTGATCTTAGTGGTGCTTCTCAGTCGATTGTCGTCGATTGGGACATTGGAGAATATACGCTGACATCGGTCACTGGATATCAAGAGTTTGAGAATCCGTTAGTTTCGGTAGGCGCGGTCATAGCTCATCCGATCTTCATGGTGCCAGTTGACCAGGAATTCGATGGCTTTTCTCAAGAGATACGTCTTCAAACGCCAGTCGACAGACGTGTTTCAGCGGTACTGGGATTCTACTACGATGATGTGTCGTACACCTATGATCAGCTGGTACACTTCGCTTTTAGTCAATTGGATCCAACGCTTCCTCATGCGACGGCATTAAAAAACGCAACAGGGGATTCAACGTCTAAGGCGGGGTTCGCCGAGGTTACAGCGAACATTAATGATCAGCTGCGAGTGATTCTTGGTGCCAGGTATACACAAGTAGATATCGGGTTTGATGCACAACAATATCTAGGAGACAGGGCTTCAGCATTTAACAGTGATAGTTTCCCTGCTTTTTTCCTTACCCTAGCCACTCCCTATACAGGGTTTGACTTTGATTTGAAGGAAGATGAATCACAACTTACTCCAGCTGCGACAGTGCAATGGGATTTCAATAAAAACGGACAAGCCTACCTGAGTTATCGAGAGGGCTTCAAAAATGGTGGTTTTGATTTCGGCATAACCAATGCAATCGCTGGCGATCCGACTACTCCAACGAGAGATATATTTTTTGACTCTGAATTCGTGAAGTCATATGAGATTGGCGGAAAGATGGGGTTCCCGGAACATGGAATTCAGTTGAGCATTGCGGCTTTTCTGATGGAGTTCGATGACCTTCAAGTAAGTTCTTTCATCGGTGGAAATACGTTTACACCCGTTGTGGTCAATGCGGCAGATGCAGACTCTAAAGGCATTGAAATTGCGGCCATGTGGCAGATTACTGAAAACTTTCGAGCGAATCTAAATCTTGCTCATATAAAAGCAGAGTACGGTACCTTTAACAATTCTCCGTGCTACGAGATACAGACTGCAGCGGAAGGTTGTATAGAAAATGCCCAAGATGTCTCTGGCGCTGAGTTAACACTCAATCCGGAGAATAAACTCTCAGTTGGCTTTGATTGGCGTGTTGGTGTTTTTAACGATTTCGAAGTTGTGATTGGTGGGAACTATACCTACCAGGATGAGGTTCAAACCAACGTGAATCAGGACCCGCGTGCAATAGCAGATTCTATTCAACTAGCAAATGTCCGCGTCGCATTGAACGCACCTGAAGATAACTGGTCACTTATCTTCTATGGTAATAATTTACTGGACGAGCAGATTCTTCAGACAGCACAACCCATATCTGCATTCTTTGGTGGAATGGCGGGTAGCATAAGCGAGCCACGGACCTACGGGATCCAGTTCGTACTCAGTCATTGAGCAGATGCTAAGACGTATCAAAAAAGCGGCAAAGATTCCCCCGTTGCCTTACCCCTTCCGGTCTCCGGAAGGGGTTTGTTCTCAAAGATCGACGTTGGTTAGCACAGGCAGATGAGAACCTTACGGGCTTCCTTCGTCAACTACGCCGATTAGTGAAATTGATTTCACCGGCTAGGAATTCGCCACAAATAAAACTGTATTTTCTGTGATCTGCGACGGATAGATCCGAGCAGGCCAGATCCCGACTTTCGCTTGTCCTGCACGACGAACAGAAGAAATGAGGGAGACATGAATATGAATAGTTTCAGGTTGAGCCGTTGCGTCTACTTTCTTGTGATTTTGTTATTGTCTCTCCCGGCGAAAGCGGTCGAGAAACCCAACATTCTGGTGATCTGGGGTGATGACATAGGCTGGTCTAATATTGGTGTTTGTCATCGCGGTATGCTGGGGATTGATGAAAAAGACCCTACCCTGGCAGAACTGCTTAAACCCCTTGGTTACACCTCCGGTCAGTTTGGCAAGAATCACCTGGGTGACAGAGATCAATTTTCGCCGACAAACCAACAATAGATGAAGAGTTTACTGATGCGACCTTAAAGTTCATCGAAAAAGCCCACGAGTCAGGAAAGCCGATTTTCATCTGGTATAACTCAACGCGATGCATATCTGGACGCACCTTTCGTCGCGTTGGAAGAACAAGACCGGGTATGGATACGCCAACGGGATGGCGAACATGATTTCTACGTAGGGCAGTTGCTAGACGAGGAAACCCTTCAAACCATTGGCGTGCTGTGTTTTGACCCAGGTTGGTTCAAAATCAAAGTTTACTGAATTACTTCAAAGACCGGTAATACTGTGCCGTCTTCAAGCCATTCGAACCTTAGTTCAACTTTGCTTCCAACTTTGGTTTGATCTGATTCTGTCGCCAATATGTTGGTAGCCAGGCGAACACCTTCTTCAAGATCAACCCATGCAAGTGTGATTGGAAGAGAGTCATGACGTTTATGGTAGGTCCTGTGAAGTTTCGCATGAGAGTAGATAACGCCGCGTCCTGATGCTTGATACCAGTCGAGTTCATGATGCCCGCATGCTGAGCAAATTCGGTGAAACGGAATGGTACATTTACTGCAGTTCCCGCATTTTTGAAGGTACAACTTTCCTTCCTGCAGACCTTCGAAATACCGCGTGTATTCGGGATAGAGCTCTTCTGAACAGTCTAACATGGTATCAGTCTGTTTACGCAT
The DNA here is from genome assembly GCA_965221465.1 of Candidatus Azophilus sp. Taxonomy (GTDB): domain Bacteria; phylum Pseudomonadota; class Gammaproteobacteria; order Pseudomonadales; family Azotimanducaceae; genus Azophilus. Next base: position 191,862 of record OZ244892.1, read on the forward strand.
CATCCATCGATAGTAGCAGCGTGGCGTGATTTGCCAACAGCCCGCCGTTTCCCGAAACCATGATTAGTTCGTTTGCAACCTGTCTCTCCCCTGCGTGACCTCTTCCTTGAATCACCGCCTCGCTAATCGGGGTCATGCCCCACATATAATATGAGGAAAGCTGCCCGCCTCCCGTATTAGTCGGTAAGCTTCCGCCGGGAGCCAGGCGACCACCTTCCACGAACGCACCTCCTTCCCCCTTCTTGCAAAAACCATAGTCTTCCAGGGTTGTGAGTACAGTATATGAGTAGCAGTCGTACAGCTGACATTGTGTGACATCTTTGACGGATGCATCAGCCATCTGAAACGCTCGAGGTGCGCTTATTTCTGCTGCGCTTCTAAGGGCCACATCTGTGGTGGTAGAAGTCGAATCCTTATGTCCTTGGCCAATACCACGGATATATACAGGTGGTTGTCTTAAATCCTGTGCTCGTTCACTTGAGGTGACTACTACCGCGATACCTCCGTTCGTCACCTGGCAGCAATCTAAAACATGAAAAGGCTCAACAACCCAGGGAGACGAGAAGTAGTCATCCATTGTAAGCAGTTCGCGTTTACAAGCGAGAGGATTCATTGAAGCCCACTGCCTCTGAGAAATGACTATTTCTCCAAGTTGTTGTTGTGTGGTCCCATAGATATCCATGTGTCTCTGTGCGCTCAGCGCGTATATTGGAATACCACCCACGAACCCATATAAAGGATTGAGGAGATCAAAAGGACTCTTTGGGGTTAACCCTCGTTCGTATATTGCACCGGATCGTTTGCCTTGACTTAGCGGTGCATCAGAAAAAACACAACATACATAGTTAGCGAGACCGCAGCTCACGGCCAAGGCAGCATAACCAATCATCTGGCCTGCTGTAGAACCATATGCTTCTATCTTTGTGTAAAGATTCAGGTTGTCGATCCCAAGTTTGCTTTGCAACGACATGTCGACGCCAGCTGATAAGCCGGGGCTAAACATCACACCGTCCAACTCTGATTTATTTAGGCCACAATCTTGCAGAGCCAAGTGGACCGCATCGATCGCAAAATCCTCTGCGTCACGATATACGCGCCCCATCTCAGTCATGCCAAGGCCGCATATAGCGGTTGTGCCGTTAAGTGGATGCTTCATTCAGCCTAACCTTCAAATCTCATAACATTCAACTATATCACTAGTGTTGTGTCCCGGAAATAACTGAACAAAGTCGCTCGATCTTGGCGAGGATCGATCAGGCCGTCCCGCAGGCGGAATCCAGCGTCCCGCCACAGCCTCGCGCCCTGCCGCGGCCACCCGGCAGGCCGTCCCCGTCGGCCTCAGCCTCAAAACGGCACAGACCGCCGGTCACTCCGACCTTAACCGGGGATTAGGGAGAGAATAGTCAACGGCGCATTCGCCAAATTGACTTACATCAGTCTTGCTCTATGCAGACTGCCCGCTCCGGACAGCTCATCTCTGCTCGTTGAAGCTTTTCCTCCAACTCCTGAGGAACCCGATCCAGAATCACGATTCCTTTCCCTTCTTCATCATCCAGGTCAAAAATCTCAGGAGCCTGTTGAGCACACATCGTATGACCTTGGCATCGTGCATAGTCTATTTTCACTCGCATACTTGTCTCCAAATAACCAGCGTATTTGTTTTATAGGGGAAGATCCAGCGGTTGCTACTCCACTATTCCTCGAAACTGTAAGTCAATAATCTCTTCCTCGCCAAAACCCAGTTCTGCCAACAACTCATATTTGTGCCCTCCAAATTCCGGCGCTGGAGCAGCTTCCAATACTTCTCGATCAAACTGAACTGGCGTACTCACCATCGTAATGCTGCGACCACTTCCATATTCAACTTTCTGGGTGAGGTTGTTCGCGATTGCCTGCGGATCTCTCGGCAGTTCTCCCATCTTTTGAACAACCGTCCAAGGCCCTTCCTGCTGACCCAGCATCACCCGACACTGTTCTAACGTGTTGGCGCCAAAAGTTTCATCCAGCATCGCAATACATTTCTCAAGATTGTTGTACCGACTGCTCATAGAGTCGAACCTTGAGTCCAGCACGAGTTCCGGACGCTGCAGCGCCTCACATAAACCCGGCCAATAGCGATCCCCTTGCGGCATACACAAGGCTACGAAACGACCGTCAGAAGTCCTATAGGTATTTACCAAAGGGTTAGGAACCAAAGACCGACCATCTTTGGGTAACTCATCAACACCAAGGACAATCGAATTTACAATACCAACCTGCATAGCCCACATACTCGTCGCCAGAAGAGAGACGTCGACAACCGATGCCTTACCAGTAAGTTCACGTTGGGCTATTGCAGCTGCTACCCCACCTGCCAAAGTCACCCCGCTGAGCCCGTCCCCAAAAGCCCCGCAAGGCATATTGGCAGGATACTTAGCCTCTGGCGAAGCCACTGCTGAAGCAATGCCACTTCTGGCCCAGAATGAAATTGCATCAAACCCGCCATCTTCAGCCTCATCCCCATGAACGCCCTGACCACTACCGATGGCATAGATCAATCTAGGGTGTCGAGACTGCAGAGTTTCGACATCTATCTCTAACGATCTTCTGGCCTGTGGCAACAAGCTCGTTATGAACACATCAGCGTCTTCGAGAATTCTGTGCAAGAGTTCAAGTGCGCCTTCCTGCTTTAGATCAATAGCTATACTTCGTTTACCCCGATTAAATGCTTCAAATATCGGATTCAACTCCCCGTCGTCTGCTTTAACGCCCGAGTTCGTCAATCCACGAATAGGATCCCCGGACGGGGGTTCGATTTTGATCACTTCTGCGCCCATATCAGCAAGAATGGCACCTGCCGCAGGTACAAAGACCCACATGCCCAGTTCCACCACCTTAATTCCTTCCAAAGGCTTGCTCACTGACTTCTCCTGTTAGTGGTTGAGTTCGCCTGTCCGCGCTGACTGTTCAGTAATCTAAGCAGGCTTTCTAGCCCTACTTCTTCGTGTATCTCTCTCACCTTCGATGATTCGAGAGATTCGGCGGCCTCCAAGTATGCTATCGGGCAAGCCCAAAGACCGGCCCCCGGAGGGCGCTTTCGCCTCGTCCAGAGCGATCGATCGCCACAACAATTCGAGTATCCAACCGGGACCGTCGGATCGTCTTCTTTTGGAATCTTCTTAGTCGTTGGCGCATCGCACGATCCACAATACTGTTGATCGTATTGATCCGAAGGTTTCAAAGTACATACTGAACTGAAGATATCAAACTTTATCCGCTAGCCTTATTGACACTACGAAGCTTACGTTCAGCAAACAGCACGTCTTTCGCATTTTGGTAAAGATATTTCTCCAATACTCCCGGGCGCAGTTTCTCTGAAATATCTGACACGCCTTCCAGGCAACGCCGCATATCCAGCACTGGGTGATCTGAAGCCCACATCACTTTGTCTTTACCTCGAGTATTCATGAAATGCAGCAACTCCTCGGGCAGGTATTTCGGCATCCACGCAGAAGTCATCATGTATAAGTTGGGATATTTGATCATCAATCGAATTGCTGTCCCCCACCAGGGATCGGCACCATGATTCATGATCAGGCGTAAACTAGGGAAGTCACGACATATCCGATCAAGGTAAATTGGGTTCTGACATTCCGCATCCATTCTGGGGCCGGGAATACCGCTGAAGATGCTCAAAGGCAGGTCCATCTCTACGCACTTTGCGTAGAGTGGATAATAGTACGCATGTGTTGGTGGCTTCTCCGATACAGCAGGCATAACCCTCGCTAGAGTCACATGCTCATTCGCTACCAGATCTTCCAGTGCCCACACACTGTCCAAAAGCGTATCGATATCGACTTGGGGGCATAGACTGAACCGATCCGGATGCAATCGCGAAAATTCAAGAACCCGCTCAGAGGGAGCTAACGGGTTTATAGTGAGAACTGCGTGCTCAACACCTACTTCATCCATCTCTGAGGTCAAACCCTCAATAGTACAATCTCGGAAGAAAGTATTTCCGCCCTTAAAGTAAAATTCATTTACCTCTTGCGTGATTGGATTGTTGGATTCTTCGCTACCAAAGTTCGGATTGATGAAGAGATCAATTGCTTTGTTCATGTAATCTTCTTAGGCTGGATTAAAGACGCGCGCCAACACGCTTTCCAGGCGTGAATGTTGCGGGCATTTTTATCCATCCTGGGGAAATTTGAGTCGTGTAGGGAATCGCTTCCTCAGTCACCACTCGATAATCCGGCAGACGCTTTAGCACCTGCTCCATTACGATCGCGAATTCAGATCGAGCAAAATTAGATCCGAGGCACCGGTGTATACCTACGCCGAATGCACAATGCCGATTCGGAAATCTATCCAGCACTATTTCCTCAGGGTTCTCGAACTCTTTCGGGTCGTGGTTCGCTCCCGCCCAAGAGATCAGGACGCGATCGCCTCGCTCAAGCTGTCTTCCGCCTAGAGTTGTACTTTTTGTCACTGTTCGAGCGAGCCCCCCAACTGGCGTGTAATAGCGCAAAAACTCTTCCGTGGCAGCTTTCATCAGTTCCGGTTCTGCCAACAATCGTTCACGATCTTCCTGATGTGTATTCAGGTACCAAAATGCGTTCGCTAGTAACGTTGTTGTCGTGTCGACACCCCCGGTGACGACAATCGAAGCCATCTCCAACAGTTCCTGGTCGTTCATCGGCTCGCCGTTCCGTACTGTCGCCTTCGTGAGCGCCGTGACGATATCGTCTTTGGGATTTTTCTTACGGTCTTCTATGGTCTCCCTGATGAGATCCAGCAGCGCGTCAAAACCTTCTTCTACACGCGCTCGTTCCGGGGTCCCGGGTGGTGTATACACCCATTCATGGACCGGCTCCGCGTACTTTTCCCAGTCTTCCAGTGGAAGCCCCAATATCTCCATCGTCACAATAGCGGGAACCGCAGCGGCAATATCCAAGACGAGATCTATCTGACCAGACTCAATATGTTGATCGATGCAATAGTCCGTCATCTCCCGAAATCGCTCCTTCTTCTTATCTGCAATTTTGGGAGTCAACAAGCCTGAGAAAACTCGTCGGAAATCAAAAAACTCTGGCGGGTCCAGCGACAACGGCATCTGACGATAATCTGAGTTGCCAAATGCAGGAATAGACTGGCCTTTGAAGATGGTATCCTCGCCATACTCCTGTAGAGATGCGAACGTGTCATCATCCAGCGCAACCGTTCTCATTTCTTCATAACCGGAAACTAGCCAGAACCCACCCCAGGCGTCCGTCCATGCAACCGGTGATGCTTCTCTTGCCGCTCGAAGTACCTCATACTTGTCAGCGGCGTACTCTGGACCATGATGGTCAAAATCGACAACAGGACACTTTCTCATCAGAACTCTTCCTCCTGGCTGTTATGTGGATCTAAACAGAAATACACATTTTCACTTTTCATCTCTAGTCACATTAAACCACATTTGTTGACTATTTTCTGCCATTATACAGTCCCACTGCTGTCCGGTTAACTGAGCCTCCTCTTCGCGCAACTATATGAATAAAGGGATTTTTTTGGCGATCTGTAACTACTCGTGCCCCTGCATCCGGTTTTCTGTAACGTGAGGGGTGATGTTTGGATTCAGGAGATGTGCGGCAGCCTTGCCGTCGAGCGCGATCTGAACGGCGCTCATGGGATTATATCCGTGTTGGCCCATGGACTGGACGTAGCTGGAGATTCGGCAGTAGGCGGCGGCATACCGTGTTGTGCGGAAGCAACCTGAGATTTTTTGCTTGACTTTGCTCATGCGGAGGTCGCGCTCGGCACGGTTGTTCGTAAACGGCACATTGGGGTCCCGGGCGAAGCGAAGCACTACGGTTTTGTAGGCGACGAAGGCCTCGTGGAGGTTTTCGGCGTCGGACTTGGCAATGCGTCCACGTTGGCCGTCGCGCCGCACGGGCGGTGTCGGGAGTTCCCGTCGGGCCTGGATGAGGATGGTGCGGTAGCGCTTGCGCAGGGCCTTGTAAACGGGTTCATCGAGCGCCTTGTCGTCGTGCTCGCGGACCCTGCGGCAGGTGTCGAGCAGGAGCCTGCGCAGGCGTTTCGCACAGACGTGATCTTGCGCCTCCACTCAGAAGCGGTAACGCATTCCCAACCAGGCTCCGCGCGGGGCCGCGACCCCGAGGAATAGCGGTCGGTCATCGGTCAGAGCAAGGATTTCACTGGGATCTTCGCCAAGCAGTCCAAAGTTTTCAAAATCTGTGTCCAGAACATTAGTGACGCGGGCATAAATGCTGAACTGCTCGTGAATGGCGTAACTGACGCGTAGATTCAGCACCGAAAAGCCGTCAACTTCCGGTAGCTGATTGCTTTCATCACCTCGCACCACCTGGTCAGAGTTGTAAATCAGTTCCGCACCAATACTGAAGTTATCAGAGACTTGGAAGTCTACGCCGAGTTTGATCACATGCTCGGGCAGACCCGGCAGGCGGTCGCCTGACTGCACTGCCAGTTCACCTTCATCACTTGCATAAGGATGGTTGGGGCTCAGCACCGTGAAGTTGTCTTCGAAAGTAGCCTGCAGATAAGTCCAGTTGGCGTACCAGCTTAACCGTTCAAGTTTTCCCTGAACGGCTGTCTCTACCCCCCGGCGCCGGGTTTTATCGATATTAGCGAACAAGCCTGTGGCCCGCCCAGTTGTCTGAAACAATATATCGTCGTGGTTAATCGCGTTGAAGAAACTAAGCTGAAAAGCAATGTTTCCATGCCGGCCACGCATCCCCCCTTCAAAGCTCATTACAGCCACATCTTCCAGCGGGGGATCCGCCAGGAAGGCATTCGGCAAGCGGCACTCGAAGTCTACTTCACCGGGATCTTCACCGTCGTCAATGGCAAACTGCCGTGCGAGTTCAAACACACCTTCGTTACAGGCCAATTCAATAGGCGTCGGGGCCCGGTTGGATTCACTGTAGGATAGATAGAAGTTGGTTTGTTCATTCACATCGTAGGTGAGGCCTACGGATGGATTGAATCGCGAAAAATTGTGGTTACCATTCAGTTCCGGACGTTCCCTGCTGAGATCGCGCAGCTTGATGTCGATATCGTTGTAGCGGCCGGCGACTGTTAACGTTAGTCGGTCGGAAACATCCAAGGCGTTGACAAAGAAAATGCTAAGGGTTTTCGTGGATGTAGATACATCAGTCTCGCCTTCTTCCAGGAAGCTGCCGGTTCCAAGTCCTGCGGAACTGCGGGTAACTGGATTCATAAAGGCCAGCTCGGTAACGGAGCGGAATTCCGCTTCCCCATCAAAATAACTAACACCGAACACCAACTGGTTGTCATTGCCGAATATGGATGCCAGCAATGCGCCCTGCAAAGTGAAACCACGACTGGTCTGTTCGCGCTGACTGATGTTGTTGATGGCCTCGTCAGCCAGTATTCCCGAACCATAAATCTCGTCACTGGCATCTTCCAGATTGAAGTCCCCAGGATCCAGCCCGGCAGCAATGGCGGCATTTCTGATCAGTTCTTGCAGATCATCGAAATCTGCAACGTCAGCATCCTCACCGTTACAGAAATCATCAAGCACTATGCCCAGTTCGACTTCCAGTTCAGTTTCAAGATCATCGGCTTCTTCGAAAAGGGCTTGTCTGCCACCGGAGAATTTGCACAGCTCGAATTCCGAAGCATCACCATTGAAGGAGTGAGTGGTATTTTCTCGCCAGAACAGGTTGCCGCTCAGTGTCAGGGTCTCAGTCGGTAATAATATGGCTTCCAAGCTTACAGAATACAGGTCATTTTCCGTGATATCAGGAGCAGTGAACACCGCACTCCGATCGAGAGGCAACATGCCTATTGGCAATGCTCCATTGCCAATCAGTTCACTGTCAGCCTGCTGATAATTCAGATTCACGGTGGAACCTGCACTACTACGCCAGCCCAGACTGCCATAGAAATTCTGTGCCTTGGACTTCGACAGATCACGCCAGCCATCTTCATTGAAAGTTGAGCCATTCAGATAGTAAGCGAGGGAACTGCCATCACCCAACGTGAAGTTGTTGCCGCTTTCGAACGTTGCAGTGGTACGTCCCCATGAACCGCTCTGCACTTCAATCTGGGAGTCCATGAAGTTGAATCCGTTTTTCATTTTGATCGCGAGCGCACCACCCAGCGCATTTGGTCCAAACACCGGATTAGCACTACTGATCAAATCCATGCGATATACCGCTGATTCCGGAAGCAGATCCCAATTGACGGCATCACCCAACGGTTCATTGATACGCACTCCGTTCTGATACACCGCGATACCCTGCGGCAAACCGAGCAACGGTGACGCGGTAAAACCACGAAAATGCAAGTCAGGCTGCAAAGGATTGTTCTGGGCGGAATTGATGCTGACGCTGCCCATCGTGCTGTTCAAGAAGTCAGAGAGATCCAGCGCCTGCTGATTCTGCAAATCTGTGAAATTTGCACTTTTGATCGCAAACGGCAACCGTTTAGCCGGGCTACCTACGGCAGATCCCGGTGCGATTGCAATAACGATGATTTCTTCGAGTGTGCCGACCGCCTGTGCAATACAGGGCGAAAACAGAAAAAAAACTGGTGACAGTAATTTCAGTCGCCAGTTCAATGAAGACAAAATGTAGTTATGCTTTGGTTTGAGGTGGTCCCGGTTCGTTGGACAGTTTGAGGGCGACATTAAGGTGTACTAGGATTGATTTGATGCCCTCGATAAATGAAGTATGCTGACGGTTACTCGGCGTGTCAAATTGCTTGCGCCAGTGCTTGTTCGTCCTGGTGTCGGAAACGGTTCTGCCATGAACGGAAGGTCCAACAGCCCATTGTCCCTGTTGTTCCATGAGGGGTGAGCACGTCCGATACTCGCGCCGCCCGTGCGCGCCGGGCGGTCATGCAGCCTCCCCCGACACGCCCCGGTACGCCTCGCCGGGTGACGAGTGCGGGCGGGTCTCGTTGTAGAACTCGAACCACGAACCGATCACGCGCTCCGCGTCCCGTCCGTCGCCGAGCTCGTGCAGGTACACCGCCTCGTACTTCAACGAGCGCCAGAGGCGCGCCATGAAGATGTTGTCGAGGTAGCGTCCGCGCCCGTCCATCGAGCAGAGCGCGCCGCTCGCGAGCACGCGCTCCGTGAACGCCAGGCTGGTGAACTGCGAACCTTGGTCGGTGTTGAAGATTGAGGTGGTCCTGATTCGTCAATGCCCGCTGTGGCCGGAGACTGACCGCGTTTTGGCAGAACTGCTGGACCGGCGTGCGGCAAGTGATACCGTCTTCCTAAGCCGGTACGGAAAACCCTTTACGCGCTTCGGAGTCTATAGGTTCGTCTCGCGTTGTGCGGCCGCGGTTCCCGCGTTGGTTGGAAGGAAATTAACCCCGCATGTCATACGCCACACAACCGCCTGCACCTTGATACGAGCAGGGGTGGACATCAACACGGTCCGTGCATGGCTCGGCCAAGTCTCAATTGACACAACCAACATCTATGCCGAGATCGATCTCGAAATGAAGGCCAGGGCGTTGGCGATTTGCGACGCGGCCGAACCCGAGACGAGCCGGCCATGGCAGGAAAAGAAGGGGCTGATGGCCTTCCTGAAATCGTTGTGAGCACAAAAAGTTATGTTGCGGTGACTCAGAATATCCCGTTACTGAACAACGACAGTCTAATTCACCGCAACATATTCAGGACCGCAACATTTACGGAGCTGGGTGCGAAACGGGTGGGGGTAATCCAGACCCTGCTGACCACTTGCAAGGTTCAGGGTGTTGATGCGTATACGTATCTGGTCGATGTGTTGCAGCGTGTCGGCGAGCATCCCGCAAAGCGCGTGATCGAACTGACGCCGCGGGTGTGGAAAACGAAGTTCGCCGATCAGCCGCTACGATCCGACCTCGATCTGGTGAGAGACCCGCCCGGTCAATAGGCCCCGAGAGTCCAGGACGGCCTGGAATGACCGCTTACGGCGCAGAAGGAGTTCCGACCTACCTGGAATCAAAGACTGTTCTGCTCAGTGAATGACAATCAGTCGAATATGAATCTACTGGCTAGCCCCTTAGTTCTGGCCAAACAAGACGAATAATCTCGCCAGGCGTTGGATGGCCTGGCGACGATCACGCCCTTGCCAAACTCAGTCTGTTGAATCAAAGGCTGAGCACAACAACCTTTGCAGTAGTTTGTTCGACTGGCCAGACAATCGACGTCATGCCTGTTGCTACGGCGATCCGCTGTCCAAGCCCTGAGTCGTAAGTGATAACGCCGCCGCCTATTGCGCCCCCTATTTTCTGTCCCCAGAGTTTCTCACCAGACCTTGAATCAACTGCATAGAAATTGCCGCCAGCATCACCGAACAGCGTCAAGCCACCTGCTGTCGGAGTAACCCCGCCCAACAAAGGATAGTTAGTTCTACCCCTCCATTGCCAGATTCCCGTGTCCGCATCGACGGCATAAATCCACCCACCCCATTCCGACTTGGGATCTTGCTGGCCGTATTCATCCAACGGATTAAGATAGTCATTGCCGGTCCAGGGCTGAAATAATGGCGCTTCCTTGATCCATTCCTCGCTTTCCAGTTTTATTTTTGTACACCAATCCACTTCACCCACTACAAGTAGATTAGTTTCAGGGTTAAAGGCTGCCCCATTCCACTCTGCGCCGCCAACTCCACCAGGACAAAAATGAACAAAGTGCTCCGTGCTGAACGGCTCGTCAACATTCTCGACGCGAGTGACGGGTGTTCTATACAGCAGTTCACCTGAATCCTGTTTGAAGCCATACATATGGCCATCCTTGGGAGCAATAGCAACCATTTTTGCGCCACCTCTCGATGTAAATATGGTAGGCGGGTTCGAAACATCCCAATCATGATAATCGTTTGGTACAATTTCATAGTGCTCAATGTAGTTGCCGGTCATTGCCTCCAGCATGACCAACGATCCAGAGAATAGGTTGTCACCTCCTCTCACAGCAGCGGCGTAACTCGGAGCGGGATTTCCACCTGGCACATACAAGATGCCAGTCGCAGGATCGATTGAGTAGGACGTCCAGGTAGCTCCGCCTGTGACGGGGAGATCTTCTTGCCCAAGATTCTCCCAGGTAGATGCTGTGAATTTCGGCATATCCGAGACAGGACCTCTTGCAAGGTCACCTTCCTCTCGAGGAACCAGGTACGATTCCCAGACGATATTCCCTGTCTCCGCTTCTATCGCATACATCCTTCCCTTAACGCCTTTGTTGTCGCCGCCTGCATTTCCGATAAAAACAAGTCCATTCCAGGCGATCGGTGCCGCAGGCACCGTCTCACCTTTGTTGATGTCAGCAATCTCTGTGGACCAGAGGCGCTCTCCGGTTTCGAAGTCATACGCTAGCACCAGGCCCATTTGAGATCCGCGAAACAGGCGGCCGTCCATATATGCAGCCCCCCTGTTTACTGAGTAGTTAAGTAATTTACTCGGTCTACCCAGGTCAGAAGTGCGCCAAATCTCTTCACAGGTATTTGGATCAAGAGCAAAAATATCTTGTTCTGTTGTGCCTATAATTCGACCGTGAATCATGAGAAGACCGGTCTGAAAGCTGGTAATTTGTCCGGTGTCATACTCACAACGCACTTTTAGATCGGCAACCGTGTTTCGATTGATTTCGGAGAGTCCTGAAAACCGTTCGGATGTCAGTGTCTTGTTGTAGCTACCCCACTCGTCATCCGGTCCCACTCCTGGCTCTTCATCCACAAATTCATCGACTGAGCCAACAAGTCTTACCTCTGCTTGATAGGTTCCTACAGGGTTGTTGCTGCTACGTATTGTGTTTATCCCAAGACCGGCTAACGTGAGCGCAGTACCGCTGGTAAAGAGGTACACGGCCAGACAAACTGCAATAACGGACATCGCGACCAAGACGAGTGTTTTTAGCTTTCTATTCATACGAGTGGCTATCCTTGACAATATGGACAGATATTGGACTTAAGCTCTCACAGCGTGAAATACGCGCAGCCTGCACTATAGTCTAATCTATTGTTTTTTTCCGAGTTTTTCCGTCGCTTTGTTTAGTTAAAACGCAATATAATTGAACGTTATGCGATTTGAAGCCTGGTTTCAACTTGTAAGTGCAACACTCCAGAACTGAACGAGGGCCAGGACGCGTAACTTCCTCCTGTCCAGAAAAATGGAGTACGCACAATGGCAAGCTACGCCCAATCCAGCATTTGAATTCCCCACTATCCCCATTAAAGGTCAACCCAAGGAGCCCGCCGTGATGAACTCCAAAGTCTGCCGGATGCTCGGCATCGAATTCCCCCTGTTCGCCTTCAGCCATTGCCGTGACGTGGTGGCGGAGGTGAGCAAGGCCGGGGGCTTCGGCGTGCTCGGCGGTGCCGGCCACACGCCGAAGAGCTTGGACATCGAACTCAGCTGAATCGACGAGCAGGTCAACGGGGTGCCCTACGGCGTCGACATCATCGTGCCCGCCAGCATGGACGCCAAGGAGGGCCGCCTGACGCCCGAGGAGTCGGAGGCCCGCATTCCCCCGGAGCACAAGGCCTACGTCGAGGGCATCTTGGCTAGCAACGGCATCGATTCCGGCGATCTCTGGGCATAGGAAGAATAACCGCCGGAATGGTGTGGTCTGCGGAGTGCGGCCGATAGGGATGGCTTTAGGAGGTGGGTGGAGATGGCTCGATAGACCACGCCCAGGATCGTGCCCAGTACCTGCGACTGGACGCCGGAAGGCGAGGTTCCGAATCCCGACACCTGTTGGCTGAGGGCGCAACGTCAAGTGCTCAAGAAGCTCGGCCGCAACCCGCAATCCCGAAATAGGGAGGAACGAGAGTCGATGCGGCCACGGTTCGTGTCGATCGAGACCGCATGATTCTTCGCCACGTCGATCTGCAATGCTGGCAAGTCAATCCATTGCTGTTTAGCCATCTGGGGTACCTCGGGAGTTCGTGAATGGAGGTGTTGTTTCCCGCATTGTTCGCCCATTGACGTGGGTCGAGGCGGGAGTGTAGCGACGGGGTGGCCGATCGGTCAGAACGGTGGTTCGTCGTCTTCGAGAGGTTCGGTATAGAGTTCGTCTGCTCGCGCATCGGCGATGGCGTCGTGTTCGTAATTGCCGCTGATATTCAAAATGGAGCCGCCGATCGACCATGAATCCAGATTGGAGAGCTCGATTGCCGCGCTGGCGGAAAAGGACGGAATGGACCCCCTCGAATACCTCTATGACTACCTGCTGGAGGAAGACGGCAACTTGGATGTCTGCCGCGAAATGCTGATGGACGGGAATACGGTGATGGGTTTGTCGGATGCTGGCGCCCATGTGAACCTCGTCTCCGACATGTCGTTCCCGACCTTCAACCTGGTTCACTGGGTACGGGACCGCTTGCGTGGCGAACGCCTCCCGATTGAGCTGGTCGTGGAAAAAGCCAACTCGCGCCCGGCGGAGGTCTTCGGCCTGACCGGCCGTGGCCGCTTGGAGCTCGGCAAACGGGCCGACATAAACGTCGTCGATCTGGATGCGCTCGACATCGAGGTTCCCGAGTATCGGCGCGATCTGCCGGCGGGCGGTTCGCGCTTCGTGCAACCTGCGACCGGTTATGTCCTGACGACGAACAATGGGGTGGTCACTCGTGAGCACGACCAGGACACAGGTGCCCGCCCGGACCGGGTTGCTAGACCCCAGAGCCGCAGCTAAAGTGGATTAGGCGTCAGGCCTGTCTGCTGGCTGAGTTCCGGAGCGGAACTGTAGCTGAAGTCAGCCGAGCCGGGATGCTCGACCTGCCACCAGCCGTTGATGCCGGCGTCTTCCGCGGCCTTTGCCTGCTCGACGGCTTCGCGCAATAGCTGGCCGTAACCGCCGTGCTGGCCACAGTCTTTCTTTCTGAACTTTGGCGAATACGTCAAACAGCATTTCTTCGCTCTCGAGCAGGCGGTTTACGTCAACGAGCGGACACAGGCTGAATCGGTTCGGATGCTGCCGCGAAAACTCGAGAATGCGGGATGGCGGCTTTTCCGGGTCTATGGTCAGGACGCAATGCTCGACGCCGATGTCGTCCATCTCAGCGAGCAATCCGTCGATGGTGCAATCCTGAAAAAAGTCGTCCCCGCGCTTGAAGTAAAACTCGTTGACGTCCTGCGTAAGCTGATTTTCCAGATTCTCGGTGGCAAAGTTGGGATTGACGAACAGGTCGATTGCTTTTCTCACGGCGTGTTCCTTGTGGTGCTCGAGTAGCCCCGTCGGTTATTGGTTGCCGCGCCGGTCCCGCGGCAGCCCCAGCAACTGTTCGCCGATGGCGTTTCTTTGCATGTTCGAGGTGCCCCCGCCGAGGGTGTTGGCAAGGCTCGCGAAGTACGCATTCAGCCAACGTCCGTTGCTCACCGCCTTCGGCAGATACTGCATGGTGGTCAGATCCTGCTGCCCGGGCGTGAGCAAGGCATCGCTGCCGATCAGGTCGAGCGCGAGTTCCGCGATGGACTCTTGGATTTTCGAGGAAAGCAGCTTGCCGGTCTGCATCTCTCCGGCCATCTTTTCGCCGAGCCCTCGCGACTCGGCCGCCATCAACCGGTCAACCAGCGTTTCCTGGCAGGCCACCCAAGCTTCGACTTGGCCAAGGCGCTGACGAATGTCGGCATCGAGAATCGCTGGACTTCCGTTTATCTGTGCTCGCCTGGCCAGATCTACCAGGTGAGCGAACTGGCCGCTGACCACCGAGGTGTCGGCCAGCCACAGCCGCTCGTACTTCAGAACGCTCTTGGTAACGCTCCACCCGCCGCCGCGGGAGCCAATGATGTTGTCGGCAGCGATCCTGACGTCGTCGAAAAACACCTCGCAAATGTCGTCGCGCACGCCGTGCATGGTCTTGATGACGCGGACCTCGATGCCGGGTGTGTCCATGGGTACGATCAGGAAGGAGACACCACGGTGCCTCGGTTCCCGGGGTTCCGTTCGAAACACGCCGAACATCATGTTCGTGCAGTGCGCGTTGCTGGTCCAGATTTTCTGACCGTTGATCAGCCAGCCATCCGGCGTCAACTCGGCGCGGCTGGTCAGCGAAGCCAGGTCGCTGCCCGCGTTCGGCTCGCTGTATCCCTGGCACCAGTCCATTTCTCCGCTGAGGGTCGGTGCGATGTATTCGGCTTTTTGCTCATCCGTGCCGCATTCCAGCAGCGCCGGCACCAAAAACATGGGCCCGTTGGGGGTGCTTTCCAGGTAGGGCACATCGCTATGCGCGAATTCGCGCTTGATCACCATATCCGCCCTGAGGTCCTGCGGCAGGCCACCGCCGCCGTATTCACGCGGGAAGGAGCGATGCAGCAGGCCGGCTTCTATGGCGCGCTTCTGCCAGAGAATGACCTGCTGGCGATGCGGGAGTTCGGCTTCTTCCCCAGCCAGCGGCCAGCTCGACCGGCAAAACGCCCTGGCGCGTTGCCGAAGGTCGTCGTATTCGGGTCCGTAAGGACTGCTCATCGGGTCCACCCGGACAGTTGTGCGCACCGCTCGCGGAGGACCTGCGGCGTGCCCAGATAAGTGCGGTCGAACAGCGCGCGCTTGAAATAGATCTGCACGTCGCTCTCCCAGGTGAATCCGATGCCGCCGTGCAATTCCACCGCGCCCCGGGCAATCCGCATGGCCTGGTCGGCAATGTGTGCTTTCGCCATGGCAGCACTCTTTGCTGCCGACAGAGGTTCTTCGTCGAACTCCCCGGCCGCCTTCCAGAACAGGCCGCGTGCGGTCACCGCAGCCAGGGCGTGCTCGGCGAGCTGGTGCTTGACCGCCTGGAATCCGCCGATCGGCTGGCCGAACTGTTCGCGGGTTTTCGCGTACTCGACGGTCAACTCCAGCAGCCTGTTCGCGGCGCCGAAGGCGTCCGCCGCCAGCAGGATGAGCAGCGCATTGCCGAGCGCCTGACCCGGAAGGTCGGGAAGGATTTCCACGGCGGCCTCGTCGAAGGAAATCTCGAAAATGCTGCGGCTTCGATCGATGCCATTGGAGTTGGTGCCAGTGACGTTTGTACGCTGCGTTTCCAGCACGCCGAGCTGCCCGTTCGCGCAGCCGATGACGAGCACGTCCGCCAGGTCTCCCAAGGGAACGGCTTCGACGGTTGCAGCACTGCTGCCGCCCGGTTCAATCTGCCAGTCGCACCATGCCGAACCCTTTCCGTTGCTCGACAGAGCCACGGTGCCGATGCGCTTGCCTGCTGCCAGCGCGGGGAGCAAGCGTTTCTTCTGGGCCTGCGTGCCGCCGAGTGCGATGGCAAGCCCGGCCAGGGTGTGACCTTCCAGGAACAGCGGCGCGGCGTGTCGCCCAAGCTCTTCGGAGACCAGGGCGGCTTCCATCAGGCCAAGGCCCGAACCGCCCTGGTCGGGCGGGATGCAGATGCCGGTGAAGCCGAGTTGACCGATGCCGTGCCACAAGCCTTCGTCAAAGGTCCGGTCGGTATCGTAGGCCGTGCGCACTCGTGCGGAAGTACACTCGCTGGCCAGAAAGTCGTGAAAGCTCGACTGAACGAGTTGCTGTTGCTCGGTAAGCCAATAATCCATGGGATCCTTAGACTTTTTTCTATTAGCGTTAAATTATCGCAGGTATCGAACAATAGCTATTGAATATTGCAGTTTCGAGGCTGGTCGGTGATATCCTGATGTACGTTCATGTGCCCGATACAGAGAAATCGACGGACGGTCTGGGAGGTGTGTTCGTGAAATCACGCAAGGCTTCGGTATGGAAGAGCGGCTTCACCTTCGCAGAAAGCCCGCGCTGGCACGATGGGGCATTCTGGTTTTCCGACTTTCACGACTATCGGGTCTATCGGGTTGCCGGTGACGGCTCGCTGGAGACGGTGGTCGAGGTTCCCGGGGAACCCTCCGGCCTCGGCTGGCTCCCGGACGGACGACTGCTGGTGGTGTCGATGACCGATCGCAAACTCATGCGGCTGGACGCCGATGGGCTCGAGGTGCATGCCGACCTCGGTGACATTGCCACCTACCATTGCAACGACATGGTGGTCGACGGCGAGGGGAGGGCCTATGTGGGCAACTTCGGCGCGGCCTGGGGCGATGCGCCAAAACCGGCAAAACTCGCAAGGGTCGACGCGAACGGCTCGGTCAGCGTCGCTGCAGAGGATCTCGAGTTCCCGAACGGTTGCGCCATTACGGCCGACGGTCGCACGCTCGTTGTGGCCGAAACCGTTGGCGGACGATTGACGGCATTCGACCGCGATGCCTCGGGAGAACTGCACAATCGACGCGTCTGGGCCGAGATTGACGGTACGCCGGACGGTATCTGCATGGATGCGGAAGGGGCTGTCTGGGTTGCGGCCGGGGCCGGCGGCGTGCTCCGCGTCGCGGAGGGAGGCCAGGTTCTGGATCGGGTCGAGGTGACGGAGAATCTTCCAGTGGCGTGCATGCTCGGCGGGGCGGACCGGAAGACGCTCTACATTGCGACGACGATCAATGCAGGCCCGGAGCAGCTCGCCCGGGAACGCAAATCGAAGATTGAAACCGTCGCGGTCGATGTTGCGGGGAGCGGTTGGCCAGCCTGACAGTTACCTGGTCCAGCAGTTCCTGTCCCCCATCACGAACCGGCGCACCGACGCCTATGGCGGTCCCCTGAAAAACCGATTGCGGAATCCGTAAGCGCCGGCACCACGGTTCTGGTGACGCACGAGGCGCCGAACTACGATCTCTTCGAGCGAGTCGAGGAGAAGGGATTCGAATGCCGGATTGTCGGCGATGCGCGCAGCCCGCGTTTTCTCGAGGCGGCGATGCGGGACGGGCGTATCGCCGGGATGCGCGTTTGGCCTGCATCAGTCAGTGTGCCGTGCAAAGGTGCACAACCTTAGTGGGTGCGAATCCCACCCGGCAAGAGTCGTTCCAGCCGGTAGCAATCGGAACGGTCGTGGAGGTAACGAAGCGGTCGAAGCTTCTGAAGAAAAGGGTCCGTAAGGGACTCAGCGAGCGCATAGGCCGTAACGAGCAGTGAACGCTGAGCAGGCCTCGAAAAGGGCAATGCGGAAGCCGACCCGCCTGAGGTTCGGGGAAGGCCGCCGCCGTTGGGGAAGCGAACGACGCGAGCACCCGACGGGGGTTTCGGTACTCGAACCGATAGTCGAGGCGGACCTTCAGCCGGAGCAGTATGCGTACCGCGCGAACCGACGGGCGCAGGATGCGGTTCGGCACGTTCACAAGCTGGTCACGCACGGTCACAATGAGGTGGTCGATGCGGACTTGTCCGGATATTTCGACAGCATCCCGCACGCGGAACTGATGACCTCGGTGGCGCGGCGGGTGAGCGACCGGCACATGCTGGCCCTGATCAAACAGTGGTTGGTGACGCCGGTTGAGGAAGACGACGGGCGAGGCGGCTGGCGACGGACGACCCGAGCGAAGGACGAGAAGCGAGGCGTCCCGCAAGGAGCGCCGATCTCGCC
This sequence comes from Candidatus Azophilus sp., assembly GCA_965221465.1. Taxonomy (GTDB): domain Bacteria; phylum Pseudomonadota; class Gammaproteobacteria; order Pseudomonadales; family Azotimanducaceae; genus Azophilus. The sequence continues at coordinate 210,248 of OZ244892.1, forward strand.
GTTGCTGTCGAGCCTGTACATGCGACGATTTTTGCTTGGCTGGAAACAGTTGGGCTACGCACGGCGCCTGAATGCCCACATTGTGAATTACGCCGACGACTTTGTGATCTGCTGCCGGGGAACGGCGGCGGAGTCGATGGTGGTGATGTACAGGATGATGGGCCAGCTGAATCTGACGGTCAATGAAGACAAGACGCGGATGTGTCGGCTGCCTGACGCCACATGTCAAACAATGTGGCAGCAGATGACAAGCGGTTGGACAACCATCGAATTACAGTAAAGCCTCGGAACTCCGGCAATTGGAGATACGTGTGGCTGAAAAATCATACAAGCGATTAAATCGACGGCAATTCGTTTGCAGTGCTGCTGCATTTTCAGCCGGAGTCCCCGCATTTGCTGTCAGTGGATCGACATCTTCAATGCAGTCGAAATGCAAAAGCACAGGCTGCGATTTCGATGTTGTTGTCATCGGTGGTGGATTTGCGGGCGTAACCGCGGCGCGTGATTCGTCGAAGAACAATCATAAAACCCTCCTGCTCGAAGCACGAAACCGTCTCGGGGGGCGAACCTTCGGCGCCGATTTTGAAGGTACATCGATCGAGATGGGTGGCACCTGGATTCATAACACGCAACCATTTGTGTGGGCCGAAGCTGAACGTTACGCAATGGCGGTCAAGGAAACACCCGGTGCGGTTGCTGAACTGATGCAGATGGTGATGCCTGACGGTGAACGGTTCTACCTGACACTGGAGCAATTCGATGAAGTGATCGCAGGATGGGAACACTATTGCGCCGCGGGCCGCGAGATTGTGCCACGGCCATATGACCTGATGTACAACCGAGAAGCGGTTCTACAGGCCGACGCGAAAAACTCTGTCCAGCATCTCGACGAACTTGAATTGACGCCCTTGCAGTACCAATTCAACAAGGCGTACATCTCGGTAATGGCCAGTAACGCTGCGGAGGAAATGTCCTACCTCGAAGTTCTGCGCTTCTATCTCTTGGGAGGTGGTGACTTTCTGACCTTTATGGATTCGTTGGCGCGGTTCCAACTCGTCGATGGTACCGACTCGTTGATTGCACATATCGTTGAAGACGGTGAATTTGAAACCCGGATGTCCACGCCAGTGAAAGCCGTTTCTGATTCAGGAAAAAACGTAACGATCACGACCAGTCACGGTGAAAAAATTACCTGCTCCGCACTTATCTGCACGGTGCCGATGAATGCGCTGGCCAACGTTGAATTCAGACCGCCCTTGCCTGCGGGAATGATGAGTGCGGTGCAAGAGCGACATCCCGGGCAGGGGTTGAAGATATACATCAAAGTGGCTGGTGATGTTGGCAACATTTCGAGTCTCTCACCTCATCTGCCACTGACATACGTCATGACCTACAAGCAGGCTGGCGAATTTACGTTGCTCGTCGGATTCGCATCCGGTTCCGAACAGGTTGATGCGTATGACGAGGAGTCTGTTCAGACGGCGCTGCGTCAGCACTTGCCTGAGGCTAGTGTGATTAGTGCAATGCACTACGACTGGAACAATGACCCTTACTCTCTGGGCACGTGGGCGCACTATCGGTCGGGATGGGCAAAAAAGTATTACGAGGCGTTCCAGGAGGATACCGGCCGCGTTCTGATAGCCTCAGGCGACCTTGGCGAAGGTTGGCGCGGAACAATTGATGGTGCGATCGGTGCCGGTGTCAGGGCTGCGAGAAAAGCTGATGTGCTGATCGGTTGAGGGGTAAGCCAATGAAGTGTTTTAGCTTCTGTCTTTGTCTTGCGCTATATCTTCTCCCATATGACTCGAAAGCCGAATGTGACGGGGAAGCAGGGCGAAAGCAATTCAACAAGTGCGTGGCCTGTCACTCGATTGAAGCCGGAGTACAGATGGCGGGGCCAAGTCTCTTTGGTTTGTATGGTCGTAAAGCAGGGAAGCTCGAGGGCTTCATGTTTTCCTTAGCCATGGAAGAGGCCGGTGTTGTCTGGACCGAACAGACCCTGTCTGAATTTCTGGAACATCCAATGATTTATATCCAGAGATCGGTCATGCCCTTTGCCGGCGTGAGAAAACCTGAACAACGAGCAGCATTGGCCTGCTATTTGAAACAATTCAGTGATGAAAGACCACTGGGAGAATTCTGATGAAAGCCAGAAACCTGATAATCGCATGTTTAACCGCAGCTAGTGGAATCGCTACGCATGAGGTGCAGGCACAAAATGGTGTGCTCGAGGAAATCGTAGTAACAGCGCAAAAGCGTGCCGAGAACCTCAACGATGTTCCTGTTTCAGTGTCTGTGCTTGCATCTGGTGACCTTGAAGGTTTGCATCTGCGTGATACTACGGAAATTTCAGCGCAGATCCCGAACCTGCATGCATCAGCTATTGCGGGGGACAGCATGCCGATTTTTTCTCTGCGTGGCGTATCGATGAACGACTTCAGCCTCAACCAGAACAGTCCTGTCGCTGTTTACGTGGATGAAGTCTACAAGGGATCACCCGCCTTGCAGGGTGTACAGATATACGACCTTGAACGTATTGAAGTGCTTCGTGGACCGCAAGGTACGCTTTACGGCAAGAACTCTACAGGTGGTGCAATCAATTTCAACACGCGAAAACCGGTAAATGGAACCGAAGCTTTTGTCCAGGTCGGCATTGGTGATTACGCTCGAAAAGAGGCTGAGGCAATGGTCAATTTCGAACTCGGTGACCAGGTGGCAGTCCGATTGGCAGGAACCTGGACAGAAGCTGACGGTTGGCAGGAGAACGTCAATCCCGGTATCGATGATGGTAGTGCCATCGATGAATATGGCATCCGGTTTAGTTTGCTGTGGGATGCAGCCGAAAACGTTGAAATTCTCTTCCGTACATCCAGGTCGGAATCGAACGCTGTAAATTACGGTATTGTGCCCGACCAGGTGGGTCCGGGTGGTGTTGGGGCAGGAATATACGGACTCTACAACGCGCTGGGCGCAACAACGCGCATCGATGGTACGAGGCACGGCCTCGATACCTGGGAGTTCGAGTCCGGGCAGGACCTCGATCGTGAACTCGAGAACACCGCGACCGCACTAACCATCAACTGGGAGGTTGGCAACGACCTGGTGCTGACTTCTGTTTCTTCGTATGACAAGGGTGAGAACTTCATCCCGGAGGACGCAGACGGAACTGTAAACACGGTAATCCATACCCGACAGGGGTCGGAGGCAACGCAGGTGTCGCAAGACTTTAGGATGACATCTGAATACGATAGTGCTTTTAACTTCATCGCCGGTGTTTACTACTCTCGGGAAAAAATCGAAGCGGGAACGACTCTGCTGTATGTCCAGGACCTCGATTTGAATCTCGACGGGGCGCTGGACTTTACAGACTGTACCGATCCGTTATTCCTTTCCTTGGGTGCTCCCGAGCTTGTCACACCAGCTGGTCTCGCCACCGATGCGCTCTTTATACCTGCACTGGGGTTCGGTCTTGGCGCGCTGGCAGGGTTTGGTTGCCAGACCCAGAACGACTTCGAACAGAAACGAAGAAGCACTGCTGCCTATTTCGACGGTAGCTACAAAGTGTCTGACCAATGGACATTGAGACTTGGCTTGCGATACACACGGGATGAGACTGAACTATCCGACTTTTCTGCAAGGTACCTGGGGAATGACGATATCCCGATTCTTGCGACGATTCCGCTGGATGACACAAATCCTTATGCCACGCTGCCCGATCGTCAATTTACTGACCGTGAGGTAACTGGCAAGATTGGATTGGATTACACGACGGACAATAATACGTTGGTTTATGCCAGCTATAGCCACGGTTATCGGGCTGGGACATTCAACGCTCAGGCGTACCAGGACGTTTCGGAGGTTACCGAGGTAGAACCGGAGACTCTCGATGCACTTGAAGTTGGCCTTAAAGCGACGCTCCTGGAAGAACGCATGCAACTGAACGCAGCCGCATTCTTCTACGTCTACCAGAATCAGCAGTTCCTCAATATTGACCAGAACCTGATACAGACGCTGATAAACATTGATGAATCAGAAATCACCGGATTTGAAATTGAAGCAAGAATGCTTGCCACAGAATCGCTGACGTTAAGCGCTGGGCTTGGTTTCATTGATTCCGAGGTCACCAAGGGTATCTTGAGTGATCGAAACCTCGATGGCAACACATTGCCCCAGTCACCTGATGTGAACTTCAACCTGGCTTTGGACTGGGCTGTATACAGTAGTGAAGCGGGGCTTGTGACGCTCCATCTCGATACCGCGTTTACCGATGAACAGTTCTATGAAGTAGCCAATACCGACCATACCGAAGTAGATTCTTATTGGGTGACCAATGCGCGGGTCACGCTTGAGAGCGCGCACTCGAGTTGGGCGTTCAGTCTGTGGGTCAAAAATCTGTGCGATGAGAAATACCAGACATCGGTTCTGGATCTTCAGGGTTTCTTCGGCTACAACTATACTCACGTTGGGGCGCCTCGTACGTATGGTGCCGATTTTACATATCGATTCTAACGACCCGACCGGGTAGCGATGCCGACAATTCACTCCGAGAACTTTTTCGCAAAATTCGAGGAGCAGTTCCGTCCGTTTGTGGCGGAACTCGGCATTCCGGAGTCTGTCTTCTCTCGGCAGGATATCGAGATTCCTACGACGAAGTATGCGGAACTGTTGGAACTGATCGCGAGAAAATCAAACCCCTACATTGGCCTCGATATGGGAGCGCAGCTAACGCTGCAGGATATGGGGGTTGTTGGGCATGCCATGGCGGCGACACGGAACGTTGGTGAAATGCTTGCCGTGATGGCGCAGTATCTGTATATCTTTTCGCATTCAAACACCGTTCGACTGGATGTTGGTGGCAGTAATGTGGCGTGCACATACAAAGTAACTATCCTGCAGCCCGATCTCATACGACAGGATGTCGAGTGCGCGCTTGCTTTCATAACTCATGCCATTCGGCAGGCTTCGATGCAGGATTTCAGACCGGCGTTGGTTGAGTTCGAGCACTCCCGGTTCTCGGATGTCGCGCGGCATCATGAACTCTTTGGTATTGAACCCAGGTTCGGCAGCAATGCGAACCGGCTACATTTCCCGCGCAAGGTTCTCGACTACCCCGTGATGACGTCAGATCCGAGTTTGCTGGAGGCCTTGAGGTTTTATCTGGATGATCGGATAAAAACTCGTTCGGAAGAGGGCGATCTGCTCGCTAAAACCAATCACCTGATTTCTGCATCCTTGAGTCAGCGTGTGCCGGATCAGGATTGGATTGCCTCCCAACTTGGCATGAGTTCGAGGACGTTGCAAAGAAAACTTGCCGATCTCGATGTGGTCTTTAGTGACCTTGTCGGTGAGATTCGCAAGGGCATTGCGCTGGATTACATAAAGCACACAGACTACAACCTGACGGAAATCGCACTCATGCTAGGTTATGGGGAGTTGAGTTCCTTTTCCCGGGCATTTAAACGGTGGACGGGAACAAGTCCACAAGGAATGCGCAAGGGTAACAGAGGCTAACCCGCATCCGTCATCAAATTCCCGCATCGCTCACATCCTCGGAGTCGAGCCCCGCAACTCCGACGAGTCGAGACAGTCGAATAGCGAGAGGGTTCAGCGGGAGGGTAACGTCGTCCTCAAATACCCCAAAACACAAGATTCGGCCATCACGGCCTATGTTGTCGAGCGCCTGTTGGAGGACCGGCGAACCCTCGAAGCTGCGAATGTACGTAACGCAGTCACAAGCAATGTCAATGGCAGGAAACTCACCCAGCCCGAAAGGGGCCTGCCTTTTGCCACGGATACCGATCACTTCTTCGACTGCATCATGCCTGAACCACGCCAATCCCGATGATCCCCATACCAAACACGACAGCGAAAGGCTCATTGCCTGTCACGGCGTGGCGATAATCTCGCCGCCAACACCGGTAAAATGCTGGGAAAGCACGCGGAGGGCAGCATGAGAGCCTGGCAAATGACCGAATTGGGAGACCCCTGGGAGAAGCTGCAGGCTCGGGAAGTTACGCTGCCTCGAGTCACTGCCGAAACCTGCCGGATTGCCGTCGAAGCGGCAGACCTCAACTTCGCGGACATTCTGCAGTGCCAGGGCAGTTACCAGGTCAGACTCGAACTGCCTTTTACGCCCGGCATGACAGCGGCCGGCAGGGTATTGGAGGCTGGTGTGAACGCGCCGTTCACGCCGGGCGACAGAATTATCGGCCTCAGCTATCGTGGCAGCGGTGGGTACGCCGATGAGTGCCTGGTTGCGGCTCCGAGCGCCGACCGGATCCCGGACGGCGTGGAATGCGTGCAGGCTGCTGCAATGCACTTGACTTACGGAACCGGCTGGTTCGGGCTGCACCTGCGCGGCAAACTCGAGCCGGGGCAGACCGTGCTGGTGCTTGCCGCTGCCGGGGGCGTCGGCTCGGCGGCCGTCGACTTGGCCAGGGACCACGGGTGCAGGGTGATTGCGGCTGCCGGCGGCGCGAAAAAAGTCGAAGCCTGCGTACGGGGCGGCGCGGACGAGGCCATCGACTACAATGCCGAAGACCTGTACGGGCGCGTCATGGACCTGACCGACGGTCGGGGTGTCGACGTGGTGTACGACCCGGTCGGGGGCGATTACTTCGACGTGGCGCGGCGGCTGGTTGCCTGGGAGGGCAAGTACCTGGTCATCGGGTTTGCTGCGGGCAGAATACCCGCCGCTCCGATGAATCATGCCCTGGTGAAAAACTACTCATTGGTGGGCGTTCATATGGGCGGCTATCGAGGGCGGAACGACGAGCCGTTTCAACGCTGTTACCAGGAGCTGTACCAGATGCTGCTGGACAACAGGCTGAACCCGCTGATCGACGACGTCATCGGATTCGATGCGTTGCCTGACGGGCTGCTGAAACTTGCCAACAGGCAGACGATCGGGCGCGGCATTTTTGACCCTCGGCAGTAATGGCCTTGCTGCAGCACATGGACCGCGCCGTGGAGCAAGCTTGCCTGCTCGGCAGTAACCGGTAAACGCTTGAGGCGGGACGCCAGCCCGACCTGTTCGCTAATGGACGTGGCAGTGCAATACGCCCGAATGGTCAGGGGGGCGTTGCCGGTTCTGACCGGCAAGGTTGCCGGGCTCCAGATGCCGGGGAAAGGCCGCCACTCGACGTCGCCTTCGCGGGCGAGATTCGGCAGGCGTGAGGCGATAATCGTCAGGGCTACCTCGATTTGAACGCGCGCTATGAACTGGCCCAGGCAGATATGAATGCCGCGTCCGAAGGCGTAATGACGCGCTTCGGGTTTGCGGGCCGGGTCGAGTGCCGGCATCGTCGGTGCGGGTGAGAGCGCCACGAACAGCCGGGCCTCAACCGCCGTACATGTATTCTTCGAGGGTTTTCATGTACTGGCGTATGCGGCTCTCCTGGTATCTCGCCAGCGTGACGCCCTGCTTGCGGGTCGCTTTCAATCCCTTCGTCATGCGCGAGAGATTCGGAATGTCCTGATCGATGACCGGCCCGTAGACGCCCATTTCCTTCTGGTCGGCCCAAAGATCGGTTTCGCCGATTCTCCGTTCCGCCATGACCTGGTAGTCGCGCCCATCCGTCGGCACGGGATGCAGCATCCAGATTTCAAACAGGCACTCGTCGGGGGAATCGTTCCAGGGTCTGAAGCGATAACACAGCGGCGCGAAGGGCGTCGGCCAGACCGTGAAGTTGGGGAAGATGTTGTACTGCACCTGGTCGAGCACCTCGAAGGTGCTCGCCTCGCCGAGGTCTACGCCGTATCGCTCGGAAAGCGCCTTCCGGTTGAAGTCGCCCAGGACATCGCGCGCACGCTGCCCCGCTTCGACGCGCGGCCGCATTTCCTTCGGCAGCCGCCGCAGCATGGCGTCCACCACCTGCTGCTCGTCGACCTTGTTCGCCACATACTGGCTGGGCACGCCGTCCACCAGGATCAGCCGATTGATATGCCTGCTGTCGGCCCAGACGTCGTACTGAACCTTGGTATCGTGCGAAAACGCAGCGATTCCGTTGGGATCGATGCGGTGCTGCTCATCCTTTTCGTAGTGAGTTTCCGGTACGTGAAAGCCCTCGATAAAGGCTTCCAGGGCGACTTTCCAGTTGCAGCGGACGATCTGCGAGACGTGGCCCGCCTTGTAGCGCTGCTCCAGTTCCTCGCCGGACAGGTGCCGAGGGAGCAGCTCCAGGTATTCGCCAAGCGGGGCGCACTCGTCGTCGAGATTGACGAAGACGAAGCCGCCCCAGCTATCGACCCGCACTTCGGGCAGGCAGAACTGCTCCCGGTTCAGATGCTCGAAATCCCAGGCGCCGGGAACGTACTTCAGGTCGCCTTCCAGCGACCAGGTAAACCCGTGATACGGGCAGCGGAACTCGCTCTTGTGCCCCTGGTCGAGGCACAGGGCGTTGCCGCGATGCAGGCAGGCATTCGCATAGGCCTTCACGGTATCGGCGCCCGTGCGCACGACGATGACGCTGTCGTCGCAGATGTCATAGACGATATAGCTTCCGACTTCCGGGATGTCTTCGAGACGGCAGGCGATCTGCCAGGTCTTTTTCCAGACCGTTTCCTTTTCCCGCTCGTGCCATTCCCGGGACGTGTACCGGTCGATGGAAAGGTCCTCGTTGCCCATGTCCACCCAGGATGTGGCGCGGAAGGGGGCCGCAGCCGGATGAGTATCCTTGGCGATGATCGATTGCACCGACTCGCCCGGCCCGAGATTGATGTTGGGGTAACCGCTGTCGACGGATGCGCTGTCTTTCATGTTCGGTTTGCCTGATTGATTGCTGCTTCGACGCCCGGGACGCGGACGCGCGGACTGCGTTTCGACCTTCCCGATTCGAAAGGGTCCGAAGCAATATAGCAACTTGGCGAGAGGGTGTAAATAATATATCGTTCGATCAATTAAATGATTGGCTCGGGCGGGGGATCTCTGTGACACTCGGCAGAGCGACAGGGAAACGAGGCGGAAGCAATGCCAGGACAGATCGTGATCGTCGGCGGTACATCGGCGGCCGGAAAGACAACCACCGTGGCCGAGTTTGCCAAGCGAGCCAGCGATCCTTACCTGATGTTCGGCATCGACAATCTTCTCGGCAGCATGTTTCCGGGCAAGTTCTCGATGTTCGGCGAGAGAACGCAGGAAGGGATGTATCACTTCCACGAAGATCCAGACGATCCCGAGAGCGCGTTTCGCTGCGGTTTTGGCGACTTCGGCTGGAGCGGCATTCAGGCCTTTCACGACATGATCGCCGCTGCGTCGCGCGCCGGGCAGAACCTGGTGGTGGATCACCTGCTGTTTCTCGACCCCCCGTTCCTGCAGGATTGCGCCTGGCGCCTCGAGGGGCTTCCCGTCTTGCTCGTGGCCCTGAAACCTCCGTACGAGGTCTTGATGGAGCGTCAGGCAACCCGGCAGGTGCACATGCCCGAAACCATGGAAGAAGTGGCCCGAAGCGAAGAGGAAAGCGCGTTTCTGGTCATCGCGAAAACCATGCAGAAACTGACGCCCTGGTTTTATGAGGCCAGTTACGAAAACGATATTCACGACCTGGTGATCGATACCACCCGGTTCGGCCCGGACGAGGTCTGCGAACAGATCGAGCAACGCTTGAACGAAGGCCCCGGCACCGCATTCGAACGGTTGCGGGAGCGCTATCCGCGGCCGCGTGCGTGACTGTTCGCGGCATGGTTCGGTGTCGGGTTCGATCAATAATTGACCAATAGATTAAAAAAGATCCCTGTGCTATATTCGCCTCGATTACGTCCTGCCGAGGTGAATCCGGAGGCATCCAGCCCGCATATCTCAACAACTCCCTGCTGTGGCCGCCGATGCACTCGAGAAAGCGCGGCCGGCTATTTCGTGAGGGAGGGGTGTCTCCTTGCGCTTCCCGGCCGAGGACTTTCCCCTCGCGCTCCCTCAGGCTGATTTGACAGTCTGTCAAGTGTGCCTGCATCGGTCTCCGGTCTGCGCAGCCACCGTGACACGGCGCCTCGACGCTCCCGTGACGAAAAGAGTTGGTGAAATATGCGGGCCGGTACCGGCACCGGCGTGTTGTGTCACAAGGAACCGTTATGGAGTTTGGCGTTTTTTTCGAGTTGTCCGTTCCGCGTCCCTTCACGCGGGAGAACGAGTCTGCCGCCTATTTCGACGCGCTGGCCCAGGCGACGCTGGCGGACGAGTTGGGCTTCGATAATGCCTGGGTCGTCGAGCATCACTTTCTGGAAGAGTATTCCCACTCGTCGGCCCCGGAACTGTTCCTGACCGCTCTGGCCATGCAGACCGAACGCATTCGCCTTTGCCACGGCGCGGTCGTCTGCGTCCCGGGTGTCAACCACCCGGTGCGTATAGCGGAACGCGCTGCCGTTCTCGACATTCTTTCCGGCGGGCGCCTGCAACTGGGCACCGCACGATCGTCCACATGGACCGAACTGGGCGGTTTCTGCAACGAGCCCGATATCACCAAGGTCAGTTGGGACGAGTACGTGCAGGCGATTCCCAGGATGTGGACCCGGGATTCGTTCAGCTTCGACGGCGTGTCGTTCAAGATGCCCGCCCGCAATGTCCTGCCCAAGCCCGTTCAAGACCCTCATCCGCCGATGTGGGTTGCGGTGACCAGTCCCGGCACGGAACTCGAGGCGGCCCGGCGAGGCCTCGGTTGCCTCGGTGTGTCCGCACAGTCTTTTGCGGCCCAGGAACGTACCGTCGAGAAGTACCGCGAGGTGATTGCAAATTGCGACCCGGTGGGTGAGGTGGTCACGAACAAGGTCCATTCCATGAACTACCTGTTCTGCCACGAAGACGTCGGCTACGCCTCGAAAGTGGGCGGCAACTTCATCAACCGGTTCAGCTTTCTCAATACCAACCAGTTGTGGAGTCGCGAGGTCTTTCCTTCCTCGGCGTACAGTTCGCTCGGGAACCTGGCTCCGGGCAAGTCTGCCAGCAGAAGCGATCCGGCCAGGTCCCGGAAAAACGAGGACCCGGCCAGTGCGAAGCCGTTACCGGAAGGGCTCACGATCGGCGACCCCGAGCACATCATCGGCGTCATCAAGCGGTGGGAGTCCGCCGGTGTCGACGGCATCAATTTCCTGCTGAGTTGCGTGGATGCCATTCCCCATGAAGAGGTGCTCGAAAGCCTCCGATTGTTCGCGAGGGAAGTGATGCCGGCATTCGGCAAGGGGCGCGAAGACCCGGGGGTCGGCGTAAAGCTGGAAGTTGCCTGATGTTGCGGGGAAGCCGGAGCATCGACGAGCTATTCGATGGCGCGCCCGACATCGAGGTCGGAAACGCCGAGACGCTGGAACTGGGGCACGTAAACTGGCTGCAGCTCAACTACGAATTGCTGGTGGGCAATGCGCACCGTACCGACTTCTTTCCGCCAGGCCTGCACCCCACGGAGCCAACAGTCGTCAACATGCAGGTCTGGGAAGCCGATGACGGCCCGATTGGCCCGTTCCGGCTGGCGCAAGTACGATTGAGTTGCCGTGCGGGCGTGCGCATCCGCGCCCTGCAGACCAATAGCGTCATCGACGGTTCCGACCAAGCCAGGCGGGTATTGAGCGCCGGCTGGGGGTATCGTCCCGTCGCCGGCAACATCGATTTCAAGCGTTTCAACAACCGCTGGTCTGCCGTGGTGACGGTTGACGGCAGCCAGGTGATGAACGGGTACATGAACCTGCCCCAACCCTTGAATGCCGCCGATCTCCAGCACATAGCGAACATGAATACCGGCAGGGTCGACGGTGAGGCCATGTTGCTGCAGGTCGAGCCTGCCATCGCGACACTGGGAGTTTTGCGAGGCCCCCCGGTACTGGAGACATTCGATGCGGAGTTCTGGAACCTCGGGGACGCAAGGCCCGGGTTTCCCGTCATCGGGGCGGGGGCCGACCTGTCCATGACGCTCCCACCGATTCGCTTCATGCAAAACCCGGTACAGTCTGCCGTCCACGGCACCAGAAAGGTAGCGTAATCATGAGTTTTCGTCGCGCGAGAATCATCAACCAGGACACCGTAAAGGCGCCGGCAGAGGACGTGTGGGACGTGCTGACCGACTGGCACAACGTCCATCGGCTAAGAACCGGCGAATCGGCTTCCGGGCCGCTCGGCGTAGAAAAGGTCGAACTCGAAGGGCGCCCCGACCGTACGCCGCGTACCCGGGTGTTCCATTTCAAGGACGAGCGCATGGGCATCGTTCGCGAGACCCTGTTTCACCAGGACGACGAGACGATGCACTACTACTACAACATCGAGGGCATCGGGCCAGCCGGCGTGCGCAACTACCTGGCAACGACGGACGTAGACCCGATTGCAGACAATGAATGCCAGGTCACCATCACCGCGCGATTCGACCTTGCCGGCGACTTCGACATGCTGCGGGCAAAGAACATCATCAACGCCGCTCACCTCGGCGTCATCAACGGCCTGCAGTTCAATCTCGAAAAATCCGGCTGAGTTCTGACAGGTCCAAGTTTCCCTCGCATCCCGACGTCGCGACGCCAGTTCCCGATCGGGCCCGTCATCAGCGAGCCCCGGGACACCCGCTGGTTCCCGGGCGGCGGATTCAGTACCATGAATCAATTGATCGTTATAGAGAATCCTGCAGCGATGCGAGTCGGTGCCCAAGCGCGCCGTGACCAGGAAGCGCAAGGAATCCTTGAAAACCGCTGGGAGAGAGCAGGTGTGCGGTGCGTGTATCTGGCGCTGTTGGGGCTCGTGCCTGCGCCCGTCGTCGCGGTAAATGTCTCCGCCTGGTGCGCCAGATGCACGTACCGTATACCTGCTCTCGGTGCCCGGCCGCCCGATATTATGTTAAATTGATTTTCCAATTAAATCAGAGAGTTATGATCTGTTCCACAAAAGATCGAAGAGATCGATTGCCGTTGTTGTGCAATTGCAGAATCGAGGCCTTTCTCCGGTCTGCAATTCGAGCGTAAAAGGCAGTCGAACGGGAGATCCGGAGCTTGGCAAGAAAAGCACGAACGAAAGAACTCGGCAGGCCCGTAGCCAGCGACAGCGAGGCGACGCGGGCAAACATACTGGCCGCAGCGAAAGCCTGCTTCGGCTCCACCGGCTACCGCAGCACATCCAACCGCGATATCGCCGAGAAGGCGGGTGTTACCGCGGCGACGATCTACTACTACTTCAAGAACAAGAGCGACCTCTTCATCACCGTTCACCACGAAGTGCAGGAAAAGATCCTCGGTGTTGCCAGAAAGGTCATGGAAGAGGCAACGAGCCTCACGGATGCGTGGACCGAAATGTCGCTGGGGATTTTCGAAATACACAGGAGCGACCCGGACATTGCCAGGTTCAATGCCGTTGTCCGACAGGAGGGCATTCGACACCCCGAGATAGCCGAGGTTCGCTTCGACCAGGAGTGGCGCGAGATCTTTCGCCAGCTGGCCGACCTCGGCATCAGCACCGGAGAACTCGACCGGGCCAGGGAAAGGGAGTTTCGAGCCGTTCTGTCGGCGCTGAACTTCGGGATCAGCCACCACGCCGTCGAATCTTCGGTGACGGCCCATGAGGCCTGCATAAGGGGCCTGACCGACTTGTTGAGGGGCGAACTCATCAAGCCCCAAAAATCCTGAGGCGAGCGAAGCCGAATCGATTCGGGTTTTAGCCTGTGAGAATACAGGGCTCCCAACCGCCGGTACCCTGTTCGCCGTCCCACTCCATGTCCAGACGCCACTCGTGGTAGAAAAGGCGGCTATTCAGGCCATCCGGTAGACCGATCGATTCGAAGTTCGGCGGCAATAGCGCAAAGGGCACGCCCTGATTGGTAGTCCTGAGACGGATGGTGGATTCGCCGTGATCGCTTTCGAAGCGTATGGCGCCCAGGTCGCTGTGGGGTATCGGCAATGAAACGGTCTGCTCCGGCACGTCGATCCTCGAGCCGTAAGCCACGCTGCCGTCAATGGTGACGCCGCCCACGCCCATGAACGTCGTTTCACCGTCATCCTGCCGTGTGCCGACGCCGATGGCCATGAAGCTTCGACCGCTGGGAAAAACGCCGGTCAACATGTACCCAGAACGCATGGCGTCGAATGCGCGCACCCCGGCGGAATGATCCCGGTAGCCTGCTCCGTCGATAAAGGTTCGCGTGTTGCCGATGGTGATGTAGCCGAGCGCTCGACAAGGCGTAAAGTGCGTCCAGCTCGCGTTGGAATGTGTGGCGGTCTGTCCGCGCATGGGCGCGTAGGTGGTGGATACCGACACCAGTTCGAGTTCCAGGTGCAACGGCACGATGTTGTCGTCGAGGCTCTGCAGCGGTGCGGCCCTCAGGGATTGCCAGTCGCTTTTCTGGCCGACGGTATCGACCTTGACGCGGTAGCACTCGAAGGGGCGTTCGCACATGGCGTGGCATTGCTGATAGCCGGGGCCGAATACCGAGTGTTCGCGCCCGAACCCATGGGACGCGATGACGCTGCCATCCTCGCGGTTGACCGTGATGTAACCCCTCCACAGGCTGCTGTCGTCGGGATGCCGCTGAAAGTGCATGTACAGGTAGTGGTCCTCCCAGTAGGCCCAGAACGCATAGCTCTCCGTCCAGTTCGGTGTGTCGTCGGGCCGCGCATGGTTCATGTCGTCGGCGGGTTCGAAGCCGTCGGGTACGTATGACATTGCGTGTTCCTTGCGGTCTCAGTTGACGATGGCGTCGAAGGCGATCGGCAGCGACTTGTATCCCCAGATGCCCATGGGAGCGCGGCAAACGATGTCTCCGTCGAGGCGCGGATTGCGGATTCTGCGCGCCAGGATCGGCAGCGCTTCCTCCAGCAGCGCCCGGGCAAGGAACTGCCCGAGGCAGATGTGAATGCCCTGTCCGAATGCAATCACGGGTGGAGCGTCGCTGCGCTCGGGGTCGAACCGGTCGGGGTTGCGGGCATGGTCGCCGTCCCAGCCGAAAAAGGTGAGCGGAAAGCTCATGAAGGTGTTTGCCGGAATGAGAACGTCGCGATACTCGATGTCGACATCGTTCAGGCGGTGCAAGCACCCGATGGCGTTTCGGAGGCGTAGCGACTCGTTGATCACGCGCTTTGCCCGTTTCGGATTGGCGTCGAGTTTTTGCAACTCTTGCGGATGGTCGATCAGCATCTTCATGATCAGGTTGAGCTGGTTCTTGGTGGTGTCGAAGCCGGCGCCGAGCAGGAGAATCAGTAGCGTACGCAGCTCTTCGTCGTCGAGACGGTCGCCCTCGTGAGCGGTTTCCACGAGGTCCTGCAACAGGTCCTGTGGGTGGTCTGCCGCCTCCCGGCGCGAATCGATCAGCCGCGTCACGTATTCGTACATGTTCACGAGCCCATGGTCGATCTCCGGCAACATCGAGGCATCCTGCCCGAAGGCGGCTTCCTGCGGCTCCAGCCAATCGGCGAAGCTGCGAACGTCTTCGATCGGTACGCCGATCAGCCGGCACATCACGGTAATCGGGTACCGCGCCGACAGTTCGGCGAACTCGCACCCCTGGCCATTCACGCTGTCGACGATCTCTTCAAAAGTTTGCCGCATGAATTGCCGATGCTTGTCGGCTGCCATTGGCGTAAACGCCGGAGCAACCAGCATTCTGATCCGGTGGTGCTCTTCTCCCCGCAATGCGACGAGCTGGTGAGCGGTAAAGCGCTCGAACGCGGTGCCCTGGGCATTCCACATCTGCACCAGGTCCAGGTTGGGCTCGCGGCAGCGCTCGTCGTCGCGCAGAAAATCCCGCATCGACGCGTAATCCAGTAACAGGTAGCCGAACTGGTATTGCGCTATCCACGAGTTTTCGCGGGCTGCAAGGTACGCTGCGTGCGGGTCTCGCGCGTACTCGGGGTCGAAGAGGTCGATCTGCGGGAGGTCGAGTTCGCTGAGATGCTTCATTGTGGGTTACACGAAAAACGGGACGCAATCATACAATCTGCTGCTTAAATGATCAATTGATTAATAAGGGGTGCGGCGGTTACAGCCACCGGGGTGAACGGCGTGCTGGCTCCCACTTGTCAGCGCAAGCTTACGCGGGACCGGGGGGATGGCTCGTTGGCAACGATCGCCGGGTGGGAGTAGCATTCGAGCCATGGGCAACGAAACCGCAATGCCGTCCCGCAAACCGAGCGCCGAAATGATTGCGATTGTCGCCGTGGGGGTAACCGTACTCTTGGCTACGCTCGGTCAGGGCGCTTGGCTCGACGGCAAGATTGAGCGGGTCAACGCCAATCTCAGCGAGAAAATCGAACGTCTGGACGAGAAACTCACCAGCGAACTCAGAGCCGGGGACCTGAAGCTGAGCGGTGAAATAAAGGCTGTGGACCTGAAGCTGAGCCGGGAAATCAAGGCCGTTGATGCAAAGCTCAGCGGCGACATCAAGCGCGTGGAAGACAGGCTGGATTTCAGGATAGCGAGTCTTCAGCAGGGGCAGGCAGCCATTCGCGAGCGTCTGGCCGCGGTCGAAAGCCGTGTTGCTTCGATCGAGCGTCGTGTAACTGCTGCGCCGGCCTTTGCACAGGAACAGGCGGACTCCTGAACGTTTCCCCCGTGCTCCGACGACCTGCTTCACCATCACGCGCCGGATGAGCAGGCCGGCCCGCGAAAGATCCCACCCCGGCGCGCCGGGGCGCGGACGTGAAAGCAACAAAGGCTCGCTGGGAGAGAACCGGTGTGCGGTGCGTGTATCTGGCGCTGTTGGGGCTCGTGCCTGTGCCCATCGTCGCGGTAAATTTCTCCGCCTGGTGCGCCATTCGGCGAGCCAGATGCACGTACCGTATACCTGCTCTCGGTGCCGGATCGAAGGAGTGGTCCCCCGCGTAAACGAATTCAACAAAATCAATTGCTTGGAAAAAGTGTTCCATGAAAGCGCATGGTCCGGATTCCGGTCTGGGCTGCATGTGCCACCAACTTTCGTCGCGGAAGGTCGACGCTTCGTCGCGGAAGGAATAAGCGCCGAGCGCCCAGGGTTTTGACATCGCCCGACTTGCATTAGAATGCGCAGCCTGCACGTCTGACGAACAACACGCATCCGGGCGGGAATAGCTCAGCTGGTAGAGCACAACCTTGCCAAGGTTGGGGTCGCGGGTTCAAATCCCGTTTCCCGCTCCAATACGATCGACGGGTTGCGTTCCAGGGTCGAACCACAGCGGGTGCTCCCGGCGCAGGGGAGCGCTTCCGATATCTTGTTTCCACAATCGTTGAATCAGCCACAAGGAGCAGACCATTGGGAGCATTCAAGGAACCGCACGGCGGCGAACTCAAGAACCTTTACCTGTCGGAAAGACAAGCCGACCAGGAGAAGCAGAAGGCCAGGGATTGTGCATCCTGGGATCTGACCCCCCGGCAGTTGTGTGACCTCGACCTCTTGATGAACGGCGCTTTCTCGCCGCTCGAGGGGTTTCTGTGCCGGGAAGACTACGAACGGGTCTGCGAAGAGATGCGCCTCGCGAACGGCGTTCTCTGGCCGATACCGATCAATCTCGACGTCAGCGAGGAATTCGCGGAGGGCACCAAGGAAGGCGAGACGATCGCACTGCGGGATGCCGAAGGCGTGTTGATCGCCACCCTGGAAGTCACGGATATCTGGAAGCCCGATCTCGAGAGCGAAGCCCGGCGCGTGTACGGCACGACGGACGATACGCATCCGGCGGTCGACTACCTCCTCCACCGCTCCGGCCCCGTTTACCTGGGTGGGCGCATTCATGGCGTCGAGCCGCCGACGTATTACGATTTCAAGCTGCTGCGCGACACCCCGTCGGAGTTGCGCGGGCGATTCCGCAAGCTGGGCTGGCGGCGCATCGTCGCCTTCCAGACGCGCAATCCCCTGCACCGCGCCCATCAAAAGCTGACGTTCTGGGCCGCGCAGCAGGCGGAGGCGAATCTGCTGATTCACCCCGTCATCGGTATGACCAAACCCGGCGATGTCGACCACTTCACCCGCGTGCGCTGTTACGAACACGTCCTGGAAGAGTATCCCGAGCAGACCACGCAATTGAGCCTGCTGAACCTCGCCATGCGCATGGGCGGCCCGCGCGAGGCGATCTGGCATGCCATCGTCCGCAAGAACCATGGCTGCACGCATTTCGTCGTCGGCCGCGACCACGCCGGGCCCGGTAACGACAAGGACGGCAAGCCGTTCTATGGGCCCTACGACGCCCAGGACCTGTTCCGGCAGCACGAAGAAGAACTCGACATCGCGATGGTTCCCTTCCGTGAGATGGTGTACGTGGAAAACAAGGCCGAGTACATGCCGGCGGACGAGACCGAGGCAGACGACAAGGTGCTGGCGCTGTCGGGCACCGAGTTCCGGCGGCGATTGCGCGAAGGCCTCGACATCCCCGAGTGGTTCTCTTACCCGAAGGTGGTCGAGGAACTGCGCAAGGCCCACCCGCCGAAACATCGGCAGGGTTTCACGGTGTTCTTCACCGGCTTGTCCGGCGCGGGCAAATCCACGGTCGCCAACGCCCTGACGATCAAGTTGCTCGAAGACGGCTCGAGGCCGGTAACGCTGCTCGATGGCGACATCGTGCGCAAGAACCTCTCGAGCGAACTGTCGTTCTCGAAGAAGGACCGCGACCTCAACATCCGGCGTATCGGCTTTGTTGCCAGCGAGATTACCAAGAACGGCGGCATCGCCATTTGTGCGCCGATCGCGCCCTATGCGGCAACCCGGCGGCTGGTTCGCGAGATGATCGAGCCGCTCGGCGGTTTCGTCGAGGTGCACGTGTCGACGTCCATCGAGGTCTGCGAATCGCGCGACCGCAAGGGCCTGTATGCAAAGGCACGAGCCGGAGTTTTGAAGGGATTCACCGGTATCGACGATCCCTACGAGACACCCACGAACGCGGAAGTCGTCGTCGACACGGCGGACATTCCCCCCGATCTCGCCGCCCATCGCATCCTGATCACGCTGGAGAAACTCGGCTACATCAGGTAGTGCAGCCAGCCCGGCCGCGCTTGTGCGAGTGCAGCGGCGTCCTCAGCAGAAAGCTGGTGAGATATGCGGATTGAACCTCTCAGGCTTACGGTTTGTTGCTGCGGAATTTCCGGGCTTGCGGACCGGCTCGGTGTTTCCGAAAACCTCAAGCCGCCGGGTTCAGAATTTCCCGGGGGTCGACATCTGCCGCCGAGTTGGCCGGGCAACCGCCGCGAAGCATGGCCTCCGCCATCTCGTCGGCGGCCGCGATGGCCGGCTGGCCCGTGCGTGCGGCCGCATCGAATACTGCCGTCAGCCGCTGCGGAATGCGCTGAATCTCGTCGATGAGGCATTTCCGGGTGTAGCCCGCTGGCCCGCCTCCGTCGCCAGCTTTCGTCGCGAGGGCGAGTGCATCGGCGTCCGCAGCAGGAAGTTGTTGACCGATGCGGGCCAGGTACTCGCGGGCGATGCAGATGACCCCGCCGCTGTTGATCAGGTAGTCGGGGGCGAAAAGGATACCGCGCGCGTCGAGGCGAATCGCGTCATCGGCGGTTTCCAGTTGATTGTTGGCGGCGCCGGCGACGACGCTGCACTTCAGTTCGGGAATGCTCCGCGCGTTCAACACGGCGCCGAGGGCGCAGGGTGCGAGTATCTCCACATCCTGAGTCAGAATTGCCCCGGGCGGAACGGCCCTGGCTCCGAATGTCTCAACGACTCGCCGGAGGTTTGCGGCGTTCACGTCCGCGACGACAAGTCGCGCGCCGCGCTCGGCAAGCAGCCGACACAGATGAAAGCCGACATGTCCGACGCCCTGGACGGCCACGCGCAATCCCTCGAGCGAATCGACCCCGAGCTGTCGCCGCGCGGCAACTTCGATGCCAAGAGCGACGCCGAGTGCCGTCCAGGGGGAAGGGTCGCCGCCGACGGCGCCGTCCGCCTGGGGCAGACCGGAGACATATCTCGTTCGTGTTCCGGCCGCGGCGATGTCGTCGGTGGAGACTCCGACATCCTCACCGGTGATGTAACGGCCGCCCAGGGAGTCGACGGCAGTGCCGAGGGCGCGAAAGACAGCTGGGGATTTGGCTTCCCCGGGGTTGCAGAGCATCACGCATTTGCCCCCACCGAACGGCAGGCCGGCCAGGGCGTTCTTGTAGCTCATCCCCTTCGAAAGGCGCAGCACATCGTAAAGTGCCGCTTCTTCGGATGCGTAGTGCCAGCGGCGACAGCCGCCCGTCGCGGGGCCGAGCGCCGTGGAGTGGATCGCGACGATCGCTCGCAGGCCGGTCGTCCTGTCCATGAAGTGGTGAACGGCTTCGTGGCCGTCGAAAGCGGGGTTGTCGAAAACGTGCATTTGAAACGCTCCGTTGCAGCTTGGCTTCAGCTCGAGACAAATTACTTTACCAATAGGGGAAATGCTGTTCTATTTTCACGATCTTACCGAAAAATAGCGCAATAAATATGCGATATCGGAACGTGAATCGAATTGATAATTCACGTGCAACTGGGAACAGGAACGTCACGCCGATGAACGCCTGCAGATCGAGTTCATCAGGTTCCATGACTCTCGGCGGCAGGAGGATTAGTAGAGTTCTCGTCAATCCGCGGCGTCGCGGGCGCTTACCGTGCTCGAGCGCACGACGGCAGCTTGCTGTAGCGTTGCGCCGCTATTGACAGCCGCAGTCGTTCATTCGTGAACAGGTGGGGCGAGAGCCCCGGGCGTGGCTAGTCGAATACTTCGCTGAAGACACCTTCGTTGAAGCCGACCAGCAGGGTGTCGCCGACGCGCAGGGTGGGTGCCCGCAGGTTGCCCGTCGACCCCAGCATGGCGGTCACGGCCTCGTCGGAGAGCCGGTAATCGCCGGTGAACGCCTGCAGTTTTCTGCCCTTGGCGACGTGAGCGGTCGCAGCAGATTGCAGGAGCGCCACCGCGTCGTCGCGCTGCAGTTTGCGGCTGGCCGGAACGGTTTCGGCCACCTCGATGTTCCTCGCCTCCAGAAACTTGGAGGCCCGCTTGCAGCTTGTTCAGCCGCTGCGGAAGTAATACCAGTCGACCCTGGTTGCAGTCATGGTTCTTCCAACCCCTGAGGGGACGATGCCTCACCCCGAAGAAAGAGCGATGTTCGACCGCGGACCGGAGCCATCCGGCAACCGAGCCCGCGAACTCCAGGAGTCTAGTAGATTGGAACCCATCCCGCCACCACCCTTGGGCAAGATCGACCTCCCCTGATATGCTCGCCGCGTCATCGGGGATCGGGAACGCTTCATGCACTCGGTGTTCATCGTGCTGCTCGGCATCGCCGGGATGTGCTTCGGCTGGTTCGTCTATTCGCGGTTCGTCGCCAACCGCATCTTCCGGCTCGACCCCGACTTCGTGACGCCTGCCCACCGGTTCAACGACGGCGTCGACTTCGTGCCGACCAACCGCTACGTGCTCTGGGGCCACCACTTCACCTCCGTGGCAGGCGCAGCCCCGATCGTCGGGCCGGCCATCGCCGTCTATTGGGGCTGGGCGCCGGCGGTCGCCTGGGTGGTGCTGGGCACGGTCTTTTTCGCGGGTGTGCACGACTTCGGGGCTCTCTGGGCCAGCAACCGCCACAAGGCGCGATCCATCGGTGCATTGTCGGAATCCGTCGTCGGCGCTCGAACCCGCAAGCTCTACATGGTGGTGGTATTCCTGTTGTTGCTGATGGTGAACTCGGTGTTCGGTGTGATCATCGCCCGGGCGTTCGTCGACACGCCCAGTGCGGTGTTCCCGGCCTGGGCCGCGATTGTCGTCGCGCTGGCGATCGGTCAACTCGTGCACCGCAAGTTCAATCTGATCGCGCTCACCGTCGGCGGCGTCACGGCGTTGTACGTATCGATTTATGTCGGCGATCTCATGCCCCTGGAACTGCCCGCGATGTTCGGGCTGTCGCCCCAGGCCAACTGGATACTGATTCTCTTTCTATACGCAGCCGTGGCCTCGATGCTGCCCGTCTGGGTGCTGCTGCAGCCGCGCGATTTCATCAATGGGGTGCAACTCTTCCTGGGCCTCGCATTGCTGTACGGGGCGGTGCTCCTGGTCATGCCCGACATCGCTGCGCCAGCCTTCAACGACCGATTGGACGAGAGCGCGCCATCGATCGTGCCGCTCCTGTTCGTGACCATCGCCTGCGGCGCGGTTTCGGGTTTTCATGGCATCGTCGCTTCGGGCACCACGGCCAAGCAACTCGACCGCGAGCCGGATGCGCGTTTCGTCGGCTATCTCGGCGCCGTTGGCGAGGGGTTGCTGGCGCTGATCACCATTGTCGCCGTGACCGGGGTGACGCTGGCCGCAACCACGGAAGAGTGGCACGCGATGTACGGAGAATTCGGCAAGGCGGGCGCATCGTCGTTCATTCAGGGCGGGGCCGGCCTGATCGGTTCCGGTTGGGGAATCCCCGAGGGGGTTGCCCAGACGCTCCTGGCGACGATGATCGTGCTGTTCGCGGGCACCACCATGGATTCCGGTGTGCGCCTGCAACGCTACATCATTCAGGAGTGGGGCGAGATCTACAGCGTTCCCGCACTCGGCAACAACGTGCTGGCGACGGCGCTGGCCGTGGGCGCCTGCCTGATGCTGGCATTCGGGGCGGGCGGAGCATCCGGCGACGGCGGGCTGGTGCTCTGGCCGCTATTCGGGTCGACCAACCAGATTCTCGCCGGGCTGACCCTTCTGGTGATTACCGTCATGCTGATGAAGCTGGGCCGTCCGGCCTGGTACACGATGGCGCCGATGCTGTTCGTGCTCGCCATGTCGTTCTCGGCAGGCCTGGTGACACTGCATCGGCTTTTCGGAGCGGGCAATTATCTGCTGGTGGGTATCGGGGCCGTTGTTCTGGCGACCAGCCTGCTGGTCATGCTGGAAGCCGTCTCGGTGATCGTCTCGCTGAGAAGCGGCAATCAACGGGGGCCGGAGGCGGCGAGTGCTGCGGGGCTCGATGATGTGCCCGGTTCCAATCCTGTGGATGCGCGTTGATCCCGCGCTTCAGCAATCGGTGGAATGGCATCGCGGCGGCGACGGGGATTCTTCGCCACCAGCCCGAACATCACACCAACTTTCGTGGCGAGGGCGTCGACGTTTCGTCGCTGAAGAAAGACGTTTCGTCGCTGAAGAAAGACGTTTCGTCGCTGAAGAAAGACGTTTCGTCGCTGAAGAAAGACGTTTCGTCGCTGAAGAAAGACGTTTCGTCGCTGAAGAAAGACGTTTCGTTGCTGCAGCAAAACGCGCCGTCCTGCGCGGCCGGGCTTACGCGAGTGCATCTGCGGCCGCAGCAGGAAGCTGGTGAGATATCCGGGCCAGTCCGTGCGAAAGGGTTGGAGAGTCTCGAAATGATCCGCGGCTGGCTGTGCCTGTCGTTGCTGCTCATCGCGGCCGGCTGTTCGGAAGGAACGCCGGAAACCGATGCGCCCCCTGCCGATGCGCCGGCGCAGCGCGCGCCAGCGGGCGTATCGGTATTGCCGGCGCCGGCGATCGAGAACGATACGTTGCAATCGGCTGCACTGGCGCAGGCTTTCTCGGAACTCGATGTCGAGGGTGCGAGCGTCCGGCTGATCGACCGGGAGGGCAATCCGCTGTTGTTGATTCGGCTTGCCCTCGATGCTTACGAACCGGTGCTCATCGGTGGCCGGCCAGGCGGCGTGACGGCGGCGGACGCGCTTGCCGAGGCTCAGGTTGTCGTGGGCAGCGGGTTTGTCTCCCACGTGAACTCGCTCTCGCCGGTGGGGCTCTTGCAGATCGACGGCGAGATGCTGAGCGAGATGCAACCCTACGGATATACCCGGGTGCTGGGCCTGCGCTCCGACGGGCTGGGCATTCTCGGCCATCGTGAATTCCACCGGGGCATGTACCCTTCGGCGGTGCAACTCGGCCCGGGCATCGTCGAACAGGGGGTTCTGGACATTTCGGAACGGGATCTTGACCGGCCCCGTTACCTTCGCGCCTTTGTCGCTACCTGTGGGGCTGCGGCGCTGGCCGGAGTCTCGCTGCGCCCGATGCACCTCTTCACCCTGGGGCAACAGTTGCTCGAGTTCTTCGAGAAGGCCGGGCTGGTCTGCGATGAGGTGGTCAACCTGGCTGGAGACAGGGAGGCGCTGCTGGCGATGGCGGCTCCCGAGGGCGACCGATTCGCCTACTTCGGCCATCCGCAGACGGCCAAGGCCACGCTGATCGGGTTCAGAACACGAGATCGGGAACGCGCAACGACATTGCGCGCTTACGGCGCGGATACCAGATAGCGCCCATACCGCTGGGGTTCAATTGCCCCTCAGTTGCGGATCGATCGACGCTTCAGCGATCGATCTGATCCAGGGCTACTCGCCGACCCAGAACTGCCTGGGCCGGAACTCACAGGCCCCGGAGACCACAGGCCGGCAAAAAAGTGACTCGATCAAGCCGCCTGCAAACTGCGGAATCAAGCGGTGTTGGCGGGCGGCGCCGAAACGCCGCCCGCCAACTAACCATCAATCGCCTTGCGGCGACGTGTTATGCGCTCTTCAGGCGATTCACGATTCGCACAACCAGAATCGTGCCCACCGCGCCGTACAGTGCCGTGGCCTGTTGATCCAGGATGGCGTCCAGATAGCTGCCGATCATTGGAATGTTGCCGAGGACATCCGCGCCGGCCGCTGCGCCAACAGCGATAGTGACGGCCAGAAAGCCGGTCGCGTCTTCGGCATCGACTGCCATTGCGCCATGAACGATCCCGAGAACGACCAGTGCCAACGGCAGCAGGTTCATGGGAACCAAACCGGGCGCCAGACCTTCTATGACCGACGCCAGCGCAGCCAGCCCGACAATGACTCTTGTCGCCATATTCCTTCCCCTCAATCGAAAGTGAGTTTGTTTTGCACACGTTCGATCCCGCGCCCGCAATCGAGCCCCGGGGTCTCCTGCGTGCACCACCTACTATAAAGGTCATGCACGGGAAAGCAAACGTTCTTTTTTCGGCTCCGGACAGCCTGCCAGGGGCTCTGACACCTGCCGGTCGATTGCCGGAACTGGCGAGCGGCAGCCGGTCGACGCCGCGGGTGCCGTCCGGCGAGGAGGTCAAACCTTGCCGGAAATCACCAGGTCGACGAGAAACGGCGCACCCGAGGCAAATCCCCTGCGTACCGCCGGCCCAATCTGGTCCGGGTCGGTAATCTGTACGCCGTCCACACCCATGCCGCGCGCCATTTCCACGAAACCGAGTGCCGGGTCGGTCAGATCCATATGTGGATAGGGACGATTGGAGCGCGTGTCGAACCGGTGCCGGTAGATGTCCATGTTGTGCTTCAGCACCCGGTATTCCCGGTTGGATAGCATGACGAACACGATGGGCAGCCGATGGTGGGCGGCGGTCCAGAGCGCCTGGATGCCGTACATGGCCGACCCGTCGCCGGAGATTGCCAGCACCGGCCGGTCGGGATGAGCCACCTTGGTGCCGATGGCGCCGGCAATGCCCTGGCCGATGCCGCCGCCCTTGCCGCCGTAGAAGTCGCCGGGCTGATTGAATTCGAAACGGTCCCAGACCTCCAGGGATGCAGTGATGGATTCGTCGGCGATGACGACATCCTCGGGGGCGGCCTCGGCGACTTCGTGCAGAGCGCGAGCCGTTGACATCGGCCGTGCGTTCCCCAGTTTTTCGAGCCGTGCATGCGCGGCCGCCCGCTCTGCAGCTTTTTCGGTTGCGAGCGTTGCATTCCGGGCCAGGGCGGCTCGCGCCAGTTCATCCCCGCCCTGCGCGCGCAATTCCCGTTCCAGCTCGACAAGGGCGATATCGAGCCCGCCGACCAACCCGACAGTCACGGGGTCGTTGCGCGCGAGCAGTTCCGGGCAATTCTGCAGTTCGATGACGTTCGCGCCGGTTGGAAACGCGTCGACGGGGTCGAACCAGATCTCCTCCCAGAATGTTCCGCCCAGCAGGAATACGAGGTCGTAGCCCGCCAGTGAATCGCGTACGCCGGCAACATCGAGCGGCAGCCGTCCCTTGTAGTTCGGGTGACGGTTCGGAAAGACAACCTGGGCGCGCAGGCCAACCTGCCACACCGGCGCGCCCAGGGTTTCCGCGAGTGCTACGAAGGCAGCAAAGGCCCCGGCCGGCGCGATGTCGTCCCCGACCACGATGGCGGGATTGCGGCTGTCGAGCAGCAAGGCAATGGCGCTTGCCACGCCCTGGGGGTCGGGAGGGCTCTCGAGGTGCAGCTTGGCGGGAGCGACATCCGTTGCGCTGGTTTCCCCCTCCATGACGTTCACCGGCAGCGACACGAAAACGGGCCCGGCAGGTGGGCGGGCAGCAATCTGGAACGCCCGGCGCAGCATCGGCGCCACTTCGTCCGGAGCCCGGGGTTCCGCGCTCCACTTGACGACCGGCGCGGCCATGGCAACCAGGTCGTGGGCGAGCAGGGGTTCGCGCAGCCGGAATCGGGTGTCCTGCTGGCCCGCCGTCACCAGCATCGGCGTCCTTGCCTTCAGCGCCCCGTAAATCATGCCGATGGCGTTGCCCAGACCCGGGGCGACATGGAGATTGACGACGGGCGTCCTGCCGCTGGCCTGGGCGTAGTAGTTGGCCGCGCCCACAGCGATGCCTTCGTGCAGCGCCACGTAGTAGCTGAGCTGTGGATAGTCCATCAGCCGGTCGAGCAGCGAATTTTCCGTGGTGCCGGGGTTGCCGAATATGCTGTCGACCCCGTGTGCGACGAGGCTTTCCATGAACACCTGTTGTGCCCGCATGCTGCTTGCTCCTCAAATCGGTCTGGAGAGGGCTTGCGGCCTAGTAGAGCACAGCGGCCGGCGTTTGGAAAAACATGCCGGCTATACTGACGCCAAATCTGATTCGGCGTTCAACGGCAAGGACATTCCATATGGGCGACAACAGCGGCTTTGGGGGGTTCGGCCCGGCAACGGTGCGGTTTCTCGAAGACCTGGAAGACAATAACAACCGGGCCTGGTTCCAGGAGAACAAGCACCGCTACGAGCGTGAGGTGCTCGAACCGGCGCTCGCTTTCATCGGTGCGGTGGGGCCCTTGCTGGCCCGGGTATCGGAGTGCTTTACCGCGATTCCGAAGCGAACGGGCGGCTCGCTCATGCGCGTCTACCGCGATACCCGCTTCAGCCGGGACAAGACGCCCTACAAGACCAACATCGGCATTCAGTTTCGCCATGAGCAGGGCAGGGATGTTCATGCGCCGGGCTACTACCTGCACGTGGAGACCACGGGCTGCTTCCTGGGCGCCGGCATGTGGCGGCCGGAACCGGCGGCGCTGAAGGCAATTCGGGAGCGCATTGTCGATCGCCCCGATGCCTGGCGCACGGTGGTGCGCTCGCGGCGCTTCAAAGGCGAGTTCACCTTGGCGGGCAATACGCTGAAGCGACCGCCAAGAGGCTTTGCGCCTGATGCGCCCTGGATCGAAGACATCAAGCGCAAGGACTTTATCGGGGTGAGCGATTTCTCCATCGAGCGTGCGGCAGAGTCCGATTTTCCCCGGGAGGTGGTGGAACGCTTCGCGCAGGCGACGCCGCTGATGCAGTTCCTCTGTGCAGCGGTTGGCGTCGAATTCTGACGCTGACACTTGTCGAAGCGATTCTGCTGCTCGAGCCGGAGGGGTTCACTAATATGCGACTGAGATCGTCCCGTCCTTTTCTCCACGCGTGACATCCTCGCCACGTTGATTCACGAGCACGCGTGGCCAGGTCCACAATGAATCGTTTCTGCCCGTCGGTTCGCAGGGGCTTTGGTGCGCCCCGGTGGGGATGGCCCTGGTGAATCCGCTTTCCCGTACCGCATCGACAACGACCGGGGGTTGGCGTCGGCGGACGCTGCACCTGCGGGCAAACTCGCGCCGGACCGAGTGCTCGAACTCCTTGTCAGCATGGCGCGGGAATTGCTGGCGGCGGCCGGCGCGGGCTCAGGTTTTCAGTTCGTCGAGATCGGCAAAGGCATCGAGGGCTTCGGGGTTGGCCAGTGCCGTGGTGTTTTTCACCGGGCGCCCGTGGATGACATCGCGTACCGCCAACTCGGCGATCTTGCCGCTCATGGTTCGAGGCACGTCCGGAACCTGAACGATCTTGCGCGGCACGTGGCGCGGCGAGGCATTGGCGCGAATCTCGGCGGCGATCCTGCGGGCCAGTGCCCGGTTCATCGAGATGTCGGGGCGCAGCACCACGAACAGCACCACCCGGGTGTCGCCGTCCCAGTCCTGGCCGACGCAGACGGCATCGATGACTTCGTCGATGTGTTCGAGTTGCCGGTAGATTTCGGCGGTGCCGATGCGCACGCCGCCGGGGTTCAGGATGGCATCGCTGCGCCCATGGACGATGAAACCGCCATGTTCGGTGATTTCCGCGAAGTCGCCTTGGGCCCAGACGTTGGGGTATTTGTCGAAATAGGCGGCGCGGAATTTGGCGCCGTCCGGGTCGCCCCAGAAACCGATGGGGCAGGATGGAAACGGCACGGTGCAGACCAGTTCGCCCTTTTCGCCGCGAACCGGTTGGCCGGAATCGTTCCAGACTTCGACGGCCATGCCGAGCCCCCGGCATTGCAGCTCGCCCTCGTGGACCGGCAGGTTCGGGTTGCCGAGCACGAAGCAGGAGACGAGATCGGTGCCGCCGGTCATGGAGACCAGCTGCACGTCCTGTTTGACGTCGCGATAGACGTAGCGAAATCCTTCGTGGGTGAGGGTCGAACCGGTGGAGAGCAGTGCGCGCAGCTTGACCAGGTCGTGACTGGCCCGCGGCTTCAGCCCGGCTTTTTCGATGGCCGAAATGTACCGGGCACTGACACCGAGCACGGTGACGCCTTCGCGTTCGGCGATGTTCCAGAGGGCGCCCGGCCCGGGGTGGAACGGCGAACCGTCGTAGAGGACGACGGTACAACCGGTGGCCAGGGCGCTGACCAGCCAGTTCCACATCATCCATCCGCAGGTGGTGTAGAAGAAGAGGGTGTCGTCGCGCGTCAACCCGACGTGCAACTGGTGTTCCTTCAGGTGCTGCAGCAGGGTTCCGCCGACGCCGTGGACGATGCATTTGGGTTTGCCGGTGGTTCCAGACGAATAAAGGATGTACAGGGGATGGTTGAAGTCGACCTGGGTAAACGGGGCGGGGCCGGCAACCGCTTCCGGCGCTCGAATTGCGGATTCCGGACGACGCGGGCCGGTGGCCGCCGATTCCGACGTCGCCTGGGACATCGCCTGGAATGTCGGGCTGTCCACCGCTTCGCCGAGAATCGGCACCCAGACGACCGTCTCGAGCGACGGCACCTGTGCGGCGACCTCCCGAACCTTGTCGCGAACATCGATGCGCCGGCCGTTGTAGAAATAGCCGTCGCAGACGAACAGCACCCGGGGCTCGATCTGGCCGAAGCGGTCCAGCGCCCCTTCCGCGCCGAAGTCGGGCGAGCAGGACGACCAGACTGCGCCGAGGGAGGCGCTCGCCAGCATGGCGACCACCGCTTCGATGGTGTTGGGCAGCCAGCCGGCAACCCGGTCGCCGGGTTCGATGCCCCAGTTGGCGAGCCGTGCGGCCAGCGCGGTGGACTGGCGATGGAGTTCGGCGAAGGTGATCTCCCTGCGGTCTCCGTTTTCCAGGCAGGCAATCAGTGCCGTCCGCCCGTCGCGGAAGCGGAGCAGGTTCTCGGCATAGTTCAACCTGGCGCCGCCGAACCAGGTTGCGCCGGGAAACCGTTCGAGATTCGCGACGGTGGCATCCGCCTGCCTGCTGGCACGCACGCCGGTGAATTTCCACACTTCGTTCCAGAAGCTGCCGGGGTCCTGGATGGACCAGGCGTGCAGGTCGTCGTAAGTATCGAAGGTGCGTCCGGCGACGGCTTCCGCCCGGCGCGCGAACCGCGTCATGTTCGATGCGGCGATGCGGCCCGCCGAAGGCCGCCACAACGGAGTGCCAGGGGAATCGTTCACCGGCCCGACCGATTCGAACTCGAGCGTTGCCAGGTTTTCAGGGGCAACAAAGGCGCCATTGCTTTCATTCACGAACGAGACACTATCGCACGGAGCGAAAGGTGTCGCGTACCTCGGTGACGAACAGTTCCGGCTGTTCGAAGGCGGCGAAGTGGCCGCCCTTTTCCAGTTCGTTCCAGTGGATGATGTTGGTGTAGCGTTTTTCCGCCCAGCGCCGCGAGCAACGGAAGATCTCCTTCGGGAAAATGCTGCAGCCGGTCGGTGTGGCGATTTCGAAGTCGCCGAAGCCGCCGCCGAAGCTTTCCCAATAGAGGCGCGCCGAAGAGGCGCCGGAGCGGGTGAGCCAGTACAGCATGACGTTGTCGAGCATTTCGTCCCGGGTCAGGGCGTTTTCGGGATGGCCGTCGCAATCCGTCCAGCGCCAGAACTTCTCGAATATCCACGCCATCTGCCCGACGGGGGAATCCACCAGGCCGTAACCCAGGGTCTGCGGCCGGGAGCTTTGCTGTTTGGAGTATCCGGAATCCCACTGCTGGTAGTAGGACATGCCTTCCAGCGCGGATTGTTCCTGGGGCGTCAGGTCGTTCATGGTGTCGGGGTCGGGCGGCGCAACGACCATGTTCAGATGTATGGCAGCGCAGTGGTCCGGATCGCGGGGCGCGATGAACAGGGTGACCCCCGCCCCCCAGTCGCCGCCCTGGGCGACGTAGCGCTCGTAGCCGAGCCGCGCCATGAGCGTAGCCCAGGCATCGGCTATTTTCTCGACGCCCCAGCCGGGCTCGGCGGGTTTCCCGGAAAAGCCGTAGCCGGGCAGCGCCGGGCAGACGACGTGGAATGCGTCCGCGCTGTTGCCGCCATGCTCCTCCGGGCGGGTGAGCGGCCCGATGACCTTCAGGAATTCAACGATCGAACCGGGCCAGCCGTGGGTCATCACCAGGGGCAGGGCGTTTTCGTGGGGTGAGCGCACGTGCAGGAAGTGAATGTCCAGCCCATCGATTTCGGTGGTGTACTGATCGAAGGCGTTGATCTCTGCTTCGGCGCGTCGCCAGTCGTAGTCGTTCAGCCAGTAGTCGGACACCTCGCGCACATAGGCCAGCGGAATGCCCTGGGACCAGTCGTCGGGGGTTTCCTTCTCGGGGAAGCGGGTGTTGGCCAGGCGCGATCTCAGGTCTGCCAGATCCTCTTCGGGGATGTCGATGCGGAATGGGTCGATGGTCGTCATGGGGTACTCCGGCGAATAGCGAGTGTATGAAAGCAGGAAAGGGGAGGATTAGGAAGGACAAGTGCCGCGAACCCGTGCGAACAAGCCGGTGTACGCCCTTCATGGAACGCTTTTTCCAAGCAATTGATTTTGTTGAATTCGTTAACGTGGCAAACATGGCCTTCGATCCGGCACCGAGAGCAGATACACGCACCGCACACCTGCTCTCTCCCAGCGTACTGCATATGTTCCTTGCGCGTCCTCGTCCCGGCGCGCCGGGTTGGGAACTCGCATACGGATTCTCGGTTCTGCATCGGAAGATCGATTCTCCAGGTCAATGAACGCTTTAAAATCAACTGCTTGGAAGTTCTTTCCATGAAGGTGGCCGCGCGGATGTTTGCCGCCAGAGATACGCTCGCGGACGAGTCTGGAGCGGGTTGGGGCATTTCGCTGTCCGGGGTGTAGACTTCGAGCAATGTGGCGTCGGATGGACATCGATGGCCGCCTGGATTGGCGGTGCAAGCTGTGGGATTCCCGGGCCGATCGAGACGGCACCGGCGCGCGGGCCGCGGGCCGGGCTCGGCGGTTCTGCGGAACCGTTGCGCTGGCTGCGAGCCTGTTGATCGCCGGTTCCCGGGCTCAAGGCGAGGAAGCGGTTGTGGACGTACTTCAGGCTCGGTTGATCGAGCAGATCGAGACGGATACGCGGGAAACCCGGGGCTACACCGGGCGTGCGGCGTTGAGCGATGCGGTGCTCGAAGCGATGCGCACCGTTCCGCGGCACGAGTTCGTCGGCCGCCACGGGATTCAGGCGGCCTATGCCAACCGCCCGCTGCCGATCGGCCATGGGCAGACGATTTCGCAGCCGTTCATCGTCGCACTGATGACCGACTTGCTGGAGCCTCAGGCGGGGCAGCGGGTGCTGGAAATCGGTACGGGCTCCGGTTACCAGGCCGCGGTTCTTTCCGTGCTGGTCGACGAGGTCTACAGCATCGAGATCATCCCCGAACTGGCGGAAAGCGCCGCCGAGCGCCTCGACGGGCTGGGCTACGACAATGTCTTCGTCAGGGCCGGGGACGGCTACTACGGCTGGCCGGAGGCGGCGCCCTTCGATGGCATCATCGTCACCGCGGTAGGGCCGGACATCCCGGCCGACCTGGTAAAGCAACTGAGGCCGGGCGGTCGCATGGTGTTGCCGGTCGGCACGCAGTACACCGCGCAGGAACTGACGGTCGTCACCAAGGGTGCGGATGGCGGCTACACGACCCGGGAGGTATTACCGGTGGCGTTCGTGCCGTTGACCGGCGACGACCATGAACACACCCCGCCTGAACGCGCAATCGCATAGACTCGCGACGACCGGCGCGGCGACTGGGGGTATGCCTGCACGGGCTTCCAGTCCGCGCGGCCGCGCTTACACGGCACGTTTTGCTTCAGCGACAAAACGTCGACACCCTCGCAACGGTCGACTCCCTAGCAACGAAAGCAGGTGACGGATGCGGGTTAGAACGGGAATTGCGGCCGCAGGCAAGCCCGCATTGACTCGGGCAGGGCACCCGTTAAGATACGCCCCCTCGTTTGAGCGGGGTGTTTAGCTCAGTTGGGAGAGCGACGGCCTTACAAGCCGTAGGTCGCAGGTTCGACCCCTGCAACACCCACCACGGGCGGCCGCCTCCGGGCGCCGCACACCGCACGGAGCGGTAGTTCAGTTGGTTAGAATACCGGCCTGTCACGCCGGGGGTCGCGGGTTCGAGTCCCGTCCGCTCCGCCATCGAGCTTTGCCGTCACGCCCGCCAGACTCCTCTGGGCTTCCTGGACTCGTTCGGAGGTTCCCAAGAGAAAGTAGTCGTCGCGTGCAACGGATCCTAATGTCCACGCCGATTCAGACCTGTGCGCCCAGTGCGCTGAAGACCGCCTGCGCATCCAGAATGAAGGCATCCGAGGAAACGTCTGGCCGTAGCGCGGCAGCTTCCGGTACGAAGAACACGCTCAGGATTTCGCGCCGGGACGCGCCAGGCAACGCCTCCATCCCGCGCAAGGGTTGAAGACGTGGGCTGGAGGCCTGTGCCGTCCACTTGACCTCGCCGACCAGCAGGCGTCGGCCGTCCGCCGAGTTGGCAACGACATCGAATTCCGGGTCGTTGCCGCGCCAATAGCGTTGGGCAGGCAGCCAGGGGCCATACCGAGCGAGGGCGTTGTCGGAGCGATGCAGCAGCGGCACCGACATTCGGCAAAGCTCTTCCCATGCCATGGCCTCGAGGTTCGGCCGATACCGTTGCCACTGGGCGAGGCGGGTTTCCCGTGGTGCTTCGGCCAAGTCAGCCCGGTGGGGCGCGACTGTTCTGAACCAGAGGCGCAGGAACGGGTCGTCGATGCGATAAAGGCTGCGCTTGCCGGATTTCGGGTCGCTGCCGAAGGGGACCTCCCGGCGTATCAGGTTCATTGTTACGAGCGTCGCCAGCGGTCGGGCGAGACTGGAGACAGGCTTGCCGAGCCGCCCGCCAATCTCGCTGGCGCGGTGTGCACCGGCGCCGATGACATCGAGAAGCGGGCGCAGTGCCGTCGCGGGCGGGGTTTCCGCCTGGAGAAGGCGGTTTGGCTCGTCGTGCAAGGGCCCGGCGGAATCGAGCACGAGCGCATCCAGGGCAGTATCGAAGTCCAATCCGAAGGGCTGGGCAAGCTCCCAGTAGCGGGGCATGCCCCCCCAGAGCGCGTGCAGGGAGACAAGCTCGCGCGGTCCCGCCTCGGGAAAGGCTTCTTTCAGGTAACCGGGTTGCAGCGGACGGAGTGTAAACGCTTCTGTGGCTCGTCCGTACAAGGGCGCGCCGGCGTCCAGCAGGTTTCCGTGCATCATCCGATGGCTCGACCCGCTCACTGCCAGGCAGGGGCGGGGTTCCGGGGCATCCAGCCAGTTCTGGAGCACACTGGTTATCGATGGGTCGGCGGCAATCAGGTAGGGAAGTTCATCCAGAATGACGGGGCCGCGCCAGCGTGCCTTGATCGAATCGGCCGTCAAGCGCTCGAAGAACGAGCGCCAGTTGGGGTATTCCACGTCGGCGAATCCGGGAAAGCGGGCCGCGACCGCGGCGGAGAGATAGCGGCGTTGCACTGCGGGCGTCGAGGCGTCCGCCACGGTGTAAAGCCCATCGCGACGACGGGACCACTCGATCAGCATGCGCGACTTGCCGACCCTGCGGCGACCCCAGATTGCGGCGAAGCCGCCGGGGATGCCGAGCACCCGGTCCAGTCGCCGCATTTCATCCTGCCGATTCAGGAACTCCATGGGTCAGACTATGCCCCTAAACATTATGCAATGCAACATAATGTTTGGGGGCATAATAACATTTGTCTGGACGCGGGTTTGTCCTGATTTCTCGTCAGGCTTCCACCGACATCACCCCTTTCCCAAAGTGCGCCAAGCAGAATTTGAGGTGTTTCGGTGGGCGGATTGCAAACGGTTGAGAGCAATTTGCGATGACCGGGCTGGTGCTTCGTTTCCTCTCCGTCAAGCAGCCAACGTTCGCACATCGTAGCGCCTGATCTGCTCATCGGATGTGATCAGAGCCAGGTTCTCCGCTTGTGCTTGGGCGATCAGCATTCGATCGAAAGGATCTCGGTGTATCGGGGGGAGGGCGCCGGCTTGTTCCGCATGGTCGAAAGTGATGGACAGTGAAGTGAAACCCTGCGCCCCGACCAGACTCTGCAAATCGTGCGGGGCGCGAAGTTTGCCTAGCGCGCTCTTGATGGCGACTTCCCAGCCGCTAGCTGAGCTGACGTAAACCTCATTTTGTGGGTTGGCGATAGCTTTGCGAGCGGCTGCGCCCAGCCTTGGATCGTCCGTCAGCCACCAAAGCAGCGCATGAGTGTCCAGCAGAAACCGGCCCACTAATCTTCTTCGTCCGGGAAGAGTGGCGAATCGTAAAACGAGTCAATCAGGTCCTGATCCGTTTCATCGAAGTCCGAAGCCACCCAAATCTCGTCTTTCAAAGCGCCGGGTACTCGGTCGCCCAATGGCTTTGTATAGGGCTCGAGCCGCAAGTAGGGCTCGCCCGCCTTGGCAATTACTATTTCCTCTCCCTGCCATGCCAGCCGTCCCAACCGCGAGAGTTGCGACTTCGCCTCATGCATGTTCACCTGCACAATCCGACCTTCTAGCTAAGATTAGCTAAGCGTGGCGGCCCGATTGGGCATTGTCAAGACCTGGTGACGGAGCGTACAAACTTCGATAGCCGGCGCCGACACCACCAGCCGCACTGGCCAATGGGAGACGATTGATTGGTATTGCCTTCGAAACCTTGGTTTTCCCGGCACCGGGGATGACCGTGATGATTCATATGCTGTCAGGGAGATGCTGCATCGACACGGCAGCCCTTGGCTCGCCTCGCTACGCTGTGCGCCCGGTCAGGCAGCCTGATCTCGAGTGCGGTAGTAGGGCACGGAGAGATCTTCCAGCCCGAGTTCCGACCGGGGATCGCTGCCGGCCACAATGACGATGTCGCGGTAGTCGTCGCGCAGGTTCTCGGCGATGCCTCCGGACCACCTTAGGGGCGACTCCGCGCTCATGTAGTGGTTGACGTACGAGCGGCGGTAGCCGGAAGGCGCCAGGTTGGGCAGGGACCGGTGCAGCAGGTGGCCGTGGAAGAAAATGACGCTGCCGCGTTCGACCTCCACGGGCACGGCGGCGTCCTCGTCGAAGGGAAAGCCGAAGGATTCCGGCGCGTCATCGAAGCGGGGGTCCTGGTGCGGCCGCATTTCCCAGAGGACGCCAGGGCGATGGGAGCCCGGGATCACCCACAGACAACCGTTGTCGATGGTGGCCCGATCGAGCGCGATCCAGGCGCCCACCAGGCTTCTATCCGCCGTGGGAATAAAGACCTCGTCCTGATGCCAGGCCTGACCCGGCGTGCCCCCGCTCTTCATGAAGATCATGGATTGCATGCACTTGACATTGGGGCCGATGATTTCCGTCAGCACGCGGGTGATCGATGGATGCGCGACGTAATCCCGGAACATTTCCGAGATCTTGTGGGGAAAGTGCACCGCGATGACGTTGGCATTCACGTCGTCCACGGTTCGGCATTCGGCAGCATTTCTGGCGATGAAGCCCCGCCGCCCCAGGCAGACGTCGATCGCCTCGCCGCACAGCCCATCGATGTCGCGTGCATCGAGCGCGCCCTCCACCACGCAGAAACCCTGCTCGGTGAACTGTTGTCCGACCGTCACGCTAATGGCAGCCGTGCCAGCCCGAATACCTCACCAGCTTTCGCCGCGCGGTCGCAGGGGAATGTATCGGCATCCGAAGCACCAAGTGGGTGCCGGATGCGCGCTAGTCACGTTCCAGCCGAAATACCGCCGCGTTGTCGAAACCCGCAGGATCGTTGCGGAAGCCCTCGACGAGCTCCGGGTAGTCAGGCTCGTACTTGTCCAGCCAGGCGTTGAGAATTGTTTCCTGGCCTTCCGACACCGCGACCGCGTTCAACGCGTAGGTGTTGTCGCCAAGCCGCAATTCAACGGGCGAAGCCGCGCCGATCTTCCTTACCCAGCCGCCGTCCCTGAGGCCCGCGACATGAAGGTCTCCGGCGAACTCGACGACCCAGATAATCACCACCCGCGGCAGACCGCCGGGTACCTTGAGTTTGACTTCATGCACCGAAGACGTGTCCGGCCACGTATCGGGGGTCTGCGCTTGCGTGCCACCGATGAAGAACCCGGGTAACGGACCGATCGGCGCGGCGATGGCCACTACAATTACCAAGGCAACCAGCAGGGCGACCACAACTTTCAGAATCTTCACGCTTCCCTCCAGTTGGATTGACGAATCACTCGGGTAGGCAATCAATCAAAACAGCGGCTGTGCTGTCAAGCGCGCCTCGAGCGCGCTCTTACTCCACGCACCCGGTGCATTCACGCCTTTTGCCAGCCTCGTTACGTTCACTCACGAATAGCGCGGGTTCATTCACGAATGGCTCGGGCTGGCGGAATTGGTTTCGACGCCGGCGCCGAGAGCCCGGGTCGGCGGAACAGGCGTTCGCTCCCCGTGGGCGTGCCGCCATGAACGAGCGCGTTCACGTGAGGAATTGCGCAAACTCCTGCATGGCAACGCGTTGCTTCTCCACGCTCGAAGTCGAGACATGCACGACGAGATCCGTCACGCCTTCTTCTGCATAGACCGCGATGGTCTCCGCATCCAGCCGGTTCATGTCGAGCCGTACTTGAACGGCTTGGGGCACATGCTCGCGCCCGAGTTCACGCGTGTGTTCGCGCAGGGCTGCCAGCCTGCGCCGAACGCCGTCCGGCGCTACGTTCATGGGGTGCCAGCCGTCGCCGTGATTCGCCACTCTGCTGAGCGCTGCCGGACGGTTTCCTCCCACGACGATCGGAGGATGAGGACTTTGTCGAGGTTTCGGGGAAGAGCAGATGTTCTCGAACGAGAAAAATTCTCCGGAAAAACTGGCGTCATCCTCGGTCCACAATTTGCGCAAGACCTGCAGAAACTCGTTGCAGTATCGGCCTCGCGATTCGTAGGGCACGCCGAGGGCTGTGTTCTCCTCGGGCAAGCTGCCGGCGCCAAGACCGACGATCAAACGCCCATTGCTCAGTTGGTCGAGAGTGGCAAGCTGTTTCGCAAGCACCATGGGATGCAGATAGGGCATGACCAGCACACTGGTGCCCAGGCGCACGGTCGATGTATTCGCCGCGAGCCAGGTCAGGGTGATGAGCGCATCCTGGTATGGGTCGGTTCCCAGCCGCTCCTTCACGTAACCGACGTGCAGGACGTGGTGGTTGACCCACAGGGAGTCGAAGCCCAATTCTTCCGCAAGTACGCCGAGCTGAATCAGCTCTTCTGGATCCTCGATGCCCAAATTGTTGGGCACCACATAACCGAAACGCATTGGCTAGTCCTCCAATCCGACGAGCAATCGGCCATCTTCGCAAAGTTCGCAAAGCCGCGTGGCCAATGCCTCCGAGTTTGCTCTGGCAACGACACGAGTGCGTCCATTATGAAAAGCCCGACTGCTGCCAAACATGCCGTCAACTTTCACTTGCTTGCCTCACATGTCCTCAAGATGTTTTCGGTGTGTTCGCCCATGCCAGGAGATTCTTCGTATATCCCGAGCGGGGTGTCTTCAAACTGGAACGGGAAGCCCTTGACCATCTGCCCGGAGCCGGTTTTGGCGAAAGCCGTGCCGGATTGGATGGCGGGCTCCTTGGCCGCTTCGGCGCCGGAGTTCGCCTTGAACGCAGCCACGCCGATGCCGCGGAGTTTTGCGATCGCATCGACACTGTCTTCGCTGGACAGCCAACGCGCCAGTTTCGGCTCAACTTCCCCAGGGCCACACGCCAGCAAGGCCCCAAGCTCGCGGCCCTCGGCTTCTGTTGCTACGGTGACGCATAACCAGCCATCCCTCGTTGGATAAATGTCCTGCAAAAACGCATTCAAGTCCGCGTTGCCGGGAAACTTGCCGGCACTGCCGAATAGACTTGCAGCAGCCAGGGTCTCACCGACCGCGAGCGTCGTCACCTCTCTCTGCGAAACATCGATGTGCATGCCGCGGCCGGTCTCATTCACCTCGAGCATTGCTGCCATCACGGCGCCTGCGCCGTAGAGGCACACGATTTGATCGGGGTAGTTCAAGTTTCGGCCGCTGATGTAACAACCGCCATCGGGATAACCGGTCAACGCCGCGACGCCACCGATGGCTTCCAGCGTCGAGCCGAAGCTGACGTGCCCGGAACCCGGTCCGGAGGCGCCTTGGCCCGATATCGAAGCGAGCACGATCTTGGGATTCGCCGCTTTTAGCGCAGGAAAGTCGATGCCCAGGCGGGCCAGCACACCGCGCCGAAAATTCTCCACCACCACATCGGCTTGAGCCACGAGTTCCAGGAAAAGCGCTCTGCCTTCACTGGTCTTCAGGTCGAGATTCAGGCCGAGCTTGTTGCGATTGTTGAAAGTGAAGAGCGGTGAGTCGCCCTTGATTCCGGGCCAGATTCGGAACGGGTCGGAATAGGACTCGGACTCGACCTTGATGACACAGGCGCCCAAGTCTGCCAGGAGCGTGGACGTGACGGAACCGGCCGTAAAAATGCCCAAGTCCAACACCAGCTTGCCCGACAGGGGCAATGCGGTCGGCGTGTTTTCCGAATACCGCACGGTACAAGCCGTCGATTGTGGGTTACGTTCGGCGACCGCTTCCACCGTGAGCGGCAACCCGGGAACCTGCACGTTCTTTGATCCCTCTTCGGTCATGTGGGGCGTCGATTCAAGGAAGTTTCGATGCTGATAAAGGGGGTCTTCGAGGAGTTCCGCGCCGCGCAGAACGGGGCCGCCGGGAATCGCGCATCTCTGGCAAAACTCATACAAGCTTGCCCATGTCTTGTCTGCAGCCCACTCGGCCAGAAGCTGGTTCAGCGACAGCGCATTTTTGGCGCGGCGGCCCGGGCTGGAAAACTGCTCGTCCAACAGCCGGGGGTCATTCACTTCCGCGCAAATGTCCGCCCAGTTGTTTGGCAGGTGCAGGAATGCGAAAAAACCATCCGCACATCTGAGTACGGGCGCTTCCGCACCCTTGCCGCCCCTGACCACCGGGAACTTCAAAGCGCCGGCAGCGACACCC
Source organism: Candidatus Azophilus sp. (assembly GCA_965221465.1). Taxonomy (GTDB): domain Bacteria; phylum Pseudomonadota; class Gammaproteobacteria; order Pseudomonadales; family Azotimanducaceae; genus Azophilus. The sequence goes on from OZ244892.1 coordinate 249,844, forward strand.
TTCCAATTTACCCAGGCCAATGCATCGACTGCATTGACCCGGGCAGTGTCGATTTGATCGAGTATCCTGAGTTTCGTCAGATTCGCCATCGCCGCACAAAACACGGCATAGCCCATGGCGTAGGCAGTTTGATGGCCACCCATCATGAGTGGCTGCTTCCCAGGCTCACCGAAGAGATCGGTCAGCCCAACCAGACCCTGTATGCCCAGTTCGGAAACCGCCACGCCGTTCAGATTCGACGCCGGGTGAAATGCGCTGGCGGACACGCCGGCGATGTCCTGGCAGGGTTGCGGCAAATCAATCGCACCGTAAAGAACCAGGTGCGGCCTTTCTTCACGCTCGATAAGCCCTTCGACATCGGCAGGCTCGATAGCCGCCTTGTTTCGATTCAGGTATGTGGCTAGAACACTGGAACTCGAGACTGACTCGTTGAACGCGCTCATGATTCTGAGAATCGGATCGTCGTCGAGGGTCACGCGGCTCACTTCAGCGCCCAGATCGGAGAGGAGCCGCCCGGCAAATCCCACCGCGATGTGCACGAGGTCAGGCTCCCCTGCGGAAACCCACTCCAGAACCTTGTGGCCGTTTAGAAGGTCTTCCGGCTTGGCCAAGTGCTCCATCCGCTAGCCTCCCTGGCTTTACCTATGTGCGAATGGACGTAGCGAGGCTGGCAAGAGTAGTGAAAGCAAGCGTGCTTGACGGCACGTTGAGCACGCGGCGGGAGCACGCACTGTGATTTCGCTGCTATTGACGGCCACAGTAGTTCATTCGTGAATGGGTCGGGCCACATGTTCCTGCACGTAGTTCATCATTCTCTGAGCTTCTTCAGGCGACATCATTCGCTGGACGGTACTTGTCATCCGGTTTGTCCGCACCACAAGCGAGGAATTCGAACTCGCAGGCAAACACATACGTGCACGAGACCTGATCGGCTTGCTCTACACCTCCGGCAGCCGAGACGAAAGCGTCTTGGAAAACCCGTTGGAGTATCGCATAGACCGCCAACCCAATAGGCATGTCGCGTTTGGCTGCGGTCCGCACAGTTCACTTGGGTCTTTGCTGGTTGGGGACGTTGCTGGACCCGCGTGGAAGTGAGGGTTTTTTCATTGAGTTGCTGGTGCGTGAGTGCACGGTTGAACCCGCGGGTGAACCGCAATTTACCAAGGCACCCTTCATTCACGGCGTGAAGCACCTGCCCATTCGCTATAAGCTAAGCCTTGCTTCATGAAGAGGCAACGGAAATCGATGTGAAACTTTCAATTGAGATTGGAACGGCGCAGCCCGACACCCTCGATCTGACTGTCGAATGGGTGCAACTCGCCGAGCGGCTTGGTGTGGACATGGCGTTCTCTGCGGAAGCCTGGTGGAGCGATGCCGTCACTCCCCTGGCCTACCTCGCCGACAAGACCGAGCGCATCAAGCTCGGCACCGGCATCATGCAGGTGACCGCCCGCACCCCCGCCATGACTGCCATGACGGCGCTGACCTTGCACGACCTCACCGGTGGACGGTTCATCCTGGGTCTGGGCGCCAGCGGCCCTCAAGTGGTGGAGGGCCTGCATGGCGTGCGTTACAAGACGCCGCTGACGCGGCTCAGGGAAACCGTTGACATCTGCCGAATGGTCTTCGCCGGCGAGAAAGTGCGGTATCAGGGCAAGGTGTTCCAACTGCCCTTGCCGGACAGCGAAGGCAAACCCATCCGCATCGCGCACGCGCCCGCCGACATTCCCATTTACCTGGCCACACTGGGGCCGAACGCGCTGCGCTTTACCGGGGCGCAAGCGAACGGTTGGCTCGGTACGTCCTTTTCTCCCGATCGTCCCGAAGCGCATATGGACTACCTGGCGGCGGGGGCCGCGAGTGTTGAGCGGCCACTGCAGGCGGTCGATCTTTGCGTGTCGGTGCGCGTGGAGATTGGCGAGAACGTGGAGGAAATGATCGAACGGCGCAAACAGGGCGTTGCCTTCAGCATGGGCGGCATGGGTTCGGCCACCACCAACTTCTACAACGATGCCTTCGCGCGGGCGGGCTACGCGGAAGACGCCAAGGCGATTCAAGCCCTGTGGCTTGCCGGCAAGCGCGAGGAGGCCGCCAAACGGGTGCCGGACGCCATGGTCACGGAGTTTCAGGCCCTGGGCACGCGGGAGATGGTTCGCGACCGCTTGCGGAAATATCGCGAAGTCGGCGTGACCACGCTTAAACTCGGTCTCGACAGCGCCGGCCCGATCGGCCCGAAGCGCTTCGAATTGCTGGAGAACATTGTCGATCTCGTGGAGGAACCATGAAGCTCTATATGGTGCCGCTGGCGCCCAATCCAACCAAAGTCATGCTGTACATCGCTGAGCGGGAAGCGCTTGGCACGCAGATGAACATCGAACAGATCGTGGTCAATACCGTCAAGGGCCGCCACAAGGAGCCGGCGCATCTGGCGCGCAATCCGTTCGGCACGGTGCCCACCCTGGAACTCGATGACGGCACTTTTCTCGTTGAATCCCTGGCCATGATTCAATATCTGGAAGACAAGTTCCCGGAAAACGCTTTGCTATCCGGCACACCCGAACAGCGCGGTCGCGCCAGGGATACCGAGCGGATTGTGGATTTGCGCCTGGCCGGCCCCATGGGCGCCCACGGTCACGCAGTCAATTCACCGTTGGGGTATCCCAAGGACGATGCCAAGGCAGCGCAAATGGAGGCTGCCATGCAGGCGCCGCTCGACTACCTGGAGCGCTTGCTCGGCGACGGGCGGCCGCTGCTGCTGGGCGACCGCGTGTCCATCGTCGACTGCACGCTGCAAGCCTCTCTGCAGTTCGTGCGCTACGTCGAGGCGGACGTGTTCGGCGACCGCCCACTGCTGCGCGACTGGGACGAGCGCTACCGTGGAAGACCGGCTGCGCAAGCGGTCCTCAGGTGGTGATCCGGGCCACACTCACCGCTACTCTGCGCATCTCTCCAACTTGCAATGCGGGGGCGTTCCGCTCTCGATCGGGACGTTGAAAGCGCCCGCAAAGCTCCTCCGAGCATAGGGAGGATAACCGCCCCGAGGGTGCATTCCTGGTAGTGCGGTCGAGTTGCCACAAGGAGCCACTGTAGCTACTGTGCCTCGCATGAACGAAGTTTCAGTCAGAGATGCCAAGAACCGGCTTGGCCAGTTGCTCGAAGCAGCGTAGCGCTGAGCTGATTCCTCATCCTCACGCCGCAGGCAGCAAGCGTAACCATGCGTAACTCGAGGCATTGGCGTCGTACCGGGCGACCGGGGTTGCTTCTTCTTTTCGGCCTGCTGTTGAGCTGTCGAGCGTCCGCGAGCGAACTGCCGGCCCCGGAGAGGCTCGATGCCGTGCTCGACAAGCACGTCGAGTTGGGTTCGCATCCGTTCCTGTACGCCCGCGTCGAGGACGGTGCAGGCCGGTTGATCTACGAGCACGGGGTGGTGAATGGCCAATTGGCGCCGGGGCAGGAAGCGGCCGGCGACACCTGGATGCGCATCTGGTCGATGACCAAGCTGGTCACCACCGTGCTGGTTCTGGACTTGGTCGAGGATGGGGTCTTGAGGCTGGATGACCCGGTTGACCGGTTCATTCCGGAGTTCGAGCAACTCCAGGTGGCGACGACGCCGGATGGCCGGAGCCTCGCAGACGTCGCCGCCAGTGGGGAAGAACTCGATGCCGCCTGCCCTTTCAGGTTGGTCGATTTGGCTTCGGCCATGACGGTGGAAGACCTGCTCAACCACAAGGCGGGCTTCTATTATGCAAGGACGGGCATCGCCTGCCTGGACGAGCCACTCGCCAGGCAATCGGTGACAGCCGCTGCTTCCACGGATGAGTTCATCGCCAGGCTGGCCCGGCTGCCCCTCATCGAGCAACCGGGAACCCGCTATCACTACGGCCTGAATACCACGGTGCTCGGATTCGTCGCCGAGCGGGCGGCCGGCAGCAGCCTGAAGGCGCTGGTCGAGGAAAGGATTACCGGCCCTTTTGCGATTCGCGGGCTGCGGTATGGCCTGCCGGACGGCGAAGTACTACCGGGGCGCTTCACCGGCGCCGGGGGTACGCTGCGGCCGGCGGCGGTCAGCGACCTCGACCTCATGGGCCCCGGCGTGCCGCGCTACGAACCCGAAAGCAAGCTTTATCTCGGCGGCGAGGGCATGGTCGCTACGGCAGAGGGATTCGCGGCATTTCTCCGGATCCTTCTCGGCGGGGGTCAATGGCAGGGCAGGCGTCTGCTGGAGGCCGAGACCGTTCTCGACATGGTGTCGCCGAAGACCCAACTCGACAACCCCTACGGTTATAGTGGCTATACGCTGTGGATCGACAACGGACGCCGCCCCGACGGCTCGACCGGGCCGGGCGGCCTCTGGACGGGGGGCGGTTACGAGGGCACCCACTACTGGATCGACCCGGATCGCCGCATCATCGGCATCATCATGTCCCAGGTCCACGAGCCACCGAAATCAGGCTGGGGCATGGCCGACCGGTTCAGGGCCGAACTCTACCGGCAGATTCGCGAGTTGTTCTGACGCCGATTCACGGAAACCGTGCGCCCGAGCGATGGCGGCAAGGCTGACGCGCAGACATTCGTCGACGAGGAGTGTCACCGGGGAGGAGGCGAATCGTCGCGGATGACCTCGCTTGTCGCCATCGGCCTGCGCGTACCCCGAAATAGTTCACGAAGAGATCGACCGCGACGGCCGGGTGCAGACTATTCGTAAATGTCGATGGCCTCCGGCATGCCGATGTCCTGCTTCCACGCCAGGACCTGGCCCTTGAATCGACTGACCAGGTCGGGCCTGGCGGCACTCAGGTCCCTCGTGCCTCGCGGGTCGACGGTCACGTCGTAGAGCCGCATTTCATCGGTGTCGGCGTACCAGAAAAAGTGCCAGCGATGGGTGCGGACGTAGTATCCCTCCGCCCGCACCCCCATCATCGAGCCTCTGGCGCGCCGATTGTCGCTGTAGCCGATCAGTTCCGAGCGCTCGTTCAGCAGGTCCCGTTCGCCCTCCAGCAGGGGTCTCAGCGACTGGCCCCGGAGGTTTTCCGGGATTTCGATGCCCGCGATGTCCAGCACGGTGGGCACGATGTCCAGCGACGACACCAGGCTCGAGTCGTTGAAGGTAGCGGCGAGGCGACCCTTCCAGTAAAAGATGATAGGGGTGCGCACCGACAGGTCGTACAGGGCGCCCTTGCCGGTGAAGCCGCCGGTGCCCAGTTCGTCGCTGATGGTCTCGCCATCGGTCACGTATTCCACGTCGCCGTCCTGTTCGTAGCCGTTGTCGCTGACGTAGACGAAGAGCGTATTCTCCAATAGCCCCCTGGCTTCGATATGGTCCATCAGGTCGCTGACCCCCTGGTCCCACCAGGTGATGTTGCTGTAGTACAGCTTGGCGGATTCGGACAGGTCCTTGTCGGCGTAGAACTTGCTGAACCGGTACGGCGCATCGAGTGGCGTGTGCGGCAGCATGGGCCCGAACCAGACGAACAGGGGCGATTCCTGGTTCCGGTCGATGAAGTCGAAGAGGGGATCCATCGTCTCCCGCACGAGTTCGTTGCCCTCCGCCCCCATCAGTTCGAGGAAAAAGTCATTGGAGTCGAAACGGGACATGTCCCATCCCGACGTCATGCCTTCGTCGAAGTGTCCGTTGCGGTACGAGTTTTCCCACCATTTGCCGCCCTGCCAGCTTACGTAACCGCGGGTGGCGAGCAGTTTCGGCAGCGTGTCGAACTCACGCATGCCGTTCGCCTTGTTCACCACGGTCCACCGGCGTCGCTCGGCGTCGCTCATGGCCTGCCAGTCGGTTTCCCTTTTGAGCTCTTCAATGTGTTCGTTCAACCGCAGCTGGTACTCGATGGGATGCAGCCCGGTCGCGAGCGTTCGCAGGGACGGCCGGCAATAGGGGGCGGTGCTATGCCCGAGCGAAAAGGTGACGCCGCCGGCGGCGAGCGCATCCATTGTGGGGGTGATCACGTTTTCGTCGCCCATGAAACCGAAATAGGGATAGCCGTGGTCGTCACCGATCAGCAGGACGATGTTCGGCAGCCGTTCCGTCCCACCAGGGGCCGCCGCATCCGCCGGCGCGAGACCGGGCGCCGCAAGGCAGAACAGGGCTAGGCAGAATCGGGTGTGACGGGCCAGTAGCTTCGTTGTCTTCACGGGGCGGGTTCCTTGTCGGTTTCGTTGCGAACCGGGTGCAGCGCCATGTTCAGCGCTTCATAGCCGGTCTGGCGGCGGTAAGCGGGCCATGCCTCGTACTTCGGCTCGCCGTGCAGAAAGTCGATGCGAGACACTCTTTTCGCGACCTGTTGCAGCACCGACCTCAGGATCAGACGGGCCTGGTGTGCCCCCAGGCAGGTGTGGGGCCCGGCGCCGTAGGCGACATGCACGTTCCCCCGCCGGTCGATGCGCACGGTGTCGGCATCCGGAAACACGGTCTCGTCGCGGTTGGCTGCCGCCCAGCAGAGCGATGCGCGGTGGCCCGGTGGGATCCGCACGCCGTTGATGTCGGCGCCGGCAGGACAGGTTCGGCCGATATGCGTGAGCGGCGAGCAGACCCGCACGAATTCTTCGGCGGCAGTGCGGATCAGGCCGGGCTCGCCGCGCAGCCGGTCGAGGTCTTCGGGATGGCCGGCGAGGTGCACCAGCGCGAAGGCGATCACGGAAACCACGGTGTCACGGCCTCCCGCAAAGGTGAGTATGGCAAAGCCGAGAATCTCGTCGCGGGTCAGTTTCCGTCCGTCGTGAACAGCGGCGGAGAGCGTTCCGAACAGGTCGACGCCGGGGTTTTCGGCGGCATCCGTCAGTACGCGGTCGAGATACCGGTACAGTTCCGCGCGGGAGGCGTCATCGTAGAGCAGGTTGGTGTTCCAGTTTTCCCAGAGCCGGCCGTCCTCGGGAGGCCGTTTCAGCATCAGGGCCAGGGCGCGGGATTGCAGCTTGACGGCGAAATCGCGGATGACGTCGAATGGGCCGCAGCCGAGGACGGCGTCGAGGAGGCCGGATGTCAATTTGCCAACGGCTTCGATGACGTCTGGTTGCCGTGGGCGCTCGAAAAACGGCTGTGCCAGGGCGCGCCAGGCTGTATGTTCCGGCGGGTCGGTCTCGATCGGCAATTCCCGAACATCCCGAAAGGGCTCTTCCCCCGGAATCGGCACCCGGAACGGCGCATCGGAGCTGAATGCCCGGAAATCCCGGGCAGCCCGACGGACATCGGCGTGCCGGAGAATCATGGGAATCGTCTCCCCCGCGAACTCTGCCGCCAGCACGCCGCTCGACGCGCGCGCCGCCTTGAACGGGTCGGTCAGGTCCCAGGCGCTCATACAGGTTGTGCCCGGTACTGGGCCACGCATTCGATGTCGCTGCAGAACGCCCGCAGCGACCCTCCGCATTGGACACCTCGCAGGGAGTGCACGGTCGTATTGCCAGGGACCGCAATGGCGCAATGGCACTTTGCGGACAATCCTGGGCCGTGGCCGCCTGGCTGCCGTTGCCGATGGGGCCGGCAATTGTCTGCGTGCCGCACGCTTACGCGAACCACGGGGCCGAGCGGTGTCGCGCCAACGCATGCATCACGCAACACTACTGCAGCCCCGCGCGATTGCCGAACAGGCCGACGTAGCCGCTGAACGGTGGCAGCGAAGCCGGGCAGCTTCCGGCCTCCGGCGTGCAGCCCACGCTCAAGTGGGTATCGACAGCGCCGTTCTCCGGCGGCGCCCAGTCGATTTGCCGGTCGGTCAGGTTGAAGGCGCACAGGGCGGAGTGTCCTCCGCCTTTCCTTTCGAATACCAGCAGGTCGCCGCCGGCATCGAGAAAGTGCAGGTCGCCGGTTTTCAGTGCGTCGGACGAGCGACGCAAGCCGATGGCCTGGCGAAAGAAGCCGAGTGTCGATTGCGGGTCGCCCACCTGGACATCCGCCGCCAGCAGCCGGTGTTCCTCGGGCAACGGCAGCCAGGGCTCCGCCATCGAGAACCCTGCGCGCTCGGCGTTACGGCGCCAGGGCATGGGTGTCCGTGCGCCGTCACGGCCGAGGGTCTGCGGCCAGTTGTTCTTCGCTTCGGGGTCCTGCAGCTTCTCGAATGGAATCTCGGCCTGGGGCAGCCCGAGTTCCTCGCCCTGGTAGATCAGCGTGGTGCCGCGCAGGGAAACCTGCAGCAACACGAACAGCCGGGCCATGTGCGGCGGTTCCGGCTGCCGGCGCCATCTGCTGACGACACGCGGCACGTCGTGGTTGGAGAAGGCCCAGGACGGCCAGCCTTCGCCGGGGTCGCCGTTCCAGTTGCCGAGCACACGCCGAACATTGTCCGCCGTCAGTTCGTCCATGCCGAGAAACTCGAACCCGTAAGAACTGTGCAGCCGTTTCGAATCGGCCGTGTAGGCTTTCTGTATCGACAGCGAATCTCCGGAACCGATCTCGGCAACGGTAAACACGTCGCCGAAGGAATCGGTCAGGCGCCGGAAGCGTTCCAGCAGGGCGGGCATGTCGGGGTGGTTCATGGTGTACCTGGGTTCCTGCATCAGGTACGGCCTGGACGTGTGGAAGAACGGGGGCTCGGCCCTGGGATTGTCCCGCAGCAGCGGGTCGTGCATGCCGTGGTTCAGGGCATCCAGCCGGAATCCGTCGACGCCCCGGTCGAGCCAGAACCGGGCAACGTCCATCAGGGCTTCCTGAACCGCCGGAAGGTGCAGGTTCAGGTGCGGCTGCTCGGCAAGAAAGTCGTGATGGTAGTACTGTTCCCGCCGCGCATCCCAGGTCCAGCCGGGCCCGGTGAACACCGACTGCCAGTTGTTGGGCGGCGAACCGTCGGCTTTCGCGTCTGCCCAGACGTACCAGTCTGCCTTGTCGTTGTCGCGGCTCGAGCGGCTCTCTTCGAACCAGGGGTGCTCGTCGGACGTGTGCGCATAGACTTGGTCGATCAGCACCTTCAGGTCGAGACGGTGAGCCTTCTGAAGGAGGGCGTCGAAGTCGTCGAGGGTGCCGAACACCGGGTCGACGTCGCGGTAGTCCGACACGTCGTAGCCGAAGTCCTTCATGGGCGACGTGAAAAAGGGAGAGATCCAGATGCCGTCCACGCCGAGATCGGCAATGTACTCGAGCTTCGATGCGATGCCCCGCAGATCGCCGATGCCGTCGTCGTTCGTGTCCAGGAAACTGCGGGGGTACACCTGGTAGATGACGGCGCCCCGCCACCAGTCGTTTGCAGCGTCGTTCAAAATCTAATCCTCCAGCAGGATTGCGGATGAGTGTGTGAGGGAAACCCCGATCCGGCTGCCGACATCCGTTCCGGGCTCGTCGCCGGCCCGCTCCGACATCGTCATCCGATGGCCCATGGCATCGAGGTGCACGACCGAGACGCTGCCAAGATTCTCCCGGCCCAGTACCTCTGCGGGCACGGCTTCCGGGTGTTCGGCGGAGTCGAGGCGCCGCAGATGCTCGGGCCTGATGCCGTAGAAAGCGTGGCCGGTGCGAGCCTCGAGGTGGGCAGGCAGGGGAAACGACAGTTCGCCGGCCTGAAACCGCCCAGAAGCGGCCCGGCCCTCGATCAGGTTCATGGGCGGCGTACCCACAAAGGATGCAACGAACGAATTGGCCGGCCGGTGGTAGGCATCGAGGGGTCGGGCGTGCTGTTGCAGCCGGCCCCGGTTCAGCACGGCGACCCGGTCGGCCAGGGTCATGGCCTCGACCTGGTCGTGGGTGACGTAGACCGTGGTCGTTCCGTGCAGTTCGTGGAGCCGCCTGATTTCGAGCCGCATGCGATTGCGCAGCCTGGCATCGAGGTTCGACAGAGGCTCGTCCATCAGCAGCACCTTCGGCCGTCTGACCAGCGCCCGGCCGATGGCAACCCGTTGCTGCTGTCCGCCGGAGAGTTCGCGCGGTTTCCGGTCGAGAACCTCGCTCAAGCCCAGCATGGCAACCGCGCTGTCGACACGCTCGCCGATCTCGCTTTCGTCGATGGCCGTGCGCCTTTGGCCGCGCCGCAGCCCGAAGCTCAGGTTCTCGGCCACGCTCATGTGCGGGTAGAGCGCGTAGGATTGGAAGACCATGCCGAGCCCCCGCGCCCCGGGGGGCAGGTCGTTGACCCGCTGGCCGCCGATGAAGATGTCGCCGGAGGTGGCTTCCTCCAGGCCGGCGAGGACGCGCAGGGCCGTGGACTTGCCGCATCCGGAGGGGCCGAGCAGCACCAGGAATTCCCCCTCTTCGACCTCGAGGCTGAGCGAATCGAGGGCGACGGCGCCGTCGTCGAATCGCTTGGTCACATTGGAAAACTGCACGGTGGACATGGTCAACCCTTGACGGCGCCGGCGCTCAATCCCCTCACCAGGGTCTTCTGGAAGGCGATGAAGAGAATGACGACGGGAATGCTCACCAGAATGCTGGCGGCGGCAAAGTCGCCCCATTGCTGCCCGGTGGCCGGAATCATGGAAGCCAGGCCCACCGGCAGGGTGTACTGGTCGTTGGAGGTATTGAACACCAGCGCGAGCAGAAACTCGTTCCAGGCGGCAAGAAACGAGAAGAGCGCAGTCACCGCCACGGCCGGCAGCGACAGCGGCAGAACGATGTGACGAAATATCTCGAGCTGGGTGCAGCCCTCGATGGCCGCGGCTTCTTCCACTTCCCTTGGGATCGAATCGAAGAATCCCTTCAGCATCCAGACGCACAAGGGGAGTGCCGTGACCGAGTAGACGACAATCAGGCCGATGCTGGTGTTCAACAACCCCAGGGATTTCATGATCATGAAGTAGGGCAGCAGAATGACGATGCCGGGGAACATCTGCACCAGGACGAACAGGAACATCGAGGCGCGTCGGCCGGAAAACCGGTAGCGGCTGAACGCGTAGCCTGCTGGGATGGCGAGCAGCAGCCCGGCGACGGTGGTGCCGACTGAAACGATCAGCGAATTGCCGACCCAGGTGCCGAAAGCGGCGCTCGAGAGGACGGTTGCGAAATGATCCAGGGTGAAGGCGTCGCCGATGGCCCCGCCCAGGACGTTGCCCGGAGATATCGCCACATCCGCGATCCACACCAGGGGTATGACCACCGGAGCCGAGGCATGGATCAGGAGAACCTGTGCACCGGCCCGCGACAGTCTCGGTTCCAGGCTCCGATTGCTCTGCAGGCACTCCGTGACGAATGCCGAATCCATCTTTCCCGATGCCCAGGCGGATACCCTTGCCGAGAGCAGCCAGTAAAGCGCCAGCACTGCGGGAATGGCGAGCCAGGCGATCGTCCAGAGGTCGTAGACGCTCTTCCCGCCGGCGAGAAGCAGGAAACCGGCGATTCCCGCCCCGGCGGCTGCCAGCGTTGCGCCGAGCCCTTTCTTCCAGGTAGCCGGGTCGCCGGCGAGACAGGCTCGACAACCGGCAAGAAGCACCGCGCCGCAGAGCAGACCGGCTTGCCGGGCCTCGTCGCCCCGCAGCAATTCCAGAGCGACGACGATGGCCAGCACCCCGGCGGCAGCGGGCAGCCAGCGTCGCAGTGCCTGCACTTCGGCGGGCACCACCCAGTCGATGAGGTCGGACGTCCCGCTCACCGTGCGACCTCCAGGACCCCGGAGCGTTTCACGTAAACCCAGGAAAACGCGAGCAGCATGAAGAAGATGGCAACCGACCAGGCGGCGGCAACGCCATAGTATCCGTGGTCGAATGCGACACTGAACACGTACGTTACCAGCGTATCCGTCGCGCCGGGTTCGCCGAAGCCCACATGGGGATTGCCCCGCGTCATCAGGTAGATGGTGTTGAACGTATTGAATGTCCAGATGAAACCGAGCAGCGAAACGGGAACGAGCGTGCCCTTGAGATTGGGCAGCGTCAGGTGCACGAACTGCTTCCAGCTCGAGATGCCGTCGAGTTCGGCCGCCTCGAACATCTCCGTGGAGATGGCCTGAAGTGCGCCGGAGAGCGCCATCGTCATGAACGGAATTCCCAGCCAGATGTTCACCAGGATGACGGATACGCGCGCGGCGGCGGGTGTGGCCGTAAAGTCGATGGCGGTTCCCAGAATGGCATTGATCAGCCCGTCGGGCTGCAGCATTCCATTCCAGGCGAGCACCGAGATGTAACCGGGAATGGCCCACGGCAGAAGCAGGATCGTGCGGTACAGCGTGCGCCCCCGGATGCCCGGCCGAGTCAGGGTAAAAGCGAGCAGCAGCCCCAGGCCGACATGGGCGGTCACGTTGGCAATGGTCCAGACGAAGGTGAACAGCGTCACCCTGACGACGCCGGGGCTCGAAAAGACGGTGGCGAAATTCTCGAACCCGATCCAGTTCTCTTCCCCCAGGTGGCTCTGGCTGGCGTCGGTGAAGGCCAGCCAGACGCCGTAGGCAACCGGGTAGAAGGTAAGCGCGGTCAGGCCGATCAGGGCGGGTGCCACAAAGAAGTAGGCGCGGCTCGATCGCGCACGGCCACTCAGGATGTCGCGCCTGCGCAGGTAGAGAAGAAGCACGATCGCCGACAGGACGATGGAGCCCAGGGTCAGGGTGATGTGCAGGGTGTCCGGTGGCGGCGGTCGCCGGTCCGCAACGTCGGTGCGCGCCCTGATGGGCGCCAGGGGGGACAGGCCCCTTCCGTCGGCGTCGACCGGCAGCACTGCGATCCATTGATCCGTAGCGGGCGCCATGCCGGAGAGGGAACAGGACCACTCCAGGGTGTCCGGCCCGAGCACCGGGTTGTCGTTCTCGTCTCGGTGTGCCGGCCGCCCCGCCGTCCAGCAGTCCTGTGTGTCGAATGCCGGGGCGGAGCGGCGGAGCCCGTTGGTATCGCCGACCGACAGGGTCGAATGCAGTTGTGCATCGCCAATGTCGTCGAACGGCCTGTCCGATATCCACACCTGATAACTGCGGGTATCCGGCCCGGGGTCGTGCCGGACCTGAACATGGATGCGCCGGTACTCGTGCTGCGCCGGGTCGGCCGCGAGGCGAGGCGCATCGACTCCGGCGGCGGCAGCTTGGTCGAATGACGCCAGCAAGGCGGCGCCCGCCAGTAACGTGGTTCGAGTTCGCATTTACCAGGCCAGCATTCGCGCCAGTTCCCGGTCTGCGGCCTCGAGGGACGCATCGGCCGAGAGCGCCCCGTCATGGGTGAGCGCCAGGGCGGTATCGAGTTGTTCGAACAGCATGGCGGTTGCCCGGGCGGTGGGCACGGTCACACCGAAGCCCAGCTGTTCGACGAAGCCGCCGAGTACCGGATGGCCGGTGATCGCCGGGTCGTCGACGAGGTCGACCCGGGTGGGCAGGCTGTACGTGCCGAGCGCTGCATCCAACTGCACCTCCCGGGACGTCAACCACAACGCCAGTTTCACGGCCGCAACCTTGGCGGCGCTTTGCTTGGCGACGCCCCAGCCGAAATGCCCGATCATCGGCGCCGCCCGCTTTCCCGTCGCGCCGTCGTACGGCAACAGGGATTGGCCCAGCGAGACCCCGGATTCGACGTAACGGTCCCAGTTCCAGGGGCCGTCGATCACCATGGCGGCGCGACCGGTCTGGAACCGGGTGGACATGGCTTCGATTCCGTTGGTCGCCCCGGTGACGCCGTGCACGCGTTCGAGGTCGAGCACCCACCGCATCGCATCGGCAGTGCCCGCGGAGTTGAGCGTCGGATTGCCGGCATCGTCGAATAGCGCGCCCCCGGCGGCGGCTATGAACGGAATGAACCAGTACGACCACTTGACCGGCAAGGCGATGCCCGCGATGTCCCCGTTGGTCAGCGCCGCCGCGGCCTCGAGGAGATCTTCGGTGCGCCACAGGGCATTCGGATAGGGTTGGCCGGCATCGTCGAACAGCTCGGTGTTGTAAAGCAGGGTCATGCAACTCCGGCTGGCCGGCAGGGCGTAGAGCGTTGCGCCATAGCTCATGGCCGCGAGCGCGCTGCGAACGAATCGGGCCTTCTGGGCCGGGGTCAGGTGCGGCCTCAAGTCTTCCAGCAGCGGAAACCCCTCCACCGAAACGTGGCCGATGCGGCCGAGTTCGGTCGCAGACAGGCGAATCAGGTCGGGGGCTTCGCCCGCCTGGGCAGCGTTGATGAACTGCTGCAGGTTTTGCAGGTAGGGAATGGTCACGGCCTCGACCCGGACAGCCGGGTTTTCGGCCGAGAACCGCTCGAGGGCATCGATGAACAACCGCTCTTCCACCGTATCGACGCCGAAGGTGTGCCACACCTCCACGCGTTCGGGTGACGGCGGTTCGTCGGCGGGTAGCGACGAACACGCCAGCAACAGCAGGATGCCAATGAGGTGGGCCTTGTGCGACATCGGGGCGACAGAGGGATTTCCGGCCATATATACCTGCGAGTTCGGCGGCCATGCAAACCTGCCCCGATGAATACGATTGCGTAAAGCCAGCCCTTGACCCGGGCGGATTGGCTCCGGCACTTTACGCCCATTCCGGTTCTCCGGTTGGCGGCCGGGCTTGTCGAGAGCGACGATTGCTCAGCCGGGCACCACCTGTCTGCCGTGTCGGAGAATCGCTTGGGCAGGGCTCGATGGAGGCGATGCGACATGTCGATGGTAACGGAGGCCGACCGCAGGCAATACGCCGAGAAGGGTTTCATGGTGCTTGAAGGGGTCATTCCACCGGAAACGCTGACCATGTTGAGGGAGGAGTGCTCCTACTTTCTCGGCTACATGGATTCCCGCATGGATGCGGGGCTGGTCGGCAAGGGCGCGCTTTCCCGGCGGGGTCGCCGCTACTTCGTCAACAACATGTACCGCTACAGTTCGAGGTTGTGGCGCTTCGTTTTTGGGGAACTGATGGCGGAGGTCTGCCGCAACACGCTGGGTCCGGATGCGTTCCTGTTCAACGAACAGTGGGTCGTCAAGGGCGCCGAACAGGGCATGCGCTTCGACTGGCACCAGGACTCCGGCTACGTCAAGTCGGTGGACCCGGACACCGTTCACCCGCCCTACCTGACCTGCTGGTGCACCCTCGATGCGGTCAGCGAGGAAAACGGCACCGTCTACGTTCTCGACCACGAAACGGGCGGCACCCTCGGCAACATCGTCACCCACCATCGAGACCCCGAGAACAACGACCTGGTCGGCTACACCGGCGACTATCCCGGTACCGCCATGCAGGCGCCGGCCGGCAGCATCATCGCGTTCACGAGCTACAACCTGCACCGGAGCGGCGCCAATACGACCGGGCAGATGCGCCGCGTCTATCTGCCCCAATACGCCTCGGCCCCGGTTGTGAACACGCGTACCGGAGAACAGTTCAATCTGGCGGTTCCCTTCCTGAGGAATGGCGAAATCGTCTACGAGCGCGCAGAGGACACCGCCGCCAACTGGGGAGGTGCGGACGGGCCGTTGCCTGCCGCGTAACGAGCCCTGTATCTCGCTGTGTCCCGGCACACGGCGAGTGCAGCGCCCTCCCTGGCGAGTTCCGAACCCGGCGCGCCGGGACGATGACGCGCAAGGAATACCTGCCATACGCTGGGAGAGAACAGGTGTGCGGTGCGTGTATACGGCTCGCCGAATGGCGCTGTTGGGGCTCGTTGGCGAATTCAATAAAACCAATCACTTGGAATGAGTGTTCCATGAACGCGATGCGGTATTGGCCGCTCGCGGCGGGATTCCGCATGGCCCTGCATTCGTATGCGGGGCATGCATACGAATGCGTTGGCTTGCGTCATGGAGGTGTCCTTTCTAGCATCTTCCGTTGGGACAAAACGCCTGAAAAAAGGGGATCGAGATGTTGAAGAACAAACGATCGACGCTGCCGCCGAAGGCGGTTGTTTCCCTGGCTGCTATTGGCCTGGTGTGCGCGGCGAATACGGTATCGGCTGCGCAGTCCGACCAGGAAGAGATCATCGAGGAGATCCTGGTCACCGCCAAGTATCAGCGCAGCCTTGCCGACGGCATCTCGCAGAAACGGGATGCCGACAACCAGATCGAAGCCGTCGGCATGGAAGACATCGGCGTGCTGCCGGCCAAGTCCATTGCCGAAGTGATCGCGGCGCTGCCGGGTGTCGCGGGGGCACGGAACGACGAGGGCGTCATCAGCCAGCTCTCGGTGCGCGGAACCACCGACCTCACCCTCGGCACGCTGAACGGGCGCGAGCAGGTGACGGTGGCTTCCACCCGCAATGTCGAATACGCGCTCTATCCCCCGAATGTCATGACCGCCGTGCAGGTCTACAAGTCCGCGAAGGCGGAACTGAACGAGGGCGGTCTCTCGGGCGTCGTCAACATGAACACGATTCGGCCGTTGAGCTTCGATGAGCGCGAGATCGTGTTCAATGGGGAAATGACCTTTCCCCAGATCTCGGACGACGTGATCGAGGCCAGCGATGCCGGCGGGCAGGCCAGCATCCTCTACATCGATCAATTCGACGACCGGTTCGGCATCGTCCTGTCCTATGCCTACGCCGACGAGGTGCTCGGCCGCGACGGCGACGTCAATCCGTTCGACTGGCGTGGCTTTCAGGGCGGCGGATTCGGCGCGCCGCCACCGGACGTGGACGGCGACGGCGTAACCGGGGACGAGGTGATTCCCGCAGGGTTTACCCTGTTCAACGGCGGCGGCAACGAGGAGAGAAACAGCCTGTTCGTCGGGCTGCAGTGGCTCGGCGACGAAGTGGAGGTGAACGTCGACCTGCTCGATTCGCGGCGACAGCAGGACAACCGCATCAACGGCATGAACTTCATCGGTACCACCGGCGCCGGGGGCACGCTGGTGAACCCCGTGTTCAACGCCAGGGGGCCGGTGGACGAAGTGGCTTCCGGCACGATCACCATTCCGGGCACCAATGCCTCGGGTTTCGGCAGCGGCGGCAGTTCCAGCTTCAACCAGTTGCACGATGTCGAGCACGACGTGCTCAGCGGCGGTGTCAACATACAGTTCAACCGAGACGACTGGACGATCACCGGCGACATCGGCTATTCGGAAGCCGAAAGCGACTTCCACCTCTACAATGCGACGACGCACCTCGCCCCCACCGGTGGGTTTGGCGGCCCGACCTTCACCCTTACCTTCGATGCGCTCGGTAACGACCCGACGCTTTCCGTGGCGGAAGACATGCTGGACCCGACAATCTGGGTGCCGAGGCAGTTCGAGGAATACGCGGAATCCTCGAAAGACGAGTTGACGTCGTTCCGGCTCGATGTCGAACGGGCGTTCTACGGCGGTGGGTCCGGATTCAGCCTGACCAGCATCGAGTTCGGCGGCCGCTACACGGATCGAAAGAAGGAATTCGCGCTGCTCGCCGACCGCTTCAATTCCGCCATCGTTCCGGATGTCGACCCCGTGCTGCTGACCCCGGCGCCCCTCGATCAAAGCTTTGTCGAGTTCATCGCGACGCCCGAGAACGGCCCGGCGTTCATTATCTGGAACCCGTTTGCGATTCGGGACCAACGATTCACCGCAGGCACGCCCCAGGTCGAAGCGACCAACTCGGTGCAGTCCCGCAACACGCTGTTGCAGCAGTCGGGCAGCGTAGAGGAGGAAACCATCTCCGGCTACGTTCAGTTCAACTTCGACGGGTCGATGGGCGATTTGCCCTACAGCGCCAACCTCGGCGTGCGCGTGGTCGGAACCGACTCCGTATCGCCGGGCTGGACCACGCCGGACCGGGTAAACGTACCCGCCACTGCCATCGCCCCGGACCACGATTACACCGAAATACTGCCCAGCATGAACCTGGCCTTCGAACTGAACGATTCGATGCTGCTGCGGCTCGGTGTGGCCAGGGTCATGAGCCGGCCGCCCCTCGACGACCTCAAGTCGTCGCAGACCCTCTTCATCAGCGGCTTCGGTGCGAACGGCACCGCCGGCAACCCCATGCTCAACCCCACTACCGCCTGGCAGGCATCGGCGTCCTACGAATGGTATCCGAGCGAGTTCGCCTCGGTGGCGGTGGCGGGGCACTACGCGGACCTTGCCTCCTTCGTGGGCACCGAGTTCACCACCATCGTCGTCATCACCGCAGACTCGGTGGACGGCTTCGGCAACGTGGTGCCGGGCGGGCCGGTCAACGTCGAACTCGAAACCCTCGGCAACGGCGACGGCGGTTACATCCGCGGGCTGGAGTTCGCGGTGAACACCAACTTCGGATTCATCTCGGAACCGCTGCAGACCCTCGGCGTCAGCCTGAACTACGCGTTCACCGAATCGAATGTCATCCCGGTCGGGCGGCCGGAACTGGGCGGCAGCGTCGGCTCGGAAGGCGCCGCGCTGACCGGCCTGTCGGAGAATGTGGCGAACCTGGGCGCCTGGTGGGCCAACTACAACATCGAGGCGCGCATCGGCGTGGACTACCGCAGCAAGTACATCGAGCCGAACGTGTTCGGCAACTTCCTCAACGTCGACGACACCGTGCTGGTCAGTTTCAACGTGTCGTATGATTTCAGCGAAAACCTGCGGCTCAGTGTCTTCGGCTACAACATCGGCGACGAACAGCGCCGCAAGTATTCCGCCGGCATATCCGAGCGCACCGAGTTCAACCAGTTCTACCGGGAAACCTACGGCGTGAAGGTTTTCTATCGCATGTAACCGACTCCGGCGGCACAATCCCGGGGCCGCGTTGCGCCACGCCCCCTGGCGCTCCCGGCTGAAGGCTCCTCTTTTGCGAGGGGTGCCCCCTCGCGCTCCCCGGCTGAAGGCTCCTGTCCAATTTGACATACTGTCAGGTATGCCTGCATTCACCTTTGGTTCGCGCAACCTTGCAGGATGGCGCCGCGACGCCCTCGCGAAGAATGCTGGAGAGACATGCCGGCTGGCGGCGCCCGGTTGCTCACTGTTTGGCGCGCACTGAGATGCAACCGACCTGCAAGACCGGACGCTGGCTCCTGCCGAACTGGATGGGGCAATATTCCGTGCTGCTGGTCTCGTTGCTGTTCATTCTTGCCGGTTGTGGCGGCGGCGGAGGCGGGGGCAACGCGCCTCAGCCTGCACCCGATCCTGATCCGCCGGCGGGTGGTGCAGACCCGACGCCACCCCCGGAACAGCCCGAATTGCTGTTCACGGACGTGACTCGGGAATCGGGCATCTCGTTTACCATCGGATTCTCCGGAGACATGCGCAACCCGGAAGTGCCCATCGTTGCGCCGAGCGGCGCCGCGTCCGGAGATTTCGACGGGGACGGCGACGTGGATGTGTTCGTTGTGCGCGGCGACCTGGGTCCGAATCTGTTGTACCGGAACGACGGCGGGCTGGTCTTCACCGACGTGGCCGAATCGGCGGGCGTCGCCACGACGCGGCCGGGGAATCGCACCTGGCGCCACGGCTCCCCCGCGATGGCCGACCTGGACGGCGACGGCGACCTCGACCTGCTCCTGCCCGGCCTGGACGGCGACCCGTTCTTCGTCTTTTCCAATGACGGCGACGGCACCTTCACGGATGTCACGCCCGGTTCGGGGCTGGACGCGATGCAGGCCGAGTACTCGATGTCGCCGGCGTTCGGCGATTACGATCTCGACGGCGATCTGGATCTCGCTCTCGGGCACTGGGGCACCCCGCGAGATTTCATCGGCGGCGTGGGCGATACGGAACACCTCTGGCGCAACGACAGCGAAGCCGGCAGGATCCGTTTCACCAGCGTCAGCGAGGCCGCCGGCATTGCGCCGTCGGTGATCCTCAATTCCGATCCGCGGATCAGTCAGCGCGCCTTCGACCCCACCTTCACGCCCACCTTCGCCACGGTCGACAACGACGAGTACCCCGATCTGCTCATGGTCAGCGACTTCAACTTCTCCCAGGTTTTCATCAACAACGGCGACGGCACCTTTCGCAACGCGACCGACTACGAGGTGATCGTCGACGGCAACGGCATGGGCTCTGCGGTCGGGGACTACGACGGCGACGGCGACCTGGACTGGTTCGTCAGCAGCATTCTGGCCATCGGCGACGATGTGCCCTCCCACGTGTCCAGGGTCGGCAACCGCCTGTACCGCAATGACGACGGGGTCTTTCGCGATGCCACCGACGTTGCCGGTGTGGCGGACGGCGGCTGGGGATGGGGCAGTTGTTTCATCGACTTCGAGAACGACGGCGATCTCGACATCTATCACACCAACGGCTGGACCGAGTTCGACCGGTACGGCGGTTTCACCAGGGATGAATCCCGGGCATTCGTTGCCAACGGCTCCGGCGGCTTCGTCGACAGCGCCGGCGCCCTCGGGCTGAACGATGCGGAACAGGGGCGCGGCGTGGTCTGCGCGGACTTCGACAACGACGGCGATGTCGACATCCTGCTATTGCACGCCAACGCGGAAAACGCGGCAACGCTCTATCGCAACGAGGCGCAGGGCAACAACTACATCGGCATTCGGCTCGAGGGGCGGCATCCCAACTCGTCTGCGATCGGCGCGAGAATCGTGCTCGAAGCAGGGGGCGTCGATTATTTGAGAGAGGTGACCCTCGGCAGCAACTTCGCCTCGCACAATCCGGCCGTCCAGGTGGTCGGTTTGGGAACCGCAGACCAGGTTGACCGGCTTTGGGTGTACTGGCCGGACGGCGAGGAGACCTTTCTGCAGGCGATTGCCGTGAATCGTCACCTGGACATCGAACATCCCCTCCGCGAACCCGACGAAAATACGGGTTCCCGGCTGACGGTGTTGCAGGGCAACGGCAGCGGCTCCTACGAGCCGGGTTACGAAGTCGACATCAGAGCGGACGAGCCGCCGGAGAACTATCACTTCTCGCACTGGGTCGTCACAGGGGGCGAGGTGCTCGACGCCTTTTCGGCGGAAACGGTTGTCACCCTGCGCGACGCCGTGGTGACCGTCTCCGCGCGCTACCTGCCGGGTGTTTCCCCCGAGCGGGATGTCAGCGTCGCCCGCCGCTGGAACGAAGTGCTGCTGCAGGCGATTCGAAACGACTACGCAAGGCCCACGGTTCATGCGCGCAATCTGTTTCATGTATCGGCGGCGATGTATGACGCCTGGTCGGCCATCGAAGGCAACGGGACGCCCTGGCTGCTCGGCCGGGAACGATCGGGGGCGGCCTGCCCGTTCGATGGCCTGCCTCGGGCCGATAGCGAGGACGCGGCCATTGCGGCGGCTAGCAATGCAGCGTATCGCCTCATACGCCACCGGTTCGACAGTTCGCCGGGGGCGGCCGAGATCTTCCGGGACACGGAAACCCTGATGCAGGCGTTGGATTACGATGCCGGCATCGACTCGACGGCCTATCAGGACGGCTCCGCACAGGCGCTTGGTAACCATATCGCCGACTGTTACATCCGGTTCGGCCTCGCGGACGGCGCCAACGAGGCCGCCGACTATGCCAATCGCTTCTACCGGCCGGTGAACGAACCGTTGGAACCGGTGCTGCCGGGCAACCCCAACATCACCGAGCTGAACCGGTGGCAACCGCTGTCGCTGCCTGAGTTCATCGACCAGGCCGGCAACCCGGCGGAAAGCACCCCGGAATTCCTGAGCCCGGAGTGGGGTGCGGTCGTCCCCTTCGCCCTGAGCGAAGAAGACCTGACAGTTTACGAACGGGACGGATTCGACTACCGCGTCCATCACGACCCCGGCGAACCGCCGAAGATCGACGGCACCGGTCCCGGCAGCTACCAGTGGGCCTTTTCCCTGGTCGCGGTCTGGGCCGCGCACCTGGACCCGGCGGATGGCGTCACCGTGGACATCTCCCCCGGGGGCATCGGCAACGTTCCGTCCTACCCGGAATCTTTTGCAGACTATCCCGCATTCTTCGACACGGAATCCGGCGGTGACTCGGGCATGGGTCACGAGAACAACCCGGTAACGGGCGAACCCTATGTTCCGCAGACCGTGCCGCGGGGCGACTATACGCGAGTGCTGGCGGAGTTCTGGGCCGATGGGCCGGATTCGGAAACACCTCCTGGCCACTGGTTCGTCATCGCCAACACGGTCAACGATCACCCGTTGCTCGAACGCCGCTTCGCGGGAAGCGGTGCGGAACTCGGGCAACTCGAGTGGGACATCAAGACCTACTTCGCCCTTGGCGGAGCGATGCACGATGCCGCCATCTCGGCCTGGGGGGCGAAGGGCTGGTACGACTACATTCGGCCCATTTCGTCGCTGCGGGCCATGGCCGACCGCGGCCAGAGCAGCGACCCCAATCGCCCCTCGTATCACGAACACGGCGTTCCGCTGATTCCGGGCTACATCGAATTGATCGACGATGAAGACCCGTTGCGCGGAGAGGCGAACGAACATGTCGGCAAACCGAAATTCAAAAGCTGGCGAGGACCGGGCCGTGTCGGCGACCCGGCGGTCGACCTTGCGGGCGTCGGCTGGATGCGCGCCGAAGACTGGTGGCCCTATCAGCGCCCCACCTTCGTTACGCCGCCGTTCGCCGGTTACGTCTCCGGCCACTCGACCTATTCCCGCGCCGCAGCTGAAGTGCTGGAGGCGCTGACGGGCGATGCCTACTTCCCCGGCGGCATGAGCGCATTCGAGATCCCGGCCGGCAACTTCCTGCAATTCGAAGCCGGGCCGAGCGTCGCCATGACCCTGCAGTGGGCCACCTACCGGGACGCCGCCGACCAGTGCAGCCTGTCGCGAATCTGGGGAGGCATTCACCCGCCCATCGACGACATTCCCGGACGGCTCATGGGAGCAAAAATCGGGCGCGATGCCTTCGCCGAAGCGACGCGGTATTTCGATGGCACAGCCGAACCTGTTCGTGAGTGAACGGTACGAGGCTGGCAATAGGTGTGAAAGAAAAGGGGGCGCGGAGTAAGAGCGAGCCCAGGGATGCTTGACAGCACCTTGAGCACGCGGCGGAAGCACGCTTGTGTGTTTCACTGCCATTGACGGCAGCAGCAGTTCATACACGAACAGGACGGGCTTCTGGATTGATTGGGTTCTCGGAAGGAACTCCCGAAGCCTGGCCATATCGGAGATTCAGGCGTTTCCCTATCTGCGGGACGCCGCGTCGTCGAGGTTCAGCAGCGCCGCATTGCCGCCGGTGGCGACCGTGTTCCAGGTCAGGGTGCGCTCGACGGCGAACGCCGGCAGGTAGTGCGGCCCGCCCGCTTTCGGGCCAGTGCCGGACAGCCCCTCGCCACCGAAGGGCTGCACGCCGACCACCGCCCCCACCATGTCGCGATTGACGTAGCAGTTGCCGACGGGCGCGGCCGCCATGATTGCCTCGGCGCGGCTGTGGATGCGCGTGTGGATGCCGAGCGTCAACCCGTAACCGGACGCCCGAATTTCCGCCAGCGCTGCCGGCAGCCTTTTCCTGGCGTAACGCACCACATGCAGAATCGGACCGAAATGCTCCTTTTCCAGTTCGGCGATGCTCTCGATGCCGATCAGCACGGGCGGACAAAAGGTACCCCGCAAACCGCTCGGCAGCCGGCAGCGATGCAGAACCCTTGCTTTCATGGCGCCGATGTGGGTTTCGAGGCGGGCCAGGGCCTCGCGGTCGATGACCGGCCCCACATCGGTGGCCGGGTCGGAGGGGTCGCCGATGACCAGTGTGTCCATGGCCCCCGCGAGCATGGCAATCAGCGCCTCGGCAATGTCCTCCTGCACATGGAGTACGCGTAGCGCCGAACAACGCTGCCCGGCGCTGCCGAAGGCGGATGCAATGGCGTCGTCCACCACCTGTTCCGGCAGGGCGGTGGAATCCACCACCATGGCATTCTGCCCGCCGGTTTCGGCGATTAGTGGAACAATGGGACCCGTTCGCGCGGCAAGCGCACGTTGAATGTGCTTCGCGGTGTCGGTGGAGCCCGTGAACGCCACTCCGGCGATGGCCTCGTCTGCCACCATGGCCCGGCCGATATCGACGCCGCCGATTGCGAGGCGGACCGCGTCTTCGGGTATGCCGGCGGCGTGCATCAGGTCCACCGCGGCGGCGGCGATGTGCGGCGTCTGGGGCGCGGGCTTGGCGACTGCGGTGTTGCCCGCTGCCAGCGCGGCGGTGACCTGGCCGGTAAAGATCGCCAGCGGAAAATTCCACGGCGAAATGCAGGCGAAGACCCCGCGGCCGCGCAACGCCAGACTGTTGGCCTCGCCCGTCGGCCCGGGCAATGGTTGCGGTGCGCCGAACAGGCGCGTGCACTCGTTGGCGTAGTAGCGGCAGAAGTCGGCGGCCTCGCGTACCTCGGCGACGGCGTCGAGCAGGGTTTTCCCCGCCTCCCGGCGCAACAGCGAAACGAATCGCGGCCGCTCCCCCTCGAGAAGATCGGCCAGGCGCAGCAGGCAACCGGCGCGCTCTTCGGCGGGGGTTGCCTCCCATCGGGGGAAGGCTTCGGCCGCCCGCCGAACCAGCCGTTCAGCGTCGGTCGCCGTCATCTCCTGAAACGAATCCCGTGATTCGCGTCGGGGGAATTCGTCTTCGCTTCGACCCGCGACCCGGTCCGTTTGCCCGTTGCGCTTACGACGATCCAGCGCGGCCCCAGCCTCACCTGTGTTTGCCGGAGTGCCGTCGTTGTCGTTTTCTGCTATGGCGATCGCCGGTTCGCCGTGCGCGCCGGCCTGGCGCAACAGCTTGCGGACGGCGGCGCTGTCGCCAATGTCCAGGCCGGCGGAATTCAAGCGTTCGCGCCCGAACAGGTCGCGCGGCAGCGGAATTCCCGGATGCGGCCTTGCTTCGCAGGCCTCCACTGCCGCCATCGGTTCCCGCAACAGTTCGTCCACCGGTACCTTGGCGTCGAGAAAGCGATTGACGAACGAGGAATTGGCGCCGTTCTCCAACAGCCTGCGCACCAGGTAGGCGAGCAGGTCCTTGTGGGCGCCGACAGGGGCGTATACCCGCACCGGCGGCAGACCGGGGTGCTGCCGACGCGCCTCGTCGTAGAGCAGTTCGCCCATGCCGTGCAGGCGCTGAAACTCGAAGGGCTCGCGGCGTTTCGCACCCAGTTCCATGACGGCCGCCAGCGTATAGGCATTGTGCGTGGCAAACTGCGGGTAAATGTGCGGGCTCGCAAACAGTTGCGCTGCGCACCTGAGGTAGGCGAGGTCGGTGAATGCCTTGCGCGTGTAGACGGGGTAGCCGGAAAGGCCCTGAACCTGCGCGCGCTTGATCTCGTGGTCCCAATAGGCGCCCTTGACCAGCCGCACCATGATCGGGCGTCGCAGTGCGTCAA
Source organism: Candidatus Azophilus sp. (assembly GCA_965221465.1). Lineage (GTDB taxonomy): Bacteria > Pseudomonadota > Gammaproteobacteria > Pseudomonadales > Azotimanducaceae > Azophilus. The sequence continues at coordinate 274,846 of OZ244892.1, forward strand.
GCCAGTCGATGACGGCCGGTGCGCGCTTGGAATAGGCCTGAACGGCGATGCCCAGACCCTGCCAATCGCGCAGCCTCGGTTCATTGGCCAGTTGCTGCATCAGACGAAGCGTCAATTCCAGACGCTCGGCCTCTTCGGCATCGATGGTGAGGTGCAGGTTGCGGGCGGCGGCGGCGGAGGCGAGGTCGAGCAGCGTTTCCCCCAGTTCCGCCATCACGCGCTTTTCCTGCAATGGCTCGAAGCGGGGATGCAGCGCCGACAACTTGACGGATACGCCGGACGAACCGGCCGGGTCGGCATCCGGAAAGGCGTGCCCGATGGCCTCGATGGCATTGCGGTACGTCTCGGCGTAGCGCCGGGCATCGGCGTGGGTGCGCGCGCCTTCGCCAAGCATGTCGAAAGACGCCAGCGCTCCGTCGCCACGGCGCAGCGCCTCTCCGATGGTTCTGCCCAGTACGAATTCGGCGCCCAGTATGCGCACCGCACGCGACATCGCGGTCCGCACCACGGGTTCGCCCAGGCGCGCCGCCAGGCGGTTGATCCAGCCGCCGAGATCGTTGGCGACCGCGTCTTCGAGCCGGTTCGCGGGCCCGAGCACCTTGCCGGTCAGCAGCAGCGCCCAGGTGGAGGCATTGAGGAAGAGCGATTCCGATTCGCCCACATGCGCCGCCCAGTCGGCGCTGGCAATCTTCTCGGCGATCAGCGCTTCGGCGGTGGCGTCGTCCGGAATGCGCAGCAGCGCCTCGCTGATGCACATCAGGGCGATGCCTTCCTCGTTGGAAAGGCCGAATTCCTGCAGAAACAGATCGAGCAGCGAGCGCTCCCCCGAACGCCGGCGGCAGCCCGCCACCAACGCCCTGGCATTTGCCATTATGCGCCGGCGCGCTGCATCCCCGAACGGCGCCTCGGCCAACAGCGCCTGCACGGCCTCACGTTCGTCGCGGGTGCCCGCTTCGACGATCGCGTTCCATTCGGAACCGGCTCGGGCCTTCGCGTCGGAGTCTGCTGCCATCGTGGGAGAAGCTCGATTCGGCAAAGAACAACTATACTGTTTTCGGTCGCAATCTATCGCGCTACTCGTGCGGGTGGGCTCCGTCCGGGAGAGCCCCGTCCGGGAGTGCCCCCACAGTCCGTTGAGCCCCAAGCCTTGCCTCGCTAACCTGAGCTCATCCAGTATCGAGCGCTCACATCATGCGAACGACTATCAATGATGGTCCGCGTCACGGGGTGCTAAGATTCGCCCGACCGATTACGGGAGGCGACGGATGTCGGCATTCGAGAATGCGAAGCGCTTCTTCGCGGCGTGCGACGGGGCAGAGGGTTGGGCTGCCTGCGAGGCGCTGGTGGAACCGGGGGCAGTCTTTTCCTGTCAGGCGGCGGCGTTGCAGGAGATCACCACGGTTGCGGACTATTGCGAGTGGATGAAGGGAATCGGGACGGTGACGGCTCCCGACGCCAGCTACGAGGTGCACAGTGCGAGCTTCGACGAAGCGTCGAGGGTTGCGCTGTTTTTCGCCACGATTGAACTCACCCACACCGGGGACGGCGGCCCGGTACCGCCCACCGGGCAGAAGGCGCGCTCGGAATACGTCTATGCGCTGACGATGAGCGCCAACGACAAGGTCGAGCGCCTGCAGAAGGTCTGGAACGACGGTTGGGCCATGTCGGAGCTCGGCTGGGCCTGACGTTTCCCGGTATCGGCGCTTCTGCGACAGGCGGCAATCGCCCCGTCAGGCTTCGCCGAGCTTCCGCACCTCGCCGGCTACCTGGGAGAGCGTCATCTCGTAGATCTGCCAGCCCACGCCCGGGGTGAAACGGACCCTGGAATCGTAGGTACCGAGAAACAACCAGACGTTGCCCTCGTCCCGGTTCTCGTGCCAGGCCTGCAGGTAGCTCTCCATCCTGCCCTCGCCGGATTCGACCGCCCCCCGATCGTCGACGTTCAGCAAATCGATGTCGACGATTTGGGTGCCGATCAGGTGCTGGGTCGAGGAATACCGGTCCAGGGTTTCCCTGACCAGTTCCAACCAATCATCGGGCCCCTGCCGGACGAGTGGTTCGCTGCCATTGCCGCCGGCGCGGATCGTCACGTCCCGGGTGAATATGCGGTGGTAGATGGCGCGACCCTGCTCGATGCCCGCCTCGGTATTGGTGCCGATGACGTCGGTGGCCTTGGCGTATAGCTGCTGCAGGTACTGGATGTCGTGGCGTGCGATGGTTTCCATGGTTTTCCCTCGAGTTGCCGGCCAGGTAAATCAACAAGCGTTGCCGGCCGGCGCGGCGCCTGAAGCCAAGGCCCGCGGGTTGTCGACCGGTCAGCCGGCTACCGCGCCGGATTCCCTGAGCGATCGTATCTTCTCGCCGTCGAAGCCGAACGACTCCAACACGTCGTCCGTATGCGCCCCCGGCGCCACGGCAGCTGACGGCGTCTCTACGGACGAGCGGCTGAAACGCGGCGCGGGCGCGGCCTGGTGAACGCCGTCGACCTCCACGTAGGTGTCGCGTGAGCGGTTGTGCGGGTGGGCGATGGCGTCCTGGAAATTCAGTACCGGCGCGTAACAGATGTCGGTGCCGAGCATGATCTCGTCCCACTCGTCGCGGGTTTTCGTCCTGAATATGGCTTCGAGCCGCTGTTGCATGTCCGGCCAATCTCCCCGGTCCATCTGCGGGGCCAGGTCGTCCTGTTCGCCGAGCCCGGACTTTTCGAGCAGCAGCGCGTAGAACTGGGGCTCGATGGAGCCGATGGAAACGTACTTGCCGTCCCGGGTCTCGTAGGTGCCGTAGAAGTGTGCGCCGCCGTCGAGCATGTTGCTGCCCCGTTCGGGTAGCCAGAGTTCGGAATTCATCATGCCGTACAGGGCATTCATCAAGAGCGCGGAACCGTCGGTCATGGCGGCATCGACCACCTGGCCCTTGCCGGAGCGTTCGCGTTCGAACAGTGCAGCGACCACGCCGAAGGCCAGCAGCATGCCGCCGCCGCCGAAATCGCCGACCAGGTTGAGCGGTGGCGCCGGGCGCCGGCCCTTCTCGCCGATGGAGTGCAGGGCTGCGGTCAATGCGATGTAGTTGATGTCGTGCCCTGCGGCGTGGGCCAGGGTTCCGTGCTGCCCCCAGCCGGTCATGCGCCCGTAGACGAGCCCGGGGTTGCGGCCCATGCAGATGTCCGGCCCGAGGCCCAGGCGCTCCATCACCCCGGGGCGGAAACCTTCGATCAGCGCATCGCTTTTTTCGACGAGTTCGAGCACCGTTTCCACGCCATCGGGGTTCTTCAGGTCTACGGCAATGCTCTTGCGGCCTCTCGCCAGCACGTCGAGCCGGGGTGCTTCCCGGCCGACCGAACTGGCCCGGTCGATGCGCACCACCTCGGCGCCCATGTCCGCGAGCATCATGCCGCAGAACGGCCCCGGCCCGATGCCCTGCAATTCGATGACGTTGAGTCCGGTAAGTGGTCCCATGGCGGTTTCCTTGGATGAGTGGACGAAGAAAGACAGTTGCTTAGAATAACAAACCCTCGGTTCGGGGCGCGCAAGGAAACGCCGCTCGTAAGAAGAAACCACAGGGTCGGGCAGGATGCATCCGTGTTCGAATTCAGGCGGACGCGTGCCACGGGCCGAGATGCTCTGCCCACACTCGGCGGATTGCGCATACATGGCGTGCGGATGATTCAATCGAAACTCGGATTCGCGATCGGGAAGACAGGGGACATGCCGGCCGATGCGCCCCCCGAACTCGACCTCACCAGCATCGACACCGTGCTGTCGACGGCACGTTCGGTCAGGCGCCGGCTCGACTTCGACCGTCCGGTGGAGCAGGCCACCATCCTCGATTGCATCGACATCGCCACCCAGGCGCCGACAGGCCTCGGCGGAGAAAGCTGGCGATTCGTCGTGGTGCTGGATGCGTACCGCAAGCGGCGACTGGCAGAGCTGTACCGCACCGTGCTGCACGAATTGGCGGAAGAGCGCGGTCTCGTGATCAAGCCCACCCAGCAGGCCCTGGTGGCGCGCTTGCACCAGATTCCGGCGATGATTCTGGTCTGTTCGACGGCGCCCGCACCCGAAGGCGAGGTCGCCGCGCAAGTGGCCTACTACGGGTCCATCCTGCCGGCGGCCTGGTCGCTGATGCTGGCCTTGCGGGCGCGGCAACTCGGCGCCACCTGGACGACGCTGTTGTCGTCCCGGCAACGGGAAGTCGGCAGTATCCTGGAGATGCCGGCAGATGCCGTGCTCACCGTCATGTTGCCCGTGGCCTACACGAAAAACGCCAGGCTCGGCCGGGCCAGCCGTCTGTCGGCGCGCCAGGTCACGTTCTGGGACACCTGGGGTAACGAGCAATAGCCATGCCGGCCCCGGTCAACGGCCGAAAGACCAGGTCAGAGCCAGGTTGACGCGTCGGCCCTTGGCCGCGTGGGTGAGCCCGGCCGCGCAGGGCGAGTGCATCGGGCGTCCGCAGCAGGAAGTCGGTGAGATATCCGGGCGAAGAATCGCTTGGGGAGAGCAGGTGTGCGGCGGGCGTATCTGGCTCGCCTACTGGCTCTGTTGAGGCTCGTCCGCCCGCCTGTCGTAGCGGCAACCCTGTTCGCTTGGCGGGCCGCACGTACGTAACGCATGCCTGCTTTCGGCGCCATGTCGCAGGAACGGTTTTCTACGTCAATTGGGCAGTACTACCGTGGCGTGGCCCTCCAACGGGTTTGGCGTTCCCTCCCGGTCGAGCCAGACATCGCAATCGGCCAGGGTTTCCCCGGCTTCTTCGCGCACCGCCGTGACCCGTCCGCGCGCGGTGATGCAATCGCCGTCCAGCACCACCAGGGGAAAGCGCATGACGAGCCGGCGCAGGCATCGCGGCCCGGCCCAGGCGTGCAGCATGTTGACCATGTAGCTGAGCCCCAGGGGGCCCTGGTTGATGGTGCGTCGGCCGAAGCCGATCTTCTCCACCACCTCCGGGTCCCAATGTACGGGGTTGGGGTCGCGCAGGATCGCCGCCATGGTGCGCATGCGTTCGGGCCGCACGCTCGGCATCACCCAGGGAGGAATCTCGTCGCCGGCGCGAACGTTCATGGACGGCTCCTGTTGTAGTGCCAGGTGATTGTGGTGCGGGCCGCGTGAGCGCCATCGGGGCCGTGCAGGTCGAAGCGGAACTGGATGCGGTCGAAGGTGCGCTCGCCTTCGGTACAGCGGTCGGCCTCGGTTACTTCGGCACTGACTCGGTAGCGTGTCTCTTCCTCGAGCGGTTCGAAGATTTCCCAGTCGTAGCTTTCGATGCCGATCGAGAAGTCCGATTCGGCCTGGCCGAGCGCGAACATCTCGCCGATGCTGGTATTGGCCCCCAGGATCGGCATATGGAACAGGGCGACCGGGTGGGCCAGCCCATCGGGCAGCGGCTCTGCGCCGGTGCACTCGGTGAGCAGGAAGTTCTCCCAGTGGGCGATGGTGTACTCGCCGCCGGGGAACCGGTGGCCGACGAGGGCGCGGATTTCGTCCGCGTCGGGGGCTCGGGGCGGGGCGCTGGGTCGGGTATCGGTCATCGGCATTCAATATCCCGTATATTCCCAATGGTCGCAATACCGTCGGCAGTGCCGTGGGCGCGCGCTGAATGCGTAGAAAGACGTGTGACAAGGCACCAATCGCAGGCAATCGCCGCAACTCGGCCAGGGCGGTATTGCAACCTCCCGAAGGGCTCGCCGGACAAGGGCTTCGGAACGTCCGTACTTTGTGTCGGGTCGAGACCGGCGCAGAAAGCGCGGCCCTCACCCGTTGGAAAAGGGCTTCGGAACGTTCGTCCTTGGTATCAGTAGCGCCAGCGCACGCCCAATGAACCGGAAAGGCCCGGGGTGCCGTAACCGAGAACCTGCTGATACCGGGAGTCGAACAGATTCTCGATGCGTCCGAACAGTTCCAGGCTGGTGGAGATCGCGTAGCGGGCATTGATGTCGACACGGGCCCAATCCGCCAGCCGGCTGCCGTCGGTATTGGTTTCCCTGCCGTTGTAGCGCACGAGCACGGCGCCGGAGAAGGGGCCTGGCGGGTCGTAGCCGAGTATCAGGTCACCGGAATGCGCGGGCAGCCGGTACAGGCGTGTGCCGTCGCCCGCCTTTGCCCGTACGTACGCGTAATCTGCAGACAGGCTGATCGATTCGGCCGGGTTCCATGTGGCGGACGCTTCGAAGCCTTCCGATTCCACCTCGTCGATGTTCTCGTAATCGCCGATGGCAAAGGAAAAGTCGATGAGGTCCCTGGTGTCCTGTCGGAAGAACGTCAGGCCGACCTGGCCGAGCCCGCCCTCGTGCCGCCACTCGGCGCCGAGGTCGAAGCCTTCCGAGCGTTCCGGCCGCAGGGCATCGTTGGCCGCCGTGGCGCCGCAACAGAAAAACGTCGTCTGGAACAGGGTGGGCGCTTTGAAACCCTGCCCCCAACTGCTGCGCAGCGTCAGGTTTCGCGCGAACTGCCAGGCGGCGGCGATGCGGCCCGTGGTTTCCGTCCCGAAGTGTTCGTGGTCGTCCGAGCGCAGGCCCCCCGTGAGCGTCAGCGCCTCGCCAGGTTGCCAGGCGTAAATGGCGAAGAGTCCGTTCAACGAACTGTCGTTGCCGGTTGCAAACGATTCCTCCCGCTCCGCGCCCATGGCGAGCGTGTTGCGCGCATCGATGTCCAGGGTGCCCTGATAGCGGTACAGCGTGCGCTCGCCCCTGGCCTCGAAGCCCGGCATGCCGTTGCTGAAGTTGGCTCGGTCGATCTCGGCGCGGCCGACGAGCAGGAGGTTCTGGAGCATGCCACCGAACAGCGGCGCCTTCAGGGCGATGTGCCCGCCGAGTTCTTCGCTCTTGCCGAGTTCGTCGCCGTCACCGACATTGCCCTCGGCGCCGAAGCGGAAACTGTCGAATTCGGTTTCGGCGTCGTTCCAGAGCAGACTGCCTTCGAGCCGTGCGTCACCGGGCAGGTCGAGCCCGCCCTGGCCGGACACCGTCAACGAGTCGAAGCCGTCGTCCTCGGTGTTGCCGTTGCGCCGGTCGGCCCGGGATATGCCATCGGTACGCGACCCCGTGGCAGCGATGCGGAATTCGCCGGCGTTGCCGCCGCGTGCGACCGACCCACCGCCACGAACGGTGCCGTGGGAGCCTGCCTGGGCGAACAGGGCGCCGCCGAGCCCCCCTTGCGGCCGTTTGGTGATCACGGACACGACGCCGCCGATGGCGTCCGAGCCCCAGAGCGTCGACTGGGGGCCGCTCAGAATCTCGATGCGCTCGATGTGGTCGGTGTCGAGCCGTGCGAAGTCGAAGCCGCCTCCGGGCGAGGAGGCATCGTTGACGGATACGCCGTCGATCAGCACAAGGGTCTGATCGCTGGATGCACCGCGAATGCGAACGGTGGCGGCCCCGCCGAAAGAGCCGTTCTGATTGACGGTGACACCCGGCGCCCCGGCGATCGCGTCGAGCGCGTGCGTGAAACCGAGTGCCTCGATTTCCTCGGCGTCGATGATCCGAACCGTCGAGCCGGTTTCCGCGGCGGTTTGATTGAGCCGCGTCGCGGTGACAACGACAGTTTCGATACGAGTGGTTGCGCGATCGCCGGTTGTCGGTTCTGCGGCAGATGCGATGACCGGAACAGCCAACTCGCACATTGCAACAAAGGCCGCGAAGACCGCGCCGGGCGAGTGCATCGGCCTCCGACGCGCGCGACCACGCAGGACGGCGCGTTTTGCTTCAGCGACGAAACGTCGACGCCCTCGCGACGAAAATTGGTGACGGATGCGGGCCAGAGACAAGCGAGGGCGTGGCCAGTGCGGTTTGTAATGGGTCAAAAATCTCGAGTTCACGAAGAAATTGATCGAAATCAAAGGATGGTCGACAACCCGACAAGCGGCTTGGTGCAATTGCAGAACTGCGTGCAATGTTGGTGGCATCGGCTCCTCCCTGCCCCTTGGGGCGTGCTGCAATGACATGCGAGGTCCGCCCGACGGCGGCAGCGGGACTTCGCTCTGGTGTCGTTACAAGGGAGCCTTCAGCCGGAGCGCGCGGGTGGTCTGCCCTGCGCCTGTAGATGAAGAGGCACCGCGGTGCGCTTTCCCGTTCGCGGGCAATGTACCCGGCCCCGAACGAACGACGCGGTGGCAGGTCTCCTGGCTCGCCGATCGATGCTTTTTGGCCGCCTTCCCGGAGATTCCTCCAGTGGCATTCTGGCCGCAAGCTCCCGGCTTACAGTTGCGGGTACAGCCCCGGATTTGCACCGGGTTCCCTTTAGCCCGCATATTTCACCAACTTCCTGCTGCGGACGCCGATGCACTCGCCCTGCGCGGCCGTGTGTTCTGTATGCGAGGGGTGTCCCCTCGCGCTCCCCGGCTGAAGGCTCTCCGCCCGATTTGACATACTGTCGAGTATGCCTGCATCGACCTCCGGTCCGCGCGACCACGCAGGGCGGCGCGTTTTCCTTCAGCGACGAAACGTCGACGCCCTCGCGACGAGAGTTGGTGAAATATGCGGGCTTGGCCGCCCGCTGGACGGCACCACCTCCGCGTATTGTGGGAATTGGCCTCGCGCCCTGTCAAGACAGCGGCGGAGCGATGCCTGCCGTCAGGGATTGCGGGATTGCGGGATGCTCAGAAGTCGATGCCCCGGACGGCCATGATGCCGGCATCGAAGGGGTGCTTGACGGCGCGCATTTCGCTGACGAGATCGGCGTAGTCGCAGATGCCTGCTTTGGCGTCGCGGCCGGTGAGGATGGCGCTGGTGCGTTGCGCGCGGGCTTCGAGCCCCTCGATGACAGCCGCTTCTGCCAGGTAGTCGAAGTGCAAAGCGACGTTGATTTCATCCAGGACCACCAGGTCGTAGTCGCCGCTTTCGAGCATGGCGCGCGCGGTGGCGAATGCCTTTTGGGCCGTGGCCGTATCTCGTTCGAGGTCCTGGGTGTCCCAGGTGAAGCCCTCTCCCATGGTGTGCCAGTCCAGTTGGCCCTCGAACTTCGAGAAGAACTGCCGTTCGCCGGTCTTCCAGGCGCCCTTGATGAATTGCACCACGCCCACCTTGTGGCCCCAGCCGAGGGCGCGGGCGATGACGCCGAACGCGGAACTCGACTTACCCTTGCCGTCGCCGGTGTAGACCAGCACCAGGCCCCTGTCCGCGGCGGACGAGGCCTCGACCCGCTTGCGGTGTGCGGCCTGCTGGGCCTTCATGTTTTCGGCATGGGTACTGGCATCTGTCATTGCCCGATCTCCTCGCTTCGGTGAAATCCGGTTTCCGGCAACGCCATGATGCCACCAAAGTGCTTGGATTCGGCCCCGAGAACCCGAATTCCCAACGCGACCCAACGGAGCACGGCTGCGCAGGGCGAGTGCATCGGCCTCCGGTCCGCGCAGTTGCGCAGGACGGCGCGTTTTTGTTCAGCGACGACACGTCGACACCCTCGCGACGAGAGTTGGTCAGATACGCGGGCGAGATTGACTGGCAGGGTCCTGCGCACGATGATGCTGCGGCGGCTAATCCGGTTGCATGTGCCAGTCTTTACGGCTCGGATGGGTTGACGTCACAGCCCGGATGGGTTGGCGTCAACAGGGTGCTGATTCGCTTTCCGGATATGGGGCCGGCGGGGAAGGGCTGCGGCGGGCGCAGGGGGAACGGGTTCATGGAAGGTCGCATTCGATTCACGCCCGCTCAGACGGTGGCGCTGACGGCGGTGTTGCTGCTGGCGTTTGCGGCGTCCCTGGGCATGGTGTTCAACGTCGATGCGATCGTGCTGTCGTTTGCGACCACCAATGCCGAGGCGGGGCTGGTGGCATCCACGGAATTGAGCGCCATCGCCGCCGGCAACCTGCTCTTTGCGAGGCTTGCCGCTCGCTCGAATGCGCACCGGGTCTACCTGCTCGGTGTACTTGCCATCGTGGTGTTCAACCTGTTGTCGCTGTTCACCGGTTCGTTGTGGGAACTGCTGGTGCTGCGCGCCCCGGCAGGCGTTGCGCTGGGGGCGGTCGTAGCCACCGTCATGGGCACCGCCGCCCGCTCGGCGACGCCGGAATTCACCTTTGCCATCGTCAATTCGATGCTCGGTGTCATGGGGTTCGTTCTCGGTTTCGTGCTGCCGCGGGCGTTGCATGCTCATGTCGTGGCCAATGAACTGACACCGGGCCTGCCGGTCTGGAACGAACTAGACGGGCTCTACGCGGTTTATGTGCTGCTGTCGCTGACGGCCCTGGTCTTCATACGATTTACGCCGGTGCTCGAACGGCCGCCGGCGCCGGACCGGTCTGCCGGGGCGCCGTCCCGGGGCGTCGGCTGGCTGGCGCTCCTGGGGCTCGGGTTGATCTTCTTCGGTCACGGCTCGCTGGCGCTCTTTCTGCTGCGCGTGGGGCGGGAGATCCCCCTGGCGGCGGAGACCGTCGGCTATGTGCTGATGGCAGGTGCGGTGGTCGGCATCGTCTGCCCGCTGATTGCCGGTTACGTGGGCAGCCGCATGGCGCCGGGTTGGCCGGTCGCGGTCATCGTGGCGATGCTGGTTGTATCGGGGCTGACGCTATCGAACATTGGCATGGCGTCCGCCTTCCTTGTCGCAACGCCGGTTTTCGCGGCGCTGCCCACGGCGCTGATGCCGATCGTCCTCGGTGTGTTGTCGCGCTTCGACCCGTCCGGCGCGCTGGCCGGGTCCCATCCCGCCTTCATCATGATCGCTGGCGCAGTGGCGCCCGTTGTCGGTGGCGCCATCGGCGATGCATCGGACGGCTTCGCCGCCAACGGCTGGTTTGCGGCGGCTTGCATCGTTACCGGTGCGCTGCTCTGCAGGCCGGTGATGGGCAGGGTGAGCCGAAGTGTCTCGAGTTGATTGGGCGGCTTTCGGGAGACGGGAGGAATCGCGATTATCGGCAGGTACGGCGCACCGGTATTGCCGTGCCTTCTGTTGCAGTTCGATATCGACCTGGTGGCTTTGCGTTTTCTCGTCCGGTATTGCAGACGCGGACGCCCGGCTGCCTGGTGCAATCGGTATACAACGTCACTCTCTCCCTTTGGGTTGAGGTCGCATGGAGGCGCGTTTTCAAGCCATCGACGGTGATCAGAAGACCCGGCGCGTGACCAAACGGTACAGCGGGTCCCAGAAAAACGACCGTTTGCCTCGGGACAGTTCGCTGCGGTCTGCCCGGTTGCCGAGGAACATGAGCGCGGTGGCGCCCAGCCAGCGTAGAGGCTCCGGTGGCCACCTTCCCGGGCGTTCGTCCACCCAGGGCAGGTGGGTGATGTCGGTATCCCGACCGAGAACGAGGTCCGCCATGATGCGCCCGGCCAGGTTGGAGGCGCCGACGCCCTCGCCCACGTAGCCGCCGGCGGCACCGAAACCCGCGGATCGGTCGAAAAAGGCATACGGGCGCCAATTCGGCGGTACGCCCATCAGGCCGCCCCAGCGATGTGTGATGGCGTGGTCTCCGAGCGCGGGGAACAGGTCTCTGAGGGTAGCCTCCAGTTCGGCAAACCCCGTCTCCTCCGGCGTGAGGAAGGGCTTGCGCTTCGAACCGAAAAGGTAGCTTTCGCGGCCACCGAACGCCAGGCGCCCGTCGGCGGTGCGCTGTCCGTAGATGGTGACGCGGCGCCCGTCTTCGAACGTTTCCCGCCGATGCAGGCCGATTTCTTCCCAGACGCTTTCGGGCAGCGGCTCGGTGGCAATCATCAGCGAATAGAGCGGCACCAGTCGACGCTTGTGGCTTGCCAGCGAGTCCGTGTAGCCCTCCGTCGCGCGGATTACCGCGTCGGCGGTGAGCGTGCCCTGGCTCGTGCTTACCGTCCTGCCCCGGATGTCCAGCACCGGCGTGGATTCGAACACGCGCACGCCTCGCCGGCGGACAGCATCGCCGAGGCCGCGCGCCAGCCGCGCCGGGTGGATGGCGGCGCAATGCGGTGTGTAGAGGGCGCCGTGGTTACGGGCGCAGTTGATGCGCTGCCTGGACTCTTCGGCCGGCAACCAATGACAATAGTCGCCGAGCCCGTGCGCGGCGTACTCTTCTGCTTCCTGCTGCAGGGGTTTGGCGGCGAACGGCGCGTAAGCCACGGCCAGCGTTCCCCCCTTGGCAAAGTGGCAGTCGATGTTTTCGGCCTGACAGACACGGTCCACTTCGTCGACGGTTGCCATCATGGCGCGCTGCAGGCGGGTGCCGGCATCGCGCGTGGCCGGGTCGTCGAGCAGGTCGTCCACGCCCGCCGCGGTGCCCATGCACCAGCCGCCGTTGCGGCCGCTGGCGCCGAAACCGACGGTCATGGCTTCCAGCACGGCGATATCGAGGTCGGGTTGCAGATACTTGAGATAACAGGCCGTCCAGAGGCCAGTGAAACCACCGCCGACGATCGCCACGTCCACGCTGGCGGGAAGCGGCGCCGGTGGTTCGGGTTCGGGGGTCGGGTCCAGTGAGTCGAACCAGAAACTGACGCGTTCGAGATGACTGCCGGGCATCGGTACAGGCCTTGCGGGTTTCGCAGGTATGGTATCAGCCATCTGCGGAAGACAGCATCTGAATCAACCCCTGCACAGCAGCACACCTCACTCGAGATGACAGCCGACCGAACGGGCTGCCATCGCCAGCTGGGTTGAACCCGCATATCTCACCAACTTTCGTCGCGAGGGCGTCGACGTTTCGTCGCTGAAGGAAAACGCGCCGCCCTGCGTGGTCGCGCGGACCGGAGGTCGATGCAGGCATACTCGACAGTATGTCGAATCGGCCGGAGGGAGCACGGCCACGCAGGGCGAGTGCATCGGCGTCCGCAGCAGGAAGTTGGTGAGATATGCGAGTTAACTTGGAGGCCCGCTCCTTAGCCACCCGCCGGCTCGTCTCTCAATGGCTGACAATCATGGCTCCTGGCGCCCCAGGTCGCTGCGGTTCATCTCCAGTGCGTCGATCAAGGCGGAACGCAAGTTGGCAATCAATTCCGCCAGCGATTCACCTTGCGAGTTGACGCCAGGAATTTCTTCAAGCCACCCTATCCAATGGGTGCCATCCCGTTGAATTACAGCCGTGTACTGGTTCATGGGCCGGATGATACTGCGGATGGAGATTTCGAAGATATGGCAGGGTTTGCGCAAAACCAGGGCCACAATGCGGTTATGCGCCCCGGCTGATGCCGATGCAGAGGCGAGCGGCGCCGCCTGGGAGATGTGCCCGGGTTCGGGTTGCCGTAACATGGACAGCGAGCCGGCAACAGGTGACACCGCGATGACGGATGGATTGACAGTACCGGACGAAAACAACCGGTGGCGTCTGGAGACGCCGGGCGCAACAGGTTGGCCCCGCACGGCACGTCCCGACGATCCGGACAAGTTCTTCATCGTTTCCGCAGACGGGCACGTGCAGGAGCCGGGGGACCTCTGGCAGCGGCGAATCGAGCGGAAATACCGCCACCGCCTGCCCGGCCGCAAGACCGGCGCCGACGGCAAGGAGTACCAGACCACCGAGGGATTCCGGCCGGTGCGTCTGCGGGCGACGAATTTCGAGGGCGAGGATGCCTTGCGCAATCGTTCCGGCCGCACCCCGGAGGAGCGAATCGCCGATCTCGCCCGGGACGGCGTCGATGCGGAAGTGTTGTTCCCCAACAAGGGCCTGACGATCTGGGCGACCCCCGACGCCGAATTCAGCCAGGCCATGTGCCGGGTCTACAACGATTGGGCCTGGGAGACATTCGGCGCCTGCAACGACCGGCTCTCGCCCATGGCCTGCATCGCCCCGGCTGACATGGAAGGCGCCATGGCGGAAACCGAGCGTTGCGCGGCGCTCGGGTTCCGCGGCCTGTCGCTGCCCTGCAAGCCCGTCTGGGGTGCGCCGGACCATACCCAGCTCAACTACAACCTGCCGGAATTCGACCCGCTCTGGGCCGTCATCCAGGAAACCGGATTGCCGATGACCTTCCACGTATCCACGGGCCGCGACCCGAGGACGGCCCGGGGCAACGGCGGCGCGGTCATCAACTACGCCGTGCACTCGCTGGCGCCGACCATGGAACCGCTGGCAAACCTCTGCGCCTCCGGCGTGCCGGCAAGGTTCCCGGGGCTGCGCTTCGGCAGTGTCGAGGCGGGCATCGGCTGGGTGGCCTGGGCGTTGCAGGCCATGGACGAGGCCTATCTCAAGCATCACATGTGGGTGCGCCCGAAGCTCGAGATGCTGCCCAGCGACTATTTCCGCAAGCACGGGTTCGCCACCTTCCAGGAGGACAAGGCGGGCCTCGACATCGCCCGGGAACACCAACTGGTGGACAACTTCATGTGGGCCAACGACTTCCCCCACCACGAAGGCACCTGGCCGCACTCGGCCCAAGCCATCGAACGCACCATGGGGCAGCTCTCCGATTCAGAGCGCGCCAAGATCCTGGGCTTGAATGCGGCACGCGTCTTCGGCTTCGACATCCCCGAGCGATATCGAAGTCAGCCGGACGCTGCGGCGCTGGCCGGAAGTGGCTCGGCCCGTTGACATCGGCAGTGGCCGGGAGCAGTATGCGCGCCCTTCGAGCCGGGGCCGGATTTCCAAGGTGGTCATGACGCTCAACTTACAGCAACGAATTTTCGCCGACGCGGTGACGCGGAGTCGCCGCGTGCGGCCGTTTGCGGGCGTGGCGGTAATGCCGTGCCCGGCGGCGGTCGTGACCCGCACTCGCGGGTATGGAGGCACTATCGGGATGCATTGATGCATCGGACGCAACCGTTTCCGAGAAACCCCGAAGTGCTCTGCCTTCGGGGTTTTTTCGTTTCTGGGCAGCGTTTCGCAGGCGTATCCAGGGTGCAGAACATGAAAGCGCAATTGTCGAACAACACCGTACGAACCCTGCTGCTGGGCTTTTTCGAGAGCTTTCTCGTGATCATGCCGGTGGCGGTGCCGTTCTTTCAGAGCAAGGGGCTCTCCATGCAGGAGGTATTCGCCCTGCAGGCACTGTTCGGCCTGGTGGTCATGGCGACCGAGGTGCCGTCGGGGTACGTCGCGGATCTGGTCGGCCGCAAGCGCACGCTCGTGCTCGGGGCGCTGTTCGTGGGGCTTGGCCACAGCCTGCTGCTCAATGCGGACGGGTTCTGGACCCTCGCGCTATTCGAAACCGCGCTCGGCATCGGCCACAGCCTGATTTCAGGGGCCGACATTGCGCTGCTGTACGACACCGAAGTGGCGCTGGAGCGGCCCGTGGACGAGCGCCGACAGGTGGTCGGCAAGCTGCACGCCTGGCGTTCGTTCTCGGAAGCGGGCGCGGGCGCCGGTTGCTCCATCGTCCTGTTGTGGTGGTCGATGCAGGAACTGGTGATCCTGCAGGTCGTCGCCGGATGGCTGCCGTTGTTGCTGGCGTTGCGTCTGCGCGAGCCGCCGGTGGAATGCCTGCCGGTCTCCGCCGGGCATGGAAGCAACGTGATGCGTGTGTTGCGTCACATGCTGCTGAGCGATGCGGTGCTGCGGTTGACGTTTCTGGCCATCTGCATCTGGGGGCTGACGACCTTCCATGCGGTGTGGTTGATTCAGAAGCTCTGGGAACGGGACGGCTTGTCGCTGGTGCACTTCGGCTACCTGTGGAGCGCACTGACCGTCGTCGGGGCGTTGGCCGGGCGCTGGGCGCACAAGGTCGAAGATGCCGTTGGCGCGCCGGCCCTGTTGCTGGTCGTCGGGACGCTGCCGGTACTCGGTTACCTGGGTCTGGATGCGTTGGGCATCGTCGGCGGGGTGCTCGCGAGTGCGCTCTTCTTCGTGGCCCGGGGGTTGGGTCTGGTGACGCTCACGGACGCCCTGAATGCCCGGGTGCCGAGCCAGTTCAGGGCGACCGCAAACTCGCTGGCCGGTTTCGGCTTCCGCGGCGCCTTTGTGCTGACCGGCCCGCTGGTGGGGTTTTCCCACGATCTGTGGGGCATGGGCGTCACGCTGTTGGCGCTTGCGGGCGCGAGCGCCGTTATCCTGGCCTGCGTGATCCTGCCGCTCGCGCTGGCAACCAGGGGTTTGGCGGCCAGGGCGCCGGCCTGAACTCAGGAAACCTCTACGGTTTCGACGATGCCGGGCCGGACCAGGGGCCGGGTGCGCTTGCGTTCGTACTTGCGGGCCGGCGTGTTGACGATGTCGGTCAACTCGCCGGCGGCGAGCCCGGTGGCGACACGTTCGGGCGATGCATCGGCATAGGTCGTGGTGCGCTGGCGCGGCCGGCGCCCGGCCGCTTCGATCATGGCGGCCATGCGCTGGGGCGATGTTTCCTGCCCGTGGCTGGTGCCGGCGGCCCGGCTGATGCTCTCGTTCATGAGGGTGCCGCCCAGGTCGTTGCAGCCCGCGTTCAGGCAGGCGGCGAGCCCGGCGTGGCCCATCTTCACCCAGCTTGCCTGGATGTTGGTGATGTGCGGGTGCAGCGCCAGCCGCGCCACGGCGTGCATCAGAATCGCCTCGCGGAACGTCGGGCCCTTGCGCGCCCGGCCCTTCAGATACATGGGCGCCTCCATGTGCACGAAGGGTAGGGGCACGAATTCGGTGAAGCCGCCGGTGCGTTTCTGCAGCCTGCGCAGCCGCAAGAGGTGCCGCGCCCAATGCTCGTGACGCTCCACGTGGCCGTACATGACCGTTGCGGTGGTGCGGAAGCCCACGTTGTGGGCCGCCTCCATGACTTCGAGCCACTGGGCCGTGTCGATCTTGTCGGCGCAGATGATCTGGCGCACTTCGTCGTCGAGTATTTCGGCGGCGGTTCCCGGCAGGGTGCCGAGCCCGGCGTCCTTCAACTGGCGGAGGTAGGTCTCCAGATCGAGGTCGAGGGTGGCCGCGCCCTGCCAGACTTCCAGGGGCGAGAAGGCGTGCACGTGCATGTCCGGCGCCGCTTCCTTCACCGCTTTCACGATTTCGACATAGGTCTCGCCGGTGTACTCGGGATGGATGCCCCCCTGCATGCACACTTCCGTGCCGCCCCGGGACCAGGCCTCTTCGGTACGCCGCTGGATTTCCTCGTGAGAGAGGTCGTACGGCCGGCCGCGCAGGTTCTCCGACAGCTTGCCCTTGGAGAAGGCGCAGAACTGGCACTTGAAATAGCAGATGTTGGTGTAGTTGATGTTGCGGTTGACGACGAAGCTGACGGTGTCGCCGTTCACCGAGGCGCGCAACGCATCGGCAGCCCGGGTGACGGCGGCAAAATCGTCGCCGCGTGCCTGAAACAGCCGCACCACGTCGTTTTCCGACAGGTCTCCGCCGGCGGTTGCCTTCTCGAGAATGGCCTGCAGGTCGGCGGAAATCCTGGACGGCGGCGTCTGAATGGCGTGCAGAACCTGTTCCGGCGGGTCGGTCTGTTCCCCGGGCGACCAGTCGTCGGTGCGGGGAAAGCCCTCCGCATCCACCAGGTTCAAAACCCGCGTGTGCAGTTCCGGCGCCACCCAGGTGTCGAGCGACCGGGCATAGGCCGGGTAGACGGTCAGCCGCTCGTGCAGGTGCTTGTCGGCGCTCGCGGTTTCCCGTGCGAGTTCGTCGAGGTGCGGCCAGGGTGCCTCCGGGTTGACGAAGTCCGGTGTCAGCGGCGAGACGCCACCCCAGTCGTTGATGCCGGCATCGACGAGTTGCGGCAGCACCCCCGGGCTCAGGTTGGGTGGCGCCTGAACGCTCATCTCGGGGCCGAAGATCAGCCGGGCGACGGCGATGGTCCAGAGCAGTTCGTCCAGGTCCGGCTCCGGTGCCTGGGCCATCCTGGTCTCCGGCTTGGCGCGGAAATTCTGGACGATGACCTCCTGAACGTGCCCGAATTCGGCATGGATGGCACGGATGGCGAGCAACGACTCGATGCGCTCCCGACGGGTCTCGCCGATGCCGATCAGGATGCCGGTGGTGAACGGGATGCGCGCCTTGCCGGCATCGGCGAGTGTCTTCAGGCGCACGGAGGGAATCTTGTCCGGCGACCCGTGATGAGGCATGCCCTTCTCGCACAGGCGCTCGGACGTGGATTCCAGCATGATGCCCATGGAGGGCGAAACGGGGCGCAGGCGGGCGAGTTCTTCAGGGGTCATGGTGCCGGGATTGAGGTGCGGCAGCAGGCCGGTCTCTTCGAGCAGGGTTTCGGCAACGTGCCCGAGATAGTCGATGGTGCTGTCGAAGCCGAGTGCCGCGAGCCCTTCCCGGGCCGCCCGGTAACGCAGTTCGGGTTTCTCGCCCAGGGTGAAGAGCGCCTCCTTGCAGCCCATTTCGGCGCCGTGGCGGGCGATATCCAGCACCTCGTCCACCGACAGGTAGGGCGCCTTCAGCTTGCGCGGCACCTGGGCGAAGGTGCAGTAATGGCAGACATCTCGGCACAGGTGCGTGAGGGGGATGAATACCTTGCGCGAGTAGGTGACCACATTGCGGAAACCGTAGTCGCGCCATTCGGCGGCAATGGCGGCCAGGGCGCCCGTGTCGCGGCAGTCCGCGAGGCCGAGCGCCTCGTCATCGGTCAGCGCCTGCCCGCCGGCTGCCTTTACCAGGATTCCGTCTTGCGCGCTCAAGATGCATCCCTTTGCGTCGAACCGGCGAGCCCGGGGTGCCGGTGGCCCCTTTCCGGCAGGTGGCTTGCGGAACGATCGTGCGGTCCGAAGGCGTCTGCCGTCGATTCCCCCGGGTCGTCCGCGGGAACCAGCGGCACATTATCAACGCCCGGCGCGCATTCGGCCATAGCCGGCCGAGGGCAGATGCGGCTGTCGATCCGTTACCGGGTGCGGCGACGGTTGGCGATCTTGGGCGCTACGCCGTGCGCGATTCCTTTATGCAGGTGCGGCGGACCAGTTCGTCGCCCACGAACCAGTGCCAGGTACGGGCGCGCCGGTCGTTGCCCTCGTTGATCTGGATCATCTCGTAGAGGTAGCTGTCCGGCAGGTCCTTGCGCGACCAGTTGAGCACGATCGTGCGGTGATCGACCTCCCAGGCGGAGCCGACGATGCGCTCGTTGTCCCACCAGATGCGGCCGTTCTCGTAGCGGGCCGGAAAATCCAGTTCCTCGCTGCGGCCGTCCTCCCACGTATAGATGTTGGTCTGACGGTAGTCGTAGTCGCCCGTGGCGGGAAACGTGCAGATCAGATGCGAGGCGTGCCGGTCGATGGGGCTGCTGTCCGGGGCGATGTGGATGTACTCGCCGCGCCACTCGCCCTCGTGCCGGGCGAGAACGGGCATGCCGGTGCGGATGTCGTCGCTCATGCTCTTCTCCGGAAATCGTGCTGACGCGGTACTTGCCAATTGTACTAATGATGTATCAATATATCTATTGCCGCCGGTTGGGCCGTGCGGCATGAATTGTTCAATCGTTTGGGAGAGAAGCCATGTCACGTTGCAAAGTGCGCATTGCGGCCGTTTTCACTTCGTTTCTGCTGGTGCTGACCGGCCTGCCGGCAGCGGTGCTCGCTGAACAGGGAATCACCGAGGAAATCGTGGTGACCGCCCGCAAGATGGAAGAGGCGTTGCAGGACATACCGGTGGCGGTGACGGCCATCGACGCCTCACAGATCGAGGATCTGGGCATTCAGAGCCTCGCCGACATTTCCAAGATCACCGCGGGCCTGGTGTTCGACTCGGAGTTCTCGCGCGGCAGCAACCGGCCGGTGATCCGGGGCCAGGCCAACATTCTCGGCGACTCCGGCGTCTCGTACTTCATCGATGGCGTCTACATTACCGGGTCCATCGACGATTACGACCTGAACGATGTGGAACGGGTGGAGGTGGTCAAGGGGCCGCAGAGCGCGCTCTACGGCCGCAACACCTATTCCGGCGCCATCAACATCGTCACCCGCTCGCCGGGTGAAACGCTCGGAGGCTGGGTACGCGTCGAAGCCGCCGGCGACGAGCAATACGGGGTCAGCGCCTCGGTGAGCGGGCCCCTCGGCGAGAACCTTTCCGGCGGTTTGACCGTGCGCCACTTCGAGATGGGCGGCGCCTTCACCAACCAGTTCGATGGCTCGGACATCGGCACGCAGGAGTCGCAATCCATCTCCGGTGTGCTGGATTTCGCACCCAGCGATCGGCTCTCGGTGCGCGCCCGTGCCTACTATGGGGAGCGGGACGACGGTCAGCCCGCGGTAGCCGTCACGCGATACTTCGACAACAACTGCTACGTCGACAACGGCGCCTCCTATGGCGGCGCGGGCCGCTACTTCTGCGGCACGGTGGAGGTACCCGACGTCAACACCGACTGGACGGTGCAGGTGCCCGAGGCCGAGGACAGCGACGAGAACCTGCAACTCAGCGTCAAGCTCGACTACCAGATCAACGATACCGTCGCATTCACCTCGATCACCGGCTACAACGACCGCCGGGAACGATTCGTCATCGACGGCGATTACCTGCCGACGTCGTTTCACGCCTCAAACTTCACCCCGAACGGCTTTCCGTTCGGCGGCTTCGCAGACGGGCCGCCCTTCCTGTACGCCTACGTGGGCAGCATGACGGACTTCACGTTCGCCTCCGAGACCGACATGGAATCGTGGTCCCAGGAGTTTCAATTGAGCTTCGCCGGCGAGCGGTTCAGCGGACTGTTGGGCGCCTACTACTTCGACCTCGATTCGACCGGGCGCGACATCAGGGAAGTTTCCGACGCGCAGCAGGGCCTTGCCCAGGGCAACTGGTTCCGGGAGTTCCTGCGCATGCAGGGGGTCTGTGCGGCCAACTTCCTGTGCGAATCCATGGCGCCGTTCTTCGGCCCGACCATCCTGGTGCCCCGGGACGTCAACGAGATCGGCATCGAGAACACGGCGGTGTTCGGCATGGTGTCTTTCGATCTGGCAGAAAACTTCGGGCTGACGCTCGAGGCGCGCTACCAGGACGAGAACATCGAGCAGAGCGTGATCGTCCAGGATCTGGGCTTCCCGGCCGCCGCGCCGGTGGATGCCGATGCGAGCTTCGATGGCTTTCTGCCGCGTATCACCCTGGACTGGCGTCTGTCCCCCGACCACCTGCTCTACCTGCTCTTCGCCCAGGGCACCAAGCCCGGTGGATTCAACAACAGTGTCGCCGTAGAGGCAGGGCTTCCAACCTATGACGAAGAAGACGTGGACAGCGTCGAACTCGGTTCCAAGAATGTCTTTGCCGATGGGCAGGTCGTTGCCAACCTCGCGCTTTTCATGAACGAGGTGAAGGGCTATCAGTTGACCCAGAACGCGCGGGCCGGCCAGAACACCACTTCGGCGACCGTCAACGCCGGGGATGCCGACATTCTGGGTTTCGAGACGGAATTCCTGATACGCCCGCAGGCAGTGGAAGGCTTGACGCTGACGCTCAACTACGCGTGGGTCGATGCGGAATTCGAGCGGGGCTTCGACCAGAACCACGGCCTGTTGCTGGACGCGCTCGACGACGGGTTGGTCAACTGCTCCACGGGCGACCAGTTCCCCGAGGTGGACGGTTGCACATCGCTCTTCGGCTCCATCGAGGGCAATCAGATCCCCCGTACCGCGGAACATCAGCTGTATGCAGACCTGGAACTCAGGCGGCCGATCGCCGGACCGGGTGGCTGGGAATGGTACGTCGGCGCCAACTTCGCCCATGAGTCCAGCAAGTTTGCCCAGGTGCACAACGAAGCGGAAACCGGCGCTGTGTCACTGGTGAACATGCGAATCGGGTTCGCCAACGACCGCTACGCCATTCGCGCCTGGGGCCGCAACCTGACCGGCGAAGACAGCGCCTACGCCGTGTTGCGATACGCTGAACCGGAGGCATTCAGAAGGAACTTCGGGGTCGCGCCGCGTCGGGACACCTGGTTTGGCGTGACGGTATCCGCGAACTGGTAATCCGACCGAAAGCGACTGGCGCGGCGTTGTAGCTGGGTTCGATTGCCATGGCACGACAGCATCGATCGAAGTGGCGCCAGTCGCCTGGAGTGCGCTCTTGATTGCCACCGGCAAGGCTTTGCGCCTGGCGCTGCCACACTTCGTAAAGTCGTCGGCTGCGGCTTCGCGTCCGTGAACCGTCGCGGATTCGGCAAGGCAATCGCTGCCGGGGTGCTGTCCATGGCCGGTTCCCGTGCGCG
The DNA here is from genome assembly GCA_965221465.1 of Candidatus Azophilus sp. Taxonomy (GTDB): domain Bacteria; phylum Pseudomonadota; class Gammaproteobacteria; order Pseudomonadales; family Azotimanducaceae; genus Azophilus. The sequence continues at coordinate 296,768 of OZ244892.1, forward strand.
CGCCTTCGCGCCGGGGCGTACGGAAGTGCTGGTGCTGGGCGCAGGGCTTGCGGGTCTTGCCGCGGCTCGCCGGTTGCTTGCGGCAGGACGCGACACGGTGATTCTGGAAGCCCGCGACCGGGTTGGTGGGCGTGTGCTTACCGAATTCGACCTGCCGGACCGTCCGGAATACGGCGCCGTGGAAGTCGGCGATTCCTATACGCGCGTGCATGGGCTCGCGGCGGAACATGGGCTTGCCATCGAACCTGCCGACCGGCGCTGGCTGCGTGATGTGGCCCTGCACGTCAACGGTCGCACCCTGTCATTGGCGGACTGGGCCGAATCCGATGCCAACCGGCTTGCCGGGGACGAGCGCGCCATTCCGCCGTTTCTGCTCGAAGCTCATTATCTCGGGCTTTCAAACCCGCTTTCCGCAGTCGCCGGCTGGGACAGTCCCCGGATGCGTGCCCAAGACCGGTCCCTTACCCGGGTACTCGAGGAACGGGGCGCCTCCCAGGAAGCGGTGCGGCTCATCAACGTGGCCGGCACCCATAACCACAGTGACGATGTCAGCGCCCTCGGGCCCTGGCGTGCCGCTACCGCCCGCCGACAGGAAACAGGCTCGGGCCGTTTCGTTGCGGGTACCGGCATGCTGGCGGCGGCGATGGCTGCAGACTTGACGCCTCAACTGCGACTCGGCAGCGTCGTGACTGCCCTGGAGGAAACCGGCGCGGGCATTCGTGCGACCCTCGAGGACGGCGCCGAGATTCATGCCGGATACTGTATCTGTACGTTGCCGTTGCCGGCGCTGCGCAGGCTTCGTCTGAACATCCCGCTCGACGACGCGCAACGCCGAGCCATCGACAGCGTTCCCTATACAAGGGCAACCGTTGCCTTGTTCGATGCCGAGCCCTTCTGGGCCGAGGACGGCCTGGCCCCTTTCATGTGGACGGATACGCCCCTGGAGCGCCTCTTCCCACGGGTGCATGCCGGCTCCGGCGACTGCATCGGCCTGAAGGCATTCGTCAATGGCCGGGGAACCGATGCCATCGATGCCCTGGACGAAACGGCGTTCGAACGCCTGGCGCTAGCCACCATCGAGCGAATCCGCCCGGCGTCCAGGGGAAGGGTGCGTTATCGCGGCCGCGTGCGTTGGGGGGAGGACCGGTTTTCCGGAGGCGCGTACGCAGCCTGGTCGCCAGGCCGGGTCGCTCGTCAGCGCGAGGCCGTTCGCCGCAGCGCCGGGCGGGTGCGGTTTGCCGGGGAGCACACCGCAATCGATGCCCCGGGTATGGAGGGCGCCGTCCGTTCCGGCGAGCGAGCGGCCGCAGACCTGCTGGAGTCGATTTCGTGGCAAGCCCGCGGGCGCCAGCCCGTCCGGCCTGGCGGCGAACGCCGGCGGGTCGCCTGACGAGCCCCCGGCACCAGGTAGACCGCTCGTGAATGCACCAGCGAAGCTGTCGGTTACATGCCGGCTAAACTTCTTGTTCGCGGTTCACGTTTACGGACAAGTAAACTCCGTATCCGGGCACCGCTTGTTTTTCGGGCCGGGGCAGCGCCCCATCAGGTCCGTTTCGATTCAGTCCTGAACGTTGGGAGAAAGACCATGAAGTCAGTTTTTATGAGCCTGATGCTGATTGGCGCGACGGCAGGCAGTGCCGTGCAGGCACAGCAACTCGACCCGAACGACCCGAGGGATGCGTTGACCATTGCCAGAAAGATCGCCTGCTCCACCGTGGACGGCGAACCGGCCACCTTCTGGTGGGAAGGGCGAGCCTATTCGCGGCGTCAGGGCGAGCGCGACCGCCTGCTCTTCGAGGTGGAAGGGATGAACGTGCGCGCCTGCACCACCGATGTCCACCCGGAGCGCGGCCACGGCTACAAGATGGTGTCCCGGGAACTGCTGATCTACCGGGACGCGGAAACCGGCGAAGCGCTTGCCACCTGGGAGAATCCCTGGACGGGCGAGGTGGTGGACGTGCTGCATGTCGCCAACGACCCCGTCAACCATTCGCGGCACGAAATCGGCCGCGACGGACAGCCAGCGCGCTGGAGCGGCCGAATCAGCGAGGGCCGCTGGCGCCAGTCCACCACCGTACCGCTCTTCTATCCGAACCCGCTGGCCGGCGACTACCAGGCCGAAACCGGGAGCATCTACCACGCCACGGAGATGTTCAATTTCATGGGCGATGCAGATGAACTGCTGAACCCGGAGCTGGAAACCGCCGGCGGCCACATCGGCTGGGTGCGCATGTCCGACTGGCTGCCCTGGATGAAGATGGCCGGGCGCGACGGCGTGATCTACATGCACACGTCAGGCTTGCGCCTGTCGTCCTGGGATGCCCTGCCCGACAGCATGAAGGACGAGATCGCCAGGCACTATCCCATCTACACCGAGCCGCCTCCCCTCGACGACGAGCGGCGCAACGTGACGAGCTGGATCTACTACAAGCGGGTCGCGGAGGGCGAGGAAGCCGCCCCCGACCGGACGGCAGGAGACGCGGCGCAACCCTGAGTCGCGCCGCCGCGCAGCATGCGGCCCCTGCGCGCCGGGACGAGGACGCGCAAGGAACACCTGAAAACCGCTGGGAGAGAATCGGTGTGCGGTGCGCGTATCCGGCACCTTTAAAGCTCGTGCTTGCGCCCATCGTAGCGGTAAGCAGGTCCGCTTGGCGTGCCGGATGCGCGTACCGTATACCGGTTCTCGGCGCCGGATCGAAGCCACGGCTCTCCGCGTCAGTGAGTGCTTTAAAATCAATAACTTGAAAATTTGTTCCATGAAAGGCGTGCCCCACGGCCCCCTCGCGGCGAAAGTTGGCGAGGTAGGGGGGCCGAGCCGGGCTGTCGCTTGATTGCCTGTCAGTCTTCCCGGGTGAACCCGGCCTGAATCCAGCGCAGGTTGATGCCGATGCGGCCGGCAAGGGGCTCCGACCAGGCGTAGCTGAGAGTCTTGTCGGTCGTCAGGTCGACGATGCCGAGCTTGAGTACGGCAACGCCCGTGTTCTGATAGGTCAGCCGCGCCAGTTCCACGGCATAACCGGTAGGTTCGCCGGCATCCGTAATCGGAAAGATCGTGCCTTCGTCGTGCAGGCGCAGGTTCCTTAGCAGGATGAAGTCGTCCGCAGCGGCATCGGGGTCGAGGCGCCGGCGCTGCAGGCTGACCCAACCGCTGTAGAAGCGCACCCGCCGCGCTGCTGCCATGGTTTCGTTCTCTGCCGAATCATCGCCGTAGTAGAGGTAGTCGGGTGTGATCCGCCATTGCCGCGGCAGTTCTGCCGGGCAGGCGGTTCCCGCAATGGCTTCCCCCGAGAAGCCTTCTCCTTCCATTTGCCATTGGTAAGCGCACAACGGATCGGATGCACCGGCGTGGCGGACCTCGATAACGAGAGTTTCGGGCTCCAACCCGGCCAGTTCACCACCTGTCGTCGCCAATGCATCGGCGTCCGTAGCAGGAAGCTGGCGAGATGACCGGGCGAGGTGCAGTTCCCATGTCGGCTTCTCGACGGACTGCCCAATGCCGGTCGCCAGGGTCAGGCCCGTCTCGCCGGTGCGCTCGATGCGCCAGTGCCGCCGTTCGATGCCCGCAACGCCGTCCAGATTCCGTTGCCAGACCTGTTCGTGGTTGTTGTACTCACCGGCGAGCAGGCCCAGCAGATTCTCTGCCGTTGCACCATGGGCGTGCGGCAACAGGCACGCTGCCGTCAAGGCCAGCGAGCGAGTCAGGCTTTTGGCCAAGATTGCTGCTCGGCCCATTCCGCGCCGATCTCGACCGCCGGGGCCGACCAGGTTCCCGGTTTCGCTGCGATGTGGTCGAGCGCCGATTCCAGCGCCGCGATGCGGTGCGGCTGGCCCATCAGCCAGGGATGAATGGATAGCGCCAGCAGGCGACCGTGGCCGGTGCGTTCGGCTTCGGCGAGCAGGTAGTCGCAGGCATCCTTCACCTGATCGGCATACTCCCACTCCGAGTGCAGGTTGGCGCCGATGACGAACTGATCGTCGAGTTCCAGCGACAGCGGCATTGCGACTATCGGGCCATTTCGTGTGGCGAAGCGGTAGGGCATGTCGTCGTTGATCCAGTCGCCCATGTAGCGGATGCCCTCGGCGACCAGAAGGTCCGGCGTGTTGACGCTTTGCGAGCGGGCAGGGCTCAGCCAGCCCGTCACCGGGGAATCCACCGCTGCGCGCAACGTCGCAAGCGACCGGCCGATCAGTTCCGCTTCCTCGTCGGCCGCCATATCCCCGTGGTGCAGCGTATCCATATGCCAGGAACTGGCCACGATCTCGTCGCCGCGCCGGTCCAGGCGCTCGAGCAGTTTGGGGCAGTGCTCGACCAGGGCTGCGTTCACCGACAAGGTGGGCGCGATGCCCGCGGCGTCCAGCGCCTCGAGGCAACGGAAAAGGCCCACCCGGTTGCCGTAGTCGCGCAGGGTGAAGTGGCGCAGGTCCGGGTAGGGCGTGCTCATGCCGCCCGGCGGCGCAAAAGGCCTGCCGCTCTGGTCGAGGGGAAAGAACTGCACCGCCAGGTTCACCCAGACCGCCAGCCGGGCGCCGTTGGGCCAGGTCACGCCGGCACGGCGCGACAGCATCGACCACTCGTAGCGGTCGTGGTCCATGCCGTAGCGGCGCAGCGGATATCGCAGATAGTCGGCGTCGAGCGGCATCTATTTCTCCATTTGGCGAGTCACGTTTGCTGACGAGTCTGCTCCGAACCCGGCGCGCCGGGACGAGGACGCGCAAGGAACGTCCGACGACCGCTGGGAGAGAACCGGTGTGCGGTGCGTGTATGCGGCGCTGTTAGGGCTCGCTCTGGCGCCTATCGTAGCCGTAAGCGCCGCCGCCTGGTGCGCCGCATGCACGTACCGTATACCGGTTCTCGGAGCCGGATCGAAGAAACGGTTCCTCACGTTAACGAATTTAATAAAATCAATCACTTGGAAAAAGTGTTCCATGAAAGTTCCCAACCCGGCGCGCCGGGACGCGGACGTGAAAGCAACAAAGGCTCGGCGCCCGATCGAAGCCACGGCTCTCCGCGTCAGTGAGTGCTTTGAAATCAATAACTTGAAAATTTGTTCCATGAAAGCCGGTGCCTGGCCAGGTCAGTCGCGCCTGCTCGCGGCAACGGCCTGGTCGTAGTAGTGCTCGATGTAGTACTCGGCGATTTCCCTGCCGGTGGTCACCCAGACATCGTCGTGACCCGTGACGTAGGCCAGGGCGTTTTCGAAAGCGCGGATGCGGTGCGGGTGGGCGACCTGATAGGGGTGCAGCGGTACGCACATGACCGTGCCGCCGCGCTCGCCTTCCTCGTAGAGACGGTCGAAGGCCTGCTTGATCATCTGCCCGTAGCGACGCGGTTCGATGCGGTTGACGACATAGACGATGGTGTCGTTCAGTTCCAGCGAGTAGGGCACGGAAACGAACGGCTTGCCGGAGCGCACGTGCACCGGGGTCGGCTGGTCGTCGTGGAACAGGTCGCAGGTGTAGAGGCCGCCGGCTTCGCTGAAAAGATCGAGGCTGTGCTCGGAGTGGGTCAGCGCCGGCGCCAGGTAGCCGGCGCAGCGCTGCCCGGTGCGTTCGGCGATGGTGCGCACCGAGTCCTCGATCATGCTGCGTTCCTGGGCCTCGTCCATGCCGTAGACGTAGCGGGTGTTGTAGATGCCGTGGCTGAAGAATTCCCAGCCCCGTTCCCGGCACAATTCGATGATTTCCGGGTGATGATCGCAAACCGCCACGGACAGACTGACCGAACCGCGCACGCCGTAGCGGTCGAGCACCTCGATCATGCGCATGCAGCCGACCCGGTTGCCGTAGTCCCGGGTGCCGTAACCCTGGATATCGGGGACGGGTCGAGGCCAGGCCTTGCGCTGCGGGTTGGGGGCCGGGTCCAGTTCGTAGAACTCGATGTTGGGCGCCACCCAGAATGCGAGCCTGGCGCCGTTCGGCCAGCGGATGGGCAGCCGTTCGTCCCAGGGACGATAGTCGTAGAGCGCCAGGTCGTCGCGCATTTGGCGCCCGTCAGAACGTCACGCCGCGAGCCGCGCGAATCGGCGCGCAGCCGGGGTGATTCTCGAACCACTCGGCCACCGTCGCGAACGATTCCACATCGGCGTACTTGAGCATGATGTCGCACAGGTTGGCGAAATGGGGAATCTCGTGCTTGTCGGCCACGCATTCCTCCGGGACGACGGTCCGGTAACCGTGGGACAGCGAGGATACCGCCGTGGCGCGCACGCAACCCGAGGTGCTGCCGCCGGTGAGGATCACGGTATCCACCTTGTGCCAGACCAGCAGCGACGGAATCGGGCTGTCGTGGAAGACGCTTGCCATGCGTTTGTTGATCACCGCGTCCCGCTCCCGGTCGATCTCGAGACGCGGGTCGAGTTCCGAGCGCGCCGCCCCTTCCTTGATGTTCTGGAGGGAGTTCTCGGTGTTGGTGCGTGTGCCCCAGACCCCGGCGTCGTCGGCGTTGTCCATGTAGGCGACGTAGGTCCAGATTACCGGCATGTGGCGTTGGCGCGCCAGAGCCGAGAGCCGATTGATGTAGTCGATCTGATCGGGATCGGTCTGGTAGGCGGTGGGGAAGCGGTCGAGGTCGGTGTAGGCGCGCTGCAGGTCGATGTTGATGAGGGCCGCCTTTTCGCCGAAGCCGAAGCGGGCGCGGTTGGGGTTGGCCTTCACTTCGGCCCAGTACTGGCGCGGCGTGAGATCGGACGTTTGCATGACCGGCATGGACGCACCCGGGCTGCGCAGGATTCACCGATAAAACCATATTGATATATCAATAGCAACTGAGTGGGTATACTGGCGCCCGGCCCAGTAGGCAGGGCGTCCAGCGGTTGCTCGGCGCGGCATCGGGAGGCGAGTTTGCAGACACACGAACGGGCGGACGAATCCATCCTGAACACGCTGACCGCCCGGTTGGGCGACGGGTCGGTGATTACCGAAGCGGTGGCCTGCGAGCTTTACGGCCAGGATATTTCGGGGGATTCCCACCCGGTGCTGGCAGTGGTGCGGCCCGCTTCCACCGACGATGTAGTCGGCACTGTGCGCTTCGCCCGGGAACAGGGCCTCGTCATCGCGCCACGGGGCGGCGGCATGTCCTACAGCAGCGGCTATGTGTGCCCCGGCGGTCGCACCCTGTGCCTCGACATGGCGCGCATGAACGGCATCGTCGAGGTCAACGCAGAAGACATGTACGTCACGGTGCAGGCGGGGTGCACCTGGGCCCGGTTGCACGACGCCCTGGCCCCCCTGGGGCTGCGCACACCGTATTGGGGCACGCTCTCCGGCATCAAGGCCACCGTCGGCGGCAGCCTGTCGCAGAACAGCCTGTTCTGGGGCAGCGGCCGGTACGGCACGGCAGCCGATTCCGTCATCGGATTCGAAATCGTGCTTGCCGACGGCGAGCGCCTGCGCACTGGTGCGGGCGCGCAAGCCTATGCTTCGCCGTTTTTCCGCCACTACGGCCCCGATCTGACCGGATTGTTCACCTGCGACTCCGGAGCGCTCGGCATCAAGACCGAAGCAACGCTGAAGCTCGTGCCGGTGGGCGGCGGCCGGGCTGCCGCAAGCTTCGACTTTCGCTCTCACGGCCCGCTCATCCGGGCCATCTCGGAGGTCTCGAGGCAAGGTCTGGCGGAAGCCTGTTTCGCCTTCGACCCGGTCATGCGTTCGCAACGGCTGAAGCGGGAATCGCTGCTTGCCGATGCCAGAGCCCTGGCCAACGTCGTCACCGGCCAGCGGAGTGCGCTGGAGGGCATCAAGGCCGGGGTCAAGGTGGCGACGGCCGGCCGGCGCTTCATGAAAGACGTGGATTTCTCCGTGCACTTCATGGTCGAGGAGGCCAACCAGGCGGCGGCGGACGCCTCGTTGCAGGGCATCCGCGCCGTCTGCGAAGGGGAGGGCGGCCGGGAGATCGAGAACAGCATTGCCAGGATCGCCCACGCGAATCCGTTCGGTCCCTTGAATTCCATGATTGGGCCTGCCGGCGAGCGGTGGCTGCCGGTTCATGGAATGCTCCCGCACAGCAAGGCAATCGCTGCCTACGAGGCGCTCGAGGCGCTGTTCGCCGACAATCGGGAAGCTCTGGATGCGCACGGCATCCTGCACGGCACCTTGTTCACCTATGCGGAAACCAACTGCTTCGTGCTCGAGCCGGTGTTCTACTGGCCCGACCGGCTGAACGATCTGCACCGTCACAGCGTCGATGCCGCCGTGCTGCGCAAACTCGATCGATTCCCGGAAGATCTCGATGCGCGCGCCGTGGTGATGCGATTGCGCGACGAGATCATGGCACTCTTCAAGGCGCTGGGCGCCGTGCATCTGCAGATCGGGCGCCGCTACCTCTACCGCGAGGGGCTGGAGAATGTTCCACGCCGCCTCGTTGCCGATTTGAAACACCTGCTCGACCCTGAGGGACGCATCAACCCCGGCGCGCTCGGTCTGCCCGCGCCTTGAACGCCTCGCCGGTCATGCAGTCGAGCGCCCGGCTGATGCTGGGCGGCCGCGCCGTGACGCTTCACTACCGCATCGCCGGAGAGGGGCCGCCGCTGTTCCTGCTGCATCCCTCGCCGTTCAGTTCCGCGTTCATGGCGCCGCTGATGCAGCGTCTCCGCGGCCGGGCAACGCTCATTGCGCCGGATACGCCGGGATTCGGGGAATCCGATGCCATCGTCGACGGCGATGCGGGCGGAACGCCGGGGCTTAAGCCCTATGTGGACGCCATGATCGCTCTGCGCCGTGCGCTCGGTCTCGAGCGCGTCGCCGTCTACGGGTCGGCCACCGGCGCCCAGATCGCCATCGAGTGGGCCAAGGCGGACGCTGAATCCGTGTGCGGCCTGGTGCTCGACAACGCCGCCAGTTTCACCGATGCGGAACGGGCGACCATCATGGACGGGTACTTTCCCGACCTGACCCCCGCCGCAGCCGGCAGCCACCTGGCGCGCGCCTGGCAGGCTGCCCACGATGCAACCCTGTTCTTCCCCTGGCAGCGGCCGGCAAGCGCCCACCGCATTGCCGAGCGGCTCGGCAGTGCGGCGGCAATGGACTTCGGCGCACGCGCCTATCTGGCGGCGGGCCCGGGTTACGAAGTCGCCTACCGGGCGGCCTTCGGCAACGAACGGGCCGAGCGCGTGCAGCCGATCGAGGCGCCGCTGGTCGTCCTGCGCTGGCAGGGCAGCATTCTGAAACCTTGGATGGATCGCTTCGACGATCTGGATTGGGGCGACAACGTCGTCATGGCGCATTGCGGGCCGGAGGTGGAGGAACGCTGGTCCTGTCTGGAAGCCAATCTCGATCGGGTGCTTCCGGCGGAAACAACGGCTGCCGGGCAGCTATGCCTGGATACCGGCGCCATCCGCTATGCCGATGCGGATTTCGGCCAGATCCGTTATCGGGTTGGCGATACCGAGCGACCGGTGGGAATCGTCCTGCACGGACCGGGGGGATCGTCCGACCTCGCCGATGACGCAATGGGCCGCGGCTGGATACCGGTCGATCTGCCGGGTCACGGCGGTTCGGCAGAACCTCGGGAACTCTCCGTCGATCACTGTGTGCAGGCGGTGACGCGCGTCATGGAACGCCTCGGATTGAAGCAGTTGCAGGTAGCCGGAATCGGCGTCAGCGAACGCCTCGCGCGCCAGGTGGCAGCGCGGCATCGGGGCGTCGAATGCACGAGCAGTTCGGAGCCCTGGATCGCCGGCGCGTTGCCGGACCTCGAGGCGGAGACGTCGGGCGCGCACCTGTGGCGCGGCTGGTACTGGTTGCGCGCACAGTATCTGGAGCGCGGCGAAAACCCGCCGCCACCGGCCCGCCTGACCCGCATGCTGTTGGCGTTACTCGACTCCCGTTCCGCCTACTGTGCGCTCGAACCGGCGCTGGATGCTTCCGGCAGCGCGGGCGGCTAAACTGCATGCAGTCGTTGCACGAGTCGTCGAGACAACGCGAACGCGACTCGCCCTCGGCAGCTTTGCGCCCTCTGAAAGGCAGCGTATTTGTGACACAGCACACCGGACCAGGGACAGGCGGCGCCGATGGGTAGCATCGGTGAATTGTTCACGCCGATGGAACTCGGCTCGCTGCGCACCGACGGGCCCATCCCGCTGTACCATCAGCTCTACCAGCTGCTCAAGCGCCGCATCCTCTCCGGCACCCTGGCGTTCGGCGCCAAGCTGCCGACCGAAGCGGAACTGGCTCAGGGCTTCGGCGTTTCCCGGGTCACCGCCAAGCGGGTCATGGATCTGCTCGCCGCCGATGCTCTTATCAAGCGGCAGCGCGGCCGGGGCAGCCACGTGGTCTTCGAGTCGTCCGTCTCCGAGGTGGAAGCGCCACTGGTCGGCATGCTGGAGAAGCTCGCCAGCATGTCCAGGACAACGACGGTCAAGGTGCTGCATATCGAAAGGCGCCTGCCGCCGCCGAGCGTGGTCGACGATCTGCGCATGCCCGTCGACGAGGAAGTGCACTACGTCACCCGGGTGCGCTTCAGTGACGATCGGGTGCCCTTTGCCTACTACGAGAGCTGGACCCGGGGCATCGGCAAGGGTTTCACGGCCGCCAACATCGAGCGGCGCACCCGGTTCGACATCATGGCCGAGAACGGCCACTGCATCAGCCGCATCGAGCAGTACCTGAGCGCTTCCGCAGCGACGCCGCCGGTGGCCGAACAGTTGCAGTTGGTTCCCGGCGACCCGGTGCTCACCCTCGTGCGCCACTCTTTCGACGATAACGGCGATGTGGTCGATCTGCTGCACTGTCAGTACCACCCGGACCGCTTCCACTACCGGATGAACCTCAGCATGGAGGACTACGCCGGGTAGCCGACTGCACTGATCCGCAGAGCGAATTGCGCCCTTGCCAATCTCGACGCTTCAGTCCGTTTCCACCAGTTCGAACAGGGTGCCGTCCGGGTCCGTCACCGTCATGCTGCGGCGGCCGTCGTACAGGGCGCCAGGGTGAACATCCGGCGCAGCCAGCGGCGCTGCGGTAACCGCATCGAGATCGGGCACCTTGAAGGTGGTAATCGCCACGCCGGGCGGCAGCAGGCGCGCCTGCCTCGGCCTGGGTTCGGCCGCTTCGGGCATCTGGTCTACCTCGAGGAACACATCCTTGCCGTGCACCATGGTCGATATGGTATGGAGTTCGTCCATGGGCGTGCCGAATGCCCTCGCGAGCATGGTATAGACGATCTCCATGGATTCGCGGCCGATGGCAAAGCCGAGATGCTCGACCATCCATCGCTGGCTGGCGTGCATGTCGCTCGCGGCCAGTACGTTGATGAACAGATGGTCGATGAAGCTCTCTGCTCTCGGCAGCGTGAATTCCGGCAGATCGCTGTTGATCTGGGTGAAATAGCAGATTTCGCCGTCCGGACCCTGCACCTGCATGGGGTGAATGGCATCCAGGCCCTCGATGCGACGCGGCGGCCCGATGATCTCGAACGGCGAATCGAGCATGCGTTCGTTGACGGCCAGCACGTCGCGCACACAGAACTCGAGCGCGGCCCACCCGTAGGTGACCAGCGGCACGAACCCGGGTACTGCGGGGGCCTCGACCAACCGCAGATAGATATCGGTATGCGATGCGGGCCGGAGTACGGCGAATCGGGCGCCGGCGGTACCGGGCGAACCCCAGCTTGCCGCCAGCGAGGCACCGACCTCGCCCTGTTCCACGGTTTCGTAATCGAGCCACCGTTCGTAGCGTTGGCGGCTCTGCGCCAGGTCGCATACCGAAACCGTACCGGCTCTCAGCAGGTGCAAGCTGTCGTCCTCCGATGTGTGAATTCCGAGCCCGGCGCGTCGATCGGCAGCGCGGGCAGTGCCGGGTCAGCGACGAACGCGAAATATTGTATACAATCCGCAGCTTGTCCGGCCTTGACGCGCATCGATGTCCACGCCTGCGACCGACAAACCTCTGACCGGCATCCGGCTTGTCGACCTGACGCACATGCTGTCGGGGCCCTATGCGGGCATGATCCTTGCCGACCTCGGTTGCGACACGGTGAAGGTGGAGCCGCCGGGTCGCGGCGAAGGCACGCGGCGGCTGCTGGAGGGCGACCCGGACTACTCGATCGGCGGCATGGGCGCCTATTTCTTCACCCTGAACCGCAACAAGCGGTCGGTCGCCATCGATCTCAAGTCGGCCGCGGGGCGCGAATTCTTCTACGAACTGGTGCGTCATGCCGATGTGGTGCTGGACAACTTCTCCGCCGGCGTGACCCGGCGCCTGAAGATCGATCACGAAACGCTGGCGGGACACAACCCGGCAATCGTCACCTGCACGGTGACCGGCTTCGGCGAGGACGGACCGGACTTTCAGCGGCCGGCGTTCGACCAGATCGTGCAGGGGCTCGGCGGCGGCATGTCGATCACCGGCTCGCATGCCGGCGAACCGGTGCGGGCGGGCATCCCCATCGGTGACCTCGGTGGCGGCATGTTTGCGGTGATGGGCATCCAGGCCGCCCTGCTCGCCCGGCAGCGCACCGGCGTCGGCCAGCACGTCGATATCTCCATGCTCGACGTGCAGATCAGCCTGTTGAACTACATGGCCACCATGTATGCCATGTCGGGGGACATCCCGGAGCCTATCGGCAACAGCCACTTCGTGCACACCCCGTACAACAGTTTCGCGACGGCCGACGACATCATTGTCATCGCTGTCATCGGCGATACCTTCTGGCCGCCGTTGCTGGACGTGGTCGACATCGATGCACTGCGCGACCCCCGCTTCGCGACGGCTGCCGCTCGGCTCGAGGAAAAGCCGTTCATCGAAGGGCTGATTGCCGAGCGGCTGAAGACACGGCCGGCGCGGGAGTGGCTCGACGCATTGGAAGCGGCGCGCATCCCCTGCGGCCGGGTCAACAACTTTGCCCAGGCGCTCAGCGACCCCCAGGTGCTGCACCGCAACATGTTCGTCGATCTGGACCATCCGCTCGGGGGTGGTGCACGGGTGCCCGGCAATCCGATCAAGATGTCGCTGAACGGCGACGAGTCCATGACGCCACCGCCATTGCTCGGGGCCGATACCGCCGAAGTGCTGAAGGAATGGGCGGGAATGCCTGCAGAGCGCATCGCTCGGGGAATCGCGGAGGGCGTATTGCAGCAGGGTGAGCGCCGCGGCGCCCCGGATAGCGGTAAGATGTCGGACGGCGCGACGGCATTGCTCCGTCGGGCATGAGGAGAACCCACCGCATGGACCATGTGATCGTCAACGATGTGGCTCCCCGGGATGGACTGCAGAACGACCCGGTCGCGCTTTCGCCTGCCGATCGGGTCAGGTTGATCGAAGGGCTGGTCGGCGCCGGCCTGCCGTCGGTGGAGGTGGCCAGCTTCGTGAGCCCGAAGGCGGTGCCGAAGATGGCGGGCGCCGCGGAGGTCGTGGGCGCCTTGCGGCCCGATGCGGCAGACTTCCATGCTCTCGTGCCGAACCGAAGAGGCTACGAACTGGCGCACGAGGCCGGTATTCGTTCGGTGGGGGTGGTGCTCTCCGCCACGGACACGATGAATCGCGAAAACATCAACATGAGTCTCGAGCAGGCCACCTCGGTTTGCACGGAAGTTCTGCAACAGGCGCGTACCGACGGTCTCACCGCCCGGGCCTACGTGGCCGTGGCATTCGAGTGCCCATTCGAAGGCGAGGTGGCGGACAGCACCGTGGAACGGCTTGCGGAGACGCTGTTTTCGGCCGGCGCCGATGAAGTGATCGTTGCCGACACCATCGGCGCGGGCAATCCGGTGCGGGCCAGGGCGCTCTTTTCCCGCCTCGTCGCCGCATTCGGAGCCAATTCCCTGGCCGCTCATCTGCACGACACCCGAGCCCTGGCGCTGGCCAATGCCTGGCAGGCCCTGGAATGCGGCATCCGCAGGTTCGATGCCTCCGCCGGCGGCATCGGTGGCTGCCCGTTCGCGCCCGGCGCGGCCGGCAACCTGGCAACCGAAGACCTGGTCAGCCTGCTGGATCAGGCGGGCATGTCCACCGGTATCGATCTGGCTGCGTTGTTGGCGGTCGTAGGCGATCTGGAGGCTCGGTTGGGGCGCCCCATCGGCGGCCGGTCGATGCCCTGGCTGCGCCGTCACCTGGCGGCAGCGTGAGGCGCGCGCGGTGACCGGGTCGAGCTGGCAGGCGGGCCTCTTCCCCACCCAACTGGTGGGCAGCTGGGTCAAGCCACAGTGGCTTGCGGATCACGATCGCGTCTACGGCAAGGAAGGCACCTGGTGGCGGGTTGCCGAAGAGCACCTGCCGGAAGCGCTGGACGACGCCGCGAGGCTGTCGATTCAGGATCAGAACCGGGCGGGCCTCACCTTTGCCACCGATGGCGAGGCGCGGCGCCAGACCTTCAGCGGTCACTTCTACGGCCTCGGCGGCATCGATTGCGACAACCCGGCGGAATTCACCAATTTTCAGAATGACATCACCGGCTGTCTGACCATGCGGCGCCAACCGGTGAACGTGGGCGGTGACGCCGAGGGCGCAGACAAGCCGCCGGCCATTCCCAAGGTGCTGTTTCCTGCGGTCCGGGAGCCGGTTCGCTGGTCCGGCCCGCTGGTCGTGGACGAGCTTCGGTTCCTGAAGCGCTACGCCGCCGGCCGCTGCAAGATTACCGTGGTCGGGCCGGTGACGCTGTCCTACCGCGTCGTCGACACGGGCGTGTACGCCGACCACGCAGCCCTGTGCCTGGCGATCGCCGATGCGCTCAACCGGGAATTGCGGGCGCTCTGCGAGGCGGGCGCCGACCTGATTCAGATCGATGAACCGGAAGTCCATTTTCGCTTCAGCCAATGCCGCGATTTCGCGGTGGAAGCCATCGATCGCGCGGTTCGCGGCGTCGAGTCGGTGACCCAGGTGCATGTCTGCTACGGGTATTCGCGAAACATCGCCTTCAAGGCGCCGAGCCCGGTCTATCCGGATGCGGTGCGCCTGATCGCCGAATCCGACACCGATGCCATCCATACGGAATACGCACAACCGGGCCACACGCCTGATTTCCTTTGTTCCGTCGGAGAGAAACCGGTGGCACTGGGTGTATTGGATCTCGACCCTGAAGGAGAGATTGAGGATGAGGAGGCAATCGTCGCCTGCGTCGAGAACGCCATGCAGGTCGTGCCGAAGGAACGCATCAGCCTGGCTCCGGACTGCGGCATGTGGTTTCTGGACCGGGAGTTTGCCGGCGCGAAGCTGGCGGCGATGTGTGGGGCAGCGCGGACGCTGCGTGAACGCCATGGCTGACGGAGAACGGGCGACGGCGGGACCAGCCGGACTGCGGGCCGCTACGGCGGGAGAATCGCGCCGCATTGGCGCATTGGATTGTGTCGAGAACGGACTAATGAATGAGGGAATCATGAGAGCTATTCGTAAACTGATTGGTGTCGCCATCGCGTCAGGTGTCTTGGGGGGGCTCGCATTGCCGGCCGCGGCCGAGAGCGGCGCTTCCGGCATCATCGAGGAAGTTGTCGTCACCGCCCGCAAGCGCGACGACAACCTGCAGGACGTGCCGCTGTCGGTGTCTGCGTTTACCGCCGACCAGTTGCAGAGCAGGCAGTTCCGAGACCTGCAGGACATCGCCCAGGAAACCTCGGGCCTGGTCTACGAAAACTACGCCACGGCCGGCCTGTCCGCCGCAGCGGTCATCCGCAGCATGGGCCAGACATTCACCACGGCGCGGGTACAGAACACGGCAGTGTTTCTCGACGGCGTCTACCTGCAGCGCCAGTCGATGATCAACCCGGGGCTGATGGATCTCGAGCGCGTCGAAGTGGTCAAGGGCCCGCAGAATGCCCAGTTCGGCCGCAATGCCTTCTCGGGAGTGGTGCACTACATCACCCGGCAACCGTCAGACGAATTGACAGGCAATGTCACGGCGACCTACGGCGACGGCAATCGTCTCGACTTGCGCGGCAATGCATCGATTCCCCTGGTCGAGGGAACGATGTCCCTGCGGCTTGCCGGGGGCTTCTCCGAATACGACGGACACACGAAAAACCATCACCCCTTTGCCGATAGCGGGCCGGGCGGTTCCAGGGGCACCGATGACCGGGTCGGCGGCTGGGACGACAAGTTCTACAGTGCCGCGCTGCGATGGACCCCGACGGACAAACTCGAAATCGGCGCCAGCTTCTTCCAGACCGAGTCGATTCGGGAACCCCAGGCGTTCTACGACCTGAACGGCGCGCGCTATGCCTACGACACCGCCGAGTTTGCCGGTCCCCCGACGTTCAGCTTCCTGGCGCCCCTCGCAGCCAATTGCCTGAACACCGTGACCTTCAGCAACCGGGCTCCGTTCCCGGCTGCCGGGCCTCATGCCTGGTGCGGCAAGTTGCCGAGTTCCGTCCCCGACCTCTCGGACCCGAAGCTGGAAGCCGCGGGATTCGGCAGCACTTCCGGCCAGGTGGTCGTCGACCCGCGTTCGATGGCGGTCGACTCCAACTCGAAGATTGCCCGGTTCGACCTGAATTACGACATGAACGAAACCCTCTCGCTGAATTATCGGTTCGGATGGGTGGACCACGAGGCCGTCAACTTCGGAACCGTGGCCGGGCGCGGCAGCCTGGTGGGTTCCACGGTGGCCTATGCACCGGTGCAGGAGACGCCGTTCCCGCCGTTCCTGACGCAACTCGGCCCGCCCGGGTCGTTCGGCGCCGTTGCCGACGCGTCTACCTTCAATGCCAACCCGTGGGAGAACCTGGAGGCGACCAGCCACGAATTCCGCCTGACCCGGAGCAGCGAGAACCTGACGACGCGCATCGGGTTCTACTATTCGGACAACGACGATGACGACGGCAGCGTGTTCTTCTTCGCGCCGCCGTGCAACAGCGAGGCGAACTGCGCGGCCCACCCGACCGAACTCGGCAGCGCGCTTGCCGGCCGATACCTGGCAGTGGTGCAGGTAGTACCGAACGTCGTGCATATCGGCATTCCTCACGTATACGACACCGGCCATGGGGTGCTGGGCAATCACACCGCTTTCGAAGACGAGGTGACGGCGGTATTCGGAGACGTCGAGTGGCGGGTTTCGGAGCAGTTCACCATTGCCCTGGAGGCCCGCTACACCTGGGAGGATAAGAAGTTCGAGCAGTTTTCCACCACCTTCGCGGCACCGCTCCCGGGTAACGTGGATTCGACGGACAACGAGAAGTTCACGTTCTTCACGCCGCGGGTCATCGCGCAATGGCGCCCCTCCGCAAACAGCATGCTCTACGGCCTGGTTGCAAAGGGCGTCAAGACCGGCGGTTTCAATGCCGTGGACCCGGCCGCGAATCCCGACCAGGCCGTCTTCGAGGAAGAGACGAACTGGACGTACGAGGTGGGTTCGAAGAATCGCTTCATGAACGACCGGCTCACCCTGAACGCTGCGGCCTATTTCATCGACTGGAAGAACGTCCAGGGCACCGAAGCGGCAACCAGCCTGGATGCCTGGACCACGGACGTGGTGGGCAACATCGGCGATGCCGAGGTGACGGGCTTCGAGGTCGACGGGCTCGTGGTGGCGAGCGACAATGTTTTTCTGGACTACCACCTTGCCTACAGCGACGCCGAGTACCAGGATGCCGTCTATCTGAGTTCGATGGCGGGGCCGCGTTCCTCCTGGGGTTGCAACGATACGGTCTGCCGCGCCGACGGCCGGGTGGACGGCAATCGCGTCGAGCGCACCTCGAAGTGGCAGTACGGCGCAGGGCTCAACTACACCGGCAGCGTCGGCGGCGACTGGCGGCTCGATGCCCGCATCGACTTCAACTACCGCAGCCGCATGTACGCCACGCCCCTGAACCTGGCGCACAACGGTGGGCGCACCCTGTCGAACGCCAACCTCGGCCTCAGCAGCGGCGACTGGAACCTGACGCTGTGGGGTCGGAACATCTTCGACACGGATTACGTGGCGAACAGCTTCGTGCTGCCGTCCTTTACGCGTTACATCGTCGGTCTCGGCGCGCCGCGGACGATCGGCCTGACGGTCAACTACCGGCTCTGACGGGAATGAGCTACCGGCGGTAGCAAATGGCGCGAAAACACAGGGCATGCGCGCTTCGGTCTGCGCGCCCTGTGTATTCGCTATTCTTGCCACTCGTTCTAAACAGGTGCGGCCAAGGCGCTGCTTTCATCGGGTTTCGCGAGGGTCGAGCCCCGTCTGCAGCAGGATGAATCGTTCCGTCAACATCAGGCCGGTCGCGAACACCACTTCGGCGCCGTTGCCGGCCACGTATCCCCAGTCGCGGCTGCCGACGGCGTCGTTCACCAGCAGCATGAACAGGGTGGCGATCAACATCGGCGGTCGGCCGGTCTGCCGCCAGATCAGGAAGGCCATGGGCACCAGCAGCAGGTTCACGGCGATGGTTCCGAGTGGCGGCAACGTGGCGACGCTGGCAAGCCGCAAGTGGCCCAGCACCTCTACCGGAGCCAGCCCGAGCTCGCCGACGTCGAAGCGGAGCCCGTACGCCCAGGCCGCAGCGGCAATCGCCCAGCAACCCAGGGCGAAACCGCGCCGCTCGGCGATCGGTACGGCGCAGGCGCGCATTGCCGAAAGGCCAAACGGAATCAGCAACGGCAGCACGACCGCGTGCAGCACGAACCGCCCGGTGGTGGCTGCGACATACCAGGAACTGCCGACGCCGACATTGCCGAGGGTCAGTATGAGGTTGTCGTAGATCATCCCGGCGAGCAGCAGCCGCAGAATCCAGAGCCGGGGCGAGTGGGGGCCGAGCCCGAGTCCGTCACCAACTTTCGTCGCGAGTGCATCGGCGTGGGCAGCCGGAAGTTGGTGACGGATGCGGGCCAGGAATTGGAACGACCAGCCAAGCAGAACGACGTGCGCCGCCAGGAAAACGGCCAGCAGGGCAGTGATCACGAACGCTGCTCAGAACTCTTCGAGCAACCTGCCCTTCCCGGTGACCCGGTCGTTCACACCGCAGGCCCGAAGCGCGTGCCAGACACAGGCGACGTTGATGGGAATGAGCGGCTTCTGCAGCCACAGTTCCAGGGTCGGGAAGATATCCACCGTCGACAGGTTGGTGCCGCATTGCACGATGGCATCGACGTCGTCGCCGTCGACACGCCGGACTCCGTCCATCACGTCCCCGATGGCCGTCTCTGCGATGGCCGTGGCCGAAGGCCGGGAGAGCCCGGCAATGCCCTTGACGGTAAAGCCGATTTCGCCGAAGAAGCGGCGCACGTTGGCATCGCCCACCGGTGGATAGGGCGTGATAACTGCGATGGAGCGGGCGCCGAAGGCGTTCAGGGCATCCCGGGTGGCGCCGGCGCCGGTGCTGAGGCCCAGGTCGCCGATGCGGTCGCGGATGCCCTGTTCGAACTCGGCGTTTCCGGCCAGGCCGCCCCAGAAGGTCTCCGCGGACATGCCGAGCATCAGGTGGGTGATGTCGGCACTGAGCACCCGCTCGATGGCGCCGGGCAGTTCCTTTCGCATCAGGTCGAGGAAACGTTCGAAGACGCGGTCGATGCCTTCGCCGGTGCGGGCGTTTTCGTCCGCCCAGTTGCGCAGTTCGATCCAGAACCGGGACGGGTGCCAGGTGACCCCGTCGAGGGCGAACTTCTGCAGGTCGTATTCCACGCCGGTGTTGGTGGCAGGGATCAGTACGCCGATGCGGGCGCGGTGAGCGAGCTGATAGTTGTCCATCCGCCTGCCCCGGCGCCGGCTTCAGATTCCGAGGTGCGCGAACAGGTCGCGTTTCGTGAAGCGCGCGGTCAGAAAACGCCGGAATGCCTTGCCGCCCGTCAGCCAGGTGACCCTGGCGCCGTTCTTTTGCGCGTTCAGCACACCATCGGCCAGGAAGGGCGTCACGGTCTCGACAGTATCGCCGAGAATATTGAAGATTCGCTTCGCTTTCCGCCATTCATCGGAATCGGTGTCGTAGTCGCCGATCAAGAGGTCGGTGACCACGATGCCGGGGCTCAGGGTGCCGATCTGGATGCCCGTTCCGGCGGCGTCCTCGAGCAGCGCCTTGTGCAGATAGTTGACGGCACGCTTGGTCGCACCGTACGCCACAATGCCCGGCCCGGGCCTGCCATTGCTGCCGAAACCTTCCATGTTCCAGATCTGGCCGCTGCCCTGCTCCTTCATGCCCCGCATGACCACGTTCGCGGCCAGCAGGACGCCGGTGAGGTTGGTTTTGACGATGGCCTCGATGTCCTCGGACGGCAACTCCCAAATGGGTGCCCTGGTTATGCTGATGCCGGCGTTGTTAATCCAGACATCGACACGGCCGAAGGTGCTCGCGGCGAACTCCCAGAGCGCCTGCAGGTCGGTTGCGCGGGTGATGTCGCAGGCGCGTCCGGCAACCCGTGCGGCAGCGGTGCTTTCGGCCAATCGGGCGACGACCGCATCGACCACTTCCTGAGTACGCCCGCTGACGACGACGCGGCAGCCGCGCGCGAGAAACTGCTCGGCCAACCCGAGCCCGATGCCCCGGGTGCTGCCGGTGACGACGACCGTTCTGGTTTCCGACATACGATCCCTCGCTGCCTGCGCCTCAACCGCCCGGGTGCCGAGAATCAGGCGGCCTGGCCGTCCGCCACCGGGGTTTCGGCGGTTGGGGCGATTGGCGGCAGCAGCGGTACCGTTTCCATTACCCATCGGATGTCGGGGTGCAGGCGGCGCTGCGGCGAGGGGATGGCCATCACCTTCTCGCCCCGGTGCTGCGCCATGCGGGCGGTGTCGATACGCCAGCCCTTGCCTTCGATGAGTTTCCTGCGCGCGGACCGGAAGCTGCTCATGAACCGGTCGTCCTTGACCGAGAGCTCGTTGTCGAGATTGGCGGCCAGGTGAGTGGGCGCCACGCGCTCGATGATGGCCGTATCTTCGGCAAAGATCTTCAGCAGGCGCTTGCGCGACCCCTTGTCGAACAGGTCGTGCCTGAAAAAGTTGCGCAATTGGGTCGCAAACGTGCGGGTGTGGTTCTCGTCGACGGGCGTGTTGCAGTCGAACATGATGATCGACATGCGATCGTTGATGTCGATGCGAATGCGGGCCACCAGGCCGTTCAGAAACCACTCGGGAGTGGTGACGGTTGGCTGGCGGTCCTTGCGCATGCGCCGGCGCAGCCAGTTGCCCTTGAACTTCGGCGGGTACTGGATGTTCTCCGACCGGCCCCAGTACTCGTTCTTCTCCATCGAGACGATGTGGTTTTCCTGGGCAGTCGCCTCCATGCCGAAGGACGGATGCACGAACGACGAGTGGGCGATGTCGATGCCGTTCTCGACGACGCGCGCCGCGTCCGCCTGCCATTCCCAGTTGTCGGTCAGCCGTTTCCAGGCCGGATCGTCGTATTCCGGGAACTCGGGCAGGGGGAAACGTTCCGCTTCGGGTGCGTCTCCGAGGAACACCCAGATCATGCCGTAGCGTTCCGCAGTGGGGTAGGCATCGATGCGCGCGCGCTCGGGCGGCGAGAAGTCGGCGCCCTCGGAAGGCACCAGGGTGACGCGGCCCGTGCCGTCGTATCGCCAGCCGTGATAAGGGCAGGCGATGCAGTCGCCCCGGGTCCAGCCGCCTGCCAGGGAACCGCCGCGATGCAGGCACACGTCGTGCAGGCAATGAACCTTGTCGGAGGTGTCCCGGAAGAGCACGAAATCCTGGCCCAGCATGCGCACCCGAACGGGTTTGTTCGTGACCGTATCGGACCACTCCGCGACGTACCAAAGGTTGATCAACATGGCTGTTGCATCCCGTCCGCTTCTCAATAAAGATAAATCAACTGCACGAACGGGATCAATGCACATGCCGAAGTCGACCCGGTCGCTGATCGATGAGATCGAAGCCCGTCCCGCGATCGACAACCGGGAGACGTTCGATACCCTCTGGGGCATTCTCGGCGAACTCTTCGGCAAGGTTTCGGCCCGCTTCGAACTGCAGCCGGACCCGTCCACGGCCGACCTGCAGCCCTACGAATCCATCGACGGCAGTGGCGCCGGCGGCAATCTGAGTACGTTTGCCGGGCCCGAGATCGACTGGCTGGTGTTTTCCTGGGTAGGCAATCCCAAGGCCAGTTTCAGCAACATGCACCTGACCGTGAGCCTGTCGGCCAAGTTCGATGCGCCACACCTCGGCCTCGCCTTCGGCACCGCACCGGACCTGTTCACCTACATGGATTTCGTGCCGCGCAAGGATCTGGCGGCCAATCCCCAGTATATGGACAAGTACTACCAGGAACTGAACGAGGAACACCTGCGGTTGCAGGACGATTCGAACCTGACCAGTTTCATCAGCCGCAGCCTGTACATGCGCGTCACCCAGACGGCCGCGAGCCTCTGCTTCACGGCGCCGGACGATCCCGGCAACATCGGGACGTTGCGGGAGACGTCTCACAAGATCGTCGATCAATGGCTTGCCAACGTGGAGAAATCCGCCATCGTTCCCGAAGACGAGCGCCCGGCGCTGGCGGCCCGCGACGAGCACGTTCGGCGTCAGATCGCGCAGCGAGACCCCATGAACGCGATGGTCGAGCGGATGTACGGGAAGGAACTCACCGCCAAGCTCGTCGCCGCGCTGTGGGGCGGCGGCCGGGTATTGCCCAGGCCGCAGTAGCCGGCCTTGAAACGCACTTGGGTCAGAGCGGTCTACCGGGCCGCCAGGGTGGAGGGCCGGGAACCTCCGTACGACAACATCACGCTCAAGATCTACTACCCCTCCGCCTACGGGAACAGCTTCGAGGAGCGGGATACGGGGTTTGTGCCGCCCGATGTGGCTCGGGCGCCTTTCCCGGTGGCGGTCGTCATGCCGGGGGTGAACATTTCCCAGGACGCCTACGGCTGGCTTGCCAAGTCATTGGCGAAGTCCGGGATTGTCGCCGTGACATACAACTGGGTCACCGTGGAAATCGGCGACCGGGTCAGCGCCAGCCCGGGCGTGGCGCTCGAACCCCTGA
This sequence comes from Candidatus Azophilus sp., assembly GCA_965221465.1. Taxonomy (GTDB): domain Bacteria; phylum Pseudomonadota; class Gammaproteobacteria; order Pseudomonadales; family Azotimanducaceae; genus Azophilus. Next base: position 319,606 of record OZ244892.1, read on the forward strand.
TGCGCGAGCACTACGGAGTGCAACCGTCCTGCCCGGCGTTGCCCGCGCTGTTCGACGAATTGCACCGAGTCCAGTCCGAGGGCCTGCTGGCCGGGATGCTCGATCTCGACCGCATCGTTCTCGGCGGGCACTCCGCCGGCGGCACCATGGCGCTCGTCAATGCCAGGCGTGACTGGTTTCCGGGCGTGTGCGGCGCCTTCGCCTATGCCGCGCACAGCGCCGGCAACCTGAACCTCGGCTGGGAAGCGGACAGCATCATGCCGCTGGCACGCGATATGCCGCTTCTGATCATGGGGGGCACCCGCGATGGCGTCATTGCCGCAAGCACCCATCGCTACCGGGATGCCGGGGCGGAACCCGCGGGCGATTCGATTCAGCGCACATTTCACGAAGGCGTTCGAGGCGACAGCGGCGCCAGGTACCTGCTCATCGTCGAGGGCGCCAACCACTTCGCCTTCGTCTGGCCCAGCGACACGTCCACCGGGCGGCCCTACCTCGATCGAACCATCCGGGGCAGCGCAAAGCAGATTCGCGACTACCTGGCGGAGGTGGTGGTCGGCTTTTGCCGAAGCGTCGGCAAGGGCGACGACCAGGCGGCATCGGCCCTGTCACGCTTGTGCAACGCCAGCCACCCGCTGGCTGCGGTCGCGGAAACGAAGTAGGGCAAATGGGCGTTGCCCCGGTGAGACAAGAACGCGGTGCCCGGGTGCGAACCGGACCCGTCTGTTAACCTGAGCCGCAAATTATGCGAGTTTCGAACCGCGCGCGCCGGGACGAGGACGCGCGAGAACATCTGCAATACGCTGGGAGAGAGCAGGTGTGCGGTGCGTGTATCTGGCGCTGTTTGGGCTCGTGCTTGCGCCCATCGTCGCGGTAAATTTCACCGCCTGGTGCGCCAGATGCACGTACCGTATACCTGCTCTCGGAGCCGGATCGAAGGCAAGGTTTCCTTGGTTAGCGAATTCAATAAAATCAATCACTTGGAAGAGTGTTCCATAAATGCAACGCGAACAAAAGGCATGGAGGGCTGAATCATGAGCGTCAAGCAACCGAGCAACTGGCAGCAGCTGATTACCGGCGAGTGGCACGGCGCCCCCTCCGTGTACGAACCCGACGGCACGTACGTGGGCCACAACATCGTCTCTCGCGCCAGCGAACACAAAGACGGCCGAACGCGTTACTGGATGGAGACTGATTTCGATGCGGTGGGGCGCCTGCGGAACCGATTCGAGATCGGCCGCTTCGATTTCGGGGTCATCGATTCCGACAACGATCGCATCTACACGGGCCCGGACCTGATGGGTTCCGGCAGCCCCTACGGCACGCTGGTGGACTCCGAGTACTTCTCACCGGCCTGGAACAGCCACCTGCGCACCGTCAACCACGTGCTGCCGGAACTGGGAATGCAGGTCTATTCCTCGCTGCTCTTCGAAGGCGCCACCCTGATTGCGACGTTCAACGGTCTCTATATCGTTACCCAGGACTATCCGGACAACCCCGCGACCCGGCAGAAGGTCGCCGACTGGCTCGAGCGCGAGCGACTGGAAGGCAAGCGGCCGTTCGTGCTGCCGCCCAAGCACGAAGGCGCCTGGCAGGGGGAACTCGAGGTGTACACGGAGGATCAGGAGCGTGTCGGCAGCAACCGGGTGACGATCGACTACCGGCCGATCAATCTGACCCGGGCGGAAGTACGCATCCGCACCAGCGGCGTATTCGACGGCGATGCAACCTTCGAACGAACCCGGGACCACAACCACCACCAGTACCACGGCCCGGACCTGTTCGGCAACGGCATTGCCTACGGCCGCTATCTCTACAGCGTCATGCACGCCTACGGCAAGGCGATCCGCATGGAGACCCGGGAGACCCTGATCGACCGGGATTACACGCTGGTGGCCAACTGGAATTATTTCCACTCCCAGCGGCGCAAGTACACCACTCATGGCGTGCTGCGCTGGCAGCCGGGCGACGAGATCCTGGGGCCGCAATTCCTGTGAATGGCGACTACTACGGTTATCGGAAGAAATTCGCGGTGCTGGTGCCGAGCACCAACACGGCCGTCGAGTGCGAATACTCGATGATCAAACCGGCGGGGGTGGTGCTGGCCACCCGCGGTTGCGTGATTCCGCCATTCAAGGTGGAGAACGAGACCGATTTCGTCAACATGGTCAAGGCGATCGGCGATGCCACGGAACAGGGTTTGCGCGATGCGCTGACCTGCAAGCCGGATCATGTCGTCTTCGGCTATTCAGCGGAGACGTTCTGGGACGGCAAGGAGCGCTCCGACCGCGAGTTCAGAAAGTACAACGACATTGCCCGGGAGGTGGCCGGCTGTGACATCACCTTCGGTGCCCAGGCCATCGTCGACGCCCTGGCCTGCTATCCCGGCGTGAAGAGAATCGCTGCGGTCACCCCCTACATGCCGGTGGGCGACGGGATGGTGGTCAAGTTCATGTCCGACATCGGTTACGACGTGGTGCGCATTGCGGGGCACTGCTCGCCGGGCCCGGTCGAGATTGCCTGGGAGCCGTTCGGCAAGACGCGGGAACTGGTCCGCGCGGTTGACGGCGACGATGTCGATCTGATCCTGCAGGCCGGAACCAACCTGTACTTCGTGGAACTGGCTGCGCAACTCGAACGGGAACTCGGCAAGCCGGTGCTGGCCATCAATGCCGTCACCTTCTGGCATGCCCTGCGCCACAACAACATCCCCGACCGGATCCAAGGCTTCGGAACCCTGCTGTCAGAGCACTGAGGTCATTCGCGCGCGGCGTGTCTGCTCCTGGCGTTCCTGATCGACGACGCGCAAGGAACACCTGACAACCGCTGGGAGAGAACCGGTTCATCACGCTAACGAATTCAATAAAATCAATTACTTGGAAAAAGTGTTCCATGAGAGATTCCACCCCGGCGCGCCGGGCCGCGGACGTGCAGGGAACATCTGCAATACGCTGGGAGAGAGCAGGTGTGCGGTGCGTGTATCCGGCACCTTTTAGGCTTGTGCTTGCGCCCATCATAGCGGTAAGCGTGTCCGCCTGGCGTGCCGGATGCACGTACCGTATACCTGCTCTCGGTGCCCGATCAGCAGATATTGTGTTAAGCTTAATTTTCAATTAAATCAAAGGTTTATGATTGGTTCCATGCGAAGGAAGCGCCCGGTTTCACAACAGACGCATGCCGATGGCGGCGCTGACGAATAGACCGATCCAGATGGCAGTGACGTACGGGCGGCAGCGGGCCAGCGAGCCTTCCAGCGCTTCGTTGACCGCATCCGTGGGGCCGTTGGCGACCAGGGAGGCAAACGCGGGCATGAAAGGCTCGAGGTGGCGACGAACCATGGCTCCGCAGCCGATGAGCCCGGCGAAGATCAGCATTTTCCAGCCGATGCGGTCGTCCACGAGGTAGCCGGCGCCCGCGAGTCCGTAACCGGCGGCTGCGGCCATCAGGATCATCGCCCCCAGGCGGAAGCGGAAGTCGATCGCTGCGAGCCGCGCGGCAAAGGGTTTGCCCTGGTGGCGATGCAGAATCAGCACATCGACGAACCAGGCAATGCCGACCGCCCAGACTGCGGCGGTCAACCAGCCGGGGGAGATCAACAGGCCGAGGGAGACCGCCATCTGGTAGCCCAGGGTGAAGGTGGCCGGCATGGCGAGCCTCGGACCCTGGTCGCAGGCGAGCATGATCTTCAATGCCACCCGCCGCGCCTCGACGCCCAAGTCCCGTCGCGCCACCTGCCGGCCTGCAATGTAGGTACCCAGGTCGCCGCCGAGCCAGTAGACCAGCGCGATGACGTGTGCGTATTTCAGCAGCAGGTAGCCTTCCATCGCCCGATGCCGCTCAGTCCGGCCGTGCAGCGCCCCTGAGCCCCTCGACGGTCACCGGCCGTACACTCAGGTAGCAGAGTGCGACCATGACGGCCTGAAGCACGAATATCGCCGCAAAGCCGGTATTGCCGTCGAGCAGGCCGGATTCCACCAGTAGCGTGTAGACCGTGCCGCTGACGGTGAACGACAGGAAGAGCCCGATCACCTGGGCCAGGCTCCAGACGCCCAGATAGCGGCTCTCCTGGCCCGGGACAGTCATGTCGGCCATGAAGCTGATTGCCGGAAAGACGAACAAGCCCAGGGAGAAGGCCGATGCCACGTAAAACGCGTAAAACGAGGTGAGATTCTGGGTGTAGGCGGCGTGGGCGAGCAGCAGGAAGCCGATTGCCGACAGCAGACCACCGAAGAACAAGAGCGGCTTGCCGCGGCTCATGGGCAGGGTGGGCCCATCCTCCGTCTCCGATGCCGTTGCTTTGCGGCGCTTCCTGGCCTGCACGGTCACGAAGATTCCCATTGCCGCCATGCCGAGTGTATTCATGCCGTTGTAGATGCGCTGAAACACCGTCGAGTCGCCGGCGGACATGCCGAACAGATCGTAGGCCCACACCTCCTGCAACATGTCCTGCAGGAAGACGCTCAAGAGCGACAGAACGATGAACACGAAGAACAGGCGTGCGTGCCGGTTGTAGCCGATCACCGCCATGGATTCCCGCATGGGCTCCCACAAGGCCACGGGCGGCGGCGGATCGTCGGCAATGGCGGCAACCTGTTCGGCGGTCAGCCGGGTTTCCAGCTTCACCACGCCCAGGAGCGTCACGCCGACCATGACCAGGGGCGACATCCAGTACAGGAAGCGCAACTCTTCCAGGGAATAGTCCCCCATGAAGAGCGAGAACACCCAGGCCCAGAACGCCATGGCCAGGGCCTGTGCGGTCCAGGTCATGGTAGTGATGCGGCTGCGGGCCTCCTCCGTGGTCGTGTCCTTGACGAGATCGAGAAAGGTGTTTGCCTGGATGGCGATGGACAACCCGAAGCAGCAGAAGAGAAGCGTGCATTTCAGTATCGCCACCACCGAGCCCGTCTGCATGTCCACCAGCACGTCGGGAACGAAGGGAAAGGTCATGCCGCCGAGCAGCGCCCCGAACAACAGGTAGGGCGTGCGGCGGAACCCGAGGATCGGGTATCGCTCGGTAATGCGGCCGATCACCGGCTGCAGGGGGCCGAACAGGGTGTAGACGCCGATCACGAAGGAGATCAGCATGGCGGGCAGGCCCAGATCGACGATGGCCACCCGGTTGACGCTGGTGACCACCAGGCAGAAGCCCCAGGCGATGGCCACTTTCTGCAGGGTGAACTGCAGCTTGGCCTGGTTCTCGTTGACGATCATGGTTCCCGCTCCGTTACAGATCCGCTGCCAGGGTCTCGGTCATGCCACTGCCGCGAACCCGCTGGAAGTGGCGGGTGTTCACCTTCAGGGCAAAGTAGAGGCTCAGCACCATCAAGCCGGCCTCGAGAAGGAAAATGCCGCCATAGCCCAGGTTTGCGCGTACCAGCCCGCTTTCGATGAATCCGGTGACCAGGGCGCCGGCGACGATGCTGGCGAAGCCGTTGGCCAGCGCCAGCGCCAGCCCCCAAAGGCCCATGTACGACCCCCGTTCATCCTCGTTGGTCATTTCCATCATGGTGGTGAGGGTGCCGACCAGGAAGAAGCCGTTGAAAAAGCCGAATGCCACCAATGCCGTCAGTACAGTCGCACCGGCGGCGGCAATTGCGCCCCAGGCCACCGCAGCCAGGCTCGCGGCAATGCCCAGAATGCCGACGGCAATCGCGGCGCGCGACGGGATCGCCCATTTCAGCGTGGCCAGGCCCAGCACGAACATGCCCACCAGCGATCCGCTGCCCCAGAGTTGCTGAAAGCGGCCGGTCTCGCCGACCGTCATTCCCAGTACCTCGGCGCCAAATACTTCCAGGATGTTGTCCTGGATGCCGATTCCCATGAGGGCAAGGAAGATGAACAACAGGAAATTCCTGGTGTTGGCTTCCGTTGCCGCATCGCGCACGAAACGCAACAGCGACGCCAACTCGCCCTCGCTTGCCGCAACGGCAGGCGCAGCGGTCGGTGTCGGGCGATGCTTGCGCGGCGCCCGCTTTTCCACGCCCAGCAGGCCGAGCAGCGTCACACCGCCGACCAGGGGGATGGTCAGCGCGTACAGCAACTGCATGCGTTCGTAGTCGTAATCGGGCATGAAGGCGCGGATGAAGGCGAGGGATGCGATCATGCCGACCAGCAGCATGGCCCAGATCATGGCGACCTGCAGACCGCGTCGGCGCGGCGGGGTCACGTCCGCCACCAGGGCCAGGTGGGTGACGCCTGCCATGGCGAAGCCGATGCCGAACAGGATCAGCAGCAGCAGCACCTGCACGTAGCCGATTGCCGCACCCTGGCTCATCGCCAAGGTCGCTGCGGGCAGGCCCGCCACCGCCAGCGACGACAGCAAAAGGCCGATCAGCACATAGGGGGAACGGCGGAATCCAAAGATCGGAAAGCGGTCTGCCAGTCGCCCGAAGATCACCTGGAACGGGGAGAGAAAGTGATACAGGGCGAGCAGCGTGGTGATCGTTACCGCGGCGATGCCAAGCTCGTGAATGGAGATGCGGTTGTAGTTGCTGGTCAGGATGGCGAACAGCCAGCCGACGGCGGCCCGCGGCAATGTCAGCTGAATCGAGACGATGGCCTGGCGCAGCGTCAGGCGCGGCGTGGCTTCATCCTGCGGTTGCGTGGGTTGCGGTTGCGTGAGTTCCGTCATGGCTGTGGTTGCATCCCCGACAGTGGCCCCAGGTCAGGCCAGCCCATGTATGGCGCTCAGACCGAACGACCAGTGCACCTCTTCCTCGGCGTCGAGGTCGTCGAAGCTGGCTTCCGCCCAGGGGCGGATGCGCTTCATGAGGCCGTCGAGCTGCGCGTCGTCCAGGCTCCAGGTTTCGTTGTGAGTGCGTTCCGCCATGCGTTCGAGGATTTTCCGGGGGGAGAGCCGTTCGGTCCAGGCGCAGGCGGTAACCGGCGGCCCGCCCTGGCCGCCCATGGCCATCAGGTGCTGAAAAAGTGCCGGGCCCGCCGCATCGGTCGGCAGCATCTCCGGGGCCACCTCTGCTGTGATCTGGCGCGACTGCTGGCGCAGCCGCCCGGCGCAGGATTCCTCGTCGAGGATGTCCCTGCCCATGATCAACACACCGCCGGGTTTCAGTATCCGCGCCGTCTCGGCGAGGGCATCGCGCCACCCTTCCACCTGATGCAGCACGTTGGTGATCAGCACGGCATCGAATCGGTCGTCTGCAAAGGGCAGCCGCAGCACGGTGCCGACACAGAGCCCGATGGAGACGCTGCGCTGCGCCGCAAGCGCGCTGGAAGCACGGAGCATGTGGTGTTCGATATCCATGGCGACCGTGTCCAGGCAGGCGGCGACCGGTACGGAAATGCGGCCCGCGCCGCCGCCGAGGTCGACGATTTGCGCGCCGTCGCCGGCCAGTTCCGCCACCGCTTTGCCCAGGTTGGTGGCCGCGTCGAGGGGGATGTGGTTGATGTCGTTGTATCGCTTTGCGACTTCCACGTAGGACATTCTGTTGTAGGCTTGGCTCATGACGTCCCCTCCTTGGCGGGCCGCACGCTGGTGCGCACCAGCAGTCCCCAGACGAGCACGACCAGTGCAAGCATGCCGAACAGGATGAACGGCGCCGCTTCGCGCCACGCATCGAAAAGCATGCCGCCGACCATGCTTGCAACCATGATTCCCAGCGCGCCGAACAGATTGAAGATACCGATCACGGCGCCGCGGATTCGTTCAGGGGATTGCTGGGCGATCAGCACTGAACTGGTGATGATGCAGCCGACCTCGGACATGCCGATCAGCACCGCGCAGACGATCATGCCTGCGGCAAACGGGTCGTGGACGAACCAGGTGCCACCGTAACCGAGGAAGGCGAGCAACAGGGTCAGATTCAGGGCGGTGACGCGGTCGATGCGGTCGGTGAGCATGCCGAACAGGGGGGCACTCAAAAGCGCGGAGGACTGGGCTATGGCGATGACCATCCCCGCTCTGGCCATGGCATCGGCGCGGCTGATGCCCAGTTCCAGGGTGCCGTAATTGGCGAGCCACAGCGTGAAGAAAGTGCCGACGATGGCGAGGTTGCCCCGCGCCACGAAGGAAGCGCCGTACGCCAGGGCGATGCCCCGGTCACGGGCGGCGAGCAGGCCTTCCCGGGCCTGGCGAAGAAGCGGTTGCTGCCGCTCCCGTTGCTCGACGGGACGGTCGCGCAACCCGAGCCACATCAGGATGCCGGTAACGAGCGTCAATCCGCCGATGATCCAGTAGGTGGCGAACCCGGCCTCGATGGGCGTCTGACCGCCGTCCTGGAATATCTTCGGCAAGCGCAGCACGAGCATGACGGTGATCAGCGCGCCCAGACCGTTGAACAAACCCATGTAACCGGTAGCCTTGCCGCGGCTGTCGTCGCTGATGTAATCGGCAATCAGGGTGACGATCATGACGCTGTAGGCAGCGGCGCCGGTGGCGAATGCGAGGCGCGCGAGCAGCAGTTCACCGTAGCTGTCTGCCTGGGGATAGAGGAACACCCCGGCGGACATGATCAGGTAACCGAGCGCCATCACCGGCCGACGGCCGATCCGGTCCGACAGGGTGCCCCAGACGCCGACCATGACGATGATCGCGACTTCGCCCCAGAACGACAGATTGCCGCTGACCACCCCCTGTTCGCCTTCGGGTATGCGCAGAAACTCCGTCAGCAGATAGGGCTGCATCTGCGGGATGAAGGTCTGCAACAGAATGCCGGTCAGGGCCGCCCAATAGAAAGTGACCATGTTGAAGGGCCGGGCGGGGCCGGCCAGCTTCATGCCCAGAAACCGGCGTTCGTTCATGGACAGCACCTCACGAGCGGATGGCCGCCGTTGCGTCTTGTGACTGAATCGGGGCGCTCGAGTCGACGCCGGTGGCTCCGGCGGAAATTGTCGGTGCAACTGGGCGCAACCGCCAGACAGCCAGGGCAAAGCTGCTGGTGGCGAACAGGTTGATCGTCTCGGCAAGCCACTGCAGCGGCGCCGACCCGGCAGAGCTGCGGCCGAGCCAGCCGAGGGACATGGTCAGCAGCATGCCGACCAGGAAGATCGTCGCGGTCAGGCGCTGGTTCCAACTCATGCTCAGGCGGATCAGCACGACTGACAGGGCAATGTTGGCCAGTGTCGAAGTCGACAACAGCAGCAGGAACCAGGCGCGCCCCTCCGGCTGGCGGGTCGCCAGGTAAGCGGCGGCAGCAAGCACGGGAACGATGCAAATCAGGCTGTTGCGGCCGGGGTGCAGGGTTGCGCTACCGCCACGCCAGCGATTGCTCGCAGCTGCTGCGTGCCACGCCAGGAGGACCATTCCGGGTGCGATGCAGACGAAGAGCAGCACGTCGAGCACGGCAATGTCGACCTGTGCGAGTACCCAGACCAGCTTCCAGGTGGCCTTGCTCACGCCTCCGGCCAGGATCAGGGCAAACCCGGCAAGCAACAACGCCCGGGATGCCGGCAGCGCCCGGGCGAGGAGACCCGCAAGCAGGTACAGCCCGAATGCCGAGACGAGCACCGGCAGGAAATCGAACAGGGCCAGGCCCAGGCTGTAGTCCTCCATGCAGCGCTCTCGTGTCAATCCTTGAAAATCAATAGTGCTAGCGACATTGCGCGATCAGGATACGGCCCGATTTTCACTCGCCAAGGGCACGTTCATCGCCCTGGCCGGCGTCCAGATCCGCAATGGCGGCACGCAGCCGGTAGGCGTTTGCGGGGCTGCGCAAAAGATAGCTCGTCTCCTCGTAGGAGGCGAAATCGTCCAGCGCGATGAGCATCACGGATGCCTTGCCGCCGCTTCGGGTAATCAGCACGGGTTCATGGTCATTGGCCACATCGTCGATCGTTGCGGACAGGTTGCGGCGAAGCTCGGTTACCGAGGTGGTTTTCATGCAAAAAAAAGTACTCGATAACGTACAGAAGCACAAGGAATCTCGATTCCCTGATCGGACCAGCGACGGATGCCATAGGCCATTGAGCAACCGACTCCACTTCCGAAACGCATACGCCCTTCGCCTTCTTGGCGGGCCGGGTCTGCAAACGGGTTGCCTGTCGAGCCGACGACCGCCATCCTGTCGGTATGAAGCAACGCCCCGCGGGATTTGATCGAGAACCAAAGTTGTCATAAAACGGCGCACCATGATCAATGAAGATTGCAGTTCGCATTCTACGGACAAGGGCAGTGCCGCCTGTCGGAACGCCGCTGCCCGGATGCCGGAGGTCCGCTGACGATGCGCGTTGCCGTAGCCCAGTTCGGGGTCGGCCCGGACATCGATGCAAACCTCGAGACCTGTCTGCACATGCTCGACGAGGCCGCTGCGGTGCGGCCGGACCTCGTGGTGTTGCCGGAGTTCTGCAATCATCCCTCGTGGTACGAAAGCGGCGATCATTGCCGTGCGGTTGCCGTGGAGCCGGAGGGCGCGTTCCTGACCGCCATCGCCGCCCGGGCCAAAGCGCTCGGCGTCTGGGTGGCGATCAATTGCACGCTGCGCCGCAACGGGTCGCGCTGCACGGGCACCAGTCTGCTCTTCGACGCAAGCGGCACGCTGCGCGGCGAGACCGACAAGCAGGTACTGATGGGCCACGAGAACGATCACCTGAGCCCGGCGCGACGCCCGGGACCGATCGTCGAGACGCCGTTCGGCCGGGTCGGGCTCTATGCGTGCATGGATGGGGTGATCAACGAAACCCCCCGCTGTCTGGCCCTGCGCGGCGCACAGTTGATGTGCAACAGTCTCAACTCGTTCGCAAGAGACGAAGGCAGCCTGCACATTCCGGTGCGGGCAGCGGAGAACAAGGTGTTCGTCGCTGCCGCCAACAAGGTGGGGCCGCTGATACCCGAAGCCGTACTCGAGGGCGTTTCGCAGCGCACGGGCATTCCGAAACGCTACCTCATGGGCGCCGGGGAAAGCCAGGTGGTCGCGCCCGACGGCACGGTACTCGCCATCGCTTCCCGTAACCGGCCCGAGGTGGTGCATGCGGACATCGACCTCGAGGAAGCCGATCGCAAGCGGCGGCCCGACGGCAGCGATATCTTTTCCTTGCGCAGGCCCGGGCTGTACAGGGCGCTGGCGGAAGACCCGGCCGGCCAGCCGGTCAACGGGGGCGGTGCGGAAACCGTCCGTTGTGCGCTCATCCAGCTGGCAGAAACCGGCCCGCCGGGCTTGGCGGCTGCGGTCGCGGCAGCAAAAGCTGCAATCCGGGACGGCGCGCAACTGGTGGCGCTGCCACCGCTCTTTTTCCTGCCGGATCAGACGGTGGGCGATCCGTCCGTCGCCGCCGCAGCTTCCGAGACGGCGATCGAGGCGCTCTCGGGTGCGTGCGGCGCCGGCGCCTGTATCGCGACAACCTGCGTGGCGCCAGACCCGGTGCAGTTATGCGGCGTCCTGATCGGTTCCGACGGCGTCTTGCTTCGCCAGGGTCAATTACACGCCAGCGGGCGTCACGCCTGGTCGAGCCTGTCCGAGCGGGTGGAAGTGGCCGATCTGGGCTATGCTCGCGTTACCGTGCTGAATTCCGACGATGCCTGCTTGCCCGAGACCTTCCGGTTGGCCACGCTTGCCGGAGCCGACACCGTTGTCGTGCCGGCGATGCCCCAGGAACGATGGGAAATGCAAACCGGCCTTTTGGAACGATCCGCCGAGAATCGGGTGAATCTGCTCGTGGCGGCACAGCCCGGGGAATTGGGCACGAGCTTCGCCACTTCCTTGCCCAAGGACTTCACCCTGCGCACCCATTGGGAGCAGCGGCCATTCGATGGCTGGTTGTCCCATCCTCCACAAACGTTTGCGGGCTCCGGCCCGGGCACGACGGAAGTCGACATCCATCCGCGCTGGGCGGAGAACAAGGTGGTGTCGCTCGGCACCGATCTGCTTGCCGGTCGTCCCTGGCAACTGCTGAGCCCGATCTGCGACGAGGAGAGCGTCAGCACATGACGGATAACGACGAGACCCAGTCCCACGCCGAAATATCGTTGCCCCGGGCCCTGTGGCAGAAGACCCTCGAGCGCATCGTTACGACGTTCGGGCTCGTCGAGACAACCGGCAAAGACGGGGGCCCCTGGCTGCCGCTCACGAGCCGGGTGCCGGTGGCAGAGGGCCGGGTGGGTCAGACACGCCTGTTTCAGGGCGGGCCGCTTTTCCGGCTGGTCTCCACCAATATCGTCGTACCCCCCATGCAACTGGATTCCCACATGCTGTTCGCCTTTACGCCGCCCGCGAGTGCCGTTCCGCACTTCACGCTGGATTCCGTTCAGGCGGGGGACCATTACGCCTTCCACCTCGACCTGATTCCCCGGGTCGATCTCGGCGCTCGCCTCGAGTACATGGACCACTGCCTGACGCCGCTCACCGAAGCGTACGAGCGCGGCGATGCTACGGAGGGGTTCTCCCGGGCGCAGCTCAGCCCGCGTCAGCACGCCATCATGTCGCCCTGGATGCTGGCCAAGAGGAGCACCCGGGACGCCTATTCCCGCGTCGACGGCCTGGTCGACGATTATCTTGCGCACTGGCTTCGGCTGGTGGACGAAGGTGTGCCGGAAAACGTGCTCGATGGCATCGACCATGCCGAATTGGCCGAACGCGACCGGCGCAACAAGGCGATCGTATTCAACCGGGACGTCGACAAGGTGTGGGACCAGATCACACCGCTGGTCGGGCGCGAAGCCGCCGAGCGACAGATTGCGCTCCTGCGAGGCATCGAACCGTGACCGAAGCTCGACAGGCGGGAGCAAAGCCAGTGGCGGAAAAGCTGATCGCCGAACACCTGATCGAGGATTGCACCCCCAAGGAGCGGGCGATTCTTGCCCGGGTGGAAGCCGTGCTGCCGGTGCTTGCCGAGCGCTCCGAGGCCATGGACCGCGACAGCTACCTGGATGCCGGCAACGTACGGCTGTTGGGCGAGGCCGGGCTGCTCGGGCTGGTCGTGCCCGAAAAGTACGGCGGTCTCGGTGGCGGGCTGCGCGAGTGGGCGGGCGCCTGCTTCGCCATCGGCACGGTCTGTCCGTCGACGGCCCTTGCGTACTTCTTTCACCTGACGTCCGCATCCCGCGGCAACCTGTCGCTGAAGGCGATCGAAGCGGGTCTTTACAACGAGGAAGAAGCACGGACGGTACGGGCCTTTGCCGAGAAAGTGCTCTACACCATGGGCCGGGACCGCCAGTGGCTCGCCAACTTTGCCAGCGAATCGGTGAAGTCGGAGGCGGCGGCCATCACGATCACCACCAAGGCGACCCGGGCGGATGGCGGCTGGGAATTGAACGGCGCCAAGTCGTTCGGTTGCGCCACCGGCACCGCCGACCGCTACCTGGTGGCTGCAAGCCTCGACGGCATCGACGATGCCAGTGGCCTCTGCACTTTCATGGTGAATCGCGGCGCCGCCGGTACGCGGGGGCGCATCGAGTGGAACGCCCTCGGCATGCGCGGTACCGCCACCGAGGGGCTGGTGCTCGAGAACGTGTTTGTCGCCGACGAGGATGCCCTCGCGATTCCCGGTTCCTTCGTGAAGATGTGTTCCCAGAGCCGCACCGGGTTCGTGGGCAACCAGGTGGCGGCGTCCAGCATCTATCTTGGCGGCGCCTTTGCGGTCTATCGCACGGCGCTCGACAACATGCGTGAGCGCAAGTTCCAGGACACCGGGCGGCCGCTCGGCACCGGGCCCTACCAGCAGCAACTCATCGGCGCCATGTACGCCGACCTGCATACGGCGCTGTTGTGGGCGCGCCGCATGATCCATATCGAGACTGCCGAGCCGCCCATCGTTCCCCAGGACGAGGTGATCCCGTTCTGGCGCACCTGCAAGGGCCAGGTGGCGGAGTACAGCTTCAAGGTGACCCAGCATGCGCTGAAACTGGCCGGCACTTCGGGGACGCTCTTCAGCACGCCGTTCTCCCGGGCGCTGCGCGATGTGGCCATGGGCCTGGTGCAGGCGTTTCCGGCAGAGCGGGGCCGGCTCGAGGCCGCACAACTACTGGTGGAAGGCACGGGTCAGACTGCCTTCGACGCGCTGCGCAAGTAGAACCTGGACATGGCCATGGACCTGGACCGCAACAGCCTGGGCCTCGGCCAACGTCCGGCGCTCGTGCTGGTCGACCTGATCAATGGATTTACCGACCCGGCCTGCCCCCTCGGCACCCATTGCCCGACGGTGGTCGAGGCGAATGCGGAGCTGCTGCGAACGTTCCGCAGCCTCGGTTTGCCGGTTTTCTTCACCACGGTGGTGTATCGGCACCCGGGCCAGGCGCAGGTGTTCCGCAGCCGCATTGAATCGCTGAACCTGCTGGTGCCCGAGTCGCCGTGGGTGCAGGTCGACCCGGCACTCGCGCCCGAGCCCGGCGAGCCGGTGCTCGAGAAACAATGGGCAAGTGCGTTTTTCGGCACCGACCTGGCACAGCAACTCGCAGCGGCTGCCGTCGACTCGCTGGTGGTTACCGGGCTGACCACCAGCGGCTGCGTCCGCGCCACGGTGGTGGACGGCATGCAACACGACTATCGCGTGGTGGTGCCGAGAGAAGCCGTCGGCGACCGCAACCCCTCGGCCCACGCAGCCAACCTCTTCGACATGGAAGCGAAGTACGCGGACGTGCTCGGGCTGAACGAGGTGCACGAATCGCTGGCCCGAATCGCCGGCGCGTGCGGCGCAGGATAGGCGCGGCAATCCCGATCGGGCAGCGCCGCGGTGGAATCTTTCATGGAACACTTTTTCCAAGCAATTGATTTTGTTGAATTCGTTAGCGTGGCAAACATGGCCTTCGATCCGGCACCGAGAGCAGGTATACGGTACGTGCATCTGGCGCACCAGGCGGAGAAATTTACCGCGACGATGGGCGCAAGCACGAGCCCAAACAGCGCCAGATACACGCACCGCACACCTGCTCTCTCCCAGCGTACTGCATATGTTCCTTGCGCGTCCTCGTCCCGGCGCGCCGGGTTGGGGACTTTCATGGAACGAATTGTCCAAGTGATGGATTTTTCTGAATTCGTTGACGCAGGTAACCGTTCCTTCGAGTCGACGCCGGTTCTCTGCCAGCCGTTGTCAGATGCTGGTTGCGCGTTGTCGGCTCGGCATGCCTGACCCGGACCCGGTAGTCATTGCGGGCTGCGGCCCCGCCGGCGCTGCGCTGGCGCTGTATCTCGCGCGCCGGGACATCCCGGTGCTGGTGCTGGAACGGGAGCCTGATCTGCCCGTTGACCTGCGGGCATCGACGTTCCATCCCCCGACCCTGGAGATGCTCAACGACCTCGGTGTGGCTGCGCCGATGATTGCCCGGGGGCTGATCGTCGACCGTTATCAGTACCGGGACAGACGGTCCGGCGAGGTGGCCGAGTTCGACATGTCGGTGATTGCCGACGAGACGCTCTTTCCGTATCGGCTGCAACTCGAACAGTACGAACTCACGCAGATCGCGGCTCGGGTGCTGGAGAGCCACGCCAGCGCGGAGCTTCGCTACTGCCACGAGGTGACGGGATTCAGCCAGGACTCGAAAGCGGTCACGGTGCAGGTGGCGACGCCGGCAGGAAACATCGAGATTCGGGCGAGCTACCTGGTCGGAGCCGACGGCGCCTCGAGCCGGGTGCGCAAGGCGGCCGGCATCGAGTTCGCGGGCTTCACCTACGAAGAGAAGTTCCTGGTTGCCTCCACCGAATTTCCGTTGGAAACGGTGTTCGACAACCTTTCCTACGTGAATTACATCGCCGATCCCGAGGAGTGGTGCGTCGTGCTGCGCACGGACAAGGCCTGGCGGGTACTCTGGCCCACCGATCCCGAGTGCCCGGACCCGTCGGTCTACCTGCACGATGCAAACCTGCAGCGACGTTTGCACCGGCTGCACGACAAGGAGGGCGATTACGATATCCGGCATCGCTGCATCTACGACGTGCACCAGCGGGTGGCGGAAACCTACTGCAAGGGCCGCGTGGTGCTGGTGGGCGATGCCTGCCACATCAACAACCCCCTCGGCGGCATGGGCATGAACGGCGGCATTCACGATGCCGTCAACCTGGGCGCCAAGCTGACCGACATCGTTCGAGGCCGGGCGGGCCGCGCAGAAAGCCTCGCTCGCTACGACCGCCAGCGCCGCGGCCTTGCCGTGCGCTTCATCCAGGAACACACCATCCGCAACAAGGCGCTGATGGAATCGACAGACCCGAACGTGCAGCAGCGCCGTCAGCGCGACTTCATGGAGAAGGCCGCCGACCCGGTCAAGGCCAAGGCTTTCGTCATGGAGCGTGCGATGATCGATTGCGTGCGCGAGAGCTATGAAGTCGCCTGAGCGGCAGGCCTCGGTGGAGGATTAGCCGTCATCGACACGAGCAGGCTGGAAACCCGCCCGACGTTCTGGTTCTACGGATGTGGCGCCATCGCCTACGGCGTGAAGGACAATGCCTTCAGGTACCTGTTGCTGATCTACGCCAACCAGGTGCTCGGACTGCCCGGCTATCAGGCCTCGATTGCCCTGGCGGTGGCCATGCTTTGGGATGCGGTCTCCGACCTGCTCATCGGCCACTGGTCGGACAAGACCAACAGCCGGCACGGGCGCCGCCATCCGTTCATGTATGCGGCGTTGCCGATACTGCCGGCAGCCTTCTACGGGCTCTTCAACCCGTACATCGAACTGAACGAAGCCAACACCTTTGCCTATGTTCTGGTGATGGCCATCCTGATCCGCACGGGCGCCACATTGTTCGAAGTGCCTTCGACCTCGCTGTTGCCGGAACTGGAGAGCCACTACGACCGGCGCAACAAGTGGCTGGCCCTGCGCCATGTCTTCGGCTGGTACGGCGGCAACCTGTTGCACACCGTCAACTTCCTGTTCTGGGTGGGGGCCTACGGTGTAGCCGTGCAGACGGGGTATTCCATCTACGCGGGCGCCGGGGCCACGCTGATCGCGCTGGTAATCGCTGCATCGGCCCTCGGCACCCACAAAGCCGCTGCCGCACTGCCACGGCCGACCGAGCCCATTCGCATGGCCGAAGTGACCCGCGAAATCCGGCAGATCTTCCAGTCGCTCGGCAACCGCAACTTTGCGGCTCTCTTCTTCTACGGGCTGGTGGCGGGCATCGGTGCGGGGCTGAGCGCAGCACTTTACCTGTACAACACCACGTACTTCTTCGGTTTCTCCGGGGAGCAGATTGCAGCGGTGGGGGTCGCTGTGCTGGTGGCGCCAGCCATCGCCTATTGGGCGGCGCCTTTTCTGGGTGGCAGGTTCGGCAAGCGGCGGGGGGCGATCGTGGGCATCCTGATTACCGTCTGCCTGTACCCCGTTCCCTTCGTGCTGCTGCTGCTCGGCTGGTGGCCGGCGCTCGGCAGCTGGCCCTCGCTGTCTATCTTTGCGGCGTTTACCACCCTGGAAGTGGGGTGCGTGATCGTCGGCGGCGTGCTGCTCGATTCGATGATGGCCGATGTCGTCGAGGACAGCGAGATCGCGACCAACCGGCGCTCCGAGGGGCTGTTTTATGCGGCGCGTGCCTTTGCGGCCAAGGCGGTTTCCGCCGGCGGCATCCTGGGTGCGGGCGCCATCGTATCCCTGGTCGGACTGGACGGCATCGAATCGGTCGAGGCGATGACCCGGGAACTGCGGGTCGACCTGGCTTCGATGTTTCTGCCGGCGTTCTGCGGCCTGAACCTGTTCGCGCTGTACGTGCTCTCCCGCTATCGCATTACGCGCGCGGGCCACGAGGCGAACCTTGCCGAGCTGGCGGAGCGCGGCCGCGCCGCCGCGAATCCCGGACGGAGTGCGTGACTGCAAGCCCCTGCAATCTGTAGACAAGCGCCGACTTTCAGCGCCGACACTGATCCTTTGCGACTGTGAGCGCAATTGCAGCCTCCGCCAGCGGTGGCGCCATACCGCTTCCTGGGAGGGGGTATCCGCCGGTCGAGACTTTGCCGGCGAGGCCTATTCCGCATCCGTCACCAACTTCCTGCTGCGGACGCCGATGCACTCGCATAAGCGCGGCTGTGTGTTCCGTATGCGGGCTATCCCCTCGTGGTTCCGCACGGAGAGCACGTCGCGAACTGGTGCGCAGGGCAGAAATCCGGCGCTATCGTTGCGGCCAATGGTGAGACTCGAGGGTTCAGGTGGTGATTTTCCGCCTGACTGGAGCATTGTCCGGTCGGGTTTCCGTGCCGGGCGAAGGTTCCGTCAGATGACGCCTTTGTCGACAAGCGACTGAATCACGGCGCGCTGGGTGTCGGTGAAGTGTGCCCGCTTGGGCTGGATCACGTTGCCGTCGTCGTCGAGCAACGAATTGGCCGGGTGGATGGCGTCATCCCGGTAGACCTCTGCGAACAGGCCGAGGCGCTGGCGGGTGAGCACGTTGAAGAGCCCCGGGCGGCGACGGTACTCGCGCAGGGCATCGATGTGAATGTCTGCATGGGCCGCCATGGATTCGCCGCCGGCTGCTTCCGCCAGCACGTTTCCGTGGTAGTCGACCACCTTGGAGCCGCCGTCGACGGAGACGTTGGGCAGATCGATGCCGGAAATGCCGGCGCTGTTGGCGGAGACCACGTAAACGTGGTTCTCGCAGGCCCGGGCCAGCTTGGCCGTGTGTTTTGGCGTCATGCCGGGCATCGCGATTTCCGAGGAGGAGTGACAGAGCAACTCGGCGCCATTGAGTACCAGGGCGCGGGTCACTTCCGGAAACAGGATCTCTTCGGAGGCGACCGCAGCGAGGCGTCCGAGCGGGGTGACGGCCACCGGGAAGAGGCTGTCGGCGCCGTAGACATCGAGGTACCGGTCGAGAACGTCGTGAGGCGTCGGGCCGTACATCGAGATCAGCCGACGGTAGCGCAGAATCGGATCGCCGGTATCGTCGACGATGAAGCTGGTCTGAAAATAGAGTTCCGGAAAGTGCGGGTCGGTTTCGTAAAGGTTGCCGGACAGATACAAGTTGTTGTCCTGGGCGATGGACCCGAGCCGCTCGTACTCCCGGCCGCCGGGGTCGATGCAGGCGCGCTCCCGCCAGGCGGCGATCGTCTCGCCGAGAGGATAACTGGTCAGAAAGTACTCGGGCAGCACCACCAGTTTCAGGTGCGGGCCGATGAACTGCCGGCTGGCGGTGACCTGGGCGCCAACGCGGTCGATTGCCGCATCGATCGAGGCGCGCACGGCCGCGTTGTCGGGACAGCGATTGACGGCGCGCACCGAAGTCTGCAACGCCAGCGCGGCGTAGCCCGGCGTGCGCGGCTGGTTTTCGGAATTCTGTTTCATCGAGCAAACTGCCTTGTCTGCACCCATTCACGAATAAACGACCGCGGTAGTCAACAGCGGCGAAATCACCGGCCTTGCTCCCGCCGCCTGCAGAACTCGCTGTGACGCACGGCAGGTTCGCTGTTGCTCCCCACCAACGGGTGCGGGCTTGCTAGCCAGGCTGGGGCGCCGCCCGGGATCGCGCGTAGGCAAACCCTTTCGGCAGGCCGGCATCCGGCAGGAAGCCGTAAAGGGACTCGCCGGGCAGCGCAGCCTGTACGTCGGCCCGGACCTCGAGCAGCTTGTCGAGGTCGATGCCCGTGTTCAGGCCCATGGACTCCAGCAGAAAGACCAGGTCTTCGGTGACGATGTTGCCGCTGGCGCCCGGCGCGAACGGGCAGCCGCCGATGCCGCCCAGCGAACTGTCGATGGTGGTCAGCCCCGCATCCAGCGCAGCCATGACGTTGGCGAGCCCCTGCCCCCGGGTGTTGTGCAGGTGAATGCCGGTCAGCCGTTCCCTGCCCACGGCGGCGTGAATGCGCGATGCAAGCCGGCGCACCTGGGCCGGGTTGCCGTAGCCGGTGGTATCGGACAACCCGACCTCGTCGGCGCCGAGTTCGACCGCCCGCTCGGCAATACGCACCACGTCGTCTTCGTCGACGGGGCCTTCCAATGTGCAGCCGAACGCCGTGGAAAGCCCCACCTCGAACCGGGGACGCCGCGCGGTCGGAGTCTCCTCGAGGGCGGCGACGATTGCCGCGATCTCGTCGAACACCTGGGCATGGGAGCGGTTGAGGTTGGCGTGGCTGTGCGTTTCGCTCACCGAAAAGGGCAGGGACATCTTGTGGGCGCCGCTTTCGATTGCCGCCAGGGCGCCCTTGAGGTTCGGCACCAGCACCGCCACCTGGAGACCGGGCAGTGTCCTGGCGAAAGCCACCAGTTCGGCCGTGTCGGCCAGTTGCGGCAACAGGCGCGCCGGAACGAACGAGCCGACTTCGATTTCCGGCACGCCGGCGGCGGTTTCGGCCGCGATCCAGGCCTTCTTGGCCGCTGTCGGCATGATCGAATCGATGCTTTGCAGGCCGTCCCGGGTGCCGACCTCGCTGACTTCGATATCGATGGGTGCAGGTTGGGATTCCATGGACGAACGGCCTCCGGTGTGGGCGCGCCGTACGCTGCGCATTGACGGTCGCAAAAGGATTAATGATATATCAACATGTCATAACCCGCATCCGCAGGTAATGGCGCGACGCATCAATGGCGCGGGGAGGCGACGATTCCGTGTTTGTGTCGCGACCGAGGTGGTGAGCGAGGTCGATGCCGCAATCGAGCGGATCATCGAACCGGATAGTCGCGAGAGTCCATTCAGTTGTGAGGCGCTGGTGTCCAGCGCACTCGAGGTGTGGAACTTGCGGTTCAGGAAACCGGACCGCAGAAGAGGGCAACTGGCCTTCAACTTGACCGCGCCGGTTTCAGCCCGCATCCGTCACCAACTTCCTGCCGCGGACGCCGATGCACGCGCGTAAGCGCGGCCGTGCATTCCAAATGCGAGTCCCGAACCCGGCGCGTTTGCTTCAGCGACGAAGCGTCGACGCCCTCGCGACGAAAGTCGGTGACGGATGCGGGCTTGTTGGAGCACCGTTGCGTGGTTCTTGGGAAATGCATTATTGATATATCATACTGTCATTTCCGGAGCGGGGGACGGCAAGCCCCGACCGCAGCCGGGCGGAGGAGGAGCGGCAGCAGGGGAATCGATGAACGAAGCACCAGAAACCACCGGCCTGCCCCTGTCCGGCCTGCAGGTCATCGAGTTTTCGCATATGGTCATGGGCCCTGCGGCCGGTGTTGTGCTGGCGGACCTCGGGGCGGATGTGCTGAAGGTCGAACCGCCGGGCGGCGACAACACCCGGCGGCTGAAGGGCTCCGGAGGCGGCTATTTCGCCATGTACAACCGCAACAAGCGCAGCCTGTGCGTGGACCTCAAGTGCGGGGAGGGCCACGAACTGGTTTGCCGTCTCGTCGATGGCGCCGATGTCCTGATCGAGAACTTCAGGCCGGGGGCCATGGACAAGCTGGGGTTCGGTTACGAGGCGTTGTCCGCACGCAACGAACGGCTCATCTATTGCAGCCTGAAGGGCTTTCTGAGCGGCCCCTACGAGCATCGGGCGGCGCTCGATGAGGTGACGCAGATGCTCGGCGGCCTTGCCTACATGACCGGCCTGCCGGGGCGTCCCATGCGCGCCGGTTCTTCGGTGATCGACATCGCCGGCGGCATGTTCGGGGTGATCGGCATCCTGGCTGCCCTCAATCAGCGCCAGGCAACGGGAAAGGGCCAGCTGGTGACCAGCGCGCTGTTCGAAACCACGGCGTTCATGGTCGGTCAACACATGGCGCAGCAGGCCGTGCTCGGCGAAGCGCCGCCGCCGATGTCGGTGCGGCGGGCGGCTTGGGGGGTCTACGACCTCTTCGAGTGCGCGGACGGCGAGAAGATCTTCGTTGCCGTGGTGAGCGATACGCAGTGGCGCAGCTTCTGCGAGCGATTCGGACTCGAACGCCTCGGCGCCGACCCGGCGCTGGCGACCAACAACGGGCGAACCGAGCGTCGCGACCGCATTCTGCCGGCCTTGACCGAACTCTTCGGCGGCATGTCGCGCCAGGAAGCCGTCGACAAGCTGGAGCAGGCCGGCATGCCGTTTGCCGAGATCAACAGGCCAGCCGACCTGTTCGACGACCCCCACCTCGGCGCGGGCGGGCTGGTGGACGTGCACGTGACCGACGGCGAGCGGCAGGGCGAGCCGGCCCGGCTGCCGAAACTGCCCCTGGAGATGAACGGCGCGCGGTTGAACCTGCGCCATGACCTGCCGTCGGCCGGCGCCCACTCCAGGCAAGCAGCAGAGCGCTCGGGGTGCACCGCCGACGCCATCGAAGCGTTGCTCGCCAGCGGCGTAATCGCCGAACGTTGACCAACGCCAAAATGCGGTCCAAGTGCAAGGCCGGCGCACCGACGCTGCCGACCGCTTTGGCTCAATTGAGAGTCGAGTCGCACGCAATCGGCCCAGCCCACGGCCCCCTGCCAGCAATGCTCGTCATGACCGTCGGTACCCGGCAAGAGCCTGCTGTGGCGGTGGCTCTGGCCGCTGTGCAGCCGGATTGGCGGAACGCTACGTGCCCGACGATGCACTCGCACGCAAAACGAGCATCCCCGAAAGCCTGTGCCAGGGGTTGCACTGCCCGTAGAAAAGGCTTAAAGATATATTAATATGTCATTTCAGTTCGAAGCATCGAGGAGGCGGGAGTGGCGGCATACCTGGTGATCACGGCGCAGATTCACGACCGCGACCGGTTCGTCGCCGGTTATGGCCCGGCGGCGGCGGAATTGACCGAGCGATTCGGCGGTGAATACCTGGTGCGAGCGCCGGGTCTCGACGTTCTGGAAGGGGAACACCCGGGCGGTTCGCTGGTGATTTCGAAGTGGCCGGACAAGGCAGCGGCACTGGCTTTCTGGAATTCCCCGGAGTACGCGCAGGTACGCACGCTGCGCGAGGGTATCGCCGATTGCCAGGTGTTGCTGATCGAGGGGTAAACCGCTCGTGATCGATGGTGTTTCGGTGGCGGACGGCTCTATCGTCAAGCGCACCACCCTGTTGGTGCGGGACATGGCCGCGAGCAAGCGGTTCTACGAGTACGTGCTCGGCATGTCGGTGTGGATGGAAACCGAATTCGTGCTGAGCGGCCATGGCCTGGCGGCAGGCAAGGCGGGCGATCGTACTCATCTGGTGATCATGCAGGCGCAGCACGCGAAGGTGGGCATGATCGGCCTGCTGCAATGGCTGGACCCGCCCTTGCCGGCGCCTCCGCCACCTACGGAGGTCACCTACGGGATGCCGGTGTTTGTCGTCGAGACCGGCGACGCCGCCGAGTTGGCGCGCCGGGCCGCGGAAGTGGGCGCCCGGGTCCATTCCCAGCCCCGGGCCTGGTCGACGCGTGGCGCCGGTGGCGAGACAAGGCACCTGCTGGGCGTTTCCGTATTCGACCCGGACGGCCACTTTTTCGAGTGCAATCAGGTCCTGGCCGTCGACGAGCCGCCGCCCGGGCGAGAACCGGGGAATTGAATTGACTCGGTCGCAAATGACCCTGCGCCGAAGTGCGCCGCAAAAGCGAGCATTTTTTGAGTACAAGATCGACCATTTCGCAAGTACGGGAGAACTGAAATGAGCCTGCGCCTGCAACGTGCCAACTTCCTGGTCGCCGATATGGATCGCGCCCTGGTCTTCTATCGCGACGTGCTCGGATTCGAGGTCGCCTTCGTCAAGGAACCGCGGGCTTCGAGCTATTCCCACGAGGTATTCGACATCGACCGGTCAGCCCATGTCGGCTTCGCGGTCTTGAGTGCTCCGGGCCAGCCGCGGGTCATGGCCCTGACGGAGGTGGCGGGCCTCGAGCCCCAGGCATCGCCCCGGCGCGCGGCGATCGTCATCGATTGCAGCGACATCGATGGCGTACTCGAACGGGCGCAATCCCACGGTTTCAAGGTATTCCGCGAAGAGAAGCTGGTGACCCACGATGGGCGCACCGGCCGCGAAGTGGGCGTTCTCGACGCAGACCACAACCTGACCGTCCTCTATTGCATTCTGACGGCTCCGGACGAGCACCACTGAGATGGTGGCCGAAAACCTTCAGGCGGCCGGAGCGGCCGGCGAAAACTCCAGAGTCGCTTATCCGCCCGCAGGCAGGGCGTGGTACATGGTGGGCCTGCTCACCATTGCTTATGTGGTCTCGTTCGTCGACCGCAACATCCTGGGTCTGCTGATCGATCCCATCAAGTCGGACCTGGGCCTCTCGGACCTGCAGATCGGTCTGGTACTCGGCCCGGCCTTTGCGATCTTCTATGCCACGGTCGGGTTGCCGCTGGGGTACCTGGCCGACCGGCGGCGGCGAACCTGGATCGTGGCGGCGGGCATTGCCGTCTGGTCGGCCGCCACGGCTCTGTCGGGGCTCGCCCGCAACTTCACGCAGTTGTTTCTGGCGCGCATGGCCGTCGGTGTCGGCGAGGCGACGCTCAGCCCCTGCGCCATGTCGCTGATTGCCGATTCGTACCCGGAGGAACGGCGGGGCAAGCCCATAGCCGTCTACTCGAGCGCCATTTCCCTGGGCAGCGGTCTGGCAGCGCTGCTGGGCGCGGGCGTACTGGCCTGGGCCAACACCAGCGAACAGATGGCATTGCCGTTGGTGGGCGAGCTGGCGCCCTGGCAACTGGCCTTCATCGTGGTCGGGTTGCCCGGGCTGTTGCTGGCGTTGCTCTTTTTCGGCCTGCCGGAGCCGAAGCGCATTCTTGCCGGCACCGGTCAGGCCCATGCCCACCTCGGACACATGTTCGCTCACGTCGGCCGGCATGCCGCCGTCTACGCGAGTTTCGTCTCCATATTCTGCTGCATGACCGTCATCGCCTACAGCCACGGCTGGCTGGCGGTGACCTTCGACCGCACCTACGGCTGGCCGGTAGAGAAGTACGCGCTGGCCAATGGCATCACGCTCATCCTTCTGGGGCCGGCGGCCGTCAATTTCGCGGGCTGGCTCTCCGATCGCTATACCGTGCGTGGCCACAAGGACGCACCGCTGAGAATCGCCATCGCCGGGCTGCTGCTCGCCCTGCCGCCGTGCGTTGTCGGCCCGTTGCTGGACGATCCCTGGCTCGCCTTCGCTGTACTCGCTTTCGGCAATATCGGCCTCGCATTCATTTCCGCCACCGGCGTCACCGCGCTGCTCAACATCGTGCCGGTGCGCATCCGCGCACAGACCGTGGCGCTTTATTACATGGCGATCAGCCTGTCCGGGCTGATGTTCGGCCCGACGCTGGTGGGCGCGCTGAACGACTGGGTGTTCGGTGTCGACGGGGTGCGCTACAGCGTTGCGCTCTTGCCGCTTGTCTTCGGTGTGCCGGTGGCCGCGCTGGCGCCCGTCACCTTGCGTCTGTATCGAAAGGCGCTGGCCGAGAACACCATGGAGTCGGATTGATACCCGCGGCAGTGTATTCAATATGCGAGTCCCGAACCCGGCGCGATCATCGCGGCCCCCGGGTGCAAAATTGCGGGCTACGAGCGTCCCGACAGGTCGACCCAGGGCCGGGCGTTGAATCGCTTTTCCTCGAACGCCTCGATCTCATCGGCCCGAGTCAGCGTGTAGGCAATGGGGTCCAGGCCCCTCTGCAGGCGGGACCGGTCGGCCTGGTCGACGGCGAAGCGGGTCGTTCCCAGGCCGGTGACAATGGTTGCCGTGTCCAGGTCGATGTCCAGCAGCCTGGAAGTCGGGTCTTCCCCGGCCCAGCGCGCCAGTGTCTGAATCTCCGTCTCGACAACGATTGCGGGCAGCACACCGTTGGCGATGCAGTTCTTGCGGAAGATCGCGCCGAAGCTCGGCGCCACGATCGCGCGGATGCCGAATTCGGCCAACGCCCAGACGGCAAACTCCCGTGACGAGCCGCAGCCGAAGTTGGCGCCGCACAGCAGGATCGTGGCGTTGGCGTACTCCGGGCGATTGAGCACGAAATCGGGGTCCGGCCGACGCGACGCCACATCGGTGTAGCGCCAGTTGGCGAAAAGCCCGGCGCCGAGCCCTTTCCTCGAAACCGCGCGCATTTCCCGGGAGGGGATGATGGCGTCGGTGTCGACGTTGGCCCGCAACAGCGGTGCGGCGACGCCACGGTGGCGGGTAAACGGCTGCATGTTCAGAGCATGCTCGGCGTGCCGATGCGGCCACGCACCGCAGACGCTGCGACCACCGCGGGGCTGGCAATGTGGGAACGCACGCCGGGGCCCTGGCGGCCTTCGAAATTGCGGTTGGTGGTGGAGATGACGCGTTTGCCGGGCGCAAAGCCCTCGCCGCCCGCGTGGAAGCACAGGGAACAGCCGGATTCGCGCCATTCGAACCCCGCCGCGCGAAAGATGCGGTCGAGGCCTTCCGCTTCGGCGGCCCGCTTGATCGATGTCGAGGCGGGCACGCAGATGGCGGTGACACCCGGGGCGACGCGCCGATTTTCGAGCACGGCCGCGGCGCTCTTCAGATCGGAAAGCCTGGCATTGGTGCAGGAACCGATGAAGGCGGCATCGATGGCAACCTCGGACATGGCAACGCCGGGTTCCAGGCCGATGTAGTCCAGAGCGGTTCGGTCGTTGCGGTTGCGCGGCGCCGGGATGCGACCGGCGACATTGACGCCGTGCTCGGGCGAGGTGCCCCAGGTGACGCGGGCGTCGACCCGGGATGCGTCGATTCGAATGGTCTTTTCGAAGCGCGCGCCCGCATCGGTTTGCAGTGCCCGCCATTGTGCAAGCGGCGGCCGGGATGGCGCGTAGGGCCGACCGGCAAGGTAGTCGAACACCTTCGCGTCGGGCGCGATCAGCGCGGTGACCGCGGCGAACTCCACGGCCATGTTGCAGAGCGTCATGCGCGCCTCGATGTCCAGTGCCGACACCAGGTTGCCGGTGAATTCGACGGCCGCGCCTTTCGCGCCGTCGGCGCCGTGTTCGGCGATCAGGTAGAGTGCCAGATCCTTGGCGCCGGCATCGGCGCCCGGTTCGCCTTCGATCACAACCTCGATGACGGGGGGCCTGGCCATCCAGAGGGTGGTGGTGGCGAGGGCGTGTTCCGCTTCGCTGGTGCCGATGCCCAGGGCCAAGGCGCCGAACGCACCCAGGGTGCAGGTGTGCGAATCGGGACAGACCAGGCTCAGCCCGGGCAAGACGATTCCCTGTTCGGCGCTGACGATGTGGCTGATGCCCTGTTCGTCGTCGCCGACATCGAAGCTGCGAATGCCGGCTGCAGCCGCGCCCTCGCGGGTGCGCAGGATGAACGCCTCGCCGCCGGGGACGGCGGTGCCGGTGCCCCGGCCGGGATGGGTGTCGAGCAGGTGATCCATCATGCAGAAAGCCTGCTCGGGGCGCCGGACCGGAATACCGCGTTCCCGCAGCGATTGCAGCGCGATGGCGCCGGTGCGCTCGTGCAGGCAGACCCTGTCGATGTACAAGAGCGACTCGTCCGACTCGCCGGTGGCGATGCAATGACTGTCCCAGAGCTTGTCGAATAGGGTGCGCGGCATGCGTCGCCCGCCCGGTTACATTGGATATAATGATACGTCATTATGACTAACGGCTTTACCGTGCAGCATTCCGAAGGCGGGCCCTCCATCGACATCGCGGCCCACACCGCAGACGAGATTGCGGCTATTGCAGCGGACCTCGCCGTCGCTCAGCGCCAATGGGCGGCCGGTGGATTGAGCGAGCGGCTCGCGGTGTTGCAAGCGTGGCGCGAGGCGCTGGGTGAAGGACGTGCGCAGATCGTCGACGCGCTCGCGGAAGACACAGGGCGCAGGGCCTTGTCGGCAGCGGAGTTCGACGGCGTCGCGCGCCGCCTCGAATACTGGATTGGCAAGGCGCCGGCATTGCTCGAATCCGCCTCGACGGGCCGCTCGGAAGTGGCGCCGAGCGTCCGCTACGAACACAACCCAACGCCCCTCGGCCGGGTTGGAGTCATCGGCCCCTGGAACTTTCCGCTGCTGCTCGTGTTGATCGATGCGCTGCCGGCACTGGCAGCGGGTTGTGCGGTTCTGGCCAAGCCGAGCGAGGTGACACCGCGTTTCGTCGGGCCGCTGATCGAAACGGTGCAATCCATTCCCGAACTGGCTGCCGTGCTGCGCTTCGTGCAGGGCGGCGCCGGCACCGGAGAGGCCGTCGTCGAGCACGTGGATGCCATCTGTTTCACCGGCAGCGTGCCCACCGGCCGCCTGGTCGGCGCTCAGGCCGGCCGGCGCCTGATACCCGCCTTCCTGGAACTCGGCGGCAAGGACCCGCTGGTCGTGCTGGCGGATGCAGATCTGGACACCGCGGTTTCCGTCGCACTCCGAGCTTCGGTGATTGCCACGGGGCAGGCTTGTCAATCCATAGAGCGCGTCTATGTCCACCGATCGCTCCACGAACCGTTCGTGCAACGGCTGGTGGAGGCGGCGGAGGAGGTGCGGCTGACCTGCGACACGGCAACCGGCGGCCACCTGGGCCCATTCATCGACCCTCGACAGGCGGACGAGGTGGCAGCGCAATTGGCAGATGCCGTAGACGGCGGAGCAACACTGCACTGCGGTGGCGTGCAGCGCAGGCAGGAAGGCAACTGGTGCGCCCCCGCCGTGCTCTCCGGCGTGCGCCACGGCATGCGGCTGTTCCGAGAGGAGACGTTCGGTCCCGTCATCCCGGTCATGCCGTTTGCAGACGACGCCGAAGCCGTCCGGCTGGCCAACGATTCCGAGTTCGGGCTCTCTGCGGCGGTACTCGGCGAGGAAGACCACGCGCTGGCGGTAGCCCGGCAACTGCGAGCAGGCGCCGTCAGCATCAACGACGGCGGACTGACGGCACAGGTCGCCGATGTCGAAAAGGAATCGTTCGGGGTCTCGGGCCTCGGCCGTTCGCGCGCCGGGCCGAGCGCCCTGCTGCGGTTCGTGCGCAAGCAGGCGTTGCTGGTTCAGACCGGCACGCCGCTGCCGATCGGTGCGTTCGAGGAAGCGGGTTAGCACGCAAGCGCGACCGGACAGCTACTATCGCAATTGCTTTGTTCGCCGCACTCGATTGCCAGGATCAAGGGTTCTGTAGTCGTTTTGTCTCGATCTGGCTTCGTTGGTAGCGCTTGCAAGTGATCCATGGTGGCAGTGCTGACCAGCGCCGCATTGGCGCGAACTTGCGAAGCGAATAATGTCGGTTCTCAAGCCGACGACAGACAATTTTATGCAAAACGACTCATAACTCTCTCCGATTGGACAGGTATTGCTCAGACGCGCTGGTGATCATTGAGCCTGGCCCGCATCCGCCACCGACTTCCTGCCGCGGACGCCGGTGCACTCGCGTAAGCGCGGCCGTGCTCCCGCCAGCCGGTTTGACATACTGTCGAGTATGCCTGCACCGGCCTCCGGTCGGCGCGACCGCGCTTACAGGGCGCCTCGACGGTCTCGCGACGAAAGTTGGTGACCGATACGGGCCAGGAACTTGTGCTTTCACCACCTGAGAAAAAGTTACCTGCGGGTAGAATCAAGGAGTCCTGCACGATGCTCGACAAAAAACACGTCATAGTGGCAGTTGGCGCTCTGCTTGGTCTGTCTAACCACACGATCGCTGAAGAAATGGTCATCGAGGAAGTGATAGTCACTGCGACGAAGCGAGCCCAATCCACACAAGACATCCCAATGTCTGTAGAAGCGTTGTCGGGCGAGAAAATCTCGATGACGGGCATGCGGGATTTGACTGATCTTTCCAGTGGCGTTCCGAGTTTTTTGGTTACGGAAGCTGCCGGTGACAGAAACATCACCATGCGCGGCATGGGAACGCCCGCGGGTCAGCGCGGTATTGAGCAGGCGGTTGCGATGTATGTTGACGGGCAGTATATGCCGCGTAGCAAGCAATACTACAACGGTTTCCTGGATGTCGAGCGGGTTGAGATTCTCCGGGGACCGCAAGCGCTTCTGTTTGGCGTGAACGCGACTGCGGGTGCAGTGAATGTAGTCACTGCCAGCAACCGACCCGGAGATGAATTTGAAGGCAACATCACCGCTGGGACAGAAACGGTAAACGGCGGCACGACCGCTCGAGTGGTGCTCGGTGGAAGCGTAGGTGATCGATTGGGAGCACGACTGGTCGCGCAGCGGGAGGATCTCGACGGATTTGCGGACACCAGCTCGGGTCCAGGTGGCTCGGAAGAGAATGAATCGGCAAGACTGACACTTGTCTGGGAACCGAGCGATTCCGTTACCGTGACCGCCAAAGCCGATTACTTCGATCTCCTGTATGAGGGGCAGCTGACCGAACAGATCAGCCCTGCCGGGATAACCCCTTTTCCGCGAAAACCGGAGAACAGTTACGAGCACAACACGCCTGCATTGGATCTAACGGGTGAATTGGATGGTCCTGGATACAAGGCGGACGGCTCGAACATCATTGTCTCTGTCGATTGGGCGCTGGCAGAGCATCAGTTGAGTGCGATCTTCGCCGACAGTGAATTCGAACACGTCATAGGCAATGACTTCGATAGCGGAGCGTTCCTGGCGCCCGGCGTTCATGCGATGAGCGCAGACTCGTTTGGGTCGGAAGATTTCGATCAACAGACCTTGGAGCTTCGATTGATTTCGCCTGAGGGAGGCAAGGTCGATTACATGTTTGGTCTCTACTATCAGAAATCTGATATGGAAGACCGCTCGACCAGTTTGGCGACCTTTATCGAGCAGGCTGGTTTGTTCGATGTGCTTGGTCCCCTGTTTGGGCTCGGCAAAGGTGCAGCAGGGGCGTGGGATATACCATTCGGATTCGCGGAAGTGCATCAGGATCAGGAGCTGTGGTCTGCTTATGCGAGCGCAACTTTCAACGTATCGGATACGTTCCACATCACGGCGGGCGCGCGCTATACCGATGAGAGCAAAACAGTAGAACGCACGCGTTCTTGTGGATTTGCATCTGATGGGCTCGATACCATTCGAGACACTGCCGGTACCGGTGCGTGTGCACCATACGACGCATTCTTGGGTGTGCTGGGTTTAACGGGTGTGTTTTTCTCGTCACCCGCCAATACAGTGGGAACTGAACAAGACATCGATATCGATGACATTCTGCCTGAGCTTTCCATGATGTGGGATTTTCACGACAACCACTCGCTATTCGCGCGTGTTGCAAAGAGTGTGAAAACCGGTGGCATGAGTTCGTCGTTTGGTGCTATTCCCGATGCCCTCGTCTTTGATGAAGAAGAAGTGGTCGCGTTTGAAATTGGCTCGAAGTCGAGCATGTTTGAAGGCCGAGGTGAGTTGAATCTAACCGCATTCAACAACAAGTACAAAGATCTGCAAGTCACTTCCATTACGCTCGGTGGGGCACTGGTAGACAATGCCGGCGAGGCAACCATTCAAGGCTTGGAAGCCGATGGAAGGTTCATTGCGGCGGAGTGGTTGACCATTGGCGCATCGGTTGCTTTCCTTGACGCCGAATACGATGAGTTCGATAACGCGCAATGTGCGGCTGGCCCGTCGAAGTCAATACCCAATGGTGACGGTAGCTGCGATGCGGCTGGTCTCGAACCGCCCATGGCTGCAGATTTCTCCTACAATGTTTATGCGGACATGGAATTCCCGCTCAACGATGCGCTGCTTCTCCGCGCCGGCATGAGCGCGTCTGGTTCCACAGACTACGTTACTGAAGGCACCTTCAGTGAAGTCATGCGTCAGGATGACTGGAACATGATCAATGCATATCTCGGCGTGTCTGGTGCCAGCGAACGTTGGTCGGTCAGCTTGATTGGTCGAAACCTCTCCGATGAAGTACTCAGCGGGCCAGGCATCGACCTGGGTGGTGCGTTCTTTACGAATGCTGCAGTCGGTACGCGCACCCACAGAACTCTGATGCTGACGGGGCAGTTGAACTTCTAGACACGTCTTTCCTGTTTCTCGTCGAGGGTGCTGTGACTCCAAGTGTAGGGCGACGACCAGCTACCGCGAATGAATCCAACTGTTGAAGGTAAGACTGCCTTCATCACGGGCGCCGCGTCGGGCATCGGGCGCGCAATGGCCACGCGTTGCCTGGATCTCGGCATGCGGGTGGTTGCTGCTGACATCGACGCAGCGGCCTTGGCGGAGCTGGCCAGGTCGGAAGCCTGTCTCGCGATAGACTGCGACGTTACCAGACTGGGATCGCTGCGGAATGCAGCCGACAGAGCCAAAGCAGCCTTCGGACCGGTTCACGTATTGGTGAACAACGCCGGCGTTTTTGCCGAAGCGGGCGCCGGAGAGATAGACCTCGAGCGCTTCCGTTGGGTGGTCGACGTGAATCTCATGAGCGTTGTCATGGGCGTGGAAGTATTTCTGCCGCAGTTGATGACAAATGCCGGAAATGCACATGTTCTGAACACGGCATCGGTGGCCGGCCACATTGGTTTTGCCAATCTCCTCGCTTACTCGACTAGCAAACACGCCGTCGTTGGTTACACCGAGTCGCTCGCCGAGCAGTTGGCAGGACGGGTCTCTGTTTCCATGTTGTGTCCCGGATTCGTCAGCACAAGAATCGCGGAAACCAGCCGATACGATCAGGGTGGTACAGACAATACGGATCTTTTGCAAGCTGTTGCGCAAGGCATGTCAGCCGATACCGTCGCCAGCTACGCGATCGATCGTCTCTTGGCCGGCGATCGCTATATCTTTACGCATCCGGGTACCCGTGGTGAGGTAACCGAACGGTTTCAGCAAATCGAGAAAGCGTTTCAACGCACCGAAACAGACCGGAGAATTCTGTCGGATCCCGACTCGGCGCGCGTCGCCTCCAGATCGGACACGGAGGAAATACACCGATGAATGAAGTGTTGCGAATCATCATGCCGCTATGGATTCTTTTCACTGCAGGTGTCGCCCATTCCGAAAGCACGTCACTCACGCGTCAGGTTGCCGAAGCCATTGTGGCGTTCGATTACGATCGGATCCCGGGCCACGTAAAGGAATTCACCGAACGGTTGATTGCCGACTCGGTTGCAGTGGCGGTGGGGTCTCACCACATGCCCATTAACCAGGCGATGGCTGAGATGTTCGAGGTAGACGGTGGCGATCACCTGATCCTGCACTCGGGGCAGAAGGGTAAATTGCTGGAAGCAGTTTACTTGAATTCACTGGCTGCCAATATGCTTGACTTCGACGATAGTCATATAGAGGTTGGCCATCCGGGGGCGCCGATCATTCATTCGGTGCTGGTACTTGCCAGGAAGTACAGCAAGAGCGATGAGGAGGTGTTAGAAGCCATAGTCGCGGGATACGAGTTCAACATACGCTGGGCGCGTGCAGTGTTCAGCTACGAGGGCAGGTTCGATGGCCCGTGGGGTTCACAGACACTGCAAGTATTCGGGCCCATGGTTTCGGCGGGCAAGCTCCTCGATCTCGACGCGGAACAACTCGCGCGGGCCATGTTCTTTGCGGCTGCAAACACGCCATTGCCGGTTTACCAGAAAATCGGCTTGGTCCCCGGTCAAGTGAAGAGCGGGCTGAAAAACAACTATGGCACCGTTGCCCTCGCGGGTGTCATGGCGGTGATGACAGCGCGGGCAGGTGTGCCCGCAGAGCCAACGGTTCTGGACGGGGATCAAGGTCAGTGGCGCATGATGGCATCTAAAGAATTCAATCCGGAAATCATGCTCGGGGGCTTGGGAGATACCTGGGAGATTCTGAACACGCAGATCAAGCCTTATGCCGCGTGTCGCTGGATGCACTCGTCTATCGATGCGTTGCGAGCGATCGATGAGGGCATTGACATTGACGATGTCGAAAGAGTCGACGTAGAGATATTCGACTTTGGCGTCGAGGCGCTTGCCGGCACCAACCCGAAAACGCTGTTGGAACTGCAGTTCAGCTTGCCGCATGTGTTTGCCTTGCACCTTGCGGGTCAATCTCTGATCGATCTGCGGATGTCGCACGCTGAATATGCACAATCGTTAGGATTCGCTTCGCGCATCAATTTGGCGCGAAATGCAGAGTTCGAGCGGTTGTTTCAGGAAGAACTCAGAATGCCCGCTAAGGTACGATTAACGTTGTCCAACGGAGAAGTACGGGAAAAGGAAGTTCTGATTCCGACGGGCGAACGTGGCAATCCTTACCCAATCGACGAGCATCGCACGAAAGTTCAAACGCTGATCGATTCATCGCCTCATGCTGAAGTGCGAGAATATGCTAATCGCTTCGTATTTTGACAAGAACGTCCTTGTAGATCAGGCAAGCCAGAATCAGCAAACCAACGTAGCCTACCGTGGGGTAGATCCAGTTCAGTAGCTGACCGAAAGGCAAGACGGTGCCGCCCAGGTAGCTGATTGTACACAGGGAAATCACCAGGATACTGTAGCGCCGTGACCCTTCAACTGCGAAACGGGAGCATACCGTCCAAAGTAGCGGTGTGATGGTTGTGTAAATTCCGAGAAATATTGCAACTGCAAACAAGCTGCCTAACGCTGGCGAGATATCTTCCGCAAGTTTCATCAATGGCACTTCGGAGTAGGACACCTCTTGCAGTGCTGAATACATCGCCAGCACAACCAGGCTCAGTGTAACCATCGGCAACAGCGGGCCAATTAATGCAATGGCACGGATTTCGCTACGTCCTTTTGTTGCTGACCCAACGATGGGGATAAAACCAGCCATGCCGGGAAGTATCAGACCGACGTACAAGAGAGCAGAAAACCACCAGCTTTGGGATGCTCTGTAGGGCACGTGCGATTTGCCCTTGGCGATGGCGTCAGCGGTTGGTAACCCATCAAGCAGGGACAGCACGGCGGTTCCCAGCACAAGCAAGATGATGATTGGCCCGATGAGGCTCAGGACAGAGAGCAGTCGTTTTAGACCGAGTATCAGCGTGACCAAGGCGATCAGGGCAATTGATGCTGCGCCAAGCACGGTGGGGATTGCGAATGCCTGCGCAAGGGTGGCAGCAGCTCCAGCGATCATCACGGTTGCAACCGCGATGATCAGGATCATCGTGTACCAGGTCAGCACCGGACCCAGGTGTGGTCCGCAGATGTAGGTGAATGCTTCCTGGTTATTTGCGAGGTTGGCGCGCTGCCCGGCGCGCAACATCGAACCACAGGTGTAGACCAGGAGAAGCGTTGTAACCAGTGCACCCAGCAGCCCCATCGGCCCGTGGCCAGCAAAGAACTGAAGTGCTTCCTGTCCCGTAGCGAATCCCGAACCGATTATAAAAGCAACATAGGCGGCGGAGATTGTGAAAATTCGGTGCCAGTCCGCCGGTTGTTGCTGATCCGGCATGGTCAACCTTGGATCAGACCGCCATCTATGACCAGGTGAGACCCGTTAGCAAAGGCGGCCTTGTCGGAACATAACAGTACAACGGCATCGGCTATTTCCTCAGGTTTGCCAATCCGTCCTAGCGGCGTGCGACCGATTATTTCGTTTAGCGCATCATCGGCAAGGCCGCCACCTTGCACGCCGCCGCCGGAGTCTTTGTCGACTAGTGTTGTGTCGACTAATCCAGGACAGATTGCCAGACATCGAATGCCTTCGTGGCCGTGATTCACGGCGACTTGTCGAGTCAGTCCTATGACTCCGTGTTTTGCGGCGGTGTACTGTACGCTTGTGTCGGGAAGAGCACGGACCCCCAAAACGGAGGATGTGTTGACGATGACCCCTCCACCGGAAGCGAGCATCGCCGGCACTTCGTGCTTGATGCAGTAAAACACGCCTGACAGGTTGACCTCGATTACACGCTGCCAAAGTGAATCATCGACGTCTTGCACGGGTTGTCCGTAGCTTCCGATGCCGGCATTGTTCAGGGCGAAGTCCAATCGTCCGAGTGCCCTAACTGTTTCGGCTACTGCGCTGGCGACTTGCGCTGCGTTGGAAACATCGACCTGCATGCCGATGGTCGTAGCCCCGCTGGCGTTCAGCGACGAACTCACTTCTGCAACGCTCGCGTCGCGGTCCAGCAACGCGACTTGCGCACCTGCGTTTACGTATGCTTTGGCGGCTGCAAGCCCTATGCCCTTTGCTGCACCGGTGACCAGTGCCACACGACCACTGAAGTCGATCGTGAGTGCCACTAGTATACTGCCGAGAAAAACTCGGGCATGAGTTTATCGTTGACGTTCGGATTCGGTCTTACGACCACTTCTTCATCCATGATGTAATGCTCGCGAGCGAAAAACACGTTGCCCCGCGGCTTGTCGGAGAACAGGTCAATATCATCCATGGTCATGCGATTGACACGGGCAGCGTCCTCTTCGCTGAATCCGCATGGTGGTTTGCACGGGTCGATCCAGCCTTCAGCATGGCCGATCAGGTATGGATCGCTTTCGTAGCCTCTCTGTGCGATCAGTTGATCCACAAAGGTCGAGTCGATCCCGTGTGCCTGAATGTACTTCTTCTGTCTGGAGTATCGAATGTGTTGGCGTGACTCTCCACCGTGGCATGCATTCCAGTGGAGTTGTGCGTGGCGCGGATCGATGTGAGGCAGCGATCGAACGACGTAATAGATCTTCAAGTACGGGCTCTCACCCGTTGCGCGAATTTCATTTGCATCGATGGGAAAGAACTGAACCAGATCTACTGACATCTGAACATTGGATGCGGCAATGTCCACATTTCGATCCTCGCTGGCAAAGACCTTTGCCATCAGACGCCGGACAGATTCAGACTCAGTACCGTGTTTCAACTCTTTGAGGTCGTTACAGATCCAGTGATCGACAAAGTCGTAACGTATGGGGCCCGTACCGAAGTCGGTCTGAGCTTGAAGCGTCAAGGGGTGATCGTGGAGTACTTCGCATTTCAAGTATTGGCGCACACCTAGTTTGGGTAGCACCTCGCGAGCGAGATCTGCGTGCTCACCCAGCCAATAGTGCGTGAAGTCCCTCGCCGAAATCTCATCGTGCTTTTTTACGTAGAAACTGACCTTGAACACGTTTTCGCCTGACTCGTGCGAGTGGCGATCGAGTGTACCGGCATCTCGGTCGATAAGAAATGTCAAATGCGCACCCTGGGTTGGTCATTGCGAGTAAACATGCCATCCGCCATAATCCGGGCAATGCAATCTGAACCCACTAGCTACTATGGCAACCTGGTTATCGTCTCTCAGGGCATGGAACGCTATGGGTTGGATTCAGACAAGCTTCTCGCCCAGGCGGGGGTAGACCTGGAATCGTTTGCTGGCGGCGATCAGCGCATTCCATGGAAACTGGTTGATAGAGTGTGGGCGTTGGCGGTTGAGCATACCGGTAATCCGTGCTTCGGGTTGGATGTGATCCAGGACCTGAATCCCGCGCTCTACAAGTCTCTTGGCATTGCTCTTATTTGTAGCGAGTCGCTACGTGATTTCATGCTCCGGTACGAACGTTACTTTGCAGTAATCTCGACACTCGAGACCATAAGGTTCGAAGAGCGTACGTTCGATGCAACACTTACAGACCATGCTCAAGTGACTTACAGCCCGACTACAGTCGGTTGTCATTCCGATGCGTTTGTGGTGTTTACGCTGAAACTCATCCGGATGATATATCGACCTGACTACAGCCCACAGAAAATTGTCCTTGCCTGGACACCGCCCAATTCGGAAAAATATCGATACGATGCCTTCGTTGGCTGTCCGATCGAGTATGGCGGAAAGGATTCTGTCATTCACTTTGCAAAAGAAGATCTCGACCCACCGCTAGCCGGGGCAAATCCCGATCTGGCCAAGCACAACGATCTCTTGGCAATGAAGGTTCTGGAAAAACTCCAGGAACTCGATCTCCCCACCAAGGTATATACCCGTATTCTCGAGTTTCTGCCTTCGGGGGAGTGCAATCGGGAAAAAGTCGCACACTCGCTGGCCATGAGTGAAAGCGCGTTTCAGAAAAAACTGAAGATGGCTGGCACGAGTTATCAGAAGCTCCTGGACAAGACTCGATGCGAATTGGCACAGCAACATCTGGCTGATGGTGTGTCCGTTGACGAGGTAGCTTACCTGCTTGGCTTTACAGACAACTCCAATTTCACACGAGCGTTCAAGCGATGGCTCGATGTAACGCCCCGGGAGTTCCGCAAGGGATTGGAGCCTTGAATTGGGACCTTGAATGGGAGCAATCGATTCCGCGTCATGACAGTCTCGAGCGAACCCTCTTCGGTCCGACCCCGTAAGGTGATGTGTGCCTTCAATCGATGATATCTCTCAAGACCGAAAGAAAACTCCTTTCAACCAGTCCGAGGCTTTTGGTTCTGCGACCATCGAGCCAGAGACCGATCCCCGAACAAGTCTTGGGAGGGCACCATGAGAGATAAGAAACCTGTCGTTGTTTATGGCGCGAGCGGCTATACGGGGCGTCTGGTTTGCGAGTTTTTGCGACAGTACCGGATTCCGTTTGTTGCGGCTGGTCGTAACGCGCAACGTGTCCAGGAAACCATGGATCGTCTTCCTGGTGTAGAAACAGCGGATTATGAAGTGGTGGCGGTAGACAATACGGTTGACGAATTGACCGAACTGTTTGCCGGACGTAGCGTAGTCTGCAATGTGGTAGGGCCTTTCGAGAGATTTGGCGAGCCCGTCGTTCAGGCAGCATTGGCGGCCGGCGCGCATTATATCGATACGACGGGAGAACCTGCGTTTGTCGAGTTGGTCATGGACCGCTACGGTACCGCGTATCGAGAAGCAGGCTTGGCTCTTGCGCCCTGTACCGCTTATATGTACACGCCGGTGGATATCGCCACGAATATGTTGTTGGAAGATGGCGGATTCGACACGTTCGAGGCCGTGACGGCAGGTACATTCGTACCCACCTTTGCTTCCACGCAATCCATCTACAGCCTTTTCAGTCACGATGCTCGCTATTTGAAAGACAACGAGCTGCTCCCATGGCCCCCGGGCAAAGGATATGAGGTGTCGGTTCCCGGGTTCGTCGTAAGCCAGCTTGTTCATCCTTGGGCTGGTGGCAATATGCCGCTGGTCTACAAGGACCACCCGCAGGTGCATACGTACCGGCAGTACAGCGGCAATACAGATCGCGAACTCATGGAGGGATTGCTGGCTATTCAGCAACAATTCGAAGCGGATGTGCGCTCGCTACCCAATGAGAAACAGAAAGCGGCTCTCGACAAGATCATTGATGAGATCGAACCGTTCATGCCGCCGCGGGAATATACGTTGATACACAAGAGCTGCGACATCGTCACTGGCACTGGCTCAGCCGGGGGCAAGAAGGTCGTCATCCAAAGCACGAGCCCCTATACTCAGACAGGCTTGTTCCAGGCAGCCACAGTGGCCAGGCTGCTTGCCGATGGCACCAACAAGGCTGGCTTTGTCACGGCTTGTGATGCGGTGGGCTACAAGTATCTGCTTGGCCAGCTTAAAGCGTTTCTGCCCGCAAAGGTTGTGGTAACAGACTTTTAGCCCTGCCATGCGCATCATCGATTACTTCGAACAGGGAGTTCGCTACCATTCGGAAAACACGGCGTTTATTGACGCCAGTGGCGCGCTGACCTACGCCGAAGCAGAACTGGAGATCGGCCGAATTGCCAGTGCGATACAGGCTAACGGGTTTACCAAGGGTACGCGCATAGGCGTGTATTCACCGAACTCGAACGCGGCTTTTTTGGCGCTGATCGGGCTCATGCGAGCCGAAGGTGTCTGGCTTCCGATAAACCCCAGAAATCCAACGGAGATCAACGTCGATCTAGCCAACCGTTTCAGCATGTCGGTACTTTTCTACTCGTCCAGATTCAACGAGGAGGTCGAAGTCATCGCTGATGCAGCGAAAGACATCCGAGCCTTCGTGTGCATTGACGGTGAGGGTTCCGTTGGAAAAAATCTACGGGATTTCATGAGCGACGATGACCCAATCTACGAGCCAGGGCCTGAAGGTGTTGACGAACTGGCGGCGATTTTCCCCACGGGTGGCACGACCGGCAAGTCCAAGGGAGTGTTGATGAATCATGCAGCGCTCGAAGCCTTTTTCGCCAATTACCACGCACACCTGAATTTCAGGGAAGGCAGTGTGCATTTGGTGGTTGCACCGATGACCCATTCGGCGGGGATTATGGGGTGTCTGCATTTTCCGCGAGGTGGTTGTAACGTCGTGGTGGACGGCGCTGATCCCCACAGCATCATGCAGGATATCGAGCGTTTCGGCGTTACCCACCTGTTCCTGCCGCCGACGGTGCTCTACATGATGCTGGCGCACCCAGAGGTTCGAAACTACGACTACAGTACGTTGCAGCACTTTATCGTCGGCGCTGCTCCAACGGTCGTAGAAAAACTGCAAGAAGCCATCAGCGTTTTCGGACCTTGCATGACCGAGGCATACGGCCAGACCGAGGCACCAGCGGCAATCACGCTCAAAGCACCTTGGGACTATATCGACGATGAGGGCAATGTCGACGCAGCGCGCCTTTCGAGCATTGGGCGTCCTGGCATCTTCAATGAAGTCAGGATTCTGGAGGACGATGGCCGGGAAGCACCATGCGGTGAGCCAGGTGAAATATGTGTACGCGGACGCCTGGTTACGCTTGGTTATCTGGATGATCTCGAAGCAACCGCCGCGGCCCATAGAGACGGTTGGCTGTGGACGGGTGATATCGGCATCATGGCAGAAGACGGTTACGTGCACATTGTCGACCGCCGCAAGGACATGATCATCACCGGTGGATTCAACGTTTATCCCAACGAGGTGGAACAGGTCATTTCCGAGAACCCGGCCGTTCAGGAGTGCGCTGTGATCGGTGTGCCGGATGAGAAGTGGGGTGAAGCGGTCAAGGCAGTCGTGCAATTGAAACCTGGCGCGCGCGCGGACGAAGACGAGTTGATAGGCCTTGTGAAAAAAAGACTTGGATCGGTAAAGGCACCCAAAAGCGTAGACATGATCGAAGACCTGCCGCGGAGCCCCGTCGGCAAGGTGCTGAAAACGGCGCTCAGAAAACCCTACTGGGAGGGTAAGGACCGGGGCGTAAACTAGCATGCAGCACCATGCCTATATCGCAGGTGCGGCCATGACGCGATTCGGCAAACACCTGGATCGCAACATCAAGTCTCTGCTTTGCGAGGCGGTATCAGGTGCGTTGAACGATGCGGGGCTGAACAAATCGGCATTACAGTCCGCCTGGGTGGGAAACGTCGGCGCGGGTATAGTTTCCGGACAGGTCTGCGTACCCGGCCAGGTCGCGCTTCGGCACATGGGTATTGGCGGTATTCCGGTAATCAATGTAGAGAACGCCTGTGCGTCTTCCGCTACGGCTTTTCACCAGGCCAGTGCCATGGTCTCGCTGGGTGCTTACGATGTTGTGCTTGCCTGTGGTGTAGAAAAGCTCTACAGCCTGGACAAGCAGAAGACCTTTTTGGTGTTCAGTGGTGGTATCGATATAGAAGATACCGAGCGCCTTCTCAGCCGTACCAGCAATCAGTTGAGAGCCCTGGGTCACGACCCGGACGAAGACGGCGCCGGTGCAACAAGATCGATATTCATGGATATCTATGTCGCCTGGGCACTTCAACACATGCAGGAATACGGTACCACGCAGGCCCAGCTTGCAGCGGTATCTGCGAAGAATTCCGTGCATGGGTCATTGAACCCGTACGCGCAATACCGGAATGTGCTTGCCGTCGAGGATGTCCTCGGTGCGCAGCAACTGATCTGGCCCCTGACCCTGCCCATGTGTTCGCCTATCGGCGATGGGGCGGCCGCGCTCATCATAGTGAGTGAGAAAAAGGCCAAGGAGATTGGCCTGAGTCGTTGCGTCCGAATACGTGCGGCAACGCTCAACAGTGGCTTCGATGTGGTTGATGAAGGGGGCCAGTCTGTACCGGAAGCCTGTATTTCGACGGTTTATGAAGCAGCGGGCCTGGGCCCGGCAGATATTGATTGTGTGGAATTGCACGATGCGTCCGCGATTGCCGAAATCATGTATTACGAATACCTCGGATTGTGCCCCGAGGGAGAAGGGGGTGCATTTGTCGAGGCTGGGCACACCAGGCTCGGTGGGCGCGTCCCGGTGAACACTTCGGGAGGACTCATGCGGAAAGGCCATCCTGTCGGTGCTACAGGCGCTGCGCAGCTCGTTGAACTGACATGGCAGATGCGGGGCGAAGCGGGTGATCGGCAAGTTACCAAGGCCAGGGTGGGGTTGGCGGAAAATGGCGGCGGGTTCATTGGCCAGGATGTTGCTGCAATTGCTTTAACGGTATTGTCCAAATGAAGAGGTTGGAAACGTACAACCTGCCGTCGAATCGCGCAAAAAAAACCGTTTCTGATTGGTTTGACTCCGGGGGTACGATGAAAGCTCCATTTCTGTTACTGATACTGTTTTTTGGCATGCCCGCTGCTGCGGTTGAGTTGCAGGCAGTCTTGTTCGAAAACGTCCGAGTCTGGGATGGTCGTGCGGACGATTTGACGGCTCCGACCCGAGTGCTCGTCGTTGGCGATGAAATCGTTGCTGTCACGCCCGACAACCATCAGGTACCGGCTTCTGTTTCGCGGATTGACGGTGGTGGGCGCACGTTGATGCCGGGGCTCATCGATGCCCACGTGCACATCAATATTCAGTTTCTGGACAGTAACCGCGGTGTGCACGCGGCCAGCAATATGACCTGGGAAGAAATCGGTGCAAGAGCAAGGGAAGCGATAGACGAATTCCTGCCATCGGGATTCACCACGGTGCGCGATCTGTGTGGCACCGGCGTCGGGTTAAGAAAACTGATCGATTCAGGATTCATCGAAGGACCGCGCATGTACATTTCCGGCGCCTGCATCGGCCAGTCGTCAGGCCATACGGATTTCCGTTCCGATGCCGAATCACTCATCCCGAGCTACGGAAACACCTATCTCGAAAAGCTCGGCATTACCATCCTGGCAGATGGTGCCGACCAGGTTCTGAAAGCAACCCGCAACAACCTGGCCAGGGGTGCGGATTTCGTCAAGATGGTTGCAGGCGGTGGCGTCAGTTCCGATCGCGACCCACTGCATACCATTCAAGGGACGATGGACGAGCTGCGTGCCATGGTTACTGCGACCCGTCACTTCGATACCTACAGTGCGGTGCATGCCTATCATGACGAGTCGGTAAGACGTGCCCTGAATGCGGGCGTAAGATCGATCGAGCATGGAAATCTCATGACCGACCCGGAAACCTTTAGAATGGTGGACGAAAAGGACGCTTGGATTGTGCCCGCGATGGGCGGCTTTGCGAAGGAGCTGATGGAGCACCCCTATTATGGAAATCCCGCCAACCCGGCGCACCTCAAAGCGAAACAGATATACGAGAACGGGGAAAACTGGGTGAGCCTGGCGCGCAG
The DNA here is from genome assembly GCA_965221465.1 of Candidatus Azophilus sp. Taxonomy (GTDB): domain Bacteria; phylum Pseudomonadota; class Gammaproteobacteria; order Pseudomonadales; family Azotimanducaceae; genus Azophilus. Next base: position 362,542 of record OZ244892.1, read on the forward strand.
GCACCGCATCAATATGGGTTTTGGCACCGATGTTGTCCTGGTGAACAAGTTATCGAGCCGCAACCTGCGCGACTATCAGATCACACAGTGGGCCAAGGCGTTCGGTAATCTGCAGACGCTCAAAGCCATGACCAGTGACAATGGCAGATTGATGGCGCTTGCGGGCAAGAATAACCCGTACCCGAAAAAGCTGGGTGCGATCGAACCCGGTGCCTATGCCGACCTGTTGCTGGTTGACGGTAATCCATTGGAAGACGTGTCAGTGATCGGCGCTGCACCGTCCATGTTCAAAACCAGACCTCGGCCGACACCTGACGTGACAACAATTCGGCTGGTGATGAAAAACGGCAAGATCTACAAAAACACGCTGTGACCCGGTCGATGATATTCGACGAGTCGCGACCTGTCGTACACCGCGACCCGCTGCCCGATGCCGTGGACGTCATCATCATCGGTGGCGGTATTGCCGGCATTTGCACCGCCTACTATCTTGCCAAAGCCGGTGCGTCCATTCTGGTTTGTGAAAAAGGTCGTGTTGCCGGCGAACAATCCAGCCGCAACTGGGGATGGATCCGCCAGCAGTTTAGAGACCCCGGCGAAGTACCGCTGGCCATGGAGGCCAATCGCCTGTGGGAAGAGATTACCCATGATCTCGATGAAGACATCGGATTTGCGCGAACCGGTGTGCTCTATGCAACCTCGGATCCGAAAGAGCTTTCGAATGCCGAGCAATGGATGGACATTGCAGAGCAGCACCAGCTCGATACACGTGTTCTGACAGGCGCTGAAGTTGAGGATCTGATGAAAGGTCCGCCTGATGTTCACGTAGGTGGCATCTATACGGCCAGTGACGCAAAAGCAGAGCCGTTCAAGGCAGTTCCTGCCATCGCACGTGCTTGCGTGAATCAAGGTGTTCTCATTCGCGAAGACTGTGCCGTACGTAATCTGGTCTCGACCGGCGGTCGGGTGCGTGGCGTCTTGACCGAGCATGGTGAGGTCAAAGCACAATCGGTCGTTTGTGCCGGCGGTGCCTGGACGGCCAGATTCCTGGGTAACCTTGGGGTTTGGCTGCCTCAGCTCAGTGTTCGGGGAACGGTAGTTCGTACGGAACGTGCTCCTGACGTGTTATCTGGGGCAGCGGCCGTTGGGCACCTGGGCATCCGCAGGCGTCAGGACGGCGGTTATACCATTGCGACTGCAACCACCCACGAACACTTTGTGGGTCGCGATAGCATCAGATGCTTGCCCAAATATGTCCCCGTGATGATGCATGGCAGTACGGCGATTCAAGTCAGTTTCTCGGGTGGACTATGGGAAAGGCTCACACAATCCGCTCGTTGGCGGGATGACGAAAAGTCTCCATTTGAAAAGACCAGAATCTTGAATCCGGCACCGTCCGAGCAAGCCATCAAGAGAATGAAAGTCGGATTACAAAAGTATATGCCCATGCTTGCGGACGTGCCCATCGCACAAGCCTGGGCGGGCATGATCGATGCGTTGCCCGATGTGGTGCCGGTGATGGATGCCGTACCTGGTTTCAGCGACGTTTATGTCGCTACAGGTTTCAGTGGGCATGGTTTTGGCATTGGGCCGTCGACGGGCAAGACAATGGCGGACATGGTCTTGGGTAATGCAGTGGTACATGACCTCGATCGATTTCGTTTTTCGAGATTCAGTGACGGGAGCAAGATGATGCCCGGACCAGGCATATAGCTTGCACCCGGCACCGCCTTACCTGTCGGGCTGATTAGAGCCGTACGATAGCCTTGCCGAAATTCTGCCCCGCCATGAGCCGGCAGAAGGCGGCCGGGGCCTGGTCGAGGCCGTGGGCGGTGTCCTCCTTGAAGGCGAAGCGGCCGGCCCGCAACAATTCGCCGAGTTCCTTCTCCATTTTCGGACGCAGCTCTTCGTGGTCGTAGACCACCAGGCCGCGAAGGGTTGCACGGGAACGAATGACGAGAGCGGGGTTCGGCCCCGGCGGCGGCTGCTCCGAGTTGTACTGGTCCATCAATCCGCAGAGGGCGACCCTGGCGTTGACGGCCAGCCTCTCCATGACCGCTTGCAGCACGTCGCCGCCGACGTTGTCGAAGTACAGGTCGATGCCCTCCGGGCAGGCTGCGTCCAGGGCCTCGCGAAGCGGTCGGGTTCGGTAATTGATCGCGGCGTCGAAGCCGGCGTGCTCCAACAGCCAGGCGCACTTCGCTTCGCTGCCGGCAATGCCGACGGTTCGCGCATCTCGGGCTCGTGCCAGTTGGCCGACGCTGGCGCCGACCGGGCCCGCAGCCGCGGAAACCACGAGTACTTCACCGCGGCGCGGTTGCAGCAGCCGCTCGACACCTGCATACGCGGTCAGCCCCGGCATGCCGAGGATGCCGAGCGCCAGCGACGGCGGGTCGACGTCTTCAGGTATCAAGGTCAAATCGGCCACGGGCAGGCGAACGCGGCGCTGCCACGGGCCGAAGGCGCGCAACAGGTCGCCACTGCGGAATTCGCCGGCGTCCTCCCGGGCGCGCAGCACCAGTTCGCTCGACATCGGTTCGCCGGGGGCGATGGGCCCGCTGATGTGGCGGCCGCTCAGACGGCCGCGCAGGTACGGGTCCAACGAGATGTAGAGGACATCGCACAACAGGCCTTCGCCGGCCGGTTCCGGGGTGGGCTCCAGGGCAAAGTCCCGCAGTTCGGGTAGCCCTTCCGGGCGGCGCGCCAGGATGACCTGTTCGTTGGCTGTGGACATGGGGGTCGTCTCACGCATCTCCAGTGGCGTCGTCTTCCCGCTTGCCGCCGATGCGCTTGCCGGCTTCTTCCGAGGTCGGCTCGTCCGGCCGCTCCAGCGCCTCCTGTTCCTGTTGCAGGATGCGCAGGATCCTGGCCAGGTATTCCTGGTTCCAGCGCCCCCGTTCCTCCTGCTGGGCTGCGCTCGGCACGAATGCCTCGATGTCCGCCTTGGTGATGCTGCCGTGCTCCTCCAGCAGCGTCTCGATGGTGTCCAGGCGCTGGCGCAGCACGGCCACCTCGCCGGCCACGGCCATGACGATCGACAGTACCCGCTCGACGTTCGGGTCGGCGAAGAACCAGGGGCGCTTCCCCTTCGCCTTGGCGCCGGCAAGGGCGATGCTGTCGAGATCGGCGGGGTTCGAAGCCGTCTTGCTCATCGATCGATCCGCCCGGCAACCGCTGCCGCTGGCTACCCCGCCACCCGGGCGCCGGTGATGTGCCAGGCCGGTTTGCGCCCGTAATCCTCGACGTCATCGGTGGCCGCATCGGGAAAGAGGCTGGTGTCGACCACGGCCGCGACGCCGCCGTGGATCAACTCTTCCGGTTCGAAACCGGCATCCAGCATGACCCCGTCCAGGTCGATCTCGTGCAACCGGGTCCAGAAGGGTTCGTTGTTGTTGAAGGCGTCCCAGTCCCGCATGGCCTGTTCGAAGGCGGGCATGGTCTCGTCGTAGCAGGGTTGCTCGATGTGGATGACCAGGCCCCCCGGCGCGATCAGGCGGCGGCACTCCGCCATGATTCGCGGCAGTGCCCGGGCGGACGTTTCGTGCAGGAACATGGTGCTCTGAATCCAGTCGAAACTCGCGTCTGCAAAGATGCCGAGGTCCGCGGAATCGGCCTGCACGAACGTCACGTTGTCGATGCCGAGGCTGGCGGCGCGGGCGGCGCCGTAGCGCAGCATCGGGGCGGCGACATCCACGGCCGTCACGGTGGCTTCCGGGAAGGCTTCCGCCATGGGCAGCACGTTGTGCCCGAGGCCGCATCCGAGGTCGAGAATCCGGCGCGGCTGGAAATCGGGGTAGTGGCGCCGCAGGTAGTCGACGATACCGCGGCCGCCGCCATCCGTGTAGCGCCCCAGCATGCCGCCGGTGGTGACGAACATGCCCGAGTCGTAGTTGGCGGCGGCGCCGATGTCGTTCGGGGTGAGCTCGGTGTAGTAGCTGCCGGGCATGCAATGGTGATCGACGGCGGTCAGGTAGCCCGGCACCGAGACCGTCTCGTCGAGATGCAGTCGTTCCGCCGGCGTCAGGCGGGCCGTCTTTTCCAGAAGCGCCTCGAGCTGCGGCAGCACCACCGACCGGCCCGCCTGCTGGCGCATTTCCATGGTGTTGCGGCGCAAGGCGCTCCAGGCCTGATAGAGGGGCTCTTCGGCCAGCGCCTTGCGGACTTCCCTGCGATCGGCCGGCTTGCGGCCGTGCTTGCGCTCGAAAGCGGGCGCAACCCGCGTCTCGTAGGCCCGGGCGACACCCGGCACGACATTGGCGGCCAGATGGCGGTTCAGGTGGGCAAGAAAATTGTAGCGTTCGGTCTGATCGTGGGAGGTCTCGGGCAAGACCCCGTGGGTGCCCACGGCACGATAGTCCGGGGGGCCGTCGTAGGTGCGATCGTTCACGGCGTTCTCCAACTCCTTCGAGGCTACCGCCAGGCGCGCCCGTCTGGCAAGCTCATCCGCCAACGGGGAGACAACCCGGGCCAGGGCGGCGGCGCGGAACACAGGTGATTCGGAATCGTCCCGAGTCCGGGTTGCGCCGGGCGCCAGCTTGAGCAATTCCCCCAATCGGCGATAATGACATATTAATATATCATTAAGTCTTTACAATTCGAGCCTGGGGTCCTGTTCTCGAAGCCGGGTCGAATCAATGGAATTACAGTCGGTCGAACAGGCGTTGGATGAAACATGACTGCATTGCCAAATGACTTCGCCTGGCCGAACGGCAGCCGCCTGGCGCTCTCGGTCGTGGTGAACGTCGAAGAAGGGGCCGAGATGAACATTCGGGACGGCGATGCGTCGCCCGAACCGGTGGACGAACTCGGCGCCATCCCGCGGCGCCCCATGCGGGTGCACGGCAACGAGTCCAACTACCGCTATGGCATCGAAGCGGGCGCCGAGCGCATCCTCGGTCTGCTTGCACAGCGGGGCATGGCCTTCACCGCCACCGCCGCTGCCCTCGCCCTGGAACGGGCGCCGGATCTGACCCGCCGCCTCATGGATGCAGACTGCGAGGTCGCCTGCCACGGTTACCGCTGGGTCCACCAGTTCCGCATGGAAGAAGATGAGGAGCGCCGGTTCATTCGCGATGCGCGGGAAACCATCGAGGCGCATGTGGGCGTGCGCCCGGTGGGCTGGCTGTCGCGCTTCCTGCACACGGAAAACACCCAGCGGCTGCTGGTCGAGGAGGGATTCACCTATCATATGGACGACTATTCCGGCGACATGCCGTTCTGGAAACGGGTGGATTGCGGAGACGAAGGACACAAGCCGCTGCTGATCGTGCCCTATGCCCTCGACACCAACGACATGAAGATGTGGACCGCACCGTCGCTCTCCCCCCGGGATTGGGCGGCGTACGCCATCGACACGTACGATTGGCTGGCCCGCGAAGCGCGGGATGCCGGGCCGCGGATGATGTCCCTGGGCCTGCATCTGCGCATCGTAGGCCGCCCGGGACGCATCGGGGCGCTCGAACGGTTCCTCGACCACGTGCGCCACCGCGACGATGCCTGGGTGGCCACGCGCAAGGCAATCACCGGCGCCTATGCCGCGGCCGTGCCGGCGCCGGAATGATCGCGCAGAGGCTCGGCGCCCCTTGTCGGCCACCCGGCGTGTTTCTGCGCCAGCGGAGCCGATGCCGGCAGGCCGGACTCGACACGAATAGCACCTGAAGGAGGACACACCACCCATGACCAAGACGATCAAACAGGTCGGGCCGCAACGCTACCGGGAAACGTTCGGGCGCTACTTCGACGATTTCAAGGTCGGGGATGTCTACGAACACCGTCCCGGCAAGACGGTAACGGAATACGACAATCACCTGTTCACCCTGCTGACCCTGAACACCCATCCCCTGCACTTCGATGCGGAGTTCGGCAAGGCTACGGAATTCGGCCGCAATCTGGTGGTCAGCCCCTATACGCTGGCGCTGCTCATCGGCATGAGCGTCACGGACATCAGCCAGAAAGCCATCGCCAATCTCGGCATGGACGAGGTGAAGTTCACGGCGCCGGTGTTCGTCGGAGATACGATCTATGGCGAGTCGGAGGTCATCGCCAAGCGGGAATCGAAGTCCCGCCCCGGCCAGGGCATTGTCACGGTGAAGACCGTGGGTCTCAACCAGGATGGGGTGGAGGTCTGCACGTTCCTGCGCAACGTGCTGGTTCCGGCAGAGGGCGGGGCCGTGGAAGACCGGGTGGAGAACTACTGACGGCTTCAGCCGGAATTGAGGACCGCACCATGAGTGAAGCAGCACGCGCCTACAGCGATACCGACGAGCAGGCCATTCTCGACACCGTCGCCCGATGGGTCGAACGGGAGGTCAAGCCCCACGCCGCCCGGCTCGAACACGACGACATCTACCCACGGGCCATGGTCGAGCAGATGCGGGAACTGGGCCTCTTCGGCGCCACCATTGCCGAGGAACACGGCGGGCTCGGGCTGTCGGCAAGCACCTACGCCAAGATCGTCACCCTGATCTCCGAGGAATGGATGTCGCTTTCCGGCATATTCAACTCCCACCTCATGATGGCCCGCATCGTCGAGCGCTACGGCACCGAATTTCAGAAGGAATACTGGCTGCCCCGATTCGTGACGGGCGAGATTCGCGGCGCACTGGCGCTCACCGAACCCAATGCGGGCACCGACCTGCAGGGTATCCGCACCCGGGCGGACGCAGACGGCGACCGCTACGTCATCAACGGCGCCAAGACCTGGATCAGCAACGGCATCGAGGGCGGCGCCGTGGCGCTTCTGGTCAAGACCGACCCGGACGCCACGCCGCCGCGCAAGGGCATGTCGATGTTCATCGCGCCCAAGCACGACCCGGACACCGGCGAACCCCACCCCGGGTTCAACACCGGGCGGAAGCTCGAGAAACTCGGCTACAAGGGCATCGATTCCGCGGAACTGACGTTCGAAGACTACGTGCTGGATGCGAAACGGCATCTGGTCGGCGGTGTTCCGGGACAGGGGTTCTACATGGCGGTGGGCGGTCTGGAACTCGGGCGCATCAATGTCGCCGCCCGTTCCGTCGGCATCGCCCGCCGGGCGCTGAAGGAAGCCACCGCCTATGCGCAGACCCGGGAATCGTTCGGCAAGCCCATCTGCGAGCATCAGGCGATTCAACTGAAGCTCGGCGAGATGGCCACCCGCACCCGGGCGGCGGAACTGCTGACCCTCGATGCCGCCCGCGCCTACGATGCCGGCGAACGCTGCGACATGGAGGCGGGCATGGCCAAGTATTTCGCCTCCGAGAGCGCCGTGGAAAACGCGCTGGAAGCCATGCGCATCCACGGCGGTTACGGCTATTCCAAGGAATACCCGGTGGAACGCCTGTACCGGGATGCGCCGCTGATGTGCATCGGCGAGGGCACCAACGAGATGCAGCGCATTGTCATCGCGCGCCAGCTCGTGGCCCGGAATCCAGTCTGACCCGCCGGAGTCGCTATCGTGTCAACCGGTGTTTTGCCATGAATTCGGAAATCCCGACAGGTCCGCTGCACGGTGTCCGGGTGCTCGGTATCGAGCACTACGGAGCCGGTCCCTACGGCACGCAGTTGCTCGCGGAACTCGGCGCCGAAGTGATCAAGGTGGAAAATGGCGCCACCGGCGGCGACTACTCCCGGTCCGTGGGCCCATACCGGCTCGGCGACGGCGACAGCCAGTTTCACCAGTCGTTTGGCCGCGGCAAGAAGAGCGTCAACCTGGACCTGAAGTCGGCCGCGGGGCGGGCTCGGTTCGAACGGCTGGTGGCCGATGCCGATGCGGTCGCCAACAACCTTCGCGGTGACCAGCCGGAAAAGCTCAGGATTCGCTACGAAGACCTGGCGCCGCTGAAACCTTCCATCGTCTGCGCCCATCTTTCGGCCTACGGGCGCGACAACAGCCGGGCATCCTGGCCGGGCTACGATTACCTCATGCAGGCCGAATGCGGTTTCCTCAGCCTGACCGGCGAGCCGGGCGGTCCGCCGGCCCGCTTCGGCCTTTCCATGGTCGACTACATGACCGGCTCGCTCATGGCGCTTGGCCTTGTTTCCGCGGTGCTGCGCGCCCGGGAGACGGGGCAGGGGTGCGACATCGATGTATCGCTCTTCGACACGGCCCTGCACCAGCTCTCCTATCCCGCGGTCTGGTATCTGAACGAAGGGTTGCGCACCGAACGGTTGACGCGCTCGTCCCATCCGAGTGTCGTGCCGAGCCAGTTGTTCCGCACCGGCGACGGCTGGCTCTTCGTCATGTGCCAGACCCCGAAGTTCTGGCAAATCTTCTGCAACGCGATCGACCGTCCCGACCTGCCGGTGGACGAACGGTTCGTCGATCCGCCGGCGCGCCTCGCCAATCGGGAGGAACTGCAGGAGACCATCGAGGCCACCCTGGGCGCCGAGTCGACCAGCCACTGGTTCGAGCGGCTGTGCGGCCAGGTGCCGGTCGCCCGGGTCAACGACATCGGCGCGGCGCTCGACAACCCGTTCGTCGACGAGGTGGGCATGACCAACAGCGTTGCCTACCCGGAGCGGGAAGCTGGGCTGCGCATGCTGTCGAGCCCGTTCCGGGTTGACGGCGCTCGGGCGCCGGACCGGCGCGGCCCGTTGCTCGGCGAGCACGACGAGGAGTTTCCCTGAGCATGAAGCTCGAAGGCATCCGGGTGCTCGACCTGTCGGCGTTCCTGCCGGGGCCGCACATGACGATGATGCTGGCCGATCACGGCGCGGACGTGATCATGGTGGAACCGGCCAATGGCGTCGGCGAGCCGACCCGGGCGATCGGCTATCGCGATGCCGAAGACGTCTCGGTCTGGTTCCGCAACATTGCCCGGGGCAAACGGAGCCTCAAGATCGACCTCAAGGACGACGGCGGCAGGCGCCTGTTCCGCAAGCTCGTCGAAACCGCGGACGTGCTCGTTGAGGCGTTCCGGCCGGGGGTGGTCGATCGGCTGGGCATCGACTATGGGACCTTGAGCACCCTGAACCCGGGCCTCGTCTACTGTTCGATCTCGGCATTCGGCCAGGACGGGCCGCTGCGGGAAAAACCCGCCCACGACCTGACCGTACAGGCCATGGCCGGCCTCGCGGCGCTCAATCGCGGCCTGGAAGACGACAAGCCGGCTGCCCCGAACGTGCCGGCCGCGGACGCCATTGCCTCGCTGATGGCGGCTTCGGCGATTCTCATGGCGTTGCTCGGCAGGGAGCGGACCGGCCGTGGCGACTACATCGACCTGTCCATGTACGACGCGCTGCTGGCCTGGACGCCGAACGTCACCGGGCCCGTGTTCGGCGACGATGCGCACCCGGAGCCGAAGACGATGCGCTCGTTCGGGGGTGCGGCCATGTACCACATCTACGAGACGGCGGACAGCGAGTTCCTGGTGCTCGGCGGGTCCGAGGCCAAGTTTGCGCGCAACCTGCTGTCGGCATTCGGGCGCCCGGACCTCATGCCCCATGCGCAGATCGAGCCCGGCCCGGAACAGGAACCCCTGCGCACCTTTTTCAGGGAACGGTTTGCGGAGCATCCCCGCCGCTACTGGGAGTCGTTCCTCGAGCCGGTGGACTGCTGCTGGGCTTTCGTGCGTTCCCTCAAGGATGCGTTCGAAGACCCGCACACCCTGCACCGGCGCATGCTGCTCACCGACGAGCGGGGAAATCGGCACATCGGCGTGCCCATCAAGTTCGCCGGCGAACCTGCCCGCCCGAATCTGGAAATCCCGGACTACGGCGAGCACTCTCTGGAGATCGGACGTGCGCTCGGTATCGACGAGCGGGACCTTGCGGATTGGCGCGCCCGGGGTGTCATCTGATGAGTGCGATGGCGGCGGCCGGAGCGCGCTCCGTTCCTGAGGCGAGGCTGGCAAGAGTAGTTGACCCGCATCGGTCACCAGACTTCGTCGCGAGGGCGGCGAGGCGCCGTGCAAGCGCGGCGGCGCGAACTGGAAGCCGGCGCAGGCCTGCTCGACAGCATGTCAAACCGGGTGGAGGGCGCACGGCCAGTGCATTCACTGCAATTGACGGCCGCTGTCGTTCATTCGTGAGCAGGCCCGGCTAGTGCTCGAGGAAATCGTTCGATTGGTGACGGAGACGCGTTTCGAGGACATTCCCGCACCCGCGGTGACGGCCGCGCGAACATTCCTGGCAGACAGCCTCGCAGTCGGTGTCGCGGGCAGGCTGCATCCGCATCGCGACGCCGTTGTCGGCATTGCGGCGGACTGGGGAGAGGGCGCCGATGCGCGCGTTCTGGGGGACGACATTCGCCTGCCCGCGACCGCTGCCGCATTCGTCAACGCCTACCAGATTCACTGCCTCGAGTTCGATTGTGTGCACGAAGGGGCCGTGGCCCACGCGATGACGGCGGTGGCGCCGGCAGTGCTGGCGGAATGCGAACGGCGCGCCACGCCCGTCGATGGGCGCGCGCTCGTGGCAGCGCTGGTAATGGGTGTCGAGGTGACGGCACGGCTGGGACTTGCGGCAACGGCGCCGCTCAGTTTCTTCCGTCCGGCTACGGCCGGCGTGTTCGGCGCCGCGGCCGCGGTAGGCGTGCTCCGGGGATTTGCCGCCGAACAAGTGCAGGACAGCTTCGGTCATGCGCTCTCCCAGGCGGCGGGGACCATGCAGGCCCACGAGGAAGGCAAGCCCACCCTGCCGCTGCAGTTGGCGGGGGCCGCGCGATCGGCCGTGGTGGCGGCGGATCTGGCCGAGGCCGGAATCCCCGCGCCGCAAAACAGCCTTGCCGGGCGGTACGGGTATTTCAAGTTGTTCGAAGCGAGTTGGGACGCCACACTGCTGCTCGACGGTCTGGGGAGCAATTGGCAGGTCACCCGCCTGAGCCACAAGCCCTGGCCTTCGGGAAGGGCGACTCACGGTGGCATCGAGGGTGTATTGAGGTTGCGTGCGGACGGCGTCACTGCCGCCAACCTGGCGAAGTTGACCTTGAGTGCACCGCCGCTGATTCACCAACTGGTCATCCGCCCGCCTGAGCCCGGCATGGACGTCAACTATGCACGCCTGTGTTTCGCCTACGTCGGCGCGGTGGCGCTGACCGAGGGCCGGGTCGCCCTGGAGCACTTTTCCGCGGCGCGTCTGGGCGACCCGGGCATGCTGGCGCTCGCCGCGCGATTCGAGGCCGAGGTCAATGCGGTCTCCGACCCTGCCGCGTTCGTGCCGCAGGTGCTGACGGCTGAATTGCTGGACGGGTCGTGCCGCACCGTGCCCATCGATGCGATTCCCGGTTCGCCGCAGTGCCCCCTCGACGAGGCCGCTTGTCGGGCCAAGGTCGATGCCTGCCTGGCCGGCGTTTACGGGGCAACAGGTCGGGGCGATGGGCTGGCCGACGCGGTTGCAGGATTGGCCGGTTGTGCCGATGCCGCCCGCGTTCTGGATTCGGTCACAGGGTAGGCGGACCCATACCCCGTTGGGAGGCTCGTGAACCGTGCCGGGAAATTATTTCAAAGCCGCCGACATCGAAACCATTCTGGAGAACCATCCGGTCGGCGACGAATTCGAGGTCATGGCGCGCAACCTGAGCCGCGACGAACTGTTCGCGCGCCAGGATCGCCTGTTCAGGCGTTGCGTGGCGCGAGCCTGGGAGACGGGATTCTACCGACGCCTTTGGGGCCGTATCGGCATCGAACCGGGGGACATACGCGGCCTGGCCGATATCGACAAGCTGCCGGTGTTCGACAAGTCGGACCTGATGGCAAGCATCGAGGCTTGTCCGCCCTTCGGCGATTTCGGCGGCTTCGACCCCGGGGATGCGAACCATCGGCCGGTGATCTTTCACACCACCAGCGGCACCACCGGGCGGCCGCAACCGCTCTTGTTCGGTGCGAAGTCCAGAGAGGTGCAGAACCTGCTGCTCGGCAGGGTCTACCGCCTGCAGGGCATCGCCGGCAGCGATGTCGTGCACTCCGTCTACGGTCACGGCACCGTCAATGGCGGGCACTACGTTCGCGAGGCGGTGCTGCACTGGACGAACGCGATTTTCCTTTCTGCCGGAACCGGCATCGAGACGCCGTCGACGCGCCAGGTCGAACTGATGCGCGACTTCGGAGTCACGGTCATCGTCGGCTTCGCCGACTATCTGAAACGGCTTGCCGAAGCGGCAGCGGAGAAAGGGCTGGTCATGGGGGAAGACATCCGCGTGCACACCATCAGCGGGCAGATGGGGCGGGAAAACCGGGCGGCGATCGCGGAACTCTGGGGTGGCGCCGAGTGCTACGACTGGTACGGCGTCGGCGACACCGGCCTGGTCGCTGGCGAGGGGCCGGACCGCGACGGTCTCTACGTGATGGAAGACGCCCACTACCTGGAGATACTCGATGTCGACACCGGCAATCCGGTTGCCCCGGGGCAGCAGGGCGACATGGTCTGCACCTGCCTCTTCAAGGACGACATCTACCCGATCGTTCGCTTCAACACCCACGATGTCACCATGGAACGATCGGGGGCCTCGGCGCTCGGGTTCAATCTACGCCGCATCGAGGGGTTCCTGGGGCGCAGCGACAACATGGTCAAGATCAAGGGCATCAACGTCTTTCCCCAGGCGATCGGGCCCCTGCTGGACGAACTGCCGGAGTTTCTCGGCGAGTTCGTCTGCCGGGTAACCGCCGACGGCAGCTTCGCGGTCACGGCGGAGGTCAATCGGCAGGGGCCGGAGACATCGAATCGAATTCGAGAGCTTCTGAAGGCGAAGCTCGGCATTGCGGTGGATGTCGAACTCGTCGGCCGCGGCGGCACGGCTCGGCTCACGGAAGTGGATCGCCGTCAGAAACCCATCCGGCTGGTGGATGAACGCGGCTGAGCAGGGCAGCTGGGACGCCGCCGGCTGGGGTACTGCCTTTGCCGCAGGCAACGCCTGTCCGGCCGACCTGCTCGAAACCTGCCTGGATCGGGTTCACCGCCACGACGCGGAACTCGGCATCTGCAACCACCTGGCCGACCGCACGACATTGTTCGATCAGGCAGCGGCTTCAGGCGCGCGCTGGCGGGACGGTGCACCGCTGTCGCTGCTGGACGGCGTGCCGTTCGGCGTGAAAGCCAATATTGCCGTGCGCGGGTTTCCCTGGCACGGCGGAATTGCCGCGCGTCGCGAGGTGCGGGCGTCCAGGGATGCGGATTGCGTGGGGCTGTTGCGCGCTGCCGGCATGATTCCCATGGCACTTTTCAACATGCACGAAGCGGCGCTCGGCGAGACCACGGACAACCCGGCGTTCCGGACCACCCGCAATCCGCACGATGCCGGCCGCATCCCGGGCGGTTCGTCGGGTGGTAGCGCGGCGGCCGTAGCGGCGGGCTTCGCGCCCATTGCATTGGGTACGGATACGCTCGGTTCCGTGCGGCTGCCCTCGGCATTGTGTGGTGTCGTGGGGTTCAAGCCGGGCCGCGGCCGGATTCCCCTCGGGGGCGTGCTGCCGCTCAGTCCGCAGTTCGATCACGTGGGGGTGCATTGCCGCAGCGTTGCCGACGCGGCAGCAGTGGTTGGGTTGTTTCAGCCGGATAGCCAGGATGGCGACGGACCCTGCGCCGGGGGCGAAACCGAAACCGGTTCTCTCCCGCTGGCCCGCTGGGAGGTAGCGTTACAGGAGCCGGTGGCGCCGGCGGTCGAGACGGCGTTCGGCCGCATCGTTGCCGACCATGGGGTCGCCCGGCAAGTCGACTGGTCGGATGTGGACCTGTCCGGGCTGCGGCGGGCCGGACTGCTGATGTGCGAGCGCGAGGCGGCGGCCTGGTATGCCAATCTTCTCGACGAGAACCCCGAGGGGTTCGGTTCGACGTTCCGGCGCCTTGTCGAGTGGGGCGCAACGCAGCCGGAGGCAAAGGTACAACGGGCAAAGCGCCTGCTGGCGGAACGGTCCCGGCGACTGTGCGCCAACCTTGGCGAGCAGTTGCTGCTAAGCCCCACGACTGCGCATCTGGCGCCGCGGCACGGCGGACAGGTTCCGGTGACCTTGGCCGACTTGACCGCGCCGGCCGCAATTGCGGGCGTGCCGGCCGTTTCGGTGCCCATGGATACGTCGTCCGGCGAACTGCCCATGGGGGTGCAGATCGCGGGGCTGAACGAAGCCGATGTACTGACGGCAGCCCGGACTCTCTTCCCCGGCATTGCGAGCCGGGTTCCGTGACCGGGCCTGTTCATGTCTAAACTACTGCGGCCGTCAATTGCAGCGAAATCACAGGGTGTGCTCCCGCAGTTTGCTCAACGTGCTGTCAAGCACGCCGCAAGCGCACTCTTGCTCCGCCCGCCCTGTGCTTTCACTACGCTTGCCTGCCTCGCTACGTTCATTCACGAATCGGTCCGGCTAAAGTGAGCGGGCAAGGTCGGGGGCGCTCTTGAAAGGAGCATTGGTAACGATGGACATCGAAGATCTGCCGCGGATCGAAACCCGGGAATTCATGAACGGCAAGGCAGTTGCGGTCGACGAGGCGGGCGAGTCGGCCACGGTGCGGTTCCTGCCGCCGGTGGGCATGACCAACCCCCATGGCAGCGTTCAGGGTGGGTTCGTGGCCGCCATGATCGACGATGCGGTGAGCCTCGCCACCTGGTTTGTCGGCAACGAGCGCACCTTCGTGACCTCCAGCCTCAACTGCTACTACCTGCGGCCGGTGCCGGTGGACAGGCCGTTGCTGGCTCGCTGCCGCCTGGTGCGCGCCGGCCGGCGCCAGGCGGTCTTCGATGCGTTCGTGACGGTGGAAGGCTCCGACGAGGTGCTGGTGAAGGCTGTGCAGACCCAGCAGTTTCTCGAATAAGTCATTGGCTCGCATGGAACAAAACTCACAAGCTATTGAATTTATTGAATTCGTTAGTGTGGCAAACATAGCCTTCGATCCGCCACCGAGAGCAGGTATACGGTACGTGCATCTGGCTAGCCGAATGGCGCACCAGGCGGAGAGGTTTACCGCGACGATGGGCGCAAGCACGAGCCCAAACAGCGCCAGATACACGCACCGCACACCTGCTCTCTCCCAGCGTATTGCTGATGTTCCTTGCGCGTCGTCGTCCCGGCGTGCCGGGTTCCGAGCTTTCATGGAACAAATTTTCAAGTGCTTGATTTTATTGAATTCGTGAATCAAGGAAACCGTGCCTTCGATCCGGCTCCGAGAACCGGTATGCGGTACGTGCATGCGGCGCACCAGGCGGAGATGTTTACCGCGACGATGGGCGCAGGCACAAGCCCTAACAGCGCCGCATACACGCACCGCACACCGGTTCTCTCCCAGCGGTTTTCAGGTGTTCCTTGCGCGTCATCGTCCCGGCGTGCCGGGTTTGGAACTCGCATGGCACGGACCGTAAACGATCGAGTTTGATGGAGAAAATCTGACTTGTTGGATTTCTTGAAGGTCATTGGAGGGAGGAGCGGTTCGTTCGTTCGAATGCGGCGAACTTTATGGCTGGCGTTCGCCCTGATTGCCGTGGCTGGCGGCTGGTCGGTGCCCGGTGCCGGTGAAGTTCTTTACGGGCGCGCGGTTGCGTTTGCGCAGCCGAACTCGGTGTGGGACCGGGAATGGCAGCGCACCAGGGAGTTTCTGGCGGACGAGAAGGCCGTGCATCTGGATTTCTTCACCCGCGGCGAGCGGGGCAGCGAGGAACAGATGCTGCACGACCTGCGGCGCGGGCGCGCGCACCTCGGCGGGATGTCGCTGCAGGGCCTGGCATCGGTGGTGCCGGAACTGAACATCCCCATGGCGCCCTACGTGTTCGATTCCGTGGCGGAAGTCGACTTCGTCTACGACAACCATCTGTTCGAGGTCTTCGACGCGCTGTTCGCGACGCGCAACCTGGTGCTTCTGCAGTGGGTCGAGGTGGGCTGGAACGGCATCTATTCGAATGTGCCGGTCCGGCTGCCGGAGGATGCGGCGGGATTGCGCCTGCGCGGTTCGCCGAATCCGGCGACGCAGCTGTTTCTGAGAGCCCTCGGGGCCGATTCGATTCCGCTCGGCAGCGCGGATCTCGTGCCGTCGCTGCAGACCGGGCTGATCGAGGGAGGTGTCTCGTCGGTGATCTTTCACTTCTTCGTGACGCGCCGCTACGCGAGCCATCTGACGCTGTCGCGGCACTCCTACGACACCGGCGCCATCGTCGCCAACAAGGGCTGGTTCGATGCGGCAACCGCGGAACAGCAGGGCATCCTGCGGCGCGCCTGGGGCAATGTCGCCGAGGCCCGGGCTGCGGTGCGCGCGGTCTCGGACACGGCGGTGACGCGGATGCGGGAGGAGGGCATCGTCATCCACGAACCGGATGCGTCGGGCCGGGACCGGTGGCGGCGGCGGGTGGACGGCATCGTTCCCGCGCTGGTTGCCCGAATCGGGGGCGAGGCAGAGCGTGTTCACCAGGCGGTTGCCTCGGGAAAGCAAGCTTTTGCGCGCCTGACCCGCATCCGTCACCAACTTCCTGCTGCTGATGCCGACACCCCCGCGACCAGAGTCGGGGACGGATGCGGGCCAAGCGAGGCAGGGCCGTGATCGTTTTTGCCTGGTTGAGGCGCTTCGAGTCCGCCTTGTGTTTGGCCGGGCTGGCCATCATGGCGCTGGCGCTCATCGTCGATGTCGGCGCCCGGCTGACCCTGGGTCACGGCGTGGTGGGCGCAGCGCAACTCGGTCTGGTGGGCATGCTGTTGACGGCGATGTTCGGCATCGGCCCGGCGGCGGATGCGGGAGAACATCTGCGCCCCCGGATACTCGACAGATACAGCCCGCCGTCGTGGGAAGCGGGCCTGGTGCGCACCGGTCATGCGCTGACGGCGGCTTTCTTCGCGCTGCTGGCCGCGATAGCGGTCGGCGTCGCCATCGAGTCGTATCGGCTCGACGACGTCACGAGCCTGTTGCGCTGGCCGGTCTGGCTGTTGCAGACCGTGTTCGTCACTGCCTTTGCCCTGAACGCCATTCGCTATGCGCTCTATGCAGTGCGCCCCGACCTGGCGCCGCGAAACAGGGAACCGGACGAAGTACAGGTGGGCTCCAGCCGATGATCTGGCTGCTCGCCTTGCTGCTGCTGACGCTGCTCTGGCTGCGGCAGCCCGTGCTGGTGCTGCTGGGCGCGGCCGCCATCTTTGTCTACACCCTGTTCGACAGCGGTCACCCGGAATACGTCGTCTACGACCTGTGGGAGGCGTTCAACAAGGAAGTGCTGCTCGCTATCCCCCTCTTCATGTTTGCCGGCGCCGTGATGTCGAGGGGGTCGATTGCACGCCGGCTGATCGACTTTGCCGTGGCGGTTACTCGCGGCATGCCGGGGGGTCTTGCCATCGCCACGGTTGTCGCCGCGGCCGGGTTTGCGGCGATTTCGGGGTCGGCGACGGTGACGCTGCTCGCCGTCGGGGCCGTCATGTACCGGGCGCTGCTCGAAAATGGCTACGGCAGGCACTTTTCCATCGGCATCATCTGCGCGAGCGGCGTGCTCGGGATCGTCGTGCCGCCCTCCATCCCGCTCATTCTTTACGGCGTGATGACGGAAACGTCGATTGCCGACCTGTTTGTCGCCGGCATCGGGCCGGCGCTGATCATGATTGCGGTGCTCGCGATCTATACGCTGGCGCGGCACGGTCGGCGCACGGCCGGCGCCTGGGACGCGGCGGAAGTCCGGGCGACCGGCGTTCGGGCGCTGTCCGCGGTGCCGGTGCCGCTGGCGGTGCTCGGCGGCATCTACGGCGGCATCTTCACGCCGACGGAAGCGGCGGCGGTTTCGGTTGCGTTGGCGGTATTCATCGAACTGGTGGTGCATCGCGACCTGGATTTGCGCGGGCTCCGGGATGTGAGCCTCGAGACCAGCCGCCTGATGGGCAGCCTGTTTCCGGTGCTTGCCTTTGCCGTCTCGATCAACATCTTTCTCACCTATCAGCAGACGCCCCAGAACATGCTGGCGGCGCTGGAAGGCATGATCGACTCGCCGCTGGAATTCCTGGCTCTCGGCAACCTGCTGTTGCTCGGCGTCGGCATGGTGATCGATATCGGTTCGGCCGTGCTGATTCTGGGCCCGATGCTGGAACCGCTGGCCAATGCGCTCGGCATCGGCTCGGTGCACCTCGGCATTCTCATGATCGTCAACCTGGGGATCGGCTATCTGACCCCGCCCATGGGCCTGAATCTGATCGTTGCCATGGGTGCGTTCAAGGAAGATTTCGGGACGGTCACCCGGGCAGTGCTGCCGTTTGTCGGCCTGCTGCTGCTGGCTCTGGCATTGGTGGCCGCATTCCCGGTTGTCAGTACGTTTTTTCTGTAGCGGATCGGCCAATCCGACGGCGCCGGGGCCGAACTCGGAGTGTTCGAGACCCGCCGGTTGTCGCCCGCCTTGGCCCGAAACGGGATTCAATCCGCCGGCAACGTCTCAGGCAGCCGCGCGGCAATGCCTGTGCTTTGCAGGTAGATGCCGGTTTGACTCTCCGGGCCGATCTGCAGAAGGCGTCTCAGGTCTTCCGGCGTGTCGATGTCCAGAGCAAAGCCGCTGTCGGTGATCACGACCGGATCGGCGCCCGCCTGCCGAGCGTGCTCTAGGTGCGGCTGGAAGCTCCGCCCGTCGAAAACGAACTCGATGGCGTCGTGGGGCGATACGATCAGGCCGTTGGTGCCGATGCGATTCCTGTCCGGCAGGATCGTCACCCGGCGGTGCCGCCGAATCAGATCGTCGATTTCGTCTGCGCCGATCAGCGGCACATCGGCAGGCACCACGAAGATGCCATGGGCATCGCGATTGCGGGCGGCATGGGCGGCTGCCTCGCCCAGGGCGCCCGGCAGATCGGTGCCGGCGCTTTCGGCGAACTGCGCCGTACCGAACGACTCGGCCAGGGCCTCGGCTTGCGGCGAGCGGGAGACGATCAGCACCCCGGCCAGCCGGCGGGATCGGGACAGCGCCGTCAGAACGTCCCGGGCCATGGCCAGCATCAGGGCACTGCGCTCATCGGCATCGAGCAGGCTCGCCAGGCGCTTCTTGGGCGCATCGAAGCTCTTGATCGGTACGAGAGCCCAGATCGTCCGACCAACGTCTTCGGCGTCTCGAGGCCTGTCCATGCTACCCCTCGAGTTTCCGGATGAATTCGACAGCCGCTTCGGCAAGCGCGATGCGGTCTTCCAGGGTTGTCATGACGGATTGGGCCACCGCCGTCGGCATGGGCAGGGTGCCGTGCAATGCGGCATCCCGTTCGTCGAGCAGGAATCCGTCCAGCAGGTCGCCGTAGTGCAACGCCACCTGGCGGGCGGTAGTGGGCAGGTCGAGTTCACGCATCATCTTTGCCGTGGGGCCCTTGATCGCCCGGTTGCCGACGATCGGCGAGACCGCGATCAGCGGCGCCGAGCAGGATTTCAGGGCAGCGCGCATGCCGCCAACGGCGAGAATCGGGTCGATGGAGACGAATGGGTTCGACGGGCAGATCAGGATGCCGCGGCAGCCGTTCAGCACCTCCAGGATGCGTGGATTGGGTGTTGCGGCGCCGGCGCCCTGGAAATCGAACCCGGTGACGGTCGGCCGGCAACGGTCGCGGACGAAGTAATGCTGGAACGACAGCGTGCCTGCCGGCGTGCGCACCAAGGTGCGGACGGGGTCGTCCGACATCGGCAGGATGGGATGGTCGATGCCGAGGGCCCCGGCGAGATGGTGCGTGACCTCGGTGAGCGTGGCTCCGGCCGCCAGCATGCGCGTTCGCTCCACGTGCAGACCCAGGTCGCGGTCGCCGAGGCGAAACCAGGTTTCGCTGCCCAATTCTTCGAGGGTCGCCATGAAGTGCCAGGATTCGTCATGGCGGCCCCAGCCGGTTTCCGTGTTGCTGCGGCCGGCCAGGGTGTAGGTCAGGGTGTCCAGGTCCGGCGAGATGTGCAGGCCGAGGTGTTCGAAATCGTCCCCTGTGTTGACTGCAAACGCGATCTCGTGCGGCTTTAGCACCCGAGACAAACCCAGGGCCAGCTTGGCGCCGCCGATGCCGCCGGTCAGTGCCAGGAAGGTCATCAGCGGAACAGGTCCTCGGCCAGGGGGCGGTTTATCGACCTGGCCGTGTCGTTGCTTTCCAGCGGCGCAACGCCCCTTGCGATCACCACCGGAATCCCCTCGGTCGTCTCGCCCATCAGCAGCGTTGCGGCGCCCGCGATGGCGTCGGCGCGGTTACTGAGCGTGACCAGCAGTTCGCGGCCGTAAAGGTCGGTGTTTCCGCGTCTGTCGTCCAGTACCCCCATGCCGGAACAGCCGATAGCCGTGCCGACGGTGCCGAGGCGCCAGGGACGGTTGTGGCTGTCGGTGACGAGGACGCCGACGGAGGCGCCGGTCGCCTCGTGCAGACGGGTGCGCAGGCGGGCGGCGGATGCGTCCGGGTCCGTGGGCAGCAGCAGGGCGCATTCGCCGCCATCATGCTCGATATTCGATTGATCGATGCCGGCGTGGGCGCAGACAAAGCCCAAGCGGTGCCTGACGATGAGCACCCCCGGGCGCTGCCGCATGACTTCGGTGGACTCGTCGAGAATGAGTTGCACCAGTCTCGGGTCCTTTTCGGTTTCCCGGGCCAGTCCGATTGCCTGCGCGCCCGGTTTCACGCTCGCGAGCGCAACGCGGCGATTTTCCGCCTTGGAGACGATCTTCTGGGCAATGCACACCACGTCGCCGTCGGCAAGCGCGAGCCCGGCGCCCGGCAGGGCGGCGGCGATCAGGCCGGCCAGGTCGTCGCCGGCGCCAACCATCGGCAGGCCGGGGACGGGGACGAAGCGGAGCGCTGCCGGCATCAGTGGTCGGCCTGGCCGACGATGCGGATACCGGAGTGGGAGATGTCGTGGCGGCGGTTGATCTGGATCAGGATCGAGGTGAGCGCCTCGGCAGCCGCCGCATTGTCGATGGGCCCGGCGTGCCAGCCGGTCATACCGGCCCCGGCTATGAGGTCGATGACCTTCTGGCGGGCCGCCCGCTTGTCGCCGGCGACCAGTACGTCGCATTCGATCTGGATATCTTTCTGCAACAGGTGGGCGGCGACGTTCTGGAAGGCGGAGACCACCATCACCTTGCGGCCGAGGAAATCCTGGGCTCGCTTGCCGGCGCTGCCTTCGGGCGGAAGCTGAACGGTTCCGACCCGCGGTGGCTCGAGGGGAACGGTTACGTCGATGAGAATCTTGCCGTGCAGGGCATCCTTGACCCCGGCCAGGGTCGACATCTGGTGCTTCGCGGGCACGGTCAGCACGACGATGTCGCCGGCTGCGGCCGCATCGCTGTTCTCCATGGCCTCGGCGGGCGTTTCGGGGCTGATCTCGTGAAGCGCGGCCACCGCCTTCTGCGCCTTGGGCAGGGTGCGCGAGCCGATGATCATCTTGTAACCCGCCTTCGACCAGCGAATGGCTAGCCCGGTGCCGAGGTCGCCGGTGCCGCCGAGAATGGCGATGGATTCCTTGTCCGCTCTTTTGTTCATCTCGTCTCCGGAAATGGGGTGTGCCGCAAAAAAGGCGGCGAATTATGACGGTTATTGGTTTATTGTGCGCGCTTTTGCAGGACGGCGGGAGGCAGACCATGCGATTCGGAATCATGATCGGCGCGGACGGCACCGGCGCGACCCTCGACGACCTCATCGGCAAGGCAAAGCAGGTGGAGGCGGCCGGGTTCGACAACGCCTGGTTCGCGAACATCTTTTCCTTCGACGCCATCACGGCGCTTGCCCTCATCGGCCGGGAGACCGAACGCATTCGCCTGGGTACGGCGGTTACCCCCACCTATCCGCGCCACCCGACGGCCATTGCCCAGCAGGCGCTGACCACCCAGGCGGCCTGCGGGGGCCGCTTCACGCTAGGCATCGGCCTTTCTCACCAGGTCGTCGTCGAAACCATGCTGGGTCTTTCCTACCAACGTCGCGCGACGCACATGCGGGAGTATCTGAACGTACTGATGCCGCTGGTTCGGGGTGAAACCGCCCGGTTCTCCGGCGATGAGTACAACGTGCGGGGCGTGAACCTGGAAATCCCGGGTTCGGAAGGCATGGACGTGGTGGTCGCCGCCCTGGGGCCCGCCATGCTGAAGATCGCCGGGGAGATGGCCGACGGCACCATCACCTGGATGGTCGGCCCGAGAACGATGGAAGAGCATGTGGTCAAGCGGCTGACCGCCGCCGCCGATGCGGCGGGACGACCGGCACCGAGGGTCGTCGGCGGCTATCCGGTGGTACTGACCGCGAAGCCCGACGAAGCCAGAAGCAGAATCGCGGCGAATCTCACCATATACGGGCAGCTGCCCAGCTATCGCGGCATGCTCGACCGCGAAGGCGTGGACGGGCCCGCGGATATCGCCATCGTCGGCGACGAGAATCGGGTTCGGGGAGAGATCGAGCGGCTCGAGGACATGGGTGTCACCGATTTCAATGCAGCCATCATGGACGTGGAAGCGGGGGCCTACGACCGGACGCTGGATTTCCTGGCGAGCCTCTAGCCCGCCCGCATCCGTCACCAACTTTCGTCGCGAAGGCGTCGACGTTTCGTCGCTGGCGTCGACGTTTAGTCGCTGGCGTCGACGTTTCGTCGCTGGCGTCGACGTTTCGTCGCTGGCGTCGACGTTTCGTCGCTGGCGTCGACGTTTCGTCGCTGAAGCAAAACGCGCCGTCCTGCGTGGCCGCGCGGACCGGAAGCCGGTGCGGGCATACTCGACAGTAT
Source organism: Candidatus Azophilus sp. (assembly GCA_965221465.1). Classification (GTDB taxonomy): domain Bacteria; phylum Pseudomonadota; class Gammaproteobacteria; order Pseudomonadales; family Azotimanducaceae; genus Azophilus. The sequence continues at coordinate 385,117 of OZ244892.1, forward strand.
GTCAAACTGGGTGGAGAGCCTTCAGCCGGGGAGCGCGAGGGGGCACGCCTTTCATGGAACACTTTTTCCAAGCTATTGATTTTATTGAATTCGTTAGCGTGGCAAACATGGCCTTCGATCCGGCACCGAGAGCAGGTATACGGTACGTGCATCTGGCTAGCCGAATGGCGCACCAGGCGGCGAGATTTACCGCGACGATGGGTGCAAGCACGAGCCCAAACAGCGCCATTCGGCGAGCCAGATACACGCACCGCACACCTGCTCTCTCCCAGCGTATTGCTGATGCTCCTTGCGCGTCGTCGTCCCGGCGTGCCGGGTTCCGAGCTTTCATGGAACACTTTTTCCAAGCGATTGATTTTATTGAATTCGTTAACTTGGGGAACCGTTCCTTCGATCCGGCTCCGAGAACCGGTATGCGGTACGTGCATGCGGCGCACCAGGCGGAGACGTTTACCGCGACGCTGGCCGCAGGCACGAGTATCCATGTTGTCAAATCTATTTTTTCCGTGTCTTCGTGCAGCTCCTCGAGTAGGTGATTCGATGCCGTGTCAGTGGGCAGTTCCAGCGCCCCGAACGAGGGGGTCAATCGCCGGGCCGTTGCCCCTGGGGCCCCGACTCCGGTCGCTGACGCTCCCTGCGCCGAGGCCCCAGGGGCAACGGCCCGGCACCACACACTCACGCCGGTGCGCACTCCGGCGTACCCAGCGGCTTCGGCGACCAAAGTCGATCCTGGGCCAGCAACGCATTGGCCAGTATCAGCATCTTGCGCATGATCGCGGTGAGCGCCACCTTCGACGGCTTGCCGCGCTCCCGGAGTTCTCGATACTTGCGAGCGAAGTCCGGGTTGTGACGAAGCGCGGCGACCGACGCCATGTAGAGCAGACGCCGCGGCCTGAACCGGCCACCCCGGATATAGCTGCGCCCCTTCCAGGCCCCGGACTCCCGAGTGACCGGCGCCAACCCCGCCAGGCTGGCGACCGCTTTGCTGTCGAGGGTACCCAACTCCGGCATGTCCGCAAGCAGGCCGGCGGCGGTGACTGCCCCGATCCCCGGGATGGAGGTCAGTATCTCGGCCTGGCGCGCCAACTCCGTGTCGTCGGCGATCAACTTTGCGACCTCGGCGTCCAACGCCTTGATTTGCCGATCGATTTGCTTCAGCCGGTTGCGCAACTGTCGCTTCAACAGCGCATAACGGACGTGCTTCTGTCGGTTCAGCGCCGCCGTACGGTCCTTGATCAGCCCATCCCGAGCCGTGTGCAGTTCGTCCAGATCGCGCCGCGTCGGCGACGCCAACTGCAGCGGTCGCAACTCAATCGCCGCGCCCATCTGCGCCAGGACGCGGGCGTCCACCGCATCCGTCTTGGCTTCCTGGCCTTGCGCCTGGGCGAAGCGCCGCGCCCACTTGGCGTTCACTCGCGACAGCGGCAGCCGCTCGGCCAACGCCTCCTCGAAGGCGCGGTGCCACGGCCCGGTGGACTCGTAGACCACGCAGTCCACGGAGGGTCCCACCCACTGCGCCAGGGCGTCGAACCCGGTGGTGCTGTTCGCGAATCGCGTCGCCTCGCCGTCCGAGTGTCGGTAGGCATCGAGATGCAATTTGGAGATATCCACCCCCACGGTATTACGGGTATGATCATTCATAGTTTCTTGGCTCCTGGGCTTGTCATTCGGGCCTTTATGCCCACGTATCCATTCAGGACGTCGGGAAACGACGGTGGCGACCAAACTCGTGCACGGCCCCTAAGGCCTAGCCTCAAACGGTCCGCCACCGCCCCCGTCGCCGGTCTCGACCGGCGGCGGGTGGACCCATCCCAAGGGTCCACCGAGGTGGAGCTTAACAGGGGTCCACGTGGGGAGATTAAACAGACAAGCCTCAACAGCGCCGCATACACGCACCGTACACCGGTTCTCTCCCAGCGGTTGGCGGGTGTTCCCTGCACGTCGTCGTCCCGGCGCGCCGGGTTGGGAACTCGCATATGGAAAACACGGCCGCGCAGGCAGACGGTTATCGAAACCTTCCCTGCGCCGGCAACGGTCAGCCGCGGCCGGCTGCCCGCCTCGGCTGCATCGACGCGGGCGTGTACGGCGCGTCTTCGTACAGGTAGTTGCGCGTAATCGGAACCGCCTCGTTGTCCCGGGCAAGCTGCCATTGCATAACCACCAGGTCGCCGACCTCGAAAGCGGTCTGGCTGACAATGAGGTAGAACTCCCACATCCGGCAGAAGCGCTCGCCCTTGGTATCCACGAAGCGCTGCCGGGCGCGCTGGAACCGCCGGTTCCACGCCTCGAGCGTATAGGCATAGTGGCGCCGCAGTACCTCGATATCCGTAGTCACGAGCCCCGCCCGTTCCACGGCGGGGGCGATGTCGGAAAGCGACGGGATATAACCGCCCGGGAAGATATAACGGCGAATCCAGGAATTGACCGGGCTGGGCGGCAGCTTGCTGCCGATCGTGTGCAGCAGCGCGACGCCATCGGCAGCGAGGCGACCTTTCACCGTATCGAAGAAGCGCTGCACGTTCTGCTTGCCGACGTGTTCGAACATGCCGACCGAGACGATGCGGTCGTAGCATTCCGAGTGTTCTCGGTAGTCCTCCAGCAGAAACCGTACTCGGTTGGCGAGACCGCGCTTTTCCGCCGTCTCCCTGGCAACGCGAAGCTGTTCGGTCGAAAGGGTGAGCCCGGTGACCGACACGTCGTGATGCTCGGCCAGGTGCATGGCCAGGCTGCCCCAGCCGCTGCCGATATCGAGCACGCGGTGGCCGGGCCGCAACGCCAGCTTGGCGGCGATGTGTTCGCTCTTGGCCTGCTGAGCCGCTTCGAGGGTCATGCCGGGATCGCGGAAATAGGCGCAGGAGTAGTGCATGGCCTCATCGAGGCAGGCGCGGAATAGCGGCTCGTCGAGGTCGTAGTGGTGGCTGACGTTGCGCCGGCTCGCGGTGATTCCGTTCCAGGAGGAGAGCAGTGCCTGCAAGGGCCGCAAGACGCCGCTTCCGGCCACGGCAGCCTCGAGGTTGAGGCGCAGCACGGTCAGCACATCGTGCAGTGTGCCCTCGGCCACATCCCACAACCCGTCCATGTAGGCCTCGCCCAGCTTGAGTTGCGGATTGCGCACCATGACGCTGAATGCGGAGGGAGTGTTCAGCCGGATCGCCGCCCTGGGCTCGCCGCTTCCGAACGTATGGGGCTCGCCTTCGTGGTCGATGACGGTCAGTTCGCCCCGGCGGATGAACTTCTCGAGAAGCGCAAAACTCTGCAAACTCATGTCGACATGGCCTCCGCAGACGTTATAAGGATGCCGAGGCTAAGGCGCAAGCGATTCATGCGAGAGAGGCTGGGAAAAGGCCGGTTACCGGGTTGCTCGTACGGCGCCGATGTGTGCGACGATGTGCCCCGCGATCTCTTCCAGCAAGGGGTCGGGCAGGTCGTGGCCCAGCTTGTCGATGACCGTCAACTCTCCGTTGGGCAGGGCTCGGGCGGTGTCCTCACCGGCGGCGAGCGGCACGAGCGGGTCCGCATTGCCGTGTATGACGAGGGCCGGCGCCTGCAGCCCTGCGAGCGCCCCGCGGCGGTCTTCCTGTTTCACGATGGCGAGCAATTGGCGAGCGAAGCCGTCAGCCGGAAAGCCCCGGTCGATGGCCTGTTCCGACACCCGGGCAAGCCCGACGCGCATCGAGTCGAAATGGGGGCCGCCCACCGTCGTCCACGCCTGCTGCAACTGTGCCACCGCGGCGGCACGCTGTTTCGGAACAGGTGCGAGGAACCGCGAGCGGGCTTCTTCGTCGCCGGGGGGCAATGCCGGGTTGCCGCTCGACGACATGATCGACGTCAGGCTGAAACAGCGCTCGGGATGCTCGATGGCCAGCGTCTGGGCGATCATGCCGCCCATGGAAAGCCCGACGATGTGGGCTCCTGCCTGGCCCAGGTGGTCGAGCAGGCCCACCGAATCGCCGGCCATGTCGCGCAGGGTGTAGGGGCAGGTATGCGCGGCCGGGCGCTCCAGAATCTCGGGGAGGCTCGGCACCGCGGCATCGACCCTGTCCGAGAGCCCGATATCCCGATTGTCCATGGCGATGACCCGGAAGCCGGCGCCGGTCAGCGAGGCGATGAAGGCGGCGGGCCAGTGGATGATCTGACAGGAAAGCCCGTGGATCAGCAACACCGGAGGGTCTGCCCTGGCCCCCCATTGCTCGTAGTGGATGTTCAGGTTTCCGTTGCGGAAACTCGGCATGGCGTCAGGTCGCGAAAAAGCGCGCATCTTAGCAGTTTCGGGGCGGAGCGGGAGTTTGTCGGACGCCGTCGACGCGCTTGCCCGGCACAGCGCGTGCCGGGGCGAGTCTGGAGTTGCGCCGTTGACGGGTCCTTGACATGGGGCGGTCGGCTTCGGAGGATGCGCGGGCTTGGACAGGTGCGGCGCCCATTGAAGACACTCACGATCTCGATTTCCCTGGCGTTGTTCGCGGCTGCGGGGTGCTCGTCGCTGATTTCGAACGTGACGGAAAGTCTTGCCCAGGACCTTTCCGCGGCCATCCTGGAGAACCCGGACGTGGATGTGGTGCGCGAGGGGGCGCCAGCGTACCTGATTCTGATCGACGGACTGCTCGAGAGTGCGCCGGACAACGTCACGCTGCTGTCCCAGGCGGCGATGTTGAACTCGGCCTACGCAGGTGCATTCGTTGCCGATGGCGATCGGGCGCGGTTGATGTCGGAAAAGGCGAGGATGCTGGCGTTGCGGTCGGTTTGCCTGGGCGTTCGGGATGGCTGCGGGATCGTCGACCGGCCGTTCGACGACTACGAGCAATGGGTCGTGGGGCTCCGGCAGGAAGACGTGCCGCTGATCTACGGGCTCGCGACCAGTTGGGCCGGCTGGATTCAGGCGCACAGCGACGACTTCAACGCGATTGCGGAACTCGGCCGGGTGAAGGCTCTGATCGCCCGGGTCGCGGACCTCGACGAGGGCTACGATTACGGCGGGCCGCACCTGTACCTCGGCGTTTTCGAGGTGCTGTTGCCGCCGGCGCTCGGCGGCCGGCCGGAGATCGGCCGGTATCATTTCGAGCGGGCGATTGCGCTCTCCGAAGGACGCCACCTGCTCACCAAGGTGATGTTCGCCGACCAGTATGCCCGGATGGTGTTCGACCGGCCGCTGCACGACAGCCTGCTCGAGGAAGTGCTGGCGGCCGAAGACGATCTGCCGGACCTGCGGCTGATGAATGCCGTCGCCAGGCGGCTTGCACAGGAACTGCTGGACTCTGCCGATGACTATTTCTGACAGGTGTATTTCTGCCATTGAACAGGCCCGCGGCTCTCTGCCCGGCAGGGGCTGCCCGCGGCCGCCGACAGCGCAGCACCCAGTACGCGCAAGCAGCACCCGGCAACCGCTGGGAGAGAACCGGTGTGCGGTGCGTGTATGCGGCACTGTTGGGGCTCGTGCCTGCGCCCATCGTCGCGGTAAACGTCTCCGCCTGGTGCGCCGCATGCATGTACCGCATGGCGGTTCGCGGAGCCGGATCGAAGGAACGGTTCCCCGCGTTAACGAATTCAATAAAATCAATCGCTTGGAAAAATGGTTCCATGAAAGTGCCGTGTGGAAGTTGCGACCCTCGGCCATGGGCGCGACATGCCTGGCGGAGCGCGTCTGCCCGCAGCCCTCGTGGGGCACGGCGAAGCGTCACGGGTTTGCGCGATCGAATGTCGGTGGGCGTCCTGTGCCCTGGCTGCAAAGGGGCTTGCTGTTGGCGTTGGCGGCGGCCATGCCGGCGTTGTTCCTGAGTGGCATTGCCGCGGCGGCGACATTGAAGATTGCGACCTTGTCTCCGGAAGGGTCGGTCTGGATGAAAATGCTCCGCGACGGCGCCGAACAGGTGGAAGCCGAGACCGCGGGCAGGGTCTCCTTCAAGTTCTATCCCGGCGGTGTGATGGGCGACGACAAGGCGGTCGTACGCAAGATTCGCGTCGGCCAGTTGCAGGGCGCCGTCGTCACCTCGGGCGCCCTGGTCCAGACCTATCCGGATATCGGCCTGTACAGCCTGCCCATGGCTTTCGCCTCGGGCGACGAGGCGGATTACGTGCGCAGCCGGATGGACGTTGCATTGCTCGACGGCCTGAAGGACAGGGGTTTCGTCGCGTTCGGCATTGCCGAGGTCGGGTTTGCGCACGCCATGTCCCAGTCTGTCATGACCAGTGTTGAAGATGCCCGGGCGCTGAAGGTCTGGGTGCCCGACAACGACCCCGGTTCGGCCCAGGCGTTCGGGGCGTTCGGAATCGCAGCCATACCCCTGCCGATATCCGATGTGCTCAGCGGGCTTCAGACCGGTTTGATCGACAGCGTTGCGACCCCACCGGTGGCCGCGATAGCGTTGCAGTGGCATACCCAACTCGATCACATCATGGATCTGCCGATGGTGTACATCTACGGGCTGTTCGCGGTGGCGGGGCGAGCCTTCGACCGCATCGCGCCGGCCGATCAGGCGGTGATGCAACGCGTCATGGGGGGCGTGGTAAAGGCGGTCGACGCCCGCAGCCGCAGCGATAACGAGCAGGCAATGGGCGCGCTCAGAAAGCAGGGGCTGGTTTGGAACGAAACGGCGGAGTCGGAACGCCAAGAGTGGCAGCGCCTGGCGGATCTCGCATCGCTGCGCATGGCGGAAGAGGGTTTCGTCTCAACGCCGCGCTACCGGGAGATGCTCGACCACGTGGAGGCCTACCGGTCATCGGCGGATTGACCGGGAACATGCCCGCCAACCTCATCAGCAGAACGACAGCGGCGCTCCGCCTGATCGAGAGCGCCCTGCTGGTCGCCGTGCTTGCCGCCATGATGCTGCTGGCCGTCTGGCAGGTTGTGGCCCGCAACTTTTTCGATACGGGGCTGCTCTGGGGAGACGCGCTGGTTCGGGTGCTGGTTCTGTGGGGCGCCATGGTGGGCGCCATGGTGGCTTCGCGCAAGGACGAACATATCCGTATCGATATCGTTTCCCGCTTCGCGAACGAGAGGCTCAAACCCTGGCTGCAACGGTTTGCCTGCGCGTTCACCTGCGTGGTGCTGTCGGCATTTACCTGGTTCAGCTTCCGATTCGTGCGTTTCGAATACGCCGACGAGGTGATCGCCTTTGCCTCCGTGCCGGCCTGGGCCTGCGAGGCGATTCTGCCGATTGGCGCGGGTGTCATGAGTCTGCGTTACTTGCTGCACGTGGTGGAACCGCCGTGATCTGGCTTGGAATCGCGATCGTCGCAGCTGCGGCACTGGCTGGTGCACCACTGGTGGCCGTGCTGATGGGCGCCGCCATGCTCGGCTATCTTTCCGCCGATATCGATCTGGCCATCGTTGCCATCGAGGTTTACCGAATCGTCGACACGCCGCTTCTGGTGGCATTGCCGCTCTTTACCTATGCGGGTTACTTGCTGTCCGAGTCGAAAACGTCCGAGCGGCTCGTCAACCTGGTGCAGAGCCTCTTCGGGTGGCTGCCGAGCGGCCTTGCGGTGGTGGGGTTCGTCGTCTGTGCGGTGTTCACTGCACTCACCGGCGCTTCCGGCGTCACCATCGTCGCCCTGGGGGCTTTGCTGTTGCCGGCGCTCGTGAAGGCGGGCTTCGGCGAGCGCTTCAGCCTGGGGCTGGTGACGACCTCGGGCAGTCTGGGCCTCTTGCTGGTGCCGTCGGTGCCGCTGATCGTCTATGGCATCGTCGCGCAGCAACTGGGCGTCGGGGAACCTTTCACCATTGTGGATCTGTTCGTGGCCGGCATCCTGCCGCTGCTGCTCATGCTGTGTTGCCTGGTGGGCTGGACGCTCTGGTTGCACCGGGACGGCAGCGTGCCGAAGACGCCGTTTTCCCGCCGGGCGGTAAGCCGGGCGCTGGTGGAAGCCCGCTGGGAACTGCCGCTGCCCCTGGTGGTGCTGGGCGGAATCTACTCCGGTTACTTTGCCGTCTCGGAAGCCGCGGCGGTCACGGCCGTCTACGTCACCATTGCGCAGGTCGGGCTGTATCGGGACGTCAAGCTCGGTGACCTGCCCCGCATCGTCGGTGACGCGATGGTGATGGTCGGGGGCATTCTGCTGGTGCTGGGCGTGGCCCTGGCATTCACGAACTTTCTGGTGGATGCCGAGGTGCCGCAGCGGCTCTTCGAGTTCATGCAGAGCCACATCGACAGCGCAATTGCCTTCCTGCTGCTCTTGAACCTGTTACTGCTGGCGCTCGGGGCCATGCTCGACATTTTCTCCGCGCTGGTGATCATGGTGCCTCTGATCTTGCCCGCGGCCGTAGGATATGGCATTCACCCGATTCATCTGGGCATCATTTTTCTGGCAAACATGCAGATCGGCTATTTCACGCCGCCCGTGGGCATGAACCTGTTCATCGCCAGCTATCGGTTCAAGAAGCCGGTGCTGGAACTCTATGCGGCCTGCTGGCCTTTCATGGTGGTGCTGCTGATTGCACTGCTCCTGATCACCTATGTGCCCTGGTTCTCGCTGGCGTTGGTGCGATGAGGGTCGCGCGGCTTGTCTTCGGTTTGGCCGTTGCGTTCGTTTGCTGGGCGTCGCCGGGGATTGCCTGGTCGGCAGAAGCCGTTGCCGGTGTGGATGCGGCGACGATCAATGACAAGATCGATGCATTTCACGCGCAGCTCGTCGATCTCATGCAGACGGCGGATTACGTGAATCGGGTGGCCGTTCTCGAGGGGGTGGTGCCGGAATTCTTCGATATCGGAACGGTATCGCGAATCACGCTCGGTAGAACCTGGCGAGACCTGGACGAAGCCAGACGAGGCGAGTTTCGCGAACTGCTCGAGATCCTGATTGCCGCCACCTACGCCGACCGCTTCGACAGCTTCGACGGGCAACGGTTCGAGCGGCTGGAATCGCTTGCCGCTCGCCGGGGCTGGGTGGTAAAGACCCAACTGGTGAAGTCGAATGGGGAACGGGTGAACCTGGATTACTATTTCATCGGCGGATCGGTGTTCAACGTGGTGGCCGACGGCGTCAGCGACCTGTCGCTCCGGCGCGCGGATTACAACAGTATCGTCAAGCAGCAAGGCTTCGACGCACTGATTCGCGACATAAAGGAAAGCATCGCGGAACTCGGCGATGAGAACCAAGGGGGTGGTCAATGAATATCGGCTCGTGGCGCGAACCGCCGGCACGAATGCGCGTGGCACACCGGCTGGGGGCATGGTCGGCAGGCTTGGTGCTGCTCGTGTTCCAGGCAGCCTGTGTTTCCCTGGAAGGCGATGATTACGGGGTGTTCGACACCAACGAAGGCTTGAATCGCCAGTCCTACGAGTTCTCCGAGGCCGTCGACAGGCGCGTGCTGGCGCCGGTCGCGCGGGGGTATCGGGACATCACGCCGGAACTGGTGGAAACCGGCATCGGCAATTTCTTCAGCAATCTCAGAAGCCTGGACAGCAGCGTCAACGGCTTCCTGCAGGGCAAGCCGAAGCGGGGCGCCACCGATTCGTTGCGGTTCATCGTCAACTCCACGGTCGGGCTCGGCGGCCTGTTCGATGTTGCCACGCCCGCCGGCCTGCACAGCCAGGATGAGGACATCGGCCAGACGCTGGCCTTGTGGGGCTGGAAGAACAGCCGTTATGTCTACGTGCCCTTTGTCGGCCCGTCCACCGTCCGCGACCTGCCGGTGCTGATCGTGCGGGGCCTCCTGCCGAGACTGGCTCTGGGCGATGCCCACAACCTCGGCGTCACCGGCATCGATGCGCTCAGCGCCCGGGCCGCGGCGCTCGATCTCACCGAAACCCGGGACGCTGCGGCCCTGGATGCCTACGTATTCACGCGGGAGGCCTACCTGCAGCGCCGCAAGTTTCTCATCTTCGACGGTAATCCTCCCGTTGAGGACTTCGACGACTTCTTCGACGAATTCGACGAAGACGATGACTCTGCCACGGTGGAATGATCGAACGCTGGGTGATAGAGCGGCTGGCCCGGTGGGTCGCCTGGGTTGCTGCCCACTCCTGGGGCACGCTGGCCGCACTGGCGGTCGCCACCATGACGTTGAGCTGGGTGGCGGTCGACCGGTTCGAGATGAGTTCGAATCTGAAGGATCTGATTCGTCAGGAAACGCCCTGGCGAAGCGACTTCGACCGGTTCGAGGATGCGTTTCCGGATTACGTCAAGACGGCGGTGGTGGTGGTGTCCGGAACCGCCTACAAGCAGGTGGAGGACACCGCCCGCCGCATCGAGGCTGAGATCCGCAAGCGGCCCGACCGTTTCCGGGCCGTCTACGCCGGCGAAAACCACCCGTTCTTCCGCGACCACGCCTTTCTCTATCTCGACGAAGACGAACTCGACGACATGGCCGACCGGCTGGCTGAGGCGCAGCCCTGGTTGACGGGCGTTGCCGAAGACCCGAGCCTCAGGAGCGTGCTGGATCTGGTGGCCGACGGCATCGAGAACGATCCGCCGAGCGGTTTCGACACCATCGTCGACTGGCTGCAGACCTCCGCGACCGCGGTTGTTGCCGGAGCCGATCCCACGGTGTACTGGACCAACGAATTCTTCGATGCCGACGAAACCTATTACCGGCTCATCCTGCTGAAGAGCAACCTGGAGCTCGGGGAGACCGCGGCCAACGCGGAAGCGATGCGCGAACTTCGGGAAATACTGGCCGAAGTCGCTCCGCCGCCGGAAGTGTTCGTGGGCTTGACGGGTGAGGTGGCGCTGACCCACGAGGAGATCGAGGCGGCTGTTCTGGGCCTGGAGACGACCGGTCTGCTGGCCATCGTCCTGCTGGCGCTGGTGCTCGTCGTGGGTGTGCGGTCCATCATCATCATTCTTGCAACCTTTGCCATGCTGGGCATGGGCATTGCCTGGACATCGGCGTTCGCCATGCTGACAGTCGGCGAATACAACACATTGTCCATCGTCTTTCTGGTCATGTTCTTCGGCCTCGGGGTCGATTTCGCCATTCACTTCTCGCTGCGCTATCAGGAAGCCGTGGGCGCCGGGCTGGTTTCGGTGGAACGGGCAGTCGTCGCGGCCACCCGGAGCGTCGGCGGCGCCATCTTCATCTGTACGGTCACGACGGCGCTGGGGTTCCTCGGATTCTGGCCGACGGACTATCGGGGCCTGGCCGATCTCGGGGTCATCTCGGCGGGCGGCATGGTCATTGCGGGCTTCCTGACATTCACGCTTTTGCCGGCGTTCTACACGGTGTGCAGGCCGGTCAATCCGCACACGATGGATGTTCCCACCAGCCAGCGCCTGGTGCAGTACCTGGTTTCGCACCGAGCCCGGGTGGTGACGTGGACGTCGCTGTTGCTGTGCGCCGGCGTGGCGCTCGCCAGTCATGCCCGTTTCGACTACAGCGTGCTGGCGCTGAAAGACCCGGACTCCGAATCCATGCGCACGTTGCGCCTGTTGCAGGAAGACGGCCGGGCCACCGATTACGCGCTTTCGATCTTGAGCGACGCTCCCATCGACACTGCCGGCCTCGAAAGCCTGCCAGTGGTCGACAACGTCGTTTCGCTCGCCAGTTTCGTACCGGAGGATCAGGAATCGAAGTTGCAAACGCTGTTCGACCTGCAGGAAATCCTGTGGAGTGCCATCGAGCCGCTGCGGCAACTCGAGAGCCCGTCGCTCGAAGCGTTGCAGGACGGCGTCGGCGATGTGATTGAAGCCATCGACGCCTTCGACGACCAGGGGCGCTTTGCGCAATTGCGCGAGCCCCTGGTCGCCCTGCAGGCGGGTCCTCCGGAGCGCCTCGCAATCTGGCAGCGGGGGGTCATCGACAACCTGATCGAGGAACTCGGTTGGCTGCGGCGAGCGCTGCTGGTGGAACCCGTGGGCGAAGAGGACCTTCCCAGGGAGGTGCGGGAGCGGATGGTCAATCCCGAGGGCAAGCATCTGACCATCGTTTTGCCGAAGGAGAACGTCGCGCCGGTGGATGCGCTCAGCCGCTTCATCGAGAGTGTCAGGGAGGAGGCGCCGCAGGCGACAGGTCGGCCGGTGATCGAATGGGGCATCGGCGAGATCGTAATGGACAGCTTCATTCAGGCCATGGTGTTTGCGCTGGTTTCCATCGCCCTGGTGCTGATCCTGATGTTCGGCAGCCTGCGCTTTGCCGCACTCATTCTCGTGCCGCTGGCGATGACCGTGATCTTCACCCTTGCGTTGGGGGTCGTATTCGACATGCCTCTCAACATGGCCAGCATTCTCGTGCTGCCGCTGATCTTCGGCCTCGGGGTGGATAACGGCGTGCACGTCGTCGACCGGTACCGGGGCGAGGGCGATGTGCCCCGGCTCATGCATTCGAGCACGCCGAGGGCCGTTCTGCTCAGCACGCTCACCACCGTGGGCACCTTCGTTGCCCTGTCGTTTTCTCCGCACCAGGGCACCGCTTCCATCGGGCTGCTGCTGGCGGTCGCGGTTTCGCTCTTGCTGGTGCTGACGGTGTTCCTGTTGCCGGTGCTGTTGTCCTGGGTATCCGGGAAAGACGGCGTGGGCGCATGACCGCAACCAAGGGCCGTGGCGTTGGCGATGATGCAGCAGCCGTCAGCGGACGTTTCGGGGCCGGCATCCCGGCGCGTTTCTGGTTGTGGTTTGCAGGCCTCTGGCTCTGTCCCGGGCTGGCTTTCCGCACCTTTATCGCCCAGGGATTGACGGAGGAGCCGGTCGGAGGCCGGATCGTTGCGGTTCTAACGGGGCTGGTCGGCGACCTGCAGGCCCTGCTACTGGTGTTCGCGTTTCTGGGCCTCGGGTTCCTGGTGGGCGCGCGTTTTGCGCGCTGGTGGCTCGGTTTGACCCTGGCGGTGGTGACCATCGTCTTTATCGCCGATTGCACCTACTACCTGGAATACCAGAGCCGATTCGACCGGTTCGTTCTGGATTACGTGCTTTACCCGCGCGAGGTGCTGGTGTTCGTCAACGAGCAGTTCTTCATTGGCTTGTTCGCCTTGCCGTTCGCCGGTCTGGTCTGGCTTGCCACCCGCTGGATCGGCCGCCGGCTTCCGCAGAAGACGACGGCTCGGGACAGGGCAGTTTGCGGCGCCTGGCTGGTGCTCGGAGTCGCCGTGCTGGCCTTCGGCACGCCGGGCGTGGCCGGCCATTCGCGTTACCTGCACCATCTGGGCAGCAATGCCTATCTGGGCCTGCTCACGGCCGCACGTGTGGACGAAACCGTCTGGGCGGGCCATTACTGGCGGCCGGATCCTGCAGACCCGGCGGTTGCTCGCGCCATCGCAACAGCCGCGCGACGTGCGGAAGCGGCCCCGGTTGCGGGTAGTGCGAAAGCGGGTGCCGGGCCCGCGAAGGACGAGGGAATTCGCGCGGCAATCGCACCGCCGGAGGCGTTTCGGCATGTGGTTCTGATCGTCGAGGAATCCCTGGGCGGCGAGTACTGGCGAGACCCGGACAAACGCGCCAGATACATGCCCCGGATCGAAGCGCTGGCCGGGCAGGGGCTTTCCTTCGAGGCCGTCTATGCGACGGGGGGGTTCACGATTCGAGGGCTCGAAGCCATCCTGAATGCCTATCCGCCCTTGCCGGGCGTGGTGATCACCACCGAGCCGCGCCTCGAGCGTTTGCCGTCGCTGCCGCGGGAATTGGGCAGGGCCGGGTTTCACACCACCTTCGTTTATGGCGGCTGGCCGGGTTTCACGAGCTTTCACGACTACTGGCGGCGCATCGGCTACCACGAAATGCTGGACCGCTTCGATTTCGACGACCGCTGGTTCGAGACGAGTTGGGGAGTCGCGGACGAAATACTGTTCGACAAGGTGCTGGAGGAAATGGACCGGTTGGCTGCCATGCACGATCGGATAATGCTGACCACGCTGACCGTATCCAATCACCGCCCCTTCGACTTTCCGGCGGGGCGCATCGCCTTTCCGTCGGACGAACGGCGGCGGGAATACGTGGTTGCCTATGCCGATTGGGCGCTCGGCGAGTTTTTCGAAGAAGCCGAACACCGACCCTGGTTCGAAGACACCCTGTTCGTGGTGACTGTCGACCACGGTCCGGCACACTCGGGTTCGGCGCTGGTGCCCGCCGCCGGCTACCGGGTGCCGCTGGTTTTCTACAGCCCGGGCAAGTTGCCGCCGACCACGATCGGGCATCCGGGTTCCATCATGAGCGTGGCGGCGACGTTGTTCGAGTTGTTGGATATTACCCCCAGGCAGCCCTTCTACGGCCGCAGCCTGCTCGACCCCGGCGGGCCCGTGCCGGTGGCGCTGCAACACGAGGTGGGCATTCTGGGCAGCGATCGGATGACGGTGCTCGTGCGCGGCGGCGGCCTGCTCGGTTGGCGCTACGACGGCACGACGCTAACCCCCGACGAGCCCGACCTGGTGCAGGTAGTGGAGGCCGAGGCCCTGTACCGGGGTGCCCACGAACGGCTTTTCGGTACGCCCTGAGGCTTGGCGGAATTCCGCCGACGCTCTCAAACACCGAATTCAAGGTTATTGCAAGCGAACACTCGAAGCCTTACCAAACGTAAGGGCGGCGAAGCCCTGTTCCCCAAATTCTCAGGATCCAGCTCTCTACATCCAACCGTATTTCTACGAAATCTTATGGGCGCCCGCGACACACTGACATATTTGTAAAGACGGTCGACTGCAACCGCTTGACTTGCCTCTACCATAGGCTAGCCTAGTCAGTGCAAACTACTTAACCGGATATCCATCATGCCGACATCCGAATTGCTACGGCTCAACCGAGTCAAAATCGGTGGCCTATTCGACATGTACGAACACTCCATTGACCTCAATTTGGAAGATCGCGTCACGCTCCTGCACGGACCGAACGGCGTAGGGAAAACATCGGTACTAAAGGCGACCAACGCGCTTTTGCGGGGCAACCTCGCCTACTTCAGTACTATTCCGTTCAAATGTACCTCTTTGCGCTTTGACGGCGGGGCCAAACTTGAAATAGCAAAGTGCGACACGTCAAATGCCAGTGGGCAGACCTACAGAATTCACCTATTCGCCGGCGATCAAGATAACTCTAAGCTGCTCGATCTAAGGCAAGTCTCGGCGGCCAGTGCCATAGCCAAACGCTTAAGCTTCCTCGAACCTCTTGGCGAAGCCAACGAGGCCTGGATGGACTTGCGTACCGAAGAAGTGCTTGCCGGATTTGAAATCGTCGAGAGGTACGGCGGGTTGGTTGAAGAGCCTGGTCTGGACTGTGCGTCTGTACCTTGGCTTCAAGCATTCCTGCAAAACTCGAACGCGTATCTGATTGAGGCGCAGCGCTTGGAAAAATCGCAGGTCGCTATTCGGGAGAGTCGATACTCACGCACTGGTGTTTCCCGAAGGTCCAGCGTCGCCGAATGCGCCTCGGACTTCAAGCGACGTATGGGAGAAACCATGGCCAACTACGGACGGCAGGCCCAGTCGCTTGATCAGTCCTTTCCACAACGCCTGATGTCGGCCTCGGACGCGTTTGATGGCGACCAGCTAAAGCAGAAGATGGAGAAACTGCTTCACAAGACGGACGAGTTCAGGCGCATTGGCATTTTGGAGAAGGAGCAAGCTCCGGCGACATTTGGAGACCAGAACCCAACGACTCCCGACGACAAAACTGAGGCACGGGTGATGGCCTTGTATGTGCAAGACACCGAACAGAAGCTTTCGGCACTTGAGGATTTCGCGCTCAGAACTGACCTTTTCCTCGACAACATCAACAAAAAATACCGCAACAAGAAAATCTCCGTAGACGGAAAGAGTGGGATACGTGTGCTGGACGACCATTCCCGAGATGTGCCCTTAGAGTGCCTTTCATCCGGCGAACAACACGAATTAGTGTTGCACTACAACATGTTGTTCCAAGTGCCAGAAAACACGGTCGTGCTGATTGATGAACCCGAACTGTCTCTTCACGTGGCTTGGCAGAAAGAGTTCCTTCCGGATCTCCTCAAGATTGTTGAGGTCTGCCGTTTCGATGCGCTAGTTGCTACGCATTCGCCGTACATTGTCGGCGACCGAGATGATCTGATGGTGGCATTGAGCGACTCGACCTAACCACACTTTCAACAAGCGCCTGCTCGGTGGCAGTTGGGTATTCGCCGTGCTAAAGGGACACAAGACTCCGGGGGTCATCGCCGCCGAGGTCAAGATGAGCCGAACACAGCATAAGGGATCCTTTTTGATTCTCGAAGGATCGGATGACCTGCGGTTCTGGCGTCTCCGCACGCACCATGCATGTAAAATGGTTGACGGTGAAGGCAAAACTAACGTAGTCGGCGGAATCGAGCATCTTGATAGCGCGGGATTCGAAGGTGCGCTTGGTGTGGTCGATGATGACTATGACTCCTTATTGGGCAAGCCACTCTCCTCCCCAAATCTCGTGGTCACCGATGTTCATGACTTGGAGTGCCTGCTATGTCGTTCAACGGCACTGGACAAAGTGCTTGTAGAGTATGGGGACAATTACAAGTTGCAGAGATTTGAGACCGAAAGCGGACAAGACGCGCGCGGTGCACTGCTTGAGCGATCGACTGCTATTGGGCACGTCAGGTGGGCTGCCTTGCGATTAGGGATCGCAATTCACTCCAAAAAGATGCGCATTCCACGTTTCGTCGCAGAAGACGATTGGTCGGTAGATGACGACGAAACGATGCTTGCGGTTGTAGCTCCGGATCATGTGCGAGAACTGAAGCTGGGGATCGACGCTTTGCCAAAAGTCGATCCATGGTGCGTCGCTCGAGGTCACGACATGATCGAGATACTGCGCATCGGGCTAAAGAAGGTCCTTGGCAACATTTCACCGACTGTCGGGGAAGAGGAGATTGGCAGAGCCCTACGGCTGGCAGCATTGTCGATCGACGAACTCAAGAACACCGGCTTGGGACAAGCTATCCAAGATTGGGAATTCCGCAATAGGCCCTACTTCATATTCCCAGACAATGACGCCACAACCTAACTCGTAGGTCTTAAGATTAGGGGATCGAGAAACGGCGGAAAGTGCACGAAAACAATGATTTTCAGCATTCATTAAGGGACCAACAGCCGTGACAGAATGTTACCGTATTTCGCTGCGATTCCCATACGTTGAACGTCGCAAGGTCGGAGCCGATTTCAGCGGCGGCGAAACAACCGCCAATGGCGGCATGATGCTGATATCGAATCTCGACCGTCACTTGCGCTTGATCCAGGGGGTGACCAGTATTTTGGGCGAGCGGCACCGGTAAACCGACTATGGTGTTAATTTTCGACTATGCTGCTAATTTACTGAAAGTCAATGGACAGAAGGGACTCGAAGACGATGGTTGGATTGGCGGACGAGGCATCGGGCCACGTCGAGGCGTTGGTGAAGGAAATCCGAGAGAGCGGCAATCTATTCCGCGGGGAGCCAGAGCATTACCCGAAGGTAAGTTCCACGTTGTACCGGCGTTTCGAATTGATCTTGGCCTCGGAGAAAACAGTCACGCCGCAGAAGCTGCAGCGTGACTTGGCGCGATTCGCGAGAGACCACTTTGCAAAAGAGTTGAGAGATTTCAAGCAAAGAACAGGCGAGATCATGTCCTGGAGTGGTGGCTATGATCCGACCAAATTCAACGAGGATGACGTACGCGTATGGTCCATGATGCAGCACTTGGGGGCTGCAACCAACCTCATCGACTTTACCGGAGACCCGACAGTGGCTCTTTTTTTCGCGTCCTCAGAATCGCTGAGTAAGAGTGGGAGAGTGCTGGTGCTAAAACACAGTGATCGCTACGACGGGATAGCTGCGAAGTGGCCGCAGAACAGGATTCAGGCGCAGCAGAGTCAATTTGTCTGGTCAACGACGGGGTATATCTCCGACGACGACGTAAGGGTCATAGACGTTCCCCATAAGCTGAAGCCAACGGCGCTGAAATGGCTAATCCGGCAGAGTCCGCCGGTATCCCATGCGACGATGTATGAAGACATGCCGGGGTACGCAAAGCACAGCCGGATGTACGAGCAAGCGATTCTTCGGTACTACGACAGCGTTTCACGAGTGGACGTTGAGGTAGATCGTCTTCGCAAGATGGAAGCTACCACTCGTCTATCAGCGCATCAGTTGTTGAAAACGCTGAAGCGATTCGACCACGAGGCAGAGAAGATTCGAGAATTGGTGGAGACAGCCCCTTGGTTCGTGGGTGCGCATTGGCTAATGGGGAAAATGTTCCAGGCACAATGGGCGTGTTGGTCAATTATTGCTGATCCAACGGAGGCTGGCCTTGAGTTGTCGAGCCAATTGCGGGGCAAGCGAACGAAGCTTCTCAGTGACGCAATTATTGCGTATCAAGAGGCGCTTGACTGGGTTCCGAGTGACAATCCGTCCGGTGAAAGAGTAACGATATTGGTTGAACTTGGCGTAGTTCAAATGATGAACGGGAACGATCAGGAGGCGGAAGCCGCATTCGAGTGCGCAAGGAATGCGGATTCGAAGAGTGCAAAAAAGCTGATAAAGGATCGGTGCGAAGAGCTTGGAATTGTGATATAGCCTTCAATCTTCCTTGCGTTTCGACTTAAAGCGCCGTCTGCATACCATTTCTTTGTTCGTCTTGGAGAAGTGTGCAATTCAATGGTGCCAAACGTGAGCAGTTTCAAGTTGCCATCACCCCTGAGGGCTGGCGGATTTCGGCCGGCGGTCTCAAACACCGATTTCAACGTGTCTGCAAGCGCACTCTCGGAGCGTTCTGCCATGCTGTCGACAAGCCTGTCTGGACCGCTTGATTGCAGATCACGATAACAAACGAGTCAAGATTGCACCCGAGCACCGCTTTCTTCTCGGGCTGGGGTGACTCCCTGCCCGGTTTACGATTCCCAGATTGATGATAAAATGTAAACCCATCGCAATCTACGGGGACTATCGTGTTCGGTGAGCGCCTTAAACTCGCTCGAAAACGCTCTGGACTGTCGCTTCGCGCACTGTCCGACTCGCTCGGTAACCGGGTCAGCGCCCAGGCTATAGGCAAGTACGAGCGCGGCGAAATGATGCCGGGTTCCGACGTGCTCGATCTCTTGGCGAACACCCTCGGCGTATCGCCGCAATACCTCATGAGCGACGAGGTGCTGGAATTGCGCGACGTGGAATTCCGCAAGCGCTCCGGCACCTCTGCCAAGGATCGAGCAGCGGTGGAAGCCGCAGTGATCGAGCAACTGCAGCGCTACTGCACCATTGAGCGGATTCTCCGGCAAGCCAGCCCCGAATGGCAGGTTCCGAGGCTCTGCCGCCGATCCCTGGGGCGCCTCGAAGAGGTTGAGTCCCTCGCCATGGAGTTGAGAAAGCAGTGGCGGCTGGGCATCGATCCCATTCCCAACATGACCGAATTGCTCGAAGAGCGGGGCATCAAGGTGCTCCTCATTCCGCTGCCGGAAAACGTTTCGGGCCTGACCTGCTCGGTGAGGCAGTCCCGCGAGAAATCCCGGTTGTCTGTCATCGTCGTCAATGCCATGCACTCGCTGGAACGACGGCGCCTGACCCTTGCCCACGAACTTGGGCACCGCGTCTTCGACCCGAACTCTACTGTCAGCCAAGAAAAGGTCGCAACGGAATTCGCCGGCGCATTTCTCGTTACCCGGGCGCACCTGCAAAGCCAGCTTGGGTCGCGCAGGAACGCGCTGAGTTACATCGAGTTGGTGCAGCTAAAGCGTCGATATGGGGTAAGCGCGGCCGCACTGCTGGTGCGACTCAACCGATACCAGATCATCGGCGATCAGGCCCTCGCCTATGCCTTTCAGACCTTCGCCAGACGGTGGCGAGTGGAAGAGCCGGAACCGCTCGAGCCGGTCGAGTTGCGTGGCCAGGTCGAAAAACCACGGCGGTTTCAGCGCCTTTGCTATCGGGCGCTCGCCGAGCGCTACATCTCTCCAAGCAAGGCCATGGAATTGCTGAATGTGCCGTTGAATCGCATCGAACAAGCCTTGCGAGGCCCGGGTCTTGTCGATGCCCACACTGATAGTTGACTCGTCGTGCGTGATCGATTTGCACAAGGTGGCATATCGGGATGCGCTATTTGAAGGCGACTCTCTCGTGAATTGCTGCTGATCCGCGAGATCGAAAGGCATATTCGAAATCGGTGGCCTCCGACCTTGCTTAAACCTGCACCTTCTGGAACTGACGCCATCTCACCGTTTTGTTTGCAGGTTTGCAACGCTCTTGGGGAATTGCGCCGGGCGCTGGGGTATTCTTCCGCACCGATTGCAAATGAAGGGCAACCTGGATGAACTTGAGCCTGACCGTCAGCGCCCGTGGCCAGGGCCTGCTCGACATCACCCGCGAGGTGGCCGAGACCGTGCGCGGTTCCGGTGTGCGGGACGGGCTGGCGACGCTGTTCATCCGGCATACGTCGGCCAGCCTGCTCATTCAGGAGAATGCGGACCCGGCCGTTTTGCGGGACCTCGAGGGCTGGCTGAACGGCATGGCGCCGGAGGATGAGAGCCTCTATACCCACACCGCCGAAGGGCCGGACGACATGCCGGCGCACATCAAGTCGGCGCTGACTGCGACGAGCCTTTCCATCCCGTTGATCGACGGCCAACTGGCGCTCGGCACCTGGCAGGGTATTTTCCTTTGGGAGCACCGGCACCACCGGGACAACCGGCAGGTGATCGTCAACGTGATGGGGGCCTGAACTGGCCCGCATCTGCCACAAACTTCATGCTGTGGACGCCGATGCACTCGCGTAAGTGCGGACGTGTTTTCCATATGCGAGGAGTATACCCTCGCGCTCCCCGGCTGAAGGCTCCCTCCAGCCGGTTTGACATACCGTCGAGTATGCCTGCACCGGCTTCCAGTCCGCGCGGCCGCGCTTACACGTGGCGTTTTGCTTCAGCGACGAAACGTGGACGCGCTCGCGAGGAGAGTTGGTCGCGGATGCGGCCTGGCGGTGGTTTTTCCGGGCATGCGTCGGCGCGGTCATCGCGGCCCCCGGTGAGAATTGCGCGCCAGCCGCTCACGGACGGATTCGGTCCACTTGCGGTGGCCTTCCGGGTCCAGGATCAGGGATGAGAAATAGAGCAGCAGGTCCTTGTGGTTCTGCGTGAGCCGCGCTTCATCCATCGCGGCCTGACCCTTCCTGCCGTTCACGAAGGCAAAGCACGACTTCAGGTCGTTGCCGCTGCCGAGTACGCGCTCGATCTCGGCGTCGAGCATCAGGGAGAGGCCTTCGAGGTCGTCTTCGACGATACCGGCATCCTCGGGTGCGAGTACGACGTTGGCCCACAGGGTGGCCACGTACAGGCGATAGACGTCCCGATGGACGAACCGGCCCGCTACGCTTGCGCGCTCGGCGATCTGGTTCAGCGCCGGCTCGAAAAGGGCCTTGAGCCTTGTTTCCTCTGCCATGGATCCAATGCGTTCCATCGTTGGTCTGGTGTCATTCGCCGGTAACGGGATGCCGAGGCAGCCCTTTCCGGAATTCGAGACATCGATCGTGGCGACGCCTCACCAACTTCCTGTTGCGGAGGCCGAACCAATCGCGAATGCACGGCCATGCAATTCGTGAGCGAGGCGCGTCCCCCTCGCGACGAACATCGGTGAGAGTGTCGGGCTAAAACTGCCTGTGCCATGGACACCTGTCAACGTTGCGCCGACCCGGGTGCTGCAATTAGAGTTGTCGCGCTCCCGGCTTGGCCGGAATGTTCGGGGGATACGTGTTGCGATTCGACCGGGTGACGCTGCCCGACAATACCGCTGAGTTGCGCGCCGAGGTGCGGGCTTTCCTCGAGAATTACGACGGCCAACTGCCGCGGCCCAACTCCGATTTCGGCTCGGGCTACGATCCGGAGTTCTCGGCCCGGCTCGGCGAGCGTGGCTGGATCGGCATGACCTGGCCCAAGGCCTTTGGCGGCGGCGCGCGCAGTTTCTTCGAGCGCTATGTCGTCACCGAAGAGTTGCTGGCTGCCGGCGCGCCGGTGGCGGCCCACTGGATTGCCGATCGCCAGAGCGGGCCGCTGCTGTTGCGATTCGGCAGCGAAGCCCAGCAACGGGAATACCTGCCCCGAATCGCCGCAGGGCGGTGCTTCTTCTCGATCGGGATGAGCGAGCCGAATTCAGGTTCCGATCTGGCCTCCGTGCGCACCGCGGCCAGAGCGGTCGAGGGTGGCTGGCTGCTGAACGGAACGAAGCTCTGGACGTCCGGCGCGCACCGGAATCACTACATGATCGCCCTGGTGCGCACGGAAGTGCCATCCGAAAACAGACACGCCGGCCTCTCCCAATTCATTGTCGACCTGAAAGGCCCGGGTATCGACGTGCGGCCCATCAGGAACATGGCCGGCGAGGAAGACTTCAACGAAGTGGTGTTCATAGATGCCTTCGTCCCGGCGGCGAACCTGGTCGGGAAAGCGGGCAACGGGTGGCAGCAGGTCACGTCGGAACTCGGCTACGAACGCAGCGGGCCCGAACGATATCTCTCGGCATTCCGGGTGTTCGTGGAGTTCGTGCGGTCCTGTGGACGCGACCCCGCTCCGGCGCAGGCAGCGGCCATCGGGCGCATTGCCGCCCACCTCATGACGCTCCGGCGCATGTCGATGTCGGTGGCCGGCATGCTGGAGAGCGGCCAGTCGCCGAATGTCGAAGCGGCGCTGGTGAAGGAACTGGGCAACAACTTCGAAAAGCTGCTCCCGGAGATCGCCCGGCTGGCGCTGCCTCCACAGGCGGATTCGGCCGGCTTTCGCGAGGCGTACGCGGACACGTTGCTGCATTCGCCGTCGTTCACGTTGCGTGGCGGAACCCGGGAGATCCTGCGCGGCGTCATCGCCCGCGGGCTGGGGCTGCGCTGATGGCCGATACGCTGATTGTCGACGGCGCCGCGAAGATCTTCGCGGATACCTGCAACAAGACGGTTCTGGATGCCGCCGAGCGAGGCGAGTTTCAGGCGGCCGCATGGCAAGCGGTGCGTGCAAACGGATTTCATCTGCTGGCGTTGCGAGGCAGCGGCGCCAATCTCGAGGACCTTTTTGCGGTGCTGCGCGTTGCGGGATACCAGGCGCTGCCGTTGCCGCTGGCAGAAGCCCTGCTGGCAAACCGCTGGCTGGGCTGCGAGGGCGACGAACTGCTCTCCATCGGCCTGGCGGCGAACGGTGGCGAGTGGGTCGAGGTGCCCTGGGGACGCAAGGCTGACCGGGTACTGGGCGTCACGGCCGAGGGCGAGGTGTTCGCCGCGCGCCCGGCGGCTGTTGAGCGCGGTGTGAATCTGGCCGGCGAAGCGCGGGATACCGTTGCTGTGAGGGACTTAGAACCGGTGCCTTGTGACGAGCCCGTTTACGCGATGTTGGCCCTGACGCGCGTGGCGGCCAGTGCCGGCGCCCTGGAACGGGTGCTCGATATGGGTTTGCGCTACGCGGGCGAGCGCGAACAGTTCGGGCGCCCGATCGCACGATTTCAGGCTGTTCAACACACCCTCGCCATGGCGGCGGCCGAGGTCGCCGCCGCCGTTCGCGCTGCCGATGCGGCAGTGGATGCCATCGGCGAGGCGCGCTTCGAATTGGAGGTCGCCGCCGCCAAGAGCCGCGTCGGCGAAGCCGCGGGCATCGTCGTCGAGGCCGTGCACCAGGTACACGGGGCCATGGGTTTTACTCACGAACACGAACTGCACCATTTCACGCGCCGCCTTTGGGCATGGCGGGAAGAGTTCGGCGGCGAGGTGTACTGGCAGGCGCGGCTCGGGGAGCGAATTGCCGCGAAGGGCGCCGACGCCGTCTGGGAATTCATCGCAACGTCGCAGTGACGCACAAGCCCACGCAAATCCCGCCCTGTCCGGACCCGCCTCTGCCGGTGGCTATCAGCGAATGCCTGACAGGTGTCGCCGTCCGTTACGACGGCAGTGACGCAGGGGAGTCGTTTCCCCATGAGGCGTTTGAGGGCCTCTTTTCCTACCTGCCGATCTGCCCGGAAGTGGGCATCGGCATGGGTGTTCCGCGGCCGCCGATTCAACTGGTGGGCGATCCGGCAAGACCCCGGGTGCTGGGAGTGCGGGATCCGGAAATCGATGTGACCGCTGCGCTCGAAAGGTATGCCCGCGCGCGTTCCGAAGAGCTTCGCGACGTATACGGGTATGTGTTCGTCGAACGTTCGCCGAGTTGCGGGTTGCATTCCGTACCCGTGTATCGCGCCGGTGGTGGCGAGTGCATTGACCGTAGCGGTCGAGGTGGCTACGCGCGCGAAGTCACCGAACGGCATCCCCGACTGCCGGTGGAGGAGAACGGACGGCTTTTCGAGGCGGCGATTCGCGAGAGCTTTCTCGCCCGGGTGTTCGCCTATGCCCACTGGCGCCGGCTCGGCGAGATGGGCCTGACGCCGGCGCGCCTCCAGGAGTTTCACGCCCGATACAAGTACCTGCTCATGGCTCACAGCGTGGGGCATTATCGGCAGGCGGGCCGCCTGTTGGGCAATGCGGACGGGCGCGGATGGCGGTCGAAGCGGGGCGGGTCGTCCAGTGGAGACGAGGCATCGGAGTTGTCCCGCAAGGGCGACCGCTACCTGGGCTGCCTGATGGAGGGGCTGGGCAAACCGGCTACCCGGGGTAGCCATGCGAACGTGTTGTCACACCTGCAGGGTTACCTCAGCCGGCATCTTTCCGACGGCGCGCGGCGCGAACTCACAGAATCGATCGAGCAATACCGTAACGGCGCCCTGGCGCTCGGTGTGCCCCGCGAGTTGCTCCTGCGGCGGCTGGCGGACAACCCGGACCCGTACCTGGAAAAACAGGTTTATCTGCGGCCACCCTGGGTGCGGCAAGCAGCAACCCGCAACAGCGGCTGACTGCCGCTTCCGTCGATTCCACCGGGGATTGCCGGCGCAGCCCTGCGTTCTCGACCGAATGTCGCGGGGCGGCGGGCTTCCTGACGAAGCAGGCAGCCCGGGCTTCCAGGTGTAGGCGGACCGGCGGTTTTCTCCGGCAACCTGCCGTCTTTGTGCTTGGCTCCCCCGGCGAGCGCAGGCACCATTGGCGTTCCGACCATTGGGAGAAGCCGATGTTCATTGCAATGAACCGATTCAAGATTGCCCGCGGGTTCGAAGACGGATTCGAACGGGTGTGGCGGGAGCGTGATTCCTATCTTTCCGAAGTTCCGGGCTTCAAGTCGTTTGCCCTGCTCAAGGGGCCGGTGCGCGACGACCACGTGCTGTACGCGTCACACTCCACCTGGGAGACGCGCGGAGCCTTCGAAGCCTGGACCGAGTCGGAGAACTTCCGCAAGGCGCACGCCCAGGCAAGCGCACCCAAGGGTACCTACCAGGGGCATCCGGAACTGGAGTTGTTCGAAGCGGTCCTGTAAGGGGCTTCAGGGCCGGTACAGTCGTTGGACAACGGCGCCGCTCGCTGCCAGGAATGCCGGGACCGGCCCGGGATTTGTCCACCGATCACCGGCGCCTTGTCGGTGCTCCTGTTCGCGAATCGACTGCAAAAGCGGGTCAACTGTTCTTGCAGACGCCGAACTCCTATGGAACTGGAGCATCGCCCCATTTGATTTCTTGCCAGGCGGGGACACAGCGCGCCCCGTGCCGACAACGCACGGTTACTCCTGGCGTCCGGGTTTGCAGTTGTTACTTCAGGAATTTGGCGCCGGCGGCGGCTCAGGTGTCGTCGGAGTAGAACACCTCGACAATTTCGAATGCCAGCGGGTTCGTCCCGTGCATCGAGTGCAACAGGGCCGCCTGGTTGTCCGGCAGGGGGATGTGCGTGGCATCGGCGCGCAACTGATTCCAGGTGGGGTCGACGGCGTGCCAGGCGCCGTCCAGCCAGACTTCGTTCCAGGCATGAAACGCCAGGGAGGCTTCGGATCGTTCGCTGTAGGCCAATCCCATCACGGTGCGTGCCGGCAAACCCGCCGCGCGCGCCAGTGTGGTGAGCAAGTCCGCGAACTCGGTGCAATCGCCGGCGCGCTCCGCCATTGTCTCCAGTACGGACCGCTCGGGGTCCCGCGGGCGGTAGGCGATGTAATCGTGGACGAATTCGACCAGGCGAGCCAGCCGTTGTTGCGCATCGTTGCTGCCATTCACCGCCTGCCGCGCCAGGCGCATCACTTGCGGATGGGTAATAGGGTAGCGCAATGATTCCCCGGTTGCCGAGGAGTGATCGTCACGGCGGGAGATGGGGTTGGCGAATGCGTCGAGCAGCCAGCCTTCGGCGCTCTTGCGGG
Organism: Candidatus Azophilus sp.; assembly: GCA_965221465.1. Classification (GTDB taxonomy): domain Bacteria; phylum Pseudomonadota; class Gammaproteobacteria; order Pseudomonadales; family Azotimanducaceae; genus Azophilus. The sequence continues at coordinate 411,174 of OZ244892.1, forward strand.
CCTCGGGCCAGACCCGGCTCAAGTCCAGCCCCTGGCCGCCGTAGAGGCGCAGGCGTTCGATATCTTCCCGGTTCATGAGCCGCCGATCGAGCGGAATGCGGAAGTCGGAAAGGTGCAGGGGTGTGCGGGCCGCCAAGGCATCGCTGCGGGATGCGCGGCGCACGGCGAAGATGCCCGCCATGGAAAGCTCCACGGGCGCGAGGCGGCGGTCGAGCTGGATCGTGGTCGCACGTAGCGGCGCCGGGCTTTCGACGAGGTAACCGATGGCATTTTTCTCGACGACGCTGAAGGTGCGGCTGACGGGTTCGCCCCGGTCGAAGTCGGGTACCTTCGCCGCAAACCGGCGCCCGGCGAGAGGCCGTTCCCGTGTGAGCCAGACTTCAAGGCCGAGATAGTCGCGCAGGCTGTAATCCCAATTGGCGGGGCGGGAGTCGCTCTCCGGTCCGCGCACGAACGTGTTGGTAGATGCGCTGCCTTCGAAATCGACAACCAGGCCCTCGGCGTAGGGTCCGCCGCGCCGGCTCCAGTGCTCGGCGGATATGAGCGCGTAAGGGGATGCTGCGTGGAACTCGAGCCGGTCGCTCAAGCTGACCGGTGGTTCGCCGTTGAGCGAGAAGTGCGTCAGGGTCTCGAAGTGCCAGTTACCCCCTCTGTCCCGCCAGGAGCGGGCATGCAGGTAGCCGATATGCGTGTCTTCCATGAGCAGGCGGTACCAGCGCTCTCCGGCAAGCCGTGCGGCAGTGCGAATCTCGGCGGGCTGCATCGCATCGAGCCAGACCGCGTAAAGGCCGGCCAGGACGAGCGCCAGCACCCCCAGGAACAGACGAACGAGCAAGGTTGCTCCAAACGGGTGGGGAACCGACGCATTGTAGAGGCTGAAAAGAGGATATGCTCTTACCCGCATCCGTCACCAACTTCCTGCTGCGGGCAAGGCCGGCAACCCGTGCGAAAGCACAGTGTGCGCGGAGCAGGAGCGTGTGTGACATCAGGTTGAGCACGCGGCGGGAGAACGCCTTTGTGTATCGCTGCTATTGACGGCCGGTGTAGTCTGTTCGTGAACAGCCCCGGCCGGGGCGCGGGAAACGAGAATGTCTGACGCAGCCACGGATTTCATCCGGCAACGAATCGAGCGGGATATCGCCGACGGCACCGTCGCAAACGGTGTCGTCACGCGCTTCCCGCCGGAGCCGAACGGTTTCCTGCACATCGGGCATGCCAAGAGCATCTGTCTGAACTTCGGCGTTGCCGAGCAGTACGGCGGCCACACCTATCTGCGCTTCGACGACACCAATCCGTTGAAGGAGAGCGCGGAGTTCGTCGAGGCCATTCAGCGCGATGTCGCCTGGCTCGGCTTCGACTGGGAAGAACGGCTGACGTTCGCGTCGGACTACTTCTCGCAACTCTACGATGCCGCGGTAGAACTGGTCACGAACGGCAAGGCCTACGTGTGCAGCCTGACCCGGGAGGAAATTCGCGCGACCCGGGGTACGCTCACGGAGCCCGGCACTGACAGCCCCTATCGGCAGCGGCCGGTGCAAGAAAACCTCGAACTGCTGGAGGGGATGCGCCGGGGCGAGTTTCCCGATGGCGCGCACGTGCTGCGGGCGAAGATCGACATGGCTTCGCCCAACATCAACATGCGCGACCCGGTGATCTACCGTATCCGCCATGCGGAACACCAGCGCACCGGCAATGACTGGGTGATCTACCCGACCTACGACTTCACCCACTGCATCTGCGATGCGCTGGAAGGCATCACCCATTCCCTGTGCACGCTGGAGTTCGAGGATCATCGACCCCTGTACGACTGGGTGCTGGACAACATCAGCATCGATTGCCACCCGCCGCAGATCGAGTTCGCGCGGCTCGGGCTCGAGCACACTGTGATGAGCAAGCGCCTGCTGCAACGCCTGGTGCAGGAAGGCAAGGTCGATGGCTGGGACGACCCGCGCATGCCGACCCTTGCGGGCCTGCGCCGCCGTGGCGTCACCCCGGCCGCGATTCGCGATTTCTGCAGCCGGACCGGCGTCACCAGGCAGGACAACACGCAGAAGATCGAGTTGCTGGAGTTCTGCATCCGACAGGACCTGGAAGCCGTCGCGCCCCGGGGAATGAGCGTGCTCGAGCCGCTCAGGGTACGGGTCACCAACTACGAGGGATCGGGCGAGACGCTCGAAGGCCCCTGGCATCCGGGCCTGCCGGAGTTGGGGTCCCGCAGCCTTCGCTTCGGCCCGGAACTCTTCATCGAGCGCGACGACTTCAGCTTCGCCCCGCCGCGCAAGTGGAAGCGCTTCTCGCCGGGGGCCTGCGTGCGCCTGCGCTACGCCTACATCCTGCGCTGCGACGAGGCGGTCACCGATGCCGACGGAGAAGTGACGGAGCTGCGTTGCAGCTACGTGCCGGAGTCGAAAAGCGGCAGCGATACCAGCGGCATCAAGCCGGCCGGCGTCATCCATTGGGTGAACGCAGCCGATGCGGTGCCGGCGGAACTGCGCCTCTACGACCGTTTGTGCCGGGTGCCGAACCCCAGGGCGGCAACGTTCATGGAGGATCTGAACGAGGAATCGCTCGTGACGGCCCAGGGTTACGTGGAGCCAGCCGTTGCCGACAGCGAGCAGTCGCGATTCCAGTTCGAGCGCCTGGGGTACTTTTGCCGGGATGCTGTCCGGCCGGGTACCTACAATCGTATCGTCACGCTCAGGGATTCGTGGAAACCGGGCTAGGTTTCAGGCCAGCAGTGCGCCGCCGTCCACGTCTACCGTTGTGCCGGTGACGAAGTCGTTGCCGATGACGAAGAGAATGCCCTCGGCCACTTCGTCCGCCGTGCCGGCTCTCGGGATGAGGTGATTCGCGGTCGCGTTGGCAAACAGGTTGGCACGCGCCTCGCCTTCGACCGCAAACATGGGCGTGTCGATGATGCCCGGCGACACGAGGTTGATGCGTCGCGGCGCCAGTTCGGCGGCGATCGTGCGCACGAAGGCTTCCACCGCACCGCCGACGGCGCCGATCGCGGCGTAACCCGGGCTTGCTTTTCGCGCCGGGAACCCGCTGACCAGTACGATGGCGGCGTCCTCGCTCATGTGCTCGGCGCCGATTCGAACCGTGTTGGCATATCCCCAGAGCTTGCGGAAAGAGCCCTGGAAACCGTCGAGGTCCATATTCAGGAACGGCCCCGTGGCGCGTTCGCCGCCGGTTGCGGCATTGACCAGGATGTCGAATGGGGCGTTGGCGGCGAATGTCTCGGCAAGCCTGCCCCGGTCGAGCACGTCCGCCTGCTCGAACCGCACCGATGGTGGCACAGCGCGCCTTGCGGTCTCGATCGTCTCGGCGGTGCGGCCGAAGGCGGTGACATCCGCGTCCCCTTCGGCAAGACGAATGACGGTAGCGAGGCCAATGCCCGACGTGCCACCGAAGACGAGCGCTTTTCTTCCGTTGATGTCCATACTGAATTCCCGCGTTTGAATCGGTCGTGGGGGAAGCTCGGGTCACAGCACCGTATCGGACATGATGCGGGTACCGTGGATGCCCTGTTGTGCCAGCAGGTTGACGATGCCTTTATCGCCGATGAAATGGGCGGCGCCCACCAGCACGAACCAGGTTCCGGTGTCGGCAAGATAACCGGCGATCGACTCGGCCATGGCGACGTTGCGGTCGTCGAGCAGCATGCGATTGAATTCCCGGGCCAGTTCCGATTCTCCTGTCTGCGATTCGAACAGGTCGAGAAACTCGTCGTCCGCACCGGCGAGCCAGGCGCGCATCAATCCGGCCAGTATCGCCTCGAATTGCGCTTCCTGGTTCAGCGTATCCTCGAGCAGTTGCACCTGCATGGCCATCGGCTGCCCGAACAACAGCGCGAGTTGGGCATCGTAGCTTTCGAGTTCCAGGATGCTCCGTTTTCCTTTCCTGGCCGTGAAATACGCTTCCAGCCCGAATTGCGGGCTGTAGCCGAGGCTCATCAGTCCGAACACGGTGAGCTGGTTCATGATCATGGCCGGTGTCAACGGCTCGAACAGGGCAATGTCCATGCCGTCGCCGGCCAACCGGCGCGAGAGGCGCGCATGCAGTGCCGGGGGCAGTACGGTCGCCAGGGTCTGCCCTTGAGGCAATTGACCTGCCGCCAGGGATCTGGACTGCAATTCGGCCGGGGCAATTGCATTCAGATCGACTTCCACGACCAGGGTATCCGACCGCTCGAATGCCGCTTCGAAGGGTTCGGGCAGCGGATACAGCGTTTCCTTCAGAAAGTGGATGGAACCGGCAAGAAAGACCGTGGCGCCAGGCGACGCATACCGCCAGAGGTACAGGGGCCGCGGATCTGCCGGAAGCCCCTCGCGCAATTGCTGGGCGGACGTGATCGGGGTGTCGTTGAGGCGGATCAGTTCGCAGGGTGCGTTGGATTCGGCACGCTGCTGCCGGCAACTGTGGAGCGCACGCTGGCTGGCAGCGATGTCCTGGGCCTGCGAGTGGGCGATACCGTGAACCGGCGAGGCGCCCTGCGCGACCGCCAGTGCCTTCTTCCCCGGCAGCGCGGCGTAGTCGCCGGCCGTTGCCGCAATGGCCGGGGCGGTGGCTGAAACCAGCAGCAATGCGATCGCGGCAGGAAGCATGGCCGCGCCGATGCTGGAGGTGGCATTTGCGCGCAGATGCGCAAAAGACAAGCGAGGGCGCGGCCGGCGCAGTTTGCAACGGCGGCAAAAGCTCGAATTCGCCAGGAAATCGCGCGAAATCAAGAAACCTTCGTCAACCCGACAAACGGCTTGGCGAAACAGGCGGGACAGGGTGGTGCAAGCCGGTTGCTGCATTGGTTGCATGGTGGATTCAACCGCGCCGAACATCCTGGGGTGTTTCGCCGGCATCGACGATGGCCTGCCTGACGGCGTCGAGCACGCGGTCGAGTTCCAGCTCGTCCACACCGCGCATCACCAGGGACGTGCCGTAGCGGTCGTCGCGGAAGAACGGGTAGCTGCCGAGGTCGACGTCGGGGAACTGGTCCTGGATGTGGGTCAACGCCGCAGCGATGGTGCTTTCGCCGAGATAGGCCGTGACGGTTCGGCTTCTGACCGGCAGCCCGGCATCCAATTTGCCTTCCAGAGTGGCCAGCATGGCGCGCATGACGGCGGGAATTCCGGCCATGACGTAAACGTTTTCGATGCAGAACCCCTGGGGCCCGCCGGTGATGTTGTCCACCAGTGCGGCGCCATCGGGTATCAGGGCCATGCGCAACCGGGAATCCATCACCTCGGGCGGCGCCTCGCGGCTGCGGATTCGGGCCTCGATGACCGGATTGGTCACCAGCGGGACGCCGAACGCCTTGGCGATCGATGCGGCCGTGATGTCGTCGTGGGTGGGGCCGATGCCGCCGGTGGTGAACACGTAATTGAATTTGCGCCGCATCTCGTTGACGGCGCTGACGATTTCCGCCTCGATATCGGGAATGACCCGAGCTTCCCGTACCCGAATGCCCCAGTCGGCGAGGGTGGCGGCCATGTGATTCAGATTGGTGTCCTGGGTGCGGCCGCTCAGGATCTCGTTGCCGATAATCAGCACGCAGGCGGTGACGACGGGCGGCTTGCTCATGATCGATGGATTCCCAGCACGTGAAGGAGGGCGGCTCGAGCGCCCCCCAAGCGGCGCCATGCTAACACTCCCCGGGAGAGGCGGCACATTCGGTCGCGGGGAGTGCCGGCAAGCCGCATACACGCACCGCACACCGGCGCTCTCCATGCGAACCTTTGTTACTTTCACGTCTGCGGTCCGGCGCGCCGGGGTGGGATCTTTCATGGAACACTTTTTCAAGTGATTGATTTTATTGAATTTGCTAGCCAAGTAAACCATACCTTCGATCCGGCTCCGCGAACCGGTATGCGGTACGCGCATACGGCTCGCCGAATGGCACGCCAAGCGGACCTGCCTACCGCTACGATGGGCGCAAGCGCGAGCTTTAAAGGTGCCGGATACGCGCACCGCACACCGGTTCTCTCCCAGCGGTTGGCGGGTGTTCCTTGCGCGTCCTCGTCCCGGCGCACCGGGTTCGAAATTCGAATGGCACCCGTGTCGCGACGGGACCCTTGCATTGGGCAGGCCACGCGAGGCCGTGCAACCGGTGGTTCTAGCGGGCGATGCGCGGGTATGATGCGCGGGTATGATGTCGAGCGGTGCGAAATCAGGCTGCAAACGGCGGCAAACCGGGAATGGAGCGAGGAGTTACAAGGGATTCTGCATGACTAGACTGTTGGACACCGTTCGCAGCATTTACCGCATTGTTCGAAATCGATTGGCACCCGTCTCCGGCAAATCGGGGACGAGGTCGCGACCTGCCGCCCTGGTGGTGTGCGCGGTGGTCGTGTCTGCGCTGTTCGCTCAGGCGTCCCAGGACGCTGTCGGCGCCGAAGCAGACGACGCGACCGATTCGGACAACGAGACGACAATGGTCGACGTGCCTTTTTTTCCCTCTCTCGATGACGAAGTGCGCCAGGGCATCGTCCGCATCGTCAATCGAAGCGACGAATCCGGCGAGATCCTGATTCGAGCCTGGGACAACGACGGAGACGGCTACTCGCCGCTGACTCTCGAGATCGACGGCAACGAGGTCGTTCAATTGAACGCCGACGACCTGGCGATGGGCAATGCCGAGAAAGGTCTGCAGAATTCCCTCGATCAGTACTTCAATGACGGTGGCGACTGGCGGTTTCGATTCGAAACCGAACTGGATGTCGAAGTGCTCGCCTATATCCGCACTCGGGATGGGTTTCTGACCGCCATGCACGATCTGGCGCCGAGCGCAGGCGACTACCTCCATGTGCCCCTGTTCAATCCGGGCAGCAACCTGAAGCAGCGCAGTTTGTTGCGCCTGACAAACCGCACCAATGAAACCATGGAAGTCGGCATTACCGGCATCGACGACAAGGGCAGGATTCCGGGTGAAGGCGTTCGTCTTTCGCTTCCGCCTCGCGCCTCGCAGACCCTCGATGCGCAAAGCCTGGAAGTGGGGGGCCTGGAATTGGGGGGCCGGGAAGTGGGGGGGCTGGAATTGGGGTATCGGGACCTGGACGGCAAACTGGGAATCGGCTCGGGCAAGTGGCGGCTGTTGATTACCCCAGCCGAGGGCCTGGTCGCCATGAACCTGCTGATGAGCCCCACCGGACATCTCGCCAACGTTTCGACAGCCGTCGTTGCCGGTTCCCGAACGCTGCCTGAACAGAGTGCGGAAATCCATTTCTCTGCGCCACGAGCGATCGATTGGCAACTCGGTGGGTGGCTGGACGTCGAGACAACGGCGGATGTTGACGGGGACGGCGACCCGGACGTTCTCGTGGTTTCGGAAAACCCCGCCTTGATCGCCTGGTACGAAAACCTCGGCAACGGTGAGTTTTCCGAACAACGGGTCATCGCGTTGGATGTCTTTTACGTCAAATCGGTCGTGTCTGCGGACCTCGACGGGGACGGAGACCTCGATGTGCTCGTTACGACCGATTCATACGAGGGGCTTGCCTGGCTGGAAAACCTCGGGCGCGGCAGGTTTTCCTCATTGCGCCTCATCTCTCCTCATGAAGTAAGTATCGAATCATCCCGATCGGTCGTCGATCTGGATGGCGATGGGGACCTCGATCCGGTGGTCATCTGGCGTCGAAACGAAGCGGCCTGGTTCGAGAACCTCGGTGCCGGCAACTTCTCGGAAGCAATTACGATAACGAAGCACACAGGCAATCTCGATACGGTGCTGCCCGCAGACCTTGACGGTGACGGCGATTACGACGTGCTCGTCCGCAGCTTCGGTGGCGACCTAGTCTGGCACGAAAACCTGGGCGGCGGTTCGTTTGGGGAAGCGCAACGGGTCACGACCGATCGCATGCATCATGTCGAACCGGCGGACCTCGACGGTGACGGCGACCTGGATCTGGTCGCTGCTCATGCAGGGGCGAGAAACCCTACCGTGGAGAGCACCGTTTTCTGGTACGAGAATGCCGGCAATGCCTCGTTCCTGCCGCGTCGTGTCATTGCAAAGACCCTGAAAAGAACCTGGAAGATATGGCCCGCCGACCTCGACGGCGATGGCGATCTGGACCTCTACGCCCGGACCGACGATCCCGAGGAGATCGTCTGGTTCGAGAACTTCGGGGATGGCCGTTTTTCCAGTGATCGTACGATCCTGTCGGGTGTTTACCTGGGTGATTCCGTCGCGATTGCGGATATGGATGGCGACGGCAGATTGGATGTGCTGGCAAATCAACCCGATGGCATCGCCTGGTACCGGAATCTGGGATTGGTCACTGCTCCCATTGCGGCCCCCGCCGACGTGGAGGTTCTGGCCGGCTTCGAACAGCTTTGGGTGACGTGGGAAGAAGTCGCCAAGACTGACGACGGAGGCTCGCCGGTGACCGCGTACGTTGCGACCGCCGAGTCGGAAGACGATTGGGAGAGCCATTCGTGTACGACAGCATCGGGAATTGGCTGCACGATAGACGATCTGACCGCCGGCACGACCTACGAGGTCAGCGTCTCGGCGTTGAATGAAGCCGGTCATGGGCCGCCTTCGATGACGTCGAGCGGCACGCCGCGGATGGACCCGGGAACGGATCTGGAGTTCACCGATCCGCTTGCCCTTTCCAGCGACGTCGGTGGCGCCGTCGACCTGGTGTCCGACGATGTCGACGCCGATGGCGATGCCGACCTGATCGTTGCCATGGATGGCAGCGGACAACTCGCCTGGTTCGAGAATGTCGACGGGACTTTTCCAAACCGGAAAACGATCGCGTCCGTTTCCAACGTTGCGCAGTTGCACATGGCAGACCTCGACGGCGATCGCAGGGGCGACATTCTGGTGGCGGCCCGGCAAGGATCCGGCATCGCCTGGTATCGCAGTCTCGGTCGCGGCGAGTTTTCGGCCGAGGGCACCATCGGGACCCCCGGTCGCGGTGTGGACAGCCTCGACACGGCCGATCTGGATGGCGACGGCGACCTCGAAGTCCTTGCCGGTTCGTCTGACGACGGCACGCTCGTCTGGTACGAGAATCGGGGTGGAACCTTTCCGTCGCAGGGTGCGCATCCGATCGAGTCGGTGGTCGACCGCGTCGATTCCGTTCACGCCGCAGACCTCGACGACGACGGCGATGTGGATGTCCTGTATGGGTCCCGTGCCCCCGATGCGTTGCAATGGCGGGAAAACCTCGGCGGGGGAGCGTTCTCCCGGGCTCGGTCGATCAACGAGAGCAACGCCACGGCGATACAAACCGGGGACATGGACGGCGACGGGGACCTGGACGTGGTTTTCGCCGCGGAGGACAACGGTGACGGTGTTGTCGGATGGCACGAGAATTCGGGTGGCGGGGCTTTTTCCGGAAATCGGCAGGTTGTCAGGCTGGTCGGTAGCTACCGCCCGTACGACCCTGAGAAAATGTCGGTTCGAATTGCGGATATCGACGGCGACGGCGACCAGGACCTGTTGCACTGGGAGCGTTCGTACTACTCCCTGCGATGGTCTGAAAACCTGGACGGAGGGCTGTTCTCCGGCCGTCGAGACTTCGGCCACGAGGGTCGAGTCAAGAGTCTGATCGTGACGGATTTGGATGGCGACGGCGATCCGGATGCTCTTTATGTCTCTGGTGACGGCAGTGAGATTCTTTGGAGCGAGAATCGCGGCTCTATCACCGCACCCACCGCCGCGGCTGCCCGCTTGGGTGACTCGGCCACACTGTGCATTCACTGCGCAGACTAACGTGGCTTTCTTCGTTTGCGAACAAGGTCGGCTGCGGTCGTGACAGCTCTTCAAGCCTATCCGGGTGTGCAATACAATCGAGCGGCGTAGACCCTGTAGAGGCTGTCAGTGGGCGTTCGACTCGTTCTGGGCTCGATTGCCGCAACGTTTGCGTTGTCGGTGCTCGGGAACACCATTCAACTCGGGCCTCGCCCGTTCTACCTGGTCGAGCGCATGGACGATTCTGCGCTGAAACGACAGTTGCAGGCCTGTGCAAGCGAAATACGGGAGTACGAGGCGACGGTCTTCTCCATCGGCCACCGCGGTGCCCCGCTGCAATTCCCGGAACACACCCGGGAAAGCTACGAAGCCGCAGCCCGGATGGGCGCCGGCATCCTGGAATGCGACGTGACCTTTACCGGCGACAAGGCGCTGGTGTGCCGCCACTCCCAGTGCGACCTGCACAGCACCACCGACATCCTCACCACGCCGCTGGCAGAAAAGTGCTCGGTGCCGTTCTCCCCCGCGGAGTTCGATGCATCGGGCGGCGAACGGCGCAAACCGGCAACGGCCCAATGTTGCACCAGCGACATTACGCTGGCGGAGTTCAGAACCTTGACCGGCAGAATGGATGCGGTGGACGACAACGCGGCGACGGTGGCGCAATACCTGGACGCTACCCCGCGCTTTCGAACCGACCTCTATGCCACCGGCGGCACGTTGATGACCCATGCCGAGAGCATCGAGCTGTTCCGGTCTCTGGGGGTCGGCATGACCCCGGAACTGAAGCGCCCACAGGTGTCCATGCCGTTCCAGGAGATGACGCGCGAGCAGGTTGCGCAACAACTCATCGACGAATACGTGCGCGCCGGAGTACCCGCTGCGGAGGTGTTCCCGCAATCCTTCGACCTGGAAGACGTGCTCTACTGGATTGGCAACGCGCCGGCATTCGGCGCCAATGCGATCTGGCTGGATGGCCGGAACCCGCAGGAGATGCTCGCCGACCCGCCGCCGGCCGGTGAATTCGAGGCCTTGCGCGAACGCGGCGTCAATACCATTGCCCCGCCGATCTCGACGCTGCTGCGGGGCCGGTCTTCAGGCGCCGGCTTCGAACCTTCGGAGTATGCGGTGCGCGCCCGGGCCGCCGGGCTGCGAATTGTCTCCTGGACCCTGGAACGCTCCGGCCGAATCGCCGAGGACGTGCTCATGGGGCCGGGCGATTTCTACTATTGGTCAGTGGCCCCAAACCTCAGCGGCGATGGCGACGTCTACCCCATCGTGCATGCGCTTGCAGAGCAGGTTGGCGTTGCCGGTCTGTTCTCCGACTGGTCGGCGACCACCACCTTCTACGCCAACTGCATGAGCCGGCTGCAGTAATTCCAAGCAGTCCTTATTCGGCAGCAGAACCCGGAGGCCCTATTTCCCTTTGAATCGCGGGGGTCGCTTGGCCATGAAGGCGCTTCGGCCTTCCTGGTAATCCTCGCTGTCGAAACAGTCATCGACCAGTTGCCGCACCCGCTCGAGATCGGCGTCGTTGGCGCCGTCTTCCCAGGCGTTCAGTGCGGCTTTGGTCGCCTTGATCGTGAGCGGTGCGTTGGCGGCAACGGTGCGGGCGTAGGCGACGGTTTCCGCCTCGATGGCATCGCGTTCGGCGATGAAGTTGACGAGCCCCATGTTCGTGGCTTCAGCGGCGTCCATGAGCCGGGCGGAGAACAGGATGTCCCGGGCGCGGGACGGCCCGACCAGCCGCGCAAGCCTGGCCAGGCCGGGGTAGTCGTAGCCGAGGCCGAGTTTGGCGGCGGGTATGCCGAAGCGGGAGTCGGGGGTCGCGAACCGGATGTCGGCGGCCAGGGCGGTGGCCAGGCCCCCGCCGACGCAATAGCCTTCGATCAGGGCCAGCATCGGTTTCTCGAAGGTGGCGAGCCAGCGATTGGCACGGCCGGAGACCCGGTCGTACTCCTCTTTCTGAACGGCGTTGGCCCGCCGCGCCTCGAACTCGGAGATGTCGGCGCCGGAGACGAAGGCCTTGCCGCCGGCGCCCCGCATGACCACCACGCGCACCGCGTCGTCAGTGGCCCAGGCTTCCAGGATGTCGCCGATGCCTTGCCACATCTCGAGCGACAGCGCGTTGTGCCGTGCCGGATTGTTGAAGATCATCCAGCCGACGCCGTCTTCCGTGCGGGCGAGCATGCGTTCCGTGCGGAGTTGCAGTTGCCCTGATGTGTTCATTCGGGCATCACCAGCATCGACACCAACTCCTCGGACCGGCCGTGCGGAGTTGCAATTGCATTCGTGCGTTCATTCGGCGTTCGTTCTACTCCAGATTTCAGGTGTAATCATGGTGATATTGCACCTGCTGCCACCACTGCCGTGTTCATTCACGAACAGGTCGCGTTGATCACCGCTCCATTCAATGCGGGAGTTTCGACATTGTATTCGCAACGGTGGCGCCTTGTTGCCGTTTTCCACCCGGCCCGTTGCGATGCACCGCGGATACGAACGATCGGGAGTGGGGGCTGGAACACCCCTTGGCCGGGAACGGTTAGAATTTGCCGCCTCTTGCAACCGGGACAGGACATGGACTTCGCCGAGATCGACGAACATCGGCTCATTCGCGACAGCGTGCGCAAACTGTGCGCAGACTTTCCCGACGAGTACTGGGCCGAGCGGGACGAAGCCCACGAGTTTCCCTGGGAGTTCTATCGCGCCATGGCGGCCGGCGGCTGGCTCGGCATTGCCATACCGGAAGCGTACGGCGGCAGCGGGCGGGGCTTGACCGAGGCGAGCATCGTCCTCGAGGAGGTTGCCGCCTCCGGGGCCGCCATGAACGGCTGCAGCGCCCTGCACCTCTCGATTTTCGGAATGCACCCGGTGGTCCGGCACGGCAGCGAGTCGATGAAGCAGACTTACCTGCCGGCGGTGGCCAGCGGCGATCTGCACGTTGCCTTCGGGGTGACCGAGCCGGATGCCGGCACCGACACCACCAGCATCGCCACCGCCGCCCGGCGCGACGGAGACCGTTATCTGGTGCGCGGGCGCAAGGTCTGGACCACCAAGGCCCTGGATGCAGAGCGGGTGCTGTTGCTGGTGCGAACCACGCCCAGGGAAGCAACCGAACGCAGAACGGCGGGCATGACCCTGCTGCTCGCGGAGTTGCAGCGGCCGGAAGTGACCATCACCCCGATTCCCAAGGTGGGCCGCAACGCCATCGCTACCTGCGAAGTGGTCTACGACGACCTTCCGGTGCCCATGAGCGACCGGGTCGGCGAGGAGGGCAAGGGGTTTCGCTATCTGCTCGACGGGTTGAATGCAGAGCGGGTGCTGGTCGCGGCCGAGGCGCTCGGCATCGGCCGTGCGGCGCTTCGACGTGCGGTGAATTACGCGAACGAGCGTGTGGTGTTCGGCCGCGCCATCGGCCAGAACCAGGGTGTCGCCTTTCCCCTGGGCGAGGCGCGGATGCGGCTCGATGCGGCGGAATTGATGATCCGCAAGGCGAGCTGGCTGCTGGACAACGGCGAACCCTGCGGCGCCGAGGCCAACATGGCCAAGTGGCTGGCGGCGGACGCCTGCTTCCAGGCCGCGGACCAGGCGGTGCAGACCCATGGCGGCTTCGGCTATGCGAAGGAATTCCACGTGGAGCGTTATTGGCGGGAAGCCCGGCTGCAGCGCATCGCGCCGATCTCCCAGGAGATGGTGCTCAACTACGTGACCGAACACGTGCTCGGATTGCCGCGCTCCTATTGAAGCGTCAGGCGGAACGGGCAAGCCGCTTCCGCTTGTGCTGCACGTAGTCGACCAGGATGTATTCGCCGAGCTTGTCCGGCGTGGTGTAGAAAACCCGGCCGCCGTTGATTCTGGCGATCTCGTCCATGAAGGCCTTCAGGTAATAGCTGGCATCGAGCATGAAGGTGTTGATGGCGATGCCCCTGGCGGTGCAGTGCTTTACCGCGCGGTAGGTGGCGCGGATGGTCTCCGCCGTGGGCGGATAGGCGAACTGGGCGCGCCCGCCTTCGAGGTGCGCCGTGGGTTCGCCGTCGGAGATCATGATGATCTGCTTGGCGCCACCGGGGTGGCGGGCGAGCAGTTTCTCGGCCAGCAGCAGGGCATGCTGCATGTTGGTGCCGAGCACGTACTCGTCCCACTGCAGGTAGGGCAGTTCCCTGGGCTGCAGTTCCTTGGCGTAGGCGGCGAAGCCGATGATGTGAAAGCTGTCTTTCGGGTACTTGGTGGTGATCAGGTTGTGCAGCGCCAGGGCGACCTTCTTGGCGGCCTGGAACGAACCGCGCAGGGCCATTGACCAGGACAGATCCACCAGCATGGCCGTCGCGGTCGTGGTGATGAGTTCGCTGCGGTAGATTTCGAAATCCTCCGGTTGCAGCGAGATCGGCGTGCCGGGGCCCTGACGAAAGATGGCGTTTCGGATCGTGCGCGGCAGGTGCGGGTTGAACGGGTCGCCGAACTCGTAGGGTCGGGTCTGTTCCAGGCGCTCGCCGAAGCGCCCTTCTTCCGGAACCGCGTGATTGCCCAGTTGCTGGCTTTTCAGACGCTGGTAGATTTCTCCCAGGGCCTGCTGGCCGATCATGCGCGAGCCGCGCGGTGTCAGTTCCCAGCGGTTGTCTCCGGCAGCGCGGACGTATCCCGCTTCTTCCAGGGCATCGATCAGTTCCTTCAGGTTGTCCAGGTTGTCGACGGCGTCGTCGCCCATCAACTCGCGCAGCAAATCGCGGTCGATGCGGTCGATGTCGGCGCCGCGCTCCACTTCCTGCACCTCGCGAATCAGTTCATCGATGTTCTGCATCTCGTTCATCAGCTCGAGGGCGGCTTCGAGGTCGAGGCGCTCGGTACCGTCGAAGCGGTACTGGCCGCCGTCGGTGTCGAGGAAGTCGAGTTCCTTGACGAGCTTGCGCAGTTCCGCATCGAGTTCGGGATCGCTGAAGCGGCTCTGCAGCATCGACTGCAACTCGGCGCGCTGTGCCGACGACATGGAATTGAGGAGCGATTGTGCGGCAGCCATCTGTGCCCGCATGTTCTCGAGCAGTTCGTCGAGGGACTGCGGCGGGTTGTCGCCGAACATGTCGCCGAATTCTTCCATGAAACGCTCGAACTGCGGGTCTTCACCGGCAATGTGGCGGACCAGCATCTCGTTCAGGGCACTCAGCATGTCCTTCATGCGCCGGATGTCGCCGTCCGAGAGATTCTCGACCATGTTCTCGATGTCCCTGAAGAACATGTTGGTCATTGCCCGGCGCAGTTCGTTCACCAGTTCCAGGTATTTCTTCTGGGCTTCCGGATTCAGGAATTCGTAGTCTTCCAGCGCCTTGATCTTGCCCGCGGTATCGTCGGGCAGCCGGTCGAGGGCTTCGAGATTGCGATCGGCCACGCTTTTCAGCACGTCGCTCGAGAAGTTCTGCGCCTCGCCGGGCTCGTCCTGCAACCACTCGTCGATGCATTGCAGTTCCATGTCGATGATTTCGTCGAGGCGTTCGCGGAAGCCGTCGAAGATGCTGGACAGGTCGTAGCGCTGCAGCCGTTCGCGTTTCCTGTCGCGCAACTTCTCGAGCATGTCGCGCAGGCCCTGCAGGTAGCCACCCTGGGGCATCTGCATGCCCTTGGAGACCAGGTTGCGCATGGCCCAGCGCAGGTCGCCGTACTCGATCAGGTCGTCGGCGAGCGCGGCCATGACCTGGTCGGCATCCAGAGCGAGATTCTGGCTGCCGTCCCAGGCGCTGAACCGATGCTGGCGCGGCAAGTGACGCACGGGCAGCTATCTCTCCTGTTGTCGCCCGGAGGTTGGCTCTGCTTCAGGCTGGCGCATCGTTCTGTCAGTCCGTGTAGCTGGCGCGGCCGCGCAGGCTGTGCTTGTTCAACAGTTTGTGCAGGTGCAGGCCCTCCAGTATGAACTCGAGCCGTGCGGCGCGGACCGCCTCGGAACCGTCGCCGCACGCCTCGGCGAGGCCGGCAACCCGGGCGCCGGCTTCGGTGTAGTCGCCGACGGGCATGCTGTCGCCGGTCTCCACGGTCAGGCCCTCGCTGAAGGCTTCGGCAATCGCATCGAGTGCATCGAGGTCGTGATGCCGGTCGAAAACGTTCTTTACGGCGTGCTGCACGATCCTCGCGGTGATCTTGTCTTCCTGGCCTTCTTCCATGGCTTCGAACTCCACCTTGCCCTGGAAACTCGGCGTGATGAAGGCGAGATCGGAAATTCGGGGCACCACCTCTGCTTCACCGAGGGTCAGCGCACGCCGGAAGGCATTGGCGATGAGAGCCTCGTAGTTGGCGATGGAGGTGCGCACCGAGACCCCGGAGCGCTGGTTGATGTCGGGAGAACGGCGGGCATTGTGCGTGATCTCGGCGATGATCTCCTTCATGAACGGCAGCACCGTCAGGCCGTAGTCGCCCATTTCGGAAATTGCAGCTTCCTGCTCCATGATGGCGATCTCGTCTTCCAGACCGGTCGGGTAGTGGGTGCGGATCTGGGCGCCGTACCGGTCCTTCAAGGGCGTGATGATGCGGCCGCGGTTGGTGTAGTCCTCGGGGTTGGCGGTGGCGACGATGAAGACATCGAGGGGCAGGCGCACCTTGTGCCCGCGAATCTGGATGTCGCGCTCCTCCAGCAGGTTCAGCAGCCCCACCTGGATGCGCTCGGCGAGATCGGGCAGTTCGTTGATGGCGAAGATGCCCCGATTGACCCGCGGCACCAGGCCGTAATGCAGGGTTAGAGCATCGGCGAGGTAGCGCCCTTCGGCAATCTTGATGGGGTCGACTTCGCCGATCAGGTCGGCGATGGTGATATCCGGCGTCGCCAGCTTTTCGCCGTAGCGCTCGTCCCGGTGCAGCCAGAGAATTTCGGCCCGGTCGCCGCGTTCTTCGACCAGGGCCTTGCCCTGGGGGGTGATCGGGCGGTAGGGGTCTTCCGGGATTTCGGTGCCGGCGAGCACCGGAATCCATTCGTCGAGCAGGTTCGAGAGGCTGCGCACCAGCCTGGATTTCGCCTGGCCGCGCTCGCCGAGAAAGATGATATCCTGGTTGCCGAGCAGCGCATTGACGAGTTGCGGAATGACGCTGTCGTCGTAGCCCCGGATGCCGGGAAAGAGGGGTTCGCCGGCCCGGAGCCGGGCGATCAGGTTCCTGCGCAACTCCGCCTTGACCGGCAGCGGCTGGTAGCCGGAGGTATTCAGTTCGCCCAGCGTGGCGGGCTGATTGGCCATGATTCGCGTCCTCGAGCGGTCAGCCGCTCGCCCCTTGCAATCGGGCATTTGAAACGGGTGCGATTGCCCCGTCAAGCCCGGCGAGACCGCCTTTCTCACCGACCCCGGACGCGAGTGGAGCAGCGGGGTTCAGATGCCGATCAGGTCCGCCCGGTCGATTAGGCTCTGGACGATGCGAATGCTGGCGGCATCGACCATGACGCCATCCACGTCGATGGCGCCGAGCCCCTTGGCCAGCGCCTGGTCGTAAGCGGCTTTCTGTGCCCGGGCGGCGGCCAGGGCGTCCGCGTCGGGTGTAAAAATCCGGTTGGCCAGTTCCACCTGGGTGGGGTGGATTGCCCACTTGCCGTCCATGCCGAGAACGTGCGCTCGCTCAGCCTCTTGCAGAAAGCCCTGCGGATCGCGAAAGTTGGCGTAGGGCCCGTCTACCGGGTCGATGTCGTTAGCGCGGCAGGCGATTGTCATCCTGTAGCGCGGGTAATGCCAGAGGTCGGGCGGGTAGCCGCCGGTGGCGCCCACGGCGCCGATCTGCATCTCCTGGCTTGCGGAATAGTCGCCCATGCCGAATACCAGGCATTCCAGGCGGTCTGAGCAGGCTGCAATCTCGTCGACGTTCATCATGCCTTCGACTTCCTCGATGAGGCACTCGATGCCGATGCGGTTGTCGAGGTTCAGCTTCTGCTCGAGTTGATCGAGCATCAGGTGCACGAACATCACGTCGGTCGCACTCTTCGCTTTGGTGAGCATGATCGTGTCGAGTTTTGCACCGGCGCCGGTCACCACCTCGATGATGTCGTCGTGGCACCACTCGGTTTCGACATCGTTGATGCGCACGCAGACCGTTCGCGGGCGCCAGTCGAGATTGTTGATGGCGTCGACCACCATGCCTCTGGCGGCGGGCTTGGCACTCGGCGCCACGGCGTCTTCGAGGTCGAGGAAGACGTGGTCGATCTCGAGGCCGGCGGCCTTGGTCATCATCTTCTCGGAACTGCCGGGTACGGATAGCTGGCAGCGGCGGGGACGGTCGGGTTGGGTGCTCATGTGGGCCTCTCCCTGATCAGAACGGTTCTTCGAAGCGGGTGCTTTTGGGGACAAGCGCGGCGCGCTGGCGGAAATCGTCGCTCATGTTTCGGTGCGCAGCGCGTTGAATAACGGGGCCAGGTCGTCCATCCGCTCCAGGCGATGAAACATGTCGATAAGGCCGGTCGCGACGTTCTCGCCGAGACGCGGCGCTACCAGCGCCAGAAACTTGGTTTCGAGCTTAATCCACTGGGCGTGGAGGTCGGTCATGGGTATGGCGACGTTACGGGCGAGGGACTGTTCCGAACCACCCCGTGTGCGAATGGTGACGATGCTCTCCGGCGTGGGCGTCGCATGGGCGGTGACGCGCACGCGGTCGCGCAGCGCAACCAGCCGTTTGTCACGCGTCAGCACATCGGTGAATGCATCGATGTCCGCCGTTTCGATACCGGCGAGCGCCATGGCAGCGGTGAAGCGCAGGCTGAACTTTGCTTCGAGGCCCGTCGAGGGCTCCTGGATGTTGCAGACCTTGAAGTGTCCTCGGTCCACTTCGATCTGCACCGCTTCGATATCGGCAACGTCGAACCCGTTATCGGCGCACAGTTGCCGGGTTGCCTCGATGGAACTGTGGGTGAGGTAGCAGGCGGCGTGGTACTTGAAACAGATGTTCTGGGTGTAGGCGGGTTGCTCGAGTGCGCGCAGGAAGCGATCGACATCGCTGGAGTGTGCCTGGGTGGCCATGAATCCCTGTTCGGCTTCCAGTATGTCGCTGCGGCTGGTGAACCCCCTTGCTGCCAGGCTTGCGGCTTCGACGCCGTTGGCTGCTGCTTCCCCGGCGTGCAGCGGCTTGCACATGGTGCCGAACTGGGATTTGAGGCCCGCCGCCCGGGTGCCGGCGATGCCGAGTGCAGCAGCAGTGCCGGCGGCATCGAGTTGCCGGAGGCTGGAAGCGGCTGCCGCGGCGCCGAAGGAGCCGAGGGTACCCGTGGCATGCCAACCGGACGCGTAGTGGCCCGGCCCCGCGTAGTGGCCGAGGATGCACTCGGTATCCACGCCCGCGCAGAATGCGGCGATGACCTCGGCGCCGGTGCTGCCGAGGTGTTCGGCCATTGCAAACACCGTGGGCGCGACCGGTACCGTGGGGTGGCCGAACATCTCGGAATGGACATCGTCGTAGTCGTGCGCATGGCCCGCTGCGCCGTTGAACCAGGCGGCCTGGCGGACGGATGCCTTGTCGGGGCGGCCGAAGAGTTGCGCCTGGGTGTGGCCTCCAGCGGCTGCGATTTCCGCTGCGAGCAAGTCGGCGAGGGGTTCGCGCGAACCGGCCAGCGCGACGCCCGTGAAGTCCATTAGCGCCTGTTTGGCTACGGTTCCTGCCGCGGCCGGAATCGTTTCGCTTCCTGTCTTCGCGATGCGTTGTGCGAGTAGGCCGGTTGCCGACATGCCGAATCCGATTCCACGGGAAGGCAGTACGCTAGCGGCTGCGGGTCGCCTCCGCAAGCGGGCCAGGTGGCCGGTCGATGTGGCAAGCCCGCGTATCTCACCGACTTCCTGCCGCGCACGCCGATGCACTCGCGTAAGCGCGGCCGCGATTATCAGGTGCTCGGGGTGCCCCTCCTCGACCGCTTTTTTCCGGGCGGGCCTTTGACGAGTTAGCGTTTGTGAGGGTATCCCCTTTCACGGAACACTATTTCCAAGCGATTGATTTTTTTGAATTCGTTAATTTGGGGAACCGTGCCTTCGACCCGGCTCCGAGAACCGGTATGCGGTACGTGCATGCGGCGCACCAGGCGGCGGCGCTTACCGCTACGATAGGCGCAAGCGCGAGCCCTAACAGCGCCGCATACACGCACCGCACACCGGTTCTCTCCCAGGGGTTTTCGGGTGTTCGTTGCGCGCCGTCGTCCCGGCGCGCCGGGTCCGAAACTCGCGACGACAGCGGGTCAGACATGCAGACAGTTCGAACTGAGGCATCGTCCGGTCGGGTTGTTGTACGATTCGCTCATGTTGTTGTTCGTTTTCACGATGGGTCTCCTCATCCTCGGTGTGGGAATAGCTGGCATGGCGATGCCGGGCCGCATGACGGGGATGGTGGCGAGGGTCGAATTCACCGATGGGTTGCGCTACCTGGCCTTAGTGCTTCGGCTCGCGGTGGCGGCGGTGTTGTACCTGGTGGCGGACGAAACCGGCTTTCCCGTGACCATGCGCGTTCTGGCCGGCTTTTCGGCATTCTCGGGTGTGGTCGTGCTGTTCCTGAGCCCCGCCACGTTGCAGGAATGGCTGGAGAAGGTAAGGGTCTGGCCGCCAGGCGCCATGCGCGGCATCTGCTCACTGGCAGTGGCGCTCGGCCTGTTTCTGGTAATCGCAACGGTGTGGCGGTGACCGGGCGCACCTTTTGCAGCGAGGCCAACTCCTGCGAGCCGATGCTGGGCACCGCCGATGTGGTGGACGTGTGGCTGTTGCTGGAATACCGGCCTGTCTGGAAAGCAAAGGCCGTGGTCGACAACGACCTGAGCGAGGGCGTGCGGCGGTGGTTGTCGGACGGGATGGCTGGGTTGCGGTCATCGGGGCTGAAAGTGCGCCCGCAGATGATCCGGCAGCCGGAAATCGACCGTTCCGACACGCGCTTCCTGGTATATCACGACGGCATCCTGCGGGAATTCGGTGCCGGTGAGGCCGGTTACGACGATCTCGTCCGGTCGCCCATCGAGTCGCTGGTGCGGGACCCGTCCGCGGGAAGCGTGGTGGACGCGCCACAGTACTTTGTCTGCACCAATGGCCAGCGAGACCTCTGCTGTGCCCGCTTCGGGCTGCCCGCCTATGCCAGGCTTCGGGAACGCGTCGGCGAGCGTGCCTGGCAGACCACTCATGTCGGCGGCCACCGTTTCGCACCGAATGTTCTGGTGCTGCCCCAGGGCGTACTGTATGGGCGGGTATATCCCGATCTGATGGAGCGATTCGTCGACGAGGTGGAGGCGGACGCCGTGCCCGTTGCCCAGCTGCGTGGGCGGACGTGCTATCCGAAACACGTGCAGGCGGCCGAAGGGTTCGCCGGGGAAACGGGTCTCGAATTGCTCGATGTTGCGGGAGACGAAGACGGCGCGGCAGTCACGTTTGCCGCCTCGTCCGAGAACCTGACCGTCGAAGTGCAACAGTCGTCGGAGCCGCAATGGATTACCGCGAGTTGCGGCGACCAGGAAAAGAAAGCGGTTTATCCGTTCGTGCAGACCGACACCGCGGACTGAGCCCCGCTCCGCCAGGGCGCACCTCGTCATCCTCACTGACCCGCATCCGTCACCAACTTCCTGCTGCGGACGCCGATGCAATCGCGTAAGCGCAGCCGTGTTTTCCGGATGCGGACTAGTGAAGTTCAGTCGCGCCAGTGGGCATTTTCTCGGTGACGAATTGCTGGATGCGCGCCGTGGCCTCCCGAATGCCGCCGACGGGCTCGAAGGGTCTGCCGATTTCGATGCGGTACCGTTTTCCGGCCTTGTTCAGCAACTCCCGGAACAGCGTCATGTCCTTCAGTTCCGTGTTGATGGCGTACAACAGGTAGTAGAGAAGCGAGTTTCGTCCGACGATGTGCATGGGCACGATGGGGCAAGCGTAGCGTTGCGCGAGGTTCACGGGCGCCGTCACCCATTCCCTTTCCACCAGGCCTTTCAGCGTCGGCCGTGCCAGCCGCCCTGAAGGGAAGATGACGACCAGTTTGCCATCCCGGAACGCGCGCACCATGGAGCGCACGGTTTCCTTGTTGCGCGCGTGGTTGCGGCGGCTTTCCATCCACTCGACCGGGACGATGACGTCGGTCATTCCGGAGGCCGCCCGAATCGCGTCGCGGTTGGCAAACAGAACCAGGTCCCGGCGCACGGATTTGACCGCATCGAATACCGCTATCCCGTCGGCAATACCCGACGGATGGTTGGCCGCAACGATCGCAGCCCCGCTGCGGGGGATGTTATCGAGGCCCGTCACATCGACACGGAGCCGAAGCCTCTCGCTCATGTAGTCTAGGATCTCCAGCCCGGTCATTGCCTCGACGCGGTCGACCAGCGCCACCGCCTGCCGGTAGCCGATGACGGGGTAAAGAAATCGCCGCACCGATCGCCAGATCAGCGGGCGTCGCATGAGGTTCTCGGCCCGCTCTTCGATCAGCACGTCGACGATGTGCGCCATACGCGTTGTCGTTCCTTCCGGTTGCTGTGCAGTGCTTGCGCTAAACCGATCCTTCAGATTACGGCCGCCCATGGGGCGATGTTTCCATCTCGACGTAAAGGACCCAAACGCGCTTCCGCCACCAACTTCCTGCTGCGAACGCCGATGCACTCGCCTAAGCGCGGCCGTGCTCCCTCCACTCGGTTTGACATTTGTCGATGGAATCGATCACGGAGACATGGGCAGGTAGAGTCACTTGATTCACTCTCGCCTTACATCGGATTTGACAGTAGCTCCTGCGGAAGTTGCACCATCACAATAGTTAGCGAAGGGATTATCGCATTCGAGACGAGTCCAACTGCCGCAGCATAGGCGACGTGGCGTGTGCTAGTTGATCTCGACGTAATCTGACGGATGACAAAAACCGTACACACCGGCCCAACGAGCAACAGTGCCGTTATTGCCCCTGGCATCCAGCTTCCCGTTCTCAATGACAGCGCGAGGTGCAAGACACTGTTCACGAGCATTGCGCACGCAGCGCACAATGTCACGAACCATCGCGTCCACTCGTTGCGGTTCAAACACACCCATACGAACCCCAGCCAACTCGTCACCGTAATAGTCAACAGCGCAATGTCTATGGTGTTCTGATCCACTTGACGCCAACTGAACGACTGAGCGGCCACCCACCCGGACAGACCGCGCACTGACTCCTCCGCGTTGTGCACCGTGAACACCACCAACAGCAAGCACAGCATCGGCTCAAAGTGCCAGGCTTGCGGCTTTTGCTGCAGTGCAGTCACATCGTTGCTCCGATGCTTTTCGGCCTTGAATCGGCGATCCGATTTCTGCACTATGCCAGCCCTTCTTGCCGCGCGCTCGTAGCTCAGCTGGACAGAGCACTGGGCTTCGAACCCAGGTGTCGGGGGTTCGAATCCTCCCGGGCGCGCCACTCGAGACTCCCGCCCTTGTCGATGCGTGCCCGCTCAACGCTCACAACTGCGCCCTGCTCGAGAAGCTGGGGGGTTACGATGCGACCGACATCAATGAACTGGAGACGGCCCGCACCGTGTGATCGATGAACAGTCGCGACGCAAACGGGCCCCTTGGGGTCACCATGGGCGACCCCGCCGGCATCGGGCCGGAGGTGCTTGTGAAAGCCCTGCACGGGCGTGCGCCGGCCGGCTTGCCGCTGGTATTGATTGGTAGCCGCTGGGCGCTTGCACAAGGGGCGGCGGCAGCCGGGTTGCCCGAGCCGGACTACCCGGAAATCTCGAAACCTGCCGAATTGGACGAAGGCGTGGGGTTGCTAGACATCGGGGTCGCGCCGCCGCCCGACTTCCGTTTCGGCGCGGTACATGCCGCCTGTGGCGAGCATGCCGTGCAGGCCGTTGAACAGGCCGCCCGGTTCTGCGTGGCGGGGCAGCTTCGCGCGATGGTCACCGCACCCATCCACAAGGAGGCCGTGCACGCTGCCGGTTACCTCGACGACATCGGTCACCAGGAAATACTGGCGCGAGTGACCGGGGCCACGCTGACGGCGACGATGTTGATGACCCCGGGCTTGCGCGTGGTGCACCTTTCCACCCACAAGCCACTGACCGAAGCAGCCCGCTACGTTACCCGGGCCAACGTGCTGGCGAAGCTCGAGCTCGCCGGCCGGGCACTGGCGGACTGGGGGCTGCCGCAAGCGCGGATTGCCGTTGCCGCGCTGAACCCGCATGGCGGGGAGGGCGGCATGCTCGGCCGCGAGGAGATTGACGAACTCGAGCCGGCGGTGGGCGATGCGCGGCAGCAGGGGATCGATGCGCACGGGCCGATTCCGGCAGATTCCGTCTTCAATCGGGCGATCGGCGGGGAATTCGACGCCGTGCTGGCGCTGTACCACGACCAGGGCCACATTGCCGTGAAGGTGCACGACTTTCATGGCAGTACGACGGCCACCCTCGGCATCCCGTTCGTGCGTACGTCGGTAGACCACGGAACCGCATTCGACATCGCCGGCCTCGGCAAGGCCGACCCGCGCGGCATGGCCGCAGCCCTCGATGCCGCAACGGCGCTGGTGGAAGGCCGGCTTGCGGGGCTCTGGCCGGCTGCGGCACACTCGGCCGCTGCACGCGGATAAAGAAGCAACCATGAAACAATCCACCCCGGCGCGCTGGGCCGCGGACGTGCAAGAAACATCTGACAACCGCAAGGAGAGAACCGGTGTGCGGTGCGTGTATGCGGCGCTGTTCAGGCTCGCTCTTGCGCCTATCGTCGCGGTAAGCGCCGCCGCCTGGTGCGCCGTTCGGCGAGCCGCATGCACGTACCGCATACCGGTTCTCGGTGCCGAATCGAAGGTAAGGTCTCCTTGGTTCGCGAACTTAATGAAATCAATCACTTGGAAAAGTGTTCCATGAAAGCGGCCGTCTTGCGGGAACCCAATGTGCCGGTGGCAATCGAGGACATCGCCGCATGATGAGTTCCCACCGGAAATGAAGATCGCGGCAGTCAAGGTCATCGTCACCTGTCCGGGTCGCAACTTCGTCACGCTGAAGATCACGACGGACCAGGGTATACACGGCATCGGCGATGCCACCCTCAATGGCCGGGAACTGGCCGTGGTGTCCTATCTCGAGGATCACGTTGCCGATTGCCTGATCGGGCGGGATGCCGGTGCGATCGAGGACATCTGGCAGTACCTGTACCGGGGCTGTTACTGGCGGCGCGGCCCCGTGACCATGGCGGCCATCGGCGCCGTCGACACGGCGCTCTGGGACATCAAGGCCAAGGCGGCGGGCATGCCCCTGTATCAATTGCTCGGTGGTCGTAGCCGCCGGCGCGTGATGGTCTACGGCCACGCCAGCGGCCGGGATATCGAAGAGACCGTCGACGAAGTCGGGCGGTACATCGATCTCGGTTACAAGGCGATTCGCGCGCAGTGCGGTGTGCCGGGCATGGATTCGACCTACGGCGTCTCCGGCGACAGGATGTATTACGAGCCCGCCGATGCGGCGCTACCCACGGAAAACGTCTGGTCCACGGAAAAGTACCTGGACCATGTGCCCAGGCTGTTCGATGCCCTGCGCGAGCGATTCGGTTTCGAGCATCACCTGCTGCACGATGTTCACCATCGCCTGACGCCCATGGAGGCGGCCCGGCTCGGCGCTTCCCTCGAAGACTACCGCCTGTTCTGGATGGAAGACCCGACGCCCGCCGAGAATCAGGAGGCCTTCCGGCTGATACGCAGGCACACGGTCACCCCGCTGGCGGTGGGGGAGATCTTCAATACCATCTGGGATTGCAAAGACCTGCTCAGCGAGCAGTTGATCGACTATATCCGCGCGACGGTGACCCACGCGGGCGGCATTACGCATCTGCGCCGGATCGCCGATCTGGCGGCGCTCTACCAGGTGCGCACCGGTTGTCACGGCGCGACCGACCTGTCACCGGTCTGCATGGGCGCCGCCCTGCACTTCGACACCTGGGTACCGAACTTCGGCATTCAGGAATACATGCGGCATACGGAAGCCACCGACGAAGTGTTCCCCCACGACTACCGGTTCGATTCGGGCGAGTTCATCGTCGGCGAGTCGCCGGGGCACGGTGTGGATATCGACGAGAGGCTGGCGGCGCGGTACCCCTACGACAAGGCGTATCTGCCGATCAACCGGTTGCAGGATGGCACCATGTGGAACTGGTAACGGCGTCAGCCGACGGGAGGACAGGGTGCGGCGCCGCGGCTCTGCACCCACAGTTGGCGTTCGAATCGCGCGTGGAGGGTGACAAAGCCGGGCGAGTCTGATTTCATTTTCCGTTCTGCGCGGCGAACCGCGCATCCGACGACCATCAGGGATTGCCGACACCATGCCGATGATACTCAACGAAGAGCAGAACATGCTCAAGGACACGGCCAGAGACTTCTGTGCCAACCACATGCCCATTGCGCAACTGCGCCGATTGCGCGACGAAAACTCCGAGGACGGCTTCGACCGCGATACCTGGAAGGCGATGGTCGAACTCGGGTGGGCGGGCATCCCGTTTCCGGAAGCCTTCGGCGGTCTGGAATTCGGTTACAAGGGGCTGGGTGTGGTCACGGAAGAAACCGGGCGCACCCTGGGGGCCAGCCCGCTGTTCGCCAGCGTCTGGGTTTGCGGCACCGCGGTCAACATCGGCGGCAGCGATGCGCAGAAAGCCGAGTTGCTGCCCGCGATCTGCTCCGGTGAGCGTCTCATGGCCCTCGCACTGGAAGAATCGCACCGTCACGCCCCCTACGGAGCGGCCACCACGGCAGAGCCGTCCGGCGACGGATTCGTGCTGAACGGCAACAAGTCCTTCGTTCTCGACGGCCACATCGCCGATGCATTCATCGTCGTGGCCAGGACGTCCGGAGCGCCCGGCGACCGCGAGGGCCTCAGCCTCTTCGTCGTCGAGAGCGGTGCGTCCGGCATCGACGTCAGGCGAACCAGCATGGTCGATTCACGCAATGCCGCAAACGTGGAACTGGCCAACGTCAGGGTCGGCAGCGATGCACTGCTCGGGGAACTCGACAAGGGTGCGGAGGTGCTCGACCCGACCCTCGACATCGCGCGCATCGGCATGGCTGCGGAGATGCTCGGCGGATTGCAGGAGTGTTTCGAGCGAACCGTTGCCTACCTGAAAGAGCGCGAACAGTTCGGGGTGCCCATCGGCTCGTTCCAGGCACTGAAGCACCGGGCGGCGAACCTGTTCTGCGAGGTGGAACTGTCGAAGTCCTGTGTTCTGGAGGCGCTGACGGCACTGGACGAAGGCAGGAGCGCGGCAGAGGTCGCCAGGCTCGCGAGTCTCGCCAAGACCAAGGTCGGCGAGACCTACAACGTGGTGTCGAGGGAAGGTATCCAGATGCACGGCGGTATCGGCATGACCGACGAATTCGACATCGGTTTCTTCATCAAGCGCGCGGCGGTGTCCGAACAGACGTTCGGAGACATCAACTTTCACCGCAACCGCTATGGGGAATTGGAGGGGTACTAGCGCGCATCGGTCTCCGGTCCGCGCAGCAACGCTTGCACGGCGCCTCGACGCCCTCGCGACGAAAGTTAGTGACGGATGCTGACTATCGCGTTGAACAGGCGGCGGGAGCACGGTCGGGAAAATGCGGTCCAGCCGTGAGCCGTGACACCGGAAGAACCAGTTCGTTCCATCAACTGACCCGCTTTCTCATGGTCGGCGCGGTCTCCTTTACCGTGGATGCGGGGGTGCTGGGTCTGCTCGTTTATCAGGCAGAGGTGGGCTACATCGCTGCGCGCCTGCTCTCGGTCGCACTCGCCGTTTCTGTCGCGTTCGTTCTCAACGCCCGCTTTACCTTTCTGGTCCGGGTGGTCGATGCGCGATTCATGCGCTACGTCGCCATTCAGGCGGTGAGCGCCGGCCTCAATTTCGGGGTGTATTCGACGCTGGTGTTGCATGGCCCGCTTAGCGGGCGTCCGCTCCTGTCGCTGATCTGCGGTGCGGCCGCGGCGACCGTCAACAACTTCTTTCTGAGTCGGCGCTACGTCTACGTTCGCAAGGACCGGCAATCCTGATCGTGACCGTCGGCACGGCCCAGCAGGCTGGTGTGGCGGTGAGTCTGGGCGCTGTGCAAGCAACGCGGCCGTTGACAGATTGGCGTCCGCGTCCGCATCGTAGGGCATGCCGAACCCGAGCAAGGAAGATCGCGCAAAAATGAACGAGCAGCCAAGAGTCGACCTGTACAGCGATACCCAGACGCGCCCGTCCCGGGCCATGCGCGAGGCCATGGCGCAAGCCGAAGTGGGTGACGAACAACGCAACGAAGACCCGACGGTGCGTAAACTCTGCGCCATGGTTGCAGACCTGCTCGGCAAGGAGGCGGCGCTGTTTCTGCCGTCGGGCACCATGTGCAACGAGGTCGCCTATCGCGCCCACACGAGCCCCGGCGACGAGATCATCCTGCACGAGACGAGCCATGCCGTGCACTACGAGGTGGGCGGACCGGCCGCGCTTTCCGGCGTGTCGCTGCGCACCCTGCCGGGCGAGCGCGGCATGTTCACGGCCGACCAGGTGCGCGCGGCGTTGCGCGACGGTTCGCCGCACACGCAGCGTTCGAGGCTGGTTTCAGTGGAGAACACCACGAATGTCGGGGGCGGGGCGGTCTGGGCCCTGGACGCCCTCGATGCCGTGGCGGCGGTCGCGCACGAAAACGGGTTGGCCACCCACATGGACGGCGCGCGACTGATGAATGCGGTGGTGGCTTCCGGCAACGCGGCATCCGCCTTTACCCGGGGTTACGACTCGGCCTGGCTCGACATGAGCAAGGGGCTCGGGGCGCCGGTGGGCGGTGTTCTGGCTGGCTCCAGGGAGTTCATCGCCGAGGCGTTGCGCTTCAAGCACCAGTTCGGAGGCGCCATGCGCCAGGCAGGCATCATCGCTGCCGCCGGTGTTCATGCGCTCGAACACAACGTCGGCCGGCTCGCCGACGATCATGCCAATGCCCGTCGGTTTGCCACGTTGATCGCCGGCATCGATGCGATCGACGTCGATGTCGACGCGGTGGAGACCAACATGGTTTTCTTCGACGTTGTGGCCCCGGGGCTCGATGCGCCGGAGGTTTCCGAGCGGCTGCTGGCGCACGGCGTGCGAATCGGAGCGGTCAGCCAACACCGCATGCGCGCCGTGACCCATCTCGATGTCGATGCGGAAGGCGTGGAGGAAGCCGCGAAGGCGCTCGCCCGGGTCATGGAGGGCTGAGCGTGGACGCGCCCGGCAGGCTCGCCGGTCCGGTCTGCGTGGGCTGGTGGCCACGGGCGTCTTCGGTGTGTGGTTCCGCGGCATGGCCGTCCCGGAGAGGGGGCCGTTGACGATGCGCACCAGGCACGGGCTGGCGTTCATCCTCGTCACCGTGCTGCTCGATTCCATCGGCTTCGGCATCATTCTTCCCGTGCTGCCGCAGCTCATCATGGACGTCACCGGCGAACCCCTGGCGAGTGCGGCCCGCTACGGGGGTTGGCTGCTGTTCGTCTTTGCCGCGACGCAGTTCTTCGCTGCGCCCGTGCTCGGCAATCTTTCGGACCGCTTCGGTCGCCGCCCGGTACTGTTGCTGTCGCTTTTTGCAATGGGTTGCGACTACCTGTTGATGGGTTGGGCGCCGACACTCGGCTGGCTGTTTGTGGGGCGGCTGATCGCGGGAGTTTCCGCGTCGACTTACGGTATCGCCAATGCCTTTGTCGCCGACAGCTTCGCACCGGAAGAACGGGCCAGGAACTTCGCCCTGTTGGGGGCGGGCTTCGGCGTCGGATTCATCGTCGGGCCGGTAATCGGCGGGTTTCTCGGCGAATTCGGGCCTCGGGCGCCGTTCTACGCGGCGGCGGGGCTGGCATTCATCAACGTGGTCTACGGTTACCTCGTGCTACCCGAGTCACTGAAACCGGAAAACCGGCGCGCCTTCGAGTGGAAGCGGGCGAATGCGCTGGGAACCTTCAGTCAGTTATGGCGTTATCCCGTCGTGCTCGGCCTGGTTTCCGCCTATTTCTTCTACATGATGGGACACCACTCGCTGCCGAGCGTCTGGTCCTATTTCGCCATGGAGAAGTTCGAATGGTCGTCGCGGGACATCGGCTTTTCGCTCGGCGCCGTGGGCGTCTGCATGATCGTCGTCCAGGTGTGGCTCATCCGCTACGTTCTCGACCGTTACGGCACGGAGCGCACGGCGTACATCGGGTTGGTCGTCACCATTGCGGCCTTTGTCGGTTACGCCCTGGTGCCCCATGGCTGGATGGTCTACGGAGTGATTGTGTTCGGCGCCGCCGGGGGATTCGTGGCGCCGTCCGTTCAGTCGCTCATGTCCGCGCGCATTCCGGCGGATGCTCAGGGCGAATTGCAGGGTGCGCTTGCGAGCGTGAGCAGCCTGGTGTCGATCCTGTCGCCGCCGTTCATGACCCAGACCTTCGCCTGGTTCATCGGGGCGAGCGCACCCCTGTACTTTCCGGGGGCGCCATTCATCGCGGCAGCGCTATTCTCGTTGTTTGCCCTCGTGGCCTTGATGCGGACACTGTTCGGCGCTCTGAAGCCGGCGGCAGCGCGGCGTCGATCGCCATAGCGGTCTGCCGCATGCGGCTGCCGTGGTCGTCCGACGCTCGGCGCTAACGAAGGACGTGTGGGGCTTCGCGCGGTGGTAACATCGCACTTCATACGGTACTTGACCGCAAACCGGGTCGGCTCGGCGCTCGAGAGACGACACACCCGTCGCCGCCGATGCCGATTCCGGGAAAACCACGGAGGAATCGCCATGGCGGATGATGCAATCGATATTGGGACGGATTCGGACGGTGAGGGTCGGGAGCCGGCGCTCGGCGGAATGCTGATTCGCGACGGCGCCATCGTCGTCGGGCTGCTGGCCCTGTGGGGCGGTGCCGAAACCTGGGCAGCGAGCACCGGCCTCGGATTGGCGCTCGTCACCGCCGTGGGCGCAAGCCTGGTTGCCGGCTGGTTGATCGCGGGCCTGCTGCACGAGTGGGGCCACTACACCGGCGCCAAGTTTGCCCGCGCTGCCGCGCCGAGGGTCAAGCTGCCGGGGCTGTCGTTTTTCCGCTTCAACTTCGATCTCGAAAAGAACAGCGTTGGCCAGTTCGCCGCCATGGGCATCGGCGGCAACCTGGCACACTGGGGGGCCGTGGCTGCCGCTCTG
The DNA here is from genome assembly GCA_965221465.1 of Candidatus Azophilus sp. Classification (GTDB taxonomy): domain Bacteria; phylum Pseudomonadota; class Gammaproteobacteria; order Pseudomonadales; family Azotimanducaceae; genus Azophilus. Next base: position 441,916 of record OZ244892.1, read on the forward strand.
ATTCTGGTGCCCATGACGACCCTGGCGCAGACCACCTTCGTCAGCGCCACCGTTGCGTTTGCGGTTTTCGCCAGCGTCATCGAGTGGCCGATCATTGCGCGCACCGCCAGCGGCCGCGTACGCCCCGCCGAGGCCTTTGCCCACCTCGACCAGGCCTTCTTCAGGCGGCATTACGTCATCGGGGGTGTTGGCGGGTTGCTGTTTCTCGCGTTCGCTTGAGTCACACCTGACGGCCGTGACCGGCAATCGCCATACCCTGTTGGGCGATGCACCGGAAACCGGAACAACCACTCGTCGGCGGCTTCTCCCCCGGGCATCACGCCGGGAGACAGAACCCGTCCCTCGTCATCGGTGACGCCGGAATAGATCGCGTGCGCAGTCTGTATCTGGCCTTCGCTCAGGCACCTTTCCGTTTGCCCGGATTCGCACCGGAGCGCCTCGAGATTCAACAATTCCAGCGAACATTGCCTGGGATCGCCGATGACGCCATCGGCGACGCCATCGAGCAGATCGCAGGCGTTTCTCGACGCCATGTCCAGGAGTTCGAGGGAATCGATTGTCAGGGGGTTTTTGGATTGCCATCGGTCGACGGCCAGACCCCAGGGGGTTGTTTCGCTCCACGCCATGGCCGGCGCCCCGGCGATGACGCCGTCAAAGTCCTGCGGATATCGCTGCGCCTCGATCAGGGAAGCCCGACCGCCGTTGGAGCAACCGGTCAGATAGGAGTGGCTGACACTTCGACCGTAGAATGCACCGACGACCTGTTTCGCGATCACCGTTGCCAGATGAACCCCTCGAAAACCGTAATCTATCCGCGCCTTGTCGTTCCTGAGGAACTCGGGTTCGGCGCCTTCGTGGCCCGTATCCGTGGTAGCCATGGCAAATCCGTCATCCAGCAGACTGGAGGTGTCGCCGATATAGCCGGCCAGGCCGCCCGGTGCATAGAACATCAATCGGCCTTGCCAGCCTTCTAGAGGCATGGTGACTTCAAAGCGAATGGTGCGATCCACGACACCCCGGACCCGACAATGAGCCGGGATATCGCCGGAAGCTTCGACGACAACCCCCGGTTCGACGGCCTGGTCCTGATTGCTCAACTGATAGAGCCCATCGCACCGCACCGCATGAGAATCGGATGCGGGTTCGCTATGGGCAAAGTTGCACCCGGTGCATAGCGCCAAGATCATTGAAGACACAACTCGTTTCATGTCCTTCTCCTGGATTGCGAATCTCTCTGAATCGCGACTAATCGAAAAAACGAGCCCGGGTCGGCCATGCCCGAAAGTAATCCCTTGGCAACACTCTGGAAAGGAAACAAACTGATTCAGATTGCGTGCTGCCGACGGTACGCCCGCCAGTATTCGAAGGCATCCCCGATTTCGTTGTGGCGGGTCTCGACCTGGGATTCGAGTTCCGGGTGGGACAGGATGTAGAACCTGTTCTCGCGCACGCCGTCGAGCACCATGTTGCCGACGGCGTCGCCTGAAAGCGCCCCTTCGCGCACCTGCTGCATCCATTGTGCGCGCTCGGCATCCTGTTCGGGCGACCCGGTTTCAGCGGCGCCGGTGTCAGCCAGTTTCGCTGGGCGATTGCGGTCGCTGTCGAAGATGCGTGTATCGACGAAGCCGGGGCAGAGCACCGAGACGCCGATGCCGATGGGCGCAAGGTCCATACGCATTACCTCCGAGAGGCCGACGACCCCATACTTGGAGGCGCTGTAAGCGGAAAGCGCCGGAATGGGGAAGAGCCCCGCCACCGAGGCGGTGTTGACGAAATGCCCACCTTCGCCGTGCGCCGTTATCAGCGGCGTGAAAGCCTGCACGCCATTGACGACGCCGTCGAGATTGACACGCATCACCCAATCCCAGTCTTCCCAAGTCATGCTCTGAACGAGCCTTGTCACCACCACGCCGGCGTTGTTGCAGACCAGGTGCACCTTGCCGAAGTGTGCGACGGCGGCCCTGGCTGCGCCGGCGAGGGCTTCGCGGTCGCTCACGTCTGCTTCGAGGGCAAGCACCTCTGCGTTCGATGTTTCGAACTCGTGCTGCGCTGCCTCCAGGGCGCCGGTTTCCACGTCGGCAACGACAAGCTTCATGCCCGCAGATGCGAACGAGCGCGCCATTCCGAGACCGATGCCGCTCGCACCGCCGGTTATGAACGCCACCTTGCCTGCTACGTCTTGCATCGCTTGTTTTGCCCGTGACCCGAATGCGGAGCAGTCTGCTGCACCGGAGACCGGATTTCCAGAATCGGATGCGTCGAGCACCGGCCCTGCGAACTGCGGCAGTGGTTTCGGTCGCGCGAAGCTGTTCCATCCAACGTGCGCACTCGGTATTCTCTTCGGTCGAGGTGGTGTCCGCTTCGCCGCTGTTCGCGAAGTTCGGGGGGAGGTTTCGGTCGCGGGGGAAAGGCCCCTTGGCCTGGAAAGAGAGTATTCATGAAAAAAGGGCTTCTGTTTGCCATTCAAACCCTGCGCCTGGCCTTGCCCAAGGTTGGCGTCGGATGGATGTTTGCGCTTCTGACCATCGATTTCAATCGCATAGCCATTGTTGAACTCGGTGTAGCCGCCGTGCTCGTGACCACCATGCTGGCCATGCACTATTTCCTGTCTCCGTTCCAAGTCATCGTCGGACGATACGCGGACCGGCATCCCATTGCAGGCTATCGACGCACTCCGCTCATCATTCTGAGTGGCGTGGTCTCGAGCCTGCTGTTCGTCGCTCTGCCCTCCGTTGCCGAGGCCATGGGCGGTGGCTCGATGGGCGCCATCGTCATTGGCTTTTCCCTGTTTGTTGTCTTCGGGGTCGCCATGGCGGTGCTTGGCGACTCGTACAACGCACTGATTGCCGAAGTGACGACGGAGCGGAATCGAAGCACCGTCATTTCCATCGTATGGACCATCACGATCTTGAGCACGATTCTGGCGGCCGTGGTCATGAATGCAGTTCGGCCGGAATACACGCCCGAGGCCATGCAGACCCTCTACAACCTGACGCCACCGATTGTCATTGGGACGACCCTCATTGGCGTGCTCGGGCTCGAGCGCCGCATTCGGAACGACGAGATGGAAGCGTATCAGGAGCGTGCAAGAGCGGTGGCGCCGGAAGGCAATCCGCTCGCCGTCGCCGGTCGGCTTTTGCGGGAAAACCCCGAAACGCGCGGCTTCTTCATGTTCGTGCTGATCTCGATATTCGCGATCTTTCTGCAGGACAACATCCTCGAGGTCTTCGGCGCAGAGGTTTTCGGCATGTCGGTGGCAGAGACGACCCGCTTTCAGCCCACCTGGGGTGGGGGCGTTCTGTTCGGCATGTTGACCATGGGCGCAATCAGCGCGTTTGTGGCAATCGACAAGAAAAAAATGGCGATTGCCGGAAGCCTCGGTGCGGCTGCGGGAATGGTCATGCTGGCCATCGCGGCGCTGGCCGGACAGGAAGCGCTCATATTTCCGACGCTGGTCGTCATGGGCCTGTTTACCGGGGTCTTCAACGTCGGCGCGTTGTCGATGATGATGGACATGACCATTGAAGGAGCGACCGGCCTCTACATGGGGCTCTGGGGTGTTGCGCAGGCATTTGGAACAGGGCTGTCGTCAATCGCCAGCGGTGCTCTGCACACCAGCCTCATCGGCAGCGGTTTTATGTTGCCGCAATCCGCCTATGGCTTGATTTTCGCGGTGGAGGGCATGTGTCTGGTCGCTGCGGGCGCCGTCCTGATGAAGGTAAGCGTCCAGCGGTTCCGCGCCTCGCATGGGATTGGCGTCAGTCAGCGCGATATCGCACGGGCCATGGAGGCTGGTTCGGTCGCCTGACATGCCCCGTCGAGAACTCGACTTCTCCTTCGATCGTCGTGTTTCCGAAACCTACGACAAGGTTCGTGCGCATCCCAAAGACGTTTCGACGAAGATTGGCGAGGCGATTGCCGAGGTCGCCGGGGAAGGCGCCCGCATTCTGGAATTGGGGGTCGGCACCGGACGCATTGCGTTGCCGGTGGCCAAGGCCGGTTGCGACGTAATTGGCGTCGATCTTTCGCGCGACATGCTGTTGCATGCGATGGCCGGTGCTGCCGACCAGGGCGTGGTGTTGCATACGGTCCAGGCCGACATCGCGCGCCTGCCCTTCGCCGCGGAGGCGTTCGATGCCGTGGTCGCGGTGCATGTGTTTCATCTGGTGCCGGAATGGCGTAACGCCTTGATTGGTGCGGCGAGGTCCCTGCGTCCACAGGGTTGCATGATCCTCGGTCGGGATTGGGTCGATCCCGAATCCGTGGCGGGGCAGCTTCAAACTGCGTTCCGCATCAGCGTGATGGACCTGATGGGCCCCCAATTAAAGGCGCCCACGTCCGGCACAGCGATCGCCAGTTGCATCTCAGACCTCGGCGGTTTGCCCGAGCACTCGGGACCGACGGACGTGTTTGCGGCCGAATGGCAGACCTCGGAAAGTCCGGCCAGCATTGTCGAATCCATCCGCACCAGGGTCTTTCCGGAGAGCTGGGTCTTGACCGACGAGTTCCTGCATCCCGTCGCGGACCGAGTGCAAGAGCAGGCGCAAGCCCGCTTCGCGCCGTTCGACCAGGAGGTGTCGATCAACCGCAGATTTCTACTGTCGGTATTCCGGGGTGATTTCGAGGGCGCCAAGGGTTGAATCAGGGAACTGCGCCGGCGCCTAAGCGCAGCGCACATCCGTAGCCGCCCCAGCGCCAACCTCCGGCCCCACCCCGCGCAAACGCAACGCCTTCCGTTTGCTTCCAATGAGACCGCAGTAATGTTCCCGTAGTCGACAGGCTGAAGGGAGCACGGCCACGCAGGGCGAGTGCATCGGCGTTGGCAGCAGGAAGTTGGTGAGATATCCGGGTCAGGCACACTCGCCTTCGAGCGACGCAACCCAGGCGCTGACGACGGATACCGCCTCCGCGTCGGCGAGTGTGCGGCCGAGTTCCGGCATGCGCATGCCCGGGTCTGTTGCCGCCATGCGGAAGGTCAGGATGGAGGCGTCGGGTTCGCCCGGTGCGATGGACCAGGGGCGCCCGCCGGTGCCGCGGCCGGCGGCGATGGAAGGTTTGCACAGGCCCATGCGGCGCGGCGGATGATCGCGGTAGTCGAGCCAGAGGCCCGAGGTGTCGGTGGCGCTGTCGGGGTTGTGGCAATGGCCGCAGTTGGCGTCGAGATAGGAGCGGGCGCGGTGTTGCACCGGTTCGTCGCCGTGGCGCCAGTCGGCATTGCGTTCCCAGGTCGACGTTGGCGGCGCGCCGGTCAGCAGGCCGTGCTGCGCCCAGCCCTCGAGCTGATTTGCCGGGGCACCGTGATAGCCGCGATTCAGGTGCCGGGTCTTGATGCCGATGGTCTGCAGTTCTCCGTCTTCGCCGGTAGCGTGGCAGGTGGCGCAGTCGTTGCGGGTCGGCACGATGTAGTCGAGCGGGGCCTTGCCGGCGGCCGTATGCAAATCAAATGTCTGCAAGTCTCCGGTCAGGCTGAGCCAGGCATCGTCGCCCCTCCAGATGTAGGGTAGAGCGTCCCAGCCGGATGCCTGTTTTACCAGCAGGCGTGTCTCGATCAGCCGGGTACGGGCGAGGTCGAGACCGCTGACGTCGCCGTCCCACCCGGGTGCGGCCTGGGCGATACCGCCTTTCAGCGGATAGAAGAAAGTCTTGGCGACGATCGTTCCGGTGGGCATGGCGTAGCTTTCGCGGGGGGCGAATGTCGCGGTGGTTCCGGCCGGCATCCAGATCGTGCGCAGCTTCAGTGCGTAATCGCTGAAGAGCGGCGTGTTGATGTCGTAGGCGGTCACGTTCTCGCCGAGCACCAGACGATTGCCGGACTTCTGCAGCACACCCCAGGCCGAGAGCTGCTCGGGATAGTCGCCCGCCGGGTGAAACTGGACGCGCGGGGGTGCGGTGCACGCAGCAGCGCACAGCAGCATGACGAGGCAAATGCCGCGTAACCAGGCTTGGCTGGAAGCTGCGCGGGGACGTTTCACGCGATAGAGCACTGCTGTGTGCGGGCTGGATCGGAACAATTGTGGACGTATACAGGGCGTTTGGACGGAATTCGGGCTAACGAGAGCTTTCCTGCGGCATTGGCGGGCAAGTACTTTGCGAGACGTTCGCCCCGAGGGAGGGTAACAACTGCGGGCATGGCGCCGCGGCAAACAAACCCGTCGCTGACTGCCGTCGTGCTGCAGCGTCAAAAATGCGGAGGTTTCCGCGCCTGCGATTGTGCGGGGTCATGGCAGCACCGCAGGTTGCCATCGCTGCGGCCTATCGCATTGCCAGATTGACGGCGGCCAGCTTCGCGTGGCTGCAGGTGTGCAGGCTCATGTCGGTGCGGGGGTTCGCATAGCCGTTGCCGCCGTCGAGGTCCAGCACCTCGGCGGCGCCGTTGTCGACGCAGATGGCGTGCTCCGCACCCGCTTTCTCTGCATTTCGGATGCCGTCCCAGACGATGTCCGGGAAGCGGCCCTCGGCGCCGTAGACCGCCAACCGCACCGCTTCCAGGTCGTCCATGTCCGGCGCTTCGCCGCCCGGGGCGAAGGTGTTCCCATAGATGAATATCGTCTCGGGATACGGGTCGAATACCGCGCTTTCCTCACGCTGGCCGACGTAATTGGTGCTGAAGTAACTGGAGATCAGCACGTTGGCCGTGCGGTGATTGGCGATCTGGTTGTCGAAGATCTCGACCCGGTCGTTGGCGTTGACGACGATGCCCGAGCCGGCCGGAATGCTGGCAACCGCCGTGCCCGGCACCCCGAAGTTGGGTGTGTTGTTGCCGGTGACGTCGTTGTCGAATACGCGCGTACTGTGCCCTTCTTCGGGAAGATCGGGCATGTTGAACACCAGGATGCCGCCGGTGTTGTTGACGGCGGTGTTGCCGTAGACATCGGCGTGCACGGTGTTCTCGATCTCGATGCCCGCCACGTTGTATTCCGCCCGGCTGTTGCGCACGATCACGTTTCTCGACTGACCGACGTACAGACCCGCATCGGATGCGCCGATGGCGACGCTGCCCTCGATCAGGGTGTTTTCGGTCTGTACCGGGTAGATGCCGTAGGCGCCGTTCTCGGTGGCAGGGCCGTTGGTCCACTCGGTGCGCACCCGGCGTACGACGATGTTGCGCCCGCCGTTGATCTTGAGCGCATCGCCGACGGCATCCTCGATGGCCAGGTCCTCGATGGTGAAATCGCTGCCGGTGACGAGCAGGCCCTCGGCGCCGGCCACCTGCTCGCTGAAGCTCAAGACCGACGCGTCCATTCCGGCACCGCGGATCGTCACCCCGTCGGCGGTCAGCGTCAGGCCGCGCCGAAAATCGAAACGCCCCTCCGGGACGACGATGACGTCACCGGGCTCTGCGGTTTCCAGTTGCAGCCTGAAGGCATCCTCGAAGCGATCGGCAGTCGATGCCGACGACTCGTCCGAAGGTTCACAGCCGAGGACGAACCACGGCAAGGCCAGCGCGATCAGCAGTCTTGAATTGTGCATATCCACGTTCCGAGAAAAGGGTTTGTCGTTGCCCGCCGAATCTCGACCGAGCGAATGGCGAGGCAATCCAGCTTACACGAGCCCGCTTGTCTCACCAACTTCCTGCCGCGGACGCCGACCCACTTGCGTCAGCGCGACCGAGTTTTCCACATGCGAGTCCCGAACCCGGCACGCCAGGACGACAACGCCCAAGGAACACCCGCCAACCGCTGGGAGAGAACCGGTGTGCGGTGCGTGTATGCGGCGCTGTTAGGGCTCGCTCTTGCGCCTATCGTAGCGGTAAACGCCGCCGCCTGGTGCGCCGCATGCACGTACCGCATACCGGTTCTCGGTGCCGGATAGAATGAACGGTTCCCCGCGTTAACGAATTTAATAAAATCAATCACTTGGAAAAAGTGTTCCATGAAAGAACTGTTTCGTGCGAATCTCGCGGTCAGGCGATTCGAATGCTCTTGCCCAGCGAGATGCGGTAGAACACCGGCACCGCCACCAGGGTCAGCAGGGTGGCGAAGGCCAGACCGCTCATGATGCACACCGCCATTTCCAGGAAAAACGGGTCTCCGAGCAGCGGCGACATGCCGGCGATGGTGGTGCCGGAAGCCAGCAGTACCGGGCGCATGCGGCTGACGCTGCCCTGCACCATGGTACGGATGGACCGCTCGCCTTCGGCGAGGCGCTTGTCGATCTCGGCGACGAGCACGATGCAGTTCTTGATCAGCATGCCGGAAAGGCCAAGGAAGCCGAAGAACGAAGGGAACGTGAATGAGAGGTCCGTGAGCAGCAACCCGAGAACCACGCCACAGACCGTCATCGGCACCGACAGCCAGATGACCACGGCTTCCCGCACGCGGCCGAACATCAGCACGGTGATCACGATCATGAACAGGAACGCCAAGACAACCTTCGGCAGCAGGGTTTCGTATGCCCGCTGGTCGGCTTCGTATTCCCCGCCCCAGCCAAGCGTGTAACCCGGCGGCAGTTCGATGGCCTCGATCTCGGGGCGAACGGTTTCGAAAGCCCGGTTGGCATTGAAGCCGGGCTGCGCGTTGGCGCGGGCCTGTATGCTGCGCACCCGGTCGCGGCGAAAGATCATGGCGTCGGCGGCGGTGAGGTCGAACGAAGAGACCACTTGGCGCATGGGAATGTAGCGTTGCTGCGACTGGCTCCAGACTAGGCGGTCGGGAAGGCTGGCGACGTCGGTGCGCTCTTCGCCTGGCGCCCGGGCGACGATGGGAATGAGCTTGTCCTGTTCCCGGTACAGGCCGATGGGCACACCCAGGGTGGCATGGGCCAGCGCCAGAGAAACGTCCCGGCGTGAAACGCCCGCCAGCCTTGCCCGTGCCTCGTCGTAGCGGGGCCGTATCTCCAATGCAGGCTGCCGCCAGTCGGTGTGCCGGTCGACCAGGTCGTGCTCCCGGAAGATCTCGAGCGCCCGGTCGGCCAACGCCCGCAATACCTCGGCGTCCGGGCCGGAAAAGCGCGCCTCGATCTTGGCGTTGCCGCTCGGCGTGAACTCCGGGCGGGTCACCTGGATATCGGCCCCGGGCCTTAGCCGTGTCAGTGTTTCCCGGCTGGTCGCGATGATGTCGTCCATCGGGCTTGCATCGTCGACCCGGACCACCAGCTGTGCGTAGGCGGGGTTGGGTTGCTCCTGGTTCATGATGGCGGTAAAGCGGGGCGCGCCCTTGCCGATGAAGGCAGTGGCGGCGGCGACACCCTCCTGTGCAAGCACCGCCTGTTCGAGTTCGCGGGTGTCCTCGGCGGTAGTGAGGATGTCGGTGCCTTCCGCCAACCGGTATTCGACATAGAACAACGGCGAATTGGCCGTCGGGTAGAAGCCCTGCTTGACGAATTGAAAGCCCCACACGCAGGCGGCGAGCACCGCCGCGATGCAAGCCGTGGTCAGCCAGGCGCGGCGCAGGCCGAAGGCGACCAGTCGCCGGTACGGCGCGTACATCCAACCGGAGAACAGCGCCTCTTCGCTGCGGCCGGGAACCGCCTTCAACAATCGGCTGCCGAGCAGGGGAACGACGGTCACGGCCAGCAGCCAGCTCAATAGCAGCGAGATGCCCACCACCTGGAACATGGAGTGCAGAAATTGGCCGCTGACGTCGTCGCTCAGACCGATGGGCGCGAACGCCGCGATACCGATGACCGTGGCGCCGAGCAGCGTGAACTGGGTGCGCTGGACGGATTGCGCGGCCGCTTCGGCCGGGGAAAGACCCTTGCCCACCCCGACCACCATGCCTTCGGCAACGACGATACCGTTGTCCACCAGCATGCCCATGGCGATCATCAGGGCGCCGAGGGAGATGCGGTGCAGTTCGATGCCGAATACCGACATTAGGCAGATGGTGCCCAGTATCGTCAGCAACAGTACGGCCCCGACGACCGTGCCGGCGCGCCATCCCATGAACAGGCAGAGCGCCAGCACCACTGTGGCGATCGACAGGCCGAGATTGCGCAGGAATTCCCGTATGGATGCCTCCACCACCTCGTGCTGGGCATAGAAGGTTTCGACGGCGACACCGAGCGGCAGTTCGGCAAGCACCGTTTCCATGCGCTCATCCACGGCATGCCCGACCTCCACCACGTTCTCGTCCGGGATGACTGATACGCCAACGGTGAAGGCACGCTCGCCGTTGTGGCGAACGATTTCCGCCGGTTCTTCGACCGGTTCACGCGTCAGGGTGGCGATATCCCCAAGGCGCACGATCTCCGTCGAACCAGGGCGGCCGATGCGCATGTCCCGCACCGCGGCGGCACTGTCGAAGGCCGCCTGGGGGGCGATTCGCAGGCGACGGCCGTCGAACAGTACGGAACCTGCGGGGGTGATGTCGTTCTCGGCGCCGATGCCGCTGAACAGGATATCCATGGGCAGGCCGAGTCGGCCGAGCCGCAGACGATCGACCTCCACGTACACCGCCTCCAGGGGCTCTCCGCCCGTCTGCACCTTGGCTACCCCGTCGACGGACTTCAGCGCAGTGACGATGCTGCGGGCCATGTCCTGGATTTCGGCGGTGTCGTAGCCGGGGGTGGTGACGGCGTACAGGATGCCGAAGACATCGCCGAAATCGTCTTCCACCAGGGGCTCTCCGGCCCCCGGAGGGAGCCGGCCGACAGAGTCGCCGACGCGGCGGCGCAGTTCGTCGAAGATCTGCTGGGCCTGGTCCGCACCGTACTCGTCCTTGAATTCCACCTGCACCTCGGAACGCCCCGGTACGGATTTGGAAACGATCTCCTCGATGTAGGGCAGTTCCCGGACGGCTGCCTCCACCACATCCGTGACCTCCTGCTCCACTTCCATCGCGGAGGCGCCCGGGTACTCGGTGACGATCAGCACGAAATGGAAGGGGTAGGCCGGGTCCTCGAGGCGGCCGACGGCCTCGATGCCCCAGATGCCGCCGAGCAGGCAAGCGAGGATCAGGAGTGTGGGATAGAGCGGCCGCTCGATGGAAACGCTGGCGATGTTCCTCATGGTGAGCCGTTGGGGCGCCGTCTTCAGACGCCTTCAGGGACCGCGCCGAGCGGGCGTATGCGCATGCCTTCCTGCAACTGGCGGGCGCCGGCCGCCACCACCACGGTGCCCTCGTCGAGCCCGGCAAGTACGGGAATTCCGGCTGCATCGGGGGCGCCGACCTCGACCGATTGCCTGCGTACGGCCCCGCTCTTCGGGTCGACTGTCCAGACGAAGAAGCGCTTGTCGGGCCCGCTGACCAGGGCGGTGGCCGGCAGCCGGGGGAGAGCGGGGGAGCCTGCCGGCGGACGCAAACCGATGCGCACCGAGGCCGTCATGCCGGGCAGAACGTTGAATTCCGGCGGGCGCTGCATCGAGAAGGAAACCTCGTAGGTCTGTGCCACGGCGTCGGCTTCACCCCGGTTTTCGCGGTAGGTCAGGGGAAACTGCCGCTCCGGGGCGAATGGAAATACGGCCAGGAGACTGTCGACCTGCTCCGTATCGATGGTAACCAGCAGTTGTTCCGGAATGCCGGCCACCACCTGGAGTTCGTGCAGGTCGTTCAGGCGCAGCACCGGATCGGTGGCGCCGATCTGCACATGGTTGTCGAGATAACGTCTGGCAACCTGGGCATCGAAGGGTGCGACCAGCCGGCTCTTGGCCAGGGATTCGCGGCGTTGTTCGAGCCGCACCTGCTGCAATTCGAGCATGGACCGGGCATCCTGCACCAGAGATGCGGCGATGCCGTTCCGATCGAGCAACCGGCGCTTGCGTTCCAGGTCCTGTCTTGCCAGTTGCACTTCGAGTTCGGCTTCGCGCACGGCCAGGCGGAAGTCGGTGGGGTCGAGGGCGGCGACGAGTTGCCCGCGTCCGACGGTCTGGCCTTCGCGCACGGGCAATTGCGCCAGCACACCGCTCACCTCGAACGACAGGTCGATGGACTGGGCGGCTTCCACCCGGGCGACGAACTCGTGGATGGTCACCCGCCCTGGCGCCCGCACGACGATCACCTTGGCCGGGCGAATCGACTGGTCGACCGTGGTCGGCTCCGTGCGGGCTTCGCAACCCGCGAACACGACCGCTGCTGCCAGGATGGATATCCGCAGGATCAAGGAGTTACCTCGGCATAAAACAGCGGGTAACCATACTGATTCGGTTCCCGGCATGCCAGTGAGACCGTTGCCGCTCGGCAATTCTCATTCATGTTTCAAACCTGAACACCTCGCAAGCTTTCGTCGCGAGGGCGTCGACGTTTCGTCGCTGAAGCAAAACGCGCCTTGCAAGCACGGCGGCGCTTACGCGAGTGCATCGGAGTCTGCACCAGGAATCTGGTGACGGATGCGAGCTGGTGGAGACCGCGTTGTGGGGCGCGTGTCATCCCGTAATTCCGGCTGCAAGGCGGCCAGCTTCGCCGCGACGGAAGTCCGTTGAACGGGTCTCCAGTCATGATGAGAACGGCTGATTGCTGCCCGTCAGGGCGGGCAGACTCAGAGCACAAGCAGCACCCGGTCGATGGTCCAGAACGCTGCCAGCGAGCCCATGGCATACACGAACGCCTTTTCCGCCAACCCGATGTTGCCGACGATGCGCCTCGCCGCCCACAACAGCACGAGCAAGGCGGCAACGATGGCGATCTGCCCGAGTTCGATACCGACGTTGAACAGAAAGAGAGCCAGCGCCAATTGATCCCGGGGCAGGCCGATGTCCGCCAGCGCACCGGCAAATCCGAAACCGTGCAGCAGGCCGAACAGGAGGGCCATGATCCAGGGGCGGCCTCGAGTGACGGCGGAGCGACGTTCCACGGGCATGGTCAGTTCCCGGGCAAGAAAGAGGATGGACAGCGCGATCACGGCTTCTACGGGGCCCTGCGGAAGCCTTACCAGTTCGAGTACCGAAAGCGCGAGCGTGATGCTGTGGGCCAGCGTGAATGCGGTAATGGTCTTCAGCAAGGCCCAGTGGTTGGTGATGAAGAGCACGAGCCCGATGACGAACAGCACGTGGTCGATGCCGAACACCAGGTGTTCGATGCCCAGGGTCAGGTAGGCGGCCACCTGGGGGCTCGTGTCGCCGAGGTTCAGGGACGGCGAGGCGGGCCGTAACAGGTGGGTCGATTGCTCGCCGTTCGATCGGCGGATTTCCACCATGACATCGGTGATGGTTCGCGACAGGCCGCCGATGTGAATGGCGCCCTCGTCCAGCGCGCATTCGATGGTCCAGTTCATCAACAGGGCGGTGCCGGTCACCTCGCGAGCGACCGGTGAGACCTGCAGGCACGCTTGCGGAAAGATCGGGTCGATCGGCAGTCGGCGATCGAGCAGCACGGGCTGTTTCCACAGTACGTCAAACACGCCGGGATCGGTTTCGGTGAGTTGCAGGTAGGCGGGCCGCACTTCGTGGGCGATCGCGGGCGGTGCGGCGAGCGCGCCGAATACCAACGCCGCGAACAGCAGCCCGCGCGCGCGGCCGCGCAGGACGGCGCGTTTTGCTTCAGCGACGAAACGTCGACGCCCTCGCGACGAAAGTTGGTGACGGATGCGGGCTAAACGTGCGGCAAGCGCAGCGACCCCGGGCTTTGCGCTCCTCGGGCTTCCTCGCGCACGCCGCGGCCGGGCGTCTTTCAAGGCCGACGCACCTCGTAGCGCTCGAGGAGATTTGCGTAGTAGGCGTCGTTCGCCTGCTCGCGACGTTCCAGGTTCAAGTCGCTCGACACCCGGTTGGCCACTTCGTCGTAGGGCGGCAATACCTCCGGCAATCGGGCCTCGAGCTGCACCAGGTGCCAGCCGTAGGCAGAGCGTAGCGGGCCTTGCCAGCGCTCGTCCGGCTCGAGTGCGGCAAGCGCGTCGGCAAAGTCGGCGCCGAACAGGTTGCCGATGTCCCGGGCCGACCGTGCCGCATAGGAGCGCTGCAGCATGAAGGGGTCGCCGGCGATGTTGCCGTCGACCCGTGCGGCCTCGGCGTCGGCACGCGCATCGTCGCGGCGGTCGGTTGAAAAGTAGCGATGGCTGAAGGTGTAACGGGTGGGCCGGCGGTAGCGGTCTGCGTTGTCCTCGTAATAGGCGAGCAATTCGGATTCGGTCGCAGGCTGGCCGGTGGCGATGTCCTCGGTGAGGAACCGCAGTTTCTGCACGAGGCGCCGGCGCACGATGACATCGTCCTGGTCGAGCGACATGCGCTTGGCCTCGCGGAAGTAGGCTTCCTCGCGGATGAACTGCTCGACGAGCCCGTCGAGTTCCTGGGCCGTCGGCGGACGCCCCATCTGTGCCTGCCACTGATCCTGGATGCGGTTGAGGTCCGGTTCCCCGACTTCGATCAGGGTGTCGCCATCGTCTGTGAAACCGAGCGCGCCGACCAGGAAGATCAGCACGCCCAGGGCCAGAAACAGCACCAGCGGGTCTTTCAGGAGGGTTTTCATCGGCAAATAGTACCCCAGCGGCCCGTCTCACCAACACCGTTTATCGTCACGGCGCTCGTGGGTCGGGCGGATGCAAGTCGAAGGCCGCCGCGCCTTCGATGGGGTGGACACGGACACGCATTCCGTTTGCGGCCGGTATCCACAATGCGGTAAAAACGCTTCATCCAACCTTCAGCCGACTTCCCCGGGGGAACCCATGAGTTTCGAGACCTTGCTCTATGAAGTGGCGGATAACGTCGCCACCATCACCTTCAACTCGCCCAAAACCGCGAACGCGATGAACCCGTTGTGTGCACAGGAGTTTCGGGAAGTTGCCGAATCGGCGGATGACGACCCCGAGGTACGCGCAGTGGTGCTCACCGGCGCCGGCAAGCTGTTCTGTGCCGGCGGCGATCTCGGCTCCTTCGCCGAGGCCGGCAGCGGTGCGCGCAAGCTGATCATGGAAATGACGGGGAATCTGCACGTAGGCCTCTCGCGTCTCGGCAGGACCAGCGCGCCGGTCATCGGCGCCATCAACGGCACGGCAGCCGGGGCGGGATTGAGCCTGGTCATGGCCTGCGACCTGGCCATAGCTGCCGAATCGGCGGTGTTCACCATGGCCTACACCAAGGCCGGCCTGACGCCGGACGGCAGTTCCACCTTCTACATGCCGCGCAAGATCGGCGACCGGCGCACCCGGGAACTGATGCTGACCAACCGGGTCCTCTCCAGTGCGGAAGCGCTCGACTGGGGGGTGGTCAACGAGGTCGTCCCGAACGACGAGGTGCTGCCGCGCGCCAACGCGTTGGCTCGACAGCTCGCCAAGGGGCCGACCGCGGCCTTCGGTGGCGTCAAGACGCTGTTGAACGGCACCTTCGAACAGACGCTCGAATCGCAGATGGAACTGGAAGCCCGAACCATCGGCAACCTGGTCATGGGAACCGACGGTCAGGAAGGCATCCACGCGTTCCTGGCAAAGCGCAAACCGGCATTCAAGGGGGAGTAGGACGATGAATCCCGAACCATTGGCGAACAAGAAAACGATCGAGGTGCTGGGCAAGAAGATGGCCTACGTCGAGATGGGCGCCGGCGAGCCCGTCGTCTTCCTGCACGGCAATCCCACGTCGTCGTACCTCTGGCGCAATATCATGTCCAGGGTGGTGGACCTCGGGCGGTGCATCGCCATCGACCTGATCGGCATGGGCGATTCGGACAAGCTGGACGATTCCGGGCCGGATCGTTACACCTTTGCGGAGCACAGCCGTTACTTCGATGCGGCGATGGATGCCCTGGGCCTCGAAGAGCGCGTCGCGCTGGTGGTGCACGACTGGGGCTCGGCTCTGGGCTTTCACTGGGCCAACCGAAATCGCCAAGCGGTCCGCGGAATCTGCTACATGGAGGCGATCGTGCGGCCGATGACCTGGGACGAATTTCCGGAGTCCGCCCAGGGTATGTTTCGGGGAATCCGATCGCCGGCCGGCGAGGAAATGGTTCTCGAGAAGAATCTCTTCGTCGAGAGCGTGCTGCCGGGGTCGATTCTGCGCAAGCTATCCGATGCGGAAATGGACGAATACCGCCGGCCGTTCCTGGAACCCGGCGAAAGCCGCCGCCCGACGCTGACCTGGCCGCGGCAGATTCCCATCGACGGCGAGCCGGCCGATGTGGTTGCCGTTGCGCAGGACTATGCAGACTGGCTTTCGAAGGCGGATGTCCCCAAGCTCTTCGTCAATGCGGAGCCCGGTGCCCTCATCACCGAAAAACCGCTCGAATTCTGCCGGTCCTGGCCGAACCAGACCGAGGTGACGGTGAAAGGCAGCCATTTCATTCAGGAAGACTCGCCCCAGGAGATCGGCGAAGCGCTCAGGAACTGGCTGCCGACCCTGTAGCTGCCGGGCGCGTCACAGCCAGCCCGGCGACGATGACGGCCAGCCCGATCAGGGATGTGGGGTGTATCGTCTCGCCGAGTACGGTGCCGATCATCACAAAGGAGAGAAAGGGGGCGAGAAAGATCAACTGGCCGATGCGCCCGGCGTTCTGCGTCGAGCGCAGTGCGCGCTGCCAGATCAGGAAGGTTATGCCCATTTCGATCAGGCCCACCCACAGGCCGTAGAACGCGACCTCGCCGGACAGGGCAGGCAACCCCGGCCCGAGCAGGCAGAGCGCGCCGACGAACAACGACCCGAAGGTGAAGCTCCAGGCCATCAGGCCAATGGGGTCGATGCTCACCCGTGCGTTCATCAACCAGTAGCTCGCCCAGATTAGGGTGCTGCCGAGTGCCAGCGCGACGCCTGTCCAGTCCACCTCGGGCGGCGTGTCCAGTCTGCCCTGGGTGAGCAGGATCACCACGCCCGCATAGCTCAGCAGAATTCCCGAGAGGGTCCTCGGCGTCAGGCGTTGCCCGAGCACCGGCCAGGCGAGGACCGCCAGCGTGATGGCCCAGGTGTAATTGAGGGGCTGGGCGATCTGGGCGGGCAGTCGGTCGTAGGCCTCGAACAGCACCACATAGTAGGCGCAGGGGTTCATGGCGCCGGCCAGGGCGGCGATGCCGATGGAGCGGGCGGGCAGCCGATAGCGGGCGCCGGGCAGGGCGGCGCACCAGAAAACCAGGGTCGAGATCAGCGTGCCGAGCAGCAGCAATTGCAGCGGCTCCACCAGGCGCAGGCCGAGCTTGAACCCGGTTGCCACGGTGGACCAGCAGACTGTCGCCGCCAGGCCCAGCAAGAGTGCGCGCCGTTCGTCGATGGATTCCAGGTTGCGGCCCTCTGTTTTATCCCGAATTGCGTGATTGCAATGCCGGCCTATTCTCCACGTTGGATGGTCGACGAGCGAGCGCTGGCGAGCATTGGGCGTCGAGAAATCGCGGATCGATCCGACTTCGCAAGTTGCCCTGGAGACGGTGGGCCAACTGTCGAGGCGAAGACTGTCGGCTCGCGCTTCAGCGGGCAACGTCGTATGGTGGCCGGATGCAGTGCGACGACGAACTCGAGGGACGCATTCTCCGGCGCCTCGGCAGGTTCGACGTCATCGAGAACAGGGTGGACGACGCACAGCACGCGGCCGTGGCGCTCACGGTGACGGACGTCGCCTTCGGGTCGGACCTGACCGGCCTCGAACGATACGATGCCCGGCGCCCGGATGCCGGCCTGATACTCACGCGTCGATCCGCGAAACTGCGTGACCACCCCGGCAAGTGGGCTCTGCCCGGCGGCCGCCTCGATGCCGGCGAATCGCCGGTGCAGACCGCGTTGCGGGAGATGCGCGAGGAAGTCGGGGTCGATCTCGGCGAAGACCGGGTGCTGGGCTTTCTGGACGATTTCGTCACCCGCTCGGGTTTCGTCATGACGCCGGTGGTGGTCTGGGGCGGGCCGGGGTTGCAGACGACCCCCAATCCGGACGAGGTGGCGGCCGTGCATCGCATTCCATTGCAGGAATTCCTGCGCCCGGATGCGCCGGTGCTCGACGAGGTTCCCGGCAGCGAGCACCCGGTATTGCGGATGCCCGTCGGCAACACCTGGATCGCGGCGCCCACCGCAGCCATCCTCTACCAGTTTCGCGAGGTGTGCCTGCTTGGGGCGCACACCCGCGTGGCTCACTTCGAACAGCCGGCGTTTGCCTGGCGGTGAATCGAATGACAGTGGCGCATGCGGGCTAGCGATGGTTCCACCAAGCCGTATCAGAGAACGCGCGAAGGTCCAGTTCATGCGTCCAAGCGGATCGATGTTGCTGCGATAGGTGGTAGTAGGTCTCCGCCATCTTTTCCGGCAGCATCAGACCATCGTTCTCCAAGCCCCGCTCCGCGCGCAGCTTTTGGAACGCCTCTTCCCCCAACATCTTGCCAAGGGTGTCTGGCGCATCCACCGCGCCGTCGATCAAAATGTGCGCGACGTGAATGCCTTTCGGCGCGTACTCCGCGTTCAAGGTCTGACAAAGCATGCGGCGCCCGCCCATCGCTGCGGCGTGGGAGTGCTGGCCTGCGTTGCCTCTTACGGCGGCCGTTGCGGAGGTCACCAGGAATGTGCCGCCGCCCCGCGCCGCCATGCGCGGAAAGAGCGCCTTCGCCATCCTGAACAAGGCAAATGTGGCCATGCGCCAGCCCAACTCGAACTGCTTGTGCGTCACATCCTCCAAGGCATGATCGCCAATTTGGGCACCCAGGTTGAACAGCACCACTTCGATCGGCCCAATCTCACTCTCGACGCGCCCAATGCGCTGTTCCAGGGCGTTTTCCTCAACGGCGTTCAGCAGGAATCCGGTCGCTTCCCCGCCGTCATCCCGGATTTGAGACACCAGCTTGCGCAAGCCCGCTTCATCGCTCCGCCGACAGAGCACCGAGTGATAGCCTTCTCGGGCAAACTTCCTGCCCACCGTGCCGCCGATTCCGGCCCCGGCACCCATGACCATGCATACTGGTTTCATCGTTCTTCCTCAGCGTTGTGAAATTGGAACCTGCGTCCCGCCAGCTATGCCGCATCGTCCCGCTTGCGCTTTGTGAAGATGCCGAATAGCGACACGTTGCGGAATGGTCCCAGGAGCTGTGGCCGTGAAACTGCAGGGTCTTCAGGCTGTTGAACCCATTGGTCAGCCATCGACAATCACCCGTTCCTTGGCGAGCGCTTGGACATCTGCGTCTGTGTAACCAAGCTGCCTGAGAATTTCCTGGGAGTGCTGACCCAGTTGCGGTGCTGGACGGCTCATTTTGCTGGGGGTCTTGTCGAATTGAGCTGCCGGGCGGGCTTGGCGCACTTCGCCAAATCCGTCATGGACCGTGCGTTCGATGGAGCCGCTGGCGAGGATTTGCTCGTTGCCCAACAGTTCCGTTCGCCTGAGGAGTGGCGCATTGGGGACGTCCTGCGCATTCAAACGGGCCAGGATTTCCTTTGTCGGCCACTTCGCGACTTCCTTCAGCGTGATGTCCTTGCGCTCTTGGGCATGCTTGACTC
Organism: Candidatus Azophilus sp.; assembly: GCA_965221465.1. Taxonomy (GTDB): domain Bacteria; phylum Pseudomonadota; class Gammaproteobacteria; order Pseudomonadales; family Azotimanducaceae; genus Azophilus. The sequence goes on from OZ244892.1 coordinate 461,174, forward strand.
GGGCGCCCGCGGTCGCGAAGCGCTCATCGTCAATGAGATCCTCGCGAGCCAAAGCCCGGCACATGCCCACCCATTCCTTATCCGAAATCACCCCGGCGGTGATGAATCCATCCTGGGTTGGGTAGATGAGATCCATGGTTCCCGAAGTGGATGCGGAGTCAAACTCCGCATCGGCATAGGTGATTCCGCCCATGCCTTCCGGCCATAGGAACGCGAGCATGGCGTCCAACATGGAGAGCTTGATGTGCTGACCTTCGCCCGTGCGCTCACGGTGGTAGAGGGCGCTGGAAATCGCTTGCGCCGCAGTCAAGGCCGCAACTTTGTCGGCAATGATGACGCGGAACATCTCGGGATCCCGCGTTTGACGATTGGCTTGAATGTCCGTGGCTCCTGACAAGGCCTGGATCACCGGGTCGTACACCCGCTGGCCCGAATAGGGGCCGACATCGCCAAAGCCGCTGATGGAGAGATAGATGATGCGGTCATTCCTGGCCCGCACCGATTCCTCACCAAAACCCATGCGGTCCATCGCGCCGGGACGAAAGTTCTGCAGCAGAACGTCCGCTTCCGCAATGAGTTGCCACAAAATCTCCTGACCCGCTTCGCACTTCAGATCCAACGCGATGGACTGCTTGCCTCGGTTGCACGAGAAGAAGGTGGGCGGCAAGCCGTTGCGTGGAGGGCCCAGGAACCGCATTTGCTCGCCATGCAACGGTTCGACCTTGATGACGCCAGCACCTTGGTCGGCGAGCATCGCCGCCGCCACCGGGCCAGAGACCATGCTGGTGAGATCGATGACCTTTACGCCTTGTAACGGGCCCATTACCAACCCTCCTACAGTAGACCCGCGTAATTCGCGGCGAACGCCCTTTGGTAGCTTTCCCTTTGCCTTATGGCTTCGCGATACCGCGCCAGCGGCCGAGCCAGATCAAGACCGTAGTGCGCCGCCCAGTCCAGGCAGGACACCAGGATGATGTCTGCCAAGCCGAAACGACCATCAAGCACATAATCCCGGTCTTCGAGGTGATCCGCAATCAGGTTCAGGTGCCTTGTGGCGTAGGCCTTGGCGGATGCAATCGCTTGCGGCGCCTCGCCAAAGATTGCCTTCAAGTCTCCGTGACGGCGCATGACATAGAGACTGGTCTCGTCAAGCTCCCCATAGACATAGCAGACCCATTCGTCTTCCTTGGCACGCGCTTCGAGGCCATTGGCTGCGGACAACGTCGACTCATCACCGTAACGCTCAATCAGGTAGCGGCTGATGGCCACGCTCTCAGAGAGCCGCACACTGCCATCAACGCAGTAAGGCACCTTCTGCTTGGGATTCAGGCGTGTGTAGTCAGCGGTTTGGGTCTCGCCGGTTCTTGGGCCGATGGCTCGATGCTCATAGTCAAGGCCCAATTCCTCCGCGACCCAGAGGGGCCGAAAGGTTCGTGGGGTGCTGGCGCCCCAGAGCGTGATTGCAGGGCGGCTATTCATGGGCTTCTCTTCCGACTGCTTGTGACCGCATCGATTCCACGGTTTGCGACGATTTGGAAGAGGAAGGTAAACGTCATTCAGTGAGAAATAAAATGAATTTATTTGCGTGTAGATGTAAATTTATCGAATAGCCTGATCGCCATTTCGGCTAAGCTTTGCACCGAATCCGCCTGGCGCCAACTGGCCTTATGGCGGAATCCGGTTAAACAGCCCCTACCTTTTCGGCTCAGCGGCAACGCGCTCAAAGCACAGGATTCCCGACCAAAATGATCGACATATCCGAATTCCACATGGTGGAGACCATCAACGCCACCGGCAGCCTCACCAAGGCCGCCGGCGCGCTATTCGTTTCGCAACCCACCCTCAGCAAGAGGCTCGCCCGCTTGGAGGAGCGACTCGGTGCGAAGCTCTTCCATCGAGCGCCCACGGGCCTGAGGCCGACGACTATCGCCAACTACTTGATTGACAGCGCAAGCCCCATCAAGGCGCGGGTTTCAAGTATCGAGCGCCAAGTGGAGCGCATTCTGGCCCACGAAGAGGGCGAGGTGCGCATTGGCGTCGGCCCCATCATCGAGCAAGTGCTGCTGCCGGACGTACTGATAAGGCTCACCGAGCAGACCGGAACCGTCCGGTTTTCAGTGCTCACGGACAAGGCAACGGTGTTGATCGATCAACTTCTGTCCGGCCATTTGGATGTCATTGCCGGCCCGTTCGGTGGACCGGAGTCCTATCTGTCCGATGAGGGAATTTCGTCAATTGACCTGATTCAGGAACGAACCATCAACGTCGCTAGGGCCGGCCACCCCATCTTTGGCGATGGTGGTGGCGAATTCTCTTCGTACGCCTACGCTGCACCGCCGTTGCAAGGCTCGATGCAGTCAAGGGCCCCGCACGGGCTCGGTCGGCGGCGGTTGTCCTGCGACAACTACACGCTGCTAAAGGCGGTGGCATTGGCCACGGACACCATCTGTGGCGGTCCAAAGGAGATTTTCAGGGCGGAACTGGAAAGCGGTGCGATGCGTGAGATTCCGAACACGCCATCGCTCGAGTGGCGAAGCGCCTGCCTTTTTCGAACTGAAGCCCTGGAGACTCCGCTGGTTCGGCTGTTCGTGGATGTGCTGCTGGAGTGCCGCGACCGCTACCTCGAGGCTCACTGATCGCACCGACATGTTCAACGAGCGCGCAACCCAAGGCGCCCGCACCCGGGAGGTTGAAAGATTCCCGACGCAAGCCCGCATGACGTCACGCTGCAGCGCGCTTGCTCCTCCGCTGCGATCGACGAGTTTGGCACAATGTCTCCTTGCCAAACGCATCGACAAGCCCAAAATGCGCACAAGCCCACCAAGGAGCCGGACAATGAGCACAATCTACGTAAGGCCCAGCGGCCAAGCCTGTGGCGCTGAAATCACTGGGATTGACCTGCGCGCGCCCCTTGAAGCGCATGTTGTTCGAGAGATTCGGGCCGCCTGGCTTCAGCACCATGTGGTCTCCTTTCCCAACCAAGCCATCACCGATGATGATCTCGAACGCTTCGCGCTCTACTTTGGCGACTTTGGCGACGATGGCTTCTTCGCGCCCATTGAAGGCCGGGAGCACATCGCAGCCATTGTCCGCGAAGCGGAGGACACGAGCCCGCTCTTCGCGGACGTGTGGCACTCCGATTGGAGCTACCAGAAATCTCCGCCTTCGGCGACGGTTTTGTACGGCGTTGACATTCCTCCCGTTGGGGGCCACACCCTGTTCGCCAATCAGCACCTCGCCTTGTCGGAAATGCCAAGCCATCTGCGAGCCAAGTTTGAGGGCAAGACGGCCATTCACTCGGCGAAGCTGGGTTATGCGCCCAACACCGGCGCTTATGCCACCAAGCAGGGCATGGGCAGCATGAACATTCGGCCATCGGAGGAGGCCTACAAGCGCCAACCGCATCCGCTGTTCAGGAACCATCCGGAGACCGGGCAACCGGGGATATTCAGCGCCCCCTTTGCCTACATATTGGGATTCGAAGGCATGTCTGACGAGGAGGCTATGCCGCTATTGCAGGAACTTCTCGCTTGGCAAACCCAGGAAAGGTTCATCTACCGGCACAAATGGGAAAACAACATGTTGGTCATGTGGGACAACCGCAGCGTCCTGCACCGTGCCACCGCAGGCTATGAAGGACATCGCCGTGAACTGCACCGGATCACGATTGGCTAACGGTGACCCGATTCGAAAACTGCGTGCCGCTGGGCATTGACCCGTATACGGGCAATGCGCAAACTTGCCGGTTCGACACTCGGGTCGACTAGACACTCACTGCTGCGCAGCGACGCAAAGGAAGGATTATGGCCATTCAAGAAGGCGACAAACTACCCGATGCCACCATGCACATCCTGCGGGACGGGCGGCCGACGCCGATAAACACCGACGAATTGTTTGGGGGCAAGAAAGTGGTGCTGTTCGCGGTGCCCGGCGCCTACACGCCGACCTGTTCCAACGATCACCTGCCGGGGTACGTTGTCAACGCCGATGCGATCAAGGCCAGGGGCGTCGACAGCATCGTCTGCATGGCGGTCAACGATGCATTCGTCATGGACTGCTGGGGTCGGGACAAGAACGCCGAAGAACTGCTGATGGTTGGCGACGGCAACGGCGAGTTCACCCAGGCTCTGGGCCTGGAATTGGACGGATCCGGCTTCGGTCTGGGAAGCCGTTCCCAACGGTTCGCGATGATCGTCGACGACGGCACCGTCACCAAACTCGCCGTGGAGGCAGGCGGGGCCCTGGACGTGAGCAAGGCCGAGGCAATCCTCGCGGCGCTGTAGGGGCGCGTTACCGCAAACGCAACCCGGATGCCGGGCGGTGTTAGCCGTGAATCAATGCAGGCAGGTCGGTAAGCGCCGTGAGAATCAAGGTATGCGGGGCCTCGGGCGCGCATTAGAAGTGCTTGACGACACGATTAGCGCGCGGAGGGCATACGCCCCGTCTATTCGCCGTTGTTGACGGCTGCAACAGTTTCTTCACGAACAGGTGCGGCAAATCTTGCTGGAGATGAGCGGCCCGCTTCACCGCGGGCCGATTCACTCCGCGTCAGGCGCTGTCGGCGGCTCCTGATCGGTGGCCCGGTCGCAGTCCCAGGCATCGCCGTCGGGGCGGCAAACCCACTGTTCATCGCCGTCCACGACCGAGTCGCCGGTGACGGGCGCTCGGGAACCGCAGGCGCCCAGAGCCAGGACGAGGACGATGAACCAGTAGCGGGATTTCATGGGCCGGACACTTTGCCCGCTGCCCGAATGGCTGTCAAAGCCGCGGGGCAGGCAACCGCGATTGTCACCTGCCGATGGCGTACTGCCATTGAACCCGCTTCCTTCTTTGGTCATCATACGCGCGCCTTGGGATAGAGCGCCGAATTGGCAGACGATCGCCATGATCGCCACGGTAGACTGTTACGAACGAATTCCACGCATCCTGCGCCTGGACGTGTCCGGCCGTCCGGTCGACTGGGTAAGCTGGCAGGAAGCGGTGTGCCTGTATGCCCGGGAAATCGTGGTCTGGACGCTGGGCGAACCGGTGCTGCGCATCCGCGGCGGCCACTCCCGCTTCGACGGCAGCCCCAGCGCCATGGACATCCACAGCATCGTCGCCTGCGACGGCCAGGTGCAGCCGCCGTCCAGGGATGTACCGCCCCTCACCAACCAGGCGCTGTTCGGCCGCGACCGGAACACCTGCCTCTACTGTTCGAAGCGCCTCACCGACAGCGAACTCACCCGGGACCATGTGGTGCCGACGTCCCGGGGCGGGCGCGATGCGTGGGACAACTGCGTGGCCGCCTGCCGGCGCTGCAACCATCACAAGGGCAGCCGGTTGCTGCACGAATGCGGCATGCAACTGCTGGCGCTGCCTTACGTGCCGAACTTTTCCGAGTACCTGGCGCTCATCAACAGCGGTCGGATTCTCGGCGACCAGATGGATTTTCTGCGCCGGAGCTTTGGGGCGAACAGCCGCTTGCGACACTGAACTAATCGCTGTGCGGGCCGGATTTCGCTCCGCTTTGGACGTTTTCGGCGAGGCAGAGGCAGGCCTCGATATCCTCCGGTTCGAGGAACGGGTAGTTCTTCAGCAGGTCCTCCGCGGTCTCGCCAGATTCGAGATTCGCCAGCACGTGTTCCACGGCGATTCGCATGTCGCGGATGATCGGCTTGCCGCCGAAGACGTCCGGTCGAACGGTAATCCGATCGAGCAGTTTCGCGTCTTTGGTCATGGTTTCTCAGTCTGTCGTCAACCCTTCGTCACCCGCTTCCAGAGCGTGCCGTCGCGGGTGTCTTCCAGTTCGATGCCGGCGTCTGCCAGTTCGTCCCGGATGCGGTCGGCGGCGCCGAAATCCCGGGCCTTGCGCGCGGCCGTGCGTCGGTCGATCAGGCTCTGTATGGCATTTGCGGACAGGCCGTCGGTGCTGCTTGCCGATGCCTTCTGAAACCAGGCATCCGGCGTTTTTTCCAGGAGCCCGAGCAACCATCCGCCGGCCAGAAGCTGGCGGCGCAGCTCTTCTCGTTCGGCATTGCCGAATGCCTTGTTCAGATCGGCCGCGATGCCGTGCATGGCGGCCAGTGCCGCCGGTGTGTTGAGGTCGTCGAGCAGGGCGCGGAGCACGGGTTCGGGGAATTCGGAGGTCGAGCCGTCGCGGTAGGCGGATGCCACCTCGTTTTGCGATGCACCGCTGCCGCGCAATGCCTGGTAGAGCGCATCGAGGCTGCGCCGGGCCTGTTCGAGCAGCAGGTCGGACCACACCAGCGGCGAGCGGTACTGGCCGGAAAGCAGGGCGTAGCGAAGCGTTTCCCCGGCGTGATGCTCGCGCAGGGCGTGAATGGTGACGATGTTGCCCAGCGACTTCGACATCTTCTCGTCCCCCAGGGTCAGCATGCCGTTGTGCAGCCAGTAGCGCACGTAGTCCTTGCTGTCGTTGGCGCAGCGGCTCTGGGCAGACTCGTTCTCGTGGTGGGGAAAGGCGAGGTCCGAGCCGCCGCCGTGAATGTCGATGCTGGTGCCGAGGTGCTTTTTGACCATGGCCGAGCACTCGATGTGCCAGCCGGGGCGACCGCGGCCCCAGGGGCTTCCCCAGCCCGGCAGTTCCGGCGTCGATGGTTTCCACAGCACGAAGTCTTTCGGGTCCTGCTTGTAGGGGGCGATCTCCACGCGGGCGCCGTCCTGCATGTCCTCGAGGGAGCGCCGCGACAGGCTGCCGTAGTCGGGGTCTGCGGGCACGTGGAACAGCACGTGTCCGTCGGCTTCATATGCGAATCCCTTGCCGATCAGCACCTCGATCATCTCGACAATCTCGGCGATGTGCTGCGTGGCGCGCGGCTGCAGGCCGGTCGGGAGCACGCCGAGCGCGGCGATATCGTCGTTGTAGGCGCGGGTGAAACGCTCCGCGAGCGCCGTGATCGGCTCACCGTCGGCCAGGGCCTGCCGATTGATCTTGTCGTCCACATCGGTGACGTTGCAGGCATAGACCACGTTCGCATAGAGCGCTTGCAGCACGCGATAGAGCACGTCGAACACCACGGCCGGCCGGCCGTTGCCGATATGCACGTAGCCGTAAACCGTCGGCCCGCACACGTACATGGTGATGCGCTCCGGGTCGATGGGCCGGAAGATTTCCTTGCGGCCGGTGAGCGTGTTGTGCAGGGTCAGTTCCAATTTCTACTCCTTAGTCCGACCTGTTCGTGAATGAGCGACTGCGGTCGTCAATGGCAGCGAAAACACTTTCGCAACGCTCGCCAACGTGGCTATGTTCATTCACGAACAGGTCGGGTTGGAAGCTGGAGTGCGGAGCGCGTCATGCCGGTGTTGCGGTGCCTGCGTCGCCGACGATGCGAACGCGGTCTCCGTCCACGCGCAGGTAGAAACAGCTTTCGCGGTAGGTGTGGCAGGCCGCCCCGGCCTGCTCCACGCGCATCAGAATCGCATCGGCGTCGCAGTCGAAGGAGAGGTCGACAATCTTCTGGACGTGGCCCGACGTTTCGCCCTTCCACCAGAGTTTCTGGCGGCTGCGGGAGTAGTACCAGGCGTAACCCGTCTCCAGGGTGCGCTCGATGGAGGTGCGATTCATCCAGGCGAGCATGAGCACCTCGCCGGTGCGGACGTCCTGGGCGATGGCTGGCACCAGCCCTCGCTCGTTGTAGCGCAATGCATCGAGGACGTCGTTCAGGGGCCGGGTGGCGCCGTCCGGTGCGGTTTCCAGTTCCTTGAAGTCGATAGCCATCGATGCGCTCCAATTGTGGGTTACGAACAGGGTACCGACCTGTTCACAAATGCACGACTGCAACTGTCAATTGCAGCAGGAAGACTCTCCGCGCTCGAGCGGCATGCGCAGGGTGCCGTCGAGCATGGCAAGGGCGCTCTGCGTGTGCAACTCGACTGTGAGCATGAGCCGCGCAGCGATCATTGCCCGAACCGCTCTTCGAGGTAGCGGAAAACGGCGCGCATGGCCATGGCTTCGCCGCCTTCCGGGCGACCCGGCCGCGCGCGCACGTTGTAGCCCATGATGTCGAAGTGCGCCCAGGGAATCGTGCCGACGAACTTGCGCAGAAACAGTGCCGCCGTGATTGCACCGGCGTAGGGTGTGTTTGCGGAATTCAGCGTGTCCGCCACCTTGCTTTCCAGAAGATGCTGGTAGCCGTCGTGCAGCGGCATTGGCCAGACGGGGTCATCGACGGCCCGCGCGGCACTCGCGATGCCGGCGGCGACGGCGTCGTCGTTGCAGAACATCGCGGCAACCTCCGTGCCCACGGCAACGCGGGCGGCACCGGTCAGGGTCGCGAAATCCACCATCAGTTCCGGCTTTTCTTCCGCTGCCAGTGCCAGCGCATCGCAGAGTATCAGTCTGCCCTCCGCATCCGTGTTGTCCACCTCGACGGTGATCCCGGCGTAGGTGTTCAGGATGTCGCCGGGCCGGTAGGCGTTGCCGGCAATGGCGTTCTCCACGGCCGGAATCAGCAGGCGCAGCCGCACCGGCAGGTTTTCCGACATGACGAGTTGCGCCAGACCCAGCGCGACCGCTGCGCCGCCCATGTCTTTCTTCATGGTGCGCATGCCGACGGCGGTCTTGATGTCCAGGCCGCCACTGTCGAAACAGACGCCCTTGCCGACGATGACGACCAGGGGCCGGCCTGGTTTGCCCCAGCGGACATCGACCAGGCGGGGCGGGTCGGCCGCGGCCCGGCCAACCGCGTGAATGGCGCCGTAGCCCTCTAGCAACAGGTCGTCGCCGCAAACGATCCGGCACTCGGCAGCGTAGGTGTCGGCGACCTGCCGTGTTTCGTCGGCAAGCTGTGCCGGTGTCATGTCACCGGCTGGCGTGTTGATGAGATCTCGTGCCAGTGTGACCGCGGAGACCAGGTTGCCGAGGCGCCCGCGGTCGGTGTCCGGCGGCAGCGCCAGGCTGGACGGAGCCCGGGAGGGGTTTCTGTAGCGCGTGAACTGGTAGCAGCCCAGCCCCCAGCCGAGCAACTGCAGTTCATCCACCGTTCCGGCGATGCGGTAAGTGCCTTCGGGCAGTGCCAGGGGCAGGCCGCCCAGTGTGCCGAGGGACGATTCGCCGTCCCAGCCTGCCGCGAAACGGCCGTCCTCGCCGAGCCAGCAGTGCTGTCCCGGTTTGGCCTGGAACGACTGATTTGCCGCGGCGCGGCGGCTGCTTTCCGATTGCGTGGACAACCAGGAATCGAAGTTGCCTGCCTCGACCAGTTCGATTGGCGTTGCCTGGGGGTCGGGGGGAAGGTATGGGTCGAACATGGGTGCCAATCGCTTCGAGCAAGCGATCTATGATGGCCTGTTAACGCCCGTGCGACAACGTCGGTCCGGGTCGAGTGTTGGTAACAAATAGACTTGTCCGGAATTAAAACAAATAATTCCTCCGGTTCTCCGATCCCGGCTCTGCCCGTTGCCGCCGCAGTCCACTTCGGCGGTCTCCGCCAGCAGCGGCTCTGCGGCTTTGCGGCGCCGCGGCACCGCCTGGCCTGCCCGGAGATGCGGGAGATTGCATGAAGCCGGGTCGCACGGGGAGTAGAATGCCGCCATGGCACCTCCGGCAAGATCACGGAACCCGATACCGAGCGGCGTGAAATTCCGCACGCGGCAGGGGTTCACGGCAATCAGGGATGGCGTCAAGGCCCGTTCCGGCGCCCCGTTCGAATCGGGTCGAAAACCTCCCTGGCTGCGCGTCAAGCTGGGCGGCGGAGCCCGCTTCGAAGCCGTACGCGATACGGTGCGCAGTCACGGCCTGGCGACGGTTTGTGAGGAGTCGCACTGCCCGAACATCGGCGAATGCTGGGATAACGGCACGGCGACGCTGATGCTGATGGGCAGCGTCTGCACCCGTGCCTGCAAGTTCTGCGCGGTGGATACCGGCAATCCCAGGGGCTGGCTGGATGCCGGCGAACCGCAGTCGGCGGCGGAATCCGTTCGCCTCATGAAGCTCCAATACGTGGTGCTGACCTCGGTGGACAGGGACGACCTGCCGGATGGCGGCGCCGCCCATTACGCAGCCTGTGTGCGGGCGATCAAGGCCGCCAACCCGCAGACGGCCGTGGAAGCGCTGACGCCGGATTTCAGCGGTGACACCAGCGCCGTCGAAACCGTGGTCGACAGCGGCATCGAGGTTTTCGCGCAGAACATCGAGACGGTGCGCCGCCTGACACACCCGGTGCGCGACCCGCGGGCGGGCTACGAGCAGACGCTGGGCGTCCTTGCCCATGCCGGGCAGCATCGCCCGGACGTGCTGACCAAGTCGAGCCTGATGCTCGGTCTCGGCGAAACCGCCGATGAAATCCGGGAAACCATGCAGGACCTCCGCGCCAACGGGGTCGACCTGCTGACCCTCGGCCAGTACCTGCGGCCGACCCGCAACCACCTGCCGGTGAAACGTTGGGTTCATCCGGAGGAATTCGACGAATACCGGCAGATCGGGCTGACACTCGGCTTCATGGAAGTGGCGTCGGGGCCCCTGGTGCGTTCGAGCTACCGGGCCGACCGCATCCTGCAGGGCAACAACCTGGGCCTCGAACGCGTGCCGGTCAGGATGGTGTGATAGCGCCGCTTCCAGTGTCCTGAAACTGCAACGAATGCAGGCTGGCGTACAGGCCACCTGCCTCGAGCAATGCCTCGTGCGTACCCAGTTCTTCCACCCGCCCACGGTTCATCACCAGTATGCGGTCAGCCTGCTGAATGGTCTGCAGCCGGTGGGCGATCAGGATCGAGGTGCGCCCGGCGACGAGCTTGGCCAGGGCGTCCTGAATCAGCAGTTCCGTCTCGGTGTCGATGGACGCGGTGGCTTCGTCGAGAACGAGGATTTCCGGGTCGGCGGCGATTACCCGGGCAAATGCCAGCAGTTGCCGCTGGCCCTGGGAGAGGTTCTGACCGCGCTCCGCCAACTCCGTTTCGTAGCCCTGGGGCAGCGCCGAGACAAAGGCGTGGGCATTGACCCGTTTTGCTGCGCCGACCACCGCTTCCCGAGAGACGGCGGGGTCGCCGAGCGCGATGTTGTCGGCGATGGAGCCCGAGAAGATGTGAAAGTCCTGCAGCACGACGCCGATTCGTCTGCGCAGGTCGCGGGTGTGGATGCGGTTGAGGTCGATGCCGTCGAGGAACAGGTTGCCGTCGTCGAAATCGTAGAAGCGCCCGAGAAGCCGAATGAGCGTGCTTTTCCCGGAACCGGTCGGCCCGACGATGGCAAGCTTCTCGCCGGGCCGGATGGTGAACGAGACATCCCGCAGCACGGGCACGTCGGGTTCGTAGGCGAAGTCGACGTTTCGAAACTCGATTTCCCCGTTCAGGCGGGTGGGCAGGGTGGCCGGGTGTGCCGGTTCCCGCACGCGCTCGTCCCAGTCGAGCGCCTGGAAGATCCGCTCGCCGCTGGCCATGGCCCGGAACAGGATGTTGGTCTGCTCGCCCAACGCGACGATGGGATGAAACAGCATGTCGATGAATCGGGTGAACAGGATGACACTGCCGAGGGACATCTTTTCCTGGATCACGGCGCCGGCGCCGTAGTAGAGAACGATGCCGATGGCGATGTGCGCCATGGTGTCGTTGAGGGCGCCGTAGCCGGTTTCCCAGCGGGCCGAGCGGAGTTCGTTGCGCAGGTTCTGCCGGTTGATTGCGGTGTAGCGGTCGAGATTGCGAGCCTCGCGACCGGAGAGTTGCACCACCTGCAGGCCCGCCAGATTCTCCTGCATGTTCTGGTTGAGCGCCGAGACGGAGGCGCGCACCAGCCGGAAGAGATCCCGGGTCGTGCGCCGGAACCACCAGGTAACCGTACCCATCACCGGCAGGGTGAGCAGCAGTATCAGCGTCAGTTCGACATCGATGGTCAGCATGATGGTGAGCGCCACCAGGAAGGGCACGAACTCCCCGATCAGCGTGCCGATGCCGCGCAGCAATTCGTAGAGCGCCTCGATGTCGTTGGTCACCCGAGTCATGACGCGCCCGACGGCGACCCGGTCGTAGAAGGACGAGGGCCGCCGCTCCAGGTGGCTGAAGAGGTCGAGACGCAGGTCTCGAAGCCCCTTGATGACGGAACTGGTCAGCGTCAGTCGATGGGCGTGGGCGGAAACGGCCCAGGCGAGGTGCGCGCAGGCGTAGAGCAGGCAGGCGGCGACCAGCGGATGCAGGTGCAGCGCCGACGAAAGCCAGTCGGTCAGTTCGACCAGGCCGAAGTCCGGCGCGGCGGTCTCGATCCCGGAACTCGAGGGGGCGCCGCTCGAAGGAAAAAGCACATGGTCGATCACCACCAGGGAGACGATGATCGGCAACAGCACCTGGAACGTGGACGAGGCCAGCACCAGAAGCCCGCTCGCGGCAAAGGTCAACCGGTAGGGCTTCATCCACCCCAGTAGCCGCGCCAAGAGGCGCGTGTTCAGCACCGCCCCGGAAAGTTCCGCGTCGAACAGGGAGTGGTCGCGCCGGGGAGGTGCCCTGGTTGCTTCTGCCATCGTTTATCGCGCTGCCAGTGCGCCGTCGAGTGGTGTGCGGCCGTAGTCCGATTCGCGCGCGCCTTCCCGCTGGATGCGTTCCAGCTCCTCATAGATCCCGCCCTGGCCGATCAGTTCCTCGTGAGTGCCGGATTCGACGATCCTGCCCGCATCGAGCACCAGGACCCGGTCGCAGTGCCGGGCCGTCGACACGCGGTGCGATACCAGGACGGTGGTCCTGCCGCGGCGCAACCGGCGGAGGTCGGCGAGGATGCGTTCCTCGGTTTCCGTATCGACGCTGGAGAAGCAGTCGTCGAGCAGCAGTACGGGGGTATCCCGAATCAGTCCCCGGGCCAGGGTCGCGCGCTGGGCCTGGCCGCCGGAGAGGGTGACGCCGCGCTCGCCGACCACGGTTTCCATGCCGTCGGGGAAGCGCTCGATGGTCTCCTTCAGGCCCGCAGCCGCAGCCGCTTCCCAGATCGCATCGATGCTCCGGCCCGGGTCGTCGTAGGTCAGGTTTTCGCGCAGCGTCTGGCTGAAGAGGAACGTAACCTGTGGCACCAGCGTGATCTGCGCCCTGATCTCGGCCAGGGGATAGTCGCGAATGTCGCGGCCGTCGGCGAATACCCGGCCTGGAGGCGGGTCGAGCAGGCGCACGAACTGCCGCAACAGCGTTGTCTTGCCGGCCCCGACGCGGCCCATGATCGCGATGGATTCGCCCTGGCGGACGGAAAGGCTGACCCGGTCGAGAACCGGGGGCAGGCCATCGCCATAGCGAAAGCTCAGGTCCCGTATTTCCAGATCGCCGCGAATCGGCGCCGGCGCGGTTCCGGTGGGCCGGTCCCGGATCTCCGGCTCGAGGCTCAGCACCTCGAACAACCGGTCGCTGGCCACAGCAGCGCGCTGAAACAGGTTGACCATGAAGCCGGCGACCCGGAACGGTTGTACGACCATGTTCACGTACATGAGGAAGGCCACCAGCGCGCCGGGCGTCATGTCGCCGCTCAGCACCAGGTAACCGCCGAAACCGACGATGGCGATGGAGCAGAGCGCCGCCAGGCTCGGCATCCAGGCCATCATCAGCGAATTGATGCGTGCCTGGCGGTAGAACGCATCGGCGTAAGCCTGGTTCCCGCGGGAAAAGCGGGCGATCTCGTTGTCCTCCTGGGCCATGGCCTGAATCGTGCGGATGCCGGCCAGGTTTTCCTGCACCTGTGCGCCGAGGTCCGAGAGGCGATCCTGCATGTCCTTGGAGGCGGTGCCCATCTGCCGCGATGCATGCTTGGCGTAGTAGTAGACGAAGGGCAGCGGCGGCAACAGCAGCAAAGTGAGCAGCGGCGAGTAGTACAGCATGAAGCCGAAGCCGACGATGGAGGCGTAAACCAGGATGATGAGCAGAATGCTGCCCATGGAAATGAGACGTTGCACCAGGCTGATGTCGGCCACGGCCCGGGTCATCATGTCGCCGATGGTGTGCGTCGAGAAAAAGTTCGACCCTTGACGTTGCAGGGCGCCGTACAGTGCCCCGCGCAGGTCGAAGGCAACCCGCATGCCGACGCTGCGCACGGAATAGCGGGCGTAGGTGACGAAAACGTAGCGACCCGAAACCGCCGCCAGGATACCCAGAACCTGATTCGTGACGTCGCGGTCGCCCCCGGCAACCTTGTCGATGCCGGCGGCCAGAAAGAACGGCACCAGGGCTTCGAACACCCGCGCAAAGCCGAAACTGGCGATGCCGAGCGCGAGCCGCAGCCGGTAGGGGCGCACAAACGGCTTGAGGCGAAGCAGCGATTTCAGCATGCCCGGTCGCCAAATGTCATGTGGACTATTTTTTTCAATTAAATCAGAAAGTTATGGCTTTTTTCATGCGAGTTCCCAACCCGGCGCGCCGGGACGACGACGCGCAAGGAACACCTGACAACCGCTGGGAGAGAACCGGTGTGCGGTGCGTGTATGCGGCGCTGTTTAGGCTCGTGCTTGCGCCTATCGTAGCGGTAAGCGCCGCCGCCTGGTGCGCCGGATGCACGTACCGCATGCCGGTTCGCGGAGCTGGATCGAAGAAACGGTTCCTCACGTTAACGAATTCAATAAAATCAATCGCTTGGGCAAAGTTATCCATGAAAGCGCTCGGTGGCGCCAGCGACCAAAACCGATCGGATTTGCCGGGTGGGCTCACCTCAGAAGCTCGCATTCTTCGGCGTGCGCGGGAAGGGAATGACGTCGCGAATGTTGTCCATGCCGGTCATGTACAGCACCAGGCGTTCGAGACCCAGCCCGAAGCCCGCGTGGGGCACGGTGCCGTAGCGGCGCAGGTCGCGGTACCACCAGAGTTCGTCGCTCGAGCCCTGCTCGGCAAGGCGTTCGTCCAGGACCGCCAGCCGTTCCTCGCGCTGGCTGCCCCCGACGATCTCGCCGACCCCCGGGACCAGGACATCCATGGCGGCAACCGTGCGGCCGTCGTCGTTTAACCGCATGTAGAACGCCTTGATGGACTTCGGGTAGTTCATCACGACCACCGGGCCGCGAACGTACTCTTCGGTCAGCCAGCGTTCGTGCTCGGTCTGGAGGTCGAGCCCCCATTCGACGGGAAACTCGAAACGCCGACCCGAATTCTCGAGGGCCTCGATGGCGGTGGTGTAATCCATGCGCACGAACTCGCTGTCGATGACCTGGTTGAGGCGGTTGACGGTCTCCGCGTCGATATGCCGTTCGAAGAATTGCATGTCTTCCGGGCAGCATTCCAGCACGTCCCGGCTCAACGACTTGAGGAAATCTTCGGCGAGATCGGCCAGATCGTCGAGGTCGGCGAAGGCAATCTCGGGCTCGATCATCCAGAATTCCGCCAGGTGGCGGCTGGTGTTGGAGTTCTCGGCGCGGAAGGTCGGGCCGAAAGTGTAGACCTTCGACAGGGCGCAGGCGTAGCTTTCCACGTTCAGTTGCCCCGAAACCGTCAGCCAGGTTTCCTCGCCGAAGAAATCCTGTTCGAATCCGGAATCATGATGCGCCGCATCCAGGGTCGACACGCGGAACAGCTCGCCCGCCCCCTCGCAGTCGTTGGCGGTGATGATCGGGGTGTTGACCCAGAGAAAACCCCGTTCCTGAAAGTAGCGGTGCACGGCCCGGGCAATACCATTGCGGACTCTTGCGACGGCGCCGAAGGTGTTGGTGCGTGGGCGCAGATGGGCGACGGACCGCAGGTACTCGAAGGTGTGCCGTTTCTTGGCGATGGGATAGGACTCCGGATCGTCGACCCAGCCGACGACTTCCACGGCACCGGCCCGGATTTCCCGATCCTGATTCCGGCCCCGGGATTCCACCAGCTCACCCCGGATGCGAACGGCGCAACCGGCGCTGAGCGCTTCGATCTCGGAGGCATAGTTCGGCAGCGCGGCATCGACCACCGCTTGCAGACTGTCGAAACAGGAGCCGTCATGAACGTGAACGAACGAGAAACCGCCTTTGGAACTGCGTCGCGAGCGCACCCAGCCCTCGATGCAGACTTCAGTGCCGGGAGGGATTTCATGGTGCAGGATCGAACGAATGGAATGTGGCGTCATGGGGAACCAACTGGCGTGCAAGGCAGCTTCGCATGATAATTGATCGGGAAACGCGACGGGCGCTTCCGAAGTGTCGGCGCAGACGGGCGTTGGCGGATCGATCCGGCGGGAGCGTCTGGATTTCATGGCGCACGGTCAGGCATTTCGACCGGTTTCTGGCGAAATCGACCAAAGCCATCGGCGATATCGGCCGCTCGTCGGTCGAATCGACAGGCCACGCGGCCGGAAAACCGGTTGGCATCGATCTTGCTGCATGGGTTACAGGCAACTTTTGGATGAAATGGATCATGGAAGACCGAATCAAGGAACGACTGGCCCGGCGCCCGGTGTGGGTGCGGGCCATTTTCATGGTGTTCTTCGCGATAGCCTACGGGGTCGCCGAGTTGGTGGTCTGGGCAGTGGTGATCGTTCAGTTCTTTTTCGTGCTGTTCACCGGACGCACCAACGAGCAACTGCTTCGTTTCGGCAACAACCTGAGTGCTTACATCTACCGATTGCTCAAGTACCTGACGTTCAACTCCGAATCCCAACCCTTTCCGTTCTCGGACTGGCCGGACGAGGCGGTGGCCGAAAGCCCCTGGACGGAGGAGGCCGAGACCGCAGCGGGGCCGGCGGGCGAGTCGGGCAAGGACTGACGGGAAACCGACCACACGCGTTCGCGAACGAACATTGCGAGTTTCGAGGCCGACGCGCCCGGACGACGACGTTCAGGGAACTACGGCTCACCGGGAGAGAACCGGTGTGCGGTGCGTGCATACGACTCGCCGAATGGCGTTGTCAGGGGCCGTGCTCGTTAGTCGATTCCCCGAATGGCGTCCAGTTCGACGCCGGACTTGAACGGGCTGTGCCGCTCGATCCAGTCGATGTCCTGTTGGACGTGATGGCGTTCCTTGTCGAGAAAACGGGCCACGGCGGCGCGCAGCCCGGAATCGCGAATCCAGTGGGCGCTGTAGGTCGCCTGGGGCAGATATCCCCTTGCCACCTTGTGGGGGCCCTGGGCGCCGGCCTCGACCCGCGCCAGCTTGTGGGCAATGGCGAAATCGATGGCCTGGTAATAGCAGGCCTCGAAGTGCAGGAAGCGGTGATCCTCGATGCATCCCCAGTTGCGCCCATAGAGCGCGTCGCTGCCGATGAAGTTCAGTGCGCCGGCGATCGGGCGGCCGTCGCGGGAACACATGACGAGCAAGGTGTGCTCCGCCATCGAATCGTTGATCCGGCTGAAAAACTCCCGGGTCAGGTACGGCGAACCCCACTTCCTCGAGCCGGTGTCGAGATAGAAGCGGTAGAAGGCGTCCCAGTGCGCCTCGGTCAGGTCGGCGCCCGTGAACCACTCCACGTCGATGCCGGCTGCCAGGGCATCGCGCCGTTCGCGGCGCAGGTTCTTGCGCTTCTTCGAGGAAAGGTCGGCCAGGAACTCGTCGAAGGTGGTGTAGCCCGGGTTGTGCCAATGGAACTGCTGGTCCATGCGCCGGAGATATCCTGCCTCGCCCGCCAACCGCCACTGGGTTTCGGGCATGAACGTGAAGTGCAGGGACGAGACGCCGGCCTGTTCGGCAACCTGAGCGCTGGCTCCGAGCAGGGCGCGCTCGATTTCCGCGTCGCCGCTGGGGGAAAGCAGCCGCCTGCCGGTGGCCGGGGTGAACGGTACGCTGCCCTGCAGCTTGGGGTAATAGGTGCCGCCGGCACGCTGCCAGGCATCCGCCCAGGCGTAATCGAAGACGTACTCTCCCTGGGAATGCCCCTTGACGTACATGGGGACGATGCCGAGCACGTCCCCCTGCTCTTCGAGCACCAGGTGGAAGGGTTTCCAACCGGTGCGCGCCGTGGCGCTGCCGCTGGCCTCCAGCGCGTGCAGGAAACTGTGGCTGAGGAACGGGTTGAACGGCGCACCGGGAGGATTAGCGCACCGGTCCCAGGTTTGCGGCTCGATCTCGTCGATGCCATTCAGGATGCGAGCCGAACGTGCCACCATGATGCCGACACCCTAACACGGGGGAAAGCCGATGCATGCCACGCCTGGACGAGCAGACGGCCCCGCAAGCTCGCCAACTTGCGTCGGCGGGGGGATGACTTTCATGGAACACTTTTTCCAATCAATTGATTTTGTTGAATTCGTTAACGTGGGGGACCATTCCTGCGATCCAGCTCCGAGAACCGGCATGCGGTACGCGCATCCGGCACGCCAAGCGGACCTGCTTACCGCTACGATGGGCGCAAGCACGAGCTCTAAAGGTGCCGGATACGCGCACCGCACACCGATTCTCTCCCAGCGGCTGTCAGGTGGTCCTTGCGCGTTGTCGTCCCGGCGCGCCGGGTTCGAAAGTTGCATACGGTGAACGCGGTCGCACCCATCCGCGATGATAGAAAGCGGAAAGGCTTGCAAGTCGTGCAAAATCCGTGAGCGCGCCGTTCCCTGCTACACTGAAGAGCTTGAACTCCGGGACGCGCCGCAATGGCCCGAGAATCGCATTCCGACAAGCGAGCCCTGCTGGAACAGCTTCGCATCGACCGTTCCGAAGCCCCGGATTCGGCAGCGCGGCCGTTGAAGTGGTTCCTGCTGATTGCGCTGGTCGGCGGGGCGGCGTTCGTGCTCTGGTTTTTCGAGCTTCCCGGCGAGGCAGGGGCGCCGCCGGTCAGAACGGCATTGGCGCAGGCTGCGCCGGCGACATCCTCCGGACCGAGCGTGCTCGACGCGACGGGTTACGTGGTCGCACGTCGCCAGGCGACAGTGAGCAGCAAGGCAACCGGCAAGGTGGTCGAGGTGTTGATCGAGGAGGGAGTCGTGGTCGAGCAGGGCCAACTGCTCGCCAGGCTCGACGACAGCATTCCCCGCGCACAACTGGAATTGGAGCAGTCCCGGCTCGAAGCCGCTCGTCGCTATCGTCGGGAACTCGATGTCGAACTCAGGCAGGCGCAACTGGACCTCGAACGCACCGAGGAGTTGACCGGGCTGCAGTTGGCGAGCCAGGCGGACCTCGACCGCAACCGGCTTTCCGTCGAGGGCCTCCTGGCACGCATTCACAGCGCACAGCAGGATATCGCCGTGGCCGAGCGCAATGTCGCCGTGCACCGCCGCATTGTCGAGGACATGGAGATTCGCGCACCCTTTGCGGGCATTGTCGTCGCCAAGGCGGCACAGCCCGGCGAAATGATCTCGCCCGTATCTGCCGGGGGCGGCTTCACCCGCACCGGCATCTGCACGATCGTCGACATGGGCTCGCTGGAAGTGGAAGTGGATGTCAACGAGGCCTACATCAACCGCGTCTACGGCGGTCAGCCGGTACGGGTGGCGTTGAATGCCTATCCGCAGGACGGCTACGCAGCGGCGGTGATCGCGATCATCCCGGCGGCAGACCGCAACAAGGCCACCGTTCGCGTGCGTATCGGCTTTGTCGAACGCGACGAGCGGGTGTTGCCGGACATGGGTGTGCGCGTTGCGTTCCTGGAAGAGCAAGCGGACGCCGGGCCGGTGGAGCGGCCGGGCGGCGTTCTGGTGCCCGGCGCAGCCATTGCCGAAGACGGTGAGGGCGCGTACGTGATGGTTGTCGACGGCGATCGAGTGGTGCGACGCGACATCGTTCGGGGCGATGTGCAGGGCGGCCGTGTGCTGGTTCGCCGGGGCCTCGATACCGGAGAGCGGGTTGTTGCGGACGTGACGGAAGCACTGCTGGCGGGCCTGGCCGACGGCATGAGCGTCTCCCTGGAGAACTGATGGGCGCGCCCGGACGATGACGCTGATGGAATATATGCAATGCTGGGAGAGAGCAGATGCACGTACCGTATACCTGCTCTCGGTGCCGGATCGAAGGTAAGCTTTCCTTGGTTCGTGAATTGAATGAAGTCAATTACTTGGAAAAAGTGTTCATGAAAGGCTTAGTGCAAGGAGAGGGTTCGTTATGGCTTTGGTGAACTGCCGAGCGGTCGAGAAGAACTTTGTCAAGGGCAGGGAGACTGTGGAGGTCTTGACGGGCATCGACCTCCAAATCGACGAGGGCGACTTTCTGGCTCTGATGGGTCCGTCCGGGTCGGGCAAGACGACCCTGTTGAACCTGATCGGCGGACTCGATCATCCCACCGCGGGGGCCGTGGAAGTAGGTGGCCGGGCGCTGCACGACATGAGCGGCCGACAGCTTGCCGGATGGCGCTCCGAAAACGTGGGTTTCATCTTCCAGTTCTACAACCTGTTGCCCGTGCTTAGCGCCCAGCGCAACGTCGAGCTGCCGCTCTTGCTGACCCGATTGTCACGGAAGCAGCGGCGGCGCAACGCGGCTGCGGCGCTCGAAATCGTGGGGCTTTCGAATCGCGCCGGCCACAAGCCCGGAGAACTGTCCGGCGGCCAGCAACAGCGTGTCGCCATCGCCCGGGCCATCGTTGCCGACCCGGCGCTGCTGCTATGCGACGAACCGACCGGCGATCTCGACCGGGAGACCGCCGACGAGATTCTCGAGTTGCTGGAAACCCTGAACAACGAGCACGCCAAGACCATCGTGGTCGTCACCCACGACCCCAAGGCGGCGGAGCATGCCTCGCACACCCTTCACATGGACAAGGGCAAACTGACCGGAGAGTCCGCATGAATACGATGGGTCTCATGTGGTCGAACCTGTTTCGCCGCAAACTACGCACCGTGCTGACGCTGTTCTCGGTGCTGGTGGCCTTCCTGTTGTTCACCCTGCTCAGGACCGCAACGGTTGCATTCAGCACCGGCGGATTCAACCAGCCCGGCATCGACCGCCTGGTGGTGGCGCCCAAGTACTCGATCATCGAACCGCTGCCTGTCTCCTACCTCCGGCAGATCGAATCCGTTGCTGGCGTGGACAATGCGGCGCACGCCGACTGGTTCGGCGGCATCTACCAGGACCCGCGCAATTTCTTCCCGCAATACCCGGTGCAACCGCGGGACTGGTTCGATCTGTACCCGGAATTCGTCATCGACCCGGCCGAGCTCGAGGCCTTCGCGCGCACGCGCACCGGGGCGGTGGCGCCGGCGGAACTCGCCGCCAAATACGGGTGGAGTGTCGGCGACAGGATTCCCCTGCAGGGCCAGATTTATGCCAAGCGGGACGGGGGGCGGCTCTGGGAGTTCGATCTCGTCGGCACGTACCGCGGTCCGGAAAACGAATCTCAACCTGCGGAGTTCCTTTTCCACTACGACTACTTCAGCGAGGCCAACGAATTCGGGAAGGGCAACGTGGGCTGGTACGTGGTGCGCATCGACGATCCGGAGCGCGCGCCGGAGATCGCAAGCGCCGTCGATGCGCTGTTCGAAAACTCCCTGAACCCCACCCGGACCTCTACCGAGGCCGAATACAACCGGCAGTTCATCGAACAGGTGGGTGATATCGAATTGATGATGACGGGGATTCTCGGCGCCGTGTTTTTCACGATCCTGCTGCTCACCGGCAATACCATGGCCCAGGGATTGCGGGAGCGGGTGCCGGAACTGGCCGTGTTGAAGACCGTCGGTTTCACCGATGCCAGGGTGGCCTGGCTGATGCTCGGCGAGGCGGTGCTGTTGTGTGGCCTGGGCGCGATTCTGGGCATTGCGGCCGCATTCGGAGTGGCGCTGGCGGTCGGGCCTCAACTTGAGGATTTCTTCGGGGAGTTCAGGGTCTCGTGGTCGATCGTGGCGGCGGCGCTCGGGATATCCTTGCTGCTCGGTCTCGCGGTCGGGGCGACGCCGTCCCTTGCCGCCCGGCGTCTGACCATCGTCGACGCGCTGCGTTCCCGTTAGGGGTCTTGTGTGCGGACTCCGATGGCCGGTGGAATCCGATTTGCGCGCTGGCGCCGCTTCCGTTTCGCGCCGGCGCATCGGTACGGCTGCTTTGGAGAGTGAGGAGAATCCATGCTTGGGCAGATCTTTGAAATCACCGCGATGAACCTGCGAAACCTGCCGTCGCGGCTCGGCAGTTCGTCGGTTATCGTGGTGGGCATTGCCGGGGTGGTGGGGGTGCTCGTGGCGCTGCTTGCCATGGCCGGCGGATTTCAGGCTGCGCTCGAGCGCGGCGGCGCAGCGGACCGGGCCATTGCGCTGCGCAGCGGCTCGGGCAGCGAGATGACCAGCAATCTCGGTCCGGATGCGATGAACATCGTCTCGTCGATGGAAGAGGTCGCCCGGGCGAGCGCCGAGCTTTACGTCGTGGTCGACGTGCCCAAGCGGTCCAACGGTCAGTTTGCCAATCTGGTGATACGGGGTGTGGAACAATCGGCGTTCGAGATTCGGCCGGAGGTCAGAATCGTGGACGGTCGTCCGTTCGCGCCGGGCACCCGCGAAATGATTGCGGGCCGGCGCGCTTCGGTGGAGTTTCAGGGCATCGATCTCGGCGAAACCGTTGAGTTGCGTGACGGCGAATGGACGATCACGGGGTTGTTCGAGGCCAATGGTTCTGCCTACGAAAGCGAGCTCTGGTCGGATCTCTCCGTCGCGCAGTCGGCATTCCGGCGCGGCGGAACTGCCCAGTCCATGCGCATTCAGGTGGGCTCTCCGGCCGACATCGAATCGCTCGCTGCGCGGGTGCAGGACGACCCGCGTCTCGACATGGAAGTGATCGGCGAAAAGGAATTCTTCAGCGGCCAGTCCGATGCCATGAGCGGCCTGATTCGGGGGTTCGGCTACACCGTGGCCACGATCATGGCGGTCGGCGCCGTGTTTGCGGCGCTGAACGCCATGTACACCGCGGTATCGGTGCGAACGGTCGAAATCGCAACCCTGCGGGCGCTGGGTTTCGGGGGGGTTCCCGTGGTCTTGTCTGTCATTGTCGAGGCCCTGGGCCTCGGTGTTCTGGGGGGCCTGCTCGGCAGTGCGGTCGCCTATTTCGGATTCAACGGCTTTACCGTTTCGACGCTGAATCAGGAGTCCTTTTCCCAGGTCGCTTTCGACTTTGCCGTCACCCCCGAACTGCTGATGTCGGGGGTGACCTGGGCGCTTACGCTGGGGTTGCTCGGCGGCCTGTTTCCAGCCGTGCGCGCGGCACGCCTGCCCATCACGACGGCATTGCGGGGCGACTAGCCCGGATGTCTCGGTGTGCCGTGCAAAGGTGCACAACCTTAGTGGGTACGAATCCCACCCGGCAACAGTCGTTCCAGCCGGTAGCAATCGCGCAAAGGAATAATAACCGCGCGAAACTTGGCGATCTGCAAGTATGGCGATGGAGAGTTCGCGGAAATTCAACGTGATCAGGCTGGGCATCCGCCGGTCGCTATGGGTGAAACAAGGCGATCGAGGGTGTGGAGCGGCGCAATCGATGCCCAGTGGCGCGCTCAAGTGAGCACGGCGGGTTCTGGGCGGTATCGCGGTACGCGGATGTCAAGGCCGTCGCGCAGGACTTCAGGACGTACTCCTCCGCGGAGACCAACGCGCTGGTGAGGCACGACTTGCCCAAAATGATCCCTATCGACATGGACCCGCTGGATCAACGTCGCTATCGCAAGGTGGTCAGCCCTCGCCTGGCCAAGGAGCGAGTGGGAGTCATAGAGCCACTCGCGACCGAGCATGCGCGCAACTTGCTTGGCGCCTTTGCCTCGGCGGGGGAGTGCGACTTCGTGGCCCAGTATGCGCAGCCGTTTCCCATGGTGCCCATTTTCTCGATCATCGGCATTGGCCAGGAAGATGTCATGAGGATATTCGGCGCGGCGGATGACGCAGTGCGCTACCGCGCTTCAGATCCCAGCCGCGCGCAGGCAGGCGCGCACGCAATGTTGGAGTTTGCAACAAACATTGCGGCGGAGGCGAGGGAGAACCCGCTGCCGGACACCCTGATCGGTGATCTGGTCTCTGGTGTAGTCAAGGGCGAGCCATTGACCAACGAGGAAATCGCCCGCTTCATCCTGATTCTATTGTTTGGAGCGCTAGATACGACTACGAACACGCTGGTTTTCGTGGCGAACTTCCTGAGTGACAAGCCAGAGCTTCGTGCTTCCCTGAGATCGGATCCAGATCTCCTGCACCGGTCAATCGAGGAGTTCGTCAGGCTTGCCTCCACCGTGCAAGGTCTGACTCGCCTATGCACGCGCGACAGCAGAATTGGCGATCAGGACATTCATGAGGGCGAACGCGTTCTCATGCTCTTCGCCGCCGCCAATCGGGACCCAGTCGTGTTCGAAGACCCGCATGAGTTCAACGCGGACCGCAACCCGCACCTGCATATGGGTTTTGGCGCTGGCGCCCACACGTGCTTGGGCCAACACTGGGCGCGCGTGATGGCCCACAGCATCTCGGTGTCGGATGCGCCGCGTTTACTCACCTTCACCGAGACCGCCGTGTCGAGAAGGGCGAAGGGCCCGAATTGCTGGGCGGTTTGCGCCAGAATGAAGGCTCCGCCGAAGGCGGTCACGTCCAGGTCGGTAAATTCGAATTCAACCTTTGGTTGTCGGGTCTTTCTCTTTTTCAAGGTTCACCTGCGAAGTGAATCTCCAGGAGACCCAATTTTCGCATGCAGACGCCGCCACCACAGGGAATTTCGCAGACTCAGCGGAATCCTTGTCCGGGAATCAAGGTTATACCAGCGTCCCGTCAAAATCGCACTTGACGCCGGTAAACATACCGAACCAGTACAATCGATTGACGATTGCCGATCAACACAGCTAATCTTACTCAACGTATAGAAGTTCGTAAGCACCGCTGTACAGTTGGTTTGAATACACCCGTAAAAGTCGCTCTAATTCTTGCGATTGCCGCAGTCGCGATTGTGGCGCTTTCGATTTACTTTTCGCCCTATCATACGTGCGTACGAATACGGTCAGCGGGCGAGACTGAAGTCGAACTAGTCCGTTCGGCGCTTGTATGTGCTCAGTACGTAGCAGGCGGCGGAAGACCCAGGTGAATTGACACAGATCCCGCTCGTTCGTTGCGACTCTCCGTGCGGGGTTAGTCGGAACTTCACCCCCCTCCTCCAATCCGTTCTGATTACCTCACCTAGTTTCAACTCGTAAGTGCAACACTCCCGAGCGGCAAAAAGGGCCAGGTGGGGTAACATCCTCCGGTCGTACACTCTGGAGAATGCACAATGGCAAATTACGCCCAGCTGAGCCCTCAGGAACGATGTTACATCAACGAGCGTCTGCGCGTCGGGAACAGCCGGCGGGACATCGCCCAAGTACTTGGGCGATGTCCCGCGACGATCTCCCGAGAGGTGCGGCGCAACCGCAGCGAGCGCGTCTACCGGTGGCAGGCAGCGCAGCGTCTCGCCGACGAGCGCAAAGCGGGCAAGCGCCGTTGCGTTCGACATACCGAGGCCGTGAAGGCGGACGTGCGCGCCGGGCTCAAGGCCGGATGGAGTCCCGAGCAGGTCGCCGGACGGCGACGACACCAGGGCGAGGGCGGGGTGTCGCATGAGACGATCTACCGCCATATCTGGCGGGACAAGGCGGACGGCGGCGACCTGCACACCTTTCTGCGCCACACGCCGAAAAAGCGAAGCAAGCGCTACGGTAAGAAGGACTTCCGGGGCCGAATCCCGCACCGGGTGGACATTTCCGAGCGACCGGCGGTGGTGGATGCGCGCACGCGCTTTGGCGACTGGGAAGGCGACACCGTGGTCGGCAAGGGGCGCCGTGGGGCGCTGGTGACACTCGCCGAGCGCAAGTCGCGCTTGGTGCTGGCACGCTCGGTGCCGAACAAGACCAAGGCGCACACTGCGGCGGCGCTCACGACGATGCTGGATGGCCTGCAAACGCTGGTCGCCAAGATCACCTACGACAACGGTCGGGAGTTCTCGGATCACGCGCCGGTCTCCGAGGCCACCGGCAGCGCGGCCTATTTCGCCCGCCCGTACCACAGTTGGGAGCGGGGCTCGAGCGAGCACAGCAACGGGCCGCTTCGCCAGTACTTCCCGAAGTCCATGGCGTTCGACGGGATCACCCAACTCCAGGTGGACGAGGCCGTGGCGAGAATCAACAATCGACCACGCAAGTGCCGAGGCTATCTCACACCCATCGAAGTCTTAAAAATTGCCATGAAGACAGGCGAAATCAAACTTCCAACGAGTGTTGCACTACTGAGTTGAATGTAGGAATGTATAATTGTCCGTCACTCGCTGATTGGCATGGTAGGACTTCTCCGGGATCTTCAGCAGAATCCGCGGCTCCAGCTTTGGACCCCTTTCTTTGCCTATCCAGGTGAGTTCAAGTTTTTGTTTGTTCTTCCCCATGTTGCTTCAAGTAATGATTATTGCGGCTGTTGCAAAGGATGCATCTCTGTCTGCTTGCACTTGCATTGCCAGTAACTGCCTGACTTTTTGCTGACGGGAAAACTGCCGCAATTCGGACAAATCAGTGTATCCGCCAAATTTAATGCCAACTCGGCCATGCCTTTGACTTCATCATCCGACAGCTCGCCCGCCCACTGGTTAAAATGGCAGCCCACGAGATTGCGTATCTGGATGGCCTGTTGCAGCTTGTCATAGATTGGTTTCAATGGTTTTTGTACCGGCATTCCATTTTCCTGCCTGACGATCTTGAGCGTCTGTTTCAGTTTACCGTTGGGTGCGCCGGCCAGCTCGCCGAAGGTATAGCGCGGCTCGATGAGATGAGGCACTTTGCAGCGGTAGGTTTGGCTGACAAATTCCAGCAAGCTCTCGAACAAAATGCCTGCCTGCGCGGTCACGGATTCCCTGCGGAAATTCGGGTCGTGCAATTGCGCACGAAGATCGGTGGCATAGCCAAGTGTCTTGCCCGACTTGATACCGTGCGCGAAGTTCCAGGGCTTCAACTCGATGAGCTGGACCCTGGCTGCCGCCTGCTGCGCGAAGCGAAACCTGTCACGCAAGGGGCGATAATGCGTAGTGATAATTACCTGGGCAAAGTTGTCCGCTTCTGCTGTCAACAAATCGAGTGTTCTTTGCAGATGCGGTTGATCGACCGAGCCCAACACATCGTCCAGCACGATCAGGGTACGACAGGAATCACCACGTTTCGCCAGTGCCAGGAAGATACACAGACCCAGCGTATCCAAATGGGATTCACTGTAATAGGGCTGCGGCTGAATGCCCTGCTTACCGCCAAATGCGACTCCGTATACCAGCGAACCACGCTTTTTGTCAGCCAGCCTGAGCCTGATCTGACCGATATCTTCGTGCGGATGTATCTGTTGGTAGAGGCTGTCGACATCCGTGGCGATGGTGCCCAAGACGCCTTCCACATAGCTTTTGCGCTTGGCTTCAAAAATGATGACGGCCTGGTGCAGGCGCTTGCTGAGCAATTCCCTAGCTTTCGCCTCCACCAATTTCTCATCAAGGGTTTTCACAGATTGTCTGATGCTGGTGAGATTGTGCAGTTGTTTTTGCGTGGCATCCAGATCGTTTTGAAGCGCCGCCAGCCCGCCAGCCAGATTCGTCTGAAGCTGCGCTACTTTTGGTAGCGCCTTCTCTACATCTACCTGTCGGAGCTGTTCAATAGTTTCTTCATCCGGTAACTCCGGAAAGAAGTGCTGCTGTGAGGCCTGCGCCACATCCAGCAATCTGTTCTTGGACTGTTCGACTTGGTCCTGACGAGTATGGACTGCTTTATCTGCCGTGGATTTTGCATCGTTGGCCTGCCTGAGTGCCTTCATGTCGGTGATGCGCTGTTGTAAACGCTGTACCAGTTCTGCGGCATTTATTTCGGTTTCTTCACAAACGGGACAGTGCGTATCTGGTGATCTGGTCAAATAGTTTTCGGCGTCCTGTAACAGCGTGACCAGTTCGGCACTGCCTTCGCCGCCACCCGACTCGGCAACAGCCAGTTGATTGACCGCTACCACCAGTGTTTCTCGCGCCTGTGCCAGTTGTTGTTCTGCACTTGCGACGCCTTCGGCCTGTGCTCTCAGATTCTCACAATGCTTTACACCTGCTTTGAGATTCGCCAACGTGTCCTTAAGTTGTAGGAATGGAATTTCCGCCTGTTGTCTGGCCCAGCTTTCGGCATCGTGTTTGTCTTTCAGCCCCGGGCTACCCTCAGCTTGCCACAGGCTATGCAGACTTTCCTGTGCTTGGCTATAGGCAGACGTGGCCAAATCAAATTGCTTCTGCGAATTTTTTTGTGCTTCCCGCAATGAGGCTTCGGCAGCCTCGACCTCGGGGATGTCGAGAAACGTGGCCACTTCCTTGTAGCGTTGTGCGGGGTCTGCATCCATGAATGCCTGTAGGGATTTGCGGCGCAGGACTTTTGTTACGGGGCGATTATTCATGTGACAGAGATTTATGCCTCTGTTGCTCAGCTTTGCCGAATAGGTGTTGGCGCCAAAGCTCATGCTGATGAAGACATCGGACGGCTTTTTGCCGAATGCCGGGATATAGCCTTCTTTACGTTTTCCCTGGCCCAGCTTCCAGTCATTGAGGAACGCCGTGGTGCCGGCACCGACGGATTCGATGGCATCGACAATGGTCGATTTCCCGGAACCGTTTTCACCAAAGATCAAGACGACCGGCCTGCTCGCATCAAATTCCAGGTCCAGCGGCTGAGTTGCGCCGCGGAACCCTTCGATTTTTAACCGCGTGATTCGATCAGGCATTGCCGCCTCCATTATTGCTTCCGCTTCCAGTGCCGCCTGCATTACGTTCAGTTTTTTCCTGGCCGAGTTCGATAAACAGGGACCAGTCCTCACTCTTGAGCTTGCCGCTTGCGATTTTCTGAAGCAGCTGTTTCTGTTTCGACTCCTCGAGCAGTCCCATGTTGATCAATTCGGCAACGATGTCAGTAGCGAGTTGTTCCGGTGGTGTTTGTGGCATGAGCAACTTCCTGTGCATCTGCAGGCGGACTTGCTGCGGATGGTACGGTACAGACTCGAACCGTTGCTGTAGTTTATCGATCGCAGTCTGCCTTTTGCGGGCATCCATTTTGTCGAGATTCTGCTGTTTCCAACGCACGGCAGGAAGAGATTTTACATCTTCGTGCGGCAACAAGCTCCAGTCGGGCTCGCCACGTTTGAATCCAAGTAGAAAGTTGCGCTGATCTTCCGTCAAGCTGGCAACGATCCAGCTAGGCAATGCCCGCTGTATCGCCTGCAGCGTCTCAAGCGAGACTTCCTCATCTGCCATACCGGCAAACTGGTTGTGATACAACGGTCCGATATCCTTGATATTCGGGTTCAGGCCTTCATGAATTGGCTTGCCCTGGCTGATAAGGTAAACGATGAAGACGTTTATCTGTTCGGCAGACAGTTCATAATGCTGGAGAAAGATCCAGACGTCGAACAGGTCTCTCGGGTGTTGTCGGTCCAGCGCGGCACACAGCTTGCCAGCGTAGATTTCATGCTGTGACAAACAGGTGGCGGTTACTATTCGCCCGGTCTGCTGTTCGAGTTGTCGTGACAATGGCCTGTCGACAACAGGTAACAGGCTGCCACGAATCACAAGATTCGGCTCTATCTTTATCTGAACCCCATCGCGAATCACCAGCGCATTGAGCGTACTATCATCTATTCTCACCTGTGTACCCGGATAGGCTCGCCGGATGTCCGCGGCTATCTGCCGCATCTGCGCAAACATGTCCGCCAGCGCTTCATCCCGCGGGTTGTTTGGCAGGTAGTGCAGGTCGATATCAACGGATAGCCTGGGGCGATCCAGATAAAAGAGATTGATGGCCGTGCCTCCCTTGAGGGCGAAGACTTTGGATTTGGTGACAAAGGGCAATACATCGATCAGCAACGCCGACTGCCTTTCATATTCTTCTTTCACTTATCCACAATCCATGTCTGCGGTACGGTGATATGAAATCGCGGATGCGGTACGCCCTCGAATCGCAATATTCGATTACTGGTTCCAAGTTTTATGGCGCCAAGGTCCAGTTCCCTGAACCATACATGCCCGACAGCTTGCGCCAATGCCAAAAACAGACGTTTTGCCTTGATCGATTTGCAGTGTTGCAGCGTGCTTTGCATCAAGGCAGGCCGCAAGCCGGGCAAGCCCTCCATCAATTGCCGTGCCTCTTCAAAATCAGCCTGTTTGGGCAACAATTGGCAGTATTCCAGCATTGCGCGTTCGGGGCTGCTGACCTTGATTGTGACCCCTTCGCTTTTCACCTCCTCTAGACTGGTGTAGATCGGATCGAACAGGCTATTCGCATTAAGCGTTCGCAAGTTTCGGGCTAGTTCCAGCTTGCTGAACCAGGTGGGTAGGCTCTGCCCGGCAGGTTTGGCGAGATGCAGGGTCGGCGCTTGACTTGTTGGCACGTAATGCGCCCTGCCTTGCAGCTCCAGCGCCGTTCTGGCTGCTGGATACACATTCATTGCATTTCGTTGTAGTGCATGGATTGCACCTGCCAGCGTGGGGACAGTGTTCGACCTTATCCAGCAACCTCTACCCAGTGCCCGGAGCCAGCCGGAATCCCGGTACCGCTGCAGCAACTGGGGAGACACGCCTTTCGATTTCAGCCACTTACTGGTCATGGGTACGCCGTCCGGACTGGCTGCCAGTAGGATATTGATTTTCGTCGCTTTCCGCGTGGGTGTGGGCATGGTGTCTGAATCAGTTTCATATCGCATAATTGTTTTGCGCGCTGAAAATTAACATATTATTTATTAATATTACTGATTGCAATAAATACCGCAGATTTTTTATATACTTAAAGTATATTATTTTTTATCTTTTCAATAGGCCAATCTTTCACGTTAGTTTCCATTCAATCTCGAAAAGTGGTTTTTCTTCAGCCTTCTGCGTTAGCTGTTGCTCCAGATCACTGATCAGGTCGTTGCGATTTTCTTCCACCTGATCCTGTCGGTCGAAGAGCTCGCGCCGTAGCTTATTGCGTTTATGTTCCAGCTCGCGTTGCTGCTTTTGCAAGCTGAGCTTTTCTTCTAGCGTGGGAACCGTTGTCGCGGTGCGGCGAACCTCCTTGATCGCGCGGTCGATCTCCTTGATCTCCTGTTCCAGGCCGACCTTGAGGTCATCCGCCCAGGCATCGAGCCTTTGCACCTCTTGTTCGAAGTAGTTGAGATTGCGCCGATTGACGCACTCGGCCAAACGACTTTTGCGTTCGGACAGATCCATATCGAGTTGCAACATCTCTGTGTTTTCTATGGATTCCGCTGGCTGCCGTACAGGTAGGCGCAGCAGCTTTTCCGGATCATCTTCGAGGAGTGCCTCGCCCGTATGAGTAACGGCAGAGACCACGAGGTGCTGCTCTATTCCTCCGAGGGATTCGATAGTCAGCAGTTCAGCCTTGAGCAAACCGCTCTTACCTCGCCAGGACTCCAAGGTACTGAGGCGCCCCCCGGCATAGGCGGCATAGTCGAAGACTAAACGTGCCGGTGGCAATTGGTGTGACTTGGCCCGATTCAGCACGTATTCGCCCAGGGGATGGCCAAGACGATAGAGATGGGCATCGCCGCTGCGGCGCGGCAACTCGTAGCGGCCCAGGGGAACCTCTTCACTCAGGGATGGATTCGGCAGACTGTCAAGGGTAAAGCCCTTATCCCCATCGAATCGGGCATTGCCGTTGAGCTCGGTTCGCGTCAGCACCATAAATAACTGTTCGTAGCGGCTGCGAATCTCTTCACTGTCGATGCGCAACTTCTCCAGCACTTGGTCATCGAAGTGCTCAAAGAGGATGTCACGAGTCTTGACCATGGCCTCGTTGATCTCGCTAGCCAGGTCCAGTTGCAGTTTCTCGAAGCTTTCCTTGATGGTCTCGGGGTCGCGACAGGTCTGGTATATCTCGGCGATGCGGCGCTCAAAGTCCACGCCGGACCCGATGGCCCCCAGCACCTCATCCGAGGCCCCAAAAACGCCATTGAAGAGCTGGAATTTCTTATCGAGCAGTTCGTAAACACGACGGTCGGCCTCATTGCTGAGATCGATAAAGTTGACCACTACCACGTCAAACTGTTGCCCGTATCGATGGCAACGACCGATGCGCTGTTCCACCCGCTGAGGATTCCAAGGCAGGTCGTAGTTTATCACCAGGGAACAGAACTGCAGGTTGATACCCTCTGCACCCGCCTCGGTGGCGATCATCACTTTGCCCTTGTCGCGGAAGTGCTCCACCAGCGCGGCGCGAGTATCAGCGGACTTGGAACCGGTTACCCGTTCTGAGCCAACATGCTTTGCCAACCAGTCCTTGTAGATCTGTTGGGCGTCTCTGCTGTTGTTGGTGCCGTTGAACAGAACAATGCTATCGCCGTAAGGAGAATTCTTAAGTACGGAGTGGAGATAGTTCTGAGTCCGACGGGATTCAGTGAAAATCAACGCCTTTGCCGGGGCGCCCAGAGTTTCCAACTCCTTGAACGCACGTTCCAGAGCGGTGAGCAGCGCCTTCCCCTTGGCGTTATAACGGACCTGATTCGCCATCGTCTCGTATCGGCGCAGCTCAGATATCTCTTTGCGGATGGCGTCCTTGCCTTTTTCCTCCAGGAGTTGGTCGGCAAGCTCCGCCTCCCACTCTTCAGCATCTTCATTGAGGGTCTCGTAATCCCGTTCCAGTGATTCGATCAGGGATTCCGCGAGGTCGGCTTGCTTTAGGCGCTTCTCCAGTCGCGCGGCCATCGTACCCAATGCGCCGCCGATGGCGAACGTGGACGATGCCAACAGCTTCCACAGTACCAGGGAAATGAGCTGCCTTTGGCTACTTGGCAGTGCCTTAAGCTCTGGTCGGCGCAGATAGTCCGCCACAAGAGCGCGAAGACTTTGTTCGTCCTGCGTCGGCGTGAAATGCTCCGCCAAGGGAATGCGTTTGGTGTAGGTAATAGTGTGAGCCACATGCTTTCGCAGGGTGCGCTTGCACAGGGGTGCGATGCGGCTGCGCAAGTGCTGGTACACTGAATCGTCGTGCAAGCGGGCAAATTGGCTTCGGAAGCTGTCCAGGTCGCCAAACACGCGTTCATCAATGATGCTGACAAGGCCGAAGAGTTCAAGCAGTGAGTTTTGTAGTGGAGTTGCCGTGAGCAACACCTTTGAATGTACGTGAGACAGTCCATCTTTCAGGGCATTGGCAATGACGTTGCCCTTCTTGTAGACATTCCGTAGGCGGTGGGCCTCGTCATAGACGACCAAGTCCCAGCGAACCGAGCGTACATCATCGATTTTAGACTTTGCGAACTGATAGGAGCAGATGACCGGGTTAGAGTTATCGAAGGGGTTCCCCTGGCCCCGTTTCTTGAGGTGGGTATAACTCGTGGCTTCGAGAATGGCGGCATCCAATGCGAATTTATCAAGGAGTTCCTGATGCCACTGCTTACGGAGACTTGCGGGTACGACGATGAGAATACGCCGCTTACCCTCGGACCAGAATTGGGAGAGCACAAGACCGGCTTCGATTGTTTTTCCCAATCCAACTTCGTCCGCCAGTATGACTCCGCGTGACAGCGGATTCTTGCAGGCAAAGAGCGCCGCTTCGACCTGATGCGGATTGAGATCAACTTGGGCATCAACCAGAGTCGAACCAAGAGATTCAATCGCGTCGCCGGACACCTGCCGAGTTAGTTCCCAAGCGAAGAATTGGCTTTGATATGGTGTGAACTCGTTGTTCTTCATTACTCCTGGAAGGGGTTGTTCAGCAGTCTGTGAGACAGCCGCAAAGCCTACTGCGCTTCCTGATCGAAGAAGTCTTCGTCGATTCGTTTGATTTCGCGACGAACGCGGGTGCGAACGCCGATACCATAATCCGTCATGAGCCGAACAAGTTCCTCACCGTCGATCAAATTGATTCGCTTTGGACTGCGCGCAACGTAGTCTTTCGCGGCGGACGTGAAACCTGCAGTGGTGACGAACACGCCCTTGGTGGTTCCCGCGGCGTCGATAGCTCCCGCGAAATTGCGCAAGTCACTTGCACCCACGGAGTTGTCCTTGGCATATTTCTTGGCCTGCACATAAACCTCGTCCAACCCCAGCGCATCCTCTTTGATCGTGCCGTCGATTCCACCGTCTCCGGAACGACCGGTTACCTGGCCCCAATCTGCGTCACCCCTGCCATAGCCCATCGCGATCAGCAGGTCCACAACTACTTTTTCAAAAAACGCCGGTGATCCGTCGCGAATCCGTTGTAAAAGATCGGCTTCCAACGTATCGCTCAATTGTCGCGCGGCACGTTCGAACGACTCTTCAGGAGTTTCCGCGAATTTATCTTCAACCCCGGCTGCGGATCTCTTATCGGAGGAGCGTGTGCCCGACCGCTGCTTCCACTTGGAATACTTCGGATACTCGCTCAGCAGATTCATGTCAATTCGGGCGGGATTGCGCGACAGCAGTTGTTCGCCTTCAGACAGTATGCGGTACACACCACGGCGGACACGCTCTAACAATCCTGCACGCTCCATGTATATGACGGCCCAGCTCACACGGTTCGTGAAGATAGGCTGGGTCCCACTGGGAAGCAGTTCCGCGATATCTTCGGAGGACAGATCCTCGGCGTGTGCGACCCGCTCGCGAACTCTCGCTATTGCAACATCTCCACCGCCAGCCAAGGCAGTAAGCGTGGGCAGCATCAACGATTGAAAATCAGGAACTGGCATCGGCCACCGTGCGTATTGTTGTCGTTTGCCGGGGAATCACGCATTTTGCGATCTGCTCGCCAATTGAGACCTCCGCCCGCCGGTGCTTCCAAGTTTTCTGCAAATTCAGCCAAGATTGCCGCAGCGTCACGCTTCGATACCTGTGGGCTGGCCATCCAGGCTGGTGCGGTTCTTGTCAGACCAGTACTGGCGGATGGCGTATTCGCCTTCGCGCGCGGCCCATTTGGCGAACGTTGGGCGTTCTTGTCCGGGTTCAAAGCGCGGAACGGCGTATCCACCGGAGGTTTGCACGAGGTCGACATCGAGTTCGAAAAACTGCCTCGCGCCGGGTTGATGGTCGAACAAGGCCGAGTAGCGGGCGAATTGGGCTTCGTCCCGCGGGTAGGTCATCGCGGCATTGCCGTACAGCCGCAGGATCAGCGGCTGCTTCTCGAAAGAGCAGAACATCAAGGTCATGCGCCGGTTTTCCAGCACGTGGGCGGCAGTCTCGTTGCCGCTGCCGGTCAGGTTCAGCCAGACGACCCGGCTCTGATCGAGCAAACGCGAGGAGTCCATGCCCTTCGGCGAGACATCGATCCGGCCGCCAGCGCCTCCAGTGCCGACAAAGAACACGGGCTGAAGAGCGATGAACGCGATGTGGTCATCGGTGAGTGCGGCAAACTGCTCGGTCATACATGCTTCCATCGGGTTTGCAAATGATTGTAACCGATTCGCCCCCGCGAGATTGCGCGGCAACACTAGGTGAACAGCTTTCGGCTGTGCAAGGACTTGCCGCCCAAGTGGACTTCGAGGGCTTTACGCACCAGGTGTTTGGCGGAAGCAGCAGTCTTGGAATCTTTGAGTTCGAGGCGGGCCAGGTCGAGCAGATGCGCGCCGGAGAAAATCCGCTTGCTGTCGTTTGTGTCCGTCGACGCTTCCTCAAAACCAATGTCCGGCAGATACCCGTAGGTTTTGTTGGCCGCGATTGGTTGCTGCTTGCGGCTTTCGGTTGCCAATTTGATGGCATAACCAAGATCGGCGAGCAATTCGAGTTCGAAACGGCGCAGCACTCCTTCCAACGGTTCGGTGTTCGCCATGTCGGCGAGCGTTTTGACGAAAGTTGCGAACAATCGCAGATGTTTCACATGATCGTGCAATAAACGGCTCACCAATTGGTTTATGTATAGACCGCTGAACAGGCGCTCGCCCACGAGGGCGACCACACGGCCCGCGCTCTCGACACCGGTCAAAGTCTTGACTTCGCCGCGGCCACGGCGGCGATGCGCCCATGGTCGCAACTGAACAGGTCAACCAACAGGCTTGTGTTGCGAAAAGTACGCCGATGGATCACCCAGGCCGGCTGCAAGAGTACACGTGTGTTCACGGGAATTTGGGCGTCATTCTGGAATGACTTTGCGTTTGGGTTGGTTTCAAGTGATAGACTCGAAGGCGATTGACCCGGTGCGCATAGGAATAGTAGCCGCGCGAAACTTGGCGATCTGCAAGTATGGCGATGGAGAGTTCGCTGAAATTCAACCTGATCATGCTGGGCATCCGCCAGTCGCTACGGGTGAAACGAGGCGATAGAAGGTGTGGAATGGAGTTTGAGGATGGTGGCAATACGCCGGGGTCCTCGATGCAAGCGATCAGGCGCAACTTGCCGCCGCACTTGGGGCAGCTCGCAATGTCGATGGCGAACACCCGGTTCAGCCGCTGCATCCAGGTCACTGGAGCAAGGGGTCTATCAGTCTCGGGCTCCTTGGTTTTGCGGTAGGGCACGACGCGCTCGCGGTGCTTGCAGTTTGGGGCGAACATACGTGGAATCGAAGGCCTCGCCAGGCTCCAGATCAAGGAAGGCGTGGTTCGGGTCGCGGACGAGGAGGCCTTGTCTTTCCAGTAGTCTGGCCACGCGCTTGGCTGTGCGGTGCAGCAGGCGAACAAGCTCGGCCGGGGTTGGCCGGGGTGCCCGGTGAAACGTCGGGCGTGCCTGATCGAAGGAACACACACCGTCAAGGAACAGCAGGCGGAAGTGGATATTCAATTTCAGCGCCGAACCGAATCGCTGGATGAGCGTGACCGCACCGGTCTCGCGTTAGTCGCGTGCGCGCTCGATCCAACGGAAGGGCGATCGTTCATTAGCTGATGGGTCAATCCGGGAAACGCCCCTGGACTTCTAATGAACCAATGTGAGAAACAACAGGTACTCGAACCGATAGTCGAGGCGGACCTTCAGCCGGAGCAATATGCGTACCGCGCGAACGGACGGGCGGGGCTTTGCTGCCGGTTGCGAGCATGCGCAGAAGGGCAAAATCCGGCGTGATCGTCGCGGCCCCCGGTGCAATATGGGGGCCGGCGTAAGTCAGCGCCTGCCGAGCTCTTCCACCAGCGCGCTTTCGTCGGGAAAACTGCCCGTCTGGTGTTTCGAATAGACCAGCTGGCCATCGACCTTCACGTCGAAGATGCCGCTGCCCCCTTCGATGAGGCGGGCATCGACGTCGAACGCTTCCT
The DNA here is from genome assembly GCA_965221465.1 of Candidatus Azophilus sp. Taxonomy (GTDB): domain Bacteria; phylum Pseudomonadota; class Gammaproteobacteria; order Pseudomonadales; family Azotimanducaceae; genus Azophilus. The sequence goes on from OZ244892.1 coordinate 498,064, forward strand.
TGAACCGGGCAGCCAGACTGACCGCCTGTGGTTCGTAGTTTCACTCCATGCAGTACTTGATCGAGATTTCCATGTTCTCCGGTGCGTTGGCTTTGGGACTGTTCGACTATACCTCATGACTGCGGGTCGCGTTTGCCGGAGAGTCAGAAGAGGCTCATCTCGAGACCGAGCGCCAGGGCCATGCCGAGATCGTGACATTGCTGGAGGTGCTCGGCAGTCAACTCGCCCCGGGCGATTACGGGTTCCTGTACCTCTATGAACGGGTAGCCCTTCGCGATCCGGCGAATGGCGGTCAGCGCCCCGGTTCCGTCGTTGCCGGCGCTGATGAATGCCGAGTAGGGCAGGGGTGCGATCTTTCCTTCCACGGCGTAAAAGGTGCGGTCGAAGAAGTCCTTCATGGCGCCGGACATGTAACCGAAGTTCTCCGGCGTGCCCAGCAGCAGTCCCTGGGCTCCCAGCAGGTCGTCGGCCCCGGCATCCCGGCAGAGGAGCCGCCGCACCTCGACGCCGGAAACATCCTCGTGACAGGCGCCGCGGTAGACGGCGCTCGCCATCCGCTCGGTGCTTTCAGACTGCGTGTGATAGACGATCAGCAGGTTTTTCACAGCTCTTGCCAGTCTCTTGCCAACCCGTTGCCAACCTCGTGCCAACCTCGCTTGGTTCATTCACGGACTGGTCCGGCCAGTCCTGCTCGGCCATCTGTGGATGCGGTCAGGCGCCGCTCGACCGAACGGCGCCTGGCCGCTACCAGGCCGCCGATCGAACGCAACCGATCGGGTTGCAAACACGTACGACAGGTCAACCTGCCGGATAGTGGGGCTCAAGTATACTGGCGCGATGGACCTGCTCGACATTCAGGCTGCCGCGGAACGGCTTGCCGGCCGTATCGCATGCACGCCCTGCACACGTTCCGCGACACTCTCCGCGATCACGGGTGCGGATGTCTACCTGAAGTTCGAAAACCACCAGTTCACGGCATCTTTCAAGGAGCGCGGCGCACTCAACTGCCTGCTGTTGCTCGGCGAAGAGGAACGCCGGCGCGGGGTGATCGCCATGTCCGCGGGGAACCACGCGCAGGCGCTGGCCTACCACGGTTCCCGGCTCGATGTGCCCGCGTGCATCGTGATGCCCCGCTCGACCCCCAACGCCAAGGTCGAACAGACGCGGGTGTTCGGCGCCGAGGTGCACCTCGAGGGCAGCACCTTCGATGAAACCCTGGCTTATACGGTGCGTCTGGCCGATGAGCGTAGCTTGACGCTGGTGCACCCGTTCGACGATGAGCGGGTCATCGCCGGGCAAGGCACCATCGGATTGGAAATCCTGGAACAGGTGCCGGATCTGGAGGCGGTGGTTCTCCCGGTCGGGGGTGGGGGATTGATCGGCGGCACGGCCATGGCGGTCAAGTCGACATCGCCGGCCGTCGAGGTATCGGGCGTGCAGGTAGAGCGCTATTCGGCCGCGTACGATCGCTTTCACGGGCGCGACAGCACGGGCGCGCCCTCTGCAACGGTAGCCGAGGGAATTGCCGTGAAGTCCCCGGGCCGCCATACATGGCCGTTGATCGAAACCCATGTCGACAACCTGTTCCTGGTCGACGAGAGGGAGGTCGAGCAAGCGGTCTTCACGTTGCTGGAGATCGAAAAGACGGTGGTGGAGGGCGCCGGCGCGGCGACGCTGGCGGCACTCTCGGCGAATGCCGACCACTACCGCGGCAGGAAGGTGGCCCTGGTTCTTTCCGGTGGCAACGTGGACATGATGATCCTTTCGTCGGTACTGCAGCGGGGCCTGGTGCGCAGCCATCGTCTGGCGCGCCTCGATGTGGAGATTCCCGATATTCCGGGGGCATTGGCGCAATTGACTGCCGTTCTCGGCCGGCTGGACAGCAACATCGTCGATATCGTGCACCAGCGGACCTTCGGAGGGTCGTCGGTACGGGCGACCGTGGTGGAACTGGTGCTGCAGATGCGCGGCGAAGAGCAAGTGGAGCAGGTTCTCGGCGCCCTGGAAGAGGAGGGTTACCAGGCGCGCTTCAGAAGCGGGCCCGGCGGGGACGTCACCGCAACAGCCAGGCTCTGAACCGCTCATTCATGTTCTCGCCGTTGTCGGCCCACCACTGCCAGTCGTTCTGCGGGCGAGCCCTTTGTATGCCGGAGATTTGGGCAGGTGCGGGGCCATGGCGATACCGGTTTCGAGGTGGGTCGAGACCGGTTCCTCCGCGGAGTAGCGTGCGGGGCTGCAGGCGATATGGCAGGTATTGGCGCCGTCGAGGCCGGTTGCGAGGTAATCCGCGGTGGTACCACGCGGCCCGGCAGCCCCCGGCGAGCGTCGTGCCCGACATCGAAAAAGTGTCACCATTTGTAACGCAACGGTTGACGGCTCCCGCGCGTTTTACGACTATTGGCTATTAGGTTATGCATCCCGGGGGGTTGTTGTTTGAAGATGAAGCGATCGGCATGTGCTACCTGAACGGGTTTATCGGATTCGGATTCATCCTGCTGGCGCTGTTTCATCTCGGCGTTCCCGATGCGTCGTTGCTGATCGGGGCATACCTGTTCGGGTCCGCATTGGCTTTCGCCACCCTGATACGGCGGTTGCCACTCAATGCCGCACGGGTGCTGGCGCTGGTTACGACGGCAGCCACCTTCTTCTACTTCATCGGCTTTTTCCAGATGGCGCCGCACCTCGGCGATGGCTGGTACGCGGTGCATACCAAGGCCCTCGGTCAACTGCTGGGTGCATTCGCCATGATTCCGGTGCTCGCCGAATACAGTTGCCGGCTGAAAGCGGACTGCCTGGGCGCGGAAGAGCAGCGGCGAGCGGGGTTCTTTTCCGTACCGCGGAAGCTGGGCCGGCAACTGCGAGCCTGAATCCTGTCTACAGGGCCCTCACCCGGGGCATGACCTCCGTCAGGTAGGCGTCCAGGGCTTCCTCGTTCCAGGGTGCCCGGAGGGCAATGTTGATTTCCTGGGCGCCGGCAGCAATGTACTCGCCCATGCGTTCCACGGCCTCGTCCGGGGTACAGGCAAGGGCGCCTTCGGGGACGCGGCCGCGCAGCACGCGCCAGTCCTCCGCGACCCTGAGCCGCTGCCGTTCCACATCCGCGCGGTCGACGCCCAGGTTGAACATCAGATTGATGCCGCGCCGGATGGCGCGAGGTTCGCGTCCCTGCTCGGCGCACCAGTGGTCGAGCACCTGATTCAGCCGCCCGAATTCACCGGGGGACAGGTAAGGGGCGTTCCAGCCGTCCGCGTGGGCCGCGGCGATCTTCAAGGTACGCTTCTCGCCGACCCCACCGATCCAGATGGGCAGGCGGCCCTGCACGGGCCTCGGCAGGCAACTCGCATCCACGGCCTGAAAGTGCCTGCCGTTGAAGTTGGTGCGTTCCTCGCAGAGCATCTGCCGGATGAGTTGCACCGCCTCTTCGAGCATGTCGAGGCGGGTACCGATGTCCGGAAACGGGTACCCGTAAGCGGTGGCTTCCCAAATGTGCCAGCCGGCGCCGAGCCCGAGTTCGAACCGGCCGCCGGTGATGTGATCGAGCGTGGTGGCCGCTTTCGCCAGCAGCGCCGGATTGCGGTAGCCGACATAGAACACCAGGCAGCCGATGCGGGCATGTCGGGTCTCCGCTGCCAGCGCGCCCAGCGTTGCCAGCGCCTCGAAGTGGGGCTCGGTACCGTTCTTGGGCGGCGCCTCGTAGAAGTGGTCCCAGGCCGAGAGCCAGTCGACGCCGGCGGCGTCGAGCTTGCGCCACAGGGCGCGGAGTTCGTCCATGGCCATGTTCTGCTGGCCGATGTGTACACCGAGAGACAGGCTCACGTCATCGCATTCCTTGTGGGGGTAGCTTGCGAAGCGGGAATTGCGGCGCAAGCTTGCAAGCAATCGAAGCGAAAATCCAGCCCGCGTCCGTCGCCAAATTCCTGCTGCGGATGCCGACGCACTCGCCCTGCGCGGCGGTATATTCCTTTTGCGAGTTTCGATCCCGGCGCGCCGGGACGACGACGTGCAAGGAACATCAGCAATACGCTGGGAGAGAGCAGGTGTGCGGTGCGTGTATCTGGCGCTGTTTGGGCTCGTGCTTGCGCCCATCGTCGCGGTAAATCTCGCCGCCTGGTGCGCCAGATGCACGTACCGTATACCTGCTCTCGGTGCCCGGTCACCAGATACATGTTGAGTTATTTTGTCAATTAAATCAGGGAGTTATGATTTTTTCCATGCGAGGTGGCGCGGAGAAGCCGCGGGCTGCGTGCCAAATGTTGCCGGAGATGGCGGGCAGCCATGCCGGTCGATTTCGCACATCAGGAAGGGAAATATCGTATGGCGTTCTCTCGGTTCGGCGAGGAAAATCACCACCACTCGTTCGATTTCGAACAGCCCCGGCGACCCTCCGGTCCCTTCCTCCCAGAGTCGTTGTCGCCGGGGCAACTTTATTCCGACCAAGGTCCTCGTGATTCCGACCAAGTTCCTCGTGCCGGACGCGGCCCCCCTGACAATCGCACCTCCCTGACAATCGCACCTCCCTGACAATCGCGCCGCCCTGCCAACCGCGCTTCCCTGCAAGCAACGCTTCCCTGCAATCGATGCTTCCCAGCAATCGGTGCTTCCCAGCAATCTATGCACCCTAGCAAGCAGTGCTCCCCTGCCGCACGCGGATGCTCGGGTGCTCCTATGCCGGCGCCGGCCGGCGGCGAATGCGGGCTTTCAATCGGTCGATGCCGGCCGCGAGCTGATGCGGAAGTGCCAGCATGGCCGGGGTGACAACGAGGGTCAGCAGGGTCGCAAAGGTCAGGCCGGACACGATGGCCTGGGAGAGGGGCACCCAGAATGCCGACATCATGCCCCCGTAGACGATGGTGCGGTTGACGAGGTCGATGCTGAAGTTGCTGGCGAGCGGCAGCAGACCGAACACGGTGGTCAGCGTGGTCAGCATTACCGGTCGCAGGCGTTGCGCGCCCGTGCGCACGATCGACGAAACGATATCGAGTTCGGGGTGCTCACGCCGCAGATGGTTGTAGGTGTCGATCAGTACGATGTTGTTGTTGACGACGATTCCTGCAAGCGCCACGAGGCCGACCCCGGTCATCACGGCGCTGAACGGTTGCTCCATGACCAGCAAGCCGAGCAGCACGCCTGCCGTCGAGAGCACCACGGCGAACAGGATGAGCATCGATTGGTAGAAGCTGTTGAACTGGGTGACGAGCAGCACGAACATCAGCAGCAGGGACATCAGGAACGCGACGGAAATGAAGGCGATGGAGTCCTGCTGCTCCTCGTTGGTGCCGCGGAACTGGATCGCGAGGCGCGAATCGAAGGTCTGCTCCTGCAGCCACGCCTGAATCTCCCTCACCTTGGAATCGGCGAGCACACCGGGCGCGACATCGGCGCGAATGTACTTCACCGGGACGCCGTTCGAACGTTGAATGGTGTCGACCTTGGGCGCGGCTTCCCGGCGGACGAAGTTGGATATGGGCACCAGGCCGCGTGGGGTGGCGACCTTCAGTTCGTCCAGCATGCTCAAGCCCCGCGCGGCCAGCGGATAGCGAACGCGAATGTCCACGGCATCGTCGGAATTGTCGGGGCGGTATTCCCCGACCTTGACGCCGTTGGTGACCAACTGCACGGCGACGCCGACCTGGAAGACATCCGCGCCGTAGAGCGCTGCCTGCGCCCGGTCGACGGTCAGTTTCCATTCGATGCCCGGGAGGTAGCGCGTATCCTCGATGTCGCGCAAACCCTCGACCTCGCGTTCCATGTAGTTCAGCACCCGTTCCACCGCCGGTTCGAGCAACGGCTTTTCGTGGGATGCAAACTCGATCTCGATGGGCTTTCCCTCAGTCGGCCCCTGATCTATCTGGCGGACTTCGACCGCGATACCGGCGAGCCCGGCGGTGCGCTGGCGTATCTCCTCGAGGATATCCGTAGCCTTTCGGTCCCGATCGTTTTCGTCCTGCAATTCGATGTAGTTGCGGCCGACGACATCGAGCCCGCCGCCCCCGCCACCGAATGGTGAGAGGAGGCCGCCGCCGAGCGACGTGGTGGTGTTGACGTCGAGAATGCCGCTGGTCTGCAGCACCTGGGCCTCCACCTCGGCGACCAGTTCGTCGATCTCGTCGGCAGCCAGGTTGCCGCGAGCCCGTACGGTGACCACGGCATATTTGCTCTCTGAATCGGAGAAGAAGATAAGACCTCGGCCGTACTCGCCGTATGCCCAGAATACTGCCCAGACGATGGCCAGCACCAAGGCCAGGGTCAGCGACGCGTACCGGGTCGCCACCCGAAGAAGGCGGGCATACAGGCCGGTAATCGTTCGCATGCTGGCGGGGTCGCCTTCCTCGAGTTGCTTCAGCGTTTCCACGGAGCGTGCGTCCCGGGCGCCCGCGCGGCCGAACAGTGCGCCCAGAACCGGGCCGAAAATCAGTGCATAGATCAGCGAGCCTGAGAGCACGGTATACACGGTAACCGGCAGGTAGCGCATGAACTGCCCCGGAACGCCCGGCCAGAAAAGCAACGGCAGGAATGCGGCCAGTGTCGTTGCGATCGAGGCGGTCACGGGCCACAGCATGCGTTTGGCGGCCAGTGCGTAGGCGCTGCGGCGATCGAAACCCTCGACCATTTTGCGATCGGCATACTCGGTGACGACGATGGCTCCGTCGATCAGCATGCCGAGACCGAGCAGCATGCCGAACATGACCATGAAGTTGAAGGTGTAGCCGAACGAGTGAAGTAGAGCGATCGAGAACAGGAACGAAACGGGAATGCCGAGCCCGACGATGATGCCGCTGCGGAACCCCATCGCAGCCACCACGACGATCATGACCAGGGCCAGCGCCGTCAGAATGTTTCCCTGCAGTTCGGTAACCTGCTTGAGCGTCGAGGTCGACTGATCCTGCGAATAGAAGACGGACACTTTGCCGGGCAGGTTCGGTCGAAATCCCTCGACGGTTTGCTTGACAGCGTCGACGGTGTCGACGATGTTGGCGTTGGCCCGCTTGAGGATATTGAGCGAGATTGCAACATCGCCATTCACGCGGGCGTAGCCGGTGCGGTCCTTGAACGTACGGCGTACGGTGGCGATATCGCCGAGGGTGACGACGGTATCGCCATTGACCCGAACCGGCAGATCGAAGACATCGCGTGCCTCTTCGATGACGCTCGGAACCTTCACGGAGAAGCGGCCCTGGCCGGTATCGAGGCTGCCGGCGGGAATCAGCCGGTTGTTGCGGACGATGGTGTCGATCAGTTCGGCGTTGGCGATGCGATAGGCTTCCAGGGCATTGGGGTCGATCACCGCTTCCAGCACTTCCTCCCGCTGGCCCTGCATCTCGGCATCGAGTACGGCGGGAATGGCCTCTATGCGGTCCTTGAGTTCGATGGCCAGGTTGTAGAGCACGCGTTCCGGGACGCCATCGCCGACGAAATTGACCTGGAGGATTGGAAAGTCCTCGGTGGTCGTCTCGCGGATGATCGGCTCTTCGATGGTGGAGGGCATCTCGGGTTTGGCGCTGTCGACGGCTTCGCGGACATCCCGAAGCGCGCGGTCGAGGTCGTATTCCGCATCGAACTCCACCATGACCGTAGCCGAGCCCTCGGAGGCGTACGAGGTCAACTCGTCGATTCCCTCGACATTGCGCAGTTCGACTTCCAGCGGCATGACCAGCAGGCGTTCGGCATCCTCCGGCGTGATGCCTTCGTGGATGACGGTGACGATGTAGAACGGAACCTGGATGTTGGGTTCGTTGGCTATCGGAATTGCGATGCGGGCGAGGACCCCCGCCACCACCACCATGACCATGACCAGGAGCGTGGTCTTGTAGCGGTTGAGGGCCGCATCGATGACGGCGTTCATGCGCTGGCGGGCCGGTGCCCCTCGGCGTACGAGGATTCGGGCTTGCTCCGGCCCGGTACAGGAGGCGGAGCAGCGTCCGGAGCCGCAGCGGGCATCTCTCCGCTCGGTTCGAAATCGACTTCGACGAGTTCTCCCGGCACGACCAGTTCCTGGCCCACCGTGATCAGCGTCGCCACCGGCGGCAGCCCCGACACCCAGACCCCCTTCCCGTCTTCCCGGACGATGTCGATGCCATGAAACTCGACGCGGCCGTCGTCGCCAACGGTGCGAATGCCGACGGTGCCGGCATCGTCCAGGGCAAAGAGCGCCGGACTGACGTTCTGCGCCAGGACTTCGGCGATGGGAATGGCGATTGCCGTGGTGATGCCGCTGCGCAGCGCGTAGTTGGGGTTGGCTATGGGTATCTCGATGCGGTAGGTACGGGTGACGGCATCGCTTTGCTGGCCGATAAAGCCGATCGCCCCGCTGACGATGCGTCCGTCGCTGAGGGTGCCCCGGGCTTCCTGCCCGACGGCCACCTGCAGCACGTCGGCTTCGGATATGCGCCCGACCAGCAGCATCGGGTCGAGGTCGACGATGGTTGCGCAGGGCGTGCCCGGGGTCACGTAGTCGCCGACTTCCAGGTGAACGTCTTCCACCAGGCCGGCGAACGGCGCAAGGACGCGGGTTCTGGCGATGTCCAGTTCGCGGCGTTTCAGTTCCGCGGCGGCGGCGGCGAGCTTCGCCTTTGCCTGAGCGATGGCGGTGTCGGACTGAAAGCCGCGTGTCTTGAGTTGCAGGCGGCCGTCGTACTCGATGCGCGCCTGGTTCAGCGCCTCTTTGGCCTCATCGAGGCTGGCCTCGCGATCCTCGATGGAGAGGCGGCAGAGCAGGTCGCCGGCGGATACGCGGGAACCGCGTTCCACGGGCCGCTGCACGACCGTGCCCGTCAATTCGGCGCTGACCTGAACGGTGCGCTTGTTCTCGGTCTTGCCCCGCACCCGCAGGTGCCGGAACTGGGGTGCCGCGTGAATGACCCGAGCGCGCACCCGGGTGGGGGGACGATCTTCGGCCATGGCAGCCCGCTGTTCGGCCGATTCGGCCGGGGTGGGCAGGGGTGGCGGGTCCTCCGAGCCCAACTGTCCCGACAGCAGCCAGACGCCGATGACAATGGCGATGGCGACGGCGGTTATGTGAGTACGGCGCATTGCAGAATCTCGAGAGTTAGCCGCTGACGGGCACTCCTGGCTTTCGATGAAACGTGGCCGCGGAACGACGAGGTGCTACGAAAAGTAACACACTGCATGATTTCAAACCACCGAACCGCAGGTTTCCGGTGCTTTCGACGACCTTGCCCGGCAGGGGAATTCGGCCGACGCATCGGGACCGCGACATTATAGCTGCCACGAAGGGTGGATGCCGTGCCGTCGGGTGAAAGTGGCCGCGCCCAACATGATGTCGAGCGCTGGCGTCCTGGCCACGTACGGTGGATGCTGCGCCGTCGGGTGAAAGAGCGCTACCAGACGCCGGTGTTGTCCATGTCTTTCCAGGGGTCGGCCGGGGGCAGGGCCGCTCCGCGTTGCAGCAATTCCACCGAGACGCCGTCCGGCGAGCGCACGAATGCCATGCGCCCGTCCCGGGGCGGGCGGTTGATGGTCACGCCCGAGTCCATGAGATGCCGGCACTTTGCGTAAATGTCGTCCACTTCGTAGGCGAGATGCCCGAAATTCCGCCCGCCATCCAGTTCTTCCGGGTCCCAGTTCCAGGTGAGTTCCACCTGGGCGGACTCGTTGCCCGGCGCGGCCAGGAACACCAGCGTAAAGCGGCCGCCTTCGTTTTCGTAGCGTCCCACTTCCTCGAGGCCGAGCTTGTTGCAGTAGAAATCCAGCGATTCGCCGAGATCGGAGACGCGAACCATGGTGTGCAGGTATTTCATGCCGGCAACCCCAAAAAAAACCCCGCTTGCGCGGGGTTGGCCAGATAGGTCATCACAAGGTCTCTACGGAGAGTTGGGATTGACCGGTTACAGGGCGAGGAACGAGAGCATGCTTACCGCCAGGGTTGCGAATGCGCCGAGGAGAAGCGCGGTTTCGTTCGCCGTCAGGGGTGCGTCGCTTTCGTTCATGTCGATTCCATTCATGTCGATACCAGTCGTGTCGATACCATTCACGTCATCCACCTTGGCAACAGGTGCGGCCTGTAATCGGCTGACTGAAATGCTACGGCGCAATGCTGAAAGCACTTCACAGCAATTGTGGAATGAAAATGGATTGGAAATCGGGGGGCGCATGCCCCCGCCGTGGCGACTTCAGCCGTGTACGAACCGGACGTAGAGGTAGACGGCGCTGGCCAGCGCCAGGATGACGAGACTGCAGAGGCTCCAGCGTTCGAGCCCGCTCGACGGCCTGTAGTCTGCGGGGACCTCGGCACCGGTCATGGCCCGGTGATTGAGAAAGGCATAGATTGGCGCCATGACGAATCCCAGGGTGGTGGTCAGGTCGATGAATCGTGTAAACGAGGTCAGTAACGTGGCGAGCAGCACGAAGGAACCGAGTGTGCAGGCCCAAGTGAGCGCCGGGACGAACCAGCGTGGCGCATCCGTGCCGCGAAGCGCGGAAAACGCGTAGGCAAACTGACGCGGATAGCCGTCCATGACCGCAAGCAGTGTGGAAAACATCGCCGCGATCACCGCCGCGCCGATCAGATAGAAGCTCCAGCCGCCGACGGTTTCGGTAAAGAGCGTAATCACCTGGCCGGCGAATGCCGCCGGTGAATCGCTCGGCGCAATGCCGGGTTCGTGCATGACGGCCACGCCGAGCAGCAGGAAGCCGACGGCCAGCACCATGGCGGTCACGTAACCCAGATTCAGGTCGAATCGGGCCGCGGCGACGGAAATCGGCTTGCCGGACGCCTGCATCTTGGCGCTCGTCCAGACGGAGTTGAGTATGGACGAGTCCACGGGTGTCGGCAGCCAGCCCGCCATGGCGACCACGAACAGCAACAGGGGGATGTCGAGGCGTTCCAGGCCGAAACTGCCGATGCTCCAATCGATGCGGGGTACCGAGGCGCCCGCGGCGATCACGATCATGACGACCAGAACGCAGACCAGGGCCATGCCGACGCGCTCCAGCCAGCGGTAGCGGCCAATGGTGAGCAGCAGTGCCGTGCCGGCCATGAGAAAACCCGTCATGGCGACGGCACTCATGTCCAGATCGAATACGGTCAGCACCAGCCCCGCGGTGGTGACGGCAACGGCGGCCAGCACGAACCAGACCGTCAGCAGTTGCGTCAGCAGGTACAGGGAGACGGCCCACCAGCCCTGTTCGATGTAGCTCTCGGGCAGGCTCTTGCCGGTGGCAGCCGTGTACTGGCTGCCGAATCGGATCGCCGGGTACTTGACGATGCCGATGACGGCGACCAGGGCAATCATGACCAGGCCGTAGACGGCGCCGGCCCGCGTCGATTGAACGACATGGGATACGCCGATGGCGGCTGCGGCGTAGAGGATGCCGGGCCCGAGCGCCCCCAGGCGTCCGGAGCCGGATGCGTCCCGCTTCATCCGGGGCGAACCGATGCGGCAATTATTCCGGTTGCGGCACGATTCTCAGGTAGGGTTTCGGCGCGCGCCAGCCATCGGGGAACTTCTCCCGGGCGGCCTCGTCGGAGACCGCCGGCACGATGATGACGTCTTCCCCATGTTTCCAGTTGACCGGGGTCGCCACCTGGTGCTTCGCGGTCAGCTGGCAGGAATCGAGCAGCCTGAGCACCTCGTCGAAGTTGCGCCCGGTGCTCATCGGATAGGTGAGCATGGCCTTGATGGTCTTGTCCGGGCCGATCACGAATACCGAGCGAACCGTGGCGTTGTCGACGGGGGTTCGGCCCTCGGACGTGTCGCCCGCTTCCGCCGGCAGCATGTCGTAGAGCTTCGCCACCGCGAGTTCCGGGTCGCCGATGAGCGGATAGTTGACCGCGTGGCCCTGTGTCTCTTCGATGTCCCTGGACCATTCGGCGTGGTTGTCGACGGGGTCGACGCTCAGCCCCAGGATCTTGCAGTTTCGCCGTGCGAATTCCGGAGCCAGGCCCGCCATGTAACCGAGTTCGGTAGTGCAGACCGGCGTGAAGTCTTTCGGATGGGAGAAGAGTATGGCCCAGCCGTCGCCGATCCAGTCGTGAAAGCTGATGGTTCCCTGGGTGGTCTCCGCGGTGAAGTCGGGAGCCGTGGCGTTGATTCGCAGCGTCATGATCGTTCCAGTGGCGATGGAAACGGCAAATCTACCACCCTTTGCCGATTAATGTGATACTCCTTCGCATTACTGGGATGGTACGAATCGGTGCGAAGCAGTGACGGCATGCCCGGGCATCGGCCGGGTCCGGCATAGGGTCTCCTGGTGGAAGTCGTTCAGCTTGTTGTCAGCGGCGTCTCCCAAGGTTGCGTCTATGGCCTGATCGCGCTCGGTTTCGTGCTCATCTACAAGGCCACGGAGATGGTCAACTTCGCCCAGGGCGACGTCATGATGATCGGCGCCTTCGTTGCGGTGGTGTTCATCAATCTGCTCGACTGGCCCTTTGCCCTCGGCCTCGTTGCGGCGATTGCGGTCATGGCGGCGGTGGGCGCGCTCCTCGAGCGGCTGCTGCTGCGACCGATGATCGGCGAGCCCCACTTCGCCGTGCTCATGCTCACCATCGGGCTGGGGTTCGTCCTGCGTGCCGTCGCCGGCGCCATCTGGGGCAACGAGCCGCGGGTGCTCGATCTGCCCTATGCCGGCATCGTCTGGCAATGGGGCGATCTGGTCGTGGGCGCCGAGAATGCCGTCATCGTCGGCGGCACGCTGGTGCTTTGCACGTTGCTGTACCTGTTCTTTCGGTTCACGCGGGTCGGTGTGGCCATGCAGGCCGCTTCGCAGAACCAGCTTGCGGCGTTCTACGTCGGCATACCGGTCAAGCGCGTCTTCTCGCTGGTCTGGGCGTTGTCGGCGGTGATATCGGCGGTTGCCGGCGTGCTGATGGCGCCGGTTTCGCTGATCGACCCCATGATGGGTTTCATCGGCATCAAGGCCTTCGCGGCAGCGATCGTCGGTGGCTTCGGCAACCTGCCGGGGGCGCTCCTGGGCGGGCTCTTGATCGGCCTGGTCGAACAGTTCGCCGGCCGCTATCTGTGGCCCGGCTTTTCAGACCTGAGCGCTTATGTGCTGCTGCTCGTGATGCTGATGGTTCGCCCCGAGGGGCTCTTTGCCACCATGCAGCAGAAGAAGGTCTGACGGTGCGATTCGTCCGCAAGACGGGTTACGGCCAGGACATCGACCTGTTCGAGCACAACGGCCAGCGGTTCTGGTACGGGCTGCTGTGCCTGCTGGTGTTGCTGGCGCCCCTGGCACTCGACCGGTTCTATCTGGGCGAACTGGCGCTGGTGTACATCTATGCCATCGCCGGCATCGGCCTGATGCTGCTGGTCGGCTACACCGGGCAGGTGAGTCTCGGCCATGCGGCCTTCCTGGCGATCGGCGCCTATGTCCACGCCTGGCTCCTCAATCACGGCTGGCCGCTGCCGCTGGCCCTGGCTGCAGCAACCGGAGTCACGGCTGCGATAGGAGGTATCGTCGGTATTCCGGCACTGCGAATGACGGGTATCTACCTGGCGGTTGCGACCCTCGCGTTTGCCATGATCGTCGAACAGGTATTGGGGCACTGGGAGTCCGTAACGGGCGGCTACCGGGGCCTCTCCGTTCCGAATGCACGGTTTCTCATCGATCTTTCCACCCCGGCCGCCTTCTATTATCTGTGTCTGGGCGTCCTCTTCTTCTGCATGATCGCGGCGCTCAACTGGCTGAGGAGCCCCACGGGCCGGGCGATGGTGGCGGTTCGGGATTCCGAGACCTCGGCCGAGAGCATGGGCATCAGCCTTGCCTATACCAAGAGCCTGGCCTTTGCGGTTTCCGCCGGATTCACGGGGCTCGCGGGCGGCCTCTTCGCGCACAAGATCGGCTACCTGGCGCCGGATGCCTTCACGCTGATCATGTCCATCCAGCTGCTGCTGATGGTCGTGGTCGGCGGCCTGGGTTCGATGCACGGGGTGATCTTCGGCGCCATGTTCATCGGGCTCCTGCCCCAGGGAATCGCCGTATTCCGGGACGCAGTGCCGCCGGCGGTCGGCCAGATTCCGGGGCTGGAACCGGGGATCTTCGGTCTCATACTGATCCTGTTCCTGATATACGAACCCCTGGGCCTCTATGGTCGGTGGCGCAAGGTCCGCCTCTTCTTCGAGCAGTTCCCGCTGTACCGGCGGGCGACCTACAAGCGCCAGAAGAGCTTTCTGCGCACGGAGCGGCTGCGATGACGCTGCTGTCGGCCGAGGGCATCTCGGTGAGCTTCGGGGGCGTCAAGGCCGTGCAGGATGTTTCCTTCTCGGTACAAGAGGGGCAGGTCTACAGCATCGTCGGCCCCAACGGCGCGGGAAAGACGACGATCTTCAACCTCATCAGCCGCATCTACGATGTCGACACCGGGACGATCGCCTTCGACGGCAGCGACATCACGCACATCCCCACACACGCCGTCGCCGAACGGGGCATAGCGCGCACCTTTCAGAATACCGAACTCTTCGAGCAGGAAACCGTGCTCAAGAATCTGCTGATCGGATGCCACATCCATCGGCAGAGCAACCTGATCTCCGAGTTGTTCTTTCTGCCTTCCGTGCGGCGCCAGGAACTTGCGTTGCGCGAGGCGGTCGAGGACGTCATCGACCTGCTCGACCTGCAGAGCCATCGACACAAGGTGATCGGCGAGTTGCCCTACGGCGTGCGCAAGATGGTGGAGATCGCACGGGCGCTGTGCCTGAAACCGAAACTGCTGCTGCTCGACGAACCGTCCTCGGGCTTGAACCCGGAGGAGACCGAAGACCTGTCGTTCTGGCTGGAGGACATCAACGAAGAACTGGGCATTACGGTGATCATGGTGGAGCACGACATGAATCTGGTGAGCACGGCCTCCCACCAGGTATTGGCCATGGCCGACGGCAAGACCATTACGTCCGGGGAGCCGGCCGCCGTGCAGAGCCACCCGGAAGTCCTGCGCGCCTACCTCGGGGATTGAGCGTGGCCGACCTCCTCGAACTGCGCAACATCGAGACCTACTACGGTCCGATTCTCGCCATACACGGCGTCAGCATGCGCGTCGAACAAGGACGAATCGTCACCGTGCTCGGCGCCAACGGGGCGGGCAAGACCACGGTTCTGAAGACCATCAGCGGCGCCATGGACCCGCAGAAGGGCTCGGTAATCTACGACGGCAAGCCGATCCAGGCGCGGGACCCGGACTGGATCGCCCGCCTCGGCATCGGCCACGTGCCGGAAGGCCGGGAGGTGTTTCCTTTCCTGACCGTGGAAGAGAACCTGCGCATGGGCGCCTACGCACGCCGTGACCGGGAGATCGATCGGGACCTGGAACTCGTCTACGAGTACTTTCCCGTATTGACGCGCTTCGTCAGACAGCCCGCCCAGGTGTTGTCCGGAGGCCAGCAGCAGATGCTGGCGATCGGCCGGGCGCTGATGCTGCGCCCGAAACTCATGCTGCTCGACGAGCCGTCGCTGGGTCTTGCGCCGAAGCTGGTGCACGAGATCGCGGAAATCGTCACGCGTCTCAATCGGGAACGGCAGGTCACGGTGCTGCTCGTCGAACAGAACGCCAGGATGGCGCTGGACATCGCCGATTACGGCTACGTCATGGAACTCGGCCGCATCGTCATGGAGGACAGCTGCGAACGGCTGAAGAACGCCGCGGACATCCAGGAGTTCTATCTCGGCATGAAAGACCAGGGCGTGCGCGGCCGGCGACGCTGGAAGCAGCGCAAGACGTGGCGTTGACCAGAGAATTCGGGCTCGCAGGAGAAAACGACCATGGCTGAACAGGTCATCGACGGGTGCGACACCCTGCCAGGGCTGTTCTCGAAGCGGGTCGCCGAGTGGGCAGACCGGGTGGCGCTGCGCGAGAAGGACTTCGGCATCTGGAACGAATACACCTGGTCGGAGTACGGGCGCCAGGCGCGGCTCGTGGGCCTCGGGCTGAAGGCGCTGGGGCTCGAACGCGGCGATGTGTGCTCCGTCGCCGGGGAAGTCTGCAAGGAGTGGGTGTTCGCAGACCTCGGCATCAACGGTGTCGGCGGCGTGACCAACGGTATCTATCCCACGGATTCGCCGAATCAGGTGGAGTATCTCGTCAACGACAGCGGCACCCGCTTCTATTTCGCCGAGGACGAGGAGCAACTCGACAAGATCCTCGAGGTTCGGGAGCGCACGCCGACGCTCGAGAAGATCGTGATATTCGACATGGAAGGATTGCGCAATTTCTCCGATGACGATTGCCTCAGTTACGAGGCGCTGCTCGAACTCGGCAGCGAATACGGCGACAAGCACCCGGGCCTGTGGCAAACGGAGATCGATGCGGCTCGGCCGGATGACCTCATGGTGCTCACCTACACGTCCGGCACCACCGGGCCGCCCAAGGGCGCCATGATCAGCCAGCGCAACATGATATTCATGATGCGCAACCTGCAGGACATCTACCGGTTTCGCGATACCGACGAACAGGTGGGCTTCCTGCCGCTCGCACACATTGCCGGACGCATGTTCTACATCGCCAGCGGAATCGAATCGGGCTGCATCGTCAATCTGGTCGAGGCACCCGAGACCTTCGCCCACGACCAGCAGCAGGTGGCGCCCACCGCGGTTTTCGCCGTGCCCCGGGTGTGGGAGAAACAGCATTCCACCATCGTCATCAAGCTGAAGGACGGTACTGCGTTGGGGCGGAAGGCCTACGACCTGGCGCTGAAGACGGGTCTGAAGCGGGCGCAATACCTGAAAGCCGGCGAATCCGTTCCCGGGTTGCTGGCGCTGGCATACGCCGTGCTGGATTTCCTGGTGTTCAGGAACATCCGCCTCTTCCTCGGCATCGACCGCTGCCGCTGGCTGTCCACGGGCGCGGCGCCGATCGCACCGGAACTCATCGACTGGTTCTGGGCACTCGGCAGACCGATGTTCGAAGTCTACGGCCAGACGGAATGCAGCGGGCTCGCTACTGCCAATGTGCCGGGCCAGTCCCGCATCGGCAGCGTCGGCAGGTCCAATGCGGAAGTGGAGGTCGCGCTGTCGCCGGAGAACGAGATTCTCATACGCAGCGACGGCGTGATTCGGGGCTACTGGAACAAGCCGGAGAAGACGGCGGAGACCATCCGCGATTCCTGGCTCCACAGCGGCGACGTGGGCCGCATCGACGACGACGGCTATGTCTACATCGTCGATCGCATGAAGGACATCATCATCACCGCCGGGGGCAAGAACGTCACGCCCAGCGAAATCGAGAACCAGCTCAAGTTCTCGCCGTTCATCACCGATGCGGTCGTCGTCGGAGACCGCCGTCCCTATCTCACCTGCCTGGTGATGATCGACCACGAGAACGTCACCAAGTTCGCCCAGGACAACGATGTGCCGTTCACCAACTACACGAGCCTGTGCCACACCCAGGAGGTGCAGGACCTGATCGGCGACGAGATCGAACGCGTCAATGCCAAGTTCGCGCGCGTGGAAACCGTCAAGAAATTCCGCCTGATCGACCAACTGCTCGATCCGGAGGACGACGAACTGACACCCACCCAGAAGCTGAAGCGCAAGGTGGTGCACGAGAAGTACGGGAACCTGATCGCCGAGATGTATTGAGCCGCTGCGTTGCGAGTTCCGATCCCGGCGCGGCGGGACGAGGACGCGCAAGGAACGTTGGACGACCTGCGGCGAATGTCGGGCTCGGCCATGGCCCCGTTGGCATGGTCTGTTCCCGACGATTGCAGCAATGGTACTCTTTCGGGGCGTCAACGGGTGACGCATTCCGGGAGTCAACACTGGATTTGCCCATTTGCGACACGGCTCCGACTGGCAGACGCGGTTGTCCGATGCAGCGGTGTGGTCCCAGGGCAGGCCCTGGTCGCCGGAGGCGGGTTTCGCCCGGATGGGCACGGAGAAACGGGTTAGCCATGAAGTCGATAGTTACGATAGCTTTCTGCGGGGCGATTCTTGCTCTGCTCTCGGGGTGTTCCGACGAGAATGCCGGCGATGACGGCGGCGCAGGCGCCACCCGCGGTGTCACGGATACGGAAATTGTCCTCGGAACGCACACCGATGTATCCGGCGCCGTTGCGATCTGGGGCGTCGGCATCGTCAACGGAGCCCGCATGCGCTTCGACGAGGCGAACGAAGCGGGTGGCGTTCATGGCCGCCGAATCCGCTACATTGTGGAAGACACGTCGTACCAGTTGCCGAAGGCCATTCAGGCGGCCAACAAGCTGGTCAATCGCGACAACATTCTGGCCATGGTGCTCGGCACCGGTACGCCGATGAACAATGCCATCATGCCCCGGTTGTTCGAGCAGGGCGTGCCCAACCTCTTTCCGGTGAGTGGCGGCCGGCAGATGGTGGAGCCCTTCCATCCCTTGAAGTTCACCCAGCGGGGCATCTATTACGACGAGGTGCGTGCGGCGATCAAGTACTTCGTCGAGCGGGAGGGCCGGCAGAATGTCTGCGCCATTTACCACGATACCGATTACGGGCTGGAAATCCGCGAGGCGGTCGAGGACCAGACGCAGGCCATGGGCCTGCCGGTCGTCGAGGAGTCTGCCCACAAGCCGACGGAGAGCGAATTCACGGCAGCCGTGCTTCGGTTGAGGAATGCGGGGTGCAATCTGGTGCTGATGGGCACGGTACACCGCGACACGATTCTGATTCTCGATACGGCCCGCAAGATGGGATGGACCGATGTGGCCTGGGTAGGCAACAACGCCGCCTACGGCCAGGTCATCGCCGACCAGGATAGCGGCGACGGGTATTACGCCTTCGTGCACATGGCCCGGATTTACGCTGAGGACGAGAAGTCGCCCCGGGTGCAGGCCTGGTGGGACCGTTACGTCGCGCTCTACGATGTGGAGCCCGGGTTGCCCGCCATGGAGGGCTACCGCGGCGCCGACCTGGTGGTGAAGGCCCTGGAAAACGCCGGCCCCGACCTGACCGTCGATTCGCTGCTCGAGGGCATCGAGTCGATTACGGACTACACCGACATCTTCGGCTACAGGGTTTCTTTCTCGGCCGAAAAACACAGCGGCGCCACCGAGAGCGTTCTTTCCCAGGTGCAGAATGGTCGGTGGGTGGTGCTGGAGCAATCGATCTCATACTGAACCGGCGCCGGGCGTCCACGGGCAGTTCGCCAAGGCGCGCGCCCTGGATTTCCTGCGCGCCCGGGCGAAGATCGACGGGGGATCAGCGGCAGTGCGTTCCGAGGGCGATCAGGCGCGGGCCGGCTCCGGGTAGAACCAGGCCCGGCAGCCGGCGGCACGATCGAAGGGGCGCCAGTCGTCCGGGTCCTGGGCCAGACGGTCGGCGATCACGTGCAGAACGTCGGGGTTGACGGCCATGCCCGTGTGGCTGGCGCGGACCTCGACGTTTTCGGAAAGAGCGCTCTCCCGATCGACGCACGCCTGCCAGTAGGCGACACCGTCGGTTCTGCTGTAGATGGAGGTGCTCGGCAGACCCATGGGCGCTCTCGGGTCGGCGTGATCGAACATGCGCCGGCGCATCTCTTCTGCGGTATGCCCCGACAGCGACTCGAAGAGCCGGGTCACCATGGGCGACGCCGTCTGCGCGTCGTCCTGCCCTGCATAGGGGCTGCCGAGGGTAATCACGCAGCGGACCGCTTGGGGAAATCGGCGGGCGATTTCCCGGGCATAGATGCCTCCGAGGCTCTGCCCGACCAGGGAGATCTTCTCGCCGCTCGACTGATGAGCCCGATAGAAGCGCCGTACGGCCCCTTCGAGCAGGTGTGGATTACCGGTGTTGCGGCCGTGCAGCCAGGGCAGCGATACGTACCCCAGCCGGGTGAGAAACCTGCGCAGGATCAAGGTGGAATCGTCGCCGCCGAGGAACCCCGGCAGCACCATGACGGGATGCCCGTCGCCCCGCGCGGCATGCCGCAGGAGCGTCGGCCAGGAGAAGCCGAGCCGGCTGACTTCCAGGAACACGCGCGGCAGTTCCCAGGCAAGATGTGTTACGGACGGGCCGTGCCGCCGCGGCCTTGGTGCCTCGAATGCTAATGACACAACAACCCCCGTCATCGATTCGTCACGAAGTTTGGCGGAGTGGTTTGCTGCGGTCAACAACAAGACGCGTTTCCGAGGGCGCGCGGTTGCGTCGGTCGCCGGCACGGCGCAAACTGCCTTGCCATGGCATTGCCGGCCGGGTCGGCGAACGCACATTCGATCGGCAGCACGCATCCTGTGCGAAACGAGGCTTGTGCCGGGCCTGCCGGCCGAGGGGATTCAACAGCGGCGGACGAGGAAACATCCGATGGCGACATACATCATGCTCAGCACGCTCACCGACGAGGGACGCAAGACGCTGAAGGGACGTCCCGAGCGCCTCGGTGAGGTCAACAAGGAAGTCGAGAGCATGGGCGCCAGGGTGGTTTCCCAGTACGCCGTGCTCGGCGGATACGACTTCGTCAATGTCATCGAAGCGCCGTCGAACGAGATCATGGCCCGCCTATCCATGGAACTCGGCTCCCGTGGAACCATCAAGATCACGACGTTTCCGGCCATTGCCATCGACAAGTACATCAACATGATGAAAGGCGCCACTCCGGAAAACGCGGATTGACCCCGTGGGCATTTACGTCCTACTCATGCGGGACCATTCCGAGGGCCTGAAGGCCATGAAGTCCGAGGGTGCCGATGCTGTGGAGCGCGTCCGCGAAGCCCTCGAGCGCTGGGAAGCGAAGGTCCTGATGGGTTACCGTCTGCTCGGCGAGTGGGACCAGTGCTTCGTGGTCGATGCGCCCGACAACTTCAAGGCTTATCGGGCCACCCTCGCCCAGGAAATGAGCACCACGGCGGACACGGAGATTCTGCCGGCCATCGACCTGCCGCTTTTCCAGCGCCTGCTGAGCCAGTCTGCACAGACGGCGGGGCCGCATCGCTGGCAGATACAGTGGTGGGCGCGGGTCGCTCGTTTTGCCATGTACCCGTACGCGTACCAGCGCTGGGGCTGGCGCTTCTTCACCGAGCACCGGGTGTACGGCAAGGAGAGGTTCAGGGCGGTGCGAGGGCCTTGCATCGTCATTGCCAACCACCAGAGCCACTTCGACCAGTATTGCCTGATGAAGGCGATCCCCTTGCGCATCCGCACGAACCTGTTCTTCGGTGCGGCGGCCGACCGCTGGTTCCTGAAGGGTCGCAAGGAGATCACCTTGCAGCCCTGGTACCAATCCCTGGTGACGGGCGCCTATCCGATCCAGCGCGGCGGCGGCTCCCGCACCCTGGAGTATCCGAACTGGCTGCTGGAGCATGGGGCGAATCTGATGCTGTTCCCGGAGGGAACGCGCGCCCGCGGCAGGCACCTGTCGCACTTCAAGCACGGCGTATCGATTCTCGCGCTCGGCAACGACGTGCCGGTGGTGCCGATTTACCTCGAGGGCCTGAAGCAGATTCGACCGCCGGGCACCAAGGAAGCCCAGCCGGGTCCGGTGGCGGCGCATGTGCTCGACCCCATCCGGTTCGAGCCCGGTACGCAGGTTCCGGAAGCGACGGAGCGGCTGTATTCGACCATGCGGGACTTTCACGAGAGCATTGTCGAGAAGAACTCGGGCTGACGGGGTGTCGGATTGCCGCCGCGGCGCCCTTGCGACGAAAGCCGGTGAGCGTTGCGGGGAAGAGATAGGCGGGAAAAAAGGCACAACCCGCCGGTAATCGGAAACGGTCTCGAATTACCGGCGGGTGTGCGGGGGGAGGAAAGCGGAAAACCGCTCAGGCTGCCGCTTTTTCTGCGCTGGCCTTCGTTGAGGTGCGCTTTGCCCGCGGCTTTTCTTCGGCTTCGGGGCTGAACGCCTTGCGAATCGTTTCGTTATTGGCGTTGAACGCGTCACGCAGCAATTCGCCGCGCGTCTTCAGGGTTTCCTGGGTGCCGTTCCAGAGTTGCTCGCCGTACTCGCGCTGCAGGTCGACGAAGCTCTGGATGTCGGTCGCCTCGGGCAACCGGCCGGCGAAATCCTGATTGAACCTGATGTAATCGCCGAAGCTCTTGGAGTCGAACTCGGCAATCTTGCGGAACCACTCCGCATTGAGTTCCGTCAGGTCACGGGCAAGTTTCATTTGCGTTTCGAACGGGTTCATCTGTTATCTCCACGTCTGCTTTACGGGTTTAGGCAGCTTGGATGCTGCATTGCACAAACGCGGGCATTGTGCACCACAGCAATTTGCAATGCAACACTTTTTTCGCTTTTTTCGATGTCCCGGCTTTTCGGTTCGAAAACGGTTGTCGCCTGCGATTCCTGGAGATCCCTCTCAGGCAAAATCATTTGTAAATTATTGATTTTGTTAAATTTATTAGCGATAATGCGGAGAGGCGCCTCTCCGACCCGGCCCCGAGAACCCGTATGCGGTACGTGCATCCGGCTCCCCGAATGGCACGCCAGGCGGACGCGGTTACCGCGACGATGGGCGCAAGCACGGGCCTAAAAGGCGCGATTCAGCGAGCCTTATACACGCACCGCACACCGATTCTCTCCCAGCGAGCTTTTGCGCCTTGTACGTGCGCGGCCCCGTGTGCCGGAGTGGCAACTCTCGTGGAAAAAAGCG
Source organism: Candidatus Azophilus sp. (assembly GCA_965221465.1). Taxonomy (GTDB): domain Bacteria; phylum Pseudomonadota; class Gammaproteobacteria; order Pseudomonadales; family Azotimanducaceae; genus Azophilus. The sequence goes on from OZ244892.1 coordinate 520,548, forward strand.
CGAGTTCGCCGGAGTCCGCAGCAGGAAATCGGCGAGAGATGCGGTCTCGGCTTGTACGTCGGGACAGGTCGCGTCGTCAGAGTTCGAGGGACTGGTCGGCGTGGTCGGTCAATCCGTCCACGTCGAACGTCATCATGACCAGGTCGTGCAATCCGCCGTCGCGGTCTTCGACAAAATCCGTCAACAGGGCTTCGGCGACGAATCCCAGCCGCTGGAAGGCGGCCTGGGCGCCGCGCTGGTCGGGCGTCATGTTGGCCGTCAGTTTCTTCAGCCCGAGGCTCTTGGCGATGTCGAATATTCTGGCGCTCAAGTGCCGGCCAAGACCCTGGCCGCGATAATCCTGGCCCACCGTCAGGCGCAGTTCGCCCACCCGCCTCGTCCAGCGCGCGGGGGTGCGGTCCACCGTTGCGTATCCGGCCATCGTGTCGCCGTCATGGGCGATGATGGACACCGTCGTGCCGTCGGCGACGTTCGCCAGCCACTTGTCGACGGCCTCCGGTTTGGTGATGTCGACGCGCAGGAACAGCAGATCCTGCTCTGGGAGGTTGCGCGCAAACTCGAGTATGGCGGCCCGATCGTCCGCTCCGACGATGCCGAGCGAAAGGGTGCGCCCGTCGGTCAGCGAAACTTCGATGGGGTAGCGCTCGAGGGTGTTCTCAATGCTTGCACTGGCGGACATGCTTTCTCCGGTTTCTGTCAATGGGTTGTGGCTGCATTCGCCTGCTCCGCCGCGGCGAGGAGTTCCCCGAAAGCACGCTCGGCTTCGCTCGCCATGAGTTCCAGGTCGGGCATCAGGCGCCGGTCGCAGATGAAATTGAAATAGATGTGCTTGTTGTAGCTCGTGATCACGACGCCGTAACCGAGGTTGCCGCCCAGCATGAGAAACCCCAGGTTGTCCAGTACGGCGTGCCCCGCGAGATACTGCGTGGTCTGCACGCCGGGCACGTTGGTGCAGGTGAAATTGAAGCCGAACATCGGCGGCCGCGGCCCGAAGGACGGCGGCACGGGAAGAGGAAAGCTGGCGGAGAGTACCGTCGGATCCCAGGGCGTTCCCACCAGCAGGGTCGGAGCCATGGCCACGGGCGGCACCCCGGGCGCCGATTCCATCATCAACTGCATGGCCTGGGCTTCGCGGTTGTTCTTGATCTGCTCGGTTTCCCAGCGCACCTTCTGCAGTCGATCCTGGATATCCATGGGCTCGGCGGCGAAAAGGGGAAAGATGGCGGAAACCCGGTTGCCGAGGGCACCGCGTTCGTCTTCGGTCCGCACGTTCACCGGGCACATGATGCGCAGGTGCTGGCCCGCGGTGCGCTCTTCATGGGCGCTCAGGTAGCGGGCGGCGGCTTCGGTGACCACGGCCAGCACCACATCGTTGATGGTTCCGCCGAGCCTGCTGCGGATGCGCCGGAATTCGCCGAACGAGTATTTCTGCCACAGGAAATCGCGTTTCGGGCCCACGGGTGCGGCGTTCCAGGGCGCCGCCAGTACCGGCTCCACCACGAATCGCGTCATCGACTCGGTGGCCCGGCGCAGCATTTCGGTGCGCTCCGAGGTGAAGTTGGCGGCCTTGAACGGGTTTTCCCCCGACAGGGTGTGCACGGTTTCGATCGCTGCCTCGGTGGCAAGTTCCACCGGGTTCTGCAGAGGCTTCGGTTGCCAGGGCTCGGGTTCGGGCGACGCGGCGTTTTTCTGCAGGTCGAACAGCACCAGCGAAATGTCGACTCCGGACGCGCCGTCGACCATGGCGTGATGGCCGTATTGCGCCAGCACGGTTCGGTTCTCGACCCCTTCGATGACGACCATGCGCCACAGCGGCCGGTCTCGGGGAAGCAGAGGTTCGTTCAGGTCAAGTGCGGCACGGATGGCATCGTCCAGGGTCGAACCCTCGGGCAACCGGTGCCGCTTGACGTGATTGGCCAGGTCGAAGTCGGGGTCGTCGACCCATTTGGGGTGCGCGAGATTGAACGGCACCAACGCCAGCCGCTGCCGGTAGCGCGGCACCAGGTGCAGTCGCGAGCCGATGTGTTCGAACACGGTAGCGAACGGCACCTCGCCTTCGAGGATGGAGACGGCGGCGCCGTGCATGGGGCCACTGGCCGTCTCGGAGTAAAGAAAGGATGCATCCTGCGTGCTCAGCCGCATGTTGGTTCCCCGAATCTCGCTACTGTCGTTGCACGGGTCGTTCTGCGCAATCAGAACCCGCGGTGCGAGCCGATGACGCGTGACACGACACGACGGTTCTCGTTCCAGCGCTGGAAATGTCGCTCTCCACCCGGGTCGGCCTACCTGTCGCGCGGGTCGCCGCGCTGTTCGCCGGCCCCCGATACCATATTGAAGAAGCTTTGCCATGGCGCAACGGCGCCGGTCAGCAGATTGCGCAGAAACTCGTCCCGTTGTTCGGCAGAAGCCGAAACCCGTTGCGTGAACTGTTCCAGCAACTGCTTCTGCACGTCCCCGACATCCGGCAGCCCCATGAAACGTCGCAATTCCTCGGGTGTGAGATCCACTTCCACGTTGATTTTCACGGCGGCGTCTTCTCTCGTACCGGCAACGCCGGCAAATTCTCGTGACGGATACAGTATCATGGCGCCCGGCGGGTTCCGGCCTGCCGTAAGGCGCCGCTGGTGTTCGACCGACCGGGTGTGGCCGCTGGCCGGCCGGGGTGCGGCGCGCTTGGCGGCACGGCCGCCGACTTGCCTGCCGGATTCGGGAGCGGCCCGAAACCGCGAGCGGCGCGGAGTTTACAACAGTGCGTGAACAGTCGCCACGGGCGGGGCCACGTTCACACCGGAAGTCAGGGGACTGTAATGGCCGAAACCGACAGGAACGACGAACAGGACGCCGCCGACCGGTTGGAAGGCGTTTCGCTCGGCAGCATGTGGGGCGCCGACCGGCAGAGCATGATCGAGGCCTGGCAGCGATTCTCCAGGGATGTCGGCTCGCAACCCGCTCTCGCACTGCAAACCCAGATGCGCTTTCAGGCGGAGCTTGCCCGCATCTGGTTCGACGACGTGTCCATGGAATTGCCGGCCGACCCGCGTTTCAGCGACCCGGCCTGGGAAGACAACCCGATCTTCAAGCGGTTGCGGCAGTCGTATGTCGCCTGGTGCGGCCGGCTGGACGAGTGGTTGGAGAATTCCGGACTCGAAGGCATCGACCGGCAGCGTGCACAGTTTCTCATGGATGCTGCCAAGGACACCTTCGCTCCGGTCAACAGCCCATTCGCACCGGAGGCCGTACGCAAGGCGGTGGCAACCAGCGGCGCCAGCGTGGCCAAGGGGATACGGCAGTTCTTCGACGACCTGCAGCACAATCACGGCTACCCAGCCGTCGCCGACCGCAAGGCCTTCGAACTCGGCCGGGACGTGGCCGCCACGCCGGGCAAGGTGGTCTTTCGCAACGAGTTGTTCGAACTCATCCAGTACCAGCCGGTCACGTCCAAGGTGCGCAAGACGCCCCTCCTGTATGTCTTCAGCCAGGTGAACCGCTTCTATCTCGGCGACCTCACACCCGATCGAAGCCTGTTCAAGCAGTTGGTGGACAACGGCATCCAGGTGTTCGCCATGAGCTGGAAGAACCCGTCGCGGCAGGAGGCGCACTGGTCGCTCGATACCTATACGGAAGGCGTCACCGAAGCGGTCCGCATCACGCGCAGCATTACGGGCCAGCGCCAGGTCGACCTGATCGGGCTCTGCGCGGGCGGCCTGATCGCCGCCACCGCCGCCGGCCTGTTGCAGGCGCGGGGGGATGACTGGATCAATTCCCTGTCGCTGTTCGTGTCCATTCTCGACAACGAGCCCGGCGACAGCGGCTTCACCCTGTTTGTCACCGACGAGTCGGTCGCCGCGCAGAAACAGCGTGTGCGTGCCCAGGGAGGGATGAGCGAGCGGGACATCCTGGAGATGTTCGCCATGTTGCGCCTCGACGAGAGTGTTTTCAGCTTCATGCGCAGCAATTACTTCCGGGGCGAAGACCCGCTGGCCCATCCGCTGCTGTTCTGGTCGATGGACTACACCCGGGTGCCGGCGGAACTGCAGTGCGACCTGATCGACCTGGGCCACCGGAACCGGCTGGCCAACGGCACCCTGGACGTGCTCGGCCATCGGCTCGCGCTCGACGAGATCACCCATCCCGTCTACATCATGGCGGGCTCCACCGACCACATCACGCCCTGGAAACCCTGCTACCGCAGCGCGCACCTGTTCGGCGGCGAGGTCGAGTTCGTGCTCACCAGCCAGAATCACACCCAGACCATCAGCGCCCGGCCGGACAACCGTCACCTGCGCTACTGGCGGAACGAGGCGTTGCCGGCGGATGCGGACGAATGGTTCGAAGGCAGCCAGGAGACCGCCGGCAACTGGCGCGATCACTGGGTCGACTGGCTGGCATCCCACTCCGACGAGAAGGATGCCCCCATTGAACTCGGCAGCAACGCGTATCGCCCCCTGGACGATGCTCCGGGCTTGTACGTTCGGGAAAAGTGACGTGCACGAACTGAAGAAGTACCCCAACCGGCGCCTGTACAACAGCACCGAGAGCCGCTACGTCACCATCGACGATGTCCGCAAGCTGATCGTCGGCGGCGAGAGCATTCACGTCGTGGACGGCAGGGACGGCGAGGACATCACCCGGTCGGTATTGCTCCAGATTCTGGCGGAGCAGGAGACGGAAGGGCACGAGAGCGTGCTGACCAATCGGGTCATCGAGCACTTGATCCGCTTCTACGGCGATCGCATGGGCGGCGTCGTGGGACGCTACATCGAGCAGAGCATCGTCGCCTTCATGGAACATCAGGACCAGTTGCGCACCCATTTCCGGCAACTCAACGAGATGAATCCCCTGAACCTGATGCGCCAGGCACTCGAGCCGCGCTGGCCGCCGGGGCCGCGGCGGCAGCAACGCAGCGAAACGCCCGGGGATGTCGACGAGGCCGAACCCCGGGACGAGGGACGACGTTAAGGTCTGCCGACAGGTTTCGAGGGGTCACGACCGCGCTTGAACAACGCCGGGCGAGTCGGCCACACCCTGTGTGCGCCGCCTTGCCCACAGCGATGTTGCACCCTCGGGAATGGCAGCGCATTCGTGATACAGGGCAGTGGCCCGCATGCCTCATGCCATCGAACCGGTCGGTTGCGTTCGGGGCGTTCGCAAACTGAAACCGGCGATTGGGATGAACGAATGAAATATGCGGCACTGGCCATCGATCTGGACGGTACCCTGCTCGTGGGCGAAGACGTCCCGCCGGTCAATGCGAAGGGCATACGGGCGGCGCTCGAGGCGGGGTTGCAGGTCATCATCGCCACCGCACGCTGGTCGCAGTTCGCGTTGCGCCTCGGCAACGAACTCGGCATCGACGGACCGGTGATCGCCTGCTCCGGCGCCCAGGTCTACGATCCGGCGCTGCCCGGCGATGTGTTCGACGAGCGGTTGCCGCAGGACTTCGTCGAGGCGCTCTACGCCATCTGCAACGAGGAACGGTGCATCGCCACGGTGACGCTCGACAATCACGTGGAAATCAAGATGGATGGCCGGCCGGACCCGCGCCTTCTGGCGGCCGAGATGAACTGGAAGGAATCGTTACGGTTCGACGGTTCGAACCTGCCCAGGGTTGCGGCGATTCAGGGTACCCGTTGCAGCGAGCGCATCCGCGGGGAACTCGTCGAACCGTTTCGGGAGACAGTCAATGTGATGGACTCGATCGGGCCGAGCGGCAAGGTCATTCTCACCCTCACTGCGCGGCAGGCGACCAAGGGCGCCGCACTGCGGGCAGCCTGCGACCACCTGAACCTCGACCCGGATGACGTGGTCGCCTTCGGCGATGCCGAAAACGATCTGGCGATGTTCAGGCTGGCCGGAGCATCGGTGGCCATGGGTCAGGCGGATGCCGCCACCCGAGCGGCCGCCACCTACATCAGCAAGCCCAACACCGAAGGGGGTGTCGGCCACGCCATTTTCCGCTTGCTCGAACGGGGAACGCTCACCGACTGAGCTTCGGTGGCATGCCGGCCGTACCTTCGATCCGACGCCGAGAACCGGTAAGCACGCACCGCACAACGGTTTTCTCCCAGCGATCACGTGGTTCTTCACGTTCGCGGCCGGGCGGGGCGAGTGAATTGGTGTCTGCCGTAGACTGCCGGTGCAATTCGAGCGGCGGGTTTCAGTTCGTCAGAACGGTGACGCCGCTCAATCCCGGCGCGCCGTAGACGTGGGTGTAGCCGGTGCGCGGATTGCCCGGCACCTGCCGCTCGCCGGCCTCGCCGCGCAATTGCAGGCAGATCTCGTACACCTGGCGCAGGCCGGATGCGCCGATGGGTTCGCCGTTTGCCAGGCAACCGCCGTCCGTGTTCACGGGCAGCTTGCCGTCGATCTCGGTGTAGCCTTCCTGCAGCCATTTCTCCTGCTCGCCGTCGGCGCAGAAGCCGTTCTCGGCCATGTGCATGATTTCCGCTCCGGACTCGGTGTCCTGAAGCTGGGCCACATCGATGTCTTCCGGCCCGACCCCGGCCATCTCGAAGGCCGCTCTGGATGCCTGTTCCGTGGGCGCGGGCGCCCGGTCGAGTGCCTGGGACTGCGAAAAGACCTCGAACGAGCCGAACTGGCGCGTCTTGACGGCCACGGCCTGGAGGAAGACCGGTTTCGAGGTGTACTGTCGGGCCTTGTCGGCGCGGCACAGAATCATGGCGCAGGCGCCTTCGGCGGGGGAGCAGAACATGTACTTGCGCAGGGGATGGCAGACCATCGTCGATTCGGCCACGTCCTCGTAGCTGAAGGGCTTGCGCCGCCAGGCATTCGGGTTTTTCGAGCCGTTCCCGTAGTTCTTCACGGCAACCCGCACCAGGGCATCTTCCGTGATCCCGTAGTCGTGCATGTAGCGCTGGATTTTCATGCCGAAGAACTGCGGCGTCAGCGCCATGCCGATGTCGCCGTACCATTTGCCGAGGCCGCTGCCCTCGGGATTGACCGTGAATGCGCCGCGCGGGTGCTTGTCGAACCCCACCGCCATGCCGATGTCGAACATCCCCGACCGGATTGCCATGTAGGCGGATTGCAGGGCGCTGCCGCCGGTGGCGCAGCCGTTGGACACGTTGATGAACTGCAGCCCCGTCAGGCCGAGCTTGGAGACCATGGTGTCGGCCGCCCCGGCTGCCGCGGAGCCGCCGTAGGCGAACTGCATGTCGCTCCAGTCGAGGCCGGTGTCGGCCAGCGCCTGGCGCGCCGCGACGGTGCCCTGTTCCAGCCCGCTCACGCCTTCGGTGCGGCCGAAGGGATGGATGCCGATGCCGATGATTGCTACGTCCACGGGAGTGCTCCTTCCGGTTCGATCAATGGGTTCGATTCTTCTCGATCAGCTTTCGTCCGAGGGGCGGAAGAAATACGCGATGATGTCCTTGCCGTCCCGCTCGCTGTACTTTTCGACGACCAGGTCCATCTCCATGCCGATGCGGAGCTTCGAGATGTCGTCCGTCCTGATGCGCGTTTCCACCCGAACCTGGCCGGGAAGCTCGACGTATCCGACACCGAAAGGCCGAAAGGTCTCCGCGGTTTCCGGCCCTTCATAGGGCGGTCGGTTGGGCAGGAATCCCTGAATCGTCCAGGTCCAGAGTCTGCCCCGCCGTTCGAGTTCCAGGATTTCGGTATCCTGCCCGCAGCAGGCCGGGCAGCCGGATTGGGCCGGGAAGGTGACCACGCCGCAGTCCCGGCACTTGCTGCCGAGCAGTCGCGGGTCGTTGGAGGGCCAGGTGAAAAGCCCCTCCGCGATGGGCACCTGGTCGGCGGTGCTTTGCATGAATGGTCCTGCCCTTCGGTTTCCGTCCCGGGTGACTGTTTTAACCGATTCGGGCAGATTAGCCAAACGGATGCGTCCGCGAGTGGACGGAATGCCTCCCGAACGGCTAACGTGCGCCGGAGCCGGATGCCGGATCGGCAGCAGCATCCGCTTTGCAGCCTGTGCCGGGCGGCGCCAATCGAGGAGCGACAATGGGAAGAGTACAGGACAAGGTAGCCATCGTGACCGGCGGCGCATCGGACCCGGGTCTCGGGCGTGCAACCGCGGTCGCGCTCGGCCTGGAAGGCGCCCGGGTGGCGGTCACGGATATCGACGAACCGGGCGCCGAGCGGTGTGCGGAGGCAATCCGGCAAGCCGGTGGCGAGGCATTCGCCATGCACCACGATGTCACCGACGAGGCGGCCTGGCAGCGCGTCATTGCCCGCACCGTCGACACCTGGGGCAGCCTCGACATCCTGGTCAACAACGCCGGCATCGCCGTGCTGATGCCGATTGCAGAGATGACGCTTGCCGACTGGAACCGTCAGATCGACGTCAATCTGAACAGTGTTTTTCTGGGCTGCAAGTACGGCATGGCGGCCATGCGCGATTCGGGCGGTGGCTCCATCGTCAACCTGTCCTCGGTGGCGGGGCAGGTGGGGCTCGCGACCTGTTCCGCCTACGGGGCGGCCAAGGGCGGTGTGCGCATCATGTCCAAGGCGGTGGCGGTGGAGGGTGCGCCGGACAATATCCGCTGCAACTCGGTGCACCCGGGTTTCATCTGGACCAACATGCAGGCGCAGGCCTCCGGCAGCTCCGAGCCCGGCGAGTTGTCGCGGGAACAGGTGCCGCTCGGCCGCATGGGCGAACCGCAAGATATTGCCAACTGCATCCTGTACCTGGCGGCGGACGAGTCCAGCTACGTCACCGGCGCCGAATTCACGGTCGATGCGGGCATGACGGCGATCTGATGGCGGCCAGCCCGCAACCGGTGGTGTCGGTGTGACAGGAGGGCACATGTTGCGTTTTGATTTCGATGATGTTTGCGAGCAACTCGTCGAGCGGCTGGACGGCGCCCTCGGTTGCGCTCTGGTCGACCTTGCAACCGGGTTGCCGCTGGCGCTGTGCGCCCGGGCCGATTCGCTGGTCACCGCCACGGCGCTGGAGATGATCTCCGCGGCGGCGGTGGCCTGTTTTTCCGGTGGGGCCGGGGGGCGCTCGCAATCGGGTTCGGGGGACGAACAGGGTCGAGGCGTGGCAACGGGCCCGCGGCAGATTCAGGTCACGACCGAACTCACCTACAACTTCATGTCGTTGGCGCCCGGCGAAGACAGGTTCCTTCTGGTGTTGATCATGAATCGCGGCGAATCGAATCTCGGGTTGGGGTGGATGGCGATGCGGCAGGCACTGGACGGCCTGCAGCTTGAACGCGCCGCCGACGAACTGGAGTAGCCTGCCAGGACTGCCGAACCCCGTGGTCGGTTCCGGTCGTTGGAGGCGGTCAATTCTTCTTCCCGGCGGCCCGACGCATTGCCTTCCCCTCGTCCCGGTCCGGCGAGTCCGGATGTCGCGCCGTCGCTACGCTTGCCAGCCTCGCGACGTTCACTCACGCCCGGGTCAGTCTGGATTGCGCCGTCGCCGGAGGAGTGGATTGGGCAGGGGTTCCGGGTCGCTCCGGTCTGGCGGTGGCACCGGTTTGGGGTCGACCGCAGCTTCGGACGGCTGCTCCGGCGCGGCAGACGCCCGATCGAATCCGGTCTGCGCGCCAGGCAGTGGGGGTTCGAGCCCGGATGACTCCGCAAGCGATTCCTGAGCCCGGTGAATGGTCATCCAACCGAGGCCAATGGTCATGGTCTTGTCCGTGAACAGCACCAGCACGGCATCGTCGCGACCCGGTATGGCGGCCATGAACTGGAAGTTGTGCGCATTGGTAATCTGCGCTTCACGCACGAATCCGCGCGACGTGATCAGGCCGGTTGCCAGCGATTGAACGAATCGGTCGACGTACTTGCCCCGAAAGAGTTCCTTGCTGATGCCGAGGGCTGCGTCCAATTCGGCTGTCTCCAGGGCAGACCCCGGGCGGCTCGCCGAAGCCAGTGTACGGTCGTTGTCGAGGTCGAAGACCAGGCAGGTGAGGGCTGCCTCGGATTCCTCGATAACCCCGTCGCAGATTTCCTGGAGACCCATTCACGTTCCTCGCTCGTGTACCGGCGCTCGTCGTTCAAATGCGTCGCCGTGCCGACGCCTGGTTCGTCCCGCCGCAAGGCTTTCCGGGATGTTGCATGCCCGGGCCAAGTCGGGTCAAGTTGAAGCGGCTGCGGAATCCTCCCGAAGCGAAACGAACAGGGCGACGGTCATTGCCACGGTGATTGCCAGCACGGGCAGGGAAACCACCAGCACCGCGGATTGCACGGCGCGCAGGCCGCCGATCAGCATCAGCGCCAGCGGCAGCACCATCAGGGCGAACGCCCAGAAGACCCGGTGCCAGCGTTCCGGATTGGCGCCGGCGGGCAGGCGCCGGGTCGCGGCGGCGGCAATGGAGTACGAGGCGGAATCGTAGGTGGTGGCGACGAAAATGAACGCCATCGCGACGAACACGAGCAGCGGCAGGGGCTGCAGCGGCAGCGCCTCGACAATGGCTGCGATGGCAGTATCCGCCTGGCCCGCACGGACCAGCTCCTGCACCGGCACCAGCCCTTCCATGTCCATCCACATGGCGGTGTTGCCGAGCGCGACGTAGAAGAGGGCGCAGCCCAGGGTGCCGAACCCCACCATGCCGAAGATCAACTGCCGGAGCGTCCTGCCGCGTGAGATGCGGGTGACGAATATGCCGACGTAGGGGCCGTAGGCCAGCCACCAGGCCCAGTAGAAGATGCTCCAGTCTTCGACGAAGCCGGTCGCCAGGATCGGGTCGGTCCAGGTGTTCAGGCGGATGAAGTCCTGGATCATGAGGCCGAGGCTGTTGGTGCCGAGCTTCAGGGAAAAGAGCGTCGGTCCGGCCAGCAGGACGAACGCGGCGAACAGGCCGGCAATGCCCAGGTTCACGTCGCTCAGGCGCTTGATGCCCTTGTCGAGACCCATATAGACGCTGAACGCGAAGATCGCCACGGCGACGAGGGCGACGAACACGTCCAGGGCCGCCGATTCATCGATGCCGAACAGCGCGCCGATGCAGGCCCCGATCATCGGTGTCGCAAGCCCCAGGGAGGTTCCCGCGCCTCCCACCAGGGCGATGACGAACACGAAGTCGACGGCGCGGCCGAGCGGGCGGCGGGCGATGTCGTTGCCGGCGAGCCCTGCCAGGGATGTGGACAGGCGCAGTTGGGGAATCCTGCGCTGGTAGTAGGGGTAGGCGATCGCCACGGTCGGCAGGCAGTAGATGCACCAGGCGGAAAATCCCCAGTGGAAGATGCCGTAGGTGGCGGCCCACTCCCGTGCCTCCGGAGACCCGGAATCCAGACCGAACGGCGGCGTGTCGAGGTAGTAGGCCCATTCGATCGGCGACCAGTACAAGAGGCCGCCGCCGATGCCGGCGCAGAACAGCATGCCCATCCAGGAGGTGTTCGAATAAGCAGGGCGGGCATCGGAACCGCCGAGCCTTCTGGTTCCGTACCTGCCGAACGCCAGCACACCCAGCACCACGGCCGCGGCCAGCGTCATCCACTGGTAGAGCAGGCCGAAATTGCCGGCGATGAAGTCGTAGGTGTCGGAGACGACATCGGATGCCTGCTCGGGTGCGAGCACGATGGGAATGCAGGCGGCGGTAATGAGCCCGGCGCTGGCGCCGAAAACGACCCGGTCGACTTGCGGTTGGGACTCCAGGGCCTTGCCGCGGTCCCGACCGGCCAAGGTGCCTGCCAATTGCGAAATGAGCCGATTGCGGTGCTGGGCGGCACGTGTCATCGCATCGAGTATCGGGACCTTGCCGCCCGCTGTCCAGCGAGAGCCTTGTCCAATGCGAGATGAACCTGAAATATAGAGGCGATTCCAACGCAAAGTGAGCCTTGACCTGGGGTGTCGGGAATCGTCGGGAGACGGTCGTGACACTTCGAATCGAGTGCACTCGCACCATGGAACAGGTGGCTACCTTTATCCCGAGGGCTTTGGGGGGGCTGCCCCAGCCATAGGCTCGACAGGCTCGGTAGACCGCCATGATCCGGCACTCGAGCACGAATATCTGAATTGGATTACACTTTTTCGCGTTTCGCCACGGCGCGTTGTAGAGGAAGTACGCCATGCCCGGAACCCGGAAGCGCCTGGTGGTCTGCTGCGACGGCACCTGGAACAGCCCGGAGCAACAACACGTGACCAATGTGGTGCGCACTGCGCGCGCCGTGCGGCCCACGGACAACGCAGGCGTTCACCAGGTCGTGTTCTACGACTGGGGAATCGGCTCACACGGCAACCGCATCCGCGGCGGCATGCTCGGCAAGGGCATCGACAAGAACATCCAGGATGCCTATCGTTTTCTGGTACACAACCATGCGGATGGCGACGAGATTTTTCTTTTCGGCTTCAGCCGCGGCGCCTATACCGCCCGCAGTCTGGCCGGCTTTATTCGCAACGCCGGCCTGCTCGAAAAACTGCATTCCCACCTGATTGCCGACGCTTACGAACTCTACAGGCAGCCGGCCGGGCCGGACGCGCCGGAGGCAGTCGACTTTCGCCGCGACCATTGCCGCGAGGTGCGAATCAGGTTTGTCGGCGTCTGGGATACCGTCGGAGCCCTGGGCGTGCCGAGCCGGGTTTTCAAGAAGATGGGCGGCAACCGCCGTCATGCGTTTCACGACACCTCGTTGAGCAAGATCATCGATCACGCCTGCCAGGCGGTGGCGATCGACGAGCAACGCATCGATTTCGAACCGACGCTCTGGCGGCGGCCGCCGAGAGACGGCCAGACCATCGAACAGCAATGGTTTGCCGGCGTGCACGGCGATGTGGGGGGCGGCAATACCGATGCCGGTCTCGCCGATGTGGCCCTGGACTGGATGTGGACTCGGGCGTCCGCCCAAGAGCTTGCGTTCGATCGAGCCTATTGGGATGCGAAGGTGCGCCCCAATGCTGCGGGCCCGCTGCATCCGTCCCGGAAGGGAATCTATCGGGTCAAGCGCAGCCACGTCCGACCCATCGGCAATTTGCCGGCGGGTCTCGAAAGCGTGCATGATTCGGTGCGCGAGCGCTGCACCCATGTGCAATCCTACCGGCCGGAAAACCTGGTCGCGTTTCTGGACGGCAATCCCCAACCCGATTGGCCCCGGGATCGTCTCTCGTGACGGCGGCAACGAAAACCAGTATTCGTGACACGGTCACTAAGGCCGATCTCCGGAACATGGCAACGAAGGCCGATCTCCGGAACATGGCAACGAAGGCCGATTTCCAGAACATGGTCACGAAGGCGGACATCCGAGACATGGCGACGAAAGCCGACATCAAGGCCCTCAGGGAAGACTTGAAACACCTGGAAACCATGCTACGGATGGAGATGCATTTGCTCCGCGAGACGCTTACGGTTCGGCTGGGCGGTATCGTCGTGCTCGGTGTGGGAACGCTGGCCGCGCTGAATCAGCTGTAACGCGCAGACAGGTCGGGTTCAGGTGTTCGGCCGACGCGCGCCGGATAGGGTCAGACAAGTAGCCGGTACGGCGCCTCCAGCAGGTCGCGGACCGTGCCCAGGAACTGTGCGGCGGGGGCACCGTCGAGAACGCGGTGATCCCAGGTGAGCGACAGGCGCATTACCCGGTTTTTGCGGGGCGTGGCGCCTTCCCAGGCGACGCCGTCGCGAATCCGGTTGACGCCGAGAATGCCCGACTGCGGCGCATTGATGATGGGCGTGAACGCGTCGACGCCGAACATGCCGAGCGCCGAGACGGTGAAGGTACCGTCGTGCATGTCGTCCGGCGTCAGGTCGCCGTCTCGGGCGGCGGCGGCCAGGCGCGCGCTCTCCTGGGCGAGTTGCTTCATGGTCAGTCGGTCGGCGTGTCGTATTACCGGGACGATCAGGCCGTCGTCCAGGGCGACGGCCATTCCCACGTTGATGTCTCCGCGCAGCGTAATCTCGGTCTCTCCGAAAACACTGTTCATGTCGGGGTGCTGCGCCAGCGCTTTCGCGGCGGCTCGTATCACCAGGTCGGTGTAGGTGGGCCGCAGCCCCTCCGGTTCCCACTCGTCGATGAGCTGTGTGCGCAGCTTCACCGCATCGTCCATGTCGACGTCCATGTCCATGGTCAACTGGGCGGAAGATTGCAGACTTTCGTGCATGCGCCTGGCGATGGTCCGGCGCATGCCCCGGACCGGTACCGTGCGGTCTTCGGTGCGCGCGGTCTCGGGCGCGCCGGTGGCCGCCTGTTCCACGTCTTCCCGCGTGATTCGCCCGCCAGGGCCGGTGCCTCGGACGCTGCTCAGATTGACGCCCAGTTCCCGTGCCAGTTTGCGCGCCAGGGGCGAGGAGGCCGGCGTGCCGGTCAATTGTGGCCGTGCCTCGGCCGCTGCCTGTACGTCGGCTTCGACAACTCGGCCTCCCGGCCCGCTGCCGTTCAGGCCGGCGATCTCGATGTTCAGTTCGCGGGCCAGTCGCCGGGCCGCGGGAGACGAGAACGGTCTTCCGTCTTCAGCCGTTGCTACGGCAGGCGCGGCAGCGGCTGGTGTCGAATTCGCAGCGGACGTTTCCGTCGCGGCAACAGCGCCGGCCGCATTCGGCAGCACGTCCGGCATCGATTCCCCGGGCTCGTAGATATAACCGACCACATCCCCGGGCTTCATGGTGATGCCTGCCGCGACCATGTGCCGGACGATGCCTGCCGCCTCGGCATCCACATCGAGGTTGACCTTTTCCGTCTCCAGGCGGTAGAGAAGGTCGCCCTTTTCCACGTGTTCGCCGTCGGCAACGCACCACTCTTCGACGATGCCTTCGGTCATGTTCATGCCGACCTTGACGAGGTAGATTTCCTGGGGCAATTCGGATTCCTCTGTTAGCCCGCATCCGGGCTAGTGATCTGCCGGCGGGTGCGAGTCGTCGGCCATGCTAAACAATCCTCTCTCGGCGGCCAACTCGAGGGTCTGCCAGACATCCACGACCTGCGGACCGCTCGATTCGACCCACATCCACGCCTTGCGGCCGGCTGCGAGCGTTCGGTCCCGTTCGCCGTCGAAAGCGAGCACCCCTGGGCCGGTAATCTCGACACGTTCGCCGAAGCGCACGGTGGCATGATCGGCAACGGCAACCCGGCGATAGAGCCCCGGCGCGATGGGCGCCTGCACGATGTGGCCGCCTGGCCCGAATCTCAGCCGCAGGCCGCATTCGTCGTCGCGGCTGACGCTTTGCAGAAGCCCGCCGATGGACGTCACCCCCACCGCTGCCGGGTCGGCGCAAGTCAGGAGGGCGGTATCGAGCAACTCCGGCGCGAGCAGGGCACGGGCGCCGACGAATCGTTCCCGGCTGAGTACGGCATCGATGAGCGCCAGATCGCCGCGCTCGCCTTCGATTTCCACTCGAACGATCTTCTGTTGCCGGGCCACCTCGTCGAGCCGGATATGCCCGGCCGCGATCAGCCCCGCTGCCGCACCGGCGATCGTGCCTTCGAGCAGGCATGGGAACACGTTGTTCGTGCCCGTCGACAGGGCGATCAGCGGCGCATCTTGCCAGCCGATGGCGAAGGCGCGGTTGGTGCCGTCCCCGCCCAGGGTCATGACCACGGCGCAGTCGATGTCGTTAAGCGCCCTGGCCGCGGAAATGGTATCGAGGGGGGTGGCCGTGCGGGTGGCATCCAGGGCAGTGAATTCGCAGTCGTCGTGGCCCCCGAGTGCGCCTGCGACGATGCCGTGCGCGTCATCGAGGAAGGCGAACTCGCGGGCGCCCGCGGCATGGGCGCCGATCAGCGCCCGGCTGACGATGGCCTGCTTTTCCTGATTGTCGAATACGGAGGCGCGGGCGACCAGGCGGCGCACGTCCTTGCCCGAAGCCGGATTGGCGATCAATCCGATGACGCCCACTCTGGAAATTCCTGACGAACGGCGGCGTCAGAGACCGAGTTGCGCTTTCGCCTCCGCCACGATCCGTTCGGCATTGGGGACGTAGTGTGCCTCCAGCGCCGGGCTGAACGGCACCGGTGAGAACGGGGCGCCGATGCGCGCGATGGGCGCGTCGAGGTAATCGAACGCCAGTTCCTGGAGCTGCGCGGCGATTTCGCCGCCGATGCCGCCGAAACGCACGGCTTCGTGCACGATCATCGCTCGGTGGGTTTTCTTCAGGGACGCCACCACCGTATCGGTGTCGAACGGTTGCAGTGTGCGAGGATCGATCACCTCCGCATCGATGCCGCACTCGCCGAGTTGCTCGGCTGCCGCAAGGGCCTCGTGCACCATCCGGCCCAGGGCGACGATGGTGTAGTTGGTTCCCTCGCGGACGATGTTCGCCTTGCCGAGGGGGATGGCGTAGGGCTCCTCCGGAACCTGCCCCTTCATGGCGAGCGACATCTTGTTCAGGATGACGAACACGGGGTTGTCGTCGCGCGCAGCGCTGATGATGAGGCCCTTGGCATCGTAGGGGGTCGAGGCCATGGTCACCTTCAGGCCGGGCACGTGACAGATCCAGGCTTCCAGGCTCTGGCTGTGCTGTGCCGCCAGGCTGGCGCCGGCGCCGGCCATGGTGAGCACCGTCACCGGCAGGGTCGCGCGGCCGCCGAACATGTAGCGCATCTTGGCGAGCTGATTGGCGATCTCGTCCATGCACTCGCCCATGAAGTCCATGAACATCACGTCGATGACCGGCCGGCAGCCCGTGGCCGCAGCGCCGACGCCGAGGCCGACGATGCCTTCCTCGGATATGGGCGTATCGACGACGCGGTCGGCCCCGAATTCGCTCTGCAACCCGTGAAAGTACCCGTATACGCCACCGGCCTGGCCGACATCCTCGCCGGCGACGAACGCATTGGGTTGTTCCTGCAACACGCACCGGATACCGTCGGCGATTGCGGCGACGTATGGGATTTCCCGGGGCTTTTCCTGTGCTTCGGCCATTGACGGCTCCTCTTCTACCGATGCGTACCTATGCGTAAACGTCTTCGGTGACGGTGGCGGGGTCGGGGAACGGGCTCTCTTCCGCGTACTCGACGGCCGCGTCGACTTCGGCCCGGATTTCCTCGTGTATGGCCTTGGCAGCCTCGGGCGAGAGCACGCCCTGTTCGGCGAGCCTGGCTTCGAAGGTCTCGATGGGGTCTTTCTTCTGCCACTGTTCGACCTCTTCGTCAGTGCGGTAGGAGAGCCCCATCCCGCGTACGCCGACGTGGTCGTAGAACCGGTATGTCTTGCATTCGAGCAGGGTGGGGCCGTCGCCGCGCCGCGCCCGGTCGATTGCTTCTCCGGCCGCCTCGTAGACCGCCACCGCATCCATGCCGTCCACAATGACGCCGGGCATGCCGTATCCGGGCGCGCGGTCGGCAATATCGACGATGGCCTGGTGGTTTGCCTGAGGCGTGAACTCGCCGTAGCCGTTGTTCTCGCAGACGTACACGCAGGGCAGCTTGTAGAGGCCGGCCATGTTCGCGGCCTCGTGGAACGACCCTTCATTGCTTGCCCCGTCTCCGAAGAAGCAGACGGCCACCTGGTCGGCCTTTCTGAACTTGGACGAGAAGGCGGCGCCCATGGCGATGGTGGTGCCTGCCGCAACGATGCCATTGGCGCCGAGCATGCCGATCTCGAGGTCGGAAACGTGCATGCTGCCGCCCTTGCCCTTGCAGTACCCCGTCGCCTTGCCGAACAGCTCCGCGAACATGTACTTGAAATCGCCGCCCTTGGCGATCAGGTGCCCATGGCCCCGGTGGGTGCTGGTGATGTAGTCCTCGTCCGAGAGGTGCGTCATGACGCCGGCAGCAACCGCTTCCTCGCCCACGTACAAGTGCAGCGCGCCTGGAATCTTGCCGTTTTCCATCATCTTGCCGGCGGTTTCCTCGAAGAGGCGGATGCGCACCATGCGCCGGTGCATGTCCAGCAGGACATCGTCGGAGATCGGTTTGCTCAAGGCTTCCCCCGTTGGGTTTTTCGCATATATTTGCGCCTTTATATCGAAAGGAAGGCAGTGTGTATATCGGAGGCAAGGCGACGTGACTGCATTTGCGAAATCCCTGGCGGTCGAGCGGCCGAACGAAATTGCTGTTCGTGACGAGTCCGGAGCCCTGGATTGGGCCGGGCTCGACGACCGCCTGAACCGGGTCGCCAACGGGCTCAATTCGGTCGAGCTGGGGCCCTCACGGCGCATTGCCGTGTTTGCCGAAAACGCCATGGAGACGGCCCTTGCGAACCTGGGCGGACTCATTGGCGGCGCATCGGTCGTGCCGGTGAATTTTCACCTGACCGCCCCGGAAGCGGCGTACATTCTGCGGGATTCCGATGCACGCGTTCTGTTCGTCGGGCCGGAGACGGCGGAACGCGGTATTGCGGCGGCGGCCGAAAGCGGCGTGCCTGCCGTTGTCGGTTGGGGTTGCAATGGTGCGGTGACGCCTTGGGACGACTGGCTGGCCGCCCAGTCGAGCGACGAACCGCCCGGCGACGTGCGTCCGCTGCCGAATCTGCTGTACACCTCCGGCACCACGGGCCGGCCAAAGGGCACCGAGTTGCCGCCGACCATGTTCGCCGGCGGCGAAACCGTAGCAGAGCATCTCGGGAGGCTTGCCGCGAATGCGATGAGCGCCGGTCCTCACCTGGTGGTGGGCCCCATGTACCACACCGGGCCGCTCTCCGGATCGAGGCTGCTCGCAGCGGGGGTACCGGTGGTGATCCTCGGCCGCTTCGATGCGGAAAAGACGCTGCAGGCCATCGAAACGTACAGAATCGGCAACAGCGTCATGGTGCCCACTCACTTCGTGCGCCTGCTCGCCCTGCCGGAGGATGTCAAGGCACGCTACGACCTGAGTTCGCTGCAGCGCATCAGCCACACGGGGGCCAAGTGTCCGGTGGATGTCAAGCGGGCCATGATCGAGTGGTGGGGCCCGGTCTTCTTCGACGCCTACGGCGCCAGCGAGGTCGGCACCACCTGTGCCATCGATTCCGAGGACTGGCTTCGGTACCCGGGCTCCGTCGGCAAGGCGATTCCGCCCTTCGAGGCCATGATCCTCGACGACGACGACAATCTGCTGCCGCCGAACACCGAGGGCAGGCTCTTTTTCAAGGACACCACGGGCCGCGGCGTGGTCTACCACAACGACCCGGAGAAGTCGGCGGCTGCGCACATCGCACCCGGCGTATTCACCCTCGGCGAGATCGGCTACATGAACGAGGAGGGATTCGTTTACATCACCGACCGGTTCAGCGACATGGTGGTGTCCGGCGGGGTCAACATCTACCCGGCGGAGGCGGAACAGGTGCTCATCGAACACCCGGCCGTTCTCGATGTCGCCTGCATCGGCGTACCCCACTCGGACATGGGCGAGGAACTGAAAGCCCTGGCGATACCGCTGGATGCGGAAACAGCGCCGCCGGGCGAGACGGTAATCGCCTGGTGCCGCGAGCGTCTTTCCCACTACAAGTGCCCGAGATCGTTCGATTGGGTGGCCGACCTCGGCCGCACCACCATGGGCAAGATCAACAAGCGCAAGCTGCGCGCGCCGTACTGGGCTTGAGGCGGCTGTCGTCGGGTTTGTCGAACCGGGCCTGGTCCCGGTTCGATTCGGGCGATTGTGCGCGTACGCGGCACGATGCAGATACGTTTGCGAACAGGCTCTGCCTATTGAATTGACATGAACGGCTGCTTCCACTAAAACAGTCCGTCGAGCCGGTTTTTCTGAATGTAACCGATTCGACCGGCCTACGGGGATTCGATCGAGTCTGTCTGGACGACGTCAGCGCAACTGACGAAGGGGGATAAACTGTCATGCGATTCATGCAAATGCTGAGCGTTTCGTTGGCGTGCGGTCTGTTGGCCGTTGCGGCCGGCGTGGGAACGGGTACGAACAAGGCCTTCGGTGCGGAAACCGACGAGTCCGGGGTCATCGAAGAAATCGTGGTCACCTCCAGAAGGCGACAGGAGTCGCAGCAGGACGTGCCGCTTTCGGTGACGGCCTTCGCCGCGGAGCAGATCGAGCGGCTCAAACCGCAGACGCTCAGGGATTTCGACGGGCTGGCCCCGAACGTGTACATCGGCATGAATACGGCCGGGCCCAGCGCCAGTGCACTCTACATCCGCGGCGTCGGCTACGCCGACATCGAGAAATCCCAGAGCCCGCAGGTGGGCGTGATCGTCGACGGCATCCAGATGGGGTCGTCCACGGGTCAGTTGATCGATGTCTTCGATGTGGAGAGCATCGAGATCAACCGCGGCCCCCATGGCGTGCTGTTCGGCAAGAACACCATGGCGGGCAACATCGTCGTCAACCGCGTGCGGCCGCAATTCAACGAGTTCGGGCTGAAGGCTGCCGCCGAGGTCGGCAACTACGACTCCCGAATCGTGAAGGGACGCATCAACATTCCGCTGGCGGACGACCGGCTCGCGCTGAAGCTCGGCGCCATCAGCCGCAAGCGCGACGGGTTCTACGACAATGTCACCCTGGGCGATTCGGCAGGGGATGTCGACATCAACAACCAGACCGTTGCCCTGCGTTTCGCGCCGACGGAAACGGTCGACGCCATCCTCACCTACGACCGCATTCGCGACCGGGGTCAGATTCCGCCCCAGGACCCGCGCTTCAACGGCGACGACCCGTTCGAGAACCTGGCGGACAAGAAGGAACCGGTGAAATACGATGTCGACCAGTTCGGGTTGCGCGTCGACTGGGAGCTTAACGACCGGTTGACGCTGCATTCCGTTACCGGATGGCACAGCGGCGACGATCTGGTCAACCAGGATTTCGACGGCGGCGCCATCAACGGAGCGGCGGTTCCGTTTGCCCAGCTTCACACCCTGCGCGATCAGGAATACGAAGTGTTCACCGAGGAACTCCGGCTTTCGGGCACTGTCTCCGATTCCGTGGATTTCCTTGCCGGCTTCTACTACTTCGACTCGGAGTTGAAGTTCCAGCAGAACACCAACAACGTCCTGCAGTTGCCGCCGGTGGCGATCGGATTGCCGCCGGGCGTGCCTTGCGCCGTGTTGACCCCCGTTCTCGGGTTGCGCGCCAACCCGGGCCTCGGCGATGCCCTGTGCCAGTTCCCCAATGCCCGCAGCATTCAGCGCGCCGGCGAGAACGTGCAGTCCATGGCCCTGTTCGGGTCGCTGACCTGGCGGCCGACCGAAGACATCGAAGTCAGCGTCGGTGCGCGCTATATCGATGAGGAAAAGGATGCCTTCAACTCGTATTTCGACTACACGGACGGCGTCTTCGATACCGGCCCGGCGACCGGGGAATTCGACTTTGCCGGCCGCCCGGAACGAGCCGGCGCCGCCTACGAGGTGAGCGACTCCTGGGACGACGTGATTCTGCTTGCCACGGTCAACTGGGCCATCACCGACCGTAATCGGGCTTATGTCAGCTATTCCGAAGGCTTCAGAAGCGGCGGATTCAGCATCCGCTCGGCCCGCGACCCGGCAGAGGCGCCCTTCGACCCGGAAGACGCGTTTCAGATCGAAGTCGGCCTGAAGAACGAGTTTCTCGACCGGCGACTGCGCCTCAACCTGGCGTACTTTTATCTCGAGCGGGACGGCGGCCAGTTCAGTTCCATCATCACGCTGCCGCCGGGGTCCATTCCCGGTACCACGACGATCATCAACAACGGGGGCACCTCCGAGTATTCCGGCCTGGAAGGCGAGGCCCAATGGCTGCTCAGCGATGACTTCACCCTGGCCGTCACGGGCGGTTTCCTCGACGTGAAGAACCAGGAATTCACCATGGACTGTTACATCCTGGACGGTTGCACCACCGGCGTGCCGGGTGTCACGGACCCCATCGGCACCTTGCGCATGCTCGGCGGCAATAGCGATTCCCGCCAGCCGGACTGGAACCTGGCCGTCAGCCTGGCGTTCGATCGGCAAATGGGCCCGGGCCGCTTCTCGGCCAATGTCGGGTGGAAGACGGTTGGCGACTTCCTGCTGGTCAATACCGGCGGCGGCGCCGACCAGCGGCTCTTCGAGGGCGGTTACGACGGGGTCGATGCCCGGGTGTCGTACGAATGGACGACGGGAGACGGCACGGTCGTCTCGGCTTCCCTGTTCGGCAAGAACCTCACGGACGAGGAGTGGCGGGAACAGGCGCTGTTCCTGGGCGGGCCCAATACGGGCTTTCAGGGCTGGGGCGCGCCGCGCACCTACGCGTTCGAGTTGACGGTCACCCTGTAAGGAGCCTGGGGCAGTCGTCCGGCACACCAGCGCCAAC
The DNA here is from genome assembly GCA_965221465.1 of Candidatus Azophilus sp. Taxonomy (GTDB): domain Bacteria; phylum Pseudomonadota; class Gammaproteobacteria; order Pseudomonadales; family Azotimanducaceae; genus Azophilus. The sequence goes on from OZ244892.1 coordinate 542,610, forward strand.
GTGGTAAGCGATCTGCCGGGCGAGGAGGCGGGATAGGGAACCCGTGTGACGGCAGTGAGCATCGGAGGGCGGCTGTTCACTGCCACGCAGGGCGAGTGCATCGGCGTCCGCAGCAGGAAGTTGGTGACGGACGCGGGTTGAGCGCGCAACGCTTGCCAGGCTGCTCGTCGACATGACGCAGGTAGCGCCCTGGTTTTTTTTCTCCTGCGTTCTGGCGATGTTTTTCCCGGTGCGAATTCGCCGACGGAGCGCGATTCGAGCGGTGCGGGTGCTCTCGAGCTTATCCTGCAACTCGAAAACGGTTGCAGTTGCCCATTGTCACGGAATGCAGGATCAGACCGAGGGCCGTTCCACCTTGCCGAGCACATCCTGAAAGCTGCGCAGGAGTTCGCGCTTCAGCCAGCCGAGCATCATCGCGACGGGAACGTCTGGCCCGTCCACGACACGCGCCATCGCCATGCCGTCCAGAAGGTACAGGGTCAGGTATACGGCCCGTTCGAAGGATTCGGACAAGGCCAGGTCGGGGAAGACGCTGCGCGTGTTCCTGGCCCAGGCGGCCTGGAAATCCTCCAGCGCGGGCAGCAGCACCTTTTCGAGCTCCCGGTCGGTGCGCGCCGCCATCTTCAGTTCCATGAACACCACGAACGTGGGCGTATTGAGTTGTTCCCAGTAGGCGTCGATGCCTTCCTCGACGCGGGTGTAGATCGCGCCCCGCTGCACGGACGATTCCTCCTCGACGAACATTTCGAGCCGCTTGCGATTGAGATGCAGCACGGTCGCCTTGATGAGATCCAGCCGTGTGGGAAAGTGGTGCAGCATGGCGCCCCTGGAGACGCCGGCCTTGTTGGAAACGTGTTCCGTGGTCGTGCTGCGGTAACCGCGTTCGTAGAAGCAGTCGACGGCGGCATCCAGGATGGACGTGCGTGTCAACTCACTCTTGGTCTGCTGCCAGGTTCGGGTTGGCGCCGGCGCCGATGACATTGGGAATCCCGGGCGGTTTCCGTCATTATCGCGCAAAGCAGAGGACTTGTCGTAAGCGCGCGTGTCGCGGGCCGCATGATTGTTCCGCCGTGTGGCGACAGCCCCGTGGCCGGCGCAAGCGAGCACATCCGCCGGCTCGTTGCCGTCGCCAAGGGTTGCTTTGTCCGATGGATGAAGCGAGTCGAAGCTCGCCGGGCAATTGCCATGCTTGGCGATCTACTGAAAAACCGTCTTGACTGACCTTTTTCCCGCTCCTATGCTCGCTGCTTTCGGGAGGCCCGGTCTCGCGGGCAAGGAGCGAGTCGATGACGGTTTACAGGAAGATCGAACGGTTCGCAGACCCGGAAACTTCCAAAACGCCCCCGCACAAGGAACCGGACCCGGACCTCGGCCACGATTTCATTCCCAAGGAACGCTACACGTCACCCGAGTTCATGAAACTCGAGTGGGAGCGGCTCTGGACGAAGGTATGGCTGCTGGGCGCCTGGGAAGGCGACCTCAGGAACCCCGGCGACTACGTCACGCACAAGATCGGCAACGAACACATCGTCATCACGAAGGACGAGAACCACCGGTACAACGCCTTCTACAACGTCTGCTCGCACCGCGGCAATCAGGTTGCCTACGGCAAGGGCGGCAACACCGATACCTTTCGCTGTTCCTACCACCTGTGGGAATACAATCTGCGCGGCGAACTCATCCACGTGCCCGACGAAGAGACCTTCCCCCAGGGCGCGCCCTGCGACAAGCTCTCCATCGTCAGGCTGCCCTGCGACAGCTGGGGCGGCTGGGTGTGGTTCAGCCTCAACCCGGACGTGGAACCCCTGCGCGACTACCTGGGCATGATTCCCGAGCACCTCGACCCCTATCATTTCGACCGCATGACCCTGGTCAACGATGTGACCGTGGAGTGGGATTGCAACTGGAAGACGTCGGTCGATGCCTTCAACGAGACCTATCACGTATTCGGCACCCATCCCCAGCTGAAGACCATGCTGGAAGACATGGACGTGCAGATCGACTGCTACGAGCGCCACAACCGCTACCTCATTCCCTTCGGCTGCGTCAGCACGCATATCGAAGACGGCACCATCATTACCGAGGAGCTGAAAGACTACATGCGCATGAACATGCTCGACCCCGATGCCTACCAGGGCGACGGCCTGGGTGTGCGGCGCGCGGTGCAGTTGAACTGGCGCAAGATCGCCAAAGGGATGGGCTACGACTTCGACGACCTGAACGACGACCAGTTGTCCGACGACTACCACTACCTCATCTTCCCCAACATCACTTTGAATATTCACTGCAACAGCGTGATGCTGTTCCGGCAGCGGCCTCACGAGACCGACCCGAACAAGATGTACTACGACCTGCAGAACTACGCGCTGATTCCCAACGGGGAGGATCCGTCGGCGGGCGGGGACAGCGCTTCGGCCGGGCAGGCCGGCAGCGAGGCATCGCTCGACATGCAGCGCCCGGAGCACCGGCAGTTCAAGCATGGCGAGGAGTCCATCGGCGAAGTGCTCGACCAGGATGCATCCAACCTGGCCATGGTGCAGAACGGCATGAACTCGTCGGGGTACCGCGGCCTCTGGATCTCCGACCAGGAGTTGCGAATCCGGCACTTCCACAAGACCATCGACGACTACATCCATCGCAACCCGATCAAGTGGCTGTAATGGGTCTGCAACCCCAGCCGGCAGGATGGCGATTGGACGGGGCAATTGTCGATGCGAGTTTCGAACCCGGCACGCCGGGACGAGGACGCGCAAGGAACTACGGTTCTCGGCGCCGGATCGAAGGAACGGTTCCCTACGTAGAAGAATTCAACAATAGCAATCGCTTGAAACTTCGTTCCGTGGAAGCTGAGCCTGTCTTGCCGCGAATTCCCGCCGCCGGAACATGAAGCCGACCCTACCCATTGCCCAGATTCGCGAGGGCGAAATGACTGGCTGTGTGGTGGACGGCGTTACCGTGCTCGTCTGCCAGGTCGAAGGGCGGTTCTATGCGGTTCACGACCGCTGCAGCCATGCGCGGGAGCCCCTGCACAAGGGCACCCTGGTCGGGCACCAGGTGCGTTGTCCGCTGCACGGCGGCCGATTCGACGTGCGCACCGGCGCCTGCGAGGGTCCGCCGGCGACCGACCCGATTCAGACATTCCCCCTGATGCTCGAACGTGGCAGAGTGCACGTCGATGTCACGGGGTTGGAAGAGCGTCCGCGTCCGCGGTTCGGCCCCCTGGCCTGACCGGGACCACGCTTCGAAGCAGCACGACCGGCAACACCAGTTACCAGCAACTCGAGGACACACCATGGATCTGCAATTGAAAGGCATGAACGCGCTCATCACCGGCGGCAGCCGCGGTATCGGCCGGGCCATTGCCGAGGCGATGGCGGACGAGGGCGCCAACGTCGCCATCTGCGCCCGGGGCGAAGACGGCGTGAATGCCGCCGTGGAGGCGCTTTCCGCCAGGGGCGTCACCGTCTTCGGCCAGGCCGTGGACGTCGGCGACGGCGATGCGCTGAAAGCCTGGGTGGAGGCCTCCGCCGAAGCGCTCGGCGGCATCGACAACATCGTCTCCAACGTTTCGGGCGGCAACGGCCGCACCGAGCAGGACTGGCGCTCGAATTTCGAGCACGACATGCTCGGCACCGTGCGCATGGTGGAGGCCGCCATGCCGCACCTGGAGAAATCAGGGAACGGCAGCATCCTGGTCATATCGACCACGGCGGCCATCGAATCGTTTATCGGCCCCCATTCCTACAACGCCATCAAGGCGGCACTCTTGAACTATTCGGGCGCCCTGGCCCAGGAAGCCGGCGCCAAGGGCATCCGCGTCAATGCGATCTCCCCCGGCCCGATCATGATCGAGGGCGGCGCCTGGGACAACATCAAGCAGCACATGACGCCATTCTACGAATCGACACTGGCCGGCATTCCGGTCGGGCGCATGGGCCGCGCCGAAGAGGTGGCTGCCCAGGCGGCATTGCTGGCGAGCCCGCTCGGCAGCTACACCAACGGCACCAACATCGTGATTGACGGCGGTTTCACCAAGCGCATCCAGTTCTGAGTGCAGCCATGAGCGAACACAGAACCGTCAACGTGTACATGGTGGCGGCGGGCAAGTACCACGATATCGACTACGCCCGCCTGGAGTTGCTCAAGCTGCTGGCGGAAGACGAGCGCATCCGGGTTCAGGTCGCGGCGGACTACCACGACCTGGAGGCGATCGGCGAATCGGACTTCCTGATCACCTACACCTGCGACCTGATTCCGGATGAAGACGAACAGCTGGCGCTGCGGGATTACATCGCATCCGGCAAGAGATGGTTCGCGCTGCACGGCACCAATGCCATCCTGCGTTTCCTGGAGGACGGCCGCGTCGACACCCCGGAAATCGCCCCTGTGCTCATGGAAACTCTGGGCACCCAATTCATGGCGCACCCGCCCATCCAGCCCTTCAAGGTGACCGCGGCGGACCCGGACCATGAACTGGTGAGGGGAATCGGCGAGTTCGAGACCGACGACGAGCTTTACCTGTGCAAGGAATTCGGCGACCTGCACGTGCTGCTGAAGACCCATTTCACCGGCGATGCCGCCTCGTTCGTGCAGGGCATTCCAGAGAACTGGGCAGAGGACAAGCCGCGCCCCGTCTACTACATCAACCGGGTAGGCGGCGGCGAGGTGCTCTACCTCAACCTCGGGCACTGCCGCGGCCATTACGACATGCAGCCGCTCATGGACTACTACCCGGTCATCGAACGGGGCAGCTGGGAGCGGGAGGAATACTACGAACTCCTGCGCCGCGGCATACGCTACTGCGCAGACCGGATTGCGACATAAGCCCCGCAATCCACTCGGAATGCGTGTCTGCCAAGTGAACAGGGACGACGCCCGGTTCCCTGAGAGTTTCGAATCCGGCGCGCCGGGACGATGACGCGCAAGGAACACCTGACAACCGCTGGGAGAGAACCGGTGTGCGGTGCGTGTATGCGGCGCTGTTTGGGCTCGTGCTGGCGCCTATCGTAGCGGTAAGCGCCGCCGCCTGGTGCGCCGCATGCACGTACCGTATACCGGTTCTCGGCGCCGGAACGAAGCCACGGCTCTCCGCGTCAGTGGGTGCTTTAAAATCAATAACTTGAAAATTTGTTTCATGCGAGTTCAGGAATGACGCCATGACAAGATTCTTCCGTTTCGGCGTGCAATCCTTCGTTGCCGACAGTGGCAAGGTCTGGGCCGCTCAGGCCCGGCGTGCGGAGGAACTCGGCTATTCCGCTTTCCACCTGGCCGACCACATCATCGGCCCCGGCCCCGCCCTGACCCGCACCAACCATCCCGAGCAGAATCTTGCCGCCATTCCCGCCATGGCCTATGCCGCCGCGGTAACCAGTACCATCCGCATCGGCTGCCGGGTGTTCTGCATCGACTACCACAACCCGGCGATGCTGGTGAAATCCGCCATGACCATCGACCTGCTGTCCGGCGGGCGCCTGGAATTCGGGCTCGGCGCGGGTTGGCTGAAGGATGAGTATGCCGCCATCGGCCTGGCCTTCGACCCGCCTGCACAGCGCATCGATCGTCTCGCCGGCGTGATCGAGGGTGTCAAGGCGTTTTGCGGAGAGGGGCTCGCCGACGTGACCAACGGCACCCTCGACTGGAGCGATTTTGCGGGCATACCCAAGCCGGTTTCGAAGCCGCCCATCATGATCGGCGGCGGCAGCCCTCGGGTGCTGCGTCTGGCCGGCCGGGAGGCGGACATCGTCAGCATCAATTTCAACAACCGGGCGGGGGTCATCGGCCCGGACGGGGTGCAGTTGTCCACCGAAGACGAAACGCGCAAGAAGGTGCGCTGGATCCGCGAGGGCGCCGGCGAGCGCTTCGACGAGGTCGAGATAGAAATCGGCGCCTACTTCACCATGGTGATGGACGACCCGTCGCCGGTCATCGCCGAATTCGCGCAGATGTTCGGCCTGGACGAAGCAGAGTTGCCGCGCCATCCCCACGTGCTGATGGGCAGCGTCGAGGCCATCTGCGACGAACTGGAACGGCGCCGGGAACTGTTTGGCATTTCCTATGTCACGGTAGGCGCAGATACCATGGATGCCTTTGCGCCGGTGGTGGACCGGCTGGCAGGCAAGTAGCCGCGCCGGGGTACCGTATCGGGACTACCCTTACGGACACCGGCGAAAGCCCTCGGTTGAGCGCGGGACGACCCGGTTACAGCCCCAATACCACCTTGGCAATGATGTTCTTCTGAACCTCCTTCGAGCCCCCGTAAATGGAGGCTGCCCGAGAGTTCAAGTAACGCGGCGTGACCGTCTCGGCGTAATCCGGCCCCACCCGGGGCTCGTTGCAGCCGTTCATGGAGATGAGGTTGGCGTGGGGCATGCCGTAGTACTGCACCGCTTCCAGCTTCAACTCGTTGATGGCCTGATCGATGTCAACCGAGATGTTCTTGGCCAGCGACGAGCCTGGACCGGGAGATTCGCCCCGAGACAGGCTGGCCAGCGTCCCGTGTTCCGCGAGTTGCAGCGCCTGGGTGCGAATCTCCAGGAAGCTCACGCGGGCGCGGAAATCAGCGATGTCCCACAACGGCACACCGTTCCGGGTTTCGGTTTTGGCGATCGCCTTCAGGTGATCGAGGGATACCTCGAGCCGTGCGGCAGCACCGCCCCCGCCGCGTTCGAATTCGAGCAGGTACTTGGCGACCGTCCAGCCCTCGTGTTCAGGGCCGACCCGGTTCGACCGGGGGACGCGCACGTCTTCGAAGAACACCTGGTTGACCTCGTGGTCGGCCGCAAGGGTGATAATGGGCTCGACCGCGATGCCGGGGATGTCCATGGGCACCAGCAGAAAGGTGATGCCATGCTGGGGCTTGCCGCTCGAGTCGGTGCGCACGAGGCAGAAGATGTGGTCGGCAAACTGGGCATGGGTGGTCCATATCTTCGAACCGTTGAGGATGTAGTCGTCGCCGTCCTTCTCCGCGGCCAGTTTCAGGCTCGACAGATCGGAGCCGGAACCGGGCTCGGAATAGCCCTGGCACCAGTAGTGTTCGCCGGAGAGCATCCTGGGCAGGTAGTGGTCTTTCTGCTCCCGAGTCCCGTACTTGAAGAGCACCGGCGCCAGCATGCGCAGGCCCAGGGGGATCAGCCCCGGCGCGCCGGCCTTCGCCGTTTCTTCCCCGAAGATGTACTTCTCGGTCGGCGACCAGCCCGTTCCGCCGTATTCCACCGGCCATGAAGGCACCGCCCAGCCTTTCTCGACCAGAATCTTCTGCCAGGCCATGGCCAGTTCCCGGTCGGCGAACACGGTGGTGGTGCGCGCCGCGGCCTCGCGCATCGATGGCGTCAGTTTGGCGTCGAGAAAGTCGCACACTTCCCGGCGAAACGCTTCGTCTTCCCTGCTGAACGCGAGGTCCATGGCGGATTGCACTTGTGTCCTTGCCGACCGAGCCAGCGTTGATACCGTTTTCAAGACAAACCGTCAACTCTGCCGGTATTGTGCCCTGTCGTTGCCGTCACTTTCGCCAACTACCGCCGTGCAACCGGCGAGCGCCTGCGCCCCCACCGGAAACCTGCGCCCCCACAGGAAACCTGCGCCCCCACAGGAAAGCTGTGCCCCACAGGAAAGCTGTGCCCCAAAGGAAAGCCGTGCCCCAAAGGAAAGCTGTGCCCCAAAGGAAAGCTGTGCCCCAAAGGAAACCTGCGCCCCGGCAGGAAAAAGAACGCGAACCGTGCTCCCGTTCCCGGCAACTGCAGGCTCGGCCAGTGTGCCGAGGGCGATCTCGGCCTCTATCCTGGCCATGGGGGCGCCCGGACAGAAACGCACGCCAGGGTCGAACGACAGGTGGCGAGCCCGGTGGCGACGCTGGTCGACGCATTCGGGGTCGTTTTTTCCCTCGGCCAACGGGCTCCGGCTCGTTTCGGGATTATACTTGCGCGTTTTTTGGGGATGTCTCATGGACAATCGAGTGCGGCATGGCGGTCTGCAGGTGGCGAAAGACCTCGACACCCTGGTGCGGGAGGAGATGCTCCCGGGCACGGGCGTTGGCGAAGGCGCGTTCTGGGCGGGTTTCGAATCGGCGCTCGCCGACCTTGGGCCGGTCAATCGCGGGTTGCTCGCCCGCCGGGAAGAACTGCAGGCCGCCATCGATGCCTGGCATCTCGAGCACCGGGGCCAACCCCTGGACGCCGCTGCCTACAAGTCGTTTCTGGTCGACATCGGCTACCTGTTGCCGGAACCTCCGGACTTTGTCATCGAGACTGAGGATGTCGACCCGGAAATCGCCACCCTGGCGGGCCCGCAGCTGGTCGTGCCGGTCATGAATGCGCGCTATGCGCTGAACGCCGCAAACGCGCGCTGGGGCAGCCTCTACGATGCCTTCTACGGCACCGACGTGTTGCCGGAAGAGCCCGGCCGGGAGAAAGGGTCGAGTTACAACCCGGCGCGCGGGGAATGGGTAATCGCCAGGGCCGCGGAATTTCTGGATTCGGCGGTGCCGCTCGATGGCGCCAGCCACAACGATGTACGCCTCTATGCCATCGGTACGGGTTCGGGCGGCAACGTGCTGCGCGCCCTGCTCGACGACGGTGGCAATACCGGCCTGGTGGATCCGGCGCAGTTCCGGGGCCATGTCGGCGACACGGAACCGAGCGTCGTGCTTCTGCGTCACAACGGGCTGCACATCGAGTTGCAGATCGATCGCAACCATGAGGTGGGCAAGGCGCACTTGGCCGGCGTCAAGGATGTGGTGCTGGAATCTGCCGTGACCACCATTCAGGACTGCGAAGACTCGGTCGCCGCCGTGGACGCCGAAGACAAGTGCCTGGTGTACCGAAACTGGCTCGGCCTGATGAAAGGCGACCTCGAGGAGGCACTGAAAAAAGGGGAGAAGACCATCGTCCGCCGTCTGAACCCCGACCGGCACTACACCGGCGCCGACGGCGACCCGCTGACCTTGCCGGGCCGCAGTCTCATGCTGGTGCGCAATGTGGGCCACCTGATGACTACCGATGCGGTGCTCGACAACGACGGGCGCGAAGTTCCCGAAGGGTTTCTCGATGCCTTCCTCACCAGCCTCGCCGCGGTGCACGACCTGAACGGCGCGGGGCCGGTTCGCAATTCCCGCACCGGCAGTGTCTACATTGTCAAGCCGAAGATGCACGGCCCCGAGGAAGTGGCCCTGACGGTACGATTGTTTGCCCGGGTCGAGTCGGTGCTCGGCCTGCCAACCAACACCCTCAAGATCGGCATCATGGACGAGGAGCGCCGCACGTCGGTGAACTTGAAGGCCTGCGTCCACGAAGCGCGGCAAAGTATCGTCTTCATCAATACGGGTTTCCTCGACCGAACCGGTGACGAGATTCACACCAGCATGCAGGCGGGGCCGGTGCTGCCGAAGGAGGCGATCAAGGCCGAGCCGTGGATCGCCGCCTACGAGGATGCCAACGTCGATGTCGGTCTGAGAGCCGGTTTTCGCGGCCGGGCCCAGATCGGCAAGGGCATGTGGCCGAAACCCGACGAGATGGCGGAGATGCTCGCCGCGAAATCGGGGCATCCAAACGCCGGTGCCAACACGGCCTGGGTGCCGTCGCCGACAGCGGCCACGCTGCATGCGATTCACTACCACGAGGTCGATGTGGCCGCACGGCAGGCGCAGCTCGAATCGCGCACGCCGGCCAGTGTCGACGACATCCTGCGGATTCCGCTGCTTGCGGGGCAAAATCTCTCGGCAGAGGACGTGCAGGCGGAACTCGACAACAACGCGCAGGGCATCCTGGGCTACGTCGTGCGCTGGATCGATCAGGGTGTCGGCTGTTCCAAGGTGCCCGACATTCACGATGTGGGGCTGATGGAAGACCGGGCGACCTTGCGCATATCGAGCCAGCACATCGCCAACTGGCTGCATCACGGCATCTGCAGCGAAAGCCAGGTGAACGAGACCCTCGAGCGCATGGCTGCCGTGGTGGATGCGCAAAACCGCGGCGACCCGGCTTACCGGAACATGGCCCCCGACTTCGATGCCAGCATCGCGTTTCAGGCCGCCAGGGACCTGATCTTCAAGGGCCTCGAACAACCCAGTGGCTACACCGAACCGATACTCCATGCCCGGCGCCGGGAAGCCAAGGCGCGATTCGGCTGATCGGTGCCGATACGGCGATGCCTGCCCGGTCAGTGATCGTGGGGGCGCTCCACCCCGGCGGGTACGCGGATCGAATCCACTAGCGCCAATACGGAGATTGGCACGGCGGGCGCGAAGCGGCTGACGGCGATTGCGGTGGTGAAATTAAGGGCAGCGCCGACCACGCCGATGCCTTCCGGCGAGATGCCGAACCACCAGTGTTCGGCCGTGTTCGACTCCGGGGCGACGAACTTGAAATAGACGATATAGGCGAAGGTGAACACCAGCCCGGTGAGCATGCCGGCGATGGCGCCTTCCCGCGTCGTTCCCTTGTGAAAGATGCCGAGCAGAATGGCGGGGAACAGCGATGCGGCGGCCAGCCCGAAGGCGAACGCCACCACCTGGGCAACGAATGCGGGTGGGTTGATGCCGAGGTAACCGGCGATGAGTACGGCGGTGGCTGCGGCCAGGCGCGCGTACAGCAGTTCCTGCCGGTCGCTGATGCCCCGGGCCAGTGTCTTCTTGATGATGTCGTGGGAAATCGAGGCGGAGATCACCAGCAAGAGGCCCGCCGCCGTCGACAGGGCCGCCGCCAGGCCGCCTGCGGCAACCAGCGCGATCACCCAGCCGGGCAGGGCGGCAATCTCCGGGTTGGCCAGCACCATGATGTCGCGGTCGACGTAGACCTCGTTGCGGCCCTCGGTGGCCTCGTTTGCCAACTGGCGTTCGCCGGCCTCGCCGCGGGCGCCCGTGAATACCGGCGCCCCGGAAAAGGCGGCCCCCGGCGCGTACTCGATGGCGCCGTCCTGGTTCTTGTCCACCCAGCCGATCAGGCCGATGTCTTCCCAGCGCTTGAACCAGTTGGCCACGTCCGCATACCGGGTTTCGTGCACGGTGTCGACGAAGTTGAGCCGGGCAAAGGCGCCGACGGCCGGTGCGGTGGTGTAGAGAAGGGCGATGAACAGCAACGCATAGCCCGCGGAGAGCCGTGCGTCCGAGACTTTCGGCACGGTAAAGAAACGCACGATGACATGAGGTAGCCCGGCGGTGCCGATCATCAGCGCCAGGGTGATGGCAAACACGTCGATCGTGCTCTTGCTGCCGTCGGTATAGGGCGCGAATCCCAGTTCGACCAGGGTGCGGTCGAGCTTGTCGAGCACGGTCAGACCGCTGCCGTCTGCCACTTCCGCGCCGAGGCCCAGTTGCGGCACGGGAATGCCCGTGATCATGAGCGATATGAAGATGGCCGGCACCAGATAGGCGAAGATCAGCACGCAGTATTGAGCCACCTGGGTATAGGTGATGCCCTTCATGCCGCCCAGTACCGCGTAGAAGAACACCACCGCCATGCCGATGACGACACCCCACAGAATCGGCACGTTCAGAAACTGGCTGAAGACGATGCCGACGCCGCGCATCTGCCCGGCCACGTAGGTAAAGGAAATCACCACCAGGCAGACGACCGCCACCACCCGGGCGGTATTGGAGTAGTAGCGGGCGCCGATGAAGTCGGGAACCGTGAATTCGCCGAATTTGCGCAGGTACGGCGCGAGCAGCAGCGCCAGCAGGACGTAGCCGCCCGTCCAGCCCATCAGGTAGACGGCGCCGTCGTAGCCCATGAAGGCGATGATGCCGGCCATGGAAATGAACGAGGCGGCGCTCATCCAGTCTGCGGCGGTGGCCATGCCGTTGGCCACGGGATGCACGCCGCCGCCGGCCACGTAAAACTCGCCGGTGGATGCCGCTCGGGACCAGATGGCGATGCCGATATAGAGCCCGAAGCTCAAGGCGACGAAAACGTAGGTGAGGGCTTGCACATCCATTGCAGTTGCCTCAGGCGTCGTGGTCCCGGTCGCCGACCCCGTATTTTCGGTCGATGCGCCGCATCAGGGCGGCGTAGACGAAGATTAGGACGACAAAGACGTAGATGCTGCCTTGCTGCGCCCACCAGAAACCGAGCTTGAAGCCGAAGAAACGGACTTCGTCGAGCCGCTCCTGCAGCAGGATGCCGAAACCGAAGGACACCGTGAACCAGATCGCCAGCAGCAGGCCCATGAGTTTCAGGTTGGCGCGCCAATAGCGGCGCGAACTGTCCGGGTCGGGTTGGCCGGCCATGGTGAACTTCCTTCGATTTCCGCAGCAACTCTAGCCATCGCAGCGGGATTGTTCCAGCGCGCTAATATAGCCAGCATATCTACCCAACGTCCTGCTGCGGACGCCGATGCACTCGCGTAAGCGCCGCCGCCCGGTGCGCCGTTCGGCGAGCCGCATACACGACGTCTCGACGCCCTCGCCACGAAAGTTGGTGAAATTTGCGGGCTGGGCTACCCTGTGTCGCTTGCCTGGCGGCCCGGGAACGCATGAGTGCGTTCGTAGCATTCAGCGGAGTTGTACCATGACCAGAACGCAGCCCATCCGGCCGGCCGCGACCGTGATTCTTGTGCGGGGCGCCCGGGACGGCTTCGAGGTATTCATGCTCGAGCGCACCGGGCGGGCGTCCTTTGCCGGCGGCATGTTCGTCTTCCCCGGCGGGCGGGTGGACAGCGACGATCACCTGCATCGATACGATGCCGTCCGCACCGGCCCCTCGGAGGCCCAGGCGGCACAGGTGGCGGCGCTCGGTGCAGAGTGGCGCGGGTTTTGGGTGGCCGGCATCCGCGAGAGCTTCGAGGAAGCGGGGCTGCTGCTCGCCTATCGGGATGGCAAGCTGCTTTCCTATGCAGACGACGGGGAACGCGATCGCTTCATGGCCTACCGGGCGCCTCTGCACGCGGGTGAATTGACGCTGTTGGACATCTGCCGCCGCGAAAACCTCGACCTGGCCGTTGACCGCATCCATTACCACAACCGCTTCGTCACGCCGTTCGGCAGGCCGCGGCGTTTCGATACGCGCTTTTTCATCGCCGAAGCACCGGCGGAACAGACCGGCCGGCACGACGACCGGGAAACCGTGGACAGCATCTGGATTTCACCCCGGGATGCCCTGGCGCGGAACGCCGCCGGCGAATTCGACCTGATGGGCGTCACCAAGGTGCAACTCGAGTGGCTCGCCAAATGCGATTCCGCCGCCGCCGCGCTGGCCCTGGCGACGGCCAATCGGCACTTTCCGGTCTTTCGCCCCGTGCTGCCGCCGGAACTGTGGGACAGCCGTGTGGCGGGGGCGAATCTGCATGAACGAGGCAGCCCCTCGCGCTCCCTGGCTGAAAATTCCATTGCGACCGTTGGCAAGAGCTGAAATTCCCCGGGCGACGTGCTTTGCTACCGCCGCCGTGAAAAGCGCGGAATCACGGAAACTCTTTGGGCAGCGCATTAGACGCCTGCGGGCATGCTGATGGGAAACTCCCGGGTCGAAGAAACTCTGGAGAGTCTCGGGTGGTCACCGTACTTCGATCGGCAACTGGCCACCTCCGACCCGGATTCATGGGCGCCCGGTCGGGTCATGTCCATCGAGCGCAGCGGCCTGACCCTCGCTCTGACGGAGGGAATCCGCGAGGCGCCGCTCGGGGGGCGCTGGTTCAGGAGTGAACCCGAAGCACGGCCGACGGTCGGGGACTGGGTGCTCTTCGATTCGGCGAACGAGCGCATCGAACGGGTACTCGAGCGCCGCAGCCTGCTGAAGCGCCAGGCTGTTGGCAGAACCGGGCAGGTGCAGTTGATCGGCGCCAACGTCGATACCTTGTTGGTCGTCACCTCCTGCAACGAGGAGTTCAACCTGTCCAGGCTGGAACGATTCCTGAGCCTTGCCCGAGAAGGTAACGTGCAGCCGGTGCTGGTACTCACCAAGCGTGACCAGGCTGCCGACCCGACCCGGTTCGAACGTGCGGCCGGTTCGCTGGAAGACGGGCTGGAGGTGCATCTCGTCAATGCCCTCGACCGCACGACCCTGGACGGCGTCGCGGCCTGGTGTGGGCCGGGCCGCACAGTCGCGCTTGCCGGCTCCAGTGGCGTGGGCAAGTCGACGCTGGTCAACACGCTTTACGGCGCCGGCATTCAGGCTACGGGCACCGTACGCAGCGACCGCAAGGGCCGGCACACCACGAGCAGCCGTTCCCTGCATCTTCTGCCCCGCGGCGGATTGCTGCTCGACAGCCCGGGCATTCGTGAACTGCAGCTCGCCGGCGGCGGAACGTCGGAAGCCTACGCCGACGTGGAGGCCCTCGCCGGGCGATGCCGCTTCAGCGATTGTGGGCATGACAGCGAGCCGGGTTGCGCGGTTCGCGAAGCCGTCGGTCTAGGCGAACTGGACGAACGCCGGCTGCGCAATTACCTCAAGCTAAGGCACGAGGAAGCCGCCGGCCGCCAGCTATCCCGGTCTTGAGGCATGCACCCATTGCCCCGGAGCGGTTCGCGCAGACCGGGCAAGAGACCTGCTCTGTCGGGCAGCGCGATTGGGCGAGGGGACCCTGTGTGCATTGGGGTGCCGCAGTAAGCCGGTGAAATTACCGGGTCAGGGATGTGGCAATGACCGGTAGGCAACCGCGTTCGCCTGTCGTAGCATTGCCCGGTCGAAAGTTCGAGAGTTCAGCATGGCCCGACTCTTCGTTGGCGTGACCGTCGTGGTAACGCTCGCCGCTTGTGGCGAGCCCTTCGCAACCATTCCCGGGGGCGAACTCGCCGGCAGGTCGCTGGATCCGCCCCTCGAATGGCACAGTGTTCCGGACACGATTCAACTGGAGACCCGTCCGGCGGACCCGTATTCGATCAATATCTGGAGCGTCGGTGTCGGCCCCGACCTCTACGTGGCCACGAGTGCCGATGGAACCGCCTGGACGCGGTTTCTGGAAACGGACGACAGCGTGCGTGTCCGTTTGCACGACCACATCTACTCGCTGCGGGCAGCGGAAGTCGAGGATGCGGCCGAACGGCACCGGGTCGCTGCCGCTTACGCGGAAAAGTACGAAGTCGACCCGGGAGACGGCTGGGTGGTGCAGGGCATGATCATCCGGCTGGACCGTCCCTGACGGTTGCTTGCCTGCTGGCAGGCACGAGGGTGGTCGACGCCGGTTCGTGCGCGACCGGGCGCCGGCCAAGGCCTGGTCGCGATTCTCTTACGGGCATTCGGGTCGATCTCCGCAGGCGGCAAGTGCAGGGAAGGGCCATAATCGCACCGTGATCGAACGCGCCCGGGAACTCCTGCGCAACGTCTACGGTTACTCGGGTTTCCGAGGCGAACAGGAGAACGTCATTGCCGCAGTCCTTGCGGGCAGGGACGCGCTCGTCCTCATGCCCACCGGCGGCGGCAAGTCGTTGTGCTACCAGATACCGGCGGTGATCCGCCCGGGGCTCGGCGTAGTCGTCTCTCCCCTCATCGCGCTCATGCAGGACCAGGTGGCTGCCTTGCGGCAGTTCGGCGTTCGCGCCCGGTTCCTCAATTCGACGCTCACCTACGGGCAGCAACGCGACGTTCTGGATTCCGCAGCGGAGGGCGGCCTGGACCTCCTGTATCTGGCGCCCGAGCGGCTGCTGCAGGAAGACACGCTGGAGTTCCTCGCTTGCCTGGACCTGTCGCTGATCGCCATCGACGAAGCCCATTGCGTTTCGCAGTGGGGCCACGATTTCCGGCAGGACTACCTGGGGCTGAACGTGCTTGGCGAGCGTTTTCCCGGGGTGCCGAGACTGGCGCTGACGGCCACCGCCGACGCCATGACGCGCCGGGATATCCTCCATCGCCTGGGCCTGGACGACGCGGAACGGTTCGTCAGCGGTTTCGACCGGCCGAACATCCGTTACCGGGTGCAGCCGAAGACAGACCCCGGCGCTCAGCTCGCCGGCTTTCTGGAAAACCGCCGGGGCGAGGCGGGCATCGTCTACGCCATGACGCGCAAGAAGGTCGAATCGACGGCCGAAGCCCTCGCCCGGCGCGGCTTCCCTGCGCTGCCCTACCACGCGGGGCTGCCCGCAGAGACACGGGCGGCAAACCAGGCCCGCTTTCTGCGCGAGGACGGCATCGTGATGGTCGCGACCATCGCCTTCGGCATGGGCATCGACAAGCCGGATGTGCGCTTCGTCGCGCATCTCGACCTGCCGAAGAGCGTCGAGGCTTATTACCAGGAAACGGGACGTGCCGGCCGCGACGGCGAGCCCGCCGAAGCCTGGATGGTTTACGGGTTGCAGGATGTGGTTCGCCTCGCCCAACTGGTCGAACAGTCGGAGGCGGACGAATCCCACAAGCGCATCGAACGCAGCAAGCTCGATGCACTGCTCGGCTGGTGCGAGATCACGACGTGCCGCCGCCGGGCGCTGCTCGACTATTTCGGCGACGTGCTGCCCGAAGACTGCGGCAATTGCGACATCTGCCTTTCGCCGCCCAAGACCTGGGACGGCACCGTGGAGGCGCAGAAGCTACTTTCCTGCGTCTACCGTACCGGCCAGTATTTCGGAGCGGCCCATGTCATCGATGTGCTGCGGGGCAGGGATACGGCCAAGGTACGCCAGCACCGGCACGAGCGGCTGAGCACCTACGGTATCGGCGAAGACCGGCCCGCAACCGAGTGGCGGTCCATCCTCCGGCAACTGCTTGTTCAGGGTTACCTGCGCTCCGAAGCGCAGCGCTACGGGGCGCTTCGTCTGACCGGCAAATCCCGTGCGCTACTGCGTGGCGAGGAACCGGTGCAGTTCAGGGAAGACGTATCGGCCCGGCGCACCGGCAGGGCGGCGCGCGGCGACACCAAAGCGGCGCGCAGCGGAACCTACACACCGACAGCGGACGAGCAGCCATTGTGGGAAGCACTGCGCGAGTGCCGCAGCCGGCTGGCGAGCGAGGCCGGCGTTCCGGCCTACGTCGTCTTCCA
Source organism: Candidatus Azophilus sp. (assembly GCA_965221465.1). Classification (GTDB taxonomy): domain Bacteria; phylum Pseudomonadota; class Gammaproteobacteria; order Pseudomonadales; family Azotimanducaceae; genus Azophilus. The sequence continues at coordinate 559,503 of OZ244892.1, forward strand.
CGATGCAACGTTGAAGGAAATGGTACGCCTGCGCCCGCAATCCCTGGCGGAACTTGCCGACGTGCATGGCGTCGGGCAGAAGAAACTCGAACGCTACGGCGCCGAGTTCCTGGCGTTGCTGACGACAGGCGCCGGGTCCATCCCGGACGCGAATGTGGATACTCAACCAGCGCCCGCGCAGGACCCGGAAACCGACACCGGCGGCGAAATCCGGCCGTCGCAGGTCGCGCTCGCGGAATCCGGCGCTGCCCATCTCGACTGAGCACGCGCTGAAAAATGCGTGTCTGTTGCGTCAAATTCATTGAATTCGGCGCACGCGATGCTTCGAATTCGCCAATCTCGATTCGACAACACGGCTGGACCATGCATTGGCTCAGGCGACGTCGGCTTGGTTTCCTGCGCTGGACCGAGCGGCCTTTACCAAGCCCCGGGTGGGCTGCCAGCAGCCTGTTCCAATGGGCGTGTGTCGTCCTGCCGCCGCCACGTGGCGCATGTTCGATTGAAGGTGCACAAGCGACCTGTTGCGGCCACGGGCGGGGAGGCGCTGGGCTTTCCGGGTGAGATTGCCACCGGCCGTTGGAGATTCGCACATTGGAGCAGTCGTGAGGGCGTCAGCGCAACGATCAAGACCCTTGGCGGAATTGCAGGTCGCCGACTTTCAAATTCTGATAGCGCGGGTGGACCAGTGTGATTTCGCCCTCGCGGAGCATGTTCTCCACGTCGGGGTGTTCCCTGCGGTCGACGCTTACATTGTATAGTCGCCTACCCTTCCAGCCATCTTCGTCACGGATGTATCGCCAGACACCGATGGAGTCGTAGTCGGGGTAGGGGTCGTCCTGCTCCTTTGACAACATGACGTACTCGGGTGTGCCGTCGGTGTCCAGGTCGACGCGGATCAGGATCGAGGTGTCATGCTCCCAAGGAGACTTGGAGATGGAGCGCAAGATCGCTTCCCTCAAACCGGCCGGCGCCTCAAAGGGTTCGGGCCGATGCACGATCTGTTCCCACATTTGGTCGGGGTCTCTGTCCTTGCCGCGATTTCTCAGGATAGGCCTGCGGATGTGGTCGCGGATACGTAGCGCCAGTTCGGGGTCGGAATCCTCGAACCGGGCGAGCAGCGATTGCATCTCCAGGTAGCCGGGCCGCGCAAGTTGTTGCCTGGCGTAGTGGAAATCGAAATCCCGGAATTCGATCTCGCCGGCTTCGACCCTTGCCAACTGGCTCCCGAGCGAGATGGACCGGTAGTCGAGCAACGGGCTGTTGACCAGCAACATCAGTATCAGCAGCACCCATCCCATGGCGATGTTCACGCTTCCCAAATGCTGTGGCCAGGCCAGGCGTTTGAGTATGACCAACGAGGCGTAACCGCCGGAGAACAGCGCCAGAACCAGAAACACCGTCATCGCCCAGAGGCGGGCGACGGTCAATCCGTACTCGTCGATGCGCAGCACCAGCCCGTAGAGAGCGAGCACCGATACGATTGGCACCAGCGCGATGGCAGCGGACAGCACCCCATGCACCGGCGCCGGATAGGGCAGATCGCGACCGGTCTGGTAGGCGGCATTGACCAGGAACAGCGCAAACGCATTGAGCCACAGCAGCAGCGCGGTGCCATTGCCGGTTTCCCACAGGGGCACGAGGCCGGTGAAGGGCAGCGCTACCAGGAAGATCGCGACGACCGCCGCCACCAGCGGCAGCAGCATTCGGGTCAGGCCCTCGAGCAGTACCGTGATGCCGTCGATCACCCGGACCCGGTTCCGGAAGATCTGCACGCCGAGGCCGAAGGCGACGGTAAGCACGGGTATCAGAAACCAGTCCTTCAGAACAAGTTCGCGGAAAAAGCCAATCCCGATGGCGGCGAACAGTTCCGCAGCCAGAAAGAGGATCAGATTGACCCCCACCGCCAGCGCCCCGGCCAGCGCCGCCACCAGGAAATTCCGCCAGGAAAGGGCGAACAGGGCCGCATAGGAACGCGGCGAACGGGTCACCCACTGCTGCAGGTACATCAGCCCCTTGAAGCAGGCGATCAGCGAGGTGGCAACATAGACGAACAGCAGCCATTCGATGGGAAAGGCAGCGTGGGGGGAAGCCTGCCAGCCGATGTAGACCGCCAGCAGCACCAGGATTCCAGTGAAGAGCCCGACTGCCTTCAGGCTGCGCAGCAGATTGCCCGTTTCAACGGTGAGCAGCAGCAGCGTCGGCCCGACCACTACCAGGGTCCAAAGCGGGAAATTGATAACCGGCGTAAGGCTCGGCCAGACTCCTTCGCTAAGCGCTCTCCACAGCAGGAAGAGGGCGATGCCCTGCCCGAACGAGATGGCCAGCATCAGGTTACGGGGAAGTCGGGGGAAGGTCGGCCGCGCTTCGGACATGGTTGCCACCGGTCTGCAGGACTGCGTTCAGCCAGAGTAGCTGATGCGCAGGGCGAGTGCATCGGCGTCCGCAGTAGGAAGTTGGTGACGGATGCGGGTTTGCTGCATCGTGGCACTGACTGCCTGTCAGGCTTTGGCCAGGTTGGCTGCCGGTAGGGGGATGACTGCGGCGTCAACCGCTTGCGGTTCGGCACAGCGGCGGATTGCCGTGCCGTGCGGCGAATTCTTCTGCGGCGCGCCAGACCCGCATGGTGTTGCCCCCGAGTATCTTCTCGATATCCGGCTCTGCGTAGCCGCGCTGCAACAGGCCGGCAACGAGGTTGGGATAGGTCGAAACATCCTCGAGCCCCACGGGTAGCGAATCGCCGACGCCGTCGTAGTCGGAACCGATACCGACCGCGTCGATGCCGGCCAGTGCCACCGCACGGTCGATGTGGTCGAGTACATCGTCGAGGGTCGCGTAGGGGTAGGGGTGCGTTTCGCGATAGGAAACGCGGAACTCGCCGATACGCGGGTCGTCGGGTTGCAGCCCGTTCGTGAACGAATAAGCCAGCACGGCCTTGCTGGCGGCCCTTTGATAATCCTGGGCCGCCCGGGTGAGGAACGCACTGCCGTAATTGATCTGAATGACGCCGCCGTTGGCGCCGAGGGCAGCCACCATCTCGTCGCTCATGTTGCGGTGGAAACCGGGCGTGAAATGCCGCAGCGACGAATGGGTGGCGAGCACCGGCGTCTCGGTGAGGTCGAACACCTGCCAGACCGCCCGGTCGGTGAGGTGCGATACGTCGATCATGACGCCGAGACGGTTCATCTCGCCGATGAGTTTCTTGCCGAACGGCGACAGGCCCTGCCAGCGCTCGAAATCGTCGTAGGACGAATCGGATATGTGGTTCGTGCGGGAATGGGCCAGCGTGATGTAGCGGATGCCGCGGTCGCGAAAGTGGCTCAGGTTGGCGAAGTCGCCGGCGATGGGGCCGCCATTCTCCATGCCGAGCGGCAACGCGATGCGTCCGCGTGCGCGGATGCGGCCGATATCGGCGGTACAGGTGGCGACCGCAAACTTGTCCGGCGCGCCTGCGGCGATGGCTTCGACCCGATCGATGAGTTCGCTCGCCCGTTCGATGGCGCCGCCGGCCGCATCGACCTCCGGCGGTATGTAAATGGACATGAATGCGGCATCGAGTTTGCCGGCCAGGGCTCGGGGGTAGTCGAAATCCCCGGATTCGGTGGCTTCGCCGACATCGGCAGGCTCGCGGTACAGGCGGTGTGGCACGTCGATGTGCGTGTCGACAATCAGGTACTGCTCGGCGAGTTGTTGCGCCCGGTCGGTCTCGGCGCAGCCCGCCAAGGCCAACGCCACGATCAGGGGCAGCGCCATTGCGATTGATTTGCGGGGGCGCATCTGGGTGCGTCGAATACGATGAGTGTGCAAGCCGGTTGCCTCGGTCAGTGTTGTTTGCTGGCCTTGTTTACGGTGAGCCTGTCGTGGTTCTGCAAAACGGTGATGTCCTCGAGCGGGCCGCCATCGACCGCCATGTCGCCGGTGTCTTCGCGCAGATCGCCGTTGTCTTTGTCCAGGTTGCCGGTGTCTTTGTCCGGAATGGCGAGATTGCGCATCCGGTCGTCGCCTGATGTCCCGTTCGAGGCATTCCCTTGTCAGTCAGGTATTATGAACCTTCGTTCCGAGCCGGCATACCCCGATGACCCTCATCAGGCAGGACGACCTGATTCAGAGCGTGGCCGATGCGCTGCAGTTCATCTCCTATTACCACCCGCCGGATTTCATCCGCGCCATGGCGGAGGCGTATGAGAAGGAAGAGTCCCCGGCGGCCAGGGCGGCGCTCAGACAGGTGCTGGTCAACTCACGCATGTGCGCACTCGGCAAGCGGCCGATCTGCCAGGATACGGGCATCGTCATCGTCTTCCTGGAAGTGGGCATGGAGGTCCGCTGGGAAGGGGACTCGAGTGTAGAAGACATGGTGAACGAAGGGGTCCGCCGGGGCTTCACGCACCCGGACAACCTGTTGCGGGGCTCGGTGCTCGATGACCCGGACGGTGCGCGCACCAACACCGGCGACAACACGCCGGCAGTCATCCACACGAGGCTCGTGCCCGGCAATCGGCTCGGTGTCGAAGTGGCCGCCAAGGGTGGCGGTAGCGAGGCCAAGGCCAAATTCGCCGTGTTGAACCCCAGCGATTCGGTGGTGGACTGGATTCTCTCGGTGGTCCCCGCCATGGGGGCGGGCTGGTGCCCCCCGGGGGTGCTCGGTGTGGGCATCGGCGGTACGCCGGAAAAGGCGATGCTGCTCGCCAAGGAAGCGATGATGGAACCCATCGACATCCACGAACTGCAGGCGCGCGGGGCGGGCAACCGTGCGGAGGCGCTGCGCCTGGAACTGTACGACAAGGTCAATGCCCTGGGCGTCGGCGCACAAGGGTTGGGCGGGTTGACGACGGTGCTGGACGTCAAGGTCAGGGAGTACCCGACCCACGCCGCCAACAAGCCGGTGGCGGTCATCCCGAACTGTACGGCGACCCGGCATCTGCACTTCGTTCTCGACGGCAGCGGGCCGGCCCGGTTCGAGCCGCCGGACCTGGCCGACTGGCCGGATATCGACTTCGAACTGGACGACGCGATTTCGGTCGACCTCGACACCCTGACCCGTGAACAGATGCGCGAATGGCGGGCCGGCGATACGCTGCTGCTTTCCGGCAGCATGCTCACCGGGCGCGATGCGGCGCACAAGAAGATCGTCGACCTGCTGGAGCGGGGCGAGGAACTGCCGGTGGATTTCTCCGGACGCTTCATCTACTACGTAGGCCCCGTCGACCCGGTGCGGGACGAGGTCGTCGGACCGGCCGGGCCAACCACCGCGACCCGCATGGACAAGTTCACCCGAACAATGCTCGAGCGCACGGGGCTCCTGGGCATGATCGGCAAGGCCGAACGCGGCCCCGAGGCCATCGAAGCGATCCGCGACCACGAGGCAGCCTCGCTCATTGCCGTCGGCGGCGCTGCCTATCTCATCGCCAGGGCCATTACCGGCTCGAAGGTGCTGGCATTCCCGGAACTGGGCATGGAGGCCATCCGCGAATTCCAGGTCAAGGACATGCCGGTCACCGTCGCTGTCGATTGCCGCGGCAATTCCGTGCACATCGACGGGCCGAAGGCCTGGGCGCGGCCGCCGGGTGAACGGATAGACGCACTTGCGGTAACCTGAGTCGGGATCTGGGTCGGAACGCGAGCCGGAGTCGGAACCGGAATTGGAACCGGAATTGGAATCGGAACCTGAGCCGGGACCTGAGCCCGAGCCGGAACCGGAGTCTGAGCCAGAGCCAGAGCCAGAGCCAGAGCCAGAGCCAGAACATGAGTCGGAACCCGAGTCGAAACTGAAGGAGGAACAAAATGATCACACGCCGAAATTTGCTCGGCAGCGCAGCTACCGCCGCCACCGTCGCGATACTGCCGCGTTTCGCCCAGGCCAACGAGGCCCTCGCAACCGCCATGGCGGAATCGCGCCTGATCTACCTGACGCCGCTGCAGTCCTCGGGCGCCGAAAGCCGCTGCCAGGCGGAGATCTGGTTTGCGCTGCACGAGGGCGCCATGTACGTGGTCACGAGAACCGACGCCTGGCGGACGGAAGCAGTTCGCCGAGGCCTCGACCGGGCAAGGGTGTGGGTCGGCGACGCCGGCAACTGGCGCCGCGCCAACGGCCGCTACAAGGAGTTTCCGGTGGTGGAAACCGCGGTCAGCATCGAGACGGACGCCGCCCACCGCGAACGCGTGCTGACGACCATGGGCGTCAAGTACGCCGACGAATGGCCCACCTGGGGCCCGCGCTTCAGAAAGGGTCTGGCCGACGGGTCGCGGGTGATGTTGAAGTATCGGCCTGAGTTCGCCTGAGTTGAGGGATAGTACTCCCCAGCGAAGCGCGCGCACTTGAGTGCGCACGGGTGTGAGTTGAGTTCGTTCAGTCGACTTCGATCTCCACCGTCATTCTGACGCTCGACGTCAGCAGAGTCCGCCCGTCATTCAGATAGATTTACCGACATAGTGCTTAAGTGATTCTGGCAAAAGGATGTCGTGCCGTTAGTTGAAGGACCCTGTCTTTGGAGCCGGACGACTATGCAGCCTGCAATCGCGTTTCCCGCGCCAAACGGCTGTAAGTTGGTTCCAGCTTTTTTGATACAGAACGTTGCTTCTTGTCGTGCGATGCCTTGGGCAGAAACCGTGAATTTGATAGCCATGTGCCACCGGATGTCCTGGGTTGTACCAGCATGCAGTTCGTGAAGGGAGGCCCGGACGTCCCGGAGCGGCTATTGCAAGCCCACGAAGAGGGGCAGGTTGTCTTCTTCAGCGGCGCGGGCATTTCATACCCGGCCGGGCTCCCAACGTTTTCGGGTTTGGTGAATGAGCTTTACGCCGCTATGGGCATTGATCCCGATCCCGTAGAGGTATCGGCCATCAAGGCGGGGCAATACGACACGGCCGTGGGGTTGCTGGAAGCGAGGGTATTAGGTGGGCGCCAGAACGTTCGGGAAAAACTGGCGTCCATCCTCGAACCAGATCTCAATGCCCGGAATGCCACAGCGACCCATGAAGCACTGCTAACGTTGGCGAAGGACCAGAATGACGGTAACCGTACCCGGCTGATCACCACCAATTTCGATCGACTGTTCGAAACGGTGATCGCGAAAGCTTCACCGCGGGTCCAGCGCTTTCGCGCTCCGCTGCTGCCGGTCCCGAAACAGCGTTGGGACGGGTTAGTCTATCTGCATGGCTTGCTGACCGAAAACCCTTCGGAGACCGACCTCGAAAGACTCATAATCTCCAGCGGAGATTTTGGCCTTGCGTATCTCACCGAAGGTTGGGCTGCGCGATTCGTGAGTGAGTTGCTTCGAAACTACGTGGTTTGCTTTGTCGGCTACAGCATCAACGACCTTGTGCTGAGATACATGATGGACGCCTTGGCCGCTGACCGACTATTGGGAGAATCACCCCCAGAGATGTTCGCATTCGGAAACTACTCCAGGGGTAAAGAAGAAGCTGCCAAGCGCGAGTGGAGAGCCAAGAATGTAACCCCCATCCTCTACCGTGAACACTGGCGCCATGCGTATCTGCACCGGACCCTTTGGGCTTGGTCGAATACGTACCGTGACGGTGCTCGAGGAAAAGAGCGCATTGTCGTCGATAGTGCCATGGCGAATCCCCTTGCGAGTACGAAACAGGATGACTTCGTTGGCCGCATGATTTGGGCGTTGAGCGATCCGAGCGGACTCCCCGCGAAACGCTTCGCGAAGCTTGATCCCGTTCCTTCGCTCGAATGGTTGGAGCCCTTGAGCGATGAAAGCTTCGGTCATCCTGATCTGCCGCGCTTTGGCATACTTTCCAATGACGCTGTCGACGAGGACCTTTCGTTTCGCTTCATTCACCGACCTTCACCATCCAAGTTAGCTCCGTGGATGGGACTCGTGGGCGCTGGTACCAATGCCCCACAGTGGGACGATGTCATGTGGCATATTGCTCACTGGCTGCTACGCTACCTCGACGACCCCGACCTATTGCTCTGGTTCGCAACGCGGGGCGGCCGTTTGCACGACGAAATGGCGAGGTTGATCGAATGGAAACTTGAGAAGATTGACGGCCTGCAGCAAGAAGAGGACCAAGCGGAACTTGATCGGATCCGCGAAAGTGCACCGAAAGCCATCCCAGGGCTCAAGATGCGGACGCTCTGGCAATTGCTTTTGAAAAGACGCGTGGGGACAACCACATGGGCGAGCGGCTCTCGTCTACATAGCTGGTGCGAGCAGTTCAGGCGACACGGGCTCACGGTTGCCATGCGCTTGGACCTGCGCGAGATACTAGAGCCTCGGCTAGAGTTGAAGGAGCCATTCACTTGGCGAGTCAAGACTGCAGAAGAGGAAACCGGTGAAACACCGCCCATGCACAAACTGGTTGATGCAGATATCGTATTCGCGGCCAAAAATGTGCGCGGGTTTCTTGACAACCTTGCCGATGACGAACTTTGGATCGAAGCGCTGCCAGAGTTGCTCGACGAGTTTACTCTGCTGCTACGTGACGCACTCGATCTGATGCGCGAGGTCGAGTTGGCAGACGAAAGAAGCGACCAGTCTTACTTCCTCCAGCCGTCGATTAGTGAACACCCACAGAACGGAGACAATCGGGCGGATTGGACGGTCTTGGTCGAATTGGTGCGAGATTCGTGGCTTGCCACTCTTGATCGGGCACCGGAATCGGCACGAATGGCCGCCGAAGCCTGGTGGTGCGTCCCTTATCCTGTGTTCCGCCGCCTGGCGTTCTTTGCGGCGGCTCAAAGAAATGTCATACCTCATCGCCAAGCACTCGACTGGTTGCTTTCGGATCATTGCTGGTGGTTGTGGAGCGCTGAAACACTGCGTGAGACTATGCGGTTGCTCGCCAGCCTTGCAGAGCGACTGAATCAAACAGAGTTGCATTCTCTGGAGAAGGCGATTCTGGCGGGTCCGCCTCGCGAAATGTATCGAGACAGCATTGAACCGGAAGAATGGGCTCAGATTCAGGATCGTGGCATCTGGCTGCGCCTCGAAAGGCTCTCCGAGAGTGGGGCGAGGCTGGGGCTCACCGGAACTGAACGGCTAGCAGAGGTTTCGGAGCGCTTTCCGGACTGGCAACTCACCGAAAATGAAACCGAGGAATTCTCGTTCTGGGTGGACGGATTCAGTGAAGGCCGCGCACTCGTCGCAACACCGCGTGAACCGCAAGAGCTCATCAAATGGCTAGAGGCGAACGCAGACAGCGACCCTAGGCAGGATGATGACTGGGCTCAGCGGTGCCGCGAGGAATTCGATGCGACATCCGCCGCGCTGATTTCGTTGGCGGAACGCGACATTTGGCCGCTTCAACCGTGGAGTCAAGCTTTGTACGCTTGGTCAAGGGAGAAGCCGGTCGAGCAGTCTTGGGTCAAGATGGCTCCGGTTCTTTCGTCATTGCCAGAGGAATATCTACCAGCGCTAAGTCATGCGCTCAGCCATTGGCTTGAGAAGTTCTCGAAAACGCTCAGTGAGCACGAGACAATACTCCTGACGCTATGTGACTGCCTCTTCAATCTGAATTACGAAAAAGGGGCAGAAATCGACGATTCAGTTGGGCGTGCGATCAATCATCCAGTGGGGCAGGCGACGCAGGCGTTGCTCAACTGGTTGTATCGGGAGCCATTGAGCGATGGTCAAGGGTTGACTGATAATCTGAAGCCTAGATTCGCGAGGATTTGCGAGGCGTCCAACTACAGTTTTCGCCATGGAAGGGTTTTGCTTGCTGCCAACGTGATCGCGTTGTTTCGGGTGGACCGTGACTGGACGACACAGTATGTATTGCCGCTGTTCGACTGGGAGCGTTCCGATACGGAAGCGGGAGCCGCGTGGGAGGGGTTCCTATGGTCGCCACGGCTCTATCCTCCCTTGATGGAAGCGCTCAAGTCAGAGTTTCTCGAGACCGCGAACCACTACGCAAGGCTTGGCCGACATGCGGCCCAGTACTCGTCGCTGCTGACATTCGCGGCAATGGAAGCCGAGTTCCCCTTTACAAGAGCCCAACTCGCGACTGCCACTCGGTCACTGTCGAACGAAGGGCTCGAAAACGCGGCCATGACGCTCGTGCGCGCGCTCGAAGGGGCGGGAGAGCAGCGGAGCGACTTCTGGCGGAATAGAGTAAGTCCGTACCTGCGGCGTGTCTGGCCGAAGACACAGGAAATTGCGTCCGCGTCGATTGCGGAAAGTTTTGCTCTCTTGTGTGTTGCGGCAAACGACGAGTTTCCAGCTGCGCTGATGGAGGTCCGCCTATGGCTGCAACAATTGCCCCACCCCGAGTTCGTCGTGAGGCGAGTTTACGAAGCGAAGCTCCCTGGGCGATTTCCCGAAGAAACATTGACGTTGCTCGATGCAACAATTGGAGGCGCGGCGCAGTGGCCACCGCAACAACTGGGAAATTGCCTCGAAGCGATTCGCCAAAGCGATCCCGCTATCGAACAAGACGCGCGATTTCAAAGACTGGTCGATTATCTCCACATTCATGGAAAGCCGCTTGACTGATCATGTGCCGATTTCAATGTTACGCAGCCGGGAAAATGCATTGTGCGCCGTCTCGCCATCCGCCAATATAACTCCGAAGTCATTCAACACGGACGATGGGAATGAAACAGTTTTTTCTTTGGACAAGTATTCTGATCGGTTTGGCAATGTCCGCGCGGGCTGAACCAGATGCCGTTGCGCAATGGCTTATGAACGAGCCGGTGACGTTGTGGGATCGCGGAATGGAGCGGGCCCAAAGAGTCGCTAAGGATGCCGGCCGCGTGGTTGTTGATGACCTTGGAGTAGCCTGGATCTACACCAGATACCACTGGGACAACAACGAGATCGACATCAATCTGGACGTCGATGAATTCCCGAGTCCGCTCACGCACGAACTCTGCAACCAGACGCGACGATCATTCATGGCAGAAATCGCAGGAAGTGCATTAAAACCAGCAGTAATCCCAGCAGGTTCAGATTTAGCGGCAGCTGCAGCAGCAGGTGTCGATCCTGGCCTTCTCGAAAGGAAGAAGGGAGAGCTGGGGCGCGCTTTATTGCATGACTTGATCAATCAGTGGTTCTCTCACGACGGCATTACGAGTTCGAATCGCGACGAGAATCTGGCGGAGAAACTGGCTCGAATCATCTTTGTGAAAGTCAGCTTGCGAAACAACAATGGTGGCATCGAATGCAGGGAACGCATTATGACGTTTGATGCCCCCTCCAAGCCGTTCGACTGACAAGCGGTGAGGGTTCATGCGGGACGTTATTGGTAAGCATTGCGACAATCCGACCTGCAAATTAGCTTGAAGTTGGCGTAAAGGCCCAGGGCAGAAACTGGTCGATCTCCGAGGCTGCATGCCCATGAGAGATCGACAAGTTGCTAAATTGGCCCAAACTGCAAGCTTAGTACCGGGCTTACGGTGAAACTGGCAGCCCGCTCGCTTCTCAGCCGCGCACTAGCATCACCCGAGTCCCTTTTTCTGGTCCTGAACGTTGCGGAAGATGTCTGCTTCTCGCACACTTGTATAATTTGACGACGAGGGAGGATCGTAGGCTCGATTCCAACCATGGCAACAACGGAAGCAAATGCTGATTCGGGCATTGATCCCCGGGTAGCAGCCTTTTTGGAAGATGCGCGCAAAAAGCTGGTTGATAGCGGGATGCGCAATCGGCTGATCCACGTGAACCGCCAGGGGCGCGGGAGGTTCGTTACGATTGTCAACGAACGTGCTGACGAGGTTTTCCGAATTCTACGTGGCGAGGGACGCAGAATGAAGTTCCAGGCGTCGAAGACCGATGTGGTGGAATATGTCGATGACGGCAGCGTTCGATTAGATGAAGCGGACCTGAGTCTCTTTTCAGGCGTCGGCGAGGTCGACGACTCTCGTTTCGTTGATCGTTTTCTGGATACAACGTTAGGAACCGACGCCCTACAGAAAAGAGTATTGCAGTTGGCAAGAGACGCACGAATCGCAGAAGAGGAGCAAGGGATCAATGTGCTTTTCCTCGCGATCGGTTTCCTGCGGTGGTTCGAGGACGAGCACTCGGAGGTGACAAGGGAGGCTCCGCTTATACTGCTGCCGGTCGAACTGGTTCGGAACGAAAGGACTTCCACCTACGATTTGCGTGCACGGGAGGACGACATCCTGACCAATCTCCCTTTGCAGGCGCGCCTCCGAGACGATTTTGGGCTTTCATTGCCGGAATTGGATGTTGACGAGGAGTGGACGCCGTCCACTTATTTTGCGCAGACTCGCGATGCTGTGTTGGGGAAGCCGCGTTGGAATATAGACGACCACGGGATGCAGCTCGGGTTCTTCTCGTTCGCTAAACAGTTAATGCAGCGCGACCTCCAGCAACACGAGTGGCCGAATGGTCGGCTCGGGGACGATGTGGCCATTGGTAAGTTGATGGCTTTTGGATTCGAGACGGAACCGTCCCTTTTCGGGCCGAACGAACCGTTGGATGGGCGTCTGGCACCGGAAGACATCGTCCAGGTGATCGACGCGGATGCACCTCAGACAAAGGTGATTGAGGAAGTCCGGAGCGGACATAACTTGGTCGTTCAGGGACCACCGGGTACCGGTAAGTCGCAGACGATTACCAACATCATCGCGGCTGCAGTTCACGACGGCAAGACAGTTCTATTCATGGCAGAGAAAATGGCGGCATTGGATGTCGTTCATGCTCGCATGAAAAAGTGTGAGCTTGGCGATCTGTGCCTCGAACTCCATTCTCGCCATGCCAACAAGCGCGAGGTTTTGCGGGAGTTGGGACGGACGCTCAACGCTCGCGTGGACGGGGAATCGCAGTCAATCACAGCGGCCGAACTACGCGTGAAACGGGACGAACTCAACAGCATATCGGACATGCTGCATAGGGAAGTAGCAAACCGTGGCTTTACGACATTCGAGGCTATTGCCGCCGTCGTCGGGTTCATTAGCAGCGGCCGCAATCCGCCGACATTGTCGAGAAGCGGCCTGACGGAACTGACACTGGACCAATGTGAAGAGATCGAGAGTAACATTGGGGAACTCGGAAACCTTCTAAAGAGTTGTAGCCCCCGGCAACGACACCCATTCGCTGGTTGTCAAGAACTCAACCTCACTCCGATTCAGCTTGAACGCCTCAAGGATGGGCTACAGCAGGCGATAGAGGCGCTTGAAGCCGCGCTGTCCGAGACCTCGACTTTCGTGCGGGAATCGCAACAAGAAAGCGGGCCTGATCACGGGGATATTGAAGGATGGACATCTCAACCAGAATCGGTGGCCGAAATACACCGTATTGCGGCATTTCTCGACTTGCTTGCAAATCAGCCTGCCGAGGGGATGTCACTGGCTTTAGCAATACTCGGGCAAGGAATCAGCAAACCGCTGGCAAGCGCCTTGGAAATCGGAGCCGAATGGGCAGTGGAGAGGCGGGACGCCGCAACGCAGTTCCGAGAGTACGCCTGGGATGTACCAGCACTGGAACTTCAATTCGAATTGGAAAGAGGCGCGGCGAGGGGATTCAAATCCATATTCACACGGCTGGGATCGGATTATCGGCGCGCAAGCAATAAACTAGCGCAACTGACTTGCAATGCCCTTCCCCGGGATCCGATCGCGCGCGTTGAACTGGCAAAGCGGCTTGCCAATGTGCAGCGGCGGCGCCGCAAGTTGAAGGACGAAGAGGAATTTCTGAAGGCGCACTTGGGCACATCATGGCGAGGTGAGCAGACGGACTTCGATCGTTTGCTGCGCGCAGTGATGTGGCTTTCGCACGTAGAGAATACGGAGCTCTCATTGTCATCGCGCGATCTCGTACGAGCCACGGAGATGATCGCCGATCCGGGGAGAGCCGCCGAAACGTTACGCGCATTAGCCGAAGCGGCAATAGAACGCGCTTGCGTGATTGTCGAAATGCTGAAGTTGGACCTGTCGGCATCAGGAATCGGCCCTGCCTTGGAGAACGCTTCCCTACAGGTGCTTCGTGACCGCTTCGCGGCGATGGCAGAAAATCTGAATCGCTACTTCGAATGGTGCAGGATGGAAACGCTGGTGGGGGCGTTGTTGGAATTTGGCTTGGACGAACTCATCGGCATGCTGGACGAGGGAACGATTCCCCCGAGCGAAGCAATGACAGAATTTGGTTACGCGTGTGCAGAGGCGCGGTTGGACTTGGCAATGAACTTGTCACCGGGATTGGCGAGCCTTCGACATGTAGACCGGCATGAGCTAGTGCGTGTGTTCACTGCCTTGGATTCGAAGCACACCGAAGATGTTCGGGCGTTGATCCGATCTCGTCACCTCGCCGAATTGCCCACCGGTGCGGCTGGGGAGATGGGGGTTATCTTGGGGGAGATCGCGCGCAAGCGCCGCCACATGCCGATTCGCAGGCTCATGAGTCGCGCCGGCCAAATGATCCAACGTATCAAGCCCGTGTTTTTGATGAGCCCGATTTCAATCGCCCAGTTCCTACCTCCCAAAGCGCTGCGATTTGATCTCCTCGTGGTCGATGAGGCCAGCCAAGTCAAACCCGAGGACGCCATCGGGGCGATCGCGAGGTGCGCGCAGTTCGTCATCGTTGGAGACCAGAAACAATTGCCGCCGACATCTTTCTTTGATCGCCTCGGAGTAGTCGGCGAACTGGATGAAGAGGACGACTCGGATATCGTGGCCGCGACAGAGATGGAAAGCATCCTGACGCTCTGCGAAGCACGTGGCGTGAGCACTAGAATGCTCGAGTGGCACTATCGGTCACGGGATCCATCGTTAATTCGAATTTCAAACGAGAAGTTCTACGACAGACGGTTGATCCTCCCACCTTCTCCCCTACCGCAGGATGGTTCTTACGGACTCTCGTTCGAACGCGTGCCCGGCGTTTACGCTAGTCGGGGCTCTTCTGGACTGGGGCGCCCCGGCACCAATCGAATCGAAGCAGAACACGTGGTGCGCGCCGTGATTGCCCATGCCGAAGGTGCATCAGAACTGTCATTGGGCGTAGTGACCTTCTCCAAGGCGCAGGCCGACATGGTGACGGAACTTTTGGAGTATGAGCGCCGTCGAAACGAAGTTTTGAACAGCTTCCTTAAGGAGGGCCACGCCGAAGATGCCTTTGTCAAGAATATAGAAAATGTTCAAGGCGACGAACGCGACGTCATCTTCATTAGTGTCGGCTATGGACCTAAAGTTGCCGGAGGCGCTTTGAGAAGCGTGCGTTTCGGTCCGATCAACGCCGAGGGGGGTGAGAGAAGGCTCAATGTGCTGTTTACGCGTGCACGGGCTCGATGCCGCGTATTTGCCTCATTCGATCCGGGAGACATTGACCTGTCTCGAACAACACAGGTCGGCCCGAAGATCCTTCGGCGGTTCTTGGAGTACGCGTTGACGGGACAATCCGTGGAACACGAAGTGGGAGGGGTGGGTCCCGACAGCCCGTTTGAAGAGGATGTTGCCAACGTGGTCCGTTCGTTCGGGTACCTGGCGGACCACCAAGTCGGAAGCGGTGGATTCCGCATCGACATTGGGGTCCGGCATCCCGGGTCACCGGGGCGTTACATACTCGCAGTCGAGTGCGACGGAGCAACTTACCACAGCGCTCTGTCTGCCCGCGAGCGCGACAGACACCGCCAAGAGGTGCTGGAGGGTATGCTCTGGAAATTTCATCGGATTTGGAGCACGGACTGGTTTTTTCGCCGCGCGGACGAAATAGACCGCCTAGAGACGGCACTTTGGCACGCGCGGGAGCAGGCTAACCGTATGGTTGTACCCGGCGCGAACGAAACGGGGCGAATGCCCGAGAAACCCGAAGCGCCGATTGCCTCGGACAACGACGAAGGCCAGGTGAAGGTCGGAATGAGAGCCTCACCGTACCGGTCGGTAGATATGTCGGAGACGCGAGCGCTTGCCCGTGCGTACGCGAAGAGAGGGGGATCCGAAATTGGTCCGAGCGAAGTGCCTGTGCGATTGTTGGCGGAAATCGCCCGCAAAGTTGTCGAGGCCGAAGGGCCAGTACATGTGGAACTCGTTGCTCGCCGAATCGCGAGAGCATTCGGGAAAGCCAGAACCGGTCAGCGAATATTGAAGGCCACCCGGGCCGCACTGCAACATGCGAGGCGCCAAGAGCCCGGTGAATTTCTGGAAAAGCAATCGTTCTGGCTGACGCGAGTACAGCGTGGTGATATTCCGGTGCGCGATCGCACCGGGGTGGATGACGGTGTTGGTAATCCGGCGTTCTTGCCGCCTGTGGAAATTGTTGCCGCGGCTGACTGGATTGAATCCGAATGCGGTCGCATCGAACAAGACGAATTGATGCGCGAACTCGCGCGTTTATTGGGCTTTCGGCGCACTGGAGCTGAGCTTCGGCGTGTCATTGGGAACGTTCTGGCAACGCGGTAGCACGAGTTTCGAATCGCGCGTTAAACAGTACCGGCTTGGAAAATGAAGGGGGAATCCTGACTACGGCCCGTTTTCACCTTTCCTGAGCCAATTCGTATGCTGCCTGCTGCCGCATCCAGTAGCTTGCGTTGCTCCAGCCGAGGCGTTCCAATGCGAGCGCCATCGCTGGCGAAATGCCGGCCTTACCGTTGAGTAATCGGGAAAGGGACTGTCTGGTACACCCCAAGCGGGCGGCCGCCTCGGTCACTGAGAGACCGGCGGCGGCAAGATCGTCTCGCAGCGTTTCTCCCGGATGGCAGGGGTTCAGCATGTTCTTTGATACGATGATTGACCCCCTATGACCGGTACTGAATACTCGCTACACGTGCAAACGATCAACGCATCGTAACTCAAAGCCCATTGTCTCTCGATTCTCGACCGCGTGCGCGCAACCGGTGAGCGTGTCGTGACTTTGAAGCGCGGCCAACCTGTGGCGGAACTCGGCCCGGCCGTCCAGGCGCTTGCCCGCTATCCGCAGATGGATTTGCAGGGTACCGTCTCCGCGGTCGGCGACATTGTGGGGCCTGTGCTCCCCGAATGCGATTGGGGGAAGCAACCATTGACCGTCGTGCTGCTCGATACGCACGTGCTTGTCTGGTGGCTGAACGACCGAACGCAACGGTCGGCAGGGCAGCGGAATGTTGTCGAAACCGGCGCGGGTGGGTAGCGTAAGCCAGCACGCACACTTGCCGTTCTACATTGAGCGTTTGGGAAGCGGAGGGAGCATGCCCAGTGATTTTAAATCAAGTAATTCCATGAGTTGGCCCGGCCAAGCGATTGCCCTTGCCATGGCGGCAGTCTTGCTGGCGCCCACATCCGCGCTGGCCGACGAGGAGGCCGACCTGCCCCTGAAACCGGAGCGCGAAGTCGCGTTCACCGTCGATGAAGCTACCTGGCTCTCCCTGGACGTGTCGCCGGCGGGCGATACGCTCGTGCTGGAGATTCTTGGCGACCTGTACCTGCTGCCCATCGAACGCGGCAAGGCGCGCGCCATCACGCGGGGCTTGGCTTACGATACCCAGCCCCGTTTCTCGCCGGATGGAGAGCGAATCGCCTTCGTTTCCGACCGCGACGGGCCGAACGCAGTCTGGACGGTAGACCGCGACGGCGGCGATGCGAAGAAGATCGGCAGCGGCGGCGACCGCGCGGACTACGCTTCGCCGAGCTGGTCGCCGGACGGCGAACGCATCGTCGCCCTGCGTGCGGCAAGTTACGACCGGCTCTACCGGGAAAACGACTTTGGTGCGCCGGTGGGTTCCGACCTGGTCTGGTTGCCGGCGGCCGGGGGCCCGGATTCGTTGATCATGCCATCGCGGGGCTACGGCGCACCGCATTTCGGGCCGGAGGCCGATCGCGTTTACGTTTATGCTTCGGGCGGCCTATTCGGGTCGCCGGGGCTGATTTCCTGCGCTTCGACGGCACCGACCGGCGGTTGCTGATGGAGACGACCGGGCCGGGCATCTACTTCTCCGACGAACCCGTACCGGCGGTGGACGTGCGGGTATCTCCCAACGGCGCCCACGCGCTGGTGCATCACGCCAATCAGCTTTACCTGCTGCGCTTGCTGAATCCGTACGCAAACGACCTTACTATCGACATCGGCAGTCCATCCTCGCCGCTTTCCCGGGTCACCGACATCGGCGCGGACTTCTTTGGCTGGTCTGCCGGCGGGGCCGAGTTTTTCTCCAGTACCGGGCACGCTGTGCACTCGCGCAACACTGCCGATGTTTCGGGATAGTAGCGTCAGGCTTTCGAGCCCGCGACGGCCAAGTTGTTGGTCTGAGGTCACACCTCGCTATTCCATATACGCAGCTTTGAATTCTTCCGATGGCTCTATAGGTGTGCAAATGTCTAACAACACGCCGTTCGGATCCACACACATGAAATGCCGCTGGCCATACTCCTCATCTGCAATTGCCGTTACGAGGTCACTACGACTGCGGAATCTCTCATAAATTTCATCGACATTCTCCACTTCCAAGGCAATGCTCAAGCCTTGAGCGCGCGCACGGAATGCCTCCGGTATGAGTTCGTGGTCAAATTGCTGAATCCCTAATTCGAACTGTTTGTCGACACCTCCCACCAGGTTTATGAACCAGTCGCTATCAAACTCGATTTCGAAGCCAAGCAGTTCGGTATAGAACTCTTTCGACTGAGCCAATTGATTTGAGTAAACCACAGGGAAAAGCCTCGACAGCTTCATATCTTGACCTTCAACTAGATGCCCGTCTATTCACTTGTGCCGGGAAGGGACTGTCTGGTGCAGCCCAGGCGCGCGGCTGCCTCGGTCACGGTGAGACCGGCGGCGACAAGATCGTCCCGCAGCGTTTCACCCGGATGGCAAGGGTACAGCATGTTCATTGCGTTGGTCCTCCATCGCTGATTGTAGTTGACCAGGGTTGGCGTCGACAAGCGTTCCCGTTGTGCTCAAAAATGTGAGCAACTATCCTTGACGGACGTACGTATCGACAGACACAGTGGCGCGGTGAACAGTCGGCAGTTCATCGCGAGAGACAGCTACGGTTTTCCCGCCGTGATCGAAATGGATGAGGATGGCCGCTACGTCGTGACGTTTCCGGATTTCGGGTGGGGCGCCACCGATGGCGCAACTTGGGACGAAGCTCTGGCCGAGGCAGCAGATTTGTTGCGTGAGTTGCTCGCCGCCACTATGCGAGAAGGCAAGAAACTGCCGGAGCCATCGCGTCCCACCAGTGGGCAGCGACTCGTTTTGTCACCGGTACCAATAGCGCTCAAGGCGGCCCTCTACGAAGCGGTTCGCGAAGCCGGCCTGTCGCAACGCGGTCTTGCCCGTGAACTTGGCGTTGCGGAGAGTGAGGTGCGGCGTATGTTGAATCCCGATCACTCCCTCAATGCCGCTACCATCGATCGCGCACTGCGAGTACTGGGAAAGCGAGTCAGCGTGACCGTCGGCAAGGATGCGTGAGGTCTTGCGCGGCCGGAACGAGGTGATAAGGCTTGCTTTGGCCAATCTGAACTTCTACGACATTTGGATGTGGCCGGCCGACAGCCCGAACTTCCTGTGGCGTGCCTTCCCTTCCCACGATCTGGCTCGCCTCGCGCCGTAGCCAGGACTGGTCAAGGGGATCGATTTGTAGCTTGCTCGACGCGGTATTCCCGGCGTCGATGGTATTGTTCCACAGGCACCGGCAGCAGCAGATCCAATGGAGATTTGCCATCAACCAGTTCACCCGAAGAATCTGTTGTGCGAGATACCGGAAGTTGGAAATCGACTATTGATCTAAAGGTCCAATCCGTGGAATGTGCCTGCGGGTAAAGCTGGTATTCGAGCTTTCCATTTGAGGAATACCCGATTGCGCCGCGAACCCTGGCATACGTGGAGTCCGACGTAGGCGGCACACCGACTACCGTTGCGTCGCCAAAGCGCTTGAGGCGCACAACGAAGTCGTCGCAGGAACTCGCACAGTCTTCATCGACCACGAGGGTGATGCTTGCGAACTGGGGAGTGCCGTTACTGGGGCTCATCGTCTGCAATTGACACTTTGCATCGGCGCGACAGAAATCCGCTCTAATGGGGAGAAAAGTTACGCCGGAACAACTTCGTTGATCGTCGGTCAGTACTTGATTGAACCAGGATTCAGCACGATCTGAGCCATAAAATATGGCGCTGCGCACTTCCGGGTCGCTGAGCATCGCGCGGTTACACCGGTAACGAACAGGATTGTCAGTGAACCCCTTGTGCACGAGCGCTGCAATCCAAGCCGTATTCTCTCCTCCCCCTCGGTTGCCTTGCAAGTCAATGACTAGATGGGTTTTGTCGGCCACCTCAAACTCTTCGATCGCGGTTTGAAACTGGTTGACGCTCGAGCACATTGTGCCTTCGGCGTGATTGTCGAGGCAGTAGATATCGTCGACCGATGAACTCATCTTTCTTTGGAATTGCCTTATTCGGAGGAGCAAGACGTCTTCCCTATGGAAGAGACAGACTGCGTTGTCATCGAAGAGTGTCGTCCAATCGGTGTTACGGTCGAACAAAGTGCAGTTGTCTTCGATGTTGTACGGGCCGATCGGGTGCCTGTCGATCCACGGTTTTCCGTTGAACGAATGTATCGGTTCGTCGCCGATCGGTCTCGGGAAGATGCCGAATTCCAACCGCTTGGCCAACTGAAAGGTGCAACTGACTTTGACTGCAAGGTTGCATCGATAGTTGACGTAATCGTCGACCAGTTCCAGGATTGGAACCCCATTAACCTGCGACACCTTCTGTCGAGGAATTTGGGGTGAAGAAAAGTGGAAGTCCAACGAAGGTGTGGACAACTCGACGTTTAGATACCTATCGCGCTGTCTCGACCTGGGTTTTGGACCTGTGCCACGAAAGAAGCTGTGGGAATTGATGAACCCGTCTTCGATCAGCTCGAGTATGTTTTGAAGTTTGCTTGGTGGTTCTCCCGATTCAATCTGCGCAAATATGTGAGATTTCCAATCGTTCCATGAGACCTCTTTGTTCCGATTTCGTATTTCCTTGCCCTGTGCCTCAATCTGCTCCATTACGTCGAAGAGCATGGAAACCACGCTCTCAGTTTCGGTAGGTTTCGCTTGGCCAGCAAAGCACGCCATTGTCGCCAGACAAAGCCCCAGCCCGATGAAAGACCTTATTGGAGAATCGAACATTTCAAATTCTCGATGCAGAACATGGTGCCTTTGTTGCCGTGAACTGCAGCAGACGGGACAAATTCTCTACCGAACAACAAATCTCACGAATGACCATCATACGGTACTGCAGCAACTCGTCTATCCAGTGTTACTGACAACCGTGTCCTGCTGGTTATCCCGGACTCACAGCAGTGAGGTGGCTCCAGTTCTCTTGACAGTCCGCCAAGTTGGCATTCGACGCACCGACGCTGGCCGTAAAGAGACGGTATTTCAGGGGAGAGGACAAGCGCAGGGCGGGCTCGTGTGCGATCGTTGACCCTCCACGACCCGTACTGAATACTAGTCACGTATGCAAACGATCAACGCACCGGAACTCAAGGCCCATTGTCTCTCGATTCTCGACCGCGTGCGCGCAACCGGTGAGCGTGTGGTGGTTTTGAGGCGCGGCCAACCTGTGGCGGAACTCGGCCCGGCCGCCGAAGCGCTCGCCCGCTATCCGCAGATGGATTTTCAGGGTACCGTCTCCGTGGTCGGCGACATTCTGGGGCCTGTGCTGCGCGACTGCGATTGGGAAAACAACCATTGACCGTCGCGCTGCTCGATACGCACGTGCTTGTCTGGTGACTATACGGCCGAATGCAACTGTCGGCGGGGCAGCGGGATGTTGTCGAATCCGGCGCGGATGGTTAGCGTAAGCCAGCACGCACACTTGCCGTGCTACATTGAACGCTTGGGAAGCGGAGGGAGCATGCCCAGTAATTTCAAATCGAGTCATTCCATGAAGTTGCCCGGCCATGCGATTGCCCTTGCCATGGCGGCAGTCTTGCTGACACCCACATCCGCGCTGGCCGACGAGGAGTCCGACCTGCCCCTGAAGCCGGAACGCGAGGTCGCATTCACCGTCGACGAAGCCACCTGGCTCTCCCTGGACGTGTCGCCGGCCGGCGATACGCTCGTCCTCGAGATTCTTGGCGACCTGTACCTGCTGCCCATCGAAGGTGGCAAGGCGCGCGCCATCACCCGGGGCATGGCCTACGATACGCAACCCCGTTTCTCGCCGGATGGAGAGCGCATCGCTTTTGTCTCCGACCGCGACGGGCCGAATGCGGTCTGGACGGTAGACCGCGACGGTGGCGATGCGAAGAAGATCGGCAGCGGCGGCGACCGTGCGGACTACGCTTCGCCGAGCTGGTCCCCGGACGGGGAGCACGTGGTCGTCTCGAAGACCTCCTGGGGGCTGCGCACCTTCGAACTCTGGGCCTACCACATCGATGGCGGGACCGGGGTGCAGATAACCAAGGCGGCCCCGGCCGGTTCGACGACGCCGAATAACCAGCGCCACAACGCTCTCGGCCCGGTTTATTCCCCCGATGGGCGCTACCTTTACTATTCCGGCAAGTACGGCGGCTTCGGCTACAACCTGGTGCTGCCGCAATGGCAGATCGTGCGCCGCGACCTGCGCGACAATGTCGACGACGTCGTCACCGCCGCCCAGGGCAGCGCCATGCGGCCCCTGCTGTCGCCGGATGGCGGCACGCTGGTGTACGGCACCCGTTACGAACAACAGACGGGGCTCAGGGTGCGCGATCTGGAATCCGGCCGGGACAGGTGGCTCGTCTACCCGGTGCAGCGGGACGAACAGGAATCGCGATTCACTCGAGACCTGCTGCCGGGTTACGCCTTCACGCCGGACGGCGGCTCTTTGATCTTTACCGCGGATGGCGGCATTCGCAGCGTCGATCTGGCCACCGGGGAAGTGGCGGAAATCCCGTTCGAAGCGCCGGTTGAACTGGAACTCGGCGCCAGTCTTCAATTTCCGTACCGAATTGGCCTGGGGCCGGTCAAGGCGCGGCTGCTCGAAGCGCCCTCCGTCTCGCCCGACGGCGGCAAAATCGCCTTTTCGGTGTTCACCCGCATCCATGTCCACGATTTCGACAGTGGCGAGTCGAGGGCCGTGTCGCCGGAGGGGTTGCAGGCTTTCCACCCGGCCTGGTCGCCCGACGGACGCCACCTGGCCTTTGTCAGCTGGGGTGCGCGGGGTGGTCATGTCTGGCGGATGCGCGCCAACGGCAGGGGCGAGCCTCGGCAGGTGTCGCAGCAATCGGCGTTTTTCTCCGACCCGGCCTGGTCGCCGGACGGCGAGCGCATCGTCGCCCTGCGCGCGGCAAGTTACGACCGGCTCTACCGGGAAAACGATTTTGGCGCGCCGGTGGGTTCCGATCTGGTCTGGTTGCCGGCGGCCGGGGGCGCGGCATCGTTGATCATGCCATCGCGGGGCTACGGCGCGCCGCATTTCGGGCCGGAGGCCGATCGCGTTTACGTTTATGCTTCGGGCGGCCTCTTCGGGTCGCCGGGGGCGTCGGGGCTGATTTCCCTGCGATTCGACGGCACCGACCGGCGGTTGCTGATGAAGGCGACCGGGCCGGGCATCTACTTCTCCGACGAACCCGTGCCGGCGGCGGACGTGCGGGTATCTCCCGACGGCGCCCACGCGCTGGTGCACCACGCCAACCAGCTCTACCTGCTGCGCTTGCTGAATCCCTACGCAAACGACCTCACCATCGACATCGGCAATCCATCCCTGCCGCTGTCCCGCGTCACCGACATCGGCGCGGATTTCTTCGGCTGGTCTGCCGGCGGGGCCGAGTTTTTCTGGAGCACCGGGCACGCCGTGCACTCGCGCAACGTTGCCGATGTCTCATTCGAGAAGAAGGACGACGACAAGAAGGCGGGCTCTGCCGAAGCGCACCCGGACGAACCCGGCGACGGTGAGGGTCAGAAGGAAAGCAACGGGGGCGAGGACAGCGCCGAAGAGAACGCGACTTCGGATTCGGAGAACGACAACCCGCAGTCCGTTGCGGAAAACGACGACGCGACAACCGCAGAGGAAGACGAGCCGCTGCTGGAAGAACACGAGTCGGTACGTTCGCGCACCATCGAGATCTACCGCCCCCGACACCGCCCCGAAGGTCGACTGGCGCTGACCGGCGCCCGCATCCTGACGATGGAAGAGGGCGCGGCACCGATCGAAGACGGCATCGTGCTGATCGATGGGGACCGCATCGATGCGGTGGGCGCCGGAAGCGAGGTCACCATTCCGGACGATGCCACCGTTATCGATCTGGCGGGCAAGACGATCGCCCCCGGTTATGTCGATACCCACGCCCACTTCCGCCCGTTGCGCCGCGTGCTCGATACCACCAATGCCGCTTTCCTGGCGAACCTGGCGTACGGCGTGACCACGGGGCTTGACGTGCAGCCGAGCACAACGGATATCCTGGCCTACGAAGACCTCATCGATGCCGGTTACATGATCGGGCCGAGGGCGCTTTCCACCGGCCCGGGCATCTTCCTCAATAACGAGTTTTCTTCCGCTCGGCACGCTGAAGCGGTGTTGCGACGCTATCGGGAGCACTACCGGG
Source organism: Candidatus Azophilus sp. (assembly GCA_965221465.1). Taxonomy (GTDB): domain Bacteria; phylum Pseudomonadota; class Gammaproteobacteria; order Pseudomonadales; family Azotimanducaceae; genus Azophilus. The sequence goes on from OZ244892.1 coordinate 583,917, forward strand.
TGCGCAACCTGAAAGCCTATATCTCCGGCAATCGCAAGCAGCGCCATTGGCTCGCCCAGGCGGCCAGGAAACTGAAGCTCATGCCCACCACCGAGGGGGCGCTGGATATGAAGCTGGACATGACCCACGCGATCGACGGGTTCAGCGGCAACGAGCACAACTTTCCGGTGGTGGACCTGTACGAGGATACCGTGCAACTGGTGGCGCGCTCCGGCATGAGCTATACGCCGACCCTGCTGGTGACCTATGGCGGCCCCTGGGCGGAAAACTGGTTCTACAGCCAGGAATCGCCCCACGACGACGAGAAACTCAGGCGCTTCACTCCGATGCCGCTACTGGCGTCGCGAACGCTGCGGCGCATGTGGTTTCACGAGCGCGAATACAATTTCTCCCGGGTTGCCGCCCAGGCGGCCAAGATCATTCGCGCGGGCGGCCGGGTCGGTGTCGGTTCCCATGGGCAGCTACAGGGGCTCAGCTACCACTGGGAACTGTGGGCGCTGGCGAGCGGAGGGCTGACCAACATGGAGGCGCTGACGGCAGCGACCCGTCACGGTGCGGAAATCATCGGCATTGCCGATGACATCGGCACGGTGGCGCCGGGCAGGCTCGCCGACCTCGTGGTGCTGAACGAGAACCCGCTTGCCGACATCCGCAACACGGCAGACCTGAACCTGGTGGTCAAGGGCGGCGAGGTATTCGACGCGGCCACCCTCGACCAGGTCTGGCCGCGGCAGGCGAAACTGCCCGACCAGTGGTGGTGGGAGACGGGGCCCGAATAGCGCCGCTCAGGCCGAGCCGCCGTACTTTCTGAGTTCCGCCCTGCCGACGACCAGGTGGTGCACCTCGTCCGGCCCGTCGGCCAGCCGCAGGGTGCGTTGCCCGGTGTACATGTCGGCCAACGGCGTCCATTGGGAGACCCCGGTGGCGCCGTGAATCTGTATGGCATCGTCGATGATGCGGCAGACCCGCTCGGGAACCATGGCCTTGACCATGTGCACCCAGACCCGCGCCTCCTGGTTGCCGAGCACATCCATGGCCTTGGCGGCCTGCAACACCATCAGCCGCATGGCCTCGATCTCGATGCGTGCCCTGGAGATGACCTCGATGTTCTTGCCGAGTTGGGCGATGGGCTTGCCGAATGCCTCCCGGCCGAGACCCCGGCGCACCATCAGATCGAGGGCCTTTTCGGCCTGGCCGATGGAGCGCATGCAGTGGTGAATGCGACCCGGGCCCAGGCGCACCTGGGAAATCTCGAAACCCCGGCCCTCGCCGAGCAGGATGTTCTCTTCAGGTACGCGCACGTTGTCGAACCGGATGTGCATGTGGCCGTGGGGCGCATCGTCGTGCCCGAAGACGTGCATCGGACCCAGGATCTCCACCCCAGGCGTGTCGATGGGAACCAGTATCTGTGACTGTTGGCGGTGCGGCGCCGCGTCGGGGCTGGTTTTCACCATGGTGATCATGATCTTGCAGCGTGGGTCGCCGGCGCCGGAAATGTAGTACTTCTCGCCGTCGATCACCCACTCGCCGTTCTCGAGCACCGCCCGGGTGCCGATGTTCTTGGCGTCCGAAGAGGCGAGGTTGGGTTCCGTCATCGCGTAGGCCGAGCGGATCTCTCCATTCAGCAGGGGCTTCAGCCACTTCTCTTTCTGCTCCGGCGTGCCGACCCGCTCTAGAACCTCCATGTTGCCGGTATCGGGGGCGCTGCAGTTCAGCGATTCCGAAGCCAGCGGGCTCTTGCCGAGTTCCGCGGCGATATAGGCGTAATCCAGGTTCTTCAGGCCCTCGCCGGTATCGGCATCGGGCAGGAAGAAATTCCACAACCCCGATTCCTTGGCCTTGTTCTTGGCCCCTTCCAGCAGTTCGAGCTGCCCGGGCGCCCAGCTCCACCGGTTCTCGCGGCCCTCGCCCAGGCGATAGAACTCCTCGGTGATCGGGTCGACGTTCTCGGCGATGTGCTTCTTCACCGCATCCAGGAGCGGTATGGCTTCCTCGGACATCGTCAGGTTGTACAGGTCGGCGTTCAGGCCATTGTCGTCGGACATGAGGTTCCCCCGTAATGGTGCGTTACTGCCAGTGGCGGCATTCTAGCGGACGGACGGGGGTAGGCTCAAAAGCGGTTTGGCGGTGGTGTAGTCAGGTGCAAGGAGGGGACTCGCCCCATTGGAATTCCTCGAGCTTATGAGCTTGCTTCAACACGTCAGGCCGCCTCAAGGCTGGCAAACTGCTGCCGTCGTCATTCATCCCAGGGAGCTGGAGTTGCGAGAAGCGATTTTAGACGATCGTTGGGTGCCGGCGGTTCGTCGAGCAATGCCGCAAATGCGGCGAATTGATCTGGACCGAGCCGGAAAAGGACGCGGTCGAGCAAGGTGTCCTCGGCGGCAGAGCGCGCTGCTTCCAACATGAATTCAGAACGATTCTTGCCCCGTCTTGCGGCCGCATGGTCGATCAAGTCACGATCGCTGGGGCTGACGCGCAAATTGATCAAGACCTTGCGTGGCGGCGAAGATTGCGAATGGAGTTGCGTCATGATTTTGGGTTATAAGCCTTGGAAGGACCAACGTAATGACAATGGATAGACAAATCAATGGCTATGTCACCGCCTTGGATTGCGGTGCTTGCAGTTTGGGGCGACCATGCCGTGGAAGCAGTTGAGGATCAGGCTTGGACGCGCGCCCTGCTCGCCGTCAACGTGCTGATCGCCCTGATGGAAACCCGAGTCGTTCATCACGAACAACCCGGTAAGTGGCTCCGCGACAATGTTCGCCATGGATGGGCGACCTGCCCGATCACCGTGGCGCCCGGCGCCAACGATCGCAGCCTTTGCGTGGTCTGACGTATGGCGACCGGATTGGAGAAAACGGACTTCCACCGAGGTTTTCCTCTTTCCCAATTCGGTGAACCCGTGGACCGTCTGTGATTCTAAGAGGCGGTGCTTTCCAGAGACATGCTGGTGTAGCCACCGTCCACGATCAGATTCTGACCCGTAATCCACCGCGCATTTGAACTGGCGAGAAAGAACATTGCCTCCGCAATGTCTGCGGGTTCTCCGGCTCGCTGAATAGGTTGAGCAGTGGCCATCATCGGTTTCACTTGCTCAATCATGCTGGCCTCTCCAGCCGGTGCGCCATCGGGGAACATGGTGTCGACCAACAATTGTGTTGGGACGCCACCTGGACTGACACAGTTTATGCGAATGCCGTCGACTGCGAGTTGAGACGAGACGCTCTTTGTCCAGTGAATCACCGCCGCCTTCAGGGCGCTGTAAACAAATCCATCCTTGCTGGACGAGACGACGCCTCGAACACTAGTCGTGTTCAGAATCACGCCCCCGCCCTGGGCGCGCATGATGGGTACCACAAATCGCGTTGCGGTCATCGCAGACAACATCAAAACCTTAAACACCATCACAGCTTTGTCTTCGGCCAGGTTTTCCAAAGTGCTGGTATCTGCAATTCCGGCGTTGTTGATGAGGCAGTCAACGCGTCCGGAAGTTGCATGAACCGTTGAGATGCAATCCGAGACTTGTTGCATATCCGCAACATCAGTCTTGACAAACCAAGCAGTCTCTCTACCTAGCGACTCGGCAAGATTGGCGCCTTCATCTTCATCCACATCGGCGATGAAAACACTGGCGCCTTCTCTCGCGAACCTCTCGACAATGCCTCGCCCAATGCCATTGGCTCCGCCGGTAACTATGACAGTCTTACCCGTAAACTCAGCCACGCTTGTCACCCGCAATCCGTTCAGTTCTGTGCTTCCGCGCTCTGCATAAACTCTCTAAGCCTGGGTGCCAAATCTTGTGATGCGAGTTCCGAGTAGAACACGCCGTGATCCGGGGCAATGTACGATGCGAATTGTGGATTGCGTTCCACCTCACGGATGTGCCAGGGCATCACCCCATCATGTTCGGCGATGACAAAGAAGATAGGGCGTGTTACCCGCTTTAGCTTCTCTGGAATGTTGTCTCGAAACACAGCTCTGTATCCCCATGCCCAGTTTTCACCGGCTTTGAGCGTTGCGATCAGCTCCCGGTGCACAAGCACAGGGGGCAGTTGAATGTGTGGCGCCAATTCGAGTCCGTTCGCGACCCGATTCCATGCGCGTAAAACATGGTCTCCGAGCGGATCACAGGGATTGGGATACGCATAGGTGCGCTCCAGCTCTTCGCCCTCTCCGGGGTCAGCTGCTGCAACACCATTCAGTGTGGCGGATATTGTTCGGCTGGGGGCTGCGCATGCAAGCTCCAGTGCAATTGATGCGCCCGTATGGTGGCCAAAGGTGTGAAACTTTTCTACACCCAGGGCATCGAGCGCTTCTAGAACAACGTTGCCAATGTACTCGATGGACGGTTCCGCACTGGGTTTAAAGCTTTCACCATAGCCCGGCGTGTCGATAGCAATGGTAGGGACGTTACCTGCCAGTGCCGTCATCAAGCTTTCATAAGACTCAGAGGATGACGCGGTCATGTGGAAGAGTATGAGAACCGGGCCCGCGCCGTCACTCTGCTTTCGGTAATGGATCTGCCCATCCGAAACGTCCACGTAGCCTTTCTTTATGTTCACTTCCGCCACTTGCTTAACCTCCAACAGAGACCGAGGGCCGCTCCAACTTGACCTGCGCGTTTTGCATCAACTTGATGAGTACGGTGGCTTCCATTTGCGGTTTTGCTACCAGTTCCACGCGCTCCACCTGCCGCAGGAATTCTTCCAGGAATACTCTGAGTTCAAGCCTGGCCAGTCGAAAACCGAGGCAGAGGTGCTGGCCGACACCGAAGGTAAGGTGAGGATTGGGATGCCTTTTGATATCGAAGATGAGGGGCTGATCAAACACTTCCTCATCGAAGTTCGCTGAGGCATAGAGCAACACCAGTTTGTCTCCCGACTTGATTGGCTGCCCTCCGAATTCATGGTCCCTTGTCGCGGTACGCATGGCGTTGTTTACGGGCAGGTAGTAGCGGAGGAACTCGTTGATCGCGACATTCAGATCAATTCCCGGCTCACGAAACTGCTCCATCAACTCAGGGTTCTGACCGAACTGGGTGACGATGTGTGCCAGCGTTGAGCGGGTTGTCTCGAGCGCCGCGACCGCAAGCTGCATGAACATGCTCGCGAATTCTTCCTGCGTTTGCTCTCTGCCGCCGATGCTCAGCATCGCAGATATGAGATCGGCACCTTCCTTGCCGCGCCTTAGTTCAGCATAGCTGAGTGCAAATCCTGCCAGTTCGCTCACGGCCTCAGCCAAGGCTTCAGGAGTTTCTTCGCTGGCCTTCACCATTCCATCTGCAAGACGAAGCAGTTTGGCGCGATCGCCTTTTGGTAGCTCCATGATTTTGCCGATGACGTTCAACGGCAAATGCGCGGCCACGTCGTAGACGAATTCCACACCCTCCGGTTGAAATGCCGATTCAACCAACGACCTGCACTCGTCTCTTAGCCAGCCTTCCAAGTTTCTCAGTGAATCGTTGGTGAAGAAGCTCGAGACAGCCCGGCGCATTTCGTTGTGCCGTGGCGGGTCAGTCGTGAGCATTGCACCCAGTGTTGGATCATCACTGCCCGTAAAGAAAGCGCCTTGCGCTGAGGAATACGTGGCTGGATCGGAACAAATCGCAACGATGTCCTGGTATCGGGAAATGACCCAATAGCCTTCATGTTCTGTCAATGCGCGCCAGTAGACGGGATTGTGTTTGCGTAGATCGGCAAAGATCTCATGGCGCGCCGGATCCAAAAAGAGCTGCGGATCCTCCAAGGAAAAAATGTCGTGATCCGAGCTGCTTGCAGCCTGGTTCTCGGCCTTTTCGATGACTTGTGATACTTGCGGGGTTGGGCGCGATGGCGCCTCGCCACCCACGTGAACGATCATGCCATCAAGTTGTTCCGTCACTTCAATCTGACAGCTAAGGCGGCTTGTTGGCAACGCTCCGTCGGCAAACTCCAGCATGTTTGCTTCCAGCGCTTCCGGCTCGCCTAGCTGCTTCATCCAGTACTCATCGAGAACGACATGGCAGGTCGCGCAACTACAGCTCCCGCCACACTCGGCCAGAATCCCGTCCACGCCTTCTGAATAGGCAGCCTGCATGAGCGATTGTCCGGTTTCAGCCTGGACATCGATCTTCTCACCGCCATGGGTGACGAAAGTTACCTTGGCCATGCTGTTTTTCCGGCTCGCTAGTGGTTCGCGAGTTTGGTGCCGTCTGCGTAGTAGCGCTGATGCCAGATACCGGTGGGGTCTTCATCGCCAATCGGCGTTCGCCAGGACTTGATCCGACATTTGGCAAGGGTGACTTTGTACAAGCCTCTCTGCTGATCATCTGTGCTCGTTACATAGGCTTCAGCTTCCTCGTCGGACGTGTAACGCTTCATCATGGTGAGAAAGAGGTCCCGCCATTCATCGTCCTCTCCAAGGTCATGGACGAGTTCCGCCTCACCCTCAATGATCATTTTGCGCATGGGTTGCGGGAGTTCGTCGATGCACAAGGCGACCCTCGGGTCTCTTCGGAGGCATCCGAACCATTCGGATTTCGCACGCGGGGTAAAGTAGATTTCACCGTCCTGGTGCAAAAATGAGATAGGTACTACGATCGGGCTCCCATCTTCGCGCGTGCACCCTAATCTCAAGCCGATTTTACGTTCATCCAAAAAAGCGACCTGTTCTTCATGGCTGAGTTTTGGCATGTGTTGTTTCCTTGTTTGATGTGTTTTGTGTTCGCCAGCGGCCTGCAAACCGTAGGTCCGCCGCGACCGTCAGGTCACGCTAGTTCGCGCCGCAGCCGACGACTTCGCCGGGCAGCCTACCTGTGGGTTCCATGCCTGGTTTCAAGATTTGCTTGCCGTTCACGACGACTGCATCGACGCCTTGGGCGTAAACAACCCGGCGCCAGTCTCCATTTGGCAACACGCTGTCGACGTCGTACTTGTCCCGCTGGTAGCCGAGTTCGTCGTAGTCGTAAACAAAGAGATCAGCCGCGTAGCCTTCCAGCAGCAAGCCTCGGTTGTGCAATCCCAAAGTGCGTGCCGGTAGAAAACTCAGCTTGGCATGCAAGTCTTCCAGGCTCATCTCGTCGGTTTCCCGCGTCATCCACATGATTTGATCTGTAGAGTAGTGGCCGCCGTTCCAGAACTTCGGGTGCGCACCCCCGTCCGAGTTGCCGGGGAGGATTCTCTGATGCCGGATTACGTCCCCAACTTCCTGTGGATCTCGACTCAGGGCTTGTGCCGCCAAGACGAAGTCCGCTTCAAGGTCTGTGGTAATGAGGATGTCGAGAAATAGATCCACCACTGGTTTGCCCAATTCAGAAGCAATGTGCTCCAAGTTGTGACCTTCGTACTTCGCGTACGCTTCAGCGCCATGCGCGTTCGACAACAAGTAGGTCTCGAGCGCACCGCCGGCACCCATCAACTCCCTGGGCGTGTATTCCTCTTTGAGCCGCTGTTGCCATTCCGGGTCGTTCACCTTAGCGATCTTGTCATTCAGCTCACCACAGGTGCTGAACTCGCGAAAAGCGGGCATCACGTCCCATACGTTGAATTCATAGGCCTTGATTTCATTCCAACCTCGAAGTGTCAGCGAACTCGCGTAGATCGGGAGCCCTTTCTCGTCCATTTCGTCCAGCCACGTCAGGAGCGACTTGTGGTAGTCGGGAAGCGCATCCAGAACGATTACGATATTGTGGATCACCGGTCGACCACAACGTCGAGCCAACTCTTCGACGACCTGTCGGTTGTCAGCGTTGGGGGAGGATACGTTGGCTTGGATGACACCTTCACCGCGGTCTCGTAACACCTCCGACAGTTCATAGACCATTTCAATGTCCATGATGTCGGTCGGCATGGGCGTGCCATCGTAGTCACAGTGGCTGTTGTGCTCTCCGTGAAAGGAAAAAGCAAAACCAATCGCGCCATGATCCATGGCCTCGTTCAGCAACTCCTTCATTTGCTGCATTTCTTCGGGTGTCGCCGTGCGCGACTTGGCCGCCTCTATGCCCATCACATAAATCAGTAGGGGATTGAGCGGCACGTACATGGCGAGGTTGATGCCGATGGGCATTTGCTTGAGGTGCGCCATCCACTGAGGAAAGGTCTCCCAATCCCAGGACATGGCTGTCCGCTGGGCATCGATGGGTACCTGTTCGGTGTTTGCCATCATCAGCATGTATCGCTCTTGATGGTCTGGCTTGCAGGGCGCAAAGCCGAAACCGCAATTGCCGCCGACGACGGTGGTTACGCCATGCCAACTGGAACTGGTGCAGTACGGGTCCCAGTGCAGCTGCGCGTCATAATGCGTGTGGGAGTCGATCACGCCCGGGGCCACGATCTTACGCCGTGCATCGATTGTTTCCGCAGCTTGATCTGCCGGGATGTTGGTGCTGATCTGTTTGATTACACCATTCGAGATACCAATATCGCCTTTGTATCGCGGTGAACGCGTACCATCCACGATGGTGCCATTCTTAATGACCAGGTCATATTTGTTCATGTCTATTGCCTCAAATTGTTTGAGATGATTTCATGCTACTAGTTGGTTTTCCGTGCGGTCCAAGTGGGTTGCCTGCGTCCAGCTATCTGGCATGGTGCTGAAGCTTCTATCGACGCCATCTACCACCACATCGACAAACAACATGCTGCCGTCCACGGGATCCAGGTAGCCAACGGCTTCAACCCCGTCGACTGTAGGTAAAAAGTTGCGCAACTGCGGACAGCCATCGGTCCAGTGATCTGGCGCGACTGCCAACACGCTACCGGTCTTTTCGCTAATGGCTCTACCCTCTTTTCTCACGATTCCAGGATAGAGGGGCGAACAATCGGAGAGATCTCCGCGACTGACGGAATCATCAACTTCGCCACAGGGCTTAAGCGCGCCAAACGCCTTCGCAAGTCGGTCAGTTCGTAGATCCGCGCGTTTCCTCTCGGTAGCAGATGGATCACCCGAGACAACGCCGTATATTTCTAGCGCTTCCTGCTCGTCGATGCGCAAGGTCCGCAAGTCTGATTCAACTGAAGCCGGGTCACGATCCAGCGGGTCACCATACCCGCCTCCCGTTGCAACCTGCAAAACGAACTGCTCGTCAGGTAGAAGACTAAACCCGGATTCATGATCACTGAGCGGCCGTACACTGCCATCCGCCGAACGAATGTGAAGAACATTCCGAGCCCCTGGATAACCGCCCGCCGTACCAATCAGCGGAATCCTGCATCGATTGGCAAAGATGGTGCCGGACAGCGCATCCGTACCCGACAATTTGTACTCGATCTCGAGCCCGGCGCCGGCGCGATAACAACCTGCGCCGTCACCGCCAGACATTTTCCGAATCTTCCGAGTCTCGATTTCGATGGGGTACCACGATTCGACAACCTCGATGTCGGGAAGCTCGAGAGCGCCACCGTTGCTGACCATCCAGCTGAATAGATCGTTGCCATCCCGATCGTTCGCACCCGATGCACCACTGGCACCACCGTCCATCATGAGCCAGCCATCGGGTTGGCCTTGCAGCCCAAGACCCGCCCAAGTGTGCAGAGCACTTGCGGAACCTGCTGCAGGCCCCGAAAGAAAGCGTCTTGCCTCGGCATCATCGGAAGCAGCAACGGCCTGCATGAGAGCCCGTATGCCCACCTCGACCGCATTGAAGGAAACCTCCACATGACCAAAACCGACCGGCGCAGGTGGTGAGCAATTCAAGATGCTCTGTTCGGGACAATGCACATCGAAGGTCTCGAAAAAGCCTCCGTTGTATGGCAGGTCCTGGCAGAGTACGTTGGCGATATCTACGCCGAGTTCACCTTTGACAATGAAGGGTTTGCTGTTGAAAAAATGCGGTGCTTGGGGTGATGCACCCGTGAAGTCGAAATGCAGATGCCCTTCCTTCACCGTCAGTTTGCACGGTACGACGAAGGTTTCGTCGTTCCACTCATTCCAACTGGTGGCTTCGTACACACCGTCTTCCAGCGCTTCAATTCGGCGGATGAGTTCGTTGCGAGTCAGCTCACATAGATCATCAACCGCTTTCGCGAACGCGTCTCTACCGAGCTGGGCAACCACCTCTTGCAAGCTCTGTTGCGCGATATGACAACCTGCGATCAAGCCGCGCAGATCGATATTGACCAAATCGGACAAACGAATGTTGTTCAAGAGGAAATCCCACACATCGCGTCGCTCAACGCCATCGCGAATGGCGAGCACAGGCGGAAATCGGACGGCTTCTTGATAGCACTCCGTCGCACCCGGTGCGAATGAGCCAGGCACCATGCCACCCATGTCCATCATGTGCGCTGTTGAAGCCACCCAGGCAGACAAGACATCGTCGCTGAACACCGGCTGGAGGATGAATACATCCTGTGGATGCAGGCCGCCCCCATTGTGTGGATCGTTCGCCATAAAGACGTCGCCTGCTTGAATGTCATCACCGTGGCGCTCGAGGGTTGCACTGATGGAATGGCTAGCGGCATAGAAGTGTGTTCGCGTCGCCCCGGCTCCCGTGATCAATCGTCCCTTACCATCGCAAATCATCACGCCGTAGTCTTTTGATTCGACCACTACCGGACTGATTGCCGTGCGCTCTATCGCGAGACCAGCCTCGTCACAAATCGCATCTAACCGATTCCTCAAGACTTCCAAAAGGATAGTATTCATGCAGCCACCGAAATGACGTTTGCACTCTTGGCAGCAATAACCAGCGAACCAGATGCCTCGAATGCCGCGGCGCTATCGCCAGGCACCCAGATCGTTGTATCCACTGCATCGATGAGCGCAGGGCCCGTGATTTGAGCGCCTGGGCGCAGTGATTCGTATTGGTATGCATTCACGGCCTGACGACCCACCCCTTCCTGATAGAGCGTTCGCGATGACAGGGGTTCTGGTTCTTCGGAACTGCCAGCACTTAGCTCTTCCAGCTCTACCCTTACCGTCTCACCGATGCCGATCGCCCGCAAAGAAACAAACTCAACCGGCGCCCCTGCGGCTAGCGCCGCTTCACTGTAGCGTTGGGCATATGCCTTCTTGAAAGCTTCCACTGCCCACTCGGCATCAAACGAAACGTTCGCTTCATCAACCTCGAGCGGCAGGGTCAACTCCCACTTCTGTCGGTAGAATCGGAAGTCACCATAGACGCTGACGGATTGCTTTGACGCCTCAACGCCATCGTCAGAAAGATCTCCGCGCACTTCCTCTATCAGGGTTGCGATTTTCGCTACGACACGCTCTACCTCACTCTCTTCCTGCAAGGGGAGCATGCGATCAACCAACGAGACTCTTTCTCTGCGCAAGTCAGCAACCGCCGCGCCAAATGCCGAAAAGACAGACGTCATGGGCGGAACGACGACCCGGCCCATGCCAAGATCAGCCGCCAATGCTGGCGCGAAGAGTGAGCCACAGCCACCGTAGCTCACAACGGCCGTCTCACTCGGCCTGATGCCGCCTTGCGCCAAACGGGAACGTACAACGCGGCTCATTTCAGCCAGCGCAATCTGTCGAACCCCTTCGGCCGTCTGAGACGCATCCAGACCAATGCGCTCGCCGAGCTTTTCGCACGCTTGGGTGGCTGCATCCAGATCAAGGGCCACTCTGCCGCCGAGGAATAAGCTACCGTCGATGTAGCCAAGCACGAGCAACGCATCAGTCACAGTCGGTTCCGTGCCGCCGCGCCCGAAACAAACAGGGCCCGGATTGGCTCGTGCCGATTGAGGCCCTACTCTTAGGGCGCGACGCGCATCGACCCAGGCGATGGAGCCGCCACCCGCGCCGATGGACTCCACATCGACGGAAGGCTGCGCAGTGAAAATGCCGTTTATCTCACCACGCTGCCTGGTCATGGGCTGACCGTTTTCTATGACTGCAATGTCGATGCTGGTACCACCCATGTCCACTGTGAGCGCTTGAGCAATGCCTAGCGATTCACACAAGGAACCGGCTGCAGCTGAACCGGCGGCCGGTCCGGAAGAGGCGAGGCCGAGGGGATTGCGCCGCGCATCATTGACGGTGACGGCCCCACCGGTGGTATGCATCAATAGCAGCGGCACCTGCATGCCAAGCGCCTTTAGCTGCGCCTCCAGTTCACTCACGCCGTCAATCGCATCCGCACAGTAAGCGTTTAGGGCTGCGGCCGAGCTTCGTTCGTATTCGCGCAACACTGGGAGCAAGCTGATACCGGAAAACACCGGCAATGACGGGAAGTGTTCCTTAAGCAACGCGACAGCTGCCTGTTCATGTTGTGGATTACGAGACGACCAGATGAATGAAACGGCAAACACCTCGACCTGCTCTTGCTCCACGAGGCGTCTGGCCGCTTCGACCAGTTCGGTCTCCGATAGAGGCCGCACCATCGTCCCACTGCGATCGATCCGCTCCCCAACCCCAGCAACGCAACTCTCTGTCACCGGCGCCCATGGGATCTGTGACCAACCGTCCTTGAAGCTGCGCTTGCCTCTTGCCGCGATGAGGTGTCCTTCAAAGCCGCGCGTGGTGATGAAGCCAACACGACGGCCACTCTTTGTGGCCAACACATTGGTCACCGCTGTTGTGCCCAGACCAAAGCGAACCACAGCCTGCATGACGGTTTGCAGAGGCTGACCCAGGAGGCGTGCAACGTTTCCCAAACCCTCCAGGACGCCCGCGCCAAAGTTCTGCGGCTGCGTGTAAGCCTTTGTTTTCCAACACTTAGTGCCGTCACCCAAGACCACATCGGTAAAGGTGCCGCCCACATCAACTCCGACTGCGTACTTCCCCATGGTTCAGCTATTGAAAACTGACTGGGCCAACTATTACGCATTTGAAGATGTTTTGTCAACTTTTTCTGATTATATCTCACTAAGATCCGGGATAATTTTAGACAATTGCATATTTTGCTTGCTTAACAACGGGTTACAACGGATGCTGGGCGTCCCCGACTTGAGCGCGCTGTCTTGCGCCGAGCGGCACCTGCGCGTCAAGTCGTCCCTTGGCAGCTAGCACACAGGCTATTGCCGAAACACAAACAACGCTAGAACTTGACGCGGGCAAATTGATTTCTCGGTAGTATTCACATTCAATTCGCGTGAACGCCCGAGTGAGGGGGATCCTAAGATCAACGGAACCAACGAACTAGAAACACTTCGCGCTGAGGTGCAGACGTTCCTGAACGAATCGCTCACCCCCGATCTGATCGCGGCGAGGCGATATATGACGAGTGTCTATTGCGATTATGAATCCGGACTGGCTTGGCAACGCAAACTCTATGACAAGGGATGGCTGGTGCCTTCCTGGCCACAAGAGTACGGGGGCACCGGTTGGACGCTGTCTCAAAGGCATGTTTTCGAAACAGAACTGGCGCGAGCCGGGGCACCGCCCGTCTCTCCAATGGGCATTGGTATGCTGGGACCTGCCTTGTTGGGCTATGGCACAGAAGAACAAAAAAACTACTACTTGCCGCGTATGTTGCAGGGAGTGGATTTTTGGTGCCAGGGTTATTCGGAATGGCAAGCTGGGTCGGACCTGGCCGCGCTCAATCTGAAGGCTGAGTCAGATGGTGATCATTACATATTGAACGGTTCCAAAACCTGGACGACCCATGCACATTACGCCAATCGAATGTTCTGCCTTGTTCGCACCGGGGCATTCGAACGGCCCCAGCAGGGTGTGTCGTTTCTCCTTGTCGACCTGAATTTGAATGGCGTGACGACGCGGCCGCTCCGTTTTTTCTCGCAGGCATACGAACAATGCGAAGTGGTGTTCGAAAACGTTCGCGTACCCAAATCAGCGTTGGTCGGACAGGAACACGAAGGATGGGCCGTAACGAAGTATTTACTCGAGTTTGAGCGAGGAAGTAAGCCTTCCGCCCCAAGACTTTATCAACAGTTGGAAAGAGTTGGTCATCTGATCGAAGGAGGAGCAAACCATCGGCGTGCGGCGGAGTTGAAAATGCGCGTCAATGGCATAGACGCGATGGAGCTGAACTACTTGAACCAAATTGAGCAGACGGGCTCACCGGGACCGGGTTCATCGGTGTTAAAGATACAGTCGACTGAACTCTCTCAGGAAATCTCAGCATTCGCTATGGAAGTGGCCGCCTATTGCGGCCTCCCTCACCAACCAGAGGCCATATCAGAACGCGATGCGACGAATGCTGTGGGACCTGAAGAATTCCTCACAATCGCGCCGTTCTACTTCAACAACCGAGCAGCTTCCATCTACGCCGGATCGAACGAAATCCAGCGAAACATCATCGCCAAAGCGGTCCTTGGGCTCTAACTTGGGATCATTTGCTCTGAGTTATGCAACTCATTGGTGTTCCAGCGAATACATCAGGCTGGACAAGTCGCCGGTTGCTTCACAATCCGGGGCTGTCAACCAATTGGGAGCCTGACATCTGCCCCTTGTTCTTCGTGAACCCTGGGGTGCCCGCGGTCAATGCCTTCTTGCCGGTGTTTGACCCAATAGCGCTGCGGGATCAATCAAACCAGAAGCCATCGAGGAGCTTTCGCCGTTCGTTCCGCGAATCTGTCTCGATGAAATCTTGGTCGCTCTTGCGCCACGGCCGGTAGACCAGCGCCGATTCCCGAGCCGAGTTGCAGATGGCCTTGCCGCTCCATCGCCTCCACGAGGGCCGGAATCAGTGGCTTGAGACGCTTGCCGCAGATGCGGTCGGATGCTTCCCATAGCACGTCCAACGCCTTCTCGCGTACCACTCGCAAAATTTTTCCGCCCAGCCAGACGACCAAGATGAGAACCAGATGCTCACCTGAGGCGAAACTGACGCCGAAACCGGCCTTAAAACCGCCCCCAACGTCGCCCGAAGCGTGGCACCAGCCATGCGCCCGTCCTTAATCCCGTGCCGTATCCCGCAAAACCCTGACAGCGCAAGTCCCTCAGCCGGAGCGCTATTGACCCGATTCCACGCATGTGGTCCAATGTTCAAGCTATCGCGACTATTTTTAAGGAGAAAGTGGATGCATATTCCCAAATTGTTGCAAATGCGAAAAAGTTCACTATCACAAATTGCGGTGATCGTGACCTACGTTCTAGTGAGTTTTCCTGTTTACGCCAGTGAAGGTGTCTTGGAAGAAATTGTCGTAACTGCTCAAAAACGAGCAGAGAGTGTGCAGGAAGTACCGATATCAGTGACTGCGCTGGATGCGGACGCACTGACCAATCGGCAGATCGAGGATATTGTCGACCTCCAGAACTACGTGCCATCACTGCACTCAGGTCAGTTTTATGGCACTAATCAGATAACACTGCGTGGGGTAAGTACGAGTCAGACCCCCGGATCGGAAGACCCCAGCGTGGCGGTTCACGTGAACGGCGTGTATCAACCCCGTGCCCGTACTCTCGATGTTGTCCTGGTGGACCTTGCTCAGGTCGAAGTGCTATCAGGACCGCAAGGCACACTCTATGGTCGGAATGCAACCGGTGGTGTGGTCAATTACACCACCAAGGGCGCGAGTGAAGAATTCGAGGGTCACGTTACTCTCAAAGCAGCTAACTACGATCGTCAAGCTGTCAGTGCAAGCATATCAGGACCTTTATCCGACAATGCCGGGTTTCGACTGTCCGCGCTCTATGATGATCAATCAGAAGGATTCACCGACAACTTGGCCAATGGTGAGACTCTCGAAGCACGTAAGGTCGAAGGCTTTCATGGACTATTGTCTCTTGCTCCCACAGAGCGACTGACGTTGGATCTAGATGTGATGTATGTAGACTCTGAGGATACGCAGTTTTGGGGGCTGGCATCATTGCCAGATCTTCAATTCTTCAGGGATGTGCTGGCTCCACAAACCACAGCCCCACACAAAGTCTATGCTGATTTCGAAGATGAACGGCTGAACAGCGAATTCCAACAATACTCTATGACAGCCAATTGGGAGATTTCTGAAGGCATAGAACTTAAATCTATTACGGCTTTCCAGTCCTACGAAGGGGAGCAGGCACAAGACGTTGATGCAAGTGCTGCTCCAATGATTGGCATCCTCCAGAAGTTTGAGTCTGATACTTTCTCGCAAGAGCTGAATTTGACAACCCACACTCTCGGCAATCGTTTAACCTCTGTTTATGGGTTGTTCTATCTTGATGATGATCTGCAGACTGTTTCGGATTCATTGGTTGATGTCATTCTTCCAGCACCCTTGTTTGTTGATATAACCTTTGATGGTAATACAAAGTCCTACGCAGCCTTCATGGACCATATATACGATGTATCCGATGACTTAAGGATATTTGCCGGTATCCGTTACACTAGAGATGAGAAGGAAGCAGCTAGGTCTGAAGTTCGTTCAGGACTCTTGAGCATTAGCTGCTTCGATGACGATTCACTCGATTGGGATGAAACGACCTGGCGAGTGGGTACTCAGTACCATATCAACGATAGTGTCATGGTCTACGCTCAGTGGCAAAAGAGCTACAAAGCGGGCGGATTGTTAGCGAACACCTGCAACAATAACTATGATCCAGAATACATTGAAGGGCCGGAGATTGGACTTAAGAGCGATCTGCTAAATAATCGTCTCCGTCTTAACCTTGCCGCCTGGTTGTATGACTATGAGGGATTACAGGTTCAGCAATCAATTGATATCGGTCGATTCGAGACCGTGAATGCAGCTGAGGCGCGACTGAAAGGAATCGAAGTATCGGTCCGATACTTACTCACTGATAGCCTAGAGCTGGATCTATCTGCGATGGCACAATCAGCAAAATACACGGAATTCTTTAACTGTAACGCAGCCGCGTTTCCCGGCGCTTGTAGTGCGACCGATCCAAGGCAGTTCGATGAACAACTGCAGGACTTGAGTGGCAATTGGCTTAATAGAGCGGCGCCGCGCAGCGCAAATCTAGGCTTGTCTTACACGATGAATCTTGATTCCGGCGCAGCAATCACAATGCGTGCGGAATCATTTTGGACCGGAGAGATACATTTCGATGAATACAATAATTCTGAGATCATTCAGCCTTCGTACGATGTGCAAAATCTGTTCGTGACCTACACATCACCGAGCCGAAGATACACCGTTCGTGGTTTTGCCAGAAATCTTGGGGATGAGGAATACTTGGTCGTCGGATGGTTCAGCGGTGCTTCTAGACAATTTGCAGCGATATGGGCGTACCCGCGTACCTATGGCGTAGAGGTCCAATTCGAATTCTGACAAACCTTGAAACAGGCAATCAGGGTCACATTCGAGCGTGTCGGTGAAGCACGCGACATAGCGAATGCAATGTTGTTGCTAGCCGGTACCTCAGGGGACTGGGTCACTGGTCAAATTCTCATCGTAGGCGGTGGGAATTCCACTATCTCGCTGGAAGCCTAGTATTTGGAGGAAAATGTAATCAAGCGGACACTAGTGATAATCCCCGAGAAGAAAAGCAGAGAGGGAACGAACATGCAGACACCCGTGGAAACGAGATTCAATAGAGATACACAAGCAACAGAAGTAGTAGAGGGAATCAACCTCGCCGGCAAATTCGCGGTAGTTACGGGCGGTTCAACCGGGCTGGGTAAGGAAACTGCCAGAGTTCTGACTGTGGCTGGAGCGGACGTATTCATTGGCGCACGAGATGTAGCAAAGCTGGAAAATGCCAGACGGGAGTTACTCGCTGAAGCAGCCAGTAGTGTTTACAGTGAGCCGCTGGATCTTGCAGAGCCGGATAGCGTCGAGCAATTTGCAAACGCGGTGTTGGATCTGGACCGCCCCATCGACATGCTGGTTAACAATGCTGGGATCATGGCATGTCCGCTGGCGCGCAGTTCCCTGGGTATCGAATCGCATCTCGCTATCAATTACGTTGGCCATGCTCTGCTGGTCAGTTTATTGGCCCCGTCTTTGGTAAGAGCTGGGAAATCCCGGCTGGTATCGCTGTCATCGACAGGCCACCATCTGTCTCCCGTTGTCTTTGAGGACGTCAATTTCGATAGTCGTGAATACGAGCCGTGGGCGGCATACGGCCAATCCAAAACGGCTGACGTCCTGCTGGCAGTCAAAGCGGCCAAACATCTCAAAGACAAAGGGGTTACCGCGACCGCAGTTCACCCGGGCATGATCGTAACCGAACTCTTGCGCTTCATGTCAGAAGAAGAACAGGCAGCGGCCGTCAAATACGCGGGAACGCAAGGTCTACCAGAATTCAAAACTGTGGAATCTGGCGCCGCCACATCCGTGTGGGCAGCGACAGCCCCCGCTCTGGAAGGACATGGTCCTGTCTATTTGGAAGATTGCCAGGTAGCCCCGCTGATTGATCAACCCAACAGTGCCTACGGAGTGCTGCCCTACGCGCTGGATACTGAATTCGCCGACCAGTTATGGGTCGAGGCCGAAAAAATGCTGGGGCGGCCCTTGCCATTGTGAGTAACTGCAAACATCGAGGACAGCGTTATGAGAGATTCTTCAAGCGTGGACAAACCGAATCCAGAGGTGAATTCAGTCGCAGTGGCACGCGCAGAAAAGATCTTCAGCCGTGATCCGGAATTGCGCACGTTGAAGATTGATGCAGAGTTGTCAGAGCGGGCCAATGCACCAGAGCTACCCTTAGAGCAATCCATTGATCTCATTCTGGATGGTTACTCGCAGAGACCGGCGCTAGGCATGCGGGATTATGAGATCTTGAAAGACGCATCAGGGCGAGCGAAAAAGCATTATCTGCCTGTCTACAAAATGACCTCGTTTGCTAACCTCCGCCACCAGATACGGGCCATTGCTAGCGCGTGGCGGAACGAAGAGGAAATTGCGGTTGGTCGGGATGATTTTGTTATCTACATCGGTTTCGCCAGCGTGGAATACACGGTTCTGGACATTGCCTCGACTTACGTTCAGGCGGTGAGTGTGCCATTGCAAAGTGCAGCAGGCGCCGGGGAGCTAGAAGCGACGGTTGAGAAGACGAATCCCGTTGCTATAGCCGCTACGATGGCTGATCTGGCCGTTGCGGCTAGGCTCGTGACGCGCCATGAAGGTGTACGCAGTCTAATCGCCTTCGATTATGACGAGCGTGACGATGATGACCGTGAGCAATTGGAGTTGACACAGAAAACACTTGAAGCGGCATGTGTTGAAACTGTGCTCAGGACATTTCAACAACTTGTGGAAAGAGGCAGCCAATACACTTGGGAATTCTTGCCAGATCACCCAGAGCAGCAGGATAGGATGGTGACACTTTTGCATTCCTCAGGCTCCACTGGTGTACCCAAAGGTGCCGTGTTTGATGCGACAAAAATCAAACAGCAGTGGAATGCCACGGGTGATCAGACACCGGGCGTCAATATGGTGCTTGCCCCGTATAACCATGGGATGGGAAGGTGGATGGCAATTTCTGCATTGAAACTGGGTTGCGCTGCCTATTTTACGCTTATGCCCGATATGTCCACCCTGTTCGAAGATATTCGCTTAGCTCGCCCCACGAGATTGATGTTCTTTCCCAGAATTCTGGATCTGGTTTTCCAGCACTATAAAACAGAAGTAAGCAAACTGGTACGCGCGGGGCAAGAAGAAGCGGTAGCCCGGAACAAGGTTAAGGCGGAAATGAGGGAAACTTTCTTCGGTGACAGACTACTGATGGCAACGGTGGGATCAGCGCCTTGCTCACAGGAGGTAAAAGACTTTGTAAAAGATTGCTTTGAAATCACCTTGGTAGATGCTTATGGCAGTACAGAAATTGGACCAATCAGTGCGGCAGTTGACGGGATAATTCAACGTCCCGATGTCATCGATTACAAGTTGGTCGATATACCTGAGCTGGGCTACTACACCACGGATCTGCCACATCCGCGCGGCGAGTTCCGCTGCAAGACCAGATTTCAGTTAAAGAGCTATTACAAAGACGAGGAGGCGACAGCGGAGCTGATGGATGAAGATGGGTTTATTCGCACCGGCGATATTGTTGAAGAGCTTGCTCCCGACCGTATTGTGCTCATTGATCGTCGCAAGGACGTCATTAAGTTGTCGCAGGCTGAATTTGTGGCTGTTGGGCCCTTAGGGGCGACCTTTGAAGCCGGTAGTGATGTTATTAGTCAAATCTATGTGTACGGCAATTCATTGCGCTCCTACCTGCTCGCCGTTGTTGTGCCCGATACAGACGTCGTCGAGAAACGGCTGGGCAATGGCTACTCTGATTTGGCGCTGAAAGACCTGATTCGAGAAGAGCTACGGAATGTAGCAAAAGAGAAAAACCTCAAAAGCTTTGAAGTGCCTCGTGACTTCATTGTGGAAATGGAACCCTTCAGTCAGGACAACGGACTGCTGACGAGCGTTCGCAAACGCAAGCGTCCAGCGTTGAAAGCCCGGTACGGTGATGAACTGGAAGACATGTATGCCGCCCAGGATGATCTGCATCGGGAAGAAATGAGCGCCCTGAAGGAAGCCGCATCCACGCTCAGTGTGACTGAAAAACTGACGAAGCTCGTGGCGATCAATCTCAATCTCGAGTCAGTTGGCGAAGATGTGCCAAGAACTTTTACACAGCTGGGCGGCGACTCGCTCGGCGCTGTTGGTTTTTCTGCCGCCATAGAAGATGTCTTCGGTGTGAGTTTACCCGCCGATAGCATCATCAGTCCCACCGGCAGCATTCAGAAGTGGGCGAAGGAAATTGAAAGCTTGCTGGCTGGCGACAGCCAGAGACCTAGTTTTGAGGGTATCCACGGGAAAAGTGCCACCACTATCCGAGCGGCTGATTTCGAGCCGGCCAAGTTTCTGGGGCAGGACTTTGTAGACCAGGCCAAGGCTGCGCCGCAGGTCTCCGGTGAAGAAAAAGTCATTGTGTTGACCGGTGCAAATGGTTTTCTTGGGCGAAGTGTTTGTATCCAATGGATGGAGCGCCTTGCAGCCAACAACGGCAAAGTGATCTGTATCGTGCGTGCCGCAGGCAATGAAGCGGCGTTCGAGCGATTGACCGATGTCTTCCGCGGGCCTACGGGTAGCGAGGGCAATAGTTTCGAAAAACGTTTTATGGCCATGGCTGAGCATCACCTGGAGGTGCTTGCCGGTGATGCGGCTGAGCCGCTCTTGGGCCTGGATCAGGCCACTTTTGATCGTGTTGCTGACGAAGCTGATCGTGTCTGCCACGTTGCGGCGCTGGTGAATCACCGGCTGGGATACGAACACCTGTTTGCACCGAATGTCGCGGGTACGGCTGAAATCATTCGGCTTGCAGGTACGGGGCGGAAGAAACCTGTCGATTACGTGTCTACATTAGGAACATTGCCATTGTTAGGAGTACCGGAGGGAAGCTGCAATGAAGTGCCGCCCAATCTTTCATCCAGTATAGAGCTGACCAATGCCGAGGATGCTTATGGAGAAGGCTATTCCGTTTCGAAATGGGCTGGGGAATGTTTGCTCCTCAAGGCGAACGAAGAACTTGGTATTCCGGTCAATATTCTGCGCGGTAATATGATGCTCCCCGATGAGTCCTACGCGGGACAGATTAATGTCGCGGATATGTTTACCCGCTTGTTGCATAGCGTGATACACACCGGCTTGGCACCATTCTCATTCTATTCGTTAACTGAAGATGGGCACAGAAGTACGCAGCATTACAACGGCTCACCTGCCAATATTGTTGCCGCATCCGTTGTGGCGGCAGCTAATCGTCAGCACGACATCTGTCAGGCCATTAACATGACGAACTACCATGTCAGTGATGGCTGTTCTCTCGATACGTTTGTTGACTGGATTGAATCAGCAGGTTATTCGGTTACTCGTATTGAAGAGTACAGTGAATGGTTCTCTCGTATCAGGGAAAAGCTGGGTACGCTACCGGAAGAAATCAAGCAGCAGTCAGCGCTTGAAGTAATGGCCGCTTATGCAGAGCAGGGAGGCGAGCATACCGATGGACAGGACATCGATTCAGACAACTACAGACGTCTGGTTAGAACTTTCGCCAGTGGTGAGGACCTTCCACATATCGATGAGGCGTTTATTCACAAGTGCTTGGCTGATATGAGATTACATGGAATGATTCCCGATGTGGCGTAACAGATGCGTCTCCCACCGGATATCGCGTTTGTCGTCGCGACAGAGTCAATGCAGACGCAGTTGCTCTCTGATGAGGAAGAATCGTACATTGCTGATGCTGTCGAAAAGCGTAAGCGGGACTTCCGCAGTGGTCGTCATGCTGCAATGTTGGCTCTTCAGCAATTGGGCTTCAATCAGAAAATAGCACTGCTACCTGTGCCGGGTACCGCCCGCCCTGATTGGCCAGTCGGTTATGTCGGCAGTATCACTCACACCCCGGGGTTTTGTGCTGCGGCAGTCGCCCGGAGCAGCGACTATGCAGGTATCGGTATCGATGTGGAATCTCGAACGGCACTGAAGGCTGAATTGCTGTCGAAAGTCTGTACGGACCGCGAACAGGCTTGGATCGCACAACAATCTGAGGATCGGTACTGGCCTTATTGGGGGAAAATTATCTTCAGCATAAAAGAGTCCCTGTACAAGGTCTTTAATCCGATTCACCAGGTATTTCTAGGATTTGAAGAGGCCGAAGTCTGTTTGAATCCCCTAGATGGCTCTTTTGCCGCGGATATCTTTCAGCGAGAAAAGAGAATCAAGTGTCGATACGTCGGTAGTTTTGGAATAAATACGAACTTCATTTTTGCCAGTACACTTCTGAAACAGGGCTCTGCAGGCGCCTGAAATACTTAGCATGGCCCGCGTTTTCTCCATTTCTGATCTCCACGTGGATTTTTCCGAGAACATGGAACACATGTTGTCGCTTTCCAGTGAGGAGTACAGAAATGATGCGCTGCTGATCGCTGGCGATGTCTGCGATGGTATGAACAAGCTGGTGCGACTGCTCAGCAGTATGCAGCAGAAGTTTCGGCAGGTTGCCTTCGTGCCCGGCAACCACGAGCTATGGGTGCGAGAAGGTGATGCCGAAGATTCATTGGAAAAGTTTTCCAGAATTCTTGCGTTGTGTGATCAACTAGGGGTGCACACCGAACCTTTCAGGGTTGGTCAGTCCAATGGATCTGTCTGGGTTGTACCGCTTTTTTCCTGGTATCGGACGGCAGAGACAGATGAGCACTCGCTTCTCATTGCCAAAGAGGGCGAGGATTGGGAAAAAAGCCTATGGATGGACAAATACCATTGCAGGTGGTCTGAACACATGAAGGTGGATTCCGGTCGTATTGCAGACCATTTTCTCACTTTGAATCGGGATAACATTGATCGGCAGTACGATGCACCCATCATCACCTTTAGTCACTTTCTACCGCGTAAAGAGCTGATTTTTGATCAGCCCATCGTAGCTTCGCGATTCTGTGAACCGGGTTCAGTGATACCCAGGCACCCACGCGACCCTACACCATATTTTAACTTCACCCGCGTCGCGGGCTGTGGAAAACTCGATAGCCAGATCCGTCAGTTGGGTGCGGCAGTACATGTGTACGGCCATCAGCACCAGCAGCGTAATAGGGAAATTGCCGGTATCACTTACGTTTCAAACTGCCTGGGCTATGCCAGAGAACGAGTTCGGCTTGGCGGCAGCGTTCTTCCCAAAATGTTGTGGCAAGATGGAGCATTTGTCCAGCCTGACGATTCCATTAGATAATAGATAAGATGTGCACTTACGAGATGAAACTAGGCGAGTATAGATTCCACATTGCTATCTCCTATTGTTTATCTTCTGGCGCTATCGCCTAGTCTCGAACCAGTTTCCCGCTCCGTCAAGAACTCAACTTGCTCTTCCGTTTGCGGCAATATGGTGCCTCTCAAAGCCACATGTGCTGATGGAGCCAACACGACGGCCGCTTTTTGTGGCCAGCACATTGGTCACCGCTGTTGTGCCCAGACCAACGCAAACCACAGCCTGCATGACGGTATTCAGAGGTTGGCCCAAGCGCCGTGCAACGTTTTCCAAGCCCTCCAAAACGCCCGCGCCAGTTTCTCCGGCTGCGTGTAAACCTTTGTTTTCCAAAAATTAGTGCCGTCACCCAAGACCACATCGGTAAAGGTGCCGTCCACATCGACTCCGACTGCGTACTTCCCCATGGTTCAGACACTTAAAGACTGATCGAGCGAAATATTACGCATCAGAAGATTTCTGTTCAACGTTTTCCTTTTTTGGTGGATAACTACTCGTCCCGTACTCCTGATTTGGTGGGGTTCCCCGAGCGGAAGGTTCCACAATATCGGCAGCGTTGCCGTTGACGGCGATCTGAATGGCGGCGAGGGGGGTTGTAGCCCTGGAGGGCCTCGAAACCGAACCCTGCGTTGCCCATGCAAGCGCCGTCACTCGAAGTGTGCGCAGCACAGAACCGGCCTCCATGGTTTCAATGAGGGCGAGTAGTTGCGCTTGTGTTATAAACGCGGTTCAATCACTAACAGCACTGAACCTACACGTGGACGAACTCTCGCTTAACATCATCTCTGAACTCGAGAAAGACCCTCTAGTCGGCATGCAGGCCATTGCAAATCGGCTTGGGGTTACCAAAAGCAAGGTCGCCACACGCCTCAAGCGCATCGAATCGCTAGACGCTGCACACGTCATAGGAAACACCAGCGCCACCGCGGGCGGCTATGCCGTTTACCAGGTCTTCGTGAAAGTGCGGGGCCGGCCTATAGCCGAAGTGGCTACAGAACTGAGCGCACTTGATGAAGTGATATTTATGTGTGGGCTTGTGGGTGAGCAAGACCTCTATATTTCCGCGCGCGCGCATCAGTCTATGCCGCAAGATGCTCTGTTGGCTCTATTCTCCAGTTGCGAAGGCATCAGCAGCATTCGCATCGATACGGTCTTTGGTACCCTGGCCGCAAAGTACAGTCGCATTTCATTTGACCCGAATCGAAACACACTCTCTGTTGACGAGCGAGTGCGCCGACTCAAGAAAGACCTGGCCAAAATACCGCTAGATGATCTGGACTTGGCCATCATCGCAGAAATGCATGAACAGGGCCGTTGCAGCTTGCGCAGCATCGCTGGCGATCATGGCGTAACAGAGGGTACTGTGCGATACCGTATTCGAAACCTGAGGGAGCAGGATCTGCTGTCGATCGTTACAGCGATCGAACCATCCATTAAAGGCAGGAACATTTGGTCATTGCTGGAAGTGGCAATCGAACCGAACGCTCTGAAAGAGTTCGCTGCCGAGTTCGAATCCGCTGAGTGGCTGGAGATCATCCAATATACCTCCGGCGCTACCGCACTCACCTGTATGCTTTTGACACAAGGGCAGATCGAGTTGAGTTCCGCTGTTTTTGCTATCCGCAGTCAACCAGCAGTACTCGAGGTGCGACCTTCGCTGCTTGCCGATATCTACAAAATCGACACAAGATGGCGGGTGCCTCCGGCAAAGGATTACTAGCCTGCATCCCTCGGCAACTTCCTGCTGCGGGTCAGGCGTAGCGCAAAATTGTTGGCTGGGGCTTGGTGAGGCCATAAACTGCATTTGGTTTCGCCCATAACCGGGGCACGCACCCATGACCAACTTGATCACCAGCCTCGATGAGTTCGAGGCGGAGTACCGAAAGACCATTGGCCAGCAACTGGCGTTTCGACCGTCCAGGGAGGCCAGCCTGGACAACATCCGGCGCTACGGCGACGGCGCTGGAGACTACAACCCGCTGTATCGTGACCCAAAACACGCTGCGGCCAGCCGTTTCGGCACGGTCACCGCCCCGCCCACCTTCCTCTACGCGGTGAGTTTTGGTGTGGTGGCCGGGGAAACCGGCAACATCGACCGGGCGCGCGTGTCCACCCAATACCTGCCGGTCAACTACGCTGGTGTGGACATCGAGTTCGTGCGGCCGGTCTGGCTGGGCGACCGGGTGACGGCCACGGAAGTGGTCGGTGAGACCCTGCGCAAGTCCTCCAAGCGCATTGGCGCCATCCAATTCAACACGGGGCTGGTCACCTACACCAATCAACGCCAAGAGGTAGTGGCCAGGGTCAAGACCTTGATGGCACGTTTCGAGAACACGGGAAAGACGCTGCGCTACGAACGCCAATCCGCTCGCACCGGGAATGAAAAGCCCAATGTGCCAGCCGACCCATTGGTTTGGGAGCGCCAGCGCCGAGGGGCGGTGCCCCGCTATTGGGAGGACGTGGCGGAGGGCGAGGCGATCCCGGATCTGCCCAAGGGCACCTACACCGTCTCGGAACTCTTCCTGTTCACCCACGGCGTGATCGGTACCGGGCGCGCCAAGCGAGCCTACCTGGAAGCGGAGGGTTCCGCAGATTTGGGCGGCGGCGGGCGTTTCGACGAGGAGCACGCCACCAAGCGCCGCAGCATGCCCGGCCAGTTCGACTACGGGCCGCAGCGCGTCTGCTGGCTTGCCCAGGCGGTCACGGATTGGATGGGTGACGACGGCACGTTGTTGAAGCTCAACGCCTCGATTCGCCATCCCAACATCGTCGGTGACACCAACGTGGTTTCCGGGGCGGTGACGCGCAAGTGGGTCGATGGCGACGATCACCTCGTGGAGGTGCAGGTGCAAAACCGCAACCAGGCGGGGTTGGCGACCGCATTGGGGACAGCGACCGTCAGGCTGCCGAGCGCGGGTTAGAAACCGTCCGGCGGCAACGCGCCGTTGGGCGGAACTTCTTTGCAATAACTTCTGTCGATTGCAGCAATTCCTGTTTGATCTCCGCAAGTCGGGTATCAACAATGCCAGCCAGCCGATCTGAGCGCGGATCGTGCCGCTGCGCTGGATGCATGGGGCTCTTCAAGTGTGACGACATTGTGGAATGGGCCACTGAGTCATCTTGCTGGTGCCGCAGAGATTACGCTTTAGCGATCAGCCTGCAAAAGATGACCTCCGGCTCCTTCTCGAACAGGCCTTCGAACATCTCCGCGTTCTTCCGGGTATGTTCAGAGTCGATGTGAAAATCCATAGCCGCCTGATCAGGGAACGTTTCAACATTGTAGAAGCAAGTCGGGTCATCGAGACTCTGCCGCATCTCCCATCGGACGCCGGGTTCAGCCACACGCACACGGCTTGCGGCTACCTCTGCCGCCGCGATGGCCTCTTCTACCTTGTCTGCCTTAATCTTCAGCAGGCCAACAATGTACTGTTCCATAGTGAATCCTGATCGTAATGGGTTCGTAAACGTCAAGCCTACACC
This sequence comes from Candidatus Azophilus sp., assembly GCA_965221465.1. Taxonomy (GTDB): domain Bacteria; phylum Pseudomonadota; class Gammaproteobacteria; order Pseudomonadales; family Azotimanducaceae; genus Azophilus. The sequence goes on from OZ244892.1 coordinate 610,926, forward strand.
AAGCATGGGTTTGCTTCCTTCATGTTGCCGCGCACCGGCACCTTTGTCCGTAGTCTGGTGTGGTTTGCACAGCCGAATTTCTAATGTAGATCTCGAGGATGTGCGTGAAGTTTGAATGCCAACTCTAATCCACAGTTCAAGGAGGCAACTCGAAGTACTCTTTCCGGGTGGGTGAGGGCCTGTGCTGCAAAAGGTCCGGGCACAGGTTCTGTTGGGGATTGTTTACTTTTTACATTTGCGAGCCAACCTTTGTGCCTATTCTGGTGGGGTTTGCACAGGTCAGTTGGTTGTAGAAGGATAATTGATGAGTGGGAGGCAAACATGTCCAGCAATCAGATGAGGGCGGTGATCGCACAGGAGCTCGGCCCTGCCGAAAACTATGAACTTGTCAACGTAGATATCCCTCAGCCGGAAGCCAATGAAGTGCAAATTGCGACTCGAGTGGCTGGCATGGGCTACGTCGATGGGCTGGTTTCCCGAGGTCTGTACCAGGTCAAACCACCGATTCCATATTGCCCGGGCATGGAGGTCGCAGGGACCGTGAGCGCTGTTGGGGCTGACGTTCGAACGCTGAGCATCGGCGATCGTGTCTGTGCATCCGCGTTTGGCGGAGGTTTGGCGGATTACTTCATCGCACCCGAAGCCTCCGTCAACCAGGTGCCCGATGCACTCGACATACGAGCGGCGGCGGGATTCGTCGGCAACTACCTGACCGCGTGGCACGGTTTGCTCGATCGAGGTTTTCTAAAATCCGGCGAGACGGTATTGGTTCTTGGCGCCGCCGGAGGTGTCGGTATTGCCGCAATACAGGTTGCCAAAATGGTTGGTGCACACGTCATTGCAGCTGCGTCAACGCAGGAAAAGCGGGACTATTCGGCGGATCACGGTGCCGATGAAACACTGGATTACACTCAGGATGACTGGCGGCAGGCATTGAAAGAGATGACCGGTGGTAGGGGCGTCGACGTGGTTTTCGATCCGGTTGCTGGACCTTATATGGATCCTGCTTTCCGCTCACTTGCCTGGCGAGGCCGACATCTTGTTGTTGGCTTTGTGGGTGGCGACATTCCTTCGTTAAAGGTCAGTCTTTCGATCATGAAGGGAGCAGCACTGATCGGAGTCGATTCTCGTCAATTCCATGAGAATGAGCATTCAGAAGTGATGGAGATCCGTAAAGAACTGTTTGCGGCTGTGGATAGTGGCCGACTGGTGCCACCTATTGGCGCTACCTTTCCATTCGAGGACTACCGTGATGCAATGAACCTCGCCGCGTCACGCGATGGCCTGGGCAAGACGATCGTGCTGGTTTCCTAGCAAATTGCCCCAGAACACATTGTGAATGAGTAGAAAACCAATGAAGGGAACGAACATGCGCTACAAGTTGTTGGGTAAGAGCGGCCTCAGGGTTTCTGAAGTTTGTCTTGGCGCGATGATGCTGGGTGTCGAGTCCGACGCCTCTGCGGGCCCTGAAGAAAGCCGAAAAATTCTCGAGAAGTTCGTCGAATTGGGCGGCAACTACTTCGATACGTCCAATGAAGTCTATCAAGGCGGAATGAGCGAGCGGGTTCTGGGTGAATTCGTTGCCAGCGACCGAGGTCGCTATGTTGTAACCACCAAGTTCACGAACACAATCCCGAGCGCGCTCAACCCGGAGGTCAAGGACCACCCCAATGCAGGGGGCAACCACAAGAAAAGCATGGTGCAGTCCGTGGAAAACAGCCTGCAGCGGTTGAACACCGATTACATCGACTTGCTGTGGATCCACTTTTGGGAATACTCCACCGACATCGAAGACGTCATGCGGAATGTCAACGACCTGGTGCAGCAGGGCAAGGTACTTCACTTCGGCCTTTGCAACACGCCTGCCTGGGTGGTGGCCCGCGGGCAAACCGTCTCTGAGCTGCGCGGTTGGGAGCCGATATCGGCGTTGCAATACCAGTACAACCTGCTTTCCCGCGACCTGGATCACGAGATCCTTCCCTGCGCAAGGTCACTCGGTATCACGATGAATGCCTACTCCGCACTCGGCGGCGGTTTTTTGACGGGCAAGTACACTCGCAGCGGTCTCGATGGGAAGAAACGCTTCGACAATCCGTATTGGAGTGAAATCGTGCAGCATGGGGAGAGGGACTACGCCATTGCCAGAAAAGTGGATGCAATCGCCGACAAGCTGGGCGTCAGTTCCACGGCGGTGGCACTGGCCTGGGTGCAGGGCCATGACGTGTTGCCGATCATTGGCGCGCGCACGGTGTCTCAGGTGGAAAGCAGCCTGGAGCACCTCGGATTCGTTCTGCCAGAGGAAGACATGCGGGCATTGGATGAACTCAGCGCGCCTGAGCGTTCATGGACCTACCATCTGCTGCACGCCGAAGATTCCCGAATTCGCCAGTTGGCAAGCTGTGGCATGCTGGACGAGATTGACAACCATCACTTCCCGGCGTAGCTGCCTGCCCCATCGCACCAGGGAGTTTCACGAATCCTTGCAACAGGCCATCAAGGCGGACTAAAGCAGCGCATCCTGGCTGACAACGGAAGAACCGGTCTGCTCGAAGACTTGACGGCAGTGGACTGCACCAGGGCCTGCGCCAGTCCATTCGGAACCTCCTTGCTGGCTGATATGGGCGCCAACTTCTTTTTGCCGATTTCTAGTGAGATTGTCTGTTTGCAGGGCGTACCCTGACCCGGGATTCGATTGAAGTGGGGAGTTGCGATCAAACTTCAATCGATCAATGTATCCAAGTAGAGGTAATTGTCATGTATGGCAAACACAAGCTGATACTGGCGATGGTCATAGCCGCTCCATTGTCCTTCGGCCCAGGCATTGCTTCGACTGAAGAGGCAAATACGATCGAGGAAATCGTCGTGACAGCAACGAAACGGTCCGTGGCAGTAAGCGATGTACCGCTGGAAATAGACGCCCTGTCGCAGGAGCTTCTGGTCAATGCCAACGTTGAAGACATCCGTTACCTGATTGGCGCTTCACCCAAATTGAAGGCGATGGCCAATTTCGGTCAATTTGCCACTGTGATCACCTCTCGTGGTCTTATCGGTAGCACTAACCTGGATCCGACCGTCGGTACCTATATCGATGATCTGCCCTTTGTTGTGCCTGCAGGCGGTTGGGCACCGTCCGGTGCGCTTTTCGACCTGGCCCGAGTAGAAGTCCTCGGTGGTCCGCAAGGAACCTTGTACGGTCAAGGATCACTGGCTGGTACAGTTCGAATCATCACCAACGATCCCAATACCGAAAAGGCCGAAGCCGCACTCGAGGTCGGCTATGCAACGGTGGCCGATGGCGATGACGACCAGAATTATGCTGGCATGCTCAATCTTCCCATTGTCAAGGACAAGCTGGCAGCCAGAGTCGTATACAGCAAACGGGAAGAAGGTGGTTTCATAGACGCCGTCGATCCAAGTTTCGCACCGCTGGGGTTGTATAACAAGGACGATTACAACTGGGCCGACTATGAAGATTTCCGCCTTAAAGTCTTGGCAACACCCACAGACAGGCTGACGCTCAAGGGTACTTACTGGCAGTCCGAGTCGGTCAGCATCAATGCCGATGCGGAGTTCGGTGGTGTCTTCGCGCTACTTGGTTTTGGCGCTGCACCGCGCGAAACAGCCAACTGGTTTCAGGATGGCGATAACAGATCCGAGACCAAAGCATGGTCCCTGTTTGCGGAATACGACTTCGGGCCCGTTACGGTAAGCAACTCGTACTCCGATCTTGATTTCGACATACTACAGGATACGTTTTCACTCGGTAGCATCGGCGCTGCGATTCAGCCCGTCGAAGGCAAGAGTAACGAATTGCGCATCACCTCCAATCTCGAACGCCCTTTCCAATTTGTTGCGGGTCACTATTACTACGATGGCACCAACCAGTTCGATGTCGATATCGTTCTCGATCCCTTGGGTTTTGGCGGCGGTCCCTTCCCGCTGGGTGGCAACCGGCTAAGGATAGACTCTGAAGTAAGCGCATTCTTTGCAGAATTGAGCTACGAGTTTCTGGATGGTGACGTTGTGATTACCGTGGGCTTGCGTGACTTCGAAGACGATAGAACCTTCGCCCAGGCAGTTTCATTCGAATCGGTGCCTCTTGCGCAAAAAACATTCGTAATAAGCGAGCGGCAGAGTGAAACATTCTCCAAAACCACCACCAGATTCAACATCGCCTGGCGGCCAATGGACGATCAGGACTGGCTGGTCTTCCTGAACGTCGGCGAAGGTTTTCGCAGCGGCAATTTCAATGCCCAGATATCCCGGGACGGCGCGGCCGGAGCAGGCTTTCCTGGCGACGTGCGCTTCGTGCAACCAGACGTGAATCAGAGTTGGGACCTTGGCACCAAGTTTACCAGCGCCAATGGCGTGTTCTCTGCCGACGTCACCGCGTTCTGGGCAACGTTGGAAGACGCACAACAATCTGTAGACTTCACGCTTGGCGCGGTACTATTCGCCGCCACACTGGTTAACGCCGGTGATCTCGATGTGTTCGGAATCGACTACAGTATCACGATCTCGCCAACAGACAACCTGTCGTTCAATCTGCAAGGTAGTTATCTGGATACGGAATGGGACACTCTGGCACCATTGATTGACCAGTTTTCCAGCTTGCGAGTTGGTGGGCCCGCACTTGGCGTACCGGAGAATCAAGTCATTGCGTCTACGACCTTCACCCAACCCTTCGGTTGGTTTGGTGGTGTGGACTTTATCGCCTACCTCGATTATCGCTACGAGTCGGAAAGTTCGGACACTACGGGCGTCCCGGGTAACGATACACCCAGCCACGAAAAATGGAATCTGCGCTTGACACTGGCGAAAGCCGATTCGTGGTCTGCCTCAATGTATGTCGACAACCTGACCGATGAAGACAAGTGGATTTCCAGCGCATTCAACGGCTTCAATACACCGCCGAGACCTCGTCAGATTGGTGTGACCTTCCGTAAGGACTTTACCTTCTAGTTTAGTGTTTGCTTGCACATCAAAAGAGGGCTCGAGTCCTCGCGCAGTTTGCTCCCGGATTCCAGACCGAGTGAAGGTGTCGCAGTCAGCAGCTTGACAAAAGTACTTCAGTAAATGCCAGCAAGTTGTTGGGCGCCATCTCCTGTGGGCCATCCCGGCCCACTCTGCCCGATCGTAGGAACTACCATGCCACTTGACTCGTATTCGAATTTGGGCGGCACCGGACTGAAAATCAGCCGGCTCTGTCTTGGTGTGATGAATTTCGGTCAAGATGTCGACTTTTTTGGTTATAAAAACTGGTGCGTAGACAAGAAGGAAGCAGCGCGCATGTTGGACGCCTATCTTGGCGCGGGTGGCAATTTCTTCGATACCGCCGATCTCTACAACGGTGGGCAGAGTGAGGAAGTTCTCGGTGAACTACTAAGGGCGCGGGGTATCCGTGATCGGGTGGTCATCGCCACCAAGTTCTCCTGCAATGTCGGTAAGGGACCAAATTCGGGAGGTAATGGTAGAAAGAACATCATGGGGGCGATAGAAGGGTCGCTCAGGCGTTTGGACACCGACTACATAGACCTCTATATCCAACACTTTTGGGATACGATGACACCGGCTGAAGAAGTATTGCGCACCATGGATGACCTGGTGAGCAGCGGCAAGATCAGGCACTTCGGGTTGAGCAATTCGCCGGCCTGGTATGCGGGCCGTATGCAAGGTATTGCGGAATCGCGTGGTATGGAACGTTGTGCAGCCATGCAACTCGAGTATTCACTGGTTGAACGCAATATCGAGGGAGAATACGTCGATCTGGGAACTCGACATGGCATGGGTATCCTGGCTTGGAGCCCGTTGTGTATGGGTTTGCTTAGTGGCAAATACAAGCCCAGCGAAGAAGGTGGCCTTGCCGATGGTGAAGGTCGTCTCGCGGCACTGGAGGGCAAGACAGACAACTACTCGCTCGCGGGCCGCATAAACGCCGCTAACTGGGCTGTATTAGCCGAGTTGGAACGAGTCGCGAATGAAGTCGGGCGCAGCATGGCGCAGGTTGCATTGAACTGGGCAGCCAACCAGCCAGGCATTGCTTCTCTGGTTATGGGTGCATCCCGGGTGGCACAGTTGCAAGAAAACCTTCAGGCACTCGACTTCACGCTGAGCGATGAGCACATGCAAGCGCTTTCCGCGGCCAGTCAACCAGAACCGAGGAACCCCTATAAGCTTTTTACCCATAAACACGTAGACGAAGTGGTTCATGCAATGGCTGATGTCCGCGACAAACCTGACAACTACTACAGCAGATAAATCGCAGGCACGAATCAATTGAGACGATAGCCCGACTACACTACATTTGCTGAACCGTGGCCTCTCAGAACTTCGATGAAGATTGGCCGTTAGTTCACCGCTATTGTACTGACTTCCTGGGCATCAACTCGTAACGCGTTACAACCGAAGAAGTGGACCACGGCATCCGCCTCGAAAGCGTGGAAGACGGTAACCATGATCGATTTCGGAATGCTGATTGGTGATACAAACGTTCGGTATGGGATCGCATCGCATCTATAGTCAAGCGATTGGCCAACGGGTGGAATGCCGTACATTTGCTCGATTCAACTGTAATTGAAGAGTAAGAAAAAGGATCAAGGAGACTGTTATGGGCAGCAAGCTGACATACGAGGGGCGTGTTGTAGTCGTCACCGGTGCTGGCGGTGGCATAGGAGAATTTCATGCAAAGGAATTTGCTGAGCGAGGCGCTGCGGTGTTTGTCAATGACGTCGATGGTGACGGTGCCGAGCGGGTAGTGCGGGAGATCGAGGATTCAGGCGGTGAAGCGACTGCGAATATCGGGTCGGCAGTCGAGGGTGACCGCGTCATCGGTGGGGCGATGTCGTCGTATGGTCGCATCGATGCTCTGATTCACAATGCGGGGATACAGCAACACAAGAACATTCTGGAAATGCAAGCGAGTGACTGGCATAGGCTTATCGATGTCAATCTGAATGCAGCGTTCCATTGCTCCAAAGCTGCCTGGCCCATCATGGAACAGCAACGTTATGGCCGAATGTTGTTCACCAGTTCTCCGGGCGTGCCTGTTGGTGACATGAACTTTCCGCACTACGTGGCATCGAAATCGGGCCTTCTGGGATTGTCTCGTTCGCTGGCGCACCATGGTAGAAAACAGAACATTTTCTGTAATGCCATTCAACCTTTAGCGTCGGGTGGGATGCTAAAGGAGGGTACGCCGGAAGAATTTTGGGAACCTCTCTCCCCCAGATACGTTTCTGCAATGGCGGCTCTGCTTTGCCATGATTCCTGCTCGGAAAACGGCGCCTGCTTTGAACTTGGCGCCGGGCACATTCACAAGTTTCGTGCTCAACTGAGCGAAGGTGTTTACATTCCCGATGAAAACTATTCTGCGGAAGGGATTGCTGAGCAGATGGAAGCGATTGCAGATTTCGGTGGCGCCAACACCACCTATCGATTGGGCGACTGGGCGACCATATGGAACGATCTGATGCGACGAACGGGCGGAGAGGAGTTGGTCTTGGAATGACTGCCGCGACCACACCGGTCGCAGTGTTGCACGTGGCCACGGGGAAAGTGCTCAGTCTCTGCGAGCGCCTCGAACAGGCCGCCAAAGCTCGAGTCGGGAATGTTCAAAGCAAGCTCCTGTTGCTTTGCTGGACTAACCCAGTTTGTCGAACAGGGCCGGTAGCTCGAGTCGATCGATCTTGCCGGTGGCCGTGCGCGGTAACGGATTGTTTGTAAAGCGCACTCGCTTGGGCGCCTTGTACGGACCGAGTTCGTCCTTCAAGGTGTCAACCATGCTGGGTTCATCCAAGGCACTTTCAGATACAACTATGGCGACAACTTCCTCGCCCCATTGCTGGCTTGGCACACCAAAGACCGCAGCCTCGTTGACGTAGCTCTTCACGCCAAGCGCTTTTTCGACCTCCGCAGGGTACACGTTCACACCCCCGCTGATGATCATGCTTTTCTTGCGATCGACGACCACGACGCTTCCATCGTCGTTGATGAGCCCGATGTCACCGGTGAGATACCATTTTCCATCGAAGGCCTCAGCCGTTTTTTCGTCGTTTTGCCAATAGCCGCGCATCATCTGAGGGCCGGCCAGCCGAATTTCGCCGGGTGTGTTGGGCGGACAGGGATTGCCGTCGTGGTCGCAGACCATGAGGCTCAAGCCCAGCATGGCCTTGCCGCAGGAATTGGGGTTGCGGATAGCTTCTTCAAGCGTCGGAATGGTCGCGCCGCCGCAGCACTCGGTGCATCCGTACGCCTGCCGTATGCCGACGCCCTTTTCTTGAAACTGGGCAATCAGTTCTCGCGTCACCGGTGCGCCACCTGTAAAACCGTGCTCGAGCGCACTCAGGTCTGCTTCGGCAAAACCAGGAAGCTCTGCCAAGCGTTGCCAGAAGATGGCAGCGCCTCCGAACGCCGTTACACGATTGCGCACCAGGATTTCCAGCGTGCGGGCTGGATCGAACGACTTCTCGATGATGATGTGCGCACCTAGATACAACGACACGGCCAGGTTGCAAATGATTCCGCCGGTGAATGCCAAGGGTGCAACCAGCAGGAATGTATCGTTTGCCGTCATGCCGTACCCGGCGGCGAGCCCAGCGATCATCACGCTCACCGTGTTGTGCGTATGGACAGCACCCTTGGGGTGGCCGGTTGTGCCGGACGTGTAGCAAATCGCGAGAGCATCGGAATCATCGCATTCGCGGTCGTGCTGGACTTCCGTTCGTAACAGCAACTCATTCAGGGGCATGGGTGTACTATTGCTGCCTAGATCGTACAAGGACGGCGAGTCATCGGCGTTTTTTCCATGGCTTATGCCCAGCTTTTTGGCGAGCGATGGCGTCGATACCACAAAGCGGCACCCCGAGTCCTTGACGATTTGCTGAAGTTCATTGGGGCCGAAAAGCGCGTTGAGCGGAACGAACAGCAATTCGGCCTTGATGGCGGCAGCAAACGCAATTGCCCATTCCAAGTTGTTTGGCATCATGCAGCCGATGCGGTTACCGCGCGCCGCTCCACGCGCGGTCAGTTCACTTGCGAACGCAGTTGCTTTAGCATGGAGTTCGGCCCACGTGAGCGTTTCGTCTTCGCAGGTCACAGCAGCGGCCTCGGGGCGCATTTGGGACCAATATTCGATATGTCGTGAGAGGTGCATGACAATAACCCTCCGCCTTGGTGACGATCGGAGACAAGATATACAAGAATTGAGATGTGTAAAACCCTGGCTCGCATATCTCACCAACTTTTGTCGCGACGGCGCGAAGGCGATGCCTTTGACCGCCGCTTGGGCGGTCGCCGGGCGAAGCGATTGCCTGTTGTGACAGCGGTGCCCCACGATCAAGACAATTAGCACCCTTTGCCCGGTGCTCGAGGAAACCACCCAAAGTGAACGAAAGTGCGGCAAAGACCGAAGCGGAAAGCAAACAAGGGCCTGCGCCAAAAAACATGGTTCAGCGCATCTTGGACGCCGCCTATCAGTGTTTTGGCAACAAGGGGATTGCCGCCACCTCGTTGAGGGACATTGCCAACGCAGCGGAAGTTTCCAGACCGACGGTGTATCGATACTTCTCCGGGAAAGCAGAGGTGGTGGAAACAATCAGCGAACTCGAGTCCGTCAAGGTCAAACGGGAGGTAAAGCGCAAGTTGCACCTGGCGCCGTGTTTTGAGGATGCGCTCACCGAGGCTCTTGTTTTGATTGTTCGCATCGCCATGAGGAACATGTACGTGCGGCGGTTGTTGGCTGACCCTGAATTCGCCCCCCGGTCGCTCAATCCTGGCGGACGCTATCACGAGATGCAGAAGGTCTGGTGGGGTACGTTTCTGACCAATGCCGTGAATCGGGGAGACATTGCAGACGACTTGGATGTTGACGACGTTGTCAGCTGGCTTACAGCGGGTATGCGAACGTTGATGTTGCGCATGCAACAGACCGAGGAGAGCGATCGGGAATTTCGACGCTACGTGCGCAGGTTTATTGTTTATCCACTCGTATCGAAGCCCTCCACGCCGCCCCGAGGTTGACACGTTTCAATATGTGTAACATTATTGACGTTCAGCAATCGGGCGGAGTGTAGCGCACATGCGCCTCACAGCAGAACGCAACTTGGCAATGACGGAGAAGGTCTTTGCCCATGTCCGCAACGAAACAACGGACTTGGCAGACCACATCCTCGCCTTCGATCCAAAAATCTATTCCTGTCCCGATATCGCGGCCGCCGAGCGAGAACGGATTTTTCAGACGCAACCGATGATGGCGGCCCATGCCTCTGAAATCAGTGAACCGGGTGATTTCATCACGGTGCAACTCAATAGCTCGAACGCCATACTCACGCGAAAAACGGACGGCACGGTAGGCGCGTTCCTGAACGTCTGCAGGCACCGAGGCGTGCGCCTGGTCGACTTGGAAAGTGGGCGCCGACGCACCTTTACCTGCAAATATCATGGCTGGTCGTATGGAAACGATGGAACCCATCGCGGAATCAGTTTCGATGACACCTACGGCACGAATGCCGCCTGCGCCAAACTGAACCTGGTAGAACTGCCTGTCGAGGAGCGACATGGTTTCATCTGGCTGGTGGAGGACCCGGACGGATGCATAGATGTTGCGAACACGCTTGGGCAGGAGATGGACCAGGCCTTTACCGAGTTCGGCTTCGAAGAGTATTCGCACTATCGCGGTGAAGTGCTTGACCTGCCGCAGAACTGGAAGGTCATGAACGATGGTCTGCTCGACGGCTACCACGTGAAGTTCCTGCACCGCACGACCATCGCGCCCCATGTGTACTACAACATCCTGTCGACCAACATATTCACGGAACACTCGCTTCACTGCACCGCAAGAAAGAGAATCGACCAGATACTGGATGACCCGCCAGGCACGCACGCACTAAATCGCTATGTCATCTTCGCAATCCACTTGTGTCCCAATTCCGTTTTGGTCGTTCAACCGCATCACGCAGAGTTCTGGACCTTTTTCCAACATCCCGATGGCCCACATCGCAGCTTGTCCCATTTGCGGTTCATCACGCCGATGTCGACCGATCAGGAAGACAAAGATGAGATTTTGCGCAAGAACTACGACATCGTCGTCAACGCGGTGGTCGAGGAAGACGTCCCTGCGGGCAACGGCATTCAAGCGGCCGCGAACATGCCATTCGCCCCTGAAATGCACCTGGGCCGCAATGAAATACTGAATCAGTTGTTTCACCGCAACTACGATCGCTTGATGGACGGCGCCGCCCCTGCCTGTTGGATCGTCGATTAGTCTGGCTTTCTCGATCGCGGTACAGAGTTGTCGCCTGAGTGGTCGTCCGTGGCCGATTCTCTTGCAAAGTCTCGATTCTCGCTTCTCTCCCCCGTGTCCACCTCGTGGCCTTCGTCATCGAGTTTCAGAAGTCGAACGCACACGAGCGCCCTCCCTCAAGACTCGAGTTTCCCATGTTCATACTTGTGCTCGTAGCATGAGAGCTGCGTAACCGATCCCAACAACTCAGTATCGCCCTCTGCGTACACTATCCTCGGCCCGTGACTGTATAGGGAATTTTGCAAGATACTTGCGATTGTCGTGTGCAAGGCTATCTCTCTGAACAACTCATCGGTTAGTTCAAAACCACACGCACCCCTTCCGGGCTGAGGCAGGTTGTCGGTGCCCTATAGGTCTCCCATGGTAAAGCCGATTGTTGCACCGTAGGTTGCCTCACGTTGCCACGACGTATCGTATCCAAACGTCGTTGTGAACAAGCCTTGCGAGCGATCTTCACTGGTCACATTCTTACCCCAAAACCGCACATACCAGTTTCGTTGAGGTGCATGCCATGTTGCCGACAGGTTCACCCACTCCGTGGAATCCTGTCGCGGAGGCGCAATACTTGTCCTGGACGAGAAGAGGTTCTGATTGAAGTCGTCCGCGAACTCCACCAGCGCAACGAATTGCAGTTGCGCTCCACTGGAAAGCGGCACCGTGTAATCGAGATTCAGAAAAACCGTGTAATCGGGTGTGACCGGCAACTGCTCCCCACTGCAATCCTGATTAACCAAGGTTAACGCAGAAGTAACGCCAGGTTCGTACACATCACACGGATCAAACTCGTCATACTCCGCTTCGAAAAAGTATGAAAGCCCACCATGTATCGTCAGGTTGTCCGTTGCGAGCCAGGTCATTTCAAGATCAAGGCCGACAACATCGGCGGACGCAGCATTTATCACTCTCTGCGTGCCACCTGCTCGAGTGTCGGTCACTGCAACCTGCATCTCCGAATAGTCATACCAGAACACCGACGTGCTGACACGAACGGTATCGTCAGCTCCGGATGCTTTCAGCCCGACCTCGAAGGCGTCCAAGATTTCCGGCTCGGTGGGATCAATGGTGGAACCAGTGGATACGTTATAGACCCCGCTCTTGAAGCCACGGTTAAAACTGGCAAAAACCATTAGATCTTCATTAAATGCATGATCGATCACGAAACGATAGGTCGTCTCGGAAAATTCGGCTTTCGTGCTTGAACAAGTTGGCGTGACGCTGCACAAAAACTCTGCGGTCACGACATTTGCGCGGGAACCATCCGGGAGTATCGCGTCAATACGATTGTGATCGTCCAGATCGTGCGTCTCGTCCGTATATCGAATGCCCGCACGAATCGTCGTGCCCGAATCGAATGCGTAGGAGAAGTCAGAAAAAACCGCAATGGATTCGATATCGATGTGCGCCACATTCGAGATCGCCCGACCGCCACCTGCCAGATCTGCAGGATTGAAAGGCCAAGGCACGCCAATGTGGATGTTGGAACCGTCGTACCCGGTGTTCTGGTCGATGTAGTAAACACCGCCCAGCCAACCAAAAGCTGAATCCGTGTTCGAGCTGATCAAGAATTCCTGCGTGAGCGTATCGGTAGACCAACCCGATTGGAAATTGAGAATCGGCAGCGGGGATGCATCCAAATCGAGCTGATTGTAGGACTCTGAATCCCGATACGATGTAAGGGATTGAATTGACGTGTTTTGCAAATCCCAATTGAGCTTCAGATAACCGCCCAGAACTTCAGACTTTGTGAGTGGGGGAACCTCTCCTGCATAGCTTCGAGGGCTCCTGGTGACAGGGAGCGTCAAAGAAGAAAACCCCGCAACTATCTCCGCGGTCGACGACGGAGCTCCGACATAGGGCTGGATTGCCATTTTCGACGTGTCTTCGAAGTCTGCATAGTCTGCACCGATAGCCAGCGAGAACTGCTCGGTAATGTCTGCTACCAGCTTGAATCGAACACCAAGCGCTTCCGAGTCTCCAACATCGCCAAATCCGTTTGCCGGATTCACGTTATCGATGTAGTCGTCGGTTTCTCTGTAGAATCCACTCAAGCTCGCACGCACGCTTTCGGCCAAAGGCCCGGAAACATAAATCTGCGCTTCCTGAAGCTCATTCCCCGCTGTCGCATCGATCTCGGCGCCAAAGGAATCAGAGGCCTCACGAGTCGTAACCTGGATGGCTCCCGCTGTCGAGTTTCGTCCATACAATGTCCCTTGAGGACCGCGCAGTACCTCGATCTGTTGAACATCGTTGAATCCTGTGAGCAGCAGACTGGTCTTCTCGGCGATGTACACTCCATCGACATAAAATGCTGTCGGTGTATCGTTACCCGGAACCACCGTTCGCGTTCCGATACCTCTGATGTAAGGGCTTACCGAACCCGAGGCTTCGATCGCCGAAAGGCCTGGAGTAATTGAAGCCAACTCTACAAACGTGGCCGTATTGGTCGACTGCAATGTATCTCGAGTTGCCACCGAAATGGCAATGGGTACGTCGTCGACGCTTTCACTCCGACGCTGAGCGACAACCAGTATTTCCTCTATTGATGCTTCCTCGCCAATGCTGTCCTGCGCGAAGGCTTGCGGGCCTGCAAAAACGGCGAACTGAAGCAAAACCCCCAATGCGTAGAACTTCTTCATAGTTGCTCCCCCACTGTCCTGATGATGGCTCGGGCTCCAAACGTTATTACACTTTCCGCTCAGTGTAAAGGTGTTGCGCTTGTGCGTGCTCGGGGCACTTCCAAAATCACGCTCGCGGTATCCGAGAGCATCCTCGATCACGATGAATACGTTCGCCGAGATACGCTGTTAGAGGGGCTGGTTTCTTTATAGCCTTCGTTTGCCACGATGGGCAGTGCGATTCGGGAATGTCATTCCGAGCCCTATGACGAAATGAAGTCCCGGTATTCGCTTGCTACCAGGTTGCCGGTCTCGACAAACATGGACTGGGCAACATCCGACTCCGCACGGAGCCGAGAAAGTTGGTCTCGTCCCATTCCCTCCCGGATCAGGCGCTTGATGGTCATTACCCCGGATGGCGGGTAGGAGGCCATTTGCCGGGCCACGCGGATGGCTTCCGGCAGGACTTCACTTTGGTCCACCAATCGGTTGAGCAGCCCGCATTCCTTCGCCTCCGCTGCTGACACACGGCAACTGGTCATCAAAAACTCCTTGGCCTTCGACCAGCCGATCAACTGAGGCAGATTCCAGGTCAGATTTGCGCCGCCATGGGGCGATGCGGTGAACTGGAATTCAGCGAGCTCGCAGCCGATTCGGATATCCGCTGAGACCGAGGTGATTGCCCCCCAGCCCAGGGTTTGATGGTGATTGGCAGTCACGAGGGGTTTGGGAAAGGAAGCAATTGACCACCAAGCCCAGTTTTGACGCAGCTGTTCAGTCCTGAACCGATTCTCATCCCATTGCGACATTTCGAACACATCGTAGCCTGCGCAGAAAGCGCGGTCACCGGCTCCCGCAACGACGACGGCCCGAACATCCGGGCTGCGGGTTGCGTTTGCTAATGCATCCACAAATGCGATCTCGAGCTCTTTGTCGATGGCATTGAGTCTCTCGGGGCGGTTTAGCGTCAACAGAAGCACGCCGCCATCGAGTTGCTCCATCAGCAGTTTGTTTGTCATCTTGCCTCCTTTCATTTCAACGGGATCGAGTTCAAAGAACGAGTCATTGCTGGCCAAGCGGTGTCCAACGTAATACACTATCGAAAAAGTGTAAAGCCAAAGGGAGCAATGGTGCCCACGATTCGCTTCATCGACCATCGAGGCGTCGAGCGCACCGCGGAAGGGGCGTGCGGCATGTCCGTAATGGAGACGGCCATCGACAATGGCATTCCGGGGATTGATGCGGATTGCGGAGGCTCCTGTGCTTGCGCCACCTGTCACGTGTATGTCGATGCGTCTTTCCTCGCCATTGTCGGTGAGCGAAACGAACTCGAAGAGTCAATGCTGGAGGTGGCGGACGGGGTGGAACCCAATTCGCGTCTTGCCTGTCAGATATCGATTACTGACGCTTTCGATGGCTTGCGGGTGACCACCCCGGAATCTCAGCACTGACCAAGGGAGAGCACTGATGACCGCTCGAGTCATTGATCTTTTTGACGAAGAACACATGCAGAATCCGTACCCGCGGTACGAGGAAATGCGGAATCGATGCCCAGTGGCGCGCTCGAGTGAGCACGGCGGGTTCTGGGCGGTATCGCGCTATGCGGACGTCAAGGCCGTCGCGCAGGACTTCAGGACGTACTCCTCTGCGGAGACCAACGCGCTGGTGAGGCACGACTTGCCCAAAATGATTCCTATCGACATGGACCCACCGGATCAACGTCGCTATCGCAAAGTGGTCAGCCCTCGCCTGGCCAAGGAGCGAGTGGGAGTCATAGAGCCACTCGCGACCGAGCATGCACGCAACCTCCTTGGCGCCTTTGCCTCGGCGGGGGAGTGCGACTTCGTGGCCCAGTATGCGCAGCCGTTTCCCATGGTGCCCATTTTCTCGATCATCGGCATTGGCCAGGAAGATGTCATGAGGATATTCGGCGCGGCGGATGACGCAGTGCGCTACCGCGCTTCAGATCCCAGCCGCGCGCAGGCAGGCGCGCACGCGATGTTGGAGTTTGCAACGAACATTGCGGCGGAAGCCAGGGAGAACCCGCTTGCGGATACCCTGATCGGTGATCTGGTCTCTGGGGTGGTCAAGGGCGAGCCATTGACCAACGAGGAAATCGCCCGCTTCATCCTCATACTCTTGTTTGGGGCGCTCGATACCACTACGAACACGCTGGTTTTCATGGCGAACTTCCTGAGTGACAAGCCAGAGCTTCGTGCTTCCCTGAGATCGGATCCAGCTCTCCTGCACCGGTCAATCGAGGAATTCGTCAGGCTTGCCTCCACCGTGCAAGGTCTGACTCGTCTCTGCACGCGCGACAGCAGAATTGGCGATCAGGACATTCACGAGGGCGAACGCGTTCTCATGCTCTTCGCCGCCGCCAATCGTGACCCAGACGTGTTCGAAGACCCGCACGAGTTCAACGCAGACCGCAACCCGCACCTGCATGTGGGTTTTGGCGCTGGCGCCCACACGTGCCTGGGCCAACACTTGGCGCGCGTGTTGCTCGAAGTGGGTTTGCGCGAGTTTCTGGCGGTTGTGCCGGATTATGCCGTCACCATCGACAAACTGACGCTGAAGTGCAGCGAGGTGCGCGGATTCGTCAGCTTGCCACTCGTGTTCTTGCGTGAGGCTCCGGGGTGACAACCTTGCAGGCGTGGCTTTTCAGCAAGGGTTGTACACGACAACCATTGGCTACGTTACCGATTGGAACCGACAAGAGACCTTGGGCGCCACTCTGGGCGTGCGTCCGTAGCTGACAGCATGCGCGACGATGAATTGGCGCAACTGCGGCCGGACTACATTGTGGTCGGAGGCGGGTCGGCTGGATGCGTTGTAGCCGGTCGCCTGTCGGAAAACAGTGACACCCGAGTATTGCTCCTGGAGGCGGGTGGCTCATCTGATTCGTTCATGGTCAGAATGCCCGCTGGCGTGTCCTCCCTGGTTGAAAACCCAAGGTGGGATTGGGCTTACCAGACTGCCGCCGACCCATCGCTGAACGGTCGCTCATTCAGTTGGTCCGCCGGCAAATGCCTCGGTGGCAGTAGCTCGATCAATGGCCAAGTGTACATGCGTGGCATTCCTGATGACTTCGACGAATGGGCAAGGCTGTTGGGCAATACGCCCGATTGGTCCTATCGAGACATGCGGGGGTTTTTCGATGCCTGTGAGACCTATCTTGGCGATGACCATGAAGGGCGCGGCAAGAAGGGGCCGCAGTACGTTTCCCCGCTCGCGGATCCACATCCCGTCGCCCATGCTTTTATGGCAGCCGGCGAGAGCATGGGTTATCCAAGGACTGACCTCAATGGCGACTCACCCGAAGGCTTCGACCTCACGCAATCCACGCAATTCAAGGGCAGTCGCTTCAGTGCCTACGATGCGTTTATCCGACCGAACCGGTCGCGCAAAAACCTGTTCGTTGTAACAAGGGCGCCCGTCGATCGGGTTTTGTTCGAAAGTGGCAAGGCCACGGGTGTTGAAGTGGCTCGAAGGAACAAGACCGTCAAGGTTGTCGCCAGCAAGGCCGTCGTTTTGTCAGCCGGAGCTGTTGCATCGCCAGCCCTGTTGCTCCGCTCCGGCGTCGGCGAGCGTCGCCAACTCGAAACTGCCGGCGTGCCCGTTGTCCATGAACTCAATGGCGTTGGCAAGAACCTTCAAGAACATCCTGGCGTAGGGATCAGCAAATTCGTCAGCGGTCGGTCGCTCAACGTCGAGCAAAGCCCACATAGAATCGTGCTGGGTCTGTTACGGTACTTGTTCCAACGCCGTGGACCCTTGTCTTCTCCGGTTGTCCAAGCAATGGCCTATGTGCGCACGGCACCAGAACTCGCGAGGCCGGACGTGCAACTGCACTTCCTTCCTTTCGCCTACGTGTTGAAAAAGCAGTCCAAATCGGCGTTGACCGCGGAGATGCCAAAGCGGGCGGCCGTCATGTTCAACTCGACCGTTTGCAAGCCCCAAGGCCGCGGCGAAGTCAGAATTGCGCCGAGTGACAGGGGGCCACAGACAGTCATTGACCACCAGTTGCTTGGCCACGAAGGCGATGTCAACACGCTAGTGCGGTCATGCAAATTCATATGCCAGCTCTACGAACACCAAGATGTTCGGGCGTTCGTGCTCGAAGACTGTAATCCTGCTCCGGTACCAGCGAGCGATGACGAGTGGGTAGAGTATGTCCGAAACAACGCGAACGTTGCCTACCATTCAGCCGGCACCTGCAAAATGGGCCGGCAAGAAGACCCCACGGCCGTGGTGGACAGTCGGCTACGAGTGATCGGATTGCGTGGTTTGCGGGTGGTCGATGCGTCCATCATGCCGACACTCACCAGTGCAAATACCAACGCACCGGTGATGGCCATCGCCGAAAAAGGAGCCTCGTTGCTCGCCAGCGGCAATTGAGGGCATTGCATTCTGTGCGGACAGTCGTGCGATCCTTTGCAGACTCTCTGAGCTAACAAGTGACCTCGAGCGCACTCACAGTGCGATGTTGGAGTTCTTATTGCGTTTTCGCCGTCATAGTGTTCAATGGTCAAAGCGCGTTCACGCACCACCGTCGTAACTCGTGCGTCGACATTCCAATGTTTTTTGCTACTCGTTCCAACACATACCCTTCGTGGTGCATCGCCTCAGAATTCGAGACCGATCACTTGAATGGTTCGCGACGCTCCGGGGAGGCGACCAGATCCATCTTGTCGACGTCGAATCGAACCAGACCGAACAGGGTGGTGTACATCAGCGTCCCGTCGAAATCGCATTTGACCCCGGTAAACGTTCCGTTGAATGCCGGATCCGTTCCGGATTCGATGGACATCACCGCCTCGCCGGTATCCAGATCGAGGCCCAAGTGGTAGTTCTGTTTGAGTCGATCGGCGAAGTAGCCATTCACGACCACCATATGACTCGGGGTACTGATGAAGGGTACGGTGGCCAGCACACCAATGTCCGAACGCGACCAGACCGGTTGCCAGCCGTGTTTGTCGGAGCGCCACTTGAACATCGCGGCGCCCGTCGGCGGGATGCGTGTCGTGCCGACCAGGAAGCCGCGATAAAAAGATCCGCGGGTGAGATAAGGTTTTGACTTGCCGGAGAAGACGCCGTTGACGACGAAGGCGTAATCGCCGCTGACGACGACAGACTGTTCGGATTGCACCGTATCGGAGGTGCCGATATCGACCTGCGCTTGATCGGCGATGCGATTGGATTTGGCGCCCTTGGGTGCTTGCCAACCTGCAGGGATCTCGTCTCGCCAAAACGCCACGAGGCGCATTTTCCTGGCCCCGTCGGTGATGACGACCAGCTTGTCTTCGTTTGGACCGAACCCCATCAAGGTGGGGGTGGCGCCGGTGCCGTCCGCGATCTTGCCGAAAGGGAGGCTAACGCCAATGTCGTACTCGGCACTCCAGGCACCGTGCTTGGGCGCATCTGAAATGGTTCCGTCTTCCAGTACGGCCAAACGATACATGGCTTTGTTGGACGCCACGTAGATGGCGCCGCCGTCGAGTTCGTGGCTGGTGGCAAAACTGTTGGTATAGAGCTCACCTTCCCGTTGTGTTTCATGGACATCTACCACTGCAAAGGTGTTGCGGTCGAGGGTGACCAGTTTGCCGCCGAGGGTGTTGATGACGACGTAACCGTTGAAGCTCATGGCAAGGCCAAAGACCACATCGGTCGGAAAAATGGTATTGGCCTGCACGCGTTCGTTGTTGAAGAGACGATCGGGCAAGGTGACCTTGTAAGCCGGTTTCAGTTTCGAATAAGGATCTGTCGGGTCGGTTTGATCGATGCGAATCAATCCCCGCGAGTTTGACCCGATCAGTCCGTGATCTTTGGTGAACAGCGAGTACAGGATGCCGTGTTGGACCTGGTCTTCGACTGCAGACAGCATCCGATTGGGCGTTGTACGCAGATAGTCGGCTAATGCGGATTCGATGTCATCGGGGTCGTCCCGATCGAGGATGTCTTGTACGGCAGCGCGTTGTTGAATCCGCGTTTCATCGTCCAGAAATTCGAACGCACCCATGGCGTCGGGTGGGGGAAGGTCCAGGCGATCCACTTGCGTGAACTGACCGTCTGCCCAGATGAGTTTGCGCATGGAAAAACCCGCGAAAAACCAGTGCACTCGTTGGCCTTTCACATTGGCGGTGTAAGCGGGCACGCCCCAGGCATCGCTGTAGACGATTCGATACCCCTCGTCGGTCATCTCGTAGTGACCTTTCGGTACCGGGAGATCGACGTGATCGGTTTGTGCGTCGTTCCAATGGCCCTGGTTGTTATGCACATCTGCGAGATAGGGGTTGGCGGGTACCGTGATTGCCCAAAGAGGTGCGGACGTGCTCGTGACCAGCAGGAGCACTAACTCTTGGGTGAATTTACGAAGACTCGACCGGCATCCGACACCAACGCTCGTCGCCAGGGCGTCGACGTTTTGTCGCTGAAGCAAAACGCGCGGTCCTGCGCGGCCACGCTTACGCGAGTGCATGGGCGTACGCAGCAGGAGGTTGGCGACGGATGGGGGTTGGATGGGTTAGAACGAAACGCATCATGGGTGAGCCTCTGGAATGCTGCTCGCTCGAGTTCGAGGCAGCGGCGTCACGCGATGTTGTGCGTGCAGTTCGCCGTCGGGTTCGAGGGTGTAGTAGTGATCTTCAAAGACATGGATCGGACCGCATCGTCGGGTCCCCTTGATGTCTTCGCGTCCGGTTTTGATTGAGACACAGCGTTGATCGCCATCGACGGTCCAGGTGCCCGTCACGGTACCGCTGGCGTCCGGCATCGACCAGACGTTGGTAAATGAGCCGTCCGCGCGCCACTGGTTGGTGGCCGTCGTGCCCGGCGGTTTTGCAAGCTGCGCGTGGTCTTCGACATCGCTGAATCGGGCGAGGATTTCTTCAGCCGAAAGCGGTCGACCCGCTTCGCGGGGGTCAGCCAGCACCTGCGCTTTGAAGCGTTGTCGTGTCTCCGAGTCAATGCCGAGGCCCTTGGTCAGAAAACCGTCGACGGAGCCGTACTCCGACTGAATCGTGTCAAAGAGACTCGTCAGGCTGGAGGCATCCACCCCCAAAATCTGGCGAAGGGTCGTCTCGTTGGCTCGAGGATTGTGTTGGGTGATCTGTTCGAGGTTTGATTCGATTTGCAGTGCCAGTCGTTCGTTGCTCGCGAGAAAGTCCTGCATGATGCGACCCTCAGGCACGCCCAGCATCATCAGGATCAGCGCTGTCGCCACGCCAGTTCGGTCTTTGCCCGCAGTGCAATGATAAAGGTGGGGGAGAGCGGGTTCGTCCGTCAATGAGCGCAGCCAATGGCCCCAGGTTTGTCTCAGGCGGGGATCCAGGACGTTGTTTTCACGGCCAAGGAGCGCCTGCAGTTCCGAATCTGTGAGCGCACCACTAAAGATTTGCTGTCGTAGTTCAGTGATATCCAGGGCGGGGTTGTTCACATCGAGTGCGCGGTATTGCGGTCGGTTGAGCCGGCTGAGGGGATTGGGTGCCGCCGCGCGTTCCGCTTCGGTTCTGAAATCGGTGACGCCTGCGAGACCCCAGCCGCGCACGGCTTCGAGGTCTGTAGCGGTCAGGTTGTGCAGGCTATCGGATCGATAGAGCAGCCCTTTTTGAATCACCAGACCGTCCTGGGTCATGAGCCCGCCGAGGTCTCGGGTGTTGTGCGTGCCTTCCAGGTCGAGGTCGTGCGTTGCGGCGCTATGCGAAGGGGAATAGAACAGCGAGGTCAGAAGCGTGCTGCTCAGAAGGAGTGGGCGGAGCAGGGCGTTCACCGGGTTCGGTCTCGCCTTGCAACGCCGTCGCCGATGTGGATGGAGACTCGGGGCGGCACGTTTCGTTGCGGCAGCGCCAGGAATGCGCCTTCGTGGCGGCGCGTGAGTTCGCGCATGAGGATGCCGAAATTCAGGGGCGAACCCGCCACGCCTTCGTTGGAGAAGCCGATGGCATGTATCCGGAAGGCGCCGCGTCCGGCTTCGGCCGAGGCGACCGCGCGGTCCACGCGATTCAGAAAGCCGTCGAAGTCGTCACCTGCGTAGTCGTCGCCGAAGACGAAGATGGCCATCCGACGGTCCTTGTCGTAAAGATCCCGCACGGCTGCCGCGATTCCCGGCGCGGGGTTGCTTGCGGAGTAGGGGAGCCACAGCAGACTTTGCATCCGGTCCAGCGCGGCGCGCCGGTTTGCAGGGCTGTCGGGTATCCATTGCTGCCGGTTCCCGCCGTACAGGTAGTGGCCCTGATCGTTCAGTATCTGGAACCCCCGCACCCGCGGATAGATGGAGAGTACGTGGGTGATTTCCGCCAGCACCCGCTCCCAGATCTGCCGCATGCTGCCGGATGTATCGACGACGAAGGCGATGTATTCGGAATCGACGGGGATGCCCGCCAACTCCGTATCGAGGGACAACTCCGCCGCGGCAGGAGGCCGGGGCTGTTCGAGAATGCGCACGCCGGCGGCGATGGCTGCCTTGCGTGCCCGCAGCCGGCTGGCCTCATCGCGGGTGCGGGCGATCAGGTTCTCGAGGTAGCGGGCCTTGTCTTCCTCACTGGTGAGTTCGGCGCCGAGCACCATGGCCAGTTCGTCGTTTTCGGCCACTTCGCGTTCGAGAGCGGATACTTCTTCCCGCAGGCTGGCAAGCGCCCAGAGCGAGCGGCCGTAGTCGGCGGCTTGGGAGGTCCGATTGTCCACGGCCAAATCGCCGATCGGCAGTATGAGCACCAGCAGGGCGATGGCGCCGAATGCACAGGCGATCACGTCCAGGAAGCTGACGGAGGTGTCGGTGTCGTTGTCGCGTTCGCGCTTCATGGCGTCGGCCAGCCCCTGGCGGGAGCGAGCATGCGTCCGCCGCTCAGGGCGGCAAGCAGCCAGTAGCCGCGCACGGCATTCGCATCGCCTTCCAGCGGGAATAGAATCACGTCCACCGGCACCCCCGCCAGATTCTTGTTGACCACCGCAACGGCGTCCAGGTAGACGGCCTCGCGGCATCGGGGGGACAGGACAGGCGTTGTGCCCCGACCAGGTGCAGGACAGCCCCGCAAGCTGCCGAGCCGCCGGTCGCCGGGCACGGTCGGATAGCCATCGGTCAGGATCAGGAGTTGATTGGGTCTCGGCACCAGGCGCGCCGCGGTCTCGAACACCTTTTTGAGATTGGTCGGCCCGCCGGGTATTGCCTGTGAAAGGGCAGCGTCCACCGCTTGCGCGTCCGCTCCCGGGCTTCCCTTGACCTGCCAGGCCACCCGTTTTCCATCGTCTGGCTCGGCGCCTTCGATGTCGGTCAGGTCGCCCGCATAGGTGAAGAGCCGGAAGCGGCTGCCGTCGGGCACCTGCCGGTATGCCCAGCGCGCGGCTTCCCGGGCCGCCACCCACTTCGGCGCCATGCGCTTCCGTGCAGGAGCCGATACGCGCAACCGCACGATCTCGACCAGGGCGGGGTGCAGCATGCTGGCGGAGCGGTCCAGGAAGATGGCGACGCGATCGTCCGCGATGTTGATGCCGGTGAGTTGCTTCCGGGCAGGCGCCACTTCGGTGGATTCCGGTTCGGTAACGGTACTCTGCAGGGCTTCCAGATTGGCGGCGCTGTCCCTGAGAGCGGCTCGTTCGGAGCGCAATTCTGCGAGCAGCGAGGCGTACCGGATCGCCCGGGTTCGTTGCTGCGCAGACAGCGCCTCGAGCGCGCTCGCACCGCGTGCGAGGGCGGCTTCCTGCTCAGCCAGCAGCGATTGCAAGTCGTCTCGGCGTTCTTGTGTCGACGCAATGCTCCGCGCTGCATCGAGGGTCTGTGCATCGATGTATGCCTGGTCCATCGCCTGGGCATCGGCCGGGCCGTGCTTGACGATCAGCAAAAGCAGCACCGCCGAGCCCAGGCCGCAGCAGAGCACATCGAGAAAGGCGAGCCCGAAGCCGGGAGCGGTGCGCGGTTGCAGGATTCGTTTCAAACCGGCTCGGGCTCGATTGCCGGCGCTGGCGGGGGAGCGACGGGCTGCTCTGCCGAGGTCGATTTGGCCAGAGCGCTGAGGCGCGCAATGAGCTGCGCGGAGACGAAGTGCTTGCAACTCGCGGCCAGGCGTTCTTCCCGACCCTGCAGCATGCTGGAGAAGAGCATGAGTACGAGGCTCACGAAGAGCGCCACAAACGTCGAGTTGAAGGCGATGCCGAGGCTCGCGGCCACGCCGGAGATGTCGCCGGACATGGCCTCGCCGGCCCGGGTCAGGGCCTCGCCGATGCCGCGTACGGTGCCGAGGAACCCGATCGATGGAATGGCCCACAACACGTAGCGATTGATGGCCAGTTTCGAGTGCAGCATTTCGAGGTGCAGGTCGCAGGCTTCGGCGGCGACCTCGTTGGCCTCGTGAAAGGCTCCGTTCAGCCGGATGCGGTCGAGGGCCAGGCCAACGCTCGAGAGCAGCAGGGAATCGGGTACCCGGGCGGAGGCATCGGCAACCTTGTGCTGCAGGTCGGCCAGCACGCCCTGGCTGTACCGGTCGACCTTGCCGAGTTCGAGGATATCCACCTCCAGCAGGTAGCCTTCGTTTTCGAACAGCCGGTATCGGAAGGCCAGCAACCAGGCGCTCCACAGCCCGAGAACGATGCAGATTTCCTGTTCGATGTCCTTGAGCACCACGGCCAGGGTGCGCTCGGGAACGGTGGCGGTTGCCTGCGCAGTGCGAATGGCGTCGCCGGCCAACGGGTCGATGTAGAGCACATAAAACCCGTGCACGACGAGGGCGCAGAGCATCAGGCCGATGACGTCGACGACCGTGCCGTGACCGGTGGCAAATGCCATCAGCCGTCTGCGCAGCCCTGTGATACCGCTTGTTCCGTTCATGATTCGTGCACCAACTGCATCAGATGTCCTGGGGAAGGCTGACATTGGCGTTGACTCGTATGGAGTTCTGCGTCTCGATGGGGATCAGCGGCTCCGTCTCGTCCGCCTCCGGGTTCGACGGCACGGCATCGATAGTCCCGTCGCTTTCCGAATGCTCGGTCGCCGCGTCCGGCTCGGTCTCTGTAGCGCCGGGTTTGCGGAGGGATGCATCGTCCTCAATGGTTACGGGGCTTTCCGTTGCGCTCTCCGCGTTTGCGAAAACACCGACCTGAACCGACCAGGCAATCAGGAGAAAAGCGTTCCGTGCAAGGCTGCGCATCAGTAGATCCACCTGGCGATGCGGAAGCCGACCGCGTCGCTTTTGCCCGCGGTAAAAGTGCGGTAGGCAATGGCCAGCGCCGACAACTCGCCGGTGCGGAAACTGGCCCCCTTCACCACGTGGTCGATTCCTCTTGATGGCCCGATCGGGTCCACCAGTGGCCCGTCTGTTGCCCGGGGCAGCGACCCGTGGAAATCCGTGACCCATTCGGCGACATTGCCGGCCAGGTCGTACAGCCCGTTGACATTGGCCGGGTAGGATCCGACCGGCGCCGTGCCGACGTGGTTGTCGACGTGGTCGAACAGGAATCTGCCGGTGACCTGACCATCGACTTCCCGGCCGGCGAAGTTGCCGAAAGCCCGGGGTATGGCCAGCGACTCACCCCAGGGAAACGGGCCACGCGTCCGGTCTGCCGTAAAGTCGTGGCCGGCAACCGCTTCCCACTCGGCCTCGGTCGGAAGCCGGTAGCCCAGCGAAACGGTAACGATGCGCTGCAGTTCGCCGTCGGCGTCGAATTCGTACACCGGCGGCAAGCCGGCGCGGTCGGAGAGCCAGTTGCAATACCTGGCGGCTTCGGCCCAGGTGAGGTTGGTCACCGGGTGCTCCGGGGTCGAGCCCTTGGGGATCGGCCGCGCATCGAAGTCGAGATACTCCCGGTAGCTCACCTCCCGAAGACCCATGTAGAACGGACGGGTCAGCGCCTTTTCGATCATGGCTGCCGAGCCTTGCGAGGGCTGCAAGCGGATCGTTGCGGGCGGAAACTTGCGTAGTTTCATGCCATTGGGCAGCGAGATCGTCTGCTCTGCCTGATGAAAGGCGTATTCGTTGGGGCGCAGCATCGTAAACGCATAGGCGCGCTCGGCGCCACCTACCGGGCTCACCGTCACCGACCGGGATTGATAGCCGTCCCGGGATACCTCGATTCGGTCGCCTGCCCGGACCTGGAATCCGGCCGGTGTCACCCCCGCGTCGACCCCGTTGACCGTCACCCGGGCTTCGATGTCCGCCGTTATGCTGGCGCGATAGGTCCGGCTGCTCAATCGGAATGTGCGCTCGATGGCCTCGCCGGGCGCCGGTTCGATTCGAGCTTCCATGGGCTCGTGACCGCTCTTCCGGATGGTCAGCCGATACGCGCTCAGCGGCTGCAGCGACAATTGCAACGGCGTGCTGCCCGCAAACTCGCCGTCGACCAGTACCGCGGCTTCGCCCGGTTCGGAAGCGATGGCGACGGTGGCGGCCTTCGGCAGCAGTTCGATCGTTCCGAGGTCGAGGCGCTCTTCGGCTGCGGTGACAAAACGCTGCCGGTGGTCGTGATAGCCATCGAGTTCGATGGCGACTTCGTGGCTCCCGAGGTCGACAACGCCCTCGAACCCTCCCTGGCCAACCGCAACGCCGTCGAGAAATACCCGGGCGCCGGGGGGATCGGTCCGCACGGAGAGGGCACTGCGGCCCGGCTCGGCTTCGAATTCGAATTGCTGGGTCTTGCCGTAGCCCTCGATCTCGATTTCCCGAACCATCGGCTTGACGCGGCTTCCTTCGATGCGCACGGCATGGAGGCCGCGCTCGAGTTCGACCTCGACCCTGGCCGCGGCCCCGAATGAGGTTTCGCCGATCCGCAGGTCGAAATCGACGGGGGAGGTGACGGTGATGACGACAATGCCGGGCAGCGGCTCGAGGGCCACCTGAATCTGCTGGCGGTCGCTGTTTCTTTCGAGCTCGACGGTTCGCGGCGAGAAACCTCGCGCCTCGAGGGCGATGACGCCATTCCGGGACAACAACAGGACCCGCGAGCCGACAATCAGCAAACGGCCGTACACCCGGCTCAGGGCGGCGGTCGCCGCGGCCTCCACCGGTATCACGGCGATATCGAAAGCGCGGCTCGAGATCAACAGAGCGATGGGCAGCGCCGCCAGCAGGATAACGAGCAGCAAGCCCGTCATGCGCCGTCGGCGGCGCTGCCGGATGTAGGCGTCGATGAAAGGTGCCCGTTCAGAATCGCTCATGGCAGACGACCTCGACGGAGAACGCGTCGGCGCCGGGCGGCACGGCGACGGGCAACGCCACTTCCCGGTAGCCGACCCGGCGCCCGGTCAGGACGTAGTCGCCGGGGTATACCTCGAGACGGCGTTCCCTGAATGTTCCGAGAACGCGGCCGGGACGTATGCGTACCTCCGTCCTGTTGTCGGAACGGATGGTGATTTCGACCGGTGTCGTCCAGGTCGCGACCACGTGCAGCAGCTGTTCCCGCTTGCCGGCGATTCTGGTACCAAGGGTTTCCGGTGTTGCCGTTGTCTCGAGCAGCGCTGCGACCTGGTCTCTGGCGCCTTTCGCAGAGAGTCGTTGCGGCCGGCTCAAGTAGCCGTCGATCCGTTCCTCGACATCGACGAGTTGGCTGATACGTGCAAGGTCGCCGGCGGTCTCGGCATCGTCGGGGTCGAGTTCGTGCATGCGTTCCAGCAAGTCGCGGGCTTCCGGCCAGTTCTCCGCCTGCCGCTCGGTCTCGAGTCGGGTTCGATAAGCGGCGAGTTCGGCATCGGTTCGGCGTTGCTGCAGGTCTTGCAGCGCATCCCGGGCCGCCACCGACCCCGGGTCGGACCGGAGCGCCTCGGCGAAGGCGGCTTCTGCCTGCTGCCACTCGCCCCGGTCGAGGTGCCGGAACCCCCGGGAGAGGCTTTGGTTCAAGCGCTGCTGTTGCTGCGCCGCCTGAATCTGACGGCGAGCCTGGCCGACACTGTCGCTCAATGTCCCTGCTGCAATGGCATCGAGCCGGCTTTCCGCCCCCTCGAAATCACCCTGCTCGATGAATTGTCGGGCTTCGTCGAGCAGCTTTCGCGCCGCAATGCCCTGCTGAGCGGTCGATAAACCCGCCGAAGCCTCGGGCGTCAGGGGCAGTACGCGCGATGCCGCTTCGTACTCGGCCGCCGCGGTTTCGAAATCCTCGTTATCCAGAGCTTTGCCGGCAGCGGCGAGCCGTTCGGCCGCAAAGGCCTGCAACGCCTGCTCGATTGCGGTCAGACGTTCTATTGCCGACTCGAACCGTGTAGCCGCGTCCCCGAAATATTCGTCCCGATAGAGCGCCATGCCCTCCCGGTACAAGGCATCGGCGCGTTCGAGTTCGAGCGGATTCCCGGGCAGATCGGCAGCTTGCGGCAGGCGTTCCATCAGCGCTTCGGCCCTGGCTCGGGCTTCGACCGCCTGCCGGCGCTCCTGACAGATGGGAGAATGAGCCCATTCCCCGTCGCATCCGACCCCGGCGCCGTCAACCGGCTGCGCGAAACCGGTCAGACCGATCGTGGCCGCAACCAGGGTGCAGAGAAGTCGGGCCGGGGCGATCTCGATCTCCCGATTTCACTCAGGGCTCGACGCCCGCATGGGCGACGGCGACGCGTACGGCCTCGACGTCGTCGGCGTCGTTGGCGTAGATGTCCCGAAGCAGGCTGCGCCATTGCTGGAACTGCTCGCGGGCGGTTCCACGGAGGGTGACGGTCGATTCCCGCATTTCAACGACGGTAGGCGCCAACTCGGCCTGCAGGGATCTGCCGAGTTCGTTCAACTGCCGCACCTGGTTCTTTCTTCTGGAATTGGTTCTGAAGCTGGAGACGATCAGGGCGGTGCTGGCGACGCCGGCAGCGACGGTGGGCAGCGTTCCCACGGTTCCGCTCTGGGCGGCAGCGACCGTCGCCACCGCAGCCAGGGCGCCCATTATGCCCCGCGCAGCGGCCTTTCCCTTGAGCGTGCGCTGCTCCCGCGCGTACGGATAGGAATCCCTCTGCCACAGGGCATACGAACTCTGCATCTCGTCCGCGAAGGCGGTGTACTCGGCGGACAGTCGCTTGCTGAAGGCGTCGTCACGGGCGCTGACGCTCTCGATTCGCGCCCAGTCTTCGCCTTGTGTGTATGGCAGGTACTGAATTTTCAGGCGGCCCCCCGACTGCTTCAGCGCGTCGCCGTACTGGTCGGGTGCAAAGTAGGCGGCGAGCACCAGGTCGCGCGTGAGCGCAACCTTGTCCAGGTTGCTCAACTTCGGGGTTTTCCCCTGCGCAGTGCGGCTGGCGTTCTGCTTGACGGTGCGGGAATGCCGCCGTGCCTGGGCGGTCAGGCTTTTCTCCACATCCCTGGCAATGGCGGTGTACAGGGTGGCGAAGGGGTCGGCTTGCCGATCGGTGTTGTTCTGGTGCCAGCCCTCCGGTACCCGGTGCCTGACGGTCTTCAGCTGGATCCAGGTCTTGCCCGTGGTGTCGAGCAGCCGATAGACGATCTTGAGATCCTCGCCGTTGGAAGCCGCGATTTCGCCGATCAGGTAAATGTCCGCGCTGGTGGACGTGTCCGGGCTGACGATGACCGATTCGAAATGCCCGAGGTTTCGAATCGCATCGGCAATGCGGTCGGCGAATCGAACGCTCTCGGCACGACGCAACTCCGGCCAGATACCGCGTTTTTCCCACACAGACCGGTCTTCCGGCAAGCCCGGGTCGAGGACCGGCACCGCCAAGCGCAGCGGTGGGATGTCGAGAACGGCGCGGGGCGCCTTCCCGGTGGCCGGCGTCTGTTCTTCGCGTTCGACGCGGGGGCCGAGTTCGACGTCGGCCCCCGCCGCGGGCATGGCCGCAATCGAGAAAAGCAGCGCCCAGGCCATCGCCCAGGGCGTCGGTGTCGATGCGGCGCGCATTAGCCAGTATTGGTAGTTGATCATTGATCGCAGCCGTTTGATTTCAGAGGTTCTTTACGTAGTTCTCGTATTCCTGCCACAGCGCCGCCCGGCGTGTCGGGTCGGTTTCCTTTTCCGCCGCCTCCCGCAGGACGCGTGCGACATCGTCTTCCACCACGCTGTCTCGGGCTCGTTGCCGGCCGCCGGGCATTCCGGGCGCCCCCCTTCCATCCGGGGTCGATGCGGTTGCGGCAGTGCCCGGGGTTGGGGGGTCGGTCGGTGCGCTCGCGCCGGCGCCGCGCGCCCCGGGTTCGCCGCCAACGGCAGCGATCGAGCCGCCCGCTTGATCGGGCTGCTCCGAATCGGGATACCGTTCCCCGGCGTCATCGTCGGAATTCTGCCCGCCGCCGCCGCTGCTCGCAACGTCCCCGAGCGCGCCTTGCCCAGCCCCGAGCGCGGCATTCGGCGACGGCTTGGCGGCGGTTGCACCTTCCTGCCCGAAACACCGGTCGAACTGACGCAACTTGATTGCCAACTGCCGTTTCAGTTCGGCATCGATCTCGTCCCTGGTCTGCCCCGCCTCGTTTCCGGTTGCGCTGGTCACCGCCCAGTCGCACTCGACCGCATCGCCGAATGTGTCCGGGGCACCGAGCGCGCAAACAACGAACACGATCAGAGCCAAAGACGGGGCGGCGGGAGCACGAGGTGACACCTCTTTCATGGAACACTTATTCCAAGTGACTGATTTTATTGAACGGGAATCACGCATCGGCAGGGCTGCCGGAGTCGGCACGCCGGCGCGGTGCCTGTGCGAGCGCTTGCAGGTGAACCTGATTTCGGAGGTGCACCTCGATCCTCAGCAGAACCACGATCAGCACCATGGAAATCAGGAGGCCAAACCCGCCGAGTCCCAGATAGATGCTGCCCTGGGCCGCTTCCGACCGTCTTGCCGCAGTATGTGCACGGGCTTCGGCGGCACGGGATTCGGCTTGCTCGATTCGCCCGAGGAACGCAAGCCGAAAGGCATCGAGGGCTTCCATGATCACTCGTGCGCGGTCGTCCATCGAACCGATGCGGTTGATCTGCGGGTCTGCTCCGATGGTTTTCGAGGCGGCGATCAGTTGCTCGACGTAGTCGGCCTGGTAGGTTTGTCGCATCCCGGGTTCCTGGAACACCCAGGATTCGAGCAGGCGCCGCGGGTAACGATCCGTGAACCCGGTCTCGTCGCCCACATTGCGGCTGAACTGGGCGTTCAGGTTGTCTGCGATCCTGTCGATGCGTTCGTCGACCGGCCGGCGGCCGCGAGCGGTGGTAGACCCCTGGCTTGCGGGGCTCGTGGTTGACGGCTGTTGTTCCAGCGGTGTCGGAAGTACGAGATGCCGAACCCCGTCCCACGTGGGCGCCTCGAAATAGTCCCGGGCATTCCGGGTTTCTGAAGTTGTCATGTGAACGACCGCATACCAAAGAATGGCGCCGCCGACCGCTAAAACTCCCATACCTACGGCAATCGCCAGCGCGAACCGGACCATGTTGAGGTAGCCCGTCTCGATGCCGTGCACGCGGCGCATGACCCCGCCCGCGGTGCCTGTCAGTGGGGTGCCCGCCGGTAGTTCGCTCAATTTCTTTGCAAACTCGAGTTCTTGCACCCGCTGCAACCTGCGCCGGCCGCGCCCTCGATTGTCAATTGCTCTTCTACGCGCACATGCTCCCTCGACCAGGTGCGGGCCAGGCTTCCGGTCGCGAGCATGCGCAAAAGGGCAAAATCCGGCGCGATCGTCGCGACCCTCGGTGCAATTGGCGGGTTAGGCATGACGAGGCATGTTACCACGCGTCGCTGCCTCGGCCCGTGCGGCGGCCAGCCGTTCGATTCGGGGGTACAGCGCTCCGAGCAGCACCGTGCGTACCGCCATGAACACCGTCATGGAAAGCCAGATGCCGTGATTCTGCAGGGGCTCCAGCGACAACCAGACCGTCGCCAGGTAGATGGCAGCGGCCAGGAACATGCTGTTGCGCAGTTCCCGGGTGCGGGTGGTGCCGATGAAAATGCCGTCGAGCATGAAGGCCCAGACGGCGATCAGGGGCGCCGCTGCGATCCAGGGGAGGTATTCGGCCGCCGTCGCTCTCACCTCCGGCAGCAGCGTCAGCATCGCGACGATGTCCGTTCCCCAGAACAGGAATGCCAGGCTCGTGACTCCGGCGAGCAGCCCGGCCCAGATCGAGCAGTAGACGCTTGCCCGGCGCAGGCGGCGCGGATCGTTGGCGCCGAAGGCATGGCCGGTGAGCGTCTCGGCGGTGTGTGCAAAGCCGTCGAGGCCATAGGCCATGATGTGAAAGAACTGCATCAGGACGGCGTTGGCGGCCAGAACCAGGTCGCCCAGCCAGGCGGACAGCGCCGTCAGCATGAAGAATGGGAGCTGCACGAAAAAGGTGCGCACCATCAGGTTGGCGCTGACATCGGTCAGATCGGACAGGCGGGCGCGGTTCCAGAGATTCGGGGGTCGAGCCCGCCGCCAGCCGGTCTGCCGCAGCGCCCGACAGGTCACTACCAGGCCCAAAGTCGCCGCCACCCATTCGCTGACGAAGGTACCCGCGGCGACGCCGTCGACCCCCCAGCCGAGCCCGACGACGAACCACAGGTCGAGCGCGATGTTGACGCCGTTGAACACCGCGCTGACCAGGAGCGCGGCGCCCATGCGCTGCAAACCGAACAGGACGCCGATCGCCACGATGTAGATCAGCACCGCGGGCATGCTCCAGGCGCGGATGTCGAAGTAGCTCGCGGCCTGGCTTTCCACCGCGGCGCTTGCCTCGAAGAGCCAGAACATCAGGCCGCGTATCGGCCACTGCAGCAGCATCAGCAGGATGCCGAGCCCGGCGGCGGCGCTGAAGGCCCGGATCGCGATTGCCGCCAGCTCGTCGACCCGTCCTGCGCCGAGCGCCTGGGCCGTAAGCCCGGTGCTGCTCATGCGCAGAAAGCCGAACATCCAGTAGATGGCGTTGAAGACGGTGCCGCCGAGCGCCACCGCGCCGACGTAGGTGGCGTCGGGCTGCCGCCCCATGATGGCGGTGTCCACCACGCTGACCATGGGCAGGGTGAGGTTGGCGAGGATCATCGGCCACGACAGCGCCCACACTTTCGAGTGCCACTCGCGCGGGGATTTGGGTACGGAGACTTGCATTCGATGATTCGACCGGCAGGAACCGCCGTTGTCCAGTCCTCGCCTTGTCCCCATGACGCCGAATAGCCCCGAGGAGGACCCATTGGAACTCTACGATTCGATTCTGGAAACCCGGCAGTCGAGGAGTTTGCTTTATCCGGAGACGCGCCATGCGCGACTCGGGCGCGGGCGCGCTCAGGCCCGTTGTGCGGTGGTTGCGTCCCTCGCGTTCGAGCCCTGCCCCTGGGGCTCGTCGTCGGAATCCCGGATTCCCTGGGCAACCGGGTCCCAGCCGAAGATGTCCTCGACGATGCGGTACAGCACGGGCACGTAAATCAGGGTGATGAAGGTGGCGAACAGCACGCCGAAGGCCAGCGATGTCGCCATGGGGATGAACGGGAGGGTGGCCGGCGTCTGGTTGACGATCAGCGGGATCAATCCGACGAAGGTGGTTACCGAGGTCAGAATGATGGCGCGAAATCGCACATTGCAGCCCTGCACCAGCGCCTCGTCGACATCCATGCCCTGGCGCCGGCAGCGGTTGACGTAATCGACCAGCACCAGGCTCGCGTTAACCACCACCCCGGAGAGCGCCACGATGCCGAGGGCGGAAAAGAACTGCAGATGCACGCCCACGACCCAGTGCCCGAAGATGGCGCCGACGGCGCCGAACGGGATGACGCTCATGATCACCAGGGGCTGGACGTAGCTGCGCAAGGGCACGGCCAGCAGCGCATAGATGATCACCAGGGCCAGGAGCGCCCCCTGAGTCAGGCCGCTCATGGCTTCCATGCGTTGTTCCTGTTCGCCGGCGAGGCCGATGTAGATGCCCGGGTACCTGGCCAGGAGCGCGGGCACCACGGTGGAATCGATGCTGCGCATCACTTCTTCGGGCGTGTTGATGCTCCGGTCGATATCGGCAATGACGTTGACGACGCGCCGGCCATCCGTGCGGTGAATGGTGGAGTAGCCGCGGCCCAACTCGAATCGGGCAACGCTGTAGAAGGGCACTTCCTTGCCCTCCGGCGTGCGAATGTACATGTCTTCCAGGTTGCCGATGGATTTCCTTTCGATCTCGGGTAGGCGCACCATTACGCGAACGTCGTCCTGACCGCGCTGCACGCGCTGGGTTTCGGCGCCGTAGAAGGCGTTGCGCACCTGGCGCGCGAGGTCGCCCAGGGTGAGACCGAGGTTCCTCGCCTCGGGCAGCAGGCTCAGGCGAATCTCCTGCTTGCCCGCCCGGAAGGTGTCGTGTATGTCGAATACGCCGGCGTAGCGGGCGAGTTCGGCGCGCAATTCGGCAGCCGCGGCGCGCAGGTCGTCGACGTTGCTGCCGGCGAGTTGATAGTTGATCGGCTCGCCGGCCGAGAAGCGGTCGGCCGTGAAACGCAGCTTGACGGCGTCGGCGATGGGACCGACCAGTTCCCGCCAGCGGTTGGCGATGCCCGCCGTGCTGCGGTTGTCCCGCTCCTGCGCCGGGGGCAATTCGATCACTACCTCGGCGAAGTGGCTGCGTCCGGGTTGCGGCAACTCGGGTGGGCCGTCCCGGTCGGCAGGTGTGCCGATGCTGGTGAGTTGGTTCAGAATCACCGGCTCGTCGCGCCCGAGTTCCCGGGTCAGTTCCTCGTTCAATGCCTCGGCAGCGCGCTCGATCTGCCGGGCGGCCAGCATGGTCGTTTCCGACGGCACGCCTTCCGGCATTTCCAGTTGCGCGTAGATGCGGTCGCCCTCCATCGACGGGAAGAAGCCGAACACCAGGCGGCCGCTTGCCAGGAATGCCAGCGCCAGGATCAGGATGCCCAGGCCGATGGCGGCAGTGATATAGCGTTTGGCAATGGCCCGGGCAACGAACGGCGCGTAATGGTCCGACCCCATGCGCACCAGCCAGCCGGCAAGCCTGCCCTGCAGCCGGTGCCAGCCGCGTCCGGAACGCCCGCGCCCGGCGCCGCGTTTGCGATGGGCCAGATGGGCGGGCAGGATCAATTGCGATTCGATGATGCTGAACACCAGGGCCAGCATGACGACGTGGCCGATACCGCCGAAGAAGTCGGTCATCATGCCGGGAACGATGACGATGGGCAGAAAGGCCGCCATGGTGGTCAGTACGCCGAAGATGACCGGCATGGAGACCTCCTGCGTGCCGTCGATGGCGGCCAGTACCCGGGGTTTGCCCATCTGTTCGTGGCTGTAGACCCGCTCGCCGACGACGATCGCGTCGTCGACGAGTATGCCGAGCACCAGGACGAAGGCGACGACGGTCAGCGTGCTGAGGTTGATGTCGACATAGGGAAAGGTGGCGATGGTGCCGAGCAGCGCGATGGGAATCCCGGCGGCCACCCACATGGCGAGGCGGAAGCGCAGGAACATCGCCAGAACGATCAGCACCAGTACCAGGCCGCCGAGCGCCGTGGCGTTGAGCGCCTGCATGCGGTCCTGGAGTTCCAGGGAGGCATCGGTCCAGACGGTCAATGCGAGGCCCTCGGGCAGGGACGGCCGAGCCCGTTCGATGAATGTCTTGATGTCCCGGGCGATCTGCATGATGTCCTGGGATTCGAGTTGCGACACCTTGAGTACCACGGCGGGTTGCCCGTTGAACCGGGCATAGAGGTCGCCCTCCTCGAACCCGTCGCGAATGTCCGCGATTTCACGCAGCGTGACCTTGGTTCCGTCGCGCCGCGTCAGCACCGCCACGTTCTCGAATTCCTCGCCACGGTAGGCCTGGCCCTTGGAGCGAATCAGGATCTCGCCGTCACGCCCCTTGATCGAACCGCCCGGCATGTCCAGCGAGCTGTTGCGCACCGCGTGGGTGACATGATCGAAGGTGATGCCATGCCGGCGCAGCGTGGTTTCGGGCACCTCGATGGAAATCTCGTAGGGGCGTACGTAGTCGAGGCCCACCTGGGAGACGCCTTCGATGGCGGTCATCTCGTCGCGGAGTTCTCTGGCCACCTCCTTCAGGATTCGCTCGTCGGCGTTGCCGGAAAGCGTCACGTACATGACGTTGCGCAGGATTTCCAGCGTCGAGACGATGGGCTTTTCCGTCTCTGCGGGAAAACTGTTGATGCCGTCGACCCGGGCCTTGATCTCGTTCAAGGCCACCACGTTGTCGGTGTCGATTTCCAGTTCGACGTTGACCATGCAGGTGCCCTCGCTCGCGATGGAGCGGACCTTGTCGATGCCGGCGACGCTCTCGATGGCTTCCTCGACGCGGATGCAGACCCCCTGTTCGACTTCCTCGGGAGCCGCCCCGAGGTAGTCCACGGAAACCGTGACCACCGGGATGTCGAACGACGGAAACTCTTCCTGATTGACCGTGAGGAGCGACAGCAACCCGCCGACGCACAGGATGAACATCAACAGGTTGGCGGCAACCGGATTGCGGGTGAACCAGGCGATGGCGGTGTGCATGGGAGCGGATGGCCTAGCCGGCGGTGTCCACGATCGGGTTGACGAGCATCCCTTCGATGGGCGTCTGCATGGGCGATACGCAGACCCGTTCGCCACGCTCGAGGCCCGCCTTGACGAAAACGTCGTCCTGGTACAGGCGTAACGGTTCGATGGCACGGAAGCTCAGGCGATCGTCCTCGCCGACGACGAGCACGCGATTGTCGTTCCTGAGCGCATTGCGGGGCAGGACGACGATGTCGTCGACCAGCAGGCCCTCGATGTCGGCGTTGACGAAGAGCCCCACGGCAGGCAGGGCGCCCTGGCTGCTGTCGGTAATGCGGGCAACGACATTGACCATGCGGCTCGCGGTGTCGATCTGCGCTTCAGTGCGCACGATGGTGCCGGTCCATTCGAGAGGCTGCCCGGCGTAACGGGCGGAAAGCGTGACGGAGGGTTGGCGATCGGGCGGCAGTTCGCCCCGATGTCCGAAGGGCAGGTTCAGAAAGCCCAGTTGACGGTCGGCGATGGGCAGGCGCACCTCCAGCCGGTCGGTGGCGTAGATGGTGGCGACCGGCGATGTCGGGCCCACGAGCTGGCCGATGTCGACGGATTCGTCGCGCACCAGGCCCGTGAACGGCGCTTTCACTTCGGTTCGCTGCAGGTTGAGGCTTGCCTGTTCCACGTTCGCACGGGCATCGAGCAGGCTCGCCTCGGCGACCCGGAAGTCGCGCTGCGCCGCTTCCATCTGGGAACGGCTCGCCAGGCGCCGCTCTTCGAGGCTCTCCATTCTCTCGAATTCGAAGCGTGCGTGTTCGTAGGTGGCTTCGGCGCGCGTCAGCGCCGCTTCGGCACGTTTCAGGCCCGAGCGATAGTCCTTGTCGTCGAGTCGCAGCAGGGTTTGCCCCTGCTCGAAATAGCCGCCGTTGACCAGTGCGCCGGACATCCACGTGACGCGCCCGGAAACCTCGGGTATGAGTTGACTCTGGGTGTCGGGGGCCACGGTGCCCTGGGAATGCACCCGCAGCCTGACCGCCTCGGGTTGTACGTCGCGGACCCGGACGGTGGGCGGTACGGGCGCGGGATTGTTCGGCTCCACGTTGGGGCTCGTCGCCATGAGCACGGCGGCGCCGAACAACGATGCCAGAATGACCAGACCCGGAATGACGAACTTGTCTTTCACGACAGGGCTGCCCTCGGTAGTTGGCCGCTATCCCGGGATGCGGCGTCGAGGGCGCGCAGCATGGTGTCGCGGTGCAGGCCGGCGAGATTGTCGAACACCGCGCGGACAGCGTCGCGGTCGCGCACGGCCAGCGCGTGATCGAGCCGCCGCATCAGTGCCGTGAAGGCGCCGATGTCGAGTTGCACGTAACGCTCCAACGCGGTGAGGCTGGGTGCGAACTGCTTGAACAGGCTGCCGGCGATGAGCTGGCAGACCAGGTTGTCGCTGGTGACCATCACGGCATGCATCATCTCTACCCGGGCGGCCGTATGGGCATCGCGGTCGAGATCGGAATCGAGCAGATGCCGCACCCGCTTGCGGATGTTCTGTATCTGCGCTTCGGATGCCTCGGCGACGACGGTTTCCGCGGCCATGCTCAGCAGCCGGTCGACGACCTGGAATATCTGGTCGAGCAGGCCGGCATCGGGGAGTTCGTCGGCGGAGAGCATGTAGCCGATGATGTCCAGATTGGCTTCGTTGAGGGGCGTCACCCGGGCACCGCCGGGGTGGATGGCGGTGACCCCGAGCTGCGACAGCCGGCTCATCGCTTCCCGTACGGCGCCGCGGCTGGCATTGAACCGGGTTGCCAGTTCCCGTTCCGACGGCAACCGGTCGCCGGGACGGTAGCGCCCGGAGAGAATCTCGTCGGTCAACGCGTTGGCAATGTGTTCGTGCTTGGTGCGCATGCCCGGTTGGTCTGGTCTGACCAAATTGGTCTGGGCAATTGTAGTGGGGTGCGTGCGAATGTCCAGCGATTCGTTACGTTCGGTAACGTTTAGTGCATCGGCGCTTGTAGCAAGTTGCTGGTGAGGTTGCGCGTCAGGCGGCTTTTTCGACGACTTTCACGGGGCTTTCTCCGTGGAAGGCAGCCAGCAATTGCTGGCGTTGCAGGGCCAGCTTGGCGCGGTTGTCGTCCTTGACGTGGCCGAATCCGCGCAGCTGGCGGGGCAACTCGGCGAGTTGCACGGCAATGGGGTAGTTGTCGGCGGTGAGCCCATCGAGCAGTTGCTGCGTGAGCGCCCGGTAGTCGGCGATATCCTGCCGTTCGCGACGCCGTTCGTCGGACAGGCCGAAGAGGTCGAGGGCGGTCCCTCGCAGGAACCTGAGTTTCGCCAGCAGGGCGAACAGGCGCAGCGTCCAGCCCGGGAATTCGCGCTTGATCAGGTGGCCCGTGGCGGGGTCCCGCCTGGCAAGGAGGGGTGGCGCCAGGTGAATGCGCAGCTTGTAGTTGCCGCTGAATTGCGCGCGCAGTTTGCGCTGGAATTCGCCGTCGGTGTACAGGCGCGCCACCTCGTATTCGTCCTTGTAGGCCATCAATTTGTAGAGCGCCTCGGCGAAGGCCCGGGTTAGCGGCTGCTCCGGCCGTTCGTCCTGCTCGCGCACCCGATTGACGAATTCTCTGAACTCGGTGGCATAGGCGGCGTTCTGATAGGCGGTCAGGCGTCGTTCCCGGTCGGCGATCAGTTGTTCGAGGGGCAGCCGCCCGGGTTTTTCGAGCGCTTTCGCCACGAGGCCGCGGACCCCTTTCGGGTCGTCGGCGGCGCGGCGACCCCACAGGAACGCCTGCTTGTTGAGTTCGACGGCGATGCCGTTGATCTCCACGGCACGTTCGATCGCCTGGCGGCTGACCGGGATCAGCCCGCGTTGCCAGGCAAAGCCGAGCAGGAACAGGTTGCCGGCGATGGAGTCGCCGAGCAGTTCCGTGGCGATGCCGGTGGAGTCGATGAAGTGGCAGCGGTCTTCGCCCACTTCCTCGCGAACGGTCTGCTGCATCTCCGCGGTCAGGAACTCGGCGTCCGGATTGAGCACGAAGGCCGCGTTCGGTACTTCCGCACTGTTCACCACGGCGCTGGAGTGCCCGGCATGCACCTTGGACAGGGCTTCGAACCCCGAAGCCACCGCCAGGTCGCAGCCGAGCATGAGGTCTGCTTCGCCGGCGGAGATGCGCACTGCCTTGATGTCGGATTGCGCCTTGGCGACGCGTACGTGGCTGACCACGGCGCCGAACTTCTGGGCGAGCCCGGTCTGGTTCATGGTCGCGCAGCCCTTGCCCTCGATATGGGCGGCCATGGCGACCATCGCCGTTACCGTCAGCACGCCGGTGCCGCCGATACCGGTGACGATTGCGTTCCAGGGTGCGTCCAGCTCCGGCAGGTCCGGTTCGGGCAGGGGACCGAAGGCATCGTGGACGGCGCCGGCGATGCCCGATTTCTTCGACAGCTCGCCGCCGTGCACGGTGACGAAGCTCGGGCAGAAACCCTTGACGCAACTGTAATCCTTGTTGCAGGCGCTCTGGTCGATCTTGCGCTTGCGGCCGAGTTCCGTCTCGAGCGGCACCACCGAGAGGCAGTTCGAGGCGCGGCTGCAATCGCCGCAGCCTTCGCAGACCGCATCGTTGATGAACACCCGTTTCGGCGGGTCTTCCAGGATGCCCCGCTTGCGGCGGCGGCGTTTCTCGGCAGCGCAGGTCTGTTGATAGACGAGCACGGAAAGCCCCTTGAACTCGCGCAACTGCTGCTGCAGGGCATCCATGTCGTCCCGGTGGTGCAGGCTGAAGCCGGGCACATCCCGGAACTTGCCCTGCCAGCGGCCGGGTTCGTCGCTGACCAGGGCAATGCGCTCGACGGCCTCGCCGCGCAGTTGCAGGATGAGATTCTCGATGGAGAACTCGCCGTCGATCGGCTGTCCGCCGGTCATGGCGACGGCATCGTTGCAGAGAATCTTGTAGGTCATGTTCACCCCGGCGGCCCGCGCCGCGCGAATGGCGAGAATGCCGGAGTGGTTGTAGGTGCCGTCGCCCAGGTTCTGGAAGACGTGCGGCGTATCGGTAAACGGCGCCTGCCCGATCCAGGCGGCGCCTTCGCCACCCATCTGGGTAAAGGTGGCGGTGGGGCGGTCGGGCATCCAGGTGGCCATGAAGTGGCAGCCGATGCCGCCGATTGCACGGCTGCCGTCGGGTACCCGGGTCGAGGTGTTGTGCGGGCAGCCGGAGCAGAAGTAGGGCGTTCGTTCTGCGCTCCTGCGCGGCTGCGCCAGCGAACGTTCCTTGTGTTCCAGGAATTTCAGCCGGGCGCGCATGGCGTCGGAGTCGTGGAAGCGGCCGATGCGCGCGGCGATGACTCGGGCGATGCCGGCGGGCGTCAATTCCCCGTAATTGGGCAGGAGGCTTTGCCCGGCTTCGTCGAATTCACCCACAACCCGGGGACGCCTGGCCACGGGGCGGTTGTAGAGCTGGCCGGTCAACTGGTCTTCGACGATGGAGCGCTTCTCTTCCACCACCAGGATTTCTTCCAGCCCTTCGGCAAACTCGTGGGTCGAGACCGGTTCCAGCGGCCAGCTCATGCCCACCTTGAAGACCCGGATGCCGATCCGGGCCGCGGTTCCGTCGTCAAGCCCGAGGTCGCTGAGTGCCTGCAGCACATCCAGGTAGGCCTTGCCGGTGGTGATGATGCCGAAGCGTGGATTGGGGCTGTCGATGACGACCCGGTTCAGGCCGTTGACGCGCGCGAACTCCCGCGCGGCATAGATCTTGTATTTGTTCAGCCTGACTTCCTGTTCGTGCCACGAGTCCGGCCAGCGCAGATGCACGCCGCCCTCGGGCAGTTCGAACGCTTCCGGGACGACGATGCGGATGCGGCCGGGGTCGATATCGGCGGAAATCGCCGAGTCCATGTTGTCGGTAATGGCCTTGACGGCGACCCAGCAGCCGCTGTAGCGCGACAGTTCCCAGCCGTAGATGCCGAGATCGAGCACCTCCTGAACATTGGCCGGGTTCAGTACCGGTATGGAGGCGCCGATGAACACGTGTTCCGACTGGTGGGGCAGGGTCGACGACTTGGCGGCGTGATCGTCCCCGGCGATGGCCAGCACCCCGCCGTAGCGCGACGTGCCGGCAGCATTGGCGTGCTTGAAGGCATCGACGCTCCGGTCGACGCCGGGGCCCTTGCCGTACCACATGCCGAAGACGCCATCGTGGCGGGCGCCCGCAAACAGGTTGGTCTGCTGGCTGCCCCACACCGCGGTCGCCGCGAGTTCCTCGTTGACGCCCGGGTTGAAGTGGATGTTGTGCTCGTCGAGCCAGGGCCCGGCCCGCCACATTGCCGTGTCCAGACCTGCGACCGGGGACCCCCGGTAGCCGGAAATGAACCCGGCCGTGTCGAGCCCGCGGGCGAGGTCGCGCTGATGCTGCATGATCGGCAGCCGCACCAGCGCCTCGATGCCGGTCAGGTAGGCTCGGCCTTTCTCCAGTGCGTACTTGTCGTCGAGGGAGACGGGATGCAGCACGGGAGCGGGTGACGCCATTTTTCTTACCTCTTGACCTCTTGACCTCTTGATCATTGTCCGCGGATCGGGGCGCCGAACGGGTCGGAACGGCAAGCCGGTCAGTGCTTGCCGGCTGGGGTGGAGCATCGCCCCGCCAAGCCTCGATCCCTGATTTCCTGTTCAGGGTAATGGTACTCCCCGGGGCGCGGATTGCTATTCGATTCGGCAATGCCTTGAATCGATATCAGCATAGTTTATTCTTCAGTTCGGCAACCGGAGGAAAAAATTGCTCAAGCAACTGACCAAGACCGATGTAGAAATCCTGCGACTGCTGCAGAACGATGCAAGCCTGACCACCGGAGCCATCGCCGAGCGGCTCAATCTTTCCCAGTCGCCCTGCTGGCGGCGAATCAATCGCATCGAGGAGGAGGGCTACATCACCCGGCGGGTGGCCTTGCTCGACCGGCGTTCCCTGGG
The DNA here is from genome assembly GCA_965221465.1 of Candidatus Azophilus sp. Lineage (GTDB taxonomy): Bacteria > Pseudomonadota > Gammaproteobacteria > Pseudomonadales > Azotimanducaceae > Azophilus. The sequence goes on from OZ244892.1 coordinate 653,133, forward strand.
GATGGAGGTGGTGGTGTTCGCCACCGTGAACATCACGGCTCACGGCAGGCAGAGCCTGGAGGAATTCGAGAAGGCGATTTCGCAGCATCCGGAAGTGGTCGAGTGTTACACCATGGCGGGCATCTGGGACTACATACTCAAGATCGTGACCCGTGACATCGCCCACTACGAAGCCTTCGTGCGCAACACGCTGCTGAACAGCCCGTTCATCGGCGAATTGCACTCGCACATCGCCGTGACCGAGATCAAGAACAGCACGGAACTGCCGCTCGATACGCAGTATTAGTTAGCGCCGGTCTACCAGGTTGCCGCGATGCAGCAGGTTGACCACCTTCTGGCGCCGTTCCCGTGACTTTGCGTTCCAGAACGATCGTTCGAAACTCTCGGCCGCGCGGCGATGGATGACGCCGAGGGCGGTAGGCAGGGGCGGTTTCATGCCGAGCAGCATGTGGGCGAGGGCGGTGTTGGTCTCGTCGTGAACGAGTATTTCCTGTTCGTCGGCCGCGTCTTCCCGGATCGTCACGCCTTCCAGGGTCAGGGTTTGCGGGTTAAGCCGCAGGCCCTTGCGGTTGCCCTCGCCATAAAGCAGGGGATGGTCGTGTTGCACGTGGATCTGGTGATCGGCAGCCGTCTTGCGATTGGCAACGTGGTCGAAGGCATCCTTGTTGTAGACGATGCAGTTCTGCAGGATTTCGACGAACGCGGCCCCCTGGTGGGTGCGCGCTTCGTCGAGAAGTGCCGGCAGGCGTTTCTGGTCGATGTCCACCGCCCGCGCTACGAAGGTGGCGCCGGCGCCAATGGCGAATCTGCCCGGCTCAACCGGTCGGTCGACGGAACCGCCGGGGCTCGACGGGCTGGTGGTGCCGATGCGCGAAGTCGGCGAATACTGCCCCTTGGTCAGGCCGTAGATCTCGTTGTTGAACAGCAGAATGTTGAGGTCGACGTTGCGGCGCAGCGCGTGCAGCAGGTGATTGCTGCCGATCGACAGGCCGTCGCCGTCCCCGGTGACCACCCAGACGTCGAGGTCGGGGTTTGCCAGCTTGACACCGGTGGCGATTGCCGGCGCGCGGCCGTGGATGGTGTGAAAGCCGTAGGTTTCGACATGGTAGGGCAGGCGCGAGGAGCACCCGATGCCGGAAACGAACACCGTCTTTTCGGGCCTGGTGCCGGATTCGGCCAGTGATCGCTGCACGGCCTTGAGTATGGAATAGTCGCCGCAGCCCGGGCACCAGCGCACTTCCTGGTCGGTGGCGAAGTCCTTGTAATTCAGTTCAGGCATTGCTCGCCTCCCGTATGCGCGGCCGGGCATGCTCGGCGATTGCGGCTTTCAGTTCTGCCACGGCGAATGGCTGGCCGGAGACCTTGTTGAACTGGTGCACCTCGATGAGCAGCCGGTCGCGCAGCACGGTGGCCAACTGGCCGGTGTTGAGTTCCGGAACCAGGACCCTGTCGTAGCCCGCCAGCAGTTCGCCGAGATTGGGCGGCAACGGATTCAGGTATTTGAGATGCACCTGGGCCACTGCCAGGCCGTCGCGCAGGCTTTCCTTCACTGCCTGGTTGATTGCGCCGTAGGTGGAGCCCCAGCCGACAACGGCAAGCCCCCCTCGCACGCCCTGATCGATTTCCTGATCGGGCAGGAAGCCGGCCACCTTTTCGATCTTGTTGCGGCGCAGGTCCGTCATGGCCTGGTGATTGTCGGCGTCGTAGGAAATGTGGCCGGTGTCGATGTCTTTCTCGATTCCGCCGACGCGATGCAGGTAGCGTGCATCGCCCGGGGTCGCCCAGAGCCGCGCAAGGGTTGCCGGGTCGCGCTCCCAGAGCCCGGATTCGGTGGTTGCGGTCGGCTTGTTGTTGCGGATGGTCTCGACGGCATCGATGTCGGGGATGGGCCACAACTCCGAGGCATTGGCGATGTAGCCGTCGGTCAGCAGGATCACGGGCGTCATGTGGCGCAGTGCGATGCGAACGGCTTCGATGGCGGTCGCGAAGCAGTCGGCCGGCGAATACGGCGCCAGCACCGGCAGGGGCGTATCGGCATTGCGCCCGTAGACCGCCTGGTACAGGTCGCTCTGTTCGGTTTTGGTGGGCATCCCGGTCGACGGGCCGGCGCGCTGGGAGTTGACCAGAAGAAGCGGCAGTTCCGCCGCCACGGCAAGGCCCAGGGCTTCGGTCTTCAGTGCAACGCCCGGGCCGGAACTGGAGGTCACGCCGAGCTTGCCGGCGTAGGAGGCGCCGATGGCGGAGCAGATCGCTGCAATCTCGTCCTCGGCCTGAAACGTTGCCACCCCGGCTTCGTCGAGGCCGGTAAGGTGATGCAGCAGCGCCGAGGCCGGCGTGATGGGGTAGGAGCAGAACAGCACCTCGATGTCGGCCAGTTCTCCCGCCGCAACGATGCCCAATGCCAGAGCTTCGGCGCCGGTCACGGTGCGGTATTCCACGGCCTCGAGAGGCGCTTCGGGGATGGGATGCTGCGACAGGATGTGCTGCAGTTCAGCCGTTTCGCCATAGGCGTGGCCGGCGCTGAGCGCAGCCAGGTTGGCGTTGCGCACGGGGTGATTGCCGGCGAACCGCGCCTGTATCCAGTGCGCCGAGGCATCCCGGGGCTGATCGAACATCCACAGAACCAGGCCGAGCGCCCAGAAATTCTTGCAGCGCACGGAATCCTTGGCGCCGAGGCCGAAGGGTTTGACGGCTTCCAGGGTGAGCCGCGAGATGTCGATGCGGCAGACCTGAAACGGTTGCAGGGCGCCGTCTTCCAGCGGATTCGATGCCAGGCCGGCCCGCTTCAGGCGTTGTGCCGTAAAGGCGCCCTCGTCGACGACGATCAGGGCTCCGGGGACGAGATTCGGCAGATTCACGGCGAGCGCGGCCGGATTGAATGCGATCAGCACGTCCGGCGCATCTCCGGGCGTGGTGATGCGATCGCTGCCGAACTGGATCTGGAAAGCCGAGACCCCGTAGCGCGTGCCCGCCGGTGCGCGGATCTCGGCGGGAAAGTCGGGCAACGTGGAAACATCGTGGCCGGCCAGTGCCGATGCCACGGTGAATTGCTGCCCCTGCAACTGAATGCCGTCGCCGGAGTCGCCGGCGAAGCGCACGACATGGCTTGTCGAATCGGCGATTTCGTTCGCCAAGATGCCTCCGAGGCACATGCTGCCGGTGGAAAAGGGCGGAGATTTTAGCGGAAACGGGGCTGGGTGGGGATTGGCCCGCATCCGCCACCGACTTCCGTTGCGAGTGCATCGGCGCCCACAGCAGGAATCTGGTGACGGATACGGGTCAGTTGGCAGACCCGAGGCGGTAAACTATCGGGGATTGTTCGCAGGTTGGCGCCAGGCGTTGTTGGGAGTGCGCATCGTCGGGCCTGGACGAGTCACGGAGGAACCGGTCGGGTGGCGAAGGCAGTAGCGGATTTCGAGGTCGTTGCCGAATATCGGCCCGCGGGCGATCAACCCACTGCCATCGCCGGGCTGGTGGAGGGGCTCGAGGCGGGGCTGAGCCACCAGACCCTGCTCGGCGTCACCGGGTCCGGCAAGACCTTCGCCATCGCCAATGTCGTGCAGGCCGTGCAGCGCCCGACCCTGGTGCTGGCCCCCAACAAGACCCTCGCCGCACAGCTCTATGGCGAGTTTCGCGAGTTCTTCCCGCACAACGCGGTGGAGTATTTCGTGTCGTATTACGACTACTACCAGCCGGAAGCCTATGTGCCCGCGTCGGACACCTACATAGAAAAGGATGCCTCGATCAACGCCCACATCGAGCAGATGCGCCTGTCGGCCACCAAGGCACTGCTCGAACGCCGCGACACCATCATCGTCGCCTCCGTGTCGGCGATCTACGGGCTGGGCGATCCGCAGTCGTACCTGCAGATGGTGCTGCATCTCGACCGCGGCGACCGGGTCGATCAGCGGTTCATCGTGCACCGGCTCGCCGAACTGCAATACACGCGCAACGACACGGCTTTTCAGCGCGGCACCTACCGCGTGCGCGGCGATGTGGTGGACATCTATCCCGCCGAGTCGGAAAAGGAAGCGCTGCGGGTGGAACTCTTCGATGACGAAATCGAGAACCTCTCCGTCTTCGATCCGTTGACCGGCGAGGTCGTCAACCGGGTGCCGCGCTTCACGGTGTTCCCGAAGACCCACTACGTGACGCCGCGGGAGCGGATTCTTGCCGTGCTCGACGAGATCCGCGATGAACTGCGCGACCGTGTCGATTACCTGCAGCGCCACAACAAGCTGGTGGAAGCCCAGCGTCTCGAACAGCGCACGCGGTTCGACCTCGAGATGATCAAGGAACTGGGGTATTGCTCGGGTATCGAGAACTACTCCCGCTATCTGTCCGGGCGCAGAGCCGGCGAACCGCCACCGACGCTCTTCGACTACCTGCCCGCCAACGCGCTCGTGGTGATCGACGAATCCCACGTCACGGTGCCGCAACTGGGCGGCATGTACCGGGGCGACCGGTCGCGCAAGGAAACGCTCGTGGAGTACGGCTTCCGGTTGCCCTCGGCGCTGGACAACCGGCCGCTGCGCTTCGACGAGTGGGAACGGCTCAGCCCGCAGATCATCTTCGTATCGGCGACGCCCGGCCCCTACGAGGAAGAGTACGCCGGCCAGGTGGTGGAACAGGTGGTGCGACCGACCGGGCTCGTGGACCCGAACGTGTCGGTGCGCCCGGCATCGACCCAGGTCGAAGACCTGTTCGGCGAGATCAACGCGACCGTCGGGCAGGGCGAACGCGTTCTGGTCACCACGCTGACCAAGCGCATGGCCGAAGACCTGACGGATTACCTGGACGATCACGGCGTGCGGGTGCGCTACCTGCATTCCGATATCGACACCGTGGAACGCATGGAAATCGTGCGCGACCTGCGCATGGGGGAGTTCGATGTGCTGGTGGGCATCAACCTGCTGCGCGAGGGCCTCGACATCCCGGAGGTATCGCTGGTGGCGATTCTCGATGCCGACAAGGAAGGCTTCCTGCGTGCGGAGCGGTCGCTCATCCAGACCATCGGCCGCACGGCCCGCAACGTCAATGGCCGGGCCATTCTCTACGCGGACCAGATGACCGGTTCCATGCAACGGGCCATCGACGAGACCGACCGGCGGCGGACCCGGCAGATTGCCTTCAACGAAGCTCACGGAATCACGCCGCAGACCATCAGGAAACAGGTTGCCGATGTCATGGAGGGCGCCCGGGCGCCGGGCCCGGGGGAGTCGCGCCGGGCGCCACGGCGCGCTCGCGACCGGCGGTCATCGGCCGTGGACGTGCCGGAGGATGCGAAGGCGCTCGGCAAACTGCTTGAAAAACTGGAGAAGCAGATGCTGGAACACGCGCGAAACCTGGAGTTCGAAGAGGCGGCCGAGGTGCGCGACCGCATCCGGGAAATCCGCGCGGAGCGGTTGCTGGCCTGAACGGTCGATGGCGCCATGAACGACGAAAACGATCATCGCGGCCGACGGCGGGAATACGCGGGTCGGCCCTTGCGGCGCTCGAGCCTGGCGGCAGACCCGCTCGATCAGTTTGCCGAGTGGCTGAAGGCGGCAACCGGCAGCGGCGCGAACGATGCGACGGCCATGGCACTTGCCACCGTCGGGCGGGACGGCGCGCCGTCGGTGCGTATCGTGCTGCTCAAGCATTTCGATGCGCGCGGGCTGTGCTGGTACTCCGACGACCGCAGCCGCAAGGGGGCCGACCTGGCGGCGAATGCCCGGGCTTCCGCCGTCTTCTATTGGCCGGACTTCAATCGGCAGGTGCGGGTATCGGGCGCCGTCGAGAAGCTGGCTGCCGAAGCATCGGACGCATATTTTCTGAGCCGCCCCATCGACAGCCGGTATGCGGCCGCTGCGTCGATTCAATCGGCGCCGGTCGACGACCGGGAAGTGCTCGAGCGCGCGGTGGCCGAATTGCAGGCACGCTACCCCGTGGATGGCCCGCCGCGACCGCCGGCCTGGGGCGGCTATCGGTTGTGTCCCGACGAATTCGAGTTCTGGCAGGGCCGTCCGGGTCGGCTGCATGACCGGTTTGTCTATCGTGTCGACGGCGGGGGCGCGTGGGCCATTCGACGGCTGCAACCCTGAGTATCTGTCGCTGGCCGATACGGAGCATTGCGTCGCTTGGAGGTGGTAGGCGCGGGCGGACTCGAACCGCCGACTTCTACCATGTCAAGGTAGCACTCTAACCAACTGAGCTACGCGCCTCTGAGCGAATGCGGCAATGGTAGCCGGGCAAAAGCGGTCACTGCAAATGGGAAAATCCCCATATCTTCCGGCGCGCGGGTGAGATACATTGGCCCTGTCCTGGCCCGCAAATCTCACCAACTTGCTGCTGCGGACGCCGATGCACTCGCGTAAGCGTGGCCGTGTTTTCTTTTTGCGAGGGGTATCCCCTCGCGCTCCCCGGCTGAAGGCTCCCTCCAGCCGATTTGACATACTGTCGAGTATGCCTGCATCGGCTTCCGGTCCGCGCAGCCACGCAGGACGGCGCGTTTTCCTTCAGCGACGAAACGTCGACGCCCTCGCGACGAAAGTTGGTGAGATTTGCGGGCTGGGATGGCGCCGGCCGCCCCGGATGCGGTTGTACCGGCGTGGGCGGGGCAGTAGAATGCCGCGCTCCGCCGAAACGGCGGTTTTTCTGGCTGGCTAGGGAATTTATGGAGAGCACCAATTAAAAAGGGCGGCAAGCGGTTCGAGCGGTCTCTATTGAACGAAGAGATCATGGCTCGGAACGTACGATTGATCGCATCGGATGGCAGGCAGGTCGGCATCGTCTCCCGCGAAGAGGCGCTGGGTGAAGCGAGGCGCGATGGCAAGGATCTCGTGTTGATCGCTCCGGACGCCGACCCGCCTGTGGTAAAGGTCCTCGATTACGGCAAGCACCTGTTCGAGGTCAAGAAAACCCGGGCGGCACAGCGCAAGAAGCAGAAGCAGATCCACGTCAAGGAGATGAAGTTTCGTCCCGGGACGGAGGAAGGCGACTACCAGGTCAAGCTGCGCAACCTGGTCCGCTTCCTGGAAGACGGCGACAAGGCCAAGGTGTCGCTCCGCTTTCGCGGCCGGGAGATGGTCCATCCGGAGATCGGCATGCAGCTCATGTCGCGCATCGAGTCGGACCTTTCTGAACTCGGAACCGTCGAAACCGAACCCCGGTTCGAAGGCCGCCAGGTTGTCATGGTGCTTGCGCCAAAGAAACGAATGAAAGCCAGTAGGGCTCAGTCCTGACGACGCATCTGTCGCCGGGCTGAGGGAGGCCCGGCGGGCGCGGAAAGACGGTGTTTCCGCCCGGGGCCGCAATCCGGTTGCACAGTTTACGGAGCAGGTCATGCCGAAGCTCAAGACCAAACGGGGCGCCGCCAAGCGATTCCGGCGTACCGCCTCGGGGTTCAAGCATCGCAAAACGAACAGAAACCACATTCTGACGAAGAAACCGCAGAAGCGGAAAAGACGGCTGCGTGGCTTTGAAGACGTTTCTGCGGCGGATACACCGAACCTGAAACGCATGTTGCCCAAGAAGGCCCGCTGAGCGCCAAAGGGGCGGCCCGAGCCAGCAAGGCCAAGCGACAAGGACGAGCAGCCAACAAGGCCAGTCGACCAGGACAAGAAGAGAGGCGCTGCCGGCTCGCCAACTCGGCTCGATCGACAGCCCGGCCCGCAATCGACAAACCGACCCGCAACAGAGCCCGACGCGAAACATCCTCGAACGTCCGGCCCGGAAAGGAGAACCATCGATGCCCAGAGCAAAGCGTAGCGTCGCCTCGCGGGCGCGGCGCAAGAAGGTGCTGAAACAGGCCAAGGGCTATTACGGCGCCCGCAGCCGCAGTTTCAAGGTCGCCAAGCAGGCGGTGATCCGCGCTGGCCAGTACGCCTATCGGGATCGTCGGCAGCGCAAGCGCCAGTTCCGGTCGCTTTGGATCGTGCGCATCAACGCTGCCGCGCGCCTGCACGGCCTGTCCTACAGTCGCCTGATCGCCGGCCTCAAGCAGGCAAGCGTCGAAGTGGACCGCCGCGTGCTGGCGGATCTTGCCATGAACGAGAAAGAGGCCTTCGGAGCCCTGGCGGAACAGGCCAAGGCCGCCCTGGCGGCATGAGCCAGGTGCGCGAATACAGCCGGTTTCCCGTTGCTGCCTGCGACCCGAGTTCCCCGCCGGTCTTGTAGCTCGCCGTGCCGAATGATGAATAAACGACCGCAGTCGTCAACAGCAGCGAAAACACGGTGTGTGCGTTTTCGGCGTGCTCAATGTGCTGTCAAGCACGCTAGTGTGCACTCCCATCCGCGCCTCCCAGTGCTTTCGCTGCCATTGCCGCGTTCATTAACGAACGGGTGCGGCTAGCCGATACGAGATTGCGCCCCATGAACGTCGACCAGGTTCTCGACACCGCCGAGACGGCGGTCAGCCAGGCCCGGGACGAGGCGAGCCTCGAAGCCGTGCGGGTTCGCTACCTGGGCAGAAAGGGCGAGATGACCGCGCTGTTGAAATCGCTCGGGCGCATGGAGGCGGCGGAGCGGCCCCGCGCGGGCGCTGCCATCAACGCCGCGAAGGAGCGGCTGCAGTCGGCAATCGCGGAACGCCGGCAGGTGCTGGTCAGGGAGCAGCTTGCCGACGAGATCGCCGCCGAATCCGTGGATGTGACGCTTCCCGGGCGCCAACCGGCCGGCGGCGGGCTGCACCCGGTCACCCAGGTGATCGAACGTGTCGAGGCGATTTTCACCGGCGCCGGCTACGATGTGTACGCGGGCCTCGAGGTCGAGGACGACTACCACAACTTCGAAGCGCTCAACATCCCGCAGCATCACCCGGCGCGGTCGATGCACGATACCTTCTATTTCACCGACGGTACGCTCCTGCGCACGCATACGTCCCCGGCGCAGGTACGCGTCATGGAATCTCAGCCGCCGCCGATTCGCGTCATCTGTCCCGGACGCGTCTATCGCCGCGAAAGCGACCTGACCCACACGCCGATGTTCCACCAGATCGAGGGGCTGGTGGTCGACCGCGGCATCGGCTTCGCCCACCTGAAAGGCACGGTCACGGATTTCACGAGGCGGTTCTTCGACAAGGACCTTGCGCTGCGCTTCCGGCCTTCCTATTTCCCGTTCACGGAGCCATCCGCCGAGGTGGACGTGCAGTGCGTGCATTGCCTGGGCAGCGGTTGTCGGGTCTGCAGCGGCACCGGATGGCTCGAGATCATGGGCTGTGGACTGGTGCATCCCAACGCGCTGGAAATGTCGGGAATCGACTCGGAATCCTGGTCGGGATTCGCGTTCGGCATGGGGGCCGACCGGCTGGCCATGCTGCTCTACGAGGTGAACGACAACCGCCTCTTTTTCGAGAACGACCTGCGTTTTCTCCGGCAGTTCAACTGAGCGTCCGGGCTCGCATGGAACACTTTTTCCAAGCTATTGATTTTGTTGAATTCGTTAGCGTGGCAAACATGGCCTTCGATCCGGCACCGAGAGCAGGTATACGGTACGTGCATCCGGCGCACCAGGCGGAGGTGCTTACCGCGACGATGAGCGCAAGCACAAGCCTCAACAGCGCCGGATACACGCACCGCACACCTGCTCTCTCCCAGCGTATTGCAGATGTTCCCTGCAAGTCCGCGTCCCGGTGCCCCGGGGTGGAGTCTTTCATGGAACACTTTTTCCAAGCGATTGATTTTATTGCATTCGTTAACGTGGGGAACCGTTCCTTCTATTCGGCGCCGAGAACCGGTATGCGGTACGTGCATGCGGCGCACCAGGCGGCGGCGCTTACCGCTACGATAGGTGCAAGCGCGAGCCTCAACAGCGCCGCATACACGTACCGCACACCGGTTCTCTCCCAGCGGTTGTCAGGTGTTCCTTGCGCGTCCTCGTCCCGGCGCGCCGGGGTGGGTTCTTTCATGGTCAGGAATTGCCGGCAGTGAAATTCAGCGAAGCATGGCTGAGGCAGTGGGTGAACCCGGATATCGGGCGCGAGGCGCTGCTCGAGCAACTCACCATGGCGGGGCTCGAGGTGGATGGGGTGGAACCCGTTGCCGAGCCGGTAACGGGTGTGGTCGCTGCCCGAATCGAGGCGGCGGAACCGCATCCCGATGCACCGAAACTCAAGGTATGTACCGTGCGGGATGGCGCCGACCGCCACCAGGTGGTTTGCGGCGCCCCCAATGCGCGTCCGGGGCTCGTCTCCGCCTATGCGCGTATCGGTGCGGAGTTGCCGGGAGGTGTCGAAATCGCCGAAGCGGAACTGCGTGGCGTCAGGTCGGTGGGCATGCTGTGCAGCGCCGCGGAACTCGGTCTGGGCACGGAGTCGGACACCATTGTGGAACTGAGTGAGGACTGCGAGGTCGGCGCAGACCTGGTGGCGGTGCTCGGCCTCGATGACGTCTCCATCGATCTGGACCTGACACCGAATCGCGGCGATTGCCTGGGGTTGCGGGGCCTGGCGAGAGAATTGGGTGTATTGAACGACCTGCCCGTGCGGAGCCCGCAGACGTCCCCGGTTCCCGCCTCCATCGAATCCACCTTTCCGGTCACCCTCGAAGACCCGTCGGGATGTCCGCGCTACCTCGGTCGCGTCATCGAGAATGTCGATGTCAACGCAACCACACCGTTTTGGATGCAGGAACGCCTGCGCCGCTGCGGCTTCCGCAGCATCGACCCGGTGGTCGACGTGACCAACTACGTGATGGTCGAACTCGGGCAGCCCATGCATGCCTTCGACCTCGACCGGCTTGCCGGTGGTATCGTGGTGCGTTGCGCCCGTGCCGACGACACCCTGACGCTGCTCGACGGCCGCGAGATCGCACCCGACCCCGACGTGCTGCTGATTACCGACGGCGATGGGCCGGTGGCCGTGGCGGGCGTGATGGGCGGCGAACGCAGCGGCGTCGGTGCCGACACCACCAATGTGTTCCTCGAGTGTGCATTCTTTGCGCCGCTGGTCGTTGCCGGTGCGGCCCGGCGGCTTGGCCTGCACACCGATGCCTCGCATCGCTACGAGCGCGGGGTCGATTTCGCCTTGCAGGCACAGGCGGTGGAGCGCGCCACCGAGTTGCTGCTCGATATCGTCGGCGGAAAGGCCGGGCCGGTGCGGGAATCGGTGGACCCGGCGCATTTGCCGGCGTGCCCCACGGTCACCTTGCGCCAGGCGCGTCTGGACGAACTGGCGGGTGTGGCCATTGCCCCGGGCGAGGTTGACCGGGCGCTGGAGCGGCTCGATTTCGAACTCGTCGAACGAACCGCCTCGGAGGATGCCGGCGTTGTCTGGAAGGTTGTGGCGCCAAGCCATCGGTTCGATATCCGCATCGAGGCGGACCTGGTTGAAGAAGTTTGCCGAATTCACGGCTACGACCGCATTCCCGGCCTCTTGCCGGAGGCGCCTATGGCCCTTGGCAGCGTGCCGTTGGCGCAAAGCGGAGAACACCGGGTGAAACGATTGCTGGCTGCCGGCGGTTTTCAGGAAGTCGTCACGTACAGCTTCGTCGACCCGGTCATCCAGGACCTGCTGGACCCGGATGGCGCGGCGCTGGCGCTTGCCAACCCGATGTCTGTCGAACAATCGGTCATGCGGACCAATCTGCTGCCGGGGTTGATCGACGCGTTGCGGGTCAATGCCCAGCGGCAACAAACCGGAGCGAGGTTGTTCGAACTGGGATACTGTTTCAGGCTCAGGCCGGCAAAGGGGCCGGGTGAGAACGGCCTCGAACAGGTTGCCATGCTCGGCGGCCTGCTGTGGGGCGAGCGAACGCCGGAAAGCTGGCATACGAAGACGGTCGGCGTGGATTTCTTCGACCTGAAGGGAGCGGTGGAACAACTGCTCGACTGGACCGGTACTGCCGATATCGCCTTCGAACCCATCGACGACCCGGTTCTGCACCCCGGCCAGCGAGCGGCAATTCTTGCCGGCGGCACACCGATAGGGCGCCTCGGCCGCCTGCACCCGGAACTCGAACACCGTCTCGACATCGGCCCTGGCATCCATGTATTCGAGTTGCAGCGCGATGCAGTGCTCTCCTATCGGCCGCGCAAGGCCGCGGCCATCTCGAGAATGCCCAGCGTCCGCCGTGACCTCGCCCTGGTCGTCGACGAGTCGGTTGCCGCGGCTGCAGTGCGCTCGACCCTGGCCGATGCCCTGGGCGATATTCTCGTCGACTTAACACTGTTTGACGTCTACCGCGGAGAGGGTATTGAAAGTAATGAAAAAAGCATCGCCGTAGGGTTGACGTTTCAGCACCCATCGGCGACCCTTGCAGAGGGGGAAATCTCTGGATATGTAGCCAAGGCCGTCGCAGCCCTGCAGTCCAGCTTGGGGGCCAGGCTCCGCTAGCCGGCCAGTGGCGAGCAGTCAAAAACGGGTCGACCGAATGGATGCAAAAACACCTCTGGGGGCGCTGACCAAGGCGGAAATGGCAGACCGCCTCTTCGAGGAACTCGGCCTGAACAAGCGCGAGGCGAAAGAGATCGTTGAACTGTTCTTTGGCGAGGTTTCCAGTTCGCTGGAAGATAACGAACAGGTCAAGCTCTCGGGTTTCGGCAATTTCGACCTGCGCGAAAAAGGCGAAAGACCGGGGCGCAACCCCAAAACCGGGGTAGAAATCCCCATCACCGCCCGACGGGTGGTGACCTTCCGGCCCGGCCAGAAACTGAAAGCGCGCGTGGAAGGCTACGGTGGACCCGGAACCGACGGCTGACCTTCAGCCCATACCCGGCAAGCGGTACTTCAAGATCGGCGAGGTCAGCGAACTCTGTAACGTCAAGCCCCATGTGCTGCGTTACTGGGAACAGGAATTTCCACAGATCAAACCGGTAAGGCGGACGGGCAACCGCCGCTATTACCAGCGTCAGGATGTCCTCGTCGTCAGGCAGATACGCTCGCTCCTCTACGATCAGGGATTCACCATCAGCGGCGCCCGTCAACGCCTCGCGGGCGAAGACGCCAGGCAGGATCAGACGCGCTTCAAACTGCTGGTCAGGCAGATGATCACCGAAATGGAGAGCCTGCTGCAGGTGCTGAAATCCTAGCCCGCACCCGTCACCAGCTTTCGTCGCGAGGGCGTCGACGTTTCGTCGCTGAAGCAAAACGCGCCGTCCTGCGCGGCCGCGCAGGGCGAGTGCATCGGCGTCCGCAGCAGGAAGTTGGTGACGGATGCGAGCCAGGTGGTCTCGGCGCAACGATCCCGGCCCGCTGGCGTTGGGGCCCGAGTTGCCGGTTCACCCACCTGTCGCATTCGACAGCCAGCAATGCTCATTTTGGCGTTCGGTCGCATTGTCGAAGGCTTACCGTACCGCCACCCCAACGGCCCAACGGCCCAACGGCCCAATGGTCAAGTCTCCGTGACGGCAGGCTCCGCGAGGGTATCGATACTCATGATGGGAATCGCCGTTGCACAGCAAGGATTCTTCTAAACGTTCGTCACTCTCGGTATCATGCCGCAGTCGTCTGCGGGGCGTAGCGCAGTCTGGTAGCGCACTTGACTGGGGGTCAAGTGGTCGTGGGTTCAAATCCCGCCGCCCCGACCAAAGCTCTGCTTCCTGCAGCATTTCGGAAACGGATCATGGCCTCTCCGCTCAGGCCGCCACGAACCGGCGAACCGATACTTCTGTACGCCCCTGATGCGCATGCCTGTCAGTCGATGGGGGCAACGCTGCACAACTGGTTGTTCCGCCTTCGCCGGCCGCCGAATAGTCCGACGCGAATCAGGATAAGGGGAAAAGAACATGAGTCTGAAGGGAAAAGTAGCGGTCGTCACAGGCGCGGGCCAGGGCATGGGTCGCGCGATCACGCGAAAACTGGCTTCGGAGGGCGCGGCCGTGGCGGCGCTGGATTTGAACGCCGAAGCGGTCCAGGAGACGGTTGAAGGATTGGACAACGCGGTCGCCCTCACCTGCAATGTCAGCGACAGCGGTGCGGTGAATGCCGCGTTTGCGGAAGCCGAAGGTCAATTAGGCCCCATCACCATTCTGGTCAACAACGCCGGCATTGGTCGTGCGCCCAACGATGGCAGCGATGAGATGTATGAGCTGATGGCCAGGCGGAACGAGGAATTGGCTGCCGGTAAGGCACCCGAGACGCATGTCGATCACATCATCTTCATGGAAGATGACGGATGGCAAGGGGTGATGGGCGTGAATCTGGATGGTGCCTTTTATTGCGCCCGCGCGGCGGTGCGCTCGATGGTGGCTGCAGGGAACGCGGGCTCGATCGTCAGCATTGCCTCCACGGCAGCGCAATCAGGCGAAGGCCCGATTCACTATGTCACCAGTAAAGCGGCGATCATTGGTCTCACGCGCGGGCTTGCGCGCGAGCTCGGGGGGCGCAAGATTCGCGTCAACGCCGTGGCACCCGGTCCGACCAATACCCCGATCATGAGTGGCATTCCAGATGAGTGGATCAAGGACATGGAGAGCGCCATTCCCCTCGGTCGTATGGCAGAGCCGCCCGAGATTGCCGAAGCGGTCTGTTGGTTGGCGAGCGATGCCTCGAGTATGTGTACCGGTTCGGTCCTCGTCGCCAACGGCGGCAGCTACTTTTTCTGACGCGTGATTTCACGGAAGACCGCCAGCGATGGCGCATCGCTTTTCAGTGCCAGGGTTTCAGGTGCGGATAGTGTTGCCGCTGCGCCATAGCCTCTGCCCGTTGTACTTTGGACACGCGGTGCCCGGTGGGCAGCACGTCGAGCAACTTGGCCAGAGGAACCACCTCTGCGACCGGGGTGTCGGTCGCAGTCAGGGATCGGTCCAATCCTTGCCAACGCATCATGAGGTAGCCGGTATCGCTACCGGCGGGATCCAGCCAGTTTGCCACGCCTGGATCTTTCAGGCTGACCACGTAACGTACGTGCGTAAGCGGTGCGTCAGCCCCACCTGCACATCAGCTTGAAGCTGGTGTAAAGGCCCAAGGCAGCAAGCGGTCGATCTCCGAGGCCGGATGCCCATTGGCGATGGCTTCGAGCGTGGCTTTGAGATAGGCGTAGGGGTTGACGTCGTTCATCTTCGCCGTTTCGATCAGCGTAGCGATGCGAGCCCAGGCCGCGCCACCTTCGTCATGGCCCGCGAACAATGCGTTCTTGCGATTCAGCGCCAGCGGCCGGATCGCGTTTTCAACCACGTTGTTGTCCATCTCGACCCGGCCGTCGGTGAGGAACACCTGCAACCCCTCCCAGTGATTGCCGATGTAGGCCAGCTTCTCGCCCAGGCGCGACTTCGGCGAGACCCGGGCGCGTTGCCGGCGCAACCACACCCCGAAGTCCTCGACCAGCGGCGCAGTGCGCGCCTGGCGCACGGCAAGCCGAACCTCGGGCGGTTCCCCACGGATTTCCTTCTCCACAGCGTACATCGCCGCAATACGCCGCAGACCGTCGGCGGCAACCTCCGAGCGGTGGCTGTCCTGGATCTCACACAGTTTGCGCCGGACGTGAGCCCAACAGAAACAGCGGACCACCCCCTTGCCGGGAACCGCCACCACGTTGTAGCCGGCATACCCGTCAACGTGCAGCTTCCCTTCGAATCCGGTGAGAAAACCCTCGGCGTGGCGACCGCCACGGCCAGGCGCGTAGAAGAACACCACCCCCGGCGGGTCCGAACCCGACCACGGCCGTTCATCGCGGGCCAGTGCCCACAAATACCCCGTCTTGGTCTTGCCACGGCCCGGATCCAGCACCGGCGCCCGGGTCTCGTCCATGAACAAATGCCCGGATCGCTTCAGGTGCCAGGCCAGCCGGTCCACCACCGGCCGCAGATGAAACGATGCCTTGCCCACCCAGCCGGCCAGCGTGGAGCGGTGCAACGTCACGCCCAAGCGCGCGTACAGCTGCGATTGGCGGTAGAGCGGCAAATGGTCCGCATACTTCGAAACGAGCACCTGTGCCAGAGTTCCCTCGGTCGGCAGCCCGCCCTCGATCAGATGCGCCGGCGCCGCCGCCTGGACGACGCCCTGCTCACAGGTGCGGCAGGCGTACTTCGGGCGCACCGTGACGATGACGCGGAGCGTCGCCGGTTCGATATCGAGCCGTTCGCTGCGATCCTCACCGATGCGCACCATCTCCCCGCAGCCGCAGGGACACGCCGTGCTGTCCGGCTCGATGATCCGTTCGATGCGCTCGAGGTGCTTCGGCAGTTGCCCGATATTGCGTCGGGCGCGGCGCCTGCCTGCCGGCGGACTCACCGGCACGCTCGGCTCGATGGCGGCCTCGACCTCGCTCACCGCCCCTTCCAGATCCTCGAACGCCAACTGGCGATCGTTGCTGCTCAACTTCTCGGACTTCCGGTGAAAGATCAGCCGACGCAGTTCGTTGACCAGGTGTTCCAAGCGACGGTTGGAATCGGCGAGCAACTCGACCTGCGCGCGTAGCGCTTCGTTGTCGGCCTGCTCGCGCTCAAGCGTCGCGCTCTGCGCTTCGAAGAGCTTCCGATGGGCGTCTGGCAACGCCTTGAGATCGACCGTTTGCAGCTGCGCTTGCATCGCGAAATACTAACAAAATATCAGGGAGTTATAAACGAAAATCGGCCCGAAACGGGCCGATCGCCAGCCGCTGCGGCCGCCTCGAGAATCAGGCCGCGACGCGCGGCTTGCGCACCTTCACCGACCACACCCGACGCCAGTCCAATCCTTCGAACAACGCCTCGAACTGCGCCCGGGAGAGCCGCATCACGCCGTTGTGAACCGACGGCCAGGCAAACCGGCCCTGCTCCAGGCGCTTGTACGCCAGCACCAGGCCCGTGCCGTCAAACCACAGCACCTTGATCCGGTCGGCACGCTTGGCTCTGAAGACATAAGCCACCCCCGAATACGGGTCCAGACCCAGCTCGTTTTGCACCACCGCGGCCAGCCCGTCATGACCCTTGCGGAAATCCACCGGCTCGCTCGCCACCAGAATCCGTTGACCGGCCAACGACACCATCACCGCTGCCCCGCCAGCGCCGCCGCAATGGTCGCGATCCCGGCCGGGTCGGTGGCCCCCTCCAGCCGAACCGTCACGCCGCGTCCTTCAATCACCGCCGACGGCGCCGCGTCCACCTCCACGGCGGCGAAGCCCACATCCGGCCCTGCCGGCGACGAGGGCGGCGCAACCAGACGGCCCCGACGCAACAGTGTTCGCCAGGTCGACAATCGGTTCCGCGGAATGCCGTGCCGTTCGGCCACCGCCGCGATCGTTTCCGACGAGGCAAAGCTCTCGCGTGCAATCCGGATCTTCTCTTCCACGCTCCAGGACCGCCGCGTCCTTCGCTTGCGCCTAACCGCCGCCGTTCCATTAGCAGGCGCCCCCTCGCCACGCCCCTCATCGCCAGCCTTCAAATCATCGCTCTGCATCGAAAATCACTCCCGTCGGTGAAAAAGAGTGATCCAATCTCAACAGCAGTTCCAACGGAAGGTGGGGTCGGCGTACCGCTTACGTACGTGCCCATCGGCATCGACCACGGCCTGGCTCAAATTCAAGCTCGATGAATGCTGGACTGGGTTGGGGGTCGTGAACCAGTAGTTTCCCAGTTGGATGCCTTGGTAACGCGCGGTGCTTGCCCGTGCGGTGATCAACAGGGCGTCATCGGGCCCTAAGCGAAAGCGCGCGAGGATGGATTGTTGCCCCGACAGTCCGCCGTCGTCTCGGGTACTTGCTTGAGGGGGTGGCAACTGATTGATGGGCAAACGTTGCAACCCGGCCAGGTATCGATCAATCCACAACGCGGTGATTCGATCGAGGTAGGATGCGGCCAGAAAGAGACGCCCCGGCGCGGTCGGCAGCTCCATTGGAGGACCGATACGCTCGATGTGCAAATCAGACGGTGTTTCGTCTTGCCAATCGTTGAAGGTCTGTCGGACCAGTACGGCTCTTGCGCCTGACGGGTAGGGCCACCAACGAACTGTGCGTTGGGGGCCACCAATGAAGAGCTCGAACGTCTCGCCCGGTTGAATCCCTTCCGCATCCGCATCGATCACCAGGCGATCCTGGCTGAGATCGAGCATGGGGTAGCTGTCGATGAACTGAAAGGTGAGTTGAGCGTGGTTGCCGCGCGTGCCGTGAATGCGGTAGGCACTGGCGTCGTCAAGCAGCGCGTATTGATAGACATTGTCCGGGTTATACAACCCAGGCTGACCGACAAATTCGTCGCCGCGAGTGAACCTGGGCACGCTCGAGTGTCGGGCATGGTGGGAGAGTCGCCAAGCCGCACCGACCAAACCCGCCAAAAACGCTCGAGTTTGTTGTTGTGCGTGGGCCGAACGGGTGGAGTAGGGGTCCTGGTTCAGCTTGTGCTGTGTCCGTTCAATGGCCGCTGCGAATTCGAGTGCCGGTGTTGCGGGCGGGGTCGCGGATTGTGCCACGACAAACTGTATGGACAGTAACCCCATCCCGATGAGGGTGACGGTGAGTAAGGTGAATATTGAACGTCGGTGCATGGGTCTGAGCGTAACCGAATCTCAGCGTGGACTCACCAACCCTGCTGACACCAGGCGATGGCGTTTCCCGTCAGGCTGCCACGAACCGGCGAGCGGAAACTCCCGCACGTCTCTGATGCGCGTGCCAGAGGTCGTGTTGCAACTGTTGCTGCAACCAGCTTTCGGCGCTGCCACCGAAGACTTCGGAGAGTTGGATAGCCATCTCAGGCTTAGCGCCGATTCGGCCTCGCCACTGGCCTCGAGTCAATGCACCGTGTAATTGCGCCGACCATTAGATTGCTTCCTTTGGTTTGGCAGGACGTATCGCGTCTGATCGTAACGACAACCATAAGGAAACATCAGGAAGCGAGTTCCAGTCCGTCGTCGAACGCGCGGGTGGCCCACCCGAGTAGGCGGTGGTGCAGTTTGACGGTCACGTACTGTTTCTCTTCTTCTGGACGTTTGAGGGACTTAACTGTTTCGTTGTAACAAAGCGCCTGCACGACCCGATTGATTGGTGGCTCCGCGCGTTCTATTTCCAAGCGATCGCTCCAGCATGCGTTAAGGTCATCTTGCGTAGGTTGCTCACGATGCTGCTCAATCTCTTGTTGCAGCCGAATGAATCGTTGTTTCAAGTCATTGTGGTCGGCGGCCTTGGAGCCGCAACGCCCTACCAAGGTCAGCCCAAGAAAGGCGGATATCGAAACCGCAACGAATTGCCTGACCAATTCGGCCCGTTCCCCGAACACGGTGTCAACGATCGTGAGCACTGAGGCCGTCGTAAACAAAAAGGCTACGAATAACGCTGTGTTTTGGACGGACTCGAAAAACCGGCGTCTTCGGGCGTGGTATTTGACCGATACGATAACGTCGAATCTCAGATCTTCAAACTTGCCAGTAACATCTGTCATGATCGACTCACTTTTTGGGCTTGTCCCCTTGCGGTGGCCAGGCGTTGTCAACCTGCTCATCTAATTGGCGTTCTGACCGTCTCTCGCCCCGGACTGAGCGCTCGGATCGTTTCTCTGTCTTTTTCGGTGGCTGAGTTGGTTGTGGTTTGCCGGTCGATGGATCCTTGTTGACCATATGTAGCGACCTTTGAAAACTGAATTGGGGCTTGCTTCGGTCGATTCTAGCACGGGCTAGACAACGCTTATGTGAGACATTTGCCCCAGTTGCGGTTGTTTTCAGCCCCAATTCAAGCTTGAGTTTAGCCTGGGCTTCGTGAGCCGACCGATCCTAAGACGTTGTTTTTTCTACATAAAGAGCTTTCAACCGGTCGCGACTGGGGGCTCTACCGAAATCGTGCCCCAAGCAGACGGAAGGCTTCGTGATACCCGTCGGTCGGCCGCGCGAGAATTTCGGACGGCTCGGCGCTGGACAGACCAAGCATCATGGTGCTCTTCTTGACAGGTGCCCGGTCGCCTGGGCGCGTACGGAAGCGCCGCACCGGTTGGTGGCCGGTGTTGTGCTTGCTGCGTGCCTTGCGGCGCGCGAGTGCTGACACCGGGGTCGCCGCAACGAAAGTCCGGGCGACCTCCGCACCGACGCGGTGCTTGGCATCGCATGCTGCAGTTGCGACCCGTCTATCGCTTCGCGTCACAGCGGACTACGGCTCATGGGGCGCTCTCGGTGCTGGCGCTCTCGGTCAATCGCGCTACTATTGGTGCGCGCAGGGATTAATGAGTATGTGATTGTTCCAATGGGCCGTCGAAGAACTCAAAGGGCATCATGTTCTCGCGCCATAGTTCTTATGGCATTGGTTACGAATCTGTTACGTTTTTTTGGGGGTCGCTCGTAGCGGCGTCGGGATGACTACAAACGACCGCACGGACGGTGTAGCCCAGGTTGCGAGACTCGCCAAGTTCTACTTGCGTTGCGTTGAGGCTGAACAGGCAGCGGCTTTCGCGTTGCGGGTAGGCGGCGACGGCTATCTCGAGGCCGGTGCGGGCTTCCTCGAGGAGGGGACGGCGGTGCCGATCCTCGACAGCCCGGGTACCGCGCAATGGTGTGTGAAACGCTTGCGAGATGACTCGCAGGGCTTGGTGGCACTCGGTTGGCCGGTCTGCGTGGGGCCGGAACCGCGATCCCGCGAACTGTCCGTCTCGCCGCTCCTTGTCGGCGATGCCCGGGTGTTCCGTGCCGATAGCGGTGAGTATTGTTGCGAGCGGGCAGGTAGCGGCGTGGATCTGAACACGGCGGCATTGAGCTTGCTGGGGTTTTCGGCCGATGATCGTTTCGCGATATCCATAGCTGTTTCCAAGAGCATAGCCGTTGACGAGGCCAAAGGTCGGCGAGAGCGCGCCGCAGCCATCCTGCAAGAACTGACAGAGCACGGTCTCGCTGGGCTTGCGGAAATCGGGGCGCCTCCGACGGACGAGGTCGACGGGGATGGGCGTAGAGGGGTGTTGAATGCAGCAATTCTTCTGCCGCCCGCGTCCAACAACTCCCTGACACTCAACCTTGCCAAGGATTTGCGGGAACTTGCCGCCGGTAGCGGGGAACTGGGAAGGCTGAGGGGGGCAGCGTCAGTGGTGTTTGGCGGCGCGTCCCCGGAGCGCGTTTCGGAATCAGTGGACCCGACACCAACTGTCGATTACTCCTCAGTGCAGCAGGACAGAGCCGTCCACTCGGCGATGACGAACCCGCTGACTGTGGTTACCGGCCCGCCTGGATCGGGCAAGTCGCAGGTGGTACTCAACACCGTAGCCGCGGCTGTCTGTCGGGGAGAAACCGTGCTGATCGCCTCGAAGAACAACGCCGCTGTCGATGTTGTGGTGGAGCGTCTACGCGCCACTGTCCCGCTCTGCCCGGTCGTTCGCGCCGGCGCCGCCTCGCAACGCCAGGCGCTGGCCAGCGAGATTGATCGTATGGTGGGTGAGGCTGAGCGGGCGGAACCGGCACAGGGCCTTGTCGATGCAAGCGACGGGTGGCACGGGATTCACCGGCAGGTTCGGGCTGTGCATGCGGCGCGCGAGGAGCGCCAGTCGGTACTCGAGGAAATGCAATCGCTCGAAAATCGGTTGGCTAGCACACCTCTGTCCGAGGGCGTTCCCAAGGGTTTAACCGTTGACGCCGTAGTCAATGCAACGGAGAGAGTAAAAGCGGCACTCAGCGGACTCTTGGGCTCTCGCCGATATCAATCGCTGCGCGAACTCGACGAGCAGGCACGCGTTTACGGGCCGCCGCCGAAGGGTTTGCCGGAACGCATCGACCCCGCGGACGTCACGACCGCAGCCGAGGCAGTTGGGCAGGCGCTGAAAGCGCTTGCCCGCGGGCCGGGGCTATTCCGTCGGTTTAGCAGTATGCGGAGGCGAATGGTCACGGCTCGTTCCGCGGCGGAGCGTTTCGGTGAACTGATGCCACACCTTAATGAGCGAGTGCTCAGCATCCTGGCGAAACTGGGCGCCGAGAAACCTGAAATCGGTGCTGCTGAAGCTCAAGACAGCTTTGTTCAGGTCGCCTCAGAGGCCACTGTCGCCGCCAAAAGCGCCCGCGCGCAGCGGTTGCTGGATGAGGCAACGGCGGACTTCGACGAGCGTTCGGCGCGCTTGAGCGATGCGCTGGCCGAATTCGGAGAGTGCGTTCCACACCTTCGGGAGAGGGCGGAAGCATGCGTGGCGCTTTTGAATCCGTTGGTTCCTGAAAGCCTTGATTCCGAATTTGAGGCGACGTTGGATACGATTTTCGCAGAAGCTCGCCGCGATGCAATTTCCGTAGCCGACAGAAAACAGCGGCAAGTCCTGCAAGACTGCCTGTCAGAGCTTCCAGATGTCCACGATTCCGAGGATCAACTTTGGGCGCTCTCCGATATACGCACGAAGGCGGGCTTGGCTCTCTTTAGGGCAAAGTCTCGTCAAATGCAGACTGATCGCCCGGAAGCGTGGCATGCCGCCGGGCACCTGGCAAGCCGCATCAGGGCAGCTACGAAGGGCAACGCACGAGTTTCCGATGTTCATGCACTGGTACCAAGGGCATTGCCCGCTCTTCCCGTTTGGTCGATTACCAACCTGTCGGCGCGAGGAACACTACCGCTGGTTGACGGCCTGTTCGACCTGGTCGTCGTAGACGAAGCATCCCAGTGCGACGTGGCTTCGGCATTGCCATTGCTGGTGCGGGCAAAGAGGGCAATGGTTATCGGTGACGAGCGGCAACTGCCGCACATCACGACGCTAGGCGAGCAACGCGAAGGGTCGATTGCGGAGCGTTGCGGGCTTGGGCCTGAGGAGTTGGCCGCGTTCGGTTACAGGGCAAACAGTTGCTTCGGCTTGGCCCTGTCGCGCCTTCCTCGTCCCCCGATCATGCTCGATTTGCACTTCCGATCGAATCCTGCCGTAGTCGAGTTTTCAAACCGTTGTTTCTATGCCGGTAGGATGACGATGTGCGGGACTGCTCGGCCCCCCGAGGGCATGTCGGCCATAGAGTGGATCTCGGTGTCCGGACGCTGCGAGCGCGGCGCCGGCAACACGAGTTGGCAAAACCGCCGAGAAGCGGCTGCGGTCGCAACTCGCGTTGCCGACGACTTGGAAGCCTTTCGGAGGGGAAACCTGTCTGTCGGAGTGGTGACCCCTTTCGCATCGCACGCGAAGACGGTTCTTTCGGCATTGCGTCGGGCAGGGGTCGACGTCAAGGATGCAGGAATCGAGGTTGCTACCGCTCACCGGTTCCAGGGGGGCGAACGTGACGTCATCTACTTCTCAACGGTGATCGATGAACGCTCGAGCCGTCAGGTGGCGGATTTTGCCGCTGATCCGAACCTGCTAAACGTGGCGTTGACCAGAGCACGCTGCCGGCTTGTCATCGTCGGCAGCATGGATGCGAGTCGCAAGCACCCGAACCATCTGAGTAAACTGGTGGAGCATGTGTCGAGCCTGGCGGCAACGGACTTCGAAAGCCCGCTGGAGCGCGATATGCACGCTGCCTTGCGCGAGCGGGGTATCGAAGCGCAATCAGGGGTGACGATTGGCCGCTATCGCCTAGATCTGGCCGTACGGCAAGGGGGTGCAATGGTTGACATCGAATGCGACGGTGCACCTTTTCATGTAGATCATGAGCGCGACGCTGAGCGTGATCGTAAGTTGCGGGAGATGGGTTGGACGATTGTGCGGTTCAGTGGGCGGCGCATCAAGCACCGACTCGAGGAGTGCATAGGTGACGTGATTGATGTGCTGCCGCAAGATCCGAGGTGGGCGCGGGGATGAGGTTTTGGGCCATGGAGGAAATTGCCCATCAGCTGGCCAATAGCATCGGCGTATTCGGCTTGTCTAGAGGTCAGAGCCACGATGCCGCACTATACATGCAAGACCCGATATCCAAAGCAATCTGATTCCATGAGCTTGGCAGTAATGCTGCTTCGGTGGCAGGAATTCGCTTCAGCTTCGAAACACGTTATTGCGATTCGCTTGTGGGTTTTAACAAACTCAACCAGTTGCTCGAGGGAGTCGCTCTCTTTTTGAAGAACGGTGCTTCGGTATTCTGCAAATAGGTCGTCATAGTCGTTCTGGGATGTCAGGCTTTTGCGTTTGCTCGATTCGATGCCTAGTTCCGGTATGTGTTTGTAATCGATTCCCACGGCATTCAGTGCGGAACGCAACTGATTCTTGCTGAATCCAAACTTCATGCTTAGTGCGTTTTTTCGGACGTCGCACAAGAGATTCACTCTCTGATCCATCAGTTTTCGAAGGTAGGCTTCTAGGGAGATTCCTTCATATCCAATGGTAAAAACGCGTGCACGCTTGGGGGTGGGTCGGGCTCGCTCAACGGCCTCCAACTGTTTGCGCGTAAGAATGTCATTTCTCAGCTCGCTCCTTTGTGCGTAGTACGGGTACTTGGCGTACACTTTCTTGAGCAAACTTTTCTCTGATAGATGGCCGTAACGCGCCAAGACAGAATGAAGCGATTGTAGATCTTCCGATTTCAACAAGTGGGTAAAGCTCTGTTTGCCATCGAGAATCCAGTTGTCCGTGTCTTTGATGTAGCCAAATTTGGTCAGAGTTCTTTTGTCAGCGTCGACCTGGAATGAGTAACAGCCGAAACGACGGGGGACGAATTCGTACGCAGGTTTCTTTTGCTGGGCGCAAAGCAAGAACAGGTACTTCTGAAGTTCTACCTTCGATAATGGGCGGCTCGAGGCCTCAATTAGACTCAGAAGCAACTTGCGACGATAGAACATTGGGGGCGGCGCTGTTCGAAACGGACGTGAGACATGATACTCCGCCCCGCCGGATATTGGGTATCCGTTTGCTGATTGCTTCACTCCGGTGTTCGGTTGCCTGAATTGGGCGGTCCGCTTCCAGGGCGGTGAGAGGGATTCCCGTCCTGCTTCTCTTCCTGCCACACTCCGCGGTATCTCAACCTGCATCCCTTATGTCCAGCACGGATTCCGCGTCAACTGCTAACCGCTCTCAACCTCATACCCGTTCATGGTCACCACGCATTTCCCCACCACCTCGCGGTTCTCCAGCATGCGCATGGCGTCGACCGCGCGTTCGAGGGGGAAGCCTGCGCAGATGTAGGGGTCGATGGCGCCGTTGTTGGCCAGGTCTGAAACTGCGGCGTGAATCTGCTTGCCGAGGGCGGGGTCGCGGCGGCCGATTTCGCCGGCGCGCACGCCGATGACGGAAATGCTCTTGATGAGCACCAGGTTTACCGGGGCGGCGGGCCAGCGGCCGCTGACGAAGCCGATGGGGAGGATGCGCCCGCGCCAGTTGATGCAGCGCATGGATTCGTCGAACACGTCGCCGCCCACCGGATCGTAGATCACGTCCGCGCCGTCGGTTCCCGTGATTTCCTTTACCTTGTGACGGAAGCCGCCGAGGGAACCGTCCGGCAGGGTGTAGTTGATTACGGCATCGGCGCCGCGGGCCTTCACCACGGCGAGCTTGTCGTCGCGGCCGCCGGTGCCGATGACGTTGGCGCCGTAGTGCTTGCCCAGGTCGACGGCGGCCAGGCCGACCCCGCCGGTGGCGCCGTGCACCAGCAGCCACTCCCCGGGTTGCAGGTTGCCGCGCACCACCAGTGCGACATAGGCGGTGGTGTAGGCGGTGCGGTAGGAAGCGGCCTTTGCATAGGTCATGGTGTGGGGCATGGGGTCCACGGCGGTGGCCGGGATATTGAGCGCTTCTGCGAATGCGCCGTTGCGAATGCCGAAGCACACGGCATCGCCTTCCCTGAAATTGGACACGTCGGCGCCCACTGCTGCTACCTTCCCGGCGGCCTCGCTGCCGGGGGCGAACGGCAGCGGCGGCTTGTGCTGGTACTTGCCCTGAATCATCAGGAGGTCCGGGAAGTTGACGGCGCAGGCCATCGTGCGTACCTGCACTTCTCGCGGGGCGGGGTCCGGCAACTGCACTTCCTCGAGCGTTACCGAGCCGATGTCGTCGCTGATTTCGTGGCAGCGAACCGTTCTTGTCTGGGCCAAACCGGGGCGATGCCTCCAGCCATGGGTGTGGATTTCGGGCGGGAAGATACACCCGGGCGCTTGCGATGGGTAGCGTGATGCACAACACAAGAAGCGCTGTCGACGCTCGCCAGGTTCCAGCCGCTCACGGGCAGAAAGGGGCTCGAGTCGGCACGCTCCCGGGAGCCGGCCACTCGCCGGACTCACTCACGAACAAGCTGCGCAGCCGGTAACAGCAGCGAAATCACTTGCGAGCGCTGCCGCTGCGTGCTCAACGTGCTGTCAAGCGCGCCTCGAGCGCTCTCTGGTCCGCGTAACCTGTGTTTTCACTGCTCTTGCTACTTGTTACGGTTATTGGTGAACAGGACGGGATAGGAAACGACCCGGCCGATGAAAGCGGTAGCCGTCAGCGAATTCGGGCTGGAGCAAATGCTGCGGATTCAGCGAGCATTCAGGTTGCTGCACGGAGACTTCTAGAGCGAGAATCGAGTTCACAGGCAAGTTGGATGTCCAGAAAAGCCGTGCGCAATCAACAGCATCGATGCGGCATGACGTGCGTCGCACTTCCATGCCGAAGCCCGAAGATAGCGTTGTTTGCAGGTGAGGTGGCCGATTGAGTCACGTTCGCTTTCATCCGTGGCTTGTTCGCCGCGCCGGACCATCGCCGGGGGCGTTTGCCGCCATGTTCCATAGACGTGGCGAACGGGAATCGGCATCGGCGATGGGGCTGATTGTCCTTTGCTGGCTGTGTGGCGCCGGCTTGGCGGCTCCCGCGGCACACGCCGACCGCCTGGGCGCCGTTGGCCCACGGGTGGCGGTTCAACCCGTGCAGCCGCCGAGTTCGTGGCAGACCAGGCGGGACTATTCCCGCGTATCCGTGTCCCATGCCATTGCCCTTGCGGCAATCGGCAAAGAGGAGATGGCTGCGCGGCTCGAACCCGGGAAAACCGGCGCGCCATTCCAGGTCGGGGTTTCCAGGCAGCTTCCAGAGGCACAAAGGGTCGATCTGGCCGCTACGGCGCAATGGGTCGTACTACCCGGAGGCGGGCGCGTTGCTTCGTTCAGCGTGCGCTCTCCGGGGGCCGGTTCGGTGCGACTGGGGATTCAGGCCGCACTGCCGGAATGGGCGCGCATGCGGTTTTTCGAAGCCGGCGATTCCGGCAGACGCTATCCGGTTTTCAAGTGGAGCGATTTTGCGTGGATTGAACAGGCGCCAGCGGGCGAGAAGGCGGATTCCCGCACCAGAACGCGCTGGTCGCCGAGCATCGCGGGAGACGTGGCGGGGGTGGAAATCGAGATTCCTCGCTCGGCAGACCCCGCTGACGTTTCGTTCAGGATTGTCGGCGTGTCGCATGTCGAGGGTTCGGTTTCGGGGCACTCCGCGTCGGGTACCCTGGGCGGGAAGACGGTGGCGCCGAAGAATGTCGCGGCCTGCGAACCGGTGCAGGCAGTCTGCAAAACGTTGCCGAGTTGTCCGAGCGGCGCCGTGGCCAGGCTGTTATTCACGGTCGGCGACGGCAACACCTATGTGTGTACGGGTACCGCGGTCAATTCCACCCGGCCCAGAGACGACAATTTCGACAACCCGTTTCTGCTTACTGCGCACCACTGTATCGATTCCGCCAGCGCCGCGGACTCCGTCGAGACCACCTGGCACTACGAATACAGCGATTGTGGCGGCTCCACGCTGCGTCCCGAATCCGAGACGTGGTTGGGTGGCGCCGAGTTGGTGACGAACGATGCGGATTCCGACGGGTCGCTGCTGCGGTTGCGCGACCCGTTGCCCAATGGCGCTTGCCTCGCTGCCTGGGATGCCGACGGCGGCTGGCAGAACGGAATCGAAGTGTTTTCCCTGCATCATCCGGGCGGGGAAGTCCGCGAATGGGCGGGCGGCACCATCGAGCGGACCGGCCGGGCGCTGCTCGGCAACGACGTGGTCGATACGATCGACGTTGTCTGGACAGAAGGCAGCACCCGGGGGGGCAGCAGCGGATCTGGTCTCTTCACACCGGGTAGCGACGGCGAAGATGTGCTGATCGGTACATTGGCGGGCGGGCCGGAAGACGACTGTTCCCGCGATGTCTACGGCCGGCTCGATCGATTTTTCGCCAGTCATGCCGGGGTTCACCTCGTACCGACTGACCCGCCGCCCGTCGACGACCATGGCGGCAATTCGGAGGTCGCCACGGGCGTGCTGGTCGGCTCGGAAACGGCGGGCCGTATCGACGATGGGACGGATGCCGACGTCTTCCGCGTCGACATTCTCGAACGCGGGACGTTGATCGTGTACACGACGGGGTCTCTCGATACGTTCGGCCGCTTGAAGGGGGAAAATGGCAGCAATATCGCCTACGACGACGACGGGGGTCACCAGTTCAACTTCCGAATCGAAGCGGAAGTGGATGCCGGCGCCTACTACGTCAAGGTTACCGGATACGATGGCACGCAAGTGGGCCAGTACCGATTGCACGTGGAATTCGTGTCGGCCGACGCGTCGAACTCGGTGCTCGTGCCGCTGTTTCTCTCGGCATCGGCCCTGGATGCCGACGGGCGGCAGGGTTTCGTTCGCGTCTTCAATCGCTCCGATCGTTCCGGGGAGGTAACGATTTCGGCAACCGACGACGACGGTGTGCGGGCGGGGCCGGTGACGCTGTCCATCGCCGGGTTCGAAACGAAGCCATTCAATTCGCGGGATCTGGAACAGGGCAACCCCGAAAAAGGCCTCTCCGCGGGAATCGGGCCGGGCACGGGGGATTGGCGCCTGCAATTCCAGTCGGAACTCGACATCGAAGTCGCGGCATACATTCGCACCGAGGACGGGTTTCTGACGTCGATGCACGACCTGGCGATCGTCGAAGAACGCACGGGTGCGCATCATGTTCCCGTCTTCAACCCGGCCGGCAACACCCGCCAGAAGAGCAGGCTGCGGCTGATCAACCCGGACCCGGACAACGCCGTGGCCGTAGACATCACCGGGGTCGACGACCTGGGCGAGGAGGGGCAGTCGCTAATCGAATTGAGAATCCCCGCAGGGGCCGTCCGCACCCTGGACGCGGTGCAACTCGAAAACGGTGGGCCGGGCCTTACGGGCGCATTCGGCTCCGGCACCGGCAAGTGGCGCCTTTTCATCGAAGCCGACGGCGACATTCATGTCGTCAATCTGCTCGACAGCGCAAGCGGCGACCTCGCCAACCTGTCCCTCCCCGGCGGCGATAACTACAGGCGATAAACCCGGTGCTCAGTCGATTCGAGGCCACTCGCGTTGCGCGGCCGCGCAGGGCTGCGCCTCGGCGCCCTCGCGACGAGAGTTGGTGAAACATGCGAGCTGGATTCCGCGCGCGCCTTGGGCGTTCACCGGATGGCATGGCCGGCGTCGTCGGGCGTCCTGTTGATTTCCATCGCTCGGTCATTCACGCTGGCGTGCTTTCCGTAGCACCCACTTGAAGGAGCGAACGATGGCGGAACGGCTGCCGCTGTTCATAGGCGGGCAATTCATCGACGGCGAAAGCAACGAAACCCTGCCGGTGACCGACCCGGCGACCCAGGATGTGCTGGGTGACCTGCCGTTCGCAACGCCGCAGGAGATCGACCGGGCGGTAGCCCATGCGCAGGAGACCTTCCGGACATGGCGCGAAGTGCCGGCTCCCGAGCGTGCGCGGCTGATGCTGCGCTATCAGGGTCTTCTCAAGAGTCACCAGGACGACATTGCCCGCATACTCAGCCGGGAAACCGGCAAGACCTTCGCCGATGCCCAAGGTGACGTGTGGCGGGGCATCGAAGTGGTCGAGCACGCCTGCAACATCGCGAGCCTCATGATGGGCGAAACGGTCGAGAACGTTGCGGGCCGCATCGACAGCTACAGCTACACCCAGCCCCTCGGTGTCTGCGCCGGCATCACGCCGTTCAACTTCCCCGCCATGATCCCCTTGTGGATGTTCCCCATGGCCATCGCCTGCGGCAACACGTTTGTGCTGAAACCCTCGGAGCAGGACCCGATGACACCCAATCGGCTGACGGAACTGTTTGTCGAGGCGGGCGCACCCGAGGGTGTGCTGCAGGTCATTCACGGCGGCAAGCAGCAGGTGGATGCCTTGCTCACCCACCCGGACATCCGGGCCATTTCCTTTGTGGGTTCGGTGCCCGTGGCCCAGCACGTCTATCGCACCGGCACCCAGCATCTGAAGCGGGTGCAGGCCATGGCTGGCGCCAAGAACCACATGGTGGTCATGCCGGATGCCAACAAGGGCCAGGTCATCAACAACCTGGTCGGTTCCGCCTGCGGGGCCGCCGGCCAGCGCTGCATGGCAATCAGCGTTGCAGTATTCGTCGGCGAGGCGGCGGAGTGGATTCCGGACGTGCGCGATGCCATGGCCGATCTGCAGCCGGGCCCCTGGGACCGGGAATCTTCGGCCTATGGGCCGCAGATCAACCCGCAGGCGAAAGAGCGGATTCTCGGTTTCATCGAAGCCGGCAAGGAAGAGGGGGCCGATTGCCTGCTGGACGGGTCCGACTGCACCGTGGAAGGCTATCCGGATGGCAACTGGGTCGGGCCGACGCTCTTCAGCAATGTCTCGACCGACATGTCCATCTACCGGGAAGAAATCTTCGGCCCGGTATTGCTCTGCGCAGAGACCGAGACCCTCCATGACGCCATCGGCCTCGTCAACGCCAATCCCTACGGTAACGGCACCTCGATCTTCACCTCGTCGGGCGGTGCGGCGCGCAAGTTCCAGCACGAGATCGAGGTGGGGCAGGTGGGCATCAACATTCCCATTCCGGTGCCGCTGCCGTTCTTCAGTTTCACGGGCTGGAAGCAGTCGTTCTTCGGCGACCAGCATGCCTATGGCAAGCAGGCGGTGAAGTTCTACACCGAAACCAAGACGGTCACCGCCCGCTGGTTCGACGAATCGCCGGTCGGTGGGCCGAACATGACGATAAAGCTGTCATAACGCGGGACGCCGCAGCCACCATTCCGGCGGGTTGTCGGGTTAGCGAAGCGCTGATGCCCGGTTGAACCACGTTACTCGAGCGGCCAGTGTGCGGCCGTTGCACAAGCGTTCGATGTAGCGGACGAAGTGCCGGACGAGGTGGTCAAGTTCGGGAGGGGCCCCGTCGCCGGCGCGTTGTCGGGCTGGGCCGTGGTCTCATCAGGGTTTTGCGGACAACCCTTCCTCGAGCAGTTGCGCCTGTTCGACAGAGATCGGTTCGAACTTGCCCAGGCTGCAGCGGGCGCTGGTTCGCTCGAGCGGCCCGCCGAAGGCGTCGACACTGCTGAAGGTGTCCATGTCGCACAGGCGGCTGTCGCGCATTTCGAATGCCAGGGTGTCGTCGCGGCGCAGCCCGATGCAGGCGTTGCGCAGCCGGTTCAGCCAGACCTTGCCGCGGCGGCCGTGGAACACCAGCAATTCCCGGTTGATCACCTCGACGTTCTCGTACGCGTAGCGGCTCAGGCAGGTTTCGGGTTCCGAGTAGTCTTCGGGTTGCGGGGCGCTGGCGAGAATCTCTTCGACGGTCAGTGGCGGCTCTTCCTGCTCGGCGGTTTCACCGGCAGTTTCCGGCTGGGTGGCACAAGCGCCGATCAGGCCGATTGCCAGGAACGAGGGGGCGATCTTGCGATTCATGCTGCGTTCATTCGAGATTGCACGTGATTGAGTTTCGAACGGGCGCTCCGATGCGTAGGTTCCCTGTCCGGCGAGGAGTTGCCGCGCCGGTGCGAGCCCAGGGCGCCGGAGGTACGCCCGGCCCGACCTGTTCGTGAATGAACGTAGCCAGGCTGGCAAGCGTGTTGAAATCACAGGGCGCGCGGACCAGAGAGCGCGGCGGCGTGCTGGACGACACGCTGAGCACTCGGCAGGAGCACGGCCGGTGATTTCGCTGCTATTGACGGCCGCAGTAGTTCATTCACGAATAGGTCGGGCCAACGTTCGCTCCACCGGAATATTCGCTTATGCGGGCGCCTATGGCAAACTGCCCGGCCTTTCGGCGGACACGTCGGCCCGATGCTGAGAACCTGCCTGTTGCAACTCGATTTCCATTTTGGCGGCTGCCGTTCGCTGAAGGAGAAACGCCGGCGCCTCAAGGGGCTGAAAGACCGGCTCGGCCGGGCAGCGAACGTCGCCGTTTGCGAGAGTGGGCACCAGGATTCGCACCAGCGTTCCCAATGGTCGGTGATCGCGGCAGCCGCCGATGCGGTGGTGGTGGAACGGATTCTGGCGGACGTGGAGCGCACCGTACAGTTCTCGGTAGAGGCGGAACTGGTGGGCGTGCAGCGGGAATGGCTGAGGTAGGGGCCGGGTTGTCGTGGCATCGTTGCTGATCGTCATTGCTGTGGCACTGGTCGCGACCGTCTGGATCCGCGGCGCCCGCCGCAATCGGCTCGTTTGGCTGAAAAAACTGAACCTGCCCGGTCGCTGGCGCTGCGAAAGCGGCGAACTGGCGCTGGAAGGCAGCCTGAACGGCGGCCGTTACCGGCTTTTGGACGGCGGCCGGGAAGAAACGGGTCGCTGGCAGCTCGAAGGCAACGATCTGGTTTTGACCTCCGACCGGGCGGCCGGGACAAGGCGTCACGATTTGCGATTCTTCAGCCCCGGAAAGATCGGCATCGACGGCCCGGGCCTGACGCATCGGGTCTACGAACGCGTGGCCGACAACGTTGTGTCGCTACGGAGCCGAGGACACTGATTTCGCGCCACACGTCATTCATGCGCATTCAGCGCTTTCCGCCGGGGTGAGTGGCAAGGCACGGCGCGCCGGGCATTGGCCCAGCCCCTGCCGGCTATCGCAACACCACTACAGGCCTCGTGGGGTGCACCCTTCGCAAGTTCTGCATGCGTACAAAGACGTGTGACACGACGTTGGCACCAACCGGAACGCCTCGGTAAAACTGCCGGGTTAGAATACCCGTCCCCCACGACCAGGCGTGACCTGGCAGCCAGTTGCCATCTGAGTGATCGAACGGTGAAGGAACCCCGGAACGCGCTGATCGACGCCGCCACCACCCTCGCGCAGCGCCTGCTGCAGCTCGTGCCGGAAGGCAACGCGATCGATTGGCGCGAGCAGCACGCCGCCATCTGGCGGGGCGATGGGCTCGTCAAGGAATTCGTTGCACATCGCGACTGCGACGACATCGGTCTGGACGATTTGCTGGAGATCGATCGCCAGAAGGCCCTTCTGGAAGAGAATACCCGGCAGTTCCTGGCAGGGTATCCGGCCAATAACGCGCTTCTGTGGGGCGCCCGCGGCACCGGCAAGTCGTCGCTGGTGCATGGCCTGCTCAACCGGTACGCCGCAGACGGCATGCGCCTGGTGGAGGTGAACAAGGCCCACCTGACCATGCTGCCGGATATCGTGCACAAACTGCGCGACGAGCCGTTCCGGTTCGTGCTGTTCTGCGACGATCTTTCCTTCGCGGCGGACGATGCCTCTTACAAGACCTTGAAGAGCGCCCTGGAAGGCTCCATCTTCAAGTCGGCCGGCAACACCCTGGTTTACGCGACGTCCAACCGGCGGCACCTCTTGCCGGAATACATGACAGACAACGAGAACGCCGCCTTTGTCGACGGCGAACTGCACCAGTCCGAGGCCGTGGAAGAGAAGATTTCCCTGTCGGACCGGTTCGGACTGTGCCTGTCGTTCTATCCCTTCAAGCAGGCCGAATACCTGGCCGTGGCACGCTACTGGGTGGAAAGCCTGGCGAATCGCAATGCAATCGAAATCGAATGGAGCGGCGAAGTCGAAAAGGCATCCCTCAGTTGGGCGCTCGGCCGGGGCGTTCGCAGCGGGCGCACCGCCGAGCATTTTGCGCGCCATTGGGTGGGCAGGGCACTCCTGGCCCGATCCGCGCACGAATGAAAAACGACGGTTGTCGATGGCGCCGAGCCCGTTTATGTGCTCGCGGCTTTAGTTGCTCGCTCATGTGACTTGGGCGGGCTGCGCTGGCGGGTTCGAACGATGGCCGGGTCGATGCTGCCCAATGGAACCCTTCACTGAGGAAATGTTGTGATGTCGTTCATTGTCATTCGCTCGGCAATTCGGAGCGGGTTCATCCGGGTACTGGGCCGGCTCCGCCCTCGCTTGTCTGTTGCTCTTCTGCGCGCACATGCTCCCGCCACCATGGGTGGGGCCATGTTTCCGGTCGCGAACACGCGCAGATTTACAAAATCCGGCGCGATCGTCGCGGCCCTTGGCGCAATCTGCGGGCTCGGGATGGCGCCGATAACCGGTGTACTTGCCGACACGGTCGTCCTGAAGAACGGCGACCGGCTGACCGGCGAGGTGGACAGCATCTCCGGCGGCCGTCTGTTGCTGGAAACCGACTACGCAGGCCGACTGCCCATCCGGATTCAAGCCGTAGAGTCGGTTGCCGCCCCCGCGGAGTTTCATGTCCGGCTGCGTGGCGGCGGGTACCTGGATGGCAGATTCGAACCCGAGGGCGCCATTCAGCGCCTGGTGACGACGGGCGGCGAATCGCGCCCGCTGGAGCTTGCAGCGATCTCGAGCGCCAGCCGTACGGGCGACGCACTGGCGGACCTGGCCAGCGGCTGGAGCACGCAGGCCGACCTGTCCGGCTCCCTGTCGACCGGAAACAGCGAAACCGAAGCGGTCAACCTGCTGGTGCAATCGACCCTGGCGCTCGACTGGACGATTCACGACGTGAATCTGCTCTTCGGCCGGGAAGAGGCGGAGGGCGTGCGCGTGCGCGAACAGCTCGACCTCGACTACGGTTACAAGCGCTTTTTCGCTGACAAGTGGTTTGCACTGGGCAACGCCGAGTACTACCGCGACGAACTGAAGGAAATCGATCTGCGCATCACGCTCGGTGGCGGTATCGGCTACCAGGTGTGGCAGGACAGTTTCGGAGCGCTGTCGGTGGGCATGGGCGCCAGCGTCGTCTTCGACGAAATCGGCGCCAAAGCCAAGGAAAACCCGGCCTGGCGCTGGGAACTCGACTACAACCGGTTTTTCTGGAGCAAGCAGTTCGAGCTCTTTCACCGGCACAGCCTGCTGGTCATTCCCGACAGCGGGCGCGGTGAGGTCGTCGAAGCGTCCACGGGGTTGCGCGTGGCGATCAACGAGCGTCTGGACACCCACATCCGCGTCGATCACCGCATCGATACGAAACCGCCGGTGGGCGCCGAAAAGACGGACGTCACCTATAATCTGGGCGTGGGATTCAAGTTCTGAACCGTCTGCCGCCCATGGAAATCAGACCATTCGACAAGAAGCGGGACCTCAGTGCGATCCAGCGCATCTGGTACGAAATCGGCTGGATCGACAGCGAGACGGGGGCAAAGGCGCTTGCCGACTTCGCCTCGACCGGCAGTTGCCTGACGGCTGCCATCGACGGCGAGGCGGAGTGCATGGCGCATACATCCGCCGGCCTGATGCGCTACGTCAATCCGTATCGTAATCCCCACCTGAACGCCAATCTTTCCGACGACATCGACGAAGACCTGCCCTTTTGCGCGGTGACAGCCGTGACCACCAGCCGTATCGCCCGCCGGCTCGGGTTGGCGTTGAAGCTGACGGCTCGGCAGGTTGCCGCGGCGGCATCGGCAGGTGCGCCCCTCGCCGTTCTCGGCGTGTTCGACCAGGGATTCTACGATCGGTTGGGGTTCGGAACGGGCAGCTACGAAAGCGCGATTCGCTTCGACCCGGCGACGCTGCGGGTGGACGTGCCCTACCGTTCGCCGAAGCGCCTGGGCAAGGACGATTGGCGCTCGGTTCACGGCGCCCTGATGAAGCGCCGGCGCGGCCATGGAGGCTGCCTGTTGCCCGAACCGCGACTGATGAAGGCAGAAATGGGTCTCCGGCCCGACGGTTTCGGGCTGGGTTACGAAACCGAGGGCGTGCTCACGCATTTCCTCTGGTTCGCTGCCAAGAACATCGAACACGGGCCATACCGGGTGGAGATGCTTGCGTACCGGGACGGCGAGCAGTTTCTGGAACTGATGGGGCTCGTGAAGTCCCTGGGCGACCAGGTTTCCCTCATCGAGATGCCCGAGCCCCCCGACATCCAGCTGGAATCGCTGCTGCGTCAGCCGTTTCGCCATCGGCGCAACACGGGTAAGTCCGACTTTGCGGCCTCGCATCAGGCACAGGCCTGGTGGCAGTTGCGGATGCTGGACGTGGCGGCCTGCGTGGAACGGCGGCATTGGTCCGGGCAGACGGTGCGGTTCAACCTCAGCCTGAGCGACCCGATTTGCGAGTATCTTCCGGAAGGTTCCTGGGGCGGCTGCGGCGGCGAGTACCAGATTGCCACGGGCTCGTCCTCGTATGCGCAACCGGGACATCGTGACGATCTGCCGACGTTGCATGCTTCGGTGGGCGCTTTCAGCCGGCTGTGGTTCGGCGTCGCACCGGCTACCGGCCTGGCGGTCACCGACGGCATTCGGGTCGACGAGCCCCTGCGTCCGGACGTCCTGGATGCCGCTTCCGGAAACCTGCTCGACAGGCTGGACGAGGCCCTCTGCATGCCGCGGCCGCAACTCGGATGGGATTTCTGAAAGATTTGACGCCGTCACGGCGCCTCCATAGAATGCGCGGCTCCCTCCGACGTCCCCTTCGTCTAGAGGCCTAGGACTCCAGGTTTTCATCCTGGCAACAGGGGTTCGACTCCCCTAGGGGACGCCAGATTCTCCTTGATCGCAATAGTGCATCCGCGAGCCGATGCTGGCCGGGCAGTCTAATACCGAACCTGCCCATTCCAGACGCTCGTTTCGCCGGTATGATGGGACCTTTGTGAACCGCGGAGCAGCCTTGGCCGGTGCGATCGATCTTTGGTGCGACTGAAGGACAAGCCGCTTGGGGCGCCTGGAACCTGGTTTTGCTTGCGCAGAGAAGGCGCAGCCATTCGGCATGGCTGGCTGGAAGACCTTTCGCTGGCCGATCTGCCGGGGCGTGTGGGCGCGGATGCCGGGGAGACGGTCGAGGTCTTCGTCCCGCGTCGAAGCCGCCTGATTGCGCCGAAGCGATTCTCCACCGCGTTCTACCCCCGGGTTCAAGGCGTCGTCGGGCTGCAGATTGCACTGGGCGACCGGTCGGTTGCCCATGCACCGACGGGCATGCTCGCTCGGAACCTGTCGTTTCGGCGCGCGCTGGACAGATTCCTCGAGCATTGCGGTACGACCGCTGCCGAGTTTCAAAAGCACGGCAATCTCCGGTCTCTTTCCGGGCGTCAATTCCTGATCTCGGGCGACGGGGCGGAGACAACCGAGCTTTTTCGCGGCGGTACGACCGTTCCCGCTGCGTCGACCAGCGGCGAAAACCGTGCCGCCGACATCGCCGACGGCATCGGCGACTGGATGCTGCAAAACCTTTCCCCGGAGGGCGCGCTGCCCTACAAGTACTGGCCGAGCCGGGGCGAAGAGTCGCCGGCGGATAATGCCATCCGACGCTTTCTGGGCTCGTTGGCGCTTGCGCGGCTCGGCGAATTGCGCCGCAGCAAGGAACTGTGCGAAGCCGCGCGCCGCAATCTGCGTTACAACCTGAATCGCTACTTCCGCGACATCGGTGACGGTCGAGGGGCTATCGTCGAACGAAAGGGAGCCAAACTCGGAGCCGCCGCCCTTGCAGCATTAGCCATTCTGGAGAGTCCGGCGAGGCAGGAGTTCGAATCTGAATTGAACCTGCTTGCCGCCGGTGTGGATTCCCTCGCGGACGGCGAGGATGGATTTCGGACATTTTTCTTTCCGTCGGAGCGCGATGGTGAGAACTGGAACTTCTATAGCGGGGAGGCGCTCTTGTTCTGGTCTGAAGCAATCCGCCGACGAGCGCCCTGTGCGCCCTCGCTGGAGCGGTGGCTGGAGGCGTTCGACCGCTGCAGCCGACGTCATCGCCACGCCCGCAATCCCGCGTTCGTCCCCTGGCACACTCAGGCCTGCGTGGCGTTGTATGCCCGCACGAGACGGCGCGAACTGGCCGATTTCGTCTTCGAAATCAACGATTGGCTGTTGCCGATGCAACAGTGGCAGGGCCTGGCCGAGGATCTTCGCGGACGTTTCTACAATCCCAAACGCCCCGACTTCGGGCCACCGCACGCAGCCTCGACGGGCGTCTACCTCGAGGGGCTCGCCGATGCGTTGGCGCTCGCCAGGCATCTGG
Source organism: Candidatus Azophilus sp. (assembly GCA_965221465.1). Classification (GTDB taxonomy): domain Bacteria; phylum Pseudomonadota; class Gammaproteobacteria; order Pseudomonadales; family Azotimanducaceae; genus Azophilus. The sequence continues at coordinate 690,989 of OZ244892.1, forward strand.
GTGACGGGGCTCGGGCTGCGGCTTACCGGCAGGCGATCGACCGCGGTCTCCGGTCGTTGCGGCAACTGCAATTTCGCGACGAACGCGACGCCTTCTATGTCTCCCGGAAAGCGCGCGTGCTCGGCGCCCTGCGCACCGAAGTCTACGATAACGCCGTGCGCATCGACTCGGCCGCCCACGCCCTTGCCGCTGCGATCAAGGTATTGAAGCCGATGCGGTTCGATGAGGATGGGTCGGGCTAGAGAAGCGTCGATTCACCGGGGCAAACACGAAGTGCCCGCGCCCGGCCATCGGCAAGACATCGAAGATAAGGTGGATGCGCGGCTGGTCAGACGGGTTGCTCGCCGAATGCCGGACCTTGTTGTTGAAGACCCAGAGTTCGCCCTCGCGCATCAGGACGGTCTCGTCTCCGGCCGTCAGCGGGCTGCCGCCGCGGCTCTCGAGCACCAGATGGTACCGGTCCCGGATGCGGTAGTACGCGCCGGTGTCGACGTGTGGATAAACCCGGGTTCCGGGCAGCAGTGCGACCAACGTCGCCCGGCCTAGCTGTCCCCCGACCGATGCGGCGATGCGCTCGCAGAAGTTCAATATTGCGGGAAAGCCGTCAGCCATCCAGAACAAGCGGCTTTCATGGACATCGTTGGCGTTTTTCGCACCGCGGGGCAACGGTTTTTTCGCGACGCGCAGGAAGATGTTCTCGGTGTTCCGCTGACAGCGGACCTTGCGTTGGCGGCTGGTGTCCACTTGCCACAGTTCCGGTGACGCATGCAACTCGGCGAGCAGCGGCCTCGTTGCCACGTCGGCTACCTTGACGAAGTTCGACCGGGTGGTCGGCGATGCGGGTGCGGCTTCGTCGACTGAGCGTCCGACAAGCGGATAATCCCGTTGCATTCGGCTATTCGACATTCGACTCGCTCTCGCCTCGCGATGTGGACAGATTCGTGAGGTGCTTCATGGGGCTTTCCAGCAGGCTCATCACCTGAATCGGGTGGTCGGATTCGATCGACAGCCGCCATTTCCCTGTACGGTCACCAAGTGCTCCCTGCAGGTCTGCTCCGGATTCGAGCTGTTCTGCCGTCAACGTCAGCGAGTCGCGTGCCGCAATGGTTGCGCGCACTTCGCCCTCGGACGACTCGCCGCGATCGTCAACGCCCGTAATCGTCACCCCCGTCGGCTCTGCACCAGGATTGACCAGCCTCAGCCGGCTTACCTGGTTGGCGTTGCTGGCCGGGTTGAAGAAGGCGACGTAGTAGCGCGTGCCGGCGTTGGGCGCAAGATCGTGCATCGACGTCAGGAATCCATCCGGATGGCGGATGTAGGAGAGCACCTCGATGTCCAGGTCGCTGGTCAGCTCCAGATACCAGTCGCCTTGACCCGGCCCCGTACCCCCGGATAGGCCCTTGCCGGCATTACCCGACTCCAGGTCGTTCGAATTGAAATGCACCGCATGGTTGGCGCCGATGGGCAGGGCCATGGGCGCGTAGGACCAATCGCTGTCGTCGTGGGCCGCAATGCGAATCTCGCCGGCCTCGGACGTTCGGTTGACAACCCGGACGAAGCCCTGACGCCCGGCGCTGTCGGCAGCGGACGGGAACAGCGGCACGATGTGTTTGCCGTCGGCCTGGTTTACCGACACGGTCGACAGGTTGGTCAGGTGTCCGCTGGGACTGCCGAGCAGGTTCATGACGCCGATGGGGGTGCTCGACTGAACCGTCAATCGCCATTTGCCGGCGCCGTTGCCGAGGGCGCCCTCGACGCCCACACCACCTTCGAGATCGGCCGCCGAGAGCGTGACCACGGCACCGGCATCCACCGACAACCGAACCTCACTGCCGGGCGAGATTCCCTGGTCGTCGACCCCCGTGATCGATACGTCAGCCGATACATCGCCCGGATTAATCAATCGCAGCAGGCTCTGTTGATCGACATTCCTTGCGGGGTTGAACACCGCCACCCAATGGCTGGTTCCCGAGCCGGGCGCAACATCGTGCATTGCCGTCAGAAACCCGTCCTCGGCGCGGCGAATGTACGAAAGCACTTCGAGGTCGAGATCCGTCAGCAGTTCGAGACGCCAGTCGCCCTGGCCGGAGCCACTTGCGCCAGCAATCGATTTGTCTGTATTGCCTTGTTCGATATCGTCCGAATTGAAGTGCGCCGCTTCGCCTGCGTCCAGCCAGAAACTGATGGCCCTGTGGCGATTGCCGGCATCGTCGATGGGTATGACGCGCACCTGACCCGTCTTGGCGGAATGGTTGATTACGCGTACGAATCCCTGGTGCGACAAGTCGGCCGTCGAAGGAACCATTGGCGCCACCGACTGCAACGGGACCCAAGGGGCGGAACCCGTTCCGTCGTCGCCATCGCCGTCCCCGTCGCCATCGCCGTCCCCGTCGCCATCGCCATCGCCGTCGCCGTCGCCATCGCCGTCGCCATCGCCGTCACCATCGCCATCGCCATCGCCATCGCCATCGCCATCGCCATCGCCATCGCCATCGCCGTCGCCATCGCCATCGCCATCGCCATCGCCATCGCCATCGCCGTCCCCGTCGCCGTCGCCATCGCCGTCCCCGTCACCATCGCCGTCCCCATCGCCATCGCCATCGCCATCGCCGTCGCCATCGCCATCGCCATCGCCATCCCCGTCGCCGTCGCCATCCCCGTCCCCATCGCCATCGCCATCGCCGTCCCCGTCGCCGTCGCCATCGCCGTCGCCATCGCCGTCGCCATCCCCGTCCCCATCGCCATCCCCGTCCCCATCGCCATCCCCGTCCCCATCGCCATCCCCCTCTGCGGCATGGGCTTCTTCCCACTGCAAGATGGCGGGTACTTTCCCTCCGAAAAAGTTGGGAGCGATTGCAAGCAGCAAAGCGCCGAAATAAACGAGCAGGCGTTGGAACCAGGAGGGTTTGGTTGAATTCATGACGATCCTTGTCCTCTATCGTATTGGTGAGTGCGGGCGTATCGCTGCGTGTTGGCTGCGTTTGCGTGGGTACGAACGGCCTGACTTCGCGTCTTCCGCGATCTGCATGCAGTTCGGAATGCGGCAATGTTGCTGCAAGCGGGATTTCGCGTGCGCGAGCCCGCTACCTGAACATGGCAAGTGAACGATTCCGCGAGCAATAAGACATCTACCTGCGTTCAGCAGGATGTGGCCCACGGCAATCGACCCCTTCGTCGGCGCCGCGATCAAGTCGGCAATGCCCCCTTGGCGCGCGGGCAGCATGAACGTCCCCCGAGCCTCTGCATGACGCGGTACTGTGCCACACTGCGTCGCCGAGTTCAACCGTACGTCATTGATTTATAATGAAAAACATTCTCATTATTCAACCGGAACCCATTTGCGAATCTGTCGCAGGATGCCGTGTCGACCCGCGGCGCTCATGGATCACTGGGAGCGTGTCCCATACGGTTCGGAAAGGCCCGATACTACCCGGAGCATTGGGTCATCGATCAATCGAGTGCCGGCCAGTCGCGTTGCGAGAGCGTGCCGGAGGCGTATTGCATGAGATGCTCATCGTGGACCCGCCGGTGCCAGTGGTAGAGGATGTAGGCTTCGTCGCCGATTCAAGCGGTCACGCGAACACCAGGCGGTCGCCCTTCGGCTCAGGAATCGGGTCGCCAATCTCCCTTGCGGTATCGATCCAAAACTCGACCGCTTCGTTGATGCTCTTCAGCGCTTGCTCCTGATCGTCACCATGCGCCATGCACCCCGGAAGCTCGGGCACTTCGGCAACGACCGCTTGATCTTCGTCGCTCCAGTAGAGAATGATCTTGTATTTGTGCATGACTAATCTCCTTCGGAACCGTTGTCCTTCCAATCCGTGCTTCAGGATCAACTTCCTAATCTACTGCATCTGATCCGAATCGGATTGGCCGCCATCGCTTTGAAGATTCACCACTTGAGGAATCCCGGCCTTGCGACAAATGTGGTGACTCCCTCGTATTTGTTCATCGAGTCATGCTATCAGGCATACGGGCAGAGTAAGAACAGCCGTCCGAAACTTGGAAATCCGAGCGTATGGCGATGGAGATTCTGCCGTTGGCGGCCGCTCCGGGCAGGGCATGCGCCGTTCGCGAGGGGGAGATGGGAGCGAAAACTGGTCTGGCGCGGCGTAATCCGCGATTCGCTCGCAGGAGCGTGTCCAGAGATCTGAACCTCACCAGCGCGTCACATGGACAAAGGCAGTAGTGCTGTAGAATGTGCGGCTCGGCCACCTGACGGTTGCATCGCCCATGTCATACGCCCGACGCTTCTCGAGCGCACTTCCCATTGCCTGCCTCTTCGCAGCCTCATCGCTTGCCGACACCCTTGGCGGCAGGGTATTCGACGACCTGAACCGCAACGGCCAAGCCGACCCGGATGAGCCCGGGATAGCCGACGTGCGCGTCTCCAACGGCCGAGACGTGACGCTGACGGACGAAAACGGCGCCTACCAACTCGGCGTGAACGGCGACAGCATCGTCTTCATCACCAAGCCTTCGGGCTACATGACGCCTTTGGACGCCTACCGCCTGCCGCGCTTCCACTACCTGCACCGGCCCGACGGGTCGCCGCCGGGGCTTCGCTATCCCGGCATCGAACCCACCGGCCCCTTGCCGGAGCGCATCGACTTCGCCCTGCATCGACAGGAGGAGCCGGCCAGCTTCGAGGCCATTCTGTTCGCCGACCCGCAGCCGCAGACCGAGGAGGAACTCGACTACATCCGCGACGGCGTGATCGATGAACTGATCGGCACCGGCGCTGCCTTCGGCATGACCATGGGCGACATACTCTTCGACGACCTTTCCATGTTCCCGCGCTATAACAGCATTGTCGCGATGCTCGGCATTCCCTGGTACAACGTGCCCGGCAACCACGAACTCAACTTACTCGCGCCTTCGGACAAGTATTCGCTGGAAACGTTTTCCGACTGGTACGGACCGCCTTACTACGCCTTCGAATACGCCAACGCAGTGTTCGTGGTGCTCGACAACGTGCGTTACAAGGGTGCGGCGCCGAGAGCCGACAATCCGCGCGGCTCCGGCGGTTACGACGCGGCCTTGGGCGAGGCGCAACTGGCCTGGCTCGAGGCTGAACTCGAACACGTGCCCACCGACCGGCTGCTCGTGCTGGCCATGCACATACCGCTGCTGACGCGTAGCGACCCGCGCAGTGTGGAAAACCGTCAGGCGCTGTTCGACCTGCTCGAAGACTACCCCAACCTGTATGCCATGGCCGGCCACACCCACACCAACGAACACGTCTGGATCGGTGAAGAGGACGGCTACAGGGGTGAGGCAGCGTTTCACCACCACGTGCTTTCCGCCGTGTCCGGCAGTTGGTGGAGCGGCCCATTCGACGCAGATGCACTGCCCGTCTCCATGCAGCGCGACGGAACGCCCAGGGGATACCACCGCATGCATGTCGATGGCACGAAAATGCGGGTGACCTACAAGGCCGCCGGGCGTCCCGAAAGCTACCAGATGCGCATCATGGTGGATGCTGCCCACCATGGGCCGCGGGGCGGCTATCGCGATTTCCGACCGGGAGAACTTTACGACGGCCGCATCGTCGAAGACCAGGTCGCCGCAGCCGCCATCGTCGTCAACCTGTTCGACGGCGGCCCCAGGTCGAGGGTCCGGTTCCAGGTTGACGATGGCAATTGGGCAGAAATGCGCCGGCTGGAGGGTTTCGACCCGAGCTACCTCGAATGGGCGGAACGGCACGCCGCTGTGATCAAGCCCTGGGTGAAACCCGCGCCGTCAACCCACCTGTGGGTCGCTGATCTGCCGGACGATCTCGAGCCGGGCACGCACCTGGTGTCGGTGGTCGCGACCGACGAGTTTGGCGCTACCCATCACGGCCACAAGGTGCTCGAGGTCACCGGTTCCAGCGCGCACATACAAGGCAAGCAGCCAGGCGTGCGCTAATCTGCATATCTCACGAGATTGCGTCGCGAGAATGGCGCCTCGACGCCCTCGCAACGAAATCTGGTGAGCCAAGCCACCGCGCTGCTCATTGTTCCGTCAACGTCCCTGTGGAATCATGCTCACCGGCCCGTTCACATCAGGGGAGGCCATCGATTGAAAGCGCGTGACTGTTGCAAATTCGCCCTCGCGGCACTTGTCTTTTCTCACGGCTGCGCAACCCTGCCGCCGGACTCGAGCGTGGCGTCCAAGAGAAGCGGCCTCCCCGAAGGCAGCGGCCTGGTGATCGCCGAAACGTCGAACAACAGCCGCCGCATCACCGGCTACGTCGACCATTGGAAAGAACTCTTCTTGTGGCGGCAAAACTACGAGGGCGAGGACGACACCTGGCGGATCACCGCCCTGGATCAAAGCCATACAACGCAAACCTACATGGGTGTGGTTCCCGCCGGCACCTACCGGGTCGGGGTACTGCGTACCGAAGAGAGGATGGGCGACATCACATACTATGCGTATGCGCGCGTTCCACGCGGCCTCGGGACATTCGAGGTTCGAGCCGGGGGCGTGACTAATCTGGGCACCATCGTCTATCACCCGTTTCAAGCCAGGCATCGTGCGGAGGAAGCTTACCCGGACTACGCGATTACGCGCTTTGCAAATGGGGACCTGGTGCGCATTGCACGTACCCTGTACCCCGAGTTCATGACTGAGACCGACAGCGAAGAACCCGTTTCGGGGTGGTTGAGCGATTCCTTCGGTGAGGTGCGGCAGGAAACAGCGAGACTGATCAAGAATGCCGCAGTGCCGATGGACATGCATCTGCTCCGGGACGGTCGCCACTTGTTGACGGGCTCGATTGGCGCCTTGTACGTGCTCGACAAAGGCCAGTGGCAGAACCGATCGCTGAGCCACAACTATGAGATCACCGGTTTGGTGGAGTTGCCATCCGGAGAACTGCTGATCGGGTCCGAATTTGGAAGGCTGACCATTGGCGAACTCGACGGCGCTTTCCGGGATATTCCAATGGGCGGACAGCCACGGCATGTGATCGACGTGGTTGCAAGCGATGCGGGCGAAGCCTACGTGGTTTCGGATGTCATCGATTCCTATGAGATCCACCAATATCAGCCGGCCAGTCGCTCGGTCTCGCTGCTCAAAGTCCTCCCCAAGCGGGGCGCAAGCATTTGGTCGATGCACATCCCTCGTCCGGCAGTCATTGGCACAACCAACGGCATCGCTGCCTTCATCGACAAGAAGGTGCATCGGTTTGACGAAACTTCAGATTCCTGGTCGACTGACGAAGCAGCCGAGTTTTACGCACTCCACGAGCAACCCGATGGCACCGTAACCGGCATTCCGGGCCACTTCTGGACCGGTGTGGCGCCAATTCACTACAGCGAGGACGACGGTCGAACCTGGGCCGCCACGCGGGCAGAGGAGAGTCTTCTGTTTGTGGGGATCGGCTCGTGGGCTTTCCGGCCCCCGTACCGCTTTGGCGACGGCGAGATCATCCGCACTGCTCGGGACCAGCGCTTCAGCCTTCGCAAGTGGGAATACGAGGCGACAGACTTCGCGCCTGTCATGTCGACGACGGACGACGGCGCCGCTTGGACGCAAATTGGTTCAGTGCCCAGCAGTTGCCTGGACATCGCCGCCGAAGCGTCGACTGACGATCGAGTCTATATCCTTTGCGATGACGGTCGAGCGATCGTCTCTGCTGATCGAGGCCGCAATTGGCAGGAAGTCCAACGAGAACCGAAAGTGCCCGCATTCCAGGACTTTCCGCCCCAATTGAAGGTTCGTTACACGAGCGGCGACGAAATGGAGGAACAACAATCAATCGCTCCCATGGTGCCGACCCTGTTGCAGCAGTCCCAAAATAACTGAAGGCTGATTCCCGGCACAATCTAGCCCTTCGCTGGGTCGTCGTCCCAATCTAGGCCGATGGGTGCCTCGATAGCCTGTGGAGTGTGCCCGCGCCAAACGAGGCCGATGGTATTGTGCCTGTGCTGGGTGATTGAAGGCCGTGGAGGCGTCAGCGGACGGCTGCGAACCGCCAGCTCAGAGCGCAGCCGACCAGACCCAGAAGGAGCGCCAGCAGAAGCCGCGGGTCGCCGAGCTGAATCCAGGGGTCGAGCGGGAACGCGATGGTTTTTTCCATGGCGGCAACCTTGAATTCATGAGAGCCCTGAAATGCCGGATCGCTGGCGATTTCCAGCATGTCCCGCCGGCTGCGGTAGCGCATCAACGCCCCCCGGGTCCAGCTCTCCATGCCCGGCGCGTTCATCAGGTCCATGGCCGTGTGGGCTGCATTGCCGAACAGCACCGGGTGAGAAGCGCGGGAAAAGAGGGCCGGGTACATGTAGACCATGTACTTGTCCAGGACCTCGTCGCTGGTCTCGCCGGGTTCCACCCCCTCGATTTGCCGGGGCACGTCGTACATGTCGATCACGTTCAGCATGACGAAATCGTCACCGGTGTCTTCTTCCATGAAGCGACGCATCGAAGCCAGCAGTTCCGGTGAGGCCGGCGGCGCCCGTTCGGCGAATCGGTTCAGGTAGCGCTCGATTTCCTCGTCGGTCAACGGGCCTTCGAACGACGTGTACCAACCGAAAAAAGCGGCGTAGATTGCGCCGCACGCGAGCCATGTCCATGTTGTCGCTGTCATGCGTGTGCTCTCCCGGGGTCAGGTTGCTAGCCCGGATATCTCACCAACTTTCGTCGCGAGGGCGTCGAGGCGCCGCCCTGCGCGGCTGCGCGGACTGGAGGCCGATGCAGGCATACTCGACAGTATGTCAAATCGGCTGGAAGGAGCACGGCCGCGCAGGGCGAGTGCATCGGCGTCCGCAGCAGGAAGTTGATGAGACATCCGGGCTAGGAATGCGCGGGGAGACACGATCTCGATACCGCGCCAAGGGCTCAGCGTCAGCAAGCCGGAGTCGCCGGTCAGGATCAGGTCGGACTCCGAGTCGAAAGCGAGGGCCAGAAACCGGTTGTCTTTCGGGTCGGCGCAATCCGTCACTTCCGAGAGAACCGGGGCCATGGTCGTAATCCGGGTAAGGTGGCGAAGGAACTGCTCGCGGTCGGTGAATGAGTTAAACGACTGGTTTGCCTAATTTAGTTATTTTGATCATTTTGAGCAAGACTGCCCATCGCCAGATTTGGCGCGATCAATCGTCTCCTTGGATATCGGTTGCACCCAAGGGCATCGCTCTGCCGTTGCCTGGTTCCAAGCTCTGCGGTTGACGCTCTCAATAGCCATGGTTGCTCCCGCAGGTGCGGGTTAGAGCAGCCCGGCCGGGATGGCGATGACTTCTTTGGCGAGTTTGGCGTCGGTCTCCTTGAGGCAGACCACGGCGCCCGGCCCGCGCGGCCTGCCGAGCTTGGCCAAGGCGGGAAAGCTGCCCGCTGCCGACTGGCTGGGGGAAGCGGTCTTCTTGAATTCAATGGGGTGGATTTGGTTGTCCCGTTCGATCAGCAGGTCCACCTCCCGCCGGTCCTTGTCCCGGTAGAAGTGAAACCGGGCTTCCAGGCCGTTGTGCCAGTAGCTTTTCAGTATCTCGGCGAACATCCAGGTTTCCAATATGGCGCCGGACAGGGCCCCGGCTTCGAGTGTCTGCGGCGACGACCAACCGGTCAGGTAGGCGCAAAGCCCGGTGTCGAGGAAATAGAGCTTCGGCGTCTTGACCAACCGCTTGGTGAGATTGCTGTGATAGGGACGCAGCAGATGGATAAGGCCGGCGGTCTCCAATATCGACAGCCACGCCTTGATCGTCTTTTGGTCGACTTCGACGTCCCGGGCCAAGTCTGCGAAGTTGACCAATTGGCCGGTACGGGCGGCCGCCGCGCGCAAAAGCCGGTGGAAGGCGAGTTCATCGCCCACCCGTGACAGCGCGCGCACGTCCCTTTGAATGTAGGTCTGAATGTATGAACTGTAAAAAGTGTCGCGCACCGCCTCGCCGCCCAGCGCGGGGCCAGGAAAGGCGCCAAGCCAAATCTGCCGATAGATGTCCATCAACGGCTTTGGCGGGCCGGCCGCGGCCTTGGCGTTGGCCAGCCACTCGTCGGTGGGCGCAAAGGGCAGGCTGGACTCGGCGCGGCCTTCGATTTCAGCCTGCGAAAAGCCGAGCAGGTCGATGATCGCCACCCGGCCGGCCAGCGTTTCGGTGATGCCCTGCATGAGGTGGAACTTCTGCGATCCGGTGAGCCAGTACATGCCGGGCTGCCTGGCCTTGTCCACGGCGAGCTTGAGTTGGCCGAATAGTTGCGGGGCGTACTGCACTTCATCGATGGTGGCGGGCGCGGGGTGCATTTGCAGAAACAGGGCGGGATCCTTGCGGGCGATCTCGCGTTGATCCAGGTCATCTAGTGTTACGTAGCCTCGGTCGCCGCCGCAATGCTCCAGCAAGGTGGTCTTGCCGACTTGGCGGGGACCGGTCAGAAAGAGGATGGGAAAGGCTTTCGAAACGCGGTGGATGGTGCGCGAGAGGCTTCGCGGTTTGTACATGGCTATCGGCCAATCTGGTAGTGAACTCCATATTAGCCGATAAGCGAGCATTTTCCGAGCGAACCCTGAAATTCGCTTGCATCCAATGGACTTGCCCGGTTTTTGAACAAGTAAACTGTCCGGTCCTGTAGCACCTGAACCGTCCGGTTTCGGATTGCGCCGAACCTTGGCGATTCCGAGGCGGTCATGGGGAATGTTCCAGGCAACCAGGACAGCAGGATGGCGGTGTTCGAGGACGCGTACACGCAGCGGATGGAGAGCCGGCTGAGTGTGCGGGTTCGGGGCGTTGCAGGGGTGGGGCCTGCTCGAGTCGATCGGAGCGCCGCCGAGTGGGCACGCACAAGTATTTGCCTCATCGCCGTCGATTCGGTGTAATCTGCCGATTGGAGGCACTGAGGCACAGAGGCACTTCACCTCGACCCGATGTACTGGCTGCTGGTCACGTTCTTTTCGCTTGCGCTTGTCCTGTCGTTTTTCTGCTCGCTGTGGGAAGCGGCGCTGCTGAGCATCTCGCCGAGCCATGCGCGGCTGCAATCGCAGCAGGGCACGCGCACCGGCAAGTATCTGGAGGACTTCAAGGCCAACATCGACCGGCCCCTGGCTGCGATTCTTACTCTCAACACCATCGCCCATACTGTTGGCGCCATCGGTGTCGGCGAAGAAGCCGCCAAGATCTGGGCGCACACGAACCCCTGGATCACGAGAGTTGCCGTGCCGGTGATCATGACCATCGCGATACTGGTGTTTTCCGAAATCGTGCCGAAAACCATCGGCGCGTTGTACTGGCGCCGTCTGGTGACGTTCACGATTCACTCGGTACGCACGCTCACCCTGGTGCTGGCGCCGTTCGTGTGGCTGAGCCAATCCATAACGAGCCGGTTGAAAAGCGAGTCGAGTCAGCCCGTTCTCACCCGAACGGACTTGCTGGCAATGGCGGAACTCGGGGCCGAGGAAGGCGTTTTCGAGGCCGAGGAAAGCGAGATGATCGGCCACCTGATTCGTTTCCAGACGATCCAGGTGCGCGATGTCATGACGCCCCGCACGGTTGTCGCCCTGGCATCGGAAATCGAGACCATCGGCGAGTTTCACGGCAATGCCGAACGCAAGCGGTTTTCGCGCATCCCCGTTTTCAGCGAGTCCATAGACCACATTACAGGTTATGTTCTGAAAACCGACGTGCTTGCCGCCCTGGTGGACGGGCGTGGCGCCGAGCCGATCGCCAACCTGCGCCGCGAAATCGTCGCCGTGGGCGAGACTTACGCCATCACGGATCTGTTCGCCACCCTGCGCTCACGGCAGGAGCACCTGGCTGTCGTCATGGACGAATTCGGCGGCATGTCGGGCATCGTGACCATGGAGGACGTCATCGAAACGCTGCTCGGCCTCGAAATCGTGGACGAGACGGACGCAACGACCGACATGCGGGAACTGGCCCGAGGTCATCGGGTTCGCCGGGCGCGAGCGCTCGGTATCCTGGACGGTCCCGAAGCACAATCGGGAGAGACTGCCGAGGGCGAGCCGCGTCCCTGACCGCACACCTGCTCTCTCCCAGCGGTTGTCGGGTGTTGCTTGCGCGTCCGCGGATTGGCGTGCCGCAACTATGGGGCTTTCAGTTCGGTGACGGCGCGGTGGGCTTCGTCGATGGCCACGTGCGTATAGGCGGAGGCGCCGGCATCGGAGTTGGCGAAAACGTCCAGGCGCTCGCACGAATCGTTCAGTTATTCTAAAGTCCCGCATCGCCCGCGTTCTGCGACTCCGGCTCTTTCCCGACGGACATTGCCACCGCGTTCGGAGTCGGCCATGCGCGTGGGGAAGGGCAATGGGATTCACGGCCACGAGAGGCAACTCATGACGACAAGACATCTGCTGGATCCGGAACTGCTACGGCTGCTCGAAGTGCTGCCGCCGTTCGAACTCGATGACGAACAGCTGGCCTATCTTCGAGACAACCCCACCATGGTCGTGGAGCTTGGCGACCCGGCGGAAGTCGGTGTCTCGCGGGAAGAAATCCATGCCACTGGCGGAGCCGGGCCGGACGTGCGCGCCCTGCTTTACCGGCCATCCGCAGACGCCGCCTCGGGTGCCGGCTATCTGCACATACACGGCGGCGGCTACGTCATGGGGACGCCGGACATGTCCGATCCGGTAAACCTGCAAATTTGTGCCCGCCTGGGTGCCGTGGTGCTGTCAGTCGACTACCGCGTCGCCCCGGAACACCCCATTCCGGCCCCATTGGACGACTGCTACACGGGTCTTGCCTGGCTGCACGAACATGCGTCGGAACTCGGGGTCGACCGCGATCGAATCGGCATCGGCGGGGAGAGCGCCGGCGGCGGGCTGGCGGCCGCATTGGCGATCAAGGCGCGGGATGCCGGCGAATACGCCATTTGCCATCAACACCTCACCTATCCCATGCTGGACGACCGCACCGGCACGCCGGAACAGCCGGGCGATCCGCTGGTGGGGGAGTTTATCTGGAATCGGCGAAGCAACCAGTACGGTTGGCGCAGCTACCTTGGCGATGCGCCCGCCCGGGCGCCCCAGGTGCCCGCGCGCCTGGAAGACTTTGCCGGTCTGCCGCCCACCTGGATGGCGACCGCCGCACTCGACCTCTTTCGGGACGAGAACATCGAGTACGCCAACAAGCTGATGCAGGCCGGTGTCAGGACGGAACTGATTTCGTATCCCGCGGCTTGCCACGGGTTTCAGATGGTGCCGGGCACTGCCATTGGCGCCCGCTATGCGAGAGACCATCTAGACGCTCTGGACAGAGGGTTGAAGTGATTGCGATGCCTGTCGGCGGCGCGATCTAGGCCGGTTCAGCAGCCGATCGGGAATCGCAAGGAGGCAGCCATGCAAATCAGGAGACTGGTGGCGCCGGGCATGCCCGCGTTCGTATTGAAAAACGCCCTGCATGCGTTCATCGACAAAGTCACCCGGGCACCGCCGCGGCCGGTGCGCGTCGCCGAGTACGTCAGAACACATGCCAGGCACGGCGACCCGCAGAGCGTGCTGCGCACCATCGACCGGTTCGCGCGGGAGGAACGCTGGCTGATGAACGTGGGGCCCGACAAGGGGCCGCTTGTCGAAGAAATGGCGGCTCGCCTGCCGGACGAGGCGCGCGTTCTGGAACTGGGGGCCTACTGCGGGTACTCGTCGATCATGCTCGCCAATGCGCTCGGCAACGAGGCGCAGGTCACTTCCATCGAGATCAGCGGTACCTGCGTCGATTGCGCGCGCGCCAACGTCGAGGTGGCGGGGCTGAGCGATCGGGTCACGTTCGTGAAAGGCCCTTCGACGGAGGTGTTGGCCACCCTCGATGGGCGGTTCGACCTCGTGTTTCTGGACCATTGGAAGAACCTGTACAAATCCGACCTGATGCTGATGGAGGAGCGGGGTCTCGTCGGGCCCGGCACCGTCGTCGTGGCGGACAATGTCGGCGATCTATTCGAACCCGACGAGTACCTGCACTACGTGCGCACGTCCGGGCGCTACGACAGCGAACACCGCGCCGCAACCATCGAGTACACCAACGTCGCCGACGCCGTGGAAATATCGGTGCGACGCTGACCGTTTCGCAACTCATCGGCCAGCGTGCGACGAGCGAGTTCCTGACGATGTTTCTGCAATCGACCGGAGCAGGCTCCGTTCTGGCTACCGACACCATCGAATTTCTCAGGCCCGGCCAGCCTTGTTCGACGGCGGCTTCAGTCGGGTTCGATCAGAAATAGTTCCAGCCGATCAGGTTCCAGTAGTTCAACACCAGAACGAACAGCAGGTTGACGACCGTCACGTAGGCGTAGCGCAGCCGCTTCGCCCGGTTCCAGACGCCTTGCACCCACAGCAGCACGGCGAATACCAGCGTCGCCAGCGTCAAGAGTGCCCCGGCCACCGGCAGAACGAGCAGGGCGCCGATGCCGCTGGGCGGGAAATCGAACATGAACGAGATCGGGTCGCCCACCGCTCCCGCGAACAAGGCGAGAAAGCCGACCACGAACAACAGGTTGACGACGGACAGGCTCAGCAGCGTCCAGTTCGCGTAAGCGTCGGTTCCGGTGGACGACCGGATGGCGGCCCGGTTTCGCACCGCATTGATGACCACGAACAGCGCAGCCAGCAAGGCCAGGGCGATCACCGCCTGGTGATTGCCGGCCGTCTCGTACCAGGCCAGCTTGTCCAGCGCCAGGATGGGCATTCCCGGCAGTGCACGCACCACCGCCCCCGACGCATCGGTTTCGAACGCCAACGTACTGCGGCCATTCACCTCGCGGAAACGGTAAGGCGCCACTTCCTCGTACTCGCCGCCAAGCTGAGGTATGGCGACGACGATCCGGTCGCCGTTTCCCGGAACGATGGGCACGTCTGCAGCGATTCCGGCAATGGCTTCGAGTCGGGTGAACGAGCGCCGGTTGACGCGATAGGCCCCGACGATATTTGCGACGCGCTCGGCGGTGCCCTCGGGCGGGGCGGCAGCCTCGGCGATGCCGGATTCCGGGTAGAAGTACTCGAGAACGGCACGGGTGACCACGTTCCGCGCCTGGCCGCCTTCGGGTGCATTGAAGGATACATAGAATCCGAACCGATTCTCCGGGTCGAGGACGAGGTCGGAGTGAAAGGCGATGGTGTCGCCGCCGTGCCCCACGAACCGCCGGCCGTTGTGCCAGACCTCGATGAAACCGTGCGCCATGCCCGGAATGCCCTCTACGGGGCCGAACAGCCTGGAATGCATCAGGCGCACGGTTTCCGGTTGCAGGATGCGGGCGCCGTTCAGTTCCCCGCCGTTCACGTGGGCCATGATGAATTGCGCCATGTCGTCGGCGGTGGCAGCCAGGGCGCCGGCAGGACCGAAGTTGGCGATGTATTCGTAGCCGAGCACTTCGAGGCCCTTGCCGCTGTCGGAGTAACCCGTGGCCATGTTGGCGTCCAGGGGTGGCGGCAACGGCTCTTCGAAGCTGGAGTTCTGCATGCCGAGGGGTTCGAAGATGTTGCGCAAGACGTACTCTTCGAAAGTCATGCCCGACACGTTGGCCACCACCAGGCCCGCCAGCGCCGTCGTCCAGTTCGAGTAGGCGGCGGCCGTGCCGGGGGCCCACTGTTGTGTCGGCGCGTAGGTTGCCAGGGATTCCGCCAGGGGCACCAGATCGTCCGCAGACCGGGCGAACAGGTAGCCGAGGCCCCCGTCCTCCAGCCCCGGGGTGTGGGTGAGCGCATGTTCCAGCGTGACCGCGCCGTAGTCGTCGGGAATGGGAAACTGATCGATGTAGTCGCTGACGGGTGTGTCGAGCTGCACCTTGCCCTGTTCATAGAGTTGCATGACCGCCGTCCAGGTGAAGAGCTTCGAAACGGACCCCGGGCGGAAGAGGTGCACACCCGGGTCTGCCGGCGCACGGGATTCCAGATCGGCAAAGCCGTACCCCTTCGAGAGTACCGGTTGCCCGTCCTGGACAAGGGAAAACACCGCGCCAACGAGCTTGTAGTCTTCGAACAGGGCATTCATGACCCCGTCCAGATAGGGCTCGAACGACGACGGCAAGGGCTCTGCCCGAATCCCGGAATCGTCCCCCGCTTCAACCAGCGCTGGCGCTGGCGACTCGGTAGTTTCACCGGCATCCCCGGCTTGCGCGACGGCAAGCCCGGACAGCCCGCCGCACACCACCGCTGCTGCGAGCAATGGGCCAAGGCGACGGAAAATGTGCATCGGGTTCATGTTGTTTCCTCGAGTTGCTGCTCTTCTTGCCGACTCGATTCTGGACAGCGGGCCTTCTGCGGTCAATGCGCCCGAAGCCGAACCGTCCACAGCACTCTGGCTAATGCGAGTTCCGAACCCGGCGCTCCGGGACGAGGACGCGCAAGTAACGGCTGACAACCGCTGGGAGAGAACCGGTGTGCGGTGCGTGTATGCGGCGCTGTTAAGGCTCATGCTTGCGCCTATCGTAGCGGTAAGCACCGCCGCCTGGTGCGCCGCATGCACGTACCGCATACCGGTTCTCGGAGCCGGGTCGAACGAACGGTTCCCCACATTAACGAATTCAATAAAATCAATAGCTTGGAAAAAGTGTTCCATAAAAGTTTCGAACCAGACGCGCCGGGACGATGACGCGCAAGGAACATCTGCAATGCGCTGGGAGAGAGCAGGTGTGCGGTGCGTGTATCTGGCGCTGTTTGGGCTCGTGCTTGCGCCCATCGTCGCGGTAAATTTCTCCGCCTGGTGCGCCAGATGCACGTACCGTATACCTGCTCTCGGAGCCGGATCGAAGTAACGGTTCCCAACGTCGACGAATGCGATGAGTTCGACCCGCGGCGCCCGAGCCGACGGGATGCAGGACGCTTGCGGAACCGGTAAGTTGGGCGACTTTGGCGTCAATGCGTCTTTAAATCAGGTCGGCAAGGCACCGGCCCCTCAATCCCGCAGGATGACACGATGATCACAGCAGCCCGTATCGCTCAATGGTTCGTTTCGTTACGAGTACGTCGACGTCCGTCGCATCAAGCGGATGCGGGATCGCGGCCGGGTTCGGTTCGCAGCGGTTCATGCCGGCTGTTCGCCCTGGTTTCACTGCTGCTCGCCTGCGGCGCCGGGCAGGCCTCGACCTCGGGTGAATCGCTGCACCGCCTCATGGCGGAATTCTGGGAAGCCCAGGTGCAGGCCTCGCCCCTGGCGGCGACGTTCTGGGGGGAAAACCGTTTCCGCGACCGTGTCGACGATCTCAGCCCCGAAGCCCTCGCAGCCAATGTCGCCAGGCTCGACGAAACCCTGCGGCAACTCGAAGACATCGATGTCGCCGATCTCGGCCCGGACGATCGCGAACAGCACGAAGCCTTCGAATGGATGCTCGTCCACGAACGGCGCAACCTGGATTTCGACACCCGCTACTTCACCATCAATTCCCTGGGCGGTTGGCACAGCCGTTTCGCCGACCTGATCCTGGCCACCCCCTATGCCTCGGAACAGGACTACCGCGACCTGCTGGCGCGATTGCGGGGTTTCGGCGAGTACGCGCGACAGAATCTGGATATCCTGCGCACCGGTATCGCACGGGGTTACACCCAGCCCTGCGCGTCACTCGCGGGGTACGGGGATTCCATCGCCGATTACGTCGCCGCAACTCCGGAGGCGAGCGTCTTCGCGGGGCCGTTCGACCGGATTCCCGATTCCATCCCCGAGACCACAGGCGAAGAACTGCGCACCGAGGGCCTGCGCGTCATCGCCGAGGTGGTGAACCCCGCCTACCAGGCATTCGCGGACTTTTTTGCCGAGAGCTACGAGCCGGCCTGCCGTGCATCGGCGGGGCTTTCCTCGCTTCCCGGCGGGCTACAGGCCTACAACCACGCCCTGCGCTATTTCACGAGCCTGGATACGGATGCCCATGCCATACACGCACTCGGACGGCGGGAGGCGGGCCGCATTCGACGCGAGATGGAAGCGATCATGGCCGAGGTGGAATTCGAAGGCGACTTTGCGGATTTCCTGGCCTTCCTGCGTTCCGACCCGCAGTTCTACGCCGAAGACGAAGAATCCTACCTGCACCGCATCGCCTGGATCGCCAAGACCATAGAAGCCCGATTGCCGCGATTCTTCGCCCGGCTGCCGAGCAATCCGTACGGCATCAGCGTCATACCGGAACAGATCGCGCCGCTGACCACCACCGCCTATTACCAGCCCGGCGCAGCCGACGGCACCCGGGCGGGCCAGTACTTCGTGAATACCTACGATCTGCCGAGCCGCCCGCTTTACGAGCTTCCCGCCCTGAGCCTGCACGAGGCGGTGCCCGGCCATCACCTGCAGTTCTCCTTCCAGGGCGAGAACGAGAACCTGCCGGACTGGCGGCGTTTCTACTATTTCCACGCCTACGGTGAGGGCTGGGGCCTGTACAGCGAGTTTCTCGGCGAAGAGATGGGCATCTACACCACGCCCTACGAACGTTTCGGGCGCCTGATCTACGACATGTGGCGCGCGGCGCGGCTGGTGGTGGATACTGGCCTGCACGCCATGGGCTGGACCCGGGATCAGGCCATCGACTTCATGCTGGCCAACACGGGCCTGACCCGAACCAACGTGATTGCGGAGGTCGACCGCTACATCACCTACCCCGGCCAGGCGACTGCCTACAAGTACGGGGAACTGAAAATCCGCGAGCTGCGCCGACGGGCCGAAAACGCGCTGGGCGAGCAGTTCGACCTGCGCGAGTTTCACGTGCAGGTGCTGTCCGGGGGGTCCCTGCCTCTGACGGTGCTGGAAAGCCGCATCCAGCGCTGGATCGATGCCCAGGCGGCTGTGGCGCATCACGATCTGATCGTCAGAGGAGGCACTCTTTACGACGGCAGCGGCGAGCCGGGAAGGGTGCTCGACCTGGCCGTTACCGGCGATCGCATTACAGCGGTCGGCAGCCTGGAGCAGGCCACTGCAGACCGGATAGTCGATGCCGCGGGCCTGGCGGTTTCTCCAGGTTTCATCAACATGCTGAGCTGGGCGCCGGGCAGCCTCATCACCGATGGGCGAGGATTGAGCGACCTCGTGCAGGGCGTGACCCTCGAGGTATTCGGTGAGGGCTACAGCATGGGGCCGCTGAACGACGGAGCCCTGCCGCCGATGTTTGCCGGCATTCTCGGGCTGGAGGAGGACGAACCCGCGCCCTGGCAGACCCTGGGCGAATTCCTCCAATGGCTGGAAGAACGCGGGGTGTCACCCAACGTCAGTTCGTTCGTCGGCGCCACCACACTGCGCATCAACGCTCTGGGCGAAGTCGACCGCGCCCCGACTCCCGAAGAATTGGAATCCATGCGCGAGTCCGCCCGGCAGGCCATGGAGGAGGGCGCCATGGGGCTGGGCAGTTCGCTCATCTATCCGCCCGCCTTCTTTGCAGAAACAGAGGAACTCGTCGAACTCGCCAAGGCGGTCGGCGAGTACGGCGGCATGTACATCTCCCATATGCGCAGCGAGGGCAATGCCATCGAGGCAGCGGTGCAGGAACTGGTCACCATTGCCCGCGAAGCCGGCGTTCCTGCCGAGATCTATCACCTGAAGTTCGCCGGCAAGCCGAACTGGGACAAGTTCGACAGCGTCGTGGCGACCATCGAAGCCGCCCGCGCCGAGGGTCTGCGCATCACCGCCGACATGTACACCTACGTCGCGGGCGCAACCGCCCTTGCCGCCGTCATACCCCCCTGGGCATCCGACGGTGGCACGCAGCAACTGCTGGAACGAATCGGCGACCCCGACACCCGTGCCCGCATTCTCGAAGAGATGCGTACCCCGAGCGATGCGTGGGAGAACCTGCTCATGGCGGCGGGTCCGGAAGGCGTGCTGCTCACCGATTTCGAGTCGCCCGAACTGAAGATCCACGTCGGCAGGACGATCGAGGAAATCGCGGCGATGCGCGGAGTTACGGCGGAAGAGGCCGTCCTCGATCTGGTCGCCGCAGACAATGCCGCCACGGGCGCCATCTATTTCATCATGAGCGAAGCGAACATGCAGCGGAAAGTGGCGCTGCCCTGGCTCAGTTTCGGTTCCGATGCCGCGGCGGTTGCCCCGGAAGGGCAGGTGCTCGAGCAGGGCATCCACCCGCGCACCTACGGCACCTTTGCCCGCTTGCTCGGCAAATATGTCCGGGAAGAACAGGTCATCCCCCTGGAGGAGGCGATCCGCAAGCTCACCGCGCTGCCGGCGGACAACCTCGGCATCGCCCAACGCGGGCGCCTCAGAACCGGTCATTTTGCCGATATCGTGATCTTCGACCCGGACACCGTCACCGATCACGCCACCTGGACCGAGCCCCACCAACTCTCCACGGGCGTAAAGCACGTCTTCGTCAACGGGCAGCAGGTAATCGAAAACGGCGAACACACGGGCGCAACGCCGGGAAGGTTCATAAAGGGTCCAGGCTATCGTCACGCCAATTAGCGGCTCCAATTCCTGGTTCAATGCGAGCTTCGCACCCGGCGCGCCGGGCCGCGGACGTGCAAGAAACACGCGACAACCGCTGGGAGAGAACCGGTGTGCGGTGCGTGTATGCGGCGCTGTTGAGGCTCGCGCTTGCGCCCGTCGTCGCGGTAAGCGCCGCCGCCTGGTGCGCCGCATGCACGTACCGCATACCGGTTCTCGGAGCCGGATCGAAGGAACAGTTCCCCACGTTAACGAATTCAATAAAATCAATAACTTGGCTGCTTACCCCATGAACGTCGAGAACCGGGTCGCCGAATGGTTGAGGGGGGATTGGCCCAATGCGTCAACCTACACGGAACGGATGAGCTCCAATGGGGTCCGGCTCGCCGTTGTGAGCGATTCGAATGCGCATCGCGTCTTGGAAATGCCGGGGGTCGAGGAACAGCAGTCGTGAGAGGTTATTCGTTCCCGGCACTGGTCGGGCAGGCACTGCGCGGCCACCGCGGCTGGCCGCGGGCCTGGCGTTCCGCCGAACCGGAGCGAAGCTACGATGTCGTCGTGGTCGGCGCCGGCGGCCATGGCCTGGCCACGGCCTATTATCTCGCCAGAAACCACGGCATCACGAACGTCGCCGTCCTCGAGAAAGGCTGGCTGGGGGGCGGCAACACCGGGCGCAATACCCAGGTGACCCGCTCCAACTACTTCTGGCCGCAAAGCGCCGCTTTCTTCGAGCGCTCCCTCGAACTCTATGAGAACCTGAGCCACGAACTGAACTTCAATGTCATGCTCAGCCAGCGCGGCATCCTGACGCTGGCGCACAGTCACCACGAGATGGAAGCGCTGCGGCGCTGGGCGAATGCCATCCGCATCAACGGCATCGACTCCGAGGTCTTGACGCCAGCGGAGATTGGCAAGCTGGTGCCCCTGCTCGATCTGAACACTCGCTTTCCGGTGCATGGCGGCTTCATACAGCGGCGGGGCGGCATTTCCCGCCACGATGCCGTTGCCTGGGGATACGCCCGGGCGGCGAGCGCCCTGGGGATCGACATCGTCCAGCAGTGCGAAGTGACCGGATTCGGCATCGCCGCGGGTCGGATAACCGGGGTCACCACCTCTCGGGGAGCCATCGCTGCTGGGAAGGTCTGCATCTGCGTCGCGGGGTACACCAGCGTGCTGGCGGCCAGGGCGGGTTTTCGCGTGCCCATCGCCAGCATGGCGCTACAGGCCATGGTCAGCGAACCGATCAAGCCGTGCCTCGACACGGTGGTGCTTTCTCCCGTGATTCACGTCTACGTGAGCCAGAGCGACCGCGGCGAACTGGTCATCGGCGGTGGCGCCGACGGCTACAACAGCTACGCGCAACGGGGCGGAATTCCGCTTCTGGAAGAAAACCTGGCGGCGCTCATCGAGTTGTTTCCGGCATTCAGCCGCCTGCGCCTGATGCGGCAGTGGGCCGGCGTGGTGGACATTACGCCGGACACGACGCCGATCATGGGCGCCACGCCCGTCAAGAACCTCTACGTCAGCGGCGGTTGGGGCACGGGCGGATACAAGGCGATTCCTGCCGGCGGCGAGACCATGGCGCACACCGTGGCAAACGATGCGCCGCACCCCCTGATTGCCGATTTCGGGCTGGACCGGTTCGAGTCCGGGGCGCTGGTCGACGAGGGCGCGGCCTCCGGGGTGGCGCACTGATGCTGAGTATTCCCTGTCCGTATTGCGGCGAGCGCGACGAGTCCGAGTTCCGCTACGGCGGGGAGGCGCCGGGGTCGATGCCGCAAGGCGATGTCGGCGACGATGTCTGGGCCGACTACCTGTTCGCCCGGGACAACCCCAAGGGGCTCATTCATGAACGCTGGTGCCACAGTTACGGCTGCAAACAGTGGTTCACTGTGGTGCGGGATACCGTCACGCACCGGATAGTCGCGACCGGCGCGGCCGGAGAGGCCGGAGAGACCAGCTCCGTTCCCGACCGCACCCGCAAGCTGCAAGCGGACAACCGCGGATGAGTCCCCGGCAGCCTTGTAGAAGTCCCCGGGGCGGCCGCATCGACCGCGAGCGCACGGTCGCCTTCACCTTCGATGGGCGCCGGTATGTGGGCCATCCCGGTGACACGCTCGCCTCGGCGCTGCTGGCGAACGGTGTCAGGGTCCTGGGACGCAGCATGAAGTTGCATCGCCCCCGGGGCCTCCTGTCGGCGGGTGTCGAGGAACCGAACGCGCTCTTGGCCGTGGACTGGGGTTCCGGCATGTTCCCGTCGATACGCGCGACCGCCATGCCGGCCCTCGACGGGCTCGTCGCCCGATCGCAGAATCGTTTTCCTTCGGTGAATTTCGACCTGGGGCGCGTACTGGATTTCACGCGGGGCCTTTGGCCGGCAGGCTTCTATTACAAGATGTTCAAATGGCCCGACTGGCGCGCTTTCGAGTGGGCGGTGCGGCGCGCCGGCGGCATCGGGCGCCTGACCGGCGACATCGACCGCACGCGTTACCGGCACCTGAACGGTCGTTGCGACGTACTGATCGTGGGGTCTGGTCCATCGGGGCTCGCGGCCGCCCTGGAGGCGGCCCGTCGCGGCGAGGATGTCGTTCTGGCCGAACAGGATTCGGAGTTCGGCGGTTCCCTGCTGCACGACCCGATGCAGATCGATGGGGTAGCTTCGGACGAGTGGCTCATGGCGGCCGTTGCCGAACTGCAAAGGATGGACAACGTTTGTCTTCTGGCCCATGCCACCGTCGCCGGCTGTTACGATCACAACCTCATGACGATTCACGACCGGAGCGCCGCCTATCGGCGAGCGGGTTCGGTGGAGACCTTCCACAAGATTCGCGCCGGCCGCATCGTGCTGGCCACGGGAGCAACCGAACAGCCCATGCTGTTCGGCAACAACGACCTGCCCGGAATCATGCTGGCCGGTGCTGTTCGCAAATACTCGGTGCGTTACGCGGTCAACTGCGGCAGGCGCATCGCCGGTGTGCTGAACAACGATTCCGGTTGGCATTCGCTGCTTGCCGTACACGACGCCGGCTCGCCCCTGTGCGCGATTGTCGACACGCGCGGCGACGTGCTGCCGGCGCTGCTCGAAGCCGCGCAGCAACGCGGCATCCCGGTGCATGCGGGCGCGACGCCGCTGATGGCCAAAGGCGCCTTCGGTGTCCGGGGTTTTCGATTTGCCGCCGCGAACGGTACGGTTCGGCAGATCGACTGCGACCTCATCGCCATGTCGGGAGGACTGAACCCGACCACGCAACTCTACACGCAGGCGGGCGGCAAGCTTCGCTACGACCGGGACCGGCACTGCTTTGTGCCGAACGAGAATCTCGAGAATCTGGAAATCGTCGGCGCAGCAAGCGGCAGCTTCGATTGGGAAAGCGGTTCCAGGGTCCGGCCGTGCACGATCGCCCCGGTGACGAGCAGCCGTCAGTGGCTGGACTTCCAGCACGACGTGACCGCAGCGGACATCGAACTCGCCGTGCGCGAGAACTACGTTTCGGTCGAACACATGAAACGCTACACCACGGCCGGCATGGCGGTGGACCAGGGCAAGACGAGCAACCTCGGTGCCCTGACCCTGCTTGGGCAACTGACCGACAGGGCCCCCGAGGAGGTGGGCACCACCACCGCCCGGCCGCAGTTCATGCCGGTGACCATGGGCGCCATTGCCGGCAACCGGCGTGGGGAGTTCTATCGCCCGCCGAAGCTCCTGGCCGCTCACGACTGGCATGTTGCCCGGGGCGCGGTTTTCGACGATTACGGGGCCTGGAAGCGGCCGGCCTTCCATGGCGGCGACCGCGACGCATCGATTGCCCGCGAGGTGTTGGCCGTACGCCAATCGGTAGGGCTCTTCGACGCCTCGCCCCTTGGCAAGATCGAGGTCAAGGGTCCGGATGCGGCAAGATTTCTCGACCGCATCTACATCAACAACGTCCTGACCCTGAAACCCGGGTGGGTGCGCTACGGCCTGATGCTGAACGAGAACGGCATCGTCATCGACGATGGCGTCTTCGCACGCCTGGCCGAGGACCGGTTCCTGGTCAACACCACCTCGGGCAATGCCGAACGCATTGCCGCCTGGCTCGAGGAATGGCGCCAGTGCGAGTTCTTCGACATGCATCTGGTGCTCTCGGACGTGACGTCGCAGTGGGCCGTGGCGACCCTGGCCGGTCCGGGTGCGCGTGCGGTGCTCGCCTCGTTGCCCGGGCTGATCGATCTTTCGACCGAAAACCTACCGCACATGAGTTTTGCTGCCGGCCGTATGGCCGACGGCATGCCGTATCGGCTGCAGCGCGTGAGTTTCTCCGGAGAGCAGAGCTACGAGTTCAGTGTGCCCGCAGACTGCGCCGTCCCGATATTCGATCGACTGCTTTCCGAGGCTGCCCTGCACGACGTCGTTCCCATCGGTGTGGAGGCACTGATGGTGCTGCGAACGGAGAAGGGATTCGTGCACGTGGGCGTGGACACCGACGGCACCACCAATCCTCTGGATATCGGTTTCGCATCCGTGGTCGAAAGAAAGGGGCGCGACTTCATTGGTGCGCGTTCTCTCGAGCGGCCGAACGACCGGCGTCCGGACCGGCGTCAACTGGTGGGTTTCGAACCCGTCGACCCGCAGGCAAGCGTGGAGGCGGGCGCCCATGTCGTCATCGGCAACGGTGTGGCAGGGCGACGCGAAGGAGGAGGGCGCAGCGAGGGGTTCGTCACCAGTGCCTGCGAGAGCCCGACGCTCGGCAGGACCATCTGCATCGGGCTTCTGGAAGGTGGCTTCGAGCGCGGCAACGAGGTCGTCAATCTTTATGACCGGGGCCGGCTCGTTCCGGCCCGCGTCGTTCGACCCTGCTTCTTCGACCCGTCCGGGGAGCGCATGCGTGCCTGATTCCGAAAAGTCCCGAATCGGCACAGCAGATGAGCGAACGCTTGTCTCGCTCGAGGTATTGCTTTCGGATGCAGACGAAGCCCGGTCGCGGCTCGAATTGGCCGCGCCGCTGCAGATCGCCGGGCAGGACCCGAAAAGTCTGTGGCTGGGCCCGGACCACTGGTTGCTGACCAGCCGCCTGCAGCCTGCATCCGCGGTGATCGAGAGCTGCGAAGCGGCGCTTGACGGGCTGCTATTCAACGCCGTGGATCAATCCGCGGCTTATGCGATTGCGCGCATCGAGGGAGAGCATGCCCGGGAGGTGCTGGCGTCGGGCTCGGGGCTGGATTTCCGCCGACGCAGCTTTCCCCAAGGCGCCTGTCGCCCGACGCGCCTGGCGCAGATTGCGGCAGTCATCGCGGCTGACGGAGTGGATGCTTTCGAGATCTTTGTCGATCGCTGTTACCGGCGGTATCTTTGCGACTGGCTCGAGGATGCCCTGCTCGTTGCCGAACGTGCAGCCGGCCGCACCATGACCCGGGCGGGATACCGTCCAATTTCGAACCTTGTTTCCATTCAAACCAAGGAGAGCAAATGAAAACCAACAGACGACACACCGCCATCGGTGCCCGATGGATCCTTGCCGGCGCAACGGTCGCGTTTTACGCAGCCGTTGTCACCCCGGCCCTCGGCCAGGAGTCCGAAGGCGGCGCGCTTCCGATCGAGGAAATCCTGGTCACCGCGCGCCTGCGCGAGGAAAGCGCCCAGGACATCGGCCAGAGCATCCGCGCCATGGCACAGGATGAAATCGAACGGGCAGGGATCGTCGATTTCGGCGACATCGCGCGGCGCACGGCCGGGCTTGACTTTACCTACCGGGGGCCGAATGCGAACGAGGTGTCCATTCGCGGCGTCGCCAAGCTGGTCAATCAGGGCACCTTGGACATTCTCGCTTCGCAACCCGTGGTCAGCCAGTTCGTGGATGAAGTCCCGATTCAGGCGGCTTCCTCCCGGCAGCGGGATATCGGCACCTTCGACATGGAGCGCATCGAGATCCTCAAGGGGCCGCAGCCCACCTACTTCGGCGAGGGCTCCGTGGGCGGCACGGTACGCTACTTCAGCAACGAACCCACGCTCGAAGCGGGCGTTCGCGGCGTCGTGAACGCGCGGCTCGGCAGCATCGAAAACGGCGGGGAAACCTACACCCTCCAGGGCGTGTTCGACGCCACCCTGGTACCGGAAGTTCTGGGCATTCGCCTCGTCGGCTTCACCCGAGACGACGATGGCTTCATCGACAATTCCATTACCGGCACCGAGGATTACAACGAGTACCGGAGCGAGGGAGGGCGAATCTCCCTGCTCTGGGAGCCGAACGACCGCTTTCGCGCCCGCGCCGTGGCGCACATCGCCCGGGACGAACACGGCGGCGACTGGATTGCGGACGACGAAGGCTCCAATCCGCGCTTCAGCCAGCGCCCCATCGACGAGGATTGGGAGGACGACTACGAACTCTACAGCCTGACCCTGGATTACGATTTCGGCCCGTTGACGTTGACCTCGGTGACCGGCTACTACGAACGGGATCTGCTCTGGTCGCGATACGATTTCGTCCAGGGCCAGAACTCGGGGCCGGTGCTGTTCGGACAGGTTCTCGATGTCACCACGGAAACCTACGGGCGCGACGAGAGTTTCAACCAGGAGTTGCGCCTGGTCACCGACCTCGACGGGCCCGTCAACCTGCTGCTCGGGGCCTATTACAAGGATCAGAAGGGCTATGGCTACTCCATCGCGCGCAGCCCGCAGATGCTGCCCCTGACGACCTTCGGCAACCTGCTGCTGGGCATTCCCGGCCCCGGCAACGACCTGTTCTTCGGCTCCGACATCGAAACCGGGCCCGCCAACCGGGAACAGTTGTCGCTCTTCGGTGAATTCACCTGGAGCGTCACCGACCGGTTGCGCCTGATCGGCGGCGTTCGCTGGATGGACGAAGACCTCGTGTCGCCCACCCAGGATCCGCGGACCCTGAACGACCCCATTCTCGCCACCTGCATTCTCACCGCGGCATTCACGCCGCCGCCGGCCAGCGTCGGCAACCCCTGTGTCGCTGCGATCTACATCACCAACCTGCAACTGCTGGCGATAACGGGCCTGGAGGGGCTGACGGAAGTGAAAACCTCCGTCGAGGGCGAATGGTTGCCGAAGTTCGCCATCGAATGGGATGTCGGCCCCGACGCGCTTGCCTATGCATCCGTGACCAAGGGTATTCGCAACGGCGGGCTGAACTCGACGTTCGTGATCGCCAACGCCCCGGAAGTGCCCAACGACGACGTCGGCTTCGATCAGGACGAGATGACCGCCTACGAACTCGGGCTCAAGAGTACGCTGCTGGACGGCAACCTGATTCTGAATGCCGCGCTTTACTACAACGATTGGAACGACATTCAGGTGCAATTGATCACCAGTGCCGGTGGGCTTCTGGAAAACGCGGGCGATGCGTCCAGCCTGGGATTGGAGGTGGCGTCGGTATGGGCAATCAACGATCACGTCGCTTTCACCGGTGCGTTCAACTACACCGCTTCCGAGTTCAAGGGGGATCAGGTGTACGAAACCGACCTGGCGAAGAGCGTGCGGGAAATTCTGGGTTTCCCTCCCAATGTCATCGAGGACGGCAACGAGTTGCCCAATGTGCCGCAGTTCAGCCTGAGCCTGGCTCTGGATGTCGTTTACCCCAGCCCCTGGCAGGGCATCGATTTCGTCGGTCGCCTGGACTATTCCTGGATCGACGAGCGCTATCAGAGCGCGGTGAACAGCGAAGAGTCGCTGCTGGACGACTACAGCCTGGTCAACCTGCGCGGCGGCCTTGCCGGCGAGACGTTCTCGGTGGTCTTCTCGGTCGAGAACCTGGCAAACCAGGTGAGCGAACAGTCACGCCTGCGCACGGGCCCGGCGGGCAACTTCGTTTATTCGTCCTACATCAATCGCCCGAGAACGTACGGGATGAATCTCACCGTCCGTTTCTGATCGGGACGGCGGTTCGGTCAGAAACTTTAGCCCGCATCCGTCACCAACTTTCGTCGCGAGGGCGTCGAGGTGCCGTCCTGCGTGGTCGCGCGGACCGGAGGTCGATGCAGGCATACTCGACAGTATGTCGAATCGGCCGCAGGGAGCATGGCCACGCAGGACGAGTGCATCGGCGTCCGCAGCAGGAAGTTGGTGACGGATGCGGGCTAACGAAGGGAGGGTCAGTCGGCGGCAAACGCGTACAGCAGATCGACGTAGGCTTTCTCGATTTCGGCGAGCCCGGCAACGTCGCCGTTCGATTCGATGACGTATATCTCGTTCGGAGCGTGGGCGCCGCGTCCGTGACCGAGGCCGAACGGGATCATGGGCAGCCCGAGACGCTCGGTGAACTCGTAGAAGGGCGCGCTGCCGGCGATGCGCGGGTTGACGATTGGCGCCGTCCCGTAGCGTTTGTAGACGCCGATGGCCGCCTGGACGAGGTCGGCTTCGACCGAGGTCTGCGAGGCGGGGTAGGCGGCCAGCACATCCATTTCGACATCCTCGAATCCGTGTGCATCCAGGTGTGCGCGGATCTTCGCCAGGGCTTGCTGCGGGTCCATGCCGAGCGGCAGGCGGGAGTCCATCTTGACGGTTGCGACGTGGGGCAGAATGGTTTTCACGCCCTCGCCGGTGTAACCGGCCCAGATGCCGTCGATGTTCATGGTCGGCGTGTAGATGAGTTCATGCAGCACGTCGACGCCTTCGATGCCATCGATCCAGCGCTCGACGCTCAACAACTGCCGGATCATGGCTTCGTCCTGCTGCTGGACATAGCCGGCGATCAGCGACTGTTCCTCGGCCGTGGGCGGGCGCACGCCGTCGTAGTAGCCGTCGACCAGGATGGTGTTGCCGTCGTCGCTCACCAGCGACGAGATGGCCTTGACCAGGCGCAGCACCGGCGAATCGGCGATCGCCTTGTACGAACCGTGAATCTCGGCTTCCGTGGGCCCGCCCCAGGGGCCGCCGCGCGCCTCGAGTTCCCAGTAGACGATGCCCTTGACGCCGAGCACCACACCGGTCTGCCCGGAAGGATCCTGGCCGGCCATTGGAAAGATGACGCCGTGCGCCTGTCGCAGCCGGTCTTCGTAGCGGTCGACGATTTCCGGGTAATGGGGCGATCCGAGTTCCTCCTCCCCCTCGGCAGTGATCATGAGGTTCACCGGCAGTTCCCCTTCGACGGCCAGGATGGACTCGACGGCGTTCAGGAAGGCGCGTTGCGGCCCCTTCTGATTGGTAGCGGCCCGGGCCATGATCGCACGGCCTTCGGGCACGTCGACGATCTCGGCGGCGAACGGGGGCGAACGCCAGTCTTCGGGGTCGACCGGCTGCACGTCGTACATCATGTAGACCATGAGCGTTTTTTCCGCACCGGCATCGTAGTAACCCCAGACCCCGGGATGCCCATTGGTCTCCACCAGTTCGGCTTCCGCAAACCCCAATGCATCGAAGTCACCCCGAACCATCTCCGCCATGTCGCGCACGCCGACGTTCTGGGCGCTGATGGACGGCTGGCGCATCCAGCGCTGCAGTGCAGCCACATGCGCGTCGATTTCGGCATCGATGTGGGCGTACACCGCCGAATGGTCGCCGTCATAGGTTGCGACGCTGTCGGTGGAATAGGGGTTTGCAAGGTCGATGGCGTATTTCGGACGCTCGGGGCCGTCCCCATGGGCCAGGGCGGACAAGCAGACGGCAAGCAGTAGCAGCATGGATTTCATCGGCGTTCTCTCTGGTTGTATCGCTGTCTGCCGTAGCGGGCCGGGGCGCATATCCGCAGGAAACGCCATCGACTCGGTTCGGGTGGCAGCGACGATTGATTTGCTCACCGTCAATGACGCTCGGTCGATCGATACACCACAATCGCCGACCCCAGGCAGGCCGCATCTGCCACCAACTTTCGTCGCGACGGACACCCTTCGCGTACGGATCGCACGGCCGCGCTTGCGCGAGTGCATCGGCGTCCGCAGCAGGAAGTTGGCGACGGATGCGGGGCTGTGCTCCATCGATCTGACAGTGCCCCATCAATCCGACAACGAGGGGTTGGTGCGTCCAACGGCTGCCAGACGCGGCGGCGGCTCGCTGGCGTCTGGCGTATTGAGGGGGCGTGCTTTGCTCTGCGTCGGAGGCTGTGTCATTGTCTGCACGGAACCACCGTGACGTTTCGGGCGAACGAATTCAGTGCTGCATCGAGCCGAAAATGAGTGAATCCCAGGCCGTATCCACCGGCCGGTCCGGTGGGTTCGACGAGCAGGGGTTGCGTACGGTAACTCGCCTCGGGCCGGAAGACTGGCTTAACGCGGCGCAACGGCGGCTGATCGACGGCGGCATCGACGCGGTGAAGATCGGCCCCCTCGCGGCGGACCTCGAGGTGACCCGGGGCAGCTTCTATTGGCACTTTCGCGACCGGAACCACCTGTTGCAGGCCCTGCTGGTGCGCTGGCAGGCGCAGAGCCACGAAATGTTCAATCGGCTGGTCGGGGGAGACGGGGCAACCGGCATGGAGGAGTTCGTGCGGCTGGTGCACCTGTGGATCGACGAGTCGGAATTCGACCCTTCCCTGGAGTCGGCAATGCGCGACTGGGGGAGAACGTCCGAGGGAGTGGCGGCAGTGGTCAAGGCGGTGGACGAGGAACGCATCGCCTACATCAAGCGCATCTACCTCGATTTCGGTTACGGCGAGGACGAAGCCTTCATTCGCGCGCGGATCACCTACTTCCACCAGGTGGGTTACTACACCATCGGCTACAACGAAACGCTGGATGCAAGGATGGCGCTGCTGCCGATGTACGTTTACGTGCTGACGGGCAAGTTCAGCCCGGAAGAAATCGCGGCATACGTCTGAACCCGGCCCGCAATGAGGGGCAGCCGATGGCATGCGTCATAACGAATTCACCGGGGAATACGGACTGACGATCGTGGTCGACCTTTCGCGCTGCTTCTCAACTGCACTCTCGATCTGTGCGATCGCGGCCGCCGCGGTAACGCACGGGGCCGCACCGGAGGATCGGGAAGCGGCCTATCGACAGTATCTGGACTACCAGGACATGATCGACGGTGGCCGCGTCACGGCGAACTGGCTGCCGGACGGTTCGACGTTCTGGTACGAGGAGGGCGGTCCGAACGATCGGCGCATCCTCGAGGTCGATCCGGTGACGAATACGGTTGCGCCGTTCTTCGACAACGCGCGCCTGCGGGCTGCCCTCACCGAAGCGCTCGGCCACGAACCGGCGGGCGGCGGTGTGCCGTTTGCCCGGTTTCAGACGGTCGCGCCGGGCACGGTCTCTTTCGCTCTGGAAGGCGCGAACTTCACCCTCGACCTGCAGTCCTACGAACTGACCCGGCAGCTACCGCCGACGTCGTTTTCCATCGGGCTGGTGAAGAGCGAAGCCGAGCGTGCCCTGCCGGGCACCTACCTGCGGGAACGATTTCAGGGGCTCGGCCCGATTCCGTCTCCCGAGGCCGCTTCGCCGGACGGCAAATGGATCGCCACGGTCAGGAACAACAACCTGGCCTTGCGCGCCACCATCGACGGTCAGGAAGTGCCGATAACCGATGATGGCACCGACGCCGTTTTCTGGGATCTGGAAGCGGCGCTCTGGCAACCCTGGTCGCCGACCGGGGAACAGATCGCCGTCATCAGGCAGCACGCGGACGGCATGCCCACCATTCCCACCGTCAAGTGGCTGAAACCGCTGGAAGAAGCGCGGGAAGTGATCACGATCCCGGCGGGCGCCAACCTCTATCGATCGGAACTGTACCTGCTCGACATCCACGCCCGGGAACCGAGGCATGTGGACATGGGCGACAATACCGATCGCTACCTGCGCGTGCTCACCTGGTTGCCGGACGGGTCGGAACTGATCGTCGCCCGTTACAACCGCGTGCTCAGCAGCGTCGAGTTGCTCGCGGTCGATGCGATAACGCGGCAGGTGCGCACGATCATGACGGAATCGTCCGAGACGTTTCTGACCAATCACCACGAGGCGATCTGGGCGACGGAGACCGGCTTCTTTCTCCTGCCGGACGGCTCGGGATTTGTCTGGAATTCGGAGCGCAGCGGCTGGGACCACCTTTACCGTTACGACCTGGACGGCCGGCTGGTACGACAACTCACCAGCGGCGACTGGCCCGTGAAAGACGTGGTTCGCGTCGACCAGGAAAACGGCTGGGTGTATTTCACCGGGCACGGCGACCAGGCCCGGCCGTACGATACGCACCTCTACCGCGTCGGCCTGGACGGGCGCGGATTGGCGCGGCTCACCGAAGGCAAGGGACAGCACAGCGCCGTCATGTCGCCGTCGGCCAAGTATTTCGTCGACACGTTCTCGAACGTCGACGTGCCGCCGCGCACGGAACTGCGGCGCGCTGACGGCACCCTGTTGCGCGTGCTGGGCGAGGCGGATATCGGCCGGCTGCAGCAGTTCGGCTGGGTGGCCCCGGAGGAGCACGTGGTCAAGGCCGCGGACGGCGAGACCGATCTGTGGGTGACCGTCTACTTTCCCAACGATTTCGACGCGGAAACGAAATATCCGGTGGTGGAGTACATCTACGCCGGGCCGCAAACCGTCGTGCGGCCGATGGACTTCGGTGACGACGTCGGACCCTTCGGGGCTATGATGGGACGTAGCGGCAATTTCCCTCGAGCCCTGGCCCAGCTCGGCTTTCTGGTGGTGATCCTCGACGGCCGGGGCACACCGGAGCGTTCCAAGGCGTTTCACGACACCATCTACATGAACTGGGGGCAGTTCGAAATCGACGACCACGCCGGCGCCATCCGGCAACTCGGCGAGCGCCTGCCGTCCATGGACCTCGAGCGAGTCGGCGTCATGGGCGCATCCTGGGGCGGTCACTACGCCTTTCGCGCCATGACCCAGGCGCCGGACCTCTACAAGGTGGGCATCAGCGAGGTGCCCGGCTACAGTTCCCGGCGGTTCACGCTGTACGAGGTGTACCTCGGCATGCCCCAGGAGAACAAGGCGGTCTACGATGCCGCCGACGCCATGGCGCTGGCGCCGCGGCTCGAGGGCGAACTGATGCAAACCGGCGGCATCAACGATACCGGTACCCAGGCGGATCTGTTCCAGATGAGCGAGCACCTCATCCGTCTCGGCAAGCAGCACCGGATGATGGTCTACCCGAACACGGGCCACGGGATCATCGGCAAGACGGGCGAGTACAACATGGCGTTGAAAAAGCGGTTCCTGGTCGAGACGCTGAAACCCTTCGAATGAGCGCGCTGCCATTAAATCGCTCTGTGCGCATGAAACTCGTAAAGGTGGGAAATCATTCTGTCGATCCGGTTCTCTCGCAGCGAGCCTCGGTTCCTTGCGCGTCTGCGAAACCGCACGCCAGGATCGCGACTTGCCTGTATCGATTGGTACTTGGGCACCGGGGGGTGCGCATATGATCGGGTGGCTTTGCGGAATTTCGAGATGCATCGTGCCGGGCGTGGTGTTGGCGATGGCTCTGGGCTGCCAGCCCGCGGCCGTGGTGGACGCGCCGGCGTCTGTCGACGACCGGGCAGCGACAATCGGCGAGGCATCCGGTGACCGGGCGATGGTGTCTGCGGAAGCGTACAGGCGTGCGGAGCGATTCCTGGCCGCCAATGCGCCGAGATATGTTCTCAATGCATCGGTGGCGCCGAACTGGATCGGCGAGGAAGACCGCTTCTGGTACAAGCGAGCGCTTCCCGGGGGCGGTGGGCATTTCGTGACTGTGAATGCGGCCACCGGCGACCGGGAACCGTCTTTCGACCATGTGCTCGTTGCAGCGGAGCTGGCCAGGCTCGATGGGGAGGCCGAATACACGGCCACGACCCTGCCGTTCGATACCTTTACGTTCAACGGCGAAGGCGGTATCGACTTCACGGCGGCGGGCTCGTTCTACCGATGCACGGCGGAACGCTGCGAGGCTGCCGAGCCGCCGGCGCCACCGTTCACGCCGCTGGAAACACCCTCGCCGGACGGGCAGTGGGCCGCCTACCACGAGGACCACGACCTCTGGGTGCGTTCGGCCGACGGCGAAACCCAGGTCCGCTTGACCGCCAACGGCGAAGACGGTTGGGAGTACGGCGCCCAGCTCGGTACCAGTGTCGCCTATATCACCATGCAGCGCCTCGTGGGTGGGCACGCGCCCCAGGTGACGTGGTCGCCGGATTCCACCAGGCTGCTCACGCAGCGCGTCGACGAGCGCCGGGTCAAGGAACTCTCGATCATCGAATACGCGCCCGCCGACGGCAGCCTGCGGCCCCGTACCCACACCATGCGCTACGCCTTTGCCCGGGACGAGATCAAGCCCCGGGGGCGCTTCGTGGTATTCGACATTCCGAGCGGTGAGCGCACCGATATCGACTATCCCGACATCGAGTTGACCTATGCTGCGATTACCGGTCCGGATTCGCGGGAAGTCTGGTGGCGCGAAGACGGTCGCGGCTTCGGCTTCGTGCATCGCAAGCCTTTTGCGCGGGGCTACAGCGTCAATCGGGTCGACCTCTCGTCCGGCGAGGTCAGCGTCGAGTTCGAACGTGCGAGCGAGCACACCTCGTCGCCGGGCATCTCCACGCCGCTGCCCCCGCAGGTGGTGGATTTCGCCGACGGCAGTATCGTCTGGTTCTCCGACGAGAGCGGCTACGGGCATCTGTATCGCAAGGATGCGACCGGAAACACTGCCCAGATCACCTCGGGTGACTGGAACGTCGGGGCCATCCTGCGCGTCGACCGGGAAGCAGGCCGGCTGTATTTCCTCGGGTCGCAGCCGGAAGCGCAGGGAAATCCGTACCATCAATTTGTCTACGGCGTCGATCTGGACGGTGCCGACTTGCTGAGAATCACCCCCAGCCCCGGCAACTACGGGTCCGTGATGAGTCTGCTCGCCGGCCAATCCCCATTCTCGCCGAGCGGCGACTATCTGGTGGCGTCCTGGAGCACCACCACGGACCCGGGCCGCACCGAATTGTTGAACAACCGCGGCGAACTGATCGCGGTGCTCGAAACTGCCGACATCTCGCCCCTGGAGGAGGTGAGCTTCATACCCCCGGAGCCGTTCACGGTCACCGCCGCGGACGGCGAGACCACCCTCTACGGCACCTTGTTCTTTCCGGCGGATTTCGACCCGCAGCAGCTTTATCCTATCGTCGACTCCATCTACCCGGGGCCGCAGATCTGGCGCGATCCGCACCAGTTCACCGGCTCGTTGTTCAGCGCGTTCGGCGCCCAGGCCATGGCAGAGGTGGGCTTTGTGGTCATGACGGTGGACGGCCGCGGCACGCCGGGTCGCAGCCGCGATTTTCACTTTCCACCGGGGGTGAACCTGCTCGACTCAGCCGGCAGCCTCGAGGACCACATCGCGGCCATCGAGCAGCTCGCGGCAGAGCGGCCCTACATCGACAAAGCTCGGGTGGGTATCTACGGCTGGTCCGGCGGCGGCTATGCCTCCACGCACGCGATCCTGCGCTATCCGGACTTTTTCAAGGTGGCGGTTTCCGGCGCGGGCAATCACGATCCGCGCACCTATCTGCCCATCTGGGGCGAGAGCTACCAGGGCGATACGGACGATGCCTACTACGAGGCAGGCTCGAACGCGCACCTGGCCGGCAACCTGAAGGGCAAGCTGTTCCTGATACACGGCGCGCTGGACGACAACGTGCACCCCGGCAATACCTATGCGGTGGTCGATGCGCTCATCGAGGCCAACAAGGATTTCGACCTGCTCATACTGCCGAATGCCGCACACTCACCCGGTGCGGCGGAGCCGTACTTCCTGCGCCGGCAGTGGGACTATTTCGTGACCCACCTGTTGGGAATGCAGCCGCCGGAGGGGTATCGTGTCGGCGCGCAGCAAGGCGGATGATCGTCTCGATGGAGTAACGCATGTCAGAACATCTCGTTTTCTACACCAACCCCATGTCCAGGGGCGCCATCGTGCGCTGGATGCTCGAGGAAGTGGGCGCACCTTACGACGTCGAGGTGATCGAATACGGCGAGCCGATGAAGTCGGACGCCTATCTGGCCATCAACCCCATGGGCAAGGTGCCCGCCATCCGCCACGGTGACGTGGTGGTGACGGAGTGCGCCGCCATTTGCGCCTACCTGGCGGATGCGTTTCCCGATGCCGGGCTGGCGCCGCCGCCCGCGGAGCGCGGCCCCTATTACCGCTGGCTCTTCTTCGCCGCCGGCCCGCTGGAAGCGGCCACCACCAACCGCATGCTCGGTTTCGAAACCACCGAAGAACAGGAGCAGATGGTGGGCTACGGCACGCTCGAAACGGTAATCGACGCTCTGGAGGCGGCACTGGCGGGTGGCGGACATGTGGCCGGCGAGCAGTTTTCCGCGGCGGATGTCTACGTCGGCTCCCACCTGGGTTGGGGCATGGACACGATGAAGACGATCGAGAGTCGGCCTGCCTTCGTCGACTATTGGAAACGGGTGAGCACCCGCGAAGCCCGTCGCCGCGCCGAAGCGCTGGACAATGCCCTGATGCCGGAGGGTGGTGCGCCTGGCGCTTGAATTCGATGGCCGCACAGGTCGAGTGATTTGGTGTCGGCAGCAGGAAGCTGGTGAGACATACGGGCCAGCCGTGCCGTTCTCGGGAGTCAACCGATACGTGGTCGTGCGACAATCGTCCCGCCGAAACCGGAGCCGTTAGCGAAGCGGGGACGCAAACAGGAGGTCCGACCATGGCCGCTGAATTCATGACATTGGAGAACTGCGCGGAGCACCTGGGCGAGACCTTTCATTCCAGTTGGATGGAGATCACCCAGGATCGCATCAGCGCCTTCGGTGAAACGATCGAGGATTTCGACCCCCATCACATGGACCCGGAATGGGCGGCCGCCCACAGCCCCTGGGGCCGAACCATTTCGTTCGGCTGGATGACCGGCTCGCTCACCACGCCCATGCTCTACGAGGTGTTTCGCTACCGTCTCGACGGCGACCCCAAGACGTACGGATACCCGGCAAACTACGGTATCGACCGGTTGCGCTACGTCGAGCCGGTACCCGAAGGTTCCCGCATACGCGGCCGGATCAGCCTGAAGCGCATCGAGGATCGCGGCAACGGGCGCACCCTGTATACCTTCGACATCCTGGTGGAGATCGAAGGCAACGACCGGCCGGCGCTGGTCGCCGACTTCATGCTGATGTGGCTCAAGGAATCGGATGAAAACCCCTGAGCCGACCTCGAGGTGACCAAGTGGTTCAAGGCCTGGATCGTACCGGGCGCCGTGTTTCAGTCGGTCATTGTCGGTGGCGGCTATGGCACGGGCCGGGAGGTCGTCGAGTACGTCTCCAGCGCCGGCCCCTGGGGCGGATTGGCCAACGTGGCGCTGATCGGTGTGTTGTTCGGCCTGATTCTCGCCGTCACCTTCGATTACGCGCGCCGGTTCGAGGTGCGCGACTACCGCCTGTTCATCAGGTCGCTGCTCGGCCCCGGCTGGGTGCTCTACGAGGCGGTGATGATCGCCGCCCTGGTGCTGGTTCTGGCGGTTGCCGGGTCGGCGGCGGGACAGGTGCTGAACGACAGTTTCGACATTCCGTTCGTGGTGGGCGTCGGGCTGATGCTGCTGATCGTGGTGGTGTTCAACTACAGCGGCCGCGAATGGATCGAGCGCACGCTGACGGCCTGGGGCCTTTTGATGAGCCTGATGCTGATCGTCTACACGGGTCTGGTGCTGGTGCACATGGACGAAGCCGTCACTCGGGCGTTCACGGACACGCGACTCGAATCCGGCTGGTGGCGGAGCGGCGTGCGCTTCGTCCTGTATACGGCGCTGATCGTTCCGGTACTTCTCTATGCGACCGATCACATCGAGACGCGCGCCCAGGCCTGGGGCGCCGGCCTGATCGGGGGTGTGCTCGGCACGTTGCCGGCGTTGCTGTATCACCTGACCTTCATGGCGGGCTATCCGCAGATTCTGGAGCAGGCGCTGCCGACCTACTGGACGCTGCTGCGGCTGGCGCTGCCCGCGGCCGTTGCCGTCTACGTGATCGTTCTGTTCGTCACCATCGCCCAGACGGGGGTCGGCATTCTCCAGGGTATCAACGAGCGGCTGGATGTCTGGTGGCTGGAGCGGCGCGGCCGCACGCTGACGCCGCGCCTGCACGCGTTGATTGCCGGCGGTGCGGTACTGACGAGCCTGCTGCTTTCCAATTTCGGCATCGTTGCCCTGGTTGCGCAGGGTTACGGCACGCTTGCCTGGTTCGGAATCATCCTGTTCGTGGCGCCCGTGCTGACCATCGGCGCCTGGCGCTTGTACGGTTCCCGATGAGGCGGGAATCGCGGTCTACGACACGGGCTCCGACGGTCGAACTGGAAGCGCGTCGACACGGCTCTCCAACCCCGCCATCCGGTTCTCCAAACCCGCCATCCGAATCTCCAACCCGGCGACCCGGTTCTCCAACGCGGCGACCCGATCGTCCAAGCCGGCGACCCGGCTCTCCAATCCGGCAAGGCGCTCGCGAATGGCGGCCTGGCCCTCCTGGAGGGCTTCGAATTTCGTGTTCAGCCGCTCTTCCGTTCGTTTGATTTCGCCGGTGAGTTTCGTATCCAGCCGCTCGATTTTTCCATCCAGCCAGACTGCCTGGCCCAGTACCGCCAGCAGCACCGCAAGGGCGAAGCTCGCGAACGGAATGAATTCCGCGATCGGCTTGCGGGACCGAGCTACTGCGTCACTGCTCATGTCGGTATCGTACGCTCTCCCGGACCACGACGCCAACGCGAAATCCTCCCGTCCTGGTGTAGGCAATTTGCCACGCACCGCTGCACGAAAGCTGGAGGACCCTAGCACGGATCCGGGCTAGTAGTTGCCCGATTCCTGGTCCCGCTCGGTAAGGTGCGATGGCGGCTCGACGATTGCCCGGCGACTACCGGCGAGATCGTGCGGTCGGTTGGGCCATGGCGGCGTTTCCCCTGGGCAGCAGGAAGTTGGTGACGGATGTGGACCAAGGATAGGCGTATCGGCGTGGCGCTTGTATTTGCCCGGCCGACCGATTTCCATTCGAGTGGTCGTGCGGTGCGGCTGCTTCCGCTCTGAGGGGGGTCGATGCCGGCTGCGTCTCCCCGGTCGTTGATCCTCGAGGAAGACGCCCATGGCGCGTTTCGCGGCACTATTCCTGGTCCTTGTTGCCGGCCTGGCATTTGCAGACGACCCCGATCTGTCACCGCGAAGCTGGCCCGAAGGGGAGCTGGAGCGACACGCGAATCTGTTCGGCGTGGAGAAACCGCTGGCGGCTTCGAAAACCGGGATCGTGGTCAGCACCACCGCGGCCGCAGCCGCCCGGTCCGGGCTCGAGGCGCTCAACCGGGGCGGTAGCGCCGTCGATGCGGTGATGACCCATGCCCTGGCGGAGATTACGCTCGTGGCGAGTTGCTGCGTCAGCCATGCGGGATTCATGGACCTGATGGTCTTCGAGGCGGCTACGGGCGAGGTGTATCACCTTAACGGCGGCTGGAATACCGTTCTGGGCGAGGACGATCCCCTCTCCATTCCGGGCGATGGTGTGCCGAGCGGCCGCGCGACTCTGGTGCCGGGTTTCATGGCGGGGCTCGAAGCAGCCCATGAGCGCTTCGGCAAGCTGCCGTTCGCGTCGCTGTTCGGGCCGGCGATCTACTTCGCGGAGGAAGGCTTCGAGTTGCTGCCGATGCTCGGGGCCATGATCGAGCAGCGCCGGGACGTGCTGTCACGGCGGCCCGATACGAAGGCCGTCTTCACGAAGGACGACGGCAACTGGTACACGACCGGAGACCATTTCCAACAGCCTGAACTCGCACACACCCTGCGCCAGGTGGCGAAGCAGGGGGCGGATTACATGTACAGCGGGCCCTGGGCGGAAAAGCTCGTCAAGGCGGTGCAGTCCGAGGGCGGCAAGTTGACCCTCGAGGATCTGCAACGCTACGAGCCGATCTGGAAGGCGCCCTCGAGTTCCACCTTTCGCGGCTACGATGTGCATGCCACCGCGCAGCCCAATCTCGGCGGCGTCAACATGGTCGAGGCGCTGAACCTGGTCGAGCAGGCAAACCTCGGGGCGCTCGGCCACTACACAGAAAATTCGGAGGCATTGTTTCGGCTCACCCGCATTGCCCGCGTGATCGACATCATGGGCA
This sequence comes from Candidatus Azophilus sp., assembly GCA_965221465.1. Lineage (GTDB taxonomy): Bacteria > Pseudomonadota > Gammaproteobacteria > Pseudomonadales > Azotimanducaceae > Azophilus. Next base: position 731,297 of record OZ244892.1, read on the forward strand.
CTTCGCTCACCCACCACGTCACCCCCGCTGCATTGATCGCCGCCCATGCACCGGGCATTGCCACGATGCCGGCGGATCGCACCTCCAAGCAGGCAGCGAAGAAGCTGTGGCGCGCCATGCAGACCGAAGGCTGGGACAGTCTCAACATCGCGGCCTACGAATGGCAGCCCGGCCCGTCATCCGGAAATCACTCCGATGCGGTGGTGGCCGTCGATGCCGAGGGCAATGCGGCAGCCCTGCTGCACACCATCAACACCGCACTTTGGGGTACGACCGGGATTTTCGTCGACGGCGTGGCGATCGCCGACTCCGGCAAGTACCAACAGACCAAGATCGCCCGCGCCGGCCCCGGCAAGCGGTTGCCCATCGAGACCAACCCGGTGCTGATCAGCAGAAACGGCAAGCCCGTGCTGGTTTCTTCCAGCATCGGCATGGGGGTGCACGAACAGACCTTGCAGGCCATCGTCAATATCCTGGAATACGGCCTCGACCCCAAGGCCGCCGCCGAAAGCCCCCAGGTGCTGCGTTCCATCGGCGGCGGACTCGACCGTGCCTTGGGCGAAGGCGCCGAAAACCCTGCCGCCCAGGCGGTGGAAGAGGGCGCCTTCGATCCTGAACTGCTTGCCCGGGTGCGATCCATGCAACAGCCCATGCAGGAGATTCCGCCTCGGCTCGCGGGCGGCTGGCGCGGCTATTGGGTCGGCATCCACATCGACCCGGAAACGGGCATCCGGCGCGGTGCGGTGTCACCCTATTTCGATGGCTGGGCGCTGGGGCAGGATGACGGAGATGCTTGGTAGCCCGACTGACCGAAAGACTATAAGTTGACGGAGTATTTTTCCCGAAGGCGGAAGGGGAGTACTCGAATAGCTTGGCTGCACCTCAGGGTTGTTGCCAAAAAGCACACATTGGGCGAATAATGGCGAACGATGGTCGGTTCATCCCAAGCCGAAAGGCGATGCGCGATTACGGGAGGAAACCGTGACGGTGATTGACAACTTGACAGTCGAGGAGCAGGAAGTTTTGGACAAGTTCCGCCGAGGAGAGTTGAACCGTAGCCCTGATGCCGACGAGGAGAAGGAGGTAGCCGTCCAGGCTGCCCGCAACACGTTCAACAAGACCCGGCGCGTGAACCTCAGGGTTACAGAACGTGACTTCAATCTCGCGCATGCGCGCGCACGCGAAGAGGGCATGCCGTGTCAGACGTTGCTCTCGAGCGTAATTCACAAGTTTCTTGCAGGTCGGCTCGTCGAGCGAAAGCAGTCGGTGGGCGAGAACGACCGATGAGCAGCCGTCCACAGGTCCGATGGAGCGTTGCTGGAGCGCGACCGCGCAGGACGGCGCGTTTTGCTTCAGCGACGAAACGTCGACACCCTCGCGACGAAAGTTGGTGAGATAGTCGGGTTACCCCAGAAACCGGGGGTTGTTCACGGCGGTAATCCCCCCGTCGATGGGAAAAATACCCCCGGTGATAAAGCCGGCTTCGTCGCTGCTCAGGAACAGCACGAGGTCCGCTATTTCGGCGGGCTGCGCCACGCGCCCCATTGGGTGCATGTTCGCAATCTGCCCGCCGGGTTCGAGGGCGGGGCTGCCAATGCCCGCCATCGGTGTACTCACGGCGCCGGGTGCCACGGCATTGACTCGAACGCTTTCAGCCGCAAATTCTCCGGCGGCGCACTTGGTCAGGCCGACAACGCCGTGTTTGGCGGCGGTATACAAGGCCATGCCGGCGTCGCCGCGCAAGCCGGCAACCGACGCTGTCACGGTAATCGCACCACCGCGGCCAAGCATCCCCGGGGCAACAGCGCGGATGCCCAGGAACACGCTGCGCAGGTTGACGGCCATCATCCGGTCCCAGCCATCGACATCGGCCTCCAGGATGGGCCCTCTCTCGAGAATGCCTGCGTTCAGGAAGGCGATATCGAGCATACCGAGCCCGGCAACGGTTTCATCCACCATTCGGTTGTTGTCCGCCTCCACCGATACGTCGGCCGCACAGGCGAGCGCTGCGCCTCCCTGCCTGGTGATTTGCGCTGCTGTTTCACGGGCGGTTTCGATATTCAGGTCAACACAGCAGACACCGGCTCCCTGTGCGGCAAAGGCAATGGCGGTCGCCGCGCCGATACCTGAACCGGCGCCCGTCACCAGTGCGACCTTGCCGCTGAACCTCCGTTGCTGGTTCACGTCACGCTCCATGGGGAACTCTCGAGCCAGAATCCGTCACCGGCTTTCGGCGCGAGGGCGTCGAGGCGCCGTGCAAGCGGGGCCGCGCTTACGCGATTGCATCGGCGTTCGCAGCAGCAAGTGGGGAACGGATGCGGGCTGGCACCTGCTACTCGCTGTCAACCAGTTTGCGCGCCGCCTTGGTCACCGACAGCGAGCCTTCCTCATAGGTGAATGACAGCGCGGTCCGGTATTCCGTGCGCGAGCGGCTTACTTTCCACTGCCCGCTGATCTTCCGATATTCGTCGTGATACAGCGCGCTCAGCAGAGTGACGGTGCGATCCTGGGTGTTGATGTTGCGGTAGTTCAACGACCAGACACCGGTGGCATTCTCATCGTCGAGAATGACGATTTCAGGATTGGCACAGTGGTGCATGTCCAGGACAAAGTCGTGGCAGCCTCGGGGAACGAAGATGTTATCTACGAACTCGTCGCGGCTTTCGCAGTGACCGAAGTAGTCCATGTCGATGACCACTTCACCTTTGGCAAAGCAATCGCGTACGGCCTCCGGGTCCTGCCTGTCACAGGCGTTCAGGTAGCGCGCCTTCAGCGCCTTGATGGAGTCGATGGCTTCGAGACGGTCGAGTCGTGCCTGCAGCGCTTCGAGACCCTTATGATTCACTGACCCCTCTCCTCGTTGCGACCGAGTACACCCGAGCGCCGGTCGTACTTGCAGACCTGTACCACCTGCCAGGATTCACCGGGCCTCAGCCCACGCGCCGATTTGCTGCATTTGCAGCTCGCAGCCATCGATCTCGCTGTCGAATCAGCGATCGCCACCGGAGTACTTGACCGACACGAAGTAGCGCCGCGGTTCGGTGAACGCCACATCGGTTGACCCGAAGGCGTCTACCCCGAAGCCGCCGGTAATCTCGCGCGCATCGCTCAGGTTGCGACCGTATACACCGAGTTCCCAGTTGCCGCCGGGAAGTACCCAGGTTGCGCCCGCGTTTAATGTCACAAAACTGTCCGCATGCAGCCGCTCGAAGCCGGCAATCGGTTCGTTGCTGTAGTAGATGTCATCCCGGTAAGAAAAGTCGCCGCGCAGACGCAGCATGGAACCGTTGCCGAACCGCCACTCGTACTGCGCATAGAGGCTGGCAGTCCATTCCGGTACGTCGCGGAATTCGCGGTCGGAGAGATCCTGGATTTCGCCGGTGACGAAGTCTACCTGTTCGAACTCGTCATACTCGGGGTTCAACCAGGCCAGGCTGCCCGACACCGTCAGCCCTTCGGCGGGCAGCACGGTCGCCTCGAGTTCGACACCGGTCAGCGTGGATTCACCGGCGTTATCCACCAGCAGAATCAGTCCTGCGGCCGATTCTGCCGATGACTGGTTTACCAGGAATTGCTGGTTTTTGTAGTCGTTATAGAATACCGCGCCATTCAGCTGCAGGCGCTGGTCCCACATCTGTGACTTGAAGCCAAGTTCGTAACTGGTGACCGTTTCCGGGTCGGCCACCGAGATCTCCTCAGTGGAAATCGGGCGCCCGTTGAAGACGCCGGAGCGGAAGCCGCGGGATACGTGGGCATAGCCCATCACCTCATCCGTGAACTGGTAGTCGATGCCGACCTTGGGCGAAAACTCGCGCCAGTTTTCCTTGCAGGAAAAAACGCTGCCGGCGCCCTGTGGAGTGACATCGCTGCACTGGCTCGGTCTGGTCTGGCCGGGAATGGCAATAGGCGTCTGGCTGGCACGCTTGAGGGTAAAGGTCTCCAGTTCCTTTTCTTCGTAGGTATAGCGTGCGGCGACGTTCAGGCGCAGTCGGTCGTTGAAGTGCCAGGTCGTGCTGAAAAAGGCAGCGTAGCTGGTGGTTTCCTGGTTGCGATCGTAGTCGAGGGTGAGGTCCAGGGGCGCCGCCAGGAACTTGAGCGGAATGCCATCGGGAGTGGTGACCGCCAGCGGCAACGCCGACAGGGCCTCATAGAGGCCATCGGCGACAGTAACGCCGGTATGGTGATCGGCGTCTTCGCTGAAGTAGTAGACACCCACCAGCCAGTCGAGGCTGCCGTCGGTGGTGTTGCTCAGCAGCAATTCCTGGCTGATCTGTTGCGTATCGAAGATGGTCTCCACCTCGAAGTACTTGTGTACCGAGTTGTCGGAGTCGCGCAGCATCTCCGCGTCCATATCCCGGTAGCCCGTGGTGGATTTCAGCAGCATGCCATCGAGATCCCAGCTGTTGATCCAGCTGATGCCGAGCGTTTCCAATTCGTCCCGGTCTTCGTTCAATGCGTGGTTGCGGTCGATGTCGTCGATATTCGGTGTGCAGCAACTCTCTCCGGGCGGTAATACGAACACGTTGTAGAGAAACGGGAAGAACTGGCTGTTGTCGAAGTCGGCAAGCACCCTGGGGTAGACGTTCTGGTCCTGGTTGACGGTGTCGGCTATCAGATGCGATGTCCAACTGCCCGTGACATCCCAATTGAGGTGGGCGCGAATGCCGTACATGTCATCGTTACCGGCATCGTCCCCTCGTTCCCGTTTCTGCCAGCCGTCGGATTCTTTCCAAAGCACCGAGACGCTGCCGGCCAGGTTGTCCGTGATCGGCAGTTCCAGGTAGCCGTCGAAGCTGGTGTGGCCATGATTACCCGCGGTGATTTCCGCCGAGTGGGCGGTATCGCCGCGCGGGGCGCGGGTAACGACATTGATGGCGCCGCCGATGGTGTTCTTGCCAAACAGGGTGCCCTGTGGGCCGCGCAGCACCGAAATGCGTTCTACATCTGAAAACTGCACGTTCGCGCCGATGCTGCGCGCCAGGTAGACGCCGTCGACGTAGACGCCGACGCCCGGGTCGGTGGTAACCGCGAAGTCGAACTGGCCGACGCCACGGATAAACGCCTGCAGGGTCGAACTCGAGCCGTCGGCGCCGACGATGAAATTCAGGTTCGGGGTCAGTGCCTCGATATCCTTGACGTCGAACAGCTTCGCGTCGTCAATGGCGGCCGCAGTGAACGCGGTGACGGCAACCGGTGTCTGTTGCAGGTTCTCCACCCGCTTGCGCGCCGTGACCACCACTTCCTCCAACTGCTGGGCAGCGGCGTCGGCAACGGGCAGGGTCGGCAGCAGCGCCAGGGCAATGACGTGGACCACGGGCATTCGGTGACGGTAGTGTTGCATGGAAGGATCCCTTGTTTGACTGATCACATGGACACCCCGTGGATCATATGTGTATGTGATCTGTTTGGCGATACGCATGTGCAGTTCAATGAGTCCGTTGCAATAACCATTCGCGCAAGCGACCTGGTCCTCTCACCCATAGAGCACCGATAGCTGACAGGAATGCAGCGGTGCGCGATGGATCGTGGGCGTGATCATCCTCGGCGCAAAGGGCGATTGACGTGTTCGTGGAGTTGCTTCGCGTGACGCTAATCGGCCGCCATGGTTTTGGCGTTCGGTCGCCTCGGGTCCGATGCACCGTAAAGGTAGTGTGGTGAAACGAGTATCGACTGAGTGCTGCCCATCGTGAATGTGGTTTGAACCTCATGCCCCTTCGCCTCTAGCAGCCGTGCGGTGTCGATGTTGAACCCGGGTTCGATCTCGAGGATGTTGGGCACCCACTGGTGGTGAACGCGATGCTGGTTGGTGGCAGCGGCTATGTTCATGCCATGATCGATGACGTTGGAAATGACCTGTACGACGGCGGTAATGATGCGGCTGCCCCCTGGGCTGCCCACAACCAGGAACGGCTTGCCATCCTTCAGCACGATGGTGGGCGATTGCGAGCTGACTGGACGCTTGCCGCCTTCGACGCGATTGGCGTGGCTGGCGACAAATCCGGTCGCACCCGGAATGCCGGCGCGCACCGAGAACGTGTGGATCTGGTTGTTCATGAGAATGCCGGTACGGGGCACCACGATGCCCGCGCCGAAACTGGAAGAGAGTGTATAGGTGTTGGATACGGCGTTGCCGTCGCTGTCCACTATGGAATAGTGCGTTGTTGAAGGCGATTCAGGCAGCTGCACTTCACCGTCATCGAGTTCCAACGACCTGGTCATCTGAATTCTCTCAGCCAACATCGACGCGTAGCGCTTGTCGATCAACTGGTCAACTGGCACATCGGCAAACTCGGGGTCGGCAAGGTGTGTGCCGCGGTCTGCGAATGCCAGCCTTAGGGCCTCGACCAGCACATGAATGTAGTCCGCTGAATAGCCCCAATCGGATACCGGAAATTGCTCCAGTATATTGAGGGTTTGCACGATCGCCACGCCGCCGGAGCTCGGCGGTGGCATCGCCGCGATTTCGTAGCCGCGATACTGGCCCCTCAGCACGGGCCGGAAAATGGCCCTGTAGTTGGCAAGATCATCGAGCGTAAAGTGGCCTCCGTTCTGTTGAGAGGCCGCAACTATCTTCTTGGCGATCGAGCCTGTGTAAAACGGTGCGGCGCCATCCGCCTGGATGAGCTCGAGCGTCTTCGCCAGGTTTGGGCGTTTCATGATCTCGCCCGGGGCATAGGCCCCATCCGGGCTTGGATAGAAGGCTTGCAGAGCACCAGAGTCTTGTTCCAACCAGGGCTTTTTGGTGGCCAGGATCTCTGCCAGGTCATAACTGACGGGAAAGCCGAATTCAGCCAAATCGATGGCCGGTTGCACGAGGACTTCCCAATCGAGGGATCCGTACTTTGCCCAGGCAGCATGGAACCCGGCAACGGTGCCAGGCACGCCCACTGCGGGCCAGCGGAAACGGGAGGCCAGGTCTTTCTCGCCGTTCTCATCCAGAAAATCCTGAGCGGTCACGGTGGCGGGTGCCGTTTCTCGATAGTCGATGCTCTCGGTCTTGCCGTTGGCGTGAACCAACATGAAGCCTCCGCCGCCCAGATTGCCTGCGCGAGGGAGGGTAACGGCAAGGGCAAAGCCAACTGCCACAGCGGCGTCTACCGCATTGCCTCCTTGCTCGAGTACCGCAACGCCGACACGCGTCGCCATGTCATTTTGTGTCGAGACCATCCCCTTTTTGCCGACGACGGGCGCAAACACTTCCTTGTAACGGACGATGTATGCGTCACGATCCAGCCCATATGGGCCGAGTGGTTCGTTGGAAACTGCACCTGATTCCTGCGTCTCGGCACTGTGTGATGACAATGACCACAAAACGCACACGAGGGGTAACAGCTTGAAAAACATTGCTTTGCTCCGTTATCTACAGGACTCGGTCGACTGCCCTTCCATCTGCACCCGATCGGGCAGGTTTTGCGTTGCGGGGGATTCGGCCCTGTCGGCGGCCTTGCCCGCAAGGGCGGCCTGGATGGTGGCGCGGAAATTGTAGCCTTGGTGAGCCATAGGCTGGAAGTGGGTCGAGTTAAGGCATACCATGACCGCCTTCGGAATTGGCGTTTGCTTCCATGCCAAGCCGATATTCCGGCCGGTTTGCACCCATAGCAGCAAGAAAAACGTGCGTGCAGGCTCGGCTACAACATGGAGTTCAAGGGGATAAACAGTGCATCAACTACGAATTGCAGTCACGAAGTCAGGCTTGGCGTTACCGCTTCTGCTCAGTTTTCTGAGTGCGAGCCTGGCCAACGCGCAAGCAGAACCAGCGGTCATCGAGGAGGTTGTGGTCATCGGCACCCATATCAAGGGTGCGGACATCGAAGGTGTCTTGCCGGTAACCGTTCTCAATGCTGAAGAGATTCAGGACACCGGGTCCCTGACCGGTGAAGACTTGTTGAGGTCGATGCCACAGATTGGCTCAATCGGTTTTGGCGCTTCGCGAGGTGGGATCACCGGCGTCAATGCTGCCCGTGGTGATGTCGCCTCTTTCAACCTGCGCAGCATCGGTGAAGGGAACACCCTCACTCTGATCAACGGGCGCCGCATGGTACTGCACCCGATTACGCAAACCAGCAGTTTTGACGGTGTACCGGTCGCTTCCGCGAATGCCAACACGCTGCCTGCAGCCGCATTGCAGCGAGTGGAAGTGCTGCGCGACGGCGCCGGCGCCATTTACGGTGCCGATGCCGTGGCCGGGGTCATCAACTATGTGCTCAACGACGACTACGAAGGGCTCGAGATAAGCATCCGAGGTGGCCAGGAAGAAGGCACCGAACGCGCCGACACCACCATCAATGGTGCTTGGGGCACGCAGTTCAACGATGGTCAGACTCGATTGGTTGTCTCGGGCAGTTACACCAACAGCAACGGCGTCGATGCAAACGACTACGATTTCTCCTCCAACCAGGACCTGCGCAGTCGGGCACCCGAGTTCGCCAGTGACTTGAGCCTGGACCAGCGATCCAGCCTGGAACCCCACGCGCTGGTCAACTTCAACGGCCTTGGCTCATTCCATGTGCGGCCTGCAACCCTGGTTCGTGACAACGGCGCCACATTGGGCGTTGCCGACTGTGGTGGGCGGGGTCTGGATGGCGCCGCATTGGTGTACAACGATGGTTTGCAAGACCTTTGTCTCGATTCCAGTGGCCAGGACCGGGCGCTACGGCCGAACCGGAACGAAGTCCGCACGCTTGTGCCAGATATAGAACGCTATAACTTCTTCGCACGGGTCAGCCACGATCTGGACAATGGCTTCGAGCTTTATGGCGAGGCTTCCTACTACTCTGCAGAAGCGAAACGTCAGTGGGAGCAGTCTGCGATCTTGAGCAATGGCCGCTTCTTTGTTGAAGCAGATTACTACTACAACCCCTTTGGTCCAGTCACCTTCGACGATGGTCGACACAATCCAAATCGCCTATCCGGGCTGGACCCATCCATCGTGCCTGTCGAGGGGCTGGGTTTCGAACTCGTGGGTTTGAGGCCGACGGACACCGGCCCAAGGGAAATTGAAGTGGATGGCACCAGCTATCGATTTGTTGGCGGCCTGGCGGGGAACATTGGCGAATGGGAATTCGACACGGCGCTGATATACAGCGAGGCCGAAGTTGACGACACGGCATATAACAGAATCAGTACGCCGCTGTTCCAGGCGCAAATCAACAGGGATACACCAGATGCCTACAACATATTCACTGGTGTGAACCCTGCCGACCCCACCAGCATTATCGACGCGACGCCCAATCCACGGTCCAGCATCGACCCGTTCATTGTCTCAGCTTCCAGGAAAGCGGAAACGACGCTGACTTTGGTCGACTTCAAATTGAGCAACGGCAACCTGTTCGAGCTACCCGCGGGTAATCTGGCCCTGGCCGTGGGTGTGGAGTATCGGGAAGAAGAGCTGGACGAGGACAACTCCGCGATCTTCGATGGCTCCACGCCGTTCATCGATGCCCTGGATCCGGACCTGGCACCGGGGCAGATCACAAATGCCAGCAGCTTGGAGGGGAGTAGCGTGAGGCCGGACGTGTCTGCCGATCGCCGAGTGTTCTCCGCCTTCGCTGAAGCCCTCATTCCCTTGGTCAATGATGTTCCCGGCATACAGAGTCTGGATGCGCAAGTAGCCGTGCGTTACGAAGACTTCGACGATGTCGGAAACATCACGCGGCCCAAGTTCGCGCTCTCCTGGTATCCCATCGAGCAGGTGCAGGTTCGCGCAGCCTTTTCGAAAGGCTTTCGTGCGCCAAACCTGATTCAGCTGAATTCTCCGGGCACCTCCATTACGACCTCTGTTGACGACTTTGCGGAAGGCATTGCGTTGGGAACCGGCGACATCAACGATGGGCCGAGCAACGGCAACTACATTCTGGAGACCGCCGGTAATCAGGAGCTCAAACCCGAGGAAAGCGACAACTTCAATATCGGCGTCGTCATCACGCCTATTGAGGACCTGATCGTCACCCTCGACTTTTGGGAAATCGAGACGGAAGGCACTGTTGGCGTTTTCTCCGATGAAAACGAATCCCGGCTCGATGCGGTGCTACGCGCTTCCGGTTCCTCCAACCCAAGCGTGATTCGGGCCGCACCTGATGCTGACAACCCGCTTGGGGAGATCCTGCAGATCGTTCGCCGTTACGAGAACCTCAACACTCGTGAAGTCAAAGGCTTCGATATTGGCGTGTATTACTCGATCCTGTCGGAAATCGGAACCTTTGACATCAAGGTCAATGCTGCGAAGTTGACTGACTTCGACCAGTCACCCGGTGGTGCGGCGCAACAGTTGGTCGATTTTGGCGCGAACACCACAGTGTTGGGCGCCTCCGTCGGCGATGTGATCGAGCGCGAGTTTTTTCCGCAGTGGCGACGCAGCGCCGCCGTCACTTGGAACAGTAGCGACGATCGTTGGGGGGCCGGAGTGTTTTACAGCTACGTGGGTGAGGTCTTCGAGCCCAGCGTTACGGCCAATGGGGAGTTCTTTTTCGTGGATGACCACGAGACGGTCAATCTGCACTTCACCCATCGGGGCCTGTTCGGAGACGGCAGCAGCATCCGCTTGGGTGTGAACAACGTCACCGACGAGGAACCGCCTCTCGCTTCCGAATCGCTCGGATTCGAAGGTGAGCTCCATAGCAGCCGCGCTCGCTATTTCTATCTTCAACTCAACCATCGGTTCGCCGGTCAATAGCGCTCGTTCAGCTACCGCTCTTCAGGCGGGCTCGAACTTTCGGGCTCGCCTTGCAAGCAGTTACCGCTCCCGTTCGGCCTCTCAACCGACGGTGTGATGCGGCAACAGAACCGGGCGTCCATCCGTTCGATCATGCACCACGGCAAAACGAAAGGTTGCATCGCGGTTCTGGCCGCCTACCTCATGCTCAACGGTGCAGCGGCGGGGACGATCGATCTGCGGATCGTCGGAGGTACGGTGATCGATGGCACTCCCACGGGCGGAGAGCCGGCCCGGATCGTCGACATCGCGGGCGATCGAATTGCTTACGTAGGCCCAATGCGACCTGGGGTGCCGAAGCACACGTTGGATGCGACTGGCAAGATCGTCGCACCTGGGTTCATCGATCCACACACTCACGCCTACGCTGATTTATCTGACCCGAGAAGGTCTGCCAATCTTCCCTACCTCTTTCAGGGCGTCAGCACGGTGTTCATAGGAAACGATGGTGGAGATGGCCGCGTCGGGCAGATTCAAGAAGCCCTCTCGAGCCACACAATGGGCACCAACGTGGCCGTATTCGCAGGACACGGCAGCATTCGCCGTCAGGTGCTCGGGCATGAAAACAGGGCGCCCACTCGAGTAGAGCTAAGGGCCATGCAGAACGCAGTGGCGCAGGACATGCGCGCCGGGGCTCTAGGTCTTTCGACCGGGCTATTCTATGCACCTGGGAGCTTTGCAGATATTGACGAGATAGCAGCGTTGGCGAAGGTGGCCGCGCGCTTCGGTGGCGTTTATGAAAGTCATATTCGTGACGAAGCGGACTACTCGATCGGGCTGCTCGATGCCGTCAAGGAAGCCATCGAAATTGGTCGGCGGGCAGGCATTCCCGTACATATCGCCCATATCAAAGCCCTCGGGCCGAGTGTCCACGGGCAGTCGGCGCAGATTGTTCAGCTCGTGGAGCAGGCTCGCGCCGAGGGGGTCATGATCACAGCGGATCAATATCCGTGGCTTGCATCAGGTACGCGCCTGTCTAATGCCTTGATTCCCCGGCGCGTCATGACCGGCGGTGCACAGGGACTGCGGGCATTTCTCGAAGACATTGACTCGGTGGAGAGCATTCAGGCTGAGATGCGCGACAACCTGCAGCGCCGGGCTGGCGCCGACGCGCTTTTGATTACAGGGGACTCTCCTCATCAAGGGAAAACGCTGGCGGAGATTGCTGATCAAAGGGGGTTGGAACCGACCATTGCAGCGGTGGATATTGTCCGGGCGGGCGATCCGTCTGTAGCATCGTTCATGATGGACGAAGGCGACGTTCGTCGCCTGATGGTTCGAGACTGGGTGGTTACGAGCTCCGATGGCACCCGGGGGCACCCCAGAAAATATGCCAGCTTTCCAGAGAAGTACGCCAAGTACGTGCAATCCGAAGCGTTGCTGGATCTGGTGACGTTCGTTCATCGTAGCTCCGGGGCAACCGCACAGATCTTCGGGCTTTGCGATAGAGGTTTTCTTCGCGAGGGCCAAAGTGCCGACGTTCTTGTTTTCGATCCGGACGAGTATCGACCGAGTGCGACCTATCAATCGCCGGAAGAGTTGGCGCGAGGTGTCGAGCACCTCTATGTGAATGGGGTTGCTGCGATCAGCGATGGCAAGCTCCTGGCGCCCGAGACTGGCCGTCTGCTCAACGCGCAAAGCTGTCCAGGCCGCATATCTCAAAAACTCCGTCGCGAGGGCGCCGAGGCGCCACGCAGGGCGAGTGCATCGGCGTCCGCAGCAGGAGGTTGGTGAGATATCCGGGGCTGGACCAGGAGACAGTTGACTGCTCACAATGATTGGAAACACTCTGCAATCATGAAATTCAATATGCCGACTTCCCGCTCGAGTGTCTCCTTTGCGGGCGGTTTGATGTGTTCGCGATATATCCAGGTACCATAATCAACATAGTACACATGCAGAGCAAGCCGCTGCAGTTTTTTCATGGGCCATGTCGAGCCAAAGTGTTTCATGAAATTCGCCAGCTCCCCGGCGATCAATGCCGCGTGTTGTCTGTCCATTTCTTCGAGAAGGGGGTCGTTATGCATTGCGTGATGCATCTGCATAACGTATCTCGTATCCGCCTCCGCCCTTTTCATGGCCCGGTTGAATCTGTCGAAGAACTCTACCCGCGGTAATGACAGGTAGGGTTCAGTTTTGAATTTCTCGAGCACGGGCCTGACCGTTGCCAGCATTTCCTTGTAGAGTTCCAGCACAATGGCTTCCTTGTTGGGAAAGTACTGGTAAAGGGAGCCTACGGATATGCCCGCTTCTTTCGCAATGTGATTGGTGGTGATCTTTGACAATTTCAGTCCGTCCGTGCGCATGATGAGATTGCGCGTTGCCTCCAGGATTCGTTCCAGCATCTTCTGCGAACGAGGCTGGGAGGGTCTTTTTCTGATGGCTATTTTCTTGTTGGCGCTTTTGGTTGCCTGAATTTTCATTGTTTCACCTGTGCAGGCCATCGGGCATCGTCGCGATCGCGACGCCGTCCGCCATCTGCGCGGGGCACCATTCGGCCTCGAGCCCGGCGCGCAGGTCCGCCGTCACGCGCTCGGAGAGTCGATCGTACCCGTGCTTGCCCGTTCTGCGGTCGGGAGCCTTGCATTACGAGTCGAAATCAGGTGGGAAACAATACAGGAATCGGGTTGACTACGCAGTTCAAAATGCGAACAATTGCTCGCGCCAACACGCGCAGAAGCTCGATCGTGGCAATCAAAGCTCGAGCCGGTGAGTGTCAAAGACTGCGAAGGGGGTAGAATGTGGCCGATCAATTTGGGGAAATGTTTATGAAACTCAGCAAGTTAAACGTTGTTTTGGTTCGAGGCCTCGTCATTCCGATAATGGCTGTTCTTCCGTTCACGGGGCACGCCCAGATTGAAGAAATCGTTGTCACGGCACAAAAACGTGAGCAGGGCATCAATGATGTCGGTATCACGGTCAACGCCTTTTCCGCTCAACAGTTGAGAAATTACGGCATTGATTCGGCAGACGATCTCGAGAAGATGGTTCCAGCCCTTACCATCAATGCCACCCAGCCCGCCGGTGCGCCCGTGTACACCATTCGCGGGGTCGGCTTCAACGATTTCACCACTACGGCATCCAGTACCGTTGGCATATACAACGATGGTGCGGCCATCCCTTACCCGGTCATGACAACGGGAATCCTCTATGACATCGAACGAATCGAGGTTCTCAAAGGTCCCCAGGGCGATCTGTACGGTCGTAACACGACTGCAGGGCAGATCAACTTCATAAACCGCAAACCCACCGAAGAAACTACGGCGGGTGTTTCTCTTGGTTTCGACAATTTCGAGACGCTCGACGTGGAAGGCTACGTTAGTGGCCCTATCAGCGATTCCGTACAGGCCCGTGTCGCGATAAAGGCGGTACAACTGGGTGACGGCTGGCAGGAAAGCATTACCCGCCCGGGCGACAAGCTGGGTGAACGTGACGACTTTGCTATCCGTGGGCTTGTCAACTGGGATATCAATGAAAATGGCTCGCTGCTGCTCAGTCTTCGACACTTCCGAGACAAATCCGAGACGTTGGCGATGGCGCCTACGACATCGGGTATTTTCCCCCAGCCACAGAACCCCGACACCTACGACAATGAAGATGCCGACTGGACAGCCGATCATCGACCACAGAACAACAATACCACCAATGGCGTGACAGCTACCTTGAACTGGGATTTCGGTAGCGTGGCGCTGACCAGTATCACATCCTACGATAGTTTCGAGCGTGACGGTGCGCGCTTCGATACTTCAGGTATCCCCATTGAAGATGCTGACATAACCAATACCACCGATATCGATGTTTTTTCACAGGAACTTCGCCTCGAATCCAGTGCGTATTCCGATTTGTACTGGCTCCTTGGTCTGTATTTCAGCGATGACAGTATCGAAGAGAACTACCTGATGGAGTTTCGCGATTCCTTCGGTTTGACTGGAACTGCCGAATACCAGCAGGAGAGCGAGTCGATAGCTGTTTTTGGACATGCCGAATACAGCCTCACGGATCAGTTCCGCCTGACAGCCGGTATTCGTTACACCGATGAAGAACGTAGCTGGAGTGGCTGTACCTACGATACGGGCGATGGCCTCATGGCAGGGTTCTATAACTTCTTCGTATTCCCTGTTTTTTTTGGACCGGTATTTGGAATTGACCCGGCCAGCCAGCCAATCGTTCCCTTGAACGGTTGTACCAGTTTCAATGATGTTGCAGGGACACCCGGGTTCCTGACGTATACCACGTTGACAGATACTGCAGACACGAAGAGAGTCATGGGCAAGGTTTCCCTGGACTACATGCCCAACGATGACATTTTGATATTCGCCACCGTCACCACCGGGTTCAAGTCAGGCGGCTTCAACGGCGCCCTGGCCCTGACCCATACCCAGTTGCAGCCATACGATAAGGAAAGGCTGACTTCTTACGAGCTGGGCCTTAAATCGACCTTGCTCGGCGGTGCCATGCAGTTGAATGCCGCTGCTTTCATGTATGACTATAAGGATAAACAGGAGTTGACCACGTTTAGCTCTCCAGTAGGTGGTGTCATCGGTTTCGATAACGTCCCCGAATCCGAGGTGATCGGCGCCGAAATCGAAATGACCTGGGCAATTACCGAGGGCCTCCGCTGGGACCTGGGTGTCGCTTATCTGGATACCGAGATCGAAGAGTGGACGCTGCCATGCCCCGCAGGTCTGCTCGGTTCGCCAGTGGCATTACCGGCAGGCTGCCCCAGGGAAAGCGTGTTTGGTAACGTCATCACATACGACGCTTCCGGCACTGGTTTGAATAACTCACCGGAGTGGCAGGTAACATCCGCGCTGTCCTACACCTGGCCGGTGACCAGTAGCATGAACATGATTGCAGGTTTGGATGTCAGTCATCGTTCAGACAACATTGGCAGCCAGGCAGCCCCTGATTCAATCGCCAGGGATATTCCGTTCTCGGGTTACATTCCCGCCTACACGATCTTGAATGCCAGAATTGGTGTCAGTGATGCAGAAGGAAGGTGGTCAGCGACGTTCTGGGGCAGGAACATTACCGACGACTATTACTGGGATTTCGCAACGGGAAGCAACTCGGCCAATACTCGCGGACATGGCATGCCCGTTACCTATGGCGTGACTTTGTCTTACGACCAGTTTTAGGCAGTGATCCACTCATCTGGATGGCGGTGGAGAATTGCCGCCTTCGCACTCGTCGCCTGCGAACCGGGAATCAGTGACGATCAGGCGCAAGCAACTGACTCCTCCCCTGCTGCCATTGCCAGCACCATACTGACCAACGGAAAGATCTACACACAGAATCCCGCGCAGCCCTGGGCCGAGGCAATAGCCATACAGGGCCGCCGTATCGTGCGTGTCGGTTCGGCGGTAGAGGTCAAAAAACACCAGATCGAAACCACCAGGGTCATCGATCTCCAGGGCAGGTTCGCCATGCCGGGGCTCATCGACAGCCACGTCCATCCGGTATTGGGAGGTATGGAAGTAGCGACCCAGTGCCTGTTTCCAACCACGGCGGGGCCTGATGAAGTCAGGGTGAAGCTGACAGAATGCATGCAGGACAATCCCGACTCTCCCTGGGTCGTGGGCGGACGCTGGGACAGCGGTTTTTTCGATAGATACGAAATCGGGTCGCCTGTAGTGTGGCTCGATGGGATCTCCACCGATTACGCCATCAGCCTGGCCGACGATACCGGTCATAACCGCTGGGTCAACAGCAGGGCATTGGAACTCGCAGGCTACAACAGCGACACTCATATACAGGGTGGGGAGCTTGGACGGGATGCAGACGGTGAACCCAATGGCCTGCTGATGGAAGCCGCCATGTGGCCCGTCCTGCGCATCATCGATGAACAATTGAAACCCACCGCGGCCCAGTTCCTGGAGGCGGCCCGCACGTCCCTGGAAGGGGCAAGCCGTTACGGCTTCACCGGCATCAAGGAAGCGGGTGACGCAGACCAGGGGATCATTGCCTACAAGGCCCTGGATGATGCAGGCGACCTGAACGTGCACATGATGACCTGCATAGCCGTACGTGTACGCGAAGACGGCAGCCTGGACCTGGAAAGCCTGCAAAGGATACGGGAGGAGAACCGGGGACGTCAGGTGAACACGGACTGCGCCAAGATCTTCCTGGATGGTGTACCGTCCGGTGCACGCACCGCTGCCATGCTGCATGACTACCTTCCGGAAAAGGAGGGAGCACCAACCCACAACGGAAAACTGCTGGTGTCGCCGGAAACACTAAAAGAGTGGATGACAAAGCTGGACAGCATGGGCTTTACCGTCAAGGTGCATGCCGCCGGTGACCGGGCAGTACGGGTAGCGCTGGATGCCATCGAACATGCCCGTAAAGTAAATGGCGATTCCGGTCTACGTCACGAGCTTGCGCACTCGGGTTTCATCGATCCAGCCGACATCTCACGCTTTGCTCGACTCGATGCCGTGGCGGACATGTCGCCTTCCATCTGGTACCCCTCGCCCATAATCGATGCGATTGTCGGTGCCGTGGGTGAGCGTGGTCGGCGTTACTGGCCCTTTAAAGATTTGCTTGATGCCGGTGCGGAGGTGGTGGCCGGTTCCGACTGGCCGGCGGTGATACCGAATATGGACCCCTGGACCGGCATTGAGGCCATGGTGACCCGGCAACATCCGACGGGCGCGTATCCCGGAACCTACTGGGCCGAACAGGCCATCACCCTGGAACAGGCACTTTCCATCTCCACCATGGCCGGCGCCAGGTCACTGAGGATGGAAGACGACTGCGGTTCTCTCGAGCCGGGAAAGCTGGCCGATATAATCGTGCTCAATCATGACCTGTTCCAGATTCCTGCCACCCGGATAAGTGAAACAGAGGTGCTGATGACCCTGTTTGAGGGGGAAATCGTTTACCAGGCAGAATTTCAGGCAAAACAATGAAAATTACTGATGATTGCGGCCCTGAAAGAGATCGCTGAATGATGGCAGGTTATTCTATCCGTTCGGCAAGAATGCCGAAGGGCGTATTTTCTATGGGCCGAATGACATCATGTTTTGTGCCATACGTTAGGAAGGGCGCAAGCATTTCACGACCGGTAGGCAGTCGACCGCCAGCGATGAGGAAAAGGCACGGGCCTACAGTGATTACCTGACGTAATCATCAAAACCAAAACAAGTCAATCACGTAGATCTCGTTCCATGAAAGTGACCAGACTCTACACGGGCGATGACGGGCAGTCGCACTTTGAGAACCTCGAATTGAAACTCGAGGACTTTGGCGGTGCCGGCCGCATGTCCGAGCCCTGGCCGGCCCGTTCGGTGGTGTTTCGGGAAGTCTCAGGAGATTACGACTGGAGTTTTCACAATGCTCCACGGCGGCAGTTGATTGTCAACTTGACCGGCAGCGTCGAAATCGAACTCGGCGACGGCACCAAGCAGCTGTTCGGCCCCGGTTCAATCTTGCTGGCCGAGGACAAAACTGGCCAGGGCCACATTTCCCGGGCCGTGGAAGGCGAACCGCGCACCTGTCTGGTCATTCCCCTCGCAGAAGATCGGAGACAGTGACACGGCCCAATGCACGCCAAAAAAAACGAACAACACCAAGGGGTTGCATTAGTCAGTCCGCATAGGTACATTTATCCGTAGGACCAAAATACCTAACATGCTGACGCCCAAAGGCTCTGCAACAATCGAATGGCTCATCGACGAATTGGGGCCGCAAGGTCGAGGGCGTCAGTGGTCGGAGAAATCCGCATGACTGACATTGTTTCTCAAATCGATGGCGTACGCGCAGAGGAGAGCCAAGAGAAGCGTCTCCGAGCGGAAACGCAAGGGCTCGAAGACGTCGCCTTGACGCATCGAGTCCGGGCACGTCTGAAAACTGTATTCCTGATCTGGGGGGCCAGTGCGGTCGTGCTGGCCGGTGCCGTGATGGCAGGTGAAATCGGGCATGTGCCGGGCCTGTTTGCCATCACTTTGGCTTTTGTCGCAATGACCAGCGTGTCGTTGAGAGCGACGGTAGAGGTCGACGCACAAAACCGGCTTACCATTCAGTATCTCTCCTGCTCTTTTACCGACGACCTGCAAAACATCCGGTTCCCCGCATTTGGGAAGATCGACTTCCACCGCGACGCCCACCTGGGCTTCAAGAAACTCCACCGCGGAATTCGGCTGCCAAGCTTCCACGTCGGTTGGTTCGTACTTCGAAACGGTGCGGTCGCCTTTGCCTGCCTGAGCCGAAAACGAAGAGCGCGGGCACTCATGACGCGCGACGGTTGTTACATTCTGGTGGATCCCCATATCGCGCGCCGAATCCAGGCCATCGCGGCAAGATCCGGGCTCCCGGTCGCTGGCCGCGTAGCAAGCCAACACTAAACCGGACGCAAGTTGCCGAAGCAATCGGCGCCCGTCAGCGCTCTATCGGACAGGCAATCATCGACATGTTCAACGACGCGTTCAGGGTTTCGGGCGTGCGTGTCGAGGTGCCCCGCCGCTTACACGAAGACGCGCCAGGCGATGGCAACGACAAAGGCCAGGGTGAATCCAACCATCCATTGGAGCAGGCGGAACTGACCGTCACTAGCTGTCTTGTTCTGGTCGATCTTTGCTTGCAGAGCGGCAACGTCCGCCTTTGTCGCCAACTGATCGACCAGTTCCGATCCGATGGCATCGGCCTTCGCTTCCGCCTGGTCAGGTGGCACGCCAGCATCCTTGAGCTTGCGCGCGTACCGCAGAGTGTCTATCGCTGCTGTCGCCATGAGCCAATACTATCGTGAATCGTCGACGGCAAAAAGGTGCCATGCAATATGCCGGGCTCCTGACGCGTCCGGCCCCTGCACCCCGCAATGCAGCGCCTCCGCGTGCATCACCGCGCTGCATTGCGAAACGGTAGCCAAATCGCGCGCATTGGACGAATACTGGCGCATGGTGTTTCAATCCACAGTTGCGGGTGGGCGGGAACGACCGATGAATAGCCATCCACAGAGCCGACGGAGCGTTGCCGACGAACCGCGGCAGGCAATGCCGGCAGGTCAATTGGTGGAAACGGAGAAGATCATGTTTGATCGATTCGGGTGCTTTGCTGTCTTGCTGCTGACGCTCGGTCTCGGGGCTTGTACCCCTCAAACCGATGGCGTGGGGGAGAAACCGAACGAGGCCTCGGCGTCCGCATTGCCGCAGGCTGCCGAAGCGACGACAGTGCCGGGGCGCAACATCCCGGTGACCGAAATCCTGCAGACACACAACGAGCAGGACCTCCGGCTCGTCAATGCCCTGCGTGCCTTCATTCCGATGCTCATGCACACCTACGGCTCGCCCGGGATGAACATCGCTCTGGCGCGCCGGGGCGAGGTGGTCTGGGAAGCCGGCTTCGGTTATGCGGACGTCGGGGCTGCCAAGCCGATGACCCCGGAAACCGTATTCCAGTCCGGGTCGATGGGCAAGCTGTATACCGGCATGGCGATCATGAAGCTCGTGGAGGACGGCGTGCTCGACCTCGACGGGCCGATCAACGACTACCTGCCGTTCGAGGTCGTGAATCCCCTGGGTGGGCGGGACATCACGGTGCGCGACCTGTTGATCCACCGTCCGGGGCTGACCGCGGATGCGGCCTTGAGCCTCTTCGAGCAACCCCGCTCGCTGCGCAAGGAAATCGAGGCGGAGTACGGCCGCGAATGGGTTCCCATGTCGGGTGGCGACACCTTGCCCCGTTGGTACGCAAAGGCCGGCGAGGCGTTCATGTATTCCAACCTCGGCATGGGCACCCTCGGGCTGATCGTCGAGGAGAACAATCCGGAGGGGCTCTCCTACTCCGCTTTTGTCGAGAAGTACCTGATGGAACCGCTGGGCATGCGCTATTCCCAGTATCCGCCGGTGCAGCACCAGGCACATATTCGTCCCGACATCTGGGAACGCAAATCCACCGGCTACATGCCCATGGGTTCGGTGTGGATACCGACGCCGGCGGTCTATTTCGGCGAGTTTCCGGCGGGCGGTTTCGTCTCCACGCCCGGCGACTTCGTGCGCTTTTTCCTGGCGATTCTGAACGGCGGCGAGTACCAGGGCGCGCGCATCCTCGAGCCAGAAACCGTCGAACTGGCGCTTACCCCCCAGGCCGAAGGCTTGCGCGGGATGCAGATGGGTCTGTCCTGGATGCTCGACAAGGTCGGTGAGCCGGCCTACAACATCCAGCACGGCGGCGCCCACATGTACGGCTGGCACAACTGGGCGATCGCCTGGCCGAACTTCGACACTGCCGTCGTCTATGCCACCAACAACTGGGCGGTGCCGGATATTGCTCCGGACGTCACCATGGTTCGCGTATTCATCGAGAATTGGCTGCTCAACGACGCGGTCGTTCCGGTGCCGGCAGAACGCCGCACGGGGGATGGCTGGGCGAGAACGGTTTCCTTTGTTCGCGGCCTGTTGTTCACCGCCGCCTTCAATTACGCCATCGCCATTCCCACCCCGGTGTCCGACGAGCAGATTCAGCGGGCGGCCGAAGCCGCCATGCTCAACCCCGACTTCGCCGCCACGAGGAACGACTGGGACCCGGAGGCCTTTGTCGAGGGTGCCCGCGCCATGCGCGCCCACGGCACGGACACGGCCGCTGTTTCAAGTTTCCTGGAAGACAATCCGGAAATTTCGCGGGAAGCGTTCCGCCAGGCTTATCTGGAACTCGGTGGCAATCCGGAGGCGAGCGCCTTCTTCGGCGCGTTTTTCGGCGCGGAGGAGTAACAGGCCCCGAATCGGCACCATCCGAGACGAGGTCACTCGAGCAGGGGCGCTCGGACAGACGTACAAGGCCAATGTCCGCAAGCACATTGGGCATGTGCACCGACCCGCTCGGCATCAATTGGATGGTGTCGAGCGAACACGCTCGAGAGTCACCGCAAGCTGCGTTCGGCCCCTGCCATGCTGAACAACCAGCTATCGCACCCATATGCTGGACTAACTGCATTCCAGCGCGTATATCTGTGCGCCGGCAGAGGAATCCCCGGAGCTGTTGAATGCAATTCTTGTCTGTTCCTGGCGCTGCTCGGCATCGCCGAATTCACGTGGCGGCTCACGGACAAGCTTCCCGACATCCTATTGCGCTCGAGCGAGATTCGACGGGATACCGCCGTATTCCTGCGCCTGTCCCGGGCCAAGTCAGACCCAGCACCTGTCCCAGCGCAAGGCAGACAACGCCGACGTTGCAGCGGCTGAATCCGAGAACCGACCGGCCATGACCACGCCGCCCACGCGGGCGCGGTTCGACTGGCGCATCTGGCTGGGCCTCGTGCTTACCTTCGCTTGGCTGGCCCTTGGCGCTGCCTATGTTTCGGCACACATCGGCTGGGGACGGGTCAGCTCGCTGGACGCCGCCACGCTCGGCAACTTTCTCGAAGGCGCCTTCGCACCCCTGGCGTTTCTGTGGCTGGTGATCGGCTATTTCCTGCAACGCAAGGAACTCGAACAGAACACGGAAGCCCTGCGCACTCAATCGCTGGAAATCCAACGCAGTGCCGACCAGGCCATCATCCAGTCGGAACGCATGGTGGCCAGCGAACGGCACGCACACCAGGAGGCGTTTCTGCGACTTTCCGACACCGTGGGCAACCAGCTTGGCGCCATTGCCGGCCTGCTGTTCGTCTCCAGCCAGGGCGCAGCCGCCGACGGTGCCGTCAGCGACGAGGAGATCAGCAAGCTCTTCGCGACAGCCTCCGCCCAGGATCCGGAAATCTTCTCGCGGCGATTGGTCGAGCTCAATTTGGGGGAAAGCGACAGTGGTAAGCAATTCGACCTGTTCTACGGCACGGAAGTCCGGGCACGGCACACCAACAATTTCATCTACACCTTCGAGCGGTTGCTCGCACGCGCCAAGGAGGTGGACCGTGACAACATCCTGCGCGACGCCCTGATGGCCAACGGGCACGGTTTCGCATACCGCCGGATGAAGCAGCATCAGGCCAATGCGCCCGAGGCGCTCGCCGACATGAGGGTGACCGGCACTTACATCGACTTCTGACCGACCCGGCCATCTCCGGATGCACGCAACACGCCGGATTCAACCCGCATCCGTCACCAACTTGCGTCGTGAGGGCGTCCAGTTCTCTTGCTCATTGCGTGCCTCGTAAAGTTTTCCAACTGAATCGCGGCGTGTCGGAGATGTCGTTCCCGTCCACGTCTCTGAGCGGATTGGCGGGGCAGGCACGCTGAGTAGCCAGCGAGACGACGACGATGGCCGTCACGCTCAGAACGAAGGCGGGCACCGAGGCGATGTAGATGGCGTCCCAGATTTCGTCATCCACATGGGGCAGGAAGATGAATACCCCGGCAACCCAGCTCCCTGCGCCAATGCCGATGGACGCCCACGAGCCATACACGTTCGCCTTTTTCCAGAGCACGCCGAACAGGGCGCTGGGGGCGACGACCGGGAAGGCGATGGCGCCGGCGAACACCAGCAGGTTGTAGAGGTTGCCCATGGAAAGCCCGAATACCAATCCGCCGATAGCGAACACGATCATGGCGATGCGGGTGGCCAGCAGTCGTTGACCGTCCGTGGATTCCGGTTTCAGCACCTTCAGAGTGGTGTAGCCCAGCAGGGCGCCGGTGGTGAGGACCGTGTCCCCGGCGGTACTGATAATGGCTGAGCAGGCAGCGACGAAGAACGCCACCATCATCCAGGTGGGCAGATAGTTCTGCACGAACCAGGGGAAGATGTTGTCCAGTTCGGCCTCGGGAATCTCCGGCGCCAGGATGAACACGCACATGCCGACGATCACCGGAATCATGCCCAGCACCAGGTAGAGGAAGCCTCCGAACACGAACCCCTTGGCGGCGGCAGACTCGCTCTTCGCGGCCAGTGCACGGGAGGTGAGCACCGAGCCGCCCACATCGCCGATGGCGACGGAGAACCAGGCTGCGAGCATGTAGAAGATTCCCAGCACCCCCAGGAAGCCGGCAAAGCCGGTGGGCTCTCCCGCGCTGTTCAACTCCGAGGTGTAGAACAGGCTGAAGGGCGGGGTGCCGTCCCGGTTTCCGGCGTTTCCCAGAAAGCTGATCGGCCCGCCGACGGCGTCCAGGGCATAGGGCAGCACCGCCAGCAGCACCGCAGTGAGGATGATGAATGCCAGCATGTCCGAACGGGACAGCGCCCACAGCCCGCCGGTCAGCGAGATGGTGAGGATGACGCCGGCACCGAGCAGGGTGGCTTCGGTCAGACCCAGGCCGGAGGCCATGCTGATCAGCACGCCCAGTGAGAGGAACTGGGCGGAGATCCAGGAAATGTAGGCGAGCACGCTTACGGTCATCGCCACCATGCCGATGCCCTTGTTGTATCGAGCGTTGTAGAAGTCGATGGCCGTGGTGAAACGGGACCTGCGGAAGACGGTGACGAGGAAGAACCCGTACAGAAGCAGCGTCAGCACGGGTGACCAGGGATCCCAGACGATGGCCTGGAAGCCGCCGACGTAAGCCTCCGTGGCGCCACCGATGATCACCGCGCCACCGAGCCAGGTCGCCACCACGGAGCCCGTCACCAGAGGAGTCGAGAGGCTGTGACCGGCGAGGATGAAGTCTTCTGTGGAATGGGCTCGGCGCGAGTAAAAAAGGCCAAGCCCGACGATGAGAAAGAAGTACCCCACCAGCGCGGCCAGAATCAGGTAGGAGCTGTCCAACGAATCCAACTCCATGCGTTATGCCTCCCCCCGTTGCAAATGTGGAGTATAGAGGAGGAAGTGGGAAACGGTTTGGCTCAAAACTCCTATAATCGTTTCAACTGTCGTGAAACGATTCCTTGAAAAATCTCGGAATCACTTTTAGATTAGCGACTTAATTGTTTCATGCCACTTGCCAAATCGTTTCATGCCGCTCACTGACCAGTCCATTCTCGATTACATCTCCGCACATCCGGGTGCCGGGCGGGAGGACGTGCGGCGCAACGTTGCCCCGAATGTCAGTCCACCGACAGTCTGGCGCCACCTGAAGCGGCTCGTTGACGATGGCCGGCTCGAGGTTTCCGGCCAGGCGCGCGCCACGGGCTACAGCCTGGCTGGTGCGGCGGTGGTTCGTGCCCATCTGAATACGCCGTACAACCAGCGGCGGCTCGCACTGTACAGGAAGGGGTTTATCGATCGCTACGTCCCCAACAAGAGCTTCTATCTGAGCAATGCCGACCGTCAGCGCCTGATGGAGGCCGGGCGGCCCGTATCGTCACCACTAGCGGCAGGAACTTTCGCGAGGCGCATTCTGGAACGGCTGCTGGTCGACCTGTCCTGGGCTTCATCGCGCATGGAGGGAAACACTTACAGCATTCTGGAGACGGAACGACTGATCCGCTTCGGGGAGGAAGCTGCCAGCAAGGATCGCAAGGAAGCGGTCATGGTTCTCAATCATAAGGAGGCGATCCAGTACGTCGTCGAAAATCTCGCCGAGGTCGCGATCAGCCGAATGGACATCCTGGG
Source organism: Candidatus Azophilus sp. (assembly GCA_965221465.1). Classification (GTDB taxonomy): domain Bacteria; phylum Pseudomonadota; class Gammaproteobacteria; order Pseudomonadales; family Azotimanducaceae; genus Azophilus. Next base: position 756,424 of record OZ244892.1, read on the forward strand.
CATTCACGCCCTGCTGGCGGACGGCCTGCTTGTCGACCCCGCCATGGCAGGGCGGCTGCGGCGCATGCCTGTTGCAATCTCCTTGTCGAACTATCGGCCGCTTGAAGATCGCTATGCAATCGAGGAAGAGTTCAGGGTACTCGTCGACAAGGCCGCGGCAATCACTGATCCCTTTGAGCAGTCGTTCTTTATTCTCGTCCACATTCCCTATCTGCAAGCCTTTGAGGACATCAACAAACGGACTTCGCGAGTTGCTGCCAACATCCCCCTCCTGAAGGCAGATCTGGCGCCCATGTCCTTTTCTGCCATTGACGACAGCGCCTACATCGACGGCCTGATCGGAATCTACGAACTCAACAATGTCTCGCTCTTGCGCGAAACCTACATCGACGGTTATCTGGCCTCGGCGGACAACTACAGGGTGCTGCGGACCGAACTGGAGTCGCCAGACATGTCGGCACTCACGTATCGCGATTTCGTGCGCATGGCCGTGAGGCGCAGTGTGCTCGAGTGGAAAGGCTTCCGGCCGCAAAGCGTCGCGGTCATGGCGGCGGAGGCCGGCATTCCGGAAGAGGACCGGGAGCAAGTCATCGCTTACATCGACAACGAATTGAGGGGATTGCACGAGGGCAACGCCATTCGCTATCGGCTGCGCGCGGAGGACCTCCACGGAATGGGTTAAGGGGCCGGCTCTTGATCCTGTCCGGGTTGCAATGCAGCGATTGGTACGTCCATGCCATTTCCGGGACGCCGGAGGCTCGGGACCAGCGCATCGGCGTTCAGTGATTGGATCACGCGCTAGAGACCGCCAAGGCACGGGGCCATCACGACCTGAAGTTCGACGTGCTCTCCGACAATCCGGCAGCACTACCGCACATCGTAAACGCCACGCGAAGCTGTCGAGTCAGTCGCGCAATTGGAGCTTGTCCCAGAGGCGGCAATTTGGGATGCGCTCAGTAATTCACAGACCAATCTACAGATTTGACATGGCGGCGTATGCGGTGCATCTGGAAAGCGACTGCCAAAAACCGAGAGTTTTCTGGTCGACCTCGTGTCGAGCCAGTGGCTCGCCTGGATCCGATCCTTTGCGGGCCCAATAGACGAGACCGGAGAAGTCCTCATTGTAAGACCAGTTAGCATGAGCCATGGCGTTCCTGAACGAACGCACCGGATTGTCCGTCAAATATTTTGCACACTTCCGTGTCGTCGAATCCTTCGGCATCTCCTTTCTGAGAACCGAAAAACACGCTTCTGGCAAGTAAACGAACGTTATGTAGTTTTGTACGATTACTTGTGCCCGCACGAGTTCCGGTAAAGCGCCAACCTTTTGATTCCTGTATGTGCTCATATTGTCCATGAAGGCTTGAAACGCCGTCAGCTCGTCCAGCCTGTCCTGCAATTTCACTGGCGACACCGCCTTGATTCGGTTTTTTGCCTCGGGGGCTAGGAATCTGACCTCTGAAGCGATCGTTGTCGCAAGCTTCCTCGTAGTCCACTCATCGATCCGGGCAAGAGAGGATAGCTGCGACCTATAGCGGCGCATCTGTTCGTCTAGATAATTCCAGGTCATTCATCCGTTCCTGAAAGCACGACGAATCGATCGATGACTTGGCGAACGACTGTAAGCGTTAGACAAAAGAACTTGAAGAGGCTATCGGGTGCGCGCTCCAAGCCGCAGCATGAACCGACGCTTTGTGGTTGTTACTTTGGCGGTCAAAGCCCCAGTTCGGTGTGCGATCCGATGGGGACCAGGCGGAGGATATGCGGGTTCGGCTTTTGGTAGATGAGCACCAAGTCCGGTTTGACGTGACAGTCGCGGAAACTGGCCCACGGACCGCTGAGCGCATGATCATGATGACGCGGTTCAAGCGCACTGTCCGTGACGAGGGCTTGAACGATGGCGGCCAGACGTTCATCGAGGTCTGCACCATGTCGGCCGCGGCGCTCCCGCTTGTAGTCGCGCTTGAATCGACGCGTCCGTTCAATCGTCCGCATGCAGGTCGTTGAGAAGGCTCTGGACATCGTCGAACTTCGGCAGATTTCCAGCTCTCGCTTCCTTCATCGCGGCGATCGTCTCGGCGTTCGGGACTAGCGGGGCAAACGGCAGTTTCCGTTCGCGGGCGACGCGCGTGAGCAACAGGCGCACCGCGTCGGAGACGGTGAGGCCCATGGTCTCGAGGACGACAGCAGCTTCGTCCTTGATTTCCTTGTCGACCCGCGCCTGCACGAGCTGGTTCGCCATTTGCCTAGGCCCCATGGATGTAGGAGATGCATGTGATTGTCGTTCACTGGAGTCTGCTGTTCAAGCAATTGAGTGCCAGGTGCTCTGTCTGTTCCGTTGTGAGGGCTGCGGGCGGTTCATCGGTCACATTGCAAGCTCGCCAGGCGGATACTCTTGACCGGCCGCGAGATTCCGCATAAGAAAAAGTGTCGAATGCATAAGTTCGCGCGCACCACCATAGTGTGCCTGCACCCCAAGTCTGCGAGTCTGCGATATTGAGTAGTAGCGAAGAAGTGGCAAACGGGAAAACTCGAATGATCGGATTCATGAAGATGGCCAGCAAGTTGGCAGTGCTGACCGCACTGTTCGTCGGTGCAGGCGTCTCGGCGGAAGTTGCAGCCCCCGGCAGTACGCAGAGCGAGACGACTGTGGAGGAAATTGTCGTGACCGCTCTGCGTCGGGCAGAGGGTACGGCCATTATGGATACTGCACTGGCCATCGATGCGATGACCGGTACCGAACTCGAAGCCAGAGGATTCATCTCGGTGATGGATGCGATTTCCACCTCGCCGGGCGTTTCAGTATCCAGAACGCTCGCCAATGGCGATGCCATTCAGATCCGAGGTGTTTCAGCGATCATCGGGGATGGTGTCGTCGGCTATTACCTCGATGACTTGCCGTACACCCGCATATCCACCAATGAATCTCCGGATCTCAACCCGTACGATTTGAATCGGGTCGAGATTCTGCGTGGTCCGCAGGGAACGCTGTTTGGTGCGGGCTCTCAGGGCGGCACGGTGCGTATCCTGACCCGGAACCCTGTCATGAACGAGTTCTCCGGCAAGGTTACGGGTGCTTTCGGTAACACGGATAGCGCCAATAGCGACCTCGCCAGGATCCAGGGCGCCGTCAACATACCTCTCGTGGACGACAAGCTTGCCATGCGCCTGGTTGCCAGTTACCGCGATGAGGATGGGTACCTCGATATGCCCCTGATCGACGAGGAAAACTACAACGAACTCGAACAAACATCTTATCGGGCCAAGCTTCTGTGGACCCCCAATGAGCAGTGGTCAGTGCTGGCTTCCTATTGGTACTGGGAGCATGAAACCTTCAGTTCCTTCGGTAACGACGACTATGAGTTCACGCCGGCTTACCTCGACCTGCTCACCAACGGTGCGATTCCGGCGCCTGCGCGTTCCGTGTTCGCAGACAGCCAAAACGAGCTGTTTGGCCTGACCGTCAGTTACAGCGGCGATTCGTTCAGTTTCACCAGTTCCACGTCGTATTTCGACAATCCCGTCCAGGAGGGGCTTCCCATTGTGGGCTTCCAGAGCGACTCGGACTTCAGCACACAGCAGACTTTTGCCCAGGAGTTCAAATTCGCCTCGGATAACGAAGGGCTCTGGAACTGGACGGTGGGTGCAATCTATCTCGATATGGAAAACCAGGAAGACTCCGAAACCTTCGGCTACTCGGTGTTCTTGCCCGAACCCCTGTTGCTGGACGCGACTTCTTCCAGTTACGCCTCCGAGTCCTGGGCTGTCTTCGGCGAGTCGATATACCGGATCAATGAAAATCTGGAGTTCACGCTGGGCTTGCGCTACTTTGAAGACGAGCGTGAGGTATCTGTCGTCGACCCCAACCGGGAACCGGTTTTCGCGTTATTCGGTATTGCCAATCCTCGCGGCGACAGCTGGGACAAGCTCACCGGGCGCATCAATCTGGCATGGACGCCCACGGAAGACTCCCTGTACTACCTCAATATCGCCGAGGGTTTCCGCTCGGGAGGTCTGAATGGCCCCAGCGCTATTCTGGACGGTGCAGCGATCGGCATCAATCTTCCCCTCAGCCTCGATCCGGATCTGGTAACCAGTTATGAAATCGGTGGCAAGTGGGCCTTGCTCGACGGCAGCTTGAATCTGGAGTCCGTGATCTACTATCTCGACTGGGAAGATATCCAGACCTTTTCGGTGTTTGTCGGGCCTGGCGGCAATGCGACTGGTGGCGCGCTCAACGGAGAATCGGCCACAGTCCTCGGCTTTGAGCTTGCTGTGCGTTACAGCGTCGGAGGTCTGACCTTGAGTGTGTCGGGCAATTACAACGACAACGAGTACGATGGCGCCATTGCGGGTAGTGGCGTCGAGGATGGCGACCCGATTTCCAATGTCCCTGACCTCACCTGGAATGCCAGTGCCGGCTACACCTGGCCTGTCGGCAATTTGACGGGCATCGCTTTCCTTGGCGCCACCTACACGGACGAACGCACGGACTACTTTCCGCCCGCATTCAGCTACATGACCGACGCAACCACCGTCGTCGCTGGCCGCGTTGGCGTTGAGGCTGCGAATTGGTCGCTGTTCCTGACCGGCGAAAACCTGACGGATGAGGACGGAGAGGTCTCTTCCCTGGCGGTGCTGGACGCGTTCGGGGTTCCGCCCTATCGCTTCCGGCCGCGTACCTTTGGTGTCGAGTTGAATTTCCAGTTCTGATCGCGGGTTTCGCAGCGGACTCGACAGGCTGCGGAGCTGACAAAAAACCATACCCACGCCACGTGAGTTCGGCATCGAACGGTCGTATCACAAATAGCGCTACCTGAGGGTCCAGGGTCCTGTTCCCTGTATCCTCGCTCCTGCTGGATGCGGGTTGCACGGCCTGCTTGCACTGCAATTCACCAATGAGTTAAAGAGCATTCCAGCTTATTGGACGGGCGAGCGTTGATGAGCGGTTCAAGCGACAAGCCGGATATCCGACCCGCAATTGCAGGCGACGTGGAGAGATTCAGTGACATCGATTCACTATTGAACGCGCTGCAAAGCGAGCTTTCCGCTTCTCCATTCGGGGAAGCGGGTGTGCTGGAAATGCCGGATATGCTGACGGCCGATGGCACGGCGTTGCACTTGATGCTGAATCCGGACCTGATGGATGGCGAACTGGAAATCTATCGCGTTTTTCCCGGCCTCAGCGTCAGCATCGTTACCTTCGTTGCCAAGGACATCGATTCCATCCACCAGATTGCCGGAAAGGCCGTCGCTGAGGAACAGGAAGTCATGGTTCGCCTGTTCCAGCAAGGCCGAATCGTCTACCAGTTTGGTGACCACATCATCGATAGCAAGGTAAACCCGGGCGTGCTTTCCTTCCGGCCCGAAAAAGGTCGGTCAGGATATGAACTCGAGGCGGGCGAGCACATGCGGCTCACCATGTTCGTGATATCGGAGGAGGGCGAGCGGGAGGTCTGGCACCGATTGGGCAATGCGCCGTCGCCCCTGTTTCAGGAGATACGGTCAGCCCAAGACCCGAACGAGCGCGTGTTTGCCTTGCCCGACAACGAAGCGTTCAAGCACTTTTCCGCCTCCTTGCAGCATCTGCCGAAGTCAGGGTCTTCCCGCACCGCGTTTCTCAGGCTGAAGGTGGGTGAGCTGTTTTGTCTGCTCGGCGACATAAAGCCGGTCGAAACCCAGTATACGAGCGGCGAAGTGCCTTTCTCGGAGGTCAGAAAACTGTCCCGAGCGCGGGCAATTCTCGAAGAGCGTGACGGTGACTCGCCATCGATCGTCAAACTGAGCTCCATGGTCGGTCTGAACCGCAGAAAGCTGACGGAAGGCTTCAAGGCGGTATACGGGGACACGGTTGCCGGTTACGCACTCGAGCTGCGCATGCGCAAAGGCTATCAGTTGCTGAAAGAGAGCCCACTTCCGGTACACGAGATAGCAGTAGAGTGTGGCTACGAGCACCCAAGCAACTTCACCATCGCTTTTCGTCGGCGCTTCGGCCGCAGCCCTTCAGAGATCAGGGCGCAAAAGTAGGCTGGCTGGAGGCGCGCAGAGCGGCATCGCGTCTTCTGGACGAGCGGCTCGGTGGGACAGGTGCGCCGGGAAACATTGAGGCAGTGGCGGCTGCCTGCGTCCATTAACAAGCTTGTTTCATTTGGCTTGTTTCATTTGGAAGGAAGGAGCGCAGGATGGCAAAACTCGCAGCCGGGCTCGGTGCCGGAATCGCGGCACTCGGCATGGCGTCGGGCGCCCTGGCCGAGATTACCGCCGACGACTATGCACGGGCGGAACAATGGGTTCTGCCCTACAACGCCACCTCGAATCCACGCGTCCGCAACCTGCTTCCCGAGATTCGGTGGATCGGCGACGAAGACCGGTTCTGGTACCTGCGGGAGACGGAGCACGGGCACGCGTTCACCGAAGTGGATGCGGCCACGGGGGCGAAACGCCCGGCTTTCGATCACGCCGCCGTCGCCGGGGCGCTAATGGCCTCGGGCCTGGCCGCCGGCGCAATAGCTGAAAACGCCGAAGATGATACCGAAGCCGGCCCCGGCAAATCCGGCATCGCAACCGAATCGGGCGCCGAGGTCGATGCGGACAAGCTGCCATTCACCGATTTCAGCTTCGAGGACGGGCGCCGGGCCATCGAGTTCACCGTCGACAAACGCCCGGTGCGCTGCACGCTCACCCAACCCGTCAGTTGCGCGCCCGGGAAGGAGCGGGTGCTGGAAGCCGGCCTGCTGGTCTCCCCCGACGAGCGACTGGCCGTGTACACGGAAGGCGCGAACCTGCACGTGCTCGACCTGGAAACTGGCGAACGGGAACCGCTCACGAACGACGGCGAACCGAACAACGGTTACGGGCTCTACTACGGCAACTGGAAGGCTTCCCACATCCCGCGCATCCGTTTGGGAGAAAGGCAGCCGCCAATGGAGACGAAATGGTCGCCCGACTCGACCAGGGTGCTCGCCACGCGCCTCGATGACCGCCACGTCGCCGTCTATCCCTTCGTCGAGACGGCCCCCGACGACGGCACGCACCGCCCGAAATACTACCTGCCGCGCATTCCCCTGGTGGGCGAGCGACCGGCGCTTCTCACCTGGTCGGTCATCGATGTTGCATCGCGCAAACAGGTGTTCCTCGACCTGCCCTACGACAAGCTGTTTCATCTGCACCAGGACATGACAGCGCTGCGCAAGGTCTGGTGGAGCGACGACGGCACCCTGCTGCGGGCACTGGCCTGGGCGGACAACCTGAGCGGTGCCTGGCTCTACGAGATCGACCTGGCCACCGGCAAGCCCCGGGTTGTGATCGAGGAACGGGCGACGCCTCGCTTCGACACCAATTCCACCTCCTACAATCCGCCCAACGTCGAAGTGGTGGGCGACGGAGCCGAGGTCATCTGGTTCTCCATGCGCGACGGCTGGGGGCACCTCTACCTCTACGACGGCGCCACGGGCGCACTGAAAAACCGGATCACCGGCGGCGACTGGCTGGTCAGGGACGTCGTCGAGGTGGACGAGGAACGTCGCCTGATCTACTTCACCGCCAGTGGCCGGGAGCCCGGCAATCCCTATTACCGTTACCTCTACCGGGTCGGTTTCGACGGCAAGGGATTGCTGCTGCTCACCCCGGAGCACGGCGATCACCTGATTGCCTCCCCGTACAACGACATCCTTGCCTTCGACGGCGCCTCCGCGCGGCCGCCAGTCTCGCCGAGCGGCGCCTATGTGGCGTACAGCCATTCCCGACCCACGGTTCCGACCCGCAGCGTCATTCGCAGAACCGCCGATGCGGGCCTGGTGGCAGAATTCGAGGCCGCCGACGCTACCGCACTCTACGAGGCCGGCTGGCGCGACCTGGAAGAGGTGGTGGTCAAGGCCGCCGACGGCAGCACCGACCTTTACGGGGTGCTCTACAAGCCGGCGGACTTCGACCCGGAATCCAGCTACCCCGTCATCGACTCCCAGTACGCGAGCCCGCTCACCGCGGTAGTGCCGCGCAATTTCAGCCAGGCATTGAAACCCGTGCCCGGCAAGACGCCGCAGATGTCGCTCACCGAACTGGGTTTCGTGGTGGTGTCGGTGGATGCCCGAGGTACGGCCTACCGCTCCCGCGAGTTCTCGCACCATTCCTGGAAAAACCTGAATCTCATCGGCCTGGACGACCACGTCGCCGCGATCCGCCAGCTTGCCCGCGAACGCCCGTGGATGGACATCGACCGGGTCGGCATCCACGGCGCCTCCTACGGCGGTTTCACGGTCTTTCGCGCGATGTGGGAGTTTCCGGAATTCTTCAAGGTCGGCATTTCCAATGTCGGCGTGGGCTCGCTGCACAACATGTACCCGGACTACCACTGGGAGGCGTTCCACGGCCGCGTGTTGTACGCAAACGAAACCCGCTACTATGACGACCCGGCGGAAACGCCGTTGAATTACCGCAACAACGACAGCCTGATCCAGGCTGAGAACCTGAAGGGCAAGTTGCTGATCATGATGGGCGAACTCGACGAGAACGTGCTGCCGGCCACGACATTGCAACTGGTGCACCGGCTCATCGAACTCGACAAGGATTTCGACATGGTTTACGCACCGAACCGTGCCCACGGCCTCGAGGGTCGGCATTTCCTGCGGCGCATGTGGAACTATTTCGTCGAACACCTGCACGGACAGAAACCGCCAGCCTATCGGATGAAAAATGAAAACTAGCCTGAAGGCACTGCTGCTGGGAACGACGCTCGCCATGCCCGGGTTTGCGGCCGCGGCCGAGGCGGTTCATCTGCTCCAGTGCGCCCGCGTGATCGATGTCGAAAACCGCGTGGTGCTGGAAAACGCGGGCATACTCGTGCGCGGCAACCGCATCGATGCCGTGGGCGAGGGCCTTGCCGCTCCGGAAGGCGCCACAACGGTGAGCCTGAGCGATCGCAGTTGCGCCCCCGGCTTCATGGACACCCACGTGCACCTGGCCCACGACGGCGGCGTGACTGCCAACGCCAACACCTACCGACGTTCCGCATCCTGGCGCGCGCTACGTTCACTGGCGGGCGCCCAGGCGATGTTGCACCGCGGCTTCACCACCCTTCGCACCCTCGGCTTCGACCGCTATTTCGAAACGGTGGACCTGCGCGACGCCATCGACCGGGGCGAACACGAGGGGCCAAGAATCTTCGTCGCACCCCACGGTGTGCAAGGCGAAGGCTCGGCGACCTTCCTCGGCAGGCGCGCGATCCATCCTGAGGGCCCGGTGGACGATCCCAGCTTCGTGCGCATGGGAACCGGTCCGGTGGAGATGCGCCGCATCGTCGCTCAGGAAATCACCTATGGCGCCGACTGGATCAAGCTGATCGATGCTTACGGCACGAGCATGACCGACGAAGACATGCGCGCGGTGGTCGAGGAAGCCCGCCGGCACGGGAAGAAGGTGAGCCAGCACGTGACCATGGACCCGGAGCACAAGGCCGCAAAGCTCGCCATTGCCGCCGGTGTGGATTCCATCGAGCACGCCTTCATCACGGATGAAGAAGTCCTCGCGCAAATGGCACAGCAGGGCATCCACTATGTGCCGACGCTCTGGATCATCGATTTCATCGCCCGGCAGCCGCCCGGGTTTGCACTGAGCGACGGTTTCCTGCTGGACGAGGCGATGCGTGCGTCCATGGCGCCGATGCTGTCGCTGATGCAGGCGAATACCCGGCTCGCCCATGACCTTGGCGTGAAAATCGTACTGGGCAGCGATACCGTCTTCGGCCCGGACCTGATCGACGGTGCCGTGGAGGAGTTTCGCCTGCTTGCCGAAGCCATCGGCGACCCCTGGGCGGCGTTGCGCGCCGGCACCATCGTCGCCGCGGAAATGCTGGGCCAGGAGCGGCACATCGGCAGCATTGCCCCGGGCAAGCTCGCCGACATCGTCGCCATGCCCGGCAATCCCCTCGAAGATATCGCCGCCACGGAACGGGTGGACTTCGTCATGAAGGACGGCAGGATCATACGCCGACCAGCCATGAGCCCGGTGGGTCTCGTCGCAAAGGAGCAGAACCCGTAAACGCGTCGAGGAGGCGACCCTCGGCTCCGACGTATCCCATCGACGATGCGGGCGTCGCCCCGATAGCGGGCATGCTAGAATCGCTCGCTCCCGGTTGGTTGAAATCCCATCATGATTTCGTCGGCGGAGTCGTCCCTGGGGTTTGCCTACAGCCCTTGCCACTTCACCACTTCGACAGTGCCGGACGTGCGGCGCGCCTGTTTCCGGGTGCGCAAGATTCTCGAGGAAGTCGTCTACGACACGGTCTACCTGGAGAACAACCCATTCACCTTTGCGGAGGTGAAAACGCTGATGGAGGGGGTCACGGTCGGGGGGCACCGGCTGAGCGATGCCAACCAGGTGCTGAACCAGGCCGCCAGTTGGCGAGAACTGCTGCGTCAGGTGGAGGCGGGTGAATTTACCCTCGATGCGGCCAATTTCATGCGTCTGCACGCCCTCGTTGCGCGGGAAGAGGCGCTGCGTTGGGGCGTATTCCGCGACGACCGCGTCAGCGTTGCCGGGACGGATTATCAGCCACCCGACCACGCCGGGCTGGACGCGGTTTTTCGCCGCGGGTTGCGCGCCCTGTGCTCGATTGCCGACGTGCACGAGCGCAGTATTGCCACCTTCCTGTTCGGCGCACTGAACCAGTTTTTCTTCGACGGCAACAAACGCACTGCCCGGCTCATGATGAACGGGCAACTCCTGCAGGCGGGCTACGATGCCATCACCATTCCCGCGCGCCGCAAGGAAGCGTTCAACCGCACCATGATCGGTTTCTACGACAGCCGCGATGGAACGGCGATGTTCCAGTTCCTCGCGGATTGTTCGATGGACTCGAATCTGCGCTACAGGAGCGGTCGTCAGGTCGTTTGAGCCCGTCGGGTCGGCGGCGGACGGATGCCGGCATCACCGGTCCCAGAGAACGCGAATGCCCCGGGTGTAGGCGATCGGCATGACGGTCAGGTGGTCCTCCCCGGGGAAGATCCTGACCGTCAATTCCAGCGAGGGATAGCCGCGAACGGTGAGCCGTTCGGCCATGGTCGCCACGGTAGAAACGATTTGCGAGCCCGACCAGAGGGGATGTGCCGCCTCACCTTCGCCGGCACTGAGAAACACCTTGGCTTTCAGGTCGTTGTTGTTCTCGTGCCAGCGTTCTTCCATGTCGAGCCAGGTCTGGTAGGCGGCAGGGCTGCTGATGATGTACTTGTCGAAGCTCTCGGGCTTGTTCAGCAGCACGTACAAGCCGAACTGGCCGCCGCCCGAGTGGCCCGCGTAGCCCTGGTCGTCGAGGTCCATGCGGTATTCCTCGGCGAGCATCGGGCGCAGTTGGTCGACCAGAAAATCGAGGAACCCGGGTGCGCCACCGATCAATTCTGCCGGCATCGCTGCAAACAACGGCCCCATCAGCGATTTCTCCGGGATGAAGTCGTAACTGCGGCGGCGCTGAAACTCGGCGGGATTGGTGTCGGCCGGCGCGCCCACCGCCACCACGATCAGTTCAGGGGTAAAGCCGAGCGCATCGCCGACCAATGCCCCCTGAATCGACTCGAGGTTGTTGTCGGTAATCCAGAGCGCCGGATACTGCCTGTCGGTCAGGTGATAGCTCGGTGGCAGGTAGACCCGCACCTCGTGGTCCCACGCCCACCCGTCGGCACGCACCAGGCGCACGGAATCCACCGTGCCCCGGCTCGGCATCCTGCTGTCCGGGCTGAACACGGCCGCCAACTCATCGGGAAGTTCCATGGGTGCGGTGGTCTCCTCCTGCTCTTCGGCAAACGCAGACAGGCTGCAGAGGGCCAGGGTCAGGGCGATGCTTCGTCGCAAATGACAAATGAGTGCGGTCATGTGTTTCTCCTCGAAGGCGATTGGTAGCGGGCAGTGCCGGCCTGCACCATACAGGTTGCGCGTACCACGGCGGTGCTTGCTATGGGCGCAATTGCTCGCATCGAATCGAGGCTCCCGGACAGGTCGGCACTCTCAAGGGACGCGTAACCGGCGCCCGGACCGCAACGGTGGGCATTGAGGGTCTTCCGCAGTGTGCTCGTCTATGGTTGCATGTGTATTCGCGTAGCCGATCCGGGTCAAGAGGGAATTCATATGTGCTTACGAAAGATCGTTGTGGTGTCGACTATTGCGGCATTGCCGCTCACTGCGTACATGGGTGCCGCTCTCGCGGAGGAGAGCGCTGCCACCGCCGAAAGCCAACCCGTCACCAGCCTCGAGGAAGTCATCGTCACGGCGCTGCGGCGCGAACAGTCGCTGTTGCAGGCGCCGATCGCGGTGAGCGCCTTCGATGGAGAGTTTCTCGAGGACATCGGCGCGAACCAGCTTGCCGACTTCCTGCTTGGCGCCCCGGGCACGACCATCGTCGACACCGGCACCGGCGACACCCAGATCTATATTCGCGGCATGTCGTCCTTCTATGGCGACGGAGCGGTGGGCTACTACCTCGACGAGGTGCCGTTCGGCTTTCTCGGCCTCTCCCAGGTGCCCGACGTGCGCACCTTCGACCTCGACCGCATCGAGGTGCTGCGCGGCCCCCAGGGCACGCTGTACGGCGCCAGTTCGCTGGGCGGCACGGTTCGCATCATCACCAACGACCCGGTCTTCAACGAGTTTCAGGGCAAGGTGGACCTGTTCGGCTCCGCCAGCCGGGGTGGTGGGGACAACACCGGGGTCAAGGCGGCCGTGAACGTGCCGCTGCTCGACGACCGTCTGGCCATGCGCTTCGTGGCCACCACGGAAGACTACGACGGCTGGCTCGGCGAGCCGATTTCCGGTCAGGAGAAAGTCAACGATCGGGAGGTCGACACGCTGCGCGCCAAGCTCCGTTTCGCGCCGGCCGAGAATGTCGACCTCGTTCTGGGGGTCGCCAGCTACGACAACGCCATCGGCGCCTCGAACGATGGCGACGACGATGGCAACTACCGCAATGCCATTGCGCCGGGCGTACTGAACGTGAGCGACCAGGAATACGAACTGGCGAGCGCCATTCTCACCATCGGCACCCGATGGTTCGACATCGTCAGTTCGACATCGTGGTTCGATTTCGAACAGGTGGGGACAGGGGCGTTCGACGTCATCCGCACGGCCGACACCATCGCCCAGGAGTTGCGGGTCAGCACCAACGACCTGGGCCCCTGGCACGTCACCGCGGGCATCTACTACCGGGATCTCAGCACGGCGTTCGCCTTCGAGGTGCCGCCGTTTCCGCCGTCCACCCAGGAAACGACCGGCGAATCCTGGGCGGTGTTCAGCGAAGTCACCTTGTCGATCACCGAAACCCTGGATGCGACGGTGGGGTTGCGTTATTTCGACGATACCCGCGACCGCAGCGACACGGTGCTGGCCGGCTTCGACCCGGTGACGTTCACGCCAGTCATCGAGACTGTCGAGTTCAAGGAGACGTACTCCACCACCAACCCGAAATTCAACCTCGGCTGGCGCCCGAACGACGACTGGCTGATCTACGCCAACGTCGCCAAGGGATTTCGCAGCGGCTTCCTGCAGCCGGGCATTTCGCTCTTCATCGCCGAACAGGTGGGCCTCGACATCGGCAACGGCGCCGAGCCCGAGAAGGCCTGGAGCTACGAGATCGGCGCCAAGGCCCGGCTGGCGGACGGGCGACTGGTCATCGAGACGGCCGGTTACCTCATCGACTGGGACAACCTGCAAACGGTGATCAGCGTCATCCCTGCCGCGCTCGGCGCCATCACCAATGCCGGCAAGGTGAAGGCCAAGGGCATCGATTTCGGCATGACCGCCGTGCCCGTCGAAGGACTGGAGTTGACGTTGAACGGCAGCTACAGCGACTCCAAGTACGGCGAAACGGTCACCGATGTCGGCGGCATCGTGGTTGCCGACGGGCAGCGGGTGCAGTTGTTTCCCGAACTGACGTTTTCCGCGTCGGCGTCTTATCGCAGCAACCTGGGAGCGAGCGGCTTGCAGGGTACCGTCTACCTGCGAGTCGATCACACCACGGAACGCAGCCTGAACTTCGGCTCGGTCACCACCGAGGGCGACAAGATCACCCAGGGCTCCGCGCGGGTCGGCGTCGAGGAGGGCAACTGGGGCGCCTACCTGTTCGTCGACAACCTGTTCGACGAGGATGGCAAGGTCACCGGCGGCGGAATCCTGCCGGGGTTCGAAGATCTGGCCACGCGTCTGCGTCCCCGAACGGTGGGGTTGAATCTGCGGCTGAACTTCTGATCGCGGCCTTTCGATTGGGGTTCGGAACCGGACATTGCGTCCAGCCGTTCGGACGCTTGCAACCGGGTCGAAAGCGCCTGCGGGCGTCTCCGAATCCGGGCCGCGCGGTCTGACGAACGGAGCTCACCGATACCGACTGGAGATTACGATGACTGAATTGCTGCGACGCCAAGGGCTTCTTGCGCTTGCGATGTTTGGCGCGCTTTTCCTCGCCCGCACGCTGCGCGCACAGGCTTCCTCGGCCATGGGCGGGGGCATGCTTCCGGTGGCGAGCACGCGCAGAAGGGCAAAATCCGCTGCGATCGTCGTGGCCCTTGGCGCAATATGCGGGCTGGCGGGCTGCGCCGAGCCAGGCGATCGGCAGGACACCGGGCCGCAGTCCGTAGAGGAGGGGGCTGCCGAGGCAGGGGCGACGGGCCAGGACGCATCGGCGATCGTGCTTTCGATCGCCGACGGGGTCATGGCCGACATGGAGGACGCCTCGCCCTATCTGCAGCTGCTCGAGGGAAGGCGCGTCGAGTCGCTCGGCGACAACAGCTTTGCCCACGTCGAGGCGCAGGCGGAGAAGGCGCGCGCCCTGCTGGCGGAACTCGAGGCGGTGGACGCCTCGCAGCTCAGTCACGACGACGGCATCACCTACGCGATCCTGCTGAGCGTACTGGAGAACGCCATCGAAACTCCGCAGCACTTCTGGCACAAATTCAACGTCACGCCGTACGCGGCGGGTTCGGTTTTCAGTTCCGTGCTGCCGTCGGCGCTCGCGACCTACCGGATCGAGTCGGAAGCGGACGGCGAAGGCTACCTGGGCCTGGTGCGGGATGTCGCTCGATACGTGAACGATGACCTCGAACGGCTCCGGGGCCAGGAAGAGCGGGGCATCCTGTTGCCGAAATCCGCGATTCCCGGGGCCAGAAAAGTGTACGAAGCGTTGCGCGCGGGCATCGGCAACCTGACTGCGGTTGCTTCGGAACGACTCGCCGCCCTCACCGAAGAACAACAGGCGGCCCTGCACGCGGGCATTGCATCGGCCGTTGCCGACGCGGTGCTGCCGGCCATCGAAGCGCTGCTCGACTATCTGGGCGACGACTATCTCGAGCGTGCACCGGAAGCGGTGGGGCTCGGCCAGTACCCGGGGGGCGAGGCGGCGTACCGCTTTGCCATCCGCCGCGAGACCACCATGGACCTCGACCCGGAGGTCATCCACGAGCGCGGCCTCGCCTACATGGCTGACATTCAGCAGCAGATGCAGGCGATCCGCGACGAGTTGGAATTCGAGGGCACGGCGGAGGAGTTTCACGATCTCATGCGCCAGGATTCCCGTTTCTATGCGGAGACGCCCGAACAGGTGGAAGAGCGCTACATGGCCTATATCCATGAAATCGAGCCCCGGATCCCGGACTATTTCTCGGTGCTGCCGAAGGCGCCCTACGGCGTCAAGCGTCTCGACCCGGCGGCGGAACCGGGCATGACCTTCGGTTTCTACCAGCCGCCGAACGCGGCAAGCCCGCGGGGCAACTACCGCTACAACGGTTCCAAGCTCGAGAGCCGGCCGATGGTCTGGACCGGGCCGCTCATCTTCCACGAACTGATCCCCGGCCACCACTTCCACATTGCCTTGCAGCGGGAGACCGAGGCGAGCACCGAACTGCGCAACCTCTCCAGCCTCTTCTACGCCGCCTTTACCGAGGGCTGGGCCAACTACGCCGCCAGTCTCGCTCTGGAGATGGGCATTCTGAACGATCCCTACGAACGCTACGGGTGGTTGCTATTCGATGCCTTCATAGCCAACCGTCTGGTGGTGGATACGGGCATGAACCACCTGGGCTGGTCGCGGCAGAAGGCCATGACGTACATGCTCGCGAACACCTTCGCCAGCGAGGAGGAGACGGCCACGGAAACCCTGCGTTATTCCACCGACATGCCGGCTCAGGCGCTGGCTTACAAGCTCGGGTTGGAGAAAATCCGGGAGATCCGCGCCGACCAGGAGGCGAAGCTGGGCGACGCCTTCGACATCCGCACCTTCCATGCCGCCGTGCTGGGCAGCGGCGCCATGCCCCTGCCGGTGCTGGAGCAGCACGTGGCCCGGACCATGAGTTCGCACTGAAGGGCGGGCACAGACAAACATGGAAACATTCGCATGATCCGACTATCTCTGGTTCTTCTCGTTCTCACCGGCAGCGTCCAGGCGGCGCAACCGCTCGCGCCGATGGATGTCTTCGAACTGGAATACGCCACCGAAGCGCAGATCTCGCCGAACGGGGAGCAGGTGGTGTATGTGCGCCATTTCAACGACGTGATGACCGACCGTCGCTACCGCAACCTCTGGATCGTCGATGCGGACGGAACCGGACACCGGCCGTTGAGCGCGGGCAGGCACCTTGCCGATTTTCCGCGCTGGTCGCCGGACGGCAGCCGCCTGGCCTATCTTTCCGACGAGAGCGGCAGCATGCAGATTCACGTGCGCTGGATGGATACGGGCGATTCCGCGGCCATCACCAGCGGTGCCCTGCCGCCCGGCAATATCGCCTGGTCGCCGGACGGCAAGCGCATCGCCTTCACGCGCCTGGTGCCGGAAGCGCCGCTGGTGATCGGCGAGATGCCGCCGGCGCCCGACGGCGCCGAGTGGGCGCCGCCGCCGAAATACACCGACAAGCTGGCCTTCCGGTTCGATCATGTGGGCGAGGTGCCGCCCGGCTACATGCACATCTTCGTCGTCGCTGCCGACGGCGGTACGCCGCGTCAGGTGACAGAGGGCAAGCGCCAGTTCGGCGTCGGCAACTTCGATTGGGCGCCGGAAGGCGAGTCGCTCGTCGTCTCGGCGGACCTCACCGAAGGCGCCGAGATGTTTGGCGTGAGTGACCCGGACATCTACGAAGTGTCGCTGGCCGACGGTTCGGCCGTGCGGCTCATCGAACGGGAAGGGCCCGATGTCGCCGTGACGGTGTCGCCGGACGGCAGGCACATCGCCTACGTGGGTTTCGACGACCGGCGCCAGGGGCATCAGCAGAACGACCTGTACGTGGCGGACCGTGACGGCGCCAACGTCAGGAACCTGACCGAAACCCACGACCGTCATGTGCAGGATTCCGCACGCCGGGGCGGAGGTGGGCCGATCTGGGCTCCGGACAATCGCGGCATCTACGCTGTCGTGCACGACGAGGGCAATGCGCGGCTGGTGCATTTCTCCCTGGACGGCAGCCGCCGCGTTGCCGCCGAAGACATGGGCAGCGGCTTTGCGGGCTATATCAACCACAACACCCTGTTTTCGGTCAGTGACGGCGGTCGCCTCGCCTACGCGGTGCCGGGCCCGTCCAGGCCGGGCGATGTCGCCGTTGCCGACCCCGGCCAGGCCGGACGCCTGCTGACCGGCCTGAACGACGACCTCTTCGCACTGCGGGACCTCGGCGAAGTGGAAGAACTGCGCTGGCGCTCGTCGAAGGATGGCCGCCCCGTGCACGGCTGGATCATCAAGCCCCCCGGTTTCGATGCCTCCAGGAAGTATCCCTTGATCCTGGAAATGCATGGCGGACCGTTCGCGGACTATGGCGATGTCTTCGACATGGAAAAACAACTCATGGCAGCCGCCGGCTACGTGGTGCTGTACACCAACCCCCGGGGCAGCATCAGCTACGGGGAGGAATTCGGCAATCTCATCCACCACGCCTATCCGGGAGACGATTTCCACGACCTCGACTCAGCAGTGGATCACGTCATCGGCATGGGGTTCATCGACGAGGACCAGCTCTACATCACCGGCGGCAGCGGCGGCGGCGTGCTCACCGCCTGGATGATCGGCAACACCGACCGCTTCCGCGCGGCGGTCGCCTTCTACCCGGTGATCAACTGGGAGAGCTTCATCTTCACGGCCGACCTCTCCGGACTGTTCCTGGAGTACTGGGTGCCGGGGCTGCCCTGGCGCCACCGGGACAACTTCGAAGCGCGATCGCTGCTCAACGTGTCGGAAAACGTGACCACCCCGACCCTCATCATGACCGGTGAGGAAGACTGGCGCACACCGATGTCGGAATCGGAACAGTACTACAAGGCCCTCAAGTTGCAGGGCGTTGACACAGTCCTGGTGCGGGTCCCGGAAGAACCGCACGGCATCGTTGCCCGGCCGAGCCACGCGATGTCGAAGATGACCACCTTGCTCGGCTGGTTCGAAAAGCACAGCCGGTAACCGGAAAGTCGATGTGGTGATTGCGGATGCCCGCGCCTCAATGGATGACATCGATGACCGTCAGTTCCCGCACGAGACGGGTTGTTACGAGGGCGGCGGTTTGTTCCCGAAAGCGAACTCCTGCTGCACTGTCTTGACGTGCTTTCATGAGCGGCTCGGACGCCCGGTCTTTGCCCATGAGCACGAGCGTGTAGTGGGTGACGGATGGGCCTTGCGCTCCGGTTGCCATCAACCGGAACTGATCCGGCACGATGCCCGCGGCGGCATGGTGAGACTCGGCGAGATCGAAGGCTGCGATGTATGACTTTTCGCCATCCGGGGAGAGCGTGAAGGCATGAACGCTCATGCGCTGCCCGCTCACCCAGGCGGTGGAATACAGGGAGCGAATCACCGACGTCTGACCACTCGCATTCACAGGATTGGCAGCGATCAAATCCATCAGCCTGTTCTCCGGGCTTCCTTTGGCGTTGGAACGCTCGATAAAGCCCTCGACATCTTCCGGAAAGGCAAAATGCAATACCGTCAAGTGAGTGCTCGGGTTTGTCGGTTCCTCCTGAAAGGCAAGGATGCTGGTGGTGGGCAGTTGAGCTTGAGCCCGCAGCAAGGCGCGAACGTCCTGCAAGTACGCCTGCTCGCTCGCCACTGTGGTCTCGAAGTATAGATCCTGCTCTACGCTTCTCGATTCGGAGAAGGCATCGGCGGCGAACGCGGCGACCCAGGCTGACCACGCGATGGCCAGGGTCAGCATCGCACCTGTGATCGAGATCGGTCTCTTCCTTGATTCCATGGCGATTACCCCGCTTTTTGTGAATGATTCCACCCCGGCGCGCCGAGCCGCGGACGCGAAAGCAACAAAGGCTGGCATGGAGAGGGCAGGTGCACACACCGCACACCTGCTCTCGGCGCCGGGTCGCAGGAACGGTTTCCGTGTTGACGAATTCAATACAATAAATCACTTGGAAAGTTTGTTGTATGAAAAGCCCCATTCCCATGTCCGAACATTGCTGTTGCCGAAACCCGTTTGGCAGAATAACAGCAAATCCCAGACTGTCCTGAAGGTCAGAGCACAAGCCCATGAGCATCGAACGAATCCGCGGCCGATTCCCCTTTCCACTCCGTCGGAGTTTCCTTCTGCTGCTCACATTGGTCGTCGCTCACGCCGCCTCGGCCGGAGAGCGGCGCCCGAACCTGTTGTTCATTCTGACCGACAACCAGAGCGCCGAGCTGCTGCCGAGCTACGGCAACCGGGACATCGAAACGCCCCACATCGATGCGCTTGCCCGCCAGGGGATGCTGTTTCGCAATGCCTTTGCCGTGAATGGCATGTGCTCGCCCACACGGGCCACGCTGATGACCGGCCTGCTGCCGTCGCAGCACGGCGTTCACAACTGGCTCGACGACGAGCAGCTGCACACCTGGCCGCAAGACTGGGTTGCCGTCAGGGAATTCGCAACGCTGCCGTCAATACTCGCGGCCCACGGTTATCGCACCGGCCTGGTTGGAAAGTGGCATCTCGGACAGCCCTGGAGCCCGTCGATCGGGTATCGGCACTGGGTCACCTTTGCCAGCGGCCACACCGTCGATTTCTGGGACAATGCAGTCATCGACAACGATCGCCAATACCGCGTGAGTGGGAAACACATTGTGGACTACTTTACGGAAAAGGCGATCGAGTTCATCGGTGCGCAATCGGGCGAGCAGCCCTTCTACCTGCAATTGAATTACGACGGACCCTACGTCAATCCTCCGACCAACAGCGGACCGGCGCGCAATCGCCACTACGGCACGTACGCCGAGCGGACGTTCGTCGACTTTCCGACGAGCAGTCTGCACCCCAACCTGGTCGAGCAGTTACTGCAATTCAATCGCACCGGCAGGCAGAATGCCTTTCTGGCGCGCATTCTCGAAGCGACGCTCGCCATGAACGGCGATCAGGCGACGAAAGCAAACATCGCATCGCAGAATGCGCTGGTGGACGAGGGCGTCGGCGACGTCCTGAACGCGCTTCGAAAGGCCGGATTGAGCGACAACACGCTGATCGTGTTCTCGTCGGACCAGGGAAATTTCTTCGGGCAGCAGGGCCTCTGGACGCACACCATCATCACGCAGCCATCGAATCTACGCGACACGGCCATGCACATTCCGCTGATCTTCGCCCATCCGGAGGGAATCCCCGCAGGTTCGGCAAGCGATCTGCTGGTCGGCCAGTACGATCTTCCGGCAACCGTTCTCGACTACCTGGGATTGGATGCGAGTGAACTCGACCCTGGCCCGGGAAGGAGCTTCGCGGCTGCCCTGCGTGGCCATGCAGCCTTTGGCCATGCGGCCGGGAGGCCGGTATTCTTCGAACAGGAAGAAACGCGCGGCCTGAGAACCGGGCAATTCGCTTATTGGGAACGCATCCGGGGGCTGGGCGAGCCGGAACTCTACGATATGCAACAGGATCCGATGCAGCGCCACAACCTGGCTGACGACCCGGCCCACGAAAACACCGTCGCCCGGTTGAGCGGTCTCGTCACCGAGTTCTTCGCGACCTGGGCCGAGCCGCGCTACGACCTGTGGAAGGGAGGCACCGCCAAGGGCAGTGTGCAGCGGCCGGAAGTGTTCCAGCGTCTCTACGGCGACGATTGGACGACGGTCACCGATCCCGCTCCGACTTCACCATCGAGGTAGACGTCTACGCAAGTTTCGAACCCGGGGCCAGGCACGGCGCCGCACGGTTCCGCTCATTCCGGTTGCGTAGCTTCGAGACGTGTTGGCGAGGCGCTTTCTTCGTACACCAGTTTTCCGCGGAAGAGGGTCTTCAACACTCGAGTCTCGCCGATCTCCCGCGGGTCTATGCGCAGGAGATCCCGGTCCAGGACGATGATGTCCGCCGACATGCCCGTGCGGATGACGCCGCTTCGATGCGATACGCCGTTGGCACGGGCACCGTCCCGAGTCATGATGCCGAGCGCCTGAGACAACGGGATACCCTGCTCTCGCCAGAGATAGTCATCCCGGGCCTGCGCGGGATGCGCCCGGGTCACCATTGCCTCGATTCCCGGCCACGGGTTGATGGACTCCACGGCCGCAGGCCAGTCGGACCCCGCAAGCACGGGCGCCTGTGCCTCCAGCAGACTTCTGATCGGCCAGTACTTCGGCCCTCGTTGCGGCCCCACCGCGCTGATGACCGCATCGATGATGCTGGATGGATGCCACAGGTAGGGCGACAAGTCCGCAACGGCGCCGAGTTGCCTGAAGCGGGGGATGTCCTCCGGGTCGATGTAGCCCGCGTGGGCAATTTCATGTCGCAAGGTCGAGTCGGGATTGGCCTGCCGGGCAGCAGCAACGGCATTGAGCGCCTCCCGCACCGATCGGTCACCCGCAGCATGCAACTTGACGGTGTAGCCGCGGGCGTCGAGTTCGCGCAGGTCCTTCTGCAGACGCTCGGGCGACAGATGCAGCTTGCCGTTGTGAGTGTGCTCGGTCCTGGGTTCCGGCAAGTAGTCCTCGAGCATGGCAGCTGTTCGCGACGGAGTCGGAACGCCGTCCAGGAACAGTTTCACGTGCTCCGTGCTCAGCAACCCGGCGCGGTAGCGTCGGCGTTGTGCGTCCAACGCATCGAAGTCCAGGTCTTGGTCGCGGGCTCCGTAGGGTGTCTGCAACGACGCGGCGACGTAGGCGTTGAGTTCACCGGCAATCGCCAATCGGTGATAGGCGACAACGTACTCAGGCAGCGCATTGGCGTCTTTCAGACCGACGATGCCGTGGGAGTTGGCAAGCGCCTGCGCCCGCCGGGCTGCCTGCAGGAACTGCTCGGCGGTCCAATCGGGCAGCTTGTCTGCCGCCGCCTGTTCAGCGCCCTCGAGGAGCACGCCCGTCGGGACGCCCTCGGCGTCGCGCAGTATCTGGCCGTCATCCGGGTCGGGCGTGTGCCGGTCGATGCCGAGCAGCTCCAGGGCGCGGCTGTTCAGCCAACCGTTGTGATTGCTGTCGTCGTTGAGAAACACGGCCTTGTCGGCCGAAACCGCGTCGAGAAACCGGCGCGGCGACGCCACGGAGAAGCGGTCGAAGAAACCGCTGTCCCACTGCCCGCCCCGAATCCACAGGGCATCCGGTTGTTCCGCAACGCAACGGGAAACCGCATCGGCCACCTGGGCAGGGGTGGCCGAGAACGGGAAGTTGCACTCGTAGAGCGACTTCAGTCCGCCCCGCACCGGATGCACATGCGCATCGTGCAACGCCGGCATGGCAAAGCCGCCCTGCAGGTCGAGCATTACCGTTTCGGGAGTTCGATGGGCTGCAATGTCCCGCCCGTCCCCGACGTAGACGATGCGTCCGTCCTTCACGGCAATCGCGCTCCGGATCGGCTGCTCTTCCTGCATCGTGAGGATTCGGCCGTTGTGGATGACGAGGTCGGCGGACCAGGCGGCCGCGATCGGCCCGAGCAGCAGGCCGAGAACGACACTCGCACGGCAACGGGCCGGGAAACCGAACGGGCGAACTCCGCCAATTCCCGGCTGAGTCACCAACAGCCTCCGCCCGGGCTTCGCCGTGAACGGCAAGCCAGGAATTGCCGGCCTGCTCAGAAGTTGCGCTCCAGCGAGACGCCGTAGGTGCGTGGCATGCCGACGGTCCGCTGCAAGCCGCCGTTGGGGCCGCCGAAGGCCGAAACGTAGTAATACTCGTCGGCCAGGTTTCGCACCCAGATCATGGCGCGCCAAGCACCGCTGATGTCGCCAATCCCGACGCGCACGTTGGCAACGGTGTAGGACTCGATCGAGTTTTGCGCGCGAACCGGGTCGGGCATGTCATCGGTGAAGTTGATGTCGCCGGTCAGGTCGACCACCAGATCCTGCGACACTTGAAACTCGTATCGAACGAGGGCGTTCAACGACCATTCGGGTGCCTGGGGCAACGCGGAACCCGATGCATCGACCCTGTTGATCGTCGTGACTTCGCCGGTTCCAAAGTCGAAGGTTCCCGAGACCGGGGCCATCCATTCCTCGATCTCCGTGTCCAGCCAGGCCACGCCCAGGGCCAGGGTCAGCCCGTCGGTCGGAGCCCAGTTGAGATCCACTTCGACGCCGCGGATCTCGGACTCGGGAACGTTCCCCAAACCGCCGATCGCACCCACCGGCGTGATCGCCCGCTCCGACTCCTGCTTGTCCTGGTAGTCGTACTGAAACACGGCGGCGTTCAACTGCATCCGCTCGTCCAACAGGGTGGCCTTGATGCCGAACTCCAGCGACGTCAGCTTTTCCGGCTCGTAGGGTTCCAGCTGTGTGGTGGTGTTCGAGTTGTTGCCGTTGAACCCACCCGACTTGAACCCATTGGAAAGGGTTGCGTAAACCAGCACGTTTTCGTTGATGGCGTAGTCGAGGCCGACCTTGCCCATCCAGCGTTTTGTGCTGATGTCGGTCACGAAGACCTGGAACGCATCGTTGATGTTCGGTGTGCCCAGCAGGTTGGCGATATTGTTGGGCGAGCCTGCGGTGTCGGTGAGCGTGGAGCACGCGCCAGGCTGGAGGGAGGCGCCCCATATGCCATTCCACAAACCCACATAGCCGCCATCGCCCGCATCGTAGGTGCAGCCCGCCCAGTCGCGCTGCTCATCGGTGTAACGCACACCGACGGTCAGCCGCAGTTTCTCGGTCAACCGGTACTCGACGTGGCCGAATGCCGCGGCACTTTCCGTGTCCTGCACGTAACGCGTGTGCAGGCGGTAGATGGGGAACACGGCAAAGGGCGTCGGTGCGCCGAAGGCCGCCGAGCCGTCTCCGAAGACCGAGTCCTGCATGAAGAAGTTGTAGAACTCGTCCACTTCGTCCTTCGAGTAGTAGAGGCCGACGAGCCAAAGCAACCGATCGGTTTCCCCGGCAAGGCGGATCTCCTGGGAGAACACCGACAGATCGGTGTCGTTGATGTTCTCCTGAATGGAATTCGGCCTGCCGTCGACGTCGTTGGTCTCGGACCGCTCGAAAGAGTGGTAGGCGGTAATCGAGGTCAGCGTCGTCTCGCCGATGTCCAGTTCCAGCTTCGCCGACACCCCGAGCAACTCGTTGTCCCGCGCCGGTCTCAGGTCTGCCACTTCACCGGTTATGGGGCTCACCCAGTGGTTGTTCCAATCGGCAGCGCGGTTGTCACCGATCGAATACCAGGGCGGCGTCTGGCCGAAAAACCTGCCCCCCGGCAGGCGGTACTCGTTGAGCGCAACATGGGGCGCATTGAATTCGTTGAGGCCGATTTCGCGACCGTCGAGGGCTGTCTGGGCCTGGTTGTCGGACTGGTCGTCCACGTAATGAACGTTGATCAGCAAGGACGCTCGGGGGCTCACGTCGATATCGAGCATGCCGCGAACGGCGCCGACATTCTTCTCGCCCAGTTCATCGCCGGGACGGGTCAGGCTCTCCTGCCAGCCTTCGTTGGAATCCACCAGACGGAACGCAAGGCGACCGCTCACCGTATCCATCAGCGGGCCGTTGACGAACCCCTCCAGGTTGAGCACGTCGAATCGACCGTAAGAGGCGGTGATTCCCGCCTCGAACTGCTGCGTCGGCTTGCGGCTGATGTAGTTGATCTGCCCGGCCGTGGTGTTGCGGCCGTAGAGATCCCCTTGAGGCCCTTTCAGCACTTCGACGCGCTCGACATCGAAGAGCAGGCCGCGGCTCATCACGGTGTAGGGGATCGCAACTTCGTCGAAATAAAGGCCGACCGTCGAAGAACTCGACGTCGTCAGGTCCTGAAAGCCGACGCCGCGAATGGTGTACACCGGCACGCCGGTGGCGGCGGCGGCGTTCACCGACAGGCCGGGCGTGTAGAGCGCAATCTCCTCGGCGCTGAAAATGCCGAGGTCCTTCACCGTCTCGCCGGTAAAGGCGTTCATGGTGATTCCGAGGTCGTTCGCCCCCTGCGCGCGCTTTTGCGCCGTGACGACGATTTCCTCCAACTGCCCATGCGCCGGCGCGAACGCCCCGCTCGCGCAGGCAAACGCGATTGCAACGGCCAGCGTCCTGCCGCAACGGCCAGGTCTCCTTCGGCTGGTTTGTGTCTGCATGGCAATCTCCAGTTTGTTGTGTCAGTGCATTTCGGTGGTGCGTTGGCGCGGCGCCACAATCGAACACTTGCAGCGTCGACGATTCAGTCGCTGTTCGTTCAGTCTATCGCCAGACGGATCATCTTCAAGGGGAGCGCCCCTGACCGCTCTTGTTCACCAATAAGCTACCGGTTGCAGAGGATTCTAGTCGGCGTCATAAACGGCACAGCCTTCGCGGTAGGTCGCCAGCGCATCGTCGCGTTCAACCGGGGAGGGGTAGTGCCCTCGCTCTGTCGCCCAGCGCAGTGTCTCCGCACAGATTGCCCGCAGTGTCTCGACCGCCTCGGGTTGGCGCAGCGCCTCCCCGGCAACCTGCACGTAGATCGGGTTGGTGTGCGCGAACGCAGGCGATCCCTCACCGGTGAGTTCCGATTGAATCGGGCGCTCGTGATCGGATACCACCCGCGCTGCAATCCATGCGCTGGCGCCGATGGTGACCTCACCTTTCCAGTCGATGCTGCGACGGGAATTCACCGACTCTCGATCCACCACCGCTCCGTTGACGACCAGTTCCACCCGGTCCATGGGAAGGCGGCTCAGGACGCGCACCGAAAACGGCAGCGTCGTTGCAGTTTCAACCTGAAGACGGTCACCGGGCATGTGGCCATCGAGGTCCAGAAAGACCACCGGCCCCGACGATATCTGGCTCCGCCCGCGGCGGAGACCCTCGAGCCAGGCGTCGTAACTGAGCCCATCGGGCAGCAACACATAGGTGCGGACTCCGCCGACGAGCTGGGAATTCCACATCTTGTCCGTCGCGCCCAGGCCCGGAATCTCGAAGCCCGCGTTCAGCAGGGTATACCAGAGATCGAGAGGTGCGAATTCAACGGTATTCAGGCCTTCCTCGCGATAGCGTGCGGGATGGGGGTGGAAGGGGTTGCCGAACACCATGGTCTCCACCGCGTCCACGACGCCCAGGGCCGTGTCGATGGGGAGTTCCGCATGGGGGTGCGGGAAGTGCGCCCATACGGTGGTGGCGCCGACGGCACGCGCCCTGGCCAGTTGCCGCGCCATCGTCGGGTAGTCGTAGGCGCCCGGCACACCGGTGAAGGGCACACCCCAGCCCATCGGGTAGATGAGTTCCCGCAATCCGAGCAGTACCCCATGGCCCAGATAGTCGTGACGGGTTTCCTCGCCGATGAAGACGATGTGTCGCTCGTCGGAGACGGCAGCCGGTTTGCCGGTGAAGTGGGCGACGCTGGTGATCAGGTTGCCGCCGCTCGATGCCAGCACATTGACGACGTTCAGATCCTCGGCCCGGGCCTCGAGCGCCGCGGTATCCGGGTCGAGAAAGTGGGTATGGCTGTCTCCGGAGTACCATCCCAGGGCTGCCATGTGCACCCAGCGCTCCAGGCGAAACACGTTGGTCTCGCCTGGTTCCTCCGACACGGAGAATGCACCCTCGAGTGGCTCGAACTCGGGGCCATGCCAGATCTCGATTCGGTATTCTCCTGCCGGCAGCCTGGCAGCGAAGCGCGGCGGCACGTAGGCAAAGGTCTTGCCGTCGATGACCACGTCGCCGCCCACATCCTCCCGCCAGCCCACCGATATCGACTCCCGATGCCCGTTCGGGGCGAAGTAGCGGCCCCGCTCGTTGACGATATGAACGCGAGCGTGCAGCCCATTCCCGTCAGTGTCCTCGATCTCGAACTCGACATCCTGCAACCGCATCGCCAGTGGATGGTCGGTTCGTTGCAGCGCCTGCGGAAGCTTGGCGGGGACGATCGCCTGCAAGCGCCACTCGCCGTCCTGCAGGCGTGCCTCGAGATGCTGGGCAACGGGAATCCGCATCTCCCGGTACGGGTAGACGATTACCGGCGCGATGGTCGCCTTGCCCTCCGAGACCTGAATGCGCATCCCCGTCAAGTCGATTCTGGCCATGGGTTGTTGTTTCGCCCGGCGCAGATAGGCAAACCTGGCCTGGGCCGACCCGTTGAAGTTCTCGGCCAGCAGCGGCTCGAGCAGCGAGGTCTCGTCGCCCTGTCGAGCCGCCGCCCACGCGTAGGCCAGGGCCTTGATTTCGGCTTCGAAATGCTCCCGGTGGGCAAGGGAGGAGGTTGGCGCCAAACAGAGCAGGACGGCGCTCACTGCGCCAACAGTCAGGAGAGGTTTGAGCCGTGTCATTGGATCACACTCGCAAGCCGGTGTACTTCATCACGAAGGCAAGATACTCGGCGATCTGTTTTTTGACCATCATTTCGTCGTCCGAATAATCGCGACCGGTGCGGCCGCAAGAAGCGGGCAATTGCGGGGTTGCTCGACGCGTTCGCTGCCTGGAGCCGGGCAACCATGCGCCGACCGTTGCTCGGCTGGTTCGAAAAGTACAGCCGGTAACTGCCGATTGCACCGTTGATCGGCTCGATGCCGGTGCCGCAAGCGTCAGAACAGCAATAGCTCGGGCCGCCTACTCCCACTGGTTTGGTCAGGTCGAACGATTGTTCGGCATCACCACCCGACGGGCAAACAGCCCCCATCCGTCACCAAATTCCTGCTGCGGACGCCGACGCACTCGCCCTCCGCGTTTTGCTTCAGCGACGAATCGTCGACGCCCTCGCGACGAAAGTTGGTGACGGATGCGGGCTAAAATTCGAAATTTTGTATTGACAGCTGACTGAATTAACGTAAATTCAGTCAGATGACTGATCCATATATCCCCCAATCGCAACTCGGTCGGCTCGAACGCTCAGTCTCCGCGAATCGAGTCGTCGTTCTGTACGGCCCCAGACGCGTCGGCAAGACGACCTTGATTCGCGAGTATCGGAGACGTCACGACCCGGAAGCCCTGCTGGTATCCGGCGAGGATATCGCGGTTCGCGAATACCTCGAGAGCCAGTCGCTCGCCAGGCTCCGGGCGTTTGTCGGCCGGCGGCGTACGCTGATTGTCGACGAGGCGCAATACGTTCGACAGATCGGTTTGAACCTGAAGTTGTTGGCGGATCATGTGGAAGGGTTGCGCATAATCGCCACGGGGTCGTCGTCGTTCGATCTTGCGCAACAGACGGGTGAGCCGCTCACGGGCAGGAAAATCACCCTGCTGTTGTTGCCGCTGGCGCAACTCGAACTTCAAGGCGTCGAGCATGCGCACGAAACCCATGCCCAACTCGAGATGCGGCTGGTGTACGGCTCATACCCGGAAGTCGTGCTCATGGAGTCTTCCGAAGACCGCGAGATCTATCTGAAGGAACTCATCGGCTCGTACCTCTTCAAGGACATTCTGCAACTCGAAGGCATACGCCACGCAGACAAGCTGCTGCGCCTCGTGCAACTGCTGGCTTTCCAGATCGGCAGGGAAACGTCCATTTCCGAACTGGGCAATCAATTGGGAATGAGCAAGAACACGGTGAGCCGGTACCTCGACTTGTTGGAGAAAGCCTACGTCGTTTACGGCAGGATGGGATTCAGCCGCAATCTCCGCAAAGAGATTGCAAAGAGCAGGCGCTATTACTTCTACGACAACGGCATCAGGAATGGTCTGGTCAACAATTTCAACCCGCTTTCGATACGCGAGGACGCAGGCCTTCTCTGGGAAAACTATGTGCAGGCCGAGCGCCTGAAATTCAACCTGTATACGGGGCGATTCGCTGAGAGCTACTTCTGGCGCACCTACGATCGACAGGAAATCGATCTGGTGGAGGAACACCGCGGGCAACTCTACGCGGCGGAGATCAAGTGGTCTGCACGTTCGGGCGCCCGTGCGCCGCGCGGCTGGAACCAGGCGTATCCCGGCAGTTCCTTTCAAGTTGTCCACCCGGAGAACTACCTGGACTTCATTACGGCTCCCTCCTGACTGCCAAGCCGGCGTCGAAGTCGAGTTCAAGCGGATGCAGGTTAGCTGTTTCGCGGGAGCACACTCGCAGGCCCGTGTACTTCATCACGAAGGCAAGATACTCGGCGATCTGTTCTTTGGCCAACGATTCGTCGTCCGAAAAGTCGTGACCGCTGCGGTCGTAGAAGCGAGCAATTGCGGGGTTGCCCGACGCGTTCGCAGTCTGGAGCCGGGCAACCATGCGCCGACCGTTGCTCGGCAGACAGAGCGGGTCCAGCAAACCCGGCATCAGGAATACGGCGGGGTAGGCGAGCCCGTCCTCGACGTGCTGATCGGGCGAGTATGGCGCCGTGATTTCCGCTTTGCGGGTGCAAATTGCGTGCGACTGGCGGCGTTGGATGCGCGCACCAGTAGTACGGGGTGGCCGACCGAATCAGCGTGGGATGCCGGGCTTGTTGAAATCGGGTGCCAATGGCGCAAGATTGCCGTACAGGATTGGCCCAGGAGTTGGCCGGGCGTGGTGTCATCTGCAAGGACGATTCCGGCAAACCCAGGCGACCGTGGTGCTAGTACTGTGTGGCTCAGGAAACAGAGGCTTCGATATGACTTTCAAACTGGACGAGCACTTTGCTGCTACGCGCCGATCGGTAAACTCTGCCAAGCGCGACGGGGAATCCGTGTACGCCGTGGCCATTACCCGCAGCATTCCGTGTGCCGCAAGTGCTCTTTGGGATGCGGTCAGCAACGGTGAGCGCATACCCCGTTGGTTCCTGCCGGTCAGCGGAGAACTCGAAGTGGGTGGCCGCTATCGGCTCGAACGCAATGCAAGCGGCACGATTATCGCCTGCGAACCGCCGTCGCGATTCTCGCTCACCTGGGAATTCGGCGAGAACCTGAGTTGGTTGGATGTCGAAGTCGGCGCTGACGGAGAAGACCGGGTACGGCTGGTGCTCACGCACAGTTCGCCACCGTCCGAACATTGGGATCGTTTCGGGCCGGGCGCCACGGGCGTCGGGTGGGAAATGGCCCTGGTGGGGCTCGCGATTCACCTGTCGGATTCGAAGGCAGCTCTGCCGACGGACGCCACCTTCACAGATACGGAAGAGGGCTTGTCATTTCTGCGGGACTGCTGCGCAGCCTGGGGAGAAGCGGCCATCGCAGCGGGCGCCGACCCGGACGCGGCGCATGCGGCGGCGGGGCAAACGGCTGCCTTCTATACCGGTCAGCCGGCGTAAACCGCCCGCGCTATAGCATTCGCTTGCGATCGGCTTTCATGGAACACTTTTTCCAAATGATTGATTTTATTAAATTTTCTAACTAAGAAAACCTTACCTTCGATCCGGCTCCGAGAACCGGCATGCGGTACGCGCATCCGGCACGCCAAGCGGACCTGCTTACCGCTACGATGGGCGCAAGCATGAGCTTTAAAGGTGCCGGATACGCGCACCGCACACCGGTTCTCTCCCAGCGTGCCTTTGTTGCTTTCACGTCCTCGTCCTGGCGCGCCGGGTTTGCGGCAATGTCCCGGCCTGGGACAACTCCACCATACAGCACTGTACTGTTTCCGTACATTGATGTATGGTTCGGTTCAACGTATGGCTTCGGGGGAGGGCATCGTGAACAGTCCGGCACCTGCCACCTCAACCGCGCCGTCGGGCCGCAACGCCTATGTTCTGGCCGCCTATACAGCCCACGGCCGCCAACTGCGCAGCTTCTTTCAGCGCACCGTCAGCGAAGTGGAAGCGGAAGACCTGCTGCAGGATCTCTACATCCGCCTGATTCGCCAGGTCGATCGCGTACCGCCCACCAATTGCAAGGGCTTCCTGTTCTCCGCAGCGGCCAATCTGCTGCGCGACCGCTGGCGCCGCCGCGCCGTGCGCCGGCTCGACCAGATGGATTCCCTGGACGGGTTCGGCGGCGACTTCGAGGACGGTGAAATCCAGGACCCGTCCCTGTGGACGGAGCAGATCGAACAGTTGGAACGATTGAACGATGCGCTGACCCATGTCAGCGAGAAGGCGGCAAGCGCATTCGTCTGTCATCGCGTCGAGGGCTGTTCCTATGCGGACATCGCCGTCAGGATGGGCGTCTCCGTGAGCATGGTGGAGAAGTACATCTCGAGCGCCCTGGCGCAATTGCGGGGATCGCGCATTTGATTGCCGGTGGTCGACGGAGCACTGGAGGCCTCGAGCACGTACTTTGTTGGCACTCGAGTTGGATTCGCAAGAATATCCATTTAAATCGATGGGATGATGACTGAATCACACACCTCGCGGGTCTGAGGCGAAGCCTCGCTGGCCGACCCCGGAAACTTTCGTCACTGGAGGAGAACCGACATGCCCGGCGACTACGATTTCGGATTGAGTGCGGAACAGGAGCAATGTGCCCAGGAGTTGCACCGCACCACCATCAGTATCGACATGTGCAGCATGGGGCCGGGGGGACCGGCGCTCTACGACCGGCTGCCGGAGGATGTAATCGAAGAGCGCCTGCCGCCGACCATGAATACCTGGCAGCGCTTTCTCGAGGGCATGGAACTGCCCTACGAACTCACGGCCGCAGGCGCATCCGATGCGTTGCAGGTCTTCTGCAAGGGCCACAGCGCCGCGAGCTTCGCCATGGGCGGTGTGCACGAGCGCGCTCTCGAACCGATCGAGCGCCTGAACGAACAGGTCGAGTCCATTCCCTGGATGGATTTCGCCGGTACGGCGGCCGATTTCCGCACAGCGCAGGAGGCTGGCGATTACCTCACCTACGGGTTCGCCCAACCGGGGATGGAAGGCCTTCCCCGGGATCTGGACCTGTTCGACCGGGCCAGGGCGCTCGGCACGCGCTCGGTGATGCTGACCTACAATCGGCAGGACTACGTCGGCGCCGGCTGCACCGACCGGACCAACGCGGGCCTGAGCAATTTCGGGCTCGAGGTCGTCGAGAAGATGAACGACATCGGGCTCATCGTCGACACCTCCCATTGCGGTCGACAGACGACTCTGGACGCCTGCGCATTCTCGAAGGCGCCGGTCACCGCCAATCACACCAGCGCCGAGGGCGTCTACATGCACGACCGGGCGAAGTCCGACGAGGAGTTGAAGGCCATCGCGGCAACCGGCGGACTGATCGGGGTCTACGCGGTGCCATTCTTCCTGGCGCCGCCCAGGGACAACGCCACCGTGGATGTCATGCTCGACCACATCGATTACATCGCCGGGCTGGTGGGCTGGCAGCACGTGGGCATCGGCACCGACTGGCCGTTCATGCTCACCCACGGCATCGCCGAAGAGACCATCGGGCTCAATGTCGAAGAAATGGGGTTCCGGCCGGAACACGGCATCAGCATCCGCCAGCACCTCGTCGGCTACGACGATGCCCGCGACTTCGTCAACTTCACCCGCGGACTGGTGGCGCGGGGCCATTCGGACGAGGCGGTGCGGGGCATTCTCGGCGAGAACTTCCTGCGCATCTTTGCCGAGGTATGCGGTTGAAGGCGCGAACTCCCAGACAGACCGGTGGGACATGACTTCCCCACGCAAATTCCGAACCCGGCGCGCCGGAACGAGGACGCGCAAGGAACACCTGACAGCTGCTGGGAGAGAACCGGTGTGCGGTACGTGCATGCGGCGCTGTCAAGGCTCGCTCTTGCGCCTGTCGTAGCCGTAAGCGTCGCCGCCTGGTGCGCCATTCGGCGAGCCGCATGCACGTACCGCATACCGGTTCGCGGAGTCGGATCGAAGGAACGATTCACAAAGTCAACGGATTTAATCGATTCAATCACTTGGAAATTTGTTACATGAAGGTCAATCAATCGCTTGAACGAGTTTTCGGATGCGGCCCGGGCTCGCGACATCGGGCATGGTTTCCACTCGCCCTCGGCCTGATGTGCGCGACACTCTCGGGAGGCTGCGCAGAGGAACGAAATTCACCCGATGCCGCGGCGGCTGCCGACGCGGCGAACCAGCCGGAATCTGCGGTTGCGTCCGAAGCCGTCACGCGACACGGGGCGGTGGATCTTTCTCCGGCGGGCTGGCCCCCGGGCGTGTGGGAAGAGTACCTGGCGCTGGAGGAGGAACATTTTCCCGGCAATCCCCTGGCCGTCGGCAGTCAGGGCGCGGTCACCGGCTCCTATCATCCCCTCGCCCAGCGGGCCGGGCTGGAGGCGTTGCGCCAGGGCGGCTCGTCGGTGGACGCTGCGATGACCACCTCGCTCACCCAGATCGCCCTGGGCGCGGGGGCGGTGATCAGCTATTTCGGCATCCTTTCCATGGTGCATTACGATGCTGCCAACGACGAGATCGTCACCCTGAACGCCGGCTGGAACGCGGTGCGCGGCGAGGACGACCCGATGTCCATTCCCGGAAGCATCGGCATGGGGTCCGACGAAGAGATGTATGGCACCGACGAGCCAAGCGGTCGCACGGCATTGGTGGGTGGATTCATGCGAGGCCTGGAAGCCGCCCATGGCCGTTACGGCAAGCTTGCGTTCGAGCACCTGTTCGCGCCGGCGATTCACGTAGCCGAGGCCGGCATACCGTTCAACAGCACCCTTGCCGGCTATCTGGAACCACGCAAGCACAGCCTTGCCCGCCTGCCGGAATCGAAGGCCATATTCACCAACCCGGACGGTGCCTGGATACAGGAGGGCCAGTCGTTCAAACAGGAGGCGCTGGCAGGAACCCTGAAGGCGATTGCGGAGCAGGGCGCCGATTACATGTACACGGGCCCCTGGGCCGAACGGGCCGTGGCTGCAGTGCAGGCCGACGGGGGCAAGATGACGCTCGAGGATCTCGCCGCATATCGAGTGACCTGGGCGGAACCCCTCGAGGCCGATGTGGGCGAGTACAGAATCCACGCCAATGGACTGCCGTCCTACGGCGGCGTCAACATGATCGAGGCATTGCACCTCGGCGAAGCGGCGGGCATCCGCGCACTCGGACACTGGTCGGTGAACGGCGAATCCCTGCGCCGGGCATCGGACCTCACCTTCAACAATTTTCTGGCGAGGCTGCCTGAGGAACTGGGAGCTCAGCTCTTCCCGGGGGTCGATCTCAGCGACAAGAGCCGGATTCGCCCGGAAACCGCCGCCGCGCTCTGGGAGCACATGGAAGCCGGCATGAAACTCGGCCAGTACGTCGACGCCGGCCCCTCCCACTCGGACACGGTGGTAGCCGCAGACCGCTGGGGCAACATGACCGCGGTCACCCATAGCATCAACTGCGTGGTCTGGGGCGCCACGGCCATCATCGTCGACGGTGTCTCCATCGGCGACCCGGCCGTCAACCAGAAAGCCATGGTAGCCGTGGCCGGCCCCGGCGGCAGGGTTCCAGACCCCATCGAAGTGGGCATCCTCACCCGCGACGGCAAACCGGTCGTCGCCTTCGCCTCCATGGCCATGGGCCTGCACCAGCAGACCTTCCAGTCATTGTTCAACGTCGTCCACTTCGGCATGAACGTCAAGGAGGCGGTGGATGCTCCGGCGTTCTTCATGCCGCTGCCGGTGGGCGATCTGGAATCCGCCGAGGAACCGCCCAGATGGGTGGTTCGGGTCGGGGAGGGGGAATTCGACGAAGCGGCGCTTGAAGCCAGCGGCTTGCCGATCGAGCAACTGCCGCCCGAGAAGCGTCGCTACGCCCAGGGTCTCTGGGTCGGCATCGGCCGAAACCCGGAAACCGGCAATCTCGAGGCAGCCTCCCACCCGTACACGAACGGCCGTGCCTTTGCGCTCTGAAATCAGACCTTCCCGTTCTGCGCATCCGATTTGCGAGAGTTTCGTTGCTCCCGTTTTGGGAGGATGCTAGAGTGCCGCGATGCGGGTCATTGCGAAGTCAAGGCTACGAAAGTTCTGGGAAAGCAAACCGCAGTTTCTGGAAGCCAGGAGGCAGATGTCGGAGTGGTACAACTTCTGTAGCGCAGCAGAATGGAACTCGCCACATGAACTCAAGGCAGACCTTCGCAATGCGAGCATATTGAAAAACAACCGGGTCGTTTTCAACGTGTGCGGGAACAAGTACAGAATCGTCGTGCTCACCGATTACGCCAGGCACGGAATGCTGATCCGATTCGTTGGGACCCACGAGCAGTACGACGAAATAGACGATATCGAGCACCTCTGAGACGAGCGATGAAACTGAAGCTGATCGAGAACGATAGTGAACTGGATCGTGCATTGGAGCGCATTGACGACCTGTGGGGGGCGGAAACCGGTACGCCCGAAGGCAATGAACTGGATGTGCTCATGCTCCTCGTCGAGAAGTACGAAGATGAAAACCATGCGATTCCAGAGTCGGATCCCGTCGAGGCGATCAAGTTCCTGATGGAACAGAACGGCCTTTCTCGCAGGGATCTCGAACCCTATATCGGCGCCAGTGGGCGTGTCTCCGAGATACTGAACAAAAAGCGGAGTTTGACGCTACCCATGATCAGGCGACTGCACAACGATTTGAAGATCCCCTACGAGAGCCTCATTCGTTAACCCGAGTTTTGCACCAGGGGCCACGACGATCGCGCCCGACTTTACCCTTCTGCGCGTGCTCGTGATCGCAATCATAGCCCCGCCCATGTTGGAAGGAGCATCTGCGCAAAACTCGTCGACTCTTTCTACAGGGACGTGAAGCCGCGTGGGCGGTCAGTGGAATCTCCCTGAGCGGCGGCGCCGAATGACCGTTTACCGGTCTGCGAGCCCCGTTTCAATAGGTTCCGGTTTGGATCAGCGGTCGCCGCCGCTGAACGCCTTGCGCACCGACAATCCCCAGGTGAACGGACGGATGGTGATGTCCGTCTCCCGGAAACCGACCAGGGTGAACGAACCCGGCACACCCTCGATGGAGGGCAGTTCGCCGGTCAGGTTGTCGCCGAACAGGCTGATTTCCCAATCGTTCCAGGCGATGCCGAGGCGTGCGTTCAACTCGCCGTATCCGTTCTGGGTGCCGGCGGCGCCGGCGCTGGCGAAGGCGCTGCCCGCCTGTTCGGAGCGGTAGCTGTAATCGCTGCGGACGAAGAACTCCGTGCCGGCACGAATCGGCACCGAGAAGTCCGCAAGAATGCTGCCCATCCACATGGGGACATCCGGCATGGCGCCGCCTTTTCGTGCCAGCGGCTGCAATGTCGGGTCGGAGCCTTCGGGAATGTAATCCTCGCCGATCTGTGCATCGATGTAGGTCAGGTTCATGGCGACCATCAGGTTCTGGCTGAGCGCTGCGCTCATTTCGAACTCGACGCCCTGGGACTCGACCGAACCCAGGTTGATCACCGAACCGTTCAGCCCGCAGAGCGGGTTGACGCCGACCTGAGTGTCCTGCCAGTCGGTGTAGAACCAGGCGAGGGCCGTGGTCACCCGACCCTCCGCGAACGTCTGCTTCCAGCCCAGTTCGTAGGTCCAAAGTGAATCCGACAGATATTGCTCGGGGGTTCTCGGAGCGCCGGTGCGGGCCTGCACTTCGGCACGGCAGGCAGGGGAGTCCGGCAGCGGAAAGTTGGAGCCGCCCATGCGGAAGCCCTCGGCGGCAGAGGCGTAAAACAGGGAATCGTCGGTGGGCCGATACTCCAGCTTGAAATTGGGCACGATGCCGTCGTCCTTGTTGCCGCCTTCGAGCACGAAGTCGCCGCCGGAGATGAACAGCGGATTGCCCCGGAAATGATCCCAGAGTTCGAATTCGTGCCAGAACGCCCGCAGACCGACCACCGCGCGCAATTGCTCGGTAAAGTCGTACGTTGCTTCCCCGAAGATCGCGAACTCGTCGCGGTCGCGATACGAGGAACTCCAGAATATGTAGCCGTCGGGGGAGTTGGGCAGCAAGAGGCCCAGGGCCGGGAAGGAAACCGTTGTGTTCTCGCCCGCGAAGAAGCGCGTGTTGTAGTCTTCCCTGCGGTTCGTATAGAAGATACCGGCCGTGAAATTGACTTTTCTGTCCCAGGTGGTCTGCAGGCGCGTCTCGTGGGTGATCTCCTCGTTTTCGGGGGCGTAGTCGCCGGGAATGTAAACCGGTGCGGGGAAGCCGTTGGCATCGCTGACCAGGATGCCGAACGCCTCGGTGACATCGAGGCGCATGGTCATCTCGTCGACGTAGTAGGAGGTGCTCGACAGGGCGCTGAAGCTGTCGTTGAGTTGCCAGTCGAAGGTCAGGTTGGTCAAGGTGAATTTCGT
Organism: Candidatus Azophilus sp.; assembly: GCA_965221465.1. GTDB lineage: Bacteria > Pseudomonadota > Gammaproteobacteria > Pseudomonadales > Azotimanducaceae > Azophilus. Next base: position 793,811 of record OZ244892.1, read on the forward strand.
GTAGATGCTGTCGAGCCCGCGCCCCAGGAAGATGGGGTCGTCGTAGTCGTTGCGGTCGCCGTCCAGCGCTGCGACATAGGGTGCGCCGATGCCGAAACCGCGGTAGAGCTGCCCCGCGGCCGAGAGCGTGCCGGTGTCGCCGGGCGATCGGGGATGCAGGTAGTTGGTCGCGTCCTGCTTCGTGTTGTCGTGCATCACCGATGCCGAAATCGTCAGGTCGTTCGTGGCCTGCAACGTCAGCGCCAGGCGGCCGCCGGTCACTGTTTCGCCGTTGGCGTTATTCTTGACGACGTTGCCGGTGGGGTTTGCGAACAGGTCGATTTCCTGGATGTCGATGAAACCGGCGTTTTCCTCCCGGTAGCCCGACACCCTGAGCGCCAGCCGGTCGGAAACGGGAATGTTCGCCATGGCTTCGACGTCGTAGTTGCTGCCGCCGAACTCGGTGTCGCTGACGCTTGCCGAGAGGTGCGCGTCGAATCGCTCGAATTCGGGTTTGCGGGTCACCAGCTTGACGGTGCCGGCAAGCGATGCGGCGCCGTACAGCGTACCCTGCGGCCCTCGGAGCACCTCGATGCGCTCCAGGTCCACCAGGCGGGGATTCGACATGGTCACCGGTGTTTCGTCGATGTAGAACCCCACCGTGTTCTGGCCCACCAGAAAGGCGCCGCTGATGGTCTGGATGCCCCTCAGGCCGATTTCCCGGGGGCCGAGTTCGGAGGCGGCGCTGCGCTGGCTGGTTGAAAGGCCGGGCACCAGGTTGATGTAATCGTTGAAGTCGCGCACCCCGAACCGGGTCATGGTGTCGCCCGTGATCGAGGTGATGCTGACCGATACGTCCTGCACCGACTGTTCGCGCTTCGATGCCGTGACGATGATCTCCTCCAGGTAGGCATCCTGTTCGTCGTCGGCGTTTTCGTCCTGCGCTGTGGCGCTGCCGATCGGGCCCACGGCCAGTGCGGCCGTCAAGACGAGGGTTGCAGGCATGACAGATAGTCTATTGATCATCTTCCCCCTCCCAAGGGTTCATGAAATCCGGTTTCCCAAAGCTGATTCTCACGCCATGCGCCGGGTTGTGCAAGGCAGAGCCTTTTCCGATGCGAGTTCCGAACCCGGTGCCCCGGTCAGTAGCCCTTGGCGAGGCCGCGGCGCCGTGGGTCGGCGACGCCTTCGATAGCGCCCTCTGCAGACAGGCGCACACCGTGGATGCTGCCCATGTTGATGTCCTTCGGGCTGACGCGGTAGAGATCGTGCCCCCTGGCCGCCAGGGCGGTCAGCAGTTCCTCGCTGAAATCCCCCTCGATTTCGATGGCGGTCATGCCCGGGTGCGGGTGGCCGAATCGGGGCGCGGATACGGCCTCGGCCAGTGGCATTCCGTATTCCACGATATTCGCCGCCCCCTGCAGCAGGCACTCCATGAGCGATCGGCTGGGCGTCGCCATGGCCAGCGCCGGCTTTCCGTCCCGAAACAGCCAGAGCAGGGTCGAGAACCCCTTGGGCATGTCGGTGAACTTGCGGATGAAGGTGGCCCGGTTGAGGATGACGCCACCGACGTTGATGCCCGTGCCGAAAGGTTCCGACGAACTGGAATGGGTGCCGGCGGCCACGTTGCCCTCGGCATCGACGATGGCCAGCGCACAGGTTGCCGCGGAGAACCCCTGGAACGGACGAGGCGCGCCGGTTCGGATGGCCTCGAGCACCTCGGCGGCATGATCTTCAGAGACGAACTGCGCCTGGTTTTCCGGGGTGAGGTCGCGGCCCCGAATCCAGAGTTCCTGGGCGAGGCGCACCTGGGTGTGCAGCGCCTCGACGGATTCCGTCGGGTGGCCCATTGCCTCGAGGTCTGCCGCTTCGTAGACGCGCAGCGCGAGCTGGAAGAGGGGGCCCGAAACCGGCGCCACCTCGAATGCGCGATAGGGGGTGCCGCCCTCGTCGCCCGGCTTCCAGGCCGGTGACACATAGGCCTGGTCGAAGTTCTTCAGGTCGTCCGCGGTGATGCCGCCGCCCCGGCGCTGGACTTCGGCCGCGAGTTCCCGAGCGAAGGGCCCGGTATAGAAAAAGTCCGGCCCTTCGTCCCGAAGTGCTTTGAGGGTAGCCGCGAGCGCCGGCTGACGGAGCGTATCGCCGACCCCCAGCATGTAACCGTTTCGGAACCAGACATCGCGGCCGGGGCCGGGAAAGCGACCGATCATCTTGCGGGTCGCCTTGGCGTAGCCCCAGAGCAGGTGGTCGATGACGAAACCGTCTTCCGCGAAGACGATCGCGGGTTCGAAGAGGTCTTTCCAGGGCAGCTTGCCCCAGGCCCCGTGGCAGGCCTCGAGCCCCCGCACGAAGCCGGGCACCATGGCGCCCCAGGCAGTCCACGACTTGCGCTCGTCGTAGGGTTCGCTGGCCGGAGCGCCGCTCGGAAAGGCGAATGAGCCGCCCCCCAGGGCAAGCTGCCCGGTTTCCGCCTGCCAGAACGCCATGCCGAAGCCACCGCCGAGCGTGGTCATGGTGGGTTCCAGCACGCATTGCGCAATGGCTGCCGTCATGTATGCATCCGCAGCCGAGCCGCCCCGTTCCAGTGCCCACAGGGCGGCTTCGGTGGCATAGGGATGGTCGCTCGATGCCATGGTCCGGCCGCCGGTCGCGTACACATTGGCGAGATTGGGCTGAACCGGCTTGAGGTCGTGCCGGGCCATGGCGGCCCAGTCGCGCTTGTCCGCAGCCTGGAGGTCGGGCGCCCAGGCCAGGGCGGCGGTTCCCGCGAGGGTGGAAGTCAAGAGGTCGCGGCGATGCATCGTCATTGAGGCCCTGGGTCGGGGTGATGCAGAAAAGGACGCAGTCGCAGGCAAGGCCCTCAGTGACGCCGTTCGCGGCGAGCCCGCATCACATCGTCAGCCAGGCCACCAGCAGGCGGATCTGGGTGTCGTCGAGACGCTCGCCGAACGCCGGCATTTCGCCGTGGCGGCCCATGGCAATGGAGTGTCGGATGGCCTCGTCCGAATTGCCGTACAGGGTCGCGTCATCGGTGAGATCAGATGCACCCAACAACGGATTGCCGGAACCGTCCGGGCCGTGACAGGCACTGCAATAGAGCCTGTAGGGCTGTTCTCCGGGGTGGCCTTGTGCCCGGCCGAGGCGCAATGCCTGAACATAGTCGGTCAGTCGATCGACGGTTTCCTCGCCTACCGCCGGCAACCAGCCGACCATGACGGCCTGGCGCCCCTGGCGAATGGACTGCTCGATCTGCGCCGGGTCGGCGCCCCACTGCCAGTCTGCATCGCGCAGGTCGGGGAACAGGTTCGACTGACCCCCGGCGTCGTAGCCGTGGCAGGTGGCGCAGTTGCGGTCGTATATCCGTTGCGCCGAGATCATCAGGCCCGGGTCGGATTGCAGTGTTTCCAGCTTCGCTTCCGCCACCAGCCGACGCATGGGGCCGAACTGCGTCGCGTAACGGTCCTGGCGCTCGCGCAATTCGCCGCCCTGAGACCACTCCAGGGCGCCGCCGAAAGCCCCGAGACCCGGGTACAGCATCAGGTAGACGACGGAAATTACCAGGGAGACGAATATCAGCCAGAACCACCAGAGCGGCGCCGGGTGCTCGCCTTCCTGCAGGTTGCCGTCCCAGACCGGGCTCGCTTCCGGCTCGTCCCGGTCGGCGCCGAAATACAGGCTGAATACCAGCCAGACGAGCCCCGCCAGGCTTCCCAGGGTGAGCGCCAGCACCCAGCCGCTCCAGAAGCCGCCGGGCAGCTCAGCCATCGTCTTGCTCGTCGGTCAGGGGTATGCCGGCGATACGGTCGACTGCTTCGTCCGAGGAGCCCCACAGCGCCCAGATGGCCAGCCCCGCCATGAACGCCATGATCAGCATGTCGCCTGCGAACAGGAACCAGGTCATTGGCGGCCCCCCGGGGCGGGCGTACCCAGACCCTGCAGATAGGCTACCAGCGCATCGACTTCCATCAATCCTTCCAGGGCGGCGGGCGCCGCTTCGATGTCGGCGTCCGAATAGGGATGGCCGAGGCGCCGCAGTGCCCGCATCTTCGCCTGAATGGAACCGTCCGCATTCGCCGGACGCTCGCCGAGCCAGGGATAAGCCGGCATGATCGAGTCGGGCACGACCGAGCGCGGATCGAGCAGGTGAATGCGATGCCAGATGTCCGAATACCGGCCCCCGACGCGGTGCAGGTCGGGGCCGGTACGCTTCGAACCCCACAGGAAGGGCCGGTCGAAGGCGAACTCTTCCGCCCGGGAGTAGGGGCCGTAGCGCCGCACCTCGGCCAGAAGCGGACGCACCTGCTGCGAATGGCAGGTGCTGCAGCTTTCGCGGATGTAGATGTCGCGACCGGTCAGTTCCACCGGCCCGTAGGGCGCCGCGCCGGGCGCCGGCGTGACCAGGCCCTCGTCGAGGACGCTCGGCAGCACCTGCACCAGCCCACCGATGGAGGAAACGAACAGGATGCCGAAAATCAGAAGGCCGCTGTTGCGCTCGAGCCGGCGATGCAGATCGACCGCTTTCATGGGGTGCCCTCCGAAACCGCCGGTGGCGCCACTGACACGATAGCCCGGCCACTGACGGTCTTCCACAGGTTGAACGTCATCAACACCGTGCCGGCAAAGAACGCGAGCCCGGCCACGAGCCGCAGCGCGTAGTAGGGCGCCATGCTCGCCATGATGTCCTTGAAGCTGTAGCTGAGTTCGCCGATCTCGTCGAGGCTCAGCCACAAGAGGCCCTGGGAAACGCCCGCGCCCCACATCGCCAGCACGTAGAGCATGACGCCGGCAAGCGCCAGCCAGAAATGCCAGTTGGCGAGCCGGTCGCTGTAGAGTTTCCCGCCGACGAGCCGGGGCACCAGAAAATAGAAGGTGCCGAACGTGATCAGGGCATTCCAGCCAAGCGCCCCGGAGTGCACGTGGCCGATGGTCCAGTCGGTGAAGTGGCTGACCACGTTGACGCTCTTGATGGACATCATCGGCCCTTCGAAGGTGGCCAGCCCGTAGAAGGCAAGCGACAGCACGATGAATTTCAGCGCCGGGTCCGTGCGCAGCTTCTGCCAGGCGCCGGCAACCGTCATCACGCCGTTGACCATGGTCGCCCAGGATGGCGCCAGCAGCACCAGACTCATGATCATGCCCAGCGACTGCACCCACTCCGGTACGGCGTTGTAGTGCAGGTGGTGCGGGCCGGCCCAGATGTAGCTGTACGTGAAGGCCCAGAAGGCAACGATGGAAAGCCGGTAGCTCCAGATCGGCCGGTCGGCATGCTTGGGCAGAAAGTAGTAGAGCATGCCGAGGAATCCCCCGGTCAGCAGGAAGCCCACCGCATTGTGGCCGTACCACCACTGCACCACGGCATCCTGGGCGCCGGCGAACAGGGAATACGACTTCGACCAGGTCACCGGTATCGCCAGGCTGTTGACGATGTGCAGCATGGCGATGACGATGATGAGCGCGCCGTAGAACCAGTTGGAGACATAGATGGGCCGGATGCGGCGCCGGGCGATGGTGCCGAAGAAGACCACGGCAAACGAGACCCAGACCACGGCGATGGCGATGTCGAAGGGCCACTCCAGTTCGGCGTACTCCTTGCCCCCGTTCCAGCCGGCGAGAAGCGAAATGCCCCCGGCCAGTACCCCGGCCTGCCAGGCCAGCGCGCAGAACCAGGCGAGCCCCGGTGCGAAGAGCGGCACGTGGCAGGTGCGCTGCACGCTGTAGAAGGCGGTGGCCATCAGTGCCGAGACGCCGAAGCCGAAGATGACGGCGTTGGTGTGCAGGTTGCGCAGGCGGCCGTAACTCAGCCACTCGCGACCGAAATCGATGGTCGGCCACACCAGTTCTGCGGCAATGTAGAGGCCCGCCGCCATGCCGAGCAGCGACCACAGCACCGCGAAGCCGGTGAGCCATCCTGCCACCCGGTCGTGATAGCGCTCGCCGGCCGCCATCAGACCCCCAGTGCCGGGCCGATGCCCCCGCTCCACAGCACCACGGTGATGCCGAGCAGGCTGACGAAAGCCACCAGCAGATAGGCCACCAGGGAGGACGCCATCAGGATCCCCTGTTCCGGCGTGGTGCCGAGTATGGCCGGCAGGCAGCGGTAAAGCAGATACAGGCTCCAGATCAGCGCCGGTATCAGCAGCGCCATGTTGACGAAGGCGTGGGGGGCGAGGTGCGCCACGCTCGCCAGGATCACGGGCATGCCGACCAGTGCAACGAATGTCAGGTGCGCGCCGAAATCGCGCCTGGCGCTGTAGGTCTCGGCCATCCAGGAAGCAACCAGCGCAGTACTCGAGAAGCCGGTGATCAGGGCCGCGAAGTACGCCAGGCTGATCAGCACGAGGCCGCCGGTGGACACCTGCAGTGGCTCGCCGCCGCCGAGGCTCCAGCCGAGCGTGGCGCCGCCGGCAAAAGCGAGCAGTGGAGGCACGACACTCAGGGGGATCACCAGACGAAGCAGCACATCGTGGGTTTCGAGCGCAGCCGCGGAGAGTTGCTCGCAAGCTGCCGACGGATGCAACGCGAGCCGCACCAACTGCCAGATACTTGGGACGCCGACCCTGGAAGCCGACTCACGCCTGGTCACGGATGCCACCGTGGCTGCAGTTTGCTGTGCTCAGCAATGCCGGGCGCGTGACGCGAGAACATCCAACTGAAACTACGCATGTGGGACGCCGTTGCACAGGATGTCGTATAGCAGCCCGCCCGGCGACTGTCTACCCTGGACCGCACTTCTTACCAACTGCCTGCTGAGCTTTATCCCATGAGAGATTCCACCCCGGCGCGCCGAGTTCTCAGAACACGACCCGGAGCCCCGCCTCGATGGTGCGGCCCGGTTGCGGCACCAGGTCCTTGACAATGGACGTGTGCAGCCGCTGCTCGGCGTCGGTCAGGTTCCGGCCCTGCAGGAATACCGTGAGTGCGGTGTTGCCCCACTCCCCGGCCCAGCCGATGTAGGCGCGCAGATCGTCGTAGGCGTCGGTGGCCAACTCGAAATCGGCCACGTCGTTCTGCTTGAAAGCCCTTGTGTAGTCGATGCTGGCGTCAAGGCTCCGCCAACCGATTTCCAGGCCCAAACCGGCGCGTTGCGGCGGAATCCGGGGCAGATGGTCGTTGCCGGAGACATCGAGTTCTGCGGAAACGGCATCGGTGAAGGCGCTGACATGCAGGTATCCGTCCTCCCAGGAGGCCACCGTCGCCGTGCCTTCCAGGTCGATGCCAACGAAGGTGGCGTCTGCCTGGGTGAACAGCAAAACCGCCAAGCCGCGCTCTTCTTCGCCGGTAGCCTGCTGATAGACGTAGTTGCTGAATTCGGTGAGGTAGAGGCACCCATGCAGTGACCACCGATCGCCTCTGGCATCCAGAATGGCCGCCAGATTGAGTGCCGTTTCCTCGTCGAGGTTCCGGTCGCCGATCTCGAAACTGCTCGTGGCGGCGTGCGGGCCGTTGGTATACAACTCTTCCCCGGCGGGGGCGCGTGTCGAGTAGTCCGCGAGCAACCGCGCCTGGAAAACGTCGCCCATCGGCATGATGGCGCCGAGGGATGCGCTCAGGCCGCTGAAGCTGTCGCTGCCGCCGAATACGGGCTTGTGCTCGACTCGGTCGTAGCGTGCGCCCGCCTCCAATTGGAAGCCTGAGAACGCACGCTCTCCGACCCAGAATACCCCGAAGGAGCGGGTATCGACCGGGGGTGTAAAGGCCTCTTCGCCGATGGCGGAAAACTCCCGGTCGCCGTACTGCGTACCGAAGGCGCCCCTCCAGCCCGCCCAGTCCCGATGCGACAACTCCAGGCGCGCTTCCCAAGCCTGGTTGGCGAACGTGGTGCCGTGCAACTCGTCGCCCTCGACGTGCTCGTAGTCGTTGATGCCGAGTCGCAGATTCGCGTTGGTGAAACCCGGCAGGGGTTCGTTCAACGCGGCCTCCACATCGATTCGCGTTTGCTTCATCTCCAACAGGGGCAGTTCTTCGTCGCCGTGCTCGTCGTGGTCGTCGCTTGCGCCCGCGTGCATGTCCTCGTCCTGGTGTTCGTCTTCGCCGTGATGCTCGTCTGCATCGTCATGCGCGTGGCTATGACCCGGTATGCCGTATTCCGCGTCGAGTTGGCTGACCGACACACCGAAAAAGCCGCGTTCGCCGACAAACGAGAATCCCGCCGCTCCGCCGTAGGACTCGAGGCCGCTGCCGGGTACGGTTCCGTACGCGGGCGCCTCGTCGGCGTGGGCGTCGTGGTCGTCGTCTTCGTCGTGATCTTCCTCGAGGCCCTCCATCGCTTCCATGGCCATGAGGCGGGACGATTCCGCGTACCCGGGAATGTCGTAGTCGTCCCGTTCACGGGCGAAACCGTCGAGATGCCAGGCAAAGTTGCCAACACCGCCATCCAGGCGGAACGAGGCGTTTCTTCCCTCGCCGTTGTCTCCCCCCAGCGCATGGAACCTGCCGGTGATGCGATCCGGCACGCTGTCCGGAATGCGTCCCGTGTGCGTGTCCACCACACCGCCGATGGCGCCGGACCCGTACAGCAAGGTAGCCGATCCCTTCAATATCTCGACGCGGTCTGCGACGAGCGGGTCCACCGTCACGGCATGGTCGCCGCTGGTGACGGATACATCGAGGGTGTCGATCCGATCCTCGAGCATGCGCACCCGCGGCCCGCCGAGGCCGTGAATGACGGGACGACCCACCGCGACCCCGAACGAACCGTTGTGGATCCCGGTTTCGCCGGCGACCGTTGCACCGATGTTTTCGATGGCCCTGCGCATGAGTTGATCGCCGGCAAGCACGGCGTGCGGTTGAACGAGACCGTCGGGCGAAAGCGGATGGCCGATGACGACCACTTCCTCGATGCGGGGGTCCGTTTCCCGGGAGTCCGACTCCTCCGCGCAGGTGGGCGCTGCCGGCCAGACCGCCAGCGCAATAAGCAGCATTATGAATCTCATGGTTGTTTCCTGATTACAGATAGACGAATCGCGCGGCTTCGTAGCGAGGTCGCGCGTTGACCGGGGCTGCGTCGATCAGGAGACCGGGGGTGCGCGGGACAGTGGGTTTTCGAACGGACGCGATGCCAGGCGAAGCGTGGCATGCCTGGGAACAGTGGGGCGCGTCCAGAGTTGTTGCGTGGTGTTGGCATCGAATGCGGCCAGAGCGAGCCCGCCGTCGGAGTGTGCACAAAGGACACAGTGTTCTTCGGGACAGGGGTCGCCATCGACATGCCATTCGGCCAGAACCTGGGTACCCACCAGCAGCATCGCCACCAGGCTGGCCGCCATCTGCAGCGACCGGCGAGCGCGATTCGGATGCCGGAACGGGGAAGTCTCCATCGGCGGCGATGGTAACACGTCCGTCGCGAGCGAGATGTCCGACGCGACCTGTGCCTGCACGGGTAGCTTCTTGCCAGTTGTTGGTGACGGATGCGGGCTGGCCAGCGACGTATGCCGGTTAGCCTTTGGCGCGGGGTTCGAGCCGGTTTGACACCGGATTGACCGGTTACTAAGGTGCAGGCCGCCAAACGGGCGCTTGGCCCGAGTCACAAAGAGTCACAGATTTGCAGGCCCGAGTCACAGTTTTGCAGCAAGGCAAACTGTTTTTGTCCCAGGACACGACGATGCCCATTACCGAAACGACGTTCAGGTGGTGAAGATGATCCCCAAAGGTTTGAAACGAATGGCCCTGATCGGCCCTGTTGTCATGGCCCTGACCCAGATGGCAGCCGCGGCAGAACTGGTGATCGAAGAGATCGTCGTCACGGCAACGAAACGCGCCGAAAGCGTTCAGGACGTGCCCGTGGCGGTCAATGCGGTCGATGCGGAAACGATCGAGGCCATGCGCATCGACGAGTTTACCGACATCACCCTGGTTTCGCCGTCGCTTACCATGAACCGAGGCGACTGGGCGACCAACAGCGGCTACAGCCTTCGCGGCATCGGCACCAACGTCTTCAGCCTAAACATCGAACCCAGCGTCGCCATCGTCGTCGACGATGTGCCGGTCGTCCGATCGGAACAGGCGTTCTCTGACCTGACGGATATCGAATCCATCGAAGTGCTGCGCGGCCCGCAATCCACCCTGTTCGGCAAGAGCGCCTCGGCGGGGGTGATCAACGTGCGCACGCGCGCACCGGGCGACGAGTTCCGCGCCGGGGTCCGGGCGAGCGCGACAACCGACGACGAAACCTACATCACCGCCAGCATCTCCGGTCCGTTGAGCGACTCGATGGGGTTCCGTCTGTCCGGCCACGACCGCAATCGCAAGGACGGGCACGTCGAGAACCTCCTGAACGGTACGGATGTGGACGGTCAGCAATCGTGGGGCATCCGGGCCAGGCTCGATTGGGACCTTGCCGATTCGGTGACCGCGACGCTTTTCTACAACCATGACGAGGCCGAATCCGACTGCTGTCATCGCGCCTTTCGGGGCCTGGACAGCGGCGCCCTGTTTCTGGGCCTGCTGCCGGCCGCTTTCGTGCTCGGCGACGTCGAGCCGGGCGCGGATAACGACCAGGTGTCGATGGACGACCCGACCTTGACGGAATCGACCAGCGACAGCGGTGCGTTGCGCATCGAATGGGATTGGGGCGAATACCGGTTTCTGTCCGTCACGTCATTGACGAAATGGGACTACGAGGTCAGCACCGATGTCGACGGCACGTCGTTCGACCTGCTGGGCCTGTTCACGGGGGGCGCCCTGTCCGGGGGCATCAACCAGGGTGGGGGATTCGACCTCGAGTCCTGGACCCAGGAGTTGCGACTGGTATCGCCGGCTTCAGACTCCTTCGAGTATGTCGTCGGTGTGTTCTATTCCGACATCGAATACGGGCGAAGCTTTCGGCGCGGCCCGCTGTTCGGCGCCGACTGGCTCGCGGACACCGGCTCGGAATCCCTGGCTCTCTACGGGCAGGGAACCTGGAACCTGACCGATGCGACAGCCATAACCGCCGGGCTGCGACTCAACCGGGAGGAGATCTCGCACCGCTTCAACAACCTGCTGAGTGCAACCGAACTCGGCGGCGACGACACCGAAACCGCCGTGCCGGGCAAGATCAGCGTGCAGCACTACACGAGTGACGACGTCATGTGGTTCGCGTCCTTCGCCATCGGTTACAAGGGGCAGGGTTACGATATTTCTTCGAGCTTCAACCAATATACGTCGGACAACCCGGTGGGCTCGGAAGACTCGAAGGCATTCGAGTTGGGCATGAAAGGCACGTTCTTCGATGGCCGACTGCAGTTCAACCCGACGGCGTTTTTTGCGCGCTACGACGATTTTCAGGCTCAGCAGGCGCGCATCGTCGGCGGCGTCGTCGAACTGGGCATCGCCAACGTCGGCAAGCTCGAAACTCGGGGAATCGAGATCGACCTCCAGGCGCTACTCACCGAAAATCTGAGGCTGGTGGGGGGCATGGCCTATACGGATGCAGAGATCAAATCCTTCTCGGGCGCCGATTGCTGGCCGGGGCAGACGGCTGCCCAGGGCTGTACGCTGGACCCGGCGACCCAAAGGTCGGTGCAGGATCTGGGCGGCGAAAAACTGAACAACTCGCCGGAATTCAAGTTGACGCTCAGCGCCGAATACAGACGCGCTTTCGAAACTCTGCCGTTCGACGGGTTTTTCAACGCCTCCATTCAATGGCAGAGCGATGTCAACTTTTCCCTGCTGGCCGATCCGGGTGCGGAGCAGGGCGCCTACGCGTTGGTGAACCTGAGCGCAGGATTCGTCGAGCGTGACCGCGAGCGCTACGAGGTATCGCTGTTCGTCAACAACCTGACCGACGAGAACTTTGTCGGCAGTATCGGCAATCTGGGGGGGCTGTGGGGCGGTTCTCCCGTATACAGCCACTTTGTCCTGCGGGACGGGCGGCGGTACGGCGGTATCCGTCTGGGTCTGCGAATCTGAAACGACGCGACTCATTTGTGAACATTCCGATTCAGCCGCTGGTTGCGGCGCTTTCACAGCGCTGGCTGCCGCCGCACAGGCAACGCGCCGTCGGAACAGAACCATTTGTCCGGGGGGATCGCATGACGGTGAACCGGGTTGGCGCCGAGGCACGGCTGTCTTGCCGGGCTCGGCCAAGGCTCCGCTAAAGACATGTTGCGGCGACGATTCGTACAAATTGCTGCGGGGAGCAGTGCCGCTGCCGGGCTGCTCGGCGGTGCAGCAGCGGTTGGTGGCGCAGGCGAACCGGCAAACCGGCTCGAGCAGTTCGGCGTGCAGTTGTCCACGCTGACACGGCTGTTGCTCGCCGACTTCGAGGGAACGCTGGCGAAAGTCGCCGAGATCGGCTATTCCCAGGTCGAATTCGGCGCCATGGGCATGCTCGGTCGTCCGCTCGCCGAGGTGCAACGGCTGCTCGACGAGCATGGCCTGACCGCGCCGGTGGGCCGCGTGTCGCCCAGGCTCCCGGACGGGCTGCTGGGCCGGCCCATGGAGGAAATCGGCAGGGTGTTCATGGAACGGAGCAGTGCCGAGCACCTGCTGGACAACGTGCGCGCTGCCATCGACGGGGCGCAGGTCTTCGGCCAGAAAATCCTCAACCTGCCCGGCCTGCCGCCGAACAGTTTCCAAAGCCTGGCGCAGGTGCGAAGCAGCATCGAACTGTTGCGTCAGGCGGGACAACTCTGTGCGGAGCACGGCATCCTGTTCGGCTATCACAATCACGGCTGGGAACTCCAGCCCGTCGATGGGGTGATCCCCTACGATCTGATGATTGAAGAGACCGATCCGGACCGGGTGTGCTTTCAACTGGATACCTACTGGATGGTCAAGGCCGGCGGCGACCTGGTCGACTACCTCACCCGGTTTGCGGGCAGGTTTCCGACCTGTCACCTCAAGGATATCGATGCTGCCGGCGACTTTGCCGATGTGGGCCATGGCGAGATCGACTTCCCTGCCTTTACACGGGCGGTTCTCGCGCAAGGCTGCGATTACTTCTTCGTGGAACGAGACAATCCGCCGAATCCCATGCAAGCCATTCGCAACTCGTACGACTACCTCAGCGGGATGACATTCTGACGGTGTCGCGAGCCTTTCCCGTTCTTCTGCTGCTCGTTGCCGTTTTCGGACGAGCGGACGAAAAGCCGTTCTACCTGACCCTGGATACGCCTCCGGCGCCGGAGTTGACGCCGGACGAGGCACTGGCGGCGTTCGCTGTGGCGCCGGGGTTCCGGGTCGAGCTGGTGGCGGCGGAACCCCTGGTGGAAGATCCGGTGGCCATCGCCTGGGACGAGTTCGCCGACCTCTACGTGGTGGAAATGCGCGGGTTCATGCCGGATGCCTGGGGCCGGGGCGCCCAGGAACCGGTGGGGACGGTCAATCGCCTGACGGACCGGGACGGCGATGGCGTATACGATGCGCGCGAGGTTCTGCTGGATGGCCTGGTGCTGCCCCGCGCCGTTGCCGTCGTCAACGAAGGGCTTTTGATTGGCGAACCGCCGAACCTCTGGCTGTGCCCGACCCTTACCGGCGACTCCCGCGGCATCGACTGCAGCGACAGGATCCGGCTCGGCGACTACGGAATGGGAACCGGCGGCGTCGAACATGCGGAGAACGGCCTGTTGTCGGCACTGGACAACTGGATCTACAACGCCAAGTCGGACCGGCGATTCAAGCTGCGCGGCGCCGAACTGATCGTCGGCCGGACCCTGTTCCGCGGCCAGTGGGGCATTGCCCAGGACGATGCGGGGCGCCTGTACTACAACACCAATTCGCACCTGCTGCTCGGCGACCTCTACGATGCGCAGCCCGTCGTCGAGGCCGGCAACCGACGCGCACCGGGATTGAACGTCCCGATCAGCCGGGACGATTCCCTTCATGCCGTGCGCGTCAACCCGGGTGTGAACCGAGCCTACGTACCCGGCGTGCTGCGTGCCGACGGGCGGCTCGACAAACCCACTTCGGCGAGCGGCATGACGGTGTATCGGGGCGATGCATTTCCGCACGATCATCGGGGGAATGTCTATGTGACGGAGCCTGCCGCCAACGCGGTGGTGCGGTTGCGATTGCGGACAGGCCGGCTTTCCGCCAGCGCCGAGCAGGTGCTGTACCCGGACAGCACCTGGGGGCAGCGCGAGTTTCTGGCCTCTACCGACGAACGATTCCGGCCAGTGGATGTCGAGGTGGGGCCCGATGGCGCGCTCCACGTGGTCGACATGTACCGCGGCATCATCCAGGACCAGATGTTCCTCTCCGACGAACTGCGCCACCAGGCGCTCGAACGGGGGCTCGACCGACCCGTTGGCCTTGGCCGTATCTGGCGTGTGGTCCCCGAATCGGCCGGGTTGCGCACAAGGCGGATGCCGGGAGGTTCGGACGACGAGTTGATCGAGTGGCTCGGTCATGCAAACGGTTGGCATCGCGATACGGCCCAGCGCCTGTTGACCGGCCGCCAGGGCCGGCGCGCCGACGGCAAGTTGCGTCGCCTGGTGAATGCCGGTAAAGGTCCGGCGGCGCTGCATGCCCTGTGGACGCTCGACGGCCGCGGCAGCCTGGATGAGGCCACCCTCGAGCGGGCGCTGGCGAGCGGCGAACGCGATCTGCAGTTGGCGGCAATGAAGGCCGGTCAGGCGCGTCTGCCCCGGAAAACTCTGCTCACGCTTGCACGTTCCCCGGAACCGGACGTTGCGCACCATGCCACGCTTTATCTTTACCGGCACAACGGCGAACCCGAGGTGATCCGGTTTCTGGCGGACAGCCTGGCCTTGTACCACGAAGACCCCATTCGTCTCGTCGGTGTGCAGGTGGCTGCAAGCGGCAGCGAGCTGGCGCTGATCGACGCGCTGCTGACAACGAACCCGACAGGGCCGCACAGGGATGCCGCCGTCGCCATGATCGAGAGCCTGGTGGCACAGGCGCTGCGTGGCGATGTCGACCAATCCGAGGAACTCCTCGATGCGGTCCTCGACCTCGAAAATCCCGACATCCGCCGCGCCATGCTGCGCGGGTTGAGCAACGCCATTCGGGAGGATGGATTCGAACCCGTGGTGCTGGCCGGGCCGCATCCGCTCTTTACCAATGCGCCGGATGACCTGTGGCCCGAGATCGCCCCGGTGCGACGAGGCTTTACCTGGGAAGGCGACGACCTGCCCGACGGCGCCAGACCGCTATCGCCGCAACAGGCCCGGCGCATGCAGACCGGCCAGGCGTATTTTCTCGGCCGATGCGCCATCTGTCATGGTGCGGACGGCCAGGGCATGCCATCCCTCGGGCCACCCCTTGCGGGCACCGACCGAACAGGCGGCCCCGCAGAACACCTGGCGAGAATCGTTCTGCATGGCTTGCAGGGGCCCATCACCGTCAACGGTGAGACCTGGAACGGCATCATGCCGGGCCATGGCGCCGACCCGGGGTTCACGGACGAGGTCGCCGGCGGACTGCTGACCTGGCTGGGGAGATCCTTTGGGAATCCCGGACGCGTTGTCGAGCCCGCCTTCGTGCGGGAAGTCCGGGAGATGGAGGCCGGTCGAACCGCGCTCTGGACGGCGCAAGAACTGGCGGGCATCGACGTCAACACGCACTTGCGCGCCTATGCCGCCACCTATCGCGGCGAGCAACTCGAGCTGTTGCTGACCTACAACGGCCAGGGTCTCGATATCGCATCGGTCTACTTCAACGGCCCGCTTGTCGAGGTCGGCGACGACGTGTTCCTGTTCGAACCCCGGCAACTGCGCCTGGAATTCATCTGGAAGAACGGTGTGATCAGCGGAGTCAGGCTGCCCGGCATGGACGGGGTCGTATTGCCCCGGGTGGTTTCGCAGTGACGGTCAGAATCGGCATTGCCGGCACGGGCAATATCGGGATGCAGCACGTTGCGCTTCTCGAGTCCGGGCAAGTTCGGGGAGCGAAACTGGGCGCGACCTCCTCGACCCGGAGCAGGCCGGCCGTGCGCGATGTTCCCCACTTTCGGCACATCGACGACATGCTGGCTTCCGGCGCTGTCGATGCGGTGCTGGTCGCGACGCCCACCATGACGCACCCGGAACTGGGCACGGCCGTGCTGCGTGCCGGATGCCACCTGCTCATGGAAAAGCCGGTCGCCATGTCGGTTCTGCAAGCCGAGCAACTCATCGAAAAGGCCCCGGACGATCTCGTCTTTGCCGTCATGCTCAACCAGCGGCACCACGCGGCCTACTCGCGTTTGAAATCCCTGCTCGGCGAGGGCGTGCTCGGCGACCTGCACCGATTTGCCTGGACGATGACCGCCTGGTACCGGCCGGATATCTACTACCAGGTCAGCACCTGGCGCGGCACCTGGGCCGGGGAGGGCGGCGGTCTGCTGATCAACCAGTGCATTCACAACCTCGACGTGTTGCAGTGGCTGTTCGGCCTGCCGGGCTCGCTCACCGCCACTGTCGGCCTCGGCAAGCACCATGACATCGAGGTGGAGGACGATGTGACGGCCATGATGCAGTTCGACAACGGCATGACCGGCGTGCTGGTGGCTTCGAGCGGCGAGGCCCCGGGTGTCAACCGTCTGGAGATCGTCGGCGACCGCGGCATGCTGGTTTGCGAAGACGGGGCGATCCGGATGTGGCGCACCGACCGGAGCATCGGCGAGTACACTCGGGAATCCCGTGAGATGTTCGGCGTCCCCAGCGGGTCGGACCAGGCCGTTGAACCGGATGCCGAGCCGAACCAGCACGCCGCCGTCATCGACAACTTCGTCGCCGCGATCGAGGCTCGCGAAGCCTTGGCGACGCCCGCCGCAGCGGGGCTCGGTTCGCTGCAGCTCGCCAACGGCATGCTGCTGTCGTCCTGGTGCGGACAGAGCGTTACCCTGCCCCTGGATTCGGCCGCATTCGAATCCCGGCTGCAGGAGCGAATCGGTCGCTCGGGTCTGCGACAACCCCGGGAAGTCGAGGTGGAGATCGACATGAGCAAATCCTGGCGATGAGCAGCCTGGCGCAGAGCATTCGGGCGGGAGGCCCCGGCTGGCTGCAGGGCGCCATGACCCTGGGCGGCGGTTCGGCGATTACCTCGCTCACCATCGGCGCCATGTTCGGCTACGAGTTTCTCTGGGTACAGCCCGTATCCATGGTCGTGGGTTGCATCATGCTGTTTGCCCTGGCGCACCAGACGCTTTCCACCGGGGAGCGGCCGTTTGCGGCCATGCGGCAGCACTTCTCCGGCGCCGTTGCCTGGCTCTGGGCGATTGCGGCGCTCGGTTCCAGCGTGATCTGGGGGTTCTCGCACTATCCGCTCGGCGCCGGCATGCTGGAAGAAGCCATCGAGGTGGGCAGCGGCTTCAGCCTGAAGGGCGACGGGCAGGAAGGAGCCCGCGATGCCTATCTGCTCGCGCTGGCGGTGCTGGTCTGGGCAGGCTGTGCCGCCACCGCCTGGCATTACGGCAGGGGGCTGCGCGCGGTTCGGGTCTTCGAGAACGGCATCAAGGTCTTGAGCGTCACGATCGTACTGGGTTTCGGTTGGGTGGTGGTCCGTTCGAGCCTGAACGACAGCATCGACTGGGCGGCCGTGTTCCGCGGCTTCGTGCCCCATTCGCTGCCCCGGGATGGGCTGGGGGTGACTACCATGATGGCGGCCCTCGGTACGGCTGTCGGCATCAACATGACCTTCGTGTACGGCTACACCATGCTCCGCCGGGGTTGGGGGCGTGAGGACAGGGCGCTCGCCCGGCTCGACATCCTGCTCGGGCTGGTGCTGCCCTATCTGCTGGTGACGAGCCTGATCTCGATCGCCGCGGCGGCAACGCTGCACTCGGGCGACGCCACCGTCGAGAGCCGCCTGGCGCCGGCCGAGGCCAGCGCCATGTTTGCAGCGGCCGGGCTCGGCGACTTCGTCGGCCGCCTGGTGTTTCCGCTGGGCGTGCTCGGCATGGCCGCCGGTTCGCTGGTCATGCACATGTTGACCTGCGGTGCGGCCGCCATGGAGATGTTCGGTCTCGAGGAAGATTCGAGGGCCTACCGGCTGGCCTGCCTGATCCCGACGCCCGCGGTGCTCGGGGTCTTTCTCTGGCCGACGATGGGCCCGTACGTCATATTGCCGACCTCGGCCTTCTGTGGCTTGCTGTTGCCGATCGCCTATATCGGCTGGCTCGTGCTCAACAATCGGCGCGGCTACCTGGGCGAAGACACCCCTCGTGGCCGCCGAGCGGTCCTGTACAACCTGGCCATGGCGAGTTGCGTCCTGCTCGTGACGGCGAGCGTCGTCTACAGCACCCTCGTCGGGCTGGGCTGGCTGTGAGTATTGCCGATGGCGGCAGCTATGCTCCGCAAGGGCCACCGAAGCCCGTAGTCGAGCCCGGTGAATTCAGGTTTGCGGCGGCGCATCTGGATCACGGGCACATTTACGGGCAGGTGAACGGGTTGACGGAGGCCGGAGGTACGCTGGTTGCAGTCCACGATCCGGACCCGCAACGGGTCGCCGCCTTCCGGCAAGCGTTTCCGCAGGCGAGAGCCGTGCATTCCCTGGACGATATTCTGACGGACGCTTCGATTCACCTGGTCGCTGCCGCGGCCGTCCCGGATCGACGCGCTTCCATCGGCGTTTCGGTAATGACCGCGGGCAAGGACTACTTCACCGACAAGTCGCCGTT
Organism: Candidatus Azophilus sp.; assembly: GCA_965221465.1. Classification (GTDB taxonomy): domain Bacteria; phylum Pseudomonadota; class Gammaproteobacteria; order Pseudomonadales; family Azotimanducaceae; genus Azophilus. The sequence goes on from OZ244892.1 coordinate 812,328, forward strand.
CACGTCCCTCGAGCAGCTCGAGCAGGTACGGAAAGCGGTGGCGGACACCGGCCGCAAGTATCTCGTCTACTACTCGGAGCGCATTCACAACGAGGCTGCCTGGCATGCCGGAGAACTGATCCGCGCCGGGCGCATCGGCGAAGTCATCCAGGTGCTGATTCTGGCGCCGCATCGGCTTTCGCCGGAGAGCCGGCCGGCCTGGTTCTTCGACAAGGCCCGGTACGGCGGCATTATCACGGATATCGGCAGCCATCAGGTCGAGCAGTTTCTCACCTACGCGAACTGCTCCGATGCGAGGGTGAACTTTGCCGCGGTGAACAACCGCGCGCATCCCGAGTACCCGGGGCTGGAAGATTTCGGCGAGTTCTCGCTCACCGGCGATAACGGCGCCTCGTTCTACAGCCGCGTCGACTGGCATACGCCCGGGGGCCTGCCGGTGTGGGGAGACGGGCGGACGTTCGTGGTGGGCACCGCGGGGACCATCGAAGTTCGCAAGTACATCGACCCGGCGCGCAAGGCGCCTGCTTCCACGGTCATCCTGGCGGATGGCGAGTCCGTGCAGCAGATCGACTGTCTGGGGCGCATCGGCTTCCCGTTCTTCGGACGCCTGGTGCGCGATGTGCTCGACCGGACCGAGACCGGCATGAGCCAGCAGCACATTTTCAAGGCCGCCGAACTCAGCATGCTGGCGCAATCCATGGCGGACAGGCGAAAGCAAGGCCAGTGATTTCGCTGCTATTGACGACCGTAGCAGTTTATTCACGAACAGGTCGGGCAAGTGCGGAGTATGCCTGCTCGATGGATTGGACGATTTCGGGGTATTCGCCGAGCCCGGCAAGAACATCGGTGCGGCTTGCCAGCGAGCGGATGAGGCCCTGTTCCGGCTGTGCCCGTACCCTCTCGTGGTTGGGGTCCGGGAACTGCATTGCCAGCCGCGGTTCGCGCATGCACCGCAGCCAGGCAGCCACCACGAGACAAAGGTGCGGCGAGTCGAGGCCCGCCCGACGTCGCTCGACGATCGTCGGGAAGATGCGCTCGGGCAGTTTTTTCGAGCCGTCGGCGGCGACCTGTGCGGTGCCATAGGCAATGGCGCTGTTGGCGAACCGCGACAGGATGTCGGCCTTGTACGCATCGAGGTCCAGCCCCTGGGGCGGTTCGATCAGGGGCGAGATTTCATCATCCATCAACGATGCTGCGAATTCGCTCAGGCGGGCATCGTCCATGGCCTCGTGAATGAACGCGTGGCCCGTCAGCAGGCCGAGGTAGGCCAATGCGGAGTGGGTTGCGTTCAACAGCCTGAGTTTCGCCTGCTCGAACGGCCCGACATCCTCGACGAACTGTGCCCCGCAGCGATCCCATGGCGGCCGGTCGCCGGCAAAACAGTCTTCGATCACCCATTGTCCGAAGGGTTCACTCACCACCAGGCCGGCATCCAGTCTTCCGGTTGCGGCTGCACAGCGCTCCCGGTCCGCGTCCGTCGTGGCAGGAACGATTCGGTCGACCATCGAGGACGGGAAAGTGACTTGCCGGTCGCACCAGTCGGCCAAACCGGCATCCGCCAGCTCCGCGAGGCCGCGCACGACCTGGCGCAGTACGCGGCCGTTGCCGGCCAGGTTGTCGCAACTCAGGAGCGTGACGGGCCCTGAATCCCTGCGCCGGCGTTCCGCCAGGCCGGCGACGAGTACGCCCGGAGCGGATAGCGGCGCATTCGGCTTGGACAGGTCGTGCGCGATATGGGGATGGGTTTCGTCGAGCGTTCCGTCCGCTCGGTGACAGTAGCCCTTTTCCGTGACCGTCAGCGTAACGACCTGAACGTCCGGCGAGGCGATGGCCGCGACAATCCGGTCGCGATGGTCCGCAAGCGTCAGGACATCCTGGATGGCACCGATCGCCCGGTACCGTTCGGCCCCCGGCGCACGCGTACAGACGGTGTAAAGGAAATCCTGTGCAACGAGTTGTTCCCGCACCCTGCCGCTGCGCAGGCTCGTGCCGAGTATTCCCCAGCGAGGGTCGTCGGCCAGGATGTCGTCGGTGTAGACGGCCTGGTGCGCCCGGTGAAACGCGCCCGTGCCGAGGTGAACGATGCTGCGCCCGACCCGGGCGCGATCGTAGTCGGGGACGTGGAGAGCGGAAAAATCCCCCAGGGTGGCGGTAGCGAGGCGCTTCGAACTCATTGAATCCTGTAGGCTTCCTTCACCAGGTCGTACGCCAGCAACCGCGCGAGTTCGAAGGCTTCGTCTTCGCCGATGCGGTGCTCGGCAACGAGCCCGGCGAGGAAGCCGGCATCGATGCGCCGGGACATGTCGTGCCGCGCGGGAATGGAAAGAAAGGCACGCGTATCGTCGTTGAACCCGACGGTGTTGTAGAACCCGGCGGTCTCGGTGGCCTGTTCGCGGAAGCGGCGCATTCCCTCCGGGCTGTCGTGAAACCACCAGGCAGGCCCCAGCCGCAGTGCCGGCCAGTGCCCCGCCAGCGGCGCGAGTTCCCGACTGTAGGTGGATTCGTCCAGCGTGAAGACGATGACGGTCAGGGAGGGTTCGTTGCCGAAGCGGTCGAGCAGCGGTTTCAACGCGTTCACGTAGTCTGTCGGCATGGGAATGTCCGCGCCCATGTCCCTGCCGTAGTCGCGAAAGAGCTGCGCGTTGTGGTTGCGAAACGATCCGGGATGAATCTGCATCACCATGCCGTCGTCCACGGACATGGCCGCCATCTCCGTCAGCATCTGGGCTCGAAAGAGTTCTGCTTCCCCGGGGGTGAAGCTGCCGGAGCGCACGTTGCCGTAGAGGCGTTCGCATTCGCTGGCGCCGAGGTTCGCCGTCCCCGGCGTCGGGTGGCCGTGGTCGGTCGCCGTTGCGCCTCTTTCGCGGAAGTACGCCCGGCGGTCCCGCAGTGCATCGAGGTAGCCCCCGTAGGTGTTGACATCGATGCCGGTCAGGGCGGCGAGCCGCTCGAGGTTGCCTGGGAATCCCTCGAACTGCGGGTCGACGACCGGGTCCGGCCGGAATGTGGTGACCACGCGGCCCTGCCAGCCGCTGTCGCGGATGGCGTCGTGGTGGGCCAGGGTATCGAGTGGCGATTCGGTGGTAGCCAGAAACTCGATGTCGAAGCGCTCGAACAGGGCGCGCGGCAGGAATGCGGGCGAGGCCAATGCCGCATCGATGCGGTCGTAGAAGCTGTCGGCAGTCGTCTCGGTGAGCGTCTCTTCGATGCCGAAGACTTCCGCGAACACATGATTGAGCCACATCTGCGAGGGTGTTCCCCGGAACAGCCGATAGTTGGCCGCGAAGGTGCGCCATACCGTCCGGGGCTCGACGGTATTGTCGGAGACCGGCAGCGCAGGCTGAATGCCAAGGTCCAAAAGGGGCACGCCGCGGCTGTACAGCATTCGGAACAGGTAGTGGTCGGGCGTGACGAGCAGTTCGACGGGGTTGCCGAAGGGCCGGTTGACGGCGAACCACTCCGGGTCGGTATGGCCGTGGGGGCTGACGATTGGCAGGCTGCAGACCGTTTCGTAGATGGCGCGCGCAATGGCCCGGGTGGCGGGGTCGGCGGGCAAAAGTCTGTCGGGATGCAGCATCGGTGCGCGTCCTGCCTGGTGTGTTTTGCGCGGGCAAGCGGGCACTTTACCCCGTTTGTCACCCCGTTTGTCGCCCCGATTGTCGCCGCAACCGGCAACTCAGCCGCGTCTCGAGCGCCTTGACCCGAACCGTTTGTCACCGGTCCGGCAACCTTATTTCAACAGTTCGAACACCGCCGCGCCCAGGAAGTTGCCGATCAGGTAGCCGAATATCCCGCACAGAATCCCCGGTGTAACCAGTTCGTGCCACCCCGAGCGCGCCGCGACGGCGGCCGCGGTGGGTGGGCCGAGCACACAGGCATTGGAGGCGATGGCCACCTCCCGCGCGCTGAAACCGAAGAGCCGCCCGAGGCCGAAGGCGACCACCGCATGCACCAGGACGATCACCAGTGCGAAGAGCATCAGCGCCGGCGCCTGTCGCAGCATGGAAACGAGGTCGACGCCGGCCCCGAATACCCCGAAGAAGACATAGAGCAACAGCATCCCGATGGTGAAATCGCCCTTGAGCGCCTGCATCTGCCGGCGAGCCAGGTTGGCTATGGCAATGGCAAGGACGGTGATTGCCAGGATCGCGAACCGGGATTGCCCCGCCAGGGTCGCAAGGCCGACGCCGATGGCGCAGATTGCGAGGCTCAGCCCGACCGCAAGGCCCATGTGGGTCAGGTCGGGGCCATCGTCGGTGGTCTGCTGTTGCGGCCTGTCGATCCGGGAGTTCGAGGGAGCCGTAGCCGCGTCCCATCGCGCAAACCAGGCAAGGGCGGGCATCAGCGACAGCAGCATCAGGTAGGAAAGCCCGACACTCGCTTCCGCCCCGAGCACCACCGCGAACTGTGTGGGGTCATCCAATTCGACCACCTTCGAAACCGCCACGAAGTTCATGCCGCCCCCGGTGTAGCCGCCGGTGATCACGGCGGCGGCCTTGGCGGCGAGATTGCCCACGGGCACCAGCAGGTATGCGGTTACGACGCCGAGCACGGTGCCGAAGGCAGCCACCAGGAAGGCGAACAGCAGGCGGCCCGTCTCGGCAACGATGCGGCGCAGGTCCGCCTTGAACAGCAGCAGCGGGATCGAGGCCATGACGAAGTATTCCGAGACGAACGAATAGCTCGGCGCCTCCCGCGGAATCAGCCCGAGGTTGGAGAGAATCAGCGCCGTCAGAATGATCAGGACGGGGGCAGTGATACGGCCTGCCCAGGAGAAACGCTCCGCCCAGCAACTCGCCCCGACGATGGAAAACAGCAGCGCGACCAGGCCAAGGTGGTTGTCGGCGTCAATCAGCACTCGAACCTCCGAATATACCGGTGCAATCTCATCCGGGTGACAGGGCGAGGCTGCGCGTCGTCAGCGCCAGACCTGTTCGGCGACGCGCAAGTTGTTGCCGCCGAGCAGCCCCCGCACCGCATTCTCGTCCCAGCCGGTTTGCAGCAGGCGCTCGGCAATCTCGGGGATTCGCTCCGGCTCCACCATGCGCAGGCCCTTTGCGTATCCTTTTTCTGCCGGAAACAGTTCCGGGTTGTTCTCGACGAATTCGTCCAGTTCCGAGGCGTCGAAGACGAAATCGAGCCCGAGCCCCACATGTTCCGGCCCGACCAGGGAAGCCACGTAGTCGATGTGGCGAACGATGGCCTCCGTGGAATTGTCGTTGTCGCCGAGAAAGAGGCCGATGCCGTTGACGTTGACGACACCGCCGGTGCCCGCGCAGGCTTCGATCAGGTCGTCCGGGATGTTGCGCTCGTGATCCCTGAGCGCACGCGGGTTGGAGTGCGAGAAGATCACGGGATTGCTCGAATACTCGATCGCTTCGCGGGCGGTCCGGTATCCGGTGTGGCTGCAACAGAGCACCATGCCGACCCGCGCCATCTCGTCGATCACCTGCCGTCCGAACTCGGTGAGCCCGGAATCGTCGTCCTGGCACCCCCCGCCGACGCGGTTGTTGCGGTTGTAGGCGATCAGCATCCAGCGGACGCCGAGGGCGTACCAGGGCTCGACGAGTTCCGGCAGGTCGTCGACCGCCACCGCACCTTCGAGGTCGAACGCGACCCCCAGTTTCCCCTCCCGCTTGGCTCGATGGATGTCGTCCACGCCGTCCACCAGCAGGTACCGCTCGGGATGCTGCCGAATCCAGCTCCGGAACGTGGCCAGCACCTTGAATCCGAAATGCCAGGGAAACTGGTCGAAGGAAACGTTGACGCTGACGAACGAAGCCCCGCTTTGCCGGTGCCGTTCGAGCTTGTCCAGGAACTCCACATCCCCGGGGCGCAACGGCAGGCAGGCATGGTTGTCCCAGACGATAGCGTCGGTCAGCAGTTCCCTGGTGCGCGCCGAACAGTTTCCAGCCACAGCTTCTGCATTCATTGGGGCGTGTTCCAACGATTGCGATTGCGGATGACCCATCGGTCCTCCGTCATGAACAATACCATGACGCGCGCATGCCGCAGCAGCCACAACCCACCGGGCCGGAAAGTTCCGCCGCGCCCGCAGACGTCCCGGTTCCGATGTCCGACCGGACCGAACCATGCCAACGATTTCCACCCGTGTTGAATTGTTTTTCCAATTGAATGAAAGTGCCTTGGGGTACGCGAGGGTCAGCCATGCAATACAGCAACGAGCGCATTCTGGTCACCCATGTCGGCAGCCTGCCGCGTTCGCCGACGCTGCTCGACATGCTCGGCAGCATGGAAGCCGGCGACAGCGTCGAACGGGGAGCGTTCCAGGCAGAGGTGCTCGCCGGGCTCAGGGAAGCGGTGCGCGAGCAGGCCGCGGCCGGGGTCGACATTGCCGGCGACGGCGAACTGCCCCGTATCGGCTTTTCGTTCTACGCCAAGGACCGGATGACCGGTTTCGGCGGCGAGGCCAGGCGTGGCACGGTTACGGATTTCGCCAGGTTTCCGGGCTATGCGGAACTGGTGGTCAGCCGCTCCGCCGGGCAGTCCAACGCCGGCAAGTCCGCATCGGTCTGGGCAACCCCGGAGTGTGTGGACGAAGTGCGTTACGACCCGGAACTCACCCAGGCCAGGGAGGAACTCGACCTGTTCGAGCAGGCACTCCGCGCCGAACCGGAAGCGAGCGGCGAATTCACCGGCACCTTCGTCACCGCCGTCACGCCGGGTATCCTGGCCACCACGCTGCTGCGCAACCCCGAAAATCCGGCCTACGCGCACGACGAGGACTACGTGTTCGCCCTGGCCCGGGAACTCCGGCGGGAATACGAGTACATCGTCTCCCGGGGCCACATCCTGCAACTCGATGCTCCGGACCTCGCCCTGGAGCGGCAGATCATGTTCGTCGACCGGCCGCTCGAGGAATTCCAGGAACGCATGGAAGTGCACGTGGCGGCGCTGAACGAGGCGCTCGCGAACATTCCGAAAGACCGGGTGCGCCTGCACGTCTGCTGGGGCAACTGGGATGGGCCGCACTGCGACGATGTCGATCTGGCCGCCATCCTGCCCATCGTCTACAAGGCCGAAGTCGGCGGCCTTTCGCTGGCCTGCGCCAACCCGCGGCACGCCCACGAGGTCGACCTGTTTCGCGAAATGCCGCTGCCGGACGAAATGGTCATGTTTCCCGGCGTCATCGATGTCACCACCAACATGCTGGAGCACCCGCAAGTGGTGGCCAACCGCCTGTGCCACTGGGTCGATGTCATCGGCGACCGGGAACGGGTAATCGCCAACACGGACTGCGGTTTTTCCACCTTCGCCGGCTACACGATGGTCGCACCCGATGTGGTGTGGGCCAAAATGCAGACCATGGCGGCAGGCGCGGCCCTGGCGACGGAACGGCTCTGGGGGTGATTCGATGCGGGGCCGCTGGCGCCCCGAAACGCCGCTGCTACCAGCAGTAGGTGAGCGTGCCCCCAATAGTCTGTGGCGCGGCCAGCACGCTGAAGGGCTCGTTGGTGTAGAACGAACCCAGCTGCTGCACCAGCACGATGGTCTCGTCGAACAGGTTCTCGGCGTAGAGGCTTGCGCTCCAGCGGTCGTTCTCGAGCGTGAATCGCAGGGTGGTCAGTGTGTAATCGTCCACTTCAGGCAGCTCGATTCGCGTGTTGCCGAGCGGGTCGGCCACGGTGTTCAGCCCGGTGATGTAGCTGTCGACGTAGCGCACGCCGGCGTAGACGGTGAAGTCCCAGTCGTTCGCGACGGGCCGCGTGTACTGTGCGGATAACGCCGCGGTCTGTTTGGGTACGAAGGGGAAGGGCGTGCCTGCCAGGAAGTTGATGTCTCCGGAGGGGTCGGAATCCGGCGGGATGTCGATGGAATCGAACTCCGCGTCGGTATAGCTGTAGGAAAGCGACAGCACCAGCCCTTCGGCGGGAATGGCGACCACTTCGGCTTCGAATCCCTTGCTGGAGCTTTCGCCGATATTGAACACCCGGTTCACGGGGAATGGCTGGAAGACGCGCACCCGAATCTGCTGCTTGGTGATGTCCATGTAGAAGGCCGCCAGGTTGACGCTCAGGTGATCGTCGAAAAGCTGCGATTTCAGGCCGACCTCGTAGCTGATGAGTTCTTCGTTGTCGAACGGTTCGTATTCGGGGCCGGGTGCGCCCTGGAAATCCTGGAACCCGCCGGCCTTGAACCCCTGCGCGACCGTTGCGTAGCCCTTGATGCTGTCGCTGAACGAGTAGCTGACCGAACCCATCGACGTTACCGCATCGACCTTCGTCTTGTTGCCCTCGAGGAAGTCCGTTGTCGCCGGCAGGCCGATGACCGCGAAGAACGGCACCGTGAAGTTGACGCGGGAATCGATCTTCGGCTTTTCCTCGGAGTAGCGCGTCCCCGCCGTGAAGTCCCAGCGGCCGACCGAGTAGGTCGCCTGGCCGAAGAGCGCGAAGCCCTCGCGCGAGATGTCGTACCACTGGTCGGCCGTCAGCCCGGCCAGGATACCGAAGGTCGGGTCTACCGCGCCGGCGAAGATGTCCTGGTCCATGTTGCGGAATTCGTCGAACCAGAACGCGCCGAGCGTCCAGTCCCAGGGGCTTTCCGCCCGGTTCGAGGCCAGGCGGAACTCCTGGGAAAAGGTCTCCTGCTCGACCTGAATGTGTTGTACGTTGCCTTCGAATTCCCGGCCGTCGATATCGGAAAACTGCAGGGTGCTGGCCTCGCGGTTGCCGGTCAGCGAAGTGAATGTCGCCCAGGGCAGTTCCCAGTCGAGCCGAAACGACACGCCGATGATATCGTCCCGGCTGTCCTCCAGGTCGGAATTGTAGGTCAGATAGTCGTCGATGCCGCTGTCCGGAACCCCGGCGCCGAGCATGCCGCCGCGCCACCGCTTGCCATCCACCGACAAGTCGAGGGTGAGCGAATCTGTCGGGTTGGCGACCACCCGGAACTGCCCTACCAGTTGATCGAACGCGGTCTGCGGCCGGTCGAGCCGGATGTTGTCCAGGAACCCGTCGCTTTCTTCGTAGCGAACGGCGAGGCTCATGGCCACGTTCTCGCCGACCGGTCCGGCGACATAACCCTGCAGGTCGGCAGTGTCGAACTCGTCCGCCCGCACGCGCAATTTGCCCTCGAACGCCTCGCCGGGCTTGCGCGTCACGATGTTGAGCGCGCCGCCCTGGGTGTTGCGCCCGAACAGGGTGCCCTGGGGGCCCCTCAGTATCTCGACGCGCTCGACCTCGAGAAAATCCATGTCGAAGCCCATGTCGGGCTGATAGACCCCGTCGACGAACGTGCCCACCCCGGGCTCGATGATGGGGGTCGCACCGATGCCGCGCACGACGAGGTGCTGGCCGATGGTGTCCGAGCCGAACTCGGCCGCCACGAAATACACGTTCGGCGCGGTGCCGTACAACTCCTCGATGCTCTCCACGCCCGTGGCTTCGAGCTGGTCGCCGCTGAAGGAACTGACCGCCATCGGCACGTCGATGAGGCGCTCTTCCCGCTTGCGGGCGGTGACCAGGATTTCTTCGAGCACCGCCGTCTGTTCTTCGGCGAATGCGACCTGGCCGAATGGCGTCAGCACGATTGCGAGCGCCAGCGCCACGGTTGCGTCAGGAATTTTCATGTCCATCCCTTGAAGTCGAATCCCTTTCGGATTGTTGCTTCAACAGCGGGTGAATTCAACAAAGACCGGTTCGACTTCGATCGAAAAAAAAGCGCCGGATGGTGTCTGGTCACTACCACTCGGGCATAGCGTTCGCCAAGATCCTCGAGGGGAGCCCAACCCAGGTCATGACCGCGCTTCAGGGCTTTCAAGGCGCGCGGCCGGGCGGCATCGAAGCGCTGATTGGCCTTCAATAGCAGCCATAGCTGCTCCACTTTCATGGAACGCTTTTACCAAGTGATTGATTTTATTGAATTCGTTAACGTGAGGAACCGTTTCTTCGATCCGGCTCCGCGAACCGGCCGTCAGAGTTCCAGTTCCTGCAGCAGGTAGACCGCCTGCAAGGCCTGCAGCCTGGCCTGCTGGATGGGGTCTGCCGCGGCGCCGTGGCCGCCTTCGGTGTTCTCGAAGAACAGGAACGGGTGCTCCATGGCCTCCATCTTCGCACCCATCTTGCGCGCATGGCCGGGATGCACCCGGTCGTCCCCGGTGGAACCGAAAAAGAAGACTTCGGGATAGTGCCCCTCGGCGCTCAGGTTGTGATACGGCGAATAGGCTTTCATCACCTCCCACATGGCGGCATCGTCCGGGTCGCCGTACTCGCCCATCCAGGAGGCGCCGGCGAGCATGCGGTGGTAGCGGCGCATGTCGAGGATCGGCACCCCACAGAGCACCGCCCGGTAGCGTTGCGGTTGCTGGGTCATGGCGACGCCCATCAACAGGCCGCTGTTCGAGGCGCCAACGATGGCGAGCTTGTCCGCAGACGTGAACTTGCGGTCGACGAGGTCCTGGGCCACGGCGTGAAAGTCGTCGTAGACCCGCTGGCGGTTCTCCAGTACGCCGGCGAGATGCCAGCCGGGCCCGTATTCGCCGCCGCCGCGCAGGTTGGCCAGCACGTAGCTGCCGCCGGCCTCGAGAATCGTCTTGAACGGTGCGCCAGCGCCGAAAATGGTACCCATGTAGCCCGGCGTTATCGCCAGGTTGAACCCGCCATAGGCGCCGAGCAGGAGAGGCGCCTTGCCGTCGGCGACCAGGGTTTTCGGCCGGACGATGAAATAGGGTACCCGGGTGCCGTCGTTGCTGGTGGCGAAGTGCTGCTCGGTGACCAGCCCGTCCGCGTCGAATTTCGCCTCGAGGCTGTCGACGACCCACGCCGGTCCACCCGCAACGCTGGCATAGAGCGACGGGGGTTGGGTGAAACTCTCGAACCTGACGATTACCGCATCGCTTGCGGCCGCTGCCGCTACCGGGGAGGTGCTGCCGTTGTCGGGCAGCGGGATGGGCCGTTCCTGCCATTTCCCGTCGTTGTACGACAGGCGCACCATCCTGCCGGCCACATCGTCGAGAATGCTGAAATAGACCGCTTCGTCCGTAGCGATGACCCCGGTGCCCAACATCGATTGCACGGCTTGCGAGCTTTCCGGCGCGAACAACACGGCCGCCTCTTTCGGGTTTTGCGCGAGGTCTTCCATGCGGAAGCCCACCAGGGCGCCCTGGGGATAGGTGGCCTCGGCGCCCTGCCAGTCCTGCTGCAAGAGGCCGATGACCCAGCCCTTGTGCACGGTGCTCAACTGGAACCCGGCAGGCAGGTGCAGCCGCGTGGGTCGGCCGTTGTCGCCGAGGCGGTAGTAATCCGGCTGGAAGATGGTCACCGCGTCCACCAGCAGGGTGAAATGGGATCCGGCATCGTTGACGAGCCGGGGCTGGGCCCACACATGGCCGGCATCGACCTCGAAGATCACTTGCGCGTCGGCGTAAGCGTCCCCGCGCCGCCAGGCGCGCACCTGGCGTCCGTAACCGGCCAGGGTCTCGGAATCGCCACCGGAAGCCATGGACACCAGCAGCGTGTCTGCATCCGACCAGCTCAACGATGTCTTGGCCTCGGGCAACGCGAACCCGTCCGGCACGAAGGCCTTCTTCATCAGGTCGAACTCGCGCCATTCGGCGGCATCGGAGCCGCCGGGCGACAGCTGCAGCATGCAGCGCCGGTTCTCCGGCGGGTAGCAGACGGCATCGTGGAAGACCCAACTGCGTTTCTCCGCTGCATCGAGGGCATCGACATCGAGGACGGTTTCCCAATTGGCCTTGCCGGCGATGAAATCCTGAAAAACCATGCGCCGCCAGAGCCCACGGGGGTGTTCCGCATCCTGGAACAGGTCGTAAACGTCGTCGCCGATCACGCGGATGGCGGGCAGCCGGTCGGAGCGCGCCAGGTCGTCGAGGGTATCCTCGTAGATCGCCTCGTAGCGTTTGTCGCCCGTGAGCCGCTCGAGGGTTCGGGCGTTGTGCCGCTCCACCCAGGCCAGCGACCGCTTCGAGTCGATCTCCTCGAGCCACAGATAGGGGTCGTCTTCAGCCGCCATCGCCAGCCCTCCAAAAAGCATCAGTCCGATCAACACACAGCCTGTCCTCATTGCATCGGTCTTCCGAATTGCCTGGGGCGGGTTATACGCACAAGTCGCCCGGCGCGCCAGTCCGAGGCGGCGCTGCGCCAAGCGCGAAGACGCATACGATGCGATCGTGTAAATTGGCAAGCAGCTATCGCACGGGGTCGGCAGGTGACCGGCACGCCGAATGCGCAAGAACAGGGAGGCAAGTGAAAGCATGGAAGCGAACAGAAGCATGACCGCCGAGGAGATTCAGAGCCGGGTCGCGCGGTTCGGAGACTTGAAGCCGATGTCCACGGCAAAGGAACTCGACTGGGTGCCGCAGGACGCCATGGATGTCATCTTCGCCCGGGACCTGCGGCCGATCATCATCGAGCAGACGAAAAACCCCTTCGGTAAGACGGCAGCGATTTACGGTGCGGCCGGCACCACCATGAACGTCTCGATCATGCCGCCGGGGCAGGGGCCCTGTCTGCACGCCCACGACAACACCTTCGAGACCTTTGTCGTGCTCGACGGCACGATCGAGTTCCGTGTCGGCCCGGAGGGGGAGGAAAAGGTGACGCTCGGCAAGTGGGATACGTTTTCCTGCCCGCCCGGTGCCTACCGCGGTTTCAGCAATGCCGGCGAGGAAGAAGCCGTGTTGCTGACCGTGATCACCGGCGCCGTGGATGCGCGCGACGATGTCTGCGTGCCGCCCAGCGTCGGTCGCGAAATCGACGAGCGCTTCGGCGGCAAGGTGCTCGACGCGTTCAAGAAACTCGCGAAGTTCAACGAGGATTAGCACGCATTCGTCACCAACTTCCGGCTGCGGGCTGCCGTGAAGCTGCGCGACGAGTGCTCTACCGGGCTCGGAGACGGCGACTGGCCTCCTCGAGCGGTTCAAACCTTCACAGTTGAACGACGTTTTTCAAGCGGCTGATTTGCTGCCGAGTCACAAACGATCATTGTGTTGGTCAAAATGCCGGGCGCGGCGGGGAAAGCGGCAGCAGGGCATGGATGAGCAGATCCTGCGGCTTACTGCGCGCCGGCCCGGTCATTCCGCTGCGGGCGATGTCCCTGCGCGTTCCGTTTCGCGCCCCCAGAGCCGCCGCGCGAGCCCGGCCAGGTCGTTGCCGATGAGGATGTTCACCGGCACCAGCACCAGGGTGATGGCGGTGGCGAAGAGAATGCCGAATCCCAGTGAGATCGCCATGGGGATCAGGAACTGGGCCGTGGTGGATTTCTCCAGGAGCAGGGGCGAAAGACCGAAGAACGTGGTCAGCGAGGTCAGGATGATCGGGCGGAAGCGGATGACGCCGGCATTGAGCACGGCCTCTTTCAGGCTGTTGCCCAGCTGCCGCTGCCGACTCACGGCATGCACCAGCACCAGGCTGTCGTTGACCACCACGCCGGTCAATGCCAAAAGCCCCATGATGCTCACCATGGCGAGGTTGTAACCCATCAGCCAGTGCCCGGCGACGGCGCCGATCAGCCCGAACGGGATGACGGACATGACCACCAGCGGTTTCGTGTACGACTTCAGCGGCAGCGCCAGCATGCAGTAGATGGCGAACAGCACGATCAGCACCCCGGTCTGCAGGCTGCCGAACGACCGGCGCTGTTCCCGGGCTTCCCCCTCCAGGACGTAACTCAGACCCGGCCAGGTCGGCAGCAACTGGTCGAGGTGGTTGCGCAACCCGTCGTTCAGCACCGTCATGTTGGTCGTCGACTTCTCGACTTCGGCAGTGACGTTGACGGTGCGGTAGCCGTCGATGCGCTTGATCTGCAACGGCGAGCGTCCCGGGCTCAGGGAAGCCACGTGGGAAAGCGGGACCTGGCGTCCGGCCGGGGTGCGGATCAGCATCTCGTCCAGGGTGGCCACGTCCGCTCTTTCGGAAGGAGGCAGGCGCACCAGTACCTCCACCTCGTCCCGGCCGCGCTGCACGCGCTGCACGAGAAACCCCTTGAACGCCTGGCCGACCTGACCGGCCACGTCGTTGCGGGTCAGACCGAGCACGTGCCCCTGGGGTTTCAGTTCGATGCGCAACTCCTCCTTGCCGTCCGACAGGGTGTCGGCAATTTCGTAGACCGTGGGGTAGGTCGCGAGGTGTGCCTTGATGGCGTCTGCCGCCGCGCCCAGATCGTCGAGGGATCGGCCGCTCAACTGGATGTCGATGGGGTCGCCGGTACGAAAGAAGTCGGTTCGGAAGGTGAGCGACTCGGCCCCCGGTACCGGCCCGATCAGGCGTCGCCACTCGGCAGCGATCTCGCCGGTGCTGATCTCGATGGATCGCTGTTCCGGCGGAACCAGTTCGATCTGCACGCGACCGTAGTGGGACCCCAGGGAAAAGCGCTGGGAGCCGCTGCTGGCGAGCACATGGCGCACGATGCTCTCGCCGGTGGACGCGTCCGTGTACCGCGTCTGCACGTCCATGGCGGCATCGAGCATGCGGGTCACGTAGCGGTCGGTGACGGCGAACTGAGTGCCCGTAGGCATGGTCAGGCTGGCCGAGATGGTCTCGCCCTCGATGCGCGGCATGAAGGTGAAGCGCGTCCAGCCGCTGGCGATGAGCGCGATCATGAGGAACAGCACACCGAGGAACGCCGCCAGGGTGGCGTAGCGATGACGGGTGAGGAAGGCCAGTGCCGGACGGTAGTGGAGCAGGATGCGTCGCTCGAAGCCGTCGGCGAAGTTGCGCTGCCAGGTGCTGAACCGGTTGGTTCGCGGTTTCTCGAAGCTGCCGCCCATGGTCTTGAGGTGAGCGGGCAGCACCAGTTTCGACTCCACCAGCGAGAACAGCAGCACGCTCACCACCACCGCGGCAATGGGCGCGGCGATGTTGCCGAAGCGGCCCTCGATGAAGGCGAGCGGCAGAAAGGCCACCATGGTGGTCAGCACGCCGAAGGTGACCGGTACGGCAACGTCCAGGGTGCCCTTGACCGAGGCATCCAGCCCGGAATCCCCCGATTTCAGCCGCTGGTAGACACTCTCCCCGGTGACGATGGCGTCGTCGACCACGATGCCGAGCACGACGATGAACCCGAAGGCGCTCATCAGGTTCAGGCTGACGCCCATGGCCGCCATGGCGGTGAATGCGCCGAGGAAACTGATGGGGATGCCGATGAACACCCAGAAGGCGATCTTGGGGCGCAGGAACAGGGTCAACAGGGCGATCACCAGAATTGCGCCCTGCAAGCCGCTGGCGCCGAGCACCCCCAGTCGGTTCTCGAGTTGCTGGGCGTCGTCGTCCCAGTACGTCAGCCGCATGCCGGAGGGCAGCGACTCCTGCTGCTCTGCGATGTAGCCCCGCACCTTCTCGGAGATCTCGAGGGCGCTCTCGTCGCCCACCCGCTGCACGTCGATCAGGGCCGCCGCGTTGCCGTCGAACAGGGTCGTGACCGTGTCTTCCTGGAACCCGTCGCGCACCCTGGCCACGTCCGACACCCGCACGATGGAGCCGTCCGCATTGGTCTTGACGACGATGGACTCGAATTCGGAACGCCGGTACGCCTGCCCCTTGGAGCGAATCAGCACATCGCCGCCCTGAGTGCGCAGGTTGCCGGCGGAAAGGTCGACGGAACTGGCGCGAATGGCACCCGCAATCTGAGCCAGCGTCAGGTCGAATCGGCGCAACCGGTCCTGGGAGGCCTCGATGGCGATCTCGTAGCGCCGCACCGCATCGAGGGATACTTGGGAGATCCCGTCGGTGCGCAGCAGATCGTCGCGTACGCGTTCGGCGTAGAGGCGAATTTCCTCTTCGGAGAACGGGCCGGAGACGACGACGGTGATGACGCCCCAGGTTCGCTGGGCAAGGCGGATCACGGGCTTGCGGGCGTTCTCCGGAAAGGTGTCGATGGCATCCACGCGGGACTTGACCTCGTCCAGCAGCACCCGCGGGTCATGATCGTCATCCACTTCGACGTTGACCGAGGCCATGCCCTCCCGGGAGACGCTGGTGACCCGTTCGATGCCGTCGAGGCCTTCCAGGGCCTGCTCGACGCGAATCGCGACGCCCAGTTCCGCATCCTCCGGGGTCGCGCCGCGCAGCGGCACACTCACCTGGATGCTGTCCGGTTCGAATGCCGGGAAGACCTCGATCGCGGTCTCGTAGAACAACGAATAGGCGCCGAGCAGCAGCACGGTCGCCATCAGCAGGTTGGCGGCGACGTCGTTGCGCGCGAACCAGGGGATCATCCGCCTGCCCCCGTTTCGGCATTGGAGCGCTTGCGGCCCCGTTCGCCTCTGCCGGCGACGAGCACCCGCGTGCCGGAAGTGACCTGCCCGAGGGGTGTGGTGACCAGCGCATCCCCCGGGGCGAGGCCGGCGGTCACCAGCGCGTCCACACCGTTCTGCCAGGCGATTTCGATGGGCCGCCGCTCGAGTTCGCCGTCTACCACGGTATAGACGTACGAGTTCTGGTAGATCGTCTCCCCGGGAACCACCAGCACCCTCGACAAGCGCCTGCCGGTGATCTCGGCGGTGACGTATTCGCCGATCTTCAGCGGCCGGCGGGCATCTCCTTCCTGAGGAGTGTCCGTACCGGTGGAATCTGCGGCGCCGAACGGGTCGGAAATCTGGGCAACGACATGCAGTTGCCGCGCCGTCTCGTCGATTGCGCCTTCGGTGCGCACGATGCGTCCCTCCCAGACGTTGGTCTCGCCGAGTTCCGAGCGTATCTTCACCGGGAGCAATTGTGCAGCGCCCGACTCGGGAAGGTCCACGAAGGGCAGGTCGGCGTTGCGCAGCGGCAAGCGCACCTCAACGTAGTCGGTGGCATACACCTCGGCAAGCGCCGTGCCCATGCCCACCACCTGGCCGCGGTCGGCAAGCTGGCTGAGCACCCGGCCGTCGAACGGCGCCCGCACCCGAGTTCTTTCCAGTGCGAGTTCCGCCTTGGCCAGCGCGGAGCGGGCAGAGATGACGCGCGCCTGTGCGGCCTGCAGTTGCGGTTTGCGCAGCACCAGGTCCGAGGGCGGCTCGCCGGGGTTGCCGATCCGACGCCAGTCGATCAGTGCCTGCTCGGAGCGGGCGGATTCCTGGGCTTCCGCCTGCAGGGCATCCATGAGCGCCGCTTCGGCGATCTTGACGTCCGCCTCGTAGTCCCGCGGGTCGATGGTGACCAGCACGTCGCCCTCGGCAAAGAAGCCGCCCGGCCGAAATGTGGTCGCTATGGTCACGATCTGTCCGCTGACCTGGGCAACCAGCGCGCTGCGCGTACGTGGCTGGATGGTGCCGTAGCTGTCGATGCGAACGCGGTAGTCGCGTGGCGTGACAGTAAGGGTTTCCACCACCGTTTGCGGCCCGCCCGGTGGTCCGCGGCGTTCCAGCTCGGGTGGGTTCCACAGCACGAGAAAGCCCGCGCCGAGCAGCGCACCCAGTATGATCGGTGGCATGACGAAGCGCAGCAGCATCGCTCAGAAGTCTCCGCCCAGGGCCAGCAGCAGGGCCACCCGGTTCTGCAGAAGCTGGTTGTGCAGCCGAATCAGCGACGACTGCGCATCGAAGGCCCGCCGCTGCGATTCGAGAACGGTGATGTAGCCGACCAACCCGCGCTGATACAGGTCGAACGCCAGGTCCGTGGCGGCCTCGGCGCTGGCCTGGGCTTCGAGCACCGCCTCGCGCCGGGCAGCGAGATTCTGCATGCGGCTGAGTTCCGTTTCGACTTCTGCAAGCGCCCGGTAGACGGTGTCGAGATAGCGCCGTTCCAGTTGGACGATGCGCAGCTTGGCCTGTTCGTGCAGCGCATCGAGGCGCCCGCCCCGGAAGAGGGGTTGAGTGAGGCTCGCGGCGACCGACCAGGCCAGGGCGCCACCGTTCAGCGCCTCCCCGAGGTCGGTCGCGCTGTCCCGTGCGTTGGCGGTGAGGCTCATTGCCGGAAAGCGATTCTTGTGCGCCACGGCCAGACCCGCATCCGCCGCCAGCAGATCGAGCCAGGCCTGCCGAATGTCCGGCCGCCTGGCAAGCAGGCCGGCGGGGGCGCCTGCGCCCACCGATGCCTCCATGTGCGGCAGGCGCTTGCCGGCGGCAAAACGGCCAGCGGGATAGTCCGCCAGCAACAGTTCCAGGTTGGCGACTGCCTGCATCCGTTCCTGGCGCTGGCCGGCCACGTTGGCTTTTTCCTGTTCCAGGGTGTTGCGCGCCAGGTAAACGTCCAGGGCATCGTTCAACCCGCTGCGGTAGCCGCTCTCGACGACATCGAGCGACTGTGCGAGGTTGGCAAGGCGCTGATCGAGCAATTCCTGGAGTTGCAGTGCGGCGGCGGCGTCGTAGTGGGCGCTGACGACGGCGGCCGCCAGGTTCTGTTCTGCGGCGTGGTAGCGGGCCTCTTCCGCCGCCAATTGGAGAAGCGCTTCCCGCTCCCCGTCCCCGAGCGTGCCCCAAAGGTCGAGGGGCGCGTTCAGCACGGCGGTCAGGTCGAACTGGCCGCCGACCTCGGCGGTCGCGAACGCCCGCTGGCGCTGGCCGCCGAGGCCGAGGTTCAGGTTCGGCAGACGAGCCGCGCGCGCCAGCCGCACCTGCTGCCGGGCGCTTTCCAGCAACGCACGCTGCCGACCCAGGCCGTGGTTTTCGGCGATGGCGCGGTTGACCAGTTCGGCCAGGTGCGGATCGTGAAAGGAAGGCAACCAGGCCTCCAGCACATCGCCTGCGGCCGGTTGCTGCCAGGAATCGGGCAATTCGACGTCGGCGAGGGGCGCACGGGGCGCATTGGCGCAACCGGCAATCAAGAGCGCCGAGCCAAGGGCAATACACTGTTTGAGCAAGCTCACGCTACCGTTTTACGACTGTCCCGGCAGCATCCGTCGCGGGCCACCGGCGGCTCGTTGACCGAGATTGTGCCTCATTCGTCGGCCAATAGGGTGCATCTTATCGCGTAGCGGCGACACGGATGGCAACGTAATGGCGTCACTCGACTGCTGCGTTTCCGTCCGGCGGCACCGGACCGCAGGCAGGTGCTGCGACGGGCTGAGGTTGTTGCGGGTGCTGCACGTCCATTGGTGAAGTGGTGGCGCGCATTGCCCCTCGAATAACGGAAGTTGTAACGCAGCCGGTGCGCCAGCTTGTCGGCGGCGAGGGGAATTTCACTCGGGTGTTGCTTGCCAAAGTGCGGGCTCGGGGAATCGACATCGAAGCGACGAGCGACCCGGGGCGGGCGACTGTGGGCGGCTTCTGGGTGGTGGGTGCGCGAGACCCGGAAACAGGATTGCTGAGCGGAACTGTCACCGCCGGCATGCGCACTGCGGGCACCGGCGGATTTGGGGGACTGGTGGAAGCCTACTGACCGATGCACTTACCGCATACTGGTTTTCGGCGTTGGATCGAAGGAATGGTTCCCCACGTTAACGAATTCATTAAAATCAATAACTTGAAAGATCCGTTACATGCAAGCGGTACGTCTCGCGAAGACAGTTGGTGAGCCATGCGCGCGAGCGACAAATGGAGGGTAACAGATAAGGGCTGACGCCCTGGAGTTGAGACCATGAATCGAAGCAGAAGAACGTGGGTGGCGCTGGGCGTCGCATTGATCTTGCCGACGGCGCCCCTGGCAGCAACCGACGACAGCCGGCAAACGGTGTTCGAGCGGTATCTGGATTTCGCCGCGCTGGTGCAAGGGGCTGCCATCGAGCCGCACTGGCTGGCCGACGGATCGAGCTTCTGGTTCGCCGAGGGCGGGCCGGCCGACCGGGTAATCTGGCACGTGAACCCGGCAGCCAACACGAAAGAGCCGTTGTTCGACGTGCCGCGCCTGCGCGCCGCCATCGCGGCTGCCATCGGTCACGAACCGCCTTATACGGGGGTGCCGTTCGAGGCCTTTCAATTGACTCCCGACGGCGCAACGGCAACGTTTGCCCTGGAAGGACGCGGGTTCAGACTGGACATGGCAACCTACCGGGTCGAGCCGCAGCCCCTGCCCGCAGCGACGATGGCCGCCCACGTGACGCCCGGCACCTTCCCGCGCCACAGCTATTTCGGCATGGCGATTCCGTCGCCGGAGGTGCGCTCGCCGGACGGCAAATGGTATGCAACACTGATCGACGAGAACGTGGCCCTGCGCTCGGCGGCCGACGGCAGTACCCGGGTGCTCACCACGAACGGCTCCTTCGACGATGCCTGGGACGTGGAAAGCACCCGCCTTACCCTCGGCGCAGGCCTCTCCATCGCCTACGTACCGTTCACCCCCTGGTCGCCGGACAGCCTGAAGCTCTTCGCCACCCAGACCGACCGCTCGAAACTGCCCCGCAAGGGAGAACTGCGCTACATGGAGACCATCGAGCGCGTCATTTCGCGGCCCTTCGCCGCTGCCGGCGGGCATCTCGATCACGTGCGGCCCTACGTCCTGCACATCCTGTCGGGCGAGCAAATCGCCGTCGAGGTGGATACGGAGGATTTCTATTTCAGCCAGCTCGGATGGCTGCCGGACTCCTCGGAAGTGCTGTTCGCGCGTTTTTCCCGGGACTTCAAGTCGGTGGACATCATGGCGGCTAACGCCCTGAACGGGTCGGTGCGGACCCTGTTCACGGAGACCGAGGCTACCTTCGTCAAGATCCAGCACGACGTGATTTCCTTCGGCAATACCGGCTTTACCGCCCTGCCGGACGGGAGCGGTTTTCTGTGGGAGTCGACCCGGGACGGTTGGAATCACCTCTACCTGTACGGCAACGACGGGCGCCTGCTTCGGCAGTTGACCCGGGGCGACTTCCCGGTGCTGGACGTGCAGAAAATCGATCAGGAAAACGGCTGGGTGTACTTCACGGCTCATGGCGAGCGTCCGCGGGTATACGATACTCACCTCTACCGGGTGGCGCTCGACGGCGGCCCGGTGCAGCAACTGACCGAAGACGAAGGCCAGCATGCCGCGCGCTTTTCCCCGTCGCTGGCCTACTTCCTCGATATGCACTCCAGTCCCGGCCGACCGCCCCGTGTCGACCTGCGCGCTGCGGACGGAGCCCTGATCCGCACCTTGGCCGAAGCGGACATCTCCACTCTGGAGTCATTGGGTTGGACGCCGACGGTGGAATTCAGCGTCAAGGCTGCCGATGGCGAGACGGATCTCTGGGGCGTGATGCACAAACCCTACGATTTCGACCCCAAGCGGAAATACCCGGTGCTGGAGCAGCTCTATGCGGGCCCGCAGATTGTCGCCACCGACCGCAGCTTCTCGCTGGGGTTGTCGAAAAGTCAGAACCTGCCGCGCGCCATGGCGCAACTCGGCTATGTGGTGGTCACCCTGGACGGGCGCGGCACGCCCGAGCGATCGAAGGCGTTTCAGGATGTCATCTATCGCAGTTGGGGCAGAAACGAGATCGCCGATCATGCCGCGGCCATCCGCCAACTCGGCGAACGGCACCCCTTCATGGACCTCGACCGCGTCGGCATCTGGGGCCATTCCTGGGGCGGCTACTACGCCCTTGCCGCCCTTGCCCAGGCGCCTGACCTGTATCGGGCCGCGGTTTCCAGCGCACCGGGCTACAACCCGTATTCCTCACTCCTCTACGAGCCTTACCTCGACCTGCCGTCGCGGGCCAAGGAGGCTTACGAATTCGCATCTCCATATCGCCTGGCGCCGCAGGTGAAGGGCAAGCTGATGCTGGTGGGCGGTCTGGCGGATTTTGCGACCTTTCCCGAGTTCATGCGCATGAGCCGGGCGCTGATCGATGTCGGCATCGATCACGAGCAGGTCGTGCTTCCGGAAGAGGGGCACGGCTACACCGGTGTCGCCGAGGACTACTTCATTCGCAAACTCGCCGATTTCTTCGCGCGAAATGTGATGCAGGCCGGGCGATAGTGCGACCCGATCGCCATCCCCTCTACGTCGAGTCGTGAACAGGTCGGGTCCGCTGACACGCGCTGGCGGATGCGCGCCGGGACGAGGACGCGCAAGGAACAACTGGCAGCCGCTGGGAGAGAATCGGTGCTTTAAAATCGATAACTTGAAAATCTGATTCATGCGAGTGTGAGTTCAGGTCGACGCTACCTGCCTGCGTCTCTAGCCCGGACATCTCACCAACTTCCTGCTGCGGCCGCCGATGCACTCGCCCTGCGCGGCCGTGCTCCCTCCGGCCGATTTGACATACTGTCAAGTATGCCGGCATCGTCCTCCGGTCCGCGCGACCGCGCAGGACGGCGCCTCGACGCCCTCGCGACGAAAGTTGGTGAGATGTCCGGGCGAGAAAGCGTGTAACCCAGGGAGTTTTGCCCATGAGACGTCGACAGTTTGTTTCCGGTGCGGCGACGCTGGCCGCCGCACCCGCCATTGCGGTAGCCAGCCGCCCCGTTTTCGCCGGTGCCGGGCAAGCGGCAAGCTCTAGCCTCGGGAACATCGGTGAACTGCTTGCCGATCTGATTCCCCAACTCGCCGGGCAACTCGGCTCGCCGGGCTATGTGGCGGCCATCTACCACGACGGTGCCGAGTGGGCCTTTGCCCACGGCGTGCGCAACCTCAATACGGGCGAGCCGATGACCACGGATACCGGCTGGTTGCTCGGTTCCATCACCAAGGTTCTGACCACGACCCTGCTGCTCAAGTACGTGCAAGCGGGCCGGCTCGACCTCGACGCACCCATAACCCGCTATCTTCCGGACCTGCGCCTTGCGGAAAAGGGAGCAGCCGAGCGCATCCGGGTGAAACAGCTGGTCAATCACTCCAACGGTATCGATGCGGACACCCTCATGCCCGCCCGCGAATTCGGGCCCGGCGCGGTGCAATCCTACATTGACGCGTTGTCCGGGATCGGCACCCTCTTTGCGCCCGGCGAATTGATGCACTACTCCAATCCCGGTTTCACGATCGCCGGGAGAATCATCGAAGTCCTGGCGGGCAAGCCCTTCAACCGGGTGCTCGAGGAGGAGATCTACGCGCCGATCGGCATGGACCGGTCCGTAACCTCGGCCACCCAGGCCATCCTGCACCGCACCGCGGTTGGCGCCTATCCGAATGCCGAGGGCGAGATGGGGGCGGCAGGTCTCTTCATGCTGCCGGTTTCGGCGGCGCCGGCCGGGGCAACGCCGATCGTCACCGTCGGCGACCTGATCGCGTTCGCGCGCACTCATCTGGCCGACGGTGTGGCGCCCAACGGCACGCGCATACTCTCCGCAGAACTCTGCCGCATGATGCGCACGCCGAGCTTCGATCTAGATACTCCGAATGCGCCGCCGGTGGGCCTCGGCTGGTTGCTGCCGTCCATTGGCGGCACCACCGGCTGGTGGCACAGCGGCGGGTCGCCGGGAGGCGTTGCCTGTCTGACGGCGTTTCCGGAGTACGACCTGGCGATTGCGAGTTTCGGTACCGGGCCGGGCGGGGGCCTGATGCACGACCGCCTGATCGAAACGGTCTTGCGGGAGCACCTGGGCCTGACCGTTGCGCCGCCGTTCTCCGCAGCGCCGACGACCTTGCCCATGAGCCATTATGCGGGCGACTACGAGGCGTTCGAGACGCGGCTGGAAGTGCGCGCCGGACAGAACGGCGACGATTTGGAAGTGACCTCGCACTACCTGCCGTCCAGCGAGGAACAGCAACGGATGCTGAGCCTGTACGTCGGCCCCGCCGGTGCTTCAGCGCCGACGGTCTCCTATTCCCCCATTCGCGACAACCTGTTCGCACCGGCCGGGGTGCCGACGGACTATTTTGCGGGCATCGGCGGGCGCATGGCGCTGATGTCGTTCCACGAGGTGGCCGACGACCCCGTCCGCCGCTATGCGCACACGCGGTTCAGGGCAATCAAGAAGGTCTGAGCCCATGTGCGGGATGTCGCCCTGGCGGTACCTGCGTCTTGCTGAACATAAGCACTTGACGGTAGCGACCATGGTGTCGCCATGGGGCGGGTCGACACGGCCGCGTGCGTCGCATGAGTTCCGTAGAGATTTCAGTGTCGCCGGAGTACGATTACGGCATGGTCGAACGAGTCACACCAGAGCGTAGCCTGGGCCCGGAATTATTGGCCATCATTGGTACCGGCGTAGCCATTGCAGCCCTGATCCTGACCGTCGCCGGCTGGCAGCGCGGAGACATGCGCGACCTTGGTCGCAAGATAGAGGCGATTCAAGTGGGCCAGAGCGAGATTCGCGAGCGGCTCCGAGCAGTCGAGGTCGGCCAGGGCGCCATTCGCGAGCGACTTTCCGGGGTCGAATCCCGAATCGGCGCCAACACAGCCGATTCGAATTCGGAGGTCGATTTGGCTGCCGTTTCCGCCTGAAACCAGCGACGGCGGTTGCACCATGAATAGATCAGTGGCTACGCCCTGGATCCCGCCGGCTTGCGAATACCGTGATCGACGACGAGTCGTCCGGTAAGCCGAAGCGGCATACCGACCCCAGTTTTAGGGACGCGGTAGCGGACGTTACGCCGTTGCCGCGCCGCCGCGTTCGTCACGCCCGCCGGCCCATGCCGGACGCCGAATCACAGGCAAGACGGGAAGCCGCGGAAGGCCTGTCGAAACCGGAAAACAGCCGATGGCCGGCGACAGCCGCCGTGAATGCCGTCGATGCCGGCACGGTTCTGGCATGGAAATCCGCAGGCGTTCAAGAGCGTGTCTTCCAGCGACTGAAGGCTGGGCAACTCGAGATTCGACGCAAACTCGATCTGCATGGGTTGACCGTCCGCGAGGCGGGACCGGCAGTCCTCGAATTCATTGAAGGCACCGATTCCGATCGTCAATGCTGCGTGCTGGTCATTCACGGCCGAGGCGCTCACAGCAGCAACCCGCCGCGGCTGAAAAACAGCGTCCACGCCTGGCTGCGTCAGCACCCGCGCGTCGTCGCCCTGCACAGCGCCGCTCGACACCACGGCGGTGCCGGCGCCACCTACGCCTTGCTGAAGCGAAGCGGCTGACTATTGTTAGCTTGTTCGATGCAAGTTCAGAACCCGGCGCGCCGGGACGATGACGCGCAAGGAACACCAGACAACCGATTCTCGGGGCCGGAACGAAGGTAAGGTTTCCTTGTTTAGCGAATTCAATAAAATCAATCACTTGGAAAAAGCGTTCCATGAACGTCCGAGTGACCGTCAGTCCTGGCGGTACGCCTTGTGAATGGTCACCGGTTCGTTCAGCAACTGTCCGCGGAGATAAGCGTTGTCGGTGGGCGCGGTCGATTCCGCCTGGTGGATGCCGTGCACCACGTCCATGCCGGCAGTGACACGGCCGAACGCCGCAAATCCGAGCCCATCGTCGTTGCGTGTACCGCCGAAATCCAGGCTCGGCTGGTCGCCGATGGTGATGAAGAACGTCCCTCCGCTTGCACTCCCGGGCTCCATTCGGGCGAGCGAGAGCGTACCGTCGAGGTTACGAATGCCGGTTTCCTCGGTGGTCTCGTGGGGAATCGGCGGCAAGGATTTCGACGGGTCGGTCAGGCCGCCCTGAATCACCTCGATCACCGGTGAGCCGTTGTCGTTGCTGCGGCGCACGACGCGATAGAAGGCGCCGCCGTCGAGCAGCCCCTGGTCGAGGTGGTCGAGAAAACTGCCGGCGGAGGCGGGCGCGGCCTCGGGATAGATGGCCAGCTCGATATTGCCCGCATCCGTTTCCAGCGTGACCTGTACGACTTGCCCCGACTCGTCCATAGCTGCCTGCTCCGTCTGCGACGACCCCGGCCCGGCCATGGCAGCCAACTGCAAGGCCTTGACCTTCTCCATGAGATAGTCGGAGGACGCCTTGGCGCTGAACCCGGTCGGCGGTTCCATGCCGCCGAGGTGGCGCACGAAATAGTCCCACATGCGCACCATGCCGTAACCCGGCAGGGCATGGCCGGCCTGCGGCATCAGCACGAGGTCGAATACCTTGTTGGCATCCATGAGCGCCTGGGTGAGCTGGAAGAGGCCCCCCGGGTGAACACCGTAGTCGAGCATGCCGTGGATGAACAGCAGTTTGCCCTGGAGATTGCCGGCATGCGTCAAATTCGCCTGCTCGAGATAGTTTTCGCCCGCGGGCAGCCCCTGATAGCGTTCGCCCCAACTGTGCCAGAACAGACGCTGGTCGTGATTGCCGGCAATGGATACACCCACCTTGAAGAACTCCGGGAATTTGAGCATCCCCCGCGCCGCCATGTAACCGCCGCCGGAAACGCCGGTGATGCCGACACGTTCGAGGTCCAGGTATGGAAAACGCTCGGCAAGCTGCCGGATGCCGGCGATGTGGTCTTCCAGGTTGCTCGCGGTCTGCAGGCGGCCGTACGACGTTTCGTGGAAGGCGCGGGAGCGTTCCGTGGTGCCGCGCCCGTCCAGGATGACGACGACGAACCCCAGTTCCGCCAGGGAGGCGGCCGAGTCGAGGCTGAGGGATGATGACGTGCTGAAACTCGCCTTCGGAACATTGGCGACCTGGGGCCCGCCATAGATGTAGTCGATCACCGGATAGCGCCGCCGCTCGTCGAAATCGGCGGGTTTCAACAGCAGGCCGCGAATGTCCGTTTCGCCGTCGGCGGCGGTGACCGAGAAGGGTTCCGGCCAGCGCTGTCCGTCGGGCAGGGCATGGGGCGTCCCCGATTCCAGGATTATGATTTCCTCCCCGTCCGCCGACATGAGCGCGGTCACGTTCGGACGGTCGGCGCGCTGGCGGGTCTCGACATGAAATGCAGCGCCCGGAGAAAGGCCGGATACCCGGGCGGGGTCTTCGCCCCAAACGGTCAGCAACAGCAGCGAAAAGTCGCCCGGGGAGAGCACCAGACGGTCGTCGTCGCCGGAACTCAGCAGGGTGAGCGCAGCGGTATCCAGGTTGACGCGAGCGACCTCGCGAAAATAGGGGTTGACATCGGCTCGTCGCCCGCCGATGGCAACGAAGAGTTCACGCCCGGCCCGGTCTACGCCGAGCACGTCTCGAACGAGCCAGTCCCCGGCCGTCAGCGCACGCTTTTCCTTGCCCGTTTCGGCATCGTGCAGGTACAGGTGCCCCCACCCCGATTTTTCCGAGTACCAGACGAACTCGCTGCTCTCGGGGAGGGGAACGACGAAGGTCGGCATGTACACGTTGGAGCCGAGTTCCAGATAGGTGTCGGTGGTCTCGCGAAACACCACTCGGGCGAGCCCCGAATCGCGCGCGGCGGTCACCACGCGAGCTTCCCGCTCGCCGCGCAGGATGTCCACGAAGTAAACCGCGGTCGAGTCTGCGGACCACCAGGCCCGGTTTCCGCCGAAGGGCGTGTCGTTCATGCGCGCTGCAGCTACGTCGGGGTAGTGAATCGGCGTCTGCTTGCCGGTGTCCGTGTCGATGACGGTCATGCGGAATCGGGTGACGTGTTCGTCGCCGGGCAGCGCCTGGCGGTAGTCGACGACCCGCGGCCGAATGCTGCCGTCGGCGGGCGCGAAGTCGATCACCGGCAGGGATTTCACCTGCCGGTCGTCGGTCTGCGCCGTGAACAGGTAGCGCGAGTCCGGCGACCAGAGCGCTTCGGGCCTGACGGCGGGCCGACCCGTGGCATCGGGAACGGCTGCATAGGCGTAGTAGCGTTCGCCATCGGTGGTGAGGGGTTTCTCTTCGCCCGACGCGAGGTTTTTCAGCCAGAGGTTGCTGCCCCTGGAAAAGGCTGCCCGGGAACCGTCGGGGGAAACCAGCAGGGTCGGATCGTTCGGATTGGCGTCCAGTTCTTCGAGTTCGCCGTCCTCATATCGGAAGAACCGGCCGGAGGCCGCGAACGTCGTGGCAACAGGGCCGATATCGACACCGAAGAGCGGCAGTGCAAAGGCGTCCACCGGCTGGCCCGTCGCTTCCGCAAGGGATGCCGCCAGCGCGTCGTGGTCGAACGCGGGGCGCTTCTTGCCACGCTCTGCGTCGACCAGGGTGTACTCGCTGCCTTCGGGAGTCTCCCGCACGTACCAGAACGTGGATTCGTCGATCCAGCGGGGATGGACGGTCTGGTTGAGCAACCACCGGTCCTCGACGTGCGCCTGCACTGACGCCGCCCGCTCGTAGGCCGGCAACAGGGGATGAGCATCGGCGGTTCGGTCCTCCGCCAGGGAGATTTCCGCGCCGCCGAGCAGAGCCAGAACGGCGAAAACGGGGTAATGGAAACGCGGCTTCGTCGCGCGGGTTTGACACCGTTCGGGCCGACGCGCTCGGGGCGTGGGATCGAGTCGAGTAACCACGGTGTTGCCGATCGGATTCATTTTGCCTCCGGAAGATACCATTCGCGTTCGATCTCGGTGAGTGACAGTCCGTAGCCAAGACGCGCTTCGTGCCTGGCGCCCTCACTGCAAATACGAGTGCCATGGTGTATAGGAGCGTCACGACCTCGGTCGATGCGGCGCTCGAGCATGCGGGCGTGGGCATCTGGCCCGAATCCGTCGAAAACTGTCGTCGCGAGGGCGTCGAGGTGCCGTCCTGTTCGGAATCGGCGTCGAACGCATCTTGATGCCTGTCAGCAGGCACACTATGATGCCGGCATGCGCACGACACTCACCATTGACGACGACCTTTTGGCAGCGCTGAAGAAAATGGCCCACGACAGCGGCCAGTCGTTCAAGCACGTAGTCAACGCGACGTTGCGCAATGGGCTTACTACGGGTTCGAAACCCCTCGAAGCCAGGCCGCGTTTCCATGTCGCCTCGGCGCCCCGCGGATTCATGCCGGGCCTGGACCCCACCAAGCTCAACCAACTGGTCGACGAACTGGAAACCGAGGCGTTTCTGGAAAGCCGCCACACACAGGCAGAGTGAGAAAGCCGCCACACACCGGCAGAGTGAATTGATACTCCCCGACATCAATCTGCTCGTCTACGCCTATAACGAGGATGCCCCGCACCACGCCGAGGCGAAGAAGTGGTGGGAGGATTGCCTCTCGGGAACGGAGCCGGTGGCCCTGGCCTGGGTGGTGCTGCTGGGTTTTGTCAGGCTGATGTCGAATCGCAGGGTTCTGGTCCGGCCGATGAGCGCACCGGAAGCCATTGGCCAATGCCGGTCGTGGCTTCTGCGGCCCCACGTCCGTGTCGTCCAGCCGGGCCCCACGCACATGGAACTGTTGGCCGGCTTGCTCGCTGCTCCCGTCAGTTCCAACCTGGTAACCGACGCGCACCTGGCGGCGCTCGCCATCGAACACCAGGCGGAGTTGCACTCGAACGACAACGACTTCGCCCGCTTTTCAGGGCTCGCCTGGCGCAACCCCGTGGCCTGAAAGCGCTCCTCGTCAAATCAGGGGCGCTTGGCGACAACAGCCTCCGCCGGACAAAGACGATCGCTGGTGGCCATTCAATCGAAGTGCTTCGAGAGTGTGGCGGGTTTCGTTGCGGTATTGGCGCTGCTTTGCGTCCTGTTGGGGAGAGAGGCCGGTGCGTCCGGGCGGCAGCGCCGGCAAATGCCAGACTTGGCGCTCATTTGGAGGATCTTGTCATGACGTTGCGGGGTAATGTCGGATCGGGCCGGCTGGAATGGCGGGGTGGCTGGATTCCGGTTCTGGTGCTGGCGCCGTTGCTCGCGGTGGGGCCGGGGGTTCACGGCGAACCGGTGATGGAGGAAATCGTCGTCACCGCGCAGAAGCGCGAGGAAAGCCTCTACGAGGTGCCCGTTTCGGTGAGCGCCTTCGACGACGGCAAGCTCGAACAGGCGATTATCGACGACGTGGCCGATCTGGGCCGGTACGCGCCGAGTCTCACCGCCAACAACGTCTCGGCCGGTGGCTCCAACATCTTCATGCGCGGGGTGGGCAACGAGATCATTGCCGTCGGCGCCGATTCCAGCGTTGCCATCTACGTCGACGGCGTGTACACGCCCCGTTTCACCTCGGCGCTGAACAACTTCGTCGATGTCGAGCGGGTGGAACTGGTCAAGGGCCCCCAGGGCACGCTATACGGACGCAACGCCACCGGCGGGGCGATCAACATCGTCACCAGGCAGCCTTCCCAGGAGACTTCGTTCAAGGCCGATTTAGAAATCGCCAACTATTCCGGGCGCAAGGTACGCGCTGCCGGCGGCGGCGCCATCTCGGAGTCGCTGTCCGGCCGCCTGGCCCTGGTCTACAACAAGAAAGACAACTATTCCTACAACCCCGTCTTCGACGAACGCCTGGATGTGGAAGACATGTTCGCCGGCAACGCATCGCTGAAATGGCAGCCGAGCGACCGATTCGAGGCGCTCTTGCGCTACGATTATCTGAAGGACGAATCGCTCGGCGTGGTCTCGACCCGGGTGCTCGCCCCCGGCGCCGGGCATGCCGGTCTCGCCTTCGACCCGGACCCGTTCGTGAACGGTTCGGACTACCGTGTCAGCGATTCGATGAACGACATGGAGTCTCAGGGCTTCAATGCCAGCCTTACCTGGGATTTCGACAACTTCCGGATCACCTCGCTTTCCGCCTGGAAGTACTTCGAAACCGATCTGGACTACGATGCCGACGGCACTGAACGGGCGCTGCTCTCGGTGGTGCCGATCTCCCAGGAGGATTCCCGTACGCTCTCGGAAGAGTTGCGCATCGAGTACACGGGCGATGGCCCCTGGGAGTGGATGGCCGGCTTCTTCTATTTCGACGAGGACGCCAGGCAAGACCTGAACCTGGAACTGCTCGGGGGCGTGCTGGCGCTGGTGCCGCTCTCCGATCTCGATGTGGAGGCCTGGGCGCTCTTCGGCGAAGTCTCCTTCAATCCCACCGAGCGCCTGAAGCTGACGGCCGGGCTGCGATACAGCGACGAGACCAAGGACCACGTCACGATCCTGAACGGCGTCAGGCTGCCGGACTCTTCCGGCAGGGCATCCTGGGACGCCCTCACACCGAAGTTCACCGTCGGCTACGACCTCGGCGACGACCTGTTCGTCTACGCGACTGCCAGTCGCGGCTTCAAGAGCGGCGGCTTCAACTCCGTCTCGAACTCCCCGGTGTTCGACCCGGAATACCTGTGGAACTACGAGGTGGGCCTGAAGGGCGCCGCCGCCGACGGCCGGGTGCGCGGCGCCGTCACCGGTTTCATCTACGACTACACCGACATCCAGGTGCGCATCTATCCCGAGGTCACCGGCGCGCCCATCCCCATCGACAACGCGTCCAAGGCGGAGGTCAAGGGCCTCGAGATCGAAGGCAGCCTGATGCCCGTCGAGAACTTCCGGTTCGACCTGTCCCTCGCCTACATCGACGGCTCGTACAAGGACTACATCACCGCGAATCCCAACGCCGGCAACGCGCTTCAGGATCTTTCCGGCAACCGCATGATCCACTCCCCGAAGCTGAAGGCGAACATCGGCGCCGAGTACGTGTTCGACCTGGGCGGGGCGGGGTCCCTTGCGCTGCGTGGCGAGTACATCCACAGCGGCAAGATCTATTTCGACCAGTTCAACGTCGACCAGACGAAACAGGCGAGCTACGAACTCTGGAATGCCTACCTCACCTATACCAGCCCCGATGGCCGCTGGACGGTCGCAGCCTGGGGAAAGAACCTCGACAACGAGGTCTATGTGCTGCAGATCTATCCCAGTGCATTGCTCGGCATGCGCGGGCTGCTCGCACCGCCGCGAACCTATGGGGTGAGGGTCGGGTTCAGCATCTGACCGGCGCGGATGGGGACACGATTGGCCCGGCCCGTATACCGGTTCTCGGCGCCGGATCAAAGCCACGGCTCTCCGCGTCATTGAGTGCTTTAAAATCAATAACTTGAAAATTTCTTTCATGCGAGTAAGGGTTCACGCAGGAGATACAGGATGAGCAAGCAGATTGCCGGCATCGGTCATGGGTTGTTGCTGGTCTGGGTTCTGGCCGGCACGCTTTCCGGCGCGGCCTGGGCCGCAGCGTCGGCGGAGCCGGTGGCGCGGCCGGCGGAGATGGAGTTTCGCG
Source organism: Candidatus Azophilus sp. (assembly GCA_965221465.1). GTDB lineage: Bacteria > Pseudomonadota > Gammaproteobacteria > Pseudomonadales > Azotimanducaceae > Azophilus. The sequence continues at coordinate 844,065 of OZ244892.1, forward strand.
TAGCAATGCGCGACGGCGCGAGGCTTTTGACCTACGTCAATCTGCCGGCAGGGGAGGGGCCGTTTCCGACGGTGCTGGTGCGCACGCCCTACCTGCTCTCCATCGGCCCGCGCCACAACCCGGTCATGGATGCCTATCTGCAAGCGGGCTACGCCGTTGTCTGGCAACTCGCCCGGGGCATCGGCGACAACGACGGGCGATACCGGTTCATCGCCGACGACCGCAACGACGGCTACGACTGCATCGAGTGGATTGCCGAACAGCCCTGGAGCGACGGCAATGTCGGCATGGACCACGGCTCGTACAACGGCATGACCCAACTGCATGCCGCCAGCACGTCTCCGCCGGCGTTGAAGGCGATCATCCCGTTCGTGCCGTCGTCCCATTACTTCCGGGAAACGCCGTACTCGGGCGGCATCTTCATGCGCTATCACATGTTGAACTGGCACAAGCTGCTCAGGCTGCGCTCGTTCGAGGAAACCGGCGTCGGTTTCATGGATTCTCGCCGGGTCATCGACGACCCCGAGTGGCAGCGTCTGCTCACCTCCCGCCCGCTCATCGACTCCGCCAACGGCTACCTCGATGGCGACGAACTCGTCCAGTACCGCACGTTCCTCGAGGAATCCACCCTCGACAGCGACTACTGGCGCGAAACCATGATGATGGACGAGCACTACGCCAACGTGGACATTCCCGTGCTGCTGGTGAGCGGCAACTTCGACCCGACCACCGGCACCTTGCACGCCTGGCGGGAGCTCGAAGAGAACGCGCCCAATCCGCAGAACCGCAAGCTGCTGATCGGGCCCTGGAATCACGGCGGTTCCTATGTGGGCATACCGCCGAAGGAGGGCCCTTACCGGTTCGACGGCGCAGGTACCGTCGACATGTCCGCCATGCGCATCGCCTTTTACGACCGCTACTTGAAGGGGCTGCCCGCGTCGGTGCCGCTGCCCGAACGCGTGCGCGTTTTCGTCACCGGCAGCAACGTCTGGCGGGAATTCGACAGCCTGCCGGTACCGGGGCTGGCGAAAACCCCGCTCTATCTGGCGAGCGATGGCGAGGCCAACAGCGATCGGGGGAATGGCTCGTTGCGGTTCGCGCCGGGTTCGGGTTCGCCGTTCGACACCACCATCGCCGACCCGGAAAACCCCGTTATTGCCGTAACCGACATGATGGCGGGGGTTGGCGACTACTCCGAAACCCACAAGAGCGACGCCGTACTGGTCTACGATTCAGAGCCGCTGACGGAACCGATCACGGTGATCGGCGAAAGCCTGGCCGTGATCCATGTTTCCCTGTCGACCCCGGATGCCGATCTGGCGGTCAGTCTGCACGAGGTCTACCCCGACGGCGCGGCCATTCGACTGGGCGTGGGAGGCAACCTGCGGCTGCGCTACCACCGGGGTTTCGAACGCGAAGTGTTGCTGCAACCCGGCAGCGTCTACCGGGTGGAAATCCCGTTGGCCTATGTCGGGCATACGCTGGCCGCCGGCAATGTGTTGCGCGTTACCGTCTCCGGCACCGAGTTCCCGATTCTCGACCCGAACCCGAACACCGGAGAACCCATAGCGACTGCAACCCGGATGCAGACCAGCGAAATCAGGATTCACCACGATGCGGAGAACCCCACCCGCATCGAGTTGCCGATCGTGAGCTTGTGACGGACCACACCAACGTTGAACGTTGCAGCGAATTCTTCGGCTCGCGTCGACCTTTGATCGTGAGCTTGTGATCAGCGGCGGAATCCGGCTGCCGGTGTAGCGATCGGTATTCGGCCGCGCTGACGGGGCAATGCCCCAGCGTGGCACCCAAGTGGAGTGCGGGAGCGGTACCGACTCATTTGTGCTTGCCGGTGGTCGAGACCGGTCGGCAGATTCACGGGTTTTCCGTTCGCCGACCCGTAAAGCCCTCAAACATGCCCTCGATGCGCGCCATGCGCTCTCGCAACAAGGCGATGTCGCGGTGCAATACCCAGTGCGAGGCCAGGATTGTCGCCACCACGATAACGACTTCGATCCATGCACTTTCCATTGCTGCCTCCGCTCACGTATCGGTGTTGCGAGTGCATTATCGCGCAATCCGAGACTTCCCGTGTAGGGAATTCAGCCCTGCGAGATGTGCGCCTTCGACCACGCATGCCGCTTGTTGCAAGGATTCGGGGTCTGCCACATCGGCCCTGGGCGCCGCTTTCGCCAGCAACTTCGCATGCCGGGTGCATTCTGACTGAATCCAGACAAGTTCCCGCTCGATGCGCAGTCGGGGTCACCGGTTGCCGCCCAACATTGACCCGGCGAAGCAACGGGCATTGGCGATGCCCAAGAGCGGATTTGCGGCGAAAAGCACGAGATCGGAACTCGCGCCTTGATCAAAGGGTGTATCGTTGGACCCCTGAATTGCATCGGCGAAAAGGTGTGCCATGGGCAAGTTGATCGGTCGAATCGCGGAGCGGCTCGGTGGCAATCGCGTGCTGACCGGCGAGGCGGTGTCGCAACGGGCGATCAGCCTCTGGAACAGCGATCCCAATCCGGCGATGGCGATCCTGTTGCCGAGGTCCACCGACGAGGTTTCGGAAATGCTGCGGCTCTGCCACGAAGCCGGGCAGACGGTGGTCACCCAGGGGGGCTTGACGGGCGTCGTGGCCGGCGCCGACCCCGCGGACACCGATGTGGTGCTCAGCCTGGAAAAGATGAACCGCATCCTGGAAATCGACCCGGTGGATGCCCTGGCCGTGGTGGAAGCCGGTGCAATCCTGCAGACGGTTCAGGAAGCGGTCGAGGACGAGGGCCTGTTCTTCCCCCTCGACCTCGGCGCCCGGGGCAGTTGCACCATCGGCGGCAATGTCGCCACCAATGCCGGTGGCATCAACGTCTTTCGCTACGGGATGATGCGCAACCTCGTGCTCGGGCTCGAAGCCGTACTGGCCGACGGCACCGTGATCTCGTCGATGAACCGGATGCTGAAGAACAACGCGGGCTACGATCTGAAACAGCTTTTCATCGGCACGGAGGGCACGCTCGGGGTAGTCACCCGCGTCGTTCTGCGGCTCTTCCGCAAGCCCGCAAGCCGCCAGGATGCCCTGGTCGCACTGGAAAGCTTCGATGCGGTTGCGGCCCTGCTGGCGAGCCTGCAGACCGACCTCGGCGGCAACCTGAGCGCCTTCGAGATCATGTGGGGCGACTACTACCGGGCAGTCACCGAACCGGGCGGCCATCGTGCGCCCCTTGCCCGCGGCTATCCCTACTACGTGGTGGTGCACGCCGAAGGCGGTGACCCGGCCGCGGACATCGACCGATTCGAGGCCGTGCTCGGCGACGCCCTCGAAGAACAGCGAATCGTCGACGCCGTTGTCGCCCAGTCTGCCCGGGATTCCGACGATATCTGGAAAGTCCGGGAGGACTTCGAAGCGGTGCTGGAACCGCCGCCGGTCTACCTGTACGACGTCAGCCTGCCGATCCGGCACATGGAGCAATACGTTGCCGACGTCAGGGACCGCATGGTCGAACTCTGGCCGGACGGCGCCCTGTACACGCTGGGCCACGTCGCCGACGGCAACCTGCATTTCTTCCTGCGGCCGAACGTGACGGGCGACCTGCACGCACCGGCCGACCGATGCGTCTACGAACCGCTCGCCCGCTACGAAGGTTCGGTTTCAGCCGAACACGGCATCGGCCTCGAGAAGCGCATGTGGCTGCCGCAATGCCGCAGCGCCTCCGAAATTGAACTGATGAAGTCGATGAAGGCGAGCCTCGACCCACAGAACCTGCTGAACCCGGGAAGAGTGCTGGCCGTCTGACCTCACGCGACAGTTTGTCGGATTGTGCAATTGTTTCAGGGACTTGGCGTAATTCAACCTGGTCGTTACAGCTTGGCCTCCACCGACAGTGCGATCAGGTGATTGCTGTAGCGGGGGCTGGATCGGGCGAAGGTCAGCACGTTGCGGATGCTGTCTTGCGTCAGGCCGTCGACGGCCCAGTCGGCGGCGCGGTAGTGTTCGAAGCGATAGCGCAAGATGAGGGCGGTGCGCGGGCGCCAGGCGTAGCGCAGGTGGGCGTCGACGGAGTGGTGGCGGGAGATCAGGCTCGGGAAGCTGGAGAGCCGGTCCTCGAAGACGGTGGCGTAGTCGCCGACGCCGTTGGAGTGGGCATAGTCCAGGGTCAGGTCGAAAGCAGGGCGCAGGAAACCGTGCAGTTCGAGGCGCGCACCGGCGGTTGTCACGGTGTCTTCGGTGTCGTAGCGCCAATTTCGGGTCGGAAAGGCAACGCTGCCAGCGGTTTCGGACTCCCGCGTCTGCACACCGTAGTAGCCCGATAGCACAATGGCCTTCCCGGTGGCGTAGCCCGCATCGACCAACCAGCCAGCGGTGGCATCGCGCTGGAGGCCAAGCGGTGATTGCGGATAGTCGTACTCTCGATAATTGGCCTCGAAGCCTGCCCAAAAGCCGCTGGTCGGTGAGTCGTGGCGTATTCCGCCGCTCCATTCGCTGGCGCGGCGGCTGGCCTGATAGTAGCGTCGCGTCAGCGGGTTGTTTGGCGTTATCGGCTCGAATGGGGCGGCATCCCGGCTGGCGTTATCGTGGCGTACCCGAACCTGCCAACCGGCGCCGAGGTCTCCGGAGACCTCGGCCCAAACACGATTCTCTTCGTTGTCGGCGATTTCGAGATTCGAGCGGCTGTTGTCGAGATGGCGAAAGCCGGCCGCCACCCGCAGCCTTGCCGGCAGCCGGTAGCGAAGCGTGATGTCGGTCCTGGATCGCTTGTAGCTGTATCCCAGGGCAACGATTTCCGGGGTTGCGAACAGGTCGCCCAGGACGGGTGTCAGGGCGATCGTCCGCCTTCGGTCGCGGCGCTCGGCGGCCACGTGGACAATGCTCATGCGCAGCCGGGGGGTGGCGCGAACGACCAGATTGACCGCGCCGCTCAGCGATTTCCGCTTGGCGTTGAGGCCGGGTTGGTCGATGGCTTCCAGATCGAGAGACGGATTGGTGCTGGGTGGCAGAAAGGGAACATTCTGGCTGGCTTCGCCGCGAGCCAGGGTTGCATTCAGCGTCGCGCGGCGGCCGATGCGCAGTCTCGATACGAATGACAGCGTCTTCGACTGGTTGTCCGGCGGCGCTGCGCTGCGGCCCAGGGCGACGGAACCTGCGTACGGGTTCTGCCACTCCAGTGCCTGCGCGCCGTTGCTGAAATCGTAGTTGGAATACGACACGGCCATCGAGACTGTGGAATTCGCATAGTGCAGCCCCGTTTCCGTGCCATCGACACGGTAATCGATGGGAATTGGCAGCGCCGAGGCCTGGTAGAAGGCGTCCCGGAAGGCCTCTTCGATGCCCTGTTTTCTTTCCCGAAAATAGCCGGTCTTCAAGGTCAGATTCGGCGTGACGCTGAACCAGGCGTCGATGTCCGATCGGCTGCGCTCCGTGGCCTGATCGACGGTCTTGCTGCCCTCGGCCCACTGTGTCATGCCTTCGGTGCTGTACGCCGGAACCCAGCCGTTTGGCAAGGACAGCGAATCCCCGACCACGAAAGGCGAGCGCCCGTCCCTGGCAACGTTGCGCGGGATTTCCTGATGCCGCACTCGCACGCCGTAGCGGCGTGGCCGGTGAATGCGCAACGCTGCATCGCGGGAGTTCAGCCCCAGGTTGCGGCCCGCGAATTCGACAAGCCAGCCGGTTTTCGTGCTGAGGCGATAGTCGGCGTTGAGGTCCAGATAGCTGCCGGCGCGATCGGTTCCGTTGTCGCGGCCAAAACGCATTTCCCCCTTGGCGGCGTTCATGGCGCCCGCCGCCAAGGTGCCCCCGCGGGCATCGGCCTTGTCGAAATCGCACAAACGGCACGACCAGCGTCGCGTGTCCGCATTGGCGTAGTTCACCGTGAATTCGGCGGGCTCGGCCGAGTGGGGGACAAAGAGAAGGGGGAGGGCAATGGCGAACACTACGCCCCAACCCCGAAAGCGCGACCCGGATTGGCTCGGCCGCCTAAACACCGGCTGTTGTCGCTTGGCGGTAAACCTGCTCATCGGCGCAACAGATTGGAGAAGGGGGGTTGTAACCATGCACTTGCGCGCAGGTGTCCATTCCCCGCCGGGAATCGTCTCCCTCAGCCAAATTGTCCGCCAGATAGCCATGGTGGTCGTCCGGTGCTGCCGCTGTTGCGCCGCCCGTTGTCGAAGTTCTCGAATTCCGCCACCACGTGCTCGCGCCATCGCTCACTGCCGAAGCGGAAGGGTCGTTCCTGCGGCTCCCATTTCGGCTCAACGGAAGACGGTCACGCCGCGTTCTTCCAGGGCCGGAATGTGGGATTCGTGAGCGTCCGCGTCCAGCGGGTTGCCCAGCAAGTTGAGCCACTGGAGTTTGTCGAACTCGGCTGTCACCGAGATATCCGCAACACTGTTGTCTCCGAGATTCAGCCAGCCCAACTCCTTTAGCTGCGCCAGGGGCGCCAGGTCCGACACGGCGTTGCCGCCGAGGCCGAGGCCCTCGAGCTGCGTCAGGCCACTGAGGTCAGACACATCGGTGACGGAGTTCCCGCCGGTGAGGGAGAGCGTCGTCAGCCGGGTCAAGCCCGACAAGGGGGCGATGTCATGGATGGCATTTCGGCGCAGGGACAATTCGGTCAACTGGTCAAGGTCGGACAACGCCGTAAGGTCCGAGATGCCATTGCCGGTCAAGGCCAACGTGCGTAGTGCCGCCAAGCCGGAAAGGGCAGAAATGTCCGTCACGCCGGTGTAGTTGAGGTAAAGCTGCTGCAGCCGCGAAATCCCGGCCAGTCCGGAAATGTGATCTAGCGGATTGCGGTTCAGATTCAGGTACCACAGCTGTGTCAGTCTCGATAGCGCGTCGGTCGATTGGATTTCATTGCCGTCCAGGTCGAGGCGATGAAGATAGGTGAGCGCCGACAGAGGCTCAATGTCCGAGATGAAGTTGGAGTTTACATACAGTCTTTCGAGAGAATGGAGGTTCGACAATGGCGTCAAGTCTTCTACTTCATTGTCGTTGAGATACAGCCGATTCAAGACAGTCAGGTTTTTCAGAGGTGAGAGGTCGTCGACTCTGTTTCGGTTCAGATTTAGATATGTTAGGCGGGTCAGATTCGCCAGAGGTGACAAGTCGTCAATGTCGTTATCGTCGAGGCGCAATACACCTAAGCGGGACAATTGGGACAAGACCGAGAGGTCGCCGATTTCGTTCTTGCCAAGTGCCAGATATTCCAAACGGGTCAATTCAGACAAGGCCGAAAGGTCGCTGATGTCGTTGTCGATCAGGAATAGCGTGGTCAGGTTGGTCAGTTTTGCCAGAAACGAGACGTCCTCGAGTTCATTGGAACTAAGGTAAAGCGAATTCAGGTTGTAGAGACCAGCCAACGCAGAAAAATCTGATGCTGGCATAAAGTAAAGTGTCAATTTCACCAGGTTCGTCAGCCCGGCCAACGGCGAAAGGTCTTCCAATTGGCTACTCCCCGTCAAGTCCAGTACAGACAGCCTTTCAAGACTTGCCAATGGGGTGATGTCAGTAAGTAAGGTGTTCCGGAGTCTCAGCTCCTCCAGGTGCGTCAGCCCGGCCAACGGCGAAAGGTCTTCCAACTGGCGATTTCCCGACAATCCCAGCTTCGACAACCTTCCGAGATTCTGCAATGGCGTGATGTCGGTGACGTTGCAGTAAGAAAGACGCAAATCCTCCAAGTTCGTCAAGCCCGCAAGTTCATCAATGTCCGTAATCCGATAATTGCTTGACAAACTCAAGAGTTCCAAGTTGACCAACTCGGATAGCGGACCGAGATCTTTCAAATCGTTCGCATAAAGGTTCAAGGAGGTCAATCCGGTGGCATGTTCCAGCCCGGTCAGATTGACGATACCGCGCAATGACGCATCCAGTTCTGTCAGCGACGCCAGTTCATCCTCTGTGATGGTGTCTTCCTCGGACTTGCCCAGCGCGGCGGCGATGGCCCGCTTCAGGTTGACATCTGGAATGATGTCGGTCCCGCCGGGCTCGCCGTTTTCCAGAAGATCCAGAAACTGCTCAAAGTCCGCGTACTCGGTGCTGTCCTCGGGAACCTGCGTGCCACCGCCGTGCTCGATGCGGCCCGAAATCTTGTCCAGTATGCGCTTGGCGCCATCGTCCACTGCCGCCAGAAAGTCGCGAAACTGCCGTTCGTTGAGGGTTTCGTGGTCGGCCACCGAGTCGGGCACGAACACCAGGCGGGTATTGCCTGACTGGCCGTCTTCCACGTGGCAGTTGATGCACTGGCTCTGAACAATCGGGGAGATTTTCTCGGCAAAGGTCTCGGATGCGGTTTGGGCCATGGCCGGGCTCTGCTGCACCAGCAGCCCGCACAAGATGAGCGGGAAAGCGGATATCGTGCGGCGGAAAGCCCTTGCGTAGCCGTGTACGCAGCGCGGCAACGCACTCATGGTCAAGGGGGCGCCGGGCTGGCGGTGCGCTGGCGTTTTGCGCTTGGCGTTGGAACGGTGCATGGCGAGGTGCTGCAACGGCTGGCCTCAGGCGAAGAACGCAAAGTCCTCGGTGTCGTTGAACGGACAACGCCGCGAGCCGGCCGATCCCTCAATCCCCAAATAGCGGCGCAGAGCCTTGTGGGCGTGCTTGGGACAGATGATGATGCCGTTGACGTCATCGCGCTCGAGTTCCGAATTTCCAAACCTAACACACCCGAATTGCCGCATTCAATTTCGACCCGCTCTGCAGCGAACGCAGTCATCGGAGCTTTCGAAGGCCCCGTCGATACACCCTGACCTCCTGGCCGCGACCCCACTATCGGCTTCCCTTGCTTGCCACCGCCCCACTTATCGGCGCAACAGGTTGCCGGAGGGATGGTTCGAGCCATGCACTTGGGAGTGGCAGTTCAGGCACGCGTTGGCGAACAGAAACTCGGCGCTTGGGTCCGATGGCAGGCGTTCGCCCGTTTGCGGCAGGCTGCGGTGGCCCACGGACGAGTGACAGGCCTGGCACAGTTGCGGCGCCCGCCGTACCAGCAGCGCAGGCTGGTTGGAACCATGGGGCTGATGGCAGATGCCGCAATCCTCGCTGGCCGGGGGATGTTCCCAGAGAAACGGGCCGCGCTTCTCCGCGTGGCATCCATAGCAGGTCTGGTTGATCGACGCCTCGCGGACCAGGGCGTCCCCGGTGCCCGAACCGCCGTGTGGATCGTGGCAGTCGCGACAGGCCAGCTGGTGGTCGCGCATGGGATGGGAGGACAGTTTCAGCAGATCGGCCCGCACCGGCCGATGACAATCCAGGCAGACCTCTGCCTGCCCGGTTTGCATTTGCACGGGGTCGGACCGGCTGTGAATGCGATGGCAACTCGCACATGCCATATCGGCCTGCTCATGCGCACTGCCCTCCCAGCGGCTGCGGCCGTAGTCCTGGTGGCACGCCAGGCAGAAGTGGTTCTGCAGGTCTGCCGAGGCGTTGCCCCGTTTTCCAAAGTTGACGATCGGCTCCCTGACGGCGCCATCCGGCAGGATGCGCTGCCCGTGCTCGCCGATCGGGCCGTGGCAGGCCTCGCACTGAAGCCCGGCAGGGAAGGATGCCGAAGACCCCGGCATGAAGGGCGAGCCGTCCACGCCGGGATGCCCGTGCGCGGTCTCGAATACGGCAGCGGTCGGAAACGGTTCGCTTTCGTCATGGCAACCCAGGCAGGTGTCCGCTCCCCGTCGGGAATAGTCTCCCGCTGCCAATATGTCTGCCAGATAGCCATGGTGGTCGTCCGGTGTTGCCATTGTTGTGCCGCACGAGCCAAGCAGCACGGAGATCGCCACCATCCGCTTCAGCAGTGATTTGGTGTATGAATGGAACCCGCGGTCCTTCATCGAGGGAAAGAAATCCTTGTGCCAAGGGGCCATGCTCGAGTTTGGCGCCATCCCCCTCGAGCGATCAATCCCGATATCGGCCCGCGCTCACATACAGTTCGACGATCGCGCGCTTGTCCGCCGCCGACAGCGTATCGTACTTCTTCTGCATCTTTTTCGGCATCTTGCGCCGCCCGCTGTCGAAGTTCTCGAATTCCGCCACCAGGTACTCGCGCCATTGCCCCGCGGTGATGGGCAGGTCGAATTCGGGGTCCCGCCCGCCATCGTGATGGCAGTTGTCGCATTGCTCTTCGTGGATGCGTGCGCCAAGCGCGGCCAGGTCTGCATCGAAAGGCTGTTCCGGCGGGCGCCACCGTTGCTTGGAGTAGTAGGCCGACACCGTCCACTCATCCTCTTCCGAAAGCGCGTTCACGACGTCCTCCATGCTGGTCTCGGTGCCGTCCGGCAGGGTGACGGGGCGGGCTTCCCGCAAACCCAGGCGGTAGGTGTCGAGCAGTTCCATGATGGCGAAGTCGGTGAAACCGCCGATGGAGGGAATGTCTGGCGTATCGCTCTGGCCGCCTTCGCCGTGGCAGGCGTTGCAGCGGTCCACCGCCTCGTCACCTGTGCTTGCCGGTGCCCGTTTCAGGTTGTCGCCATTCTGTAGGTCTTGGGCCAGGCCGTCGTGAAACCAGGCGCCCGACAGCACCAGGGTCGACCAAACGAATGCCATCGCTAATGGAATGCGCGTGCGCCGGCGATGCTTGACGGACATCGCAAATGGGACGTCATCGCTCACTGCCGAAGCGGAAGGGTCGTTCCTGCGGTTCCCATTTCGGCTCAACGGAAGACGGTCACGCCGCGATCTTCCAAGGCCGGAATATGGGACTCGTGAGCATCCGCGTCCAGCGGGTTGCCCAGCAAGTTGAGCCACTGGAGTTCGTCGAACTCGGCTGTCACCGAGATATCCGAAACACTGTTGTCTCCGAGATTCAGCCAGTCCAACTCCTTCAGCTGCGCCAGGGGCGCCAGGTCCGACACGGCGTTGCCGCCGAGGCCCAGGCCCTCGAGCTGCGTCAGGCCACTCAGGTCAGACACATCGGTGACGGAGTTTCCGCCGGTCAAGGAGAGCGTCGTCAGCCCGGTCAATCCCGACAAGGGGGCAATGTCATGGATGGCGTTACGGCGCAGGGACAATTCGGTCAATTGGTTAAGGTCGGACAAGGCGCTGATGTCAGAGATGCCGTTGCCGTTCAGGGACAAGTTCTGCAGTGTCGTCAAGCCAGAAAGAGCCGAAATGTCCGTGACGCCGGTGTGGGACAGGTAGAGGTACTCCAAATAGTCGAGCCCGGCGAGCTCGGAAATGTGCGAAACAGGATTGCGGTTCAGGTTCAGGTACCACAGTCTCGGTAACCTCGATAGCGCGCCAATCGATTGCACTTCATTGCTATCCAGGTCGAGGTATTGAAGATCGGTGAGCGCCGACAGGGGCTCAATGTCCGAAATGGCGTTGGAGTTGACATCCAGTATGTGGAGAGAGCGGATTCTGGACAACGGAGAAGTGTCCTGGATGTGATTTTGGCCAAGCCGCAAGATACGCAATCTCCCAAGGTCGGCCAAGGGTGAAACGTCGTCAACGTTGTTGTGCGAAAGCTCGATTTCGTACAAGCGAGTAAGGCTTGCAAGAGGCGCCAAGTCCTCGACGTCATTGTCATCAAGCATCAGGTGACTCAGATCGACTAGACCTTTCAGAGGTGAAAGATCGCTGACTCTGTTTCGTCTCAGATCAAGGGTTGACAAGCCGGTGAGGTTCGTCAGAGGCGATATGTCTTCGATGCGGTTGCCGTCAAGATACAAATATTGCAAACGGACCATTCCTGACAAGGCTGAGATGTCGCTGATGTTGTTTCCGTTGAGGTAAAGACTGGTTAAGCCGGTTAAATCTGCCAAGGATGAGATGTAGTCAAGTTCACTGTACGAAAGCAAGAGAACACCCAGGTTGGGCAGATCGGCCAAGGCGGAAAAGTCAGAAGCTGCTACACCACTTAGGTACAATAGCTCCAGATTCGTCAGGTTGGCCAGCGGCGACAGGTCTTCCAACTCCCGATTCCCGGATAAATCCAGGTGCGACAGTCTCCCGAGAATTTCCAATGGCGTGATGTCGGTGACGTTGATTCTCCTAAGCCTCAACTCCTCCAAGTTCGTCAAGCCCGCAAGTTCATCAATGTTCGTAATCCGATAATTTTCTGACAAACTCAAGAATTCCAAGTTGACCAGCTCGGATAGCGGGCCAAGATCTTTCAAATCGTTCCCTTCAAGTTGCAAGTAGGTCAATCCGGTGGCATGTTCCAGCCCGGTCAGATCGACGATGCCTCGATAGAACGCATCCAACTCTGTCAGCGACGCCAGTTCATCCTCTGTGATGGTGTCTTCCTCGGACTTGCCCAGCGCGGCGGCGATGGCCCGCTTCAGGTTCGCATCTGGAATGATGTCGGTCCCACCGGACTCGCCGTTTTCCAAGAGGTCCAGAAACTGCTCAAAGTCCGCGTACTCGGTGCTGTCCTCGGGAACCTGTGTGCCGCCGCCGTGCTCGATGCGGCCGGAAATCTTGTCCAGTATGCGCTTGGCGCCATCGTCCACTGCCGCCAGGAAGTCGCGAAACTGCCGTTCGTTGAGGGTTTCGTGGTCGGCCACCGAGTCGGGCACGAACACCAGGCGGGTGTTGCCGGACTGGCCGTCTTCCACGTGGCAATTGATGCACTGGCTCTGGACAACCGGTGAGATTTTCTCGGAAAACGTCTCGGATGCGGTTTGGGCCATGGCCGGGCTCTGCTGCGCCAGCAGCCCGCACAAGATGAGCGGGAAAGCGGATACCGTGCGGTGGAAAGCCCTTGCGTAGCCGTGTACGCGGCACGGCAACGCCCCGGTGGGCAAGGGGGCGCCGGGCAGGCGGTGCGCTGACGTTTTGCCTTTGACGTTGGAACGGTGCATGACGATCGGTCAATGGTCCTTGCCGCCCCAGGGAATCGATGTCAGCGAGCCCACACTCAGGGAACCCACAGATGAAGATAACGGTAGTCCATCAGCATGGCGGCCAACATGACCACCCAGGTTCTGGCCATGTGGTCGGGGTCGGTCAGGTCTTCATAGCGCTGTTCGACATTCGGAATGTTGTCCTGGTAGTACTCATCGCTCGACCAGTGGCATTCCAACCCGTCCAGAAAGCGGTCGGACTGGGATTCCCTCTTGCGATGCCACGCTTCTTCCAGAAAGCGGTAGGCGGCAGTGACTTCCGACGACGAAGGGGCAACCCGCATACCGAACAGCTTGTCGTGCAGTGCGACGAGGTTTCCGCGAATCGCCTGCTCGCCCTGGGAACTGTGGGGTGTGGCGCTGATGTCGACGTCTGCGAACAACCGCCGTTCTTCGGCAGGGAGAAGATAGAACTCGCGCAGCACCACCGGGCAACTCACTCCGATCGCGTGGCGTTTGGCGACCCCGAACATCACCGGCGTCAGTTCTCTGGCGCGTTCGGTTACCCCGTCCGAGTCGATGCCGCCGTAGAGGATCGCGTAGTCTGACGAAAGTGCGTGTCGCACGGGATTGATCGGCGGCCCGTATGCATTTTCAATGGGCTTGCGCCTGCCCCACTGGAAGCCGGTGATGGCGAGGGTTTTCGCCGCCAGTTCCTCGGGGGTGAGCAATCGCCGGCCTCCGGCACTGCGCAACGCCAACGATCGGACGGGGTCGCTGTCGTCGATGGAACCCGCCCGAAACCAGAGGGAGAGAACCAGGCTCGCCAGAAGGTCCTTGAGGTTGTACGGGTCTCCGCCGTGAATCCCGCGCCGAAAGCCCCTGGCGATTCTTGCCACCTCCAACGCCTGGGCATCGGCGGCAAGCAAGCGGGCCTCGAAGTCTGCATCGTTCGCATCCCCCGGAGGGGAAGCCACCTCCGCGCCAAAGATGGCAGGCCACCAGAACTTGACCGCGCCTTCGGCAAAGCGCTCGTCTGCGACCATTTGTTGCGCGAGCCACTGCAGGCTGTTGTCCGCATCCGGTGCTTCTGCGCCGGCGAACCCGGGGCTGAGCATGTCCCGATACCAGGTGTCGCCTTCGCGATACAGCAACTCCGGCCAGATCCTCAGTGGCCCGGGTACGCCGCGGTGGTAGTAGTCCCAGACCTCCAACTCGACGCGATGCTCGCCCGATCGGGGGATGTCGAACGGGATTGGAAGTGCGCACCCTTGCCACAGATGGACTGGCTCGTACGAATTCCTGAAGCAACTAACCGAGTTCCCCAAGCGTCTGAGCGCGGGACGGGCGACCAACTTTCGATCGGCGGTTCGGATCGAAACCCGGTCGATTCCGACAGCATGGAATCTCGTCGATGGCCGAGTCTGGACAACGCCCAGACCGATGGCCTTGTTGCCGCTATGGAAGTACGCCGTGAATTCGATGGTTTCCCGGTCCTGCCAGGATCTTGCTTCGACGAAATGGTCCTGGCCGCCGGGGGGATCGGTTTTGTAGGCACGGTCAAGGGAGTCGGCGCCGCCGGTGTTGGCTCGGTAGTGCCCCGCGTCCGCGTAGTTCTGGTAGGCGCCGGCAACGGGGTCGAGCGTCGTGTGGCAGGCCGTGCAGGCAGGGTTGCGCAGGGTGGGGTTGTCGGTGTCGACCAACGCATCGGGATCAATGGTGCGCGCAGCCAGCTGTTCGATGTCGATGCCGAGGAAATGGTAGTAGGTCCAGCGCGCACGGGCGCGGTTCCGGTTGGTGGCCGTGGTGGGATAGCGTTGCAGGAACGCCTTGGTGTTGAGGACGCCCGCGTGAGGATAATCCAGCTTCAGGTAGCCTGGCTCGACAACATAGGTGCCGCAACCGTTCACGTGCTTACCTCTCCTTGCGCCGTCATTCAGGTAGTAGCTCGCAATGTCAGCTGGCTGGAATTCGTGAACGTCTTCGGGATCGTCGAATTGGATATCGCTACCGTAAGCCTGGGCCGACCAGGGATTGGCCATGATGTAGTCGGCCGTGAGTATTTCGGTGTAGGGCAGATCGTTCTCGACCACATGGGCAATCAACTCGAGCGGGGCTCGGCGTGCGCCGTATTGAACGCGGCTTTGCCAAAGGTAGCGTTCCGCTCTTCTAGCGGCTTCATCGCCGCCGAGGCCAATCTCGCAAAGGCGTACGCGCTCGTTTTGGTATTCGGTCAGAGGTGCATAGAAATCATCGACTAAAACGCTTGTCTCCCCTTCCGTCAACAGGCGGTCATTGCTCGCGCGGATGAGAAAATCGTGAAATCCGGGCCCCGTCATCAGATTGCGCACGGCTGCGCGCAGGCCGATCTCGCGGATCGAGGCATATTCCTCCTCGGTCGGAAGCCTGCCCGCCAGTATCAAGGCAGCGCGCCGCAGGACGGTGCGGCCCGGCGCAATCCTGACGGTGTCGAACAGGTTTTCCGGCGTGACGGTCGCGACTGCTGTCGTGCCTCCGAGCAGACCGAGAAAGTCCTCCATCTGCTCGTATTCGACGCTGCCGCCTGCAATCTGAGCGCCACCCCCGTGCCCGACGCCGCGAATCTTGTTCAGGATCAACTCGTCGCCGCCCTCGACTTCGGCCAGAAAGTCGTCGAAGCGCTGCAAGTTCGTTGCTTCATGGTCGTCCGTCTCGGCGGTGACGAACACCAGCCGGGTATGCCCGGATGCACCGCCTTCGACATGGCAGGTGACGCATTTGGATTGCACGATATCGGATATGTAGTCGCGGTATACGCCCAGAGGGGTTTCTTCGGCCGATTTGCCGACTATTGTGGAAGGGGGCTGATGCCCGTAAAGGTAAGGGTCTGAGTCTTCCCCGTCCTTGGGCAATCGCATCGCGGCGTGTGGGGGCATGGACGCGGACGGTGTGGAGGCGTACATGGTGTCGGCCATTTGGGCGTGGCCGGCCTGCCGCTGCAACTCGTAGTCGAGGCGTTCGCGCTCGAGTTCCGAATCTTCGGCCTTTGCCGATTGAACGGCGCCGATTGCGATACAGGTCAGAGCGACCACAGGTGAAAGTGTACGCAGTGCCGCAGGCCTGCGCCGCGGGAGACGATCTGTCATTCGATTTCTTGGGGTTCGCAGAAGGAATCCCCTCTCAACCCACCGTCACCGAATCCAAACCTAACACACCCGAATCGCCGCATTCAATTTCGACATTCTCCAAGGCTGTTCCGGCGGTCGCCACCGTTGCTTGGAGTAGTAGGCCGACACCGTCCACTCATCCTCTTCCGAAAGCGCGTTCACCACCTCCTCCATGCTGGTCTCGGTGCCGTCCGGCAGGGTGACGGGGCGGGCTTGCCGCAGCCCCAGGCGGTAGGTGTCGAGCAGTTCCATGATGGCGAAGTCCGTGAAGCCGGCGATGCTTGACGTGTATCGCAAATGGTACGTCATCGCTCACTGCCGAAGCGAAAGGGTCATTTCTGGATTTCCCACTTCGGCTCAACGGAAGACGGTCACGCCGCGTTCTTCCAAGGCTGGAATATGGGACTCGTGAGCATCCGCGTCCAGCGGGTTGCCCAGCAAGTTGAGCCACTGGAGTTTGTCGAACTCGGCTGTCACCGAGATATCCGAAACACTGTTGTCTCCGAGATTCAGCCAGTCCAATTCCTTCAGCTGCGCCAGGGGCGCCAGGTCCGACACGGCGTTGCCGCCCAGGCCCAGGCCCTCGAGCTGCGTCAGGCCACTCAGGTCAGACACATCGGTGACGGAGTTTCCGCCGGTCAAGGAGAGCGTCGTCAGCCTGGTCAATCTCGACAAGGGGGCAATGTCATGGATGGCGTTTCGGCGCAGGGACAATTCGGTCAATTGGTTAAGGTCGGACACGGCGCTGAGATCAGAGATGCCGTTGCCGTTCAACGAGAGTTTCTCCAGATTCGTCAAGCCGGAAAGAGCAGAAATGTCCGTCACGCCGGTGTGGGACAGGTAGAGTTCCTGCAAATAGTAAAGCCCGGTGAGCCCGGAAATGTGCGAAAGAGGATTGCGGTTCAGGTTCAGGTACCACAGGCTCGATAACCTGGATAGCGCGCCAATCGATTGGATTTCATTGCCATCAAGGTTGAGGTATCGAAGATCGGTGAGCGCCGACAGCGGCTCAATGTCCGAAATGACGTTGGAGTTGACATCCAGGTTCACGAGAGAACTGAGTCGCGACAACGGAGAAACGTCTTGGATGTGATTTTGGCTTAGCCGCAAGAAATGCAAATTCCGAAGGCTGGCCAAGGGTGAAACGTCGTCAACTTCGTTGTGCGTAAGCTCGATTTCGTGCAAGCGAGTGAGGTTCGCGAGAGGTTTCAAGTCCTTAACGTCATTGTAATCTAGTCTCAGTTCAATCAGGTTGACTAGACCCTTCAGAGGTGAAAGATCGTTGACTCTGTTTCGACTCAAACCAAGGTATGACAAGTGGGTGAGGTTCACCAGAGGCGACAGGTCTTCAATACTATTGATGCTTAAACTCAAACTCTGCAAACGGATCATATCTGACAACGCCGAGATGTCTTGGATGTCGTTATTTTTCAGGTAGAGTCTGGTTAGGCTGGTCACGCCTGCAAGACTTGAGATGTCGTCAATTCCAGCGTTCCTAAGCGACAGCAAATCTAGGTTAGGAAGATCGGCCAAGGCGGAGAAGTCTGATGCTGCAACACTATCTAGCCGCAAGGTCTTTAAGGTGGTCAGCCCGGCAAGCGGCGACAGGTCTGCCAGCCGCTTATTGTTGGACAACTCCAGTACCCGCAGCCTTCCAAGATTCCCTAATGGCGTGATGTCGCTGACTTGGGTATTGTAAAGGCCCAGAGATTCCAAGTTCGCCAAGCCTGAAAGTGCATCGATGTCCTCAAGCCTAAAACAGCTTGACAAATCCAAGCGTTTCAAGATTGCCAGCGTGGAAAGGGCATCGATGTCTTCGAGCCTTTGGTTGATTCTCAAATCCAAGACTTCCAAGTTGACCAGCGCAGATAGCGGACCGAGATCTTTCAAATCGTTCGCATAAAGGTTCAAGGACGTCAATCCGGTGGCATGTTCCAGCCCGGTCAGATTGACGATACCGCGCAATGACGCATCCAGTTCTGTCAGCGACGCCAGTTCATCCTCTGTGATGGTGTCTTCCTCGGACTTGTCCAGCGCGGCGGCGATGGCCCGCTTCAGGTTCGCATCTGGAATGAGGTCGGTCCCGCCGGGCTCGCCGTTTTCCAGAAGGTCCAGAAACTGTTCGAAGTCCGCGTACTCGGTGCTGTCCTCGGGAACCTGTGTGCCGCCGCCGTGCTCGATGCGGCCGGAAATCTTGTCCAGTATGCGCATGGCGCCATCGTCCACTACCGCCAGAAAGTCGCGAAACTGCCGTTCGTTGTGGGTTTCGTGGTCGGCCACCGAGTCGGGCACGAACACCAGGCGGGTGTTCCCGGACTGGCCGTCTTCCACGTGGCAGTTGATGCACTGTCTCTGGACAACCGGTGAGATTTTCTCGGCAAAGGTCTCGGATGCGGTTTGGGCCATGGCCGGGCTCTGCTGCACCAGCAGCCCGCACAGAATGAGCGGGAAAGCCGATAGGGTGCGACGAAAAGCCCTACCGTGGCCGTGCACGCAGCGCGGCAACGCGCTGGTGACCAAGGGGGCGCCGGGCCGGCGGTGCGCTGGCGTTTTGCACTTGGCGTTGGAATGGTGCATGACGAGGTGCTGCAGCGGCCGGCCTCAGGCGAAGAATGCAAAGTCCTCGGTGTCGTTGAGCGGATAACGCCGCGAGCCGGCCGATTCCTCAATCCCCAGATAACGGCGCAGAGCCTTGTGGACATGCTTCGGATAGATGATGGTGCCGTTGGCGTCATCGCGCTCGAGCGTCGAGGGATTGATCCGCCGCGCGAAGTGCAGGTCGTTGGTTTCGCCCACCGCCCGGTCGGTCCACATCTGGTTTTTCTCCATGACGATATAGCTGCCGATCGGCCAATGGTCCTTGCCGTCGTTGGCGTTGTAGTAGTTGGTGCGCCCGAAATCGGACCCGATCAGCACGACCAGGCGATCCGCCACACCCTGCTCTTCCGCGTAATCCCACAGGTAATCCACGGCGTCCGTGAGTTCGCTCAGCCGCGGTGCCGAGTCCTGGTCGTGATTGCCATGGGTGTCGAAGCCCCCGATCCACAGATCCGCGCTCACGGCCGTGCCGGTTTGGAACGCGACCACGGCAAGTTGCGCGTGGCGTCTGGGGGTGCTGTTGCTGAAATCACGTTGAGGGATCGCACTGGTAAACGCTCGCAGCCCTTCCGATTCAACGGCGGCCTTGTAGGTTTCGCGACGGTCGATCTCGCCGACGAGAAGGTTCGGCACGTCGCGCAGCTGCTTCGCGGTCGCGGCGGTGTAGGACTCGATGGCCTGCCAATCCGATTCGGAGAAGAAGCGGTGGGTGTCGTGATATACGTTGGGCTCCGCGATGGCTTGGAGTTGCTCCGGGTCGCCCAGCCTGGTGGGGCGGACAACGCCGGCGGGATAGGAATACCCGCCGAAGCTCAGGTAGGCCAGCGGCTGCGCGCCACCATAGTGCCCGGCGAGAAGTGCGGTGGTGGTGGGGTAGCCCTCCGCGCTGCGACCGCTCCAGTTGTGCACAACCCCGACGGAGTGCGAGTTGGTCTGCGCGTCCACGCCGTTGATCACCAGCATTCGGGCATGGTACTTCTCGAAAAACCGTTTGTTTTCGGCGAACGGCGCATAGGGAATGTTGCCGGCCTGGCGTGTGCTGTCGCTCTCCGCCCAATGATTGATGACCGGCTCGCCCGGGGTGTTGGTCTTGGGGTCGCAGAAGCTGGTGGGGTCCCAGCCGCCACTCGCCTGTATGAACGCAAACACCTTGCCGCCGTAGTTATCGGCCCGGGCCAACGGCAAACGAAGCCCCGCTGCCGTTCCGCCGACCAGCAGGCTTTTCAGCAAAGCGCGTCTCTTCATCATGGTTCAGGCCATCCATACCGGGGAATCGATTTCAGGGAATACATGCTCAGGGAACCCACAGGTGAAGATAACGGTAGTCCATCAGCATGGCGGCCAACATGACCACCCAGGTTCTGGCCATGTGGTCGGGGTCGGTCAGGTCTTCATAGCGCTGTTCGACATTCGGAATGTTGTCCTGGTAGTACTCATCGCTCGACCAGTTGCAACCCAATCCGTCCAGAAAGCGGTCGGACTGTGATTCGCGCTTGCGATGCCACGCTTCTTCCAGAAAGCGGTAGGCGGCAGTGACTTCCGACGACGAAGGGGCAACCCGCATACCGAACAGCTTGTCGTGCAGTGCGACGAGGTTTTCGCGAATCGCCTGCTCACCCTGGGAGCTGTCGGGTGTGGCGCTGTTGTCGACGTTTGTGAACAACTGCCGTTCTTCCGCAGGGAGAAGATAGAACTCGCGCAGCACCACCGGGCAACTGACTTCGACCGCGTGGCGCTTGGCGACCCCGAGCATCAGGGGCGTCAGTTCCCGAGCGCGTTCGGTTACCCCGTCCGAGTCGATGCCACCGTAGAAGATCGCGTAGTCAGTCGAAAGCGCATGCCGCACGGGCTTGCGCGGCGACGCCCATGCATAATTTTTGAGGTTGCGCCTGCCCCACTGGAAGCCGGTGATGGCGAGGGTTTTCGCCGCCAGTTCCTCGGGGGTGAGCAAGCGCCGGCCTCCGGCACTGCGCAACGCCAACGATCGAATGGGGTCGCTGTCGTCGACGGAACCCGCCCGAAACCAGAGGGAGAGAACCAGGCTCGCCAGAAGGTCCTTGAGGTTGTAAGGGTCTCCGCCGTGAATCCCGCGCCGAAAGCCCCTGGCGATTCTTGCCACCTCCATCGCCTGGGCATCGGCGGCAAGCAAGCGGGCCTCGAAGTCTGCATCGTTCGCATCCCCCGGAGGGGAAGCGACCTCCGTGCCAAAGATGGCAGGCCACCAGAACTTGACCGCGCCTTCGGCAAAGCGCTCGTCTGCGACCATTTGTTGCGCGAGCCACTGCAGGCTGTTGTCCGCATCCGGTGCTTCTGTGCCGGCGAACCCGGGGCTGAGCATGTCCCGATACCAGGTGTCGCCTTCGCGATACAGCAACTCCGGCCAGATCCTCAGTGGCTCGGGTACGCCGGTTTTGTAGTAGTCCCAAACCTCCAACTCGACCCGATGCTCGCCCGAACGGGGGATGTCGAACGCGATTGGAAGTGCGCACCCTTGGTACAGATGGATTCGCTCGGACGAATTCCTGAAGCAACGAACCGAGTTCCCCAAGCTCCTGAGCGCGGGACGGGCGACCAACTTGCGATCGGCGGTTCGGATCGAGATCTGGTCAATTCCAACGGCATGGTATCTCGGCGATGGCCGAGTCTGGACTACGCCCAGACCGATGGCTTTATTGCCGCTATCGAAGTGCGCCGTGAATTCGATGGTTTCCCGGTCGTCCCAGGATCTTGCTTCGACGAAATGGTCCTGGCCGCCGGGAGGGTCGTTTTTGTAGGCACGGTCAAGGGAGTCGGCGCCGCCGTAGTTGGTTCGGTAGTGCCCTTCGTTCGCGTAGTTCTGATAGGCGCCGGCAACGGGGTCGAGCGTCGTGTGGCAGGCTGTGCAGGCAGGGTTGCGCAGGGTGGGGTTGTCGGTGTCGACCAACGCGTCGGGATCTATGGTGCGCGCAGCCAGCTGTTCGATGTCGATGCCGAGGAAATGGTAGTAGGTCCAGCGCGCACGGGCGCGGTTCCGATTGGTTGCGGTGGTGGGATAGCGTTGCAGGAACGCCTTGGTGTTGAGGACGCCCGCGTGGGGATAATCCAGCTTCATGTCGCCTGGATCAAACGTGTAGATGCCGCAGCCGTCCACGTACTCACTGCTCCTTGTGCCGTCATCCAGATAGTAGCTCGCAATGTCAGCTGGCCGGAATTCGTGAACGTCTTCGGGATCGTCGAATTGGACATCGCTACCGTAAACCTGGGCCGACCAGGGATTGGCCATGATGTAGTCTGCCGTGAGTATTTCGGTGTAGGGCAGATCGTTCTCGACCACATGGGCAATCAGCTCGAGCGGTGCGCGGCGTGCGCCGTATTGAACGCGGCTTCGCCAAAGGTAGGCTTCCACTTCGAAACCGTATTCCTCGCAAATGCGAACGAGCCCGTTGCGGTACTCGACCAGAGGTGCGTCGTAATCAGAGTCTAAAACTAATACTCTCCGTTCCGTCAACAGACGGTCGTTGCTCGCGCGGATGAGAAAATCGTGAAATCCGGGCCCCGTCATCAGATTGCGCACGGCAGCGCGCAGGCCGATCTCGCGGATCGAGGCATATTCCTCCTCGGTCGGAAGCCTGCCCGCCAGTATCAAGGCAGCGCGCCGCAGGACGGTGCGGCCCGGCGCAATCCTGACGGTGTCGAACAGGTTTTCCGGCGTGACGGTCGCGACTGCTGTCGTGCCTCCGAGCAGACCGAGAAAGTCCTCCATCTGCTCGTATTCGACGCTGCCGCCTGCAATCTGAGCGCCACCCCCGTGCCCGACGCCGCGAATCTTGTTCAGGATCAGTTCGCCG
Source organism: Candidatus Azophilus sp. (assembly GCA_965221465.1). Classification (GTDB taxonomy): domain Bacteria; phylum Pseudomonadota; class Gammaproteobacteria; order Pseudomonadales; family Azotimanducaceae; genus Azophilus. The sequence continues at coordinate 866,410 of OZ244892.1, forward strand.
CCGCCCTCGACTTCGGCCAGAAAGTCGTCGAACCGCTGCAAGTTCGTTGCTTCATGGTCGTCCGTTTCGGCGGTGACGAATACCAGCCGCGTATGCCCGGACGCGCCGCCTTCGACATGGCAGGTGACGCATTTGGATTGCACGATATCGGAAATGTAGTCGCGGTATGCGTCCCTAGGGGATTCTTCGCCTGACTTGCCGACTATTCTGGAAGGGGCCTGATGCCCGTAAAGGTAAGGGTCTGAATCTTCCGTGTCTTTGGGCAATCGCATCGCGGCGTGTGGGGGCATGGACGCGGACGGTGTGGAGGCGTACATGGTGTCGGGCATTTCGGCGTGGCCGACCTGCCGCTGCAACTCGTAGTCGAGGCGTTCGCGCTCGAGTTCCGAATCTTCGGCCTTTGCCGATTGAACGGCGCCGATCGCGACCCAGGTCAGAGCGACAATAGAGCAAAGTTGACGCAATGCCACAGGCCTGCGCCGCGGGAGAGGATCTGTCATTCGATTTCTTGGGGTTCGCAGAAGGAATCCCCTCTCAACCCACCGTCACCGATTCCAAACCTAACACACCCGCATCGCCGCATTCAATTGCGGCCTGCTCTGCGGCGAACGGGGTCATCGGAGCTTTCGAAGGCCGCGTTGATGCACCTTGACCTCCTGGTCGCAACCCCATTGGCCACGAAGGAGCCAGCGAAAGGTGTCAGTGTGGGCTCCGGTTTCGTCCTTGCGTCGCCGTTCCGGGTTGTGGCGGAGGCCTACTCCAGCTCCCCGCTGTCAATTACGTTGAGGAAACGCTCCATGGCCAGATACTCGTCGCTCCCGGCAGCCGCCTGCACTCCGCCGCCGTGGCCCACTCCCTGGATCTTGTCCAGGACATAGTCCACCCCGTCTCCCGAGGTGTCGTTTACAGTTTCCAGCAGGTTCCTGAACGCATCGAGGTTCTTCGACAGATGCTCGGCGTCGGCGTCCGTCACGAACACCAGCCGCGTGTTGCCGGATGCGCCGCCCGCCACGTGGCAGGTAACGCACTTCGACTGCACGATCGGCGAGGCCAGGGTCCGGAACGCCTCCGCTTCGGCGTTTGATTCGGAAGGCTTTTCTGCGCCCCGGCCCGGCGCCGTGGAAAGGTTTGCCAAATGACCGGTCGGCGTGTCGAGCAGGCTTGCCACCATCAGCGGCTGGTCCGACGACACCCACAGCCGCCATTTGCCCTTGCCGTCGCCCAAGGCGCCCTCGAAGTCGTCGCCGCCTTCTTCGAGCGCCTCGGAGCCCAGAGACACCGCCCCGCCCGCCGGCACCCGAACCCGAACCGACGTACCCGGCGACTGCCCGGCATCGTCGATACCCTCGATGGTTGCGTTGGCGTCTGACGCGCCCCGGTTCACCAGGCGCAGGTGGCTGGCCTGGCGGTCGTTGCTGCCGGGATTCAGGAACGCGATCCGGTGCAGCAAGCCGTCCTCCGCGGCCGGGGCCAGGTCGTGCATGGAGGTCACGAAGCCGTCCTTGGTGCGGATGTAGGCCAGCACCTCGATGTTCAAGTCGCTCGACAGCTCCAGCCGCCAGTCGCCGCGCCCGGCGCCGGTGCTGCCGGACAGCCCCTTGCCGGCGTTGCCCGATTCCAGATCCGAGGAACTGAAATGCCGGGCCTGGCGGGGTTCCAGCGAAAGCGTTACCGGGTCGTAGGTGAAGTCCGAGTCGTCGTACGCGTCGATGCGCACCGTCCCCGGCGCGTCGGAGCGGTTCACCACGCGCAGGAAGCCCTGCCGTTCGAGTGGGTCCGACGCCGACAGGAACAGCGGCACCGTGTAGAAGGCCTCTGCATCGGCCCCGGGCGGCGGCGCTGAGAGGTTTGCCAGGTGGTCCGTGGGGGTGGCCAGCAGGTTCATTACAACCACGTCCTGCTCCGATTCCACGCGCAGACGCCATTTGCCCGAACCGTCGCCCAATGCGCCGGAGAGACCGGGGGCGCTGCCACTCTCCAGTTCGGCGGCCGTGTACGTTCGTGACGTCCCTGCGGGTATCTCGGCCGTCACGGCGGACTCGCTCGGCTGCCCGGCATCGTCCGTGCCCAGGATGCGAACCGTCGCCATCGCCTCGCCCGGGTTGACCAGCCGAATGCGGCTCTCCTGCCGATTGTTGCTGCCGGGATTGAGGAACGCCACCCGGCGCGAGCCGTCCGCCAGCGTTGGCGCGACATCGTGCATGGTGGTCACGAACCCGTCATTGGTGCGTACGTAGGAGAGCGCCTCGATGTCCTGGGTGCTCGTCAGGGTGAGCCGCCAGTCGCCCTGGCCCGACCCGATGCCTTCGGGCAGGCCCTTGTTGTCGTTGCCCTGCTCCAGGTCATTCGAGTTCAGGTGAATTGCCTGCGCGGCGCCGATGGTCAAGGTAATGGGACCGGCCAGCGTCCCGGCATCGTCCACCGCCTCGATGCGCGCTTCCCCGGCCTCGGCGGAGTGGTTGACCACCCGCAGGAAGCCTTCGCGCCCGGAGTCTTCCGAGGCGCCGAGGAACAACCAGACCCGCTGGACGCTGGCCTCCTTGACCGTTGCGGCGGGAATGGCATCCGCCGTCCCCGCCGGTCGCGCCATGGTCGGCAACGATGCGGCAAGCAGCCACAGCCCGGCCAAGGCAAGGCACGTGTGTCGAGCGGCACGCCCGTGATTCCATCGAGTTTTCACAACGCCTTCGCTTTCCTTTCGTTTTCGGCTGCCCAGGTTGCGCAACATAGGTTTCCTTCCCATGAGAAATCAAGCACCGTGAAGTGGCCATGTGGCCTGCCGCCCATTTTGTACCCCTCACTGGGCGTGCGGTCGTCGACGACTACCCATGGCTAATCGTCGGGCGGAAGCAACGCCGCCTGATCGAAGAAGACGCCGCTCTTGACGACCCGGTCGATGGCCTGGAGATTGCCGATGTCGGCCAGGGGATCGGCGTCGAGCACCAGCAGGTCGGCCTGCTTGCCGGCTTCGATGGTGCCGACGCGGTGTTCCCGGCCGGCTACCCGGGCGGCGTTCAGGGTGGCGGCGACGATGAGGTCCATGGGCGGCACCCCGGCCTCGCCCATGAGTTGCAGTTCGTAGTGCAGGGAAGGGCCGTGCAACAACCCCAGGTTGCCCGTATCGGAACCGGCCGCCAGCGGCACGCCGGCATCGAGCAGCAGCCGGGTGTTTGCGGCCGCCACGGCCGTGCTCGCCCCGTACATTGCCATGACTTCCGCGGGCGGCGCCGGCAGTTCCTCCACTTCGTGCCAGGACGCGATCACCTGCGGGTCGCCGCACTGGCGCTCGATGTCCAGCAGTTCGAAATTCCGATCGTAGATGTCGATGAAGTTGCGCTGCCAGACGGCCAGGGTGGGTACGACGACGATACCGCTCGATTTCGCCAGTTGCAGAAAGGCGTCATCGAGAGGCGCATCGAGAGGCAGGTGCTGCAGGCTGTCCACACCGAGTTCGATCAGGGTTCTGGCCGGTTCCAGTGCGGTAACGTGGGTGGTGACCTTCAACCGGTGCAGCGCGGACTCGGCAACGATTGCCTCGTGCACCGCTGCGTAGTCTTTCTCGTAGTCGGCGAAGGGGCCGCCGAGATAACCGGTCTTGACCAGATCGGCCCCCCACTCGGCGCCTTGCCGGATGGTCTCGGCTGCGCTTTCCGGGCCATGCACGGTACGCACCGACGTATCCCCGTCGAACGGCGGGAACAGCATTTCCGCGGGCGCCAGGGTGACCGGGCCGTGGGCGACGTAGACATCCGGCGCATCGGCGCGTGCTCGTGCCTGTTCGCGTACCTCGTATTCGAAGCGGGGGCCACCGACGGATATGGCGCCGGTCACCCCGGCACACAGGTACGAGGTCAGTGTCACCGGCACGCGCTGCTGCATCCAGGCCACTTCCTGGTCGTAGGGAACCAAGTGCGTCAGGTCGATCTGCCCCGGTTTCGTGTAGATGCGGCCGGATTCCATGAAATGGACATGGGCATCGATCAGGCCGGGCACCAGCCACTGGCCGCCGATGTCGACGATGCGGGCGTTTGCGGGAATCGTCACGGATCCTGGGGCGCCGACGGCGGCGATCTCCATTCCATCGATGACGACCACGGCATCCTCGAGCGGCGCGGCGCCGGTGCCGTCGATCAGGGTAGCGCCGACCAGGGCCGTGACGGATGCGTCGGTCGCGTCGCTGTTTAGTCGGCCGGGCGCTGATGCGGCGGCAGCATTATCGAGTGCGCTTTCCGTGGGGTTGTCGCCGGCGTCTCGAGCAGGGTCGCCGGTTGGGCGTTGGCAGCCGACCACAGCCAGCGATAACACCGAAAGCAAGTAAATCGTGCTGAGCTTGAGATTTCGATTCATGTGCGATGGGTCCTTTGATTTAGCGAGGCTAACACGATTAGTGAATTCGCCTGATGCGCAGACCAGGAGCGCACCAGAGTGTTCGTGACAGCACGTTGAGCACACGATGGCAAGACTCCCGGCGATTTCTCCCCCGTTGCTCCCCTATTGCTCCGCCATTGAAGGCGGCAATAGTTCGCTCGCGAACAGTTTTGGCCAGACCACCACGGCGTGAGACGCAGGCTCGACAATCTTTCCCCAGCCTGTGGAGGGCGGAAGGCTATTGCGTCAAACTGCCAATGCACAGGCGACGATCCGATGGAGGGCCCAATGAGTCTGTATGTGTTGGCAAACTGCGAACTGTTCGATGGTGTGAACGAGGCGGTCGAGGGCGGCATGCACGTCGCCGTCGAGGGCGACCGCATTCGCGAAGTTTCCGCGCGACCCATCGCCCTGGACGGTGCCACGGTAATCGATTGCGGCGGCCGCTTCCTGATGCCGGGGCTGCTCGACCTGCACTTCCATGCCTATTCGCCCACCTTCGACATGCTCGCACTCGACCGCATGCCCAAGCCATTGCTCGTCAGTTACGCGATCAAGCACCTCGAGGATGCCGCACAACGGGGTTTCACCACAGTGCGCGACCCGGGTGGTGGGGACGTGGGGCTGTCCCTGGCCGTCGAGCGGGGCCTGGTGCGCGGCCCGAGATTCCTCTACGGCGGCAAGGCGCTCTCCCAGACGGGCGGTCATGGCGACATGCGCCCCGGCGTGCACGAAGAACCCTGCAACTGCGCCTATTCCGGTGTGATCTGCCAGGTGGTGGATGGCGAGGACGAAGTGCGCAAGGTAGCCCGCGACGAGTTGCGCAAGGGTGCGGACCACATCAAGGTGTTCATCTCCGGCGGTGTGGCCTCGCCCAGCGACCCCCTCTGGATGCCCCAGTTTACCGACAACGAATTGCGCGCCGCCGTCGAGGAGGCGGCCACGCGGCGCAAGTACGTGATCGCCCACTGCCACACCGATGACGGCGCGCGGCGCTGCGTGGAGACGGGCATCCGCTCCATCGATCACGCCAGCCATGTCACCGACGAGACGGCGCGGCTGATCGCAGCGGCCGGCGCCTATACCGTGCCGACCCTGGCCGTGGTGCACGAAATCCTGGATAGCGGCGCCGAGGCGGGCATGCCCCAGGAGAGCGTCGACAAGGTGGGCGACATGCTCGACACGGCGCTGGCCTCCATCGAGTCCTGCCGCCGCGCAGGTGTCAAGATCGGCATGGGGACAGACCTGTTCGGAACCGAGTTTCACGACATGCAGGCGAGCGAGATGCGCTTCCGCTCGGTAGTGGACAAGCCCATCGACATACTGCGCTCGGCGACATCCGTAAACGCCGAGATCGCACAGCGCAGCGACGACCTCGGCCGCGTGGCGCCGGACTACCTGGCGGACCTGCTGTTGCTCGACAGCAACCCGCTCGAGGACGTAACCGTCTTCGAGCGCTATCGCACCGAAATGCCCCTGGTGATGAAGGGCGGAGATTTCATCCGCAACGAACTGGACTGAATGGGAATACCCGTCTCGGCACACCGCTACTCGCGCCGGATCGAAGCAACGGTTTCTCACGTAAATGAAATCAATAAAATTAACGGGTTGGGGTATTGAAACATGCGCGTGCGCATAATCGGTGGCGGTCCCTGCGGCATGTTCCTGGCGATTCTGCTGAAATCGCGGGGCACCGCCGACGATGTGCTCGTTCTCGAACAGAACCCGAAGGACGCAACCTACGGTTTCGGCGTCGGTCTGGCGCGATCGGCCATCGACAAGCTGAACGAAGCCGAGCCCGCCACCATGCAGGCCCTCGAGGCGAGGATGTACCCCGTCAAGCATCAGGTCATCGAGAACGCCACCGGTGAGTTTGCCCTGAAGTTCTCCAATCCCAGCAACATGATCACCCGCCTGGAAATCCTGCAGATTCTGGAGCGGCGTTGTTCGGAACTGGGTATCGATGTCGAGCATGAAACGCGTGTCGACGACCCGGACGCGTTTGCCGATTGCGACCTCATCGTCGGCGCGGACGGCGCCAACTCCAGGGTTCGGGCATTGCACGAAGACGAATTCGGCACCCGCCGCGAGACCCGGGGCAACTATTTCGTCTGGTGGGGTTGCGAACACCCGAAGCACGAGTCGGGCCTCCGCTTCAGGCAGTACGAGGGCAGCGGCATCGTCGCCCACTACTATTCCTATACACCCCGGATGTGGACCTTCGTCGGCGAAGTCGACGAGCAAAGCTGGTTCGATCTCGGCATGGACCGCATGACCGATGCCGAGCGCAAGTGGCTCTGCGAGGATGCCTTCGGCGACATTCTGGATGGCCGGCCGCTCGTCGAGAACAAATCGAGCTGGTCCCGATTCGAGGCGATCGTCAACGATCGGTGGTTTGTCGGCAATCGCGTACTGATCGGCGATGCGCTGTACCGGGCACACTATTCCATCGGTTCCGGCACCCGCCTGGCCATGGAGGATTCCCTGGGCCTGGCAAACGCCTTGCAGGAGTTCCCCGATGACATACCCGCCGCCCTGGCTTCTTTCGAAAGGCAGGGTAAACCGAGAAAGCAGAAACTGATGCAGGCCGGTGAATTCAGCTACCGGTGGTACGAACAGTTTCGCGACAAGCTGGACATGCCGATTCTCGAGTTCATTCTCGATTTCATGAACCGTACCGGGCGCATGCCGCTCAAGCGCCTGGAGAAGTTCGCGCCCAACTTCGTGGCGGCCTACACGGCGGATACGGAAGCGTAAATCCAGCCTATTGCGTGGCAGCCGTCACCGAACCGAAACCGGCGATATCCACCGCTTCTCGGGAGACCGTGCCGAAATACTCGATGCTGCCGGCGCCGACCAGGCCGCCGGTCAATTCACCACCGTCCATCGTCAGCGCCACATCGGTCGCGCCCGCCAACTCGACATCCGCATCCGTGAAGACGAAGCCGGCCAGATCGACTCGGTTTGCGCCAGCCACCGACAAGGCCAGGGTTTCGTAACGGCCCTGTTCGCCGGTGATCTGGTTCGCGCCCGCGACTTCGATCGTGAGCGCGCTGCCTTCGAAACCGGAGAGCGTGATCTCGTTGTTGCCGGCGGTTGCAAGCGCCTCGAGACGCGGCATGACGATATCGGCTGCGAGCTTTGCGCCCGATGCGCCGAACCAGGAACCTCCGGACTCGCCGGAGAGCCGCAGCTTCCCATTGTGCACCGACACGCCGATGCCTTCCCGGTCGGTTTCCGGCAGCGACAGATCCACCTGCCATTCGTTTCCCTGGCGAACCTCGACGGTCCAGGTTCCGTCGACTTCGATGCCATCGAAATCGCGGAGGTCGCGATTCGCCAGGCCCGATTCCGCTGCAGTGCGGTCGATTTGCCCGCCGGTCTCGTCGGCCGACCGTTCACCCGAACCGATTGCGAGGCGTACGGTCAATGCCGTTACTGCGATGGAGCCCAGAACGACCCCGGCCAATGTCATTAGTGCGATCCTGCTTGCTTTCATTTCTCGTTTTCTCCCTGTTTCTCGTCGTCTCCGTGTTGTCGAGCCAGGTGTTCGGCCAATTCCTCGATGCCGATGCCCAGCGTTTGCATGGCGCGAACGATTCTCGGCAGCTCGTCGCGCAGGAATTCCTCACGCATCGCGCTTGTCGCCCGTTCGGCGGCCCGGTCGCAGACGAAGTACCCGCGTCCGCGCCGACTGGCGACGATGCCCCAGTCCAGAAGCGCCTGATAGCTCCTCGTGACCGTATTCGGGTTGACGCCCAACTCGATGGCCAGTTCCCGAATGGCGGGTATACGCTCGCCGGGTTGCCACTCTCCCTGCAGTATGCGATCGCGCAGTCGGTCTGCGATTTGCAGGTAGATGCCTCTGGGCTCGCTAAACTCCATGGCTGACTTCTGCCTCCCGGAGCCTGAGCCACGCGATCGTCCAGCAGGCAACAGGCAACAGCACCACCAGTGTCTTGCCGAGCGTCGCGAGAGGGCGGAACACACCCGGGGAGGAGACCGACATCCCCACCACGAGTTCTGCCAGTTCTTCGGCGTTATCGGGTGCAAGGGCCACGCCGAAAGCGAGAGCCGTCGCGACGATCAGTGCGATGGCGATCAGCACCGTAGCGAGTGCGGTCTTGACGAAGTGCCCCCGCCTGAACCAGGCCGCGCCGAGAAAGTAGAAGGATTGCAGGAAGAAATACCAGCCGATCAGCGGCAACAATCGTGGGTCCAGCGGATTGAAGAGGCCATAGCCGCCACCGGTAAAGAGGCCGAGCAACCCGGCGACGAGCAGCGAGACGACGCTGGTGAAGAGCAGCAGGTAGATGACGATTCCTAAAGTAACGGTCAGCAGGCGCGCAACGGTTTTTTCGAGCGCCGCGGCGGGTATCAGCAGGTAGGCGTGGTTGCGGTTCTTGTCGTGGAGTTCGACGAAGGCCTGGCTCGAAGCGATCAGGCCCCAGACAAGGAGCATCAGGCGGTACCAGGCCGTATAGAAATCCTGGCCGGAGTCGCTGGGGTCGAAGAACAGCAACGCAGCGATCAGGATGATGCCGGCCAGAGTGAGGGAAATCGTTACCAGCGAACGGCGGCCGCCGGCGAGATCGGCGCGCAGCAGCCACCATAGCCGGGCGACGGCGAAGTGCTCGTTCATGACCGTTTTTCCTCGGTTAGCCGGGTCGATTCGGGAGTGACCCTGGCGAAAGCGGAGTTCGTGGCGAAGTCGGTAAAAGTAGCGAAAACGCTGGTCGGCGTGGACATCAGCGCGAACTTGCCGGGATTGACGACACATCGAGCACGCTGAGGCATGAAGCCCTGCGTCTTTGCTGCTATTGACAAGCCCCGCCCGCATTCGTCACCAAATTCCTGCTGCGCACGCCGATGCGCTCGCCCTGCGCGGCCGTGCAGGACGGCGCCTCGACGCCCTCGCGACGAGACTTGATGTTGGGTTCTGGCTAGTCGTTTATTCATGCGTGGGTGCGGCCAGCAGCGCCGCGCAGTCGCCGGGATTCGCTGTTGCAGCCTTGAACAGCAGTTCCAGATCGAGCGCCCCCTCGCCGTCGCCGGCTTCCCGCCAGACACTGGCGTAGCCGCCCACCGTGCGTTCGGTGTAGAGCAGGTTCGCGCCGGCCTCGGGGCGGCTCCGGCTGACTGTTATCCGCAGACGTTCGCTCAGTTCGGCGACGGTGTTATTCAGCAACACCTTCCCCTCGTGGAGTATCAGGATGCGGTCGACCAGCGACTCCACATCCCGCACCTGGTGGGTGGAAACGAGGATGGTGCGGTCTTCGTTCAGCGACTCGGCAACCAGGCGCCTGAAGAGCCCCTTCGAGGGGATATCGAGGCCGTTGGTAGGCTCATCGAGCAGTACCAGCGGCGTGTTGCACGCCAGCCCGAACGCCAGCAGGAACTTCTTCCGCTGCCCATGGGAGAGTTCGGTCAGCTTGCGGCGTTCGGGAATCTCGAATTCGTCCAGATAGCGCTGCATCTGCGCCTGGTCGAAGTCGGGGTAGAACGGTGAGCGGACAGCGATGAACTCCTTGCCGGTGACGCCGGAGACGTCGAGTTCTTCGGGCAGCAGAAAAACCCTCGCCAGGAAGCCGGGCTCTCTCCGTGTCGGATCGAAACCGCAGGTGACGATTTGACCCGATTTCGGGAAGAGCAGCCCGGTCATCAGCTTGAGCAGGGTCGACTTGCCCGCGCCGTTCAAGCCCAGCAGCCCATAGATGTGGCCGGGCGCGAGGGTCAGGTCGGTGTCGACGAATAGCGAGTCGGCGCCGTAACCGAAGTTGAGCTGCCGGGTTTCGAGCATGGTTGCGAACCTGGGCTTTGTGTACTAGTAACCTAGTACACTAGATTCATCCTGTCAACCGGCGTGACACCGAACAGTTGCGTCATGCTGCGCTTTCGCGACCCTTCTTGCTGTCCAACGCGAGGTGAGGGTGACGCGAAGCGTTGATTTCAATGCGAAGTGAGGGTGAAGGGATTTCAGGCCCATCATCCTGGAAGGATTGTGGGTCTCCAAACTGGCTGGAACGATTGTGGATCTCCAGACTGGGCGGATACTGCCCTCCGAGATCACAAGTGGTTGCATGCCCTGCATGGGGGAGGGCAGACGCAACCGAAACAACTCGTTCGCAATGCAAGCGCGGATATCGCCACGATGAACGTTTTGACTTTTATACAAGTCATTTCTACTATTCATGACCGTTATAACAATCAATGAACGGGCATCATGGCTCGCATTCCCCGCAGCTACTCCAAGCTCACCCGAGAAGCGCTGCTGCTCCTGGCTGGCCAGATCCGGCTCGCCCGCAAGAGTCGGCGCATGTCCGAACACGAATTGGCCGAGCGAATCGGTGTGGCCCGCAGTACGGTGCAACTCATCGAAAAAGGCGCACCGACGGTCGCTGTAGGGCTCGTTTTCGAAGCCGCCACGATCGCCGGTGTCGACCTGTTCGTGCCGGAGGCAACGACCCTCGCACCTCAACTGGAACGAACCCGGGACAAACTAGCACTGATGCCAGGCTCGATTCGCAAACCCGCCGAGCCGATCGACGATGATTTCTGAACCGTCGCAACCCCGTGAGGCATTCGTCTGGATCTGGCTGCCAGGCCGGGCCACGCCTGCAATCACGCCGCATTCTGGGACGGCGATGGCCTCGCGCTCACGCCGGCCTACGACGTCTGTCCCCAACCGAGGTCGGGGCGTGAAGCCTCGCAGGGAATGCAGATCCACGGCCGGGCTCGCCGCAGCCAGCTATTGCTCTGTCTCGCCGCCGCGCACAAGTTCCTTCTTTCCGAAGAGCGAGCCCTTTCGATCATGCGCGGGCAGATTTCAGCCGTCGTGGAAAACTGGGAAAAGGTATGCGACCAAGCGGCACTCAGCGATGCCGACCGTAGGTTGCTCTGGCGCCGACAATTCCTTAACGACCTGGCCTTCGAGGGTCTGGAAACGCAACTCGCCGCGCAGATCGAAAAGCTGACGCGTTGACGGCCACACTCGAGTCCCGAAGCGCTTGTGCCTTTGCAGTGCGGACGCCTTCAGCCAAAGCGCTCGTTAACCCACCCGGTCATCAGCTTGCCGGCCAGGGCCTGGCCGTCGGGGTCGCCTTCGTTGATAGGGCGACCGTGGTGGTTGCCTGGGAGGACCTCGTAGGTCTTGTCCGGGGATGGAATGGCGTCGACGATGGCCTGGGTTTCGGAGGGGAACAGGCTGTTGTCGCCGTCGAAGCGGATCACCAGGGCGGGCAGGTCGATGCTGCTTGCGGTTTTCGCCATGACGGCGTTGGAACTCAGGCCGGACCAGGTGCTGAGCCAGCTGTCTGCCGTGCAGGAGCGACCGAAACCGATGCTGCCGTAGTTGGAAACGAACGGATTGGCGCCCCAGAGCGAACCGTATGCGCGGCGGGTGGGTTCCAGGGACAGGTCGAAACAGCGGAGATCGGCATCGGTTCGCCAGATGGTGCGGATGGGTGTGTGGGCCGATACTTTCATGTCGTTCAGGTCGGAGCTTTCCTTGAACCGCTTGCGGGCGGCGACGCGCTCGGCGGCCACGGCCCGTGCCCACTCGTCGATGCGTGCCACCCTTTCGCGCTGTGCGGCCCGGTAGCGAATGACGAATTCCTCGGCATAGCGGCTCGACTGCGGTGGCATGCGGAAGCCATTTGCCGGGTTGAACGGGTTCAGCGCCTCGTCCGACTGCATGGGGTCGTTTTCGTCGATCACCGACGGATCGATGCAGTTCATCAGCAGGATGCCCTGGCCCGGGTGGGGCGAGACGAATATTACGCCGTCGGGGAGGGGCATTTCCGCCTGCTGCAGCCGGGTGGGCTTGCCGGCCGGGGTGCGCGGCAAGCGCGCGTCGGGTTGCAGGCCGGCCTGCTGCAGGTAGAACCCGAACAGGCTTGCACCGCCGGACATCCCCGACAGCACGACTTTCTCGAAGCCCTTGTCGCGCAGATGCCGGATGCCCGCCGCCACTTCCAGAAGGGCCGTTTCGTGTTCGAGACGCAGGTCGTTGCCGATGCTCCGCGGCGCTTGCGTCCACATGGCGATGCCGGCGTTCAGGTATTCCGGCACCATGTAGTTGTTCGGCAGATACTCGCGCGGGTGCATGCCCATCGCCGCGATATTCTCGCCGCCGCGGAAGGCCAGAATGCCCTGGCACAAGGCGCGGTCTGCGCATTGCACGACGGCAGCCTCGAACTGCGTGTTCGCCGGCAACTTGGCGGGATTCCAGTAAGCGCCGCGCACGCCGGCGGTGGTGGTGGGGGTCGCCTTGGGCATCGCTCGAATCTCCAGCGTGGGTGGTTTCGACGGCAGCGGCAGTCTACTCCGAAGGCAGGGTTCGCGCGTAACAAATCGCGGGCATGCCAGCTATCGTCTTTTTCCATCGCCGGCCGGTTTGCCTGTGGGTATAGTCAAATTGCAGGAAAGGCAGGAAGGCGCACGCGGGAGCAGGCGCTGTGGTTTCACTGGCAATGACGACCGAGGTGGTTTGTTCGCGAATGCGTGCGGTGATCAACCGGCGGGAATCGATGCGATGAAGATTGCGGTAGTCGGCGGCGGGCCGGCGGGTTTGTTCTTTGCCCGCAGCGTCAAACGGATTCATCCCGGCTGGCGGGTGCAACTGTTCGAACAGAACCCCCGGGATGCCACCTACGGGTTTGGCGTGGGGCTGCTCGGCCGGTCGCTCGAGTTCATCGGGCGGACCGACCCGCCGGTGCTCGAAGACATCGTCGCCGCTGCCCATGCGTCATCCGCCATGGGTTTCGTGCACAACGGGGAAACCGTGGTGGTCAACACCGGTGCGCAGGGCGAATCCGTTGCTATTGCCAGGATCGCGCTGCTTCGCATTCTGCAGCGCCGCTGCGAGGAAGTTGGCGTGGAATTGCACTTCGAGACCGCCGTCGACGATATCGAGGCCAGGCGGCGGGAAGTGGACGTGCTGGTCGGCGCCGACGGCGTCAACAGCCGCGTCAGGGCGCAATACGCCGACCGGTTCGGGTCGACGACCGAGCCGCAGCGCAACGTGTTTGCCTGGTACGGGACGGAACACCCATTCGACCCGGCGCTCATGATTTTCGAGCAGACCGACATCGGCCTCGTGATTGCACACACCCACCAGTATGGCCCCGAACGTTCGGGCTTCGCGATCGAATGCGACCCGGAAACCTGGATGCGAGGCGGCTTCGATGCCATGACGCCGGAGGAGATGGATGCAAGATTCGAGGCGATCTTTGCGCCATACCTGAACGGCAAACCCCTGCTGGCACAGGCCGTGCGTGTTTTCCGCCCGGCAATCGTCAGGAATCGGCACTGGTCGGCGGGCAACGTCGTGCTGATCGGCGATGCGGCCCATACGGTGCATCCCTCCATCGGTTCCGGCACCCGGGTGGGCATGCGCGATGCGGCCGTGCTGGCCGAAGCGTTCGGTGAGCACGGCGCCGACCTCGATTCGGCGTTCGCGTACTACCGAACCCATCGCCAGTTCGGCGCCGACCTGTTTCAGCAGGCGGCGATTCGGAGCATCAAGTGGTACGAGACCCTCGATGACCGTCTGCACTTCGATGCCGTCACCATGGCGTTCAGCTACATGCTGCGCACCGGCCGCGTCGATTACGCACGCTTGCGCCGGGCAGACCCCGATTTCGTGCGCCGCTACGAGTCGGCGCCGCTCCCTGCGCCCGTCGGGACGGCCCGCTGATGCCGCGCGGGCCGCACGGAAAGAAGTCCCAGGGCAACAAGACGATTGCCGTCGTTTTTCACAGCGGCATGGGCCACACCTCCTACCAGGCCAAGGCGGTACGGGACGGCGCCGCCCGGGTCGATGGCGTGGATACGGAACTGATCTACGTCGAAGACGCCAGGGAGCGCCTCGAGGAACTCTCGCTCGCCGACGCCATGATCTTCGGCTGCCCCACCTACATGGGTTCGGCGTCGGCGCCATTCAAGCAGTTCATGGACGACACCGCGCCCATCTGGCTGGAACAGGGCTGGCGGGACAAGCTCGCCGCCGGGTTCACCAACTCGGGCAACCAGAGCGGCGACAAGCTCAATACGCTGATACAACTGAGCGTCTTTGCCATGCAGCACGGCATGGTCTGGGCCGGGCTCGGCCTGCCGGGCGGCAACAATTCCAGTACCGGCAGCATTGAGGAGTTGAATCGCCTGGGCAGCTGGATGGGCGCCATGGCGCAGTCGAATACCGACCAGGGCATCGAGGGCATTGCCGAGAGCGATCTCCGCACGGCCGCGCATCTCGGAGAGCGCATTGCACGCCTGGTATTGAAGTGGCGGCCGTAGAACAGGCGGTTGAGGTCGGGTGCTTGCGATTGCGTCCAATCCGATGCCGCAATCGTCGGCAGACAGTCGGGGCGATGCCGCAGATCGGTGACAGGCATGCGGTTGCCGACTCGAGTGTCGACTCGCAAAGGGCCGTACGCGATCAGCGACAAACTCGCGGTTGCGATCCGACCCGGCGAACGAGCGGTGCCCGGGCACGGTCTCGATACAATCGACATTCCGCCCCGCATCTGGTCAAAACAGGAGAGCATCGATGAACAGCAACCGAATCGTTTTCATGGTGGCGGCGGCTCTGGCCATGGCCTTGCCGTCGGCGTCTTTCGCAGCCGAGGAAGATTGGCTCGAGGAAATCATCGTCACCGCCGAGCGGCGTAATCAGAATCTTCAGGACGTGCCCACCGCGCTGCAGGTCTTCACCGGGGGCGGGCTGGAACGTAGAGGCGCGGACGGCTTCGAGGACTACGTGCTGTCCGTTCCGGGCCTGTCGTTCCGCAATCAGGGCGCCGGCGCCACGCGCATCGCGATCCGCGGCGTCTCCAACGTGTCGGCCTCGGATTTCGGGGTCACCACGCCGGTGTCGACGGTGGGCCTCTACCTCAACGACGTGCCGATTCAGGGCACGTCCCAATTGCCGGATCTGAATCTTTACGACCTCGAGCAGATCGAGGTGCTGAAAGGTCCCCAGGGTACCCTGTACGGCGAGGGCGCCATGGGCGGCGCCATCCGCATGACCCTGGCCCGGCCGGACGCCTCGGAATTTTCCGCGAGAGGCGAGGTCATCGGTTCCTTCACCGACGGTGGCGGATTCAACAACGGCGCCCGGGCCGCCATCAACATTCCTCTCGCCCAGGACACCACCGCGCTCCGAATCGTCGGCACCTGGCGCGACAACGAAGGCTTTGTCGACAACATCGCGCAGGACGACAAGAACGCCAATTCCTCTTCGGCTTTTTCGGTGCGGGCGCTGCTCAGCTCGTCCCTGGGAGAACGGGTGGATGTCGAATTGCTGGCGATGCGCTCCGAGGTGGAAGAAGACGATTTTCCGAACGTCGACTCCGGCCTCGGCGACCTCGAACTCGACTCGAGCGAGCCCCGCTTCCACGATGGCGAATTCAGCCTTTACGGGCTGACGGTGAACGTCGATCTCGGTTTTGCGGAGCTGACCTCGGTTACCTCGCAGACCGAACTCGATCGCGTCTTCGTCGATCGGCTCGTCATCGCCAGCCGGTTCTTCTCGGCGTTCGGCCCGGTCACCGGCGACCCGTTCTCCACGGACACGGACATGGAGTCGTTTGCCCAGGAGTTTCGCCTCGTATCGTCCGGCGACAACCGATTCGACTGGATACTCGGCGCCTTCTACCGCGACAAGGACCAGGTTGCGGTGGGCGCCGCCACGACGATGCCCGGCGAGCAACTGGCGCTGAACCAGACGCTCGACCTCATTGGCTTGCCGGGGATCCCGGGTAGCGACATCATCGAGGGGGCCGGCGATGTCGCTATCCGATACGTCACCGACCGCTACGAGCAGTACGCGGTGTACGCCGAGGGCGACCTGGAGTTCGGCGACCGCTGGAATCTCACCCTGGGCGCCCGCTGGTTCGACGAGCAGGTGACCCTCCAGGACGAACTGGTCTTCACCTCGATCCTGGCGGTGGCCAGTTCGCCGTATCGCGAGGTGGAGGAATCGAGTTCGGACGTGCTGCTCAAGGGTCGGCTCAGCTACCAGGCAAGCGACGATCTGCTGCTCTACCTGACGGTGGCGGAAGGGTTCCGCTCGGGAGGCATCAACCTGCAGAGCGTTTTCGGCGTCGGCGACCTGCTGTTCGAATCCGACGGGCTCGTGAGCTACGAACTCGGCGCCAAGTCGAGTTGGAACGATGGCCGCGTGGTGCTGAACGGTGCGGTCTACTTTCAGGATTGGCAAGACATCCAGTCGAACGGCACCGACATTTCGCCGTTGACGGGCTCCCCGGTGAACTTCATCGGCAATGCGGGGGATGCGGAAGTGATCGGCGTGGAAGCGGAACTCACGGCGCGCCCGAGCGATGCGCTGACCGTCGGGCTCACACTGGGTTACGCCGACAGCGAACTGACGAGCGCCATCGCGGATGCGGTGGTCGGGGCAGACCTGCCCAACGTTCCCGAATTCACGATGTCGGCAAACCTGGAATACGCATTCAGCTTCGGTGGCCTTGGCGACGGTTTCGCCCGTCTGGACGTTCAATACACCGACGACCAGTTCACCCGGCTGCAGCGCATCGCCGACCCCACGGGCTTTCCGGCCGATTCCTACATCGTCGGCCAGTTCCGCATCGGGGTCAGGAACGAGGCGGGCTGGGGCGCCGATCTGTTCGTCGACAACATCTGGGACGAGCGTGCCGAAACCGGTCGCGGCCGTACCGCAACCGGTTCCTTCAACAGCCCGGCGCGCTTCGTCGTCAATCAGCCGCGAACGATCGGCATCGTGCTGAAGGCCGAGATGTAACTTTGGCCAACGTGTCGGCAATGCGGAAGCCGCTGGGCGAATCGTTGCATGGACGGTTGGGACTCGCGAAGCGCGCCGGTGGTCGGCGGCCGGTTGACGCCGGGGTCGACCCGCATTCGAATGGTGCGCCACTCTTCAGGAATCAACGGTAGGAACAATTGCCCGTGACTACACCCGTGAGTAACGAGAAACTCCTGCTTGTCGGCAGCATCCCCTTCGAATCGGCAGAGCGGGTTCTGTTGCTGGCGTCGGGCATGCTTGGCGGCCACCTCGATGCGATTCCCGACGGGGAGGTGCTCGACCGGCGCTTCTGGATCCTGCGGATGGCATTCCAGGTATTCAACGGGCATGCCGCATTCGAGACCGTGCACCGGCCGGACGCGCCGCCTGGGGGCGAACGGCTGATCCCGGCCGGCCTCGACGATGTCTGGCGCTTCCGGCTGCGGCCCGGTATCGAGCGCGTGGATTTCGACATGCCGGGCTGGCGCCTGGGATATGCCAAGGACGCGCAGAGTTCCTACGCGATCTTCAGTGCAATGAAACGCGAGGGCAAGGTGCCGGCCGAGACGCGGTTCCAGGTCTCGTTGCCCGCGGTGAACAGTGTCTGCAATCCGGCGATTTTCGGCACCGACGAAGCCGAGCTGGAGATCATCCGGGCGGGGTTTCAGCGGGCCATGATCGCCGAAGCCCGCAAGATCTGCGAGATCGTGCCGGCGAGCGAGCTTGCCGTGCAATTCGACTGCTCGTTCGAGGTCACCGATGTCCATGGGGCGGTGGGGCTGCCCGTCGAGGGCTCGATCGCGCGCAACGTCGGTCAGTTCGAGGGTCTCGCGAACGCCGTGGCGGATGACGCGCTGCTCGGGTTCCATCTCTGTTTCGGCACCTTCGGCGGCTGGCCGCGCTTCGCCCCGCCGGACCTCGGCCGTACGGTGAAGCTTGCCAACGGCATCAAGGCCGCGACGACCCGCCGTATCGACTGGATACACATTCCCGCGCTCGACACGAGCGACGAAGCCTTCTATGCGCCGCTGGCCGATCTCGACGTCGGCGAAACACAGGTGTATCTGGGGCTCGTCCACTCCATGGAGAGCTTCGAGGATCGCTACCGCGCAGCCCGCAAGTTCCTGCCCGAATTCGGCCTCGGCGCCTACTGCGGGCTCGGCCGCCTCGACCCGGAGGAGGTCGAACCGAGCTTCCATGACCACCTCCGCGCCGTCGAAATCGCACGGAGCGTTTCGCAGGCGCCACCATCGTAGACCGGGCCGTGCAACCCCCCCTTCCCCCGGCATGACCACCGGGGCCGTGCGGTCGGGCCGGTACACCGGCGATTGACCGTTCGAACCGGGCCGGTAAACATCCACACCCGATTTGTTCTAGACTTTCGACCCGCGATTCTCGCGACCTGAACGAACGGTCATGACCAGAACGGTACCCGGCCTGCAGCCGTTCGCGTAGCCGGCCGCAGAGTCCTGTTCGGAAAGCACTGGGGCCCAAAGCCGAGGCGATTAGCGGTGGCAATCGACATTGACAGCCTGATGAGATCCATTCGTGCCGGGGAGGATTCCGAGCTGGAGTTGAAGGAGGTTGTGTTCAAGGGCGATCGCATCGCCCAGGGAGAGGCTGGGGCTCGACCGGCGGCGCGCCTGGCCCAGGTGCTGGTCAGCATGGCAAACACGACCGGCGGGCGTATCGTGCTCGGGGTTCGAGACAGCGACCGGATGCCCGTCGGCATCGATGCCGACAAGCGGGAACGCGTCGAAGGCCTGGTTGTGAATGCAGCGACGGAAAACTGTATTCCGATGATCGTGCCGCGGCTCGACTGGGAGTTTCTTCCGGGAGAGGATGGCGAGCCCAGGCTTTGCCTGATTGCGGAGGTTCCCGCCTCGCGCTTCGAAGTCCATCAAACCAGCGATGGCAGGTATCTTCAGCGTATCGGCAGCCATCAACGCCTTATCCCGGCGGAGCGGCTGGCACGATTGCTGGGTACCCGCGGATTGGCCGGCCCGGTGGAGGAACGCCCCGTGCCGAACGCAGAGCTCGACGATCTGGATGAAGTGCGCCTTGCCAGGTACTTCCGCGACCGGTTCACTGACTGGGCGCCCCCTGAAGACTGGCAAACGACATTGGTCTCGCACAAGCTGGCGATCGTGTCGGACGAACAGGCTCGGCCCACACTCCTCGGCGTTCTGCTATTCGCGGAGCAACCAGACCTCTACATTCCAGGCGCGTACGTCGACCTCGCTCTCTACAAGCACGACGAAGCGGATGGCAACACCGCCGATGCCCAACGCATTGCCGGGCCGGTACCCGACCAGATTGCGCAGGCGCTGACCTGGCTGCGAATCTCGCCGCTGAATCCAACCGTATCCGTTAAGGACGGCGACGGACGCCGCGACTACCCCACCTATTCGGAGTTTGCCCTGCAGGAGGCATTGGTCAACGCAATCGCCCATCGCGACTATGAAATTCGAGGTTCCCAGGTCATCGTTCGCATGTTTCCGGATCGCGTCGAATTCCAGAATCCAGGGGCGCTCCACAATACGCTGACCGTCGAGAACCTGTATGCCGGATGTCAGCCGATGCGGCGCAATCAGTTGCTGGCGGGGTTTCTGCGCAATTACAAGAGTCCGGCAACGGGCAGCAGCTACATGGAAGCGCGAGGGGAAGGATTTCTGAATCTCGTGCGAGCCAGCGAACGCCTTTCCGGGCGTCGGCCGGTGCTCGAACAGATTGGAGAGGCGACCAAATTGACTATCTTTGCTGCTTCGCAAGAGGGTCGCTGACGGGAGTAATCCGCACCAGGACATCGGGGTTGTTCATCACCACGTACAAGGCGCCGAAAGGCCCGAACTCCAGATCGCGGACACGGCCGAGACCCTTGAACAGCATTTCTTCGTCGACGATCCGGTCGTCCTCGATGGCATAGAGCCACAACTCTTCCAGGCCGAGGGAACCCACGAGCAATTTGTGGCGCCATGCGGGAAAGAGGGGGCTGTCGCTGAACACCAGGGGGGCGACGGCTTTCGACGGTGTCCACTGCACTACCGGTTGCCGCATTCCCGGACGGTGGGTGAACTCGGAGACCGTCGCGCCGCTGTAGTCGATGCCGTAGGTGATGACCGGCCAGCCGTAGTTGGCGCCGGCCTCCAGGATGTTGAGTTCGTCGCCGCCACGGGGGCCGTGGTCGGTAGACCAGATGACGCCGGTCGCCGGGTGGCGCGTCAGTCCCTGGGTATTGCGGTTGCCGATGCTGAAGATGGCGGGCAGTGCGCCGGGTTTGTCGACGAAGGGGTTTTCTGCGGGAATGGTGCCGTCCCGATTGATGCGGAAGACCTTGCCCGTGGCCTTGGCGAGGTTCTGGGAATCTTCGGCCCGACCCATGTCCCCGATGGTGAACAGCAGGCGTCCGGCATCGTCGAACTGCAGCCGGCAACCCCAGCGGTTGCCGCCGGCCACGCGCAACGACTCGCCGGCATCGAACAGGAGTTGCTGGTCGATCCATCGGTAGCCGTCGACCCGTCCCCGCACGATTCGAGTCAGCCCGGGCGCGTCGGCGTCGTCGGGGTCGCCTTCGGAGTAACTGTAGGCAAGGTAGATCCAACCGTTCGAATCGAATTGGGGATCGAGTGCGAGGTCCATCAGGCCTGCGGTGGACATTCCGGTAAACACCTCGGGCAGTCCGGTTACCGGCTGCAGGTCGATCGTACCGTTGCGCAGCCAGCGCAGGCCTCCGCCCTTTTCCGTGATCAGGGCATCTGTGGTCGAAGTGAATTCCATGGCCCACGGAGTCCTGAGTTCTCCGGCGCCCAGCACCTGCAATTGCAGTCGGTAGTCGCGGGATTCAACCGTCTCCGGCAGGGTCTCGTAGGCGGGGCGGGTTGTCCCCTGCATGGCCGTTATGTATTCGGCCAGCGCCAGGGCTTCGTCGTCCGAAACGACATCCACCCACGCGGGCATGTCCGTGTCGGCGATTCCCCACTTGATGTTCTGGTAGATCGTGAACAGGTCGCGCCCGTACTGCCACCGATGCTTCACCAGCGGGCTCGCGGAAGCGCCCTGCATGGCTCGCCCGTGGCAGCTCGCGCAGTGCAGCGCATACAGCGCTATCGGATCGATGTTCGCCGGAGGCTCTTCCCCAGCCGGTGCCGTCTCTCCATCCGCGGATGCGGCTGCACGCCCGTGTATCGGGCCGGCCAGCGCAATAGCGAGCAGCATCGCGATAGAGACCCAAAGCGAAGGCGACAGCGCCATTGGCGCAGCGATTCTGTCGGCGGCTTCGGACAGGGACGCTCGCACCGGGACCGATGTCACTTCTGGAAACGCACTGATGCGGCGCATGCCGTTGCTGTCTCCTTGTTGCGGGCCGAGTCCGAGCCCGATTCGACGATCAGGTACCGCCTGCAAGCGTGGGGCGCGAGTAGACGAATTCGCCGCCGATCATCGTGTCGGTGACGGTTACTTCGTGCAGTTCGGTCGCGGGGATTTCATGGGGGTCGCGGTCCAGGACAATGAGGTCGGCCAGCATGCCGGGCTCGAGACGCCCGAGTTTCGCGTCGGTGCCCATCTGGATTGCGGAATTTACCGTGTACAGTTCGATGGCCTCGGCGACCGTGATCGCTTCGTTGCCGCCGAAGCTGCGCGCTCCGCCGCCGGGCACCTGACGGGTCACCATGGTTTCGATGCCGATCCAGGGGTTGGGGGAGGGAACCACGGACCAGTCCGACCCGGGCACCACCAGCGGCCCCGCATCGATGGCGGCGCGCAACGGCCAGACCCGGGCGCTGCGCTCCTCGCCCACGGCAATGGCAATGTCGTCGCTGATCGGGCTGGGGCTCCAGAGATAGGGGGAAAATTCGAGTGTGGCGCCGAGTTCCCGGGCGAGGGACAGGTCTTCCCGGGCAACGAAGGTGCAATGCCCCGGGTTGTGCCGCAAGCCGCTGTCGCCATTGGCCTTCCGGGCTGCCTGGACAGCCCGCAGCGCGGCCCGTACGGCTGCATCCCCGGCCGTGTGAAACTTGACGGTCAAGCCCATCGAATCGAAGCGGACGGTTGCCTCGTCCAGCACCTCCCGGGTCTGAAACAGCATGCCGTAGCGGCTGGCTTCGTCGTCCCTGCCGGGCAGGGTATCCGCGTACGGTTCCAGCATGGCCGCCGTATGGCTCTGGGTCGGCACGCCGTCGAGCATGATCTTGATGCAGTCGGGGAACAGCCACTCGCGCCGGTACCGTTCGCGCTCTTCGATCACCGTCTCCAGTTCCGGCAACTCCGGAGTCCAGGGCAGGCAGAGCCGGACGCGCTGTTTCAACGTGCCTCGATCGGCCGCCTCGGCATAGGCCCGCGCCTCTTTCGGGCCCGAGGTGGTGAAACCCGTGTAGGCTTCCTCGAACGAGGTGATGCCGAACGACAGCATTTGCCCGGTGGCCCAGTCGAGGGCCTCGCGTACGGCCTCGTCGCTGTCTTCGGGGATGTGCGGACGGACCAGGTTGTTGGCTCCCTCGTGCAGAACGCCGGTCGGTTCGCCATCGGGGTCGCGCTCGACGATGCCGCCTTCGGGATTTGGCGTTTCCCGGGTGATGCCGGCGATTTCCAGGGCTCTCGTGTTGGCCCAGGCGCTGTGGGCGCTGGTGTCGCCGAGAAACACCGGGTTGTCGGGGGAGATGTCGTCGATCATGCGGCGATGGGGCGCGCCGCCAAGGGCGGAATCGTCCCATTGGCCGCCGGTGATCCATTCGCCGGGTTCCGCAGTTGCCACGCAGTCCCTGAGGTGAGTTCTCAGTGTCTCCAGATTAGAGCCCTGTGGAATGACGCAGCGGCTTGCCTGGATACCTGCAAAGATCGGATGCACGTGCATGTCGTGAAAACCGGGGAGGACGACCTTGCCCTCGAGTTTGACGGTTCGAGTCGTCGGCCCGGCAAGGGCGGAGACCGTGGCGCTGTCGCCGGCCGCCACGATCTCCCCTGCGCGGATCGCCAGGGCTTCCACCCGGGGCTGGGCAGGGTTCAGCGTGTAAATGCTGCCGTCGATCAGCACGAGGTCGGCTGCCGGTGCGCCCGGGTCAGCCCCATCGCCCGGCGACGGTTCGCAGCCCGCCAGCGCGCACAGGCAGGCGATCGACAGACTCGTTCGCAGCAATCGGATCACGTTATTCCTCCATTGGCTCTGAGCGCGGAGAACAACACGGCAACCCCGGTGGGATTCGCCGTGCGCGAGCAATTGTTCGCATCTTTGCTTCAGAGTCAATACGGCTTGTCCCCATGGCGAGCACGCATCCGTCACCAGATTTCGTCGCAAGGGCGTCGAGGCTCCGTCCTGCGCGGCAGCGTTTCTCAACGCGATTCCCATTCGCCGAGCATCTGGTAATGCTGCCGTCGCCTGTCCATGTCCTGGCCGGCGCGTCGCAGCAGATAGCCCGCGATTCCGAGGGACATCCAGATGCCGATCGCTGCGAATTCCAGCGGCTGCAACTGGCCGGGGCTGCCGGGCAAGACCATCAACAGCACCAGTACGGCGGAAACCAGGGCGCCGCAGATCATCGTCGGCCGGCTCGTGCGGTAAGGCCGATTCATGTCCGGATGGGTCTGGCGCAGCCGAATGGCGGTGAGGCAGGTCATCAGGAGGGCGGAGACGAATGCCAGGGAACCGCTGTTGACGATCGGCACCAGGGCCGCCTGGCCGACCGGAGGGCCGGCAAGCGAGATGGCGCCGACGAACAGTATGGCGTTGACGGGTGTGCGATGCCGCGCATGCACCCGGGCGAACCAGAGCGGCAACATGCCGCCGCGGCCGAGGGAGAACAACAACCTCGACGAGGCGATGTACACGCCGTTCAGGGTCGAAAGCAGGCCGAGCAGCGCTGCGAACAGCACGAGTTGCGCGGCCCATTCGTACCCGAAAGCCAGCCGGAATATCTCGGCGGTGGGCATGGCGTCCCGGTCCTCGAGAAATGCCGCCAGTTGATCGGGGGTGGAACTCATCCCCAGCGCCAGCACGATCAGCACATAGAACAGGGCCCCGAGCACGATGCAGGCCAGTATCGCTGTCCCGATCCGCCTGGGTTCGAGGGCGACGCCGGCTTCCTCCGCAGCCTGTGGAATCGCGTCGAAGCCGGCCAAGAAGTAGGGGGCGACCACCAGGACCGGGATGATGGAGGCGGGCACGGCAACCCAGAGCGGGCCTTCACTCGAGAACAGCGGAGCCAGGTTGCCGAGGCTTCCCTTGACCAGCGCCACGGAAACGAACACCAGAGCGCAAAGCGCCAGCGCGGAAATCGTGAGCGTCTGGAACCCGGTCGAGTTCCTCGTGCCTCGATAGTTCAGGAAAACGAGAAACGCGCCCAGAACGATGCCGGGCAGCAGGTTCGACATCCGCACGGCATAGCCGCCCACGACATAAAGGGGCTCGCCGATCAGCGAGGGCAACAGGGTTTCGACCAGCAGCCCGATGGCGATGGTCTCGAACGGCGCGATGGCAATGTAACCGAGGGCCAGCGCGCAGGCCGTGAGGAAGGCGACAAAGGGACCGAACGCCTTGTAGACAAAGGCCGCTTCCCCGCCGGCCACGGGCATGGCAGCGGTCAGTTCGGCGTAACACCTGCCCACTGGCAACAGGAAAACGCCGCACAGGACAAACGCCAGCATGGCGCCCAGGGCACCGCCGTCGCTCAACCAGCGGCCCGCGTAGATGACCCAGCCGATGCCGATGATGGCGCCGAGGCCGATCGCCACGTAGCTGCGGAAGCCGATGGACTTGTCCAGGATTGGCCTTGCCAAAGCTCGATCCGACATCAGGCGCTCCTCGTGTTTACGGGTACGAACCCGGTTGGCAAACATCCATCCCGGGCTGGTTCATTCGTTAACAGGTCGGGTGAGTATCTGCGTGATGTCATGAATGCATTCGGCGAACTCAGGCCCGCGCCGGCACGATGCGCACGCCGCGATGCCCGGCGAGGTCGACGAAGCCTGACCTGTCCACCCGGCCGTTCAAGTTCTGGCTGGTGCAGCCGAGATCGACATAGTCGACGACCTCGCGTCCCTCGGGCGTTTCCGGATCGACCGCGCGCACCACGCCCTCCGGGTTCAGGCGGCACGGCACGAAGCCGAACTCTGCGGTCTTGCCTTCGGCGAGCCTGACGTAGCCGAGCGCGGTCATTCGCGCCTCGCGGTGCAGCGGCATCAGCGGCCAGCCCTTGCGCGGCGCCACGCCGTAATAGTCCGAGTCGTCGTCGAGAACCGGCATTTGGGCAATCAACTCCTTCGGCCAGCGGTCGAGCCGGACGTCGAAGACGAAGTGACCGAGCCCGTAGAACACGGGCCGGTCGCGATACCACTCCATGCCTCGCAGGACGTGCTGGTGATGGCCGACGACGATGTCCACACCCTCGTCGATGCAGAGGCGCGCGGTACGCAGTTCGTGGTCGGTCAGGTGATGGGCCTTGAAGTGGTCGCCCCAGTGGAAGCTGGCGACGACGATGTCCGCCTGCTGCCGGGCAGAGGCGATATCGGCCACGAGGTTGTCGTGGTCGGTCGGGTCGGGCACCGTGGCAATGCGCGGGTCGGCGCCGGGCATGTAGTAGTCGTCGATCAGATCCTGGTAGAAATTGCGTGCCCTGAGCGGCGCCAGCCCGGGCTGGCTGCCCCGAGCCTCGAACCCCCGGGGAAAGACAGAGGCGTAAGCCAGGTAGGCCACTTTCAGGCCGCCGGTTTCGACGATCGCGGCAGCGCGGGCTTCCTCGAGGCTGCCGCCCGCGCCGCAGGTGGCGACGCCCTGCTCGTGCAGGCGTTGCCGATTCTCGAGCATCACTTCGCGCCCACCATCGAGGATGTGATTGTTGGCGAGCGACAGCACGTCGAAGCCGGCTCGGCTCAGCGCGTCGAGATTGTGTGCCGGGGGCACCAGGGCCGCCC
This sequence comes from Candidatus Azophilus sp., assembly GCA_965221465.1. GTDB lineage: Bacteria > Pseudomonadota > Gammaproteobacteria > Pseudomonadales > Azotimanducaceae > Azophilus. Next base: position 892,463 of record OZ244892.1, read on the forward strand.
CGGCACTGGGCACGGAGCGGGGATTGTCGGAGTAGGGCCCCTCCATGTTGCCGAACAGCACGTCGGGGATGGCGAGCAGGTCGCGCACCGGCGCATAGGCCTCATCCGGCCGCTCGCGGTCGGTCAGCAGGTCGCCGACGAAACCGAGCATCGCATCGCGCCCGGCGGCGCGCGCCGAGGCGGGGCTGCCGATGAAGGCGAACAAGCCGGCCGCCGCACTGGACTTGACGAAATCTCTTCGTTGCATGGCCTCGTTTCCTGTGGTTCGACTCGACGATTGTGTCACAAGGCTCGGTCTGCTCGAACGGTTTTGCCGCCCGGTGCTTGTTTCGGTATACGGACCTGTGTGACCGTTCGGTGCAGGGTTGGTGCCTGGGGAGAGACTCGAACTCTCACATGGTTGCCCATACCAGATTTTGAGTCTGGCGCGTCTACCGATTTCGCCACCCAGGCAGAGGTGTGGACTGTGCGAACCGTTGGGCGGCGCATCTTACCACCGTGGTTCGGGGGTGCGTAGAATGCGCAGGCTCCGTTTGAATGGTCGGTAAAGCCAGTTGCAGAGATCGGATTTCGCCTACGAGCTTCCCCCCGGGCTGATTGCCCAGGCGCCGCTGCCGGTGCGGGAACAGAGCCGCCTGCTTTGCGTGGCTGAAAAAGGCGTTCACCACAGGCGTTTCAGCGAGTTGCCCGAAGTGCTGCGCTCCGGCGACCTGCTGGTGCTGAACGACACCCGGGTCATCAATGCGCGCCTGCGAGGGGTCAAGGACAGCGGCGGCAGCGTCGAGTTACTGGTGGAGCGCATCGAGTCGGACCGGGTGGCGCTCTGCCAGGCACGATCGAGCAAGCCCTTGAAGCCGGGGCGAGCCGTGGATGTTCGGGGCTGCCGGCTCGCCGTGATCGAGCGGTCGGACGAGTTCTTTCGGCTCGAGTTTCCAACGGCGGTGACCGAGTTCCTGGAAGAGCACGGAGAAACGCCGCTTCCTCCCTATATCGAGCGTGCTCCGGAGCCGTGCGACAGCCTGCGCTACCAGACGGTGTATGCGACGAAGCCGGGCGCGGTGGCGGCGCCGACGGCGGGTTTGCACTTCTCGGAAGTACTGTTCGAATCGCTCGAAGCACGTGGAATCGGCACGGCCAGGGTCACGCTTCACGTCGGCGCCGGCACCTTTCAGCCCGTGCGTGTCGACGATCTCGGCCGCCATCGCATGCACACCGAGCGATACGAGGTTTCCGAAGCTGCGGCAAGGAGCATCCGAGCCTGTCGGGAGCGGGGCGGTCGCGTGGTGGCCGTCGGCACAACGGTGGTGCGCACGTTGGAAGCTGCCGCTCGACCGGCCGGAGCAGTCGATTCAGGCTCGGGCGAGACCAGTCTCTTCATCACGCCGGGGTTTCGGTTTCGAGTCGTCGACGCCCTGGTAACGAACTTCCACCTGCCGGAATCCACGCTGTTGATGCTGGTGTGCGCGTTTGCCGGCTACCAGCGCGTGATGGCAGCCTACGACGCAGCGGTCGCAAACCGCTACCGGTTCTTCAGCTACGGCGATGCCATGTTCACCGAGCGTTACTAGCCGTGTCTGGCATTGGCGCGCCAAGCGAGCACTGAAATGCACGAAACTCGCCCGAGAGGACACCAGGGTGTTTGAAATCGTGGCCCGCTACGGGGCGGCGCGGCGGGGCCGATTGACCACGGCGCACGGCACCGTGGAGACGCCCGTTTTCATGCCCTGCGGCACCTATGGCACGGTCAAGGCCATGGCGCCCGATGCGCTTTGGGAAGTCGGCACCCAGATCCTCCTTGGCAACACCTTTCACCTGATGCTGCGTCCGGGCGACGCGGTAATCCGGGACCTGGGCGGCCTGCATGCCTTCATGGGCTGGGAAGGCCCCATTCTCACCGACAGCGGCGGCTTCCAGGTGTGGAGCCTTGGCGAGTTGCGCAAGATCGACGAGGACGGCGTGTCGTTCCGTTCGCCGGTGAACGGCGACCGGGCAAGGCTGACCCCGGAGCGCTCCATCGAAGTGCAATGCAACCTGGGCACCGACATTGCGATGGTGTTCGACGATTGCACGTCCTGGCCCGCATCGGAAGCCGATGCCCGATCCTCCATGGAACGGTCGCTCGACTGGGCGGCGCGCAGCAAGGCGGCGTTCGAGGCGGCGGGCGGCGCCGAGGTCCGGGCGCTCTACGGCATCGTGCAGGGCGGCATGTACGCCGGCTTGCGGCGGGCGAGCCTGGCCGGGCTGATCGAGACCGGATTCGACGGCTACGCGATCGGCGGCCTGTCGGTGGGGGAGCCCAAGGCGGAAATGGATGCCGTGCTGGAGACCATCGTTCCCGCGATGCCCGAAGACCGCCCGCGCTACCTGATGGGCGTGGGCACGCCGGAAGACCTGGTGCGCGGCCTGCAGCTCGGCATCGACATGTTCGACTGCGTCATGCCGACCCGCAACGCTCGCAACGGCTACCTGTTCACCAGCCGCGGCACCCTCAAGATCCGCAACGCCCGGCATCGAACCGCGGACGTGCCGCTGGATGCGGACTGTTCCTGCTACACCTGTTCGAACTTCTCCCGGGCCTACCTGCATCATCTCGACCGCTGCGGCGAGATGCTCGGCCCGATGCTGATGACGCACCACAATCTGCACTACTACCACGACCTGATGGGTCGATTGCGCGGGTCTATCGAAACGGGTACATTGCCGGGCCTCGTCAGCACCCTCAACGACGGATGGAATACGCAAGATGAGTCTCTTTGAATCGGCCTGGGCCGCGGACGCCGGCGGGGGAGGCGGCTCCGGCCTCGTCAACATCCTCTTTCTGGGTGGGTTCGTACTCATCTTCTACTTCCTGCTCATCCGCCCCCAGAGCAAGCGCCGCAAGGAGCACGCGGCCCTGGTCTCAGGCCTTTCCAAGGGCGATGAAGTCATCACCGCCGGCGGGCTGGCGGGCAACATCACCAAGGTCGAGGACGACTTCGTCAAGGTGCAGCTCGCCTCGAAGATCGAGGTTCGCATCCAGAAGACCGCGGTCAGCGCCACCCTGCCCAAAGGCACTCTGAAATCGCTGGATGAGCCGAACTAGTCGCGGCTCGGGTTCCCACCACGACAGGCGGTCGGGGCCCGCGGGTCGCGGTGGCGGTCTGGTCGGCGAGAATATCCTTGGCCTTCCCAAGGCCGACCGGCGGGCGCCCAACACGTCCTCGCCGGTCCGCTATCTTTTCGTCTTGATGGTCGTTGCCATCGGCGCCATCTATTCGGCGCCCAACCTGTTCCAACCGGACCCGGCGCTGCAGATCAAGCCGGAAGACACCACCGTGAGCATTGGCCCGGGCTTGCTCGAGCGGGCGCGCGGGGCGCTCGAGGAAGCCGGCATCGAAGTCCTCGGCGGCGAGATTGCGGACGATTCCGTGTTCCTGCGCCTTGCCGACGACGACAGCCAGTTGCGCGGGCGCGAGGTCGTGGTACGAGCCCTGCAAGAACTGGAAGAGCACTATGTCGTCGCACTGACACGCGCATCGACGACACCGCAATGGTTGCAGGACCTCGGCGCCAAACCGATGTCGCTCGGCCTCGACCTGTCCGGAGGCGTGCACCTGCTGTTGCAGGTCGACATGGACAAGTTCCTGAACGACCGCATGGTGAGCATGCAGGAAACCGCCCGCGATGCCCTGGTGGATGCCCGGGTGCGCTATGTCGGGCGCGAGTGGGTGGACGGCACCCTTCTCCGGATTCCGTTTCGCACACCGGATGCCCGCGAACGGGCGATGGATGCCTTGGCGGACAAGTTCGACGGGTTCACGAGCGAAAGTGTCGACGACGCCGATGCCTACATTCTTCAGTTGACCATGGCGGAGGAATACCTGCGGGAGCTGGAGGATGCGGCCATCTCCCAGAACCTGCAAAGCCTGCGCAACCGGGTCAACGAACTCGGTGTCTCGGAACCCCTGGTGCAGCGTCTCGGGCGGGAGCGGATCGTGCTCGACCTGCCCGGCATCCAGGACAGCGCCGAGGCCAAGCGCATCATCAACAAGTTTGCCAATCTGGAGTTCCGGCTGGTGGCGCTCGGCAACGATCGCAGTGCGCTGACCGAGACCTACCGCTACGAGGGTGCGCCGGTCATCCTGTTGCGGCAGAACATCGTTACCGGCGACCAGGTCATCAACGCCACCCAGAACTACGACCCCGAGACCAGCCAGCCCCAGGTGAGCATCCGCCTGAACAACGACGGCGGCATCGCCATGAACGATGCCACCAAGGACAATGTCGGCCGCTCCATGGCCATCATCTTCATCGAGCAGAAACCGCGCAGCCGGGTGGTGACGGTGGACGGCGAAGAAACCGTCGAGCTCTACACGGAAGAAGAAAGGCGCCTGATCAGCGTGGCCACCATTCAGTCGGCCCTCGGCTTCAACTTCCGCATCACCGGCCTCGACATCGGCGAAGCCCGGGACCTGGCGCTGCTGCTCCGGGCAGGCGCACTGGCCGCCCCGATGTACATCGTCGAGGAGCGCACCGTGGGCGCCAGCCTCGGCGAGGAGAACATCGAGCGCGGCCAGCAGTCCGTGGCGGCCGGCTTCGTCCTGGTGCTGATCTTCATGCTCTTTTACTACAAGTGGTTCGGGCTGGCCGCCGATATCGCGCTCACCGCCAACCTCATGCTGCTGATCGCGGTGATGTCGGTGCTCGGCGCCACACTGACGCTGCCGGGCATCGCCGGCATCGTGCTGACCGTGGGCATGGCGGTGGACGCCAACGTGCTGATCTTTTCCCGCATCAAGGAGGAACTGAAAAGCCGGGGCCCGCAGCAGGCCATTCAGGCCGGCTTCGATCGGGCGATTCTGACCATCCTGGACGCCAACATCACCACCTTCTTCGTCGCCATCATCCTGTTCTCCATCGGCAGCGGGCCGGTCAAGGGCTTTGCGGTCACGTTGGCGGTGGGCATCGTCACCTCCATGTTCACTGCCATCATGGGCACCCGGGCGCTGGTCAACCTGATGTACGGCGGGCGCAGCCTGAAGGTGCTGCGAATATGAACCTGCCGGTCTTCGATTTCATGGGCAAGCGCCGCATTGCGGCCATCGCCTCCATGGCGGCGGTGGTGCTGTCGGTCGCTTTTCTCGGAACCCGAGGTCTGAACCTGGGGCTCGATTTCACCGGCGGCACCCTGGTGGAGGTGGGCTTTCCTTCGGCGGTCGATCCCGTGGCCGTCAGAGTCGGGCTGGAATCGGCGGGGTTCGTCGACGGCGTGGTTCAGCACTTCGGAACGGATCGGGACATTCTCATCCGCATGCCGCCGCAGCCGGGCACCGAGCAGGAGACTCTGGGTGACCGGATCCTCGACGCCATTCAAGAGGACGTTCCCGGGGCGGTCATGCGCCAGTCGAATTTCGTCGGGCCGGTGGTGGGCGAGGAACTGGCGGAAAGCGCCGGGCTTGCCATCCTGACGGCCCTCGCGGTGGTCATGCTCTACATCCTTTTTCGATTCACCAGGCAGTTCGCAGTGGGGGCGGTTGCGGCGCTGGCCCACGATGTAACCGTCGTGCTGGGCATCTTCTCGATCTCGGGGTGGGACTTCGACCTGCCTGTTGTGGCGGCCATCCTGGCCGTGGTGGGCTATTCGCTGAACGACACCATTGTCGTCTCCGACCGCATCCGCGAGAACTTCCGCACCATCCGCAAGGGCTCTGCCGTCGATGTCATCAACACCTCGCTCAACCAGATCCTGGGCCGGACGCTGGTCACCTCGCTGACCACGTTGTTCGTGCTGCTGGCGTTGCTGATTGCCGGCGGGGAGGGCATTCGCGGGTTTGCGGCGGCGCTCACCATCGGTGTGGTGGTCGGCACCTACTCGTCGATCTACGTGGCTGCAAACGTTCTGGTTCTGATGAACATCTCCCGGGACGATCTCGTCATTCCGGAAAAGGAGCGGGAACGGGATTCCTATCCCTGAGCGGCGATACCGCGACGGCAGTCGGGATGCGCCGAGCGGCCGTCAGGTGTCCCGCGCCTGCAGACTGCAAACCACATCGCTGACCCGGCCGGCAGCGTAGTCCACATCCTCCTCACTGGTGTAACGACCGATGCTGAAGCGCAGGCTCGCGTGGGCCAGTTCGTCCGGAACGCCGAGGGCGCGCAGCACATAGGAAGGCTCGACGCTCGCGGAGGTACAGGCCGAACCGCTGGAAACGGCGATGTCGTCCAGCGCCAGCAGCAGGGTCTCGCCGTCGACGCCCGCAAAGGCGACATTCAGGCAGCCGGGCAGCCGTTGCTCTTCGTCACCGTTCAGCACCGCACCGGGTACCTGATTGAGCCGGGACCATAACCGGCGGCGCAAGTTCAGAATGCGCTCGTTTTCGGTTTCCATTTCCCGCCGCATGATGTCGCAGGCTTCGCCCATGCCGACAACCTGGTGCGTGGGCAGGGTTCCCGAGCGCATGCCACGCTCGTGGCCGCCGCCGTGGACCTGGGCATGGATGCGCACCGGCGGGTTGCGCCGGACGTACAGGGCGCCGATGCCCTTGGGGCCGTAGATCTTGTGGGCCGAGAGGCTGATCAGGTCGATTGGCATGGCCTGGGTGTCGAGAGGGATCTTGCCGGCACTCTGGGCGGCGTCGACGTGCAGGACCACGCCGGCTCTGCGGCAGATCTCCCCTACCGCGGCGATGTCGTTGATGACGCCAATCTCGTTGTTGGCGTGCATCAGCGAGACGAGCAGGGTGTCTGGGCGCAGGGCGTCGGCGACCTGCGTGGGAGTGACGATGCCGTTTGCGCCCGGCACCAGGTAGCACACTTCGAAACCCCGGTGTTCCAGGTAGGCGCAGGTGTCGAGCACCGCCTTGTGCTCGATGGCGCTGGTGATGATGTGGCGCCGGGTCGCGCCTTCCGCCACGCCCTTGATGGCCAGGTTGTCCGACTCGGTGGCGCCGGAGGTCCAGACGATTTCCCGGGGGTCGGCGTCGATCAGGCGCGCCACCTGTGCCCGAGCCTCCTCCACCGCTTCTTCGGCCTGCCAGCCGTAGGCGTGGCTCCTCGATGCCGGATTACCGAAGTTTCCGTCGGCGGCCAGGCATCGTTCCATTTTGCGGGCAACGCGCGGGTCGACCGGGGTCGTCGCCGCGTAATCTAGGTAAACGGGTTTCTTCATGAAGGCTGACTTGCCGGATACTGGCTCTTCGCAATTTGTTTCATGAAAGATGCCACCCCCGGCGCGCCGGGACGCGGACGTGAAAGCAACAAAGGCGCGCTGGGAGAGAATCGGTGTGCGGTGCGCGTATCCGGCACCTTTAAAGCTCGTGCTTGCGCCCATCGTAGCGGTAAGCAGGTCCGCTGGGCGTGCCATTCGGCGAGCCGTATGCGCGTACCGCATACCGGTTCTCGGTGCCCGTCCCCCATATAGTGTTTAATTTATTTTTCAATTAAATCAAAGTGTTATGGTGTTTTCCATGAGTGCTCGACCGCTAGCAGGTGCTTTAGACTGCTTGCGCTGCGATCCGTTCCTCGGCGCGCCGGTCCTGCCGGTGGGCGATGGACTGGATTTCGCTGCGCGCCATCAGGCTCGCGAGCGTGATCCCTTTCAGATACGAGGCGATCTCCAGGGATAGATCGGCCCAGAGATCGTGAGTCAGACAGGTCAGCCCTTCCTGGCAGTCTGCCGTGCCATGACACCGGGTTGCGTCCACGTCTTCCTCGACCGCCTCGATGATGTCGGAGATGTTGATCCATTCGGCATCCCCTTTCAGTCGGTAGCCGCCGCCCGGCCCGCGCAGGCTCTCGATCAGGTCGGCCCGCCTCAGCTTGCCGAACAACTGCTCGAGATAGGACGAGGAAATACCCTGCCGGCCGGCGACATCGGCCACGCTGACCGGCCCCGCCTCGCGGTGCAGCGCGATGTCGAGCATGGCGGTGACGGCATAGCGGCCCCGGGTTGTCAGGCGCATGGCGAGAACGTCGGCAGTTGAGCGCAGGTCCGTGAATGTTGCGACCGAGTATGCAATACCCGACCGGAACGGTCCACTAGCCTGCATCCGTCAGCAACATCCTGCTGCGGACGCCAACGCCCAAGGAACACCCGGCAACCGTTGGGAGAGAGCAGGTGTGCGGTGCGTGTATCCGGCGCTGTTGGGGCTCGTGCTTGCGCCCATCGTCGCGCTAAATTTCTCCGCCTGGTGCGCCAGATGCACGTACCGTATACCTGCTCTCGGTGCCGGATCGAAGGCCATGTTTGCCACGCTAACGAATTCAACAAAATCAATTGCTTGGAATAAGTGTTCCATGAAAGCCGTCAGTTGCGCTTTCGCAAATGGCTCAACATGCCCCTCAGCATGCCCACCTCCGTCTCGTCGAGTTGTATGCGAGCGAGCAGTCGCCGCAAGCGCGTCAGGGTCTGCCCGGGGTTGTCGGGGTCGAGGAATTCCGTTTCGGTCAGTACCGTCTCCAGGTGCTCGAACAGTGCGTTCACCGCCGCTGCCGTCGCCGGCGCCCGGTCCCAGGCGGGCAGCCTCCCGCTCGAGCCGCCGGCGTGCCGGAACAGCTCGTAGGCCACGACCTGCACGGCCATTGCCAGGTTCAGGGACGGATAGTCCGGAGAAGCCGGAATCCTGAGGTGCCGGTTGCAGCGCTGCAGTTCGTCGTTGGTCAAACCGCTGGTCTCGCGCCCGAACAGCACCGCCACCGGACCTGTCCGTGCCTGCCGGACGACTTCCTCTGCCGCCTCGCGCACATCTGCGACCGGCCAGGGAATTCGCCGTTCCCGGGCGCTGGTGCCGACGACCCAGCGGCATTCGGCGATGGCGGAATCCAGATCGTCGAACACCCGCGCTGTCTCGATGACGTCGCCGGCGCCTGCCGCCCGCCAATCGGCCTGCGGATCGGGGAAGCGGGACGGATTGACCAGCGCCAGGCGCCCGATGCCCATGGTTTTCATGGCCCGGGCCGCGGCACCGATGTTGCCGGGATGACTCGGCTCCACGAGCACGATGCAGATGTTCTCGAGACTCATGTGCGGTAGGCTAACGATCCATGCACCCCATGGCCAACACCGCGTTGCGCGCCGCCCGTCGCGCCGGGCAGATTCTGCTCCAGGGAATGGACCGCCTCGACCGGATTCAGGTGGAGGAAAAGGCGCCCAACGACTTCGTTTCCAGCGTCGACCGTCAGGCCGAGGATGCCATTTCGGAGTGGTTGTGCAAGACCTATCCGGAGTGCGCGATCCGCGGCGAGGAGCGGGGCCTGACCGGTCCGAAAGATGCCGAGGCCACCTGGATCGTCGATCCGCTGGACGGCACGCTCAATTATCTTTGCGGCATTCCTCACTTTGCCGTTTCCATCGCGCTGCAACGCGGTCGCCATATCGAGCACGGGGTGATCGTCGACCCGGTTCGCAATGAGGAATGGGTGGCGAGCCGCGGTTCGGGGGCGTACCTGAACGGCAAACGCATCCGCGTCAGCCAGGTTCAGCGTCTCGGCAACGCCGTGCTGGCCACGGGAATTCCGCCGGCAGCCAGGGGGCGCATGGATCGCTACCTGGTGCTGCTCGGGCACTTCACGGAGCAGTGCCGCAGCGTGCGCAGGCAGGGCTCGGCCGCCCTGGACCTGGCCTATACGGCGGCCGGCCGGGTCGACGCCTTCCTCGAGATGGGCCTGTCTTCCTGGGACGTTGCTGCGGGTGGGCTGATCGTCCGTGAAGCGGGAGGATTCGTCGGCGACCTTGCCGGCGGCGATACCTGGCTCGAGACCGGCGACATCGTCGCCGCCAATCCCAGGTGTTTCAAGGCGGTCATTGCCCGGATACGCGCCTGCGCATGATCGTTCTCGACCGGTTACGGTCGTGGCGAGACTGTTTTTCTGAAGCGTAAAACAACCCTGCAAATGGCCGCAGCGATCTGTGGAGCGCCGCGGCAAGTGCGTATAATACGCCGCCGCCCGGAAATGCCGATTGCGTGAAACCGGCGCAACCATCCTCATCGGCGGATTTGCGAAATCGCGGAGAAGACCATGGCAGTTGAACGCACCTTGTCCATCGTCAAGCCGGACGCCGTCGCGCGAAACCTGATAGGCAAGATCTACAGTCGGTTCGAAAAGGCGGGCCTCCGTATCGTCGCGGCGCGCATGCTGCATCTCGACGAACAGACAGCGGGGGGCTTCTACGCGGAACACCGCGGCAAGCCCTTCTATGACCGGCTTGTCGAATACATGACCTCGGGCCCGATCGTGGTGCAGGTGCTCGAGGGCGAGGGGGCGGTGGGCCTGAACCGCCAGCTCATGGGAGCCACCAATCCGCGCGAGGCGGAGCCGGGCACCATTCGCGCCGATTTCGCTGAGTCCATCGATGCCAACGCGGTACACGGCTCCGACTCGCCGCAGTCCGCCGCGCGTGAGATCGGCTACTTCTTCGCGACAGTGGAAATCCACCCTCGGGGCGGCGGTGCCTGAACCTGTCAACCTGTTCGACTTCGACCGCCCCGGTCTCGAGGTTTTTTTTCGGCACGCGGGCCACAAACCCTTTCGTGCCCGGCAGGTGATGAAATGGATTTATCATCGGAGCCTGCTCGACCCCTGGGGCATGACCGATCTCTCCAAGGACCTGCGCCGCTGGCTCGGCGAGGCGTCGGTCTGCTCGCTGCCCGACGTTGCCGCCCGGCGGCAATCGTCGGATGGCACCGTCAAGTGGGCGCTACGGGTGGCCAACGGCAACTGTGTCGAATCCGTGCTGATTCCCGATCGCGGACGCCATACCCTGTGCGTGTCGTCCCAGGTCGGTTGCATGCTCGACTGCAGTTTCTGTGCGACGGGGAAACAGGGATTCAACGGCAATCTTTCCACCGCCGAAATCGTCGGCCAGGTCTGGCTCGCCAACGAGGAGTTGCGTCGACGCGGGGAGTCGGTCAGCAATGTGGTGTTCATGGGCATGGGCGAACCCCTGTTGAATTTCGATGCCGTGCTGCGCGCCACGAACCTCATGATGGACGATCTGGCTTTCGGGATTTCCAAGCGGCGTGTGACGATTTCCACGGCGGGCGTGGTTCCGGCCATCGATGCGCTGGCGGGACAGTCGGACGTTTCCCTGGCCGTGTCGCTGCACGCTCCCAACGATGCACTGCGCAACGTGCTGGTGCCATTGAACCGCAAGTACCCGATCGGCGAGTTGCTGGCCGCCTGCAACCGCTATGTGCAGGGCCTTGGCGAGCGTCGTGTGCTGACGATGGAATACACCCTGCTGAAGGGGGTCAACGACGGTTTGGAGCATGCGCGGGAGCTTGCCGACCTGTTGCGCCCCGTGCGCTGCAAGGTGAACCTGATCCCGTTCAATCCGTTCCCCGCATCGGGATACGAGCGGCCGTGCAATGCCTCGGTTCGAACCTTTCAGAAGACCCTCATGGATGCCGGCCTCGCAGCCATGTTGCGAACCACGCGCGGCGACGACATCGATGCGGCCTGCGGGCAGTTGACGGGCCGGGTTGCCGACCGCACCCGCCGCCAGTCCCGATACCTGGCGCGGGTCGGGGCAGGCGGGGGAAATCCGTCGTGAACCGTTGCCGCCGGCATCGTTGGCGCCCGGGGCCTGGTGGCCTGATCCTGGCGCTGGCCTGTCTGGCCGGATGTGCTGCGCTTGGCGACAACGAATCGTCGACATCCGCAGTCACGACGGACCGGGCCGCGGCGCATCTGGATCTGGCGCGCGGCTACCTGCATGGCGGCAATCTTGCACGCGCTCGCGGCCCCTTGCAGCGTGCGCTGGAGCTCGACCCGGAACGGGTGGAGACACAGGTGCTGGCCGGCGTGTTCTTCGAACGCGAAGGGGAATTCGAGTCGGCGGAGCGGCATTTCAGGGCGGCGTTGGCGTTGGACCCGGCAAACCCGCAGGCGTTGAACAACTACGGCGCCTTTCTTTACGCTCAGGCCAGGTTTCGCGACGCATTGGTCCCGTTGCGCCGGGCGTCCGGCATCACGGGCTATCGTCTTCGCGCCGAAGCCTACGAGAATCTCGGGCTGACAGAACTGGCGCTCGGCCGCACCGATGCCGCCCGGCTTGCTTTCGAGCGTGCGCTCGCCATTGGCGGCGGCCGGCCGACAAGTGTGCTGGAGCTTGCGGGCATCCACTACTCGATCGGCGAGTACCCGGCGGCGGAACGCTATTATCACGACTTCCTCGCCCGTGCCGGCGAATCCGCCAAAAGCCTTTGCCTGGGGTTGCAACTCGCCGGTGTCGAGAACGCCACGGCACGGTCGGTGCACCACGCGGAACGACTTCGCGCACAATTTCCCGGGGCGATTGCATCATGTCGCTAGACGAACCGGACAAGACCGACGACCGGCTTCCGGGAGCGGTTCTGCGGGCATCGCGCGAAGCGGCCGGCCTTTCTGTGCAGGACGTGGCGCTCAAGCTCAAATTGTCGGAGCCGTTGGTCGAGGCAATCGAGGCCGGCGACAGGCAGCGATTCCCGGCGCCGGTCTATCTGCGGGGGTTCGTTCGCAACTATGCCAGGTTGCTGGGTCTGGACCCGGCGCCACTGCTTGAAGCGTACGCATCGGAAAAGGCCGATTCAGGGCAGCAGGGCGTCGAAGAATCACCCCTGAGTCGCGTTGGGTTTTCGAGTGTTGCCCCCCTTCCCGGTGTGCCTGGCCAACGCAGACCGCCCGGGCTTGCCTGGGCGGGTTCTGCAATCGCCCTGATGAGCGCGATTCTGATCGCTCTCTTCATCTGGCATGGGCCGGCCGAGCGAAACCCCGACGACGTGCAGGCCCCGGCCGTGCCGGCGTCGGCCGAAACCGAAACGGGCCGAACCGACGGGCACGAGGAACCCGGTGGCGCCAGGTCTGCCGGAGTTCCGGAATCCGTCGATACCGCTACCGCCGGAGTCGCGGACCAGGAGGCTGGCGAGGCACGTGCCGAAGATTTCGAGACAGGTCGGCCGGAGGTTTCGGTGACGGCGGATGTCCCGACAGCTGCAGCTGCGACGGATGCTGCGGAGGTGGCGCGAACCGGCGTCTCCGAGTCACGTGCGACCGACACCGAACTCGACGCGAAGCCCGATGCTGTGGAGGTGGCGCAAACAGGCGTCTCCGATGGCTCCGCCGATGCCGCCGGCCGCGAATCAGTTCCGGAACCTTTGGCCGTGGACCAACCCGGCGGCGGCATCGATGCGACCGATGCGACCGATGCGACCGATGCGCCCGATGCGACCGATGCGCCCGATGCGCCCGATGCGCCCGATGCGCCCGATACGCCCGATACGCCCGATACGCCCGATACGCCCGATGCGCCCGATGCGCCCGATGCGCCCGATGCACTCGATGCGCCCGAGAGCGGCCCGGCCGCATCCGCAGACGCCGCGGACGGCCCGGCGGGTGTCACGCGGCTGACCCCGATCGGCGACGAGGAACTCCGCTTCGAATTTGTCCAGGACTGCTGGGTCGAAATCTCCGATACGCAAGGGAATATCCTCTACCAGGACCTGATGCGCGGGCGCCGGAGCCTGCATCTCGTCGGCGCCGGGCCGTTTCAGATTCGGCTCGGCTACGCGCCCGGCGTGACACTGGCGTATAACGGCGAGGCGGTGCCTCTGGGGCCGCACACCCGGAACAATGTGGCATTGCTGATGGTGGGGCAGTAATCGATGCGTGTCAGGGGGATGCGCGACGTGTTGCCGGCGGAAGCGCGCCGGTGGCGGGCGATCGAGAACGCCATGGTGGATGTGCTCGACCGTTTTGCCTATGAGGAAGTGCAATTGCCTCTGCTCGAAGCGGTGGAAGTCTTCAGCCGTGGCGTTGGCGAGGCCACCGACATCGTCGAGAAGGAGATGTACCGGCTGACCGACCGCGACGGCGGCGCCATCGCATTGCGGCCGGAAGGAACCGCCGGTTGCGCCAGGGCACTGGAAGAGAACGGGCTGTTGTACAACCAGACTCAGCGCGTGTTCTACCGGGGGCCGATGTTCCGCTACGAGCGGCCCCAGAAAGGCCGCTATCGCCAGTTCCACCAGGTTGGCGTCGAGGCGTTCGGGCTGGCCGGGCCGGACATCGACGCGGAACTGATCCAGTTGGGTTGCGAACTCTGGCGGCAATTGGGCATCGACAGCGAGGTGAGGCTGGAACTCAACAGCATCGGCTCGGCGAACGCCCGGGCGACATTTCGGGAGGCCCTCGTCGACTGGCTCGAACCGAGAAAGGCGAGCCTCGACGAGGACAGTCAGCGGCGGTTGACCACCAACCCCTTGCGAATTCTGGACAGCAAGTCGGAACAGACCCGGCGGGCGCTCGACAATGGGCCGGCATTCGGGGACTATCTCGACGATGCCAGCTCGGAACACTACGTCGAACTCAAGGCATTGCTTGCCGAGTTGAACATCGAGTACGTAGAGAATCCCCGCCTCGTGCGCGGTCTCGATTACTATACGCGCTCCGTCTTCGAATGGACGACGGATCGCCTGGGCGCCCAGGGTGCGATCTGTGCCGGCGGGCGCTATGACGGGCTGGTGGAGTTGCTGGGCGGCAGGGCGACGCCGGCCGCGGGTTTCGCGATCGGCATGGAACGTGTGCTGCTCTTGCACGAAGCAGTACATGGCGTCGCGCCGGACTTGCCCGCCGATGTGTACTGCTGCGTGCTGGAACCCGGCCTGCACGGCGCGACCCTGGCGGCGGTGCAACGCTTGCGGGTCATGGCGCCGTCGTTGCGCTTCCGCGTTCACGCCGGTGGCGGCAGGTTGAAAAACCAGTTGAAGCGAGCCGACCGGTGTGGAGCCCGTTGGGCTCTGTTGTTCGGCGAGGCGGAAATCGGCGCCGGCCTGGTCGCGTTGAAAGACTTGCGCGCAGGCGTGCAACAGGAGCAATTGCGGCTCGAAGACGTTGCATCGCGGCTGAATACGCCGCCGGGGTCGGAGGGCCAACGTGGCGCCGGCGCGGCACGACGAGAAGGCGGTGAAAGGCGGTCGGCGGATGCCACGGGGCCCGGGCCACAAGGCGGTGAGCGAAGAACCGGGAACTCACGGGGTGGCGCCCGCGCACGACTGGATGAAAATACGCAGTGAGCGGTTGTGAGTTCGGCTCGTTCGACAACCGGGCTCGCGCAACAGAGGAACAAATGTGGCTGACTATCTCAGCGATGAAGAACAGCTCGACCGGCTGAAGAACTGGTGGCACGAAAACGGCACGTCCATCGTCGTGACAGTCGTGATCGTGGTCGGCGGATTTGCCGGCTGGCGCTGGTACGACGCCGCACAGGTCACCGAAATGCAGGCCGCTTCGGAGATTTACGAGTCGTTCCTTACGGCAACGGGCGATGCCCGCACGGCGATGGCCGACAGGCTCGACGCCGAGTACGGCGATACCAGCTACGCGACCTTTGCGCATCTCTACCGGGCAAAGGACGCCGCGGATTCCGGCGACCTGGAAGGCGCCATCGACATTCTTCGGGGCATCGCCGCCGGTGCGGTGCACCCGCTCATCGAGGATATTGCAAGGGTCCGGCTTGCGCGCCTGTTGCAGGAGCAAGGCGACCCCGAAGCTGCGCTCGGGGCGCTGGCCGAGGTGACCAGCCAGGGTTTTCGCGCCCTCGTACTGGAATTGAAGGGCGACATTCACCTGTTGCAGGGCGATCGGGCCCTGGCTCACGAGGCGTACCTGTCGGCTGCGGCGGAAGTGAGGGAAGGCGACCGGCGCCCGATTCTCGACTACAAGGTCGACGACACTGCTCCCGAGGAGGATGCGCCATGAGCGGCGCCGGCGGGAGACGGCGCTTTGCCAGGTGGTCTGCGCTGGTCGTGTTTGCTTTCGCCGCCGGCGGTTGCGGCTGGTTCTCCTGGGTACCGTGGATCGGCGGTGGGGACAAGGGCCCCGATCCGATGGAGCCCGCTGAACTGGTCGACTTCACCCCGGAGGTACGCATAGAGCGGCTCTGGCGCGCTTCCATCGGCAAGGGGCTGGGACGCAAGTATCTGCGGCTGAACCCCTCGGTGCTGGCCAACCGTGTCTACGCGGCAGATGGCTACGGCGTGGTGGAAGCGCGCGACCGGTTTTCCGGCAAGCGGGTGTGGCGCTCGGAGATCTACCCCTACAACATGGCCAGGGGCGGTCGGTTCTCGGGTTTGGCGGGTTTCAACTTTTTCGACCGGACCGATCCCAGCTTCGTCGGTGGCGGCGTCGGCGCCGGCGGCGGCATGGTGCTGATCGGCACGACCGGAGGGACGGTTGTTGCCCTGTCGGCCACGGATGGCCGGGAACTCTGGCGTGCCTATCTGGGTAGCGAAGTTCTCTCCCAACCCGCATTCGGCGACGATGCGGTTTTCGCGCAGACCATCGACGGGCGCCTGCTGGCGCTCGAAGCCGACGACGGCAGCGTGCGCTGGAGTTTCGACATTCAGGTTCCGGTATTGACCTTGCGGGGCACGGCTTCACCGGTTTTCGAAGATGGCGTCGTCTATGCGGGCTTCGCCAACGGCACCGTCAGCGCCATTCGAACCGCCAACGGCGAGCCGATCTGGGAGCACCGGGTGATGCTGCCCGAAGGCCGCTCGGAGCTCGATCGCATCGTCGATGTGGATGGCTCGCCCCTCCTGGCAGGGCCGCTGGTCTACGCGGTCGCCTACCAGGGCCAGGTCAAGGCATTGCGGCGGGCCGACGGCAATGCGCTGTGGCAACTCGACCATTCCAGTCATCTCGACCTCGCTGTGGGCTACGGCCACGTCTATGTCGTCGACGAAACCGATGCAATCATCGCCATCGACGAGCAGACGGCCCGCGAAGTCTGGCGCCAGGAAGGCCTGTATCGGCGCAAGCTGTCGAGCCCTGCGGCCTTCGGCAATTATGTCGTGGTCGGTGACGACGACGGTTATCTGCACGTGCTGGCGCAAAGCGATGGGCGTTTCCTCGGCCGGCAGAAACTCGACGGCAAGGGCATCCGCTCGGCCATGCCTGTTGCGGAAGGGCGCACGCTCTACGTGCTTGGCAATTCCGGGTCGCTGCAGGCGGTCGAGATCGAGGTGAGATGATCGGGTGCTTCACCAGTTCACCCTGGTCGGCCGGCCCAATGTCGGCAAGTCCACGCTGTTCAACCGGCTGACGGGTACACGCGATGCGCTCGTTGCCGACGTGCCGGGCCTGACCAGAGACAGACGCTACGGAAGAGCGGATATCGGCGGCAGGCCCTGTGTCCTGGTCGACACCGGCGGCTTGCTCGGCGACGGCGACCTGGCCGTCCTCACGGGGCAGCAGGCCGATGTGGCAGTGGCGGAAGCGGACACCGTTCTCTTCATGGTCGATGCCCGGGACGGTTTGACCGCCGGCGACGAGCAGATTGCGCAACAACTGAGAAAGTCCGGTTGCGATGTCGTTCTGGTGGTCAACAAGACCGACGGGCAGAACCCGCACACGGCGGAAGCCGAGTTTGCGGGGACCGGGTTTGCGGATTGTTGCCCGATATCCGCTGTGCACGGGCGCGGCCTGGGCGCGTTGCGCGATTGCCTGGCGGCACGTTTGCCGGAAGACGACGATCCGGCAGCAACCGGAGGCGTTGACCGAACCTCGGCGGAAACCGCATCGGGCATCGTTCGCGCCGCCGTGGTCGGCCGCCCGAACGTCGGCAAATCGACGCTGATCAATCGTCTTCTCGGGGAAGAACGCCAAGTTGTCTCCGATCGCCCGGGCACCACGCGAGATGCCATCGAAGTGCCCTTTGAGCGCGGCGGCGACCGCTTCGTTCTCATCGATACCGCGGGCGTGCGTCGTCGCGGCCGCATCGAAGCCGTTGTCGAGAAATTCTCCGTGGTCAAGGCGCTTCAGGCAATCGAGCGAGCCCACGTGGCCGTTGTCGTCGTCGATGGCCTGGAGGGTCTTGTCGACCAGGACCTGCACGTGCTGCAACTCGGCGCCAATGCGGGGGCTGGTATCGTGGTGGCGGTCAACAAGTGGGACGGGCTCGATCCGGAGCAGCGGCGGGCGCGGCTCGGGACGCTGGAGCGGCGGCTGGAATTCGTACCCTGGGTGCCCGTTCACACCGTCTCGGCCCTGCACGGCAGGGGCATCGGGCGCCTGATGCGGGCGGTCAAGGCCGTTTACACCGCCGGTGCTTTCGATGTGGGCACGATGCGGCTCAACCGGATTCTGCAGACGCTCGTGCAGGCACACCAGCCGCCGGTGGTGCGGGGGCGCCCGATCAAGCTGCGCTACGTGCACAAGGCCGGCGATCACCCGCCCCACCTGATCGTGCACGGCAATCAGACGGGCGCCCTGCCGGCCGCCTACGTCCGCTATCTGGAAAACGGATTCCGGGAGGCGCTCGAGCTGACGGGCAACCCGGTGCGGGTGGATTTGCGAACCAGCGCCAACCCCTACGCCGGCAAGCGCAATCCGTTGACCCGGCGCCAGCGCCTGCGCCGCAAGCGCGTCATGCGCCACGGACGCGGGCGCCGGGGCGGTTAGCCGGAGCTGTTCAGCAACGCCTCCAGGGCTCTCAGACGATCATCTTCTGCGTGCCGCCGGCCGACGAATTGATGCCGACTGCATCGAAGCAGGAGAAGCTCCAACACTTCCAAGTCGTGCATTTCTTCGTTCAAGGTGCAGGCGTACCCTGATCTTGGGATATCGACGTCAAATGATCTTCAATGACTCGACTCAACGGGGCCACTACCCATGAATACTCGAGTGCATTGAGCACCGGTTCTTCCTCCTTGGGATCCATGATCAGGTTATAGAGAGAGGGAAAAGACTTGTCTTTTACAGTGAAACTGTCTGCCATCTCCTTTTTAAGAATTTTCCATTCACGCCACTTTGCACCGAACAGCACATTGCCAACATAGATCACCATCGATTCTCGATTCGATTGCTTCGCGCTGCCCGTGAAAAAATCGACTTGGTTGACGCCATCGATCACCCTGTCGTTAGGCACCGTACCGCCGGTGATGCTCGCGAGCGTGGGGAAGACGTCGACAAGATGAACCATATCGTTAGACACGAGCTTACTCGGAATCTTGCCTGGCCAACGAGCCAGGAACGGAACTCGAATGGATCCTTCGTACGGTGTGAACATTTCACCTTTCCAGGGCCCCGTAAACCCCCACGACCCTGGCAGCCCTTCTCGACCATTGTCAGCCGTGAATATGACAAGTGTGTCATCGGCCAATCCAAGCTCTGCTATCACCGTCAATAGCTTGCCAACGTAAGCGTCTATCTGCGCCAGCACATCCGCGAAGTCCCCGTAGCCTGTACTTCCGTGATAATCGGGATGAGGTTCAGCGGGAAAGTGCGTTTGCGTGTAAGGGATATAGGCAAAGAACGTCTTTCCAGCCCTACTCTGGCGCTCCATGAAGTCGATGGCTAAATCCGTTAACTCCTGGTCTATCACCCGCCGCTTGGCTGCGTCGTACACACCGAGTTGCTTCGGCTGTTCACCTTTCTTTGCTTCAAGTACATGTGTGAACTCAATACCGGAGACATCACTCGGATCCAGGGTATCGGGCCAATGGGCTTCGTCCGATGAGTTCGGGATACCTACCCATTCATCAAACCCCTGATCGGTTGGATAACGGCCTGGTGTATCACCCAAGTGCCATTTTCCGAATATGCCCGTGGCGTAGCCCTCTGCCGATAACATCTCTGCGAGGGTCACTTCCCATTCGGTTAAACCAAACCAAATTGGTCTTGGCGGCGCATTCTTCTGCAATCGAGTACGGATCCCGTACCTGCCCGTCATCAAAGCAGCACGAGATGGCGTGCATTCCGCCTCAACATTGAAGTTGGTGAGTTGTAGTCCCTGCTGGGCAAGACTGTCGATATGGGGTGTGGGTGCACCACGCAGTGCACCACCCCCGTAAACGCCTGGTTCACCGTAGCCGAAGTTGTCCATCACGATCAGTACGACGTTTGGCTTTGGCTGAGATGAAGCTGGCGAAGGTGACGCAAGAACGGCGCAAACAGCCGCGAAAACGACGACAAGCGAGACACTCACTCTCATGCCCAAATTAGTACCGTCAGAATTAACCGATCAGCGCGTTTGCCGGATCTCGTGCGTCAATACCGTACACGCCAAGGATAGCGCCTCCACGAGCGGTGGCATCATAGGGGGCATACCCCAGCAATCCCTGCAGCCTGGGAGATAAGGACTTCACCGTGTCTCTGGATACACTCAAGAAGTGGTTTTCTGGTGTTCGCAACCAACCGGCATTGAAACCCACCGAGATGGCGCGTCGCCTACCATCGGAACTGTTTTCGCCCCCACAATGAATGACGTCCCCGCGAAACAAAAGCACGCTACCCGCTTTCATCACGGCGCGCGTCAACTCCTCGGGTTCCGCCATGCGTTCTTCGTCCTCCCACTGCCAACTTCCAGGTGCCACGTAGGTTGCGCCGTTTTCCAAAGTGAAATCGTCGATCGCGAATAGTGCGTTTATTACATAGGCATAATCACCACGAGGTATTTCTGAATAAGCGGCGGAATCCCGATGCAGCCCCTGGAAGGTTTCACCCGGATCAATCTGAATGAACTCCGTCAATGACAAGAGTACACCTGCGGACACCGGGTCGAGGGTTCGTTCGGCCCAACAGATGAGTTCTTCCTTGACCAATCTCTCGAAAGTTCGAGGGACTACCTCCACCAAGGATTGCGCCCGAATAGTGTTTCGACCCATGAAGTCCAAGTACTCTTCTTTGTCGAGCCAGATTTTCCCCGCTTCTTTGTTGTTTGCTAGAAATGCATCCAGGTCTTGATTGATCGCCTCGATCTCCGCTTCTGACAAGAATTCTTCGATGATGCACGCACCCGCTGAGGACATGTCGTCATATACTGCATCCCAATCATATGGGGCCTGATACCGGGGTAGATGAGGGGCGCTAGGCAATTCACGCGCTTGATTCGACATTACGTCCTCCTTTCGAAGCATTGCTCCAATAGCCTTAGTCTAATGTAGCGCTCACATCTTCAAAGCGCCCTCTCACCCAGCGCTAGAACTTTCTCGTGGCAGATACCCCTATCTGACGAGGCATACCCCATTGTCCGAGACGGCCACCTGCGGTCGCATCACCAGACAGATCCTGTGTGTATTCTTCGTCGGTCAAATTGCTGGCATATAGCCGCCCGTTCCATGCGCCGTCGGCACTTTCCCAAATGATGTTTAGATCCACTACCGTGTAAGCGTCTTGCGAATCCTCCCGCTCGTTGAACTCTCGGAAGTAAGTTCTCGATCGATATGAGACATCTGCCCGGTAAATGAGCGACGAACCGCCCTCCAACTGGGTCGAGTACTCCACACCCAGATTTACACTCGCTTTGGGCGTTTTGTTCAACTCATTACCCTTCAACTGCTGAAAACCCAGTCCAGAATTAAAGGCGTCCAGATTCATAAAGTCTTCATACTCACTGTCGAGTAGCGTGATCTGACCGTTGATCGCCCAGTTCTCGTTAAGCGCCGAACGAATTTCCAACTCACCGCCCATGATTTTTGCATCGCCCGCATTTCTAATCACAGTGGCCAATCCAACCACCTGCGCAACCTGGAAATCTGCGTAGTCATAGTGGAAAACAGCTGCGCTAAGAGTGATCTTGCCATCACCCGAGATCCACTTGGTGCCGATCTCCCAGGCATCGATTTCTTCCGGTGCGTAGGGTGGATTGCACTCAAATCTCGCTACGCCACCTGCTTTGAACCCTTCTGAGTAGGAAACATAGACAGAACCATTGTCGGTAAGATCATGATGGGCAGCAGCGCGCAGCGTTGTGGATTTTTCCGTGAAATCGTGGGACGCCTCACATATCGGAAACTCAAATCCGGGGCCAAGCACCAGAGTGTGCTCTCCTTCAAAAGTAATCTCATCCTCAGTTCGTCTTGCACCGATAGACAGTCGGGTGGTATCGGATACACTCCAGGTAGCATCGAAAAAGAACGCGGTGGATTCGGTATCGTAATCGAAGTTATCAAATACAAGTCTTGTGCCGGGTGGTAGTTCAAGTCCACCGATTGGAAAGATGATGTCAGTAAAGAACTCGGACTCTATATCCATATAGTAGAGCCCAAAGATCCAATCTAACGAATCGGTTGCACCGCTTAGACGCAACTCTTGTGAGAATGTTCGAGTTTCGTTATCGGTTAGATCGAAATCAAACGCCAGGACGTCATAAGCTGCGCCATCGGCGGTAAACTGCTCTTCGAACGATTGATGCGCGGATATTGAGTCCAGAGTTACGCTGCCAATCTCCCAATTCAATGACGCACTGAACACATCGTATTCTCTGTCGTAGTCGTCGTCGATTGGCGAGAACGTCTCGAACGGTTCCTGAGTAATGTTCAAAGCCTGGTAGATTGGATCAGTGACCTCGCGGTCGTCAGTGAAGAAAAAAATGTGATTGAACGATCCATCTGACTCCGCCCGTGCATAGATCAAATCAAGGGTCGCCGAATCGGATAACTCGGAAACCAGACGCGCACGCATGGTCGTGCTGTCACCTTGCATCAAATCATCAAAGCCGGGCGCCTGGTTTTCAATCCAGCCCTCGTTCGACGTGGTGTGGTCAACCGCGATACGGAACCCTGTACCATCGGTGATGGCGCGCCCGTACGCCGCCGCAACGTTCAACTCTTCGTACTCGGCGTATCCAAGCCTGATATAGCCTTCGCCTTCCGCAGTTGGCTTTCGGGAAATAACGTTGACTACACCCCCGTTCGAGTTTCGTCCATACAGAGTCCCCTGTGGACCGCGCAAGACCTCTATGCGTTCGAGGTCCAACTGCGCTAGTTTTGAGGTAACGCTAGTCGGTTGGTAAACACCATCCATGCTGACCGAAACCCCGGGGTTGCCCGCAAAGTCCCCGATTCCGCGAATGGAAATGTTGGCGTTGCCGAAGTACTCAGAGTAGTGCAACGACGGGACCGCATATTGGATGTCGTGAAAGTCCGTTATGCCTCTGTCTTCAATCTCTTGACCACCAACCACAGACACCGCTGATGGAACGTCTTGTACGTTCTGGGTTCTCTTGAACGCTGTGACCACGACTTCTTCGTAGACTTGCTCTTCAGGCGCCGCTTGTTGCGCCGTCACCCCTCCAGGCTGGCAAGCGACAATTGCAGCGAGCGCATACGTAATGTACCGAGTGTTCATTCGGACTCTCCTATTGGTTGCCGGTAAATAGGATCGAAAATCCTATTGCTCCGGATATCTCTGCTCTACAAACTCAATCATCGCTTCAACAAGCGACTCCCCATCCTGTTCCCACGGGCTACCCGCACCAATGAACAGTATCGACCCCTCACCAAAAGACAGAAGCGCCAGGGCTTCTAAGCGTGGAGAAGTACTACCTGCACGAATCAAGTAAGCCTCAAAACGTGCGATAATTTTCTTGAAGATGTCGTCGAGAGATTCACGCATCACAGGTTCTACACGTGACATCGCCCACAACTGTGGCCACAATAAGTCTGTGCTGAGATTCTTACCCCCCGAATCGTGCAGATACCACCGAACCAAATCGGTGATCGATGCGCCCTCCATTTCTCGCTCGAGTGTCTCAACTGAACGCGCGTACTCAGAATGTACATACCCCGCGAGTGCGCGCAGCAGGTCCTCCCAGGTTGGGTAGTGGTACTGCAGCGCGCCAAATTTCAGACCGCTGGCTCGAGCGACCTCGCGCATCGTCAATTTGCCGTACCCCTTGGTAGCGATGATATCCAGCGCGGATAACAAGATTTGTTCTTTGCGTCCGATATTCGCGGGTGCGTTCACTTTCGCCCAACTGATCCACTTGACATGTCAAGTGACAGGTTAGAACATGTCA
The DNA here is from genome assembly GCA_965221465.1 of Candidatus Azophilus sp. Taxonomy (GTDB): domain Bacteria; phylum Pseudomonadota; class Gammaproteobacteria; order Pseudomonadales; family Azotimanducaceae; genus Azophilus. The sequence continues at coordinate 916,218 of OZ244892.1, forward strand.
CCTGACATGTAAAGCGAATTCGATATGAACGGACGCATCACGCGGCGTGACTTTCTGGACGGTGTTGCTGTTGGCGTCGCTGCAACCACATTGTCTCCAGCGAGGATCTGGGCCAAACAGAGCGAGGATTCTGCCCTTGGCTACCCTCCCTCACTCACCGGCATGCGGGGGAGCCATGAAGGCTCCTACGAAGTCGCGCACGCGCTTGCCTGGTCCGGTCAAAAGCCAGATAACCATCAGCTCCTCGATGAACACTACGATCTAGTTGTCGTTGGCGGCGGCATGAGTGGCCTGGCGGCAGCCTGGTATTACCGAAAAGCCGAGCCGACAGCCCGTATCCTCATTTTGGATAACCACGATGATTTCGGTGGTCATGCGAAGCGCAACGAGTTCCATCACAACGGGCGAATGGTGGTGAGCTTGGGGGGTGCTCAGAACCTGGAGGGTGCTAGACATTACAGCGAGGCTGCAAAGACGTTGCTTCGTGACATTGGCATCGATGATTCGTATCTCGCTGCCATGACCAAAGCGACACCCTCCAATTACGTGTTAGCTGGAAATCTCGAAGACGTTGTTGGCCTGGCCCTCCCCGACAAAAACGGAGACGGTCACGTTACAACGGCAGCATACTGGACCGGCTATGCCTTTGGCGCGCCCGGTTACCAAGACGCAGTCGAACAGTTACCCATCGATGAAACAGAGAAAGAAATCCTCAACGTGCTTTTCAGCGGTGAGAAAGATTGTTTAGCGGATCTTTCAGCGGACGAAAAAATCGCGTACTGCTCGAGTACCAGTTACAACCAGTTCCTGGTAGATGCTGTCGGCCTCGAAAGAGAAACAGCAGAGATCCTTGATTGCAACCTGAGAATCTACAACGGTTTTACCGGCTGGAATCACAGTGTGGTCGAAGCGTTGGCTGCCGGTGCGCCGGGACTCTACGCAACAGGGGCAGTTGACGAGCTCAGTAAATTGCTCGCCTCCACACTCGGGGACGGCACGATCGAAATCCACATGTTCCCCGACGGCAATGCATCGATCGCTCGACTCTTGGTTCAGAAACTCATTCCCAACGTCGCGCCATCGATGAAAGGTGTGGAGGATGTTGTTACAACAGAGTTCAAATACGCTGTGCTGGACCAACCCGATCAAGATACTCGGATCCGTTTGAATAGCACTGTGGTTGGTGTGAGCGAGGATGAAGCCAAGGGCAGGGTTCAAATCGATTATGTTCAAAACGGCAAGCCACTGGCGGTTACGGCTGATCATTCCGTTTTGGCCTGTTACAACGGCATGATTCCATATCTATGCCCCGAGTTACCAACCGAGCAACAGGAGGCGCTAAAGTACGGCGTTAAAGTTCCCTTCGTGTACACGAACGTCTTACTCAATGACGGCAGAGCTTTCGCAAAGCTCGGGGCAACGCTGATCCAATGCCCGACCGATCCGTTTCAGTGGGTGAGTTCGGCACCCCCACTCGCGCTTGGGGGCTATGAACCACCCCAGAGCGCTTCTGATCCAATGGCGATATTCATGATGTCCGCCCCTACGTCGGGACCAGCAGAAGGTCAACAAGCGAAGACACGCGATCTACTTCGGATAGGACGTCACAAAGTCTATGCCACGACTTTCGAACAATACGAACAAGAAATCCGGAACCAATTGCAGTCTCTATTGGGTAAACACGGCTTTAACCATGAGACTGATATAAAAGCCATCACGGTCAACCGGCTCCCACACGGGTACGCCTACTTCTATTTGGGTCTAGATGATCCAGAGTGGGAAGAAGGACAAGCGCCACATGAAATTGGCAGAGCTCAATTCGGGCGCATCTCTATAGCCAACTCTGATTCTGAAGCCACGCCGTATATGAATGCTGCATGGGATGCAGCGTGGCGCGCGGTGAACGAACAACTTGACCAACTGGATCCGAGAAATGAAACTCCTAAGAATCACACTCTTCACCCTTAGCCTCACCACAAGCTTTACATGGGCTTCACCTGAAGGCCTGACTATTCTGTCAAGACACGACGTGGAAGAAGCTGCACTGCCCGAATCGGAGCCCTTCCCGGCGGAAGTTTACCTCTCCGGCAGTACGAAAAACTGGCTCAGCCTGCCCTTCAGCGGCGAGTTCACCATAATGATCTGGGAAGCAGAAGCAGCAAAAATTGCGATGCGAGAGGGCCACGCCTACGACCAGTATGTCGAGGTTTTGAATGGTGAACTCGTGATGACCGATACCAATGGCGAGTCCGCGACGTTCAAACCTGGAGACCGATTCGTTATGCGGAAAGGATTCATAGGCACGTGGCATATGACTGAGGACTACAGAGAACTCATCATAGTTGAGACTGAGGCCCTGGTTGATGCAGAGGGGGCTACGGAAGTAACACCGGGGCAATAGATGCCTAGTCAATGATTCAATTCGTGTGCAGAGGCTGGCGATCTGGCTAAGGCGCTCTCTGAAAATGGCGTGGTCATCGTTGAATACCTATTCGCCACGTCGCTCGCCGAAGCCGTCGAGAGAGAAGCAAAACCGATCCTAGAAACACAAACGGCGGGCGGCGGTGAACTCTTCGGTAACTGCATCTAATCTGTTAGCGCGCCCATGGTAAATCTTCCTTCGTTGCGAGAGTTGCTCGAGCATCCGCTACTTCTTGCAACGGGTGGTTTCGATCATGTTTCGTTACTAGCTGCGGAAGGCCGCGACCGTTGCATTGGAGTCAACTACGAGTCTCACCACACCGATGTCTCATGGACATCTTGGGAGATGTCAACGTCTATCGCTCCCTGTTGTGGTGCTCGCTACAATGCTTGGCCGCGAGTACCGCCGCCTGAGATAAGCCGATATGAAGTTGCTGAGAACCCCCGAGTCACGTTTCGCGAATCTGGCGGGCTACCCCTTCGAGCCCAACTACACGACGGTGCGCACCGAAGACGGCAGCGACTTGCGCATTCATCATCTGGACGAGGGCCCCAAGGAGGGCCCGCTGGTGCTGTGCATGCATGGCCAGCCGGTCTGGAGCTACCTTTACCGAAAGATGATCCCTCTGCTGGTCCGCGATGGAATGCGGGTGGTCGCGCCGGATCTGGCCGGGTACGGCAAGTCCGACAAGCCCGCCGCGCGGGAAGACTACAGCTACCAGCGGCAGGTTGACTGGATGGGCCTTTGGCTCGAGCAGAATGACCTCTCCGGCATCACCGTCTTCGGCCAGGACTGGGGCGGGCTCATCGGGCTGCGCCTGGTGGTGGATCACGCGGGCCGGTTCGATCGCGTGGTGATCTCCAACACCGGCCTGCCCTACAACCCGGACGTTCCCGAGGACGTGGTCAAGGCCGTGGAGCAGTTCCGCGCGGAAGCGCCGACGCCGACCCTGGTTCAGATGCAGAAGGCGCTGAGTCAGATGCCCGGCAATCCGGCGACCCAGTTCGCCTACTGGCAGAAGTTCTGTTGGGAGACTGAGGACATGCCTATCGGCTTCATGATGTCGATGATGATGGAAAGGCGCTCCAATCTTTCACGGGCGGCGCGGTTTCTGCTGCACAATTTGGGGCTGGGGTCGCCATTCCCCTCCGAACTGGCAAGGGCCTACGACGCGCCTTTCCCGGACCCCAGCTACAAGATGGGGCCGCGGGCCATGCCGAGCCAGGTGCCCACCCTGCCGACGGACCCGTCGTTGGAGGCCCAGCGCCAGGCCTGGGCGTTTTTCTCTTCTTTCAGCAAGCCGTTCCTCTGCGCCTTTGCGGATAACGACCCCGTCACGCGAGGCGGCGAGGCGCCGTTCAAGGAACGGGTGCCGGGGGCGAAGGGGCTGCCCCACATCACCATTCGAGGCGGCGGGCACTTCGTGCAGGAGAATTGCCCGGAACAGGTGACCAAGGCCATTGTTGACCTCATTCGCAGCACTTGATCGAAGGCAGGTGCCCGCCCGCAGCACGCACCGGCCGGCGGTGAGCGTCGGTCGACGACGAGCGTCGGTTGCGGAGGAACGTCGCCGATGACCGGCATCGCGCACCAGCCGGAAACCGCACAATGATCGGCAGATTCCTGCTCTGGTCCGCTGCCGTTTTGGTCGTGTGCGTATTGGTCGCGTTCTGGGCGATCTTTCTTTCGCCTCGCCCTCCGCTGACGACGGATCCGGCAACACTGGCCGGTGATGGCAGCCTGATCGACTACTGCGAGCTTCCCACGCTGGACGGCAGTGGCAAACTGGCGGCAGACATACCCAAGGGCAACACGCCCGGCTGCAGCTACGCCCACTTACCGCTGCCCATTCTGGCGGAGTGTACCGAACCTTTGGTGGCCGGCGCCGAAGACATACGGGGGCTTTGGCTCGGGGTGGAAGGCGGGCACGTCGGTCACGTGGAACGCATCGAACAGTGCGGACGCCGGGTGGTGGTCACCAGCAGCGGCATCATTCACGATTACGGCCCCAACAGCACGCTGGGCGAAAACACCAACGACACCGAGGGCTCCGTGGCCTTCACACTCGGCGGCAAGCCCTATTGCGCGCGAACATCCGCCAGCATGATCTGGAACCAGGGGATTCTGGATTTCCACGTATTCGGTTGGGGCCCCGTCGTAGTGCGGCGCTACCTCGATGGCGAACAACTGGTGTGGGAATACGCTGACGGCAGCGTCACAAGAATGGACCGCATCTGCACCTTGCCAGAGGCGGAGAGGATTCCGCGCCCCAGGTGAGACGGTTGCGTTGTGCCGATTCTCCAAAGAAAAGTCCCCCCCGCGCCGTAATTTTCGACATGGACGGCCTGCTGATCGACGCGCAGTGCCTTGATCGAGGCGCTTTCTAGCAACAAGGTTAGCTTCACCCGTCGGTCCCATGCACTTCCGAGGTAATTTTGTTGCCGTCCGAATCCAGAGGCACAGCCTCGCCGAAGGCGAGTTCGCGAATGCCCTCCTCGATGCGGTTTCAATCGCCCACAACCACTCAAGTCAGGCTTTCGGGGCGCACCTCGTCCACGGCGGCCTGACGGATTTCCGCTTCACCCAGGCCGCGCACTGAATCTGCGTAAGTGTGCCAATAGTCTTCCGGCAACCCATACCGCACAATCTCGGAGAGGGAGCCCACTGCCGCCGCTAGTGGAGACTACGGCCCGCCCAAGAGCGGGGGTTCGGGCCAACCGATCTGCCAGAATCGAGGTCTGGAGCCTCTACGGCGGCCCCCTCACCGTCGCCGACGGCGCACCCAGGCTTGCCCCGAGCACACGTTTTTCCATAACTACCAGCGGCCGCACTGGACGCTGGATTGCCGAATGCCCAACGAGTACCTTTTCGGTATCGAGGATGCTGGCTGATCCGGCAGGCCAAAATTCCGAATGGTCCTGAACGGCTACAAACTCTTGCCTTCCCTCCTGATTCGGTCTACTTTCGCTCCCATCGGCGGCGGGCGTCGGTTCGTCGACAGGCTTATGCTGGGACGAATAAAGCAAACTGATGAGAGCGACCCCTTGAAGAAGGACTGGAAGTCGAATTCGCTCGGCCCCGGAATAGAAGGGGCGTACCCCGCCGGGTTGGTCAATGCTGCCGTTGGCGGTCAATTCGAATAAGGAGCCGCGCCTTGAAGACCACCAAATCAACCGGCCTGTCATTTGTTCTGGTGCTGCTATTCGGGCCGCTGGGTCTTTTTTACGCCAGCCCTCTGTTCGGGGCCTTGCTGTTGGTGGCAACAATTGCGTTGATGGCCGCTAACCTGTTAGGGGGGTGGTTGCTTTCAATGTTCGTCGTCTGGCCGGTCTGCATCATCTGCAGCATCGTTCTCGTCACCCGAAATAACAAAGCGGTTGAGCGTCGGCGAGACTTGGCCGAGGAGGCCAGGCATCAGGAGCAACTCGCCGCTATAGGGGCCGCGAACCAACAGGAAGGCTGAACGCATGGAGACAACGGTGTGGGAAGGCATCGCGGCGGCTTTCGGATTGCTGGTGATGACTTCCATTTTTTGGGTGCCTGCCCTAATCATCGGCCTACTGTGGCGTAACCGCCGCCAAGAACGCCGAGCCGACACAATCATGCGGACCCGGTTGGATTTGGCCATTGAGGAGCAAAGGCTGCAAAACATGCGCCGTGAACAGCGTCTAGAGGACGCCATCTACCACCAACGGCTTGCGAACGCCGGGGTTGAGGTAGACGAGGGGCGAACTATCGAGGGCGACGTTATTGAACAGGCACCCAACCGGACGCCGCCAAAGGGAGCCATCCTCAAAACCCGGCGAGCCAAGGGACTGCTGACAAGGAAGCAGTAGGTCCGCTGTTCGGTTCCGCCTTCCGGCACCAAACCCATCAAAGGGTGATGCCAATCCGGTGGCCGACTTTGGGGAAAGGCTGAGCTGGGTATTGGAAGAATAACCGCCCTAAACTTGGCGATTGGAAAGGATGCCTGCAATACGGCGCAAACACACCGCGGAATCGGGTGAGATTCAAGCGCGGCCGCGGTACCAGTGCGGCAAGCCGAGCAATGAAGTCGAGTGCTTCCAGAAAGACATGGTTGGTGCCATCGCGGAACGGCTGCTTGAACTTGTAGACGATCTGCCTGCATTCGACGGCAGCGATTGGGTGTGGGAGATTTGCGGGAATGTGTTGTGCTTGTTTGATCAATTGTCTTCTCGGAGAAGATCGCTAGGTCGTTTCCGATCAGCCAGGCACCAACCGAAATGCTATCGAAGTGCCCCCCGAGCGCGGCGGCCACCGCTTCGTGCTCATCGACACCGCGGGTGTGCGGCGTGTAGGCCATTTTGAGTTATCGAAGTTGTTGCACAAATACTGTGTCAACTTTGCACACAGCGATTCCAATCAAAATTTCAAAATATCTACCATAAGTGGCCTAGGCGTAAGAGTTCTTTTGCTTTGGGCAGATTCCAGTTCGGGGGTTTGTGAAACCGGTAGGTCTACGAAACAGAGACTAGATTCACTGATCCGATTAGCGCGATTCTCCCAACGCGTGATCTTCATCGTTTTCGAGCTTGCGAATCACTTCGCGAAGCATGGATTGCGTGTTTTTTGGTCTGGTCACGTCTACTGCGGCTATGTCTAACGTCGTGCGCGACCCGGAAACCTGCCAGCGCCGACATATTGGGGTCCTTGGCAGAGCGTCGTGCCAAGGATACAGGAGCACGAGGTGCTTAGCCCGATAGGCCCGTGCGTATGCCAACATCTGATACACGTCTGACTCTCTCACTCCAAGTTTTGACTCCTCGGGAAGAAGACGCTTCCACTTGGTGTCGATCACAATGTTTTCATTCACCACGATGTCGGGCTGTAACCTGAATATACCCCGATTGCATGCTTCAAGTGCGTACCGGTCGCGTCGTTGCAAGCGGACTGATTGCGGACCCAACACAATCTGCAAGCTCCGTCCAACATAGAGCTCGAAAAGGTCGTTCATCGCAAACAAAAGGGCAAATCCTTCGCTTCTACCGATTATGGTGCTCTGCCAGTTCCCGGCAAGAAACAATCGAGCCAAAGCATGGAGCCGATGAAATGAAACGTTTGTTCGGTCTAGGACTACTGGCTCCCGGAGCGGATCGACACTCTCGCCTACCTGCTCGAACCGAGCGCTCAATTCGGCAAGTTTCCGACTGTTAGCTGCGTTGCGAGTTTGCCTGGACAACCGGCGTACGGCGGTGCTCAGCACCCTGTTTAGTGGCGTGTCCATCGATAGTTCGTCATATGAGCATGCCAGCCTGTTTGCCCGTGTGTAGTGGCGAAGGAGTTGACGACGTATGTCCAGTTTTCCCTTCAGCACCGGTAGATCTTCCTCCAGGGTTTGATAGCGGAGCGGTAGCCCTCGCCTCACCGCGACCAGCAGACGATCCACGAAAATCCCTACAATTGTTTCTAGCAGACTTTCCCGCTGAGTGCCCATCCATGATGAGTCGTGTTCTACTAGCGGTAACCCTAACGCGATTGCGAGCATTCGTGTCAATGACTGCCGCACACTCCCATCCCCCTCACCGTTGATCTTGGGCAGGATTTCAAGATTCGCTCCTGGCACTGACAGCACACCGACAACCTGACCGGCCTGAAGGCTTGGACGGGCAGTACGGCTAAGGACGGGTTGAGCGACATGTAGCCGTTGAGTTTCACGTTCCGCCAACGCATGTAGTCTCTGCGCGACAGAGTCGGACACCCCGCTGCCTCCGATAGGCAACTCCTGCCACTCTCGAACAGTGAACGCTCTCACGAATTGTTCACTCGACATCCGCCACCGCACCCGATTCACCCACTAGGCGTTCATAAGCATCTGTTGCAAACAAGGTTCGTACTGACCAGTGGTACCGTTTTTCGGCTTCATGACTATCGACACCCGGCGGCACTTCAAGTTCGACTCGCTTGACGAAATCGTCGGTCCCGCCCAAAACCGCCCGGACTTTTTGCCAATCCTCGTAAAAATACTCCGCGATCAAAGGAATGATCTTGTGTCGCATTATGTCGTCAAGCCCTTGCCTATCTTGGGCGTGCATCATCCACGCATGCCCAATCAGGTGGTCGCGGTCAACCAAATACTCGAGTCGCTTATTCATGGCAGTCAAAACACTGGACAGATCGACGCCAGTACGCTTCCCTGCTTCCTCCAACAAACTGGCGTCTGGCGTAATTTCCTCGAATCTAAACCGTCGTCGCAATGCGGTATCCAATAGTGCGATCGACCGATCAGCAGTGTTCATGGTGCCAAGAATGTGCAAGTTTGCTGGTAGCGTAAATTGATCCCCAGAATACGGCAGTGTGACCTTAACCTCATTCACCGCACCTGCCCTCTTGTCTTCTTCTAGCAGCGTTATAAGTTCACCCATCACCTTTGACACATTTGCACGGTTAATCTCATCGATGACGAGTACGAAGTTTGTATGGGTATCGTAGTCGACTCCGATCTTGGGAGTGGTTTCGGCCTCGCGTGCGACTACATGAAGCCGCTCCTTTTGCACCAACCAACGCAGCGTTCCGGCGATTTCATTCTTGGTTTTCCGCTCGCCACTCTCTGGCCCTACAAAACCTTCGACTTTCGTCACTATGTGGTCACCGATCAACGGTTCTCCGGCCTCTTTCAAGATGTTGTAGATTCGCTCAATGATGCTGCCGGCTTTTGCATCGGGACTGTAGGAACCACTCAGCGCGTAAGTGGCGCTTCTGGGAACTCTATCTATGAATGGTAAGGCCGATTCCCCTGTTACGAGAGGCGCGATTTCGGAGGATCTTGGCGTGGGAGACCGAGCCTTGTCTGCGAGCTTTCGGAGAATACCGGGCTCCAGTCGATAAAATACTTGGCCCCCCTCTTCGACAGGCCGGATACCTTCTACGAACTCTTCGTAACCGTAGGACTGATGAAAGGTCACGAATTCGATCCGGCCATCGTCCCTCAGCGCCTCATAGCGTTTGCGCATTTGCTGTCGGTTTGAGGGTATCTGCCCATCACAGACTAGTAAGCAATGTTCGAAGGTCTTGTATGTTTTGCCTGTGCCGGGCGGGCCGAGGAAGATTCGGTTGAGGGGCTGCGTAACCGAATCGCGCGTAGTTTCACCCTCAGTTCCAGGCCGCTCTTTGGCCACCTTGATATCGATGTTAAAGCCCAGCGCTTCGACTTGATTCTGGATTATGTCGGAATTTAGCCTGTAGCTCCCGTCCTTCCTATTCAGTGCGCGGCCATTTGGCATGTGCCCAAAGGCTGCACGCCACACCGGCTTCAAGTCGTAGGCACGTCCCTCATGTGAGATATACCGAGTTCTCGCACCAGGGCCATACTTTTTCAAAAACTCGTCCTTACCAACCAGTTGAAACTCTCTTAACGCTCCAAGCACTGCTTCCTCAGTCAAGCTAACAAGGCTATTTGATCCTTCCTGCTCCGTATCCATACCTTTTGCTCTTCAATGAATGAGCACAAATTCTAGCCCGCATCGCTAACCAACTCGATGGTGTCGATTGAATCGTCAGGGCGAATGCCGTTTTAGGCGTGTTTAAGGGCGGCCGGCCCTGTAATCGGTTGAATGTGCGCGGAGATTGAGGCGTTTTGGTGCTTTGCGGGGTCGGAATCGCGAAGTTTGGGCGGTTTTGGCAGCCGTGAACGCGTCCCGGTAGGGGCAGACCGAGGAGAACCACAGCCAGACCTTGCGCGCGGTGATCCGAACGCGGGCGGCGACCTTGAGCAGTTTCACCTGCAGGGTACCGTTTTGCGCCTTGGCCCAGCGCGTGCCCGCCAAGCCTAGGCGCCGCAGGCCGTGCAGGAGCGCATAGGCGAAGGAGGCAAGATACAGGCGCAGTTGATTGGCGCGCAGCGTCGCCGTGCTGGTGCGGTCGGCGAATAGATCGAGTTGACACTCTTTGATAAGGTTTTCCATGTCGCCGCGGGCGCAATGCAGGTGTTCATCGAGTCTTTGCGGCCCGGCCACTTCTTGGCCCAGGCTGGTCACCACGAAGCGTGGGTTGGGGCTCTTCGCCAGATGCTCCGCCTTGGCCACCACGCGGCGTGCGCGGCTCCAGGAGGTGCGAGTCCGGTAGCGAACCACCTGGAACCGGCGCGACGGCGCGCCCGTCCGATCACGTAATCCACGTTGTTGCACTTGGACCGTAGCAGGATCGATTCCCGACAGAAACCGGAAACGCCCCGTACCACCAAGCGCAGCTTGGGCCAGCGTTCGCAAATCCGGCCGACAATCCGGGCCAACTCGTCAACGCTGCCGGCGTTGGTATCTTGGTTCGATGGCCGCAGTCGCGCGCACAACAGGCGCTCGCCACAGAAGATATACAGCGGCAAGTAACCGGCGCAAGCATGGGTTCGGCTTTGACCAGGCAGCCACAGTGCTTGAAGACCCGCGAATGGCATCCGTGGCGGACGTTGATCATATCGAGGGTGAAGAACGCTGGATTACCTTGGGGCAGAGTGAAGACGGTACACACCTCGTTGTGATCCACACCTATGAGGAAAGCGGTAATTCGGCGACGGTTCGGTTAATCTCGGCCAGACCGGCCACTAAAGCCGAGCAGCGACATTACGAGGCACAGCCATGAAGCATGAGTATGACTTTTCCAACGGTGAACGGGGAAAGTTCCACCGACCCAATGCCAAGCTGCACCTGCCGGTTTATCTGGATGATGAGGTGCAAACCTACTTGCGGGAACGCGCCAAATCCAAGGGCGTCGAGCTTGGCCACTTGGTCAATGAGATGCTGCGGCAGGACATTCAGTTGATTGAGGCAGTGAAGTGAGCTTCCTCGCTGGTCCCTCTCTGCACACATGAGAGAATAGAGGGCATTACCGACGCCAATGTCAACGTGAATGTGTCGTCCCCAAGTCGCTTCGCTCGGTGGAATGGCAGCTTTGCCCGAATGAGCGGCCTGTTCGTGGTATAGCCGGCGGCATGTTTGCGCAAAACAATCCTGAAGCGCGGAGTTTCCCTTGAACAAATTTTGACAACGCCTTATTTTGTCGCTCAATATGAGACAAAATAAGGAAAAGCTAAAATCACTTCTAGGCCGGGTGCCGCCCGGATACCTGATCGACGCGCGTTGGCTGGATTCCCAGGAAATCGACCGGCGGCTCGCTCACAAGTACGTCCGAAGCGGTTGGTTAGAGCCTGTGGTCCGGGGCGTCTATCGTCGGCCGCCAACCTCGCCAAGCCCGGGCTTCGATGACTGGCGGCTGGTGGTCCGATCGATCCAATTCATGAACTACGAAGTGCACGTTGGCGGCCGAACAGCCCTGGCCCTCAAAGGGTATTCGCACTACCTTGGACTGGATGGCTATCGAGAGACGGTCTATCTCCATGGCCAGCCACCAGCCTGGCTCAAACGACTGCCGGCTGGCAATCGCTTCGTGATCCGCTCGCGGCGCTTGTTCGGAAAGGCGGACTTGGGATTGACAACTGACTCCAGTGGGCCTGATGACCAAGTTTTCGTCGCGCCGCTCACCGTCTCCAGCCCTGAGCGCGCGATCTTGGAGATGCTGAACGAACTCCCGAAGCATGAGCAGTTCGAGCATGTGGGCGCGGTCTTTGAGGGGTTGGCCAGTTTGCGTCCCGGACTGCTGACCGAGCTGCTCGGTGAGTGCCGAAGCATCAAGGTCAAGCGGTTGTTCCTCACGCTCTGCGATCGCGACCGGCACGCATGGCGCAAACACTTGGCTGTCGAGGATTTCGACTTGGGCATCGGGCCACGCTCCATCATGACGGGCGGCAAGGTCCATGCGCGCTATCACATCACGGTGCCGAGCGATTGGATCTCCTCAGCGGACCCTTCAGCCGATGGCCCGTGAGGCCTACGAAGCTCAGGTCGCGCTGCTGATCCAGCTTCTCCCCATCGTTGCCAAGGAGCACTCGTTTGCCCTGAAGGGTGGGACGGCGATCAACCTGTTCCACCGAGACTTCCCGAATCTCTCGGAAGGTCTGTATACCAATGGGCAAACCGCGCCGGCCCATGGCCACATGCTGGCAAAGTGTCCCGCACCAGTCTTACTATCGTGCCATCGGGCGACGTCGCTTGGGGCGTCACGCTCAGCCAGCCAATGCCGCCAAGCTGGTGACGTTGATGTTCGGGGTGAGCGAGTAGGTGTCCTTGCCGGGATAGACGATGGTGATGCGATCCAATTCCAAGTCATTGAGTGCTGAATGCATGGATCGCGTCGGTTTGGGTGCCGATGAGTACTTGAATTCAAATGCCCGCAGACGGCTTCCCTGCACGATCAGCAGATCGAGTTCCGCTTCGGTGTGAGTCGCCCAGAAGTGGCATTCGGCGGACTCGGCTCCCAGAGTGTGAATCACCTGCTCCAGCGCGAATCCCTCCCAGGAGGCACCGATGCCGGGGTGGTTGCGCAGCGAGTCGAGGTCCGGCAGGTTCAGCAACGCATGCAGAAGCCCGGCATCGCGGATATACAGCTTCGGCGATTTCACTTGGCGTTTGTGGACGTTGGCGTGCCAAGGCTGCAGCAGGCGCAGCATGAAGGTGCCGCTCAGGATGTCGAGATGGCGCTTGATGGTGGGTTGCGAGACGTCCATCGAGCGGGCCAGTTCGGAGGCGTTCAGCAGGCCGCCGTGCCGGTGCGCGAGCATCATCCAGAAGCGGCGCATGGTTGCGGCGGCAAAGTTGACGCCGAGTGTCGGGAGGTCCCGTTCCAGCAACGCGGTGATGTAGGCCTTTCGCCAGATCATGCTGTCGGCGTTGGTTTTGGCCAGATAGGAGGGCGGGAAGCCGCCGCGCAGCCACAGGCGTTGCAGGTTTCCGGCTTCAAAGGCAGTGAACGGCGGCAACTCCAGGAACACTATGCGCCCGGCCAAGGTTTCGGAAGATTGCTGAATCAGTTCGCGGGATGCGCTGCCGAGGATCAGATACTGTTGCCGACCTCGCGTGCGGTCCACCAGCACCCGCAGAAGAGGGAAGAGTTCGGGCAACCGCTGCACTTCGTCGATGACGACGAGGCCTTCCAGGGGCTCGAGCGCGAGCTTGGGGTCGGTGAGGCGGTTGAGATGCTCGGGGTCTTCGAGGTCGAAGTAGTGGACCGGGCCGCAACCCGCTGGAGCGCGTGATTGCAGGGAGGCGATGTACTCCCGTGCCAAGGTGGTTTTGCCGCATTGGCGGGGCCCTAGGATGCCCACCATAGGGTGGGTTCGGAAGTAGGTGCCTATTCGACCGAGAAATGCTTCGCGTTTCACTCTAACGCTGAAAATTGAAAGTGTAACTTTGAATTTTCAGGGTTAACCATACGTTCGTCAAGGAGAAAGCGCTCGCCTCTCACCCCACCAATTCCGGCAGGATGGCGTCGTTTGGCCAGGCCGCGGTCGATCTTCCCGATGCGCGCTTGAATTGCGCCCCAAGCTTCCGCGTCGGTGTGGCGCACCGGCACGACGGCTTCAAGGGCGCGCTCATCCGGAAACGCGCGGTGGCGGAGCAGTTAGTCAGGACCATTCAGCAACGCCATCACCGCCACCGGGTCTACCCGGTTGCCGTTGAGGCTGACCGACCAGTGCAGGTGCGCGCCGGTGACCCTTCCGGTAGCACCGACCTGGCCGATGATGTCGCCGCGCTGCACTTCGTCGCCTTCGCCGACATCGATGCGATGCATGTGGCAGTACATGGTGATCAGGCCCTGCCCGTGATCGAGAAACACCGTGTTGCCGTTAAAAAATAGATCGCCGGTCAGTACCACCCGACCTCCCGCCGGGGCCCGGATTGGCGTGCCGGTGTCGGCGGCGATGTCGAGACCGCTGTGGGGGCTGCGGGGCTGCCCGTTCAGGACGCGGCGGTGGCCGAACGGGCTGGAGGTGATGCCCGACACCGGTTTGACGAAGGGCACGATGTCGAGTTCCCGTTCCGTGAAGAGCGCGTATTTTTCGAGTTGGCGGCGCCGCTCGGTGCGGATTCGTTCCAAGTCTTCCGGCAGGGGGTCCACCATGCGGCGATTGGCGATGGTGAGGTGCTGCTCCGGATAGGCTTTTGCGACGACCTCGAAGGAGCGGCGAGTGCCGATGCCGGGCCCGGAGAACTCGACCTCGTATTTGCCGGGAGCCGCATCGATCGGGATGCCGACAATGGCCCGAGCGCCGTGAATCATGACCGGCTTGCCCTGGAACAGGGCGCGATTCGCTCCGGCAGGAAGCGGTATCGGATGGATGCCGCCGGGTACTGCCACGGGTTGCGATGGGTGCACAGCGGGTTTGGCGGCTCCGTCGGCAGCGGAATCCGGTTCGCCCGCCACTGCCGTGACCACGGCCAGGCTTCCCAACAGCACCGTCGCGCATGCTCTACCAAGGCCCGTGATGACCGCGACCGGAAGCACGTGGCCGACTGTGGTGCAGGGAATACCTTTGCGCACAGGGACAAACCACAGGTAAGCGCGCAGCCGGCACAGTCTGCTCGGGGAGCACGTTTCGGCAAAATGCCTGCAGCGACGCAAAAAAGATGAGCGTTCGTGAATTCGATGCGCGGCTTGTCGTAACACCTGGGCTGACTTCCCTCTGTTGAATGCGGCGCGTCGAATGGCGGGGACGATGGGCAGTCGGCGGTTCAAGCGGTTTCCTCGTCTTTCGGGGTATGGATCGGACGCAAGCGCTCGGGCAGGGGCCTCTTTCGCCGAACGACTGCATCGACGGCGCCATCGTGGAAACTGGCGGCGAATTCGGCGCCCGATTCCAGCCCGCTCGCACTGGTGACGGCTCGCCCGTCGCCATCGGTAACGATAGCGAACCCGCGGGCAAGGGTGTCGAGTGGGCTCACGGCCTGCAGCGTGCGGGTCAGGGCTGCAAGGCGCCGGTTACGGGTTTTCACCCCTGCAGTCGCAGCTTGACGGCCCGCGGCCGCAAGTCGCTGCAACGTGCGGCGATAGTTCTCGATTCTGCCGGTGGGGCGTAGCAGCCAGGTGGCCCTTCGCAGCGCATCGGTTCGCGCCCGGCAGGCTGCCAGTCGACCGTTCACGGCGCGGCGCAAGCGCTCGTCGAGGTCGTCGGCGCGCTGCATGAGTTGCTGCACCCTCCGGCGCGGATCGGTCAGGCTCGCGTGGCGTGCAGTCAGCCTTGCGCGCGCCAGGTGGATGCGTGTGTTGCAGCCCTGCAGGAGACGCGCCTCGAAGTCGACGAACCGGGCGCCCAGGGCATCCCCGTCCGGGGTAATCAACTCGGCGGCGGCAGAGGGCGTCGGACCACGCAGATCGGCCACCAGTTCGGCGATGGTGAAGTCCGTCTCGTGGCCGATCGCCGCGACAGTCGGCACGGGACAGGCTGCAATCGCGCGCGCCAGCGGTTCGGAATTGAATTCGAACAGGTCTTCCAGCGAGCCGCCGCCACGCGTGAGCAGCACGACATCGGGCTCGAGGGCGGGGACGCGATTCAACGCGGCCAGCATCTGCGGTACTGCATCCGGCCCCTGAACGGCCACCGGAAGCAGTGTGACCTGGAGGCAGGGAAACCGCCGCCGCACAACGCTCAGAACATCGCGCAGGGCGGCGCCGCTGCGCGAGGAGAGTATGGCCAGATGGGCAGGAAACGGCGGCAGCGGCTTCTTTCGTTCGACACGGAAGAGCCCCTCTGCCGCCAGCCGATCCTTCAGTGCCTCGAATGCCGCCCGCAATGCCCCTTCGCCGGCCGGCTCCATGTGCTCGACAACGATCTGGTAGTCGCCCCGGCCCTCGAAGAGGCTGACCCGGCCCCGCAGCAGCACTTCGGCGCCATCCGCCGGCTGCAACCGGCTCAAACGATTGCGGTTGCGAAACATGGCACAGCGCACCTGCGCACTTTCGTCCTTGAGGGTGAAATACCAGTGACCGGAACCCGGCCGGCGGAAATTGCCGATTTCGCCGCGCACGCGCACTTCGCCGAGCCGGTCTTCGAGCAGCAATCGGGCCTGCCGGTTGAGTGCGCTGACCGAGAGTACGGGCGCCTCGGTGAAGGGAAGGGATTGGGTCTGCATGTCGGTTCAAGTTTACATGACTGGAGCCCGTCGCTAGAATTCTCGTTTTGCGGGTTCGTAAAAATGCTGCGTATCGCCCACGACGCGCTCACGTTCGACGATGTACTGCTGCTCCCCGCCCACTCCCAGGTGCTCCCTTCCGAAGTCGATCTGAAAACACGCCTGACGCGCAAGATCGATCTCAATATTCCGCTGATGTCATCGGCGATGGATACCGTCACCGAGTCGCGGCTCGCGATCGCGATCGCCCAGGAAGGCGGCATCGGCGTCGTCCACAAGAACATGACCATCGAAGCCCAGGCCCGGGAAGTGCGGGCGGTGAAGAAGTACGAGACGGGCATCATCCGCGACCCGATTACCATCGAGCCCGGGCGCACCGTCGCCGAACTGCTCGCACTGACCCAGGACAACCGCATATCGGGGGTGCCGGTGGTCCAGGACGGCAAGCTGGCCGGCATCGTCACCGCCCGGGACGTTCGCTTCGAGAAACGCCTCGATGCCCGGGTTCGCGACGTGATGACGCCTCGTGACCGGCTGGTCACGGCCCCCGAAGACGCCAGTTTCGACTCCATCATCAAGCTTCTGCACCAGCACCGCATCGAGAAGGTGCTGCTCGTCAACGGCGGATTCGAACTGAAGGGCATGGTCACGGTGAAAGACATTCACAAGGCCCAGGCCTTCCCGAACGCCTGCAAGGACAGCCAGGGCCAGTTGCGGGTGGGTGCCAGCGTCGGCACCAGCCCGGACACGGACGAACGGGTTGCGGCCTTGATCGAGGCCGGCGCCGACGTCATCGTCGTGGATACGGCCCACGGCCACGCGAAGTCCGTTCTCGACCGGGTCAGCCTCATCAAGCAGAGCTATCCGGACATGCAGGTCATCGGCGGCAACGTCGCCACCCGGCAAGGCGCCCAGGCCATGCTGGCGGCCGGCGCGGATGCGATCAAGGTGGGCATCGGCCCCGGGTCGATCTGCACGACCCGCATCGTCACCGGCATCGGCGTACCCCAGATCACGGCGGTCGCCGAAGCGGTCGCCGTTGCCGAGGACGTGGGCATTCCGGTCGTGGCAGACGGCGGCATCCGCTATTCCGGCGACCTGGCCAAGGCCATCGCGGCGGGCGCCAGTGCGGTCATGATCGGCAGCCTGCTTGCCGGTACGGACGAAGCGCCCGGTGAAGTGGAGCTTTACCAGGGGCGTACCTACAAGTCGTACCGTGGCATGGGCTCGGTCGGCGCCATGAACGATACCTACGGTTCCAGCGACCGCTACTTCCAGGAGGTGGAGGGAGATGGCCACAAGCTGGTGCCGGAAGGCATCGAGGGGCGCGTGCCTTATCGCGGGCCGATGGGCCCCATCGTCCATCAACTCATCGGCGGATTGCGGGCATCGATGGGGTATACCGGTTCACCGGACCTGGAAACCATGCGGACGAAGCCGGAACTGATCCGGGTCACCGCGGCCAGCATGACCGAAAGCCACGTGCACGACGTGACCGTCACCAAGGAAGCGCCCAACTACCCGTTGAGTTGACCGCTCTGCTCAAACCAGACCTGTTCATGAACAAACTACTGCGGCCGTCAATAGCAGCGAAACACACAAGCGTGCTCCCGCACCATGCTCAACGTGCTGTCAAGCACGCCTGTGCACGTTCTTACTCCGCGCACCCTGTGCTTTCACTACGCTTGCCAGCCTCGCTACGTTCATTCACGAATAGGTCGGGCTAATGCTCCTTTCATCCGATACCGATTCAATCGATAGCGTCGCATCGGTGCGAGCCAGCGATATTCACGACCAGCAATTGCTGATCGTCGACTTCGGCTCCCAGTACACGCAACTGATTGCCCGGCGGGTGCGGGAAGCAGGGGTCTATTGCGAAATCCTGCCGTTCGATCATCCACGCGAGCGGCTCGCCGAGCGCTGCCGCAGGGCACGGGGAATCGTGCTGTCCGGCGGCCCGGAATCCGTCACCGAGAGGGCCTCGCCGCGCATACCTCTCGATCTGTTGGAATTCGACCGGCCGGTGCTCGGAATCTGCTACGGCATGCAGGCCATGGCGGTGCAGCTCGGGGGTACCGTCGACGCTTCCGACCTTCGGGAGTTCGGTCACGCCGCCATCGAGGTGGCGAACGGTTCCAGGCTCCTGGGCGCCCTCGACTTCGACCCGGGCAACCGCCTGCCCGTGTGGATGAGCCACGGCGACAAGGTGACGACGCCGCCGCCGGGTTTCAGCATCACGGCATCGTCGGAAAACGCCCCCATCGCCGCCATGGAACACGAAACCAGGCCCTGGTTCGGCCTGCAGTTCCATCCCGAGGTCACCCACACGCGCCAGGGCGACGAGATCTACCGGCGCTTCGCCCGGGAAATCTGCGGCTGCGACGGCTTGTGGACGCCCGGCAACATCGTCGCCGACGCGGTGGCGACGGCGCGTCGCCAGGTCGGCGACGAACGCGTCGTGCTCGGCCTCTCCGGCGGCGTGGATTCGAGCGTCGTGGCGGCGCTGCTTTCCCGGGCGATCGGCGAGAGGCTCACCTGCGTATTTGTCGACAACGGCCTGCTCCGCAAGAACGAGCGCGAAGAGGTGGAGGCCACGTTTGCACCTTCCAACGCCCTCAATCTCAATCTCGTCACCGTCGATGCCCGAGCCGAGTTCTACGGCAAGCTGGCCGGTATCGCCGACCCCGAAGCCAAGCGCAAGGCCATCGGCAACACCTTCATCGATGTCTTCGAGCGGGAAGCCAACAAACTCCAAGGCGTTTCCTGGCTCGCCCAGGGAACCATCTATCCGGATGTCATCGAGTCTGCCGCCGGCGCCTCCGGCAAGGCGCACGTCATCAAGTCGCACCACAATGTCGGCGGGCTGCCGGAGCGGATGTCGCTCAAGCTTATCGAACCCCTGCGGGAACTGTTCAAGGACGAGGTGCGCCGGATCGGCATGCACCTCGGCCTGCCGCGGGAACTGGTATACCGGCATCCCTTCCCGGGCCCCGGCCTCGGCGTGCGGGTGCTCGGCGAAGTGGAGCCGCGCTATTGCGACACCCTGCGCGAGGCCGATGCCATATTCATCGAGGAACTGAGGGCCGCCGGCCACTACGACCGGGTCAGTCAGGCGTTCGCGGTCTTCCTGCCGGTGAAATCGGTCGGTGTGGTGGGCGATGCGCGCCGCTACGAGCCCGTGATCGCCCTGCGGGCCGTGGAGACGGTGGATTTCATGACCGCCCGCTGGGCACGCCTGCCCCATGAGCTGATCGAGCGCGTCTCGAACCGCATCGTCAACGAAATCAGTGCAGTCTCACGGGTTGTCTACGACGTCTCCAGCAAGCCGCCGGCGACTATCGAGTGGGAGTGAGATAAAGCAGCGCGAGGGCCTCTGCGGAGTCCGTTATACTTTGTAAATCCGGACTTGAAATCCCGAATTGCAAGGTATGACCGATTATGTCGCCGGACTTCCCCTGTTCTCCAGAAATCTGCTCTTCATGATTGCTTTGTTTTCCAATGCGTGAAAAACCTTGGCGATGGAGTCCAGTTTTGAATTGCGGAGCCCTTCAGTCGTACTCCACCGACCCGTCACGCGCGAATTTCGGTGTGGACTTGCCGTCTCTCGCAAACGTTGCCGTAAGCGCGGCGACAACAGGGTCGACAGAGTCGGCGAGCGGCGGTGCGTCGGCTCCCATGGCCACCCCCTCCTGCAAACCCGCTACATCCGAATCTGTATCGCCCATGGGCCAAAGAGCGGTGTGGGCGAGCTTGCGCTTGCGGTTCATCAGGCTGTGCAGCAGGCAATCGAACGAGTGCTCGCGATATTCGGGATGTACTGCCATCGGCACGTGTACGGACACTTCCGTTGTTTGACCGATCCTGTGAACCCGGTCGTTGCACTGCTCCTCGACGGCAGGATTCCACCATCGCGACACATGGATGACGTGGGTCGCGGCGGTCAGCGTCAGCCCCGTACCGGCCGCCCGGGTTCCAAGAACCAGTAGATCGAATCCGCCGTCGTCGATCAGGTGACGTTGGAAACGTGCCACGATCGATTGCCGCTGCCGAATCGGGGTACTGCCGTTGATGATGTCGATTCGCTGCAAACCGAACTCGCGGCGGGCGATCTCCACGAACTGGTATTGCACAAGCCTGTGCTCGATGAATATCAGTGCGCGCTCGCCGCGGTCGCGTATCTCGCGGATCAGGTCGAAGGTCGCTTCGATTCTCGCCGAATCCCTGACGAAGTCGGAATCTGGCCTGCGCAATGCAAGATCCGGGTGGACCGAGGCGGACCGGATGTGGTGCAGGGCCTTCAATCGTGCGTTGCCACCTGATAACTTCAGTCTGGCTGCGTCGTACGCTTCCATCTGGCTCTGCGGCATCAACCGGGGATGAAGCCGCCGGGTCTTCCGGGGCAAATGCCCGGCCGCCTGCTCCTTGGTTCTCCTCAATGCCAATTGCGGCCGGCCTCCCACCGGCAGGAATACGCGTGAGTGCAACTCCGACATCGTCGCCGGTTCAGGCTGCGAATACCGGTCGTTGAATTCCTCCAGCGTTCCCAGGGCTCCGGGTGCAAGCTGGTCCATGACCGCCCAGATATCGGCCGCGCGGTTCTCGATGGGCGTCCCCGTCAAACCGATGCGGAAGTCGGCACGAATCGCGCGGGCTGCGAACGACCGCAGCGATCCGGGGTTTTTAAGCGCCTGGATTTCGTCGAACACTGCAACGGAGAATGGGACTCGGGCGAGCGAGTGGTGGTAATTGGTCAGCGTCGTGTACGTCGTCAGGAGCCAGAAGCGATGTCCCCGGCCCGCGGCTATCTCCTCCTCGAGAAAACTCAAATCCAGTTTTGAGAGCCCCGATTCGATGTCTACCCCGGCCGTGCCGGTGGCCTTGAAGCCTCCGAGATCGCTTCCGAACAGGCGCAGCACATGCCCGAGTCCCTGCCGGTCCGTGTGCTTGCCCACCTCCGCCTCCCAGGTCGGCAGCAGCGATGTGGGTGCAACCACGAGAGTGGGGCCGCTAGTCCCGCTCATAGTCTGTGCGCCATGGTCCTGTACGGCGCGCAGGAAGGCGATCGTCTGCAGCGTCTTGCCGAGCCCCTGTTCATCCGCGTTGAGAACACCGGGCAAGCCTGCCGACCAGCACTCCTTCTGCCATTCCAGTCCGTCGCGCTGATGGTCTTGCAAGGCCGTTACCACTCCCGCAGGAACGCCCTTGTGCAGTGGGCCGTCCCGAGGCGCCAAATCGGGAATCCAGCCGAGATTGTAGAAATTCTGCTTCGTGTCGAGAATCACCGGGCCATCATCGGCATCGGTTCGATCCTTGTACTGCATCGCTTCGATCTCCGACGCACCGAAATTCTCCGGAAACCAGTTCGTGAAGGCGACAGCGGGCAGTTCCAACTCCGGGTCCTCGTAAGTTGTCGTACCGATGACCCGAGCAGAGTACTCGACCGTTTCTACGAAGGTCGGTATCGCCATCGCCTCGATCGCCTCTTCCTCACCTTCCGGGGCCAGCCCTTCCAGATCGCCGAATTCGCCCAGTTTCGCCGTCATCGCCTCGGCGATGGCAGCCCTCGGATTCCGCACAAAGGCGTCGCGTTCGGTCGGCCTGGCGCGCTGCTTCCTGCTCATCACCTCCAGCGCAGTCTGTGCGCTTCGATCCACGACCAGGTAGCTGTTGTCACCGACCCGGTATGCGGGCAGGGCTCCGCGTGCCCGAAACCTCTCCTGGAATCGCTGCAACGCTGTCCCGTGGAGTTCGCCGTGTGCTTCGGACACTTCCTGTTCCGGAATCCCCTCGAGACTTCGCCCCGAGTAGGGCACAGGATCGAAATCCAGCAGTTTTTCGGAGTCGGGCCAGGTCGCGACGCCGAAGCTATCCGCCAGCCCCACCTGCAGGTCCTGCAGGAAATCGGTCATGGAGACTTCGGTTGCCGTTGGCTCCAGTGCCGTCTCCAAGGCGGGCTCCAGTAACTGACGGAATCGGGCAAGGGCTTCCCAGTGCGCGGCCAGGTCCGTACTGCGCTCGAACCTCTCGGAAAGCTCAACGGCATCGAGCAACCAGAGCGGGAGCCGACGGTCTCCATCCTCGGTATGCAGGATCGCCCCAACGCGACGAGGGTTCTGTTCACGCCCGAACTTCAGCCACCGGTATCGAAGCCGAAACGATGGCGATCCCAGAGCGCCCTCCACGTCGGTCTTGAAGGTCAGGTGCACCAGGGGTGGCAACCCCAGCGTTTCGGCAGACCTTGCGTCCAGCGCCGCGGCGATCCGGTGACGCATGCGCACGGCGTCTTCGTCGATGCGCATCGCTTCCGAATCGCTCTCGGCGATCGTCCTGATCTCGGCGATGGCCAACGCAAAGTCCCGGTTGGCTTCCGCCAAGGCTTCGACACTGCCGGTGCGGTCCCGCGTCAACAACCTCCGCAACCCTGCCGGCGGTGGTAGCTGGACAGTAATCCAATCGCAGTCGTAGAGCAGGTCGAACGCCACCGTAATCAACTTGGCGTCAGGACGGGTAATCGATCAGTTCACGGACACGTTCCTGCCAGCCGATATGGTGGGCCTGTTCACTATGCCCCGGCGCAAGTCGAATTTGCTCGCAGTCGTACGTCTCTCGATAGAGGCGCGGTGCTCTCGGGTCACTCTCGCGAAACACGTGAACCTTGTAGCTGTGCGATCCCTCGACGACGATGCGATCGCCAATCTTCAAGATCAGCAGGGAGGTGTGCTGCCGTGAACCACGGGCGGTCTGCGTTCCGTATGCGAGATCGCCGGTTTGCTGCCGGCTTTTGGCGAGGCGCCGCGCCGTGTAAGCCGCAGCGGGACTGAAAGCCACCCAGGCCGCGTCGATCCGCCCCTGCTCGTACAGTTGCCACCAGAACTCACGTCTCGGCTGCCACATGTGGCTTGTTTCGACTTGCGTGACCACTTCCAGGAAAAACTGGATGTTTTCGCCGGCCAGCCAGCGCATCACGACGTCGAGACAGTCCTCGCGGACCTGACGCCAAACGCCACCGCTTTGCACTCGCGGATCCTTGTATGCCCCGAGAAGACCTTCGACAAGCCGATCGCGGATGGCGCCGGCGGGCTCCGCCCTTGTCCACGGGCTCAGCAGGGCCTCGATCGCCTCCCTCGCTCCGGCCGCTCGTGGTTCGCGACCCTTGGGCGAGAGCCAGCGCAGCATGCGCTCGACACCGGGCGCCGTCCGCAGGGCCGGCCTCATCCTGGTGACGTACGCAAGGTGAGCGTGGTGAAGCAAACCCAAGGCATGCGGGTCTCGAAACCCCAAGTGCTGAAGCTCGGACCACGGATCGCCCATGTCACACATGATGGACCCGATCCGTTCGGCCGCGAATCTGGGGTCGAGGATGTCTGGCACGTTTTGCAGTAGCTCCAGCCACCGATCTCCAAGGCGGGTTTGCGAGCTTCCCAGCGCGGCCGCGAGTTGTTTCGTGTGCCGACCGCCCGGCTCGTAGGTGGCGAGATACACCGACATCAATGCGCCGAGGAATGCGCGGCTCGTGGACACTTCCGTTTCACGAATGTAGAACGCGCGCAATCGCCTGAAGCCGAGCCTGTTGCGGTAGTCGGGTTCGAATGCGACCCGTCCGGCGCGGATTACCGCGGCAAGTGTCGCAGTGTCCCAGTCGTTCGACCGAATCCGCTGCAGCATCTCGCGGACAATCGTTTCCCTGCCCGATTGGGGCGCGGCCACGACATCCGGCCATCGATCGTGAACGCGCCTGCAAGCCGAGGCGAACCTGTCGAGCGAGGGTACTGCCGACGTTGTCAACGGACCTGTGGCGGTTCCCAACAGGTGCGACAGCCTCATGCCTTATCCACTCCACGTCGAAGCCGACCCATGATCCTTTCCACATCGTCGCGGCCTGCTGGGGTGTACATGATCACGCGCAGGTCGATACGCCGATTCCTGCTGCGACCCTCCTCGGTGTCGTTTGCTGCGACCGGCCTCATCCACCCGTAGCCGGCCACGGACAGCACCGGAAAGCCGCGGACGTTCAGATGTTCGGTCAAGTCCCGCTTGTGCTCCACCATGGCGCCGAAAGTCACGTTCGCACGGGCCGTGGACAGCATCAGGTTGCCCATCTCCTGGCCCTGGGTGTCCGTGTGCCCTTCGATCTGCACGGCATCGATCATGGCGAAGTGCCGATTGCACGCCTCGCGCCATGCCGAGAGGCGCCCGGTCGTATAGCAAGGAAGAACACTGTGAAGCGTGGCAGCGATGGTGTGTACGATCCGCCTGGGCCGTTCCTTCAGGGCGCTCTCGTTGGTTTCGAACAGTCCTTCTCCCTGCAGTTGCAGCGCGTCTCCCTGAGAGCTGATTTGCACAATCAGATTGGGAAACTCTGCGGCAATGCCCTGCCGCAACGCTTCCAAAACCCGCAATCGTGCTTCTGCGGCCCGTTGCAGGTACTCTTCGAGCGGGTCCGGCGTCTCGTCGGCGTAGCGGGTCGCAAAGAACGCCATGAGCAGCATGACGACGAACAGGAAACTGACGGTCAGGTCCGTCATGGACACGAACGAGGATTCCTGTTCTTCGTCCTCGCCGGTCCGACGGTTGAGTGATCGCATCAGCGTATGATCCCTCCAAATGGCTGTTCGGGGACAAAGCGCTCGGCTTGCTCGACAATCTCGCGCATTGTGTCGAGAGCCGGTGTGAGTTGCTCCTGCATCTCCCTGACGTGGTCGTGCAGGGCCCCCACCGCGTTTGCAACCTGCTCGCGGTAATTCTCGAAAGCCCGACCGAGCTTCTCGTCGATGTCGTCCAGGCGGTCTCCCTGTCCCCTTGTGCCTTCCAACACCTGCCCAAGACCCTCGAGCGTGTTTTCGATTGAAAGCCGCTCCGCACCGAGCGCTGTCTGGGCTGCAGCAAGCACCCTCTCTGCGCTCACGGCATTGTTCCGGGCACTTTCTCCCACCTGCCGCGCGCTCGCGGCAAGATCCTGGGTTGCCGACTCCAGCCGCTCCACTGTCGGCTTGACCGCATCACTGGCCGCGACCAGAGTTCCGGCCGCACTCCGGAAGTTCTCGGAAGCACCGGAACTCGCGTTTGCGCCGTCCTTGATGCCCTCGGAAGCCCGATGCATTTCGTGAACTCCGCTCGCCAGTGAAACGACCATTTCCTGCATCCGCTCGGCGATCTCGCCCATCGGACCAAGCAGGTCGCGTCCGGCCCTGGCAGTCGCCTCGCCGGCGATTTCCGCGATGCCCCGACCCGTTCCTTCGAGTGCCAGGGCGACTTCGCTCCCGGTTCGATCCAGCCGTTCTCGGGCTGCTGTCACGCCTTCTTCAGTCGCCGCTCGGATATCCCGCACCGCGTTCCCAAGGCGCTTGCTCGCGCCGTCCATCTCCGATCCCATGCGCCGGGTGACTTCATCCATTCGATCGACCAATGCGTCGAGCCTGTCTCCGGCCTTTCCTAGCTGCTCGCTTGCCTGCCGCAACGCGTCGTTGACGTCATCTGTGATGCGGCTTGACAGATCACGAACCATCTCCGTCACACTCTCGGTTCCGAGTTCCCCGACTTGGGCGATGAGCGGTGACACGGCGTTGCTGATCGAATCCGAGATCGTCCTCGGCAATTCTTCGCGCAACGGCCGACCGAGTTCCTCAACCAGTTCCATCCCGATGCGCTGAAAATGCGCCTTCTGTTCACGGGTCGCTTCCACCTGCTCCACTGCGAGTTTTTCAAGGCTGAGGAAGCTAAGTCGCTGTTCGAGTTTCCGGTTGAGGCTGTGGATGGCACGCTCGACGGTGCCGGTGCCGATGCGCAGACATACCGTGAACAGGATTGAACACAAAAGGCCGGTCAGGGACATGATGAATTTTGCGGACGCTACCGAAAGCAGGTTTGTCATTGCCTTCTCCGACACCCCCTCGGTGGCATTCATTGCGTGCAGTGCCGAGATCAGGCCGAGGAACGTGAGAAACAGACCGATGGTTACGAAAAGGCCGGGTTGCACCCGCCAGAACCCGGGACCGAAATGCAGGTCTTCCGAGTTGAAGAACTGGGATGGCCGCACCGAATTACGAAGTATTTCCCGATTACTGTCGCGATAGATGACGAATGTCTCGCGGTATTCGTCCCACGCAGCCCTCACTAGTGCTTTGGGCGATGAAGGGCGCCCGGTGTCCGACTGCCTTACCTCGCGAGTCACATCGTCGATCGAGTCGTTGAAGTCAGCCGGGTCGGTAGCTGTTTTGGTGACGAGGTCCTTCAAGGCCTGAATTGCTCGACGGCGTTGCCAGGTCTTGATCCCGAAATGTGCGCTCGAGTAGACAAGCCAACCCACGAGCCCCGCGGACACTACGCCGGGCGTGTGTTCCTCGCGCAGCAGGTCCGACAAGCCAATCACTACCTCGACAACAAGGTTGCCGAACCATTCCAAAATTCGCCCCTCCTGACTTCTATTGTGCCGACGGCCGACCTAAGTCTCTTGCTTCGTCGAGGCCGTAGGCCACGGTCCGCCTCCTTTGGGTATCGCTTCGAAGCTGCTCCGACGAAACGCCCGCAAGAATTGAACCATACAGACCCGGGCCGTTCCCCGCACCTTGGCTGCTGAATCACCATGGGTGGTGGTCGCTGGGCGCGCCTATCCATGAGCTGATCGAGCGCGTCTCGAACCGCATCGTCAACGAAATAAGTGCAGTCTCACGGGTCGTCTACGACGTCTCCAGCAAGCCGCCGGCGACCATCGAGTGGGAGTGAGATAAAGCAGCGCTCGGGCCACGATGGACTTAGTTATACCTTGTATATCCGGACTTGGATTCCTAAAATGCAAGATATGATTAGTCGTCGAATTACCGAAAAGCTCCAGACTACGATTGCACGAGTCCCTGCGGTCGCGCTGCTTGGTGCGCGTCAGGTGGGCAAGACGACCCTGGCTAAAACAATTGCACAGTGCATCGACTCGATATACCTGGATCTGGAAGCCCCCGAGGATTTGCTGAAGCTCAGCGACCCCAGCAGCTTCTTGAGCGCTCATGCCGAAAAACTGGTTATCCTGGATGAAATCCAGAGAACCCCGGACTTGTTTCCCGTGCTGCGGGGTCTGATCGACAGCAACCGTGAGCGCGGTCGCAGATCGAGTCAGTTTCTGCTGCTTGGGTCAGCATCTATGGATTTGATGCGGCAGTCTTCTGAGAGCCTTGCAGGCAGGATCAGTTATCTCGAGATGAATGGGCTGAGTCTGGTTGAAGTAGACGGCCACCAACAGGAAAGGCAGGCCCTGTGGCTGCGGGGCGGTTTTCCGGAAAGTTATCTTGCCGACGATGACGATCTTGCCATGGATTGGCTGGAAAACCTGATTCGTACGTACCTCGAAAGAGATATCCCGCAAATGGGATTTCGCGTGCCGGCGACAAGGTTGCGTCGTCTGTGGACGATGCTGGCGCATCTTCAGGGTGAAACTGTCAACTATTCCAAGCTTGCCTCGAATCTTGAAGTCGATGCCAAAACAGTCTCCCGCTACATCGATATTCTGACCGATCTGTTGTTGGTCAGACGCCTCGAACCCTGGCATGCCAACGTCAAGAAGCGGTTAGTGAAATCGCCCCGATTTTACGTGCGAGACAGTGGCATCCTGCACCGGCTGCTGGGGATCGATGGTTACGATGCGCTTCTGTCCAATCCGGTGCTGGGAAAAAGCTGGGAAGGGTTTGTCATCGAGAACATTCACTCCATTCTGCCTGGGCGCTCAGAAACCTATTTTTACGGTACGGCTGCTGGCGCCGAGATCGATCTCGTGATCAAGATGCCGTCGTCAGAAATCTGGGCCATAGAGATCAAGTATGGCGTTGCGCCCAAGCTTGGAAAACGATTCCGCGAATCGTGTGACGATGTTGGCGCAACGCACAGGTATGTCCTCTACGGGGGTGAAGATGAATTTCCGGTGGGTGATGACATAAGCGTTGTTTCGTTGCGAAGACTCATGGAGCGACTCTCCGTCGCATAAGGTGCATTGCGATGAGTGAAAGCCGGACGTTCGATGTTGTCCTTACACTGACGTCGGAGCGAGATTGTCGGGTGTCACCGCCATGAACCGGCCATGCCTGTCCGGCGGTTTCGCCTGCCAGTTTTCGCCAGAAGTCCAGCCCCTTGAAATAGTCCGTTTCGATGGTTGGCCCGCATTTGATTTCCAGCGGTGACAACTGGATTCGGTCCGACCGGGAAATTACCGAAACACCGCCTGCTCGAAAAACGAACGGGCGTCGATGTTGGCGCCGCAGACGATCGCGGCGACCCGCTTGCCTCTGAGCGGCTCGGCCAGCGGACCGAGTAGCGCAGCGGTGGATGCCGCGCCGGCCGGTTCGACGGCGAGTTTCATTTCCTCGAACAGGGTGCCCATTGCCCGGCGCATGGCGTCATCGTCGATCTTCACCAGTTCATCGACGTGTGTGCGGCACAACTCGAAGGAGTAGGGCGCGGCGTAGGGGGCGCCGAGGCTGTCGGCGATGGTGTTCACCCGTTCGATGGCCTGGGGTGAGCCGGCGGCGAAACTGCGATGCATGGTGTCGGCGCCTTCCGGTTCGACGCCGATAACGCGGCAGGCGGGTTGCACGGACTTGATGGCCGTGGCGACGCCCGCGCACAGGCCACCGCCGCCGATCGGCACGATCACCGCGTCGAGGTCCTGCGCCTGTCGGGCGAGTTCCAGCCCCAGGGTCGCGCTGCCGAGCACGGTGGTGCGTCCTTCGAACGGGTGGATGACGATGCGTCCCTCGTCCCGCTCGATGGCCGAGACGGTCTCGAAGGCCGTATGAACATCGTCAACCTGCACCAGTTCGGCACCGCAGGCACGCACCTGCGCCACGCGAAACGGGTTGGCAGCGCGCATCATGACCACCTTTGCGCTCGTGCCGATGCGTTGTGCGGCGAAGGCGACGGCGATCGCGTGGTTGCCGGCGCTGACGGCAGTGACGCCCCGTTTGCGTGCTTCGCCATCCAGAGTGAGGGTGTTGAGCAGGGCGCCACGCGCCTTGAACGTGCCTGTTCGCTGAAAAACCTCCAACTTGAGAAACACGGTGCTTTCGGCCCCGAGACGCGCCTCGAGTGCCGGAGAGCGCCAGCGATGTGCCGGCGTCTCGTTGACGAGATCGCCGAGCCGTGCGCAGGCCTGTTCGATGTCGCCGAGAGTGAAAGGCGCCGAGTCGTCTTGGGTTGCGGCCATGAACGGCTTCCTCGAGCAACTTTGAGGTCGGATTGGTGGCCCGCCAAGAACGTCCCTTTGTACCGGAACCCCCAATCGGAGAGCGAATCGTACCGACTTGCGAACGACGAGCTGATTGAAGAACGTCTCCCACTGTTCGTGGTTCTCGTCATCCCAGTCGCTGTACAGCAAGATGGACTCAGCATTTGGCGCTGGCGCAGGAACCGGCGGAGGGGGAGCACCGTGCTACGATGTGTCGACATCTTGTGCCAGTAAGCCTCCAGCTGCCAGTGTCGCAACCGCCAAGGTGGCCAACCTTATGAAGAGAGACATCACTTGCCTTCCTCGTTGGCTGAGTAGTGTAGCGGGTAAAGGGGACTCTCAGAGTCGGCAGGACGCCCGGAGTTTTGCCGTTCAACCGCCTTCATGGAGGACGGTAGCTCGAACGGCAGTCGGCCTTCGGGCGGTACAGTGCTATCCAGTGCACGCAACAGAGCAAGATCGCTGGCACCGAAATTTGCGATAAGCACATCGGCAATTTCGGCGATTTCCGTCAGAACTGCGGGACGATCGAGTGCTACGTCAACGATCACTCTGACACCGGCCGCGTCAAGCGCCCTCAACATCCGCATTTGTTCGCCATCCGGATCGAAGGCCAGGCTGCCCTCGTGCTGCTGCATGCCGAAGAAGTAATTCGGATGCAGCGTTTCGTAAGGTGCCGAAAGCCGGACAATGGCAACATCAGCCTCGGCAATCTCGCTGACCACACTATAGCCGTCATCTTCGAGGACAGACTCCTGTGAATTCATCAGGAACACTTTCTGGCCGGATTGGGTCAACAGAGGGCCCTCAGTATCTCGTTTCAGCACGACCAGAGCGCGAGATTGCGTTTCAAGCGCCAACGCCTGGCTGTCTTTAGTGTTTACTGCGCTCTTCGCGTGAGCTGCATCGACGAACGGCGCCTCAAACAGACCGACCGCGAATGTCTTTTCCAGAATGCGCAATACTGATTCGTCAAGTCGGTCCTCGGTGATCAGGCCTTGTTCCACTGCTTCGTGTATCGGGCCGGTGTCGTTGACACCGCCAAACTGGTCGACCCCCACATTCATCGCAAGGGCAAATCGCTCGGGGCGAGTCAAATCGAGAACGCCCCACGCCGTCGATACTTCGGTATCCGGATTCGGATAATCGCCCGGCGCCCGACCATTCTTACACGGATTGGGACAATCGTTGGTAATCGCCCAATCGGACAAGATGACACCATCGAATCCGTATTCTCCTCGCAACAGGTCTTTGATCAACACTTCGCTGTAGGCGGCGCCTACTGATTCGACGGGCTGACCATTCACCGTCAGACCTTCGAAGATTGAGTACGCGGGCATCACGCCGGCGACATTAGCGCCGAAAGCGGCCACGAACGGCTCGACATGGATGGCCAGGTCCCTTTCCTCCAGGTCACCGAACCGACCGTAATAGTTGTGACTATCGAGTCCGTCCTTGGCCGCACCATAGCCTACCCAGTGTTTGACAACCGTTGATACATGACCTGAAAGCACGCCATCTCCGGCGCCCTGAAAACCCTCGATGTAGGCACCGACCATGCGTGCGGCAACTTCAGGATCTTCACCGAAGGTGTTATAGATCCGCGTCCAGCGTGGCTCGGTTGCGAGATCCGCCTGCGGTGACAACGCCTGAGTGAATCCCGTCGCACGGTACTCGCTTGCCGCAATCCTAGCGAATCGGAGCACGAGCTCTGCATCGTCCAGTGCGGCAAAGCCCAACGGCTCGGGCCACTGCGAAAATCCTTCTCCGGATGTGCTGGCGCCAATTGTGGTCATGAAGTGATGTCGCGGATCCGTGCTGATTGTCGCCGGGATACCAAGCCGACCCTCTTCGGCCATCTCCTGAATTGCATTGTTCTGACCCACGAACTCAAGGAAGTTCAGAGTCACAAAAGGAATGAAGGCAGTGACGTGATGTTCTGACATCACATCCTCTGCGTCATCCAGATCGAAACCCGTTGCCGGCGCACCAAACGGTGCGTTTGGCCAGATGTTGCCATGCGCAAGTTGCCCAACCTTCTCTTCCAGCGTCATGCGACCAATAAGATCGGCGGCCCGCTCGCCTGAAGAAAGGCGCCAGTCTTCATACGGATCCAGGCTTTCATTTTTATTTGAATCGCGAAAGCGGAATCCTTCATGTTCAAGTATCTCAACTGATCGAGTCGATAGTTCGGGCTGCACCCAATCTCTCCGAACAGCCGGAGTATCAGGCAGATAGGCAGGCACCTTCACGTCGTCAGGCGACACGTAAAGCACCTGACCAGCAAGTCGCGCACGGTTACGGTTGGCAAAATACTCTCCCGCAGGGTTGTTCGCTGGCGGGTCAATTGGCCAGAGAAAACTCTCGTGGGTTTGCATCACAGTGACCATTGAGAAAAATGGTTTGCTGATATCGCGTTCACGCCAGGCATGAGAAGGACTGTCATCATCCCAGATAGTAAAGGGCTCACCGAACTGATAGTCGGTTTTACCTCGCTCACCATCCATATTGATATTTAGCGCGTGGTATCCCGCTTCACGCAACAGTTCAGGGAAGGCTTTTGTGCCTTCAGGTGGCACAGCATGGTAGTTTCCAGCCGGACCTGACGCACCGAAAGCATTATAGGTACGCATATGCTGACCACCGATGGGTTGTTGGTAGCTGCCTGTGATTAATGCAACTCGGCTTGGAGCACAGACACCTGCGGTGGTAAATGCGTTCTCGTAGACTACAGACTCATTTGCTAGTTTATCCAGCGTTGGCGGATGAGCAATTTCATCCCCATAAGCGCCAATCCGTGGACTCATGTCTTCAAACACAACCATTAAAATGTTGGGGCGGTCAAAACTCGCAGAATTACTTTTTACGTGCAGTGGCGGTTGCTGTTGGGTTGTTGGCATACAGCCACAAGCGATCACGGACAAAACCACTACCGCAGCCCATTTCAGTTTCAGTGTTTTCAAGCGACCTTCTCTATCTAAATTGATTTTGTTAAACACTAAATGCAGTGAACAGGATCAGGTCAAGAGCCCAAAAAAAAGGCCAGCAAAAACCGGCCTTATTTTTTTCAGTAAAGACTGAAAGAACAATTAGAACTGTTTACTCAAGTTCAAACCAATAGCGCGAACCGAGTCAAGTCCCCATGTCTGGTTGACTGACACCAGACTATCGTTGTTTTCGCCTGGATCGAAAGCGATGCCTGTTGGAACTTTTTCATCTGTACAGTTTTTGCAGAACAAGGAAGCAGTCCATCCACTCTCTGACCTGATACCAGCACTTAGATTGAATGTCGTAACGTCTCCAAGTGTTCTGGCTGGAGAGCCAACGCCAAATGCCATCTCTGAACGATAGTACACGCTGCCCTGAATAAATCCTTCAAGTCCGTTTGACAATTGGGTTTCGAAGATTCCTTGTAGAGAAGATGTCACGTCACTGGCTAGCGGTGTTGGCTCGCCTGATGCATCCCAGAAGCTATCCGTTGGACCGCAGGGTGAATCAGGAGCACAAGAGGCTTCGGTAAACGAGTCGAAGGTCGAGTCGAGAAGCGCAACATCCCAATAGAGCGTAAACTCTTCGGACAATAAAGCGGTCAAGGCGATTTCAGCGCCCTGAGAGGTTACAGATGCGGCGTTCTGAATAACGAAGCCCTGAGCCTCGAGATTGAATGATTGCGCCTGATAGTCATCGAACTCTGTTCTGAATGCAGACACGTTAAAGGTCATACGGCCATCCAAGTGCGTACCCTTGTAGCCCACTTCCAGGGTGGTCGACACTTCGTCCTGAACGGCAAAGGGCACTTCAGGGATTGCCAGAAAATCGGTATTAAAACCTGGCCCTTTGTATCCAGAGCTAAGGGACGCGTAGGCCATCGAATCATCAGTTAGAGCGTAAGCCCCGGCTATTCTCCAGCTAAAATTAGTATTGCTTATTGACTCTTTGACGGTGGCGCGGGGGGCAAGAAACACAAAGTAATCCCTCTGTCCCTGAACAACATCAGACGTCACCTTATCTCGAGTAATTCGCGCACCAAGAGTTGCTGTGAATCGATCGCTGAGGAAGAAATCAAACTGACCAAATGCTGCATAACTGTCGTTTACAAACTCGGTATCAGAATCACCGCCCAGGAAAAAGTCGTTGCTTACGTTACAGGCCGGTGGTGGACCTGGCTGTGCAACCGCTCCCACACAAAAAGGAAATCCAACGGCAACAAAAGGAGGAGGCCCGGTTTGAATATCGATGTTATCGACGATGTCGTTGGTAGACGTGTAGTAAAACAGCCCGGCTTGACCCGAATAACTGTCATTCCCTGGGAACAAGAATCTCAGCTCGTTTGAAAACTGTGTGTAACTATTCTTATTAACGTTACTCAGGATGCCGGGATCACTGTGAAAGTCATTGGCCAAATCTTGATCCAGGTCGAAATAGCGCCAGGCAGCGAGATTTTCAATAACGACACCGCTATCGAGCTCATAGGCCATCGTCGCTTGCACTCCGCCCGTCTCTTCATCATGCCAATGGTCACCGTCAAAGCTGTTTATGAGATTTTCCGGACCCGGTACGATACCGTCGGCCTGGAATGTGGCAACGAGATTACTATTTGGATCTACCGTCCGATAGGTGCGTGAGTAACGCCCACCAGTTCCAGCACTTTCATTTATATCTGCGATCAGGTAGACACTCAGGGGTCCGTTTTCGTGCAAAAACTTCGCTTTTATGCCCCAACGTTCCTGGTCAAGCTCTTTTCTCGCCGACGATTGAAACAGTTGCTGGATGACCGCATCCTGGTCCGAGTGACTTGCACTAATACGGAATGCGGAATTATTGCCGACAGGCGTATTAAACACGGCCCGCAGCACACGCCCCGTAGCATCCTGCGGAGTGGTATCGCGCACCAGATACTCAAGTCCAATCGAGCCACTCGCCTCGTCAAGATCCGGCCGGGTCGTTGTCATATTGATCAATCCAGCAGAAGCGTTCTTGCCAAACAACAAACCCTGAGGACCGTTGAGAACCTCAACAGAAGCAATATCGGTTAAAAGAACGTTGGCCAACCCATTTCTACCCAAATTAACGCCGTCCAGAGAGAGTGCGACACTGGGATCAGTGGTTTGAGTAAAAATCTGGGACCCGATTCCACGTATAGCGAAGGTGTTATCCTGACCGACCTGAAGGGTCGGCGCAGCCAGTGTTAGCTGGGTCAGTTCATTAATGTTGCGCTCTGCTAGCTCACTTCCCGAGACGGCAGTGACACTAACTGGAACATCTTGCAGGTCCTGTTCCACGCGCTGCGCAGTCACGGTGACCTCCTCGATTGTGCGGACCCCATCTGACGACCCGTTATCCTGAGCCACGGCAGAATAGACAGTGCTCAACCCAAGACAGACGGCTGTGAGCAACCGCCATTGCAGAATTTTCATTTGTTGCTCCCTCGGAACGATTTCAGTTCGCGTCGTGTTTTCGAGGCCCCATGCCTCGCACATTCGTCATAGAATCAGCAGGTTACGTATTAGTAAAATTGTTTGCGTTTATGGAGAAAAATTTGTTTTGGTTATACGTTGGTGGGCTTTCTTAACGGGACGAGCCTAAGCGGCAGTGTCGCGAGCCTTCTGAGTGAGTTGTTGAGTCTTATCGTCGGCTCGCCGGTCAGTTCGAAACGCTCCACCTTCTCCATGGTAGGTCGCGATAAGGCGCGCGTTAAAACTTGTCGCGCCCGATCGTGCTTCGGAGGATCCGTCTCCAGAATAATGCTCTTTGGTCGCCAAGGTTCGACCTTGTTGAAATTGTCAATACCCACGCCCGCCGCAGACGAGAATCGCTGGGGGTCGTTCAGCACGCAATTTGCCCCTGTCATTCCGAATCTCGACCCGAGTCTTGCTGCCGAAGTTATCCAGGCTGATGCCGTAGTGCCGCAGTACCGCAAGCACGGGTACGCTGAGAAGAACAGCACCGCCCAGCGGCCTCGCTTCGGAATGTCGCTCAAAAAGCTGAACCTCGTAGCCACGCTGCAGCATCGCCAGCGCTGTAGAGACCCCGCCGGGCCCAGCGCCAACAATCGCGACACGCCGACCTCTTTCCGGACTCATATCGATGGTTGCCCCGCATTTGATTTCCAGCGGTGACAACTGGATTCGGTCCGACCGGGAAATCACCGAAACACCGCCTGCTCGAAAAACGAACGGGCGTCGATGTTGGCACCGCAGACGATCGCGGCGACCCGCTTGCCTCTGAGCGGCTCGGCCAGCGGACCGAGTAGCGCAGCGGTGGATGCCGCGCCGGCCGGTTCGACGGCGAGTTTCATTTCCTCGAACAGGGTGCCCATTGCCCGGCGCATGGCGTCATCGTCGATCTTCACCAGTTCATCGACGTGTGTGCGGCACAACTCGAAGGAGTAGGGCGCGGCGTAGGGGGCGCCGAGGCTGTCGGCGATGGTGTTCACCCGTTCGATGGCCTGGGGTGAGCCGGCGGCGAAACTGCGATGCATGGTGTCGGCGCCTTCCGGTTCGACGCCGATAACGCGGCAGGCGGGTTGCGCGGCCTTGATGGCCGTGGCGACGCCCGCGCACAGGCCACCGCCGCCGATCGGCACGATCACGGCGTCGAGGCCCGGCGCCTGTCGGGCGAGTTCCAGCCCCAGGGTCGCGCTGCCGAGCACGGTGGTGCGTCCTTCGAACGGGTGGATGACGATGCGTCCCTCGTCCCGCTCGATGGCCGAGACGGTCTCGAAGGCCTTATGAACATCGTCAACCTGCACCAGTTCGGCGCCGCAGGCACGCACCTGCGCCAC
Source organism: Candidatus Azophilus sp. (assembly GCA_965221465.1). GTDB lineage: Bacteria > Pseudomonadota > Gammaproteobacteria > Pseudomonadales > Azotimanducaceae > Azophilus. Next base: position 952,604 of record OZ244892.1, read on the forward strand.
GCGAAACGGGTTGGCAGTGCGCATCATGACCACCTTTGCGCTCGTGCCGATGCGTTGTGCGGCGAAGGCGACGGCGATCGCGTGGTTGCCGGCGCTGACGGCAGTGACGCCCCGTGTGCGTGCTTCGCCATCCAGAGCGAGGGTGTTGAGCAGGGCGCCACGCGCCTTGAACGTGCCTGTTCGCTGAAAAACCTCCAACTTGAGAAACACGGTGCTTTCGGCCCCGAGACGCGCCTCGAGTGCCGGAGAGCGCCAGCGATGTGCCGGCGTCTCGTTGACGAGATCGCCGAGCCGTGCGCGGGCCTGCTCGATGTCGCCGAGCGTGAAAGGCGCCGAGTCGTCGTGGGTTGCGGCCATGAACGGCTTCCTCGAGCAACTTTGAGGTCGGATTGGTGGCCCGTCAAGAACGTCCCTTTGTACCGGAGCCCCCAATCGGAGAGCGAATCGTACCGACTTGCGGACGCCGGTTCGATCACGACGCCAGCCCGCGGTTGGCGATTTCGGTCGCGCCGGCGATGCAAGGTCCCTGGGCCGCGCGGAATGATGTAGGCTGGCGCTGCAAATGTGCAGGAGGGCACTCCGTTGACTGAATCCGCTACTGTATCGACAGACTACCTGGCGCGCCTCGGCAAGCGTGCCGTTCCAGCAGTGCTGCTGCTCGCAGCATCGATGTTCGCCGCGGCACAGCCCCGCATCGTGCACCCGGGGGCACCGGGGGAGCCGGCCGAGGAACTCACCGCCGACGAGGCGATCGATATAGCCGTAACGAGCTATTCCCCGGACGATGTGCGTTTCATGCAGGACATGATTCCGCACCATCAACAGGCGGTGGATATGGCGGCACTGGTGGCCGATCGCACCAACCGGCCGCAATTGTCGGACGCGGCGGGGCGTATCGCGCTCTCGCAACGGGACGAAATCGAATTCATGCAGAAGTGGCTTGCCGATCGCGGCGAGCCGACGCCGGACCCGTCTGACCACGGCGCCATGCACACCGAAGGGCGCATGGCCGGCATGGCGACGCCCGCGCAGATGGCCGAACTGGCTGCCGCGTCCGGCACCGATTTCGACCGGCTGTTCCTGCAGTTGATGATCACGCACCACGAAGGCGCGGTGACCATGGTCGAAGAACTGCTCGAGCAGCCGGGCGCTGCATACGACCCGGTGCTGTTCGAGTTCACCACCGACATCACCAACGATCAGACCGCCGAAATCGAGCGGATGCACGCCCTGCTCATCACGCTTTCGGACGACCCGCGCGCCGGCCTCGAACCCGGGTTCGACAACGCGGGTCAGGCCATGTTCAACATGGAACTGGTGGCGACGCTGCCGAGGCCGCCCGGTTTTTTCGACCCGGAGAACCCCTCCGACCTGCCCCCCGAGCGTCCCCGGGACGATGACCCCGGAGAGGAAGCCGGAGAGCAGGAGGGTGGGACAGCCGGAGATGACCCGGGAGAGCCCGTTGGAGAACAAGTGGGCGAGTCTACCGGGGACGGCGCCGACGACAGTGCCGGAGAAAAGCACGACGGCAGTCTGAGCGAAATCGCCGCGAGCGGAACGGATCCGGGCGTCGGCGAACACGCTGGGCATGACGACGATGCCGTCGATGCCGACGACGCCGACGATGCAGAGGAAGACAAGAACGACGACGCCGCTTGGCGGCGAAGGCCGCTGCTCAGTTTCGCCAACACGGACATGGCTTTCAGGGACGATGTGCTGTTTGCCGGCAGCTACCACGGTTTCAACACCTATCGACTGGTGGACGACGGCACCCTGGAGCCGTTGAGTTCCGTCGTCTGTCCGGGCGGCCAGGGGGATGTCTCGGTCGTGGGAGACCTTCTCATCATGTCGGTGGAGGAGACCCGGGGGCGCCTCGATTGCGGGCTCGAAGGGGTTGATTCCGACGCGAGCGACGATCGGTTTCGAGGCATACGCATCTTCGACATCGGTGACCTCGCCCGGCCGGTGCAGGTCGGGGCCGTGCAGACCTGCCGCGGCTCCCACACCCATTCGGTGGTTTCCGCCGACGACGAACGGATCGTCGTCTACAACTCCGGCACTTCGTTCGTCCGCGAAGAGGAAGAGCTGGAAGGCTGTATCGACGCGACGCCCGGCGATTACCGCACGTCGCACTTCCGCATCGACGTCATCGAGATTCCCGTCGAGGACCCGGCCAGTGCGCGTATCGTTCACAGTCCGGCCGTTTTCGCCGATACCGAAAGCGGCGCCCTGGCCGGCCTCTGGCGTGGCGGCGACCATGGCGATTACACCCAGGAAACCCGCGCCACCGACCAGTGTCACGACATCACCGTGTTCCCGGAACTCGAGATTGCGGCAGGGGCATGCGCCGGCAACGGCATCCTGTTCGACATCTCCGATCCCCTGGACCCGCAGCGTATCGACGCGGTGGTCGACAAGGGGTTTGCCTACTGGCACTCGGCGACGTTCAACAACGACGGCACCAAGGTGCTGTTTACCGATGAGTGGGGCGGCGGGATGATGCCACGTTGTCGCGCTTTCGACCCCCTCGACTGGGGCGCCGATGCAATCTACGACATCGTCGACGGTCGACTGGAGTTCCGCAGCTACTTCAAGATGCCGGCGCCCCAGAACGAGCAGGAAAACTGCGTGGCCCACAACGGCTCGGTCGTTCCCGTGCCCGGGCGGGACATCTTCGTACAGGCCTGGTATCAGGGAGGCATCACGGTGATCGATTTCACGGACTCGGCCAATCCGATCGAGATCGCCTACTTCGACCGCGGTCCGATGCACGAGGAACACCTGACCCTCGGCGGTTACTGGTCTGCCTACTGGTACGACGGCAGGATCTACGCGACAGAAATCATACGCGGGATGGACGTGCTGGCCCTGACGCCGAGCGATTTCCTCTCGGCAAACGAAATCGCCGCGGCCGCACTGGCAGACCAGGGCTCCGCGTTCAATCCGCAGCAGCAGCGCGTCTACGACTGGCCCGCAGAGCCGGTGGTGGCGCGGGCCTGGCTCGATCAATTGAAACGCGGCGGCGACCTCGACGCATCGTTGATCAGCGCCCTCGATGCAGCGCTCGACCGCTCGGCATCGACGCTACGGCAGGGCGTCAGCGACGAGCGGCTGGCAAGGCGTCTGGAATCCCTTGGGGACAGGGTCGAAAAAGGCGCCGACGAAGGCATCGCCAGTACGCGGCGAACGGGCCTGGCGGAAACCCTCGACGGGATTGCGGCCAGGTTGCGCTGACGGCCGTTGTTTGCGCGTGCCGCCGCGATATCGCTGTCGACCGGCAACGCGTAAAATACCGGTTTGCCCGGGCTGTGGGAGCGAGCGGAACCATAAACGCGCTCGATGTCGATTGGATGCGCCAGGCTCTGGAGTTGGCGCATCAGGCCGCTTGCCGCAACGAGGTGCCCGTCGGCGCGGTTCTTGTACGGGACGAAGGGGCCACGACCGAGGTCGTCGGCCGTGGCAGCAACCGAACGATTGCCGATGCGGACCCCACCGCCCATGCGGAGATCGTCGCCTTGCGTGACGCGGCAGCGCGGCTTGGCAACTACCGTTTGGTGGACACCACGCTGTACGTGACCCTGGAACCCTGTCTGATGTGCGCAGGTGCGCTGGTGCACGCCCGTGTAAAACGGCTGGTGTTCGGTGCGCGTGAGCCCCGAACCGGGGCTGTAGTCAGCCGGGACCGGGCACTGGAAAGCCCGGCGCACAATCACTGCGTCGAAGTCTGCGAGGGGGTGCTGGCCGATGAGTGCGCATCCCTGATGCAGCGTTTTTTCAGGGAAAGGCGCCAATGAAACTCAGTGGCATGACCGCTGGCCCGGCAAGCCGGCATATTGCACCGAGGGCCGCGATGATCGTGCCGGGTTTTACCCCTCTGCCCGTGCTCGCGACCGGAAGGATGGCCTCGCCTGCGGTGGAGGAAGCCTGTGCGCGCAGCAGGGCAACAAGCGAGCGAGGGCGCGGCCAGCGCAGTCTGTATCGTCGGAAAACATGGATTTTCTAAAAAAGTTGAGCGAAATCAAAGAAGATTCGTCAGTTCGACGAGCGGCTTGGTGCCATATGCGGGCGAGGCCGCATTCGCCACGTAACGGTATTGCTGAATTGGCAAGCGCTCGTTCAGAAACAACGCTCGTTCCGGCCGATGATACGATTTCGGCGCTGGCAAACGCGTCAATTGGACTCTTTCGACGTCGTCGGGCGCCGGGAATCTGATGGCCGAGTCGCTGGTGCTCGCGGGTCCGCCCGCACTTTCGAAATTTCGCCTGCAAAAGCTGCGCGAAGGGCTCGGTGTTGCCGGACTGTACGCGGAGTACGTTCACCTGCTGCAAGTGGAAGAGCCCCTCACTGCCGATGAGCGTAGCCGAGCCGAGGCGCTCCTTCGCTACGGGCCGGTGCTCGACCTGCCCGAACGGCAGGGCGAATTGCGGCTGACCGTGGTGCCGCGCACGGGCACCATTTCGCCCTGGTCCAGCAAGGCCACCGATATCTTTCACATCTGCGATCTGAGCCGGGTCGTCCGGGTGGAGCGGGGCGTTCGCTGGTATTCGACGGCGCCGCTCGACGAAGCTGACATCGGCGCGCTCTACGACCGGATGACCGAATGTGTCATCGACGAGGACGAACTGGATACGGTATTCGCATCGCTGGCGCCCAAGCCGTTGGCCAGTGTGCCGCTACTGACGGCAGGCGCCGACGCGCTGCGGCAGGCCAACATCGACCTGGGCCTGGCGCTTTCGGAAGACGAGATCGACTACCTCGCAGCGTCGTTCGCCGATCTGGGCCGGAACCCGACGGACGTGGAACTGATGATGTTCGCCCAGGCGAACTCGGAGCACTGTCGGCACAAGATTTTCAATGCGTCGTGGCTCGTCGACGGCGACGCTCAGTCCCACTCCCTGTTTGCCATGATTCGCAATACCTACGCGCACATCGATGGCGCCGGCATCCTCAGCGCCTATGCGGACAACGCGGCCGTCATCGAGGGCTACCGCAACCAGCGCTTCTTTGCCGACCCCGATACTCGCACCTACGGCCATGTCGACGAGCCAGTGCCGGTGCTGATGAAGGTGGAGACCCACAATCACCCGACAGCCATCGCGCCGTACCCGGGGGCGGCCACGGGCAGCGGCGGAGAAATCCGCGACGAGGGTGCGGTCGGCAGGGGCTCCAAGCCCAAGGCCGGGCTCACCGGCTTCACCACCTCGCATCTGAACATCCCCGGCTTTGCGGAACCCTGGGAAAGCGGCGTCGACAAGCCGGGGCACATCGCTACTGCCCTCGACATCATGCTGGAAGGCCCGATCGGCGGGGCGGCATTCAACAACGAGTATGGCCGGCCGGCGCTTGCGGGTTATTTCCGCACCTTCGAACAAGCCGACGGAAGAGGCAGGCTGCGCGGGTACCACAAGCCGGTCATGATTGCGGGTGGCCTCGGCAACGTGCGCCCGGGCCACGTTCGCTCGTTGCCGTTTCCGCCAGGAACGCGCCTGGTGGTGCTCGGCGGCCCGGCCATGCTGATCGGCCTCGGCGGCGGCGCGGCATCCAGCATGGCGTCGGGAACCAGTTCGGCGGAGCTGGATTTTGCCTCGGTGCAGCGAGACAACGCGGAGATGCAGCGCCGTTGCCAGGAGGTCATCGATGCCTGCTGTGCGCTCGGCGACGCGAATCCCGTCCTGCTGATTCACGATGTCGGTGCGGGTGGGCTGTCCAATGCGCTGCCTGAACTGGTCAAGGACGGCGAGGCCGGCGGCTGCTTCGAATTGCGCGACGTCCCCAATGCGGACCCCGGCATGTCGCCCATGGAGATCTGGTGCAACGAGGCCCAGGAACGCTACGTGCTCGGGATCGCGGCAGATGGCATCGAGCGCTTCGAGTCGTTGTGCCGGCGCGAACGCTGTCCCTACGCGATACTCGGCGAGTCCACCGCCGAGCACAAACTGCTGCTTGCCGATCGGGAATTCGGCAATCGTCCCGTCGACCTGCCGCTGTCGGTGCTGTTCGGCAAGCCGCCGAAGATGCAGCGATCCTTCCGGCGGCGTCTTCCCGCGGTGGAATCTCTCGACCTGGGGGATGTCGTGCTGGAAGAGGCAATCCGGCGAGTGCTGGGCTTCCCCGCGGTTGCCAGCAAGCAGTTTCTCGTCACCATCGGCGACCGCAGCATTACGGGCCTGGTTGGCCAGGAGCAGATGGTCGGCCCCTGGCAGGTACCGGTGAGCGACGTTGCGGTGACCCTGGGCGGTTACCGGACGGTTCAGGGCGAGGCCATGGCCATGGGCGAACGGTCGCCGCTGGCGCTGATCGATCCGGCGGCTTCTGCGCGGATGGCGGTGGGCGAAGCGCTGACAAACCTGGTCGCGGCCGATCTCGAAGCCCTGGAACGCACCGTATTGTCGGCCAACTGGATGGCGGCTTCCGGCGACGAAGCCGAGGAACAGGCGCTCTTCGATGCGGTACGCGCGGTGGGCATGGAACTCTGCCCGGCACTGGGCATTGCCATTCCCGTCGGCAAGGACAGCCTCTCACTGCGCACCCGTTGGCAAGACGGCGGAACAACTCGCGAGGTGGTGGCGCCGTTGACCCTGATCGTTTCCGCATTCGCCCCGGTGGCGGATGCACGGCGGACGCTGACGCCCCGGCTCCGGCCCGCGACCGCGGACCCGGCAATGGGGGGCAAGGTGGAAGCCACCCGGTTGCTGCTGGTCGATCTCGGCGGTGGGCGCAACCGTCTGGGCGGCAGCGCCCTGACGCAGTGCTACCGAATGACGGGCGGCGCCTGTCCCGACGTGGACGATGCCCATGCACTGGCCGATGCATTGAAGTCCGTACTGGCACTCAGCCGGGAAGGCCGCATCCTCGCGTTTCACGACCGCTCCGACGGCGGCTTGCTGACCGTGCTGGCCGAGATGGCCTTTGCCGGGCGTCTCGGCTGGGATGTCGAGATCGAGGACGAGGACCTGCTCGCCGCGCTCTTCAACGAAGAACTCGGATTCGTGCTGCAGGTGGCTGCCGACGACGTGCCCGAGGTTGCGCAACGATTCGGCTCCGTGCGAGTGGTCGATCTCGGCGCCGTCAGGGTGGACGAGCGTTTGCTGATACGCCACCGCGGCGTTCTGCGGGTCGATGCGGAGCGGGCCGACTGGCAACGTCGCTGGGCGGAACCGAGCTACCGGATGCAGCGGCTGCGGGACAATCCGGCAGCGGCGGACGAAGAGTACGCAGCACTCGACGACAGCGGCGACCCGGGCCTCGGTGCCGCGCTGACCTTCGACCCGGCCGACGACCCGGCAGGCGCGTTTGCGATTGTCGGTTCCCGTCCCCGGGTAGCTGTTCTGCGGGAACAGGGCGTCAATGGCCAGTTGGAGATGGCCGCTGCATTCGATCGGGCCGGGTTCACCAGCGTCGATGTGCACATGAGCGATCTCCTGGACGGTTCCGTGAACCTGCTGGATTTTCCGGTAGTCGCCGCGTGCGGCGGGTTTTCCTACGGAGACGTGCTGGGCGGCGGCGGGGGCTGGGCGAAGAGCATCCTGTTCCACGAACGTGTGCGCGACGCCTTCGCGGCATTCTTTCACGCTGACCGGCTGGCGCTCGGGATCTGCAACGGTTGCCAGATGATGGCCAACCTGAAGGATTTGATCCCGGCGGCCGACTACTGGCCCCGTTTCGTCAGAAACCGCTCGGATCAATTCGAGGCACGCACGGTACTCGTGCGCATCAACCGGGTAGCCTCGCCCTGGCTGGAAGGCATGGTCGGCAGCATCGTCCCGGTGCCCGTTGCCCACGGCGAAGGGCGGGCGGAATTCCAGAAACCGGAACACCTTGCGGCATTGACGGCCGACGGACAGCTCTGCGCCCAGTACGTGACCGGCCGGCACGCCGTTGCCGGCAACTATCCCGCCAATCCCAACGGTTCCGCCGACGGCCTGGCGGGAGTCACGGCGGCGGAGGGCCGGGTGCTGGCGATGATGCCCCATCCGGAACGTGTTTTCCGGGCATGCCAGAACGCCTGGCCCGACCCGGCCTGGCAGGAGGACGGCCCCTGGCTGCGGCTGTTCCGGAATGCCCGAGCGGCCGTCAGCTAGCGCGCATTATGATTTATTCCATGCGAGGGAGACCCAATGCTCTATCAACTGCATGACCGCCGCGTGATTGCGGAAGGAGACTGTTTCGTGGCCCCGAGTGCCGCCGTCATCGGCAGCGTCAGGCTCGGTCACAACGTCAGTGTCTGGTTCAGCGCCGTGGTGCGCGGCGATGACGAGCCCATCCGCATCGGCGAGAACTCCAATATTCAGGATTGCGCCGTGGTACACACGGACCCGGGCTATCCGTGCATCGTCGGCAACAACGTCACTATCGGCCACAAGGCGGTGGTGCACGGTTGCGAAATCGGCGACAACACCACTGTCGGCATCAACGCGGTCGTGCTGAGCGGTGCGAAGATCGGCAGAAACTGCCTAATCGGCGCAAGCTCGCTGGTCGGCGAGGGCAAGGAGATTCCGGACAACTCCGTCGTGCTCGGCGCGCCCGGCCGCATCGTCGGCAAGATGACGCCGGAACGCGTCGAACGCTTCGAGCGCAACACCCGTCATTATGTGGAGAACGGGCGCGCGTTCGCCTCCGGATTGAGTGTTCAGGCATCGGCAGATCGCCCATAGCGCCAAGCTGCTTGTTGAAGTCGCTCATGCAAAACGCTTGACAAGCTCCGCCCGCGAGGCGATAAAGCGCGCCATGAACCCGCGAGCCCGCCAACAGCGCCTTTCCCTTCTCCGACTGCTGCTCCTGCCGGCGTAGCCGGCAACCATTCGTTCAGACAAGGGCAACTGCCCGACCCAATCCCCCTCCCAACCTGAAACAGCCAGGATTCAATGGTCATGAGCGAGCAATCGACAGCCAGGCGCGGCACGGCAGCCGGACGGGCCGGCGGCAGCATGCCGTATCACAAATATCGTCCTTTTCGACCCATCGAACTGCCGGAGCGCCAGTGGCCCGGCAAGACCATCGAGCGGGCGCCGCGCTGGTGCAGCGTCGACCTGCGCGACGGCAACCAGGCCCTCATAGATCCGATGAACGTCGACGAGAAGCTCTGCATGTACGAGCTTCTGCTCGAAGTGGGCTTTGCCGAAATCGAGGTCGGTTTTCCGGCTGCCTCGCAACCGGACTTCGATTTCATCCGCCGTATCGTCGACGAGGGACGAATTCCCGAAGACGTGAGCATCCAGGTGCTCTGCCAGGCCCGGGAAGAACTGATCGAGCGCACCGTGGAGGCACTCGACGGGGCGCCGAACGTCATCTTTCACCTCTACAACTCCACCTCGGAGTTGCAGCGGCGCGTGGTGTTCGAAATGGACCGCTCGGGCATCATCGACCTGGCGGTGCGTGGCACTCGATTGGTCAGGCAGGGACTCGGCGCGCTCGATTCCAACATCAGTTTCGAGTATTCCCCCGAGAGCTTCACCGGCACCGAGCTGGAATTCGCCGTGGACATCTGCACGGCCGTAGCCGAGGAGTGGGGCGCGACGACAGAGAACCCCATCATCGTCAATCTGCCGTCGACCGTGGAAATGGCGACGCCCAATATCTACGCCGACCAGATCGAGTGGTTCGCCACCCGCTTCCCGCACCGCGACAAGGCGGTAATCAGCCTGCACACGCACAACGACCGGGGAACGGGCATCGCGGCCACCGAACTTGCGCTGATGGCGGGTGCCGAGCGGGTGGAGGGAACCCTGTTCGGCAACGGCGAGCGCACCGGCAATTGCGACATCGTCACCATGGCCATGAATCTCTTCAGCCAGGGGGTCGACCCGCAACTGGATTTCAGCGACATGCCCCGCATCCGCCGCACGGTGGAGGCCATCAACAAGCTGCCGGTCCACGAGCGTCACCCCTATGCCGGCGACCTGGTCTTTACGGCCTTCTCGGGCTCCCACCAGGATGCCATCAGGAAGGGCATGGCCAAGGTCGACCGCGACCGGTGGGAGGTGCCCTACCTGCCCATCGACCCGAGCGACGTCGGTTCGTCCTACAAGGAAACGGTGCGGGTCAACAGCCAGTCGGGCAAGGGCGGCGTCGGTTTCCTCCTCGAGGAGTACTACGGCATCGTGCTGCCCCGAGAGATGCTCAGGGAATTCAGCGGCGTCGTGCAACAGCTGACCGAATCCCTCGACCGGGAGGTCAAGGTTGCGGAAATCTTCCAGGCCCTGCTCGACGAGTACGCGGTCGAATCCGGGCCCTACCGGCTGGTCGATTTCGACATCCTGACGGGCCGCCATGCCGACCAGCGCTGCATCGCCCGGGTCGAGGCGTCGGAACAGCAGGTCACCATCGACGGCGAAGGCACCGGCCCCATCGAAGCATTCGTCAACGGCCTGGAGGAAACCCTCAACGAACCGGTCAACGTCGTCGAATACCACGAACATGCGTTGACCACGGGCAGCGACGCCAAGGCCATATGCCTCTTGGCCATCGAGGATGCCGGCGGCGGCCGCTGTTACGGTGTCGGTGTCAGCCGCAACACCATAACGGCATCGCTGCAGGGCGTGATCGCTGCCATGAACCGCCGCTGGCGAAACTGAGGCTTGGCCCGATTCGGCGGGAACGTCATCCGCTGCCGAGCAGTATTTCCAGAACGAATTTGCTGCCGAAGTATCCCAGGAGCAGCAGGGCGAATGCCGAGAGCGTCCAGCGCACGGCGGTGGCGCCTCGCCAGCCGAAGACGAGGCGTCCCACGAGCAGAACGACATAGACCACCCAGGATGCCGACGACAGCAACGTGTGGTGCACCACGCGCTGAGCGAACATGTCGTCCAGGTAGACGAAGCCGCTGACGATGGCGACGGTCAGGCCCGCGAACCCGGCCCAGAGCATGACGAACAGGAGATGCTCCATGGTCTCCAGCGGTGGCAGGATGCGCAGCGCCAGGATGTGGCTTCTGGCGCGAATGTTGCGTTCGGCGATGCCGACCAGAATCGATTGCAGCGCGGCCATCGCCAGGACGCTCCAGGCCAGAACCGAGACCAGTGCGTGAACGGCTAGCGCATCGGACATGCCGGCAGCCGATGGCTGCTGCCGTTGCAGGAAGAGTGAGGCCAGGAGCGCCAGCGCCGACAGGGGAAACAGCAGGACGAACAGGCTGTGCACGGGCCGGGCGATGCCGGCGGCGAGAACCATGGCCAGCACGATCAGGGCAGTCAGGCTGGCAACGCTGACCAGGCTCAAATTGATGCCCTCGGGCCGCATCGTCGTTTCCAAGGCGGCGATGCCGTGCAACACCAGCGCCGGAATAACCAGAGCCCGCACCGCCCACCGCGGCAGCGAGGTGTTTTGTGCGAGAGCCCTCGCCTGCAACCAGGTGCCGGCCAGATACAACAGAATCGCTGCAATCCCGGGGACGATCGGAGTGAGTGCCACTGATGCTCCATCAAGCTGAAAACGGCGGGTCGGCGCGACCACAGGCACGGCGGACCCTCGCTGGCGCGTCCATCATACGTCAAGAGCAGACAACCGGGCCTCACCCGGGCGCACGAGGGAGCAGTTCGTCCATGAAAGATCCCACCCCGGCGCGCCGGGCCGCGGACGTGCAAGCAACAAAGGCATGCTGGGAGAGAACCGGTGTGCGGTGCGTGTATGCGGCGCTGTTTGGGCTCGTGCTGGCGCCTATCGTAGCGGTAAGCGCCGCCGCCTGGTGCGCCGCATGCACGTACCGTATACCGGTTCTCGGCGCCGGATCGAAGCAATGGCTCTCCGCGTCGGTGAGTGCTTTAAAATCAATAACTTGAAAATTTTTGCATGCGAGGGCTCAGCCCAAGGGCGAGTGGAGCCTGTCGGTGTGCTACTGCCGCCGTGATCACGCCAGGCGACCACGAAATCGCTCTGATTCGCAACCCGCTAACCCGCAAATCGCTCGGCGAACCCGAGTCGATCAGACGTTCTTCGAGTGTTTCGCTGCCACTGACGGCCGCAGTAGTTTATTCGTGAAGAGGTTGAGCTAGAATGCGCGTCCTTGCCGGTAGTCGCCCCGTCGGCCGAGCCACGACGGGCTGGAACCGTAGCGCGGAGTGTAGCTCAGCTTGGTAGAGCACTACGTTCGGGACGTAGGGGCCGGAGGTTCAAATCCTCTCACTCCGACCAATCCTCGATGTCTTGCGAGTTCCGTACCCGGCGCGCCGGGCCGCGGACGTGCTCAGCACAAACGCGACACCGCGAACCGGGTGACATCCGCCAGTGCGTCCCGGTACCGGTTTGCCGGCAACTCGGCCACGCACTCGAGCGCCAGGCGGCTTTGCTCGAGAGCCGCGTCATGGGTGTACTGCATCGCACCGCAGGCGTGTACCGCCTCGACCACCTCGTCGAACTGCGCCCTCGATCGCATGCGCAGGGCCTCGCGAACCAGCGACGCCTGGCTGCGGGTGCCGTTGGCCAAGGTGTGAATCAGGGGCAGCGTCAGCTTGCCTTCAGCCAGGTCGTTGCCGGCGTTCTTGCCCATGACGGCAGCGTCGCCTGCGTAATCGAGCCAGTCGTCCACGAGTTGATAGGCCATGCCGAAATGCAGGCCGAATCGCCGGTGCGCCTCGACCCGAGAGCGACTCTGGCCGGCGAGCACGGCGCCGGTGTGGGTTGCCGCCTGGAAGAGCAGGGCGGTCTTCAGGCGAATGGCTTCCAGGTAGGCGCTTTCGTCGACATCGAGATTGCCGATGTTGGCGAGCTGCATCACTTCGCCTTCGGCAATACGGTTGGTGGCTTCTGCCAGAATGGACAGGATCTCACTGTCATCCAGGGCCACCATGAGCTGGAAGGCGCGGGAATAGAGGAAATCGCCGACGAGCACGGATGGCGCGTTGCCCCAGCAGGCATTGGCGGTGGGCCGTCCCCTGCGCAGTTCGGAGCGGTCGACCACATCGTCGTGCAGCAGGCTTGCGGTATGCAGAAACTCGATCGTTGCGGCAAGCTGGACATGCCGGTCGCCGTCGATGCCACAGCCCCGGGCGCTGAGCAGCACGAGCAGCGGCCGCAGGCGCTTGCCGCCGCTGTCGACGATGTACCTGCCGATCTCCTCGACCAGCGCCACATCGGAGGTCAGCTGGGCTGGAATCAGGCGGTTGATGGCGGCGAAGTCATCGCGCACGAGGCCGAAGACATCGTCCAGGCCCGAGAGCGAGGCCGGTGTGCCGGAAACGTTCTGCGAATGCTCGGAGATGGCGGTAGCCGGGTTCACGCGTTGTAATCCCACAACTTCGATTCTAGAATACGCCGCCCTTCGGGCATCGCCCGGTTGCCGGGCGAGGCGCTGCGCGTCAGGCCATTGAAAGGCTTGGCCGAACGTCGGGCGGGCATTGTAATTCAGCGCAATCGATATTTCAGGCCGAGTGTTTCAGGAGCTAAGTCATGTTTGCGGTTTTCTCGAGCGGCGGCAAGCAGCACCGGGTGAGCGAGGGCGACGTTCTGAAACTGGAGCGCCTCGATGCCGAGCCCGGCGATGATGTGGTATTCGACAAGGTGCTGCTGGTGGCCAAAGGCGACGATGTCAGTGTCGGCCGGCCCTATGTCGAAGGCGGCCGCATCGAGGCGGAGGTTCTCGGTCACGACCGGGGCAAGAAGATCCGGGTGATCAAGTTCAAGCGGCGCAAGAAATACCTGCGACGCCAGGGCCACCGCCAGTGGTATACCGAGGTGCGCGTTACCGGTATCGTTGCTGCTTGACCGGGTTCGAGGAGGCTGAAGCATGGCACACAAGAAGGCAGGCGGCAGTACCCGAAACGGCCGTGACTCGCAGTCGAAACGGCTTGGGGTCAAGCGGTTCGGAGGCCAGTACGTTCGCGCGGGCAACATTCTGGTCCGGCAGCGCGGCACCCGCTTTCATGCGGGAGAGAACGTCGGTTGCGGGCGTGACCATACGCTGTTCGCGACCCGGGACGGCCACGTCAAGTTTGTGGAAAGGGGCAAGCGCAAGCGCAAGTACGTCGCCGTCGTCCCGACGGTGTAGCCCATGGCCTGTCCCGGAAGGGCAGGTTTCTCCAATGCAGTTCATCGACGAAGCGACCGTCCATGTGCATGCCGGCCGGGGGGGCGATGGCGCCCTCAGCTTTCGGCGCGAGAAGTTCGTCGCCCGGGGCGGCCCGGACGGCGGCGATGGCGGCGACGGAGGCGATGTGATCATGGTTGCCGATGCGTCCCTGAACACGCTGGTGGATTTCCGCTACCAGCCGCGTTACCGCGCCGGCAACGGCCAGCCGGGCAGCGGGCGCAACAAGACGGGCGCCCACGGTGAGCAATGCGAAATCAGGGTGCCGCTCGGAACCACCGTGATCGATGCGGATACCCGGGAGCCGATCGGCGACATCACCGAACCGGGCCAGCGGTTGCTCGTCGCCCGGGGCGGCAGGCATGGGCTCGGCAATACCCGCTTCAAGTCCAGCACCAACCGCGCGCCGCGCCGAATCACGCCGGGCGCCCCCGGAGACGAGCGGGAACTGTCGCTGCAATTGAAGCTCCTGGCCGATGTGGGGCTGCTCGGCATGCCGAATGCGGGCAAGTCCACCCTGATCGGCGCCATCTCGGCTGCGCGGCCGAAAATCGCCGACTATCCATTCACCACCCTTGTCCCCAACCTTGGCGTGGTACGCGTCGATGACGAGGCAAGCTTCGTCATGGCGGACATACCGGGCCTGATCGCGGGTGCGTCCACCGGCTCCGGGCTTGGCGCGCAGTTCCTGCGACACCTGTCCCGGACCCGTCTGCTGCTGCACCTGGTCGATGTGCATCCGCCGGACGGTTCCGACCCGGTGGCCAATGCGGTTGCCGTGGAAGCGGAACTGGCCGCATACAGCCCCGCCCTGGCCAGGCGCCCGATCTGGCTGGTGCCGACCAAGACGGATCTGGTGGATCGAACGTCCCTGGACGCACTGCTCGTACGGCTGCGCAGTCAATGCCCCTCCCGGGAGGTACTGCCCATCTCGGCCGTCGAGCGCCGTGGGCTCGATATCTTGAAGAACCGGGTAATGGCCGGACTTGCAGAATTCAGGCAACAGGCCGAGACGGACGAATCGGTAAAGGCTCTCGAAGACGCGTTGACCGAACGCATTCACGAGGATGTTCTCAATCGCGCGTTGAATGCCCGGCGTTCCTGATGTCGACGGAGGAACAGGCACGCCGGCAGGTCAGGGCCGCCAAGCGCATCGTGGTCAAGATCGGCAGTTCGCTGCTCACCGATCCAACAGCCGGGTTGTCCCGCGCCAGTATCGATGGCTGGTGCACCGAGATCGCAGAGATGTCGAACGAGGGGCGTCAGCCGCTGCTCGTCTCGTCGGGAGCGGTGGCGGAAGGCGTTGCGCGGCTCGGCTGGCCCGGTCGTCCCGCGGATCTGCCCCGGCTGCAGGCCGCGGCTGCCGTAGGCCAGATGGGTCTGGTACAGGCCTACGAGACGGCTTTTGCGCGCCACGGCAGGCAAACGGCCATGGTGCTGCTCACCCACGAAGACCTGGCAGACCGGCAACGCTATCTGAACGCGCGTGCCACCCTGACTCATTTGCTGGACCTCGGTGTGGTACCGGTGGTCAACGAAAACGACTCCGTTGCCATCGACGAGATCCGCTTTGGGGACAACGACACGCTTGCGGCCCTGGTGTGCAACCTGCTGGCGGCGGATCTGCAGGTTGTGCTTACCGATGTCGATGGGCTGTACGAGGGGGACCCGAGGCGCAACCCGAGTGCGGAGCGGCTCTGCTGGGCCGAAGCGACCGACCCGCGTCTGGATGCCCTGGCCGGGGAAGGGGGTGCGTTTGGACGGGGTGGCATGGTCACGAAGATCCGCGCGGCGCGTACGGCCGCCCGGTCCGGGGCGCATACCGTTATCGCGGACGGCAGAAAAGACGGTGTGCTCAGTCGGATTCTCGGCGGCGAGCGGGAGGGAACCCTGCTGGCCGCGACCGTCCTGCCGTTGGTGGCGCGCAAGCGCTGGATTGCAGGCCAGTTGAAACCGAAGGGCGAACTGGTGCTGGATTCCGGGGCGGCGGCGGCGATGCGCGAGCGGGGCGTCAGCCTGCTGCCCGTGGGCGTGGTGGCCGTGCGCGGCGATTTCGAGCGCGGCGATGTCGTCCGCTGCGTCACGGAGCGCGGCGAGGCAGTGGCCCAGGGGCTGGTCAATTATTCCGGCAGCGAAGCGGCGCTCCTGGCCGGAGCTTCGAGCGACGAGATCTTCGCCAGACTAGGATACGTCGAGGAACCCGAACTGATGCACCGGGACAACCTGGTGATCGTGGATTGACGGGGGGCGGGCTAGAGCCCTGCGATTGCGGCGGTCAGGCGTGACTTGTGCCGGGCGGCCTTGTTCTTGTGCAGGATTCCCTTGGCGGCCATGCGGTCGATGATGGGAATGGCCTCCGTGAGCGCGGCACCGGCTGCCTCGGCGTCCTTCGCATCGATGGCCGCTTGCACCTTCTTGATGTAGGTTCGTACCATGGACCGCCGGCTGGCGTTGTGCCGCCGCCGCTTTTCCGCTTGGCGTGACCGTTTTCGGGCTTGGGCGCTATTGGCCAATTGAGGGGCTCCGGGGGCTCGAAGGCGCGCTAATATGCCGTCGAGGATGATGCATGTCAACTGAGCGCCCGGGCGCTTTTCCGCCGGCTGGCACCGCAGGCGCAGAGCCCACGGATGTCACGGCCAAGGGTGCGGTCGTTTCGTCGATGACCTTGCTGTCGCGCCTCTCGGGCTTTGCCCGCGACGTGCTGCTTTCGCACTTTCTCGGCGCCGGCGGGGTTGCGGATGCATTCTTCGTCGCCTTTCGCATCCCCAATTTCTTTCGCAGGCTGTTTGCGGAAGGCGCCTTCAATCAGGCGTTCGTGCCGGTGCTTGCCCGCTACAAGGCTCGGGGGCACGACGAATTGAAACGGTTCGTTGCCCTGGTCGGCGGAAACCTGGCTCTCGTGCTGTTCTTCTTCGTCGCTGCGGGGGTTCTGTTTTCGGAGGCTCTGATCACCGTTTTCGCGCCCGGCTTTCGGGGCGATGCGGAACGGTTTGCGCTGGCGGCCGACCTGGTTCGAATCACGTTTCCATACCTCGGCTTCATTGCCCTGACGGCCTTCGCCGGGGGTATTCTCAACGTCCACGACCGCTACGCGATTCCGGCACTTACGCCGGTGTTGCTGAACGCCTCGCTGATCGCGGCCATCTTGTTTGCAGCCATTGCGGGCGCAGACCCGGCGTTCGCGCTGGCGTGGGGCGTGCTGGCTGCGGGCGCCGTGCAGTTGTGTTTCCAGGGGCCGTTCATGGCGCGCTTGCATCTGCTGGCGAGGCCCAGGGTCGGCACGCGTCACGACGGCGTGCGTCAGGTCGGTCGCTTGCTGGTTCCGGCGGTGCTGGCGGCCTCGGTCGGGCAGGTCAATTCACTGATCGACACGGTGCTGGCCTCGACCCTGGCGACCGGCAGCATTTCCTGGCTTTACTACGCCGACCGCCTGCTCGAACTGCCCATCGGCCTGGTGGCGGTCGCTCTCGGCACGGTGCTGCTGCCGAGCCTCTCGCGGTTGGCGGGGGTGGAAGATGGCTCCGGGTTCAGGCGGACCCTGGGTTGGGGAATGCGGATGGGGCTGCTGCTCGGATTGCCTGCCGCGGTTGCGTTGTACCTGCTGGCGGTGCCGTTGATCGCCACCATCTTTCATCACGGAGAAATGACCGCGACCGACGTTGCCATGACCGCACTGGCCTTGCAGGCGTTTGCAATCGGCGTGCTGCCGCTGGTGCTGGTCAAGGTGCTGGCGCCGGCGTTCTTCGCCGCTCAGGATACGAAAACGCCGTTCCGGTTCGCAGCGGTCGCGGTGGCGGTCAACGTGGTGCTCAACCTGTCGATGTTCAGTTGGTTTGGCCATGTCGGGCTGGCCCTCGCGACCTCCGTGGCCGCCTGGGTGCACTTCTGGCTGCTCTGGCGAGGCGCCGCGTTGCGGGGGCACGCGGTCGCGGACGGCCAACTGCGCCGCACCGGCGCCCGGGTGCTCGGGGCAGTCGTCTGCATGGGCCTGACCCTGGCGGCCATCGTACCGAGCGATTCGTTCTGGATATCCCTTGGGATCGGCGATCGTATTCTGTGGCTCTCCGGGGCCGTCGGCGCCGGGGGAATCGTATACGCTGCTGCGCTCGGCGTCAGTGGAATCGGGCTCGGCGAAATCCGGCATCGTGCCTGAACGAAACGGTTTGACCGTATAATGCCGGCGGGAACGGTGTCCGGGGGCCGGGCGGTGCTTGGCGAGGTAGCCATTGCGACAACGATTACAGACATTCGGGACGATGTCGCATTGTCTTGCTGCCGTGTGCGCAGCAAACTCGCGCCCAAGCGGTGCATTACAGCCGCATTCCATGAGGGATGATTTGGGCCACGGGAAACGAGCCGCACCTGTTCATGAATAGACCATTGCGGCCGCCAATGGCAGTGAAACACGCGAGCGTACTCCGGTCGCCTCCTCAATGCGCTGTCGAGCACGGTACACAAGCGCTCTTGCTCCGCGCAGCCGATGCGTTCGCACCGCTTGCCAGCTTCGCTACGTTCATTCACGAAATTGAGCCGGGGGCGGCGGAGCATCACGGCTCTTGCGCAGTTCCCGATCGTTGCAACTGGAGGTGCCGGTGATGCGGGCTCGGTGGTATGCCCTTGCAGGTGTGGTGGTCGCCTTTGACCAGGTTACCAAGTGGCTGGTCAGCAGTACCCTCGGGTTGGGTGAGCGGGTCGAGTTCCTGCCGTTCTTCAGTTGGGTGCTCTGGCACAACGATGGGGCGGCGTTCTCGCTGATGTCGGGGCTCGGTGGCTGGCAGCGCTGGTTTTTCGTGACGCTGGCCGCGGCTTTTGCGGTCTTCATTGTTCATGAACTGCGCCGGCTGCCGGTTGGAGACTGGGTGCAGGGGCTGGCGTACGGCCTCATACTCGGAGGGGCGTTGGGCAACATGGTGGATCGCCTGGCAGCCGGGTACGTGGTCGACTTCGTGCTGCTGCATTGGCGCGACTACTACTTTCCCGCCTTCAACGTGGCCGATGCCGCCCTCTCCTGTGGTGCCGTCCTGTGGGTGGGTTGCATGATTCGCGACAGTCGTGCCGAATCCGCGCGGTAGCACCCGGCCTTTGCTCCGCCGATACCAGGCGGGATTCAGCCTGATCGAGTTGATGGCCGCACTGGCCATTCTTGCGGTGATCGCGGTGTTGGCCGTTCCGCTCTATACCGACTATTCCGAGCGCGCGTTTCGGTCCGAGGCCCAGGGCGACCTGTTGGCCTGCGCCCTGGGCATGGAGCGATGGGCGGGAGTCGGGTTCTCCTACGAGGGTGCCGCCGACACCGATGGCGACGGTAGCGGCGATGCGGATTCCGGTCCGGTCGCCAACGAGGTCTGCAGGCCGCGGTCGGTGGACCAGGGCCGCTATGCCATCAGGGTCGATTCGGATGCCGACTGGTTTCGGCTGACGGCGCAGCCCGACCCGCTGGGGCGGATGGCCACAGACGGGTTTCTGGACGTCGATGCCGACGGCAACCGCCGCTGGGACCGCGACGGCAATGGTGTGATCGGCGCCGGCGAAGACCGCTGGGAGTGACATTGCCCGGCTGAAGGCTCCCTCCGGCCGAATTGACCTGCTGTCGGGCATGCCTGCATCGGCCTCCGGTCGGCGCGACCGCGAAGGACGGCACCTCGATGCCCTGGCGACGAGAGTTGGAGCGGTTTTCGGGCGAGACGGCCGGGCGCGGTCTGACAGGATGAATGGACGAATTCGCACGAAGATTCAGGTGTTGGGCGGATAGCCAGTTGCTCGTGCAGGCGCAAAATCGGGGTCTTCCCGGTTCGTGAGCCTGGCATGAAGCGACGACTCCGAAATCCTCGCCGCAAGGTCGCCACCCGTCGGCGGGGGCCTTTGGCCGCCCCCCGCCGACGTCGGACGACGGGGTTTTCCCTGGTCGAACTGCTGGTTGCGTTACTCGTCATGGGCATTGGGGTGCTTGGCGTGACCGGCTTGCAGGCGCTCAGCATGCAAGGCAATCGCGCGGCGTTGCAGGCAACCGTCGCAGCGCAACTCGCGGAAGACATGATGGGCCGCATCCGCGCCAATGCGCGCAACGGCGACGGCGTGTTGCTCTACGCCGGGCTGGCGTTGGGCGATGCACCTCCCGACGCGCCGCAATGCGACTCGAGCGATTGTACGCCGGCACAGATTGCGGCTCTGGATGCGGCAGCCTGGAAATGCAGGCTGGGGCTGTTCGCCGACGACGCCGTCTGTGCCGGGATGGCCGAAACCGCCGTGGCGAACCTGACCGACGCAACCGTGGAGGAATCGGGTTTGCCGGCCGGAGACGGCGCAGTCGAGGTCGACCCGGCCAGCGGGCTCGTACGGGTCACCGTGCAGTGGCGCGATGGCGGGCGCATGCGCTCCATCGTCCTGCAGAGCGTCATCTGATGATCGCCGCGAACGCCGCCGATCGTCCGGGGGCAGCGCTCGCAACCGGCCGTTTCACCCGATTGGGGCCTGTGCGGCACGATACCGGCAAACTGCACAGGCTCGCGACGGGCTCCCGCGGGGCGCGCGCCTGCCCGCTCGCCGTCCTCGGGCAAACCGGTCAGGGTTTTTCCCTCGTCGAACTCCTGCTTGCCCTGACACTGGGCCTGATGGTCATTGCCGCCATGGCGCAGCTTTTCGGGTTCAATCGGCAGAGCCATGCGATGCTGGAACGCACCGCCCGCGCGCAGCAAAGCGGCCGCTATGCGCTCGCTTTCATTGGACGCTCGGCGAGGAACGCCGGGTTCCTGGGGTGCAATGGCCGGCAAGGGAACATCGTCAACGCCCTCGACAGCGATCCGCAGGCTCGCTTCGAAGCGGATGCAAGCCGGCCGGTGGATGCATTCGACGGCCATGACGGCGGTTCGGCCGCCGCTCACGCCATTGCCGCCGGCATCGACCCCGATCGAATCGTTCCGGGGACAGACATCGTTACGTTTCGGCGCCTGCAATCCCCCCTGTACCGCGTCCTGGAGCCGGTGGAGGCGGATGGAAACCCGGTGGTCGAACGCGGGGCGGGATTCGACCTGCAGGCGGACGACTACGTGCTCATCGGCGACTGCGAGCAAGCGTCGGTATTCCGGATTGCGGGGGTATTGGACAGCGGCGGGAAAGTCACGCTGCTGCGCGAACCCGGGGCGGACATTCAGGAGGATTCGTCGGCCAACCTGCTGTCGGCGGCCGGCAAGGCGTACGGTCTCACGCATGGCGCGACGGTCGGGCGGGTGCTGACTGAAACCTATTTCATTGCCCGGGGCAGAGGCGTCGACCGTCGCGGCGAGCCGACCCGGTCGCTGTGGCGGCGTGACGGCGGTGGGACTGTTGCCGAACTGGTCGAGGGCGTTCACGATCTGCAGGTGTCGTTCGGCGTGGACACCCGGCCGGCAGACGGCGTGGTGGGCATCGACCGTCGCGTCGGCTTCGACGGCATTCCGGATGGCGGAATTGTCGCCGCCGTCTACGTGCGAGTCGTGGCCGGCGAGCCGCCGGACCTGCGTGCCTTCGGCGGAACATTCAACCTGCGAAACGCATCGTGAAGCGTCGGCGAAATGCAGCGCCCGGGCGGCCTTCGCTACCGGTGCGCGCAAAGTATCCACTGCCGGTGCTTCGGGCATGGCAGCGGGCCGCCACCGGGTCGTGAAAGGCGCCGATTTGCGGGCCGCTGCCCCGGGCAATCGGCAGCAGGGGGTGGCGTTGTTCGTCACCCTGGCGATGCTGCTGATTCTCGGCATGGCGGGCGCTTCCGCAATTCGCACCACCATTCTGGAAGAGCGGATGGCGCGCAATGCCGGTGATTCACGGGCCGCTTTCCAGGCTGCGGAGGCAGCGTTGCGGCAAGGGGAAGCCTTCCTTGTCGAGAGCATCGACAGTACCGGGCACTTTACCGAGGCGGGGGACGGCGGACTGTGGACGCCCGCTCCGTCAGGCGCGGCGGAGCGCTGGGCTCTGCCGGGAATATGGGATGCAGGCAGTCAAAGGAGCAGGGAAGTGCCCAATCGCCTTGAACGGGTTGCGCTTCAACCACGTTACATCGTCGAATGGCTGGCAGACCTGCCCGCCGATACCAACCCGCACCTGATCGAGGAATCGACGGTCGCAGTCGAAGAGCGTGTCGAGATCTTTCGTGTAACGGCACGGGGCGTCGGCAGATCGGCAAACACCGAAGTCATGCTGCAGAGTACCTTCGGCCTGTTGCTGTGAGAGCCGGCAATACGCTTGTCGCATGCGCCCTGATCCTGATTGCCGCCGACCCGGCAGCGGCGGTCGCCTTGCCGGCGCCCGTCGTCGAGGTGGTGCGCGTCCGCGATCACCCGGACGCTGCCGAAAAGTCATGGCGACGGGTCGCGATCGGCGGGCTCGAAGGCGAAGATGGATACGTCGCGCGCGCAATCGGTCACGGGGCCGGTGGCGACGACGATGCGCCAACCGAACTGTGGACGTTTACCGATGCAGAGCTTGGCCCGGTCTACGGCAGCGCTCGCATAGCGCGGACCAACGTCAAGGACGCGCGCGGCGATGTGGAGTGGGCCGCGGTTTTCGGCGGCGGGCGCGAAGACCCGCCGGGTGCGGCCAACCTGTTCGTCCTGTTCATCGACCGCGGCGTCGACGGCTGGGCGTATGGCGACTTCGTCAAGATTCCTGCGGATACCGGCGAACAACGCGACAACGGAGAGCGGCCGACCTTGCCCAATGTGCTCGGCGAACCGGCGCTGGTGGACACCGACCTCGACGGCAGCGCTGACCTCGCTTATGCGGGTGACCTGCAGGGCAACCTGTACCGATTCGATATCGCCGACAGCGATCCATCGACATGGCGGGCAGTACGGCTGTTCCGGGCAACCCATGGCAATCCGTCGGCAACGTCCCAGCCGATCACGCAAAGGCCCTTCGTGGCGAAACATCCCCGAAAGGGCGGGTTCGTGGTGGTGTTCGGAACCGGCAGCGGCCGCACGGTGCAGGGTGTGGCCCGTTCCGACATCCAGTCCGTATACGGCATCTGGGACCGGGGAGAAATACACCCGGCAACCGCGCGGTCGGGCGCCAGGAGTGACCGCCTGGTCCGGCGGGAACTGGTCAACGTGGTCGACGAAACGGCGGGAACGTTCCAGACCCGGCGCGTGCTTTCGGGGAACGCCGTCGACCCTGTTGCCGATGCGCCCGGCCGCACCGGGACATACGGCTGGTACATCGATCTCGACATGCCGCGCGCGGGTCAGACCCTGCAGGGCAATCCGAACCCGGACGCCTGCGGGCAGCCGCCGCCGGACCCGCAGTACCCGGGTGAGCGCGTCGCCGGTTCTCCGGTTGTCCGCGGCAGTGTACTGCTCATGGCCACCGTCATTCCCGGCGAGGCAACCCGTTGCAGCGATGCCCCCTCCGGCTCGGTTCTCGCCGTCGAACCTGCCACGGGCGGCAGCCCCAGGGCCGGGGTGTTCGATCTCGACGGTGACGGGCGCATCGAGACCGGTATCGCGGTGCCGGATTTATTCGATGCGCCCGTTGCCGGGGTTGTGTTCGACGGCGATACACCGACCGGCGCGCCGGGCAAACTGGCGCCCATATCGGCCAGGGACGGGTCGGCGACGCTGGTTGTCGGCGACGGAGAAGGCGCGCCGTCACTCGGTATCGGTGGGGCCGCGAGTATCCGCACGGGGCGTCTCTCCTGGCGGGAGATTCCCGGCGAAACGCCCTGATCGCGAGCAACCTTGCTCGAATGCCGGATTGCGGACATCATGTCGCGCCTCATGGAAATCTACCGGAATCTGTCCCAGGCCGGCGGGACGCAGTGCGTACTCTGCATCGGCAATTTCGACGGCGTGCATCGCGGGCATCGCAAGCTGCTCTCCGTGGCGCGCTCGATTGCCGATGGGAGTGGCAGGCCTGTCGGGGTGATGACATTCGAACCGCATCCCAGGCGCCTGTTTCGCCCGGACGATCCACCGTTCTGCATCTCACCGCCGCCGGTCGAACAGCGCCTGCTGGCGTCGCTGGGCGTCGATGCGCTCTTCTGGTTGCGATTCGACTGGGATTTCGCCAGTCAGTCGGCGGAAGCCTTCATTGCCAACGTGCTGGACGGCGGTATCCGGCCTTCGCACGTGGTCGTCGGCTACGACTTCCGGTTCGGGCAATTGCGCACCGGCACGGCCGATACCCTGCGTGAAGCCGGTTATGCCGTGACCGTGGTCGAGGAACTTGCAGATCGGGAACACCAGGCGTTCTCGTCGAGCCGTGTACGCGGTGCGTTGCGGCACGGAGATCTCGAAACCGCCAACCGGCTGCTGGGTTGGGAATGGGAAATGGAAGGCACGGTCGTCACGGGGCACCGGCGTGGCCATACGCTGGGCTTCCCCACCGCCAACGTGGAACTGGGCGAGACGCTGCACCCTGCCTACGGTGTCTATGCGGCCTGGGCTCGTGTGGAGGGCGAAGAAGCCTGGCGTCCGGCCGCTACCAATATCGGCATCCGGCCGATGTTCGAATTGCCCGTCGGTCAGGTCGAAGCGCATATTCTGGATTTCGACCGCGACATCTACGGCGAAACCCTGCGGGTGCGCCCTGTCAGACGAATTCGCGGCGAAGCCCGCTATGCAAGCGTCGATGAACTGATCGACCAGATGCACATCGATTGCAGGATGACCAGGCAACTGCTCGGCGTTGCCTGAGCAGGCGACTGAGGCGCTCCGCCTCGGCATGGGCTTCGGTGACGAGCCGCCGGACTTGCAGGCAGGGCTTTCTGCGGCGTCGTTCGCTTCGGCAGGATCGGCCCGCTCCGATTCGCGGCCTCAATCGCCGACAGACTTGCCGCCCCAGATCTCCCGGGCTTTCTCGTAGACGCCCTGATCGTAGGAGAACTCCACCATGTTCCCCTCCGGGTCGCGCAGAAAGCAGATGTAGCCGATGCGCTTTGGCATCTGCATGGGGCCGAAGACCAGGCAACCGGCTTCCCTGGCCTTGGCGGCTGTCCGGTCGACCAGTTGTTTTTCCGGTACTTCGATGCCGATGTGGGCAAATGGCCCGAGGGCCGGGTGTTCCGCCGGCGCGAACGGGTCGTGTCCCTCGAAGAATTGCCCAAGTACCAGGATGAAGGGGTGGTCCGCCTCGGTTTCGTCGCCGAGCCAGACGTTGTAGCCGTCCTCGTCTTCTTCCCGCGCAAGCACCCGCAAATGGGTGAATTCCTCGTACCAGGCTATGGCCCGGTCGATGTCCCTGACATGCAGGGCCAGGTGCGTCCACGTCGGGCGCTTCGGGCGCAAATCGTGTTGGGGGCGATCGGTGCCCATCGGCTATTCGAATCGGTATTTCACGGAAGCAATCGCCTCGCGCGGAGGAATCAGTTCGTGGCTCGTCGTCCAGAGCCCGTAAGGGTTGGTGAACACGTTGTTGATGCCATCCTTGTCGAACAGGTTCGTCAGGCCGAGCGAGAGACTCAACGGCAACCGGGCGAATTCGTATTCGACGTGCAGGTTGACGACATTGTAGCTCGGCACCCTGTCCACCTCGGGATGATTGAAGACGCGCGCCTGGAATTCGCCGCGGTGCACCCACTCCAACCGGGAGGCGAGTGTAGACCCGTTGCCGAACGAGCGATTGTATGACAGGGCAAGCCGGGCCATCGACTCGACCAGCTTCGGCGGCTTGTTGCCCTCGAGATTGTTGGCACTGGCGAGCTTCATCCGCGTTTCCACGGAACCGGGCGTGAAGAGCCCGAGTTCGAATGGAACCAGGGCGTTGCGGAAGTCGTGAACGTCCAATGCCAGCACATCGGATTTCACCTTGCCGTCCTGCCAGGCCAGCATGCCATCGAGCCGCCAGCTTTCCGCCAACACCCAATTGAATTCGGCTTCGATGCCGTACTCTTCCAGTTTCGGGATGGTCCAGGTGCCGCTTGCGAAGGGCACCGGGTCTTCGAAGGTGTACTGCAGGTGCTCGTGATCGTAGTAGAAGGCGGTGACGTTCAGGCGCAGGCGCCCGGCCGCCAGGGTGTTTCGCGTGCCGATCTCGTAGGCGGTCACTTCTTCGGGTTCGAACTCCGTGGGCAGCACGATACCGCCGCTGTTGGAGCCCCCGTTCTTCCATCCGGTGGATACCAGGCCGTAGATCAGGCTGTCGTTCGTCAGTTCGATGTCGACACCTGCCTTCCAGGTCACCTTCGAGGCGTCGGTTGTCCGGTCGGGCCGCGTGCCGAAGAAAGCACCGCCGACATCGAGCTGGTCTTCGTCCTGGTAGCGAAGACCGGCGGTAACGGCCAACCGGTCGTTCAGCCTGTAGGTGCCCTGCCCGTAAGCGGCATAGTCCTTGCGGGTCACGGTACGGTACTCGGTGAAGTTCAGGTCGGAGCGGAATGGCGGCAGCGTCTCGGCGGTGAGCTGCTCGCGGGGCAGGGAGGCGGGCGATGCGGAGAACGGGGCGGCGCCGGTGGCCTCGAGGAAGTCGTTGAAATTCTCGTGATCGAGATAGTAGCCGCCCAGCACCCAACTGAATGGCCCCGAGGCCCGCCCGATGCTGATCTCCTGACTGATGGCGTCGGAATCGTTGTCCCAGAAGGGCAGGACGTCCCAGTTGGCGAAGGCATAGCCGCCAGGATTGATCGATGTCAGTTCCTCGGTTAGCCGGTCGCCGTCGACGGTCTGTTCCTTGCGCAGTTGCTGCCACCCGGTCAGCGATCTGACGGCGAGGCCCGATTCGAGTTCCCACTCGACGATCAGCGAGACGCTGTGGTTCTCGAGCGCGAAGATGCCGGGATAGTCCTGCGACAGTTTTCGGGGGTTCGTATTGGGATCCAGCACGTTTTTCTGGGCTGCCGCATGCTGGTCGGAGTCGTGCACGAAAGCCTGCGCCAGCACCGAGAAGTTCTCTGCCGGTTGCCAAAGGAGCGCGATCTTGCCGACGGTGGACTGCGCATCGTCGAGATCGTAGCCATCGAGTGCGCCGCCTTCGATCTCCGCAAAGCCGTCCCGCCGGTAGCGTTGCAGCGATGCCCGGAAGGCCGCGTTCCCGCCGAGCGGCAGGTTGACCGCGGCGCGCCCCCGAAATGTGCTGTAGGCGCCGTAGGCCAGGTCGATTTCGCCCAGCGTCTCGCCGGGAAGCGGCTTCTTGGTGACGATGTTGATCGCACCGCCCGTGGTGCCCTGGCCGAACTCCGTGCCCTGTGGGCCGCGAAACACCTCGACCCGTTCGATATCGCCGAGATCGAGGCCCATGGCGATGGGATTCGCCAGGTAGATGCCGTCGATGTAGGAAAGAACACTGGGTTGGGTGGCAAGATTCTGGGCGGTTTCCCAGCCGATTCCGCGGATTGTCACCACGCGTCCGGCGCCATCGTTCTTGGCGACGACGAGCCCCGGCACGTAGCCGTTGAAATTGTCGAGCTTGACCACGTTCGACCTGTCGAAGTCTTCTCCGGACAGCGCCGATACGGCGACCGGGGCGTCTTCGATGGCGACCTGCCTTCTGCGCGCCGTGACCCGGATTTCTTCCAGGACACGGGCTTCCGACTGCTCTGCAGTTGTCTGGGCACGGGCAGCGCCCGATCCTGCGACGGCCGCAAGCGCTACCGCAAAGAGCCCCGCGGACCCGAATGCGAACCTGTCCAAAGCCATTCCGAGATTGCCCTCACGAGTGGGAATGAGAATCCGATAGACGCCGATAAACGCCGCGGCGGTGCTTGCAGCGCCGCACAGCCCGCCGGCCATCCGGCCTGAACGCCGACTAGTATAAGATCGAGCGAAATCCCACGATAGGGCTTTTGCGAATTCGCCGCGATCGCCGACCCGTAGAGCGGCGAGTGGAGCGCCTGCGATCGACCCTCGACAGGTCGATTCTCAGCAGGAAAGCGGCCTGCCTTGTGCGTCCTCGCGAATCCCGTCGCCGTCCTGGTCGAATGCGTGCCGCGGGCGCCCCTGTGCATTGAGGATGAGTTGCCTCGCGAAGCGCGGGTTCCGATCGGCGGGGCAGTACTGAAAGTTGCCGGCTTGCCAGTCTGTCAACCCCGTGGCCCGAAACTGGAGAAAGCTGCGATTGCCGAACGACCGCCAGGCGACGGTCTCTCCGGCGTCCAGTCCGGGGAGCCGTGCGCCGACGAATTCGCCGTCGTCCAGGCGCTGGTCCCGGTCGATGTCGGCGAAGATCAGCATGCCCTCGTGCCAGTCGTCCCGGCCCCCGCATATCGGGCCTTGGCCGGAGCAGAGCGTCATTGTCCGGTTCCGGGCGATGGCGAGGCGACGCGCCGTGTGGATGGCGGCAGCGACCCCGTTGATGCGAGCAGTTGCCCGTTGGTTCGCTGCCAGTTCGGTGAATTCCGGTATGGCAATGCCCATCAGCACCGCGGCGACCGCGAGCGTAACCATCAGTTCAATGAGATTGAACCCCGCTGCCCGGAGGCCTGGCGAAAGGCGGAGACCCGTTTCGACCGTCGCGGAGCACATCTGCTCCGCGCATGCGTCTGATGACCTGTGGCAAGCCCGCGTGGACATGAACCTGAGAGTACCAGCGCGCCAACCTGCGGAAACAGAGGCGTTCCTCTCTCATGCATGTAAGAGATTCCCCTGCCCGATCCCACCCCGGCGGGCGGGCCCGCCGACGTGCAAGAGTCAGCGGCTGGTCGGGAGAGTACCGGCGCACGTACCGCACACCGGTTATCGGCGTCGGGCATGGAAGCATCCGCCACCGGTCGGGCGGCGCGGTCAGACGAAAGGCAACCAGCGCAGCCAGCGGCGTTTTTTCTTTTCCTTCTTCGGCTCGGCTTCCTGCCCGGCGGGAACCGGAGGGGGCGTGAATCCTTCAGGGTGCTCGAGCTTCAGCGGCGGGGGCACGTCGGGGCGGTCCAGCATGCCCCAGGTCATCAGGTTCATCCAGGAGCGGTCGCGGTTGCGAATGCGCTCGGCCAGCACCAGGTCGCCGTTTGCATCGAATGCGGAGTGAGCGGGGTAATTGATCGCCAGAACGCGCAGTGCATCGTTGGCGGCCTCGGTCAGGCCAAGCTTGTAGTTGGCTTCGACCAGCACGATCAGGGCCTCCGGAATCGGTTCGTCGGCGGTCGGGTAGTTTTCGAGCACAAAGCGGGCGCGATTGGCGGCCGCCACGTAGGCGCCGCGGCGCAGGTAGTAGTCGGCGATATGCAACTCCGAGGCGGCGAGGATGTTCCTCAGGTACACCATGCGCTGGCGGGCGTCCGGGGCATACTGGCTGTGGGGGAAGCGTTGCAGCAATTCCGCGAGATCGGCATAGGCCAGGCGCGCCGCAGTCATGTCCCGCTGGGAAACGTCGGAGGAGAACACGCGGTCGAGCAGGCTGCGGTTCTTGTTGTAGGCGGCGAGCCCCTTGAGGTAGTAGGCGTAATCGATGTTGTCGTGCTGCGGGTGCAGCCGTATGAAGCGGTCGGCTGCATTGCGGGCGGTGTCGTGGTCGGAGGACTGATAGCGGGCGTAGACGAGTTCGAGTTGTGCCTGTTCGGCATAGCGGCCGAAGGGAAACCGGGCTTCGAGGCGTTCGAGCACGTCGATGGCGCGGTCGTAGTTGCCCGAGCGGAGGCTTCGTTGCGCGTTGCCGTACAGAATCTGCTCGGTGGTGTTGAGGTCTTCGTCCTCGTCCTTGTCGCGGCCGCCGATGAACGGGATGTACTGGCATGCGCCCAAAACCCCGAGCAGAACAGCGGCGAGGACCAGGCGCGATAACAGGGTCGTTGCAACTTTCATGGTGGTAATCTATCACCAACTCCCTGGAGTCTCCAAAACCCCGTTGCCGAGCCGGACTGCCCCGTGAACCCGCCGCAGCAAGAATTCGAAGTTCCTCCGGAACTGG
Source organism: Candidatus Azophilus sp. (assembly GCA_965221465.1). Lineage (GTDB taxonomy): Bacteria > Pseudomonadota > Gammaproteobacteria > Pseudomonadales > Azotimanducaceae > Azophilus. The sequence goes on from OZ244892.1 coordinate 982,425, forward strand.
CCGGCGAACGGGCCGACCGGGCTGCCGCACGACTGTTCGATGGCTATTCCCGCGCCGTGTTGACGCGCTGGATTCGACAGGGCGTGCTCACCGTCGATGGGCGTACCATCGAACCGGACCGCAAAATCAAGGGCGGCGAGCGATTGATGCTGGCAGAGGACGCGGAACTCGCCGGCTCCGGTTCAGCGGCTGGAGACTGGGCGGTTCCGGGGCAGGTCGATTTCGCCATCGTCCACGAGGACGGGCATTGCCTGGTGGTGGACAAACCCGCCGGCATCGCGGTGCATCCGGGAGCCGGCAAGCGGGACGGCACACTGGTCAACGGCTTGCTCGAGCACCGTCCGGAATTGGCGAACCTGCCCCGCGCAGGCCTGGTGCACCGCATCGACATGGACACGTCCGGCCTGCTCGTGATTGCCGCCACGCATGCGGCACATCGGCGGCTCACGGAGGCGATCGCTGCGCACGTCGTCGAACGCCGGTACTTTGGCATCGCCGAAGGGGAGATGATTGCCGGCTGCACCATCGACAAGCCCATCGGCCGCGATCGCCGCAATCGAACGCGGCAGCAGGTGCGTGCAGACGGGCGGCCGGCGGTAACCCGGGTGCGCGTCAAGGAGCGGTTCCGTGTGCATACCGCTTTCGAAGCCAGGCTCGAAACCGGCCGCACCCACCAGATACGCGTGCACATGGCCAGTATCGGCCATCCACTCGTGGGCGACCGGCGTTACGGTGCGCGCGGCCGGCTGCCCCGCGCGCCGCATCCCGAGACCATGATTGCCCTGCGTGGATTCGGGCGGCAGGCACTGCATGCCGCGTCGCTCGCCTTCGAGCACCCGGACTCCGGCGTACCCTGTCGATTCGAGGCACCGCTACCGAGGGACCTGGCGGAACTGGTGGCCGTATTGCGGCAGGATCGGGAGAGCCATCCTGAACGCCGATGACATCCGGGGCCGTTGCATCGCGGCGACCTGGCCGCTGTCCGGGCACGTTCGGGCACTGACGACGACACGAACGTTTTTCCGGTCGGGGCTCGAAGCCGGCGGAACCGAAATCGGCAGCGGCGCTCCGGTTGCCGATTCGGATCGGCGCGAACCGGCCCGCCGGAAAACATTGCGAGACGCGACCGTAGGCGCCGGCGGGCACCTGCAGTGGTTGAGACAAGTGCATGGCGACCGTTGCGTGCAGGCGAGAGCAGGCAGTTGTTCCGGCGAACCCGAAGCGGACGCCGTCTGGACAGACAACTTCGCGCTCGGGCTCGTGATTCAGACGGCGGATTGCGTGCCCATTGTCGTCACCGATACGGCCACCGACCGCATCGGCGCCGCTCACGCCGGCTGGCGCGGTCTGGCGCGCGGCGTGGTCGGCCGTCTCATCGATTCAATGGGTTCGTCGCCGTCCATGATGGCCTGGATCGGTCCGGCCATCGGTCCCGATGCCTACGAGGTCGGGGAAGACGTTCGTTCGGCCATGCATTCCGCGCTCGGCGCTGCAGCGGCAGACAGCGTATTCGTGCCCGGCGCCCGGCCGGGCAAGTGGCAACTCGATCTGCATGGGCTTGCCAAACGGCTGCTTGCGGCTGCCGGGGTCGAGCACGTCTACGGCGACCGGCTTTGCACGTTTTCCGATTCGCGTTTCCACTCCTACCGGCGCGACGGCGGTGCGAGCCGCATGGCCACCGTGGTCTGGAAGAACGAGTTCGGGCGGGCGCCTGTGGCACACCGATCGTCGCGGGCGCGTTGACATGGCTTTGCATAACCTCAAGAATAGCCCGCTATTTTCTTTTCCCGAGTAATATTTCTGGGAAATCAACGAGTTAAACGTTGATGTCCTAGCAGGTGCGGCGCAATCTGATCCGTTGGCCGCCGAAACTGGAGAGGCGGCGTGGGTCGACGACCATGACCGAGATGCTATCAGGGGCCGAAATGCTGGTTCGTGCGCTGCAGGACGAAGGGGTGGAATACCTGTTCGGTTATCCCGGCGGCGCGGCCCTGCACATCTACGATGCCCTGTTCAAGCAACAGAAGGTCGAGCACATCCTGGTGCGCCACGAACAGGCCGCCACACACATGGCCGACGGCTATGCCCGGGCCACCGGCAAGCCCGGTGTGGTGCTGGTGACCTCGGGGCCGGGCGCCACCAACGCGGTCACCGGCCTCGCCACGGCCTACATGGATTCCACTCCCATCGTGGTCATTTCCGGTCAGGTGCCCACCGGCCAGATCGGCACGGATGCGTTTCAGGAAACCGACATGATCGGCGTTTCCCGGCCGGTGGTGAAGCACAGCTTCCTGGTCCGCGACTGCGCCGAGATTCCGGCAACGATACGAAAGGCATTTCACATCGCCACCACCGGGCGCCCGGGGCCGGTGGTCATCGATGTGCCCAAGGACACCACCGACCCGGATGTCACGGCCCCCTACCGGTATCCGAAGTCGGTCGAGATGCGCTCCTACAAGCCCGCCATGAAGGGCAACGGACGGCAGATCAAGAAGGCGGCGGCTGCCCTCGTCAAGGCCCGTCGGCCCGTCATCTACACCGGTGGCGGTGTCATTCAGGGCGATGCCTGGGACGAACTGACCCGCATCGCGGGCCGCCTGGAATTCCCGGTGACCAACACGCTCATGGGTCTCGGTGGCGTTCCCGGGGACGACCCGCGTTTCATCGGCATGCTCGGCATGCACGGTGCCTACGAAGCCAACATGGCGATGCACCATGCCGACCTGATCCTGGCCGTTGGCGCCCGCTTCGACGACCGGGTGACCAACAACCCGGCGTTGTTCTGCCCGGACGCGACTGTCGTTCATATCGATGTGGACCCCGCCTCGATCTCGAAAATCGTACCGGCGGACATTCCGATCGTCGGTCATGTCAAGAGCGTGCTTCGCGACCTGGAAAAAGCCCTGGATGCGGAAATCGGCAAGACCCCGGAACTGCCGGACGCCGACGCCCTGACGGAGTGGTGGACACGCATCCGCAAATGGCGGGCAGCCTATGGGCTCAATCACGATCTGCCGTTGGACGGCACGGGCATCATCCTGCCGCAACAGGTGATCCAGAGCCTGTATCGGGTGACCGGTGGCGATGCCTACGTCACCAGCGACGTGGGCCAGCACCAGATGTTTGCCGCCCAGTATTACCGATTCCCCGAGGGCCGCCGCTGGATCAACTCGGGGGGTCTCGGCACCATGGGGTTCGGGCTGCCGGCCGCGATGGGTGTGCAGTTCGCGTTTCCGAAGGCGAGTGTCGCCTGCGTGACGGGGGAGGGCAGCTTCATGATGAACATGCAGGAACTCTCCACCTGCCTGCAGTACGGGCTGCCCATCAAGGTGATCTGCGTCAACAATCAGGCCCTCGGCATGGTCAAGCAGTGGCAGGACATGCAGTACGGCGGCCGCCTGTCGCAGAGCACATACAGCGACTCGCTGCCCGACTTCAAGACCCTGGTCGAGGCATTCGGCCACGTGGGCTTCCGGGTGGAGACGCCGGGCGACCTGCACTCGGCCATGCAGGAAACCTTCAGCCCGGCACTAAAGAACAAGCTGGTCTTTCTCGATGCCTGGGTGGACCCGGACGAGCACGTCTATCCCATGGCCGTCAAGGGCGGGTCCATGCGCGACATGTACCTCGACAAGATCACCACCAGCCAGCAGGGAGACTACATGTAATGCGCCGCATCCTTGCCGTGCTGCTGGAGAACGAAGCCGGCGCGCTGTCCCGGGTAATCGGGCTCTTCGCCCAGCGCAATTACAACATCGAGACGCTGACCGTGGCGCCGACGGAAGACGCGACGCTTTCCCGGGTGACGATCGTCACCGAAGGCGGCGACGAGAAGATCGAGCAGATCACCAAGCACCTGCATCGGCTGATCGAGGTGGTGAAGGTGCAAGACCTCTCGGAGGCGGACCACATCGAGCGCGAACTCATGTTCGTCAAGGTTCGTGCCGAGGGGCCCGGGCGTGCAGAGGTCAAGCGCACCAGCGATGTTTTCCGCGGGCAGATCGTCGACGTGACGGCGGATTCCTACACCGTGCAACTCACCGGAACGAGCGACAAGCTCGATGCCTTTATCCGGGCTCTTTCCAGGTCAACGGTGCTCGAAGTGGTCCGCTCCGGCGTATCCGGGATCAGCCGTGGCGAGAAGGTGCTGAGTGCCTAGCTTTCATGGAAGACGTTTCCAAGTGATTGATTTCATTGAATTCGCGAACCAAGGAAACCTTACCTTCGATCCGGCACCGAGAACCGGCATGCGGTACGTGCATGCGGCTCGCCGAATGGCGCACCAGGCGGCGGCGCTTACGGCTACGACAGGCGCAAGAGCGAGCCTCAACAGCGCCGCATACACGCACCGCACACCGGTTCGCTCCCAGCGGTTGCCAGGTGTTCCGTGCGCGTCCTCGGCCCGGCGCGCCGGGTTGGAATCTCGCATATCCGCGCGGGGTTTGGGAGCGCCGCATTGGCGTCAGTTTTTTCTTTTTTTGATTCAAGGAGTTGTGCTCTTTCCATGAACATCTACTACGACAAGGATGCGGACCTGTCCATCGTCCAGACCGGCAAGGTTGCCGTTATCGGGTATGGGTCGCAGGGCCACGCGCATGCCAACAACCTGCGCGATTCCGGTGTGGGCCAGGTGGTTGTCGGCCTGAGGGAAGGGTCCGGCTCCCGGGTCAAGGCCGAGAATGCCGGGTTCCGGGTGGAAGAAGCAGCCGCAGCGGCGGCCGATGCCGATGTGGTGATGATACTCACCCCGGACGAGCTTCAGCCCGCCCTGTATCGCGATCACATCGAGCCGAATCTGAAGGAGGGGGCAGCCCTGGCCTTTGCTCACGGGTTCAACATTCACTTCGAACTGATCGAGCCCCGGGACGACCTCGATGTCATCATGATTGCACCCAAGGGGCCGGGGCACACGGTTCGCTCCACCTACGAGGCGGGCAACGGCGTCCCGTGCCTCATCGCCATCGCCCAGGATGCGACGGGACAGGCCAGGAACCTGGCGCTCTCCTATGCATGCGCCATCGGCGCGGGCCGGGCCGGCATCATCGAGACCACGTTTCGCGAGGAAACGGAGACGGACCTCTTCGGCGAGCAGGCGGTGCTGTGCGGCGGCAGCGCCGCTCTGGTGCAGGCGGCATTCGAGACGCTGGTCGAGGCCGGCTATGCGCCCGAGATGGCCTATTTCGAATGCCTGCACGAACTGAAGCTCATCGTCGACCTTTACTACGAAGGCGGTATCGCCAACATGTGGTACTCGGTTTCCAATACGGCGGAGTACGGTGGCCTGACCCGCGGGTCGCGCATCGTCACGGACGAGACCAAGGCTGAGATGAAGCGCATGCTCGAGGAAATCCAGAACGGCGCCTTCGCACGGGAATTCGTTGGCGAGAACCAGGCGGGTGCGCCGGGCATCAAGGCCCGGCGCCGGTTGACGGCGGCCCACCCCCTCGAGACCGTGGGGGAAAAGCTGCGCGCCATGATGCCCTGGATTCAGGAGAACCGGCTGGTTGACCGCTCGAGAAACTGAACCGCATATCGCACCAACTTCCTGCTGCGGGCGCCGATGGACTCGCGCAAGCGATAGCGACGAAACGTCGATGCCCTCGGGACGACAGTCGGAGATGGATGCGGGCCGGGTGCAAGTTCGACCGGATTGACATCCCGGCCTGCGAACAACAGGATTGGCGCATGGCTGAACCGAACAAGCCCAGGCTGCGCTCGGTGGACAAGAGCTTTCGTGCAAGCGAAGGGCCGAGGCAAGGTGCTGCGGGCAGTGGCTCCCCGGCCGGCAATGAAGCGGAAAGTGCGTCCTCCCGGGCATCGGCGACCGCCAGGCTGCGCGCCGCCGCCGCCGCGCGCCGCCACGGTATCTACCTGCTGCCCAACGTCATCACCACCGGCGCGCTGTTCGCCGGATTCTACGCCACCATCGCCGGCATGAGCGGCCGCTTCGGGGCGGCGGCACTGGCCATATTGGCGGCGATCGTGCTCGATACCGCCGACGGACGCGTCGCTCGCATGACCCGTACCCAGAGCAACTTCGGCGCCCAGTACGACAGCCTCTCCGACATGGTGGCCTTCGGTGTCGCGCCGGCGCTGGTGGCGTTTCACTGGGGTCTTGCCAACCTGGGGCAGATTGGCTGGGTCGTTACCTTCACCTACATCGCCTGCACGGCCCTGCGGCTCGCCCGCTTCAACACCAGCGGCGACCTGGCGGGTTTCAAGGGTCTGCCGTCGCCGGCCGCGGCGGCAGTTATCGCCTGTACGGTCTGGGTATGGGAAGCCTATGCGGTCGGAGAACGCACCCTGTTCGCCTCATCGATGCTTGGCCTCATCACCACGGCCATTGCCCTCTTGATGGTGTCGAACCTCAATTACTTTTCGCCGAAACGACTCGGTCTCAAGGGCAGGGTGCCGTTCGTGACCATGGTGCTGGTGGTGCTGGCATTCGCCGTGCTGCTGGCGGACCCGCCGAGCATCCTGCTGGCGCTCTTCTGTCTGTACGCACTGTCGGCCCCCGCTCAGTTCCTGTGGCAACGCCGGCGGGACCGGAACCGCCGGCAACGCTGAGCGGTATCGCCGCCCCCTGCAAGAAGAAACTATCGGGGCCGTCGATAGCTCTGCTACTCTTGCCACCCGTAGTTGTTGAATCGTGAATGGGTCGGGCGAGGAAGCCACCAGTATGCTGTTAGGTTCCAGCAGTGCAGACCGCATTGGAAGCTCGGAGATCACGCCCGAGTCGGTCTATCGTTCCCGTCGGCGCTTCGTGCGCGATCTTGGGCTTGCCATGGGGGCGAGCGTCATGGCCGGCGTGCCCGAAGTGCGCGCAAACCTCCCGGCGACTGGCCTTCCCTCGGAAGACGAGCCGCTAACGCCGGAATGGATCGTGACCGGCTACAACAACTTCTACGAATTCGGCCAGGACAAGGAGGACCCCGCCAAGTACGCCCATGAAATGACTATCGATCCGTGGACGGTGGAAGTGGCTGGTGAAGCGAAGAAAACCGGCAAGTTCGCACTCGAGGATCTGGTTCGCGGCCTGGCCGAGGAAGACCGGGTGTACCGTTTTCGCTGTGTCGAAGCCTGGTCGATGATCGTTCCCTGGCGGGGCATTCCCTTGCGAACCGTCCTGGAGCAGTTCGAACCCACGGGCAATGCAAAGTACGTCGAGTTCACGACGCTGCACCGGCCGAGCGAAATGCGTGGCCAGCGGTCGCTCTTCAGCAGCATCGACTGGCCGTACGTGGAAGGTCTGCGCATGGACGAGGCATACCACCCGCTGACACTCATGGTGACGGGCGTGTACGGAAAGCCGCTACCCAATCAGAACGGCGCGCCCTGGCGGCTTATCGTCCCCTGGAAATACGGGTTCAAGTCCGTCAAGTCCATCGTCAGAATCCGTTTCGCCACGCGCGAACCGAAGACGACGTGGAATCTGACCGCCCCCAACGAGTACGGTTTCTACGCCAACGTCAACCCGGATGTCGATCACCCGCGCTGGAGCCAGGCCACCGAACGGCGACTGCCGAGCAGTTTTCTGAAGCCCAACCGCCGGCCGACACTCCCATTCAACGGCTACGCCGAAGAGGTCGCCGGTCTCTATGCGGGAATGAACCTCAGGCGCCATTTCTGACGGTACCGCGAATTGCCTGACCGGGAACGAATGTGAGCGTTCGCGTCCTGAAGACCCTCACCTTTGCGGTGCTCGGCCTGCCGCTGGCGTGGCTCGCCGTTGCCATCGCCGGGGAGGTTCGCAACCCCGGCTCCATGCTGGGCGCCGACCCCGGCGAGGCGGTGCTGCTGCACCTCGGCGAGTGGGGGCTGCGGGCGCTGCTGCTCGCACTCAGCGTATCCACGATCCGGCGGCGCCTGGGCTATGCGCCGCTACTGCGGGTGCGGCGCATGGCGGGGCTTTTTGCCTTCACGTACATTGCCCTGCACTTGCTGTTCTACCTGTGGTTCTTCACGGAGTTCGACGTCAGGTTGATTGCAGAGGAACTGGTCGAACGGCCCTATATCACGGTTGGGTTCGGCGCCTTCCTGATTCTGCTCGCCCTGGCTCTGACGTCGACCGACGGCTGGCGGCGGCGATTGCGCAAGCGCTGGCAGCGATTGCACCGGCTCGTCTACATCGCCGCCGCCCTGGGCCTGCTGCACTTCTGGTGGCTGACCAGGGCAGGATATGGCGAAGTGCTGTTCCACGGGTCGTGGCTGGTGCTCCTGTACGCCGACCGGCTGCACGCCGCCCGGACGAAACGCCTGCGGCGGGGGCACCGCGCTGAGTGAGCGGCACCCGTTCGCGACGGAACCGAGCGAGGTCGGCAAGGGCGGTGAAAACCCAGCGTGGCGCGGACTGTCGTGCGATTGAGGTGCACTCTACGCACGTTGAGCACCGGCGGAGTGAGCACACCTCGTGCCTTTGCTGCCACTGACGAGGGCGGTCGTTACTTCGTCAGCGGCTCCGCTTGGCTTGCTCGCGCCGAGCGTGCCGGTCAGTGGCTCAGGCGGTTGCCGCGAATGACGCGCCCGGGCCGTGCTCCGGTGTCGCAATCGTTTTCCCTGGTCTTGACGCCGGCCACGAAGGTGTTCCGATAGCCGCGTGCCGTTTGCAGGATGCGGCTGCCTCCGGCAGGCAGATCTTCGTGCACTTCCAGACGGCCGAGTTCCAGCGCGTCGAGATCGAACAGGTTCAGGTCGGCTCGCTTGCCGGCTTCGATGCTGCCCCGGTCGTCGAGGCCGAATAGCTCGGCGTTGCGCTGCGTCTGCTTGTGCACGATCAGTTCCACCGGCAGCCGTGGCGGGTTGCCGCGGCGCGGTCGCGCCCAGTGGGTGAGCTGATAGGTCGGCATCACACCGTCGAAGATCAGGTTTACATGGGCGCCTGCATCGGAAAGCCCGATCGTCGTATGCGGGTGTCGGAGCATCTCTTCCAGCACGTCGAAAACTCCGGGCCCGTAGTGGCCGCCGAGGACGATGGCGAACGCATCGCCGTTGCCGGCAGTGAGGTAGTCGTACATGTAGGCAGCGATGTCCTGGCCCGCTTCGGCGGCCAGCGCACCCATGTTGCGCGACGGGTCGGGTTCGTAGTCGATGGGCATGCCGATGGGAAACATCGTCGGCGCCGCCATGGCCAGCAGCCCGTAGATGTTGGCCATGGCGCCGGGCTGGTCCGGCGGGATGTCGCGGTCACCCAGGATCGCCGCCCTGATTTCCGGCTTGCGCAGTTGTTCGAGGCGCTCGGCGAAGGGCAGGTGCGAGAGCCTCAGGTAGGTCTCCCGCCGCTGAAACATGTGGTAGGAGCGGAGGCTGCTGACCAGCCCGATGGGGCGCCCGGGCACCTGGGGCCGAAGTGTCAGGCCGGACGCGTTGGCCCGTTCCACGATGTCCAGGCAGTTGCGCCACTGATCCGGGCGATTGCCGTTCTGCACCAGGGTAAAGGTGCAGGTGCGGCCGCTCTCCCGGGCCACTTCCGCAAACAGTTCCACTTCCTGTTCGGTGGTCCACTTTTCGGGGCCGGCCAGGTCGCCCACCACGCCGGCGGGCACGGCCTGGAAGACGCCTCGGCCGGCTGCCTTCAGGGTGCGGCCGATGGCCAGGAGTTCGTCTTTCTCTGCAAAGGTTCCGGGAATGGGCTCGCCGGAAACGGAGCGGTGACCGATGGTTCGGGATGTCGAGAAGCCCAGGGCCCCGGCGCGCAGGCCTTCTGCTACGATGCCGCAGATCGCCTGCAGGTCGTCTTCGGAGGCATCCTCGTGGGTGAGTGCGCGTTCGCCCATGACATAGTTGCGCACGGCCGAATGCGGAATCTGCGTGCCGATGTCCATTGTGAAGGCTCGGGTTTCCAGGTAGTCGATGTACTCGGGAAAGGAATTCCAACGTCCCCACTCGATGCCTTCGTGGAGCGCGGTGCCGGGAATGTCCTCGACGCCTTCCATGAGTTCGATCAGACGCTGTTCGCCGCCCGGCGGGCAGGGAGCGAAGCCCACGCCGCAGTTGCCCATCACCACCGAGGTCACCCCGTGGTCGAAGGATGGGTCGAGCCGGTCGTCCCAGCTTACCTGGCCGTCGTAGTGGGTGTGGACATCGATCCATCCCGGCGTCGCGTGCGCTCCGTCGGCATCGATCGTCTCACGGGCGCGGCCATCCACGTCGCCGACGGCAACGAACCTGCCGTCGGCGATGGCAATGTCGCCGTTTTTCGCCGGCGCGCCGGTGCCGTCGACAATGGTGGCGTTCCTGATCAGATAGTCGTACATGGGCGTATTCCAGATTGGTTTAGGGACAAGACTGCAGAACGGGCTGATCCTGCGTCAGGCCGAACACGACGTCGCTCGAACTTGTCGTTGCAGCTTACTTGCATCGCCGGAATCAAGCCAGCCTCCCCGAACGGAGTTAAAATCAGAGAGTTGATCGTCCGGCGCACGCAAGTTCCGAACCCGGCACGCCGGGACGAGGACGCGCAAGGAACGCCGGACAACCGCTGGGAGAGAACCGGTGTGCGGTGCGTGTATGCGGCGCTGTTTAGGCTCGTGCTTGCGCCTATCGTAGCGGTAAGCCCCGCCGCCTGGTGCGCCGGATGCACGTACCGTATACCGGTTCTCGGCGCCGGATCGAAGGCCATGTTTGCCACGCTAACGAATTCAATAAAATCAATCACTTGAGAAATTTGTTCCATGAAAGGAAGCACAACCATGAGTCTGGAACTTGCAAAGCGGCAATGTGAGGTGTGCGGGCCGGAGTCGCCACGGGTGGGCGATTCGGATTGCGCGGAACTGGTGGCGACCCTGCCGAACTGGTCCGTGGAGCGGGTCGACGGCGTGGACCGGCTGGAGGCGGAGTTCCGCTTTGCCGACTTCGCCGCCGCACTGCGGTTCGTCGATCGGGTTGGGGAACTGGCCGAGGCGGAGAACCACCACCCGAAGCTGGTGCTCGAATGGGGCCGCGTCGAGGTTTGCTGGTGGACCCACTCCATCGGTGGACTGCACATGAACGATTTCATCATGGCGGCAAGAACCGACGGCGCCTTTGCCGCCAACGGATAGCCCGCATCCGCCACCAACTTGCGTCGCGAGGGCGGCGAGGCGAAGGGCGAGTGCATCGGCGCCCGCAGCAGGACGTTGCTGTGATATATGCGTGCCAACCCGCGACGAAATCGTCTCCTTGGAGGTTGCGGTTACGTCAGGCGAGCCGCGCGGCGTTGGCCTCCGCGAGTTTTTCGAGGCAGGCCACCGAGTCCTCCCAGCCGATGCAGGCATCGGTGACGCTCTGGCCATAGGTCATGGTTTCGGGGGCGGCGATCTTCTGGTTGCCTTCCACCAGGTTGCTCTCGATCATCACGCCCAGGATGCGGGGCTCGTTGTCCGCAAGTTGTGCGCAGATGTCCTCACAGACCGAGAGTTGTCGGCGGTGGTCCTTCTGGCTGTTGGCGTGGCTCATGTCCACCATGACGCGCGCACAGGCGCCGGCCTGTTCGAGCAGGCGGCTGGCGTAGTGCACCGAGGGGTTGTCGTAATTCGGTTTTCCGCCACCGCCGCGCAGGATGACGTGGCAGTCTTCGTTGCCGGCCGTCTGAAAGATGGCCGAATGACCCTGCTTGGTCACCGACAGGAAGATGTGGGCGTGTTTCGCCGAACCGATGGCGTCCACTGCAACCTGAATGGAGCCGTCGGTACTGTTCTTGAAGCCGATAGGGCACGACAGGCCGGAGGCGAGCTGCCGGTGAATCTGGCTTTCAGTGGTGCGTGCCCCGATGGCGCCCCAGCTCACCAGGTCGCCCAGGTACTGCGGGGTTATGGGGTCCAGGTATTCGGTGCCGGTGCCGACACCCAGTTCGACGATATCGCGCAGCAACTTCCGCGCCGTTCGCAATCCCTGGTTGATGTCGAAGGAGTTGTTCAGGTTCGGATCGTTGATGAGCCCCTTCCACCCGACGGTGGTGCGCGGTTTCTCGAAGTAGACGCGCATGACGACAAGCAACCGCTCACGATGGTGTTCCACCGCTTCGCTGAGTCGCGTGGCGTACTCCAGGGCTGCTTCCGGGTCGTGGATGGAACAGGGCCCGACGATCACGAGCAGGCGCTGGTCGCGGCCGTGCACGATATCGCCGATCTGGCGCCTGGAGTTGAAAATCAGTTCCGAGGCACTGGGCGAAAGCGGCAACTCCGCGATCAGGTCGGCCGGGGCCGTCACTTCCTCCATGGCGGTGATGCGCAGGTCGTCGGTCAGGTACTTCATTGTCGATTCCGTCGTTTTCGTGGCGCGGCTGGCGCAACTGTGGAATGCTAGCAAATATCCCGATGCACCGATGCCTGCGCCCGGGAGCCCGTTGTCGGGAAACGAGCCCGTGAATCATGCGTTCTAGCGAGAAAACGTCACCAGCTTTCGTTGCAGGGGCGTCGACGTCTCGTCGCCGAAGCAAAACGCGCCGTCCTGCGCGGCCGCGCGCACCGGAAGCCGGTGCAGGCATTCGCGAAAGTATGTCAAACCGGCTGGATGGAGCCCTCTGCTGGGGAGCGCGAGAGGCTACTCCTCGCAAACGGAAAACACGGCCGCGCGGGGTGAGTGCATCGGCGTCCGCAGCAGGAAGTTGGTGAGATATGCGGGCCAGGAACGACCGAAACCGCGGCGACGTTCGCGAACGACTACTGCATGCCATGGGCATCGAGGTCTGGTATGCACGGGGCCGGGCGCCAATACCGGGCGTCGTCGAATCCGGCGACCCCGCCGAGGCAACCGTTACGGATGTCGTGGAACCGGATGCAGTGTCGGCCGACGCGGACGGTCCTGGTTCGATCCCCCCCGTATCGGTGGCCGTCGGGCGAAGCGCGTCATCCCGGGCACCCCGGCGGACGGTCGAACCGGAACAGGCGCCGGAGCCGGAACCGCTTGCATCCGAAGCGCCCGGCGAAGCACCGTTTTCCATCGTCGCCCTGGGTGCGCCCGGTGTGCTGCTGCTGGTCGATGCCCTGCAGCGGAGCGGCGAGGCAAGGCTCGCCAGGGATGTGGTGCGAGCCGTGCGGCGGGATTGGTCCGCGCCCGTCGAACAGGCACAATTCGCCTGGCCGCAGCCCGGCGCATCGGGGGCATCCGCCCCGGCAGTGACAGCTTTCGTCGAAAAACAGGCCGAGGATCACGCAGCGCGGCTGTTACTGGCCTCTGAATCCGTTGCCGCCCGGCTCCGCGATGCGCCCTTCGAGTTCGTCGCGGTGCCAGACCTCGCATCCCTCGCTGAACCTCGGAACAAACTGGCGCTCTGGCGGCGCATCCAGGAACTGGCGCCTTGAGCAAGGCGCTCCCCGGCTGAAGGCTCTTTATTTGCGAGGGGTACCCCCTCGCGCTCCCCGGCTGAAGGCTCCCTCCGGCCGATTTGATAGTCTGTCGAGTGTGCCTGCATCGGTTTCCGGTCCGCGCGGCCGCGCAGGACGGCGCGGTTTGCTTCAGCGACGAAGCGTCGACGCCCTGGTGACGAAAGCTGGTGACGGATGCGGGCTACAGCGAGTAGCTCACGCCCAGGTAGAACTCTCGGCCGAAGTTCTGCAGGTAGCCCGGCAGATAGCGTTCGCCCCAATAGCTGCGGCTGGGGGTGTCGGTCAGGTTGTACGCTTGCAGGACCACCTCGAGACCGTTTTCGAATGCGTAGGATAGTTGCGCGTCCACCTTGGTTTCGGCGTAGAAGACCGTGTCCTTCGCGAAGGCGACGCCGAACGAGCTGACCTTGTCGTCCTGATGGGTCCATGACATCCGCGCTTCGAAATTGCCCAGTTCGTAGAACACCGTGAAGTTGCCCGACCTGTCCGAGATTCCGGGATAGGGCACACTGGGGCTCGGCGCATCGGAGAAGGGGTTGTCGATCGAGATTTCGCTGTCGACGAACGCGAGGCTGGCGTAGAACCCGAGGCCGTTCCAGGGATAGGGCAAGATGCCGTCCATGGTTTGCGTCCAGGAGAGTTCCAGGCCGGCAATGTAGCCGCCGTCCTTGTTGTTGATGGCAAAGGTGTAGTCGCCATCCCGCACCTCGACGGGAACGATCACCGCCTCGCCGGTTTCCTGGTCGGCGACCACCGCCTCGTAGGTGTCCGGCAGCAGGAAGCCGTTGGCCCGGAAATCGAACTGCGGGACGGTGAGCGTCTGAATGAAGGATTTCACATCCTTGTAGTAGGCGGCAACGGCGATCAACCCTTGTTCGCCAAAATAGCGCTCGTAGGAAAGATCGAATTGCACGGCTTCGAACGGCCGCAGGAAGGGCGAATTGGTGTTGCTGTAGTTGAAGGTGACAAACCCATCCGCCGCCGTGGAGTCGTCGATGCTGTTGCCGCCCCCGCCGTCCACCGGTTGGTCGCTGGACAACCTGTCGATGGGTGGCCGCGAAATCACGACTGCGGCGCCAAGGCGCAGGTAGTCGTTCGGCGTGATCCTGAAGTTGAGGTTGAGCGACGGCAGTACATCCGTGTACTTGTCCCCCAGTTCCACGAAGGCGAAATTGTCGCGGCATACGCCGTCGCCGTCACAGATTTCCACGGGATTCAACTGCGGGTTGCCGAACACGTCGTAGATGCCCACCGAATGCTGGTCGCTTTCGACGATGCGAACCCCCGCGTTGCCCGTCAGTTCGCGGGAGAAGAGGGTGGTGTCGAAATCCGCTTCGAAGTAATAGGCCCACACATCCTCGCCGACGTCCCCGCGCTGGCGCACCGACCACTCGCTTCGGTAGGTGCCGTCCCCGGACCGCAGCCCCCACCGCGCGATGGCTTCCGTCGATCTCGGCAACGGCTGGCCATCGGGGCCGAGCTCCGACTCATCGCAGTTGTACACCGCTTGGGGGTCGCAGGCGCGCACGAGGTTCTGAGTGACGGCCTGTGCGAGGATCGCCTCGGCATCGAACGATATGAAGCAGGGGACGTGGGCGAACTCTTTCCCCCAGCAAACCACATCGCCGGTCTGCTCGGTAATCGGCAGATCGACATCGTGAACGTAGCCCGACCCGGGGCCGTACTGGAACACTTGCCGCGAGTACTCGTAATCGCGGGTCGAGTAGCGGGCGCCGAACGACAATGCCGATATGGGGCCGAGTTCCAGTTCATGGCTGAAATCGAACTTGACGGCCGAAACCTCGTCGTCGCTGATGCGTGGATACTTGCCGTATTGCGTCAGGCGCAGCGTCGAATAGTCGTCGAAGCGGTCGGCAAACGCGACATTGGGAATGTCGAGACCGTCGCTTTGCCAATTGATCTGGCCGTTTTGCCGCGTGTAACCGGTGCGGCCACAGATGGGGTCTGCATCCGTGCAGGCGCGGTACAGATTGGCGTAGTGAAAGCCATCCGCCTCGTATCCGGAAGACGAGGAGCGGGACAGGTCGATCGACGCCACCCAGCGCGCTGCATTCCATTCGAAATTGATGCCGGCGGATTCGACCTTGTCGTCGTCGCTGGTGTCGCCCGCCACGATGTAGATGTTGCTCGAATCGTAGAATTGTGCCGCCGTGGCATAGTTGCCGGCTTCGAGCACCGGATTGGCAATCGCGTAGGTGTGGGCGCCCTGCATGGATATGCCGTCCCGCGAGGTGTCGGTCTGGAACTCGGTGCGGAAGTAGTCCGCCTGAATGCTGAGCTGGTCGTTGGGTTCGAACTGCAGCGAGCCGAGATAGGCATCGCGCTCCTCCAGGCCGCCGATCTGAAAGAACTGAATGGTCTGGGGTACGTACACCGGCTCGTCGACCGCGGGATAGATGTTGCGCGCCTGCTGCGGCGTGTCGCCGTGATACTGCACGGTGGCATTGGGCTGCGAGAGTCTCGAATAGCCCAGCGACAGGCCCAGCGTTCCCTCCAGGAAGGCTTCCTGGTATGAGGCGGAGACCCGATAACCGTCCTCGTCGCTGCCGTGCACGTCCTTGGCGCGATCGTTGTAGGTATGGCGGTAGTTGGCATGCACCTTGCGCTTCTCGCGCATGTCCAGCGGATTGACGATGTCGAGATCGATGCTGCCCGCAACGCCGCCTTCGATGAGCGAGGCCTTCGGCGTCTTGTGAATGGTAACGCGATTGATCAGTTCGGACGGATACTGGTTGAATTCTATGGTGCGTCGCAGATTCGGAGACACCTGCTCCCTGCCCTTCATGGTGGCGAACACGAACTCGTCGCCCAGCCCGCGAATCTGGATGTCGGATGCCTGGCCGCCGGACCGGGTGGCCGTGAGGCCGGGAACCCGGGAGAGACTGTCGGCGATGGAGAAGTCGGGCAGGCCGCCGATGTCTTCCGCCGTGATCACCTCCACGATGGAGTCCGCATTGCGCTTGCTGCGGATTGAACTCAACAGGGAAGTCCGATAGCCGGTGACGACCACTTCCTCGACGACGTACTCTTCGGCTGCAGCGGCCGGCTGGCCTCCTTCCTCCGACGCCTCCTGGGCCTGAACGCCGGCGGGGGGCGCCGCGCCGACCGCCGCCACAAGGCAGGCTGCAAAGATGCCTCTGTGTGGGTATCGCATGTTCCCAATCCTCGCTACTTGTTCTTGGTCACTCGGAAGCGTCTGCGACCTTGTCCACCCGCAAACTCGGTGGAATGGATTTGGCGCCATCGATGGAGACGCGGTACACGCCGTTCTCGGCAACGGTCAGGGTGAGGTTGTCGTTGCTACCCTGGGTCAATCCTCCGTAGGCGGCGCCCACGGTGACCTCGGTCATGGCGGCATCGGCAGCACCGAGATTCACCGTAGCCCAGTCTTCCGAGGCCACCTTGAATTCGTAGGAACCGGCTTCGAGTTCGAGGTCGACACGGTAAGAGGCGCTGCCGGAGTACAAGAGTGCATTCGCGGTGCCCCACTCGTTCATGGCGCCGCGCAGAAATACCTCGGTGCCGCCAAAGGGACGCAACGGCGCCAGCCAGAGCTTCGGCGCGCTGCTGTCTTCCGATGCATCCAGAGTGAACAGATAGATGCCCGGCTCGTCGAAGGCGACGACCAGATTGGTGTTGGAACCGGACAGGAAGCCGGCGTACTCCTCGCCCCGGGCCACCGTCCTGGCATCCTCGCTCGCGGCGCCGAGATTGACCGTTGCCCAGTCTTCAGAGGCAACCTTGAACTCGTGCTCGCCGGCATCGACCTCGACAATGGCCTCGTAGTTGCCCGAACCCCGGTACCGGAACCGATTCGAGGTGCCCCAGTCGTTGAACCCGCCTCGAACGAAAACCTCGGCCCCATCGCCATGGCCATAGGGCGCCGCGCCGAGATCGACGACGGTCAGCGCCGGCCGGTCGGTATTGTTGGCGTCGAGCGCAAAGCGGTAGTCGCCCGCAGCCGAAATGCCGAGCATGAGATTGCCGCCCTCCTGAACCACGTAGCTCGGCACGTCCAGGCTCGCCCGGGACGCATGCTCCGCACCGAGATTGACCGTGGACCAATCCTCGGAGGCGGCCTTGAATTCGTAATCGCCCGCCTCCAGCGCAACATCGAACTGGTAGATGCCATTGTCCAGATACGTCATCGGCCAGTCGGTGCCCCAGCCGTTGAACCCGCCCCGAATGTGGACGGTCGTGCTGCCATAGGGCGGCGTGGCGCCGGGCGGTGCGGCGACCAGGGCGATGGTGTCCCAATAGTAGGTGCTGCCATCCCCCTCTTCGCCGGACGCGAAGGACACGATCAGGGTGTCGTAGCTGCCGTCCTGCTCGAACATCGAGAAGTCGAAGTGCAGCGTCTGCCATGCGCCGGCCCCGGAGTAGGTAGCCGTGGCCGACATGGTTTGGGTCTGGTCAGCGGAGTTGACCAGCGTGATGGTCACGCTGAACTCGCCCCCCGTTTCCCGGTATACGTCCAGCGCCAGGAAGTTCAGTTCGTCGCTGAAGGCAATGGGACCGCCCAGATCCAGTGAAGTGCCGGCATCCGCAGCGGCGCCAACGTTCTTGGTGGTGCTCACCGCCATGCCGGGGCCGCCGAGGGGGTCGGCGACCAGCAGCGACGCCACGCCAGTATCGTCCGCGAGGGCAGGGGCCGCATCCACCGCGTCGAAGTCGATGGGCGCGGTCAGCGACGGCTCCGGAGGCGGCTCTTCGGCGCCGCCACCCGATCCCGGTTCCGCGGGTACGTCCGAGGTCTTGCGCAACAGCAGTTCCGGCCCGGAACGGCTCGAGTCGAGGGTGAAGGTGTAGGAGCCCGCCTCCGCGATGGTCGTTGAGAGGTTCGGCGTGCCCGGGCCGTCAACGACCGGGAGCGGCGTGCCAATCCCGAGCGCCGACGCGTCCCCGGCGCCGATGTTGACGGTGGCCCAGTCCTCACTGGCCACCTTGAAGGCGTACTCGCCGGCTTCGAGCTCGATGTCGGCCCGGTAGCCCGCTGCGCCGGTAAAGGCCATTTCGTTGTCGGTGCCCCAGCCGTTGAATCCGCCGCGCAAGTAGATGGGCACACCCGCAAAGGGCTCCTCAGGAGCCACCCAGAGCGTCACGCCACCTTGGGAGTCTTCCGTGGCGCTGAAACCGCCTGCATTGAGCGTGAACAGAAAGTCGCCGCCATCGGGCGCTTCCAGCAGCATGTTCGGATTGCGCGGCCCGCTCAAGGCCGTTGCGGTGTTGAGTTCCACCGGGACATCGGCCCCCGATTCGCTGGCCACGCTCAAATCCACCGTGCTCCAGTCTTCCGATGCCACCTTGAAGCCGTGGGTGCCGGGATCGGTCGCGATGCTTGCCTGATACAGGCCCCGGCCAACGTAGGAGAGGGGGTTGCCGGTCCCCCAGCCGTTGAAGGCGCCGCGCACATAAGCCTGAACCGGGAAGGCGGCAGCATTGGCAACCCTGAGGACGGGCGCGCCGCTGTCGAGCGCATCGAGTGCAAATCGGTACTCCCCGGCCTCCGCGATCGTGATCTCGAGGTTGGGCAGCCCGCCCGCCGCCGACAGCGTCAGGGATTCGCCGAGGACGACCTCCGATTGCCCTGCGGGCGCGGCGATGTCCACGGTGCTCCAGTCTTCGGATGCGATCTTGAAGGCGTACGTGCCCGCCTCGAGCTCTAGGAAGCCTTCGTAAACGCCGCCGCCAATGTAGTTCATGGCGTCGGTGCTCCAGCCGTTGAACTGGCCGCGCAGGAAAATCTCGGTGTCGCCATAGGGCACGGGTGGCTCGAAGCCGGCGGTGGCGAACGCCGACAGGCCTTCGCCCTGGGCGGCGCCCTGCGCTTTTGCGAAGACGGCCGTGGTCAGCCCGGGTACGCTGAACGTGCCGCCCCCTTCGGATTCGATAAAGCGTGCGCCCTGCACCGCCGCATCGGCAGACGCCTGCTGGGTGGCGTGCAGCGCAAAACCCGTGGCCGTGCGGACGCTGATCGACTGCGCTTCGGTGGAACCGTTGAAAACCACCACGACGGCATCGGCGTCGGGGTCGAGGTCAGCCCGCGGCACGCCACCGGAGTTGGTCACTTCGCCCACCCCGTCGTCGATGCTCATCACGATCAGGTTTGGAACCGCCGCCTTGCCGAGGTTGTGGAACCCGACCCGATCGACCACATCGACTGCGTCTTGCAGACTGAACAGCGGGCTGCCTGCGGAGATGCGCAGGAATTCGTTGAACAGGGTCGACGCGAAGCCGATCTGCTCGGCCGTCGGCTTGGCGTTGCCGTCCGCGATCGCCTCCCGGACCACCTCGTCGGACAAACCTTCGAGCGGCAGGCCGACGTTCCAGTTGTTGTCTTCTTTGGTGAAATCGACATGGTTGAACCAGTCGCCGGAGTTGTAGCTGTTGTGCGTCAGCGACTTGGAACGCAGCAGGTCGCCGCCCATGTGCACGAAGGGCACGCCCTGACCGAGCAGCACGAGGGATTGCGCCTGCACGGCCATGCGCACGCGTCTATCCGTCGGAGTGGCCGCGCCCTCGGGCAGGACGCCGCCCTGATTGATGTGGTCCCACAAGGTCAGGCCGTCGTGCACCGAAGCGTAGTTGACGCTCTCCTGGGGATCGGCGGTGTAACCGCCCTGGCTGGCTGCTTGAACCGTGACGCCGGAATCGAGCACCAACGGGTACTCGGACAGGTTGCCTGCCAGGCCGGCGCGAATTCGTGACAGGTCGCCGGCGGATGAGAGATGCAGGTTGCGTATCGGGTCTCGCATGCGGTCATTGAAGGTGCCGATTCCCGTGCCGGCCATGTTGGCCTGCACGGCGCCCTCGAAGCTGTCCGGCGCAGTGCCGGAGCCCGGCCCCCAGCCTTCGCCATAGATGTAGGTGTCGGGGTCCACCTCCTGAACGGCCGCCAGGATTTCCCGCATCAGCCCAACCGGGTGCAGGCTCATCCAATCGAATCGAAAGCCGCCGACCTTGTAGTTCGTGGCCCAGAAGACCGTCGAGTCCTTGATGAACTTCGCCATCATGGCCTTTTCCGCGGCCGTGTCGCTGCAGCAGCTGGCACGCTCGATGGCGCCGGTGATCGGATGGCGGCGGTAGTAGTAGCCGGGCACGATGCGGTCGAACACCGACAGGTCGTCGTCCGAACCCTCGGCGGCCGTGTGGTTGTACACCACGTCCATGACCACGCGCAGGCCCATTTCGTGCAGGGCCTGGAACATGGCCCGCATTTCCAGAATCCGCGCCGGACCTTGGGGGTCGGAGGCGTAGCTGCCCTCGGGCACGTTGAAGAGCACCGGGTCGTAGCCCCAATTGAAGCCGTCGATGTCCTTCAAGGCGTCGACCACCTTTCTGGCTTCGTCGGTGGTGGGGTCCAGGCTCATGAGCCGTTCGAGAATCTCGGTGCGATCGAACACATCGCCCGGGCAAAGCTCCTCGCTCGAATCGTCGATGGCGCAGAGTTCGTGAATCGCGTTGTCGAGGTTGACCTGGCGAGCCGGGTCCTCGTTGATCGAGCGGATGTCGAAGGCGGGCAGCACGTGGAAGTGGGTGACGCCCGACTCCGCGAGGTCTCGCAGATGGCGCACCGGGGCCGATTCGGCGGCCGTGAAGGCAAGGTACTTGCCTCGGTGCGCGGCATCCGTGCTCGCATCCCGCGCGCTGAAGTCCCGGATGTGGCCCTCGTAGATCACCGCCTCTTCCGGTGCGCCGGCGGGCGGCGGGGCGTGGGCGTCCCATCCCGGGGGCTCGAGGTCGTCGTCGTCGATGTTGACGAACTGCGATGCCAGCGAGTTCGTGTAGGCGCTGACGGAGTAGGGGTCCCGCGCTTCTCGAACCAGGACCCTGCCCTCGGCGGGGTGGTAGGCGGTTACCACGAATCGGTAGTACTGCCGGTCCCAATCCGCTTCCGAGCCGGAAAGGCTCCAGATGCCGGTATCGTCATCGCGCTGCATGGGCGTGTCGCCGGCAAACACCAGCTGCCCGTCCGCACGCTCGTCGTAGAGGCGCAGCGCCACCTCCTGCGCTGTCGGCGCCCAGACCGACGCGGTGATGGAGCCGCCGCTGTATACCGGCCCCAACGTGGCTTCGTCCGCGTCGTTGGCGCTGCCGGCATAGAGGCTGTCGATGGCCCGATCGATCTGCAGCTGGGTACCGAACTGCTTCCCATCGGCGGCGCTTCCCGTGATCCATAGCTGCCCCCTGAGCAATTCCTTGACCTGTGCCGCGTCGAGGCCGGTTGCATAGGCAGAAAAGCCCGCCAGTTGCGGAACCCGTGCCCGCTGGGCATCGGAAAGCTCGGTCGGCGTGAGCGTGGCCGCCAGTTCACCGCCGCTAACCACCCCCCGCACGGTGCCATCGGCATCTTCCTCGCCCAGTACCTCGAGCGAGCCGGTGGCTGAACCGTACAGTTCGACATCGGTCAGGTCGCGATTCCAAAGGATGGTGTCCGCATCGATCCAGTGCGCCGCCTGGTCTTCGATGGCCAGAGGCGGCTGCTCGAATTCCTCGCACAGGTCGTTGATGCAGATGGGTTCGGCAGCGACCCTGGCCTCCCTCAGTTCCGATTCGGCAACGGTCGAATCGACCACTACCCAATAGCTGTTGCGATAGGGATTGCTGGCGTCCTCGCTGAAGTTGATGCGCAGATCCTCGGTCTGCACGGCGCCGGGCAGGTCGTGAATGATGAAGTTGCCGCACACTGCGGCATCCTGAAGCTGCAACACCCAATAAGCGCCGTAAATCGGGTCGGGCTCGCCATCGAGATAGTGTTGGTAATTGGGAGCCGGCCCGCCCGGCCAGCTCGTGCCGGTGCCTTCGTAGCTGTAATCGACGCCGCCGCCAGGGCCCTGCAGCGTGATGCGCTCCGGGTCCCAACTGCCGGCCTCGCAGCCGTTGTTCCACAGGTGCAACACCCAACCGTCGAAGTTCTTGTCCCGACGGTTGTAGTAGATGACCGCTTCGTTGGGGCCGGGCTGGTACTTGGGAGTGGGCTTGTCGGGCACCACGCAGCGCCCGTCCACGGCGATTTCAGGCGGTTCGCACTCGATATCCGGCGGCGGGCCGCACTCTCCGTTCTCCAGAATGACCTCGCCGGGCGCACAGGTCTGAAGGGGTTCCTGGCTGCCCCCCGTGCTGCCACCGCCGCCGCAGCCTGCCAGCACGATGAGCAGCAGGGCAAAAAGCCAGGAGAATCGAAACCGAGAGTTCACACCAGCTGCATGCATACGCAAACGCCCTTGTCTGAAGATACTTCCAAGTCCGCCTTTGCCGCCGCACTCCACATCGGTTGCCCGCGTGGCTGCGCGGCGCCGGGGAAGCCACGCTCGACATCTGTTGTTTCCCGGCCTTAATCGGCGAGCGAGCGATCTTCCCTACGCGTGCATACTAAGTAAGCAACACCGCGTGCGGCAACGCCGCGCATTCGTATTCATGTGTGCCCCTCGACGCGGCGCCGGCGGGGAGAC
Organism: Candidatus Azophilus sp.; assembly: GCA_965221465.1. Lineage (GTDB taxonomy): Bacteria > Pseudomonadota > Gammaproteobacteria > Pseudomonadales > Azotimanducaceae > Azophilus. Next base: position 1,005,202 of record OZ244892.1, read on the forward strand.
TGTCTTCGGGGGCGGCTCAATCTTCGACACGAGTTTCGAACCCGAACCGAAGCAACGGCCGAAATTCAACACGCCCGGGCCTTTCTGTATATTTGCGGGGTTACCGAATCGAACACCCGAGGGTCGGCACGAAGCGCAGTTTACCGACAGCATGAAGACCGCCAAAACCACCTCCCTCGACATTGCCGCTGTCGCCGGCGTCTCCCAATCCACGGTGTCGCGCGCGCTGCGCAACAGCCCCGAGGTGAGCGCTGAGACCCGCCGGCACATCCAGCGCATCGCCAAGGAGATGCATTACATCGTCGACCGCAATGCCAGCCGCCTGCGGGCGCAGACCACCAAAACCCTGGCGCTGCTGTTCTGTGAGGATGAGGTCGAATCTCACATCAATCCGTTCTTTCTCTCCATACTGAGCAGCGCCGCCCGCACGGCATCCAGTCACGGCTACGACCTGCTGGTAACCTTTCAGCAACTCAGCGAGAACTGGGTGGAAGACTTTCAGGATGCCCACCGCGCCGACGGGCTGATCCTGCTCGGCATCCGCGACCGGGCCAGCTACGACGCCCAGCTGATCGAACTGGCGGAAAGCGGCACGAGGTTCGTGATCTGGGGCCTGGAACACCAGGTGCCGGGCGTCTCCAGCTACGTGACCTGCAGCAATCAGGAAAGCGCCAGGGCACTCACCAGCCACCTCATCGACCTCGGCCACCGCCATTTCGCCTTCATCGGGCGCACGTCCACGGCCAACCCGGAGTTCAGGCATCGATACCAGGGCTACCTCGAAGCGCTGGCCGACCGTCGCATCGACGCGGGGGACGATCTGCACATCCCCGCCAATTCGTCCGAGATCGAGGGCTACGAGGCGGTGGGGTCGCTGCTTTCAACCGGCGAGACAGTCGATGCCATCGTCTGCGCCAGCGACCTCATCGCGGTTGGCGCCATCGCCGCCCTGAAGGACCATGGGCTGGCGGTACCCGAGAACATCGCGGTCGTCGGCTACGACGACCTGCCGATCGCCCAGTACATGCGCCCCGCGCTCACCACCGTGCGCCAGGACACCGAACTGGCCGGCCGACGCCTGGTGGAGCAACTGATCGACCTGATCGCCGGCGAGCACGTCCAGCCGGACGAACTGCCGGTCAATCTGATGATCAGGCAGTCTTGCGGAACGGACGCGGCTCATGAGCGGCAATGATCGAACGGTCTGGCGGGACGGGGAGTTCGTCCCCTGGGACGATGCAACCGTGCACATCCTCGCCCAGAGCCTGCAACGCGGCTCCCTGGCCTTCGATTTCATGAGCGTCCACCGGACGCAGCGCGGAGTCGCGGTCTTTCGCCTCGAGGACCACATCGACCGGCTGTTCGAGACCTGTTCGATCATGGGGTTGCCCATTGCCTGCAGCCCGCAGGAACTCGTCGAAGGCTGTGCCGAGACGGTGCGCCGGAACCCCGGAGCCACATCGCTCAAGATCAGCGCCCTCATTCCATCCATCGAGGCGGATCTGGTTCCCCGCAACCCGAGGGTGGGCGTATTCATCTGCGCCTACGACATCGCCACGGACATCTTCGGTGAAGAGGAGCCGGGTGGGCCGAATCCGAATGCCGTCTCGCTCAAGGTGGAACGCAGTATCGTCAACCGCCGGCCCGACATCATTCCGCCCCAGGCGAAGGTGGCCGCCAACTACACCTCGGCGATGTTTGCCAAGTGGCGGGCGCACCGGGACGGATTCGACGAAATCGTGCTGCTCGATGGGGGCGGGGCAATTGCCGAAGCGCCGACATCGAACCTGTTCGTGGTGGATGCAGGGGGCCTGTCGACGCCCCCGGACAGCAAGGTTCTGCATGGCATCACCCGTGCCTCGGTAATCGAGCTTGCGGGCGCTCTCGGCCTCGGCTGCCGGGCGCGGGACCTTTCCGTCAGCGACCTCGAGGCCGCCCGCGAAGTCTTTCTGACATCGACTTCCGCCGGCATCCGGCCGGTCGTGCAGATCGATCGCCGGCCGGTGGCGGACGGCGGCACGGGCCCGGTCACGGCCCGGCTGAAGGGCGCCCTTGCGGACATCGTCCGAGGGGCCGACCCGACCTTCGAACGCTGGCTTTACTACGTCTGACCGAGTTCAGCTCTCGAGCATGTCCTCGAACGGGTTTTCCACGTCCAGGCTGACCGGCAGTTCGAAGCCGGGGATGCGCACACTGTTCCGGTTGATGGTCAGATCGTCTCCCTCGAGCACGCCTTCCCCGAACCGGTAGATCGACGGCATCGTCTGCTCGAGCATGGCGTCATCGTAGGCGGCCCGGGCTTCGCTCACCGCCTCGTTGCGCTTGCAGTACGCCGCAAACGCTGCCTTGCCCCAACGCTTTTCGAGCATCCTGCGACTGAAGTCGGGGGACAGGAACAAGCCGGTGGCGTTGTTGCCGCCGAACCCCTTGGAGTTGATCAGAGCGCCCGGCATGGCAGCCGGGTCGATCTCGACATGCTGCATGGGCAGGTGCAGGTTGCTGTCGAAGACATCGTCGGCGATGTGATCGATGCTGGTGATGCCGGGAATCCAGCCATGCTGCCAGGCGCCCATGGCCGAGGCGAGCTGATCGCCCCCCGCGGCCGACATGGTGTGTCCGACATAGGCCTTGGCAGCGCTGACCAGCCACTTGTCGATGCCGTTGATGCGAGCCAGTTCGTTCAGGATGTGCGACTCGGTCACGCGATTCTGCGGCGTGCCGGTGCCGTGGGCCTGCATGTGGGTTCCATGGAGCAGGCCCCGCTCGCCGAGAATGCTGCGCGCCAGCGCCATGGCCCTGGCGACGGTCAGGTAGTTGCCGACGCCCGGTCCGGGTATCGACTTCTTGTAACCGTCGGCGTTGATGTAGACGCCGGGTGCGGAGCCGAGCACTTCGGCGCCGAGTTCCATGGCCAGTTCGTCGTCCATCAGCAGCACGTAAATCGCGGCCTCGCCGGCCGTGAAGCCTGCATTGCTGGAGAATGGACGGCACGTGCGCCGCAGGTCGGGGGTTTCGGAGCCATCGAGCGCCATGATGGCTTCGTCTTCCGAGAGGGCGCCCATGGTGCGGTAGGCCTCGATGACTTCCGGAAGCACCGGCGCTTCGGCGTTGCCGGCAACCACGACCCGTTTCGCCCCGGAACGGATGTCGTCGATGCCCTGCTTGACGCTGTAGAGGAAGGTCGCGCAGGCGCCGAGAATCCCACCGGTCCCGCCCACGGAGCCGAGTACATAGGCGTTGATGAAGTCGCCGGGCATCTCGGGCAGCCCGAGGGCGCCGCACTTGGAATTGACGCGCTTGCCGAGCATGGTGTTCTGCAGCATGCCGCCGTATCCTTCCGGGTCCATCTGCGAGAGGGCGCTGGTGGAATAGGCGGCAAACTGGTCCGGCGCGACCCTGCTCTTGAGCAATTCCAGCGACAGGCCGGATGACCGCAGGGTATCCGAGGCGCCGAACAACGTGAGTTGCAGGCCCCGCGGGTGGCTGCGGGCGGGATAGAGCGCGGCCGGGTCGAATCCGGTGGGAGCCTGGCCGGCGCTCGAGACCCTGGATACGCGCCGGTCGGGCAACAGGGTCTGCAGGGTGCCGTTCACCCGGACGCTGACCGAGCGGGCATCGTGTTCCCGCACCTCCCAGTTCTCGGGAATGTCCCCCGGCAACTGGCGCTTGCGAATCACGAACTCCAGCGGCGCCGAGCCCGCACTCAGTGAGGCCTCGCGGTTCGAGCGGCAGGCTTCCGGGTCGAACAGTTCGATGCGGCGGATCAGCGTGTGTTCGTCGATGTAGCGGCGCGTCTCGGCCCGGTCGGGATCCTCCTGCAGATTCATGAGGGTGGCGAGGCTGCGGTAGGTGCGGGCGCGGTCCGCCTCGGGAAGCACATCCGCGACCAGCCGCCGATACGCGTGGTTGAAGGAGATGCGGCCAGCCGGATTGATCCCGCCGAAGCCGACGATTACAGGAAGACGAGACACCATGTTTCCCCTATCGTCTCGACAGTCGATTCATTTGCACGCCCGATCGGCGATCAGGAGCGCTGGCCGGGGACACGACTCTTCTCCACCTCGACCTCGACTTCGACCATCGCCCAATTGCGGGCGGATTGTAGGTCAGATGCGCAGCGGCTGCGACATCTGCCAGCGGTTTCGAACACGATTCGGTCTGCCGCGGCCGCTGCCGGTTCCGCAAGCCGTTGTCAGGTTTCCAGGAAACGGGGAATCAGTTCGGCAAAATTGCAGGGACGGTTGTCGATGTCGAGCTGCTTGCCGATGATCTTCTCCCAGCCCGTGCGCACGGCGTTGCCCGAGCCGGGCAGCGCAAAGATCAGGGTGCCGTTGGCGAGACCCGCCACTGCCCGGGACTGGATGGTGGATGAGCCGATCTCGTCGTAGGAAATCTGCCGGAACAGTTCGCCGAACCCCTCGATGGTTTTGTCGAACAGCGGAATCAGTGCCTCGGGCGTGTTGTCGCGCCCCGTAAATCCGGTGCCGCCGGTGGTCAGGATGACGGTGATCCGCGCGTCGGCGATCCACTCCGAAACCCGGGCTCGAATCCGGTAGACATCGTCTTTCTCGATCGTGCGACAGGCGAGCCTGTGGCCGGCGGACTCGAGCAATTCGACCAGCAGGTCGCCGGAGGTGTCGTTCGCGGCCGTTCGCGTATCCGAGACGGTCATGACGGCACAGGCAAGGCTTGTCACAGGCGTGTTCCTCCGTTTCGCATTCAGGTTGCCGCAAGACGGCACGGTCGTTCACAACACCCGATGCGATGTCGTCGGCGTTGCGTGGCCGCACGCGCGATTTTACCAGCCCCTGGCCCGACCCGATTACGACTGAACTGCTGCCGCCGTCAATTGCAGCAAACCCACCCGCCGTGATCCCGCCGCATGCTCAACGTGCTGTCAAGCACGCCTCGAGCGCGCTCGTGCTCCGCGCAACCGGCACTGTAACGCCTCTTGCGAGCCTTGCCATGTCCATTTGCGAACAGGTCGGGGATGGACCCGTTCGCCGGATTTGCCGCCGTGGTTGGCTCACTTCGGCCGGCGCGAAACGCCCGACCTTGCAGCGTTGACGCGTTCTGCCCGCTCTGAAATCATGCAGATTGCGCGGATCAGGAAGTAAGGCGTGGAAAAACAGCTCATCGAGGGCGACCGTCTCTATCTCATCGCCGAAAGCCTGGCCCAGGAGTTCTCGCTGTTTCCGACCCGGCGGCGCAACGAGAAACTGCCCGGAATGCTCACCCGTTCCCAGATCGCCCGGCGGACGAAGCGCCTGGCCGTTCTCGACATCGACTCCTACATCGAAAAGGTAGTTGCTGCGGCGGAGAACAAGAACAGGACGCCGGCGCCCGAGGCGATCCGGCAACTCGGCAACATCGAAAGCGAGGAGTTGACCGGGCCATTCTACTGCGCCACCGTCGAGATGGACTTCGACGACGATGTGCGTCTGGTCGGTTTCATCGCGCAGAACCGGGCCAGCGAAAACGGCATCTGGGGCCCCGATCACCATCTGCGCGCCGCCGATGTCCTCACCCGGTACGCCAAGCGGCGCATTCCCATCGTGACCTTCATGGATACGCCCGGCGCCGATGCCCGGGAAGACGCCAACCGGGCCAACCAGGCGCACAGCATTTCGCGCCTGATCGCCGAAGCGAGCAACGTCGACGTGCCCAACGTCGGCATCGTCTACGGGTTGGGCTATTCGGGCGGTGCGATTCCGCTTGCGGCGAGCAACATGATCCTTGCGGTAAGAGACGGTGTTTTCAGCACCATTCAGCCGCCGGGGCTCGCCAACATCGCCCGGCGCCTCAATCTCTCCTGGCAGGAGTGCGCAAAATACGTCGGTCTGTCGCCGTTCGAGTTGTACATGCAGGGTTATATCGACGGCGTCATCGACTATTCGCCCGATCGGCCGGACCAACTGGAAAACCTGCGCCTTGCCATCGTTGGCAGCCTCGCGTCCGTCGAGCAGCGCACTCGCGATTTCGTCGCGGAAAACCCCTACATCCTGGATCACTACCGCCAGAGTCTGCAGCGCTACCTGAATCCGTCGCCGCAGCTCAAGCTGATGCAGGAAAGCGCGCTCCTGAGAATCACCAAGAATCCGACCGAGTATCTCAACCTGTTCGGCGTCGCCTACCGGTACCTGCGTTATCTGAAGGTTCGCCAGCGCATCCGCGCCACCAGCACGCAGCAGTACGGACGCCTTGCCGAGCGTGACTTGCCGAAAGGCGAGCTGGCGCGACGGGCCGAACTGGAGCGGCGTCGGACGTTCCTGAAATGGCTTCAGGACCCGGACAGGATGGTTTACGACGATACGCTCTCGAAGGCGCTGCGCAGCTACAACGATGCCAGACAGACGGTCCACGACGAGCGGGGCAGGATCGCACAGTTGATATTCGGGGAGCCGCGGAAAAACTACGAGCAGGCCCGGACGCGCCTTGTTTCCGCAGTTGGCGGCTTTCTCTACAACCGCTGGAAGGGCGATGCGGCGAGCAATTGCAGTGCGCTTGCGCGCTACCTGGAACACCACGAGGACACCCATCGGATTCTGAGGGTTCGAGACATTGGCGACCCGGTCAAGCTCATCCGTGCGATTCGCAAGGACGGCAAGCTGGTCGGCGCCATCCGCGAGCGGTTCACGCACGAAGGCAAGAAGCTGCTGCGCGCCGGTGGAATCCAGGGCAAGTCCTTGAACTGGCTGGGAACCCAGTTGACCACCGAGTTGAACATGGTGATTACGGGTGAGACGCTGGCCGATGTGCTCGAGGGCGAACTGCATCCCGAATGCCGGGCGCTGGTATTGCGGGGCGGTTCGGATATCCAGGTCAATCGGGAGATCCTCACCCGCCGTTACTCCGACTACATCCAACCGCCAAGGCAAGGCGGTGGGCCGGTACCGCTCGGCGACACGACGGTACTCGATGTGCTGGTCGATGCGGACCTGCGCCGCGATTTCATCGACGAGTGCAAAAAGCTGCTGCTGTTCGATGGGGTCTACGATCGCATCATCGCCAGCCTCGATACCATTGCGGAAGAGGCGCAGGCGGATCACTCGTTGTCGCAGCAGACGCTCGAGACGCTGATCGACACCGCGCTCGAGGCATCCGCCACGTCCTCGCCCGGTGTGACAGGGGCGTCCGACGATCTTCATGTCCTGCGCCACGGTTTTTTCCAATGGTACCGGCGCATGGGCAAGCTGCCCAGGGGCACCGAGTTCTTCAGGGCGGTGGAGGAGTGGAAGCGGGCCAGCTTCCCGTATCTGGCCGATGCACTGTTCGTCGTCGTGACGTACCTGTTTCAGAACCTGCTCGGTTCCCTGGTGCAGTCGAAACGGGAACGGAAGTCGTACGACGGGCGCATTGCCCCGAGAAACATCGGCCGCCGCAAGGACTTCTGGTATCGCCTGAACATGGCCTACCGGGATCTGCTGATGCAAAAGGCGCTCGATCGATACAAGCGGGAGCACCGGTTTACGTATCAGGACATCCTGGATGAATTCTTCACGGATTGGGAGGAACGCTTCGGCGACCTGATCAGTTCCGACCCCTGCGGTTTTCCCGGTTTTCGGCACGCCATCGAAGATGCGCTGAACAAGGGGCTGCCGCCCTGCGGCATCGTCACGGGCATGGCCAGACTCAAGGGATCAGCCCAAGGGGCCGGCTCTGAAGAGGCGAACGCCAACGGTGGCCCGCGTTGCGGCGTCGTGATCTCCAATGTCGCCTTTCAGGCCGGCTCCTTCGACATGGCCAGCGGCGAGAAATTCTGCAAGCTGCTCGTGGATTGCGCGATCGAGCACGTGCCGGTGGTCTGTTTCGTGTGCTCCGGCGGCATGCAGACCAAGGAGGGCGCCGGCGCGCTGTTCTCCATGGCGGCGGTCAACGATCGCATCACGCGATTCGTGCGCGACCATGACCTGCCGATCATCGTCTTCGGTTACGGGGACTGCACCGGCGGCGCCCAGGCGAGCTTCGTCACTCATCCACTGGTGCAGACGTATTACTTCTCCGGCACGAGCATGCCGTTCGCCGGCCAGCTCGTGGTGCCGAGCAACCTGCCGCTGAACGCCATTCTCTCCAATTACCTGTCGGTCAACGAGTCGTCGATGCAGGGCCTGGTCCGACACCCGTTCCATCGACAACTCGATGCAGACCTGCGCCGGATCGATCCCGAGATTCCGGTTGCGGAGGAGACCGTGCCGCTGGTCATGCGGCGTGTCATGTCCGGTGTCCTCAGCCGGGCGCGCCCGATGGTGGATGTGCCCCGCCCCCGGTACCGCGACGCCGACCTGGTCAGGCCCATCGAGCGCGTGCTGATTCACGCCAGGGGATGCACGGCTGCCAAACTGGTCCGCATCGCTCAGGCTCGGGGCATCGAGGTCGTGCTGGTGCAATCCGACCCGGACATGGAATCGGCGGTGGTCGACCAGTTGAGCGACCGCGATACGCTGGTCTGCATCGGCGGCAACACCCCGGACGAAAGCTATCTGAACGGGCGCAGCGTTCTGAGTGTCGCGGAACAGGAAAGTGCGGATTCGCTGCATCCCGGCATCGGTTTTCTGTCGGAGAACGCCCAGTTTGCGGAACTGGTGCGTAATCACGGCATCAATTTCATCGGACCGCCGGTGGCGGCGATGGAAACCATGGGGAACAAGTCCAATGCCATCGCCACGGCGTCCAGGCTCGATGTGCCGGTCGTGCCGGGCAGCCACGGCATTCTCACCGATGCCGACCGCGCGGAAGAAGTGGCTGCCGAGATCGGTTATCCGGTGCTCATCAAGGCCGTGCACGGGGGAGGCGGCAAGGGCATACAGGTGGTGGAAACGCCGGCCGAATTTCACGAGTTGTTTCACCGGGTGAGGGCGGAGGCGCGCAGCGCCTTCGGCAACGGCGATGTGTACCTGGAGAAGTACGTCACGTCGCTGCGCCACATCGAAGTGCAGATCCTGCGCGATACCCTGGGCAATACCCGGGTGCTTGGCCTCAGAGACTGCAGCGTACAGCGAGAGAAGCAGAAGGTATTCGAAGAGTCCGGCTCCACCATGTTGCCGGCAAAGCTCGAAAAGGACGTGCTGAGGCATGCGGCTGCAATCGCCGACGAGGTGGGTTACGTCGGTGCGGGCACGGTGGAATTCATCTTCGACCTGGATGCGAAGGCCGTCTACTTCATGGAAATGAACACGCGCTTGCAGGTCGAACACCCCGTCACGGAGTGGGTTTCCGGGGTGGACATCGTCGGTGAGCAATTCCGAATCGCTTCCGGCGAATCCATCGCCGGCATCGAGTCGGCGAACGACGGTTTCGCCATCGAGGCTCGAATCAACGCCGAGGGCATGCAACTTGCCGGCGACGGCTCCCTGTCGTTCCGGCCTCACCCGGGCGAGATCACCGAAGCTGTTTTCCCCGAGGACGAGGGTGTGGAGGTGATTGCCGCGGCGGGGAGCGGCAAGTTCGTTTCTCCCTACTACGACAGCATGGTTGCCCAGATCATCGTGCATGCAGAGGATCGAGATGCGGCAATCGACAAGCTCGCCGACTATCTCGGGCGCGTCCGCATTACCGGCATCTGCACCAATATCGCACTGTTGCTGCGAGTTCTGGCGGACGAGCAATTCAGGGGCGGCAAATACGATACGAACTACCTGCCCGAGTTTCTGGCGCGTACCGATGCGCGGTTGCTGATCGAGGAGGTGGAGGCCGCTGCCGGTCGGCGGGCCTCGGCGATCGATCTGGACAGCATCCGCATCGACGACAGCGATGAATTGAAAGTGCTGTCGCCGGCCGCGGCGATCTTCTACTCGGCGCCTTCGCCGTCGGAACCCGAATACGCTGCCGTGGGCGACCGCGTCACCGTGGAGACGACGCTCTGCCAGCTCGAGGCCATGAAGATCTTCACGCCCCTGGCGCTGCAGGATTTCAATGCCGAGGCGGGGCTCTACGCCGCTGATGCGGAGTTCGAGATCACTCGGGTGAATCTCAGCAGCGGCCAGCAGGTGAATGCCGGAGACCTGCTTTTCGTGGTCAGGCCGGTAGCCGCCGCGGCTACGCGGGTCGCCTGACGAGGCCGTGCTGGAAAACCTCGAGACCCTCGTCATGCTGTCGAAGACCGGCACCATGATGGAAACCGGCACCGTGATGAAGATCTCGCAGTCGGCCGTCAGCAAACGCATTGCCGCCCTGGAACGGTACTACGACCGCCCGCTGGTCGAGCGGTATGGTCGTCGTGTGGTGCTCACGCATCACGGCACCCATCTCGTCGAGAAGGTCTCGCCCCTGGTCAGCGAACTGCGCAGCGTGTTTCTCGAAGACAGCGCTCTGCCGAGTGGCAAGATCATCCTGGGGGTTTCCGAGGCCATTCTGGCAAGCTGGGGGCCGAAACTCTTTGCTGCCGTGCAGCAGGACATGCCGGAGGTGGAATTCACATTCCACGCCCAACGTTCGCCCACCGTCCTGGACCGGCTGCGCAGCGGCGAGTACATGGTGGGCATCTGCACTGGCGCTTCCGGTGCGGACACCGACCTGCAGAGCGAAATCGTGAGGCTCGAACCCATGGTGATCGTCCCGTCGGCGCTCGCGCCGTTCGACTACAGGGTCGGCGCGGATCTCGATGTCATAACGATCGAGAGCCGGTCCGGAGCCTGGGCTTCCATAGAAGAGGACATGCGGCGCCTCAACCTGCACCGGAAGGTGTCGCTCGAATCGTTCTTCAGCGCCGCGCAGATGGCGCTGGCCGGCTTCGGCCACGGCCTGGTGCCCATCGGCGTGGCCTCGACCCTGGGTGCGCCAGCGGAGAAACTGATTGCGCTGGACGAGCAGGGGCTCAATCGCCCGGTACGATTCGTCGCCCGCAAGTCCATGTTCTCGCAGCCGCTGGTGCAGAGCTTCCACCATTCGATACGACGCCATGTTGCCGAAGCCTGAACCGCCGCAAACCGGGGACAGCCGACCCCGAGACATGCCGACGCGTTTGTGACAGCGAAAGTTCAACCAGACGTTGCCTCGGGTCGGGCTCGGGTCGGAATGCATGCGGCGGGATGCCGAGACAAGTACTACCAGGAAAGGGGTTCATCGATGAGGTTGAAAACACTGTTGACAATGGCATTGATCGCGGGGTTCTCCGCCACCGCGCGCGCCGAAGCACCGACCGCACTGGCTCGACTCGTCGATCCCGAAGGTGAAGTGATCGGCAAGGCCACTTTCGAGCAGGCGCCGACGGGCGTGCTCATGTACGTCGAAGTAACCGGCCTGGCCCCGGGTGCGCACGGCATTCACCTGCATGCCGTCGGCGCCTGCACGCCGGACTTCGGAGCGGCTGCCGGCCACATCAATCCCGATGGCAGAGCCCACGGTCTGCGCAACCCCGAAGGCCCGGACAACGGCGACCTGCCGTTGCTGCATGTGGGCGCCGACGGTTCGGCACGCGCCGAGTTCTTCACGTCCAGGGTCGCCATCTCCGGCGGTCCGGCGCCGGCCCTGCTCGACGAGGACGGTTCGGCCGTGATCGTTCACGCACACCCGGACGACCACTACACCCAGCCCATCGGTGGCGCCGGCGGACGCGTCGGCTGCGGCGTCATCGAGGCCACGATCGATTGACCCGCAATCGACTCGAACGTCAATCCATGAAAGTACTCGTGTTTCAGCATGCCGACAGCGAACATCCCGGCGTGCTGCGCGAATTCATGTCCGGGGACGGTCACGAGTGGGATGTCGTCCACCTCGACCGCGGCGATGCGATTCCCGCGCTCGAGCCCTACGACGCCCTGCTCGTGATGGGTGGTCCGCAGGATGTCTGGCAGCGCTCGGAGTTTCCCTGGCTGGCTGAAGAATGCGGCGCGATCCGGCAATTTGTCGTGGAATTGAACAGGCCCTTCCTGGGCATCTGTCTCGGGCACCAGTTGCTGGCCGAAGCGCTTGGCGGGCGGGTCGAACCGGGAGGAGCGGCGGAGGTCGGTGTCATGAGCGTGCAGCATGCAAATGGGGCTGCGGCCGATCGGGTGTTCCGCGAACTCGAAGACCCGCTGCCGGTTCTGCAATGGCATGGCGCCGAAGTCACTGCACTGCCTCCGGGCGCGCTGCTGCTGGCCTGCTCGCCGCGCTGCGGAATCCAGGCCTTTCGCGTCGGCGAGCGCGCCTACGGAATGCAGTTTCACGTGGAGATTACCGCAGAGACGGTGGGTGACTGGATGCAGATCCCCGAATATGCGGTTTCCCTCGAAAAGGCCCTCGGCGAATATGGCGCCGCGCAGCTCGATGCGGAGGTGCGCCGCAACCTGCCGCGCTTCGAACGGGCAGCGCGGGTTGTCTACGATGGCTGGATCGGTCGTTCGGGAAACAGTCCGGCCAAGTGACCCGATCAATTCACGAATGGAGTAATGCGGCCGTCAATGGCAACGTAATCACTGCGACGTCGATTCGTGAACAGGTCGGACCAGAGCCCTGGCACGCCCCACACTTGCATTTGGCTTGCGTTCCGGCGCCCGCTTCGGCAACCTTCGCCGCTGGTCAATTCCTCTCTCGTGCACAAGGAAGCGCTCATGGCACACACCCACGATCACGAGATCGTATCGATTTATCCTTTCACCGACGAAGAAGTCGACCAGCTCTTCACCAATGCCGGCGAGTGCGTGCTGATGTGGGGGACCAGGGACGGCTGGCCGGTCGGCGTGACGCATGCCTTCGTCTGGCGGGACGGAAAGCTCTGGATCACATTCGCGGCGCATCGCCACCGGGCCTCCGCCATTCGCCGGGACAATCGCGTCTCCGTCAACGTTTCGAGCGCCAGCTATGCTGCCGATGCCTCGCCCGACCTGCCGACCGGCGCCATCACGGTCAAGGGCACCGGTGAGTTCTTCGAAGACGACGAGACCAAGAAGTGGTTCTATACGGCCCTGGCCAGAAAAGTCAGGCCCGACAGCGAAGAGGGCGAGAAGGCGTTCTACAGCATGCTCGACTCGCCGCTCAGGGTGATCCTTGCGGTGACCCCGGTGAAGAAGATCATGTACAACAGCAAGACGGCGGGCGCGCACATGGCGGGTGTCGCCAGTGAAGAAGACCTCGGCGAGCGTCTCGACGTCGACAAGGATCGCATGAACGCGGAACGAGCGCGACGCGGGCTGCCGCCCCGATAGCCGCATTGATTGCGATGCCGCACGACGGCCGCGCCTTGTCGTATTCCTGTACCCGGGTTCGGTCGGTTGTGGGGACGAACCTGCACCGGGTGACCGCATTCACGATCGGGCAGGGCATCGCACCACCGGCCGGGCTGAAGGGGCCGGGGCAGCAGATTAAAGATATTTCCGTGCCGCGCCCAATGGTGCCGGCAGGGATTCGTAACAGTTCTCGAATGGAGAGATTCGCGTGACCGATCGGCAACAACTCGAAAAGATGGGCTCCGCCAGCGGTTTCATCGCCGCACTCGATCAGAGCGGCGGCAGCACGCCCAAGGCGCTCGGCCTCTACGGAGTGGCTGCGGATGCCTGGTCGAGCGACGAGGAAATGTTCGACATCGTCCATGCGATGCGCTCCCGTATCGTGACGAGCCCGAGTTTCACCGGCGAGCGCATTCTCGGCGCCATCCTCTTCGAGAACACCATGGATCGGGACATCGCCGGCCGGCCGTCACCGAGCTACCTCTGGGAGGTCGAGAACGTCGTGCCGATCCTGAAGGTGGACAAGGGGCTGGCTGCCGAGGAAGACGGCGTGCAGGTCATGAAGCCCAACCCGGGGCTGGACGGGCTGCTCGAACGGGGCAGGGCCAAGGGCATATTCGGCACCAAGATGCGCTCGGTGATCAAGGAGGCGAATCCGCTCGGCATTGCCCGGGTCGTCGAGCAGCAGTTCGAGACGGGCAACCGCATCCTCGATGCGGGGCTCGTCCCGATCATCGAACCCGAGGTGGACATCCACTGTCCGGACAAGGCGGCAGCGGAGGACATCCTGCACAGTGAGATCGTCAAGGCGCTGAACGGCCTCGCCGATGGGCGCCGGGTGATGCTCAAGCTGACGCTGCCGGAACGCGACAACCTGTACGGCGATTGCGTGGCCCATGGGAACGTGCTGCGCGTCGCGGCACTCTCGGGGGGCTACAGCCGCGAAGAAGCCAACGACCGCCTGGCGCGCCAGAACGGCATGGTGGCGAGTTTCTCCCGGGCACTGACCGAAGGCCTGTCGGTCCACCAGACGCAGGCGGAATTCGACGCCACGCTCGATGCTTCGATCCAGTCCATATTCGACGCATCCGGTACTTGATTCGCGTTGACCGACGTTCAGACCCTGTAATACGGCGGCAGTCGATCGCGAGTGATGCTGCGCAGATCGACGAACGAGTTCGACCCGAAATAGATGTCCTCGCCGATCAGCTTGCCCTGCTCGTCCTCGGCTTCATCATCGCCACCGCCAGGGCGCTCGGTATCAGCAGCAGCCCGAGGCCGAGCCAGGCAAAGTCGTAGCTGCCGGTGGCGTCGCGCACCTGTCCGGCGATCCAGGGCCCGACCGCCGCGAGGGTCGTGAAGGGGCCGATCATTCCCATCACCCGACCGAATGCCCGGATGTCGAAATTCCGGCTCACCAGAGCACCGAGCAGAGGCAGGAATCCGCCGGCGACGAACCCCAGGAGGCCGCAGACCAGAAGGAGCGAAAAGTAGTTCAACCGCAGCAGCATGCAGCCCAGGGCGATGCCGAGCCCGCCGATGGCAAGCAGGAACAGGAGCCGCAGATCCCAGCGGTCCGACATGGCCCCGAAAAACACCTTGGCGCCCACCATGACCAGGGCCATCACCGAAACCAGGTAGGAGGCGGACTGGGCGTCGATGCCGAGGTCGTCGGCAAAGGGGCCGAGATTCTGCTGAGCCCCGCCGAATGCGGTTGCCATCGGGGTGACAGCCAGCACGGTGAGCCAGAAAACCCTCTGGCTCAGTATGTTCCGTGTGGTCACGGCGGCAGCCGGCGGGTGGGTAGCCGCCTCGGCAAAGCCGAGTTCCTCCGTCTTGTGTGTTTTCCTGGGTGCGTTGCGCACCAGCAGCCATACGGGGGGCAGGACGATCAGCACCACGACCAGTGCCAACAGGTCGTTGGCGGCGCGCCATCCAAGCTCAGCCTGCAGAGCCGTTACCAGCGGCGGTATCAGGAAACCGCCTGCGGAGGTTCCGACTGTAACCAGACCGAGTGCGAGTCCTCGGCGGCGAGTGAACCAGCGGGCGGCGAGCGTTTGTCCGGCGAGGGGCCCGGCAAGCAGCATGCCGGCGACGACCAGCGTCCCGTAGATCAGATTCAGATGCCAGAGGGCGGCCGCGCGCCCGGCCAGTGCCAGCCCGCCGGCCAGGCACAACGAACCCGCGACGATCAGGCCGCGCATCGGCAGCCGGTCCATGGCCCGGCCGGCGAACGGCGACAGCAGGCCCATTGCCGCCTGCAAGGTCACGAAAACCAGCATCACCCGGCCGCGCCCCACCGCGAATTCCTCGGTCCACGGCGCCACCCAGAACGTAAAGGAGTAAATGCCGATACCGAAGCTGACGGCCTGGAACAACATGGCGACGGCCAGGATGTTCCAGCCGTGGTACCAGGGTGCGACCTTCCCCATGCAGGGGTTCAGGAGTGCTCTCGGGCCGCCTGCTTGCGCTTGTAGGCGCGCCAGGTCATCGCCCAGCGATGCGGGTCTTCCAGCGATTCCGTATCGAGCTTGTGGATGGCCTGGTTGTGGGGCGCCGACCTGACGATCTCCGGGGAGGTGTAGGCTTCTTCACTGATCCGCTCGAGCACCGCGATCCAGTAGTCGATATCCTCCTTCGACCACATCTCGCCTGCTTCGGGGGTGAAGGGCTGGGGCACCACCCAGGGCTCGTGGCTCAGCCAGAACGCATCGATGCCGTAGTCGACCATCCGGTTCTGCACGTCCAGCACGCTGACCCCGGTGTCGTCGTAGAGTTGTTCCAGGCTGAAGCGGGTCATCTCCATCCGCCAGGCCGGGTCGTCGGCATGGGAGCGGGTGACGCCGCGAATCTCGAGCAGCTTCTTCTCCATGTAGTTGTTTGCGAGTACGGAAAGGTCGGCAGCTTCGGCCAGACCTTCGGTGCCCATGGCGCGCAGCCATGCATAGGCCTTGACGATCTGGTGCACGTTACCCAGATACTCGCGTACGCGGCCGACGCCGTCTGCATTGCCGGTATTGAGCGTGAATGCGTCGCCGTCCCGCTCGACCAGGGGCCCGGGGAGGTACTTCGCCAATTCCGCCGTGCAGCCGTAGGCGCCCACCGCCGGGCCGCCGCCGCCCTTGGAGACGCCGAACGTCTTGTGCAGCATGAACATGCAGGCATCGAACCCCAGTTCCCGGGCGCGCACCCGGGTCATCACGCCGTTGAAGTTGGCGTGGTCGTAGAAGCAAAGCCCACCGGCCTCGTGCACGATCTTCACCCACTCCATCATGTGCGGGTTGTAGACGCCCATGTCGTCGGGATTGCCGATCATCAAGGCGGCGGTGCGCTCTGAGACGGCGGCCCGCAACGCCTCGACCGACGGATAACCGCCGTCTTCGAGCATCAGGGTCACCACCTCGAAGCCGGCAGCGGCCGCGGTGGCCGGATTGCAGGGATGTGCCTGGATGCTGGTGACGATCTGGTTGCGCTGTTCCAGTTCGCCCCGGGCGGCGTGGTAGGCGCGGGTGACGCAGGCGTGGGTGTAGGCGGCATCGGCGCCGCCGGCGGGCTGGAAGACGAAGCGGTCCATGCCGGACAGTTCGCGCAGCATTTCCTCCAGCCGGTAGATGGCTTCCAGCGCGCCCTGCAGGGTGGAGACATCCTGGTCGGGATGCAGGTCCGCTACCTGTGGGCGGCAACAGAGGTCCTCGGTCAGCCTCGGGTTGTACTTCATGGTGCAGGTGCCGAACAGGCTGATGCCCATCATGCCGAGGGTTTCCTGGGAGAGGTGCAGATAATGACGCAGCACATCCGGCTCGGACATTTCCGGCAATTGCGCCGGGGTGCTCCGACGCATGGCTTGCGGGAGCAGGTCGCGAGCGGCGCCCACTGTGGCGGCCACATCGTCTTCGGCTGCAGGAAAGTGACAGCCGCGCCGCCCCGGTACGCCCATCTCCATGACAATGGGCTCGTCCCAGACGGCGGAGTGGAAGCGGCGCAGCTTGTCGTTTTTCATTTCGCGCAGATTCTCTCGAGGCACTCGGCAAGCCGCTCGAGGTCGGCCTGGGAGTGCAGTTCGGTCACGCAGTACAGCGCGCTCTGGCCCAATTCCGGCAGGGCGCGGCTCAAGTCGAGGCCGCCGAAGATGCCCTGTTCGAGCAGGCTCGCATTGATGTCGGCGACGCGTTTGCCGGTGGCGTCGAAGTTGACCGTGAACTCCTTGAAGAAACCGCTGCCGGGGGAGACGCCAATCCCGTCGATGCGGTCGAGCAGGATGGATGCGTAACGGGCCCGCTGCAGGATGAGTTCACCGAGTTCACGGAACCCTTCCGGCCCGAGCAGTGCCATATAGGCCGCGCCGGCGATGGCCCAGAGGTAGGTGGAGTTGCCGGTCCAGTCCTTGCCTTCTTCGCGGGAACCGTAGGAACTCTGGTGCATCAGCGCCATGCCGAAGCCGTGCTCTCCCTGGCTGGTCTCGCCGATGCTGATCATCAGGGCGGGGTATTCGTAGGCATAACGCGGTTCGTCACGGGAAGCGATGAAGCCGCCGAGGCCGCCGCCGCAGTTCATGTGCACGCCGAGCGGCTGCACGGAGCCCACGGCGATGTCGGCACCGTATTGCCCCGGCGGGGTCATTACACCCAGCGATATGGGGTCGACGCCGACGATGGTTTCCGCCCCCTGCCGGCGGGCGATGGCGGCGATATCCGCGGCCCGTTCCTCGATTCGGCCCAGGTACGAGGGGTTTTCGAAGTAGATGGCAGCGTGCTCGTCGGAAATCCGGCCTTGCAGTGCACTGAGGTCCACCAGGCCGGTGGCGGAGTCGATCTCGAACTCGTCGATGTGGATGGTCGATGCCATTTCCGGCGGCTGGCAATAGGTCTCGATGACCGAACGCCGCTCCGGATCCGTAAACCGGGGAACCAGCACCCGGTTACGCCCGTTGATGCGTGCCGCCATGCGGATCGCGTGCCCGGCGGCGCAGCCCCAGCTGTAGACCGGCAGTGCCACCAGGTCCATGTCGAGCAATTCGCCAAGCTGGCTGGTGAACTCGAACCAGGCCTGATTCCGGCCGAGGTCCGACGATGGCGTGCCCCAGACCGGGGTGAGAAACTCGCTGCGGCGAATCAACTCGTCGCAGACGGCGGGCACGTGATGCTGCCAGCAGCCGCCGCCGAGAAAGTTGAGCGCCTCCTCACAGGAGGTGTTGCGATCGAGAAACTCGAGCATGTGCCGCCGCAATTCCAGTTCGGAGGACAAGGCCGGCGGTAACGCGAGGGGTTTCCGGTAGCGATGTTCCGGTGGAATCTGCTCGAACAGTTCCTCCACGTCCTCGATACCCAGGGTGTCGAGCAACTGCCGACGTACGGCCGGCACCGAATTGGGCATGAACGGGTGGGGGCGTGACATGCTCGCAATGGTATTGGTTTTGCGCGCCGAAGTCTCAGGGAGCCCGGTTCAGTTTTCCGATCGTTTGGCACTCGGCAGCACAATCGAGCGGGTGTAGCCCGATCATCCACGAATGAACGACTGTGGCCGCCGATGGCAGTGCATCGCTTGCCAATCTCGTTGCGTCCATTCGCCAACGGGTCGGGCTATTGCGGCGTCCGGTATTTCTCGAACCAGGCAAGAATCGTCAGCACCTTCTCCATGTGGTGGCTCGGGTAGATGCGAACGCCGTGGGGTTCGTCCGGAAAGTGGGCGAGCAGCGTGTCGATGCCTCGGAGCTTGAGCGCGGTGTAGTACTGCTCGGCTTCGCTCGGCGGCGTGATCACGTCTTCCAGGGGCGCGAGCATCAGTGTCGGCGTTGTCACATTGCCCACCAGCGACAGTGGCGAACGTTCCCAGTACTGTTCCGGGTATTCCCAGGGCGGGCCTGGAAACCAGTACTTGTTGAACACCAGCGGGTTGTCGGTAACCAGGGCGAAACTGAGCATGTTGATGACGGGGTATTGCGATACGGCCGCGGCAAAGCGGTCGGTCCTGCCGATGACCCAGCAGGTGAGGACGCCGCCGCCGCTACCGCCGGTGATGAACAGGTTGTTTTCGTCGACATAACCGCGCTCGATCACGGCATCCACGCCGGAGACCAGGTCGAAGTAGTCGTTGCCTGGATAACTGTGATAGATGAGGTTGCCGAACTGCTCGCCGTAACTCGTGCTTCCCCGTGGATTCATGAAGAGCACCACGTAGCCGTTTGCGGCATAGAGTTGTTTCTCGATATCGAAGCGGTCGCCGCCAATGTCCACCGTGGGGCCACCGTGGATTTCCAGGACCAGCGGATACTTCCTGCTTGGGTCGAAGTCCGGCGGCTTCATGATCCAGGACTGAATCTGCAGCCCGTCGAACGACGACTCGAACCACATTTCCTCCACTGAGCCGAGTTGCTTCGAGGCAAGGAGGCCGTCATTCAATCTCAGCACGACCTCCGCCTCGTCTTCGCCCGCAAGCCGCACGCCGAGCCCGCCCGGGGTGTGCCGGTCGGTGTAGGTGAAGGCGACCGACCCGTCCGCGGCCACGGAATAGGAGCCCCCGAAGCCATAGTTCATGTAACCCGGCCCGACATTCGTCGCCAATTCCTGCATCTCGCCCTCCATGTCTACCTGGGCGAGCCGCGTATTGCCGTGGTGGTTGTAGAGGAAATAGATCGCCTTGCCGTCGGCATCCCAGCGCGGGCTCTTGATGGACCGGTCGAGTTCATCGAGTAGCACGCGTCCGTTGCCGCCGTCTCGATCGATGACGTGCAGGCGGTCCAGCTGATAGTTCTGTTTTCTGTCGTCGAATCCCGTGTAGGCGATGTGTCGGCCGTCGGGGGAGACCGTCGGCGAAGTATCCGGGCCGCGGCGGTCGGTGAGCGCCCGCATGGAGCCGTCGGCGAGGTTAACTTCGTAAACCTCCGAGTCGAAGGGTTCGAGTTCGTGATCCGGGCTGCGATTGGCGGCAACGATCAGCGACTTGCCGTCCACGCTCCACTCCAGGGCCGGCGAGCCGTCGAACACCGGCCCTCCGACCCGGCCGTGATCGAACGGCCCCCGGGTAAGCTGTCGGGGCGTGCCACCTTCCGCAGCGACGACGAAGACATGCGTGTTTCCTTCGACAGGGCCAAGCTGTTCGCGCCGGTAAACGAGCCGGTCGTAAAGGCGTGAGCGTTCCTGGTGCCATTGCGCTCCGGGCGGTGGCGCCGGCAATTCCACGATTTTCAAGGGTGGGTCCGCTACGACGGATACGTAGGCGATGGACTTTCCGTCCGGTGACCAGGTCAGCAATCCGGGGGGCTTCGGCAGGTTCGTGATGCGCACATCGATGCCCCCTTCGAGGCGATGGACATGAATCTGGGTGCTGCCGTCGCGATTCGAAACATAGGCGATGCGCTCGCCGTCCGGCGACCAGCGCGCACCGCTGTCGCGATAACGGCCGGTCGTCAGCGGTCGATGGTTGTTGCCGTCCACGTCGAGAATCCACAGGTTCGAGTAGCGAGAATCCGTCTTGACGTCCGCGTACTGACGCGTGTAGACGATCCGCTTCGCATCGGGAGAGATCTGCGGATCGAAAGCAAACTCCAGTTCGAAGATGTCCATGACGGAGAATCGGTCGGACGACCAAGCCCAGGGGCTTGCCAACGATCCTCCGATTAGCAAGAGGGCCATGCAGTAACGCGGTGCGAGTCTTTTCATGGAGAGAGTCTCCAAGTGATTGAATTTATTGTATTCGCTGACGTGGGTAATCGTTCGTTCGATTCGGCGCCGAGAACCGGTATGCAGTTCGCGCATTCGGCGAGCCGTATGCACGTACCGCACACCGGTACTCTCCCAGCCGATGCGGGCTAGGTGTTCCTTGCACGACCGCGGCCTGACGAACAATTGCTCCGGGTCGCGTGCGCCTCGCTATTGTCGGAAGTAGTCCAGTCGTACGCCGATCGTCCTTGGCGCGCCGACGTGATTGAGGAACAGCGCAGGGTCGCTGCCGTCGCTGCCGACAAAGGATGCGTTGAGCCGATTGAGGATGACGAATTCGTCGAACAAGTTGGTGCCAAAGAGCGATGCTCTGATATTGGCCATCTCGACCCCCAGATGCAGGTCGACGATGTGATAGCCGGGCAAGTTCGTGTTGGGGTCCCCCGGCAACGCCTGATCTCCGATCGGCCGGAATCGGTCGTCGATGTATCGCCACCGAAGCAGCGCGAAGAACTCCGTGTCGGAGCCGTCGAGCGGCGTGCGCAGGTCGGCGGTCATGCCGGCCATGAGTTCGGGCACGCCGGGGAAGGGTTGCCCGCGACGGTCGATTCCGGCCGCGTCCACGTACTCGTCGAACTCGGTATCCGTGTATCCGAGGTTGCCGCTGAGGGAAAGGGTTTCGCTGACTCGTGCCGAAAAATCAACTTCGATTCCCTTCGACGTGCTCGCACCGGCATTGTCGATCACCACCTGTGGAATGTTCATCACGTCGACGATGGCCATGAGTTGCATGTCGTCGATGTCGATCTGGAAGGCAGCAAGGCTGTATTGAAGCCGCGAGTCGAAAGCCGTGCCCTTCATGCCGACCTCGATGTTGAAGGACTTTTCACTCTCGACCGAAGAGAACTCGACGAAAGTGGTCGGCACCTTCTCGAACCCGCCCGCCTTGTAGCCTTGCGCCACGGTTGCATAGATCGAAAGATTGTCGCTCGGGTTGTAGGAGAGAGACGCCATGGGCGAGACATCCTCGTAGGTCTCGTCCTTGTCGGACTCGTTGGTAAAGGTCGCGCCGAGCAGCGGGATATCCAGCTCGTTGAACCGCGTGGCGTCGATCTCTTCCTCGGAAACCCGGATGCCCGCGCTCAGTTCCCAACGATCCGACAAGCGGTAGGAGCCCTGAGCGAACAGGGCGCCGCCCCAGCGTTCGTGGGACACGTAGTTGTCGGCGGTGGTGCCGGCGAGGATGCCCGTTACGCTCGGCAGGCCGAGCTTGAAGTTCATGTCGTGGGTTTCCTTGAACAGGTACAGGCCGGCCAGCCAGTCGAGCGGCCCCGCTCCTGCGGATGCCAGGCGCAGTTCCTGGGACAGTATCGACTGGTCGAGGTCGAGGTACTGGAAATTCCCGTCCGGCGGCGACATCGCATCCTGATCGTAGAGCTGAATGGAGTCGTTTTCCCGCCCGCCGGTGAGCGACGTCACCGACATGCCGAGCCAGTTGCCCTCGATGCGCATGGAGAACCCGCGGCTGTCCAACTCGGCCTCGCTGACGATGTCATCGCGGGTGGTGTGGTCTTTCCCACGGGCGCCCACCACACCAAGGCCCTGTACGCCGCCCCGATACGTGTCCAGATCGCCGGTGAGATTGACTTCCCAATCGTCGTTCGGCACGTATCGGAGGCTCGCCCTGAGGGCGCCGGAGTCGTGGTCGTCCTGAGGCTGGTCGAGTACTTCGTTGTCGAGAAAGCCGTCGCTGGTCCGTACGGTTGCCGCCAATCCCGCATAAAGCCCGTCACCCGATATCGGCCCCGAAAGGGCCAGGTCGAGGGCCCTGGTTTCGTTCTCGTCGATTGTCACGCCTGCCCGGGCGCGGAAGTTATCGGACGGTTTGCGCGTGACCAGGTTGATCGCCCCGGCCTGGGTGTTTCTGCCGAAAAGCGTTCCCTGCGGCCCGCGCAGAATCTCCACGCGTTCGAGATCGAGGAAACCGATGTCGAAACGGAGCCCGGTCTGGTAGATGCCGTCTATGAAAACCCCTGCCGAGGGCTCGAGCAGCGGAATGGCGCCGACGCCCCGGATCATGATTTCCCGGGAATCCGACTGCGGGCTCAAGGTGTTGTTCTGGGCGAAATAAAGATTGGGCACATCGCCGTACAGGTATTCGACGTTGAGCACGCCGGTTTCTTCGATTCGCTCGCCCGTCATGACGCTGACCGCCATGGGTACGTCTCGAATCGATTCTTCGCGCTTTCGAGCCGTGACGATGACTTCTTCGATGACCGCCGGCTCCTCGGCGCTCGCCGTTGCCGGCAACACCAGACCGTAATGTGGACAAAGCAGAAGGAAAACAACCGGATACAAAACCGTTGGTAAATTTTTCATGGCGACCCCCAAGTCGGTTTCGAAAGGCGTCCGAACTCCCCCGATCAGACGACATGGCCATTCGAACGTTCTGGTAAACGAACATTCATTATACTAATCTTTCCGGCCGTGCATTTGAACCGCCTCTGGCCGCACCTGTTCGTGAATGAACGTAGCGAAGCCAGCCAGAGGTGTGAATGCACAGGGTGGGTGAAACAAGGGTGCGCTTCTGGTGTGCTTGACAGCTGATTGAGCGCACGACGGGGGTACGATCATGTGTTTCGCCGCTATTGACGGCCGCAGTATCTTGTTCATGACGAGCTGCGGCGGGGCTCCGTTTACTCCGGATATCGGGCGGTCAGGAAGCGCAACATGACGGACAAGGTACTAATGCGGCGCGACGGAAAGGTCGCCGTCGTCACCCTCAATCGCCCCGAAGTGCACAACTGCATCGATGACGAGGCGGCCGCCCTGCTGAACGACGTGTTCGACGAACTCGAGCGCGACGATGCGGTGAATGTCGTCATTCTCACGGGGGCGGGAGACAAGTCGTTCTGCAGCGGTCTCGATCTCAAGCTGCTTGCGCAACAGGGCCCCGCGCTCATTCCCAAGGTGATTTTCGAAGACACCGGTTGGGCGGGTATCGGCAAGCGCTTTTTCCCCAAGCCTCTGATTGCAGCGGTGAATGGCTACACGTTGGCAGGGGGGTTGGAACTGGCCTTGGCCTGCGATTTTGTCGTCGCGTCGGACAATGCCCGGCTGGGCTTCAACGAGGCAACCCTCGGGCCCATTGCGGATGCAGGCGGGTGCTTTCGCCTGCCGCGATGGGTACCTCTGCCGCTGGCGAGGGAGCTGATCATGCGCGGCAAGCCCATCGATGCCCGGCGCGCGCTGCAAGCGGGGCTGGTCAATCACGTGGTTCCCCTATACGAACTGATGACGGCCACCCTGGAAATTGCGAACGACATCGCGGCCAACTCGGCCGTCTCAATGCAGATCATGAAGCGCCTGATGGCCGAGACTGCCAATCTGCCGGAGTCGGAGGCCTGGATAATCAACGACCGCTACATGCGCGAGTCCATGCAGACGGAGGCGTTTCTGGAAGGGCCTCGGGCTTATGTCGAGAAGCGTGAGCCCGAGTTCTCGGGAAGGTGAACCGGGCCCGGCCCGCCCTTGCTCCGCGCACCCGGTGCTTTCGTACCGCTGGTCAGCCTTGCTGCGTCAAATTGCGAACAGGCCTGGCAGCCCGCACCCGTCACCAACTTTCGTCGCGAGGGTGTCGACGTTTCGTCGCGAGGGTGTCGACGTTTGGTCGCTGAAGCAAAACGCGCCGACCTGCGCGGTCGCGCGAACCGGGGGAAGATGCAGGCTAGCTGCGCACCATTCGTAGCGCGTAGCGCGCAAAGCGCTCGCCGATCTCGTCGCTGGTGAGCCTGCCCGGCTTCCGAGCCCACGTCAGAACGTGCTCGCACATGCCGATGATGGCGAAAGCGGTCAGTGAAGCATCCTCCACGTCGAAGACGCCGGTCAGCACGCCCTCGTTGAGAATGCGCTTCAGGTCGCGATAGTGAACCGATTCCAGTGAGCGGAGGATGTCCCGTTCTCGACTGCCCAGTTTTCTGCTTTCGCTCTTGCCGGCGTACATCCAGCGGGTGTACACGGTTGTCACGTCCGAAATTTCTTCCAACTGATAGCCGATGTGTGTCTTCACATAGGCGCGGAGCCGGCTCTCCGGTGTTGCGCAGCGTTCCACTTCCCGCTTGCAGGCGTCGGTCAGGCCGATAATGGCCAACTGGAGACACTCGAACAGGAGCGCCTGCTTGTTCTCGAAATGGTAGTAGATACCGGCGGGCGTGATACTGGCGCGCTCGGCAATCGACTTGAGGCTGCTCGACTCGTAGCCCCGGGCGCTGAAAACAGCCGATGCCGCAGCGACGATCCGGTCTCGTACGGGCGCTTCGTCGGGTTTGCGGGCGGGGCGGGTCATGGCGCGGTGACGATGCTGGTGACCGGGTTGGTCGGGCTCGAAAAGGAACGCAGAATATCACGAACGACGAAAGGGCTGTGGGGGCGACTCGCTTGCCATTCGCATGTCACAGTGTAAGACCAGCGTGGCACGCAGGCGGTAAGCACCAGAACGAAGTGAACCGTTGCAAATGAAAGAACCCACCCGAGCGCGCCGGGCCACGGAGGCTCGAGGAACACCTGCTCTCGGTGCCGCATCGACGGTCAGGTTAGCCACGTTAACGAATTCAATAAAATCAATATCTTGTGAGCTTTTTCAATGAAAGGAAATCAGCTCGGGCTCATCGTCAATCCGGTCGCCGGCATGGGTGGGTCGGTGGGCCTCAAGGGAACGGATGGGGATCTGGCAATGGAGGCCAGGTCTCGTGGCGCGGTGCCGCTCGCCGAAGCCCGAGCCGTGAAAGCGCTTTCGCAACTCGGGGAACTGCGCGACAACCTGACCCTGCTGACCTGTGCCGGCGCCATGGGGGAGGCTGCGGCGCGGTCGAGCGGTATCGAACCGACCGTCGTCTATTGGCCGGAACGTTCTGCCACGACGGCCGCGGACAGCCGGGCCGGCGCGGCGGAGATCGTTGCCGCGCGGCCGGACCTCGTGCTGTTCGCCGGGGGCGACGGCACCGCCCGCGACCTGTTGCCCGCTGTCGGATCGACGATTCCACTTCTGGGCATTCCAGCCGGGGTGAAGATGCACTCTGCCGTGTTTGCCGCCTCCGCACGGGCGGCCGGAGAGGTAGCGCGCGCCTTTCTTGAGGCCGGTTCCGAAGCCAGGAATTCCGCAACCAGGGGTTCCGCTGTGCTGCTGCGCGATGCGGAAGTCATGGACCGGGAGACGGATTCTGCGCCGGTCGCACAGCTCTCGCCGCGGCTTTACGGCATGGTGCGCACCCCATCGCTTTCGTTTCTGGTGCCCGGTGCCAAGTCGTCGAGCCGATTGACGGACGAAGCGGCGCTGGCCGGCGCCGTGGAGCATGTCGCGGGCCTGGTCGGCGATGCGCGCGTCTCGTTGCTCGGGCCGGGTTCCACGATGCAACGGTTGAAGTCGAAATGCGGCTTCGAGGGCACGCCGCTCGGTGTCGATGCGGTGAGCAACGGCCGCTGTCTGGCCACAGACCTGAACGAGGCGGCCATTCTCGACCTGATACGGTTTGATGCGGCCCGAATTGTTGTCAGCGTCGTCGGTGGGCAGGGTTTCCTGTTCGGGCGTGGCAATCAGCAACTGAGCCCCCGGGTCATCGAAGCGGTGGGCACGAAGAACGTCGTCGTCCTGTCCTCGCTGGAAAAGCTGACGGCGCTACCCGGCCAGCGGCTGCTGGTCGACACCGGCGACGAGCAACTCGACGAGACATTGGCCGGCCACATCCATGTTCGGGTCGGCAAGGTCAGAACTGTCGTCATGCCCGTGCGCGCCGCACACCCGCTCTCTGCCGGCGATTGAGACCGCCTATCCTACAACCACTCATCGCCAGCCCCCGCGCTTCGCGGGCAGGGAGCCTTCAGCCGGGGAGCGCGAGGGGATACCCCATTCATGGAACACTTCTTCCAAGCGATTGATTTTATTGAATTCGTCAACGTGAAAAACCGTTTCTTCGATCCGGCTCCGCGAACCGGTATGCGGTACGTGCATGCGGCGCACCAGGCGGCGGCGCCTACGGCAACGATAGGCGCAAGAGCGAGCCCTAACAGCGCCGCATACACGCACCGCACACCGGTTCTCTCCCAGCGGTTGTCAGGTGTTCCTTGCGCGCCCTCGTCCCGGCGCGCCGGGATCGGAACTCGCATAGAAACCACACGGCCGCGCAGGGCGAGTGCATCGGCGTCCGCAGCAGGTTGTTGGTGAGATATGCGAGTCCCGCGTTCGCCGTGCTCGTACCCGGAGCGAGTCGATCAGTCGAGTTTGCGGCGGCGCAGGAAGAAGGCGTAGGACTCCGGAAGGGTCGCATGGGGGTCGGGATGACCGAGATGCGTGGCCGCATGGAAAACGAAGTTCGGGTCTTCGAGGAATTGTCTGCCGATGGCCACCAGGTCCGCGCTGCCGGTTTCGATGACTTCGTTGGCCTGTTCGGGCGTGACAATCAACCCCACCGCCATGGTCGGCAAGGAGGCGCCGTCGCGAACCGCTTTGGCGTAGGGCACCAGGTAACCCGGCGTCGGCTCCGTGGAAGCCCGGCCGGACGGGCCGACAATGCCGCCGGAGGAACAGTCGATCAGGTCGACACCCGCGTCCCTGAGGGCAGCGGCCAGGCGCACCGTGTCGTCCACCGTGACGCCGCCCTCGATGCCGTCGACCGCGGAGGTGCGGAATAACAGCGGCATCGAATCGGGAATGACGGATCGCACGGCTTCAGTGACCCGCAACGGGAAGCGCATGCGGTTTTCGATGCGCGCGCCGCCCCAGTCGTCGTCGCGACGATTGGCGATGGGCGAGAAGAAACTGTTCACCAGGTAGCCGTGGGCTCCGTGAATCTCGATGAAATCGAAGCCGGCGCTCACGGCCCGCTTTGCGGCAACCGCGAACGCATCGATCGTTGCCTGTATTTCGTCCTCGCTCATGGCACGCGGTGTCGGCCAACCCGCCATCATCGGCACCGCGCTTGGAGCGATGGCTTCCCAGGCCCGGGGCGGGTCGCAATCGATCAGCGGCGCTGCGCCTTCGAGGGGTACTGCGGCGCTGCCCTTGCGACCGGAGTGGCCGATCTGGATGCCTACCGGGATGTTCTGCCCGTGATAGATGGAAACGATGCGCGACAGCCCTTCGATGTGGCTGTCGAGATAGATACCGAGACAGCCGTGGGTGATGCGGCCGTCACGGGTCACGCCGCTGGCCTCGACGCAGGCGCCGCCGGGGCCGGCCAGGGCAAGGCGTCCGTGGTGGGCGAAATGCCACTCCACGGCGTGGCCGTCCTCCGCGCAGTACTGGCACATGGGCGTGACGAATACGCGGTTCCCAAAGGTGACCCCGCGCAGTGCGAACGGCCGGAACAGCGCCGGCACGGAGGCGTCTGCGACGATGTCAGCGATTGGCGGCTTGCCGGATGTCGGCTGCCTGCTCATCGAGCCCGCGTTCGATTGCCATTCTGCGTGCGTACGACTCGACGGCCTGCATCATGGGTACCATTTTCTCGAGCCGTTCCTCGCCCTCCCGGCCGAGCTCGTCGAACCGGGTCAGGGGGGCGCGCACATCGCCGACGGGATAGCCTGCGGCCGCTGCCAGCGCTTTCGAATAACACTGGTGGCCGTACAACGGATGGCCCTCGGCAATCGTGGCGTTGATCGCCTCGGCCTGTTCCTGGATTTCCTTGGCCACGTCGACATGACCCGCGTCCAGAAAATCCCACAGGCGGCCGGTGGAGTAGGGGATGTAGTTTCCGAACGGGTTCACGTAGCCCACGGCGCCGAGCAGGAAGCTCTCCACCGGTCGCTCGCCGGCGTAGACGTTCATGACGCCTTCGGTCTGCTCGACGATGTCGAAGACACGGCCCACATCCATGCTCGCTTCCTTGATGTAGCGAATGTTCTCGAAAGCGCCGGTGAGCCTGGCCACCAGCTGCGCGGACATGTCCACATTGGAGGTGAAGGGGTTGTTGTAGAGCATGATCGGGATGGAAACGGCCTCGCAGATCGCCCGGTAGTAGGCGAAAATCTCGTCCTCTGTGGGCGTGTAGTAGTAGGGGGGCAGGATCATGAGGCCGTCGGCGCCGAGGTCCTGTGCTTCGCGGCTGTAGCGTACGGCGTTGGGGGTGTGGGCGTTCATGGCGCCGACCAGAACGTCCATGCGGCCCCTGACGTGCTCGACGGTGGTGCTGACCAGGGCTCGGCGCTCGACATCTTTGACGGTCAGGAATTCGCCGGTGGTGCCGAGCATGATGATGCCGGGTACGTCGCAGGCCAACTGCCAGTCGAGAAAGCCCTCGAGCGAATCCTTGCAGATGCGGCTGCCATCCTCCGTGAACGGTGTGACGGCTACCGTGTAGCTTCCGTGAAACTGTCGCGACATGGGTCTTCCTCCCTCGCTTCGGCGGTGCCTTGCCTGTCCGGTAGAATCGGCCCCGGATTCGCCTGGTGTCGTGCCGTACCGCAGTTCGATCGGCGCGTCACTGCAGCGTTGCAACCCTTGCCGATGTTCAGACGTTGGCTGCGAACCTCGCCTTGCCCTCGGCGGCTTTGCATCTTCCGGCGGCTTTGCACCTTCCGGGGGCTTTGCACCTTCTGAAAGGCAGCACAATTGTGACTGAGGACACTAGCATAACTGAAACCTGCGATGTGATTGTCATCGGGGGCGGTATCGCCGGCTGCTCCACCGCCTGGTATCTGGCTGCCGACGGTGTCGCAGTGACGGTACTCGAACAGTTCGAACCCGGCGTATCGGCATCCGGTTCGAATGCGGGCAGCCTGCATGCGCAGATTCAGCCGGAACCCTTCCTGACCCGGGGCGAGGCCTGGGCGCGCGCCTTTGCTCCGGCGCTGCCGCTGTATATCGAGTCCATCGCGCTCTGGCAGCGGGCCGGCGAAAGCGTCGATACGGACCTCGAGGTATCCCTCGGCGGCGGGCTGGTCGCCGCTCGGAACGATGCCGAAATGCGCATGCTCGAAGCGAAGGCGAAGCTCGACCGTGTCGCCGGGCTCGAAATGGAAATGCTCGATGCCAATGGCCTGCGCGAGCGCCTGCCCTGCGTTTCCCGCGGCATGGTAGGCGGCGCCTTGTGTCCCATCGAAGGCAAGGCCAATCCTCTGGTTGCGGCGCCGGCGTTTGCCCGGGCGGCCCAGGCCCTCGGAACAACGGTGCGAACCCATTGCCGGGTGACGGCCATTCGGCACAAGGGCGGGTTCTTCGATATCGACACCACTCGCGGCAGCTATCGCGCGGCGCGGCTCGTCAATGCAGCCGGCGCAGAAGCGAGGACCGTTGCGCAAATGGCCGGCAGCTCCCTGGACGACGAACCGTTCGTGCAGCAGTTGCTGGTCACCGAACCGGTGGCCCCGTTCATCGACTGCCTGATCTACGCGGCCGGTGAGCGTCTGACACTCAAACAGACCAACAGCGGCACCCTGGTGATCGGCGGCGGCTGGCCCGCTGCTGTCGGCGCCGGCGGATCTCCTCAGGTGCTGGGACGATCCCTGGCGGGCAATCTGCGCGTTGCCTGCGAGGTCGTACCGGCGCTCGCCGCACTGCGGATCACGCGCACCTGGGCCGCGGCGGTGAACGGAAACGCCAGTTGGCTGCCCCTTCTCGGGCCGGTTCCCGGCTCGCCGGGGCTGTTCGTGAACTGGGTGCCCTGGATGGGGTTCAGCGGCGCGCTGGCCGCCAGCCGCATCGTCGCGAGCCTCGTGCAGGGGCGTGAGCCACCCGTCGACTTCGACATCTCGTCGTTTGCGCCGTAGGGCTGTCGCTTCGGCGTCCGGGATGTCCCTTTCAGACAGGATTGATTGAGACGAGTTTCGAACCCGGCACGCCGGAACGAGGACGCGCAAGAAACAACTGAAAACGGCGGGCAGAGAGCTGATATGCGGTGCGGGTATACGGCTTGCCGAATGGCGTTGTCAGGGCTCGTACCTGCGCCCATCGCTGCGGTAAGCACCTCCGCCCGGTGCGCCGGCGAGCCGGCGAGTCATATGCGCTTACCGCATACCGGTCCTGGGAGCCGAATTGAAGCAATCAGGGCATCTCAATGCCGCAGGATATTCGCCACGAATTCCCGGGTGCGCTGCCGGTCCGGCGCATCGAAAATCTGCTCCGGAGGCCCGCACTCGATGACCCGCCCTTCGTCCATCATCGCAACTCGTGTCGAAACTTCGCGCACGAATGCCATCTCGTGCGACACGATGAGCATGGTGATGCCTTCCCGGGTCAGTTGGCGAATCGTCTCGAGCACCTCGTTGACCCGTTCCGGGTCGAGAGCGGCCGTCACCTCATCGAGGAGCAGTATCTCCGGCTTGACGGCGAGCGCCCGGGCGATGGCCACCCGTTGCTGCTGGCCGCCGGAGAGTTCCTCGGGGTAGGCGTTGCGCTTTTCCGCCAGGCCCACCTTTGCAAGCAACGCCTCCGCCTCGCGCTCGGCCTCCTGACGCTGCCGCTTGCGAATCTCGATGGGCGCCACGGTGAGGTTGCGCATCACCGTCATGTTCTGAAACAGGTTGTAATCCTGGAAGACGATTGCCATTCGGTCGCGCAGCCCGCGCAGACTGCGGCGGTTTCCGTATTCGATCTTCTCACCGTCGAGAAATACCTCGCCCCCGCTCGGCGGCGTCAGGCCGATGAGTACGCGCAGGAGCGTGCTCTTGCCGGAGCCGGACGGACCGACGATGCTCAGCACTTCCCCCCGGTTCGCGGTCAGGCTTACCCCGTCGAGCACCTGCTCGGCCCCGTACCTGGAGGACAGTGAAGTGATTTCAAGATGCGGCAAGGCGCTTCTCCAGGTGGGCGGCGGCGCGGCTCAGCGGCCAGGACAGGGCGAAATAGCACACCAGAATGGCGCCGAAGCCAAGCAGCGGCGAAAAACCGCGGTTGACCAGCATCTTGCCGGCGAAGGTCAATTCGATCACGCCGAGTTGCGATGCTAGCGAGGTGTCCTTGACGAACATCACCATGAAGGCGGCCGCCGGCGGCAGTATCACTTTCCAGGATTGGGGCAGGGTGACCAGCATCAGAGTCTGCAGGGCGTTGAAGTTCATCGCGTGTGCGCCATCGAGCTGCCGGCCGGGAACCGACTCCAATCCAGAGCGGATGATCTCGGAAAGAAAGGCGGTGGAGAGCAGACAGACCGACACGGTGGCGATGCCCAGCAGCGACGTGCCGGGCAGCAGCGGCTCGATCACGAAGAGCACGATGAACAGCACGACCAGAAAGGGAATGCGCCGAAAGGTTTCCACGTAGGCGATGGCGATCAGGCGCAACGGCATCAAGAGCGGCTGCCGGGAGCCGCGCAGCACCGCGATGCCGAGCCCGAACACGAAACCCGCCGTGCAGCCGACCACGGTCATCCCCAGCGTTCTGCCCATGGCCTGCAGAATGAACACCAGGTTGTAGCGATTGAAGAAGGCGGGCGCCTGTTCGATGACGGTATCGAGCATCAGAACACCCTGGCCTTCACCCGAAACAACCAACGGCCCACCAGCGCCAGGGACGCGCTGGCGAGAACGGTCAGCACCACGTAGATCGCGGCGACGACGGCAAACGTCTCGATGCTGCGCAGGTTGACGGTGCTGACGTTGATCGCCCGACCGGTCAGTTCCTCGACGCCGAACAGGGCCGCCAGGGAACTGCCCAGCACCAGCCAGACGAAGAAGTTCGACAGCGGTGCGTATATCGTCTTGGCGGTGTGGGGCAGCATCACGTAGCGCACCAGTTGCAGGCGCGACATGCCCAGCGTCACGCCGGCATCCAGTTCGGACTGGCGAACGGAGACGATGCCGGCCCGGATGATCTCGGTCAGGTAGGCGCCGGCATTGAGCACGAGCCCGATCAGCACCGCTGTCATCGGCGGCAGCAGTACACCGGCATCCGGCAAGGCGTAGTAGAGCAGAAAGATCTGCACCAGTGCCGGAGTGTTGGTCAGCGCCGTCACATAGCCCGACGCGGTGCGACGCAACGCCGGGCTGCCGTAAACCTTGGCGAGCGCCCCACCGAGCCCGATGACCGCGCCGCCCCAGAAGGAGACGAACGCGATCTGCAGCGTGACGACAGCGCCGCCGAGCAGGTAGGGCAGATCGCCCATCACTTCGGTGAACTGAAAGGTGTAGTCCATGCAGCGAACCGGTTCGTTTCCGGGCGGTGGCGGCGCCGGCTAGAAAAAGGGTGTCGGCGAAACCGGTGCGGCCATGGGTGCGCCGTACCACCGTTGCCAGGTTTCGTCGATGAAGCCGGAATTGTGCAGGTCGAAGAGCAGCACGTTGAGAAAATCGCGCAGGGCGTAGTTGCCCTTGCCGAGCCCGATGCTGCAGTAGGCCACATGGATCGGGTCGGCCAGCACGCGCCAACCGACATTGCGGTAGTTCTGGGTGAAGCGCAGAAAG
Organism: Candidatus Azophilus sp.; assembly: GCA_965221465.1. Lineage (GTDB taxonomy): Bacteria > Pseudomonadota > Gammaproteobacteria > Pseudomonadales > Azotimanducaceae > Azophilus. The sequence goes on from OZ244892.1 coordinate 1,038,398, forward strand.
AAGTCGATGTTCTCGACCAGGGCATCGGCCCGCCCCTGGGCGATGGCGCGGATGGTGTCGGCGTTGCCGTCGACCAGCAGCACCTTCGGCTTGGGCAGGCGCTCCTGCAACAGGGAAACCGAGAGGTTGCCGCGCATGTTCACCAGCGTGATGTCCTCGCGATTCAACCCTTCCCAGGATGCGATGTCGATCTTGTCCGTGGTGATTACGCCCATCGTTTCGGAATGCAGCGGCACCGTGTAGCTGATCAGCTTGGCCCGGGCAGGGGTGCGGGTGAGGGCGCCGAGGGCGATGTCGATTCGATTGGAGACCAGGAACGGCACGCGCTGCGCGGTCTCCGTGGTGACGAATTCCACATCCACCGCCAGTGCCTCGCCGATGCGATTGCCGATGTCGATGTCGAAGCCTTCCAGTCGATTGGTCAGGCCGAAGGAACTCATGGGCGGAAAATTCGGGTTCACGCCGATGCGGATGGTGCCGTCGCCGATGATCTCGTCCAGTGTGCGTGCGGCGAGCGGCGCCGCAGCCAGCAAGGCAACCAGGGCGATCGGGAACGCGATAATTGACAGTAACTTGCGGGTCATTTCAGATTCTCGTTGCGGTTGTCGAAGCTTAAAGTCGGCCGGCCCCATTCACTAACAGGTCGGGCTAACGGACATACGAGGCGCCGTTGATGTCCAGCGTCGCCCCCGAAAGATGCCGGGAGCGGCCGCTGGCCAGCCAGACCACCAGTTCCGCCACCTCTTCGGGCGGCACCCACTCCCCCATGGCGAGCCCCGCGGTGACCTTCTCGACACCGCCCTGGGTGGCCGCGAACTGTTCCGAGAGCCGGGTGTCCACCACCCCGGGTGCGATCACGTAGGCCAGTATGTTTCTTGCCGCGTACGCACGGGCGATGGTCTGGGTGGTTGCGTGCAGTGCCGCCTTGGTCGCGCCGTAGGCGATGTTGCCCGGATGGGTGGAACCGCGCTGGGCGGACCAGCTCGACAGGGTGACGATCGTCCCGCCGCCCCGTTCCAGGAAGTGCCCGACGGCCCGGCGCAGCAATCGGGCCGGGGCCATCACGTTGATTTCGAACGACCGGTCCCAGGCGCTGTCCCAGGCATCGATCGGCCCGTCGAATTCGCCTCCCCAGAGCATGACCGCAGCGTTGTTGACCAGTACATCGATGCCGTTGCTCCAATCGACGGCGTCGCTCCAGAGCGCATCCGCCGCATCGCGCCGGCTGAAATCGGCCTGCAGCAGGGCCTTTCTGCCCGGTTCGATGTCGCGCCCTGCCTGTTCCGCCCCTTGCCGGTCGGACCCGTAATGCAGCGCCACCCGGGCACCGGCCGCACCGAGCCGCGTAGCGATGGCGGCGCCGATGCCTTTCGAGGCGCCCGTCAGAAGAACCGTCTTGTCCGACAGGTCGTGCATTCCAGGGATGCCTCTTGACGGGTCGATCAGGCAGCCGGTCTGGCGCCCGCAACTCGAGCGCCCATTCGATTCCCAAAGACCGAGGCGCGCGAAATTTCCGATGTGCATTGAGGCATCGACTCTCCCCGGATCGTGCTCTTGAATCAATCCACAGTATACACAGCCCGCATGGTTGCGGGGCTCGGCGACGCCGCGGGACGGTGGCGTCTCGAGGAAAATCGGAAATCGTGCGGAGCGACCGGCTGACGTGCCCATGGCGCCCCGTTTGTATTGACTTCCGTACCGCCTTCGCCCATCTTCGGGCGCAAAGGGAGGGAGTCGCAACTGCCGAACGGCGCGCGATGCCCGGGTGAGCAGACGATTCAGGGAGGATGACCTGCAATGATGTATTCAACGATTGGACGACTGGCCGGGACGGCCATCCTGGTCTGGCTGCTGGCGCCGTTCGCGACCGCCGCGCGCCTCGAGGGCATGCCGGAAGGGTCGGGTAGCTACGATGACCTGCTGGCGCTGTTCCAGGAATTTCTAGCCTGGCAAGACCCGGAGCGTGCCAGCGGCGAGCGCCCGAACCGCGACATTGCCGGGGCGGCGGCAGACGTTCATCCGGACCACGGTGCAGCGGCGGTAGCCGAGCGGGTGGCGCGGATGGAAGCCTTCCAACAGCGCCTGGAAGACATGGCGGTCACGAGTTGGCCGCTGGCTCAGCAGGTCGATTACCTGGCCGTGCGATCGCGGTTCGACCAGCACGAATTCACGCTGAAGATTTCCCGCCCCTGGTCGCGGGACCCCGGCTTCTACGTCGACCGCATGTTGCGGCTGACCTTTGCCGACCTGCCGCTCGATGCCGAGGCAACGCGGGAATTGCGGGTGCAACTGAAGGCGGTGTCGCTGCTGGTCGAGCAGGCCATGAACAATCTGACCGAAGTGGCCGCGGACTACGCCGACCTGGCCATATTCAACTTGTCGAATGCCGATGGCGTCGGCCACGGCTTTCCGTACCGCTCGCCGCCGCCCCCCGGGGTGATCGGCTGGTATGAAGACCTCGCCGGACGGGCCGCGGAACAGCAGCCGGAACTGCTCGACGACATCGCCGCGGCCAGGCAGTCGGTGGAGACGCTTTCCGCCTGGCTGGTGGAGAATCGCCCGAAGATGACCGGGCTCGGTGGCGTCGGCGAAGACAATTTCAACTGGTATCTGAAGCACGTCAAGCTCATGCCCTACGACACGGACAGTATCGTGGCGCTCGGCTTGCGCGAACTCGACCGCCTGTGGTCGGTTCTTGCACTGGAACAGCACCGCAACCGGCACCTGCCCATCATCGAGATCTCCGGTACCGCGGAAGAGTACGCCGCCCGCATCGCCGCCACCGACAAGCGCATCCGCGAGTGGCTGGTCGATGACGAAGTGATCACCATTCCCGATTACATCGGCGAACTCGACACCAACGTGCCCTGGATCGTGCGTCCCGGCGGCCCCAACTTCTGGGAGGCGGTGCAATTCCGCAATCCGACCCCCGACCACCTGCACGCCGTCATCCCCGGCCACCGTTTCGACGGCCTGGTGGAACGCAACAACCCCCATCCCATCCGCGGCAAGATCACCAGCGGCGCCCGCACCGAGGGCTGGGCCGTGTATCTGGAAGAGGGCATGATGAATGCGGGCGTCATCGACGACCTGCCCAGGGTGCGAGAGCTGATCTACATCTTCGGCATCTTCCGCGCCGCGCGGGTGCCGGCGGATGTCTGGCTGCAGACCAACGACATGTCGGTTGACGAGGTGGTCGACTGGTGGCAGGAGCGCACCCCCTGGCTCGATGTGGACGTCGCCCGGGTCGATGCTGAAATCTACCTGCGCCGCCCGCCGGGTTACGGGCTCGGTTACACCGTCGGCATGCTGCAGATGCAGCGTCTGCTTGCCGACCGCAAGATGCAACTCGGCGACGACTTCGTGCTGAAGGATTTCCACGACACATTCATGGCGGCCGGGCGCTTGCCCATGTCGCTGATTCGCTGGGAAATGACCGGGCTCGACAACGAGGTGAGCGAGTTCTGGATTCGTGAGCGCCTGAAGTAGCACCAGGCGGCCATTCCCTGCGGGCCGCGCCACGTCGGCGGCTTTCCCGTAGCGACCGGGGCGGAGGCTCTGCTACCGCAGCCGGAGTACTCGCATCGGATTGACGCCGGGGCCTTTGCCGATTCGGACTTATCGGGACCCCTGACCGTCGTCGATCTTGATGCACGTTCCCGTCACCGCCCCGGACGCGGGCGACAGGAAGTAGAGCAGGGTGCTATCCATCTCCGGCGGGTCGCAGATGCGCTTGCGCGGGAAGAACCGTGCGATGTCGCCCATGCGTTCGACCATGCCGTCCATCATTTCCGACGAGAAGGCGCCGGGCGCGATGGCGTTGACGTTGATATCGAAGCGCGCCCATTCCACCGCCAGGCATTCCGTCATGCGCACGATTGCCGATTTGGTGATGGAATACAGGGCCGCGCCGTTGTTGCTGTAGTTGAACCCGCCAATGGAGGAAATGTTCACCATCCTGCCCGGCATCTTCGCCGCAATCAGCCGGCGGGCGACTTCACAGGAGAGGATGTAGGGGCCGCGAAGGTTGGTGTCGAACACCCGGTCGATGAGATCGAGCGGCATCTTGTGGGCGCGCTGCGCATCGGGAATGCCGGCATTGTTGACCAGAATGTCGATCGTGCCCAGGGCCGATTCAGCCTGCTCAACCGCACCGAGAATGGAATCGTTATCGCACATGTCCAGCGCGATGGGTTCAGCGACGCCGCCGGCAGCGCGGATTTCGTCGGCCAATGCCTGCAGCCGGTCGACCCGCCGCGCGGCAATCGCTACCTTGGCGCCGCAGGCAGCGATGACTTTCGAGAATCGGTAACCGAGGCCCGAAGAGGCGCCGGTGACGAGCGCAACTCGGTCGCTCAGGTCATTGGATACGTTCGGCAAGGCATATTCGGTCATTTGTCTTACTCTTCCGGAGGATTCAGTGGGATCGCAACCATGGTTTCGAAGGTTCGATGAGGGTCACCGGCATTGGGGATGTAATCACCCCTTGCGCGCGGCCGCCACACCGGACGCGACAGGGGCGCGAAGCTACAGCATCCGCCGACCAAGCGCCAGGGATGGCCCCGCGCCGCGAGACGCGCAACGCGCTGGGCGAGTTGGTGGAGGCCACGGACGCGCTGAAAGCGACGGTGGTGCACTATCACGACGCCTGGGGCCGTCTGGAGCAGGTTGCGGGCTCGAAGTACGCCTACGACGCCAACGGCAACGTCACCTCCGGGGGCGGGCGCCGGATCGGTTACACCTCCTACGACCTGCCGACCTCGATTGTGCAGGGCTCGACGGCCTCGGAGTTTGTCTACGGCCCGGACCGGGAGCGCCTGGTACGGCGGGACAAGTCCGACGGCAAGCTGCGTAGAAAGACCTGGCATCTGTCGGGGGTGGAGCGCATCGAGTCGGCGGACGGGAGCGTCGAGGTCAAGCGGTATCTGGCGGGCGGTGCGCTGGAGACGGTGGCCTACGATGTCGATGGGGAGGAGACGGGCCGGCGCCTGGACTATCTGCTGACGGACCACCTGGGCAGTGTGGTGGCGATAGTCGAGCGAACGGCGACGCCGTCGGGCCAGTACAGGTGGGATGTCCGGGAAGAGCGTGCATTCGACCCCTGGGGCGGCTGCCGCGACCCGGCCACGTGGAAGGCGTGCGGCACCAAGGACGTGCTGCCGAAGGACAACGGCCTCACCCGGCGCGGGTTCACGGGCCACGAGACGCTGGCCGCAATCGGCCTGGTACACATGAACGGTCGCATCTACGACCCGGCACTGGGCCGTTTTCTGCAGGCAGACCCGTACGTGCAGAGCGGTTCGGACCTTCAGGGTCTGAACCGTTACGCCTACGTGCTGAACAACCCGCTGAGCGCGGTGGACCCGTCGGGATATATCGCGGAGTGGCTCGGCCAGGCATTGGTCCGGTTCGTCATCGCCAGCGTGGTCCAGACGATTGGCCACGAACTCTTCAATGGTGGCAGCGGCGCCGGATTTGCGGGCGCCTTGCGGGGCGGAATGATTGCGGGGGCGTCGCCTTGGGGGTTCACCTCCGCGTCTGGAGCATGGCGCACCTCACCGCCGTTCACCGGGCCGCTGAACCGCGGTGTGGTGATGAGCCTGCAGAACTGCATGGGCGGCACCTTGCAGAACGGCCGCTACGGGCACTGGTTTCCGTCCGCCGGAACGGGTGGCTTCTTCGGCGGCCCGCTTGGTAGCTGGATCGGGTTCACGCTGGGGGACCGGTCGGCGTCAATCATGCAGTTCGTACTCATGTTCGCCTCCGACACCCTCCAGTCCGGCAGGAAGTTCGCAAACAGTGCGGCAAGCACGGCGTTCAACGTAGCGATTTGGATCGTCCCTGTCGGCGCCGTGGGGGCGGTGGGGAATGCGGTCTACAAGATCTACACGTCGCGAAAAGCCACAAAGGAGTATTCCACTGTAATTGGTCGAGCTAAAGACCTTCAGAATCTGAGGAAAGGGGAGCGGTCGCTGCTTGATCGCTTACCGAATCAGGGAACTCCAAAGGCAAATTGGAAACAGAATTCTGGTGTGCTTCGGCAGGCGATGGGTAAAGGTAAGCCAATCCGGGATGCCTCTCCGGGTGACAATAGAGGTCAGTTCTTAAACGCGGAACGAAATCCGTTAAAGGAACGTGGATGGACTTATGATGAGAAGACAAAGTACTGGTATCCGCCAAACTATTGGTAAGAGGGGATCACATGCATACGGTAGATCGCTCGGACCTTTGTTTTTCAGAGAACGTACGGGAGCACTTTACTTTTCTTGAAAAGCTAGGTTTTTCTGAAACCGAATCTTCGCCAACTATCGTTCGTTACAAAAAAGGCGATGTGGAAGTGGATATCTATCATGGTCGCCTGTCATATGAAATTGGTGCAGGGGTTGCTGTTTCTGGGGAGCGATATTCAATATCAGAAATCGTTCGTGCTAGTGATCCTGAATCATATGAACATTTTCGCTATGCGATGACTCGCGCACGTGTAGGCGTTGCTAAAGCAGTTGAAGAGTTGAGTGATTTGATGAGGCGTGTTGGTGGTGAGGCCTTGGCAGGTGATAATGCGTTTGTCAATATGCTTGCAGAACAGCGGGAGCAATGGTCAAAAGACTATGCATTGGATGTGCTTGCAGAACAGCTACGCCCAAAGGCAAGTGAAGCGTTTCGACAGCGAGACTATCTAATGGCAGCTAATTTGTATTCTCGTATACGCGAGTGTTTAAGTAATGCGGAGCTGAAAAAGGCGGATTATGCAATTAGGCATTCAAAGACGAAGTAGTTATTGCAAGTCACCGCGTTGCGGGGCTTTGCTTTGGTGATGAAGCACTTTCTGGTTGCGGCATTGTTGGCACTCATTCTCCAAGGCTCAGCGTACGCGTGCGTCAGGACGCCGATGTATCCGAACTCGTTTCCTCAGTACATTGGGGATGCTCGCAGGATATTTGTGGGCCGCGTAGTCGAAGCCCGATACACCAACAAACAGTTGATGTACAAGTTTGATGTTTTGGAGTGGATTCGTTCGCCTCCAGCGGACAAGTCGCTCAAATCAGTGGAGAGAGCTATCGATGCTTGGTATCACGGAAAAGGTGTTGACCTGTACAATCACTCGGGCCTGGGCTTTTGGAATGGCTTGAAGTCTGGTGTGCCGCTATCTTCTGATTGCTCCTACATTCCGAACCTGCGCATTGGCGTTGAGTATTTGGTAATTGAAGGGGCTAAGCCGACGGGATATGACTTCGAGGTAGTGTATGAACTCTGGCACGAAGACTATTGGTATAGGTACGTGGCGGCAACATCGGCTGGCCAACGAGCGTATCCGTTTGCCTTTGATGAGTTAGAGATTGAAGAAAACGAACTTACCGAAATAAGTTGCAAGGTCAAGCACTTGCAATCCGCGAACATCGGGGTTTCGTTCCGCCGTCTGGCTAGAGCATGTATCGAGGCAGGTTCGGTGGCCGACTCGGTGGTGTTTATTCGGAAATCCATCCTCGGCGAGGATGTGCTTCTTCCGGTAAAGGGCAACGTTGTAATGGCGCGCATGGCGGATTTGTTTGAATTGCCTAGAAACGAACAAGGTGAATTGCTGCACAAGGATTCGCCGGAAACAGCTCATGAGTGATTGGCGGTGGTTTATAGGATGGACTTGACGCGCTCTAAGAAGCCGCCCTCTATTCTCACGCTCACCTATACACGCTCATTGTCCTCCGACGGCCGGGGCCGGCGAACCGTGCTCGAGGATCCAGACAAGAGGAACTGGACGTTCGAGTACAACGGCTTCGGGGAACTGGTGCGGCGCGACCGCGGCGGGCCACTTTTCGACGTTGAAGCACGACGCCCACGGCCGGGTATTCCAGCGCGTCGAGGCCTCGCGCACGGTGGTGGAGTACACGGACTTCGGGGTGCGCCACTTCTACAACTCCCGCGGCCACTTGGCCAAGGTCGGGTAGGTGTGTTTCGATGGTAGCGGCTGTGATTTGTGCTCTGCTAGTTTCGTTGGTCTCAGGTGTCGACTACCCAGCACGGCGGGACTGCGCGCATCCGATTATTCGAGAATCCAAGGAGTACTGCGAAATATCGTTCTTCGAGGCGCTTATGGCGCCCGAAATTAACAGGGACGTTGTGGTTATCGGTTATCTGGATTTTATGGAGCTTCCTAATCTTGCGGCGTTCAGGCGTGATACGATCGAGGGACCAGTTATCTCTGCCGAGACATTTGTGTTGGCCGGCCCCGCCCTTGACAACTATGAGGGGCCGGGATTCTATCGAATGTGGGGTCATTTTCGACCTCCCCAGGAGTTCCCGAACACTGAATGGGACTCGATAGAACTGTACGTTGAACACATGGAATACTGGAAGCGACCATGGTCGCAGATCAGGGAACACAGTGGATCGTTGGAAAGCACTTGGGCTACCGAGTCTTCGGCAGGCATCTTGAATCACGGCCGGGTTTACCAGAGCTTCGACACAAATTGTCAATGTCAACCGAAAATTGGTAAGCGGTAAGCCGACCCCTGCTTACGTTGTTGTTGCTAAAGATGCGGATGGCCGGTACATCACTTGCCGGCACGGAGAAATATAAATGGTAAGCGGTGCGTCAGCCCCACCTGCACATCAGCTTGAAGCTGGTGTAATGGCCCAAGGCAGCAACCGGTCGATCTCCGAGGCCGGATGCCCATTGGCGATGGCTTCGACTTCCGTCGCAATCCCGAGAACTGGCATGACCTGAATGTGCGGGATGCAAATCAATGAGAAAAGGCGCGAAAGTACTGGCAAAAGCACTGATCGTATTGTTTTCCTTACCGCTGCTCATCGTTATGTTGCTGCAGGTCTTGGGATACGCGTTAGACTTAATGCTCCCCTGCTCCGATTCTATCCTGCACGAAAGCACCTCTCCAGGCGGTTCATACACTGCCGTGATTTCGGAGGGAGACTGTGGCGCCACGACCCCGGTTTCCACGCATCTTGTGATCAGGTCGGCGCGAGGTGAAGAACTTGTACTAATTTACGAAGGGCACCTGGACCTTACACTTCGATGGTTGTCTCCCACCGAACTGTGGATAGTCAATCAGACTAGGGAGCCGCAACGTCCAATCAAGATATACCGAAAGGAAGATCGTCATGACGGCTTGAGCATCACCTATGACGGCTTTTCAGATTCGTGGTAGCTGGATAATCAGCAGTGGTACATTCGACAGGTCGGCTCGCCCGACGCGAAGAAGGCGGAGCAGCCCGCCTGAAGTGGTTCTGCCACGGCCGTGAGCCGCCATTTGTTGTATCCCGCTTAGCTACAGCACGGGAATCCCGCAGTATTGCTGATGGAAGAGAGTGAGATTCTCCGCATTGTTCAGCCGTTTGCAGTGTAGTGGGTACGAGATCTGCCACGAAGGCCTCGGCCGGGTGACAATGCGAGACGACTTCCGCGGCGGTGCCAAGACCCGCGACGGCCAGACATCGTGGACCTACGACAGGGCGTCGAACGGCCTTGGGCGGCTGTACATGGTCAAGGAGCAGATGTCCGGCTTCTCGCGCACGCACACCTACGACAGCCTGGGCCGCGAACGGGAGGTGACCAGCAAACTGGGCAGCGAGACGCGCTACGAGCGCACCACCTACGACGGCCACGGCCGGGTATTCCAGCGCTTCGATGCCTCGCGCACGGCGGCGGACTACACGGACTTCGGGGTGCGCCACTTCTACAACGCTCGCGGCCACCTGGCCAGGGTGGGGGATGCGCGGGTGCGCAACGGCGTTTCGAAGACCACCTACGTCGCCGTGGAACAGACCGACGCGGCAGGCCGGGTAATCAAGGAGCAACTCGGCGACGGCGGTCTGACGCGCATCCACACGCACGACGGTCAAACCGGCCGGCTGCGAGGCATCCTCACTCAGAAACTCGGCGGCGAGAAGCTGCAAAACCTGACGATGACGTGGGACGTCGGGGGCAACCTGAAGTCTCGGAACGACGAGCAGCACGGCCTGTCCGAGATCTTTGAATACGACGAGCTCGACCGCCTGGAGAAACACCACGTCGGAACCGGGCCGATGGAGGAGATCACCTACGACGGCTACGGCCACATCCGCACCCGCACCGGAATGGGGACGTACCGGTACACGAAGGCGCACCCGGGCCGTCTGGAGCAGGTTGCGGGCTCGAAGTACGCCTACGACGCCAACGGCAACGTCACCTCCGGGGGCGGGCGCCGGATCGGTTACACCTCCTACGACCTGCCGACCTCGATTGTGCAGGGCTCGACGGCCTCGGAGTTTGTCTACGGCCCGGACCGGGAGCGCCTGGTGCGGCGGGACAAGTCGGACGGCAAGCTGCTTAGAAAGACCTGGCATCTATCGGGGGTGGAGCGGATCGAGTCGGCGGACGGGAGCGTCGAGGTCAAGCGGTATCTGGCGGGCGGTGCGCTGGAGACGGTGGCCTACGATGCCGAGGGGGAGGAGACGGGCCGGCGCCTGGACTATCTGCTGACGGACCACCTGGGCAGTGTGGTGGCGGTCGTCGAGCGAACGGCGACGCCGTCGGGCCAGTACAGGTGGGATGTCCGGGAGGAGCGGGCATTCGACCCCTGGGGCGGCTGCCGCGACCCGGCCACGTGGAAGGCGTGCGGCACCAAGGACGTGCTGCCGAAGGACGACGGCCTCACCCGGCGCGGGTTCACGGGCCACGAGACGCTGGCCGCAATCGGCCTGGTGCACATGAACGGTCGCATCTACGACCCGGCACTGGGCCGATTTCTGCAGGCAGACCCGTACGTGCAGAGCGGTTCGGACCTGCAGGGTCTGAATCGTTACGCGTACGTGCTGAACAACCCGCTGAGCGCGGTGGACCCGTCGGGGCATTACGTGTTCAGGCTGGCCGCGGCGGTGCTTACGGCGGGGGCGGGGCCCGTGACGAAGATCATCGCATTCACGGTGGCCGGCTTTGCGGATGCGATGGTGGCGGGTGCGGACTTCGGGCAGGCGGTGCGGTCGGGTATGATTTCGGGGATTACGGCGGCGGCGTTCAGCAGTCTGTCTGCGAACCTACCGGTGGCGGAGACATTCGAGGATCAACTGCTGCACGGCGCGTCGTACGGATTTGTGGGCGGCGTGACGAGCGTGATCGGCGGCGGCCGGTTCGGCCATGGATTCGTAAGTGCGGGGCTGGGCGCAGGGTTCGGCGGCCCGCTGGTGAAACGGCTGGTTGAACGGGGCCTGAGCGTGGCCGCGGCGCGGACGATAGCGGCGACGCTGATTGGGGGAACGTCCTCGGCGGCCACGGGCGGGAAGTTCGCTAACGGGGCGGCCTGGGCGGCGTTCTCCGCGGCGGCCAGTGAGGTCGTAGGCAATATGATTGCTAAAAACAAAGCCTTAAGAGCCCGGTTTGAAAAGCTAATTGCTTCAGCGGGACCCGGCCGCGATGTGGGCGGAGTAGTGTTCCACAACGCCGATGGTGCCGAAATAAGCGATGATCAAGCGGCTAGCAGCCTGTCGGACTTAGCCATGATTTTCTTATAATAGGCGTTGTGCCAGCGGCCAGGTATTCGAGATGCCTAAGTTTGTCGAGCGCGATCCGTCCCAACTGTATCTGCTTCCTCCGGACATCCGCGATTGGGTGCCGGAAGACGACCTGGCGCATTTTGTGCTGGAGGCCGTGGAGCGGGTTCCGATGAGTGCATTCCAGGTAAACGAACGAGGCACGGGGTCGGCGCAGTACCACCCGCGGATGATGCTGGCGCTGCTGATTTACTGTTACGCCAACGGGATCTTCGGCTCGCGCCGGATCGAGCGGGCGACGTACCGGGATTTGGGCGTTCGCTATGTGTCGGCGGACTGCCACCCGGACCACGACACGATCTGTGCGTTTCGTCGTCAGAATCTCGAGGCGGTGAGCGAGGCCTTTTTGCAGGTGTTGCTGATGGCGCGTGAGTTGAAGCTGTTGAAGGTGGGCACGGTGAGCGTGGACGGCACGCAGCTTCGGGCGAACGCGAGCAAGCGCAACAGCCTTCGTCACGATCGGGCGGTGGCACTGCGCAAGCAGTTGCGCGGCGAGATCGACGATCTGTTGGGCGCGGCGGAACGCGCGGATGTGCAGGATGCGCCGGATCCGCAGAGCTTGCCGAAGGAACTGAAGCGTCGGGAGACGCTGAAGTCGAAGCTGGACAAGGCCTGTGCGGAGTTGGAGCGTCGGGCGAAGGCGCGGGCGGCCTCGGAGCGAGCGGAGTACGAGCGCAAGGTCGCGGCGCGGGAGCAACGAGAGGGCCAGCGCAAGGGGCAGCGGATCAAGCCGCCGCAGGAGGAGCCGCGGGACGAGGAACAGATCAACCTGACGGATTCGGACAGCGCACTGATGCGCAAGAACAAGGGCAGCGAGTATCGGCAGTGCTACAACGCCCAGGCGGTAGTGGATGCCGAGGGGAGTCAATTGGTTCTGGGGAGTCGCGTGAGCACGTGCGCCAGCGACCGGGGCGAGTTGGTGGCGGACGTGGATTCGATACCCGGCGCGCTGGGTTCCCCGGATCGGGTATTGGCAGACAACGGGTACGCGACGGGCACCGAGGTTGCGGAACTGGAGAACCGGGGCCTGGACGTTCTGGTGGCGGTCGGCACCGAAGACCGTCGGCGTCAGCACGATTTTCGCCCGGAGACGCCGGTCAAGGCAGTCAAGGAGCCCAAGGCGGAGTGGCTCAAGCGCATGCAGGAGAAGATGTCGAGCGACGAGAATCGTGCGCATTACCGGTTGCGCAAGCAGACGGTGGAGCCGGTGTTTGGGATCGTCAAGGAGGCGATGGGATTCCGGCAGTTTTTGCTGCGCGGCTTGGAGAAGGTGGAGGCGGAGTGGGCCTTGGTGACGCTGGCTTATAACTGCAAGCGATTGAACAACATGAGATTGGCATGAGTTGGTTATAAGGGTTGCTATTTCCCATGTTTTTATTGTCTCACAGGCCGTCAGACGGCGATTGAAACGCCGTAATGCCGACGGACCGGCTTGTTGATTTTCTCCCCTTAAATCTAGCCCCAGATCAGCGAATGGACCGCAAGTCATACACGCCCCATGATTGCTTCGACAAAGCCCCAAGCCCGACAGGCTGCTAGCCTGCAAGCGTTGATGAGCGATTTCGCGACAACGGAGGCGGGTGCCAGGGCCTTAGCTGTTTTGGGGTCGAGTGACTACGAGGCACATATCCTGTTGACGAACAAATTGGGCAGCGGTTACTTGCTGGGCCAACAAGGTGCGAACAAATGGGCAATCCTCAACTGGGATCAGGTGGCCAATACTATGTTGATGGACGAAGGCAGTTGGGAGTGGTTTCCCAATTCAAGAATTCGGGCACTTGCGCACGAACTGGGCCATATCATTTACAACAATGCTGATCATGTCCTCTTTCCCACCAAAGGGATCAGTTCACCCGCGAACGAATTCGAGAACAGGGTCGCCAATCAAGCAAGGTCCGGGGACTCTTACACTCGTTATCGTTTTTACGAAAACTCCGCTAAGTGCATCCTGAATACATCATGCGGCATAGTCGAGTAATTCTCTTGTTCCTGGCGGTTAGTAGCATAGTGTCATGTTCGCATGTCACCGTGGAGCCCTTCTGGGTTGAACTCACTGAGAGCATTGAACACGATGTCATATTCGAATTTGATGAAATCGACGCTGGGCTGGCCAGGATTGTCAGAGATTGGCTGCGACGGGAATACGGTGATAGTTTCGATGGATCGGTGGCCGACTATGGCGAACCCTACTTTCTAAGTGTGACGCTGGATGACTTGCCGACCGTTCAGCATCAGTTCACCGGGGACTTCACGAACTTTCAAATACTGTTTCTTGTTACACCCGATGTCTATACGAACGAACCTAGTGCCTTGTTGGTGCTTTACCGAAAGTTAGATGGACTTACTTGTGCAAGGTGGGCTGGACCGTTGGTTTTCAAGATGGGCGCTCCTAGAAGCGTACAAGAAATTATCGAAGCAATGTGGCATTCATTGGAATTTGAGAGCCACGGAGGCAAGGATGAGGACTGCTTGTCGTTGAACGAAGTGACGGTACATTGGCGGCCACCGTGGTAATCTCGGCGGGATGCAATATCCTCGCACCACGTTGATTGCTGCGTTCGAGACATCTCATAGGGCGGCATATTGGTATTGCCATTTTGCGAACGAATCTGCCGAATTGGCTGGATCTGTGGATTGCCAGACCAGGGACGGTGCACATGACCATGACACTGCGTAGTTTCGTGATTGCATTTTTCTCCTTGCTTGTTAACGCGCCATTGCCTGCGCATGAGGTGGACCCTATCTATATGGAGTTCGTCAGGCTACCCAATCATGACGTAATCTACGACTTTGAGATGGTCGAGCCTGCGTTGCAGAAAATGGTCAGGGAATGGCTGCATGCGGCTTATGCGGATCGGTTCGACGGGTCTATTGCGAACTATGGTGAACCTTACTGGCATAGCATGATGCTGAAAGACTTGCCGCTTGCTCAACACCAGTTCACAGGGGAATTCGAGCACTTTCAGTTGCTGCTGCTCGATGCGCCTGATGATGTTCTTATGAACGCAATCAGCAGCTTGATCGTTCTTTATCGCAAGTCCGATCAGCGCACATGCGCGAGTTGGCTCGGCTCGATATATAGAGAGAGGGCTCAGTTGCTTAGCGTTCAACAGGTCTTCGATGGCGTGTGGTTGTTCGAAAGCCTGGACTTTGCCAAGCATGACAAGAAAATCGATGGGTCATGCACACCCTTGAGTGAGGTCACGACCGACTGGCTATCACCGCTAAGTTGGTAGCGGTTTTTTCGCTGATCTATCTCTATTCAACAGGAGCGCCCTCAAACTGTCCAAACGGACCCGACCACTGCATAAAGCTTGTCACACTCACGTACGAGGTGTTGTATCTCGCGTAGTTTCAGCGAGCTATTGTCAAGTCTGGAGTCTGACAAGTTGATCATGCGGCAGCCTTTCCGTCCTCTGTGTGCTCGACTCCATCTTTGAACTTCACGCCTTCAATCACCTTGACCAGGTGTCTGAAGCCGCGTGGTTTGCGCCAGGAATCTTCTGCGCATATTCCCATCTTATAGATCATCGTCAGCATCGTGGTGCGCGTTACACACCCCTTTGAGGTGGTCCTGGTTCGTTGGACAGTCCGAGGGCGAAAACAAGGTGTACTCCAGTGTCGAAAGGAGGCACGTTCATGTCGAAGAAGAGGCGGCGATTCACGGCGGAGTTCAAGAAGCGGGTGGCGCTGGAGGCGCTCCGGGAGCAGGACACGGTGCAGACTATAGCGGCGCGGTACGAAGTTCATCCGAACCAGGTGGGTGCGTGGAAGCGGCAGGCCGTGGAGGGCTTGAGCGAGGTATTTTCGAGTCCCGCATCCAAGCGCGGCAGGGAACAGGAGGCGACGATCCGAGACCTGCACGCGAAGATCGGGGAGTTGACGGTGGAGCGCGATTTTTTACTGCGCGGGTTGGCGCGTTAAGCCGCTCGGAGCGGGTCGCGTTGGTCGAGCGCGACGGTCCGCTGGCGCTGGCCCGGCAGTGCGAGTTGCTTGGGGTGAGTCGCTCGTCGCAGTACTACGCGCCACTCGGTGAGCGTGCGGAGAACCTGGCGCTGATGCGGCGCCTGGACCAGGTGCACTTGGCGTATCCATTCTACGGCAGTCGGCAGATGGCACGGCATCTACGCCGAGAGGGCACGGTTGTCGGGCGACACCGGATACGCCGGCTGATGCGGCTGATGGGCCTGGAGGCGATCTACCGCAAACCACGCACCAGCGTTGCCAACCCGGCGCACCGGGTGTACCCGTACCTCTTGCGCGACTTGGCGATCGACCGGCCGGACCAGGTGTGGTGCGCTGACATCACCTACGTTCCTGTTTCCCGCGGGTTTTTCTACCTGGTTGCCGTGATGGACTGGGCCAGCCGCCGGGTTCTGGCGTGGCGCTTGTCGAACACGATGGACAGCGCCTTTTGCGTGGACGCGCTGTTGTACCCAGCGTAGTTTCAGCACGGGATTCCCGGATTATTTCTGATGGAAGAGAGTGGGATTTCCCGCATTGTTCAGCCTTGCTTGCAGTGTAGTTCGTGCGAGATGTGCCGCGACGCCCCCGGCCGGGTGACGATGCGGGACGACTTCCGCGGGAAGCCGGCGGGCCGGTCCGGGAACAAGTGCCCATCGCGGTCTGCGACGGACAAGGCGGCGACGTGGACCCGCGACGGCCAGACATCGTGGACCTACGACAGGGCGTCGAACGGCCTTGGGCGGCTGTACATGGTCAAGGAGCAGATGTCCGGCTTCTCGCGCACGCACACCTACGACGGCCACGGCCGGGTATTCCAGCGCTTCGACGCCTCGCGCACGGCGGCGGACTACACGGACTTCGGGGTGCGCCACTTCTACAACGCTCGCGGCCACCTGGCCAGGGTGGGGGATGCGCGGGTGCGCAATGGGGCCTCAAAGACCACCTACGTGGCCGTGGAACAGACCGACGCGGCAGGCCGGGTAATCGTAAGCGGTGCGTCAGCCCCACCTGCACATAAGTTTGAAGCTGGTGTAAAGGCCCAAGGCAGCAACCGGTCGATCTCCGAGGCCGGATGCCCATTGGCGATGGCTTCGAGCGTGGCTTTGAGATAGGCGTAGGGGTTGACGCCATTCATCTTGGCGGTTTCGACCAGCGTAGCGATGCGTGCCCAAGCCGCACCACCTTCGTCATGGCCCGCAAACAATGCGTTTTTGCGATTCAGCGCCAGCGGCCGGATCGCGTTTTCAATCACGAAATGCCGATATCGGCATTTTGTCGTATATGCCGACAACTATTTTATGCCGACACTGCGGCCCAAGCCGTTGAAGGGGCGGGCTGCTCTGTTCGACTTGACGGCATAAAAAAACCAAGTCCAAGATACTAATGGACGAAAGTCCTGGAGGCTTACAGATGAAGCTGGCAGTTCTGTTGTTGGCATTAGTTTGGCCATTCAAGCTTGATTGCTCAAACAGCGTCGGCAATGAAGATCCCTGCGTCTGGACAAGCGTGGCCGAACTCGATGCAGGAACCGCCAAACGTCATGAAGCGCTGATGCCGAATCTGAGCCACGTAAGGGAATGCTGCATGTACGGGGGCCTCAAGAGTTTTCGAGGGATCGGCAAACCGAGGTATGGAACTGGGTTTGCGTCATTCGACTTGGGGGACTTGGATCCAAATAGTAGCGAGGCAGGAACGTTTACTGACACGATTGGCGTGGTCGAGTACGAGGAGGGGCAGTCGCTCGACGAGCTCGTTCGCGACTACATTGTAGTTTCCACAACGGTGGAGCCTGCTGGTGATTTGCACGGGAAGGCTGACCATGTGATTCAAACCAAGCGCTGCCTGGAATCCTGCCAATGCCTCCACGAAGTTTTGGGTACGGCAGGACTATGGGAGGTGCTTACGGATCCTGTTATCAGAAAATTGCGCAAAGCAACGCGTACCGATGTTCCCGCTTCCTGCGCACAATTGGGCTCTGTCAGGTTTGGTGGCGATGGCAACTTGAGCGTCGTCTTAAGGATGGGTACGGAAACGTGGGCTCTGAGATTCACTGAAACCGATGATGGCGGGCGCAGGTTGTTATACGTTTCACCCATTATCTATTGAGTTGCGTACAAGCCGTAAGCAGAGTGAGAACCCATTGGCCTCTTGCATCCCGCTTAGTATCAGCACGGAATTCTCGCATTATTCCTGATCGAATAGGCCGGGATTTCCCGCTTTGGTCAGCCGTGGCCGCAGTGTAGTGGGTACGATTTGAGGAGGCGGCTTGCAGGGCGGAAGCTAGGTATCGGAACGGTGATTCGATCTCGACAAAGACGACCAGAAGCTGTATGGGTACCGCAACGCCCGCACGGGCAGCCCGCCGAACGCGGTGACGGGGATCGAAAACGGCCGTGGGGCGACGACCTGGCTGCGCTACGGCACGCTGGTGCGGTTCAGCCACTACTACGCCGGTGCGCGGCTGCAGGGGGACGGCTTGTGCCTGCTGGGCTTCGAGCAACTCGCCACCCACGACAGCGGGACGAAGAATCGGGACGGCCAGACGACATGGACGTACGACACGGCGGCTAACGGCCTTGGGCGGCTACACATGGTCAAGGAGCAGATGTCCGGCTTCTCGCGCACGCACACCTACGACAGCCTGGGCCGCGAACGGGAGGTGACCAGCAAACTGGGCAGCGAGACGCGCTACGAGCGCACCACCTACGACGGCCACGGCCGGGTATTCCAGCGCTTCGATGCCTCGCGCACGGCGGCGGACTACACGGACTTCGGGGTGCGCCACTTCTACAACGCTCGCGGCCACCTGGCCAGGGTGGGGGATGCGCGGGTGCGCAACGGCGTTTCGAAGAGCACCTACGTCACCGTGGAACAGACCGACGCGGCAGGCCGGGTGATCAAGGAGCAACTCGGCGACGCCATCGGGCCAGTACAGGTGGGATGTCCGGGAAGAGCGTGCATTCGACCCCTGGGGCGGCTGCCGCGACCCGGCCACGTGGAAGGCGTGCGGCACCAAGGACGTGCTGCCGAAGGACGACGGCCTCACCCGGCGCGGGTTCACGGGCCACGAGACGCTGGCCGCAATCGGCCTGGTGCACATGAACGGTCGCATCTACGACCCGGCACTGGGTCGTTTTCTGCAGGCAGACCCGTACGTGCAGAGCGGTTCGGACCTTCAGGGTCTGAATCGTTACGCCTACGTGCTGAACAACCCCCTGAGCGCGGTGGACCCGTCGGGGCATTACGTGTTCAGGCTGGCCGCGGCGGTGTTTACGGCGGGCGCGGGGCCCGTGACGAAGGTCATCGCATTCACGGTGGCCGGCTTTGCGGATGCAATGGTGGCGGGTGCGGACTTCGGGCAGGCGGTGCGGTCGGGTATGATTTCAGGTATTACAGCGGCGGCGTTCAGCAGTCTGGCTGTGAACCTACCGGTGGCGGAGACATTCGAGGATCAACTGCTGCAGGGCGCGTCGTACGGATTTGTGGGCGGCGTGACGAGCGTGATCGGCGGCGGCCGGTTCGGCCATGGATTCGTGAGTGCAGGGCTGGGTGCAGGGTTCGGCGGCCCGCTGGTGAAACGGCTGGTTGAACGGGGCCTGAGTGTGGCCACGGCGCGGACGATTGCGGCGACGCTGATTGGGGGAACGTCCTCGGCGGCCACTGGCGGGAAGTTTGCAAACGGGGCGGCTTGGGCGGCATTCTCTGCGGCGGCGTCGCTTAAGGTTGCAGAGGCTCGAAGCCGCGCCAGCTCGGCGGGAGGCGATCCGCATTCACGAAACGAAGCATTGAGCAATGAAGAACTCATTTCTATAACAATGGATGCCGATGTTGAGCCCAGTGCTAGGCAACTCGACCGATTGAGCCAGCTCATGGAGAGCGATCCGCAGAAAGCCATCCGTTACGCCGAGAAAATATTTGGCTTGAAAACCGAACGAATCACGCAGGGAATTCATGTCGGCAAGGGAGGGGGAACCGCTGAGTATTTTGTTCAGGATGGAGGAAGGATAGAGATTTACCGAGGCGCATTCGAGGACTACGATGGGAATCCAGGGGTTCTGGGTAGCGTGATCTTCCACGAATTGTTACATGATGTCTTGCCGTTAACTGACAGTAATCACGCAAGAATCTATGAGTTGGAATTGAAACTCCAACATCGATTCATGTACGGAGAAAAATACCTTAGACAAACAAAGAACATGTTGCGCTACTACAAATCGCGCGCGACAGCAAATTGATTTGAATGATGAGTAGGCTATTGCTCAACAGCACGATGATTTGGTTGATAGTTTCAGTTAACCAAGTAATTGCAACCCGATTGCCCTTAGTTGCATTCGAGGAATTAATCGCCAAGTCTGACGTTGTAGTTGTCGGCAGAGTCATGGGTTCGAAAATAGTCGACAACGACAGTGATTTTGGGGTTGTTTTGGTCGTTTCCGTTGACACCAAGCACTTTGGTTCGCTGGGCTCGCCCTCGAACGAAATAGAGGTTCGTGTCGTTGGAAAATTCAATCCGGTTCGTGTTGGCAAAGTAGGTTTATTTTTTTTGCAATTTGACACTGATTTGGGCGTTTACTCGGAGAGTGTCCCTAGAATGGGCGTATTGGAGCGAGTGCACTTGTTCTGCGGTACAGATAGAGACGGCGGCTGGGAAAGCGCATATGCAATTGTGCGGAATGGGGAGTTTCTGACTGGCGTTCCGGAGAACCTATTACTAGATTCAACAGATTGCATCGTCGAGCCAAGTAACCAATCTCCCCTAATGCGGGAATCGAAGCTTACACATTTGGCGGAGTTTCTATAGGGTGGGCACAGTCCTGCTTGGAGATTAGCTGTTAGCTGATGCAAAAGGTCCAGCGCGGGTTTTGCCCAATGCTCGGGCAACTCAACCAAATCTTTGGCGGCAACATCTACTTCGTTGGCCACTCTGTGGGCGGCGGCGCAACCGCACTCAACGCGGCGGGCCTAAATCGCCGCACGGTGGGCGGCAAGGCGCTGTCGAATGGCTTAATCGTCCACTTTCACAGTTCGCTCGATCTGCTGCAATTGGGTAATGCGATCACACCGGGGCGGGTCCCGGGAGAGCAGGTGCCGCTCGGCGCTGCGGGTCTGCACGGGATGGGCGCGGTTTGCCGGGCCATGGGGTGTTGAGCCTGCGGGAGGCGTGGATCGGTACGATGCGTGTGTTTTGTATACTCCTGTGCTTTGCGGGAGGGCTTTCGGCTAGCAAGTCGCAGGTGATGATTGACTGGGAGGGGTTGGAGGCCGGGCAGCGGGCACGCAACGAGCGTGCGTCCCATGAGTTTCTAGCCTACATGTCGGTCGAGACGATGTTTCCAGAGGAACGAGTGCGGACGCTGGCCAAGGCGGCGGGCGCGGGCCGGCTCAAGATTGTCGAGCGGTTGGCCGCGGAAGGTGTCAATGTCAATGCGCGTGGCAATAAGGGCGCAACGCCGCTTTACTGGACGCTCCTCCGACTCAACCTCGAGGGATTCCAAAAGTTGCTGGAACTGGGTGCCGATCCCAACCTCGTTTTCGCATGCACTTCCGTGATGCACAGGTCGGCGACAAAGCACAGGGATTCTTCCTTCCTTCGGGCAGCGCTGGCGCACGGCGGCGATCCAAACCTGAGGGCTGGCGTGTTTGGCGAGACGCCGCTATTCAAAACGGTGGGTCTTTCTTCGGAAGACAGAAGGGATTCGATGCGCCTCTTGTTGGAATCCGGCGCCGACATCAATATCCAAACCACGGACAACGATCAATTATTTGGTGTGTCCCTCGGCGGGTCCACTCCCATCATGAAGGCAGCAATGATCGGGAGCTTCAACACGGTATACGAATTGCTGGAATTGGGGGCCGACTACGAGATGAAGGACGACATGGGCAACGACTTGGCGGTTTGGGTATCTCGAAAACTCACCCGGTACATTCCTGGCAGCCCGCAGGCGCGGGACCTGCACAAGGTGATAGACTGGCTGACCGCGCGCGGGGTCGAGATTCCCCCTCGCGAGTAACGGCGAGCGCGGTTGCAGGGCGCGTTGGTGCATCGACCGCGAATCCCCGCGATGTCCCTTGGGGCGGCACCGCAGCCACATTTTGGGCAAACCGGAAAGCCAACTTCGGTTAGGCCTTTGAGTTCGGGAGTGATCGACACACTCAAGAAGTTGAATCGGCCAAAGCGCTCCTTCAGTTTTCCGTAGGCGGTACGCCGACCCCACCTTCCTTCGGTACTGCCGTTGAGACTGGATCACACTCTTTCACCGACGGGAGTGATTTCCGATGCAGAGCGACGATTTGAAGGCTGGCGACGAGACGAGGCGGCGCCTTCCAATGGAACGGTGGCGGTTGGGCACAAGCGAAGACAGCGTTCGTCCTGGAGCTTGGAAGAGAAGATCCGGATTGCGCGCGAGAGTTTTGCCCCGTCGGAAACGAATACGGCGGTGGCCGAACGGCACGGCATCCCGTAGAACCGATTAACGAAAGCAATAGTGTCATGAGCTATTCGCCGAACAAGAGGAGTACCTTCACGGAGCGGGAATGGACGAAAATCCCGGAGGCATACAGATGAAAACGGCGGTGCTGCGGTTAGCTTCGGTTTTGCCATTCACGCTAATTTGCTCAAACGGCGTCGGCGACGAAGATCCCTGTGTCTGGACAAGCGTGGCCGAACTCGATGCAAGCACCGCCAAACGATATGAAGCGCTGATGCCGAATCTGAGCCACGTAAAGGAATGCTGCATGTACGGGGGCCTCAAGAGCTTCACAGGGATCGGCAAACCGAGATATGGAGCTGGGTTTGCGTCATTCGACTTGGGTGAATTGGACTCGGACAGTACCGAGGCTGGAACGTTCACCGACACGATTGGCGTGGCCGAACACAAGGAGGGGCAGTCGCTCGACGAGCTCGTTCGCGACTACATCGTCGTTTCGACATCGGTAGAGCCTTCGGGAGATTTGCACGACAAGTCTGAACACGTGATTCGAACCAAACACTGCCTCGAATCCTGCCAATGTCTCCACGAAGTATTGGGTACGCTGGGACTATGGGAGTTGCTTACGGACCCTGTCATCAGAAAATTGCGAAAATCAACACGTACCGATGTTCCTGCTTCCTGCGCACAATTGGGCTCTGTCAGGTTTGATGGCGAAGGAAACGTTAGGGTCGTCTTGCGAATGGGTACGGAAAGGTGGGCTTTGAGATTCACTGAATCCGGCGATGGCAGGCGCAAATTATTCTATATTTCATCGATTATCCATTGAGTCGCGTACAAGTCGTAAGCAGGGCGGCGACCCATCCGCGTACTGTATCCCGTGTAGTTTCAGCACGGATTCGTGAGCGAGGGGTCCGGTGGCCCGCTGGAGACGGTAGCCTGCGATGTCGACGGGGAGGAGACGGGCCGGCACCTGGACTATCTGCTGACGGACCACCTGGGCAGCGTCGAGGCGGTCGTCGAGCAAACGGCGACGCCGTCGGTCCAGTACAGGTGGGATGTCCGCGAGGAGCGTGCATTCGACCCTTGGGGCGGCTGCCGCGCCCCGGCCACGTGGAAGGCGTGCGGCACCAAGGACGTGCTGCCGAAGGACGACGGCCTCACCCGGCGCGGGTTCACCGGCCACGAGACGCTGGCCGCGATCGGCCTGGTACACATGAACGGTCGCATCTACGACCCGGCGCTGTCGTCTGCGCTCGCTGAGGCTGTGGAGAAATCAGGAGCAAATCTTGAGCCGGACGAAGCCAATATCGCTTTGGGTGATGAAGAACTGATTGATTTAGCCATGGACCGAGGAGTCGTTCCTACTCAAAAGCAGCTGGACAGATTGTCCCATTCCATTTCAACCAATCCAGAAAAAGCCATCCGCTACGCCGCCAAAATATGGGGTATTAGGGTTGACCGAATTGGTGGCGGGATCGAAGTTATTGACGACGGTGGTGGACCATCATATGAAATAACTAAAGGAGGGGGTCGAATCATATTTCGTCTAGAGTCTTTCGGCGATCCTGACATGGGTCCGGGAGCTCTTGGAAGCCTGCTATTTCACCAGGTTATGCACGATATACTGCCTGCGGAGGACTTGCTCGGACTTAAGGCGCACATTAGAATTTACAGACTTCAACAAGCGTTGGAGCCGCACTTCAAGCCAAATGCCTCGCATCGGAGGTCAACTGCGGGCGGCCTTAGGCTGTACGAGTGGTGGTTGAATCGCCCAAATGATTAGGTTAAGGCGAGTTGTCATTTTTCTCTTGCTTTCGTTCGCACCGTACGCAAGTGCCGTACAATCAAACATCGTGTTCTGGGATGAACTAGTTAGCAGGTCAGATCGAGTGCTTGAAGCAAGAGTTGTGTCGGCAATCTCCGACATCGACAATCAAACGATCACACTGGAACTATCTGATCGCGATATTTCAGACAGACGGTTGAAGCATCTTAAGGGAAAGCGATTGTCTGGCAACATTTTGGTCAAGGTCTTTTCTGTCAGGAGCCCAGTTCGCGTCGGTGGGATTGGCCTGTTTTTTCTGGCTTTGCGTTCAGACTCGTTTTACGGATTAACGGACCCCTTCGTAGGAGTTATGGAATCACGCCCAATCTATTGCAGCGGAAAACTGAGGTTCGCATATGCACTTCGGAAACATAGGGAACTTCTTGGGAAAGTCCCTACCATTTACTTGCTGAATCCAGAGGAATGCTCTTGGCCGTGTCAAGAAGGGCTTTTGGTGGATTTGAATCAACGCTAAAGGTCCCAGCAATGCTACACCGTTTTCGGGGCTTTATCGGGACCGAAGCTTCGTAAGTCGAGGTCGAATGACTATCTCTCGAACACGTCGGGCTGGTACAGATTGACAGGGTTGCGGCTGTCAATACCGATTGAAAATTCCCCAATACCGCCGAAGTGGATTTCCCCAGTCTTGGCGGTTGGTTCAATGTCCGGCATCGGCGGCTGCCCACCTGTTTCCGGGGGATCGGTCGCGGCGCTTGGGTGGGGCCAATTGCAATGGGTCAAGGAGCAGATGTCCGGCTTCTCGCGCACGCACACTTGCGACAGTCTGGGCCGCGAACGGGAGGTGACCAGCCGCCTGGGCAGCGAGACCCGCTACGAGCGCACCACCTACGACGCCCACGGCCGGGTATTCCAGCGCTTCGATGCCTCGCGCACGGCGGTGGAGTGCACGGACACTTCGGGGTGCGCCACTTCTACAACGCTCGCGGCCACCTGGCCAAGGTGGCGGACGCGCAGGTGCGCAACGGCGTTTCGAAGACCACCTACGTCGCCGTGGAACAGACCGACGCGGCAGGCCGGGTAATCAAGGAGCAACTCGGCGAAGGCGGGCTGACGCGCATCCACACGCACGACGGTCAAACCGGCCGGCTGCGGGGCATCCTCACTCAGAAGCTCGGCGGCGAGAAGCTGCAAAACCTGACGATCCTGATTGCCGGGGCGACACCTTGGGGTTTCACCTCCGCTTCGAGCGCGTCAAGCCCCTCACCGCCGTTCGGCGGGACGTTGAACCAGGGCCTGGTCATGGGCCTTCAAGACTGCATGGGCGGCACCTTGCGAAACGGCCGCTATGGGCACTCGTTCCCGTCCGCCAGAACGGGTGGCTTCTTCGGCGGCCCGCTGGGTAGCTGGATCGGGTTCACGCTGGGCGACCGGTCGGCGTCGATCACGCAGGCGGTGCTGGCGTTCCAGACGGCCACCCAGCAGACCGGCGGGAAGTTCGCGAGCGGGGCGTCCAGCGAGACGTTTTCGAACGCACCGGTTCCGGAAGGTGTTCCGACTTACGAAGGGCCAGCCGAACCCGACAGTTGGCAATGGCCCGTTTTCCCTGGCGGACATTATTACGAAGTCCTGTCTGCGCGGACTTGCGCAGTGTCGGAGTGCGACTACAAAAAAGTGATCAAGGTGCTGAACGAAAAGGCGGTTCACCGCGAGCAAGTCGAACGCTTCGATCCAGACTCAAAGGTGATCCACGAAGCGGACGTGGACCTTCCTATCCCCTTCTCAGGCAGGGACACAGTGCGAGTTGAAGCTTTGACAGCTGATAATGGACTTCAGATCGGCGTGTTGAATACAGCGCTAGAGGATCACGGCCTCTACCCAGGAACGGTAACCAGGAAGGTTGTTGTTTACAAGGGGTATTATCACATTCACACTGTCGGGAGAGGAGATGTTTGGTTGGGTAGGCAGAACGTAGTACGTAAAGAAGAGGGCTGGGGAAAACTCGACCAACTGGTGATTGACGAGTTTTGAGGCTGGATTAGATGTGCTATTTCGAAATAGAAAGCCAAGGATTTCAGTTTCTCCTTGAGGTGTTCGATTTGTCTTTAGTGTGTTTGGTTGAATCCATTGGGCTCTATGCGTCTGTAGCGTTGGTCGGGTTCATGCCAATGTACGTGTACGGGCTCATGGCTTTCGGGACCAACCTCTTCGATCCGCACCGGGGAAGGGCGCGCCAGGGATACAAGATTGCGTCCTTGGTGGTTGCCATAGCGCTGTCGCTGCTTGTCTCTGGTTTCATGTGGATTAATGCCATAGTCCTGAGCGCTTGGGGGTGAGAAGTGCGATCTGGCCCCAGTCAATCGATAGCTGGCAACGGCGCACTGGCGTATCACGAACCACTCCTCACGCTTCAAACGTGCGAAATCGCGAGCGCACAGGCAGCGCGGCGCACCGTCTCGTGCAAGCTGTTTTGGTCGCCGATCAGGCGACCTCAAGCAAAACCCGCGGTATATTCCAATTCCGAGGTGCCAGCCACTAGGCGCCGTCTCAGGACGGCCAGCCACCGCCGCTCCATCCCGAGAGTTGATGGATTGAACTTTTTCTGGAATGCGAGTTGCGCATTATGGAAACAATCATCGAAATAGTGTTCCACCCCATGATGCTGGTCGCTATGCCGATCTTGCTGTCAGTGCTCCTCATTTACCTGCTTCCATCCATTGTAGCGTTCGGCTGCAGCCTCGACGAAAGGTACCCGATCGCATTGGTAAACGTGTTGCTTGGCTGGACTGTTTTGGGGTGGATCTGGGCATTGGTCTGGTCGTTTTACTCTCTAAGAAAGTGAAAGGCAGCTTTGCGGCGCCGAGGTCCAGCGTCTGCAAACCGAATTGCGTTTGTCGTTCCGCGACGGAGAAGTCACAAGCGATGGACAATTGAGCCGTAGTTCGCACCACCTACGACGCCACCGGCCGGGTCTTCCAGCGCTTCGATGCCTCGCGCACGGCGGCGGAGTACACGGACTTCGGAGTGCGCCACTTCTACAACGCTCGCGGCCACCTGGCCAAGGTGGGGGACGCGCGGGTGCGCAACGGTGTTTCGATGACCACCTACGTCGCCGTGGAACAGACCGACGCGGCAGGCCGGGTGATCAAGGAGCAACTCGGCGACGCCGTCGGGCCAGTACAGGTGGGATGTCCGGGAGGAGCGTGCATTCGACCCCTGGGGCGGCTGCCGCGACCCGGCAACGTGGAAGGCGTGCGGCACCAAGGACGTGCTGCCGAAGGACGACGGCCTCACCCGGCGCGGGTTCACGGGCGCCCTGCGCGGCGGCCTGATTGCCGGGGCGACACCTTGGGGTTTTTCGTCCGCTTCGGGAGCGTCAAGCCCCTCACCGCCGTTCGGCGGGACCTTGAACCAGGGCCTGGTCATGGGCCTTCAAGACTGCATGGGCGGCACCTTGCGAAACGGCCGCTATGGGCACTCGTTCCCGTCAGCCGGAACGGGCGGATTCTTCGGCGGCCCGCTTGGCAGCTAGATCGGGTTCACGCTGGGAGACCGGTCGGCGTTGATCACGCAGGCGGTGCTGGCGTTCCAGACGGCCACCCAGCAGACCGGCGGGAAGTTTGCGAACGGGGCGGCTTGGGCAACTTGTTCCGCGGCGGTCAGTGATGTTGCCCGTGGTCCCGGAGGGCAGAGTCAAGGGCGCACAAGCGGTTAAAATGGCGAACCTAAGACACCCGTCGGTGGTGCACGATCGCTGACAAAAGGGGAGGTCGCGATGGCCAAAAAAGTGTTTGGTGATGCTATAGATCCAGCTGCCGTTAAAGTTCACCGAAAGAAGTGGTAGCCTTTCCAGCGTCGAGGCATGGCAGTGGCGCCCAATGGTGACATCTACTTCCATCCGGCTGATTTTGTAGAAGACTTCTCTCCGCTCGAGATCCGAGGAAGATCATGGTTTGTACATGAACTGACCCATGTATGGCAGTATCAGCAAGGCAAAATCGTGAAACTCAGGGGCATGATCAACCGAAACTACGACTACTCGCCCCTGGATGTTGACAGGACATTTGACTCTTACGGAATCGAAGCACAGCCTAGCATGGTTGCTGACTTCTATCTGGCGAAAAGTGGACAATCGCCCATGCAAGGACGTGCTTCATTGGACGACTATCGGGCTGTGCTTCCGTTTGGGGACTAGTTGTGAGCAACAAACCAAATCAGCTAATTCTGTTCGCGATGATATGTGTTTGGTCAGCATCGTGTTTGGGCTCAGAATCAGCTATCAGTCAAGAAGACATGGAACGAATTTCACTAGAAGTTCTCGAAGCAGTTGAGCGAGGCGATTATCGCAACGCTGTGGATTTGTCGCGTTCACTTTCCAACCGCGGGGACCCCGAGGCGATATTCGCAACTGGCATGTTGATGCTCGAATGGATTCAAGATTCCTCGGCGATTGAGCGACCGACTTTTAGCAGCGAAGATGCGCTTTTCCACATTCGAAAGGCAGCGAGTTTAGGAGTTGTTCAAGCGGCGGGAGTTCTTCGTTCTGGTCACCAGTTCGGTCGGTACTCCCTCCCAAAGGACGAAGAGAAAGCACGATGTTGGCGATTGGTGGAGCTTGGGGAAAACATATCTGTAGATTGTTAGGAGGCAAAGCGAGCATCCCTGAAGTGGCACAGTTAAACTCGAAGCAAGCGTTTTCGCAAAACGGAACGAATGAGTTAGGAAATTCATATTGGCAATGGAGGGGCAATCGCTGACTATATTGTCGGCAATGAGGGTCTGAGTCACTCGCCCCATCCGACGCGGGGGCTGCACCTTCATGTTGAGATACGGAGAGGCGCGCAGCGTTCATTCACAGGCAAGAGACTCGGATTGTGAGAAGGTTCTTGTTCTTTGCCGCCGGGCTGATTGTGTTTGCTAGCGGTAATGCGCAGTCGGTAAGACCTGAGGGAGTTTCCACGACAGAGGATGTCATAAGGAGTTATGCGGTGGCGTTCTTGATGGATATTGGGAGAAACACGGACATCTACAACTGGATTCCCACGGACCAATTGGACCTGCGCGATGGCGTGTTGGTCAGAGAGATGACCGACGGCACGGGGCGTTCGTTCGCGTTCGTCGCGTTTCGATCCAAGAATGACCCGACCTTTGGCTTTACGATAGTAATGGAGTACTGTCCTGATCGTTTAGGCGAGTACACACCAAGTTTCGGTGGCTATGGCCCTGTGCAAGCTGAGGAAGAGATGTTTATGGCGACCAGCAATGATCCGACCGCGGACTATCCCGGCAAATGCGACCATGGGCTTTAGTGGAGCGCTTGTTGAGGATCCGTATCAACGCAGTCAATGGCCCGCGAATCGCCGACGCTTGGAAATCCGTGACGTTATGATGATGTTGGCGTTTCTGGCCCTGTTTCCAGTGTTTTCAGGGTTTGGCGATGAGGAAGCACACGTCTCCACCAAACGAACGGATGCCGAGGTCGCTCTGGCCTACGCTTTGGCAGTCTTGAAGGAGACCGCGGGAAAACCCATGGATGGGCAGGTGCCGCTCAGTGAGCTGGATGTCAAACAATCTGTGATGATGGGGGAAGTTACGGATGCCAATGACCGTACCTACTTGTTTGTTGCCTTTGGGCGCCGAGGCGACGCTAATTCGGGTTTTTTCGTTGTTTTTGAATTGTGCTCCGGTAGATTCGCGGAGTACTCTCCTCGCTATGCGGGGTATACATCCGACCTGCAAGCGGAACAGCGCAAGTATCTGCAGCTAGCCGGCGATGCAACCGCTGGCTTTGGGGGTGAGTGTATGTGGTGACGCCCTTGAATTGCGGTGAAGAGGTCAGGTGAGCAAGTGGTCAATCTAGGGCGTCGTTGCTGGCTAATCGAAATTTCGGCTCCTTTAATGGTAAGTGAATAAATGGGGCTGCCGTGCTTAAGCCGCTTATCGGCATGGCTGATGTTGTATCCCGCGTAGTTTCAGCACGGGACTCCCGGATTATTTCTGATGGAAGAGAGTTGGATTTCCCGAATTGTTCAGCCGTGCTTGCAGTGTAGTTCGTGCGAGATGTGCCACGACGGCCACGGCCGGGTCTTCCAGCGCTTCGACGCCTCGCGCACGGCGGCGGAGTACACGGACTTCGGAGTGCGCCACTTCTACAACGCTCGCGGCCACCTGGCCAAGGGGGCGGACTTGCGGTTGCGCGGCAATCGTTGAATCCATGTTCGCATCGATTGATGGGCTTGCAATTCCACGCGGACTTTTAGGCGCGGACTGGTTCTTGCGTGCATGCGCTCGACCGGCAGGTTTTCCCATGCAGCGGTGGTGGCTCTGTCGCCGTTTGCCGCTTTCCGATGTCCGCTATTGCGGAGGTTGACGAGACTGCGGGCGCTTGGGTGACGCTGAGTACGATAGCGGGTCCGATTCCGGACCCCTTGCGGTCGCAGCCAGCCAATGCCTTCTTGGTGGGGAATCGGGCCTATGCCGTCGTCGCCGGAACCGGAACGGTCGGACGGCTCGCGCAAGCGGGTATATCTCTGGCGTCAGTCGAAGCGGCAATTATCAGCCACCTGCACTTCGATCACACGGCAGGCCTCCTCGGACTTCCTGGCTTGCGATTCCAGCAAAGCATCTGAAGCACGATTTCGGTCTATGGACCGCCCGGTACCAAAAGTGCGGTTGGTGGTATCATCCAATTCATGGAACCAGTCGCAGAGGTCGGCGCAGGCGCGCTTGGCCAGCGATTTAGATCCGTCGATAGCAATATCGAAGTGGTGGAGATTGGCCACGGCTCAATTGTTGACTTGGGGGTTGTCGCCGTAACGCGGGATCTCGCCAAGTTCTGACGCTCGTAAGCAAAATTCAGAGGATATGACTATATTGATTCCTGGCAATTGCCCGATTAGCAAACTCGATCCTTTCGCACTCGATTTTCTCGAAGATCCGTATCCATACCACGATGAACTGCGGGAAGCTGGATCGGTTGTTTATATAGAAAAATACAATGTGTTTGCGATGGCGCGTTACCAGCAAGTGCGTGCCGCGCTCGCCGATTGGGAGACATTCTGCTCGAGTCGTGGTGTCGGCCTGACCGACTTTGCGACTGAAAAACCATGGCGACCGCCAAGCATCATTCTTGAAGCCGACCCGCCTTTGCACACAAAGACACGCGGCGTTCTGGTGCGTGTTCTGTCCAAACCCGCATTGCAGGTCTTGAGCGGAGACTTCAAGAAGATAGCGGACGAGTTGGTTGACAATCTGCTCGACAAGAGTGAGGTCGATGTTGTGCGTGAAATCGCCGAGGCATTTCCGCTCCGCGTTTTTCCCGACATAATCGGACTTCGCAAAGAGGGCCGGGAAAACCTGCTGCCTTACGGAAACATGGCGTTTAATGCGTTCGGGCCGCGCAATGAGCTTTTCGAACAATCGTTCGTCAATGCGCAATCCGTCGTGAAATGGATCACGGAACAATGCCAACGACAATCACTCGCTCCGGGCCGCATCGGCGCAAAGATTTACGAGGCCGCTGACGAGGGCGTCATAACAGACGAGGAGGCGGGCCTTCTGGTGCGATCGTTGTTGACTGCCGGCCTGGACACGACGATATTCGGCATTGGCGCTTTGCTGTACTGCTTCGCCAACTTTCCAGACCAATGGGCCTTACTCCGAGAGAATCCCAAACGCATCCACCGCGCGTTCGAGGAGGCACTCAGATTCGTCTCACCAGTACAAACATTCATGAGAACCACGACGCGTGCGGTCGACGTCGATGGTATTGAAATCCCGGAGGGCCGCAAGGCTCTGTTGTTCCTTGCCGCCGCGAATCGAGATCCGCGGCATTGGGAAAATCCGGATCAATTCGATATCGGCCGGAATACCCTGGGTCACGTAGGTTTCGGACACGGAATCCACGTCTGTGTCGGTCAGATGCTGGCGCGACTCGAGGTGCAGGTCTTGTTGACATCGATGCTGGAAAAAATTGACCAGATTGAGTTGGCTGCCCCGGCAAAGTGGCGGCTAAATAATACGCTGCATGGCCTGGACCACCTGCTTGTGAGACTTATTGCGTGACACAAATGCCCAGATATATGAAAACCGGCAGGCCGCGGTTATGCGAATTGCACTGCAGGCTGGCCAGCCATTATTGATCAAGAAAAAATAGATAAACAAGGAAAAAGAGTACTTTGATCTATCGAAAGAGCACCGCCAAATTGCACAAGTGGCATGACCACATACTCAAGCCTTACTACTGAGGTGGTCTCACTTTTTTGGACACTCAGCTAAGGTGTACTCCAGTTTCAAAGGGGCACGTTCATGGCGAAGAAGAGGCGGCGATTCACGGCGGAGTTCAAGAAGCGGGTGGCGCTTGGTCAACGAATTGAGTCGGCTGATCTTTCATCTCGAGCGCATCGAACGGATCATCGAGCCGGACAGCACGGCGTGTCCCTGCGGCTGCGGGGAGATGGTGTGCATGTGAGCAGGGCGTCGTCCAGGCGGCGCCGCCGGTGGTGGATCTGGGCCGGGGCAAGACCGTCGTGACGATGAACGGGCACGTGGTGTAAGCCGAAACAGACCCAACGTGCCATACTGTGGGAATGCGCTTCTTCAACACAGCTGGCCCGGTTGACGCGGAACTGCACTACCAACTCCCGCCCTTGGCTCGGCTAGACATCAAAGGCCTGCTGCTGCTCATTCGGCAACGCAGTTACTTCGTGCTGCACGCGCCCCGCCAAACGGGCAAGACTACGGCGCTGCTGGCTTTACGGGACGAACTGAACGAGAACGGCGAGTACCGTTGTGTATACGTTAATGTCGAAGTGGGCCAGTCGGCCCGGGAGGACGTCGAAGCAGCGATGCGCGCCATCCTGAGCGCCATCGCGCTGGAGGCCGACGACGACGCCTTGGAGAAAATCTGGATCGACGCTTTAGCGACGTCCGGCCCGCACTCCGCGCTTCGGAAGACTCTCGCTCGATGGTCGCAGTTGGAGACGAAGCCCATCGTGTTGATGATTGACGAAATAGACGCGTTGATCGGCGACACTCTGTTGGCGGTGCTGCGGCAACTTCGCGCCGGCTACACCAACCGCCCGAACCGCTTTCCGCAGAGCGTGATCCTGTGCGGTGTTCGTGACGTACGCGACTACCGCATCCACTCCACCAGCGAGGAGGCAATTGTTCTGGGGGGCAGCGCGTTCAACATCAGCGCCAAGTCCCTGCGCTTGGGAGACTTCTCCGAATCGGAGGTCGAATCGCTGCTCTCCCAACACACCGAAGCCACGGGCCAAGCTTTCACGGAGGCGGCTCGCCGAGAGGTATGGACCCTCACCCAAGGCCAGCCCTGGCTGGTGAACGCCCTGGCGTACGAAACCTGCTTCGAGGACGAAACCGGGCAGGACCGCAGCCGCGCAATCTCCAGCGAGGCTATTCAGGAAGCGCGGGAACAACTGATTCTTCAGCGCGTAACGCACCTCGACCAACTCGCCCACAAACTACAGGAAGAGCGGGTGCGGCGGGTCATCGAACCTTTGCTGGCCGGCGCCGACATCGGGGATTCCATCGCCGATGACGACATTCACTATGTGCGCGACCTGGGCTTGGTGACCGCACAAGGCCCCATCGCCATAGCCAACCCGATTTACCGTGAGGTGATTCCGAGGGATCTCACCTACGCTACCCAGGAAATGAGCATCCATCAGGAAGCTGCCTGGTACTTGAATGCCAAGGGCGAACTGGTCATCGACAAGCTGCTGGCGGCTTTCCAGGTCTTCTTCCGAGAACATTCCGAGCATTGGGTGGAACGCTTCCAGTACAAGGAGGCTGGCCCGCAACTTCTGTTGCAGGCATTCCTGCAAAGAGTTGTAAATGGGGGTGGCCGTATCGAGCGCGAATACGGCCTGGGCCGCATGCGCACCGACCTGCTAATAGTTTGGCCGACGGCGCAAGACACCGCTGCTCAAAAAGCCGTCATTGAATGCAAGATTCTGCGCCACAGCATGGATCGCACCCAGCGGGAAGGGCTCGAGCAAACCCGAGCTTACATGGACCGCTGCGCTGCGGCAGAGGGCCACTTGGTAATCTTCGACCGCTCAACGGACAAGAGCTGGGACGAAAAGGTGTTTTGCCGCCAGGACACCAATGGTGGCAAGCCGGTAACGGTTTGGGGGATTTGAACGCGTTTTCACTTTCGCCCGAGCGCGGTACCCGGACCCATGCCAATAATGGTCCACCGCTCGACTCGCGTTTTCCACCGTGCACAGTTTCTCTGCTGGACGCATCAATCTGAAAGTTGGCTTGCATCATTTTGATGTAAAATCTTGAATCTGCTGACCGGTTCGACTCGAAGGAACTCGTTATGGCGCAAGACAACGTGCCTGGGAAAGGCGGAAACGCTTCCGCGGAGGCGGCTCGCCCCCTGGCTGTCGAGGGCATCGATATCCCATCGGCGGTTTTCGATGATCGTTCCGCCTTCGTCGAAGCGGCACGGCGGGGGCTGCCGGGAATCGTGGTCAAGCAAGCCGTCAGCGCACTGGGCCACCGGGAACTCTTCGTCCGCGTGCTGAACACTACGCCCGGCAATCTGAACCGCTTT
Organism: Candidatus Azophilus sp.; assembly: GCA_965221465.1. Lineage (GTDB taxonomy): Bacteria > Pseudomonadota > Gammaproteobacteria > Pseudomonadales > Azotimanducaceae > Azophilus. The sequence continues at coordinate 1,072,701 of OZ244892.1, forward strand.
TATCGGCGGAGAACGCTCGCTTCGGGGCAGTCCGAGGCCTTGCTCGACGTCTTGCGTGTGTTCGCTCGGGCCGCATCCGTGTTTGGTGGCAGGGAAAGCGGAAGCGAATGGCTGGTGACTCGAATTCCTGCGCTGGGAGGCCGGAAACCGGTCGAAATGTGCGACACGTTCGAGGGACGCACCCTGGTTCGCGAAGCGCTGCGCAAGATCGAGTATGGCGAATTCCCTTGATGCGCCTGTACCGGATTGGTCACCTGGAACATCTGGAGAACTATAGTGGACTGGGCGCGAGCTATCGCGACGGGGTCCGCTGGAACGAAGCCGGCGTTCCTGCCCTTTACTTCGCCGAAACGGCGAGCGTCGCGTTGCTCGAAATGGCCAACTACTTGCCGTCCCCCCGCCTGAATCCTTCCGGGTATCGGCTGGGCATCTACGAGTTGCCGGACGATACGCCCATGGACCGCTGGCCGATTTCCGTGCTGCCGCCCGACTGGCGGGACTTCCCCCACCCGAAATCCACGCGCCAATTGGGCACGGACTGGCTGATCCGGGGGCAAGCTCACCTGCTCGCCGTCCCCAGCGCAGCCGTCCCGGCAGGCCTTGAAGCCATCGTTCTGGCGAGCCCTGCGCGTATCGGGTCGGGGGTCATCCGTCTAATCGCCGCGGAGGCGGACCTCTACAACCCGAGAGCGTTCAACTATTAGCCCGAATGCTCGGCCGCTCACTCGCAATACAAACTGGCTGACCTGCGGTTTGGCGACCCCGACACACCTGATCCGCCTGCGCGCTATGCCTGGCTGGAAGCGCGAGATTTGATCTGCGAGGGCCGCAATGCCTGATGGTTGCAGTGGATACAAACCTGTTGGTCTACGCCCGCGCCGTTCTGCCTCTTCGGCCTCGTTACGTGGAAGCGGTGTCATCTACCCCACGTTCGGCGAGCCATTCGGCGAGCCAGATGCCGCCGAGTACGAGAGCCAGCGCCAAACCGTGGTAGGCGTGGAAGTCCTCGCCCAGGTACGCCACCGCGATCATGGCCGCGAACACCGGTGAGAGATTGACGAAAATTCCTGCGCGGCCGGGCCCGATGATCTCCACCCCTCGAATGAACAGCACTTGGGCGAGAAATGAGGGGAGCAACGCGACCAGCGCGATCACGACCCAGCCTTGCAGCGAGGGCGCTTGAAACTCGCCGAGCCAGGCTTCCGCCGCCACCATCGGCAAGGAGGCGAGAAACGCCGAGGCTGCGAGCACGACAAACAATCCCAGCGCCGTCGATTCCGGTCGCTGCCGCAACCCCACCGTGTAGCCGGCGTAGAGCAGAACCGCGAGCACCACCAGCATGTCGCCGTAGTTGAAGCGCAGGCGCAGCAGGCGCTCGGGGTCTCCCGCGGATGCGACGACGCCGACGCCGGCAAGCGTTACCACGGCACCCGCCCATTGCAGCTTTCGCGCCGGCGTCCGGTAGGCGAACCAGGCGCCCGCAAGCACCAGGGCCGGCAACATGCCCTGGATGATGCCCATGTTGAGGGCCGTGGTGTGGTGGGCGGCGATGTAGAAAAGGGCGTTGAAACTGGCGAATCCGAGGGCGCCCATGGCGAACAGGAACCCGAGATGTGGCCTCAGGCGCGCCCAGTCTCGCGCCAGCGTCTTGGCTTTGAACGTCGCCAACAGCAACAGCACGAGCAACCAGCGCATCGCCACCACGACCATGGGTGAGGCCTCGCCCACCAGGAGTTTCGCGAAGGTCGTGTTGGCGCCGAAGCAGATCGACGTGAACGTGAGCAGCAGGTACGCGCGCGACGTGGTGGTGCCCGTGCGATTCCTGCCTTGTTCCATCGCAACCGTTCGTTCGTTGGCGGGACAAATGGGGAAACGAACGCTGGCTTCCAATGCCAGGCTTACGCGCCGAGCGCTGCCGCAAGCGCCTTGTCGAAGGTTTTGACAGCCAAGACGTTTCGGCGTCTGCAGCTTGCAAGGTGGCATAGGTCGCGAGCGCCGAGTTCAGGGAAACGGTCGTGCAACTGTACCGCTAGAACCACGTCTTCTCGTTCGAGCGGCCAGACCGCAACGGCATGACCGTCCATCAAAGCCATTGCTCTTTCCAAGGTGGCCCGTCTGTCCACGGGAATATAGGCGTGAGTGAGTTCCTGCAGAACCTCGGCCGAGGTTGCCAACGGCACCTGTCTCGCCAGGGCGTCGGCAAAGAACCCCCGTGCCTCGGCGCGGAGAGGATGTGGTCTTCCCACCGCGTACATGAACACATTGGTGTCCACAAAAGTCATATTTCGGGCGACCCTTTCCGACGTGACCGGGTGATGGTCTGCTCATGCTGTTCCCAATCGGGTTCCATCTCGTCGGTGTTTTCCGCAGCGTCACAGGCGGCAAAAAAAGCCGCCAGGTCTTCCTGCCCGCGGAATCGCTGATGGCCACGCATGCGCTCGAGCCGCTCCCGTGCGGCGGACCGCAGCCAGGCGCTGAACGACAGGCCTTCCAATCGTGCCTGCCGAACAAAGCGGGCCTGGTCGTCGTCGGGGATCACCAATTGAACTCTTGCCATGTGTCGACTCGGCAGGTGCGATGTGTATAAATCATACACATGCGATGCTAAGGGTCAACAGTCGGGATTCCGCTGGCGATGAACTGCGTCCCTCGTTCCGGGAGTGCTGCGACCTCCACTCGGATACACGCGGATTCTTGCAATGTCCATTATCAATCCCGACGTAGAGTTCAGAATGTACACCGACTGCCGATTGCTTTGACTAAGAGTCGTGGAGACTACTTCGCTACCGTAGAGCCGTCTAACTCATAGTGCAACAACGGCCAAAACTGATCGGTCTGAGTTTTGCAGGTTCGGAGTGCTTTGAGAGGCGGCGGCGTGCACCACAAGGGGCAGGTTTCCTTGTAGTAACCAAGATTCGCCCGATGGCTTCCTTTTTTTCATGAGCGGCGATCCGTGACCACCTGTTGAGTGATACCTCGACGGAGTGGCATGTGACGAGCACCATCAACCGGGTCAGCAGGCCAAATTCTGCAATTCGCTCGAGACATTGACTCTACGGCGCTATCCGGGGCGATGCTAGAATGGATTTTGCCTTGCAATGAAACGTTGGCTTTGACGTGAAGCGGCCGAAACCCGTTCCAAACCCGAGCCGCGGCCAGTCCGATCTGGACTTGGCAGCGAGTTCGGCCATTTATGTCGGAAGCGGGGAGCACAAGGCCAAACGATGGTGGGGCGGCATGCCGGGTGCTCGCAAGCGCAGGGATGGCCGAATTCAGCGACCGAAGAAGCAACGCACGACCGTTTGTCATCTGGTAAGGGAAGATGACCGAGCAAAGGCCACTCTCTGGATCAGGGAGGCGATCCGCAATGGGCACTGCCGATTTGTGGACGGAGATCGCCTTTTCCCCAAGCACGTCTGGCATACCGACAGTGACGGAACGCATTGGCGGGGCCTTTGTGTGAACTCCGAAAAGGGCGAATATAAGGGATGGCCTGTGACGCGGGAGGAGATGCCGTGAGGTTCTCCCTTGATTGGCACGACGGCGCGCCTAATGCATCGGCGGAGGAACGGGCGACCATTGCGGATCTGCAGGTATTCGTGGGTGAAGTGAACGTCTGCGAGCACTTCGACGGGCCAACTTCCGCAGTACGCCAGCCATCGCACGCAGCAACTGTAAGCGCTTACCCCATCGCAGAAGCCTTGGCTTTCGAGTGGTGGCGTCTGTTTGGTCGTCGCGACGACGAGTTCAGGCTATTCAGTCATCGTTGCGGCTATGCGCTTCCCGATTTGCGCATGAGTTATGACGGCGAGCAATTCACGGCAACGTGCCAAGCCAGGGAATACGTCAATCCCCCGGTGTTGTTCTATCTCAGTGCCAGGCAAGTGCTGTCCAGGGAAAAGGCCGAGTCGGAGAGTGGCGGTTTGATTGATCGGGTCTTGACGCGTTTGCAAGCATCCGGGGTGCCGCAATCGGCCCTATCATTGCGTTGGCAGCGGGTTCGCGCCTCGATGGAGGATGCTGATGAGCGTGCGTTCTGCGAGGCCGCAGGGGCGATGTGCCTCGATCCGTATGATCTGCCGGATCACGCCGCCAACTTCATTGAGCAGGCTGGCGCCTTGTTGGAAGGGGAGGCTTTGCTGGAGTTCCTTTCGGGGTTGCCCGTTGGAGGAGCGAGCGCGAATCGGCTCAACGGCCTGCTCAGTTGGATAGGCGTTTCTGAAGCTCGCCCTCGCTACAAGTCTCGGCTGCCTTTAGTCGAGGACATGCGCCAGAATTCGAGTATTTCAACGGCGCGCGCGGAACCTCAGCCGCCTTGGGCGAGGGGCTATCGTTGCGCTCGTCGGGTGCGCGTTGCGCTCAATGCAGGGCCGGCAGAACGCTTTCGTTCAGTAAGCTCCTTGGCTCGTCGCTTGGGTGCGCCAAATTTCTGTTCAGCGGCACCCGTTTCAGGCGTTCGTGCGATTGTGCAATCTGACCAGGGCGATGTGCGGGTCCATCTGGGCGGCCGCCATAGCGCGAGGCACCGCCCGGAAAGTGCTTTGTTTGCGTTTGGTCGAGCTGTGGGCGATGCCATTGGCAACTCCTCAGTTGCTCGATCTGTTGTCAATGATCTCCACGACGCCTCGCGTCAAGCTCTGGGGAGGGCCTTCGCTGCCGAATTCCTCGCTCCTGTCGAAGAAATTCTCTCGATGCGGGAAGACGGTAAAGATACAGCTTCCATTGCGGCGGAGTTTGGCGTTTCGGAGGAAGTCGTGGAACGGCAATGGCAGAACCGCGACCGCATCGAGCGGGCTTGCGCGACCTAAACTGACCCAGCAGGTCACGAAGGCAAGCCTCGGCGGTAAACGAAGAATAACGGCCCGCATGGTGTGTCCGGATTTGATTGCAATGGGAGTCAGGTTTGGGCCGCGTCCGTACAGCAAGTCTACCTCGTTGCGTTGCTGTCCCGAATGAAATACAACTGAGCGGTGCGATTGCGGTTCAAGTCGTAATTCAAAATTTCAGTGATAAGGTGGTTTTCGAACAGCGCGCCGCGCAACCGCCACTACAATACTACGATAATCCAAGTCCACGAAAACGGGCAGGTCCGAACGCGATGACCAGAGCACAATTGGGCGCAGCCGCGTTTACGCGAATGCATCGGCGTCCGCAGCAGGAAGTTGGTGACGGGTGCGGGCTAGTCGCGGCGACTCTTTGTTTGGCGGTGGTCTTGGCATGGCCCGCCCAATCTGATGCCGAGTCTTCGCCGTCGAACACGAACCATGCGCAGTCCGAAACTGCGGCGAATCTGCAAGTCCATCAGGTGCCGCTCTTCCCGCCCGCCTCGAATCCCGTTCGCCAGGGCTTCGTCCGGGTCGTGAATCGGTCGGAAGAATCCGGGGAAGTGCTGATCGATTCCATAGACGATGACGGCAACCGGTACGGCCCGGTCACGCTGCGCATCGACGGCGGAAAAACCGTTCACTTCAATTCCGACGATCTGGAGGGTGGCAACCCGGCGAAAGGGCTCACGGGAGGCGCCGGTGCAGCCGAAGGAATTCGACGGCTCGAGTTGTCGAGCAGCCTCGACTTGCAGGTGCTCGCCTACGTTCGCACAACGGACGGATTCTTGACGGCAATGCACGATCTCGCTCCGCAGGGGCCGGATGGATATCGAGTCGTGACGTTCAACCCGGCGGACAACGTCAATCAACGCAGTTCCTTGCGGCTGATCAATGCCGGGTCGACGGTCGCGAACGTGACCATCGAGGGTGTCGACGACGAGGGGTCCATGCCCGGCAACGGTGTCGGCCTGACCATTCAGCCTGGAACCGCGCAAACGTTGACCGCGCGTCAGCTCGAAGAGGGCGCCGCGCACCTTTCGGGGTCGATCGGAAACGGTGTCGGAAAATGGCGCCTCGTGGTTGCTGCCGATCAGCCGGTTCAGGCGATGAGCCTGTTGACGAGCCCCACCGGGCACCTCACAAACCTGTCCACGGCGCCGGACCTCACCTGGCGCGACGAATCGTCCGGGTCGTATTACCACTTGGTGCCGTTCTTTCCGGCGCCGTCGGAGGGGTCGCGGCAGGGCTTTGTTCGGGTGGTCAACCATTCGACGACCAGCGCAACGGTGACGATTCGCGCCTTCGAAGACGACGGCCGCCAGCGGGGGCCCGCCACGCTGGAGATTGCAGGGGGCGAGACCAGGCACTTCAATTCCGCCGATCTCGAAGCCGGTAACGAACGAAAAGCGCTCACCGGAGCGCTGGGCGCCGGTGACGGGGCCTGGCGCCTGAAACTCGAAAGCAGCCTCGACATCGAGGTGTTCTCATACATCCGCACCAACGATGGCTTTCTCACCGCCATGCACGACATTGCTCCCCAGACAACACGGAATTTGCGGGAGGTGATATTCAATCCCGCCGACAACCGCAATCAGCGTAGCGTGCTGAGGCTCATCAATCCTCGTACGGAGCCCATTGACGTCCGCATCGAAGGTATCGACGACGAGGGACAAGTGCCCGATGCCTACGTCCAGGTGACGATACCCGCGGAAGGCGCACGAATGCTGACGGCTAAACAACTCGAGGAGGGCGACGCGGACCTTTCCGGGTCGCTGGGGGATGGGGCGGGCAAATGGCGCCTTCGGATACGTTGGTGGAGCGCCGTGTACCTGAGCCTGCTCGAGAGTCCGACGGGACACCTCACCAACCTTTCCACTGCACCGGATTCAGCGCTCCGGACCAATGCGCGTGCGGGGAACACCAGAATCTCGGGGAGGCACCGGATTGGTGGCAATTGGGGATACGACGAATCCGTATCGTCAGTAGCGTCTGCCGATCTCGACGGAGACGGCGACATGGACGTTCTCGCCGCAATACCTTCGTTAGAGTCTCACGATAGCCAACTCGCCTGGTACCAGAACCTCGGTGGTGGGGCGTTCTCCGCTGAACAAACGATTGGTGGCGAAGTCCCGGGCAGCTTCCGCATCTCAGTCGCGGATATCGACACGGACGGCGACCCGGACCTTCTCTACACCACGGGAAGCTACTATGGGTCCAGCGTCTCCATCGCATGGCGTGAAAACCTTGGCGGCGGGTCTTTTTCCGATGAGCGCATCATTGCTGAAGAGTCCACCGGATTTCTGTCTGAATTGATGGTTGCAGACGTCGATTCGGACGGGGACGGCGATGCGCTGGCGCATACCGAAGAGGGTCTGATTCTCTGGTACGAAAACGTCGAAAACTCGATCTCGACAAGGCATGTCGTTGCAGAGCTTGACGGGGTCCAGCACATGCAGGTTTCGGATCTGGACAACGACGGCGACCCTGACATCGTGCTGTCGCCGGCAACCGCGGCGAACACGGTCTGGCTGGAAAACGCCGGCGATGGCGCCTTTACCGAGCGGCAGGTTGTCGTCGACGATGAGCCGCTGCTTGGAAGCCTGTTTGTCGTGGATATCGACGCCGATGGGGATGGCGACATCGTGCGTTCCGGGTATGGGGAGACGGACTGGATTGAGAATCTTGGTGCGGGCCGGTTTACCGCGAGGGGTCCGGTATCCAGCACCGAGGGCCGCGGCTTGCTCGTGCTCGACGCGGCGGATTTCGATGCAGACGGCAATCTCGATCTGTTCGGGGTTGGCGAAGACGATCGCGGCGAGGAAGCGCTTGTCTGGTTCGAAAACCGGGGTGGCGGCGTGTTCTCGCCACAACGCGTCATCACGACGGGCCCGTACGTCGTCCGCCAAGTCTCGCGAACGGATCTCGCGGATATGGACGGAGACGGCGACATCGACGTGCTCGTGGCAGGAGGGGCAACGATCGACTGGCACGAAAACCTGCCGGACGCGATCGGCCTGATTCGTGCCAAGGTAATACCCGAATTTTCAAGGCTTCGGGTTACCTGGAGCGTTGCGCCCACTTTGGAGAATGATGCGCGCTACCGGTACAAGGTGACCGCCACCGCGTTAGAAGATATCTACGAACGGACCTGTTCGGCGGCGATCTCAGGGGGATGCAGCGTGAAGGGAGTCGATCCCCAGTACGACTACACCGTCAGGGTTGCCGTGGAGGGCGACGCCTTTGGTCCAGCGACGCTCACCGCCAGATCGCTCCATGATCCAGAGCCTAGAACCGACTTTTCCGAATCGAATCCCAGTGGGGGTGGTAATCTCCGGGTGGTGGAGAACAGCTTTCAGGTGGTCGATTTGGACGGAGACGGCGACTCCGATCTGTTGAATTTGCTGGACGATTTCGATTACCGCGGGATTGCCTGGTGGGAAAGCCTCGGCACGGGAGCGTTTTCCGATTACCGGGTCATCGCAGACGGGTGGTACAGTGCCGTGCACGCTGCAGACCTCGACGGAGACGGTGATGTGGACCTGCTCTCTGCTTCTCACAGACATCCCGATAGCGAGCAAAGGGAGCTTGTTTGGTACAGGAGTACAGGCGGCGGTGCCTTTTCGAATCCTCTGCCGATCGATGCGAACTTCGAACGGCTCGAGTCGGTGCGGACAGCCGATTTGGACGGGGACGGTGATCTGGATGTGATCGCAGTCGGGCAAAGCGGCGAACCCGACCCCAAAGTGCGGTGGTACGAAAACCAGGGTCTTGGCTCGTTCGGTGCGGCACAACGCGTCGCTTCGACGCGAAGGTACAACTCGGACTTGTATCCCGCCGATCTCGATGCGGACGGCGACGTTGACTTGATCAACTCAATTTACTTGAACCCGCAGTATGGCGGCGACGAGTCGTGCGAATGCGATCTGATCGAGTGGTTCGAAAACACTGGAAACGGTGAGTTTGGCGAGAGTCGTTATATCGCTGTAGACGCTTCCTACTCAACCGACGCAATCCGACCGATGGACGTAGATGGTGACGGCAGGGTAGATCTGGTTGAGCTTCATTCCCACCAAAACGGGATTTCATGGCGACGAAATATTGGGGGCGGCCGTTTTTCTGGATCGCGTCACATCACCGAATACTACGACGGCAATCCGGATTTGTCGGATTTGGACCTGGACGGCGACTTGGATCTGGTTTACCTGAGCGCTGGAGTTGGGTCGCCGTTCGACAAGGCGATTGGTTGGCAGGAGAACCTGGGCGAACATGGCTTCTCGGCCCAACGCCTCATAGACGACAACTACGATGGATGGCGGCCACACTTGTTTGCCACCGACCTCGATTCGGACGGTGTTGTGGATTTACTGGCAATCGACTCCAATGACGGCGAGATGGTCTGGTACCGTAATCTGGGCACGACACGGGCTCCAACAGAGGCTCCAACGAATGTACGCGTAATAGCCGGAGTCGGCGTACTTTGGGTGATTTGGGATCCCGTTCCCGACCTGGGCGACCACGAGCGCAATGAAGCCCGGTACCTGGTCAGCGCCGTGGCGCCCGACGGCAGTATCGCCGGAACCTGTGTGTCGTCCGAGTTGCTCGGCTGCACGATCACCGGGCTCGACCCGGGCCAGGAATACCAAGTGACCGTTCAGGCCGAGAACGACGCTGGAACGGGCCCGTTATCAAGGGCCGTGAGCGGGCTGACGGCGGTCGATGACGGTAACTCCAGCTTCCGCTTCGCTACAAGGCGTGTAGTCGCGAATGAGTTTCTTTGGCCGGTTTCGATACATGCAGCCGATCTCGACGATGACACAGACATGGATGTGCTCTCGGCTACTTTCGACGACGACTCGATCGCGTGGTACGAAAACCAGGCGCAAGGGTCGCGGTTTGTCGGACGTGCGATATCCTCGACAGCCGACGGAGCGTCCAAGGTGGTGACAGGAGACTTGGACAACGACGGCGACGAGGATGTCGTTTCCTATTCGGGGATAGACAGAAAAGTGGCTTGGTACGAAAACCTCTCCGGGGGTTCGTTTGCCGCGGAGAACGTCATCGCTCTCGATGTCGGCCGCGATTCGTTGCATCTCGCGGATCTCGACCAAGACGGGGACCTCGACCTGTTGCTGGGAGACTCAGGCGAGTTTGGGCTTGGGTGGTACGAAAACCAGGGAAATGCCATCTTCGTCGGGCCTCGGAGTTTGACCGACCCTGTTTACCGGTTTGGAGGAATCGCCAGCCCTTCAGACCTCGACCTGGACGGCGATCTCGACGTGCTATACACCAACTCCGACCTGGCTCTCGGCTGGCACGAAAACTTGGGAGGTGCGTCGTTTTCGCCAACGCGGACGATTGTAACCGGTGGGCCCTGGTGGTCGTTCACGTCGACGCTTTCGGCGGCGGATTTGGACGGAGACGGGGACCCTGACATTTTGCACGATTCTTCAATTGACGATTCGCTAGGGTGGTTCGAAAACCGTGGCGACGGCGTGTTTTACGGAAGGCGCATCGTTGCGATCGAAATTGCCGATTCCATCGAGGTGGTGTCAGCCGCAGACCTTGATGGCGACCGCGATCTTGACCTGTTGGTTGCCGTATCCTCCGACTCGGATTCGAGTGCCGTCATTTGGTATGAAAACCTCGATCGAGGACAATTCTCGGCCGCTCGCGTCGTGACGACGCAGGTGGAAGAAATACGCGATGTCATTGCCGCCGACATCGACGGTGACGGAGATGCCGATGTCCTTGCTGCCTCCGCAGGCGACAATGTGGTTGCGTGGTACGAGAATCTTGGCGGGGCGCGAACGCCGTAGCTCGCAACTTTGCCCAATCCCTGTCGCGGAGCGATCAGATCGTCGGCTCGAGGCGCGTATTCAGGGGCATCCAGGCCACCGAGGCGTTGTTGGGCAGGGTGAGCAGGTGCGCAACCATGTGCGCGACCGTCTCGGGGGCCAGCCGCTCGTCCAGGGGCGTCACGCCCGGTACGGTGGCGATCATGTCCGTTGCGACGCCGCCGGGGCACAGGGCGGTAACACGCACTCCGTCGTCGTAGCCGAAATGCCGGGTGGCATGGCTCATGGCGACCAGCGCGTGTTTCGACATCGTGTAGCCGACCGAGCAGGTGGTGTCGCGGAAACGGATGCCGTCTGTCGAGGCGATGTTGACGATGCGGCCGCTGCCGCATTGCTTCAGATGGGGCAGCGCAAGGCGGGTTAAACGGAACGGGCCCTTGACGTTCACCGCCCACAACTCGTCGAGCACGGCTTCGTCGCCCTCCTCGAAGTTCACCTGGCGCCAGATGCCGGCATTGTTGATCAGCACGTGGATTTCGCCGAAACGATCGAGGGTGCGGTCGACCCAGGCGGAGGCCGTTTCGGGTTCGTTGGCCTCGAAGTACTCCACCATCAGGTTGTCTGCAGCCGCATCGGGGAAGAGGCCGCGGGTTCGATCGATTTCCCGGACACCCAGGGACAGCCGGTAACCGTCCGCCGCCAGGCGCGTGGCAATGGCGGCGCCGATGCCCTGGGAGGCGCCGGAAATCATGACGACCCGGCGGTCGGGCGAAAGCAGCGCCGGCTCGCCCGCCGGGGTGGCTGCTTGCATGGGAGGGCGCATCAGAAGATCCCCTGATAAACGCCGCCGTCGTTGACGATGTTCTGGCCCGTCATGAAGCCCGCCTGGGCGCTGCAGAGAAAGGCCACCAGGTCGCCGCATTCCAGGGGGTCGGCGAAGCGGCCCGCGGGGCAGTTCCGCTTGCGGTCTTCGACGATGGCTTCGTAGGTGGTGTTGCCCCGCTCGGCGTGGCCGTGCAGGTTGGTGTGCAGCGCATCGGTGTCGAAGAGGCCCGGGCAAACGGTGTTGACGGTCACGTTATGGCCGACGAGGTCGCGCGCCATGGCCGCCACCGCGCCGGAGAGGGCAAGTCGCGCTGCGTGGGTGTGGGCGAAACCGGACTGGGGGAACTTGATGAAGCTCACCGACAGGTTGACGATGCGGCCGAAGCCCCGCTCGCACATGCCGGGCGCCACCTGCTGAATCAGCGTGACCGACGAGAGAAAATGGTCGTTCAGCCAGCGGAGCCATTCCGTTTCGTCGATATCGGCGTAAGGGGTGGGCACCTGCCGTACCCCGGGGTTGTTGATCAGGATGTCCGGCTCCGGGCAGGCATCGAGCAGGCCGGCACGGTCGGCGGCCGCGTTGAAATCGCCGGCCACGGGATGCACGGAAACGCCGGTTGCCGAGGCGATTTCGTCGGCCGTCGCCCGCAGGTCGGCTTCGGTGCGTGCCATGATCGTCAGGTCGACGCCTTCCCGGGCCAGGGATAACGCGCAGGCCTTGCCGAGGCCCTTGCTGGCGCCGCTGACGATGGCCTTGCGGCCGCGTATTCCCAATTCCATGTGACGATTCCTTTCCTGCCTGTTCGCCTGTTTGTTTGCCCGCCTGTTCGTTCAAGTCATCGCGACAACGACGCGCAACGAACACCTGACAACCGCTGGGAGAGAACCGGTGTGCGGTGCGCGTATCCGGCACCTTTAAAGCTCGTGCCTGCGCCGATCGTAGCGGTAAGCAGGTCCGCTTGGCGTGCCGTTCGGCGAGCCGGATGCGCGTACCGCATGCCGGTTCTCGGAGCTGAATCGAAGAAACCGTTCCTCACGTTAACGAATTCAATAAAATCAATCACTTGGAAACAGTGTTCCATGAAAGCCATGCCCGGGAGCCGGCCGCTCACTGGCGGGCAAAGGAACCCGCCAGCAACCGAGGCGGAACCCGAAAACGCCCGGCGATGTCCTGCAGTTGTTCCCGAGCGGTGGTGATTTCGGCCCGGTCGCCCGAAACCAGCACCGTCGCCGGCAGCAACTGGGCGTTGTAGCGTGCTGCGCAGGGTTCCGTATAGCCGCCGGTGTCGAGGAAAGCCACGTAGTCGCCGCGCTCGAGTGCCGGCATCTGCACCTGTGGCCCGAGTTCGTCGGAGTTGCACAGCGGGCCCACCAGGTCCACCGTTTCGGTTCGTTCCGCGGTGGCATCGACCACGGGCACCGGATGGTAGTACCAGTCGAGGGCCGCCGACCAGGAAAGGTGGTTGGTGGAGAGGTCGAGGTTCACCCACTTCTTCTTCGCACCCTGTTTCACTGCGCCGACGCGGCCGACCGCGACGCCCGAGGGGCCCGAGAGGGAGCGGCCGGGTTCCAGCCGCAGTTTCGGCAGCGGCAGCCCGAGGCGTTCGGCTTCGGCCTGAATTTCCTGGCTGCACAGGCGCGCGTAGTCGTCTGCCGTGGGCGCCGAGTCGTCGTCGATCTGGCTGCGCGGGCCGGTGCCGTACCACTTGCCGAAGGTCCAGCCGCCGCCGATGTCGATGCAGGGCGGCGTCCAGCCGGTGTGGTCGCGGATGTGGCCGGACCAGGTGACCATCTCCCGGGCCATGATGGCGAAATCCATGGCCACGTTGGACATGCGGCTCAGGTGGAAGTGGGTCTCGCGCAGGTGAATGTGCGGCATCTGCAACGCCTGCTTGACGATATCCACGGTCTGCTCGCGGGTCATGCCCCACTTGGTGCTGTCGCTCTGCTCCTTCAGCGTTCCGGGGCCGTGCATGGCGACGCCTTGCCGCTCCGCCAGCGGGTCGAGGTCGAGTTTCAGACGGATGCCGATGTCCGCCTCCCGGTTCTGCCGCCGGCAGACGGCATCGATTCGGTCGAGTTCGTCGGTGGCGTCGATGTTGATGCACAAGCCATTCGCCACCGCCATTTCCAGTTCCTCGTCCTCCTTGTTGGAGCCGTTCAGCACCAGCGTGCTCGCATCGGTGCCAGCCAGCAGCGCCAGGTACATCTCGTTCACCCCGAAGCAGTCGCCGCCTGCGCCTTCCTGGTTCATGATGTGGCGGTAGGCGAGGCCGTTGTTCGACTTGTTGGCAAACAAAATCTGCGATTCGGCGGGATAGTGCTTGCGGAATGCATCCCGGAACTGCCGGTAGGTGTAGCGGAACTGGTTTTCGCTGACGAGAAACAGGGGGGTGCCGAACTTCTCGACGAGGTCGGCGACATCGCAGTCATCCACCCAAAGGTTGCCGTTCGGGCCGACTCCGATGAACTCGCCGTAGCTTTCCCGATATTCTTTAGGCTGCAATTCGGGTGCAGACATGCCCTTGGCCATCGATCTTCCTCCTGTGCAATCGGTCAGACAATGTTCAGTTCGGCAAGGCCCGCATGCAACTCTTGCAGCGATTTGCCTGAAAGGGGGCGCAACGGTGGCCTCGGGTCGCCGGCGGCGAAGCCGAGCCGGGCCATGGCGGCCTTGGTGGCGGGGTACAGGGAACGGCCGCCGCTGGTGAATAGGTCGGTCAGGCGGCGGCCGGTTTCCTGGAGTGCCCGGGCTTCCTCGAAGCGGCCGGCCCTGGCGGCGTGAAAGAGGTCGACGGAACCGGGCAGCCACAGGTTCGGGAACAGGTCGATGAAACCGTCCGCGCCCGCAGCCACGGCCGGTACGCCGTAGACCGAAGAGGGCCCGCAGAAGACACGCAGTTCATCGCCAACCGCAAGCAGTGTGGCATAGAAGTTGTTCCAGTCGCCGGCGCTTTCCTTGATGGCGACCACGTTGTCGAGTTGCGCCAGACGCAGCGCGAGTTCCGGTGTGATGGCGTTGCCGGCGTTACCGGGAATGTTGTACAGCACGATGGGAAACGAAAGTTGTGCGTCGACCTCACGGAAGTGCTCGAAGATCTCGTCGTCGTTCAGGCGGATGAAGTATGGCGGCAGGACGAGGGCCGCATCGCAACCGGCCTCCTGGGCTGCCCGGGCAAGGCTTACCGTTTCGGCAACCGTCACGCAGCCGGCACCGGCGATTACCGTTCCCCGGCCCTCGGCGCCTTCTGCGGCGATGCGATACAGGTGGCAGCGCTCTTCGTGGGATAGCGACCAGAACTCGCCCGTACAGCCGCCGACCAGCACGCCGGTGCCGCCGGCCGCCAGGGTTCGATGGATGTTGTCCGTGAGCGCCCGGGTATCGATGCTGCCGGCGTCGTCGAACGGGGTGACCACCGCCGACATGGGGCCCCACCAGTCCACACTGTCTCTGTTCATGTTCCCTTCCAGTCTTTCGGTGCGCCGGCCATTGGCTCGTGGCCGATGCCCGACGGAAACGCTGCATTCGTCCCGACGCCGAAAACCGGTTCTCTCTCAGCGAGCCTCGATTCCTTGCACGTCGTCGTTTCGTCTCTCACGCTGTCGAGTCGTCGTTCAGCCGCCTGCCGTCCGCGGCCGCGAACAGGTGCAGCTTTTCGGACTTGAACGACAGTGTCACGGAGGCACCGGCCTCGAATGGCACGTCCCCTTCCATGCGGGCGACAAGCTCGTAGCCCCGATAGTCGAACACCAGGATGGTCTCGTGTCCAGTGGGTTCGACCAGGTTGACGCGCGCGGCCTCGCCCTCCGGGTCGATGGCGATGTGTTCGGGGCGGATGCCGAGCCTGACTTGCCGTTCCGGTTCGGGGAACTCGTCGGTGAGGGGGAGCGTGCCGACCGGCAGCGAAAACTCACCGCACTGGAACACCCGGCTCGAGCCGCGGCCCTCCAGGCGGCCGTCGAGGAAATTCATGGAGGGCGTGCCGATGAATCCGGCCACGAAATCGTTGCCGGGCCGCGCGTAGATGTCCCGCGGCGGTGCGAACTGTTGCAGCCTGCCGTCCCGCAGTACGGCGATGCGTTGCGACATGGTCATCGCCTCGAGCTGATCGTGGGTGACATAGACCATGGTGCGCCCGATGCGCCGGTGCAGGCGAATCAGTTCCGCGCGCATGTGGGTGCGCAGCTTGGCATCGAGGTTGGAAAGGGGCTCGTCGAGCAGGAAGGCGGTCGGGTCCCGCACCAGCGCGCGACCGAGGGCAACCCGCTGCTGCTGGCCGCCGGAGAGTTCCCGGGGCTTGCGGTCGAGGAGCGCTTCGAGTTCGAGAACCCGGGCCGCCTCCAGCACCCGCCGGGCCCGCTCGTCCCTGGCGACGCGGCGCTTGCGCAACGGATATTCGATGTTTGCGGCTACCGTCATGTGCGGGTAGAGGGCATAGGTCTGAAACACCATGGCGACATTTCGCTCGGCCGGCGAGCGTTCGTTGACCACCGTCTCGCCAATGCTGATCGTGCCCTCGCTCGGTCGTTCGAGGCCGGCCAGCATGCGCAGCACGGTGGTCTTGCCGCAGCCGCTCGGCCCGAGAATGCTGACGAACTCGCCCGATTCGATCTCGAGGCTCAGCCGGTCGACGGCGGTGACGCCACCGAACCGCTTGCAGACGTTGTCGAAGCGAATGCCGGACATGACCGCTCAGCCCTTGATCGCGCCGGCGCTGAACCCGCGGGTCAGATAGCGCTGCAGAAAGGCGAATACCACCACCAGCGGCAGGCTCATCATGACCGATGCGGCCATGAGCAGCGACCACTCGATATTGAACGATGTGACCAGCATGTTGATGACCCCGGTGGTCAGCGGCCGCGCCGCGTCGCTGTTCACCAGCACCAGAGCATAGAGGTATTCGTTCCAGGCGAGAATGGCGGTGAACATGGCGGTGGAGACGATGCCGGGCAAGGCCTGGGGCAGAATGACATCGACGAACGCCTGCATGCGCGTGGCGCCGTCCACCAGCGCTGCGCTTTCCAGGTCGTCGGGAATCGCCTGCATGAACGAGCGCAGAAGCCAGAGCGCATAGGGCAGGGCAAAGGTGGTGTAGGCGACGATCAGGCTGGTCAGCGTATTGGCAAGCCCCAGGCCCGCCATCAGCAGGTACAGGGGGATGATCAGCACCACCGAGGGCAGCAGGTAGGTGAAGAGCACCAGTCGCGCCAGACGCTCGCGGCCGGGGTAGGAGAATCGCACCAGGCTGTGGGCACCGAGTGTGGCGATGGCGATCACCACCAGGGTGGTGCCGACGGCGAGCCAGGCGGAGTTTTTCAGGTAGGTAAGAAAGGGCGTCTCGGTCAGCAGCCGCCGGTAGTGTTCGAAGGTGATCTCGCCGGGCAGCAGTTGCGGCGGAATGACGAAGAGTTCCGAGGATGGCTTCAGCGATGTGAGCAGCATCCAGACCAGCGGGAAGGCGATGACGAGCACCACCGTCCACGCCATGACGTTGAACAGCAGGCTGCGGGCGTTCGACGACGGGGCAAACACGGCGTCAGTCCCGCGCCCGGCTCAGGTAGAGGCTCATGAACAGCAGCATGATCAGCATCATCAGCACGGCGACCGCCGAGGCGCCGCCCATCTGGTTGAGGGCAAACGCCTCCTTGTAGACCATCAGCGGCAGGGTCTGGGTGCCGATGATGGGGCCGCCGCCGGTCAGCAGGTAGATGAGGTCGAACTCCTTGAAATCCCAGATGGTGCGCAGCAGCACCACGACGATCAGCACATCCCGCAATTGCGGCAGCGTCACGTCGGTGAAGCGGGCCCAGGCGCCGGCGCCGTCGATGGAGGCGGCCTCGTAGAGCGAGTCCGGGATAGCCTGCAGGCGAGCCAGCACCGCGATCACCACGAACGGAAAGTACTTCCAGGCGCCGACGAAAATCAGGCTGATCATGGCGTTCGGCATCGAGCCGAGCCAGTCCACCGGCATGTCGACGACACCCGCCCACATGAGCAGGTGATTCAGCACGCCGTACAGGTCGTTGAAAAGCCAGCGCCAGACCAGCACGGCGACCACGGTGGAGAGGAAATAGGGGAACAGCACCAGGCTTCGCGCCAGCGCCCGGAACACCAGGTTCCTGTGCAGCATCAGCGCCACCAGAATGCCGAAAACGAGCTGCAGCGTCAGCGTGCCGGCGGTCCAGATGAGATTGTTGGCAAGCGATGTCCAGAACTCGCCGGATGCCAGCAGCCGCCGGTAATTGTCGAATCCGATCCATTCGCCCTCCATGGTCGGCGTGTAGATGGAAAAGAGGCTGAGATAAACGGCGGAGACCAGGGGATAGACGATGACGGCGCAGAAGACGAGAACGGTCGGGGCAATCAGCAGGACGCCGAGCAGCCCGTAGCGGGCATCGAGGGAGCGCTTGAAGCGAAGTGGCGCCACGGCCCGTCAGGATTTCATGATGGTTTCGATGCGCTGGGCGGTATCGGCGAGCACGGCGCGGGGTTGCTCGTCGTTGAGCACGACACGCTGCACCATCTCGGCAAGGATGCCGCTGTTCACCAGCGCCCCGGCCTTGACGTTGATTCGATGTTCCGGTGATTCCCAGCCCAGGTTGTGCCCGGCGGCGGCCGAGGTCGACATCAGGCCGATTTCCTTCCGGTAACGCTGCACCAGGTCGTGGTCGAGATAGCGCGCGTCTTCCGCGGCGGTCTTCAGCACCGGTAGGATGTGGCCCGGGGTGGCGTGCAACTGGCGGATGTATCCGTCGCCCTCGTACAACCAGGCGGCGAACTGCCGGGTGATCTCGAGGTCCGGGGCATCCGCGGGAATGAAGACGCTCGGATAGTCGTTGAACGTCCAGGGGGAAACCTCGGCGGAGACGGTCGGAAACGGGACGCAGGTGATGTGGTCCTCGAGGCGGGGATTGCGGCGGCTGACGTTCACCAGCACCCGGCCCGCGTAGAGGCCGGTGGCGGTGGCGCCGCTGACGAAGGCGCCGAGGCTCTCGCCCCAACTGTAACCGGTCGCTCCGGGCGGGCAGAGTTCCCGCATGGAGCGGTAGAACTCCAGGGCATCGGCCGCCTCGTCGCTGTCGATGGCGACCTCCAGGTCCGGCGAGAGAATCTGCCCGCCCGCGCCGTGGATGAAGCAGACGATCACCAGGCTGGTGGCGCTGTTTTTCGCGTAGGGCAGTTGGGCGCCATAGATGCCCCGCCCCTGCATCTGTCGGCAGGCTGCGCGCAATTCGTCCCAGGTTTCGGGGGCTTTCTCGATGTCGGCGCGCTGCATCAGGTCGGTGCGCAGCCACAGCATGTTGGCGGCCGTGTTGCCGATGCCGGCGGCGGCATGGACGCCGGGTTCGATCTCGTAGACCCGGTTTGTGCCTGCGAAGAACCGGTCGCGCCCGACGGCGTCGATGACCGGGTCGAACGGAGCCAGCAGGCCGGCGTTCCAGTAGTCCGCAACGGCGAAGGAGGGCAGGTGCGTCACCAGGTTCGGCACGTTGCCCCCGGCGAAGGCGGCGGCAAGCTGTGCGGGGTACCCTTCGTCCGAGGTCTGTTCGAACAGCACCCGGACGCCCGGGTGCCGCGCCTCGAAGGAAGCCATCTGGAAGCGGTAGGCAGCAAGCTGTTCGGGGGACGACTGGGTGGACCACCAGCGAATGGTCGTATCTGCCCGCGCCCGGGGGGAATTCATGGCCAGGGCCCCGGCAGAGACAGCCAGCGCACCGCGCAAGGCGGTACGGCGGGTGAGCCCGGAAGTCTCACCGACTTTCGTCGCGAGCGCGTCGGCGGCCGCAGCAGGACGTTTGTGAGACATGCGGGCCAGCCCTCCCTTGATCGAATCTACGCTCATGCGCCGAGTGCCTGTTGCACGAGTTTCTTGTCGGACCCGTTCGTGAATGAACTGCGGGTGTTGCCTATCGCAGTTGCAACACCGGGTGTGGTTCCTTCCCTTGCTCAATGCGCTTCAAGCGCGCTCTTGCCCCGCGCCGACCTGGCGTTTTCACGACGCTTGCCAACCATGCTGGATGCGTTCGCGAATGGGCGCGGCTCGGAATCCTCACCCAAATGCCGGAACGGCGCAAGTTCAGGCGACCTGGAAGCGGGCGATGGAAAACCGGTCCAACGGGTAGTCCGGCGAGCGGCCCAGCATGCAGTCGACGACCATGCGGGCACAGTAGGGACCAATGGTAAAACCGGCATCGCCGGGCACCGCAAAGTAAAGCCCCGGCAGAGATTCGACGGGGCCGAGCACCGAGACCAGGTCGACCAGGGTGTTGACGCCCCCCCAGGCGCGCTGCACCTGCAGCCGGCCGATGGCGGGCACGAGGCGCCGCGCCAGGCGCAGGTTGCCGGCGAGGCTTGCCGAAAGCACCGCAGGCGGCAGGTCGTCTGTCGACGTCGCCGCGGGCCAGCCGCCACCGATCAATACCTGCCCGGTGGCGAGTTGTTTCATCGTGATGGCTTCTGCGGCGTGCTGGACCAGGTGGCGCATCATCGGTTCGGCCGGTTCGGTGATGCACATCTGCAATGGTTCGGCGCGGCAGGGCAGGCGCAGGCCGAGGCCGGCCGCCAACCGCCCGGAACCGGCGCCGGCGGCGATGACCACACGGGTCGCTTCGATGGTTGCATCGCCGGTGTCCGCGAGGTAACCGGTTCCTTCGGGCTGCAGCCGTTCCACCGCGCCGTGGCGAAGGGTCGCGCCGGCGCTTGTGGCCTGCCTGCGCACGGCATCGGTCGCCAGCAGAGGATTGATCTTGCCTTCCTTTGCGCAGAACAGGGCGCCGTGCATGCCGGAATTGAGATACGGGGCGGCGTTCAGCAACTCCGCCCGACCCATCAGGCGCGTGTGGATGCCGTATTCGCCTTCGAGCCGGCTCTTGCGTTCCAGGGCGGCCATGTGTTCTGCGCTTTCGGCGATCATGAGACCGCCGTTCGTGCTGAACTCGATGTCTTCACCGAGCCGGTTGACAATCTCTGCCCAATAGTCGATGGCGCGGGGATAGATGGGCAATGTGTGGCAGTAGTTCTCGATGCGTTCCGGAAACAGGCGCTCCATGCGGCTCTGCATCTGCCCGTGCAGGCTGCCGGCGTTGGCGTCCGAGCCGCAGTGCCGGCCCGCATCGACGCACAGCACGCTCATGCCGCCTTCGGCCAGAAACCAGCTTGCGCTGAGGCCGACGATGCCGCCTCCGACCACGAGCGCGTCGTAGGCGGGATTCCTGGCCGGTCGGCCTGCGTTCGCGCTTCTGTTCATCGAATTCGATTGTAGCGGCTTCCGCACCGGGAAAAGATCGAATGACGGGTCGTACGGCTGATTTCGGAGTCACCGGTCCGAATTGCCGCGATGCCGGATGCGAGGGCGGGGTACCGACGATCACGGTGAGAAGAGCCATGTCCATGCGCTCGCTCTTGTTTTGTCCGGGGATAAGAAGTACCGTCACAGGTTCCCGTGCGCCACTGGTCATCTGGCCAAATGCCGGGCAGGTGGCGCCGACTCATCGGCTGACCTGGGGGAGGGCACATGCGCTCGAGCAATCTTCTGGCGACGGTTTTCGTCGCAACGTTACTTGCCGTCGGGGCGATTCCCGGCATCGGAAACGAACGCCTCGACCCGGAATTCGAAGCGCTGGTCGATCGCTACCTCGAGGAAGTGCGCGGCGTTGGCGTCGAGCAGCAGCCCGACCCCATGAGCGCAGAAAGTTTCGCCCAACGGGTGCAGGTATCCCGCGACCTGCTCGAAGCGCTGGAAGCCCTCGATCGCAGCAAGCTCGCCTTCGTGCAGGACATCGACCGGCGCTTTCTGAAGAGTCTGCTCGAGTCGAGAATCATCGAAGGCGAGCGCGTGCAGCGCTGGCGCCAGGACCCCAAGGTGTACCTCAACAATCGCGAAGTCGCCTACAAGATCATGGCCGACCCGAGGCCCGTGGACACGCGGGCCGCCGAACTCGTCGACGATCTGGAATTGCTGCAGGTACGCCTCGACAATGCCGAGAGCAATCTCGATCAGCACATTCCGCGCTGGGTGGAACTCGCCAACGAGTTCATCGACGGTTTTCTGATGGTGTTGCGCAACGAGTTGTCCCAGTTCACCGAACGCGTATCGGACGAGGCCCTGCGTGAACGGCTGCGGGCGGCGGCCGCCGACGGCGAGGCTGCGCTTGCGGAGTATCGCCGTTTCGTCAACGAGAAGTTGCCACGGCGCAACCCGGGCGACTACGCCATCGGCGCCGATGTCTTCAACGCGTTGATGGAGAAGAAGTACCTGTTTCCCGAAAGCGACATACACCTGCGCCGAATCTCACGGGGCGCCGAGGGGTTCACCCGGGTTCCGGACTACCACGAGTGGGGTTGGAAGCAATTCAACATCGTTCTGCGCCATCTGGCGGTCAAGGCGCGCAAGATCGACCCGGAGCGCACCTGGCTCGAGATCATCAAGAGCGAGAAGCAGGACCACTTCTTTGCCGAACAACTCGTCTACAAGCATCTGGAGGCATCTCGCGCAACGCGCGACTGGGTGATCGACAACGACCTGGTCACCATCCCCTGGGACGACGACGACGCCATCATGGAAGCGGCCGACCCGAGCCTCTGGGCATCGCAATGGTGGGGTTGGGGCCCGGGTGTGCCGGTCGGGTCGCCGTTCCGCAAGTCGGCCTGGACCATCATCCCGGTCAGCCCGGACTGGCCGGAGCACATCGCCGAGGGCAACCTCACCGAGAAGGATGCCTCGTTCATGTACGTGATCGCGACCCACGAGGTCTACCCGGGGCATCACCTGCAACGCCTGTACCAGAATACCCTCGACCGGCCGCTCAGAGTCTACGAGAGCAGCTATTCGAACCAGTCCTGGTGCTACTACATCGAGTGGGAGCTGACGCCGGACCCGAAATACGGCTGGTATCCCGAGGACAAGCAGGATGTCTACGAACTGGAAATGCTGCGCGCCAAGCTGTGGCGATTCGGCCGGGTGATCATCGACTCCGGCCTGCACACCGGTCGCATGACCTACGATCAGGCGCTGGATCTCGAATCGAACACCATCGGTTTCGTGCGCCGCGGCGCGCAGATCAACATCGACGGCATTACCTCCCGGGTCGGCACCAGCATGTCGGCCCCGACCGTTGGCTACTTCGAGTGGATGCTGCTGCGCGAAGACTACTTCCAGAAGATGCGCGAACTCGACCAGAAGGGAACGCTGAAGGATTTCCACGACCGGGTCTACAACATCGGCTTCCTGCCGATCACGCTGGTCCGCGAGGAAATGTTCCACGATCTCGAACAGGAGTTTGGCAAGGGCTGACGAGGCTTTGCCGCAGGCTGGCGAAACAGGTCATCCAACTTAGTTGAATTACCGTTCAAGTTATTGATTTTTAAATGATTCATTGACTTGGAAACCACTGCGTCGATCCGACTCCGCGAACCGCACACCCACTCTCTACCAGCGGCCCATGTTTCCGTCGCAAGCCAACGGCAAGCGTAAAACGCGATCGAGGAACGTGGCGGAATGACGCTCCAGCCCAAGCAGGTGTCCACAGGTGTCGAGCGGACGTAACAGAGTCGGCCGGGTGAGGCATCTGCAATCTCGCCTGTTGCTGTTGCTCGCGATTTTTTGGGCGGCCGTGCCCGCGCCGGCAGCGGAACCGCCGGGGCGACCGCTGCGGGACGGTCCCGCGCCACCGGCGATAATCGTGACCGCGCCGATGCTGCAAAGGGGCAAGGTCGTTTACGAATCCCTTTGCACGGCCTGCCACGCGCCCGACGGCGCCGGCCTTGCGGTGGTCGGGCAAGGCCCCGAGATGACGCCACCCGACCTGGCAGACCCGGCATTGATGGCGTTGCGCTCGGACATGGACGTCGCCAACATCGTCCAGCACGGCGGCTTCAGCATGCCCGCGTTTCCGCACGTTCGAGGCGACGACCTCGTTGCCCTGGCTGCCTGGATTCGCAGCCTGAGTTGGCCGCAACTCGAGAGCGTCGATCTGCAACTTCTTGCCCAGGGCACCGTCGACGATTTCAAGCCGGTCACCCGTGCCATGCTCGAAGACCCGCCCGCGGACGACTGGCTGATGTTCCGCCGAACCTACGACGGCTGGGCCTACAGCCCGCTCGACCGGGTTAACCGCGACAACGTCAGTGAACTGCGCCTGGCCTGGTCTCGCGCCATGGAGCCCGGGGGCCAGTACACGACGCCGCTGGTGCATGCAGGCATTCTGTACGTGCAGCATCCGGGTGACGTCATCCAGGCGCTGGACGCCACCGACGGCCGCCTGATCTGGGAATACCGGCGCCCGCGGCAAGACGACAGCCGGTTACGCAACCGCCGCAACCTGGCGATCTTCGGGCACCGGCTGTTTCACCTGGCCGATGACATGCATCTCATTGCCCTCGATGCGCGCACCGGCGTACTCCTCTGGGAAACCCGGGAGCGTGCCGGCGACGCCGGAATTGGTCACATGGCCGGCCCGACAGTGGTTGCGGGGCTGGTGGTCAGCGGCCGCTCCTGCGCGGCGCGCGGTGGCCCGGAGAGCTGTTATCTGGCGGCCCACGACCCGCAAACCGGTCGCGAGTTGTGGCATCGGCGCACCATTCCACGGCCCGGCGAACCGGGCGACGAAAGCTGGGGCGGCCTGGCGGACGAGCGGCGCTGGCATGTGGGCACCTGGGGCAACGTGCCGAGCTACGACCCGAAACTGGGGCTCCTTTACTGGGGCACCTCGGTACCACAGCCGTCGCTCGAGCGGCTGCGCGGCACCGAGGGAAGCGACGTGCTGCACTCCAACAGCACCCTGGCCACCGACCCGGCCAACGGCGAGTTGGTCTGGGCCTACCAGCATCTGCCCCGCGACAACTGGGACCTGGACCACGTCTTCGAACGCTATCTGGTGGATGTGGCGGTGGCACCGGACCCGGCCGAGGTGCCGTGGATCAATCCCCGCATCGAGCCCGGGGAAATGCGGCCCGTGGTCACGGGAATTCCCGGCAAGACGGGTATCGTCTACACGCTCGATCGCAGAACCGGCGAGTTCCTCTGGGCGCGGGAAACGCTGCACCAGAACGTCATCGCCGCCATCGACGGCGACGGCAGGGTGCACATCGACGAAGACCGGGTCGTCGGCCCGTTCGAGGAAATACTGGTCTGCCCGTCCCTCGGTGGCGGCAAGAACTGGCCGGCCGGTTCGTACAGCCCGCGCACCGGCCTCATGTACCAGCCCCAACAAAATCTGTGCCATCTGCAGACCGGCTACACCGAAACGCCGGTAGCCGAAGACGGCTATGCGACCAGCTGGCTTGTCGTCGAAGACCCGACGGTGACTGCCGTTCCGTACCCGGTCGGACGCATCGATGCCATCGATGTGTCGACCGGTCGCCAGGCCTGGCGGCACGAGCAGCGCGCGGCGGTCATCGGCACAACCGTATCGACGGCGGGCGGCCTCCTGTTCGTCGGCGATATCGACCGGCGCTTCATGGCCCTCGACGACAGCACGGGCGAGGTGCTCTGGCAGACGATCGTCAGCGCGCCGGTTTCGGGCAGCGCCATTTCCTACGCCGTCGACGGCCGCCAGTACATCGCCGTCGCCGTCGGTGGCGGCACCGCCTCGCCGGAACGCCGCGCCCTGTCCATACACACGGAACTTAAACCGCCGCGCGACAGCCCGGCCCTGTTCGTTTTCGCGCTGCCGGTCCATTGAAACCGGCGTTCAGACACGGTGGCCGGGCGTTCGCTTACGCGACCTCCGAACCATTCGGGTCGTCGAGCGGGTCGAGGACGTGCGGGAAGTTGTCCAGGGTCACGATCACGGCTTCCCGTGCGTGGGGAAAGGTCTGGTAGAACTCGTCCAGGGCGCGCAGGTGACGCTCCGTGGCGTCCGTGGACGTGACCTGGACCGGGGTGGTGCCGACAGTGGATTGAATCACGAAGTCGACCTCGCCCTGGCCGCGCCAGTAGAAGACCTCCTGGTGTCGTTTCCTCAGTTCCACGAATGTGGCGCACTCCAGGGCCTTGCCCAGGTCGCGGCCGGTGGGTGTCACCGCGACGCGCCGCAGGGCCGTGTCGACCGGATAATACTTGCGGTTGCGTTGCGTCCGTTTGCGCTCCGAGTAGGTGAACCAGCGGCACGGGAAAAGCAGATAAGCCTGCTCGCAGGCATCGAGATAGGTGGATACGGTTTCGACTGCGACGCCGCTGGCGGCGGCGATGCGTCGCGAACTGAGTTCGGAACCCGCCGACTCGAACACCATCTGCACGATCTGCCGCAGGGCGATGGACGATCTCGCCCGCACACGTTCGCGGACATCGCGTTGCAGGATGTCGACGAAATACTGGCGCAGGAGGCGGTCTGCATCGTCGCTTGCCAGCGGCTCCGGAAAGCCGCCGCGATACAGGTAGTCCTGCACGTCGCCTTCGGTATCCACCCTGCGGAATTCATGAAAGTCGAACGGGAACAACTCGACGGTGATGTGCCTGCCCGTCAGCACCGAGGCCAGTTCGCCGGACAGGAGGTGTGCATTGGAACCGCTGACCACGTATCGAAATCGGCCTGGACGTTCGAGTTTCGCGCACAACCACCGCTCCCAGTCGCGCACCCACTGGATCTCGTCCAGGAATACGGTGAGCGCTTCGCCTTGGGGACGCAACGTGCCGAAGGCTTCCGTCAATTGCTCCAGCGTTTCGAAGCCGAGATGACCGGCGAGACGCGGGTCCTCGAAATTCACGTACAGGCAGTTTCTTCGATCGAGCCCATAATGATCGATCATCTGGGTCATAAGCGTGGACTTGCCGCAGCGCCGAACACCCTGGACAACCAGAGCGATGCGATGGGACAGCGACGGAGGCAGTGTGACGCGACGAGGGATTGACGGCGGCGGGGGGCCGTCCCAGAAGCTCCAGGTCGCGGCAATGGCGAGGAGTTCGTCACCGTGCATTTGTCGAATAAACTCTACAGTTTTAATTTTGTCGATCTTACTCGACAATTTGAAATCTGTCGAATTAGATCGACAACGAGGCGAGGGCCGACGCCCGGCAGCCGCGTCGAACACCGGCGACGCCAAGGGGAAAGGCCCGGGAGGGCGAGTTCGAATCAGTTTGCCGGTTCGACCAGAAAGATGTGCACGTTTTCCTGGCCGGGGCTCCGCCAGTTCGGGTATTTCCCGAGGAAGGCCCGGTAGACCGGAGCCCGGGTGTTTTCGTCGTCGATGTGCCTGAGCCTTTGGTCGAACAATCGATCTCCGATCTTCAGCCGCACGCGCGGGTCTCGCAGCACATTGCGGTTCCAGGCCCGCTTGTCAGGGAAACTGCCGCCGCCGCGGTACGAGGAGAACAGATAGAAATCGCCGTCGTGCACCGCGCACCATACGGTGACCGAGTGTGGAATGCCGTAGACGGTATTGGTCTGCAGGTATATCTCGCCGAAGCGATCGGTGAAGCTCCAGTCGGTGACGGGCTCAGTGACCAGATCCCCGGCGAGCCACAACCCGGGGCGCCCGTCACGAGGTTCGAACCCGAAGAGCCTCAGTGAAAGCAGTGCGATCACAAGGGCGAGAACCAGCGCTATTCCCGTCGTCTTCAAAATTTTGTTCATGACGAAATCCCCCTCGGGCAACGGCCCCCACCACAGCGATCTTACAGGAATCGCGCGCCTGGTCTTGATGGGCGACAACGTCGTGACGTACTCTCGAAACCAACAGGGGGGTTCGTGGCACGTTACGACAGATGGCGAATTGGGCTGAGCGGAATGCCCTGGTCCGCATATCGCACCAACTTTCGTTGCGAGGGCGTCGAGGCGCCCCCATGAGTGGTCGAGCGGACCGGACGGGGCGGAATAGCGTGCCGCGCAGCGGTTGAAGGCATTGGTCAGGCATGCGTCCAATCCGGGGTGGCGCCGCTACTGGCGAGAGAATCGCCTGGCCGCCTGTGTGCCCGACAACCCCGATTCCGCGGCCGCCATCGAGAACCACTGGGCCGGGTTCTTTGCGGATAATTCCACAGGCAACCGCGTACTGGACGTGGCGACCGGCAACGGCGTGCTGCTGGTCTGGGCCGCGAGAGCCGCACGTGCGACCGGACGCCAGTTGACGTTGACCGGCATCGACCTTGCCGATATCGACCCGGCGCGCTTCCTGCCCGAATATCGGGCCGATCTTTCGGCAGCACGCTTCGTGGGCAGAACCGCGGCGGAGTCGCTGCCCTTTGCCGATGGCAGCTTCGACACCGTGGTCTCGCAATACGGGCTCGAATACGCGGAATTGGAACAGGCCCTGAGCGAAGCTGCACGGGTGCTGGCGCCGGGTGGGCGACTGCATTGGCTGGCTCACGACGCCGACAGCATGGTGGTTGGCCAGGGCCGCGCCAAACTGGCGGATATCGACCTGCTGCTGGCTTCGGAGGGCCCCTTCGCCGCAATGAAAGCATACGTGCAAGCCCGCACCCGCCGCCGCAAGGTGACCCGTGCGACACGCGACCTGACCGAAGCCCTTGGCAGAGCCGAAGCACACTGCGCAGCCAATCCGTCGGCGACACTGGTGCAGCAACTCTGTGGCGCCATCCGCGACACGGCCAATCGATTCGAAACGTACCATCCCGCCGATGTGGAGCACTGGCTTGCGGAGAACCTCGAGCGCCTGCGCGGCGAACGGCAGCGGACGCGCGATCTGCTGACCGCATGCCTGTCCGGCCAGCGCCTTGCACGAGTCGAGAAAGTCCTGGGGACCGAGCCCTGGTCGGACGCCGATATCGCCCCGCTCTACGTCGGTGCGGCGGGTGCATCCGTAGGACAACTGATTCGCGCCGACAGGCTCTGAGCCAATGAGAATGCGGGTATGCAGTTTGCGAACCGACCGTGCCGCCAACGTGCAAGGAACATCCGACAACCGCTGGGAGAGAACCGGTGTGCGGCGCGTGTATACCGCTCGCCGAACGGCGCCTTTGGGACTCCCGCTTGCGCACATCGTTGCGGTACAGGCGCCCCCCCGGCGCGCCATTCGGCGAGCCGTTCGGCGAGCCGTATGCACGTGCCGCATACCGGTTCTCGGCGTCGGATACGAAGGAAGGGAATCCGTGGTTGACAAATTCAATCAAATCAGATGTTTGAAACTCGTTTCGTGAACACTGCAGAGAAACCGCACGCAACCGCAAAAGGCCCGGTCATGTGGGCATACGGAATCCTGCGCCGCACCATGGCAATTGCGCTCGTGCCCGTGTTGTTCGTCTGCAGTATCGCGGGTGCACCGGTGTCGCAGTCGGCCGAGCCGGCTGAGACGCCGCCCAATGGAATGACGGGCCGCGAGGGTTCCGGCCCCGATACACTCCCCGACACCGCGCAGATCGTCGACGAAAAAGGCCAGCGCCTGCGGGTCGTTCCGCTCAAGGGTCTGCAGCGTCCCTGGGCGCTGGCCTTCCTGCCGGACGGGGCCATGCTGGTGACCGAGCGGCCGGGCCGACTGCGGCGTGTGAATGCGGATTTCACCCTCGACCCGCAACCCATAGCGGGAATTCCCGACGTGCTGGCCGCGGCCTACAAGGGCCTGATGGACGTGGCGCTGCACCCGGATTTCGCGGACAACCGGTGGGTCTACTTCACGTACTTCCAGCGCCTGCCCGGCGAAACCGACGCCGACTGGGATGCATTGATCGGCCCTGCCGGAACCGCAGTGCTGGCGCGAGGCCGGTACGACGGCAGACACAGGCTGCTGGACGTCGAAGACCTGTTTATCGCCGATGCGGCTACCAGCGGCGTCAGTGCGGCGCGTATCGTCTTCGGCGCCGACGGCGGGCTGTACATGAGTATCGGGGCGCCGAGCTACACACTGGCCGACGGTGGCACCAACCGCGTCGGCAGCGCACACGACGCGCAGGACCCGGCTTCGCACGCGGGCAAGATCCTTCGTCTCGGCGAAGAGGGCTCCGCGCTCCCCGACAACCCCTTTGTGGACGTGCCCGGTTATCTCCCCGAGATTTTTGCCCTCGGTGTGCGCAACACCACCGGCATGGCAGTGCATCCCCGCACCGGCGCCCTCTGGACAGTGGAGCACGGCCCCCTCGGCGGGGACGAGATCAACATCATCGAAGCCGGCCGCAACTACGGCTGGCCCCTGGTCTCCTACGGTCGAGCTTACGGCGGAGAATCGACCGGCGCCGGTTTCGGACCCGTGCTCGCCGGCCCTTCGGCGCCGGGCATGGAGGAACCGTGGCTCTATTGGTCGCCCAACATCGCACCGGGCGGCCTGGCGATCTACACGGGCGAGCGCTTCCCCGACTGGGCCGGTCACGCCTTCATCGGCGGGTTGCGTGGCGCACAGCTTCACCGGGTGGCCGTGTCCCCGGAGGGTCTGCCCCAAGGGCAGCAGGCGTTGCTGCTTTCGCTGGCACAGCGCATTCGTGAGGTTCGGGAAGGCCCCGACGGCCTGCTGTACCTGCTTACGGATCACGACCAGGGCGCGCTGCTGCGCGTCGAACCCGTCGAATGACAGAAACCCTCGACCCGCATCCGTCACCAACTTTCGTCGCGAGGGCGTCGACGTTTCGTCGCGAGGGCGTCGACGTTTCGTCGCGAGGGCGTAGACGTTTCGTCGCTGAAGCAAAACGCGCCGAGCAAGCGCTGCCGCGCTGGAGCAAATCGCCCCATAGCCATTGACAGCGTCCAACTTGCGAACGATAGTATCGCCAAGCGCCGACGCCTGTTTCTGTGAAACGCGTCAGCGTCAAAGGGAGGTATGTCTCGGGCTGTCGGTATCGACCCGATGGGGGCCGGATGTCGTTTCGCCGAGGTTTACCCTGAGCAGCCTGGGGGCTTTGCAGTCGGATTGAACCCGGTATTCGATTGCCCGCCGCCGGCCGCACCTGAAGCCAATCAGGGATAACGATCAGCAAGGGATTACAACCAGACAGGGGGATTACGTTGATGAATCACCGTCTCAAGCCAATCAGTCAGGCAGTGCAAGGCGCTCTGATTGCGAGCGTGGCTGCCGGCGCCGGCCTCACGGCCACCATTGCCAATGCCGAGGAACCTTCCATCGTCGAGGAGGTCATCGTCACCGGCTCCCGGCTGCGGCGCGACCGGGACTACGTCGAGGCGAGCCCGATCGCCACCATCGGCATGGAGGAGATCCAGAACCTGGGTTACCTGACCCTGGAGCAAACGGTAAACCGCATGCCCCAGTTGAAACCGGATACCACGTCCAGCACGAACCAGTACGGCGGCGCGGCCATGAGCGCCGACCTGCGCGGCCTGGGCCCGTCGCGCACCCTGGTACTGGTCGACGGCCGTCGCTACATTCCATCTCAAGACCGCGCCCAGAGGCGGCTCAACTCCGGTATTGCGGACCTCGCCACCATTCCCGACATGCTGCTCGAGTCGGTCGAGATTGTCACCGGCGGCGCTTCTGCCGTCTATGGGTCGGATGCACTGGCCGGCGTCGTCAACTTCCGCCTGCGCGACGACATCCAGGGGGTCCAGGTGCGCTACCAGCGTGGCGAAAGCGATCGGGGCGACGGGGAGACCGAGCGAGCGGATGTGGTCATCGGTGTTGGCACCGACGATGGCAGCAGCAACATGGCCATCGCGCTCACCTGGTCCGAGCGCGGCACCATCCTCGGTGACCAGCGGCGATTTTCGGAAATCCCGCTATGGGCCACCAGCGACGGCACGCACGTGCCATTCGGCGCCAGCTTCATTCCCGGCACCCGCATCGGCATTCAGCCGGCGAACTTTTCGCAGATCAACGGCATCGACCTCAGCAATGCGGACGGCGCCTGCCCGGGCACCAATGACGGTGTGCGCTTCGACGCCGGCGGCCAACCCGTGCCGTACTGCTGGGAGAACGACAAGTTCAACTACGCCGCCGACAACTACCTGCTGCGGCCCATCGAACGCTATCAGATCAGCGTAATCGGCAGCCACGAGTTCAACGAGCGGGTCGAAGCGTATGCCCAGGCCTTCTACGTAAACTATCAGCAGGACTACCAGATGGCGCCCCTGGCGGTAGCCCCGACCAGCTTCGGCCAACCGAACGGCACGGTCATCATCCCCGATGCGGCCAACAACCCGCTGTTCAGCCCCGCACTGCAGAACTTCTGGGCGCAGAATGCCAACTACTGGGACGCAGACGGCGACGGCAACTACACGGTCAGCGCGCTCGGCCGACGCTTCGAGGAATTCGGGCCGCGTCACTTCGACTTCAACACCGATGCGTGGCTGATGACCACCGGTTTGCGCGGCAACTTCGACGTCGGCGACAACAACTGGACCTGGGATGCGTTCTACCAGTATTCCCAGAACGAGTCGGTCTGGACGCTTGCCGGCGTTCTTTCCCGTTCGGCTCTCACGCTCGGCCTCGACTCCGTGGTCAATGCGGACGGCAGTGTCTCCTGTCGCGTCGAGGTGCGCGGTTGCGTGCCGGTGAACATCTTCGGCACGGATGTGCTGACACCGGAGATGGTCGACTACCTGAAGACGGATAGCGTGACCGACTATCGCTTCCGCAGAAAGGTAGCCGGCGCCACGGTGGCTGGAGACCTGTTCGAACTGCCCGCCGGCTCCGTCGCCACTGCATTCGGCGTCGAATACCGCAAGGAATCGCAATTCGTCCGGCCGAACGACGCACAGTTGCGCGGTGACATTTCCTCACCGGCGCCGACCGTCGAAGAGGGCGACTACGACCTCTACGAGGTGTTCGGCGAGGCCAGGGTGCCGATCCTGAACGACCAGATGGGCCTGCAGGGCCTGGCGGTGGAAGGCGCCTTCCGATTCGCCGACTACTCGACCGCCGGCCAGGTGATCGCCTGGAGCGCCTCGCTCGACACGGACGTCAACGAGCAGTTGAAGGTCCGGGCCGGTTACAGCAAGGCGATCCGCGCGCCGAACCTCGACGAGTTGTACACGCCGATCACCGGCGCCTTCAGGCCCGTGAACGACCCCTGTGCAGCGGTACAGAACCCGTCGCAAGCCACGAAGGATCTTTGCGTGCAGCAGGGCGTGCCGGCCAACGTGATCGACACGCTGGTGGACCAGCGATTGGGTTACGACCTGATCGGCGGCGGCAACCCCAACCTGTTCGAAGAGGAGGCGGATACGCTGACGGTGGGCTTCGTGTTCTCGCCCTCCTTCCTCTCCGGTTTGACGATGTCGGTGGATTACTACGACATCAAGATGACCAACGCGATCGATCAGGTCGACGGGCAGGGGCTGATCAACGACTGCTTCGCGAACCTCGACATCAACGCAGTCTCCTGCCAGGCCCTCGTGCGGAACCAGGACGGCAATCTCATCGAAGTCATCGGCCCGCTCCTGAACCTCTCGGAACGAAACGTCGATGGCCTTGACCTGTCGGCCACGTACAACTTCGACAACGTGCCAAACTGGATGGCCTTGCCCAATCAGGGCGCGACCCTCGACGTGCAGACGTACTGGTCGTGGCAGTTCACGAACGACCGTCAGCAATTGCCGAGTCTTCCGGTGATCGATTGCGCAGGCTATTACGCCGGCACCTGCTCGAGCGGACCGATCCGTCCGACGCCGGGGTTCCGGGGCCTGTTGCGGGTCAACTGGGCTTCAGGCCCGTTGCGCCTGAGCCCGGAAATGAACTACGTCGGCAAGATGAAACTGCATCCGGATGCGAACCCGAACGAGGTTGGCACCCAGGACCCCGTGGTCATCGTCAACCTGAACGGCAGTTGGGATTTCTGGGGCAACACCTCGGTGAATTTCGGCATCAACAACGTGTTCGACAAGCAACCGCCGATCTGGGCTTACCAGGCAGCCGGCGACCTCAACGTCAACGTCCACCTCTACGACCCCGTAGGCCGCAGTTTCTTCGTGGGCGTATCGACGGGCTTCTGAGTCGATTCGCAGGTAGACACGACGGCGACTCCAGCCGCACCCGAAATCATTCGGGTGCGGCTTCGAGGCCTGCCCCGCGGGCGGTGGCCGTTGCTACGATGAGGTGAACGAGCAAACGCTCGAAGTTGACGAGCCCGATCGGTCCAATGGCGTGCCGGTGCCAAGTCCCGATGCCTTGGAACTGAATTCGCAGGGCAATCCCGCCCCTGCGCTTCTCTTCAGAGACCAGTCAATTCCCTGACTGCGTTCCGCTTCGTCAAGCCCTTGCCTGCGTTCGACTTTTGCGACAATTGGGGGCATTCGTGGTACGTTGCCGCCCATGACTATCGGGTAGGGTGTCGTGGGACCACAGGGGAAACGAGCATGGTTCTGGGTGGCCGCAGTTGCGGTGGCGCTTGCCGTGTTGGTTTTACTCGTGCCGGGCGAGGCGCCAGCGCCCGGGGAGCCGGTCTCTCCCATCGACGACCAGGCCGAGGCAGAACGAATGCGGGCGGCGGCAATGGCCCGCATCGCGGCGGAAAGCCGGGGCGAAGCAACCAAGCCCCGAGTGCAGGCCGCACCCGAGCCGTCGCGCCGGGTCGACCCGGCACCGCAGCCGGACCGGCCGCCCCCACAGCCGCCGGAAGGCTACTCATTCGTCACACACTCCGGCGAAATGTCCAAAGCCCGAATCGAGGAGCCGCGCGCCCTGAAACCTGGAGAAGAGGAACTTCCAGGCTGGCTGGATCCTCGGGAGGGCGTGCCGGCCCTTCTTCAGCAAGCTGGCGAAACCGGGCGCGGCTGGACCTTCGGCTGGCTCGACGCCGGCCCGGAAACGACGCCGGCGGAACTGGTGCGGGCAATCGAAGAGGTCGGCGCCGAAGCAATCGGCAGGGCAGGCCGCCTGGTCCGGGCCCGATTGCCCGGAAACGCCGACATCCTTCGGACAATAGCCGACCTCGATGAGGTTGCCGGCCTCGGTGCAACACCGGCGGAAGCCAAGCTCGCTGCATTCGCCGACCCCGCCATTGACACCTCCGTCGATGCGCTACCAATTTACGTCACATTGATGGCGCACGACGCGGACGGCCGCTGGCGCCACGCCATGGAAGCGCTGGGCGCGGTAGTCGGCGGCTACGACCCGGAACTCCGGGTTTACCGGGCCAACGCCGGCCGCGCCACCATCGATGCACTGGCCGAAGCCGATTATGTACTGTCGGTCGAACCCATCCCGATTGTGAAAGCAATGCACGACACCGCCGTCCCGGCGATGGGCGCCGACGCGGTGCGCGCCTACGACGGGGCTCCAGGCCTCTTCTCCGGCATCGACGGCGCCTCGGTGCCGATTGGGGTGATGGACACCGGGCTCAATATTTCCCACTGGGACATCGCATCGCATCGGGACAGCATCTGCGGTGCGAATCTGGTGCCGGATGAAAGCTTGGCCGAAGAAGACGACCTTTGGATTGACGCTTTCGGCCACGGCACGCACGTGACCGGTACCGTTGCCGGCAACGGCTTTGTAGAGCAGCGCTACGTCGGTATGGCGCCGGGCGTTCGCCACATCCGCTTCGCAAAGGTGCTTAGCCGATATGGATGGTCGTCCGCGTTAAGCGTCCGGCGCGGGATGGAGTTCCTTGCCGAATCGTCGAGTTGCGACAAGGCAGGCACCCTGTCGGAACGGGCAAAACCGCTGATCGTCAACATGAGTCTTTCCGGCAGATCGGTGCTATGGGAAGGGCGGGATACCGCCGCCCGCTCGCTAGACGCCATAGTCTGGGGCAATCGTCAGTTGTACGTCGTCTCCCAGGCCAATGCGGGGGCCAGCGGGTTTTCCAATTACGGCGCAGCGAAGAACTCGCTGGCAGTGGGTGCCGCGCTCGATAGCGGCACACTCGCGTACTTCAGCAGCCTGGGCCCGACCGCCGACGGCCGACTGGCACCGAACGTGGTCGGAACGGGCGTCAGGTTGCGCTCTGCGTTGGGTGGAGGTGTTGCCATCGGGTATCGGAATTCGAGCGGGACGAGCATGTCTTCGCCGGCCGTTGCGGGTGTGGCGGCCTTGCTGATGGATGCGGTGCCGGCCCACAAGGAGCAGCCGGCCCTGACGCGTGCCCGGCTGATGGCAAGTGCCGTTCGCCCCGACCCTTGGCTGGCCGAAGGCTCGGGATTTCCGCGGAACAACACTGACGGACCGGGACCGATCCAGGCCAGGTACGGCATGGGCAAGGTGTCGGCACGCACGGCAGTGCTGGATCGCAACCGGGCGGATGGCTGGACGAGCGGCAGCGCGACTGCCGAACTCGAAGACGGCGAGTACGCGTGGCACGACATCGAGGTGCCTGCCGGCGCAAGCCGGCTGATTCTGGTGATGACCTGGGACGAGCCGGCTGCTGAGTCGATTCCAAGTACCGTGATAAACGACCTGGATTTATGGCTCGACCGTGGTGGCGAATGCGGCGTCGCGGCCTGCGGCGAGCACTCCTCCCGGTCGCGCGTCGACAATGTCGAATGGATCGTGGTCGCGAACCCCCAGCCGGGCACTTGGCGGGCTAAGGTGGCTGCCCATCGCGTTTATACCGCCGCACCCCGCGCCGCCTTGGCGTGGACGGTGGTCCGGGGAACACCCACGCCAACGCTGTCGTTGACAGCCGACCGGCAGCGTATAACTGGCGCTGGCGAGCATGAACTGACGCTGACATTGACTGCTGATTCTTATGTCGCAGCCGGCGTCCGGCTGCACGTCGATTGCCGTAGCGAAGGAACGACGGAGTGCGCACAACTTGTCCCCGTCAAGAGCATGGAACTATTGAGAACGGACGGTGTCTCCATTGAACTCGCCGGGCAAGACCAACGCCTTCTCCCGTACGGATTTACTTCGTGGAGTTGGTGGAGAAATCCAGTGAAACTGGGCGCGTTCGTGCCTGTCGGGGAAGTCGCTGCGGGAGAGCAACGTCAGATCACCGTTCGCTTCTCCGTAGACGACTCTGCCGATAGTGACGCGACCCTATACTTCACTGCCAGCGCATGGAACGGTCGCGCGGGCTCGATCGATGTGACAATCGGATCGGGAAACGTTCCCGACATCCTACGGCCCAGCAACGACGACTTTGCTCAGGCGCAATCGATCGAGGGTCGAGAAGGGACCGTAGCTCTCGATCTGCTGCGCGCGACACCCGAGTCTGCTGAACCTATATCCGAGGAGCGGTTTGGGCGTCCATCCAGCTCCGTTTGGTTCCGGTGGACCGCCCCTTCGGACGGCCCGTTCCGTTTCGCTGTACCCGCGCCAGTCGGTGACCATGAGCTCGAGGAGCCTAGAGGGGCGATCGCTCGGTATGATCTGGTGGACGTGTTCGACGATGGCGTATTGGGGGTGTTGAGCCCTGTCGGGCGCGGGCTCTGGGAGGCGACTTTCTTCGCAGAGCAGGACCGAACCTACCATGTACGCGTTGCTGGCTCCGCTCGCGGAGCAGAATTGGACCTCCGTTGGTCACCGGCCTCCCGGCCCGCCAACGACGACTTTGCAAATGCCACGGCTCTCGAGGGAGATTCGGGCCGTGCGGCAGGAACTACCGCGGGGGCAACCCTGGAGCCCGGCGAACACTATGGCGGGCACGGGGCTACAACCTGGTTTCGCTGGGCGGCGCCGGAGGATGGCGTTTGGCGTTTCGATGGTGCGCCCAAATACGTGTTCGTATTCCAGGGGACAGCAATGAACAGGCTTCGCCTTGTGTCAGGACGGCCCGGATATAGAGTGCGTTTCCCGGCAGCGCAAGGTAGAGAGTACCGTATTGCCGTCGCGGAAGGGGGTGCCTATGGGTCGCAGGGCGAATACTCCCTCTCCTGGAGCCGTTCCAGCCTGGAGGATGACAACGACTCCTTTTCTACGCCGCGGGATATTGACTCTGCACTTGCGGAGACGACAGTGGACGTCAATTCTGCTGCAACGGTCGAACCCGACGAACCGGCCATCACCGGCGTACGGACCCAATGGTGGGCCTGGGAGTCACCGACGGACGGCCGCTACACCTGGCGGCTCGGTCCCGGAGATTCAGACTTATCGAAGCTGCACGTAACGCTCTTTCGCGACGCCAACCTTGAAGACCTGGAACTGGAGGCGGAGATAGATTCCGGTATGGCATTCAAGACCGCGATCGACACCTCAGCCGGAGACATGTATCGCATTGCCGTCGGATTGCGCAACGGCGACATCGCGGCCTACCAACAAGACGAGGTCCGGGGAATGCTGGCTTGGGGTGCGACGCCGCCCAATGACGATGCCGCTGGAGCGATGGCAATTGCGGGCCGGTCGGGTTCGATTTCCGCATCCACTGCGTTGGCGACTGGTGGCGTTGGCGAACGCCGGGATCTGCTGGGCCACTCGACTCTCTGGTGGACATACGAGGCAGAAGCATCCGGTTGGATACGCTTCGCCGTGGACGGTGACGAACGCTTGCTGCTGGCAGTTCACCGGGCGTCGGCTGACGGGCTCGGCGCACTGGAACTGGTCGCCACCAGCCGCTGGCAGCGCAGTGAGGGCAACGCGGTCGAGGTGCTGTTCGAGGCCGAAGAGGGCGTCCGCTACACCATTTCGCTCGGCGTTGCCGGCGGGGAACAATCGCCTGGCAGTGGTGACCCGGACGGCGGCGATTTCACGCTCCGCTGGGAACCGGCCGAGGCTCCGGTCTGGCTGTTCTACGCGGGACGCTTGCAGGACGGCGGGCTGGACACGAGCGGCAATCCCACCGAGATTCGAAATCCTGGCGCACTCGTCGTGCACCCGGAAGGCATGAATCTCTATCTGGCTTCCAGCATCGGCTTGCAGGTGTTCGCGCGGAACGCGGACACCGGCGAGTTGCACCTCACCCAGGTGCTCGACGGCAATCCGAACCTCGAGCAGGCGGCGCTGGCATGGGACTCGCACCGCGACCGGCTGCTGGTCGACGACTGCGGCGTCTGGCATTCCTTTGCGGCGGTCGATGATGGTGCGCAACTGGAGGATGGAGTCGAATTGGCGGTTGCCGGCGACTCGGGCACCTGCGCAATCCAGATCGCGATCGCCCCGGGCGGTTCGGATATCTACCGGTTCGGCGGGAGGCAATTGCAACGCTATATCGCGGACGATGGGAGCAATCTGCGCTATGTGGAAGCTCTCGATTTTGACTACGATTTCGTCGGCGCGGCGTTGTCGGAGGACGGAGGTCACTTGTACCTGAGGACCTGGCGTCAATTGCGGGTCTACGAGCGCAACTCGAACACAGGAGCGTTGACCTCGCGGTTCAACGATTACGTCGGCATT
The DNA here is from genome assembly GCA_965221465.1 of Candidatus Azophilus sp. Taxonomy (GTDB): domain Bacteria; phylum Pseudomonadota; class Gammaproteobacteria; order Pseudomonadales; family Azotimanducaceae; genus Azophilus. The sequence goes on from OZ244892.1 coordinate 1,111,253, forward strand.
TGGCAAGGAAGTGAAGGGCAGCGAACAACGCCCCTCGATCTCGGTATTGAAGACGCTCACCTGTTTTCAATTGATTACCTGAGCGATGTCACGACTGTCTACTCCCTGGAAGATCCCGGGAATCCGCAGTATTTGGCCAGGCTCGGGTCGTTCTGGTTCGGACGAACCAAGCACTCCTGCGCGTTCGGGAGCGCACGCGGCGCAGTCGCCGCCTTGGATATGTTCTGTTCGGATTTGGCGTTTGCGGCAAAATTCGATGCCGCGAATGCCGAGTTGAGTGGAACGGACTACGTGCTGTCTGGAATTCCCGACGAAACCGGCCGAACCATGCCGCACTACGGTGTGCCCGTGGCGCTCGCCGCCACGCCAGACGACAGGCATCTGTATCTTGTCACGTCGCAACAAGGCATCCTGTTTTTCTCGAGGGATGCTCCGCCCCCGGTCAAGGAAGTCGGTGAACCGGAACTCGAAGTGCAGCGCATCTGGTCTACCCCAGCTGCCCCCGCTGCCGAATCGACCTTCCGCCTCACCGCTCTGGTGCGCAACCGCGGCACGGCCCGAGCCGACAATCCGACGCTGCGTTTCCGACGCTCCGCTGATGCCCGCATCACGGCGAGGGATGCAGAAGTCGGCACGGTGGAGTTGGGTACGCTCGACGCGTCCGCCTCCCGCAGCCGCTCGGTGGATGTGGAGGCGCCGGAAACGCCTGGCGACTATTACTACGGAGTCTGCCTGGAAGGCGGGGCGACCGGTACGGAAACGGGCGAAGCGTGCTCCGATGCCCTGGAGGTGACGGTGACGAAGGGCGAACCGCGTCTTCCGGACCTGGTCGTCACGGATGTTTCCATCGACCCGGCGCAGCCGCAGCCGGGTGCTTCCTTCACAGTTCGCGCCGTTGTGCGCAACGCGGGCACCGCTCCCGCAGACAGCACGACCCTGCGCTATTTCCGCTCCGAAAGCGCGACGGTCACGCGCGACGACACCGAAGTGGGCACTGAAGCGATCGACGGTCTCGCGGCCGACTCGGAGAGCAAAGGATCGATCACGCTGACTGCCGAGGAAAGCAACTACTGGTACGGCGCCTGCGTGGATGTCGTGGCGGACGAGCGCGACGAGAAAAACAATTGCTCCAGGGGAATCGCAGTCAAGGTTCGGGACGATCACGGCAATACGTTTGCAACTGCCACACGGATATCCATACCATCGACGACGGAGGCTGAACTCGAGGAAGGGGGCGACAGGGACTATTTCCGAATGGAAGTTTCGAGCCCGATCGCGCTGACGGCGGAAACCACCGGAAATCGAGATACTTACGGAACGTTATTCAATGCGAACGAGATAGTGATTGCCACCGACGACGACTCTGGCGCATCCGCCAACTTCCGAATCGTACGGCAGCTCGACCCGGGAACCTACTATATCGAGGTGCGGGGCTATTCCTCTTCGACCACGGGGCCCTATACGCTTGTCCTGAGCGCCCAGTAATCGCAATAGCGTTTGCCTGGGGCTGCACCGCCGAGTTGAGTGCATGCCAGTCTTGCCTTGCGGCCTGCCCGCGAAAGCAGCCGATTGACCCGGCTAGTGTCGAACCCGAGACGTTCAATTTGTCTACCTCATTCCGTTGGTGAATAATTGCGGCCGGTCGTTGCGACGCTCGCAGCGGCCGATTCTTCGTTTTCGCAATGTGTTCAGGGAGAGATACGATGAAAGCGGTTATACCCCTTTTCGCCCTCGCGTCACTGGCATTGACTTTGTCCGCATTACCACCGCAGCTGGCTTACGGCCAGGAGGCCGAGTCCATCGAGGAGGTGATCGTCACGGGATCGCGCATTCGCCGCGACCCCCTGAACGAACCCACCGCAGTGATGGAACTCGGTCGGGAAGACCTGGTCAATAGCGGATTTACCAACCTTGGCGATGCGCTGCAGAACCTGCCCATTACCGGGTCTGCGCCGAATTCGCAGTTCAACATTCCCGGCAACCAGGGCTTTCCTCAGGACGGGGCGGGTATCGGGGCCGGGTCCGTGCAACTGTCGTTGCGCAACCTGAAATCGATCCGCACCCTGATTCTGGTCGACGGCCGGCGCTGGGTGGCCGGCGCCTCGGCATCGGGTGTGCCGGGAACCGTGGACCTCAACTCGCTGCCGGACAACATGATCCGGCGCATCGAAATCCTGCAGGACGGCGCTTCGGCGATCTACGGTTCCGATGCGATCGGCGGCGTCGTCAACATCATCACCGATCGGGACTTCACCGGGTTCGAAGCTGACGTGCAAACCGGCGAGTACCTGTCCTACAACGATGGCTCCTCGACCTCCGCCGGCATCAAGTTCGGCGGCGGCAACGACCGCTCCCATTTCGTGGTCAGCGCAAGCTACCGGGACGAAGGCGGCATTGAGACGGCCAATCGCGAGCGTTCGGCGTTCCCGAACCCGAACGCCACCTCGTGCGACGTTCCCGGGTCCTATTGTTCCTCGTTCACGCCCCAGGGGCGTTTCATACTCGGCCCGGCATTCGGGGGCGCGAGCATTACCCTGAACGATGGCGTGCTGAACGACGGCAACATGAACAAGCCGGTATTCAACCCGGACAATCCGGCGTCCGGTGACTTTCACGCCTTCACCGCCGCAGACCGTTTCAATTACAACGGGCCCGGGTTCAACTTTCTGCGCACGCCGAACGAGCGGGTCAACATCTTCGCCAGCGCCCGTCACCTGCTGACCGACCGGGTCGAGGTGTTCGGTACCTTCTCCTATTCGAACCGGCAATCCCACACCAAGGCGGCGCCCGAGCCGCTCTACCTCGGCAGCGGCGCCGGCAACCCGATCCTCGAGAACTTCTTCGTCCACAGAGACAACCCCTACAATCCCTTCGGCGTCGACCTTTCGATCGCCGACGGCACCATGGCCTTCATGGGTCGCCGTCCTCTCGAGTCGGGCGGGAGGTTGTTCTACCAGGACACCGATACCTATTTCGCCACCATCGGCGTCCAGGGCGAGTTCGACGTCGGTGACCGCTCGATCTTCTGGGAGTTGTACGGCAGTTACGGCGACAACCAGGGGTTCCAGGAGAAGGAAAACTCCCACAACGGCGCCAAGCTGCTGGTCGCCCTGGGCGACCCCGCCGTCTGTGCGGCCACACCCGGGTGCGTACCGTTCAACTTCTTCGGCGGCCAGGGGCCCGACGGCAACGGTTCGATCACCCGGGAGATGCTCGACTGGGTTACGTATACCCAGCGCGACTACAGCGAACAGACGTTGAAGAACTTTGCCTTCAACGTCTCCGGCGAGATATTCAGCATGCCGGCGGGCGATGTGGGCTTTGCGGCCGGCGTCGAGTACCGGGATCACGACGGTTCGTTCCGGCCCGACCCGGTGGCGGCGAGCGGAGACACGGCCGGTATTCCGTCCGGCCCCACTGACGGTGATTTCGACGTCACGGAGTATTACGGCGAACTCAGCGTGCCGCTGCTCGACAACGGCAGCCAGTACTGGGAAGTGAACGGAGCGGTGCGCATTTCCGATTACAGTACCTTCGGTTCGGAGGTCACCTACAAGGCCAGCACGCTGTTCCAGCCCGTCGAGCAGGTCTCGTTGCGCAGTTCCTACTCGACCGGGTTTCGGGCGCCGTATATCGGAGAACTGTTCGGTGGCGCGGCTCGGGAAGATTTCACCTTCCAGGACCCGTGCTCCGATGTGCTCGGCCTGGTCGGTACCGCCAATGGCGGCCGCGACGCACCCGCGCCGGGCAACATACAGAGCAACTGCGCGGCGCTGGGCGTGCCGACTTCCTACGTGCAGCCGAACCCGAGCCTGAACGCCATCTCGGCGGGGAACGAGAATCTCGATCCGGAAACGTCCGACAGCTTCACCGTGGGCGCCGTCTGGAGTTCGAATTTCGACGCCGACTGGATCGCCCGGTTGACCGCATCCATCGACTATTACGACTTGCAGATCGACGATGCCATTCAGGGGCGCAATCCCAGCGATGTGCTCGTCGCCTGTGTCGATACCCTGTCGTCCCAGTTCTGCGACCTCACGCCCCGGTCGGCCAACGGTGTGCTCGGGGTTATCGACAACCAGTTGCAGAACCTCGGCAGTATCGATTCCTCCGGTTTTGACGTGGCGGTTTCCTACAGCAGCCCGGACTGGCCCATCGGGCAGGTCGACGTCACCTTCAATGCCACATTCCTGAGCGAATACGAGGAAACGGCAGAGAACATCGACGGCTCGGAAACGGTGTCGGACCTGACGGGCACCCACACCAACGAGACCTTCCAGCGGGCATTCCCGGACCTGCGCTGGATGACGACCGTGGACTGGTCGAAGAATCGCTGGAACGGGACCGTGGCGTTCCGCTGGACCGATTCGATGACCCTCTCGGGCGATAGCGAGGTGGATTCCGCCCTGTTCACCGACCTGCGGCTGAGCTACAGCCCCAGCCTGCTGGGCGACGGCATGACCGTTACGCTGGGTTTCAACAACGTATTCGACGAAGACCCGCCGATCTGTTTCCCCTGCGGCGTTATCGGCATGAGCCAGGTGGTGCACGACCTGCCGGGACGCGTCGGGTATCTGCGCATGTCGTACCGGCGGTAACGGGAACGCAGTTGTCGGATTGTCTCCTGGAATTGCGCGGGCGGCCTTTCGGGGTCGCCCGCCATTCCAAGGTGACCAACCGTATTCGCTGCTATCGACCATTCGCAATTGCCGCCGTTGGTGATGCAAGAGGCTCCGCCGCGGTGGAAATCCTGGTCCGCAAATCTCACCAGCTTGCGTCGCGAATGCACCAGCGTCCGCAGCAGCAAGTTGTCGAAATATGCGGGTCAGCGCCGCAACGGTCGGCACGTCAGCCGTGCGGAGCTTGTCGAGGGCGTGGGATCGGGTTGATCGGAGTGGGCACGTCGTACCCGCGTTGCACCGCGGGTCGGTCGGCGATTTCCAGGTACCAGCGCGTCAGGCTCGGATAGTCTGCCAGGTCGATGTCCTGCCACGCGTAGCGGGATACCCACGGCCAGGTCGCCATGTCGGCAATAGAGTAGGGGCCGGCAAGGTGGCCCCGGTCCGCGACCCGCTGGTCGAGCAGGGCGTACAGGCGCTTCGCTTCGGCGGCAAAATGGGTTTCCGCAAAGGGCGCCTTGCCCCGGTTGTAGTACAGGAAGCGATGGGCCTCGCCGAGAATCGGGCCGATGCCGGCGGCCTGCAGCATCAGCCATTCGACGGTCTGCCACCGGTCGTCGCCCCGGAACCGGTCATGGCGTTCGGCCAGGTAGAGCAGGATGGCAGCGGATTCCATCAGGGTGCGGCCGGTTTCATGATCGTGGATTGCCGGGATCTTGCCGTTCGGGCTGATCTTCAGGAACGAGGGGGCAGACTGTTCCCCGTTGCCGATGTCCACCGCGTGCGCCACGTACTCGCAGCCGAACTCTTCCAGGGCGATGGATGCGATGCGTCCGTTGGCGGTGCCCCAGGTGTACAGGTCGATCATTTCGTGCTCCCCTGTAATCTACGCCGCCGCGCGGCGTCGGTTACGGTAAGACCGATTGCTTCGATGCAGTCGAAAAGCAGCGTCTCCCCCGGATGGGGAGGATTGGCCATTCGGAGAGGCACATACACGCACTGAACATCGGTTCTCTCCCAGCGAGCTTTCGTTCGTTGCAGGTCCGGGGCTCAGCGCGTCGGGGTGGTGTCTTTCGTATCGATGCACGGGGATGCAGGCCAATGACGCCGTCGACGATTGTAACAATTGGCAGGCCGGGCTTTCGTGTTATCGTCCGCCGATTGCGCGGGGATGCCCTGTTGTGGCGGCGTCCCCGCATTGTGAGCTTCGAGACAAACTCCAGAGAGACTCCGGCCATTCAATGACAGATCGTACGGCAACTGCAGCATCGGCAATCCTGGACGCAGTCATCGTTGGGGCCGGTTTCGCGGGCCTGTATGCACTGCACCGGCTGCGCGGCATGGGCCTCGCCGTGCGGGTGTTCGAGCGCGGCAGTGGCGTCGGCGGCACCTGGTACTGGAACCGCTATCCCGGCGCCCGTTGCGACGTCGAGAGCATGGAGTACTCCTACCAGTTTTCGAAGGAACTGCAGCAGGAATGGAACTGGTCGGAACGCTACGCCACCCAGCCGGAAATTCTTGCCTATGCGAACCATGTCGCCGACCGTTTCGACTTGCGCAGGAACATCCACTTCGACACCACGGTGATATCAGCGGCCTACGACGAATCGGGCCGGTTCTGGCGCGTACGAACAGAGCCGGGCGGTGCGGTCACGGCACGCTTCCTCATCATGGCCACGGGATGCCTGTCTTCGCTCAACCGGCCCGAGTTTCCAGGGCTGTCCGAGTTCCGGGGAGACACCTGGTATACGGGCGAGTGGCCCCATGAAGGCGTGGACTTTTCGGGGCGGCGCACCGGCGTCGTCGGCACCGGGTCCTCGGCGATCCAGTCCATTCCGATCCTTGCCGAACAGGCTCAACACCTGACGGTATTCCAACGCACCCCGAATTATTCCATTCCCGCTCGCAACCGGCCCCTCGACCCCGACAGGGTGCGACGCATCAAGGCCGACTACGAGGGCTTTCGTGCCAGAAACCGGGAGCGCAATGCCGGTTTCGGCTCGGAGTACGCCCTGCAGGAAGATTCCGTTCTGGAAGTGGACGAGGCGGAACGGCATCGCCGATTCGAAAAATCCTGGCGGCGGGGCGGCTTGATGTTCATGGGCGTCTTCGGCGACCTGCTGATCGATGCAGAAGCCAACGAGATTGCCGCCGACTTCGTGCGGGGCAAGATCCGCAGCATCGTCGACGATCCCGAGACCGCCGAATTGCTGTGTCCCGACACCGTGATCGGCTGCAAGCGGTTGTGCGTCGATACCGACTACTACGCGACCTTCAACCGTTCCAACGTGACGCTGGTGGATGTCGGCAGGCACCCCATCGAGCGCTTCACCGCGGGCGGGCTGGTGACGGGCGGCAGGGAGTACGCCCTCGACAGCGTCGTTTTCGCCACCGGATTCGATGCCATGACCGGGGCGCTGCTCGCCATCGACATACGCGGCAAGGGCAACCTGCGGCTGGCCGACAGGTGGGCGGAAGGGCCGCGCACCTATCTCGGGCTCGCGGTCTCCGGTTTCCCCAATCTCTTTACCATCACGGGCCCGGGCAGCCCGTCGGTGCTCAGCAACATGATCCAGTCCATCGAGCAGCACGTGGATTTCATCGCGGAGTGCATCGCCCACATGCGCCGGCGCCGGCATACCGCCATCGAAGCGGACCCGAGCGCGGAGCAGGCCTGGGGGCAGACCGTCAACGCCATTGCCGACGAGACGCTCTTCCCGAACTGCAATTCCTGGTACCTCGGCGCCAACGTTCCCGGCAAACCCCGGGTGTTCATGCCCTATATCGGTTTCCCGGAATACGTTCAGCAATGCGAGTCCGTGGTGGCGGCGGGTTACGAAGGATTCTCGCTCGAGTCAGGCTGACTTGCCGGGCGGTTCGTTTCCGTCAACGCAAGCGCTTCGTTGTCGATCCGCAAGGCCTCTTCTGCCAGCGCTTTGGCGTTATGGCCGGCGATGGCAGAGGCAGCCCGCGAAAACCGGGCAAGCAAGCGTTCGTGCCGGCGGTCTTCGAGGAACCGCTCGAGCGCCAAGCGCACGAGCAGCGACTTCGGTTGGCCGGCGAGCCGGGATTCCTCGTTCAGGTTTGCATCGAGTTGTTTCGGGAGGCGTATGTTGAGCGTAGACATTCTGTAGTTGGAAATTGGGATACGCACGACTTCAGGGAGATTCCATCGATCGACGAAAGACCGACTTCCCTCGGGCAAAGGTTTCGATCACGGGGATGTCGGCCAGTGATTTCGGGTCCGCTGTCAGCGGGTTTTCCCCCAGGATGACGAGGTCCGCTCGTTTGCCCGGGGTAATGGAGCCCTTGGTGTCTTCCTCGAAGTATTGGTACGCCGCGCCCTGGGTGACCGCGTGCAGCGCCTCCCTGGCGCTGGCGCGCTGTTCCGGCCCGAGCACGTAGCCGCTGCGTGTGGTGCGGTTCACGGTGATGTGAATCAGCCGCATCATGTCCGGCGGCACGACGGGCGCATCGTTGTGCACGGTAAACGGAATGCCGTGCTCGATGGTGGCCTTGACGGGGCTGGTGTGGGCGGCGCGTTCTTCGCCGAAGCTCTTGCGGTGCCAGTCGCCCCAGAAGAAGGGGTGGGCCGCGTAATAGGAAGGAACCAGGCCGAGCGCCTTGACGGTGGGAAGCTGGTCCGGGCGCATCAGTTGCGCGTGGATGATCACGGAGCGGTGATCCGGTAGCGCGGCCGGGTCGACCGCCTCGGCAATGCCCTCGATCATGGCATCGATGGCGGCATCGCCGTTGGCGTGCACGAGTGCCGGAATGGCACGCTCGATCGTCTTGGCGACGCGTTTCTTGTAGGTATCGACGTCGAACGCGGGGTAGGCCACATAGTCGGCCGGCGCATTCTCCGGGCCCTCCGTGTAGGGTTCGGTCAACCAGGCGGTGCGGCCCTGGGGAGAGCCGTCCAGGACGAATTTCGCCCCGCCGACGCGGAAACCGCCGGTGTACTCCGGGTCGTGACGAATGCCGTCGAAGGTCTCGTCGTCCAGTGCGTTCGCCATGACAAATGCCACGACATCGATGGGAAACGCCTGCCGTGCGGCCGCTGCCCGCATGACTGCAATGTCCGGCAGGATGGCGCCACCGTCCTGCACCGTGGTGATGCCGAAGCTTGCGTGGTAGTCGAGGGCGCGTCGCAGAAGCCGTTCGTAGCGCTCCGGGTCGACCTGCCCGAATTGCCCCATGGTGAACTGCATGGCGGCCGTTTCCTCCATGACGCCATTGGGTTCGCTGCTGTTCGGGCGCCTGCGAATGACGCCGCCCGGCGGGTTCGCGGTGTCGCTGTTCATGCCGACGGCGGCCAGTGCTGCGGAGTTGACGGCGGCAAGATGTCCGGAAACGTGCATCAGCGCGATGGGATCGTCCGTGGATGCGCGGTCGAGATCGTCGCGGGTCGGGTGGCGATTCTCGGCGATGAGCGAATCGTCGTAGCCGTAGCCGAACACCCAGTCGCCTGCCGGCGCTTTCCGCTCGGTAATCCGCTCACGGAGCAGGCGCACGATGTCGTCCATGTTCGTGACGGGGCCGACCGGCGGCGAGGAAAGATTGACGAAATCGATCAGCCGCGCGACGAAGGAAACGTGGCCGTGAGCATCGATGAAGCCGGGCACCAGCGCCCGCTCGCCCAGTTCGACGGTTTGGGTGCGCGGCCCCTGCAGTGCCGACATGTCGGTTGCATCGCCTACCGCGACAATCTTGTCGCCGCGCACCGCCACGGCATCGGCGCCCGCCATGGCGTCGTCCATGGTGACGATGTGCTCACCGACGAAAATCAAATCCGCGGGCGGTTGCGCAGGCGCTTCGGGCGCCGGTTCCGAACAGCCGGCGAGCAGTGCGGCAAGCAAGACAGCGAACCCCTGCAATACACCGTCTTTCGTCGCGAAGACAGCGCGGCGCAGCCCCGATGGGCCGCGTATACCGGAAGCGGCTGACCTGCATCGTCCGCCCCGCCGTCGGTGTGGCGATGCGAAATTCGAAACCGGCAGCGCCGGCCGGTGAGCGGTCCGGGCGAGTGAACGTGACAGTCTGCTATTCATGGATTTCATCCCCTGGTTTGTAAGTGCCGCGGCATCGCGCCAGTGTTCAGTCGCCGCGCAGGATGCGTTTGCCAGGATGGACACCGTCCTGGAATTCGCCGTCCCTGACCACGAACGTACCGTTTACCAGCACGTGCGCGATTCCCGTTGAAGGCTGGTACGGGTCCTGAAAGGTGGCGTTGTCGATGACGGTGGCGGCATCGAAAACGGTGATATCGGCGTCCATCCCCGGTTGAATTCGTCCCTTGCGCCGGAACGACGGGCTGTAACCCTGCAGGATCGAGGCGGGAAGTATGGTCATCTTGGCCAGTGCGGTCACCAGGCCAAGGCTGCGTTTCTCGCGGACGTAGCGGCCGAGCACCCGGGCACTGGTGCCGATGCCCCAGGGGGCTACCTTGTTTTCCAGGTCGAATATCGGGCCGCCATCGCTGGCGACGGCGACGTCCGGGGCGTTGGTGGCGATCGATGTCCATTCTTCGCGATTATAGTGGTGGATGACGCTCGTGCCCGGGTGTTTCTCCCGGTATTCGTGCCAGGTGGCCTCGGTGAATCGTTCGCCGGTAGCCGCCACTTCCACGTCCCCGTAATCGATGGCAAAGATGCTGCGCCAGTCACGGTTGAACACCGCGGCGGTGTTCGAGGTGGAGCCGGCGTTGTAGGGGAACGACTCGGTGGTGACCCTGACGCCCCGGTCCCGTGCGGCGCGGATTGCCCGCAGAAACTCCTCGATGCCCCCCATGGCGCTGGCCTGCAGGTGACAGACGTGCACGGCGGCACCAGTCTGTTCGGCGAGACCGATCACCTCGTAGAGCCCCGTCGGGTCGCCGGCAATGCCGCGGCGGACATGCACGACGATGGGCGCCCCGCGCTCGGCAGCCACCTCGAATACGGCCAGCATCTCCGCCCCGTGCACCGCTTCGCTCATGTAGTCGAGCAGCATGCCGATGCCCAGGCCGCCCTGGTCGAGACCGGTACGCAGATGCGTTTCGAGTTTCGGCAGTTCCTCCGGAGCCATCGGTTCGCGGAATGCCGGCCGGTTCATGCCGATGGCCGCGCTGGCGCTGTCGCTGACGAGGGCGTCGAATCCGGAAACGGCGGTATCGCCATCCTTCATTGCCGAACGGACCCAGGCGTGGCCCACGGAGGCGCCGTAGTTGATGACGGCGCGGCCTTCGATGGCAAATGCACCCCGGGTGCCGAAGTCGGCGACGGGGTAGGCGCCGGATTCGAGTTCGAGTTCGGTGGTGACGCCGTCCTGGGCCTGAAACCGCTGCCCGAGGGGCGTCCAGGCATGGCTGTGCAGGTTGATGAAGCCGGGGGCGACCACCAGCCCCGAGACGTCCAACATCTCGGCCCCGTCGAGAGAACCCTCGGAGACTGCCGCGATTCTCCCGCCGACGATGGCAACATCGCGTATCTCGTCGAGCCCGGTCTCGGGGTCGATAACGCGGCCACCCTCGAGCACCAGTTCGTACTCCTGGGCGAGCGGCCCGGTCGAAAGCAGGAAAAAGCCAAGGAATAGCAATGTCGTTTTCATCGTGGTTGGCCCTTCGTGGGAAGTCTCCTTTGCCGATGCCGAGGCGTTGTCGGAGGGCTACCGTACCAGCATCGACTCCATCGTGTTGGCCGACGCCTCCACGGTTGCGGTTTACACCCGTTCGTCATTGCACATTTCCGATTACCCTCCGGCCCGGAGATGGACTATATTGACATGTGTCAACGAATTGGAGCCTGTCGCAACGGCAGATTCCCTGAATTTGCCGCGATCGAAGAGGGGAAAAGCCATGAATCCGACTTGCCGAGCCATGCTCTTGGCCACCGCGGCTGCGATGCTGCCGCAATCCGGCGCGCTTGCGCAGCAGCCCGAACTCGAGGAAGTGGTCGTCACCGCGCAACGGCGGGCAGAGAGCCTGCAGGACGTACCGCTTGCCATCACCGCGTTCAACGAGGAAATGCTCGAAACCATGGGCATTACCGACATCAAGGCGGTCACCGAGCGTACGCCCGGGTTCACCATGGGCATGTTCAATCCATTGCAGACGCAGCTCTACATACGGGGAATCGGCTCCAACGAGGACGGCGCCGGCGGCGACCAGTCGGTAATCCTGTTCATCGACGAGGTGTACGCGGGGCGTTCGGCGGGCATGAACCTCGACCTCTTCGACCTCGAGCGGGTCGAGGTACTGCGCGGTCCTCAGGGCACGCTGTTTGGCAAGAACGTGGTGGGCGGCGCCGTGAACCTGATCACCCGCAAGCCCGGCGAAGACCCCGAGGCCGCGATTGAAGCGACTTACGGCAACTTCAACGCCATCAATGTGCGCGGGCGCGCCATGGGGCCGATCGGCGAGAACCTGTACGGGAAAATCTCGTTTTCCAGCCGGAATCGCGATGGCTATCTGACGAATTACGCCAAGGAATTCCCGCAGTACGTCAGCGACCCGGCGGATGGCGACGACATCCTCGATGTGGACTCCATGAGCGGCCGTGGTCACCTGCGCTGGCTGCCCACCGACGAACTGGAGATCAACCTGACGGCCAGCGTTTCCGACCTTGAAACATCGTCACAAGGCGCGGCCCGTCACTTCATCGGCCCGCCGGGGCTGTTCTGGCCGCCGGATGCCGCCCTGATACCGGATTACGACGACAAGCCCCGCGCCGTCATCGCGGACGACCGGGGCGCCGCCGAAGTGGATAGCTGGAGCATCACGGGCAGGGTCGACTACCAGATCGACGAATCGCTGACCTTTACCTCGCTCACCGCATTCCGCAACGTCGACGGCCTGAACCGGGAGGCGCTCGGCAGCGCCGAAACAGCCGCGCTGCGCCTGTCGACCGGCACGGTCGGCCTGGGCATTTACGGCGACAACGACTCCTGGGACGAGTCGGATACGTTCACCCAGGAGTTGCGCCTGTCGTCGTCGGGCGCCGGCCGGCTGCAGTGGGTGGTGGGCCTTTACTACCTGAACGAGCGGACCGATCGCACCGAATCGCTGGGTCTGGGGCTCGAGGTTCCCGACGGGATGGGCGGCGCGATCACGGCGATACCCAAGCTCACGGGCTTCGACATGCAAGACAACGAAACCGACAGTTTCGCGGTTTTCGGCCAGTTCACCTATGCGCTCTCGGAGCAGTGGAGCCTGAGCCTGGGCGCCCGGCAGACCGAGGAGGAAAAGAAGATACATCGTGTCGGCCTGCCCGCAACGCCGGCGATCGCGGGATTCAGCCAACCGCTCGAAGCGTGGGACTTCCAGCAGGACATCGATTTCAGCGCCTTTACGCCTCGGGCCAGCCTGGAATTCCGGCCGACGGACCGGGCGCTGGTCTATGCGACCTATTCCGAGGGGTTCAAGTCGGGCGGCTGGCAGGGCCTGTCGGCGCGGGAAGTCATCGCGGCGACGCCGTTCCAGCCGGAAGAAGCCATCCTCTACGAAGTCGGCGCGAAAACCGAGTGGTTCGACAACCGGCTGCGGTTCAACGTTGCGACGTTCGTTACCGACTATACGGATCTGCAGATTCTGCAGTTGCTGGTGCAGGAAGACGCCCCGGCCGGCGCGCCGGGTATCCTGCTGACGCAGAATGCGGCGGACGCGGAGATTTTCGGCATCGAGGCCGAGTTCACCCTGGTGCCGGACGAACGCTGGCTGATCAGCGGCTCGCTCACGCACCTCGACACCGAGTTCTCCAACTTCTTCATTCCATCGGGATTTCGCACCCCCGGCGGCGTGGGCGCCGATGCCTCGCGGGAAGGCAACGACCTGCGCAACGCGCCGAACATCGCCTTCAACGTCTTTGCGCGCTACGAGCACCCGCTGGCCAACGGCGGCACGCTGGCGGTACAGGGCGACTTTCGGCACAAGGACAAGGTCTACCAGGACCCGGACCTCGAGGAGGTTGCCGCGGTGCCCGCTTACCAGCTGGCCGATTTCAAGATTTCCTATGAACCGGCGAGCGAGAAATACCGGGTTGCGGCCTGGGTGACGAACGCCTTCGACGAGGATTACTACCTGCACAACTACCCGGGTACCGGCGATGGCTTTGCGACGCCCGGTCCTCCGCGCATGTACGGGTTGACGCTGACGTTTCGCCCGGTGCTCTGAGGCCGCCCGCCGGCCCGCTCAGCCCGGAACCCGCTTCATACCGGATGTGGGAGGGCCGCTCGGGCTCGTGGCGGACTGCGTTCGTTGCGACAACGTGCTGGTTTTGGTCGCGATTCCATTCGCCGGGGGAAACCCGGTAACCAGCGGCCGAGGTATGCCTTCTGTTCGCGGCAGCAGCCTGCCTCGAAGGAAGTTACAAGCAAACCGGTCATATGCAATACTCCCTGGCGTCCCGGTAGTTTCCCCACCTCACCGGTCGAGCAAATGAATTGGGTTCTTTTTGCCATTTTCCTGGCAGCGTGCGTGGCCGCAAGTTCGGGCGGCCGTTATTTTGGGCCGGGGCCCTGGTACCGCTCGCTCGACAAACCTCGCTGGAATCCCCCGAACTGGGTGTTTCCTACGGTCTGGTCGATCCTCTACATTTGCATCGCTGCGGCTGCGGCGCGTGCGGCGCCGATGGAGGGCAGCCACTACTCGATGGCTTTTTTCGCCGTGCAGATCGCCCTCAACGCGATCTGGTCACCCATCTTTTTCGGTCTCGAGAAGATGCGAGCAGCCTTCGTCGTCATTGTGGGTCTTTGGCTCGCCGTCGCCGCCACCCTCGTTGGTTTCTGGCAGCTCGACCGGCTGGCAGGCGCGCTCTTCGTCCCCTATCTGCTCTGGGTCAGCATCGCGGCGGCACTGAACTGGTCGGTGTGGCGAAGAAACCCGACAGCCGCTGCAGACTGATCCCTTCCTCGACGGATGCCTTCCCCTGACGGCCTGTTTCCGGTGTTGCTTTCGTCGGCCGGAAGTACTACACGCTACGGCGACGCAGTGGATGCCAACTCCGGATAGTCGCCAAGCATGGAGGCACCGTTCAGCGGCTTGCTCAGCCCGCCGTGGCACGTGGCGCAATTGACCTTCGGCACGTCGCCGAGCGGGCCGAGACGGTGCGGCGGCAACCGATCGGTCAGTGGTACCAGGAAGTCGTTGTTGATCTCGCGAGCCAGGCGAATACCGTGCCAGGCCGTCAAGCGCTCCGGTGTGCTCCACTCCCAGTTCTGAAACGTCTGGCTGTTGTGGCAGTAAGTGCACGAGACGCCGAGGGCGTCCGACATGTGCATCATCAGGGCATAGGTCTCTTCGGTATCCTGAATCGATCGTCCCGGGCCACGGGGGAGCGCGGCGGTGGGTTGGACTCGAACCTCGCTGTCCTCAACGAGAAACGGGCTGAACGGGTCGTAGTGCATCGACGTCAGCCCCGCCGTTGCCGCCGCAATGTTCTGACCGGCGGAATTTGCCGTGAGCCCGGCGGCTCGCCGAAACCCGGGGGATTCAAACCAGATTTCGTTGGGGACCGGCTCGCCCTGGTGGCAGGTCCAGCAGGTCACGCCCGTCGAACCCACATGGTCGGTCCAGTTTTCGTTGATGTGCAGCGTCATTTCGATCATTCGCCTGGACACCACTTTCGTGTAAATGTCGTCGGACGCCAGGTTCCCCGGGACGTGGCAGTAATTGCAGCCTTCGTCGGGCGATACCCATTCGGTCATCGCGATCATCAGGCGGGTGAACTCGGCGACGCCCACGTCGCCCAATACCTGTACGTTGGCATAAATGCTCGAAGCGGGTGGCGTGCCGGCTGGAACGGGCGGTTGCGCCGCCGGGACTCGAACCGCATCGACTTTGCGTTGCATGGCCCACCGGTTATCGACTTCGACCATGCCGAGCCCTCGATAACCGGTCTGGTCGGAGTCGGCGGGCGGTACCTCGCAACCGGCGGTTCCGAGCATCAGCACCGCGAGGGTCAAAGGCACCCAAGCTCTCTTTGCACGCTTGTGCGTTCTTGCCTTCATTACCGATTGAATGGTCACGACCAGTTGCCTCGCGTTCGTTTCACGGCGATGCCATAGGGTCGGAAACGGTGGGGAAAACGATCGGATACGACGGCGCCACGCCATGCTTGACCGCCCACAAGTACCAATTGTCCACAACCGTGCCGGTTAGCAGTATGCCGATGCCCCCCGTCAGCGGACAGAGCACTGCAAACCACCAGGCCCAACGGTGAATCGACTCCATGGTTGCATTGAAGCCCATGGTCCAGCGCCAGAACAGGGCTGCCCGTTCCGAAGCCGTTCCCCGGTCGACGATCTGCTCTACCTCTCGGTCGCCACCGAATCGCGTGACGGCCAGGATCGTCGCGCCGTGCATCGCAAACAAGAGGGCTGAGCCATAGAGAAAGGCGATGGAGAGCATGTGGAACGGGTTGTAGAACAGGTTTCCGTACCGCAACGAAAACGCCGCTGTCCAATCCAGATGAGGAAAGATGCCGAAGGGCACCGCCTCGCTCCAACTTCCCATCATTACCGGGCGGATGAATCCGAGGACCAGGTAGAGCCAGATTGCCGAGGCGAACGCCCAGGCCACGTGCGTGCCCATGCCCAGTGCGCGAGCACGCCGATAGGTGCGAATCAGCCAGAGAAAAATTGCCGCGGTTAGAAAGAAACCGGCAAGCAGCCACCAGCCTCCGTCCTGAAGCGGCGGCAGTTGCAGCCCGTATTTCGGGGGCGGCGGTTCGAGCGCCAACCAGGGCAGCTGGCGCAGGAATTGAATCGGGTCCCAGTTGACCGAAGCCCACATGTTCAGGCCGATGATTTCGATGGCGATGATGCCGCACAGCAGCGAAGCGACCCCGGTCCAGCCCAGGTACACCGGGCCGATCTGGGCGTCGCCTATCTTGCCGAGCCAATAGGAGAAAAAGGGCCGCAGGTTGCGCACCCAGGGCCCGGGCGGAAGGGGAACGCCCATCTCCGCCGGGTTGCGGACCTGGACTTGATTGTAGATTGTCTGGTAGCTGGCCACGTCGTCCTCTCACAAACCCCGTTCAGCGCCAGATGGGCAGGTCGAGCCACCAGCCCCACCATTCCGGCCATCCGCGCGTCCAGAACGGCCCGCTGATGATGATGCAGACGGCGCTCCAGAAACCGGAACTGAGAGCCAGGAACAGGCCCAGGCGGTGAATCCCCAATGCGCCGATGGAGTAGCCGATCGTATCCCGGAAAAACGTGTTTTCCTCAGCGGCCCCCTTCACGGTCTCGCCCTTCGGCGGATTCGCAGCCGAGAGGATCACGCCGCCGTGCAACGACAGCGCCAGACAGGTCGTGAAAAAGAACGACACGGCGATCATGTGCGCCGGGTTGTAGTGAAAGTGCAGGTACTGATAGCCGACGTTGGAAACCCAGTCGAGGTGACTCAGTATGCCGTATGGGAAGCCGTGCCCCCATGCGCCCATGAGAACGGGGCGGATCACCACCAGGCTGAAGTAAGCGAAGATTGCCACTCCGAAGGCGATGGGAACGTGGTAGCCGATGCCGAGCTTCCTGCAGATTTCAGTCTCCCGAAGTGCCCACGAAATGAAAGCGCCAAGCGCGCACACGGTGATCAGCTGCCACAGCCCGCCTTCGGCCAGGGGCGCCAGGGAAAGCCCGTAGCTCAAGTCCGGCGGTGCGATGTTGATCTGCCAGATGTTCCATGTGGGGCCCTGGGAGGCACCCCACAGAATCAGGCCGGTGCCGATGAACGAGAAGAAGAGCGTCGTGACACCGAAGAAGCCGACGTAGAAGGGGCCAACCCAGAAATCGAACAGGTCCCCACCGACTAGCGTGCCTCCACGCACACGGTACTTTCTCTCAAAGCTGAGCATCGCCATGCTTGAGTTCCTTCGCGATCGGTGACGGATTCAATGCAACGACGGCCAGCCGTCGTTGCGATTGGACCGAGTTGCTGCTCGCGCCTAGTGCGAGTCGCGACTCGCGATCAGGTGCTCACCCTCAAGGGTCAGCCCTGCCTGCGCGGCACCGACGTTCGAGGGACCTTCAAGCCAGTTGAAGCGGTCGGTGCTCAACAGGATGAAGTGAATAAGAACCGCCAATGCGAACAGGAAGGTGCCGAGGAATATCAGCAACCGCCGCGGGTCGAATACCAGCCATAATCTCCACATGTTTCTACCTCCTCAAGCGATGTAGGACTTGATTTGCGCGGCGACGCCATGCAACCCGTCCGTGATCATGGCGTACCCTTCCGGGCCCGGCAGCCAGGGGCGCCATTGCCACGCCAACACGTGGGCGACGATCGCCACCAGCACAAAGATGATGAAGCTGGAAATGAAGATCTTGTGAAATTCCCTCGCTTCCTGTTCCGTCAGCCCCGAAATGGAGCTGCTGGGTCCATCGATATCAGCCATTTGGCAAACCTCCGTGTTTGCAGTTTCAGAGTTTCCGGGTGCGGACGTCGCCTTCGCGGCTTCTTCCGCAAGATTCCCCCGAAATCGGGATTCGCTTCGCTCGCTGCGGCAAGCAGGCGAATTCAATGCTGTTCATGCTGCCACGCCTCCCGCGACGGCTTCCTGCGCTAATGAGACATGCTCTGTGCCAACGTGCTCGTCGCCTGCCAGACGCGCTTGCCGCTCCGCGGCGTCGCGCAGGCGCTTCGTTGCAGAGATTCGCGTGAGCACGGGTTGCGACTCCAGCAGTTCATCGAGCAGCGCCTTGGCGTCCGCGTTCCAGGGCAGTTCCCGCAAGCTCCGAGCCGGAGTCGGGTCGACCTTGTCGAGGTCGTTGCCGAGCGGCAGTATGTTGAACAAGGCGTCGAACAGCGCGTTGCATACTTCCTGAACCAGATAGGTGGCGCCGCCGTAGCCCATGAATGGCGTGCCGGTGTGCCGACGAACGATGGCGCCGGGAAACGACGCCGGAATGTAGATGGTACTGCCACCGGTTTCGGCCAGGTACATGCGCTCATTGTAACTGCCGAAGAGAATGAGCGGTGCATGAGCTTGAATCGCTTCGCGAACCTTTTCGTTGTCCGGTTTTTGGCCGGCGGAGCGGGCAAAGGCAAAGGCGCACGGGATGCCCATGTCGTTTTCCAGGAAGTTGCGGATGCCGCGCACGTGGGTCTCGTTCGCGACGATGCCGAAGTTGGCGGTAGCGAAAAAGTCCTGGGTCACCGAACGCCACAGATCCCACAATGGCTTGATCGTCGTGTGCCGTTCGCGTTCGATGAACGGCTCCGCATCGAGTTCGAGCAATTCGCCGAGCTTCCTCAGAAACCTGGTGGTGCTCGTCAGCCCGATCGGCGCCTGCAGGTAAGGGCAATCGAGCGCTTCGCAAAGGCCGCGACCGAACTCCCGGTACAGGCAGATGTTCACGTCGGCATCCGCCAGGCGGGGCACATCCGCCAGATGGGCGCCCAGCGGAAAGGTCAGGTTGACCTCCGCGCCGATGCCTTCGACCAACCTTCGAATCTCGGCCAGATCGGACCAGGTGTTGAAGTAGCCGTAGATGGGGCCGATGATGTTGACTTTCGGTTTGCCGCCGGGTTTTGCGGCGGACCGCTTCGACTTCGAGCCCTTGCGAGCGCGGGACCTGGGGCCGTACTCGGTCCACAACCAGTACATCGCGCGGTCCGCGCTTTGCCATTGATCCTCGTCGATGGTGCGCGGCAGAAAACGGTGCAATCCCGTGCCTTCGGGGGCGACGCCACCGCCGATCATCTCGGCGATCGACCCGGTCACCACGACGCTTGGCAGGCTCGGGTCCAGCGTGCCATGCGCCCGTTTCATCGCTTCTTCGGTTCCGCTTTGACCGAGTTCCTCCTCCGCGAGCCCGGTTACCACGATGGGCAATTCATGAGGGGGGAGGGCGTCGGTATAGTGAAGCACCGAGGTGACCGGCAGGTTCTCGCATCCGACGGGGCCGTCGATCACCACTTGCAGGCCCTTGATCGCCGTGAACACATAGACCGACCCCCAGTATCCTCCCGCGCGATCATGATCCAGCACCAACATCAGCCGACCTGCGCGGTGCTTCGCCTGGCCGCTTGTCGAGCCAGTTTTTTCGCGTGGCTGGCGCGGAACTCGGGCCTGTCCCTGGGCACCTCCTCCCAGATGCCGCTGGCGTGGCCTTCGCCGACGCCGGCGAAGAACGCCTTCATTTCGTCGAAGCGATCCTTGCCGTCTCTGGCGGCGTTGATGACCTGGGCCAGTGAACCGGCGCCGGCGGCGCCCATCAGCGGCCGGGCGGAAATGAGGTTGGTGAAATACAATGCCGGCGTGCCGTCGGACTTGGCCTTTTGCACCACCGGCGTGGTGCCCACCACAACGTCGGGCCGGTACTCCTCGAAAGCCGCGATGTCCTGCTCCAGCGACGCCCGAAACTGAACCTGCACTCCCTTGGACTCCAGCCAATCCCGGTCGCTTTCCGACCATCGGGTGCGGGGACAGGCCGTGCCAACGTAGCGCACGTCCGCACCGCTCTCGACAAGCACTCGCGCAACCAGGAGTTCCGATCCCTCGTAGCCCGATATTGTCAGCCGTCCTTGCACCGGTGCATTGCGAAACGCCTCGTCGATGGCGGGCAGCAGAGCGTTCTTGGCCGCTTGCAGCTTGCTCGATGCAACGGCACAGGCGTCGGCGACCGCCTCGAGCCACGCCGCGGTGCCGTCGCGGCCTACCGGCGCCGAACCGATGATGGTTCGTCCCGCGGCCTCGAATTCGCGTATGGATGCCGTGTAGAACGGATGCACTGCGGCGACAGCCGCGCAATCCAATGCGGCGTAAAGCTCCCGCCACTCCCGGGTCGGCACCGTCGGGCCGGCCGAAAGCCCGAGCGGGGCGAGCATCATGCCGATGCCCACCGGGTCGGCAGGAAACATCTCGCCGAGCAGGGTCACCGTCGGCAATTCGGCAGGCCCGCCCCTCGGCGCCTGGACAGGGCCTACCTCGGCTTCCTCCCGGGCGTAATTCAACATCGCGCCGGCCAGCACATCCTTGGCTTCCGCATGGGTCGGGACGCCGAAACCCGGCACGTCGATGCCGATGATGCGCACGCCGTTTATTTCCTTCGGCAGCAGCCGGAGCGGCACCCCCGAGGCCGTGGGTACGCACAGGTTGATGATCACCACCGCGTCGTACAGGTCAGGATCGGCCAACTTGAAAACGGATTCGCGGATGTCTTCGAAGAGTTTTCCGGTGACCAGGGTCTCTGAATTGAAGGGCACGTAGCCCACCGTGCGGCGCGCGCCATAGAAGTGGGAAGTGAAGGTCAGGCCGTACACGCAGCAGGCCGAGCCGGAAAGCACCGTGGCGGTGCGGCGCATTCGCAGGCCCACCCGCAGGGAACCGAACGCCGGACACATGCTCTGCGGCTGATCGTGGGGGCCCACCGGGTAGTCCCGGGCGTACTGTTCGAGCTGTTCGCCGCTTCCGGCCGATTGCGCGGCGCGACGCAGTTCCTCTGCCCCACCGTGGCAGGACACCCCGCCGAGGTCGCGCGATTCGGAGCTTTCCGTGTTCGGCATCACGGTGTCCGAAACTGACAGGTCAGCGATGCGGAGTTCATCGCCACCGGAATCGGGCGGTCTCTCGTAGAGCACCTCCGCGCTCCGGGCAGTTTTTGCAGCCGCTTTGCGATTGCCGGTCATGGCACAGCTTGCACGCCGCATCACACGGCGTCGTAAACGACCTCCAAGCTCGGTTTTTCGATGATTGAACGACCGCACATGTCTTCGATGGTAGCCGGCTGCAGCACCACGTCGCGACCGGTCTCATCGCCGTCGAAGAGCGCGAGCAGCCCCTCCTGGCTGAGAGGCCGGGGATGAACGGGTGGCGCTTCCACGACGTTCTGCGCAAGGGTTTCGAACAGCGGACCCCAGCGTCCGCCGGGGATGCCGATGATGTGGTAGTTCGCGCTCTTGCGGCGAATGTCTTCGTCCGCCGGAATTGCGGCGAGCACCGGGATGCCAACGGCCTCGGCAAATGCCTGGGCTTCGCCGCTGCCGTCGTCCTTGTTCACGACCATGCCGGCGACGCCGACATTGCCACCGAGCTTCTTGAAGTACTCCACCGCAGAGCAGACGTTGTTGGCCACATACAGCGACTGGAGGTCGTTGGAGGCGACAACGATGACTTTCTGGCACATGTCCCTGGCGATGGGGAGGCCAAAGCCCCCGCAAACGACATCGCCGAGGAAATCGAGCAGCACGTAGTCGAAACCCCACTCGTGGAAGCCGAGCTTCTCCAGCGTTTCGAAACCGTGGATGATGCCGCGCCCGCCACAGCCTCGCCCCACCTCCGGGCCGCCCAATTCCATCGCAAAGACGCCGTCGCGCTTGAAGCAGACGTCACCGATGGCTATTTCATCGCCTGCCAGCTTCTTCTTGGAGGAGGTCTCGATAATGGCGGGGCACGCCCGACCGCCGAACAGCAGCGAGGTCGTGTCGCTCTTGGGGTCGCAGCCGATCAACAGGGTCTTCTTGCCTTGTTGCGCCATCATGTAGGAAAGGTTGGCGAGGGTGAAGCTCTTGCCGATTCCGCCTTTGCCGTAGATGGCAATGATCTGCGTCTCCTTCGTCGGGGCAGACGTGGAAACGGGATCGGGTTCGATGGCGGCCTCGTCGCGAAGGCGATCCTGCATTTCAACCAATGGAATCTTGGTCGTGGCAACTTGCGCTTCTGGCATTGTCGTTCACCCGCGAAGGCAACCTGCCAGTGCCTGCGCCTCCCCTCCGAAAAAATCGAGATTAAGCTAAGACCCGCAGCATCTGCTTGTCAAGCATTTCTTTTTTGTTGTGTTGTCGACGTTCGTCGGCGTATCGACCGGTTCGAGTGTTTGTTGACCTCCCGCACCGCAGTGTATACGGTGCCTCGATGGTCCACGCTTCGGCTACTTCAGGCGCCGGCAAGGTTCCGCGGGTCGGTTCGTTGCTGGAACTGCTGAAGCCGATTACCTGGTTTCCGCCGATGTGGGCGTTCGGCTGCGGTGTCGTCAGCGCCAATCAAGGCCCAATCAGCGGCTGGCCGTTCATTCTTGCCGGCATCCTGCTCGCCGGGCCGCTCGTCTGCGGCGCCAGCCAGGCCATGAACGACTGGTTCGATCGGCATGTCGATGCGATCAACGAGCCCGGGCGCCCCATACCCTCCGGTCGCGTTCCAGGCTCGTGGGGGCTCTGGTTTGCCATCGCTTGGAGCCTCTTGTCCCTGGTCGTTGCGGCCATGCTCGGGCCCTTGATTCTGGCGGCTGCTTGCGTGGGCATGGCGATGGCGTGGGCGTACAGCGCGCCGCCTCTGCGGCTCAAGCGGAACGGATGGTTCGGCAACGCAGCGGTCGGGCTCAGCTATGAAGGCCTGCCCTGGTTTACCGGCGCTGCCCTCATGGCGTCGGCCATGCCCAGCGCTCCGGTCATGACCGTTGCCCTGCTCTACAGCGTGGGCGCCCATGGAATCATGACGTTGAACGACTTCAAGGCGTTGCGCGGCGACCGGCTGGCCGGCGTTCGTACGCTGCCCGTCCAACTCGGCGTGCAGCGGGCCGCAGTCGTCGCCTGCATCGTCATGGCGGTGCCTCAGGTGGTGGTCGGCCTGTTCCTGGTCTGGCTCGACCAAGGGGTTCACGCGGCAATTGTCGGCGCCTTGCTGACAGCGCAATTCGTGCTGATGAGAACGTTCCTGCGGTCCCCCACGGAGCGTGACCGGTGGTTCAGCGGTCTCGGCGTCTCACTCTACGTGCTGGGCATGCTGGTGAGCGCTCTGGCCTTGCGCGCCGCTGCGGGCATGCCCGGTTGAACGTCGTCCGCTGCAATGTGACACACTTCGTCATGCGAATCGATGACGCGTCAAGCCAGGGTATGGTATTGCCAATTGCAGGCTAACGAGGCAAACATGGCGGAGAACAGCTTGGATGCATCCTTTGACGTGATCGTGGTCGGCGGTGGCCCGGCCGGCGCCACCGCCGCCGACGATCTGGCCCGGCGCGGATGCAACGTGCTGCTGCTCGAACGGGCAGGGCGCATCAAGCCTTGTGGTGGCGCTGTTCCGCCACGGTTGCTGCGCGACTTCGAAATTCCCGAATCCCTGCTGGTGGCTCGATCGACCTCCGCCCGTGCAATCTCTCCGAGCCTGCGCAAGGTCGACATGACCATCAACGGATTCGTCGGCATGGTGGATCGCGAGGATTTCGACGAGTGGCTGCGCGACCGCGCGGAACGCTCGGGCGCCACGCGGCGGACCGGCGCCTTCGAGCACCTGTCACGAGATCGGGAAGGCAGGCCGCTGGTGCATTGCGTCGAACGCGATGCCGACGGGGCAACCAGCCCCAGGGTCTATCGTGCCCGAGCGGTCGTCGGCGCCGACGGCGCGAATTCCCAAGTAGGAAAGCAATGCGTCAAGGGCGCAGACAAAGTCCCGTTCGTTGCCGCTTACCACGAGATTATCGAGTCGCCGCAGGGCAGCGAATCCGATTTCGCGCCCGAGCGGTGCGACGTTTACTTCAAGGGCGAGGTATCCCCCGATTTCTATGGGTGGGTGTTTCCCCACGGTGCGCAGACCAGCGTCGGCGTCGGCAGCGCCCGCAAGGGCTTTCCGCTGCGTGCCGCAACCACCGAGCTTCGCCGACTCACGGGGCTGAACGGCCAGGCCACGGTTCGCCAGGAGGGCGCGCCGATCCCCTTGCGGGCAATGCGGCGTTGGGACAACGGCCGCGACGTCATTCTGGCCGGGGACGCCGCCGGCGTGGTGTCGCCGGCTTCGGGCGAGGGCATCTACTACGCCATGAAAAGCGGCCGCTACGTCGCCGATGCCGTGGACGAGTTTTGCCGGACGGGCGACCCGCAGGCGTTGCGCTCGGCCCGCAAGCGGTTCAAGAAAAAAAACGGCAGAACTTTCTGGATTCTCGGCATCATGCAGCGCTTCTGGTACTCGAGCGATGCTCGGCGCGAGCGATTCGTCAGCATCTGTCGCGACCCCAACGTGCAGGAACTGACCTGGACCGCCTACATGAACAAGGAACTGGTGCGCGCCAAACCCATGGCGCACGTCAAGATCTTTTTCAAGGATCTCGCGCATTTGTTCCGGCTGGTGCGGCCCTGAGCGGGGCGCAGCGTTCGGCGGGGTCGAGTTGTCGCTGGCGCGGCTGACGAAGGCAGAGGCTTCCGGGTCCCGGTCACCACTCCAGAATCATCTTCAGGCAGGACGGATCCTCGAATGCCGTCCGATAGGCGGTTTCAGCATCGCCTGCCGCAAACCGGTGCGTGATCAGGTCGCGCAATTCGAGCGCGCCGTTCCCGGCCTGGGCGGCTACGGCGGCGAGGTCTTCCGGCTGCCATTGCGCAGCAATCCGCAACTGCGCCTCCTTCATGAATGCCGGTGCGAAATCGAACGCGATGCGGCCGGTGTAGAACCCTGCGAGCACAATCTCGCCACCCGGCTTCAGCCGCTGGACCAACTCGTCGACGATGGCGGCATCGCCACTGGCATCGAACGCCGAGCGGTACTGAATTGCATCGTCCGTCGGGGACACCAGGTCGTAGCCCAGCGCCCCGGACATTCGATCCGGATGGCGTTCCCAAACCCTGGGACGAGACCCCCGCAACACCGCCAGGCGGGCGAGAATGCGGCCCAGCGCGCCGTGTCCGACGATGAGTTCCGGGGGCGATTCGGCGATGGCAATGGCATGTTCCGCGGTTGCGGCCAGGGCCAGCAGAATGCCGTCCTCCGCGAGTCGGTCGCCGAGCGGCACAGCCTTGTTGCCAGGCACGACCACACGGGAGGCGGCGCCCCCGAAAAGCCCGCGAACACCCTTGAAGCAATTGGCACCGCCCACGAAAACACGCTGGCCGACAACGCGCCCGGAGTTCGCGCCCGCGACCCGGACGCGGCCCACCGATTCGTAGCCCGGCACCAGCGGATACCCCATACCCGGAAACTCCGGCATGTCTCCAGACCACAGCAGGCGTTCCGTGCCGCCACTGATCCCTGTCCACTCCATGTCGACGATAACGTCCTCGTCACTCGCTTCCACGAGTTCGAACCTGTCGAGCCTGATGGCCCCCGGTTCCATCAAGACTATGGCGTGGGCATGCATGCGGGCCTCCGCGAGGATGGGGTATGTCGCCAGTCTCGCCCGACTTTGCAATTGCCGCCCGATAGTCGGGCAGGGGTGCATGGGCGGGGCCTGATTGCGTCGCGAGTCCGGGGCATCGCTAAGCGTTCGGCTGGCGGTCGCGCTGCCTGCGCATGGCGGCGCGGAAGCGAAGTCGCCGAAAGAGCGACATCCGGTCAACGAGAAGCTTGCCGGCAAAGTGATCCATCTCATGCTGCAGGCAGACCGCTTCCATGCCGCTGAGCGACTTCTCGAAGGTTACGCCTTCGGCTGATCTGGCGCTCACTTGTACCTCCGTGGCCCGGAACACGTTGACCGTCTGGCCGGGCACCGAGAGGCAGCTTTCCTGAACCAGACCGGGTGTGGACCTGGCCAGGATTCTCGGATTGATGTAGGCCTTCGGCGCGGTCGCGTTTCCGGACAGGTCCATGACCAGAACCTCTTGGCGGATATTCACTTGCGGTGCAGAGAGCGCCATGCCCTCCGTGCCGTAGAGCGTTTCAAAGAGATCGTCGACCAGGCTGGCGAGTGTCTCGTCGAATTCACGCACGGGTACGGAAGGCAAGCGCAGCCGTTCGTCCGGGTACTCCAGAATTTCCAGTCTGGCCATCAGGTGTCTGCGGCGCGCCTACGACGCAACGGATTCCCACATGGAACGCTTCATGTCGTTTGGCTAAGCGCTTGCCTTGGCTCGTGGCAGATGGCGAGACTCTCGAATCAACGGCATGGCGGCGACCACGGCAACGATCAACAGGACAATTTCGAGCGAGTAAACGGCCACGTAGCCGATCGCCGCACCCGCAAAGATCCACAGTTCCGCGGCGGCAGTTGTCATGGCGTTGACCGCATCCCGGACAGCGCCACTCAACGCCATGCCCACACCCAGCGCCGTAGCCTGCACTGCACCCCAGGCACCTAAAGCCAGGCCGGCCTGTTTCGGGGGCGCCCGATTCATGGTGGCAGTCAGCGTGGCGTGCATGAAGACGGCGCCGCCGAAACCGACCAGCAGGTTGCCTACCAGGAACAGTCCGGAAGACTGCAATGGCGCTGCAAATATGACCAGCGCAAATGCCGGGACACCGACCAATGCACCGGTCCGCGCCAGACGGTAGGAGTCTGCGCCGTCGCTCGGGGCATGGGATGCAAACACGAATCCGAGCAAACCGCCGAGTGCCAGCAACGCCGTCAGCCGGGTTGTTTCCGCCACGCTCATGCGCAGCACCTGGCCGCCGAACGGTTCGAGCAGGATGTCGGCCATGCCGAAGGCCATGGTGCCAATACCCACGAGGACCAGACGGCGCACCGCATGCTCGCCTTGGCAGAAACCGGCCCAGGATTCCCGAAACGTCGGGTCGGGCCCGGTCGCCACAAGTGTCCGCCGCGGTCGCCGAGTCTCCTGCTTCCACATCGATATGGCATTGAGCAGCATGGTTATGAGCGCTGCGCTCTGAATCACCTGAACCAGCCGGCCGTGGGAGAAGTTCTCGAGCGCGGCACCGAAGGCAAGAGCGGCAGCCATCATGCCGACCAGCAGCATGACGTACATCAAGCCAACGACCTTGGCGTGGGATTCCTGGCGGGTCAGGTCCGTTGCGAGGGCGAGACCGGCCGTTTGCACGGTGTGCACGCCTGCGCCGACCATGAGAAAAGCCAGCGCCGCCGAAGCCTGCCCGATCCAGAGCGGGGCCGAGCCGGACTGTCCCTTGCCGGCGAGAACGAGCAACGCGAAAGGCATGATCGCGAAACCGCCGAATTGCCAGAGTGTTCCCTTCCATATGAAGGGCACCCGACGCCAGCCCAGTTCGCTGCGATGAATGTCCGAATTGAACCCGATCAACGCACGAAAGGGCGCGAACACCAGCGGTAGTGCCAGCATGAACCCGACTAACGAGGCGGGAACCTGCAATTCGACGATCATGACCCGGTTCAGGGTGCCGACCAGCAGCACCATCGCCATGCCGACGGAAACTTGAAACAGGGAGAGCCGCAGCAGCCGACCGAGGGGGAGGTCGGGGCTAGCGACGTCAGCGAATGGAAGGTAGCGTGGCCCGAGCGCCAGCCACTTGTTTGTCAGGTTTTGCCCAAAGCGAGGCATGTGTCAATGCCGGCCAGCCATCGCAAACACGAACAGCAAACTGGAAGCGAGCCCGAATTCGCGAAGACGAACCAGACCGGGAGAGGCGCCGGCGAACGGTCAGTCGCGATCGGAGGCGCTTTCCCTTGTCAGCGGTGCGACACCCCAAAGTGAAGACATGGGTGTGGGGTTGTTCGACAGCAGGGGCAGTCCGAAGCTCGTTGTCCATTGCCCCTTGCTGGCAGACAGCGTCTTCCAGCGCAGCAACCTCGAAAGTGGCGCCGGATTGCTCGACAGCAGAGGCAGCCCGAAACTGCGGCGTTTCGCCCGTTGGGACGACGACAGCGCTTTCATTCCAAACCAGAGGGCGCCGGTTCGGCTCAACAGCCGCAGCCCGAAGATGCCGGATAGCGAGAAACTCGAATCGGCCAGGGATGCGCGCGAACGACTGCGCCGGGTAAGCACCGGCAACCCGAGGGTATCGGACAGCGGCGCGGCAAACCCCCGCTCGTAGATCGGGATGCTTGCGCTTTCTACAGGATTGTGGGCATGCAGGGCGTGTAGCGCCCGCTGCCCCCGCCCGAACTGTGCCTTGACCGCGACGACGTGCAAGCCCCTTTCCAACGCCCTGGCGCAGCACTCTTCCAGACTGCCTGAGCGGAGGAATCCGCTGTCGATGGCGGACCGTACAGCTTCCGCTGCCTGGCCGCCGGAGGCATTCAGCAGCAGCACCTCATCATCGCGAAATCCCGCTACTCCCAAGTCTTCCAGGGCAGCGGTAGCCGCCGCACCGGTTTCGAAGAACCGCACGATTGGTGCCATTTTTTCCCTCTTACCCAGGTTTTACCCAGGTTCTCTTGCCTGTTACCCGGGTTTGCCTGGCTGTTGACCAAGGACATTACCCAGGTACACATTGGCCGGGTACATCAGCCGACTTCGACAGCGCCATATCGCTATGGCGCCGCCCAAACCAACTGCCGCCTGGAGTTGCCCGTTCAGGCCCCGGGCGGCTGAAAGCATCGGTTACCCGATGGTTATCCGCCGAAAAAGGCGGGGAACCACGTGGTATTCGACATGACCGCGTAATGTACCAGTAACGAAATGGTCGCCACACCGCCGAGGAACAGCGGCAATCCCACTGTAGGCTTGACAACGCACCAGATTCTGCCTTGATTCATGGGTTGCTCCTGTTTCTAACCGAGCCACGGCGTATAGAGATACGCCAGCAGGTGTGCAATTGCGGAAATGACGAAGAACACGCGGGCACCGTCGATGACGTGCTTGTGCAGTTCTTCAGATTCACCGATCGTCAAGCCTGTGGGCCAAACGCGATTCGGATCGTCAAGATCGGCCATGGTTTTTATCTCCTGGTTGGACCTTTCAGTTCAGCCGTCCTGCCGCCGGACCCCTCATCGAGCCATAAGCCGGAGAGCTAACCGACACTAATGGCTTCAATCGCCGCTTGTCAACAAGTTTCTTCGGGTTTGTCAATAGCCCCCGGGCCGGTGGGTCGATGGTTCGGTCGTCTCAATCGCCGGCTCGGGCAACAATGAGCCCGCCGGCCAGGGGCTGCCGCGTTCGAACCTGCCGAATCCGATCGAACCCCGCGCGCCGAAGCAGAGCTTTCAACTCGGAATAGGTCCGGGCGCGGCCTTGACCCATCGCGAGCAGATAGAGCCCGAAGTAGGCGTCTCCGACTCGCGCGGCCCCCGGCGCCTCGGCAAGGGGTTCGGCAACGAGCAGGGAGCCGCCACGGGGCAATGCAGCCTTGACTGCCTCGAAAATGGTCAGGGCTGCCTCGTCGTCGTGGTCATGCACGACACGCACCAAGGAGACGAGGTCGGCGCCCCTGGGTAACGGTTCGCGCAGGAAGTCCCCTTCGAACACCCGAGCGCGCTCACTCTCGATCAACTCGCTCAGCTTCGCCCTGGCCAATTCTGCGACGGCGGGCAGTTCGAAGAGCATGAGTTCGAGACCGGGGCAGGCAGCTGCCGCCTGCATGAGGAAGGTCCCGTCGCCACCCCCTACATCGAGTAACGCCCGGTGTCTCCCCAGGCGATACCCTTCGAACACGTTGAACGCGATCAGGTTCTGGCTTGCCGCCATCAGGGCGGCGTAGGATTCGGCCTCGGCAGCCTCGACCGCACGCGGATTCGTTGTCAGCGCATAGGGCCAGTACCGGACGAGTTCAGTCTCGGGGGATTGTGCGCGCAGCAAGGCGACCGGATCGGCCAGATCCCGATAAACCAGCCGGTGGTGTTCGATCATCCGGCAGAGGCCCGGGTTGGCGATCAATGGCGCACCCAACCGGCCAACGCGATAGCGGCCGCGCCGGTCGCGCGCGACAAGTCGCAAGGCCAGGGCAGCCCGAAGCAGCCGTTCCACCGCTGGACGATCCAGGCCCAATCGGGAGCCGAGCGCGCCCGGCGTCATCGGCTGCTCGTAGAGCCGCTCCAGAACACGGTTTTGCACGCAGGCAAGCAGCACTTGCGAATACACGAAGCCGGCGCACAGATCGAACAGCGCCCGCGCCCGAGCGTTGGCGATTCGGTTCACCAACGGTATCCGCAACGCCCAACGCTGCATTGTGGGGCTGGCAAGCCATCGAGTCAGCAAACGTGCGGAACCCCGCGCCGGCCGGTTGCTGTTGTCACCGGTTTCCAACGGTGCGGCAGCGCCTTGTCGAGCTGATCGATGCGCGCCATCCGGCAAACCGCAATCGTTCGCGATTGGTCGCAGCAGGGCCGGCAAGCGGTGCTGGAACCCGAGGTGAGGCCGAGCAGTAGGACACTAGGCAGCCAACGCGGAAAGCCGCTTGGAAAGCAAGACCTTCGCTTCGTCCTGCATCAGTTTCCGCAACGTCGTTTCGCCCGGACACCGGGGAATCGCTTCCATGGCAGCTGCGATCAGTCCTTCGAGCTTCTGTCCGGCCCCCGCGACACCGAGCGCATGGACGGCGTTGGGTCGATCGTGCTTCGCGTCCTGACCGACGTCCTTGCCCACGACATCGGGGTCGGCACCGACGTCGAGCAGGTCGTCCGCGACCTGGTAGGCTTCGCCGACCGCTTGTCCGACGGCGTGCCAAGGCGCCGATTCCACTCCCGCGGAAGCAGCGCCGGTCATGGTTGCCGCTGCAAACAGTGCCCCCGTCTTCGCACTTTGGTACCGTTCGAGCGATACGTTCGGGTCGCTTTCCCAAGCCTGTCCGGCAACGATCCCGGAGGGAAGGCCCGTCGATTGACCCAGGATCGAAAAGGCAGCAGCGGCGCGAGACGGATTGATTGCAATCGTCCCAATCAGGTTTTGGAAGCCCAACACGATCAGGGCATCTCCGGTGAGCAACGCCGCCCGCTCCCCGAACGCCTTGTGAACCGACGGCTTGCCGCGACGGGTCTCGGCATCGTCGAAACAGGGAAGATCGTCGTGCACCAGGGACGCACAATGCAGCAGTTCGATCGAGGCAGCGGCGCGATTCGTAAATTCCGGCTGGTCCTCACCACAGGCCTCGGCGACGGCCAGGCAGAGTCGCGGACGCACTCGCGCCCCTCCTGGAAAAACGGCGTACCTGACGGCTTCAGCCAGAATGGGCGGCGACGATTCCTTTTCGGTCAAGGCCAAGGCACTTTCGAGGGCCGTTTCGATCCGCTCGTTCAGGCGCATTCTCGCGCTCCTGAATGAAGAGTAAATCGGGTCGTCAATCAGCGAATCGACCCTGGTGTCCCATCCCATGCGTTTCTTGTGTTTCAACCTGCCGCGCGGCGACGCGCCGAGCGAACGCCGAAGCGAACTCTGAAATGCAAGAAAGCGATGAGTCAGGACACTAGTCGCCGGTTACAATCATGTCAAGGAGCGTCCGACGGGTCGAAGAGGGGCATCAACTTGGCGCGAATCACCGTAATCGGTGCGGGAATCGGCGGTCTGGTGGCCGCGTTGGAGTTGGCGCACCGGGGCTTCGAGGTGCGGGTTCTGGAAAGGTCGGCGCGTCCCGGCGGTAAAGTGCGTGCCGAGCGCGTGAATGGCGAGTGCATCGATGCAGGGCCCACCGTGCTGACCATGCGTTGGGTGTTCGAGGAGTTGTTCAACGACATCGGCGACTCCCTGGATGCGCGTCTCGAGATGAACCGCGTTGACCGCCTCGCCCGGCACGCCTGGCCCGAAAGCCCCACGCTCGATCTGTTCGCCGACATCGATCGCTCGGCAGATGCCGTGGGAGCCGTCTGCGGAGCCCGGGAATCACAGCGTCTGCGGCACTTCTTCAGACGAGCTCGAAAGACCTACACGGCACTGCAAGAGCCGTTCATTCGCGCGAGCAGCCCGAGCCTGGGCCGGCTGTTGACGCACCACGGGCGCGCCGGTCTTTGGCGACTGTGGCGCATCCGGCCGTTCTTGCGGATGGCAGCCGTCCTTGCCAGGGAATTCAAGGACCCGCGCCTGCGACAATTGTTCGGTCGCTACGCGACCTATTGCGGTTCGTCCCCGCACCTGGCGCCGGCGACCCTGATGCTCATCGCGCACGTCGAGCAGCAGGGGGTGTGGCTGGTGGAAGGCGGTATGGTGCGCATCGTGGACAGCCTGGTGCAACTGGCAAGGCAGCGCAACGTGCAATTCGAGTACCGAGCCGACGTGAAGCGAATAGTTCTCGAGCGCGGGCGCGTGGTCGCCGTGGAGTATTCCGGCGATCGCAGGCTGACGACGGATGCTGTGGTGCTCAATGCCGACGTAGCGGCTTTGGGCGAGGGCTTGTTCGGCAGCGCGGCCATGACGGCGGTCCGCCGGGTGCCGCGCAAGTGCCGTTCTCTATCCGCCGTGACCTGGGCCATGCGCGCCAAGCCGCCCGGCTTCCCGCTGGTCCGGCACAATGTGTTCTTTTCGAATCGTCCGGGCAGCGAATTTCACGACATTTTCGACCGCGGAGACTTGCCCACATCCCCGACGGTCTATGTCTGCGCGCAGGATCGGGACGACTGCGGAACGGGCGCGACCGAGTTGGAGCGGCTGTTCTGTCTGGTGAACGCCCCTGCAATGGGCGATTCGCGTCCGCTTGGTAAACCGGAGCTTTCAAGATGCGAAACTGCAGCATTCGAATTGCTGAATCGATGTGGCATGGAAATACAGGGCGCCACGGACCCGGTGGTCACGACTCCGGAAGATTTTGCCCGGCGCTTTCCGGCAACCGGGGGGGCGCTCTACGGCCGGGCGTCCCACGGTTGGCGAGCCAGCTTTCAACGTCCGGGGTCACGCACGGCCATAGCGGGCCTCTACCTGGCCGGGGGCAGCGCGCATCCGGGTCCGGGGGTACCCATGGCGGCGCTTTCGGGGCGCCAGGCAGCGGCGTGCCTGGCGGCGGACCTCGGTTCGATGTCCGGCTCCCGAAAAACGGCTACGCGTGGTGGTACCTCGACGGCCTGAGCGACGATTGTCGCTCAGGCCTCACGGTGATCGGATTCCTTGGCAGCGTGTTTTCGCCCTACTACGCCTGGGCGCGCCGAGTCGGGCCGGCCGAGCCCGAAGCGCACTGCGCCTTCAACGCGGTCGTCTACGGAGAACGCAGCCGGCGCTGGGCCATGACGGAGCGGAGCGCCCAGTCCATGCGGCGGTCGCGCGGGGAATTGACGATAGGTCGTAGTGCCATGGGTTGGGACGGAAACGGGTTGATCGTGAACATCGACGAAGTCACCGCGCCCCTTCCTTCGAGGCTTCGCGGCACGGTGCGCCTGCGTCCCAGTTGTTCGCCCACCTTCTCCGTCGCCCTGGACCCGGACGGCATGCACGGCTGGTGTCCGATCGCTCCGGTGGCAAGAATCGAGGTCGATTTCGCACAACCTCGATTGCGTTGGAGCGGCCAGGGTTATTTCGATACGAATTGGGGTGCGGCACCGCTGGAAGATGCATTTCTCCGATGGGACTGGTCCAGGGCGCACACCGCACGTGGGGATGCCCTCATCCTCTACGATCGCGAGACGATCGGGGGCGAACAGAGGCTGTTGGCGCTGAGAATCGGAGCCGATGGCGCAACCGGGAGTTTTCCTGCCGACGCCCGAGCGGTACTGCCAAGAACGCTGTGGCAACTCCGACGAACGACCCAAGCGGACGACGGTGAGGCAAAGGTCGAAAAGACGTTGGAGGACACGCCATTTTATTCCCGCTCGTTGATTTCCGGCCGGTTGCATGGCGAACAGGTCGTCTCCATGCATGAAAGCCTGAGCCTGCGGCGCTTCAGGAAAGCCTGGGTTCGAGCGTTGCTGCCCTTCAGGATGCCTCGTCGGGGTTGAACGCGCACGCTCTCTCCATCGAGAAACCGGCTATGCTCCCGGTCGCAAGCACGCGCAGAAGTGCACAATCCGGCGCGATCAGCGCGGCCCCTGGTGCAATGTGCGCGTCATCCGGTCATGCGCGCTGCCCTGCTGCCCTGCCGGAACCGGTCGGCGGTTTCGCGCTGCTCGAGCTTCTCGAACAATTCCATCGTCCAGACAATTCTGCCGACCGGATCGATTCCCCTGGACACACCAGAGCGGCTCGCGCGTGGCGGGGCAGCATGTTGGACCGCCTCGACGAGGAAACCCACTTCGGCCAGGGGTGGCTCGGCCAGGTCGAGCCAATGAGAACGTGTCAGCGAACGCAAGACCGCCGCGGCCTTTCGGAGCGGGCCAACCGTGGCGCGACTGGAAACGGAGTCGCAGCGCCGGCGCTCGACTTCCCGGCCAATCTCCGCGTAAACGAACCGCGCCGTGCCGATGCCGAGCCGGCACGACGGCGGCAACGCGGCAATTCCCGCTTCGGCGCTGCGGTACAGTCGTTCAGCGGTGTCGAGCAGACGCTGGACCACGGCACCCAGCGCCGGGCTGAATTCCGGCCGGGCGAGCCAGGCTTCGGGGTCGATGCCGGCCTCGCGCATCCAGTCTTCGGGCAGGTACAATCGCCCCGCGGCCGCATCTTCGCCCACGTCGCGGGCGATGTTGGTCAATTGCATGGCGACGCCGAGTTCACAGGCGCGCGCCAGGATCAGCGGCGTGCGCACACCCATCAAGAGAGCGCACATGGCGCCGACCGACCCCGCCACCCTTGCCGCGTAGGCGTACAAGTCCGACAGGTCGGCGTAACGCCGACCCGCGGCGTCCCACTCGAATCCTTCCATCAGCGCGTCGGGCAGTTCCCTGGGTATGGCGAAGGCTTTCACCACGCTGGAGAAGGCTGCGTCGACGGTGTCCTGGCCCGTCGTGCCACGATAGGCCGCGTCCAGGCGCTCGCGCGCTTGTGCAAGGCCGTCTTCGCCGGCATCGGAGAGGTCGATGAGGTCATCCGCAACGCGGCAAAATGCGTATAGGGCGGACGCGGGCCGCTGCACCCGAGCCGGAAGCATGCGGGAGGCGACGTAGAACGACCTGGAACCCGATCGAAGCTGCCGGGTGCAGCGATCGAGTTGCCGAGGGGTGAGGATGTCGGTGCCGTCAACGAGCATCGGCATGGGGGATCATTGAATCCAGGACTTTGGCGGAAGACAGCACTCCAGGCACCCCCGCGCCGGGGTGCGTTCCAGCACCCACCAGGTAGAGGCCCTGCACGTCTTCACTGCTGTTATGCGGCCTGAACCACGCACTTTGCAGCAACACGGGTTCGAGGCTGAAGCCTGCGCCGTTGACCGAGCGCAAGTTTTCCTGGAAGTCGTGAGGCGTCGCAATCCGTGACGTGATCAGGTTTTCCTCCAGGCCCGGCAACAGGGAATCGCCCAGATGTCTCGATATGGCTCGGCGGTATTCCTCCGCCCACGAATCCCAGTTTACACCACCTGTCAGGTTGGGCACGGGAGACAGAACATAGAACGCATCACAGCCTGCAGGCGCCATCGAGGGGTCGGTCGCCGTTGGCCGATGCAGATAGAGACTGAAATCGTGCGGCAGTGTCTTGCGCTTGAAGATGTCGCGGAGCAGTTCCTTGTAGCGCTCGGACAACAGGATCGTGTGGTGGCCGACCTCCGGGTAGCGGCGGCGCGTCCCGAAATACCAGACGAACAGGCCCATGGAATACCTCGCCTTCTGCAACCGCCTGTCTGTCCACCTGCGGCGGGCGCTTTTCGGAATCAAATGCCGGTAGGTCCAGGCCGCATCGGCGTTGGACACCGTCACCTCGGCCTGAATCTCTTCGCCCGACGCCAGCAGAACGCCGGTGGCCCGGCCGTCACGCACCCGTATTTCGGAGACTTCTGCGCCAAAGCGGAGCGAGCCGCCCCGTCGCGCGACAAGGCTTGCCATGCCCTCGACGATTCGACCCGTTCCCCCCATCGCATAGTGGACCCCCCAACGTTGCTCCAGTGACGGGATCAGACCGTAAATGGCGCTGACGTCAAGCGGATTGCCGCCGATGAACAGCGGATGAAAGCTGCATGCGAATCGCAGCCGCGGGTCCTTCACGTGGCTGCACACGACGCTATGGAGGCTCCGGTAGCCGCGCAGGCGCAAGAGGTCAGGCAGAACCCGCGCCATGTCGCCCCAGTTCCCGAACGGGCTATGCCCGAGTTGCTCGAACCCGATGCGGTAGCACTCGTCCGCAAAAGCCATGAATCGACGATAGCCCTCGACGTCGCGGGGCGAAAGCTCGGCGATCTGCGCGACCATGCGATCGCGATCGTCGAACCATTGCAGGGTTTCGCCGTTGCTGAACCGGATTTCGTAGCCGGGGGACAGCCGCCTGAGTTCCACGTCCTCCGCCAGCGCCCGCCCGCCGAGTGCCCACAATTCCTCGAACAGGAATGGCGCCGTGACGATGGTCGGCCCGGCATCGAACGTGAAACCATCCTGCCGATGTACGTAGGCCCGGCCACCCGGACCATCCAGCTTTTCCACAATGGTCACCCGCCACCCCCGCGCACCCAGGCGAATGGCTGCGGCGAGGCCGCCGAAGCCGCTCCCGACGACCACCGCTCGGTGTTTCATCCCGGAGGACATCCGAATCTCGGGTGGCTAGCCGCGCGCATTCACGAGTGAACCGGTGCAGTGGTCAAAAGCCGCGAAATCACCAATGTTCATTCGTGAACGAGCCCGACCGGGGAACCTTTCGAGGCGTTGAACACACCGGTGTTCCTCGCGACGCGCAACAGAATCGCCGCTGCGGTTCTCGGTCGCTCTTCGTGGGCGAGGTGCCCGAGTTCCGGGACCGGGATAACCCGCGCTTGCGGACAGATCGCCTGAACGCGAGCCGCCTGCTCCGGAGACACCGTGGCATCGTTTGCCGCGGCGACCAGGAACAGGGGCATGCGCAGTTCGTGGAGTCGAGCGGGCAGTTCGTCCAGGCGCCAGTTGGCCATCATGTTGAGCGCTCCGGCGACATGCTGCGGATCACGAAACAACCGCAGATAGGTCGACAGGCCGTCATCGGTGAGCTTCGACCCCGTACCCGCAATCAGGTGCTCGACAACCTGGGGCAGGGAAGCATAGCGGGCGAGCAGGCGTGCCGGCGCTGAAGTTGACGCCAGCAGCTTTGCTACCGGCGAGAAGACGAATCCAGGCACGCCGCGCAGGGGAAGCAGGGCGCCGTTGAAGCCGATGACTGCCGCCGGATCGATGACGCGGTCGAGGCACATCCGCACCAGTATCGCCGCACCGGCCGAGTGTCCGACGACCAGTTGCGGGTCGAATGCCAGATCGGCGAGCAATTCCTCGATGGCCCCGCACATGGCCGGCAGCGTCAGGCGCAAGGCGCGCGGCGAACGGGTCCGCCCATGACCCGGAAGATCCAGGGACAACAGTCGACATCGTTGCTCCAGGCACGCGGAAAACGCCTTCCATGAGTCGCTTGACGCCGCGGTGCCGTGAATGAGCAGCACGTTCGGCCCGGAGCCCGTTTCCCGGATGTGCCACTCGTGTTTGCCAATCCGCAGAAAGCGCTCCCGCGCGCCTTCTTGTTCGGGTTGCGCCTTGCAGAGCCCCTGAGCCTCCGCTACCGATTCGGTGCGGGCAGTGACCGAGCGAAATCCCGAGCGATCGGGGGCAATCGCCTCCGTATCGCGCCTCATCTCGGCCAGTCGCTGGAACTGCCGCTCGGCGACGGCTTCGGACTGGCCCAACGCCAGAGTCCCGTATCGCCGAGGGGAATCATCAGCAGTACGTGCTCGAGGATTGCAAGACCGACCAGCGTTGCCACCAGCGTGAGCCCGACCGGCCTGGAGCCATCCACGTCGGTGATTTCCGCAGAGTGCTGAACGAGCATCGTCAGCAGAGTTGCCGAACCAACGATCGAAATCGGGAAAAGCGGATTCATCCTGCGCTTGCGAAAATAGGTCTTGAGGTAGCCGAGATGCTCGGGCAGCCAATCCTCGGCCAGATTGCGCACGCCGAGGAATACGTTCAGCTTGGCGCTCAGCCGCATCGCCCATAGCACGGCGAACGTCCACAAACCGACCTGATTGGGTTGTCCCCAGGTCAACGCAACCAGGCCCAGCAAGGTCGCGAACAGGGCGAGTTCGTGATGGATCACGGTTTGGCTCGCCTGCAGGAAATTGCGCCAGGCTCCGCATCCGGCCTCGCCGTCCCGCTTCCTCGGGCCCGTCACGAAGCCGGTCAGGAAGGCGATTTCGTGCCAGCCCCAGATCACCAGGCCCGCGGTGAATCCCACCACGGCTCCCAGGAAAGTGGGCTGACCGGCACTGAGCGTCAATGCGACCAGGGCGCCGATCGCGGCGAGGCTGGCTACGGCCAGACTCAGCCGAAAAGTCCGCCTTGGGCGGTTCACCAGGCTGAGGACGACACCGGTGCCAACCCACCAGAGCAGAATGGCATACACGGCCGCGCCGATATGCAAGGTCATTGGATGACCCGCGCAGGCGAATCGATACCACGTCCTTGGCGGTATTCGATCGGTTCGAGTGCCCGGACGACGGCAGACGCCCCAAGCGTTCCCGTGGCCAGCCGTGCGGGCGCGAACACGCTCATTGCACACCGTTGATGGCTGCCGGGTCTTCGGCATACCGTGCTGCTGCCTGACCAGCCGTCAGGAGTTCCGCGAAAACACGAGCGTTGGCCGGGCCGAATACCTCGAGGTCGACGCTTTCGCCACTCACCGGATCGCTGAGCGACAATCTTCCGTCTGCCCACCGCGTTAGCCGAAAGGGCGTCGCTGCGCCCTCGCCGTAGGGTTTGCGGTAACGCGCCAGCCCTCGCAACGTCCCCCTGAGGAAGCCATTGGTGCCGGCCGGGATCACCGTGAATGGCTGCCCAAGATCGGCCAAATGGACTTCGACCGAGCCGTCCGCCCGGTCCTCGAAGCGCAGGTCCAATTGTGCGACCGGGGCCGAGTCCGGCATGCGGGTAACTCCGAATCCGCTGGCTTGCGATACCAGCACGACTATCACCACGAACGCCAGCAACAAGGCCGCGCCCAACGCCGCGCCGGTGGGAAAGGGGTGTTCCTGCCCGGTTTCGCTCACGGGACACCGGCCGCTCGACGCTGGCCGGAGCAGGCAATGCCATCCATTGCCTCCCGCGAGCCCGGTTCGATGGTTCCGTCGAGCGCCCTGGCCAACAGATCCGCGACCCGCTGTGCATCCGCTATTGCCCGGAGCATGGGTTGGGGGTTGGCGAACCGCCAAGGGCGGACGTGGGGCCAGAGCACGAGGTAACCGACGCGCGCCGACGACGTCAGCAAAAGCGGCAGGTCGCCCGAGCCGTTGCGGAAGGTCTTGAGCGCTGCGCTCTGGACGACTTCAAAGGGCACGTTCGTGGTAATGGGCAACGCGATACCCGCCCGAATGACGACCCGGCGAGTTGTAATCGAATAGACGGTGGTTCGACTGACGAGCCACCCGAGGATCAGGAAAATGGCCAATGTTGCGCCGGCCGGGACGCCCAGCCACAGCAGCGAGGCGAAGACTTCGCTGACGGTCGCCGAGCCGTCGAGGGCATCGAGGCAACGCCAGCCCGCGAGCACCAGAAAGTAGATGCCGACCAGCCGTGCGGGAAACACGGTCCAAGCCGCCTGGGGCCAGGCCGGAGCACCCTGCCACAGCAGTTCTTCCCCCTCCGGCAGAACTTCCGGCAAGCCGCGGATGGGTTCGACGGCGAAATCGTCGTGCATCGGAACCGACTCCTCGGGTGATTCAATTTGGCGCTAAAAGCAGCCCTTGGCCGGCTCGTTCACGAATGAACGACGGTGTCTGTTGCTGGCAGCGTAACTCTTGCCGGCCCCGCGACGCCCATTTGCATACCGGTCGAATCAGACCAGCGGCTCCTGTCGGGATTCCGTCGCGTAGAGTGTTCCGCCGGCAAAATAGGCCGTGATCCGGTCTTCCTCCAGGCGCGTCACCCGATCCGGAGACTCGAGTTTCGGGATGCCTGCAAACTGAGAGCCGAGAATAGCCGGGACGCGCACCTCGCGCCCTCTCGGGAGTATCCTCGCGAACCCCATCGGAATGAGCGCCCGCTGCCCGTCCGCACGCACCTCCACTTCGAGGTAGCGCAATATCGGTTCGGAGCGATCCACCCAGGCGTCCACCACGGTGCCCGCCACCGCTCCGTCGGCGCCAACGACCGTCATGCCACGCGGGTCGGGATCTCTTCGCTCGATCGAAAACTCCTCAGCCACCCGCAGCGGTACGATCTTGGGCTCGCCTTCGTGGGTCAAATCGGGTTCGTCATCGCGCTGGGCATGCGCTCCGGGACCAACCGCCGCCGCCATGGCGTCACCGATCGGCTGCAAGGGTGCTCCCGGCCAATCGGCCGCCGGTTCCGCCCGCACCGCTTCGGGTTCCTCCTGCCGCGGCGCCTGCCGCACCCCGCCGTCCGGCAACCGGAAGAACTTCGGCTTTGGCACCCCGGGGAAGCCCTGAACTCGCACGCTTCGTTGTGCGTCGGATTCGAGCGGATAGCCCTCACGCTTGTCTTCGCGTCTGAGATAAATGATCAGCCCCGCGAAAAAAATCCAGAATGCGTAGAGCACCAGTTGAGCCACGTCGATGTAGCCGGTGATGTATCCTGATTCCATGGTCGCCTTTCTCCTCCCTGCAACTTTAATCTGGAAACCGCGCCAAACCAAGCGGTTGCGCTGAATTCGAGTCGGCGCGCCGATGCCTGACCAGGGGTCCGATCAGCACCAGGGTCAGGAACAGCAATGCGATTTCCAAGTGGTAGACGAGCGCGTAAGCCGTCGAATCGCCGACCAGCGCGGGCCCCAGCGCGCCCCGTTCCGCGAGGCCACCGAGCACGTCTCTCAAGACGCCCCCCAAAGCAATGCCGACTCCTGACGCGCAAGCCTGCACGGCGCCCCAGGCGCCCAATGCCAGGCCGGCTCGACCGCCTGCGGTCAGGTTCATGGCGGCCATGAGCGTACCGACGGCGAATAGGCCCGTGCCAAAGCCGATCAGCAAGGTTCCTCCTCGGAAGACAGGCGGGGAGGCAAGGGGTGCGGCAAAGACGATGGCCGAAAAGCCGACGATCCCCACCAGTGCACCCTGGGCTGCGAGGCGCTGTGGGTCGCCGCCCCGACCCAGGTTGCGCGCCGAGAAGGCGAACGCGGCCAACGTGCCGGTTGCCAGCAACGCCGTCAATAGGGTTGTCGCACTGACGCTGAGTGAAAGCACTTCCGCGCCGTACGGTTCCAGTAGTATGTCCTGCATGGCGAA
Organism: Candidatus Azophilus sp.; assembly: GCA_965221465.1. GTDB lineage: Bacteria > Pseudomonadota > Gammaproteobacteria > Pseudomonadales > Azotimanducaceae > Azophilus. The sequence continues at coordinate 1,152,615 of OZ244892.1, forward strand.
CGCTGCCGTACCCATCGCCACGGCAAACAGAAAGCGGCTGGCCTGATCGTGACGGGAGAACTCGCGCCAGGCCGCAGGGAGCGACGGGCGGGCCTCCCGGGCACGCGGTTTCCTCGCCTCCTGCTTCCAGATCGCGGCCACATTCAGCACCATGGTGACCACCGCAGCACCCTGTACTACCCGGATCAGCTTGATTTGCTCGAAGTCGTTGAGCAGGTAGCCGAACACCAGCGCGCTCAGGATCATTCCAGCCAACAGCATCACGTACAGCAGGGCGACGACGCGCGGCCGCGCGGGCTCCGGCGCCAGATCGGTTGCCAGCGCCAATCCTGCCGTTTGCACGGTGTGCATGCCTGCGCCGACGAGCAGAAAGGCCAGTGCCGCCCCGGCCGTGCCGATCCAGACGGGTCCGTGCGTGTCTCCGGACAGAACGAGCAGCGCGAAGGGCATGCAGGCAAATCCGCCGAACTGCAGCAGGGTTCCGATCCATATGTAGGGAACGCGTCGCCAGCCCAGCGCGGATGCATGCGTATCCGAACGAAAGCCGATCAGCACACGCAAAGGTGCGAACAGCACGGGCAACGACACCATGGCGGCAACCACGCTGGCGGCGATGCCGAGTTCCACGATCATCACGCGATTCAGCGTGCCGTTCAGCAGCACAATGGCCATGCCGACCGTTGTCTGGAACAGGGACAGCCTGATCAGCCGCGCAAGGGGGAGTTCGGCGTCGGCGACATCCGCGAAGGGAAGATAGCGAGCGCTGAGCCGCTTCCACCCTTGCGCAAGGTTGCTCCCGGCGGTTGTCATCCCTGCATCAACCGAACCATGCGACTCGAAGGCGCGGCGGTCGAGAGACTCCCGATATCCGTTTGCCAAGCCCCGAGAAGGACTCGGACGATTTGGAGGCCGGTGTGCTCGTGCCGATGCTGCCCATGCGGTAAACGGCAACGTTCCGGGCGTTGTCGATTGTCATGTCGGTGTCCGGATGAACCTGCAGGTTGTATTTGCCATCGGCAGAAAACGCATCAATCCACCGGCCTTTCTAGCCGGTTGGGTTGCTCACCGCCTTGCGCGCGGCCCGCAGCTTGATGAGAAACTGCGCGGCGTTGACCACATAGGCGACGTATGCCGCAAGTGCAAGCAGCATCAATTCCCTGACCGGCAGCAGTTCGAACGCCAGGCCGACGAGGTACGCGGAGTGCAGGACGAGCACGACGATGCTGACGGCATCCTCCCAAAAGAACGCCGGTGCGAACAGATAGCGCCCGAACACATCCTTTTCCCAAATCGAACCGGTTACCATGATTGCGTACAGCAGCATCGTCTTCAAGACGATCGACGCCGTCGCGGCATCCTGGCCCGTACCGTTCTGCAGGTAGCGAACAACCAGGAAGGCGCTGATCACGCAGACCAGAAACTGAATGGGCGCAAGGACAGCCTGGACGACTGTCCACCGGGACGCGTCGCGCCGCGCCCGCTGTTCCTTCGTATACAGCGGTATGTCTATCCTTCCAGCACCATCTTGTTCATGTTGGCCGGTGCCTCGACCTTGACCACGCGCCCCGGGAACCCCTTGAAGTGCGGGACGCCCTGCTCGTCGTCCAGAAACTCGTCGTCGTCCGTGCACAAGACCGCGTCGCTGGAGATGAATGCTCCGGCAAGTGCCTCCGTTCCGCGCAATTCGGGGTACCACCAGCCGTGCGGGACGCGCAAGTGACCTTCTTTCATGGAGGCCTGCACCAGTATCTTTGCCGTTACCGAACCGGTCGTCGTTTCCAGTCGTGCCCAGTCGCCGTCCTGCAGGCCCTCCCTTGCGGCATCCGCAGGATGCAGAAACAGTTTCGGTGACGGGGTGCGTTGACGCAGCACCGCAATGTTGCGCTGGCCGGTCTGGAAGAAGGAATCTTCCCGCACGCCGGTGAATACCCGATAGGGATATGCGTCGCTTACCGGCGGGCCTTCCCTGTGGTAAGGCAGGGGGTCGAAGCCGAGTTTCTCGAGAACCGTGGAGTAGAGTTCCACCTTGCCGGTGGGCGTTGCAAACCCGGTGCTCTCGTACTTTCTGTAGCGGTGCTCGGGAACCTCCATGAAGGCTTGTGCCTCGAACTCCGCAAACGTCCGGCCGGAGCGCGAGAGGCGGTGATCGAGCACCTCTTCAAGCGAGTTCCAGGGGAAGTGCTCCCCGAAGCCGAACCGGTGCGCCAGGTCCCGCCAGAACCGAAAGGTGCTCGATGCCTCCGCAGGTGGGTCCACGGCCTTCTGGGAGAGGGACAGCCGATTGCTCCAGCTCCAGGTGTCGGCGAGATGGTTGCGCTCGGAGAACACGTCGCCGGGCATGACGTAGTCCGCCAGCATCGCCGTAGGCGTCATGAATATCTCGTGGGCGACGATCAGTTCCTGGTTCATCAGGCCTGCGAAAACCCGATGCTGATTCGGGTAGCTGAGCAGAGCGTTGTTGCCCAAAGCGAAGAACGCCTTGACCGGGTAGGGTGTTTCAGTGGCCATGGCGCGGAACACGCTGGAGGGATTGGCCATCTGGCAGCCCATGACGATATCGGCATAGGGAAAGCCCCATACCTTCTCGGTGGGCTGCTTGAGCATTTCCGCGACGCGGTAGGTGAACACCGGGTGCTCCCGGTACCCGAGTTGCTTGGCCTTCTGCGCGTCCGGCAAGACCTCGTGCAGGCCGAGTTCGGATTCGGGGATGTAAGCCTGACTGAAACCGCCCAGCGTCTCGCCTCCGGGCGCGTCCAGGTTGCCGGTAACGGCGCGCAGGATGGAATGCAAGCGGATGGCCGATGTCGAGGATATCTGCTGGTCGGTGATGGGCGTCCAGGGGATCGAAGCACCGCCGGCAGTGGCATAGATGCGCGCCGCCCGGGCAATGAGTTCACGGTCGACGCCGGTGATCTGCTCGACGCGCTCCAGCGGATACTCGTCGACGCGCTCGCACAGCGCATCGAACCCCGCGCACCAGTTTTCGACGAAATTCTTGTCGTAGAGGTTTTCGTCGATTATGACCTTGAGCCAACCCAGGCACATTGCCGCGTCCGTGCCGGCGCGCAGACGCAAGTGCAGATCCGCGTTTTCCGCCTGGTCGGATACCCGCGGGTCCAGCACGATCAGCCTGGCGCCCCGGGCTCGAGCCGCCTCGATGGCGTTGTATATCGGCGTCCAGGAGTGTTTGCGCGGGTTGTGGCCAAAAAGCACGATGCAGTCGGTCCTGGCGTAGTCGGGTTGCGGGAACCAGCCGTAGGTCAGGCGGTTGACGGCAGCCGTGTTGCCTGCACACAGGGCGACGCCGCTGATCCAGTTGGGTGAGCCGAGCAGGTTCATGAACCGTCGGTCCATGCCGTGCGTGCTCTGCGTATTCCAGCCCGAAGTCGAAACGGCGAAGGCCTCGGGGCCGTGACGTTGCACCACGCTCTCGAGCCGTTCCGCGATTTCGTCCATGGCCTGTTCGTAGGAGATCTCCGTCCAGCAATCCTCCCCGCGCTCGCCGGCCCGTTTCAGGGGCACGCGGATGCGTTCGGCGTGGTTGTGAATGTCCGGCGCCGCCACCCCCTTGTAACAGATGTTTCGCGCCAGCATGGGGTGGTCGTGAGCGAGGACGCGTTCCACCTTGCCGCCCTCGCTGACCAGGCGAAGCTGGCAGCCGATGTCACAGATGGTACAGACCGAGTAGGTTGTGTTCGTCATTCCGGGGTTCCTTCGAATCGCTTCTGTCGAGTGGCGATGCGACGGTCGCAGTATGGCACGCAATGGCCTCGTTCATCACCCGGGTCGGGAACCCGGCGCCTCCCTGACCCGCTGCCAGTAGGCGTCCAGGTCGCGCTTGACCAGCGGCGCGAGCAGGTACAGGCCGAGCACGTTGGCAAGGGCCATGGCAAAGACCATGGCATCGGAGAAATCCAGGACCGCATCGAGTTGCGTGGTACAGCCGATGACGACGAATGCACAGAAGACGGCGTTGAAGGCAAGCTTTGCGCTCTGCCGGTTGCCGAACAGGTAGACGCAGCCTTCCAGCCCGTAGTAGGACCACGAGATCATCGTGGAGTAGGCGAACAGCATGATGACCACCGCGAGCGGATAGGGGAACCAGGGAATGACGCTGGCGAATGCCGACGAGGTGAGTTCGACGCCGCTTATCGTGCCGTCGTTCAGTAACGCCGGGTCGTAGACCGTCACGGTGATCACCAGGGCGGTGATCGTGCAGATCACCACGGTGTCGATGAAGGGCTCGAGCATGGCCACGAATCCCTGGGTGAGCGGCTCGCCGGTCTTCACCGCCGCGTGGGCTATGGAAGACGAGCCGATACCGGCCTCGTTCGAGAAGGCGGCACGGCGAAATCCGAGTATCAGTACGGCGAAAAAGCCGCCGGTGGCCCCTTCCGGCGTGAAGGCCTGCGTGACAATGGCCCCGAGCGCACCCGGAACGTCGGCGTAGTTGGCGCCGATGACGATCAATGCCGTGCCGACGTACAGTAGCGCCATGAACGGCACCAGGCTTGCCGTCACGCGGGCGATACTGCGGATGCCGCCGACGACGACCAGCGCCACCAGCACCGCGAGCGCCAGGCCGAACAGCCAGCCCCGGTCTGCGAAGACACTCTGCTCGCCGCCGGTGACGTTGACGAACTGGACGTATGCCTGGTTGGCCTGGAACATGCAGCCGACGCCCAGGCAGCCGATGACGATGCAGACCGCGTAGTACCAGGCCATGACCTTGCCGAGCCGCGGCAGCCGGCGTTCGCGCAAACCCCTGTCCAGGTAGAACATCGGGCCCCCGGAAACCGAGCCGTCGGCGTTCTCCTGGCGGTATTTCACGCCCAGGGTGCACTCGACGAATTTCGAGGCCATGCCCAGAAAGCCGGCGACGATCAGCCAGAAGGTGGCCCCCGGCCCGCCGATGGATATCGCCACCGCAACGTGCACGATATTGCCGACGCCGACGGTGCCCGAGACCGCGGTGGTCAGCGCCTGGAAGTGGGAGACTTCGCCGGGGCTCTCGGAATCCTTGTCGAGCTTGCCGGTGACGATGCGGATGGCGTGCACGAAGCCGCGGATGTTGATGAACCGGAAATAGAACGTGAAGAACACGGCGCCGGCGATCAGCCAGAGCACGATCAACTGCAGTTGCGCATCGCCCACCGGCACCGAGAAGAAGACGATGTCGGACAGCGTGCGGGCGATGGGCCGGAACGCGGCGTCGATCGCCTCGTCCAGGCTCGCCGACCAGGCCGGCCCGACCCAGCCCCCGGACATCGCCGCCAGCATGCGTGCGAAGCCCGGTCTCCTCAACGGGGGACCGTTGTCAGGCGCATGTGGGACTGTCGCTCGGGCCCGTGGTGGACTGCGTTCGTGGCGACAACGTGGTCGGTTTCGTCGGGATTCCAGCCGCCGGTGTTGAGATTGCGGGCAAAACGGGGGTAGTTGCTGCTGGAAACCTCCAGGCGGATGCGGTGGCCGGCGCGGAAGACGTTGCTGGTCATCAGCGGGGCGAAGCGCAGTTCGTAGACCTCGCCGTCGTCCATGAACACTTCGCGATCGAAGCCTTTCCGGTACCGCGCCCGCTTGATGGTCTCGTCCAGGTTCCAGGCGGTGCCGTCCGGCTCGACGTCGATCAGCTTCACCGTGAAATCCGTGTCGCGCGCATCCGAAGAGATGTAGAGCACGATGTCGATGCCGCCGGTGACCTCGAGGTCTTCGGGCAGGGGTTCGCTGGTGTAGACCAGCACGTCCTGACGCGACTCGATGGGGCGCTGGTCGAAGGAGCCGGTCTTCACCTGGTCGTCCAGGCAGCAGACGTTGCCGCCCAGCGACGGCACCGGGTTCATCGGGTCGTAGACAAAAGTATCGAAAGTGCTTGCCGTTGGCGGCTCCGAGACCAGTTTCCCGTCGCCGAACAGGGAGTTTGCGCGGCCGCTGCTCGCGAGATACAGGGTTGTTTGCGTCGCCCCGGCAGGCGGCCAGCTTTCTGCCGTCAGCCACTGGTTGGCGCCCATGGCGAAGTATTGCACCCTGGCCTGCTTTTCGGTGAAGCCGTTGGCAGCGCCTTTCAGGTGCAGGTCGAAAAAGTCGTAGACGAGATCGTCCAGACCGAAGTGGACGCGCCCCATGTTTCTCGCGCCGACGATGTGCGGGTCGCGCAGCCGGTACATGTGGCAGTGTTCGGTGGGCGCGACGATGAGGTACTGGCTTTCCCGTATGCGTTCCTCGTCCGCATTGCGCCGCACGTAATTGAAGAGTTCGATGTTGGGCGCCGTGGACAGGTCGTACCAGGCATTCACCCACAGGGCGGGCACGTGGAATTCCTCGTTGTCGTGATAGAGCCCGCCCTTGTACCAGTCCGGGTGGTCCGGGCCGCGATCTGCCATGGCGTCGAAGATGCCGTTCGGCCCGCCGGCGGCGACGATCGCATCGCGCAGGGGCAGGTGTCGGAAGGCATCGCGCCAGTCGACCTGCGGCCAGGAAGGCGCCAGGTCGTAGTACTTCGAGACGCGAATGCGCTCCGCGCGGGACAGGTCGGAAGGAAACATCGGCCGCACCAGGTTCTGCTCGCGGTACAGCCAGGTGAGCATGGGTAGCTGAATGACCCCGCCCTTGTAGTAGTTTCCCTGTTCGTAATAGGGGCCCATGCGGCCGATGCCGGCGCCCGGGCTCATGGGCACCGCGGCGGCATGGGCCGGGTGCGGTTCGCTCGCCAGCGCCATGATCCATTCCGCCGTCGACGAACAGCCGATGGTGCCGACCTTGCCGTTGGACCACGGCTGTTCGGCAATCCAGGTCAGGGCGTCGCGGCCGTCGGTGCGGGGCCGCCCGAGCACCTCCCAGGTTCCTTCCGAGAAGAACTTGCCGCGCTCGTTCTGCTTGACGAAGGCATAACCGCGGCGAACGGCATCGAGGGCAAACTTCAGGTTGGCGTCGAAATAGTCCGGGTTGGGCTCCATCTTCTCGCTGAAGTTGTAGGGTGAGCGCCAGAAGATCGTGGGGAAGGGAGGCTCGGCGTTTTTTGGCAGGTAAATGCGCGAAGCGAGCCTGACGCCGTCGCGCATCGGCACCATCACCATGTACTCGATATGCGATTCCCGGGCGAGGGCGGCGCGGCGCACTTCGTCGGTGAGCGGGTCGGTATCCGCCGACAGACCGGCCGCGGCCAGACATCCTGCAGCGGCGGCCAGCATCGTTCGGCACCAGCCAGCTTTGGTTCGCGCATGCGACAGGCGCGATCCTGGCCGGCATCCGTCACCGACTTCCTGCTGCACACGCCAATACACGACCCCTCCGCCTCGACGCACTCGCGAGGAAAGTTGGTGACAGATGCGGGTCAGGGACACGGTGGCGCTATTCAATCGGTTGCCAGAATCCGGCGGATGTCCGAGTCGTCGCCGGTCAGCTGCCAATGCACCAGGGCGATGGGAACGGACCCCGCTTCGTTCAGTTCACCGTAGAAATCGCTCAGGGTATAGGGCGTCTCGGCGTTTTCCGTCTGTTTGGTGCGATGCGCGAGCAGGCGCTCGAGCAGGTACTTGCCGGTCACGTAGCTGGTGCCGTAGCCGGGTTGACGCAGATAAAGCTGCTGCTCGAACTCCATCAGTTCGCGCTCGGTGCCCATCCAGCCCCTTGGTGTCCAGTCGACGTGCACGGTGCCGGCTTCCGCCATGGTCATCTCGTTGGCATGGGCGTACAGCGAGCCCAGGCCCCGGGCGGCGCGCTGGGCGAGCATGATCCATACCAGTTCCCGGGAGCGGGGATTGTCGTCGTAGAGGCCCGCGTGCATGAACATTTCCTCGACGCCCGTGGCGGTGCCTTCGTTGCGCGTGTCGAAGATGTTGTAGAGCAGTGCGCCCCGGCGGATCGGGCTCGCATGGGGTTCCTCGCGCATCTGCGCCAGTTCCCACCAGTGGTAGAAGTGGGTGTACAGCGGTGTGGGGTCGAAGTGCGCGGCGATCCAGAAGAAATTGCGTACCTCCACGGGGATGAAGGTGCCGAGGTGTTCGCGGAGCGCCGGGTCCATGTAGTCCTTGACCGGCATGACTTCCTCGTCCCGCAGCCACGCCATCAGCCTGGTGGCGGAGGCATCGGCAAGCCGGTCGTATTCCTCGGGGCTGGCGGCTGCCACCTGTTGCGGCAGCTTGCGGTTGCGATGCTCCTCGAGCTTGAGCGAGGACCAGGCCCGGTCGAGTTCCCGCTGCAGCAGGTCGACTTCGTCCTGCCAGGTCATCGGCAGGTAATGCACCTTCTGCTGGTACCAGGTGTACTGGTCCTTGCCGAGGCCGGATGGCCCGGTTTTCGAAGGCGCCTGTTCCTCGAGCCAGGCGACGAGTTCGTCGGTTGCCGCCTGGGCATCGGCAACGGCCCGGGTCAGCGCTTCGCCGGCGCCGGGCCCCGCCATTTCCAGAATGCTGTCGAGGTGCCTGCGCTGATTGCGGATGTTGCGGATGCCGGCCACCCAGAGGTCGCGGGCGTTGCCGGTGAGGTTGCCGCGGGCCTGGCGCATCAGCGGCGGGATCACCTCGAGGTCGCCGATCATCCGGCGTTCCTCGTCCGCCGACAGCGGAAATTCGTAGGTCCACAGTTCCAGCACCGCGTGGTGCGTGGGGCCTTCGTGCGCGGGCACGTCACTCTGATAGGTCCAGATCGACTGGTAGAAGGCGGGGTCGCGCACCCAGGGCGCGAGCACCCGGTGGTTGAAGTCGAAGCCGTTCATCTCCGCGTTTACCAGGTGCCAGTCCACCTGCTGCTCGATTGGCCAGCCCGTGACGTCGATGGCATCGAGACGCTGCCGAAAGGTTGCCAACTCCTCGTAGGCGGCGGCGAAGCGCTCTGCCGTGTAGTCCGGTGCGCCGTCGAGCAGTGGCGGGCTCTCGAATTCCCGCCAGTCGGCGAAGAGTTCGGTCAGGGTTTCGTACGAGTCGGGCTCGGGGCCGGTGTCTTCCGCGCAGGATGCCGCCAGGGGCAGCGTGGTGAGCAGGAAGAGCGGCGCCAATGACTTCAAGATGGAATCGATGGTGATTTTCGATGACATGGTATCCTCCCTTTCGGGCCATTATTTTCCAAATCGGCGATTCGCGCCACCAAATGAAGAAAGCCTGCGCTTTGGTGCTCGAGCATCGCCCGTGACGATGTAGACCATCAAGGAGCGCGCGCCGGCCCGGCGACCGTCGAAAACGAGTGCGATCGACAAGGGGGGAACCAATGATCAAAGCCGCTGTTCGCCTTATGGCCCTGTCGGGAGCGATACCGCTGCTTGCACTGGCCGCGGAACGGGGTTTCGAACCGTTCGACTACGACTTCGCCGAAGAAGCCGCGCGCGCCGCCCGGATCGATGTGGACAAGCCCGACCCGGGGTTGTTGCGCGAGATATTCGCGAAGCGCCGGGCCCGGGTTCTCCAGGCCATGCCCGAGGGCGCCATGATCGTGTTTTCCGTGGAGCGCGCTCAGGAGCGGCGCCTCGAGTTTCAGGTTCCCCATTCGGACAACCACGACTTCACTTACCTGACCGGGCTCGAGGGCATCCACAGCCTCGACTCGGCGCTGTTGCTGTTGCCCGCGGCGCCTGCTGCGGAAGGCCGCCTGGATGGCCCGGTGCGTGACTGGGTGGTGCTCTACACCTCCATGGACCCCGAGGCCATCGCGCGGCGAACCGGCATCGAGGATGTGCGCCCATTCGAGGTGCTGGAACACGACCTGTCCGTGGCGATGACCGACTTTCGCGACTGGCGCATCACCCAGGTGCGGCGCTGGCCCCTGGCGGCGGCACTGTCACGGGCCTGGGGCACCCACGACAAGGCGCTCTACCTGAACTATCCGCGCTTCTTCCGCCTCGGCATGCCCGAGCCCGTCCGTCTGGAGCAGTTCGAGCGCATCCGCCGGTTTTCGCCGGAAATCCGCTTGCGCGACTCTGCCGAGATTCTCGATCAGGTGCGCCAGCTGCAGGACTCCTGGGCGATCGCCAATCTGAGGCGCAGCGTCGCCATCGTCAACGAAGGGCTCCGCCACGGTTTTCGCGCCACCCGTCCCGGCATGACGGAAACCCAGGTCATGGAGATCATCGACTTCGTGTACCGCTATCGGGGGGCATACCTGGGCTTTCCGACGTCGGTGCGTCGTTCGGGTGTGGCAACACCGCACGACGGCGAGCACATTCCCGAAGGCTGGATCGAGTTCGTGCCGCGTTCCGGCGGCGCGGTGTTCCGTGCCGGTGACATGGTCTGGACCGACACCGGGGCGTCGTTCAACCACTATTCCGCCGACATTCAACGAACCGCGCCCATCGACGGCCGCTTCACGGAACGCCAGCGGCAACTCTACGAGATTGCATTGAATGTTCAGAAAACCGTCATCGGCATGGTTCGCCCCGGCGCCACCTGGTGGCAATTGCACGACAAGGCCATGGAGATGCTGCGCGATGCCGGCGGATACGATGAGTACTACTACTATGGCATCGGGCACTTCATCGGCATGGACGTCCACGACGAAGGCGATTACCTGGTGCCGTTCAAGCCGGGCATGGCGCTTGCCATCGAGCAGGGGGTGATGCCCCCGGAAGGCCCCCGGGTCGCGTTCGAGGACGATGTGCTGGTGACGGAGGACGGCCACGAGTGGCTGAGCCGTGACATTCCGATCGAGATCGAGGATGTCGAGGCGCTGACGTCGAGCCCCGGGGTGTTCGAATTTCTGGAGTGATTTCGACCCGCATCCGTCACCAGCTTCCTGCTGCGGACGCCGATGCACTCGCGCCGAACGTTGGTGACGGATGCGGGTTGGCCGCGGTGCGATTCGCTCGCGATGCCGTGCGGTCGGTCGGGGGCATTGTCGGTCAGGATTGCGCCCGGACCCAACGTGCCACTTCGGCGTGGGTTCCGAACCAGACGTTGCCGAGGGCCCTGGCGTGCTCGATCAGGCGCTCGAGAATCCAGATTCGGGATCGATAACCGATGACGAACGGGTGCATGACGAGCTGGAAGAGGCCCCCCTGCTCCCAGGCGGCATCCAGTTCGCGCCGGAAGACGGCGAACACATCCTCGGGTGTGGCCCAGGGTCGGGTCGCGGGCTGGCGATTGAACATCAGGTAGACGGCGTCGTCCCGAAGCCACTCCACCGGAACCTCGACGACGCCCGTGGGTTCGCCGTCGAGCAGCAGTTCGTAGCAATCCTCGTCGGCCATGAGCGAGCTGTCGTATTCCAGCCCCAGTTCGGTGACGATCGCGATGGTGTCGTGGCTCAGGTCCCAGTTTGCCGAGCGGAACCCCACCGGCGGCTCGCCCAACTGCGTGGCAAGCAGGTCACGCGCACGCAACGCCAGTTCCCGCTCGGTTGCTGCATCGAGCAGCGAGTTGTTCTCGTGCATCCAGCCATGGATGCCCACTTCGTGCCCGCCGCCGGCGATGCGCCTGGCCTCGTCGGGATCGATCAGGGCACAGACCGCGGGCATGAAGAAACTCGCGCCCACCTCGTGCCGACCCAGAACATCGAGGATTCGCGGCACGCCGACCCGCCGGCCGAATTCTCCCCAGGCCAGGCGCCCGACGGCCGACCCACCGGCGCCGAGTTCGAAGGCTTCGTGGTCGCAGTCGAAGGAGAACGCCACCGCACACCGGGCGCCTCCGGGCCAGCCATCGGGTTTCAGTGGGCGGCCGGCGCGCACGCGACCCACAAGCCGGCGCCAGTCGCCATCCGGTTCCGGGGGTGCAGTGACCGCCATCGTCAGACAGTGCAATAATGGACGGCCATTATCCGCGTCGGGGGGGCAGGATGACAAATGAGCCCAAAGCCGCGCCCACGGAGTCGTCGGGGTGGCGGCTCATCGACAATCCTGAACTCACCCCCGCCCGCGTCGGCCACCGGATTTCGTCGCGAGAGCGTCGACGTTTCGTCGCTGAAAAAAAACGTTTCGTCGCTGAAACAAATCGTTTCGTCGCTGAAGCAAAACGCGCAGGACGAGCGCATCGGCGTCCGCAACAGGTAGTCGGTGACGGATGCGGGATGGGTACCCACGTAACGGCAGTTCCGTGCCGAGCGCCCGAAGCCGGATTGGCGGCGATTGCCCGAGATTCATGAACAAAGGGCCGCTAAGCGACAAGACAATTCTGCTGACCGGTGCGTCTCAGGGCATAGGCGCTGCCACCGCGGGGGTGCTCGGCGCAGCGGGAGCCCGATTGATCGCGCATTACCGGGGACACCCCGGCGACCGGGAGGGCGCCGAGCGTGCCGTTGGCGGCATTTCGGCGGAGCGCCGTCGTCTGGTTGCCGGAGACTTCACCGACAACGCTGCGGTCGAGGCGGTCTGGCAGCAAGCGGTTGCCTGGCGCGGCCACATCGACGTACTGGTTCTCAATGCCGCCTTCATGGACCCGTCCGGCGGCATCGACGACAGCGAGCAGAACTGGGAGCGATCCTGGGCCATGCACCTGCAGGTGAACGTGCAGGCTCAGGCCCGGCTGATGCGCGCTGCGGTTCGGCATTTCCGGGACCGCGGCGGCGGCGTCATCGTGCTCATGTCGAGCTGGGTGGCGCAGCGCGGCGTCACCGACCCGAAAATGATCGCCTATGCGGCTTCCAAGGGAGCAATCAAGGCCGTCGCGCAGTCCATTGCCCGGGGGTACGCGAAGGACGGCATCTATACCTACATTCTTGCCCCCGGTATCGTGCGCACGCGCATGTCCATCGACTTCGCTGAAATGCAGGGCGGGGAAGACGCGGTGACCGAGACCCTGGCCATGCGCGAATGGGTGCCCCCCGATGAAATCGGCGAACTGATCGCATTTCTGGCCGCAGGCAAGGTGCGCCACCTCTCCGGGGCGACCCTCGATGTCAACGGGGCAACCCATGTTCGCTGACCCTCGGTTTCCGGGTTGCGGGCGAGCGGTGGGGTGGCGTTGCTTCGCATCGTCCCGCAAGCAACTGGTGGGGCGGTGACATCGTGAACGACGAAAGCACGAGGCGGTTGTGCGACACGGCGGCGATTACCCGGGTGCTCAATTCGTATTGCAGCACCCTGGACCGCATGGACCTGCCAGCCTTGTGTGCATTGTTTACCGACGACTGCGTGGTGGAATACGGGCCGGAAGAGTGGCTGCAAAGCCGCGGCGTCGCTGCTCTGGAGCAGTCCCTTGCGCGTATGTGGCGCTGGGCGCGAACGTCCCATCACCTGAGTAACGTGCAGGTCGAATTCACCGGCGCGGACGAGGCGGCAGCCAGCAGTTACGTACAGGCCTGGCACGAGCGCCCGGACGGTGCCACGGCAACCGTTTTCGGGCAGTACCGCGACCGGCTGGTGCGGCTGGAAGCGGGTTGGCGCATCGCCGAACGGCGCATGGTCATGAACGGCAGCGACAGCGGTTTTGCGGTGAACATCAACCGCTTCGAAAGGATTCCACCGCCGGCGGGGTGGCAGCCACCGGAAGGGGCCGCGGGGCGATGACGGAAATCGGCATTCAGTTCGAAAACCGCCGGATAGAGTGCCGGCCTGGCGTTTCCGTGGCTGCTGCCTTGATTGCCGCGGGCGAGCGGGTGTTTCGGGATGCCGGCCCCGGCGATGCGCGTGGCCTGTTCTGCGGCATGGGCGTTTGCCAGGAGTGCCGCGTGCTGATCGACGGGCTTCCCGGCGTACGTGCCTGCATGACCTCGGTAAGGGAGGCGATGCGCATTTCCCGCATGCCCGAGCGTGTGGAACCGGGCGATCGTCCGCCCGCGAAGACTGGAGAGCACCTGCCGGACGCCCCCGATCTGCTGGTGGTCGGCGGCGGTCCGGCGGGGCTGACGGCAGCATCGGTTGCGGCGGAAGCAGGCGTCGATGTGGTGGTGGTCGACGAGCGACCGGCGCCGGGCGGCCAATATTTCAAGCAACCCGCATCCGGGGCGAGCGTTCCCCCGTCGCTGGCGGACGACAGGCAATTCGAGCGCGGTCGTGTGTTGATCGAACGTGCCCGGCGGGCGGGGGCAAGCATTCTCAGCGGCGCCGAGGTCTGGGGTGCCTTTGCGCCGAACGAGTTCGGCATCCTGGTCGGGCAAGGCAGCTGCATCGTGCGTCCCAAACGTACCATTGTCGCGACCGGCGCCTACGAGCGAGGCCTTCCCGTTCCCGGCTGGACCTTGCCGGGAGTCATGACCACCGGAGCGGCCCAGACATTGCTGCGCAGTTACGGCGTGCTTGCAGGAAAACGAATACTCGTGGCAGGCAACGGGCCTCTCAATCTCCAGGTGGCGCTCGAACTGCGCCGCGCCGGAGCCAACGTGGTTGCCGTGGCCGAATCCGCCCGAGGGCTCGGTTGGAGAAGCCTCGTGGATGCCGTCAGCCTCTTCGGGTGGGCGCCGGGCCTCGCACTGGAAGGTCTGGGATACCTGGCCGGCCTTCGCGCCGCCGACGTCCCGTTGCTCTACCGGAGCGTGCTCGAGCAGATAAATAAAGTGGATGGCGGGCTTGCCGCAACGCTCGTCCGTGTTGGCGACGAGGACGGGCCGTCCGACCGTACGGTCGAGGTCGATGCAGTCTGCGTCGGCTACGGCTTTCAACCGAACAACGAGGTGCTGAGGTGCCTGGGTTGCGGCCACGACCACGACGAGCGGCGCGGCCACCTGGCCACGCGGCGCAACGAGCATTGCGAAACCACCACGCCCGGCATCTATGCCATCGGCGATTGCTGCGGGCTCGGCGGCGCCCCGGCGGCACTCGGTGAAGGTGTAGTGGCTGCGTGCGCAGCCGTTCGGTCGCTGGGTCTCGACTTGCCGGCGCGGATTGCCAGAGAACGCGACAGGGCCGTTCGTGGGTTACGTCGGCACAGGATGTTCCAGGCCGCCTTGTGGCGCGTATTCGACGCACCGCGCTACCAGACGGAACTGGCTACTCCCGATACGCTGATCTGCCGTTGCGAGAAGGTTCGGCTGGGCGATCTCGATGCGGCGCTGGAGGAGGGCAATTTCACCATCGGCGCGCTGAAAAGGCGTACCCGGCTGGGCATGGGACCGTGCCAGGGCCGTTACTGCGCACCGGTCGCTGCGGCACTGCTCGAACGTCACACCGGTGCCCCGGTGGACGAGTTCTCGTTGTTCGCGCCTCGTGTACCGATCAAACCGGTGCGCATAGGCGACATTGCCGACTGCAGCACTGGCGAAGAGGTCGCTTTGCACCTTACTGACGATTGACCGCCACACCTCGTTCCAACTCCTTGTCTTCCAGGCTATCGGCCAGTTGCAGAGCCTTGTCGAGATTGCAGGGGCCGACTACATCGCCCATTGAAACAGGCGTCAGAACGTACGGCTTTGCTGCTTCGGCAACTCGGTCGATTGCCATGCCGGCACGTAGCGCATCGTTGACGACGGATTTGAACGACGTCCCCGATTTCGCGACGGCTATTCGGATTAGTCTGGCAATGTCGTCATCGATGGTCAGGGTCGTTCGCATGGTTGATGTCAAAACGTGACGGTTGAATCCGTTATGGCATCATGAAGTCTGGATCCAGACAAACATCGAGACTTGGAGAGCCTCGAAATCGGAAGGGCGGTTCGGGTAACCTTCGAGCCGCGGGGCGCTGAACTTGTCCCACACCGATTTCGGCCCGAGTCCTGACAGCAATCGGATTGCACCGGACCCGCAACCAGGAGAACCATTTCATGAGCAGAGTATTGATCACCGGGGCAAGCCGGGGCATCGGCGCGGAACTGGCCCGGCAATACGCGGCAGCCGGAGACGATGTCATCGCCTGTGTGCGCGACCCGGACGCGGCACCGGGCATCGACGACATTCGTGCAAGCGTCACCGTCCAGCAGATGGATACGGGCAGCCCGGAATCCATTGCCGCGGCTGCGGCAGCCATCGGCGATGGCACCATCGACGTGCTGATCAACAATGCCGGTGCGGCAGGCGGCATGCGGCAATCCGTCGTCGACCTCGACATCGAGGAATGGCATCGCACGCTGGACGTCAACACCATCGGTCCGCTGCTGGTCGCCCGGGCATTCAAGGCGCACCTGGCGGAATCCGGAGACGGCAAGCTCATGAATGTGACCAGCCAGCTTGCGGCATCCACCTGGCCCATGGGCGGCATGTACATCTACTCCTCGACCAAGGCGGGGCTTTGCAAGGTCGCCCAGGCGCTGGCCATCGACTGGAAGGACGAGCCCATCACTGTCGCACTGATTCATCCTGGCTGGGTCCAGACCGACATGGGCGGGCCCAATGCGGCGATCACGCCGGAGGAAAGCGCGTCGGGCATCCGCTCGGTGATCGCCGGGTTGACCAAGGCAGACTCCGGCAAGTTCTACAAATGGGACGGGGAGATCCATCCCTGGTAGAAAAGCGGACGTTTGCGTGCGGATCGAATTGTCGAGTGAGAACGAAGCGCGTCCCGGCCCGGATTTCCCGCAGGCCAGGAGAATCGCAACAGGCGGTGTCCGATTGACAGGCCACCGCTGACATGGGTGTCGATTTCGACATGGTGATTCGCATCCTGATCGTGTTGGGCGCCGTCTATTTCGGCGTTTGTCTGCTGCTCTACCTGCTGCAGGACCACATGCTGTTCTTTCCCCAGCCGCTGCAGCGGGAACCGGCCGGCTCTCACCTGGAGCCCCTGGCGGTGCAACGGGGCGACGTCACGCTGCGCGGGTGGGTCGTCAACCGGGCATCGGAGGGTCCGCTCGTATTCTATTTCGGCGGCAACGCGGAAGAGGTCTCTGAACTCGGCGGCCTGTTCGCGCGGCTCGATGCCGTGACGGTTCTGGTGAACTATCGCGGTTACGGGACGAGCGACGGCAAGCCCACGGCCGCCGGCCTGATCGACGATGCGGCCGCCGTCGTCGGCGAGATGCGCGGAAGGCTCGGCAGCGACCGGCCCGTGATCCTGTTCGGACGCAGCCTTGGCAGCGGTATAGCGGCGCTTGCCACGCGCTCCTCGGATGTGGACGGGGTCATCCTCATGAGCCCGTATCGCAGCATCGAATCGATCGCCCGGCGACGCTACCCCTTCGCTCCCGTCGGCTGGTTGCTGAAGCAGGACATCGATGCGACCCTCGCCCTCGATGCACTGCCGGAGCGCGTGCTCGTTCTACATGCCCGGCGCGACCGCGTGGTTCCGGACCGCGAGTCCCGCGCTTTCCTCGAGCTTCTTCCAAACGATCCCGAAGTGGTCGAATTCGTCGGACCGCACAATATCGCGCTGGAAACGCCGGAACTCTGGGCGGCCATCGAGACGTTCGTCGAGCGGGAGGGGTCCTGATACAATCCGCGGCCGAAATCAGTCGCTACTCCGATCGCGTGTCGATCCCCTCGCCCCGGTGGCACAACAGGATAGCGCGGCTCCCTCCTAAGGAGCGGGTTGAAGGTTCGAATCCTTCCCGGGGCGCCAATGCAGACCTGCTGTTGGCAGTCCCCGTGCAACGAATGGACGAAATCGAATGAGCAGTGCGTACGAGTCCAACACGGCCCGAGCCGCGGCATATCTGGATCGTTTCCGCAACGGTGCTCTGGGGCATTTCATCGATGGCGCCGATGTCGCCGGCGTCTCCGGCAACCAATTCGCAAACAGCTCGCCCATCGACAACGCTGCAATCAACCTCGTCTCCTGCGGAAACGGCGAGGACATCGATCGGGCCGTCCGTTCGGCACGCGATGCGTTTCCGGGCTGGCGCGCGCTCCCGGGTCCGCGCCGCCGTGCCCTGTTGCACGCCATCGCCGACGCCATCGAGGCGCGGGCCGAGGAGATCGCGCTCGTCGAATCCGTCGATACGGGCCAGCCGCTCCGCTTCATGAGCAAGGCTGCCGTTCGCGGCGCCGAAAACTTCCGCTTCTTCGCCGACCGGGCGCCGGAAGCCGCCAACGGCCTCTCGCTGCCAGCAGAAGAGCATCTCAATTACACGCTGCGTCAGCCGATCGGGCCGGTCGGCGTCATCACGCCGTGGAATACGCCGTTCATGTTGTCTACGTGGAAGATCGCCCCGGCACTCGCCTCGGGATGCACCGTGGTGCACAAACCGGCGGAGTGGAGTCCGCTGACCGCCCGGCTGCTGGTGGAAATCTGTCACGAGGCGGGTTTGCCGGCAGGTGTGTTCAATTCCGTGCAGGGAATCGGCGAGGAGGCGGGCAAGGCCCTGACCGAACACCCGGACATCAAGGCCATCGCCTTCGTCGGCGAATCGCACACCGGCAGCCTGATCATGCAGCAGGGGGCAATGACCCTGAAGCGGGTCCACTTCGAACTCGGCGGCAAGAACCCCGTGATCGTCTTCGACGATGCCGACCTCGACCGTGCCCTCGACGCCGCGACGTTCATGATCTACAGCCTGAACGGCGAACGCTGCACCTCGTCGAGCCGGCTGCTCGTGCATCAGGCGATCCACGATACGTTCACCGAGCGCCTTGCGGAGCGTGCGCGCCGTCTGAATGTCGGGCATCCGCTGGACCCGGCTACCGAGATCGGTCCCCTGATTCACCCGCGTCATCTGGAAAAGGTGCTCGACTATTTCGACGTGGCCCGTGCCGAAGGGGCAACGATAGCCGCCGGCGGCAGCCGCCCGGACGAGTTGGCCGACGGAAATTTCGTGCAACCGACACTCTTCACCGGCGCCAATGGCAGCATGCGCATCGCCCGGGAGGAGATTTTCGGCCCGGTGCTGACCGCCATCCCGTTCCGCGACGAGGCGAAGGCGCTGGAGATTGCCAACGATGTCGCCTACGGCCTGGCTGCCTATGCCTGGACCCGCGATGCCGGCCGTGCCCATCGCCTTGCCCGAGACCTGGAAGCCGGAATGATCTGGGTGAACTCGGAGAACAACCGGCACCTGCCGACGCCGTTCGGTGGCATGAAGGCAAGCGGCATCGGTCGCGACGGTGGCGACTACAGCTTCGATTTCTACATGGAAACGAAAAACGTCTGCATTGCCTACGATACCCACGAGGTTCCGAGTCTCGGCCGGTGAGCCTGTACTACGTTCAGAAACTCCTTTACCAGTTGAATCGCGACGTGCACACGCGGGCCCGGTTCGATGCGGATTTCGAGGGGCTCTTGAGCGACTTCGACCTGACCGCCGAAGAAAAGGCCGCCTTGCGTACGCCGGACATCGGCCTGCTCTACGTCATGGGCGTCAACGGCCAGATACTCATGCACTACGCAGCACTCCGGGGCTTCGAATGGGACCGCTACATCCAGGCCATGCGCGACGGGCTCGAGGCGCACGGGCCCGTTCGCGCGGGGCTGTACGTCACCACCGACGGCAAGGGTGCGGTCTGATGTACGGGGAGGTGCAGGGAACAGGTGACAATCGCTGGGGGATAGCCGATGTGCAGTGTGCGATTACGGCTCGCCGAATCGCGCCTTCGAGCTTTGCGCTTGTGCCCATCGTAGCGGTTGCGTCCGGCTGGCGCGCCATTCGGCGAGCCGTATACGCGTACCGCATACCGGTTCCCGGCGTCGAAGCGAAGGAACGGTTCCGCGCCGTCGCGACGAGAATTCGTGCGGTATCAGCCTGCGTCCGTCACCAACTTTCGTCGCGAGTGCATCGGCGTTTGCAGCAGGAAGCTGGTGAAGGATGCGGGTCAGGGCCGGAGGCAATGTAGATGGCTCTGGTGTACGCGGGAATCTGCAGCCACGCACCGGGCATCACCGGCCGCTCCGGGCGGGCGGACCCGGCGCTCAGGGACGCTTTCTACGAGCACTTCCGCCGCATGGGCGACGAGATTCGCGCGCAACGGCCCGATGCCCTGATCGTGGTTGCGGCGGAACACTTCGCCAACTTCTTCATGGACAACATGCCGGCCTACTGCATGGGCATGGCCGACTACTATGACGGGCCCATCGAAGACCCCGAGTGGCTCGGCATCGAAGCGCAGCGGGTGCCCGGCAACGCAGCGCTCTCGCGACGGCTGATCGAGGGCATGATGGCGCGCATCGATCTCGCCTATGCCCAGGAATGGAAGTTCGACCACGGCATCATGGTTCCCCTGCATTTCCTGACGCCGGATTACGATCTGCCGGTGATTCCGGCCAACATCAATTGCCAGGGTCCACCCCTGACGCCGCCGGCACGGGCCTACGAGTTCGGCCGCGCTTTGCGGCAAGCCTGCGATGCGGTCGATGAGCGTATCGCGCTGGTGGGTACCGGCGGCATCTCCCATTGGCCGGCAACGCCGGATTCCGGGAAGATCAACGAAGACTGGGACCGGCAGTTTCTGGATCGCTGGACGGCGAACGACCGCGAGGCCCTCACCAATTATTCCGATGCGGACACCTGGAGGGACGGCGGGCAGGGCGGCTTCGAGATCCGCACCTTCATCGCCGTTGCTGGCGCTGCCGAAGGCTGCACCGGCGAGGTGCGCTACTACGCGCCCATCCCGATCTTCGCAGTAGGCTGTACGGTCGGCAGGATGCGTATCTGAACAGCGCCCCGGGTTCGAAACCCGCACGTGGAAAACAGGGCCGCGCTATCCCGAGTGGCTCAGACTGCAGGTGTCTCGTCCTCGACGCCGTTGCGCAGTACGCCGATTTCCGGCACTTCCACCTCGACGATGTCCCCCGGGCGGAGATATTTCGGCGGATCGAAGCGCGCTCCGGCGCCGGGAGGTGTACCGGTGGAAATCAGGTCGCCGGGGTTCAGCGGCATGAAGGTCGACAGGTAATTGACCAGCCGCTCGAACGGGAAAAGCAGGTCTGCGGTGGAGCCGCTCTGCCGCACTTCGCCGTTGACGCGGGTGATCAGGCGCAGGTCGTCGAAGTGCTCGAACTCGTCGCTCGACACCATCCAGGGGCCCGCCGAACCGGAGCGCTCGAAATTCTTGCCCTGGGTCACGTTGAATCGCCCGTGACGGACCCAGTCCCGCAAGGTGCCCTCGTTCATCAGGGTGAGCCCGGCAATGTGCGCCCGGGCTCGGGATTCGGGTATGCGGCGGCCCCGCCTGCCGATCACGAGCACGATTTCCCCCTCGTAGTCGAGCTGCTCGGACTCCGGCGGGCGCTGCAGGGGCTCGAGGTGTCCGGTCACCGACTCGGGTGTGCGCATGAAGACACTCGGCCAGGCGGGTGTAGGGGCATTGTCCCGATATTCGTCGTTGCGGTTGGCGTAGTTGACGCCAATGCAGACGATCTTGCCCGGTTTTGGAATCGGCGGCAGGAAGCGAATCTCGTCCATGGCCCGATCTGCAGGTGCCGACTCGGCCAGGCTCAGGGCGCGATCCAGGACGCCCGCTGTCAATATCGCCTCGAGACTCGGGAACTCCGGCAGATGCGAACTCAGTTCGACGATGTTGCCGCCCACGACCGCGCCGTAGCGAACCTGTCCGCCGCATTCGTAGGTGAGGTACTTCACGCTGCTCTCCGCCGCTCGGATTGCGGCTATACTTTCCACTCCATTCCGGCAGCGGCGCATCATGCCTCATCTGATCGTCGAATACTCCTCCAACCTCGAAGCTCAGATGGACCTGGACGGCCTGATGACGAAGCTGCGCGACCGGGCCGTCGCCACCGGCGTCTTTCCGCTGGGCGGCATCCGTGTGCGCGGAGAACGCCGGGACCGTTATCTGGTTGCCGACGGCGCGCCGGGGAACGGTTTCGTACACCTCACCGCGCGCATCGGGCACGGCCGCGACGCCGAGACCCGACGAGCGGCGGCGGCGGCGCTGTTCGAGGTGCTCTCGAACCACATGCAGCCGATCTTCGACGAGCGCGGCCTCGGCCTTTCGTTCGAAATGGTCGAGGTGGATCCGCTCACCAGCCTCAAGAAGAACAATCTGCACGACCGGTTGCAGGTCGGGAGAGGAGAGCGCGTGGTGGACAAGAGCGGCTCGTCCGCATCGCCGAACCCGGCAGGCTGAGGCAATGCGCTGGGGTGCTCTGCTGATTGCGGGTTTCCTGGGCGCAACGGCGCCCGCCATGTCCGCGGCCGCGCCGATCGATGCCTGGGAACTGATCCACCCCAAGGCGTTCGACTGGCAGCAGCCGCGGCACCGCACCGCCATCGCGAAAGACCTGCTGAGGCGCCTGAATCTGCTGGCATCCGTGGTGCCCTCCCAATCGTCGGAAAAGCGGGCGCATGTGCTGAACGAAATGAAGGCGCTGAACCAACTGGGCACCGAGGCGGCGCCGCGTCGCCGAAGCCGGTTGTTCATGTCCAGGGGATACCAGCACTACCGGCTGCTGGAGTTGATCGAGGAAACGCGATCGAACCTGGATTGCGTGCTCGCCGCCGGCGATATCCGCGAAGAAATGCACTGCTGGAGCCTCGCCGCTCAACACTTCGGCGACGAGCAGAGGCTCGACCTGGCCCTCTCCATGCTGCGCAGCGCCCGGTTGATCCCCAAGGACGGACAGATGCCGGTCGCCGCCCAGGACCCCGAAGTCTGGTACGGCGAATACGGCCGCGGCATCCTGCAATTCATCATCGTGCCGTACCTGGCGGACGCTGCCAACCAGGCAGACCCGGTGGCCGGCGCCGGTCAGACGTCGACGGACTGAAGCCCGAGGTGCTCCCGCCGCCCTGACCCCCGACCCCGCGGCAAAAGAGTTGCCAGCGCAGACACGAGGACTGACTGCCACTCGCCCCACATATGATATGGTGCCTTGCAGAGCCTCCAAGGTGAACTGCACATGAGACCAATTGCACTGCCATTGATCGCCCTCGTTGCCCTGTGTTGCGCCCTGTCGGCAAATGCGCAGCCGAAACTGGAGTACCCTTTTCCCGATTACCGCATGGCTGGGGCAAACGGTACGCAACCTACGGAGTTGACCATCAAGGTCAGCCAACACATTTCCAACTACGAGAGCATTGAGGTGACCTGGGATTTCCCGGGCACGGTCGAGACTTTCTCTTGGCATACGTTGTATCTCCGCTCCACCGCCAAACTCGGCAAGGGAAGAGTCTATCTCACCGTTACGGACGAAGACGGCACCGCCCGCTCTCACTCGTTTTCCGTGGAAGTCGTGCCCTTCGCTTCGCTTCCCCCGGTCGATGTCGGGTGCTATGGCGAGACTGACGACACCTTTGTAGTGATGTGGAAATATCCGAGGTTTCAGTCAGGTTTCCCGGCGCCAGGCGGTTATCGATATCAGTTGAGCGGCGGCGGGGTTGAACGCAGGTCCAGCGTTTGGGTGGCTGATGGATGGGACGCTGCCGAAACAAATCACCTGCTGTTCTCCGACCTGCCGTCCAATAGCAGTTTCAGATTGGAGATCAAAACCTACAGCAATTGGCATTGGGGGCCCAGGGTAGACAGCGCTCCCGTCACGGTGACCTGTTCGACCAAGCAACAGGGATACGAGGCACCAGCTCCAGAGGTTGCCGATGTGCATGTGTTTCAGGGCGCACTGGTTGACACGTTTCCACAAGGTGGCAGGGATCCGAAGGTGCCGTTGACGGAAAACCGCCATGGAATGCCGTGGCGCGTACCGCTTGTGCTCAACAAGGAGACGACGGTGGTTGCTGCAACGCTGTTCCACGACTGGAACGACACGGAAGTGCGAATCAACGGTGAGGTTGCGGAGCTTGCCGACCGTGTGCAAGCCGACCTTGAAACGGGATCGATGCTCGGCATGTTTGCAAGAACCTTTCCGACCCCTCCAGAGTCAATTGTTGTTACAACCGACAATACCGGATCCGCATCGATGACACCGTGGGGTAAAGGTTGGCTTCGATGGCCCGGGGCGCAGCCCCCGGAGAGTGCGACGCCTGGCCAGTCTGACGATAACGCCATCGAGATAGCGCTTGCCGACTACAGCCTTGGAACCACCCAAGTGCCCGATTGGACGGTTCTTCTGGTGCCCATACAAACGCCCAATCGCGAGGTTGAGGTGGGGAAGTTTACCGAGCAGGAGGTCCGGCGAGGTTTGCGGGTCTGGCCGTTCGGTAACCTCGATATCAAGATTGCAGATCCCCTCGTTTCCCCGAAGAATTGCGAGGATTCGAGCGATGCGCTGTTGAGCCAGCTCCGCGAGGAAATACCCGCGCCCATGCACACGACCGTCATTGGAATGATGGGCGGCCCGAACGGCGGCGGCAACTGTAGGAGGGAGAACGGCTCCCGCCTCGGTGGGATGGCGTTTCTCAACCAGCCCTACGCCGTGGTGGTTTGCGTGGAAACGTCTGGACCCGACGGATGTTTGCCGAGCAACTTTGTCGTTGCCCATGAGTTCGGCCACACGGCGGGACTGCTTCACGAAGACGATGGCAGCAGCGACTGTATGTCGGAGACTTGCGGCTACGGCGATTATCCGTATTTCGGCGCCTTGATCGCGCCGTTTTTAGACAAGGCGTCTCCGGTTGACACGCCCATCTATAGGGACGAGAAGTATCGGCTCGATTGGCCAGTAGACGAAGAGTGGGTGCAGGCTCCGGTGCATTGGGCGCGCGATCGATTGGTCTATGGCTGGAACATTCATCCGCAAGGAGAACCAGCCGCTTCCGGCGCTTGGTTCCGTCCCTCACTGCGCACCGATCTGATGTCGCCAAGCGGCTGGATCAAGGTTTCCACACTTCCATACGCACCGTGGCGTGCATCCTTCGCCAGTGATCACAACTACCGGAAGGTGCTTCATTACCTTCGCGGAGAAAGCGAACCAACTTCAAACAGATCTCCAATCATCATTCAGTAGCGCTCTTCTCAGTCCCTCGCTGACGCCCGATTGGTGCGGCTTGGCGGGGCTCGCAGGGAGGTAGGCATCACCAGCCACCGCCTACATTGGTGCGCATGAAGTTTGGTGTGTATGGACCGCATGGATCGCGATGTGGAAGGCATGGAACTGGTGGCTTGGGAGGAGTTTTCGGATGTCCTGTGCAGGGGCGACGGCTGAACGATTGGGTTTGAGGAATCACACAAAGTAACGTGCCGGGCCAATCAGGGTGTCTGCGAATCGCCCTGCCGGTCGAACTTGACGCCAAGGCTCTCGCACCGTTTCCTCGTAGCTTCCGAAAAAGGCGCTATCATCGCCGTAACGCCATGGACGCGGGCCTGACGCGCCTGCTGCAACGATGAGGACGATGGAGCGCTTCTTCAACACGACCGGCCCGGTGGTGCCGGCGGATCATTACTGCGTTCCGCCGCTAAAGCGCATCGATTCGGGCGACGTGCTGCGGCTCATAGACACCCGGCGCTATTTCGTGTTGCACGCGCCGCGGCAAACCGGCAAGACCACCGCGCTGTTGGCATTGCGGGATCTTTTGAACGATTCCGGCGAATACCGGTGCGTGTACGCCAATGTCGAGGTTGCGCAAACGTCCCGCGACGATGTGGAGCGTGGCATGCGCGCCATTGTCAACCAGTTGCGGCGCAATGCCATGACGACCTTTACGGATGGCGCTCTGGTCGACCTGGTGGACGGCGCCCTCGACCTGGCGGGGCCCGACGGCGCACTCCACGAACTGCTGGGACGTTGGTCGATGGCAGACCCAAAGCCCCTGGTGTTGCTGATCGACGAGATCGACTCGCTGGTGGGCGATACGCTGATCTCGGTGCTGCGGCAACTGCGGGCCGGCTACCACGAGCGTCCGGCCGCCTTTCCGCAAAGCGTGATTCTTTGTGGGGTGCGTGACGTGCGCGACTACCGCATCAGGTCCGGTTCCACGCAGGAGATCGTAACCGGCGGCAGCGCCTTCAACGTCAAGGCGGAGTCGCTGCGATTGGGCGACTTCGTCGAAGCCGATGTGTACTCGCTGCTCGGACAGCACACGGCCGAGACGGGGCAGGCGTTCACGGAAGACGCACTATCGGCAGTGTGGCGGCAAACGCAGGGCCAGCCGTGGCTCGTCAACGCGCTGGCCTACCAGGCCTGCGATCGGAACAAGGCCGCCCGGGACCGCTCGCTGACCATCACCGAGGAGGCGATCCTGGAAGCGCAGGAGGAATTGATCCTGGGCCGTCAGACCCACCTGGATCAGTTGGCAGACAAGCTCGAAGAGCCGCGCGTGCGACGCGTGGTCGAGCCGTTGCTGGCCGGGGGGGATGAACAGGAATTCAAGCTTCGCGACCTCGAATACGTGCGCGATCTGGGCTTGATCGCTCACGACAAGCCGGTGCGCGTTGCGAACCCGATCTACGCGGAGGTGATCCCGCGCGAACTCACGTTAGCGGTGCAGGAGGGCCTGGTACAGGAAACCGCCTGGTACGTGCGCGAGGACGGGGATCTGGACGTGGAGCGGTTGATGGCGGCATTTCAGCGGTTCTTCCGCGAGCATTCCGAGCACGCGCTCAGGCGGTTCGAATACCGGGAAGCGGCGGCGCAACTCCTGTTGCAGGCTTTCTTGCAGCGCATCGTGAACGGCGGGGGGCGCATCGAACGCGAGTACGCGCTCGGAAGTCGGCGCACGGACTTGCTCATTGTCTGGCCGGTCGGGAAGACCGCTACAGTGACCTCGACCGGCGGCGAAGCGGCAGCCCCGCCCCGTCGCCATGTGATCGAGTGCAAGTTGCTGCGCTCGAGTCTCGATGCGACCCTCTGCGAGGGCGTGGCGCAGACCCTGGACTACATGGACCGCTGCGCTGCGCAGTCCGGTCACCTGGTGGTATTCGACCGCGACTCGGGCAAATCCTGGGAGGAGCGGATATTCCGGCGCGAGGAGACCCATGACGGCCGCGCGGTGACAGTCTGGGGTGCCTGAGCGACGCTTTTCTGCACCCTGAAGAAGGGTGGGTGAGAGTAACCGTCAAGTACCGCGGCCCTGACTGCTTTGAACCTTGCCACGCTTTGCCGTGGTGTCAGTAGTTCAGGCCTCGGCGCACTGATCAAACCCGAAGCCATACACAGGTTCATCGTCATCCTCGCCGGAATCGCGGTCTGTATCGGACTCGCCCGGCTTAACGTGATCTTTCCTCTATAGCAAGCTAGGGGTAATGCCACCCTAATGCGTGCCAATGGTTGAGATAAATCAGGAATGAGACGAACAACGCCATCGTTACCATGTGTACCAACGGGCTCACCATCCCGGAGGGGCGACTTTTACCGGTTATGACTGTGACCATGTAAGACAGTGCTATGGCCAAGGCAAAAATCGGGAGTGCCAGCAGCCAGTTTGCGACTGCAGGGATCTCTTTTTGTAGTTCAGGCTCACTCAAGCTCGAGGCAAAGGCCACGCCAAAGTATGTAAATCCGGCACAGACCAGCGCACACAGGCCTAACAGCAGATGACTGGCAAACGGCATCCTCGCGTCACCTCGAAAAGCGGCAATAGCAAGACCTAGGAGCAATACACCCAGACCACCCATGCCTGCAGTGAATAGCGTAAACGCACTCCGATTTGTTGCTTGCTTATCGAGCCATCCCAAGCGATACGCTGTTACGAAGGGAAAAGTGCCCAGATTGAGCATTAGATCGCCATTCCAACCCGTCGAATAACCGATCAACTCGCCGGTCAGACGGTTTTGCCAGACGTTAGTGTCCTGCGTCGGCACATATTCACCGCCGCTCAAGGCCCCTCTGACAATAAGCGTGCCACGACCTGAATCCAGCACGCTGAACTCCGAAACCAACTGTAACAGTCGTTCTATGCTCGTGAAGGCCCAACGATAAATTCGAAAGTCACCGGTATACTCTGAAAGGTTTTTTGCAGCGGATTGATCCGGTAGTGGTAGCGGTTCGAATCTGCTATCTGGAAAGAGATGACTGACCAAAGCCCTCGTGAAGAAATCTCTGGCTTGCGGGCCGGGGGCCGACAAGAACACCACAAAAACACCCACCCCGTCTTCCAAAGAAAGGATCATGTCTGTGTGGTGCGTTCCGCCATCGCCACCATGCCCGACAAATCGCTTTTTACCCACGTCTTTTTCGGCAACCACGATCCCAATCCCTGGCATAGCCGCATGAGCTGATTTGATGTCATAGAGACTGTTCATCGCGTTTGAGGATAAAATCCGCACCCCATTTTCGCCTACGCCGTCGTTCATCAGCATATACATCAATCGTGACATATCCGGCAGCGACGAAAGCACTCGTCCTGCGGGATACGTGCGGTGATTAAAGGTCTTTTCACCCGAGCCAGCCACCCCACTGCTGACGACGCCACCCTTCGCCACGTTTAAACCATCAGGGTCATCAACGTCCTGGATGTACGTGCTATACATTCCCAAGGGCTCGATCACCTGTTCACGCAAGAAAACCTGATAGGGTTGTCCGCTAGCTCTTTCAATGATGTAACCCAAAAGAGCGATGCCATAGTTGGAGTAGCTGGCATACGCGCCTGGCGGCGCGATCAATTCTGGATGAGTTGCTGCCAGGATTTCTCCCCACGGCCTGGGGTCGGGCGACAAACCGGCTCCTGTTGCCAACCAGCGCTCTTCAAAGCCAGCTTCATGTCGAGCAATGTCAACGAGCCTTATTGCTCTGCTGCTCTCAAACGTGGGCAATTCGAAGTCCAAATGGGCATTTGCTTCGTTCTCGAGGTTGAGAATGCCCATGTCTCGAGCACGCAACAGCGCAATGGCAACGAATACCTTTGAAATCGACGCAATAGGAAATACCGACGAATCTGCACTCAACACCTGCGGCTGAACCAGATCAGTGTAGCCATACGCGCGATTCGTCGTGCCGTCCGCTAACGATACAAGAGAGACTGCAATGCCTGGTGTCTGATGGACTTCAATCTGCCCTCTTGCCAATCCCTCGAGGTAGCTGTCGAGGACTAACCGGGGATCATCGCTCCCTTGCACATCTTCGGCGTAAGAGAAGCCCGACGCCCAGAGTAGAATCGGGAGGTAGATTGCATACCGGCGAATGTCAAGTAACCCACGGGTGAAGCATTGACTGCTCATCTGGTTGTTTATCACCAGGTTTCAAGAATGAAATGGAGGCCATTATTCCTTCTGATCGCAGTACACACTTTAGCCGATTTGTGATCACATATCACTTCAGAGTCGAACCTCCTCGAGGAGACTCATGGAAGCAAACGACTTGAAGAGATTCTTGCATGCACTGCAAATCAACCTTTCAAATGCTCACGACCGCGATCCTCTTGCCAACTCCATCATTGGTAGGCGCCCCGCCTCGCCACTTCCATAGAGGCGCTATCGGCGCTGCCATGCCGAAACTGCACCAATGACGACAACGGAGCGATTCCGTGGTTGCCGAAAGCAGTGCCCGGAGCTTGAATCCGGGCGTTCACAAGTGTAAATGCATGTTATGAAACTCGTTCCGGCTTTCCTGCTGCTGCTGGCGTCGTTTCCGGCGCTCGGTTCCGAGACCTTGCTGCTCAACCGGTCTCCGGCCCAGGACTGTTTTGTCGCCACGCGCAACGGCGGCGACCCCAGCGCGAGCGATATCGACAGCTGCACCATGGCCATCGAACACCAGATGCTGGTGCCGGACGACCTGGCCGCCACCTACTCGAACCGGGCCATCCTGCTGGCGCGCTCGGGAGACTACGCCGCGGCCCTGAAGGACCACAACCGGGCGCACAAGCTGTCGCCGGAACGGGCCAGCATCTACATCAATCGTTCCAATACGCTGGTGGCGATCAAGCGTTACGAGGATGCGCTTCAGGACCTGGACAATGCCATTGCCATCGCCGATGCCACCTTGCCCATCGCCCACTACAACAGGGCGCTGATGTTCAAGACGCTCGGCGACACCGAAGCTGCGCGCGCCGATGCCGAGCGAGCGGCTGAACTCGCCCCGGAATCCGACGCCTACCGCCGCTTCATCAATGACCTCACGCGTTAACCGCACCCATCCGTGAGTGGGAACCTCTTCGAGGAACTGAGGGCGGTGATTGCGGCTGCCACGGAAAGGGACTGCCTGCGCGTTCCCGGCCGCACCACCTGGTCGTACGGGGACCTGCTGCAAACGGCCGGGCGCATGGCGGCAGTGCTCCTCCGCTGCGGCATCGAGCCGGGTGAGCGCGTGCTGGCTCAAGTCGAAAAGAGCCCGGAAGCGGTGGCGCTGTATCTGGCGACGCTGCAGGTGGGCGGAATATACGTGCCCCTGAACACCGCCTATACGGGCGCCGAGGTGAGCTACTTTCTCGGTGATGCGGAACCGCGCCTGTTTGTCGCGCGTCCCGGCGCCGAGAACCCGCAGACGGCGGAACCCGGCGCTGAGAATACTGCCAATGCGGGTTCCGCGGAGATATTGACGCTTGGAACGGCGGGCGACGGCACGCTGGCCGAGGCGATTGCCGATGCCGAGCCGTTCGAATCGGTCGTTGCCCGGGATGCCGGCGACACGGCGGCGTTAGCCTACACGTCCGGTACCACCGGGCGTGCCAAGGGCGCCATGCTCACCCACGCCAACCTGTCCTGCAACGCCCACGCGCTCCGGGCCTGCTGGGGCTGGCGCGACGACGATGTGCTGCTGCATGCCCTGCCGCTCTTTCACGTTCACGGGCTCTTCATCGCCTTGCACTGTGCCCTGTTCGGAGGGACGCCGGTGATGTTGTTGCCGCACTTCGACGCCGGGCAAGTCATGTCGTGCCTTCCCGAAGCGACGGTGATGATGGGTGTGCCGACCTTCTACACCCGGCTTCTGAACCACCCGGACTTCGACGCTCGCCTTTGCGATGGCGTGCGGTTGTTCGTTTCCGGGTCGGCGCCGCTCACGCCACAGACGTTCCACGCCTGGGAGGCGGGGACGGGGCAGCGGATTCTCGAGCGCTACGGAATGTCCGAAACCATCGTCATCACGTCGAATCCCCTTGACGGTGCGCGGGTACCGGGAACCGTCGGATACGCGCTGCCCGGCGTCGCGGTGCGAGTCGTCGACGAGACGGGCAGGGAGGCGCCCCGCGGCAATGTGGGGACCATCGAAGTCCGCGGCGATAATGTCTTCAGCGGCTATTGGCAGCAGCCGGAAAAGACGGCGGCGGAATTCCGTGCGGACGGGTTCTTCATTACCGGCGACCTCGGAACGATGGATGAGGAGGGCCGGGTCGCCATCGTCGGGCGGGGCCGGGACCTGATTGTCTCCGGGGGATACAACGTCTACCCCAAGGAGGTGGAAACGGAGATCGATGCGCTGGAAGGAGTGGTCGAGTCGGCGGTGATCGGCGTACCGCACCCCGATTTCGGCGAGGGTGTGGTGGCCATCCTGGTGCCGGCAGGGCAACCCATCGCAAGTGAGGGGCTCCGAGAGGCGCTCGACAATCGGCTGGCGCGGTTCAAGCAGCCCAAGCGTGTCGTCAACGTTTCGGAACTGCCCCGCAATGCCATGGGGAAGGTGCAGAAAAACCGTTTGCGCGAGGACTACGCTGGTTTGTTCGGGGATTGATACGCCTGTTTTGCCGAGGACGACACCGCTTGCGCTGAAATTTGTACCGGTGCGCGGCGCTCGACCGTAACCGTGGCGCCGGTCAGTGTGAACCGAGCCCGTGCGCACATCGGGGGGCGGCTGCTGGCCGCTGCAGAAAGTTGCTGGTGAATGCGGGTCAACCCCGCGTGCGGGCCAGCAGCAGTTCCAGGCGGTTGCCGGGCCGCAGCACCGTGTGCTGAATTCGATATCCGGGCAGAGCCCTTTCGATATCGGATTGTGAGTGCGGGTGCGGAACGGTGCGTGCTTGCGGCTTGATCACGATTCGGTCGTGGTCGTCGATGCCGTAGCGAAACGCATCGAATGCCCAGGCCGGGGTATAGGCCGCGATCGCGTGAATCCGCGTTCCCGCATGCAGGTACCCGGAGATGTCCCGGGCGAAATCGTTCATCGCCTCGGTGCTCAGGTAGTTGAGGCTGTCCCAGAGCAGGCAGATGTCGAAGCAGAGGCCCCTGGCGCGGTCGGGCACGATGTCGGAGAGGTCGGTGGCGATTCCCGAGGTCCACTCATTGATCGCGTCGACAATGCAGATGCGCGCCCAGTAACGATGATAGAAGGAAAAACTCTCGGGTACCGCCGACCCGAGATCGAGGATGTTCAGGCGCTTCGCATGGTCGAAACCCCCGAATACCTTCGGCAGTACCTCGGTCGCCTCGTACCGGGTATCGAAGCCGGGCTTCATTGCGGGTGCGGCGTTTGGAATGTGCAGGAATCTCCGTTGGCCGCTTACGATTTCGCGGCCGATTCGGATGCCGCTTCCCGTTTCGCAGTTGCCGGATTCCGTTCCGCCGGCTTCTGCGATTGCGAATCGGCGCCTTTCTCTTCCAACGGCATGTCGATCATGCCCTTGAACTTGCCGCCGTCCTCGAGCACGACACGGGGCGCCGCAATGGTCCCTTGCACGCGTCCGGTAGCGGCGATGGTGACCTTTTCCAATCCCTCTATTTCACCATTGACGGCGCCTCGAATCAGGACGTGCCTGGCAGTGACGTTGCCTTCGAGGTGGCCGGATTCGTCAATGACCATGTCGTTGTCGTTGAGAACGACACTGCCCTCGACCTTCCCCTTCACCAGGACGTCTTCCTTGCTGGCGATGTCCCCCTTGACGCTCATGGTGGCGCCGATGGTGGCAACGGAACCGTCGGCGGCTCGCGGTGCGGGGGCGGGCACCGATGCCGGTTGACGGGCCGCGTTCGGGTTGCTGCCTTCCGGTTCCGATTGACCGAACAGCCGGTTGCGGAGGTTGTCCGGCGTGGTCGATGCCTTCGTATCGCGCTTCTGATTCATGATCCCATCCCGAGTCGGTAGAGCAAACACCAACGTTTAGCCGGTTTGGCGGCGGCGGTCAAGTCTAGCCCGCATCCGTTCGCCATTCAGCCACCGGCCAGGCCCCAGGGGGAGAACAGCCAGTATGTCGCGGCGACTGCGGCGATCAGCAATACGCAGGCCGGCCAGGTACCTCGCCAGGGCGTCATGTCCACCGGTGCGGGTTGCTCGTGGCCCGAAGGAGCGAGGCGTCCTCCCGGTCTTATCCGGCCGATCGACCAGACAATACCGAGTTCAGCGACGAAGAGAACCGCGTAGACGTGGATGAAATGCAGGCCCGTATCCCAGACGAACGTCACCAGGGCGTATGCGGGCAGGTGAAAGAGCACGGCGGCGATCGCCCCGGCCGCGGTCGCCCGGGGCATGCAGAAGGCGGCAACCACGACCGCGACGATCGGCACGTTGTAAAAGCCCGTGAACTTGCGCACCACCTGCCACAGGCCCTCCGGAGCGAACTGGAGCAGCGGCGCAATCGCAAACGACACCAGCGCGATGACGATGCTGACCGCGCGCGCCAATCGAATGGTCTCGGCATCGCCGGCTTCTCTCTCGAGCAACGGTCCGATGATGTCGATGCACACCAGGGTGGCGGCGCTGTTCACCAGCGAGTTGAAGGAACTGAATACCGCACCGAGCAGCACGGCCAGAAAGAAGCCGCCGAGCGCAGCCGGCAGCACGTCGGCGACCAGGCGCGGATAAGCCTGGTCCATGGAGCCGAGATCGTCGCCGTACAGGTGAAAGGCGATGACGCCCGGCACCATCATGAAAAAGGGGATCAGGATCTTGAAGAACCCGGAAAGCAGCACGCCTTTCTGGCCCTCCGCCAGGCTCCGGGCGCCGAGGGTGCGCTGAATGACGTACTGGTTGGTGCCCCAGTAGAAGAGATTTGCGAGGATCATGCCGGTAAACAGGGTGCCGAACGGCGTGGGGTCGGTCGCGGAACCGATGCCGTCGAGCTTGTGGGTGTGTTCGCTGGTGAGCGTCACGACGCCCGCGGCCAGGCTGCCGTCGCCGAGCTCGATCAGGCCGAGTACCGGCACCAGCACGCCGATAACGAGCAGACCTGCGCCGTTCAGGGTGTCGGAGATGGCCACCGCCCGCAGGCCGCCCGCCACCGCGTAGAGCCCGCCGACGGCGCCGATGAGAAAGATGACGATGAGCAGCGCGGAGCCGTCGTCGACGCCGAGAAGCCCCGTCACGTCGAATAGCTGCAATACCGCCACGGATCCCGAATACAGGACGGAAGGAATCGTGACGAGCCCGTAGCCAAGCACGAAGAGCAACACGGAAAGGCGGCGCACCCGGTCGTCGAACCGTCTGCCGAGAAACTCGGGGAGGGTGGTGAACCCGCCTTTCAGGTAGCGCGGCAGCAGTACCGTGGCCATGATCACCATGGCAAATACTGCCGTGACCTCCCACGCCATGCTCGAGAGATTGAATGCGTAGGCGGAGCCGTTCAGGCCGATCAATTGCTCGGCGGAAAGGTTGGTGAGCAGCAGGGAGCCGGCGATGAAGGTGCCGGTCAATCCGCGGCCGGCCAGGAAATAACCCTGGGGGGTTCCGGCCTGGCCTCGGGTCTTCACATAGGAAACCCAGGCGACGAGCGCCATGAAGCCGATGCAGGATGCAAGGGTCGCGAGCACCTGTGGCCGGACGCCAGTGGGGCTCCGCCCCGGCCGGAGATGTCAGGCCCCGGCCGCGGTGGCAGCCGGGGTGACAGCAGCCGCCAACTCGGCCTCGCGACGAATTCGGCCCACCATGGCGCGCAGGCCGTTACCTCGGGTCGGGCTCAGGTGCCGGAGCAGGTCGAGTTCGTCGAACAGCGCCTCCATGTCGAAGGCGCAGATTTCTGCCGGAGGACGATTCTGGCAAGCCGCCAGGACGATGGCGATCAGCCCGCGCACGATATGGGCGTCGCTGTCGATGCGCAGTTGCAACCTGCCGTCGCGAAGTTCCGAAAGCAACCAGACCTGGCTCTGGCAGCCCCGCACGAGATTCTCCGGAATTCGGTAGCGCCCCGGGAGTTCCGGCAGCGCCTTGCCGATGTCGATGACGAACCGGTACTTGTCTTCCCATGAATCGAAGAAGGCGAACGATTCCCGTATCTCTTCGAGCTTTGCGCCGTCGGCGGACATCAGCAGACGAACATCAGAAGATGCCCAGTTCCAGTTGCGCCTCCTCGCTCATCATCTCGCGCGACCAGGGTGGATCGAAGACGAGTTCCACCTCGACCCTCGTGACGTTGGGCACCGCGCCCAGCCGCGCCTTGACGTCGTCGACCAGCACCGGGCCCATGCCGCACCCGGGCGCCGTCAGCGTCATGACGACGGTTACGGCGCCGTCGTCGCTGATTGTGCGTTCGTAGACGAGGCCCAGGTCGAGGATGTTCACGGGGATTTCCGGGTCGAACACGCTGGCCAGCGCCGTTTCGACCTGGTCGGGGTCGACCTTGCCGTTTGCGGGTTGCGGAAACTCCAGCACCTCGGGTACGAATCCGAGGGCGTCGGCGTCGGCGCCGTCGATGCGGGCCATGTTGCCGTTGAAGACCACCGTATAGGTGCCGCCGAGGGACTGGGTCAGGGTGACGAATGTGCCGTCGGGAATGGTGACCGGGTCGCCCGTTGGAACCAGCCGGGCAGCCACCGTGCGTTGGATGGGGACGATCTGCCGTTCCACCGGTCAGCCTGTGCCGTGAATGGAAAAACTCTCGCCGCAACCGCAGTGGCCGGAAGCGTTGGGGTTCTTGAAGCGCAGGCTCGAGTTCAGCCCCTCGGTAACCAGATCGACCTCCGTCCCCTGCACCAGGGGCAGGTCGCCCTCGCTCACGTAGACCGAAACGCTGCCCGTCACGGGGAATGCGCGGTCGCCGTCCCCGGGTGCGTCGATGTAGTCCAGTACGTACATGTAGCCGTTGCAACCGCTTTCCGTGACGCCCAGACGCAGGTGGTGGCGGCCGGAGCGGGCGACCTGGTCGGTGATATGGGCCGCGGCCGCACCGGTGATCGAGATCTCGGTCGGGTCGAAGGACGCAACGCTCATGACTTATCCCTCAGGATCGGGGCTTCAGACGAAGCCCATGGCTTTGTCGATGCCGGCGATCAGGCGTTCGACATCGGACTGCGAATTATACAGGCTGAACGAGGCCCGGATCGTGCCCGGGACGCCCAGGCGTTCCATCAGCGGCATGGCGCAGTGATGGCCCGTGCGCACGGCAATGCCCTGCTGGTCGAGCAGTGTGCCGAAATCGTGCGGATGGCCGCCATCCACCAGGAACGAGACCACGCTCAGCCGCT
This sequence comes from Candidatus Azophilus sp., assembly GCA_965221465.1. Lineage (GTDB taxonomy): Bacteria > Pseudomonadota > Gammaproteobacteria > Pseudomonadales > Azotimanducaceae > Azophilus. The sequence continues at coordinate 1,188,448 of OZ244892.1, forward strand.
CGCCCGGTTCGCCGACGAGGCGCACGCCCGGCATTTGCCCGAGGCGGCTCGCGGTCGCGTCGACGAGCGTTTGTTCCCGGGCCAGCAACTCGGCGCGAGGTAACGAGCAGAGATAGTCCACTGCCGCACCGAGGCCCACCGCGCCGGCGATGTTTGGCGTGCCCGCCTCGAACTTGTAGGGCAGCCGGTTGTAGATCGTTCGTTCAATGGTGACGTGCTCGATCATCTCGCCACCGCCCTGATACGGCGGCAGTTCATCGAGGCGCTCCGTTCTGCCGTACAACGCACCGATGCCGGTCGGGCCGAACATCTTGTGCCCGGAAAACGCGTAGAAGTCGCAGCCGAGTCGCTGCACGTCGACAGGCAGGTGGGCCACGGCCTGGGCGCCATCGATGAGCGTCCAGGCGCCGTACGCTCGCGCTGCATCGATCAATTCGGCGATGGGATTGACCGTGCCGAGGGCATTGCTGACGTGAGACACGGCGACGAGGCGGGTGCGCGGCCCGAGCCTTTCGTGGAAGTCGTCGAGATCGATCTCGCCCGCCGGGGTCACCCCGACAGCGACGAGCTTCGCGCCGGTGCGCTCGCAGAGCATCTGCCATGGAACGATATTGGAGTGATGTTCCATCTCGGTGATCAGGATTTCATTCCCGGCATCCACGAGGCCGGTCATGCCTGCGGCGACCAGGTTGATTGCTTCGGAGGTGCCGCGGGTGAAAACGATCTCCCGGTCGTGTGCTGCGCCGACCAGTGCCGCCAGTTTTCCGCGTGCGCCCTCGAAAGCGACCGTCGCTTCATCGGCCAGGGCGTGTGCGGCCCGGTGGACATTGGCGTTGTACGACTCGTAGTAGTCTCGGATGCAGTCGAGAACCTGCCGCGGTTTCTGCGTCGTGGCGGCACTATCCAGATAGACGAGTGGCTCGCCGTTCACCGTACGGCGGAGAATGGGGAAATCGTCGCGGATGTCGAGGCCGCCGTCGGCTCCGGCGCCCTCTGGCACACTGTGCTCGGCCTGTCGCTGAAGTCGCCCGTTCACGTCATCGCTCCGTCGTTCTACCGGGCGCCGGGCAAGCTGGCGAGCCTGCTCTCGAGCCGCACTGCGAAGTGTTCCGTCACCCGTTCCGCCAAGGGTCCGTCGACACATTCGGCCAGGAAACCAATAGACAGCAGTCGCCGCGCCAGGGGTTCCGGCAGGCCGCGGCTCTTCATGAAGAAGAGCGCCTGATTGTCGAGTTGCCCGACGGTTGCCCCGTGGGAACAACGGACATCGTCGGTATAGATCTCGAGTTCCGGCTTGGTGTTGATTTCCGCATCCCCATCGAGCGCCAGGTTCCTGTTGGAAAGGTCGGCGTCGGCGCCGGTGGCGCCCGGATGAATGTGGATGCGCCCGTTGAACGAACAACGGCACTTGCCGGCAGCCAGGTTATGCAGTCGTGTGCGGCTTCGCGTATTCCTGCCGATGTGTTCGACGACCAGTTGAGCGTCGAGGTGCTCGCCGTTGCCGACAACGCCCGCGCCCGTGAACCGGAAGGCGGAACCCGTACCGGCCAGGGTGACATGGGTATCGAGACGGCGAAACGCGGCCCCGACGGCGTGCTGATGCAACTCCAGGCCGGCGTTCCCGTCCAGATGGGCCTGCAGCAGCACCCACTGCTCCGCGCCGCCAATCATTTCCGACCTTGCCCAGCTAACGGTCGAGTCGCGCCCCGCCGCGAGCACGCGTACCGCTGCCTGAATCCCGGCGGAGGCAGCCGATTCCCGAATCTCGGCGCGGCAGCCGGGCGCTATCCGAATCAGCACAGGCGCATCGATGCCCGCCGATGCGTTCAATACCAGCGGTTGTTCCGGCGAACGCTCGATATCGACCAGCCATGCCTCGGCGGCGTGGGAGGCGGCGATTCCCGCCAGGGGGTAGCGGTCGACTTTCAACCCGAGGGCCGGCGGCTCTGCCAGTTGGCTGAACGGCGTGACCGTGACGCCGTCAGGCACATCGGACAGGGGTGGATGCGACGACGGCGGTGCGCCGAGGAGTGCCCGCAAGGTCTTGCTGAGCGGTGAGTATTTCCAGGTCTCCCGGGCGATACCGCTGTCCAGGGCGGCGCGGGATTTCTCGACGATATCGGCCGGCAGCCAACCCGGCGGGGCGGCGGGCAGCTTCAGTTCCGCAACCATGCGTATCCCCGCTCTTCGAGGGCATGCGCGAGTTCGCCGTCCCCGGACTCGACGATTCTGCCGTCGGCCAGCACGTGTACCCGGTGCGGCACCACATGGTTCAGCAACCGCTGGTAGTGGGTGATCAGGAGTACGGCGTTGTTTTCGGCATGGAAGCGGTTGACGCCCTGCGCAACGGTCTTCAAGGCATCGATGTCGAGGCCGGAATCCGTTTCGTCGAGCACGGCCAGTTGCGGTTCGAGCAGCAGCAGCTGCAGGATTTCGTTGCGCTTGCGCTCCCCGCCGCTGAACCCTTCGTTGACCCCTCGCTTCAGGAACTCCTGGTCCAGGTGCAGGCCGGCGGCAAGCGAGCGCACCCGCTTCATGAACTCCAGGGCCGATTGGGGTTCGGCGCCACGGGCCGCCAGCAGACTGTCGTTGGCTGCCTTGAGGAATTCCATGTTGGTGACGCCGGGGATTTCGACGGGATACTGGAATGCCATGAAAAGCCCGGCGTGCGCCCGCTCTTCCGGTTCCAGGCCGTCGAGGTCGCGGCCCCGGAAGCGGATGCGCCCCCGGGTTATCTCGTACCCCGGGTGACCGGCAAGCACGTTCGCAAGGGTACTCTTGCCGGAGCCGTTCGGGCCCATGATCGCGTGCACCTCGCCGCCATTCATGGCAAGGCTCAGGCCGTTGAGAATGGGCTTGTCCTCCACCCGCACGTGCAGGTCGTCGATTTCGAGCAGGGTCATCCGACGGCGCCTTCCAGGGAAACCTCGAGGAGCTTGCCGGCTTCCACGGCGAACTCCATGGGCAGTTGCCGGAATACGTCCTTGCAGAACCCGTTGACGATCATGCTCACCGCCTTTTCCGCATCGATGCCCCGTTGCCGGCAGAGAAAGAGTTGATCCTCGCTGACCTTGGACGTGGTGGCCTCGTGCTCGACGATGGCCGTGGCCGACTTGTTCTCGATGTACGGGAAGGTATGGGCGCCGCAGGCCTCGCCGATCAGCAGCGAATCGCACTGCGTGTAATTGCGGGCCTCGCCGGCAGCGGGTGAGGTGCGCACCAGCCCGCGGTAGCTGTTCTGGCTGCTGCCGGCGCTGATGCCCTTGGAGATGATGGTGCTCTTGGTGCCCCTGCCGAGGTGAATCATCTTCGTGCCGGTGTCGGCCTGCTGGTAGTTGTTGGTGAGGGCCACGGAGTAGAACTCGCCGACGCTGTTCTCGCCACGCAGCACCACGCTCGGGTACTTCCAGGTGATGGCGGAGCCGGTTTCCACCTGGGTCCAGGAGATTTTGGAGCGTGCACCCCGACAGGCGCCGCGCTTGGTGACGAAGTTGTAGATGCCGCCCTTGCCGTTCGCATCGCCCGGATACCAGTTCTGCACCGTCGAATACTTGATTTCGGCATCGTCCAGGGCCACCAGTTCGACCACCGCAGCGTGCAACTGGTTCTCGTCGCGCATGGGTGCGGTGCAGCCTTCCAGGTAGCTGACGTAGGCGCCTTCGTCGGCGACAATCAGGGTGCGCTCGAATTGCCCGGTGTTCTGCTGGTTGATGCGGAAGTAGGTGGAAAGTTCCATCGGGCAGCGCACGCCCCGGGGTACGTAGACGAAGGAGCCGTCGCTGAATACCGCCGAGTTCAGCGCCGCATAGAAGTTGTCCTTGCGCGGGACCACGGAACCGAGGTATTTGCGCACGAGTTCGGGGTGGCTGTGCACGGCCTCGGAGATCGGGCAGAAAATCACCCCCGCCTCCCGGAGCTTGTCCTTGAAGGTCGTGGCGACCGAGACGCTGTCGAAAACGGCATCCACCGCAACAGTCGGTTCGCTGCGAACCACACCGGCGAGCGCCTCCTGCTCGTGCAGCGGAATGCCCAGCTTCTCGTAGGTCCGAAGCAGTTCCGGGTCGACCTCGTCCAGGGACTGCGGGCCGTCCTCGAGGCTTCTGGGCGCGGAGTAGTAGGAGATGGCCTGGAAGTCGATGGGCGGAAAACGCACATGCGCCCACTCCGGAGGCGTCATTTGTGCCCAGCCCTCGAACGCGGCCAGGCGCCAGTCCGTCAACCAGCCCGGTTCCCGCTTTTTCTCCGAGATGAAACGCACGACGGATTCGTCGAGGCCCGGCGGCAGGGTTTCGGACTCGACGTCCGTGACGAACCCGGCGCGGTACTCCTGGCCGATGATGTCGAGGGGCGATTCGCTCATTTTCTTCCGATGTCTCGATCCGACGCGCAACCGGCGTCATTGTACCGGCTGGCTCCGGGAATACCCAACCAAATTAGTCGGGTATTATGGCGCCCATGCCAGAACTCGAACCCCTGCCGGAAAGGCACATGTACCAGGCGTACGGCATCTACCTGCTGAAATCGCAGCACCGGGTGATTCGCCGATTGAAGCAGCAATACCAGCCGTCGGTGCACGGGCACCGAACCTGGAACTCGAGCTTCCTGTTGATGGACTACCTGGCTGCGAAACCCATCCGCCGGGGCGCCAGGGTGCTGGAGATCGGCTGCGGCTGGGGTGCGGCTGCCATATTCTGCGCGCAGCGGTTCAATGCACGGGCGACGGGGCTCGACATCGACCGGGATGTCTTCCCGTTCATGGAAGCGCTGGCCGAACTCAACGATGTGGAAGTCGAGCCCCTCGGGCGCAAGTTCGAGAAGCTGACGAGCAGCCAGCTCGGCAGCTTTCACACCGTCATCGGTTCCGACATCTGCTTCTGGGACAGCCTGGTCAAGCCGCTGGAGCGCCTGGTGGCGCGGGCCTTCAAGGGAGGGGCGCGTCGGTTCGTCATCGCCGACCCGGGGCGGCCCACGTTCTACGAATTCGTCGATCGGTGCAGGCGGAAACACCGGGTCAGGCTGACGGAGTGGTTTGCGGTCGAGCCGCAGCGCTTCGAGGGCGAGGTGGTGGAGATCAGGCCCTCAATCAGCCTGCGGAGTCGGTGACGAAGACCTTGAGTTGATCGGCCAGCGCCGCGCAGGCGGAAGCCCGGACGCGCGCCAGTATCGGAATAGGCAGGATCACTGCGGGCATGTAGCTGGTGCCGATGGCTTCGGAACTGATGCGCCCGGCATTGGTGCCGGTTTCGACGTCCCAGATCGACGCTTCGTAGGCGGAATCGCTCTCCCAGGACAGAAACCCGAAACAGCCGCCGCCCGCCGGGGTAACCGCACAGCTCAGGGAGCCGCCCGAATCGGTCTGCTCGGTGGACCCTTCGATCCAGACCAGGTACTTGAGCCCCATTCGATCCAGTCGATTGGCCAGCAATTGGTTATCGAGGTGCCCGGGCAGGTCGATTGCGCGGGCCGGCGCGGTTCGCGGTTCGAACCAGGGGAAGGTATCGTCGATGAACTGCTGTTCCGGTATCACGTTGACCCGGTTGCCGCCGCCGGCCATCTTGCCGGCCACGCAGGAGATGAAGTCGAGTTCCGTCTCGGCCGTCGCCGGCTGGCTGCGGCGGCCCAGCACCACGACGGACTCGTCGGCCGACATGCTCGTATCCGCCTCCCGTACTTCCTGTACGGTCGCCGTGACGCATCCTCCTGCCAACAGCGGAACGAGTACGCCCAGTGCGAGCCACCGCGCCGGCGCAGGCAGGTTCGGCAGCGAATCGGGGCGGCACCGGACGGAAATCGCACGGGATCCCGGGGCTCGTGAATCGGCGTTCGCAGCGCATGGTCGTCGAATACGGCGCGGCAGGTTCATGTCGATGGCCCCTGTTCGTTCTGCAGCCAGTCGGCGACCCCCGGAAACGACCGGAAGCGAATGGCGAAGTCGGCCATGGCGTCACGGCACGCGTCCAGCGCCGCGGCCCGCAGCGAAGCCGAGGCGCCGCCGTGATTCTGCTGATGCGACTTGCCGTATGCCATGAGCGGCCAGTCGCCCAACACGTTGCCTCGGTTGTCGAGCATCTTGAAACGGTAGCGGATCCAGACCTCGTGATATTCGGTGCGAGTCTGGCTCGGTAACGTGAACTGGAGTTCCTCGATGGACGGAACCAGTACGGCCGCGATACTGGGGTCGTGGGCATCGGTGCGCTCGACGAAGCGATGGCCGATGAACATGCCCTCGAGCAGATTCTCGAACATCGATTGTTGCGCGGAGCCCAGCTCGATTTCCCAATCGCCATGGCCTTCGACGGTTTCGACGTGGGTGTAGCTGCTCAGGGCATCGTCGAGGTGGATGCCGACCGGTAGTTGCACCTTTTCCACCAGCGGCACGGGAAAGCCGGCGGTTGGCAAGGCGACACTGCCTCCGGTACAGGCGCCCAGCACGATGCAGGCCGCCACGACCGCGATCGCGTACGGGGTTGCCGGCAGACGGCAATTGCGCTTTTTGTGCATCGAATTTTCCACGCGCCTCTGCAACTTGTACATCAGCTTGATCGGCGGCACAAGCGGTCGGGCCTCCAATGCGGGTTCCGAACCCGGCGCTCCCGGACGACGACGAGCAAAGAACATTCGACGCCAGATCGAAGGAGCGGTTTCCCGCGTTGATGGAATCAATGAAATCAATCACTTGGAACTGCTGTTCCATGAAAGTTTCGAACCCGGCGCGCCGGGACGATGACACGCAAGGAACACCTGACAATCGCTGGGAGAGAACCGGTGTGCGGTGCGTGTATGCGGCGCTGTTAGGGCTCGCTCTTGCGCCTATGGTAGCCGTAAGCGCCGCCGCCTGGTGCGCCGCATGCACGTACCGCATACCGGTTCTCGGAGTCGGATCGAAGGAGAGGTTTTCTTGGTTAGCGAATTTAACAAAATCAATCGCTTGGAAAAAGTGTTCCATGAAAAGCCGGTTGGACTCGGCTAGCGGGAATCGGCAAGCCCGACAAAGGTGCCGTCGTTGCGGTAGGCGAGTTCGCGCATCAACGCCGCGAATCGAAAGACGCGGGCGTTCGGCCGCTGCAGGTGCACCGGGAACCCCACGGCGTTGATGCGTACCCGCCGCCGGCCGGATTCGTCGGCCACGTTGATGCGGTCGACGGCATCCACGACCTCCTCGACGGAATTGCCGCTGTAGTCGTCGCCGAAAACGTAGATGCCGATGCGCTTGTCCGGCGAATAGAAGGTGTCGATGGCCGCTCGAATGCCTTCCACGGGGCTCGAGTTGCTGAAGGGATTCCAGGTTCCAAGCGTATTGACGATAGCCTGGCGGCGCGCCGGCGTATCGGGAATCCACTGGCCGCGGAAGGTGCCGAACATGTATTCGCCCATGTCGTTCATGACCTGGATGCCCCGTACGGTGGGGTAGACATCCAGCGTTTCCTGCACCTTGCGCAGAACCTGGGGCCAGGCGCCGGCAAACATGCTGCCGGAGGTGTCGATGATGAAGACGATGTACTCGCTGTCCACGGCAATGCCGCCGACCAGGTCTGTCTGACGGCGGAAGTCGGCGCCGAGCAGGCGCTCCATCTCGTCGGTGAGGCTCTGCCTGGCGGCGGCCAGTTTCATGGTCTCGATGCGCATGGCCTCGTTCTGCTCGCTGGTGGCGGTAAAGCGGCCGAGAATGCGGTTCAGTTCCCGCTGCAGCCGGGCGAGTTCCAGCAGATTGTCGTCGAGCTGGCCGGAGGCATCGTCGAGCTGGCGACGCAGTTCGCTGATCTGGCCCTTGATTTCGTAAAGCGCCTCTTCGCGAGCGGCTACCTGACCTTCCAGGTTGACCGCCGTCTTCTCGAGCAGGACGGGCTCCACCGTCTTGGTGATCATCAGCAGCAGGATGATGGCGCCGAAACCGCAGCAGATCACGTCCAGAAACGAAACGCTGAACTCCTCGACGTCGCGGCGGCTCCTGGCGCCCATGTCTCACCGGCTCCCTGCTGCGGATGCCGATCCGCTCGATTGCGCGGTTGTACGCCCCGATACCACGAAGACAGGCGCGATCCTTGCCGCGGCTCCTGGCGCAACGTACGGGCTGTCGCTCATCACGGCCAGTCCCTCGATGGCGCCATGAAAGCCCCCCCCGAGGTGCGGGCGAGGTTCCAGTACGCCGCTGCCGCGAGCGGGTCGCCCTCCATGGGAAACATGATCACGTTCACCGGCACCTGGTTCGGCAATTCGCGCAGGGCATCCCTGAACAGGCCCAGGCGGTCCGAACCGGAGATCGTCGCACGCCTGGGGCTGCGCATGCCCTGGGTGGGCAGCGAGTCGACAATCAGATAGACGTTGTCCGGCAAGGGGTCCAGGTTGCGCAGCTTGGTTACCAGGCTGACGAGGCTGGTTCCTTCGGTGGGAACGATGTCCTTCAGCCGCTCGATGGCAACCCCCAGACCGCGCCCGTCGCCGAGGGGCACCCACTGGTCGTTGCTGCCGTCGAGGAGCGAGGTGGTTGCCGTGTTGAACGTGAAGATCTGAAAATCCGAATCGAGGGGCAACTGCGCGCTCAGCCATTCCACGGTGCTTACCGCCCGCTGCCATTTCGGCGCCAGGCGCTGCCGTTCCTCCGGCATGTTGCGTCGGCGCAGCACGTTGACGATGGTGTCGTCCAGCATGCTGGCGGAGACATCCACTGCAATCAGAATGTTCTCGCCGCCAACCTTGAGGCCGGTGAGGTACTGGCGGTCGCCTTCACCGGCGAAGCCGCGCACGCTCATGCCGTCGTTGGCATCGTTGACGGCGCGCAGGCGCTCGAGTTCGTCCTCCCGGTCCTGCACGTCCGTCTTGAGTTCCTCGAGGCTTTCCTCCTCCGCCCGGGAACGCTCGCTCAGGTCGCCGAACTGGTTGCGGGTCTCGTCGAGGTCCGCTTCGGTGCTGGCGAGTTTCAGGTCGGAGTCGTCGAGGCGCTGGCGGGTCGCATCGAGACGTTCCTTCAACTCGAACAGGTCCTCTTCGCCGCTCCGCACCCGGTAGTCGAGCAGACGAATCTCGGCAAGCAGGTCCCGGTTGACCACGGTGGCCTTTTCCTCGGTCTCGTGGTTGATGATCAGAAAGATGAGCACGACCGCGCCGAACCCGCAGGACATGACGTCCAGGAAGGAGAGTGAGAATACGCTCAGCCTTCGTCTCGATCGCATGTGATTATTTTGAGATTTCCTTTATAACCTATTGAATATCAAACAAATGTCTATCCAGAATCTGTCACCGGCTTACTTCGCGAGGGGCAACCCTCGCAATCGAAATATACGGCCGCGCAGGGCGAGTGCATCGGTGTGCGAAGCAGCAAGCTGGTGAGCCATGCGGTTCGGCTGTTCGCAGAACGGGATCATGAGCTTTCAACCTTGATGAGCCGATAGCGACGCCCGTCCCTGTCGACCGTCTCACCGGCGTGGCCGGTGGGGGGCAGGCCGAATGGATTGCCCTCCAGAAGCCAGGCTCGGTTTTCGTACAACACGTGGGTGGCCCTCGGCCGGGCGTCCGTCCGCGGCGCGGCGGCAACCCCGTCGCAGGGCAGGCTGTTCACCAGCCGCAACTGACCGGCAGCGATTCGGCCGGCATGCCGTTCGAAACCCCGCTCGAGCGCATCGGCGGGGAGGCTCTCGGCCTGAAAGCCCAGTTCGCCGAGACCCGGCATGAGGCCCGGCACGCTGGCGGTTCGCGGCGCCACCAGCACCTGGGCGTTATCGGGCAGCTTCTGCGTCAGTTGCTGGAAACGCTGCAGCAGTTTTTCGTGCAGGGCCTTGGCCGAAACCTGCGCTCGCCGTTCGTGGCCGTCATGACGGATCTCAGCCGCGAAATCTCCGTCGGCAGGATTGCCGTGGCGGCCGGCTTGCGCCCAGTCGTAGAGCTGGTCGAAAAGCTGCTGCTCGGTATCCGCTGCGTGCAACGGGTCGAAGCGCGTGTCCTGCACGAAGCGGTCGGCCAGCAGGTTTGCCCAGCCGTCGAGGCACGAAACCAGGCCACAGCCCGGTAATTCCTCGACGCCGGCCTGGGAAACCTCGTCGTCGGTGCGCAGTTCTGTCAGGCAGCCGCGCGTCAGGTGCAGGTCGAGCAGCCAGCAATGAGGGGGCAGGGAGGCGACGCTCGCCATGAGTACGGCGCTGTCGACGAACCCCCGGATATCGAGGCCAGCTTCCTGGGAGATGCCGAGCAGCACGCCGAGCTGGTCGGTGGTCAGGGAACCCGGAACCGCGACGACCAGTCCCGAGGTTCCGTTCGCGGCCCGGCTTTCGCCAAGGGACCGCGCCGGTCGGGAGGAAGCGGACTGAGTCTCCGCCCCGAAACCGGACTGCCGCTTTGCCTTCCAGGGCAGGCGAATGCCGCGCCTGGGAGGCCCTCCATCGGCTTTCGGGGAATCCGGAATCCCTACTTCGGGGGCGGTTGCCGGTTTGGCGCCGCCGATGCAGGCGTTTATTTCGAGCAGGTGCAGGTACACCAGGTCGGCATGATTCGCCGCCAGCTTGCCTGGAACCGGCAGCGGGTCCGCATTGAGGCGTGCGAAGTACTGCTGGTTGGCTTGTTGCGGATGCAGGCGGGCGATTCGCAATGCCTCCAGGCCGAAAAGGCATTGCTGCGAACCGACATGGGCGATTCCCGGTTGCCGGTAGACGAACTCGCCGTCACGTGACAGGCGGACTTCCGCATCGTTCAGTTCCAGCAGATTCACGAGTCGCGTACGCGCAGGTGTCTGAGCAGGCGCCGGTCGCAATAATCCTGGACATCGCGCACCAGGCGTTCCTGCACGAGTTGCAACTGGTGCATGAGGAACATCACGACGATGCTGATCACCAGTGCGATGAAGGTCGAATTGAATGCGACGCCCAGATTGGCGGTGACCCCGCTGATATCGCCCTCCACGGCCTTGTAGGCCTGACCGAGCGCCTGGCTGATACCGCGCACGGTGCCGATGAAGCCGATGCTGGGTATGGCCCAGGCGATATAGCGGACCATGGCCAGTTCGCTGTCGAGCCGATCGGATTCGGCGTCGCAGGCCTGGCGCACCGCCTCGGCGCTGTCCTGTACGTTGCGGGTGGAGGCGAATCGCTGCAGTGCCGACATCAGTGCCCTCGGCAGGAGGAACGACTGCACCCGGTCCGGCAGGGCCTGGATGGGCCGGCTGTACTCCCGGGTATCTTCGGGCAGGATGCTGACGCCTTCCGTGACGACCACCATGTCCTGCTGCAGGAGGTTGCGTTCGTTCAGTGCGCTCTTTGCCTTGTAGCCGATGATCGCGATGGCCCAGAACATGAGGACGAAGCAGGACTCCTGTTCGAAGTCTTTCAGCATGACGTAGATCGACTGTTCCTGTTCCACCAGTTCGCCGGCGGCTTCCTGGGCGGCCCGCGCATCGAGGATGGCCTGGGCGTTCGGGCGGATGGCGGTGATGTAGACCAGATGCACGACGATCAGGGCGATCACCAGCGCGCTTGCCTGGTAGATGAATTCGGTGGGGAGTTGCCTGCGCATGGGGTTCGTTCAGATATCCACGGGAAAGGGTGCCGCATAGTCTTCGGAGATCTCTTCCGTCGGCAGGAAAACTTCCCGCGCGGACGCTTCCTGGTCTGCGGATTCGGGTTCGGCCGATTCGCTATCGACCGGCTGCGGGCCGGATTCTTCTTCCGGTTCGGCCGGGGCTCCCTGCAGGCCGGCGGCAACGAGCACCAGCACGACAGACGCGAACCACGGCAAGAGCCGGCGCCTGCGGCGCGGTGTCTGCAGTGCTTTGTCACCGGTCGGGTAAACTGGAGTGGAATCTTTCATCGAATCATCTTCAAGGCAATTCGTCGCTACTCCGCGAACCGCGCGATTCTAAACCCGACGTCGCGCCGGCCGTCGATGCCGTAGTCGCGGAACGACAGGCGCAGGTCGGTGGTGGTGCCATGCATCCAGCTCGACCCCCGGATTACATGATACTCCCCTTCGGGCGGCCCGAGCGGTCCGGTCTGCGGATCCGGAGGGTGCTTGTAGAAGTCGTGGGTCCATTCCGCCACATTGCCGCCGATGTCGTGAAGCCCCTTGGCGTTGGCGGGAAAAACGCCGACCGGTGCGGCGACCCCGTAATTGTCCGTATAGCCGAAGACGATGCGCCCAACCAGGTTCGAAGCGGCGCGGTCGGCGTAGTTGCCGTGCCGCGGCGGCGGCGGGAGGGCCGGGCCCCATGGGAAGCGCAGCAGCTCGGTCTCGCCCGGCACATGGCGTGCGGCCCAGGCCCATTCGGCTTCCGCCGGCAACCGGTAGCCCGTCGATTGCGGATTGAACCCGGTCACCTTGCCGAATTCGGCGATATAGAAGAGCGGCAATCCGTCCTGTGCGGAGAGCCAGTTGCAGTACAGCGCCGCATCGTGCCAACTCAACTCGACCGCGGGCTGATCGTCCTTGTCGAGGCGCTGGTCTTCGTAGGAGCCGCTGTCGTGGCCGCTTGCGAATGCCTTGAACTGGGCGTTGGTGACTTCGTGGACCCCCAGGTAGAACAGACGCGAAAGGGCCACCTCGCGCAAGGTCTCGTTGGCGCGTCGTCCGGGTTCGCGGCGCGAGGCGCCGAGGGTGATCGGGCTCGGCTCGAACAGCTTCAGGCGCTGGCCCCGGGCCGTCACGATCTCGGGTTGCAGCGCCGCGAGCCGAGCTTCCTCCAGGGTGAGCAGTTTCACCTTGACTTCCTGGGTCAGTCCGCTGCGCGGCTGGATTTCCTTGCTGTAACCGGCGTAGCCATCCAGCCGGATCTCCAGCCGGTGCGGCCGCACGGGCAATTCCAGGGTACGGTTTGCTGTTCCGGCAGCCTCCCCGTCGATGAAGAGGCGTGCTTCCGGTGGATCGGCCCGCACGACCAGGCTGCCGGTCAATTGTGTCAGTTCCAGGGTCAGGGCGCGCTCTTCGCCGGGTTCGAGCCGCACGCGGGCGCTGCTCGGCGCAAAGCCGCCCTTGAACGCCCGTACTTCGTAGGTCTGCCCGGACTGCATCGCGATACTGACCGGCGCTTCACCCTGGTACTGGCCGTCCACGGTCACGCCGGCCCGGGCCGGCCGGGTGCGTACCGTCAATGCGCCGTCTGCCCGTTGCAAGGTGACGGTGGGCATCGTGCGCTGTTCCCGAGCAGCGACCAGAATGCGTTGGCGATGGCTCTTGTGGCCGGGCAGCGACAGACGGATGTCGTGCTCGCCGGCAGCGATCGGCACGACCCCGTCGGTGCGAATGCCCGTGTCGGCGCCGTCGACGAACACCTGAGCGCCCGGGGGTTCCGTGGAAAAGGCGATGTCGCCCCAGTTGGGCAGCAGGGTTGCTTCGACCACCTGGGGACGGTTCCTTCCCTCCACGGCCACGTCCAGGTCGAGTGGCTCGTAGCGGGGGTGTGTGAACCGGAACCGTCGTGTGCCGGCATCGATGGCAAGGTCGGACAGCGGGGTGGTCCCGAGCGGTTTGCCGTCGACGGCAAGGTTGGCGCCATTCGGATCGGTTGCGACCGTGACCAGGCCGGGCAGTGGCACGAATTCGAAGTTGAACGACTGATTGCGCTCCGGGCCGATGTCCAGCGGCAATTCCAGCGGATAATAGCCTTCCGCCTCCGCCAGCAGGCGGTAGCGTTGTTGCAGCAACAGGTGGACCCCACCGAATGCCAACCGCGGACCGCCACTGACGCTGACCCGGTCCGCCCGAGGTGTGAACTGGAGTTCGACCGATCGCGCGGTGAACAGGAACAGCAGAATGGCAGCCGCCAGCATGCCGAGCCCGAGCAGCAGCCCCTGCAGGGGTGTGATTCTTCTGCTCCGCCCGGATTCGGTGGTTGCAGGCCGGTAGCGTACCGGTCGAATGACAGGGTCGGCGTCGTCCGGCATGGGTCAGCGCGCCAGAACCTCCCGGCAGCGGATGTCTACCGGCGGCATGTCGATGCGCACGCTGATGGTGGCGCGCACATCGCGACACCCGTCACGGCTGCCGATCAGGGTGTAGGCGCCGGGCCGCAGATCGAGTTGCAGCTCCGCAAATCGGCCCAGCGGCCCGACATTGGAGAGCAGCACCTCGGTGGCATTGTCAGAGCGCAGAACCACCCTGACGGGATCGGCATGGAAACTCAGCAACGCCTCTACCTCGGCAATGGATTCGGCAAGAACGGGCCCCCGGGGTTCGAGTTTCTCTGCAATCGCCAGTGTTTCCCGGGCGGTGGCAAAACGCCGGTCGGAGGAGAGCGATTCTGCCTGGGCGACGATGTCTCGCAGGGCCGCGAGCGCCTCGGTCTGCTGCTGCGCCCGGGCGAGACCCTCCCGCGCGAACTGAATATTCGCATCCAGCGTCAGGATGGCTGCGAAAGCCTGCGCCGCGGCCGACCAGTCTTCTCGCCCCTCGGCGGCGGTGGCCTGCCGTTGTAGCGCATCCACCTGCCGGACCAGCCCCTGCTCGGCAATCTGCTGCAGCCCGCCGAGGGCGGCGCCGTTGCCCGGGTCCATCGCCAGCGCCTTGTTGAACGACGACCCGGCCTCATCCAGTTTTCCGTCGGACAAACTGGCGAACCCGGCGGAAAGGAAGGATTGCAGGCGCTGGGCGGCCCGTTGCTGCCGGGCCTCGGCGATGGCGTTGCCGAGGCCCGACGTTTCCGGGTCGAGGGTGCGAATGTTCGCATACGCGCCGAGCGCAGCATCCCATTCGGCCGCCAATTCGTGGTTGTGCGCTTCACGGAACAGCACAACGATCTCGGGCAGCCGTTCGGCCCGTCGCGCTGCGCTCTGCAGGTCGGGATTCGCCGGCTTGATGAGGCGCGCTTCGGCAAGCCATCGTTCCGCAGCACTGGTGTCCAGTGCATCGATGGCTTGCACCGCATTGGCCAGTGCCGTCTCGAAGCGGCTGTGTCCCGCCGCGATCAGTTCCTCGAGGGCATCCGCAGCGGCGCGATAGCTCTCGATAGCCGCAGCATGACGTTCTTCGACAAACGCCTCGTCGCCGGCGTGCGCCAGATTTCTCGCAGCGTCGTACGACTCGGCGGCCCAGGTTTCGACCTGCATGGCCTCGCGCAGCTCGATTTCGCGTTCGACGAACCGGGCGAGTTCGTCCTGTGCCTCGGTGCGAGCCTGCTCTCGCAGCAGTGTTTCGAAGGGTGGGGGTTGCGCAGGCCTGACGGCAGCGGGGGGACGGTCGTTCGATGGTGTGATTTCGGTGGCAACGGCGTCACCGTTGCCCGTCGAAACCGGAGCGAGGTACTGCGGCGCCAGCGCGAACAGTGCGAAGACGAGAACACCGGCCAGCCCCAGGAACAGGTAGACGAGCAATCGGCGTGCATCGATTCGTCGGCGCTTGCGGACAGTGCCGGCGTGGCTGAGAGGCACCGCTCTCGGTTGGATTCGTTGACTTGAATCTGACATGGTCGTGCTGAGCCGGCCCGGTGCGGTGTCACTCGCCGTTCACGAATCGTTCGGGCCGGGCCTACGCAGAATCGGGCGCCTCCGGTAGCGGGGGTTCTTCAGGCTCGAGGCCCAGATCCTCGAAGTAGACCTTGCGCAGAATGCGGCGGAGTTCCCGGTATTGCTGCTCCACGCTGCCCTGAAGATGAACCGTCTGGTTTTCCAGATCGATGGTGTGCGGCATGATCTCCTGCTCCGCAGCCACGCCGATTTCCTGGAGAACCTCGGCCTGCATCGCAGCTTCGTTGCGTTTCGCCACGGCGCCCTTGATCAATGCCGCACCGGCAGCGATCGAGACCAGGCCGGCGGCATCGACGTAGGCGTTGTCGCTCTCGTAGATTGCCCCGATGCCGCCGACGACGGCGCCGGCACCGGCCCAGGCCTTGCCCCGGGACTGGGCTTCGAGCTTTCTCAAGGCCATGGCTTCGTCGTAGGTAGCGGCACGCCACTGGTGGTAGGGCCGGTACATGTTGCGATGGAAATCGGCGTAGTACTCATCGAGGGTGTCGATGAACAGGTATTCCCGTTCCCGCACCCGGCGCACCCGCTCCAGCATGGGGTCGTCCGGGGCCGGCAGCCGCTGCAACTCGAAGTTGCCGTCCGGCAATGCGCGCACGTGGGTTGCGAAGGCGTCGGGAGCGAAGTCGCGGGCGAACTTCATTTCTGCCGTGGCGCGAATCTCCCTTACGGTCTCGGGCTCCAGGCCTTCGCGGTAGGCGAGCATGTCGTCCGCGAGTTTTTTGTAAATGGCCTGGAACGGGTCGATATCCGGGGGAATGGTCTCGGAATAGGCGTACTTGCTGGCGATGGCGTGATAGGAATCGGTGAACCACTCGACGCCACGCGCATCGGTGACCGTCAACTCCAGCGTCAGCCGTTCGCCGTCGGATTCGACGACCTTGCCGGTGATCGTGACGTCCACGGCATGGGTCGGCCGTGGTACCACGCGCACCGCACCCCAGTTGCCGGTGCTCTGCAGCAGGTTCTTGGCGAAGTAGGGGATGAATTGCGCCTCTGCCCGGCGCAGGTCGGGGTGCACCAGTTTTTCGACCTGCTCGTCGAAGGTCTCGGGGATGTTCGGGTCCAATACGGCGATGCCGACATCGAGCAGTTCGTCTTCCGTCTGAACGCCGTGAAACTGCTTGGGCGGCGTCATGTCGACGGTGCGCAATTCCTGGGACACGCAGCCGCCGAGACCGGCGATCAGGAACAAAACCAGACCCAGCCCGCAAATCTCGCCTGCTTTCGTCCCGGGCGCGCCGACTTTTCTTCGCTGCAGGAAAGAGCGCCGTTCTGTATGACGGCGTGGAATCGACGGAGATGCAGGCAAACTTGACAGGCTTGACAGGATCTCGAATCGGCCGGAGGGCGCCTTCAACCCAGATAGGCGGGCCAAGGCACGATATCGGCTGCGCCTGCGCCGATTCGGAATCGCGGTGCTTTGCGCAGACAGGCGCGCCCATGGGCTGCAGGATTGGATTCCACCGATGCCGAACAGCCCGGGCCGGCGTGCGTCGCGATTGTGACTCGTCATGGTCATGACCCCTTGTATCGACGGTATTCTTCCCAGAGCGCCTCGCGCAATACGGGATCGGTCTCCGCCATTGCCGCCTCCCGCAACTGGCGGGCGATGATGTCGTCGTCCCGGGCATCGGGGATGTCTTCCGGCGCCTGCCCGCGTGGGATCGGCGGTGCAGGCCGGCTCGGCGGCATCCGGCCGGTGGCGGATGGCGAACCGGATTGCCTGGACCCGGAGGCGCCGCCGGGAGCGCTCGCTGTTTCGGACCCCTCGCCGGTCGGAGGGGCGCCGGGACTGCCGCCGGTTCCGCCGCCGCCGGGTTTTTCATTGGAGCGCTGCTCCAGCACTTCCCGTTCTGCAAGAATTTCGCCATCGAAGACGCCGAGCGCTTCTTCGAGTTCCCGATCGCCGCCCGAACCGCTGCCGCTTTCCGGCAGGGTTGACGCCGGTCGCGGCTGAGTTGGTGTCGGCAACTCGTTGCTGGTTTCCCAGCCACCTGGTCCGCCTTGTGACGCCGTGCTTTCGGCGCCGTCGCCTGATGATCCGGACGTGCCGCCAGGCATACCGGAATTGCCCGGGTCGCCGCCCGAACCCGTGGGCAAGGATCCGGGTTCGCCCGGCACCCCGGTTCCGCTGCCGGAACCCGGTTCGCCTCCGGACGGCAGGGTCGCGGCGCCTTCCGAGCCGGATGTACCGGTACCGGATTCGCCGGGTTCGTTCCCGGACGGGCCGGGTGTTGCGTCGGGCGGCGCCGGCATGCCGTCGGGCAGGCCAGGCAACTGGCCGGGCAAGCCACCGGTCGGGGTTGGCATCCCGGGAGACGAACTGCCGGACGGTTTGCCGGGCCCCGGCGATCCGGGCGACCCGCCGGAAGGCCCCGGCATTCCGCCTGAAGAGCCACCGGGAGTACCGGGTATTCCACCCGAGGGAGTGGGCATGCCGGAGGACGGACCGGACGTTCCGCCGGATGGGCTCGGGGCGCCACCGGATGGGCTCGGGGCGCCACCGGATGGGCTCTGCGTGCCTCCGGAAGGGCTTGGCGATCCGGGGGAGCCGCTCGACGGGTTCGACGGCCCCGAAGCTCCGGAGGGCGGCGGGGCGCTGGTGGGCTGGGGATACAGCGGCGTAATGGGTGCGCAAGCCCACAGCATGGCCACCAGCACCAGGATGCCGGCGCGGGGGGCAAGCCCGCATGGCTCACCAGTATTCGTCGCCGGTGCATCGGCGTCCGCAGCAGGAAGTCGGCGAGCCACGGGGGCTCGGAGCCAGGTATTCTTCCGGAAACTAGACATCGTCTTCCTCCGGTGGTGTGCGAGGCACGTAACGGAATTCGTGCCGCCAGGTCTGGTTCTCGAAGGGAATGGCCTTGCCGTTCGCCATGGCCGGCCGATAACGGGAACTGCGCAGGCTGCGGCGTGCCCGGAAATCCATGAGGTCCTCCGGGTCGGCGGCGACGATCTCGATGTCCTGGGCGCTGCCGTTGGTCGATACGCGAAACGCCGCTTCGATGAAGCCGGGGATGCTTTCCTGCTCTGCCGCCTCGCTGCCGCCGCGCGGCGGTTTCGGATCCGCAGGCAGTGGCATGTGCAGCAGTACGGGAACCGCGAAGTACTCGTCCGGATTCACGGACTCGAGCTCGCTCATTTGCGCAAACACGAACTCGTAGAGGGTGTGCGCTTTCTTGAACTGTTCCCACATCAGGTGCCAGTCGGCGAGGTCGAGAATGGCTTCGTACACCTCCAGCGGTGTCGAATCGGGGCTGTCCCGGCGGATGCGGACGATGTGCTGCAGAGCGCGTTCGGCCGCGGGGAAGTTGTTGATGGTGATCTGATCGGAATAGAAGGCGGCGCGAGTCGACAGCGGCATCGGCGCGGCGCCGAGGGAACTCGACCGGTTGTCGCTGACGTAATAGGGCGGAAAGCGCTCCTGGCGATACGTGAACACGAGCCCCTTGAGCGCCGGCAGCGCCGACACCGAACTCTGCTGATTATTCGCTTCGTAGATGTTCAGGGCGCGCTCGTAAAGCGCTCTTGCCGCGAAGATGTTGAAGCTCTCCCGATACCACTCCGCGAGCCGGTAGGTGCCGGGCAGAATTTCCTCGCTGAGCGGGCCATACGCCTTTTGCAGGACGCTGTAGGCGTACTCTTCGCGTTTGCCCGCTTCTTCAACGTTGCCGATCGCCTGCAGCGTCGCGGCCTGCTTGTAGACCACGGCTACCTGCTCCGGAGCAAACAGGCCGTCATTGACGCGTCTTATGTGCAGGGCCCGGTCGTAGGTTTCCAGAGCCCGGTCGAGGCGCTGCTGCCCGTACTGGGCATCGCCGAGCAGCGTGAGGGGCCTGACGAGATCGGCATGGTAGCGGTGATGGGCGGATTCGACGGCACGAATGTAGCGCTCGAGGAATGCTTCGGTGCCTTCGTATTCGCCCTGCTCGATACTGAAGGCGACGGAGTCGAGTGGCGTGGCTGCCTCGTCCAGCGCTTCATCGATGCGCTGCTGCGCAACGGCCGCCGCCGCATCGACGCCATTGTCGCGCTCGGCAGGTGTCTCGGCTTCGCCGGCGACTGCCGCGCCACAGAGCACGAACAGACCGATGCAAGCCCAATTCGGGCCGCTCTCCACAACGAATCTGGAAACTGCGTTTCTCATCTGCTCAGGGTGTCGGACAGCACCGCTGCCCAACGTCCCGAGTGTGGAATCGCCGGGTCGGCAAGTCAAGACGGGGCGATGGTTATAATTGTCTACCGACTGAACTTGGCGGCGGCCACCGGGGCGCCCTGTGTGTTCGATTGACCACTGCAACCTCCGATTACGACTGCTACATCGATGCGGTCGGGCTCGTCTGCCCGGAGCCGCTGATGATCGTGCGCAACAAGGTTCGGGAAATGCAGCGCGGTGAGGTGCTCTTGGTGGTGGCCACGGACCCCTCCACCGACCGCGACTTTCGGGATTTCTGCCGGTTCATGGGCCACGAACTCCTGAGCAAGGCACGCACCGGAGACCGACTCGAATACCGGATTCGCAAGGGCGCCTGATTTCGGTGCGTGAGACGACACCGGTCATTCGGCATTACTTCGCCTACGGCAGCAACATGAACCCCGAGCGAGTCGCCGCCCGTGGTCTCGTGTTCGACCGGGTTCGGCCGGCGAGGCTGCCCGGTTTTCGCCTGGTGTTCGACAAGGTGTCCCGCAATCATCCCGATGCGGCCCATGCCAATGTGGTTTACGCCCCGGGCGAGGTGGTGGAGGGCGTGCTCTACCGGCTGACCTCGCCGGGGGAGATTCTGAAGATGGACCCGTTCGAGCGGGCGCCGGTCAACTACGGCCGCGATGCCGTGGAGGTGCTCGGTCAGGGCCGGTGCATTGCGGCCTGGACCTACTTCGCGAACCGCGCGGTACGTCGGGACGGGTATCGGCCGCCGCGTTCCTACCTGAATCACCTGCTGGCCGGGCGCCGGTTTCTTTCCCGCGAGTACTTCCGCTGGTTGCAGTCGTTCGAGTGTGCTGATTGACCGTCCCTGCTCCTGACCCGGCGCCGGTTCGAAATTCGAATGCCACCGTCCTGCAGATCTGAAAGTATCCCGTGAGGCCCCGGCTACCCGTGCCGGATTTCTGCCCGTGGCTTCTGGAGCTGAGGTTTGGTGCCTCTTGCCAGGGCTGTCATTGCGCTGCGCGGGCAAAACATCGCTGTAGCTCGGGGACAGGTGCAGATGAGGGGAGCCTGTCGACATGCGCGCCCTGCCGCGGGCCGGTGAGGAAGGACCCGGTACTACCGTCGGGCGCAGTGCGAAACGAAGCGCCGCTTAGAGTGTTTGCTCTTACTGCTGGCGGTAGCGCTGCAGGAATCGGCCGAGTCGCCCGATGGCCTCTTTCAGATCCTCGGGATGAGGCAGGAAGACGATGCGGAAATGGTCCGGCTGAGGCCAGTTGAACGCGGAACCCTGCACCACGAGGATTTTCTCCTGCCGCAGCAGGTCGAGAACGAACCGTTCGTCATCGACGATGCCGAAGCGCTCGACATCGAGCTTCGCGAACAGATAGAGGGCGCCCCTGGGTTTGACGCAGGTTATGCCTTCGATGTCGGTCAGCAGTTGCCAGGCCAGGTTGCGTTGTTCGAAGAGGCGGCCTCCGGGGCGCACCAGGTCGCGAATCGACTGGTAGCCGCCGAGTGCGGTCTGCACGGCGTGCTGGGTCGGCACGTTCGAGCACAGGCGCAAGGATGCGAGGATGTTCAATCCCTCGATGTAGTCCCGGGCGCGCGCTTTGGCGCCGCTGACGATCATCCATCCGGTTCTGAAACCCGCGGCACGGTAGGATTTGGACAGGCCGCTGAAGGTGGCGACCAACAGGTCGTCGGCGAGGGTCGCGACCGGAATGTACTCGGCGGCGTCGTAGACGATCTTGTCGTAGATCTCGTCGGCAAAGACGACCAGGTCGTGCCGGCGGGCGAATGCGACCAGGCGCTCGAGAACCCGGCGCTCGTAGACGGCGCCGGTGGGATTGTTGGGGTTGACGATCACCAGCGCCCGGGTGCGCGGCGTGACTCTGGCGGCCAGGTCGTCGAGGTCCGGGGCCCAGTCGGCCTCTTCGTCGCAGAGGTAATGCACCGGACGCCCGCCGCACAGATTGACCGCGGCGCTCCAGAGCGGAAAATCCGGTGCCGGGACGAGCACCTCGTCTCCGTTCTCGAGCAGGCCCTGGACGGCCAGCATCACCAGTTCGGAGACACCGTTGCCGATGAAGACATCGTCGATGTCGACGCCACGGATGCCGAGTTGCTGGCTGTACTGCATGACCGCCTTGCGTGCGCTGTAGATGCCCTTGGCGTCGCAATAGCCCTGGGATGCGGGCAGGTTGTGGACGACGTCCACCAGTATTTCCTCAGGGACGTCGAAACCGAACGGCGCGGGGTTGCCGATGTTCAGCTTCATGACCCGGTGGCCTTCTTCCTCGAGCCGGTGCGCCTCCTCGAGCACCGGGCCGCGAATGTCGTAGCAGACATCGTCCAGCTTGCTGGATTTGCGGATCGGCCCGGGCAGTGGCATGCGACCGGCAATGTCGGCTACGCGGCTGTCGTCAGCCTTCGCTGCAGCGTCGATGGTGGCTTCTTTCATGGGGCAGTTCCGGGGTGCGATAATCGCTTGCGACGAAAACCTCGATGCCGCGCCTGCGCGGTTCGACAACGAGACAACGAAGATGAGCAAGGTAACAAAGACCGACCGGGAATGGCAGGCGCAATTGTCGCCGCAGGAATTTCAGATCACGCGGCGAGCCGGCACCGAGCCGGCGTTCAGCGGCGTCTACTGGGACACCAAGACAGCGGGCATCTACCGGTGCAAGTGCTGCGACACGCCGCTGTTCGACTCGAATACCAAATACGATTCCGGAACGGGATGGCCGAGCTTCTTTGCCCCGATCGGGCCGGACGCCGTTGCCACGAAAGAGGACAACAGCCACTTCATGCGCCGCACGGAAGTGCTGTGCGCCGCCTGCGGGGCGCATCTCGGGCACGTTTTTCCTGACGGCCCGGACCCGACTGGGCTGCGTTACTGCATGAACTCCGCGTCGCTCACCCTGGAACAACGGGATGGAGAGGCTACTGCTTCTTCAAGCTGACGGGCGTCCGTGGGCGTACGCGCCCGTGGCGTTGCGGCCGCTCGAATCAAGTGGCCTTCGTTGGCGCGACCGCCCCCGCGGGCACTGATGCGGGCCAGGCCGCAACCGTCACCAATTTTTGTAGCGAGGGCGTCGAGGCGCCGTGCTTGCGCGAGTGCATCGGCGTGCGCAGCAGGAAGTTGGTGACGGATGCGCGCTAGCGTTCCCTGAGCAGGTTGGCGGGCGAGTACTGGTCGGTCAGCGGCCTGGCGCTCGTATCCCAGTCGACCCGGCTCAACAGGTGTCTCGGGTAGCTGCGGATGTCGATGCCGTAGGGGCGCAGCCGTTCGTCGAGTTCCACGCCGCGTCGCTGTAGCGTCAGCATGTCGGGCAGCGGCTGTATCGCGGCCAGGATCACGCGGTTCGAGGTTTCCGGCAGGCGCAAGTTGAAAAAGGGCCCGAACACGTCGGCGTAGGTCGCGGACTCGTGGTCGTAAAGGCGGCTCGATGCAAAGGTGTTGGCGGCAAGCACGCCGTTCTCGGTGAGCAGCGATTGCGACTCGAGCAGAAATTCCCGGGTCATCAGGTGTTCGGGGATGTAGTCGCTGTTGAACGCGTCCAGCATGATCAGATCGTAGGTTTCGTCGTTGCGCGCGGCGCGCCTCACGAACGCACGGGCATCCTGAACATGGACGCGCAGGCGTTCGCTGGCGACGAATCCGAAGTACTGCTCTGCGACCTCGACGACGGCCGGGTCGATTTCCACCGAGTCGACCACCGCCCGGGGATAGGTTTCGGCGAGCGCAGTCGGCAGTGTCCCACCGCCGAGACCCACGACCAGCACGCGGCCGGGGGACGGGTTCAACAACAATGCTGCCATCATCATCCGGGTATAGGCGAACACCATCTGCTGCGGCCGGCGCTGGTCGATGCAGGACTGGTTGCGCTGATTGCGGCGAATACTGAACTTCAGGCAGACCGTGCTGCCGAGCTTTTCCACCAGGATGGTCTGGTAGAGAGAGCGTTGCTCGTGGACGATGCGCGCATCCGACGGCCAGGCGAGAGCAAGGGCCAGCATGCCGGGTAGCGCGGCGGCGAACCAGCGCTGTCGCCGGTTCATCGGCGCCTCGCTCCGGCAGCGATGGCCACCATGCCCATCGGCACCAGGGAAGCGGTCAGCAGCGTCAGAATCGTGTCGATCTCGAACCAGAGCACGAAGTAGAAGCTGGTTGCCAGGGTGCCGAGGGTACTGCCGAAGGTGGAGACGAAATACAGTCTTCCAGCGATGTTGCCGGATTCCTCGGTGGTCCTGACCAGGAGACGCACGGAATAGGGGGAGATCATGCCGAGCATCACGGTGGGCAGCACGAACAGCACGCAGGAGGCGGCCAGCGAACCGTAGCGGGGGTCTTCGATCCGCTCGAAAATCCAGGCCATCGCCGGATCGGCGGTCCAGACCAGCGGATACAGCAGCACCGCGCCGACGACAAAGATGGACCCGAAGCGGACCGGCGACGGGTTGACGAGGGACCAGCGTCCGCCCAGCAGGTAGCCGACGGCGAGGCTGGCCATGAACACCGTGATGATGCTGCCCCAGACGTGAATGCTGCTGCCGAAATAGGGCGCCATGATCCGGCCCCCCAGCAGTTCGAGCGACATGATCACGAAACCGCCCACGAAGGCGAGGCAGTAGATGAGCGTGGACAATTCCGTTCACCTCGGGGTAAGGGATCGGAATCATTTAACACCAACTCGGCGCGGAATTCCGATTCTCGGCGGCAGATGACGCGAAACCGCGGAAACTACGTAGCCTTGTGGGGCGGTTCGGGTTTCGTCGATTCTCAGAGCCCAGGACGCCTCGCGCTCGCCTGTCGGGCCGGGGCGGCGTGCAGGCGCACGATCTGGTAACCGGGCCGCCAGAGGTAGCGTATGGGCACGCTCAGCATGTGCACCAGGCGGGTGAAGGGAAACACCAGGAAGATCGAGAGCCCCACAAAGAGGTGGAGCTTGTAGATCCAGTGAACGTCCGCAATGTAATGCGGCGCGTAAACATCGAACGTGACGATGCCATGGCTCCAGGCCATCAGCTTCAGCATCTCCGCCCCGTCGAGATGGTCCACCGACACCAGGATGGTCGACAACCCGATAAGCAGTTGCAGGTTGAGCAGCGCCAGTATCGCCACGTCGCCGAATGACGACACACGTCGAATGCGCGGGTCGGTCAGGCGGCGGTAGAGCAGCAGAATGCCGCCGGCAAGCGATATCGCGCCGGCTGCGCCACCTCCCGCCATCGACGCCACTTGCTTGGGGCCAGGCTCGATGCCAAGCCTTTCGAACGCATCGATTGGAATCAGCAGCCCGAACAGGTGCCCGAAGAAGACGACCAGGATCCCACCGTGAAAGAGTATCGAGCCCGTCACGAGCAGGCGCCGTCGCAACAGCTGGCTGGACTGCGCGTGCCAGGTGTAGGGCTCCCGGTCGTAGCGAACGATGCAGCCCACCACGAGCACGGTCAGGGCAATGTAGGGATAGACGCCGAAAACAATCGTGTTCAGGGCTTGCATCGGTTCTGACCTCCGTGCTTCGCTTTGGTCGGGCGCAGGATTGTCGAGCCACTCGAAGTGGCGCTCGGCGATTGTCGCGTCGGGACGCGGATCGGCACCGCCACGGTCGGCTGTCGTTTCCCGCGGGCACCCCGGGTGACGGTCGAGACACAGGAACGCGTGTCGCAGCGCGTCGAGTCTCCGGGCCCGAAAACCACCGGTTGCTCTGCCCAGGCGCGGTCGAGGGCGTCGAGGTCGTCCGGATCGGCATCGATCTCAGTGCCCGCATTGGCGGCGGTGACGTTGCGAGGCCGGTCGGAGAGCGCGCCGATAGCCGCGAAAACGCCTGCGTAAGCGCTCTTTCGGGCATCGAGCCGCTGCTCGAGGAGCGCGACGATGTCACGGATTTCTCCGACGAGGCTGCGCGCTTCGGCAAGCGGGCGGAGCGACGCGAACTCGAGGAACATCGGCAGGTAGTCGGGGAGTTCCCGGCGGCGGGCCTCGAAACCGTGGCGTTCGTAGAAGGCGGCAAGATCCACCAGAGCCTGTCCGCGAGCGCGGCTTTCGCCGTGGATGTGCTCGAAGAGGTGCAGGGATAGCGAGCGGGTGCGGTCGAACAACTGCACGTAGCGTTCCTGAAGGTCGTAGAGGTCACTGTCGGCAACATCGCCCAGAAATGTCAGCAACCGGTGGCGCGGGGAACGTCCGAGTAGCGCCTCTGTCCGAATGGCACGGGCCAGTTCGGGCGCCCCGCTGCGAATGTCTGCGTTCGGATAGCAGAGCAGCAGCGATAGTGCTTTCAGCGTGGCGATCACCGGCCGACCGCAATGATGTCCGGGCTGGCCGTCGCCGTCCGGCCGGTGCCGAAAAGGCCGGTGTTGCCAATGCCGGTGGAGCAGCCGTTGCCGAAACTGAATCCGCAGGCGCCCTGCATGTCGGCGACGGCCTCTCCCGATTCCCGGTGCGTGGTCGGGATGACGAACCGGTCCTCGTACCTGGCGATGGCCAGGAGTCGATACATCTCGAGTATCTGGTTGGGCGCGAGACCGGCACGATGGGCGATCTCGACGTCGTCCACACCTTCCAGGGAGCGGATGCGCATGAAGGCCCGCATGGCGAGCATGCGTTCGAGGGCCTGAACCACGGGTGCTTCGTCCCCGGCGGTCAGCAGGTTGGCGAGATAACGGACGGGAATCCTGAGCGAGCGAACGTCCGGAATGCCCCGGTCGAACGCGAGCTGTCCCGCTTCGGCCACCGACTGGATCGGGGAGAGCGGCGGCACGTACCAGACCATCGGCAATGTCCGGTATTCGGGATGAAGCGGAAACGCGACGCGCCAATCCATGATCAGCTTGCGCACCGGCGAACGACGCGCCGCTTCGATCCAGTCGGCGGGGATGCCGTCGGCGCGGGCCTGGCGCGCAACATCCGGGTCCTCGGGGTCGAGGAAGAGGTCGAGCTGGGTTTCGTAGAGCTGCTCTTCGTCTTCAACCGCAGCAGCCCGGGCAATCCGGTCTGCATCGTAGAGCAGCACACCCAGGTAGCGGATGCGGCCGACGCAGGTTTCCGAACACACCGTGGGCTCCCCCGCTTCGATGCGCGGATAGCAGAAGATGCACTTCTCCGACTTGCCCGATTTCCAGTTGAAGTAGATCTTCTTGTAGGGGCAGGCCGGTGCGCACATCCGCCAGCCCCGGCATTTCTCCTGGTCGATCAGCACCACGCCGTCCTCTTCGCGTTTGTAGATCGAGCCCGACGGGCAGGCGGCGACGCAACTCGGATTCAGGCAGTGCTCGCACAGTCTCGGCAGGTACATCATGAAACTGTGCTCGAAGGCGCCGTAGATCGCTTTTTCGATGCCCTCGAAATTCGTGTCCCTGGCGCGTTTCCTGAATTCGCCGCCGAGGATTTCCTCCCAGTTCGGCCCCCAGGTTATCTTTTCCATCCGCTTGCCGGAGAGCAGCGAGCGCGGCCTGGCCGTGGGCACGCTGCCCGACTCCGAGGCGGACTCGAGATCGTCGTAGTCGACGGTGAATGGTTCGTAATAGTCGTCGATCTCCGGCAGGTCGGGGTTGCCGAAAATCTTGGCCAGGATGCGCCATTTCCCGCCCGAACCGAGGCGCAGCTTGCCGTTGCGGCGACGAATCCAGCCGCCATGCCAGCGTTTCTGGTCTTCCCACGCTTTCGGATAGCCGATGCCGGGCTTCGTTTCGACATTGTTGAACCAGGCATACTCCATGCCTTCCCGGCTGGTCCAGACGGTCTTGCAGGTGACCGAACAGGTATGGCAACCGATGCACTTGTCGAGATTGAGAACCATCGCGATCTGAGCTCTTACTTTCATGAAAGTCGCCTCCAAGCGATTGAATTTATTGGATTCGTCAACCTGGGGAACGATTCTTTGTTTTATTCGGGTCCGCGGCTCGGCGCGCGGGGGTGAAATCGTTCATCGGGATGTCTCCCCTTGCGCACGCGGCCCGTCGAGCCAGTCGATCTTGTTCATCCTGCGCACGAGGACGAAGTCGTCGCGATTGGAGCCGACCGTGCCGATGTAGTTGAAGCCATAGGCCTGGTGGGCGTAGCCGCCAATCATGTGGGTCGGCTTGACCAGGGTTCGGGTCACGGAATTGTGAATGCCTCCCCGGCGCCCGGTGATCGCCGAACCGGGGGTGTTCACCGTTTTCTCCTGGGCGTGATACATGAACGTCGTGCCCGCCATGATGCGCTGCGACACCACCGCCCGTGCTGCCAGGGCGCCGTTGGCGTTGTGGGCTTCGACCCAGTCGTTGTCCTCGATGCCGGCCTTTTCCGCGTCGGTTTCGCTGATCCACAGCACCGGGCCGCCACGGTTGAGCGTGAGCATCAGCAGGTTGTCGAAGAAGGTCGAGTGAATGCCCCATTTCTGGTGCGGCGTGATGAAGCTCAGCAGCAGCGTGCGGTCGTTGTCTCCGTCGGCCTGGGACAGGTGAGCGACCGACCGGGTGTCCAGCGGCGCCCGATAGACGCAGAAGCCCTCGCCGAATGCGCGCATCCAGAGGTGGTCCTGGTAGAGTTGCTGGCGCCCGGTCAGGGTGCGCCAGGGAATACGCTCCTGCAGGTTGGTGTAGCCGGCGTTGTAGCAGACCTCCTCGGACTCGAGCCCCGACCAGATCGGCGAGGTGATGATCTTGCGAGGCCGGGCGACCAGGTCGCGAAACCGGATTTTCTCGTCTGCTCTTGCTGCGGCAAGGTGCGCGTGGTCCCGGCCGGTGTGGCGTTCGAGGGCTTCCCAGGCCCGCCCGGCCACCCTGCCGTTGGTTTCGGGGGCGAGCATCAGGATCGTTTCGGCGGCATCGATGTCGGTGTCGATGCGGGGGCGTCCCTCGGTTACGCCAGGCCGGTCGACCCGGCCGTTCAACAGACCCAGTTCATCCACTTCCTCGTTGGTTTCCCAGGTGAGACCCTTGCCGCCATTGCCCAGACAGTCCATGAGCGGGCCGAGGGCGGCAAAGCGGCGCCCGATGTTGGGGTAGTCGCGCTCGACCACTGCGATTTGCGGCATGGTCCGGCCCGGGACTGGATCGGTTTCGCCGCGTTTCCAGTCGAGAACTTCCAGGGGCTGCGCGATCTCCAGCGGCGTATCGTGGAGGATCGGGGCGAGCACGATGTCCTCCTCCTTGCCGAGCACTTCCGGGGCAATCTGCGAGAACGCATCGGCAAAGCCCTTGAAGATGTCCCAATCGCTGCGCGACTCCCACAGCGGGTCGACGGCGCGTCCAAGGGGGTGGATGAAGGGATGCAGATCGGTGGTGCTCAAGTCGTTCTTTTCGTACCAGGTCGCCGTCGGCAGCACGATGTCCGAATAGACGCAGGTGGTGGACATGCGGAAGTCGATGGTGACCAGAAGATCCAGCTTTCCCTCCGGCGCCGTTTCGCGCCAGGTGACGTCGCGAGGCTTCGCGGAGCCCGTTTCGTCCAGATCGCGCGCCCGGGCGCCGTGTTCGCTGCCGATCAGATGCTTCAGGAAATACTCGTGACCCTTGGCCGAAGCGCCGAGCAGGTTCGACCGCCAGACGAACAGGTTGCGCGGCCAGTTTGCCGGGTTGTCGGGGTCTTCGCAGGCAAGGCGCAGCTTGCCGGTGCAGAGGCCTTGAACGACGTTATCCTTGACGTCCTGCCCGGCCTTGCGCGCGTCGGCGGCGACTTCAAGGGGATTGCGTTCCAGTTGCGGTGCCGATGGCAACCAACCCATTCGTTCGGCCCGCACGTTGAAGTCGATCAGCGTTCCCTCCCAGTCGCCTGCCGGGGCCGTGGGGGACAACAGGTCCGCTACACCGACACTCTCGTAGCGCCACTGGTCGGTATGCGCATACCAGAAGGAAGTCGCGTTCATCTGCCGTGGCGGGCGGGCCCAGTCCAGGGCGAATGCAAGGGGTAGCCAGCCGGTCTGGGGGCGCACCTTTTCCTGCCCGACATAGTGACACCAGCCACCGCCGGAACGGCCGACGCAACCGCACATGATCAGCAGATTGACGATGGCCCGATAGGTCATGTCCATGTGGTACCAGTGGTTGATGCCGGCGCCGAGGATTGCCATCGCCCGGCCGCCGGTGCGTTCCGCCGTCTGCGCGAACTCCCGGGCCACCGCGATCGTGGAAGCAGCCGGTACGCCGGTGACTGCCTCCGCCCATGCCGGCGTGTAGGGCATCGGCTGGTCGAAGCCGGATGCGGCATGGGGGCCGCCAAGCCCCTGGTCGACGCCGTAGTTGGCAATCAGCAGATCGTGAACCGTTGCCACCGGAACCGGGCCCTCCGCCAGTTCGAGCACCCGCACGGGCACCCGGCGACGCAGCACGTCGTCAACGACCGGGCCGCTGTAGCAATGGTGTTCGCGCCCGCCGAAGTAGGGGAAACCCACTTCGACCACCGAGTCGCGGACGTCCGGGTCCACCAGGCTCAAGCGCAGCCGTGTTTCCCGGCCGCGTCCGTCCCGCTCGTCGATGGTCCAGCGGCCTTCTTCACCCCAGCGGTAGCCGATGGCGCCGAGCGGGGCCACCGCCTCGTCGGTGTTCGCGTCGATGGCCACCGTTTTCCACTTGGGGTTGTTGTCCTCACCCAGCCGGTCGGCAAAGTCCGACGCCCGCAGCAGCCGGTCCGGAATGTGCCACTCGCCGCGTTTCTCCAGGCGTACGAGCATCGGCATGTCCGAGTTCTGCCGACAGTAGTCCCGGAACGGCGTGCACTTCCGGTCGACGTGAAACTCGCGCAGCACGACATGGCCCATGGCGAGCGCCAGGGCGGCGTCCGTTCCCTGGCGGGGGTGCAGCCACAGGTCGGCGAACTTGGCTGCTTCCGAATAGTCGGGGGAGACGACCACCGACCTGGCGCCGCGGTAGCGCGCTTCCGTGTAGAAGTGAGCGTCGGGGGTGCGCGTTTGCGGCACGTTCGAGCCCCACAGCAGCAGGAAATCCGAGTTGTACCAGTCGGCGCTTTCCGGGACGTCGGTCTGCTCCCCCCAGGTCTGGGGCGACGACGGTGGCAGGTCGCAATACCAGTCGTAGAACGACAGACAGACGCCGCCGAGCAGCGAAAGGTATCGCGTTCCGGCAGCGTAGGAGACCATCGACATCGCCGGGATCGGCGAAAACCCGACGATGCGGTCCGGCCCGTGGGTGCGGATCGTATGGGCATTCGCCGCGGCCACGATCTCGTTGATCTCGGCCCAATCCGACCGGAGAAAGCCGCCGAGGCCCCGGCGCGAAACCCACGAGGCCCGCTTCTGCGGGTCGCCGACCAGGGACTCCCAGGCAGCCACCGGCGCCAGCGTTCGGCGCGCCTCGCGCCACAGCCGCAGGAGGTGCGAGCGCACCAGCGGATAGCGCAGGCGGCTCGCCGAGTAGAGATACCAGCTGTAGCTTGCGCCACGGCTGCAACCGCGCGGCTCGTGGTCGGGAAGCTCCGGCCGCGTGGCGGGGTAGTCGGTCTGTTGCGATTCCCAGGTCACGATCCCGCCCTTGACGTAGATCTTCCAGGAGCAGGAACCGGTACAGTTCACCCCGTGCGTCGAGCGGACCACGCGGTCGTGTTGCCAGCGGCCGCGGTAGCTGTCTTCCCAGCTTCGATCTTCCCGGGTGGTGACGCCATGCCCGTCGGCGAAGGTTCCTGCCGTTCGGCGGGACAGGAAGTTCAAGCGGTCGAGAAGCTGGCTCATCGAGATTCTCCGTTGTTGCGGGCTCGTGTCACCTCGCGCAATGCCGACATCGGGCAGACGATGGATGTCCGAGGGTCGAAATCATGAATTCGCTCCGGCCGGAGTGCGGTTCAGGCGCGCCATCAGGCGTGCGCAGTCGCCGCCGCATCGCGATCGTTGTTCATGGGTGCGGACGGGGGCTTTTCCGGCAGATCGCTGAGATCGCGCTCTTCCGCCAGTGCGGGATGACGGCGGCGCTCCATGATGCGGATGGCGCCGTGCATCCAGATGAGGCTGACCAGCACGACCGCGAACAGCAGCATGAAGCAACTCGTCCACACACCGGTGAGATCGTTCAGAATGCCGAAAGCGATCGGCAGCACGAATCCGCCGAGCCCGCCGATCATGCCGACCAGCCCGCCGACGGTGCCGACGTGGTGCGGATAGTAGACCGGAATGTGCTTGTAGACGGCCGCCTTGCCGAGGGACATCACGAACCCCAGGATGACCGTCAGAATGACGAAGGGCACGAGTTCGACGCCGAACGAGAAGACGATGGGGCCACGGATGCCGCTCACCTCATAGCGGGTCGCCGGATAGCTCATCACGAAAAGGCACGCCAGCGACACCAGGAAGGTCAGATACATCACGAATCGCGCCCCCCAGAGATCCGACATCCAGCCACCCAGTGCGCGAAAAACCGAGCCCGGCAGCGCGTAGGCCGCCGCCAGCATGCCGGCGAGTTTCAGATCGAGCCCGTAGGCGCCGACGTAATAGCGGGGCAGCCAACTGGCCAGGGCCACGAAGGCGCCGAAGACGAAGAAATAGTAGGTGGCGAACCGCCACACCTGGATGTTCTTCAGCGGCTGAATCTGGCTTTTGACGGTCACCCGTGGCGCGCCTGCGGCCTTGCGCGCGCTCTGCACCGGGTCTTCCTTGGCCAACAGGTAGAAAACCACCGCCATCACGGCGAGCCCGATGCCGTAGATCTGGGCAGTCTGCTGCCAGCCGTAGGCCACCACCAGGAAGGGTGCGCCGAAATTGGTCACTGCCGCACCCACGTTGCCGACGCCGAAAATGCCGAGCGCTGTGCCCTGGGCTTCGGTTTTGTACCAGCGTGACACGTAGGCGATGCCGACGATGAACGAACCGCCGGCGAGCCCGACACCGAGGGCGGCCAGCAGGAACATGAGGTAGGTCTCGACGTTGGCGAGCAGGTAGACGGCCACGGCGGTCGCGAGCATCTGCACGGTGTAGACGATCCGCCCGCCGAACTGTTCCGACCAGACGCCCAGGAATATGCGGCTCACGGAACCGGTCAGAACCGGCGTTGCCACCAGGATGCCGAACTCCGTATCAGAAAGACCGAGTTCCTCCTTGATGCGAACGCCGATGATGGAGAAGATCGTCCAGACCGCAAAACAGACCGTGAACGCCACCGTGGAGAGCGCCAGCATCCCGTGCCGTGCGCTCGTCGCTGAAGTCTCCCGATCCCCCATGGCGTGCTCCCTGTATCGCCCGTGATGGTGAACCCAGTCTAGGCGGATGGGTCGGGTCGGCCCTTGACGGAAGTCAAACAGGCGTGAATCGGGAAATCAGCCCGCGTCCGTCGCCAACTCGCATAAAAAATTTTTCAAGTTATTGTTTTTAAGCCACTAATTCGCGTGGAGCATCGTCTCTTCAATCGGGCTCCGCGCGCCAGGGTGGAGTCTTTCAACGCGAGAGCGTCGAGGCGCCGTGCAGCAGAAAGTTGGTGACTGATGCGGGTCAGCAATCCTCGCCGACGAATCGGCGCAGGGCTTCCGGGTCCGGAATGCGCACACGCTTCCCCTCGAATGCCACGCCGCGACGCTTCAGGGCCGCGACCGCGCGGGAGAACGTCTCCGGTTGCATGCCGAGCAGATTTGCGATCAATTGCTTGGGGTAGGGCAGTTCCACGGAGGTACAGGTTCCGGCGGCGGGTTCGAGGGCGCAAAAGGGAAGCAGGAAGTGGGCGAGCCGCTGCGGCGCCGTTCGGCAATGGTCGGACTCCACCCGGTCGATGAAGCGTTCGAGGTGCGCGGAGATGTCGAGCAGCAAGGCTTCGGCAAGGTCGGGACACTGCTGCAACAGTCGGACCACCGTCGCCGTCGGAAACGCGGCAAGCCGCCCGTCCACCACGAGTTCGGCCGTGGCCGGGTAGCCGCAGGAGAAGTACATCGCCACTTCCCCGAATGCCTGACCCGGGCCGAAGACCTCGAGCACCGCTTCCGTACCGTCCTGCTGCAGCCGGTACAGCTTCACCCAGCCGGAAAGCACCGCATAGAAATGGGTGGGACGATCGCCCTGTTCGAAAACCACGGCGCCCTTGCGATAGCAGCAGGACCGGGCATCGTTGAAGAGCGACGCCCGGACCGTTTCCGGCAATCTCTCGAAAAGGGGCATGCGGCAGAGCGCGGCGCGATCGCGGTCCCGCAATGCCATGTCACGTTGCTCACGCCGCCGAGTCATCAAAACACAACTACCCAGACCGTCTCGATTTGTGGACAAGGACCGCCGCGATTCGCGCGGAAAGCCGGCTGACGCGCCGGCATCGGGACCGTTCACCCGGTCTTCGCCGGAGTCGGGCGCGGCCCCTCCCGGACAATGGTAGCCTGCCGCCCGGGCCACAAGACAGTGGCCCGCAAGCGACGCTGGGCGTTACCGCTGGCGTCATCGACCATGCTGGTGTCGTCGCTCATCGACGACACTTGGAAAAGCCGGTCAGAGATGGAAAACCGCTAGCGCGGCAACCCATTGCCATCAGCCGCCGGTGTTCAGGGCACGGCGATCTCGATGACCCTGGCGCGGTCGCGCGCGGCCTTCGACTTCGGCAGCGACACCTTCAACACGCCGTTGGCGAATGTCGCGTTGACGTTCTGCTCTTCGATCTCCACCGGAATGCGGACCAGGCGGTGAAAGCCACCGAACGATCGTTCGCTCCGGTGGACCGCCCGGTCGGTGTCGGTGGTTTCGGACTTCCGCTGCCCCTGAATCGAAAGTACGTTGTCCTGAATCTCGACGCTCAACTCGCCGATGTCGACGCCAGGCAGGTCGGCCGTGACTTCGATGGTCTTGTCGGTCTCCAGCAGATCGACGGACGGCACGACGGCGCCGCGCCATCCGGCGGGATGGCCCATGTCGGAAAAGAACCGTTCGAAGGCCCGATCGAGCTTGTTGCGGAACGAGGTGAAGGGATCGATTTCGTCCCACCACGAGATCGGCTCGAATCGACGTTTGCGTATCGTGAGGTCTTGCTTGCTCATCGCGTATCTCCTGGCTGGTTGGCGCCCGCGTGGGCGGAATGATTCTGGTCGACAAGTGCGGGCACGAATCCGCCGCCGGCACCGATGCCCGGCTGCGAACACCGACGTGCCGGCAACGGGGCGCGGCATTCGCTTCGCTTATCGCGATTTCCCCTGATTGTCGACTGCTCCCGGCGAGGTTCGGTTCCACCGTTTGGGGGGTTCGGGGGAGGCTTGTGCACACCTGCCCCGGGCGCCTCGGTTTGACCGGGTCGTCCGCGATTGCTGGCGCACTCCCGCGGTTTCCATGAATTCCGTTCGGCTGACAAGCCCATCCGCATCCGCGTCCATGCACTCGAATCGTGTCTCCCGGTTGCCGCGAATTGCCCGTCCCTGACCCGGGCCGAATCGGGCGCTCGTTCCCAGGTCGACCCCGAGGAATTCCTCGAGGGTGAGGCTGTCGTCTGCATCGACATCGAGCTCGTCGAACACGGACTCTGGCGCCTCTGGCGTCGATTGGGCTGCACTGTTCGCAACGTATGCGGTGGACGCAACCGCCACCGACATGAACCAGATCAAGATGCGACTCATGGGTTTGCCTCCGTCTTTCGCTTGTACTCCGACCTGCGCTCTTTTCTAGCGACCGCCTTGGGCACGCGCCTTGATATTCGTCAATTGCGCGATTTACTTGAGACGGACAGGGTGCTAACGTGCGCGCCGCGCAACGCATCGTTGCGCTTCCGGCCGGGTCTGGAGAGGCACTGACCCGGAACACGCACCGAAACAGTCGCCTGGCAGAGGCCATTGCCTCTTTGTGGCCATTATTCGAATGGAGGTTGATCTCATGCTGAAAACAAACCCTTTTGCGACGCTGTTGATATCCCTTATAGCAGCCGCTGCGACGCTGGTGTCCGGCCCATCCCTGGCCGAGCAGGCAGACGCCGCCATGGAAATCGAGGAAATCGTGGTCACCGGTTCGCGCATTCAGCGCCGCAATCTGGTGAGCGCGAGCCCGGTGACCCAGGTCGATGCCGACGAACTGCTCTACCAGGGCACCACCCGGGTCGAAGACATGGTCCGCACGCTCCCGCAGGTGTATTCCCTGCAGAATACGACCCAGTCCAACGGCGCCACCGGCACGGCGACGCTGAACCTGCGCAATCTCGGCTCGGCGCGCACGCTGGTACTGGTGAACGGCCGCCGCCTGCCGGCGGGTTCACCGATTCAGGGCGGCATCGGCGCCGACATCAACCAGATTCCCAGCGCACTCGTGCGCAGCGTCGAGGTGATGACCGGCGGGGCCTCGGCCACCTACGGGTCCGACGCGGTTGCCGGCGTGGTCAACTTCCTCATGAAGGACGACTTCGAAGGCGTACGGGTCGACTATCAGTTCAGCCAGTATTCCCACAACAACAACAACAGCCGTTGGCAGGGGATCGTCGAGGATGCCGGTTATCCCGCGGCCGACGGCACCGCGTCCGACGGCGATACGTCCTACGTCTCGCTGATCGTCGGCGGTAATTTCGACGACGGTCGCGGCAACGCCACGGCTTACGCCACCTATCGGGACATCGAGCCGGTGTGGCAAGGCGACCGGGACTACAGTTCGTGCGCGTTGAGCGACGACACCACGTTCTGCTTCGGGTCCTCGACGATTCCCCAGGGGCGATTCACGAACTTCGGCGTCGGTGGCCCCTTCGTGGACTACATCGTCTCCGGTAGCGAATTCGTGCCGCGCCAGGGCGAGACCTTCAACTACGGCCCGTTGAACTATTATCAGCGCCCCGACGAACAGTACACGTTCGGCGGCTTTGCCCACTACGACGTGGCCGACTACGCGGAAATCTACACCGAACTGATGTTCATGGACGACCGGTCGGTCTCCCAGATCGCGCCATCCGGCAATTTCTTCGTTACCAACACGCTGAACTGCGGCAACGCGTTGCTCTCCGAACAGCAGTTCGAGACCGTCTGCGGTTCGATCGGGCTGACCCGTGACGATGTTCGCTCCCCGTTCTGGATCGGTCGGCGCAACGTCGAAGGCGGCAACCGCCAACACGACCTGCGGCACACCTCGTTCCGCGGCGTTGTCGGCCTTCGGGGCGAGATGAACACCAATTGGAGCTATGACGCTTCGGTCCTCTACGCCGAGGTCAGCATGGAGAACACCTACCTGAACGACCTCGGCACGACCAAAATCAGGCGCGCCCTGGATGCGGTTCGGGATCCGGTCAGCGGTGAGATCGTGTGCCGCTCCGTGGTCGAAGGCTACGACCTGAATTGCGTGCCGTGGAACATCTTCCAGGAAGGCGGCGTGACCCAGGAGGCCCTCGATTACATCGTTCTGCCGCTGTTTGCCCGGGGAACGACCGACCAGACCATCGTTTCCGGTTACGTTTCCGGCGATCTGGGCGACTACGGCATCAAGCTCCCGGCCGCGGACACCGGTGTCGCGGTGGTGCTTGGCGGCGTGTATCGCGAAGAGAACCTCGACTTCAGCCCGGACGAAGGTTTCCGCAGCGGCGAGGGCGCCGGCCAGGGTGGCGCGACGCCTCCGGTCAGTGGCGGTTACAGCGTTTTCGAGCTGTTCACCGAAGCCAGCATCCCACTCGTGGAAGGGCGGCCGTTTGCCGAAGAACTGACGCTGGATTTCGCGTTCCGCTATTCGGATTACGATTACGGTGTTACCACCGAGACGTTCGGCATTCGCTCGGGCTGGGCCATCAACTACGATGTCAAGCTGCGCGGCAGCTTCCAGCGCGCGATCCGGGCTGCGAACGTGCGCGAACTCTTCCGGCCCCAGGGTTTCAACCTGTTCGACATGACCGGAGACCCGTGCGGTGGGCCGGTCAGCGGCGGCGTTACGGCGGACGGCCGCACGTTCGAGGAATGCGCCCGCAGCGGCGTGACCGAGGCGCAGTGGGGCAATGTCCCCAATTCTCCGGCCGGCCAGTACAACTTCCTGCAGGGGGGCAACCCGAACCTGGAGCCGGAAGTCGCCGATACCTGGACGGTGGGCGTGGTCCTGTCGCCGAGCGCCATCGACGGTCTGACCCTGACCGTGGACTACTACAACATCAAGATCGAGAAGGGCATCAGCATTCTCACGCCGGAGTTCATTCTCAACCAGTGCCTGGACGGCAATCAGGAGCAATGCGAGAAGGTCCGACGGGGCGCGCCGGGCGACCTCTGGATCGGCTCCGACGTCAATTCCAGTGGCCACATCGTCGCACTGAACGACAACCTGGCCATTGAAGAGGTGACGGGCTTCGACGTGATCGCGGACTATTCCTTCGATGTCGGCGAGATGGGCAGTGTCCACATCGCCAACGTGCTGTCGATCATCGACTCCTGGGACCAGCAGGAACTGGCCGGTGCGCCCACCGAGGCATGCGCCGGCAAGTGGGGCTTCGTCTGCGGCTTTCCGACCCCGGATGTGCGCAACAAGTTGCGGGCGATCTGGGTGACCCCCTGGAACGTTGCAGCCACGGTCATGTGGCGCTACACCAGCAAGGTGGACGACCTCAACGAGAGCGAGATCGACCTCGAGTCGGTTTCCTACATCGACGTTTCGGCAATCTGGAGTGTCAGCGAGACGGTCGAGGTGCGCGCCGGCATCAACAATCTGTTCGATGTCGAGCCGCCCATTGCCGGAAATGGCGCTGGCCCGTCCATCGCCGGCAATGGCAACACCTTCCCGGGAATGTACGACGCCCTCGGCCGCTACTGGTTCATCGCCGCCGGCCTGTCGCTCTGACGGGCCGAGGCTCCCTCGGGCAACACGCCGAGGCGGTTGCCCGGGGGCGCTGCCGGGGCCATCGCCCTGGAATCCAAAAGCCCGGATAGCAGGAGGCTTTGACCCGGGGTCGTGTGCATCGTTGTCGGCAGCAGGAAGCTGGTGGGAATCACGGGCTGGCCGATGCCACCAAGGATCCTCACTGACTGGTGCGGGAATTACACCGTGACTGCGTTGCCGCGGAAGATCCTCGACAGGTACCGGCTCTCCGATGGGCTCGGCGCGGGCACGGCGCATTGCAGCACCGCATGGACCACGCGTTCCATCTCTTCATCGAGTTCCGAGTCCGATGCCGGTTCCTCGGTGCGGGCTCGGCGGGTGAGCTGGACTTGATTGACCGCGGGCACCGTCGGCAAGCGCTCTCCCTCCACCCCCAGCGTGACGGTAAAGGCGTGCAGCGAGTTCTTGACGAACAAGGCGAGGGCGAATTCCTCCCGCGACGAGGCCAGGGACGTGTCCGGCGTCAGCAGGACGATTTGGCAACGGGGTGCCAGCGCCGCGCAGCGGGCCACGCGGAAATGAAAGGTGATCTGATCGTTGACCAACGCGGCGAATTGCTCTTCCGATAACACGCGGTCCCAGTTGCCGTCGCGCTCCGCGGCCAGCACGTTCATGGGTAATCGCGCGAATGGGCTGCTGACCACCACATCGTAACCGCCTTCCTCCCGGCGCAATGCATCCAGCGCGCCTTCGATGTCATCACCGATTTTGCGCACCTCGCAGTCCAATCCCGGCAGTGCGATCGAATGCTGGAGTTCGTTGCAGGCCTCGTCGCCACGGACGAGAATCCGCAGGCTGGCCACGGAGTGGTCGCTGAAGCCCTGGGCGATCGCCACCATCTCGCGCCGCATGCAGTCGCCGATCATGACAATGCGCTTGCCCTGCAGTTTGGCCAGGTTTTCCTTGCCGGGCGGCAGCAGCAGTTCGCCTTCGGAGACTGAGCGCTCGAATTTCAGACCGCCCGAGGGGTGAAACGTCTCGCCGCTGACAATTTCGTCGGCGAGATGGAACACGGTGGAAAGGCCCACCTGCTCATCCGTGGGCATCTTGTGCAAATGCAGCCGGTTGAGTATGCCGGATTCGATCCGGTCGGCCGCCCGCTCGACGGACTTCCGATCCATGAAGGGGCTGGGAGCATCCGTGAATCGGGCCAGGAAGTCATCCGCCTGTTGCTGGCTGAACACCGCTCCGAGCACCATGCGCGCCATCAGCTTTTCCGCCACGTCCCGGTTCATCAGGAAGCTCGACGAACTGCCCGAATCGTTGGATTCGCCAACCTGGGCAAAGAGCTTCGCCAACGACTTCGGCACGCTGCTGGCGGCCGGCAGCCGGCTCAGTTCATTGTCGGCGAGGGCCATCGTCTGCTCGACGGAGAAGCCCTCGCCAATCGCGGCCAGCATGGCCTCGTGCACCTGATTGAGACGCTTGTTCTCCAGCACCAGCCGACCGCGCCGGGAGAACAGCCCCGGCGCGCCTTCGAGGCCGCGCAGACGCGAACCGTCAACGGGGCCCGGCGCCAGCGCGTTGATCTGGATTTCTGGCCCCAAATGCCGGGAGATGATCTCAGCCAGCACTCGCTGCCCCGCCTTGCTGACCGCATAGTCGGCGCGGTTGGGATAGGCCACCGCCACGTACTTTTCGCCTCCGAAGTAGCTGGAGACGTTGAGCACCGACCCCTTGCCCCTGCGTTTCATGTGCGGTGCAAACTTGCGTATCAGCGCGTAGTTGGAAATCAGATTGGCCTGCATGGTTCGATTCCACTCGTCGATGGTCATGTCGACCACCATCTCCTCGGCCCCGGAAATGCCCGCATTGTTGATCAGGAAATCGACCTGCCCGAACAGTTCCATGGAATGCCGAAAGAGCTTCTCCCAGGCCGCGTTGTCCCCAACGTCAATCCCGGCCAGGATCTGCACCCGGTCTCCCGGGTTGGAATAGCCGAGCCCGCGCAGCTCTTCGATAATGCCCTCGCGCGCGTCGTCGAGTTGGCTTTCGCCGCGGGCGCTGAGCAGCACACGCGCACCGGCGATCGCCAGGAAGCGGCCCAGTTGCAAACCGATGCCGAGGCTGCCGCCCGTGATCACTGCGGTCTTGCCCTTGTGCAGCCCCGGCAGCACGCGCTGTATGGAAACGGGCATGGCGGACTTTCCGGTGTGACGCCGAATGTTTTCGGGCACCCACAGGTTGATCGGGTCCATGCGGCGCACGCGGTTGGTGAGCGTCGTGGCCCAGTCCGCGGAGAACGCGAGGTTGTCGTCGCCTTCGCTGTCGAATCGCACCAGCTGGTTCGGCAGCACCGCCCAGCCGATGTCGCCGCGCGCGGTCAGCGTCTCGTCCTCGTCCCGCCAGATGCGAATCAGCGCTTCAATGGCGGCGCGGATCACTTCGTTCATGAGGTTGCCGTGCCGGTCGCTGGGATTGGTGACGTAGGTGATGGCGGGGGCATCGCACTTGTCGTACCAGTGGCCTAGATTTCTGGCCAGCGCGGAGGCGAAGGCGACCGGTGCGACGATCTCGTCGCGGACGAAGCTCTCCACGTCCTCATCGGTTGCGGAGCTCAGCGAGTAGCCGTGCTGGCCGTTCGGCTCCCGAGGCAGCACGATCACGCCGTCAAGGCGGCCGTACTGATCTTCGATCAGCTGCATGGCGCGGTCCACGGACTCGCGCCGCA
This sequence comes from Candidatus Azophilus sp., assembly GCA_965221465.1. GTDB lineage: Bacteria > Pseudomonadota > Gammaproteobacteria > Pseudomonadales > Azotimanducaceae > Azophilus. The sequence continues at coordinate 1,229,422 of OZ244892.1, forward strand.
GCGGATCCAGGTGCGAAAGCTGGATGGACTCCATGCCGCGGGAGGCGGTCAGCGCCCGCGCATGGCCCAACGCCTCCAGGGTTCGAAACGCCAACAGCACCTTGGCGCCGCTTTGCAGGTGCCGCTCCGCGAAGGCCAGCGCTTCCTGATGGTCTGCGCCGCCGAGCACCAGCACCGCTTGGCCGGTGAGGTCTTCCAGGCGCTTGTCCGGCCAGGAGACCAGCTTGGCGCGACTTTGCGCGGGCACCTGCATGCCGTTGGTGACCTCGATGTGGTGGCCGCTGAGCGCTGCCGATTCGTCCGATGCCAGCCAGACCAGCGTCGACGCCACGTCGGACGGCGTCGGATAGCGGAAGTCGAGTTTGCCCGCTTCCTCCCGCGCGGTGATCATCAGATTGCGGAACTCCTCGCCCGTGGCGCCCGGAGCCTTGCTCTGCAGTTCATCCATGCGCGCGAACACGGTTTCGATGCGCTGGGACTTCACCGGGCCCGGAAACAGCGTGTTCACCCGGATGCCCTTGTCCCCGCCCAGTTCGATGGCCAAACCCTTGGAGAGTGCGTTAAGCCCGCTTTTGGGAACCACGTAAGGAATGCGTCCGAAATAGTGTGTGCGGGAAAAAATGGTGGACACGTTGATGATGGCGCCGCCCTGAGCCATATGCGGTGCGGCCGCGCGCGCCATGTTCCAGGGCCCGGCCAGTAGATTCATGGCGGAATCGAACATCGTCTGATCGTCGCCGCAGGCGCGCATTTCCGCCTCGGTGAACGGTATTTCCCGCAGCGGATACTTCGGCCCCGCGCCACCGGCGTTGTTGATCAAGACGTCCAGGCGCTCGAAGCGATCCATGGCGGTGGCGACAATTTTCCGGCCCACGTCCGGATCGGCGCAGTCGCCCACCGCCGTGATCATCCGCTCCGGTTCGAAACCCTCCCCAACCAACTCCTGCTCGAAGGCTTTGAGCTTCTTGCCGTTGCGTCCGTTCAGCACCACCAGGGCGCCTTCCCGCAACAGGTGGCGGGAGACATGGGACCCGATCGAACCGGCGGCGCCGGTCAGGATTACCGATTTGTTTTCCAATCGCCTGCCGCTCAGGCTGTCGGCGACCGCTGGAATATCCTGTGCTTTCAGTTCAGTCATCGAAGCGCTCCTGCAGTTTTCGTTACCGTGATTCGTCTGTTGGTTGGTGTTGGTCTGGTTGTTTGGCTCGGTTACCGCTGTATCCACAAACTTGCTTATGGCTGAAGATCGCCGTCAGACAACAGGCTCAACGGCCCTTCCAGATGGGCTTGCGCTTCTCCGCGAACGCTTTCGGACCCTCGACGAAGTCCTCGCTGGCCAACATCGCTGCAACCGAGTCGTAGCGAACGCCGATGGAGTCCCCGAGGGCAGCGGTGTCGAGGCTGCGGTAGACGACATCCTTGCTGGCGCGAACCGACAGCGGGGAACACTCGCAGATCTGCCGCGCCCAGGATCGCGCCTCGTCCAGAAGCTCCTCGTGCGGCACCACGGCGGTCACGAAACCGAGTTCCCGGCCTTCTTCGGCGCCGACGTGGCGGCCGGTCAGAATCATGCCGAGCGCCCGTTTCGGCCCGATTTCCCGGGGCAGGCGATTCAGGCCGCCGGCCAGCGCCGCCAACCCGACCCGGGGTTCCGGCAATGCAAACACCGCCCGATCGGAGGCGATGATGATGTCGCAGGCCAGGGCAATCTCGAAACCGCCCCCCATCGCGACGCCGTTGACCGCAGCGATGACGGGTTTCAGCAGGTCGTATCGGGAGGTCAACCCGCCGAATCCTGCCGGCATCGGCACGCGTTTGCCGCCCTCCGCCTGGTAGCGCAGGTCGTTGCCGGCGCTGAATGCCCGGCCGGCCCCGGTGACGACGGCGACCCACAGGTCGTCGTCGCCGGCGAAGTCGTCGAATACCTCGCCGAGCTCGGCGTTACCCGGTGGGTGCAGGGCGTTGAGACGCTCCGGACGGTTCAGGGTGACGGTCATGATGTGGTCGCTCGTCTCGACGCGGCAGAATTCGGGCATGTGGGTCTCCGCAATGCAGCAATCTGGCAGTGGGCATTCTACAGGTCGAGTTTCGCGCTCGACCAACAGCATTTCGAATACAGGCGTTCGGCCGCATCGCCGGGCGCGACGTTGGCACCCGAGAACGTTGTGCTTGTCCGGTTGCGACATAGCCCGGTCAGGCATGATTCAATGGGCGGGGAAAATTAATTCCATACGGGTTTTCGGAGCCCGATCGAAGGATCGGTTCCCCACGTTGACGTATTCAATAAAATCAATAATTTAAGTAATTTTTTCCATGGAAAAGATGAGGCGACTGATCGCACTGGCGGCATTGTCGGCCTTGCCCGGCTGCGGCCCGGACATGGCGTTTTTCCGCCTGGCCGGCACGACGATGGGCACCGCATATGCCGTCGATGCGGCGGGCGGCCGCGACTGCAGCCCGGCGCTGTCGCACCTGGTGGAAGCCGAACTGAAAAGCGTCGACGCGCAGATGTCGACCTGGCGTACCGACTCGGAACTCTCCCGATTCAACGCGGCGCCGGCGGGAACGCCGGTGCCGGTTTCGGCGGAACTCGCCCACGTCGTTTCCGTGGCGCAGGAACTGGCTCGCCAATCGGACGGTGCGTTCGATGTCACCGTCGGTCCACTGGTAGACCTGTGGGGATTCGGTGTTCGAGATCGCCAGGGGGTGCCCTCGGATGAGGAAATCGCTGCCGCAGTGCGGGCGGTGGGATTCCGGTCTCTGGAGGTAGCGCGGGAGCCACCCGCTTTACGCAAATGGGTGGACGGGCTGCGCATCGATCTGTCGGCCATTGCCAAGGGGCACGGGGTAGACAGGCTGGCTACGCTGTTCGACAGCGCAGGCTGTACCGACTATCTGATCGACATCGGCGGCGAAGTGCGTGTTCGCGGGCGGAATCCGGAGCGCGTGCCCTGGCGGATCGGTGTCGAAATCCCGGGGGAAGGCCGGTCCGGGCTCGTACTCGGCCTCTCCGACGCGGCTGTGGCGACATCCGGCGATTACCGCAACTTTCGCCTGGTCGACGGCGCGCTGTTCAGCCACACCATCGATCCACGCACGGGCCGGCCCGTGGCGCACGACATGGCGTCCGTCACGGTGCTTGCCGACACGGCGACGCGCGCGGACGGCCTGGCTACGCTGATCAACGTTCTGGGGCCGGAAGACGGGCTTGCCTTCGCCGAGCGGCGGGGGCTGGCCGTGCTGGCGCTGGTGCGTCGCGAGGGTGGCCTGGATCGACGCTATACTGCCGCGATGCGCGACCGCATCGAGAACCTGCCTTGACGCCCGATCGCAAACGGCACCGGGCTGCAGGCCTCGACCTCGCCGCAGTTTCCGGCCGGTTCGCGCCCGTGCCCGATCCACAGTAAGGGTGGCCATGGTTCCGTTTCCGGGAGCTCTGGGGTTCAGCCTCGGCTGGCGATATGCCTTCGCACGAGGCAGTTCGTTGGCCTTCATCGGCAATGTCGCGATCGGCGGCCTGGCGCTCAGCATCGCCGTCCTCGTCGTCGTCGTCTCGGTCATCAACGGGTTCGAGCGCGAACTCGAACGGCGCGTCTTCGCGGTGCTGCCGCACCTCGGCGTGACTGGTCGGGAGCCTGTTCCGGTCCGTGCAGCGGATATCGAGACGCTCGAGGCGTTGCCCGATGTCGATGCGGCCGTGCCGGTCGTCCAGGCCGTGGGGCTTGCGGCCGGAACGGACCGGGTGCGGGGCATACAGCTGAACGGGATCGTGCCGGAGACATACGGCCGCGTCTCCGACATCGCCCGGTTCGTGGTCTCCGGCGGCGGACGCGCCGGGCCGGGTTCGGTCGACGGCGCCGCCGACAATTGCGAGAAACGAGCGCGCTTGGTTCCGCCTGCGCCGCTGGACGCCCTGCAACCCGGCGGGTACCGGGCAATTCTCGGGGCGCGGCTGGCGGCGCATCTCGGCGTCGCCCCGGGAGACAAGGTCACTCTCGTGGTTCCGATGGCAACCGTAACTCCGGCAGGACCCATGGTCCGGCAGAAGCGATTCGAAATCGCCGGACTGCTGCGTTCGGCGTCGGAATTCGACAACCGCGGCGTCTTCGTTCATCTGCGCGATGCGCAGCAACTCCTGCGGCTGGGAGAGAATGTGCACGGCTACCAGATCAGGCTCCGCGACTTCTTTGCCGCCCGGGAGGTAGCCTGGAACAGCCTGGCACTGCTCGGTCACGACCGGTTTTCCGCTCGCACCTGGATGCAGACCCATGGCAACCTGCACCACGCGATCGTCGTGCAGAAGACGACCATGTTCGTGCTGCTGGCGTTTCTGGTGGGGGTCGCGGCCTTCAATCTCGTCTCCACGCTGGTCATGGCCGTCGCGCAACGCGGTGGAGACATCGCGATCCTGAAGACCATGGGCGCCGCCACCGGCTCCCTCGTCGGCAGCTTCGTCGTGCTCGGCGCATCGATCGGTGCCATCGGCACCCTGGCCGGTCTCGCAGTCGGGTCCGCCACTGCCCTGGCCCTGCCGGAGCTTTTCGCCTGGATCAGCGATACCTTTGCCCCGGATATCATGGCCCGGTACTTCATCAACTATCTTCCGGTGGACATCCGGGCAGGCGATCTTCTCGCCATCGGCGCCACCGCCTTCGTCCTCTGTGTGTTGAGCACGGCGCCGCCCGCCCGGCGGGTGGCGGGGCTGCTGCCCAGGGAGGTTCTGGCCCATGAATGATGCCGTGCTCCGCGCCTGTGGCCTGGCAAAGTCGTTCCGCCAGGGAACCGAAAGCATCGACGTGCTCGATGGCCTGCATTGCGACATCGCGCCCGGAGAACGCATCGCCGTGATCGGCCGCTCCGGTGCCGGGAAGAGCACCCTGCTGCACATACTCGCCGGTCTGGACGATCCGGACAGGGGAGAAGTCCGGGTGGCGGGAGCGGCGATGACCCGGGCATCGCCGGCGGAACGCGCCCGAATCCGCAATCGCCACATGGGGTTCGTCTACCAGATGCACCACCTGCTGCCGGAATTCACGGCGCTGGAAAACGTGGCCATGCCGTTGCGCTTGCGTGGCCATGCGGCAGCAGAGTCACGGGGCAAGGCACGGGACATGCTGCTCTCGGTGGGCCTGGCGGACCGGGCCGGACACCGACCCTGGCAGCTTTCCGGCGGCGAACGCCAGCGCGTGGCAGTTGCCCGCGCCCTGGTCGGCCGGCCGGATATCGTCCTGGCGGACGAACCCACCGGCAACCTGGACAAGGACAACGCCAAAGCTCTTTTCCGCCTGATGTGTGCGCTCAGCGACGAAACCGGAACCGCATTCGTTCTGGTCACTCACGACGAGCACGCCATCGACGGCGTGCACCGGGTGCTGAAGCTCGACAACGGCGTGCTGGAGGTCGCGGGTTGAGCCTTGCTCCCGCCATGGCGGCGCGCTACCTGTGGGGCGGACGCAACCGCTACGCCCGCTTCATTGCCTGGATATCGATTCTCGGTCTCGCGCTGGGTGTGCTGGTGCTGTCGGTGGTGGTCAGCGTCATGAATGGGCTCGGGCAGGAACTCCGCTCGCGAATTCTGGGGACGGTGCCCCATGCCCTGGTCACGCCGGCGGCGCCCGACCTGGCGGAAAGCGTCCTGTCCCTGGACGGCGTGCAAAGCGCCTACCCGTTTTTCAACTCGTCCGGCATGGTTGCCGGCAACGGCGCCGTCGTGCCGATTTCCCTGTTCGGCCTCGACCCCGAGGATGGGAACCTGCTGCACCAGGTAGATACGAACATGTCGTCCGGAACGCTCACGGATGCCCTGATGCAGCCGGCCGCCATTGTCATGGGGTTTCCGATAGCGCAGCACCTGGGTCTGACGCCGGGGGACCCCGTGGTCCTGGTGGTCTCGGAACCCGCGGGCGGTTCGGTGCACCCCAAGCTGAAGCGCTTTCGGCTTGCCGGAACGTTCGCCGTCGGGGCCGAAACAGACCATTACCTGCTTCTGGCAAGACGCGACAGCTTTTCGGAAGGCGAACGGCGTCGATTGGGCACCGATGGAATACGCGTGACATTGGCCGATCCCATGCAGGTCGATCGCTTCGCCGAAGCATTGCTCGAGCGCGATGCGTCGCTGTCCGTGGAGACCTGGAAGGAGAACTATGGCGAGCTGTTTCAGGCCGTCGGCATCGAAAAGGCGCTCATGTTCGTGCTGCTGCTGCTGGTCGTCGCCGTGGCCGGGTTCAACATCGTCGCGGGGCAAACCGTGCTGGTAAACGACAAACGGAGCGACATCGCCATTCTCAGAACGATGGGGGCCGATGGACGGCTGATCGCCCGTGTCTTTCTCTGGCAGGGTGTGGGCATTGCCTCCGTGGGTATTGCCGCCGGGACGCTGCTGGGAGCACTGTTGGGGGAGAACATCGGCGCCGTCGTTCAAGCCGCCGAATCGCGGTTGGGGCTCAGGATGCTCGAAGGTTCCTACTTCGACATCCTGCCGTCCGTTGTGCTTGCCGAGGACCTCGCAATCATCGCCGTGCTGTCCTGGCTGCTCTGCGTTCTGGCGGCATGGATTCCGGCGCGCCGGGCGGCACGTCAGAATCCGGTGGCAGGCCTGCACGCCTGAGATGTACGGGCGGCCGCCACAGGCGACGGCGGGCGCGGCGCTCCTTCCAGCGTCGAATGACGTGAAAGCGCCATAGCACGCGAACCACGACAAAACCCGTCACGCCCGAAACCCAGCCGCAAATCAGCGCGCCGAACAGCATCGGCACGCCAATGCTGTCGAGATTGGCCATCCACCAGCCGAGGTCCATTGGCACGGCATCGGTTTCCAACCGCATGTCCAAAAGCCATGCGCCCAGACGATATGCAAAGTAGAACATGGGGGGGAAGGTGAGGGGATTGCTGATCCAGACCAGCGACACCGCGATGGGCAGGTTGCAGCGGAATGCCACGGCCAGTATCGCGGCGAGCAGCATCTGAGTCGGAACCGGGACGAAGGCGCAGAAGAGCCCGATGAAGGTGGCGCCGGCGGCGGCGCGGCGGTGCAGGTGCCAGATCTCGGTGCGGTCGAGCAGAAAGCTCACGGGCCGAAGCGTGGGATTCGCACGAATCTTGTCTGCATCCGGCAGGTACCGGCTGAGGAACTTCCTTGGCATAACTCATTATGCCAAACCGGGTGGAATCCCAAACACCGATTCTCTACCAGTGAGCTTTTGTTTCCTGCACGTTCGCGGCCCGACGCGACGGGTTCGAAATTCGCATCGCACAGCCTGGCTTGCCGCCGTGCTGGCGGCGGGGGTCGCGTTCGCGCTGGCAATGGAAAAGGCGTTGAGCGAACGGGTTCCTCATTGCGTGGCGGAGCAGACCCGTGAACTGGTGGTAAAGATCCGGGCGGCCGATGCCCCGGCTGGAAATCGGGCTCGGGAGCGGTTGCGGCTCGATGTCAGGGTCATCGGCGACAACACCAGGCACTGCATCGACCTGACGGGCCGCCGGTTGCGCCTGAACTGGCACTTTCCGCCCTCGGTGCAGGCCGGGGATATCTGGAGCCTGGAAGCCGAAGTTCGGACCCCCTGGGGCTATCGGAATCCGGGCGGCTTCGACTACGAACGCTGGCTGATGGCAAATGGCGTGCACGGCACGGGATATGTACGCAATGGCGAGCGCATGGGCGACTCTGCCCCGACACTGCTCGAGCAGGCTCGCCGGGCGATCGGGGAGCAGGTGCGACGCTTCCGCAACCGGGCGCACCTGGTCGCGCTCGCAACCGGCGACGGGCGGTACCTTGGCGACCACGACTGGGCGTTATTGCGTCGAACGGGCACGGTGCATCTGCTGGTGGTATCCGGCTTGCATGTGGGCCTCGTGGCAGCGTTCGCGCTGGTTGCCGGTCGAGGTATTGCGCGGCTCGTACCCTGGTCGTTGCCCTGGGTGCCGCTCGGCCACGTGGCCGCCGCGATTTCGCTGGGCGCTGTAGCGGGTTTTGTCTGGCTGTGCGGCGCCGGCATACCTGCCGTGCGGGCTGGCGTGATGGCCAGTTGCGGCGTAATGGCCCATGTCGCGGGCCGGTCCGTTGCCCCGGGCCGCTGGCTGGCGCTCGCAGCGATTGCCGTTCTCATCGTGCAGCCATTGGCTCCGCTCGGCGCGGGATTCTGGCTCTCGTTCGGAGCGGTCTGCCTGCTGATTGGCGGATTTGCCGGCAGAGCCCCCGCTTTCCGCTGGTTGCCGGGGCTTGCGCGGGCGCAGTGGATCATGGTGTTGGGGATGACGCCGCTGGTGGCGTGCGTCACGGGGGAGGTGGCTCCCGTGGCGGGTATCGCCAATTTGTATGCGGTGCCCTGGGTTTCGCTGGTGGTGGTTCCGCTGGTGCTGTCCGGGTTGGTGTCGTCGGTTCTGGCGCCGCCGCTGTCGGACCTTTGCTGGATCGGCGCGGATGCCGCACTCTCGGCACTGCTCGGTTTCCTGCATTGGCTGGAGGGCGCGGGTGTGGGCAGGCTGCCCATCGGGCCGGGACAACTCGCGGCCTGTCTGGTGGCGTTGGCGTGCCTGGCTTCTGCGGGCAACTGGCGAGCCGTGCTGGCCTGTCTGCCGCTCTACGCCGTGGGATTGGTCGTGCCGGACCAGCGGCCTGCATTCGGGGAAGTGCGCGTGTTGGCCCTGGATGTGGGGCAGGGCAGCGCCATTCTGATCGACACCCGTCGGCATCGGCTGCTCTACGATACCGGCGCCCGCTTCGCCTCGGGCTTCGACCTGGGGGAGGCCGTGGTGTTGCCGGCGATCGCGGCAACGGGTTTCCCCCGGCTCGACCGCATGATCGTCAGTCATGGCGACATCGACCACGCGGGCGGTGCGCGGGCCGTGCTCGACGGCGTTCCTGTGGGGTCGGTGATCGCCAATGTGCCCGGTCTGGGCGGGCAGCCCTGTTCCCGGGGGGAGGTCTGGACCTGGGACGGGGTGGCGTTCGAGATTCTGCATCCGCCGGAACCGTTCGCGCTCACGGGCAACGATGCCTCCTGCGTACTCCGTGTCGTTGCGCGCAGTGGCAGTGTACTGCTTCCCGGCGATATCGAACGGGGCGCCGAACGCCTGCTTCTCCAGCGGGGCCTTGCGCCCGTAGACCTGCTGTTCGCGCCGCATCACGGCAGCAACACCTCGTCCACCCGCCGGTTCGTGAAAACGCTTTCGCCGCGCATCGCCGTTGCGATGGCCGGCTTCGGCAACCGCTACGGGCACCCCCACCCGGCGGTTGTGGAACGCTACCGGCAGGCGGGCGCCGAATTGCAGGTCACGGGCCGGGATGGCGCCCTGGCCTGGACTTCGGACCGCCCCGGACAGATCGAAGGCCGGCGCCGGGAACGACGGTCGTCCTGGGACTGGTGGACGAACCGGCCTCCGGACCGGTGATCGTTGAAAAACCGATGGGAGGACGCATTTTATGCAAACAGGACGAACGAATTGAGGTGGTGCGATGCGCATCGATCGAATGACGAGCCGGCTGCAGGGCGCCCTGGCGGACGCCCGGTCGCTGGCGGCCGGTCGGGACCATGCTTCCCTGGAACCGGTCCACCTTTTCTCGGTGCTGGTAGAGCCCGGGCCCGGTTCGCTGTTGCCGCTCCTGATGCAGGCCGGCGGCCAGAGCGATCGGATTGCCGACGGCGTCGTAGCGGCCCTCGACCGCGTGGCGTCGGTGGCAGACCCGACCGGCGACATCCAGCCGTCGCGGCAGTTCATTCAGGCCATGACCCTGGCCGACGGGCTGTCTCAGAAGGCGGGCGACGGCTATCTCTCCAGCGAGCAGGTCCTGCGCGCACTGGCCCGTGACCGCGCCGTGCAACAGCTGCTCGCCGAGGCCGGCGTCAGCGCCGCGCAACTCGACCGTGCCATCGATGCCGCCCGCGCCGGGGAAACCGTTGACGACGCCAATGCCGAAGACAATCGCCAGGCGCTGTCCAAGTACACGATCGACCTGACCGAACGGGCGGAAGAGGGAAAGCTCGACCCGGTGATCGGGCGCGACGACGAAATCCGGCGCACCATTCAGGTGCTGCAGCGCCGCACCAAGAACAACCCGGTCCTGATCGGCGAACCGGGTGTCGGCAAGACGGCCATCGTCGAGGGGCTCGCCCAGCGCATCCTCAACCGGGAAGTGCCCCAGGGCCTCGAGAACAAGCGCATCCTGGCGCTGGACATGGGCGCGCTGATCGCCGGCGCGAAGTTCCGGGGGGAATTCGAAGAACGGCTCAAGGCCGTGCTCAACGAACTGGCCAGGCAGGAAGGCAATGTCATCCTCTTCGTCGACGAGTTGCACACCATGGTCGGCGCGGGCAAGGCGGAAGGCGCCATGGATGCCGGCAACATGCTCAAGCCGGCGCTCGCCCGGGGAGAACTGCACTGTGTCGGCGCCACCACGCTCGACGAGTACCGGCAATACGTCGAGAAGGACGCCGCCCTGGAACGGCGATTTCAGAAGGTGCTGATCGACGAGCCTTCCGTCGAGGACACCATCGCCATATTGCGCGGCCTGAAGGAGCGCTACGAACTGCACCACGCCGTCGACATCACCGACCCGGCGATCGTGGCCGCGGCACGGTTGTCGCACCGATACATCTCCGACCGACAGCTCCCCGACAAGGCCATCGATCTGGTCGACGAGGCGGCGAGCCGCATTCGCATGGAAATCGACTCCAAGCCCGAGGCAATGGACCGGCTGGAACGCCGCCTGATTCAACAGAAGATGGAAGTGGAGGCGCTGAAGAAGGAAAGCGACGAGGCGAGTCGCCGGCGCCTCGAGGACCTCGAACAGAGTGTTGCCAGCCTCGAAAAGGAATACGCCGACCTCGACGAGATCTGGACGGCGGAAAAGGCGAGTCTCAACGGAGCCCAGGAGATCAAGGGCGAACTCGAGGCGGCGCGGGCTGCATTCGAGGTGGCGCGCCGTGCCGGCGACCTCGGCCGGATGTCGGAACTGCAGTACGGGCGCATCCCCGAACTGGAGCGCGAACTGGCCGGCGCGTCGGAGCCGCAGGAGCACCGGTTGTTGCGCAACAGCGTCAACGAGGAGGAAATCGGCGAAGTCGTGTCCAAGTGGACCGGAATCCCGGTCTCCAAGTTGCTTGAAGGCGAGAAGGAAAAGCTCCTGCACCTCGAGGAGGCCCTGCACGAGCGCGTGGTCGCCCAGGACGAGGCGATTACGGTGGTAGCCGATGCCGTTCGCCGCTCACGGGCAGGCCTGGCCGATCCGAACCGTCCGAACGGTTCGTTCATGTTTCTCGGCCCCACCGGCGTCGGCAAGACGGAACTGTGCAAGGCGCTCGCCGCCGTGCTCTTCGACAGCGAGGACGCACTGGTCAGGGTGGACATGTCCGAATTCATGGAAAAGCACTCGGTCGCACGTCTGATCGGCGCACCGCCCGGCTATGTCGGCTACGAAGAGGGCGGTTACCTCACCGAACGTGTCCGGCGGCGCCCGTATTCGCTGATCCTGCTCGACGAGATCGAGAAGGCCCACGCCGATGTCTTCAACGTGCTGTTGCAGGTGCTGGACGACGGCCGCCTGACCGACGGTCACGGCCGGACGGTGGATTTTCGCAACTGCGTGCTGGTGATGACATCCAATCTGGGTTCGGAAGCCATTCAGAACCTGGCCGACAACACCGACCAGGAGCGTCTCAAGGCCATGGTGCTCGGTGTCGTGGGCCAGCACTTTCGCCCGGAGTTCATCAACCGCGTCGACGACATGGTGGTCTTTCATGCCCTCGCCAGGGAGCATGTCCGCCAAATCGCCGAATTGCAGGTGGACATCCTGCGTGCTCGCCTCGCGGACCAGGACATCGCCATCGAACTCGACCCCGATGCCGTGGATGCACTCGTGGAAGAGGGCTACGACCCGGTCTATGGAGCCCGCCCCCTGAAGCGGGCGATTCAGAAGCGCATCGAGAACCCGCTGGCAGCCAGGCTTCTCGGCGGCGAATTCCCGCCGGGCCAGACCGTTTCGGTGAGCCGCGCGGACGGAGAATTCGCTTTCGCTGCCGCCGATGCGCCGGGCAGGGTGGACGACTTGTTTGCGGAGAAAGCCCCGTGACGTCGAGAGATCGCGTCAGGGCACTTCCTGCCGATCGAGCCCGGGCATCGCCGCGTCAGCGCAATACGGGGTAATATCGGCAGGTTCCAACCGCTCGCTCCGGAACCGATGATCAAGAAATGCCTGTTCCCCGTCGCAGGATACGGAACGCGGTTCCTGCCGGCCACCAAAGCCATGCCAAAGGAAATGCTGCCGGTTCTCGACAAACCCCTGGTGCAGTACGGGGTGGAAGAGGCAGTGGAAGCCGGGCTCACCGATGTCGGCTTCGTCACCGGCCGGGGCAAGCGCGCCATCGAAGACCACTTCGACCTGAATTACGAACTCGAGCACCAGATTCAGGGAACCGGAAAGGAAAAACTGCTCAGCGGATTACGGGAACTGATCGATTCCTGCACGTTTTCGTATACGCGTCAGGGCAACATGCGCGGGCTGGGTCACGCCATTCTGAGCGGTCGAACGCTCGTTGGCGATGAACCGTTCGGCGTCGTCCTGGCGGACGATCTCTGTTTTGGCGCCGACAGCGGCGTGCTGGCGCAAATGGTTCGTGTATTCGAGCAATTCGGTTGCAGCATCGTGGCAATCCAGGAAGTTCCGGCGTCGGAAATCCACAGATACGGGGTCATCGCCGGGCAGGGCATCGACGACAGGGTCTTCCGGGTCACCGACATGATCGAAAAACCGGCCCCGGGCGAGGCGCCGGACAACCTTGCCATCATCGGGCGTTACATCTTCACGCCCGACATTTTCCAGATTCTGGAAACCACGAAACCCGGCAGGAACGACGAAATCCAGATTACCGATGCGTTGCTGCACCAGGCCAGGCAAGGCAAGGTGATCGCCTACAAGTTCGCGGGCAGGCGCTTCGACTGCGGCTCCGTGGAGGGCTTCGTCGAGGCCACGAACCACTGTTTTCGCCAACGAGCCGGCGGAGGCTGAGACCGGCCCATGTGGGAGACGGTTCAGTCCGGAGGCTGGCTGATGGCGCCGATACTCCTGTCGAGCGTCGTCGCCACGGCAATCGTGATCGAGCGCGCCTGGATGCTGCGCCGGCAGCGCGTCCTGCCCGGAGAACTCTCCCGCCGCCTCGCCGTCCGTCCGCCGGAGCGCGAACGCCGCCCGGTCGAACGAGTCGAGTTCGATGGCGAGAGCCCACTTGCCCGGGTTCTTCGAGCCGGCGCCGACCATGCAGACAGCGGGCGGGAGTCCATGAAGGCGGCGATGCAGGAAGCGATCGACCGTGCCAATCACGAGTTGCAGCGCTACCTGACCACGCTCGGCATCATCGCTTCGGTGACGCCGTTGCTGGGCCTGCTCGGCACCGTGGTGGGGATGATCGATGTCTTCTCGGCACTGATGCTGGCCGGCAGCGGCAATGCGCAAGCCCTGGCCGGGGGAATCGCCGAAGCTCTGATCACCACTGCGGCCGGCCTGTCCGTGGCCATCCCGGCGTTGATGTTCCATCGCTATTTCCTGCGTCGGGTGGACGATCTCGCCCTGGAAATGGAGCAGGAGGCCGCCAGGCTTGCCGACCTGCAGTACGGTAGGGAAGGGGCAGGGGAGTCCTGAATGCACTGGCGTGCGGCGACGCGGGCGAAGTCTCGGCAAATGGGGCGGCGGGCATCCCGTGGCCCGGCGTAGAGCGCTTGCGGAAGCGTCCGTGGAACTGACGCCGTTGATCGATGTCGTTCTGCTGTTGCTGATCTTCTTCATGGTCTCCGCATCGTTCATTCGCGAAACCCGACTCGATATCGAGCTTCCCGCCGCGTCCGGCCAGCCGCGGGCCATGGATGCCGCTGTTGTGGAGGTCGTGGTGCATCGGGACGGAAGCTACCGGGTAAACGACAAGCCGGTCGACAGGGGCTCGCCGTACGGCCTTCGCGCGGCACTGGTCGAGGCCGCCGACCGGTTGGCGCCCCGGGACGTGCGCCTGATCATCGCTGCGGATGCGTCGAGTACCCATCAGGCGGTCGTCATGGCGCTGGAGGCGGCCGGACAGGCTGGGTTGCAGCGCGTCGGCATCGTGACGCAGCACCGGCAGGAAACGGCATCGCCGGCAGCGGGCGCCTCGGATTCCGGCGGCTCGCCGGCCATCGACCCCGGCCAACCCCATGGCGGCTGACGGTTGGGTTACCTATCGGCGGCTGCTCCGCTACGTGTGGCCGTATTCGTTGGCGTTTGCGGGTTCGGTCGTGGCCTTTCTGGCAGGCAGCGCCGCCGAAGCCGGATTTGTCAAGCTGTTCGAGCGCCTGATCGACAACTGGGACGACGGGCTTCCCGAAGCGGCGCTGTTCATACCGCTGGCGATGCTCGGCGCGGTGGTGATTCGGGGCCTTGGCGAATTCGTCGGTGAGATGCTGCTGAGCCGCATTTCCTTTTCCGTCGTGCACAACCTGCGCGTCGAGCTGTTCGAACAATTGCTGCAGATGCCAAGCGCATTCTTCGACGCCAGCGCCCAGGGTCACCTCGTTTCCAGGATCACCTACAACGTCGCCCAGCTCAGGGATGCCGGCACCGTGGCGCTGCGTTCCCTTGTCCAGGACGGCATCAAGGTGATCGTGTTTCTCGGTTGCATGGTCTATCTGAACTGGCAGCTGACGCTCATCTTCGTGGCATCGGTGCCGGTCGTGGCGCTGGTGGTCCTGGCCGCGAGTCGTCGGTTCCGCCGCATCGCGCGCCGCATCCAGGGATCCATGCGCGATGTCACCCACGTGACCGCGGAACTGGTCGCCGGCTACCGCGTCGTGCGCATCTTCGGCGGCGAGCAGTACGAACGCGGTCGATTCGTGCGGGCGAGCAATGCCAACCGCCGTCAGAACCTGAAAATGGTGATGACCAAGGTGACGAGCACCCACGTGGTGCAGATTCTGGTGGTGGCCGCCGTCGCCGTGCTGATCGCGTTGCTGGCGCGTCCGGAGATTGTCGGCGGCCTTTCGGTCGGCAATTTCACCGGCTTTCTCATGTTTGCCGGCTTGCTGGTCCGGCCGGTGCGCAGGCTCACCGAAATCAATGCCCGGCTGCAACGGGGCCTGGCCGCTGCCGAGGATGTATTCGGACAACTCGATGCGGAAACGGAGGTAGACAGCGGCACGCACACGGCTCCGCGCGTGCAGGGGCGGATCGAGTTTCGCGATGTGCATTTCGCCTACGAGCGCAGTACCACCGATGTACTCCACGGCATCGACCTGACCATCGAGCCTGGACAGACGGTCGCTCTGGTCGGCAGGTCGGGCAGCGGCAAGTCGACGATCGCAAGCCTGATCCCCCGCTTTTACGATGTTCAGCGGGGTGAAGTGTGCATCGACGGGACCCCGGTCCAGGACTACGCAAAGCACGATCTGCGCCGTCACATCGCCCTGGTGTCGCAACAGGTTACGCTGTTCAACGACACCCTGGCGGCCAACATCGCCTACGGCTCCCTGTCGGAGGCGGACCCGGGTGCTATCGACGATGCCGTGCGCAGGGCACATCTCGATGCCTTCGTGGAACAGTTGCCCGAGGGCCTCAATACCCCGGTGGGCGACGACGGCGTGCTGCTTTCGGGCGGTCAACGGCAACGGGTGGCCATCGCCCGGGCGCTGCTCAAGGACGCGCCGGTGCTGATCCTGGACGAAGCGACGTCTGCGCTCGACAGTGAATCGGAACGACACATTCAGGCGGCCCTGGACGAAGTCATGCGGGGCCGAACCACGCTCGTCATTGCGCACCGGCTGTCCACCATCGAAAACGCCGACACCATCGTCGTCATGGACGAGGGGCGCATCGTCGAAACGGGCTCGCACGAAATGCTGATGGCTTCCGGAAAGGTCTATGCGGGCCTGCACGATGCACAGTTCGACGACGGCGAGCAGTCTTCCCGCCAGAGCGAGGCACGCGCCCTGCCGCGGGCAGTTCCGGTGGAGATGGCGCCGGACGAGCCGCCGCTGACACGGCTGGTGCGCGGCTGGTACGAGGATGCCTGGTGGTTGCGATTGCTGGCGCCGCTTTCGTGGTTGTTCGGATTCGTCGCCGGGCGCCGGCGCAGGGCTGTCCTGACCGGCAAACGGCCGCCCTGGCGGGCGCCGGCCCCGGTCATCGTGGTCGGCAATCTGACTGTCGGCGGAACCGGCAAGACCCCGTTCGTCATCTGGCTGGTCGAAAAACTCCGCAAACGGGGGCTGAAACCCGGGGTGGTGTCACGCGGTTACGGCGGCCGGGCCGGCGGGCAACCGATGACGGTTCCCGCAGCGGGTGCGGACCCCAATCTGGTGGGCGACGAGCCACCCATCATCGCCGGTCGGGCCGGCGTGCCGGTGGTGGTCTGCCGAAGCCGCGTCGAGGCCGTTCGCCACCTGCTCGAGAACCACGATGTGGACATCGTTGTCAGCGACGACGGGCTGCAGCACTATCGACTGGCCCGCGATGTGGAAATCGCGGTCGTCGACGGCGTGCGAGGGTTCGGCAATGGCCGGCTGCTGCCGTCCGGGCCCCTGCGGGAGCCGCCGAGCCGGCTCGCCGACGTGGACTGGACCGTCGCCAATCGAAAACCTTCCGGGCTTGCTCCCGACGAAACGGTCATGCACGTCCGCCCCCTGCATTTCGCCAACCTGCAAAGCGGCGTGAAGATGGCGCCGGATGCCTTCGCTGGGCACCACCCCAATGTCAACGCAGTGGCCGGCGTGGGCAGTCCGGAGGGGTTTTCAGCGACGTTGCGCAGCCTCGGCCTGAACCCGGTGCTGCGTCCGCTGGACGACCATCACCGTTATTCCGGGGAGGAGACTCGATTCGAGAACGACTGGCCTGTGGTCTGTACCGAGAAGGACGCCGTCAAGCTGCGCCGGCTCGATATCGCACTCGGCCATTGCTGGTCGCTGGCCATCGAAACCGAGATGGGCGCTTCGGGGGAGGAGCGGCTCGATGCGATCCTGAAACGCCACGGTATCCTTTCGTGAGCGCCTTCCACGTCGTCATCCCGGCCCGGCTCGGCTCGGCTCGGCTGCCGGGCAAGCCGCTGCTGACCATCGCGGGTATCCCCATGGTGGTGCACGTGGCTCGCCTGGCATCGGGTTGCGGTGCAGCGAGCGTCATCGTGGCGACCGACGACGATGGCATCAGCCACGCGGTCCGTGCGGCGGGGTACCGCGCCATGATGACCCGGGCGGATCACGAATCGGGTTCCGACCGGGTCGCGGAAGTGGCTCGACGCGAAGGTTGGCCGGACAGCGCCATCGTCATCAACGTGCAGGGGGATGAGCCGCTGCTGCCGCCGGCGGCGATACGCCAACTGGCGGATGCCATGACTGCAGACGCCGCGGCGGACGTGGCGACGCTCTGTGAAAGGACATGCGACAAGCAAGTCGCGGCGGATCCCAACCGGGTCAAGGTGGTCAGGGACGCGGGCAATCACGCCTTGTACTTTTCGAGATCGCCGATTCCCGCCTACCGGGACAACCCCGGCGGCACGGAGGCAAGCTGGCTGCGGCATCTGGGCATCTACGGGTATCGCGTAGGTGCGCTGCGGCGTTTCGTGGGGCTGCCGCCCGCTTTGCTCGAGCGTGCCGAGCGTCTCGAGCAATTGCGCCTGCTGGAAAACGGCATGCGCATACTGGTGCTGGATGCCTGTCGACCGGTGCCGGACGGCGTCGACACCGTGGAAGACATCGACCGTGTCAGAAAGCTGCTGGCGAGCGAACCCGGCCGGTGATCCTGTTCATGCACAGGACGTTGTGACCGGTTACAACGATAATGTCGCTTGACGCACAACGATCGCGCGCTCGCGTGGGGATCGAGTCAACGCTCCTCTGCGACGGTGTGTGGTCGAAAGCATGAAGCGAGCATCGACCCGGTTCACCTGGGGGCCATCCGGATACCCCCATCGAGACGAATGGTCTCCCCGTTGAGATAGGGATTCTCGATGATCTGCTTCGTCAGGAGCGCGAATTCCACCGCCTCGCCCAGGCGCTTGGGAAACTGCACCATGTCGATCAGCGGGTCGCGCACGCGGTCGGGGGCACCGGCCATCATGGGTGTCTCGAAGATGCCCGGCGCAATGGTGCAAACGCGAATTCCCGAGCGGGAAAGGTCGCGGGCAATGGGCAAGGTCATGCCGACTACGCCGGCCTTGCTCGCGGAGTAGCCGGCCTGGCCGATCTGTCCGTCGAAGGCGGCGACGGAGGCCGTGTTGACGATGGCTCCGCGCTCGCCGTCGGTATTGACGGGCTCGTTTTTCTGCATTGCCCAGGCGCAAAGCCGCAGGGTATTGAAGGTGCCCAGCAGGTTGATGCGAACGATGCCGCTGAAGTACTCGAGCGGCATCGGCGCATCCCGGCCGAGGGTGCGGGCCGCCGCTCCGATACCGGCACAGTTGACGTTGACGTGAATGGCCCCGAAGTCCGCGACGACGGCATCCACCGCACTCTGTACCGAGGTTTCGTCGGCAACGTCCACCTCGTACGCCCTGGCATTGGCGCCGAGCTCGGATGCCGCCTGATTGCCGAGGTCTGCGTTCAGGTCGAAAATCGCGACGCGGCCGCCCTGTTCGACGACCATATCCGCCGTCGCGCGACCCAGACCGGAGGCGCCGCCCGTGATGACGGCCACTTTGTCGTTGAGGTTCATGGTTCTCCTGCACTCTATCCGGGAAATCGTGCCGTGCGCCTGGTCCGGCGGCAATCGCCCCGCACGAGCGGGAGCGTATCGACCGGGCGCAGCGGCGGGTAGTATATGGCATCTCATGGGCACGCCGTTCCGATATGTTCCGAATGCAGTCGAACCGGCGGACGGCCTGCTGGACTGGTGCGAGCGGGAGCCGTTCTGGCGAGTGGAGCGCATCCGCCTGTTCGGCCGCACCCTGGCCGTGCCACGACAGGTTGCCTGGTACGGCGACCCGGGGCTCGCATACCGGTATTCGGGGGTGGACCACAGGGCTCGCGGTTGGCCGGAAGCGCTTGGGACGCTGCGGCACCTGCTCTGCCGGCGGTTTGTCCCGGGCTTGAATTTCGTGTTGCTCAATCGATACCGCGACGGACGCGACCGGATGGGGTGGCATCGTGACGACGAACGGGGCATTTCCGGCCCGGTCGTGTCCGTCAGTCTCGGCGCCACCCGCCGGCTGCGGCTGGAAACCGGTTCGGGGACGGTGGCGCTCGACCTCGAACACGGATCCGTACTCGTGTTCGACGGCGCGATGCGACATGCCCTGATGCCCACGCGGCGCCCCGTGGCCGAGCGCTTCAACCTGACATTCCGGCATGTCCACGCTACCTAATTCTCTCGGTGTCGCCTGCAGGGCCGAGCGCCTCGTCACCGCGCACAGCGACAACGACCTGATATCGGCGCTCAGGCACTACGGTTCGGACCTCGTCCTGCTCGGCGGGCGCAGCAACGTCGTCCTGCCGCAACGACTGCAGCGGCCCGTTTGCCTGGTGGCCACCCGTGGAATCGAATCTCGCGCAGACGGGAGAGACGTGCTCGTGACCGCCAAGGCCGGCGAAAACTGGCATGGCCTGGTCCGGCGCACCCTCGGCAATGGGCTTTTCGGTTTGGAGAACCTGGCGCTCATTCCGGGCAGTGTCGGCGCCGCGCCCATTCAGAATATCGGCGCCTACGGGGTTGAACTGGCCGAGCGCACCGAGTCCGTGCGGGTCTTCGACCGCGTCGAAGGGGAGGTGCGGCGCCTGTCTCCGCGAGATTGCGGATTCGATTACAGGACAAGCGTTTTCCGGCGCGAACCGGAGCATTACGCGATTCTGGACGTGACCCTGCGCCTGGACCGATGCGGCAGGCGCGTACTCGGCTACCCGGACGTCGCCCGGGAACTGCGCAGGCAGGGATGGCCGAAACCGAACCCGCGGCAGGTCGCGGAGGCCGTCATCAGAATCCGCCGACGCAAGCTGCCCGACCTGCGCCTATGGGGAAATGTCGGCAGCTTCTTCAAGAATCCCGTGGTCTCGGCGGACGAGGCGGAGCACCTCGCCCGGTCGGTTCCCGACCTGGTACGGCATGCCGTCGGCCTCGACGTCAAGCTGGCCGCCGCGCAACTCATCGACCTGTGCGGTTGGAAGGGCTACCACACCGGCGCAGTCGAAGTCTGGCGCCGGCAACCACTGGTGCTGGTGAACCGCGGCGGGGCGTCAGCGGACGATTTCCTCGGCCTGGCGCGGGCACTGCGCGAATCCGTCCTGCAGCGTTGGGGCGTAACGCTGGAACTGGAGCCTACCGTGATCCCGGCCGAATGAGCGACGAACAACGCCGGCACCTGCAGTTGCGGACCCGGCAGATACCGCTCAGGCGTCGTCCGAACCGGAAGCCTGCGACTGCAACTCGCGCTGACGTCGAAGCACTTCCCTCGGATCGTTTGCGGCCCGGCGCTTCGAGCGAGGCTGCGACCCCGGGGGCTCACCCGCACTGGAGTCGGTCGAATCCATCGCGGCCGACGGGTCGCCAACCGCGGTGGCGGTCGTTGCCTTGCCCGAGTTCCGATCGTCCGTTTCGTGCGTGCCGGCTTCGGAGTCTCGCGGTTCCGGCCCGCTGGTTTCGCCGGCAGGTTCCACCGGCGCGCTTCGTTCCGCCTCCGGCATCGGTGGGGTCGCCGGACGATTCGCCTGCGTGCCGGAAACCGGATCGGACGAGGGTGCGGCAGGCTGGGATGCCGGCTCCGCCGATTTTGCGGCGCTGACGGCCGGGGCGTTCGCAACCTCTCTCGCCTGCCTGTCGCCGCTGGCGCGCTCGGCAATCTTTCCCCGGTCCCTTCGCGGGCGGCGCTTGCTTTGCGCCAGGGCATCGTCGCTCGGTTTGCGGTCGCTCGGCAACTCCCGGTCGGCGCCCGAATCGGGGCCTGGGGCCTTTGCCCGGTCGGCGCGTTCGGATGGCGTGGCGGACCCGCCGGATTTGGCTGCGGACCTGCTGCCGTTTCCTTTCCTGCCGGACGGTTTGCCTCCTTTTCGTTCTTTCCGTTCTTTCCGTTCCTCGCCCCCTCGGCGCTCTGCGCTGCGGGCGGAGCGCTCCTGCTCGTTCGGACGGTTTGCATCGGCGCGCTTTTTTCTGCCGGACCGGTTGCGTGACCTGGGCTTTCCCTGGGTTGCCCCACTGCCTCTTTCCCCGTCGGGCCGGCGAGTAGCTGCCCGAGACGAAGCCGCCGTCGACTCGGTGGCGCCATCGGAGAAAAGGCTGGTGACGATCTTCCGCAACAAGCCGGGTTTGCCGTTCGCATCCCGGCCGCGCTCCACGTCGGCGCGGGGGGCCGGGGAAGCAGGCTGTATGGGCTGCACGGCAGCGTGTTCGCGCACCGGCTCGGCGGGGCTGTCCCGGGAAACATCGTCACCGGCCTGATTGCCGATTTCGGTCAGTTCGTAGCTCGGGACATCGATTTCGCCGACGGCGCGGTCGTCGCGGATGCGCTGCACTTCGTATTGCGGCGTTTCCATGTTGACGTTGGGGACGATGACGATGTGCGTCCCGGTGCGGCGCTCGATTTCTGCCACGTCCTGCCGCTTTTCGTTGAGCAGGTAGGCGGCGATATTCAAGGGCACCAGGGCACGCACCATGGAACTGCGTTCCTTCAGCGACTCTTCCTCCATGACCCGCAGGATGGCCAGCGCCAGGGACTTGATGTCCCGAATCCGGCCCTGACCGCTGCAGCGCGGGCAGGCCTCGGTGGTCAGTTCCACCAGGGAAGGTCTCAGCCGCTGTCTGGACATCTCGAGCAATCCGAACCGGGATATTCGGCCGAACTGGACACGCGCCCGATCCTGTTCGAGCGCCTCGCGCATCCGGTTCTCGACGGCGCGCTGGTTCTTGACGCTGGACATGTCGATGAAGTCGATGACGATCAACCCGCCCATGTCGCGCAAGCGCAACTGGCGGGCAATCTCGTCGGCCGCCTCGAGGTTGGTGTTCAGGGCGGTTTCCTCGATGTCGGCGCCCTTGGTGGCGCGTGCGGAGTTGATGTCGATGGACACGAGCGCTTCGGTGGGGTCGATGACGATCGACCCGCCGGAGGGGAGTTTGACCATATGCCTGAAGGCACTCTCGATCTGGCTCTCGATCTGGTAACGGCTGAACAGCGGAACCGCTTCGTCGTAGTAGCGGGTGCGGTTCGTGTATTGGGGCATGACGTCGTCGATGAAGGTTCGGGCCTGATCGTATGCCTCGCGGCTGTCGATCAGCAGTTCACCGACATCCTTGCGCAGGTTGTCGCGGATGGCGCGCAGGATCACGTTGTTTTCGGCATAGAGCAGCTTCGGTGCCTTTTCCTTCTGGCCGGCGGCACTGATGGCCTCCCAGAGTTGCAGGAGATACTCCATGTCCCAGGTGAGTTCGTCGGTGCCGCGGCCGACGCCCGCCGTGCGGACGATGAGCCCCATTCCCTGAGGAATGTCGAGTTGCGAGAGTACTTCGCGCAACTGGTCGCGATCGTCGCCTTCGATTCGGCGGGAAACGCCTCCGGCCCGCGGATTGTTGGGCATGAGCACCAGGTAACGCCCCGCCAGGCTGATGAACGTCGTCAGGGCGGCGCCCTTGGTGCCTCGCTCTTCCTTGTCGACCTGAACGATGAGTTCCTGGCCTTCCTTGACGGCATCCTGAATCTGCAGGCGGCCTTCATCCTGGCGATGGTTGAAGTACTGGGCGGCGATTTCCTTCAGGGGCAGAAAGCCGTGACGGGAGGCGCCGAACTCGACGAAGGCCGCCTCCAGGCTGGGCTCGACCCGGGTGATTCTCGCCTTGTAGATGCTGGCTTTTTTCTGTTCCCTGGCGCGGTTTTCGATATCGAAGTCGTAGAGCTTCTGGCCGTCCACCAGGGCGATGCGCACCTCTTCGGGTTGCGTCGCGTTGATGAGCATTCTTTTCATGCTGGTTCCTTGTCGGCGCGCGAATGCCGGCCGACCGGAGACGGTCGCGAACAGTGCAGGCGCGGCTGAGTGCGCCTCCCTTCAGCGGGGATAGATGCGGAATGCTTGCCGCTCGTTCTGCCCCATGTGGGCCATGTGGGCAAAGCACCGGCAGGGTGTGGGGCCGTGCGGCCCTGTTCGTCCTGCTGTCGTCACTGTTCTCTTGTCTTGGGCGCGGCGCCCATTGCGTTGCAATGGCCGAGCCCTGCAAATCCGTTCCAGTCCTGCCTCGCCTGCTCGCAGGCGCATCGGCAACGCGCTGGTTTAAACGCTAGTTTCCTTATCTTCCGTATCGGCTCTCTTGGACGCCGATCGGGGCCTCGCGGGTCTTTCACCCCTGTAGTAACCGGCCGGCTGATTCGATTCGGATGCTCATCCGTAAACTGAGCGCCGGCCCGGGCGTTTCGACTTTGCCCGGCGATTGCCGCTGCTGTCGCCGCTGCCGCCCCGGGCGGTCATCCTGTCTGAATCGGTCTGCCCGGGGATTTTCGGCAACGCCACGAACGGGTATGGTCGTCCCGCAAAGGCGGCGGCATAGTAACAGTGTCACCCAAGTGCTTCAATCGGCGGGGAATTTTGAGCGGCGTTACCTACATCGATGTCGAAGACCCGGGACAGCGGATCGACAACTTCCTGAACCGGGAGCTGAAGGCAGTACCCAGGGAGCGCATCTACCGCATGCTGCGCCGTGGCGAGGTGCGCGTCAACGGCGGTCGCGTCAAGCCGGCCTATCGCCTGCAGGCGGGCGACCGGGTCCGGGTGCCGCCGGTGCGCACCGGCCGCCGCGTCACGCCGGTAACCGGCCAAGGGCCACTGGGCCGGTTGCTCGACGAGGCTGTCCTCTTCGAAGACGAAGGGCTCCTGATCCTGGACAAGCCTGCGGGCCTCGCCGTGCACGGCGGCAGCGGGGTTTCCTTCGGGCTCATCGAGGTGCTGCGGAGCGCTCGTTCCGAGCGCTTTCTGGAACTCGCCCATCGCCTCGATCGCGAGACGTCGGGTTGCCTGATCGTCGCCAAGTCCCGGAGCGCGTTGAAACACCTGCATGCGCTGCATCGGTCGCGCCGGATCGGCAAGACCTACGATCTCCTGGTGTCCGGCTGCTGGCCTCGAAAACTCAATGCGGTAGACCTTCCGCTGCATCGCTACGTAGCTGCGGGCGGTGAACGCCGTGTGCGTGTGGCCGGGCACGGAAAGCCGTCGCGCACCACGTTCAGCAGGGTGAGAAGCGCCTCGTCCGCCAGCTGGTTGCAGGCGTCTCTGCAGACCGGCCGGACACACCAGATTCGCGTTCATGCGGCCGCGTCCGGCCATCCGATTCTCGGAGACGACAAGTACGGAACGCCGGAGTCGGCCTCGCGGTCGGGCGCTTGCGGAGCAGGGCGGTTGTGCCTGCATGCGAGCCGCCTCAGGCTCGATTGGGATGGCGCCCGCATTGCAGTGGATGCGCCGCTGCCGGCCCTGTTCGAGGACGCATGGCAGTTGCTGGCGGATTAATTCCGAAGCAGCGGGTTCAGGCCGGTGCGCCTGAGCATCCGGCACAGGCGGATCAGGGGCAATCCGATCAGGGCATTGGGGTCATCGCTCCGGATCGATTCCACCAGGGCGACTCCGAGCCGTTCGGAACGGAACGCTGCGGCGCAATCGTAGGGGTCTTCCCGGTCGACGTAAGCGGCGATTTCATTGGCCGTCAGGCGTCGGAAAACCACCCCTGTCTCCTCGGTTTCGAGGTGGACGCCACCGCCGCGGTCGATGACGCAAAGCCCGGTGAGAAAGCGGATGCGGCGGCCTGAAAGCACGCCGAGTTGCGCGATGGCGGCCGAACGATCGGCCGGCTTGCCGAGTACCCGCGATGCACCGCCCTCCGGGACCACCGCCACCTGATCCGAACCGACGGTCACCGCCTTCGGGTAGCGTTGCGAGACCGCCCTGGCCTTGGCAATGGAGAGTCTGGCGACCAGTTCCTCGGGGCTTTCTCCGGGCAATGGCGATTCGTCCACATCCGGCGCCACGGCTTCGAAGGCCAATCCCAGGCGAGCCAGCAATTCCCTGCGATGCGGCGAAGACGAGGCAAGCACCAGTTCCGTCACGGTCTGAATCCAGGACCCGAACCCGGGAAACGTGGCCCCGAGGATACCTTTACAGCACCCTGGCGTGAACCTATGATGCGCGCCCTTGCAAGCGGGCAGCGCGGGACCACGCAGTGACCGTACGGAGTGCTGGCGAACGATTGCCGTTGCGGCCGCTGGCAGAAAGCCGGGCCATTGTCGAAGCTGTTGTCGACAGCGGTGAACTGCCGCGCTTCAATCGTCTGTGCAAACGGGCTGGGGGCGTTCGGGCAAGGCTCGCGTTTGCCAGCGATGGCGACGGTGGCATCCTCGTCGAAGGGACGCTGCGGGTTCCGGTACGCATCGATTGCCACCGGTGTCCCGAGTCGGTTCCGGTGGATCTGCGCACGCAATTTGCCGTTGCCGCGGCGACGAACGAAGCGGACGCCGCCCGGCTCGGCGCCGTCGGCGATGTGCTCGAATTGAGTAGCGGCGAACCGACGCTGGCCGAAGTGATCGAGGATGAACTGATATTGGCGCTGCCGCAGCAGCCATGCGCCCGGCGCGATTGCGAGAAGGTGCCGCCTCTGGCATATCCGCCAAACGACGTGCGCCCGGACAACCCGTTCCGGTCCCTGGGCGCATTGAAACAGGAAGTCGAATAAACGCAGTAGACAATTGGGTGCGCCGAACGCAGGCGACCCGGAGGAAACCCTGAAATGGCCGTGCAACAGAACAGGACGACCCGCTCCCGCCGCGGCATGCGGCGGTCGCATGACAAATTGAAGAAGCCGACCCTTTCCATCGATCCGACCACGGGCGAAACCCACCGGCGCCACCATGTCACCGCCGACGGTTTCTACCGGGGACGGCATGTCGTCGAACGCGACGAGGAATAGGGCCGGGCAACGCCTCGTCAGTTCCGGAAGCGGTGGTCGATCGAATGTCTTGCGGGTTCGTGTTTCCCGGGCAGGGCTCCCAGTTCGTGGGCATGCTCGGCGATATTGCAGGGGTGCATGAATCGGTTCGTCACCGATTCGAAGAAGCGGGCGATGCCATCGGCATCGATCTCTGGGCTATCGCCCAGCACGGCGAGAACCCGGCACTGGCGGCAACCGCGGTGGCGCAGCCGGCCCTGCTGACCGCGAGTTATTCCCTCTGGGAGATCTGGCAGAACAACGGTGGGCGCCGGCCGGCCGCCATGGCGGGACACAGCCTGGGAGAGTACTCGGCCCTGGTTTGCGGCGGTGCCCTGGAATTCGTCGATGCGGTCCGCCTGGTGCATCGCCGCGGTCGCCTCATGCAGGAGGCGGTGCCCCGGGGCGAGGGCGCCATGGCGGCCATTCTCGGCCTCGATGCCGCCGACGTGGAAGCCTGCTGTGCCGACGTGGACGGGGTGGTCTCGGCAGCCAACTACAACGCACCCGGTCAGACCGTCATTGCCGGCAAAGCGGCGGCTGTGGGGCTGGCCGCAGACCTATGCAAGGTAGCAGGTGCGCGACGAGCGGTGCTGCTCGATGTGAGCGGCCCCTTTCACTGCGAACTCATGGCTCCCGCCGGCCGCCGATTCGCCGAGGCGCTGGAAGAAACGGAATTTCGTCTGCCCGATATCGATGTCGTTCACAATGTCGATGCCCAGGTAGCGGGTTCGCCATCGGTCATCAGGGAAAAACTGCTCCGGCAACTCACCACCCCGGTGTTCTGGCTGGACTGTGTGCAGAAGCTCCAGGCGCTCGGGGTCGATGAACTCGTGGAATGCGGACCGGGCAAGGTTCTTGCCGGCCTGGCAAAACGCATCGATCGATCCCTGCGGACCGCGTCGATCGGCGATCTGGACGGGCTCGACGCTGCACTGGAGAACGGGGCGTGAACGGCGAAGCGAGACGAATTGCGCTGGTCACCGGCGCGTCCCGTGGCATCGGAGCCGGCATCGCGCGCCTGCTCGCGGACCGCAACCTGAAGGTCGTCGGTACTGCAACCACCGACGAAGGCGCGGTGCGTATCGGCGAGACCCTCGGCCCCGGGGTCCTCGGGCGCCGCCTCGACATTCGAGATCCGGACGACGTCGACCGGTTCTTTGCCGAAATGGCTCACGACCCCGGCATGCCGCTGATTCTCGTCAACAACGCCGGGATCACCAGGGACAACCTCATGTTGAGAATGTCGCCGGAAGACTGGAGCGCGGTGATCGACACGAACCTGAGCGGCCTGTACCGGGTCACACGGCCGGTGTTGCGCGGCATGCTTCGGGCGCGATGGGGGCGGGTGGTGAACGTCAGCTCGGTGGTGGCGAGAAGCGGCAACCCCGGCCAGACGAATTACGTCGCTTCCAAGGCGGGCGTCGAGGGATTCACTCGCTCCCTGGCCCAGGAGGTCGCTTCCCGCGGGATCACCGTCAACGCCGTCGCCCCGGGTTACATTGCCACCGACATGACCTCCGAGCTTTCCGCCGATACGGCCGAAGACCTGTTGCGTCGCATCCCCCTCGGCCGCATGGGCAGCGCGGACGACATCGCCGAAGCGGTCGCATTTCTGGTCAGCGACGCGGCAGGCTACATCACGGGCGAGACGCTGCACGTCAACGGCGGACTGCATGTGGTTTGAGGCGTCAGCGGGCATTGGAGGCTGTGAAATCAACGCCTTGCGGCGTTGCTGAAACACGCATTCGGGGCCGCTCCGGGGCTTTCCGCCTCACCTTGAACTGCCCCGGTCGCATCTATAGAATGCGCGCTCCGCTCTGCCCCCCGGTAACTGGATTGGGAGACATCGATCAGCATGAGCAGCGTCGAAGAACGGGTCAAGAAGCTTATTTGCGAACAGCTTGGCGTGAAGGAGGAAGAGGTCAAGGACGAAGCCTCTTTCGTTGAAGACCTCGGAGCGGATTCGCTCGATACCGTCGAACTCGTGATGGCTCTCGAAGAAGAGTTCGAAACTGAAATTCCGGACGAAGAAGCCGAAAAGATCACCACCGTCAAGGAAGCAATAAACTATATTCTCGCCCATCAATAAGCCCTGAGCCCATTAGCAAATCTCCCGCAGGCTCGCCGAAGCGACAGTCTCGCCAGGAACATGACGAAGCGCAGAGTGGTAATCACCGGGCTGGGCGCCATCTCGCCCCTCGGCAACAACGTTGCGGATTCCTGGGGTAACGCCGTCGCCGGCACCAGCGGCGTCGGCCGCCTCGACAAGTTCGAAACCGAGGGATACTCGGTCACGATCGCAGCCCAGGTCCGCGATTTCGACGCCAGCCGATACATGGAAGCGAAGGAGGTGCGCCGCCGCGACCCCTTCATCCAGTACGGCATCGCCGCGGGCGCCCAGGCGATCGAGGATGCGGGCCTGCCCCGGGAACCCGACGACGCCCATCGTTACGGGATCGCCATCGGCTCCGGGATCGGCGGCCTGCAGACGATCGAGGACACCCATTCGGTATTGCTCGACCGGGGCCCGAGGCGCATTTCGCCCTTCTTCATCCCCGCTACCGTCGTCAACATGGTCAGTGGCAACCTCTCCATCATGTATGGATACACGGGTCCCAACCTGGCGCTTGCCACTGCCTGCACCACCGGCACCCACAGCATCGGCCTGGCAGCGCGCCTGATTCAGCACGGCGACGCCGATGTCATGATCGCCGGGGGGTCCGAGTACGGCACCTCGCCGATTACCGTGGCCGCCTTTGCCACCATGAAAGCGTTGTCGACCAGAAACGACGATCCGCAGGCGGCGAGCCGGCCCTGGGACAGAGACCGGGATGGTTTCGTGCTGGGCGAGGGCGCCGGTGTGCTGGTGCTCGAGGAATACGAACGCGCCCGCCGCCGGGGCGCGGAAATCTACGCGGAGTTTCTCGGGTTCGGCATGAGCGGCGATGCCCACCACATCACCAGTCCGCTCGAAAACGGCGCCGGCGGCATTGCCTGCATGGAGAACGCCCTGCGTGACGCCGAACTCGCCCCGGAGGCCGTCGACTACATCAATGCCCACGGAACGTCCACGCCTCTCGGCGATGTGGCCGAAACCAGGATGATCAAGCACGTGTTCGGGCAGGATACCGGCGTCGCCGTCAGTTCCACGAAGTCGATGACAGGGCACCTGCTCGGGGCTGCGGGTTCCGTGGAAGCGATCTTCACCGTCATGGCCATTCGCGACCGGGTCTGCCCGCCGACGATCAACCTGGAAAATCCGGGGGAAGGATGCGACCTGGACTACGTGCCGAACGAGGCCCGGCCGATGCCGGTGAACGTGGGTTTGAGCAACTCCTTCGGATTCGGCGGAACCAACGGTACGGTCGTATTCGGCGCCGCATGACGGGACCGGTGGGGCTATCCCGACCGATCCGATTTCCGGAAAACACAGCGAACAGGAGGCCGGGTGAGTGGTATGCGCGGTTCTGTGGTCGTTCTGCTCGTGGTTGCGTCCGCATGCGCCTTTTCCGCCCTGAGGCTTTACCACTGGTGGACCTCGCCACTGCCGGTCGAGACGCCGGGCGGCGCAGTCGTGGTGCGGCCGGGCGACACGGTGGGGGATGTTGCCCGGCGCATGCAGGATGCCGGTCTGCTCGACCACCCGAACCGGCTGCGTTGGGCGACTGAAATCAGCGGGCTCGCGGGTTCCCTCAAGGTGGGCGAATACACCGTCGAACCCGGCGACACCCCCAGGCGACTGATGTCCCGCATTGGCGCTGGCGAGGTCATTGCCTACCGGTTCCGCATCGCCGAGGGCGATCGGATCGGCGCTGTGCTGGCGGATCTGGGCGCCCACCCCAAGGTCGTCGGGACCCTGGCAGGTGTTGCGCCGGAGATGCTGCTCACCGTACTGGGCGTTGACGCGGAGGCCGGTACGAGTCACGGTGAGGGCTGGTTCTTTCCGGACACCTATCGATTCGTGGCGGGAGACGAGGATCGCGACCTGCTCATGTGGGCTCATCTGAAGATGCGCGAAGAACTCGGGGCGGCCTGGGCGAACCGAGCAGCGGAACTGCCGTATCGAAATCCATACGAAGCACTGATCGCCGCTTCCATCGTCGAAAAGGAAACGGCACGGCAAGCCGACCGGGCGGACGTCAGCCAGGTCATCGCTGCGCGGCTGCGAATGGGCATGCGGCTGCAGATGGATCCGACCGTGATCTACGGCCTTGGCGAAGCCTTCGACGGCAACCTGACCCGGGTGCATCTTCGGCAGGCGACGGCTTACAACACCTACGTTCACAAGGGACTGCCGCCGACGCCCATCGGCATACCCGGCAGGGATTCCCTGCGCGCCGCCGTGCATCCGAGCGGCGCACCCTGGCTCTACTTCGTTTCCCGCGGCGATGGCACCAGCGAGTTCTCCAGGACCCTGGAGGAACACCAGGCGGCCGTCGTCAGGTACCAGTCGAAGGCAAACTGAGGTGCGGGGCGCCTTCATCACCCTGGAAGGGACGGAAGGCGTCGGCAAGACCACCAATCTGGAATTCGCCTGCGCGACGATTCGCCGGGCCGGGTTCGATGTCGTGCAGACGCGAGAACCGGGCGGTACGCCACTGGCCGAGGAGGTTCGTGAGCTGCTGTTGGCGGTGCGGGAAGAGCCCGTGGCGGATATCGCGGAACTGCTGCTGGTGTTTGCGGCCCGAGGCCAGCACCTTGCCGGAGTCGTCGAGCCTGCGCTGCAATCCGGGTCCTGGGTCGTCTGTGACCGCTTCACGGATGCTACCTACGCCTACCAGGGCGGTGGGCGCGGCATCGACGAGGCAACCATCGCCGCGCTGGAAAACCTGGTGCACGGGAACCTGCAGCCGGACCTGACGTTGCTTCTCGATGCGCCCTTCGACGTGCTCGCATCGCGCCTGGCGGGGCGAGCCGGGGATCGTTTCGAACAGGAGCAGCGCCCCTTTTTCGAGCGGGTTCGAGCCAGCTATCTGAGTCGTGCCGCGCAACAGTCGCGCTGGGTGGTGCTGAACGCGGCGCGTCCGCTGGATCTGGTGCAGTCCGACATTGCCGATGCGCTGGCCCCGCTGCTTCGCCGAGCGAAGCAACCATGACGCGGCTGCCCTGGCAGGACGGCGTCAGAGCCAGCCTGCAGGCCGTTATCGAAAACGGCCGGTTGCCCCACGGCATCGTCGTATCCGGTTATCCCGGCTGGGGCGAAATGGAACTCTGCGCATGGCTCGCGGTGACGTTGCTGGGCGGTGACACATCCCGGGACGCCCGGACCCTGGCTCATCCCGATTGCCGCTGGATTGCCCCCGACGGGGCGCAGATCAAGGTCGACCAGATCCGGTCGCTGGCGGAATTCGCACCCGGCAGGCCCCAGATTGCCGGCGTGAAGGTGGCCGTGATCGAAAGGGCCGACAGCATGAACGTCAATGCCCAGAACGCGCTTTTGAAAACGCTGGAAGAACCGCCCGGGCCCATGCACCTCGTTCTCGGGACCCATCGGTCCGGATCCCTGGCACCGACGGTGTTGAGCCGGTGCCAGCAATTTGCCATCCCACGGGACCGCGGAGCAGCGCTGGAATGGTTGCACGATCCGGCTGCGCAGGCACTGCTGGACGATTACGACGGTGCGCCGCTCGAGGCCATCCGCGGGGCGGAGGCGGGCGAGCGTCCCCTGTCCGATCTGCTGGAAGACCTGGCTGCCGGTCGGCCGGTCATCGACGAGTTGCTGGGGCTGGACCCAGCCCGGCTGAGTGCCCGGTGGACGCGCTGGCTCGTGCGCGTACTGGGGGGCGAACCGTCGGCGCCGGCCGGCACCCGTCACCGATTTCCCGCTGCGAACGCCGACGGCCTTGCGACGAAAGGGGGTGATGGATCCGGGTTGGATGCGCGCCGGGCCTTCGCCTTTGCAGAGGAACTGACGCGCTTTCACGACCAGGTCAACCGATCGAGCGGCGCCAACCTCAGATTGCTGCTCGAACGTCTCTGTCATCGTTGGCGGTTGCTGGTGCGGGAGAACTGACCGCAGACTATTCCGACACCGATTGCCGGCGGGTTCGTACGATCCGGTCGGACATCTGCCCTGGTCGAGCCGCAGCGCGGACCGCACAATCGTGCGCACGATGCAAATGCTGAAACTGACCGTCAGGGATCGAATGGCCCTCTACGCGTGCTACATGCCATTCGTCGAGAACGGTGGTTTGTTCGTGCCGTCGGAACAGGATCCGGGGCTCGGCGAGCTGGCGCTTGGAGAAAAGGTCGGCATATCCCTCGATCTGATGCACGAACCGGAAACGTTTCGTGCAGAAGGCCGGGTGGTCTGGATCACGCCCCAGGGCGCAGAGGGCAATCGAGTTGCGGGCACAGGCGTCGCGCTCGATACCGGCAGCGAATCGATACGAAGAAAGATCGAAAAGCGGCTCGCGGGCGCGGTGGCTTCGCAACACCAGACCCATACGCTCTGAGGCGCTGCGCCGGAGCCTTGGGCAAAAGCGCTACCGGTGCCGGCCGAATTCCTCTTCATAAAACCGGTATTCGGACTCCTGCATGCCGAGATGAGCGTACGTGGCCCGGGCTCCGCCGTTGTTCTTGTCCACGTAGAGCCTGATTCCGCACACGCGGCTGTCCGCAAGCGCCGCATCGCGCACATGGGCGTGCATGCGGGCGTAGACTCCGCGGCGGCGGAATTCCGGCAGCACGTAGACACTCTGTATCCACCAGAAGTACGCGTTGCGCCAGTCGCTCCACTCGCGAGTCACCATCAGCGAGCCGGCCACCTCGCCGTCGACTTCGGCCACCAGGTAGAAGCCGGCCGTGGATTCACGCAACACGTGGCGGACCCCCTCCTGCAGTCGGGCGGCGCTCAACGCCCTGCCTTCGCTTTCTTCGGCCATGGCCAGGTTGAATCCGGCGATTGCGGCAGCGTCGTCCGGGGTCGCCCGGCGAACGGTCAGGGTCACAGGTTCCTCCGGAAAAAGTCCAGAATCGTGTTGAAGCGGTGGATGGAGACATCCCGTTCCTGCAGGGCATGCTTCGATCCCGGGTAAGTCATCAGTTCGAAGGGGATCTGCCGCTTCTGCAGGGCACGCTGCAGTTTCACGGTATGGGCAAAGAGGACGTTGTCGTCCGCCATGCCGTGCATGACGAGGAGTCTGCCCCGCAGTGTGTCGAGCCAGGGAAAGACGGAACTCGCCTCGTAGCCCTCCGGGTTGTCGTCCGGATGCCCCAGGTACCGCTCGGTGTAGTGCGTATCGTAAAGGTGCCAGTCGGTGACCGGCGCCACACTCACACCGGCGCGAAACAGCTCTGGCGCCCTGGCGAGGCAAAGCAGCGTCATGTACCCGCCATAGCTGTGTCCGAACACACCGATCCGGTCACCGTCCACCCAGTCCAGGCCCGCCGCGAAGCGGGCGCCGGCGACCTGGTCGCGCACCTCGGCGTTTCCGAGGCGCCGGAAGATGGGTTTCTCGAAATCGCGGCCCCGGTTCGCGCTGCCCCTGTTGTCGAGTTCCAGAACCCCGAAGCCGTTGTGGCAAAAGAGCTGCAGCACCAGGGGAGGCCAGGCGTTTCGGACGAGTTGCGCCCCGGGGCCGCCATAGACCCAGACGATCAGGGGAAACCCGCGCTCGGGCACGTCGCCCCGGGGCCGGGTCAGGCGGTAATGCAAGGTCTGGCCATCCTCGGCCTCGAGGGTGCCGAGGGACGGTGTCGCGTGCCGGTCGAGATACGCGGCATAGGGATGGCTGCCATCGATCCGGGTCTTCGCAAGCGTTCTGAATGGAGCGTCGTCGCGCCGGCACTGGATCTCTCCCGGATTGGCCAGGTCGCTGCAGCAGTCGACCAGTGTTCGGCCATCCAGGCTGACGGCAACGTCGTGCCAGCCCGGCCCGGTCAGCTGCACCCGGTCGCCGGTGTCGAGGGACACTGTGTAAAGGTGCCGCTCGACCGGTGTCTCGATCCACCCGGACAGCAGAGCCTGCCTGCTGTCGGCATGCAAGATCTGCTCGACGAACCCGTCGCCGCGGGTAATTTGTGCGAGCAGTCCGTTGCGCCAGCGAAAGAGGTGCCTGCACCCGTCCCGTTCCGACGTCCAGAGGTAGTCGGCGTCACCGAGCACCGTGAAGTTGTCGTCCAGATTGATCCAGGTCTCCGAGGTTTCCTCGAGCAACAGGCGGGCCTTGCCTTGCCCGGACGTCACGGCCTTGATGCGCAGGCGATTCTGGGCACGATTCTGCACGCCCAGAATCAGTTCGCCGACGGTGAACCAGACGCGCGCCAGATAGTCGTTTGCATCGTCCCGGAAGGCGAGCCAGCGGGTTTCACCGGTGTTCAGGTCGTAGCAACCCAACTCGACGCCGGGATTGACCCCGCCCGCGAACGGATAGCGTTGCCGAACCGTCTCGAGCCCCGTGGCGTCAAATCGCCGAATTTCCTCGACGGCCGCGATGTCCACCCGGGTGAAGGCAATGGCTGTTTCGCCGGGGTTCCACCAGTGCCCGTCGAAGCGGTGCATTTCTTCCTGGGCGAGAAAATCGGCCGTGCCGAAGCTGACGGTCGGATCGTCGGACGCGGCAACCACGCGCTCGACGCCGCTGTCGAGGTGGAAGTGGAAGAGGCTCCGGTCTCTGACGTAGCTGACGAAGCGGCCGTTGGGCGACAGCCGGATATCCGTGTAACGATGGCCTGCCGGCGTGATCGGACGAATCGAACGGGACTCCGCATCCAGGAGATAACCGGCTCCGGAGGCCTCGACGAGAAGCGCCCGGCCGTCCACACGCCAGGCATGAGCACTGATGCCGTGGCCGAATAGGCGGCGTCGCTCGCGTTCGTGGCGTTCGGCGGCATCGGACGTTGCGGCGGTGGGCAGGTCGCTGGCCCGCAACCAGCAGGCGACCCGACCGCTAGCCAGATCGGCTCCCCACAGATCCAGCCGTTCCCGGTCGTCGTCGGCCATGCCGAGCCAGGTTGCGAAACGGCCGTTCGGCGACACCCGGACATCCCGAGGTGCACCGCCGGTCAGGGGCGGGTCGCTGAACAACCGCTCGGCGGTGAGTTGTGCTTTCAAGGAATACTTTTCCAAGTGATTGATTTCATTGAATTCGCGAACCAAGGAAACCGCTCCTGCGATGCGGCTCCGAGAATCGGCATGCGGTACGCGCATCCGGCACGCCAAGCGGACCTGCTTACCGCTACGATGGGCGCAAGCACAAGCTTTAAAGGTGCCGGATACGCGCACCGCACACCGATTCTCTCCCAGCGGCTGTCAGGTGTTCCTTGCGCGTCCTCGTCCCGGCGCGTCGGGTGAGATCTTTCATGAAACGCCGGTGGCTCGGAATGCATCCCGGGTCAGGTTGCGCGCACCGGTTTCGGTCACCAGGACGTTGTCTTCGATACGGATTCCGCCAAAGGGCGCCAATGACTCCACGGCAGGCCAGTCGACCTCCGCTGCGGCATCGCTGCCGCGCAGCTCATCGAGGAGCATGGGAATCAGGTAGAACCCGGGTTCGACGGTGAACACCATTCCCGGCGCAGTCGTGCGGGTCAGCCGCAGGGCCGGGTATTCGGCCGGCGGTGGCAAAAGGGTGCCGTCAGGTCCGGCCAGGTGGCCGCCGACATCGTGGACCTGCAATCCGAGCAGATGCCCGAGACCGTGGGGCAGGAAGGTTCGCGACAGGCCGAGTTCGAAGGCCGCTTCCGCCGTGCACCGGACCAGTTTGAATTCCGCAAGGATGCCGCAGAGGCGCCTGTGCATCTCCACGTGCAGGTCGAGGTAGGGGACGCCCGGCCGGATGGCCGCGATCAGTTCCTGCTGAGCCGCGTCGAGGGCGCCGATCAGGTCGCCGAAAACATCACCCGCCG
This sequence comes from Candidatus Azophilus sp., assembly GCA_965221465.1. Lineage (GTDB taxonomy): Bacteria > Pseudomonadota > Gammaproteobacteria > Pseudomonadales > Azotimanducaceae > Azophilus. The sequence goes on from OZ244892.1 coordinate 1,265,168, forward strand.
TAGCGGTATGGGTACGGGTGATGTCCGATGCGTAGCCGTGCCGCCGGGCGCCCGCATCGATCAGAAAGCTGTGCCGCATCGCCGGTGGCGCGGGATCGTAGTGCCGATAGTGCAATGTGGCCGCGTGTTCGTTCTGGGCGACGATGCACCGGTACGGCAGATCGGCTTCGGTCTGCCCGGAGGCGACGAGGAAGCTGCGCAGGATGTCGAGTTCGGAAGCGCCTGCACAGTACGCGTCGCGAGCGGCGAGGTGGCCTGCGACGCCCGCCTCTGTTGCTTCCTCGATGCACGTAATCTCGAAGTCGGTCTTGATTGCCCGTTGATAATGCAGGCGTTCGATCAACCCGGAGGGATTGACCGGAAAGTCCGCAAAGGCGCCGTCTTCACCGATGCAGGCAACGGCGCCCAGGCCGGTTGCCGCCACCCGGGCGGATTTGCGCAGGGTATCCGGCACGGAATGGACACTCAGGTCGAAGCAGGTGTGAGCCCAGTCCGGCGCCTGCTGCGGGACGTCCCAATAGTCGTTGGGCTCGAGAAAGAAGAGCTTCGGGCGTCGGCCCGGCGCGATCAGGAGCAGCGCTTGTTCGGATTCCCGATGGGGACACCAGAGCGCAAAGTGCGGATTCGGCCGGAATACCGGGGCGTCGTCGTCGAACAGGTAGTTGCGCGGCGCGCCCGCCGCGACCATGACGGCATCGAAACCCGACGCTTCGAGGGCCGCCGTCCATTGCGTCTCCAGCGCGTCGAGGTGGCGCCGGTATCGCTGTTTGCTGGCAGGGGTCACCGGGCGATTATAGCCTGCAATGCGCTGGCTTCCCGCCAACCTCTTCTGTTAGATTGTGCGCTGATCGATTCGATCGTTCCACAACGGACCCGAACGGAGGAGCCATGGCGGAGTACGCCTTTTGCGCACCCTCGAGCGTCGACGATGCAGTCGGCATTCTCGAGGATCATGCCAGCAATGGCCGGCGAGCCCAGGTACTCGCAGGCGGCACCGACCTGATCGTCCAGATGCGCGGAACCGACACCGAGCCGCGCACGATCGTCGATGTCAAACACCTCGAAGAGACCAATCGCATCGATCTCGATGGCGATCGAATCTACATCGGCGCCGCCATCGCCAGCGCGGTGCTCGACGAAAACGACGAACTGAAGCGACTGTTTCCGGGCCTGCTCGAGTCGGCCTACCTGATCGGTTCGACCCAGATTCAGGGCCGGGCGACACTCGGCGGCAACCTGTGCAATGCATCGCCCGCCGCAGACACCATTCCCGCAATGATTGCCAATCGGGGTGTGTGCGTGATTGCAGGGCCGGGTGGACGGCGCGAACTGCCGGTCGAGGAATTTTGCACCGGTGTCGGCAGCAATGCGCTCGAACCCGGCGAATTGCTGCTCGGCCTCGAGTTTCCGCGCCCGGCCGCCAATACCGCCGATGCCTACCTGCGTTTCATTCCCCGCACCGAAATGGATATTGCCGTCGCCGGTGCAGGCGTCAGCGTGACCCTGGACGACGATGGCGTTTGCACTGCCGCCTGCGTGGGCATCGGTGCGGTCGCTCCCACACCGCTGGTGGTTCCCGCCGCCGCGGAAGCCCTGGTGGGCACACCGGTCGACGAGGCCGCGCTGGCCGCTGCCGGCGAAGCCTGCACCGCCGCATCCTCCCCGATTTCCGACAAGCGCGGCACCGTGGCGTACCGGCGCAAGGTGGTTGCCGTGCTGTGCAGGCGCGCGGCAGCCATTGCCCGGGACCGCGCCATTGCCCGAGGAGTTTGACCCACATGACCAAGATGCACGTCCAGACCCGAATCAATGGCGAATCCGTCGAGTTTCTTTGCTCGCCCCAGCAGACGCTGCTGGAAGCCCTGCGTGAAACCGTCGGCAAGCTCGGAACCAAGGAGGGCTGCGGCACCGGCGATTGCGGCGCCTGCTCGGTACTGATCGACGACAGGCTGGTGTGTTCCTGCCTGGTGTTCGCCGCGGAAGCCGAAGGCGCGGCAGTGACCACCATCGAGGGCATTGCCGACGACGGCGCGCTGCATCCGCTGCAGGAGAAATTCCTCGAACACGCGGCGCTGCAATGCGGTATCTGCACGCCCGGCTTCATCGTCGCCGCCAAGTCGCTTCTCGACCGCAATCCAAACCCGGACGAGGAGACGATTCGCTACTGGCTGGCGGGCAATCTGTGCCGCTGCACGGGTTACGACAAGATCGTCAGGGCCGTACAGGATGCGGCCACACAATTGGCTTACCAGGCCTGACCAACCGATTGAACGAACCGATTGAAGGAGGTGTCTCGTGGCTGAAGCGGGCGATCTGAAATACATCGGAACCCGTCCGGTTCGACCGGACGGCGTCGACAAGGTGACGGGGCGCGCCCAGTTCGGCGCCGACCTGAACTTGCCGAACATGCTTTACGGCAAGGTGCTGCGCAGTCCGCACGCCCATGCGCGCATCAAGACCATCGACGTCTCCGGTGCGCTGGCGATGGAAGGCGTGTACGCCGCGGTGTCCGGCCAGGATTTCCCGTCCGAGGTGGGCGGCAAAATGCTCGGTGAAGGCGGTGACGATCTCGCGGATATCGCCCGGAACATAATGGCCCGCGACAAGGTGCTCTACCACGGGCACGCGGTGGCGGCGGTGGCGGCGAATTCGACTGCGCTTGCGGAACGGGCCCTCGATGCGATCGCGGTGGAATACGAAGTACTGCCCCCGGTACTCGACGTGCTCGAAGCGATGCAGGAGAACGCTCCGCTGCTCGACGAAAACTGCTTCACGCAAAACCTCCCCGAAAAACCCGACAAGCCGAGCAACATCGCCGCGGTGTTGACCCTGGCTCGCGGCAACCTCGACGAAGGCTTCGCCCAGGCGGACATCGTCGTCGAAGGCGAATATCGCATTCCCATGGCGCACCAGGGCTACATCGAACCCCACGCCTGCACGGCAACCGTGAACGAAGAAGGCAAGGCCACCGTGTGGTGCTGCACCCAGGGACACTTCGACTTTCGGGCCGCAACCGCCAAGGTTCTCGGCTGCAGTATCGGCGACCTCAAGTTCATCGCCAGCGAAATCGGCGGCGGCTTCGGCGGCAAGACCGTGATCTACCTCGAACCGGTGGCGGTCATGCTCTCCAGGCACGCGGGCCGGCCGGTGAAGATGGTCATGACCCGCGAAGAGGTATTCCGTGCCACCGGACCGGCCTCAGCTACCCTGTGCCGGGTCAAGGTGGGCGCGACCCGCGACGGCCGCATCACCGCCGCCGATGCCTGGCTCGCGTACGAGGCGGGCGCCTTTGCCGGTTCGCCGATGGGCCCTGGCGCCATGTCGATCTTCGCGCCCTACGATCTGGAGAACTTCAAGGTCGTGGCGCACGATGTGCTGGTCAACAAGCCCAAGGTGGCGGCGTACCGTGCCCCGGGGGCGCCCCAGGCCATGCACGCCATGGAAGTGGCGCTGGACGACATCGCCCGGCAACTCGACATGGACCCGCTCGACCTGCGCATGAAAAACGCCGCCGACGAGGGTACCCAGGCGCCCTATGGCCCCAAGTTTCCCGCCATCGGTTTCAAGGCCTGCATCGAGGCGGCCAGGGAGCACCCGAACTACAAGGCCCCGGTGCCGGAAGGCGCCGGGCGTGGCGTCGCTGCCGGTTTCTGGTTCAACGCCGGCATGCAGTCGAGCGCGGAAGTGCGCCTCAACGAGGACGGTACCGTCATCGTCATGGAGGGCAATCCCGATATCGGCGGCTCGCGGGCCTCGATGTGTCTGATGGCAGCCGAAACCCTGGGTGTTCCGTACGACCGGATCAGGGCCTATGTCGGCGATACGGAAAGCACCGGGTTCTGCAACGTCACCGGCGGTAGCCGCACGACCTTTGCTACCGGGATGGCCGTGGTGCGTGCCTGCGAGGACATCATCGGCCAGTGCAAATCGCGGGTCGCGGCCACCTGGGGAGTGGACGAGGACCAGGTCGAGTGGCAGGACGGCCAGGCGGTGCCGGCGCCCGGTGTCAACGCGGACGTCACGCCAATGAGCCTCGCGGACATTGCCGCCGCCATGCCCAGGACCGGCGGGCCGATGCTGGGACGAGCGTCGCTGAATGCCCAGGGTGCGGGGGCGACGTTCTCAATCAACTTCGCCGACCTGCGGGTCGATCCGGAAACCGGCAAGGTCGATGTGCTGTCGTTCACGGCCGTCCAGGATGCCGGCCGCGCCATTCATCCGGCCTATGTCGAAGGGCAGATGCAGGGTGGCGCCGCCCAGGGTCTGGGATGGGCTCTGAACGAGGAATACATCTACGATGCCGATGGTGTCCTGGAAAACGCCGGTTTCCTCGATTACCGCGTGCCGGTGGCATCCGACCTGCCGATGATCGATACCCAGATCGTCGAGGTGCCCAATCCGAGCCACCCGTACGGGGTCCGGGGTGTGGGCGAGACACCGATCGTGGCTCCGCTTGCGGTCGCGGCAAACGCCATCCGGGATGCGACCGGCGTGCGCATCAACGACCTGCCGTTGTCGCCGCCACGGCTCGTTGCGGCCCTGGAGGGTCATTGATCCGGGGGCCGTTGCGCAGACAGCTGCACCGATTCGGCATGGCCAGGGTCGTCTTTCCAGACCAGTTGCTCGGCGTTACCGGCGGGCAACGGGAAGCGGAGGTGATCGCCGAGAACTATCGCGAACTGGTGGAAAAACTCGAGGCGCAGTGGCCGGGTATCGGTGTGCGGCTGTCGAAATCGGCGGTCGCCATCGATGGCCAGATCTATCAGGATGCCTTTCTGGAACCCATCGAGCCGGACAGCGAAATCTACTTCATGCCGCGCATCGAGGGCGGTTGATCGAACCGTCGTTTGCGCCGCTCCGAGGTTGACCGATGTGGGGTTGATCCCGCATCCGCCGATTCAACTGAACGCCAGTCCCGTGACGGCCTGCAGTTCGTCGAGCGCCTGGCCTTCGGAGAGCACCTTGATCGTGTGCATGCCGAGCGCGCGCGCCGGTTTCAGGTTGATGCCGAGATCGTCGAGGAACACGCAGGCCTCGGGCGCCACCCCCAGTCTGGAACAGGCGAGTTCGTAGATTCGCGGGTCCGGCTTGCGAACGCCCTCGACGCTGGATTCGACGATCAGGTCGAATAGCGACATGACCCGGTCTATGTCCTGCCGACGGGAACGCGATCCGGCCATTGAGGAACCTGACCCCGTCTTCATGTTGTTGGTGATGCAGGCGACGGCAAACTCCTCCTTGCAGCGCCTGAGCGCCTCCACCATGCGCGGCCGCACGGCACCGCCAAGCATTTCGACGACGTGTCTGCCCGGCACCGCATAGCCGCGGGCGCGGGATTCGTCCTCGAAAAGCCGGTCGAATTCGTCGAGGCCCACGGCGGCAGCCTCGAACTGCGCCCAGGCGTTCGTATCGGGATTCGTGGCGTTGACCGAACGGATGAAGTCCTTGGGGAGCCCGTGTTCGGCTTCGTAGCGATTGAAGGCATCGAACGGCGAACTGGTTAGCACGCCGCCGAAATCCCAGATGACGGCTCGAATCGCTTTCATCTTTGACGATTGCGCAAAAGCCGCGAATACTAGCGAACCGCAGGACGGATCGAAACCCGAAGCGGCAGTTGCGGGATGCGTGGCGCCACGCCTGCTCTCTCCCGATCGTTGCCGGATGCATCCTGCCTCTCCGCGCCGTGGTGCAACGGGTCTCGAGTCGCGCCGCCAATCTTGCCGGAGTCGTACTGGAGATCGCGTGTCATGATGGATTTGCAGGAAGCTGTGACAATCGTCACGGGATCGTCCTCCGGTGTCGGAGCGGCCTGTGCGCGCCAGTTGGCGGAAGCAGGCTGCAATGTCGTCGTCAACTATGCGAACAACGCCGAGGGGGCGGAGCGCACCGCAGCGGCCTGCCGGGAATTCGGCGTCGAAACCGAGGTGGTTCGCGCCGATGTCTCGGTCGATGCAGACTGCCGAGCCCTGGTTGCGGCCGCCGAGACGCGCTGGGGCCGCCTGGACGGCCTGGTCAACAATGCCGGCACCACCAGATTCTGCCCGCACGACGATCTCGACGGGCTGAGCGGGCAGGATTTTCAAGACATCTATGGCGTCAACCTGGTCGGACCGTTCCAGATGACCCGGGCGGCCGTCCCTCTGCTGCGACGGGGAGGGCGGGGCAGCATCGTCAACGTGGCTTCCATCGCGGGGGTCACCGGGGTGGGCAGTTCCGTTGCCTATGCCGCGTCGAAGGGAGCCCTGATCACGCTCGGGTTGTCGCTGGCTCGTGCGCTCGGTCCCGAAATACGGGTCAACACGGTCTGCCCGGGCTTCATTCAGGGGGATTGGCTGGCCAGGGGCCTCGGCGCCGACAACTACGAACGGACCCGTTCGTTTCTGGAAAAGAACGTGCCGCTGCGGCAGACCGCAACGGCGGATACGGTTGCCGAAGCCATCGTTTATTTTCTGGCCGGTGCAAGCATCGTCACGGGTGAGACCCTCTTGCTGGATGGTGGCCATCACCTCATTCAAACGCCCCTTGCCCGGCGCTGATTCGGGAGAGACCCCCTCAGGCGGTTGGACTGAAGCGATAGCCGACGCCACGGACGGTCTGGATGAGCGTGTCGAGGCCGTATGGTTTCAGCGTGTTGCGCAGGCGCAGCACGTGGACATCGACGGTGCGTTCCTCGACGTAGATGCTGCGACCCCAGACCCGATCGAGCAACTGTGACCTGCCGAACGCCCGGTCCGGATTGCGCATCAGCAATTCCAGCAGGCGGAAATCGGTCGGGCCGATCCGGACCGCAGCGCCCCGAACCAGGAGCTTGTGGGAGTTGAGATCCAGTTCCAGGTCGCCGGCGCGCAGAACGCCGTCGTCCGGTGTTCCGGTCCGGCGCAACAGGGCCCGCATTCGGGCGACCAGTTCCCGTGGGGAAAACGGTTTCGTGATGTAGTCGTCGATGCCCGAGTCGAAGCTCTTGAGCTTGTCGGTCTCTTCGCCTCGGGCGGTGAGCATGATCATCGGCAGCCCGGCGGTGTGTTCGTCGTTGCGCAGCCGGCGCGCCAGATCGATGCCGCTCATTCGAGGCAGCATCCAGTCGATGATCAGAAGCGAGGGCAGGGGGCCCTCGAGCTGTTCGAGCGCTTCCTCGGCGCTTGCGGCTTCGTTCACCTCGAAGCCGCTTCGCGACAGCGCGAAGCCCAGCATCTCCCTGATTTCCCGTTCGTCCTCTACGATCAGCACGGAATTGTTCATTGCAGCGGCCGGTCGCGTGTGGGTCTTGTTCACATCAATTCGTCACGGCGTGATTGGACGCTTCGATCGGTTCCGGATGCAGTTGGCGCGCGCCGAATCGAGCCGACCTCGAGCCTCGCGGCATCAGCAGTCTGAGAGCCGATTATTACAGTTTGATGAATGCTGCAACACCGATTACCGGAATCCTGGCCAGACGTTCCGCAACGAATCGGGAGGTGTCACCCGAATTCGGCCGAAACACCACGACTGATTCGAACCCGGCGCGCCGGGACGACGACGCGCAAGGAACACCCGCCAACCGCTTGGAGAGAATCGGTGTGCGGTGCGCGTATCCGGCACCTTTAGAGCTCGTGCTTGCGCCCATCGTAGCGGTAAGCAGGTCCGCTTGGCGTGCCGGATGCGCGTACCGCATACCGATTCGCGGAACTGGATCGAATAAACGGTTCCTCACGTTAACGATTCCAAAAAAATCAATCACTTGGAAAAAGTTTTCCATGGGAGGCCGCGGTAGATCGTGGTAGACGACGGCGGTGTGTGTTACAAAGTGCCCCGGTGCATGGAGGTAACGGATGGGAACGAAAACAACCTTGCGTTCGGCGGACGGCTTCGAGTTTTCCGGCTATGTGGCCATGCCCGACGGCCGTCCGCGTGCCGGGCTGGTGGTGATCCAGGAGATCTTCGGCGTCAACGGCCACATCCGCGAGGTAGCGGACGGTTATGCCAGCGAAGGCTATGCCGTCGTCGCCCCGCAGATCTTCGACCGGGTCGAGCCGGATGTGGAACTCGGCTATACGGAAGCCGACATGGGGCGCGGCATCGACCTCGCCTTCCAGAAGCTGCAGATGCAGAACACGCTCGCCGACCTTCAGGCCGCAGTCCATCTGGCGTCGCAACATGGGAAAGCGGGCGTCGTCGGTTACTGTTTCGGCGGATTGCTCACCTGGCTTGCGGCCTGCGAACTCGACGGTGTGGCTGCGGCTTCCTGCTACTATGGCGGCGGCATAGCAGGAGAGGCAGAGCGTACGCCGAACTGTCCGGTGATCATGCACTTCGGCGAACTCGACGCGCACATCCCCATGGCCGATGTGGAGAAGGTGAGGGACGCCCAGCCGGACGTTCCGGTCCATGTCTACAACGCCGACCACGGTTTCAACTGCGATCACCGGGGCAGCTACGATGCCGCGAGCGCCAAGCTTGCCCGGGAGCGTACGCTGGCGTTCTTTGCCGACAACCTCGGCTGATCGCGCTGCGGCGCCCGATCCTGTTGATCCTTGACATGCTGAACGTGTATCTTGATGCTTCGCGCACGACAGTGGGGGGGCCACATGTCATCGGATAGCGTTATCGCTGCCCGGGGCCGCCGCAACCATTCATTCCTGCAGGAACTCGTATGAAAGATCGAAAGACTCACTGGCTCTTCATCACGACGCTGGCGCTGGTCGCCGGGTTCGGCAACTCGGCCTCTGCAGCCACGCTGGCAGATATCTACGAGGTTGCCGAGCGCATCAATCAGGAGGCGAGAACCTCCCAGGCGAAGATCGACGCACTCACCGAAGAGACGCGCCAACTGCTGAACCAGTACAAGACCGTGCTCAGGCAGATCGAGGGCTTGCGGGTCTACAACCGGCAGCTCGAGAAACAGATTTCCGGCCAGCGGCAGGAAATGGACCAACTCGCCAAATCCATTGACGAGGTAACGATCATCGAACGGCAGATCACGCCGCTGATGCTGCGCATGATCGAGGGCCTCGATCAGTTCGTCGGCCTCGATCTGCCGTTTCTGCTCGACGAGCGCTACAACCGCATCGACCTGCTACGGGAGATGATGGACCGGGCCGACGTGGCCGTTTCCGAGAAATTCTCCCAGGTTCTCAGAGCGTTTCAGATCGAGAACGAATACGGCAGGACGATGGAGTCCTACTCGGACACCATCGAGATCGACGGGGTCGACCGGAAGGTGGATGTGCTCAAGGTCGGGCGCGTCAGCCTCGTCTATCAGACTCCGGACGGCGAAGAAACAGGCATGTGGAACCAGGTGTCCCGAGCATGGGAACCGCTCGGCGACGAGTACACGACGCCCGTCAGGAACGGCATCCGCATGGCCCGCAAGCAGCTTTCCGTCGACATGTTGACCCTGCCAATCACCGGCCCGGAGGCGTAACCGTCATGATCCAACTCAATCGAATTCTGGCTCTGGGCTGCCTCCTGGCCGCCGCGCCACTGGCATTGGCCCAGGAAGGGGCGGCAGCGGATACGCAACCGGTCGAGGCCGATACGCTCGAGGAACTGCTGCGCAATGTCGAGGATCGACGCATCGTCGAATCCCGCGAACACGTGCAGCGCGAACAGCGTTTTCAGAACGACAAGACGGCACAGGCGGAGTTGCTGGCCGATGCCGAGGCCGAGCGGCGCGCCGAGGAACGGCGTTCCGACCGACTCGAAACCCAGTTCGAGGAAAACGAAATCAGGCTCCTCGACCTGCAGGAACAACTCGACCGGCGGCTCGGTTCGCTGCGTGAACTGTTCGGCGTACTGCAGCAGGTGGCCGGCGATACGCGGGGCGTGTTCGAAGGCTCGCTTGTTTCCGCCGAGATTCCGAACCGGGGCGAGTGGCTGGGCAATCTGGCCGCCAAGATGGGTACGGCAAGCCAGCTCGCAACCATCGAAGAGATGGAAACACTGTGGTTCGAACTGCAGCGCGAGATGACCGAGTCCGGCCGTGTCAGCCGGTTCTCCGGCACCATCAACATGAACAGCGGCGAAAAGATGCCGGCCGATATCGTTCGTGTCGGCTCCTTTGCGCTGCTCGGCAACGGCGAATATCTCAGCTACGACGCGGACGACGGCTCGCTCAGGGAACTGGCGCGGCAACCCGCTGCCCGCTTCACCAATACCGTCGAAGACGTCGAGGAAGCCGAGGCCGGCGAAGTGGTGGGGCTGGCCATCGACCCGACGCGAGGCTCGCTCCTTTCGCTGCTCATCCAGGCGGCGACGGTCGGCGAGCGGGTCGGCTCCTTCTTCGGCGGCATCGCCAATGGCGAGTGCTATCTGCCGTTCTGCGACGGCCAGGGCGGCTATGTCGGCGCCGTCATCATCCTCGGCGGCATCCTCGGGGTACTGCTCGGCATCGAACGTCTGGTGGCGCTTTGGATCACCGGCGCCAAGGTCAATGCGCAGAAGCAGTCCGAAACGGTCAACGAAGACAATCCTCTCGGCCGCGTGCTCAACGTCTACCATCAGAACAAGGCGGTGGACGTCGAGACCCTGGAGTTGAAGCTCGGCGAGGCCATATTGGGCGAGACACCCAAGATCACGAGAAACATCACGCTCATTCAGGTGATTTCCGTAGTGGCGCCGCTGCTCGGGCTGCTCGGAACCGTAATCGGCATGATCCTGACCTTCCAGGCCATCACGCTCTTCGGCACCGGCGACCCGAAGACGATGGCAGGGGGTATCTCCACTGCGCTCATGACGACCGTGCTCGGGCTTTGTGTCGCCATTCCCATGACGCTGCTGCACGCGATCGTCGCCCAGTTCAGCCGGTCGGTCATTCATGTGCTCGAGGAACAGACTCAGGGCATCATCGCCGACCACGCCGAGCAATCGGGCCAGGCACTCGCGTAGGCACGCGCCATGGTGGGTGAAGCCTGGCTGGCCATCGTCCAGTTCATGGAACAGGGCGGCAACGTACTTTTTCTGATTGCCGCCCTGACCTTTCTGATGTGGACGCTCATCTTCGAGCGGCTCTGGTATTTCAATTCCGAACACAAGCTGATCGTCCAGGCAGCCACCGACGATTGGGAAAGCCGCCCGGAACGGCGCTCGTGGAGCGCCCACCAGATCCGGGACCGGATGATTTCGGAGACGTCCGACCGGATCACGGGCACCTTGCCGCTCATTCAGACCTGTGTGACCCTTTGCCCCCTGCTCGGGCTTTTGGGCACCGTTACCGGCATGATCAGCGTTTTCGATGCAATGGCTACCCAGGGCGGTAATGCCCGCTCCATGGCGGCAGGCGTATCGATGGCCACCATCCCGACCATGTCGGGAATGATCGCATCGCTGTCCGGACTGATGGGCAGCACCCTGGTAAAACGGAAAGTGGACTACGAGATCGAAACGTTCGAACAGCATCTCACCACCGACCACTGACCGACGGCGGCGAGGCGACAGGGACGAACGAGGTCGAGTTGACGTGACGATGGCCCAGGCCGACAGAAAGCGGCGTTGGGTGTAAACTCGGCACGTCTGCAAGACCGGTCCGTGAACCAGGGGTCTGGAACGGACGAAAACGGAGTAGCGGGAAATGGCGCGAAAGGGTAGGCGGTTCGCACGAAGCGACGACGAGTCGGACATCAACCTGACCCCCATGCTCGACGTGGTGTTCATCATGCTGATCTTTTTCATCGTGACCGCCACGTTCATCAAGCAGGCCGGTATCGAGGTGGTGCGGCCGGAAGCGGCAACGGCAGACCAGAAACCGACGGTGAGCGTGCTGGTCGCCATCGGTGAAAACGGTGAAATCTGGATCGACAAGCGGCGGGTCGACCCCGCAGCAGTGCGTGCTCACATCGAGCGGCTGCACGCGGAAAACCCGAAGGGAGGCCTGGTGATTCAAGCGGACAAGGGGGCCAGGTACGAGTTGTTGAAAGCGGTGTTGACGGCCGCCCGAGGCGCGGGGCTGACCCAGGTGGCCGTTTCGACGGAGGCGTGACATGTTATTGCGATATGTTTTCGGTGTCGGGTTGGGAGCGGTAGCCACCTTCTTTCTGTTTCTACTCATGCAGGCGCTCATCAAGAGCGACAAGAGTCCATTCGACGAGAGCATCACCGGCAAGATCGTCGACTTCGTGCGGGTCGAAGAAGACATCGACATCCAGGTGAAGCGGCGCAAGCCGACGCCACCACCGCCGCCGGACGAACCGCCGCCCGACATGCCCAAGCCCGAGTTCGATTCCAGCAACGTCTCCCAGGGCGTCGAAATCGGCGCCGTCGACATGCAACTCGACCTGAACGTCGGCGGCACGGGCGGCTTCAGTTCCGACGGCGAATACCTGCCCATCGTCAAGGTGGCGCCCGTGTATCCCAGGCGCGCGCAGACTCGTGGCATCGAAGGCTACGTGCTGCTGGAGTTCATCGTCACCAAGACCGGCGCGGTTCGCGACCCCGTGGTGATCGAATCGAAACCGCCGGGAATCTTCGACAGGGCTGCCATCGGCGCTGCACTCAAGTTCAAGTACAAGCCGAAGGTGGTCAACGGCGAGGCGATCGATGTGGCCGGTGTGCGCAATCGTATCACTTTCGAATTGCAGGACGGGTAGGTTGCCATGAAAGCGCTGTTACGGATCGGAACGGTACTGGCAACCGTGCTGTTGCTGCTGCCCGCCATTGAACTCGGGCCGGGCGGCGGGCCAAAGGCATGGGCCGAGGAAGATCAGCAGACCAACGCGAATCAGAAGACTCGCCGGGTGCCCTCCATGAGCGAGGCCACCTTCAAGAAGCTGGCGGAAGCCCAGGAACTGATCGATGCGGAGCCGAAAGACCTCGATGGCGCCATCCGAGTGCTGCAGGGCATGCTGGATCGCAGCCGCCGCTATAACGGCAACGAGATCGGCAATATTCACAACATGCTCGGTTTCATCTACTTTTCGAAGGAAGATTACGGCCAGGCGATCCGTCACTACGAAGTCGTCATCCAACAGGGCGAGGAGATCGCGGAAGGACTGGAAACCACAACCCTGTACACGCTTGCTCAACTCAATTTCGTCTACGAGCGCTACAGCGAGGCGCTGCGCTACATGCTGATCTGGTTGGAAAAGGCCAACAATCCGGGGCCGGAGCCATACATTTTTCTCGGCCAGGTCTACTATCAGATGGATGACTATCCCAACGCGGCGGTTCAGATCGAAAGGGGTATCGCCATTGCCCGGAATCGGGGCACCGCGGTCAAGGAAAACTGGTGGGCGTTGCTGAGCTTCCTCTATTCCGAACAGGAACTCTGGCCCAAGGTGCTCGACATTCTCGAGATTCTCGTGCGGGATTTCCCGAAACGAACCTACTGGGTCAGCCTGGCCGGCATCCAGGGCCAGGAAAACATGGAAAAAGAGCAGATCTACACCATGATGGCGGCCTATGACGCCGGGTTCCTGACCATGCAGTCCGACCTCGTGACCCTTGCCGGGCTGCTCATGCAGGAGGAAGCGCCGATTCGGGCGGCAGCGGTGCTGCAGAAGGGAATCGACGAAAAGCTCATCGAGCGCACGGACACGAACCTGCGCAGCCTCGGCCAGGCCTACCAGCTGGCCCAGGAAGTCGAAAAGGCCATACCCGTATTCGAGGATGCCGCGGCACTCTCCGAAGACGGGCGCATCTATGAAAACCTGTCGCAGCTCTACATGGAGGACGACAACTTCGACAAGTGCGTCGATGCCGCCACCAATGCTCTCGAGAAAGGGGGCCTGCGCAAAGTGCAGAGCGTCTACATCGTGCGTGGCATGTGCGAATACAATCGAGACGGCTTGAGCCAGGCCAAGGAGTCGTTCGTGTCCTGCCGCAACGAGTCGAGGCGCGCCAGGGACCAGGGCAACCAGCGCACCTGCCAAAGCTGGATAACGTATATCGACCGCGAGGTGGCTCGCCGTCGGGCGATCGCGCGCGCTATCTGAGGATATCGTCATCGAGCAGCCCGTCCACGAACGGTTGCAGGCCGCGTGGACAGCGAAAGACTCTCTGCTCTGCGTCGGCCTGGACCCGGCTCCCGAGCGACTGCCCGCCAAATTCCGCGGCCAACCCAACGGGTTCAGGGATTTCTGCTGCGCGATCGTCGATGCCACCGCCAGCGAGGTCTGCGCCTTCAAACCCCAGGCCGCGCACTTCGCCGCGGCGGCGGCGGAAGACCAACTCGCTGACGTCATCGCCTATATTCACAGGCGCTATCCGGATGTCGTCGTCATCCTGGATGCGAAACGGGGGGACATCGGCTCGACGGCAGAGTTCTACGCCAGGGAAGCCTACCAGCGCTACGGCGCCGATGTCGTCACCGTCAATCCTTACCTCGGATTCGAATCCATTGCGCCGTATCTTGCCTATGCGCACAAGGGCATCGCCGTGATCTGCAGGACAAGCAACCCGGGCGGTGCCTGGCTGCAGTGCCATCCAAAGCAGGATCCGGTGTTTCTGCGCGTTGCCGGAGCCGTGGCGGAGTGGAACGAACAACGGGGGAACCTGATGCTCGTTGCCGGGGCGACCTACAGCGCCGACATCGCCCGCATCCGCGCGGCAGCCCCGGCCGTGCCGTTGCTGGTGCCGGGGATAGGCGCTCAGGGAGGCGAGTTGCGTGCGGTGCTCGAAGCGGGGCTCTGCGCGCGCGGTCAGGGGCTCGTAATCAACGCGTCGCGGTCGATCCTGTACGCAGGTGCCGACGACTTTGCATCCGCGGCCCGCCAGGCTGCCGTGAAGCTGCGCGCGAGCATTGCCGCCTGCTCACAAGGCCTCGCGGCACGATGATTGCTTCGCAATCTGGTGTCATTTCGAGTTGAAACTGCACCAGACCGGGCAGTGATCGGAGGGCTTCGTGCCCCCGCGTATCTCGTAGTCGATCCCGCAGCCGTCCAGGGCGTCGACGAGCGATCGGGTCGCCAGCACCAGGTCGATGCGCAACCCCCTTTTTGGATCGCGTTCGAAGCCTCGCGAGCGGTAGTCGAACCAACTGTACAGCCGTTCGCCGGCACCGCACGAGACCGCATAGGTGTCGGTGAAACCCCATGCCATCACCGCCTCCAGCCACTCGCGTTCTTCCGGAAGAAAACTGGTCTTGCCGTCCCGCAACCAGCGCTTTCTGTTCTCTTCGCCGATGCCGATGTCCCGGTCCTCGGGTGCGACATTCATGTCGCCGCTGAGCAACAGCGCTTCACCCGGGTCGCAGCGCTCTTGCAACCAGCGCAACAGATCCTGGTAATAAAGCCTCTTGGCCGGAAACTTGACCGGATGATCGCGCTTTTCGCCCTGGGGAAAGTAACCGTTGATCACGCGCACCTGCCTGCCACCGACATCGTAGCTGGCAGTAACGAAGCGACGTTGCTGGTCGGCCTCGCGCCAGGGAAACCCGCACTGCACATCCGCCGGTTCGTGCTTCGACAGCAGGGCGACGCCGTAGTGGCCTTTCTGCCCGTGAACGACAACGTGGGGGAAGCCCATGGCCTGCACGGCCTCCATGGGAAACAGCCCGTCTTCCACCTTGGTTTCCTGCAGCGCCAGGATGTCGGGTGCATGTGTCTGGACGATGGTTTCGAGCTGATGCAGGCGGGCGCGAATGCCGTTCGCATTGAAGGTGACGAAGCGCATGGTCGGGGCTCGCTGAGATTTCTGTCGACGATTCCGTGACCGAACCGGAACACGGTGCTGCCGGGACGGTTAGAATGCAGAAATCCGCGCCCGATTGCCATCGCGAGTGGCACCCCGCGCGGTGTCAGGGCAGCGGCAGGTGACATCACGGAACCATTGAACGGGGGATATCTCATTAATTTTTCGAAGAAATCGGCTTCGGGGCGTTGTACGGAGTGAGTGCGCTGCTAAGGTTTGGACGCACGCAAACGCGTCTGGATTGGAGGCATAGTGATAAACATACTTGTAGTCGACGACCACCGGCTGTTCCGGCTGGGGGTCGCGAAGATGTTGCCCGAATGCAAGGGGTTCAAGGTAGTGGGGGAGGCGGAATCCGCAGAGCTGGGCGTGAGCCTGGCCCGCAAGCTGCGGCCCAACGTGGTGCTCATGGACATCATCATGCCGGGAATCGGCGGGTTGGAAGCCATCGCGCGCATTCGCCGCATCGACCGGCATATCAGGGTGGTTGCACTGACAGCCTGTGTCGCGAATCCGTTTCCGGTGCAGGCCCTGAAAGCAGGCGCCGTCGGTTACCTCACCAAGGGCGTATCGCCGGAAGAACTGCATGCGGCGATACGCCGGGTCTACATGGGCAAGCGCTATCTGTGTGCGGATGTCGCCCGGCAACTGGCCGAAAAAGCCTTCGACGCCGATTTCGACTCGCCCTTCGACCTGCTCTCGGGGCGTGAAATGCAGATCATGCTGATGATCGTCAATTGCCGCAAGGTCAGTGACATTTCGGCCGATCTGCACCTGTCGCCGAAAACCGTCAACAGCTACAGGTACCGCATATTCGACAAGCTGGGCGTCACCAGCGATGTCGAACTGGTGCTGCTCGCCGTCCGTTTCGGCATGACGCAGATCGAACCGCTGGTCTCGGGCGCCTTGGACATGGCCTGAGTCCGGCCCGCAAGGGCAGGCATGGCGGTGAGCGCCTGAAAGCACCGGGATTCGCGCTATAGTGCAGCCATGAAAGCTGCAGGCGCTACATCGGCATTCGATCCGGAACCGTTTCTCGCCAATCTGACCCGCAAACCGGGCGTTTACCGCATGCTCGACGAGGAGGGCCGGGCGCTGTACGTGGGCAAGGCGCGCAGCCTGAAACCACGGGTAACCAGCTACTTTCGCGCCTCCGGTCTTGCCAGCAAGACCATGGCCCTGGTTGCCAGGATTCGCGACATCGAAATCACCGTGACCAACAGCGAGACCGAAGCGCTGTTGCTCGAACAGAGCCTTATCAAGCAGGAACGGCCGCCCTACAACGTTGTCCTGCGCGACGACAAGTCCTACCCCTACATCTACCTGACCGACCATGCCGATTTTCCGCGCCTGACCTTTCACCGCGGCGCCCGCCGCAAGACCGGTCGCTATTTCGGCCCCTTTCCGTCGGCCAGCGCCGTACGCGACAGCCTGAACACGTTGCAGAAGCTGTTCCGTATCCGCCAATGCGACGACACCTTCTTCAAGAACCGTTCCCGGCCCTGCCTGCAGTACCAGATCGAGCGCTGCAGCGCTCCCTGTGTCGGCTTGGTGACCCCGGATTCGTATCGCCAGGACGTGGCGTTCAGCGTGCTGTTCCTGGAAGGCCGTAGCGACCGCGTTCTGGAGACGCTCAAGGAGCGCATGGACGCGGCCGCAGGAAATCTGGAATTCGAGCATGCGGCCAAGTATCGCGACCGGATTTCCCAGTTGCGCCGCATTCAGGAACAGCAATACGTCCACGCGGCCGACGGCGATGTGGATGTCTTCGCTCTCGCCGAGGCGGGTGGCGTCGTCTGTGTCCAGGCCCTCTACATACGCGCAGGCCGCATGCTCGGGCAACGCACCTGGTTTCCCCGCAACGAACTGCGCCTGGAACCTGCGGAATTTCTGACGGCTTTCGTTTCCCAGTACTACCTGGCCGGCCGCGATCGAGATCTGCCGAGAACCGTCGTTTCCTCCGAGGCGATTGCTGGGGACGGTGTTCTCGGCGAGGCGCTGTCCGGGCTTGCGGGGCGCAGGGTGACCCTGGTCTCGTCGGTTCGGGGACGCAGGGCGGCCTGGCTCAAGCTCGCCGCAGACAATGCCGGGGTCAGCCTGGCTTCCTACCTGGCGGACAAGCGCAACGCCTATTCCCGCTTCGTCGGCCTGCAGGAAGCCCTGCAACTCGAAGACGTGCCCGAGCGGCTGGAGTGTTTCGACATCAGTCACACCGGGGGCGAGCAAACGGTTGCCTCCTGCGTGGTGTTCGATGTCAATGGGCCGCTGAAGTCCGACTACCGGCGCTTCAACATAGATGGCGTCGCGCCGGGCGATGACTACGGGGCCATGGAACAGGCCCTCAGAAGGCGCTATACCCGTCTCAAACGAGGCGAGGGGGTTCTGCCAGGCATCCTGCTGATCGACGGCGGGCCGGGGCAGTTGCGGCGCGCCCGTGACGTTCTCGGTGAATTGCAGATCGAAGATGTACTGATACTGGCCATCGCCAAGGGCGCCGGCCGCAAGCCCGGCCTCGAGCGTTTTTTTGCCGAGGGGGGCCGCATCGCCATCGAGCCGAGTTCCGATGCATTCCACCTGTTGCAACACGTTCGCGACGAAGCACACCGGTTTGCAATCAGCGGACACCGCCAGCGCCGCCGCAAGCAGCGGCGCCAATCCGAACTGGACGGCATCGCCGGCGTCGGCCCGAAGCGCAGGCGGGAACTGCTCACCCATTTCGGCGGCCTGGCGGCGCTGAAAGGAGCCAGCGTGGAAGAAATCGCCAGAGTACCCGGGATCAGCGGTAAACTGGCACAGGATGTCTACGGTGCGCTGCACACATGAACCTGCCTAACCTGCTGACCCTGCTTCGAATCGTGCTCGTGCCGGTGTTCGCGCTGCTTTACCTGATGCCGGGCGGAACGCTGTATCACTGGGCAGGCCTGTTGTTCGGGTTGGCCGCGTTTACCGACTGGCTGGACGGCTATCTCGCGCGCAGGCTCGGCCAGACCACCCGGTTCGGCGCCTTTCTCGATCCGGTTGCAGACAAGCTCATCGTCGTCACCGCACTCATCCTGCTGATCGGCCAGCATGCCAATCTCTGGCTGACGTTGCCCGGTATCGTGATCGTCAGCCGGGAGATCTTCATCAGTGCACTGCGCGAGTGGATGGCGGAAATGAACCGGCGCGGCCTGGTGGCGGTGACGAAGGTAAGCAAGGTGAAGACCACGCTGCAGATGGTTGCCATCGCGGTGCTGCTGGCCAACCCGCCCAATGCAGACAATCTCTGGGTACACTCGGGCTATGTCCTGCTGTACGTGGCCGCTCTGATGACGCTATGGTCGATGTGCATCTACCTGATCGCTGCCTGGCCGACGCTGGTGCCGGTCCTGCGGCGAAAACACTGAGTCGCGTCCGAGACGCCGCCTGCCGCGGGTCGGCGTGAAAGGAAACCTTACTTCGATCCGGCAGCGAGAACCTGTATACGGTGCGGGCATGCTCGACTGCAGGTCAAGGAGCCCGTGCCCTTCGATTCCGCGGGTTTTGGCGATAGAATTCGTTCTTGCGTTATCCGTTCCCGGCAAACGCCTGCGGGTGCGCATCCTCGAGGCTGAGTGGCAGAGTGGCCATGCAGCGGACTGCAACTCCGTGTACGCCGGTTCGATTCCGACCTCAGCCTCCAATTTCGACCTGGTGCCCGGGGCGGGGCTCGAACCCGCATGGCCTTGCGGCCGAGGGATTTTAAGTCCCTTGTGTCTACCGGTTTCACCACCCGGGCGCGTTCGGCGTGGTGCCCAGGGCGAGATTCGAACTCGCACGCCGCTTTCGGGCACTGGAATCTAAATCCAGCTTGTCTGCCAATTCCAACACCTGGGCCAGGCGCCGTATCCGGGCGCATTCTACTCGGCAATGGCCGTCTCTGCCGGGGAATCGCAATCGCCGGCTGCAACGAGAGTTGCCGAGACGCGCGGGCAGGCACTACCGCGGTGGTTGGCCGACGCCGGTTTGTATACACTCCGCCGCGAAAAAAACGGCTGCCGAAAACTGCCCGGTCCTGGCCCGACCCCTTCGCGAATCAACGTAGCGAAGCCGGCTGGACATGCGTCGCCCGGGGGGCAGCGGCGGGACGCGGTGGTATGCATCGCGGAGGGTGCAGCAAGACCGGCGCCTGATCGCCAGGCACCGGCGCCAGTTCTGGGAGACATCGTGCCACTGCCGGAAATCCTGATGATCGTGGGCTTTGCCCTGGCTGCCTATTCGGTCGTCTCCAACGATTCCATTCAGACACTCGGCACCTTTCTCTCCTCCAACGCCCATCGGCCCTGGTGGGTAATGTGGATCTTTGCCAGCAGCATTCTGCTTGCCGTCCTGCTCTATGGCTGGTTCGTAAACGACGGGGATCCGGCCTACGGACGCCTGGAGGCGTTTCCGCCACCGGCGGGCGGCGTCGGTTGGCTGCACGTGCTCGCGCCGTTTACCCTGCTGATTCTGACCCGCTTCGGCGTGCCCGTCAGCACCACTTTCCTGGTACTGAGCGTCTTTGCGCCGGGGAACATCCAGGCGATGCTGGTCAAGTCGCTGTCCGGCTACTTCGTCGCCTTCATCGCGGCGATCGTGCTGTACCTGGCGCTCAGGAGGCTCACGGACTTCCTCAGTCGCAACGCGGACTCGAGCGACGCCCGAGCCCTGCACTGGGTAGTGCTGCAATGGGGTTCCACGGCCTTCCTGTGGAGCCAGTGGCTGATTCAGGACCTGGCCAACATCTACGTGTTCGTTCCGCGCGTCATCGGCATCTGGCCGTTGCTGGCCACCGTCGCGCTGCTGCTGGCCATGCAGGGCATCATCTTCTACCAGCACGGCGGGCGCATTCAGCAAATCGTCACCAGCAAGACGATGACTGCCGATATCCGCTCCGCCACCATCATCGACTTTGTCTACGGCACGATCCTGCTGATCTTCAAGGAGTGGAGCAACATGCCCATGAGCACCACCTGGGTGTTCCTCGGCCTGCTGGCCGGGCGGGAGGTGGCCATGACCCTGCAGACCC
This sequence comes from Candidatus Azophilus sp., assembly GCA_965221465.1. Taxonomy (GTDB): domain Bacteria; phylum Pseudomonadota; class Gammaproteobacteria; order Pseudomonadales; family Azotimanducaceae; genus Azophilus. The sequence continues at coordinate 1,285,794 of OZ244892.1, forward strand.
GGGGCCGGGACATCCGGGCAACGATCAAGCTGGTCGGTCTGGATGCCTTCAAGGCGTTTTCCGGCCTGGTGGTCAGCGTCGTTCTGGCTCTGGCGGGAATCTACTTCGCGGGCTGATTGCCCCGCGGGGCCATCCCGAAGCGGTTGGCGTGGTGTAGGATTGGAGTTCCGACATTCGAACCGACGATGAAGAAGTATCCGCCAACTCCGGAAGAGCTTCGCGAGTGGATGGACCGCAAGGGCCTGTCGAACAAGAAAGTCGCCAAAGCCCTGCGATTGTCCGACGGCCGGGTGGTGCGGTTCTGGACGTCAAAGAAAGACCCGAGAACGATTCCCTATCCGAGCTGGTACACGCTGCGGCACAAATTCGGCAAGTGAGCCATGCCGGATGCGGGCTAGCGGTTGGGTCCCCGGCTCATGGGATAGGGTTGCCAGCGCTCCAGCGGAACTCTGGGCAGTACCGCAGGATTGACACAGCTTCGCGGCCAACGGTTGCGCAGTACCAGCGCCACCTCGCGCCCCACCCGGCGCCGGGTTTCCGGGCGCATGCGGGATGTCGCCGAAGCCACATGTGGCGTCAGGACGACGTTGTCCATCCCGAGCAGGGGGTTGTCCGGCTCGATGGGTTCGGTTTCCAGCACATCCAGCCCCGCCGCGGCAAGCCGCCCGTCCGCCAGCGCATCGATCAGCGCCGACTCGTCGACGATCGGGCCTCTTGCGGTATTGACGAGCACCGCCGTCGGTTTGACCCTGGCAAAGGCAGCGGCGTCGAAGCAGTGCCGGGTTTCGTCGTTCAGGGGTGCATGAATGGACAGGTAGTCGGAGCGCCCCAGCAGTTCATCGAATCCCACCGGCTCCACACCCGCTTCGCCAAGCGTGAGTTCGCTGACGTACGGGTCGTGGGCAATCACCCGCATGCCGAACGCTCTTGCCCGGCGGGCGGTGCAGCGGGCGGTGTTGCCGAAGCCAAACAATCCGAGCGTCTGTCCCATGAACCGAGGGACTGCTTCCAGGATGCCGCGCGCCCGGTACCAGTCGCCGGAGACGATGCTCTTTTCCATGACCCGGATGCGTCGTGCGGCAGCCAGCAACAGCATCATGGCGTGATCGGCCACTTCCTCGATGAACACGTCCGGCACATTGGTGACGACGATGCCGGCCTCGGTAGCGGCTGCGACGTCCACCATGTCGACCCCGACGCTGCCCACACCGATGACGACGCACTGCTCCAGCTTGCCGATTGTCCGACGGTCGAACGCGACACCCCAGGAGGTGATGATCGCGTCGGCATCGCGAGCGCCCTCGACGAACGATTCGATATCGCCACCCTCGATCTCCACCAGGTCTGCGATGGGCGCGAGGGCCTCGAGTTCCGGCCCGTAACGCTCGGCGATGTTGCCGGGCCGCACGTGGGCCGGCAGTTGAGCAACGACCTTCTTCCTCTTCAAGCCGGGAATCTCCGCAGGCGAAAGAGGAAGATTCTACATGCGTGTGCCGAGCGGAACAGGCACAATGCGCTGCCAATTCCCGAACCGGCGCAGTCCAGGCGGGAAAGGATACTCACCCGGCCCGTTCGTGAAAGAACGCAGCAAGGCCGGCAAGTCGTGAAAGCACCGGTTGCGCGGTGCAAGCGCGCGATTGGCGTGTTCGACAGGGCGTTGAGCGCGCAGCGGAAACACGCTTGGGTGGTGCGCTGCTATCGAACGCCGCCGTGGATTATTCATGAACAGGTCGGGCTCGGGGGTCAACCGGCTGCCGGCCGTGAATCGAGGAGACATGCGGAACGATGCGTGAAAACAAGTCACTGACTGCGTGGCGGCAAAACCGTCAGACCGTCGGCGGTTGGCTGTCGTTGGCCAACACGCACACCGCGGAAATCATGGGGGGCCTGGGCTTCGACTGGCTGTGCATCGACCTGCAGCACGGGCTGCTGGACTACCCGGATCTGACCCGCATGCTGCCGGCCATCTCCACGGGAGATTCGACCCCGCTCGTTCGGGTACCCTGGAACGAGCCCTACGAAGTCATGAAGGCGCTCGATGCCGGGGCCTACGGTGTCATCGTTCCCATGGTCAACAATCGGGAGGAGGCGGAGCGCGCGGTAGCAGCCTGCCGCTATCCGCCGGAAGGCAACCGTTCCTTCGGGCCTGTTCGCGCCGCAGTGGTCGGCGGGCGGGGTTACGCGGCGGAGGCGAACGGGCAGATTGCCTGCATTGCGATGATCGAAACCGCCGAGGCCATCGCAAAGCTGGACGAGATCGTTTCCACGCCCGGGCTGGACGGTGTCTACATCGGCCCGTCGGATCTGGCGCTGGCGCTCGGCCTGACACCCACCGGCGACAACGAAGAGCCGATGCACGCCGAAACCGTGCTGCGTATTCGGGATGCCTGCCGGGCGCATGGCGTGGCGGCCGGAATTCACACGTCCAGCGTGCGCTATACCCGACGCTACCTGGAACTCGGCTTCAATCTGATAACGCTGGGTTCCGACCTCCGGTTCATGCTCCGGTCGGCCACTGCCGACCTTGCCGAAGTGCGGGGCACGCTTGGCAGCGAGGGCGAGCAGACCGGTTACTGACGAATCCGCGCCGCAGCCCGCCAAACACATCTTCATCGAGCGCAAGGCCGGCCTCCTCAGGCGCCTTGTCGATGAACGGGCGCTCCTTCCAGTTCACATCGAGGGCGTCGCTGCCCACCGAAGCAATGCTTTGGCGCGGGCGACGCGCGGCCGGTAGCTGCCCCGCAGCATGCAGCGGGAAATGGGGTTCGGTCGATACCTGTACATACATACATTATTTGCTGTAATCTGCGGAGCAGTATTCGGTCGGACCGCTGGCGGATGATGCGTGCTGGACAGCATGCGCGAAAACAGGAACGACAAATGGATGGACGCTCGGGGAACCGCTGCTTCGATCCGACTCCGAGAACCGGTTTCAGGTGTTCCTTGCGCGTCGTCGTCCCGGCGTGCCGGGTTTGGGACTCGCATATGGAAAACACGCCCGCGCTTGCGCGAGTGCATCGGCGTCCGCAGCAGGAAGGTGGCGACTGATGCGGGCTAAAGCCTGGTTGTTGCGGCAAGGCATTGCGGTCGTCGTCGTAACGTGAGCCCGCCGCTTCAAGCGCATTTGCCGCCTGCCTCGGGGGGCAACCGGGGTCCGCGTCGTCCGATGCTGATGCCGGGCGTTCCGCCACCGCCGGATTACTACCGCAACAATCTGCTGCGCGTTCTCGAGCACGTCCGGGATCGACACGCGGACCTGCTCACCCCGCAGGAAGCGGGCTTCGTTACCGGGATCCTGTCTGCAAGCCGGGATGCCCAACGGCTTTACGCCAGGCTCGTAAGCCGCAGGGCAGGGGAGATCCGTCTGGACAAGCTGGCCTATCGCGAAATCGGGGATCTCGATGCCGCCATCGACGAGCTGGCGGGGGCTGCTCTGGTCGAACTCGGCTCCGATGCGCCGGTCGAGCGGCTGTTGGGGCTCTTCACCAAGGGCGAATTGGCCGCGCTCTTCGACGTACATGCACCAACGAAACAAGCCCTGCTCGAAGCCATCCTGGTTCGCTACGGCCGGCGCACGGTGCGGGACCGTCTGGGCGAGTTGTCCGACTGGCTGTGCCTGACCGGCAGGGGTTGTCTCGAACTGGTACAACTGATTTTTTTCGGCGGACCAGCCCTCGGCGGTGCACGGGGCGACCTCACCACCTTCGTGCTGGAAGACCTGGGCACGGCACGCTTCGAGCATTACACCCTGAGCCGCGATCGACGGCTCTTCCAGGAACCTGGCGATCTGCGTCGCTACCTGGCGCTTGGCGATTTGAGTGCGCTCTCGCACTGCGTCGCGGAGCATCCCGGGCTGGCCGGCGCCGTGCTGGTTGCCATCGCCAGGTTCACGGGGCATCCGTCACGGCTGGAACGAAGGATGCTCGACCGGACGCTCAATCGTCTCGGTCACTGGTTCGAGCGCACCGGCAGCCTGGACGATGCTCTGGCATGCTACGGCCGGTCGTCGTCGCATCCCGCCCGGGAACGGCGGGTGAGAATTCTCGCCCGGCTGGGCAAGGAAGACGCGGCAAGAGCACTGCTCGACGAGATCGCTACCGATCCGCACAGTGCAGACGAACTGGATTTCGCGACACGATTCGGCAAACGCAGGGTCGGAGAGGCGCCGCCGGTTACGGTCGTTCCGATGGAAGCGCCGGATTGCGCCAGTATCGAACGCCACGCGCTCCACCGGCTCGAAGCATCGGGTGGGGAAGGCTGGCACCTGGAAAACCACCTGCCGCTGGGTCTGGCGGGGCTCGCATTCTGGGACGTCGTATTCGCGCCGGTTGACGGTGTATTCCTGAATCCCTGGCAGCCCGGCCCCCTGGACCTGTTCTGGGACGACTTCGCCACCCAGCGACGCGCAGCGCTGACAGCGGCGAAAGCGGTACTGGAGGACCCCCGGCACTTTGCCCTGACGCTCAGGAAAACCCTCGACACCAAAGCCGGCATCGTCAATCGGCTGGTAAGCTGGCGCCATCTGGATGCTTACCGCCTGGAGCGCATTCTGGAGACGATTCCCCACGCTGTTCTGTATCCGTTGGCCTGTCACGTGATCGACAATCTGCGGCTGGCCAGAAAGGGCTTTCCCGACCTGCTGGTGCTCTACGGTACCGATCGTTACGAGTTCGTCGAGGTCAAGGGCCCCAACGACCGGTTGCAGCCCGCCCAGCGCGTCTGGTTCAGGTATTTTCGCGAAAACCACTGCAACGCAAGAATAGTGAAGTTCAAACACGCAGGACCCGCTGGCCGGAAGGCGTCGCGGGGGCCAATCCTTGGGGGATAGGGCAGTCAGGGCAGTCGCTATCCGATGGCTTGCAGAAACGGCGCATCGGCGGGGCGATCTCTATCCCTATCGCGGCAGCGACCCGTTCGGACGCCCGACCCGGGCAGAGGAGGGCATGGCCATCCAGCGCCGCCTCCAGCGCGACCGGCCGGAAGGCTACCGGACGGAGTACCCGGTGCGACAACGTCACTCCATCAATGGCGCCGAGTTCGAACTGCGCGGACGGGTCGATGGACTGCTGGTCGATGGAAACAACGCGTTGGTCGAAGAATTCAAGGCCACGCGCTTCGACGTGGAAACGGTGCACTTGCACGATGGCCCGGTTCACTGGGCGCAGGCGAAACTCTATGCGGCGCTGCTCGCGCAAGAGCTCTCCGGCGTCGAACGCTGGCTGCTGCGCCTGGTGTACTGCGACCCGGACAGCGGGCGAACGCGCACCTTCGAGCAGACGATGAGGCCCGAGGGACTCGATTGCTTCCTCAGCGAAACACTCGAGCGCCTGTGGCCGGCGGCCCAGGCCCGCCACGAACGGAAGCGCAATGCCTGGCTCGATTCCCGGCCATTCCCGTTCGCGAGGTTTCGCCCGCACCAGCGAGCATTGGCCCGGCGCTGCTACCGGGCCATGCGCAACCGGGAGCGCCTGCTGTTCGAGGCCCCGACCGGCAGCGGCAAGACCATGGCCACGATCTACCCCGCACTGAAAAGCCTGGCAGCCGACGAGTCCGGCAAGTTGCTTTTTCTCACCGGCCGGGGAACAGGCGCACAGGCGGCGCAAGCGGCTCTGGCTCGCATCGATGCAGGCCGCAAACACCTGCGGGTCGTGACCGTCACCGCCAGGGAAAAGGCCTGCATCGTCGCTGGAATGCCCTGTTCGGCGGAGACGTGCGCCTACGCCCGGGGGTACTACGACAAGCGGGACGCCGCATTGGACGCACTCTGCCGCGAGCATGCCATCGACCCCGGGCAGATCGAGTCGATCGCCCGGCGCCACGAGGTCTGTCCGTTCGAACTGTCCCTCGACGCCGCCGTCCGGGCAGATGCGGTGATTTGCGATTACAACTACGTATTCGACCCTGTGGTGCGCCTGCAGCGATTCATGGCGGACGGCGAGATCGATCTGCTGATCGACGAGGCGCATCAACTCGCGAGCCGTACCGCGGACATGCTGTCGACAGATCTGCAGCGCATCGCGTTCAAGGCTGCCTTGTCGGAGCCGGTCGGCGAATCCATCGCCAGGCGGCTCGAATCGATCGACCGCGCCCTGACGGCGCTGCGGCGGCAATGTGGCGATGAGTCGGAGACCCTGATCGAGCAACCCCAGGCGCTCAATCGCGCGATCGTTCGGTTCCTCGACGAGATTCAGGCCATGGATGCTGACCTCTCCCGCTTGCCGGCCCTGAGGGCGGCGGTGTTCGATGCAAGTCGCTGGCGGCGCTCGGAGGGATGGCGCGAGCCCGGGCCGTTCGCATACGTGCTGGACACGCGCGGGCGCGGCATCGTGGTCCGCTCCTGCTGCCTGGATGCGGGCAGGCACATAGGCGACACCCTGAGCCGCTACCGAAGCAGCATCCGTTTCTCCGGCACACTGTCACCACTGCCGCTCTACAACCGCTTGCATGGGCTTGACGATGCACCCTTCGAACGGGCGGCCAGCGCATTCGGCGAGCACCAATTGGCCGTTCTCATCGTGCGCGACATCGACACCTGTTATCGCGCCCGGGAGACAACGGTCGGCCGGCTCGTGGAGGCCGTGCACGCCGTCTTTTCCGCACGCGCCGGAAACTACCTGATTGCGTTCCCTTCCTATGCCTATCTCGAACGATTCCGCATCGAGGCACGCCGCCGCTTTCCGCAAGGGATTCTGCACTGTCAGGTACCGGGAATGACGGCCGGCGACCGGGACGCATTCCTGAACCACCTGCGAGCCGAAAGCGGGCCGCGGCTTGCTGCGGTGGTGCTGGGAGGCGTCTTTACGGAATCGGTGGATCTGGCGGACGTTCCCCTGACCGGCGTCATCGCGGTGAGTGCGGGAATTCCTCCGCCCGACCTGACGCGCGATTGCCAGCGGCGCTACTTCGACGCAAGCTGCGGAAACGGTCGGCATGTCGCCTTCCTGTTGCCGGCCATGACCCGGGTCGTGCAGGCCGCCGGGCGGCTCTTGCGCTCACCGGAGCAGCGCGGTGTGATCTGCCTGATCGATCCCCGGATGGGCAACGCCGAATACCGCCGCTACTTCCCCGCTCACTGGCGACCCCGACCGGTAACGGCCCGCGAACTGGGCGCAGCGGTAGCGAAATTCTGGGAAGGGTCTATCCTGCCGACATGAGGTTCCGCCGCACTAAGATCATCTGCACGATCGGGCCGAAGACCGCCAACTATCCCGCCCTCGAACGGATGGCGGAAGCCGGCATGGACATCGTGCGCCTGAACATGTCCCACGCCGGCCACGCCGAAGCCGCGAAGATCATCAACTGGATCAAGACACTCAATCGGAAAGGCCGCCGCCCGATCTCGATCATGCTCGATACCCAGGGGCCGGAGATTCGCACCGGCGATGTCAGCGAACCCATCGACCTTGCAAACGGCGAGGTGGTCACCCTGAGCGTGCGGGATCCCGACGAAGTCGAAACCTCCTCCATTCACGTCAACTATCGCGAACTGGCGGAGATTGCCAGCGAAGGCAGCCGCATCACCGTGGACAACGGCCTGCTCAACTTCGAAGTGCTGCAGGTCGAAGCCAATCAACTCGTCTGCAAGGTCATTGACGGCGGGCTGCTCGGCAGCAAGCGGCACGTCAACCTGCCCGGCGTTCGGCTGAACCTGCCGGCCATCACGCAGAAGGATCGTGTCGACATCGAATTCGGGCTGTCCCACGACATCGACTTCATCGCCCTCTCGTTCGTCCGCAGCGACGAAGACGTGCACGAACTCCGGTCGATTCTCGGCAATCGCAAGGGCCGGCCGGGCATCATTGCCAAGATCGAGGATTCCGAAGGCGTCACCAACCTGGATCGAATCGCCCAGGCGGCCGATGGCGTCATGGTCGCCCGTGGAGACCTGGGTATCGAAACGGATATTGCCGATCTCCCCAACATTCAGCGGCGCATCGCTTCCGCCTGCGCGAAATGGGGGCGGCGCTGCATCGTGGCCACCCACCTGCTCGAATCCATGATCGAGAACCCCATACCTACCCGTGCGGAAGTGACCGATGTGGCCAATGCCGTCTACGAGGGGGCCGATGCGGTCATGCTCTCCGGTGAGACGAGCGTCGGCAAGCACCCGGTGCGCTGTGTCGAACAGCTCGTGTCCATAACCCGATCTTCCGAGCGGTTCCGGGGGCTCGGTTACGAACGCAACCTGATCGCGGAAACCGACAAGCAGCAACTGGCCATCCACGCAGTGGCGCTCGCCGAGTCGATCGAGGCGGACGGCATCGTGGTGGTGACACGGCGGGGCGTCATGGCGGACCTCGTTACCAATGCCCGGCCACCCAAGGTACCCATCTATGCCTTCACCAACGACAGCCGGACGCGTCGCCGCCTGACGTTGAATCGCGCGGTGTCGAGCTACCGCACGGAGTTCAGCCTCGAACCCGAGAAATCCCTGCAGCGAGCCCTGCGCGTGCTGCGCGAGCGGGAAAAGATGGCGCCTGAAGCAAAAGTGGTGGTGATCTCCGATGTGCTTGCGGAGGCCCGGACCGATGCGATTCAGATTCGCTTCCTGGGCGGCGAGACACAAGCGTGAGCATGTCGGCTCGGTTCGAGGCTGGAACAGCCGCCTGTGCATGTCTTGCGGCGCTGTTGTTTTTCAGCGGTGCGCAAAGTGCGGAACGGCGCATCGAATTCGAGAACGGCGATGTCTATGTGGGGGAATTCGTCGACGGCGAGCGAAGCGGGCAGGGCACCTATACCTGGGCCAACGGCAGTCGCTACGAAGGAGGGTTTCTGGCGAACAGGAGGCACGGCCAGGGTGTTTTCACCTGGCCGGACGGCCGCCGTTACGAGGGACAGTTCGCGCGGGGCACCAGGCACGGCGCAGGCCTTTTCGTCTGGCTCGACGGCCGCCGTTACGAAGGCCGTTTCGAGGACGGCAAGCGGTCCGGCAGAGGAACGCTGCTGTGGCCCAACGGAGACCGTTACGAGGGAGAATTCGCCAACAACCGCATGCACGGCGAGGGGCTGTTGATACTGCACGATACGGGCCGCTACGAAGGGGCCTTCGCAAATGGCAGGATGCACGGTTACGGCGTCTTCACCTGGCCCGACGGCCGTCGCTACGAAGGGGAGTTCGACGTCGGCAACAAGTCGGGCCTCGGCACGCTTACCTGGCCCAACGGCAATCTCTATCGCGGTGAGTTCGCCGGCGACGAACGCACCGGGCTCGGAACGCTGTTCTGGCGCGACGGCACCGTGTTTCACGGCCGGTTCGTGGCCGGCTTGATGCAGGGCTACGGCGTCAAGCGGACGCCGGACGATTCCATGGAACTGCAGCAATGGGAGCGCGGCAATCTCCTGTGGGCTCAGGCCCTGGACGAGGACCCGCGCTGCCGGCTCGAGATACTCGACCGGCGGTGGATGTTCGACGGCGATTCCTGCATCAACGGGCTGGCCCACGGGCAGGGCCTGGCCGTGAGCCTCGACGGGGACTATATCGTCGTCGACGGCCGCTTCGTCCTCGGTCGACTGGTGCAGGGGCAGCCGCAGGCATTGAAACTCGCGGAGTCGTAGTGTCCTCTCGTCGAAATACGCTGCTGCTGGAGCAGGCGTGGACATTCCGGGATTTCGGTTAGAGCGGGAACTCGCGCAGGGCTCGATCCGGCGCGTCTGGCTTGCCCAGAACCGGACAACTCATCAGCGCGTCGTCCTCAAGTTCGCTGTGCAGGCGCCGACCGGGCCGGCCGGCGTCTTCGACCAGGCCATACGATTCGTCAGCGACGCCGGATCGAAACTCCACCACCCGAACATCGTCAGGCTTCAGGAGACCCTCGAATGCAGAGCGGCGCCGGTCGCCGTGTTCGAGTACCTGTCCGGGGGCAACCTGAAACAACGACTCGAGCGGGGCATGCATGCCTCGGAACTGGCCAGGGTGATCCGTGCCGTGGGCGCTGCGTTGGATCATGCACACGACCAGGGCTTCGTCCACCTCGACGTCCGGCCGGAGAACATCCTTTTCCGCCTGGCCGGCAGCCCGGTACTCTCGGATTTCAGCAGCGGCTGGTGGATCGGCGGCGGTCAGCCGCCGGCCGGATACGCGGCCACAGCGGGCACGCCGGGATTCATGAGCCCCGAACAGGCGGACGGACGAACCGTCGATCGTCGATCGGATCTCTACGCTCTCGGAGCGGTGCTCTACAACATGTTGACCGGCGAGGCGCCGCACCACCCCGACGCGAGCGCCATTGCCGGCACCGGGCAGACCGCGGACCGCCTGCTCCGGCTGCCCGCTCACCTGAACCCGTTGCAGCCGATCGTCGAGCGCGCACTGGCCAGGAATCCCGGGGAACGATTCGCGCGGGGCTCCGATCTGGCGGAGGCTCTGGACATGGCGCTCCGCCTGCCGCCCCTTGCCGAAACGATGTTCAAGTCCGTTGCGGTATCAGTCGAGGAAATCCGGGCCGCAACCGGGGGACTGTTCACCGCGCCGGTCGACACCGTTCGCCAGGAGCAGCGCGTCCGGCGCCGGCGCAACACGGCGTCGCGCACAATGGCACTGATTGTACTGGTCGTCGCCACCGGAATCGGCTCACTGTACCTCTTCAACACCCGGCCGCTCTGGTTCAGCACGATGATGGCGGAAGCCGGGCTTGCGGAGAACCCGTTGTTGCACACGGCCTGGCTCGATGCACAGTCGCTGCACCAGGATCCGAACCAGAGCCTGTCGGCGATCGTTGCCGGATACCGGCGGGTACTGTCGTTCGACGTGGGCCATGCCGACGCCCTGGCCGCGATTCGGGGCCTTGCCGAACAATGGCCGGTCGACGTCATGGATTCGCTTCTCCGCAACGACATCGTCCAGGCCGAAACCAAGCTTGCGGAGATGACGGCCGCATTCCCCGACCATGCCGCGCTGGCAGACCTGGACAAACAACTGACCGATCGGAAGACCGCGGGCGCCCTCCTGTCGAGTACCCAGGCTCTGCTCGGCAGCCACGGCCTGTCGGACGTGCCCTCGGCAACTGCGGCAATCCAGGCGTACCACGAGGTCATGCGCCTCGCCCCGGGGCACCCGGTGGCGCAACTGGAACTGGACAGGCTCGGAGAACACTATGCGGGGCTGGCCAATGATGCGGCGGTGCGCGGGGATGTCCAGGATGCCATCAGCTTCCTGGAGCGGGCGACCGCGGCCATCGGCGACTCGCCCCTGCTGACGGCGGTCAGAAGCGAAATCCAGCAGGCGACCACCGCCCAGGCCGCGATCGAGGAACTCCTGCAACAGGCCCGGGCTTATCGTGTCCAGGGACTGCTGGTCACTCCGCCCGGGGAGAACGCAGCCGAACTGTACAATCGGGTGCTGGCCACGGCTCCCGACAATGTCCTTGCACGGCAGGGCTTGAGTGAGGTGACCTCGCAGCTCTTGAGCCAGGCGACCCGAATGCTGGAGACCGACGAATTCGTCGCGGTGGGTCAACTCGTCGACCAGGCCAGCGCTGCAGGCATCGAGACGGAATCCCTGCGCCAGATCAAGACCCGGCTGGACGAGCGGACCGCCGCCCTTACCGTGGTCGCCACCAATCTGCAGGAGGCGGAATCCCTGCTCCGGCAGGGCTTCGTCACGGAACCGCCGGAACAGAACGCCGTGGCGCTGTTGCGGGAAGTCGAGCGTCTCGACCCCGGAAACGAACGGGCGGAAGCACTGCTTGCGCAAGCTGCGGCGCGGCTGGTCGAGGTTGCCATGGAAGCCCAGTCTGTCGGCCTGGAGGAAGAAGCCAAACAGTATCTGGAACTCGCCCTTACGGTCACGCCGGACGTACCGGCGTGGCGCGCCCTGAGAGACTCCTGGGAGTAAACATGAACACACGCATTCCTTTTCGTCGAGAGCTGGACTTCGCCTACGGCGAGATCGCCGAGGTTGCCCCCGGAATACGCCGGGTGGTGGCGCGAAACCCAAGTCCGTTCACGCTGTACGGCACCGGCACCTATGTTCTCGGCCGCGGTAACGTGGCGGTCATCGACCCCGGGCCCGCTGATGTCGAGCACATCGCCGCGCTGCTCGACGGGCTGAACGGCGAAACCATTACCCATCTGCTGGTCACCCACACCCATGTGGATCACTCCCCGGGATGCAGGCTCCTCGAGGAGCATACGGATGCGAATACCTACGCGTACGGTCCCCACGGCTCGGGCAAGCTCGAACGCGGGGTTCCCGTGGAGGAGGGCGGCGACATGGATTTCCGGCCCGACAGGCAGGTTCGCCACGGCGACGTGATTCAAGGAGACGGGTGGTCCGTGGAGTGTGTCCATACGCCCGGCCACACCTCCAATCACATCTGCTACCGGTTGCAGGAAGAGAATGCGTTATTCACCGGCGACCACGTCATGGGCTGGTCGACCAGCATCGTCTCGCCGCCCGATGGCGACATGGCCGCCTACATGGCGAGCCTCGAACTGCTGCTCGAGCGCGAAGACCGCATCTACTGGCCGACTCACGGCCCCTGCATCGACGACCCGAAGCCGCTGGTATCCGCCTTTATCGCCCACCGGAGGGAGCGGGAAGAACAGATCGTCGCGTGCATCGGCAAGGGCGTGCACAGAATCGGGGAAATGGTGCCGCGGATGTACACCGAACTCCCGGAGTTCATGTACCCCGCAGCCGCCAGAAGCGTGCTGGCAGCGACGGTTTTCATGGTGGATAAAGGTATCCTCGCCACGGAGGGCGACCCCGACCTCGATAGCGTCTACCGGCTCGCCTGAACCGACTTTGCACCGGGCCGGCCTTCTCCGCCGGTCGTCACCTTCACCGGCGTCGGGACATCCCTGGCCACCGGCAACTGGACCATGACGGCGACGCCGCTGCCGTCAGCCAGGTTGAGCGCGCGAACGTGACCGCCGTGGTGCTCGGCAATGACACGCACGACATACAGGCCGAGACCGAAATGCATGTGGCTGTGGGGCCCCCGGTGCGTGACCATGGAATCGAACAGCGACTCCTGGGACTTGTCCGGAAGTACGGGGCCGCGATTTGCCACGGTGATCTGCAGATAGCCGCGGTGGGTATCGAGATGGACCGTGACGGGGCTGTCGGCGCGACGAAAGTCGATGGCGTTGTCGACGATCTTGTCGAGCATCTGTTCGATACGGTGGTCCGAGACCCGTGCATGAGCGAATGCGGTTTCGGACCGGTAGACGAATTCGCAGTGCGGGTGGCTCAGCTGACAGTTGGCCACGTAGTTCTGGAGAAATCGGTGGATGTCCACCAGTTCCAGTTCCTCCGCTTCCAGCGACTCCTCGAGACTTGCCGCATCGGCCAGGTTCTGAACGATGGCGCCGATCCGCATGACCCCTCGCCTGGCGCTGTCGAGATACTTGCTGTCGCGCACGTCGGGATGTTGCTCGGCCAGGTTCTGCAGGGAAGTGCTGAGGGTGTTCAGGGGGTTGTTGATTTCGTGGCGCAGGGTTCTCGGCATGTTCTCCAGGAAGGTGCTGTGCTGATGCAGCTTGGAGAGCATGTCCGAGACGCTTCGCGAGAGGTCTCCGATCTCGTCCCCGGAACCCATCTCGCTCGTCAGCGTGCTGGTTCGCAACCGCCCCCGGGCGTCGATGGCCGCGCTTGCCTCCTGCCGCAGGTTCCTGATGCGCCAGGCGAGCCGGCCGGCAAAGGCAACCAGCGCGATCAGCACGATCAGAAGGCTGATCACGGAGACCAGAATCACCTGTTCGAGGGCCGAGCGCTGAAAGCTCAGGATGTCGTCGATATTCTGTTCGACCACCACGGTGCCGATGACGTTGCCCCTGGAAACGATGGGATGCGCTGCCGTTACGATCTCGAGCGACTCGTCGACCGTCTGGCGAATGGCATAAGGATTGCCGGCCAGCGACTCCGCGATGATCTCGTTGGCAGCGGCCTCGGGACCGCCCGGGCCGATTGCCCGCGAATCCCACTGCTCGAACATTCCGAACCGGTGGAGTTGCGGGCGAATGGCCGCAAATGTCCGCTCGATGTAGCCCATCAGCGGATCGCGCGGCACCTCGGCCCCCGCGGTAGCGTGTGCGCCCGTCTCGGCACGTACCCGCTGCTCCGCATCGATGACCAGGATGCGGGCGCCGGAATAGCCGAGCCCCTCGATGATGTTCAGCACTTCCGGTGAGCGAAGCACGACCAGGTCGAAACTTTCCTTGCCCGCCTTGGGAAGGGTCTGCACCAGGCTGACGATCTCCCGGGCAACGGGATCGTCCACATCCGCCACCGAGACACCGAAATAGCGCCGGGAACCCAGCGATTCCAGGGGCAGCCGGAATTCCATCGTCCAGCCGGCGGCAACGGGCTCCATGTAACCCTGAATTGCCGTCTCGGGCGCCCCCGTGGTCGCAAATCGCCAATCGTCGTCCATGGCATAGGCGGTAACGGCTCCGGCAGCGGCGAACACCAGGCTGAACCGTGCGTCCTCGCCGTCGGGACGTATGAACGAGAGGCGGACCTGGTCGGCACTGTCGAGCCGCAGATAGTCCGGGTTGCGGAAGACCAGTTGCGGGTCCTGTACGTGCAGGTAGATGTACAGCTGACCGGCCCGTTCGCCGAGCAGGAGCTGGAACGAATTGTCGTCCCGGTCGGCGCCGAAGCGCAGCAGCTTCTCGTCGAAATCGTCGCCCCAGTCTTCGAAGCGGCCGTCGAGCCGCACGTTGTTCTGCAGGGGATGCGCGAACAGCGTCTCGTAATCCTCGGTCGTCACCGGCAGGTCGTTGAAGAGATCTTCCCGGCCATTGAACAGCGTGGAAATGCCCTCGGCCATCAGCAACTGCGTATGGGATTGCCCCTGCACGAGCAGACGCTCCATTTCAACGAGCTGGCGGTAGCTGAGCCAGGGCACCACCAGCAATGTCAGGCCGAGCAGCAACAGCTTGGTGCCGAGCCTGGGGCCCCGGACCCGGCGCAGGAATTTCATGGACGCCACCAGCGATAGCCGAATCCGTACTCGCTCTTGATCGCCGCGAAGCCGTCGTCCACCTTCTCGAACTTCTTGCGGATGTTGCGCATGTGCGTGTTGATGGTGTTGTTGGTCACCAGGCTCTGCATGGTCGCGTTCATCAGCGATTCGTAGCTGACCGCGTGGCCGGGTACCCGAACCAGCTTGGCCAGCATGCGGAATTCGGTGCCGGAAAGATCGATGCGATGGCCTTTCCAGGAGACCAGCAGCGCCTCCTGGTCGATGGTGAGGTCACCCACGTGCTTGGCGGTGGGGCTCTCCTGTTCGGAGTGCTCCGAGCGTACTTCGTTGATGCGCAAAAGCGAAGAAATCCGCTCGGCCAGGTAGTCCAGCGAGATGGGCTTCGGCAGGTAATCCCAGGCGCCGAGGCGCAGGCCCGAGATCTTGTCGATTTCGTTGATTCGTTCGGTCAGGAAGATCACCGGCAGCGATGGCGACTTGCCGAGCAGCGCCCGGCAGAGCTGAAAGCCCGCATCCACCTCGTCACCGAGGATGATGTCCAGAATGACGAGGTCCGGCAGGTGGTCGTTCATGCCCTCCAGCGCGTCCTCGCGGCTGCCGTAGGCAACGACTTCGTAACCCTTCTTGGTGATTGCATCGGCGTAGTTGGCGCGCTGATCCGGGTCGTCTTCTACTATTGCGATGCTCTTGGCCATCCGCGGCTCCCTGAACCTGCGCCCATTCTATCGGATTCGGCAAACGCGAAAAAAACGCCGGGGCCGACAGCCGAATCAGCCTCCGGCATCGATTGGGTCTCCGAACGTTGCGCCTGCGTGCCGGAAACCAGTTCGGGTGAGGGGGCAGCTTGGGGCGCCGGTTCTGTCGGGTCCGCTGCGCAGGCCAACTGGACCTTGGCAGCCGGCTTCCCCTGCGCCCGATCAGTTCATGCCGACGACGAACGACAGGGTCGGCCCGATCTCCCGGTGCACCACGACATCGGCAATCGGGTCGAGGGGCGTTTCTTCCCGGTTGACGATCGCGACCCTGGCGCCGAGTTGACTGGCGTATTCGGGAAACCCGGCGGCGGGGTAGACGACCAGCGACGAACCCGCCACGATCATCAGGTCGCAGGCCTCGGTCGCCTCCCTGGCGCGTTGCATGGCCTCTTCGGGCATCGCCTGGCCGAACGAGACGGTTGCCGACTTGACGATGCCGCCGCAACTGCTGCACGGCTGCACTCGGCCGGCCCCCCGGAACTGCAGTTCGAGGTCGGCCATCTCGTAGCGGATGCCGCAGGCCAGGCACCTGGCGTATCCGGCATTGCCGTGCAATTCGATGACCTTGTCGTTGGGAATGCCGGCGTCCTGAAACAGGTTGTCGACGTTCTGGGTGACCACGGCGATACAGCGGCCCTCGTCCACGAGTTGCGCCACGCTCCGATGCCCGCTGTTGGGTTCGGCGTTCTCCAGGGTGCGCTCGCCATTGAAGCGCCTCGCCCAGGATTCCTGGCGCACGTCGTCGGAGGCCAGGAACTCCTCGAACGGGATGGGCTTCATCTTCGTCCACAGGCCCGTTCCCGGGCTTCTGAAATCCGGAATGCCGGATTCGGTACTGATGCCGGCGCCGGTGAAGAAGACGATGCGTTCGGAGGCATCGACGAGACGCGCCAGCGCTTCGACATCTTTGCTGGGCATGAACCGGATGATAGCAGAATGGCACCAGCGCACCCTTTTCGGCCGGAGGACATGGGGGTACACTAGCCCTTCGCTTCGCGCAGGGTACGGGACATGCGGAGAATCATCGGCGGACACGGTGACGAGGATTCCGAAGAGCACATCAATCTGACGCCCATGCTGGATGTCGTTTTCATCATGCTCATTTTCTTCATCGTCACGGCCACCTTCGTCAAGGAGGTGGGTCTCGATGTCAATCAGCCGGACGACGCGCCGAAAACGGAAGACCCGAAGAAGAAAAGCATCGTCGTGCGCATCACCAACCGCGACCGCATCCTCATCGCCCAGCGCGATGTCGACTGGCGGTCGGTGCGCGCCAACATCGAGCGCCTGCACGCCGAGAATCCGGAAGCGCCGGTGGTCATCCAACCGCACCCGGATTCCCAGACCGGAACCATGATTCACGTGATGGACTCCGCCCGCCTGGCGGGGGTCTTCAACGTTTCGCTTGCATCGAACTGACCGGCCGATACCCCGGCCCGGAACGAGAACGGTTGCGGGGAGCACGCCTGACCGTTTCGACGACCTGACCCGCCAGCCGAAATCCCGGCAGACGCCGGTGCCTACTCGATGATGAACAGGGCGACAACCTGCGCGCCGAGGAAACAGAAACGCCCGTAGCCGCCGTCGAGCAGACGGTTGGGCTCGTGGACACCCACGTAACGAACCCGGAATGCCGATCGCCGCCAGTCGATGTCGGTTTCCACTTCCCTGAACCCGATGTAGCGCCCGACCAGCGGATGGACCGCCTTGTAGGCGGCCTCTTTCGCACAGAACCGCACGACCGCTTCCCGGGCGTCTTCCCAGGTTATGGCGCGCTCGGCCGGCGTGAAGAGCTTCTCGAGCAGGCGAGGGCGGCTTTCGGTCAGGCGGTTGGAATCTTCCACATCGATGCCGATGCCCCGCAGCGAGGCACTCGATACCACCGCTGCGGCCAGCATCTCCGAGTGGCTGATGGAACCGACGATGCCGACGGGCCAGAGGGGCCGGCCCTGCCCGTCCCGCGGGAGTGGCGGTGTGCTACCCGTCAATTTGCCCAGGGCCGTGCGTGCCGCGTGACGACCGCTGGCGAATTCGCGCCTGCGTTTGCCGATTGCGCCTGCAACCGCGGCTGCTTCTGCGGGTAACAGCGGATAGTCGGCCACCGGACAGGCTTCCGCCACGCTGCCTTCAGGTAACTCGATGTGGATCGCGGGCATCGGGGCATTGTCTTACGGGAGAATCGACATGGCCATCTCCAGCCCGCATCCGTAATAGAATAACCGCTCTCCCAGCGATTGAGAGGCCGAGCCGTGAGCAAGGGACAGGTACTGTTGGCGACGATTGCGTGCACACTGCTGTTGTCCGGGTGCCAGAGCTACAAGGACGGCAAGTCGCGGACGGTGGGCGAATTCACCGACGATGCCGCCATCCAGGTTCGGGTCAAGTCCAGGCTGGTGCGCTCCCCGGACGTGAACGGTGCACGCATGAACGTGGAGGTCAGGAAAGGCGTGGTCACCTTGCACGGCCGCGCGGATTCACCCGAGATGAAACAGCAGGCCACCGAACTCGTGCAATCCATCAAGGGCGTCACCTCCGTGGACAATCGCTTGCGGGTGAAGGAATAACGGGGCAATGCCTCGGCCCGAGGAGTCGAGCGACGCCGCGGTACCCTCGATGAAGGCACGAAGCTGCCGGATGGCGTATAGCCGTTGCGTTCGGATGTGCACGGTCAATCCAATATGATGCGCCTGACGTCCCTTCACCCTCACTTCGCATTGGAATCGACCCTTCGCTTCCCGGAACAGGCGCATCCCGGACCCTATAGCATTATGCACACCCGACTTTCTGCCAAGTTACAGTTCTATTACAACGTCAATTATAGGTAAGCGCACATAATCTGTTGAAATATAAAGATAAAATTTCTATTCAGTTGCAGAAAGCCGTCGCTATCCACCGGTTTGACGATTCGGCGGTCAATTAATCCCCAGAGTTATCCACAGCGGGCAGCCAGGCGCGGGGCGCTTTGACAAAGGACAGCAACTCCGCCTCGGGGGAACCCGTTTCGGGAACATGGCCATAGCGCCATGCTGCCAGCGGTGGCAGCGAAGCCAGTACGGACTCGACCCGGCGTCCGCTTTGCAGCCCGTAGCGGGTACCACGATCGATCGCCAGATTGAACTCGGCATAGCGGCCACGCCGATAAAGCTGCCACTGGCGCTGACGGTCGCCGTAAGTCGTGGCGATTCGGCGTTCGAATATGGGGCGGTATGCCGGTAGAAAGGCATCGCCGATGTTCCGGACCAGAGCCAGGCTGGCGTCGAAGCCCCCCTCTGTCCAGTCGTCGAAAAAAAGCCCGCCGATACCCCGGCACTCGTCCCGGTGCGGGAGATGGAAATACGCGTCGCAGGCGGCCTTGAAGTTCGCATAGTGCGAGCCGGCCGCCTGACGCGCCACGCGGTGCCAGTGCACGCAGTCCTCTTCGAAGGCGTAGTAGGGGGTCAGGTCGAATCCGCCGCCGAAGTACCAGACCGGCTGCTCGAAACGGGACGATGTGCCGCTTTCGACGAGAAAAAAACGCAGGTTCATGTGCGTCGTCGGCGCATAAGGGTTGCGGGGATGAACGATGACCGAAATAGCGGCGGCCTGATAACCGCGGCCCTCGAGACCCGGATTGCGCTCGGTGGCTGCCGGCGGCAGAGCATTGCCGATACCGTGGGTAAACTGCACGGCGGCCTTTTCGATGTTGCGCCCGTCGGCAAGAACCCTTGGCCTGGCAAGGCTGTTCTTGGGCCCGGGAATCTCTTCGCGCGAGAAGACAGCGGCGCCGTCCATGGCCTCGAAGGCGTCGCAGAGTTCGTCCTGCAGGGCCATGAAACAGGTCAATACGGGTCGAATGGCTGCTGTCATGCGTGTAGTCTACGAGCTTTTGGCGCCAACGCTATCCGGCATCGCCCTGCAGTCGGCTCGGTCGAGCCCGTCTCGCACGGAACAGATCATAACTCTTTGATTTAATTGAAAAATAAATTTAACATAATATCTCGCGACCGGGCACCGAGAGCAGCTATACGGTACGTGCCTCTGGCTCGCCGAATGGCGCACCAGGCGGAGAAATCTACCGCGACGATGGGTGCAAGCACGAGCCCAAACAGCGCCAGATACACGCACCGCACACCTGCTCTCTCCCAGCGTATTGCAGATGTTCCCTGCACGTCCGCGTCCCGGCGCGCCGGGTTCGAAGCTTTCATGGAACAGTCTTTCCAAGCTATTAATTTTATTGAATTCGTTAACGTGGGGAACCGTTCCTTCGATCCGGCTCCGAGAACCGGTATGCGGTACGTGCATGCGGCGCACCAGGCGGCCGGGGAATGAGCGTCAGAAAGGGAATCGTCCTGGCAGGCGGCTCCGGCAGCCGCTTGTACCCGGCCACGCTCGGCCTCTGCAAGCAGCTTCTGCCGGTCTACGACAAACCGATGATCTACTACCCGCTGTGCACGCTCATGCTGGCGGGCATCCGCGAGATCATGGTGATCTCCACACCCCAGGACGTGCCACGTTTTCAACTGGTGCTCGGTACGGGAGCGCAATGGGGGCTCTCCATCGAGTACGCTGTCCAGGAACGTCCCGGGGGTCTGGCAGAGGCGTTCATTCTGGGCGAGGCATTCCTTTCCGGAGCGCGCTCCACCCTGATTCTCGGCGACAACGTCTTTTTCGGCAGTGGGCTTTCCGGCCTGCTGCAGGAGGTGTCCCGTCAGGAAGGCGGGGCAACGGTGTTCGCCTATCCGGTCGGCAACCCCGAAGCCTTCGGCGTGGTCGAATTCGACTCCCGGCAGAGGGCCGTCTCCATCGAGGAAAAGCCGGACCGCCCGCGCAGCCGCTACGCCGTGACGGGCCTGTACTTCTACGACGAGCAGGTCGTTGACATGGCAAGGACGCTCGAGCCGTCGGACCGGGGCGAACTGGAGATAACCGACATCAACCGCCTCTACATGGAGCGCGGCGAACTCGACGTCAAACGCCTCGCTCGCGGCACCGCCTGGCTAGATACGGGTACGCCGGACGCCCTGCTCGAGGCTGCCCATTTCATACAGACCCTGGAAAAACGCCAGGGCATGAAAGTGGGCTGCCCGGAAGAGGTGGCATGGCGCATGGGCTGGATTGACGATGCCGCCCTCGAGCGGCTCGCCGGGCCGCTGGTAAAAAGCGGTTACGGCGATTACCTGCTGGACCTGCTGGCGCATCCGGTCTGATTGCAACGGGCAACGTTTCGGCCCGGCAGGTAACCGGCGTCAGGCCGCATGCGTTGGCCTTCTGCAATCGCGGCCCGCGAATGGCATCTGCGGGCACGCGGCGCGCGCGGGTGCGGTCCCCTGGCCCGCATTCGTCACCAACGTACTGCTGCGCACGCCGATGCACTCGCGCAAGCGCGACCGCACATTGCCTGGTACGCTCCGCTGGGCCTGGTACGCTCCGCTGGGCCTGGAAAGCTCCGCTGGCGCCGATGCGAAATCACCCGGCGATGGAGCAATCCCCGTGCAGGCAGGGGAGGGTGTTCCAGGACCTCCCCGCCGGGTGACTTCTGTTCGGTGGGTTACTTCGATTCGGTAAAGAAGTGGCCGCGCGCCACCCCGGTTTCGTCGTAGACGGGTTCCTCGTATTCCACACGGTACTTCTTGATGACGGTATCGGTTGCCTTGCGCACATAACCGGCGATGTGAGCGCCCATGTCGCGATACCAGTGACCCTGAAGGTGCGCATCCAGGGTCTCCGAGGAGGTCCACTCTTCGTAGACGTGCACGCGACCGGGAATCAGATGGTCTTCCGTCCAGTCGTAGGCGATGCAGCCTTCCTCTTGGAGCGCGCCCTCGATGTGTGGGCGGGCGCGTGTCAGCATGTCCTTTACCTGGCTGGGATCCGCGAGATCGATGGAGCCGGCAATGATCACTTTCATGGTCAGTTTCCGATTGTGGCTGGTCAGGATGGCGGCAACTCTATCGCAGTGTCCGGATCGGGCGATAGTGACGCGCGGCAAGGAAGGGCTGGATGGCCGATCTCAAGGCGTTTTCGTTGCGATTGCTGTGGCATTTCTAGATTGAAAGCCGAAGTATCCTTCCCGGCCCTGGTTTCGCGCGGAGGGTATGCCTTGCACGCCTTTGGATTAGTAACTAGTCATGGGTCGCCGACACCTGTGGAAATCCTAGAATCGTTCGGGATTGCTCCACTGCTTTACACCAAGATGGGTAGGCATGGCTGCGGTTGCAACCGGGCGGGGAGGCCGCATAGCCCTTGAATAGCCGGCGGTCAAGATCGGGAATCGAGTTGGCGAGGCTTTTGGCACGGGTGTATGCCTTATCCCCCAAAGCTATTACCGGGCGTCCGGAAAGGAGTTCCAATTGAGCCTTCAAGTAAGTACTGCCGCACGCCTTCCAGGATTTGGCGGGGACGTATTCGGTCTCCCTAGGTGCCGAACAGAGGTATGTGTTGGTGATCCAGACTCTGCGTAACTGGTCCTCAAGGATGTAGTCGGGAAAGGCGAGATCGAGTATCCGGCGCATGTTGCCATGGAACGTGTCCGTTTGATCCCGGAAACAGGCGTAGGTGTCGGTGATTGTTTTGGTAATGAACGAACGAGCTGTGACACCGGACTGGAATTGCGAGTCCTTATGCGGGTTGCCAGGTTCGGCGACGAGGAGAACAAGCTTGATGTCTTCGACTCCGCCCGTGGCACCAAGAAATCCGCGGGGTACGTGGCCACGTTGGGGTGCCCAAGTCGCCGTTTTTATGCACTCCCTACCAAATTTCACGCAGGGTTCGTAAGCGGGCTTGAGAACGTTCAATATCTCTGTCGTGGGAAGCCGAGACATGACTTCAGGGCCACCTGAGGATGCGACCTCACTATAGTGATGGTTTATTCGGCGTTCAAATCTTGGGCGACCTAGATAGGTTGGTGATTAGATTAGGTGTCACGTCGAGTGGCTCCCGCGCCAACCCGCGACAGTCCCCTAAACTGCTGGCCGATTCCGGAAATCGACATTGGAGACGGTTATCCGATGTCCAATCCTACGGCTTCTACGAACCGTGTTTGCAGCATTCAAGGTAAGCGGTACGCCGACCCCACCTTCCGTTGGAACTCTGTTGAGATTGGATCACTCTTTTTCACCGACGGGAGTGACTTTCGATGCAGAGCGATGATTTGAAGGCTGGCGATGAGGGACGTGGCGAGGGGGCGCCTGCCAACAGAACGGCGGCGGTTGGGCGTAAGCGAAGGACGCGGCGGTCCTGGAGCGTGGAAGAGAAGATCCGGATTGCACGCGAGAGCTTTGCCTCGTCGGAAACGATCGCGGCGGTGGCCGAACGGCACGGCATCCCGCGGAACCGATTGTCGACCTGGCGAACGCTGTTGCGTCGGGGCCGTCTGGTTGCGCCGTCCTCGTCGCCGGCAGGGCCGGATGTGGGCTTCGCCGCCGTGGAGGTGGACGCGGCGCCGTCGGCGGTGATTGAAGGACGCGGCGTGACGGTTCGGCTGGAGGGGGCCACCGACCCGGCCGGGATCGCGACCATTGCAGCGGCGCTGGCGGGGCAGCGGTGATGGTGTCGTTGGCCGGTCAACGGATTCTGGTGGCGAGCGAGCCGGTGGATTTCCGCAAGGGTCATGACGGGCTGGCCGCGGTGGTGCAGAACGAGCTGGGTCTGGACCCGTATTCGGGGGTGGCTTATGTCTTCAGAGCCAAGCGTGCCGACCGGATCAAGGTGCTGTGGTTTGACGGCACGGGCCTGGTGCTGGCGTACAAGCGCCTGGAGCAGGGCCGGTTTGCCTGGCCGTCGGTTCACAACGGCGTGATGCGGCTCTCCCGGGCGCAGTTCGAGGCGTTGTTCGAAGGATTGGACTGGCGTCGGGTGTGGTCGGTGAAGGTGCGCAAGCCGCGCGTCGCGGCCTGATTCTCGAGGCGGCCGCAGCGGCCCTGCGATCGGCCCGTTTCGGGCCGATTTTCGTTTATAACTCCCTGATATTTTGTTAGTATTTCGCGATGCAAGCGCAGCTGCAAACGGTCGATCTCGAGGCGTTGCCAGACGCCCATCGGAAGCTCTTCGAAGCGCAGAGCGCGACGCTCGAGCGCGAGCAGGCCGACAACGAAGCGCTACGCGCGCAGGTCGAGTTGCTCGCCGATTCCAACCGTCGCTTGGAACACCTGGTCAACGAACTGCGTCGGCTGATCTTTCACCGGAAGTCCGAGAAGTTGAGCAGCAACGATCGCCAATTGGCGTTCGAGGATCTGGAAGGGGCGGTGAGCGAGGTCGAGGCCGCCATCGAGCCGAGCGCGCCGGTGAGTCCGCCCGCAGGCAGGCGTCGCGCCCGACGCAATATCGGGCAACTGCCGAAGCACCTCGAGCGCATCGAACGGATCATCGAGCCGGACAGCACGGCGTGTCCCTGCGGCTGTGGGGAGATGGTGCGCATCGGTGAGGATCGCAGTGAACGGCTCGACATCGAACCGGCGACGCTTCGCGTCATCGTCACGGTGCGCCCGAAGTACGCCTGCCGCACCTGTGAGCAGGGCGTCGTCCAGGCGGCGGCACCGGCGCATCTGATCGAGGGCGGGCTGCCGACCGAGGGAACTCTGGCACAGGTGCTCGTTTCGAAGTATGCGGACCATTTGCCGCTCTACCGCCAATCGCAGCTGTACGCGCGCTTGGGCGTGACGTTGCACCGCTCCACGCTGGCCGGCTGGGTGGGCAAGGCATCGTTTCATCTGCAGCCGGTGGTGGACCGGCTGGCCTGGCACCTGAAGCGGTCCGGGCATTTGTTCATGGACGAGACCCGGGCGCCGGTGCTGGATCCGGGCCGTGGCAAGACCAAGACGGGGTATTTGTGGGCACTGGCCCGCGATGAACGGCCGTGGTCGGGTTCGGACCCGCCGGGGGTGGTGTTCTTCTACGCGCCTGGCCGTGGCGGTCGCCACGCCGAGGGTTTTCTCACCGGATTCGAAGGGAAGCTGCACGTTGACGGGTATGCCGGCTACAACGTGGTGGCGGTTCCCGGCAAGGGGGTGGTCCGCTGTTTCTGTTGGGCTCACGTCCGGCGCAAACTGTGTGAGATCCAGGACAGCCACCGCTCGGAGGTTGCCGCCGACGGTCTGCGGCGTATTGCGGCGATGTACGCTGTGGAGAAGGAAATCCGTGGGGAACCGCCCAAGGTTCGGCTTGCCGTGCGCCAGGCGCGCACGGCGCCGCTGGTCGAGGACTTCGGGGTGTGGTTGCGCCGGCAACGCGCCCGGGTCTCGCCGAAGTCGCGCCTGGGCGAGAAGCTGGCCTACATCGGCAACCACTGGGAGGGGTTGCAGGTGTTCCTCACCGACGGCCGGGTCGAGATGGACAACAACGTCGTTGAAAACGCGATCCGGCCGCTGGCGCTGAATCGCAAAAACGCATTGTTTGCGGGCCATGACGAAGGTGGCGCGGCCTGGGCACGCATCGCTACGCTGATCGAAACGGCCAAGATGAATGGCGTCAACCCCTACGCCTATCTCAAAGCCACGCTCGAAGCCATCGCCAATGGGCATCCGGCCTCGGAGATCGACCGGTTGCTGCCTTGGGCCTTTACACCAGCTTCAAGCTGATGTGCAGGTGGGGCGCACGCACCGCTTACTTCTACTCGCTCCGTCACTACTATGCGACGATGCGACTATAAGAGGGAAGGATCGATGTTTATACCCTTTCCCGAGTGATGGGAACCTTGGTAAAGAATATCGAAGGCCACTACGGTCAAATCATCACCCGAAACCAGGGTGACTATCTGGCTCGAAGAGGGGGAAGAAAATGACTCGAATTCTCATGACTGTTGTAGTCGCCGTAATGTCGACTCCATCTATGGCGGAGACCTACGCCTGTAACGACTCGTTTCTGACATTCTCGCTGAAGAGAGTTGCGCTTTCTGAGACCGAAACGGTCTTCCAACACAAAACTCGGGACGAAACTCCCTACTACAAGACGATCGTCAAGGAGACCTCGAATCACATCTATCTCGCCGTATTCAGGAATGGTGGTGCGTCTCACGGTATCGTCGGCAAAAAAGACGGGTCGTATGTCGCGGTCTGGTTGGAGCACGAAGGTAGTTCGGAAGTCTTCGATGGAGAGTGCTATGTCGTTGACTGACTCTACGACTCGAAGGGGAAAGTGAGTCGATGACTGAAGGCGGCGAAACACTCAGGAAGCGGTACGCCGACCCCACCTTCCGTTGGAACTGCTGTTGAGATTGGATCACTCTCTTTCACCGACGGGAGCGATTTCCGATGCAGAGCGATGATTTGAAGGCTGGCGATGAGGGGCGTGGCGAGGCGGCGCCTGCCAAAAGAACGGCGGCGGTTGGGCGCAAGCGAAGAGCGCGGCGGTCCTGGAGCTTGGAAGAGAAGATTCGGATTGCCCGGGAGAGTTTTGCCTCGTCCGAAACGATCACGGCAGTGGCCGAGCGGCACGGCATCTGCGCAACCGATTGTCGACGTGGCGAACGCTGTTGCGTCGGGGCCGTCTGGTCGCGCCGTCCTCGTCGCCGGCAGGGCCGGATGTGGGCTTCGCCGCCGTGGAGGTGGACGCGGCGCCGTCGGCGGTGATTGAAGGACGCGGCGTGACGGTTCGGCTGGAGGGGGCCACCGACCCGGCCGGGATCGCGACCATTGCGGCGGCGCTGGCGGGGCAGCGGTGATGGTGTCGTTGGCCGGTCAACGGATTCTGGTGGCGAGCGAGCCGGTGGATTTCCGCAAGGGTCATGACGGGCTGGCCGCGGTGGTGCAGAACGAGCTGGGTCTGGACCCGTATTCGGGGGTGGCTTATGTCTTCAGAGCCAAGCGTGCCGACCGGATCAAGGTACTGTGGTTTGACGGCACGGGCCTGGTGTTGTATCCCGCGTAGTTTAAGCACCGGATTCCCGGATTGTTTCTGGTGGAAGAGAGCGGGATTTCCCGCATTGTTCAGCCATGTATAGGGTGTAGTGGGTACGAGTGGCGGGGGTATTTTACGGGGAAGCCGGTTGAACGGACCGCTGATTGTTGGTCGGCGCGGTGGTCTTCCGTCGTGCAGGTAACGATGCCATCTCAGAAGTGCCGAAATAACGAATTCACCTCATATGGGTTGAGTAAACCGGCAACTATTCGTCTGCGGTAGTTTACATCCTGCACCGGGTCCCGCATCGTTTGGGCGGGGGAGGCGGCGCGATGGGGCATTGGCGCGGACGCGTTGGGATGAAGCCCGCATGTTTGCGCAGCGGATAACTCACGCCTTGAAGCAGAATAACGGGGCTCGAACACGGCTCTTTGCGGAGCTTATTACGGGCGTCGGAATCCAGGAGGCGGCGACTTGAATTTCATGGCCGTCGATTCTATTGGCTGCCGTTCCGAAGCCGACTGTTCATTTGTGGGCATCAACTCCTTCGGCTGCCACTCCGAAGCCGCCTGATCAACCGCCTTTGATGCTCCCACCCGCTGTTCAGAATGCAGGTCCTTGACCGGCAGCGGGATGTCTGCAGTCAATACCAGTTTTCTGCCGCGAAAGATTGCCAATTCCCGTCCGTGGGTCCGCCGGGGGGTCCAGAGAAAAGATCCACCGTACAGACCGTGATTGACCGACACCACATTGAAGTAATTCTCGTATGCACGCACCCATGTGAGCGAATGAAAAAGATCCACGTCCTTGTTGAATGCCACCATAAATAGATGGAGCAACTCGCCCCGTAATGATCGCCATGGAGCCGAGTCGATGAGGTCCGCGCAGACAGCCACAGTGAAATCTCCCCATTCCGGGTGCACGAACCGATACCATCGCTGACCCCGTAGTATCCCCCACGTCGTCTGCGTTGAGTTCTTCGAAAGAGCCTTTGCCAATCCCTCCTCAGCATGCGCCGGCA
Organism: Candidatus Azophilus sp.; assembly: GCA_965221465.1. GTDB lineage: Bacteria > Pseudomonadota > Gammaproteobacteria > Pseudomonadales > Azotimanducaceae > Azophilus. The sequence continues at coordinate 1,313,312 of OZ244892.1, forward strand.
CGGGCTTTCGGACTCGGAACCACCTCATCCCGGGCGGCCCACGGTCGCCTAAAATCGGTACGTCCAACTCCGCTTCGTTCACGAAGAGTATCCAACGCGCCGGGTTGATTCGTTTTGGTGCGCGGAACGCTGGTTTCAATACACGCCAATAGAGTCCTGCAACCGCTCCCCTCTGCTCTTTCCGCACCAAATCCCGAAGGCTTTGGACTTCCTGTTGCGGAATCGCCAATTCCGGAAGCACGACCAAGTGGGGAACCGCATCGCCGCCGCCCTGGACCGGTGCCAGGAAGGTGTTGGAAACCTGTTCAATCATTGTATTCGCCGCTGCCGACGACACTGAAGGAAATCCCGTCATGACTTCATCATTATTCGGCCAAGCGGCCACTTGACCTACGCGGACGACTAATTCATCCAGGAGCGCTGCTTCTGACATTCGCAGACTTTCAGGTAACTCGAAATGGTTAATTCCGTCTGCCGGACGAATAGTCCTGACGACTTCCAGATCCCTCTTTAAAGACAAACCGACGTCAATTCGCTCAGGCAGGAAGTCCTTCAAAGAGACCGTATTGCTCGACCAGCCAGCTAAGGACTCAATCAGGCAATCTTCAACTTCCATCAGGTTGAAGCTCGGCGAATCGCTCCAGCGCACGATTTTCTCAATCGCTTTCCATGCCTCAAGCGGCAGGTGTATGCGAGACCGCCACGCCCACCGGTCTACGAACGGTGCACCACTGACGCCCCATTGAGCCAAGCTGTCCAGAATCTGCTCATTGCCGTCCAGCATAGTCAACAGGATCAGCACGTCGCAGTACAAAATGTAACTATCGCAGTCCACTCCAAGCGGAGGTTCCGACACGAACGGAAGATAAAACGTAGCGTGGGGCACGATTTCCCACGTCTTGGACCGTTCAATGCACAGGTGTTCCTCGATCGACTCCGGTTCCATGTTCGGGAAGAATTGCCAGCAGCGACCCGCAGCCAGGACTCCTCCTGGATCGTTGATCGTCCATGCCAAAGGCCCGTGACGGGGTGTCCATTCATTCGGCGTCGCACTGTTGCGGGCAGCCACAAATAACGCTGCGGCAATGCGGCTGGGTAATCCTACTGCGGGGGTCTCCCAAGCTGCCATCGGCCACTCTCTTAACGGCCTGTTTTCTTGCGGTGTGCCCCATAGCAGCCTGTGGATTGTTGGCTGAGCCACTCGAATAGCCCTCTGGCCACCGATAACACGCCGAGCGCAGGCGTAGTCGTGCAGAAGTAACACATCACACTCAAGGCCGTCCGCGTTGTTGTGTATCGAAGGAATCGCCCGCTCCGCCAAACTCGAATCAATCCAATCGAAGCAGCCGAGGGCAATACCAGCCGCCAACGTACCTCGAGCGTCATCTTGAGCCTGCGAAATGCACGACAACTGGGAAGCCGGAAAGAGAACATCGCCCAATTCGTCGCTCCAGTGACCCAAGCTCACGTTCGCCAGCGTCGCATAGTCCAGCAGCAGTTTCTTTCTTGTTCCGGAGGGCTGCAGCCTTCCTGTTCTTGACAGGAGTTCCGCCGCTCTCGGCATTTCCTTGAGTCTCGGGGTCGCAGGCACTCGTAGTGAAAAACCCGGCCCTGCAGTACTGCGCCAAGCTTCTGCAAGCTCCACTGTCGAGTGCACGGCTAATACCGCGCCGACGAACTCGTCCAACTCCCATGGCCGCGCCGCGATGTCATTTTCACACTCGGTTGGATAGAGCACTTCCAACCACTCATCGATTCGGCCCAATGAATCCGCCACTCTTGCGTGGTCCCCTTCTTTCACCGCTCTCGTGGTCCAGAAAGCTGGTGACGGTACCCACGAGTCTCGTTCTCCAAGCGCAGCCCGGGCCGCATGCCGTTTTAGTTCTCGAATCACTTGTGCGAGGGCGCACCAAAACGCTGATCGAAGGAACGATAGATAGAGATCACGCCAACGGTCGGTTCGGTCGCGAGCATGGCCGTCCTCCTCATCGACCTCCGGCCACGCGTTCAGCCACGCCGCCGAGTCATGCCTGTTCTCCACGCACGCGATTCGACGCAGTTTGTTCTGCAGCCACTTTGTCGCCTCTTGGTCAGAGTTAGTGCCGGTTTCCGAATCCTCAAGCGGACGCCGCGCCGCCCCGCGGACCAACGCCCGCCAAAGTACAAACTTCCACGGCGTCCGGTCCAATACAAATCCGATTGTCTCTCGGATTTCGCGCAGCATTCGGTGTTGCTCGCCTGCCTGCCGGGTGCTGGGCAACCAAGCACGAACAAGCCGATTGGCAGAAAACGTGCGGCGTGTGTCCGCTCGCACCTGTTCGTCGTCAATATCGAAACACGCCAGTTCATGCAGCCGCGAGAGGTGATCTCGGGCACCATCACCGAACCGCTGTCTAAGGGTGTCCGTCCCCATGTCGCTCAGACGCTCCACCAAGGTGGTGACAAACGGCCCGATGTCTCCGCGGTCGATCGCTACCTGTTCCAGTGCCTTATGGTGGTGCGAAGGTTCTTCTTTGTTTGTCTCCATTGCCCACCAATCCACCAAGTCGATTGCTGCATGCTTTCCCGGACGCGGCAATGGTTGCTCGCACTTCTCGCACTGGTACCAGCCGTTCATCAAGAGATATTCGCGAACTACTTTCTGCACAGCGCCTGGTTTTATTTTCTTGAGGCTAATACAGATGTTCGAATCCTCGTTCGGTGTCGCGAGCGAGGGCTGCCCGGTTCCCGAGTATGCCCCATGGACAGCTTCGATCAGGGACAAGAGGCCGCCCGAGGAACGCGACAGCACGTACATGTCGTCGACGAACCTGACTATCCCCCCTCGTGTTTCTCCCCACGTCTGATCCAGGTATTCAGCAATCAATCGATCAGACTCAAGAAACGCCACATTGAGCAAGATTCCTGAGATTGCGAGCCCTGTGGGTATTCCTTCGTATCGGTCCCGTGCCACTTTAGGCAGCGGGTGGTTATGTGGCGGACACCAAGCGTCCGACGGAATTCCACCTGAGTTTAGCGTGACTTCGCCAAGTGCCCTTGTAAGTCGATAACCGATCTCCACTCGAACATCCGCGATAGCGAGTGCCTCCAATACCGAATTCGGACATCCGTCGAACAGCACGACCGATTGCGATGTTTCGTCCATTGGGATTTCGGTCACGCCGAACGAACCCAAGGGCATAATCGGTCGTCGTAAAGCCTGCTCCATTGCTGCGACCAACCTAGAGATTCGCACCGAGGGATATGCCAACTCGATGTCCAAAGCGGCCCAGAACGCCCGTAAGGGGTCAGTTTCTTCTTTCCACCAATCTTCTCTTGTCCATGGTGGCAGCCCTACAACTTCGTAATCCTCAGGTTGATGTGGTCGATCCGGCCTTTGGTCCGCCGGGGGCATCGCATTTGTCATGCGAGCCACGGTCCAATGCGCAACGCGCCGAAACAATCCATGAGATCGTGCATACGAAAGGTAGACTTTGTCCGTAAGTACCGGATACGGTCGGTATTCCCACCGGGGACAATCCGACCGTCGATTCCATGCGATTGGTCTATACCAACGATTCCCGTATGCAAAATTCGCGACCTGCGAGTCAAGAATCGGTCCAAGGGCGACCATGTGAGCCATGAATGCCACTTGGTCTCGCACGGTTGGCATCACGTAGTGCCTCAACCGCGCACCCTTTTTCGGGTAAGGTACCTGACGCCATCGGGCTGGCTTCCAATCACCGTCGCGCAGTTCCTTCCCAAGCTTGCGTAGCATCGCTTCGGGGTCCAATCGCCATCGCGCGAGTTCCGGCTGCGGCGCCAATTCCCCGCTTCTATACCAGGAATCGACACGCATCCAAGCTCCCTTGAGGATTACCGAATGCCCTAGAATCTCCGCCGCTTTCGAGGCGTTGTACTTCATGTTCATCTGTTCATTCGGCCACAGGCCCAGCGAGACCGCTGGCGACGCAAGTCAATACACTGTCCTTGGCGTGCGACCCACCTTGCATGTGCTCGCAATGGCCACTATCTGCCCACTCGCCAAGATCAGATGATCGATAACGGCCACGCATCGTGAGCGAAACAAGCACTGAGCAGTTGCACGCGTGCCAATAGTTCAGCTTCCCGATGACCCTCCCGCATGAGGTTGGCGTAGCACGATAGGCGCGAGCCTTAGCCGCGCGCAACGCTGTTGACGGAGACGAGCGCACACCAACCCTCATCAAAAAAATTCGGCAATTGGTTTGAAAAATCCGAGCCAGAATCTGAGTCAAGCGGATACGTTTACGACAGATGGAGGGCTTAAGGTCGTGCAATTCCAATTTGCTCTATTGCCCCCTCTTATGCCCTGCCGTCCACTGTTTCGGGCAGTACGGTCAATCTCTTGATGCGCGTCAATTGCACCGACTTCGATCCAGTGTGTCAACGTCAATCGAAAATTTCAGGGGTGTGACAACTGAATATTGCAGACTCCTAGTGAATAGCACTGGATCTGTTGGCGCTTCTTCATCGATTTCGATCCGGCGTGCGGTCTGGGCTACAGTCGCTACGATCCCTGCGTCTAAGCCGCAACGCACGCTCACTCTCATGCACCCAATCATTATGTGGGCCCCACTCGGGTTTCATGCTCCTCGAAACGGCGGCGCAGCAGATACAAATGTGCCCGCGTCCGACAGTTGTTTCTCCGAATGTTGACTATGTGGCAATGGTGCAGCAGACGGTCGATCAGCCCCGCGGCCGCGATATTGTCACCGTGATCGACAAAGCAGCCCTATCGGGGGACGTCAGCGATGATGTCTAGAGCCCCTTCAAGCAAGAAATCGACGGTTCGAAGGTCCGAGGAGTGGCTATTCGCAGGCGGATGCACGGGCGCTGACTCCCGTTAGTTGCGGATGGGTGTTTGTCGCGATCTCGGCGGCCACATCGTCGATGTTCTTGACAACGCAGGTGGGGGAGGGGAGTTGGGCACCCGGTGGGGCCGCTCCGATCAGAAGCGTGCGCAATCCGGCCGCGTGGCCAGCTTGAATGTCTGTTTCGGAATCGCCGACGAACCAGGAAGCTTGCAGATCGACCGGGTATTCGAGTGCCGCGAGCGCATCGAAAATGAGCCCGGGCCTGGGCTTGCGGCAGGCACAGCCGTCGGAGGCGAGGTGCGGGCAGTAGTGGATTCCATCCAGCCTGGCGCCCTGCTGCTCGATGGCCTCGGACATGTTGTCGTGAATGCGCTCGAGTTCCTGCACCTCGACCAACCCCTTGCCGACGCCCTGCTGATTGGTGATCACGACCAGCCTGAAGCCGCTGGCGAAGAGTTCGGCGAGCATCGCAATGGCGCCCTTTCTGAACCGGAACTCGCGCCAGGTGCGCACATAGCGCCGCTCGCCCGGAGATTCGTTGATCACGCCGTCCCGGTCCAGAAACACGACCTTGCGGGGAGGTTGCATGTGTTTCCTAGCCGAACCGATGCACGAACAAACCGCTGCGCCCGGTCATCGCAGCACTACACTCGCCGTGACCCTCGCGTGCGCTTGACGTGCCGTCTCGACTCATCCGACCACTGGCTTCGTGAACGAGGGTTCCAGCAAGCACGTTCCTTTCACTGACGGGGCGGGCGGCCCGACCGTCATCGACTCGTTCGTGGCGCTCATCCTTTCATCTGCAACAACAGTACGAAACGCAGTCAGGGGCTCGAGACGCTGTCAGCGGGAGTCGATGCCCGGCACCGGGTATTGGCGACAGAAGGCCTTGATCTCCTCGTGCAGCGCATCGAGCGCCGGCTCGTCCCCGCGGCAGGCGACGGCTCGCAGCATGAAATCGGCCAGGGTGTCCATTTCCGCTTCCTTCATGCCACGGGTGGTGACTGCCGGCGTGCCGAGCCGAATGCCGGACGGGTCGAGCGGCTTGCGCGGGTCGTCCGCGATGACGTTCTTGTTCAGGGTGATGCCGACCCGGTCGAACAGTTCTTCGGCCTCGCCGCCGCTCAAACCCCAGGAAGTTACGCAATCGATCATCATGAGGTGATTGTCGGTACCGTTGGTGACCAGGCGTGCGCCGGATTGCAGGAACTTGTCGGCCATGTGGCGGGCGTTGCGCACGGTCTGCCGGGCATAGTCGGCGAACTCGGGCTCGAGCGCCTCGCGGAAGGCCACGGCCTTGGCGGCGATCATCTGCATGATGGGGCCGCCCTGGAAACCCGGAAAGACGGATTTGTCGATGCGTTTCCCGAGCTTTGCTTCGCGCGTCAGGATCATGCCGCCGCGCGGCCCCCGCAGCGTCTTGTGGGTGGTCGTCAGGATGACATCGAAACCGTCTTCGAAGGGATTGCGCAGCGCCTTGCCGGCGATCAGCCCGGCAATGTGGGCCATGTCGGCTACGGCGTAGGCGCCCACCTCGTCGGCGATGGCTTTCATGCGCCCGTAGTCGATCTCCCGAGGGTAGGCGGAGAACCCGGCCAGCACGATCTTCGGCTTCTCGCGGAGCGCCACCTCGTGCATCTCGTCGTAGTCGATCTCGCCGGTCTCGACATCCTTCATCTTGTAGCGTACGAAATTGAATATCTTCGTGATGTAAGTGACCGGGTGGCCGTGGGTGAGGTGCCCGCCATGGCTCAAGTCCATGCCCAACACGGTGTCGCCCGGCTCGAGCAGGGCGAAGTAGGTGGCCACGTTGGCCGGCGCGCCCGCATGGGGCTGCACGTTGGCGTGTCCCGCGCCGAACAGTGCCCGGGCGCGCTCGATGGCCAGCGCTTCGATCCGGTCGGTGTATGCCTGCCCGCCGTAATAGCGCCGCCCCGGATACCCCTCGGAATACTTGTTGTTGAATACGGACGCCATGGTTTCCATGACGGCAGCGGATATGTAGTTCTCCGACGGGATCAGTTCGACGCCTTCGGTCTGGCGCCGGATTTCACCCATGACGGCAGCGTGGATTTCGGGATCCTGGCGTTGGAGGGCGTCGTAGGACGGCATGACTCGGAAACCTCGCGTTGCGGGGATAGCAGGCGCGCATTAGAGCGTCGGGAAGCAGCGCCGTCCAGAGGTTTCGGAGAATCGGTGTCGGCGGAGGCGGCAGGGGACCGGTGCGCGGGTTGGCGGCGCGCCGAGCGAGTTCCCCAAGAGCGCGCCCCACGATGCCTTTAGCCGCGTTGCGATCCTTGGTGATCGCTTTGCGATTCTCAGTAATGGCGCAGGCCATTGTCGGCAGGGCGTGCCTTGCGAATGACCCCGTAAAGCGCGCTGGAATGCGAGAAGCGCATGGGGCGGCCCCTTGGATGATCCGTTACCGCGGCTTCAGTCGAGCGCGCACCGGCGAGACCTCCCGGTCGACATCGAAGTGCCCGGTCTTCTCCAACAGGTCGGACAGCTTGGCGCACCCGTAGGTGCGGGAGTCGAAATCCGGTTCCGCTTCGTGAATGTGGCTGCCGATCACCCCCAGGGATACCCATTCCTCTTCCTCGGAACTGCGCATTGCCGCAGCAATCAACGGCACGGCTTTCGACGGAGGCTGTTTCGCCATCGCGGTACCCGCCTTCGCGCCACGGCCGGCAGACGCCGGTTCCGCCTCCGCGAGCAGGTTCTCGATGAAGATGAATCGCTTGCACGCCTTGCGGAACGCCTGGGGCGTCTGTTCCTGGCCGATGCCGAACACCTCCAGCCCCTGTTCGCGCACACGACTGGCCAGCCGCGTGAAATCGCTGTCGGAGGATACCAGCACGAACCCGTCGAACCGGCCGGTATGCAGCAGGTCCATGGCGTCGATCACCAGCGCGATATCGGAAGAATTCTTGCCGGACGTGTAGGCGAATTGCTGGAATGGGACGACTGCGTGGCTTTCGAGCTCGTCCTTCCATTTCTGCAGGCGCTGGCCGGAAAAGTCGCCGTAGATGCGCCGCACGCTTGCCTCGCCGAGTGTGGCGATCTCCTTGAAGATGGCGTTGGCCCACTTGGGCGAAGTGTTGTCGGCGTCGATCAGCACAGCGAGGCGCGACGCGGCCGACGCCATGCCGGTAAGATTGCGGCGAGCCTGACCGTGGTTCGAATCCATCGTGGCACTCGAGAACGGAATTCGGCAACGATGACACAACCCGTTGCCTCCCGCCAGCCCAAGCAACGGTGCCCGCGGGCTCTTACCTGCGTATCGCACCAGATTGCTACTGCAGAGGCCAACGCACTGGCGTACGGGCGACCGTATTCCTACCAGCCGAAATGGCGTATTGGAGTTGTGTGCGTCAAATCGCGCAAACCGTTTCGACCAGGTGTGCATGCGATCATGCGGCCTTCTGGAGTTGCTCGGTCTTCAACTCCTCGAGATTGTCCACGTTCAGGGAGCCATTGGGTTCGAGCCAGTCCTCGTGTGTCTCGACGGCCACGGCATGGACTAACCGCAGGCGACCCGGACCTTTGGGTCTATGGCATTCCGAACGCTTGTGCGACAGTTGCCCGTGCCAACATGTCAGTTGAGCTGACTATTGGGACAGTCAACGCATCGTCGGCGAGAACCAAAGGGATTTCCGTGCACCCTGCGACAATGGCATTGGCTCCGCGGTTGATGAGGTTTTGGGCCAGCATAGCCATGGGTTGGGAGACTTGAGTGCTCTTGTCTCCGGCCTTGATCAAGTTGATCAACGTCATCAGCCGCTCTGCTTCAGCGTTGGTCGGAACGATCGGTCGAATTTGTTTCTCGTTCAATGCTGCTTGATATCCACCGAACTCCAGGCAACCGTCTGTAGCCATGATGCCGACGGCGTCGAACCGATTACACGCCGCGACCGTAGCACCGACAATTGACAGTAGTGGAATCGACGTCTGCTCGAGAAGAGGACCAAGGAATGCGTGGGCCGAATTGCAGGGCATCACGAGGAAGTCTGCTCCCGCACTCTCGAGGCCTTTGCCCATCGCGCCTATGACTGGGCCAGGGTCATCGCCCCCAAGCAGTATCGCCCTCTGTCTGTCAGGCACAGCCGTATTGCTGTCGATCAACATTGGTATGTGTTCCTGATCGCAGTTCGCCGGCGTTAACGCGACAACTCTCGCGCAGAAGTCGATCGTAGCCTCTGGCCCCATACCTCCCAGAACGCCGACCGTTTTCGGCGGCCGTTTGGCACTAATGCCTAGCGGCGAGTTCAAGTCGAACAGACCAGACACTGTTCGGGATCAACCGGGATACTGCGCCCGAATGCAACTGGTCGAAAGACCGGGTCACGACCGGTACGCACAGCACGGAGTGCATTTGAGTATCTTGGGGGTTCCGAGCCGAGAACAATCAACCGCCAGCGGATCGTTCCAAGTTTCAGTGTTTTAGGATCTGTCATGTTGTGAGATTCTTGTCGCGGTATCCGCAGGCGATAGAGAATATACTAATATATCAATTTGAACCAAGCGCCATAATTCGGTAAAGACTGGCGCGCTCGCCTGCCGACACCTAAAGCCGAACAGTTCAGGAAAACGCTATGTTGAGACAGTCGGAATCTGAAACGGACCTCGATCGCCCATCAATCATGCATGAATCCATGGTTGCCAAGGGATGGCAAAGCAAGCACTTGATGATCGGTTTTCTACTCCTGGCGGTGTGCAATGTCGCATTCGCCGAGAAGGTCAGCATAATCCACGCAGGCTCTTTGATCACGCCAGTTGACGGGGCTCTCGAATCCTCGCCGTCCAGGACCATTGTGATCGTCGATGAGAGGATTGCGGGGGTTGAGCGTGGTTTCCTGAGGCCAGAGTTGTTGGATTATGAAGATCCGGCCTCTATAGACGTGATCGACCTAAGAGCAAGTTACGTGCTGCCGGGCTTGATCGACGGACATGTTCATCTAACGGCTCTGCCCGTGGGAAACAGGCGTCTTGGCCACGTGGTTTTCTCCGATGCGGATCGTGCCATCATTGGCGCTGCGGCTGCCAGAAACACTCTTTTGGCCGGGTTTACTACGGTTCGCGACCTGGGCGCACGAGGATTGGATTCAATATACGCCTTGCGTGATGGTATCAATCGCGGTGACGTCGCCGGTCCGAGAATCCTGACGTCTGGCCAGACAGTTACGCCGACAGGTGGGCATCTTGACCGGAGTACGGGGTTTCGCCACGAGCTCTTTGATTTATTCACCAATTCGGGTGTATGCGATGGTGCGGATGAGTGTGCAAAGGTCGTACGACGGCAAGTCAGAGACTCGGCAGACGCGATCAAACTGACGTCCACCGGTGGCGTTCTCAGCTCGGCAAGTGCCGGCGTGGGTCAACAGTTCACAAATGCGGAACTCAAATCGATAGTTGAAACTGCCCATTCTCTAGGCCGCAGGGTCGCGGCCCATGCTCACGGGCTGGGCGGAGTCAACGCCGCATTGGACGCAGGCGCTGACTCCATCGAACACGGCACCTTTCTCGACAAGGGTAGCATTGCTCGCTTCAAGGAAAGTGGCGCCTTCCTGGTCCCCACACTTCTTGCGGGCGATACGATCACACAATGGGCAGAAGAGAAAGGCTCTCCACTTCCCACTGCTCAGAAAGAGAAGGCTCGTATCGTCGGTGTGCAGATGCAACATGCAGCACGCAAGGCTCACGAAGCTGGAGTCAAGATAGCTTTCGGTTCGGATTCCGGCATGGATGGTCACGGCAACAACTGCAGAGAGTTTGGCCTGCTCGTAGAATCCGGTCTTTCGAACGAGGAGGCCTTGCTGACCTCGCTGGTCAACGCCGCAGAAAACCTTGGCATGGAAGATAAGGTCGGCAAGATAGAAGAAGGATATTTTGCAGACGTCATTGCTACTTCAACGGATCCGACCGACGATATCGACGCTCTTTGCGCAATCGAAATGGTCATAAAGGGTGGGGTTCCCTTCCTGTCGCCTTGGTAGTGGTTTCAGCCGGGGAGCGCGAGGGGGGATGCACCTTTCATCAAACGCATCATAAAGCTTTGATTTAAATAAATAAAAAGTTAGCTTAACATCTGGCGGCCAGGCACAGAGAGCAGGGGTGCGGTACGTGGATCCGGCGCGCCGGAATTGGAACTCGCATATGAAAACACGGTCGCGCCTACGCAAGTGCATTGGCGTCCGCAGCAGGAAGCTGGAGGCGGATGCGGGCTATGCACACTATGCTCGCGTCGACGCGCGGGAGCGAATCACAACGTGACCGGTTGTCGGCTTGTCCAGTCTGTCGAGGAGCATCCCTTCGACATTGGCAATATGCACTTCAATAATCGATTGCGCGGCCTTTATGTCATCCTCCTTGATGGCCGCGATCAACTGACGATGCTGTTTGAGAGCGTTGTTCAATCGCGTCTTTGTAAAGGGCAATAGCTGCCTCAGAGCATGTAACCTGTTGGAAATTCCGTGGTAGGACTGAACAAGAAAACGATTCTCACTGGCTTCAATCAGTACGCGGTGAAAAGCCGTATCCAGTTTGTGACACTGTTCGAGGTTTACACCGAGAGCCTTCGATGCCTGTCTGACATTGTCGACCAATGTCTGAATGAACCTTTCCTTATGACCTGACTCCACCAGAAACTTGAGTGCTGCCGACTCCAGTACGAGACGCATCTGGCAGATCTGTACGATTCCATCGGGGTCAGGGCTAAAAACGTAGGTACCGGATTGGGGTCTCACATCTACAAGTCCCTCGACAGCAAGCGACATGATTGCTTCTCTTACAGGCGTTCGACTGATTTGCAGATCTTCCGAGATACTCTTTTCCGATAGCTGAGAGCCAAGCGGAATATTGCCCGAAACAATCTCCTCACGGATCATATGCGCCACCTTGACCCTCAGCGGAGCTGCTTTCGAATCCAGGCTGTTCAGATTGGTTAGGCTCACACTTGAAGCTCCGTCGCGAAGGCTGCCTGAGAAGGGCCGATTCCGATCTTGTCGTCACCGTACATGGTCTAGAATACCTGTTGCGACACCGCCTGACAAAACCACGCCATGCGAACCGATTGGCATGCCGGCTACTTCGTACAGCATCCTTACCAACGAGCTCATTGACTGTTGTGTATACTAGTACATCTTTTTGCGGGCTTGAAAATCTGTGGTTTCCGGGCTTGGTTGCGGATTGCAAAAAAGGAGCATCGGATTATCCGTCTGTCGAAGAGTCGAGTTTTGGGCCTGATCTTGTAGCAGGTAAAGGATGTTACGTTTCCAATGAAACCGTCGAAAGATGAATCGCCAATCGTGTGGTTTTCGATGCTGATGCTGTCAGCGCTCTCGGTTACTGCTTTTGCGCAAGTTTCCCTCGATACTATTCCCAATTCGCGTACGCTTCCCAAAGAGTATCCGGAAAGCTGGATCATTGTTCATGATTTCAACTATCCGACAATGGTGTTGGGCGCCTATATCGTCATCGACGTTGCTGCAGAATCCGATCAGGTGAAAGGGCAGTTCCAGGGAGCCCAGTTTGCAGGTTTCGACTGGTCGAAAACGCGTGGTGAACTCTATGTGGCCGAGACGTACTACGAATACGTCGGCTACGGGCCCCGTAGAGACGTCATTACGATATACGATCATGCAGAATTGCGGCCAATCGGCAGGATTCCGCTGTCCGGTAACAAGCGGGCTTTGATGACGCCCAGAACCGCGATGACGCGTCTAACTGGAAACGAGCGTTTCCTGCTCTTGTACAATTTCACGCCGGCCGCATCAGTCACGGTGGTCGACATGGACCAACGGACAGTTGCAAGTGAAATCCCGATTCCAGGCTGTACTTTCATCTATCCTTACGCCGACCAGAGTTTCTTTAGCTTGTGCGGTGACGGATCGATGGCCTACTTTACGTTGGGCACGAAAGGCGAGGTAACTGAAGAGGGGCTGACCGGTCCGTTCAACGATATCGATAACGATGCCATGTATATGACTCCAGGCGTCGTCAAGCAGGTGTTCTACTTCCCGACTCAACTTGCCAAGTTGCAGCCGATCAACATGACAGGTGCAAAACCACAGATTGTCCCGAGTTGGAGCCTGGTCAGCGTAGAGGAGGCGAAAAACCGCTGGCGACCCGTGAAGCGAGAAACGGTTGATGTCGATGACTCCGGAAAGCTCTACATCTTGATGCATCGGGTCGAAGAAGACGGCTCGCACATCGATGGAACTACCGAAGTCTGGTCATTCGATAGGCCAAGCCGATCGCGCATCAACCGTTTTTCCTTGCGCAAGGATGCATCGGCACTTGCAGTCACCGGGGGAGAGAGCCCCTACGTCGTGTTGATATCCGGAAACAGGCTTGACGTTTACGATGCGGGCACCGGAGCCTTTGTTCGGGAAATCGGAGGCTGGTGGGATGACGCCACGACATTTCAGATCATCCACGCAAACAGATGATCTCACCGATAGTTGATTTCCTGGCTAACATGCTTACCAGAGTATTTCTGGCGGATTCGTCCTGGTTGGTCGGCTGCAAACCCTCACTAGCATCGAAGCGCGGTGCCAACGATCAGGTCCAGTCGGTCCTTTTGGTTCCGGAGGCGGTGATTTGTCGCTCGTAGAACAGGTCTCGGAGAGATTCGCACGGCAGCTGGCACAACGGGTCTCGCGTCGTAGTCTGATTCGCGGCCTTGGGTCACTGCTAGTCGGTGGCGCTGCGATGCCCTTACTGCCTGTGGCCAGGGCGCATGCTGACCAGGAACCTACTGGTTACGATGGGGTTGCCCCAACGCCACCGGTCAGTGATGGAGAAGAGGGGAGCCAGACGAGTTGCGACTATTGGCGTTACTGTGGCATCGGCGGTCCGCTCTGCGCCTGTTGCGGGGGTAGTGCAAATGCTTGTCCGCCGGGAGCCGTGATGTCGCCTCTCTCCTGGATCGGAACCTGCCGTAATCCTGCCGACGATGTCTATTACATCATCTCTTACAACGACTGTTGTGGGAAACCAACCTGCAAGAGATGCCTGTGTTCCCCGCACGACCCCAATACGAAGCCACCAATCCGATCCCAATCAAGCCGGGCGTATCTGTGGTGCATGGGCTCAGGGCAAACAACATACACGTGTTCGACCGCTAATGTTGTTGGCATTGCCCCTGGCCATACTTAACAGCCGGATTCTTCACTGAAGGCATGACAGGTCCTATTCTGATCAAAGTCATTTGCTGGTTTCTGTTGTCTTTCGTCTTGACCAGAACAGCGCTAAGCGACTCCGCAACCGCACCTGCTCTTTCGGGCGCAGAATTGAATTGGACGATGGGTTGCCGAGGTTGCCACGGAACGGAGGCCCAGGGAACCGAAGGGGGGGCGCCTAATATGGCCGGTGACGTATCCCGATTTCTGACTGTGGAAGGCGGTCGTCAATATCTGGTGCGGGTGCCAGGTGTAGCTTTTTCCAATCTGTCGGACGCCGAGGTCGCAGACTTGCTGAACTGGATGCTGGAGAGATTTGACAAGGAAAACGTCCCGGCCTCTTTCAATCCCTATGGCGAGAAGGAAGTCAGCCGCCTGCGTGAAAATCCCCTGATTACCAAGGCCGCGGAAGTGCGGCAGGAACTGATACTCAAGATGCAGTAGTGTCGGAGAATCCACGATTAGTGCGAATGTCAAAACTCTGTTTGCCTGCGGTCTATTAACCACAGGCCTCGCTTGCGCCAATAACCAAGATGATGAGAGTCTCGGTTCGGAGTTCACCGGGAAAACAATTACAGTCACAGGTGCGGTAGAGCCTTCTCACCTGGGCGCAACACTGATGCACGAGCATCTGTTCATTGACTTCTGGTTGCCCGCTGATGAACCAGCGCGTTGGAACCAGCTATTCGGACGGAAGCCACCGACTACGCCTGAAGAACTGGAAGATTGGGAGCAGCCATTGCAACTGCAGAACCGCGTCCAGATGGTTACTCGGCTATGGGCCAACAGGGATGCCTTTACTCTGGACAGCCTGCAGGACGCACTCGATGAGGTTTCCGATTTTCGTCGGCTTGGGGGAAGCACGATTGTTGATGTCACGTCTATAGGCCTCAACAGACAACCGGAGAAGTTGCGAGAAGTATCGGAACGAACGGGTGTCAACATTGTGATGGGCACCGGCTATTACAGAACTGCTTGGCATCCTGAAACACTGATGGATATGAGCCGACGTGAGTTGGCTCTACAGATGTACAAGGACATTACCGTCGGCGTAAACGGCACGACGATAAAGGCCGGCATTATTGGCGAAATACCAATCGAGAAAATCACTTCTGCAGAACCTGAAACGGGGGAAACGAGAGTATTGAGGGCGGCTGCTATGGCGAGTTTATGGACGGGAGCCGCTATTTCCATTCACAGTGATTTCTATGATATGTCGAAACTGACTCTGGCACTGGATCTGCTCGAGGGAGAGGGCGCAGATCTTACTCGCGTTATTCTGGGCCACATATCGAATGCGGCAGTGGCTGACATTTCATTTCTCGAAGAATTACTTCACCGAGGCGTGTTTCTTCAGTTCGATGTATTTGCAAGTCCCTGGCAGCTGAAGATGAATGATCTTCGTGCCGCCGAGGCAATCATCTCATTGGTGGAGAAAGGCTACTCGAAACAGATTCTTATTTCCCACGACCTGTGTACAAAATTCCAGTTGACCCGATTTGGCGGATTCGGGCTGAAGTACGTACACAGAGTGCTTTTGCCGTATTTGCGCGAGCGGGGTCTGACGGATTTTCATATCAATGACATCATGAAAGGCAACCCGGCTCGCATACTGCCGCTGTCAAGCCCGTCGAAAAACGCTCACTGAGAGAAGGCAGCTTTTCTCAGGTTCGCTTGATCCTGCACATAGTATTTGATGGCGTCAGACTCATCCTGGGTCAGGACATCCCCGTGTGCCGGCATGCCGTTAACCTCCATGATGCCCTCAAGAACGATTTCCGACCAGATATCGAAGATCGATCTGTGAGAATGTCTGAGATCAGGCACATTGCCGCCGCTCATGGCGTTTGGACCATGGCAATGGAGACAATGTGCGTGGTATAGCCTTTCGCCGAGCCCAACCATTGCCGCCTGATCTGCACTGAGGGGTACCGGCTCATAACGGTCCAGTGGCCATTCGATTCTCTCGGGTAAGGGAATGTCGCCGCCCAGCTTGAAGGCGAACAGGGCTGCATTCCTTGCCATGTTGTAGCCCGGATGCGCATGACCCCCGAGAATCGCAACATACTGTTCACCGTCTACTTCGTAGGAAATCGGCCCGCCAACGGCACCGGTATTTAGGGAGACGAACCAGAGTTTTTTCCCTGTCCTCGCATGGTAGGCTGCAAACTCACCCGACCGATCGGACTGAAACACCAATTCACCAGCGGTAGACAGAACGCTACCGCCGCGCGGCGGATTTCGTTTTGCACGCCAGGCCTCTTTCCGTGCCACAGGGTCCCAGGCAAGCAGGTATTGTCCGTCGAGCTCGATATCCCACTCTTCGAGGATCGAATCGAGGTCCTGCCACGGCCGGTATCCCAGATCCTGTCTGAATCGTCCCTGCGTATCTACGATGTCGTCGGTTTGCGTAAACAGGAAGGCTGTTTCATTGACTGCCATGAAAACAAGCCCCGACGGCTCATGGTAAGACATGCCATGCCAATTGCGATGACCACTTGGTCCCGGAATACCCAAAAACGGCTGATCGACAAATCTCGCGTTGAGGTGCTCTAAAGGACGACCGGTTTCCATATCGACATGTGAGGCCCAATTTACGCTGGTTATCGGATCTGCCGACAGGAGTTCGCCGGAGCGGCGATCCAGCACGTAGAAAAAGCCGTTCTTAGGTGACTGCATGATGACCTGGCGCACCGTAGCATCGATCTCGATATCGGCCAGGATCATATGTTGCGTAGCAGTAAAGTCCCAAGTATCGCCAGGCGTAGTTTGATAATGCCAGACGTATGCCCCGGTCGGCGCGTCCAGCGCAACAATCGACGAGAGAAATAGATTGTCTCCGCCACCCGGACTGCGGATCTCGCGATTCCATGGGGACCCGTTGCCGACGCCAATGTAGACAAGGCCAAGCTCCGGATCATATGCCATGGAATCCCAGACAGTTCCGCCACCGCCGTTTTTCCACCAGGCGCCATTCCACGTTTTGGCCGCCATTTCCATCGTTGCACTTTCGAACCCGTCGTCCGGGTTGCCGGGTACGGTGTAGAAACGCCAAGCCATCTCGCCCGTGTCTTTGTCATAGGCCGACACGTAACCCCTGACGCCGAATTCGGCGCCGGCATTGCCGATAAGGACATTGTCTCCAGCAATACGCGGCGCACCGGAAATCGTATAGAGACCTTCATCCTCTATTGTGTCTATTTTCCAGATTTCGTCACCGTTCTCAGCATCGAGAGCGAAAAGCTGACCGTCGAACGCGGCTGCAAAGACCTTGTCGCCCGAACTCGCTGGGCCTCTGTTCAATACGGTACAACAAGCTCCCCGCACCGCACTGTGGTCGGGATCAGGGTCATATGTCCAGACGAGTTCCCCTGAAGTGCCATCGACTTTGTGCAGCACACCCCATCCATCAGTAACGAAAAGCGACCCATCAACCGCGATCGGAGTGCCTTTCAAGTTTGTCACTGTCGGAATGGGCGCTCGCCAGGCAAGCCCCAACTCGGAGACGTTGGAGTGTGAAACCTGATCCAATGGGGAGAATCGATCCTCTCGGAAATTGCGTCCGGTATTGGGCCAGTTATTGCCGACTACTGCCGAAGTATCCAGTCTTTCAATCGCGGGAGTCGGCCTATCGCCCTCGCCGCAAGCTGAAACGTACAGACCCGCCGCCGCCATAATCAGTATTGGCAATGCTCCCTTGCCCACGCCAGATGAACTCTTCACCGTCTAAACCCATTGCCGAGACAAGCCAGTGACAGTGCGCTCACCGAGCATTTCGGTGAGCGCAATGCCAAAAAGGGCTTGGCACGCTCTAACGACCAGGCTGTGGGGCAGGGGAGGCCGTTGACTTCGGAACCCGACTAAAAGCGGACCTTGGCGCCGAGTACGAAGTTGCGACCGTATTGATCGTAATTCGTAGCCTCGTTGCGAGCGGTAAGCTCAAGCGCTGCTATGGGTGGTGTTTCATCAAACACATTGTTGATGCCCGCATAAACCAGCGTTTCAGAGCCACCCCAGTCCAGAGCCTTCGAAATGAACAAATCATTATACAATGTCATACCTGTGTCGTCAGGTGTCACGACATCTGGCTCGTCGAAGGAAAGGTTCCTGGAAACCTGATTGCCTATGAAGAGCGTCTCCCACCGCAAATCGAATAGGCGTCCAGAATAAGTGAGAGATGTCCTGAACTGGTGCTTCGGCCGACCCAGCTCGCCAGCTTTGATATCTTCCCTCGACGGATCGGTCTGGAACGGAAATTCCGACAACTCGTCTACGTTGGTGTAGACGATACTAAAGGACATCGTGCCCTCGCTGACTATCCCGAACGTCCAGGCGCTTGCTTCTCCATAAAAGGACCCGGCGACGTCAAAACCGCTAGTCTCGAGTGCGGCGACGTTTACGAAACCGGAAGAGATGTCGGTTATGCCGCCGACTGGAATGCCGCGTGGCGTGAGACCAGGACCGGGGTTTCGCTCGATACGATTACAGAACTGATTATTGATGCCGTTCGGATCGCGCAGACAAAGATTGACGATATCCTGTCCGCCAATCGAGGCAATCGCGTCCGTGATCTCGATTGAGTAGTAATCAATGGAGATTTGAGAACCATCGAATGGTCTGAATACAACTCCAATGGTGTAGCTTTCCGAGTCCTCTGGTGTCAGCAATTCATTTCCGCTGACAGAACCAAAAATCGTCAAACCATCAAACGCATCGAAGGTAGAGTCCAAACCCAAGGCAGCGCAGTTATCAGCGACAACCTGTGATTCATTCGCCAGGAACTCGAAGTCGCACAAGTCGTCGGGCAGAAAGTTCGCCGATGATGCAGGAGAAAAGGCCTCGGTCAAGTTCGGTGCTCTCACCGCTTCTGAATACGTGCCACGGAATCCGACTCTCTCTATAGGCATGAAACTGCCACTGACTTTCCAGGCAGTCGCTTCGCCAGCATGGCTATAGTCTGCGTAGCGGATCGCCGCATCAATCGTCAGCGAGTCCAACAGCGGCATACTCACCTCGGCGAATACCTCGGATACATCGAACGACGCCGACGAATCCGTAGCGGCGCCTCCAAAGGCCCCTAGTTCCTCGAGCGTATCCCAGTCAAACGATGCAGATTCATCCCGATATTCGAAGCCGCCGGCGAAATACACCGGCCCCCCGGGAAGCTTCGCAAAGCGATCGGTGTCGCCCGCAAACGTAAGGCCGATTACTGTCTGATCGATCTCTTGCAGGTTGGTCGCTGGCTTGAACACAAAGTCGAGCGCTTCCTGCGATACATTACCAATACCGAACGCATTCAAGGGCGCACAGTTTCCGGCATCGACAATGGCCGGACTATTGTAGCCAACAGGCTGTGCAGCAGGTACGGCGCTACGGCACGCGGGCTGACCCGTTGCCGGATCTGTTACAGCATCAATGGCGGCGAGCAGATTAGGAGTGATTCGTTGTGGTGCCCGATTGATCGTGTTGTTGGTTGACCCATGTTGTGCATAGAAGTCGAACGTCAGTTCAGAGAATCCGGCATCGAATGCACCCCGAACGCCTGCGACAATAGTTGTCGTCTCCCGATCGAACCACTCCCCCGAGGTTTCAAGCTCCAGTACATTGTCCAGAATCTCGAACTCCGTGACCCCGGCATCCAGAAACTGGGTACGAACCGATTCTGGAAGATAGGGGTTTTCGGCAACATTGATCCGCGCAAAAATGATCTGCCGGGGAAAATCTATGTCCCTACCCGATGTCTCGACATACTTGGCATCCACGTATGCTTCGACGTTGTCGCTAACGTCGAATTTCAGGCTTGCAGCTCCGACATATCGCTCCGCTTCCGGAATAATGGTCAAGTATGGATCGCGCGGCCCAAGTGCCGGGATAATCTCGGCAAAATCACCCGCAACGAAGTTTTGAGAACGCGGAAACTGTCCGGCGATAACGGGATCCGGCAATCTGAAAATGCCAGATCCATCTTCCGAGAAGCTCCAGCGCCCCGTATTCCCCAAGGCTGCAATCAGATCACCGCGCGTGTTGATGACACTGAATGGGCCGATAATGTCTTCGGCGACGTTAGGCAAGATGACATGATCAAAATTGCCGTCCCCCCTGACGTTGTTGGCGTCCGTAACGTTCACCCTCTGATAGTTTCTCGAAAACGGTTGATCAGGCGCCAACATCAGGCTTTGATTATCGTACTGGAACGACGCGGTCACATGCCCACGCCCTTCGACCATCGCTGATCCTCCAGCAATTGCAAACCGATAGTTCTCCCCGGCGGAATTCTCGAATCGGCTGTTGTAATTGCCGTCAATGACAAGACCTTCCAATTCGTCATCGAGGATGATGTTGACTACGCCGGTGACCGCATCAGAGCCGTAGACCGCAGATGCACCGCCGGTTATGACTTCTACTTTCTCGATCAAAAGTGTAGGGATCGTCGAAAGGTCTACCGCCTGGCTGCCGGCGGCCCCGGCTACATGGCGTTTACCATTCACCAACACCAACGTTCGAGACGTGCCCAGACCACGCAGGTCAGCACGGCTCAATCCCGTATCACTGGTTGAACCATTACGTTCGTCCGACGAGACTGTCAAGCGGCTACCGAAACTCGAAAGCTGAGGCAGCTCCTGTAACAACTGACCTAAATCCGGTGAATTGGAATAGAGAATGTCTTCTGCAGTGGTAGATATCAGAGGTGCTGCGACGTCGGTTATGTTCCTCGCAATTCGCGTACCAGTAACAACTATTTCTTCGATTTCGCCCGCATCGGCTGGTGCACCATCTTGAGCTATCAATGGACTGGCCAACAACAACGCGCCCAATGGCAGCCCATGGCTAAACCCACCTTTCATGTCGATTCCTCCCGAGGATCTGCGGCTGGAGACGGAATGAAGGATACTGGGTACCATACTACCATGCAAGTAGCACGCAAGATGTCCATTGTGCCGGGGGATTTCCGGGGATTGCACTTGCTTTCCAGCGCGAATAATGTACTAGTATGTTAGTTTTCCGGTGATGCGCCCACAGCTTCTGTTGGCAATGTCACCTTTGATTGCGAAGGGATTGTCGGGCTGTGACAAGAATGAGTGAGGCCACACGAATATCGCACCTTTTGTTTGTCAAGTCGGAATGCGAGACCTGTCAACTGATCGAGCCGGTCATCGGTGAGGCGATCGATGCCGGCAAGGCGATCACCATCCTGGTGCAGGACGATCCGGAGTTTCTGGGCGCGCATTCGCCTACCGACGATACATCCCTGGAACAATCGTATCGATGGGACGTCGAGACGACGCCGACGCTGATTGCAATCGACAACGACAAGGAAGTTGGCCGCGTCGATGGCTGGGACAGGACGGGCTGGCGCGAGATGCTGGGCTTGCCGACGTTGGCGGAAGACCTTCCGCTGTTTCGTCCCGGATGTGGGTCAAATAGCCGTGAGCCGGGCGTTTACGAGAACCTGGTTGCAACGTATGGCGACTCTGGGCTCTCCGCGCGGGTCGTCCAGCTGGAAAGGTGGGATGACGAAGTCGAGTCCTGTTTCGATCACGGCTGGACAGATGGCCTGCCTGTCACGCCACCGACCGATGCGCGCATCATTCGAATGTTGCACGGCACGCGGCGAGCAGCCGACGAGGAGATAGGCAGGGTGCCGCCCAACCTGTCGCCCATTACGGTTGAGAAGGCCGCGATAAATGCAGTCATGGCAGGCTGTAAACCCGAGTTTTTTCCGGTCGTCCTGGCCGCGCTCGAGGCCGCACTCGAACCAGTGTTTACGCTGCATGGGCTGGTCTGCACTACGTGCTTTTCCTCACCGATCATCGTCGTAAACGGGCCAATCGTCAAAAGGATCGGGATGAATTGGGGAGTCAACGCGCTTGGCCAAGGCAATCGGGCAAACGCAACGATCGGTCGGGCCTTGCAGTTGATCCTACGTAATGTGGGCGGCGGCATACCGGGCGACCTCGATCGCTCGACGCTTGGCGGTCCGGGGAAATACACGTTCTGCTTTGCAGAGGACGAGTATACAGACCCCGAATGGGAGCCGCTCTCGGTCTCGCGCGGCTTCAAGCGAGGACAGAATACCGTGACGTTGTTCCAGGGGGATGGAGTACAGGGAATCATTGATTGGCGCTCGAATACGCCGGAAGAACTCAGCAAGTCGCTGGCCATGTCGTTGCTCGCGGTGGGCCATGTGAAGCTCGCCGAGTTCACGAACGCGATGCTCGTGCTGTCGCCGGAGCATCACGCCATATTTCGCAATGCGGGCTGGTCTCGCGCCGAAATCACGGCGTCGCTTCACAATGACCTGAAGAGACCAGGGGCCGGAATCGTTCATGGCGCCCAGGGCGTAGGGGAGGGCATCGACCCCGAACGCGCAAATGATGTTGTCAATAAATTCTGGCCCGAGGGCTTGCTGATTGTGCGTGCCGGTGGACAAGCCGGTTTGTATTCGGCTATTTGTGGTGGTTGGACCGGCGGCCGGTTTCGAGAGGAGTCTCAGCCGGTGACAAGAGAGATATCGTTATGAGTGCCATTGAATTGCGAGACCCGACGGCTGAATCGGCAGAAATCAACAGGGCTCGGCAGTCGCCCCCTGATTCGCTCGACGGCAAGACAGTGGCGCTATTGGATATCGGCAAGATGCGAGGGGACGAATTCGTCGATCGGCTCGAGCGGCTATTCGAAGATTCGAAGGTTGCTACGAAACGGTACAAGAAGCCAACGAACACCCGCACGGCTCCCACAGAACTCATTCAGGATATCGTCACAGAAACTGATGTGGTTGTCATTGCTCTCTCCGACTGTGGTTCCTGTACGTCCTGTTCGACTCATGACCTGAATGATCTCGACAACCTGGGTATTCCAGGAGTGAATGTTCTGACTACGGAGTTCAAGCAGGCGTTTGAGCAACAGTGTACGAAAATCGGCTTCGATGGTGCCTCCGTCTATACACCTCACCCGGTGTTGAACCGCACAACCGAGCAGATTCACGAGTTCGCTGACTCTGTATTCGAAGAAATCCGGGCGGCGATTGTCTCGAATACCGATTGAGCAAGCTGGCGACGCGGTTGTCGCTCTGCTGGAATATCATTCGGTTGACTCCACCTAGGCCGGCCATCCTGCGGCATTGATTACGTCTGACAGCGTGCGATGCGCTGCGTAGTGGATGCTTGAGTCAATTCCGCTGCCGGTTACCGCATAGTCGCAATAACGGGTGACTTCCTCATCTGCGGTAGACGAGAAAGCTCGTGAATGCAGTACTTAGGCGGCAAGTGAACCTCCAGGCGCAAGCGTATGACACAAGACTGGCGGCGGAACCCTGCGCCAATTAAATTGCGTATAATATATATTATGTTAAATACATGCTAGATAAAGGATTGGATTGGGCCTGAAGAGAAGGCTTCCGGAAATACAGCCGGCCTCCCTGCGCTGGCGGATCGCCTGCCGCGTGCTTAGACTTCGGGCGATGAAAGACCTGACTCCCGGAACCAGGCTGCTCTCCGCTGACGGAGAGCCAGTCACCGTCGATGCAAGCCTGGCTGCCGCCTATCGACCCGGCGACCGCCTGGTCGCCAATCGGGTCGGCGGACTGATGCACATTCCCGCCGCCGAACTGGCGGTCTCGCGAGCGGCGGTCGATACGGCGGAACGGGCGTTCGCCGCCATGCACGATGTGGGTGACGACGCCATCGTCGCCTTCTACGAGCACGCTGCGACGGCGCTGGAAAAAGAGTCGCTGTGGTCCGAGATCGCCAGGGTCAACAAGGAGGATGTCACCGCGGCCCGGGACCGTGGACGCTCGACGACCCGGCTTGCCGTTTCGGACGCCATGCGCGCCAACATGATCGAGGGATTGCGGGGATGGGCCGGCACGCCTTCGCGCCGCGGCTCGGTTCTCGAAACCGTCGAGCATGACAAGTTCCGTATCGAGATGGTGGCCGCGGCACTTGGTGTCGTGGCTTTCGTGTTCGAGGGCCGGCCCAATGTGCTGGCCGACGCCTGCGGTGTTCTGCGTGGCGGCAATACCGTGGTATTTCGCATTGGCGCCGATGCGCTGCGCACCGCGCGTTCAATAATGAGGCTGGTCATCGACCCGGCGCTGGATGCTGCCGGCCTGCCGCCCGGTTCCCTGGCCCTGGTGGACAGTACGGCCCATGCCGCCGGTTGGGCTCTGTTTCTCGATCGGCGCCTCGCTCTGGCGGTCGCCCGGGGGTCGGGTACGACGGTGGAGACGCTGGGCTCACTGGCGCGCAGCGCCGGCACGCCAGTCAGCCTGCACGGCACCGGGGGTGCGTGGATGGTCGTATCCGAGCGAGCGGACCCGGAGAAACTGCGCGCCGCGGTGATTCGCTCCCTCGACCGCAAGGTTTGCAATACCCTCAACACCTGTTGTGTGGTCAATCCTGGGGGCGATGCGCGCGAACGCATGGACGCGCTCCTCGAGGGGTTGGAAGAAGCCGGCAGAGCCAGAGGTCAAGCGTTCAGGCTGCATGTGGCTTCAGGTAGCGAAGACATTGTTCCCGAAGGACTTTTCGATAGACAGGTAGAAGTCGCCAGGGTGTCGGGGCCGGTGCTCGAGCCACAGGCGGGCGTCATCGACCCGCAACACCTCGGAACCGAGTGGGAGTGGGAGGAGACCCCGGAAGTCAGCCTGACGCGTGTGGATACGATCGACGACGCCGTGCGGTTGTTCAATGAACTGAGCCCGCGACTGGTCGGTACCCTGATCTCCAGCGATGCCGGCGAGCAGGAGAACTTCTTCGCCAGGCTCGATTCGCCCTTCGTCGGCGATGGGCATACGCGCTGGGTGGATGGCCAGTTTGCGCTCAACAAGCCTGAACTGGGCCTTTCGAACTGGCAGAACGGCCGGTTGTTCGGCCGAGGCGGCGTGTTGACCGGCGACAGCGTCTATACCGTACGCACTCGATACCGCAGCACGTCCTGAAGGTTGGCTTGCGCCGAGAATTGCCTCCCCCCACCTTCCGTTCCTCCCCCACGTCGATGTCGACCCGATCGTTGCGACTGCGGCGTTGTTTCAAGGCCGGAACGGCAACGGCCCGGGCGCAGATTGGACAGCCGGATAGCGACCGAAACCGGCATGCCGCTCACCCGATCGAGAATCCCTCCTCGCTGATCGGCATGGTGCGGATGCGGTGTCCACTGGCCGCGTAGACCGCATTGCAGACCGCGGGCGCCAAGGGCGGCAGACCCGGTTCGCCAAGGCCGGTGGGCGTGAAATCGCTCTCGACAAAATGAACGTCGACCTCCGGTGCATCTGGCATGCGCAGCATCCGGTAGCGGTCGAAGTTGGGTTGCTGCACGCGCCCGTTCTCGAAAGTGACCGACAGGTCGAGCATGGTGGACAGCCCATCGATGACAGAGCCCTGCAACTGGTTTTCCGCGCCGCTCAGGTTGATGACAGGCCCGACGTCCGCAGCCACCGTGACCCGGTGAACCTCGATCTTGCGATCGGCATCGACGCTGACGTCGGCCACCTCGGCGATGTGGCCGGCGTGACTGAAGTAGAACGCAAGACCGAGGCCCCGCCCCGCTGGCATGGCGCGGCCCCAGCCTGCCTTTTCTGCCGCCAGCCTGACGACTCCCGCGGCGCGCCCGGTATGCAGCGACCAGGTGTTGCCGGGTTCCAGCCAGCGTGGTTTGCCGAGTACCTCCAGCAACACCTCCAGGTGATCGCGCCCAACGGCGACGGCCAGTTCATGCAGAAAACTCTGGAAGACGAAGCCGAGCACATTGGAGCCGGGCGCCCGCCAGGCTCCACAACGGGTGCGCCAATCGATGGCGGTCTGCTCGAGGCGAACGTTGTCGATGAGGCCGGTGGGGAATACCCCGGGCCTGAAACTGCCGCCGCTGACCGGGCGATCGCCATCGGCAAAGGTGATGAAATGATCGCGCCAGCCGGAAATGCTGCCCTCCCCGTCCAGCGATGCTTCCAGCTGGTGAAACCCGCCGGCGCGGAAAAAATCGTGGGACATGTCGTCTTCCCGGGTCCACTGCAGCTTGATCGGTGCATCGACGCGCGCAGCAATGGCAGCCGCTTCGCACATGAAGTCGTTGTAAAGCCGACGACCGAAACCGCCGCCGCAACGTGCCTGGTGAACGGTGACCTTCTCCGGCGCGATGCCCAGTGTGCTGGCGACGTTCTCGATGCCGCGCCCCGGCGTCTGAGTGGGCGCCCACAGTTCGATGGCGCCGTCACGGAACCAGGCGGTGCAGTTCTGGGGCTCCAGTTGGGCGTGGCTCGCGAAATGATAAGAATAGAACGCATCCAGGCGCTTGGCGCTCGCCGCGAATGCCTGGTCCAGATCGCCTGTCTCCAGGAAGCGGGTTGCTCCGGGCTCCTTGCGCAGGGATTCGGCCTGCGCCACGGCGTCGCTCCAGCTATCGCTGGCAGCCGTGTTCTCGTCCCATTCGACCCGGAGTTTCCGCTTGGCGGAGATTGCAGCCCAGGTGGAATCGGCGACGATGGCGATGCCGGGCATCAATTCCCTGACATTGCCGTTGCCTGCCAGTGCAAATGCATCATGCACCCCCGGCAACCCCTTGATTTCGTTGGCATTGAACGACTTTACGCGCCCGCCCTGTGCCGGGCACTTCTGGTAGACGGCGTACTTCATCCCGGGAAGCGCCTGATCGATGCCAAACAGCGCCTCGCCGCGCACCAGGGCTTCGTTGTCCACGCCGGTGATACGCTTGCCGAGCAGACGGTACTCCCCGGGCGACTTCAACGGCAGCGAATCCGCGGCCGGAACCGGCATGTCGGCGGCGGCGCCTGCCAGATCGGTGTATCGGATGCGGGTGCCGCTTGGGGCATGCACCACTTCGCTCGCGTCAGTGGAAAGCTCGGCCGGAGGCACGCCCAGGCGCGCCGCGGCGGCCCCCACCAGCATGGCCCGCGCCGTGGCGCCGGCACGGCGCAACGGGTCCCAATTCATGGGAATCGACGTCGAGCCGCCGGCAAACTGCGCACCGTATGTGGTTTCGTCGATTGGCGATTGGACGACCCGAACGTCCTCCCAGGCTGCATCGAGTTCTTCGGCCACGATCATGGGCAGGGAGGTCTTGACGCCCTGCCCGATTTCAGGATTCTTGGCGTACAGGGTGATGCCGCCGGAATCGATGCGCAGATAGCCATTGGGTCGAAGCGTTCCACCCTTGGCGGCGGCTCGCCCCCCAAGAAACGACAGCATCAGCCCGCCACCCATCAGTCCGGTGGCTTTCAGGAACTGGCGCCGGTCCAGCTTGGCGATTCGGGGCATTCCCGTCATGCCCATCGCTTCTTCGACCTCGACAGGCAGGTCGACCACGGAATCGAACGATGATTTCATGACTGCCCTCCCCTGCCGCGATTCGCTGCGGCTATCTTGATGGCCTGCCGAATTCGGAGATAGGTGCCGCAGCGGCAGAGGTTGGGGGCCATGGCCAGGTCGATTTCCTCGTCGCTCGGCGACGGGTTCGAGCGCAGCAACGCTTCAGCTGCCATGATCTGGCCCGCCTGACAGTAGCCGCATTGAGCGACATCGAGATCGACCCAGGCCTGCTGCACGGCATTCAGGCGCCCGTCCGGCGCGGCCAGGCCCTCGATGGTAGACACCTCCGCCTCCACCGCGGCGGCGGCCGGATAGGAGCAGGAGCGCACCGGATTTCCATCCACGAGCACCGTGCAGGCGCCGCACTGGCTGATACCGCAGCCGAACTTGGCGCCGACCAGCCCGAGTTCGTCGCGCAAGACCCAGAGCAGCGGCGTCGCCGGGTCGACACCGCTCAGCCGATGTTCCTTGCCGTTCACGTTGAGTCTCATGCCATTGGCCTTCAAAATGGGGTCGCGGCGATTTTAGCTGTTATGTCGATTGCGTTCAGGGAATCGGTGAATCGCTTGCGGGTCGGCCTTGGCGAACCCGATCGGACGCTTCATGGCCGGGGAATACAAGGACAAACTGCTGGCACGCCCGCTGGTCGACAGGGCCGGCGTGTTGGTACAGTTGCCGGCGGATTCCCTACGGGAGCGCAAATGAAGAAAGCTGTTCTGATACTCTTTGCCGTAGTCGCGGCTGCCTGGGTGGCGGCTCTGTTCGTGCCCTTTGAGCCGGATGAGCGCCGGCCGGGCACGCGTCTCGGTGGGCAACTCGCGATAGAGCAGGACACCGACTGGTCTTTCCGCAGCGAGGGGCGTTTGCAGATCTTCGTCGAGACAGCGACCTGGTACGGCATCCCGCACTCGGTGACGACGACATCGTGGATTCACGACGGTAACCTCTACGTGCCCTGCAACGATTGCGCCAGTAAGCGCTGGCCGAAGAATGTGGCTCGCAATCCGAACGTTCGGCTCGAGGTCGGCGACGAAATCTACGAACGGCGGGCCGTAAAGGTCGAGCAAGCCGACGAGCGCCGCCGAGCGTTCGCCGCTCTCACCGACCGGCCGATGCCCCCGGAGCGATGGCTGTTCCGGATGGAGGCGCGGCAAGCGCGAAGCAACGAGTGAGCTACAGCCTTCAGGCTTTTCGGGGCGATCTGTTCGGGGGCGTCACCGCCACGGTCGTCGCACTACCCGTTGCCCTCGCCTTCGGGGTGGCTTCCGGGCTCGGTGCCGCAGCCGGGTTGTACGGCGCCGTTGCGGTCGGCTTCTTCGCCCCGATGTTCGGCGGTACGCGCTCACAGATTTCGGGCCCGACCGCGCCAATGACGATTGCCATGGCGGTGATTGTCACCAACTACGCATCGACCCTTGCCGAGGCTCTGACCGTGGTGGTCATGGGGGGGCTGCTGCAGGTGCTTCTGGGCATCTCCCGCATCGGCCGGTTCGTCGCCTATACCCCCCATGTGGTGGTTTCCGGGTTCATGTCGGGTATCGGCATCATCGTCATTCTGATGCAGACGCTGCCGTTTTTCGGCATGCCCGCATCTGCTGGCGGCGCCCTGGGTGCGATTGGCGCATGGCCCGAACTGGCAGCCAACGTCAACTACAGCGCCTTTGCCGTTGCGGCATTCACGCTTCTGGTGGGCGTGCTCTGGCCCCGCCGCCTGAACCGGCAACTGCCCGCTCCGCTGGTGGCGCTGATTGCGGGCACGCTGCTGGGCATCCTGTGGCTGAACGATGCGCCGGTCATCGGGCAGGTACCCATGGGGCTGCCGACCCTGCAGTTCGAAATGCCCACAGCGGCATTCCTGGCGCACGCTCTGGAACCTGCTGTCATCCTCGCCCTGCTGGGGTCGGTGGACAGCCTGCTCATCTCGCTGGTTGCCGATTCGTTGACCGGCACCCGGCACGACCCCGATCGCGAACTGGTGGGCCAGGGCGTCGGCAACATGGTCGCCGGGCTGTTCGGCGGGCTGCCGGGCGCCGGGTCGCCCCTCCTGACCATGACCAACATCCGCGCCGGCGGTCGCACCCCGGTTGCCAGCGCGATCTTTGCCGGGCTGGTGCTGGCGCTGCTGCTCGGACTCGGTCGGTTTGTCGAACCCATCCCGCATGCGGTGCTCGCGGGCATATTGATGAAGATCGGGTGGGACATCATCGACTGGCGTCTGCTCAGGCGCTTCAGGCACATCCAGCGCGAGCACCTCGTCGTCATGCTGACCACTCTCGCGCTCACCGTCCTGGTGGACCTGATTACCGCCGTTGCGATCGGGCTGATCGTTGCGGGCATGGCGCACGCCAGGCAACTCGAGGGCCTGGAACTCGACAGCGTGGTCTCGGTGCCGCTGCTCGACCAGTCGTTCCTCGCGGACCGGCCGGACCTCGTCGGGGAAGACCCCTACTCCGCTCGCGTCGGCCTCGTCCGGCTAATGGGCCGCTTCACCGTGGCCTCGGCTCACAAGCTGGTCACCACGGTCGGTGCCGACATCAAGGATCACGAAGTGGTCATTTTCGACTTCGCGGGGGCCACCAGTCTGGACGACAGCGCGGCCATGGTCGTGGACCGGTTGCTGGAGATTGCGACGGAGGAGGACACCGAGTACGTCATTGCGGCTATCCCCGAATCCGTCCGCGAGGTGCTCGACACCCTCGGTGTTCTGCGCAAGGTACCGACCCCGTGCCTGGTCGAAACGTCCGAGCAGGCCCGCGAGACCGCGCGCGGATTGCTCGAGAAACGGACGAAACGAAGGGCCGCGCACCCCGCGGCCGGTCACCGGTAGCCCGGACTCACGGGAGGCATCTCGGACAACCTCTCGGCAAGACGGACAGGAAAACCAGGATGAGTGAAAAGACCTTTGCTGAATTGTGCCTCGAAAACAATGCGCAATACGCGCAGGCGTTCGACAAGGGCGATCTGCCCGCGCCCCCGGCCAGAAGGGTCGCCGTGGTCGCCTGCATGGACGCCAGGATGGACACCGGGCGATTGCTCGGCCTCGACGAAGGCGATGCCCACGTGATACGCAATGCCGGAGGCGTCGTCACCGACGACGTGCTGCGCTCGCTGGTCATTTCACAGCGCCTGCTCGGTACCCGGGAGATCGTCCTCGTGCATCACACCAGATGTGGAATGCAGACCTTCCGCGACGACGCGCTCAAGGATGACATCGAGGCGGATACCGGTTTGCGCCCGTCGTTTTCCATGGAAGCGTTCGCAGATCTGGAACAGAGTGTGCGGCAGTCCAAACGCCGTATCGAGGCGTGCCCCTTCATTCCCGTGAAAGACCGGATCACGGGATTCATCTACGAGGTCGAAACCGGTCGATTGCGGAAAGTCGCCTGACCCCCCGCAGTTACCGCAAGCGCAGTTGGGCGTTCACGGTGCCCGGCGCCTCCTCGGCATCGATGGATGCGCGAATCACCGCAATGCCTTCGGCGTTCTCCAGCGCCGCTATCCAGGCGATCAGATCGTTGAAGGGCTGACCCTGCAGCGTGACGCTGACCGCCCCATCGGCTTCCGGCTGCAACCGTCCGACCTTCAAACCCTGGGCTTCGGCAGCCCGCGTCACGATGGGGAGTATGGAGCGGTTCGGTTCCGCTGCGCCCTGCTCGACGCTTGCCCGGACCCGGGATTCGTTGTCCCGCATCCATTCGAGGAGCGCCTGGGCGTTGACGTGGCGGTTGGTCTGTTCGGATTGCCAGTCGGCTATCGGTTTCCAGGCACCGGCCCAGAGCAGGACGACCGCCGTCGTCGCGGCCAGCGCCCCGTAGACGAGCCTTTCCCGCGGTTCCTTGGCCGCGAACCACGACAGGGCGGGGGACAATCGCAGCCGTTCCGGCAAATCTGCAAACAACTCAGCCTCCCCGCAAGCGCAGGCGCGCCCGCACACCCTGCTCCACCTGTTCCGCAGATGCAATTTCAGCCTGCAAACCCCTGGCTTCCAGGGCGGCGCGCACCCGGTCCACATCGTCGTAGCGCTTTACGAACATCTCGGTGGCGAAATCGCCACGCGCCTCGTTGTAATCCATGCCCACCAGTGTCATCGATGCGTCCATCACGGCTGCCAGGTCACCGGTAAAGCCGATCATCCGCTTGCCCGCAGCAGCCGGGCGCTCGCCGAGGCGCGCCTGCATGCGCCTTCGAACGTTCTGTATCGTTGCGGTCCGGTCACCGGGAAAAACGCTTCGATACAGCACCAGGGCTTCACCTTCGAGCGCATCTGCCTGGATGGATGACCAGATGCCCGTCGCAGTCATGCCGAGGAAAGCGAGCAGCAGCCAGGCCGCGCCCAGTGCGGCAACGCCCCGCCATCTTGCATTGTCGGCATCCTCGGGGGTTTCAGGCGCGTAGTTGCCCTGCAGCAGGTTGAGGCCGCGCCGACGCTCTCGCCAGATCTCCGCGAACCAGGCGAGCACGGCGCCCTCCCCGCCACGCTGCAGGACGTCCGCATCGTTCCGTTCGATCGGCATGTCCAGTTGACTGGTTTCGATATCGGAGAGCGAGCCGTCGATGACTGTCAGCTTGTCGAGATCCAGGGTCGTCAGCACCGGCACCAGGTTTCCCCTGTCGATGGTCGCGGCCTGGTCCAGGGTGCGCAGCACGGCATGGCCGTTTTCGATCAGGACGCTGGCGCTACCGGGTTCGACGGGCAGCAGTTCTGCTTCCGAGACCAGGTGGCCGGGCCGGATGCCCAGCGCGGCAAGGCACTCGAGCCAATCCTCGAGGATGCCTTCGTCGATCAGGCCGCAGTGAACGGGTTGCCCGCGCCGCATGGGCCCATTTGCCAGGTGCGTACGCTCGATTTCGCCGGCGATGAACTCCTCGACCGCGTAAGGCAGTGCCCGCCGCATCTGGCCGACGCTCCTGCCGGGCACCTGGCAGGACACCGACAGAACGTGCTCGCCGGGGGCCAGCACGACCACGTTGCCGGGATTGCGAGCCCATTCCTCGTTGGATGCGGAGCCGTCCGTCGGCTCGAGCCCGGATTCGCCACCGGAATCGCCGGTTCGCCAGAAAGGCGTCCAGTGTTCCGGTTCGCCCGCGAGGCCGGCAAATGCTTCGCTGCCGTATTCGAGCTTGCGGCCGGTCTGGTCCACGATCAGCCACTCGCAACTGAACTCCAGGCCGGTTTCGAGGCGGCGGGGGGCGGAAAGCGCTCTGATGAACAGGGTGGGCACGGGTCAGGCGTCGTCGATGGTCACTTCGAACCGGGAGCGGAATTCCTTGCCCAGATCGCGGGAAACCAGGCTGATTGCGCCGGTTTCCGGATGCCGGTACAGCACCGATGTTAACATGGCGGTGCTGTCCCCCACCTGAGCCCGTGTCTGAACCTCGAAATAGGTGCTGACAACGCGGAGCACTGCAGCGGCGTCGGCCAGACCCGCATGATCGGCCAGGAAGGCTGCCACATCGTCGTACTCGCGAACCGATTCCGCCAGGGCCTGCATGGCGCCAGGGTCCGGGTTCGGATCGACCGCCAGGGCGGCGAACAGCAGCGGTGACGCCGTATTGACGTTGATCTCGAGCGCCTGCGACGGCAGGACGCAGACGTGCGGCGCCAGCACTTCCAGGTACTCGGGTTCCACGCCTGCAAGCAGCCGCAACTCGGAAATGTGCGCCATCGGGCGGTTTGGCGTTCTATGCGGCGGGTCGCGAATCAGGTACTCCGAGTCCTCCGCTCCGAACCCGTGTACGGCTTCGTCCGGGTCTATCCAGTCGCGCACGGCATCGGCGAGAGAGTCTGGAATCCCCAGCGTGTTGAGCAGCGTCTTGAAACGGTTGATGTGCTGTTCGTAGCCCTCGTCGTCGCCGAGCGCGTTGAGGTTGAAACACCGGTTCAGGTCGCGCGCCTGAATCTCGAGAAAGCCCTCGTCCTCCAATTCGAACGGTGGAATGGCCTGTGCCCAGGGTTCCTCCAGCGTATCGATGCCGGGCCCGGTTTCCGAGAAGTCCTGGTAAAGGGCCTGCCGGGCAAGGGATTCCGCGCCCAGGGCGTACTCCAGCGCCTGGTCGACGCCCAGGGTATTCCGGCTCTGGGCAACGCTCAGCGCATGTCGCCCGAGAAGCTGATAGACGACGGCGGTCAGTACGGCCACGATCAGCAGCACGCTGATCAATGCCACACCGGCCTGACCGGCGGAATTTGCCTCCGGCCCACGCCGGACATTCGCGCTTGTCGACATTCAGACGCCCGGTACCGGCCATATCCTTTCGACCACGCCGAATGGCGCCGCGTCCAGGCGCATCACGATGGCGGCCAGGCGCCGGTCGGATTGGACGGTATCCTCTGCCAGCAACGGCCAGTACGTGTGTTCCAGGCCAGATGCATCCAGGGCGAAGAATTCGATCTGCTCGACATCGGCAAGCAGCCGCTGCAATCGGGGTTCCGAGTCCTGGGCACGGTCCAGCACACTCCACCAGGCCCGGTAGAGGTTGCCGTCCTCGACCACGTAGGTCACCCGCTGCACCTCGGCGCGGGGGTGCCCCAGGGGATTGCGCCACCCCAGCCGTGAGAACTCCATCAATCCGTCGCTGCCGATCAGCACCGAACCCCTGCTGTCGCCGAGGATGTCGCGCACCGGCCGGTCGGCAAGCTGCATGATGTCACGCTTCAGCACCAGCATGGCGCGCTGCACTTCGACGAGACGTTCCGTACGCTCGCTGACTGCCTCCCGATTGGTCAGGGTGCCTTCCATCAACCGTGCGGAGAGCAGGCCGATGAAGGCGAACACGGTGAGCGCCACCAGTATCTCCATCAGCGTGAAACCGCGGTGGGCTCCGTGCCGTGCCATCAGTGCCGCCCGACGAAGCCGACGAGGGTGTCGAGCGGGCCGATTTCATCGCCGTCCACCACTTCGTAGACCTCCACTTCCACCCGGCGCAGCCAGGGATGGGTGGTTTCCGTGATCTCCCGTTCCACGACCCAGTCCCGGCCGGACATGCGCGCCCGCTCGGTATCCCTGCCCGTCGGCAAGGCATCGTTCGTGCCGAGGCGGGAGAGCCGCACGCGCGCCAAGTGGTTTTCGGCCACCCAGTGGGCGACCTGCCGCTGTTCCAGCGTATAGGTCTGCGCCGCCACGTTGCCCACCGCCGAGGATACCGTCAGACCCACCACTGCGATGATCGCCAGGGCAATCAGCATCTCCAGCAGTGTGAATCCTGAAGCCCGACCCGTTCGTGAACGGACGTAGCGAGGCTGACACGAGTCGTAAAAGCACCGGGTGTGCGGAACAGGGCGCGCGCAGGCATGCTCGACCGCACGTTGAGCACGCGCCGGGAGCAGGCCCTGTGCTTTTGCTGCTATCGACGGCCGCGGTAGTCTATTCACGAACGGGTCGGGCCATACCCATGACTTGACGCCTCCGGCTGACAGGGCCGCTCGCGTCGTCTCGAAGAATGCGGGATTCCGACAGGCCGTCGCTCGAGACGACCCAGGGCTGCGAATCCCAGGCCGGTTCCAGGTACCACCTGAACGGCGTTACTTCGCCGCTCGAAAAGAGAATGATGTCAGGGAGCGCCTCCTCGGAAACGCCGAACTGCTCGCGGTCGAATCCCTCGATCTCGACGCGAAAGGCGATGCGCGGCGTCAGGCCGTCCGCCAGGAACGGGCGGTAGGCCTGTTCGATCCATTCTCCCTGTACGGTATCCAGTTCCGCGAAACGGTACTCGTCCGATTCCACGAAGACGCCCCACTCCCGGTTCCGCTGCAGGGCATACTGTCGGGCCAGTTCGATGCGTCCGCCGACGCGCTCGGCCATCCCGCGCAATTCCTGCTCTTCGTCTGCTCCGGTAAAACCGAGCACGACAGTCCCGGTCAGCACGAGGAAGATCGCCATGACCACCAGCAACTCGAGCAACGTGAAGCCGCCGGTGACCGGTCGTGACACGGCGACGCCGGGAGAGCGCATGGTCGTCGGCAGGGGGAAGTTGCGGACGGATACGGGTCAGGTCCCTTCCAGTGTGACATCCGCATTCGGACCTTCGCCGCCTTCGACGCCATCGGCGCCCAGGGAGAAGAGCGTGAAGTCGGAGCTGCGGCGCTCGTAGACGTATGGCGAGCCCCAGGGATCGGTGGGCAACACCTTGATGTAGCCGTCCGGATTCCAGTTCTTCGGCTCGGGAAACCCCGACGGCCGCTGCACCAGTGCGTCGAGCCCCTGTTCCGTCGAGGGATACTGATGATTGTCCAGACGGTACATGTCGAGGGCGGTGCCGAGTTGGCGCAGGTCGGTCTGTGCGGCGGTGATGCGCGCCTGGTCCGGACGCGACAGCAGGTTGGGCACGATGACGGCGCCGAGAATGCCGATGATGACCACCACCACCAGGATTTCGATCAACGTGAAGCCCCCCGCTTGCCGGAACGCGACCCGGTCGTGAAGGCGACTCGTCCGGCGCGCGGGGGATCTCGGTCCACCGCGGTGGTGGCCGGAGATAACGCACGTATCTTTCATTGCAGGGCTCCTTCGGTTCGCTGGGTTCCGGGCATTACAGGAGTTGATTCATGTTCAGGATCGGCAACAGCACCGCCATGACGATAAACATCACGAGCCCGCCCATCAACAGCAGCATGAGCGGTTGCAGCAGATTCACCAGGGTGGTGACGATTCGCTCCACTTCGGCCTGCTGATAGGCGGCGACCCGGTCGAGCATGACGTCGAGTTCCCCGGAGGACTCGCCGCTCGCCACCATGTGCAGCAGCATCGGCGGAAAGTAGCCGACGGCCTCCAGCCCCATGCGCAGGCTCGCCCCCTCGCTGACCCGGCGTGTCGCTTCGGCAAGCAGCCGGCGCAGCCAGGCGTTGGCGACCACTTCGCTGGCGATGCGCATGGCTTCCACCAGCGGGACACCGCTGCCGTTCAGGATGCTGAGCGTGTTGGCGTAACGCGCGGCGTTGCTGCTGCGAACGATGCGTTTCACCAGGGGCAGATGCAGTTTCTGACGATCCCAGGCGAGGCGTACCGTTTCCTGGCGAAGCAAACGGCGCAGCCCGAACAGTCCGGCGCCGGCGCCGGCGAGCACGAACCACCACCAGGCCTGCGCCAGTTCGGAAGCGCCGATAAGGAAACGGGTGATCGCCGGCAGTTCGCGGCCCATGTTTTCCAGAACGCGGACCATGTCCGGCACCACGTACACCATCAGCGCGCCGACGATCAACACCGCAAGCGCGAACAGGATGATCGGGTACATCAGCGCCGTCTCGACATCCCGCCGCGACGCGAACTGGCGTTCGATGTAGCCTGCCAGATTGTCGAGCACGCGGTCGAGAAAGCCCGACTGTTCGCCGGCGGCCACGGAGGAACAGTACAGGGCATTGAAGCTCGACGGAAAGTCGGAGAGGCTCGATGCCAGCGAGCGTCCTTCGAGCACGCGGCTGCGCACCCCCATGATCAGCGCGATCACGTGCTGCTTCTCGGACTGGCGAGCCACTGCGTTCAGCGCTTCCTCGATCGGCAGGCCGGCGCCGACCAGGGTGGCGAGTTGCCGGGTGACCAGCACCCGGTCCAACCCCGCCAATCCCCGCGCGAACGAGAACAGCGGCTGCTTGCCGGAGGCGGGCCCGGCCTGCACGGCAGGACTCACACCGGTGGGAAACAGCCCCTGGTCGCGAAGCAACTGGCGAATCTGCCGAACGTTGTCGGCTTCCAGGACGCCTTTCCGGCGCTTGCCCCGCGCGTCGAGGGCGCTGTATTCGAATGCCGCCATATTCGCAACTCCGATGCGGTTCAATCTTCAAGCGTGACCCTCAGTACTTCCTGGACGGTCGTTACGCCGGCAAGAATCTTCGCTTTGCCGTCTTCGCGGATGCTCGGGCACGAACGGCGGGCATGCCGCACCAGTTCATGCTCGGATGTCCGGTCGTGAATGAACTGGCGCATGGCGTCGTCGATCGCCACCAGTTCGTAGATGCCGGTTCGCCCGCGATAGCCGCTGTTTCCGCATGCCTCGCAACCCCGAGCCTCGAAAACGATGGCCGAACCCTCGGCCAGGAAATCCAGCTCGGCCTGCGAGGCAGACCGCTGCCGGCGGCAATCGGTACAGAGCACGCGCACCAGCCGTTGCGCCAGGCAGCCGACAAGGCTCGACGACAGCAGGAAGGGCTCGACCCCCATGTCCATCAGCCTGGTGACGGCTCCGACGGCGGTATTGGTATGCAGCGTCGACATCACCAGGTGGCCGGTCAGGCTCGCCTGCACGGCGATTTCCGCGGTTTCGAGGTCGCGGATTTCTCCAACCATGACCACGTCCGGGTCCTGGCGGAGAATGGCGCGCAAGCCGCGTGCGAAGGTCATGTCTGCCTTGGTGTTGACCTGGGTCTGGCCGATGCCGGCCAGGTTGTATTCGATGGGGTCTTCCACCGTGAGGATGTTGATGGTGCGCGTCGACAACTCCGCGAGGGAGGCATACAGGGTCGTCGTCTTGCCCGAACCCGTCGGACCCGTCACCAGGAAGATACCGTGGGGGCGGTGCACGACATCGCGGATGCGCGTCAGGTCCGTGTCGGACATGCCCAGGTTGGGCAGAGTCAAGCGTCCCGCCTGCTTGTCGAGCAGCCGCAGCACCACCCGTTCGCCGTTGCTTGCCGGCATGGTCGACACCCGCACGTCCACTTCACGGCCGCCGATGCGAAGGCCGATGCGGCCGTCCTGGGGGATGCGTTTCTCGGCGATGTCGAGTTTTGCCATGACCTTGATGCGCGACACCAGAAGGGGCGCCAGTTCCCGCTTCGGCCGCACGATCTCGCGCATGACGCCGTCGATGCGGAAACGCACCACCAGATTCTTCTCGAACGTCTCGATATGGATGTCGGATGCATCCTCGCGGATGGCCTCGGTCAGCAGGGCATTGATGAGCCGGACGATGGGCGCATCGTCGCTTTGCTCCAGGAGGTCTTCCGTTTCCGGCACGGAGTCTGCCAGGCTGGCCAGGTCGAGTTCGTCTCCCATGTCCTCGACCATCTGCCTGGCCCCGGAAGCATCCCGGGCGTAGGCGGCGGTCAATACCTGCTCGAACTCGTCTTCTCCGACGATACGCAACAGCAGCAGCCGACGGGTGTGGCGCTTGACTTCCGCCAGCACGGTGAGCGTCGGATGGCCGTTACTCACCAGTTCGAGCCGCCCCGGGCCCAGATCCGCATCGGTAATCACGACGCCGAACCGCCGCGCAAACGCGAACGGCAGGCGCGGCGCCTCTTCCAGAACGGCGTCCGGGGTATCCTCGAAGCTCTCCTGGGCCAGGTCGCTCATTCGGAACCTGCGCAAACCTCCATATCGGCGGGCCGGAACCTGCCGGCGGTTTCCAGCCCGCAATGATACGCCAATCCCGGGTATCCGGCGTGCCGTGTCAGCAGCACGCTGCCTTGCCGGCCCGCATCCGTCACCAGCTTTCGTCGTGAGGGTGTCGACGTTTCGTCGCTGAAGCAGGCGTTTCGTCGCTGAAGCAGCGTTTCGTCGCTGAAGCAGGCGTTTCGTCGCTGAAGCAGAAGTTTCGTCGCTGAAGCAGAAGTTTCGTCGCTGAAGCAGAAGTTTCGTCGCTGAAGCAAAAGGCGCCGTGCAAGGGCGGCCGCGCTTACGCGAGTGCATCGGCATCCGCAGCAGGAAATCGGTGACGGATGCGGGCTTCCGGGTGCAAACCGACCCGGGCAGACGCCATTGTGACGCAGGACACTGTTGCTCCCTGCCGACCTTGACGTATGCTTGCCGGCCGACACTAAATCCGGGAGTCAGTTTGCAGTTCGTCGGCGCACATGTCCTGTCCGTGAATCAGTTCGAGCGTGGCGATATCGAGCGGATCTTCGCGGTTGCGGACGATCTGCGGCCATACGCGACGCGCACGCGCGCCACCCGTGTGCTGCAGGGGGCCATTCTCTCCAACATGTTCTTCGAGCCCTCGACGCGCACGCGCATCTCCTTCGGTTCGGCGTTCAATCTGCTCGGCGGCGAGGTGCGGGAAACCACCGAGGTCGCGTCTTCGTCGCTGGCCAAGGGCGAGTCCCTGCCCGATACGGCTCGCGTACTTTCAGGCTACAGCGATGTCATCGTCATGCGCCACCCGGAGGCGGGTTCCGTGGCGGAGTTCGCGGCGGCAAGCCGCGTGCCGGTCATCAACGCCGGAGACGGGCCCAACGAGCACCCCAGCCAGGCGCTGCTCGACCTCTACACGATCAAGCAGGAAATCGCCGGGCGCGGCGCAGGCATCGACGGCTTGCGCATCGCACTGATCGGCGACCTGAAATACGGTCGCGCGGTCCATTCGCTCTGCAAGTTGCTCGGTCAGTACGACAACATTTCCTACCACCTCGTATCGCCGCCCGAGCTGGAGATTCCGGCAGACATCGCCGCGGAACTGACCGCCAGGGGCCATCGCGTGCGTTTGTTTCATCGACTCGAGGCCGGCATACGAAACGTCGACATTCTCTACGTCACCCGCACCCAGGAAGAGCGCTTTCCGAACCAGGAGGAAGCAGACCGTTACCGGGGCCTGTTCCGGTTGAACCAGGCCATCTACACGCAGCACTGCAAACCCAATACCGTCATCATGCATCCGCTGCCCCGAGACTCGCGCAGCTCGGCCCAGGAACTGGACGAGGACCTGGACGAAAACCCCAACCTGGCGATCTTCCGGCAGACCGACAACGGCGTGATCCTCAGGATGGCGCTGTTTGCGCTGGTGCTCGATGTCGCCCGCGACGTCCACAATCACGCTCAGCCGGTCACCTGGTTCACGGCCAAACGGACACCGCGCGCGGGTTGAAGCGCCTGCCGGAAACCCGGCGTTATGGGTAGACCGGCGACCCGGCCACTTCGGACATGGGGGGTAGCCTGCATGTCTCACCAGCTTCCTGCTGCGGACGCCGATGCGCTCGCGACGAAAGCTGGTGAGACAGTCCGTGCTAGAGCAGGGCTTCCAGTTCCGGTAGTGCCTTGAACAGGTCTGCCACCAGGCCGTAGTCGGCCACCTGAAAGATGGGCGCGTCTTCGTCCTTGTTGATGGCGACGATGGTCTTCGAATCCTTCATGCCCGCCAGATGCTGGATGGCGCCGGAAATGCCGACTGCGATATAGAGTTCCGGGGCGACGATCTTGCCGGTCTGCCCGACCTGCATGTCGTTGGGAACGAAACCCGCATCGACCGCGGCGCGGGAAGCGCCGATGGCGGCGCCGAGCTTGTCGGCAATGCCGTCGAGAAGCGCAAAGTTCTCGCCGCTGCCCATGCCGCGGCCACCGGAAACGATGATACCGGCAGCGGTCAGTTCCGGCCGTTCGGATTTCGCCAGTTCCTCCCCGACGAAACTGGAAAGGCCGGCATCGTGAGCGCCGTCCAGGGATTCGACAGCAGCAACTCCGCCCTCCCCGGGCACCGGATCGTAGGCTGTGCCGCGGACGCTGACCACCTTGACGGCGTCACTGGACTTGACCGTGGCAATGGCATTGCCCGCATAGATCGGCCGCTTGAACGTGTCCTCGTCGACCACGCCGACGATATCCGAGATCTGGGCCACATCGAGTGCGGCCGCCACCCGGGGCAGGAAGTTCTTGCCGGTGGTGGTGTGGGCCGCGAGGATATGGCTGTAGGACCCTCCGACATCCGCGACCAGGGGAGCGATGTTCTCGGCAAGCTGGTGTTCGTAGGCGGTGTCGTCGGCCAGCAGCACCCGGCCGGCGCCGGCAATGGCGGCCGCTTCTTCAGCCACCGCCCCGCAGCCGCTGCCCGCGACCAGCACGTCGAACCCATTGCCGATGGCATCGGCCGCCGCCGCAACCACGAGGGTGACGGGTTTGAGCGATCGATTGTCGTGTTCCGCTACGACCAGCGTGGTCATGAGATCACCTTCGCTTCGTTTCTGAGCTTGTCGACCAGTTCTTCGACGTCTTCGACCTTGATGCCTGCCTGTCGCTCTTCCGGCGGGTCGACGGACAGGATCTCGAGCCGGGGGGCCATGTCCACACCGAGTTCCTCCGGCGTCAGGGTGTCCATGGGCTTGCGCTTCGCTTTCATTATGTTTGGCAGCGATGCGTAACGGGGTTCGTTCAGGCGCAGGTCGGTGGTGATTACCGCCGGCAGCGAGATGGAAACGGTCTGCAGGCCGCCGTCCACCTCCCGGGTGACCTCGAGGGTGCCGTCTGCGACCTTGACCTCCGAGGCGAAGGTGGCCTGGGGCATGCCGGTGAGCGCCGCAAACATGGGGCCGGTCTGGCTGTTGTCGCCATCGATGCTCTGCTTGCCGAACAGCACGATGTCGGCGCCTTCCCGCTCTTGCAGTGCCTCGAGCGCCTTGGCCACACCCAGGGGCTGCACCTCCAGATCGGTCTCGATCAGCACGGCCCGGTCGGCACCGAGCGCGAGGCAGGTGCGCAGTTGTTCCTGGCAATTTCCGCCTCCGACCGCAACCGCGACCACTTCGGTGGCGGCGCCCGCTTCCTTGAGACGCACTGCCTCTTCGATGGCGATTTCGCAGAATGGGTTGACGGCCATCTTCACGTTGGCCAGATCGATGCCCGTCCTGTCGGGCTTGACGCGCACCTTGACGTTCGCGTCGACAACCCGCTTTACCGGTACCAATACCTTCATGCAGACCCCAAGCCAGCAATTTGCTTCGTTGCGTTGAGACGACGAACCGCGAAACGGCTCGTGCGCAGCCCCCGAATCAGGGGCGCGTATTCTCCCCGGGCGCCTGCGGCAGGTCAAGGCAGGGGGTCCTCCCGAGGGGGCCTGGCAGCGCCGGTTGGGGAAGGGCTCGTCTACCTTTACGAATGGAGCGAGGCCGGCGGAATCGCCGACTTCCGACCGTTACCGTGCGCGAAACGCGCAAGCCGTTTCCGCAGCCGCCGGCCCCGGAAGCGCGGGGGCCTTCGGTTATACTCCGACGTTTAGCGAGGCTGGAGCACCGCCGATGGAACGGGAGTCCATGGAATTCGACGTCGTCATCGTCGGCGGCGGGCCGGCCGGGCTCGCGGCGGCGTGCCGATTGATGCAGCTCGGCGAGGCTGCCGGGCGGGAATTCTCGGTCTGCCTCGTGGAAAAGGGCTCCGAGATCGGCGCACACATTCTCTCCGGCAACATCTTCGAGCCCACCGCCCTGAACGAGTTGTTCCCGAACTGGCGGGACCTCGGCGCACCGCTCGACAATCCGGTGACCGAAGACCTGGCGTACTATCTGGTCAACGGCAAGTCGCGCATCCGGGTTCCTCCGCTTTTCATCGCCAGGGACATTCACAACGACGGCAACTTCGCCGTCAGCCTGGGCAACGTCTGCCGCTGGCTGGGCGAACAGGCCGAGGGCATGGGCGTCAACGTGTTTCCGGGGTTTGCCGCGGCGGAAGTGCTCTTCGACGACGATGGAGCGGTCGCGGGTGTCGCCACGGGCGACATGGGCGTGGATGCCGCAGGCGAGCGCAAAGGGTCCTATACCCCGGGATACGAACTGCGCGCCCGGCACACGGTTTTCGCAGAAGGATGCCGCGGCCACCTCGGCAAGCAACTCATCGCCCAGTTCGGGCTCGACGACGGCCGGGGCACCCAGCACTACGCCATCGGCCTGAAGGAATTGTGGGACGTGGCGCCCGAACGGCACAAGCCGGGCAAGGTCGTTCACACCCTGGGCTGGCCGCTCGGGCGGGCGACGGGCGGTTCTTTTCTGTATCACCTCGAGAACGACCAGGTGGCGCTGGGGCTGATCGTCGACCTGTCCTACCGCAATCCGCACCTGAGCCCGTTCGATGAATTCCAGCGCTGGAAGCACCATCCGCTGATCGCCGAGACGCTCGAAGGCGGGCGGCGCGTCGCCTACGGCGCCCGAGCGATCGTCAAGGGAGGCATCCAGGCGTTACCCCGGCTCACGTTTCCCGGCGGCGTGCTGGTGGGCGACGATGCGGGTTTCCTCAATGCGCTGAAGGTGAAGGGAACCCACACCGCCATGAAGTCCGGCATGCTGGCGGCGGAAGCCATTGCCGAGGAACTGTCGAAGGAGGACGGCGGCGCCCGGGAAGCCAACGGCTTCGCCGACCGTTTCGAGACGTCCTGGCTGCGCGACGAACTGCACAGAAGCCGAAACGCCGGGCCGGGCTGGCACAAGTTCGGCATGGTACTGGGCTCCGCTCATGCGCTGGTGGAGAGCTGGTTCGGGGGGCTTCCCTACACGCTGAAGGACCCGGTGCCGGACCACGCCACGCTGAAACCGGCGGCAACGAGCCCCGTCATCGACTACCCCAAGCCCGACGGCAGGATTTCGTTCGACAAGCTCTCGTCGGTGTTTCTCTCGAACACCAACCATGAAGAGGATCAGCCCTGCCAC
This sequence comes from Candidatus Azophilus sp., assembly GCA_965221465.1. Taxonomy (GTDB): domain Bacteria; phylum Pseudomonadota; class Gammaproteobacteria; order Pseudomonadales; family Azotimanducaceae; genus Azophilus. Next base: position 1,356,984 of record OZ244892.1, read on the forward strand.
CTGCAGTTGGCCGACCCCGACATCCCCGTATCGAGGAATCTTCCGGAGTTCGACGAACCGGCTCAGCGCTATTGCCCCGCCGGCGTCTACGAGGTGCTCCGGGAGAACGGCGAGGCGCGTTTTCAGATCAACGCCCAGAACTGCGTGCATTGCAAGACCTGCGACATCAAGGACCCGGCGCAGAACATAACCTGGGTGGTCCCCGAGGGTGCGGGCGGCCCGAACTATCCCAACATGTAGGTCGTGCCCGGTTCAAGAGGCCGAGCCGAGGTCGAAGCGCTCTCCTCCCGAACGAAGCCAGAGCCGGCCGCCGGACTCTTCCGCCAGATCCATGAGCGGGTAGTAGACCGGGCGCGCGATCAGGGCATGCAGCCCGGCGCGCACATGGACATAGGGCCTCGGCCCGGATGGCTGCTCCTCGATCCAGACCGGGTGTTCCGGCCCGGCGAATACCACATCGTCGGTTGCCGTACGAAAGCCGATCTCGCGGTCGCCCTCCCCGCCCCGGGAAACGAAGTCGACGGCCAGCAACGGCGCGTCTTCCACCTCGATGGCCAGTTTCTCCTCGGGCGTGACCAGGAAGTATCGCTCTCCGTCGCGGCGCAGGACCGTGGCAAAGAGGCGCACCAGCGCCATGCGGGTGAATGGCCTGCCCTCGTGCAACCAGGTTCCGTCCCGGAGAATGCGGATGTCGATCCGCCCCTCTCGGGGCGGGTTCCAGCGTTCGACCGGCGGCAGGCGCCGGCCGGCATGCAGCGACTCGAGGGTCTCGAAGAGGTGTTCCGGGTCGGCCAACTACCCGCCGATGAATTTCATGACGGTGGTTTCGCCACGGAAGTGCAGCGTTTGCTTGTCGGCCAGGGCAAGCCCCAGCAGGTGCCGCATGCGGGACAGCGCCTGGTGCCTCGGCAGTTCCAGAACGTCGCGGACATCGTGCGACCGGGTGTTGGACAGGCAACCGTAGAGTCGCCCGTTGGAAGAGAGCCGCAGGCGCGTGCATGAACTGCAGAAGGGTTCGCTTTCGTTGGCGATGATGCCGAAGACGCCGCGATCCGGCACTTCGAAACGAACCGCCGTGGAGTCGTGGGGAGCATCTGTGCGGGAAAACTCGTAGCGCCGGCCAATGGTTTCGAGGATTTCCTCCATGCCGTAGAAATCCTGAATGTACTGGTTGCTCGAACGCAGGTGCCCCATGTTCATCAGTTCGATGAAGCGGAGTTCGATGCCGCGCTCGAAGCAGTAGTCGAGCATGGGCAACACCTGATCGGCGTTCTTCGTGCGCATCGGCACCATGTTGACCTTGATCCGGATTCCCGCCGCAAGCATCTGCTCGATGCCGAGCAGCACGGTGGCGAGGTCGCCGGACCGCGCAATGCGTGGGAAAGCGTCGGCATCCAGGGTATCGAGGCTCACGTTGATGCGGCGCACGCCCGCATTCAGGATGATCGCGGCCTTGCGGGGCAGCAGTTGCCCGTTGGTGGTCAGGGAGACGTCGGCGAGGGGCAGACGCACGATGGCGGGCAGCAGCACGTCGAATTTTGGCGAAAGCAGCGGTTCGCCGCCGGTGATGCGCACCTTCTCGATGCCTGCGGCCTCGATCAGCAACTCCGTTGCATAGAGCAACTCTTCGGCATCGAGTTCCTGTCGCGCGGCCTGCAGGCGTTTGCCGTCGGGCACGCAATAGGTGCAGGCGTAGTTGCACGCCGCTGTCAGGCTGATGCGCAGATTGCGGAATCGGCGGCCCAGGGCATCGACAATCAATGCGGTTCCCGCTGCTCGATACGACGGCAACAGTATGCCTGTTGGCGGCTCTCAGGGCGAGACCGCCTGGTCGACCCGGGCGCCGCGGAAATCACCGACGAAAACGCGAATCGCACGGCACGACTGCAATGAAATTCAATCTCCGCCGAAGCCGTGCGTCAGGAACGATGCCCGGTCTGCAGCGCTTCGCGGAGCCTGGCCACGAACCGGTTTGCCCAGAAAACCCGGTTCGAGCCCTTTACCAGCACCCGGTCTCCGCTCTGCAACCCGTCGACCAGCATCTCGAGCAGTGTATCGTCGGCCCGCTCCCGCCACGCCCACTGTTGCTGCGGTTTCAGGCGGTCGCACAAGGGCCGCATCCCCTCTCCTACCAGGACGACACGGTCCAGCGGCTCGCACAAGGGCGCCAGCGCCGCGTGAAAGGCGGGCCCGTCGTCGCCCAGTTCCAGCATCTCACCGAGCACGGCCACCCTGGGCCCCGGCCCGCCGCCAAGCTGCTCCAGTGCAGCCTTCATGCTCTCGGGATTGGCGTTGTAGCTGTCGTCCACGATGGTGACGCCGCCGGCCACGGAAATATCGCCGCGTCCCGTCGGAACGAGGGATTCCGGCAGGTTCAGCGCCGGTTCCGGGTCGCGACCGAGAGCGGCAAGAACACCCAGAACGGCGGCTACCAGGCGGGCGCGATGCGGCCCACCGCCGGGAACCCGGGCGCTCAGCGTGCGGCCACCGAGCCGATACTCGGCGCGCCCGTTGTGCTCGCCCAGCAAACGAACCCGGCAATCCGCGCCGGTTCCGAAGGTCAGCGTGCGCAAGCCTGCCGGCAATCCGCCAAGGGTTATGGATTCTTCGACGACAAGGTGACCTCCATCCTGTAACCCTTCATGAATGCTCAGTTTTTCCCGGCGAAGCTCATCGGCATCCGCGAAGAACTCGGCATGGGCGGGATGAACGTTCAGCACCACGGCGACCGACGGGCGCACCAGCTCGGACAGCGGAGCAATCTCGCCGGGATGATTGGTGCCGATCTCGAACACGGCCGTGGCCGCATTCCGTGGCGTCATCGCCAGCGACAAGGGAACGCCGAGGTGATTGTTCAGGCTGCCGCCGGTGGCGAAGGCATCCAGGGCCGTCCGTAACAGCGTCTTGGCCGTGGTCTTGCCGCTGCTGCCGGTCACTGCCACGACCTCGGCGGTCAGCACGGCCCGCCGGGCGCGACCGATGGCCCAGAGCCCGTCGAGCGTATCCCCCGTGCGCAACAAGGGCAGTTCTGCGGCGACATGGCGATGCACGAGGGCACCCGCCGCACCGTTGCCGGCCGCATCGGCGACGTAGTCGTGGCCGTCGCGCGCAGAGCGGCTGCTGGCGTTGAATCTCGGGCCCGGGTCGCCGGGAAGAGCGACAAACAGATCGCCGGGGCGCGCGATGCGGGAATCGATGGCAACGCCGGTGATGTCCGGCCCGCTCTCCGCAGGCAGTCCAAGGGCACGGCAGAGTTCGGCCCATTGCCACAACGGTTGCGTCAAGGCCGGTTCTCCGGCGGCGCAGGCTGCCCGTCCGCGACTGTGGGTACGCAGCCGGCCCGCATATCTCGCCAACGTCCTGCTGCGGACGCCAATGTACTCGCAACGAAAGTCGGCGAGATATGCGGGCCGGGACTTGTCACGAAGATCGCGATTGAATCGCCAGGGAAACCACGGGCGAACTTCATCACAGGCGGCTCTCGCGCTCAAGCGGGTGTACCGGTTCGGTACTTTTGGGACTGTCGGGACGCCGGATGCCGAAAAACAGTGTGCTTCCCTCGCGGCCGGTTGCTTCGACGCCTGCCTCGCCGGTTCGATACAAACCGGCTGCTTGCTGCATCCGGTTCTCCGGCTGGACGAATCCACAGCGGCGCCGTGGTATGCTCGCCGATGGAGGGCGCGCCCGACAAAGCCTGCCGGTGCGTTACCCCTTCTGCAGACCAGGTGGGCAATACCCGCCGACGGCGCCCCGTTTCAATCCCCGCGGTTGCGCCGATTCGCTCGAAACCTGTGGGACAGGAAGTCGGTTCCATGAATAAACCAAGCAGATTGAGTCGCCTGGGCTCGTTTCTTACCCGTGTCCGCAACTTCGTTTTGAACACGCTGTTCTTCGTTCTGTTGCTGCTGGTGCTGATTGCGATTGTGGACTCGTTCGACACGCCGGGCGTACCGGACGGCAGCGCCCTGGTGCTCAATCCCGAAGGCGTGGTGGTCGAGGAGACGGTGCCCCGGGATCCGTTCCGGGAGTTCTGGGCAGCCGACGGCATCGCCGAGGTCGACGTTCACGACCTGGTGCGCGCCATCGATCTCGCTGCCGAGGACAGCCGCATCGAGATGATCGTGATCGACCTCGACAAGCTCGCCTACGCATCCGCCGCGCACGCCGAGACGGTCGGTGGCGCCCTTGCCCGCTTCAAGCAGACGGGCAAGCCCACCGTGGCCATCGGCGACGGCTACACGCAGTCGCAGTACGCGATTGCGAGCCACGCGGACGCGGTTTACATGCATCCGGACGGGTTCCTGTTTCTGCCGGGATACGGCACCTATCGATCCTATTTCAGAAGCCTGCTGGACAAACTGAAACTCGGCGTACACGTCTTCCGAGTGGGCGACTACAAGTCCGCCATGGAACCGTTCGTTCGCGACGACATGTCCGGAGCGGCCAGGGAAGCGAACCAGGAACTCGTGGATGGGCTGTGGGCATCCTACCGTGAGCGTATTCTCGACAACCGGGAACTGGACGCACCGATGTTCGACCGGTTCACCGGGGCGTTCGACAAAGCCCTCGAAGAGACCGATGGCGATACCGCCCGCGCTGCGCTCGAGTCGGGGCTCGTCGACGAGTTGATGTCTCCCGACCAGATGCGCTCGCACGTTGCGGAGACGGTCGGATGGGGCCAGGACAACAACTTCAACGGCATCGGCTACCGGGCTTATCTCCAGACGCTCGGGCCGCAGTTCGCAGAGCCGGGCAACGTGGGCCTGGTTTTTGCGCGCGGGGTCATTCAGATGGGAGAAGACCGCCGCGCAGCCTCTGCGGACAATCTGGTCGAACTCATCCGGCAGGCGCGCGAGGACGACGCGGTGCGGGCGCTGGTGCTGCGGGTAGACTCGCCCGGAGGCAGCGCCTTTGCCTCGGAACTGATTCGCCAGGAACTCGAACTGGTGCAGTTGGCCGGCAAACCGGTGGTCGCCTCCATGGGCAGCGTGGCTGCCTCCGGTGGCTACTGGATTTCGTCCACGGCCGACCGGATCGTCGCGCATCCCACGACCATCACCGGCTCCATCGGCATATTCTCGCTTCTCTTCGATCTCGAGGATTCCCTTGCGACCGTCGGCGTGCACACCGACGGTGTGGGCAGCACGCCCTGGTCCGGCGCACTCGATCCTCTGCGTACGCCGAGCGAGCCGGTCAAGCGCGTCATGCAGGTCAACATCGAACACGGCTATCGGCAGTTCCTGAACCTGGTGGCGCGCGGCCGGGACATGACCCCGAGCGAGGTTGACGAGGTGGCTCGAGGTCGCGTCTGGCTCGGCTCCCGGGCACAGGAACTCGGTCTGGTCGATGCGTTGGGCGGCCTGTCGGATGCGGTGCAGGCGGCTGCGGAGCTCGCGGACCTGGACGAATACGGCATCAAGCGATTCGCCACGCCACTCTCGCCGCGGGACGCGCTGATTCAGCAATTGCTCGACTCCGCGGAATCCACGCCACCCGGCCGGATCTCCGCCGTCGTGCGCGAGGCCTGGGAGTTGGCGGAATCGCTCAACGATCCGAAAAACACCTACGCAATCTGCGAACCCTGTCTGAGCCTGACGCCGTAGATCGATTCCCGACGACACCCGGAATCTCCCCGCACCACCAGGGGAACCTGGGACCAGCGTTCGCGAATCCAGCCGACAAACCGCGTAAACTCTTCAACGCCGCCGACGCTGGCATCTTGGTTCGATGGTCGGAGTCGTGCGCACAACAAGTGCTCGCATCGTCCAACGAATGCAGGTCCCATTCCGGTTTCTGGTGAGCATTCCGGTTTCTGGTGAGATTTTCTGTCTAAAACCTCGCTCCATGCGCAATGCGAGCAATCGTGGCGTCCCAACTTCGACACAAGTACAGATGGAATTGTTGGCCGTGCCTCCGGCAGTCCGCAATCGATTCGTTGACAGAGCATCCAGCAATCTGCAAAGGTAACCGCACACGTTGGCTAGGATCTCTCATAGTGAACGAAAATGACGCATCAGCAGGCAACGATCAACTAACCGAAACGGCCGAAGTGCGAATCGACCGTCGAGGAAGGCTGTATGTCAAGGGTGGGGATCTTCTGCGCAGCAAAGCGTTCCGTGCACGACTAGAGGAAATGGTCCAACTTGCCACGGACCACCCACCTGAACAACAAAGTAGCCCTTCGAAATAACGGCAAAACCGTATGGGCTTGGGCCTACTGTTGGTTCCCGCACTCGGGGGCTACCTATTTCTGATTCGGTTCAACCTCACGCGATTTCGGATCGCGCAGTTGAGCGGTTATCACGTTGTATTCCAAGCTGCTGGCGTGGGTGTTGCCTTATTCGTGGTTGCTCGCTTGCTGGCACTCGCAACGGATATTGCGTGGCCCCCCGTGATCTCTGCTTGGCAGACGCTGCTTCCCCTCGAATACTCCGGCACCGCTGTCCTAAGCGCTGTCGTGGGTTGGCTCGCACCGATGATGCTGAATCAAGTCCCTTACTGGGACCGCCACAAGAGCCGCCGAAAAGCTGCTGAAGAGGATGGTGATGTGATCGGATTGGTAATTGACCAAGCCCTTGACCAGAACAAATTGGTTGAGGTGTCGCTAAAGGAAGGGAAGTGCTACATAGGCACCCCGATGAAAGGCACCTTCGGCGTCAGGGACAGCGGTGATATCGCCATGTTGCCAATAGCGAGCGGTTACCGCGATGAGAAAACGCGAGATCTACAGATCACCGTCAACTACGGCCCCGTTTTTGCGAAACTGGTCAAATCCGAGGAAGCCGTTGACTTGGAGGACTTTCGAATAGCGATTCCAGTCCGAGAGGTGATTTCGGCTCGCGTCTTCTCTCCGGCCATCTACGGGAAATTCAAGGGAGCGACTTGAACATTCGCTTACTGATCCATTCCTATCCCAACTTCCGCAACTCAGCGCCAAATCGCTCGTAACTCATTGATTTGTGGTTCACAGGAGCCAAAGGCGGCACTACAAGGTGACGTTGGGGAAGAGCGTCGGAGATTCGTCTAGACCGAGATTCTCGGTAACGGCTGCTCCGACAAACGCAATTTGAGCTGATCCAGTAGCAGTTGGTGATCCGCCGTGGGTTGCGTGTAGCGTGGCAAGGTCAGGTGCCGCCCATCGGTGGCCGGCAGATTTACATCGACCACTTGTATGGTCGCGAATGTGTCCAGGATGGCCCGCGGCGTCAGTCCCGGGGCACAGGGTTTTTGCCAGGTTTGTCAGCGTCACCTGCAAACAGTAGGCGATGAACGCCACGAAGATGTGCGCCTCGATCCTGTCCTCGCGCTGACGGAAGACCTGGCTAACCTGACGCTGAACACCTTGCATCTCCCGCACAATCCCGAGAACCGCTTCGCCGTGGCCACCCAGCCGACTCCGCTACAGCGCCGCGCTTTCCAACTGCTCGACATCGATCCCGTGAAAGTGTTCCAGGTAAGCGTCCGGGTCGAATAACGCTAAATCGCTTAAACGATTACACTATCTTAAAAATTGGCGCGTGAAGTTCCGTTTGACTCGGCGCAACAAGGCGCAGGCACGCCGACGTGCTCATTACGGGAATTCTTATTCCTTTTGATTAGAATGGGCTCAAACTCGAAAGCAACAAGTACATCGAACCAACCAAACGAGGTGGCCGCATGTGCCCAATAAAGGAATCGAAGGCCAAGGCTCCGTATCGGGTTGAGCGCAGGCTTGTGCGCGGTGCATTGGTCATCGGCGTTGGCCAACTATTTCGTAGGCGTTCCCGCCTAGGTCGCTACTCGATAGTCCGTGGAGTCGCCGGAACCGTTGTTCTACGTCTCTTGAAGACCAACGTGCTAGCCGCAATCATCAGCATTGCGGCCATCAGCGCTGCCGCTGACGAACTTGTCCCGCTTCTCCTTCCTGCTTCGGACTGGTTGGACCACGGACGTCAGGGATTCGTCCGCGTAGTCAACCACTCGGCCAGAGCAGGCGAGGTAGCCATCCAGGCGATCGACGACGAGGGCAAGGCTGCACCGGTTGTGACCTTAGCTATAGGGGCTAATGCCACCGCACAATTTAACTCGACAGACCTGGAAGACGGAAACGCCGAAAAGGGTTTGACTGGCTGGTCTGGACTCGGCACCGGAAACTGGCGGCTCGAATTGAAGAGCCGTCTTGACATCGAGGTGCTGTCCTTCGTACGAACGACAGAAGGCTTCCTGACCGCGATGCATGACACGGTGCCCGTTGCGAACGGACGCCACCGAATCGCGACGTTTAATCCCGGAAGCAATTCGAACCAGCGCAGCTTGCTACGGCTCATCAACCTAGATTCGGAATCTGCGACGTCGGTTTCCATAACGGGCGTAGACGATGACGGCCGGATTCCCGGTGGGGGTGCAACAGCGGAGATTCCGGCGGGGGCCGCGTTGACCTACTGGTCCGCAGACCTTGAGGCGGGTGGCGTCAGTGGGCTAACGGGATCCATCGGCGACGGAAGCGGCAAATGGAGGCTCATCCTTGAGACCAGCGGCTCGATATTGGCCATGAGCCTGTTGTCGAGTCCGACAGGCCACCTTACAAACCTATCCACAGCGCCCGATCGGGGGGCGGACACGACGGAAACTCCGACCGCGGCATTTGAAAAGCTGCTGTCGGCATCGGTGCAAAACAAGTGTGTTAGTTGCCATGCCAAGGAAGGCGAAGCAGGACGCACACGTTTGGTGTTTCTGCCGAAATCGAATCCTCGGCACCTAGCCGCAAACCGCGACGCCCTAGTTCAGCTTATAGCTCATTCCGGCGATGGCGCACAAGTAGTCTTGGACAAGATCCAAGGGTTGCGGGAACACGGCGGCGGTGTGCAGATTGATCCCGACTCCGCCGAATTCTCCAACTTCGAGCGGGCCATACCGAGGCTGGAGCCAGAACCAGAAATTGAACGCCTTCGGGTAATTTTGGAGTACATTCGAGGCGACGCTGCCAACGACTATCGCTACGGCGAGGTCGACTCTGTGCGGGCACGACCCGGTGACGAACTGACTCTTGGCCTCTTCAAGCGCGGATCCTTCCAAGACGGAAAAGCCGAGTGGCAGTCATCGGCACCTTCGGTCGTAACCATAACTGAGGGGCGGTTCGCAGAAGTTGGCTGCTGCCCGGCGGTAACCGCCGTTGCAGGAGAAGAGGGACAAGCGACCGTAACGGCAAGGCTGGGTGGACAGACCGCTTCGACTATCGTCCAAGTCAGCTCTCGAATCAAATCTGCGGTGCGCTCCTATTACGATAGGCTGGACGACTTCGATGGGGAGCAAATCCACTTCGTGTATGTAGTCCAGGAAGGCGGTAGGGATGACGAACACGACCGGTATGGTTTCTTTCCCTTGTTGGCGGAGGAGATGCAGCGTTGGCTGCGCAAGGTGGCAGGCATGCGGTGGCGTATCGACAGCTATGATGGTCTTCCAGACGTCAGTTTTCTATCCATCCCCGACGATGGCACACCGACCTTGGATCAGATGCGAGAAGGCCTGAAAGCGCGCGAAGGCAATGCAATAGACCCCGACAAGGTGTATGCGTTTTTCCTCGATTATGACGGCACCCATGGACGATTACCGTATACCGGGCTGGCCGACAATGCCGCCACAGTGACCTTGATTAAGTCTCCCCACTACCAGCATGTCGCCGGCACCGCGGTCCACGAGTTGATCCACTTGTTTGGAGCAGTACCAGCATGCGCCCCGAACCGGTCGGGGCCTCACTCCAATGACTACAACCTCGACATAATGTCGAACGGCACATTAGTCGGAGGTGCACTCGACTGGAACAGCGACGATTACTTTAGGCACGGTCGCAACGACTGCCTGGACACTGCCGATAGTCCGTATTGGGAGTCAATCTACTAACGACCCGCAATCCTGCGAGTGGCGCAGTCGGATTGCCGTTGGTTCGCCGGTGGTCCGCAACGGCAACTGTTGCGCCGCGGAAACTTGGGAATTGCCTCCTCGGCCGCAGGGACGCACCAAGCCCTGGTCTGACCGTCAAACCTGGGCTTTGGCGTAAATTTGGGATTGGCAATCTCGGGGCCAAGTTTCACCCCGCTTTGCCGATGCAGACCGGCAGCGCTGCGGAGTGAAGCTGTCGGCCTGGGCAGTCAGAACAGGCGGAAACGAGGACGCCTGCCACCGGTGGGGCGTTTTGCCGCAGCACCCCGACGACGGCGCATGCGCTGCTGCAGATGGCGGCGCTTCACGTCGAGAAACTCCTGGCGGGAAACGTTCGGGTTGCGGTTGCGGGCCTTCTCCTCCTCACGGTAACGACAGAAATCGGCGAATGCCTGAATCTCGTGGTGCAGTTCCCTGACGACCAGTTCGATCATGATGGCATCGTCGAGGTAACCGAGTACCGGAACGGAATCGGGAATGATGTCCTGGGGTTCGGCGAAGTAGGAAAGCGCCGACAGCACGTTGCTGCGTTCCGGGCTCGCCAGCGCCCACTCCGGATCTTCGACCATTTCGATGAGGCTTGCGAGCTTGCCGATGCGGTGCTGAACGAAGGCGGGCGTCTCGGCGTTGCCGACCTGTTCGATCACCGCCCGCGCCTTGCCGATGATCTCGGCTTCATCGGCCTTCTCGGCAGCAGCCCTCGCCCGCCGGAAGACTGCGCGGAAATAGTCCAGGTCCTTGGATTCGAGGTCGAAGGTAACTCTCATTGACATCGCGCCGGCTCCCTTGGTACTGCGGCACTATAACAAATCATCGGCGCTTGAAGTCGGCCCAGTAGCCGTTCGTCAGTGACTTCACTTCCTTGCGCATCAGCATCAGCCCGACCAGGTTCGGGAGGGTCATGAGGGCCAGGGTGACTGCGGAAATCAGCCAGATGAGGGAGGTGTCCACCACGGTGGCGAGGAAGAACCCGATGACGTATACGACCCGGTAGGGCATCACGGATCGGGTGCCGAACAGAAAGGTCATCGCCCGGTCGCCGTAGTAGGACCAGGCAATGGCGGTGGAGAACGCGAACAGCACCAGTCCTACAGTCACGGCGTATTGGCCGAACTCGCCGAAGAAGCTGCGCTTGAACGCCTCGGCGGTGAGCGGCACCGAGTGCAGCAGCGACCGGCCCCGGATGGTTACGTCGGAATCCAGCGGGTGGCCGTCTTCGACCCTCAGGATACCCGTGAACGGTTCCCCGTTCCTCGTAAACCGCATGTCTTCGGCAATGGAGCGGTTGTGCATTACGGTGACACCGGCAAGATCGGCAACACCGCCGGTTACGGTGACGGCGCCCGTAAAGGGAGCGACGCTGTTGCCCCCGGAATCTCCGAAGTTCAGGTGAGCGAACAGCGCGCCTACGTGTTCCGGGTCGGTTTCGGTGTATTCGCCGGCCAGGAATTCGGTATCGAAGTCGGCAAACTCCGTTTCGAATTTCTCCGTCCAGACCCCGGACGAGAGGATCACCAGGCCGGTCAGGGTGCAGATGACCAGGGTGTCGATGAAAGGTTCCAGCAAGGAAACCATGCCTTCCGAAACCGGCTCGTCGGTGCGAGCGGAGGCGTGGGCGACGGCGGCAGACCCCTGCCCCGCCTCGTTGGAAAACAAACCCCGGTTGACACCCCGGTTGAAGGCGTAGGCGAACGTGGCCCCCAGGAACCCGCCGGCCGCCGCTGAGCCGGTGAATGCATCCCGGAAGACGGCCGCAAACGACGGGCCGATCTGCTCCAGGTTCGAAATGGCCACGGCGATGGCGCCGATGGCGTACAGCACGCCCATGACCGGCACGATGGCCGCGGCAACCAGCGCGATACGGCGAATGCCGCCGACAATGACCAGCCCCAGGAGGCCCGCGAGCACCAGGCCGCTCACCCAGGTGGGAAGACCGAACGACGTCTCGAGCCCGGCGGCCATGTTGTTGCTCTGCGGCAAATTGCCGGAGCCGAACGAACTGACCACCATGGCAGCGGCGAAGAAGACGGCAAGCCATTTCATGTTGAGCCCGCGCTCCATGTAATACATGGGGCCGCCGGCGATTCGCCCTTCGTCGTCGACGATGCGGTAACGATGGCTGATGGTGACTTCCACGAACTTGGTGGTCATGCCGAGGAATGCGGTCATCCACATCCAGAAAAGCGCAGCGGGCCCGCCGAGGAAGATGGCAAAGGCCACACCGCCGATGTTGCCCGTCCCCACCGTCCCTGACAGCGCCGTGGAAAGCGCCTGGAAGTGGGTGGTGTCGCCCACTTTCGCATCCGTGGAGTACTTGCCGGTCACCACGCCCCAGGCATGCTTGAAAAAACGCACCTGTGGGAAGCCCAGGTACAGCGTGAAGAAGAGACCCACGCCAAGCAGCAGGAACGGAAAGTAGACGGCGCTGCCGAGCAGGCTGTCGAGGAAGCCGATAATGTTCTCGAATGTGGCCATGACGTTGTTTTCCCCTCGTGTTCGCAAATTGAATTATCGAGCGAACAGCGCGTCGTGCAGCACGCGATGAATCTCGTTCTGTTCGAGGACGCCGCCGAGCCGCTCCGACCCCAGCCCGTTGGCATAGGCAGCCACATCCTCGCCGGCGTGGGTTTCGTAGGACAGATTGACCGCGGCAACCTGCTGAAAATCCGGCGCCTCGGTGTCGGTCTCCTTGAGATCGCGTGGTTCCTGCCGGTAGCCGGGGCCGTTTGCGTAGCCGAGCGTCGTGTAGGGGAGTTCGTAGGCATCCAGCGCCAATACTCCGGGTGCGGTCTCCACTTTGCCGAGTATGGGGTTGCCGCGGCGGGGATAGCCACTGATCGTGAAGGTATGGCTGTGGTCGGCGGTGACCAGGATCAGCGTGTTGTCCGGGTCGGTCGCCTGCAGCGCAGCCGCGACCGCCGCGTCGAGGGCGATGGTATCGGTCAGCGCCCGGTATGCATTGCTGAAGTGATGAGCATGATCGATGCGCCCGGCTTCGGCGATGAGGAAGAACCCGTCGGCATTGCCCGCCAGCGCTTCGATGGCGAACCTCGTCATTGCGGCCAATGACGGTTCCGCCTCGCCGCTTGCCAGTCGGTCGGCCTCGAATTGCATGTGCGACGGCTCGAACAGCCCCAGCACCTGACGTCCGGAGGACGGAACCAGGGATTCGAACTGGCTGCGGTTCCAGACGTAGTCGCGGTTATCGCCTGCGGTCGTCCACTCGACAATCAGGTTCCGGCCGTCGGCACGCGTTCCGGTCGATTCCGGGTACTCGGGGTCCTGCCGGTTCTGCGGCAGAAAGTGCGCACGGCCGCCGCCGAGAATGACGTCGACGCCGTCGCCACCCGGAAATTCGACGAGTTGCCGGGCTATGTCCAGGCAGCCCGCCGCCAGCGCCTCGGCGGGCATGGCCGCATCGTGCTCCCAACCGCGCTCCGGTGAATGGGCATAAGCGGCCCCCGGTGTGGCGTGGGTAATCGTTGCCGTGGACACGACACCGGTTGCGAGGCCGGCGGCTTCGGCCCGTTCCAGCAGCGTTGTCAGCCTGTTCTCGAGCCCGGCCGCGCAGTCTCCCCGCTCGACGGATGCGGCGACGCTCAGCACGCCGGCCCGCGTCTTTTCGCCGGTGATCATGGCCGTCATGGTGCCGGCACTATCCGGCACCTGCATGTCGGTGTTGTAGGTTTTCACCAGCGCAACATGCGGGAAGCGTTCGAACGAAAGAGCGTGCTCCTCCCCCGTACCGCCCGCGAGCTGCCCGGCCAGTATGCGGGCCGCAGTGACCGTGGAGACGCCCATCCCGTCGCCGATGAAGAGAATCGCATTGCGCGGGCCGGGCGGAGGCGCCGTTTCCTCTGCCGGCTCTGCGATTACCGGGCCTGCGCCGCCGAGGCACAGGATCAGCCCGCATAGCCATGTTCCAGACCGCTGTTTCGTTTTCATTGTCGAACCTCTCATTGTCGAACCTCTCGCATCGTTACGAATTCTTCTGCCGCCGTTGGATGAATGCCGATGGTCGCATCGAACTGGGCCTTGGTGGCGCCCGCCTTCACCGCCACCGCCAGGCCCTGAACGATCTCGCCCGCGTCCGGGCCGGCCATGTGCACACCCACCACCCGGTCGTCGACGGGGTTGACCACGAGCTTCATTAGCGTTCGCTCCGAGCGTCCGGAAACCGTGTGCTTCATGGGGCGGAAGGTCGACTCGTAGACATCGACATCGTTCAACTGTGCCCGTGCCGCCTGTTCGGTCAGGCCCACGGTACCGATATCGGGTTGACAGAAGACGGCGGTGGGCACGTTCCGATAGCTGAGTTTGCGCTTCGGACGCGACGTGAACAGGTTGTTGGCGATGCACATGCCTTCGGCAATGGCGACGGGCGTCAGTTGCAGCCGGTCGATGACATCGCCGATCGCGTAGATGTGGTTTGCCGAGGTTCGGTAGTCGTCGTCCACGGCCAAGGCCCCGGATTCGGTCAGCCTGACGCCCGCCTCCTCGAGCCCCATGTCTGCCGTATTCGCATGCCGTCCGGTGGCGTACAGGACGAGGTCCGCATGCAGCACGGTGCCGTCGTCGAGACGGACGGCATGGTCGCCGCCGTGCTTTTCGATGGCGGCCACGGTCGTATCGAAGCGCAGGTGCACCTGTTTCTGCAACAGTTCGTCGGCCACGAACCGGCGAATGCCGTCGTCGAAACCGCGCAGGAACAGCGGCCCGCGATAGAGCAGTTGCGTGTGGGCGCCGAGGCCGGCAAAGATCCCCGCGAATTCCACCGCGATGTAGCCACCGCCGACAATGACCACGCGTTCGGGAAAGCTCGGCAGGAAGAAGGCCTCGTTCGAGGTAATGACGTGTTCCGAACCGGGGAACTCGGGCACGGTCGGCCAACTGCCGGTTGCAACCAGGATCTTGCCGGCGGTGTAGACGGCGCCGTTCGTCTCGACGGTGTGGGCGTCGGCCAGGCGCGCCCTGCCTTCGTGGATATCGACACCGGCGCCACGCAGCAGATTGCCGTAAATGCCGTTCAGCCGCTTGATTTCCCTGGTCTTGTTGTCGCGCAGCGTTGCCCAGTCGAAGCCCTCTACCGAAACCGACCAGCCGTACGCACCGGCATCCTCGAATTCTTCGGCAAAGTGCGACCCGTAGACGAACAGCTTCTTCGGCACACAGCCGACGTTGACGCAGGTGCCGCCGAGCCAGGTCGACTCGGCGATGGCCACCCTGGCGCCAAAGCCCGCCGACATGCGGGCAGCGCGCACACCACCGGAGCCGGCGCCGATCACATAGAGGTCGTAATCGAACTTCACGAGAGGTAGAGGTAAGGAACGGCCGACTCGACAAAGCGCGCAGTTTAACCCGAACGGGGCGCACGCCTGCCAACCCGGCCTGTTCGCGAATGGGTCGGGCTCGATACGGAAACGCACCGGCGGTGCTGGGCAATGCTCCGCCGAGTGCATACACTGCCGCGCAACCCGGACACGAGCACCGCCATGAACGGCGCCCAAGCCCTACTCCAGACCCTGGTCGCCGCCCATATCGAAGTCTGCTTCACGAATCCGGGAACGTCGGAAATGCACTTTGTCGCCGCCCTGGACAGACAGGACGGCATGCGCGGGGTGCCGGGATTGTTCGAAGGCGTGCCGGGCACGCGCGCGCAAACGTGTGCGCAATTCGCGGATGCGTTGGCGCGCAGCATCGCGACACCCGGCCCCAGCCTGATTGAAGTCGTTGTTTGACGAAGCGGGCTTCTCGGGGGAGGAATGAATCGTGAATGTCACGATGTTCGGCTCGGGATACGTCGGCCTGGTCTCCGGCGCCTGTTTTGCCGAGATGGGAAACTCGGTGCTCTGCATCGATACGGATGCGGGCAAGGTCGCCTCCCTCGAGGCCGGACGGGTGCCGATATTCGAGCCCGGGCTCGAACAATTGGTTGTCAACAACACGGCCGGCGGTCGGCTGCGCTTCGCCACGGACGCGCGACAGGGGGTCCGGCACGGCGACATTCTGTTCATTGCCGTGGGCACCCCGGCCGACGAGGACGGCTCGGCTGACCTGCGTCACGTATTGGCGGTGGCGGAAGACATCGGGCGTTACCTGGACAGACCGAAGATCGTCGTCACCAAATCGACGGTGCCGGTGGGCACGGCCGACCGGGTCAGGGAGAAGGTCGCCGAAGTGCTGGCTTGCCGCGGGGCCGATATCGACTTCGATGTCGTCTCGAACCCGGAGTTTCTGAAGGAAGGGGCCGCGGTCAGCGATTTCATGAAGCCCGACCGCATTATCGTCGGCTGCGAGCGGGCGGCAGCCCGGCAGAGCCTCGAACGGCTGTATGCACCGTTCAACCGCAACCACGACAAGGTGGTGCACATGGACGTGCGTTCCGCCGAACTCACCAAGTACGCCGCCAACGTCATGCTGGCGACCCGCATCAGCCTGATGAACGAACTGGCGAGCCTGGCCGAGAAGCTCGGCGCCGATATCGAGGCCGTGCGTCGGGGTATCGGGACGGACCCGCGCATCGGCTACCACTTCATCTATGCGGGCACGGGTTACGGGGGTTCCTGCTTTCCCAAGGACGTCAAGGCCCTGATCCGCACGGCCAGGTCCGTCGGCTTCGAAACGCGGATCGCCAATGGCGTCGAGGCGGTCAACGACCGGCAGAAAGGCATTCTGGTCGACAAGATGGCCGGCCACTACGGCGGCAGCCTGGCCGGCCGCAAGTTTGCGCTCTGGGGGCTTGCCTTCAAGCCGAACACGGACGACATGCGCGAAGCGCCGAGCCGCACGGTCATCGACAGGCTTCTGGCGAACGGCGCCCGGGTCAGTGCCTACGACCCGGTGGCCGGCCCGGAAGCGGTGCGACTCTATGGCGATGCCATCGAGGTCTGCAAGCAGCGGGACGACACCCTCGTCGACGCCGATGGGCTCGTCATCGTCACCGAATGGAACGAATTCCGCAGCCCGGACTTCAACGCACTGCGCGCCTCCCTGAAGGAGCCCGCGATATTCGATGGCCGCAATCTCTACGACCCCGCCTATCTCGCCGAACTCGGTTTTGCCTATTACTCCATCGGCCGTGCCCCGGCGCTGCCTCGAATCCGGAACGAGGATCGCGCAAAGAAGCATTGATACTGTATGAACATCCAGTTAACCTGAACGGCCCTGTATGAAAACACAGTATCGATATGGCCATAGGAGAACTGCTGAAGCACCCTGATCTCTGGCGGGCTCATGAAGTCGGCTCCTCCCCGGGGGACATTGCCGCGACCCCGAGCGGGTTCGATGCCCTCGATGCCCACTTGCCGGGCAACGGCTGGCCGCAGGCCGGGCTTCTCGAACTCATGTTGAGCACTGCCGGCATCGGCGAACTCAAGCTTCTGGCGCCGGCGCTGCGCCACTTGAGCCGTACGGCGCGCTGGATCGCCTGGGTCAATCCACCTTTCATACCCTATGCCCCGGCGCTGGCGGCACTCGATATCGATATCAGCAGAATTCTGCTCGTGCACCCCAGGCAGCATGAGGACGCTCTCTGGGCCATGGAACAGGCCAGCAAGTCGGGTACCTGCAGCGCGGTGCTCGGCTGGCTGGACGAGCGGCGCCTGACCCTCACGGCCACCCGGCGCCTGCAACTCGCGGCCAGACAGGGGGGAACCCTTGGCTGCCTGTTCCGGCCGGAAGCGGCCGCGGACAGCGCTTCCATGGCTGAACTCCGCCTGAAACTCGAACCGGGCGCGCGGAGCGAACTCGGCATCTCCATCGTCAAACGGCGCAGCGGCTGGCCCGTGCCCGGCCTCAATATTCAGGTCGATTCTCAACTTGCATCCGAAGACATTGAAAAACAATTGACCTTCTGGCGCCACGGCCGCCCGCACCGGAACCTTCAAGCACTGCCCCCGCAAACCCCTGAAATGGCAGCATATGAAAACCCGGAAGGCACAAACGAGGGCCATAAATCAGAACGGCAGATGCTGCACTGATGCTCTGGCTGGCCGTGCATCTGCCGATGTTCGCCCTGGAAGTGAGCCAGGCCGGCCAGAGCACCCGGGCGCCGACGGTGCTCGTCGACGACAACCGGGTGCTGCTCGCCAACCGGGCGGCAAGACAGGCCGGTATCGGGCTGCAGATCAGCCTGGCAACGGCGCACGGCATCTGTCCGAGCCTCGTCCATTATCGGCGCGACCCGGTCAAGGAACTGAAACGCCTGCGGCTCCTGGCCGTCACCTGCTACCGCTTCACTTCTCGGGTGAGCCTGGAGCCGCCCGGGAATGCGCAAGCCGCATCCGCCCTGCTGCTCGAAGCGAGCGGCAGCCTCGAGCTCTTCGGGCCCATGGATGGCTGGCAATCGCAGGTAGACGCCCTTTGCCATCAACTGGGGCACGAGGCGGTGCTGCGTGCGGCGGCAACGCCCTCCGCGGCTCTGGCCCTGGCGCGGGCAGGCGCATCCCGTCTGCCCGATGTGCCCCTGGCCCATACCGCTCTCTCCGAAGCCGAGGTGGAAAGCCTGTCCGACATGGGCATCAGAACGCTCGGGCCGCTTCTGCAACTGCCGCAGGCGGAACTCGGGCAGCGTTTCGGCGCCGGGCTCACCAACTACCTGCAGCGCCTGACCGGCACGGCGCCGGATCCGCGGCCCTGCATCGAGCCGGAGCCCGTGTTCGAGAGCAGCCTGAATCTGCCGGACCCGATCACGGACAAGAACACCCTGCTCTTGCCGATGCAATGCTTGTTGACCGAACTCGAGCACTGGCTCATCGGCCGTCAACTCGGCGCCGCTGGCCTGCTCTGGCGCTTCGCCCCGCACGAGGCGGCGGCCGGGGTTTCCATGCCCGTGCGTTTCGCCGCGGCCCGGCAGCGCAAGGCGGAATTCATCGAGATCGTCCGACTTGCGCTCGATCGGGCCGAACTGCCGGAAAACGTGCTGGAAATCGGCCTGAAAGCGAAATCCCTGGCCCCCTGGACGACCCGCAGCCAGACCCTCTTCGAGCCTCTTCCCGGCCAGCCCACCGAGGAGAACCCACCCGCCGCATTGATCGACCGGTTCACCGCACACCTCGGCAAAGCAGGCTGCTCCACTATCGCCACCACCGGCCAGCACATCCCGGAACAGGCTTGGAAGAGCCTTCAGCCGGGGAGCACGAGGGGGCACCCCTCGCATAAAAAGAGCCTTCAGCCGGGGAGCGCGAGGGGGCACCCCTCGCATAAAAAGAGCCTTCAGCCGGGGAGCACGAGGGGACACCCCTCGTATAAAAAGAGCCCTCAGCCGGGGAGCACGAGGGGACACCCCTCGTATAAAAAGAGCCTTCAACCCAATAACCAGCCAAAAGATTCCCTGCTCAGCCGTAGCAGCAACAACCGTCCCTTGTGGTTCTTCGACGCTCCCCGGCGCATCGATCGCAAAGCCTTCGAGATCTTGAGCGGTCCCGAGCGCCTGCAGACCGGATGGTGGGGAGTTCCAGCCCGCATCCGTCACCAACTTCCTGCTGCGGACGCCGATGCACTCGCCCTGCGCGGCCACGCAGGACGGCGCCTCGACACCCTCGCGACGAAAGTTGGTAACGGATGCGGGCTGGCCGAAGGCCGCGATTATTACGTGGTCCGGTTGCCGAGCGGGGCGCGCGGCTGGGCATTCGCCGTGCCGGACGGGCGGTGGTTCCTGCATGGCTATTTCAGTTGACGGCCCGGTCTCGGCGCTCATCGGGCAAGGCGACGGCGCCGGCGGGCGGGCACGACGAGCCTTTGCGGAACTGCACTGCCTGAGCAACTACAGCTTCCTGCGCGGCGCTTCGCACCCGGAAGAACTGGTCGAGCGTGCCGCGCAACTCGGCTATACGGCCATCGCGGTGACAGACGAGTGCTCGTTCGCCGGCCTGGTCAAGGCCCACCTGGCTGCGAAAGAGCACGACATCAAGCTCATTGTCGGCGCCGAGTTCCGGCTCGACGATGCCGCGGGCAAACTCGTGCTGCTGGCCCCCGACCGCAGCGCCTACGGCCAGCTCGCCGCGCTCATCACCAGGCTGCGGCAACGTTCCCCCAAGGGCGAATACCGCGCCGAACTCGACGACTTCCGCCACGGCCTGAAAGCCTGCCTGGCAATCTGGATACCCTGCCTCGGAGAGCCCCCCTTTCCCACAACGATAGAAACCCTGGTCAGCGACGGCCAACGGATCAAGACCCTCTTCGCCCGCCCGGCAGCCGATTCACCCGCCGTGCCGGGGCGCCTCGACACCCTTGCGACGAAAGTTGGTGACGGATGCGGGCTAACCGGGAAAATCGACGAGCGTTGCGGGCTCTGGATTGCCCTCGAGCTTTTCCGTGAAAGCAGCGACCTGGACAAGACCGCCCATGCACTCACCCTGTCCATGCGCCTGGGCCTGCCGATCGTGGCCTGCAACGATGTGCACACCCACGACCCGGTCCGGCAGCCGCTGCAGGATGTGGTGACCGCCATCCGTCTGAAGACCCCGGTCGCCGAACTGGGCGGCGCCGCATTCTGCAACGCCGAGCGCACCTTGCGGCCCATCCCGACCCTCGAGGAACTTTATCCGGGCGAACTCATCGACGAGGCAGCCTACATCGCAGCACTGTGCCGTTTTTCCATGGACGAGTTGCGCTACCAGTATCCCCGGGAGCTGGTTCCCCCCCACCTGTCGCCGTTCGAATACCTCGAACAGCTCACCCTGGCCGGGGCTCGCGAACGCTGGCCGGCCGGCGTGCCCGACGATGTCCTGAAGCTCGTCCGCCGGGAACTCGAACTCATCCGGGCCCTCGACTACGAGCACTATTTCCTCACGGTGCATGACATCGTCCAGTTCGCCCGCAGCCGGCACATCCTCTGCCAGGGGCGCGGTTCGGCGGCCAACTCGGCAGTCTGTTTCTGTCTGCACATCACCGAGGTCGACCCGGCGCGCATGCACCTGCTGTTCGAGCGCTTCGTCTCCAAGGAGCGCAACGAACCCCCGGACATCGACGTGGATTTCGAGCACGAACGGCGCGAGGAGGTGATCCAGTACATCTACAAGCGCTACGGACGCGACCGGGCGGCGCTGGCCGCGACGCTCATCACCTACCGGCTGCGCAGCGCCATCCGCGATGTGGGCAAGGCACTCGGCATGGACCCGGGCCTGCTCGATCTCCTGGCCAAGTCCTTTGCCTGGTGGGACGATCGCGACAAGCTCCGGGAACAGTTCGGCCGGGCCGGGCTCGACCCCACGAGTCGCATCGTCCGGCAGTTCCTGGCCCTGGTTCCTGCCATCCTGGGCTTTCCCCGCCATCTCTCGCAGCACGTCGGCGGTTTTGTCATCTCCCAGGAACCGCTGTCTCGACTGGTGCCCGTGGAGAACGCAGCCATGGCGGAGCGCACCGTCATCCAATGGGACAAGGACGACCTGGCGGCCCTGGGGTTGATGAAGGTGGATGTGCTGGGGCTCGGCATGCTGACGGCCATCCGCAAGGCATTGACCGCCGTGAACGGCTACCGGGCCGGCAGCGATTCCCGGCTGACCGTGGCGACCATCCCGCCCGAAGATCCGGAAACCTATCGCATGTTGCAGGAGGGCGACAGCGTCGGTGTCTTTCAGGTGGAATCCCGCGCGCAGATGTCCATGCTGCCGCGCCTCGAGCCGAAGAATTTCTACGACCTGGTCATCGAGGTGGCGATCGTGCGCCCCGGGCCCATACAGGGCGACATGGTGCATCCCTATCTGCGCCGTCGGCAGGGCCTGGAAGCCATCACCTACCCGAGCGATGCGGTACGCAAGGTGCTCGAGCGCACCCTTGGCGTGCCCATCTTCCAGGAGCAGGTGATCGAACTGGCCATGGTGGCGGCCGGGTTCAGTGCCGGCGAGGCCGATCGACTGCGCCGGGCCATGGCCGCCTGGCGCCGCCGGGGTCGGCTGGAGGCCTTCGAGAAGAAACTCATCGACGGCATGACGGAACGCGGCCACAGCCCGGATTTCGCAAGGCGCGTGTTCAAGCAGATATTGGGGTTCGGCGAATACGGTTTCCCCGAATCCCACGCGGCCAGCTTTGCCCTCCTCGTCTACGTTTCCGCCTGGCTCAAATGCCACGAACCGGCGGCGTTCTACTGCGGGATACTGAACAGTCAGCCCATGGGCTTCTACTCGCCGTCGCAACTCATCCAGGATGCGCGCCGGCACGGCCTTGACGTACGCCCGGCCGATGTGCAGCACAGCCACTGGAACCACCGCCTCGAACCGCCCGCAAAACCCGGCGGACAACCGGCCCTGCGCCTCGGATTGCGGCTGGTGAAAGGGCTGAAGGAAGAGGTTGGCCTCGCGATCGCCGACCGCCAGCCCTTCCACGATTCCGAAGACCTTTGCCGGCGCGCCCGCCTGAACCGCCAAAGCCTCGGGTTCCTGGCCCGAGCCGGAGCCCTCGAAACGCTATCCGGACACCGCTACCAGGCACACTGGGACGTAGCAGCCATCGACCAACCCCTGCCGCTACAGGAAGCAGCCGAAGAGCGAGGAGCCTTCAGCCGGGGAGCGCGAGGGGACACCCCTCGCATAAAGAAAGCCTTCAGCCGGGGAGCGCGAGGGGACACCCCTCGCATAAAGAAAGCCTTCAGCCGGGGAGCGCGAGGGGACACCCCTCGCATAAAGAAAGCCTTCAGCCGGGGAGCGCGAGGGGATACCCCTCGCATAGAAAGCCCCCCTCTATCCCCCCATGGCAATGTCACCCTCCCCGCCCCGGGCGAGGCCGAGAACGTCCTGCACGATTACCGCTACCTGGGTTTGAGCCTGCGCGCTCACCCCCTGAAACTGCTGCGCCCGCAACTGCGCAGTTTCCGCACCGCGAGCGACCTCGAAGACTGCCGGCACGGGCAATTCGTGGAGGTGGCCGGGCTGGTGACCGGCCGGCAGCGCCCCGGCACGACGACCGGCGTGCTGTTCGTGACGCTCGAAGACGAGACCGGCAACGTCAACCTCATCGTCTGGGCCACGATACTCGAACGCTTCCGCGCGGCACTGCTGCAGGGCCGCCTGTTACAGGTAAAGGGTGTGGTCGAACGGGAAAACAAGGTGATCCATGTGGTCGCCGGGCGCATTGACGATGCGTCCCACCTGCTGGCGGGCTTCACGGGCGGCGAACTCCCGTTTCAATCCCGGGACTTCAGGTAAAGGACGCGAAGATTTCAAGTCCAAATGCCCCTGATGAACACCAGACGACACGCCCCTGCTGTCGGCAGCGCAGCACCGCCCGGGGCTTTTCGAGGCATTTCACGTCCAACGGCCAGCGCCAGACCACGAAAACCGCACCGAGGCCCGAGCCTCGAGACCCGTTACGGCGTTCGCAACGCCCCCAGGTCGGTCATCGCGTAGATCAAGGTGTTGCCGAGACGCCCCTGGTTGTCACGTCGGTGTGACTTCAATGTGGCTTCAAGCTCGAACCCGAGGCGTTCCGCAACCGCCCGGCTGCGCCGGTTGCGCTCGTCGACCCGTGCTTCGACGCGTCTGGCGCCACCGTCTTCGAACGCCAGGCGAGTCAGTGCTTCTGCCGCCTCGGTGGCATAACCGCGACCGGTGTGTCCCGTGTGCAACCAGTATCCGATCTCGAAGCTCGGCACGGCTTCATCGCACATCAGGGCACCGGCACTACCGATAACCGTGCCGTTGTCGGCCAGCGTGAGCAACGCAGCGAAGTCGCGGCCTGAATCGAATGCATTCCTGGCATCGGCGCAGAACCGACGCGCCTCATCGATGCCGTAGCGGCCGCGCGCCCACACCATCCAGCGCTGCAGTGCCGGATACGACGCTGTCACGGCAGCCAGAACCGCATCGGCATCCGCTTCCGTGGGTGGACGCAGAACCAGACGTTCCGTGGCCAGCAGGTCCGGAAACGGTTTCATCGGTTACCCTGACAGGCGTCGCGCGCCCGAGATGTCTCTTCCCGCAATCCGCCGCTCAACGCGTCCCGGGTACCGAAGGCTCGGCGCAGCACCGCTTCCGTTGCCCCGCCGTACACCAGGTTGGCGGTCAGTGCCCGATCCGCCAGTCCTTCGAACTGCGTGAGCGCCTTTCGGCATTGCGCGGGCATCACCGAGATTGTCACCGTATCCGGCACCTCGTCCGTCGATAGTGGTGGAGGGGCAGGGATTCGAACCCTGGGAGGCGTTACCCTCGCTGGTTTTCAAGACCAGTGCTTTCGACCGCTCAGCCACCCCTCCGGGGCCGCTTATGTTGTCGGTATTGCCGAGGCGTATCAAGCTTGCGCTCGAGCGCTCCCGATTCACAGGCGCTGTAGCGGGCTGTAGGATAAATGCCTCGTTGCGCGTAAGAGATCGACGCTTGAATCGACTGCGCTCGTTGCTTCTCCTGCTTCTTGCGCTCGACGCCGGTTCGGTGTTGGCGCACCCCTGCGATACCGTGCCCTGCGTCGACGCCCTGGTGGTCGGCGTCGCGGACGGCGACACCGTTACCGTGCTCGGCCGCTTTTCGGGAACGCGCGAGCAGAAACGGGTGCGGTTGACGGAAATCGATACGCCGGAACGGGGCCAGCCCTGGAGTACCAGGGCGCGTCAGGCCATGGTGGACAAGGTGTTTCAGCGTCAGGTCCGCATCGCCCTGGAAGGTGAGGACCGGTACGGGCGCGTGCTCGGGCGCATCTACGTCGGAGACCGCGACATCAATCGGGAAATGGTCCGGGAGGGCCACGCCTGGGTGTACCGCAGGTATTCCTCCGATATCTACCTGATCGAGGACGAGCGCTTGGCCAAGGAACAACGAGCCGGGCTCTGGTCGCTGCCGGATGCCGACCGGGTGCCACCCTGGGAGTGGCGCCAGCGCAGCCGCTGACCGGCCGGGCGGCTATAATCGCCACATTGCCCCGCGAGTCGCCCATGGTCATCTCCATCGCCGTGCACGGCGCCCCCTATGCTTCGCAGTCGTCGCGCAGCGCCCTGCGTTTCGCGGAATGCGCGCTGGCCCGCGGACACACCATTCACCGCGTTTTCTTCTATCACGAGGGGGTGCTGGCGGCGGGCAACCACGGCGTGGCTCCCCAGGACGAGGAAGACGTCCATGGGGGCTGGGTCGCCCTGCAGAAATCCCACGGTATCGAACTGGCCGCCTGCATTGCCAATTCCCTCAAGCGCGGCATGCTCGACGAGGACGAGCGCAACCGATACGACAAGGCCTCGGCCACGGTGTCTCCCGGGTTTGTAGTCGTCGGCCTCGGTCAACTGGTCGATGCCATCAGCGCCTGCGACCGCTTCGTCACCTTTGCGGCCTGATGGCAATGCAACGCAAGCGCATCCTGTTCGTGCTGACCAGGGCGCCCTACGCCTCGGCAGGTGCGCTGGAGACACTGGAATCGGTACTGGTGGCGGGTGTGTTCGAGCAGGAGGTCAGCGTCCTCTTCAAGGGGGCCGGTGTCTATCAGTTGCTGAAAGGACAGAAGGGCTCCGCCGTCGGTCAGCGGACCGTGGGCAAGGTGCTCGAAGCCCTGCCCGAGTACGAGATCGAGCGAATCTACGTGTGCGAATCGTCGATGCAGCGGCTGGGTATCGAAACGGCGGACTTCGGCGTTACCGTGCGGCCCCTCGACGCCGACGGCCAACGGGCCCTGATCGCCCGCCAGGACGCCGTGGTGTCCGGCTGATGGCGACCCTGCACATCGTCAACAAGGCGGATGCCCTCGCCGATTGCCTGCCTCTTCTTGCGGAAGGGGATGCGCTGCTGTTGATCGAGGACGGTGTCTACGCTGCCTGTTCCGCCATCCGTGCACCCGTGCCCTGCCACGCAATGGTGGACGACCTGGAAGCGCGGGGCCTCACGGGCCGAATCGAATCCGCGGTCGATGTCGTTACCTGGGACGGAGTCGTCGACCTGGTGGAGCGCCATCGCCCGATCGTGACCTGGAGCCGGTGACGCCATGCCCGGGATCGCAGCGCGAGTGCGGACCGACAAAGAAGGCTACCTGCTCGAGCTTTCGGACTGGAATGCGGAGATCGCCCATGAGATCGCTCTGGCCAACGGCGTTCGGTTGACAAATAACCATTGGGAAATCATAGACGTGCTGCGTAAATTCTATAAACAACATGAAATCAGCCCGCCCATGCGCCCCCTGGTGAAACGGGTGCGGGAAACCCTGGGCACCGAGAAGGGTACCAGCCTGTACCTGCTGCGACTGTTTCCGGGCAGCCCGGCCAAGCTGGCGGCCAAGATCGCCGGGTTGCCGAGGCCGACGCACTGCCTTTGAACCGGCTTTGCACCGATGCCGCGAACGCCGGTGTTCCGGCATCGACGTTGAACACCAGCGGTTCGACATTCGCCGTACCCGTTCATCGAACTGACTCGGATATCTCATCGATGTCCCGCTGTGGACCCCGACGCACGCATCGGCCTGGGGCCGTTCAGCTACCCCGCACGGAGCCCTCGCGACGAAACTCGGCGTGACATGCGAACGAACGATCCTCAACGGCGCCGCAGGTCGACCACCTTGCCGACGATGACGATGGTGGGGCCGCGAACACCGCTGTCGGCGACCGCCTGGGGCAGATTCTTCACGGAAGCGAAAACCTCCCGGCATTCCGGCAGCGTGGCCCGTTCGACCAGCAGCGAGGGAGTTTCCGGGGGCAGGCCATGGTCGATGAGCCTGGCGCAGATCGCGTCGAGGCCGAGCAGGCCCATGTAGATTACCAGTGTCTGGGCCGGGTCGATCAGTTCCGGCCAGTTCAGGTTCACCTCGTCGTGCACCCGGTGGCCGGTAACGAACCGGACGGAATGGGCCAGATCGCGATGGGTGAGCGGAATGCCTGCGTAGCTCGCGGCCCCGAGTGCGGCGGTGATGCCGGGCACGACGATGCAATCGATACCCCGAGCGGCAAGGGTTTCGATCTCTTCCCCACCGCGTCCGAATACGAAGGGATCGCCCCCTTTCAATCGGACGACCGAACGGCCCGCCGAGGCGTGTTGCAGAAGCAATTCGTTGATCCTGTGCTGCCGTACCCCGGCAAACCGCCGACGCTTGCCGACATAGATGCGCTCCGCATCCCGGCGTGCATGGTCGAGAATGCGTTCGTTGACGAGATTGTCGTAGAGAACCACATCCGCCTGCTGCAGCAGACGCAGACCCCGCACCGTGATCAACTCCGGGTCGCCGGGCCCCGCGCCCACCAGTGCAACCGGCCCGGCCGGAGCACCGGGACGGGCCAGTTCACGTTCGAACTCACGCTCCGCGCCCTGGACATCGCCTTGCAGCACGCGTTCGCCGGTGCTGCCCTCCAGCACCCGCTCCCAGAATCTGCGGCGCCCGCCGATGGTTTCGATTGCTTGCTTTACCGCTTCGCGCCTGGCGCCGGCGAAGTCCGCGAGACGGCCCAGCCCGGACGGCAGTCGCGCTTCCAGCCAGCCCCGCACGATGCGCGCAAGCGTCGGCGAGCGGCCGCCGGTGGAAACCGCCACCAGCACCGGATTGCGATCGACGATGCCGGGAAATATGGCGGTACTCAGGGCCGGTGCGTCGACGCTGTTCACCAGGATGCCGGCGGCCCTGCAGTCCTCGAAAACCTGTCGGTCGACCGCGTCGTCGCCGGTTGCGGCAATCGTCAGCGTGTGGCCCTCCTGGTCTCCCGAGGCATAGGGTCTAAGCTCGAGGTCGACGCTGCCATCGTCCGCCAGGCGCTGCACGGCTTCGCCGGTCGCCGTTGCCACCACTCTGACCCGCGCCCCTGCTTTCAACAGCAGGTCGATCTTGCGCGAGGCCACTGTGCCTGCGCCGACAACCAGGCAAGCCTTGTCGCGCAAATCCACATATAGCGGCAGGTAGTCCATCACCTGTTCCATCAGGGGCCGAGCCACACCGGAGTGTGGCAGATTCGTACTTTGCGGAACAACGCCACGGAGCCGCCGCCCGCCGGTCGCAGACCTGGCCCGATTCCGTCACCAGCTTTTGTCGCGAAGGCGTCGACGTTTCGTCGCTGAAGGAAAACGCGCCGTCCTGCGCCGCCGCGCCCCGAATCGCCATTCGGAGACTCAATCCGCTTTGAGATCCAGGGTGGTGGCGCCGCCCATGTACGCGCGCAACACATCGGGAACGGCGATTCTGCCGTCGCCGTCCTGGTAATTCTCCAGCACCGCAATCAGGGTGCGCCCGACGGCGAGGCCGGAACCGTTCAGCGAGTGCACGTAGTCCGGTTTGCCGGTATCCGGGTTCCGGTAGCGCGCCATCATGCGTCGCGCCTGGAAATCCAGGAAGTTGCTGCAGGAGGAAATCTCCCGGTATCGCTGCTGGCCCGGCAGCCAGACTTCCAGATCGACGGTCTTGGCCGAGCCGAAGCCGAGATCGCCGCCGCACAGCACCACGGCGCGATAAGGCAGTTCGAGCTTCCTGAGGACGGCCTCGGCGTGCCCGGTGAGTTCTTCCAGCGCGTCCCAGGACGCTTCGGGACGGGTGAGTTGCACGAGTTCCACCTTTTCGAACTGGTGCTGGCGGATCATCCCCCGCGTGTCCTTGCCGTAGGTTCCCGCCTCGCGGCGAAAGCAGGGCGTGTGGCAGACGTTTCGGATCGGCAACGCGTCGGCGTCCAGAATGGACTCACGATAGAGGTTGGTGACGGGCACCTCGGCGGTGGGCACCAGATAGGATTCGGCGATTTCCGCGATCCGGAACTGGTCGTCGGCGAATTTCGGCAATTGTCCGGTTCCGAGCAGGGCCGAGGCCTTCAGGATGTATGGCACGTACAACTCGGTATAACCGTGCTCGGACACATGGGTATCGAGCATGAATTGCGTCAACGCCCTGTGCAGGCGCGCTACCTCCCCTCTCATGACCACGTAGCGCGAGCCGGCAATCTTCGCTGCCAATTCGAAGTCGAGGGCTCCACCGGCCCCCAGATCCACGTGATCGAGCGGTTCGAATTCGAATGTCGGCAACTCGCCCCAGGTACGCAGTTCGAGATTGTCCGACTCGTCTTTCCCTGCCGGTACCGATGGGTGGGGCACGTTGGGGATGGTCTGCAGAAACGCCTGGAGACGATCCTGTGCTTCCCCGAGTTTCGCCCGCAATTCCTGGAGGCGATCGCCCAGCCCGCTCACTTCGGCAACGAGGGGCGCGATGTCCTCACCCCGGGCTTTTGCCTCGCCGATGGCTTTCGACTTCCGGTTGCGTTCGTGCTGCAGGCTTTCGGTTTCCTGCTGCAAGGACGCACGCTCCGCCTCCAGGGTGCGGAAGGTGGCGGTCTCCAGTTCGAAGCCCCTGGTTTCGAGCCGCGTGGCCACGGTCTCGAGATCCTGCCTCAGCAGTCGGATGTCCAGCATGATTCGCCTGCGTGTTTCTCGACGCGGCCTATTCGACTGCCAGCCGGTACCCGAGCCACACGGCGGCCAGGCAACCGCCGAGGGTGGATGCCACGTAAACGCCCGCCAGAGCCGGCCGGTCCGTCTGCATCAGGGTCAGCGCTTCGAGGGAAAAGGCCGAAAAAGTGGTGAATCCTCCCAGAATACCGATCGCCACGAAAGCCCTCCCCCACTCCTGAAACCACGGCAGATGTGCCCAGGCGCCCCACGCCAGCCCGATACCCAGCGAACCGGCGATATTGATCGCCAGCGTGGCGGTCGGGAAGTCGTTGCCCGTCTGTACCGCAACCGACACGAGGAATCGGGCGGCCGCGCCAAGCGCGCCTCCCGCAGCAACCCAGGCCAGATCGATCCACATTACGCCTGTTCCGTTGCGGCATCCCGATCGAGCGCCCTGAGGCGTTCGAGCCTGGCCTTGATCCTGGCTTCGAATCCGCGGTCGGTCGGTTCGTAGTAACGCCGGTCTGCCAGTTCTTCCGGAAAGTAGCACTCACCCGCAGCGTAGGCATTCGATTCGTCGTGGGCATGGCGGTAGTTCTCGCCGTATCCCATTTGCTTCATCAACCGGGTGGGTGCGTTGCGCAGGTGCATGGGCACGTTGTAGGAAGGTGTTTCCCGCACGTGATCCATGGCAGCGCCGAATGCGCGGTAGGCAGCGTTGCTCTTGGGCACGCTCGCCAGGTACAGAACCGCCTGGGCGATGGCGAGCTCGCCTTCCGGCGAACCCAGTCGGTCATAGGCGTCCGCCGCCGCCAGGGTCAGTTGCAGCGCCCGCGGGTCGGCATTGCCGATGTCTTCGCTGGCCATGCGCACCAGCCGCCGGGCGATGTAGCGCGGGTCGCAGCCGCCGTCCAGCATTCGGCAGCACCAGTAAAGCGCAGCATCCGTGGCGCTGCCCCGCACCGCCTTGTGCAATGCCGAGATCTGCTCGTAGAAGGCATCGCCGCCCTTGTCGAAGCGGCGCCAGCGGCTTCCGGCAGCCTGCGCCACGAGTTTCTCGTCGATAGTGCCGTGCTCGAGCTGAGCGACCGTTTCGAGAACGTTCAGCATGCGACGCGCATCGCCGTCCGCCAGCTCGACAAGCAGTGCCTTGCCGGAATCGGTGACCGACACCTCCAGTTTCGCTTCGGCCCGGGCGAGAACCGTCGCCAACGCGCCCTCGTCGAGCGCCTTCAGCACATAGACCCGGGCTCTCGAAAGCAGAGCCGCGTTGACCTCGAACGACGGGTTTTCCGTGGTTGCGCCGATGAAGGTGACCGTGCCCTTTTCCACGTGGGGGAGGAATGCATCCTGCTGAGCCTTGTTGAAGCGATGGACCTCGTCGACGAACAGCACCGTGCGTTCCCCGAGCCGCAGCGCGGCCTCGGCGCTCTGCATGGCGTCGCGTACATCGCGCACCCCGGCCAGGACGGCGGAAAGCGGCACCCAGCGCATTGCCGCGCGCTCCGCCAGCAGTCTCGCCAGGGTGGTCTTGCCCGAACCGGGCGGCCCCCAGAGGATCATCGAGTGGAGGCTCCCCCCGTTGACGAGGCGGCCAAGCGGCCCTTCGGGGCCAAGCAGGTGATCCTGCCCGACGACATTGCCGATCTCGGTGGGACGCAAGCGGTCGGCGAGCGGCCGGCTTTCGTCGTTGGCCGAATCAGTAAACATCGGTTCCGGGGGGCAGGGTCAGTTCGAAGTCGGCGGATTGTATCACCGACGCCTCCCGGAAGCCGTGGAAGCGGATGACCGTACGCTGGCCGAGGTGGTCGCGAATCGCGATTCCCAAGAGACCGGGCGCTCCGAAATGCAGGACGATCTCGTCGAACAGCGCATCCTCGGCACGTGGCCGCACACTGAACCGCTCTTCATCGACCCGGGTGATGTCGTAGTCGTCGCCAAGCATCGCCGTGCCGCGCGTGAGCAGCGCCAGGGGGGTGTCCTGCAGCACATCCTCGAGGGGTCGTACGGTTACCTGCTCGAGGTCCGGTTCGTAGAGTTTCAGTTCTTCGTCGGCGGCGATGAGCACCTGGGAATAGGGTTCGGTCACCTCCCATCGAAACCTGGGCGGCAACAGCCGCACCCGGCCGGACGATTCCTCGATCGGTTCGCCCCGGGCGTCTTCGATCCGCTGGCTGAAGTCGGCAGCAAGGTGCTGCAGTTCGGCAAGGCGCAGGCTCAGGTCGCTTCGGGCATCCGCCCATCCCGCCATGCAGACGCAGCTAAGAGCGATCGGGAACCAGAACTTCACGGCTGCCGTTGCTGTTCATGGCCGACACGACCCCCGCTTCCTCCATGGCTTCGATGAGCCGCGCCGCCCGGTTGTAGCCGATGCGCAGCTTGCGCTGAACGGAAGAGATCGACGGCCGCCTGGATTCGATCACGAACTGCACCGCCTCGTCGTACAGCGGGTCGTCCTGCTCTGCGGAACCGCCCTCGGCGCCTTCGATCTGCAGGAAGGGTTCGGCGGTGCCCCCGAGCAGTACGTCGTCGGCATAGTCGGGCGTCCCTCGTTTCTTCCAGTCGGAGGCGACCCGGCTCACCTCACCGTCGGAGACGAAAGCGCCGTGAACGCGAATGGGCACGCTCGTTCCCGGCGGCAGAAACAGCATGTCGCCGTAACCGAGCAACTGCTCCGCACCGCCCTGGTCGAGGATCGTGCGGGAGTCGACCTTGGTGGCAACCTGAAAACTCATGCGCGCCGGTACATTGGCCTTGATCAGGCCGGTGATGACGTCGACGGACGGGCGCTGGGTGGCCAGCACCAGGTGAATGCCGGCTGCTCGCGCCTTCTGTGCGATGCGTGCAATCAGCTGTTCCACCTTCTTGCCGACGATCATCATCATGTCGGCGAACTCGTCGATTACCACGACGATGTACGGCAGCGTCGACAAGCTCGGCCGGTCCGCTTCGTCCGCGTCGTCGCCGGCATCCCACAACGGGTCCGGAATCGTTTCCTTGCGCTTGTCGGCTTCCTGCACCTTGCGGTTGAAGCCGGCAAGGTTGCGCACACCCAGCGCCGCCATGAGCTGGTAGCGCCGTTCCATTTCGGCAACGCACCAGTTCAGCGCCTGGGCGGCCTGCTTCATGTCGGTGACAACGGGGGCCAGCAGGTGGGGGATGCCGTCGTAGCTGGACAGTTCCAGCATTTTGGGATCGACCAGGATCAGGCGAACCACATCCGGAGACGACTTGTACAGCAGGCTCAACAACATCGCATTGACCCCGACGGACTTGCCCGAACCCGTGGTGCCCGCGATCAGCAGATGGGGCATGCGCGTGATGTCGGCGACCACGGGTGTGCCGGCGATGTCCTTGCCGAGCGCCAGGGACAGTGGGGACTTTGCCGACTCGTACTGCTCCGAACCGAGCAGGTCCTTCAGTCGGACGACCTCCCTGTTCTCATTGGGAATCTCGATGCCCACCACCGATTTGCCGGGGATGATCTCGACGATGCGCACGCTGACGACCGCGAGCGAGCGCGCCAGATCCTTGGCGAGCGACGAGATCTTCTGCACCTTGACACCGGCAGCGGGCTGAATTTCGAACCGGGTCACCACCGGCCCCGGCAGTACGGAGACGACTTCGGCATCGACGCCGAAATCCTTGAGCTTCAATTCGAGCATGCGCGATATGGCTTCCAGCTCTTCACTGGAGTAACCCCTGGCATCGTCCGCCCGCAGGTCGTCGAGCAGTTCCATGGCCGGCAACTCGCCGCTCGGGCCACCGTCGAACAACGGCTGCTGCCGGGGAGGCTCAGCGGGCAACGGCTCGATTTGCGGCAATTTCCGGGTCTCGCGGCGTGTTTTTTCGCGGGAGAGCTTCCTGCGCCTGGTGCGCACCCTGTTTTCTGCCGTTTGCCGGGCGGTGCGCCGGGTTCGCATCGCCTCCAGACGGCGGTCGGCCAATCCGGCCAGCACCGCCGCAAACCCGTGCAGATGGCGCCCGGTCGACTCCGCCACATCCAGCCAGGAAAAGCCGATGGCAGCCTGGGCGCCGGCGAGCAGGCCGGCCACGCAGACCAGGGTCAGGCCAATCGCACCGAGAACTGGCATGCCGACCTGGGCGAACCAGAGCCCGAGCACGCCGCCGGAACCGACGGGCAACGCCGGGTCGGGTAGCGCATGCAATTGAATCAGCACGCAGGCACACAGGGTGATTCCCACCCAACCGAGGCCACGCACGGCCAGCGTCACCCAGGCCGGGCCGGCATGGGCCGGTTTCATGAGGCGCAATCCCGTCAGGCCAAGCGCCAGCGGAATGCCGTAGGCCACGAGCCCGAACAGGGTCAGCACCAGGTCGGAAACATAGGCGCCGCTCTTGCCGACCCAGTTGCGCACCTGGCCGTTGTCGCCGCTGAAGCCGAAGGACGGGTCCTGGGGTGAGTAGGAGGCGACGGCCAGAAAGACGTACAACGCCGCTGCGGCAATGCCAATCAAGCCGATTTCTCGCAACGGGACGCGATAGGCCGCCAAATGCCAAGTTCCTGCTGGAGCCGTGGAACCCACGGGTTCCGCGGCCGGGTTCAATCCAGGGGCCGATTATAAGGGGGATTGGTCGGAGACGCCCGGTGGTATGATGTCGGCAGCCAGGTTCGGCCTGCATGCGCTGGCGCAGGACGACCCGCAAGGGGAATTGTTGAAACGTGCGTCCGGACAAACAGAAAGTCGTCGACGAGCATTGGGACGATGCCCGCATCCGCGGTTTTCTGGCCAAGGCGCCGCTCGGCGAAGGCGTCGACCCGGACTTCAGCGTCCTGCTCCATGCCTATCGCAGCATGCGCCCGGAAGATTTCGGGGTTTTCGTCGAGTACTTCATGCAGGCCGGCCGCAACCTCGACGCCCGGGGCGAGGCCGGAGAGACCCTGGC
The DNA here is from genome assembly GCA_965221465.1 of Candidatus Azophilus sp. GTDB lineage: Bacteria > Pseudomonadota > Gammaproteobacteria > Pseudomonadales > Azotimanducaceae > Azophilus. The sequence goes on from OZ244892.1 coordinate 1,391,069, forward strand.
GGAATTGATTGCCGAGCACCGTCGCGCCGCCCCGTTCCGGCGCATTCTCGAAGACGCAGCCGCTCGACACCGGCCGTGACATGAGCGTTGCCCTCCTCGGCCGATTGCCCACATTTCCCGACCCGAACGGGGCCGAAGACGCCATCGGCGGCCTCGTTGCGATGGGTGGCGACCTCAGTATGGTGCGCTTGCTGGAAGCCTATCGTGCCGGCGTGTTTCCCTGGTTCGAGAACGACGACGAGCCGGTACTCTGGTGGAGTCCGGACCCGAGGGCCGTGCTGGAGCCGGCAGCCATGCGCGTCAATCGCAGCCTGGCAAAGCGGATTCGCAACGCCGGCTTCGAGGTCACCTTCGACCGCGACTTTGCCGGCGTCATCGCTGCGTGCGCAACGGCGCGCAGAAACGGCAACCAAAGTTCCGGCACCTGGATAACCCCCGCAATGCGAAAGGCCTATTGCGGCTTGCACGAGGCGGGCTACGCACACTCCGTGGAAGTCCGCCTGCAGGGCGAGCTGGTGGGCGGGTTGTACGGGTTGTCGCTCGGAGAGATCTTCTTCGGCGAATCGATGTTCAGCCGCGTTCGGGATGCTTCCAAGGTGGCCCTGTATCGTCTCTGCCGCCGCCTCGAGGCGTGGCGGTTCCAACTCGTCGACTGCCAGCTGCCCAACGACCACCTGACCCGGCTCGGCGTCGAATCGATGCCGCGCCGGCAATTCCTGGCGATTCTGGCGACCAACGACGAGTCGAAAACACGCCGCGGCAACTGGTCCCTGGAGGCAAATCGATGCAGGGCGTAATGGGCGAGAAGCGCTGCCTCGTCACACCCCAGCACCCTTGCAGCTATTTGCCCCGCCGCCAGGCCAGAACCCTGTTCTTCGATCCTCGGGAAACGGTGACCGGAGAAACGTACCGGCTGCTCACCGAGAACGGGTTCCGCCGCAGCGGCAGCCACATGTACCGACCCCATTGCCAGACCTGCAATGCCTGCATCCCGGCGCGCATTCCCGTCGATGCCTTCAAGGCCCGGCGCAAGCAGAAGCGTGTCGCCGCGCGCAATCGGGATGTCGAAGTGCGGGTCGAGGACGCATCGTTCCGACAGAGTTATTTCCGCCTGTATGCAGATTACCTCGCCGCCCGGCACATGGACGGCGACATGTACCCCACCTCGCCCGATCAGTTCCGGTCGTTCCTGCTGTGCCACTGGTCGAATACGTTCTTTCTGAACACGTATGTGAACGACCGGCTGATGGCGGTTGCCGTCACGGATTACAACGCCGGCGGCCTGTCGGCGATCTACACCTTTTTCGACCCCCGGCACTCTGAACGCAGCCCGGGCGTACTCTCCATCCTGAATCAGATCGACCTCTGCCGTCAGTTGCGGCTTCCCTACCTGTACCTGGGCTACTGGATCCGCGATTCCGCCAAGATGCGCTACAAGACCGAGTACCGGCCGGTGGAACTGCTGGTGAACGACCGCTGGGTCCCGTTCAGCTGACCTGCATTCGTCGCGAGTGCATCGGCGTCCGCAGCAGGAAGTTGCTGCAGGATGCGGGCTACCCGTTGATTCTTTGACCGGTGACCGTCAGAATCCCCCCCGCCTCGGCAGACGCGGAATCCATGGCCAAGGAAGAACAGATCGAAATGGAAGGGACGGTGATCGACACCCTTCCCAACACCATGTTCAGGGTGGAACTGGACAACGGCCATGTGGTCACCGCACATATATCCGGCAAGATGCGCAAGAACTACATCCGCATTCTGACGGGCGACAAGGTCAAGGTTGAACTCACGCCCTACGACCTGACCAAGGGCCGCATCACCTTCCGCAAATAGGGTACGCGCCGGGCTCGGGGGTCGAGTTCGCGGCCCCGGCAATCGTGACGACACGCCGTTGCGCGACGCGACCGCTCACTCTGCGTCGTAGCGGGCGAATTCGACGAATTGGCGCAGGAATGGCGAAGGAACGGGCGTGGCGACCGGCAGCCGGTGTCGGCGCGCCCGATGGTCAGGTGGTGACCGGTTCCTCGATCTTCAGGCTCAACTCGCCGTCTTCCACGGTGACTTGAACCACCCCACCCCCCTTGGCCAACGGGCCGAACAGCACTTCCTCGGCGAGTTCGCGCTTGATCTTCTCCTGAATCAGCCGCTGCATGGGCCGGGCGCCCATCTTGTCGTCGAACCCTTCCCGGGCAAGCCAGTCGCGCGCCTCGTCGTCCACTTCGAGAGTGACCCGCTTGTTGTCGAGTTGCGCCTGCAACTCGGTGAGAAACTTGTCGACGATGGTCTTGACGACGTCCATGCTCAGTGAATTGAACTGCACGATGGCATCGAGGCGGTTCCGGAATTCGGGCGCGAACATCTTGCGGATTGCCTCGAGCCCGTCGGAACTGTGATCCTGCTCGGTGAAGCCGATCGATGGCCGCGCCATGTCCTGGGCGCCGGCATTGGTGGTCATGACCAGCACCACATTGCGAAAATCTGCCTTGCGGCCGTTGTTGTCGGTGAGCGTGCCGTGATCCATCACCTGCAGCAGCAGGTTGAACACCTCGGGGTGGGCTTTCTCGATCTCGTCGAGCAGCACGACGCTGTGGGGATGCTTGGTGACGGCTTCGGTGAGCAACCCGCCCTGGTCGAACCCGATGTATCCCGGGGGGGCGCCGATCAATCGCGAGACCGTGTGCCGCTCCATGTACTCCGACATGTCGTAGCGCAGCAGTTCCACCCCCATGATGATGGCGAGTTGCCTGCAGACTTCCGTCTTGCCGACGCCGGTCGGGCCGGCGAACAGGAACGAGCCCACCGGCTTTTCCCCGGCCTGCAGGCCGGCGCGCGACAGCTTGATGGACGATGCCAGTTGATCGATGGCTTCGTCCTGCCCGAAGACCACCAGCTTCAGCTTGCCGTCGAGGTCCTTGAGCGCCTCCTTGTCGGAGGACGACACCTGGGTGGAGGGAATACGCGCGATCTTGGCGACGACCCGCTCGACATCACTCGCCCCGATACTCTTCTTGCGCCGGCTGGCGGGCAGAAGCTGCTGGGCAGCGCCGGCTTCGTCGATGACATCGATCGCCTTGTCCGGCATGAACCGGTCGGTGATGTACTTGGCAGCCAGTTCCGATGCGGAGCGCAGCGCCTTGTCGGTAAAGCGCAGCTGATAGTGGTCTTCGAATCGGGATTTCAGGCCCTTGAGAATCCGGTAGGTGTCGTCGATGTCCGGCTCGACGATGTCGATCTTCTGAAAGCGGCGGGAGAGTGCCCGGTCCTTGTCGAAGATGCCTCGGAATTCCTGATAGGTCGTCGAACCCATGCAGCGGATCAGCCCGGAGGTCAAGAGCGGCTTCAGCAGGTTGGAGGCATCCATGACACCGCCCGATGCGGCGCCGGCGCCGATGATGGTGTGCACCTCGTCGATGAACAGGATGGCGCCCTCCTGCTTTTTCAATTCGGCAAGTACCATCTTGAAGCGCTTCTCGAAGTCGCCGCGGTATTTCGTGCCGGCCAGCAATGCGCCGAGATCGAGGGTGTAGATGGTGCTCTCGGCCACGACTTCGGGCACCTGGCGGTCGACAATACGCTTGGCGAGCCCTTCGGCGATGGCCGTCTTGCCCACGCCGGATTCGCCGACGAGCAGCGGATTGTTCTTGCGGCGGCGGCACAGCACCTGAACCACCCGTTCGAGTTCGTCCTCGCGGCCGACTAGCGGGTCGATGCGGCCGGCCTTGGCCTGTTCGTTCAGGTTGGTGGTGAATGTCTCGAGGGCGCTCTTCTTGGTGGACTCGCCTTCCGGCTCCTCGCCGTCGGCGCCCTCGGTCGCAGGCTCTTCCCCCGGCACCTTGGATATGCCGTGGGCAATGTAGTTCACCACGTCGATACGGTTGATGTTCTGCTGTTTCAGCAGATAGACCGACTGGCTTTCCTGCTCGCTGAATATGGCCACGAGCACGTTGCCCCCGGCCACCTCCTTGCGTCCGGAGGACTGCACGTGGAACACCGCCCGCTGCAGCACGCGCTGGAACCCGAGCGTCGTCTGGGTATCCCGGCCCTTCTCGCCGGCGGGAATCAGCGGCGTCGTGGAATCGATGTATGCGACGAGGTCGGCCCGCAACTTGTCGATGTCGCAACCGACCTTGCGCAGCACCTCCGTGGCCACGGAATTGTCCAGCAGGGCGAGCAGCAGGTGCTCCACCGTCATGAACTCGTGACGCTTTCGCTTGGCTTCCCGAAACGCCTCGTTCAGGGTGGCTTCGAGGTCTTTGCTCAACATGTCGCTTATATGGGGCCGTCAGTCGGTCATTTCTACCCGGGAAACCAGGGGATGCTGGTTTTCCTGGGCGTACCGATTCACCTGCTCGGATTTGGTCTCTGCGACATCCCTCGGAAAGATGCCGACCACGGCGCTGCCCTGGGTGTGTACGGCAAGCATGACCTGTGTTGCCTTCTCCCGATTCATCGAAAAAAACCGTTGCAGAATGTGAACGACGAACTCCATGGGCGTGTAGTCGTCGTTGAGCAGTATAACCTTGTACAGCGGCGGTCGCTCGAGCGCCGGTCTGGCTTCCGCTTCCAGTACCCCGGTGGCGCTGTCTTCACCGCCTTGCGGGTCGGCATCCTCGCCGTTTCCGCCGTTCCCCTGTGCGCACCAGATACCCCTCATAAGTCGATATTGAATACTCCATTAACGTCGCTGCCGTCAACCTCACTGAAATCCGTGTGCGAAATCAGCCCGAATCACTTGACTAAGGGCAAAAAAGTGCGGAAAGTCCGTGCCAGGGAAGGGCTATCACAATGATGTTGCGCGGGCTCACGAGGCCCACCTCTATGGCCAAGGGAAAAGTCAAGTGGTTCAACAACGCCAAGGGCTACGGCTTCATACTGCCGGAGTCCGACGATGGCGACCTGTTCGTCCACTACTCCGCAATCGAAATGGACGGTTACAGGACCCTCAAGGCGGGCCAGGAAGTCGAGTTCGACACCGTGGCGGGCCCCAAGGGACAGCACGCCGTCAACATCCGGCGCCTCGCGGTCGACGACTCGGAAACCGGAGAAGCAGATTCCCCGACGTCGGGGGAGGAATTCTCCGGCCCGGAAGAACGATTCGAGTAACGACCCTCAGTTCATTGCCGCGATAACGGCGTCGCCGAACGCGGAACAGCTGAGCAGGGTTGCACCGTTCATCAGGCGTTCGAAGTCGTAGGTTACGGTCTTCTGAAGAATGGCGCCCTCCATGCCGGTGACGATCAGGTCTGCGGCTTCGCGCCAGCCGAGGTGCCGCAGCATCATTTCGGCGGACAGCACCAGCGACCCCGGATTGACCTTGTCGAGCCCGGTGTACTTGGGCGCGGTTCCGTGAGTGGCCTCGAATAGCGCGATGCGATCGCCGATGTTGGCGCCTGGAGCAATGCCGATGCCGCCAACCTGGGCAGCGAGCGCGTCGGAGATGTAGTCGCCATTCAGGTTCATGGTGGCCAGCACGTCGTATTCGTCCGGCCGGGTCAGAATCTGCTGCAGCATCGCGTCGGCGATCATGTCCTTGATGACGATCGTCCGCCCCGAATGGGGGTTGGTCAGGCGGTGCCAGGGCCCCCCGTCCAGAGGCTCCGCGCCGAAGTCCCGGGCGGCGACCCGGTAACCCCAGTCCTTGAACGCGCCCTCGGTGAATTTCATGATGTTGCCCTTGTGCACGAAGGTGACCGACGCACGGTCTTCGTCGATGGCGTACTGAATCGCCTTGCGCACCAGCCGCTCGGTGCCTTCGACCGAAATCGGCTTGACGCCGATGCCGCAGTGCTGGGGGAACCGGATCTTGTGGACGCCCATTTCGTCTCTGAGGAATGCGATCACCTTGTCGGCTTCAGCGGAATCGGCAGGCCACTCGACCCCCGCATAGATATCTTCGGTATTCTCCCGAAAGATGACCATGTCGGTCTTTTCCGGCGCGACGACCGGGCTCGGAACGCCCTGGAACCAGCGTACCGGCCGCAAGCAGACATACAGGTCGAGTTCCTGTCGAAGCGCGACGTTCAGCGAGCGGATGCCGCCGCCCACGGGCGTGGTCATCGGGCCCTTGATGCCCACCAGGAACTCGCGCATCGCTTCGAGCGTCTCCTCCGGCAGCCATTCGTCCTCGCCGTAGAGTTCGAGGGATTTCTCCCCGGAGTAGATTTCCATCCAGGAGATTTTCCGCCTGCCGCCGTAGGCGATGCGGACCGCGGCGTCCACCACCTCGAGCATCACCGGCGTGATGTCGATGCCGATGCCATCGCCTTCGATATAGGGAATGATGGGATTGTCGGGAACGTTGAGGGAACCGTCCCCGTTGACGGTAATCTTCTCGCCGTCGGCAGGCACGCGAATGTGCTGGTAGGTCATCGATTGTGCTCCTGGCTGCAGGCCGGATTTCGGTGCAGAGTCAAAAAGCGCGCGATTATAGCTTATTGTTTCCAGCCCGCGACCCGGCTGTGGTCCTGCTGGGTACTTTCGACCCACCGGGTGCCTTCGCGGCCCGATTCCTTCTTCCAGAAGATGGCTTCGGTCTTCAGGAAATCCATGATGAACTCGCAGGCTGCGAAGGCTTCTGCCCGGTGCCTCGAGGCGCACAGCACGAGCACGATCTGGTCGGCGGGCCGAAGGCGCCCGACGCGATGGATGACGAGTACGTCAGCGAGTTCCCAGCGCGCTTCGGCACGGGCGACGATGCGTTCGATGCTTTTTTCGGTCATCCCGGGGTAATGTTCGAGTTCCAGGGCCGATTCGCCCTCGCCGCCGATATCCCGGACCAGGCCGACGAAGGCCGCCACCGCGCCCGTGTCGGCACCCAGCGCGCTACGCATCCGGCGCCACTCGGCATCCAGGGAAAAGTCTTCGGACTGAATGCGTACCCGATTCAGGTTCAACCCCCCGTGACGGGCGGCAGGAAGGCGACCTCGTCGCCCGCCTGCAAGACAACGGTGCCGTCCACCAATTCGCGGTTTACGGCAATCCGCACGTTCTCCGCCGCCAATGCAGCGTAAGCGCCTCCGTCCAGGCGCTTTTTCAACTCGGCCATGAGCCGTTCCAGGCCGTACGCGGGCCCACTGCCGGCCGTTCCGGTCAGGGGAACTTCGAATTCGGAACGACCCACGGCCTCCCGGAGGGACGCAAAAAAAAGCACGCGGATCACGAAACCGCACCGTCGCGCTGCCAGGCGCCGCTCTTGCCGCCCTCCTTGCGGAGCAATCGCACCTGCTCCACCACCATGCCGCGATCCATGGACTTGCACATGTCGTAGATGGTGAGCGCCGCAATGCCCGCCGCCGTCAGCGCCTCCATTTCAACGCCGGTAACCCCGGTTACCCGGCATTCCGCAACGATGCGCAGGTGCTCGGGAGGTTCGGATGCGAATTCCACTGCAACCCAGTTCAGCGGCAGCGGATGGCAGAGGGGAATCAGCTCCGCACAGCGCTTGGCAGCCTGAATGCCGGCGACCCGGGCGACGGCCAGCACATCGCCCTTGGGCACGCCGTCCTCGACGATCTCCGTCAGCGTTTCCCCCCGCATGCGGACCCGGGCTTCGGCAACGGCCGCGCGGCGGGTTTCCGCCTTGGGCGAGGTGTCCACCATGTTGGCTGCGCCCGTCGGGCCGAGGTGGCTGAGCTTGCTCATGGCGCCGATTATAGCTCCGGCAGCCGCAACGCGCCGTCTTGCGGCAACCGAGACCGGCCGGACTGCCGACTGGGGCTACAATACGCACCCCGTTGGCACGGGGGTGACCCCATGGCGCACAATCTCGACGTTCCCATCGTCGTCGGCATGTCCGGCGGCGTGGACTCATCGGTCGCCGCGCTGCTGCTCGAGCGCGAAGGCCACGCCGTCAGCGGGCTCTTCATGAAAAACTGGGAGGAGGACGACGGCACCGAGTATTGCACTGCCCGAGAGGATCTCGACGATGCCTCCAGAGTCTGCGACCGGCTCGGAATCGAACTCCATACCGCCAACTTCGCCGCGGAATACTGGGACAACGTCTTCGAGGAGTTTCTGCGCGAGTACGCCGCCGGGCGCACGCCCAACCCGGATGTTCTGTGCAATCGCGAAATCAAGTTCAAGCAGTTCAAGCGCTATGCCGAGGCACTGGGCGCCGCCGCCATCGGAACCGGGCACTATGCAAGAATCTCGCATTCCGGCAATGGCATCCGGCTGCTGAAAGGCGTGGACCGGAACAAGGACCAGAGCTACTTTCTCCAGGCGCTGGAACCGGGCCAGCTGGACAACGTCGTGTTTCCGGTCGGCGAACTCGAAAAAACCGCAGTACGGAAACTGGCCGAGCAGAATGGCCTGCACAACCACCGCAAGAAGGATTCCACGGGCATCTGTTTCATCGGCGAACGGCGCTTCCGGGATTTCCTGAGTACCTGGGTGCCCCCGGACCCCGGACCCATGGTGGACACCGCCGGCCGCACGCTCGGCGAACATGCCGGGTTGGCCTACTACACGCTCGGGCAGCGTCGGGGACTGGGCATCGGCGGCCTTGCCGGCCGGGACGAGGCGCCGTGGTATGTCATGGCCAAGGATGTGGCGAACAATCGCCTGGTGGTGACGCAGGACCCGGCAGCGCTCGAGAGCGACTGGCTTTCGGCCATTCGGTTGAACTGGCTGGTCGAGGATGTATGCCTGCCGTTGGCCTGCACGGCGAAAATCCGCTACCGGCAGGAAGATCAGGCGGCAACCGTCACGGGGCGGGCGGACGGAAGCGCCCTGGTACGCTTTGCGTTACCGCAGCGCGCCGTTACGCCGGGGCAGTACGTCTGCTTCTACGATGGCGAGGTATGCCTCGGCGGTGGCATCATCGACACTTACGGCCGCTCTGGCTCGACCGATTCGTGAATGGGTCGGGCCAGGCATTGAACGCCGGGCGGCCGTGTTCCCGAACGGCGCCTGCAACGAAACCGGTTCGAGGCAACGGAATGAGGCCATGCACCTGGACTTGACCCCGATAACCGCCATCGGCGCTGCCGACGGCCGATACCGCGACAAGGTGGAGCGACTCGCGCCCGTCCTCTCCGAGTACGGAACGATGAAGTTCCGCGTACGCGTCGAGTGCGAGTGGTTTGCGACGCTCGCAAGCCTGAACGACATCGACGAACTGCCGCCGTTGAGCGAGGCCCAATCGGCCGCGTTGCACGAGATTCACGAACGGTTTGCGCCGGTGGACGCAGAGCGCATCAAGGTGTTGGAAGCCGTCACCAACCACGATGTCAAGGCGGTGGAGTATTACGTCAAGGAACGGGTTGCCGCGATCCCGGGGCTTGGCGACCATACCGAGTTCGTTCATTTCGCCTGCACCTCGGAGGACATCAACAATCTCGCTCACGGGCTCATGTTGGGCGGCGGGCGGGAGTTGCTGCTTGCGGACATGCAACGGGTGGTCGAATCGATCGATGCGCTGGGCGAGGGGGCCGGCGCCCTGCCGATGCTGGCGCGAACCCACGGACAGCCCGCATCGCCGACGACGCTGGCCAAGGAACTGGGCGTATACCGCGAACGCCTCGCCCGAGCCCGCCGGTCCGTCGCGACCGTCGCCCTGCGCGGCAAGATCAACGGCGCCGTCGGCAATTTCAATGCGCATGTCGCGGCCTATCCGAAAGTCGACTGGCCCGCCGTCAGCGAGGCTTTCGTTGCCGCCCTCGGCCTCGACCCCAATCCGCTGACCACGCAGATCGAGCCCCACGACTACATGGCTGAACTGTTTCACGCGATCGTGCGGTTCAATCAGGTCCTGCTGGATTTCGATCGCGATGCCTGGGGCTACATCGCCATCGACTACTTCGGTCAGCGGCCCAAAGCCGGCGAAACCGGCTCGTCCACCATGCCCCACAAGGTCAACCCCATCGACTTCGAGAATTCCGAAGGCAACCTGGGTATCGCCAATGCCCTTTTGGCTCACATGGCGGAAAAGCTCCCCGTCTCGCGCTGGCAGCGAGACCTGTCGGACTCGACGGTGTTGCGCAACATCGGCACGGCCTTCGCGCATTGCAGCATCGCCTGCCAGGCCACGGTAAAGGGAGTCTCCCGTCTGTCGATCAATCGCGACGCGATCGAGGCCGACCTGGAACGCAACTGGGAGGTGCTTGCCGAAGCCGTGCAAACGGTGATGCGCAAGCACGGATTGGACGAGCCCTACGAGCGCCTGAAAGCGGCGACCCGGGGCCGCAGGCTCGATGCCGAGTCGTTTGCGGACCTGCTGGCCAGGCTCGACCTCCCGGCGGCAGCCCGCGAAGAATTGAGCAGACTGACCCCGGCCGCCTATACCGGGCTCGCGGATCGCCTGGCAAAAAGCCGCACAACCTGACAGGGCCGCGGCCCGCGCTGTCGTTCTTCGAGACACTTGCGGGGCGGATGCCTGTTATTTCCTGATCGGAATATATTACTATCCTCCCATTCCACGTATTTTTGTATAAATTGCGCCGCTCCATTTTCCGGGAACGAGCCTCATGTCCATCTACCTCTCCAACTATCTGCAGCAAGTCGAAGATGTCCGAACGGAACTGTCCGGGCAACCGAACTGGCGCGCGATCAATCCCGAATACGTCGTGCGCATGCGCCTGCAGAACCGATTCCGCACCGGCCTCGAAATTGCCGCCTACACGGCCGACATCATGCGTCGGGACATGGCCGAGTACGACCGGGACCCTTCCCGCTACACCCAGTCCCTCGGCTGCTGGCACGGTTTCACGGCACAGCAGGTCATGATGTCGGTCAAGAAGCACCGCCGCGGCACGGCGGGGTCCTACATCTACCTGAGCGGTTGGATGGTCGCTGCGTTGCGCTCCCGGTTCGGCCCCCTGCCCGACCAGAGCATGCACGAGAAGACGACGGTTCCCGATCTGATCGAGGAGATCTACACCTTTCTGCGCCAGGCGGACGCCAGGGAATTGCGGCACCTGTTCACCGAACTCGACGACACCCGGGCCCGCGGGGGAAACGTCGCCGATGTGATTTCCCGCATCGACAACTACGACACCCACATCGTGCCCATGATCGCCGACATCGATGCCGGGTTCGGCAACGAGGAAGCGACCTACCTGCTGGCCAAGCGCATGATCGAAGCCGGCGCCTGCGCCATTCAGATCGAGAATCAGGTTTCCGACGCCAAGCAGTGCGGCCACCAGGCCGGCAAGGTGACCGTGCCCCACGAAGACTTCGTCTCCAAGCTGAACGCGGTGCGCTACGCGTTCCTGGAACTCGGCATCGACAACGGCATCATCGTTGCGCGCACCGATTCGCTGGGTGCCGGGCTGACCATGAAGATTCCCGTTTCCAAGGAACCCGGCGACCTCGGCGACCGGTATTGCAGTTTCCTCGAGGCTGCCGAGGTGCGCGACCTCGATGAATTGCGCGACGGCGACATCACCATCCACCAGAACGGCAAGCTGTGCCGGCCGGTGCGTCTCGACAACGGCCTGTATGCATTCCGGGACGGCACCGGCTTCGACCGCGTGGTGCTCGACTGCATCACCAGCCTGGAACACGGGGCCGACCTGCTCTGGATCGAAACGGAACGGCCGAACCTCAAGCAGATCAAGGCGCTGGTCGATGCAGTCCGCAAGAGCCAGCCCCACGCGAAGCTCGTCTACAACAACTCCCCGTCCTTCAATTGGACGCTGGCTTTTCGGGAGCAGGTGTACGCCGAGTGGCAGGCGGCCGGCAAGGATACGACCGGCTATCCGGACCCCGCCCTGGCGCCCAAGGGCCTGATGGCCGCAGAATTCGACGAATCGGAACTGGCCGGGGAAGCGGATGAACTGATCCGACGCTTCCAGGGTGACGCGGCACGGGAAGCCGGCATTTTCCACCACCTGATCACGCTGCCGACCTATCACGAGACGGCGCTCGGTACCGACCTGCTCGCGGAAGGTTATTTCGGCGACCTGGGCATGCTCGCCTACGTGCGCGGGATTCAGCGTCGCGAAATCCGTCGCGACCTGGCCGCGACGAAACACCAGGACCTGGCCGGATCCAACATCGGTGACGACCACAAGGAGTACTTCCTGGGCGAGAAGGCGCTACTGGCCGGAGGCGCGGCCAATACGATGAATCAGTTCTGAACGCGGAACACCCTGCCCCGGCGAGAACGCGGCGCCGGGGGTAGACGTGCGTCAACCGGACTCGATCAGCGCGCGCAGGGCCGCGTAGTTTTCTGCGGCGGGAAACTGCGGATGCTCGGCGCGCACGTTGGCAGGCGCACCGTAGAAGTATCCGGCGTCGGCCTGCTCGAGCATCGGCACGTCGTTGTACGAGTCGCCGGCCGCCACCACGCTCATGTTCAATGACTGGAAAGCCATGACCGCCCGGCGCTTGGGGTCGGCCTGACGCAACGTGTAACCGGCAAGGCGGTCGTCCGCGATATGGGCCCGGTGACAGAACAAGGCGGGCCAGCCGAGCTTGGCCATCAGCGGCAGTGCGAATTCGTAGAACGTGTCCGAAACGATGGCAACCTGAAACCGGGCGCGCGCCCAGTCGAGGAACTCCCTCGCCCCGGCGAGCGGTTCAACGCTGTCGATCACCTCGCGGATCATGGAGAAGGCCAGATCGTTCTCGCGCAGGACCCCCATGCGGAACTGCATGAGTTCGTCGTAATCGGGAATGTCGCGCGTGGTCTTGTTGAGCGCATCGAGCCCGGTGCGACTTGCGACAGCCTGCCAGATCTCCGGGATCAGCACGCCCTCCAGGTCCAGGCACAGCATCTTCATGGACTTCTCCTTTTGTTCCCGTCGCGTCCCGGCGCACCGGGTTCCCGACTATCATGGAACACTTTTTCCAAGTGATTGATTTTATTGAATTCGCGAACCAAGGAAACCTTACCTTCATTCCGGCTCCGAGAATCGGTATGCGGTACGCGCATACGGCTCGCCGAATGGCACGCCAAGCGGACCTGCTTACCGCTACGATGGGCGCAAGCACGAGCTTTAAAGGTGCCGGATACGCGCACCGCACACCGATTCTCTCCCAGCGGCTGTCAGGTGTTCCTTGCGCGTCCTCGTCCCGGCGCGCCGGGATCGGAACTCGCATCGGGCAACCAGGCAAGTGGGGCAAGCCGCTGTCTGCCCACGTTCTCGAGCGATTGCGGTGCAATGAAACTCGGTGAACTTTCGGTGTTAAGCATATGCCAACACAGTATTTTCCAGCCCATACCGTCGATTGGTAGGCTGCGCCGCCTCATACAACGGACGCGGAGCATGATAGATGGATGCCCAAAAAGCCAGCGTCGGAATCGACCCGGAGAGGCTGCTCGCCGAGATAGCGGGCCGTTACGAGCCGGGAGCAGCGGCGATTTCGTTCAGCGGCGCTGAAGATGTCGTGCTGATCGACATGGCCCACCGAGCGGGTTTGGCCTTCGACGTGTTTTCGCTGGATACCGGACGACTTCACCCGGAAACCTGCGAGTATCTGGAGCGCGTACGCAAGCATTACGGCATCGCCATTGAAATGTTGATGCCGGAGCCCGAACCTGTCGCCGAACTCGTGCGCGCCAAGGGTCTGTTCAGCTTCTACGAGGACGGTCACGGCGAATGTTGCCAGGTGCGCAAGGTGGAACCCCTGCGCCGCAAGCTTGCAACCCTCGAGGCCTGGATCACGGGTCAGCGCAAGGATCAGGGCGTGACCCGCACGGAACTGCCCTTGGAGCAGGAAGACCACACGTTCGGAAGGCCCGGGCGCCAACTGGTGAAATTCAATCCCCTGGCCGACTGGACATCCCGGGAAGTCTGGAACTACATCCGCGAGCGGGACGTGCCCTACAATCCGTTGCACGACCGCGGGTTCACCTCCATCGGCTGCCAGCCGTGCACCCGTCCGGTAGGCCCTCACCAGCACGAACGCCTGGGCCGGTGGTGGTGGGAGGACGACTCGCACAAGGAATGCGGCCTGCACGCCCAGAATGCAATCAGGATCGTCACCTGACCGGCAGACGGGCAAGTGTCGCGGGCGCAGGTGTTGCGCCCGACATGACGCAGTCGGGTCGGGGGCGCACTGGCCACAACTTCAATTGGTTCGGTTATATACAGACGATTTCTTATAGCCAATTGATAGTATCCGGATGTAGAGTGAGGGTCGTCGCGGAACCCGGACAATGAAACTCCAACAACTGCGCTACATCTGGGAAGTTGCTCGCCACGACCTCAATGTGTCGGCAACGGCCGAGAGCCTGTTCACGTCGCAACCCGGCGTCAGCAAGCAGATTCGGGCGTTGGAAGACGAACTCGGCGTGGAGATATTCGCGCGCAGCGGCAAGCACCTGACACGAATCACGCCGGTCGGCCAGACAATCGTCGAGGTGGCGGGCCGGATTCTCCGACAGGCCGACAGCATCAAGCAGATTGCGGAGGAGTACAGCGACGAGCGGCAGGGCGAGCTTGCCATTGCCACGACCCACACCCAGGCGCGCTACGCGCTGCCCCCTGTCATCGCCCGCTTTCGGGAGGCTTATCCCGGCGTCAACCTGCAGATGAATCAGGGTTCGCCTTCCCAATTGGCGGAACTGGCAACCGACGGCGACGTGGATTTCGTCATCGCCACCGAGGGACTGCACCTGTTCCGGGACCTGATCATGATGCCCTGCTACCGCTGGTATCGGGATATCGTCGTTCCCAGGGGCCACCCGCTGACCGGGAAATCGTCGCTGACACTGGCCGACGTGGCGGCCGAGCCCATCGTGACCTACGTATTCGGGTTTACCGGACGATCGATGCTCGACAAGGCATTCACGGCCGAGGGCCTGACGCCGAACGTGGCATTCACCGCCACCGACACGGACGTGATCAAGACGTACGTACGCCTCGGTATCGGAATCGGAATCATCGCCTCCATGGCATTCGACCCGAGGGTGGACGACGACCTCGTGACGCTGGACGGGTCGCACCTTTTCGAACCGAGCGTCACCCACATCGGCTTCCGGCGCGGCACCTTTCTGCGCAAGTTCATGTACGACTTCATCGCCTGGTTTGCACCGCACCTGGACCGTCGCATTGTGGACGAAGCGGTTCGCTGCCCCACCCAGGCAGCGCGGGAACGGCTGTTCGCGGACATCCCGCTACCGGTGCGATAGCCGTCGCCCCGCGTAACTGCGCGGACTCGAGCCCGATGCAGGCGGTCTCGGCAGTATTTCAAATCGGCCGGAGGGAGCCCTCGTTGCGCACCCCATGGGGAACGTGCCCCGCGGTCACCTCGGCGGCCGCACGCTCGCAGTGCTGGGTCTGGTCGTCGAAAAAGACATCGGCTCCGAATGCCGTGAGGAACGCCGTCTTGTTCATTCCGCCCAGAAACAACGACTCGTCCAGCCGGATGTTCCAGGCGCGCAGCGTGCGTATGACCCGTTCGTGGGCGGGAGCGCTGCGTGCCGTGACCAGTGCGGTGCGAATCGGGCAGTCTTTGTCGAATTCCTCCTGCAGGCTGTGGAGGGCCCCCAGAAACGACTTGAACGGCCCACCCTCGAGCGGCTCGGCGCTGGCCGCTTCCGAGGCGCTGAACGCTTCGAGCCCCTGTTCCTGGTAGACCCTCTCGGCCGTGTCGGAGAAAAGCACCGCATCGCCGTCGAAAGCCAATCTGAGCTGGCCGGAAGGCGCGCCGGCACTCCGCCCCGGCGCCGGCAGCAACGTCGCGGCAGCCACGCCGTGCTCGAGCGCATGCCTGACGTCGGTTGCATGGGTGGACAGGAACAGGTCGCACCCGAACGGGCTTATGTAACGGTATGGGCTCTCGCCGCCGCAGAATGCTGCCCGGGTGATGTTCAGCCCATGGGCTGCGATGGAATTGAAAATGCGCAGGCCGGTGTCTGCAGTGTTACGCGACAGCAGAATCACCTCTACCCGGGGCTTGTTCAACAACTTGTTTATGTTCAACAGCTTTTCGACGAAAACGAACCCGTCTCCCGGCTGCAGCTTGCAGTCTTCGTGTTCGATCTGATACCGCCGGTAGGCGTCGAGCCCTTCGGATTCGAATATGCGGTTGCTTTCGTTGAGGTCGAAGAGTGCGCGGGAGGAGATGGCGACCGTTAGCGGCTTGCGGCTCAAGCGTCGAGATCCGGAATCAACTCGCTCTCGAGCTTGGCCATCATGTCCTTTAGCCGCAGCTTGCGCTTCTTCAGGCGCTGTATGCGCATCGTGTCGTGGTGTCCGGTTTCGATCAGGTGGTGGATGACTTCGTCTAGGTCGCGGTGTTCGACCTTGAGCTCTTCCAGCCACTTGTTGAGTTCGCTGTTGTTCACTCGACCTCTTGTTCGTCGGCCACGGTTACGGACGAGTCGAGTTTGCGCCCGGGCAACTTCTTGTCGGGCTGCGCCATCGCTCTGTTAGCCACGTTCCTGCATGGCTCCACATGATACCCTAGCTGACATGTTTGACCACCATGTGGGACGCGCCCTGGGTAACGAGCCGGCAAGCGCCGCCTGCCGTTCCCCACATGCCGCCACGCTCACTCGGCACGGCACGACGGGTTTGCCGAGGCAGCCACGTCTTTTCCGCGAAGCGGCACGGGAAACTCCGTGCTGAACCGGCCGTGCTAGTCATTCTCGCCGGCATCGTTGCGGTCGTGGCATTCGTGGTGCTTTTCCGGCTGTTCTGGCTGTCGACGAAGCCGAACCCGGCAACGGGTGCGATCACCCTGGTGGTGGTGCTGTTGATCGCGGCACTGGGGCTGCTGGCCGCGACAGGCCGCCTGCACTGGCTCGCCGCCGTCGGCGCGGCGCTGCTGCCGTTTCTGCGCAGGAGCCTGGGGCTGGTGCGCTACATGCCGTTTCTGGGGCGGTTGTTCGCACAGTACCGCCGGCAGCGGCCGGGGCAGGAGCAGGCCCGGAGCCGCAGCGCCGGCGCGATGACCCGTGAGCAGGCGCTGGCAGTGCTGGGCCTCGGTACCAACCCCGACCGTCAGGAGATCATCGACGCGCACCGCCGCCTGATGGCCAAGATCCACCCCGACAAGGGTGGTTCCACCTACCTTGCCCAGCAACTCAACGAAGCGAAACGGGTTCTGCTGCACAAGCCCTGAAGGCTGTTGCGCCAACCCGGCCATGCGCAAAGTCAGCCAGAGAGAATCGAGTTTCGAACCCGGCGCGCAGATGCACGTAGAGCAAAATAATGCGGGCACTAACTCGATCCGTGGCGCAACCCGGGCGGGTATACCCAATCCCCTGCAGTGCCGCGTCGGAGCGGTGCGGCGACAACGCCTCAGCGCATCAGCACCCGCGCTTCTTCCTCCAGGCTCAGGAATCGGCGGACCCAGTTGTCGAGCAGGCGGAACTCCTCATCGGTGACGCCGAATGCCCGGCCCACTTCCTTGAGCAGGCATTCCTCCTCGATCTCGAAAGCGCCGTCGGCGTAGCTCAGCCGAAGCAGGTTCAAGAGAGCGATGATGCGGGACCTGCGGGTGTCGAACGTCGAGTCGACCCCATCGAGTTCCAGGTATCTGGATTCGACAGCCGGATTCAACTCCATTTCGCGCCTGAACTCGTCGAGCATGCCCTCCTCGTTCGGGTCGAGCAGCCCATCGGAGACAACGACGTTGTGGGCAAGGCCCAGCAGTGCCTGACGCTGATCGGAGGAAAGTGCCGACAACCACATGGCAGCTTGCGCCCGTCACGCAGCCGCAATTGCGCCCGGGTTGTCGAGCCGGCCGGCAATACTGGCCGGCACGCACGTCCATGCCCGGCAGAGCGCGGCTGTCACGAACCCACTCCGACCGAGACAGCAGCCGTCGAGTCGTCGCTTTCCAGCATTAGGCTCAGGTTGTCGTAAAGACTGGCAACCATGACCACCATGCACAACCACGCCCACAAGAGAATGACTTTCATGAACCAGTTCCGCCCGAGAAAATCGCTGATGAGCCCTCGCATTCCTTTCGTTCGCCCCATGAATTCCGATGCCGCCATTCTAGACCATTTCGATCCCCTCACCCATGATTCGGGCCGACGCGTCTTCGTATGCGCGATGCCTTCTGGATGGCTGGTAGAATCCCGTTCAACATGCCGCGGTGAAAGGAGGCGACATGGACAACACCTACTTCGCCACGATTGCCTGGGACGAGGATGCTGAAGTCTGGTACGTGGCGGATACCGATTTCCCTGGCCTCGTGGCCGAAGCCGCTTCAGAGCGCGAACTGGTGCGCAAGGTTCGCGGTCTGGTGCCGGAACTCTACGCATTGAATCGGCATCTCTTCGACCCACCAGCGCCAGAAGCCATTCCGCTGCGCGTGCAGTCCAGCCGCCTGGAACTGATCAGCTTGGCAGGCTGATGGCGGGCTACACGAGAGCCGTGAAACAGAGATTGCGGAAAGCGGATTGCCGGCGGATTCGTCAAGGCCGAGGGGATCACGAAATCTGGTTCAGCCCCATTTCCGGTAGAAGGTTCCCGGTTGACAGCAACATAAAGTCCCGACACACCGCAAACGCCGTGCTTGCGCAGGCCGGGCTGGATAAGGCCTTCTGATGGAAGGGGCGAACCGTGCCATTCGGTTCAGCGCGCACACCGATGAAGTCGCCTTTCGCCTGGACACCTCCTGAGTGTTGCCGAGTGCTTGCCCCGGCACGCAGACAAACAACGGGGTTGGGGGACGTGTCCTTTCGTGAAATGTTGCGGTTAGAATCGCCGGGGTGCCCCCTCAATTCTTCAAGCTCTCGAAACGGCTCTTCAAGGCCTGTCCGGACGAGTGGATCGTCACTCCGAACGAACGCCTGGCCCTGGAAATCAATCGTGCCTACGATGCAGAACAGCTTGGTGCCGGGAAGCGGGCCTGGGCCACGCCCCGGGTAGCGAGCATCGAGCGATTCGTCGCCGCCCGGGCGGCGGAATCGCCCGCGGTCACCGACGGTCGCCGCATCCTGACGACGGAAGCCGAACTGCTGCTCTGGCAGGAAGTCTCGGAGCGCAGCGATGCGACGCTGTCGGATCTGGCCGCCGACGCGTGGCGGCTGGCGCACGCCTATCGCATCGGCATCGACGACAATGCCTTCGAGAGGACCATCAACGGCCGCACCTTTCGACGCTGGGCCCGCCGGTTCCGGGAACGGCTGAAGCTGGACGGCTGGATCACCCGGGCCGAACTGGCGGATGCGCTTGCCGGCATCGACGAAGCGCTGCACCTGGTGGCATTCGACGTGGTCACACCGCAACTGATCGACCTCGCAAGGCGTACCGAACAGGCTGGCGGCAAGGTGCTGCGCCACAATCCCCTGCTGATGAGAAAGGGGCCGCAGAAGCGGGTGGAAACCACCGACAGGGCTTCCGAGATCCACGCATCGGCGCAGTGGGCACGTCATGTGCTGACCCGTTATCCCAACGCTCGCGTCGGCGTCGTATTTCCATACCTGACGGATGCTTATCACGCCATCGCCCATGCGTTCGAGGTGGAGTTCGACGATGCGCCGGGGGCGCTGAACGTCTCCGGCGGCGTCCCCCTCGCCGAACAGCCGATCTGGAGGGACGCCGAGCACCTGTTGCGCCTGGCGGTGGACGAGATTGGCCACCCGGAGTTGCTGCGGCTGCAACACTCGCCCTGGCTGCAATTGGGCAAGTCGTTCTCCGTTCCCGGCGACAGCCCCGAGATGCTGGCCCTGCGCCACCTCGCAAAGGCCGGCAGCGCGTTCGGAAAGCTTGCGCACAAGGCGGCAAAGCTGCCAGTCCGGCAGTCTTTCGGTAGCTGGGTTCGGGCTTTCCGCGCCCTGTTGGTCGATGCGGGCTGGCGCCCCTCGGACGCCGGCAGCGTGCAGTACCAGGCATACGCCAGCCTGAGCGAATGCCTGGAACGATACGCCGATTTGCCGCTGTTGCCGGGGATATCCGGCGGCGAGGCGCTGCAAGCGCTGCACAGGCTGCTGGCAAACCGGCTGTTCGCCCCGGAACGACCGCCGGCGCCGCTGCAGGTGCTTGGCTACCTGGAAACGGCAGGGCTGACCTTCACGCACCTTTGGGTGGCGGGATTGCAGGATACGGCCTGGCCGGCCGCGCCGACGCCCAATCCCCTGATTCCGGTTGCGTTGCAGCGGCTGCACCGCGTGCCGCGGGTCGATCACCCGCTGGAGGCGGAATTCGCCGCGGCGCAGACACACCGGTGGCGGCGCGCGGCCCGCTACCTGGTAACGAGCCATGCGCTGGAAGACAGCGAAGAGCGGCACGGCTGCAGCAGCCTGGTGGCAGCCTGCCCGCCCACCGACATCGGCCGGCTGGTGCCGGGATTCCGCAGCCGCCGGCATCCCTGGCTGCGCGAAGCTGCCGTCGGCGAACTCGAACCGGTGTCCGAAAAACCCGGTTCGCGGGTTCGGGGAACCGTGACCCGCGGCGGCACGTCGCTGTTCCGCGACCAGGCACAATGCCCGTTTCGGGCCTGGGCGATCCATCGCCTGGGACTGTCCGAAACCCGTGGACCGCGGGACTTTCCGGATGCCGCCGAACGCGGCACGCTGCTGCACGAAGCACTGTTCGAACTGTATGCGCTCGATGCAACGCCCGAAGGCGCAGGCCGCATCGATGTCGCCATCCGCCTGGCCGTGAACAGGCGGTTGAGGCGGTTTCCGAAAATCTACCGGGAAAACGAACGCCGCCGCTTGCGGCGGCTGCTCGAGCGCTGGCTGGAATGCGAGGCCGAACGGCCGGACTTCCGGATTGCCGGCCGCGAAAGCAAGGTCGAAATGACGCTGCCCGGTTTCGAACTCCACTTGCGCATCGACCGAATCGACCGCGATCCACGTACCGGCGCCAAGGCGATCATCGACTACAAGACCGGCCACGTTGCCGCCAATCGCCTGCTGGCCGAACGCCTCCTGGAGCCGCAGTTGCCGCTGTACGCCCTCTGCGATGCAAGCGTGCGTGCAACCCTCTATGCTCAGATCGACGGCGACGGGGCACGCCTGAAGGGGCTCGCCAGCGAGGAAATCGAACTCCGGGCGCCGGGCGTCCGGACGTTGTCGAAAACGGACTGGAACGGCCTGAGCCTGCGCTGGAGATCGCAGATCGAATCCCTGGCGAGGGAGTTCAGGGAAGGCCACGCAGCGGTTGCGCCCGCCCTGGGCAGCGTTTGCGGCAATTGCCACCTCGACTCCTTCTGCCGGGTGCGGGCCGCACCGCCCGCCACGGGGTCGCACCAGCCCGGCGCGGGCGCGGCCGCCGCCGGCTCCGTGCCCGGCAACGCGAAGTGAGCCGCGCGACAGCCGCGCCCGTCGATGCACCGGAGCGCAAGCGCGCGCTGAACCCGGCGACATCCTGCATAGTCCAGGCTCCCGCAGGGTCTGGAAAGACCACCCTGCTGGTCACCCGGTTCACTCGGCTGCTGGCACGTGTCGAGTACCCGGAACAGGTGCTGGCAATCACGTTCACCCGCAAGGCCGCCGCAGAGATGCGCCTTCGGGTGATGGCCCTGCTCGCCGACGAGGCGTCTCCCGAAGGAGCCGCGGCGCGGGCACGGGATGCGCAGCGCGGCTGGCAGCTTGGCAGCAATCCGAGCCGCCTGAACATCCGCACCATCGACAGCTTCGCCATGTCCCTGACGCGCCGGATGCCCGTCTCGAGCGGTTTCGACCGCACAGCCCGGCTCGTCGAGAATGCCGATGAACTCTATTCCGCCGGCGCGCGGCGCCTGTTCCGGCGGTTGTACACGGACGACCCGCTCGCGACGGAGATCGCCCGCTTCATCGCGCTGACCGACAACGATGCCCACAAGGCGCGCCGGCTGACCGCCGCCATGCTGGCGCGCCGCGATCACTGGCTGGACGACGTGACCGCAGTCGCCAGTGCGCATGACAAGGCGCCGGATTCCGTTGGCGAGCTGCTGAACGGGGCGCTGGAAACGCTCGTTACCGCCGTTACGGGGGACCTCGAGCAACACCTGCCCCCGCAGGTGCTGAAGGAACTCGATTGGGCGATCGGACACGCCCGGGGACTCGACCGCCAGGCTCCCGGCGCGTTCTGGCAGGCGGCGGGGCAGTTGCTCACCACAGCCCGGGGAAGCCTGCGCAGGTCGCTTTCCGCCAGTGACGGATTTCCGGCGGGCGACCGGGAAGAAAAGCGGCGCGCGCTTGCCCTGATCGACACGCTGGCGGCATTGCGGCTGGAAGAACGGTTCGCTGCCCTGCGCCTGCTGCCTCCCGACCCGTTGTCGCCGGACGAGATTCAGAGCCTCGTTGCCATCTGCATCAGCCTGTCGCTGGCCGTTCTCGACCTGTCGTCGGTCATGCGCGCCCGGGGCGTGGCGGACTTCACGGAATTGATCCTGGCCGCGCGCCTGGCGCTCCGGGCCGGGGAGAATCCCACCGAACTGGCGCTCGCCATCGACAATCGCATCCGGCACATTCTCGTCGACGAGTTCCAGGATACGTCGGTCGTGCAGTTCGAGTTGCTCGAACTGCTGGTGCAGGGCTGGTCGGGAGACGGCGGCGTGAGCCTCTTCGCCGTCGGCGACCCGATGCAATCCATTTACCGTTTCCGGGATGCCGATGTGGGGCTGTTCTACCGGGCGGAACGCCGGGGACTCGACCAGTTGCGCCTGCAGCCCCTGCGCCTGGCCATGAACTTCCGTTCGGCGCCGCGCCTGGTGGAATGGTTCAACGACACCTTTTCGCAAGTCATGGGCGAGGAAACCGACCCGCTTGCCGGCAAGGTGCCCTACAACCCCTGTCAGGCCGGCGCCGCCGGCAGCGGCGATGCGGCGGTTCGCCTGTTTGCGAGCGAAGACGACGAACGGCTGACAATCGTCCGGCACATCGGCGGCCTGCTTGCCAGGGACCCGGACGCCCGCATCGCGTTGCTGGTCCGCAGCCGCGCCCACCTGGCAGGAATACTCGATGCGTTGCGCTCATCGGGCATCCGTTGGCAGGCCACGGACATCGATGCGCTGGCAGACACGCCGGCAGTGACCGACCTGCTCTCGCTTGCCGCTGCCATCGTCGACCCGACCGACCGGCTCGCCTGGTTCAGCGTGTTCCGAGCGCCCTGGGTGGGGCTCGGCCTACCGGACATGGAGGTGCTCGGGCAGATTCGCACCTTTGGCGTCGAATCACTTCGCCGGGTCTCCAAAGGTTTGAGCCCCGGGGGCAACAAGCGGGTAGCGCGCCTGATCCGGGCTCTGGATTCCTGGTTGCCCGCCTTGCACGAGGCGCCGCCGAGAACCGTCCTGGAATCGATCTGGATCCAGTGCGGTGGCCCGGTGGCCTACGGCGCCGAAGCCGCCACGGACCATGCCGAACGGTTCCTGGAACTGGTCGATGAACTGGGCGCCGACGGACTGGACGTGCAGCGTCTGCGGCATGGCGCCGACAACCTGTTCGCGGTGGAAAGCGCCGCGGCCAATCTCCAGATTCTGACGATTCACAAGGCCAAGGGGCTGGAGTTCGATCACGTCGTGCTGCCGTTTCTCGATCGGCGGACCCGGCCGGCCGAAGCCCCGCTGCTGCGCTGGCGCCTGCAGGACAACCGGCTGCTGATGGCTGCCCGCCGGACCGGCCCGCTCTACGATTGGCTCGCGCAGGAGGACCGGCAGCGCGAACGGCACGAATTGCAGCGCCTGCTCTACGTTGCATGCACAAGAGCCCGGCGCACCCTGATGCTCACCGCCGTGCATCCCGGCGACAAGCCGGCGCAAGGATCGCTGCTGCACCTGCTGTGGCCCCGCGCCGCCGGCCTGCCGGTCGAAACGCCGACGAACGCCGAGCGCCCGCAACCGAACGGGCCAGATCGAGAACCGGTGAACGGGCGCCTGCCCGCCGATTTCGAATGGCGGCCTCCCGCGCGCAAGCCCCTGCATCTGGCCACGCAGGCAGCCAGGCCCAACCTGGACGAGCGCATGGCGGCGGACCCCATCGCCGGGCGCCGTGAGGTCGCTCTCGGCAATCTCGTACATGACGCCCTGTGCGAACTCGGGCGATCCGGCCTGCCGGCGAACCCCGAAGCCTGGATCGAATCCCGGCACGCGGCCTGGACGCTGCGACTGGCGGAGACGGGCCTGCTCGCGCCGGACATCGACTACTGCCTGGCGGAAGCCGGCCGGCAGCTAGCCGGTGTCCTCGGCGACCGGGACGGCCAGTGGATACTGGAGCAGCGGAGCGATGCGGTATCGGAATACGGCGTCTCCGGCATCGTCGGCGGTGCCGTCCGCTCGTTCCGCTTCGACCGCGCCTTCGCGGACGGCGGCGAACGCTGGGTGATCGATTTCAAGACCGGTCGCCTCGACGACGGCGCACAGTCCGTCGAGCAGCTCGTCGCCCGGCACCGGCCGCAACTCGACACCTACCGCGCGCTGGCGGTCGAACTGTGGCACGAGCCCGTGCGCACGGCGCTCTACCTCACCGCCCTGCCGCGCCTGGTCGAGGTGCGGACCTGAGCCTGGGTCGATTTGCAGGGGCCACGGGACACTGTCACTGCTCGACGCCCCGGGACGATGGCATCGACCCCTACGCCATTTGGCGCACCAGCTTGCGGAACACGCCGGATACCTTGCCCGCGACTCCCGAAACCGCAGACTGGTCCGAGTCGGCAGAGTCGGCGGCATCTGTTACCAACACGACTGCCACGTTTGCATTGCAAGTCCTACCGCCCACCAGTACCATGCGCGGCATTATGCGACACAACTGCGCGAAACAGTACTGGTTTGGATACTTCGGCCGTGCCGCCGTGAGTTGGCGCCGCTACTGAGATCCGTACCGGATGCAGGAAAGGCGGAACGACTCTCCCCGCCTTTCGGAGAAAACCCCGCAAGGCGACGAGCGGGGTTTTTTTTCGCCGGCGCATCACGGGCAAGGGGGACAGGGCAATGACTGAATTGGACAACCTGAACGTGGCAGGACACGAGGCATTGATCACACCGGAGACGCTCAAGGAGCAGCTGCCGGTGACCGCCGCAGCGGCGGCGAGCGTCAACCGTGCGCGCGAACAGGTCAACGCCGTATTGAACGGAGAAGACCGCCGGCTGCTGGCCATTGTCGGGCCCTGCTCGATTCACGAACCGGCCGCGGCGCGGGATTACGGTTCGCGCCTTGCCGACCTCGCGCGCCGTGTCGATGAGACGGTGCTGATCGTCATGCGCGCCTATTTCGAGAAACCGCGCTCCACCGTCGGCTGGAAGGGGCTGATCAACGACCCCTACCTCGACGATTCGTTCCGGGTCGCCGACGGGCTCGCCATCGCCCGCCGGCTGCTCATCGAACTGGCGGAACTGGGTCTGCCGATTGCCACGGAAGCGCTGAACGCCATCGCGCCGCAGTATCTGCAGGACCTCATTGCCTGGACCGCCATCGGCGCACGCACGTCCGAGTCGCAGACGCATCGGGAGATGGCCTCGGGGTTGAGCTCCGCAGTGGGATTCAAGAACGGTACGGACGGCTCCCTGGATGCGGCCTTGAACGCCATGCACTCGGTGGCCGAACCGCACCGCTTTCTCGGCATCGACCCGTCCGGACAGGTGGCGGTGATCGAAACCCGTGGCAATGCGAACGCGCACATCGTTCTGCGCGGTGGCACGAGTGGCCCGAATTACGATGCCGCGAGCATTGCTGCCTGCGAGCGCAGGATGGAGCGGGCGGGCCTCGACCCCATTGTCATGGTGGACTGCAGCCACGCCAACTCCAACAAGAATCCGGCGATGCAGCCCGAGGTGGCGCGTTCGGTCCTGTCGCAGGTACTCGGCGGCAACCGGTCCATCGTCGGCATCATGCTGGAGAGCCACCTGCACGGCGGCAGGCAGCGCATCCCGGAACGGCTCGACGAGCTTCGCTATGGCGTCTCGATCACCGACGGTTGCATCGACTGGGACACCACGGAATCGCTGCTGCTGGAGATTGCCGAATGCCTACGCTCTTCAGTGCTGCAGGGAGCAGCCTGACGCGGCTGCTGGGGGCTTCCCATCAAAAACAATGCAGCTATCGAGCCCTGCAGTGAAATGTTCGTGGCGCGACAGGGTCAGCGGTAGTACGCGTTCTCGGTGTAGGTATGATCGGTGGCGTCGCGGATGCCGCCCAGTTCCGGTATCTGTTCGAGCAACGCGGTTTCGACCCCGTGTTTCAGGGTGATGTCCACGGCCGCGCAGCCCTGGCAGCCACCGCCGAATTGCAGCACGGCAACATTTTCTTCGACGACATCGACCAGGGTGACCATGCCGCCATGGGCGGCAAGCCCCGGATTGATTTCGTTGTAGAGCACGTAGTTGATGCGGTCTTCTAGGGGTGAGTCGGCATCGACGCTGGGCACCCGCGCGTTGGGAGCCTTGATGGTGAGCTGGCCGCCCATGCGGTCTTCCTGAAAGTCCACCACGGCCTCTTCGAGGTACTTCTGGCTGCGCTGTTCGACCCAGGCGCGAAAACCCTCGTAGTCGAATGGCTCGTCGTCGTCCTGGGCCTCCCCGGGGCGGCAATAGGCGATACAGGTCTCCGCGTGGGGCGTTCCGGGCTGCGCCACGAACACACGAATGCCCACATCGTCGTCTTCCTGCTTGGCCAGCAGTTCCCGCAGATAGGTCTGCGCGCGTTCGGAAATCTCGATCACGGCAATATCCGACTGAATCGGTCGGGTATCCTACATCGACCTCGAGCGGATACCAAGAACCCGAAAGGCGATCGGCCGTCGGGCCATGCGGACTGCCGGGTGTCGCAAGCGGGACAGACCCGTCGCAATGACGCCCCACGGCTGCATGAATCCCGTTCATCTCGAGGTTCGACAATCCGAATTGCGTTTGGGCAGCCCCGACCTAGACTCGCTGAGCCATCATCCTCCACCAAGGCGCGGCCTGCATCCGATACGGGTGGACGGCCAATTTCATGAACCGACTCGAACGCGCATTGCATGAGCGAATCCTGGTGCTCGACGGCGCTTACGGCACCCTGCTGCAGGTTCAGGACATCGACGAGCACACCTACCGGGGCCGGGAGTTCGCAGACCACCAACAAGCGTTGCGCGGCAACTACGATGTGCTCTGCCTGACGGCTCCGGACCTGGTCACCGAAGCGCATCGCAACTATCTGGAAGCCGGAGCCGACATTGTCAAGACGAACTCCTTCACCGCCACGGCGATCTCCCAGGCGGACTACGGCCTCGAGGACGCCGCCGCGGCGATCAACGAGGCTGCCGCCCGAATTGCGTGCCGGGCGGCCCGGGAATACGCAACCGAAACCCGGCCCCGCTACGTGGCGGGCGTGCTCGGCCCCACCAACCGCACGGCCAGCCTGTCGCCGGACGTGAACGATCCCGGGGCGCGCAACGTGACCTACGCGACGCTTCACGAAGCCTATCGGACCGCGGCCCGTTCGCTGATCGCCGGAGGCGTGGACCTCCTGATGATCGAGACGGTTTTCGACACCCTGAATGCGAAGGCAGCCATTGCCGCGGTCCACGATGCCATGAGGCTCGAGGGACGCAGCCTGCCCCTCATGATTTCCGGCACGATCACGGACGCCAGCGGCCGAACCCTGTCCGGCCAGACCTGCGAGGCATTCTGGACTTCCATTGCCCACGCGCGGCCGCTGGTCGCAGGTTTCAACTGCGCACTGGGGGCGGAACAGCTCCGGCCCTACGTGGATCGCCTGTCACGCATCGCCGACACCTTTGTCAGCGTGCATCCCAATGCGGGCCTGCCCAATGCCTTCGGCGGTTACGACCAGACGCCCGATCAGATGGCGGCGGCGCTCGGCGAGTTCGCGTCCGCCGGGCTGGTCAACCTGGTCGGCGGGTGCTGCGGAACGACTCCGGAACACGTCGCCGCCATGCGCGAGGCGGTACGGGAGTGCCCTCCCCGGCCACCGGTGCAAGCAAGGGCCGGCCTGCAACTGGCGGGCCTCGAGCCCCTGCGCATCGACAGCGAGTCGTTGTTCGTCAACGTCGGCGAACGCACCAACGTCACGGGGTCGGCCCGGTTCGCACGACTGATCCGCGAGGAGGACTACGACAGCGCAGTCCAGGTCGCCCGACAGCAAGTGGAATCGGGCGCTCAGATCATCGATGTCAACATGGACGAAGGCATGCTCGACTCCAGGGGCGCCATGGTCCGGTTCCTGAACCTGATCGCAGCCGAGCCGGACATCAGCCGGGTACCGGTGATGATCGACTCGAGCAAGTGGGAAATCGTCGAAGCGGGCCTGCAATGCGTTCAAGGCAAGGCCATCGTCAATTCCATCAGCCTCAAGGAGGGCGAAGCCGCATTCGTCGAAGCGGCCGAGGGTTGCCTCCGTTACGGCGCCGCTGCCGTCGTCATGGCATTCGACGAGCAGGGACAGGCCGACAGTCTGGAACGTCGTATCGAGATCTGCTCCCGCGCCTACCGGATACTCACCGAAGCGGTCGGGTTTCCGCAGGACGACATCATTTTCGACCCCAATGTGTTCGCGATCGGCACCGGTATCGAGGAACACCGCAACCACGCCGTCGACTTCATCGAAACCTGCCGGTGGATCCACCAGAACCTGCCCGGCGCCAAGACCTCCGGCGGCATCAGCAATGTCTCGTTCGCGTTCCGGGGCAACAATCCGCTGCGGGAAGCCATTCACACGGTCTTTCTCTACCACGCCATCGAGGCCGGTCTGACCATGGGGATCGTCAACGCCGGCCAACTGGGCATCTATTCCGATCTGCCGGAAGACCTGCGCGAACGCGTTGAAGACCTGGTGCTCAACCGCCGCGCCGATGCGACGGAGCGCCTGCTGGAGATTGCCGACCGGTACGGCGGCTCTTCGCCGAATCGACAGAACGACCAGGCAGAGTGGCGAACGCTCGTGGTGGAAAAGCGCCTCGAGCACGCGCTGGTGCACGGGGTCACGGAACACATCGTCGCCGATACCGAAGAGGCCCGGTTGCGGGCATCCGACCCCGTCGAGGTCATCGAAGGCCCCCTCATGGACGGCATGAACATCGTCGGCGACCTGTTCGGGTCGGGAAAGATGTTCCTGCCGCAGGTGGTCAAGAGCGCCCGCGTCATGAAGCAGGCGGTTGCCCATCTGGTGCCATTCATCGAAGCGAGGAAAGACGGCGCGCGCGGGGCCAGGGGCACCATCGTCATGGCCACCGTCAAGGGCGACGTTCACGACATCGGCAAGAATATCGTCGGGGTGGTTCTGCAGTGCAACAACTTCGAGGTCATCGATCTCGGCGTCATGGTCCCGGCCGAGAAGATACTGGAGGCGGCCCGGAGCGCAAATGCCGACCTGATCGGCCTGTCGGGCCTGATCACGCCCTCACTGGAGGAAATGACCCATGTCGCGGCGGAGATGCAACGCCTGGAATTCGATGTCCCGCTGCTGATCGGAGGCGCCACCACCTCCAAGGCACATACCGCGGTCAAGATCGAGCCCGAATACGCGCACGCTGCGACGGTGTATGTTGCGGATGCGTCCCGAGCCGTCAGCACGGTTCAACGGCTGGTATCGGAGGAGTCGCGAAACGCCTTCGCGGCGGAATTGCGCCGGGAGTACGGCGCCATTCGCGACCGCGCCACCGCCCGCGCCCGAAAGCTGGAACTGCTCGACATCGATGCCGCCCGGGCCAACAAACTGCGCCTCGACTGGTCGGGTTTCGAGCCCTCGGCGCCCCTTGTTCCCGGCGTGCACGACATCTCCATCGAACTCGAGACACTGGTGCCCTACATCGACTGGTCCCCCTTCTTCATGACCTGGGAACTGGCCGGCAAGTACCCATCGATCCTGGACGATCCGGTCGTGGGCAACGCGGCCCGGGACCTGTTTCGGGATGCTCAGGAGATGCTGGGCGCGCTGATCGATGGCGGCACGCTCGAGGCCCGGGGCGTGCACGGTATCTGGCCGTGCCGACGGGCCGGTGACGACGATATCCATCTGTATGCGGACGAGGCCCGGGTCGAGCCGCTGGCAACGGTCCGCCACCTTCGACAGCAGCGCCTGTTGCCGGAGGGCAAGCCCAATCTCTGCCTCGCGGATTTCATCTCCCCCGAACGCGATCATCTCGGCGGCTTTGCCGTGACCGCCGGTATCGGCATCGACCGGGTTCTCGCCCGCCACCGCGGTGACGACTATGCCGGAATTCTGGTCAAGGCACTGGCCGACCGCCTCGCGGAGGCCGCCGCCGAATACCTGCACGAGCGCATGCGCCGCGAATTCTGGGGCTATGCTGCGAACGAAAGCCTGGATTGCGGCGACCTGATCGCTGAACGGTATCGCGGCATACGCCCCGCGCCCGGTTACCCGGCATGCCCGGAACACAGCGAAAAACAGGTGCTGTTCGACCTGCTCGATGCCGAGAACAGCACGGGTATCCGCTTGACCGAGCACTTTGCCATGCTGCCCGCAGCGTCGGTCGCGGGCTGGTATTTCGCTCATCCGGACAGCCGTTACTTCGGCGTGGGAAAGGTCGCGGAAGATCAGGTCGCCGACTATGCCCTCCGCAAGGGCGTCGATGCGGAAACTGCCCGCCGCTGGCTGAGATCGAACCTGAACTGAGCCCTGGGCCGTTTGTCTGAACGATATCCTGCCGCGAACGCCGATGCGCAACGTCCGGCGCGGTATGCGCTGCGACTATCCCGCATCCGTCACCGACTTCCTGCTGTAGACGCCGATGCACTCGCGCAAGCGCGGCGCCTCGACGCCCTGGCGACGAAAGTCGGTGGCGGATGCAGGCTATAACTTTTTCGTCTTTGAATAGTTGCATTAATCATTATCCGGCTGCGGGCCGCAGTGCTAAGTTGCCGGCGCCTTTCGAGCGGCCCGTCCATGTACCAATACGACAGCTTCGACCAACGGTTCGTCGATGAGCGCGTAGCCCACTACCGGGACCAGACCCGGCGCTATCTGGCCGGTGAACTGAGCGAAGAGCAGTTCCTCCAGTTGCGCCTGCGCAACGGGCTCTACATTCAGCGGCTCGCGCCGATGCTGCGGGTCGCCATTCCCTACGGAACGCTTTCCAGCCGGCAGTTGCGCATGCTGGCGCACACGGCACGCCATTACGACCGTGGCTACGGCCACCTCAGCACGCGCCAGAACATCCAGTTCAACTGGCCGCAGCTCGAAGAGGTTCCGGACATTCTCGCCGACCTCGCCACCGTACAGATGCATGCCATCCAGACGAGCGGCAGCTGCATCCGCAACGTCACCACCGACGAATTCGCCGGCGTGGCCGCCGACGAGGAAATCGATGCCCGCCCCTACTGCGAACTGATCCGCCAATGGTCCACGTCGCATCCGGAGTTCGACTGGTTGCCGCGCAAGTTCAAGATTGCGGTCACCGGCGCTCCCGAGGACCGGGCGGCAATCGCCGTCCACGACATCGGCATCCGCGCCTACCCGGCATCGGCGGGCTCCGACGACGAAGCGCTGTTCGATATCAAGGTCGGCGGCGGGCTCGGCCGCACGCCCGTCATCGGGTCGCTCATTCGCGAGGGGCTGCCGGCACGGCATCTGCTGACGTACCTCGAAGCCATCATGCGTGTCTACAACCGTTACGGACGGCGAGACAACAAGTACAAGGCGCGCATCAAGATACTGGTGCGGGCAATGACGCCGGAGGGGTTCAAGGCCCGGGTCGACGAGGAATGGTCGCACCTCGAGAACACTGCCAGCACATTGACCTCGGCGGAAATCGCGCGCATGCAGGCTCACTTCGAACCCCCCGCTTACCCGGTGCGTGCAGGCGCTGCCGAAAAGCTGGCAGCAGACCGGTTGCGCGATCCATCCTTCGATCGCTGGGTGCGTCGAAACGTTGCGCCGCACAAGCAGCCGGGTCATGCCGTCGTCGTCCTGTCCTGCAAACGCACCGGCGTTCCCCCGGGCGACGTTTCCGACCGCCAGATGGACGCGGTCGCCGACTGGGCGGACGCGTACGGGTTCGGCGAAATCCGCATCAGTCACCAGCAGAACTTCGTCCTGCCGGATGTCGGCGCCGATGCACTCCACGATCTCTGGCGCGCAGCCTGCAGCGTGGGTCTCGGCACCGCCAACCGGAACCTCGCGACCGACATCATCTGCTGCCCCGGCGGCGATTACTGCTCCCTGGCCAATGCCAAGTCGATCCCGGTCGCCGAGGCGATTCAGCGTCACCTCGAAGACCAGGACTACCTGCACGACCTGGGAGAGATCGACATCAACATCTCCGGATGCATGAATGCCTGCGGCCACCATCACGTCGGGCACATCGGCATTCTCGGGGTGGACAAGAAGGGTCGCGAGTTCTACCAGATATCGCTCGGCGGCCATGCCGGCGACGACGCTTCCCTCGGCCGCATCATCGGGCCCTCCGTATCCCGCCAGGAAGTCACTGCCGTGCTTCAGGACATCCTGGACGTTTTTCTCGCACACCGCATCGAAAACGAGAGTTTTCTCCACTGCGTGCGCCGCATCGGACCGGAACCCTTCAAGGAGCGCATCTATGCCGAAGCTGCTTAGTTTGACCCGGGAGTTCGAACCTTCCGCCACGGAGCCGCTTGCTGCAGCCCGCCACGGGGCGACACCGCGCGCGGCAGCGAACGGTTCGACGGAGTGCGGGTACGGCGTGACGGCAGTCGCTCCGGAACTGCTCGATGCAGCAGACTGGACGCCGGCTTGCGGCAAGGGATTGCGGCTCGCGGTCGATCAGCCGGTGGAAGAGCGCTTTCTCGCTGCAAAGCGAATCGCCATCGAATTTCCCGCATTCAACGACGGGCGGGGGCTGTCGCTGGCCGTGCTGTTGCGCAGCCGCCACCGGTATGCCGGCGACATCATGGCGACCGGCGACGTTCACGAAGACATGCTGCACTACCTGCGCCGTTGCGGCTTCACCAGCTTCCTCGTCCCCGACGGGCGCAACCTGCATACGGCACTGGAAACACTTGCACCCTACTCCGATTACTATCAGGCTTCGGTCATCGAACCGAAACCGGTATTCCGTCGGATGGGGAGAGGTGGCTGAACCACACCTGCTCGAATCGTTCTTCCTGATCTTCGCCGGCGCCGCACTGCTGGCGACGCTGGCGCTGTACGGCCGTCAGCCGCTGATCGTCGCCTACATCGCCATCGGCTGCCTGCTCGGGCCCCATGGACTGGCGCTCGTAACCGAAGCGGCTCACCTCTCGGAGATCGCCGAGATCGGCATCATCTTCCTGCTGTTCCTGGTCGGTCTCGACCTGCAGCCGTCCAAGTTGAAGAACATGGTCATGAAGTCCCTGGTGACCGCCCTTCTGTCGAGCATCGCATTTTTCGCCGTGGGGTTCGCAATCATGCTGGGGTTCGGCTTCACCGTTGCCGAAGCCGTTGTCACCGGCCTGGCGGTCACCTTTTCGAGCACCATTCTCGGCATCAAGCTGCTGCCGACGACAGTACTGCATCACCGACACATCGGTGAGATCGTGGTCAGCCTGCTGCTCATCCAGGACTTCATCGCCATCGTCGTGCTGCTGTTCGCATCGGGCTACGGCGAAAGCATGCAGAGCCTGTTGTCCAACCTCGGCACCGTGGCGATTTCATTGCCGCTCATGTCCCTCGGGGCCTGGCTGACCGTCCGCTTCGTCATCCTGCCCTTGCTGCGCAAGTTCGATGTCTTTCACGAATTCACCTTCCTGCTGGCCATCGGCTGGTGCCTCGGATTCGCGAGCCTGGCGGCGGTCTCGGGGTTGTCGCTTGCCATCGGCGCCTTCATTGCCGGCGTTGCCCTGGCCACCAGCCCGGTCGCACTCTACATTGCCGAGAGCCTGCGACCGCTGCGGGACTTCTTCCTGGTTCTGTTCTTCTTCACCGTCGGCGCCGAATTCGACATCCGGCTGCTGCTCGATGTCGCGGTGCCGACGGGTCTGCTCGCCGCCATGCTGATGCTGATCAAACCCGGGGTGTTCGCAACGCTCTTGCGCTGGCAGGGGGAAAGCCCCGCCAACTCCTGGGAGGTGGGCTACCGCCTCGGGCAGGCGTCCGAGTTCTCTCTCCTGGTCAGTTACGTGGCCATAACCGCCGGGCTGCTCGGCAAGGAGGCTGCACATGTGGTTCAGGGCGCTACCGTCCTGACGCTGATCGTTTCCAGCTATCTGGTGATATTCCGTTACCCGAGCCCGATTGCGGTCCGTGCGGAGTTGCGGCGGGACTGAGACGGGATCCGAACTGTCGGCGGTTTTCGACGGAAGCGGTGCGCGAACCCGGGCGAGGCGCCGACAATTGCCGGAATCTGCCGGGTTTCCCGCAATCGGCGGGTGCTGCCGGGATTGCGGACCGCTCGGGGTTCAATCGTCGCGATGTTCGATGCTCACCCGGCGTCGCGAAACAGCAGCGCATTCAGGCGATCGACGCTGGTTTCCACCTGCGCCAGCAGCCTCTCCAGCGGCTTTCTGGACTCCACCCACCGTATTTCGTAGACATCGCTGTCGTCACACCGGTTCATCAGGTACTCGTCGCTGGTGACGATCTCGTCGACCAGGTTGAGTTCGATGGCGCGCTGCCCGTACCAGGCCTCCCCGGTCGCGACCTTGTCCAGATCCAGTCCGGGCCGCTTGTCGACGACGAATTCCTGAAACAGCGAGTGCAGATCCTCCATCTCTTCGATGAACTTGCGGCGCCCTTCCTCGGTGTTTTCGCCGAGGACGCTGAGCGTTCGCTTGTACTTGCCGGCGGTAAGGACTTCCACATCCACGTCCTTTTTCTTCAAGAGCCGGTGAACGTTCGGGATCTGGGCCACCACTCCGATCGAACCGACAATCGCGAACGGTGCGGCAATGACCCGGTTCGCAACCGCGGCCATGAGGTAGCCCCCACTGGCCGCCACCTTGTCCACGGCCACCACCAGATGCAGGTTTCGTTCCCGCACGCGCAGCAGTTGCGAGGCGGCCAGGCCGTAGCTTTGGACCATGCCCCCGGGGCTTTCGACCCGGGCGACAACCTCGTCTCCCTCCCGGGCCCTGGAGAGAATCGCGTCGATCTCGTGCCGCAACTGCTCGACCCGGCTTGCCTGCAGGTCGCCCTTGAAGCCGACCACGAACACCCGGCCCGGCCGACCGTTTTTCGCAGAGCCTTTTCGCCGCTCATGCTTCCTTTTCTTCGCTGCCGCCTTTGCCGCTTTCCTGAACTCGCCCGGCGGGAGAATCGCCTGTTCGATGCTCTGGCCGAGGCTCTCGAGGCGATCGTTCAACCGGCTCACCTCGAGATGCCCCATGGCAACCGACCGCTTCCTGGCGGCCATTGAGGCGGCCGCGGAAAGCACCACCAGGACTGCGGCCACGACCGTGACCGCCTGTGCCAGGAAAACCAGATACTCGTATAGGTAAGCCATCGAGGGCTCCTGTTTCATTGCATTCGTGAACCGCGGCAGGTCGCGCGACAGGCCGGTGCATGCGGCCAGTACCTGCTGCGAACCTCGTGGCATGCGCCGGGACGCCGCCGGGTACGCTGAAGAGCGGCTACTCTACTGTCCGGGATGGACGGTCGTCCAGACGCAGGCATCGCCCAGGCGCTTCAGCATGGCTTCGTGGGCCGCCAGTTCTTCCGGACTGGCTTTGATCACCTTCAGCCTCGGACGATCGGCCGACAGCGGAGGAAACTCCTCGTCGGTGGCGATGGCCTGGCCTTCGGATCCGTGCGGGTCGGCGAACATGCCCGTCTGCCCACCCGTCATCGCCAAATACACATCCGCCAGGATCTCGGCGTCGAGCAAGGCCCCATGCAGCGTTCTGTGGGTATTGTCCACACCGTATCGCCGGCACAGGGCATCGAGCCCGTTGCGCTGTCCGGGATGGCGGCGCCGCGCCAGCGCCAGTGAGTCCTCGACCCGGCAAAGATCGTGAATGCGCAGGTTTACACCCGGAATCCTCGAGAATTCATCGTCGATGAAGGAGGTATCGAACGGTGCGTTGTGGATGATCAGTTCCGCGCCACGGACGAAATCGACGAACGCTTCGCAGACATCCGCAAACAGCGGCTTGTCGGCAAGAAACTCGCGCGTGATTCCGTGTACCTCGAGGGCGCCTGCCTCCACCTCCCGCTGCGGGTTGAGATAGGTTTGAAATCGCTTTCCGGTGTGCTTGCGATCGATGAGTTCGACACAGCCGATCTCGACGATGCGGTGGCCTTGCTCCGGTTCCAGCCCCGTGGTTTCGGTGTCCAGAACGACCTGACGCATCAATGGCGCCTCCGGCCCGACTTTTTCTGCGCTTTGCGGGCCGTTTGCGGACTCTGCTGCATGGCATCGATGGCTTCGTTGGCTAGCCGGTCGACCTTGTCGTTCTCCGGATGGCCGCTGTGTCCCTTTACCCAGCGCCAGTCTATCCGGTGGCCTTCGGCCGCTGCGGTCAGGCGCTGCCAGAGATCCCGATTCTTGACGTCGGTATTCTGCCGGGTGCGCCAACCGTTGCGTTGCCAGCGGGAAACCCACTCCGTGATGCCCCGGCGCAGGTATTGGGAATCCGTCGACAGCACGACCCGGCACGGTCTCTGCAAGGCTTCCAGCCCCTGAATTGCCGCCATCAGTTCCATGCGATTGTTGGTGGTTTCGGGTTCCGCGCCCGAAACCTCCCGGGTGCGATTCCGATAGCGCAAGAACGCCGCCCAACCACCGGGCCCGGGGTTGCCCCGGCAGGCGCCGTCGGTGAATATCTCAACGGCCTCGCTCAAGGGGCTTCCAGGCGGTCGGTTTCGGGTAGGCAACCGGTGCGAGAGCAGAGCGTTCACGGATTCCACGACGCCCCACCCAGCGGGCGCTCCGAACCTGTTTCAGTGCCGAGACGATGAGAATTCCTCCGGTCGGGGGTTGTACCTGCTCCAGCCAGGCACGCCCTTGCCGCACGAGCGCGCTGGATTCCTCAGGCGCAAGCCGACCGGAATTGCGACCCAGATTGAGTGGCAGGCCGAAGCCCAGGTAGGCAGCGCGGCCTTCCGTCTGGAATCCGAGCAGCGCCAGCCAGTCGAACAGCCGCAGCGGATTGACGAAACGCATGCCGGAGAACAGGTCTCGATGCAGGTGTGAGTAGAGCGATCGCAACCCCCACAGGCTCAAGGCGTTGAATGCGCAGATCAGAAGACGGCCTCCGGGGGCAATGACGCGGCTCACTTCGCGCAATGCCTCGCGCGGGTCTTTTTCCAGTTCGAGGCTGTGATGCAGCACGAACCCGTGCGCCGACCCGTTTGGCAGCGGCAGCGCGCTGAGGCTGCTTTTCAGGCTCGACAACTCGGGGTGAGACGACGAATCCGGGGCGGCAAGGTAAAAACTGCTTCGGACCATGCAGCGCTTTACACCTTCGGCGGCGGCCGGTGTACCGCCCGACCAGACCAGCGTATCGCCGTGAAACCGGCGCACCAGTTCGGCCAACTGCGGCTTTTCCCGGGCGAGAATCCACTGCCCGAAGCTGTGTTCCGCCCAGGGAACGGCTGTCTCAGCGGGTTCCGGCAAGCTATCCCTCTTGTTCACGGCTCACCGGTACGGGCGAGTCGAGTCTGCATCGCTTCGTTGGTATTTCCGCTCCATGGGCATCCGCCGGTTCAGCGCCGCTCGATATCCGCCGCAGCATCCAGCGCGGCTTGCAGGGCGGTGAAGTCCAGTGTGCCGCCACGCGATGCAAAATAGGACCGCATGGTTTCCAGTTCCGCCTCGGAGACCGCGGCAAGGTCGCCGTCGACGACCCGCGTGACGGTTACCAGCGCCTCGCCTTCCTCGCCGAGGCTCGCCACACCGACACTTCTGCCTCCTTGTTCGGGCCTCGGCAGCGCAAAGGCGGCATCGAGCACGTCCGCCGGCGCTGCACCACCCCCTCTTGTGGCAAGCTCGAAGCGCAACCAGTCGAGATCGTGCGCATCGGCTACCTCGGTTACGCTTGCCCCGTTGCGAATACGCAGAAGAGCATCGCTTCGTGCCGCTAGCAGCGCCTGCCGCGCCGCTCGCTCGACGAGCAACTCGACGATGGACTGCTCGACTTCCGCAAACGGCCTCTGCACCGGCGGATGATGCTCGCGCACCCGCGCCACGACGGCCCGGCCGTCGCCGTACTCGACCGCAGGCGTGTTGTTGCCGTTGTCGAGCACGTCAGCCTCGAATAACGCATCACGCAATTCCGCGTTGACGAAGATGCCCTCCCCCGACTCCCGGTCGATGCCCTCGGCCTGCTGTAGCTCGAGACCGAGCGTCTCCGCGATGGCATCGAGCGAATCGCTCAGTTCGAACGCCAGATTGTCGAGCTCTCGCACCCGCTCCTGAAACAGTTCGCGTGCGGCAGCCTCGATCAATCGTTCCCGGATGTCCGCCTGGCGTTCCTCGAAACTCGGGTACGGCTGGACCTCGATGCCGTCGAGACGGATCAGGTGGTAACCGAACTGCGTCTTCACGGGTTCCGAGAGTTGGCCGACAGCTTCGAGGCTCCACAACACCCGCTCGAATTCGGGGTCGAATATGCCCTTGCCGACGCTGCCCAACTCGCCTCCGGAGGCGCTCGACCCGGGATCTTCGGAGTACTCCCGGGCCAGGTCAGCAAACGCCTCCCCCGATTCGATGCGTGCACGGATTTCGTTCACTTGTGCCATCGCCTGCGCGTCGCTGCGTTCATCGTTTACCTGCAGCAGGATGTGCGAACTGCTGCGCAGTTCCTCACCGCCCGCATTGGCCTTTTCGACCTCGTATTCGTTCAGGACCTCGTCTTCGCCGACAGCGATGGCGGGATCGTGCCGCAGCGACTGCCAGCTCAATTCCAGGTAGTCCACATCGACGGCTTCTTCGGTCATGAACTCGGCGGTGTGTTCGTCGTACCAGGTCCGAGCCTCGTCGGGGCCGACCTCGATGCCCGCGCTGAAGCGTTCGACCGTAAACGGAAGGTAGGCGATATCGCGTTGCTGATTGGTGATGGCGTTCAGCAACCGGGTCTCCCAGAGCGGCACCACGGCTGTTTCCGCCACGGCCTGGCGCAACTGGTTCATTTTCAGCAGGGACGCCGTCTCCGCCAGGAAGTCGGGTGCGGTGTAGCCGAGCGCCGCAACGCCGCGCCGGTAGAGGTTTTCGTTGAAGCGGCCGTCCACCTGGAAATTGGGATCGCTGGTGACGACTGCGTCGACCTGGGTTTGCGAAGCCTGCAAGCCGAGGTCTTCGATGGCCTGCTCGAGCAGGGTGCGGGCGATCAATTGCTCGAGTGCCGCCTGTTGCAGGGCCAGGGGATCGATGGCATCCGGATCGATCTGGTCGCCGAGTTGCATCAGGATTCGCCGACGCTGCCGCTCCGTCTCCACCTCCAGCACGCCGCGGGTGATTTCTTCGCCGTTGACACTGGCAACCTCCGGGTCGCCCGGTGCGAAGACGTTGAAGGCTCCGAAACCGAAGAACGCCAGGGCGAATACCAGTACCGCAACGATGATCTTGAATCCGAGGCTTTGGGTACGATTTCTAAGCTGCTGCAACATGGTTCGAATCCCGGAATGAAAGAAGGCGCAGTTGCTGCGCCTTCAGACCAAATGCCGAAATCCCTGGTGCGGGGATATCGTTCGCCGTAAATGTCTAATTCAGAGCATCCTTCAACGCCTTGGCGGGCTTGAACGCCGGTACCCGGGCGGCCTTGATCTGGATGGTTTCGCCCGTCTGGGGGTTTCGGCCGGTACGCGCCGCCCGGTTCTTGACCGAAAACGTGCCGAAGCCCACCAGGGCAATGGGGTCGGACTGTTTGAGCGAGTCTGTGATGGCTTCAAGGGATGCGTCGAGTGCCCGAGCGGCAGCCGCCCTGGAGATGTCTGACGCGGCCGCAATGCGATCGATGAGTTCGGATTTGTTCACGTGTTTTCCTCGATGACGGCATTCCTCGAATGGTTTGCCGATGTGAATATGCGACCGTACGACGACTACGATCAGCCCTCGCGTTTATACCAACAGCGTTTTTTCACTGCAAGGCCCTCGCTGGATTCCTGTATCACGCCTTTACTACGCGACAAGACCTCGTCGGGTGGGTCAGTGCCGACTGACGGTCGGCTCATCGTCGGGCTCGAGATCGCCCAAGGGGCGGGACACCGGCGTTTGCGGATCCTCACCGAATCGCGGAGCGGGCATGCGTTCGAGGGCGAACTCCAGTACGGCATCCATCCATTTGACCGGGTGGATGGTCAGGTTTTTCTTGATGTTCTCGGCTATCTCCTTGAGATCACGCTCGTTTTCTTCCGGAATGACGACGTGTCGAATGCCCCCGCGATGCGCGGCCAGCAGCTTCTCCTTCAATCCGCCAATGGGCAGCACCCGCCCCCGCAGGGTGATTTCTCCGGTCATGGCGACGTCCGCGCGCACCGGAATGCCCGTGACCACGGAAACCATGGCCGTGCACATGCCGATGCCCGCGCTCGGGCCGTCCTTCGGTGTTGCGCCTTCCGGGACGTGGATATGCAGGTCGTATTTCTCGTGGAAGTCTTGCGGCACCCCGAGCGTCTCGCCGCGGCTGCGCACGAAGGTGAGCGCTGCCTGAATGCTCTCCTGCATGACATCGCCCAATGAGCCGGTCTTGGTCTGCCGGCCCTTGCCGGGTACGGCCACCGCCTCGATGTTCAGCAGTTCGCCGCCCGCTTCCGTCCAGGCAAGCCCGGTGACTATGCCGATCTGGTTGCGCTCTTCGGCCAGGCCGTAACTGTGGCGGCGAACGCCGTTGTATTCCTCGATGTCCCGGGCGCGAACGACCACGTCACCGATTTCCGGCTGCAGCGCCTTGTTCTTGACGACCTTTCGGGCGAGCTTCGCGATCTCCCTTTCCAGCCCGCGTACGCCCGCTTCCTTGGTGTAGTAGCGGATCAGGTGCAGTATCGCCTTGTCGGTGATTCCGAGTTCATCCGTCTTCAATCCGGAGCGCTCTCGATGCTTGGGCAGCAGAAAGCGCCTGGTGATGTTGAGTTTCTCGTCCTCCGTATAGCCGGGCAGCCGGATCACCTCCATGCGGTCGAGGAGCGCCGGGGGCATGTTCAGCGAGTTCGAGGTGCAGACGAAAAAAACGTCGGAAAGATCGTAGTCGACTTCGAGATAGTGGTCGTTGAACGTGCCGTTCTGTTCCGCGTCGAGCACCTCGAGCAGCGCGCTCGCCGGGTCGCCTCGGAAGTCGGTGCCCATCTTGTCCACCTCGTCGAGCAGGAAAAGCGGGTTGCTGACGCCGGCCTTGGCCATCTTCTGAACGATACGCCCCGGCATCGACCCGATATAGGTGCGCCGGTGACCGCGTATTTCCGCCTCGTCGCGTACCCCGCCGAGGGCCACACGCACGAACTTGCGGTTGGTGGCGCGAGCGATGCTCTCCCCGAGGGAGGTCTTGCCGACACCCGGCGGCCCGACGAAACAGAGCACCGGGCCGTTCATGCGGCGCACCCGGCTCTGTACCGCCAGGTATTCGATGATGCGCTCCTTGACCTCCTCGAGGCCGTAGTGGTCTTCGTCGAGAATCTCCTGGGCCCTGGGCAGGTCCCGACGCACGCGGCTGCGCTTTTTCCAGGGTATGCTCAGCATCCAGTCGAGGTAGCCGCGCACCACGGTCGCCTCGGCCGACATCGGAGCCATCAGCTTCAGCTTGCCCAGTTCGGCCAACGCCTTTTCCCGGGCGTCTTTCGGCATCTGCGCTTCTGCGATCCCGGCGGCAAGCTGCTCGATCTCGTTGGTTCCTTCCTGAATCTCGCCGAGTTCCTTCTGAATCGCCTTGATCTGTTCGTTGAGGTAGTACTCGCGCTGGCTTTGTTCCATCTGTTGCTTGACGCGGCCGCGGATGTCCTTTTCGAGTCGTTGAACATCGAACTGGCTTTCCATCAGCGAGAGGACCCGCTCGATCCTCTTTTCGAGGTCGAACGTCTCGAGAATCTCCTGCCTCTCCTTGACCGAAAGCGTCATGTGCGAGGCGATCGAATCGATCAGTCGCGATGGATCGTCGATGCCGGACAGGGTGGCCAGCACTTCCTGCGGCACCTTCTTGCTGAACTGGACATACTCTTCGAACTGCGACATCGCCATCTGCACGGACTTCTCGACCGCAGCCGTTTTCGTGGTGGCCTCGGCCACCGGCTCGACATCCCCGACGATGTGATCGCCATCGAAGTCCAGCCGTGCAATTCGGGCGCGCCGGTCCCCTTCGACAAGGATTTTCACGGTGCCGTCCGGCAGCTTGAGCAGTTGCAGGACGGTTGCCAGCGTGCCCACCGTAAAGAGATCGTCGGCTCCGACCCGCTCTGCCTTGGCATCCCGTTTCGCCACCAGCAGAATGCTCTTGCCGGCGCTCATGGCAGTATCCAGTGCCTTGATCGAGCTTTCGGTGCCGACGAACAACGGATGCACCCCATGCGGATAGACCACCATGTCCCGCAATGGGAGAACCGGCAGGCCGGCAATTGAATTCCGGGTCATTGCAATACCTCATGTTCGGGGACCGGGGTTGTCGAAGGCCTCGGGTTTGCACTTGCACGCCCCGTTCGTGCCCCGTGTAGATCGTACTGTCGGGGTTCTCGTTTGCCGTTCAGGCTGTCGACCGTGCCGGGGCCCCGTTGGACGGGGCATCCTTGCCGAGTTGCAGCGCCCCCGGCCGTGCTGCGCAATCGGCGCTCAGTCTTCCGGCGCCGCGAGCGCCTTGTCCCGATTCTCGTACATCAGCATGGGCTTGCTTTCACCTGTAATCACGCCGGCATCGATCACCACCTTGGCAATGGGATCGGAGGACGGCAGGTCATACATGGTATCGAGCAGCACGGCCTCGAGAATCGAGCGCAGGCCACGGGCGCCTGTCTTGCGTTCCATCGCTCGCTGCGCAACGGCCTTCAGCGCATCTTCGCGGAAATCCACTTCGACCCCTTCCATCTCGAACAGTTTCCCGTACTGTTTGGTCAGGGAATTCCTGGGCTCGGTGAGGATGCGCACCAGCGCGTGAATGTCGAGTTCCTCCAGGGTGGCGACCACGGGCAATCGCCCGACAAACTCCGGAATCAGCCCGTAACGGATCAGGTCTTCGGGTTCGACCAGGCGCAGGGTTGCGCCGATCTGCTTGCGGGACTCCTCGCCCCTCACTTCCGCCCCGAATCCGATGCCGGACTTGTCGGAGCGCTCGAGAATCACCTTGTCGAGGCCGGCAAAGGCGCCCCCGCAGATGAACAGGATATTGGATGTGTCGACCTGCAGGAATTCCTGCTGCGGGTGCTTGCGCCCGCCCTGGGGCGGCACCGAGGCAATGGTGCCCTCGAT
The DNA here is from genome assembly GCA_965221465.1 of Candidatus Azophilus sp. Lineage (GTDB taxonomy): Bacteria > Pseudomonadota > Gammaproteobacteria > Pseudomonadales > Azotimanducaceae > Azophilus. The sequence goes on from OZ244892.1 coordinate 1,434,133, forward strand.
CAGCTTCAGAAGCGCCTGTTGAACGCCTTCTCCCGACACATCGCGGGTAATGGACGGATTGTCGGACTTGCGCGAGATCTTGTCGATCTCGTCGATGTAGACGATGCCCACCTGAGCCCGTTCCACATCGTAATCGCATTTCTGCAGCAGTTTCTGGATGATGTTCTCGACGTCTTCACCCACGTACCCGGCTTCGGTGAGCGTGGTGGCATCGGCGATCGTGAACGGGACATCGAGAAGCCTTGCCAGGGTTTCCGCAAGCAGCGTCTTGCCGCAACCGGTGGGCCCGATGAGCAGGATATTGGACTTGGACAGTTCGACATCGTCCTTCTTTCCCGACTTGCCCGATTTGCCCGACTTTGCCGAATAGTGCAACCGCTTGTAGTGGTTGTAGACGGCCACGGACAGCACTTTCTTGGCGTGTTCCTGGCCGATGACGTATTCGTCGAGGATGCCGTTGATTTCGGCGGGAACCGGCAACTCGTTGCCATCCCCGCTCTGCGCACCCTCCGAGACCTCCTCGCGAATGATGTCGTTGCAGAGTTCCACGCACTCGTCGCAGATGAAAACCGACGGCCCGGCAATGAGCTTGCGAACCTCGTGCTGGCTCTTGCCGCAAAAGGAGCAATACAGGAGTTTTGCAGAGTCGCCGCGTCTACCGCCTTCGTCAGCCATGCATACCTCGACAGGATCCGATCCGCGCTACCTTGCGGTTTATCCGGGGATTTTTCAAGCCTCTCCCCCTATTGCCCGACCACGGCCGGCAGCGTCTTGCGCGGCTGCTGCACGCGGTCGACCAGGCCGTATTGCTCCGCCTCGTCGGGGCTCATCCAGAAATCGCGATCGGAGTCGGCCAGGATGCGCTCTACCGGCTGGCCGGTATGCCGGGCGAGCAGTTCGTTCAGGCGTTCCCGCATGTGCAGGATTTCCTTCGCCTGGATTTCGATGTCCGCGGCCACTCCCCGAGCACCGCCCATGGCCGGCTGATGGATCATCATGCGCGAATTCGGCAGGGCAAATCGCTTGCCGGGTTCGCCCGCGGCGAGCAGAAACGCGCCCATGCTGGCTGCCTGGCCGATGCACAGCGTGCTGACGTTGCAGCGCACGAACTGCATGGTGTCGTAGATGGCCATCCCCGAGGTCACCGCGCCACCGGGGGAGTTGATGTACATGTGGATGTCCTTGTCCGGATTCTCGGATTCGAGGTAGAGGATCTGGGCAATGACGAGGTTGGCTACCTGGTCTTCCACCGGCCCGACCACGAACACGATGCGGTCCTTGAGTAGCCGGGAGTAGATGTCGTAGGCGCGTTCGCCGCGCGACGACTGTTCGACCACCATGGGCACGAGGCCCAATGCGCTGGTCTCCTTCATCTTGCTCGAGTCTCCTTGTGTTGCATGGTCTTGCTGTTGGATGGTCTTGCTGCCGCCGTCGGCCAACCGCCTGGTCTTCAGGTTGCCGGGGCGTCGGCTACGGCAGCCTCCTCGTCCTGGTCGTCCTCTCGCCCCTCGCCGGCAATGATGTCGACATAGGACCGCTCCTGCAAACTCACCTGAGCCGCCTCGAGCACCGTCTCGACGACCCGGTCTTCGAGCACGGCCGATTCCACCACAGACAACTGTTCGTCGCTCTGATAGTACCAGGCAATCACCCGGTCCTTGTCGGTGTAGGGTTCGGCAAGCTCTTCGATGCGCTGCCGAATCCGCCCGGCATCCGCTGTCAGATTGTGTTCCCGGATGATCTCCCGGGTTATCAGCGCCAGCGCAACCCGTCGTTCGGCCCGCTCGCGAAACAGGTCGTCGGGCAGGGAAACCAACTTGCGTTCGGCCTCGCGCATGCGCTGCAGCACGCCATCCTTCATGGCCTGAATCTCCTGTTGGACAAGCGCATCCGGCAACTCGATGTCGTGGTTGCGCGCCAGTTCGTCCATGACCCGGCCCCTGACCTGTGTGCGGATGGCCTCGTCGAGTTCGCGGCGCATGTTGCCGGCGACTTCCTCCCGAAACGCTTGCAGGCCGCCATCCTCGATACCGACCTCGACACCGAACGCGCGGATGAATGCCTCGTCGACCTCGGGCAGCCTCGGTGCCTTCACCGAGCGGACGCTGACGGTGAATTCCACCGTCTTGCCCGCCAGAGCGTCGTTCGGGTGGTCCTCGGGAAACTCGGCGGGAAACGCCTTGTCGTCTCCGGCCGCCATGCCGCACACCGCCTCGTCGAACGCATCGAGCAGGCGCCCGGAGCCGACCTCGAAGCTGATGTCTTCGCCCTTGCCGCCTTCGAAGGGTTCACCGTCGAGGCGGCCGTCGAAGTCGATCGCCACCAAGTCGCCGTCCTCGGCGCCACGCTCGACCTCGTCCCATTCCCGACGCTGCTCGCGCAGCTTCTGCACCATGGCGTCGATGTCTTCGTCGGTGGTTTCGCAGGTTGGTTTTTCGATTTCCAGGCTGGCGAAATCGACGAGTTCGACCGGGGGAAACACCTCGAAGGTGGCGGTGAACTCGAAGTCGACGCCGGGGTCGAGCTTGACGACCTGCAAGGTCGGGGTGCCGGCAGGCGCGAGAGATTCGCGTTGCACGGCTTCGGAGAAGCTCGTGCGCATGACGTCGCTTGCGGTCTCGGCCCGCGCCGCGGCGCCGAAGCGCCGGCGGACTTCCTTCATCGGGACCTTGCCCGGACGGAAGCCGGGCACACGCACGCGGCCCCGGGTCTCGACCAGCCTGGAGGAAACCTGGTCCTCGAATTGCTCCGAGGGCACGACGATGGTGAGGCGCCGTTCGAGAGACGATGTTTTTTCCACCGATACCTGCATTGCCAGACCTGTCGTTCGCGGAACGGGTTCTCGAGTGAGCGAAGCACGCATCCCGGCACCGATGCGGCGTCGCTCCTCGAACGGATCGCCCCCGGTCACCGTCTTGCAGTCGAACCGGGACGCGAGCCCCGCCGGTCACCCGTTCGTCGCGGTAGTATTGGGGTGGACGATGGGGTTCGAACCCACGACCGCCGGGACCACAACCCGGAGCTCTACCGGCTGAGCTACGTCCACCGTCAGTCTGTCCGCCGGCCAGCCACCGCATCGGCGCCCTCGACCGGACGACGGTTTCATACGATTCATCCGCCGCCGGTCGGTGCTGTCGACAGCCACGGCGAGCCCTGGCACGCCCGGAAGGATTCGAACCTTCAACCCTCGGCTTAGAAGGCCGATGCTCTATCCGGTTGAGCTACGGGCGCATGGGCGGCCGATGGCATTTCGCGCCTGCCGACATCAGTGCCGGCGCTGGCCGATCTGGTCGGGGTAGAGAGATTCGAACTCCCGACACCCTGCTCCCAAAGCAGGTGCGCTACCAGACTGCGCCATACCCCGGCAAAACCGACATCCTTCTGGCCAGTCGGCGGGGCGCTGATCCCCCCGGGCCGACGGCGCGCGGATGATACTGGCGAGCCCATCGACCGTCAAATGACGCCAACGCGGAGTGTACGGCTCGCATGGAACAAATTTCTCAAGCGATTGATTTTATTGAATTCGTTAACGTGGGGGACCATACCTTCGATCCGGCTCCGAGAATCGCTATGCGGTACGCGCATACGGCTCGCCGAATGGCACGCCAAGCGCACCTGCTTACCGCTACGATGGGCGCAAGCACGAGTATCCATGTTGTCAAATCTATTTTTTCCGTGTCTTCGTGCAGCTCCTCGAGTAGGTGATTCGATGCCGTGTCAGTGGGCAGTTCCAGCGCCCCGAACGAGGGGGTCAATCGCCGGGCCGTTGCCCCTGGGGCCCCGACTCCGGTCGCTGACGCTCCCTGCGCCGAGGCCCCAGGGGCAACGGCCCGGCACCACACACTCACGCCGGTGCGCACTCCGGCGTACCCAGCGGCTTCGGCGACCAAAGTCGATCCTGGGCCAGCAACGCATTGGCCAGTATCAGCATCTTGCGCATGATCGCGGTGAGCGCCACCTTCGACGGCTTGCCGCGCTCCCGGAGTTCTCGATACTTGCGAGCGAAGTCCGGGTTGTGACGAAGCGCGGCGACCGACGCCATGTAGAGCAGACGCCGCGGCCTGAACCGGCCACCCCGGATATAGCTGCGCCCCTTCCAGGCCCCGGACTCCCGAGTGACCGGCGCCAACCCCGCCAGGCTGGCGACCGCTTTGCTGTCGAGGGTACCCAACTCCGGCATGTCCGCAAGCAGGCCGGCGGCGGTGACTGCCCCGATCCCCGGGATGGAGGTCAGTATCTCGGCCTGGCGCGCCAACTCCGTGTCGTCGGCGATCAACTTTGCGACCTCGGCGTCCAACGCCTTGATTTGCCGATCGATTTGCTTCAGCCGGTTGCGCAACTGTCGCTTCAACAGCGCATAACGGACGTGCTTCTGTCGGTTCAGCGCCGCCGTACGGTCCTTGATCAGCCCATCCCGAGCCGTGTGCAGTTCGTCCAGATCGCGCCGCGTCGGCGACGCCAACTGCAGCGGTCGCAACTCAATCGCCGCGCCCATCTGCGCCAGGACGCGGGCGTCCACCGCATCCGTCTTGGCTTCCTGGCCTTGCGCCTGGGCGAAGCGCCGCGCCCACTTGGCGTTCACTCGCGACAGCGGCAGCCGCTCGGCCAACGCCTCCTCGAAGGCGCGGTGCCACGGCCCGGTGGACTCGTAGACCACGCAGTCCACGGAGGGTCCCACCCACTGCGCCAGGGCGTCGAACCCGGTGGTGCTGTTCGCGAATCGCGTCGCCTCGCCGTCCGAGTGTCGGTAGGCATCGAGATGCAATTTGGAGATATCCACCCCCACGGTATTACGGGTATGATCATTCATAGTTTCTTGGCTCCTGGGCTTGTCATTCGGGCCTTTATGCCCACGTATCCATTCAGGACGTCGGGAAACGACGGTGGCGACCAAACTCGTGCACGGCCCCTAAGGCCTAGCCTCAAACGGTCCGCCACCGCCCCCGTCGCCGGTCTCGACCGGCGGCGGGTGGACCCATCCCAAGGGTCCACCGAGGTGGAGCTTAACAGGGGTCCACGTGGGGAGATTAAACAGACAAGCTTCAAAGGTGCCGGATACGCGCACCGCACACCGATTCTCTCCCACCGGCTGTCAGGTGTTCCTTGCGCGTCCTCGTCCCGGCGCGCCGGGTTGGGAACTTTTGCGCTGCTGTTGGCGACCGAGGCAGTCCGTCGATTAACCGGTGCGGTTAGAATGGCCGTTTTACGGGGACGTCATGACCGCCAGGATAATCGACGGGGCGGGAATCGCCCGGGAACTGCGAAGCGAAATGCGTGAAACCGTGGCGGCCACGGTTGCCGCCGGCAAGCGGCCGCCCGGACTGGCCGTCATCCTCGTTGGCAACGACCCCGGCTCGGTCGCGTATGTCAACGCCAAGAGGCGCGATTGCGAACAGGTGGGATTTCACTCCGTCGTGCAGCACGTCTCCTCGAACGTGACCCAGCAGGACCTCGAAGGCCGGGTTGCGGCGCTCAACGGCGATGCCGCCATCGACGGCATTCTCGTGCAGCTTCCACTGCCCGGGCACATCGATGCAGACCGTATCATCGACTCGATCGACCCCGAGAAGGACATCGACGGTTTTCATCCCTACAACATCGGCCGCCTGGCCCTGCGCCGCCCGGCACTGCGATCCTGCACGCCCAAGGGCATCATGCAACTCCTCGATCGCACGGGCATCGAATACAAGGGCGCCGAAGCGACGGTCATCGGAGCATCGAACCATCTCGGCCGACCCATGGGGCTCGAGTTGCTGCGGGTCGGCTGTACGGTGACAACGGCGCACAAGTTCACCCTCGATACCGCGGCAAAGTCCCGGGGAGCGGACATACTCATTGCCGCCGCCGGCGTGCCGGGGCTGGTCAGGGGGGATTGGGTGAAGCCGGGGGCGGTCGTGGTCGATGTCGGCTTCACCCGGGACGCTGAAGGCAGGCTGCACGGCGATGTGGCTTTCGAGGAAGTGCGGGAGCGGGCAGGCTGGATCACGCCCGTGCCCGGCGGCGTCGGGCCCATGACGCGCCTGGCGCTCCTGCAGAATACGCTGATCTCCGCCGGTTGCGCCTGAACGCCGCCGATGAAACGGGTTTTCCTGTCGGACCTTCATCTCGAAACCCACGACGACCGTCGCTTTGCACGCTTCTGCGAATGCCTCGGCGAGGAGTCCCGATGGGCCGACGAGGTCATCGTTCTCGGCGACCTGTTCGAAGTCTGGGTCGGCGACGACGACGACTCGGAACTGGCCGTTGCAGCCTGCACGGCGTTGCGGGAGGCGTCCGCGCACGCGCGGGTTCTGGCAATGGCAGGGAACCGCGATTTTCTGTGGGGGCCCGGTTTTGCGGAGCGTTCCGGAGCCGAAACGATCGACGACCCCTTTCAGACCGGCGACGGGCTGCTGCTCACCCATGGCGACGCGCTCTGTACGGGAGACAGCGCGTACATGGCGTTTCGCGCCACCGTGCGATCGTCAGCGTGGCGGGACGACATGCTGGCGCGGCCCCTTTCAGACCGGCGCCGAATCGGCGCGGAGATGCGCGCCGCCAGCGCAGCGGCCAATGCCAACAAGGCCGACAACATCACCGACGTGTCACCGGCCGCGCTCAACAGCCTGCTCGAAGGCCGGACGGTGCGGGCAGTCATCCATGGACACACCCACCGGCCGGCAATCCATCGCGCCGCCGGTTCAGAGCGGTATGTGCTCGGCGCCTGGGAACGGTGCGGCTGGATACTGCGTCAATTCGACGCCCGCTTCGACCTGGAGTGCTTCTCGCTGGCAGTCCCATACCGGCAGCCGCCAGCCGGTTAGGTTGACGAGGTACTACTCCGCCGGGATTCGGTAATTGCGCTCGTAGATGGCCAGGGAACGGTTGTGAAACTCCCGGTCGATGCTCGACAGCAACATCCTGGCGGGCGAAGGTTCCTCTGTATTCGGGTCTCCAATGCGGTCCCCCTGGCTCCAGGGCAGCGGCAGCCGCCGGATGGCGATTCGCCGCAGCACCTCGTAGGCAAGGGATGCATCGCTCATGTCCTCGCGGGTGCGAATCTTCACGGCTGCTGCGTCGGCGCAGAGGGCACCCACGCGTTCGCGGGAGAGGTGCCGGGCCACCGAACCGTCGCGCAGTTCCGCCAGCCGGCCCCAGACGACCGCCCGCTGGTCCTCGTCGTACGCATTCCACTCGACCACTTCGTGGGCAAAACGGTTGCAGCCGCGACAGACCAGATCGCCGTAGGTCGTCGAGCAGACACCGATGCAGGGGCTGGCCCGTCCGTGGCGCATCAGGCCTGATTGTGCAGTTCGATCACCGTCTGGCCCGATTCCATGGCGGCTTCGCGTCGTTGCTTCATGGCGTCGCTGCGATTTCGGGAGAGGCGCTTGAGATAGGCGGCATCGATATCGCCGGTAACGTAGCGGCCGTCGAACACCGAACAGTCGAATCGCGCGATGGACGGGTTGCCTTCCCGGGCGCTTCTGACCAGGTCCTCGATGCGCTGGTAGACGAGCCAGTCGGCGTTGATGATGTTGCCCACCTGCCTGTCGGAACGGCCGAACGCCACCAGTTCTTCCGCGGCGGGCATGTCGATGCCGTAAACGTTCGGATACCGGATCGCCGGGGAGGCCGAAGCCATGAATACCTTGCTGGCGCCGGCTTCCCGGGCCATCTGAACGATCTGCCCCGTGGTCGTACCGCGGACGATGGAGTCGTCCACGAGTAGCACGTTCTTGCCCCGGAATTCGAGCTCGATGGTATTGAACTTCTGCCGCACGGATTTCCGCCGCTGGTGCTGTCCGGGCATGATGAAGGTACGCCCGATGTAGCGGTTCTTGACGAAGCCTTCCCGGTACTTGACATTCAACCGGTGCGCCAGCGGCAGGGCGCTGGTGCGGCTGGTGTCGGGAACGGGCATGACCACATCGATGTCGTGCTCGGGATAGCGGGCGAGAATCTCGTCGGCAAGGTATTCGCCCATGCGCAGGCGGGATTTGTAAACCGACACCTCGTCGATGATCGAATCGGGACGCGCCAGATAGACGTGCTCGAATATGCAGGGCGCGAGTTCCGTTTCTTCTGCACAGGCCCGAGTGCGGAGTTCTCCGCTGTCGCCGATGAACACCGCCTCGCCGGGCCCGACATCGGCAATCAGTTCGAAACCGAGCATGTCCAGCGCGACACTTTCCGAAGCGATCATGTAATCGTAACCGCGCCGCCCCCGACGCCGACGCCGACCGTATACCAGCGGCCTTATGCCGAACGGATCGCGGAACCCGACGATGCCGGCGCCGATCACCATCGCAATGGCCGCATAGGCGCCCCGGCAGCGCCGGTGAACCCCGGCCACGGCCTTGAAAACGTCATCGGCGTTCGGTTCGTGGGCACCGGTCGTTTGCAGTTCGTGAGCGAATACGTTGAGCAGCACTTCGGAATCGCTGGAAGTATTCACATGGCGAAGGTCATCCCGGAACAGGTCGGCCTGCAGGGTTTCGGCGTTGGTGAGGTTGCCGTTGTGCGCGAGCGTCACGCCGTAGGGCGAATTGACGTACATCGGCTGCGCCTCGGCGGAACTCGACGAGCCGGCGGTGGGATAGCGCACGTGGCCGATGCCGACGTTGCCGACCAGGCGATCGATGTGCCGTTGCTGAAAGACATCGTGCACCAGCCCCGTCGCCTTGCGCAGGTGCAGCCGGTAACCGTCACTGGTCACCATGCCCGCCGCATCCTGGCCCCGGTGCTGCAGAACGGTCAAGGCGTCGTAGATTTCCTGATTGACCGGGCCCGAGCCGACGATGCCGACGATTCCGCACATCAACCGGTCTCCCCTTCCGACAGTTTCGGAACATCCGGTTCGACAAGCAGGTCGCGGGTCTGACTCAGCACTGCCAGCACACTTTCTTCCATTCTCGCGAGTTCCGGCAGGATCCTGGATTGCTGCCACCAGAGGGCATCCTCGGCAAAGGGGCGCAGGGCTATGATCGCAACCGTGCAAACCACGATTCCGCGCGCACTGCCGAACAGGAAGCCGAGAAACCGGTCGGTACCGCTCAACCCGGTGGTCTCGATCAGTTTGGCGAACAGCCACTGTACGATGGCGCCGGCGACCAGCACCGTGACAAAAACGGCCGCAAAGCCCAGCAGGCTGCGCAAGGTTGAACCCATTTCGCTGCCGAACCGCGCACCGACCGCATCGCCGAGGTAAAGCGATGCGACCAGAGCCATTGCCCAGATAGCGAGCGAGAGAACCTCCTTGACGAGACCGCGCGCAAGCCCCATCACCGCCGACAGCAGGATAACGATGGCCAGGACGATATCCGGGGTCGCAACGTTTGCCATTTCGCCGGGGTCAGTGTCCGAATGCCACGATCAGCGCTTCGAGGCGATATCGTTCGGAGACCTGTCGACGAAGCGTCTCGGCGCGCGCCTCGTCCAGCATGGGACCGATGGCCACCCGGCTCAGAATCGCGCCGCTGGGCCCCCGGTAACTCGTTACGAAAGCCTCGAAACCATCGTCGCGCAGCTTGTCGCGCAACCCCACCGCGTTGCCCTGTTCCGCGAAGGTCGCCAGTTGCACCGCCCAGGCTTCGGTCGAATCGTCGGGAGTGCTCAATACCGGTTCGCCGATGCGTGTGCCGGTGTCGACGTGGAATCCCTGGTCGTCCACCTCCCGGCGCAGTTCCGCGACCCGCTCGGCGAAGTCGCTGGCCGGCGCCTGTTCCTCGAAGCGTTGCACCGCCTGCGGCACGAAATCGGTTTCGACCGGCGCCACGACCACGCCCGGGACACCGTCGCCATCGAACAGCATGGGGAGAAAGATGACTGCCAGAGCCAGCAGAAACAGGCTGCCGGTAATGCGGTGGCGGGTCTGCTCACTCATCGGAGGCGATCGAACGACCCGTCAATGGGGCGGCAATTCGGAACAATCGACGGCATCGGCGGATTTGGTCAGTTCCAAACGGGCGGCTTCCGCTGTGGCGAACGATCCGAACGCGAGAATAACATCCCCCGGTTGTGCGAGCGACCCTGCCTCCGCCAGGCCCCTGGCGACGGGGCCGGCGATGCGATGAGCCGGATTCCCGAGGCGCTCGGCCAGGTCACTGGCAGCCAGGCCCCGCGGCGGCGGTGCATCGACCAGCACCCAGTGGGCAACGATGTCGTCGAGCGTAGCGAGTATGCGCTCGGCATCCTTGTCGATCAGCGTGCCGAGCACGGCGATCACACGCGCACCCGGGTAGCGCCGGGGCAACTCGCTGCGCAAATAGGATGCGCCGAGGGGATTGTGCGCGACATCGACCACCCAGCGCCGGCCCCTGCATTCGAACCGTTCGCAACGCCCTGGCATCCAGGCACGGTCGATGGCTTTCCAGGCCCTGACCGCATCGACCGGCCGGATGGCATCGGCCGCGGCGAGTGCCAGTGCAGCATTGACAATGGGAAACGGGCCGCGCGGCAGATCGTTCAGAGCGCGTCCGTTCAGGTCCAGTTGCCACCGGTCCCCCGGGCCGTCGCGGTACCGGATCTCGCGGCCTGCCCGCAAGCAGTTCCCGGCCAACGCGTGGGCCGGCTCCAGCACGCTGGCCGGTAGGTCCGGGCCGAGCACAACCGTCTGCCCGGGTCGCAGGATGCCGGCCTTTTCGGCGCCGATGAGTTCCCGGGTGTCGCCGAGCCAATCGGTATGATCGATGCCGATATTCGTGATCGCGGCAACATCGGCATCGACGATGTTGAACGCATCGAGGCGTCCGCCCAGCCCGATTTCCAGCACCGCGACATCCACCGCGGCCTGCTTGAAGCAATGGAGCACGGCGAGGGCGGTAAACTCGAAGTAGGTCAGGAGCGTGTCCTGGCGTCCGGCCTCGATCGCCTCGAAGGCGGCGCAGAGCGTCCCATCGTCAAGTTCGACCCCATCGATGCGCACGCGTTCGTTGAAGCGATGCACGTGGGGCGAAAGCGTGCAGCCGACACGCAGGCCCGCGGCGATCAGTGCCTGTTCGATGACGACACAGGTCGAGCCCTTGCCGTTGGTTCCCGCCACCGTTGCCGAGACGGGCGCCGGCTCGCGCAGTTCCAGCCGGTCGGCAACGGCGCCGATGCGCGCAAGCCCCAGTTCCCAACTGCTTGGGTGAATGGTCTCGATGTAGTCGAGCCAGTCGGCCAGATTCCGGGCCATGATTTACCCGCCTCGTGTCGTATCGCCAATCGGGCAGGGTCGCTCGTACTGCCGCAGCGACACTGTTCCTTCGCTCACGCGTCGAGGGCGCGACGGATCTCGCCGACCGCCTCACCGAGCATGCCGGGAATCTCCCCGGGGGATTCGGCCAGCGCGCCCATCCTGGATACGAGGGCAGCCCCCACGACGACGCCGTCGGCATGCTCGGCCACGGCCCGGGCTGTCGGCCCGTCCTTGATGCCGAATCCGACCAGCACGGGCAGATCGGTACTGCGGCGTATCCGGGCCACGTTTTCCGCAACCGGACCCAGCGATATGTGGTCGGCTCCGGTGATTCCCTTCAACGACACGTGGTAGACGAACCCGCCGGCGACGCGGCCGATCGTCTCGAGACGTGCATCGGTCGTGGTCGGGGCGGCGAGGAAGATCAGGTCCATGTTGCGGGCGGACAGTGCGTCGCGCAACGGACCCGACGCTTCCGGAGGCAGATTCACGACGATCGCGCCATCGACGCCGGCCGCCGCAGCCCGCTCGACGAACCCGGTTTCACCCATCGCCAGGATGCTGTTGAGGTAACCCATCAGAATCACCGGGGTGGCGTCGTCCCGTACCCGGAACTCGGCGACCAGTTCCAGCACCCGGCTGAGCGTCACCCCGTTGGCGAGCGCACGCTCGGATGCAGCCTGTATGACGGGGCCGTCCGCTTCGGGGTCGCTGAATGGAATGCCCACTTCCAGGAGGTCGGCCCCTCCGCCGACCAGGGCGTGCAGAGCCGGCACGGTGACTTCCGGCGCCGGGTCACCGGCCGTGACGAAGGGGACCAGCGCCGCGCGCCGTTCTTGCCGCAATCGCGCCAGCGTTTGGCCGATGCGGCTCACAATTCGATGCCGTCGATGTCGGAGACGGTATGGATGTCCTTGTCGCCCCGGCCGGACAGATTGACGACGGCGATCTGGCCGGCGTCGAACTCCTTCGCATGCCGAACCACCCAGGCGATGGCATGGCTGGATTCGAGCGCCGGCATGATGCCTTCGGTGCGGTTCAACAGGCGGAAGGCGGCAAGCGCCTCGTCGTCGGTCACCGCATCGTATTCGGCACGTTCCGTATCCTTCAGCAGGCTGTGCTCGGGCCCCACGCCCGGATAGTCGAGCCCTGCGGAGATGGAGTAGGTTTCGAGAATCTGGCCGTCGCCGTCCTGCATGAGGTAGGTCTTGTTTCCGTGCAGCACGCCCACCGACCCGTCGTTCAAGGTTGCGGCATGGCGGCCCGTTGCAATGCCGAGCCCGGCCGCCTCCACGCCCACCATCCTGACATCCAGGTCATCGACGAAGGCATGGAAAAGACCCATGGCGTTGGACCCGCCGCCGACGCAGGCAACGAGCACGTCCGGCAACCGCTGCTCCAGTTCCAGGCACTGGGTTCTCGCCTCACGGCCGATAATGGATTGAAAGTCGCGCACCATGGCCGGATACGGGTGCGGCCCTGCGACGGTGCCGATGATGTAGTGGGTGTCGTCGACGTTTGTCACCCAGTCGCGCAGGGCTTCGTTCAGGGCATCCTTGAGGGTTCTGGAGCCGGAATGCACCGGAATGACATCGGCGCCGAGCAGTTTCATGCGGTAGACGTTCAGCGCCTGGCGGCGGATGTCCTCCTCACCCATGTAGACCTGGCAGGTCAGGCCGAAGCGGGCGGCAACGGTGGCGCTGGCAACCCCGTGCTGGCCGGCGCCGGTTTCCGCGATCACCCTGGGCTTGCCCATGCGCCGGGCCAGTAGCGCCTGGCCGATGCAGTTGTTCACCTTGTGGGCGCCGGTGTGGTTCAGGTCTTCGCGCTTCAGATAGATGCGCGGTCCCCCGAGGGTTTCGGTCAGTCGTTCGGCGAAATAGAGCGGTGTCGGGCGGCCGACGTAGCTGGCCAGGTAACGGTCGAAGTCCGCGTCGAACCCCGGGTCGGAACGGGCTTCGGAATAGACCGACTCCAGTTCGTCGAGGGCGTGCATGAGGGTCTCGGCGACGAAACGCCCGCCGTACTCGCCGAAATGGCCGTCCTCGGAAGGCTGGGAGTAGTTGCTACCCGGTCTCGGCATCGCGAACCTCGTCTACGAAACGCCGCATCTTCTCGGCACATTTGATTCCCTTCACCGGGCTCTCCACACCGCTGCACACATCGACGCCCCAGGGCTGCAACCGCTCGACGGCCGTTCGGACGTTCTCCGGCGTCAGCCCGCCCGCCAGCATGTAGTTTTTGCCGGGGCGTTCGGGCCACTGTTTCCAATCGAAACGATGCCCGGTGCCGCCGCGGAGCCCGGGTACCGTTGCGTCCAGCAGGATGGCGAGAGCGTTGCAGTAAGCCGCTTCCAGCGCCTCATGGTCTACGTTTCCCTGCACACCCAGTGCGCGCACGTAAGGCAGACCGAACGAGTCGCAATAGGCCGGCGTTTCGTCACCCTGAAACTGAAGCGCATCCAGCCCCACTTCGTCGATCGTCTGCCGCACGACGGCCGCCGGCGAGTCGACGAACACGCCGACCCGCATCGCCTCCCCTGCCGCGATTCGCGCCACGTCCCGGGCCGCGACCGGGCACAGGTACCTCGAACTCGGTTCGTAAAAGTTCAGGCCGATGGCATCGACACCCAGCCGGACGAGCAACTCGGCATCGTCGGCGCGTGTGATTCCGCAAATCTTGATGGTGACGGCCAAGGTGAGCCAACCTCGTTGTATCTGGTCTATTGACTGCTGGCCCATCGTCACGGACCGACAAGGACAACCGGATCGTCAGGCCCCGGACGATGACGCCGCGAAACACCTGCTCACAGCCAACCGCACCGATGGTTGGTTGCCGTCAACCTGCGCGTCTGCCCCTTGTTCGAGATTGCGGCAGTCGGACATACCTTTGAAATCGACGCGGGGCGAAAGCGGCACACGGCCGCACGACGCGGATTATAGAGTGTTTGGGCGAGCCGTCCATGGGCCAATTTCCTGCACACTCCGGAGCGGATGGCGCACGACGATTTCCGGCACGGTACGGGTCGGCAGATTCCTCGGGCGTGTTAGGATAATTGCCATGAAGGCGGATTTCTGGGCAATTATCGGCGTCGGCGTGGTTTTGCTGGGCGTGACGTTGACCGGTCAACTGAGCGTAAAGGCCGATATCGCGGGCCTGCACACCGAGGTGGGCGAACTGCGCGCCGAGATGAACGATCAGCGACGCGAATTGTCGGGGCAGATCGATGCCCTTCGAGAGGTCGTCTACGAAACGCGGTCTTCCGTCTACGAATTGCAGATCACCGTTTCGAGCTTGAGCCGTGCCGTGGCAGACCTCGAAGGCCGTGTCACTCTCATCGAAACCATTCTCGACGATCGTCTGCCCAACGCATTCGCAGAGGAATCTGCCGCCGCTCAAGGCTGAGCCCCGCCCGGGTCGCCCCTTGCGGGAACCGCTTGCAGAGCCTCCAGGTCGCCGACGGCGGACAGCAACGGCGGCAACCTGCCTGCCGGAAAGTCGTACCCCGGATAGTGAACGTCCACGAGGTACAGTCCCCTGGCCGGGGCGGTCTTGCCAATGCCCCGGCGGTCCCGAGCTGCCAGGCATTCCTCGATCCAGTGCTCGGGGCGTCGGCCGTCCCCGACCTCGAGCAGTGCCCCGGCGATGTTGCGCACCATGTGCAGCAGGAAGGCATTCGCCTGGATATCGAGGACCGCCAGGTTGCCGATTGCCGCCACGGTCAGCCGGTGGACGTTGCGATGACGACTTCTGGACTGGCATCCGGCCGCGCGGAAGCTGGTGAAGTCGTGTTCCCCCACCAGACACTGTCCGGCGCGATGCATGCCGTCGGTATCCAGGCTGGGAACGCGCCAGGTGTAAGGATCGCTCAACGGTGCAGGCCGGGGATCCATGTGAAAGAGATACAGATAGCGGCGCGCTCGGGCGCTGTGGCGGGCGTGGAACTGCGCGTCGACCTCTCGTGCCCAACGAACCTTGACGCCGCTGCCCACCAGGGCGTTCACGCCGTCCCGCCACGCCTGCACCGGCCGCCGCGCTGCCGTGCAGAAGCTGACCACCTGTTTGGTCGCGTGCACGCCGGCGTCGGTGCGCCCCGCAGCGACGACGGTTACGGGCACGTCGGCGACCCGGCTCAATGCGTTTTCGAGGTCTTCCTGGACCGATGGCGAATGGCGTTGACGCTGCCATCCGGAATACGGTTTGCCGTCGTACTCGAGGCCCAGCGCGAAACGGCGCGTGCTCGACGCTTCGCTCATGGCCGGTGCCGTGCCATGCGCATCAGCCGAGGAGCGGCAGCAACTCCTCCGCAATCTGTACGCTGTTCAGCGCGGCGCCCTTGCGCACGTTGTCGGACACCACCCACAGGTTCAGCCCGCGCGGGTGCGAGAAATCCTGCCGGACACGCCCGACAAAGACGGCATCCTTGCCCGCCCCATCGAGTACGGCGGTCGGATAGCCGCCCGGTACGGCCTCGTCGTGGAGTATCACCCCGGGGGCTTCGGCCAGGAGCGCCCGAGCTTCCGCCACGTCGATGGGTGCGCGGGTCTCGATGTGCACCGCCTCGGAATGCCCGTAGAAGACCGGGATGCGCACGCACGTGGGATTCACGCCGATGCTGTCGTCCTCGAACAGTTTGCGCGTCTCCCAGACCATCTTCATTTCTTCCTTCGTATAGCCGTTTTCCTGGAAGGCATCGATCTGCGGGATGGCATTGAAGGCGATCTGTACCGGCGCGACACTGGGCTCGATGCTCTTGGCATTCAGCAGGTCGGCGGTCTGCCCGGCGAGTTCCCGCACGCCACCGGCGCCGGCGCCGGAGACGGCCTGGTAGGTTGCCACGTTGATGCGTTCGATGCCGACGGCATCGTGGATCGGTTTCAGCGCCACGACCATCTGAATGGTGGAGCAGTTCGGATTGGCGACGATGTTGCGGTTGGCGTATTCCGGGAGCCGGTGCGGATTGACTTCCGGCACGATCAGCGGAATGTCATCGTCGTAGCGGAACTGCGACGTGTTGTCGATGACCACGCAGCCGGCCTCTGCGGCCCGGGGCGCAAATTCCGCCGAGACCGAGCCGCCGGCGGAAAAGAGCCCGATCCGAGCCTGCGCGAAATCGAAGGCATCGAGGCGCTCGACGGTCAGCGAGCGCCCCTGAAATCGGTAACGCTTGCCCTCGGAGCGCTCGCTCGCCAGCAGGAACAGGCGATCCACCGGAAAATTGCGCTCTTCGAGAATCTCGAGCATCGCTTCGCCGACGGCGCCGGTCGCCCCTGCAATGGCGATGTCGACAGGTCCGGCGCTCATCTCGACTCCTCCAGCACCTCGGTCAGTTCGGCGAGCAGCGCATCGCCCATGGCGTGCGTACCCAGCGGTTCGGCCCCGTTCGAGGCTGCCGCAATGCCGGCAATGTCCGCGGTTCGGAAACCGTTCGCCAATACCCGGCTCACCGCCGACTCGATTGCCAGCGCCGCATCCGGCGCATTCAGGCTGTAGCGGCAGAGCATCGCCGCGGACAGCACCGTCGCCAGTGGATTCGCGCGATCCTGGCCGGCAATGTCGGGAGCCGACCCGTGGACCGGTTCGTAGAGCCCCTTGCCGGATGCCGCCAGCGATGCGGACGGCAGCATGCCGAGAGACCCCGTCAGCATCGCCGCCACGTCGGAGAGAATGTCCCCGAACATGTTGCCCGTGACGATGGTGTCGAACTGCCGGGGATCGCGCACCAGTTGCATGCCGGCGTTGTCGACGTACATGTGCGAAAGCTCGACATCGGGGTATTCGACGGCGACTTCGTCGACGACATCGCGCCAAAGCTGGGTGACCTCCAGCACATTGGCCTTGTCCACGGAGCAGAGGCGCCCGCCGCGCCGGCCGGCCAATTCGAAGGCGATACGGGCAATGCGCTCGATTTCGTGCTCCCGGTAAACGTAGGTATTGACCCCGACGCGCTCGTTGTCGTCGACACGCACGCCGCGGGGTTCGCCGAAATAGATGCCGCCGGTCAGTTCGCGGACGATGAGGATGTCGAGCCCGGCCACCCGCTCCGATTTCAGTGACGATGCCTCCGCCAGTGCGTCGAACAGCAGCGCCGGCCGCAGATTGGCGAACAGTTCCAGTTCGTAGCGCAAGCCGAGAAGGCCCTTCTCCGGCCGCCGGCTGATGGGCAGATGCTCCCACCGCGGGCCGCCCACGGCGCCGAACAGGATGGCGTCGGCGGCCCGGGCTTTCGCCAGGGTCTCGTCGGGCAGCGGCATGCCGGTCTCGTCAATGGCCCGGCCGCCGATCAGCCCATGGTCGAACCGCAGGCCGACCCCGGATTCGGCCAGTGCCAGTTCGAGCGCGTCCACGGCGATCGGAACGACATCGGGGCCAATGCCGTCGCCTTCGAGAACCAGAATGTTCTTCACTGCGGTCATGGTAGCCGTCCTACCGGGCCGTTCCGGGCCGATACGCACTCACTGCGCGAGCCAGGCTCGGCGCCGGTAATAGCCGTGTTCGAAGTCGCGGATCTGTTCGCGGTGTGCGAGCGTCAGGCCGATATCGTCCAGCCCTTCCAGCATCTTGCGTTTGCGCATGGAATCGATTTCGAACCCGAAAAACTCCCCGCCGGGCAATTCCACACGTTGCCGCGGCAGGTCCACAGTCACGCCGAATGACTCGTTTCGCTCTACCAGGTCGAACAGACGATCCACCCGGCTTTCTTCGAGGACGACAGGCAACAATCCGTTCTTGAAACAGTTTCCGAAGAAAATGTCGGCGAATCCGGGGGCGATGACGGAGTGGAAGCCGTACTCCAGGAGCGCCCAGACCGCGTGTTCCCGGCTGGAGCCGCAACCGAAGTTGTCCCGGGCCAGCAGCACGGTCGCGTTCCGGTAGCGGGGCCGGTTCAGCACGAACTCCGGATCGGGTTGCCGGTCTTCCAGCCGCATGCCGACATCCCCCTCGTCCAGAAACCGCCAGGCATCGAACAGGTGGTCGCCGAAGCCGGTGCGACGAATCGACTTCAGGAACTGCTTGGGAATGATCTGATCGGTATCGACATTGGCCCGGTCCAGCGGCGCCACCAGTCCGGATTCGACCTGGAAGGCTTTCACTGGACTTCCCTCACATCGACGAAACGCCCTGCAATGGCGGCGGCTGCCGCCATGGCGGGGCTGACGAGATGCGTGCGGCCGCGATAGCCCTGCCGGCCTTCGAAGTTTCGATTCGATGTGGATGCGCAGTGCTCGCCGGGCTCGAGCCGGTCCGGGTTCATGCCGAGACACATGGAACAACCCGCATCCCGCCATTCGAACCCCGCATCGACGAACACCTGCGCGAGCCCTTCCTTTTCGGCCACCTGCTTGACGAGCCCCGAACCGGGAACCACCAGCGCCTGCTTGATGTTTCCGGCAATGCGCTTGCCCGCAACGATGCGAGCGGCGGCCCGCAGGTCTTCGAGACGGGAGTTGGTGCAGGAGCCGATGAAAACCCGGTCCAGTTCGATGTCCCGGATGGGCTGGTCTGCGCTGAGACCCATGTAGGCCAGTGCGCGTTCGATGCCGTCGGCGGCAAGCGCATTCGACGCCCGGGCAGGATTCGGCACCGTTCCATCCACGGGCACGACCATCTCCGGCGAGGTGCCCCAGGTGACCTGCGGCGCCACCGCTTCGGCATCGATGAGCACCTCGGCGTCCCAGACCGAGTCGGCATCGCTGGTGAGCGTTCGCCAGTAACTCTCCGCCGCATCCCATTCTTCGCCGGTGGGCGCCATGGGCCGGCCGTGAACGTATTCCAGCGTCTTGTCGTCCACGGCCACCATGCCGGCCCTGGCGCCGGCTTCGATCGCCATGTTGCAGAGCGTCATCCGGCCTTCCATCGACAGTGCATCGATGGCCGAGCCCATGAATTCGATGGTGTGTCCCGTGGCCCCGGCCGTGCCGATTCGGCCGATCAGGGCGAGCGCCAGGTCCTTGGCGAAGACGCCTTCCGGCAGGGTTCCCACGACGCGCACCGCCATGTTTGCGGCCTTCCGCTGGGCAAGGCACTGGGTAGCCAGCACATGCTCCACTTCGGAGGTGCCGATGCCCTGGGCAAGCGCCGCCAGGGCGCCATGCGTCGAGGTATGGGAGTCTCCGCAGACCAGCGTCATGCCCGGTAGCGTCGCCCCCTGCTCCGGCCCGATCACGTGCACGATGCCCTGGCGGATGTCGTTGATGTCGAACTGGGTCACCCCGTACCGGCGGCAATTCTCGTCGAGGGTCACGACTTGAGCCCGAGCCACCGGATCGCTGATGCCATCCATGCCGGCCGCGCGTCCGTCCGTGGGCACGTTGTGGTCCGGCGTCGCCAGGTTGGCTTCGGTGCGCCAGAGGCCGCGGCCGGCCAGACGCAGGCCTTCGAATGCCTGGGGCGAGGTGACTTCGTGCACCAGGTGACGGTCGATGTAAAGCAACCCCTCCCCGTCGTCACGGGCGCCAACGTAGTGATCGGCCCATATCTTGTCGTAGAGTGTCGGCACCGCAGTTTCCGGCATGCCCCAAAATCAGGGGGCGCAGTGTAGAGGCGCCGCTACAAGAAAAAAACCCGCACGTCGGCTCGAGGCCGCATATCCAACCGACATCCTCCTGCGGAGATCGATGCACTCGCCCCGTGCGGCCGTGAGGCTGAGGCGACACGGGCCCTGCAGCCGCCGATGCCGACGGCGAATCGCGACGCGCAATCGGTGCGGGCGGTCATTGCACCGGCTGCAATACCTTCAAGCCGGGCTCGCGTTGCAACGATGCGCCGAGGGCCAGGGACTTCGCATCGATGTCGAGCCCCCGCTCTCGGCCGGCGACACCGGTGGGCGCCGGGCAGCTACCGTCCATCCGGTAACGCAGCGCCGCCTGAAGGCGCCCTTCGTCCGGGTCGGCGAAGGCGTGGCGGAAATCGTCGGCCACGGAGCAGCCCGGCACCTCCGTCCCTTCGACTCGAGCCACATTCGCCGGCGAGAAACCATCCGCAAAGTCGCCGAAACCCTTGGCGTTGATTCCCCGAAACTGCACGGTGAAGTAGGTCGTGCCGCAATTGGGGGTGGCGTAGAACCCGTAGGGCTTGCCGCAGGTGGTGGAACCGATCTGCACCACATCGACATCGATGCCGCGCAAGCCGTTGATGACCGCTTCGCTGGCGGAACAGGTATCCGACCCCGTCAGGACGAAAACACGCGGCAGGTTGACGCTGGGCAGGCTCCGGCCTTCCGGAACGGTGAATCCCACACCGGTGGTCTGGAACAACAGCGGCTGCAGGCGTCTGCCGGTGACCGGGTCGAATTCCCGGTGCTTGTCGTTGAACTGCAATTCTTCGAAGACACGACCCTGGGATGCGGCAGCACCGGCGATCATGAAGCCGAGTTGGCTGGCAATGACCAGGTAGCCGCCGCGGTTGTACCGCAGATCGAGCACGAGATCGACGATGCCCTGGCCGGCCAGCATCTCGAACGCATCGAACAGTTCCCGTTCGGCGGTCTGGATGAAGTCGTTGAACAGCAGGTAACCCACGGGACCGCTGTCGGTATCGAGCACGGTCAGATGCTGTACCGGGTCGACAACGATCTCCTCGGCGGTCAGGGTCACCGTGCGGGGTTCCGCATCGTCGAGACCCTGCACCTCGAACTCGTGCATCTCGCCATCCTCGGACGGAAACAGACCCGCGTTCAGGGTGTCGACGTCCGAGCCCTCGATCATGTCCACCCCATCGATCGCGAGTACGCGCGTACCCCGTGCCAGCCCCGCCCGCTCGGCAGAGGTGTCCGGGTTCGTGAACGCCACCACCACGTCCCTGGGCGGACGGGGGCTCAACAGGACGAACTCTGCGCCATAGCCGAACGATGCACCGGAAGTGACCAGGGCTTCCCAGACTTCCGTGGGATAGGTGAAATGGAAGCGGTCCTTGGGGTTTCCCGACGGGGTCCGTTCGGTCGTCCGCAAGAGGTCGAAATACCGAAGGGGCGAATCGTAGAGGGCGGGATTGCGGTCGACGATCTCGTCGTACCACAGGTAGGTGTCGTTGCTCCAGGAGCGAAGCCAGTTGTTCTCGTCGACGGTTTCTCCCTGCATGTCCGGGAAGGTTTCCCCGGTCAACGGATTGGACTGGCGCGGATTCGCGCACTGGTTCTCGAACAGGTCGGCGGGCTCGAAGACCCCTTCGACCCAACCACCGGCAACCGTTACCTCGAAGGTAACCGCTTCGGATTCCGCGTTATCCGCACCGCTGTCGTCAGTGGCGGTTACCGTCACCGTCGCCGTGCCCGCCGCGACGCCTTCGACGGCCAGCACGCCGTCCGCTTCCGTTGCTTTCGCGATGCCGTCATCGCTGGACGTTGCCGCTATGGTGTGGGTGTCCTCGGCATCGTCATCGGTCACATCGACGTCGATGTCCACCGAGTCTCCGACCTCGAGCCTTTGATCGGCAATGGCGCCGACGACGGGACGGCTGTTTGCCGCCTCTACGGTAACGTCGAACGTGACCGGTGCAGACTCGGCATTCGCCGCGCCGCTGCTGTCACGCGCCGTCACGGTAATGGTGGCGGCGCCTGCCGCGACCGCAGCCAGCGTGAGCGTCGTCCCCTGGACCGCGACCGTGGCCACCTCCGAGGCACTGGAACTCGCGGTGAGCGTGTGCGTATCAGCGGCGTTGGTATCCGTCACGCTCACCTCGACGGTGGTTTCATCGCCGACGACCAGCGTCCGGTCTTCGAGTGCGCCCACCGTCGGGCTGGCGTTGGGGACAGCGCTGTCGCCCCCACCCCCGCCGCAGGCTGCAACGAGCAACGACAGAGCAATGGCAGACGCAGCGCGGTTTGGCTGAGAGCGGTGGCGCACGATTCGGTCTCCGGTCGAAAACGCGGTCAATTGTAACCCTGACCGGCAAAAACCCCTGCTCGACGAATTCTTGTAGCTCAGACCCCACCGGCCGCACCGGGCGGAATCGCGAAGGTTGTGCCCTGCGGCCAGTCGGGTCGCCGCGCGCAACGCGGGATCGTTGACTCCGGTCGGTGTTAACCCGGATATCTCACCAACTTCCTGCTGCGGACGCCGATGCACTCGCCCTGCGCGGCCGTGTTTTCCGTATACGAGGCGTGCCCCCTCGCGCTCCCCGGCTGAAGGCTCCCCACCCGATTTGACATACCGTCGAGTATGCCTGCATCGACCTCCGGTCCGCGCGACCGCGCTGGACGGCGCGTTTTCCTTCAGCGACGAATCGTCGACGCCCTCGCGACGAAAGTTGGTGAGATATCCGGGTTAAGCCATTGTTCAGTTATCTGGCCCTACACTCCTGTCTCGAAATTGCGTGGCGTTTCCAGGCAATGCCCGGTGAATGGAGGTAATCGGGACATGACTTCCGCCGATGACCGGTCAAGAAAACACCGAGGAGCCGGGCCTGCCGCCGGTTCCGGCGCCCGGTTCTGCGACAAGAACCGAATTCACCGGGCACAAGCGGTGCTGTCCTTGCCGATGGCCCCTCGTTTCTGCTGGACAAACCTCCCGGCTGCCCGTACAGGCGCTTCGCGAAAGGCCCGGCGGGGTCTGTTGTTGGGTGCAATGCTGTTGCTTTGCCTAGCGGCGGCGCTGTCCGCCCGGGCCGATATGGATGACTCGCAGGAAGTGGTCGCGGTCGACCCGGTTGAATTGCTGACCGACGAGCAGTTGCAAACCCTGGTCGGTCCCGTCGCGCTCTATCCCGACGACCTTCTGGCCATCGTGCTGCCGGCGGCCACGTTTCCGCTGCAGGTGGTTCTGGCTGCCCGTTATCTGGAAGCGCGCGAGACCGACCCGAATCTCGAACCGGATGCAGAGTGGGACGCTTCGATCGTTGCGCTTCTGAACTACCCGGAAATCGTGGCGTTGCTCGACCGCGAACTCCGGTGGACCTGGCAACTCGGAGAAGCCGTAATACTGCAACAGGAGGCCGTCATCGCCGCGGTCAGCGATTTCCGCAAAGAGGCATCCGCGGCCGGAAATCTCGCCAGCGACGACAAGCAGGTGGTTTCGGTGACCGCCGCCGGCGACATCGAGATCGTGCCGGTGGAGCGCGAGGTCATCTACGTACCCTACTACGATCCGCGGGAGGTCGTCGTCTATCAGCCAAAACGCGTCTACCATTATTTTCCGCGCGCCTACCCGGTGTATTACTACCCGTATCCGAGCGGTCACTACTTCTCGAACGGCGCGTTCTGGGGTGTCACATCGGCGTTCAGCATCGGCTGGCTCAGCCGCAGCCTGCACTGGCATCACTACGGCTTTCGCGATCACCCCTACTACGGGTATTCGTACTACGATCCCTTCTACTATCGCCGGCCGCATGTCTGGATAGAGCTCCCGCAACGGGACCGGTCGCGGCGAGACGACCGGCGGCATCGTGACGACAATCGCTGGTGGAACGACGACCGCCACGGCGGCTCGCGACCCGGCCGGCGCGGCGCCGGAAATCGTCCGGACCGCCCGGATTCCCGGTTTTCCGACCGGCGCAGCGAGCCGCTTCCCCCTGGGGCTCGCAACGCGCGGGGCATCGAGCGGACGCTGGCCGCGCGGCCGGGCAAACCGTCGGGGCAAATTCCATTGAAGGGGAGCGCGCAAAGAGGCGATTCACGCGCGGTTGCAGCCGAAACGAATGGAACCCGCGCTGCACGCCCGGACTCGCCGAGGAGCACGGCACGCACACGGCGCGCAGAGAACGTTCGCTCGACCGCAACGCGCCGCGCCATCGGACAACGAACCGCCGAACGCTCGGGAAGAACTGCGGCACGCACGGCGCCCGGCAATGCGCAACAGTTCCGCGATGCCATCAATCGGAGCACGGGCGTGAGTCAACCCGCGTTGCGTCGACAACCGGTCAGGTCTGCTGCGTCTGCTGAATCGCGGACGAACGCCACACCGATTCGCAAACCGTCGACTGTGCAACGCGCTACCGTCTCGCCCCGAGTGCCGCAATCGGTGCGAAGCCCGGGCGCGGCTCGACCTGGCGCCGTCAAGCAACCGGCAAAAAGAGCCGCAGAAAAGCCGCAACCGCGCCAGCGGCCCAGGGCCTCGTCCTCCCGTTCCTCCCTCGGCTCCAGGGCCGAAGCGACGGCACGCAACGCCGCCGCCGCGGTTATTCAACGAACGCGAGTAGCTGCGTCACAAACTCGTGCTGGCGCTGGCAAAGCTCCATCAGGGCGCACCGCAGGCGGCACGCAGCAGTTTCGAGCACCGTCGCGGTCGACCTCGGCCCGCTCGGCAGTGCGTTCGCCGGCCTCCCGCCCTGCCCCGAATCCCGTCGTTTCCCACTCCCCGGTCAAACACGCGACGGCAAAGCCCGCCTCTGCGCAAGTGCGGGCATCCGCACCGCGTAGTGCGCCGACACCACGCAGCGCACCGGTGCGCTCGCCGGCAAGGACCTCTGCCAGCGGCTCGCGAGATCGGCAATCACGCCTATCGAGCCGGCGGCGCCCGGAGCATTAGCCCGCAACGAGTGCCCTTGCAGATCCAGCGGTGAGCACCAGGAGGTCGCTCAGGCTGCGGCGCTGGGCCTGGCGGAAACCTCGGCATGCCAGCGCTTCAGGTTCGCGCAGTCGTCCGGGATGGCGACTCGGGCCGCCCCGGCCGCGAAATCGACGGTACAGAGCGCGGTGATGTCGGCAATGGTGAACGCGTCACCGGCGACAAAGGCGGAATCGGCCAGATCCTCGTTCAGGTTGCGGTAGAAACGAAGCACCGTGTTCGTGCCGCGTTCCACGAGGGCCGGTATCGCATCCACCAGGCCGGCGGTACCGGCCATGGCACGGTTGGAAAATATCGGAATGGCGTTGCGGAACGCTTCCGCGGCCCCGAGCAGCCCGTCGAACTCCATGTGCCGTTGGCGAGCCTCGACGTGCGCCTTGCCCAGGGCCCCGGTTCCCATCAGCGCAGGCTCCGGATGCGTTTCTTCCAGGTAGCGGCAGATCGCCACGCTTTCGTCGATCACCGTACCGTCGTCCAGAACCAGGGCGGGCAGCAATCCGCGCGGATTGACCGCCAGATAGGCTTCCTCCAGGTTTTCTCCCTTGATGATGTCGACCTGCTCCGTCTCGCAGGCAATGCCCTTCTCCGCCATGAACATGCGGACCCGCCGCGGATTCGGCGCAAGTTTCGTGTCGTAGAGTTTCATGGATGTCTCCTCGTAGTGTCGTTTCCAATGAGTTTCCCGAGCGTCCCGGAATTCACCACCGATATTGCAGGCGCACCGCATAGTGCCGGGGCAATTCCGGCAGCACCACCACGCCACCGAACAGGTTGGGGAAGTTGGCTCTGAAATACCGCTCGTCCGTCAGATTCTTGACCGCGGCGCTGACCGTCCAGTTGCCGCGCTCGAACACCACGCCGGCGTTGACCAGGGTGTATGCGGGCAGGTTCACCCGCTTCGAAAACCCCGATTGGGTGGCATCCACATCGACGACGCTGACGTTGGCAGCCAGACCCCGTCCGAAGTCGTAGGTGCCCGTAACCGACCAGATCTGTTCGGGCATCCCGGCCCGGCGGGCATCCGGCACTTGCGGCACGAGCACCCCGGTCAGCGCCCCGCCGTAGATCGCGCCACGTGGAATCCCGGGCACGTCCTCCGCACCGATGAAGCCGAAGCGGCCGCCTGCGTCGAGGGTATTGAGATTGACGACCTCGACCTCGGAGTAGCCGAAACTCACCAGCAGGCGCTCGTTGACCAGCCAGCGCAATTCGAATTCCAGCCCCTCGGTGCGGCTCGCCTGGTTGGTGACGATCTGCTGGGCGGAGAAATCCACCCGTTCCTGCTCGTAGACCGCCAGCGCGAAATAGAGAAGGTCGTCGAACAGGCTGCCCTTGAGGCCCAATTCCAGGAGTTTCGACCGGTCGAATGCTGTTCCGTTGGCGATGTTGTAGGTGGTGATGTCCGCACCCTGACCGGCGATGACCGTGGCTTGCCGGGACGCGGTCACGTAGGGGCGCAAACCCAGCTCGGAGGCGTAGCTCAGGCTGAATGTCCAGGAAAAACCCTCAACTTCGTCTTTCGCATCGCGCACGACGCAGGAAGCGTCCGGGCAGAAGTTTCGGGAACTCGGCAGCAACAGCTTTTCGACGGGCTGGCGGCTTTTCATGTCGATCAGGTCGTAGCGCCCGCCGACCAGCATGTTGAAGCCGTACCAGTCGATGTCCGCCAGCACCGCGAGGCCGAGGTCGAGATACTCGCCAATGAAGTAGTCGGTGAAATCGGCATCGATCTGCGTCGACAGCAGTCGCCGATCCAGCGGTCCGGCGGGTTGCGTGATGTCGCGGCGATCGAAATACTCGTTGGTGTAGTCGTCGCCCTTTTCGAAGTCTGTGAATCGGATCGACGGCGATATCTGCAGCGCCGCACCGCCTCCATTCCATTCGAACCGGTTGCTGACGACGAGCTTGTCCTCGAACACCCAGGACTCGTGAAACTGCGAAAACCCGTAAGCCGCCTCCGCGACCACGTCGTACCCCTCGAAGAACATCTGATTGCGCCATTGCCAGCCGCCGTCGCCCTCGGAGATGACATCGAAATAGAGTGTCAGCACTTCAGCCGTCTGGAAGTCGTCGGGATCGATCAGTACCTGACTGCCATCGATGGTTGTCGTGCCGGGGTTCACCAATCCCAACAGCCCCGGCGTACAGCCGAACACCAGGGTATCCCCGATCCGGCAGGCGCCGGGAAACGGCCCCGCCGGGTCCAGCGGGGCTCGCGTTCCCGGCGTCAGACCGGCGGCAAAGGGGTTCAGGTCGGTGAATCCGTCGCCGTCGACATCGAATTCCTGGTGGGAAATGAAGCCGTCGCCGTCGCGGTCGAGCGGCAGCGGCGAACCGGTGACGTAGACGCCGTCGTCGATCAGTTCCTGCGTGATGCGATTCCAGCCGGCGTTTTCGGCGCCCTCGTAATCGTGGTACATGCCGCCGAACTGGAAATCCAGGTTGCCGGTCTGCACGTCGAAGGCAGCCTGCAGCACGGTCTGGTCGGTTGTCAGGCCCCGATAGTAGCTGTCCGAGTCCTCGACCTCGGCATACAGGTAATAACCGAATTCCCGGGTTCCGAGGCGCCCCGGGCCGCTGACCTCGGCGGTTCCGACCCGCCTTGCCCAGGAGCCCGCTTCGATGCCGGCCGAGCCACTGACGGTATCGCTGTTCGCATCCATGCGCGCCGACTTCGGGTCGAAGTTGATGTAGCCGCCGATCTTGGACGGCCCGTGAATGGGCGATGCGGGCCCACGGACGATGTCCACACGGCTCGAGGCAGCGATCGGTGTCGGGTAGTTGCCGGGGTTGTCCAGCCGGCGAATGCCGCGGAAATAGGTCTCACCCGTGGTGCCGCGGATGTCGAGCGTCCCGGCGACGCCGAAGAAGGACTGGGTGAAGCTGCCGGGCGCCAGGGCGATGAGTTCGTCGATGTCGCTGACGATGAACCGGCTCATCATCTCGTCGGTGACGGTCGACGCGGAGCGCGGCGTCTCGAGAATGCTCTTGTCGAAGCCGAAGACGGTTGAGACGTCGCTGCCGGGCATGCTGCCGAGGTCTGCGGTGACGACGATCTCCTCGATCGCCCGATCGCTGGCATCGACCTCCGAGGAACCCTGGCAAGGCGCGGCGAATGCAATTGAAAACGCCAGCCCGCATATCTCACCAACTTTTCTCGCGAGAGCGCCGAGGCGCCGTCCTGCGTGGCTGCGCGGACCGGAGGCCGATGCAGGCATGCTTGGCAGTAGGTCGAATCGGCCGGGCGGCGCGCCTTGCCGGCGACCCGAGGGCTCAAACAGCGGTTCTTTGCGTCGGCAAGCCGGCCCACACATGCGGAATCCGTCAACCCCCGGATCAATTGCGGAAAAAAAGAAGACAGCCAGGCTGTCTCGGACGAACGAAAGCGAAGAACGGCGAAATGCTACTTGAGCGCTTTGCGCAGTTCAACGCGAATTGTACGCGGCGGAGACACAGCGCCTGCCGCCGCACGAAATCCTGCCGCATTGCCCCTACAGCCCGACAGGCGGTACGCGTTAAACTCCGGGCACCCGCACTCCGACAGGACACGACCATGACCCGAAAGCTCGCAGGCGGCGACCGGTTCCCCCGGCTCGAGTTGAATATCGAAGACGGCTCGACCCTCACCCTGCCCGACGACATCGGCACCAGCCAGGCGATCGTCCTCTTCTACCGGGGTCACTGGTGACCGTTCTGCCGCCGACTGTTAGCCGGCTACGAAGCCCTGAAAGACGAGTTCGCCGCACTCGGCGTTTCCATCTACGCGGCGACGGTGGATGACCGGGAAAAAACCACCGAGGTAGCAGCAGACCTGTCTTTTCCCGTGGCCTGGGGGGTGACCCGATCCGACGCCGAAGCCATCGGCGCCTGGTGGGAACCGCGGCGCAATCACATTCAACCGAGCGAATTCTGGCTGACCGGGGAAGGATCGGTGATGGGCTCGACCTACAGCAACACGCCGATCGGCCGCATGGATCCGAACGAGACGCTGACGCTCTTGAAGTTCATCGCGGAAAGGCGCCGCTAGGCCTCCGGCACAGCAAAGCCATGGAACGGTGCGACCGAGAACGGCTCGCCTTCGACGAGAAGCCGCGCCAGGCAATGATCGACGAGTCCGCGTCGTTCTACCGCATCATGAGCCGGCGCCGCACGGTGCGTGACTTTTCCGCCCGTGAACTGCCGCGCGAAGTCATCGACAACGCACTGCGTACCGCCGGCTCGGCGCCGAGCGGCGCCCACAGGCAACCCTGGCACTTCGTGGTGGTGTCCGACCCGGACATCAAGCGCGAGATCCGCCTCGGCGCGGAAGCCGAGGAACGGGAGTTCTATTCCCGGCGTGCCTCGGCGGAATGGCTGAAAGCTCTCGAGCCGTTGGGCACCGACGAAAACAAGCCCTTTCTGGAAACGGCGCCCTGCTTGATTGCGGTATTTCTGAAGAAGTTCAGCATCGACACATCCGGCGAGCGGCTGAAGAACTACTACACTGCCGAATCCGTCGGCATTGCCTGTGGAATGCTGCTGGCAGCCCTGCATCTGTCGGGGGTGGCAACCCTGACCCACACGCCGAGCCCGATGCGCTTTCTGAACCGGATTCTCGGCCGCCCCAAGGACGAGCGGCCCTACATGATCGTCGTGGCGGGCTATCCCGAAGACCGAGCCACCGTGCCAGCCATTACCAGAAAGCCCCTCGGGGAGATCGCGAGCTTCGTCGAGTAGCAATCGGCGGTAGACACTGCCGAGTTCGCTCGCACATAATGCGCGGGCCGGGGTACTGCCCCGGATCAAAGGGAGGACGGTCGGCGGAATCGAGCCTGCCTCATCTGGCGTTTTCGTTCCCCCGGCCTTCCGGTCCGGTCAATACTCGGGCCGACGCAGGGATCAATCGTCGAAATCTCGCGTTTCGGCCTTTCGGGAGAGCAATCTTGAAGACGCTACCAGAATCGTCAGCCAATCCCTTGTGGCTCGTGCAAGGCAGTTCGCCGTTCGTGCGGGCAGCCGTTGTTTCCATCGTTTGCGCCCTGGTCGCCGCGCCCGCAGCCTGGGCCGACAGTGTCTCCGGCTCGGTGACCGATGCCCGCAACACGGTCAGCTTTCAGGGCGCGGTTGTCAGCATCGACGGCCGGGAAGGGGCGGCGACAACCGATGAGCGCGGCCGCTTTCGATTGTCGAACGTCCCTCCGGGCGCCCACACCCTGGTTGTTTCCTACGTCGGCGCAGAGAACACCCGCATCGAAATCGACGTGCCGCCGGGCGGACTGGATCTCGGCGATGTGGCCATCGGCGTCGACACGATGTCGGGTCTCATCGAGGAGGTGATCGTCTACGGGCAGGCGGCTGCCTTCGCCAGCGCCCTCAATCAGGAGCGGGCGGCGATCAATACGGTGTCGGTGCTCGACACCGATGCGATGGGCCAGTTTCCCGACCAGAACGTGGCCGAGGCGCTGCGGCGCGTGACCGGCGTGACCGTCGAGACCGACCAGGGGGAAGGCCGCTACGTCGTCATCCGCGGCATGGACCCGGACCTCAATGCCACATCGATCAACGGCGTTCGGGCGACGGCTGCCGAACCGCGCCGGGCATTGCAGCTCGACGTCATCCCGTCGGACGTTCTCGACGGTATCGAAGTAACCAAGACCCTCACGCCGGACATGGACGGCGATGCGATCGGCGGTTCCATCAACGTCAAGACGCTGAGCGCGTTCAGCCGCAAGGGCCCGTACGCCAAGGCGCGGGCCGAGCAGTCCCACAACGAGATTCGCGGCGCCTGGAGCCCGAAGCTCTCCTTTGCGGGCAGCAACATCTTCGAACTGGACGGTGGCCGGCGCCTCGGTGTTGCCGGCGCCTTGAGCTGGCACGATCGGAAGCTGCAGGCCGACAACGCCGAATCCGACGACTGGGACGTAGCAGACAACGGCAACGACTTTCTCGAGGAATTCCAGCCCCGGCTATACACCGTCGAGCGCGAGCGCATCGGTGGTGCACTCAACTTCGATCTCGACGTTTCTGAATCGACGGCGCTGCACCTGTACACACTGTACAGCAGGTTCAAGGACACGGAATTGCGCAACCGCCTGACATTCGGCCTCGACGGTCTGGACGAAGGAACGCTGACCGCCGACCAGGCGCACTACTCCGAGGCAGAGATCGAGCGGGACACCAAGGGCCGCGACATGCGTGGGCAGATTGCCGAGAACCTGTCGATCTCGTTCGGATCCGATACCCAGCTCGATCTCTGGCAGATCGAAACGAACGTCGGCTATTCCTATGCACGGGAACGAACGCCCGATCAGGTGAGCGGCACCTGGGTCGCGGAGTTCGAGACGGGCGAAGGCCCCATCGCCGCCGGGCAGCCGGTGGTGACCATCGATCGCAGCGATCCCAAGGTGCTCGTGGCCGAATCGGCTTTCTGGGGCGCCATTCAGGATGCCTCGCTCTACGAACTCGACGAGATCGAGCATCTGAACGAGAAGAACGAAGACACGCAGTATTCCTTCCGGGTGGATGCCACCCGCGATACCGGCTTCGGCATCGTCAAGTTCGGCGCCAAGGCCCGCTTGAGGGAAAAGAAGACCGACGAGGAAGTCGGCCTCTGGTCCGGCGATGGAACCTGGTTCCTGTCGGACGTGCTGCTGCCCGACGGGGGCGCCGACTACGGTCTGCCGACGCCGATGGACCCGGTACCGGACAATAGCGGCGAGCGCGACATCCTGGCCGGCGGCACGGGTCTCGAGTTCGAGGACATCGATTCGCAGATCGATTCGAACGTGGCGGATTTCACCTTCGACGAGAACGTTTTCGCCGTCTACGGCATGACCCGGTGGGACAACGGCCCGCTGGCCGTCACCGCCGGTGTGCGCGTGGAATGGACACGTCTCGACAGCAAGGGCAGCATCACCGAACTGATCGAGGAAGGCGACGAGTACAACGGCGTGGCGCTGGACGACGACACGGTGTTCATCACGTCCGTGCAGGAAAAGAACTCGTATGCGGACCTGCTGCCCAGCGTCAATGCGCGATACGAGTTCAACGAAGACCTGATCGGGCGGGCCTCGGTTCACCGCTCGGTCGTTCGTCCGCGTGTCGAGGACGTGGCATTCCGGGTCGCGATCGACGGCGACGAAGCCGAGTTGGGCAATCCGTCGCTCGACCCGTTCCGGGCCTGGAATGCGGATGTTTCGCTGTCCTACTACCCGACCGACTTGAGCGTGATGTCGGCGGGCGTCTTCTGGAAGCAGATCGACGATTTCATTTTCGTGCAGACCATCGACGACTACGAGTTCGCGGGCAGGACGTTCGATGAAGCAACGATCGCCCAGAACGGCGACCAGGCCGACGGCATCGGCATCGAATTGAACTACCAGCAGCATTTCGGCTTTCTCGGTGCGCCCTGGGATGCGTTCCTGGTGGGGGTGAACTACACCCACGTGGATGCCAGTGCGACGACCGTGGACGGACGCAAGATCGATCTTCCGAAACAGTCGAGGAACATCGCGGGCGTCATGCTCGGCTACGACAAGCACGGTTTCGATATCCGGCTGGCCATGAAGTACCGGGACCGCTACATCGACTCCCTCGAAGGCGAAGGCGAAGACCGCTACACCGACGAGCACCTGCAGTGGGACCTGACCCTCAAGTACAGCGTCAGCGACAACTGGCTGGTCTATGCGGAGGTTTCCAACCTGGGCGACAGGCCGGAATACTATTACTCCGGCAGACGCAACCGCGCGCTGCAATACGATGAGTTCGGCACGACGGCCGCATTGGGGGTTCAATACAACTTCCGGTAAGTTTCGCCGCCGTTTCGGCTGCTGGCGAATCGAAATGGCCGGCCCACGCCGCGTCCGCTTCGAATCGCAACCGGGTCGGAACGAAAAAGCCGCAGCAACGTCGACCCGGCGTCACGGCCCTGTCCGCGGGGAACCGCCGGTTGCGGAGTGAGGCAACGGCCAGGACGACGTGGCGGCAATGCAGCCGATGACTGGCGTTGCCGTGTTCGGTGCCGGCCGCATCGGCACCGCACACGCCGCAAACCTGTTCCGACATCCCGATGCGCAGGTACGCCATGTGGTCGATGTGCGCCCGGATGCGGCAGCGAAACTCGCTTCTCGCTGTGGCGCCCGGGTCGCATCCGCCGCGGAAGCCCTGGCGGACAGCACGGTCGACGCCGTGGTTATCGCATCTTCGACCGACACGCACACCGGCCTGATCGAGGCCGCGGCAACGGCGGGCAAGGCCATCTTCTGCGAAAAACCCATCGACCTCGATGTCGGCAAGGCACGGCAGGCCGTCGACGCGGCCCGGCGTCACGGCGTGCGGTTGGCAATCGGATTCAATCGCCGGCACGACCCGGCATTTCGGAAGTTGAAGGATGCGGTCGATGCGGGCGGTGTCGGTTCGGTGGAGCACGTGGCCATAACGAGCCGCGATCCTGCACCGCCACCGCCGGACTACGTGGCGCGGTCGGGCGGCATCTTCCGCGACATGACAATTCACGACTTCGACATGGCGCGCTGGTTGCTCGGCGAGGAGCCGGTGGAAGTCTTCGCCGCCGGCAGCGTGCTCGTCGACCGGAGTATCGGCGAGGCCGGTGACGTCGACAGCGCCGTCGCCCTGCTCAGGACGGCAGGCGGCAAGCTCTGCACCATCAGCAACTCGCGGCGTTGCAGCGATGGTTACGATCAGCGCATCGAGGTTTTCGGGTCGTCCGGCACGCTGAGGGCCGGAGGAAGCGAGGAAAGTTCGGCAACTGCAGGCCCATCTCCCGAGATTCACGGCGCGAGCCGGCCGTTCTTCCTGGAGCGCTATGCCGACGCTTACCGGATACAGATGGACCGGTTTCTCAGGGCATTGCGTGGCGAAAAAGTGCAACTGGCCGACGGTGTGGATGGGCTGAGGGCGCTGATGCTGGCCGACTGCGCGCAGAACTCGTTGACCAGCGGCAAGCTGATTGCCGTCGATGGATAGCGTGGTTCAAAGCGGTATTCAGTGCATTGCCCGATGCGTTGCCCGAAAGGTTATTCAATGAAATAGTATCGGCGGTTGGCGCATGCAGGCAGACAGACGATGACATTACACATCACGAAGCACCGGGCCGGATTTGCGGGCGGCGAGACGGCTGTCACTCGCCATGATGAAACGGAAGACAACACGGGCATTTCGCTGGCCGTCCTGGTGCTGGCCGGGGGCGAGTCCGTTCAGATCGACACCGGGCTGGAGACGGCCTGGCTGCTGATGCGCGGCAGCGTGCACGGCAGAGCGGGCGGCCGGGAGTTCGCGCTCGAGCGCACATCGCTGTTCGACGAATCCTCGAGTTGCATTCATGTATCGGCGAATACGACCGTGGAGATTCATTGCACCGAGGACACCGAATTCACCGTTTACAGCTGCGACAACCATCGCGAATTCGAACCGTGCGTCTACCAACCCGAGAACGTTGCCAACGAACCTCGCGGCAAGGGCCAGGTGAACGACCGCTGCCTGCGCTACGTACGCACCATTTTCGACGGGTCCAACGCACCGCCCGCCGCGGAACTGGTGCTCGGCGAGGTCATCACCTTTCAAGGCGGCTGGTCGAGCTACCCGCCGCACCATCACCCCCAGCCGGAGATCTACCACTACCGGTTCACCGAGCCCCAGGGCTACGGTCACGCGGAACTCGGCGATACCGTCCTGAAGGTCAGGAATTACGACACGGTCAAGATTCTCGACGAGAAGGATCATGCCCAGTGCGCGGCGCCCGGCTACGGCATGTACTACTCCTGGGTAATCCGGCACCTTCCCGGCAATCCGTACACGATCCCGGAATTCACGGAGGAACACGCTTGGGTGATGGATCCCGACAGCCACTTCTGGGATCCGGAAAAAGCGTGACCCCAGCGTAGACGACAGTTCGACCTGCCTCGGCATGCACGTCCCCGAATACCCCGTTTCACCGCATTGTTCAACCGGTCTGTCTACCCCGCATCCGTCACCAACTTCCCATTGCGACCGAGAGAATTCGCCATCCAGCAATACGACCCCGGATCTATCGTGAAAACCCTGAAGTGAACAGTATTGGGGCCAGCCCGCATCCGTCACCAACTTTCGTCGCGAGGGCGTCGAGGCGCCGTCCTGCGCGGCCGCGCGGACTGGAAGCCGGTGCAGGCATACTCGACAGTATGTCAAACCGGGTGGAGGGAGCACGGCCGCGCAGGGCGAGTGCATCGGCGTCCGCAGCAGGAAGTTGGTGACGGATGCGGGCTAGAGACCTGGACGTCATCTGCATGGGTCGCGCCGCGGTCGACCTGTACGGGCAGCAGGTCGGCGGGCGCCTCGAAGACATGCAGAGTTTCGCCAAGTACCTAGGCGGCTCATCGGGAAACCTGGCGGCCGGCCTCGCGCGGCTGGGCGTGCGTTCGTCCATGCTCACCCGTGTGGGCGACGAACAGATGGGCCGGTTCGTCCGCGAAGCACTGGCTCGCGAGGGCGTGGACGTGAGCCACGTGGCCACCGACCCGAGGCGCCTGACGGCCCTGGTCATTCTCGGCATCGCCGGCAAGGAGTCGTTCCCGCACATCTTTTTCCGGGAAAATTGTGCCGACCTCGGCATCGAGCCCGGCGATTTCGACGAGGACTACATTGCGTCCAGCCGGTCGCTGGCCATCACGGGCACGCATCTGTCGACGTCGAGCAGTCGCAAAGTGGTCATGCGGGCGGTGCGTTTCGCGCGGCGCAACGATGTAAAGGTCATTCTGGATATCGACTATCGACCGGTTCTCTGGGGCCTGGTCGCTCCTGGCAGCGGCGAGGCCCGGTCCGGAGATTCCGCGGCGGCAACCGCGTCGATACGGGAGTTGCTGCCCGAATGCGACCTGGTGGTGGGCACGGAAGAGGAAATCCGCATGGCTGGCGCGGCGGACGCCACCATCGAGGCCCTGCGCCACGTTCGCGAACGCACGGCGGCCGCGGTCGTCGTCAAGCGGGGCCCTATCGGCTGCAGCGTTTTCGACGGCGCCATCGGGGCCGACCTCGAATCGGGCATTTCGGCACCCGGCGTCGAAGTCGAGGTATTCAACAGCCTCGGGGCGGGCGACGCCTTCCTCAGCGGGTTTCTGCTCGGCTGGCTCGATGGCGCGGACTGGAGCGCGTGCGGTGCCCTGGGCAATGCCTGTGGCGCCCTGGTGGTGTCGCGCCACGGATGCTCGCCGGCCATGCCGACGAAGGCGGAATTGGAGCACTACATGGCGCGGTCGGCAGCCATACGTCGACCCGACCGGGACAGCACGATTGCCTATCTGCACCGGGCCGGGTTGCGCAGGAAAGCGCAGGAGCGCTTGCACGTTCTCGCCTTCGACCGGCGCGGACGCATGGAGGAAATCGCCGCCGCTGCAGAGGTCGACGCAGCGGCTATCCGGCAATTCCAGATGATCGTCTGCAGAGCCGTCGAGCAGGTCGGGCAGGGCGAGTCCGCCAGGCACGAACTCGGTGTCGTTGTCGATGAGCGCCATGGCGAGGCCGTACTGTCGCGGATGACCGGGGACGGATGGTGGATTGGGCGCCCGGTGGAAGTGCCCGGTTCCCGGCCCGTTCAGTTCGAGCCGAGGAACAACATGGGATTGCCGCTCTCGAGCTGGCCCAGGGAGCACGTGGTCGAGTGCCTCGTTCGCTATCTCCCGGACGACCCGATGGCCTTGCGTCTCGAGCAGGAGCAACTGGTCTGCCAACTGCATGCCGACTGTGTCGATCTCGACCGCGAGATGCTGCTTGCCATTGCTTCCCCGTCAGGCGACGGGGCCGACGACGAACTCACGGTTGCCAACGCCATCAGGCGTTTCTACAACCTCGGTGTGTTCCCGTCCTGGTGGCAACTCGAACCACAGTCCGCTGCCGCCTGGCGGGAAATCGGCGAAGTCGTCAGTCAACGGGACCCTTGCTGCAACGGTATCCTGGTGCAGGTTGTGCCCGGCAGCGAACGGGACGGCAGCTTCCGGATCGCAGCGTCCAATCCGGTCTGCATAGGCTTCGTCGCCGGGCCGGACATCTTCCACGATGTGGCGAGCCGCTGGTTTGCCGGCGAGATGAACGACGGCGAGGCGACCGATATCATCGCCGCGAAATTCGAGAGCGCCATTGGTTTGTGGCGGGATGCGGGCCAAGCCGGTCGGCGGCAGAATGATCGATCTGGAGGTTGATGTGTCCGACAAGATCAGGCTGACGATGGCGCAGGCGCTGGTACGGTACCTGCTGGCGCACCGTACGTTTTCCGAAGGCCGCGAACAGCCGTTGTTTGCCGGCGTTTTTGCAATCTTCGGCCACGGCAACGTGACTGGACTGGGCGAGGCCCTCAATGCCTGCCGCGACCGGCTGCCGGTGTATCGTGCGCACAACGAGCAGGCCATGGCCCACACCGCGATCGCGTACGCCAAGACGATGCGGCGGCGAAGGATGATGGCATGCACCACTTCGGTCGGGCCGGGCGCCACCAACATGGTCACCGCCGCCGCGGTTGCCCATTTGAACCGTCTGCCGGTGCTGCTGCTGCCGGGCGATGCCTTCGCCTCGAGGCTGCCGGACCCCGTGCTGCAACAACTGGAGGACTTCTCCGATCCCACCGTCACCGCGAACGACTGTTTCAGGCCAGTATCGCGCTACTGGGACCGGGTCACCCGCCCGGAGCAACTGCTGCAGACGCTTCCCCAGGCCATATCGGTGCTCACCGATCCCGTCGACTGCGGCCCGGTGACGCTGGCGCTGCCGCAGGATGTTCAGACCCAGGCCTGGGACTACCCCGCCTCGTTCTTTCATCCGGTTGTGCACCGCCCGGTCCGGCAGCCCCCGGACACCCGGCAGTTGCAGGCTGCCGTCGAACGAATCGCACGGGCAGAACGACCTCTGATCGTTGCCGGCGGCGGCGTTCACTACTCCGCGGCCTGTTCGGCGCTCGCCGAGTTTTCGGAGCAATTGGGCATTCCGGTTGCCGAGACTCAGGCCGGCAAGGGCGCCCTGCCCTGGCATCATCGCTGCAACGTCGGCGCGATCGGCGTGACCGGGTCGGCGGCCGCGAATGCGCTGGCCGATGAAGCCGACCTCATCGTCGCCGTGGGCACACGCCTGCAGGATTTCACGACGGGGTCCGGGCTCGTGATCGGGCGCCCGGCGTGCGATCTGCTCAGCATCAACGTCGCACGCCACGATCTCGTCAAGCGATCGGCCCTGGCGCTGCAGTCCGATGCACTGCTCGCG
This sequence comes from Candidatus Azophilus sp., assembly GCA_965221465.1. Lineage (GTDB taxonomy): Bacteria > Pseudomonadota > Gammaproteobacteria > Pseudomonadales > Azotimanducaceae > Azophilus. Next base: position 1,472,017 of record OZ244892.1, read on the forward strand.
CTGGAGTTGCTTGGGCAGCGCCTCGAAGGAAAAAGCGTGGTGTCCGATTGGGCGCTTCGGGCCCAGGGTTTGCGAAACGAGTGGGCCGACGCCGTGACCGATGCGGTAACCATTCAGAAGGGCAACCTGCCCTCCGATGCCAACGTGCTCGGCGCCGTCAACGAGGCCTTCGAGGAAAACGCCGTGGTGGTCTGTGCCGCCGGCGGCCTTCCCGGCGAGTTGCACAAGCTCTGGCGAGCCGACGACGCCGATGCCTACCACGTCGAATACGGGTTCTCCTGCATGGGATACGAGATTGCCGGCGGACTGGGGGTGAAACTGGCGAAGCCTCAGCGAGACGTGGTCGTGCTGGTCGGCGACGGCAGCTACCTGATGCTGAATTCGGAAATCGCGACCTCCATCGCCCTTGGCCGAAAACTGATCGTCGTCCTGCTCGACAACGGTGGGTTTGGCTGCATCGAACGATTGCAGGCATCCTGTGGCGGCGACGGCTACAACAATCTCTTCGAGAGCAGCTATGAAACCCCTGAATCCGCACCGGGAATCGACTTTGCAGCTCACGCCGCCTCACTCGGGGCGCTGGCCGAGAAGGTCGACGGCCTCGATGGCCTGAGTCCGGCCCTCGAGCGTGCTCGAAATGCCGACCGCACCTCGGTCATCGTGATCGAAACCGACCCGGCCGCCGCCACGGAAGCGGGAGGTGCCTGGTGGGACGTGCCCGTCGCCGAAGTCTCGGACAGCCCATCGGTGGCTGCGGCGTTCGAGGACTATCGGCGCAAGCTGGCCGAGCGATAACGGCGTTGTTAGACGTCCGCATCGGTGTCAGCCCGATCGCCTGGAGCAACGACGACCTGCCGGGCGTCGGAGACCATATCGATCTGGAAACCTGCCTGCGCGAAGCGGCCGCTGCCGGCTATGACGGCATTGAACTCGGCGGCAAGTTTCCCCGCGATGCCCGGCGGCTGGCGCCAAGGCTCGAACACCACGGCCTGGCGCTGGTTTCGGGCTGGTACGGCGGCCACCTGCTCGAGCGCACTGCCCGTGACGAAGCAGCGGCCCTGCAAGGCCATCTCGACCTTCTAAAGCGAATGGGATGCAGTGTGCTGGTGTTCGCCGAGGTCTCCTCCTGCATCCACGCCGACTTCGCCAGGGGATTCTCGCAGCGGCCCATCATGAACAGCGAACAATGGGAGCGCCTCGCCACCCGGATCGGCGAGCTTGCCAGGATGACAGCCGGCCAGGGCGTGGAACTCGCGTATCACCATCATGTGGGAACCGTGGTGCAGTCCGCGGCGGACATCGAACGGCTGATGGACAACACGCCCGATCCCGTGCGGCTCCTCCTCGACACCGGGCATGCGCTTTACGCCGGCGCAAATCCCGGGGCCATTGCAGAGACCTTTGGTGACCGCATAAGACACGTCCATTGCAAGGACGTGCGCCAGGACGTGCTGGATCGCATCCTGAACCGGGACGGCAGTTTTCCCGCTGCCGTGCTCGACGGCGTTTTCACCGTTCCGGGGGACGGTTGCGTTGACTTTCCCGCCGTGCTGGCTGTTCTACGCGATGCGAATTACAAAGGTTGGCTGCTGGTCGAAGCGGAACAGGACCCGAACGTGGCGCCGCCGGCCAGGTATGCGAGGATGGGCTACGAAAACCTGCTGGCGCTCATTGCGCCGCTGCGAGCGCCCGCGGATCGTAGCCCGAGACCGTCTCGAGACCCATGACCGAAGCGATGCGTTCCCAGGGAACCAGCTTGAAATTCTGTCGCTCCACCGGCGTGATGTTGCGGCCGTCCTGGGCGACGAATACTCCCTGGGGAAACGCCACGCCGAGGTTGGCGCTCGTCACCTCGATGCCATCGGTATCGGAGACGCCGTCGATGCCCGCCGCAATGTCGGCTTCGACGCGGAAGTGCCCGAGGTAGGCGTTGTCCCCCTCGAGCCGGTACACCGCAAAGCTGCCGATGCCCTGGTCGGAAACCACCAGAAAGCCGCGCTTCCCTCCGGTTCGAAGAATCGCAATACCTTCGATGTCGCCCGTAAGATTGCCGCCGTCGATGCCGTCCACCCACGTTCTTGCCTCTCCGCCGTCAGGCTCTGCCGAGTATTTCCAGACGGCCACGTTTTCTTCACCGATATAGAGGTCGGCGGTGACGTCGTCCGCTACGCAGCCTTCGGTTTGCGAGCCGACGCTGAACTCTCGCACCAGCTCGGCGCCGATGCGGCCATTGCCGGCGTCCTGCAACCGCCACTGCCTGACCAGGCCGTCCGTGTCGTTGACGAAGACGTAGAAGAAGCCCGACGACGGGCTCTTGTACATGCAGAGGCCGTAAGGGTCGGACATTCCCGTCGGGATGATGCCGTCGGCGATGTCGGAAAGCGTGCGGCTGGCCCGGTCAATCGCAAAGATACTGATCGAGTCGGTAGTACGATTGCTGCCGGTAACGATATCGATCGCATCGGCGCCGAGACGGAAGCCGTAGCGGATATCGACGTTGTTGATGCGCCCGTCCGCAAGGGACTGAAGCAGGCGTCCGCCGAGGTCGTAGACATCGATGCCCCTTTTCTTGTTCGAACCGATCACGACGCTCTGTTCCGGGCGTTCCGGGTGTATCCAGATGGCCGGGTCGTCGGCGGCGTCTCCATGGCTCGCTACCGGATCGGTCTCGACGCTCGGACGCACGATCGCGGTTGCCGGCGCGGCGCCCGTCTCGCCGCCGCCTCCGGTATCCCGGCCGGGCAGATCGAGCGCCGAGGCGACCGTGCTCCAGGACACCAGCTTGTAGTTGGTGTGTTCGCCGTCGTTGTCGTCATCGGTCAGCACGAGCAGGCCATCGCCGTATGCATCGGCTAGCGCCACGCCGGTTGCGGCGATGCCTTCGGCTTCGTCGACAGCACCGATTCCGGCGCCGGCAGCGACGCTGAAAGCGCCGAGATGCTGCTTCGAGGCCAGGTCGTAGACATGCAGCCGGCTCACGTCGGCGTCGGATGCGACCAGGTAACCGCCGCCCGCCTCGAGGGCAACGATGGCAACGCCCTTGACCTCTCCTTCGAGGCGGCCGTGCGGCGCCACAAGGTCGACGAGTTCGGCTTCCGGGCTCGATTCCGGCTCGGCATGCAATTTCCAGATGCCGACGGTTTCCTGGGCGTAATAGACGGTCGACCCCCGGTCGTCCACGACGCAGTGCCCGACGCCATATCCGACCGGAACGGTCCGGATCCCGCGGCCCGCGACCGCCCCACCGCTGTCGTAAAGCTGCCACTGCTGAATCGTCCCCGCACCGACGGCAAAGGCGTAGGTCGCGCCGGAACTCGGGCTCCGATAGGCACAAAGACCCTCGACTTCCATTCCGGTGCGGATGGGCTCCGAGGATATCTGCCGGAGCGCGCGGCCGGACTCGTCCAGGCGATAGGCGACCAGTTCCGTCGTGGCCGTGTCGTAAGCGACGATGAGGTCGACAAGACCGTCGGCGAAGGGAAAGTCGGGACGAACGTCGACCAGTTCGATGGCACGCTCCGGCATCACACCGATGCGCGCGCCGTCCAGACCGTAGAGCTCGAGCCCGCCGACGGACCCGGAACCGAAGATCAGACTGTTGGCGGGATCGTCGAAATCGACCAGGATTGCCGGATCGTTGGCGCCATCGGCCAACGTGGGTGTGGTCTCGGCTGTCGCGAACAGGCTGGCGGCGCCGATTGCCGGCACGGTGTCGTCGAGGCGGGCAGATTCTCGGGGTTGGCAGCCGGCAAGCAATGCAACGGCCACCGACATTGCCGCTATGATTCTCATGCAGAATTTGTTCAGATTGCCTATCCGCATTATGGGGAAAACAGCACCCATGTTCTATCTCCCGGCCGTCACGGCAACGAACGCCTCCGATCCCAAATGCCGCGAATTCAGCGGCCGGTCCCGCGGCGAATCGCCGGGTTGGTTCCATGTGCGCAACCCCGCATTCTGTCTGTGTCTCGCCGTGCTGGCCTGCGGGTGCGGCAATCCGGCGATGACGACCGATGCCGCGGACGAATCGGGCTCCGAATTCGGCGTGCTGCTGTTCGGCGACAGCGGTTATCACCTCGACTATCCGGACGAGGACGATCATGTCGACGTGTTCACGGCAGACCAGTTCGTCGACAAGGAATACGAAGACTGGATCGAAGACAAACGGCCCGTGGAGGAATTCGCTGCGCAGCCTGGAGTGGTCTCGCCGGTGACCGGAGGGGTGGTTGCCGCCACCGGCATGCACCGGATTTCGGCGGCGATGAAAAACTACTGCGCCGATACTGCCGTCTGCGATTTCGGCGCGATGCTCGGGGACAACATCTATCCGGATGGCGCCACCCTGGGCGCCGACGGGCAGGATGACGCAGTTCGCTTCGAGAAAATTCTCGGCGACCCGTTCGGCAACCTGGTGGAGCACCCGGAGCACTATGTGACCTACGTGACGCTCGGCAACCACGACTGGAACACGTCCCGGGCCGGTGGCTTCGCCCAGATCGAGTACCTGACAAACCGGGACGGGTTCTACATCGACGGGCCATTCTATTCCGTACAGCCGCCGGCGCTGGCCGGAATCGTGGAACTCTTCGTCATCGACACGAACATGATGCTGGCCACCAGGCCCGTCAGGAAGGACCGGCTGAACGACGATGGCTCCGAGGCCTCCACCGACGAAATCGACGAACCGGGCTACTCGGTCGAACCCCTGACCGACGACGAACGAAACATGCACATCTGGCTGGAAAGCGCGCTCCGGTCGTCCGCTGCAAGGTGGAAACTGGTGGTCGGACATCACCCCATCTGGTCTTCGGCCGGCAGCAAGTTCGAACAGGCGCGCACCTTGCGGCGAGCGATACTCCCCCTGCTCTGCCGTCATGCGGATGCCTACCTCGCCGGCCATGAACACACGCTGGAAATCCACACCGACGACTGCTCGGTGGCGCTGGGCACGCCGACGGAAAAACCCCTGGTGCAGATCGTTTCCGGTGCTGCCGCCAAACAGCGGCCGATCCACTCGAGCTTCATGCGGCACCAGGAGCGCAAGTACCCGGAACACAGCACCATCTGGGCCAGGGGGCTGCTCTGGGGCTTCGCACACCTCCGGGTTGCCGGCGACCGGGCAGTGGTCTCGCTGCTGTCGATCCCCGACCACGGGCCGGCAGACGTTGCCATCGAATTCGAGTACGAGTTCGAACGCCGGTCGCACATCGCCGCCGACCATTCATGATTGCGGTTGCGACCTTTCTCGCCTTCACCGCAACCGTGGCGGGCGTTTCCTGGTGGATGACCCGCAAGGACAGGATGAACTCGCCGGAGGCCTATTTTCTCGCCGGGCGCAGCCTCACCGCCTGGGTGATCGCCGGCTCGCTGATGCTCACGAACCTGTCGACGGAACACCTCATCGGCCTGAACGCGGATGCCTTCAATCACACCATTGCCGTCATGGCATGGGAGACCACGGCCGCCATCGCCATGGTGCTGACGGCGCTCTACTTCCTGCCGAAATACCTGCGCATCGGCCTGACGACGATACCGGAGTACCTGGCACGGCGATTCGATGGCCAGACCCGGTTCATCGCCTCGATGCTGTTTCTTTTCTCCTATGCGATTGCCATCCTGCCGGTGGTGCTGCTGTTCGGGGCAGCCGGGCTGGAGAGCCTGTTCGACGTATCGGAGAATCTGGGGCTGACGCCGACGCAATCGACGGTGCTGATGGTCTGGGGCATCGGCACGCTGGGCTCGCTGTACGCCATATTCGGCGGGCTCAAGGCCGTTGCAATATCCGACACCGTCAACGGTATCGGCTTCCTGCTGGCAGGGCTCCTGATTCCGGCACTGGCGCTCTACGCAGTGGGTGGGGGCGACATCCTCGCCGGCCTGGAGACGGTTTACACCGAAGAGCACGAGAAGTTCGACATTACCGGCGACGAGCCGGGTTCCTTCCTGCCCTTCGGCGTGCTGTTCACCGGCATGATCGTCAACCAGATCTTCTTCTGGTGCACCAATCAGTCGATCATCCAGCGGGCGCTCGGGGCCAGAAACCTGAAAGAGGCCCAGAAGGGCGTGCTGATTGCCGCCGCATTCAAGATTCTCGGCCCGGTGGCGATCGTGCTGCCCGGGGTGATCGCCTATCACATGTTCAAGGACACGCTAAGCAGCGATCAGTACCTGCAAGCCTATCCGTTACTGGTGAAGACCGTACTTCCGACAGCGCTCACCGGGGTCTTTGCCGCGGTCATGGTCGGTGCGGTGCTGAGCACGTTCAACAGCGTGTTGAACAGTGCCGCCACCCTCTACAGCAACGGCGTGCACAATGCGCTGATCCGCACCCCGCAATCCGGGCGAAGCCAGGTGCGAGTCGGCCGCTGGTGCAGTGCGATACTGGCCCTGGCCGCCATGGCCATGGCGCCGACCATCGACACCTCCGGCAGCCTCTACATCTACCTGCAGCAGATCAATGCGACCTTCTTCGGGCCGATGCTGGCGGTCATCCTCTGCGGGTTGATGACGACCCGGGTATCCGCCACCGCCGCGAAGACCGGGTTGATTGTCGGGCCCTCGATCTTCTACCTGCTGAACTTTGCCTTCGGCGACGAGTATCGACACCTGGTGCAGACGGCGTTCGGGCTTGCCGAGCCCCTGCACTTTCTGCACACCCTGGCCGTGGTCTTCGTGATCACGACGCTGCTGATGCTCGTTATCGGCTCGCTGCGGCCCCGGGCCGGCCCTTCCCGGCGCGATGCAGATGCTGTGCCGGCGCCCGTGGACCTGACCCCCTGGCGACATGCCAGAATCGCCGGCGTTCTGATCGCCGCGGTGGCTATCGGCTGCTACGTCGCGCTGGCACAATGACGCCCAAGCCGCAAAACTGCGAACAGGCCGAGCCCTTCCTGCGCACCCCTGTGTACCGCTACAAGCTACCCCAGCTACTTCTGTGAACACGGCATGTCGTGGACGCTTGACCGCTTCGCCATCACGGCTTCATGGCATGCGTGAGTCGTTGGTGAGGCACGTCAATCCGGAACCTTGATGTTGATTTCCGCATCGAGGAACGCGAAGTCGCGGAGGTTCCAAGTGACAACGGTTGAGGTTAGTTTGGACGTGAGCGCACGGCAGCAAGGGTTTCGTCAATAGACGCGGCGGTTAGAGGCGGAACATCGCCCTTTGGAACTGCAACCACCATCCCCCCGGAACGTTTCAAGTTTACGGACAACGGCAAGGGCTCGATCTGGACGCACCCGTCCACCAACTGGAATCGAACCCGCGTTCCAGGCTGCAGGTGAGCCGCTTGGCGAATGGGTTTCGGCACCACCAAGCGACCAGCACGATCTATGGTTGAATCCATGCCACGAAAACTACCAATCATTATGGCGTTTCTCAAGGCACATTGTCGCCACATCCCGGACGTCACCAAACGGTACTTCACACGCCAATTTGTCGGATAGTGTAATGGTTTCAGCGATTTAGCGTCATTCAACCTGGACGCGTACTGGGAACATTTTCCCGGGATCGACGTCGAGCAGTTCGAAGACGCGGCGTTGTAGCGGGGTCGGCTGGGTGACCACGGCGAAGCGGTTCTCGGGATTGTCCGGCAGATGCACGGTGTTCAGCGCCAGGGTGGCCAGGTCGTCCAGCAAGCTGCGCAGGCTGTGCACGGGCAGACCCTCGGCGGTGGTTTTGGAGGCACTCTTGCACCGTGCCCGTTTGGAGGTTCGGGCCGGTTGCACGGGCGAGGTCCGTTGTGTGTGGGCGCCTTCCAGCGGGGGCACCCACAACAGAAGCACGAACGTAGCCGCCAAGGGCACGCTGCCCAACAGGATATAGGGACGATAACGTCCCCATCGCGGCTGGAACCCTGCTTACGCTCTGGCGGAGCGTTCCGGGATGCTATCGCATCAGGTTTCGGATCATCCGTTCGTTCGCCTTCTGCGCGTTTCGGCACCGCTCGGAGAGGGCCTTTCCTTGTGCTTTCTCCATCCCGCACTCCATCGTCGTTTCGCCAAGCAGTTCCGGATCGTCCATCAGATCCTGGACCGACGGTGCACCGCAGGCACCCAGCAGAACGGCCATCAGCAGACTCAGAATGATTCGATTCATGATTGTCTCTCTTTCCTATAAGTGATGCGCGGATCGCCCACGCGATGTTGCCTGCCCTAGCAGGCTCCTCAGTAGACGCGACCGCCTCAGCCGAACAGCCAACTCCCAGGGCTGGGATGAGCCTCGCCGCGGTTTGCTGCCAAAAATCCCTTGATGCTGCGAACGAGCAGCCATACCACCCATAGGAACAGGACGGCGTATCCGATCACGATCACGGCCAAGACCGCGCCGACCGCCATGAACACCGCACCCATCCAGAATGTGCGGATCTGGAACCGGTAATGGCTTCTCACCCAGTCAGGCGCCCCGTCCCGGCTGACGTAGGCAAAGATCACCCCGACCAGCCCCGTCAGGAGGACAAAAGGCCCCGCGAGGTAGAGCAGGTAGACGACTTTGGCGATTCGTCCTGCGTCTGCTATGGCATCCGGGTGGGATTGGTTCGGCTCCATGCTCATTCTCCTCCGGTAGTATTGATGACATCCAATTCCAGGCCGTCGAGTTCGAAGATCCCGGTCGGCTGCGATTTCTGTGCAGCCACGGCCGGGTCGTGATCGGCGACGAGCAAGGGTTGAAAAGTGCGCAAGGCGATGTTGCTTTTGCCGGTCATTGTCCGAAGTGCGCTCCGGAATCTCGGCTGGCGATACAAAAATACCTGCTGCCTGGAAACCGCGACCGCTAAGCCTGTGAGTTAAGGGCATTTGCCGCCTTGCTTGCCTTGAAATTCCGCACTAGCGGATAGCCGAATGCGACGCCCAACCATATGAGAAAAAAAACCGCCCAACTGCTGGCTAGAAGACCAAACGGTATGGCCATCACAAATCCCCCCATCCACAGCACCAGGAACAATAAACGGATTGACCTCAACTGACCCTTGTCCTTGATCAGTTCCCCATTCGGTCGCCGGATGGCCATGATGATTCGCCACTTGCCGCTTTTCATTGTTGAAAGCGTGAATTCGCCGGAGTCCCGATCGAGAAACGTGTGGATCAAGTCGCTGCAAACAACGTTATGCACGCGTCTGCCTCCGATCTCAATGAACTCCAATGTCGTGTCCAGAGGGCCGCGGTCCCGACCCTTCGAAATCCAGGTTATTTCGCCCTTGTAGATCATGTCTGTCTCCCAATTTCCGGAGGTCGTCAACTGAGACCCGCGTATGGGGGGGACCTGTTACATAGGTTCCCACCGCCAGTCGTTCCAGTCGTCTGTGGCAAAGGACGATCCGCGGAACAGCGGGTCCATGTTCTTTTCCGCGTAGGCGTAGACTTCCGCCGTACGCGCGCGCGGACAAAACTCGCCGCTCGCGATTCTCGCCGAGAGGCGTTTGAGGTAGAACTCCGCGGCATTCCGGGTGAGGACGCGGTCGGGCCGCATTCCGATCACCCTCAGAACGATGTTCTCCCGGCACCACTCGCCGTCGCTCGAGAGCGCGTAGACCTTCAGGCCGAGCCGCTCGGCGCCGCCGATATAGCGGCTGTCCGTCAGTACGGTCTCGACGTAGAGCCGCCTCAGGTAATTCCCCAGTCCCGTCTCTACATACATCTCCACCGACGCGACCACCGCCCCGGCAATACCGACAGCGGCGCCGACTGCGCGCAGTGTTCCGGCCATCGGAATGCTCCAGACGCTCAGTGGGGCCTATGCGGCACGGCGCCCTCGATGCCGCACGCCCGCATTCCGACCGCTCGGGCACCATGCGCTCAAACCGCCTCCCAGCCGCCGTTCGGCCCCCGGCAGGCGTCCACGTTCTCGGTCTCGGTCGCCGCGTCCACGACGATGTCGATCTTCACCGTCCGGCATTCGGTTGCGACTTCCACCGTGTCGCCGACGGTAACCAGGTCGTCGATCTCAAAGGTTACCTGTGCCTCCCGGTTGACCTCCTCCATGTCCACATCGTCGAGTTCGAAGGTCCCGGTCAGCACCGGAGTCTGTGCGGCTACGGACGGATCGTGCTCGGCAACGAGGGAGGCGTGGACGTAGCCCATGGCGACGTTGTTTCTGCCGATCATCACCCAGGGGGCGCCCCGGACCTTGCCGAAGGCGTGAACGACCTCGCCCCTATCGAGCGAGCCCACCACCTGCGTAGAGGTCGAAGGACCCGCACGCAGATTGACGCTGCTGCCGAGCGACGCATAGGGCTTGCCGATGATGTCGAGTGCCGGCGGGGTAGCGACGCGCTCGTCGCGCAAGAGATCAATGTCCTTGACTTCCTGACGTGTGCCCGTGGTGGTGATCCGTGCCGTAGCCGAGCTTTCCTCGCTCGCCCACTCGACGGTTTCACCGTCCCGGGCGTTCGACAGTGCCGAGGCCGTGCGTTGCTGCAGGGCCGCCTGGTCGTTCTGACCGAGGTGCTTGCCGATCCGGTAGCCCGCGTAGCCCGCCGCGATGCCGGCCAGCACGACCTGCCAGTCGCTCGCCCCCGCCTCGTTGGCGATCAGCGCCCCAGCGATGGCGCCGAGCGCACCGCCGAGCGCGGCCTTGTCTTCCTCGCTCAGTTCCATGGTGGCGCATCCCGCGAGCATCGCGCAGACGACTCCGGTGCCCACTGTTCGATTCAGTTTGTCCAATTTCAGTCTCCCTCGTTGATTGTTTTCCGCACGCGGTCAGTTCATCGCCCACCCCGTCGCGGCACTGGCCTTGCCTGTGAATGCCGGCTCCGTTCCGGTGTCGATATAGCCGAAGATGTCGGCGGACCGGGCCGCCGGGCAGAACTGTTCCTCGTTGATCCGTTCCCCGAAGCGCTTGATGTAGAACTCGGCCGTGCCGTCCGTGTACACCTCAGAAGTCGGGGCTCGAATCCGGAACACGACATTTGGCAAGCACCAGTTGCCGTCCTTTGAAAGCGCGTAGACCTTCATTCCGCGGCTCTTCATGCCGCCGAGATAGGTTTCGTTGGTGAGGCTGCTGACGGGTTCGGCATCGATCTCAACGACCGGAGCGGACGTTGATGGACCCGTTGCCTGGTCAGCTTGCGGCGTTGGTGCGGTCGGACGACTTCGGGGACGGTTCATGGCTTCCTGAAGTTTGGCCCGGACCTCGCGTGCATTCGGAGACGCGTAGTTCAGCGCCGTTTTCCCCTCGGCATCGGTCAGACTGGCGTCGGCGCCCGCGTCAAGTAAGGCCGTAATAATCCACTTTTTGTCCCGGTCCGAGTATGATTTACGCGGATTCGCGGCGTACATCAACGCGGTCTGGCCTGATTCGTTTTGGATGTCAGGATTCGCCCCGATATCGAGTAGCGCACGAACCACCTCGTACCTCCCGGCATCTACCGCGATCATGAGCGCGGTAACCCCGAATTTGTTTTGAAGATCCGCGTTCCCGGGGGTGCCTACAGAGTCGAGCAGCAACTGCCACAACTCGGTATTGAAGGAGGAAATCGTCGCTCTCATCAACGGCGTAAACCCTTCGCCGTCCTGGACATTCGGATCGGCGCCCGCGTCCAACAGTGCCTTCACGAAATCCGGGTTGCCGTCTTTGACGGCAATGCCAATTGGCATGACGCCTTTCTCATTTCTTGCGTTCGGATCGGCACCGGCGGCGAGGAGCGCCAGAATGACATCCCGGAAGGCCGCTCCCCGTTCGTCCGGCTCGTTCCAGTCCGTGCGACCGGTTCCAAATCCCCGGACCGCCTCGATGAGTGCGGTATCCCCGTTGTACGCTCGATAATCGGGCTCGGCACCGGCACCCAGTAAGACTTCGACAAGCTGGACAAATCTGCGACTGACCGCGGTCATCAATGGAGTGGTGGCTTCTTCAGTCCCGACGTTCGGGTCGGCGCCCGCTTCGAGCAGCAACTCGACCATCGGAATCCGGGGTTCGTAGTAGTCGACCGCCGCTGACAAAGCAGTCAATCCTTCGGCGCTCTGCCGGTTCGGGTCGGCGCCGGCGTCGAGCAGCATCTGCACCAGTTGAGTCCCCACCTCATCGGTGTTGCCGGCCGCCACGATGAGCGCAGTAACGCCTTCCGCGTTCTGCAGGTTCGGATCGGCTCCCTCGTCGAGGAGCAAACGCACGGCATCGATGTGACCGGCCCGCACGGCTCGGATCAGGGCCGTATCCCCGTTGCGGTCCTCGGGTTGCGCATCGACCTCGGCGCCCGCCTCGATCAGAACCGAAATGGACTGGGTGCCGCCGGTGTCGGCCGCGTCGATGAGCGCGGTGAAATCCAGGTTGTTCTCAATAAACTGGTCCAAACCCGCATCGAGAAGCAACTGGACGACCTCGATGTGGTTGTTGGATACCGCAAAACTCAACAGCCGGTCCGCATTCTCCTCTTCCTCCAGGTCGTCGCCTTCGTCAAGGAGCATCTCGACGATTTCCAGATGCCCCTCGGCGGTGGCGCGCATCAGTGCTGTCTGCTCGACACCGTCCTCTATGTCCTTATCCGCTCCGGCCTCCAGCAGCACATCCACCGTCTTTTGGTGTCCCAATGCGGCGGCCAGAATCAGCGCGGTGAACTCGATTTCTTTTTTACGAGTCATGCCGGACCGGTCGCTGACCCATTCTTTGATTTCCTCGCTCAGGTCTTCGGCTCTTTCCAGGCGCTTGAAGACCGTTCCGTCAATCTCGGTGTCGGGATCCATCCCGGCCAGCATCAAGAGCCTAACCGCGACGTGGTCGTTGCGGTCTGTTGCAAGCAGGAGCGAAACCGGCGTGAACTCGTAGCCCAGTTCGCCCAGCTTGAAGCGCGCCTCGTCCGGGTCCACGCCACATCCCCAGAGAGAGACGTACAGAAGAACGGCAACAAGCGGTTGCGCGAATGCGCGGGCCAACCAAGGAGACGAGACCGATGGACGGCATGAGTCGGCAGGAGGCAACCGAGGGTCCAAGCGCAGCATCCACATCTTCCGTCGCGATGACAACACCGGCGCCGGGGCGCCGGGCCATTGCTGACACCACGCGAGTACGTGAAGACCCCTGCCTGTTCACCGAGGCTCGGGGAGCTACCCTCTGCCGGTTTGTACGGCTGTTGTATTGAGCAGGTAACCCGGCCTGTTGGCACGGTTACCCGCGTAGCGTCAGCGGGAAAAAGTATTTCGCGTCTGAAGGCGCGAGTCAAATCCATTCGGCGTGCTGTGTTGCCTGCACGCCGCCTTGAGGAAATTCCTTTTTTCGTCAATAAGATAGAGCCATATCGCCTGGCTCTGTACTCAGGCCAAACGCTGCCCCTTGGCCACCTGATTCCGTATCGGGGTACGCAAGATTGCCAACGCGCCAGTCGAAACAGGTCAAGGCTGGATTCGCCGACGGGGCGGGCTTCCCCCCGGCAGCCGCCGGCGACGTTGAATCACCGCTGACTCCGGGCGTCCCCGCACTGCACCTGTTGATCGAACGCCCGATGAGGTTCGGAGACGGGAGTTTCGGCCTCGACCGTGACGAACCCCACACGCTTCTCGGTCTCGGCCAGAGATTTGAGCGCCGTCAGGCCGGGTGCTACCGTGGCCGAGGGCCGTCCGACGTTTCCGGCCGAAGGGATCGCCCCTCCAAGCCCTCCCTTGACGGCGTTTGGATCGTCGGCGACCCATCCTGACGACAAGGAGTTTGCAACGACCTGTGGGCCGGCCGCGAGTCTCACATCGCCGGTCTGGACGCCGTCCACCAAAAAATGGCTCGTGACCGCGAAAACGAGCATCGCGAGGACGATGCCTGAATGACCTCCGCTCAATCCGGCTCTTCGTCGCGTATAACCGGAGCCCAGTCCTCGGAGTAGCGGCACGTGATTTTGAGCCAGTCGATATAGACCTCGATCGCCTGGACCTGCTTGGGCTGCAACAGCATGGGCGGCGGGGCGATTTGCCAGAATCGCCGGTGTTCTGATCGCCGCGGCCGCTATCGGCTGCTACGTCGCGCTGGCGCAATGACGCCCAAGCCGCGCATTTGCATCCAAAGCCACGAACCGTTCACCGTAGCCGAACACCTGGCGATTGCCGATAGCGGGCATGCTCACATTTGACTCATTGCCATCTCGCTTCGCCGCCGCACAGCAACCGAACGGACTCGAGGTACCTGTGATTCAAAAGCGCGATGAGAACGTGTAGCAACCGAAAGCTCAGGCGCCCACGGCTGAACAGGACGAATGACCGCAAGGGCATGTGATTCGCCATCTCCTCGAACATTCTGGCCAGGGTGGGATCGGGTTCCTCCGTGCCCTGCCCACCGATGTTCCGTTTGAATTGCTCAATTACCCGGGCCCTCAAGCGCTGCCCCAGCCAGCTACCCTCCAGTTCCTGCAATGCGGAATTGAGATGAAACGGCCGCACGGCTTCGGGCGCGGGTATTTCCCGGCCCAACATGGATGCAAACGCCTCGTCGGTAATTTCCAGCGAACCGCTTTCAAGGCTCGGACCCGCACCCTGCGCGCGCTCCGAAAGCCTGTCTTCCGATGCAACATCCACACGCTCGGCCAGGCGAATGTCTCGGCTCGATGCGCCGACCCGCACCTCGAAGGTGCCCGCCTCCACCACCCACGATTGCGCCTGCGGGTCGAACAGGGCGAATGCATCGCGGCCCAGACGGATGTCGACGGTACCCGTTTCGCCCGGCTCGAGCGCGATCTTGGCAAAACCCTTCAGCTCCTGCTCTGGCCGGTAGGCGTTGCTCTCCAGATCGTGGACGTACACTTGCACAACTTCGGCGCCGCTGACCGACCCGACGTTCGTGACATCGACGCTGGTGCGATAACCGTCATTCTCGGCCGCAATACGCAGGTTGGCATAGGTGAATTCGGAATAACTGAGGCCATGCCCAAAGGGAAACAGCACCGGGACGCCGGCGCTGTCGAAGTAGCGGTAACCGACGTAAAGCCCCTCCCGATATTGAACCTGACGACCCTCGCCCGGAAACCACCGGTCGGCCGCCACCTGACCTTGCTTTTGCGGAAACGATTCGGCCAGCTTGCCGCTGGGATTGACCTTGCCGAACAGCAGGTCGGCCACGGCACCACCACCGGCCTGGCCTGAGAGATAGCTCTCCAGGATCGCCTTGGGTCGGTGCACCCAGGGCATTTCCACGGGGGCACCGTTGGAGAGCACCACAACCGTGTTGGTGTTGGCCTCACATACCGCCTCGATCAGCCTGTTGTGCTGGTCTGGAAGGCGCATGTGCGGCCGGTCGAATCCTTCGGACTCGTAGGTGACGGGCAGCCCGGCAAATACGATCGCAACCTCCGCCTGGCGGGCAATCCCGGCCGCTTCTTCCAGCAGGGCGTCGTCCATGTTCGAGAAGACGGGTTCGTAACCCGCTGCATAACGCAGCCGCTCCTCTCCGCCCACGAGTTCCGCCATGGCATCGAACGCACAGTCGAGACGGGTGGGATTCACCTGCGAGCTGCCGGTACCCTGATATCGCGGCTCTTTGGCAAACGCGCCAATCACCGCAATCCTGGGCTCAGTGGGCAGTGCCGGCTCGGTGGAGAGCGGCAGAATTCCGCCATCGTTTTTGAGAAGCACAGCCGACTCTGCCGCTGCACGCCGCGCCAGGGCGTGATGCGCACCCTGATCCAGTTCGATCTCTCGGCCCTCGAGCTCGGCACCGCACATCGTCAGGCTGACGTTACGCACGACCGCACGGTCCAACACCGCTTCCGAAAGCTCGCCGCGTTGCAGCGCCAACTCGAGCCGGGCGTCGTTGATGCCGCCGTTGCCCGGCATTTCCAGATCGAGGCTGGACTCGATGCCATGCACGCGGTCGTTGGTCGCACCCCAGTCGGTCATGACCAGCCCCTGGAAACCCCACTCGTCACGCAGCACCTTGTTCAGCAGCCAGTCGTGCTCACTGCAATACTCGCCGTTGACGCGGTTGTAAGCGCACATCACCGTCCATGGCCGGGCTTTTTTTACGGCGATTTCGAAACCGCGCAGGTAAATCTCCCGTAGCGTGCGTTCGTCGACGATGGCATCGACATACATGCGGCCGCATTCCTGATTGTTGACCGCAAAGTGCTTGATGCTCGTGCCCACACCTTGGGATTGAATGCCCAGAATCATGGCGGCCGCCAGCTCACCGCCGAGCAGCGGGTCTTCGCTGAAGTACTCGAAGTTGCGCCCGCACAACGGATGGCGCTTGATGTTCATGCCGGGCCCGAGCAGCACGGTCACTTTTTCCGCCACACATTGTTCGCCCAGAGCCACGCCCACTTCGCGCAAGAGCTGAACGTCCCAGGACGCAGCCAGCGCGCTGGCCGTCGGGAAACAGGTCGCGGGGACCGAGGCGTTCAAACCCACGTGGTCGCCTTCGGTCGACTGCTTGCGCAACCCGTGGGGGCCGTCCGTGATGGTGACCGCCGGCAAACCAAGCCGCTCGCAAGGCTGCAGTTGCCAGAAGTTCAGACCCGACCCGCAGGCTGTCTTCTCCTGCACGGTCATCTGCGCAACCAGCGCTGTGGCTTCATTGTGTTTACCCGCTATACCCGCGGATTTTTCGTACGCTGTCACCCGGACCCCCCAATTTAACCAAATGGTTAACGCCAGTCTGCCGGAGCCCCTCCGGTAGGTAAATCTCGAAACACCATCACTTCCGCGTCCGTCCACTGGCATGACCCGCGTGGGAACACCACCGCTGGCTGCTCCAGTCGGTCAGTCGACGAAGCCGTCATTCACCAACGCGAATCACCGCGCTTTCCGCATAGCCATAGCGTACCGCCTTGGCCTCGAGCCGGGCACCGACAGGTATCGCAACAGGGCCGGTGTACAGGGACCAATCCCCGGGCCAGCCGGCATCGGATTCGACCCGATAGCCGATCGACGCTCCGCGGGTCGAACTGGTCAAGGTGATCAGGCGCTCCGTCCCGGATGGCCCCTTCGGTTCCGGTGGTGCCGTGACGGGCTGGGCGCCACCCGGCCACATCCTGGCGATCATCTCCGATTCGGGGGCCTCCGCCTGGTCGCCAACCCGTTGAAGCCAGGTGTCCATCGCGGCGCGCATGCGCGTGAGCACCGGCGCGTAGTCCTGGAGGCCAGCCAGGTTGTGAACTTCGTGGGGGTCCGCCACCGTGTCGTATAGCTCCTCCGCCGGCCTGGGCGTTGTGAAATAGGCACTCTGCACGCCGTTCAACGTGCCATTTCGGTGGCCGGACCAAAGCGTCTGCATCAGTGGAAACATGTCGCGAAACGTCAGCGGCCGGAAGTAAGCCAACTCGGGCATGTAGTTGCGAATGTACTTGAAGCGCGCGTCCCGCGTCGCACGCACCCGATCGGGAACGCGGTCCATGCGGTCCCGCGCAGCATACACATACTCTCGCGGTGCATCGGCGGAAAGGAAGTTGCGCCCCTGCATGAAAGCCGGCGCCTCGACGCCGGCGAGATGCAAGATGGTCGGGGCCAGATCGACGAACGATACCATCTGCTGATCGACCCGGCCCCGGTCGCGACCGTCGGGATACCGAACAACGAGGGGCACGCGCAGGCCGCTGTCGTAAACCGAGCGTTTGGCGCGTGGAAAACCATCTCCGTGATCCGTGGTCCACAGCACGATGGTGCGGTTCGCCACGCCGTCGGCTTCGAGGTTGGCCAGAATCTGCCCGACCTGAGCGTCCATGAAATGGATATTGTCGTAGTGCTGGGCAATGTTGGCCCGAACCGCAGGCACATCCGGATAATACGGCGGCACCGTCACCTCGGCGGGGTCGGTGACCGGCAAGATGTTTGCGCCGCGGAACTCGCGCACGCCCTCGACAAAGCCCTGCCACTGACCCTCACCGCGGGTGGTGGGCGATACGAGCCGGCTTTCGTGGGTGTTCATCAGGTTGACCATCGCAAACCAGGGTCTGTCGCCAGGCAATTTCCGCCACAAGGCGAGGTCTTCGGCGCTGTAGTAATCGCCGACATTGACATCCCAGACCGTGAAAGGCTCACCGAATTGATAGTCGGTTTTGACGGTGTTGGCCGTAGCGTACCCGGCCCGGCGCAAAAGCTCCGGGAAGGCCTTGACGTCTGCCGGGGGCACCGCAAGATAACCCAGATTGACGGTGCGCATCTGGTGAGTGCCCATGCTTTGCGGGTAAACACCGGTGATGAGCGCGGAGCGGCTCGGCGCACACACGCCGGACGCGGTGAAGGCATTGACGAAACGCACCCCTTCCGCAGCCAGGGCATCGATGGCCGGCGTTTTCGCTACCAGGTCGCCAAACGCTCCGACGCGGCTGCTCATGTCTTCCGCGACAATCAGCAGTATGTTCGGGCGGTCTTCTTGTGCGGCAACGTGCCCAAACCCGCCTTGCGCCACCCAAAACAGAATAAAGAGAGCTCTGCGGACCGAAAAAAACACTGGCTTTACCCCCCTGGAATTGAAACCGTATTGCGCCACGGCGAACTTGGGCTGCAAGGGACAGACGATGTCCGAGGCCATCAATCAAGCGGTCAACGACTCCGCGAAACAGCAAATTCTGCACGCTGCGCTGAAGATTTTCGGCGACCGCGGCTTCAGCGCTGCCAGCATCCGTGAAATCGCGACAGCAGCGGGCGTCAACCATGCGTTGATCAAGTACCATTTCGGCAGCAAGGAAGCCCTCTGGCACAGCGCCGTAGATTGGATGTTTACCAATCTGGATGAATTGATCCAGGCGGTCGTAGCAGAAAACGCCGGCTGCGACGACCCGGCAGCACGCTTTCGCACCTTGTTGCGACATTACGTCCGTTACTGCGCGGAGCACCCGGAACATGCGCGCATCATGGTGCAGGAGAGCAACAACGAGAATCCGCGCCTGGCCTGGGCGGTGGAACGCCACATTTCCCGTTCGCACCTGTTCGACGACATGTTGACGGAACTCATCGAAAACGCCGCGCTGCCCAGGGTATCGACCATTTCACTGCGCTACATATTTGCCGGGGCGTGCCAGAACCTGTTCACGCTGGCCGCGGAGGCGAAGCTGATGTACGGCGTGGACGTCCGCCACGAAGCACAAATCGAAGCGCATATCGACGCCGTGACGAAGTTGTTTCTGCGAGACTCTGGTTCTCGAAACCAGCGCGCACAGCGCCGCAACGCTCGCGTGGTGTTACCGCCGCATTGATCTGCCGTGCGAATCCTGAAGTGAACAGTATCGAAGCTAACTGGCCGCCACCAGGTGGCGAGCGAAGCTGCTGAGCTTTTCGCGCGTTTCCTCCAGTTCGCGTTCCGGGGTGGACATGTTCATGATGCCTGCGCCGGCCTGCAGCCAGGTTGCCCCGTCGCGCTGGTAGAAGCTGCGCAACACCAGGGCCGCGTCGAGCACGCCGTCGTGGTCGTAAACCATCGCGCAACCGGCGTACAGCCCTCGCGGGCCGGGCTCCAATCGGCCGATGGCTTCGATCGACTCACGCTTCGGAACGCCCGACGCAGTGACCGCCGGAAACAGGGCGTTGAACGCGTACCAGGGGTTGCAGCTATCGAGCAGTTTCCCCTTGAGGCGGGAAGCCAGATGCTGCACGGCGCCACGCCGCGACACCAACATGAAGTTGACCACGGCAACGCTCGCGGGGTCGCAGCACATCGTCAATTCGTCGAACCCGATATAGACTGAAATGGCGTGCTCGGCGATCTCCTTGGAATCGCTTAAAAGCTCCCCGCGCAACCGCAACTCCTCCATGAGGTTCTCGCCCGTGGAACGCGTGCCGGCCAGCGGGGTCGTAAACACTTCGCGCTCGCCGTTGACTTCGATGACGGTCTCGGGGCTGAATCCGGCCGCCTCCAGCCCATCGAGGCACAGCAGATAGGACCGCGCCGGCGTATTGGCCCGGCGCCCGGCAACGTAGCTGGCCGCCATGTCCAATGCATGGGGCAGCGGGATTTGTCGTGACACGATCACCTTTCGATACTGCTGGGCGTGGATTTCCTGCAACGCCTCGGCCACGGCCTGCTTGTAGGTTTCGGCATCGTGGGTCGCGATCTCGTTCTCCAGATCGAGTGCGATTGGCGCCTCGAAGTCATCGTCATCGCGCACCGCTTGCTCGACCAGCGCACCCAGGGCGGCGAGCCGATCGGAATCGAAAGCGCGAATGCGGATGGTGGCCTCGTCGATGCGGACCTCCTCCTTGGGAATGAAAAGCGTCAGCAGCGGCGTGCCGCTCGATACGGGCAAGTCGTAATTCAGGCGAGCCAGTTCGAATGCGGCCGTGCCGTACGCGCGCCATCTCTCGACGGGCAGTTGGTCGAGCCCCCACTGAATCGCCTCGTTCAGGTCTTCGTTCGGCCGCGCGGCCAGTTCCCGTCCATCCCAGGTCACCAGGGTTCGATCCGGATACAGGGTCACGCGGCCTTGGGCGTCCGAGCCCAGGGACCATTCCCCCTGATGCTCGTAGAGCATGTAATCGCTCCGGCCGGTGGACTGAACCATGCGGGTTGCCAGCGACAACGGATCGCCCGCGAAGGGAATGACCATCTCCCGATAGGCCCATTTTTGAGTCATTTGCAAACAGTCCTCAACAGAATCAACAATTCACGCCCTGACTGACACTTGAGGTCACGCCAAGGGGCAGTTCGAAAAACCCAAGTCTGGCAGGAATTTCGCGCCCGCTCGGCGGAAGCGGCCAGCCCGCATCAGACAGCGATTTTCGTTGCGAGTGCATCGGCGTCGGCAGCGGGAAGTTGGTGATGGATGCGGTCTGGAGGCGAGTTCAGCCGCTGAAGGCGGCCCGAGCCTGCTCCGGGGATGGGTGGACCGCGATCACCTTGTCGAAGCCGGTGATGTCGAAGACTTCGCTGATCTGCTTCGACAAGGAACAGACCGCGAAACGGACATTGCGCTCTTCGAGCATCCTGGACAGCATCAGCAGCACGCGCAATCCCGCACTGCTGATGTATGCAAGCTGCGCCATGTCGATGACGACCGCTGAATCGTCATCGTCGATCGCCGCCTCGACGCCACCGAACAACTCGTTCGAACTCGAGCCATCGAGACGTCCTTGCAGCTTTACCGAAAGCACCGGCCCATCCCTTTCCGTTTCGATCATTTGCAGTTCCTCGCCGGTCTCACCCGCACGCGCCACCCAGATTCCAACTGCCTGCCAGGGCATTGAAACTCAAGGACCGAAATGACAAGCACCAAAGAGAGCAACTATTGTAGGGCATCGTGCAGCGGCCGTGCACCGGCGGAGTTGCCATTGACAGTCAAAGCCCGATCGTCAAGAAGGGCCGCAAGGACAAGATTCTGTCGAAGGAGGAAGCGCAAGGCCGATGGGTCAGCCAATCGTCCAGTTGGCACGCAACGGCGGCGAGCCCAGTTTGGGGCAGTGCATTGCACGCGACTTTGCGTACATCATCTCCGTTGTCCCGCTTGGGCCGGGATTCATCTGGTGCAATGGCCCATTACATTCAATGTTAGAGTCCAAAATCGACCCAGGCGGATGAATAATGACTGACCTCAACCCCCTGGCCGGAACGCCGTTCGGCGACATGCTGGTTCTCTGCCTCGTGCTGGCGGCGCTGTGCTGGCTGCTCTCCGTGCTGACCCGGGAGTACTCCTGGGTGGACCGCCTTTGGTCCGTTGCGCCACCCATCTACTGCCTCTGGGTCGCCGGGGCCGCGGACTTCGAATCGGCCAGGCTCAATCTGATGGCCGGGCTCGTCACCCTATGGGGCGTGCGCCTGACCTTCAACTACGCCCGCAAGGGCGGCTACTGGAAGGGCGGCGAAGACTACCGTTGGGCAACGGTCAGGGCACGCACGGGGCCGGTGGGCTTTCAGGTGCTCAATGCCACCTTTATTGCTCCTGGCCAGATGCTTCTGATCTGGCTGTTCACCGCCCCCATCCACAGCGCCTGGCTGTGGCGGGATACGCCCTTCACCTGGATGGATGCGGTCTTGGGCGCGCTGTTCCTCGCCTTCCTGATCGGCGAGACCGTTGCCGACGAGCAGATGTGGGCCTTTCAGCAGGACAAGAAGTGCAAGCTGCAAGACGGCGAGCAGGCCGAGCCCTTCCTGCGCACGGGTCTCTACGGCTACAGCCGCCACCCCAACTACTTCTGCGAACTGGGCATGTGGTGGACGTTCTACCTCTTTGCCGTCACAGCTTCAGGGGAATGGCTGCACTGGACGGGCTGGGGATTCGTGCTTTTGACCCTGCTGTTCCACGGCTCAACCAAGCTCGCAGAGAGCATCTCGAGCGGCAGGTACCCCGGTTACCGAGACTACCAGGCAAGTGTGCCGAGGCTGCTCCCCATCCGGTTGGGGCGGGCGCCTACCAGCTAAGGATTCGCCCGAATCTTGAACGCTAATGACACGGCTCGAAGTCCTGCAACTTCAACCCGGTGGTTCTGATTCATTTTCGCTCCGTTGATAGCAGCCACCGTCGCGCGCAAGTGCTCGCCGAGCCCAAAGGCTCGGCAATGCAGCAATGTCTTACAAAACTTGGGGCACATCACCGTATACCCGCGACACCCTGGCCTGTGAGAACGTGTTTGGACTGTCCGTCAACCGAGCCGCAAGATGCCCGCCCAGGGTTCCCCGACCCGTCCAGGCGCCCGCCCCTTACCGCAGCGCGAACGCTGTGCTAACGTCCGGCGCATTGCAGAGGCTCCCGCCCAAGGAGGCCACCATGTCCAAAGCCGAAGCGAAGCGCGTCCCGGCCCGATTACGACCGCGAGCCCCGGTCGCCCAATTGACGCGGCCAACAAAAGGCAACGCGGCAGACGCCGTGCATTACCCGGAATCGGACGGTAGGCCCATGTCCGAAACCGGCCGGCACTGGCACGCCACCGTGGACTTCGCCAAGCCGCTGCACATCTTCATGTTGGACCGACCCGACGTCTATGTCGGCAGCGACATGTTCATGTACTACCGCGAGGGCAACGCAAGCGCCGTGGTGTCGCCAGACGTGTTTGTCGCATTCGGAGCACCAAAGGAGCCGCTGCGGGACACCTGGAAGCTGTGGGAGGAAGGCATCGCACCCGCCTTCGTTCTGGAGGTTACCTCCAAGTCCACGCGAGACGAAGACGAGTTCGGCAAGAAGCGCGTTTACGAAGCCCTGGGGGTGTCGGAGTACTGGCAGTTCGACCCGACGGGCGATTATCTGGACCCCATTCTGAAGGGTCACCGCCTGGGAACGAACGGCAGGTACGAACTGCTGCAATTGGACGCACGGGAAAATGGCCTTGGCCACCATTCGCATGCGCTGGGCTTGGATCTTCGGCTCGAGGACACTCGGCTGCGATTATTCGATCTGTCAGAAAACGCCTACCTGCTGACCCACGAAGAGGAGACCCGCGCGCGCCAAGCCGCGGAGGCCCTGCTTGCCGAGTTGAGGCAGCAGCCACGATAAGTCGTCGCAGCCCGCGCGCCGACACTCAGTGACGCGCCGACACGATTTCCGATCCTCCCGGTCGGCCTACGGCTGTTCAACGCGGCTACGGCTGGCGGACAGTACAGCACGGGCTCGTACGTGATCGCGACAGGGCGTGGTCGCGGAACGGCATTGTTCAGGATACGCCAGCGAGAATCCTGATTGTCGATGGTTATGACAGCGGGGAGGCCGACGCGCACGTTTCCCCCGCGCGACCCGCCCGCAGGCCCTTGACGATACGAACGGTAGTCTCGGCCTTCCGGCGGCCGAGCAGCTTGCCGATCATCCACAGCCTTCACTGGGGGCAAGCGGGCGCAGGACAGTGCTTGTTCAACCCTCGGCGCAAGCCGTCTTGAACCCCGAATACCGGGGCTGGTCGATAGCCACCTGATTGACCACGGTTGCGCGCAGGTGCTCGGCGAGGCCCGGCCAATCCAGCGGTATGCTGCCGTCGCGAAGCCCGGCAACCAGGCGCCAGCGCAAGTCGTCGAGTTCGGCTCGCTCTCCGAACAGCGATTGCAGCCGGGCTTTTTCTGCTGCCCGCTGTGCATCGCCGAGCAGCAGGTCGCGGCGCACGATATCCACCGAATTCGCAGCGACCCGGGCGAGAAAGTTGGTGCGGCCGTGGGTCTCATCCATGATGTCGCCGCGCAGGAATTCGCCAACGCTGACCAGCAACTCCTCGATTCGGGGCATTTCCCCGGACGCTTCCGGGTCTGCGCCCTGCACCCGTTCCACCGGGCCCGGAATCAGCAGGTTGACGCAGTCCACCTGGCACTCCGAAGAGCGCCGGCCGATGGCGGGCCGCTCGACGGTGCGGTCGGGGCCGGTCCGGTAATGTTCCGCCATGCCGAGGCAACCGACGGCCCACCAGAAGGAACCGTAGACTTCCCAGAATTTGAGCGCCTCGCGGTCGACCGGCGTTCCCGACACCGATTCGTAGCCGGCCAGCAGATCGTCGGTGTGGCCGAAGCCGCCCACCGGCAGGTCGCTGCGTCCGAATCGCCAGGAATTGGTGCAGATCCAGCCGAGGTCCCGCATCGGGTCGCCGATGTGGGCGGTCTCCCAGTCGAGCACGGCAACGATGCCGGACGGCGCATCGGCAGAGATCATCAGGTTGCCGTTGCGGAAGTCGTTGTGCACCAGGGCCGGCGGGCCGGACGGTGGCAGGTTTTCGTTCAGCCAGCGGGCCGTGAAGTCGATCATGGGCTGGGGCGTATCGAATTCCCGGTAGCGCTGCCAGTGCAGTTCGACCGCCTCGGCCGGGGTGACACGGGCCAGCATGGTGTCGAGCCCGGCCGCAGCGACATCGATGCCGTGGATGCGCGCCAGCACGCGCCCGCACTCGTAGGCCAGCTTCGGACGGACGGCTGCGAGTTCCGGGGAACGGACGATGCGCGCCCCGAGGGCCTCACCGTCCAGCCATTCCATGAGAAATCCTTCGCCGAGGCCGTCCGCTTCCTCGAGCACGTGGTAGATCTCGGGCTCGGGGACGCCGGCGGCCCGGGCCGTGCGCATCAGCAGGGCTTCTCCGGCAAGACCGGGGACGGTAATCGCGGCATCGAGCGGAACGCCCCCGACTGCGCGGCGCAACGCCAGCAATCGCTCGCCGGATTCCCCGCTCGCAGCGATCCGGTAGGTTTCCTGGCTGGCGCCGCCGGAAAGGCGTTCGACGTCGATCAACCCGTCGCAACCCGGCACATGGCTGCGGATTACCGCATCGAGCCTGGCCTTGAAATCCGCGTCCGGCACGAACCCTACGTCGCCGACTCCTGGCCCTCTGCCACGCCCTTGGGTGCACGCTGCTTCATGTAGCCGAACATGTAGCCGGCCACACGGCGCATCTGGATTTCTTCCGCGCCTTCGGTGATTCGGTAGCGGCGGTGGTGGCGATAGATGTGTTCGAAGGGCTTGTGCCGCGAATAGCCGAGCCCGCCATGCACCTGCATCGCCCGGTCTGCCGCCTCGCAACACAGCCGGTTCGACCAGTAGTTGCACATCGACACCTTGTCCGACTGGGAGAAGGCGCCGTCCTTGTCCATCAGCCAGGCGGTCTTGTGAATCAGGGCGCGCAGCATCTCGCACTGGGTCTGCAGTTCCACCAGGGGGAACTGAATGGCCTGGTTGGAGGCGAGCGCCTTGCCGAACGGCTTGCGCTGCAGCGCGTAGCGCACCGACTCGTTGATGCAGAACTGCGCAGCGCCCAGGCTGGAGGCGGCCTGGCGAATGCGGTTCTCGTTGAAGAAGTGCTGCACCACCTGCAACCCCCGCCCTTCCCCGCCGAAGATCGAGTCGTGGGGAACCCGCACATCGGTCAGCGAGATTCGCCCATGGTCGGTGGGCATGTTGAACGTCCAGAGCATCTCCTCGATCACGAACCCCGGCGCGTCCGTGGGCGTCAGGAATGCGGTAATGCCCAGGCCGTCACCCGCCTTGCCGCTGGTGCGCGCCATGATCATGTCGTAGCTGGCCTTGTGGATGCCGGTATTCCAGGTTTTCTCGCCGTTGATGACCCATTCGTCGCCATCCCGACGGGCGGTGGTTTCCATGTGGGTGGCATCCGAACCGTGTGCGGGTTCGGTGATGCCGAACGCGAAGCCACGCTTGCCCAGTGCCATGTCCTCGATCCATTCGGCTTTCTGCTGCTCCGTGCCGTAGATGCTCATCAGCAGGAGGCCGACGTTGTTGCCGACGATGGAGTGCTCGGTCTGCAGATCGTTGTGCAGGCCCAGGCCCTTGACGGCCAGGTGCTCGCGGATGACGGCCATGTCGAGGTTGCTGCCGTCCTGGCCGCCGTATTCCCTGGGCGAAGCATAGCGGTAGTGGCCGGCGGCATCGGCGCGGCGGCGCGCCTCCCCCATCAACGCTTCCCATTCTTCGTTGGGCAAGCCGCCCCGCTCCCAGTCCGTTCGCGCATCTTCGCGCCGGTGGTCGAAGAACCGGATGTTGTCGTCCTGTTCTTCGAGCGGCTTGATCTCCCGTTCGATGAACTCGTCCAGTTCGTTCAGGTACTTTGCGAGTTTCGGGGGGATATCGAAATCCATGGTCGCTCCTATCCGACGCCTGCAATCAGTTGCCGGACCAGGTCGATCAGCGGCGTCGGGTAGGTGCCGACGGCGATGACGAGCGCTGCAAGAATCGCCGTCGTCGCGCTGCCGATCAGCGAAGCCGACGCCTGCTCGGCCGACTCGGCACGCGCGGTCATGGCGAACACGATTTTCAGGTAGTAGTAGATGGAGATCGCGCTACCCACGATCATTGCCCAGACCAGGCCCCAGAGCGCCCCCTCGACACCGGCGGCAAACAGGTAGAACTTGGCGATGAAGCCCGCCGTCAGCGGAATGCCCGCCAGCGACAGCAGCGCCACCGTGAATACGGATGCCAGCACCGGCCGGCGCCAGAAGAGACCGCTGTACTGATCGACGAACTCGACATCGCCGGAGCTCGCCGCAGGGGTCAACTCGGTAATCACCGCGAATGCAGCAAGCGTCATGGCGAGATAGCCCGCCAGGAAGACCAGGGATGTTTCGAGCGCCATGGCGTGTTCGGCCAGTGCCGACACGGCCAGGACGCCGATCATCAGGTAGCCGAGATGGGCAATCGAGGAGTAGGCCAGAATCCGCTTGACGCTGTCCTGCAGCAGTGCCAGCAGATTTCCCGCAACCATGGACAACGCCGCCATTGCTGCAACGATGGCGAACACGCCGCGATTGTCGAGCATGTCCGTGGTGATGGCGAAACGCAGCAGCACTGCCACCACCGCCGCCTTCGAGGCCGTGGCCAGGTACGCCGTAACCGGCGCCGGTGCACCCTGATAGACATCCGGCGTCCACATGTGGAAGGGAATCAGCGAGAGCTTGAAGGCGATTCCCGCCACCAGTATGGCCTGCCCGGCCGCCAGCCAGAGGTCGGAACGATCGCCGGTGGCCGAAAACCTGCCCAATTCGTCGAACAGCATGGTGCCGGTGGCGTGATAGACCAGCGCCATGCCGAAGAGCATGGTCGTGGAGCCGACCCCCGACAGCACCAGGTACTTCAGGGCGGCTTCCAGCGGCGGGTGGCCCTCCTCCGGGTAGGCCACCAGTGCATAGAGCGAAATCGACAGGATCTCGATGCCGAGCAGCAGCGTGGCGAAGTGCTGCGCGCTGACCAGGGCCATGGCGCCCAGGGTCGCGAGCGCCAGCAGCAGGTAATACTCCTCCTGCCGCCCGCTACGCCCTTCCAGATAGCGGTACGAGAGCAGCGCGGTTGCCGTGGCCGCAATCAGTATCAATCCGTCGAAAAACGCAGCGAAGCCATCGAATATGTAGAGCGGTGTCACCTCCCATATGGCCGTGCGCATGGCGGGAAACAGTGCCGCGAAGGCAGCCGCGAAGGCGACGACGGTCAACAGCATGGCAAGGCGATGATTGCGCAGGAACGAGACCACCAGCACGATCAGCAGAATGGCCGAGCCGAGGACGAGGAGCGGTGCAAGCGCCAGGTAATCGATCCAGATCATGGCAGCAGCCCCATGCCCAGCACCACGGGCCTCGTCAGGCCGAGAAGCGTTTCCGGGTACACCCCGAGCCACAACAGCGCCAGCATCATCGGCACCATGACGCTCATTTCCCGAAAGCCGAAGTCCGGCATGGTGGCAATTTCCGGATTGGGCGTTCCCTGAAAGGACCGCTGCATCAGCGACAACCCGTAAACCGCGGCAACGACAATGCCCACGGCGGCAACGATGGTGAGCGGCACATTCACCTGGAACGCGCCGAGCAATACCAGAAACTCGCCGACAAAATTACCGAGCCCCGGCATGCCCACCGAGGCGACCACGAAGAAGAGCGTTACCGCGCCCATGCGCGGCGCGCGAACCCAGAGGCCGCCCATCTCGCCCATCTCGCGCGTGTGCAACCGTTGCTGCAGGGCGCCTGCCATCATGAAGAGCGCCGCCGTCGAGAAGCCATGTGCCACCATCTGCACCACCGCGCCCTGCACCGCGACGTGGTTCCAGGCAAACACCCCGAGCAGCACGAAGCCCATGTGGCTGATGCTGCTGTAGGCGACCAGGCGCTTGAAATCCGATTGGCTGTAGGCAAGGTAGCCGCCGTAGACGACGCTGACCGCCCCGAGCAGCATGGCCGGCCAGCGGAAATCCAGCGCCGCCTCCGGGAACAGCGGCACCACGAAACGCAACAGGCCGTAAGCGCCGGTCTTCAGCAGGATGCCGGCGAGCAGCACACTGCCGGCGGTCGGCGCCTGGGTATGGGCATCCGGCAACCAGGTGTGGAAGGGCACCCCGGGCAGCTTGACCACGAAGGCGACAAAGAAGCCGAGCATCAGCCAGAAGGCCACGTCGGGGTCGATTTCCGCGCCGAGCAGCGCTTCGTAGGCGAACGTTACCGTTCCGGTGGCGGCGTAGTTGACGTAGACCAGCGCCAGAATGGCGAACAGCATCAACAGGCCGCTGATCTGGGTGAACAGGAAGAACTTCATCGCCGCGTAGGCCCGGGCCTCGTGGCCCCAGATGGCGATGAGGAAGTACATGGGCACCAGCATCACTTCCCAGAACACGAAGAACAGGAAGAGATCCAGGGCGGTGAACACCCCGGCGACACCGGCGAGCGTCCAGAGCAGGTTGAACTGGAAAAAGCCGTGATTGCGATCGATCTCGTTCCAGGACGAGACCACGGCGACGATACCCAGGAACAGGGTCAGCGCCACCAGGGCAAAGCTCAGGCCATCCATGGCCAGGATGACGCCGATGCCGAAGCGCGGAATCCAGGGCGCCTGCTGCTCGGCGCCCACGTCGATGCCCCACAGCAGCCCGAAGGCCAAGGCGATCACCCCCAGCGACACCCAGCGCGGCGCGTTCGGATGCAGGCGCTCGGAGAAACCGGCGATTATCCCACCGGCAAGCAACCACAGAATGAGCCAGAGGATGGTCACAGCACACCCAGCGCGAAAAGCAGTACGAGAACCAGCCCCAGCGCCATGTTGGCGGCGTACCAGCGCAACCGGCCTGTCTGCGTCAGCGCCGTCAGACGGTGCAGGGTGCGCGCCATCACTACGGTCATGGCGTAGAACAGATCCACCGCGTCGTCCTTGTTGACCCGCGCAATCGCCTTGAACGGCCGCACGATCAGGGCATCGTAGAGCGCATCGAAGCCCCAGCCGCCGTCCCAGAAGCGTCGCAACCCGTCACCCGGCTTCGACTCGACCAGGGCGTTCACGGAGATGTGCCGCCCACCGAACACCAGGTAACCCAGAACGACGCCGACGATCGGAATCGCCGCCGTGATCCACACCAGGGCTGCGCCGTGCGCTTCGCCCTCGAGGCCGCCGTCCGGCAACACGTCGGCCACCGGGGCGAGCCCGAACCAGCCACCGCCCAGGGCCAGTGCTGCCAGCAGCACCAGCGGCAGCCACATGTTGACCCCCGAATGGTCGTGCGGCTCGGTTTTCATCTCGCCGAAGAAGGCGATGAAGATCATGCGCGCGGTGTAAAGGGAGGTGAGAAAGGCGGCGCCGGCGGCGATGCCCCAGAACCAGCCCCCGCCGAATGCGTAGTCGAAACTGGTGAGCAGAATAATGTCCTTGCTGTAGAAGCCCGAGGTCAGCGGCAGTGCCGCCAGCGCGGCAGATCCGATCACCATGCACCAGAACGGAACCGGCAGGCGCTTCCAGAGCCCGCCCATCCTGAAGATGTCCTGCTCGTGGTGCAGTGCCAGAATCACCGACCCGGCCGAGAGGAACAGCAGGGCCTTGAAGAAGGCGTGGGTCATCAGGTGAAAGATGGCGGCGGACCAGGCGCCGACGCCCAGTGCCAGGAACATGTAGCCGATCTGGCTCATGGTGGAGTAGGCGAGAATCCGCTTGATGTCCCGCTGCGTCAGCGCCGTGCAGGAGGCGATGAACAGGGTGACGAGCCCCACCAGCGCCACGGCGAGTTGCGCCTCGGGCGACAACAGGTACAGGTCGTGCATCCGCGCCACCAGATACACCCCGGCGGTGACCATGGTGGCCGCGTGGATCAGCGCGCTGACCGGCGTCGGGCCGGCCATCGCGTCCGGTAGCCAGGTCTGCAGGGGCACCTGGGCAGACTTGCCGACCGCGCCGCCGAGCAGCAGCAGGGCGATGGCCGTGCAGAGCGTCGAACCGTCTGTCCACTGAACCTGCGCAGCACTGAGCGTGGCCTGAATTTCCAGGGTGCCGAATTCCCGGAACAGCAGGAACAGGCCAATGGCCATCAGCGTATCTCCCACCCGGGTGACCACGAATGCCTTGCGCG
Source organism: Candidatus Azophilus sp. (assembly GCA_965221465.1). Lineage (GTDB taxonomy): Bacteria > Pseudomonadota > Gammaproteobacteria > Pseudomonadales > Azotimanducaceae > Azophilus. Next base: position 1,502,643 of record OZ244892.1, read on the forward strand.
CCGCGTAGCCGTTCGCCGGGTCCTTGTGGAAGAAACCGATCAGCAGATAGCTGCAGAGCCCCACACCTTCCCAGCCCAGGAACAGCACCAGCAGGTTGTCGCCGAGCACCAGCATGAGCATGGCGAAGACGAAGAGGTTCATGTAGGCAAAGAAACGGCTGTAGCCCTCCTCTTCCGACATGTAGCCGGTGGCGTAGAGGTGAATGAGGAAGCCGACCCCGGTAATGACACCCACCATCACCAGGGACAGCCCGTCCAGGTACAGGCGAATCGCCGGCGTGAAGCTGCCGGCATCCATCCAGGTCCAGAGACGCTGGGCGAAGGGTTCGCCACCGCTCTCGATGAAGTCGACGGCGACCAGCGCAGCGACGAAAGCCGACAGGCCCACGGAACCCGCGCCGATGACCGCCACCGCAGCCTTCGGCAGCCGGCCTTCTGTCACGAACAGCACCAGGAACCCCAGGAAGGGGAACACCGGTATCAGCCAGAGGAGTTCCATCGCCCTGCCCTAACCCGCCAGTTCGCTGGCGGCATCGATGTCGAGATCTCCGAAGCGCCGGTCGAGTTGCAGCACGAGGCCGAGCCCCACGGCCACCTCGGCTGCCGCCAGGGCAAGAATCAGCATGAACATGATCTGCCCGTCGGCTTGTGCCCAGCGCGCCCCGGCAGCCACGAACGCCAGCCCGCAGGCATTCATCATGATCTCGAGCGACATGAGCAGAAAGATGACGTTTCGCCGAACGAGCACCCCGGCGAGCCCCGTGGCGAACAGCACCCCGGCCAGTATGAGCACGTGCTCGATCGGTATGCTGACGGCAGTCATTCGGCTTCCTCCCGCCGGGCGCGCATGTAGCGGCGCCCGAGGTGCCAGGCCCCGACGAGCCCGGCGAGCAGCAGTATGGAAGCCAGTTCCACCGCCAGTAGATAGGGCCCGAACAGCTCGATGCCCACGGCTTTCGGGCCGACGGCGACCCCGGGTGTGGTCACGGAAGACCCGGCAATCAGGTAGACCATCTCCAGGAACAGCACCCCGGTCAGCAGCCCGGGGCCGATCCAGACGCGCGGGGCCAGCCAGCGGCGCTCCCGTTCCCGGGTTTCCGGCCCGAGATTCAGCATCATCACCACGAACAGGAAGAACACCATGATCGCACCGGCGTAGATCACCACCTCCAGGGCGGCAGCAAAGGGCGCGCCGAGCAGGAAGAAGATGACGGCCACCGCCAGCAGCGAAACGATCAGGTAGATCAGTGCGTGAGAGGCGTAGGTGCGGGTTACGGTGAGCATGGTCGCCGCCACCGCAACGAAGGCGGAGAGGTAGAACAGGGCAACCTCGAGCGTCATGCCGGCGACCTCGACCAGCCCGGAAGCGAGCACGTCAGCGCGTGAACGAGCAGGATCTCGAACCTCATGGCAGCAGGTCCCGCACGTCCACCGGCGGCTTTTCGTTCATTGCCTCGCCCTTGTCCTTGCCGGCGATGGTCTTGCCGGCCACCTGCCAGAAGGAGTAGTCCGGGTACTTGCCGACACCGTCGATGAGCAAGTGCTCCTTCTCGTAGACCATGTTGTCGCGGTTGAACTCGCACAACTCGAAATCGGGGGTCAGCTGGATCGCGTAGGTCGGGCAGGCCTCCTCGCACATGCCGCACATGATGCAGCGGGAGAAGTTGATGCGGAAGAACTCCGGATACCAGCGGCCGTCCTCGCCCTGGGTCTTCTGCAGGGCGATGCAGTCCACCGGGCAGGCGACGGCGCAGAGGTTGCACGCGACGCAACGCTCTTCACCGTCCGGGTCTCGGGTCAGGACGATGCGGCCGCGGTAGCGTGGCGCCAGATACGGCATCTCCTCGGGGTATTGCACCGTCTCGTTGCGGGAGAAGGTGTGCTTCAGCACCTCCCAGAGGGTTCGCAGGTGGCTCAGCATCGGATCAGGCCCCCTCCCTCAGCAGTACGATGGCGCCGGTCGCGAGCAGGTTCAGCAGCGTGACCGGCAGCAGCACTTTCCATCCGATCGACATGAGTTGATCGTAACGGGGCCTTGGAATGGCCGCCCGCAGCAGGATGAAGCCGCAGACGAAAACTGTCGTCTTGATGGTGAACCAGGCGATGGGCGGCAGGAACGCGGGGCCGAGCCAGCCGCCGAAAAACAGCGTGACGATCATCGCCGACGACAGAATGACACCCAGGTATTCGCCGACCATGATCAGACCGAACTTCATCGACGAGTATTCGGTGTGAAAGCCTGCCGCCAGTTCGTGCTCCGCCTCCGGCAGGTCGAACGGTAGCCGATGGGTTTCCGCCAGGCCGGCAATCAGGAAGACGATGAAACCCAGTATCTGCGGAACCACGAACCACATCGTCTCCTGGGCGTGGACGATCTCCACCAGGCTGAACGAGCCCGTGTGCAGCACCACCCCCATGAGGGACAGGCCCATGAACACCTCGTAGGTGACCATCTGCGCGCCGCTGCGCAGGCCGCCGAGCAGCGAATACTTGTTGTTGCTGGCAAGACCCGCAAGTAGAACGCCGTAAACCGAAAGCGATGTCATGGCCAGGAAGAACAGGATGCCGATATTGAGGTCGATCACGGCGAGTTCGGCCCCGAACGGGATCACCACAAAGCCCATCAGCATGGCGCCGGCGATGATTGCCGGGGCCAGCAGGAACAGGACGCGGTCGGCAAACGGCGGCAACCAGTCGTCCTTGGTGAAGAGTTTCACCACATCGGCAACGATCTGCAGGATGCCGAATGGGCCGACCCGGTTCGGCCCGAGCCGGTCCTGCCAGAACCCGAGCAGCCGGCGTTCCCACCAGATCAGGAGCGCCGAGGCCGCCAGTGCGCCGCCGAGCACCGGCAGGATCATGATGTATGCCCAGCCGATATCAGCCACGAGCGATCACCTCCGGTCTGGCCACGAAATCCGGATCCGGCGCCGGGGTTGCGAATGAAGGCAATCGAGGAATCGAGCCCTTCAGCCCGACCACGACACCTGCGCAACCCCTGGGAATGCCGGCATCGAGGCGAACCGCGAACGAACCGATGTCCGCACAGATCGCGCCGCCGCCCGCTTCGATGGAGAACGATTGCGCATCGTCCGGATGCAGCAGTATTTCCGCACCGGCGCCCCGTTCTTCCACCGGCGGCGACCAGGCGCTCAACTCGTCGGACCCGAACACCCGATACAACGGCAACAGGCGCAGCCCATCGCCAGAAGCCGCCTTCTGCGGCGATTGGCGGAAGCGCGCGGGCAGGCCTTCCGGCTCGCCCTGGCGGATGAGGTGCACGCCCATCTCCCCCTTGCCGAGGGGCCCGGCAATCTCCTGTTGAAACTTGAATACGGACTGGTTGGAATTCCATCCCGGCGACCAGACGTACGGTACGAGGCCGGCCGGCTGGTCGGCATTCAGCCCTTCCATGGAGTATGAGAAAGGCGTCTCTTCGTCCACCGTCGGTTTTGGCTCGTGGACGCTGACGTGGGCATCCTTGGCCGTGCGGCCGCTGGCGCGATGGGTCATGCGGGGAACGCGCAAACCGGCGGTGGTGCGGAACTCGGCCGGTGGGGTCACGCCCCCGGCGCCTTCGAGCCCGGGCAATTCGTCGCAGGCGCGGGTTACCTCGTCGACGTGTCTCCAGCGCAGGTCGTTGCGCCCGGCAAGGATGGCGGCATCGGCCAGCCAGCGCCAGGCGGGAGCGATCGGTTCAGCGGGTTCGAACACCTGATAGAAGCGTTGCGCCCGCCCCTCGTAGTTGACCAGGGTTCCGGTACTCTCGGTGACGGCGGCGGCCGGCAGGGCGAGGGAGGCGTGCTCTGCCGTGGGCGTTTCGAGCACATCGAGCACGACGACATGTTCCGCCCGAGACAGCGCGGCGGTAATCGTATCGCCGTCGATGCGCCGGAAGAGATCGTTTTCCAGCACGATGAGGCTCTGCGCTTCGCCGCCGGAGAGCCGTTCCAGGGCCGCTTCGAGCGACATGCCGCCACCCAGGAGCGTCACCCCCATGCTGTTCGCCTCGGCCCCCGCGAGCAACAGTGCGCAATCCTTGCCTCGGCCGGTGAGCGCCCAGGCGATATTGGCCGCCGCTTCGATCACCGCCGGCGATCCGCAGCCGCCACCGGAGACGATCAGCGGTTTCTCCGAATCGCCGAGCGCAGTCAGCGCACGCTCGACGAACTCGGTGTCGAATGCCGCCCCTCCCGCATCCACAGCCGCATAAGCGTCGTCGATGCCGTGGGCGATGGCAAAACCCGCCGCGGCGATGGACTCGGGCGTCGCACGCCAGGTAGCGGCAGCGATGTCGTCGATACGGGTCGGCGCCGGGCTGGCGACGACGAGCGGATTTCTGGCGTGCTGGGCATGGCCGCGCACACCGGCATCCTGCCAGGTCGGAATGCCGGCGCCGGTGGCCATGTCCATGGACAGATTGCGCACCGCCTGCCGCAGCGCCAGGGCGACCCGGGGTGCGGTATTGAGAATGTCTTCGCCGAGCACCAGCACCGCATCCGCGGCCTCGACATCCGCAATCGAGGCGATGCGGGCGCCGCCGGATTCGTGAATCGACAGAATCGCCGCATCGATCGCGGCCCGGTCTGCGGCAACACCGGTCGAGAAGTTCTCGTCGCCGACCAGACGTTTCAGGGCCAGGTTGTTCTCGAGGGATGCCCGGGGCGAACCGATGCCGATCACGCCGCCGCCGCTCAGCACTTCGGCCAGGCGGGCGCTGGCGACATCGGCCGGCAGTTCCTCGAAGACGCCATCCTCGGCCCGTGCGCCGCACCGCTGCAATCGTTCCGGAATGTTGACGTAGCCGCTGCCGAACCGGCCCCGGTCGCAAAGGAAATAACCGTTCAGTTCCGGGTGGAAGCGGTTGTGAATGCGCTTCAGTACGCCGTAGCGTTCCCCGGCCAGGGTATTGCAGCCCACCGCGCAGCCCGCGCAGATCGATGGCGCTGACTGCAGGTCCCACTTGCGTGTATAGGTTTGGGCGAAGGGCTTGTCGGTGAACACCCCGGTCGGGCAGACCTCGACCAGGTTGCCGGCGAACTCGTTGTCGAGCACGCCGTCCTCTGCGCGGCCGAAGAACATGCGGTCCCGTGACCCGAAGGCCTGCAGGTCGTCGCCGCCCGCGTAGTCCCGATAGAAGCGCACACACCGGTAACAGGTGATGCAGCGGTTCATCTCGTGCCCCACGAACGGGCCGAGGTACTGATTGCGGAACGTGCGTTTCTCGCCCCGGTAGCGGCGGGTGGTGTGCCCCGTCATGACGGTCATGTCCTGCAGATGGCACTCGCCCCCTTCCTCGCAGACCGGGCAGTCGTGGGGATGGTTTTCCATCAGCCACTCGATGACCGAGGCCCGGAATTCCTTCGCGTGGGCCGCCTCGATGGACAGGCGCGCACCGTCGGCAACGGGGGTCATGCAGGCCATCACCAGGCGTCCCTCTTCGTCGTTCTCGTCCCGGTACTGCATGACCGCGCACTGGCGGCAGGCGCCCACCGACCCCATGGCGGGGTGCCAGCAGAAGTACGGCAGGTCGAGTTTGTGCGAAAGGCAGGCATGCAGCAGGTTCTGGCCTTCGTCGACCTCGAAGGAGCGGCCGTCGACTTCGATGGTGGGCATGCTCACGCCTCCCTGTACGGGCAGGACCCGGTTTCGATGTGGGTTTCGAAATCTGCCCGGAAGTACTTCAGCGCACTCATCAGGGGCTCGATGGCGCCGGTGGCGTGCAGGCAGAAGGTGTTTCCCGGCAGGCCGATGAACGCGGCATTGCGGTCGAGTGTTTCCAGGTCGCCGGGCCGGCCACGGCCTTCCTCGATGTCGAGCAGCAACTGTTCCACCCAGGGCAGCCCTTCGCGGCAGGGCGTGCAGAACCCGCAGGATTCCTGGGCGAAGAAATGCTGCAGGTTGCGACACATGTCCACCGGACAGATCGAATCGTCCATCAGGATCATGGTGCCCGTGCCCATGCGCGAACCGGCGGCCTGGATGGTCGCGTATTCCATGGGCAGGTCGAAGTGTTCCTCGACCAGGAACTCGGTGGATGCGCCGCCGGGCAGTATGCCGCGCAACCGGTATCCGTCGCACATGCCGCCGGCGTGGTCGTCGACGATTTCGCGGATCGGTGTGCCCATGGGCAGTTCCCAGAGACCGGGCTTGTTGACCCGGCCCGAGACGCCGAACACCTTGGTGCCCGCGTCTTCGCCGCGCCCGAGGTCCAGGAACCAGTCGGCGCCATTGCTGACGATGGCGGGCACGTTGCAGAGGGTTTCGACGTTGTTGACGATGGTGGGCCGGCCCCAGGCGCCGCTTGCCGGTGGAAACGGCGGCTTGGTGCGGGGTTGGGCGCGCTTGCCTTCCAGTGCATTCAGCAGTGCCGTTTCCTCGCCGCAGATGTAGCGGCCGCCGGAGCGGTGCACCGCCAGTTCCAGGTCGAACCCGGTTCCGAATACGCCATTGCCCAGATAGCCCCGCTGACGGGCTTCGGCAATGGCGTCCTGCAAGCGCCGATAGGGCTCGTGATACTCGCCGCGCAGGAACACGTAGGCCCGGTCGGCCTGAATGGCCCAGGCCGCCACGATCATGCCCTCGATGAGCATGTGCGGGTCCTTCTCCATCAGGTAGCGGTCCTTGAAGGTGCCCGGTTCCATCTCGTCGGCGTTGCAGACCAGGTACTTGTGGCCATTGGCGGCCGCGCCGTCCATGGGCACGAACCCCCATTTCACGCCGGTGGGAAAGCCGGCGCCGCCCCGCCCTCGCAGGTTGGCATCCTTGACCAGTTCGCGTATCTCGGCCGGGGTCATCTCCGTCACCGCCTGGCGGGCGGCCCGGTAGCCGCCTGTAGCCTCGTAGGCTTCGCAATCCACGAACGCCCTGCCCGCCGCTTCGGCATCGAGAATACGGCCCGTCAGGGGCATGGCGGCAAGGTCGGCCATTATTCGAATTTCTCCAGGATGCCGTCGAGATCGGCGGCATCGACGGGCCCGAACAGGTCCTTGCCGACCTGCATGGCCGGAGCCCGGTCGCAGGCGCCCAGGCAGACGATGGGAAGCAGCGTGAAACGGCCGTCGCCGGTGGTCTCGCCGGGCCCGACGCCGAGCTTTTCCTCCACTGCGCCGCGCAGCCGGTCGCAACCCATCACGTAGCAACTCACGCTGTCGCAGACCATGACCACGTGCCGACCCACGGGGCGCCGGTAGATCAGGTTGTAGAAGGTGGCGATGCTGTCGAGGTCCGCCGTCGACATGTCGAGCAGCCGGGCGATGGCCGCGAGGCTCTCATCGGATATCCAGCCGCGCCTCTCCTGCACGATGAGCAGCGCATCGATGGCCGCGGACTCGCGATCCGGCAGGTGCGCGACTTCCGCCTCGATGGCGTCCACCTCCTCGCTGCTCAATGCGGAAACGAGTTGCAGTTCGCTCATCGGTCCACATCCGCCATGACGAAATCGATACTGGCAACGATGGCGATCAGATCGGCCACCATGAACCCCCGGGAGATCAACGGAATCATCTGCAGGTGGGGAAACGACGGCGTGCGTATGCGTGTGCGGTAGGAGGTCGTGCCGCCGTCCGACACGAGATAGTAGGAGTTCCAGCCCTTGGTGGCCTCGATGTTGACGCAGCATTCGGAGGGCGGAATCACCGGCCCCCAGCTGACGTTGAGGAAGTGCTGGATGAGCGTTTCGATGTGCTCCATCGTGCGTTCCCGGGGCGGCGGCGTGGCCTGGGGATGGTCCGCCTTGTGCGGCCCCGGCGGCATGTTGTCCAGGCACTGGCGAATAATGCGCAGGCTCTGGCGGATTTCCTCGACCCGGACCACGCAACGGTCGTAGCAGTCGCCATTGACTGCCGTGGGTATCTCGAAATCGAACTGGTCGTAGCCGCCGTAGGGGCGTTTCTTGCGCAGGTCCCAGTCGCTGCCCGTGGCGCGCAGACCCGGCCCGGTAATGCCCCACTCCACCGCTTCCGCCGTATCGTACTGCCCCACGGCCACCGTGCGCCGCTTGAGAATGTTGTTCCTGGTTGCCATGCGGTCGTAGTGGTCGAGGCGCGCCGGCATGTAGTCGAGAAAATCCCGGACCATGGTGTCCCACCCGTCGGGCAGGTCCTGGGTGACGCCGCCGATCCGGAACCAGGCCGGGTGCATGCGCCCGCCGGTGATCGCCTCGACGATGCTGAAGAGCCGTTCCCGGTCGGCGAACATGTAGAACACCGGCGACATCTGGCCGACGTCCTGGGCGAAGGTGCCGAAGAAGACGAGATGGCTGGAGATGCGGAACAGTTCCGCGACCATGATGCGAATGACCTTGGCCCGGTCCGGCACCTCGATGCCGGCCATCTTCTCCACGGCCATGACATAGGGCAGGTTGTTCATGACCCCGCCGAGGTAATCGACCCGGTCGGTATAGGGAATGTAGGTATGCCAGGACTGGCGCTCGCCCATCTTTTCGGCGCCGCGGTGGTGGTAACCGATATCCGGCACGGCATCGACGATGACCTCGCCGTCGAGTTGCAGGGCAATGCGAAAGACCCCGTGCACGCTCGGGTGGTTCGGCCCCAGGTTCAGGAACATGAAGTCGGTGTGCTTGGCAGCCCGGCTCATGCCCCACTCTTCGGGCACGAATCGCAGGCTCTCCTGCTGTTCGTCGAGAATTGCGTCGGACATCCGGAACGGGTCCATTTCCGTTGCCCGGGCCGGATGGTCCTTGCGCAGCGGATGCCCCTCCCACAACGGCGGCGTCAGAATTCGGTACTGGTTCGGATGACCGGCGAAATCGACGCCGAACATGTCGTAGGCTTCGCGTTCGTACCAATTGGCGGCAGGCCAGATGCCCGTGATGCTGGGCGTCTTGGCGTCGTTTTCCGGCAGTGCCACCTTGATGCGCAGGTCTTCGTTCCGGTCGAGCGAAATCAGATGATAGAAGACCGTGAACGCCGAATCGGGCTGCCCGTGGCGTTGCGTTCGAAGCCGCTCGTCGATGACCGACAGGTCGAACAGCATCGGGTAGTCGCCTTTCAGTTGCCCCATGACCTCGGGCAGGCGTTCCCGCGGCACCCACAGGTTGGGAATGCCGTCCACCGTCTCCTGATAGCGGACTTCAGAGCCGTACTCGTCCAGAAGCCGGCCTGCCGGACCTGCGAGCGGCGTCTGCGGCGCTTCTGCCGGGGCCTGTGCGACTTCCGCCGTCATTGCTTGCGCGCCTTGCCGAGCAGGTCCTTGGAGAGTGGCGCATCGCCCACGCCGGTGGGTTCTTCGAGTTCGGTCGCACGCATGCGTGTCGACGTCAATGCATCCCGCTGGCTGGGCTGGTACTTGCTCACCGACCCGTCCTCGCCGACCAGCCAGCTGTAGGGCCGCGGCCGGCCCTTCACTGCTTCCTGGAGAAGTGTGAGGCCCTGCATGAACGCCTCGGGACGCGGCGGGCAACCCGGCACGTAGACATCCACCGGCAGGAACTTGTCGACGCCCTGGACGACACTGTAGATGTCGAACATGCCCCCGGAGTTTGCGCACGACCCCATGGAGATCACCCACTTGGGTTCGAGCAACTGGTCGTAGAGGTGCTGCAGCACCGGCGCCATCTTGCGGAACACGGTACCGGAAATGACGATCAGGTCTGCCTGCCGGGGTGTCGCCCGAATGACCTCGGCGCCGAAGCGCGAGATATCGTGCCGTGACGTCAGCGCAGTGGCCATCTCCACATAGCAGCAGGACAGGCCGAAGTTGAACGGCCAGAGCGAATTGGCCCGTCCCCAGGCCACGAGGTCGTCGAGTTTCGCGGTCAGGAAACCCTTGGCCGTCTGCTCTTCGTACACCCGGTCGGGTTCGCTCATCGGAGCCCCGGGTTCGGTCTTGACCAGCCGCCACTGCATCAGCTGCCTTCCTCCCCGGCTGCGGCCGGCGCCGTTGCGTAGCCGCGCCGCCGGAGCCGGTGCTTGACGCCCCAGTCCAGGGCGCCCGTCCGCAGTTCGTAGACCAGCGCCACCAGCAGCACCACGATGAAGATGCCCGCGCCCGCATAGCCGCGCCAGCCCAGTTCGAAGAAGGCCACCGCCCAGGCGAAAATGAAGATGGTCTCCAGGTCGAAGATCACGAAGAACATGGCAATGAGATAGAACTCGACCGACAACCGGGTTCGTTCCGCCTCACCCACCGGAACGATGCCGGACTCGAACGGCAGGTCGGTTGCCTTCCGGCGCCGCGTGCGCGGCCCGAGCAGCCAGGAACCCAGGAAAACAACGCCGAGGACACCCCCTACGAGCACCGTATAGATGAGCAGTGGCCACAGGTCCTGGCTGCCTGCGGCCGCATCCAAGGCTGTCTCCGGTGCCACCGAGCCTCCTCGAGGAAAATGCGCGTTGAAGCGGTTCGATCGGGCGGGTCCGTGAGCCTCGAGACCACCGCCCTGCAAATCGGGGTGCGACAATAATGGGCAGCTTGTCCCGGTGCAAGGGTTTGGGTGAAATTGGGCCGAATTTGCCGTTCAAGGCGGGTTCGTGGTCGCTCGGCGCCGCCGGAGGATTGCCACACCCCGCTTGCCTATAATGGATTCCCATTTCCGGCACGAGGCGACATGTCGATGTCCGACCTGAAGACAAGGCCGAACGATGCCAGCGTCGATGCCTACCTCGCATCGGTGGAGAACCCGAGGCGTCGGGAGGATGCTCGGCGAGTGCTTTCCCTCATGCAACAGGTCACCGGCGAACCGCCGACAATGTGGGGTGCGAGCATCGTCGGCTTCGGCAGCTACCATTACACCTACGCCAGTGGGCGTGAGGGCGATTGGCCGATCGTCGGGTTCGCTCCGCGCAAGCAGAACCTGGTTCTCTACATCATGCCCGGGTTCGCCCGTTACGACACCCTGCTTGCCAGGCTCGGCAAGCACCGGACCGGCAAGTCGTGCCTGTATGTCAACAAGCTCGCGGACATCGACCTTGCGGTGCTCGAGGAACTGGTGCGGGAATCGGTTGCCGACATGAAGCGCCGTCATGGGTGATGGCGCAGCGCCCGCACGCGCGCATGGCCGGTGCACCAGCGTCGAACCCGCAGCCGCCGGAATCGAATCATGAACGCAGAAATCGACTGGAAGGAAGGGGTAGCCTTCACCGCGGTATCCGGCAGCGGTCACCAGGTGACCATCGACGGCCCGCCCGACGCCGGCGGCTGCAATACCGGCGCCCGGCCGATGGAGCTGATGCTGATGGGCCTCGGCAGCTGTGCCGCCTTCGATGTCGTGCACATCCTGAAAAAGGGGCGCGCAGCCATTTCCCGTTGCGAAACCCGAATCACGGCGGAACGGGCCGAGTCCGACCCCAAGGTGTTCACCGAAATCCACCTGCACTTCACCGTCGCCGGCGAAAACCTGACCGAAGGGAAGGTGGCACGCGCCGTCGAACTGTCCGCGGAAAAATACTGCTCTGCTTCGATCATGTTGCGCCGGGCCGGCGTGACGATCACGCACGGATACGAACTGGTCTGACAGCGTCTTGCGAGCTTTCAACCCGGCGCGCCGGGGCGATGACGCGCAAGGAACAACTGAAATACGCTGGGAGAGAACCGGTGCGGTCAAAGCAGCCCGCGCACGTGCAGGGCCGCGGAACGGGCCAGGGCATCCAGGTCGTATCCGCCTTCCAGCGTCGAGACGATTCGGCCCTCGGCGAATCGGTCGGCCGCATCGACAATGAACGCCGTGATCCAGCGGTAGTCGTCGTCCTGCAATTCGAGCCCCGCCAGCGGGTCTTCCACATGGGCATCGAAGCCCGCCGAGACAAGGATCAGTTGCGGCCGATGGGACTCCAGCGCCGGCAGCCAGTCCCGCTCGATGGCCCTGCGAAATGCCGCACTGCCGCTTCCCGCGGGCAGCGGCGTATTGACGATGTTGGGTCGCTCCACCTGCTGCCGGATGCCCGGGTAGTAAGGAAACTGAAAGCTGGAGCAGACCAGCACTTCCGGCCGGTCGGCGAACATCTCGACGGTGCCGTTGCCGTGGTGGACATCGAAGTCGAGGACAGCAACGCGGTCGAGATCGTCGAGTGCCCGGTCGGCGCCCACGGCCACGCTGTTGAAAAGGCAGAACCCCATCACCGCGGTCGATTCCGCGTGGTGTCCGGGCGGTCGCACGGCACAGAAGGCGCGTTTTCCGGCCCCGTCCAGCGCATGTTCGACGGCATCGTGGACGGCCCCGGCAGCCAGCCTGGCTGCATTCAGCGAGCCGGGACTCATCACGGTGTCGGATTCCACCCGAACGCAGCCGGTGTCCGGGCTCGCCGCCGCAACGGCTTCCACGTAGCGGGTGTCGTGAACCCGGGCGAGGTCGGCATCGGTCGCGGCGCGCGGGGTCTCCACGGATACTTCGTCCATCAACCCATCGGCCCGGAGCCGGTCGACAACGGCCGACAGGCGCTCCGGCCGTTCCGGATGGCCGGGCGGCGTCTCGTGCTGCAGGCATTCCTCGTGGGTATACAGTCTCATCGCGAACTCAACCTCCATTCCTGACCGAGCCGCCAATCGATTTCGCGAACAGTCGGCGGCAGGCTCGGCAGTGGCCGTTCGGCCGTGGTCACGTCATGTCCAGCAATTCGCCGACACGATCCATCATTTCGTCCTTGTCGTACAGGTCGAAGTAGATGGACGCCATGACGTTCTGCGGGCCGAAGAAGAACCGCTCGTAGAGCACCTGCCGGTTGCCGAAGCCGGATACCGCCACGTCGTGGGCCAGGCGGAAGAGCGCCACCCGGTCCCGGCTGTCGAGGTTGACCTGCTGGAAGTAGCGGTCCACGTCGCCGGCGATGTCGTTGCCGAAATCGGCTTCGCAGGGGGTCGCCACCAGTGAACTCGAGCCCAGCATGTGCACCGTTTCGATGAGTTTGGGATACAGGCGGGGGAACAGGTTTCGGCAGGTGTCCAGCGGTCGCCGCTGTGGGATGTACAGGCCCCACCGGTCTTTCTCGGGCTGCTGTTCGGCGCTGAACAGAAGCGCGCGCACGGTCTCGGCAACCCACATGGCCTCGGCAATCTGACCTTTCACGTTCATGTCCCGGTCCTTGCCCGATGCCCGGGCCATGGCGCACAGCAGGCCGACGATGAACTCCGCCTTGGCCAGCTTGCCGCAGGCCACCTGGTGCATCATGTGCACCACGGCATTGGTCTCGGCAAACGCACGGTTGCAGAGCAGCGGGTCCTTGTACATGAAGACCCGCTCCCAGGGGACGAGCACGTTGTCGAAGACGACCACGGCGTCCATCTCCTCGAATCGGGATGCCAGGGGCGCATCGAACCTGGACTTGCCTGCATCGTAGGTGTCGCGGCAGATCAGGCGCAGGCCCTTCGTGTCGATCGGCAGGGTGAAGGCGACGGCAAAGGGAATGTTCTCCTCGGAAGCTTTCAGCAGCGTGGACGGAAAGACCTCGATCTCGTTGGCGAGCGGCCCGAGGGTTGCGAGCAGCCGGGCGCCGTTGACGACGATGCCCCGGTCGGTCTCCCTGACGACCTGCAACGCCACTTCCGGGCTCGACCGACCCTGCCGCGCCAGTTCGGCGTTGAACTGGGGATTGACCAGGGTGTGGGTCAGCACGTGGTCCGAGCGCCTGGCTTCCTCGTAATAGGCGCGCATGTTGGCCGCGAAATCCACGTTCCCGCCGTTCTCGTTAAGGAGTTCCGCCGCGCCGGCAAAGGCGGTGACCGAAGCGTTCTTGTAGTCGGGCGTGCGACCGAGCATGCCGTTCGACCATCTGGCCCATTCGTAACAGGCGGCGCCGCGGCGGCGAACGTCCTCGGCCCGCCGGGGCAACAGGAACGACATCGGATAGCGTTCGCCGTCTTCGACGAACGACAGCTTGTCGAGCAGCGCGGCGTCCTGCTGCCGGTCGATGAATTGCGCCAGCGTCCGCGCCCCGCGTTCGAGACCCGGCTCCCGTGTCACGTCGGCCACCCGGCTGCCGTGCAGCCACACGTCGCGTCCATCGCGCAGCGACTCGAGGTATTGCGCGCCGCTTTTCAGTCCCATCTTCCATCCTCCTGTTCGGCTTCAACTACCGCGCCCGGTCCGGTTTCGCCGGTCGCCGACGCGGAACGAACTGCGATCTTCTCGAGAGTGGCCAGCAAATCCGCCCGCTCTTTTCGAGTGACGGACGCTTCCAGGTGCGCATACGCCGCATCGACCAGCGGCGTCACCTGCCCTTTCAGCCCCTGGCCGCTGCGGGTCAGGCAGATTCTGACGACGCGCCGGTCCTGCCGCGAGCGCCGCCGTTCCACGAGGCCGTCCCGTTGCAGGCGGTCGACCACGCCCACCAGGCTCGGCGCCTGAATCAGTGTCGCCTCCGCCAGCGCAAGCAGCGGCCTGCGATCCCGCTCCCACAGCACCCGCAATACGCGCCATTGCTGCTCGGTCAGCCCGAAACGCGCAAAGATGGCGCGAAACGGCGGCATGACCGCATCGAGGGTGCGATAGAGGCTCATGGGGAGCGAGGTATCGAACGGTTTCATTCGGTGCTGTCGACCAATTAATTAAACTATTAATGATTTCTATGTTAATTAAATCATTCGCGCTGTCAACAGCCTGAGCGTGTACTCTGTGCCGGCCATGTTCGAGCATCCCGACCGCCGCCGGATATTCCTTCTTCGCCACGCCGAGGCGGCTTACTTGCAGGACGACGGCACCGTCACGGACGACCCCCGCAACATCCCGTTGACCCGGTTGGGGCGGCAGCAGGCACGCAAGCAGGCTGCCGTGCTCGCGAGCGTTCCCTTCGATCGCGCCATCTGCTCCGGCCTGCCGCGCACGGTGGAGACGGCCGGGCTCATTCTCGCCGGCCGGCACGCGCCGGTGCTGGAGACGGAACCAGCGCTCGAGGAGATACGCGGGGCGCGCCGAGAATACAGTCGGGAGGACAGCACCGCCTGGCTGGATGAGATCGCCAATCCCTGGGCCGGCGCCGAGGAGCCGGGAGCCCGCTACCTGGGCGGGGAGAAGTTTGCCGATTTCGGCGCCCGGGTCACTCCGGCATTCGACCGCATCGTCTCGGCGCGCGACTGGACAACCCTGTTGCTGGTGCTGCACGGCGGCGTCAACCGCCGCATCCTCAATCACGTGCTGGGCCTTCCCTGGCAGAAGCGCGTTTCCATCGAGCAGGACAACTGCTGCATCAACATCATCGACGTCGACACGGACGACAATGACGCGGTGGCGCGGTATCTGATTCGGGCAGTGAACCTGACCGGCTACAACCTGAACAAGTCGGACATCGTTCTGACCAACATGGAACAGGCGGCGCTCCGCGTAAGCGAACTACTGGCGGGGCAAGGCCCGACCTCGACAAAAAAGCTGTAATCGGGCGCGCTACAGACGCGATCGGCCGGCGATGGCCGGAATCCGACTACAACAAACAACTTGATCGGATGCATGATGCCACCTCGGCGCGCCGGGCTGCAGACGTGCAAGAAACATCTGACAACCGCAGGGAGAGAACCGGTCTGCGATGCTGGATCGGAGGAACGATTCTGCGGCGAGGCGACAAAGCTACAGGTGGCTGGATGCGATACGCGACCGCGCAGGACGGCGCGTTCTGCTTCAGCGACGAAACGTCGAGACCTCCGCGACGAAACGTCGACGCCCTCGCGACGAAAGTTGGCGATGGATGCGGGCTGGAAACAGCACTCGAGCGCGGGAACCGGAGGGATGCAAAGCCGGTGGAGCCCCGTTGCAGAGGCCCCTACCGGCGAAGGAGCGCGTCAGACGCCGCGCTCCTCAGTCAATAGATACACGATCACCTCCTTATCGTTGCCCGACACGCCGCGGATGGTGCGTCAACTCGAACGCTATTGCAATCGTTCGTTCCGGCGCCGCCCGGGCAGCCCGCATCCGTCACCAACATTCGTCGCGAGGGCGTCGAGGCGCAGGGCGAGTGCGCCGGCGTCCGCAGCAGCAAGTTGGTGGCCCATGCGAGCCAGGAACACGACCGGTTTGACAACCTGCGCCGCGAATGAGAGGAATAGTGGATACGACCACAGATGGAAAACTCATGATCCTCGAAGGAATACATCACGTCTCCATCAACGTGAAGGATGTCGCTGCCGCGGAGAAGTTCTACGTCGACGCCCTCGGCATGAAGCCGCTCGACCGGCCGGACTTCGGCTTCGCCGGCGCCTGGCTGCGAGCCGGCGACCAGGAAGTGCATCTGATGGAAATGGATTCCGGTCCGCCGCTCGAGGAACAGCATTTCGCGTTCAAGGTTTCCGACCTGGATGCCCTGCGGCAACGGCTCGAGGATGCCGGGTATTCCTGTTCGAAGCCCCGCGAAATCGCGGGAATCTGCCGTCAGGCATTCACCCGCGATCCGAGCGGCAATCTCGTCGAATTCAATCAGCGGCTTTGATCTGCGGCGCGCAGAGGCAGAGAAGCCACACTCGTCAGCGTGCACCTGACAACGGGTGCAAGTGACGACGGGTGCAGGCAACGACCGGCCCCGGCGCAACTCGATCTCGGAGACGCCAGAGGTCGCTCCGAGTCGGCGTGACGGGCATTTTGAGCGCTTTTCAACCCGGGCAGGTCTTCAACCCGCGCAAGTCAGTCCGCGCAGGAGAACGCGTACGCTGCATGCAGCCAGCACTGCGCATCAGCCTTGCGCTGGCCAACCGGCCCGCTAAACCATACAACCGATGCTCTCGAATCGGCCTGATGGCGCGCTGATCGCTGGCAACCTGCCCCGAACGCGCTTATTCCGCGTTCGAGGCGGGTTGAGAGTTCGCGCTACTGAGCGTCCTCGCCGCCTTCGGCAGCCGGTGCTTCCTCGGCATCGCCCGAGTCTTCAGCGGCAGCCTCGTCGGACTCCATGCCGGCAGCATCGTCCATGGCATCCATGCCGGCATCGGCGCCCTCGCCTTCCGCAGCAGCATCGCCCTCGGCAGCTTCCTCCATACCGGCATCCGCAGCCTCTTCCATGCCTGCGTCAGCGGCCTCATCCATGGCCGGCGCCGCATCCATTGGCGCCTCCGCTGCCGGAGCCTCCGCCGCTTCGCCGCCGCTGTCGGCAGGCTGACCACAGGCGGCAAGCCAAGCCATCGCGAACGCCATGGCCACAAATCGAGCAATACGCATAAACGCCTCCCAAACGTGTGATTGACAGGAGCGGAGCATACCGCAAAACGGCGGGGCTTGACACGCGATTTGCGCCTGTAAGGCACTTGATCTGGTTGCAACGCCGTCACGGCAACGGGCCGGACCTGTGTCGGCGCGCGCAGCCTCTTGTTTCCAGGCTCGCAGCAACCGTCAAGGGTCACTTGCAGATGTCGGGCGGCGTCTCGCCGGCGAAGAAGCGTTCCAGGTTCTCGACAACCCGCATGCCCATGGCGTCTCGCGTCTCGACGGTGCTGCTGCCCATGTGGGGCAACAGTACGACGTTGTTCAATGCCAGCAAGGCCTCGTTGACGCGGGGCTCGGCCTCGTAGACATCGAGGCCGGCCCCCGCAATCGTGCCCCGGTCGACGGCATCGGCCAGTGCCTGTTCGTCGACAACGGGGCCGCGGGAGGTATTGATGAGAAAGGCGGTCGGGCGCATCCGCCCAAGGCGCCGGGCATCGATCAGGTGGTGGCTTTCCGGTGTGGCCGGGCAATGCAGCGACAGGAAGTCGACGTTGGCAGCGAGGTCGTCGAGGTGCGGATGCTGGTCTGCCTGCAATTCATCGAGCACCGCATCCGGAACGGCACTGCGGCCGTAGCAGGCAATGCGCATGCGAAAGCCGTGCCGCGCACGCCTGGCCACCGCCAGGCCGATTCGTCCCATGCCGACGATGCCGAGTGTCTTGCCCGTAACCCGGGTACCGACCAGGTGGCTGGGCCGCCAACCGGTCCATTCGCCGGCGCGCAGTTCCCGCTCGCCCTCGCCGGCGCGGCGCGCACACATGAGAATCAGGGTCATGGCGAGGTCGGCGGTGCAGTCCGTGAGCACATCCGGGGTGTTGGTGACAACAACGCCCCGCTCGCGGGCCGCGGCGATGTCGATATGGTTGTAGCCCACGCCGTAGTTGGCTATTAATCGCACCCGAATGTCGCCCTCGAACAGGCTCGCGTCCAGCGAATCCGTGACCGTCGGGCACAACGCGTCGGCGCTCCTCAGGGCGTCGGCGAATTCCTTGCTCGTAAATGGGTGATCGTCGGCGTTCAGTTGCGTATCGAATCGCGCCGCCAGGGCTTCCTCCACTGCGGCGGGCCAGCGTCGGGTAACCACCACCCGGGGTCTGGCCGATGCCACCGACCGTGTCGGGGCGCTGGCAGCCGCGTCAGTCAATCTGCCGCACCTGGGCTCGGGAGCGCCAGTCGCCACCGGGGGAATGGCATTCGGCAGAAGCGTAGTGGGTGGATATGGCCCGCCGCGGGGCATCGCTGGCGTTGTGACCGGAACCGTGGATCAAGAGAGGATGGAACAGCAACGTGTCGCCGCGTCGCATTTCGATGTGCCTGCGTGCCGGCAGGCGCTTCTCGAGGTTTTCCTTTTCGGCAATGCCCAGGAATGCGTAGTTGACGAACTCCCAGTCCGGGTTCTCGTGGCGCAGCAACTCGCCCCGGTGGCTGCCGGGAACTACCGACAGACAGCCGTTCTCTCGTGACGTGGGCTGCAGTGCCGTCCAGGTCGCGACGATGCGGTCGGCCGGCCGCAGGTCGAAATAGAGAAGATCCTGGTGCAGCGGATGGCGTCCGTCCACGCCCGGCGGTTTGTTGAACAGGTTCGTGACAATGCTGTAGACGGCCTCGCCGATCAGCGAGCGCACGGCCGCAAGCAGCGCCGGTTCGAGCGTGTAGGCGTAGAGGCCGGGGTCGTTCTCGAAATTGAGCGCCTTGTTCACGACGTCTTCCGGCCGCTCCGGGGCCGCGGCGCCCCGGACAAACATGACATCTTGCATGAGCTTCATTCCCGGCGGTGGCTCCCGGTTCCCCCGGGCAAGTTCCAGGAAACGCCGTTCGCAGGCGGCAAGCCGCGCCTCGGAAACGAGGCTCGGCACGAGCACGTAGCCCTCCCGCCGGTAGGACTCGAGTTGTTCGCTGCTCAGCGCCATGTTCGGGTAACGCCCGAGCCCCGGGACGACGGGGATTGCCGGCAACACAAAGGCCGATTGCGCCGGCGCCGCCCCGTCGAGCCCAGGACAATCGATGCGATCAGCCCAGCGACATCTCGAAGAAGCAAAGCTTGTTCCCATCCGGATCGCGCACGTAGGCGCCGTAGAAACCCGGGCCACGCTCACCGGGCGGCCCTTCGTCCGTGGCGCCGAGCCCGAGTGCCTTCCGGTAGGCGTTGCCGACAGCTTCCCGGGAACCGGCCTGCAGGGCAGCCATGTTGCCGTTGCCGGGGTCGTGGGGTTCCTCGTTGAAGGGAATGCAGATGGCCAGCATCGCACTGCCCGGGTCGGTGCCGTACAGCTTGATGCGGTCCATGCCGATCAGTTGCCGGCCCCCCAATACTCCAAGCAGTTCGTCGTAGAACGCAACGGCGCGGTCCATGTCGCTGACGCCGATGGTGCAATATCCGAGCATTGGCGGTTCTCCGGTTCGTCGAGAGTGTTGCGATCATTCAACGTGGTTTGCATGGTCAAATCAACAGCGGACGTCGCCACGTCGTGTGCAGCACGGCGATCGGACGCAGCAATCAAAGCGTGCATCAAATGCAAAAGTCTCGTTCGGAATTGACTGTCCTTGCTTCAGCCGGAACCAACCATCGCTATCGTTGCGCAACACGTGGATTGGGGAACCTGTCTATTCCCGTACCGATTGCGGATACTTGGACCACAGGTTGGTAAAGATTGGCGCAAAACGAATGTCGTGGTGACCGAAACCGGGCTTCGGTTTTGACCAATGAATGAAGAACGTCCCCATGCCGTGTCCCACCAGAGTGGAATTCGAAGCTATCATGGCGGCCCGAGCCCAGTGAAACTCGACACCTTATGCACCGGCACTCGAATTCCCGGTTGAACGAACCAGCAGATTATCGCCTTGAACTGGCGCAACTCTAGCCCGCATCCGTCACCAACTTCCTGCTGCGAACGCCGATGCACTCGCCCTGCGCGGCTGTGCTCCCTCCGGCCGATTTGACATACTGTCGAGTATGCCTGCATCGGCCTCCGGTCCGCGCACCCACGCAGGCCGGCGCCTCGGCGCCCTCGCGACGGAAGTTGGTGACGGATGCGGGCTAACGAACAGGAGACCCCCAATGAGCGAACCCCTGGGTGATATTACGGTGATCGAAGTCGCCAGTTTCATGGCGGCGCCGAGCACCGGTGCGGTGCTGGCGGACATGGGCGCCCGGGTAATCAAGGTCGAACCGATTCAGGGAGACCCGATGCGGGGCTTGAGCCGACCGTTGAGGGTCGAATCCGAATTCCAGGGCTACGACTTTCAGTTCGATGTGGATAATCGCGGCAAGCGGTCGATTGCCGTGAACCTGAACGAAGCCGAAGGCGCGGCATTGGTGCATCGTCTCGTCGCCGACGCCAACGTGTTTCTCTGCAACCTGCTGCCGAAACGCCAGCAGCGATTCGGCCTGGACGCCGGCACCCTGCTCGAACTGCGCCCCGGCCTCGTGCACGCCACCCTGACCGGCTACGGCACATCCGGCCCGGACGCCTGGCGCCCCGGTTACGACGTGACTGCCTTCTTCGGCCGCTCGGGCCTCTACGATGCCATGCGCGAGGGCGAGCACGGCGTCGTGCCGATGGCGCGTCCTGCCCAGGGCGACCACACCACGGGTCTGTCGCTCTGCACTGCCATTCTGGCGGCGCTGCGGCTGGCGGAGCGCAGCGGCGAAGGACAGGTTGTCGAGACATCGCTGTACGAGACGGCCGTGTGGACACAGTCGTCCGACTTCGGCATCACGGCCGTTGACAAGTCGCCGGTGCGCCGGCGCGCACGCGAGCAGCAACTGACGCCCATGACCAACCGTTATCCGTGCAAGGACAACCAGTGGGTGGTGATCAACATGCTGGATGCAGGCGCCTGGGAGCGCCTGTGCCGGGCACTGGGCCAACCAGGCTGGCTGGAAGACGAGCGCTTCAGTACACCGAAAGACCGCTACCGCCGCATGCCTGAACTGGTGGAGGCCATCGATACGGTCCTGTCCGCCCGGACGCGGGACGAATGGGGCAGGGTCTTCGACGAGCACGGGGTGATCTGGGGGCCGGTGCTGTCGCTGCACGAGGTGCCGGACGACCCCCATGCCCAGGCACTCGGGCTATTCCCCAGCATCGAACACCCGGAATTCGGCGCCTACCCCACTGTCAATACCCCTTTTCGCTCCACCACTGCCGACATCCGCCCGCGCGCCCCGGCCCCGGCCGTCGGCGAACACACGCGCGAGATCCTTGCCGAACTCGATTGCGCGGAAGACGAGATAACGCGCCTTTACGAACAGTCCATCGTGGCCTGAGGACGCGCCGCGGCGCTACGCAACGCCCCTCGCTGCATGGGGCAGGACAACCGCAGGCAGGAGTGGGCCTTCAACTCTGGAGCGCGGGGGTACGCCTCGCAAAAACACGCCAGCGCTTACGCGAGTGCATCGGGGTCCGCGGCAGGAAGTTGGTGAGATTTGCGGGCTCGCAGCGAGCGATGCGCTTACGCCAGATCAATCGCTTCTCTCGGCGCGGCGACGAAACACCGACGGGCGCCGGGAAATCGTTACAGCAGCCGCTGCCTGGCAGTTGGCGGCCCGACCGCTCAGGCCTGACCGAGCCGATGCACCCGCACCGGCAATTCCGTGTACCCCTTCACGAACGACGAC
This sequence comes from Candidatus Azophilus sp., assembly GCA_965221465.1. GTDB lineage: Bacteria > Pseudomonadota > Gammaproteobacteria > Pseudomonadales > Azotimanducaceae > Azophilus. The sequence goes on from OZ244892.1 coordinate 1,524,401, forward strand.
AGCGTGCGCACCGGCTCACCGACCACCTCGACGAAGCGGAAGCGCTTCATGATCTCTTCCCAGAGCACGCGAAGCTGCATCTCCGCGAGGCGATTGCCCATGCAGCGATGGATGCCGAACCCGAAGGACAGGTGGCGCCTGGCGTTCCTGCGGTCGATGAGAAACGCATTCGGGTTCTCGATGGCGTCTGCGTCGCGGTTGCCGGAGACGTACCACATCAGCACGACATCTCCGGCGTCAATGCGTTTGCCGGACAGCACCGTATCCTCGAGCGCGGTGCGCCGCATGTAGGCCAGCGGCGTCTGCCAGCGGATGATTTCCGAGACCATGTTGGGAATCAGCCCCGGGTTGCCGCGCAGCTTGTCGTATTCCTGCGGGAACAGGTTCAGCGCCAGTACACCGCCCGAAATCGAATTGCGCGTGGTGTCGTTGCCGCCCACGATCAGCAACATCAGGTTGCCGAGAAACTCCATCGGCTCCATTTCCCGGGTGCTCTCCCCGTGCGCCAGCATCGATATCAGATCGTGGGCAGGCGGCTCGTTGACCCGCTCGTTCCACAGTCGTGTGAAATACGCCAGGCACTCGTGGAGTTCGTCGCGCCGTTGCTCGTAGGACAGCACGATGCCGCTTTCCGGCCCGGCCGTCGCCACATCCGACCAGCGCGTCAGCTTGCGTCTTTCCTCGAACGGAAAATCGAAGAGGGTGGCCAGCATCTGCGTGGTGAGTTCGATGGAGACCAGGTCTACCCAGTTGAAGGTCTCGTTCTCCGGCAGCGAATCGAGTATGCGGCCCGCGCGCTCGCGGATCGTGCCTTCCATCGCCGCGAGGTTGCGCGGTTCCACCACCGGCTGCACCGTCGCCCGTTGCACATCGTGCTTGGGCGGGTCCATGGCGATGAACATCGGCGTGTTCATCACCTTCTCTTCGGGGACGGTGACCGGCGGCCCGAGGGTTATGCCGCCTTCCGAGGAGAAAACGCCGTGGTTGCGATCGACCTGCATGATGTCGTCGTACTTCGTCACCGACCAGTAGGGCCCGAACTGGCTGTCCCGGCAGTAGTGCACCGGGTCTTCGGCACGCAACCGCTCGAAATAGCCCCAGTGGGCATCCTGCTGGAAGATGTGCGGGTCGGAGACATCGATGTCTTCGATAGCAAGCGTGTAAGGGTCCGGGACGAAACGGGTTTCTGCTGCGCTCATGACTGAACCACGGGGATTACTGCCTTGGTGACCGGAGGATAAGGCAATTCGAAGCGGGTAGGAACCAGCCTCGGCCCATTCGCAATCGTTTTGCTCACGCGTTGCTTTCGCCGCCGTTGCCGGACTCGCCGCGTCAATCCGCACGCAGGATGGCCCAGGGGGTGACGGCCGGCCAATCGCGCCGGCACCCGCACTTGATGCACAATCCACCCCTCACCCACTTGCGGACGCCGCCTCGAGCCCATGAAGAAACTGCTGATTGCCAACCGCGGCGAAATTGCCGTCCGCATCGCCCGTACCGCAGCAGACCTCGGGCTCGCGACTGTCGCGATCTACAGCGAAGACGACGCCTCGTCGCCGCATAATGCCAGTACCGACGAATCGGCCGCATTGTCCGGCCGTGGTGCAGCCGCGTACCTCGACATCGGGCAGATCGTCGAAGTCGCAAAACGATGCCATTGCGACGCGGTGCACCCCGGCTACGGGTTCCTGAGCGAAAACGCCGACTTCGCGGCGGCCGTGGAAGCAGCGGGGCTGACCTTCGTCGGCCCCACCGCAGACACGCTCAGCCTGCTCGGCGACAAGGCAAGGGCTCGCGAACTCGCACGAAACTGCGGTGTCCCGGTGTTGGCAGGCAGCGAAGCAGCGGTATCCCTGGACGAAGCCCGGTCGTTCTACGCGGCGCTGCCCGAGGGCACGGCAATGGTGATCAAGGCGATCGCGGGAGGCGGCGGGCGCGGCATGCGCGTGGTGTCGGAGGCCACGGACATCGAGTCGGCCTGGAGGCGTTGCCGTTCGGAAGCCCAGGGCGCCTTCGGTAATCCGGCGGTGTACGTGGAAGAGTACCTGCCGCTGGCCCGCCACATCGAGGTGCAGATCGTCGCCGACGGCAACGGCGCCACAAGCCACCTCTGGGAACGGGAATGCAGCATCCAGCGGCGCCACCAGAAACTCGTCGAGGTGGCACCGAGCCCGGGCCTGCCGCCGGCGCTCCGCGATGCCCTCGTTGCCGCCGCAGTGCGGCTTGGCGAAGCCAGCCGTTACCGGGGCGCGGGCACCGTGGAGTTCATGGTCGCGGGCGAACGATTCGCCTTCATCGAAGCCAACGCGCGACTGCAGGTCGAACACACCGTCACCGAAGCAGTCGCGGGCATCGACATCGTCCGGGCACAGTTGCAGGTGGCTGCCGGGCAATCGCTCGCGGACATCGGATTGCAGCAGGCAGACATCCCCTCCCCGCGCGGCTTTGCCATTCAGGCCCGCATCAACATGGAAACGATGCAGCGCGATGGCAGCGCCAGGCCCGGCGGCGGCACCTTGACCCTGTTCGAAGCGCCGAACGGGCCGGGCCTTCGAACCGACACCTACGGACGCCAGGGCTACACCACCAACCCCGCATTCGACTCGCTGCTGGCCAAGTTGATCGTCCACTCGCCGCGGGACGACTACGCCGCCGCGGTGCGCAAGGCAGGCCGGGCACTCGAAGAGACCCGCATCGAAGGCGTGCCGACGAACCTCGGCTTCCTGGTGAACCTGTTCGAACACCCCCGCTTTCGCAACAACGACGTGCACACGGGTTTCGTCGAGGAGGAAATCGCCCAACTCGTCGATGACGAACAGGGCCGCCGGCGCCAATCGCCAGGCACGGGCGGCCGCAGCGGTGCAAACCCCTCGCCCTCGCTCGCAGGCGCCAGGGTGGACGACATCGACCCGCTTGCCGTTCTCGACCACGGCAAGACGGATGCCGTCCTCGACAGCGGCCAAAACGAGGTTCGGGGCGCTCCCGCCGCGCTCCAACCGGTTACCGAATCGTTGCCCGAAGGCATCGTTACCATCGTTGCGCCGATGCAGGGAACCATTGTCAGCTTCGATGTGGCCCCCGGCGACGAAGTCCATGCCGGGCGGCAGGTCGCCGTCATGGAAGCCATGAAGATGGAACACGTGGTCACGGCGGCGGTCAGCGGCATCGTGCAACGCCTGGGCGTCAACGAAGGCGACACCGTCTTCGAAGACCACCCGATCGTCTATCTGGAGGAACGGGATGTCGCCGCTCCGGAGCAGGGGGAGGACCGGTCGCTGGATCTCGACCGCATTCGGCCCGATCTGCAGGAAGTGTACGACCGCAAGGCCAGGGGGCTGGACGAAAACCGCCAACAGGCCGTGGCCAAACGGCGAAAGACCGGGCATCGAACGGCCCGCGAGAACATCGCCGACCTGTGCGACGCGGGTTCGTTCATCGAATACGGAGCCCTCGTCATCGCCGGCCAGCGGCGCCGGCGCAGCCTGGAAGACCTCATCGAGAACACCCCGGGGGATGGCATGGTGTGCGGGCTGGGCCAGATCAACGGCGATTCGTTCGGCCCCGACGAGGCGCGCGCCATGGTCGTATCGTACGACTACATGGTGCTGGCCGGCACCCAGGGCATCAAGAACCACGCCAAAAAAGACCGCATGTTCGAGATCGCGGAGCAGCAGCGGCTGCCCGTGGTGCTGTTTGCCGAAGGCGGGGGCGGACGGCCGGGGGATACGGACGGCGCCACCTTCGCCGGGCTCGACTGCTGGGCGTTCACGTACTTCGCCCGGCTCTCCGGGCTCGTCCCGATGGTCGGCATCACGACGGGCCGCTGTTTCGCCGGGAACGCGGTATTGCTCGCCTGCTGCGACGTCATCATTGCCACCGAGGGCTCCAACATCGGTATCGGCGGCCCGGCCATGATCGAGGGCGGCGGCCTCGGCGTTTTCCGGCCCGAAGAAGTGGGCCCCATGGACGTGCAGGTGCCCAACGGCGTCGTCGACATCGCCGTCGAGGACGAGGCCGAGGCGGTCGCGGTCGCCAAGCAGTACCTCTCCTACTTTCAGGGCCGCCTCGATTCATGGGAGGCGCCGGACGAGCGCAAGCTGCGTTTCGTCGTCCCGGAAAACCGGCTGCGCTACTACGACATGCGCGATGTCATCCACGGCATTGCCGATGTCGGTTCGGTGCTCGAGATCCGCAAGGATTGGGGCTCCGGCATCCATACCGCTCTCATCCGGGTGGAAGGCATCCCGATGGGCGTCATCGCCAACAATCCGGGCCACCTTTCCGGCGCGATCGACACCGAGGGCGCCGACAAGGGGGCGCGGTTCATGCAGTTGTGCGACGCGTTCGACCTGCCCGTGTTGAGCCTGTGCGACTGTCCGGGAATCATGGTCGGCCCCGAGAGCGAAAAGACCGCACTGGTTCGCCACGCCGGCCGCATGTTCGTCGTGGGCGCCAATATCGATGTGCCGCTGATGACCATCGTCATCCGCAAGGCCTACGGGCTCGGCGCCCAGGCCATGGCGGGGGGCAGCTTCAAGGCGCCGCTCTTCACGGTAACCTGGCCTACCGGCGAGTTCGGGGGGATGGGCCTCGAAGGCGCGGCCAAGCTCGGCTACCGCAAGGACCTGCAGGCCATCGACGACCCGCAGGAACGCAAGGCCGCCTACGAGAAAATCGTTGCGGGCCTGTACGAACGGGGCAAGGCAGTGAACACCGCATCGATCTTCGAACTGGACGATACCATCGACCCCGCCGATTCCCGCAGGTGGATCACGGCCGCGTTGCGCTCCGTGGCGCCGACCCCCCGGCGGACCGGCAAGAAACGGCCCAACGTCGATACCTGGTGAGGGCATCGACGTGCCCGCGCCGACGCTCGAAGTGAAAGCAGCGGCAGTGTGCGAGCCCGACGACCTCGCCTCCCGTTATTTGCTGCAGCTACCGCTCTACGCCCAAACGCCAAGGATGGCCCCGATCAGGATACAGAGCAGGACCCGGAAGCCGGAGATGATAAGAAACAGCGGCATGCCCCATCCGCAAAACGCCGAATCCGACGCTTGAGACGCCGCAACCAGGCCGATACCGGTAATGGCTCCGAGCAGGACCCCGTCGGTCAGGTTCATCATGCCCAGGCTGCTCATCAGCGCCGCCAGGACGATGCTGGTCAGCAGGGTGGTGAAAAACGTGATGACGAACGGTTGCGGCGACGGATCGATCTCGTCCGCGGTCTTGCCGATGGCCTCGAGCCAGGCCTTGCCGAACAAGGGCCCGTACCAGAGCCAGCCGAGTGCGAAAGCGGCCACGGTGGCGACCAGGATCGCCAGCCAGTTGAGTTCGGCAAATTCCAGCATGTGTCAATCCTCCAGATTGCGGTGGTTCCATACCCCTCGAGCGCGGCCACGCTCGAGGTGCGAGTCGCGCCGGCACCCCGACACTGCGATCTGTTCCGGCTGGGGTACCGCCCGCTCAGCATACGGCCCGGGCGGTGTGCGCGGCAAATGCCGGAATCCTCATCCGCCGCGTCGAGCCGGTCGGAACCCCGAATTACCCGCGAAGCGAAACGGCTCCGGCGCCGGATTCTGCACCATTCCGTCGGAGCGATCGCTACCCCCCATCCGTCACCAACTTCGCCCTGCGGACGCCGATGCACTCGCGTAAGCGGGCTTTGACGCCCTCGCGACGAAAGTTGGTGAGACATCCGGTCTACGGGTTCGTTCATCGTTGCGAAAGGGCGCGGGGCAGGCGCATACTCTCCAGGGCAAATTCGCAATTCCCCACCCGGAGAGGGGCATTTGAACGAGAACGCAGCGTCTCTGTACGACGCCCACTGGATGCCGTATACCGCCAACCGGGCATTCAAGCAGAACCCGCGCATCGTCGAGCGGGCAGAAGGCTGCCACTACTACACCCCGGACGGCCGCAAGATTTTCGATGGCCTTTCCGGCCTCTGGTGTTGCGGCGCCGGCCACGGCCATCCGGCCATTGCCGAAGCGGTATCGAACCAACTCCGCCACATGGAGTACGCCCCTGCATTCCAGTTCGGCCACGCGGGCAGCTTCGAACTGGCCAACCGCATCGTCGAGCTGATGCCCGCCGGGCTCTCCCACGTGTTCTTCACCAATTCCGGATCCGAAAGCACGGATACGTCGCTGAAAATCGCCCGTGCCTACTGGCGGGAAGCCGGACGCCCCGGCAAGACCAGGTTGATCGGCCGCGTCAAGGGTTATCACGGCGTCAACTTCGGCGGCACGAGCCTCGGGGGCATCGGCCCCAATCGGCAGATGTACGGGCCGCTGCTCGATACCGATCACCTCTCGGCAACGCTGCTGCCCGAAAACGCCTTCAGCCGGGGAATGCCGCAATACGGAGCCCATCTCGCCGACCAACTCGAGGAAATCGTGGCACTGCACGATGCGTCCAACATTGCCGCCGTGATCGTCGAGCCGATGTCCGGTTCCGGCGGTGTGGTGGTGCCGCCGGCGGGATATCTGCAACGATTGCGGGAAATCTGCGACCGCCACGACATCCTGCTGATCTTCGATGAAGTGATCACCGGGTTCGGGCGGGCGGGGGCCACCACCGGAGCCGAGGCATTTGACGTCGTGCCCGACATCCTGAACCTCGCCAAGCAATTGACCAACGGCGCCATCCCCATGGGCGCGGTCGTGACCAGCGAGGCCATCTATCGCGCTTTCATGGACGCACCGAAGCCCCCGCATGCCATCGAGTTGCCCCACGGCTACACCTACTCGGCGCACCCCGTCGCCTGTGCGGCGGCGCTTGCGGCGCTCGACATCCTGGAAACCGACGGGCTGATCGAGCGGGCGCGGAACCTGGCCCTGCGCTTCGAAACCTATCTGCACTCGCTGAAGGGCGCACCGCACGTGGTCGATATCCGCAATTACGGCCTGGCCGGCGCCATCCAGTTGCAACCCCGCGACGGTGATGCCCTGGTGCGGCCTTACGAGGCGGGGCTGGCGATGTGGGAAGCGGGTTTCTACGTTCGCTGGGGGGGCGATACCCTGCAGTTCGGCCCACCGTTCGTTGCCGACGCCGACGACCTCGAAGCCATGTTCGATAGGCTCGGCAACGTGCTGCCGCAGATCGCGTAACGTGCAGCAAATTCATCATCCACATCTCGCCGAGCCCGCGGTTGTGAGGCTCCCACCGGGTCTGCAATCGGCCCTCGTCCAACATGCCCTCGAGCACGGGCAGCGCGCACCCTGCTTCGCGCACCAAGCAGGTCCGCAACGATCTCCGACTTCGCTACCCTGGTTCACGTACAAGCCGGGTCAGGCACGCGCAACGGCAATCCCGGCCCGCAAATCTCACCAATTTTCGTCGCGAGGGCGTCGAGGCGCCGTCCTGCGCGGTCGCGCGGACCGGAGGCCGATGCAGGCATACTTGACAGTATGTCAAATCGGCCGGAGTGAGCACGGCCGCGCAGGGCGAGTGCATCGGCGGCCGCAACAGCAAGTTGGTGAGACTTCCGGGCTCGATGCCCGTTCTGCGTAGCGGCCCGTTGACAGGCCCCTGAGGCGAAGCACGTGGAATCCGACTCACTCGAGGGGTTCGACAACCTCACAGGCACTCTCGCTGACTGGCTGGGGCTGTTGACAGTCTGGTCCGAGGAGCACCTGTTGAGCTGGGCAGTGCTCTGGCAGGCGTTCGGCCTCCTGGCGCTGGCGAGCGCCGCCTACTTCGTCGCCCGGCCGCTGCGTCCGATACTGGAGCGGCGGGTGGCGGAACTGCGCCCAGACTCCGGCCCCGGGCGCCTGGCGCAAGAGGCCCTTGCCCACGTTTTCGCCATTCTGTTCCTGATTCCGGTCTGGCTCGCAATCGGCATGCTGGCGCAACTCGACCTGGCCGCCGACAACGATCTGCTGACGGCCATCGCGAGCCTGACGACCGCCTGGGTACTCATCAAGCTGACGTCATCGATCGTTGCCAACCGGCTGGTCGCCAATCTGATATTCGTGTTTGCCTGGTCGCTGGCCGCCCTCAACATCCTCGGGCTGCTCGATGCCCTTGTCGACACGCTGAATCGCGTCGCCATACCGTTCGGCCAGGCGCGTCTGTCCCTCCTCACCATCTTCAACGGCGCACTGGTGTTCGCCGTGTTGCTCTGGGTGGCGCTGACGCTCAGCCGGTTGATTCAGACCGCCATTCTTGGCTACTCGGACATCAGCCCGAGAGCCCAGGTGCTGCTCGGCAAGGTGGTGCGGTTCGTCATGATCGCGGTCGCGGTGGTCATCGCGCTGACCAGTATCGGCTTGAATTTCGCCGCTCTGGCCGTCTTCACCGGCGCGCTCGGCGTCGGCATCGGCATCGGCCTGCAGAATCAGGTGTCCAACCTTCTGAGCGGCCTGTTCCTGCTGCTCGACAAGTCCATCAAGCCCGGCGATGTCATCGAAGTGGGCGACACCTTCGGCTGGGTCAAGGACATGCGCGCCCGCTACGTCGGCGTCATCACCCGGGACAACAAGGAACTGCTGATCCCCAACGACGACTTCGTCACGAACCAGGTCATCAACTGGTCGCACAGCGATGTCGATGTGCGCATGGAGATCGCTTTCAGCGTCTCTTACAACAGCGACCCCCACGAGGTGCGACGCCTGGCAGTTGAAGCCGCGGCCGGCGTCGACGAGCGCATCGTCAAGTCGCGCGTGCCGGTCTGTCACATCAAGGAATTCGGCGACAGTTCGCTCGACTTCGTGCTGCGCTTCTGGATCGACGACCCACAAAACGGCGTCACCAACATCAAGGGCCAGGTGTTCCTGGCGCTCTGGGACAAGTTCCAGGAGCACGGCATCCAGATTCCCTACCCCCACCGCGAGATCCTGCTGCGGCACGTCGAATCCCCGAATGCCGCCGGCGATACCTGAAGCGAGCCACGGCAATCCCAACCGAAAGATCACACCGCCAAAACGTCACTCACACCGCCGCTCATGCGATCTGTCCGAATGGCCACCGATCAGACGAATTCCGGTCAATTTGCTACGCTATCGGCGCGACCGCTAACGAAGAGGTTGTCTCCCGTTCAATGCACGCGACTCCACGAGGCTCGCGCCAATCCGCACAGTCGAAGACCACGGGCAACCTCGACTGCAGCCTGTGCTGATCTCCATCCACATCCCGAAGACCGGCGGCGCAACGTTGCACCGATCAGTCCTCGAGCCCGCCTTCGGCGACCGCCTGCTACTCGACTACGCCGATGCGCCGCTCACCCATCCCGTCGAGGAACGTAACCGGCAGGCGCAGGCGTTCGAGCCGGCCGCGAGGCTGGCCGACAGCTACGATTGCATCCATGGCCATTTTCTGGCGAGCAAGTACCGCTCGACGGCCCTGGCCGGCCAATTCGCCGCCTGGTTCCGAGATCCGGTGCAGTGGGCGTTGTCGCGCTTCCATCACGGCAAGCGTGCGGGGACCGGCATCGTCACGGCGGAAATGAGCATCTGGGAATTCTCCGAGATCGAGCGTTTCCACAACCCCTACGCCGCCTATCTCCACGACTTCGATATGGGCGACCTCGACTTCGTGGGAATCGTCGAGCACTACGCGGAAAGCCTCGACCTCTTCGGCCGCCTGTTCGCTATACCCATACCGGAGAACGTCCGATCCTGGCACCGGAATCCGGCCAAGGAGCGCACCGCTCCATACCGGGTGAAGCCAAAGTTGGCGGCTCGAATCCGTCAATTCAATCGGGACGACGTCGAGATTTACGAATCCGCACTATCGATCCACCGTCGCCTCGAGAACCGATGCCTTTAGGAGGCACGGCTGGAACTGCGTGTCGAGCAGCTGGCCGGTTCCCGGGAAGCCCCCGAATTGCGGGCTGCGGCGAAGCAGGAGAAGCAACGAAATGACGCCGTTGGCCAAGCCCGCGGCTCCGGTAGTATCCTTTGACGGCTCCCGGGCAGCAGCATGGGAGCATCGCGGATTATTCAGTTGTCGGAATCAAAGGAGGCCTTGCAACATGCCCGCAATCAAACCCGGTACACGGCTGAAAAGCGTGGTCTGCAGCGGCGAGGCCATGGTCATCAAGGGCAATGACGTCTCCATCACCTGCGGCGGCGTGCCCATGATCGGTCACGGGGAGACCCACGACGGCACCGCTCAGGCAGATGCGGAACACATGCACCAGTGCCTGATCGGCAAGCGCTACGTCAACGCCGAGGAAACCCTGGAACTGTTGTGCATCAAGGCCGGGGACGGTTCCTTCGGTGTCGACGGCCAGATGCTGATGGGCAAGGAGACCAAGCGGCTGCCCTCCTCGGATTGAGCCCTGGTCGAATCGACAACCCGAATTGCGATCTGGAGGCCCGAATGGCCGAGACATACGAAGAAGCTGCCGCCACCCTGCGGCAGAGCAGCAGAGACTGGCACGAAGCCTGGGCCATCGACGCCCACCAGGACCCTTGGGAAATACCGCTGGAGGAGATGAACCCGGCCCACCCGGAACTGTTCCGGTCCGACACCGTGCTGCCCTGGTTCGAGCGGCTGCGAGCGGAAGCGCCGGTGCATTGGTGCCAAAACAGCCAGTTTGGCCCCTACTGGTCCATCACGCGCTACGACGACGTGAAGTACGTCGACACGCACCACGACCTGTTCTCTTCGGACATCGACAACGGGGGCATTCGCCTTGGCGGCAGGCCCCTCGAGGGGCCACCCGACCCGATGTTCCACCTGCCCATGTTCATCATGGCCGACCCCCCGGTGCACGAGCAGCAGCGCATGGCCGTGGCGCCCATGTTCGCGCCCTCGAAACTGGGACGTCTGGGCGAATTGATCCGCACACGCGCCGCGAAGATTCTCGATGAACTGCCGCGAGGGGAGACTTTCAACTGGGTGCGGCGGGTCTCGGTGGAATTGACGGGGCAAATGCTCGCCACGCTGTTCGACGTGCCCCAGAAAGACCGCAGCCTCTTGATTCACTGGTCGGACACCGTCGAGCGTATTACCGACCCGGATTATTTCGAGACCGCCGAAGAAGGCTTCAAGGAACTCTGGAAGTGTTTCGAGTACTTCAATGCGCTTTGGCAGGAACGTTCCGCCGCTCCGGAGCAGGGAGACGACCTCATCTCCTTCCTCGCCAGGGGCGATGCAACCCGCAACATGTCGCCAAGCGAATTCCTCGGCAACATCCTGCTCCTGATCGTCGGCGGCAACGACACGACGCGCAATTCCATATCCGGCGGCGTCCTTGCGCTGAATCGGTTCCCGGACGAATTCGCGAAGCTCAAGGCCGACCCGGGGCTGATCCCGAAAATGGTGCCGGAAATCGTCCGCTGGCAATCCCCCGTGGCGCACATGTGCCGCACCGCGGTGGCGGACACCGAAATCCGGGGCCAACAGATTCGCAAGTGGGACAAAGTGTGCATCTGGTACCTGTCGGGCAACCGCGACGACGAGCGCATCCCCGAACCCGACCGCTTCCAAATCGATCGTCCGAATGTACGCTCGCACCTCGCATTCGGTTTCGGCATCCATCGCTGCCTCGGCAATCGGCTCGCGGAAATGCAACTGCAGATCGTCTGGGAGGAGATACTCGAGCGCTTCAGCGACGTCGAGGTGGTCGGCGAGCCGAAGTACCTCTTCTCCAACTTCATTCGCGGCATTACCGATTTGCCGGTTCAGGTGCGGGAGTAATCCGCCGGATAATTTCGAGAACCGCTTGGACGCGCCGAAACCCTTCGTGCCCGCCAGTTGGAGCAAGCCGACCGCGGCACCTGGGCGTGTTGCCGATTCAATCGGAATCGCCTGGATGCCGAAAAAAGACCTTCCTCATGCAAACGGTGTCGGCCGCACCCTCGCTTGTCGTTTGGCTTGGAGTGGATTTTGCGGGTTGGCGCTGTTGGTCGTGTCCGCGCTTGCCGTGCCGGATACGGTTTCGAGCGCGAAAGCCGGCGACTATGGATTCCGGGTCGTGCGGACTTACCCCCACGACCCTTCGGCATTCACCCAAGGCCTGGTGTTCCACGACGGCCGCCTGTTGGAGAGTACCGGAGGCTATGGAACGTCGACCGTGCGCATCGTGAACCTCGACAGCGGCCGAGCCTTGCGCGAACATCGGCTTGCCAACGAGTTGTTCGGCGAGGGGCTGGCGCTCGCCGGCGGGCTTCTCTACCAGCTCACTTGGAAAGCGGGCATCGGCATGGTGCGCGATGCCGAGACCCTGGAGGCGGTCGGAGAATTTCGCTACGCCAACGAGGGCTGGGGCCTGGCCGCGCGCGATGGGATGCTGGTAATGAGCGACGGCACCTCGACGCTGCGCTTTCTGGATGCGGCGAGTTTCAGCGAAGTCCGCCGCTTGCAGGTGCGTGACGGAACGTTGCCGGTCAGGGGGCTGAACGAACTCGAATATGTCGGCGTCCACCTGTACGCGAATGTATGGCCCACGGACCGCATTGCGATTATCGATCCGGCCGACGGACAGGTGCGCGGCTGGCTCGATCTGTCTGCAATTCTGCCGATCGTGTTTCGCGGGCCCGAAACGGACGTCCTGAACGGTATCGCGTACGATGCCGACACCAACCGATTGTTCGTCACCGGCAAGAACTGGCCGCGATTGTTCGAAATCGAGGTGATTGCGCCTTGATGGCGCAACTGCCCCGGCGGCTCAGGCAACAACCGGGAGAGGGAGTGTCAGCGAAATGAAGCACGACGAGAGCACAGGCCCGGAAGGCTATCGGGTCGACGCCGTGGAAGCCTGGATAAGCGCCAACATCGAGGGCCTCACCCCACCCTTTCGATGGACGCGCCTGGAAGGCGGCCACTCCAATCTCACCTACCGGCTGGACGATGCAACCGGCCGTCAGGCCGTGATTCGGCGGCCGCCCCGGGGAAAGCTGCTGCCCAAGGCCCACGACATGAGCCGCGAGTGGGCCCTGATCTCGGCGCTCGGCCCCACGCCCGTGCCGGTTCCCCGGGCGCTCGGGTTCTGTGAGAGCCCCGATGTAACCGGCGCCTGGTTCTACGTCATGGGGCTGGTCGAGGGGCAGCCGCTGTACGGCGCCGACGATACCGAACGCATCGTACCGCGGGACAGGCGCCGCAGGATGGCCAACTCCTTCATCGACGTGCTGGCCGACCTGCACGCCGTCGACCCCGATGCCGTTGGGCTCGGTGGGCTCGGCAAGAAGGAGAACTACGTGGGTCGGCAACTGAATACCTGGTACCGCTCCTGGACCTCATCCATCGAAGCGGCCGCATACGACGACCCAAGAGCCCACGACATCCGGCAATTCCTGCTCGCCAACATCCCCGAACAGGGCCCTGCCAGGGTGGTGCACGGCGACTACGGGCCGCACAACTGCCTGATCGGGCCGGACTGCACGGTTGCCGCTGTCCTGGATTGGGAGATATCGACCCTTGGCGACCCACTGGCGGACCTGGCCTATGCCCTGAACCCCTGGCCGGACCCGGACGACGACGAACCCCCTCCGCCGGACGCCGCTACGGCGCCGGCCGGGTTCCCGAGCCGCAGCGAACTCGCCGCGCGCTATGCCGAGCGAACCGGCCGCGATCTTTCGCAACTCGGCTACTACGAGGGATTCAATCGCTGGAAGACAGCGTGCATCGTCCACGGGGTGTACGCACGCTATTGCGAGGGCAAGAAGAGCGCCGACGGTGTCGATCTGGAGGAGATGCGCGAACGGATCGGCCGCTCTTTAGAGCTTTCCGAACAAGCACTTAACATCTGAAATTAAGGTTTCACTCTAACGAGACGCGCACCCACTCGAATCCGCGAACCGCAGATTCCGGCCGGCATCGCAACCACACCGCCGACCGACCGCAGTTCCGCCGGATGTTTCGCCATGCAAGCCTGCGGACCGAGGCACGAACTTGTCTGCCAACAGCGGTGTGCGACCATACACGCCTACCCCATCGAAGGAAGCGAGGGAAGAACGACCGTGACAGCACCGTTGGCAGGCATCGACGTCGTGGAGGTGGCGAACTGGCTGGCCGCTCCGAATTGTGCGGCGCTCATGGCCGACATGGGCGCCAACGTCGTGAAGGTCGAGCCGTTGGAGGGCGACAGCTACCGCCGTGCGTACACCGCGCTCTACGGCGACGATTTCGTCTCTCCCACCTTCCAGTTCGACAACCGCGGCAAGCGGGGCATCTGTGTCAACCTCGAGCACCCTCGAGGGCCGGAAATCGTGCGCACGCTGGCGACCAGGGCGCAAGTGTTCGTCACCAATCTGACCCGGGCGCGTCTCGAGCGCTACCGCCTGACAGACCGGCACATCCACGACGTGGCGCCCGGGGCGGTTTACGCCGTGCTGTCCGGTTTCGGCACCGAGGGGCCCGACAGCGAACGGTCGGCATTCGACCAGACGGCCTTCTGGGCGCGCTCGGGCGCGATGTCGGTGTTCGGCGACCGCGACGACGGCCCGTTGATTTCACGCCCGGGTTACGGCGACCGCACCACGTCGCTCAACCTGTTGGCGAGCATTCTGGCCGCCCTGCGGCTGCAGGAACAAACCGGGGAAGGCCAGTACGTGGAGGTAACGCTGCAACGCACCGGCATCTGGGCACTCGCCACCGATGTCACCAACACGCTCTACCAACGCATGCAGCCCGAGAAGACAAGCCGCAAGGAGCCGCCCAACGCCATCTGGAATTACTTTCGAACCGCCGACGATCGCTGGTTCGCCATGGTCTCTCCGCTGCCCATCCCGTACTGGCCGAGGTTCTGCGCCATGCTGGGTCGGGACGACTGGGCAAGGGACGAGCGCTTTCAGACCGCGGCAGGGCTCGTGGAACACGGCCAGGAACTCGTCCCCGAAATCGAGCGCCTGTTCGCAAGCGAAAGCCTCGACCACTGGCGCGGGCGACTCGATGCCGCCGGCATGATCTGGGAACCGGTGACGGAGTTGCCCGACGTCGTCGAAGACCCGGCACTGCGCGAACGGGGCGCATTCTCGCTGATCGTGCACGAGCGTGCCGGCGCCATGGAGGTGGTGTCGGCGCCGTTTTACATTCGCGACGCAGACATCGAAGTGCGTGGCCCGGCGCCGGACGCCGGTGAACACACCCGGGAAGTCCTGTCAGAGGCCGGCATGGCGGCGGACCGCATCGACGCGCTGATTCGGGAAGGCGTGCTGAAGTAACCACCGGGGCGCAATGGTTGCTTTCCCTACCGTCAGGCCTTAGTTTCACCGAGCGGAGGGCCGACGAGGCGTTTCCTCCAATCGGCGCGAGAGCGGTTGCGGGACGCAGGTTCGACGCATCCGAATTGCGCGCCCTTAATCGAGAGGCCCGGGACATGGCTGCACTGGACGGCTTACGCATACTCGACATGACCCAGTACGAGGCCGGTACGGCGTGCACGCAGTGCCTGGCATGGCTCGGCGCCGACGTCGTCAAGATCGAACCTCCGGGGGCCGGCGATCCGGGGCGAAGCCTGCTCGACGGCGACGACGAGTACTTCTACGTCTGGAACAGCAACAAGCGCTCCCTCGCCCTGGACCTCCGTCAGCCCCGGGGACGCGAGTTGCTGCTCGAGATGGTGGCCGGTTACGACGTCTTCGTCGAGAACTACGGCCCCGGCGTCGTCGAGAAACTGGGCATCGACTACGAGACGGTCAAGGCAATCAGGCCCGACATCATCTACGCGCGCATCAAGGGCTTCGGGCTCGACGGCCCCTGGGCCGACTACAAGTGCTACGACATGGTTGCCCAGGCGGCCGCCGGCGCCTTCTCCATTACCGGCAACGCCGACGGGCCGCCGATGCGCCCCGGTCCGACCACGGGCGATGCCGGCACCGGCGTACAGATGGCGCTGGCCATAGCGGCCGCCTACGTGCAGAAACTGAAGACCGGCAAGGGCCAGTTCATCGAACTCTCCATGCAGGAGGCAATGACCTATTACCTGCGCACGGCTACGTCGCGAACCCGATACGGCAAGCGGCCGACCCTGCGTACGGGTTCCGACGAACTCGTGACCATGGCGCTGTACCCCTGCCGGGGCGGCGGCCCCAACGACTACGTCTACCTGATGGCCGTAACACCGCGCATGTGGGGGGCCTTGTGCGCCGCCCTCGGTCGGCCGGATCTCGAGGAAGACCCCAGATTCGCCGATCCCTGGCAGCGGGTGCGTAACCAGAACGAATTGCGCGAAATCGTTACCGCCTGGACATCGACACGAGACAAGTTCGAAGCCATGCGCGAACTGGCCGAGGCCGGCGTACCCGCAAGCGCCGTGCTGGACACCAAGGACCTCTACGAGAGCGAGCACCTGATCGCACGGGGCTTCATTCGGGAGATCGAGCATCCGAGACACGGCCGGGTGCGGCTCCTGGGCTGGCCGGCGCGCATGTCGGAGAGCAGCGTACCCATTCGGGCCGCCCCGATGCTCGGCCAGCACTCGAAGGATGTCTTGAGCGAAGACCTCGGGCTCGACGGAACGGAACTGGATGCCTTGTTGCGCGACGGCGTCATCGCCGAGGCAACGGAACAGCACAACTGAGATCGGGTGTCTGTTTCATGAGTTTCCCGCATTCGAGCGTGCCGCACCCGGTTCATGGCGAGACGCGGCCCGCCGTGAATGGCCGGCCCACCAATTCCAGGGATAGCAGCGGCCTCGGACCGCGTGTGGCGCGGCCGCCGGGAATTCGCTTGGCGCGCCGAGCGAAATCCGAAACGCAAGAAACACATTGGACAGCAGACTAGGAGCAATCGTGGAAAAAACCGACGGCGCCACACTGATGGCACAGAGCCTCAAGCAACAGGGTGTCGACTACATGTTCGGCATCGTCGGATTCCCGGTGGTGAGCACCGCTTTCGCTGCGCAAAACGCAGGCATCGAGTTCATCGGCATGCGCAACGAACAGTCGGCCAGCTACGCCGCCCAGGCGGCAAGCTACCTGACGGGCCGGCCCCAGGCCTGCCTGACGGTATCGGGGCCCGGCGTCATCCATGCCTTTGCCGGGCTCGCCAATGCACAGCAGAACTGCTGGCCAATGATTCTGATCGGCGGCGCCTCGCCCGTGTACCAGAACGGCATGGGCGGCTTTCAGGAAGAACGCCAGGTGCAACTGGCCGCTCCCTACTGCAAGTACGCCCATGCCATCGAGCACACCGAGCGCATTCCCTACTACGTCGAGCAGGCCGTTCGCCACGCCAAGTTCGGCCGGCCGGGCCCGGTCTATCTGGATTTCCCCGACGACATCATTCAAGGCCAGGTCGACGCGGACAAGGTCGTGCCGGCAGCAACCGTCGGCGAAGGGCCGCGCACCCAGGCCGACCCGCAGGCGATCGAAGCAGCGCTTTCGGCGCTGGAATCCGCCAACCGACCGCTGGTTATCGTCGGCAAGGGCATGGCCTGGTCTCGAGCCGAGGACGAGGTGCGGGAGTTCATCGAACGCACGCAACTGCCTTTCCTGGCATCGCCCCTGGGCAAGGGCGTGCTGCCGGACGACGACCCACTCTCCGTCGGCGCCGCCCGCAGCACGGCGCTGAAGGAAGCGGACCTCATCCTGCTGATGGGCGCCCGTCTCAACTGGATCATGCATTTCGGCCAGCCGCCCCGATTTCGCCCGGATGTGCGCGTGGTACAGATCGACATCGCCCCGGAGGAAATCGGCAGCAACGTGCCGGCCGAAGTGGCGCTGGCGGGCGACGGCAAGGCCATCGTCGGGCAACTGAACCGGGCCCTGGACAATCGCCAGTGGTTCTATCCGGCCGAAACGGAGTGGCGCGGACTGTTGCGGGAAAAGGCGGAGGGCAATCTTGCGGCGGTACAACCGATGATCGACGACGAGTCTTCGCCGATGAACTATTACCGCGCCTATCGCGATATCGAAGCCTGGCTGCCCGACGACGCCATCATCGTCGGCGAGGGCGCCAACACCATGGATATCGGCCGCACGCGCATGGTCAATCGCGCGCCCAGGCACCGCCTCGATGCCGGCACCTACGGCACCATGGGCATCGGTCTCGGCTTTGCCGTCGCCGCCGCGGTGACCAACCCGGATCAGCCGGTAGTCGCCGTGCAGGGCGACAGCGCGTTCGGCTTCTCGGGCATGGAAATCGAGACGATGGTGCGCTACCGCCTGCCCGTGAAAATCGTCGTGCTGAACAACGGCGGCATTGGCGGCGGTATGGGGCCCATCGAGGAAGGCAAGACCGTTCCACCGCCCATACTCACCTACGGCGCCCGCTACGAGGGCATGATGCAGGCGCTCGGCGGCAAGGGCCTGTACGTCGAGGACCCGGCCGACCTGCGCGGCGCCCTCGACGAAGCCATGGCGTTCGATGGGCCGGCGCTCGTGAACGTGCTCATTCACCCGAGGGCCGGCCGCAAACCGCAGCAGTTCGAGTGGCTGACAACCTGAGACAAGCTTGAATCGAGCCCGGGCGCCGGCATTCCCCGTACGGGCGCGTCTGCACCAAGCGCCCGCGTGTATACTCCCATGCGCCAGTTCGTTTGGAGTCCGGAGAGGCCGCAATGCCGAGATTCAAGGCCGGCCAGATCGTCAAGCACCTCAAGTTCGGATACCGCGGCGTCGTATACCAGGCGGACGAGCAGTTTGCCCTGAGCGAAGCGTGGTACGAACAGGTTGCACGCAGCCGCCCCCCGAAAGATGCCCCCTGGTACCACGTTCTGGTCGACGGCGGCTTGCATTCCACCTACGTTGCCGAACGACACCTGAAATCCAGCGGCGACCGAACGCAGATCGAGCACCCGTTCCTGGGCGAGTACTTCGAAAGCTACGACGGCCTGGGCTACCATCCGCGCACACTGCACTGAACGCCGCCGGCCGCGGCCGTTCGGAGAGACCGTCAACGCCAGGCAACGTGAACGATCGCAATTCCAACGAACCCAGCGCACTGGTCCGTCTGGCCCAGGAGCAACTCGGGCGAACCCGGGGCGACTGGCGCTGGGCTGCCGCGCTGGGCCTGTTCCTTCTTGCGTTCTGCGGATTCCTGCTCGGCGTCTCGCTGACGGAACGGCCGACGGTGGTCGATGCCGGGCTCTTCACGAAGGCCTACTACAGCCTCGGGCTTTTCGTGGTGGGCGGCCTCGACATCGGCACGCCCACGGGCGGGCCGGCGATCGGCCGGGCCATGCTCTGGATCGCCTATTTCGGCGCGCCGGTATTGACTGCGTCCGCGGTGATCGAAGCAGTCGCCCGAATCGTCTCGCCGCGGCCCTGGCATCTGCGCCGCATACGCAACCACGTCGTGGTCGTCGGCACCGGGGCGATGACCGACAGTTACCTGCGGGTACTGCGTCGCCGCGCGCCGCGCCGGCCCGTGGTCGTCGTCGACGAGCAGATCGAGCCGATCCGCCGGCAGGAACTGCAGCAGACGTTCGAGGCAACCGTCATCACCGGCGACATCACCCACCAGTTCCTGATCCGGGCATTGCGCCTGCACCGCGTGCGCAAGGTGGTACTGCTCGGCGAGAGCGATTTCAAGTCCTATGAAGCCGCAAGCCGAATGCTCACCGAGTATCCCCGGCTGAAATCGCGAATCGTGCTGCGCTGCCACAACCTGCGTTTCATGCGAGCGCTGCAGGAGACCGCCGTCGCTCGCCAGTGCGTCACCTTCAATTCCTACCACCTGGCCGCCGCCGGGCTGGTGCACGACCGCCTGATCGATCACTTCCGCAAGACGGACCTGCTCGATGTGGTAGTCATCGCCGGGTTCGGGCGTTTCGGCCAGACCGTGCTGGAGGAATTGCAGGCCCACGCGGGCCGGGAACTGTCGGCGGTGGCGCTGATCGACATCGACGCCGCACGCCGGGTTCTGGTGGCCGAGGAACAGCGGAGAATCGACGGCGACTATCGCAAGGAAGTCTTCGAGGGCGACATTTCGCACCCGGAAGTGTGGCAGAAACTGGAAGCCGGCCTGGACCTCTCGGCGGGATGGCCGACGGTCATTCTCGGCACCGGCAACATCGAAGAGAACCTGCGCGCAGCCCTGTGGATCAAGCGCAAATACCCGAATGCGTTCGTGTTTTCGAGAACTTCCGACGTCTCGAAGCTTGCCCTGGAAGTCGGCGCCGAACACGGCATCAACCACTTCAGCATCCGCCAACTGGTGGAGGAACACATCCCGGACGACTGGCTGGATTGAATGAACGCCGATGCCCTCGCCCTGCACGGCTGTGCTCCTTCCGGCCGATTTGACATACTGTCGAGTACGCTCGCATCGACCTCCGTGCCGTGCAGGACGGCGCGTTTTGCTCGAGCGCCGAAACGTTGACACTCTCGCGACGAAACGTCGACACCCTCGCGACGAAAGTTGGTGAGATAGGCGGGCCAGACAGGAGTGAATCTCATGGCAAACCGGATCGCATTGGCTGGAATCGCAGGCTCCATTGCCGTGGGGGCGGCCATTGCGTTGGCAGGAAGCGACGGTGGCGTGAAGGTCGGCGGCATTCCCGCCTTTGCGCTCTGTATCGCCCTGGCGTTCGTCGTACAGTGGCTGGTATTCGTTCCGGCCTGGCTGGCACGTTCAGAGCGGTTTTTCGACCTGACAGGAAGCGTGACGTTTCTGACCCTGGCCACGGTTGCCCTGCTCATGGCCGAGGGGCCGGGCAGCCGCGCCTGGCTCGTCGCCCTGCTGGTCGGCATCTGGGCGGTGCGCCTGGGGCTGTTTCTCTCGGCCCGGATTCAAAAGGACGGGTTCGACCGCCGTTTCGACCGGCTCAAGGGCGACTTCGCGATGTTCCTGATGACCTGGACGATTCAGGGGCTCTGGGTTTCGCTGTCGTTCGCGCCCGGCATTGCCGCCATCCTGGCCGAGCCCACGCCGGCCGATGGCTGGCTGCTGGCGGGCGGGCTGTTATGGCTGACCGGTTTTGCCATCGAAGTCGCTGCCGACGAACAGAAGCGCCGGTTTCGTCGCCAGCCGGAAAATGCGAACCGGTTCATCGAAACGGGGCTCTGGGCGTGGTGCCGGCACCCGAATTATTTCGGCGAGATTCTGCTCTGGTGCGGGATTGCCGTCGCCGCTTTTCCGGCCCTCGGCGGCTGGCAGTACGCAACGCTGCTCTCGCCCGTGATGGTCTGGCTGCAGCTTACCCGTATCAGCGGTATTCCGCTGTTGAACGCCGGGGCGCAGAAACGCTGGGGCGACGACGACGCCTATCGCCGCTACCTGGAGCGCACGCCAAGCCTGCTGCCACGTCCGCCTCGGCGATGACACCGCAGGGGCACCCGAAGGCTGCGGCGGCGCTGATCTCGTTAGCCGCCAACCAGCTTTTCCAGCCCGCATCCGTCACCAGCTTCCTGCTGCGGACGCCGATGAACTCGAGCTGCGCCGCCGCGCTCCCTCCGGCCGGCGAGAGCATCGGCGTTCACCCGAGCACGTTGCCAAGCGCAATGTACAGCGCCGTCATGCCCATTATCGAAAGAACCAGGAACGTTCCCTGGGCGCCGATCAGCCGCGCGTAGTTGGCGCCCTCGTGGCGGCTCATGCCCCAGGCGTGCAAGACGCGGAACAACACCAGCGCGCCACCGAACAGGTGCACTGCCAGAGTGCCAGCACCGCTCACCTCCACCAGGTAGAGCAGGACGATGGCCAGGGGCACGTTCTCGACGAAATTGGCCTGCACCCGGAGGGTGGCATCCGGTTTCCAGGCCGGCATGCTGTTCCGCCGCAACCGCACATACAGCACCTGGTTGGCCAGCAGCACGCTCAGCAAGCCAAGCAGGCCCGCGTACAGCAATGTGGCGGGAATCATCGCAAAGCTCCCAGCAGTGCGGCGAGAATACCCAGTCCCAGCAGCGTGATGCCGATCCAGCCGTACTGGTCTCGCCAGAACAGCATGTAGGCCTTCTGCGGATCGTCCGGCACCGGCGGTTGTTCCGACCGCAACTGGCGCGGAACCGGTGCCGCCCAGACGATTTGCCACCCCAGCCAGCAGGCGCCGAGCCCCACGATCAAAAGCCAATTCACGATCGTCTCCTCCATTTCCGGACCGAACGCCGATTGTACCGTTTCGCGAACCCCGGGCTTCTGCCAAGATTGCGCTTTCGTAACCGGCTCCGAAGGCAACATGGACCGGCAACTCCAGGAACTGCTAACCCGCATATCTCACCAACTTGCATCGCGAGGGCGTCGACGTTTCGTCGCTGCAGCAAAACGCGGCGTCCGCAGCGGGAAGTCGGTGAGCCATGCGGGCGAAACAGGAAGGTGTGCGAGGAATTCATACACCAATGCTCGACCGCGGCCGGCGGTCACCTCGGAGACTGAAGCGGTGTTTGTCCAGGCTGACACTCGCAGCATCGCCGCCATGATTTACGCCTCGATTCTCTGCATGCTGACTACGGCGGTCGAGGCGGCCAATGATGCGACAACGCCTTTTGAAGCGACCTCGCTCCACGGCGAAGCGGTCATGCTCGAGCCACATCCGGTCGAAGGCGCAATTCTGGTGGTCGGTTTCAGCCGGCGATCCGCCGACCAGACCGAGGCGTGGTGGGAGCGATTGCGTGCCGCGGCGGAATTGCGGGCGGGTGGGAACCTCGAGAACGTGCGGCTCTACAACGTCGTGGTGCTCGACGGAGCGCCGGGGTTCGTACGAAGAATGGTGCGGCGGGCAATTCGTGGCGATGTGCCGGCAGAGCAACACGATTCGTACGTCGTTGTCGAACGCGATGGGAACAGGTGGCGCGAACTGGCCGACGTGCAGGATGAGGATGCAGCCCATGTACTGCGCATCGACCCCATGGGGCGCCTGTGCACCCGGCAGTCGGGACCTGCCTCAGATGCTGCGCTGGCAAAGGCGATCGCGGAGACTTGCTCTCGATGAAACAAACACCCTGTTTCAAGCGGGGCGCGGCGACAGGGCAAAAGAACCGCCAACGCCGGGATTCGCCGGATTCGGGACAACCTGACGGGTCTTCGGAATCACCACCAGGTCCATGTCCTCCATGGGAACCACACCGAGCAGCGCCTGGTCGCCCATGACGAGGGCACCGGTGAACCCTCTTCTGCCTTCCAGGCGCAGTTCGACCGGCCCCACATAGGGGACCGAGCGGCTGCTGCCGTCGGCAAGCGAGATCGTCCGTTTCTCATCGCCTTCGAGGGCGAGCCGGTCGCGGATGGATACAGGGATACAAAGGTGTATCGCCCCCGTGTCCGCGAGCGCATCGACGGAAACCGAGCCGAGTTCCGGTCGGCGAGGATTGCTGAGTTCCAGCTTGGCGTTCGCAAACCCCATGACGGCGGTTCCTGTTTTTCGTTGCAGCGAGTATGCGCTCGGCGCTTCGGTCGAAACAAGAGCCGATTTCTACACTCCTGGGATAGTCGACCGTTCGTCTCGAAACACACAGGAAATCGCTGAATCGTTCAACCGGAGTTGGTGTCTCCGACAGCGAGGGCTCGATCCCTCATTGCCCGGATGGTGACTGATGCACCCGGTTTGACCCGGTTTTCGTGGACAGCCGTTATCAACCGACCGTATTGCGCAAGCCCCCTGGCATGGGTTTCGCCGTAGCCCTTTACCAGCCGGCGGCATTCGGCGACTTCGACCGCCAGATCGTAATCGCCGGGTGCGATGTCGATGAGCAGCGCAAGCCATTGTTCGAGGGCATCGATCTCTGTACGAAATCGCAACGTCCCGCGACGGAATCGGCGCAGGCCGGCGATCGTGTAGAGGAGCAGGAACCCCGACAGGGAACTCGTTCCGATCCGACGGCCTTTTCGACAGAAGAGACCGATGAATCGCCTTGCGAGTGGCGTCGCCATGCACCAGGCGCCGATGCGCGCCGGCATCAGATCGCAGATTTCCTCGACCCGCGGATGCATGAACTCTTCGAACGCAACGACCTGTCCGACATCGGCCTGCACCTCCGAGCGAACCCGCTCGAAGCGGCTCGATCGCGTCTTCAGGTCTGCCACCCGGATGGCGTCTTCGTAGGTCATCCCCAGCGCCAGGTAGCGGGCGGTGGCAATGGTCAGCCGGTAGCCGTTTTCTCGTGCATCGAGAGCGAGAACCGGCTCGAGCCTGGCCAGGTAATCGCTGGCGTAACGCAGGTCCTGGTAGTCGACCAGCCGGCGCAATGCGGCGGTCAGCACCTCCTGCGTTTCTTCGGGAAAAGCCTCCCGCACCCGATCGAGAAGCACCCGCACTTCCTTGTGGACGTCGGCGAAATCCGGCGGGGCCGCGCCTGGTTCGTCGCGCCCGGCCGGCCCCTCGACCCGGTCGTAACCGGCGTCGAATCCCCTCAGATTGGCTTCGACGGCAACGCCCATGCCGCGGATCGCCTTCTCGCAGATATCCCTGCCCAAGGGCAGCACGCCGGCGCCCGCTATGGCGCCGAGCAGCACGGAACTGATGACGCTGCCGGTTTCCTCTGCCAGCGCCGCCATGTCGAAACCGACGAATTGCCTGGCATTCTCCATGACGATGGCGGCCAGCCGCTCGGCGTCGACCCGTCCGTCCCCTGGCGCGCTTTTCTCGCCGATGGCGTAGTCCCGGTGGGTGGAAACGATCAGGGCCGTCCTCTCGGGTGTAATCAGGCCCCGTTGCAATGCCCTCCCCGCCTCGGCCAGTTCACCGGCCACCACCACATCGACATCGCCCGGCACGGGCATCAGGGCAAGAATGGGCGCCGGTTCGGTTTTTCTGGCGCCCGGGACGATCTCCAGATAATAGACGGTGGCGCCGGTGCGCTGGGCAACACCCGGCACCGCAGTGGACTGCACCAGGCATCCTGACCGCTCGGCCGCCTCGATCAGCCAGTTGACCAGCACGCCGCCACCCTGGCCACCCATGGCAAGGATGGCAACCTTCAGGGGTTTCGCTGTCACTGAAGCGAACTCGTCCGTTGGCAGGAGCGCCAGACCCGGTTCAGAACGCCCAGCGCGCAAGACGCCTGTCGGTCCGATTCTGCAGGCGCCCGATGACGAACGACCGCGTTGCCGCCAGGACGCGGTCGACGACGCCGGGATTGTAGACGATCGTCGCCTTGAAGAACGACGGGCACAGTACGGCAGCGTGTGCCACTTCTCCGCATACGCCGCAGCCGACGCAACTGTTGGCCACGGTGGCCACCGGGTCTTCGCGCAACGGGTCGGGATTGTCCTTGACGGTCAACGACGGACAGCCGGACAGCCGAATGCAGGAACGGTCGCCGGTGCACGTATCCTCGTCGATGCCGAAACGCTCGCGCACGTAGCGTTTTTTCAGCCGGAGGCGTTCCCGCACCAGCGGACGGATGCGCCGCTGCCGATTGAGCTGGCACTCCCCTTCCGCAACGATCAGCTTGGGGCCCCTCTCCCGGGTGGTCATGGCTTCCCGCAATGCGTGCAGCGACTCCTGGATGCGGTAGGTGTGTACTTTCCGGATCCAGCGCACGCCCGCGCCTTTCAATGCATCGACGATGGAAACGCGGTAGCGGCGGTTCTCCGCATCCGCCCTCGATGACGGAATCCACTGACCCCCGGTAGCCGCCGAGTAGCCGTTGTCGACGATGACGATCACGCCATCGTGTTCGTTTTCCACGGCATTGCCGATGCCGCTTGCAAGACCGTTGTGCCAGAAGCCGCCGTCTCCCATGATGGAGAGCGCGCGCTTTTCGTGTCGCCCCATGAGCGCCGAGGCGCTCGATGGCCCCAGCCCGTACCCGGCGATGGTATTGCCGATGTTGAACGGTGCGGCTGTGGCAAAGGAATGACAGCCGATGTCCATGCTGACCTGCAGGTCGCCGAATTCCTTTTCGATGAGCTTGATTGCCGAAAACAGGGGCCGCTCCGGACAGCCGATACACAAACCCGATGGCCGCAGAGGCACCAGGCTCGCCAGTTCCTCCATGTCGACGCCGTTGGTTGCCGTTGGCGGAGGCTCCGTCACGGCAGCCGGCGCCCAGCGGCCGAGGAATCGACGCAAGCCGGTCTCCATCAACTCGCAGGTGTACTCACCGGCCATGGACAGGCAATCCTTGCCGTGCACCCGGGTCGCCACGTCGTTGCGCTTCAGGATGCTGTTGATGTTCTGCTCGATGTAGTCGGGCTGGCCCTCCTCCACGAGCAAAACGGCTTTCTTGCCACTGCAGAAGTCGAGAATTTCGCTGTCGATCAGCGGATAGACCACGTTCATGACGTACATCGGCACGCTGGAGTTGCCGAACGCATCGGCACAGCCCAGGTGCTCCATGGCCCGGTTCAGGGTGTTGTAGAGGCCACCGGGCACGATGATGCCGACATCCTCGTGTTCGCCCTCGCGCATCTCGTTCAGCGCCCGGTCGCGGATGAAATCCACGGCCGCGGGCCAGCGCCGTTCGACTTTCTCCTCTTCGTGCCGATAGTTGAACGGCGGCAGGACGATACGCTGCACGTCGCGGGTGGGGGCAGCGAGCGCATCGGCTGCGGAGAATTCCGGGCGTCTGTTGTTCTTCGTCTTCAGTACCCCGGTGACGTGACAGGCACGCACCCGAAGTTGCAGCATCACCGGAGTATTCGATGCTTCGGAAAGCTCGAACCCGTCCTCGACGGCGGCGGCGATGCAGTCGAGTTCGGGCCTGGGATCGAGGAGCCACACCTGAGACTTCATGGCGAAGGAATGGGAGCGCTCCTGCATGATGGAAGCACCTTCGCCATAGTCTTCACCGACGACGATCAGCGCACCGCCCTTGACGCCGGCGGAGGCGATATTGGCCAGGGCGTCGGACGCCACGTTGGTGCCCACGGTGGATTTCCAGGCTACCGCACCGCGCATGGGGTAGTTGATGGATGCCGCCAGCATGGCCGCGGCGGCGGCCTCGCTGGCGGACTGCTCGAAGTGAACGCCCAAGTCCTCGAGGATTTCCCGGGCATCGTTGAACACGTCGATCAGGTGACTGATGGGCGAGCCCTGATAGCCGCCGATATAGGATACGCCCGACTGCAGCAGCGCCTTGGTGACGGCGAGAATGCCCTCCCCATGCAGTTCGCCGCCGTCGCCGAGGCGCAGTTTTTCGACTTCTCCGGCAAAGGATCGCTCGGCCATTTGCAGTGTCTCGCGGTCGTTGTCGTGGCGAGGCGCCCACGAAACACAAGGCAGATGCTTCGCGAGCCGCGCCTATTATGAACGATTGCGCGAAGCAAGTTGCCATGACCGGGGCCTGGCAGTTTCAACGCAATCGGCGACCGCCGTTCTGATATGCTCCAACTCGTTTCGAGCAATCGGCGACAGTATCGGCGGTGCGCATGAGCGCGATGGTCAAGGAAGTCTACGATGCATTCAAAAGCGCCGGCGTATCGGACGAACAGGCGGCCGCGGCGGCGTTGGCGATTCCGCCAAGCGGTGAACTGGCAACCAAGAGCGATATCCGGGAACTCCGGGCGGAAATGAGGGAGCTTCGTGCAGACACCCGCAGCGACATGAAAGATCTCGAACTGCGCATGACCGTGCGGTTCTTCGCTGCGGTGGGCATGGCCGTTGCCGGGATCAAGGCCCTCGATTTCCTGATCGGCTGAAGGCTCTGAGGCCACTTGCCCAGGCGGACACACGAATCGCAAAGCTGAGGTCGAAGCCGAGCAATCTGATACCGTAAGACATGACGGTGCCGCGACTGTCAACCTGCTTCCGGATTCTGCCGATCGCGCCAGACGAACAGGACAAAGAACGCCATCACCAGCGAGCCGACACCCAGGATGACGGCCGCGTAGCGGGCGATGTCGGCCGGCGGGTTGAACAGCAGCCTGAGCCAGGAGGAATAGGCGAGCGCGTAGACGCCGAGATAGACCGCCCCGTAGAGCAGCGGCCGCAACCGGTACACCCGCGCCAGCACCATCGCCTGAACCGCGACCAGTACCGCGACCACCGGCGGCGACACCAGCATGAACAGGTTGGCCGTGACTTCGACGCGATCCTGCAACAGGGTCAGCCAGACGATGCTCAGCACGTCGGTGGGCAATACGCTCAGAAGCGCAACCACTGCCACGGCCGCAAGCCGTACGCCGCCCGAGCCGAAGATGTCGCGACGACCTTCCTTGCGTGTCGCGGTGTAGATCCCGATGAGGACCAATGCGGCGACATGGACCGCCGAGGTGCCGAGAAAAAAGACCAGCATCTAGCCCACCCTGTTCACGAAAGAATGACTGCGGCCGCCAATAGCAACGAATTCACCGGCAATGCTCCCGCCCTGTGCTCAACATGCTGTCGGGCCCGGTAGGCGCGCTCTTGCTCCGTGCACCAGGAGCTTTCACGTCTCTTGCCAGTCTTGCTGCGTCCATTCGCGAACGGGCCGAGCCAAGTGCCGGCAACGCCTTCGTTCAGCCGCCCGGCGCCGCGCTGACGAACGTCAGCACGTCCTCGAGCGGCGGCCGCGTGCGATAGCCCGGCACGGCGAACTTGGCATTGATGTTCCCGTCCGGCGCCAGCCAGAAGATTCCCGGCCTCGGAATGCCCTGGCCCAGGTTTTCGTCCGGAACGCCGAACGCATTCACGTGCTGTCCGTCGACATCGCGCAACAGCGGAAAGCCGAGCCCCTCGCTGTCATGGAACCCCTCGAGTACGTCGAGGCTGTCGTAGGTCATGGCCGCGATGTTCACACCGAGGCCTTCGAATCGCTCGCGCCAGTTTTCCAGTTGAACCAACTGGGCCTTGCAGAAGGGTCACCAGTCCGCGGACCGGCTCAGCACCAGCAGCAGCCCGCGTTCCCCGGCAAGCGAGGCGAGGTCGCGGACGACGCCGTCCTGGTCCTCGGCGGCGATGACCGGCGCCGCAGTGCCCACGGGCGGCCCCCAGGATTGCGCATAGTCGTCCGCGAACGCCAAACCCTGCAGCGCGACCAGCACGCAAGCCAACCCGAATTTCTGCATCATCGTTCGCCTCACTCCATTGCGGTGGGAAATGCTGTCTTTTTCCGACAGCAAAGCTGTGCTTCTGCAACAGCATAGAAGATCGGTTTTCGAATGTGAATTGGCCCAGCCGATCCGAAGTGTCCAAGCCGTATCGAAGACGACCTCTGCCATCTGCTGTTAGACTGAGCACCGAACGCCGCCTGCCGGAATCGCCACCCGGTGGAAAACACTGCCGAGCCGCACGGCGTCTCTCTCGAACGAGCGTCCCGGAGACATCACGATCATGAAACTCGCGACCTTTTCGACCGCCGACAATTCCACGCCCCGGCTTGGGGTCGTTCGCGACGATGGCATGGTCGACTTGAGTTCCATTGCCGGGGCACCGGGCTCCATGGCGGCTTACCTGACCGGTGGGCAAGCCGCGGAAGAGCGGGCCAGGGAGGCTGCCAAGGAAGCCGGCAACGCCATTGCCCTCGACGCAGTCGAGTGGCATGCCCCGGTGCCGGACCCCGGCAAGATGCTGGGCATCGGCCTCAACTACGCCGACCACATCGCCGAAACCGGCATGGCCGCGCCCCAGACCCAGATGTGGTTCAACAAGCAGCACAACTGTGCGAATGGACCCTACGCCGACATAAACCTGCCAGCCGTGTCCGACAAGCTCGACTACGAGGCGGAGCTGTGCGTGGTCATCGGCAAACGCTGCAAGCACGTGCCCCGGGACAGGGCACAGGAGGCCATCGCCGGCTATTGCTGCGGCAACGACGTGAGTGTGCGCGACTGGCAGCGGGCGGCCGCGACCATGCAGATCGGCAAGTCTTTCGACACGCACGGCCCGTTCGGCCCGTACCTGGTCACGCCGGACGAGGTGGGCGACCCGCACAATCTGGATATCCGTTGCCGGGTGAACGGCGAGATTCGACAAGACTCGAATACCAGACACCTCATCTTCGATTGCTACGACGCCATCGCGCACCTCTCCCGGGCGTTCGTGCTCGATCCCGGCGACGTACTCTTCATGGGCACGCCGTCCGGCGTCGGGGTCGCAATGAAACCACCGCAGTTTCTGAAGGCGGGCGACGTGGTGCGCATCGAGATCGAGAAGCTCGGCCATCTCGAGGCGACCGTCGTCCCGGAACGCGCCCAGTGCATCCTCGAATAGAATTCGGACCGCCGGCCGTACTCTGTATGAGCGGGATGCCCCCTCGCGCTCCCTGGCGCGAACGTCGCAGCGCTTGGTGAGATATGCGAATTCGGACTGTTCTGCTTGCCGCTGCGGCCGCTGCCGCGACAGCCGGCGCCATCACGGTAGCCGTTGCCATGCTGCGCCCCGCCGAACCCACGCTCGAGGCGGCATTCAGCCTGACCGATCACACCGGCGCTGCCGTTTCGCAGGGCGACCTTGCCGGCAAGCACCTGCTGGTATTCTTCGGGTTCACGAACTGCGCGAAAATCTGTCCCGCCCAGATGGGCAAGCTCAGTACAGCCATGGCCAGGCTCGATGCATCGGGACATGGCGACAGTATCACGCCCGTGCTGATTTCGGTGGATCCCGAGCGGGATACGCCGGAACAGGTCGCCCGTTTTCTCGGCCGCTTCGATGAGCGCTTCGTCGGCCTGACGGGCTCGCGCCGGGAACTCACCGAAGCCGCCGCCTCGTTCAAGGCCTATCTGCAGGCGGCGCCGCCGCAAGGCGCCGGGGACTACCAGGTGGTGCACGCCACTACGATCTACATCGTCGACCCGGACAGCCAAATCGTCGGCTACATTGCGGGGTCGGACGATGCCGAGGCCGTTGCTGCCCGGGTACGCAGGACACTCGGTTGAGCCTCCCGCGCACGATTCGGGTCGTCGGCCGGTCGCCAGATATCACGTTAAATTTTTATCAATTAAATCAAAGAGCTATGACTTTTCCCATGAAAGGGGTATCCCCTCGCGCTCCCCGGCTGAGGGCTCTCCTCATGCGAGGGGTTTCCCCTCGCGCTCCCCGGCTGAGGGCTCCCTCCAGCCGCTTTGACGTGCTGTCGAGTGTGTCTGCACCGGCTTCCGGTCGGCATGGCTGCGCAGGGCAGCGTCTCGGCGTCCTCGCGACAAGAGTCGGTGGGATATGCGGGCTCATGCTTGCCGGGACGCTCGTTCCTGCCGATGCGCTTGCCGCCGCGGAAGTCGCGCCCGACAGCATGGGCATCGGTGGCGCGTTGCTGTTCGCCTTCGTCGGCGGCCTGATTCTGAATCTCATGCCCTGCGTGTTTCCGGTTCTCAGCATCAAGGCGCTGTCGCTCGTGGCGATGCCGCGCGACGACCGGAGCCTGGCGCGGCAGAGCGGTGGCCTTTATACCGTCGGCATCCTGGTCGCCTTTGCAGTAGTGGGCGGCGCGCTCCTCGGGATACGGGCGGCGGGACAGGCTGCCGGCTGGGGTTTTCAACTGCAGAACCCGGTATTCAACCTGGTGCTCGGGTTGCTGATGCTCGCTATCGGGCTCAACCTGCTGGGCGTGTTCGAGATCGGCATGCGAATTGCCGGCGCCGGGCAGACGCTCACCGCGGGGGGCGAGCGCCGGGCTGCGTTCTTCACGGGTCTCCTCGCCGTCGTGGTGGCCACACCCTGCACGGCGCCATTCATGGCCGGCGCGCTCGGTTACGCCCTGGTTCAACCCGCGACAGTCGCGTTGGCGATATTCCTGGCGCTGGGCGCCGGGCTTGCGGCCCCTTACCTGCTGATCAGCTTCATCCCCGCAATCGGGCGCCTGCTGCCCAGACCCGGGCCCTGGATGAGTGCGTTTCGCAACGTGCTCGCTTTTCCGATGTTCGCCACCGGCATCTGGCTCTTCTGGATCGTCGGCAAGCAGGCCGGCGTAAACGCCATGGCGACAGCCCTCGCCGCCGCGCTCTTCTTCGGCTTCGGGCTCTGGGCCTACGGTCGGTCTGCAAGCGCGGTCCGCGCGGCACCCTGGCGAGGGACCGCCGCGGCGGCATTGCTTGTGACCGCATACCTCGGCACGTCCATCGAGCGCCCGCAAGCCGACGCCATTGCGGAAACCGCAAGTGTCTCCGATCCCGACAGCAACGCCGGCACTCTCGGGCTGCTGCAGCTGGAGCGTTTCACGCCGGAGCGCGTGATCGGCTACATCGATGCCGGGCAGCCGGTTTTCGTTTTCTTTACCGCCGACTGGTGCCTGAACTGCAAGACGAACGAACGTGTGGCCCTGTCGACCGACGAAGTCGGCGAGGCATTTGCTGCACGGGGGATCAAGGTGGTTGTCGGCGACTGGACCAACGAAAATCCCCTGATCACCGAATGGCTGCAGCGTTACGGCCGCGCCGGGGTGCCCCTCTACCTCTATTTCCCCAAGGGAGCTTCGCTGGAAGAACCGGCAATCCTGCCGCAGGTGCTGTTGCCGGAAACCGTAATTCAGGCGATCGAGCGCGCCGACGTGCTGCACCGGTTTGGTCGCTTGCGCACCCTGGGCTAATATCCCGCCGTTTCGGGACGCCCGGGAAGGAGGCCATGCCGATACTGGATTCGAAGCTCGACGTGCGCGGCGAGGCCTTTCAGCGCAACCGGGCCGACATGGTCGACGCCCTCGGCGAAATCCAGGCGCTGCTCGACCAGGCGGCGGAAGGCGGCGGACCCGAGGCGGCCGCCCGGCTGGCATCGCGCAACAAGATGCCCATCCGCGAACGCATTACCGAGGTGCTGGATCGGGATTCGCCGTTTCTCGAGATCAGCCCCCTGGCTGCCTGGCGCTCGAATTACACCGTAGGCTCGGGCTTCGTCGTCGGCATCGGCGTCATCGAAGGCGTGGAATGCGTCATTCTCGGCCACGACCCGTCCGTTCGCGCCGGCGCATTCAACCCCTTCAACGCCAAGAAACTGATGCGCGGGCTGGAAATCTCACGCGTCAATCGCATGCCCTACGTGCAGTTCGTCGAGTCCGCCGGCGCCGACCTGCGCGGGCAGGGCGACGACGATCCCGAGGCAGCCATCCGCCGGGAGGTCGATCACTTCGCCGAGTCCGGGCGCCTGTTCTACGAGATCACGGAACTCTCCAAGCTGCGCATACCGACAATCTCGCTGGTGTTCGGGGCGTCCACGGCCGGTGGCGCCTACCAGCCCGGCATGAGCGACTACAACATCTTCGTGAAAAACCAGTCGCGGGTCTTTCTCGGCGGGCCGCCCCTGGTGAAGATGGCGACGGGTGAGGACGCCGACGAGGAAAGCCTCGGCGGCGGGGACATGCATACCCGGGTATCGGGGCTGGGCGACTACCTGGCCCGGGACGAGCTCGACGGCATCCGCATGTGCCGGGAAGTCGTCGCCCACCTGAACTGGCGCAAGCTCGGCCCGGAACCGGACGCGGGCTTCGACGAACCCGTCCACGACCCCGAGGAACTGCTGGGCATCGTCACCAAAGACCTGCGCACGCCCTTCGACATGCGCGAGGTCATCGCCCGCATCGTCGACGGCTCCCGTTTCGAGGATTTCAAGCCCCTGTACGGCCCCACGCTGGTTTGCGGCTGGGCTCGCATCCATGGCTACCGGCTCGGCATCCTGGGCAACAACGGGGCACTGCTTTCCGAATCGGCGGAGAAGGCCGCCCAGTTCATTCAACTCTGCAACCAGATCGATGTGCCGCTGCTGTTCCTGCACAACATCACCGGCTACATTGTCGGCACCGACTTCGAGCGGGGCGGCATCACCAAGAACGGCTCGAAGATGATCAACGCCGTATCGAACTCGACGGTGCCGCACATCACCGTCATCGCCGGCGCCTCCTACGGCGCGGGCAACTACGGGATGAGCGGGCGCGCCTACGGGCCTCGTTTCACCTATATCTGGCCATTCGCCAAGATCGCGGTGATGGGGCCGAAGCAGATGGCGGGTGTCATGAGCATCGTCGGCCGGGGGGCTGCCGAGCGGCGCGGGCTGGAATTCGACGAGGAAGCCGACGCCAGGCGTGCGGCGGTGGTCGAGCACTGGGCTGAAGAGCGCTCCAAGGGGCTCTATGCCACGTCGAGGGTATCCGACGACGGCATGATCGACCCCCGCGATACCCGTATCGTCATCGCCATGTCGCTGTCAGCCTGCTGCAACAACAGGGTCGAGGGCACCAAGGAGTTCGGCACATGGCGGATGTAGGCGGCATCGCGCCCATCTCCAGACTGCTGGTCGCCAATCGGGGCGAGATCGCCCGCCGCATTATTCGCACGGCCCGCGAACTCGGCATCTCCACCGTGGCGGTCTATGCCGAAGGCGATGTCGACGCCCCGTTCGTCCACGACGCGGACAGCGCCATCGCCCTTGGCGGCCGCACGCCTTCGGAAAGCTACCTGGATATCGACAAGGTCATGGATGCCTGTCTGCGCAGCGGCGCCGAAGCCGTACATCCCGGCTATGGATTCCTGTCCGAAAACGCGGCCTTCGCGCAAGCCGTGCTCGACGCGGGCCTGCGGTGGATCGGCCCTTCGCCTGCGGTCATCGGACAAATGGGCGACAAGCTGTCCGCCAAGCGCCTCATGCGGGAAGCGGGCGTGCCGACCCTGCAGGCCGTCGAACTGGGCGCGCAGACCGATCTCGACGCGGCCGCCGAACGCATCGGCTACCCGGTACTGGTGAAGGCGGCGGCCGGCGGCGGCGGGCGCGGCATGCGCGTCGTCGAACGGCAGCAGGACCTTGCCGATGCGGTGGCCAGCGCCAGGCGCGAAGCGGCCGGCTCGTTCGGCGACGACTCCGTCTTTCTCGAGAAGTGGCTCGCCAGTGCCCGGCACGTGGAAATCCAGATCGTCGGCGACAGCCACGGCAATCTCGTGCACTGTTTCGAACGGGAGTGTTCCATCCAGCGTCGGCACCAGAAGATCATCGAGGAAGCGCCCTCGCCTGCCGTCACCCCCGAGATGCGGCAGCGCATGGGCAACGCGGCGGTCGCCGCCGCCAGGCGACTGGGATACACCTCTGCCGGCACCGTGGAATTCCTGGCAAGCGGTTCCGAGTTCTGGTTTCTCGAAGTCAACGCCCGACTGCAGGTGGAGCATCCGGTAACCGAGGCCATCACGGGCCACGACCTGGTGCGCGAGCAGATTCGCATCGCGGAGGGGGAAACCCTGTCGTTCTCCCAGGAAGACCTTGCCATCGACGGCCACGCCATCGAGGCGCGCCTGTACGCCGAGGATCCGGAGAACGGCTTTCTGCCCTCTCCCGGGCCGGTCGTCGCCTGGCAGGCGTCATCGGCCGGTGGCGCCAGATTCGACTCCGGTGTCGAGAGCGGCAGTGTCATCGGCACCGAATTCGACCCGATGATCGCCAAGGTCATCGCCCACGGCGCCACGCGCCGGGAAGCGGCCGCGCGCCTGGCGAGGGCTCTGGAAACGACGCGTGTCCAGGGCCTCACCACGAACAGGGACTTCCTGGTTGCCGTCTTGCGTACGCCCGAATTCCTCGCCGGGGACACCACCACCGACTTCATCGACCGGGTGGCGCCCCCGCGCAGCCGGCAACTGAGCCGGGCGGAATGCATCGATGCGGCCGTGGCCGTGGCGTTGGAAGGCCAGGCACGCCGTCGCGCCAACGCCCGGGTCAATCGCTCGATACCCAGCGGCTGGCGGAACTCCAGCATGCCCATGGAACGAATCGACTTCCGGGCCGACGGGGAGAAACTGCGCATCGAATACCGCCGACGCCGGGACGGTCGGTTCCGATTCGCCGCGGACGGCAGCGACCTGCTGGTAACGGCGCGGGACTCCGGATCCGGCAGGGTCGACATGGAAGTCGATGGCCGCCGCCTGGTGTTTGCCGTTGACCGGCATGGCGATACCTGGCTCGTGCACGGCGAAACGGGCGGCATCGAACTCGAGCAACAGCCCAGGTATCCGGCAGCCGGGCTCGACGACACCGAAGGCGGGCTGTTTGCCCCCATGCCCGGCGCCGTGCTCGCCACGGAGGTGTGCGCCGGCGATGTGGTGACCAGAGGCCAGCTCGTGCTGATACTCGAAGCCATGAAGATGGAACACCGCATCACCGCACCCCGTGACGGCACCATCGGCGAATTGCGTGTCGCGGTCGGCGATCAGGTGGAGAACGGTCAATTGCTGGCAACGCTGCTCGATGGGTGACCGGGGCCGTCATGCAAACTCGAGCCGAGCCGAATGGAGGCCAGGCCGAGGGCATGCGCAGTCGGGCAACGAAGGCTTGCCAATGGGGCGAGGCTGCGGCGCAGGGGGATTACGGTAGGCCGGGGCGAATCCGGTGCGCGAGACAAGCTGGAACACGAACAAGCAGCCGGACAGGAATTCCGGCAAGAGAATCGGAGCAGTCGAAATGGGCGGTACGGAAGCGACCATCTACGAAATCAGGCAGGGGGCTGCCTGGATTACCCTGAACCGGCCGGAGCGGCGCAATGCGCTCTCCAATACCCTCGTCTCGGAACTCCACGATCATCTTGGCACCGCCAACGCCGACGATAGCGTCCGAGCGATCGTGATAACCGGAAAACCGCCCGCATTCTGTTCCGGAGCCGACCTGAAGAACCCCCCCGGCAAGGCTGCTCCCGGCGCCATGGCGGTACCCTACCCCGATGTCCTCACGGCCATTCTGGAAAGCCCCAAGCCCGTGATCGCCGCGGTCAACGGTGCCGCGTTCGCCGGTGGGCTTGGGCTCGTGGGGGCGGCGGACATTGCCGTGTGCGTCGAAGACGCGCCGTTCAGTTTCAGCGAGGTGCGCATCGGTGTCATACCGGCGGTCATCTCCGTGGTGTGTCTGCGCAAGCTCGGCCCGCACCACGGAATGAAGCTGTTCCTGACCGGGGAACGGTTCGACGGCAAGCAGGCGGTTTCCATGGGGCTCGCACATCGTGCCGTCCCCCTGGACGGCCTGGAGGCAGCCGTCCAGGAAGAGATCGACATGATCGCTCTGGGCGGGCCCACGGCGGTGGTGGAGTGCAAGAAGCTGGTGCGGCGCGTGCCGGAACTCTCGATTGCCGACGGATTCGCCGAAACGACAACCTGGAGTGCGCGCATGTTCGACGGCCCGGAAGCTGCCGAGGGCATGGCGGCATTCCGGGAGAAGCGTCCGCCGGCGTGGGTCAACTCATCGGAGGAGGGAACGGCATGAGCGACATCATCCGCATCGGCAACTGCAGCGGCTATTACGGCGACCGCCTGGCCGCGGCCCGGGAAATGGTGGAAGGCGGCCCCATCGATGTGCTGACCGGCGATTACCTGGCCGAGTTGACCATGTCGATTCTCTACAACCAGATGCAGAGCCGGGGGGCGCACCTCGGGTACGTCGGCACCTTTCTGAAGCAGGTGCGCGATGTCGCGGCAACCTGTTTCAAACGGGGCATCAAGATCGTGTCCAATGCCGGGGGACTGAACCCCGGGGCGATGGCGGCTGAAGTGGAGAAGATCCTCGCCGAACTCGGCGTCCCCGCCA
Source organism: Candidatus Azophilus sp. (assembly GCA_965221465.1). Classification (GTDB taxonomy): domain Bacteria; phylum Pseudomonadota; class Gammaproteobacteria; order Pseudomonadales; family Azotimanducaceae; genus Azophilus. The sequence goes on from OZ244892.1 coordinate 1,561,572, forward strand.
AGGTCGCCTACATCGACGGCGACGATCTGCTCGCCGACCTGGAAGAACTTCAAAGCCAGGGCGAATCGTTCGTCAACCTCGACACCGGTACGGCGCTCGAGGACGCGCGGCAAAAGGTGCTGACCGCCAACGCCTATTTCGGTGGCTGGGGCATCAAGGAGGCGCTCGACCGCGGCGCCGACATCGTCATCTGCCCGCGCGTGACCGACGCAGCCGTGGTCATCGGCCCGGCCGCGTGGAAGTTCAACTGGCGCCGCAACGACTACGATGCCCTGGCCGGCGCGCTCGCCGCTGGCCACATCATCGAGTGCGGCGCCCAGTGTTGCGGGGGCAACTATTCGTTTTTCGAGGAGGTGCCGAGTTTCCGCGGTGTCGGCTATCCCATCGCCGAGGTCGAAGCGGACGGCAGCTTCACCGTCACCAAGCACCCGGGCACCGGCGGCCTGGTTTCCGTCGGCACGGTGACGGCACAACTCCTCTACGAGATTTCCACCCCGGCCTACTTCAACCCCGATGTGGTCGCTCATTTCGACACCATGAGCATCGAGCAGGCCGGCCCCGACCGGGTGCGGGTCAGTGGCTGCCGGGGCAGCAGCCCGCCGCCGACGCACAAGGTCTGCTTCAACACGCTCGGCCCGTGCAAGCAGAGCGTGGAGGTGCTGCTCACCGGTCTCGATATCGAGAAGAAGGCGGAGGTCCACATCGACCAGATCTTTCACAATCTCGGCGGCCGGGAGCAGTTCGACGAGGTCGACATACAGCTCGCGCGAACCGACAAGGAAGATCCGGGCAGCAACGAGGAGGCCCATGCGATCCTGCGCATCACCGTGACCACCGACGATCCGAAAAAGGTGGGGCGGCTCTTCAGCGCCAAGGTCATCGAATTGGGGCTTGCCGGAATTCCGGGCAACGCCGGCCTCGGTCGCGCCGGATTCAACGGCGAGCCGGCCATCGTTCACTGGCCCGCGCTCATCGACAGCGGCAAGCTGACCGAACGGGTGCACATCGGCGGCGACGACGCGGACGTGCTGCCCACCCAGCGCCTGGATCTGGAGGAGATCTACTACCAGCAGACGCCCGTCGACATACCCCCGAGCCCGGCCGGGGCAACGGCTCGAGTTCCGTTCGGGCGCCTCTTCGGAACCCGCTCCGGAGACAAGGGGGGCAATGCGAACTGCGGTGTCTGGGCGCGCAGCGACGATGCCTACGGATTCCTGTACGAATACCTCACCGTCGATGAATTCAAGCGCCTGCTGCCGGACATGGCCGGCTACGAGGTGGAGCGCTACGACCTGCCGAATCTCCGCGCCATGAATTTCTACATCAAGGGCATACTCGGCACCGGTGCCGTATCCAACAACCGCCTGGACAAACAGGCCAAGTCCCTCGGCGAATACCTGCGGGCAAAGCACATCGAGGCGCCGCTGCAACTCGCGGACGGCACGAGTTGAGTGCCTTTCGCGGAAAAATGCATCAAGTTATTGATTTTAAAATACTCGCATGTGCCAACTGCGCGCATGCTCCGCAAGCCAGCGGCAACGCCGGGCCCTTGCCCCGCGAGTGATCCTGTTCGCACAGAACCCGCTGGACTCCGGGTGATGCCGACCCCGGGATTGCTGTCGATATGGCTCCTGGTGTGCGCTGGCTTCCTGCTTGTCTCGATTCCATCTGCCTGGACCGATGGCGCGGAACAGCGTGCCGAACCGCAAGACTTGACGCTCGTCTACGCAGGCACCCTGCTGCGCGCCGCCGGCGAGCCCCCGGAGACACGCCGGACGCTGATCGTCCAGGGCTCCCGAATCACCGCTGTGCAGGACGGCATTCGCACACCCGGCGAGCTGGGCCTGGATGGCCAGGAACCCATCGTGATCGACCTGCTCGACCGTTTCGTGCTGCCGGGCCTGATCGATGCGCATGTACATCTCACGCTTGGCAGCGACCGTCCGTCGAACCCATTCGAACTGACGGGCGAAGAAATGCTCGTCGATGCAATCGTCAACGCACGCCGCACCCTGCTGGCGGGGTTCACCACGGTCCGGGACCTGGGTTCGCGCCCCCATGCCTGGCCGCTCTTGGTGCTTCGGGATGCCATTGCAGACGGGCGCATCCCGGGCCCGCGGATACTCGCCGCCGGCAGTGCCATCTCGGCGACGGGCGGTCATGCCGATGTGCTGGGCCGCCCGGCGAAGATCGCATCGAGGTTGCCGACCCCCGGCATCTGCGATGGCGTTGCGGCCTGCCGGCAGGCGGTGCGTCGGCAATTCGGCGTGGGGGCCGACCTGATCAAGATCAACGCGACCGGTGGCGGTGGCGAGCGAAACGGCGGCAGGAACGATCCGCCCGCCTATTTCGACGACGAGTTCGACACCCTCGTCGCAACCGCGCACAGCCTCGGCTTGAAGGTGGCGGCACACGCCCACGGCACGGCCGGGATCAACGCCGCACTCCGGGCCGGCGTCGACTCCATCGAACACGGCTCGTTCCTGGACGAGGCATCGATTCGCCTGTTTCGGCAGCACGACACCTTTCTCGTGCCGACGTTATCGGTACAGGACCGGATCGCCGAGGAAGTCGACACCGCCACGGGGGCCGCGCGGCTGCGCATGCTGGATTTCATCCGGCATCACCCCGCCAATGTCGGCAAGGCCTACGCAGCCGGCGTGAAGATCGCTCTCGGCACCGATGCGGGCGTGGTTCCCCATGGAAGGAACGCACGGGAACTGGACTGGCTGGTCGAGGTGGGCATGACCAATGTCGATGCACTGCGCGCTGCCACCACCCACGCCGCGCAGCTTCTCGGCCTGGAGGACGACATCGGTGCGCTCGAGCCCGGCAAGTCGGCGGATCTCATTGCGGTGGAGGGCAACCCCCTCGAGGATTTGACCGTTTTGCACGACGTCTCGTTCGTCATGAAGTCCGGCCGAGTCCTGTCGACCGGCAGCTCTGCCCATGGTTTGCCCGCCGCCCTCATGGACACCGAGAGATGAAATTCAGCCTACCCGCGGCGAGGATGAGTTCTCAGCGCGTACGAATCGCAATGCCGCAGCGTTACCGATAAAGCGACGCGACGTTGTGCCGGCAACGCGCCGGAGGACATGGTTTCGACTGACGCAGGCAAGCCCGGCCCGAGCAGCTGCGGCCCGGTTTTTCGTTACTCTGCGGCGGCGCGGGCAAGGCTCGAGAATGCGCGATCGATGAGCAACCGGGGGTCGCCGTAGCGCTCGTCGAACTCGGCTGTGGGCCTGGCAGCCATGACGGCCTCGAGGTCAGCGCCATTCTCCATCAGCTTGACAATGCGATCGCGCACCGTCGACAGCATGGTGATGTAGTCGGCGAGTGTCTGGTAGTCCGTCACCGGGCCATGTCCGGGAATCACCGTGGTCTCGGCATCGATTTCGGCGAGCACCGCCGCGCAGAACCGGATCAGGCCGTCGAGGTCGCCGCCGTTGCCGGCATCGATGAAGGGATAGCCGGCGTTATTGAATACATCGCCGAGGTGCACTGCGTTGTTGCCGCGGAAGATGACCGCCGTGTCGCCGGTCGTATGTGCCGGGCCGTAGTGCAAGAGGTCGATCTGCTCGCCGTTGAAGTGGAACTGCATGGCATCGTCATAGGTGATGTCGGGCCAGGCGCTTTCGGGATAGGCCTGTTGTTCGTATTGCAGGGCGACCATGTCGATCAGGTGCGTATCCGCCATCATGGCCCGCGAATTCGCCTGGGAAACCAGCCAGACGCCCTTCGGTCCCAGGGCCAGGTTGCCCTCGGCGTGGTCGAAGTGCCAATGCGTGTTGATGGCGAAGTCGATGGCGCCGCCGCCGAGTTCCGCAATCTTGGCCTCGATCTTGGGGATCACCTGGGGGAACTGGTCGTCGACGATGACCACGCCATCCTCGCCGATGCTGGCCGCGACGTTGCCGCCCGGCCCGAAGAGCACGTGCAGGCCGTCGCCGACTTCCTGCGACTCGATGACCACCGTGTCGAAATCCCAGCCGAAGGCAGCCATCATCTCGTCCAGGGTCATCCGGTTGTCCGCATGGGCCGCGGCGCAGCCGAGCAGCCAGCAGGTCAGGCAGAAGAGTTTACGCATGGTTCGTTCACCGACAGTCCCGTGGCGGCCAAGATTAACCGAATCAGGCCGGCCGAACGACCGGTGGCCGGACCCTGTCTCGCAAGCCCGCATCCGCCACCAGCTTTCGTCGCGAGAGCATCGAGGCGCCGTGCAAGCACGGCCGCGCTTGCGCGAGGGCATCGGCGTCCGCAGCAGGAAGTTGGTGACGGATGCGGGCCAGCTACAGCAGAGACCCCGGGTCGTCGGGGCCCATCATGGCCTTGCGCAGCACGGGCAGCGGTGCGCTGCCGAGAGCCAGCAGGGTTTCGTGAAATTCCGTCCAGGCTGCGCGGCCGCCGCGGGTGGCGGTCCAGTCTTCCCGCATTTTCCTGATGATCAGCTTGCCCAGGGTATAAACGAAATAGCCCGGGTCGTAGGTTCCCCGAAGCGCCTGCTGCTCGGCGTTGCCGGGATCGAGCCAGGCCAGTTCCGCAAACATGCGGCGCGAAGTCTCGACGCTCATGCCTTCCACGTGGAGGCCGATGGAGGACAGGAAGCGCACATCGCGCATCAGCGCGTCGAGAATCTGGCCAACGCGAACAAGCGGCCTGCCTTCGCCCAGCCCCGCTTCCTGCATCAACTCTTCGGCGTAATGCGCCCAACCCTCGTTCAACATGCCGTTGCGGAGCACCTTGCCGACCCGGTTGGTCGAGCGCTTGTTATAGAGCGAGTGGAGGAAGTGTCCCGGCCACACCTCGTGCACCGACGTATTCAACAGGTCCGCCTCGCCCGGTATGTACTGGCGTTGCACCTCTACCGGCCATGCCGGGTCGGGGCCGGCGATGTAGTAGATGGCCGGCAGGCCCTCCTCGTAGGCGCCGGGAATCTCGATATAGGCGGAATTGGTGCGGCGATACGCGGGCGCCTCGGCGACGAAGGCCACTTCCTCGCTCGGGATGCCGACGAGGTCTGCCCCGAGCAGGAACGCCTTCAGTTCCGGCAACTGCTCGTTGGCCCGGGCAACGGCGCCTGCGGGGGGCTTGTCCTCCCGCACGCGTGCCGCACAATCGTCGATCGCAATTTCCGGGTCCAGGGAACGGCAGGTTTCCCGCAGCAGGTCGAGGTTGCGTTTCAGGTCTGCCTCGGCGACCTGCTTGAGGGTCTTCCAGTCCAGATCGATCCGGTAACGTCGCCACAGCAGCTCGCGGTAGCGCTCCTCGCCGAGGGCAAAGTCGTCGGTACTGTCGTCGAGCCGCTGTTCCAGCCAGGATTCGACCTCCCGCAGCGCGGCAACGGCCGGTTCGAGGGCTGCAGCGAACTCGGCCTGCAATGCCTGGTCTTCCACCCCGGCAAACAGTGCCGGAACCTCGTCGCCAAGGTGCGTTGCCAGCCCCCCGAAGCGGACCAGCGCCGAACGCACGAACGGCCGGGGGAACGGCGGCTCCAGGGTGGTGCGCATCTGCTGCAGGTAAGCCGGCAGATTCTCGAGGTACGTGGTGAGCGCCTCGAGACGCACGGCCAGCGAGGCATAATCGCGCGACACGTAGACGCTGGGGCTGATGGTCCCCGCGTACCAGGCGGGGTTCTGCCGGTGATAGTGCGCGACTTCAACCCCGAAAAGCATGCCGTCGACCGCCGCGATCAGGTGTTCGCGTTCGAGGTTCTGACTCGGGGTCAGCGAATCCGCTGGAAACTCCTCTCTTGCCCGCCTGGCAAGGTCGCGCAACATGGCGGCGCGGCGCTCGATCGCCTCGATGCCGACATCCGGCAACTGCCCATCGAATTCGTGGCGGCCCGCCCACACACCGGCCGTCGGCGCCGCTTCGAAGTGCCGCTCGATGAACTCGTCGGTGAAGCGCTCCCATGCGGGGGTCGACGGCGACTCGGTTTCCGGTTGCGTCTGTTCGCCGCCGCAAGCAGCCAGCATGCCGGCTGTTCCAACCACCAGCGCAACCCAACCTGTCAAAGACACCTCAGTTCTCATCGCAATTTCCTCCGTTCGACACCGCCCGACGCCGCTCGGGTTTCGCACTCGGGGGGGCCTCCGCATCTGTCCTTTGGCGCGACGCCCGCGTCGAGAGCGGGCGCACCGGCTGCACCCCTGTCCAGGCAGCCGCACCAGCATCGCAGGACCACGATAACCGTTCAACAGCTTCGGATACACCTGCTACCATGCAGTCGAGGCGGTTTCGTGGCCTGCGACCGAATCGGCAGACACGGAATCGCCCCTGCCAGGTCTACAAAAAGGGGAAACAATCGTGAACACCGCCTACATCCCTCATGGCTACTGTGTCGCACTCGCCCTGCTTCTCCCGGCCGGCTCCTGGTCGGCGGAGGAATCCGGAGCCACCGGCGTATTCGAAGAAATCGTGGTCACCGCGCGGCGACGGGAGGAAACCGCACAGTCGGTGCCGATTCCGATCACCGCAGTCTCCGAGACGGTAATGGATTCGAGGAACATCATCGAAGTGCGCGATCTCGAAAAACTGGCTCCCAATACCAGCATTCAACACAGCGCCGTCAACGGCTCCACTTCGGAGGTGTTCATGCGTGGCATCGGGCAGATCAACTGGTCGGCAACCCAGGACCCCAAGATCGGCATCTACGTCGACGGCGTCTATCTGAGCCGTCCCCAGGGCGGGCTGTTCGACTTCTGGGACGTCGACCGCGTCGAGATTCTGCGCGGTCCCCAGGGTACGCTTTTCGGTCGCAACACGACCGCGGGCCTCATTCACATCGTCAACAAGAAACCGGTGTTCGAACGGGAGTTCGACATGAAAGCCGGGGTGGGCACCGACGGCCACTATACGGTGGGTCTGACCGCCAACGTACCGGTTTCCGACCATCTCGCCTTCCGGGTTTCCGTGCACGACAAGGAAACCGACGGGTTCATCGAAAACGCTCTCACCGGCATGGACAGGGGCAACGAGAACTCGACGACCTGGCGCGCCTCCGTACTCCTCGACCTCGAACGTTTCTCGGCGCAGGCGTCCTTCGACCGGTTCGATGCGAACGAGCGGGGGCCGCTCTCGAGTTGTCGCTTCAACGGGCCCGAAAACTCCTTTGCCGCGGTAGGGCTGCCGGCAGTCGCCAACATCTTCGGCATTTACGGCCAACTGCGGGACAATTGCCTGTCCACCGACCGCAATACTTCGCTCGACACGGCCCCCGACGAATCCACAAATAGCAAGGTCGATGCCTATACACTGAACCTGACCTACGATTTTGGCCCGGTCGAGGTCACTTCGATCACCGCCTATCGCGAAATCGAGAACTTCAACGGCAGTTGGAGCTGGGTCATGGGCAACGGCCCCGGCGCCAACTTCCTGGAAGTCCTGAACAATGCGAGCGAAAACGAGATTTTCTCGCAGGAATTGCGCCTGTCGGGTTCGACGGATCGCCTCGACTGGGTGGTGGGGGCGTACGCCTTCGAGGAAGAGTCCTACGAGAACTTCGACGTGCCCCTGTTTCGCAACGTGCAGCCTCCCTCGCCGCTCGCATGGCCGTTCTTCTACTTTCCGACCGGGGCTCTCAATCCGGATGGGTCGCCGCAGACACTGGGCGCCATTGCCATCGCCACGCAGACGTTTGGCAGCCGCAATCAGACCCACGATGCAACCAACGAAAACCGCGCCGTCTTCGGCGAGTTGACCTACGCGATCGCCGAGCGCCTCGACATCACACTCGGCGTACGCTACACGGAAGACGACCGCCAGTTCCTGCGCATTCAGACGCTCTACGGCGGAGCCTTCGACCCGGGCTACTTCTGCCCCGGCATGCCAACCGTGGAACTGGCGCCCGGTGTGGTCGTGGCGGCAAGCGACCGGTGCGTGCAGGAAATCGGTTACGACGAGATCACCCCGCGCGCGATCCTGAGCTACCGCGCCGCAGACGAAGTAATGGTCTACGGCAGTTACAGCAAGGGATACTCGAGCGGCGGATTCAATCAGGACATCGCCATGCGGCCCTATCTGCCGGAAACCTCTGACAACTTCGAGGCGGGGGTGAAGTCGATGCTGGCGGAAGGGCGCCTGCGGCTGAATGTCACCGGCTTCCACAACACCTACAAGAACCAGCAGATCACCGTCGGCCGCATCGTCAACGGGCAACCCACGGCCGACCTGATCAATGCGCAGAAGGCCGTGATCTGGGGGCTGGAACTGGAAGCGCTGGCGCAACTCGGCGAGTCGCTGACACTGGCGATTTCCGCGGGATACCAGGACGGCGACTACAAGGAGTTCACCGTTCAGGACAATCTCACCGACCCGATAACGCTCGCCCCGCTGGTCATCACCCGCGACCTGAGCGACACCGGCTTCGGCTCCGACGACGGCAAGGCGCTGTCCGCCGATTTCTCACTGCTGCACGTGCTGGCGCTGCCCGGCGGTGGGGACATCAGTTCGTCCATCGGGTTCAGCTATACCGACGAACGATTCTACACGCTGGAAAACGTGCCCTCGTCCCGGGTGGGCGACTATTGGCTTGCCGACCTTCGCATCACCTGGAACCTGGCAAACGACAGGACGAGCGTCGCCTTGTGGGGCACCAACATCTTCGACGAGAACTATGTCGACACCATGATCCACCAGGGCGGAGACCTGGAAATCGGTGGCATCAATGCAGGGCTCGGAATGACCGGCGACTTCTGGGGCGAACCGCGCCGCTGGGGTGTCGAGGTGCGGCACAGCTTCTGATCGCCAACGGCTGCCGAAACACGCTGAACCATAACGCCATTGCGAGTTCCGAAACCGGCGCACCGGGACGACGACGCGCAAGGAACACCTGACAACCGCTGGGAGAGAGCAGGTGTGCGGTGCGTGTATCTGGCGCTGTTTGGGCTCGTGCTTGCGCCCATCGTCGCGGTAAATTTCTCCGCCTGGTGCGCCAGATGCACGTACCGTATACCTGCTCTCGGTGCCGGATCGAAGGCCATGTTTGCCACGCTAACGAATCCAATAAAATCAATAGCTTGGAAAAGTGTTCCATGGAAGCTTCGAACCCGGCGCGCCGGGACGCGGACGTGAGAGCAACAAAGGCTCGCTGGGAGAGAACCGGTGTACGGTGCGTGTATCCGGCGCTGTTTGGGCTCATGCTTGCGCCCATCGTCGCGGTAAGCACCTCCGCCTGGTGCGCCATTCGGCGAGCCGTATGCACGTACCGTATACCGGTTCTCGGCGCCGGATCGAAGCCACGGCTCTCCGCGTCAGTGAGTGCTTTAAAATCAATAACTTGAAAATTTGTTTCATGCGAGTCGGGAATTGGCGTCCTGATCGTTCCAGGTCACGCGAAATTGGTGCCGTTCACCAGCAACGAGCGGATGATCGGCAGGTTCGCGCGGCCGACGAACACCTCTTCGTTGGCAAGATAGCCGGGAACCTCGACAACCCCCTGCTCCAGAGCTTGCTGACGGTAGCTTTGCAGTTCCAATTCCGCCCGCTGGTCGAACCAGACACCGGCTCCCCTCGCATCCCCGTGGGCGACCGCAACAGCAGCCAGCGCCTCTTCGCGGTCGAAGGGGTCCATCGCACCACGCCAGACGCGCTCGAAAACGTCGGAGACATAGGCATCGACTTCGGGTGCCGGAGACCCGCATCGATGCCGTAGCCAGGCAAGGCCGGCGTTCGCCGCGAAACACTCGCGTTCCGGGTCCGGGTAAACGAGCGTAATGCCCTGCCGGTCGGCATAGAACGCTTCTTCGCGACGCCGATAGTCGGCACGAATCGTTCTATGCCTCGCTTGCTTCGACCGAGGGTCGACCTTGCGAGCGGGCCTGGGACGACGTGAGAGCGGGCGCCAATCGAGGACGATGCCGGTTTCCTCGGCGAGTTGCCGGGTCGGGTCGAGCGCAAGCCGCGCCGGAGCACTGCCGAAATCGATGTAAACGACGAGTTTCACTACCAGACCCCGTAGGCGACGTCCGGCGCGGTGCCCTCGCGACCGCCAAGGCACCAGCGCACCGCGGGCAGATGCTCCCTGCCAAAGAAGATCTGTTCGTCGACCACGTAACTCGGTACGCCGAAGAGACCGGCGGGATGCAGGCTGTCCTGCAACGAATCGTGCAATGCCCTGCCCTCGCCGGCCGCGTACTGCCGAAATCCGGCAACCGGGTTTCCGGCCGCATCCAGCATGGCCTCGATAACGCCGGCATCCTCGATGTCCAGTTCACGCTTCCAGAACTTTTCGTAGACGCCGAAGAAATAGCGTTTGAGTTCGGCCCGGCCTTGCGCCTTGGCCCAAAGCAGGCCGATGGCGGCAAGGGACGAATCCCAGATCTTGACCGTGCCCTTGAGGATGACGTCCCGGTGGCGTGCGGTGCGCTTGACGTCGCGGTACGCGTACCGGACGCTTGCCCATTGCTCTTCGGAACGCTTGCTCTCGGTCACCCGGCCCTTGTCGTCCACCCGGGCGCTGCCGAGAAAACTCGGGATGTCCAGGGTCAGCGGCCGCCAGTCGATTTCGATGCCGAACTCGTCCTCGAGTGCGTAAGTGGGTTCCAGCGCCATGTAGGCGTAGGGACTCTTGAAGTCCATGTAGACGATCAGGGGCGAGTTCGAGCGCAAGGGATGCGGGGCTTCCATGCAACGAATGCCCTACTTGCGTGCCTCGGCCAGGCGCTTTTCACCCTCTTCGATCTGCTTGCGGGCTTCCGACCGGATCTTGTTCTCGCCCGCGGGGTCGATGCCCATCTCGTAGAGGATGCGCGAATTGGCGTGTCCCAGGTGATGCAGCCCGAAGGCGGAGTGAATCGCGGTGTACATGCCCTGTGCGTCCAGCGACTGGTTGACGGCCAGCTTGGCGAGCTTCAGGCCGAAGGGCGGCTGGCGGGCGATCCTCGAAGCCAGGTCGAGGGTGTAGCTTTCCAGTTCGTCCCGGGGCACGACCTGGTTGACCATGCCGAGTTCCTTGCCCTCCCGAGCGCTGATCGCACCGCCGGTAAACAGCATTTCCTTGGCCTTGCGATGCCCGACTTCCCAGGCATGCACGAAGTATTCGTGGCCGTTGACGCCGAAAGCCAGCACCGGGTCGGAAAACTGCGCATCTTCCGAGGCGACGATGAGGTCGAAGGGCCAGACCAGCATGAGGCCGCCGGCGATCGCCTTGCCCTGCACCTGGGCAATGGTCGGCTTCGGCATGTTGCGCCAGCGCCAGCAGAAGCCGATGAAGAGTTCCTGCTCCATGGCCATGTGGCCTTCCTGACCGGGCCGGTCGTAGCCGCCGACGCCCATGATCGGCGGGGCGAAATCGCCCATGCGGCTGCGGTCTTTCAGGTGGTGGCCGGAAGAGAAATGCGGCCCGTCGGCGCCGACGATCACGACACGGATCTCATCGTCGTGCATGGCTCGGTCGAGCGCCCGGTCGATTTCGTAGAGCATCTGCTTGTCCTGGGCGTTGCGGGTATCCGCCCGCGCCAGCATGATGCGGGCCACCCGATCGGCGGGCTGTTCGTAGCGAATCTGTTCGAAGTCGGTGCTCTGGTCCATTCGGCTCTCCCGGCGTTGTCGGATTGCGGCGGCCGCCACGGTATAGTTATATCACGGCGACGGGAGCACTACGCCATGAGAACTCTTTTGCGCATTGCCGGTGGCATCGTGCTGGCGACGGTCGTGGCAGTGGCCGGTACGCTGGTCGGAGTCCGCTACGCCGACGGTCCCTTGGCGATGATCGCGGGCGGGCCGTTCAAGACCGGCGAGCGCTACGTGGGGTCGGAACCCGACTGGTCCTTCGTTCGGGACGTGCAGGAAATCGAGTTGCAGACCGTCGAACCGGCCCGGTCGCGCACCACCTGGGTAATCGCTCACGAGGGCCGGGCCTTCGTTCCCAGCGGAATGATGGATTCCACGCTGGGCAGGATGTGGAAACAGTGGCCGATCGAAGCGCAGCGGGACGGCCGCGCCATCGTGCGCATCGACGGTACGCTCTACGACCGCACCCTGGTGCGCATAACGGACAGCGAAACCCTGCTGCCCATTGCCTCGGAACTGCTGCGCAAGTACGCCGGCCAGGGTGGGGCCGACCTGGCCGGCACGCCAGAAGGCCTCTGGGTCTTCGAACTGGCGCCCAGGTCCTGAGCCGACCCGTCTGGCCTCTCGGCACGCACTGCAATGAGCGACGTCAAGGCAGCCAGTGCCGTCGATGTCATCGTCTGCATCGCCGTCACGGTATTCCTGCTCGGCATGTCCGTGCTGCTGTTCGGCAGCGATTCTTCCCAGGGCGCCAACCAGATCGCCCTCGTCTGCGGCGCGGCACTGGCCACCGGCATCGCCATCCGCAACGGGCACCGCTGGAAGGTCATCGAAGAAACCATCATCCAGGGCATTGCGACAGCGCTGCCCGCCGTTATCGTACTTCTCTCCGTCGGCACCCTGATCGGCGCCTGGATGCTCTCCGGCACCGTCCCGACCATGATCTACTATGGACTGCAGTTGCTCGACCCCGCCGTGTTCTACGCCGCCGCCTGCCTGCTCTGCGCCATCGCGGCACTCTCCATCGGCAGTTCGTGGACCGTAGCCGGCACACTGGGAATCGGCCTGGTCGGCATCGCCTCGGGCATGGGTCTCTCGGAAGCGGTCACCGCCGGCGCAATCATCGGCGGCGCCTATTTCGGTGACAAGATGTCGCCCTTGTCGGACACCACCAACCTGGCGCCCGCCGTCACCGGCATCGACATCTTCACCCACATCCGCCACATGACCTGGACCACAGTCCCGAGCCTGCTCATCGCCCTTGTCGTGTTCGCCCTGATCGGCATCGGCGAAGCCCGAGACAATGCCGAGAGCGCACTGGATGCGACGCTTGCCCTGCTCGATGCAAACTTCGCAATCAACCCGCTGATGCTCGCCCCCGTCGTGCTGGTGGCCTACATGGCGGCTCGCCGGGTTCCGGCAGTGGCGACGATACTGAGCGGGGCGGCAGCAGGAGTAGCCGTCGCCCTCCTCTTCCAACCCCACACCGTTCGGGCGATGGCGGGGGATGCCTTCGAACCCGGCGCGCTGACGATGTTCCGCGGCATCTGGATCGTACTGTTCGACGGTTTTACCGCCTCCACCGGCGACGGCAATCTCGATTCGCTCCTGTCGCGCGGCGGCATGAGTTCCATGCTGACCACCGTGTGGCTGGTGTTGGCGGCCATGGCATTCGGCGCCGCCATGGAGAAGGCGGGCATTCTGCAAACCCTGCTGAAGGGGCTGGTGAGCCTCGGCCGCGGCACCGGCAGCCTGGTCGCCACGACTGCCGGCACCTGCGTGGGGATGAACACGCTCACGGCGGATCAATACATCGCCATCGTGCTGCCCGGCCGCATGTTCCGGGCCGAGTACATCAGGCGCGGGCTGCACGAGAAGAACCTGGCGCGTGTGCTGGAAGACACGGGCACCATCACCTCGCCGCTGGTGCCGTGGAACACCTGCGGTGCCTACATGGCGGCAACCCTCGGCGTGCCGACCCTGGCCTACCTGCCGTTCTGCTTTTTCAACCTGATCAATCCGCTCGTGTCGGTTTTCTACGGATTTGCCGGCATCAGGATCGAACGCATCTCCGCACCGCCGGCCGACTCGGCAGCGCCGGCGTCTCAGGCCGGCTGAACCGCCCGGCGCAACACCTGGCCATAGCCCCGGGAGACGGACCGCGCCGAGGCGAAATAACCCCGGGTGGTCAACAGGCGGTGGAAGGCACGCAGCCGATAACAGGGAACCCCGGCGTGCAGGTGGTGCTCGAGATGGTAGTTGACGAAATTCGGCCCGATCAGCAGGCGTTCCCACCACGAGATCAGGGTGGTGCAGGTGTTGTCGCGGGGGTCGCGGCTCGAGCGGTCGGCAGCGACCCCGTGCTCGCTGATGAAGCGGATTCGCACCACCACCTGATAGACGAACAGATAGGCGACCCACCAGAGCAGGTATGCCCAGGGAATGCCGGCAAGGCTCAGCACGGCCAGCAGGGTCGCATGGCTTGCCAGGAAGGGCGCATTGCGTCGCCAGCCGAGCTTGCTCAACTGCTGTTTGACATCCTTGAACCCCGTCTGACCGGTGCAGTCGCGGATCAGCTTGCGCCGCATGCTGGCGCGGGTGGCCGGGTAGGCGCTGGCCATCGAGAGATCCGGATCCTTGTCCGTGCCGGCGTGGCGATGGTGCGCCAGGTGGTAGTTTCGGTAGCGGGTGAGCGAGGTATTCAGCAAGCCGCCGAACAGCCACCGTCCGAACCCGTCGTTGAGCCTGCTGCCGCGGAAAAACGATCGATGCGCACACTCGTGGTAGAGCACCGCGAGCCCGAGCTGTCGGCCCCCGAGCAGCAGCGCTGCGGCCAGCACGGTAACCGGGTTCAGCCAGAGCGCCGGCAGCGAAAAGGCGACGGCGACAACGAGCAGGTTGAACCCCGTCGTCCAGGCCGCACGGGCATTCGATCGGGCCAGAAAGCGCTGCATTTCCGGCGCGCTGACACGATCTTCGATACTCGACGGTACAGCTTTGTCCATGGGCGGAATCTTACCGCATACGAGGCGCGTTTGGCTTTCCGCGCAGCCCTCGGCGCACCGGGCCGTGTAGCGATGCGCAATCAGTAGACAACCACCGAGCGAATGCTCTCGCCGGCGTGCATCAGGTCGAAGGCGCGGTTGATCTCCTCCAGAGGCATCGTGTGCGTGATCAGGTCGTCGATGTTGATCTTGCCCTCCATGTACCAGTCGACGATGCCGGGCACCTCCGTGCGCCCCCTGGCGCCGCCGAAGGCCGTGCCCCGCCAGACGCGCCCGGTCACCAGTTGGAAGGGCCGTGTGGAGATCTCCTGGCCGGCGCCGGCCACGCCGATGACGATGCTCTCGCCCCATCCCTTGTGGCAGCACTCGAGCGCCTGGCGCATGACCTCGACATTGCCGATGCATTCGAAGGAATAGTCGACGCCGCCGTCGGTGAGGTCGACGATCGCGGCGACCACATCGTCCACCTCTCGGGGATTGACGAAATCCGTCATGCCGAACTTTTCGGCCAGCGCCCGCTTGGAAGGATTGACGTCCACACCGATGATACGGTCGGCACCCACCAGCCGCGCCCCTTGAATGACGTTGAGCCCGATGCCGCCGAGCCCGAATACCGCCACGTTCGAGCCCGGTTCGACGCCGGCGGTGTTGATGACCGCGCCGAGACCGGTGGTCACGCCGCAGCCGATGTAGCAGACCTTGTCGAAGGGCGCGTCTTCGCGAATCCTGGCCACGGCAATCTCCGGCAGCACGGTGTGATGCGCGAAGGTGGACGTGCCCATGTAGTGATACAACGTCTTGCCGTTCTGCGAGAAGCGGCTGCTGCCGTCGGGCATCAATCCCTGGCCCTGGGTCTCGCGGATTGCGCCGCACAGGTTGGTCTTGCCGGACAGGCAGAACTTGCACTGCCGGCATTCCGGGGTGTAAAGGGGAATGACATGGTCGCCCGGCGCCACCGACGTGACCCCCTCCCCCACTTCCACGACCACGCCCGCACCTTCGTGCCCCATGATCGAGGGGAACAGCCCTTCGGGGTCAGCCCCGGAGAGCGTGTAGGCGTCGGTGTGGCAGATCCCGGTGGCTCTGATCTCCACCATGACTTCGCCCGCCCGGGGGCCGTCGAGTTGCACCGTCTCGATGGCCAGGGGCTCGCCGGCGGCATGGGCTACGGCGGCTTTTGTTTCCATGTTGCGTTCTCCCGATTCGTTGCATTTCGAATGCAAGGCCGCCTGGAACCATAGCATATGAGCTTCCCTCAATCGTTCCCGACAGCCACGCACATCCGGGCTACCGGCAAGGGGCGCGGCATCGGACGACTCAGGCCCGAGTCCCCCGCCTGAGCTGCGCAAACCCCCACGCAGAAGCGCGCTGGGCAATCTGCAATAATCCGGCGACGGAGAATCCGCGGCGCGGAACAGGAGGCATTCGTGAGTCGTGCGCAATTGATCGAAATGGCCAGGCACAACCTGGCGCACGTTCGAGCCGGAACCATCGAAAAGACGGAAGCGATCCACAGGGAACCCGCCCGGCACTATTTCGACGAGGAGCGCTGGCACCTGGAGATGGACCGGGTATTCAAGCGCCTGCCGCTCATGCTGGCGATGACGGCAGAGCTTCCGAACCCCGGCGACTACAAGGCCATGGACGCCGTGGATACGCCGGTGCTCATCGCCCGCGGCCAGGACGGCGAGGTGCGGGCCTTCGTCAACATGTGCCGGCACCGGGGCTCTCAGATCATGCCCCCCGGCACGGGCAGCGCCAGGCGATTCACCTGCCCTTACCACGCCTGGTCCTACGACCAGACCGGCGCCCTGATCGGGGTATTCTCCGAGCAGGACTTCGGCGCCGTGGACCGGTCCTGCTACAGCCTCGTCGAGTTGCCCTCGGCAGAGCGCGCCGGGCTCATCTGGGTGCATCTGAACCCGGGTGCCAAGCTGGACATCGATGACTTTCTATCCGGATACGACGCCGTTCTGGAGCATTTCGACTTCAAGAACTGGCACCACTTCGAAAGCCGCGTGATTCCGGGGCCCAACTGGAAGATCGCTTACGACGGCTATCTCGACCTGTATCACCTGCCGATCCTGCACAAGGACTCGTTCGGCCCCGACATGCACAACCAGGCGCTCTATTACGCCTGGGGGCCCCACCAGCGGGTCAGCTCGCCCGACCCGTCACTCGCCGACTACGACGACATCGAAGGCGTCGACGAAGCGCATCTGATGTCGGGTGTATGGACCGTCTTTCCCCACGTCTCCATCGCCGGCTTCGACGGCGGCGGGCGTGGCGTGATGATCTCGCAACTCTTCCCCGGCGAGACGCCGCTGCAATCCTACACGGTGCAGAACTACCTGATGGAGAACGAACCCGCCGACGAGCAAACCAGAACCGAGGCTCACGAACAGTTCAAGTTTCTCGAATACGTGGTCAAGGATGAAGACTACGCCACCGGCCTGCGCCAGCAGAGGGCGCTCCGGACCGGCAACATGCCCCACGTCCTGTTCGGTCGCAACGAGGGCGGCGTGCAGCGATTCCACGGGTGGGTGGACAGGCTGGTCGAAACGGACGACCGGGCCTTGCCGTCGCTATTCCGAAACGGCAGGGCCTGACGGCGCGATGCATGTCATGGCCCTTTTTCATGGAACACTTTTTCCAAGTGATTGATTCTATTGAATTCGCTAACCAAGGAACCCTTACATTCGATTCGGCTCCGAGAACCGGTAAGCGTCCAGATCCGTTTTGGAGATTTCACCCCCACGGTATTACGGTATGATCGTTCGTAGTTTCCTGGCTCCTGGGCTTGTCATTCGGGCATTCATGCCCACATATCCATTCAGGATGTCGGGAAACGACGGTGGCGACCAAACTCGTGCACGGCCCCTGAGGCCTGGCTTTAAACGGTCCGCCACCGCACCCGCCGCCGGTCGCGACCGGCGGCGGGTGGACCCATCCCATGGGCTTACCGAGGTCGAGCTTGACCGGGGTCCACGTGGGGAGATCAAACAGAAAAGCCCCAACAGCGCCATTCGGCGAGCCGGATACACCCACCGCACACCGGCTCTCTCCCAGCGTATGACTGGTGTTTCTTGCGCGTCTTCGTCCCGGCGCGCCGGGTTCGGAACTCGCGTGAGAAAGAGATTGTTTGTCGGGATGCTCGCGACACTCGGCGCGCTCTGTGGACTGGGGGGTTGTGCACCGTCGGGTGAGCGGACGGACGGGGAATCGCCCGGCACGCAGGTCGCTGTCGGGCAGCAAGCCCCGGCCATCGACGCGAATCCGAACCGCAGCGCCTGGTTTGGTGACCTGCACGTGCACTCGCTGCATTCGCTGGATGCCTTCATATTCGGGACGCGGGCGACCCCTGACGACGCCTACCGGTATGCCAGGGGTGAACCGCTCGCCCACCCCGCCGGCTTCGAGATGCAGCTTTCGGCGCCCCTCGACTTCCAGGCCGTCACCGACCACGCCTCCTACCTGGGCATCATGGCGGCCATGGCGGACCCCGCTTCGAACGTGGGGGCTCATCCGCTGGCAATGGCCCTGCGCGACGCCAAAAACCCCGACGAACGGCTCTCGTATTTCCTGGATGTCGTGCCGGCCATGCTCGGTTCCGACGAAGGCGCGGAATTGCTGGACCTCGACATCGTCCGGGATGCATGGCGGGACATCGTCGAAACCGCCGAACGGCACAACGAGCCCGGTGTGTTCACCACCTTTATCGGTTACGAGTACACGGCATCGGGCCCCGAAGGCGCCAACCTGCACCGCAACGTGATCTTCCGCGGCAGCAACGCCCCCGACCTGCCCTTCGGCGCCGTCGATTCCCTCAATCCCGAGGACCTGTGGGACTGGATGGACGGCTTGCGGGCGCTCGGCATCGAGTCGCTGGCCATCCCTCACAACCCCAACCGGTCCAATGGCATGATGTTCGAACCCAACGACCGGGCGGGCAGGCCCATCGACGCCATCTACGCCAATCAGCGCATGCGCAACGAACCGCTGGTGGAGGTCACCCAGGTCAAGGGAACCTCCGATACCCATCCCCTGCTCTCGCCCAACGACGAATGGGCCGATTTCGGCATTTCCGATCAGCGGGCCAGGTCGCCGTTGCCCAGCCGAGCCGCCGGGAGCTATGTGCGCAACGCCTGGCTGCGGGGCCTGGCCATCGAGAACGACCGGGGATCGAATCCGTTTCGGTTCGGCCTGATCGGTTCGTCCGATACCCACAACGCGGGCGGCTCGTTCCGCGAAGAGAATTACGTCGGCAAGCTCGGGTTGCTGGATGCCACGCCGCAACAGCGCGGTTCGGTGCTGCCGGCCGACCCGGCTCGGGCCGTACGCGACCCCGCCCCGACAGACGGCCGCACCTGGGGCGCTTCAGGCCTTGCCGGAGCCTGGGCGGAGTCGAACACCCGCGACGCCATCTTCGCTGCGTTTCGCCGCAAGGAGACCTTCGCCACCAGCGGGCCTCGCATCCGGGTCCGGTTTTTCGCCGGAACCGGTATCGACGAATCGCTGCTGGACGCGGACGACCCGATTGCCGCCGCCTATGAATCCGGCGTGCCGATGGGCGCCGACCTGCCGCCGGGCGACGGTTCCGCGCCCGGGTTTTTCGTCTGGGCGATGCGTGACCCCGAGACCGTGCCGCTGCAACGCCTGCAGGTCGTCAAGGGCTGGATCGAGGGCGATGAAACCAGGGAGCAGGTCTACGACGTTGCCTGCTCCGACGGCGGGCAGTTGGACATCGACACCCACCGCTGTTCCGACAACGGCGCCACGGTCGACCTGTCCACCTGTAACGTCAGTAGAGAGACGGGCGCGGCCGAACTCGCCGCCGTCTGGAATGACCCGGGCTTCCGACCCGGACAACGCGCCTTTTACTACGTTCGTGTTCTGGAGAATCCCAAGTGCCGCTGGTCTACCTGGGACGCAATCCGTGCGGGCGTCGCGCCCAATCCCGACATGCACGCCACCATCCAGGACCGGGCCTGGTCTTCACCGATCTGGACCGGGCCGGCACGATAACAGGCGCATCCCGCCAACAACCGCATATCAAAGGCGCTCGGCGTAGTGGCGAAACCTGGCGTCATCGCCAATGTCCCGAGCAATTGCCGCAGCAGCGCGCAGCAGATTTCGATCGCCGGGGCGGCGTTCCAGCGCCCGATCCAGAACGGCGATGGCCTGCTCCGACTCGCCCCGCGAATGCAGCGCCACCGCATGCACGTAGGCCAGGTGCGGATCGTCCGGCGCCAGTTCCACGGCCTGCGCAAGCAATGGCATTGCATCGGGATGGCGCCCCTGCCTGACCAGCCACAGCGCCCGGGCCAGCTTGACTTCGGCGGAGCCGGGCGCGAGCGCCGATGCGCGCTCCAGCAATTCGCCCCCGGCTTCGTCGCGATTCGTGGCGCGATAGAGATCCGCCAGGTTGACGAGCGCCGGCACCCAGTTCGGAGAGAGGCGCAGGGCTGCTGCAAGAGCCGTCTCGGCGCCCTCCGGGTTTCCGAGCGCCCGGAAAACGGTCGCCAAGTTTGTATGGGCCTCCGGCCGGTCCGCATTGAATCGCTGGGTGGCCAGGTACTCGTCCAATGCCTCGCGAAGAGGGAAACGCTCGCTGTCCGGTAGGGTCGAATGCGCAGCCGACAGCACCCGGGCCGCTTCGCTCCGCACCGCAAGATAGCTGTCGTCGAGCAGGTGCCGAGCCCCCCGCCAGAGGCGTTCCGGCGGAAACCGTGCGGCGCCGCGCAAAGCGCCGATGCGCACCAACGCGTCCGAATCGCGCAATCCCTGCTCGAGCGCAAGGGCCGTTTCGCCGTCGTCGTAGGATTCCATCAGCGCGAATGCGCTGGCGCGGACGATGGCGGCCTGATTCCGGTTTGCCGCCAGCGCGGCGAGCGCCCCCCCGATCCCCGGCCGGCCGAGCCGTGCTGCCGCAATCACGGAAGCGAAATGGGGCTCGTCCGTCGGCCCGAATCGGGCCGCGAGCACATCGCGAGCCCACCCGGCCGTCTGATCGTCGTGACAGCCGTTGCAGGCATTGCGAATGCCCGGCGTTACGGTCAGATCGGGCCTCGGTATGCGAAAACCATGGTCCCGCCGGTCGTCGAGCACCATGTAGGTGCGTTCCGGCATGTGACACGAAACGCACTGCGACCCCTCACTGCCGGCAACATGCAGGTGGTGATCGCGAGAGTCGTAGTCGGCGAGCGGCAGCGTCGGGAAATCCGGGTTGCCCGCCTCGTTGTGGCAACGCGTGCAGAGCGCGTCGCCGCTCACGACAAGCTGCGCGGAGTGGGGCTGGTGGCAATCCCCGCACGTGACGCCGCGCGCGAACATCCGGCTCTGAAGGAACGATCCGTAGACGTATACCTCGTCTTCGATCTGCCCGTCGGCTTCGTAGAGGCCGGCTTCCAGCAACGACGGCAGGTAGAAGTCCAGGAACGGGCGGTCGGGAGTATAGCCGTCGGCAAGTTGTGCGCGCCGGCTGTGACAGGGTGCGCAGCTATCGATCTGCTCGCTTTGAGTGCGGAGACCGACGATGGCTCCGCCTTCCCGGTTTCCACCGGATTCGTCATGACCGCGCTGACCGGCCCAGGCGACGTGCAGCGACCCTGGGCCGTGACAGGCTTCGCAGCCGACCGAAACTTCGGCGAACTCCGTGCGGTAGGCGTTTTCCGCCGGGTCGTACCCCTTCCTGACCCCGGTGGAGTGGCAGTCCGCGCACATGAAGTTCCAGGTGTAGGCCGGGCCGCTCCAGTGCAACGGGTCCCCGTGTCGTGCCCCATCGACCGGCTGCAGGTGAAACCAGCGTTCGGCGGCCGTATCCCAGGCTACCCCGAGCGCCTGCAGACGGCCCCCTTCCCCTTCCAGCAGGTACTGCTGCAAGGGCTCGACGCCAAATGCATACTGCACGTCGAATTCATCGACGTCTCCCTCCGGGCCGGCGGTACTGACGACGAACCGGCCATCGCGGCGGCCGAAAACCGTCGTTTCCCCACCGTGGGCGAAGGACGAGCCCTCGAAGTCGGCAGCCACGCTCGCACCGCTGGCAGGCTGCATGGCCAACTGGTGATGGGATCCGAGCCAGTCTTCGTACGCCTTTCCATGACACCCCGCACAGGCCGCGGAACCCACGTATTCCGCTTCGCCCGCAACCGGCGCCTGACCTTCTTCGGAATCCGGTGCGCCGCTGCAACCCCACAGCAGCCAGGCCGCAGCCCAGATTCCGAATCCCGGCCGGTTCATCGCAAGTCGAGTGTGAACCGCACCGCCCCGTCACGCCCTGCGGGCGAACGCCGAACGCGTTGTTTCCGGACGTCGAACGCGATCGTCAATCGCGTCGACGGGCTCGTTTTCCATCGTCATCTGCATGGTTTTCATGTTGCACGCCATCGGTGTGGGCTGAGCCATGGCCATGCTAACCCAAATCCCGTCGATGCTCTGGCCCTGGCAAGCATCCGTCACCGGCTTTCGCCTCGACGCCCTCGCGGCGAAAGTTGGTGAGGGATGCAGGCAGGGTCGATGGATTCGACCTCTGCCGGTCTGCATCGCCGGATTCGTTGCAACACGGCACCAACCTTGGATACATTGCGCCGTTCACCGAGCCGGCGCAGAGCATGGCACCTCACTCCGAGCGTGCCCCCGGATGCCGGCAAACGAATTCGGAGAGCGGCAATGACAGAGCGCTATCAGGGCTATCAACGCCTGAAGTTCGACTATCCGACCGAACGGATTCTGCGCATTACGCTGTCCAGGCCCGAGCGTCTGAACGCCCTCGATGCCATCGGCCACCGGGAACTGACCTACGTCTGGCGCGAAATCGACGACGACTGCGAGATCGATTGCGTCATCCTCACCGGCGAAGGCCGGGCCTTCTCCGCCGGTGGCGACTTCGAGATGGTCGAGACCAACATCACCGACTACAACGCGCTGATCACCACCTGGAAGGAAGCCCGAGATCTGGTCTACAACATCATCAACTGCGGCAAGCCCACCATTTCATCCATCAACGGCGTCGCGGTCGGCGCCGGGCTGGTCGCGGCGTTGCTCTGCGATATCTCCATCGCCGCCCGGTCCGCCTACGTCACCGACGGCCATACCCGCCTCGGCGTTGCCGCGGGCGATCACGCCGCCATCGTCTGGCCCCTGCTCTGCGGCATGGCCAAGGCCAAGTACTACCTCATGACCTGCGACCGGCTCTCCGCCGAGGAAGCGGAACGCATCGGGCTGATCTCGCTGTGTGTGGACGACGGCGAACTCGACAGCCGGACCATGGAGGTGGCGCACAAGCTCGCAAACGGCGCGCCGAACGCCATTCGCTGGACGAAATATGCATTGAACAACTGGCTGCGCATGGCGGGGCCGACCTACGACACGTCGACTGCGCTGGAGATGCTTGGTTTCCTGGGCCCCGAAGGGCGGGAAGGCCTGGACGCCCTGGTGGAGAAACGCGAACCGACGTTTCCCAAGGGTTCCCCGATTTGAAGACGCCCGGTCGCACCTGTTCATGAATACCGGCTCCACGGTTGTCGGGCTGACCGGCGGCATTGCCTCCGGCAAGTCCACTGCGGCCCGGTATCTCGGCAGCCTCGGAGCCACCGTCGTCGACTGCGACCGGCTCGGGCATCGTGCTTACGACCCCGACATGCCCTCCTTCGATGCCGTCAGGCAGACATTCGGCCCGGAGGTGGTGGGCGAGGACGGCCGCATCGACCGCCGGGCACTCGGCGAGAAGGTATTCGACAAACCCGCCGCAATGAAACAGCTCACCGACATCGTCTGGCCGGAGATCGGACGCCTGGCACAAGCGCAGATTGCAGCGTCCCCGCCCGGCGGCATTGCCGTCATGGAGGCGGCGGTACTCTTCGAGGCCGGCTGGCTACAGGGGCTGAACGAGATATGGGTAGTCGTCGCCGACCCCGAGATCGCGGTTCGGCGCACCATGGCCCGCGACGGTCTCGACGAAGCGGCCGTGCGCAAGCGCATCGCGTCCCAGTTTTCCAACGAGGAACGCGCCGCCCGGGCTGACGTGGTCATCGAAAACTCCGGTGGGCTCGACGATCTTCACCGCCAACTCGATGCCCAATGGCAGCGTCTTCTCGAACAGAGGGAGGTTTCGTGATCCTCGATTTGCATACCCACTCGGTACAGTCCGACGACGGGCGCGCCAAGGTGCCCAACTACTGCCGGTGGATCCGCAGCCGGGACATCCCGGTGGACGGCTTCGTGCTGACCGAGCACCGCCAGTACGACCAGGCATCCGATTATTCCGGAATCGCCCGAAAACACGGGCTCACGATTCTCAAGGGCAGCGAAGTCGAAACCGAATACGGCCATGTGCTCATCTTCGGGGTCACCGAAGCGCTGACCCGGGCCTTCGATTTCGCCGACATCAATCTGCCCCTCGCCCGGGTCATCGAGGAATCCGAGCGCCACGGGGCCGTCCCGGTGCCTTGCCACCCGGGTCGCAAGCGCGTGGGCATGTTCGCGCACATCGATGAATATGGCGTTCCGGCGGGTGTGCGGATCGTGGAAATCCTCAACGGCGGCAGCCGCGGCAGGGAAGACGACCTCGCGCAGCGGATGACCCGGGAGCTCGGTTATCTCGGCATCGGCGGCAGCGATGCGCACATCGTCAGCCACATCGGCCGCTGCGCCACCCGGTTTCCCGCCAGGGTGACCAGTGCGGACGAGCTCGCCGAGGCATTGCGGAGCGAAGATTTCGAAGCGCTGCGGCTGAGTCCGCGACCGGGGCCGCAACCGTCGAAGAACGAAGGGAGCAACGCATGAGCGAACCGCTGGACATCGAAGCATTGCGCGCCGAATTCCTGAACCGGGATTTCGACGAGCAACACTACACACTCACGGCCGAGGACATCGCGCAGTACTCGGCAAGTTGCGGGGAAATCACCCCCCGCTTCACCGACCCGGCCCATCCGGATTTCCAGGCTCCGCCGACCATGGCGGCAACCCTGCAGCCGCATAACTATCTGCCGACCGGGTTTCCGAAGATCGCCGGGCTCGGCATGGACGCCGGCCGCGCCGTCAGAGCGTTCGGGCCCATTCGGCCCGGAATGCGGCTCACGGGCAGAACGCACATGCACGACATATACGCCAAGACAGGCCGGTCCGGCCGCATGGTGTTCTTCGTGAAACGGATGGAAGTGACCGGGCCGGAAGGAGAACGCCTCGCGCACGCGGATATCAGCACCGTCATACGTGAGAAGCCGGCGGCGCAACGCGCAGATTCGGACGAGGACTGACCATTCGACCGGCAGGTTGCCGCGATGCACGGTGAATTCTCGACCAGCGGCCCCGGCCGCTCGCTATCAGTGGATCGGGTCCATTGCTCGATCGTTTGGAGGACCGATGCCAACCAATATTGAGGATGTGGAATTCGGCGAAGAACTGCCCGCATTCGACCCCGATACATCCATGAACAACGTCAGGGCATTTGTCGGCGCCGCGCACTGGACCGGCCCCCGCTTTACCGACCATGAAGCGGCCCGTCGGGAGGGCCTGCCCGGCGCGCTCGTCCCCGGCGTCATGAGCCAGGGTTTCCTCGCCGCGATGATCCATCGCTGGGCGCCCGATGCCGCGCTGCAACGCCTCGACACGGTGTTCCGGGCACCGCTCCTCGTCGACGACCCCTGCCACATCAACGGCGTGGTGACGGACATCGACGACGATGCCGGCGAGGTCGAGATCGACATCACCGTCACCAACGATGCGGGCGAAACCCGGGTATTCGGCACTGCCAGAGTGGGCCTGCCTTCCGGCTGAACGGAATCGAAGCCCGGCAGCGCGGGCTAATCGCCGGCCACCTGCGGTATCTCGCAGGCAGTCTCCAGCAACTCCGGATACTCCTCGCGGTAGGACGACTCGCAGAATGCAATGACCCCATTGGCCCGGTCGACGACATAGGCGCGGATATCCTGCGCACCCCGGGCATCGAGCACATGGCTGAACTCCGGCATGCCCATCTGCGTATAGGCGCCGTCGAGGACGATGGCGTTCCAGATGTCGTGGGTTGCTTCACTCGCGTACAGCAGGCTGCGTATCGTCCCCGAGGTCCCCACGCCCGGGCCATGGCAGGACGCACAGTAGACGTGAAAGGCGTCCTGGCCGCGCCGTACCTGTTCCTGCGTGTAGTCCATTGGCGGTGGCGTGGGCACGCCGATGTAGGTCACGTCGGGCTGCGGCAACTCGACATTCCCGCCCAGCTTGTAGGTCAGAATCCGCCCCTCGCTCAACACGTTGTCCCGGTGGCGGGGTGCGCCGGTCGCGACGCCGTAGGCTCCGCCCCAACCGGCAACGACACTGATGTACTGTTCCCCGTCGACGCTGTAGCTCACGGGCGCTGCAATGATGCCGACATGGGTCGGGCTTTCCCAAAGGAGTTCTCCCGAATCCGCGGCATAGGCGGCAAACCGGCCGTCTGCCCGGCCTTGAAAGACCAGATTGCCGGCCGTGGACAAGAGGCCGCCGTTCCACGCGGTGGCGTGCTGGACTCGCCACACTTCCTGCTGGCTCACCGGGTCCCAGGCCGCGAGGAAGCCGCGGATGTCCTGCAGGTTGGCGATATTCTCCTCCGCGGTGGGCGGCGGTGCGGAGAGGCGGAAGTCGACCCCGGTGTTCCAGGCCTCGGGGGCGTACTTGAAGGCGTTGTCCTGGGCATAGTCGAAACGCATGTCGAGAGCGGGGATATAGACCAGGCCGGTCCCCGGATGGTAGGTCATGGGATGCCAGTTGTGCCCGCCCAGCGGGCCGGGCCGAACGCGCTTTGTTTCGTTGGCATAGTGTGCCTCGGGGTTTTCCACCGGGCGCCCGGTTTCCGGGTCCACATGGGTCGCCCAGGTCACGGGCACGTAGGCTTCCGCCGAGATGAACTCGCCGTTGGTGCGGTCGATAACGTAGAAGAAGCCGTTCTTGGGCGCCTGCATGATCACCTGGCGCATGCGGCCGGCAATCTCGATGTCGGCCAGGATCATGTGCTGTACGGCGGTGTAGTCCCAGGTGTCGCCGGGGGTCGTCTGATAGTGCCATGCCCGCCGGCCCGTATCGGGGTCGATGGCTACGATGGAGGACAGGTACAAGTTGTCCCCGCCGCCCGGGCTGCGAATGTACCGGTTCCAGGGCGAGCCGTTGCCGGTACCGATATACAGCAGGTTCAGGTCGGGATCGTAAGCCATGGAGTCCCAGACCGTGCCGCCGCCGCCGACTTCCCACCACCTGCCGCCCTGCCAGGTGGCGGCCGCCAGTTCCATGTCTTCGGTCTCGAAACCGTCGGCGGGATTGCCCGGCACGGTATGGAAACGCCACAATCGCTCGCCGGTAGCAGCATCGTAGGCGGTGATGTAGCCGCGAACGCCGTATTCCGCGCCGCCGTTGCCGATGATGACCTTGTCGCTGACGATCCGGGGCGCGCCGGTGATGGTGTATGCCCGGTCGCGCGGCGTGGTTTCCACATCCCAGACGGGTTCGCCGGTGCCCGCATCCAGTGCAACCAGGCGTCCGTCGAGGGTGCCGACGTAGATCCTGCCCTTCCAGGCTGCCACACCGCGGTTGACCACATCGCAGCAGGCGTATCGCCCCCAGGCGCGCGGCACCTGCGGGTCGTATTCCCACAGCAACTCACCGGTTTTCGCATCGTGTGCCCAGACCACCGACCAGGTGCCGGTGCTGAACATCACGCCGTCGACGACGATGGGGGTCGCCTCGAGCCCGCGTTTCGTGCCGGTGTCCCAGTACCAGGCGAGGCCCAGTTCGCCCACCGTTTCCCGATTGATCGCATCGAGGGGGCTGTGCCGCTGCTCGTCGTAGGTACGCCCGGTGCTGAGCCAGTTGCCCGGTTCGCCCTTCGCGATTCGCGCACCGTCGATGTCGGCCGTTGCCTGTTGAATCTCCGTGACGCGAGACTGCGGGGAATCGACCGGGGCTTCCGACAATGGGGACACGGCCTCACCCCCCTGGC
The DNA here is from genome assembly GCA_965221465.1 of Candidatus Azophilus sp. Lineage (GTDB taxonomy): Bacteria > Pseudomonadota > Gammaproteobacteria > Pseudomonadales > Azotimanducaceae > Azophilus. The sequence goes on from OZ244892.1 coordinate 1,589,058, forward strand.
CCGACGGTTCGGAACACCCGTTCAGCAACGCCAGCAGCCCGACAACAGCCAGGTTGCGCTCGAAGGCCCGCCGGCAAACAAATGGAAGATCACTATCGGAACCAGGCGCCGCAGTCGTAACCATCATGAAAATACCTTCCAAGTGATTGATTTCATTGAATTCGCGAACCAAGGAAACCTTACCTTCGATCCGGCACCGAGAACCGGCATGCGGTACGTGCATGCGGCGCACCAGGCGGCGGCGCTTACGGCTACGATAGGCGCAAGAGCGAGCCTTAACAGCGCCGCATACACGCACCGCACACCGGTTCTCTCCCAGCGGGCCTTTGTTGCTTTCACGTCCGCGGTCCCGCGCGCCGGGGTGAAATCTTTCATCGAATACCCCCTCCTGTGCTGTTCGATGAATGACGTGGAATCTCAGTCGGCCGGCTCGAAGAGCGGCAGGCAGAGGTCGTCGTGTTCTTCCCAGCGGACGCGCACACGCATGCCGATTTTCACGTCCTCCTGCGGGTCCTCCACCCCGACGATGTTGGAGACGAGCCTCGGGCCTTCGTCCAGGTCGACCCAGGCCACTGCGTAAGGCACCAGCGTGCGGAAGAACGGGTGATAGCTCTGGCGCACGACGCTGTAGGTGTAGACGGTGCCGAACCCGGCAGATCGTTTCCAGGCGAGGTCGTTGCCCAGGCAGGCGGTACAGTGCCCCCGCGGATAGAAGACCACATTGCCGCAGTCGCGGCATTGCTGGTAGGTGAGCGCCTTGTTCCGGGTTGCGACCCAGAAGGCTCGGGAATCGGCCTCGTCGAGGCTCGGCAGCGGGCGCCCTGGCGTGTTCATGCTCAATCCCTCCCCAGCACGACGGTTCCGGCGCAATGCCGGCTGCCGAGCATGCCGCCGTTGCCGTGCGCCACGGCAAGCGCTGCGCCCTCTACCTGGGAACAGGACTCGCCCCGCAATTGCCGCGCCGCCTCGATCAGCAGAAAGATGCCGCGCATGCCCGGGTGATTCGACGAAAGCCCGCCGCCATCGGTATTCAGCGCCGGACCGTCCGCCGGCCGGTCGAAGCGCAATCGGCCGCCCTCGATCCAGCGGCCGCCCTCGCCCTTGGGACAAAACCCCAGGTCTTCCAGGATCGTCAACACCGTGATGCTGAAGGAGTCGTAGATCATGGCCACATCGATCTCCCGAGGAGTCACGCCGGCCTCGCCGAAGGCGTCGGGGCCCGACTGCACGGCGGCGCTGGCGGTGATGTCACCGCCGTTTTCCGGGTAGCGGGTCGCTTCCCCGGTGCCGAGCAGCCAGACCGGCGGCTTCCGGCAGTTGCTCGCCACCTCGGGAGCGGCGATTACCACCGCACCGCCGCCGTCGGAAATCATGCAGCAATCCAGGAGGTGCAGCGGGTCGGCGATCATTCGGGAGTTGACCACGTCCTCGATGCCGGTCTCGCGAATGTCGAGAAACTCCAGGTCTTTCATGGCCTGGACCGCTTGCGGATTGCGCATGGCGTGATAGCGGGTCGCCACCGGAATTTCGGCGAGCTGTTCATGGGTAGTGCCGTAGTCGTGCATGTGACGCTGCGCCACCATGGCGTAGTTGGCGACCAGGGTCATGCCGGCGAATCGATCCATGTTGTCCGCGGGATGCCCGATCGCGCCGCCGCGCCCGCCAACACCGATGGCGTTGGCGTTGCTGTGCGCCGTGGAGCCATACGTCAGAAGCCCAACGTTGGCCTTGCCGGCGGCAATGTCCCGTTTTGCGTGGGCCGCGTGAAATTCGTAGGAGGCGCCGCCGACGTTCGTGGTGTCGATGACCCGGGGCCTGATGCCGAAATGCTCGGCGATGCTGAGGCCGGCCATGCCGCCGCCTTCACCGGCATCGTAGACGGCATCGATATCACCCCAGCCGAGGCCTGCGTCCTCGAGGGCCCGCGCAGCGCTTTCGGCCTTGATCTGCAACGGACTGACGCTGCCCTCGACGTCCCGGGACGGGTATTCGTGAATGCCGACGATTGCGGCATCCCTTGCCTGATCCCTTGCCTGCGCGGTCAAGCGGACGCCCCTGAACGGCAGGGCGCAGGACGGCACCTCGACGGCCTCGCGACGAAAGTTGGTGACGGGTCGGGGCTGGAGATTTTCATGGTACAGATTTCCGAGTAATCGACTTTATTCGATGTGTTGACCTGGGGAACCATTCCGTCGAACCGGTCGCCGAAAGCCGGAGCAGGATACGTGCATACGGCGCGCCGAGCGATCCCTGAATTGCAAGAAACCTGTGGGACCGGACACTAACATACAACCGGATTCGAGCGGAACGCCCATGCAGGCGCTGGACGCACCGTAAAGCTCCGGTATGATACGCCCCCTTCCGATACCCCCGACGAAGGAGCGCGCTCAGCAATGCCCACCATCACCTATGTCGAATTCGACGGCACGGAGCATGTCGTCGCGGGCGAAACGGGCTCGACGGTCATGCGCACCGCCATAGAGAACGGCGTGCCGGGTATCGATGCAGACTGCGGGGGCGAATGTTCCTGTGCGACCTGCCATGTCATCGTTGCGGACGAGTGGATGGAAACTGTCGGCCGACCACACGACATGGAGGAATCGATGCTCGACCTCAATCCGGAACGGGAACCCAACTCCAGGCTCTCCTGCCAGATCGACGTGACCGACGCCATCGACGGGCTCGTCGTCAAGCTGCCCGAGTTCCAGATGTAGCAGAGCTGGCGGCAACCGGCCGCCGTCAACCCATTCCCATGTCCTTGCGCATCGCTTCGACGACGCCGCCGAACTCGGCTTCGTTCTCGCCGCTCAGCGCCGCGAGCACTTCGTGGGCCTTGAGCAACCGCATCTTCTGGCCCCTCGGATCGGCATCCGGCAAATCGAGAGTTTCCCGGTTGTCCGGGACCGGCAGCGACTGTTCCGAGATATGCTTCAGAACCACATCCATGCTGAGTTCCCGGAAGGCCTCGAGCAAGGCAGCGCTCGCGCCCTGTATGCGGACGCCGCCGGCATTTTCCTCGGCCTCCTGAACGAGTTCGTGCAGGGTGCCCAGCAGGGCGCTGTCGAGGTACTCGCACTCGGCCAGGTCGACGATCAGCAGCTTGCCGGCATCGAACGCCGCGCGTCCGCCCAGTATCAGCGCCTCGGCGTAGGTCCAGGTCACCCGGCCCTTCAGGCAGACGAACCGGCCCGTGTCCGTTTCCGCCCAGGTGAGGCTCGGTGCGTCCGCGGGCGGGTCGATCTCCAGTTCGGGAACATCGTCGTCGCTGCCGAAGTGGCTCTCGCCGGCATGACCTTCCAGCAGCAGCATGGTCACGTCGTCCCGGTCTTCGCGTTCATGCCCGTGGGAGAGTTCGATGAACAGTTCGTCCAGCACGTGCTCGCCATCGTCTTGACCGATCAATGTCCTGGCGATGGAGCCAACGCTCGGTTTGTCCTCGCCGCCGATGTCGAAAATGCCGTCGGTATAGAAAAGCAGCCGATCCTGTTCCCCGAGGGGCGTTTCACTTTCGGCAAACACCGCGTCCCGATACAAGCCCAGCGCCGGCCCGGTGTGCTCGATCCGGTCGACGCTGCCGAACCGCCCCACCAGAATGGCAGGGCTGTGGCCGGCCGAGGCGATCGTTGCCCGTCTTTTCTTCGTGTCGAGCAGACAGTAGATGCAGGTTACGAACATTCCGGGCGTCGTCGGGCCCGCGAGCAGTGCGCGATTAACCTGTTGCAGGGCTTCCGAAGGACGCAGCGGCCGACCGCGCCGGTTGGTGAAGGACAGGCGGTGCTTGAACAGTACGGACAGCATGGCCGCACTCACGCCGTGGCCGGATGCATCGGCAATAACCAGCACCAGATAGCGCTTGTCGATCTTGACGATATCGAACAGGTCACCGCCGACATTGTGACCCGGCCGGTACAGGGTGTGGACGCAGAAACCGGCGATCTCCGGCGGCGCTCCCGGCAGCAGCGAACGCTGAATGACCTCGGCGCGTTTCAGATCGAGTTCCATGGTCTCGGCATGGTTGTCCAGCACCCGGCACAGTTCCGCCAGCTGATCGCGGGATTCTTCGAGTTGCAGGGTGCGTTCCCTGACCCGTTCCTCGAGGTGATTCTGATGCTGGGCCAGCGACGAGGTCATGGTATTGAAGGCATTGCCGAGCAGCCCCAATTCGTCACGGGTGGCGATGCGCGCCTGCACGCTCGTGTCGCCGCCTTCGATGGCCCGGGCCACCTTGGCGAGCCGCAATACCGGGCGCGTGAAGACCGCGGCGATCCGCCCGCCGATCAGTGCAGCCGCCAGAAAGAACACGATCGCCACCACCAGCGCCACGACGCCGACACGGCCGATCGGGGCATAGGCTTCTTCCGCCGCGACCTGAGCCACCATCCCCCAGCCCCCGTAGCCGATGGGCATGTGCACCGAGAGCACCTCGCGCCCGAGGTAGTCGGTGGTCTCGGCAAACCCGGTTTCGCCGCTCAGGGCGGCGCGCATGGCTGCATCCCCCGACGCCTCGACGGACAGGGAGTCCACCGGGCCGACCGGAAACAGGTATCGGATGCGATCCTCATCGGCCCCCGCCGCGTTCCAGGCGCCGAGCCGCACTTCCGCACTGCGGAATCCGCTGGGCAGCGCAGCGAGAATATCCAGTTCCGGCTGGGCATCCACTTCCACCAGCACCACGCCCAGAAAGCGGCCCTGGCGGCTTTGAATCGGGGCCGAAAGCATGGCGCGGAATTCGCCCGCCACGGGTATCGGCAGCCCCAGGGTGGGTTCTTCCATGCCGTCGAGATAGGCGCGGCTGGCGGAGAGGTCGGCGCCGAGTTGGGTGACGTCGGTCGCGGTTACCACTACCCCGGCGGGGTCCGTGACGCGGGTATTCAGGAGGCCTTCGGCACTTTGTTGCGCATCGAGCAGAATCCGCGTCGTCGCAGCCCGAAACGACGCTTCCTCGATCTGCCCATCGAGCCTCGTTTCGAGCAACTCACGCAATCGGGTTCCGCTCGCCACGATGCGGATGCTGTCGCTGCGCTGCCGGACGTGGCTGAGGAGGACTTCGCTGATCCCCTCAGCGCGAAGCGTCAGCTGCTGCTGAACACTGGAGGAGAGCAATTGGCGCACATGGAAGTAATTGACGAGGGTCAGCACCGTCGCGGTAAGCGCGATCAACGCCGCCAGCAACAAGACGAACTTGCCGCGTAGCGATCGCGCCAGCGGGATGTCGGTATCCGCTGCAGGGCGGGACACCGCACTCTCCTTCTCTTCGGCCATCGCGCGCAGTCTATCAGAATCGGTAGCCGGATACTCCGACGACAGGGCGCCCTGGCGGCCGTCGCGAGCACGGCCGCGCTTGCGCGAGTGCATCGGCGTCCACAGCAGCGAGATGGTGATGGATGCGGACTAGCCGGTGATGCCGAAAACGAAGATCAGCAACACGGCTGCAGGCGCCAGATAGCGGACCAGCAGCCGCCAGACGGCGAACAGCGATTCGCTGGCCATGCCGAGTTCGTCACGCGCCGAAGCGGTCTTGACGAACCAGCCGGCGAACACCGCGATCAACAGGCCGCCGACAGGCAACAGAATCTGGTTGGGCACGTAATCGAATACCGCATTCAGGTCACGGCCGAACACCTGAATTTCACTCCAGACGTTGTACGACAGCACACTGATCAGGCTGAGCACGGCAACGCCGCAGAGAACCAGGAGTGCGCTCCTGTGCCGGGCAAACCCCTGGTGCTCTTCCATCCAGGCGGTCATGGGTTCGATCAACCCGACCATGGAGGTGATTGCTGCGACCGTCAGCAGCAGGAAGAACAGCACGCTCACCAGGTGACCGCCCGGCATCTGCGCAAACGCCACCGGCAGGGTCTCGAAGATAAGGCCGACACCGCCGGCCGGGTCCAGGCCGAAATTGAACACCACCGGAAAGATGACGAGACCCGCCACCAGGGCCACCAGGGTGTCCGCGGCGACAATCACCAGCGCGCTGCCGGGGATGGAGACGTTTTTGGGCAGATAGGCCCCAAAGGTCATCATCCCCGCCATGGCGACGCCGATGGAGAAGAACGCCTGGCCCACCGCGGCCAGGACCATCGGACCGTCGACCTTGCTGAAGTCCGGCGAGAACAGGTACGTGAGCGCCGCTCCGAATCCGCCGGCGAAGACGTTGTAGACCGCGAGCCCCACGAGCAGCACGAACAGCGTGGGCATCAGGACGCGCACGGCTCGCTCGATCCCCGAGCGTACCCCCGCGTAGATAATGACACCCGTGATCGCAAGCCCCAGGAAAGTCCAGAAAACGAGCCCGGGTATATCGACCAGCACCGCCGCGAAGCCCTGCTTGGCCGCAGCGGCGTCCATCCCCGCAAACCCCGTGAACACGGCCTTGTAGAGATACAGCAGCACCCAGCCGGCGATCACGCAGTAGACCACCTCGATCAGGAAGGCAGCCACCAGGTTCATGCCGCCCGCCCATTGCCAATGCCTCGATATTCCCGCATCCCGCGCCAGGGCACGCATCGAACCGGGCGGGCTCATGCCGCCACGCCGGCCGATCATGAGTTCGGCGATGAGTATCGGCACGCCGATGGCGAAGGCGCAGACCAGATAAACGATCACGAAGGCGGCGCCGCCGTTCTCGCCGGTGATGTAGGGAAACCGCCAGATATTGCCGAGCCCCACGGCGAAGCCGACCGAAGCCAGCAGAAAACTCAGCCGCGAAGACCATTGCTCGTGTACCGCACCCGCCATTGCCCGTTCCCTCGTCCCGTTGCACCCAGCGCCGACGTGCAGATGCTACAGGAAAGTTGCCACCCCGGCGCGCCGGGACGAGGACGCGCAAGGAACACCTGATGACCCTTGGGAGAGAGCAGGTGTGCGGTGCGTGTATCCGGCGCTGTTGAGGCTTGTGCTTGCGCCCATCTTCGCGGTAAGCACCTCCGCCTGGTGCGCCGGATGCACGTACCGTATACCTGCTCTCGGTGCCGGATCGAAGGCCATGTTTGCCACGCTAACGAATTCAATAAAATCAATCACTTGGAAAGAGCGTTCCATGAAAGTTCCCAACCCGGCGCGCCGGGACGAGGACGGGCAGACAACAGCGGACAACGGGGGACAGCAAGAGTGCAATTCGACTCGAATACTCGGCTGCCGGATTGATATCATCTCCGGCACGACGATACCGTGGCCGGAAGAGCACGCCGTGATCGATTACACGCAGCCCTATCCGTCATCCCGCTCCCCGGTTTGCGCCGCCAACCTGGTGGCCAGCTCTCAACCCCTGGCCGTACAGGCTGGCATTCGAGCCCTGCGCCGGGGCGGCAATGCCGTCGATGCCGCCCTCGCCACCGCCATCGCGTTGACCGTCGTCGAACCCAACAACAACGGCGTCGGCAGCGATGCATTCGCCATCGTCTGGGACGGGGAGGCACTCACGGGGTTGAACGCCTCCGGACGGTCTCCGGCAGGCTGGACCCGCGATCGATTTGCCGACCGCGATGCCATGCCCCACCGGGGATGGGACGCCGTAACCGTACCCGGCGCGGTAAGTGCCTGGGTAGCCCTGTCCGAGCGATACGGCAAGCTGCCCTTCGAAGAACTGTTCGAGGATGCCATCGGCTATGCACAGGACGGCTTTCAGGTCGGCCCCAAGACCGCCTGGTATTGGCGATTCGCCGAGGAGATGTACGGCGAATTCCAGGATTTTGCCGAGCATTTCCTGCCGGCGCCCCAGCCGGGCGACCTGTTCCGGCGCGCAGACCTGGCCGCCACGCTCATCGAAATCGCGCATACCCGGGGCGAGTCGTTCTACAGGGGCCGACTGGCAGAGCGCATCGAAGCCGCCGCCGTTGCTGCCGGCGGCGCCATGCGAAAGGCAGACCTCGCGAGTCATCGCGCCGAGTGGGTCCGACCGCTGGCACAGGACTACCGGGACGTGACGCTGCACGAGATTCCACCGAACGGGCAGGGCCTCGCCGCACAGATCGCACTCGGCATCCTGCAACACCTCGACATCGCGCCGCTCGACTCGTCGGACAGCGTGCACCGGGAACTCGAAGCCATGAAGATCGCCATCCGGGCGGCATTCGACCACTTTGCCGACCCGGCACACATGCAAGTCGACCCGAAGGCACTGCTGGATGCGGCGTCGCTCGAGCGAATCGCGCACGGCATCGACGACCGGGCGGCTCCGCTGCCGCCGGTGGCACTGCCGACCGGTAGCGACACGGTCTACCTGGCCACCGCCGATGCCGACGGCATGATGGTGTCGATGATCCAGTCGAACTACGAAGGGTTCGGCTCCGGCATCGTCGTGCCCGGAACCGGTATCGCCATGCAGAATCGGGGCCTGGGGTTCGTGCTCGACCCCGGTCATCCGAACGAGGTGGGGCCGAACAAGCGCCCGTACCACACCATCATCCCCGGGTTCGTGACCCGCGCCGGCGCACCGCTTCTGAGTTTCGGCGTCATGGGCGGCCACATGCAGCACCAGGGCCACGTACAGATGGTGCGGCGCCTGTTCGACCACGACCAGAACCCCCAGGCCGCCAGCGATGCCCCGCGCTGGCACGTCTACCCGGATTTCAGCGTCGGCCTGGAAACGGGGTTCGATCCTGCCGTCGCTCGGAGCCTGGCCGACCGTGGCCACCGGGTCAGGCACGAACCGCTCGAACGCGTCTTCGGTGGCGCGCAACTGATTCTGAAAACGGATTGCGGCTACGTGGGGGGATCCGATCATCGCAAGGAAGGCATGGCCGCCGGCTTCTGACTCCCTCGATGCGCATCCATCGCCAACTTGCGTCGCGAGGACGTCGCGGCGCTTGCCCGAGGGCATCGGCGTCCGCAGCAGGAAGTTGGTGACCGGTGCGCGTTAAATCCGATTGCCCGTTTTCCTGAACACGGGTAACGAGTTATCCTGATCAGACGACGCAAGGACGCAATCATGGCCGAAGCAACGCAACAGACCTTTTACACCGAAACGCCGCTGCAACGGGTGCACCGGATCCGGGATGCCATCGTCGAAGGCGGCGACGAAGCCCAGCAGGTCAGGCGGCTGCCGGCAGAGACCGCCGACATCCTGATTCAGGAGGGACTCTACCGGTTTACCCTGCCCCGGGAACTCGGCGGCGAAAACGCAAGCGTCCGGGAGACCATCGAAGTGCTCGAGGCAATCGCCGCCATCGACGGCTCGGTGGGCTGGAACGTCATGATCGGCTCCGAAATCAATGCCATAGCCGCAGGCGGCATGGACCCCGCCATTGCCAGGGAGGTCTACCTGGAGAACCCCCGCATCGTCATGTGCGGCGGCGGTGGGCCGGGCACTCAACCATCGTACGCCGTCGAGCAGCAGGACGGCAGCTACCGGGTCTGGGGCCAGGCCACCTTCCTTTCCGGCTGCCACAACGCCGAATGGGCATTCCTGGTGGCGCCCATCGTCGAAGACGGCAATCCGATCATGGACGATGCCGGCAACCCGGTTTTCCGCACCTGGTTCCTGCACAGGAACGAGTGGCAGATCAAGGACACCTGGCACATGGCAGGATTGCGCGGTTCGGGCAGTCACGATGTGCTCGCCGACGGCGCCCTGGTGCCGGAGCATCTGGTGCCCGTGGAACTGTTCTCGGTGCCGGCACACTACCCGAACCCGGTGTTTCGCATTCCCGTGGCGCTGCGCCTGTCGTTCAACAAGGCCGCGGTCGCCATCGGCGTCGCCCGCGGCGCTCTGGATGCGTTCTCCGACATCGCCCAGAACAAGGTTCCCCTGTTGTCCACCTCGACACTGAAAGACAAGCCCATCGCCCACTACCGCATGGGCGAAGGCGAGGCGAGCCTGCGCGCGGCGCGCGCCTTCCTGATGGAAACCATGGACGACGTGGTGGACGAACTGGAAGCCGGAGCCCTCACGCCCGGCCCCGAGACCACCAGGCTGGCGCGACTGGCCTGCACCCACGCCGCCAATGTGTCGATGCACGTCGTCGACAGCGTGCACAACGCCGCCGGCACCACCAGCCTGCGCATGGACTGCCCGCTCGAGCGCAAGCTGCGCGATGCCCACGGATGCGCAACCCATCGCTGGGTAGCGCACCCGTTGTACGCCGAACTCGGCAAGATGTTTCTCGGACACCCGGGCTTGCCGGAACTTTCCGGAGAAGGCGATGCCCAGCCCGCCAAGTGACCCGGGCAACCGCCAGCCGAATTCCCGACAACCGGACAAACACCATCAGGAGTAGCCCATGGCAGCCTATTTCGTTCTGCAATACGACGTGAAAGACCGGGACCTCTATCGCGAATACCAGCGCGGCGCCGGGGCGACCATTCAGGCGCACGGCGTCGAGGTGACGGTTTACGACGAGGCTGCGGAAACCGTCGAGGGAACGCCCCCGGGGATGCAGACCGTCGTCCTGAAGTTCGAGGACAGCGATCACTTCCGCCGCTGGTACGACTCCGACGAGTACCAGGCGGTGGTGGCCAAGCGCCACGCGGCCACCTCCGGCTTCGGCGTGCTTTCGCAGTCCATGAACCTGGGCTGACGGCGTCCGGCAGGGCCGGCGCGAACATCGGGCAATTCGAGCCGGCGCAAATCCCCTGAAAACGGCCGTTTTCGGGGCATTCACGCATTTGGCGGGGAACGATTTGGTGGTAAGCTTGCCGCCCCCAGCGCAGGCACGCCGGAATGCCGACAGGGCGATGCCCCCACCCGGCGAAACTGCGGTGACCGGGTGCAAACTCGACCGGATCGACAACCCGATTCGACAATCCAACCCGCGAACGAGAGGACCAGAAACCGTGAGCAATCGACAGAAGTTCTACATCGACGGCGAGTGGGTAGCGCCCGCCGGCAAGAAGACCCTGGCAGTCATCAACCCCGCGAACGAAGAGCCCATCGACGATATCGCCCTCGGTAACGAGGAAGACGTCAATCGGGCGGTTGCCGCCGCCAAGGCGGCGTTCGAAACCTATTCCCGGACCAGCCGCGAAGAGCGCGTTGCAATGATGGAGCGCATCGTCGCCGTTTATCAGGGGCGCCTCGACGAAGTCGCGGCGACCATCAGCGAAGAAATGGGCGCACCCATGACCCTGGCCAAGGCCGCCCAGGCGCCCATGGGCATTGCCCACATGATGACCAATCTCAACGTGCTGAAGACATACGAATTCGAGGAAGACCTGGGAACGTCGCACATCGTCAAGGAACCCGCGGGTGTCTGCGGGTTCATCACTCCCTGGAACTGGCCGATCAACCAGATTGCCTGCAAGGTGGCCCCGGCACTGGCAGCGGGCTGCACCATGGTTCTGAAACCCTCGGAAGTGGCCCCGTTCAACGCCATACTTTTTGCCGAGATTCTCGACGAGGCCGGCGTGCCGCCGGGGGTATTCAATCTGGTCAATGGGGACGGCCCGACGGTTGGCGCTGCGCTGTCCTCGCATCCCGATGTCGACATGATGTCATTCACCGGTTCGACCCGCGCGGGCGTCGAAGTGGCGAAAAACGCGGCGCCCACGGTCAAGCGCGTCACCCAGGAACTCGGCGGCAAGTCAGCCAACATCGTTCTCGACGATGCCGATTTCCAGGCCGTCATCGCCAGGGACATGGTGGGCATGTGCACCAACTCCGGCCAGTCCTGCAATGCACCGACGCGCATGCTGGTGCCGAACGGGCGCATGGACGAGGCTGCGGCCATCGCTCGATCGGCTGCCGAGGGTATCAAGGTCGGCGACCCCAATGCTCCGGACACCAATATCGGCCCCGTGGTCTCCGAGGTACAGTTCAACAAGATTCAGGATCTCATCCAGAAAGGCATCGACGAAGGCGCGAAGCTCGAGACCGGCGGCACGGGCCGTCCCGACGGGCTGAACCGCGGCTACTACGTCAAGCCCACCGTTTTCTCCCATGTCAGCAACGACATGACCATCGCCCGGGAGGAAATCTTCGGCCCCGTTCTGTCGCTGATCGGTTACGAGGACGACGAGGACGCGGTGCGCATCGCCAACGACACCCCGTACGGGTTGTCCGGCTACATCTCCGCCGGCGACCCGGAACGGGCCAGGTCCATGGCCCGCCGCATCCGTTCCGGCAACGTTCATCTGAACGGCGCGTCCGTAGACCCGAACGCACCGTTCGGCGGCTACAAGCAGTCCGGCAACGGCCGCGAGTGGGGCAGCCACGGCTTCGAGGAATTTCTGGAGGTCAAGGCGATACTCGGCTACAACGCAGCCGCCGGTTGAACCCCGCCCATTTTCGACAAACACTGCGAGGCGCCGGCACGGCGCCTCGCCCGTTTGTTCGGTTTTGGGTCTGACCGCCAATCGCGCCCGGTTTGCATCCGGCCGCTGACCTCGACAAGAGAACGATCCGATGTCCGATCGACTCACCGCCGACCGCATCGCCTTGCAGGACGTTCACTTGCGGTATGCCGCCGGCATCGACAACCGGGACATGGACCTGTACCGGTCCTGTTTCGCGGAAGACGTGGAAGTGCTGGGCTTCGGAGAGGAAACCTTTCATGGCATCGAAGCCTGGGTCGCCCATGTCAGCGAAGCGCTCGAGCAGTTCGGGCCGACACAGCACATGCTGGGCCCGCAACTCGCCACGGTGGATGGCGATATCGCCCACACGCGCTCGGACCTGCAGGCGCTGCACTACCTGGCAGATGCAGAGGACACTACTCTGACGCTCTGGGCAACCTACGAATCCGACATGCGCCGCATCGACGGCGAATGGAAAATCTACCGCCATCGCCTGATATCCCGCGGAACCCGGGTACAGCAGGGCTGACGATGGGATGACCGAGCACGGTTTCCTCGAGGAATCCGCTGCGCTCTTGCGTCTGGGCGCACCCATGCTGGCGACGCAGTTCTGCATCATGGGCATGGGTTTCGTGGACACGGCCATGGCCGGCCACTACGACTCGGTAGACCTCGCCGGGGTGACCCTGGCCGGGTATCTGCTGTGGCCGGTTTTCATGCTGATGACCGGGTTGACGATGGCGGTCACGCCCATCGTCTCGCAGATGGCCGGTGCGCAACGCGTCGGCGAATCCGGGGCCATCGTCGGTCAGGGGCTGTGGGTCGCCCTGTTTGCATCCCTCGTCACCGTGGCGGTGCTGCAGAACGCGGAACCGTTCTTTGCGATGCTGAGCGCCGAACCCGCGGTGGTCGAGGTGGCCGTCAGCTACCTCGAGGCCGTCTCCTGGGGCATGCCGCCCGGCATGATCTACATCGTGCTGCGCTACACCTCCGAAGGGCTCGGCCATACGCGCCCGCCCATGGCCATCGCCTTCTACGCCCTGTTGCTGAACCTGCCGCTCAATTACGTGCTGATCTACGGTACGTTCGGGTTTCCGGAACTCGGCGGCGAAGGCTGCGGCTGGGCCACGGCCGCCGTCATGTGGTTCGAACTGCTGCTCATGACGCGGGTTACGCGGCGGCATTTCTTTCGGGCCACCGGTTTCTTCCATCAGTTTCGCCGTCCGGAGACAGCAACCATCGTCCGAATTCTCAAGATCGGGCTTCCCATCGGCGTTGCAGTGTTCATGGAAATGGCTGTCTACTCGGTGATGGGATTCCTGATCACCGCCTTCGGCACCAGCCCTCAGGCCGCCAACGGCATAGCCGGCAACATCAACTGGATGACCTACGTCATACCCATGGCCCTGGGTTCCGCGGCGGGCATTCGCGTCGGCTTCCACGTGGGCGCCGGGGACCGCGAGGGCGCCCGGCGCGTGGCGATGACCGCAGTCAAGCTGTCCCTGCTCTACGCCCTGGTGGTGAGCGTCATCCTCATCGGGCTTCGCGATTTGCTGGTCGGCGTCTACACTACCGATCCTGCGGTGATCCGGATTGCCGCAAATCTCATGATCTTCATCGCCCTCTACCAGATCGTCGACGACACCATGGCCACCATGGAAGGCACGCTGCGCGGTTACAAGGACACCCGCGTGCCGATGATCTTTTCCCTCGTGGGCTATTGGCTGGTCGGGTTGCCGGTGGGCCACATCCTGGCGCTCGGATGGTTCGGGCTGCCCGCCATCGGCGTGTACGGCTACTGGACGGGCATGACCATCGGCATGCTGCTGGTGGCCATCTGCCTGTGGGTGCGACTGCGCCGCACCAGCAGGGACGACGCCCTCATCCGACGGCTGGCCCTGGGTTGACTGCCGCGGCGCTCGAGATGGAAAACGGCAACGACGAATTCTGGACCGAACTGCGCCGCGCCAGGGACCGGCGCGTGCTTGCCGATGCGGCACTGGTGCTCGAAGCGATGCGCATACCGCACCGTCTGGATTGCAGAAACCGCATGTGGCGCCTCGAAGTGCCGCCGGCCCAGGAAAGCGCCGCCCGGGCGGAACTGGAGCGCTACGATGCAGAAAACCGGCGCGTTGTGCCCTATCGCCCCGAAGTGACCCGGTTCGACAACGGTTGGGCCGGCGTGCTGGGTTACCTGGCGGTCATCTGGCTGCTGCCGAACCTGGAAGGCGCAGCCGTGTTCGGCTGGGATTGGCGCGATTCCGGCGTCATGAACGCGGAACTCGTGCGGGATGGCGCCTGGTGGCGAACCGTGACCGCGCTGACGCTGCACGCCGACCTCGGTCACATCGCCGGCAATTCTTTCTTCGGTGCGCTGTTCGGGATATTTCTCGGCCGCTACGTCGGTTCCGGCCTCGGCTGGCTGCTGGTGGTGGTGGCGGCCTCGATATCCAACCTCGTCAACGCCTGGCTGCAAACCCCGCCATTCGTTTCCCTGGGCGCGTCCACCGCCACCTTCGCCGTTCTGGGGCTTACCGGCACCTTCGTGTGGCGGCGAGGCTATCTGCGCGGACGCAACTGGCGACAGAGTTTTGCCCCGCTTTTCGGCGCGATCGCACTCCTGGTCTATACGGGCGTGGGCGGTGTGCGGACCGACATCCTGGCCCACTTTCTGGGGTTTGCGGCGGGCGCAGTCGGCGGCGTACTTGCGGCCACTTACGACATCCGGCGGCTCGGCAGAAGCGGGCAGTGGATCGCAGGGGCGCTGACCATCATGCTTCTCGGCCATGCCTGGCTGCTGGCAGGCACCCATGCCGCTTGATGTACCACGGGTCCGACTTCTGCCCATACAGGCGACACTTCGAGTTTCGAACCCGGCGCGCCGGGACGACGACGCCCGGGAAACACCCGTCAACCGCTGGGAGAGAACCGGTGTGCGGTGCGTGTATACGGCTTGCCGAATGGCGCTTTCCGGGCTCGTGTTCAATAACTTGAAAACTCTTTTCACGCGAAAGTTGCGCCATTGCATGTGGTGCGGCATGGCTCTCGCGTTGGCGCTCACCAGCAGCCAGCCGGCGCTCGGTCACGGCGGGGTCGTTGCCGAAGAGGACCTCTGCCTGTTGAAGATGGGCTTCCTGCAGGCACACTTCACGCTGTTTCTGCCGGATTCCCACGGCTCCGAGGAGTTCTGCGAAGAGGTGCCCAGGGCCGGCAGGGCGCTGTTCGTCGTCGAATACCTGCACGAAATGATGAAAGAGATGCCGATCGAATTCCGTGTGGTACGAGACGAACAGGGTTTCGGCATCTTTGCGAATTGGGACGACGTGACCTCCATTCCCGACCTGGACGCGCAGACCGTGTTTCATCGGCCCCTGGCTGCCGAGCCCACCGGCTGGGTCGCCGTCAGCCACACCTTCGAGGAAACGGGAGGTTACATCGGCGTGGTGGTGGCGGAAAACCCCGCCAACGGCAAGATTTACAACTCCGTCTTCTATTTCGAGGTCGGTAACGCCGGTTACGGCTACATCCCCCTTTTCGTGGCCCTGATCGTCGTTGCACAACTCCTGTTCTTCGCGAGCACGGGATACCTGCAACGCTTCCTCCGTTGGCTGCGGAACCGGACCCGCAGCGGATATCACGCAAACCGCTGAGCAATTGAGCAACCACAATCACCCGAACCCTGGAGATCGCGATGACCGTACCACTGAACCGCCTGACGACCACACCCACGATTCCCGGCCGGGAAATCGATGCCTGCCTCGGCATCGTCACCGCCGAGTGCGTTCTCGGCATCAACGTGTTTCGCGACATGCTCGGCGGACTGCGCGACATCTTCGGCGGGCGCAGCGGCACGCACCAGAAGGCGCTCAGGCAGGCGCGCCGGACCTGTCTCGAGGAACTGGCGGCACGCGCCGACGAACTCGGCGGCGACGCTGTGGTGGGCGTCGATCTCGACTTCAGCGAAATCAGCGGCGGCAACAAGGGCATGGTGTTCCTGGTCGCCTCGGGCACCGCGGTGCGGCTGGCATGAAGCCCGGGAAGCCGGCCGCAAGTGAGTGCCTTCGTTCCGGACTACCCCCTGCCCGTGAACCGGTCACTTTCCGAAGTCCGCTGAGCAGGCGGGATTTGGGGCCAAAGGGCAAATCGCCGCCGCCTTACTCCTCCGAGACGGCAATCTCCCTGGCGGTGATGAACTCGAGCAGCGCCGGCTGGCCGCGTTCCGTCGCCTCGATACCCCGTCTCAGCGCCGCGGTGATCTCGTCCGCATTGGTGATGCGTTCTCCGTAGGCGCCGAACGCTTTCGCCATGTCGGCGTAATTGCCCGAGATATCGGTGGCGCCGTATTTCTCCTGGGAGACCGGCATGATCGGTATCTCGATGGCCATCGAGAAATTGTTGAACAGTATCGACAGGATCGGGATGCGCTCGCGCACGGCCGTTTCGAAATCCATGCCGGTGAAGCCGATGGCGGCATCTCCCCAGAGGTTCATGCAGAGCTTGTCCGGGTGGGCGAGCTTGGCCCCCATGGCAAGCCCGAGGCCGTATCCGAGCTGGGTGGTCTTGCCCCAACCGATGTAGCTGAGCGGCACCGTCGCTTCCCAGAACGGCGTCGTCTGGTCCCTGGGGCTGCCGGCATCATGCGTGACGACAGTGCGCTCCTTGTCCACCATCCGGTTCAGTTCCCAGATCACCCGGTAGGGATTGATGGGGCATTCGTTGCTCTCCAGTTTCGGCAGCCACTCGGCAAGCCAGTCCTGCCGCATCGCCGCGATCTGTTCCGGCAAGTCTGCCCGGGCTTTGGCGGTGCGCCGATCGAATTCCGCCATGGCGACATGCAGCGCTTCCAGGGTCAGCCTGGCGTCGCCGATCAGGCCATGCTGGGCGGGGACATCCTTGTTGAGGTCCATGGGATCGAGGGTGGCGTGCACGATGGTCTTGCCCCGGGGCATCTGCACCCCGAACCCGGTCAGCGCGAAACTGCAACCGATGCCCAGGATGACATCGGCTTCCCGCAGCCAGGCGGTCACCGGTCGCGGGTTGGCGCGGCCTCCCGAGCCGAGGGAAAGGGGATGATTTTCCGGGAACGCGCTCTTGCCCTCGATGCTGGTCGTCACCGGAATGTTCCAGCTCTCGGCGAGGGTCTCGAGCGCATCCCACGCCCGGCTGTAGTGCACGCCCTGCCCCGCGTAGATGACCGGCCGCTCGGCGGTTGCCAGCACCTCGGCAGCTTCGGAGACGGCAGCGGGGTCTGGCGCGGTACGGCTCTTGTAGCTCGGTACGTGGTTCCAGCTCTCGGGCACGTCTTCCGCAAAGACATCGAACGGAACTTCGATGAGCACCGGGCCGGGGCGGCCGTTGCGCAACTGAAAAAACGCCCGCCGCATCACCTCGGGAAGCGCCTTGCCCATGGTCAGGGGCTCCGCCCACTTGGCGACCTGGCCGATGTGCCGGGTCGAGTTGAAGTTGGGATAGTAGTGGGCCAATCGGCGGGGATAGCCGGCCGGCATGACGAGAATGGGCACGGATTCGGAGTAGGCCTGGGCGACACCACCGAACGCGTTTTCCGCACCCGGGCCGTGCTGCATGCAGAAGACGCCGATCCGGTCTCCCGACGACATCCTCGAATAGGCGTCCGCCATGTGCAGCCCCGTGCGTTCCTGGCGGACGATGACGGTGCGGATGTCTTCGGCCGCTGCCGCCTCGATGAGCGGGTTGACCGGGTAGGCGAAGAGGATGTCGACCCCTTCCGCTTTCAGTACCCTGGCGATTCCTTCCGCAACCTTCATTACGTGCCTCCCATCATGGCCCGCTAGGCCGCGCAGATGCGGTCGAGAATGGGTAACAGGTACTCGACGAAGCGTTCCGGGTTCTCGGACATGGGGAAGTGGCCCATGCCTTTCATCTCCGCCCAGGTCGACCCGGGTATCGCTGCATGGGCAGCACGGCCGAGTTCCGGTGTGCCGCTGTAGTCGTACTCGCCGGAGAGGATGTGCACCCCGACCCGGTTGGTGTCGATGTCGGCGGCCCGGCCGGTCAGATCGTAGTCGACCACATAATAGTAGAGGTCGCCGAGGAACGCGGGCGGCCAGCAGGATGCGTAGACGAAACTCGTTTCCTTCCGGTAGGCCTCCGGGGATGTGGGCGCCATGAGGCCGTCCATCAGTCGCCCCTTGTACTCGCTGCCGACCTGGGGATGCCACAATTCGCCGAGGCCCTCGAACTCGCCGCCGATACGCAGTGCCCCCTCGAGCGAAATCACGGCGCGAAACCGCTCCGGGTGACGGGCGGCCAGGTCCAGCGCCAGCAGCCCGCCCACCGAGCAGCCCATGAAAACCGGGTTTTCCAGGTTCAGCGCGTCCGCGAGCGTCAGCGGCACCGAGCGCAGGAAGTCGCCCTCCAGCCGGTAGTCTTCCGCCCACCAGGAGCGGGTCACCGGCGGCATGGATTTTCCGTGGCACGGCAGATCGTAGGCAATCAGGCGGAAGCGGTCGGTGATCTCGGGATATTCGAACAGGTGCCGCCACTGGCTGCCATGGGCGCCGGCCGTGTGGTGAAGAAGGAGCGGTATGCCCTGCCCTGCCTCTTCGAAGTAGATGCGATGGTCGTGCCCACCGAGGTCGAGGTGCACGTAGCGACCCACCGGTGCATCGAAGTTTCCCTGGGGGCCGGCCTCGTCACGTGCCGGGTCTTGCTCGAGGCCCGCCGGACGCAGCAATTCCACCGCCCGCATGGCGGCAGCGTGGTACTGGGCATGCAGAACCGGGTCGCCGCCCCGCTGCAATCCCTGGCCCCAGGCGACACCGATGTCGTTGTAGAACGGCGGCGGCACCGGCGCGAGCAATCGAGCCCATAACGACCGGGGCGCCGACAGCCTCATGACGCCATTCTCGCCCTGCGGCTCACCGCCGCTCACAGCGCCATCGGCAAGCCGCAAGCTCAGAGAATCGTTGCCGATTTCCAGCACGAGCCCGCCGGTCCAGTGACGGGCAGCCAACCGGAATTCACCATCGGAAGCGCAACGCGCCGCCCACTCGGTGTTTGCAGGAAGCTCCAGCGACATGTCTACACCTCTCTTCGTTGTCTGTCCCTTGCCTGTCCCTTGCCTGTCCCTTGCCTGACGCTTTCCCGCCCGATTACGCTTGCCCGTCCGACAACGCTTGCCTACTTCATTTTCGGTTCGCAATCGTTCAGCGCCCAGGCCTTGATCAGGTGATGGGCGATGGCAAGTGGCCCTGGAACCTTCAGCTTGGGGTTTTCGTTCTCGAGGGCGGCAACGATCTCCTCGCGGGTGAACCAGCTTACGTCCGCCATCTCTGCCTCGTCGATTCGAATGTCGGTGCTCGTTGCGCGCCCGAGGCATCCGATCATGAGCGACGAGGGAAACGGCCAGGGCTGCGAGGAGTGATAGCGTACCTCTTCCACGTCGACGCCGGCCTCTTCGCGCACCTCGCGGCGCACCGCCTCCTCGATGGATTCTCCCTGATCGATGAACCCCGCCAGCGCGGAATACATGCCCATCCGCACCAGGGGCCCCCTGGGCTGCCCCAACAGGCAGCGTCCGTCATCGTGAATCACCATGATTGCAACCGGATCTGTCCGGGGAAAATGCTCGGCGCCGCATTGCAGGCATTGGCGAACGTGGCCGCCCTTGCGCTGTTCGGTGCCCGCACCGCACTGGCTGCAGAACCGATGCGAATCGTGCCAGCTCAGTTGGGCGCGAGCCTGGGCGACGATGCCCGTTTCGTCCGCTGGCATGGTCATCGCGGCCATGCGGCAATCCCCGAAGCGCCAACCGTTCTCGAGGCCGAGGTCGCGGGCCGGTTCCTCCAGCTCCGAGATGTCCAGTGCAAAGTGCGGAACGCCGCCGGCAAGGCCGAGGAACACCGGGGGTACATCGACATCGAGCCAGCGAATCGTCGAACCGGAGGTCCAGCCCAGGGCGCCCCCGTTGGCGAGCAGCACATCGAGATTGTAGAACGGCAGGAAACGGCTGGCAGGATCCTTCTCGGCAGCAGCCAGCCACCCGTCGTCGCGGCGCTCTGCATCGGCCCGGTCCAATGGATTGCCGGCAAATCGGTGAACGAGTGTCATCCCACCCTCGCAGGGCAAAGGGTCATTGTAGCCTTTCTTTCGAGGGCAGCCGCGATGACCGAGTTGCTGCAATCAGGCGCGTCCGGGCTCGCGGACCCGCGTCGAGCAGGCGCGCACGTGAACGGACAAGCATTTTGACACTTGCTATCCTACCGTCGTGTCCAGCCCGCATCCGTTACTGATTTCCGTCGCGAGGGCGTCGAGGTACCGCCTCACCGGACCCGTCGTTATCGGCGGCTCTCGATCTGCAATTCAATTCATTTGCGCGGTCGCCATCGTTGCCGGCTGCGGCCGCTACCCGTCGGATGCCACCCCGACAGACAGGATGCAAACCGCCGACGATCCCGTTGCGTCCGCACTGATGACGCCGGTGCATGTGCGGGTCAAGCCTGCATCGGTGGCCGATATCGGCCGGCAGGCCACCGTTGCCGGCATCGTGGAGGCGTTTCGCACCGCCACCATCGCCGCAGAGACCAACGGCCGGGTCTTGTCCCGGTCCGTCGAGCCCGGCGATTCCGTGCAGGCCGGACAGGTGCTCGTCGAGCTGGACAAGGAACGGGCGCTGATCGCGCGCGACCAGGCCGCAGCCCGGTTGCGCTCCCGTGAGGTGGATCTCGAACAGGCGGGCAACGAATTGCAACGCGGGCGCGACCTGCATGCCCGGGAATTCATCAGCGAGGATGCACTGGAAGACCTCGGTTTCGCGGCAGCCCGCGCCTCGTCGGCGCTGCAGGCCGCCCGGGCCGACCTGGACGCTGCCGAGCGAATGCTGAAAGACACCGAGGTGCGCGCTCCGTTCAAGGGCATTGCCGAAACGGTACACGTGCACGAAGGCGACTACCTCAAATCCGGAACACCGGTAGTGACGCTCGCCGACTTTTCCAGCGCGCGGATCAAGGCCGGCGTAACTGCCCGGGAAGCCGTATTGCTGCAGGGCGCCGAGCATGCCGAACTGACCGTCGACGCACTCGGCGCAGGGGCGATCGACGGCCGGATCAACAGCCTGGCGAGGGTTGCCGACGCTGCCACGGGAACCTATGCGCTGGAAATCTGGCTGAATGACATGAGCACCGATCTGCAGGAACGCCTCCGGGCAGGCATGCTCGCCACCGTGTACCTCCCCTATGCGGCTACGTCGGCCCCAATCACGGTTCCGAGCAGCGCGGTATTCCGCCGCGGCGGCGCGATGCACGTTTTCGTGGTGGAGGGCGACAGTGCCTTCTTGCGGCCAGTCCACACCGGGCGAACCAACGGCCCAACCGTCGAAGTGCTCGACGGGCTGGCGGAGGGAGTCCTGGTGGTGACCGACGGCCAGTTCGCGCTGCGCGATGGCGCCCCGGTCATCGTCGAAGACTGAATCGATGGAACCCGTACTGCGATTCTTCATCGAGCGCCATCTGCTCGTCAACATCGTCGCCGGAACCCTGGTCGTCCTCGGCTACCTGTCGGCGGCCGGCCTGAACCGGGAGTTCGTCCCGAATATCGATGCACCGCTCATCTTCATCACCGCGAACCTGCCCGGCGCCAGCGCGCGGGACATCGAAACGAAAATCACCATTCCCATCGAGGAGGCCCTGGAGGGCCAGGACGGCATCGACTATTTCACGACGATCGTTTCCGACAGCACCTCCTATACCTCGGTGCGGCTCTTCGACGACTTCGACTCCGCGGAGGTCGAAGCCGCAGAAACGGACCTGCGTGCCGCCGTGGATCGAATTACCGACTTCCCAAACGAAATGGAAGACGAACCGGTGTTCGAGCGGCTCAAACCGGGTCGTTTTCCCGTCATCGAGGTCGTTCTCTCGGGCTCCGAGCCCGAATTGAGCCGCACGGCGGAAGACCTCGAGAAGCGCCTTCGGCGGCTCGACCTCGTCGGCGATGTGGCCACGGTGGGCCTGGCCGACCCGGAAGTACGCGTACTCATCGACCCGGTCCTGGCGCGGGAACACGGCGTCACGCTCGGCGACGTCATCGCCGCCGTCCAGCGACGCAACGTGTCCAGTACCGGCGGCACGCTGGAGAGCCCGGTCGATCGCCGCCAGGTGGTCATGTGGAGCCGTTTCGAAGACCCCGCCGATGTGGGCGAGACGATTCTGCGCTTCAGGCCCGGCAGCGGGGCGCTACGCATTCGCGACATCGCCCGAATCGAAACGAGCCGGGAGGACACTGGCCTGATCGTGCACGTCGACGGCCGGCGCGGCATCAGCCTGTTGGTGAAGAAGCGCGAGACGGCAGACATCATCGACACCGTCGAGCAGATTCGCGCGGCCATCGCCACGGCGCCGCTTCCCGACACGATCGAGCTGGCGACAATCAATGACGGGTCTGGAATCATCGTCAACCGGCTGCAACTGATGTTCACCAACGGCCTGATCGGCGTAGCGCTGGTCACGGTCGTGCTGTTCCTGTTCGTTCGCCCCGGCCCGGCAGTCTGGATACTGGTGGGCATTCCCGTGGTGTTCCTGGGCGCCCTGACGCTGGTGGGGCCGTTGGGCATGACGCTCAACATGATCGTCCTGACCGGGTTCGTCGTGGTGCTCGGCATGGTGGTCGACGATGCGGTGGTGGTCTCCGAGCGCATCGCGCTGAAACACGCCCAGGGCTTGCCGCCGGTGGAGGCAGCCCTTGCCGGCACGCGCGAGATGCTGGCGCCGGTGACCGCCGCGGCCCTGACCACGATGCTGGCCTTTCTGCCGCTCACAATGCTCGGTGGGCTGCCCGGCAAGATCATGTGGCAGATCCCGGCTGTGGTGGTGATGGTGCTGCTGTTCTCCCTCGTCGAAACGTTCTTCGTACTGCCCGCTCACCAATCCACGGTCAGCGCCCGGGCCGACCTGAGAAAACGCCGATTCATGGTGGTGCTCGAAGCGCGCTACCGGCGCGTGCTGCAATGGATTCTGCGGCGCCGGCTGGCAGCCCTGGCGACCGCGGTCGGCGCGTTCGTCGTCATCATGTTGTTCGTTCGCCCGCTCGTGCCGTTCGTGCTGTTTCCACAGGACGACGCCAACCGGCTGCTCATCAAGGTGACGACACCGCCAGGAATGTCCCTGGAACAGACGGAAGCCGTTGCCGGCGACCTGGCGCAGCAGCTTCTGCGGATAACTGCAAGCGACATCGAAGCCATTACCGGCCGCATCGGCCATCAGAATAACAATGCCCTGGAAAAGGGATTCGGCGAAGCGGACAACGAAGCGTTGCTGATCCTGCAGTTCCGGCGCCACCCGCGCAGCCGCACCAACGCCCAGTGGATCGAGCGGCTGCCGCTCGAACTGCGGGTTCCCGACGACGTGCGCGTTCTCTACCAGTCCGAGTACTTCGGCCCGCCCACCGATTTGCCCGTGACCGTCCACGTGCTCAGCAACGACGACGAATTGCGGCGCGGCGTCGCGTTCGAGATCGAGCGCTACCTCGAAGCCACGCCCGGGGTCGTCGAAGTGGAAGTGGACGAACGGCCCGGCACACCCCAGCTCGAATTGAACCTGAACTACGAAAAGCTGGCGTTGCGCGGCCTCGACCCCGAAGCCGTGGGACAAACCCTGGCTGCGGCTTTCTACGGCATCGAGGCCAGCGAGCATCGCGATCTCGACAACACCACGGAACTGCGGGTGCAGTTCGACCCGGCGGCGCGCGGCGACCTCGACGCGCTGCTCGAGGTTCCGGTGCGCGCATCGAGCGGCGAGCTCGTTCGCCTGCGCGATGTGGTCGACCCCATGGAAGTACCCGCCGTTACCCGGATTTATCATCGCGACGGCTACCGGGCCGCGACCGTGCGCGCCAGTTTCCTGGAATCGAGCGGGCTCACCTCGCTGAGCTTCGCAGAACGCATGCGTGCGGAGCTGTTTCCCCGCTTCGAACACATTCCGGGCCTCTTCGTGTTCAGCGGCGGAGAGGCGGTCGATACACAGAAGACCACGGCGCGCATGGGTATCGCCGCCGCCCTGGCCGTGATCGGCATCGCCCTGGTCATCTGGCTCATGCTCGGCTCGCTGCTCGAGGCGCTGTTCGTGATGCTGGTGATCCCACTGGCCGTCGCGGGCGTGTTTCTGGTGTTTTTCCTGCACGGCAAACCCATGAACATGTTCGCCATGCTCGGGGCCATCGGGCTTGCCGGAATCGTGGTCAACGGGTCCATCGTCATGGTGGATTCGATTCACCGACGCCTGAAGGAGAACCCGGAAGCCGAAGGCAGCGCCGTGCGGAACCTGATCGTCGAAGCGGTGGTGGAGCGGCTGCGACCGATTCTGGTGACCACGCTGACCACCCTCGGCGGCGTGTTGCCGAGCGCCTACGGCATTGGCGGCTACGACCCGATCTTGAGCATCATATCGCTCGCCGTCGGCTGGGGGCTGGCGCTGTCGACGCTGGTCACCCTCTTCCTGGTGCCGGTTCTCTACTCCCTGGCCGGCGATCTGCGCCGCCTGGCTATTGGCGCGGTGCCGGGCGCCGTCGTTCCCCGCCCGAATTGACACGAGTGCAAAACAAAACACAGCGAGCGCATTCGGCAGTTCTCATCGCGCTCGTGGGTTCCCTGCGGAAAACTGCTGTGGCGGTGGATCTGGTCGCTGTGCAGCCCCATTGACGGGATGGTGAGCGCCCGACGATGCGATCCGACACCAATAGGTGAGCTTCCAGAGAGCATCACCGCGACTCGCCTGCACGATGGTTACCTGTATAGACTTGCGGTTTCGCAAATCAGTCGACAAGGAGCAGCCCCAGCATGATCAGCAGCGGACCCATCGAAGACCGGCTCGCCATCCGTGAACTGGTGGATTCCTACAACGATGCCGTGATGCGTTTCGACGGCGATGCCTGGCAGGCCAACTGGCGTGACGACGCCGTCTGGTCGTTGCCGGGTGCGGGGCCGATCGCAGGCAAGAAGAACTTCTACCCCATCTGGCAGCAGGCCATGGCCGGTTTCTCGTTCGTGGGGTTCTTCGCATCCGCAGGCCCGATCGTCGTGGACGGCGACCGGGCCCACGGAACCTGGTACCAGCAGGAAGTGCTGCACCAGAAAGACGGCGGCAAGCGTCATGTCACCGGCCGATACGAAGACGACTACGTCAAGGTCGACGGGCGCTGGTACTTCCAGAAACGGGACTACAGCATTCTCAGTTCCGAAGAGACCGCCTGACCGCACGCCAGTTCTCGGCGTCGAATCGCAGGAACGGTTCTCCGCTAAGGGAGAGCTTTAAATTCAACAACTTGTAGATTGAATTCATGCAAGGAGCGCCCCCTCGCGACGAAAGCTGGAGAGGTATGCGGGCTGGCCGCACCGGGTCAAGATTGAAGGAGAACGACCATGAACATGCTCGAGCGCTTCCGACTGGACGGCAAGGTCGCGGTCGTGACCGGCGGCGGGCGCGGCATTGGCCGGGGTATCGCCCTGGCGCTCGCCGATTGCGGGGCCGATGTCGCGGTCGTCGCCCGGCGCCGGCACGATGTCGAGACCGTGGCGGGCGAAATCGAGACGCGCGGTCGTCGCGGTCTGGGCTTGTCGGCAGACGTCATGGACTTCGAAGCCATTCCGACGGTGCTCGACCGGGTGGTCGACGAATTCGGTGGCCTCGACATAATGGTGAACAACGCCGGCGGCAACCTGGATCGTAAAATGTACGCCTTGCCCGAAATGTCGCTAGCCAAGTTCGACGAGCAACTCGCGCTAAACATGAAGACCAAGTGGTGGGGCTCGCAGCAGGCCGCCAGGCGCATGCAGAACGGCGGGCGCATCATCAACATCATCTCCATTGCGGCGCACAAGCCTTCTCCCGGATTCGGTGTCTACTCCGCCGCCAACATGGGCATGATCAGCATGACGCGCACGCTTGCCGTCGAACTCGCGCCGAAGGGAATCACCGTGAACTGCATCGCCCCCGGCGTCATCGTCACGGAAATGCTGGTGGAGACCATGAAGATCTCCGAAGAAGAAGCGCGCGCCGCCATGGCCCCGCAAATCCCCCTCGGGCGCACCGGCACACCGGAAGATTGCGCCGCCGCCGCCGTCTTCTTCGCCTCGCCCGCCGCAGAGTGGACGACAGGACAGTTCATCGACGTGGCCGGCGGTCAGCCCAACTGATAGGGGCGCGGCTGTATCCGAAACAGCGGTTTACCCCGCAGTGCATCGGCGTCCGCAGCAGGAAGCTGGTGACGGATGCGGGCTGGATAGGCATTTCTATGCCTGCTCGATCGGTTCACCGCTCCATTCGAGCGCATCGATCAGGGGCACGAGGTGTTTCTCGAATCGCTCCCAGGCGTCCAAGGAGTCCGTGTAGATGGGTTCACGCACCTGGCTGGCACTGGGCGTCTTCACGAGTCGGCGGGTCTGGTGAAACTCGAGAACCTCGGATTCGAAGGGCAAGTCCAGATAACCGAGCAAGCGCCGACTCTGGCCTTGCAGATCGGCCACCGTGTCCTCGTAACGAACGTCGAGAATCCGGCCGGGAAAAAGCAACTTCCATTGTTCGAGAAGTTGCTGGTGCCGCCGGTAATAGCGCCCCAAGGCGGTCAGCGAATGGGCGTAGGTCTGCTTTTCGTCGAACGGAATCCGGTGGATGGCCCAGCAGTTGGCGACCGGCTCCCGGTGGCAGTAGACGAAACGGGCGTGCGGCAGGGCGATGCCGAGCAAGCCGATGTACTGGAAATTGAGCGGCGTCTTGTCGACCACGTAGCGCGCGCCCAGGTGGATGGGCGAGTGCCGGCCAACGTAGTATTCGCCGAGTTCGCGGAATTGCGTTGGCGACAGCAGTTGCATGTTGTCCGGGAACTTCTGGCCGGTGATATCGCGCACACGGTGCGCCGTGTCGTAGGCATAACTCAACTCGCCAGCGCCGGCAATGGCGCTGTGGCTCGCAAGTATCTGTTCGGTGAGACTGGTGCCCGACCGGGGCATGCCGACCACGAACACCGGCCGGTCGTCCGGGCATCCGCATTCGCGGCCGACGCGAGCCACCGCCTCGGCCGCGCGGCGGTATAGCCCTTCGAGGTATTCCGCCGTCTCCGCATCGTCATAGGGTCGGGTCTCGGCTTTCATGGCATTTCCTTCGGCCACAAAGGCGAAGGCCCCATCGTAATCCCCTCGCTGCTCCAGCGCCCGGGCCAGACCGAAGGCGAGATACATGCGGTTGTTTCGAGACAGGTCCGGCAGTTCCCAGGCGGAGCGCATCGCCCCGAGTTCGGCTTCGGCACCGGTACGCCCGCTGATCTGCGCGAGTTGGTAGTGGGCAATTCCCATTTCCGGGGCAGCATCGATCGCGGCCTGGAAGTGTGTCGCTGCGCAATCGCGGTCGCCCATCTGCTCGTGCAGCACACCGAGCACATGATGCGCTTCGGGATTGCGCGGTTCGATGTCCAGTACCCCGTGCAGGGTTTCGAGAGCTTCCTGCGGTGCTTCCATGTCGCGCTGCGCACGTGCCATGTTGATCATTGCGGCCGCATACTTCGGGCTCAATTCGGCAGCCCGGCGGTAGTGTTGCAATGCGGCCTCGTACTTGGCCTGGGCCAGGAGGATGTCGCCTTTGTTGTTCCAGGCCTGAGCCAGTTCCGGGTCGATTTGCAACGCCTTGTCGACCGCTCGGAGCGCCTGTTCGTGACGATCGGCCTCGTGCATCGCCGCTGCCAGATTGCTCCAGCACTCGGCGAAGGATGGACGCAGGTCCAGCGCCTGCTCGTAGCAGCGCGCCGCTCGCTCCGGCTGCTCCAGAAGACGCAGGACATTGCCGAGATTGTTGTGCACGACCGGATTGCGGGGATGCAATCGGATCGAATTCCGGAAGTGCCGAACGGCTTCCCGGAGCTTGCCGGAATCCTTGTAAGCCAGAGCGATATTCGCATGCGCGTCCGCATCCCGGTCGTCCACCGCCAGCGCCCGTTCGATGAACCGAATGGCTTCCTTCGGACGGTTTGCGTTGACGCGGAGCATGCCCAGCAGGTTCAGCGCGTGGACGTTCTCGGGGTCGCGACTCAGCACCGCAAGATAGTGCTTCTCCGCCTTTTCAATGTCTCCAGCCTGTTGTGCCCGATATCCGGATTCCAGTGCGCGTACGATCGCTTCCCGCATGGTTGTCTACGTATCCGCACCGCGACTGTCGCGCCATCCTGCAAAGTCCCTCACGCGTGGGAGCTTTGCACGGAATCGAGCGGAAATGCCGGGTCAGAAATCCCAGGCCACCCGCACGCCCCAGGTGCGCGGATTGTTGAAATCGGCTACCGCACGCCCTTGACTGTACTGGTCGCCGCCGATCTGCACGGTCTTGTCGGTGGCGTTCAGCACATAGGCCTGCAGCGTCAACGGCATTTCCGCGGACCGCCAGGTGGCGCGCAAGTCCAGGGTGAGATAGGCGTCCTGTCGGGTGAAGAAGTACTCGATGTTGGTTGTCTTGTAGTTGTCCGAGCGATACAGATATACACCGGGTTCTATCTGGCCCACGTTGCCGAGGTCGAACAGGTAGCTGACATCGAGAGCCAACGTGTAGCTTGGGGAGAACCGCGCCTTCTTGCCGTCGAGAATGTACACCTGAGAACAGGTGTGGTCGCAGGGGTCGACGGTCACGATCTGCTGATCGCCGCCGCTGCGGAACACGCGATTGAGCACGGAGCGGCCGAACTCGTCGAGTTCCGAATCGTTCAGAGCCAGCCCCGCGGTCACGTTCAGGCGCTCGTCGGGCGACCAGTTCAGTTCCGCTTCCAGGCCCTTGGATGTCATGGTGCCCGCAACGGTGCCAACGGCCACGATGGTCTGGCCCTGGGCGACGAACGAAGAGGTGGTCAAGCCCTTGTAGTCGTTGTAGTAGGCGGCCATGTTCAGCCGCATCGTGCCGTCGAGCAGGGTGGTCTTCAAACCCGCCTCGTAGGCGTCGACCTCGTTGGGGTCGGTAAGATCGGTGGAACCGCCCCCTTCGATCGACCCGGCGATGTAGCCGGTGGCAGCGGATGCATAAACCATGGTGTTGTCGCCGATGTCGTACTGCACGGCGACCTTCCAGTCGGTGTGCGAGGCCTTGCCGGTGTTGCGGCCATCGATGCTGGCCTGGGTCTCGACGAATTCCGGCCAGTCGGCGAATCGGCTGCCGGGGTCGGTGAGGTGCGCATCTGCATAACCCGCGGCAAAGCCATGCACGCTCGGGCCCCAGTCCACGTACTTGTTGAAGAATTGGCGCTTGTCGGTGGAGCGACGCAAGCCCGCCGTCAGGCGCAGCCGGTCGGTCAGCGAGTATTCGGCCTGACCGTAGATGGCCGTCGATTTGGTGCCGCCGTTGCCCTGGTAAAGCCAGTGCCCCCAGGTGACGTTCTGCGGCGCTGCGGCATCGGTATAGCCCCAGACGAACTCGCTGGAGGTATCGCCGTCGCCGGAGTCATCGTAGTAGAAGTAGCCCAGGGTCCACTGCAGCGGGCCGTCGCCCATGGAGGCAAGGTTGATATCCGCTTGCCAGGCATTGGAATTGACCCTCTGTCCAGCGGCCAGGCCGCAGGAAGGGCCGCCCCAGCATTGCGACCAGTAACCCGGGCCCGTGGCGGTCGGCGGGGCTACACCCGGGTTGCGCTCCCCCCAGCCGGTTGGATTCGGCGAAAAATCCGAGTCGGTCAGCCGGAATTCCTCGTAGTCGAACCAGCCCACATTGGCGCGCAGTGCAACCGTACCGATATCCCAGTTGACCCTGGCGCTGAACGACGTTTCCTCGATGTCGCGCAGGGGCGTGAAGTCGCTGGCGATGCGGTAGACGCCCGGTGTTGTCGAGGCGGCAGGGTCGACACCGAACGTGCCGGCCTGATTGCGTCCGCCCGCCCCCGGCCAGCTGTCGTTCTCGGTTCCCGGCAGCCGGCCCTGGCGAGGCTGCATGACACCGTTGATGCCGTCCGTGAGGCCCGTCTCCGGGTTGACGGGAATACCGAGGATGACCCCCGCGTAGTCGGCGTTGCCGTTCGATTCGTCGTTCCAGTAGGTGGCGGTAAAGGTGACGTCGAAGTCGTCGGTCGGTTCGATGCTCAGTTGCACCCGGCCGTAGAGGTTGTCGTCGTCGCGCATGCCGCCGTCTTCGTTGTAGACATTCTTGATCATCGGGTCGCGAAACGTGTCGCTTGCGGTTACCCGCAATGCCACGGCATCGCTCAACGGCACGTTCACGAAGCCCTCGATGCGGCGGTAGGAGTAGTTGCCCAGCGTGACCGCTGCGCCGTAATCGAATTCCGTCGTGTCCGGTTTGCGCGCGATGATGTTGGCCAGCCCGCCGAAGGTGTTGCGGCCGAACAGAGTACCCTGAGGGCCGCGCAGCAGTTCCACCCGCTCGACATCGAGCCAGCTCGCCAGTGCCTGCCCATAGCGCGGCCGGTACAGGCCATCGACGTATATCGGCACGGCCACGTCGTTGGTGCCCGCGGTGCCGGCGCCACGGACGATGATCGACGGATCAGCCCCCACGTAACGGACCTTGAGGCCCGGCACGACCTTGTCGAGATCGAGCACGTTCACCATCTGCAGGTCGGCGATCAAATCGCTGTCTATGGCGGTGACTGCCACGGCCAGATCCTGCACACTGCTCTCGCGCTTGGTGGCGGTAACGATGACTTCTTCGATCATGCCTCCGCCCTGCTCGGCCCAACCGGGCGCGGCCATCGTCGCCGCAATGGCGGCGGCCAGTGCCGAAAACGGTACCGGAGGTCTTGCTGATTTGGTCGGATTCATCGATCGATTCTCCCCATGAATGTCAATTGGCTGGCTCGCTGCCACAACTGCCAATATACGCCCTTTGTACTTCGAATGTAAGGAATCGGTGCGTTTCTTGCGGGTGATCGTCTCACCCCTCGATTTAACTTTTATTGATGTATTTCAATATGATAAACCCAGATTTTCAAGTCGGCCGGTGTGCCGTAGCCTATCCTGCCGCCAAATCGGCGCGATGACGAGGCGTTCTTGTTCAGTTGCGGTTAACTTCGTAGTACGTCCAACGCGGTGCGAGGGTTTTCGGGAAAACGCGTCGCGAGAAGCCGCAGGCTATCGCCCCTCTCCAACCCCGAAGCTCGTACCCGCCGAACGGTCCGGCAAATCAGCGCCATGTGCACGCCCGAAGCGGGCGCGAGATCGACCCACCGTTCCGAAACAATCCGGATAGCCCCGGCACGCGGGTGCCATGCCCGGCGCGCACCGCTTGACCGTGGCTTGCATTCGAAGTTACTTTGCTCCGCCAGAAAGGACAGCGTTCCATGGCCGACACGTCCGCCGCCAGCAGGCATGCGACAAGTCGTGGGCGCCGTCCGACAAGGCTTCATGGAGTTCCCTTCGAGATTGCGAGGCAGACGGCCTTGAGTGAATTTGGCGCATTGAACTGGTCCATCGTGGCCGTCTACATCGCCGGCAACCTCGTGCTCGGGTATTTTCTCAGCAAGCGCGTCCAGACTGCCGAA
Organism: Candidatus Azophilus sp.; assembly: GCA_965221465.1. GTDB lineage: Bacteria > Pseudomonadota > Gammaproteobacteria > Pseudomonadales > Azotimanducaceae > Azophilus. The sequence continues at coordinate 1,620,777 of OZ244892.1, forward strand.
CACTACTACCTCGGCCGGCGCACGACGCCCTGGTGGGCGATCGGCATTTCCGTGGTCGCCACCTATTTCGGAGCCCTCACTTTTCTGGGCGGCCCGGCGTGGTCGTACACGGAAGGGTTCTCCGTCATTTTCATCCACATCAACTACCCCATTGCGGTCTTCGTCGTGGTCACGGTATTCCTGCCGTTCTTCTATCGCAGTGGCGTCGCTTCCATTTTCGACTACCTCGAGCATCGGTTCGGCCTGGCGTCCCGCACGGTGATGTCGGCGGTCTTCCTGCTCGGCAACATCGCCTACTCCGGGATCATGCTCTACACCACCGCGCTGGTGCTGGAATTCATCACGGGTATCGGCGTGGTGGACGCCATTCTCGTTCTGGCGGTGGTGGCCGTGACGTATACCATGCTTGGCGGCATCTCCGCGGTGATCTGGACCGATGTGATCCAGGCATCGATTCTCTTCTTCGGCGCCCTGCTGACCGCCGGCCTGCTGCTCGGCGCGCTGCCGGATTCCCTGCCCAACACCCTGGCCTCATTGAAGGCCGCGGGCATAACCGACCCGTTCGAATACTCCTTGGACCCTGCAAAGGTCGGCACGATCTGGACGGGCGTGATCGCCATGTCGATCTACCATGTCGTCGTCTACGGCGTAAACCAGATGATGGTGCAACGCACGCTGGCGGCACGGACCCTGGGCGATGCGAAAAAAGCCTACATCGCGATGGGCTACGTCGCCTTCCCGGCCTTCGTGCTGTTCTTCGGGCTCGGGGTGCTCTTGCACGCCTATTATGGCGGGCGTGCGTTCGACAACGAAAATCTGATCGTCCTGAAATTTGTCGCCGGCATTGCGGCGCCGGGGCTCATGGGCATCCTGACTGCGGCTGTGGTCGCCGCGGCGATGTCGAGCCTCGACTCGAGCCTGAATTCCATGGCGACCGTCACCAACCTGGATTTCTACGCGAAGTTCGCGAAAAAGGACGGCACTCCAGAGCACTACCTGAAAGCATCACGCTGGTTCACCCTGTTCTGGGCGGTGCTGATGGTGATTCCGGCCATCGCTTTCACCAAGGCGGGAGGCTCCGTGCTCGAGGTGCTGAGCAAGGTCGGCTCGTTCTTCGTCGGTTCGAAGCTCGCCATGTTCGGAATGGGATTCTATTCGAAGCACGCCTCGGAAAAGGGCCTGCTGATCGGCGTTGCGGCGGGATTCCTGGCGTTGTGGTACGTCGAAGCAAACCACGACATCGCCTGGCCCTGGTATTGCGCGCTGGGCGCCGTCGTCAGCATCGTCATTGCCTGGATCGCCAGCATTGCCCTGGATGGATATCAGCGCGAATACTCCGAGTACACCGTGCAGGGCCAGAAGGAGAAGTTCCGCCGCGAACAGCTCGACGAGAAGGAGGACGGCTGGTACGTCCTGCCGGGCAAGGTCGACCGCGCCAGTTACTGGCTGTTGGCGTATTTCGGGCTCTGTGTCCTGGGGCTGGCCGCGATGCAGGCGACAATCTGACGCGGTTTCGGCGAGGGCTGCGACAACCGGAACGGCTTTTGCCGCTCTGCACTGTCATCTGGAGGCGGACGTACTGCGCGCGAGCACATCGACGCCCAACTCCGCCATATAGTGCAACAGGTCGATAAATACCCAGTTCTCCGCGAGCTTGCCGCCTTCCCGGCGATAGATGTCCACCACACGCATTTCGGTCCGGCGGTCCGATGCCGGCAACCCCAGGAAGCCGCGGCCCTGGTTCATGAACAGGTTCGGCCACCCGAACCAGCCGCCATAACGGCCTTCCGCATGTTCCAGCACATGGCCGTTGAACTCGATATTTGCGAGACCCGTGCGGAATGGCCCCTGGTGCTGGACCTGATAGCGTTCGATCGTGCAGGTCGCGCCGATTCCCGAGGGCCCGAACCAGATCATGTCGTCATGCCAGGTGCTGGCGAGCGATGCATTGGACGAGCGGAAGCCGTCCTTTTCGACCAGGTCGCTGCACATCGTCATGATGAGTTCCAGGGTTCGCTGCGATTCGATTTCGTCTTGTGCCTCGAACAGCAACCCGTCCTGGGTGCGTGGCCCCGGATTCACGATCTCCGCCCCGGTCTGCATGGGCAGCGGTGCAAGTCCTGCCTGTTTCATGACGCTTACGATGTCGCAGAAAAAAGCCGATTCGGCAATCCGGCCGCGCTCGATCCGGTGAAATTCGCAGTACGGTATGAGAACGATCTTTCCGGTGGGTGGAATACCGAGCCAGGGCGCATCGAACAGCCCCATGAACTTTCCCATATCGGTGACCCACAGACTACCGTCGAGGCGGTTCGGAGCCGCCATGAATACTTCCTGACGGCGGTGCAGCGCGCTGACTGCGGCGCGCATCGGGCGCCACACCTGTTCCGTCACCTGCCGGGCACCGTCGATCTCATTGAACGGGTGAACGCCCCGAAAGCGGTAGCCGGGAAGGGTATGGCGGTCGATGACAGCTGCAAGTTTGTCAGGCGCCGCCGTCTCGAACTCCTCGAAGTAGCGCCGCACCACTGCCTTTGCCCGTTGAATGTCGTTCATGCCGTTCTCGATCGGGATCGCCGCAATCCGCGCTACGCAAGCTGCATCATGAGGTCGAGTTCGTTGAAGAGCATCCATTCCCGAACGATGCGGCCGGCAACGATCCGATGCTGCGTGATTCCCCAGATCTGTACCGGGCGGCCGGTCGGTTCGCCGTAGATGCCGGCGCCGGTGTGGACGCCCTCCCCGCTCCACCGATGCGCTGTCAGATAGCCCTCCGAATCGTTCCCAATCCAGTAGACTTCGTCCACTTGCAAGTGCAGATCCGGGAACGCCGCAAGGATCGATTCGAGCATTTGCCGGTACGACCGCGCACCCCGGCCGACACGGTCGGTCGGTCCCTGAAACGGGAATCCGGGCTCATAGGCCGTATCCAGACGGTCGAACGAGCGGCGGTTCCAGAGCGCATCGAAGGTCGCCCTGACAAAACGGTCCGGATCGAATCCGTACACCGGCTCGCCAACCGAAAGCGGCGCGGGAGGGCGTGCTGCGTTCCTCGAATCCGACCAGACGGCAGCGTTCCGGGGCCAGCCGGCGGGGGGTTCGGCGGCAAGCTTTGGCGCCATTTCCCGCAAGTCGAAGCCCAGCTGCTGCAGCAGGCTCGAGTTGTTGTACAGCACGTGCTCGAGGAAGATCTCGTTCTCGAGCGCGACGCAATTGGCGAACACCAGCACATCGACACTCTTGCCCGTGGGCGGGCCGTAGCGGCTCGGCCCGTCATTGACGCCGCGAATCAGCGTGCGATGGGAGGTATGAAATCCCACCTCGTCGTCGCCGGCCCAGACGATCTCGTCCGCGATCAGACGGATGTCGGAGAAGGCACCCGTCGTGTGCCGGGTATCGTTCACGATCTTGTGCGCGCCAAGCTGCAGGCCGTAATCGTCGTAGACGTGGGCGCTGTCCGAATAGGTGTCGTAAATGTACTCCACCTGCCGGTCTTCCCAGATTCTGTAGGTGATGCGGACGATGTAGTCGATGATATTGCGGTAGTGCGCCTCGAAGCCGCGCAACGATTGGGATGGACCGAAGTCGTCGGGAATGCGTGTTTCTTTCGGTGTTCCTCTCCGGGTGTAGCGTTCGAGGGAAATCGAATAGCCGGGCGGCATATGGCGCCTTTCCAGGGGCGTCGCGATGCGCCCTGCCGTTCTTTTACTGTCGTCTGTCATGCAACCACCCCTAAACGGCCTGCGGCGCCGAATACTGCGCCCTTTCGACTTCGACCCGTGGCGCGGCCCGCCCGCCGCGTCGCGCACTTCGCTCTGAACCTCCGACGGCACGCGCCCCGCGAATCGGCAAGGCTGGCCCGTGCACCGGGTTCGGGATGCCGGGGGACAACTCTGCGCTATGATACTCGGCGCAAACGGGTATATCTCGCCCTGAATCCGGGCTGTTTCCCCAATGTCCGCAACGAGGGCTGCAACCTCTGAATCGGGCAACATTGTCGAATTGTCGAAGCAGCCCGTGCCGGGTCGGCAGCGGTTCCAATCAGGGCGCGAGGAGCAGGAGTTCAAGCAAGCGATGAGCGCGACAGCGGCCGGCCCCGTACCCGACGTTGCAGGATTCAGCCTCGAATGCCCGCCCGCCGGGTTCGTGTCCGACCCCTACCCCTGGTACGCGGCGCTTCGGGAAGGGCGGCCCGTGCATCGCCTGAGCGACGATTCCTGGCTCATCACGCGGCATGCGGATTGCGTTGCCGTCTATCAGGGCACCGTTTTCAGTTCCGACAAGGGTGATTTTTTCCGACCGAAGTTCGGCGACTCCCCACTCTACGAACACCACACCACCAGCCTGGTGTTCAACGATCCCCCGTATCACACACGGGTTCGCGAAACGCTGGTGAACGCCCTGAAACCGAAGAACATCCAGCCCACCGTGGCCGCGCTCGAGCGCTTCGTCAGCGAACGCATCGAAGAGCTCCGCGAACGACGCGAGTTCGACGCCATCGAACACTTCGCGGCAGCCGTACCCGTCGAGATCATCTGCACCCTGCTCGGCGTCCCGGATTCGGAGCGTGGCCACCTGAGGCGCTGGTCACTGGCCATACTCGGCGCGCTGGAACCCACCATCTCCTCCGCGCAGGCCCGCATCGGCAACGATGCCGTTCGGGAATTCATGGCTTACCTTCGCGACCTGATCGCCTGGCGCAAGCGCCGCCCGGCTGCGGAGAGCCAGGACGTGCTCGCCTCGCTGATCGAGCAGGCCGAGGGCGGCGATCTCAGCGAAGCCGAGTTGCTGCACAACTGCATCTTCCTCTTGAACGCCGGCCACGAGACGACCACGAACCTGATCGGCAACGGCATTCACATGCTCGCCGAGAACGGCGATGCGCGGCTGCGGCTCAGAACCCGACCCGGCTCGACACGCCTGGCTGTCGAAGAAGTCCTGCGCTACCAGAGCCCGGTACAACTCGGCAACCGGCAGGTAACCGCGCCGGTGACCGTTCGCGGCCACGACTTTCACCCCGGAGACCAGATCACCCTGTGCATCGGCGCCGCCAACCGCGACCCCCAGGTTTTTGCTAATCCCGACAGGTTCGACATCGCTCGAACCCCGAACCGACACCTCGCCTTCGCGGCAGGCATTCACCAATGCGCTGGCATGTCCCTCGCCCGCATCGAGGGCCGCATTGCCCTGGGCGGTTTCTTCCGGGCCTTCGATGCACCGGAAATCCGGGTCGAACCGGAATACCATCCCAGGTTGAGGTTCCGCGGACTGAAAGCGCTGGAGATGCGGGTATGAACAGAGGCTATCTCACCGGGTTCGGCAACGAGCACGAGTCGGAAGCGCTGCCGGATGCCCTTCCAACAGGCCGCTTCAGCCCCCAGAAGCCCGCCTACGGCCTGTACGCCGAGCAGTTCAGCAGCACCGCCTTCACGGTTCCGCGGGCCACAAACCGGCGCACCTGGTTCTACCGCATCCGCCCATCCGTGCTGCAAGGCGCTTACGAGCCCATGGAGCACGAGTTGCTGCAATCGGCTCCACTGGAAACCGGCAATCCACCGCCGGACCCCATGCGCTGGGACCCCCTGGACATTCCTCGAGAGCCCGCCGATTTCATTGACGGCCTGGTTACGCTCGCAGCCAACGGCGACTGCGCCGCCGGTACGGGCATCGGCATTCACGTCTACCTCGCCAACCGCTCGATGCGCGACCGCTTTCTCTGTAATGCCGACGGCGAGTCGTTGCTTGTGCCGCAACTGGGCAAGCTGGTCGTGCACACGGAATGCGGTGTGCTGGAGGTCGGTCCGGGCAGTGTCTGCGTGCTGCCCAGGGGCCTGAAATGCCGGATCGACCTGGCCGACGAAAGAGCCCGGGGTTACGTCTGCGAAAACTACGGCACCCCCTTCGAATTGCCCGAACGGGGCCTCGTCGGCGCCAACGGATTTGCCAACGATCGCGACTTCGAGTATCCCCAGGCCGCGTTCGAGGACCGCGACGGGTCGTTTCAGTTGATCACCAAGTTCGCGGGCCACCTGTACGCGACTCCACTGGATCACTCACCGCTCGACGTGGTGGCCTGGACCGGCAACTCCGCGCCCTACCGGTACGATCTCGCCCGTTTCAACGTCATTGGCTCGGTCAGCTTCGACCACCCGGACCCCAGCATCAATACCGTGCTGACCTCCCCCTCTCCGGGGCAGGGCATCGCCAATGCAGATTTCGTGATCTTCCCGCCGCGCTGGCTGGTCGCCGAGAACACCTTCCGTCCACCCTGGTACCACCGCAACGTCATGAGCGAATTCATGGGCCTGGTCCGCGGCATCTACGACGGCAAGGCCGAAGGCTTCCTGCCGGGCGGCGCCAGCCTGCACAACTGCATGACGCCCCACGGCCCGGACGCGGCCACCTTCGAACCGGCGAGCCACGCAAACCTCGAACCCGCCTATCTCGACGACACCCTGGCCTTCATGTTCGAGTCTTGTCGCATCATCGTGCCAACCCGATTCGCACTGGAAACGCCGGCCAGGCAGCGCGACTACGCCGATTGCTGGCAGGGATTGAAAAAGCAGTTTACCGGCGCGCCGGAACCAGGAGGCGCAAGCCCGGATATCTCAGGACGGCCTACCGGCGTTTGCGGATGAATGCCTCCCGGGCGGGGTCGTCGGCGATCAATCCCTGCCGCGCCCGGTGCCGCCGCGCGCCATCCCGGCGTTGACCCGCTCGCGCAGGTTCTTGCCGGGCTTGAAATGGGGCACGTACTTGCCGGACAGGCCGACGGACTCGCCGGTCTTGGGGTTACGGCCGATGCGCGGCGCCCGGTAGTGCAACGAGAAGCTGCCGAAGCCGCGTATCTCGATGCGCCTGCCCTGGGCGAGCGTCTGGGACATGTGCTCGATCATGGTCTTGATCGCCAGTTCGATATCCCGCACGGGAAGTTGCGCCTGCGCAGCGCCGATCTTTTCGATTAGCTCCGACTTGGTCATCGCGATTGCAAATCCTGAACCCGCTAACTCTCTTCGCCTTCTTCTTTGCTGGCTTTACTGTCTTCTTTTTTGCTGTCTTCTTTTTTCTTCTTGCGCTTGTCATCCCCGCCATCGCTCTGGCGGCCGGCCATCTGCGCCTTGATCAGGTCACCGAGCGTACTGGAGCCGGCGCGGGAGCCTTCCTGTCGCCGGTGTTCCTTGACCGCCATGCGCTCTTCGTCGAGTTGTTTGGCCTTGATGGAGAGCCCGATCACCCGGTTCTTGCGATCGATGCTGATGATCTTCACCTCGATGTCCTGGCCTTCCGACAACTCCTTGCGCGTGTCTTCCACCCGGTCGAAGCCGATCTCGGAGGCCTTCAGCACGCCGATGACATCGTCTGCGAGTTGCACCTCGGCCACCTTCGGTTCCAGCGCCGTCACCACCCCCTTGACGATGGAACCGCGCTCGTTGACGGCCACGTAATCGGTGAACGCATCCTGGTCGAGCTGCTTGATGCCGAGCGAAATCCGCTCCCGGGCCGGGTCGATGGAGAGGATGACCGCCTCGATCTCCTCGCCCTTGCTGTAACGCCGCACGGCCGTCTCTCCCTGCTCTTTCCAGGATACGTCGGAGAGGTGCACCAGCCCGTCGATATCGCCCTCGAGCCCGATGAACATGCCGAAATCGGTGATCGACTTGATCGTTCCGGTAACGCGCTCGTTTTTCTTGTGATTGACCGCGAATTCTTCCCACGGATTCGGCCGGCACTGCTTGATGCCAAGGGAAATCCGCCGCCGGTCCTCGTCGATGTCGAGCACCATCACTTCCACCTGATCGCCTGCGGTAACGACCTTCGAGGGGTGGATGTTCTTGTTGGTCCAGTCCATCTCGGAGACGTGGACGAGACCTTCCACGCCCTCCTCGATTTCGGCGAAACAGCCGTAGTCGGTGAGATTGGTCACCGTCGACATCACCCGGGAGCCTTCCGGGTAGCGGCGGGTCAATTCCACCCAGGGATCGTCGCCGAGCTGTTTCATGCCCAGGCTCACCCGGTTCTTTTCGCGGTCGAACTTGAGTATTCGGACCTCGACCTCGTCGCCGACATTGACCATCTCGCTGGGGTGGCGGATACGCTTCCACGCCATGTCGGTAATGTGCAGCAGCCCGTCCACGCCACCGAGGTCGACGAATGCGCCGTAGTCGGTGAGGTTCTTGACGATGCCCTGGAGCGTCTGCCCTTCTTCCAGTGAGGCGAGCAGCGCCTCGCGCTCTTCGCTGTTTTCCTGTTCGAGCACGGCGCGTCGGGAGACCACGACGTTGTTGCGTTTCCGGTCGAGCTTGATGACCTTGAATTCGAGGGGCCTGCCCTCGAGATGCGCTGTTTCGCGCAACGGCCTGATGTCCACCAGGGAACCCGGCAGAAAGGTGCGGATGTCGCTGATGTCGACGGTGAAGCCGCCCTTGACCTTGCCGTTGATGATGCCCTTGACCACTTCGTTGTCGGAAAAGGCTTCTTCGAGCATCTGCCAGGATTCGGCTCGGCGCGCCTTCTCGCGAGACAACCGGGTCTCGCCGCTGCCGTCGTCGACGACTTCCATCACCACCTTGACCCGGTCGCCGATCGCCAGGGTGAACTCCCCGGCCTCGTTCAGAAACTGGCTCTTGGGGATGCTCCCCTCGGATTTGAGGCCGGCGTGAACGAGCACCCGCTCGTTGTCCATGTCGACTACCGTCCCGGTGACGACGGCGCCGGGTTCCATTTCTATGGTTTCAAGGCTCTCCTCGAACAGTTCCGCAAAACTCTCGCTCATTTATCGGTCGATCTCCTGTCGCTCGGTACTGCCGGCGCCGGCATGGCGGCCACCTGGCGACATCCGTGGTTGATTGGGCTCAATACGCCCGTTGGTTGCTGTCATGCGCACCGCTGTCAGGCCGCCAACCCGCGCTCCTGCGCAAGCGTCAAGGCCCGCGCCAGCACATCTTCCAGGCTCATTGCCGTGCTGTCGATGACAATGGCGTCACCGGCGGGTCGCAACGGTGAAGCGGCACGCCCCCTGTCTCGCGCATCCCGTTCCCGAACGCCCGCGAGAAGGTCGCGAACCCTAACATTCAAGCCCTTGTTTCTCAATTGTTTATTGCGTCGATTCGCGCGAACTTCGGGGCTTGCGTCCAGGAATATCTTCAAATTGGCGTCGGGGAACACCACGGTGCCCATGTCCCGGCCGTCCGCGACCAGGCCGGGCGGCCGTCGCGCCGCCCGCTGCAGTGCCAGAATGGCGTCACGCAACTCCGGCAATGCCGCGATACGCGATGCGGCCGAACCCACCCGTTCGGCGCGGATGTCCTCGCGCAACGTCTTTCCCGCAACGGTCACGCAAGCGTCCTCGACCCGAAGATCCAGCGTTCCCGCAAACGACGCAAGCGCCCGCCCGTCTTCCAGGTTCAACCCTCGTTCGAGCGCCGCCGCGGCGACCGTTCGATACAGTGCGCCGCTGTCGAGCCGGCCCCAGCGCAGCGTATCCGCAAGCAGGCCGGCCAGCGTGCTCTTGCCGGACCCGCCGGGACCGTCCACGCAAATCACCGGAGCAGCCGCCTCGCCGGCATCAGGCGCCATCGAACTCTCGTCTCAAGGCGGCAGCGGGTTCGAGTATGGCGAGCACTGCCTCCGCATCATCGCGCCGAATGGCGGTCTCGAGTTCCCTCAACTGACGCCGGAATTCCCTGAGCGCCGACGTCAGGGGCCCCTTGTTGAGCCTGAAGATATGCCCCCACATCGCCGGGTTCGATGCTGCAATGCGAGTGAAATCGCGGAATCCGCCCCCGGCGAGAGACAGCATGTCCGGCTGCAGGCCGTTGACGTAGGCGGACGCCAGCAGGTGCGGCAGATGGCTGGTAAACGCCAGTATCCGGTCGTGCTCGGTGACGCCCATGGTGCGCACCTCGGCGCCCACCGCCCGCCACATCACCTGCACCACGCCGGTAGCCGATGCATCCGTTTCCGGTTCGGGGGTCAGTATTACCGTCTGACCCGCGAACAACTGCGCGTCGGCCTCTTCCGGGCCGCTGCGCTCCGACCCGCAGACCGGATGCGTCGGCACATAGCGAGGCGGCACGCTTTCGAGCCGGCGGCGCACCGCCCTGACGATGGGCTGCTTGACGCTGCCTGTATCGAACACCACGCCCGGATGATCGGCGAGGGCGCACACCCAATGGGCCACCGTCTCGCTCGGCGACGCCAGGAGCACTGCGGTCGCATCGTCCGGCACCCTGTCCACAACCGCGTCCACGATTCCAAGACGCTGTGCTTTCCTGGCCTCGACAGCACTGATGTCGAGCCCCACGATCTCGGCGAAGAGGCCGTGCTCTCGAACCGCCTTCGCAAAGGACGCGCCGATAAAACCGGTGCCGACAACGGCCAGCTTCACAGCACCTCCCCGAGAACATCGAGAAAGCGGCGATTCTCCTCGGGCAGGCCCACGGTCACCCGGACGTGGGTCGGCAAATCGTACTCGGCCACAGGCCGGACGATGACGCCCCGGGCCAGCATCGCCTGAAAGAGCGGTTGCGGGTCCCGGTCGAGGTCGATGCACACGAAGTTCCCCACCGACGGGATCGAGGCGAGCCCCAGAGCATCCACGCCGGCGACGAGCTGCGCCATGCCCGACCGGTTGAGCGAACGGCTGGATTCCACGAATTGCCGGTCCTCCAGCGCGGCTTGCGCGGCCGCGAGCGCCAGGCTGTTGACATTGAACGGCTGGCGAGCACGGTTCATCAAATCGGCTGCAAGGGGCGAACTCAGGGCGTAGCCGACCCGCAGCGAAGCCAGCCCGTGAATCTTGGAAAAGGTCCGCGTCACGATGAGGTTGGGATAGCGGTCGAGCAACGTGCGGCCGTCGGGGTATTCCGGTGCATCGACATATTCCAGATAGGCCTCGTCGAGCACGACCCAGACCCGTTCCGGCACGCGGTCGAGCAGGCCGACGAGTTCCTCCCGGTCGAGCCAGGTTCCCGTGGGATTGTTGGGGTTGGCCAGAAAGACGATGCGGCTGCGGTCGCCGAGCGCATCGACGATGCCGTCGGTATCGGCGCCGTATTCCCGTGCCGGCACCGTGACCAGCCGGCCCCCGCACGCCGTTACCGCCAGGCGGTAAACGACGAAGCCATGCTGCGACACGATACCCTCGAGGTTCGGTTCGAGCGCCATTTTCGCGGCCAGTTCGAGCACGTCGTTCGAGCCGTTGCCGAGGGTGATGCGGTTGGGTTCGATGTCGTGTGTGGCTGCAAGCGCCATTTTCAACCGATAGCCGCTGCCGTCCGGGTAACGCGACAGTTCGTCGAAGGCCGCCGCGATTCGTTCGCGCACGTTCAGGCCGGGGCCGCGCGGGTTCTCGTTGCTGGCAAGCTTGACCACCCCGTCGATGCCGTGTTGCCGCGCCACCTCCTCGATGGGTTTGCCGGGATTGTAGGGTTGAAGCCCGGCGATGCCGGGATTGACGGGGGGATGCGATGCAGACACGAAATCAGCGCTCCGAGCGCGGATAGGAACCCAGCCGGCGTACCTCCAGTGCGACCTCGCCGACCTCCGCGAGCGCACGCTGCACGATCTCGTCCGCCTGGTGGCCGTCGAAGTCGATGAAAAAAACGTACGACCAGTCGCCGGACGGAGCCGGCCGGGTTTCGATTCTGCTGAGCGAGATGTCATGGCGGTGAAAGGGCTCGAGCACCCGGTAGAGAGCCCCGGGCACGTTCTTCGTGGACACCAGTATGGACGTCTTGTCCCGTCCGCTTGCGCCCACGTACTGCCTGCCGATGACGAGAAAGCGGGTCTTGTTGTCCCGGCGATCCTGGATGCGCTCGGCGGCGACCCGCAAACCGTAGCGCTTCGCCGCAAGCTCACCGGCAACCGCCGCAACTGCCGCATTTTGGGAGACCTGTTGCGCCGCCTCCGCATTGCTGGCGACGGCAAGGCGTTCGACCCCGGGATAGTGCGCATCGAGCCAGCCGCGGCACTGTGCCAGCGACTGCTCGTGGGACAGGATTCGCTCGATCCGGCCATCGTTCTGCGGATGAACCAGGAACGCGTGATGGATGGGCAACTCCACTTCTCCGCAGATGCCGATTACCGGCTGCGTGTCGATGAAGCAGTCGAGCGTATGATTGACCATGCCCTCGGTGGAGTTTTCCACCGGCACCACGCCGTAGTGCGCCCGTTCGGATTCCACCGCCCGAAACACGTCTTCGATACCCGCCAGGGGCTCGTTCTGCACGAACTGGCCAAACTGCGCGAGCACGGCCAGTTCGGTATAGGTGCCCGGCGGCCCGAGGTAGGCGACGTTAAGGGGCTGTTCCAGCGACCGGCAACAGGAAACGATTTCACGAAACAGGCGCTCGATGTTCCGATCCGACAACGGCCCCCGATTGCGTTCCTTCAGGCGGACGAGAATCTCCGCTTCGCGTTCCGGCCGGTAGTAGACCGTCGCTTCGCCATCCTGGTGCGTCTGCTTGACCTTGCCGACCTCGAGGGCAAGGCTCGCACGTTCGTTCAGCAGCTTTTGCAGGTCGCCGTCGATGGTGTCGATGCGTTCGCGGATGCGCGCCAGTGCCGCATCATCCGTACTCATGCTGAAACTCTGTCATGAATTCGACCAGCGCAGTCACGGCCGCCTCCGGTACGGCATTGTACAGGCTGGCCCGCATGCCACCGACACTGCGGTGGCCCTTCAGGTTGATCAGACCCGCCTCCGTCGCCCGGTGCAGGAACGCTCCGTCGAGCGCCGGGTCGGCCAATGTGAAGGGCACGTTCATGATCGATCGGTTTTCCGGTGGAACCGGAGACCGGTAGAAGTCGCCACCGTCGATGCAGGCATAGAGCCTGGCGGCCTTGGCGGCGTTGCGTTCCGCCATGGCCGCGATGCCGCCCTGTGCCTTGACCCAGCGGAACACCAGGCCGGCGATGTACCAGGCATAGGTCGGCGGCGTGTTGTGCATGCAGCCGGAGCGGGCATTCGTCTCGTAATCGAGCAGGCTCGGCGTTTCGGGCCGGGCGCGGCCGATCAGGTCGTCGCGCACGATCGCCAGCGCAAGCCCCGCCATCCCGAGGTTTTTCTGTGCACCGGCGTAGATCAGGCCGAACCGCGAAACGTCGATGGGCCGCGAGAGCAGTTCCGACGACATGTCGGCAACCAGCGGGACGCCTGCATCGGGAAAGTCATGGAATTGCACACCGCCGATGGTCTCGTTGGAACAGATGTGCAGGTACGCAGCGGAACTGTCGAGGCGCCAGTCGGCACGGGGTGGTATCCGGTCGAAATTCGTCTCCGCCGAGCTCGCCGCCACATTGACCGCGCCGTACTTGCGCGCCTCGCCGATGGCTTTCTTCGACCAGGAACCGGTTTCGATGTAATCGGCCGAGGTCTTCTCGCCGAGCAGATTGAGGGGGACGGCAGCAAACTGCATCGTCGCACCGCCGTGCAGAAACAAAACCCGATAGTTCTCCGGCACCTCGAGCAGGTCGCGGATATCGCTCTCTGCCCGTTCCGCCAGTTCCATGAAGACGCTGCCCCGATGGCTCATTTCCATGACGGACACGCCGCCGCCACGGTAGTCGAGCATCTCGGCCCGGGCCTCTTCGAGGACCTCCTCGGGCAAGGCAGCCGGGCCGGGAGAAAAATTGAAAGGCCTCGCGGAGCGTTCCTGCCGATTGGTCGCTGCAGCCCGCGAAACACTAGACCTCTGCTGAATCTCCATGGTCTCCATTGCCGTTGTTGCCGTCGTTGTTTTCCCTGTCGCCATTGCCGCCGTTGGATTCGACGATGCGGGCGACACTGTTCAGTCGTTCCTCACCACGCAGCCGGATCAGTCGCACCCCCTGGGTATTGCGCCCCTGAATCGAGACTTCGTCGGCACCGGTGCGCACCAGTGTGCCCATGTCGCTGATGAGCATCAGTTCGTCTCCTTCGAACACCTGCACCGCACCCACCACATCGCCGTTGCGTTCGTTCGACTGCATGGCGATCACGCCCTGGGTTCCGCGCCCTTTCACCGGAAATTCGTCGACCCGGGTACGCTTGCCGTAGCCATTGGCGCTTGCGGTCAGCACGAAGCCGTCCTCTCCGGGGATCATGAGCGAGATCACCCGGTGGCCGCCCCGCATGCGGATGCCGCGCACCCCGCGGGCCGTGCGCCCCATGGCGCGCACATCGGATTCCTTGAAACGCGCAGCCTTGCCCGAGCTCGATGTCAGCATCACGTCGCAATGCCCATCGGTAATGGCGGCGCCTACCAGCGTATTGCCCTCTTCCAGCACCAGGGCGATCAATCCGCTCGGCCGCGGGCGGGAGAAATGCGACAACTCGGTCTTCTTCACGGTGCCATTGGCCGTCGCCATGAACACGAAGCGGTTGTCGTCGTATTCCTGCACCGGGAGCAGCGAGGTCACGCGTTCGTCGGGCCCGAGCGGCAACAGGTTGACCAGCGGGCGGCCCTTGGCGTTGCGGTTGCCGCGCGGAATCATGAAGACCCGCAGCCAGTAGACCTTGCCCACATTGGAGAAGCACAGCAGGGTGTCGTGGCTGTTCGCGATCAGCAGGTTTTCCACGAAGTCTTCGTCGCGCACCGTGGCCGCGATCTTGCCCTGACCGCCCCGGCGTTGCGCCTGATACGCATCGAGGGGCTGGGTCTTGGCGTAACCCTTGTGGGAAATCGTCACCACCAGGTCTTCCTCGGGGATCAGGTCTTCCGTCGAGAGGTCCTGTTGCGAGGTCAGGATTTCCGTGCGCCGCGGGTCGCCGTAGGTTTCGGCAAGCGCTTCGAGTTCCTCCCGGATGACCGACTGCAGGCGTTCGGCTGACCCGAGGATGTCCTGCAGATCGGCGATCTCGTCGAGCACCGCCTGGTAGTCTGCCACCAATTTGTCCTGTTCGAGGGCCGTCAGCCGGTGCAGGCGCATGTCGAGTATGGCCTGGGCCTGAGCCTCGGACAGATAGTAGACGCCGTCGCGCAACCCGAATTCATCCTCCAGCCCCTCCGGCCGGCAGGCATCGCTGCCGGCGCGCGCCAGCAGGGCCTGTACGCTCTCCGAGGCCCAGCCGCGCCCCATCAGGGCGGCCCGTGCATCTGCGGCGGAGGCGGATTCGCGAATCAGTTCGATGACCGCCTCGATGCTCGCGAGCGCCACTGCCTGGCCTTCGAGCAGGTGTCCGCGCTGCCGGGCGCGGCGCAGCAGGTAGAGCGTGCGCCGGGTAACCACCTCCCGCCGGTGCTGAACGAATGCCTCCAGCATCTGCTTCAGGTTCAGAACACGGGGTTGCCCATCGACCAGCGCCACGCAATTGATGCCGAACACCGACTGCAGCTGCGTTTGCGCGTACAGATTGTTGAGCACCACCTCCCCCGGCTCGCCCCGACGCAATTCGATGACGATGCGCAGGCCATCCTTGTCGGACTCGTCGCGCAACTCGGCGATGCCCTCGATCTTCTTTTCCTTGACCAGTTCCGCAATCTTCTCGATGAGCCGCGACTTGTTGAGCTGGTAGGGAATCTCCGTGATGACGATGACGTCGCGACCGCGCTTCTCGTCCTGGATCACCTCGGCCCGGGCACGTACGTAGATGCGGCCCCGACCGGTGCGGTAGGCCTGCACGATACCGGCCCGGCCATTGACGATACCGGCGGTCGGAAAGTCGGGGCCCTTGATGTGCTCCATCAGCCCGTCGATGCCGATCGTCGGGTCGTCGAGCAATGCCAGCACGCCCGCCACCACTTCGTTGAAGTTGTGCGGCGGAATATTGGTCGCCATGCCCACCGCGATGCCGGAACTGCCGTTGATCAACAGGTTGGGCGCCCGTGTGGGGAGTACCTCCGGCATGGTCAGGGTGTCGTCGTAGTTGGGCACGAACGACACGGTTTCCTTGTCGAGGTCGGCCAGCAATTCCGAGGCTAGCCGGTGCATGCGAACTTCCGTATAGCGCATGGCCGCCGGCGGGTCGCCGTCCACCGAGCCGAAATTGCCCTGGCCATCGATGAGCAGATAGCGCATGGCGAAATCCTGAGCCATGCGCACCAGGGTGTCGTAGATGGCCAGGTCGCCGTGGGGGTGGTACTTGCCCATGACGTCGCCAACGACCCGGGCAGACTTCATGTACGGGCGGCTGTGGGTGTTGTTCAGTTCGCTCATGGTGAAGAGCACCCGGCGATGCACCGGTTTCAGACCGTCGCGAACGTCGGGCAGGGCGCGCCCGACAATGACGCTCATGGCGTAGTCGAGATACGACTGCCGCAGTTCGTCTTCGATGTTTACGGGGAGGATTTCCCGCGCTTGACCGGGGGTCGGGTCGGACATTTGGGCACGCGCCGAAAAGGTCGCAAGTTTACCACGAACGGTGGCGTATAATCCGCCGATGGCCCCCTGCGATCTGCTGATTCAGTGCCGCTGGTGCTTGCCCGTGGCGCCGCCCGAGACCACCATCGACGATGCCGCAATCGCGGTGCAGGGCGAACGCATCGCGGCGGTCGGCCCGCGGGCAGAAGTCGAAGCCGCTTTCTCGTCCTCCACCGTGGTCGAGCTGGGCCGTCACGCCGTCATTCCAGGGCTCGTAAACGCCCACGGGCACGCGGCAATGACGCTGATGCGCGGCGCCGCCGAAGACCTGCCATTGCAGGAATGGCTGAGCGAAATCGTCTGGCCACTGGAGGCAGCGAACCTGTCGAGAGAATTCGTGCGCGACGGCACCGACCTCGCCCTTGCCGAGATGCTCTCGAGGGGCATCACGACCTTCTCCGACATGTATTACTATCCCGATGAGGTGGCGCTCTGCGCATCCCGGGCCGGCATGCGTGCGGAGGTGGCATTCCCGGTTGTGGATTTCCCCAACGTCTGGAGCCGCGACGCCGACGAAGCACTGCACAAGGGCATGGAACTGCACGACGAGTACAAGGGCGACCCCCTGGTCAACATGGTGTTCGGCCCCCATGCCGCCTACACCGTTTCCGGGGGTGCCCTCGAGAAGATCGCGATGTACGCGGAGGAACTGAACCGACCGGTGCAGACGCATCTGCACGAAAACGCCGCCGAGGTGGCCGAAGCGCGCAGCCGCGTCGGGCAGTCGTGGATCTATTTCCTGCACGACCTGGGCCTGCTCACGCCGTCGCTGCAGGCGGTGCACATGACGCAACTGACCGACCACGAGATCGACCTGGTTGCCCTGCACAACGTCAATGTCGTTCACTGCCCGCATTCGAACCTGAAACTGGCGAGCGGCATCTGCCCGGTCGAACGTCTTGCCGATGCCGGCGTCAACGTCGCCCTGGGCACCGACGGTGCCGCCTCGAACAACACACTGGATCTGCTCGCGGAGGCGCGCCTGGCGGCACTGCTCGCCAAGCAGGCAGGCGGCGACACCACCCGTGCAGACGCCGGCCGCATGCTGCACATGGCGACGCTGGGGGGTGCACGAGCCCTGGGGCTCGACCGGGAAACGGGGTCGCTCGAACCCGGCAAGCTGGCGGATATCGTGGCGTTCGATCTCGGCGCCCCGCGATTCGCACCGGTGCGCGACCCGATCGCCACCCTCATCCACGGCGCTCCGGCGGGTGCGGTCAGTCACGTCTGGGTGGGCGGCCGCTGCCTCTACGACGCCGGGAGTTATACGACACTGGACATCGACGCGGTCGGTGCGCGCGCCGAACGCTGGCGGGACATCGTCCATTGAACATCGACGACGCGGAAATCGGGAAATTCGAGGCCCTCGCCCATCGCTGGTGGGACCCCGACGGGGACTTTCGCGCCCTGCACGACATCAATCCCCTGCGCCTCGGCTATGTCGACGAACGGGCGCCGCTGAACGGCGCACGCGTGGTCGATGTCGGCTGCGGTGGCGGCATCCTGTCGGAAGCCATGGCCAACGCGGGGGCGGAGGTCACCGGCATCGACATGGCCGGAAAGCCCCTGGCGGTGGCGCGGCTGCATGCCCTGGAGACGGGCGCCGAACTCGAATACCTGGCGGCCACGCCGGAGGAATTCGCCGGTGAGCGTCCGGGCGCCTTCGACACGGTCACCTGCATGGAAATGCTGGAACACGTGCCCGATTACGCCTCGTCGGTGGCGGCCTGCGCGGAACTGGCGGCCCCGGGCGGGCAACTGTTCTTCTCCACCATCAGCCGAACGCCCAAGGCATACCTGCTTGCCATTCTCGGCGCGGAGTACGTGCTTGGCATTCTGCCGAGAGGAACCCACGACTACGCCCGGCTGATCCGCCCCTCGGAACTGGCCCGGGCCGTGCGCAAGGCCGGCCTGAAGGTGCAACACGTGGCCGGCATGGCCTACAACCCGTTTTCCCACCAGGTCAGGTTGACCCGCGATACGGACGTGAACTACCTGCTGCACGCCAGCAAGCCCTGACCCGCCTATCGCAACAAGCCTCTTGTCAGTTTGACGGAAGCCCTCTGATTTCGCTCAATTTCCTTGCGAGTCCCGAACCCGGCGCGCCGGGACGACGACGCGCAAGGAACACCTGACAACCGCTGGGAGAGGGGCGTGGATCGTTGTTCAGTGCGGTTCCGAAACGCCGTGGAGCACGTCCGGTTCCACCCAGTGCAGCGAGTAGGCGATGCCGATTCCCAACAGAAAAGCGAGGGCGAGCAGAATGCGGTCGTGCCGGTGAAAGTGTATCTCCGGCAACAGATCGCTCAGCGCTATGCACAGAAAAGAGCCCGCCGCGAAGGCAAGCGCGCAGCCGATCAGGGTTGTCGCAGCAGGGCCGATCTGACCGACCCCCCAGAACGTGACGAATGCGGCAACGGGACACACCAGCGCAAAGCCCAGATTGGCCGCGACCCGCGCCCTGCGGCTGGCGCCGTTCGCCTGCATGGTGCTGACGATCGAGAGCGCATCGAGGGGCTTGTGCAGGGCAATGGCCAGAAAGACGCCCAAACCCGCGGCGCTGACGTCGCCATCGTGGGTCAACCGCATGGTCGTGCTCAGGGTCAGGCCTTCGGTCAACGAGTGCACACCGAGCCCGAGCGCAATGCCGATCCAGGTGACCGACTTCATCCGGTGTGCCGCGCGGCTATTCCGGTCGTGCCGGTGGTCGTGCTGGTGACTGTGCTCTTCGCTGAAATCGTGTTCGTGATAGTCGAAGAGGTAGAACAACAGCACCGAGAGGACGATGCCCGTCATCATCCAGCCGACGGCAGTCTCCACCGCGCCGGGGCCGGAGAGCGCAGCCACGCTGTGCGGCAACAGGTGGAAGATGGCCACTCCGGCAATCAAGCCGGCCACGAAGGCCATCACTGCCTGAATGCGCGTGTGTGAAATGGCGATGCGATCCGGAATCCAACCGCCCAGCAACGAACTCGCCGCGATGCCCAATCCGTAAAGAGCCAGCAGCCATGGGGCATCTATTTCCACAATGGGCACGCCTCGGACATCTCGCCGCGCCCAGCATACAACAGTTCCGACAAGCCAGAGTTCAGCGGGGTTTTGCCGGTCCGGCAGGTTCGAGGTGCTCGAGCGACGGGTACGGGAGCAGCAGGGATGCGCGGCGCTTGCGGCCGACGTTGCCGCGGTGCGGCGTGAGCGGGAGCTTGAGCAGGCGGTAGAGTGCCTTCAGATCCGCCTGGTCCATTTCCGCGAAGGCGCCCCGTTTGACTCGCGCCGGCAGCATGACGGGGCCGTAGCGGACGCGCTTCAGCCGACTGACCCGCACGCCGACGCTTTCGAAGAGCCTGCGAACCTCCCGGTTACGGCCCTCCATCAACACCACGTGGTACCAGTGATTGCTGCCCGAGCCGTCGAAGTAGCGCACATCGCTGAATTGCAGCCGTTCGCCGTCGACCGACACGCCTGTTGTCAGTGCCTGCAATTCAGGGTCGTCGAGGCGTGCTTCCACCCTGACGGCATATTCGCGATCGAGCCCGGTGGACGGGTGCATCATCCGGTGCGCCAGCGCGCCGTCGTTGGTCAGGAGCAGCAGCCCGGTGGTCTGAATGTCGAGCCGTCCGACAGCGATCCAGCGGCCGGTGCGCAGATTCGGCAAGCCCTCGAAAACGGAGCGACGGCCCTCGGGGTCGCGCCGCGAACAGATCACGCCGGCCGCCTTGTTCAGCACCAGCACCCGGCTCGGCTCTTTCGATCGCGCCGAGAGCTTGCGCCCGTCCAGCGCCAGGATGTCGTCTTGTGCTACCCGTTGCCCGAGGTGCGCGGTCTTGCCGTTCACCGTGACGCGCCCGGCAGCAATCCAGCCCTCCAGTTCGCGGCGGGAGCCGAGCCCCCGCCCGGCAAGCACTTTCTGCAGCTTCTGAGTTTCCATAGGTTTAACCCGCATATCTCACCAACTTCCTGCTGCGGCCGCCGATGCACTCGCCCTGCGCGGCCGTGCTCCCT
The DNA here is from genome assembly GCA_965221465.1 of Candidatus Azophilus sp. GTDB lineage: Bacteria > Pseudomonadota > Gammaproteobacteria > Pseudomonadales > Azotimanducaceae > Azophilus. The sequence goes on from OZ244892.1 coordinate 1,641,120, forward strand.
CCTGCCGATTTGACATACTGTCAAGTATGCCTGCATCGTCCTCCGGTCCGCGCGACCGCGCAGGACGGCGCCTCGACACCCTCGCGACGAAAGTTGGCGAGATTTCCGGGTTAAACCGTCGAGCGTGCCCTCGAGCAAGCACCAGGCGGCCGCTTGAGTCAATCGTGAATCGAAGTCTCGTTCGCCTGACCTGCAGTTGGCGAGTTGTCCGATCTTCCCCGGGCTTCCTCGTCCCGGCGCGCCGGGTTCGAAACTCGCATCAGAATCGCTTCAGCAACTCGTCGACCACCGTCCCCATGCCGAATCGCACCGGGTCCGAGGCGGGCAGATTGAGCCGCGCAGCCGTCTCGTCCACCAGGGTCCGGGCCGCGCTGTCGCTCAGTTGTTGCGTGTTCAGGGCGACGCCGGCACAGCGGATGGCCGGGTTGATCTGCCGGCCGGCGCTGATGGTGAGGTCGATCACGGCTTCTGGCGAAGGAACGGGCGTTGCCACGTTGCGCATGGTCGCCCGGGTGGGCTCGTGGCAGACCACGAACGCATCGGGTTGCGACCCTTGCAGCAGGCCCAGGGAGACGCCCCCGAACGACGGGTGAAACAGCGAGCCCTGGCCTTCTACGACATCCCAGTGGTCCTCTTCTGCCGCAGGAGACAGCCACTCGGCCGCGCCGGCGATGAAATCGGCAACTACCGCGTCGATGGCGACGCCACTGCCCGCGATCAGAATGCCGGTCTGCCCGGTGGCACGAAAGTCGGCATTCACCCCCCGACGACGCAGTTCGCGCTCGATGACGAGCGCCGCGTACTTCTTGCCAACGGAACAATCCGTCCCCACGGTAAGCAGGCGTTTTCCGGGACGCTTGTCGCCGGTGGCGGTTTCGAAGGTGCGGTCCGAGTGCCGGACATCGAACAGTCGCCGCCCGTTGGCTCGCGCCGCCTCGGCCACGTTGGCAAAGGACGCAAGCGTCGTATGCAGCCCGCTTGCCACATCCAGACCGCAACGGAGGGCTGCCACGATCGCCCCAGTCCACGATTCCGGCAATACGCCTCCGGAATTGACGGCGCCGATGACCAGGGTTTTCGCACCCCGCCGAGCACCCTCGCCGACGGTCAGTTCGGGGATACCCAGGTCTGCCCCGCAACCCGGCAGGCTGAGTTGGCCCAGTGCCCGTTCCGGTCGCCAATCGACGATACCCTGCCCCGTCTTCGCCGCCAACTGGTCTGCGGCATCGCCCAGAAAGATCAGGTAGGGAGGCTGAATCTCCACGTCACGTCGTCCGGCTCTACGCGGCACCGTTACAGCCGCCGCGACAGCGATTATCGCGGTTGCTATCACAGCCCGCCGCGCCGAGTACCAGGCTGCGGCGGGTCACGGAATTGCTGTCCATGCGAACTCGGCAATCAGTGGTAGACGGCTTCGTCGTCCTGGCGGTGCACCGCGGGGTCGACACCCACTTCCTTGTAGACCGCAGACACGGTTTCATCGATGCAGGCGGCGCAGCAGCCCTCGCGAATCAGATCCTCGAGCAGGTAGCCGAGCAGGTCGTAGAGCGAATAGGTGCCCTCGCTCATGTCGTCGAACCGCCACAGCACGTCCTTGAGCGTCTGCACGGCAGCCTCGCACCGTGCATCGTCGCGCAGCCGCTGTTGCTCGTCGTTTCCCATGGCGGTGACTCTAGCGTTGAGGTGGGTCGCCGATTGTACTCCCGTGCGGCCGCGAGTTCATGACTCGGCGCCCGCCCGCTTGCCCCGTGGCGCAGTTCGATTGCCGATGGATGCGAAATGCGGGCCGCTCATGCACCTCGAATCCCGTCAACGCCAGCCCTGCCGCCACGCCCGGTATTCGGCCGGCAACAAGCGATAGCGCGCGATATTGCCTTCGTGGAGGTTCATCAGTTCGGTCTCCACGACTTCGACGAATCGCGCCTGGTCCACCCGGGGTACCTGCTCCACCGCCCGTTGCCGCACCAATGCGGTCGCAGCCTTCTTGACCAGTTTGGCACGTACTGCCGCGCCGACCAGTTCGGCGACGAGCGCCCGGTATCGCAAGCGGAACGGGTCCGGTTCACCCAGAGACTGGCGCACCGCCGAGTACCGCGCACTCGAGCGCCCGCAGGCCCAGACGAACACGTCTCGCAACAGCTCGACACGATTGAACTCGTAGATGGCCAGCACGCCGTCGATGTAGGCGCGCTCTGGCACGTCCACGAAGGACAGGGGACAGAGATTGCCCCGAATCAACGGGATGTTCACCGCGAGGCGGGAGACCCGCTTGTTGACGTCCTCGAACGCCTGCAGGTATGCAAAGTGTACGAGGGCAAAGAAAGCCTGCTCGAATGGATCGGCGATCGACGACGCGGTATTCAGAATCTTGTCGAAACACTCCTCGATTAGTTGCGGCACCTCCAGCGGATGGTAGACCGTGCCGTCGATGGCTACGGGAATGCGCCGCAGGCGGCCGCCGGCCTGTGGATCCGCAAGAAGGTTGTCCGCGAGCAGGGCGTGCAGATTGAGCACGGTGTACCGATTGAATCCGATCTCATCGGCCTGGTCGACAAGCAGTTCGATGGCTGCCTTGTGGTTCAGGATCATCTGTGCTTCCACCGCATCCTTGTCCGCGGCAGCCTCGCCGAGTTCCAGCAGGCGCTCGGTTTCCAGCAGGGAGTAGGTATTGCCTTCCAGACGGCTGGAGTTCCACGAAAGGTCGATCAGCAGCCGGCTGAAGATCGTCCGAGCGTAGCTACCCACCGGGCGCTCACCGCCGGGTGGGCGACCCATGTCGAACAGGCGTTCACGTGTTTCCGCCGGCAAGTAGAAGGTGTCGTCAGGGCGATAGTCATCGAGGAAGGCGCGCTGGTAACCCACCGGCTGCCGTTCCTGGATCGGAGCGCGAATCGCTTTCTTGAGCGCCTCCGCTTCCGGCGACATTGGCACATAGAACTCAGCGCGCGTTTCGACGGTCGTGGTACGCGCGCCGGGTTCACCAATGCCGATCGTGTTGACGGAAACGCGATAACGACGGCCCCTGGCTCGCCCTTCGGCAATCAGTCGCTTCTGTTCCACCAGCAGGGCCAGCCGACGCTGCAGCGTCCGCGGCGACAACTCGTACGGCAGCCCCTTGCGAATGGAACTCACCCGCATACCCTTCGGGTTGCCCGCCACGACGCTGAGTATCGCGCCAAGCTCTGATTCGGCAATTCGCTTGGGCATGCGGCGGATTATATGTCGCGAAAAGCAATTATACGACAAATAATGTCATATATCGGCCATAAAAATATTTTTTATGTCGCATATATTGCTTTTATGACGCATACATCATCTTTGTCGTCGCAAACAACCCGGTCAAGACACTCAATCGAGCGTGTCTCCATACCGTGACGCAACCCCTCGAGAGACAGCCCGGGCAGCCAGGCCTCGTCGCTCACAACCTGTTCAAATGGAACAGATCTCGAAGGCCACCGTCGGCCTGACAGGCGCCTCCCGAGATTCAGCTATCCCCGGCAATCAGGCTGGGGGCAGAGCGAGCGGCAAACTCAGCCTGCACATCTCAGCCGCTTCGTCCCTGGGTTCGCATGACGGCAAACCGCTCGCGGTCTTGCGAACCCTGGGCCGAACGGTCGAGCTTCGAGACCGCGAACATGGTGCCGAATGCGGCTATCACCGAGTAGAGTGCCGGAAACGGCTCCGGAAAGACCGCCGTCTCGAAACCCAGCACGCCCACCCAGACGGCGGGCCCGAGCACCATGAGCACGATCGCGGTGACCAACCCCACCACCCCGCCGGCCAGGGCGCCACGGGTGGTGAATCCGGACCAGTACATGCTGAGCAGCAGCAACGGGAAATTGGTGGACGCACCGATCGCCATGGTCAGAGATACCAGGTAGGCGATGTTCTGCTTTTCGAAGAGGATGCCGAGTATCGCGACCACCACGCCAAGGCCCACCGTGGCCAAACGCGATACACGAATCTGTGTCGCCTCGTCCGCTTTACCCTGCTTCATGGCGCTGGCGTAGAGATCGTGGGAGATCGCAGACACCGAGGCGATCGTCAGGCCCGCAACGACCGCCAGAATGGTGGCGAAGGCAACGGCTGCCATGATGCCGAAGTAGATGTCGCCGCCGACCGCATGGGCGAGATGGACGCTTACCATGTTGACGCCGCCCACGATCTCTCCGGCCGCATCCAGATACGGCGGGTTGTTCTTCACCAGTGCCACGGCGGCAACGCCGATCACGAAGAATATGAGCATGTTCACGAATGCCACCGCGCTGAGCGCCACCCCGGCCGACAACCGGGCAGCCGCCGCATCGGGAACCGTGAAGAAACGCATGAGGAGATGCGGCGAACCCGCAAGGCCGAAGCAGATGCTGAGACCCAGCGAGATCGAGGAAAGCGTGGTCAGACCCATGCCGCCCGCCCGGGTGAGAAAGCCGCCCGCCTCGTGTTTGGCTTCCGCAGTCGCATAGAGCATCGTCAGGTCGAAATCGAATCGCACGAGCGCCAGCATCGCCAGGATGGCGACGCCCGCCAGCAGCATCACCGCCTTGGTGATCTGCACCCAGGTGGTTGCCAGCATGCCACCTACGGCCACGTACAGAACCATCAGCCCGGTGACGATGAGCACCGCCCACTGGTAGCGGATGCCGAACAGCACCTCGATCAGCGCCCCGGCGCCCACCACCTGCACCATCAGGTACATGATGGAGAATGCCAGCGCCGTGATCGCCGCCAGTATCCGCATCGGGCGTTCCTGCAGGCGAGCACAGACAATGTCGGTGAAGGTGTACCTGCCCAGAGCCTTGAGCTTGTCGGTCATCAGGAAGATCAGGATGGCGAAGGCGGCCAGCGGCGCGCCCATGTAGATCACCGCATCGAACCCGGCGGTGTAGATCAGCGCCGAGATGCCGAGCAGGGTTGCTGCCGACATGAAGTCGCCGGCAATCGCGAGCCCGTTCTGGACCCCGCCGATGCGACTTCCCGCCACGTAGTAGTCCGCCGCGGTCTCCGTGCGCCGGGCCGCGGCGACGGTGATGCCCACCGTGACGAGAATGATCGACAGGAACAGGCCGACCGCAATCATGCCACGTCCTTCCTGCAGGCGAGCGCACGCGGAGGCTCGGCCTCGAGGTCCGACGACAACGCAACGGCGATCATCCCAGCCCCATCATCCCACCGAGCGCCGTCGCCCTCGACCCGTTGCCCGGCACCCAATCACTCCGTTGAAAACCCGTTGCACAAGGCAGGATTTCTCGATGCCGAACAAGCGGCGACCAGGCACGCCGCGCAACTGCCGTTCATGGGCCGACACGGCGCTGGTTCACGTAGACGAACGCGAGCACCGGCGCCACCAGGTGCAGGGTTACGAAGATCAGCGCCCCCATATTGAAACCGCCCAGAACAGGAACGGCCAGCAACTCCGGAAACAGGGGAATGCCGACCACCAGAATGGCAAACAGCAGCATGACGATGCCTGCGTAGAGCCAGCTTTGACGCATCGGGTGACGCATCCCGGAAAACACGGCTTGCGAATATGCCACAGCACCGCCGTCTTTTCAGAGTTGATTCGACGCGTGGCCACACCAACTCGGTTGGTTCCGAATGCCGAGCAGGCGTCAGCCGTCGAGGAAGTCGAGCATCTTGGAAGCCACCTCGCGGGCGTGGATTTCGAGGAAACCGTGACCCCATTGCGGGTAGTCGATGCGCCTGCCATTGCGCAGGTGGGCATCGACTCGGCTCGTGTGCTCGAAGAGGTCGTCGCCCACGTTCAGAATCAGCACCGGTTGCGTTATCTGCTCGAGCGTCGAAGCGAATGCCTCGGCGTGCGCGAAGGCGGCCTCGTGCCCTTCCTCGTAGCGGTCGCCACCACGCAGGCTCTCCGCCATGGAGTCGGCGGCCATTTCCAGCGTCATGCCCGGTCCGCCGTTCTCGCGGATGCGCTCCCACATGATTCGATAGCGCGTGCCGGCCTCATCGAGCGGTATGGGGGCATAGTGGCGGCGGAACTCGCCGACCTCGGAAGGCGTGAAGACGGGTGCGGAAATCAGGATCAGCTTGGCCACCCGCTCCGGCCGGCAGAGCGCCATCTCGGCGGCAACCATCGACCCGGTGTGGTAGCCGACCAGACAACAGCGCTCGACTTCGAACCGATCGATCACTTCCCAGTTCGAGGTTGCGTAGTCGGAAACCGTGGGCTGCATGCCCTTCGGAAAGGGGTCCGACTCGCCGTAACCGGGATAATCCGGCGCCAGCACCAGGCGGCCGTCAGCAAGTTCAGGCAGTAACGGGGCGAACACGCGCCCGGATTTCGGCATCAGGTGCAGGCAAAGGATGGCCGGTTTTATCGAGCGCACTCCGCTCGAGCGCAGGTGAAGCTGCCCCGTACTGCAATCAACGAATTGTCGCCTGACGCGGTTCATCCGGTGGCACGTTACAACCCGCGCCGAGCAACGGCAACGAGGCGGTCACGGACACGCCCATGTGCCGCGAGGCGCCGGGCCAGACCAGCACCAACTTCCTGCCGCGAACGCGGATGCACTCGCGTAAGCGCGTCTCTCTTCAGCGACGAAACGTCGACCTTCAGCGACGAAACGTCGACGCTCTCGCGACGAAAGATCGTGACGGATGCAGGCCAGCACCGATTTGCAGCGGCCAATTATCAGGTCAATCGGGCCGGCAACTTCATCGGCACGCAATACGACGAGCCGGAAAGGCTTCTCGGCCCGGTCGGCGTTTTTCTCACGCGGGACGCCCCCTGGTTCATCGCGGGCGAGTCGATTTCCGTGGACGGCGGGCACACCTCGCTGCGCCGACCCGGCAGTCTCGGGGCACCCCCCGACAGCTATTTCGGCAGACGGCCGGCGATGTAGTCGTCGATCAGTTCGTGATAGCGCCGGATGCGCATCTCCTGTCTGGACAGATACACGCCCTTGAATCCACGCGACCGGAAGCCCCGCTGCTGGGTAACAAAAACAGCCAGATCTTCGTCGATGCCCTGGCCGATGGAGGCCCCGCTTTCGATATCGAGCAGGGTCACCGGCACTTCCTCGGCGCCGCCGTGGTTGAGCTCGATGCCGGCCTCGATGGACGCGGGGCTCGCATACCACCAGTTGTCGAACAGGCACTGCTGCGGGTCGTCGCGATGCGGCCGGGCGCGCAGGAAGTGGAAGCCGTCGGACCACAGCGAGACGGCAAAGTTCGGGAACAGCGTGTAATGAAAGGCGTCGGTGAACTGCTCGTCCGGAATCTTGTCGTAGTGGGTAAACCCCTTGCCGGCGCCGAGCCGCCGCTTGGCCTCTTGCATGGCAATACGGGTTTTCTCCGGCCGACCCTTGAATTCCTCCGGGTCGAGTTCCCAAAAGCGCAACTGACTTGCCAGCGGTTCCAGAATGTTGCCCTGCTTGTCGGTGGAGCCGACGCCATAGCCGCCCTCCATGATCATGCGGTTGTGGCCTTCGTTCGACAGATCGAATCGGGTTTCCTTGAAGTAGGTGTTGATGTGGCCGCGAATCTCCTTGCGATCGGTTTCGGTGGTCGCCCCCATGTGCACCGTGGGCACGTGATAAGACTCGTTGAAGTTGTCCAGAACCACCTTCCAGTTGCAGGGCAGCCACATGCTGTTGGCCATGGTGCGTTTCCAGGTGTGCACGTCGCGCAACTGCCACTCGCTCCAGATCGGGCCCAGAAACTCCTTCAGGCTCATGCAGTTTGGGTCCATGTTCACCCAGACGAACCCCGCGAAGGTTTCGCAGGCCAGTTCCTCGAGCCGCACCTTGCCGCAGGGATTCCCTTGCGGAAAATCCTCCCGGTCCGGCGCGAAATTGAGCTCGCCGTCCGGCATCCAGGCCCAGCTGTGATACTTGCAGACGAAGCGGCGGACGCTGCCCCTGGCGTCCTCGACCAGCGGGTTGCCACGGTGCTGGCAGACGTTGTAGAAAGCCTTTACACCGCCGTCCTTCTGGCGAACCATCAGGATCTCTTCCGGCCCCACCGGCTCCATCTGCCAGTCGCCGGGGTTCGGCAGTTCGGACTCCCGGCCGAGCAGCAGCCAGACCCTGGTCCACATCCCTTCCCATTCCCGTTCGAAGAACGATCGTGAGGTATAACGGTAGCCTTCGAGCAGGGAACCGCGCGTCTGCTGCTCCGGGTATTCCTGGATCTCGTAGATACTTGACGGCTCTGCCATGTCGATCTCGCAACCAGTAGCACAGGTTGCAAATGTTGGCATAACGCGGATACCAGCGGTATACCCTTGCGGCGGGAGCACGCTTCAGTGTTTCGCTGTGCTCGACGACCGCAGTTGTCCTGGGCGCCTCGACGCCATCCGAGCGGTCTCTGTCGGGTCAGCCAGGGGCAAACGCGGCCTCGCGGTTTCGGGCAGGCCAATCGGACGTGGCAGCAGGTTCATCGCAATCAGGGGGAATGGCGCACCCGGCTGGATTCGAACCAGCAATCCCCAGTTTCGTAGACTGATGCCTTATCCAATTTGGCCACGGGTGCGGTGGGTCGCGGATACTACTCCCAAAGGCCGGGTCAGGTCCAATGAGCCCGACCCGGATATTGCACCAAGCCGCTTGTCGAGTTGACGAGTGCCCTTCCACCACCGGCGCCGCCCGATGCGATGCCCCCGACACCCGACGGTCACGAAGCCCCTCGACTCCGTCCGCCTCGTAGCGCTCTACCTGCCGTCGAAACGTCCGTTCGCAAACCCCAAGCAACAGTTTGTTTGTTGCCAACAACGGCCAGCCCGCATCCGTCACCAACTTTCGTCGCGAGGGCGTCGACGTTTCGTCGCTGAAGGAAAATGCGCAGGGCGAGTGCATCGGCGTCCGCAGCAGGAAGTTGGTGACGGATGCGGGCTCGAGCAATCCTTGACGCGGCAGCCGGTTCCGTGGAACCTAGCGCCCATGCGAAAGACGACCGCTTTCCCGATTGCAGCGCTGTTGCTGACATGGTGCCAGGGCGCCGTTGCCGCAACATTCGACATTCCCCTCTTCATTCCGGCATCCCACGACACGCAGCAGGGGTTCATCCGCATCGTCAATCATTCCGACGAAGCGGGGACGGTACGCGTACGCGCCATCGACGATACCGGTCGCGCGTTCCCCTCGAGCGGCGAGCCGGCCCGGGAGATCGCCCTGGCGGCCAGGCAGACGCTTCATTTCAATTCCAGCGACCTGGAGACAGGCAATCCGCTCAACAAACCCGACAAGGTCCCCGGGCTGGAAACGGGCATCGGCGCGGGCATGGGCAACTGGCGGCTGGTTCTCGAGAGTGACCTCGATATCGAGCCTCTGGTGTACGTCCGAACGAACGACGGGTTCCTGACCAGCATGCACGATCTGGTGCCGGCCGTCGCCATGAAACACGAAGTGGCCATATTCAATCCCGGAAGAAACCCCAACCAGATCAGCCGATTGCGCCTGATCAACCCCGGCGAAGCAGACGTCGAGGTCGAAATTACCGGCGTCAACGACAAGGGCGGAGAACCGGAGGACGCACCGGTGACGATCGCGATACCCCCGGGGGAAGCGCGCGAGATCCAGGCCAGGGAACTCGAGGAAGGCCGCAATGACTTCACCGGCAGTTTCGGGGCCCTGGAAGCCGAGTTCGGCAAGTGGCGGCTCTTCGTTTCCGCCGACGGCGAGATTCAGGCGATGAACCTGCTGGAAAGCCCCACCGGGCACCTGAGCAACCTCTCGACGCGAACCTACGAGTCGCTCGCCCCCTCGGAACAGGTCGTATTCGACCGGTACGTCTCGGCTAATCGGGAGTAAGCCCGTTTCGCATCGGCCGGCGATGCGGGAGTCAACGCCCATCGAAGCACCGGACACATCCCACGCCCCGGGCAAGGGTACCCACGAGTACCGCGACGACCCGCGCAATCGAGACATATCGATCTACGTCAACGGCGAGTTTGCTCCGCGCGACCGAGCCATGGTGTCCGTCTTCGACAGCGGTTTCGTGCTCGGCGACGGGGTGTGGGAAGGCCTGCGCGTGCATCGCGGGCGCTACGCGTTTCTCGATGCCCATCTCGACCGTCTCTACGAGGGCGCCATGGCACTCGACCTCGACATCGGCATGGATCGCCGGGCCATGACGGCCGCCCTGTACGAGACCCTTCGCGTCAACGGCATGACCGGCAATGCGGGTTCTGACGGTGGCTCGGTCGAAGATTCCGATGCTGCTGCCGTCGGGAGCCCGAGCCCGGATCGGGATGCGGACAACATCCACGTTCGCCTCATGGTCACCCGCGGCCTGAAAGCAACGCCCTACCAGGACCCGCGAGTGACCATCGGCCCGGCAACGGTGGTCATCGTTCCCGAATACAAGACCCCGGACCCGGCCGTGCTGACCCGCGGCATTCGACTCTTCACCGTGCATGTCCGCCGCGGCCCCGCCGACGTGCAGGACCCGAAACTCAACAGTCACTCCAAGCTCAATTGCATCCTGGCCTGCATTCAGGCTGCAAAGGCCGGGGCGGACGAGGCGCTCATGCTCGACCCGCACGGATTCGTCGCGACCTGCAATTCCACGCACTTCTTCGTCGTTCGCCGCGATGCGGTGTGGACATCCTCCGGGGACTACTGCCTCGGCGGCATCACCCGGGCAAACGTCCTGACGCTCTGCCGGGAACACGCAATACCCGTCCGGGAAGGCAATTTCAGTCTGACCGATGTCTACGGCGCGGACGAGTCCTTCGTCACGGGAACCTTTGCCGGCGTGACGCCCGTGATTTCCGTGGATGGGCGCACCATCGGCGCCGGGGCGCGCGGCCCCATGACCGAACGCCTGCAATCGCTCTATCTGCAGTTGATGGACCGCGAGTGTGCCCCATAATGTCCACCCGCTCGAAACCGCTCCGCATCGCCATGTGGTCCGGCCCGCGCAACCTGTCGACCGCCCTGATGCGCGCCTGGGAAAATCGGGAGGACACCGCGGTGTGGGACGAGCCCTTCTACGCCTTCTACCTGTCGGCAACCGGTGCCGAACACCCCGGGGCCGCCGACGTGATCGCCGCCGGGGAAAGCGACTGGCGCCGCGTGGTCGATCGCCTGACCGGCGATGTTCCCGGCGGGCGGGCGGTGTTCTTCCAGAAGCATATGACTCATCACCTCTTGCCGGAAATCGACCGGGGCTGGATGGACGAGGTGGAAAACTGCTTCCTGATCCGAGACCCGCGGGAGGTAATCGCCTCCTATGCCGATGTCCGCGACGAGGTGACTGCCGAGGATGTCGGCATCGTGCAACAAGCCGAGATTTTCGACTTCGTCACCGCCAGGCGCGGACGCCCTCCCACGGTCATCGACGCCCGCGATCTGCTCGACGATCCCGGCGGCCTGCTGCGGGCACTGTGCAAACGCCTGGATGTCGAATTCACCGAGCGCATGCTGGCCTGGCCCCCCGGGCCCCGTCCCAGTGACGGTGTCTGGGGCAGGCACTGGTACCGGTCGGTATACCGGTCCACGGGATTCGAACGCCGGGCTCCCCGAGCGCGCCCATTGCCGGCACTCCTCGAACCCCTGGCACAAGCGAGCGAAATCCACTACCGCCGCCTGTGGCGTTGCCGGCTCAGCGCCCACTAAGCGGCCCGGCCGCCTGCCTGTAGCCCCCAAAATTCAACAACTTTCGTCGCGGTAACCGTTTTCGCCCGGTGTGCGGTTCGGCACGCCGTAAGCACGTACCGGTCACCCACCCTCGGCGCCCGATCGAAGGATAGGTATCCAACGTCAACAAATGCAATTGAGCCGATCAATGGAAGAATCATTCGATTGGGAAGATGCTCCCTCGCACCCCCGGCGGAGGAGTCTTGTCCGCGATGCCGTTGCGTCGACTTGAGCGGAAGGGAATTGCCCGCCAGACTCGCGGGTTCTCGTGAGTTGCAAGGAAGTCAGTTGTTCGAAGAACTGATTGCTGTCGCCGACCTCGGCGGCGGCGAGTTCGAGGGGCCGGCATCCCCCGAGCGGGAAAACCCGCTGTTCGGCGGCCACTTCATCGCCCAGTGCCTGACCGCGGCGGCAATGACGGTTACCGACGACCGGCAGGCAAACTCGCTGCACGCCTACTTTCTGAGGCCCGGCGACGTAGATTTGCCCGTTTCGATCGGCGTGGATGCCGTGCGGGACGGGCGCTCGTTTTCCTGGCGCCAAGTCGTGGCCCGGCAGCGGGGCAAGGAGTGCTTCCGCATGGCCGCGTCTTACCAGGTACCGGCCGAGTCGCCCGAATACCGGGGGATGGAAATGCCCGTGGCGCCCCCGCCCGAGGCGGTGTCGCTCACCTACGGCGATTTCACCATGCGCCAGACCGGCGAGGAGACCTGGCAGGGTATGGAACGCCCTGTCGAGATTCTCTACATCAATCCGCCGGAAGCGCCTCGGGGACAGGCTGTGACCGAAAGCCAACTGATGTGGATGCGCATCGGCGAACGGCTGCCCGATACGCCCGCCATCCATCATGCGGGCCTGGCATACCTTTCGGACACCACCCTCGTCGACCACGTGATGCTGCCTCACGGCCGGCGCTGGCAGGACGCCGATTCCCTCGGCACCAGCCTGGACCACGCCATGTGGTTTCACCGTTTCGCCCGGGCCGACGAGTGGCTGCTGTTCCAGCAGACGGTGGAATCGACCGGCGGCGGCCGCGGTCTCGCTCGCGGTTACTTTTTCGACCGCGGGGGAGCACTGGTCGCCACCTGCATGCAGGAAGGGCTGATGCGATGGACGCACTCTTGATGCCCCGCCCGCCGCTGCAGACCGCGCCCTGCCCTCCACAGTTTTGCACCCTCGAGAATGGCGGTGCATCAATGAAGCAGAACACCAAGTGTTCCGAGCCAGAGATTACTGCCTGGGCGTGAGGACGAGAAAACCGGCCCGCCGGCGCAGCACGGTCATTGCGGCACTTGCCTGTCCCGGTCGCGCAGTCGGGTCGCCGTCGCCGCTATGCAGTTCCAAGCCCTTTCGACATGCTCCAGTTCGGTGCCGGATTGACCGATGCACAGGCGCAGCACGAAGCGGTCGTCGAGCCGGGTGTGGGTGAGAAAGATCTCACCACCCTCGTTCAACTCGTCCAGAATCCGCCTGTTGAACGCGTCGCTGCCACGATGACGGAAACACACCAGGTTGAATGGCGCCGGCGCGACGATTTCGAAGCGGCCGTCGGCCTCGATCCACTCGATCAGGCGCCGGGTCAACTCGATGTGCCGGCGAATGTGGTGCTGCAACCCTTCGATCCCGTAGTAACGCAACACGAACCACAGCTTCAGCGCGCGAAAGCGGCGGCCGAGCGGCACCTGCCAATCCCGATAATCGAATACCGCGCCGCTCTTCGTGGCATCGTTGATCAGATATTCCGGAAGAATGGACAGGGCGCCGACCAGCGCCGCGCGATCCGCAACCCAGAAACAACTGCAATCGAAGTTGGTGAACATCCACTTGTGCGGGTTGAAGCAATAGCTGTCGGCGTATTCGAGACCGTCGTGCAGATACCGGTACTCCGGACAGATCGCCGCCGTACCCGACATGGCTGCATCGACGTGGAGCCAGAGGCCTTCCGCTCGACAGATGCTGCCGATGGCGGCAATGGGGTCGATCGCATTCGAGGAGGTGGTGCCCAGGGTGGCGCAAACGAATATCGGGCGCAGCCCCGCAGCCTTGTCGGCCTCGATTCGAGCCGCCAATTCGTCCGGGTCGAGGGCAAACTGCTCGTCCACCCCAATCTGCCGCAGGTTGGCGCGGCCGAGGCCGGCAATACCCATGGCCTTTTCCAGGGACGAATGGGTCTGGGTGGAGCAGTAGGCAACCTGCGTGCCGTCGCAGCCGTGCCGATTGGTGCGCAACCGGGAATCCCGCTCCCTGGCCGCGACGAGGGCGCACAAGACCGCGCTGGAGGCCGAATCCTGGATAACGCCGCCACCGGAGCCGGTGGAACGATAGGCTGCCGGCAACTCCAGCAGATCGGCCAGCATGTCGAGCACCCGGGTTTCCACCTCGGTGCAGGCGGGGCTCGTCGACCAGAGCATGCCCTGCACACCGAGGCCTGCCGACAACAGTTCGCCCAGAATGGCCGGGCCCGATGTATTGGCCGGAAAGTAGGCGTGGAAGCCTGGCGATTGCCAATGGGTGATGCCCGGGAGAATCTTCCGGGTGGCATCCTCGAGGATGTCCGCGAAATCCTCGCCTCTGACCGGAACCTCCGCGCCAAGGGACTCTGCAATCTCGCCGGGTTTGGCGCGGGACAGAACCGGATAACGGTCGACGCTTTCGTAGTAATCGGCGATCCAGTCGATCACTTCCTTGCCATACCGGCGGAAGTCTTCCGTGGACATGTGATAGCTCGTCGTGTCGGGCATGGTGGTGCTTCGTCTATTGCTGGTATTGCTGGTATTGCTGGATCGCCAGGGCAGGCGCGGTGGATACGAACGCGACGGCGTTGCGTCAATCGATCGAAAAGCTGGTGCGGACCGTCGATGGCTGTCGTCTTGTCGGCTTTTTGGCGGAGAGGGTGGGATTCGAACCCACGATACGTTTCCGTATACACACTTTCCAGGCGTGCTCCTTCGGCCTCTCGGACACCTCTCCGCTGCAGCACCGGGCAGCGACCGCTCTGCAAGGTTCCGATGGCCGACCCGGAATCGCGCGCGGATTCACCGGATACTGTGTGTCGAACTTGCAGACCGCGTCGGGGAAACCCTTGCAGGGCTCCACCGAGTGCCCGTAGCACCCCAATGCTAGCGGCAAGGGCGCGCTACCTGCAAGAGCGCAAGCTCATGTGATTCGCTGCTATTGACGGCCGTAGTGGTTTATTCCTGAATGGGCCGGGTCAGAACCACAAAACCAACCAAACGGAGATGTGATGACAGCACCAAGCGGGGAGATATTGTGGACGGCCCTGGAGAAGGTGATCTACGGCCAGCCTGCAGCAGAAGCGGTCGCGGCGGAAGTCGAACGCCTGGATGCTCGGCGCGTCTTTTTGCTGACCAGCGACACGCTGAACAAGGAGACCAGTGAGATCGAGCAGATCCGCCAGTCACTCGGCAACCGCCATGCAGGCGAGTTTTCCGGCATTCCGCCACACGGTCCACGCACGGCGGTGATCGAGGCCGCCAACGCGGCCAGAGAGGCAAAAGCGGACCTGATCGTGACCGTTGGCGGCGGCACGGTCACGGACGCCGGCAAAATGATGCTCATTTGCCTGAAATTCGACCTGCGCAGCCACGACGATCTGGAGCCCTATCACATCTACGTGGACGAATCGGGGTCGGTGAAGCAACCGGAATTCGAAGCTCCCGATCTGCGGGTTGTCGCTGTGCCCACGACGCTGTCCGGTGGGGAATTCTACTCACTCGCCGGCGCCACCGACGAGAAGCGCAAGCTCAAGCAGGGGTACGAGCATCGCTTGCTTGCACCGGTCAGCGTGATCCTTGACCCCGCCATCACGCTACATACCCCGGAGTGGCTTTGGTTTTCTACCGGTGTGCGCTCGCTCGACCATGCCATGGAAACGCTCGGGTCGCACCGTTCCAACGATTTCTGCGACGGCGTGGCGGATAGTGCCATGCGGCTGCTGATTGATGGCCTCACCCGGGTCAGAGCAGATCCGACGGACCTGGACGCCCGACTCCGCTGCCAGATTGGCACCTGGCAATCGATGCTGCCGGTCGTGGCCGGCGTACCCATGGGTGCCAGCCACGCCATCGGTCACGTACTTGGCGGCACCTGCGACGTGCCCCACGGCTACACATCCTGTGTAATGGCCCCGTTTGTGCTCGAATTCAACCGTTCGGCAAATGCGCAGCGTCAACAGCGGATCAGCGTGGCTTTCGGCAATCCTGATGGTGCGGCGAGCGAACTGGCGCACGAGTTCATAAGCAAGCTGGGAATGCCGCGCAGCCTGACTGACGTCGGGGTGGCGGAGGCCGACCTGCAGAAGATCGCGGAGTACACGATGGAAGATTTCTGGGCGAGAACAAACCCCAGGACGATCGCCGGCCCAGACGACGTGTTGCAGATTCTGAGGGCGGCTCTGTGAGGGCCGCCTCGAGCGACCCAGGTTATTGCCGGCACCATACTGAACCGGCCAGGATGTCGCCCATCTATTGCCGCGCACGGCCGCAACCGCGCCTGTCGTCGGGTTCTATCAACAACGCGACGCGAATAGCATAAGATTCGAGATTATCCAGCTACTCATCGAGTGCGACGATGTGGGAGTAGCCGTCGCAATAGCGTGAGTGGACAGCTATGCGTCCCATGCGGGGCGGTCGATTGAAAATGGAGGGAGAAACAACCGTGACCGGTCCCCTGAACGGCATTCGTGTGCTCGACGCGACGATTCTGGTGCAAGGCCCCCAGGCGGCCGCCATGCTGTCCGACATGGGGGCGGATGTCATCAAGATCGAACTGCCGGGGTTCGGCGACCATTGCCGCTGGCTGCCGCTATCGCCCGAGGATCCGCGCAGCCCCTGGTTCATCGGCTGCAACCGTGGCAAGCGGGGCTTGACCCTCGACCTGCGCACGCCAGATGGCGTCACCGTCTTCCGCAAGCTGGCCGAGACCGCAGACGTGGTGATCAGCAACTTCCAGACGGGAACGCTCGATGCCTGGGGGCTGGGCTACGAAACCCTCGCCGACCTGAACCCCGGTATCGTCTGGGCTGCCGGCAACACCTTCGGGCCCGCCGGGCCGGATGCCGGCCGCAAGGGTGCGGACCTCGCCGGTCAGGCCGCGGGAGGGTTGATCGGCACCATCGGCCACGACGGCGACCCCCCGTCGCCCGTGGGCGTCACCATCGCCGACCACATCGGTTCGCTGAACCTGGTAGCCGGCATCCTGGCCGCGCTGCACGCCCGCCAAATGACCGGCCGAGGACAACGCGTGGATGTATCGCTGCTCGGCGGGCAGATCTGGGCTCAGGCCAGCGAGTACACCGCACATTTGCTTACCGGCAACACGTCGGGCCGCGCCAATTTCGGGCATCCCCTGCTGGTTCCCACCTATCGCATCTTCGAAACCGCCGACGGCTGGCTCGCCCTGGTCGGCGTTGCGCCGGAAGAAATGGACGCTTTCTTCATCGCCATCGACCGTCCCGAACTGGCCCTGGAGGAGCGCTTGCAGCCACTGACGGCAACCTTGGAAGACTACGCCTGGCTCGCAGAAGAACTGGTAAAGACGCTGAAGACCCGCACCACCGACGAATGGTGCGCAGCCTTCGAGGGCATCGACGTACGGTATTCGCCGGTGCGCGATTACCGGCAGGTGGTCGAAGACCCGGGCGCCTGGGAGAACGACTACTTCGCCGAGACTGCCGATGCCGAGGGGAACGTGCACAGGACCGTGGGGACGCCCATTCGCATGAGCGCAACGCCGCTGCAACCTGGCGCCGTCGCCCCCGGTCTTGGCGAGCACACCGACGAGATACTGCGCGAGGCAGGATATGCGGACGACGAGATCGCGGCGTTCCGCGAAGCCGGCGTTGTTTGATCCGCAGCGCTTCGAGCCTGCCGATGATTGGCAGCGGTGTAAAGCGGTTGGTACGACCCAATCGCGAATGAACTACTGCGAGGGCCAATAGCGGCGCAATCGCTGGCAGTGCTCAGGTCGCGTGCTCAACGGGCTGTCGAACACGGGTAGCGTGCACTTGCTGCGCGCAGCCATTGCTTTCGCTATTCTTGCCGGCCTTGCTACGAATGTGCACGAGCCACTCGAGTTAGCTCGCCTGCTCGCGGATCGCAGATCTCAATTCATCCCTGAATTCCGGCGCCGCTATCGCGATCAGCGCCTCGGCGCGCGCGGCAAGCGGCAGATCGCGGAGTTCCGCCACACCGTGCTCCGTCACCACGATGTCGACGTCGGTGCGCAGCGCCGTGACGACCTCCACCCGGGGTACGATTCTCGATGCCGTGCCGCGGCGCGCCGTGGCCGTCATGGCGACAATGGAACGGCCCCCGGAACTCAACCTGGCCCCGCGCATGAAATCCACCGAGCCGCCGGTGCCGGATATCTGGCGGCCGCCGGCGTACTCTGCATTGACCTGGCCCATCAGGTCGATTTCGACGGCGGAATTGACGGAGACGAACCCCGGCAACTGCCGGATCACGCCGACCTCGTGCGTGTGATTGGCGCTCCTGAAGACGACCTCCGGCGTGTCGGCAAGCCAGTTCATGAGCGCGTGGGAGCCAATGGCCATGCCGGTGACGTGCCTGCGGGTATCGATGGGTTTCCTGGCGCCCGAGACGTTACCGTTCCGGATCAGCGCCATGCCGCCGTCATCGATGATGCCGCCATGCATGCCGAGGTCGTTCTTGTCTTCGAGGCTTCCCAGGATCGCAGCGGGAATCGCCCCGATACCGGTCTGGATGCAGTCCCCGTCGCGGATCAGGCCCGCGACCAGCGCACCGATGGCGCTCGCGGCGGCGTCGATGTCGGGGGTGCGGAACTCGTACAGCGGCCGATCGGTTTCGAGCATGCCGTCGATGCGGGCTGCATCGATCAGCGGCGCGCCCGCCGGCGCGGTGAATGACTCGTTGCATTCCGCCAGCACGAACTTCGCACTCGACAGCGCGCCGGCCATGAAATCGACATTGGGCCCGAGCCGCAGGCGCCCGTCCCGTCCCCGCGCGACCTGAATGAGAGCCACGTCGATGTCGCGGCTCAGATAGTCGTGGATGGCGCGCATGTGCATGGGCACGAAGTGCAGGCGTGCCGGGTCCGCCGCCTGGAGGTTCGGCCCCATGAACATGGTCGTCATGTGGTAGCTCGGGTTCCAGGCGGTGAAATCCTTCTTGTTGTAGCCGCTCAGGGGGAACTGGATGAAGTGCAGATCGTCCGGCAGCGATGCCGTTCGCAGCGCTTCGAGCAGGCCGGAGGGTTCGTTGCTGGAGCCGCTGACGAAAATACGCTGGCCCGGTTGCAGGCAGGTGATGTCCATGGGTCGAATTGTATCCGGCTAAGCAAGCGGTACCAGTTTCGAGCGACGGATAGTGCGGTCTCCGGCCCGCACAATTCAACGTACGCCGGTGCTCAGCAGTTCGCCGCGTAGGTCGACCTTGTCTCGCAGGCTGCCGATCAGAGGCGCGCATCGCCCGTCGCATGGCAGTATTCGAGCGATTGGCTTTCCGTGCTTGGTCACTACCAATCCTTCCGCGTCGAGTCGATCGAGCAATGCCAGGCATTGTTTCTTGAACTTCGCAGCATCGATGGTTTTCATGTCCCAGACTCTTCGTTGACATTGGACGCATATGGAGCGCAGCATCGTGCCAGTTCCGCCAGATGACGGCGCAAGGCAGATCGAGGCTCGCCGATGAAACTCGGCCTGGTCTATCCTCAAACCGAGTTCGGGTCCGACCTGGGCCTGATCCGCGAGTTTGCAGCCGCCGCCGAAGAACTGGGGTACGACCAACTCATCCTGTACGAGCACGTGCTGGGCGCCGACCCCAGGGTCCATGAACTGAGCGGCCCCTACACCTGGGAGACGGAATTCCACGAACCCTTCGTGCTGTTCGGCTACCTTGCTGCAATCACGCGCAGAATTGAACTCGTCACGGGCATTCTCGTGCTTCCGCAACGGCCTACCGCGCTGGTCGCAAAACAGGCCGCGACGCTGGATTTCGTTTCCGGCGGACGCCTCGTGCTCGGGGTGGGCGTCGGTTGGAACCCGGTGGAGTACACCGCGCTCGGCCAGGATTTTCGCCGGCGTGGAGCCCGCATGGAGGAACAGATTCCCCTGTTGCGGCAGCTCTGGTCGGAGCCGCTGCTGGATTTCGACGGGACGTTCGACCGGATTCCGGCTGCCGGCATCGCGCCGCGCCCGAACCGTTCCATTCCGATCTGGATGGGCGGTTGGGCGGATGCCGTGCTCGAGCGCACGGGCCGTCTCGCCGATGGGTGGCTGGCGGCGGCCG
Source organism: Candidatus Azophilus sp. (assembly GCA_965221465.1). Lineage (GTDB taxonomy): Bacteria > Pseudomonadota > Gammaproteobacteria > Pseudomonadales > Azotimanducaceae > Azophilus. The sequence goes on from OZ244892.1 coordinate 1,661,008, forward strand.
GAAGCCCGAAACGATGGCAGGACCCGGATCGAATTCGCACGCCCGCAGACCTCGAGCGTCGGCTGCAGATCGTGCGCCGCGCAGCAATGGGTGCGGGCCGCGAACCGTCGGAAATCGCCGTATCGATGCTGGTCAGCCTGATCGGCTTCGACGGGTTCGAGGGGTTCGATGCCGCTGCCTGGGCCGCCCGGGGGCGTTCCTGGGGCGAGGCAGGCGCTACGCACATCGCGTTGTCGACACTCGATCTCGGGCTGAGCCCTGTCGGTCACATGGACGCCATGATTCGGTTTGCGGAGGCCTGGAAACCGGCTTGAGCGCGTCGGCTGCCGGAGCGAAAACCCCTTTCCTTCAGAGCGTGCACCCGATCAGAGATTGCGCCCGATCAGAGATTGCGCCCGATCAGAGGTTGCGCCCGATCAGAGGTTGCGCCCGATCAGAGGTTGCGCCCGACCAACAGGGTGTTCGGGCAATGGCGCCAGATGCAAGCCGCATCGAAGCCCGCATCGCGCATTGCGGCAAGCTCATCCTCCAGCGGGAAATAAGTGTCCTCTTCCGCCCACTCGTCGAAATGCTTCCAGGCACGCCGTTCGTCGATGCCGCACGCCACCATGTGCCGCGCCCACGATTTGTAATTCCGCTCCCTCTCCGGCGGGTCGGCACTGATTGTGACGTCCGCATTGACGAATAGGCCTCCGGGTCGAAGCGTCAAGTAGATGCGCCGGTAGAGTTCGCCCTTCCCTTCCATGGTCGGAACGTGGTGCAACGCCAGGGATGCGGCCACGGCATCGCAGGCCGGCAACGCGTCGTCGAACGAGCCTTCGCGAAAACGCGCGCGGTCGCCGAACCTTTGCAGACGCGTCCGCGCCCGGGCGAGCATTTCCGGGTCGATATCGATTGCTTCGAGTGCGCCAACCTCTTCGCGTTCCAATATCGCTTCGCTCAGGGCACCGGTGCCCGCCCCCAGGTCGAGCACGAGGCCGGGACGAACGGCGGCAATCGCGCCGGCAGCCCGGTTCAGCCCTTCCTCGTAACCGGGAATGAAATTGCGGATGGAGGCATCGTAGGCATCGATATCCACCCGCAGGTGGCTGCGCACGGAATGGCTCACTGCTGCGGACACCGATGCAATAGCGACGAAAGTTGGTGACGGATAGGTGCTGAATGCTTACGCACGATGCCGCCGATGAGCCCCCTCATGCCCCCGATCAGGATGTTCATGGCGGCATTCTACCGCGCGTTCGCTGACCAATCCGAGGCTGAACGGGCATTGAATCGGGCCACAGAGCCGCCCTGACGGGGTGTAGTTCACGTCGACGCACACATAGTAGTATTCGCCGCTTGACGAACTCGGGAGACTTCGATGCGTTTCAGGCAAGTTACATTCCTGTTGTTGACTGTGGTTTTGGCGGGCGGCTGCGCGTCCGTCACCCGGGGTACGTTCGAGGCTCTTGTCGTGGAATCCGACCCGTCCGGGGCCGACGTTGAAATTCACCGGGCGGACGAGGAATTCACCGAGGCGGAGTTGAATCAAAACACAGCAAACGCAACGGGCGCATTGGTCGGGACGACTCCGTCTTCCTTCCGCTTGAAGCGCGCGGGCACATACAGGGTCGTCGTTTCCAAAGCCGGGTTCGAAACCGTCGAGTCGGCGGTCTCGCATAGCGTCGCCTCCGGAGGGGCGGCAGGCATGGCCGGCAACGTCCTGCTCGGGGGCGTGATCGGAATGGTTGTCGACTCGAGTACAGGTGCAATGAACAACCTTTCTCCCAACCCGCTAATGGTCATTCTGGCCCCCAAAGATGCGTCCAGCGACAGGCCTGACTACGCAACCGAAGAGCCGGCAACCGACTTCTCCAATGCAGAGAGGCAATCCGGCGAAGCGGGCCAATCCGGCGAAGAGGGGCAATCCGACAAAGAAGAAGAAGGCCAATCCGAAGACAACGCCCACTCAGACGGAGCAGAACGGGAGCCGGCGGAATCGCTTGAACCGACAACGAGCAAGTCCCAGCCTGGAGGTCGAAGCTGAGTTCCGGAATGAACACTGGCGGCGACGCGGCGGTTCCGCTCATGAGCCGATCTGACAATTGCGATTCCAGAGGGGGTGCGGTTACTTGGTCCTGCCGCACGAGGACCCGGAAGGACAAGGCGCGACAGGCCATCAACGTTGCATGCTGCTTCGCAGTGGTGCTTTGCCTTGCATCCTGTGCAACGCAATCCGGCGGATACATCGTGCCTGGCGAGTCGCTTGACAGAGCGGGGAAATACCACATAGTTGTCGCGGAAGAGGATCGGCGATTGCTGTATCTGATATTGCGGGACAAGCTCGCGCTCAGAGGCATTTCAGTTACCACCGCTTCGAACGACGAGATACCGCAGGACCTTGACTTTCTGGTGGAGTACGGCTCGCAATGGCAGTGGGATCTTAGCTGGTATCTCTACGAGTTCAATGTGAGGATCTATCGAGCCGAGACAAAGCTCCTGGTCGCATCTGCAAGTTCAGTACGAGCGTCGCTAAATCGAAAGCCGCCGGCACAAATGGTCGACGAGGTTGTGTTCGAGTTGTTCGGTGACCCATCTCCCAACGAGACGAATCAGCGGCGCGATGACCGAGCCTCGCAATAGAGCAGTACCCAGGTACAACGTTGACAGGTTCTTGAAACTAACCCGATAACAAGAGGTAGACACGAAAATGAAGAAGCCGAATTTCAAACTCGAAAAACTCATTCTGGCCACGGCAATCGCCCTGACTCTGTCAGGCTGTGCGTCTGCGCCTGCCATACGTGTATCCGAAGCCGACGGAGTAGAGTCGATATCGGCAATAGCAATGAGTTGCAAGAAACCCTTCGAATTGATTGAGGATTGTTCGATACTGAGCGGGCCTACCAAGAAAATCAGCATCGATGGGCATCAGGTAAAAGTGGCGGGCAATACGGACGGTACGATCACGGTAATGTTCGGCGGCGGCGTCGCCAAGGCAACGCAGAATTCGAATCTGGGTTTCGAACTGCTCAAGAAAGTACTGCTCGAGAAAGGGCACGAGATTGTCTCCGTCACCCCCATTGAATCGGCGGGGTCGATGTTCGGGTATGCCATCGAGACTGCGCAATCCAGTTATCGAATATGGGACGAGTTCGCAGTCGAATAGCCGCTTCGACCTTTCAAACGGCCGCAGTCAGAAACCACGAGTGCCAATGACATTGGCGGGAAATCGCCCCCGCCAAAAGCCATTCACGGCCCGCAAGCTACGGTTCGGGAGTTTTGATCGCAGCCCCGCCTGGGCAATCATGAAAGCCGATTCAACGTAAGCACTGGGATAACGAAACGTGACCGAGGCAGACCTGATTCAGGCCCAGTTCGATGTCGGCGACCTCGTCACGTATCGTGCGAAAGGCGGGGTTCGAGCGGCGGGCATCGTGTTGAAACTCAACCAGCGAACCGCAACCGTACGCCAGGGGTCGCAAGCCTGGCGCGTGCCGTATGCCCTACTCGACCTGCCGCAGCACCGGCACCGCAACGGCCGTTCGGAGCGGCTCCTCGCCGTGGCCCGAGAAGCCCGGGAACTCATGGACAGTCACGGGCTCACCGACTGGAGCTTCCGCTTCAGCGCCGCCCGCCGAACCATCGGCTCGTGCAGGGAGAGAGACAAGATCATCCAGCTTGGCCGGCACCATGCCGCGAACGATCCGCCGGCACAGGTAACCGACACCATTCTGCACGAGATTGCACACGCGCTCGCCGGAACGGCAGCACGTCATGGCCCGGCCTGGCGTAAAGTCGCATTGAGAATCGGCGCCACGCCCCGGGCGAGCAGAACGGTGAACGCCGTCAACGATCGATAGCTCGGCGTTGCCAGGGCCACGCCAGGGTCGGCAAGTGCTTGTGATCGCCCGGCAGCACGGTAAGGTACGCCCATGAAAAAGCGCATGCTCCCCATCGGCATGCAGACGTTCACCGAACTCCGCGAGCGGCACTGCTACTACGTCGACAAGACACCTTACATCGCGCGGCTGCTCGACGAGGGCAAGCACTACTTCCTCTCCCGCCCGAGGCGTTTCGGCAAGAGCCTCTTCCTCGACACGCTCAAAGAATTGTTCGAGGGCAACCAGGGCCTGTTCCAGGGGCTCTCCATCCACGACGCATGGGACTGGTCGTTACGCCATCCGGTGGTGCGGCTGAGCTTCGGCAGCGGCCACTTCACAGCGCCGGGCGACCTACGCACGGAAGTGATGGACCGGCTGGAGGTCGTGGAAAGCGAAGCGGAGGTCGAACCCCGCCACTCGAGCGCGCCTGCTCGCCTGGCCCACGTTATCAAGACGCTGCACGAGCGCACCGGGCTGCGCGTGGCGGTGCTCGTCGACGAATACGACAAACCGATTCTGGACGCGCTGGAAACGCCGGAGGTCGCCAGGGCCAACCGCGACTTTCTGCGCGGCCTTTACTCCGTCGTCAAGGACAGTGACGCGCACATCCGGTTCAGCTTCATTACGGGAGTGAGCAAGTTTTCGAAGGTGAGCCTGTTTTCCGGCCTCAACAACCTCACGGACATCACTCTCGACCCGCGCTACTCCGCCATTTGCGGCTACACCGAGACGGACCTCGACACCGTTTTCGAGGCGGAACTCGAAGGCCTCGATCGGGACAGAATTCGCGACTGGTACAACGGTTACGGATGGCTCGGCGACCAGAAGGTCTACAACCCGTTCGACATTCTGTTGCTTTTCCGCAACCGCGAGTTCGGCGCCTGGTGGTTCGAGACCGGCACACCGGCTTTTCTGGTGGAAACGCTATTCAATCGCCGCGTCAGTTCCCTGTCGCTCGATGCCATGACCGCCAGCGAAGAACTGTTGTCGGCCTTCGATGTCGACGACATGGCTACCGAGGCTCTGCTGTTCCAGACCGGTTACCTCACAATCCGGAAGAAGGAAGAACTCGGCGGTGAAGCGTTATACAGCCTGGGCTTTCCCAATCGGGAGGTACGTCAAAGCCTGAATCGAAGCCTGCTCAGCCACCTGGTTCGCGACACCAGCCGTCAGCTAGCGAACAGCACGCGGCTTTACCGGCTGATGGAAGCCAACGACTTTGACGGCCTCGAGCACCTGTTCCAGGCGTTTTTCGCAAGCATCCCCTACGAGTGGTACACGAACAACGATATCGCGGCCTACGAGGGGTATTACGCAAGCGTCTTCTATTCCTATTTCGCGGGACGCGGCTTCGACATCACCGTGGAGGACAGCAGCAGCCACGGGCGCCTGGACATGGCGGTGAGATTCAACGGACAGATCTACCTATTCGAGTTCAAGGTAGTCGGAATGGCGGGCCGAGGAGCGGCAATGGCACAGCTGAAGGAGCGAGGGTACGCCGACAAGTACCGAAGCCAGGGCCAACCGATTCATCTGATTGCCGTGGAGTTCGAGAAGGAGGCCCGTAATGTCGTGGCGTTCGAGGTGGAGCGCGCCTGACATGAGGCCGAATCCCGCGCCCAATGCGGCGCGGCCACGAGCAGGGTTCGCCAGCAATTTGCAACGCGTTTCCTCGAGTCTCGTGCTGTTCGTAACCCTGTCAGGCTGCGCGCTGCATGCCCCCAAGCCCGCCTTCGACCTCGGCCGTTTCAGCGCCGAGTCCCTCGATACGATCATTGCGGGCGCACGCGAACTCAACTCCACAGGCGACCGCATCGAATTCATTTCCAGGGAATTCCTCGGCATTCGCTATCGGGAGCATCGTCTGATCGGCGATTCAGACACCCCGGAAACACTCACCGTCAACCTGGCCGCACTCGATTGCTACACGTACCTCGACTACGTGGAGGCCCTGCGGCGATCAACCGCGTACAGCGACTTCGAAGCGCAACTCGTCGGCGTTCGCTACAAGGGTGGCCGCGTCGGCTGGCGCGCCCGGCGTCACTTTCTCTCCGACTGGGTGACCGGCGCAGATGCCCGGCTGCGGGATGTCACCGCCGAGATCGGGGGCGATGCGACGGAGTTCGCTGTCAAGGTTCTCAATCGCAAAGATGATGGATCCCGCTATCTTCACGGCATTCCCGCCGTCGAAAGAACGATCGCGTATATACCGGCCGCCCAGGTCGACGAAGCGCTGGCGGCCCGCCTCGAAACCGGTGACTACGTCGGAATCTACGCCACGAACGGTGGCCTCGATGTCACCCACGCCGGCATCGCAGTGTGGCACAGCGGCGAACTCCGCTTTCGCCATGCATCCTCGTACCGGCGCGTCCGTCGAGTGGTGGATGTGCCGTTGCTGGCCTACGTCGCACGCACGCCAGGAATCGTCGTTTATCGCGTAGCGCCAGATCATTGAAGGCCAGACGAAAGGAACGACCAACGCCGAAGATTGACGCCTGGCGTCCACACACCTATTGTTGCGTATCCATGATCCTTGGCTATGGGTCAAGAGGACCGAACAGTTCGCCAGCAGCAAATTTGTCTTTGAGTGGCCTGCCGGCCAGATCGGGCCTGGCAACGTTGTAATAGTGGACTATCACCAAGCAAAGGAAATCAGCAATGTTGATGCGAGCCGTTCACCCGGGCGAGATTCTCAAGAACGAACTGGACGCCTGCGGAGTGACGCTAACCGAATTCGCACGCCAAATCGACGTGCCGCCGAACCGAATTAGCCGGATTATCTCCGGCAAGCGCGCCGTGACCGGCGACACCGCGTTGCGCTTTGGACACTGGTTCGGCACTGAGCCACAGTTCTGGCTGAACCTGCAGAGCGCCTACTCGGTGCGCGTCGCGCAGGAAAGGTCGGGGCCGGACATCGCCAGGCTGCCGGTTCGCGGGCGAATAGACTCTCACCCGCAAGGTCGCCCGTCGCTTTGACCAGGCGCTGACGGCCAAGCTCCAAACGGGGTCGACTAAAGCGCCTACCCCAACACAACACCAGAACAGCGCACCCGATGCGGCCAACGCAGGCGTTGCAATACCAAGCGCAACGACCTGGGTGTCGCCAATCGAGAGTCATGAACTGACATGGGCAGGATGAAACCGAAAACCCACCAACAAATCGAAACCCCCGAAGACCTTCTGGACCTTTACAGCCGAACGCTGACCAGCGCCCTCGGGCGCGGCGGGCGGGTGGTTGCGGCAATTCGGCGCGCCATCGACGAGCACGGTCACGGCACCTTCGAAACACCCGACGAGCAGGTACGGGTGTGGTCCGACCTGCATGTGGGGCACGCAAACGTCATTCGCTACTCGGATCGCCCTTTCTCCGACATAGGCGCCATGGACGCGGCGCTCTGGGATAGTTGGCGGGCGGATGTCGACGCCAACGACACGCTGGTCTGTGTCGGCGACGTGGCGCTTTCCGGCGGGGTCGACGAATCCACCTGGGAGCGCATTCGAATCGCGCCCGGGAGCCCCAAGGTGCTGGTGATCGGCAACCACGACCTCACCGGCCGTGGAGAACTGCGCACGTTCGGGTTCGACCAAACGTTCGCGATGTTGACCACCGACGGCGACCCGCCCCTCGTCTGGACCCATGCGCCGCTGCCCAAGGTGCCGGCGGGATACGTCAACATCCACGGCCACCTGCATACGCATCTCATGCCGCCCGGCTCGCCGCACATCAACGTGTCGGTGGAGCAGATCGGCTATCGGCCCATTACCCTCAGCCGACTGCGGGTGCTTGCGCAGGCACTGGCCGGCGGAATGGCGCCCGCCGGGTCGACCACTCTGGAACGCTTGGCGGCGGTGGAGGCAATGGATCGGGCTCGCTAACGGCGACTCATTTGCGGAAAACGGCAGTACGTTCAGGTAACGCCAAATCGCCGACGAGGCTGCGTCAGCGGAATTAGTGTTGAATATTCGAAGTCTGACGTTGGATATACAACATTAAACGACGCCAAATCAAACGACGCCAATCATTGTGCGACCCGCTCGGTTGGATTGAATCGCGCTGCGGCTTTCCGAGACCCGGCCGTCGCGCTAAGGTGCGCTCATGACAAAGCTCATGCTGCCCATCGGCATGCAGACGTTTCGCGAACTCCGCGAGTGGCGCTGCTACTACGTCGACAAGACGCAATACATCGCGCGCATGCTCGCGTCCGGCAAGCACTACTTCCTGTCCCGCCCGCGCCGATTTGGCAAGAGCCTGTTTCTCGACACACTGAAAGAACTGTTCGAGGGCAATCAGGCCCTGTTCGAGGGGCTCGCAATCCACGATACCTGGGACTGGTCCGTGCGCCATCCGGTGCTCAAGCTTAGCTTCGGTGGGGGCAATTTCACGGAGCCGGGACAGGCTGAAACCAATCTCATGGCGCAACTCGACGAGGTGGAGCGCGCCTGACGAATTGTCTTAGTCCGGTTGCTTCATCGTCGCAATGCCCGACCGCATCTGAATAGCTACCCAGCGCTTTCTGGGAAACCAGTCAAATGGCACCAATCCAATTGGCGAGAGTGCCGTTTCAGAATCACCGATGACCGCGTGGTGTGCAAAGCAGGCGCGCAATGGGCGTGAGGAATACGCGCATGGCCGATCAAGCCTTGCTTGGACCGTATCGCATACGTTGGACCCTCGGTCACGCTGCCTGTCGGCGACGCTCCCGCGCAAGATCGTAAGCCGCTTGCAAGCGCATCCAGAAGCTTGCGTCGCCCCACCCAATTCGCTCGAGCGCTAGTGCCATCGCCGGAGAAATCGCTGCCTTGCGATTCAGAAGCCGGGACAGCGCCTGCCGCGTGAAGCCCAACTGCGACGCTACCTCGGTCACCGAAAGCTCCGCCGCATCCAGATTATCGCGCAGGATTTCGCCGGGATGGCAGGGATTGACGATTGCCATGTTCTACATTCCTCTCGGTTCAGTGATAGTCCACCAACTCCACGGTTATTTGCTTAAGCAATCGGGCCAATGCCAATCGATTCAGGCCCGCTGCACCTCGAAGGCCACCACATTGCGTGTTTCCTTGCTGAATTCAACGCCGATCAGGTGCACCGGCTCGTCACCTGACAGGTACTTCTCTGCGTACCCTCTCTGCAGCAACTGTGCCATCGCAGAGCCTTCGCCGCCCGACTCGACTACTTTGAACTCAAAAACGTAGACGTTGCCATTGAAACGCACCGTCATGTCGACGCGCCCGTGGTTGGTGCAGTCTTCCACCGTGATATCCAACCCAAGCGATGCAAAGTACGCGTAGAACACGCTGGCGTAGTAACCCTCGTAACGAGCTATGTCGTTGCTTGTGTACCACTCGTAGGGAATGCTCGCAAAGAAGGCGTGGACCAGTTCCTTCAGGCTTTCGAAGTCGTTGGCTTCCAGTATTTCATAGAGGCGCGCGCCGTGGCGTTCCGGGCGGGACGCATCCTGTACCAGGTGACGCAGCAGTTGTTGGTTCAGGCTTTGACGCACCTCCCGATTCGGATAACCGAGCCGGTAGCGGAGCCTGCCCCCGAGCGTCGTCTCGCCGGTAATGGTGAGATAGCCGGTCTGAAACAGCAACGCCTCGGTCGCAATGTGGTCCACGTCAAAGGTCGATAAAACATCTTCGCCGGCTACCATTGCGTCCAACTCCGGTGCGCTGACACCGCGTTGACGCAGCGTATCGATCAGGAAAGTTGGGGTTCCCGTCTCGAACCACCAAGCCTGGAATTCGCGCCGACGAAGATAAAGCAACACGTCGAACGGGTTATACACGCGCTCCCTGCCCCGCCAGCCGTAGCCGTTGTACCAATCCCGCACCGCTGCCCGGTCCACGCCTCGCATCTCAGGCAGGAACACGTCGTCCAGATCGTCCTCCGTGTACCCGCACACGGTGGAATATCGAGGGTCCAACGTGATGTCCGTGAGGTTGTTCAGGCCCGAAAACAAGCTTACCTTCGAGAATCTGCTCACCCCGGTAATGAAGCTGAACCGGAGGTGGGCATCACAGTCCTTGATCACGCCATACATGGCACGAAGGTAATCTCGATTCGCCCGTGCGACTTCGGGCGCGGATTCCAGTGCGTCCAATATCGGCTTGTCGTATTCGTCCACCAGAACGACTACACGCCGGCCGGTCTGCTCGTGCTGCGTTTCGATCAGGCGACGGAGGCGCGCCGGGGCAGAGTCGTCGGGGTGTGCCGTTATCGCGACGCTTTCTTCAATGGCCCTCAACATCGACACCACTTCCGCATGCAACCCTCCGGCGCTCGCGAAGAGCCCGCTGCCGAAGCTCAACCGCAGCACGGGATGAGCCGCCAACCAATTCCATTCGTCGTGAATCGCGAGGCCACGGAACAGCGCCTCGTTTGCCTCGAACAGTTCCTTCAGCGTATCGAGGAACAGGCTCTTGCCGAAGCGCCGGGGACGCGACAGGAAGTAGTGCTTGCCCTCATCCACCAGCCGACGTATGAATGGCGTCTTGTCGACGTAGTAGTAGTCGCCGCCCCCGACTTCGCGGAAGGTTTGCAGGCCTATGGGGAGTTTGCGGTTTTTCATGGGTTGCGGCCTATTCGTCGTTGGCATGGCGCCAGAGGATCTCCGGGGGTCCGAAAGTGCCATAGCCTCCTTGGTCGCTTCGGCGTATCGGTGAGCGAAAGCGAGGCAGCGAGTGTCGGTAGGCAAGCACCATCGTGATTGGTAACTACTCGCCCCCGAGTTCCTGATTGGGCGGGGTTTCCGTTGACGGAGACTCTATCATGCGGGAGGCGTTGCCGTTGAGGGCGATCTGGATGGCGGCGAGGGGATTGTAGCCCTGGTGGGCCATGGACTGGAGGTAGGAGGAGATTCGGCAGTACGCCTCTGCGTGTCGGAGGGCCCGGAAGCAGCCAGAGACCTTCTGCCTGACCTTGACCATTCGGATGTCACGCCCGCGCTTTCCATAAGGAAATGCCCGCCAACCCCAAGACACTGACGACCGATCCACTTGCTTTCCGGTTCAGCCTTGCAGCGTCGCCATGTGCACTGTCTGGCTGGAAATCGCAGCCTTGGCTCTCCTCGTGTAGACAACTTGCTTGCGCTCACGGGTGCTCGTAACTCATTGCGGAATCACTGCTCCAAGTTGCTTCCCTAGCCTTCAGTTTGGGCGGAGATACGGGCCGCGGAGTGAAACAGGCCCCCGCCCTCGTGGCTTGAACGCCCCAACCATATGGGCCCGCGAACGGCAACCGAAAAACGCAACTTGACCATTGCTGTAGGTCGTCCGCCTCGTGGCCCAACTGTGACCTGGTTTAGTTCGATGGCCTGCGGCTTGGGAAGTCCTCGGCGCCGACACTCGGTAGCGACATCGGATTTGATGAGATCTCGTGGCTCTTCGGCCCGCTTGGCGTTTCGAGTGGCCACGTAAGGCGTTTGGCTCTCCCAATCGCTCGCGGGGCGCACAAGTGGGTCGTCATCCTCAACAGCATAAGCGGCCAAATCCCTGAATCGCCCTGAAGATCCTGCTCGTAGATCGCGCAACTTCCGGACGACGTCACCGAACGCCAATTGTTCGCCTCGCTGCGGTTTGGTTGTGCGGTCTACAGACCAAGGAGCCGCCACGATTAGCCTTGTGTTCGCGTCAAGGTTCGCACCCGATGCATCCGCAGCCAGAAAAATGTGCGCGTGATGGCCCGCGTGATCGGCTTGGCCGTCCGGTTCATGGCCGGAGAACAGTCTTGGAATGTCCCCGCGGTCATCGGCAGCCAGTGACATGAGCGCACGTCGCAGCCCGTGAACCAAGTGGTGCCAATCCCTCTGTGCCACCTGGCGTCCGAGATCAAAGGCCAACAAGCCATCGCGTGAATCTTGCGGGAGCATAAGGCCAAGTCCGCAGAATCGGCCGTCTCCGACAACCAATGGCCCCAAAACAGGGCTGCCAAAGCGCAGAGCGACGTGCCAAAGTGCATGCTTGGAGAATCGAGAACCCTGGGCAAAGCACTCGGCCAGCGCTCCCCGCCGTTGAAACGGCTCTTTTCGCAATTGAACGTCAATTGGCCTGTCTTTTACGCCAATGTGTCGCAGGGATTGAAGAACGGCACCAATAGCTACTCGCTCCTCTTGCTGCCTCTCTTGCGCAGACTTTTGTCCAGTTGCCCCAATCCTCCGGCGTTGGGCGCTCGACAGTGCAACCGGCGTAACGGTCTCGAATGCAAGAGCTGGTCGAAAAAATCGATCGGCCATTCGAGAATCCGTGGTCGATACCAAGACGCCTTGTCGCGAGCCGGGGCTGCTCACGCCCGAAAAGGCCCAATTCAAGTCATCGAGACGAAGCGGGCAGCCCGTAGGGATTTCAACCAACACGCGGCGAATAGAAGGATCGGTATGGCCGGTGCCCACTGAAGGAATGGGCAAAATCCTGATTCTCCGCGCCAATTCGGCGGGTCCTGCATTGCGGCCGACGATCAACTTCTCGACAAGCGCGGAGCGGCTCGGCATCGAGTCTATCAGTCGATTCGCTGCCGCATCGCGCAAGCCCACCACAAGCGGATACGCTGAGTCGAGTGGCTGAGCAGCAAAGCCGCCCTTTGGGTTACGCAACTCGAAGTGCAGGCGCCGGTTTGGGGTGTCATATCCCGTTCGGATGAAGGACGCAGTTGGGGGTTGACTGAACAGTTGAACCTGTTTGCGGCCAGTGCCCTCGGTGCGCAGACGCGAACGATTGCCGGCGTGTCGCCTGACTAGGCTGTCAAAGGTGCCCCGATGAGGTATAGGCACCTGACCGACACCGCCGGGGATGCGAATAACACCAGAATGAGCCCCAAAGGCGGCTTCCGCCTTCTCTTGATCCACCACTTGGCCATCCGCCCATGCCATGTCAATGCCTCGTCCGAGTTGGCACAGGCGTTCCGCGATAGAGCAAACGCGCCATGCCATCCCTTCGCCGGAGTCGAACTCCCAAGCGTAGAGAACTGGTTCTTTTGCCTCGAAAAGGCAAGGACGCCAAGTCTTCCCTGCCCGTATTTTGCTGACCAACGCCGGATCACCACCAACCGAGTCGAGGTCGTTGTTCGGAACGAACAGCTTGACGTCTTGGCCGTGGTGAGCGGCGGGCGCTGACAGCCTAGGCGGTTGCAGGCGCTCCAACCAAAGTAGCGCGTCCTGATCGTCCGCCTCGATCCTACTTCCCTTAGCGGCGCTGGCAACCAGAGCTTGAAATAGGCGAGCGGGTGAAGGGGGCCAACCCTTGGCGCCATCAAAGCCGTCCTCTGCGCCGTGATATCGACCCTCGTGGAAGCGAACCGCGATCAAAAGGGATCGAGGCATCACTGCTCCTTCGTTTTTTCGCGGGCGTCTTGTTTTGCGAGGCTTTTGTCAAACGCGACCGTGCAATCGTCACCCACACCAAAGTCATGAGCTGCGCCTTCCGCGTAACTCAGCGCAAGGGCGTCGCCCAAGCCAACCGGACGGCGTTGACCGTTGCGTTCCACCGCGAACCACTTTGGTTCGTCTTCTGGATCCTGCACGAGCAAGCAGCCCGCGCGCAAAAAGCCGTCCATGGGAGCGGACGCTGCGATCAGCGCCAGCCCAAGAACATAGCGCCGAAGCGCAGTGCCTCTCTCGCCCTCCAAGCGGCGCAAAGCGACAAGATTGACCGTCACATTGCGCTGTATGGCACCGCGAGCAATCACGCCACCGTGAGTTCCCGTGGCCGGCACATGCACAAATCCGCGCTTAGCAAGAGGGCTTTTGGCGTCACCTTGCTGTTTCTCTTTTTCCGATTCACTGAAAACATCGAGCGCCGCATAGTCCAACGGCGGGTTGTATTGAGCGGAGCGCGTCAGCACATCAACATCCTCCGCTCGAATGGTCGATTGGACGATACGAGGCAGCTTTGCTTGCGTATCCCGTGAATCCCATACACCGAAGACCAAGGAAGTTGGCGCTAACTTCGCCAATGGAGAGGCGTCATTGCGATCCAGAAAAGCGCGAAACGCCTCGCGTGCTTTCTCATGGAGCGTCGTCGAACGGACAACCGCATCTCCGAGGCGATGTCCGGCTTCAAGAATTGAAACTGTCTTCTCGTTTCCATATGTGATGTCAATCTGAGGCACCAGTTTGGCTCGGGGGTTTTCGGGCTTGTCCAGTTTTGCCGCCAGAAACAACGGCTCCATGCGATTAGCTTGCGCACCAACGCTGTCGATTGTGGCTATCTTTGTGCCGTCCGACAGCGTGTCAATGTTGTAGCCCACGTCGGCATAGGTCGGCGGGAAGATTGGGGAACTCGGGCCTTCAACGGGCACGAGTGATTGCTGAAAGTGAAGTGCCACTGGGCCAGCTTGATCATCGGCAAGATCATTAATCTGACTGGGAGTGAGGGGTTCGGTCATTGGTCAGTCTCCATTTCTGTAACTTGACTTATGCAACGTGCTTGACCCTCTTGGCCGGGCCAGTCAAGTTGCATACAAAATCGCCTGAACGGGAATCCGGGAACTGGGTTCTTATCAGCTCCAAGTGCCGCTCGGTGAAACGATGGGTCAATGAGGCTTGATTCTCCGCCTCCTAGAACACCGTATTCGTAAACGAGCTTGGTAACTCGATTGGGGCGAGCATGAGACACCCCAATTGCTGCAAGAATTTCCACCAACGGAAATCCGAGCATTTGGACCTTGCCATGCCTGTTTGGTGAAAATCCGATTTGAATGGGCACGTAGTCACGCCGCCAATCGAAACGAAAGCTGTTGGATTGAGCACCCGATAGGGCAAATGGATTACCGGCGTGCTGACGGATCTTTCCGCTCGCGATGCGAAGCGCATTGCCCAGTATTGCGGCGCCCGGAAGTCCAGCTGCACCCGCCCAGAACTTAACGTTGTCCCTTCTAGTGGCGTCGCCCCAGTAGTCGAGGGGGATTTCATCCCCAAACCGACCCCGAAGCACAACGGGCAGGGTGGCGGGCGAATCAGGGTCGGGGAACGGGAATGTGGTGCGACCGGAAGTAACCTCCGGGGGTGAGCCCCAACTGTTCTTCCAAGCATCCAAGTTCGGAGAATCCGCGGGTGCTATCGGAACAACCTCAGCGTCATCGAGGAAGGCCATTACGCGCTCAATGGGCGAATCGCCACCGGATGCTCGGACGCGAAACGTATCTTCCCCGTCGTCGTTCCAGGCAAACCCTCCAGTTGCATTGCCCAGAAGCAAGTCAGCCGCCTCCAACAGGCCAATTGAAGCGAACACCTGCCCCGGATTCAGCAAATCAACCGGAATTGAGGACTCACCCATGCTTGCTTCCCGTAGTGCCCCGTGACCAATCTCGCGATGCGGACTGGTCTGCCGCCCGAAGCAACGCTTCCAGCCATGCCAGCCCCCAAGGGCCGTGCTGCCGTTGCAGCCTTGCGAAACGCAGCGCCGCTTCACCAGCCTTGGACTCCATTTGGGAGGGAGCACCCTCCTCACAACCTCTGTGCGAAATCAACGGGCGGGCATAGCCGTGATGGGAGGCAATCAAATGCAGAATTAAGTCGCGGGTGCTGTCGGGGAGATGTTCCCGTTCAGCCTTCAGCAACGAACCGAACTCATGTCGATAGCCGTCAAGAAGACGGAAATTTCCGCCACCCGCAGTCTTTGCGTATAGCCGACCATCTTGCGGCGCGTTCATGGCCACTTGCCAGCGCGAATGGGCTTTGCCGTCATCGTGCAGGCGCGCGGCAGTGGCGAGAGCATCAATCAAGTGACCAGGCAGATTCAGCTGTTCAGCAATGCGGCGGGCATGTTCCGACGTCTGTTCGGCGTGGTCACCCAGGAGTTGAGGCCGGGAAACAAAAGCCTTTGCGTCCTCGTGCGCTGCAGCGTCATGCCACTTCAAAACGGCTAAACCGCGCCTTGGCATGCCTGCCGCGTCCATATGGGTTTCGTACGTCTGCACATGGTGCCAGCCCTGTTCCGTACTGGGTGGGCGCAGACCTTCCTCTTCTTCTTCGCTGGCCGAGACTTCCTGTATCCGGAATTCGATGAGCGGCCGATGTTCCTCCGCCACCTTGTCCTCAGCCTCGGCACTCCAATCCTCGTCAGCATCAGCGGCAGAAACTGTGCCCTTTGTCGCTTCATCGAGCATTCCCGCGTCCAAACCGCCCATTCTGGCGTCCACCACCAGCGTTGCTCCCGGAAGAAGTCGTTCTAACCATTCACTTTTTTCGCGGTCTCGACCCGCCCGGCTCTGCTTGCTCAAGGTCTTGGTCGGGGCTGCAAGCTGGCGAAGAACTTCGAAACTTGCAGTCTTCATGCACTCCCCGGAACGGTCCAGGACGACTGCTACGACATCGCCCTCGATTAGCGTGAGTTCGCCGTCCGTGCTCGGCTCAGATTCGTACTGTGTTTGTTTGATCTTGGTTGCCCGCTTCAGGAGCCAGTTGAAAACTCGCCCAGAGACCGCCTCCAGCTTTTCCGAGGCATGGATCGGCGCATGATGGAAGAAGTCGGTAATCACGTTGGGGTGAATCGACCTCTCATTGAACCCACGATGCTCTTGAGGCAGAAATCTGCGCCACACCACTT
The DNA here is from genome assembly GCA_965221465.1 of Candidatus Azophilus sp. Classification (GTDB taxonomy): domain Bacteria; phylum Pseudomonadota; class Gammaproteobacteria; order Pseudomonadales; family Azotimanducaceae; genus Azophilus. The sequence continues at coordinate 1,677,408 of OZ244892.1, forward strand.
CGGTTTTAGGTTGATCATCATCGTTCCATCCACGCAACCAAGGAGCGACCTCAGGACGGCCTGAATGCTGCTCTATTGAGGTCATTGACCAAGCGTCGAGAAGCGGGCGGGTGAGCGCGGGGTGAAGAGGCTGTGGGGTGGTGGCCGCGTGAATGCGTTCGGGGTGACTTAGCTTGAGTTCGCCGCAAGCGGACGGACCGGCGTCCCGCCGACCATCATCGCCCATCGGCAATAGACCAAGAGCATCCTGCTGGCTTTGGAATGTTTCGAGTTGGCGCGTGTACTGTTGTTTCGCCTTGTCGCTGGCATTGGCCTTCGGAGCGGGCGGCGCTGCACAGAACACATCCACGTATGCTCGCCGACCATCGCCACCCCGGCGATTCACCCTCCCAAGCCGCTGAACCATCCGCTCGTAGGCTACCAAGTCACAGACCATGTGATCGGCATTGAGATCCACCCCCACCTCGCCCGCTGAGGTAGCCACCAGGAACGTTGGCCTTGCTGCAGGGGTTCGGGATTCGCCCAGGAATTCGTGCGCCTCAAGCCAGTGCTCCAAATCGGTGCGCTCTCGCACCCTGCGTTCTCCAACGAGCAGTTCCAGGTCAAAGCCCTCCTGAGACTGCCTAGCGCTTCGCTTGCCTTTGAAGTGTTTTTCGATCCGCTGCTTAACGTCAATGGCGTCTTTGCGCTTGTCGCAAAACACAATCACACGAGAGTGAGGGTCTTGGAGGCCTGCGAGAGCTACTGCGCGGTCGGCCATTTTTTCCGTAAGCGCAGCAGGGTCATCGATTTGGGCAATTTGGAGGCGTTTTTTTGCGTGAAGACGCAGGCGCACTTCCCTTTCTTCTCGATCATGATGCTCCAATCTGAACACCTGCGCCGACGGGATTTCACTGGCTGCCCGCCCCGTGGCGGACAGGGATATCAAGCTAAATGGGGGTACGGAGCACACGCCATTACCACTGACGCCAGACTTGCCAGTGCTGTGCTCCACCACCTGCCGCAGCATGGCCTCGAATGGGGGGCACAAATGGGCTTCATCCAGCAGAACAAGCGCATCGACGCCGAGGAGGCCAGCATGATATGGGCGCATTCGGCGCGACACGCCATAGCCCTCGAAGAGCAATCGGGAACCGATCATGTCAACAGTTCCCACGACTACAGCGGGCTTCGACGGGTCTTCCAACCACTCTCGGTTGTCTACAAATCCACCGCGTAGTGTCGAAATCGGCAAGCCGCCAGTGTCCATGTCGAGGCCCAACTCGCTGGCTAAATCTGCTGGCAGGTTCGCTCTTAGCTGTTCCGCATACCGAGTGGCCTGATCAACCACTGCCCGCCGGTCAACTACATACACCAATCGTCGTGGCAGCTTGGCGCCTTCTGCCAAGGCGATGAGCCACAGAGCCACAATAGAAGTTTTGCCGAGTCCAGTAGGAATGTCGACGACTTGCGGGGAATCTTCATCGATTAGGCGCTTTAGCAAGCGCTTTTGCCACCGAAATGGTGGGTAGCCCGGCCTATTTTCGTCTGGGGCCGTCAGGGCTTTAAACAACTCGGTTAAGCGGCTGTCTGATTCGCCGAGAACTCGTGTATCACTCACCTCGAACCATCCATGCCATTACTCTCAGCTACATACACGGGATTATAGGCGGCGTCTGTGTCAAAACCCGACACAAGCTCACGGCCCCAAGGCCCCGCCATCAAGTTGCAGAACGGCGAGCATGGGTCAGTTCGCTCCACTCAGCGCCTTTGGGAAGCAATGGACATTCGGAAAGCCTTCAAAACCGATGTCCTGGGTCCAAAGCGTCGCCTGTTCACCGCGGGCCGCAGTCAAAGTGTTGCCATCCGCCATCGCCAAGCCGTTTTCGTTGGCAAGCCGTGCCGCGAACAGCGCGAGTTCGGATGTTAGTGCAACCTCCCGGCCGAGGGCCATAGCGCATCCGCTGCAAGCGCATCAGGCTCTCCTCGCCGCCGCAAAACGAACCGGAAGACTTCGTAAACGCATACTGTCGGTACGATCAATCGGCTGGCGTGCGCAACCGAAGCAGCAAACATATCAGCGTTAGGCCCATCCGTGAAATACTCGATCCAGCCCGAAGAGTCGACAAGGTTGGCCCCCGCAACGCACATCGCTACAGCTCGCGCTCCGGTTCGCGCTCAAATCGTCGATCCATGCCGGCGAGGAAGCCCCGCACCTCGGCCATTCGCCTCGAAGGCAAAAGTTCGCTGAATACCTGTACCTCGGCCCCATCCAAATTCAGCCCGCACCTCGGCCATTCGCCTCGAAGGCAAAAGTTCGATGCGGTCGCCGTAGCTGAAGACTTGCAGCGTTTGTCCCGGACGGATTCCCAAAGACTCGCGTACAGGTATGGAAATGGCAACTTGGAGACTGGGGGACACTTTGACTTGTTGCATGGTTGTCCTCATCGACACAAGAGGCGCGTTCCGACTCGGGCGTGCAAGTATAGGCCCTCCCCTTGCCCGGTTCGGTTCGTGATTGATCCCCGGCGAGTAGTCGACCTGTCCCCTTTCGACCCTGACGGCGCCACGGCCCTTGCTTGGTCCATAAACACCCAGAATGGGCCGCTAATCGCCGTAGCGCATCAGCGCCCCATGGAGCCTCTCGCGGACCAGATCGACTAGGGATTCCGGTCCCACCACCTTCACATCCGTTCCGTAGCGCAGGATCTCACCCACCAACTCCCGCGGGTCCGAATAGGGCACGGTCAGCTCGTACTGGCCATCCGGCAGGTAGCCGCCCGATTGATCGGGATGCCAGAGTTCATCGGCCACCCATCGTGCCCGCTCCGGCGTGAATACCAAACGCGCCTGTTGCTCAGCAGGCCCTGCGAACAGGCCATAGCCTGGGGTCAGGGCTGCGTTCAGTTCAGCCTCCGCAACTTCGCGTGCAGGCTGGTCCAGCACTTCCGCTTCGTCCATGCGGTCTATGGCGAAGGTCCGCAGAGCGTTCTTGCCCTCGTCCCAGCCGTCCATGTACCACTGGTCACGGTAATAAACGAGGCGCTGGGGCGACACGGTGCGATGCGTGGTTTTGCCTGCCGCCCGGCCCGAGTACGTGAACGCGAGCTGCCGCCGCTCGATAACCGCGGTAGCCGCGGCGTTGAATTGCGCCGCCGCTACCGTTCGGGCGTGGGCCCGAAGTATGCGGATTCGGTTGGATGGGAACGCCTGGCCACCCGCCATGCCCGCATCGAGGGTCGATTTCAGCCTTTCGCGCAAGCGGGAGATGGCGGGTTTCAGCAAGCCGGGCTGGAGGCTCCCCAACAGATGCTCCATGAGCAGCAAGGCTTCGAGTTCGTCGCGTCGAAACCACAATCCCGGCAACTCAAATTTCTTAGCCGCCCGGTCGTAGAAATAGCCGCTGCCAGAAGCGTTCAAAATCGGTGCACCCAAGCCGTCGCGCAACTCCAGAATGGCTCTATGAAGCGTTGAGCGGGAGCACGCCAGTTCTGCCATCAACACATTTGTAGATACAGCACGGCGGCGGCTGCTCAATATCTGGTGCAGCGCGTAGATTCGTTGAAAATTCGGCATTCACTCTCCTTGCCGCTGTTCTGTTGATTGCCCTCCTGCAACCCTCCATCCGCGGATAGTAGCCGGCCGCGAGCCCAGCGCCCGGTTAGCCCCGAACTCGGAAGCAAGCTCGGAAGCACTTTGCCTTCCCAGCACTTCCGAGTAACCTTCCGAGCTATGGAACTCACTGAAATTCTACGCCAACCTGAGGGCAAGACCCTCGAGTTCAAGCGCGACCTGTCTTCGCCCAACCCATTCCTGCGTTCGGTCGTAGCATTTGCCAACACGGCTGGCGGGACATTGCTCATCGGCGTTGAAGATCAAACGCGCAGTGCGCGTTTACCCAAGCGCCAATCGCCCGCACCACTTGGGGGACGAGCCGATGGGCGGAACCTACGTCCGCGTCGGCTCTACCAATCGGCGAGCGGATGCCGACCTCATTGCCGAACTGCGCCGCTATTCACATCGCGAGTCCTTTGACCAGGGCCCCATGCCCAGCCTCAACTCGGAAGCACTGGGCTTCCGAGCTGCTTCCGAGTCTATTGCCGGATTCGCGGCGCGAATGCGATACTGCTCAGCAATGTCCCACAGTCACAGCAGTCGCGGCAAGTTGTGCCACTTCCTGCGCTTCGCCGGCGCGAACCCCCGACGCGATTCCCGCAACCAGATGTGATCGCAGAAACGTGGCCGACAGACAAAACCTCCAGTTACATGAAGAAGTGCTGCTGCTCGCCATACGGGACGAGGCGTCCGGCTTCGCATCTCATTTGACACTGAACATCGCATTGTCTGGAGCGATTCTCGCCGAGTTGCTGTTGCAGGGCCGCATTCGACTCGGCGGGCGCAAGGGCAATACTGTGGAAACAGTCAATGCGGTATCCATCGGTGACCCATTGACCGACGAGTGCCTGCGCCGAATCCGCAACGCACGGTGGCGAACAAGCGCGAGCACCTGGGTGCAACATTTCGCGGGACTGCGCAAGCTTACGCAACGTGTCGTGGAGCCGCTGTGCCGTCGCGGAATTCTGCGTGCCGAGGAGAAACGGGCGATGCTGCTGTTCAGGAGGACGGTCTACCGCACAATTGATCCGGCCCCCAAACGTGAGATTGTCGAGCGAATGCACGACGCGATTTTTTCAGCCGATGTAGAGGTCGCACCGCGAACCGCAGTGCTCGTCTCGCTCGCCAGAAACGCCGACCTGCTGCGCCCGGCATTCGACAAGAAGGCTTTGCGCGCGCGCAAGCAGCGGCTCGAGCAGATCGCCGACGGCGAAGCGATGGGCCAGGCCGTGAAGGAGGTGGTGGACATGGCTACAGTCCTGTCGATTGCGGCCGTGTCAAGCGCAGCCGTATCGTCGGGCACGAGTTAGCCCGCCGTCCCATCCACACCTCACTTCGGCGCAGCCGGGCGAGTGGTCGTACAATGGCAATTCGCCTCAGAGGCTGCTCGCATTCGACCAATGGCCGATCTTCACGACTATTTGCAGGGGCTTTCTGAGCAAAGCACCCGATCCGACCCACTGGTGTTTTCCGGCAGGCAGCACGAGATCGGCAAGGTGCTTCGATCTTCGGCCAACCCGCCGCCGGAAGGGCCGCGGAGCCGGTCCATTCTGATACTCGGGCCCCCTGGCAGCGGAAAAACCTCGTTAATCTCTCACTTGTGCAAGCAATTGAACGCTTCGGCGGATGTGGGCGTTCTGTTCCTCGAGAAAATCCCGAGCGATGAGTCGATCCCCCGGGTATATGGGCACATCGCGTCCATGCTCATTGACGCCGATTCGCCAACTCGGCATGGAGACACACAGAAGGCAATCCGTGGCGGACGTAACCTGGGAATTGTCGTTGGCAACAGAACATCCAGTCGGCGGGAATCGTTCCCGACGTTCCATTCGTCCCTGGATATCGCCGGCGAGCGGAAACGCAAGTGGAACCCAAAGCGCCGTCTTGTTGTTTTTGTCGACGAGGTTCAGGAAGTCGAACCCGGCGGCAAGGCAGCCGCCATGCTGGGCGACCTGCATGCACAAACGAAAATTCCGGTTTTTCTTGTTTGTGCGGGGCTGTCGAACAGCGGGCTTGCTCTCTCGGATGCAGGGCTTTCGCGCATGGAGAACAAGATACATCTTGGGGAGTTGTCGAGCCTCGATGCCAATGCTTGTGCCACCGAGTCGTTGCAAACGGTGCTGGCACGCGGTGTCGCTGGTTCGGATGCCGCGGTGGAGCGTTGGGCGGCCGCCCTCGCGCGCGCGTCTGACAACTGGCCAAGACACCTCCAAGTGTACTTGCAGGCAACCTGGCTGGCATTGCTGGCGCAGGAAAAGCCGCATCTCGATGAGGCTGATCTCGACGCCGTAATCGAGTCGGGCGATGAACGGCGTGACATCTACTACGAGGAACGAATCAACGCTTCCCATTCTCCGTTGGAAATCATTGCCTCTCTACACGAACGCCTTCGAGCCGGTAGCGAATTGAGCCAGTCCGAAGCTCGCAAGGTAATCGGGCAAGTGGTCGACGGGCTCGATCGCAGGACACGGGCGGAGTGGGCCGAGAGATTCGATGACAACACGGAAAAGTGCTTTGCAGCGCTGCTGAAGGCCGGTGTGATATCGCTGAACGAGAAGTACTTGTGCGAGTCTCCTGTGCCGTCGTTTTCGCGCTACATACTGGGAAGCAATGGCGGCGAAAGCAACCGGAACACCCCCGTGCCATCTTCTGGACAAAAATCGTAGCCTGACAAGCAGCACGAACACCTTTAAAGCTGAACGGTGCACGCCAATCTCGGTTGTCTTATGGCAATCAAATCCCTTGCAATGCCCGTGGCGTTGCTTGCGAAATCCCTGGCAGTGCAGGAACCTCTGAATCCGTACGGCTGGCTTCTATCCACGAAAAACGCGCATAATCGATGGAAGGACGGCGTGAGCGTCGATGTGGAAGGAAGGTCAATCGCAATGCCGCAGACTGAGGAATTCAGCCCCCCGCCGCAAGAAAGCCCAGTGCAGACAGCCTTGCCGCTGCGCGCGGGTCGCAAGCAGAAAGATGCGCCGCTCATTCCGGCGCGCATCCTGAACGAACATGTGTACTGCCCGCGACTTGCTTATCTGGAGTGGGTTCAGAAGGAATGGGAGGACTCGTCCGATACCGTTGAGGGCAGGCACGTTCACCGGCGCGTTGACCGGGGAGGCGGCAATCTGCCGCAACCGGACGAGGTGTTCGAAGAACTGAAAGTAGCGCGTTCCGTCGAGCTTTCTTCGACAAGGCTGAATCTCATCGCCAAGATCGATCTTGTCGAAAGTTCGGAGGGACGGGTTACCCCCGTGGACTTCAAGCGGGGCAAACGGCCACACGTGGCGAAACATGCTTACGATCCCGAGCGCGTGCAACTCTGCGCGCAGGGGTTGCTATTGGAAGAGCACGGGTATCAATGTGCCGAGGGCGCCTTGTACTTCGCCGGTTCCCGTGAGCGTGTTCGCGTTCCGTTCGACGAAGAGTTGCGCGAACTCACCCTGCAATCCATCGACGAACTGCAATCGGTCGTCGACGCAGGGCGCATTCCGCCGCCCCTGCAGGACAGCCCAAAATGCAACGGTTGCTCGCTGGTGGGCATCTGTCTGCCGGACGAGACCAATCTGTTGCGCTTGCGCGCCGAACAGGTGCGGCCGTTGAGTGTGCGGCAGACGCGCGCTTTGCCCGTTTATGTTCAAACCCATCACGGCAAGGTGGCCAAGAAAGGCGAGCGCCTGGAGATCACCAAGGGCGACGAGCAGCCGGTGTTCGCCAGGTTGTCTGAAACTTCGCAGTTGGTGGCCATGGGCAATGTCTACATTACTACGCCGACGCTGCACGAACTCATGCGGCGCAACATCCCCGTCACCTGGCAATCCTACGGCGGATGGTTTCTAGGCCACACCGTTGGCGCCGGCCATCCTAACGTCGAACTCCGCACTGCTCAGTACAAGGCGTCCTTCGAAGACAATGAATGCATCAGGCTGGCGCGCGGGTGGGTGCGGGCCAAAATTCGCAATTGTCGAACGCTTCTGCGCCGGAATTGGCGGCGCGAGGACGAGGACATCGAGCCGACGCTCAAGGACCTGAAGCGTCTGGCAGACCAGGCCGGACGAACCAGAACGCTGGAATCGCTACTCGGTGTCGAGGGCGCTGCGGCCGCGCATTATTTCCAGCGTTTCCCTGGCATGGTGAAGCACAATACAGACACAGATCTCTTCAAGATGGAAAACCGCAACCGGCGACCGCCTACCGACCCGATAAACGCGTTGCTTTCGTTCGGCTACGCCATGCTCACGCGAACCTGGGTGGTGACGCTTTCGGCGACGGGTTTCGATCCGTACCGGGGTTTCTACCATCAACCTCGCTATGGGCGTCCTGCCCTTGCCCTCGACATGATGGAACCGTTTCGGCCGCTGATCGTGGAATCTGCCGTCATTACTGCGATCAATAACGGGGAAGTAGCCCCCAAGGATTTCGTGAGAACTGCTGTGGGTGTCAATTTGTCCGACGCGGGGCGCAAGCGCTTCATAGCCACGTTTGAACGACGCTTGAGCCAGGAAGTGACACATCCTCTCTTCGGATATCGTGTTGAATACCGGCGATTGCTTGAAATTCAGGCACGCCTGTTGGGGCGTTATCTGTTGGGTGAGATTCCAGAGTATCCGGATTTCGTTACCCGTTAAGCGGTATTGGACATGGCCGTGCATCAACGACGCCATCGATACTCTGCTGGCAGGTGTCGGCATTCGAAAGCGAATCTTATGCATTATCGAGATTGAGGGAGCAGTTATGGCTGCTGACGAAAGGCTGTATTTCGTCGTCTACGACATAGCAGATCAGAAACGATGGCGTTCGGTGTTCAAGACCATGCATGGTTACGGCGAGTGGGTACAACTCTCCGTCTTTCAATGCAGGTTGTCGCGGATGAAGCACGCTGAAATGATCGCCGATCTCGACGGGATCATTCATCATCGCGAGGATCATCTGGTCATCATCGATCTCGGCCCCGCGGACAAGGTCGAGCCACGCGTCGTCTCTCTCGGCAAGCGCGCCTTCAACGTCATTGAGCGCGAGCCTGTCATTGTGTAATGTTGCCTCAGCCCCGCGAGCGCTGACTTGGTTGGGGAATCCTTGGGCAGTGCTCGCGCATGAGCTATGTTCTTTAAAATCAAGCTGATAGTAGTTGATTCTAGAATCCGGCTGGACACGCCTGCCAATCTAAAGCAGCATGTCCCGCCGCCGCTCGCAGTCTCTCCCGCAACAGCACAGTTGGCGCGGGCAACAGCAAGCGGCATTTTCCCCCGCTTTTTGCGGGGGCCTCATTGAAGCTCTGACAGAGACGGTATAGGTGCGCGCGGCTTTTTGGCCTCATTGAAGCGCGGCCGCAGCAAATACACAATTCTCGGCCGACCGATATTTTCCCCCGCTTTTTGCGGGGGCCTCATTGAAGCGGCCCTCGCCATTCAGCGACATCCGCACGTACGGGACATTTTCCCCCGCTTTTTGCGGGGGCCTCATTGAAGCAGGACGCGCGCGGCTTGGTCTTTGGGGCCGGGTCGCCTCATTTTCCCCCGCTTTTTGCGGGGGCCTCATTGAAGCTGGCCCACCTCCGCACCCTGGTGGCCCGACGCCCGCGATTTTCCCCCGCTTTTTGCGGGGGCCTCATTGAAGCGGCATCTACATCTTCACCAAGCGCAATGACGCCTTAATTTTCCCCCGCTTTTTGCGGGGGCCTCATTGAAGCGCCATATGCACAATGCCACCTGCAACCGCGTCCCAGGATTTTCCCCCGCTTTTTGCGGGGGCCTCATTGAAGCGGGCACGATTTCGCGGGCTTCCCGCGCTGCGGCTCGATTTTCCCCCGCTTTTTGCGGGGGCCTCATTGAAGCATGGGAGACTTCCGTATGATGCATGCGCTAACGGAATTTTCCCCCGCTTTTTGCGGGGGCCTCATTGAAGCGCTAATGTTTCTTCATCAATCCCTTCAATCGGACAAGATTTTCCCCCGCTTTTTGCGGGGGCCTCATTGAAGCGTTGACCCGCTCGGGCTCGCTATCGTCACTCCGACATTTTCCCCCGCTTTTTGCGGGGGCCTCATTGAAGCGCCTCCTGTTCCTCCCGGTCCAACGCCAGGCTCATAATTTTCCCCCGCTTTTTGCGGGGGCCTCATTGAAGCACGAACACGGGCAAGGAACGCGAGGAAACCCTCGAATATTTTCCCCCGCTTTTTGCGGGGGCCTCATTGAAGCGCTGCCCCTCGCGGAGAGTTAGCTCTCGCCGGCCGCGATTTTCCCCCGCTTTTTGCGGGGGCCTCATTGAAGCCCTATTTATCATGCGCACATATCGCGGAGCGTGGCAAATTTTCCCCCGCTTTTTGCGGGGGCCTCATTGAAGCCCAACAGCAGTCTACGATTACAATGACGGCGCATCGAAATTTTCCCCCGCTTTTTGCGGGGGCCTCATTGAAGCCTGTAACAATGGCAGGGGCCGGCCCGGTGCCCCCGCCATTTTCCCCCGCTTTTTGCGGGGGCCTCATTGAAGCCATGTGCTCGCCGAGATCGGCGTTCTGTGCGCCCGGATTTTCCCCCGCTTTTTGCGGGGGCCTCATTGAAGCGCGCCATCGTTTGGTGACGCGTTCGGCGGCTTCGAGATTTTCCCCCGCTTTTTGCGGGGGCCTCATTGAAGCCCCACGTCTTCCACGTCTCGCCGCGCACCCACGCGACCATTTTCCCCCGCTTTTTGCGGGGGCCTCATTGAAGCACTACAGTGTTCGCCCCAACGAACGCGCACTCCGAATTTTCCCCCGCTTTTTGCGGGGGCCTCATTGAAGCCGCTTACCATATTCTGCCGCTAGTTGCTTCGCTAGTGATTTTCCCCCGCTTTTTGCGGGGGCCTCATTGAAGCTCTCGACAGTCGCTAGTGCATGTCCGGCTGATACAGAATTTTCCCCCGCTTTTTGCGGGGGCCTCATTGAAGCCGGTCGGCGGGCTGGTCGGATTCGCTGCCTCCGCGGATTTTCCCCCGCTTTTTGCGGGGGCCTCATTGAAGCACCTCAACGCTGCCGTCGCGGCCACAAGCCAGCGCGATTTTCCCCCGCTTTTTGCGGGGGCCTCATTGAAGCCTTTTCCGCGACGGCACCGACGAAACGCCCGCGGACATTTTCCCCCGCTTTTTGCGGGGGCCTCATTGAAGCGCCTCGTGTGGGCGACATGGGGATGTGGACTAGCCGCATTTTCCCCCGCTTTTTGCGGGGGCCTCATTGAAGCGCGTGACGCGAGAATTCAGAACAGCGCGCCCTGCGCGATTTTCCCCCGCTTTTTGCGGGGGCCTCATTGAAGCGCGGCCACGCGCCTTCGCGGCGGCGATTCGGCCCTCCCATTTTCCCCCGCTTTTTGCGGGGGCCTCATTGAAGCCTTCCCGCTCGGTATCGTATCGAGTAGGCGCGGCGAGACATTTTCCCCCGCTTTTTGCGGGGGCCTCATTGAAGCCTGCTCCCAAGCCGGTTCAGTTGACTCGACGAACAACTATTTTCCCCCGCTTTTTGCGGGGGCCTCATTGAAGCCGGTATCTCAAATATTGGTGCACTGGCAAACGTTTCAATTTTCCCCCGCTTTTTGCGGGGGCCTCATTGAAGCCTTCTTTGCGGCCGCCATTCAGTCGCCGCAAAAGCAAATTTTCCCCCGCTTTTTGCGGGGGCCTCATTGAAGCGTATGGGGCGGGCAATTCCTCGCATGGCTCATCGACATTTTCCCCCGCTTTTTGCGGGGGCCTCATTGAAGCGATCGTCGCCGACTGCCCCGCCGATAGCCTGAGATCATTTTCCCCCGCTTTTTGCGGGGGCCTCATTGAAGCGCTTTTCATCCAGCGGCTGTGCTTGCCAGCGCTGCTGATTTTCCCCCGCTTTTTGCGGGGGCCTCATTGAAGCAACCCCTTTGCAAGCTGGACTTCGCTCGGCGGCGGCACATTTTCCCCCGCTTTTTGCGGGGGCCTCATTGAAGCGCCTACCGCCACCTGGTGACGCGCGCCGAGTGGGGATTTTCCCCCGCTTTTTGCGGGGGCCTCATTGAAGCATTTTTGCGCGCCGTGGAGGATGTCATGCAGCGTAATTTTCCCCCGCTTTTTGCGGGGGCCTCATTGAAGCCGGCGACACCCTGAGCGATTCGAGGACTAGGGTTCGATTTTCCCCCGCTTTTTGCGGGGGCCTCATTGAAGCAACAGTGAAATAATACTGTATTGTTTTGCTGTTCTATATTTTCCCCCGCTTTTTGCGGGGGCCTCATTGATACCCAGCCCTGACCAGCCGCAGCGCGGCTGCAAACGGGTCCATGGCGGACTCCACATCCTCCTAACCATGTCCCGTAACCTCGGCAGACTGCGGTTTTTCCAGTATTGCCCGATGAACGAGAAGTGGTTGCCGGCATCGCCGGGCCGATGCGATACTGTTTCGCGATGTCACGCAGTCCCAGCAATCGCCGCAAGGTGTGCGAGTTCTTGCGCTTTGTCGGTGCAAACACTAGGGGCGGGCGCGTGTTTCTCAACGGCGGCGCCAGTGCGGTGATCGTTGGCTGGCGCGATCTCACAGTCGACGTCGATCTGAAGCTGGATCCAGAACCCGCAGGGATATTCGAATCCATCGCCGAGGCAAAGGAAACGCTCGACATGAATGTCGAACTCGCCGCACCCGATGATTTTGTTCCAGCTCTGCCGGGGTGGCAATCGCGAAGTCGATTCATTGCCCGGCACGGTACGACGGACTTTCTCCACTACGACTTCTACGCCCAGGCGCTTGCCAAGATCGCTCGAGATTTCGGCCCTGACCGTCTCGATGTGCTTGCCATGTACCGGCTTCAATTGATCGAGTTGCGCGAAATGCTGAGCCTGTTCCAGGGTATTGAGCCGGACTTGAAGCGCTATCCGGCAATCGACCCGCAACGCTACCGCCGTAAGGTGGAATCGGCACTGGTCTGGCTGACTGAAAGCAAGGGCCATGACAACAACCACGCCCCATCACCGTAGCCGCCAATTGAAAGCACTGCCTCCCAATCTTCCCGGCGCCGACCTGGTCGAGGCGGGAATGGCGTCGCTGAAGCGCGGCGAGCGTACCACCGAGGCGCTGCTGGTCGCTCTTGGGTCACCACGCCTCCGCGCGCTCGGAATCGACGTTCCCCAATCGGCAGACGACATTGCAACACCCAATTTGGCCTTGTATGAAGTTGTGTGCGACAACGGTGGCGACCACTTCTATTACAACGCGCTACTCCGCCGCCTTTCGAGCTTTGCAGACGCCGCCGAGTGGCGAATGCGTGAAACAAGCCTCGGGTCAGGCGCCCGACGATCGCTTCGGTAAGAATTTCTGCGTGTTGAACGTTGCGTAGCCGCTCGTTCCTGATGGGCAGGCGCCCGACGATCATTTCGGGTCGAATTTCTGCACCTGGCCGTCGAGTTGCGCCAGGAAGACACTTCCGGAGCCGGATACCGTGACGCCGTGGCCTCCCGTTTCCGCCGGAAGGCTTGCGACGACGGCGCCATGGAGATTGCGCAGAACGTCCCCGGTCCAGATTTGCTGGTCCCGGGTCATGAACAGCGCCGAGACTGGCCCCACCGCCGGCCACTGCGCCAGAAAGGCGCCATCGGCATCGAACACCTGGATTCTCCGGTTATCCCGGTCGGTCACGTACACGCGGCCCCGGGCATCGGTCACCAGGTTGTGGGGAAGGCCGAACTCTCCGGGGCCGGTTCCCCGGGAACCCCATTCGAGCAGGTATTCCCCCTCGCTCGAAAACTTGACGATTCGCGCGTTCCCGTAGCCGTCGCTGACGTAGATTTCGCCGCCGGGCGCAAAGGCAACATCCGTGGGCAGGTTGAAGTGAGCCCGACCCATCCCGGAAATGCCGGTCTGACCGAGTTGCATGAGCACGCGACCCTCGGCGTTGGTCTTGTATACGGCGTGGCCACTCGCATCGACCACCCAGATGTGGCCCTGCGCGTCGACCCGAATCGAATGGGCACCGCATGAATGGCAGCCGGCCGGGCCGTAGACGGCCGCGAATCCGGACGCCCCGGGTGCCCGGTATTCCGGCGCGACCAGCGTCACCTTGCCCTCGCTGATCAGCCCCTCGCCCCAGGCGCGCCGAAAACCGCCTTCCGGATCGAATTCCATGATCGGGTAGGCGCCCCGGTGCAACAGCAGAATGTTGCCGGCGGCGCTGGTCGCAACGCCCACCGCTTCGCCCCAGTGCCAGCGTGAGGGTGAATCGACCGCGGTTCGCGCCGGCTTCGGCCAGTCCACCTCTTCGTACGCGTTCTGAGCCTGCCCGGATGCGGCCGCGCCGAGACAGGCAATGGATGCGATCATGCGGACAAGCCCCACCTGCCGACGACTGCGGCGGACAATATCCGAACAACGACTGGGCCACGGCTCAATCACTCGCAACCGCCCCACTGCCTGAACTGAAACGTCAACAGCCCCCTCCCGTTTTGCCCGGAATTCGCACGGCCCTGGCGCTGCCACTGGCAATGTCGATGCGAATCAGGCCGCCCACCGCTTTGGACGGGTCGGCTATCCCGCTATTCACCGGCCACAGGCTTCCGCCCACCCGCCGCTGGCTTCCGACCACCCGCCGCTGGCTTCCGACCACCCGCCGCTGGCTTCCGACCACCCGCTAGAGGCTTTCGACCACCGGCCACAGGCGTTCGCGGCACGCGCGGCCCTGAGATGCCCAGGCCGGAGAGGCCGGGATGCCCAGCCCGATCAGACCGAAACGGGGGAGAGCGGCAACCCTGACCAGCCTTGGCCTCGGCACACGAACAAAACTGCTACCGTTGCTCCCTTCCGGGCCTGGCGGGGTTCACAACCTGTCGTTGCGAGGGGACCGGGCAGGGTCACCATCGTTCCCGTTTCCGGGAGAACGATGTTACCGCCATTTGGCCAAACGACGCTACACAGGCGGTACGCGAGATCAGCTATTCTCGCCATGAGGGCCGGTACCCTCCCGGAGAACGCTGTGACGGTGGAGCCGGGTGATAAATTACCAGAGCCCGCATCCGTCACCAACATCCTGCTGCGGACGCCGATGCACTCGCGTAAGCCCGGCGGTGTGTTCCGTATGCGAGGGGTGTCGCATCTCGATCCCCGGCTGAAGGCTCCCTCCAGCCGATTCGACACGTTGTCGGGTAAGCTCGCTTCGACCTCCGGTCCGCGCGGCGACACAGGACGCCGCGCTTTGCTTCCGCGACGAAACTTCGACGCTATCGCGACAAGAGGTGGTGGCGAATGCGGGCTGGAATCGCGGGATGGCACGCCCGACGATGCGGTCGAACGCCAGGATGAGAATTCCGGCGCAAGGGATCCGCATCAGGCTCAACCGCCAGGCACCACCCGCCTGTTCAACCGGGGATTCGTGGCGTCATTGGCGGGCCAGTCTTCCGATTGGCGCGCGGGCCTCGCTCGTTGAGCGGAACGGGTTGATGTCGATTCCCCCTCTTCTCAGAAAGCGGCCGTATACCGTCAAATCCGTCGGCGCGCAGCGCTGCATGATGTCGACGAAGATTCGCTCGACCGTGTCTTCGTGAAAGGCCGCGTGGCGCCGGTACGACACCAGGTACCGCAACAGCCCGGCGGGTTCGATCGACGGGCCTCGATAGGCAACCAGCAGCGATGCCCAGTCGGGCTGGCCGGTCATGGGGCAGAGGCTGCGGAACAGGTCCGTGTGCCATGCGGCCTCGACATGGCCGGGGCCGGGGCCGGAACCATCCCGCCGGCCGGATTGCGCATCGGCAAGCATCAGCAATTCCGGTTTCCGCTCGTAGTCGCTCACCTCAATGTCCAGCGCATCCAGGCTCTCTCCCGGCATCCGGGCGACGCTTTCCAGATCCTCGAGACCTGGCAATTCGACAGTAACCGGTGCCCCGAACGCTGACGCCAAATCCCCCTCGAGAACCTTCTCCACCTCTTCCCGACTGCCGAAGCGCACCTGCGCAAAGCCGTTCAGATAAAGTTTCATGGACTTGCTCTCGACGAGATTGGGCGACGCGCAAGGCACCCGCAATCTCAAAGCGGCCACAACGGGCTTGCCGGATGCGTTCAGCCAGGAAAACTCGTAACCGGTCCACAGGTCTTCCCCGACAAAGGGCAACGCCCCGGCGACGCCCAGCCGTGCCCGTGCTCGGGCACGTTCGATGGGGTGCAACAGCGACGGCGTGTAGCTGTCCGTATAGATTGATGGCTCGATGGAAGAATTGCCGGTCGACACGACGATTCAAACTGGAAAGGGAAAGTCACTACAGCGGCAGCGCGCCGGGATGTCAATCATCGAACTGCCGTGCCAACCGTGCCAACCGTGCCAACCGTGCCAACCGTGCCTACGCCATCCACATGAGCGGAACAATGGCCCGGCTGATGCAGCAACGGTTGTGTGGATGTTGCCCTGGCGTCGGCGCAAACCGGGAAGACTCTGGTGGTCGAGTAGTAGCCCTTGAATAATGGCCCGGGTTCCCCCGCCCGGCAGATCAGGCGCGTCCATCACGGTCATGATCATTTCCACGTTTGTTTTGGCGGGTAACGCTAAGCGGGCAAGTGCTTCCGCTTGAACGCGGCAACGCCTTTGTCCGCCAGCCGGACGGGTTCGGGCAGCCGGAAGCCTCCTCCGCATCGCATCACCAGGTCGACAGCGCCCGAGAGATCGCAACGATGGCCCGGGCTCACGAACAGGGGTTTGACGCCGGTTCGCGTTCTGAGCACCGTACCCACCCGTTCGCCCCGGTCGCGCAACTCGCTTGAATCGCCCCGCTCTGCACCCGGTTCGTCGTACTCCCCCACCAGGCGTGACTTGGCGCAGCCAACGGCGGGACAGTCCAGCAGTACGCCCAGGTGGCAGGCAAGGCCGAAGCGGCGCGGATGTGCGATGCCCTGGCCGTCGCAGAGAATCGCTTCGAAGGGCGAGCGCACCCGGCGAAGCACCGCGATGAGTGCCGGCGCTTCGCGAAACGACAACAACCCGGGCACGTAGGGGAACTGCAACGGCCGGCGTAACGAACGGGTTTCGACAACTGCGCCGCGGTCGACATCCCACACCACCGCGGTGGCGAAGATGTGCCCCGCCCCGAACGCGCAATCCACGCCGACAACCGTCGAAACTGCGGGGAGCGGTACGATGCCGACCTTGCCGCGCAGTTCGTTCTGAATCTCCGCCGCGCGGCGTGGCGTAACCTTCCAACGATGCACGTCTATTCCCTGGACATCGTGTTTGGACCTGCCCGTCCTCCATCATGGAAGCGGGCTTATTGGCCACCCGGACAGCGCCGGAATTGAGGAGGCCCGGCGATGCAAGACTTTAGAATAAACGAATCGGGGACGGCGCCGCCGGAACGGGTTTGCTATCGTCCGCTCATGAAGGAAACAGCGGCGGCAGTCGAACGCATCCTGAATCGCCTGCGGCGGGACTACCGGCCGGCGCCCGGCACGTTCGACGAGTTGCTGAATGCCGATGGGGCCATGCGCGCCCGCTGGGTTCCACTGATCGAACAGCTTTTCGAAACGCAAGACCACGACCGGAGCGACGATTCCGACGCCGTTCGCTTCGATCCGATTCCCTACATCGTCGATTCCGGCGAATGGCGCGTCATCGAACAGGGCCTGCTGCAACGGGCGCGGCTGCTGAACGCCCTGGTCGCGGACTTCTACGGTGACCGGAAACTGCTTCGGCAGCACGGCCTGCCCCCGGCGCTGCTGTTCGCCAATCCCGGGTACCTGCCGCAATGCCAGGGTTACCAGGCTTCCGGGGGCGTGTTTCTGAACCGTATCGCCTTCGACCTCGGCCGCTCGCCCGACGGGCAATGGCGGGTGCTGGCGAATCGGACCGATGCGCCGGTCGGGCTCGGCTTCGCCCTGCAGGCCAGGTTCGAGACCGGGCAGGCTCTTCCAGGAGCCGTTGACCGGTTCGGAACAGCGCCGCTTTCCGGGCACGTCGACGCATTCGCCGACCGGTTGGGACTGACCGCTTCGACCACCGACAAGATGAGTGGAGAGATATCGTCGGCGACGGGACCAGCCGATCGGTTGGGAACACCCGATTCCACCGTCAATGGCGGAATCTGCGCGATTCTCCACGACAGTCGGAATCCGGCCAACCGATCGGATGCCCGGTTCTTGGGCCGGCACCTGGGAATTACCGCCGTCGAGAGCCAAGACGTGCGAGTGCGGCCTGACGGCGCCTGCCTGGCGACGCCGGAAGGTCTGCAGCCGCTGCAGACGATCGTTCGCCAGATCGATTCGCGATCGTCCGACCCATTGTCGCTTTCCACCGGCGCGCCGCACGGCGTGCCCGGCCTGCTCGCCGGCGCGATTGGCGGCGGGTTGCGGGTCGAAAACGCCATCGGGTCCGGCGTGGTGGGCAGCGCCGCGTTTTCGGGCTTTCTGCCGGGGCTGTGCCAAACGCTATTCGACGAATCGCTCATCCTGCCCGACCTGGCAACCTGGTGGTGCGGCCAGGCAAGGGAAGCGGACCACGTGGCCGACAACCTGGATGCGCTCCTTCTGCACCGCGCATTCGAACGGGAAACGAAATCCGATGGGGATGTCACCGCCGGCCTGTTGCCCGAACCCGTCGCTCTCGATGCCGAGACGTTTCGCAAGGAAGCGGCGCTGCGGCCCTACGATTACCTGGCCAGGGAACCCGTGCTGCTGTCGACCATGCCTTGCTGGAGACCGGACGGGCGACTGCGACCCGCCCCTTTCAGCCTGCGCCTGTTCGTCCTGGCAACCGGGCAAGGTTACCGACTGCTGCCCGGTGGCCTGGCCCGGGTTGCCACGCAAGAGGGGATACTCTGCAAGGACATCTGGGTAGTCGGCAGTCGGCCCTCCCGCGCCCTCCCCCCAGCGACAAGCTCTCGCGGCACTGAGCGTGGCCCGTCAGCACCGGGAGTTGCGGTCCGAAGGCAAATGTCTTGCTCGCTGCCAGCCCGCGTTGGTCGCCAATCCAATGCTGTCCGCACCGACACACTTGCAGCAAGATTTATCGCACGATGGAGGCCATTTCCAATGCAAGAATCACCCTCAATCGGAGCAGGCGCATCCCAGCCCACAATGGGACGTCGTTGAGCATTGCGGGACAGGGCGTCAGGCTGCAATCGAGAATGACCAGACGACTTCGCTTATCCCACCTGACGCGGTTCGAATACGCGACGCCCGTCACCCATTCGCACAAGCTGCTTCGCCTGACCCCGAGAACACTCGATAGGCAGCGCGTGCATTCGTCCGATATCGAGATCGTCCCGGCTCCAACCGTCGCAACGGAGTGCAAGGACGCGTACGGAAACACGCTGACCGAAGTGTTCGTCGACGAAGAACACCGGGCATTGTCCATTCACGCCGTGGCCGAAGTGGACGTATCCCCGACAACCCCCGTCGACTGGGACAGGAGCCCACCGTGGGACGAGTTGGCGGCGCGAATGCAGGTTCCGTGGAACAACGGCGCCTGGGAAGCAGTTCCGTTCTGCTTCCCCTCGCCTCGGGTTGCGCTCGACGGCGCCCGGGACTTCGCGGCGCCGGTATTCCCGCCCGGTACGCCCGTGCTGCAGGCAGCAGCAGCGCTCGCGACGCGAATCTGTTCGGAAATCGAATACCGTGGCGGCGTCACCGACGTCCTGACCTCCGTTGCAGACGTACTCGAGGCGGGTCAAGGCGTCTGCCAGGACTTCGCCCACCTCGCCATCGCATGCCTGCGGGCTCATGGGCTGCCGGCGCGCTACGTCAGCGGGTACGTCTTGACCGCACGCGACGGCGGCGAGCACATCTTGAACGATCGCGACGGCGCTGAGCCCGGGCTCACCGGCGGCGATGCGTCCCACGCCTGGTTTTCCGTCTGGTGTCCCACGTTCGGCTGGGTGGACATCGACCCGACCAACAACCTGGTCATCGGCGACGAGCACATCACCCTGGCCTGGGGGCGCGATTACGGCGATGTCAGCCCCACCGCCGGTTACATTCGCGGGGGCGGCGAACAGACACTCGAGGTCGACGTGCGGGTCATGCAGGCGAAGTAAGGCCTGCCGTCAACGGCGTCTCGACGCCCCCGCGACGAAAATTGGTGACGAATTCGCGCCAGCGCATTCAAACGAATTATCGGCCCGGATTCCGGGCCGGCGGCGGCAATCGCTCAGGCCGCGGCCTGCTTCTGCGCCTCGAAATGCGCCTTCATCCGCTCGAGTTCTTCCCAGCCGAGGTAGTCGGTGAACCCGTCGTCGTCGAAGAACAGCACCGGGCCATCGCACAGGAAGAGGTACTCCGTGTCTTCCAGTGCCGTCGTCGCGCCGTGCAGCATGCCGTTCGGCTCGTAGACGAAGTCGCCCTCGTTGAAGACGCCGTCCCGCACCTGCAGCTTGCCCTTGATCACGAAGGCGAAGGCGCCGCTCAGGTGCTTGTGCGGGCGGGCCACAAAGCCCTTGTCCCACTTGAAGATGCAAATCCAGCGGCCGGTTTCGGGCCCCGTCCACAGCAGCTTCAGTGCGCCGCCGGGCTCGTACTCGATCCAGTCCATCTTGGAGGTGGACGAGATGGTGTCCATCATTTCGCTGTTCAACGGAGAGATGTCTTGCGGCAATGCCATGTGTTTACCTTCCTTCCGGTTGCACCGGTCTCAACAAAACCCTGTCTCTTTTACCACGAACGGGGTCGACGGACACCGTTTCCGGCCGATCGTCGGCCGGCTTCAGGGAAGGCCCGCGCCTGTCTGCCCCCGGTGGCGCAGCAGATGATCCATCAGCACCAGCGCCACCATGGCTTCGGCAATGGGCGCGGCGCGAATGCCGACGCAGGGGTCGTGGCGGCCCTTGGTGACCACCTCGGTCTCGTTGCCGTCGATGTCGATGGTCTTTCCCGGCGTGGTCAGGCTCGATGTCGGCTTCAGCGCGATGCGGGCAACGATGTCCTGACCGGAGGAAATGCCCCCGAGCACACCCCCGGCATGGTTACTGGCAAACCCCTGGCGCGACATCTCGTCCCGGTGCTCGGTGCCACGCTGGCCGACCACCGCGAATCCATCCCCGATACCCACGCCCTTGACGGCATTGATGCCCATCAGCGCACCGGCGAGTTCGGCATCGAGCTTGGCGAACACGGGCTCACCGAGCCCCACGGGAACGCCGTTGGCCACCACCGTGATTTCGGCGCCGATGGAGTCGCCCTCCCGGCGCAGCCGGTCGATCAAACCGGCGATGCGGTCGACCGCATCCGGGTCCGGGCAAAAGAACGGGTTTTCCTCCACGGCCTGCCAGGAGGAGAGTTCAGGAACGATATCGCCGATACGGGAAAGATAGCCGCGTACCCGCACGCCGGCCTCGCTCGACAGGTACTTCTTGGCGATGGCCCCCGCCGCCACCCGCATGACCGTTTCTCGGGCGGACGCGCGGCCGCTGCCCCGATAGTCGCGAATGCCGTACTTGTGCAGGTATGTAAAATCGGCGTGGGCAGGCCGGAACTTGCGCTTGATGTCGTTGTAATCCTTGCTTTTCTGGTCGACGTTGCGAATCAGCAGCCCGATGGGCGTTCCGGTGGTCTTGCCCTCGAACACCCCGGACAGAATTTCGACCTGGTCGGTCTCCTTGCGCTGGCTGGTGTATTTCGAGCGCCCCGGGCGGCGGCGGTCGAGATCCGGTTGCAGGTCTGCTTCGGACAACGGCATCCCGGGCGGACAGCCGTCGACAATCGCCCCCAGGGCGACACCGTGACTCTCCCCGAAGGTGGTCACCGTGAACAGTTGGCCGAAGGTGTTACCGGACATCGGCAGTTCTTGCTTGCAAAACCCAGTCAGCCATCCAGTATGGGCTGCCCTCGCTGCGAGTCAATTGCGGCGCCACAACGATTATGGGTCTTCAGAGTCTACGGGGCATCGGCCGCGCGCAACAGGAAGACTCCAGAGCCGCCCGCGGGCAGGTCCGGCCAGAATAACGGGAGCCGGGGCCAGCGGGTCTCCAGCCGTTCCGCTCCCTCGCCCACCTCTCCAATCAAAACCCCGTCTTCCGTCAGGAACCTGGAAACCTGCTCGATAACGCGATTCATCACGGCAAGCCCGTCGCTACCCCCTGCGAGCCCGAGCACCGGTTCCCGCGCAAACTCCGTCGGCAGTTTTGCCATCTCATTGGCGTCGACGTAAGGCGGATTGCAGAGAATCAGGTCGAACAAGCCTTCGGCAACCCCCACCACGGCGTTCGGCGGATCCATCATTTCCGGCACATCCGATTCAAACTCGGCAAACAGATCCGACCGTATCGCCGTCACCCGGCCGTCAAGCCCCCGTGCCGCGATGTTGCGCTGCGCGGTTGCGACCGCCAGGGGGTCGATGTCCGCAACGATCACCTGTGCTTTCGGGTAACGCATGGCCGCCAGGATGCCGAGACAGCCGCTGCCGCAACAGAGATCGAGAACGCGTGCAGGTGCTTCGATCCACCGCTCCAGCCCGTCCAGGAGCAATGGGCCGATGGGGGAACGCGGCACGACGATACCATCGGGTACATCGAACACTTCGCCGCAGTAGCGCGCCTCGCCCAGGAGATGGGCCAGCGGGCGCCGCTCGTCGATGCGACGCCGGGCGAATTCCCTGATTGCCGCAACCTGATCCTCCGACAGGTCCAGTTCGAGGGAAGATTGTTCATCGGGCAACCCGGTTACGCCCAGCAGCAGGGCGACGGCTTCGTCCCAGGCGTTGTCGGTTCCGTGGCCATAACAGAGGGATGCCGCGGCAAAGCGTTCGTGCATCTCGTGCAGCAGTTCCCGACAGCCGGTCACGGAATCCGCCGCAATCGCGACCGCACGCGGCTGATCGCCCGCAGACCCGCAGCGTTGTCGAACGAGGCGGAATCGCACGCCATATTCCGCACTCGTAAGGGTTCGATGCTCCGCCCGGTCAGCACTGCTTGGCGACCGTACGCCGAGATCCGATCGCGCCGGTGGCAGCGCCCGGCCGGCCCCGCGTCAATCGCGCTGCTGGCGATGCGGCAGGACGAGTTCAATGCGCGAGGTGGCGCCACCGGGGCGCGGCAACAGGGGCCCTGCGGCGTACGGAACCAGTGCCGGCCCATCGGACGCAATGGCCGGTTCGAGTTCGAGAGCCGCGGCATTCGCGCACTCTCCGGCGCGTTCCAGCAACACGTCGCCCGCCTCCGGCCCGTACAGGTGACAGACCACGTACAGGGTCTGCCGTTCGAAGATTCTGAGTTCGGGCGCAATGCTCCTCAGTATCTCGACACCTTCCGCCGGGATGGTTCCGTCCCGCCGCGGCCGCACGCCGTCAATGACGGAAAAGCCGTCGCCGGCCAGCTGCTCGGTGAGCTTGGCATTGCCGGCCGGGCTGACGGCCACCTGGGGCTCGAGCACCTCGATGTGCGCATAGATTCGGCGGTTGCCTCGTTCGATGACATAGGCCGAGACCAGCTGCCCATCGCGGTCTGCTGCGATGTAGAACTGGTTGCGGTCGGGCCCGAACAACACGGCCTGGTCGTAAACCTGGCTCGCCCAGGCATTGCTGCGGCCGCAATCGAAGCCTTCGCAGGCAAACAATGCGTCTGCACCGAGTTGACGGCGGTAATGGTCGATCACCTCGGCACGCGGCGTGCCCGCCGGCACCTGGTAGGTGACGCGAAGTGTCGTGGCGTCGACGCGCAGTTTCTGTTCGATGCGCAGTTCGCGGCGAATCTTCTCGACGGCGCTGACGATGAATTCCCGGGGTGCCAGGTTGTCGTCGGTCTCGTGGAAGACGACCCAGGACCGCGGAAAGCGCGGGATGCCATCGGGGTCGCTGGCGCCGGGCACGTCGGTTTGCGCCCGGGTCGCCGTGGGCATGGCTGCCAGCAGGGCGAGCGAGCACAGCCAGCCGACCCGGCAGACCCATCCGTTCAGGTCGACGCCGACGACTGCCTGCGAGCGAACCGGGACATGCTGCCGGACATCGGGCAGCAAGCGGCATCCGTCCGTGTTGCTGTCAAATCTGGATATGAACCACTCCCGCACTTCAGACCCGCTAATCCGACAACAGTTCCAGCAGCAAACGGTTGATGCGCCCGACATAGGCCGGCACGTCCGACAGCCCGCCTCCCTCGGCCAGCGAAGCGTGTTCGAACAGCACGGTCACCAGGTCGGCGAAACGGTCTTCGTCCGCCTCGTCATTCAGGCGCACGACCAGGGGGTGGCCGGCGTTGTACTCGAATATGGGCTTGCTGTCCGGCAGGGACTGGCCGGTGGCCTCCATGATGCGTCGCATCTGGGCGCCCATGGCAAACTCGCCCAGAACCAGACAGGCAGGCGAATCCGTCAGCCGGTTCGACTTGCGCACGCCTTCGACGCGCTCGCCGAGCACGCCCTCGATACGCCCGGTGAGCGGATCGTCGTCGTCCTGCTGCTCGTCGTCGTCCTCGCCGGATTCCTCCTTCGCCTCGCCCGGCATCTTCAGGTCTGCCCGCATGACATCCTGGAACGGCTTGCCGTCGAACTCGTTCAGGTGCGACATGAACCACTCGTCGATGCGGTCGTAGAGCAGCAGCACCTCGATGCCCTTCTCCCGGAAGGCTTCGAGGTGCGGGCTCGCGGCCGCGTTCGCGTGGGAATCGCCGACCAGGTAGTAGATCGAGTCCTGATCGTCCACCATGCGCCCCGCGTACGCTTCGAGGCTCAGGTTCCTGGCGTCGCCATCGGTCTTCGTGGAGGCGAAGCGGAAGAGTTTGAGCAGGCGCTCCCGGTTCTCGAAATCCTCGCCGGCCCCTTCCTTCAGCACTTCGCCGAACTGGTCCCAGAACGCCTGGTAGTCCTCCGGCTCCTTGTCGGCCAGGGTCTCCAGGCGGGACAGCACCCGCTTGGTGAGCGCGGTGCGGATGCGGGAGACACGCTTGTCCTGCTGCAGAATCTCCCGGGAAATGTTCAGCGGCAACTCGCTGGAATCGACGACGCCCTTCACCCAGCGCAGGTAGAGCGGCAGGAACTGCTCGGCGTCGTCCATGATGAAAACGCGCTGCACGTAGAGCTTCAGCCCCCGGGGCGCTTCCCGGTTCCACAGGTCGAACGGCGCCCGGCGCGGCAGGTAGAGCAGGCTCGTGTACTCCAGCTTGCCCTCGACCCGGTTGTGGCTCCAGGCGAGGGGGTCTTCGAAGTCGTGGGAAATGTGCTTGTAGAACGACTTGTACTCGTCGTCGTCGATCTCGGACCGGGAGCGGGTCCACAGGGCCTTGGCCTCGTTGACGGTCTCGAGTTCCTCGTCCGCGTCGCCGTCTTCATCGTCGTCCGATGCCACCGCTTCCTTCGGCATGCGTACCGGCACGGCGATGTGATCGGAGTACTTGCGAACGAGACTGCGCAAGCGGAAGGAGTCGGCGAAATCGAGGGCATCGTCCCTGAGGTGCAGAATGACCGTGGTGCCGCGCCCCGTTTCCGCATCTTCCACCGAGAAGTCGTCCTCGCCGGCAGATACCCAACGCGTGCCCTGCTCCGTGCCCGCCCCCCGGGTCAGCACTTCCACCTCGTCGGCGACGATGAAGGCACTGTAGAAGCCGACGCCGAACTGGCCGATCAGCGACGCATCCTTCTGTTGATCGCCGGTCAATTGCGAGAGGAACTCGGCCGTGCCCGACTTGGCGATGGTGCCGAGTTGCTCGATCGACTGCTCACGGGTCATGCCGATGCCGTTGTCCTCCACCGTCAGGGTCTTCGCGTCCTTGTCGAAGCGGATGGTTATCGCCAACTCCTCGCCGGCGCCGAGCAACTCCGGCTGCGCCATGGAACGGAAGCGCAGCTTGTCGATGGCGTCGGAGGCGTTCGAGATCAGTTCGCGAAGGAATATCTCCCGGTTGGAGTACAGGGAGTGGATCATCAGCTTGAGAAGCTGCCGGGCTTCGGTCTGGAAGCCGTGGGTTTCCGCTTGTGCAGTCATGGATGCCGACCTTCCTGGAATCGCGCCGAGAATGAATTCGCCCTATAAAATGAGGCTGCGCCGGCGGAATTCAAGCCCAGCCGGTGACCTCGGCAAGGGCATCGCCGATTCCGGCCAGACTGCGGACGGTTTTCACTCCCGCACGTTCGAGCGCCTCGAACTTTTCCGCCGCCGTTCCCTTTCCGCCGGCAACGATGGCGCCGGCGTGGCCCATGCGCTTGCCCGGCGGCGCGGTGACACCGGCGATGTATGCGACCACCGGTTTGGTGACGTGCTCGTGGATGAAGGCCGCTGCCTCCTCTTCCGCCGAACCGCCGATTTCCCCGACCATGACGATGGCTTCCGTTTCCGGGTCGTCCTGGAAGAGCGCCAGGATGTCGGTGAACTGGCTGCCCGGAATGGGGTCGCCGCCGATGCCCACACAGGTGCTCTGACCGAAGCCTCGGTCCGTGGTCTGCTTTACAGCCTCGTAGGTGAGGGTGCCGGAACGGGAAACGATGCCGACCTTGCCGGGCCGGTGGATCTCGCCCGGCATGATGCCGATCTTGCATTCCCCGGGGGTGATCACGCCCGGGCAGTTCGGGCCGACGAGCCGCGCATCGGTCAGATCGAGCCTTGCCTTGACGCCAAGCATGTCGAGGGTCGGCACCCCTTCGGTGATGCAGACGATCAGTTCGATGCCCGCATCGAGTGCCTCGAGAATGGAATCCTTGCAGAACGGCGCCGGCACGTAGATCACCGATGCCGTCGCACCGGTCGCATTCACCGCCGCCTCGACGGTGTCGAATACGGGCCGTTCGAGGTGAGTGGTGCCGCCCTTCCCCGGCGTGACGCCGCCGACGAGTTGCGTGCCGTAGGCGATCGCCTGTTCGCTGTGCAGGGTGCCCTGGGAGCCCGTGAACCCCTGGCAGATGACCCGGGTTTGGCTATCGACGAGTATGCTCATGAGGCGCCCCCGGCCGCGTCGATGGACTTGCGCGCCGCCTCCTCGAGCGATGCCGCGGCGATGATGTTAAGCCCGCTTGCGGTCAGTAGCTCGCGGCCCCGTGCCGCACTGTTGCCCTCGAAGCGGACGATGACGGGCACCGATACGCCCACCTCCCTGACGGCGCCGACGATGCCCTCGGCGATGACGGCGCAACTGACGATGCCGCCGAAGATGTTGATCAGCACCGCCTGCACGGCCGTGTCCGAGAGGATGATCTTGAATGCCTCCGACACCGCTTCCCGGGTGGCGCCACCCCCCACATCGAGAAAATTGGCCGGATTGCCGCCGTACACCTTGACCAGGTCCATGGTGCCCATGGCCAGGCCCGCGCCGTTCACCATGCAGCCGATGTTGCCGTCGAGCGCCACGTAGTTGAGGCCGAATTCTGCTGCCCGGGCTTCCCGCTCGTCCTCCTGGGTAGGGTCGCGCAGGCCCGCGAGCCGCTGCTGCCGGTGCAGGGCATTGCCGTCGATGTTCATCTTGGCGTCGAGGCAATGCACCCGGCCTTCGGTGGTCACCACCAGCGGGTTGATCTCCAAGAGCGAGCAGTCCAGTTCCCGGAACAGCCTCGCCAGGCGCATGAATATGTCGGTGAATTCCCTGACCTGATTTCCCGACAGACCCAGACGGAAGGCAAGAGCCCTGCCCTGGTACGGCTGCGGCCCCACATAGGGGTCGATGGCTTCCCGCAGGATTTTCTCCGGGGATTCTTCGGCCACTTTCTCGATCTCGACGCCGCCTTCCGTGGAGGCCATGAAGACGATGCGCCGGCTGCTGCGGTCGATGACGGCGCCGAGGTAAAGCTCGCGCTCGATGCCGACGCATTGCTCCACGTAGATGCTGCCCACCGGTTGCCCTTCGGCATCGGTCTGGGCCGTAACCAGCCTGTTGCCGAGCCACTGCTCGGCGAAGGCCCGCACCTCGTCCGGCGACCCGGCCACCGTGACCCCGCCGGCCTTGCCGCGGCCACCCGCATGCACCTGCACTTTCACGGCCCAGCGGCTGCCACCGATTTCCTTTGCCGCGGCCACAGCGGCATCGGCGCTATCGGCGGCAACGCCGGGAGAGACAGGCAGGCCGTACTCGGCAAACAGGCTCTTTGCCTGGTACTCGTGCAAATTCATCCGGCTGTCCCTCCTGGGCACCGCTTCAGGTCAAGTGGCCTGTACCGGCGCCGGGGTCGATTGGCCGCCGGTGAGCCCAGGAAGTACGCACTTCGAGCGCGAGCGCGTGCGAACGGCCTTCGCATTGCACCCGAAACCCGTCCGGCCGGGCTGAGGAATCGCACCGTCAAGCCCGTTTCCTGCGGTTGACCATGTGGATGGCATGCCCGGCGACGCCGAGCGCTGCTTCGTGCACCGCCTCCGAGAGTGTGGGGTGGGCGAACATCGTCAGGCCGAGGTCTTCGGCGCTGGCATCGAACTCCATGGCAATGACGGCCTGGGCAACGAGTTCCGATGCCTGCGGCCCGAAAATGTGCACGCCCAGTATGCGGTCGGTTTCAGCATCGGCGAGCATCTTGACGACCCCCACCGCATCGTTGGCCGCCAGCGCCCGACCGCTGGCCGCGAATGGAAATGCGCCGGCACTGAAGTCGGTGCCCGCCTCCTTCAGTTGCTGTTCGGTCTTGCCCACCCAGGCGATTTCCGGGTGGGTGTAGATGACGTTGGGCACGGTATCGTAATTCACCAGCGGCTTGTTTCCGGCGATGCGTTCGACCGCCATCACGCCCTCTTCCGAGCCCTTGTGGGCAAGCATGGGGCCGCGCACGCAGTCGCCGACGGCGTAGACGTTCGGGACGCTGGTGGCGCAGAGTTCGTCGACGCTGACAAAACCGTTGGCATCCACGGCCACGCCGCTGCCGGGGTCGAGCAGGCCCTCGGTACAGGGTTTGCGACCGACAGCGACGATGACCTTGTCGACCTCGATGGATTGCAGACCGGCAGAATCCTCGTAATCGACCCGAACGCCGCTCTCACCCGCTTCCGACCCGGTAACAAGAGCCCCGAGCCGAATGTCGAGGCCCTGGCCGCCCAGCACCTTCAGGGCGTCCCGAGCAATGCGCGCATCGGCCATGGGGAGGAAATCCGGCAGGGCTTCGAGGATGACGACCTCCGCTCCCAGGCGAGCCCAGACGCTGCCGAGTTCCAGGCCGATGACACCGGCGCCGATCACTCCGAGCCGGCGGGGCACTTCCTGGAATTCCAGGGCGCCGGTGGAGTCGACGATCGACTCGCCGTCCACCGGTGTGGGGGGTATCTCCGCGGGCACCGAGCCCGGAGCGAGCACCACATGCCCGGCCTCGAGTGTTCGTACCTGACCGTCGTGGCCGGTGCATTCCACCCGCCGTCCGGGCAACAGCCGGCCGACACCCGCCAGCCCCGTGACGCCATTGCCCTTGAAGAGCGCGGCAATTCCTCCGGTCAGGCCGGCGACCACCTCGTCCTTCCTGCGCATCATCTTCGTGACATCGACGGTTACGCCCTTGACGGCGATGCCGACCTCACCGAGGTGCTGATTGGCTTCCACATACTTGTGGGAGGCATCGAGCAGCGCTTTCGACGGGATGCAACCCCAATTGAGGCAGGTGCCTCCGAATACCGGCTTGCCGTCCTTGCCGAGCGACTTGTCGATGCACGCCACGGACATTCCCAACTGGGCAGCGCGAATCGCCGCGGCATAACCGGCCGGGCCGCCGCCGATGACGACGACGTCGAACTGATCGTTCATGGTCTCGAGCCTCTCTACAATTCCAGCAGAATTCTCGCGGGATCCTCCAGCAGCCCCTTGATGGCGACCAGGAACCGCACCGCGTCTCTGCCGTCGATGAGACGGTGATCGTAGGAGAGCGCCAGGTACATCATGGGCCGAACGACGATTTCGCCATCGAGCACCACCGGCCGTTCCTGGATCTTGTGCATGCCCAGTATGCCGGTCTGCGGCGGGTTGAGTATGGGGGTCGAAAGCAGCGAGCCGAAGATGCCGCCATTGGTGATCGTGAACGTACCGCCCGTCATCTCTTCGATGGTGAGTTTTCCCGTGCTCGCCTTCTCGCCGTAATCGTTGATCTGGTCTTCGATCTGCGCCATGCCGAGCGCATCCGCATCGCGCACCACCGGCACCACCAGGCCCCGATCGGTGCTCACCGCAACGCCGATGTCGTAATAGCCGTGATAGACGATGTCGTCGCCGTCGATGGAGGCGTTCACCGCGGGAAATCGCTTCAGCGCCTCCACCGAGGCACGCACGAAGAACGACATGAAGCCGAGACGCGTGCCGTTGTGCCGCGCCCGAAACTCGTCCTGGTACTTGCGCCGGAGCGCCATCACCGGCGACATGTCCACTTCGTTGAACGTGGTGAGCATGGCGGCGTTCTGCTGGGCCGCCACCAGGCGCCGGGCGATGCTCGCGCGCAGCCGGGTCATGGGCACACGGCGCTCCACCCGCTCGGCTACGCCCTCCGGGTCGAATTCCGGCGCCAGCGACGGCGTCTCGCGCTCGGCGGCTCTGGCCGGCACTGCCGGCGGCGGCGTCGGCCGTTCCTCCACCACGTATTGCGCCACATCGTCCTTGGTGATGCGGCCGTCGCGGCCGGTACCCTGCACCCGGGCAATGTCGAGGCCCTGCTCTTCCGCGAGCTTGCGCGCCGCCGGGCTCGCGCTGACCGGTTCGGCAGCGGGCGGGGCGGTGTCTGGCGCCGGTGCTTCCGGTGTGGTCACCTCTCCGGGTTCGAAGGTCGCCAGCAATTCCTCGCTGGCAACCACATCGCCTTCCTGCTTGACGACGCGGGAGAGCTTGCCGTCTGCCGGCGCCACCACTTCGAGAACCACCTTGTCGGTCTCGATATCCACGAGCAGGTCGTCGCGCCGGACCGCCGCGCCGGGCGCCTTGTGCCAGACGGCCACGGTGCCTTCTGTGATCGATTCCGGGAAGGTGGGTGCCTTGATATCCATTGCCGTTATCCGAAGAGGGCGTTTCTGACCAGGCGCTGTTGCCATTCGATGTGCATCTGCATGTAGCCACCCGCAGTCGCCGCGAAGGAGTCTCTACCCGCATACTCCAGGTCGGGGGCTGCGTCCAGAGCGGCAAGCACCTGTCGCAACTTGTGCTGAGTCTGATACCAGGCGCCCTGATTCATGGGCTCTTCCTGGCACCAGACCAGCCGGCGGACGCGTTTGTAGGGCGAGATTGCCCGAACCAGATCCTCCCGAGGATACGGGTACAACTGCTCGATGCGCAGGATCGCCACGCTGTCCGCATCCGCTTCGCGCCGGGCTTCGAGCAAATCGTAGTACACCTTGCCGCTGCACAGCACGATCCGGTCGACACCTTTGTGGTCGATGTCGTCGATTTCACCGAGCACGGTCTGGAAGGCGCCGTCGTGGAGTTCCTCGAGCGTCGAGACCGCCTGCTTGTGCCTGAGCAGGCTTTTCGGCGTCAGCGCCACCAGCGGTTTGCGCAGCGGCCGGATGATCTGGCGGCGCAGCATGTGGAATACCTGGGCCGGGGTGGTGGGCATGCACACCTGCATGTTGTGTTCAGCAGACAGCTGCAGATAGCGTTCGAGGCGCGCCGAGGAGTGTTCCGGGCCGGCGCCCTCGTAGCCGTGGGGAAGCAGCATCGTCAGGCCGCAGAGCCGCGCCCATTTCACCTCCCCGGAAGAGACGAACTGATCGATCACCACCTGGGCGCCGTTGGCGAAATCGCCGAACTGGGCTTCCCAGACGACCAGGTCCCTGGGGGTCGTGGTCGCATAGCCGTATTCGAAGGCGAGCACCGCTTCCTCGGAAAGCAGCGAGTCGTAGATGTCGAAGTTGGCGGTCTCGGACAGGTGATTGAGCGGAATATAACGCTTGCCGTCGACCTGGTTGTAAAGGCAGGCGTGACGGTGCGAAAACGTGCCCACGCCGACATCCTGCCCCGTCAGTCGCACGCCATGGCCTTCGTCGACCAGCGTACCGTACGCCATGGTCTCGGCGTAGCCCCAGTTCACCGGGATTTCGCCGGCGGTCATTGCGGCACGTTCGTCCATCGTCTTCTTGACCTGGCGCTGCAACTCGAAGCCGTCCGGAACCCTGCCCAGCCGCTCGGCGATTTCGATGAACCGCTGCCTCGGCACCCTGGTGTCCGCGGCTTCCGTCCATGCGTGCCCGAGATACGGCCGCCAGTCGACGAACAGGCTCTCGTCCGGCTCGTGGACGATGGAAAGCGCCACATGGCCGCCGCCTTCCAGGGTATTCCGGTATCGCTCCGCCATCTCCACGGCCTGATTGGGGCTCACCACCTGCTCTTCGACCAGCTTCCGGGCATAGCGTTCCCGGGTGGTCGGCAGCGCCCTGATGCGCTTGTACATCAGGGGTTGGGTCTTCATGGGCTCCTCGGCCTCGTTGTGCCCACGGCGGCGATAGCAGACCAGGTCGATGACCACATCCTTGCGGAAATACATGCGGTAGTCGGCCGCCAACTGGGTGACGAAGATGACCGCCTCCGGGTCGTCGCCGTTGACGTGGAAGATGGGCGCCTGGACCATCTTGGCGATCTCGGTGCAGTACTCGGTGGAGCGGGCATCGTCCTGGCGGTGCGTGGTGAAGCCGATCTGATTGTTGAGGATGATGTGCACCGTGCCCCCGGTCTTGAAACCCCGGGTCTGGGACATCTGCAGCGTCTCCATCACCACGCCCTGGCCGGCGAAGGCCGCATCGCCGTGGATCACGATCGGCGCCACGAGGTTGCCGCCATAGTCGCGTCGGCGATCCTGCCGGGCGCGCACGGAACCCGCCACGACCGGGCCGACGATTTCCAGATGCGATGGATTGAAGGCCAGCGCCAGGTGCATCTCGCCGCCCGGCGTCATGATGTTGGTGGAGAAGCCCTGGTGGTACTTGACGTCGCCGGAAGCCAGGGTGTCGTCCACCTTGCCGTCGAACTCGCTGAAGAGATCCCATGGGTCCTTGCCGAGGACGTTGACCAGCACGTTCAGGCGGCCCCGGTGCGCCATGCCGACAACGGTCTCGAGCACATCGTGGGAACCGAGCCGCTGCAGCAGTTCGTGCAGGCAGGGTATGAGCGACTCGCTGCCTTCGAGGCCGAAACGCTTGGTGCCCGGCCAGCGGCCGTGCAGGTACTTTTCGAGACCCTCGGCCGCCGTCAGGCGTTCCAGGATGCGACGCTTCTCGGCGGCGGTTAACGGCGGCTGTGCACGCTCCCGTTCCAGGCGCTGCTGCACCCAGATCTGTTCGTCCGCCTGCACGATGTGCATGTACTCGGCGCCGATGCTGCCGCAGTAGGTCATCTCCAGGGTCTCGACGATCTCCCGCAGCTTGGCCTTGCCGTCGTGATAACCGAGCGAGCCGGTGTCGAAGATCTCCTCGAGTTCCGCCACTGACAAGCCGTGATAGGCGAGGTCGAGCACGGGCATTTCCGGGCGTTCCATCAAGCCCAACGGGTCGATGTTCGCCTTCTTGTGGCCGCGATGCCGGTAAGCGGAGATCAGGTCGCCGACGCGCATCTGCTTGCGTTCGTGCTCGCTTTCCACCGCCGCGCTCTGCCGCTCGGGGCGCGCTTTCAGGCGGTTTCTGCCGATGCGCTCGAAATGCTGCACGATGCCGCTGTGGGGCACCTCGGTGGGCGGGTCGCCGTTACCCGCCTCGAGTGGCGGCAGATGGCCGAAGTAGCGCTCCCACTCCGGAGGCAGTTCCGCGCCGCCGGTCAGGTATTCCTCGTACATCGCCTCGATATAGGCCGCATTGGCGCCCGCCAGGTGCGAACTGCGGCGCATGCGTTCGAGTTCGGAATGAGCCACGGGCGAACTCGGCTGCTCAGGTGCTTTCGGAGAGCATCATGGTGCGAATCTTGCCGATCGCTTGGGTCGGATTCAGGTCTTTCGGGCACACATCCACGCAATTCATGATGCCGCGGCAGCGGAAGACGCTGAACGGGTCTTCCAGGTCGGCCAGCCGCTCCGCGGTGGCGGTATCGCGGCTGTCCGCCAGAAAACGGTACGCCTGCAAGAGCCCGGCGGGGCCGACGAACTTGTCCGGGTTCCACCAGAACGACGGGCAGGCCGTGGAGCAACAGGCGCACAGAATGCACTCGTAGGCGCCGTCGAGTTTCGCCCGCTCCTCGGGTGTCTGCAGGCGCTCCCGAGCCGGCGGCGGCGATTCGTTGATCAGGTAGGGCTTGATCTTCTCGTACTGCCGGTAGAACTGGCTCATGTCCACCACCAGGTCGCGTACTACCGGCAGCCCGGGCAGCGGCCGCAGTACCAGCTTGCCGCCACGCGCCGCCTCGGAAACCGGGGTGATGCAGGCCAGGCCGTTCTTGCCGTTCATGTTCATGCCGTCGGAGCCGCACACCCCTTCGCGGCAACTGCGGCGGTAGGACAACCCCGGGTCCTGCTCTTTCAGCAGGGCGAGCACGTCGAGCACCATCAGGTCGCGACCTTCCGGCAACTCGACCGTCATCTCCTGCATGCGCGGCTTGTCGTCCGACTCAGGGTTGTATCGATATACGCTGACTTGCATTAAAAATCGTCTTCAAGTTATTGATTTTAAGCCAATCACCGAGCCGGAGAATTGTGCCTCCGAACCGGATCCGAGAACCGGTATGCGGTACGGACATCCGGCGCGCCAGGCGGACACGCTTACCGCGACGATAGGCGCAAGCGCGAGCCCAAAAGGCGCCGGATATCCGCACCGCACACCGGTTCTCTCCCAGCGAGCCCTTGTTCCTCGCACGTCCGAGGCCCGGCGCGCCATGTTCCCGACTTGCATGGCAATTCCGTTTATCACTGACACGATTCTAGCAGTCAGCGGTCAATAGTTGCGTTCCTTCGGCTCGAACACCGGGACTGTTTTCGGTGCGAAGTTGACCTCGCGCTTGCCGACCCGTTTTTCCTCGGGGAAGTAGAGTGAGTGGCACAGCCAGTTTTCGTCGTCGCGGTTCTGGTAGTCGTCCCGGGCGTGGGCGCCGCGGCTCTCCCGGCGTTCTTCGGCAACAATGGCGGTGGCCTCGGCAACTTCGAGCAGGTTGTCGAGTTCCAGGGCTTCGAGGCGCGCCGTATTGAAGGTGTTGCTCTTGTCGCCGAGGTGTGCGGCGCCGATGCGTTGCCGCAACTCGTCGAGCTTGTCGATGCCGGCGCGCATGTGCGCTTCCGTGCGGAACACGCCGAAGCTGTTCTGCATGACCGTCTGCAATTCCCGTTTGAGGCTGTCGACAGGTTCGCCATCGGTAGAAGCGTTCCAGCGGTTCAGGCGGGTCAGCGAGGCATCGAGGTCGGAATCGCTCGCCGCCCGATGGCTGACCCCCTGGCGAAGAGCCTCCTCGATGTGCATCCCGGACGCCCGCCCGAAAACGATCAGGTCGAGCAGCGAATTGCCGCCCAGGCGATTGGCGCCGTGCACCGAGACGCAGGCCACTTCACCCGCTGCATAGAGGCCTTCCACCAGCCGGTCGTTGCCTTCTGCATCCCGGGTCAGGGCCTGGCCGTAGACGCCGGTGGGAACGCCGCCCATCATGTAGTGGCAGGTCGGCACCACGGGAATGGGTTCCCGGACCGGGTCGACATGAGCGAAGGTTCTGGAAAGCTCGAGGATTCCCGGCAGGCGGGCATTGAGCACGTCTTCGCCGAGGTGGTCGAGCTTCAACAGCACGTGGTCGCTCTCGGGGCCGCAGCCCCGGCCTTCCAGCACTTCGAGCACCATGGACCGGGCTACCACGTCCCGGCCGGCAAGGTCCTTGGCGGTGGGAGCGTAGCGCTCCATGAAGCGCTCGCCGTCGTTGTTGACGAGATAGGCGCCTTCGCCGCGGCATCCTTCGGTGACGAGCACGCCGGCGCCGTGGATGCCGGTGGGGTGGAACTGCCACATCTCCATGTCCTGCATGGGCAGCCCGGCACGCAGCGCCATGCCGACGCCGTCGCCGGTGTTCATGAGCGCGTTGGTGGTGCTCGCATAGATTCGGCCGGCGCCACCGGTGGCCAGTACCGTGGCCTTGGCGGCGATGAAGACCACATCGCCCGTCTCTATCTCAATGGCCGTCACGCCCACCACCGCACCGTCCTGGTTCCTGACCAGGTCGACGGCGAACCATTCGTTGAGGAAGGTGGTGCCGGCCTTGAAATTGCCCTGATACAGGGTGTGCAGCAGGGCGTGCCCGGTGCGGTCGGCGACCGCACAGGTGCGGGCAGCCTGACCGCCCTTGCCGTAATCCTTCGACTGGCCGCCGAACGGACGCTGATAGATTCGGCCCGACTCGGTTCGCGAGAACGGCATGCCCATGTGTTCGAGTTCGAATACGGCCTGGGGGCCTTCGCTGCACATGTACTCGATGGCGTCCTGGTCGCCGATATAGTCCGAGCCCTTGACGGTGTCGTACATGTGCCAGCGCCAGTCGTCGTCCGGGTCTTCGCTGGCGATGGCACAGGTGATGCCGCCCTGGGCGGAGACCGTGTGCGAACGGGTGGGAAACACCTTGGAGATGACCGCGGTCTTCAGCCCCGACCGGGCGAGGCGCAGGGACGCGCACATGCCGGCGCCCCCGCCACCGACGAT
Source organism: Candidatus Azophilus sp. (assembly GCA_965221465.1). Taxonomy (GTDB): domain Bacteria; phylum Pseudomonadota; class Gammaproteobacteria; order Pseudomonadales; family Azotimanducaceae; genus Azophilus. The sequence continues at coordinate 1,713,395 of OZ244892.1, forward strand.
GACGCTGTCGAATTCCATTCTGCGCAGCGGCGCCACCCGGGAACCTACAGCGACCAGAAGAGGGCCAGGCCCCAGACGAGGTAGACGAACAGGACCAGCACCATGGCGCACTGCCAGGCAAAGCGGAACACGGTGGCGTACCTGCCGAAATAGTGCGGTCGCACGTAGTCGGTACCGACGGTCCACATGCCGACCCAGCCATGCACCGCGGTGGCCAGCAGCGCCAGGGTGCTGAAGAGTTGCATGGGCATGGAACCGAAATAGCTGGCGAGGCTTTCGTGGGTGACGCCGTCGTTGACCAGGAACCAGCCGACGACGCAGCCGGCGTAAAGCGCGAGCACTACGGCGCTGACGCGCTGCAGCACGAAATCCGCCAGCCCGTTGCCGGTTAGCGAGGTAACGCTCGTCACCATAACCAGGCCCCGAGCGCCAGCACGGCGGCGGCGGTCAATGCGAACACGAGCCAGGTGAGGCGCCGGGCCGCCACCAGCGTGTCGCCGATGTGCATGTCCATGAACAGGTGCCTGACCCCGGCAATCAGGTGATAGGTCAGCAGGGCCAGCACGCCGAGCAGCGCCAGCTTGCCGCCGGTTCCGGCCAGCACGGTCTGTGCCCGGCCGAACCCGGTGGGCGAGTCGAGCGCGAGATCGAGCAGGTAGAGGAGCCAGGCAACGCCCGCGAACAAGCCGACGCCGGTCAGCCGGTGGGCGATGGAAGCCATGGCGGTGACCGGCCAACGAAACTTGGCCGGCGAGAGCGACAGGCTGACTGGACGCACGGGTTTCAACAATGGGATTCCGGACGTTCTCTGCAATTGGAGAAGCGCGCGAGACCGACGCGGCGGTGAACTGCGCGAACAGCGGTATCTTATTCGGCGCGCCCGCAAAAACCAAACCCGGGTGCCGGCGCCTGTTAGCAACAAATAGACTTGTCCGGTTTTAAAACAAATAAACTGTCGGGTTCGCCGAACCTGGCACTGCCCGTTGCTGCCGCCCAGCGAACGGAGCGGAGCGACCGCAGCGGGGCGGCAGCAACGGGCAGCGGCGCAACCCACCCAGGCGGCCTCCGGGGCGACATCTCCACCTTAAAAGATGGCGACCCGCCCCGGCGACGATAGCGGATTTGACGCTCTCGTCACCAGATTTTTGGGTTTGCCGGACACCGCTCCAGCGCGGCGAGCGCAAAGAGCAGGACCTCCCACGAGGGTACGCTCAGGCACTGCATTGGCGTTCGATCGCTGGCGGTCCGGCTGCCCCATTCCACAAGGTATGGCCGGTTGCGGGTGTCCTCATTACGGCAGCAGCTTGCCGGGATTCATGATTCCGTTCGGGTCGAACGCAGCCTTGATGCCGCGCATCAGTTCGATCTCTGCCGGGCTGCGCGAGAATTCGAGGAAGTCACGCTTCAGGAGCCCGACGCCGTGCTCTGCGGATATGCTGCCGCCCCATCGCTGCACTGCCGCAAACAGTTCGGGGCCGATGCGGCGGCACTCGTCGTAGAATTCGTCGGTGGACACGCCTTCCGGTTTCAGCACGTTGAGGTGCAGATTGCCGTCACCGATATGGCCGTACCAGCATATCTCGACGCCGGGGTATCGGGCGCCGACGATCCCCTCGACCGCCTGCAGAAAGTCCGGAACTCGCGACACCCGTACCGCAAGATCGTGCTTGTAGGGCGTGAACGGGGCGATGCTCTCGGTAATGCCTTCCCGGAGCGCCCAGAGCGAGGCGGCCTGGGCGTCGGAGCGACTGATAACGCCGTCCTCCACCCAATTCCTGTCCAGGGCCGCCCGAAACGCCTCGAGCGCTGCCTCCTCCCGAGCCGCGTCGAACTCGATCAATGCATAGAACGGCGTGGCTGCGGCCAGGGGTCGCTGCAGACCGCGATGGGCGAGCACGTGGGTCAAGGCCAGCTCCGAGAAAAACTCGAAGGCGGAAAGCTCCAGCACGGCCTGGAAGGCTTCCAGAACCGGCAGAATGGCCGTCAGGCTGCCGAGGCCCAACACCATCACTCGCTGGGGCGGTGGCGGCGGCCCCAGGCGCACCTCCGCTTCGACGATGAAACCGAGCGTTCCTTCGGAGCCGACGAAGAGGTGCCGCAGGTCGTACCCCGTGGCGTTCTTTACGAGGCCGTTGTTGCACTCGAGCACGGCGCCGGTTCCGGTGACCACCTTCAGGCCGGCAATCCAGTCGCGGGTGAGGCCATGGCGAATGACCCGGATGCCGCCCGCATTGGTGGCGACGTTGCCGCCGATCTGGCTGGAACCGCTAGAGCCGAAATCCACCGGGTAGAAGAGCCCGCGGTCGCGCGCATACGCCTGAAGCGCGGCGGTGACGACGCCCGCCTCGCACTTGACCAGCCGGTCTACCGGATCGAATTCGAGTATGCGATTCATCCGTTCGAAGGAAACGACGATTTCGCCATTCGCCGCGACCGCGCCGCCGGATAGCCCGGTGCGCCCGCCCGAAGGCACCAGGGCGAGCCCTTCCCGGTTTGCAAGCCGGGTCAGCACGACCACTTCGTCGACCGTCTCAGGAAACACGACGGCGCCGGGCGCGGCCTTGTACTGTCGCGTCCAGTCGATGCCACGGACCGCCAGTTCGTCGGCATCCGCGCTGACCCTGGCCGGGGTGAATATGCGTTCGAGCGCGTTCAGCAGCGGCGAGGTCATGCCGGCAGCCGATTTGCCTGTGCCACCCGCTCCCATAGGGCGCCTATCTCACCAAGCCGCCGAGCGAAATGTCAAATCTCTCCGGGTCGCGGACGTGAAAGCAACAAAGGCTCGCTGGGAGAGACGATTCTCCACGCCAACGAGTGCTTTAAAATCAATAACTTGAAAAACTATTTCATGCGAGTTCCCAACCCGGCGCACCGGGACGACGACGCGCAAGGAACACTTGACAACCGCTGGGAGAGAACCGGTGTGCGGTGCGCGTATCCGGCACCATTAAAGCTCGCGCTTGCGCCCATCGTAGCGGTAAGCAGGTCCGCTTGGCGTGCCGGATGCGCGTACCGCATACCGGTTCTCGGAGCCGGATCGAAGGTAAGGATTTCTTGGTTAGCAAATTCAACAAAATCAATCACTTGGAAAAAGTGTTCCATGAAAGCACCGCAACAAACCGGCCCAAAAAAACCCGGGCTCCCGGGGGCAACGTGCGGTGCGGTCGTATGGCTCGCCGCATGGCACGCCGCGCGGGTCTGTTCTCTCTGCGGCCGCAATCCGGGCAACTTCAACGTTCGGGCCCGCTGTATGTATAATCTCCGCTACTGACGGGTCTCGTCCCGTCGAATCCCTTGGGGAAGCCTTGTAGCGCCGCTCCGGACAAACCAGCCGGCACGGCGGGTGGCTCATACGCTGTTCGCGTACCCGGAACAGCGCGCCGCGGTGGCGGGCAAATCCATCGAAACGGAGGTTACATGCAGGATGCCAACGGCAAGGTCGCGCGGCTGACCGTTGACGACAATGAATTCGAGTTGCCCATCTACGAGGGCAGCGAAGGCCCGACGGTCATCGATGTCGGCAATCTCACCAGCCTCGGCTACTTCACCTACGACCCCGGGTTCGTATCCACCGCCTCCTGCGATTCCCAAATCACGTACGTCGACGGCAACGCCGGTGTGCTGCTGCACCGCGGCTACCCCATCGAGCAACTGGCCAAGCAGTCGGATTACCTCGAACTCGTTTATCTGCTGCTGAACGGCGAACTGCCCGATGCCACGCAGAAGGCGGAATTCGTCACCACCATCAAATACCACACCATGGTGAACGAACAGCTCCAGTTCCTGTTCCGGGGGTTTCGCCGGGATGCCCATCCCATGGCCATCATGTGCGGCGTGGTGGGCGCGCTGTCCGCGTTCTACCACGACTCGCTCGACATCGACGATGACGAGCACCGGCAGATCACCGCCCACCGCCTCATCGCCAAGATGCCGACACTCGCCGCCATGTGCTACAAGTATTCCCGCGGCGAACCGTTCATCTATCCCCGCAATGACCTGGCCCATGCGGAAAATTTCCTGCACATGATGTTCGCCACACCCTGTGAGGAGTACAAGGTCAACCCCGTGCTCGCCCGGGCAATGGATCGCATCTTCCTCCTGCACGCCGACCACGAGCAGAACGCGTCGACCTCCACGGTCAGGCTGGCCGGATCGACCGGCGCGAACCCTTTCGCCTGCGTCGCCGCGGGCATCGCGGCGTTGTGGGGGCCGGCTCACGGCGGCGCGAACGAAGCAGTGCTGAACATGCTCGACCAGATCGGCGACGAGAAGAACATCGACAAATTTGTAAAGAAAGCCAAGGACAGGAACGACCCGTTCCGCCTGATGGGCTTCGGCCACCGGGTCTACAAGAACTACGACCCCCGGGCAGTCGTCATGCAGCAGACCTGCCAGGAGGTGTTCGAGGAACTCGGCGTGGACGACAATCCACAACTGCGCATGGCGCGGCGTCTGGAAAAAATCGCGCTCGAGGACGACTTCTTCGTCGACAAGCGGCTGTATCCGAATGTCGACTTCTACTCGGGCATCATCCTCAAGGCGATCGGCATACCGGTGGAGATGTTCACGGTGATCTTCGCCATCGGGCGCACGCCGGGCTGGATCGCCCATTGGAACGAGATGATCAGCGGCCCGTATCGGCTCGCTCGGCCTCGGCAGTTGTATCGCGGCCCCGAGCGGCGAGACTATGTGCCGCTGGCAGAGCGACAACCCAACTGATCGATTTCATCAGCGAATCCATTTTAGAGCCGACAACCGCCACCTCGTTGGCATGAGCCAACGACTTCTTGACGCGATTGCACGGTAATCTCACCAGAAACTGTATCGGCCCGCATCCGTCGCCTACATGCCGGCCCGACCCTTCGCTGCGCTCTCTTGTTCCAGGCGACGATCTTCGGCGATTCGTTCCAGTATGTAAGCATGGATGTCGTTTGCATCCTCTTTCTGCAGCAGATCGGAAAAGCTCGGCATCCCCTTGACCTGAAACACACCATCCAACACGATGTTGGCAAAGATCTGATGTACTGCAAGGTTCATCAAGCGTAAATCGGGAATCACGCCATCCGATCTGACCGTACCGCCATGACAGACATGGCAATAGGTATGGTACAGCCGCTTGCCGCGCACGACATCGCCGTCGACAACCAGACCCTTCGTTGCTTCCGGTATGGTTCTATCCACCAGGTCGGGCTCGGGGAACGGCGTCCGGCTATCGAGTTTGAAAACCAATAGATGACTGGCGTTGCCGTAGCGGTAGCTGGCGGTTGGTCCGCTGTAACCCATGGTGTGACTCGCCATCCCGGTGCCGGTGGTCAACGCGATGTATTGTTCACCGTTTAACCGATAGCTGATCGGCGAGGATATGATCGATGACCAGGTGTCGAATTCCCAAAGCTTGACGCCCTCGGCAGAGTCGTAAGCCTGGAACTTGCCGTCCGCCGTGCCGATGAACACCAGCGAACCCGCCGTGGCCAACAAACCTCCATTCCAGAAATGAGGCAGCTCGACTTGCCACTGCAGTTTGCCGCTGCGCGGGTTGAAGGCCTTGAGCATGCCGGCCATCTCTACCGCCGGCGACGCTTGGGATGCCGACATTAGATCGGGCAGTCCCAATACATCGAAACCGTTATTCGTGAGCCCCTGCCTCAGGTCATACGATTCAGGCCCGGTGTAGTCCGGGTGAACGTGATAGAGAAAAACGGATTCGCGGCCGGAGATATAGAACAGCCCCTCCTTGGGGCTATATGCCGATGGCTGCCAGTTGTTCGCCCCAATCGGCCCCGGGGCGACCCACCTGGGGGTTTCGCTGTAGTCGCTCTGGCCCGTTTCGACGGGTCTACCGCTGTCGAGGTCAATGCGCTCGGCCCAGGTTACATGGGCGTATTTCTCGGCGCTGAGCAATTTGCCGGTCTCGCGATCCAGCACATAAAAGAAGCCGTTCTTCGGTGCCTGCATGGCAACCTTTTTCAACTCACCATCGAACTCGAGTTCGGCCAGGATTATCGACTGGGTTGCGGTGTAGTCCCATTGTTCGCCGGGGTTCTGCTGGTAATACCAGTTCATTTCACCCGTATCCGGATGCAGCGATACGATGGAAGCCAGAAACAGTTGATCTCCTGCACCCGGAGCGCGCACGTGCCCGGGGAAAACCGGCCCGCCGTTACCGACCCCGATCAGAAGCTGATCGAAATCCGGGTCGTAGACGATGGAATCCCAAACGGTGCCGCCGCCACCGAAACCGAATTCGTTCCATGAATCGCCCCAGGTCGCGGCTGCTTGAACCATCTCGGGGTGCTCGGGGTGGGCATCGCTTTTCGGATCGCCGGGCACGGTATAGAAGCGCCACAAGAAGTCACCATTCTCGACGTCGTACGCCGAGACATAGCCTCGCGCGTTCTGTTCGGCGCCACCAAATCCAATGAATACCTTGCCGTCAGCAACACGAGGCGCGCCTGAAATGTAACAGGCGGCCACGGCCTGATTGCATCTTCCACCATCGAAGGTATCGACTTCCCACAGCTTTTCGCCATTGGCGAGCTTGACCGCAATCAGGCGTCCATCGATGGTCGGGATGACGATTTTGCCTCGATGGCTGGCGACCCCTCGGGACAAGGCGCCGCCCATGGTGCGCATGCTGAAACGAGGCGTTTGCGGATCGTAACGCCAGACTTCCTCGCCGGTCAGCGCATCGATGGCCACGACGATATTCCAATTGGTGGGGAACACCAGCAGTCCGTCAACCATCAAGGGGGTCGCGGAGGACCCCAGTTTCGCTTGCAGATCTACCGCGTAGTGCAGCCCGAGACGGTCGATCGTCTCGCGGTTGATCTGTGTCGCCGGGGCGTAGCGTTGTTCGTAATGGTCACGGCTGTAGGATGGCCAGCTATCTCCTGGCTGCCCTTCGATCTGTAGTTCCGTCGAGCCAGCCAGGCGTTGCGACTGTAGCGCCGCCTGGTCACTCGATTCATCGGGAGAGCTGCAGGCCGCCAGCGCGATGCCGATAACCAGTACCAGGACAGGTTGCCAAGACAATCCCGAATCGGAGAACCCGCTCATGCACGCTTCCGTCGATCCCGATGGCCTATTGTGTCCCAACACCAGGCCACCCGTATTGCGGCGATTTTTCCGTCCTGCACATGGAATACTTCGATGCCCTTGCCCATCATGGCCCTCATCATCCAATTGCGGGCCTTGCGCTCTCGGGGCTTCCAGTTGCTCGGCCTTCAATTCGATTTCCCTTGGTTCGATGGTCACTGTTGCGCTCGGGGCCAGTCCTCCTAATCTTGCGCTTGCCCCTTTCCGTCCGCCGGCACATGGATGACGTTGCCGAACTCGTAATCGTCCATCAAGATGGCGGGGTTCTCGGGTTCGTCTCCCAGCGGTGACTGCATTCCCCATACCCGGCTGTTGGTCCAGCCCAATTGCTTGTGCAGAGCGCTATGCTCGGCCGCCTTCAACGTTGCAATGGACCAATCGATGACCGGAACGTTAAATCCACCCGCCTCTTCGGTCAGCAATTCCTGCAGATGCTTGTAGAATCCGATTTCCGGCGTGCAGCCGAGTACGAACGCCTCAGTCTCCGACTCGTTGTACTCGGTGAGGCAGAGTTTTTCTATCAGCGCGGCGGCCCGTTCGGGATCGTCGATGAAAGCCTCGTCGCTAAGCTGTATAGACTCGCATGAGTCCAGCTTTTCGCCGCATCCGTAACTGTAAGCCAATTCACCCACATAATCGTACGGATCTTCGTGCTGGACGATGATTGTATAGCGGTTGGAGATTGTGCAAGCCAGCCTGACCGACGCCTCGCAGGCGCGGACCACCAGGGCTTCGCCCGAGACCTCCCTTGCCTCCGCAAACCCGGGGTCCAGGAAATCCGCGATCACCATCGCGTCGTAGCCATCTTTTCTCGCTTGCCTCGCGGCCCGAACGATGTCCGTCACGATCAGCGCTTGGTGGGCACGGTATTTCCGGTTGGTCTTCCCGGGAGGGGCCGTCGCGGGGTTCAATGAAACGATGTCCACGGAAGTGCCGGGATACTTGTACTCCTTGGCCATTTCCGCGTTCATCCGATCGTTGGAGGAATCTCCAACGGGGTTCAGATACATGATCTTGATGTCTGTACCAAGCGACATGGGTTTTCCTCATGCAATCGTGTTACTGCCAAAGCCGACGGGATCGGCCTTGTTGCAACCATTGGAATGATCGGGCTCGTTCGGACGGTTCGAGGGCAAAACTGCGGGCTGTTCCGGCGTCGGATATCCGCCCTCGTATCGTTGCTGCATCGTCTCTCGTTTCGGGCGGTGCGGTCAAGCCGACCGAGGCATCGGGGCAAACCCCGCCGGCACGACCAACCACCGTCTCTCGTTTGGGGCGGTGCCGTCGAGCCGACCGCACGTTGGTCTATTCATGCGCGAACCTCTCAACCTTACCGCCCTGCCGCCCGTTCCGGTTGCATCAGGCGCGGCCCTCGATCAGTCGCGCAACCGGGCAATCAGGCTGGAGGTATCCCAGCGGTTGCCGCCGAGCGCCTGCACGTCGGCATAGAACTGATCGACCAGGGCTGTCAGCGGCAATCGAGCCTGGTGGGCGCGGCCGGTGCGCAGGGCGATGTCGAGATCCTTGCGCATCCACTGCACCGCGAAGCCGAACTCGAACTCATCGAGAGCCATGGTATGTGCACGGTTTTCCATCTGCCAGGACTGGGCGGCACCCTTCGAGATGACGTCCACCACCGCGTCCGCATCGAGGCCTACGCGTTGCGCGAAGTCGATTCCCTCCGCCAGGCCCTGCACCACACCAGCAATGCAGATCTGGTTGACCATCTTGGTGAGCTGTCCGGCGCCGACAGGGCCCATCAGCCGCGAAAACCGCCCGTAGCAATCGAACAGCGGTTCGGCGCGTTCGTAGTCGGCCGGCTCGCCTCCGGCCATGATCGTCAACTGGCCGTTCTCGGCACCGGCCTGGCCGCCGGACACCGGCGCATCCACGAAGCCGATGCCCTTGGCCCGCGCCGCCTTAGCCAGCTCCCTCGCCACCTCCGCGGATACCGTGGTGTGATCGACCAGCAGCCCGGAAGCCCCCATCCCGCTCAAGACGCCGCCCTCCTCCAGCGTGACGGCCCGCACATCGTCGTCGTTGCCGACACACATGAACACGATTTCGGCCCCGGACGCCGCCTCGGCCGGCGACCCGAACGCCTCTCCGCCGTGTTCGTTCACCCAGGCTTCCGCCTTGGAGGCGGTGCGGTTGTAGACGCGCATCGGGTAGCCCGCTGCCGCAAGATGCCCGGCCATGGGATAGCCCATGACGCCGAGCCCGACGAAGGCCGCAATGGGTTTGACCATGGGTTGCCGCTCCGTGAACGAAAAAACGCGAGTTTAGCCCAGTGTCCCGTCATTCGCGCATGCCAAATGCGGACCGGTCCGGTCTGCAACCGGGCATCGGATTCTGTTCGGCACAAGCCATCGCGCCGCGAGAACTGTTGTACAGGTAACACCTTGACCGACCTCTCCGATTCGCACCCGGAAACAGGTTTCTTGGCGGGCTGGAGGATCGAAACGTTTGGCCATGCGTTTCGGCTGCGACAAAACGATTCGGGTTAAACTCCGGGGCCCGCGCATCGAAAGCGCCGAGTCACCGTCCCGCGGAACCCACGACATGCAACCGAGCGACCTCCCGGGCATCGACCGCCTGGTCAACGCCGCCGCGCTTCGGTCTCTGGTGGAACACCACGGGCCCGATGCGGTCAAACGCGAACTGCGGGCATTGCAGGGCAAGCTGCGCGCCGCCGACGACATTCCGGTCTGGGCCGGTTCCCCGGAAGGCTATGCGAAACAGCTGGCCGCAACCCTGGCCGGACGGGGCTATCGGCCCGTGCACAACCTCACGGGAACGGTCATTCACACGAACCTCGGCCGTGCGCCGGTGAGCGGCGCGATGTGGGATGCGATCAAACCGCTGGTCACCGGCGCCATGAACCTGGAATACGACCTTGCCCGCGGCAAACGGGGCAACCGGGAGGGGGTGGTCGAAGAGCGGTTGACCCGCCTGACGGGCGCCGAGGCGGCAACGGTGGTCAACAACAACGCCGCGGCACTGCTGCTGATACTCAACACCCTGGCGCTACGCCGAGCCGTACCCGTCTCACGGGGCGAACTGGTGGAGATCGGCGGCAGCTTCCGTTTGCCCGAACTGATGAAACGCGCCGGCTGCCGCTTGCTCGAGGTCGGCACCACGAATCGCACTCACTTGAAGGATTTCGAGGAGGTCGCCGACAACGCCGCCCTGCTGCTGAAGGTGCACACCAGCAACTATCACATCGAAGGCTTCACCGCCGAAGTCCCGACCCGGGCTCTGGCGGGTCTGGCCGAGAGTCACGGCATTCCGCTCTGCATCGATCTCGGCAGCGGCGCCCTGCTCGACCTCGACCGGCTCGGCCTGCCACGGGAACCCATGCCCGCACAGGCGCTCGAAGCGGGCGCTCACCTCGTGACCTTCAGCGGCGACAAGCTGCTTGGCGGCGTGCAGGCCGGCCTGATCGTCGGACGGCAAGACCTGATGGCCCGCCTGAACCGCAACCCGCTGAAACGGGCGCTCCGGGCCGACAAGGTGACGCTGGCGATGCTGGACGCCACCCTGAAGCTCTACGAACAACCCGATCGGGCGTCCGCCACGATTCCCCTGCTTCGCCTGCTGACGACGCCGGTCGCGATATTGGAAAAGCGTGCCGGCCGGTTACGGGACAAGTTGGCAGAGCGGTTGGACGGCTTCGACCTGCAGATGGCCGCCTCGGAGGCGCAGATCGGCAGCGGAGCGGTGCCGGACAGGACGCTCGAAAGCCGGGCCGTGGTAGTCCGCCACAGGCAGTCGAAACAGGTGCGCGCGCTGGAGGAGCGGTTGCGAAAACTGCCCGAACCCATCGTCGGGCGCATTCGGCAAGGCGCCTTGTGGCTGGATCTTCGCGCCGTGGCGGATTTCGACGGGCTGCTCGCTGCTGTCGGCGAACTCTGAAATGTGGGATGTCCCGCAAATCCGGCGAGACTGCCCACCGGCGGGCTCATGCCCGACCGATTCGCGAATGACCGTAGCGAGGCTGGCAAGAGGTGTGAACGCAAAGGGTGCGCGGAGCAAGAGCGCGCACTTACCGTGTTTGACTGCACGACTAGCACGCGGCGGGAGCACGCTCATGTGTGTCGCTGCTTTTGACGGCCGCTGTAGTTTGTTCATGAACAAGTTGGGCTGGATCCGGAACCGGGATTCATGATCGTCACGCTCGCCGGCCACGTCGACCACGGCAAGACCAGCCTGGTCAAGGCCATCACCGGGGTCGACACCGACACGCTGGGCGAGGAGCGCCGGCGGGGACTGACCATCGACCTCGGCTTCGCCTATGCCGTGCACGAGGGAGACGACGACGGCAACCGGGTTCTGGGCTTCGTCGACGTTCCCGGCCACCATCGCTTCATCCACAACATGGTGGCCGGGGTTGCCGCCAGGCAGTACGCCCTGCTGACCGTCGCCGCCGACGACGGGCCCATGCCACAGAGCCGCGAGCACCTGCAGATTCTCGAGTTGACCGGCGTGCGGCACGGGCTCGTTGCCCTTACCAAGTGCGACCGGGCGAGCCCGGAGCGCCTTGTCGCTGCGGAACAGGAGATACGCTCGCTGGTTGCCGGCACATTCCTGGAAGAGGCGCCGATTGTCCGCACGTCTGCCCGGACCGGATTGGGCATCGCCGAGCTGACCGACAAACTCTGGACAGCGCACGAGAATCGAAACAGGGATGATTCGGCTGGCCCGTTCCGACTTGCCGTGGACCGGGCATTCAATGTCCGGGGGACGGGGCTCGTGGTCACCGGCACGGTGCATGCGGGATGCGTCGAACGCAATCGGGAACTGGCCGTATTCCCGTCGGGAGACCGGGCTCGGGTGCGAGGCATCCGGGCACAGAATCGGCAGGTCGACAGGGCCGCTGCCGGCGATCGGACGGCCCTGAATCTGGCGGGAATCGACTTGCAGCGAATCGCCCGGGGATACTGGCTCACCGAGGCGCCCTGCCCTCTGCATCGCAATTTCGCGGTCGATCTGCGCGTGGTCGACGACTTTCCGAGAGCGGTGAAGCACTGGTTGCCGGTGCACGTCTATCACGCCACCTCGCACAGCACCGCCCACCTCGCCCTGTTGCACCCCGGCCGACTGGAACCCGGCCAGACGGCGGACGTGGAACTGGTCACCGACGAGCCTCTCTGCGCGCGGCACGGCGACCGCGTCGTGGTGCGCGACCAGGGCCTCGACCGGACCCTGGGCGGCGGGCGAATTCTCACCGACCTCGCGGCAACGTCTCGTCGCCGGAGCAGCGCGCGGCTCGCCCGCATCGCAGCCTTCAGGCAATCCGGTACACGGCAAATACTGAACGCGCTGCTCGACCTCGGCCCGATCGAGACCGGCCCGTTGCTGCACACACTCGGGCTTTCGCCACGGCAACTCGACGAGGCATTGGCCGATCTCGATGCCGAAGCCCACGGCAACGAGGCAATCGGCCGAAGTCATTGGTCTGACTGGCGGCGCACCGCACTGGAGTTCATCGGGCGGTTTCTGGCCGATCGTCCGGACGCGCCCGGTGTGCGCCCCAATCAACTGCCGGCAAGCATTCCGAATCGGCACCGTATCGAACTGCTGAACGAACTGGTCGCCGAAAAGGCTCTCGCAAGCACCGCCGGCACTTACCACCTGCCCCGCCACGTTGCAACGCTGCCCGCCGCCGAGCAGTCGCTGTTGAAACGGGTCGGTGCGCTCCTGGACGTGGACCAGGCGCCGAGTGCCGGCGACCTGGCGAGGAAACTGGGCATGCCGATCGCCGCGTTGGAGAGCGGCCTCGAAAACCTGGCCAATCGCGGCCTTCTGGTGCAGGTCTCGGCCAAACGCTTTTACGCGCCGGAACGACTGCAACTTATTGCGGGATACGCCGAAGGGCTTGCCGAGCGCGGCCCGTTCACGGTTCGGGAATTCCGCGATGCGACGGGCATCGGCCGCAACGTCGCCATCGAGGTGCTGGAATACCTCGACGGCAAGGGGGTCACCCTGCGCACCGGTGACACGCGCTCGGTGGTCAAGGCGCTCGAACTGTGATACGACTGAAATTCTTGTTCGCGGGTAACGATTCCCGACGAGACAAGATTGCACCCGGGTACCGCTTTCTTGTCAGCCCGGCTTGTCGGGCAGGGCCGTCTCCCCGTTAGCGAATCCCGGCAAAACAAGCGGAAGAGCATCGTCTCCGGTGGGGCGCGCGGCCTTCAAAGCCGTTGAGGCGCGACAACGCGCCTGGTGGGTTCGACTCCTACCTCTTCCGCCAAAACACCCTCACGCTCAGGTTTTGTTGGTTTCACGTCCGTGGTCCGTACCTGAGGTATCGGGCTTCCGTCGCGTCTCAGTATTATCGGGATATCCTTTGGGAGGGAGACGATGAACATGTTCGCAAGATCGACCCGGCTTGCCGCCTGCCTTGTCGGTCTCGTCCCGGCTCTTTGTGTCGTGCCCGCCCAGGCCGCCGAGCGGATCGTCGAAGAGGTCATCGTCACGGCGCAAAAGCGCGAGCAGAACCAGCTCGAGGTGCCGCTGACCATGCAGTCCTTCGACGGCGCGGCGATCGAGGAACAGGGCATCTACGGCCTCGAAGACATCATCGAGCGCATTCCCGGCGGAATTCTGCTCTACGAAGGCACACCAGGCACCACCAGCGTGCACATGCGCGGCAGCGGCGCAACCAGCGTCACCGGGGACAACACCATCGGCTTCTACGTGGACGACACCCCGTTCAGCGTCCCCAACCTGCAGGCTGCCCCACCCCCAAACCTGCTGTACGACCTCGAGCGGGTCGAGGTGCTGCGCGGCCCCCAGGGCACCCTCTACGGCCAGGGTTCGATGGGCGGCACCATCAAGTACGTCTCGAGGCAGCCGGATCTCGAGCGATTCACCTTCAAGGCCCAGGCCAACGCCTCCGGCACCCAGGGTGGCGACGGCAACTACCGGGCCGATGCGGTGCTGAACATCCCAGTCGTGGAAGACACGTTCGGCATACGCATACTGGCGGGGTACGACGAAACCGGCGGGTTTGCCAGCGTTCCCGATCTCGAGGGTTACGACGAAGGGCGCGATTCGAACGTGCTTCGCATCAAGGCGCTGTGGCGGGCGACCGAAAACCTCGACGTCACCGCCAGTGTGCTGACCTATTCGTCGGACCAGCAATTCGCGACGCTGTTCATCAGCGACGACCCGCCGCTGCTTCCTCCGAGCGGCGGCTTCATACCGGACAACGGCGCCGATACCGACATCTATTCGCTCCACATCGACTGGGATCTGGGGTTCGCATCGTTGATCGGCTCCAGTTCGATCTACGACAACAACTACGCGCTCTCCGCGGGCGGCGCCCTCGAACTGCCCGTCATTGCGCCCGGGCTCGGCGTCGGCTTCCTGCCTTTCAAACAGGTCTACGAAACCGATGTCGACGTCTTCGCCCAGGAGTTGAGGCTGGTGTCGGCGACGGAAGGGCCGCTTAACTGGATCGTCGGCGGTTTCTACTCCGCTGCCGAGTCGGACCTGGGCATTGAACTGTCACTGGACTTCACCCAGGCCGACCCCGCGAATCCGCCGTTCCTGCTGGCCGTGCTGGCGGCCATCGAATCGCAGTCCGACCAGACCATCGACACCGATGCCTATGCACTTTTCGGTGAGGTGTCGTACGAACTGATGGGCGGCAAGCTCGTGCCGCTGCTTGGCCTGCGCTATTTCGAGGACGACCGCTCGGCCCTGGAGCGTTTCACGGGCATCGATCTGCTGCTCGGGCCGCTCGTGGATCATCCGATCGTCAGCGAACAGACATTCGACAGCCTCAATCCGCGCTTCAACCTCTCCTATTACCCCGACGATACAACAACGGTTTACGCCAACGTCGCCAAGGGCTTCCGCAGTGGGACGGTGCAATTGCAGGCGCAGATCGCGGCTCTGACGATCTCGGGAATCGTTGCCAATCAGTTGATCGAACCCGACACGGTCTGGACCTACGAGGCCGGGGTGAAAAAGGAGTTACTCGATGGCGCCCTGACCATGCAGGGCGCGGTCTACTACTCCGACTGGCAAGATTTGCAATCGCTGTACACGACGCTCACCGGCGTCAACTCGGTGGTACAGCTGGGCGATGTGGAGATCATGGGCGTCGAGTGGGATTTCGGATGGCAGCCCGGCGAAAACGTGCGACTCGGGCTGAACGGCGCGTACACAAACAGCGAGTTCGGAACACTGAACCCGGTGTTCGCTGCCGGCATACCCCAGGCCGAAGAGGGCAATCGGGTGCCGTTCACCCCCGAATGGACCGTCAACGCAAGTGCCGTCTACACCCCGCCGCTCGGCGACACCGGCCTCGACGGGTACGGCTACCTGTCGTATACGTTCCGCGACTCGGCCATCAACTATACGATGCAGGAGGGCGCCGACAGCCACGACCTGACCCTGCGCCTCGGCGTGCAGGCCGAGCGCTGGGGCGCCTATTTCTTCGCGGAAAACCTGCTGAACCAGGACGAGGTGCTGCTGTACCCCACCATCACCTTCTTCAACGTACCCTACCCCCGCAAGCTCGGCGTGGCGGTGAGCGTCAATCTGGAGTGACCTGAGCACGAACCTGCCCGTCGCCGCCCTGCATGTCGCGAGGGCGTCGACGTTTCGTCGCTGAAGCAAAACGCGCCGTCCTGCATGCCTGCGCAGCCCCGGCAATCGATGCCGGCATGGTTGTCAGATCGTCGCGGTTTGACTGGTTCGGCACCCAATCCGCAAGGTGTCACGAGCACGGGCGTCAGCGGCCGTGGTGCCGATCGATTTCCTCGTTCGACAGGCGCAGGAAACGAGCCGCATTGTTGTAGAGGATGTCCCGCTTCTGCGCCGCACTCAGGAACCCGGCGCTTTCCACGGCCTCGATACCGAGTTCGAGGGTCTCTGGCCAGACCATCTGATCGGAACCGAACATGACCCGGTTGCCGAACCCCGCTTCGACGATACGCCGCAGCCAGCGGTGAAACTCGGCACGCGGCAGCATCCAGTTGATGGCCCCGACTTCGATGTAAACCTGCGGGTGCGTGAACAAGAGCGCCAGCGTGTCGTCGAGCATCGGCCAGCCGCCATGCATCGCGTAGACCCGCAGGTTCGGGTAGCGCGCCAGCGGGTCTTCGAGACTCAATGGGCTGTGCAGGCGGCCGCGATAGTTGGCGAAGGGCCCGAACAGGTAGGGGGCCCCGGGCGGCCCCGTACCGATGTGGATCCCCACCGGCAGATCGAGTTCCTCGGCAAGCGCCAGATAGGGCAAGAAACGCTCGTCGTCGGGTCGAATGCCTTCGTACTGAATGGCCACCTCCCCGAAGACGGCGATTCTGCCCTCGGCATGCAGTCGGCGCAGCGTACCCGGGAGCGTCGGTTGACTCATGTGAAAGCTGAGCGCCGGAACGATCCGCTTCGGCGAGGCGCGGCGCCAGCGCTCCACCAACTCCAGCTCACCGCTCGTCACCGCAATGACGTTGTGCTTCTCGAGCAGGGCCAGGGACTCTCGCATCACGGCATCGCTGGAGGACGGCGACACGACCGTTCGTGCGCATCCGGAAGCGTCGTCGAGGCCGGCGAACAACTCCGCGTAGCTTTCCCGTGAAGCATCCCAGGCCGGAAACACCCGGAACGGGGCGCAAACACGGTGCGGCGGCGCGCCGAGAAAATAGGCGTCGATCGACAAGGCGTGCAGATGCATGTCGATGATCGGCAGCGGCCGGGTTTCCGTCTCGTCTCCCGGCGCCTGAATCGGGATCAGCAGAACAGCGAGAACGACGGCCCTCGGCAAAGACATGGGTTACCGTTGCCAGCGCTTCTCGAAGAACAACTGGCCGTTCACGGTCACTTTGCCCGCGAGCAGCGACCGCGTCCGGGTAATGCGGGCACTGCTTTCCACCTCGACCAGCCCCGCCGCCGGAAGTTCGAGCCGAATGACGCCATCGCCTTCGATTCTCGCGGCGTCCGGTCGGTCGGCGGCAACGTGCGCAGTGACCGTGGTGTCCATGAGCATCTTCCCGCCGCTGGGGATCGCCATCTGCTGCCGCGAGCCCGTGGTCACCGACAAAGTTTGCGCAATGTAGTCCCGCTCGATCGTCCAGCGGGGCGCGGCATCCAGGGTCAACGGTGCACTGTCGACCGCCGGGTCGGGGCGCCGGATCTCCGGTTCCGGCAGCAGCTCGGCGGCGGGCGGCACAACGGGAACGCGCAGGCACGTATCGTACGAGCCGCCGAAGAACAGGCGAATTTCCGGATTGATTGGCGTTGGCCACAGCCTTGGGAAATCCGCGCAGGAGACGCTCAACCGCAGCCGATGCCCTTTCGCCACGACCCAGGACGTGTTCGAGAGCGGAATGCGAAACCGGTAAACCTTGCCGGTTTCCAGGGGCACCGGTCGTTCGTCCGAGAAAACGGTGCTTCCCTGGATAGAGCCGACCGTGATCAGCGTGGAACTGCCATCCGGCCCGACATCGGTCAGCTTGGCCACCAGATTGACATCGTCGCCACGTTCCAGCACCACGAAAAGGCTCGCCTCCGGGGCGCCGGTCACCTCCATCGCCTCCGCCAGGGGTTCCGTCGTGTACGTCAGCGAACGCAGGTCATCCGGACCCTGATCCAGGGGGGTGCCTATGCCCAGGCCCACGCCGTCGAAGAGGCCCGCCATGGCGCCCACGGTCGGGTCCGTCCGGTAGGGTGCGCTGCCTTCGCTATCCGGCAATTCGTCCGCGAGAAACCGGTCGCCGGACGGGAAAAACAGCCGTTCCTGCGTGCGGCGAATCGGCCAGTCGCGTTCGTGCCGCCAGCGGTTTGCGCCCTGTACGAAAAGCGTGACCGGCGGTTCGTCCTGCACACCGTTATCCACCCCCTTGAGCCAGCGGTCCCACCAGCGCTTCATTTCGTGCAGGTAATCCCAGGGCTCGAAGGGATAGTGGTCGGGCAGGATATGCGTCCATGGCCCCATGACCAGCTTCTTCGGTGCAGAGATCGCCGCAAAGATCTTGAACATGCTGTCGGGAAGAACATCCCACCAGCCGCCGATCGCGAAGGTCGGTACCGAGATCTGTTCCACCGGAATGACCTTCGACTGCCAGTATTCGTCGAAGTTCGGGTGGTCCAGAACGGCAAAGATATGCGGATACCCCGTTTCCAGGCGTTCCTTCCAGACCTCTTCCCAGCGGCCCTCCGCATCCTGGTAACCGGGCGGCATCAGGTTCATGCCGATCATCCAGGTGCCCCAGTTGCCGTAGTACGGCAGGCAGGCCAGGCGGCACAACAGTTCGTGAAACAGATCGACAGGGCACTGGATCGGCACGATGGCCTTCAGGTGCGGCGGTCGCCTGGACGCCGCATGCAACGTGGTGACCCCGCCGTAGGACAACCCCCACATTCCAACGTTGCCGTCGCACCAGCCCTGGCGCGCAGCCCATTCCACGATTTCCGCGGCATCGTCCGCCTCCCGGGGATCGAGAGTCTCCCAGGCCACCCCGCCCGAGTTGCCGAGGCCCCGCAGATCGACCAGCAGGTGCGCATACCCGTGATCCACGAAATATCGGCGGGGATACTCGAGCATCGCACCGATCACGTCGTCCTTGTGATAAGGGTAATAGCTGACCAGCGTGGGAAAGGGGCCACCGCTACTTGGCGCGTAGAGATCGCCCGCCAGGGAAACGCCGTCCGGCAGCGGGATCAAGACGTTTTTCTCGATGCGGATATCCGCAAGCTTGTCTGCCATCACGATCGCCCCGCGCCGTGCTCGCGGTAAATCTCGTCCCGGATGCGACTCCACGGCGCTCCCTGGAACGCTGAGGTGAGGCCGCTGCCACCGTAGGTCGGAAAATCCAGACGCCGCGGCGCCTTGCTTCCGCGAGTTTCAAGGCTGCACTGCAGACCCCCTGCCACCAAGCTACGCTGCTGGCCTTCCTCCACCAGCTTGTGTGTCGTGGCGCCCTCCCGACGGGACACGCTGCGGGCCTGCTTCGGTCGCTCGTCCGGCAAATCTTTCGTGGTCTTCATACGAATTACCCGTCTTGACGATGCTTCTGAACCATATCGCTAACGTACATCCAGGGAAAGCAGGCGTCAGTCGTTCAATGCCTGCCAGACCGCCTTGGCGATCTGAATGTCCTGCACCGCGACACCGGTCAGGTCGGCGATGGTAATCTGCTCCGGGTCCGACCGGCCGCGCGCCCTGCCGACAACGATATCGCCCAGTTCGACGAGATCGGTTTCGGCAACATGGCCGCCCGCCACCGCGTAGTGCGATTCACCGTGTTCGAGACATTGCGACAACGAATCGACGGCACAGACATCGGCACTCGCAAAGAGTGCCGGGTCCAGTTCCTGTTTGCCGGGCGCGTCGCTACCCATCGCGGTGATGTGAGTGCCCGGCCCGATCCACTCGCTCTTGACGAGAGCGCCTTTCGCCGCTGTGGCGGTGACGATCAGATCGCAGTTTTCGCAGAGATCCCGAAGGGTATCGGCCACCTGAACGTCGAAGCCGGAATCCGACAACTCCCTCCGAAACTCTGCCGACTGTTCGCGGCGGCGCGCCCATACGCTGACCCTCTTGCATGCGCGCACATGGCGCAGGTACTGCAATTGCATGCGCGCCTGCGTTCCCGCACCGACGATGCCGATGCACTCGACGGCATTCGGCGCCAGATAGCGGGCCGCGATGCAGCCGGCAATCGCGGTCCGAACATCCGTCAAGTAGCCTCCATCGTCCAGTAACGCCAACGGCTCGCCGGTCTCAGCCGATAGAACGACCATCATTCCCTGGCCCGTCGGCAGGTCGCGCGAAGCATTCTCGTAGAATCCAGTGGCGACCTTGATGACGAAGACCCGGTCACCGTGGATGTGACCATACTTGATGTGGCACTCGCCCGGCGGTGTCTCGAAGCCCAGATAGCCGACGGCAGGGACCGTCGCCCTACCGCTCGACAGGGCCGCGAAGCCGGCTTCCACCAACTCGATGGCGGTCGGGACATCGAGGACGGACTTGATTTCGTCAAGACCTGCAAGTCGCATGTCGAACCTCCAAGCCAGCGACGATCAAGGGCTGTTCTTCCGAAAAAAGTCGGAAACGCGACCCAGGCCCTCCTCGAGATGCTCTCGAATCCCGCCGATGCCGATGCGCACATGGCCATCGAGCCCGTAGACGTCGCCCGGCAACAGCAGCACGTCCTTTTCGTGGATGAGTGCCCGAACGAGCCTGGTCGAGTTCATCGAGTGGAAATACCGGACGAATGCCATACCCCCGGCCCTGGGAGGAACGAAGCTGAAACGGTTGGAATGAGCGCTGACCCAATCGGAGAGCAGCGACAGGTTGTCCCGCAAAATGTCTTTGCTGCGATCGAGAATCCGGCGTCGCCGACCGGGGTCGAGGGCTCGTTCGGCGACGTACTCGCTCAGCGCCGCGGTCGTAATCGAAGTGTAGTCCTTGCGCTGCCAGGCCGCATAGATGTCTTCCGCAGGCCCGGCCAGCCAGCCGATGCGCAGGCCCGGCAACGCCATTGCTTTCGAGAGGCCGTTCGTCACGATCGCCTTGTCGTAGAGATCCAGGAAACTCGGCGGTTCCGGCCCCGAGAGTTCTGAACCCTTGTAGATTTCGTCGGCATGAAGATACAGGTCGTTGTCCGCAGCCAGCGCAACCAGTTGCTGCATGGCACTCGCATCGAGCACCATGCCCGTCGGGTTGTTCGGATGGCAAATGCTGACAAGTTTCGTTTTTGGCGTGACCAGGCTTTCCAGTTCGTCGAAATCCGGCTCCCAATCGAACTCCTCCCGGTGGGCAACAGTTTTCACCGAAATGCCCAAGGCGCGTGCCCATCCCGAGATTTGCAGGTAGTTCGGGGTGAAAATGACGATTTCGTCTTCCGGTTCGAGCAGCGACATGACCATCAGGAAATTCGGTAAGCGGTACGCCGACCCCACCTTCCATTGGAACTGCTGTTGAGATTGGATCACTCTCTTTCACCGACGGGAGTGATTTTCGATGCAGAGCGATGACTTGAAGGCTGGCGATGAGGGGCGTGGCAAGGCGGCGCCTGCCAAAAGAACGGCGGCGGTTGGGCGCAAGCGAAGGACGCGTCGCTCCTGGAGCGTCGAAGAGAAGATCCGGATTGCCCGTGAGAGCTTTGCCTCGTCGGAAACGATCACGGCGGTGGCCGAGCGGCACGGCATCCCGCGGAACCGATTGTCGGCCTGGCGAACGCTGTTGCGTCGGGGCCGTCTGGTTGCGCCGTCCTCGTCGCCGGCAGGGCCGGATGTGGGCTTCGCCGCCGTGGAGGTGGACGCGGCGCCGTCGGCGGTGATTGAAGGACGCGGCGTGACGGTTCGGCTGGAGGGGGCCACCGACCCGGCCGGGATCGCGACCATTGCGGCGGCGCTGGCGGGGCAGCGGTGATGGTGTCGTTGGCCGGTCAACGGATTCTGGTGGCGAGCGAGCCGGTGGATTTCCGCAAGGGTCATGACGGGCTGGCCGCGGTGGTGCAGAACGAGCTGGGTCTGGACCCGTATTCGGGGGTGGCTTACGTCTTCAGAGCCAAGCGTGCCGACCGGATCAAGGTGCTGTGGTTTGACGGCACGGGCCTGGTGCTGGCGTACAAGCGCCTGGAGCAGGGCCGGTTTGCCTGGCCGTCGGTTCACAACGGCGTGATGCGGCTCTCCCGGGCGCAGTTCGAGGCGTTGTTCGAAGGATTGGACTGGCGTCGGGTGTGGTCGGTGAAGGTGCGCAAGCCGCGCGTCGCGGCCTGATTCTCGAGGCGGCCGCTTCGGCCCTGAGATCGGCCCGCTTCGGGCCGATTCTCGTTTATAACTCCCTGATATTTTGTTAGTATTTCGCGATGCAAGCGCAGCTGCAAACGGTCGATCTCGAGGCATTGCCAGACGCCCATCGGAAGCTCTTCGAAGCGCAGAGCGCGACGCTTGAGCGCGAGCAGGCCGACAACGAAGCGCTACGCGCGCAGGTCGAGTTGCTCGCCGATTCCAACCGTCGCTTGGAACACCTGGTCAACGAACTGCGTCGGCTGATCTTTCACCGGAAGTCCGAGAAGTTGAGCAGCAACGATCGCCAGTTGGCGTTCGAGGATCTGGAAGGGGCGGTGAGCGAGGTCGAGGCCGCCATCGAGCCGAGCGTGCCGGTGAGTCCGCCGGCAGGCAGGCGCCGCGCCCGACGCAATATCGGGCAACTGCCGAAGCACCTCGAGCGCATCGAACGGATCATCGAGCCGGACAGCACGGCGTGTCCCTGCGGCTGTGGGGAGATGGTGCGCATCGGTGAGGATCGCAGTGAACGGCTCGACATCGAACCGGCAACGCTCCGCGTCATCGTCACGGTGCGCCCGAAGTACGCCTGCCGCACCTGTGAGCAGGGCGTCGTCCAGGCGGCGGCGCCGGCGCATCTGATCGAGGGCGGGCTGCCGACCGAGGGAACTCTGGCACAGGTGCTCGTTTCGAAGTATGCGGACCATTTGCCGCTCTACCGCCAATCGCAGCTGTACGCGCGCTTGGGCGTGACGTTGCACCGCTCCACGCTGGCCGGCTGGGTGGGCAAGGCATCGTTTCATCTGCAGCCGGTGGTGGACCGGCTGGCCTGGCACCTGAAGCGGTCCGGGCATTTGTTCATGGACGAGACCCGGGCGCCGGTGCTGGATCCGGGCCGTGGCAAGACCAAGACGGGGTATTTGTGGGCACTGGCCCGCGATGAACGGCCGTGGTCGGGTTCGGACCCGCCGGGGGTGGTGTTCTTCTACGCGCCTGGCCGTGGCGGTCGCCACGCCGAGGGTTTTCTCACCGGATTCGAAGGGAAGCTGCACGTTGACGGGTATGCCGGCTACAACGTGGTGGCGGTTCCCGGCAAGGGTGTGGTCCGATGTTTCTGTTGGGCTCACGTCCGGCGCAAACTGTGTGAGATCCAGGACAGCCACCGCTCGGAGGTTGCCGCCGACGGTCTGCGGCGTATTGCGGCGATGTACGCTGTGGAGAAGGAAATCCGTGGGGAACCGCCCGAGATTCGGCTTGCCGTGCGCCAGGCGCGCACGGCGCCGCTGGTCGAGGACTTCGGGGTGTGGTTGCGCCGGCAACGCGCCCGGGTCTCGCCGAAGTCGCGCCTGGGCGAGAAGCTGGCCTACATCGGCAACCACTGGGAGGGGTTGCAGGTGTTCCTCACTGACGGGCGGGTCGAGATGGACAACAACGTCGTTGAAAACGCGATCCGGCCGCTGGCGCTGAATCGCAAAAACGCATTGTTTGCGGGCCATGACGAAGGTGGCGCGGCCTGGGCTCGCATCGCTACGCTGATCGAAACGGCGAAGATGAACGACGTCAACCCCTACGCCTATCTCAAAGCCACGCTTGAAGCCATCGCCAATGGGCATCCGGCCTCGGAGATCGACCGGTTGCTGCCTTGGGCCTTTACACCAGCTTCAAGCTGATGTGCAGGTGGGGCTGACGCACCGCTTACGGAAATTCGCTTCCGCGGAACCGTTGGTCACGATGACATCGTCCGGGCCGCGCCCTGCATAGAGGGCCGCAATTGTCTCACGCAGCGAAATTGCGCCGTTCGTCCAGCCGTATCCGAGCTCCAGCGACCGGAGTTCCGCGATCTCCTCTTCGGAAAGCAACTCGTTGAGGGACATGGGATGGACGCCACTGTCCGACAGATTCAACCCGACACTGTTTTCATGCAGGGATTGAATGCGCTCGAGCGCAAATTCTTCGATTTTCATGCGACTATCGGTTCGCCCCTTTGAAATGCCTCAGGAACGAACGTTCCCGGCCAAGCCTGAAACGCTTCACAGTACCCCCCTCCCTGCAAGGGCGTTGCCGAGCGGCCGGAGGTGGCTTTCGTAGCTCCGCCATCTGCCCACCGAACTCGTGTACACCGGTTGCCTCACCTGCGCCAGGCTGGCCGTCAGGGAGGGCGTCTCCAGTTCGTGAAAGTCGAGCACCTGCGGACTCCATTGCAACTCGAGGTACTCGAAAAGCTGTCGGGAGACGGACTCCGGATCCTCGACGAGGCTTTCGTAATCCAGGTGAAAGATCTTTCCGGGCAGCGTGGAATCCCAATGCTGCATCAACTTGCGGTAGGCGCAAAAATACTCGGCCAGATCGTCGAGCTCGTAGGAAAATGGGTAGGCCTGCTGAAAAAGGGTCTTGAACATGGCAAAGCAGGCATCCATGGGGTCACGGCGCAGATGCACGATCTTTGCCCTCGGAAGTGCCCTTGCAATCAGGCCGCAATAGAGAAAGTTGAGTGGCAGCTTGTCGATGAAGCGCCGCTCTTCGGTTGTGTGTGCCTGCACGCTTTCAACGTAGTCGCGCCCGAGCCTGGCAAAATCCATTCGCGCCGAAAGCCTGACCAGTTCGGTCCCCGCCGGCGCCGTTCCCGACGACATGGTTCTGGCCTGTGCCATCAGGCACGCGGCAAAGTCGTTCCTTTCGCCGGCCGAGCAAACATCGCCATGCGATGCAACGATCCGCTCTGCGAGTGTGGTGCCGGTGCGCGGCAGGCCGACGATGAAGATCGGTGCATCGCTTTCATGGCCTGCGGAGCCCGCGTTATCCCCGATCGCGGGATAGCATCGCCGAATGGATTCCATGATCGCAACGTCTCGCCCGACATCGTAGTCCATGTGTGACCGGCGCAGGCCCGCACCCTCCCGAAGCGCCTCGAAGGCGTTGTCGTAATCGCCGAGATCCTCATGCTCTTTTGCGAGGGCGTACAGCAGGATCATCCGGCCGCGCCAGGGAAGATCCGATGCATCGAGCAGTGCTTTCAATTCACCGACATGATTTCTCGCCTTGTCCTGGCGGCGCAGCCGGGAACGATGCAAATAGGCTTCGAAGTCGCGGGGATTGTGGCGAATCGCCAGGTCGAATTCCGCTTCCGCTCCCTCCAGATCGCCGAACGACTGCTTCGCGGTCGCAAGATTGAAGCGAATGCGGGCATCCTCGGGTTGCAACCGAGCGGCGCGCTCGAATACACCCAGTGCCCGTTCCTGGCTGCCGGTGAGACTGAAAAGCGTCCCGATGTTGCCGATAACGGACGCGTTTTCGCAAGGCAGTCGCGCGGCGCGTTCGACAGCAGATTTGGCTTGTGCACGATTGCCGAGCGCCAACAGACAATAGGCCCGCTGCACCTCGTGGGAGGGGTCGCCCGGTTCGAGGCGGGCCGCACGATCGGCGCATTGAAGGGCTTCTTTTCCCTGCTTTATGGCCAGCAGCACATGACTGGACAGGTTCCAGCCTGGAGCGTGGCGAGGAAACCTCTCTGTCAGTTCGCGACAGGCAAGCACTGCATCCTCGAAACGCCGCTCCCGGAAGGCCCGCTGGGCGGCATCATGCAGACCCGATGCCGTTTGCATTATGCAGCCGTAAGTATCGGCCGCCGTGCCAGGACGCGGGAAACCTGTTCATCCCCCTCCGAATCGATAAGACAAGCTGATTCCGAACGTGCGCGGCGTCGAGATCAGCGCAATCCGCCGCGGGCCCAGCGCATCCAGCGGATCCAGGGCCACTATCCCCCGTTCATCCGTAAAGTTGTCTGCGAACACTCGCGCCTTCCACGCCTCGGCAACGAGCGCGACGCTGGCATTCCAGATCCAGAAGCCATCGATTCTGGCAGGATCTGAAAGTGTCAGATTCGATGTGGTACCGCTTCTGTACGAGGCGTTGACGGCAAATGTCCAATCCAGAACGCCCCCGAAGTTCTGTTCGTATTGGACACCCGCATACAGCGAATTCTTGGGTGTGCCGGGAAGCTGCAGATCCTCGGCCAGGTCCGAGAACACGGTACCGTCTTCGTTGAACTCGAGCAGGCGGTCGCCGAGCTTGTTCAACTTGGCATTCACATGGGTATAAGCGAGATCGGCGCTTAGACGATCCGTCAACGTCGCCTGGAGTTCCGCTTCGACTCCTCTGGACTTGGCCTTCCCTGCGTTGACGACGCACAACAGTGCGATTCCCGTGCAGGTTGTGTTGACCTGGATGTTGTTCCAGTCGATGTCGAAGTAGTTGACGTTGTAGCGCGCTCGACCGGCCACCGAACCCTTGATGCCGATCTCGCGGTTCTCCGCGGAATCCGGTTCGAACACCAGTACCGCAGGGTTGATGTCCTCGCCGAATACCTGCGGCGGCAGCGCGTTGACGCCGCCGCGCCGGAAGCCTTCGGACCAGGTCGCATAGAGATTCGTCTCGTCATTGAGCGCAAACGACGTATTGCCCTTGAATACGACGTCTTTCTCCGAGGTGTCGATGGAACGTCGGTCGGTGCCGCCGGGCACGAAAACCAGCCCGCCACTCTGTGTGGAGGAGAACTTCTGATCGATATAACGGGCGCCGCCGGTGATCTGCCACCGATCCGAAACGTGGAAAGTCAATTCTCCAAAGATTGCCAGGTCTTCGAAATCGCTGTCCTGATCGATGAAATAAACCACGTCCTTGACGACGGCGACCGGCCCGTTGAATGCCTCGACCCCGAAGAGGGTACCGAAGCCGCAGGGCTCGCCGCCAAACGTATCGGTCTCGATGAAGCAGGCAGTGGAGTAATCGTGATAGCCGGGAAACGAATCGGTCGTGCTGCTCGTGAAGTTCTGGTCGAGATAGAAACCGCCCAATACCCAGTCGAAGCGCGAGCCCTTACCCGAATTCGAAGCCAGTCTTGCCTCGAATACGGTTCCTTCGTCGTCGAAGACGGAGCGGTTGTCGACCAGCGGCCGCGGTGTGGTGCCGTAGTAGGACACATAGAACGGAAAGGCCTCGTACAGCCCGGTGAAATCCTTGAGCCCGGCACCTTCGGACTCGTACGTGGATGCCGACGCCGTAAAGGTGGCAAAACCCACGTCGAAGTCTCCTTCGATGGCGGTCAGGCTTACCTCGCGCTCGGTCGGCTCGAGCACTCTAGCCGCGTTTTCGAGAGAACCGCTGCCGAAAACGTCCGGCGAGATGGCTGCGATTCCGCCGTCCTCGTCGTCCTGCCGGTGATGCGACAGCGTAACATCGACGGTATCCGACGGTTGCCAACGCGCTGCTACCCGCACATTTGTAATTTCGAAATCGTTTGCATTCTTCGCACTTTCGTACACGGGGCCAGCGGCGAAGAAATTCGCGGAATCGCCGACCGGGTCCGTCGAGCCGTTGCCCAACTCGGGGGAGCCGTCCGGCCGTCGAACATTGATCTGCGGTTGATCGATATAACCTGCCAGGTCGACGTAGCCTGCGCTCACACGGACCGCGAATCGATCTCCGACAGGCAGGTTGAGAATCGCATCGATCTCGTAATTCGGGGCGCCGCTCGACTTGGTGCTGCCGAGCGTACCGCTTGCGGAAAACGACATTTCATCGAGTTGGGGTTTGTTGTAGAGGTACCGCACCGACCCGCCGACGGAACCCGACCCGTATAGCGTACCCTGGGGTCCGCGCAGAACCTCCACCCGTTCGATGTCTTTCAGGCGCAGGTCGACGAAAACCGGAGTTTCGCCGATATAAGTGGATACGACAGGCACGGTTGCGAACGGGCTGGTCATGCGCGCCATGTCCTCGGCGTTCAACCCGCGGACGATCAGGTTGGAGTTGTTGACCCCGCTACGCGGCCCCTGGTCTACGAACACCGCCCCGGGCATGGTGCGAAACAACTCCGCCACGTCGGCAATACCACGGTTTTCCAGGCTTTCGCCGGTAACGGCAGATATGTTGTAGGGCACATCCTGAGTGGTCTGCGAGCGGCGCGTCGCCGTAACCACGACTTCTTCGAGCACCCCAGCCCGAATCGCATCCTGTGCCTTTGCCGGCGTCGTCACTCCCGTGGCAAGTGCCGCCGCAACGGCCAGCGAAACGCAGGAACGATTGAACGGCGGCCCCGCCGCCCACCGCTCCATTTCGACCCCCAGCCGCTTCCGGGGGCCGTTCGGAACACCTTTCACCCTAATCGACTCTCTGTGCATATTCGGACTACCCCTCGTGATACTCGATTGCTGGCAGCGATAACGCCTGACGCCTTCCCTCACAACGCGATGACGATCTTTCCGCGCCGATTTCTCGCGGCGAGTTGATACTCGAAAGCTTCCCGAAAGCGCTCCAGCGGGTAGACCCTGTCGATACAGGGCTTGATGCTCCCGCTCTCCAATGCCGCGTGAACGAAGGCGATTCCGGATTCCCGAAGCTCCTTCCCATCGACAAAATTATAGACGGAGTGTGGGCGGATGACAGCGTTCTTGCGTATCGCTTCGGTCAACGGGACCAGAGTCGGCTCCCCGCTCATGTCGCCGTACAGGAAAACGATCGCATCCTGGCCCAAGGCGTCCGCGTATTGCGCAGTCAGCGAGCCGCCCACCGGGTCGTAGACGATGCGGACACCGGCACCGCGGGTAATCTCCAGAATCCGCTCGGCGATGTTCTCTTCCTCCGTGGCGATCACATGGTCCGCTCCGGTGCGAAGGACGAACGCGCCGTTCGCCGACGTTCTGGAAGTACCGATGACGCCGGCCCCCGCCAACTTTGCGATTTGGGTACCGCCGATGCCCGCGCTGCTGCTCGCTGCAGCAATCAGCACGTAGTCGTCCTCGGAGACATCCGCGACGGTGCAGAGGGCGTAATAGGCTGTGAGGTACTGAACCCAGATCGACGTGCATTCGGGCACAGTCAGGTTCGCCGGGCAGCGTGCGAGATAGTCTTCGGGAAACAGGGCGTATTCCGCGTTCACGCCATAACCTTCGTTGCGGAAGGTGACCGTGCTGACCCGTTCGCCCACCGTGAACTTCGTCGCCTGCGGCCCAAGTGCATCGACGATACCGGTAGCCTCGTCCCCGAAACAGGCAGGCAGCTCGAGGCTGAACACGTAGTCGTCTTCCATCAGGCCGAAATCGCCGTAGTTCAATGCAAACGCATCGACCTTGATGCGGACTTCGCTCCCTTTGGGCTCCGGCATCTCGACCCCGTCGAGACTGATTCCGTCGATGCCGCTGAAACTGTGGATTCTCAACGCTTTCGGCAATTTCGGATTTCCTCCGATCTAACCCGCCTTAATCGGCGATTCCGTGTGGCCGACGCCGGCACCCGCACACCAATCATGAACGTGCGGAGCCGCCGAGAACCACATCGGGGAACCCGACCACGTCCTTGCCGAACGGGAACGGGTAGGCAATCTTGCTGTGTGAAAGCCCGCTGTCCAACAGGGCAACGAGGATGTTGATAGCGAGCGTATTCGGATCGATTATCTGGACGGGGTGCCCACGCGCCGCCAATCCCGCCCTCAGCGCGTCCGCAAGCGGGGAGAACCGCGTGCACCCGAGCACCAGAGTGTCTGCATGATCCTCCAGCGCCGCCCGCTCGCCGGCGTGCACCAACAACGCAGCGGTTCGTTCGGGGTCGGTATCGATTTCCAGTACCGGCAGATCGATGACGCGGCAGGACGCAAACCCCTGCGTGACGCCGTAGCGCCGTACTTCTTCCTCGAAAAGTCGCGCGACCACATCGAGTTCCACCAGGATGCTGAACCGACGGCCAAGCAGAGTGGCCACCTGCATCGACAGGCGTCCCGGCCCGATAACCGGAATGGAAACGCATTCCCTGACCGCGTCCACCCCAGGGTCTGCCATGCAGTCCACGACCAGCCCATCGATGCCCTCCCGCTCGGCAGCCAGCGCCTTGACGATCAGGTCGGGCACCAGCAGCGCTTCTTCCAAGCGGTACTCGATGGATTTCGGGCCCCGGTCGAGAAACACGCTGCTGAGTGTCAGACCGTCGCGCTCCAGGGGTTTCAACGTCTGCGCATAGGTGCTTTCGGGGCTCCAGTCGCCGCTCGGAACGACCGGAGAGATCATTCGAATGTGCAAGGCTTTACCCATGTCGCACTCCGTTCATGGCAGGTCCTCCAACGGGACGAAATCCACATCGAATCCGAACGCGCGCGGGCCGATACGGCGTAGCGCTTCCGGTGTGCGGCACATGGCCGGCGCTCCGACGGCAATGACGGTAACGCGCTGCCCATAACAGACGCGGTCGCTGCTGATGGGAACCGCGGTTTCGCTGTCGACGATCGAAATCAGGTCCGGAACCGACGCCCTGACGGTGCCACCCTGCATGGCCAGAAGAAATTCGTTCTGCACGGATATCCGCATCGGTCCGGCGTCGCCGTCGAGGTCTTCCAGCACGACCGTTGCAAAGTCGAAGCCGCCCCGGGTACTGCGCTCGACATCCACGATTTTTCCGCGCATCAACTTTCTGATCGAGCCATAGACCGAATCGACAGCAAGGCGGCGCAATTCGTCGATGAACGAGTCGGCGTCGCTGTCCGCCTGTGCGAGGCTGCGTCCGAGCCGGAGGCAGAAACCGATACTGCCCGGGATCGCAACCTTGCGGACCAGGCCCCCGGTCATCATGCTCTCCGCGCTGGTGCATTGGCCTCCCATGGCGAGGGCAATGTTGCGCGTGATGCGTTCCGCCTTGCCCGTATCGTTGGCGGTAACGATTGCGCTGTTGCCGTGTTCGTCCACTACCGCCATGGGCGTGCCGTTGACGCCGTTGATGCTGAATGTGGTCATCTGCATCTCGGGCAGCGCGCGACCCATGCCGTCGCCGTCGAGTACCGGCAGTTTGCGGCGCGCCGCGGCAACGAAGGTCAGCAGAGAATTGATGCCACCGACTTCGAAGGCGATCAACGCATCCGCCTTCCTGCCGACATGCTGCTCGAGCCGTTCGAGCGCCCAGTCCTGTTCGCGGCCATTCGGCAGTTTTTCCAGCGAAACGGTCGGTGCGCCGATGCCGCCGACCGCGACGACCACCGCTTCGTCATCGAGCTCGTCCAGGCTTATCAACTCCACGTTGCCGAACTCCGCAAGCATGCGCCTGGCAATCAGTGCGCCGACGTAGGGATCTCCTCCGCCTCCGGTTGCGAGAAATGCGGAACCGGTCGCAATGTCGTCGATGTCGTCCGGGGAGATTTCCACCCTGCAATTGCCTCAGATGGCCATGTCGCCGACGGCACGAACGCGCAGACGCACCGTTTCTTCCGGCATGTACGGCACCGGGAACTCATCGATAGACGCGATTTTCAAAGCTTCGCGCGCGGCGCCGTTCGCTACGGCCGTGCGCCTGGCGGCGGCGCTCGCCTCGGCAATTGCCTGTTCACGGGATTGTTGTCTCGGACGATGCAGCAGTTCGCACTCGCCGCTGACTTTGGCAAGCGCAGCGCCCACCGCATTGGCGACGCTGCTGTGCGGCGGACGATGAATCTCGGAGATGCCGGAGACGCGGCCTCCGACGAGAAACTCGCCACCGCCGACCACGATCAGCGGTAACGATTCCGGCCTGGTTTTGATTCCTTCGACGGCGCGCGCAACCTCGTCCTGGATCACTGTGGAAGCCGTTGCAACGACCTCCGGGGACAGATTGCCCAGGGCGCTCGCACTGCCGAGTTCGACACGACCCGTTGCGACCGCTACGTCGGTGGCCGTGAACGTATCGCCACCGAAGCAGACGGCCTCCTCCTCGAGCCGGCGTCCTACCGACTGCGGCCCAACCGTCATTCCGTCCGCTGCGACAACGCTGCCGCCGCCAAGACCGACGGACAGCACATCGGGCATCCTGAAATTCGTTCGCACGCCGCCGATTTCTACAGTCCAGCTCGACTCGCGCGGAAAACCCCCAGTGAGCATGCCGACATCCGTGGTCGTGCCGCCCACGTCCACGACGATGCCGTCGTCGATCCCCGACAGGTGAGCCGCACCGCGCATGGAATTCGTGGGTCCCGACGAGAATGTCAACACCGGAAACCGGCGCACCCTGCGGGAAGGCATCACCGTGCCGTCGTTCGCGCTGACGAAGAATGGCGCATCGATGCCCAGGCCGGAAATAGCTTTATCGAATGCGCGAACGACGCGGTCCGACAGGCCAAGAAGCGAGGCATTCAACAGCGCCGCGTTTTCCCGCTCCAGCAATCCGAGTCTTCCCAGTTCGTGGGACAAAACGATGGGCAGATCCGGCAATTTCGACTGCACCAGCCGACCAGCCGCGATCTCCATCTGTGGGCTCAGGGGGGAAAAGACCGACGAAATCGCTACGGCGCGGACACCTGTTGCGGCGATTCGCCCGCAAACGCGTTCCAGCTCTGCCGTATCGAGCGGCGAAATCTCCCGGCCGTCGAATTCGTTGCCGCCGCGCACCATATGGGTGTGGTTGCCGAGCGCCTTCGCAAGGTCTTCGGGCCAGCCCACCATCGGCGGCAGACATTCGCCCGCGGGCAGGCCCAGGCGCACGATCGCCGCCTCCGAGAGTTCCCGACGCTCGACTACTGCGTTGGTGAACTGCGTGGTTCCGAGCATCAGGGCATCGATGCAACGAGGGTCCGGCCCGACAGTATCGAGCACCGCCCGCAACGCATCGAGAATGCCGGTGGCGATGTCTTGCGAAGTGGCTGCCTTGTGCGATGCAACGACATGCGATCGATCGATGACGACCGCATCCGTATGGGTCCCGCCCACATCGATTCCGACCCTCACCGGGCTGCGCTCCGATCGGCAGCGGCGGACGTGCGTGTACGCCGCAGTTTCATCAACACGACATATACGATAGCCGGTACCACGAGCGCATCGATCGTCGACGACCCGGTAAGCACGATCGTTTCCTCGGCCGTCGCATAGCTGACCGTCGACCCGACCGCCCATGCCGCGAGCGCCGGCCAGGAGACGGCCGGGAGCTTCGGAAGATCTTCCAGGCAGTAGCGCCGATTGCGCAGGAAGAAGAAGTCCGCGATGTAGATGCTGCCGACCGGCGTGAACAGTACGCTCAAGTAGATGAGGAACGGAACGAAGTGGTCGAGAATCCCCAGAAAGGTGACGAGCGTTCCCACGGTTCCGCACGCCACCGTCATTTTCCAACCCGCGAACGCGGGAACGACCGCGGACATACTCAGCGACGAACCGTAGAGGTTGATCGAATTTGCCGTCCACGTCGAACCGACTATCAGAGCGAATGCTCCTGCACCCAATCCTACCGCAATCATGATCTGCAGCGTCTCGGCAGTCCCGGTCGCCAGGCTCGCCATGGCCGCAACGACATAGACGAACGTCGATGCGACCATGAACGTCAGGAACGATGCGAATATCGCATGCCCCGTTGTCTTGACGAACCGGGTGACGTCAGGGATCAGCACAGCGCCAAGGATCAATCCGCCAACCGTAGCTGCCACCCCTTCGTTGAATGTCAGGGCTCCGGTGCCTGCGATATCGACGATGGATCCGAGAGGGCGGTCATTGAAAACCAGATTGAGAAGCACCGCCAACAGCGCGACCATCAGGGGCACGACGACCAGGGCAAGACGGTTCAGCAGCCGGAATCCGAACATGGTCGAGACCACCATCAACAGTCCGCCGAACAGCACATAAGCCGCTTCGCTCAACTGCAAACCCAACTGGTCGGCAGCGAGGCCCTGCGCGGCGCGGGCAAACAAACTCAGTTGCACGCCGAACCAGCCGAACTGGGAGACTGCGAATGCCAGGTTGACCGCCTTGGAGCCCGTTCGACCGAAGGCAAACTGAATCAACATGTAGGAAGTCAGCCGCACCTTGGCGCCGATGACGGCAGTGATGGAACCGATGACCGCAAGAAAGAGCCCCCCGGCAACGAAGGCGCCGACTCCGCTCAGCAGGCCTAGGGCGCTGCCGATCTTCACGCCACCGATCAGGCCAGGTACGCTGAAAGCCTGGGCAGAATAAAGCAGGCCGACACGAATGCCGCTGACGACCCGCGATTCCGGCACCCGACTCGTCGCATGGTCCTCCAGCAGGTCGCCGACATCCATCGCGCCTCCACGCACCCTCGGATTCGCTCGGCAGGGCGTTTGCCCGCGGCCTGCCGCGCCGTCCCCATCCTTGACATTCAAACGCGAGTGCGACGGCTCGCGCATCGCCACACCGGAACAAGACGCAAAACTCTACCAGATCGCACCACGGCGTCGCCACGCGCTATCATGCCGCGCCCCTACTGCGAGGAGTCAGGCAGTGCAGCAACCCGTATTGGTCGGAATCAGTCAACTCGAACAGCGGATTCGCGACCCGTTGGAGGCCCGGGAACCCATCGATTTGATGATCGACGCCGTACGCGCCGCGGCCGACGATGCGGGCTGCCCCGCGCTGCTCGACCAGGCCTCGTCCGTCCGGGTGGTCCGCGGATTCTGGCGTTACGAGAACCCGGCCGCGGCAATCTGCGAAGCGCTCGGCAAAACCGGAGCGGAGACGGCCTTGACGCCCTTCGGCGGCAACTACGTGCAGACGGCATTGAACCGGTCTGCCCTCGACATCCAGGCGGGCCGGCACGACGTCATCGTCATGACGGGCGCCGAGTGCGGCTACAGTCAGGCCCGTGCGCGCCGGGCCGGGAAGCAACTCGAGTGGCGGCAGATCGGCGGCACGCCGGATCTCTACATCGGCAAGGACGGCGGGATGGGCCACCCGGTGGAAGTCGGCCTCGGCATCCGCAGGGCATCGCAAGTGTACGCGATCTACGAAACCGCCCGCCGACATCATCTCGGCGAAGCCGTCGATGCGCATCTCGAACGCATCTCGGAACTCTGGGCGGGCTTCAGCCAGGTGGCGGCAGACAATCCCCACGCCTGGATCCGCGATGCGAAGTCCGCCGAAGAGATTCGCACACCCTCGCCCACCAACCGGCCCGTGACCTTCCCCTACCCCAAGTTCATGAACGCCAACAACAATGTCGACCAGGCGGCAGCGCTGATCCTCTGTTCCGAAGCCAAGGCGGCGGCCCTCGGCATCGCCCGCGACAAGTGGGTCTATCCCTGGGTCGGCACCGACGGCCAGGATCACTACTACGCATCGATGCGGGAGAACTTATACAGCTCGCCGGCCATCCGCATCGCCGGCAATCGGGCGCTCGAAATGGTAAATCTGGGGCCGGACGATTTCGATCTTGTCGATGTGTACAGTTGCTTTCCGGTGGCCGTCCAGGTAGCGGCCGCCGAGCTTGGCCTCGATACGGCGCGGCCCTTGACGGTGACCGGCGGTTTGACCTTCGCCGGCGGTCCGCTCAACAACTACGTCATGCACGCCATCGCCCGCATGGCGGAACTACTGCGTGAATCGAGCGGCAGCCGTGGGCTGATCACGGCAAACGGCGGTTATCTGAGTACCCACGCGTTCGGCGTCTACGCCACCGCACCCCCGGCCGAGGGATTCCGGCACGCCCATCCCCAGGACGAGATCGATGCCGCTGCGCCACCCCGGGAAGTCCTCACCCGGCACCACGGCACCGCCGAGGTGGAAGGCTATTGCGTGAAGTACGGCAATGGCAGCCCGGAAGTGGCCAACATCGCTCTGCGACTGCCGGGGGGCGAACGCGCCTGGGCCAACTGCACCGATGCCGACACCCTCGCCGCCATGCACACAGAAGAATTCTGCGGGGTCACCGCCAGCATCGATGGCGACACCGCGAGTTTCTGAAAAACAAGCGACGCCGGCCGGACTGCTGCGCCGCCTGGCCGCCATGGTTTACGACGGCCTTCTGGTGCTCGCGCTCTGGATGATCACGCTGCTCGTCATGGTGGTCGCCAACGGCGGCGAAGCGGTGTTCGGCGCGCTGGTTCAGACGACGCTGTTCCTGGAGGCATTCGTCTTCTTCGCCTGGTTCTGGCTGCGGGCGGGCCAGACCGCAGGCATGCGCGCCTGGCGCCTGCGCCTGGTTGCCGAGGATGGCGGGCACATCACCCTCAATCAGGCAACGGTGCGGTTCTTCGCCGCGGCAATCTCCCTGGGCGCATTGGGCGTCGGCTACTGGTGGGCGCTCTTCGACCGGCAGAGCAGAACCTGGCCCGATCTTTGGAGCGACAGCCGCGTCCTTTACAGCGCGACCTGAAAAACGTTCGGTGCGACGTCCGCATCCGTCACCAGCTTGCGTCGCGAGGGTGTCGACGTTTCGTCGCGAGTGCATCGGCGTCCGCAGCAGGAAGCGCGAGCAGGATGCGGGCTACGAAACCCGGCGCAGACCCCAGAACCCGGCCAGCCAGCAGGCGGCGATCGGCAACGCCACGGCTATCGAGGCGTCGAGCCCATACACCTGACTCATGGGCGCAAACAGGTCCTGCAGATACTTGAACGAGAGCCCGACGACGATACCGGCACTGATGCGCATGCCCATGCCGGTAGTGCGCAACGGCCCGATCACGAATGCCAACGCCAGCAGCACCAGGCCCAACATGGCAACCGGCTGCAGACACTTGCTCCAGAACGCGAGGCGATACGCCGTGGCATCGAGGCCTTCCCGCTCCATGTAGTCGATTCGATAGCTCAGATTGCCGATGGACAGCCGCCTCGGATCCACCAGAGCCCGTTCGCTCAAGAGCCGAGGGTCGACATTGCCCAACCAGCGCACTTCCGCCGATCGCTCGATGGTCGTACCACCGTCGCCGATTTGCGTTTCCACGACATCGCGCAGCATCCAATGCGGAACCTCGCCATCGACGTAGGAGCCGCCCGCCGCCTCCCGCACCCACTCAAGTGCACCGGACTCGTCCAGCCTGTATTGCCGCACACCGATCAGACCGCCATTCGGGGACAGGGCGTCTACGCGCATGTACAAGGGGCCCTCGCGGTACCAGCCGCCAATGGATATCGCGTCGCTTGCCTCGAGTGCCCGGGCCTTGCGAGCTTCCGCCTGCGACTCGGCTTCCGGCGCAACCCATTCGCCCACCAGGGCGCCGGCAAGGGCCAGCCCCAGCACCGCCCAGGTCAATCCGGCGCACATTCGATACACCGAAACGCCGGCCGCGCGCAGCGTCGCCAGTTCCCAGCGGCTCGCGAGATAGCCGAGGCCAACGAGGCTGCCGAGAAACATGGCATAGGGCAGCAATTCGTAGCTCCGCCGTGGCAGGGTCAATGCGACGTATAACAGGGCATCGGTCAGCGAATACCCCGGTTTCCGCCCGCCGGCCTCCTCGATCAGTGCGAAGACCGCAATCAGGCCCATGAACGCCAGGAACACGGCGCCCGTGGCGAGCAGCACCGTCACGCACAGGTAGCGGTCGAACCGTTTCATGCCGGGCACGATGCTGCCGCCAACTGAAGCGTTGCGCTGGCATGACCAGCCAGGGGTGTATCGGATTCAGTCAATTCGGAAGGCTGAAACGGGATTCGCAGCGCGATTCTCACAACGCGAATCGATCGATTGCGGACGGCATCCAAAGAAAACCCATCAATGCGGGTTCGGGTATCCAAACTACAGACCGAGTTCGTCTGGTTGCGACAGGCCAGTAGAAGCTCTCGGTCGCGAACTCGATTCATCGATCAGG
Source organism: Candidatus Azophilus sp. (assembly GCA_965221465.1). Taxonomy (GTDB): domain Bacteria; phylum Pseudomonadota; class Gammaproteobacteria; order Pseudomonadales; family Azotimanducaceae; genus Azophilus. The sequence goes on from OZ244892.1 coordinate 1,750,776, forward strand.
CTGCGACCGGCTTGCCGGAGCGGGCGAAAAGAACCGCCCCGGCCACGTAGAACAGGGCGTGCGCCGGCCACAGCCCCACCGGAGTCGGCACGACGCCTGCCGCCAGCGCGTTCTGGTTGACGACCAGCGCAACGTAATAGGCAAGCAAGGCCAGTATCGCGGGCACCACCCGGGCGAATCGCCCCTGCCGTGGCTTCGCACGCGCAAACCCGATTGCCATCAGCGTACTGACCAGGCAGAACACGGGCAGTCCCACCCGCCAGTGCAGTTCCGCCATGTTCGCGGCGCCGCCCCGTTCCCACAGCACGGTAGTGGGCAACGCATCCTCGTCGATCCGCCGGGGAGGCCGCCGGTCTTCCGCGATGCGTTGACTCAGGGTCTCGAATCGGGTGACCCGGTAGTTCTTCGCTCCGCTGCTGCCGACGTAGCGCCGGCCGTCGATCAACACCAGAAACCGGCTGCCCGTCTGTTCGTCGAGATACTGTCTGCCCTCGCTCGCCCAGACCGTGGCCACCGGTTGGCCGTCGCGGTAATCGGACATGAACACATCGCCCAGTGTCCTCCGGTCGCGGCTCACCGAGGCGGCATAGACAACGCGGCTGTCCCGGTCGAAGACATTGAACGAGCCCGGGGTCACCGCCTCGAACGCGGTTCGGGCGCGCTGTTCCGTCAGCAGTGCGGCAAGGGCGGCGTTGCTGGCCGGGGTGACCTGCAGCGACAACCAGGCCGTCACGCCGACCGCGACCGCCACAGGTGCTGCAATCCACTTGAGCAATCGTTCCGGGCTCGAGCCCCCGCATTGCAGCACCGCCATCTCCCGGTCGGCGTGCAGCCGGGAAAAGGTCAGAAGCACCGCGATGTAGAACGCGAACGGCAGCAGAAGCTGCAGGAATCCCGGCATGCGCAGCTTCAGCATGTCGAGGAGCCCCTCGGCCGCATACTTGCCCGTGGCGGCGTCCTGCAGATAGCCGATGAAGCGGCCGCCCACGGCCACCACCAGCAGAACGAGGGCAGTCACGGCGAATACCAGGAGCAGTTCCCGGTTGATATACCTTGCAGCGACCATGCCTTAGAATCGCCGGTTACCTTGAGCGGCTCGATTATGAAGTATTCGACAAAAACCAGCAGCCTGACCACCGCGACCCATTGCCTCGTCTGTGACCTCGGGACGGCAGCGAAAACGGCAAGGGAACTTGGCGCCGGCAGCCTCTTCGACACCGCCATCCAGGATTTCGGCAACAAGGCCGGCACCAACCTGGTGGTCCGGCTGCCCGGCAAATCTCCGGTCAAACGCATCCTGGTCGCCGGGGGCGCCGATGGGGAGGTAGAGCCACCGGAATTCAGGAAGATCGCACGCAGCACCGCGAAAGACCTGGCGGCGCTTGCGGCATCCGGTGCGCGCAATGCCGTGTGGGGGCTGGTTCCTGTCCGGGTGACGAACCGTGAGCCGTACTGGCGGGCGTTCACCGGTTGTTACGAAATGTCTCTCGCCCTCTACCGGTTTCAGCAGCACAAATCCAAGGCCGATGGCTCGAACCTGACACGCATCCAGGTGCAGGCCGATGCCCGAAACCGGGCGAATGTCGCCCGGGCGGTACGGGAAGGGCAGGCGCTGCAACGGGGGCTGGAACTCGCCCGCAACCTCGGCAATGAGCCACCCAACGTCTGCGACCCCAACTATCTGCTGAAGGAAGCCCGCAAGCTCGGCAAGGCCTCGAACGTCTCGGTGAGCTCGCTCGACGAGCGCCGCATGACGGAACTCGGCATGGGCGCATTCATGGCTGTCAGCCGGGGCAGCGCCAAGCCGGGCCGCATGATTGTCGTCAATTACAAAGGCGGAAAGGCCAAGGAACCGCCGATCGCCCTGATCGGCAAGGGCATCACCTTCGACACCGGCGGCATCAGCATGAAGTCGCCGCAAGCCATGATCGAGATGAAGTTCGACATGTGCGGCGCTGCTTCGGTACTCGGTGCGGCACGGGCTGCGATCGACGCAAAACTGTCGCTGAACCTCGTGACGGTTCTGGCAGCCGCGGAGAACATGCCCAACGGTAACGCGACACGGCCAAGCGACATCGTCACGACCCATTCGGGAAAGACCGTGGAAATACTGAACACGGACGCCGAAGGCCGGTTGGTACTGTGCGACGCACTGTCGTATGCGGGCCGTTACAAGCCGAAGACGGTCATCGATGTGGCAACGCTCACCGGCGCCTGCATTACCGCGCTCGGGCACCATGCCAGCGCCGTGTACGCCAACGACGATGCCCTGGCCAAAGCCCTGGTCGATGCCGGCGAATGGACCGGCGACCGCGCCTGGCAGATGCCGTTGTGGCCGGAATACCAATCCGGCCTCGAAAGCAAGTTTGCCGACATGACCAACGTCGGCGGCAGCGGCGGCGGCAGCATCGTCGCTGCCTGCTTCCTGTCGCGATTTGCCGAGGATTACTCCTGGGCGCACCTCGACGTGGCCGGCAGTGCATTCGGGGGCCCCGCGCGCAGCGGCGCCACCGGCCGTCCCGTCGCCCTCCTGTTCAAATACCTGCTGGACGCCGCCGCGTGACGCGGGTGGACTTCTATGTCCTTCAGGATGTGGAGCAGACGGCCCTGCACCGCTTCGCCTGCCGACTTGCCGCCAGGGCCATGCAGCAGGGCCAGCAAACCTACCTGCACGCCGCAACCGAAGCCCAGGCCGGTGAGGTGGACGAACTGTTGTGGGCTTACCCGCCCGACCGCCTGATTCCCCATGGTCTGCTCGGCACCCCGGAAGCCGATGGCGCTCCCGTGGTTGTCGGCCGGCGGGGGGACGCGGCGGACCGCTTGCCGACCGACGGGTTGCTCATCAACCTGGCGGACGATGTGCCCGCATTCCCGGGCCGCTTCGACCGAGTTGCCGAAATCGTCGTCGGCGAGAAGCGCGCCAGTGGCCGGACGCGATACAAGTACTACCGCGACCGCGGGTACCCGTTGTTCCACCACGAACTGGACGATTGGGAAGTGCGCTGACGTGGAGCGCAGTTTCGACCCCCATGCCATAGAGCGCGAACTGTACGAAGCCTGGGAATCCGCCGGCTACTTCGCGCCGGCCGGCGACGGCGACAGCTACTGCATCGCCATTCCGCCGCCCAACGTCACCGGCAGCCTGCACATGGGGCACGCGTTTCAGCACACGCTGATGGACGCCCTCATCCGCTATCACCGCATGAACGGCCGGCGCACGCTCTGGCAGATGGGCACGGACCACGCCGGCATCTCCACCCAGATGCTGGTGGAACGCCAGTTGAACGCCGAAGGCAGAACCCGTCGGGAAATCGGGCGCGACGCCTTCGTCGAGCGCGTGTGGCAATGGAAGGAACGCTCGGGGGGCAACATCTCGCGGCAACTGCGGCGCATGGGTTCGTCCGTGGACTGGTCCCGTAATCGCTTCACCCTGGACGAAGGGTTCGCCAACGCCGTCCTCGAGGTGTTCGTACGCCTCTACGACGAGGGGCTCATCTACCGCGGCAAGCGACTGGTCAACTGGGACCCGGAACTGGCCACCGCCATCTCCGATCTCGAGATCGAGAACCGCGAGGAAGACGGCCATTTGTGGCACTTTCGCTACCCGCTGTCGAACGGCGCCGCAACGATCGACGGCAAGGACTATCTGGTGGTTGCTACCACCCGGCCGGAGACCATGCTCGGCGACACGGCTCTGGCGGTGCATCCGGACGACGAACGGTACCGGCACCTCGTCGGCAAGACCGCCAGGCTGCCCCTGGTCGACCGGGACCTTCCCATCGTCGCCGACAATTACGTCGACCCGCAGTTCGGCACCGGTTGCGTCAAGATCACCCCGGCCCACGACTTCAACGACAACCAGGTGGCCGCGCGGCACGACCTGCCGTCGATCAACATCTTCACGGCCCGGGCGGCAATCAACGACAACGCGCCCGGTGCCTACCGGGGCCTCGACCGTTTCGAGGCGCGTCGGCGAATCGTTGCCGACCTGGAGGAACTCGGGTTACTCGACCGGGTCGAACCCCACCGGCTGACCGTTCCCCGGGGCGACCGCTCCGAGGCCGTCATCGAACCCTGGCTCACCGACCAGTGGTTCGTGAAGATCGCGCCCCTGGCCGAACCCGCAGTGGCTGCCGTCGAGAACGGCGATATCGAGTTCGTGCCCAACCAGTACGCCAACGTCTACTTCGCCTGGATGCGCGACATCCAGGACTGGTGCATCAGCCGGCAGCTCTGGTGGGGCCACCGCATTCCCGCCTGGTACGACAGTGACGGCAACATCTTCGTCGGCCGCACCGAGGCGGAAGCACGCCGCAAGGGAAGCCTCGACGACGATGTCGAGCTGACCCGGGACGACGACGTACTCGACACCTGGTTCTCCTCCGCGCTCTGGACCTTCGCCACCCTCGGCTGGCCCGAGCGGACGCCGGACCTCGAGCGATTTCATCCCACGGACGTGCTGGTAACGGGCCACGACATCATCTTCTTCTGGGTCACCCGCATGATCATGATGACCCTGAAGTTCATGGGAGACGTGCCGTTCCGCAAGGTCTACATCCACGGGCTGGTGCGCGATGCCGAAGGCCGCAAGATGGCCAAGACCAAGGGCAACGGCCTCGACCCGCTGGACATGATCGACGGCATCGGGCTGGAGGAACTGGTGCGCAAACGCACGGGCAACCTCACCCAGCCACAGATGGCGCCCCGAATCGAGAAGGACACCCGCAAGGACTTCCCGAACGGCATTCCATCGTTCGGCACGGACGCCCTTCGATTCACCTTCTGCGCGCTCGCCTCCACCGGCCGCGACGTGCGCTTCGACCTGAACCGCACCGAGGGGTATCGCAACTTCTGCAACAAGCTGTGGAATGCCGCCCGGTTCGTGCTGATGAATGTGCGGGAGCATCCCCTGGACGGCCCTCGGGAACCCGGGCTGGCCGATCGTTGGATCCTGTCGCGGTCGAATCGCCTGATCGAGGACTGCCGCCAGGCGGTGGAAACCTACCGGTTCGATCTGTACGCCAACGCCCTCTACGAATTCGCCTGGCACGAATACTGCGACTGGTACCTGGAACTGAGCAAACCCCTGCTCTGGGACGAAAGCGCCAGCGCGCAACGGCAGACCGGCGCCCGTCACACCCTGGTGACCGTGCTCGACCTGCTGCTCAGGGCAGCGCATCCCATCCTGCCCTTCATCACGGAATCCATCTGGCGCGATGTGGCTCCGCTCCTCGGCAACGAGGGGCCGAGCATCATGCTGGAACCCTTCCCCCGGAGCAGCGACCTGCCCAAGGACCCCGAGGCGGAAGCGGCAATCGACTGGCTGAAAGGCGTGGTCGCAGCCCTGCGGAACATCCGCGGCGAAGCAGGCATCAAGCCGGGCCAGGAAATCGATGTGCTGTTCCAGGGGGGCGAGCCGCGCGACCGCGAAATGGCAGCCACCTCGAGCAGCCTGCTAAAGCGCCTGGCAAAGATACGCTCGATCGACTGGCTGCCGGAAACCGAGGCGGCGCCGGCCAATGCGCTCGGCCTGGTGGGCGATCTCAAGGTCATGGTGCCCCTTGCCGGCCTGATCGACATCGAGGCCGAGCGGGCACGCATCGCCAAGGAAATCGAGCGCAAGCGCAGCGAACTGAAACGGGTGGAAGGAAAACTCGGCAACGAGAAGTTCGTGCAGAACGCCCCGCCGGCAATCGTCGAGAAGGAGCGCACCCGGGCCACCGATGCGCAGGCCGCCCTCGAGGCGCTGCAAGCACAATTGGACTCACTGGTTTAAACTGAATTTGTCGGCAATTTCCTACGTGAATCGGGGTTGCTCTCGGTATTCGCAGACGCCCACATCGACCTATAATGCACCGATGACCATGGTTATCTCTGAAGTGTTCAAGGCGTTTCGAGCTGCCGGCGTACCGGAAGACAAGGCCCATGAGGCGGCAGCCGCGCTGGCGGCCCGGAATGTTGCCGCAGACAGCGACATTCAGGAATTGAAGGCCGGTCAACGCCTGCACTCGTGGATGCTCGGCTTCAACCTGGCCTTTACCGTCGCGATCCTCTGGAAGTTGTTCTCCTGACGAGAACGCCCGCCACGATCAAAGTTCCAGCAGAACCTTCCCGACCGTGGTGTTGCCCGCCACCAGTTCATGGGCGCGTTGTGCCTCGGGCATCGGTACGACCGTTTCGACGATGGGTTGAATCGCGCCCTTCTCGATCTTCGGCCAGACATCGCGCTCGAGGCCGTCCATGACCGCCGACTTGGCGGCAATGCTGCGCGCCCTGAGCGTCGAGCCGATGATGCGCAACCGCTTCCTGAGCAGCAGGCCAAGGTTTAACTCGGCTTGCGTTCCGCCCATCAGCCCGATCGACACGAGGCGGCCGTCCACCCCGAGGCTCGCGAGATTGTCGGCCAGGTAACCCGCGCCCACCGGGTCGAGTATGACGTCGAACCCCTCGCCGTCGGTCCACTCCCCCGTTTTCTCGGCAAAGGACGTTTCGTGTCTGTTGGCGCCTCCCGCGGCGCCGAGGGCCAGGCACCGGTCGAGCTTCGCCTGGCCGCCCACGGTGACGAAACAGGGGTTGTGGCTTTGCACGCACAATTGAATCGCTGCCGTACCCACACCGCTGGCGCCGGCATGAAGCAGCACGCGCTCTGCCGTCGCCAGGGCAGCTTCGCCGTACAGGTTGAGGTACGCCGTCGCAAACACTTCGGGTAACGCGGCGGATTCGAGCAGACCGAGCCCCCTGGGAATGCGCAACACCTGGCCTGCCGGGGCAACCACCGTTTCCGCGTAACCGCCGCCCGCAAGCAGGGCGCAGACGGCATCGCCCGGTTTCACCCGTTTGACCCCGTCGCCGACTTCGACGACCTCGCCCGAGCACTCCAGGCCCGGCACGTCGCTCGCGCCCTCCGGCGGCGGATAGCGGCCCATGGCCTGCATCAGGTCGGCCCGATTTACGGCACTGGCCCTGACGGCGATCTTGACCGTGCCGGCGGTCACTTCGGGTTCCCTGGCTTGCCGCCAGAGCAGCTTCCGGTTCTCGATTACGATGGCTTTCATGGAGCACGCTTCCAATTTCTGTTCACCAGGACATGCGCATCTTTACGCCCTGGCCGTGCAGGTAGCGCTTCAGTTCGCTGACCGAATAATCGCCGTAGTGCACCATGGAAGCCACCAGGGCGGCGTCCGCACGGCCTTCCGTCAACACGTCGCGAAGATGCGCAGGCTCGCCGGCGCCGCCGGAGGCGATGACCGGGATGCGAACGGCGCCGGCAAGCATCGCAGTGAGCTGCAGTTCGTAGCCGTCCCGGGTGCCGTCGGCATCGATGGAGTTGACCACCAGTTCGCCGGCGCCGAGGCGCTCGCCCTCGAGAGCCCAATCGAGCGCATCGATGCCCATGGGTGTGCGGCCGCCGTCGATGACGATCTCGTATCCTGAGGGCAACCGTTCGTCGCCGTCGATACGCCGTATGTCCATGGACAGCACGACGTTCTGGTCGCCGATGGCCTCGGCACATTCCGCGATGAGCGCCGGCCTTCTTACGGCGGCGGTGTTGACGTTGATCTTCTCGGCGCCTGCAAGCCGCAGGTCCGTGGCGTCTGCCACCGATCGCACCCCGCCGCCCACTGAAAGGGGAATGAATACTTCCCGGGCAACGGCCTCAACCACATCGAGCATGATCGACCGGTTGTCGCTCGACGCGGTGATGTCGTAGAAGACCAGCTCGTCGAGGCCGTCGGCGTAGTATTCCCGGGCCTTTTCGACCGGGTCGCCAATGTCCCGGGTGTTCACGAATCGCACGCTCTTGGCCAGTTTGCCGTCGCGCACATCCAGGCAGGCGATCAGGCGTTTGCTCAGCACGGCGCCCCGTTCCAGCGGGTGAATTTTTCCAGCAGCCGCAAGCCGACGCGGCCGCTCTTTTCCGGGTGGAACTGGGTGGCGAAGTAGCTGCCGGAACCCACTGCAGAGGCGAACTCCGACTCGTAGACGGTCACCGCGCAAACATCTTCGCTGCGCGCCGGTGCCGGGTAGTAACCATGCACGAAGTAGAACTCGTCACCGGGCTCGATGCCTTCGAGCAGCGGGTGTGGCCTGACCGGCCGCACTTCATTCCATCCCATGTGCGGAATCTTCAATTCGGGGCGGTGGAATCGGAACCGGCGTACCCTGCCGGGGACGATGCCCAGGGTGGCAGTATCCTGCTCTTCGGAGTGCTGCAAGGAGATCTGCAGGCCCAGGCAGATTCCCAGCACCGGCTTGCCCGCCTCGACCGCAGCAATGAGTGCCGCATCCAACCCCGCCTCGCGCAGGCTGCGCATGGCGCTGCCGGCGGCGCCGACACCCGGAAATATCACGCGTTCGGCATCGAGCAGGCGGGCCGGTTCGTTGCCGATGACGGCGCCCACGCCCACTTCCGCACAGGCTCGCTGCACGCTTCGCAGGTTGCCGGCGTCGTAGTCGACGATGAAGACGGCATCGCTCACCTGGCCGAACCCGTGTCAGGAGCCGCGATTGCAAATCGGCGGCGCCCGGTAATCCAGGCGGAGCAGGTCGAAGTAGTTCTGGCCGAGCGCGATGTTCCGGAACGCACGGTCGTCCAGATACCGGTAGATGCGGCTGGTCACCGCCAGGTCATCCTGGTATTTCTCGACCGTCTGGCGGCCCGACGCCACAAAATCGGTACCCGGCAGTACGCGATCCGAGTACTCGTTCAGGAACGCGACGTAATGGGCCCGGCTGTCGGCCTCGGTGAAATAGTTTTCGTCGATCACCCGCCAGGACAGGTCGAGCATCAGCCGCGGATAGCGGTCGAGCAACGATTTCAGTATCCCGATGTGCTGCTGCGGGTCCATGCGGACCAGTTCACGGGAGAGGCCCATGTGCATCCAGACTATGGCGTTGTCCGCGTAGGCATCGAGCATCTCTTCGAACAGGGGCAGATAGGCGGTGGGATTCAGGTCGTTGCCGAGATCCGAATGGATCGCCAGGGGGATCTGCCTCTCCCGCAGCACCTCCATGAACGCGCTCCATCCGGCAATTGCCTTTGCACCGACCGGCTCGTGCCCGTTGGCGAACAGCGCCTGCTTGACCAGGTTTACCTCCCCCATCCAGTGAAAGACCCCCGGGTACTCGCTGTCGAGCAATTGCATGCCCCGGAGCACCGAATCGGGCCGCGACAGGTCCGAGAACGTCATCGAGGGCACCATGTGCAGGTCGGGGCGTGACTTCGAGACGAAGGCGGCAGCATTGGCGAAATCGTTCTTCAGCGACGGCGCCACCGGTGTGCCGGGGCAGTTCAGGTAGTAGGTGCAGGAAGCGTTCACCGGCAATGTCTGCCCGATCCCCATGATCGTGACAAAGCGGACGCCGCTGCGTTCGAGGTAGGAAACCACTTCCTCGAACGGCAACGCCGGCCCGCCGAACGGGCGGAAGTGCAGGTGCGCATCGACCACGGCCGTCTGGGGTTGGCGCGCGCGGTCGTAACAGGCCGTGCTGTCCTCGCGGAACGCGTTCAACGGCAGATTCGATGCGCAGCCGCCCAGGAGGGCAACCGCAAGCAAAACCAGCCCGCATCCGACACCAACTTTCTGCCGCGAACGCCGACGCACTCGCCCTGCTTCAGCGACGAAACGTCGACGCCCTCGCGACGAAAGCTGGTGACGGATTCGGGCTGGCGGACGAAGCGGGTCGGGCAAGTGCATCTGTGTTCCTGTCGTCGGCAGGGCTCCCGGAGGACGCCGCAATCTCGTTGCTCTTTGGCGATATGTCAAGCAACGCCGAAGGTGGCATTTCGCCCGCCAGGTCCAGCGGGCGAGCGTGCGCAGCGTCGCGACGGTTTGCCGAGTATCGGTATCAGCGCCCCGTAAATTCCGGTTTGCGCCTTTCCAGAAACGCCCGCACGCCCTCCTGGAAATCTTCGCTCGCGAACATGCCGCCCAGGTGAACCATGAGGTGGTCGACAGCCGTGTCGTAGGACTCTTCGAGACCCATGCGCATCATGCGCTTGGTGGTCTGCACGGCCAGGGGTGCGTTGTCGGCGATCTCGCCTGCCCACTCGAGCGCTGTCGGCATGAGTTCGTCGTCGGGGACCACCGTATTGACCAGGCCCATTTGCAGCGCTTCCTCGGCACGCACGGTGCGGGCGCGGTAATACAGCTCAGCGGCCTTGGCCCAGCCGACGAGGCGCGGCAGCAGCCAGGTACCGCCACTCTCGGGGACCACGTTGCGCCTGGCGGTCACTGCCGCCATCTTCGCGGATGTCGCCGCGATGCGAATGTCCGCGAGCAGGGTCAGATCCATCCCGTAACCCGCCGCGGCGCCGTTGATCGCACAAATCACCGGGGTATCGATGTTCCACATGACGTTCACGGGCGCATCGCGCAAGTCGAACAGTTGCCGTGGCCGGTTCCGTCCCGTGTCAGAGCCGCCGATGCCGCCTTCGCCGACCGCAACCAGGTCGAGACCCGCGCAGAATCCGCGTCCCGCCCCTGTCAGGACGATGCAGCGTATGTCGGGGTCCTTGTTGGCCTCCACCAGCTTGGCGGACAGTTCTTCGAGCATCTCGCCGCTGATGGCGTTCAGGCGGTCCGGCCGATTCAGCGTCAGGACGAGAACACGGCCCTGCTGGTCGACCAGCAACTCTTCGGTGTTGGATGGACTGATTGCCATTCGAGGTCTCCGGAACGGGTTTGAAAAGCACGCCAGTATGTCAGAGCGGTGGGCTACAACCAATCGAGCCGGATGTGCAGGTGTGCAAGATTGCGCAACACGAAGCTGGGTTCGGCCTCTGGCGGCGGCTTGTCCGGGTCGAGCCTGAAGTTGCCGGCGCGCGCGAGCAGCGCAGCAAACCCCAGGTTCAACTCCTGACGGGCCAGGGGCGCGCCGATGCAGTGGTGAACCCCGGAGCCGAACGCCATCTGGGTGCCTGCCTTCGGCCGCTCGAGGTCCACCTCGTCGGGATTGTCGAAGGCCCGTTCGTCGCGATTGGCGGCCCCGTAGCGGAGCATCAGAACATCGCCGGCTTCGAGGGCATGGCCGCCGAGTTCCGTATCCCGCGTCACCACCCTGGGCAGGCCCTGCACGGGCGATTCCCGGCGCAAAATCTCTTCGACGAATGTGCGCACCTTCTCGGGTTGCTTTCGCAGTTCGCGCTGCAATTCCGGACGCTCGCAGAGCGCCAGCATGCCCCAACCGAAGGCGCTGCTCGTGGTTTCGTGGCCGGCAACCAGAAACTGGCGCAGGATGCTCAATACCTCCCCCTGGGTCAGCGGTCGATTCTCGGGTTGCAGGCGGGAAACGGCCAGGACGGAAATCATGTCGTCCCGGGGTGCTCTGCATCGATCGTCGTAAATCCGCAGCATCAGGCGCTGGAGGTCCACTTCGAGCTGCATCCGGCGAATCGTCTCCTCGTCGTCATGGAAGTTGAGCCGCAGGCTGTCGGCCGCGTTGCCGGCGCAACGGTCGAAGAGGTCTCGGTCTTCATCAGGTACGCCAAGCCGGTCGCCGATGATCCTGAGCGGAATGGGCATCGCGAACTGCGCGACGAATTCGATGGCGGTCGTACCCGAGAACGAGTCGATGGTGTCGTCGATGACCTGCTGCACGTCCCCCTCGGCCCGCTTTATGCGCGAGCCGGTGAAAAGTTCGTTGACCAGCGTGCGGTAGCTGGTGTGTTCCGGGCGGTCCAGGGTCAGCATGGTCGGCGGTTCGACGACAAGCCGGCTCGAGATTTCCGCAATGGCCGCTCTGGTTTCCGGTGCTGCCGTTTCCAGACGCCGCCGCTGGGGTTCCCGCAGAAAGTCGCCGAACTGGTTGGAGTAGGTTTCCGGGTCGCGCAGGGCCTCGCGAAGCAGATCGTAGCGCGTGACCACGTGCACACCCAATTCTTCGGCGAAATAGACCGGCGCTTCGTCGCGCAGCCGTTTGTACGTCGCGTGCGGCGATTTGAGGGTTTCGATGTCGAACAGTTGGATTTCGCCCATCGCGCACTTCTCCTTGCGGCCATCCGGCCGTTTGGGGGTCCGCCCCTTCGACCGCAGCCGGTTTCCGCTTCCTGCAAACTGGCCGCGGATGGAACCCCATCGCCCAGGCAAATTCAACCCGGGCATCGCCTCCCTCTCAACGGGAGCGTCTTCGGTCCCAGTCGAGCACGACCAGGACCAGGGCTATGGCCGGAACCGACGCCCACAAAACGGTGTTCCAGCCATGATGCTGCATGACGATGCCGGCTGCGAGCGAGCCGGCGGCGGAGAGGCCGAATACCGTGAAATCGTTGAACGCCTGGGCTCGAAACCGTTCTTCCGGCCGGTGAGCGGTGCCGAGCAGGGTCGTTCCGCCGACGAACAGAAAGTTCCAGCCGACCCCCAGCGCCAGCATCGATGCCCCGTAATGGACAAGCTCGCGGCCCGCAAAAGCGGCAACCATCGACAGGCCCAGGATCGTCGCACCGGCCAGCATGACGGGCCTGACTCCGAACCGCGCCATGAGCAGCCCGGTGACCAGTGACGGGGCGTACATGCCGAGCGCGGCCGCCTGAATGACCAATGCCGTATCGGCCACGGAGTGGCCATCGACGATGTGCATGGCCAGCGGCGCCGCGGTGCTGACAAAGTTCATCACGCCATAGGCCGCCGCGCCGCCGAGGAGGGCGACGACGAAGGTCCGGTTGCGAACCAGTTGCCGCAACGGCCGGGCGCCCGCCGTTGCCGCCACCGACATCGGTATCGATGGCGTGTTCAACCCCAACAACAGAACGCCGGCAAACAGGTAACAGCCCGCAAGCGCCAGGAAGGTACCGGAAAAGCGGGCGCTCGCGACCCAGAACTCCCCGCGCGAGGCGAGTTCGGGCCCGAGCACCGCGCCGATGAGGGATCCGGCCAGCGTGATCGACACGGCAAGACCCGCCGAACCGGCGCTGACACTTTCCGCCGCTGCGAAACGGTATTGCTGTGCAAAGGCGTTGGCAGCGCCCATCAGCAACGCCGCGCAGCAGAAGAGCGCAAAGCTCTCACGCGCAAGCGCCACCATGGCACAGCAGGCCCCGCCAATGCCGATGGCGGCGCCACAGGCAAATCCGCGCGACCGCCCGATGCGGGCCATTGTCCAGCTCGCGAACACGGTGGCGGCCGCGGTACCGACCACGAGCAGCGACACGGGCAGTGTGGCAAGCGCGGGTACCGACGCAAATTCGCGTCCGACGATACCGCCGAGCGTGATCAGGACGGTGCCGCCCGTCACCGCAACCGCCTGGGCAACGGCAAGAATGGCGATGTTGCGGCTAAGCAGTTCGGTTCGGATGCGCCGCGTCCTCTTCGTCGGGTACCGCTTCCCCGCCCGCCGCCGCGACCTCCAGCGAGTGCATGGCTTCGGCAGTGCTGAAGAACAGGCGTCCGGTCAGTTCGGCCATCAACCTGGAGCGCTCGAGCTGATCGAGCACCGAATGCTTGACATCGGAAAGATGCAAGTCGATGCCCTGCTGTTGCAGCGAATCGTTCAGCCGAGTCAGCATCTCGATACCGCTCACGTCGATGACGTTGATCGCGCTGCACACCAGCACGACGTGATCGGTCTGTGGCCGACGGGCGACGATACGCAGGATACGGGTCTCGATGTTGTTGGCGTTGGCGAAAAAGATGTTCTCGTCGACGCGGACGGCCGCGACGTGCTCGCGGGTTTCCGCATCGTGCCGCCGCACGGCGCGAAAGCTGTCCGATTCGCCGACGCGCCCCACCAGGGTCACCTGGGCGCGGCTCGAGCGGCGCACGAAAAATGCGATCGACAGCAGCACGCCGGCAATCAGCCCACCCTCCACGCCGAAGGCGAGCACGGTGACGAAGGTCACCAGTTCGGTGACGCCGTCTTCCCGGTAGACCCGCCAGTGACGATACACCGACCGGAGGTCGATCAGGCCCACCACGGAAACGATGACGATGGCCGCAAGGGTGGCCTGGGGCAGGTCCTTGAAGAGCGGTGTGGCCACCATCAGCACCGCCAGTATCGCCAGCACGCAGATGAGCGAACTGACCGGCGTGCGGGCGCCCGACTGGTAGTTGACGCTGCTGCCCGAAAAGCTGCCGGCCACCGGCGTGGCTCCGGAGAATCCGGCGGCAAGGTTGGCCGCACCGAGCGCCAGGAGTTCCTGGGGGTTGTCCAGCCGGGCACGCTCGCGCACGGCCAGGGAGGAGGCGATGGTGTAGCTCTCCACATAGACCACTGCCGCGATCATGGCCGCGGACGGCATGACCTGCAGCCACATCAGAGGATCGAGCGGCGGCAGCGTGAGTTCAGGCAGACCGCCGGGAATGTGGCCGGCCGTGTCCACCCCGAAGTTCAGGTCCAGGTCGAACAGGGCCACCACCAGGGTGGCGAACAACAGCACCAGCAGCGGCCCGGCCCTCGAGACCGCTGCAGAATCCCGCAGCACCGGCCAGATTCGCGCCAGAAGCCGGTCGCCATGGCGACGTGCCGCCCAGATCAGGGCGAGGCTGCCGATGGCGATCGACAGCGTTGCCGGGTTGAGGGATCCGATGTTCGTTATCAGGCCCCAGAGCGCCGCGATGGGGATGGCGCCCGCTTCCTTGTCAATGCCGGTAAAACCGTTCAATTGGCTGAGGATGATCAACACCGCGGCGGCGTTGATGAAACCGGTGATCACCGGGTAGCTCAGGAGGTGCACGATGCCCCCCATTTGCGTGAGCCGAAGCACCAGCAGGAATATCCCCGCTTCGATGCAGATCACCGTGGTCACGGCCATGGGGCCCCCGGCGAAATCGGGTGCGTGCTGGCCGATGGCAGCGGCTACCATCAGCGCCGCCACGGCCACCGGCCCGACCACCAGGTGACGCGAGGAACCGAGCACCGTATAGGCGAACATCGGCACCAGGCAGGCATAGAGCCCGGCCTGGGGCGGCAGGCCGGCGAGAAAGGCATAGGCCATCGACTTGGGCACGGAGATCACCGCGACCACCAGCCCGGCCACCAGGTCGTGGTTGAAGTCGGCGGGCCGATACCGCACCAGAACGCCCAGCAACGGCAGATAGCCGCGCCAGCCGCGGTCAACCGGGGTCGATTCCCGATCGGGCTGAGGGGATGCCGGTTCCTGCAGATTCATCCTGCGGATTGTACCTGTACCGCACCGGCAGGGCGGCGTGCGCTCGTTCGGCCGCACCCCCGCATTCACGTGCGGCGATGGGTCGACAGTAGCCGGAATCGAATGACTTGGCCAATCGGTAAGCCGGAATGGCGCAAGCGCACGAACGCCGTCCATTCTGCACGCGAACCAGCGCGCGGCAATTCAGCCCGTCAAGCGGACCCGGTCTGCGATTGGCCCGATTCGAATGCGGTCAGGCCGCGCCGACGATGCACACCGCGGCGACGTTCTGATTCGGGGCCCCGCCGAGATTGTGGGTCAGGCCGATGCTCGGGCTGGGGAGTTGGCGTTCCTCCGCGCGGCCCTGCAACTGCAGGTACATCTCGTAGAGCATGCGAATGCCGGACGCGCCGATGGGGTGCCCGAAGCACTTCAGGCCGCCATCGATCTGGCAGGGAATGGCGCCATCCGCGTCGTAGAAGCCGTCCATGACGTCCTTCAATGCGCCACCCTCCGGCGAAAGCTGCAGGTCTTCCGTGGTGACGAACTCGGTGATGGAAAAGCAGTCGTGGCATTCGAACAGGCTGACTTCGTCGCGGGGCTTCCTGATGCCCGCCTCCGCATAGGCCTTGGAGGCGGCGATGCGGGTGGTGTGGAAATAGCTGCCGTCCCAGGCGCTGTGCCCCGATTCCGAGCCGTTGGAGAGCGAGAGCTGCAATGCCTTGATGGTGACGATGTTGTCCTTGCCGAGACGGCGTGCGATCTCGGGCGTGGTGACGATGGCAGCCGCCGCACCGTCGCTGACGCCGCAACAGTCGAACAGCCCCAGGGGTTCGGCAATCATCGGTGCGTTGATGGCGTCGTCTTCGGAGATTGCCCGGCGCAGGTGCGCCTTCGGGTTCCTGGTGCCGTTGGCGTGGCTCTTGACGGAAACATGCGCAATGGCACGCTTCAGGTCGTCCTTGTCGATGGCGTGCTTTGCCCGGTAGGCGCTGGCGAGTTGCGCAAAGCTGCCGGGCGCCGAACCGGTTGCCGTCCACAATGGCGACAAGGTGCCGGCGTTACCCCCGGGAAGGCCACCGTAGCCGGTATCCTTCAGTTTCTCGACGCCCAACGCGAGGGCGATATCCGCCGCCCCGGAGGCCACCGCGTAGACCGCGCCGCGAAAGGCCTCGGAGCCGGAAGCACAGAAATTCTCCACGCGCGTCACGGCAATGTTGGGCAGTCGCAGCGAAACGCTGAGCGGCAGGCCGCTGCGCCCCACGTTGACAAAGTCCATCGCCGTGGAAAGCCAGGCCGCGTCGATCTCGTTGCGGTCTATGGCCGCATCGTCGAGCGCCTCTTCGAAGGCCTCGACGATCAGTTCTTCCGCGCCCGCATCCCAGCGTTCGCCGAATTTCGAGCAGCCCATGCCGAGAATCGCAACCTTGTCCTTGATGCCTTGTGCCATCGGGTATGTCCTCCTGGACGATCGTTTCAGGCGGCGCGAACGGGCACCGCTTTCCAGAAATACCTCGGCAGCCCTCGCTGCCGGTCGACCGACTTGATGCGAAACCGCATCTCCACCTGCATGCCGACCTCGATTTCACCGACGTCGACATCGGTGAAATCGGTCATGAGGCGACCTCCGTTCTCGAAGTCAATCATGCCATAGTGCGACGGCGGATTGGGAGTGAACGCCAGATAGTCCGCCGACCAGCTGGCAATTCTGGCCGGCTCGTCCCGGAACGACCAGGGCTCCTGGGTGTCGGTGGCGCGGCATTGCGGATTGACGCAGACGCGGCTCCGCGGGAACTGCAGGGTGCCGCAGCGGGTGCAACGCCCGCCCACGAGCCCGAGCAACATGTCCCGATGGCGGTATACCGTGGAAAGCGATGTCTGAAACTCCGCCGCTTCGCCGCGCTTGCCTTCGTCGATACGAACGAGGTCGTTGAAGGCGAGATACTTGAAATAGTTGTCTTCCGGCTGGCGTGCCGCGAGCGCGGCCGACACGGATTGCGGCGCCGTGTAACCGGCAACCGCCTCCGTCGCCCTGAACAACAACGCCTCGCAGCCGTTGCCAAAGCTGCACACCAGCAACAGATCGCCCGGCTCGACGCGGGTTTCCAGCGCGTAGAGCGCCATGATCAGGGGATGCGCGGTGCCGGTCTCGCCGAGGTTGCCGCCGAGATCCTCCACCACCGCATCGCCCGCAATGCCGCAGCGACCGGCGGTCTGCAGAGCAGCGCGTCGAATGGTGCTCGGCAAGACGAAATGCGCAATGGCATCGGCGGAAACGCCGGTGTTCTCCAGCAGACGCGCCACCGTGGCCGGCACGATCTTGGCGAGGCCCTCGTCGCGAATCCAGCGTTCTTCCCAGTCGTAGTCGAACTCCTGCCCCGCACCGCGATAGTGATCGAGAAAGTCCACCGTCTCGACGGAGCCACCGACGAGTTCGAGCAGCACATCCTCTGCACCGACTGAAACGCCGACAGCGCCGTCGCCCCAGGCCAGTTCGCCCGGGCTTCTTGCCATCGACCGGCGCTTTTCGGACGCGACGAGCAACACCTCGTGGGCGCCGGCCCGCACCGACGCACAGGCCTGGGCCAGCGCGCCAAGGGCCGCGCGTTGCGACGAGGTGACGTCAAGGGTGCGGATATCGCCTTCCAGGGAAAGCGCGGTCGCGACGATGCCGGCCTGCTGCCGGTCTGCGAAGGGGCCCGATGTGCTCGCGAACATCAGACCCTCGGGCCGACCGTTGACCGCCAGACCCCGCGCCGCTTCCACACCCATGGTGATGGCGTCTTCGTCCCAACTGCAGATGGCCCGCTCGCCCCGTCCCTTGCCGGCATAGGACGGATCGTTCCAGACGTGGGCCGCAGCAATGGCGCTGCGCTGCAGGCGAAGCCTTGGAATGTAAGCGTTGTATCCGGTGATTCCGACCATTGAAACGTTCCTTGAATGAGATGCGGCGATCGGGCGCCCTTGCAACATGCCCTCATGATTGATCAAATCCGTGCCGAATGCCATCCGGGAGGGTCACGATGCCAACTTCCAGCCGCCGTCCGTTCGGAAACCGCCGGACATTCCTCAAATCCGCAATGGCAGGCGCCGCAGCCGGCGCGCTGGCACCGCAATCCGCACTCGTTTTCGCCGACCAGGTGCAACTGCTCTCCGACGACGAGCGCCGCCGCCTGCTCGAACTGGCCAATTTCGGGCGCAAGGTTCCCGATTCCGGCAAGCAGGGTCTGGTCATCTGCTCCCATCCGCTGGCGACCCGGGCCGGCGTGGATGTGCTCGAGGCCGGCGGCAACGCGGCCGATGCGGCACTCGCCACCTCTGTCTGCCAGACCGTGGTGGAACCCCACATGACGGGCATCACCGGCGTGCTGTCGCAGCTTTACTTCGATGCCGAAACGGGCGAGACCACCTATGTGAACGGCAGCGCAGCGCGCCCTGCGGCGCCGCTCGACGGGTTCTCCCCCGCCGACCTGGCCAATGGCCGCGGCGTCGCCGTACCGGGATTCTGGGCCGGATTCGAGGCGGCCCATGCCCGCCACGGGCAAGCCTCGAGGGAGACCGTCATGAAAGCGGCGATCGGCTATGCCCGGGACGGTTTCGAGATTCACCCGTTCCTCTGGGGCGAGATCTTCACGGAGTACTCGAGGATCGGCCGTACACCCCAGGGCCGGGAGGTTTTTTCCCGCAACAACACCCTGCCCCGCCCCGGCGATTTGCTGGTGCAGGCACGGGCCGCCGACACCCTGACGGCGCTCTTGGAGGAAGGCAACGACTACTTCTATCGGGGCGCATTCGCGCAGGAACTCGTCGATGTCGTGCAGGCCGCCGGCGGCGTGCTGACCCTGGAAGACATGGAGCAGTACGAGGCCCGCTGGCAGCCGCCCGCCGAAGGCAGCTATCGCGGCTACCGGGTACTCGGCTCGCCGCCGCCGGACCATGGCGGGTCGCACCTCATCGAAATTCTCAACATGGTGGAACTGCTCGACCTGCAGAAGCTGGGCCCGCCCACCGAATCCGCCGAATCGCTGTTCCACATGGCGCGCATCGCCAACCAGGTGTATCTCGACGGCTTCAAGCAGCACGACCCGGCGACCCACGAACTGCCCCTGGAACTGATCCTCAGCAAGGAATACGCCCGCATGCGCTTCGAGTTGATGCAGATGGATCAGAAAGTGGACGCCGGCCCCGTGCCGCCCCCGGCAGGCAGCAACCATGTGACCGCGGTGGACGCAAAGGGCAACGTCGCGACCATCCTGCACTCCTGCATGTCGCTGCCCTGGTCGAACGGGCTCTTTGCCGGCGGCGTCACCGTGGTCGCGGCCGGCGCCCACTACATGCGGGTGATGCCCGGCCCCGGCGACCGGATCTCGGCGTACGTGTGCCCGAACATCGTCTTCGACGGCAAACGGCCGGTGCTGGCTTCCGGTTCGCCGAGCGTGAGCCTGCTGCAGAACATCCTGCAGAACACCACGAACATTCTCGATTTCGGCATTCCCATCGGCGAGTCGGTGAACCGGCCGCGCTTCGGGGGCGGGTCGTACACCAGCCCGGGCAAGCTGCTGGTCGAAGTCGACCTGGACGAAAAGGTGCGCACGGCTGCCGCGAAACGTGGCATCGCCTGGGATGTGGTCAACCCGTGGAACTGGCACCACGGCTCGTTCGAAGGGATATTCATGGAGGCTGACGGCACGGCTCATGCCTGCGGCGACCCGCGCCGCAACGCCATGGCCCTGGCGGTCTGAGGTCTGCCCGGGAGCACGAGGGCGCAAGAGCATGAGCATCGAAATCCGACCTGCGACAGCCGAGGAATTCGACCAGCTCGGAACCCTCACCAGCTATGTGTACGCCGGCAAGCTCGGCCATGGCCCGGAAAACACGGTGACGTCGTCGAACCGCCCCGAGTGGTCGTTGTGTGCCTTCGACGGGCCTCGCCTCGTCACGAGTTACTCGACCATCCCCTTCACCATGCGCGCCAACGGCAATGCCGTGCCCATGGGTGGCGTCTCCACCGTGGGCACCCTGCCCGAGTACCGCCGCCGCGGCCTCATGAGCCGTATCACCCGGAAGGCATTCGCCGACATGCGCGAACGGGGCCAGGGGGTCGCCGCGCTCTGGGCTTCCCAGGCCGCCATTTACCAACGTTACGGCTACAGCATGGTCACCGTCATGCGCGACTACCATCTGGACATCGCGGACATCGATTTCCACGACGGGGACGACGGCACGAGCGAGGTGGAACGTCTCGACATCGCCGGCGGCTACGACTTCGTCAAGCAGATCTACATCGGTTTCATCGCCGAGCGCATGTGCTATCTGCACCGGGGGCGGCCGCTGTGGCACAACAACGCTTTCGAGGAAAAAGACGCCGAGGGTCCCGTCCACATCGCCCTGTCCCGGGACGGCGACGGGTCGCCGGACGGCTACATGGTCTACACGTTGCGCCACGACGCGCACGATCACCCCAGTCGTTCGCAGGAGATACGGATTCGCGATCTCGCCTGGCTCACGCCCGCCGCCTACCGATCCCTGTGGAGCTTCGTGAAACGACACGACCTGGTCGGCAGCGTGCGCTGGAACAACGCGCCGGCGGACGACCCTGCCCTCGAGTTTTTCCTCGAGCCGAGAATGTTGAACGCCCGCGACCACGAGGGCATGTGGCTGCGCATCGTCGATGTGCCGACGGCGCTTGCGGGACGTGGCTGGGATGCCGAGGGCGAACTGACGCTTGCCATCGCCGAGGATCGAATCGCCCCCTGGAACGTCGGCCACTGGCGGCTTTCCGTCTCCGATGGAACCGGCGAAGTCGGCGTGGCCCAGGGCGACCCGGACATCGCGCTGTCGGTCAAGGCGCTCGCCCTGCTCTACGCCGGCCGCCGTTCAGTTCGCGAACTGGCCGCCCTCGGCATGCTAAAGGGCGAGGTCGCAGCACTCCGCCGGGCCGACACGCTGTTCGCGACGCGCCACGCACCGCATTGCCCCGATCGGTTCTGAGCCCGCCGGCGCTGTTCCGCCGGTCTATCGAGTTTCAGATTGACGCCGGACAACTCGACGGAGCCGCCGCGAGCGAAGTCGCCGAACCCAACGGCACGGCTATAGCCTCGAGTTGCTGTCGACCGTTTCTTCGGCTCGCCAACGAAAGCCCATGCCAGCCCTCGCCCAAACGGCCGAACCGTCAGGCTATTCATGGACAGTGGGAGTCCCAATAACCAGCGACGAATGGCGCCTGGTCCAAACGGCCGAACTGTCAGGCAATTCATGGCATTGACGAGAGATTCGCCAAATGGCCGGTGGGGGTTTCGAGCAGGCTCATGACCAGCACGTTGCCGCCGGCGCGAACCTCGAGACGCCATTTCCCGGCCCCATCGCCCAATCGTCCTT
This sequence comes from Candidatus Azophilus sp., assembly GCA_965221465.1. GTDB lineage: Bacteria > Pseudomonadota > Gammaproteobacteria > Pseudomonadales > Azotimanducaceae > Azophilus. The sequence continues at coordinate 1,772,239 of OZ244892.1, forward strand.
CAAGATCATCGCCCATCTCGAGTTCCGCAGCGGTCACGACTCGGGCGCCCAATGCGGGTATGGCAATCCGAACCGGGCCGGATTCCGCGGCACTGCGGTCGATGCCGACAATCTCGACCTCGGTTTCGGACGCTTCGAGGTTGACCACTCGAAGCTTGCTGACCTGATTGGTGTTGCTGCCGGGATTGAAGAAAACGACACGATGTCCGTCGTCGTCCACGGGAACAACATCGTGAGCGTTGGTGAAGAAACCGTCATCGGTGCGCACGTAAGCCAACACCTCCAGTTCCAGCTCGGATTCGATTTCGAGCCACCAGTCTCCCTGGCCGTGACCGAACGCTCCGACAGTGCCCTTGTCTTCATTGCCCATCTCGAGGTCACTGGCATTCACATTGATAGCCGCGCCTGCGCCGATCGGCAAGGAAACCGATTCTGCAGCACCGTAACCGGCATCGTCGTAAGCCCTGATGACCAATTCACCGTCCACATTCGACTTGTTGAGTACGCGCAACAAGCCCTGCTGTCCGTTGGCGCTGTTCCAGGCGGACACAAACAAGGGAACGATGGTCGGTCCGTCTTCCTGGCCGATAACCTCCACCCGCACATCCTGCTTTGCAGACCGGCCGCCAGGGTCGGTTGCCCGAATGGTGAACGTGCGAATCCCGACTGATTCCGGCGTTATGGAAACCCATTCGTCCCCGGATTTCGATGAATAGCCGAGGCTACCCGCAGCTTCTACGGAGTAGGCAAGGTCGTCTCCATTGAGATCGCCGAAGAACGGGGCTGCAACGATGGTGACGGTATCCCTCGTCGTGCGGGGCGGGATTTCGCCACGCGCGCGAACGCCGCGATTGGGGTGCGGCGGTTCCGGATTCACCGATACGATTTTCCAACGGTTGGCGGCAAGAGGCTCCGCCTCATAGTCGTATTCCACGCCTTCGACTGCACCAAAGCCATCGTCGGTGCCAGTTGGCGGAGCGCAGGGGCCGCCAAAGACCGCCGGTTCCCAGCAGAGTTCGCCCGCCTGGTTTACTCTCAGTTTGACGAAGACGGTACGGTAGATCGTACACTCCTGGAAGGGCGCCAGCACATCTCCTGACCGACACCCCGTCTGGGAGTGCGCGGCCTGCGCAAACGAAAGAGTCATGCCGATCACGGCGACGATAATCAGTTTCATTGTATCTTCCTGCCCCAACGCCGCCCCTCGAACGTGGCAAGCATCCACGGCGTCCAGCGGCGGTTGCAGAAGCCAACGGCGCGGCTACGGCCACGAGTTTCTGTCGACCGTCTTTTCGGCTCGCGAACGAAAGCCCATGCAAGCCCTCGGCAAAGCCGTCGTACCGTCAGGCTATTCATGGCGTTTCATGGCGTCGACGAGAGATTCGCCAAATAGCCGGCGGGGGTATCGAGCAGGCTCATGACGAGCACGTCGCCGCCGGTGCGAATCCGCAAACGCCATTTCCCGACCCCATCGCCCAGACTTCCTTCAAGGTCGTCGCCCATCTCGAGTTCCGCAGCCGTCACGACCCGGGCGCCCAATGCGGGTACGGCAATCCGAACCGGGTCGGTTTCCGTGGCACTGTCGTCAATGCCGACAATCTCGACCTCGGTTTCGAACGCTTCGAGGTTGACCACCCGAAGCCTGCTGACCTGATTCGTGTTGCTGCCGGGATTGAAGAAAACGACGCGATGTCCGTCCTTGTCTACAGGAACGACATCGTGAACGTTGGTGACGAAACCGTCATCGGTGCGTACGTAAGCCAATACGTCGAGGTCCAGATCCGATTCGACTTCAAGCCACCAGTCTCCCTGGCCCTGACCGAATGCTCCGACAATGCCCTTGGCTTCATTGCCCATCTCGAGGTCGCTGGCATTGACATTGATGGACTCGCCGGCACCGATCGACAACGAAACCGATTCTGCGGCACGGTAACCGGCATCGTCGTTCGCCTTTATGGCGAGGTTACCGTCCACATTCGACCTGTTGATCACGCGCAGCAGGCCCTGCTGTCCGTTGGCACTGTTCGAACCGGACACGAACAAGGGAACGATCGTCGGTCGGTCTTCGTCCTCGCCGATAACCTCCACCTGCAGATCCTGCGTTGCCGACTCGCCGCCAGGGTCGGTTGCCCGAATCGTGAAGGTGAGAAACCCGAACGACTCCGGTGTTATGGAAACCCAATCGTCCCCGACCTTCGATGAATAGACGAGACTCTCCGCAGCTTCTACGGAGTAGGCAAGGTCGTCTCCATTGAGGTCGCGGAAGAACGGGGTTGCAACGACGGTGACGGTATCCCTGATCGTGTGCAGCGGGATTTCGCCGCGCGCGCGAATGCCGTGGTTGGGGTACGGCGGTTCCGGACTCACCGATACCAGTTTCCATCCGCCGGAGGCCAGAGGTTCCGCCTCATAACTGAATTCCACGCCTTCGACCGATGCAGACAGGCTGTCGGGGCCAGTCGGCGGAGCGCAGGGACGAGCAATGAACGGCGGTTCGAAGCAGAGTTCGCCTGCCCGGCTCACTCTCAGCTCGATGAAGACGGTCTCGTAGATCGGACACTGCTGGAAAGGCGCCAGCACGTCTCCCGTCCGACACGCGGCCGCGGAATGCGCAGCCTGCGCAAACGAAAGAGCAATGCCGATCACGGCAACGACAACCAGTTTCATCATGTGTTCCTGCCCCAACGCCACCCCGCGAACGTGGCAAGCATCCACCGCATCGAGTTGCGACCGGCAGCCTCCAGGCGACACAACCCGACCTGTTCACGCACAGGTCGCGTCAAGCACCGTCCTTGAATGCGCTCAGCTTCTATCATCGGATCATGAGAATGCACGCCCGTTTCTCGTAGTTCATTCACCACGATCTAACCTGTCGTATTCGAAAAGGTCAATGGGTATTCGATTTCGTAGGCTGAGAAACTCCTTGACCGAGATTCGTCCCGGACGCTGAGCGGAATGCGTTCGGCCACCAATATGCCGCATAGTGCGGCTCCTGCAAGTTCGTCATGACCGGACAACGCTTGAATATCGTCGTCCAATTGAGCGATCGCATCCAGGTGTGCCTCGGCGCGGGTTCATCCCTTTGTCGATTCGGAATTCCTGTTCAATGATGCGGGCATGGAAGCCAAATGGGGTTTCCGACCATCTCTCAACCATCACCTTCTGAATGTCGTACTCGGTCGCAAATACATTCTTGAGTTCCGGTGGTTTCGACAAGGAAAGAATAGAGTGGTCGAACCCCGACATCGAGGTTGTTGGAGCTCAATGCCCTTCTCGAATCGTTGCACCCTATTCGTCATTTTGCCTAGTTCTTAACATTAAATCCGCCGGGCTTCGACGCGTTCAAATTCGTGTGCGTTCAAGCCGTTCGATTTCCTCTCCCGTCAGCATCGGCGTGTGGCGGCTCGGCTCCCAATAGCAGGCGATCTTCGAAAGGTCGCTCGGCGTGCTGTACCCCGGCGCGTATTGATTGATCCAGTCGGCCAGGAAATTCGTGTCGATGCGGGCGTTTCGCAATGCCCGGGCCAGTTCGAAGACGGTCGCCCCCATGTTGTAGCGCAGGAGCTTTCGCTCAACCGGGTGCATTTGCAGAAACAGTTCCCGGACGTAGCCCCGCTCGATGCTGGTCTGCTGAGGTCTCATGACGAATTCGGTGAACTCCACGAATGAAGGGCGGAATGCGCTGCCGGCCAGGTTGCGGGACGCGACTCCATCATGGATGTGCTTGCCGAGCGCCGTGCGGGGTGCACGGACATGGTTGCCCGGGTAATCGAATGCTTCGTCCGGGAGTATTCGGATTGGGCGCCGCCACGCGAGTAACTCCGACCACAGCGTCATGTCCGGCTCCACGTAATGGACCGCATCGGCGATTGGCGATCCGGGACCGGTCATGGCGCAAGCCTTTTCGGGGAACGCACTCCGGGATTGCGTCCTGCTGAACGAACAGCCTTCGTCAGCACTTCGAACATCCGCTTCAAAAGGACTTCCGAGTCGTGAAACTCTACATGAACGGGGTCGATCAGCGGCTGCTTCGAGTCCAGCGCCAAGCGATCGCTTGCCGAATCGTAGATCAATGCAGCGCGCTCCCCGCGCGTCAGAGCTCCCATGGCGTCATTGAGCGCCTGCGGGTCGAACTCCAGGCAGCACACGATATCGTAGGCATCCCGAACGACATAGCTTGTGCGATTGATCATCCGCGCCCGGATCTTGCGCGCAACGATCTCAGCGGTCGATTGCAGCCGCACGCCAGTGGCAGCTTCCCGATCGGTCGACAACGGTCGAAGCGTGACGTCGTCGCTGCCGGCAATGGAGAACTCCAGGCCGCCGGACAGAAGGCAATGGACGACAGTCGGATGAATGCGAACCTCGGCAAAGGCGGAATCCGCCTTCCAATTCCCGGCCCTGCGGTCGAGTGCCGGCTTGATGTGCCTGTATTTGGCGTCCGAAGTGAAAAGGTCAATGTCCACGCTCAGTCGGTGATGCCAGCGCGCGGCAAGTGCAGTGCCGCCCCCCAACGCACAATCGTCCGACCCAGCGACTCCATCGAGACACTGCAGGGCACGACGAAGCAACGCCGCCTGTTGGTCCGGGAGGGTAAGCTGAGCGCCAGCGGGGGAGCTAACCACAAGACGATCCTAGGCATAGGGACTCTACGATTATAGCCATACCGGCGGCTGCGTCCCTATGTCGGCAAAAACTGGACCTGTCTGGCTAGACCTGCAGCATCACGCGGGTCTGGCCAAGCGACGTTGCTCGAACTGCCCTCTCCCGACCAGCACTAGCGTGGCGAGTTCTTTGCTGTTAGCAAGTCAATTTGTGCAGGGGGTCGTAGGTGGGCTTTGGGTCGCGATTTGGTCTAGTGGTTTTCTAGCCAACGACGAAGTCGATGATCGCGCGAACCCCTCCGGGGGAGAATATGCATACCCATGACGCGGCCACCAAACTCGCGGCCAGGATGTTGGACACGCGATCTGGCGTGCTAAAAACATATTGGTGCTGGGTCGACTCGTAGGCGCTTTGGGTTGCTCTCCCCTGGCCGTCGCTGTTTTTATACGTCGCGTGCTCCAACGTTCGCAGGCCCCGAAGCACAAACCAGGTCACTTGCAGGACGAGCACGGCCAAGCCGAAAATCCAGCCGTGCCCCGTCGCAGGGCGGATGCCGAACACGACCAGGCTGTCCAGGTCGCCCCCAGACAATCCGACCAACACAACAGCCCCTGAAAGCACCCCGAGATTGCGCCGATGCCGTTGAGCGGATTCAGGTTCTATTACTGTTCGTTTTGGTTTCTCTTGCTCTTTCGGCCCGCGAGGAAACGCCCAACAACCCACCGCAAGGCTAAAACCAGCCCAATACTTATTGGGGCTGATGGCTTGGTTCGTTTTGTTGTCGTCCCCCTGCGTCATGCTGCCTCCTTTTGGCTTGAGGGTGTCTGGTTGTCCAAAATAGAATCCGGGGCCAAGGCCCCGGTCGATGTCGCGCCGAAGCGGCGAATCAACGCGTACTGTGTAGGATACTCGGATCATCCCGCGAACGGCTATTGCAGTCATCGCGGAAACGCAGGAGTCGGGTGGGTTCGTACAGAGCAACATTGAGACAGGCAAACCGCTGTCCCGGCTCAAGGCTTTTCCGAGCTTGGCTTGTTGGAGCTTCCGGCTCAGCCCGTACAGCCATGGACCCTTGGCATTCCGGCGGGTTTCGACGCGTTCAAATCCGTTACCCGCCGATCGGTCAGCACTTCCCGCTGGTCGAGTTATACTCACCAGCGACTCTATTGCCGAGGTCCATTGTGTCTGACCTGCAGCTCTCCCCATCAGTGCCATCTGCACCACAAAGCAAGACTTGGTATGCCGAATACGGTCCTCACGAAATCCGAACGAGCGAAGGCGGAGGCCGGGTACGCTTTAGACAAGCGATCGACCTGACCGTGCGGGACGTGCAGACACAGCTAATCGTGGGATCCATCAAGCACAAGTCAATGGACGGCGCCGTGCGTCTCTCCTATCAGTGCAACACCATAGCCGGTAGCCAGGAGCACAATGAGGATGCACTCAATACATCCGTCCACGCTGCAGCCAGGAAGCTGTGGAAGGAGTGGAACGCCGCATTGTCTCGGTGGCAGAGATTCTGCCGGTTTTGGTGGAGGAACAAGAAGCGGTTAGTTGCGTTGCCGGGACTCTTCTTTACTGCGATGTTGTGGACATTTGGCGTCGTGGGCTACGAGGCTGGACTCATAGGGTGTCTCGGCTGCACATGGCTGATGACGTCGGATTAGCACGACTACGACTGATCCTGTGCGCGCGCTTGCGGATTAGTTCGGCAAAACCAACACCTTGGCGGTCATGTTGAACTCAGGCGTCCGGAAACGCGGCATCCTCTGCAGTCACAAGTTAGGACGGGACGCCCTTTTGACATTGAAATATGAACACAAAGTATTCATATTTCAATGCAATTCATGTTAGGTTGTCGCCAAGCGGCGCACCGCCGGCGAGCAAGAAAAACTTGTCAACCACATCATGAACCACCTTCGCCTGCTCCATGGAAGTTGAACGCAAACGCCATCTGCGCCGCGTAAAGCTGCTGCTACGGGAATTCCCCGTCGTGGCGTTGATCGGCGCCCGGCAGGTGGGCAAAACCACGCTGGCCCGACAACTGACCGCAACGCGCAAGGGGCCGACAGCGTGGTTCGACCTGGAGAACCCCGCTCACCTGGTCCGGCTGGCCGACCCAGGCCTCGAGTTGCGCCTCCTCGAGGGCCTCGTAGTTCTGGACGAAATTCACCGGCTGCCGGAAGTGTTTCCGTTGCTGCGCACGCTTGCCGACCGCCCCGGAACACCGGCCCGTTTTCTGGTGCTGGGCAGCGCATCGCCGCCCCTGTTGCGACAAACCTCCGAAACGCTGGCCGGTCGGGTGGCCTTCCACGAACTCGAGGGCTTTGGGCTGGGCGAGGTCAACCAGCCCGAGCGGCTTTGGCTGCGCGGCGGGTTTCCCCGTTCCTTCCTCGCGGCCTCGAAACCCGCCAGCCGCCGTTGGCGCAACGCCTTCATCGACACCTTTCTGTCTCGCGACGTCCCTGAATTCGGCGGCGCCATCTCACCGACAACGCTGCGACGGTTCTGGACCATGTTGGCGCATTGGCACGGCGAGATCTGGAACGGGGCCGAATTCGGCCGTGCCTTCGGAGTATCCCATACGACCATCGGGCGCTACCTGGATTTGCTGACCTCGTTGTTTGTCATTCGTCAATTGCCGCCCTGGTTCGAAAACGTCGCCAAACGACAAGTGCGCTCACCCAAGGTCTATGTAGCAGATTCCGGCATCCTGCACGCGCTGCTCAACCTTGCATCTCGCGAAGACGTAGTCTCGCACCCGAAGGTGGGCGCATCCTGGGAGGGCTTCGTGATTTCCCAAGTCATGCAGTTGCTCGCGGCTCGTCCTGACCAGTGCTTCCACTGGTCCACCCACAGCGGCGCGGCGCTCGACCTGTTCGTTACTGCCGGCAACCGCCGATACGGCTTTGAAGTCAAGCGTACCGAAGCTCCCCGGCTCACCCCATCCATGCGCTCGGCGCTGGAAACCCTGCGCCTGGACCGTCTCGACGTGGTGCACGCGGGCGCGGACCGCTATCGGTTGGCGCCCAAAATCAATGCGCTGCCTGCCGCTGAACTGGCCACCACACTGAAACCCTTGCCCGGTTGAATGCAGAACCGGGACAGACCCTCGACATCCAAGGCGCTTTCCGAACCCGCCCAAGCGCTGCTACAAGGGCCAAGGCCATGCCGGACGCCAAACCCGGCCCGCAACGACAAAAGCCGTGGATAGAGCGTAATGACTGAACCACTGCTCGATATTGTCTGGGACGATACCAAGGCACAAGGCAATTTACGTAAACATGGCGTATCCTTTGCGCAAGCAGCGACGGTATTGATTGATCCATTGGCACTGACGGTGTTTGATGCCGCCCATAGCGAGACGGAAGAGCGCTGGTTTACCTTGGGTCAAACCAGTGCAGGTCAGTTGCTGGTCGTGGCCCATACCTATCAGATGCCGGATGCCAACACCGCGACGGTCCGACTCATTTCGGCCCGTGAAGCCACACGCAAGGAACGGCAACACTACGAGAATGAACCTCGATAAGGTGATACTCATGAACCCTGAACAACACCACGACGACATGCCTCGCGAGATTGACTTTTCCGGTGGCGAACGCGGCAAGTTCTACCGCAATAATGCACAACTGCAGTTACCAATCCACCTGGAAACCAACGTCCAAAACACACTGGCTGAACTGGCCAACGCCAAAGGCGTAGACCTGTCAGTCTTTGTAAACGACTTACTAAAAAAGGACATTGAACTGATTCAGATGGGGCGGTAACACTGTAAGCGATTTATCTAGACCGTTCTGGTTTACCGCCGATCAGTCAGGTGGCGGATCCTTCGTTCGGCCGAGGTTGGTCCGCAGGGGGCGGTTCGCGAACAGCGTTTTCCATAGCCTTGACTTCAGCTCGATGACTCGCTTTGCGGGGTGCTGGTCAACCCGTTGGGGGGGCGCCAACATTCGCACAGCGGTACGCAACTCCTTCGGCGTCTGAGCGAGAACGGCGTGCCTCCGGTTGGATTCTCCACCGCCACCCAATAGCCAGCGGATGCTGCAGCTAATGTGGATTGAACACCTCATTGATCGTGTCGGCGTCGAGCACGTTTTCCCCCCAAGCCTCCAAGTCGGCCACCGACGCGTTGCTGAGACGCGCATCCACCACTGACGGCAGGGTGCCGAACTTTCGGCGCAGCTGTCGCTCCAGAAGCGTGCGCTCGCCTGCAACTCGGCCAAGCGGCATTCCTTCCGTTCGGCCCTTTTCGCGGGCTCGCTGGAACATTAGCACCTCGAATGGTTACTTCAGCAGGGTTTTAAAGTCGTGAAACATCGTAATTCAACGAGGCCCGCTCCGCCGTACCGGCAGGAGGATTCTGGAAGCGGTGTCGGCGCCGGTCCATAGGGATATGTCCGGCGGGGGATCGTAGGGGATGGTCAGGTTGGAATGCGCGTCTGCTCCCGTGATGACAATTCGCAAGCTGTGGCCCTTCTGGAACCTTGCTGCTGTGGGGTACAGGGTGAACGTCAGCAACGACGGATTGATCTCGTCCAGGGGAGGCGTGCTCTCCACGGCGGCGCGTGAACTGTCGAGCCACGGCAACCCCATCTTGTCGTACGGGGGTTGGCCGAGTTTTCGATGTGACGAACGAATGATGCCGTCGGTCAGGTAGAAGGGCTCGCCGCGTTCGTCGATCTCCTGCATGTAGACGTTGATTTCGATGTCTCCCGCCGAGGACGTTACGAAGAGTTCCACAACCGGGTGCCCGACTACCACGTAATCCCGGTCGAATGGGGCGGTCTCGAACACCAGCGACCTCTGCGCGTGTTCCTTCAGCGCCGGATAGTTCATCGGACCCATGCCGATCGAATCGTGGTAGCGGGTGGATTCGCCCATGCTTGCCAGGTAATCGACCCGATATGCGGACTTGCCGCTTTTCTGTGGCTTGGTGGTGGAAAGGCCGTTGCCCGCTGCGTCGAAGTAGAACGAGACAGGCGCCGTGCTATCGGGCGGCCAGTCCGGCGCGGATTCCCAGGTCCATGCCTGGGGTTCGTCCATGATCGCGTAGTGCACCGGGGCATCGTCCATGACGCCGTTTTCGATGCCTTTCAGCCAGTAGTCGAACCAGCGCAGTTCCTCGACATTCATCAGGGGGACTTGCGAGGCTTCCCGGGGGTTGTCCGGTTCGTTCGGACCATGGGTCCACGGCCCCATCGTCAGCTTCTTTTGGTTGCGGTTGTTGACGTGCCAAAGCGTCGTGTCCTGGGCGGCAAAATCGAACCATCCGCCCCAGTTGTACGTGGCGATTCGGGAACGGTTGATGGCCGGCATCAGATTGGACAAGGTGTTGGGGCCCATGGGCTGGGCGGCGGCCAGCATGGGGGATGCATCGCGGTAGAAGTGAAAACCCCGCAGCTTGTCCGCCAGCCCGGGGTGTCGGCCGAGCAGATCGCCCAGTGCCTGGGAGGAGTAAAGCAGTTCAATCATCTCCGTGATGCCGATGCCGCCCGCAGCCTCCCGCAGCACATCGAGCATCTCCGCCGATTCGGGCGATTGCATCGTGAAGTAGCGCAGGGGGTCGGCGCCGATGCCGTCCTGGCGTTCCCGGCGCGCGGCTTCCCGCATGCTGCCGTCGACATCGGCGTCAACGCGCGCCACCTGCTTCTCCTTCGGACGCAGCGGGTTGACGGTGGAACCCGCGACCCCGTCCAGCACATCGTCCTTCTGGGCTTCTCGGGCAAGCCAGGAAAGGCCGTACTTGCGCAGGATGCCGGTGCCCGCCCAGCTCGAATCGTATTCGTCGAAGGGCGCAACGCCGGGGAAGACGGCCACCAGATGCGGCGGTGCGGCACTGGCGGTCAGGTGTTGCGCCATGCCCGGATAGGACGAGCCGCGCATGCCGACCTTGCCGTCGGACCAGGGCTGCCGGGCGATCCATTCGACGATGTCATGGCCATCCCTGGCCTCCAAGCCCGTCATGTCGCTCTCCCGCGTGCCGTAGGACGCGCCCGCGCCCCTGGAGGTAGCGCGCACGTAAACGTAACCGTGGCGAAGCAGGTTCGGCACGTTGGTCTGGGCATTGGCGACATCGATGGGGGCGGTTCTGGCGCCTTTCGGCAGCACGCCGAGCGCAGTGGATATCGAGCCGTCGGGGTTTTCGGTTGCGCGCCAATAGCGGGCATAGCCGAAGATCACGGGCAGAGGTTTCTGCACCGGTTGCCCACTCTCCACGGGCCGGTAGATGTCGACCGCGAGCCTCGTCCCGTCCCGGGTGGCCACGTAGCTGGATTCTCTATGAAACTCGGTATGGGCCGGTTCGCTGTAGCCCGAATAGCAGCCGAACCGCGATACCGGCGCCTCGAACTGCTCGCCCGGCGCGATGGGGCAGAACTCGGCGGTTGCGGCGGCCGCGGCTACCGTGCCGAACAACCACGTCAGCCAGAATAGTGTGGGGAGAACATGATTTTTCATGGAACACTTATTCCAAGCGATTGATTTTATTGAATTCGTTAGCGTGGCAAGCATGGTCTTCGATCCGGCGCCGAGAGGCTTTGTTGCTTTCACGTCCGCGGCCCGGCACGCCGGAGTGGAATCTTATTCAGTCATCAAGATGGTCGAGATACCACTCGGCCGACAGACGAATGTCTTTCTCACGGATGCGTTTCGCCAGTTCGGCATCGCGGTTCCGGAAGGCTGCTATCAGCTTGTCGTTGATGAATTCGGTGCCGAGTGCCTCACGAAAGCGGTCTGCGCTGGCGAAGAGGGACTGCAGGTAGGGGCCGCTTTGCAGCCACAGCGAATCGATGACCTGCAGCAGCATGGGAGAGGCCGCAATCTCGTAGACGGCGAAATGAAACGCCCGGTTCGCCAGGAGCTTGTCGTCGACATCTCCGTGCTCGATGGCCCTCATGAGTTTCCGGTTCAGCACTTCCAGTTCGAGCACGTCGTCTTCGCCGATGCGTTCGGCAGCCAGGAAAACCGCCTCCGGTTCGATGATGGAGCGTACCCGGATCAGATCCTCGATCTTCTCCCGGGTCAGCATCGCGATACGCATGGAGCGGCTGCCCTGCATTTCGATGGCGCGCTCGGAAATGAGGCGGTGAATCGCCTCGCGCACCGGCATGACGCTGGTGCCCAATTCCGTTGCCAGGCGGCGAATGGTGACGACCTCGCCCGGCGCGAAGTGGCCGCGGACGATCGCACTGCGCAATTCCTGGTAGACACGCGCATGCAGCGTCTGGTTTTCCACCTTGGGGAGTACGTTCATTACTGGCAACAGAAGATTGTGTAATCACAAATAAGTTATTACAACGTAGCATAATTCGAACGAAACACCCACGCGCGGAACCCGGCCGGCCGGCAGCACCAGCAATTCTGACCGATCTCCCTTTACCGATGAACCGGGTTTTTCACTACGCCGGTTCGCCGGCATTCACGGAAAGTTGTCCAAGTGATTGATTTTAAATCATTCATCGACGTAGGAAACCGTTCCTTCGATCCGATGCCGAGAACCGGTGTGCGGTACGCGCATCCGGCGCGCCGGGTTGGGAGCTTACAAGAGTCGCAGGTACCTCGTCGGGGAGAGACTTGCCTTCGCCAGTCTCAGATATGTGATCACATATCTTGTTCTTTCAGGAAAACCGACTATCATCTGCGCAGAGACGGATACAGATTCAGGGAGAGCATCGTGACCCGCAAATTCAGCGCTATTCGAGACAACACCGTTCACATCCTGACAAAACCGGCTGCCTGCCTCTGCGCATTGGCGCTGGCCGTTCTCGGCAGCGTCCCCGGCGCTGTTGCACAGAACGAAACGGAATCCGCGGTGCTCGAAGAGATCATCGTCACCGCCACGAAACGTCAGACCGCCATCCAGGACGTCCCCATCAGCATGGCGGCATTCACGGCGGAAGACATCATCGAGATGGGGGCGGTGGAATTCGCCGACTACGCGACCGCCGTGCCCAACCTGTCGTTCGGCTATGCCGGGGAAGGACGGCAGACCTCCCGCCAGTTCCAGGTAAGGGGCATTTTCGGCGCCAGCACCTCGGCCATGTACATCAACGACACGCCGGTGCCGATTACCATGGACCCGCGCGTGCTGGATGTGGAACGCATCGAAGTCCTGCGCGGCCCCCAGGGCTCGTTGTTCGGCTCCCGCTCCATGGGGGGGCTGGTGCGCCTGGTGACGAAGCAACCCGACCCGGAACAAGCCGAAGGTTCGCTGCACACCCGGTTCGGCACCGTCAAGGGCGGCGGTGAGGATTACCTGGTGGACGGGTCCTTCAACCTTCCGCTCGCGGAAGGCAGGGCCGCATTGCGAGGCTCGGCCTACTACGTCGCCGACGCAGGTTTCATCGACCGCCTGGTCGACCCGGACAATTCGATCGTGGCCGGCGGGGACCCCAGCGGCGACGAGTACACCACCGAGGAAATCAACGACGACAAGACAACCGGTTTCCAACTGTCGCTGGGAGTTCAGGCGACCGACAACATCTATATCAACCCCGGCATCATCTATCAGAAGTTCAAATCCGACGGCCCCGCCTTCGTCGACAACGAAATAGACAACTTCGTGAAGGTGCGCCAGCACGACCTCGACGAGCAGGGCGAAGACGAGTACTACCTGTTGAGCCTCGACCTCGAGATCGGGCTCGATTCAGGCACCATCCTGTCGTCCACCACCTTCTTCAACCGGGAGACGGAAGACCTGGAAGACGGCACCCTGGCGATCGCGTTCCTGGGCCTTTCCACCGTGCCGGTGCGTACCATCGAAGCGAGCGACTCCGACCGCATCACTCAGGAAATCCGCTTCGTTTCCGATTTTGACGGGCCGTTTCAACTGGTGGCGGGTGCGTTCTACCAGAACGTCGACACCGAGGGCGGTTTTCCGCCGGAGTCGTTCGTCGAACCCGGCACCGCCATGGACCTGTTTTTCGGTTTCGGCGGCCGCTCCTTCTTCTCGCTGGAGGCTTTGAGCGAAAGCGAAGAGATCGGCATTTTCGGAGAAGCCAGCTACGACATCAACGAACAGTGGAAGTTCATTGTCGGCGGCCGCTGGTTCGACGTCGACATCGAGTCGTCGCGCCGGGACGGCGGTGCCCTCTTCGACCTCTACGGCACCGGCGAAATCGCCGGGGCGAGCTTGAGCCAGTCCGAAAACGGGTTCAACCCGCGCGCCGGCTTGCAGTGGTTTCCCAGCGAAGACGTGAATCTGTACTTCAACGCGGCCAAGGGCTACAGGCCCGGTGGAATCAACTCCGCCGCCACCGCCTGCGAAATACTCGGCCAGTCAAACGTACCGACTTCGTACCAGTCCGACGATCTCTGGAGTTACGAACTCGGGGCAAAAACCAACTTTGCGGACAATCGCGTCATGCTGAATGTCGCCGCTTTTTACATGGACTGGAACGACTTCCGGTCGCCGACCATCAACTGCGGTCTGGGTTTCGGCGCCTCGGAGAATACCGGTGAAGCCAGGAGCAAGGGGTTTGAACTGGATGTCGTCGTCATGCCTGCGGACGGGCTCTCCATCTCCGCCGGGTTCGGCTACACCGACGCCGAGATCACCGACGCCGGCGCGGCCACCAGCATCGCCGAGGGCGACCCATTACCGAACGTGCCCGATTGGACCGGGGTCGTGGCCGTGAACCACGATTTCGCGCTGAACAACGGTCTGGACCTGTTCTGGCGGGCCGACTTCCGCTTCATCGACAGCAGCATCAGCCGCAGCGGCCTGCATCGGCCCTCCTACGAGTTGCTGAACCTGCGCGGCGGGGTGCGCCGGAACAAGCTGGAAGCCGCCCTGTACCTCGAGAACGTCACCAACGAACAGGCCAACCTGGCGGATCCGACCGAGTTGTCCGACGGGCTCGACCTGCTCGCCGTCAACCGCCCGTTCACCGCCGGCATCGATTTGAGGGTCCGCTTCTAGCCTGTATCCGGCGCCGAGAGCCCGAGAGCAGGTATACGGTACGTGCATCCGGCTCGCCGAACGGCACGACAGGCGGACATGCTTGCCGCTACGATGGGCGCAAGCACAAGCCTAAAAAGTGCCGTTCGGCGAGCCGTGGCGAGCCGCATACGCGCACCGCACACCTGCTCTCTCCCTGTGTATGGCAGATGTTCCTTGCGCGTCCTCGTCCCGGCGCGCCGGGTCTGGAACTCGCATACAGAACACGCGGCCGCGCTTACGCGAGTGCGTCGACATCCGCAGCAGGAAGAAGAAGGTGCGCCAAGCGAGCTCGCCCAACCGCAGGTACGCGAGGCTCAGTCCGGCAGGCCGAGCACGCGCTTGGCGATGATATTACGCTGAATCTCGTTGCTGCCGCTGTAGATGGTCACGGCGCGATTGCCGAGCCAGAGCGCCGTCATCTCGCGTTCCTCCGCAGTGGCCGTCTGCAGGTCGGTGCCGAAGCCCCGGGTGCCGCGCATCCGCGTGGTCAGGTCGTAGAACTCCTGCTGCAATTCACTGCCGTAGAGCTTGAATATCGAGGACACCGGCCCCGGGGTTCCACCTTCCGATTCCTGCACCGCGCGCCGCTGCGCCAGCCGGAAGGCATGCCGGTTCATCTCGTGAGCCGTCACGGTCGATCGCCAGACCGGGTCGGCGATTCTGCCGTCGTCGATGCCCAGCGATGATTTCGCCTCCTCCACCAGACGATCTTCCACGGTTTCCCCGCTACCGCCGGAAACGAGCTGACTCAGCCCCGAGCGCTCGTGCTGCAGCAGGCGCTTGCCGACGGTCCAGCCCTGGTTCAACTCGCCGATCAGGTCGTCTTTCGCGGCTATGGCATCGTCGAAAAACGTCGCATTGAATGGCGCTTCGCCGTTGATCATGCGAATCGGCTTTACCGTGATGCCGGGCTGGTCCATCGGCAGCAGCAGGAAGCTGATGCCCTGGTGTTTGGGGGCATCCGGGTCGGTCCGCACCAGAATGAACATCCAGTCGGCCAGGTGTGCCCCGCTCGTCCAGATCTTCTGACCGTTGATGACGAAGTGGTCGCCCCGGTCTTCCGCGCGGGTACCCAGGCTCGCCAGGTCGCTGCCGGCCCCGGGCTCGCTGTAGCCCTGGCACCAGGCCACCTCGGCCCCGGTAATGCGGGGGATGTGGGTTCTTTTCTGTTTTTCGGTGCCGAACTCCAGAATGGTGGGGCCGATCATCATGACTCCGAAACCGGTCAGCGGCGGTCGCGCCCGGATGCGGTTCATCTCGTCGGCAAGAATGGTGTATTCGAGCGTGTTCAGGCCGCCGCCGCCGTACTCTTTCGGCCAGTCGGGTGCGGTCCAGCCTTTCTCGATCATTCGGTCCAGCCAGGCTCGGGTGTCCCGGTCGGTGATCTCCACCTTGGTGCTGCCGGTCGGGACAACCCCCGGGCCCCGGGCGCCAGGAGGGCAGTTGGATTCGAGCCAGGCTCGCGTTTCCATTCGGAATTCAGCGAGTTCCGTCAATGTGTCGCTCCCCTGTATCGCGCTTGATGTGCGGTGCGGCGGCAGAGTTTTAGCACGATTGACCGTAAAATGCCTAACCGGCCCATCTCACCAGTTTCCTGATGCGGACGCCGGTCCACTCGCGCAAGCGCGGCCGCATTTTCCGTGTGCAAGTTTCCACCCGGGCGGGCCGGGGCGCGAACCTGAAGAAACAGACGGTCGTTCCTGGGCTCTAGCCCGCATCCGTAACCAACTTTCGTCGCGAGGGCGTCGACGTTTCGTCGCTGAAGGAAAAGGCGCCGTCCTGCGCGGCCGCGCGGACTGGAAGCCGGTGCAGGCATACTCGACAGTATGTCAAACCGGGTGGAGGGAGCCTTCAGCCGGGGAGCGCGAGGGGATACCCCTCGCAAAAGGAAAATACGGCCGCGCAGGGCGAGTGCATCGGCGTCCGCAGCAGGAAGTTGGTGACGGATGCGGGCTAGTCGAACATGCCGGGCAACGTCAGCGACAGCCCTGGAAAGGCGGTGACCAGCAGCAGTGCAAAGATCATGGCAATGTAGAACGGCCAGATGGAACGCACACTGCGCTCCACCGGAATGCCGCCCACGGCGCAGCCGACAAACAGCACCGAACCCACCGGCGGCGTCACCAGCCCGATGCCGAGGTTCAAGATCATCACCACCCCGAATTGCACCGGGTCCATGCCGAGTTGCGTGGCCACGGGCAGGAAGATGGGGGTGGTGATGACGATCAGCGGCGCCATGTCCATGAAGGTGCCGAGAATCAGCAGTATCAGGTTGACGATCAACAGCAGCAGCAGCGGATGCTCGGTGATGCCCAGCAGCGCTTCGGACATCCTGAGCGGCACCTCGGCCACCGCCATCAACCAGCCGAAGGCGGAAGCCGCCGCAATGATCAGCATCACGATGGCGGTGGTCCTGGCGGCATTGCGCGTGGCGGCGAGGAACGTCGACCAGCCGAGGCTTCGGTAAACGAACGTGGCAACCAGGATGGTGTAGATAACGGCGACGGCCGAGGATTCGGTGGCCGTGAACACGCCGGAAAGGATACCCCCGACGATGATGGCCGCCGACAGCAGGCCGGGTACCGCCCGCACGAACGCAGCCAGAAGCGCGCGCCAGCCCCGGAAGTTGCCGCTGGGATAGCCGCGCCTCCACGCAACGAAACCGGTTGCCGCCATGAGCGCAAAACCGACCAGGAGGCCCGGCACGATGCCGGCAAGAAACAGCGACACGATGGAGACGCTGCCGCCGGCGGCGATGGAGTAGATGATCATGTTGTGGGAGGGAGGAATCAAGAGCCCGGTGGTGGCTCCGGTGACGGTGACGTTGACGGCGAAATCGTCGTCGTAGCCGGACTCTCGCATGATTGGTATCAGGGCCGAGCCCATGGCGGACGTGGCAGCTACCGCCGAGCCCGATACCGCGCCGAACATCATGCAGGACAGCACGCTCACCTGCCCCAGCCCGCCCTTGACCCGGCCCAGCATGGATTCCGCCAACCGCACCAGTCTTTCCGCAATGCCGGACTGGTTCATCAGTTCGCCGGCATAGACGAAAAAGGGGATGGCCAGCAGGGCAAAGACATCCACGCCGGCCGCCATTCGCTGAAAGGCGACGATGAGTGGAATATCCAGGTAGAAAAGCGTGGCGAGCGCGGAAAGGCCCAGGCAAAAGGCTACCGGCACGCCGAGCGCCAGCAGGATTGCGAAACTCCCGAAAAGCACCACTAGCTCCATGGGTCGACCTCCCGGTTGCGCACGAGGCGCACACAGTGACCCAGAGCGAACAGCGCAATGAGCGCGCCGCAGATCACGAACGGCCAATAAGCCACGGCTCGCGGCAGGTCGAGCGTCGGGATGACGTGCGAGGCCGTGTACTCGACCAGCGCCGTGCCGTTAAAGGCCATGGCGACGCCGAACCCCATGATCAGGATCTGGCCGAACAGGAAGAAATAGCGTCGGAGCGCAAGCGGAAACCTGGCAACCAGCCATCGAAAGCCCAAATGGAACTTCTCGTATACGCCAACCGCCGCCGCGAGCAGGACGAAATAGGTCATGACGATCAGCGCAGCCGCTTCGGACCATTCCGGGCTGTCGTTCAGCACATAGCGCGCGAACACCTGCCAGGCAATTACCAGCGTCATGACGACCAGCCCGGCTGCGGCAATTGTCAGCGCGAGATCGGCCAGCCATCGGCCGGCGCGGTCGACGTTGGCCCGCATATTACCCCGAGCAGCTTGTCGAGTTGACGAATGTCTTTTGCTTTCGATCAATTTCATTACGAACTCGAGCTTTTGTACCTGTTACGAACCTGGTTGGCACCGCCCTCGCCTGGTTTTTGCCCTTCTGCGCGATCTTCGCGGGTCTGGTGCAATTTGCCTTCTAGTTGACCGCACGTATCCGTTCCACAAGGTCACGCAGGGCGGGGTCCTGCAGGTAGGTGTCGTAAAGCGGCTGCATTGCATCCATGAAGGGTTGCTTGTCGATATCGTCCACGATATCGGTTCCTGCGGCCACCATGGCTTCGCGGGAGACCGCCATGCGCGCATCCCAAAGCTTGCGCATCACGGGCACGGAGTCCCTGGCGGCCTCGCGCAGCAACCCCTGCTCGTCCGGCGCCAGTTTCTGCCATCGGTAGCGCGACATCACCACCACCTCCGGCACCATCACGTGCTCCGTGACGCTGTAATGAGCCGCCACCTCGAAGTGACGGGAGGACGCAAAGGTCGGCCAGTTGTTTTCCGCACCGTCGATGGTGCCGAGGGCGAGAGACTCGTACACCTGAGCAAACCCCATGGGCGTGGCATTGCCGCCGAGTGTGGAAATCATGTCGACGAACACCCGGGAGTTCATCACCCGGAACTTCATGCCTTGCATGTCCGCGGGGGAGTGGATCGGACGCACCCGGTTGTACAGATTGCGCGCCCCCGCATCGTAGTAGGCGAGCCCGATCAGCCCATGAGGCTCGAGGCCGGCAAGGATTTCATCGCCGATCGGGCCGTCGAGCACAAGGCGCATGTGCCCGGTGGAGCGGAACAGGAAGGGCAGCGAGAAAACGCCTGTTTCGGGCACGATGGAATTGAGCGGCGCAATGCTGGTCCGGCTGACGTCGATGCCACCGAAGATGGTCATCTCCAGCATGTCCCGTTCGTCACCCAGTTGGGCTCCCGGGTAGATTTTCAGGCGTATGCGGCCACCAGTCGTGCGGTCGATCTCGTCCGCAATGAACTGCAGCCCGCGGACCGTGGGATAGCTGGCGTCATGGATGTCGGCGGCGCGCAAAACCGAGCTTTCCCGGGCCTGACACGGAAAACTCGCGAGTAACAGGGAGGCGCCCAGTAAAGCCGTTGTGCACAGGTTCGGCACGTTGAACAAGCGGCGCAACTCCTTGGCGGGACCATGTTCGGATTCGGGGATGGCAGGCGCACAGGTTTGGCGCATCGAATGCAGGGCGCAACTGGAATGACACCGGGGCAGTATATGAAGCGCCCCACTGAACAGCAACGACGCCCAGCCATTTCTATGCACCCGATTGTCTATGCACCCGGTTGGCGCGTGCGTTCGCGCTTGGTCAACGATCGCCAATCCGGGCGCGGATTCGAGCGGAATGCGGTGGCCGAACGGTTCGAAACCGGACTGAAGCCCGATCGCGAATCCAGATTAGAAGCCGGCTGCTCGAGCGTTGGCAACAAAGCTCCGTCAGAGCGGGCCGTGGTACACTCGCTGAAGAAGGAATTCGGAGTTTGGACGATGTGTGCCAAGAGCCAGCATGTTGTCCCCCGCGGGAAAAACTCGGCGGTCCGAAAAGCGGGCGCAGACAAGGTAACGCGCCTCTTCGACACCCAGCGGGAAGCAGTCAATACCGCGCAAAGACTTGCCCGCAAGCAAGGCGGCGACGTGATTATCTTCGGACGGGACGGACGCATTCGCGATAGTGTTTTAATTCAGGAAGATGACAATGGCCTCTACATTGGCATTTGAAACTCGTTCCACCGCTTGGTAACCGATCTGAATCCCCGGTGTACATTGGTGCTGTGTATATGTACAGTACCAAAGCAAGACCGAATCACGGACAGATTTGCGTGGATACCACGAATCAAGAACAACTAAAACTCGATCTAGAGCCAATCGCCCGACTAGACGCAGATTGCTCTGTTCGAAACACCAATCGATCCTTCACCGTTGCGGGGCTCTTTGCCGGTGTCGGTGGAATCGAACTCGGATTCGAGCGAGCCGGCCATCGCACTGCCTTGCTTTGTGAAATCGATGGTCCCGCCAGTCACGTGCTGAGGGCACAGTTTCCCAGCACTCCGCAGCATTCGGATGTGACCACATTGAAGGCGTTGCCCGATGACGTCGACCTCGTAGCGGGTGGTTTCCCGTGCCAGGATCTAAGTCAAGCGGGAATGACGCAGGGACTGCAGGGCGAGAACTCGAGCCTCGTGCATCATGTGTTCCGGCTGTTGCGCGAACAACGTGTGCCATGGCTAGTGCTCGAAAACGTGCCATTCATGCTGCAGCTCGCACGTGGGCAGGCGATGGACTACATCATCGACAAGCTCGAGGCACTCGGGTATGCGTGGGCGTATCGAATTGTCGACACGCGGGCGTTTGGACTTCCGCACCGGCGTCGGCGAGTATATATCGTCGCCTCGACCGAGGAAGACCCTCGGACAGTGCTATACGCCGATGAAACAGACAAACCTGCCGAGCGAGACGTAGATTGGCGAGACATTGCTTGTGGGTTCTATTGGACCGAAGGTACGCGAGGTCTAGGATGGGCGATCGACTCAATCCCCACTCTAAAAGCCGGTTCAGGATTAGGGATTCCCTCTGCGCCGGCGGTAATCTTGCCCGATGGCAAGGTCGTAACGCCCTCGATCACGACCGCCGAAGCACTGCAAGGATTCCCACGCAACTGGACGAAGTCCGCGGAAAAAGTCGGTCGACCAAGCCTTCGGTGGAGGTTGGTAGGAAATGCCGTGTCTGTCCCGGCGGCCGAATGGATCGGGCGCCATCTGATGCGCACTTCGGCGCCGGTTCACCGCTCTGCACATTTGCTGAAGCGAGGTCGGACTTGGCCCGCCGCAGCATTCAACGTGGGTGACGGACGGTGCGTTGCCGAAATCAGTGAATGGCCCGACTCTCGACGAAAACGCCGATCCTTGCAGTCTTTTCTCGAAAACGAATCAGACAGAAAACTTCTTTCGAACAAAGCGACTGCAGGTTTCTTGAAGCGGGCAAAAGCGGGTTCACTGCACTTCCCCGTCGGGTTTTTCGACGTGTTGGAAAGACATCTAGCGGCGACTGCGGGAAAGTGAGTTCTGCGCGATCGGGTTTCCAGACGGACCACGAAACCAGTGAACGAATGCGCGGAATCTGGCAGCGCGACACCAAGCCGGAATTGATCGTTCGCCGAATACTGCACGCATTGGGTTTTCGATATCGGGTACAAGACAATTCCTTGCCGGGGACGCCCGACATCGCTAACCGGAAGCAAAAGTGGGTAGTCTTCGTCCATGGGTGTTTCTGGCATCATCATACCGGCTGTCGTCTAGCCTCCATCCCGAAACGAAATCGAAACGAATGGATCGCCAAGTTTGCACAGAACCGTGCGAGAGATGCATCCAAGGTACAATCGTTGCTCGACCTCGGTTACACGGTATTGACGGTTTGGCAATGTGAATTGTCGGATTTACGTACCCTGGAAAAAAGACTCATCGACGAACTGCCAAAGAAGAAAGGAGCGCGATGGACGGCCCACGATTGATTGTTCAAACACTATCGAAATTGAACAACGTGACCGACAAGTACGGGAACGAATGGCAATACCATTCGCGAAGTGACCACCACTCAAAGACGATCTGTTACGCGATTCTGATCGATCTGTTGAGACACTGCCCGGAAATGTGCCGCCACGCAAAGGAAGGTGCTATCGGCTTCGGAATCAATCATACATTCCAGGACTTCGCGCAAAACAAGCGAAAAGACCTCGATTTGGTGATATGCAAACCCATGTCGGAGGACGACGAGGGAGCGCAACTCTCACAAAGAGTGGAGCAACACGGTTTGGCACTCACGGACGAACAGTGGGAGTTCGTCAATGGCTTTCCACTGTTTCAGAACGTACGTGTTGGAAGCACGCTAGTCGCAATAGAGGCGAAAGCTGCAATGACTGCACACGTTCGTGCTCGCCCGAGGCTTCACGACGAACTCAATTCCAGCCACAACATAATCCACGGCCATGATGAGACTGCAGTCGCCGCAGGTCTGGTAATGATCAATGTCAGTGACGAGTTTATCAGCTCCGATATGAACAAATGGTCCCTCGAGGAGCATGCGGCCAATGTAAGCAAACACCGCCAACCGGTAGACACTGAAAAGGTCGTCGAAACGGTCAAAAGACTGCCGCGGCGCGCCGACACGTCTGGAGCAGGGTTCGACGCTGTGTCCATCATCGTAGTCAAGTGCAGGAACGATGGTTCGCCCGTAGAACTCGTCAAATCGCCACCAGCACCCGGAGACAGCGACATCTTTCACTATGCCTCCATGATCAATCGGATTTGTGCGCGTTATCGATCTCGTTTTCCTTTGGAGTAAAAGTTGGTCAGACTGCTTACGCATATGAAGCGGCCCCTCACACAGCAACGACACTCCTGGGCGCCAAGATCGAACGGCGCGGTGAATTATCCGGGTGAAGACAGTAAGATTCGGCTCGTCTCGATCGTGCGAATGATGGTCTTGGCTGTCAGGGGCAACCAGCAACCACTCGAATGGAGAATGGAGCAATCAGCCATGCGTTCTACAGGGGAATTCTTGGCATTGGCATGCGGTTGCCATCGCAGCATGGCGGTGGCTATCGGCTTGTTTCCGGGCAATGCGGATTAAGGGTCGCGGACGTTGCCCGGGCGTCGTGACGTTTTGAAAGGGGGAGTCGCTTCCATTGCAGTGGCGCCTGGCATGACTCGAAACGCATTGGCATCACTGGCACCGCGCGCTCAGGAGGTGGAAGGCTACTTCGCGTCGCTACAGCAGGCGTTGCGTGCGGCAGGGCTCTTCAAACCTACCCTGGTGATTGACAGACCGCGGCTTCTCGCCAATCTCGACGAGGTGCTCGGTCATCTGCCGGAATCCCTGAAATACCGGATCGTCGTCAAGTCCCTGCCGGCGGTGGGGTTGGTCGATGCAGTCATGCAGCGCTCGGCCAGTCATCGTCTCATGGTGTTTCACCAGCCCTTCATGACGGTCGCGGCAGCACGGTGGCCGAGTTGCCACATGCTGTTGGGCAAGCCGATGCCGGCGGGGTCGCTGAGTGCCTTCTACCAGAGCCTGTCCGGCCAGCGATTCGATGCCGCGACGCAGGTGGAATGGCTCATCGATTCCATGGATCGGTTGCTGCAATACGAGCAGTTTGCGCGTGCCGCCGGGGCGGTCGTGCAGGTCAACCTGGAAATCGACGTGGGCTTTCACCGGGGAGGTTTCGGTTCGCCCCAAGCCGCACTGCCGGCGTTGCGGCACATCCGTTCCTCCAGGCACCTTCGGTTTCGCGGTTTCATGGGCTACGACGCGCACATCTCGATATTCTCCGACCAAATCGGCCCTCCGGAGCGCACGTTGCCGGAAACTGCCCGGCGCTACCGGGAATTCCTGACCACGGCACGAGAAGTGTACGGCGAAGCTTTTTCGCCAAACGAACTGACCCTGAACACTGGCGGCAGCACCACCTACCGGCACTACGACAGCGAGAGTGTCACCCCGGCCAATGAAATCGCGCTGGGCTCCGGGCTGCTGAAACCCGCATTCTGCGATCGCGCATTGCCCATGCACGTTCCCGCCGTCTTTGTCGCAACGCCGGTTCTCAAGCGGCTGCAGGGCGTCTCGGTGCCGGGCCTCGAGAACGACCCCACCGGCGGCGCCGGCGACGAAATCGAGCGGGATGTCACCTACTTCCTGTACGGCGGGCGCTGGCTGGCCGATCCGGTCTGGCCGCCCAACCTCTCGACGCATCCCGTCTACGGCCGCTCCAGCAACCAGGACATGTTCACCAGCCCGGCTTCAACGGTGCTGGACGTCGACGACCTGGTTTTCTTCCGCCC
This sequence comes from Candidatus Azophilus sp., assembly GCA_965221465.1. GTDB lineage: Bacteria > Pseudomonadota > Gammaproteobacteria > Pseudomonadales > Azotimanducaceae > Azophilus. The sequence continues at coordinate 1,796,377 of OZ244892.1, forward strand.
GCGCCAAACCGAAGCCGTGCTGCTTCAGTTTGGCGACATCGCGGTATTCGAAAACGGGCAAATCGTCGACAGGTGGCAGACCTTTCAATCGGCCTGACCCGGCACAGCCCGCTCCACCCTCACTGATCGGAGACTCCACCGAATAGCCACGAGCGCCCGGATGCGCAGCCGAGGCGCGCCGTTCGCTTCGCCCTATTCCAGTTTCAGTTCCGCCGCCTTGCCGGAATCGCCAAACAGGTTCCTGGCCACTACGCGGAAACGCCCGCCCGGTTTTGTGCCGGCCAGCGAATAGTGCCGGTCCAGAACGCCTTCTCCCGACACCCTCTGGTATCTGTCTTCGCCGGGTTGGGCGTAGTACACCTCGTGGAGAGCCAGCGGACCGTCCGGGTCGGTGTGCCAACTCAGATAACTGGCGGTGGCGCCGTCCGCGCCGGGCCAGGAAAACGCCGTCAGGTTGTCGACGGCCGGTGGCGGCGCCCGATAGTCGTTGGGCGCCAGGACGATCGCCTCCACCGAGGGCGCTTCCATTCTGACGCGGACCTCGACACCGCCGTTCCGAACGCGAACCGGCCCCGAGTGCACGATGGCCGGATCCTGGGCGGGTTGCAGGGCGTTGAATTGCGCGGCGGTGATGTCTGCCGGACTGCCCATTGCCCGCCAGGCTGCCACCGGGTTGCCGTGGGTGGGATCGATGCGGATTTGTGTCAGCAGGCCTTCCGCAAAATCGAGCCCCCGCACGTCGATCGAAAGCTCGGCAACCGATTGCTCGACGATCTCGAGCTGTGACGGCGTCGGCTCGGCGCCATTGCCATCCTTGCCGACTGCCAGGTCGATGGCCGGTGCGTTGTAGCAGATGAGCACGATCGCTCCGTCCTGCCGGCGTGTGGCAACACAACCGAGGTGCGGCGCCTCGGAAAGGTAGGTATCCACCCGCTGTTCGAGGGGTGGAAAGCCGCGCACGGCAAAACGCGCGTCACCCAGCAGCGCCGCCACGCTCATCGCCGTGAACGCGGGCTTCTTGACGAGATAGAAGCGCTCTGTGACCGGGCGGTCGTCATGCACCCGGTCCCAGGGTTTCCAACCACCTGAATCCGAGCTTCCCCACTGCTCGACATCGTTGTCGCCGGGAATGAAGCGGGCCGCTAGCGTGCGTTTGCCCCATGGCCCGAGGAACGTGTTGTCGCCGGCGGCAATGCCGAGGTTCACACCCAGCTTGTCGACGAGAATCCGGTTGTGCAGGTCGATCGACTGCATCACGAACGCTGCAGGCCAGGGTCCTGGCCGCCACCATCGGGGAATGCCCCACCCACCGATGGGGTCCGCCTCGTTGTTCATCAGCGGCACCTCGGCGAAGCGGGGATGGTAGCGCCGGATGTAGTCGACCACATGCTCCTCGTAGCGCACCATCTCGTGGGGCCGCGACTTGACGTGAAATGAGATGAAATCGAGCCTGACGCCGCGTTCTCCGGTGAGGAAATTGGTGCCGGTATCGCAATGCTCGAGAAGCGCCTTCAGGGTCGGCGACAGGAATCGGCCCGCCCCGGGCCCGCCGAACCTGAGCCGCGGGTTGGCAGCCTCGAGCCCTTCGGAACTCGCATCGTAATAATTGAGAAAACCGCTGTGGGTCTGTGGCCAGAAGGGGTGGATGTCGGGCTCATTGGTGGTTTCGAAGTACCACTGCTCGACCGTTTCCCGGCCATAGCGCGTCATCAGGTGATTGGCCAGCGACTCGACGAAGTCCCGCCAGGCCCGGACCTGTTGCGCCTCCCGAAAGTCGTCGAACAAACCGGAGGGGTTTCCCATCAGTTCGAAGATCATCAGGATGCCGGCCTCGTGCACCGGGTCCAGCGCCTGGTCCAGGAGGCTCCAGTCCGGCACCTGTTCGCCCTCGTCCGTGATCTCGAGTTTCACCAGATCGAGCAGATAGTGGGGTCTCAGATACCGGATGGACGGGCCATGCGAATCGCCGATCATTTTCAGTGTCAGTTGCATGTCCCGGGTCAATAGAAGTTCCGCCGGCGACATGCCCGTGCTCTGCCAGAATCCATGCTGAGGGCGCGGTTCTGCCGCAAAATCCACGCTCAGATCGAACCGGTCCACGGCGTGGGTGACGACCGGGAACACCAGCCAGACCGTCAACAGCCCCCGCAGCAGGCCTCTCTTCCGCAACGCCGCTTTTTGCACGGTAACTTCCATGCCAGTCCTCCCGTTTTCAGTCGAGTCGTTTGCAGGCAAGGCGCTTCACGGCCCACCTTCTGCATGAGCGCGGACCCGGCGCTGCAACGTCTCGATGCCCTGCCGATACACATCGAGCACGGATTGCCTGTCGGCCTCGTCCGGGAATACGCCCTTGGCCGACAGGACGTTCATGCTTTCCCGCATCTCCTGCACGAGCCCGCGGGCCGTGTTGATGTCGAAGCGGCGCTCACCGTCCGTTTCGATATAGATCGGGCTGCTGTGCGCCCGCAGCACTTTCCCCAGCCTGTTGGTGTTGTTGTGCCAGGGAATGCGCACGGCCAACCAGCCGGGTTCGGTGATCTCCAGGGGAAATTCGATGCCGGCATCGAACGTTTGCCCCCGGTTTCGTGTCGCGGCGGCATGGATGACCCTGCCATTGTAGACGAGCTCCAGCCGCTTGAAATCGGCCCTGCCGACGGCCCGTGCACGCACCTGCACCAGATCCCCCATCTGCGCATCGATGGTGTCGCCGATGGCGTGGTTTCCCGCATTGAAATAGAGCAGCGGCCCGTTGGTGATGAAGCTGCGTCCGGCCTGCAGTTCCCGCAGCCAGGAGTCCACCGTCAACTCGTCTTCGACGTGCACGAAGACGCGCATCAGATCCATCATGAACCAGTCGGTACCCGTGGAAAAAGGCACCTCGAGCCCGAGATCGAGGTAACGGTAGAAGCTCGTGTCGTAATGGCTGGCATCGCCACCGTCGAAGGTATTCTGCGCGTGCACCCGCCCGGCAAGCCAGTTGGGAATGTCTTCGAGACCGAAGTCGTTGTGCGCCCAGATCACCGTGGCGTCTGCCTCGTGGGCCTGTTCGATCGCTGCGGCCACCGGCACGCCGTCGTGGCTTCCCTTGCCCACAAGGCTGACACCCGTACTCACCGGCTCGATCCGTTCGTCGAGGTCCAGCAGCAGCACGTGGCCGTAACCCTCACCGAACGCACCGAAGTTGTGTCGGGTCTCCTGCCCCCAACCGAATTGCAGTGCGGCGGGGCCGCCAGAGAGCCGGACGAGGTCGGCGGGCCGATACCGATTGGTTACATAGCGGTGGTCGTCCCCGGCGCGTTCGAGGTAGGAAACGAACAGCACACGCACCTCGTCCGCCCAGGGAACGGTGCGCAGGTACCGGTCGGCATAGGCAAGATCCGTCTGTTGCAGGTGCAGATGGGTGTTGCCGCTTACCCAGCCTTCCTCGGCCACGTCGTGCAGCCTGGCAAGTTCCAGGCGTACCCGATGCTCGTCGCCCGGGCGCAAATCGAGTTCGGTCTCCGCAACGCTCCACTCGATGCCGCGAAACGCCTCGATACGCACGCGCTCCGCGGGCAGTTGCAGCGCATCCGTTGCATCCAGCGTGTACCACTCGGGCGTGCGATAGAGACCAGTGGCGACGCTCGGATCGTCCGGCACGTATTTCTTCTGGCTATCGAGGAGATGGACGCGAACGTTTGCCGGGGCGAGCCTCCCGGTGGCCGCGTCACGCACCTCGACCCGGACAGTCGCCAACGCCGATGAATCCCCGGCGCCTCCCGGGTCAACGCCGGCCTCTTTCGGCTGCAACGCTTCCAGGGCGGCCGCTCGAGTCATCTCATGACCCTGCACCGGCACGACGGCAACGCTGCAAAACGCCACGAACCACAAGCTATGCGGGCTAGGCGTCGAGAGCACCGAGCACCTCGTCGTCGTGTTCCCCCAACCGCGGTGCACGGCGGCTGATTCGCCAGGGGCTGGCCGTAAAACGGTAGGGCGCACCGGGATAGATGACCGTGCGGTCGAGATCGTCGTGACGTACCGGCACCTGAAACCCGCGAGCCTTGAAGTGTTCGTCTTCGAAGGCTTCCTCCGGTGAATAGACGACGCCCACGGTGAGGCCGTTTCGTTGCGCGCCAAGAAAGAAGTCCTTGGCAGGAATGCGCTCTGCGATCAGCCGCAACGCCTCGCGGCCCGCACCGAAAACGGCATCGACGGTGTCGTCGCTGCCGAGTTTCGACAGATCGAAGTGGCCTTCCCAATTGGCGCCCATCTCCAGGAACACGGCTTCCGGCAACTCTTCTTCCAGGCCAAGCTCGCGCAACCAGTCGAGAAGTCGCGCGAATTCGGCAGGAAAGCGCGGCGGCACGCCCGTATTGACGTACCGGCCATCGGCGCAACGCTGCTGCGATTCTGCGGTCGGCCGCACCGCCGCGTGACGCCCCGTCTGGCGCTGAACCGTCTCCTGGGCCACCAGCCAGGTATAGGTCGCGCCTTCCGTGGTGACGTTGGAAGCGGCGTTCATGCTCAGGTCGATGAACTGCCCACCTCCGCCGACCGCCCGGTGCAGCACGGCGGTCAACAATGACATCACCGCGAAATGGGCGGCGGTCTGGTAGCCCTGCCCGGGGCCGCGGATGGGCGGCAGCGAACGATCGTCGTAACCGCAACTCCAGGGCGGGCCGGCGGCGGCCATGATCGTCAGGTCGGTAAAGGGAAGATCGCTTTTGGGATCGTCGCGACCATAAGGCGTCACGGAGACGTGGATGAGTCCGGGGCAGTCTGCGGCAAGATCCGCATAATCCAGGCCAAGCTCGCCGAGCCGGGTGCGCGGTTCGGCTTCGAGAAGAATGTCCGCCGTCGCCACCAGTCGGCGGAACCGCTGCGCATCTTCGGCAGCATCCAGGTCGAGCACGACGCCGCGCTTGCTCGTATGGTAATGCCACCAGTAGAGGCTCCGGTTCTCGCCCGGTTCGTCGTTCAGAAACGGCGGATAGCGGCGCGACGGGTCGCCGCCGGGCGGTTCGACGAGAATCACGTCGGCGCCCATGTCAGCCAGCAATTTGCCCGCATAGGCGATCGGTTCGCGTGCCAGTTCGATCACCCGCAAGCCGTCCAGCGCGCTCAAATCACACCTTCCTGCCGCAATTTGTCGACCTCGTCCGACGTCATCCCCAGAAGCCCGGTCAGCACCGCTTCGGTATGCTCACCCAGGCAGGGCGCGCCGCGCTCCATGCGCCAGTCGGTTGCGGAAAAGTGTGCCGGCTGGCCGTCCACGCGCACCATGCCCATCTTCGAGTGGCGAACCTCAGGCCAGAGACCGAACTGCCCGGTGCTCGGATCGAGATCGATGCGTTCCTCCGGTTTCAGCACCGGCGCCACCGGCACGCCGGCCGCATGCAAGCGTTCTTCCACCTCGAATTTGCCGAGCGCGGCCGTCCAGGCGCCGATGTTCGCATCCAGACGGTCTTCGGCCACGAGGCGTGCATCGAGGTCTGCAAACGCCGCATCCCGGCACCAGTCTGCACCGATAACCGCTGCCAGGGCTTCCCACTCGCCCTGATTGCGGCAGGCGATGGCCACCCAGTCGTCTTCGCCGAGACAAGGATAGATACCGTGGGGGGCCATCGGCGGCCATTGATGGCGATTGCTGTGGGGCTGCCCTTCGCGCCGCGTCGGCCGGCCGTTGACGGTCCAGTCGAGCAACGCCGGCCCGTGCAGGGCGAGGGCAGATTCGGTGCAGGCAAGGTCGATCCACTGGCCCTCGCCGGTGCGCTGCCGGTGAATCAGCGCCAGCAGGATGGCCATGGCCATGTAGTAGGCGCCGGTATGATCCATGTACGAATACCCCCAACCGGCAGGCTCCCGATCCGGCAGCCCGGCAGTGAAGGTCAAGCCCGAAACCGCCTGCACGACGGGGCCCCAGGTCTTGAAATCGCTGTAGGGGCCCTGGTGGCCGAATCCGCAATGCGATATGTAGATGATATCGGGCTTGATGGCCTTCAGCCGCTCGTAGCCGAAACCCCATCTTTCCAGCACGCCCTTGGCGAAATTCTCGCTGACCACATCCGAAAGTCGAACGAGTTCGGTGAGGATTTCCTTGCCCCGGGCGGTGCGCAGGTTCAGCGTGATGCCCTGCTTGTCGGTGTTGTGGTTGTTGAACGCAGCGCCGAAGTCGATGCCGCGCCGCTCGTCGGCGAACGGCCCGGTGCCGCGCAGAATATCCCAGCGCCCTTCACGAACCGGGTCTTCGATGCGAATGACCTCCGCACCGAACGAGGCCAGCCACCGGGTGGCGCCGGCGCCGGCCAACTGGCCGGTGAAGTCGCAGATGCGGAATCCGGAAAGTGCGTCGGGCACGTCAGTTCACGGGCGGCTGATGCAAGATCGCAGTCTACCAGCCAGACTTGCGGGTACAGACACTCCATCGCGACCGTTGCACCAATCGAACGCGATCAGGCAGGGTGCCTCGCGACGCCAACCGGAAGTTCATGAACAACCTGCCGTTGCGCGCTACAACCCCTCCAAGGGTAGCGCACCTTCCGGGATGCCCTGTTCCGCCTTGTCGTTCGCCACCATTTCCCTGACATCGGCCAGCAACTCCCTGGCGTTGTAGACGATGCCGTCCTTGATGGTGTACTCGACGCCGCCCACCCGTTGCAGCTTGTCGTTGGCGTCGAGCCGCAGGGCGCCGGTGCCGTAGAGCACCTTGAAGTTGTCCAGCGGGTTCTCGCCGACGATGACGAGATCCGCCTTCTTGCCGAGTTCGATGCTGCCGGTTTCGTCGTCGATGCCGAGGGCCTGCGCGCCGTGCAGCGTCGCCGCGCGCAGCACCTCCAGGGCATTGAAGCCGGCTTCCTGCAGCAACTCCAGTTCGCGAACATAGCAGAATCCGTACAGGCACCAGACGTAGCCGGCATCGCTGCCGGCGGTGACCCGCCCGCCCCGGTTCTTGAATGCGTTGACGAAGGCCATGCCGAGGCGATAGTCCTCGGCGCCGGCGGCTTCGTCTTCGCTCGTCCAGTCGAAGAAGAACGAGCCGTGGCTCTTGCGGCTTATGGTGTAGAACCGCCATTGCCAGGGCATTGTGTAGGTGTCGTGCCACTCGCGCCGCGCCGCCGCCATCACATCGCGGGTGGCTTCCTTGACGGCGAAGGTGGGGGAGATGGTGAAATCGCGCTCGATCAGGGTGTCCATCACCTCGTTCCAGCGCGCCGAACCGGGCGGTGCCGCCTGTGACAGGATGCGCGCCGCGCCCTGGAAGCGGTGCTCCTCGTCTTCGTAGTTATGGTAAGTCGGGTAGTGCTGGATGCGCTGGTCGACGAACAGCGCTTCCGGCAACCCGTACCACCAGTGTTCCATGGAATCGAGGCCCCAGCCGGAGGTGTCGAGCACGTTGGCCCGGGGGCTCGCGATCTGCGCATGGTGCATGGTGGTCTTGATGCCCTGCACCTTCGCCTCGCCCATGGCTGCTTCCAGCAGGGTCGGAGAGCCGTGGTGAAACTTGATGCCCCGGGCACCGGCCTGCGTAATCGCCTGCACCCAGCGGCGCGCGTCCTCTGCGGTGAGCAGGCTGGATGTGGGCAGTTCCGGGGCAAAGAACGCGTAGGGGTGAATGTCCGGACCGTCGACAGTGCCGGCTTCGATCTGCCTGGACTGCTCTACCACCCAGGAAAGCCCGCCGCGATGCGACCCCACCGCGCGCACCGTGGTGAGGCCGTGGGCGAGCCACAGCTTGTAGATGTAGTCCATGCTGAAGTCCACCACCTGGTAGGGGCCGGTGTGGGAGTGGGTATTGATGAACCCCGGCAGTACGTACATGCCCGTCGCATCGATCTCGCGGTCGCCGGATGCGGGGCGGGCAGCTTCCACCAGGTTCGTGCCGGAGATGGCGGCGATGCGGTCGCCCTCGATGACGATATCCACCGGGCCGCGCGCCGGGGCGCCGGTGCCGGCCACGTAGTACACCCCGCGAACCACCAGCCGGTCGTAGGGCCCCTCACCGCGGTCGGGCGAATCGCCCTGGGCGGGGTAGACCGGCTCGTCTTCCATGAAGAAATAGGCATTCACCATTTCGTCGCCGGGCCTGGTTCGAGCCTTGGCGGCGGCCATACGCGCCTCGACTTCGACCCGCATCCCTTCGATGTCGGGCTCGGTTTGCGCCATCGGCGCGCTGGAGAGGCCAAGCGTGGCGGTCAATGCAAATACGATCGAAGTCGGATTTCTCATCGTCTTGTTTCCTGTTGGCAGTTCCCTGAGTGTGTCCAATTGTCCCTGGGCAACGGTAGCCGCGTCAGCGTACCGGCCCGCCGAGGTGGTCGACGAAGAACCTCCGCTGACGCTCGACGATGTAGGGATGGCTGGCAGCGCCGCCGTGATTCGCATCCGGCACGACGTAGGAGGTGAAGTCCTTGTCGGCCTCGATCAGTGCATCGAAAATCGTCATCGCCGCGCGGAACGGCACATTTTCGTCGACTTCCCCGTACACCAGCATCAGGTCGGCCTGCAGACGGTCGATGATGGCGACGTTGCTGGTGCGTTCGTGCACATCGCGGGCGCTGCCGGGAACGCCGAAGAAGCGCTCCACGGAGATTCCCGAAAATACCGAGTTGAGGTATTCGTGGGGGCCCACATGGGAAACCACCACGTCGAAGAAGCCCGGAAACAGCAGTGCCGCCCGCAGCGAGCCGTAGCCGCCGAATGATGCACCCGTGATGCCGACACGGCTTGCATCCATGTACGGCCGTTCCGCCGCCAGGTTCTCGATGGCGGCCTTGTGGTCGGCCGCGCCGAAGAGATCCTCCTTGCCCGAGAACGCGTAGCGAAAGGCCCGGTCGCGCCGGGTGGTGCCGCGGCCATCGAGGGCGACGACGACAAAACCGGCCTGTGCCGTCGCCTGTGCATCCCGGGTGGTGATGGCAGCGAAATTGTCGAGAAAGGCGTGGGGGCCGGAGTCGATCTGCGGCCCGGGATAGGTCTGGTCGACCACCGCGTATTTCAATTCTGGGTCGAAATCGAGGGGCTTGAACAGGGCTCCGTATAGGTCGGTCTCCCCGTCCGCGGCCTTGACCGTGAAGGGCTCGGGAGGTTGCCAGCCGGTCGCTTCCAGGCGAGAAGCATCGGCGCGCAACACCTCCGAAACCAGTTCGCCGTCGCGCTTGCGAATCACCATGACCGGCGGCTGCTCGAGGGTCGAGTAGACATCGACGAAATACTCGCCGGAAGGTGAGAACTGCGACAGCGAATCCGGCCCTAGGCGCACCGGCAGCGCATAACGGAAGAATTCGTGGTGGGCGTCCTCGGGGGTCAGCAATTCGACATCGCCACCATCGAACGATGCCCGGTACAGGTGGGCATAGTACGGGTCGCGGCCGTTTTCGCGACCACCGGCTGTGTAATAGACGGTGCGCGCCGCCTCGTCGACGCGAATCACATCGAAGACCACGCCGCCATCGGTCACCCGGTTTTTCAGTTCTCCGGTGGCTGCATCGTAGCGGTAGAGTTGCCCCGCACCGGAGCGCTGTGAATACCAGAGCGCTTCGCTGCCGTCGGCAGTCACATGAAAGTTGGGTGCGTGGTAGTCCCGGGCCGAAAAGGCGTAAAAGTGCGTTTCGCTTTCCTCGACGACGGTGCGCACGGCTCCGGAATCGAGGTTCATGGCCGCGATGCCATAGGTCTGGCCGCCATGGTCGGCGGTGACGAAGAAGAGTTCCGGCCCGTTCAGGTTCCACCAGATCGCGTTGCCGCCGAAGTGCATCTGGGCGAAATCCTGCAGGCGGGCCGGATCGATATCGGCCCGGACCAGGCGCCCGGTTTCGGTGTCGATGACCGAAATCTCCCGCGGCGGCACGATCCCCTCCCCCGGAAACGGCACCCGGTCGAGGTGCACGGCGGTAAAGGGCAGGTCCGGCGGCAGGTGTTCGACGATGTAGGCGCGCAGCGGCACCGCGCGCAGGTCGACGCGCATGGCGGCCACATAACGGCCGTCGGGCGACCAGTTGACCGAGGTGATCGGCGCGGGTTCCCCAGAGCGGCGGCGTTGTACCCGGGCCAATTCGAAACCGAGGTGCCCGTAGGCGAATGCCTCTTCGCCATCTTCGGTCAGTTGCGTCTCCTGCCCGGAGACCCGATCGCGCAGCCAGAGGTTATGGTCGCGGATGAAGGCGATGCGGGCGCCGTCGGGCGAGGCGCGCTCTGCAGGCGATGCGAGTGGCGTCTCGTCCGGTGCGCATTGTGCCGCATCCGCAGAGCAGGCGAAGGCGCCGCCGGCCGTGGTAACGACCAGGCTGTCGCCGCCGAATTCCAGCGACAGGATCGGCAGGTTTTCCGCATCGGCATCGTCAAGCCCGGCTTCGGCCAGCGATGCAGCCAGCCGGGCGTGATCGAAAGCAGGCTCCTGCCGGCCGGTGGTTGCATCGACCATCACGAAACGGAGGCCGCCGTCGGTTTCCTGTTTCATCCAGAAGCGGTCTTCGCCATCGATCCAGTGGGCCTGGGGCCTAAGATTGGAGACGAGCGCCATCAGGGCCGCAGATTCGAATTCGGCCGGATCCTGTCGCGGCTCGTCGGCCACCGGCGCGCAGGCGCTTGCGGCGCAAAGGGCAACGGCCGCTGCCGCCAGGGGCAGCAACCTTCCATCGTGGCTCGCGGACTGGTGGACGGGGTTCTCGTGTTTGGGGTTCATGAGGTGCATCTTGTTTGGGTTTCCAGTCATTCGATCCTTCCGGTCGATAGCGGCGCACCAAGGGCTGCCGGCGTTTCTCCGGTAGAACGGTTTGAAGTCGATGCCCGCCATTGCCCAGCGCCGCCAACCGTCACGGACAGGCGTCAACCACTCACCGGGCGAACCGGCCCACCTTTATCGACCCCATGGAGCTTTAGACGCACCTTCGGCAACTTGCCTCATCTGACATGCCCCGTGCAATCGGGGCGCCCGGTCCCCACGTTCGGGCACCTGAGTTGCCCCCGGTCTCAGGCATCCCGGCATGCCCGTTTCCGCCGTTTCGGCCGCGTCGGTCTTTTCCCGTTCACCCCCAGACGCCACGGAAGACACGCAGGAAGTTCTCCCCCAGAATGCCGCGGATCTGCGCGTCCGAATAGCCGTGTCGCACCATCTCTTCGGTGAGCGGCGCGATCACCGACGGGCCGGCGATGGCCAGGCGATTGATCGGCGGATACTGTTCCTCGCCGTAGAGTTCCGTGTACTGGGGGACGACGTTGTCCACCGGCAGCGGTGCGTCCATGCCCGGCACATGGTCGAGGCCCAGCCCGACGTGTTCGGCGCCGACCAGTTCGGCGATGTAGTCGACGTGGCGGAACATCTGTTGTGCGGAAGGATCGTAAAGCGCCTCGGAAAGAAACAGCGAAACGCCGTTGATGCCGATGACGCCGCCGGTTGCCACGGCCGCCCTGATCTGATCGTCCCAGATGTTGCGTTCGTGGTCGCGCAGCGCCCGGGCGCAGGAATGGGAGAAGATCACCGGCGCACTGGAGACCTCGCACATCTCCAGCGTCGAGCGGGCCGACATGTGGCTGCCGTCGCAGACCATGCCGACCCGGTTCATCTCGGCGACGAGCGCCCGGCCGAAGTTCGAGAGCCCCGGGTTGTCGTGGTCGTGGCTGCCGCCGGCGGCCAGATTCTTGTCGTTGTAGGAGAGCAGCATGTGCCCGACCCCCAGGGTATGCAGTATCTCCACGAGGTTGACGTCCCCTTCCAGCGGGTTCGAGCCCTGGAAGTTGAAGTTGACCCCCAGCTTGCCTTCGGCCTTCGCCCGGGCGACATCGGCGGCATTCCGGACAAAGACGTATTCGTCCGGCCTTTCGAGGATGTAGCGGCGATTTACGGCGAGAACGTGCAGCATCTGGCCGGAGGTCTTGGTGAAATCCGACCCCACCGTCATGGACAGCCAGGTCACGCCGGCTTTCTTGTATTTGGCGATCCAGGTGTCGTAGTTCTCCGTCTGCATCGAGATCGCGTGGATGGGCGAGTTGGCGCCGCACATGTCGACGATGGTGCTCTCGCCGAGCAGCGCGCGCGTGCGCGCCGACAGCGATTCGGCCGGCGCCCCTGCCCTCACCCCGGCCACCTGCGCCAGCACGGCCAGGCCGGCGGCGCTCTGAACGAGTTGTCTGCGGTTCACGGGCCCTCCCTTCTGTTTATGTGCCGACCGGCGGCAAAAATACGGGTGCTTTCGCAAACGGCTGCATCCAACCTGGAAGCAGTTTCGTTCAATGGGCAATTCCCTCTTGGTCGCCCGATCATCTCGTGTGCCGCTCGAACTGCCTTGGTATTCGTCTCACTACCTGAAAGACGGGCCTGTTCACACGTCCTCTTGCGCATTCAGAACTCGACCTCCGCGCCCACTTCGGCGCGACGCCGAACCAATGCCCCGGACTGCTGCCGGTTTCGATCACCAGGCCGGGGCCTGCAGCTTCGCGGCCTCGTCCGCGTAGACGGATTTGAGGCCGTCGCCGATGATGATCGGCAGCACGTCGAAGTGATCGCGGTCGCGGTACAGGCGGGTTTCCAGCGCCAGCGACGGATATTCGCGAAGCAGCAGGTTTTCCGCAAAGAGAACCGTGCGGCTGACGATGCGCTGGGCCGACATCGCAAGGTTGTTGGCCTCGAGATCGCCGGCGCCGATGAAGATGCGCGCCGCCAGGTCGTCGTGTTCGGCGGCGTAATCCGCCTCCATGCCCAGGGTGAGCCCGTTGGTGCCGCTGCCGACGATGTAGCGGTCGAAACCTGCCGGACGCGCGAACAACGCGTAACCGGTGAAGGCGCCGCCCGCGGAGTGGCCGAACAGGGCGTGGTCGTCGGCCATGCGGAATTTTTCGGACAACGCCGGGCGCAATTGGTCGATCAGAAAATCGAGGAACCGGTCGCCCTTGGCATCGGCGAACGGGTTCGTGTCCGGATCGAGGCCCGCGCTCGACATCTGTTTGCGCATGTAGTCGCGAGCGGGGCCGGCTTCCCACAGCGACGTTTCCGGCGGAAAAAGGTCGATGGTGCGCTTGCCGAGGCCGGCCAGCCCCTCCTCGCTCGGATGCCCGACACCGACGACGATCAATTCCGGAATGCGATTGCCGGCCGCGTAGAAGCCGACGAGACCCACGGTCATGTCGAAGAGCAACGCTCCATCCATGGCCCAGAGCACCGAGTAGCGCTTCTCGGGCAATGCTCCGTAGGTGGCGGGGAGCGCCACCAGCACCTCGTGGTCGTAGTCGTAGCCCTCGGCCCGGAAGCGCATCGGCGCCAACTGGGACATGGCGTAGTGCGCGCCCTCTACACTGACCTTGTTCGGTTGCGCCCAGGCTGCGCAGCACAGCAGCAAACCGGCAAGGGCGATCGGCACGCGACTTCGCCCGACCCTCGCGGCGCCATTCGATTCCAGGCTTTTCATGTTCGGCCTCCCGTTCGTTGCATCAATCCGCCGTGCTGCTGTTGCCCGCCACTCGCGTGTAGACGAAGTGCGCCGCAGCGAGATCCTGGGCGGTATTGCCCAGGCTCTTGTAAACGGTGATCTCGCTTGCGCTGCCCCGCCCCGGAACCGTGCCGTCAATGGCCTGACCGATCTCGCCGACGATATCGGCACGCGCAAAGTGCCCTTCCTCGATGGCCAGGAGCAGATCTCCGGCTTCGGCGAGGGCGAATTCCGTGATCTCCGTGTAGACGCGGCCCCGCTCGAGCACCTTGCCGTCGGCTTCCCGGGTGGCGGGATTGTGGGCGCCGACGAGATTGATGTGCACCCCCGGCGACAGCCACTCGCCCTGGAGAATCGGTGTGTAGCTGCCCGTCACCGTGCAGACCAGGTCGGCACCGGCTACTGCTTCGGCGGCATCGGCGACAGCCCGAAGCTTTAGATCGCCCTTGCCCGCGTGACGTTGCGCGAATTCCGTAGCCTTGTCGGGGTTTCTTCCCCAGATTCGCACCTCCCGCACCGGGCGCACCGCCAGCATGGCATCGAGATGGGTGCCCGCCAGCACGCCGCAACCGAGCAGGGCAAGTGTCGACGCGTCTTCCCGCGCCAGCACCCGGGTTGCCGCAGCGCTCGCGGCAGCGGTGCGAATCGCGGTGACCGAGGCCGCCTCCACCAGGGCAATGGGCGTGCCGTTGGCGCGGTCGAAGAGCAGGATGTGGCCCTGCACAGCGGGAATGTCTCGTTCCGGGTTTGCGGGGAACAGGGTAACCAGCTTGGCCCCGAACACGTCCGCATCGCCGATTTCGCCGGGCATGACCCCGAAGTAGCCCGAACCGTCGGCCACCTGCAGCATCGAGCGCAATGGCAGTTCGATTTCGCCCCGGCTGATGGCGGCCTGAGTGGCGGCCATGAGGTCGATGCAGGCCGCCATGGACAGGTTTGCCAGAACCGTCTCGCTGTCGAGGACCCGTACGCTCATCGTTGGTTCCGCCTTGTCATCGGCCACGGCGAATGGCATGGGTTGCCTTGCTGAGGGAAGATCGTTTCCATCCGTCCAAGGATGATACAGCGCGTCGATGGCACTGTAACCCGACCCGTTCCGCCTGCGACCGGCAGTCCGGAAAGGGAACTGCCGCATCGCCGGAATGGATGGAAACCATGGGGAAACATCGATTGAACAGCCAGGATACGCGCTTGGGAATCGGCGAGCCGATCACGCGCCGGGATTTCATCGGCTCGACGCTGGCGGGTTCGGGCGCCGTACTGCTTTCCGGGTGCGCTCCGGCACAACTCATGCCGCAACCCCCGCAATCCACACCATGGCACGCCTGGGACGGGTACGGCGGCGTCGGCGACTACGCCAGCAGCAACGGCAACACCCAGGCCGTGATGGATGCCGCCCACGTGTTGCGCGACGGTCGCAAGGAAGGCGTGCTCGCCTCCGCATCGCCGACGGGGGAGGTCTTCGATGTCGTCGTGGTGGGTGGGGGGTTTGCAGGCCTCGGCGCCGCCTTCCAGTTTCATGCCAGCAGTGAGAACCGCACCTGCCTGATTCTCGACAATCACCCGGTATTCGGCGGCGAGGCCAAGGAAAACGAGTTTTCCGTCGGCGGCTACCGGCTGTTCGGGCCCCAGGGCTCCAACGGCTTCATGCCGCCGGTGGGCCGCACGACGCTCTCCGACGATGTCTGGCGCGCGGTCGGCATGCCGATGGACTACGAATTCGCCGACGCTGACGAATCCTTCGGCCTGCGTCTCGCCCACGACAGCTACGATGCGATGTTCTGGGGCGAGCCGAACCTGGACGTCGGCCACTTCTTCCGCGACGCCAACGGTGGCCGTTGGGTCAAAAACATCTGGGAGGACGACCTGGCGCGCACGCCCTGGTCGGATTCGCTGCGCCGCGACCTGCTGCGCGCCTACACGGGCAAGGAGACGGCCCACGCCATGGAAGGCCTCGGGCCCTGGCTCGACGCCATGTCGTACCGGGACTACCTGGTGGGCGAACTAAAGCTGCATCCCGGCGTCGCGGCACAGATCGACCCGGTAATGGCCATCTCGAATTACGGCTTCGGCTGCGACGTGATCTCGGCCTATGCGGCCTATCTGCTGCAATTGCCCGGCATGAAGGGCTATTTCGTGGCCGACACCTTCGACTTCTCGCAGATCAAGATCATGAGCTTTCCGGGGGGCAACACGACGTATGCCCGCTACATCGCCAAGCACCTGATTCCAGACGCCATCCCCGGGAAAGGGCTGGAGAGCATCGCCCACGGCCGGATCGACTTCGCCGCACTGGACCGGAAGGATGCGCCGACGCGCCTGCGGCTCGGCGCCACTGCCATCGATGTTCGCCACGACGGCGACGATGTCCGCATCACCTATCTGAGAAACGGGCGCGTGGAACAGGTGCGGGCGCGCACAGCGGTGATTGCAGCGAGCGGCCAGATGGCGCGCCGGATCGTCGGCGACATGCCGGAGCCCATCCGCGAGAACTACGCGCAATTCCACCACGGCGCCGTTCTCGTCGCCAACGTCGCGCTCAACAACTGGCGCTTCCTGCACCGGCTGGGCATCGGCGCGGGCCGCTGGTACGACGGCTTCGGTTTCATCGGCAGCATTCGTGCACCGATGAAGGTCGGCGGACAGACCGCCCCCCTGCACCCCGACCTGCCGATGGTGATGACCTTCTACGTGCCGTTCTACACGCCGGGGCTCGATATCGACACCCAGGGCCGCATCGCCCGCGGGCAGTTGCTCGGCAAGTCGTATCTCGATTACGAGCGCGAAATCCGTTCACACATGAACGACCTGTTCAGCGCCGCCGGCTTCGATGCCCGGCGCGATATCGCCGGCATCGTGCTCAATCGCTGGGGCCACGCCTACATCGCGCCGCAACCCGGCTTCTATTTCGGCGGCGAAAACGGCGAGGGATTGACCGCCCCGATGAAATCCGGGTACGGACGCATCTTCTACGGCCACTCCGAACTCGGCTGGCGGATGAACTACCGCAACGCCATCGCCGAAGGTGGCCGCGCCGGCGAACAGGCCGCCGGGGCACTGGCCTGAACCGCGGGGTCGCTCACGAGATTCGCAATCGAGGGCAATCGATCAACAAGTAGCCACCATCCAACATGATGGCCAGGCGGTGAGGGTGAGACATGGGGACCTACATGCTTCGCGCCAACGCAGCTTCCAAAGGCGCGATCAACCGATACTGCGATCTTGTCGTGCTCGGCCACTGAAATGAACGATCGCACTTTATCCACTTCCTTGCCCCGTCGATTCCGGTAGCCGCAACCCGCCCTTCCTGGCCGCACGAATTCGTCAATGCCGCGTAGCCGAGGTGGACATTCCCGATGACGTTGTGGCCGGCAATCGTTTGCAGTTCAAACCCGTCGAGTTGCGGACAATCAGGCGCATCGAGCGTCACCGAACGCTCATTGGTCCAGAATCCGAGCGGGCGTTTCGCACCGCATTCGTGACGAAGCAGCGTCATGAGCATTCGCGTTCGCACTGAATGGGAGGATTCCTTCTGCCGCTCGGTTACGTCCACAGCGAAGCCGGTCGACCGGACGAACGCCACCACATCCGCCTCAGTGCTGGCCCTCCGAAGAAATCGGCCAACCACGGTACGCTTCTCCACCAAATACTCGACATCCTCCTCGGCAAGCATGTTCACCTGGCCGGTCTCGAGCCAACGCAGCCAATAGGCCACCGCACCGCACGCATAGGGATCGATCCGGCTTTCACCGACCCGCAGATCGTTCATGCATCGATCGAAGTCTTGGCTCAGGCGTTTTTCGGCTCTAATGCGCGATGAAGGTTCTCCATTGCGCCGAGCGGCCACGAGCAACTCGATGAATCGCGCGTGGCCCTCATGTGCCCATGGCTCCCATGTCTCGGGCACCTGATGGCAGTGGACCAATTCATGGACGAGCACATCGTTCATCCTTTCACGCAGAACCGCCTCTTCCTGTGCCCAGGCGTCTCCTCGAAACCAGAGCCGGATCGTGTTTCGTGCCGCATCGCCACCGTTTGTCCCCCGTTTGCCACCGCCAGCGGTGGAGAAGTCGACAAACACCGGCACTTGAATCCTGTGTCCTCCCAGGATTCCGACTAACTCGGTTTGCGCCTTCCGGTAGGAATCGCGGATCGCCCGTCCCAGCCAAGGGGGCAGAGATTTCGGAAGCTGAACAATCGAATCCGGCGTCAAGTCGTCCCCCAATAGAACGAACCCGCCAACGTCCGAGATTCGATACTCGTGTTCCAAACGACGATAGGCGCCGTCGGCCACGGCAGCCGCACCGGCTCCTCCCTCGATCCGGACAGCTATCTCCCCGCAGCCTTCCGGAAGCAAGTAGGGAAGATAGATGCCGACCCCACGCCCTTCCACCGCAAAAACAAGTGGATACACACCCGTCCTCCGTCGCACTGGTGGCTCGGCAACAAGCATCATGCGGATACGATTGGACGGATTGGGCAAAATCACCACGCCTTGATTGTCCAAGACCCCCTTCCCTTCTTGAACAAACACATTCCCCGAATGCCCGATGAGCATGGGCAACTCTAGCGACGACGCCGCTCGATCCAGCTGATAATCGACGCTAACCGAACCATTCGTGTGCACCGACAACACGACATCAATCCGGCCCTCCCTACACTCCTTTCGCTCAGCAAATTCTTCCGCAGCACCGGGAATGGAGAGCATCCACAGCGCCACCACGATTAGCGATCTCCGAAGGCGACGCTTGTTCGCTCGGCGCGCTACGCCCCCGCGATTAAAGCAACTCATTCTGTTTTGCCGTCAACGATTCACGATGGCATTGTTTTTTTGGAGACAGAGCCTTGTCCAACGCAAGATGAACCTGAAGTCAAGATGCGATTCCAACCAAACGCGAGCCTTGACGTGGGGTTTCCGGGATCATCGAGAGACGATCGTGACACTCCGAATCGAGCGCATTCGCAACGACACTCACCTATCCATGCCGCGCAGACCATTCCAACCCGTCTGAGGCAACATTCAGATAAAAAGCTGGATTTGCCTGGCTGGACGGATTCTCCAACTGTCTCTCGAAAATCGGCCTGGGGGAAAGGTGCGCCTCGCATCCGGACGCCAGGAGCACATCATAGGCAATGCGCGTCAGGCGGCGCAGCAGGGAAAAAGGGTACTTTGCAGGCCGCTCACCTTGAAACACCACGGCGATGTCGATGTCACTGCCCTCGTGCGCATCTCCCCTGGCGCGGCTACCGTAGAGCAGCACCTTCCGAACAGTCGGCAAGTCCGCGCCCTCCAATCGCGCCATAAAGTCATCAATGGCCCACGCAGTCAGCGTGTCCACGCGGTTCCGACAGTCGACCGTTCCGCCCATGCCCGGAGTGTACCAGAGTTGGTTGGCAGTCAGATTCCGAGCCTTGTCCAAGGCAAAGTGAGCCTTGACGTGGAGTGTCGGGGATCATTGGGAGATGATCGTGACACTCCGAATCGAGCGCATTCACACCATGGAACAGGTCGCTGTTTCCAACACTCGATTCGCATTTCCTTGCCGCCGACGCTATGGCAAGCGCTCACCGGTGGAACTCGATCTCGTGCCGCTCCACATTTCATCAAGCTCTTGGGCTGCTGTCGCTGGGTCATTGTCCAGTCTGCGTGCCACCTCTACGGCATATCGCTGTATGTCGTCAGACCAGAATTGGTAGTCAGCAGGAATGCCCGCTTCAAGCTCCAATTTGAGGGAATTGCATGCGGCGTCTATCCCAAGCAACGGATCTCGAAAATAGAGGTTGTCCCCGCCGCGCGATGCAATTTCAGCCCGATGAAACCAACGGCATGCAGCCATGACCTTTTCATCAATACACGTCCAATCAGCGCACTTTCCCGCCTCTCCCATCAAAGCCACACCAGTCATGAAGTGACTTCTCCATCGATCGATAGCGGCGTTATTAGGTGCCCACGCCTGCCCTGCGCTTTGGCGATCGTCCGCGGTATTGGCACTTGCACATCCCGCTGCCAAGTACACTGCCGCAAGAGCTTTTAGAAAGATTCGCATTTTATTTCCGTCGGGTTAGTGGCAAGCGTTTACCGGAAGACGGCAATTCCGCGCCGTTCCAAATCGCATCGATTTCTTGAATTACCGTGGCTGAGTAGTTTTCCAACCGTCGCTCCACTCCGATAGCATAGCGGTGAATGTCATCTGTCCGAAACTGAAAGTCCAAAAGCGTGCCCGCTTCATGCCAAATGCGAGCTTGGCGTCCTCCCATCGGACGGTTGTTCTTCCTATGCTCGCGACAGGCAATGCTGGCGCTTGGTCAATAGTTGACAGTTTACTTGCTACACAACCGGACAGTTCTATTTGTTGCTGACTGTAACGGACTGGGATTGTGCCTATGAACCGCCTTCGATGCCGAAATACTCGCTCTTACGAATAGATTTCGCAATTGCGTACATTACTGTGGGAATATTCCTTACCTGAGGTTTGGAGACAACGGAGCCCCAATATGATCGTCGACGCCTGGGCGCAGCACCCGACCCTTAGGCATGCACAGGACCCCATCTTCGACTCGCTGCGGCGCTGGAACCGTGAGGAGGCGCCGACGCAGGAGCTTCCCGTCGCGGCGACGGTCCGGGCGATGGACGCTGCCGGTGTCGACAAGGCGCTGATCTCGGCCTGGGTGGCGCCGCGCACCGTCATGATCTCGAACGACGAAGTCGCGGGGTTCGTCGCCGAGTATCCGGACCGTCTGGCAGGCATCGGCTCGGTCGATATCGCGAAACCGATGCAGGCGATCGCCGAAACCCGGCGCTGTGTTGAAGAACTCGGCTTCAGGGGCATCCGCGTGCTGCCCTGGCTGTGGGAGGTGCCGCCCACCGACCGCCTGTTCTACCCGGTCTATACCGCCTGCTGCGACCTCGGCGTGCCCTTCTGCACCCAGATCGGCCACACCGGGCCGCTGATGCCATCCGAGGTGGGTCGGCCGATCTATCTCGACCGCGTCGCGCTCGACTTCCCGGACCTGGTCATCGTCGCCGGTCACATCGGCTATCCCTGGACCGACGAGGCCGTCGCCGTCGCCACCAAGCACGCCAACGTCTACATCGACACCTCTGCCTGGACGGTCAGGCGCTATCCGGCGCCGCTCGTGGACTGGCTCTGCGGCAACGGCGCCCGCAAGGTGCTGTTCGGCTCCAACTACCCGATGATGACGCCGTCAAAGGCACTCGACGGACTCGACGATCTGAATCTGTCCCCGGAGACCCGGGCGCTGTTCCTCGGCGGCAATGCGCAGAGGATTTACGGCCTGTGATCGGCCCCAGCGGCAGGCACTCCCGCGCTCTGCCATCGCGCCCCGAACAAGTTACGAGCAAAAGCCCAACGACGACCCAAGGTTCATATGAATCGACATCGACCCGAAGGAAATGTACCGGCCGCGCCCGAACATCGGGGTGATGGCAGATGCCGCAGAAGCCTGCCAAGCGCCCCTGCTCGAACTCGAGACGTTGGCAGCGCCGGATCGAGTCCGAGCGGTGGTCTCGGCAAACCGCGACGGCGGCTCGAGCCTGCGGCGGCTTCAGACTGCATCCGCCTGCCGTTCAGGTGCAGCCAGGGCAAACGCGGGTTGGGTTTCCAGCGCGGCAGAAACGGCGCAGAGCGTGGGAAAGGGCGTCAGATCGCACTCGAAGCGCCGGGCATTGAACATCTGGGGCACCAGGAATACATCCGCCATCGTGATCCGATCGCCGAAGCTGCATGAGCCGGCCGTGTCACGAATCTGCTGTTCGAGAGCGTAAAACCCCTCCGAGACCCAGTGTTGGTACCAGTTCGACACCAGGCTGTCACCGCAATTCAACTCGGTGCGCAAGTGCTTCAGCACCCGCAGGTTGTTCAGTGGATGAATATCGCACGCGATTGCCTGGCAGAAAGACCGTACCGCTGCCCGGTCGAACGGATCGTCGGGAAGCAATGCGGGTGTCGGGAACGTCTCTTCGAGATACTCCAGAATCGCGGTCGATTGCGTGACCACGTTTTGACCAGCTTCCAGAGTCGGCACGAGCCCCTGTGGATTCACCGCCCGGTAGGATTCGTCTGCCTGCTCTCCTTGAAGGAGGTTCACGGGCAGCGATTCGAAAGCGAGCCCCTTGTAGTGGAGTGCGATGCGTACCCGGTACGCCGCAGTGGATCGCCAATAGGTGTAGAGCCTCATCACACCGCCGCGGGAAGCACGGTTCCGGCGCACTCGCCAAACCCGATGCCGACGAATCCTTCCCGCTCACACCTGGCTCTGAGGAAGATGGTGTCGCCGTCTTCCAGGAAGACCCGGGTTTCGCCGTTCGACAGCGAGATCGGTTCCTTTCCGCCTCGGGTGATCTCGATCAGCGCGGCCTGGCTGCCTTCTTCTGCGCCGGACATCGTGCCGCTGCCCAGAAGATCGCCCGGCCGGAGGTTGCAGCCATTCATCGTGTGATGCGCGATCAGCTGCGCCATGGTCCAATAGGAATCGGTGAAATTGCTTACCGACAGTCGTTCGGGCGCTCGTGATGCGGCCCGCATCGCAGACGTCTCGATCAACACTTCCAGGCGCATGTCGACCGCCCCCCGCTGGTCGTTCGCCGCGGAGCTCAGGTAGGGCAACGGTGCAGGCAGGCGCAAATCCCTTGCGAACGGCGCTCGAAACGGCTCGAGCGCTTCGAGCGCGACAATCCAGGGCGATACGGTCGTGGCAAAGTTCTTGGCGAGAAAGGGCCCCAACGGTTGGTACTCCCACGCCTGAATGTCCCGTGCGGACCAATCGTTGAGCAGGCAGAGCCCGAAGATGTGTTCTTCGGCTTCCTCGATCGGCACAGGGCGCCCAATCTCGTTGCCGGGGCCCACGAACATCCCCAACTCCAGTTCGTAGTCGAGTCTTCGGCAGGGTTCGACCACGGGCTCGTCGGCGTCCGGCAGCTTCAACTGACCGATCGGCCGCGGAAATTGCTGACCGGAAACCTCGATCGACGAACTCCTGCCGTGATAGCCGATGGGCACCCACTCATAGTTGGGCAGCAGCGGATTATCCGGCCGGAACAGGCGGCCGATGTTCGTGGCGTGGTGCTTGCTGGTATAGAAATCCGTGTAGTCGCCGATCACCGCGGGCAGGGAGTATTCGACCTCGTCGAGAGGCTGCAAAAAAGCCTTGAGCTTGGGCGCTGCATCCGCACCCTCGAGCAACAACTCACTCAGTTCTGCACGAATTGCCGAACAGACCTCGCGACCCGCCGACATCAACGGCTCGAGCGAGGACGCGCGAAACACCTCGAAGCGACCCGAGACCCGCCCGCTTTCGGAAAGGGCGCTCAAGTCGAGGGCAAAATCGCCGATGGCAACCGCGGGACGAAAGCCCTCCGCCGAGCCCGTGCGCCGCACTACGGCGAACGGCAGATTCTGGATCGGGAACTCGCTCCCCGGGGAATTCGCGGATGCCACCCAGCTTCTTCGCGCCGGATCGTGGGTCTGGTTCAGCGTCATCGCTCGTGCAACCAGGCGGCGTGACGCGGTGCCCTTTTGGTCACCGACCATTCCTCCAGCATTTCGTCAGCAACATCCTCGAGACGTTTCATTTGTTCATCCGTTCCCTTGTTGGCGGCAAGTTCCAATCGATGCCCATTGGGGTCGAAGAAGTAGATCGAGTCGAAGATGCCATGGTCGGTGGGCCCGAGGACCTCGACCCCTGCACGCTCGAGGTTTTTCTTGTAGGTCATGAGTTCCTCGAAACTCCCCACCTCGAAGGCAATGTGCTGGACCCATTCCGGCGTGTTCCGATCCCGATCCATTGGGGGCCTGGTCGGCAGTTCGAAGAAGGCCAGCACGTTACCCATCCCCGCATCCATGAAGATGTGCATGTACGGGTCCGGCTCCCCGGTGGATGGCACCTCGTCCTCGGCAATCGCCAACTTGAATTCCATGCCGAGGTGGTCGCGGTAGAAATTCATCGTTTCACAGGCGTCGTTGCAGCGGTACGCAACGTGATGGATGCGCTTCAACGTCATGGGGAGGCCTCCAGTACACCACGATTCATCTGATCTCGCTCCATGGATTCGAACAAGGCCTGAAAATTGCCTTCGCCGAACCCTTCATCGCCCTTGCGCTCGATGAACTCGAAGAAGATCGGACCGATCATGACTTCGGAGAAGATTTGCAGCAGCAGCTTCTTTTCACCGGTCTCGGTAGCGCCGTCCAGAAGAATACCCCGGCTGCGCAATTCGCCCACCGCTTCACCGTGGCCGGGAAGGCGGTCGTCCAGCATGTCGTAGTAGGTGGCCGGGGGAGGCGGCATGAACTCGACACCGGAGGCGTCGAGCAGGTCGACGACGGTCGGCAGGTCGTCGGTGGCAAAAGCAATGTGCTGGATGCCCTCGCCGTTGTATTGCAGCAGGTATTCCTCGATCTGGCCTTCGCCGCTGCCCCGCCCTTCTTCGTTCAGCGGGATTCTGATCTTGTTGTCCGGGGCGGTCATGGCCCGAGACAGCAAGCCGGTCTGTTCGCCCCGGATATCGAAGTGACGAATCTCCCGGAAATTGAAGTAGCGCTCGTAGAAGGAGGCCCAGTAGTCCATTCGCCCCCGATAGACGTTGTGCGTCAGATGATCGATGACCTTCAGCCCGAGCCCTGTCGGGTACGGGTCTACGCCGTCCAGATAGTTGAAATCGATGTCGTAAATGCTGCTGCCGCGCCCATAGCGGTCGATCAGATAGAGCGGCGCGCCGCCGATACCCCGAATCGCCGGCAGCTTCAGTTCCATCGGGCCGGTGGGCACTTCCAGGGGCTGTGCACCCATATCGATGGCCCGGCGATAGGCGAACTGCGAATCCTGCACCCGAAACGCCAGCCCACAGGCGCAGGGCCCGTGCTCCTCGGCCTGGTAACAGGCAAGGCTCTTCGGTTCGTAGTTGACGACGAAATTCACGTCACCCTGGCGCCAGAGATGAACATCCTTCGAGCGGTGTTCCGCAACGCGACGGAATCCCAGTCGCTCGAACGCGGGTTCCAACACGCCCTTCTCGGGCGCCGAGTACTCCACGAACTCGAATCCATCCAGACCCATGGGGTTATCCACACGCGTCTCCTTTGCGTCTTCTCGGGTTGCTGGCCTGCATATCTCGCCAACTTCCGGCTGCGGACGCCGATGCACTCGCCCTGCGCCCTCGCGACAAAAGTTGGCGAGATTTGCAGGCCAGCAGCGTACCCCCTTTTTGTTGAAGTTATTCACCTAAATCCACTAGTATTTCGGGTATAGAAGAAAGGGTCTTTCTCGAAAGAGGCCTGAAAAGGAGAAATCACCCATGGATGAGGTGGAGCGCAAGATTCTCGTCGCGCTGCAATCCAACGGACGAATTTCCAATGTGCAGCTTGCGGAGAAGATCGGCCTGTCGGAATCCCCCACGTACCGACGGGTCAAGATGCTCGAGGAAGCCGGCATGGTGAGAGGCTACGTTGCCTTGCTCGACCAGCGGCTGTTGGGTCTGCAAGTCACCGCCTACGTCAGTGTTCGCATGGAGAAGCAACCGCACCGGGACCATCACGAATTCTTCCAATGCGTGGCCGACGAACCGCACATTATCGAGTGTCACGCCTTGAGCGGCGCATTCGATTTCCTGATGAAAGTAGTCGCCCGCGACATCGACCACTTTTCCGAACTTTGCATGCAGGAAATACTGAAGTATCCCGGTGTCGCTCAGGTGGAGTCGTCCTTCAGCCTGCAGGTGGTCAAGTCCTCGCATGCATTGCCGGTGGCTTGAGGCGCCATGAGCTTGTATCCCCATCAGGGTGGCTTGAACTCGCTTGTTGGCCGCGCATCACCCACTCCAGCCGGTTTGACATACCCTCGAGCATGCCTGTAGCGGGTTTCAATCCGCGCGGCCGCGCTTACACGGTGCCTCGACGCCCTCGCGACGAACGCTGGTATGGATGTGGTCTACAAACTGCGGATCCTGCGAATCGCAGCGCGGACCATGGCCAGCAGCAACAGACCCAGCGCGAGGATCATGTAAGTTGGAATGATCCACCCTTTCACCGTAGTGAAGGCCGACGCCCAAGCCACCTGCGTGGCGCCGATGTCCGGGTATTGAATCAGCATGGCGATGATCTGCGCGTTCTCCGCCAGGTCTCCGACCCCCGCGACAACTGGAAAGAACGCCAGAACCCATGCCCCCTCAATCGGTCGGAAGCGGTAGATCAGGCCGGCAAAGAACGTGACGTAGAAAACCGGGAAGAGCGTGTCGAGCACGGCGCTTGCCCAAGCGTAGGTCGTCCTGCCGTCCGGCCCGTACTGCTCCATGGATGCCATCGCTTCTTCATAGGAGTAGCCGGGCTTCATGTCGAGCATCTCGCCGCCGATCGGGAGATTGGGGAACACCAGGGCCAGGAACGCCGCCGTGGCGACAAATGTGACTGCCAGCGTGCCGGTCCGTTCGGCGAAGTCGAAGTATGCGCGCATGCTTCAATCCACCACACAATCGAAGTTGGCGGCATCGTTAGTATCGCCGGAACCCCTGTACTGCGCGTACTGCGGATAGGGACATAACGGCCGCGTGAAGCGCTTCCTGTCCTCGAGTGCTTCGCCGGCTTCGAGTATGGCATCGCTCCAGTCGACGACCTTGCCGGCGACGGCTGTCTGGCCTTCCAGGAACGTGAATTCGCCCGGGTGCGTCGCAACGATTCTCTCGGGCGCGACGTCGTTTTCGACCCAGTCGACGATGGCGCCGATATAGTCTGCGGCCCAGGCGCCCGGCCCGCCGATGCAGTGGACCATGCCCGGGACCATGAAGGTGCGCAGGACGTCGTTCAACACATCCGGGTCGTTCAGTCTGCGGGCGTCCGCGAGGAAATTCTCCAGCGCACTGGCGCGGCAGGGCTGGTCGTGCCAGCCGTTGTAGATAATCAACTTGCCGCCACTCTCATGAAAGCGGCTGAAATCCGGTGGCGGCACATCGATCGAATTCATGACTTCCCTCAACTCGGGTAGGTCCTTCACCGAGTCGAAGGTATCGAGACTGAACCCCGGTACGCGGTGCATCGCCGCGTCGATCACGTCGACGGTCACGTCTGCTGCGACTCCCTCGAGGAACGGGACCGGGCCGGTCACCCAGAGTTCGAAGTCGCCACCGAGCTCAGCCCCGGGATAGACGCCCGGCACCACGATGTTGCCCGACTCGTCGGTGATGCCCGTATAGATGTAACGCGCCGTCTCGATCTGGCCCGCGGTGAGGCAACCGGAACTCGCATCGCCCTGGCACTCGAGGTTCTCGAGTTCGAGCCGATCGACGGTGCATTTGCGCGGGTCGCCGATCACGCCATCGGCCACGCCATCGAGCAGATCGCAGGCTCTGAGCG
This sequence comes from Candidatus Azophilus sp., assembly GCA_965221465.1. GTDB lineage: Bacteria > Pseudomonadota > Gammaproteobacteria > Pseudomonadales > Azotimanducaceae > Azophilus. The sequence continues at coordinate 1,823,144 of OZ244892.1, forward strand.
TGTTGGCCGCGAGCACCGGCACCGATTCGGGGGTGAGCGGGTTGCGCTTCTGGTGCCGGCTGACTTCGAGCGCCCAGGCCAAAAGGCCCCACCCGTAGTCCACCGCCGGGGCGCCGGCAATGATGCCGTCGAAGTCGTCCGGAAAGCGCAGCGCCTCCATCAACGCGGCGCGCCCGCCATTGGAACAGCCCCACAGGTAGGCGTATTGCACTGGGCGGCCATAGAAGGCCGCGATGATTCGTTTGGCCAGCACCGTGGTCAGGTGATTGGCGCGGAAGGCGAAGTTCAGCTTGGCGTTGTCGTCCCGGTAGAACGATGGGTCGTTCGCCGGTTCGTGCCCCGTATCGGTCGTGGCCATGGCAAAGCCGTCGGCAAGCACGCTGGTGGCATCCCCGACCACGCCGGCAAGCCCACCCGGGGCGTGGTACATGAGCCGGCCCGTCCAGCCCTCCACCGGCATGTTGACCTCGAAGCGAATGGTTCCGTCAATCGTGCCACGGGTTCGGCAATGTGCCGGGGTGTCGCTGGAGGCCGGCACCAGGATGCCGGGCTCCACCGCATGACTCGCATCGGTCAGCCTGTAGAGATCGGCGCAGCGCTCGGCCGTGGAACCCGCCGCCAGGGCGATATTCGCGAGGGAAAACCATGCCGAAATCAGCACAAGGAATAAACGCATGCCATTCTCCTTTGACTCAGGTCTGTTCGTTTGCAGGCGACGGCATCAAGCCGTACTCGATCGTCAACACGATTCAACCAGGGTCGTTGAGCGAAGTTCCGCCGAGCAAGGGCATTCCGCCCTCGAAGGGAAATCACGGGGACAACGCTGCGACAACCCAGGGACAACAAAAGCGGATACGTGCGCTCTAAAGAGCCGACCCTGTGTGTTTGCAGCTATTGACGACCGCAGTCGTCTATTCATCGGCAGAAGCAGCTTGCGCGCCCGGCCGGGATGGAAGCACCGTCGACAACCACTCGTCGATCACGGCGCCCTGCACATCCGGGGCGGCGCCGTCCAGGTGATTTTTGCCAGGGACAATCCGCACATCCCAACCCGCAGCTTCCAGCTCGGCGCGGTTGCGAATCACCACCTCCCCCATGTGGGTCAGCGGCTCGCCGTTCAGCGTGGGCAGGTCTCGATCGCCGATCCAGTTGAGCCGCGGGATCGTCAGCGCATCCTGAACGAGCCGGTCGTCGAAGCTCTGCAGCCCTTCGTAGTAGGTCAGAAACTGCCGGCCGTTCTCGGGCGAATTCGATTGCAGGCCATACAGGCTTGCAGGCCCGCTGGCCATGGTGCGGGTCGTGGTGAGCATGTCGTCGTAGATGCCGTCCATCACCGGGAAACCGCCGCAGACCAGTGCCGTCATGCGATCGCTGCGCAGCGCCAGTTGCAGCCCGGTGACGCAGCCCCAGGAAAACCCCGCATAGGCGAATTGCTGCGCTCCGGCCGCATCCGCGATCGCCAGGTAATCGCGGGCCACCGCCGAAGGAGTCAGCGTGTACAGTTTCGGCTCGATGCCCGGGTACTCGATGAAGATCAGCCGGTACTTCGAGCCCAGGGTATCGATATAGGCCTGTTTGGCCCGGGCCATCAACTCCAACGCTTCCGGCACCAGCTTCTGGCCCGGACTTGCCGCCAAGGCCCGCGGTGCTGCCGTGCCCGGGCCCATGAACAGGAAGTGCTCGCCGCTGCCGTGCACTTCGAAGTAGATGGTCGAGCCGTCGTGGGCAATGGCCTGCCCCGCCTCGGCAAGCGCCGAAGCGCTCGACAGACACAGAGTCAGCACCCCCGCCAAATGCCGGATTCCGTTGCTCATGGTCGTTCCTCCAGACCGATCAGAGGCGACGAATCGCCGATGAATGCCAACATTGACGTCAACGCGGACCCGTCGCCATCGCCAATGGAGCGGCCGGCAATGCCGGCGCCCCGTTCTCTCAGAAGTGCATCCGGGCCGTCAGGCCGATGGTTCTCGGTTGCTGCAACACATACTCGAGCAGCGTCGCAATCGGCACGCCGAGCTGCTGTTCCTCGTTCGTCAGGTTTTCGCCGAAAACGTACAGGCTCCAGTTCTGTAACGTCCAGCCGACGCGCGCATTCAGCGTCTTGATGCCCTCGGCGATCACCCGCTCTTCGGCGTAACCGAACCCGCGGACGCTGGTGATCTGATCGTCCTGGAAAAAGTAGTCTAGCCGGGCGTGGCCGCCGACATCGCCCCACCAATCGAAACTGTAATCTGCGGCCAGCGAGAGTGTGTATTCCGGCACGCCGTCCATGGGGTCGCCGGCGATGTGCGTCGTGCCGGGTCTCGTGTACTTGCCGTCGTTCAGCCCATAGGTGGCGCGCATGAAAAAGCTGTCGGTGAAGTTGAGCGTCGCCGAAACTTCAATGCCCTGCACCTCCGCCCTGCCGCCGTTGTTGAACGCCTGCAACCCCAGCGGATTGGGCGCATAGACCTGTACGTTCTTGTACTTGGTGAGAAAGGCGGCAACTTCGAAATCGAGCGTGCCCTCGCCGACCACCCCTTTCGCACCGACCTCCCAGGTGGTGAGTTCTTCGGGGTCGAAGGTGTTCTGGCCAATGCCGAACAGTTCCAGATCGAAGAACTGGATGCCCCCGGAACGAAAACCGTCGGCGTAGCTCGCATAAGCCACCAGATCGTCCGTGAGGTTGTACTTGAGCACGAAGCGTAGCGCCACCTTGTCGTTGTCCACGGTATCGACCACGCCGATCGGCGCACCGAACTGCGAGACGATGTTTGTCGAATCCCGGGTATCTTCGTAGTAGCGAATACCGGCGATTGCTTCCAGCCGGTCTACCACCGCCGTCATTTCGCCGAAAACCGCCCAGGACTCGGTGAATATGTTGAGTTCGCCGCCAAGCGCTTCCGGGACGGGCACGCTGGGGTCCGGGTGATACTGCGTGAACAGCGGCGCCAGGTGCTTGGAATCCTTGTAGAACCCGCCGGCAGTCAGGTGAAACACCTCGCCCAATGCCAGGTTGATGCGCAATTCCTGGGTAAACGTCTCCATGACCTGGTCGAGCGAGTAACCGATGGCGGTAATCGGGTTCGCCACGCTGGGTGCATTGCCGAAGATTGGCGCCAGGTCGGTGGTGCCGGGGAAGAGCGTCTCGACAAACAGTTTGAAGCCGGAAATGTCCAGGGAATTGAACACGGTCCGGTGCTGATAGCCGGTGGAACTGACGACGTCCACGAGGCCGAAATCCCAGTTCAGCACCAGGTTGGCGATGTCGTAGTTGATTTCGTTCGGAAACGGTATGAAATAGTTCGAAGTGAAATCGAGATTGCTGTAGCCGAGCATCGGTATTTCGCTCTCGTAGTGCTGATAGAGAAGCTCGGCGTGGAAGCTCTCGGCCGGTTGCAGCCGAGCCTTGGCGCGCACGAACCAGCGGTCCCGTGCATTGGCGTCGTCGCCGCCGAAGCGGTTGTCCACCCAGCCCGGGCCTTCCTCCCAGTAACCCGCGAGGCGCAGGCCGAAGACGTCCGAACCGATGGGCACATTGCCGGCCGCAAAGGCGCGCACGCCTTCGCCGCCCCGGTCGACGGTACGCGCGCTCACCTCCATCGCACCGTCGACTTCGCCTGCCGTCGGCCCCTTGGTGATATACCGTACCGTGCCGCCGATGGAGCCCTCGCCGTAAAGGGTGCCCTGGGGCCCTTTCAGCACTTCGACACGCTCGATGTCCACGAGTGGAAAGTCGATGCCGTAGCCGCTCGTTTCCGTATTGACGGTCATTTCGTCGACGTAACGCCCGACCACCGGCAGCAGGCTTCCCGGCGGCGAAACGGCCCGGATCCTGATGGTTTCCGAGGCTCCTGCCAGCGAACTCACGGTAAGGCTCGGAACCGTGGTCTGAAGCTCGGAGAGGTCTACCGCGCCCATCGCGGCGACATCTTCGGCCGTGACCGCGCTCACTGCCATGGGCACGTCCTTCAGCGCCTGGTCGCGCTTCTGGGCGGTGACGATGATCTCCTCGATCGCCGCATCGTCCTCGGCAAATGCGGAAACGGCGGCAGACGCGGCGACGATGGCCGCGGCCCACAACATGGTAAGACAACGAATGACCTTCATGGAAACACTCCCCAAGCAGTTGATTATAAAGCGTTCATTGATTCGGAACCGAAGCTTCGATCCGGCGCCGAGAACCGGTATGCGGTACGTGCATGCGGCGCACCAGGCGGCGGCGCTTACCGCTACGATAGGTGCAAGCACGAGCCCAAACAGCGCCGCATACACGCACCGCACACCGGTTCTCTCCCAGCGGCCCGGCGCGCCGGGCTAGAATCTATCACACAATCTCCTTTGCGCCCCTTGCGCCAGATTCCGGAATCATGGACTTCGAGACAGGGAGACGCAGCCGGGGCGATTGCCCTCAATGGATCGCAATCGGGCGTTCGTCGCCGGCCTCCGACGGGCCAGCGCCTACCGACAAATCGGGGACGCAACGCCGTCGGCGGGCGACGCCCGGCCGAAGCAAAGGCGGTCAACCGGCCTCGCGCTCCCAGACCAGCGGGTACTGTTCGCTGTCCAGCCGGTCGCCGTCCGTGAGCAGGCTGTTGCGCAGGCCCTTGTTGGTGCCCGGGCGGCCGGAATAGGTGGCATCGTCGCCCGTGTAACGCACCGTGTAACCGCGCCGGCGCACCGTGTCGCTGGCATTGCCGCCGGCGCCGTGCAGCACCAGCGCGTGAAAGGCATAGACATCGCCCGGTTCGAGATCGAAGCTGAAAATGTCGTAGTCGTCCCGCGCCGACTGCACGTCGGGCACCGTCTCGTAATCCGGGTTGCGCTCGTAGTCGTCCGTCACGGTCCGGCCGAATACCTCCGGCTGAAAGAAGCGCCCCCACCGATGCGAACCGCGCACGAACTCAACCGCGCCGGTATCGGCAGTGGTGTGGTCCAGAGCCACCCAGAACGACAGAATCTGGTAGCCATCGACGGGCCAGTAGGGCTGGTCGTTATGCCAGCGGGTGCGATTGACCGTGCCCGGCTCCTTCACGAAAAGCTGGTCGTAGAGCAGGTTGATGCGGTGGCAGCCGAGTATTTCGGCAGCGAGGCGCGGCAGCGGCGATTCGAAGCAGAAGCGCCGAAAGCCTTCGTGGAATTCCCAGGTGCGCAGGTTGCCGTGAAACCGGCCCTTGCCGTCGTCCGGCTCGTAGCCGTGATAGAACGGCCCCGGGTCGGCTATGTCTGCCTCGATCGAACGGGCCAGAATCTGCCGCCACTCGTCGTTTACCACGCCCCGCAATGCGATGGCGCCGTCCGCGTGAAACGCGTCGATATCGCTTGGGCTCAATTGCATTCCCGTTTCCCGAAACCCCATTTGCCGGCCGGAACGAATCGCTTCGGCATCGGCATGGCACGACTGCGGGCCGCGACTGCTGGCTGTGCCAGTCGCCCCGAAACGCGACCGCCCCGTAACATAAAGGACACGGTCGTTCCGTGCCACCCCGAATCGACATGCGAGGGCAAACACCATTCTGCGCCAAGAGCCCGGACCTTGGCCGATTCCCCCGGTCGCGGGTCGGGCCGTCGACCAAGTGGAACCTGCTCCCGTTCATCGCCAGGTCACCGGGGCCCTGGATCGCGCCGATTGGCCATCGACCGCAACCCGAATGGCACTTCCGGGTCTGTGGGCGGGCTAACGAGTTGCGTCTATTCTATTCCTGAACGAGCCCGGCACCAGCCACGGCAGTTTCGAGGTACGGCACAACAGCCGCAGACTACAGGAGACCTTTGCAGTGCAGTCACACGTCCAGCCCGCCTTTCGACCTCTGCCCGTCCGACCTCTGCCCGTCCGAAATCTGCCCGTCCGAACTCTGAGTGTCATCGGCATCTGCGTGCTTGCGCTCACGGGTTGCGCTCAGCCCGACCGGAGCGACGCAGACATCCCCCAAACCGGGGCGCTGACCGCGGCCGACTACCTGGCCGCAGCGGCACTGCTCGAGGGCAACGTGGCCGGACTCGTGAAAAATGCGAGTGTCGAACCGCACTGGCTTGGCGATACCGGCCGCTTCTGGTATCGGCGGGATACGGATGCGGGCCATGAATACGTCGTTTTCGATTCGGCCGCCCGGGAAAAAACCTGGGCCTTCGATCACGATGCTGCAGCGGCCGCCATCGGCGAAGCGCTCTACCTCGACGAGCCCCTCGATGCAACGAGCCTGCCGCTGGGTTCCCTGTCGCTGGCCGATGACTTGTCGAGCCTGCAGGCGGACATTGGAAGCGGTGCTGCATCGCAGAAAGTGACTTGCAGCCTGCAACCCATGTCCTGCCGTTCTGCACCGGCTTCTGCTGCCAAGGCCCACCGGCTGATCTCTCCGGATGCCCGCTACGCGGTTTTCGCCAGGGACGACAATCTCCACATCATCGATTTCGAGACCGGCGAGGAGCGCCCGTTGACCACCGACGGCCTGCCCGGGCTGTCCTACGGCAAGTGGCCCGACACTTCGCTGATCACCATACCGCGCAGAAAGACCGACTGGCCGCTGCCGCCCTACATGACGGCCTTCTCGCCCGACAGCCGCTACCTGATCGCCTCCCGGGTCGACGAGCGTCGCCTGCCGGCAATGCCCTTCGTCGAATGGGTTCCAACGGACGGCTCGCGCCGGCCGGTCGTGCACGACGTGCGCATGCCGATGGCGGGGGATGCCGAAACGCTCGAGATCGGTTTCCTGGCAATCGATATCGAAACCGGCGCCGCGGCGCGCATCGAGCTGCCCGAAGGTCACCAGGTAAACGGCCTGCTGGACGCCGGCGTGCTCGGCTGGAGCACCGCACGCAGCCAGGCATTCATGGTGGTCTCGACGGTCGATGCCCAGTCCGCCGCGCTCGTTCGGGTCGACCTCGCCACCGGCAAGTCCGTGCCCGTGATCGAAGAAACCAGCGCGGTTCGCGTCGAGCCCAATACCCTGATGTACAACCGCCCCAACATCCGCCTGCTCGGCGACGGCGACGAAGTGGTCTGGTATTCCGACCGCAGCGGCTGGGGCCACCTTTACCTGCACGATGCGCAGACCGGGGAACTCGAGGGCGCCATCACATCCGGGGAATGGTCGGTATTCGACATCCACGCACTGGACGAGAACGCCCGGGAAATCTATTTCACCGCCGGGGGCCGCGAAGCCGGACGCGATCCCTACTACCGACACCTGTACCGGGCTTCGCTGGACGGCGGCGCTCCCTTCCTGCTGACCGACGACAACGCCGATCACATGATCCCTGCAGACCCGATACCGCTGTTCACGGCGCTGTACGGACGCGCAGCCGCCGAGCCGTTCGTACGCCCGGACCTGGGTCTCGCCATCGACACCTGGTCCACCGTCGACCGACCGCCGGTAACCGTGCTGCGTTCCACCCGGGACGGCAGCGTCATCGCCGAACTGGAACGGGCCGATGCCGGCGACCTCCTTGCCGCCGGCTGGCAGCCCCCGGTGCGCCAGGTGGTCAAGGCGGCCGACGGCGAAACCGATATCGCCACCGTCTACTACGCACCGATGCGCGAACTGCCGGGCGGCCGGCACCCGGTCATCGATGCGGCTTATGGCGGGCCCCAGGTCTACGTGGCCCCCCGCAACTTCATGGAGGCGCATCGGGTGGGGAACCCCGTTGGCGAAAGCGCCCTCGCCCGCCTCGGCTTCGCCGTCGCCGTCACCGATGCGCGGGGCACACCCGCACGCGGCAACGCCTTCCGCAACGCCGGATACCCGGAGTTCACGCAAGTCGGCGTCGACGACCACATCGCCGCCATCCGGCAACTGGCCGGACACTACCCGGAAATCGACCTCGAACGGGCCGGCGTCTACGGCTGGTCCTGGGGCGGCACCTTCGCTGCACAGGCCATCCTGAGCCGTCCCGGTTTTTTCGACGTTGCCGTTTCCGGGGCCGGCGTCTACGACTACGCGGCGAACTATCCGGGCTTCGAACCAATGACGGGCGCACCGGTCTACGCAGACGGCTCGCCGGTGCGCACCGCGCCGGACGAGTACCCGGCCAACTGGGCGCCCCTGGACGTCACGGCACTCGCCGGCAACCTGAACGGACACCTGCTGCTGGTCTACGGCGACCTGGACGAGAACGTGCCCCCAGTGCAGGCCTTCCGGCTGATCGATGCCCTGATTGCAGCCGGCAAACCCTACGACCTGCTGGCGCTGCCGAACCGAACCCACGGCGCCGCGCGGGAGAGTTATGTCATCCAGCGAACCTGGGACTATTTCGTCCGGCACCTGATCGGCATGGAACCGCCCCGGGACGTCACGGTGACCCACGGCCCGGCGACACCGTTCCTGTGAGGCGACAACCTTACAGTTTCCACTGCACCCCACTGAAAGGAAACGAATCATGAAGCAATCGTTGAATCCGGCCATCGCCCTGGTAACCCTGGCCCTGCTCTGGCAGGCATCGGCAACACCGGTTCCTGCCCAGGCCGACACGGCGGAAACGGTCGATCTCAGTCTGGTATCACATAGCGCCGTCACCATTGCCGCCCCGCCCGAACGCATCTGGCCGCACATCGTCGATCCCGACGACTGGAAGGCCGGCGCGCAGCTTCTGCCCATCGAAGGCAGCGAACACCGTTTCAAGGCGGTGATGCCGGGGCAGCCGGATACGGCGCTTTTCCACGTCACCAACGTCGAATTCGACCCTCCCGCCAGACGCACCATCCGGTTGAACGCACTGGATGGCGCCCTGATCGGCTTCGCGTCCTGGGAATTGACACCGACGGCAGGCGGGACGCGTGTCGCCTACCACGTCTACAGCCAGCAGGAAGCCCCGGCGGGAGGGGTGGCGTTCGATCGGGAAGCCTACGTGGAAGACAACCGCAAACGCTTCCAGGATGAACTGAACCGACTCGAGGAACTGGTGGAACAGCGGGACTGAATCCGTCCCGGACTTCGTGCTCTACGGTCCGGTCCGGATCGAAACGGGCGGCAATCAGAACCGGCAACGGCGTGTGCAAGTGCCGTCTCGACGCATACATCGTCGGCGCCGAGCCTGGCGAGCGACGGTCCAGGCGGACTGCCCGCGACACCGACGACACCGACGATGAAGACCCCTACGACTGACTTCCGGTTTCCGCAAGCACCCGGCGGATCACTTCAATAACGAATTCGGGCGTTTCGTAAGGGAAGTTGTGCCCCGTGCCGGCGGGTGTGACGATGCGCTGCGAGCGGCTCGATGCCGCCAGGTAGCGTTCGCGCGTCAGCCGGTAGAAGCGGCGCAGGCGCTGTTCGAAGTCGTCCTGCCCGGCGGCGTCGTTAGCCGCAGCCAGCGTCTCGAAGAAGGGCTCGGCATCGGCCATGTCGCCCGGCGTCACCAGGTACAGCGGCAGATCGCCCAGGTCTCCGTCGTAGACCACCGTGTCCCACCCGCGCACGGCCATCCCCTCCCGGGACAGTTCATCGAAGATCGATGCACCGGCGACCCGCGCCCGGGTACCGGACTCGATCGCGCGCAGCGACGCGATCAGATCGGGCCCGAGCCGTTCCTCCATCAGACTCAGTATCCGCACCGTTTCGGGGTCGGCTGCGGCACTCGAATCGCCGGCCAGCATTGCCTGGCCGATACCGAACAGGCTCATTACCGCGCTTGCCAGCATGCCGGCCTGCATGTTGCCGAGCACCGGGTTGTAGGGTGCATAGACGATGGTATCCGGCGGTGTGGGGTCGAGAAGCACCACGCCGGCGACGAGTTCCGGGTGGCGCCGGGCGACGTTGGCCGCCAGCAGACCGCCGAAGGAATGCCCGGCCAGCACGTAAGGCGGTTTTTCGCCCGCCCGTTCCAGCACCTCGACCACCTCTTCCGCCTCCAGCGCCGTGGAGCGCGGAAAGGGGCCGGCATCGCTCCAACCCGAACCCGGACGGTCGATCAGCACCGACCGCGCTTCCTTGCGCAGCGATTCGTGAAGATGGTGCAGATAGAGCCCCGCGCTGTGCCCGCCCGGCAACCAGACCACCGTCGGCTTGCCGTCGGGTTCCCCCTCCGCCAGGATGTGCATCCGGTAACCGCCGACATCCACGAGTTCCCCCGGCGGCGGATGATCGGCCCGGGCCGAGCCGGTGCGCACGACATGAACGATCGCGCCCGCCGCCAGAACTACAGCGATGACCAGCACGGCGGTTCCCGAATACCGCCGCCAGCGACCGTCGGCGCGATATCCCCAAAACCGGAGCGCACCACCGGCGAGCGCGACGGCGAGTGCAATTGCGAGCCCTGCCCAATCCTGGCTCAGCAATGTGTACAGGGAGTTGCCCATCGTCGCTACCTTTTCGGCAGCGGCACACCGCGCACCGCCCGGTTCGACAGCACCTCGCGCATGGCTTCCCGTTCCGCCCCCAAGGTCTTCAGCTTTTCCGCTCCGTAGTGTTCCAGATAGAACTCGCCGGCCCGCGCCTCGATTGCATCCAGCCCCGCCCAGTTATGGTATTTCAGCATCAACAGGGCATCCCATTCGTCCGGGGCCGCCTTGTACGGATTGCTGAACAACATGAAGTCGGCCAGGATTCCCTCCTCTTTCGCCATGCCGAAGATGGCCGCGCCGTTCTCGCGCAAGTCGTTCCAGAACGCCTCCGCCTGCCCCGGCTCGATGCGGTAATAGACCATCCGCCAGACGGGAGCCGGCTGTTCGGCCGGCTGTTCGGCCGCCTCTTCGGCGAAGCCCACGCCGGTCGAGACAAGGGACGTGAGAACAAGCCCCGCCATCAGCAGTTTCTTCATTGGTTTCTCCTTGACCATGCGTTTATTGCAAACCTTTCGGACCCGTACCATGCACAGGCTCGTCATCTTCACCAGCAAGTTCGCTTCGCGACCGATGCCATTACCGTGTCAGCAACCCGTGCAAATCGTCGCCGGCCCTGACGATTTCCCGCAGAAAATTGTGTTCCGTCGGCATGTGGCTCGCGTTCTCGACAATGCGCAGGTCGGCGTGCGGCACGGCGGCCTTGAACGCGAACGCGGTGCTCGGCGGCGTGCACATGTCGAAACGCCCCTGCACGACGATCGTCGGAATGTGCGCCAGCTTCGATGCGTTATCGAGCAGTTGATCCGGCTCGAGAAAGCAGTCGTTGACCATGTAATGGGCCATGATGCGGCTGAAGACGTTGGGGTCGTAGCCGCCGCCGGTGGTGACCGGCGGGTGCAGGTGCATCAGTACCTGCTCGTAGTCGTGCAGGCGCGTCGCCGCATCGCTCGCGAGTTCCGCATCGTCACCCAGGATGCGCTGCCAGAGCGTCCTGCCCACATCCCGTTTCTCCTCCGCCGACAGGCCGGCGACGACTTCCGCATAGCATTCGGGGAAGATGTGCTGCCCGCAGTCGAACCAGAAGTCGAGGCTCTTCGGGTCGCCGAGCCACATGCAGAAGAGGAAGAGCGCCCGGGTTCGCTGCGGATGGGTTTCAGCGTAGGCAATCGACAAGGTGGAGCCCCAGGAGCCACCCGCAATCACCCATTGGTCGATGCCAAGCTCTTCCCGCAAGGTTTCCATGTCGCCGATGGTCAGCCAGGTCGTGTTCTCGGCGAGTTCGCCGGCCGGCTCCGACACCCCGTTGCCGGCCTGTTCGATTTGAATCACCCGCCACTTGTCCGGGTCGAACAATGTCCGGTAGAAGGCCTTGTTCTGCCCTCCCGGCCCGCCGTGGCTCATGATGAGCGGCACCCCGTCCGGATTGCCGCTGACAGCCCATCGGATCCGGTGGGGTTCCCGCTCGATGACGCCGTCGAGTTCGGCCGCTCTCTCCGGGTAGTTGTAGCTGTCCAGGCGCCGCATCGCCGCCCGCTCAGTCCTGGACGATGGCGGACGGCGAGAAGATCCGTTCCCCGAGGTCCGACCGGAACACGCGCTCGCCGTTCGGCGTGTCGATGCGCAGTTCGAAGCCGGGTGCCGCGCCCGCCTCCACCACCACTGGCAGGCCGAGGGCGGCGTAGATGGCGGCCAGTTCGTCCGGCTCGGGATGAAAGGCGCGCAACGAAATCAGCTTTAGCCCCTGGGCCGAGGTTTCCGAAGGATGCGGCGTATTCCCCCAATCGATGTAGAAGGGCACCTGGTCGCCATAGTCGTGGCCCACGAGATAGAGACCTTCCCAGGAAAGCAGACCGCCATCGGGCGTCTCCCGGGAGCCGGCCGCGGGCCCCACCGTGGTCAGGCCCGCCGCCTCCGCAGCGGCGACGGTCGCCGCCATGTCCCGGGTACGCGCGGCGAATGCAGCGACGCCGGGTTGCCGATACGAGACGAGCCGCGCGCCGAACGCTTCGGGGGCATCGAGGTTCGGGTTCGGCCCGAGGAACTCTAGATAAACCCCGTCCCCCACCGAAGCGAGCAGGTTGGCGGTGCCGAGTTCCGGGTGGGCGCCACCGACGGTGAGCGCGACGCCCGTGTCGGCTTCGAATCGGCTCTTGAAGCCTTCGAGGTCGGCAATGAGAAGAATGATGTGGTCAAGCATGTCCGTGATTCCCGTCTCCTGCCCTGCAAGTGTATGTCAATTCACCGTTTTCCGTGCGCGCTGGTGCTGGTTCGCAACCTCACTGCGCATTCCCGAAACCGGTCTCGTCCACCGCGGTGCGGTCGACGCGAGTAACCTTTCCCGCAATCACGCCGCACCCGCCCACAGCCCCTGTGCGGCTCGCTGCAACGTAACGCATTTGTGAGACGGGCCACCAGCTTGCGAAATCCAGTTCTCGTGTCCCGGGTTACGACCCCGTTGCCGCCTGCGCGACGCCGGACCCGTTCGCATCGGCTGTCGGCCCGTCCAGCGCGCGGAGGCCTTCCCGGAGGGCATCCCGATAAGCAGGCACTGCTTCTTCCTTGACCGGGCCGAAGCCGCGCACTTCGAGCGGCAGGCGCGCCAGATGCACCGCCGCGTCGCGATTGCCGGGGGTGAGCTTCGCAACCACCTCCCCGACGGCCGCTTCGAATTCGGTGACGAGCGCCCGTTCCATGCGCCGCTCGGCAGTCCGTCCAAAGGGGTCGAACGGGGTGCCGCGCAGCCGCCGGAGCCTGGCCAGGATGCGGAACACCGCTCCCATCCAGGGCCCGAACGCTATCTTGAGCGGCCTGCCCCGCGCATCGCGCCCGCGGCTCAAGAACGGCGGCGCCAGATGGTAGGTGAGGCGGATCGGGCCCTCGAAGGTGTCTTTCAGGGATTGCCGGAAGGCCGGATGGGCGTGCAGCCGGGCCACCTCGTATTCGTCCTTGGAGGTAAGCAGCTTGAAATAGCTCGCTGCAACCGCTTCGGTCAGCTTGCCGGATTTGCCGCACACCGACTGTTCCCGCTCGCCCACGCCGGCGACAAACCGGCGATAGCGCTCCGCATGAGACGCATCCTGATAATCGGTCAGAAAAGCGAGCCGTTTCGCCTCGAGCGCTTCGCCGCTTGCCGGCGCCGCCTCCTCATCTGCCATTGGCGACAGGGAATCCGGGTCGGCGGCTGCAATGCGACCGAGGTCGAAGGCCCTTCGGTTGGTTTCGACGGCCGCACCGTTCAGTTCGACGGCGCGCATGAGGGCGCCGCGGGAAACCGGCACCAGGCCATGCTGCCAGGCGAAGCCCAGCATGACGACGTTGGCGTGGAGCGTATCGCCGAGATAGCGTTCGGCGATGCGGTTCGCGGCCAGGGTCTCGACATCCGCAACCGCGGCCGCGAGTGCACCGATGCGTTCGCCGCCGCGTACCGTTGCATCCCGGTGCAGAACGAATTCCGCCGTCGGCATCTCCGCCGTGTTGACGACCGCGCGGGTTCCCCGGCCGAGCATGGCCCCCGCCTTCGGAGCGGTGCCGGCCACCAGGTCGCAACCGATCAGCGCATCCGCCGAGCCCTGCCCGATCTGCACCTGATTGAGTGAATCGGGATCCGCCGCGAGCCTCAGATGACTCAACACCGTACCGAACTTCTGGGCAAATCCCATGTGGTCGAGAACCGTCACGCCCTTGCCTTCCAGGTGGGCCGCCATGGCGATGAGCTGGCTGACCGTGACCACCCCGGTACCGCCGACACCCGCCACCAGCAGGTCGTACGGCCCGCCCAGCTTCGGCAGCGCCGGCGGTGGCACGTTCCGGGTGTCGATCTCGAAGCCGTTGTCGATGGAAGGACGCCGTCGCCGAGCACCGCTGACGGTCACGAAACTCGGGCAGAAGCCGTTGCGGCAGGAATAGTCCGCATTGCACGAGTTCTGGTCGATGCGGCGCTTGCGCCCGAGCCAGGTCTCCATGGGCACCACGGAAAGGCAGTTCGATGCCGCCGAGCAATCGCCGCACCCCTCGCAGACCAGGTCGTTGATGGCAACGAATTGCTCGGGTTCCGCGAGCTTGCCGCGCTTGCGCCGTCGCCGCTTCTCCGCCGCGCAGGCCTGATCGTAGATCAGCACGGTCACCCCGGGGATGTCGCGGAGTTGCCGCTGTACCGCATCGAGTTCGGCCCGATCGTGCAGGGTGGTACCCGACGGGAATGCCGCCGGCGTGAACCTGGCAACATCGTCGGAGACCAAGGCGATCCGTTCGACCCCCTCGGCGCGCACGCCGTGGGCGATGGCCTGGACGCTGAGCGGCCCGTCTATGGGCTGGCCGCCGGTCATCGCGACGGCATCGTTGTAGAGAATCTTGTAGGTGATGTTGGTGCCGGCCGCAACTGCCTGGCGCAGCGCCACGGAGCCGGAGTGGTAGAAGGTGCCTTCGCCCAGGTTCTGAAAGATATGCTTGCCGCCGTTGAACAGGGATCTGGCCACCCAGTTGACCCCCTCGCCGCCCATCTGGATGAGGGATCCGGTATCGCGGTCCATCCAGGAAGCCATGAAGTGACAGCCGATGCCGGCCAGTGCCTCGGACCCATCCGGCACCAGGGTGGAGGTGTTGTGCGGGCAGCCGGAACAGAAATACGGCCGACGCTCCCCGCCGGCGGCCACCAGGGCCGGTGCACGCCGATCCTCGAGCGCGCGGGCGCGCTCGCCGAGATCGAGCCCCGGCAATACGGCGTCGATGCGGGCGGCGACGATGGGCGCGAGTTCCAGCGGGGTCAACTCGCCCACCCAGGGAATCAGGTCGTTGCCCTGTTCGTCCGCCTTGCCGACCATGCGCTCCGGCTTGCGCCCGGGGTAATCGTAGAAGTACTCCTTCAGCCAACTCTCGATGATGCCGCGCTTCTCCTCGACCACCAGCACCTCGCGCTTGCCGCGCACGAAATCCAGGGAGGAGTCCCGGGCGAGGGGCCAGACCATGCCCACCTTGTAGACATCGAGGCCGATGCGCCGCGCCTCGCGCCGGTCGATGCCAAGAAGCCGCAGCGCCTCCATCAGATCGTGGTGCCCCTTGCCGGTCGTGACGATTCCGAAGCGTGCATCGGCGACGTTGAAGATACGCCGGTCGATGGGGTTGGCTTCCGCAAAGGCCAGCGCCGCCGCCTTCTTGGCCAGCAGCCGCTCTTCGATCTGCGGCCCCGGCAGGTCGGGCCAGCGGTAATGCAGCCCATCCGGCGGCATCTCGAAGTCGTCGGGCACGAGGAACCGCGGCGGCTCCGGCAACTCGATCGACCGCGCCGACTCCACGGTCTCGGAAACCGCCTTGAAGCCCACCCAGCAGCCGGAAAAGCGCGACAGCGCAAATCCGTACAGACCGTAGGACAAGTACTCGCCCACGTCTGCGGGGTTGAGTTGCGGCATGAAGAAGGTGAGGAACGCCACATCGGACTGATGCGGCATGGACGAGGAAACGGCGCCGTGGTCGTCCCCCGCCACCACCAGCACACCGCCGTGAGGCGAGCTGCCGTAGGCATTGCCGTGTTTCAGAGCATCGCCGGCCCGGTCCACGCCGGGGCCCTTGCCGTACCAGATGCCGAATACGCCGTCCACTTCGCGGCGCGGGTCCGATTCGACCTGCTGCGAGCCCAGTACGGCGGTGGCGGCCAGTTCCTCGTTGACCGCCGGCAGGAATCGAATGCCGAGGTCGTCCAGCAGATGCTGCGCCCGCCACAGTTCCCGATCGTAGGCGCCCATGGGCGAGCCTCGGTAGCCGCTGATGAAGCCTGCCGTGTTCAGCCCGGCGGCCCGGTCGAGACGCCGTTGCATCAATGGCAATCGCACCAGCGCCTGGGTGCCGGTCAGGAAGACCCGCCCGCTGTCCCGCCGGTAGCGATCTTCAAGCCGATAGTCGTCGAGGCTCATTCTGGCCACCTCTCCTGCTGGCTACCGGCATTCGTCGAACCAGCAGGCACTCATGGCTTCGCCGCCACCTCGTTCAGCAACCGGCGCATGAAGGCCTCGCAGGCATGCACCTGACTCAGTTCGACGTACTCGTCGGGCTGATGGGCCTGGGCGATGCTGCCGGGCCCGCAGACCACGGCCGGAACTCCCGCCTGCTGGAATTGCCCGGCCTCGGTGCAGTAGGCAACGACACCGACACGGTTGGTGCGCGCCAACGCCATGGCCATGGGCTCCGCCGGCGAGTTGCTGTCCGGTTGCAATCCCGGAACCGAACAGATCGTTGCCGTTGCGATGGCGGTGCCCGCGTCGATGGCGTGCATGTTCGCAAGCACTTCGTCGTTCGCAAAGCGTTCGAAACGCTCCTCGATCTCGTTCGGGTCCGCCCCGGGCAGCAGGCGATACTCCCAGGTAAAGGAACAATCGCGCGGTATGATGTTCTGCGCGGTGCCACCCTGGACGGTGCCCACCTGTATCGTCGTGCACGGCGGTTCGAAGCCGCTCTCGTCGACGTCGCGAGACGCCATCTCGTCCGCCAGGTCTGCAAGGAAGCCGATCAGTCGCGCCGCCTGTTGTACGGCGTTGACGCCACGGTGGGTGGCGCTCGAGTGGGCTTCGCGGCCTCGCACCCTGGTCTCGAGACAAACGACGCCCTTGTGCGCATTCACCACGGTCATGTCGGTGGGCTCGCCGACGATCGCCAGTTTCGGCGTCGGCCCGAGTTCGCCGCCGAGTTTCTCGATCATGAGCGGGGCGCCGAGGCAGCCGACCTCCTCGTCGAACGAAAACGCGAGGTGTATGGGCGTTTCGAGCCGGCGCGCGACAAACTCCGGGACCATGGCCAGGGCGATGGCGCAGAAGCTCTTCATGTCTGCCGTGCCGCGCCCGTACAGCCGGCCTTCTTTCTCGACGAGCCGGAAGGGGTCGGTGTGCCAGTCTTGACCGTCCACCGGCACCACGTCGGTGTGCCCGGAAAGTGCGATGCCGGGCACGTCGTGCGGACCGATGGTGGCGTACAGGTTCGCCTTCTTTCCCGATGCATCCGCGACCAGGGACGACTCGACCCCGTGCGAGGCGAGGTATTCCCGCACGAAGTCGATGAGCGGCAGGTTCGATTCGCGGCTGGTCGTATCGAAGGAGATCAGTCGGTCGATCATTTCGACCGGGCCAAGCACCATTGGGGACATCGGTTTCACCTTTCGCCGGATGGCGGCAAGAATTCGATTGCGGCGGGTAGTATCGCATGGACTCTTCGCCCACAGAGACGCGATGCGGCTTCGGCAACCTCAGCGCGCGTTTCACCGTTGCCGCCTGAAGCCCGCTCGGCTCGCGCCCGACGCCGGATCGTCCGGAAGCCTGCCCGGCATTGAGGTTCGAGCCCGGCCGGCGCGTCTACGCGTTCGCAACAAGTCGCAAAACCCGGAAAAACTCATGGCGCGCAGCACCCGACCCCTGAATCAGGACGACATCTTTCAAGCCAGCTACGTAGTCGGCGGCAGCCTCTCACCGGATGGCGCCAATGCCGTCTACGTGCTGTCCGAAACGCTCGGCAGCGGCGGGGAAGAACGCCAGGTTACATCGCTCTGGCAGGTTGCCACCCGGGGTGGCCGGTCGCGGCGGCTGACCGGCGAAACGGGGGACGACTCCAACCCCCGGTTCGCCCCCGACGGCCGGTCTGTCTACTTCCTTTCCACGCGCTCGAACGTGCAGCAGGTTTACCGCATTGCCCTCGACGGCGGCGAGGCCGACCAACTCACCGACCTGCCCCAGGGCGTCGGCGCCTTCGAGTTGTCGCCGGACGGCAAGACCCTGGCATTCAGCGCGCTGGCGGCGCCCCCCGTCCCGCCCGGGCCGAACGACCACAAGCGCATTACCCGCGCCTGGTACCGGATGGATGGCCTCGGCTACCTGCAGGATGTCGGCCAGGCGCTCTACGTCATGCCAAGCCGGGGCGGCCGAGCGAAAGCGGTCACCGAACACGACGGCGTGATCGCCGGCCTTTCCTGGTCGCCGGGCGGCGCCCGGGTCGCTTGCCTGGTGATCGGCATGGCGGATCAAGGCTTCATGGAAGGTTGCATTCGCATCGTCGATGTCGACAGCGGGCAGCAGCAGTCCCTGGCCGACGGTCATCTCATCATGGGCTTCTTCTGGTGCGACGACCAACGAATCGGGTACCTGGCGCCGCCGGACGGGGATCTTTCCCGCCAGTCGCAGCTGTTCGTCATCGGCATCGAGGGCAGACGCGCCCGTTCCCGCACCGCCGGGTCCGACCTGGCGGTGGGCGCCCTGTTCCAGGTCAACTCCCCCGCCGCACGAATGCAGTCGCGACCGCTGGTCGCCGCAGACGGCACGGCAGCTTTCCTGCCGGTCGGAGTGGGGGGTGAGGCGCGCATCTACCGTTTCACCCTTGCCGGCCCGCGGAAGTACGAACAGGTGCTGGGCGGCGAGCGCATGGTGACGCTGCTCGACGGCAACGACCGACACTGGTTGATTGCCGTCCAGACGCCGGACGCGCCTCCCGAGATGGCCCTGTTCGATCTGGAAACCGGGGTGGAGCGGCCGCTTACCGGCCACAACCGCCGCTGGCGCGCTCGCATCCGCTGGCCCGAGATGGAACGGATCACGGCACGGGTGAGCCGGGGCGTCGAGGTCGAGGGATGGGTGCTGAAACCGCCCGGTGAAAAACCGCCCTACAAGACCGTACTTTATATACACGGCGGCCCCCACGCGGCCTTCGGGCTCAGCTTCAATGCCGATTTCCAGGAACTGGCCGGCGCCGGTTACGCGCTTGCCTTCTGCAATCCCCGGGGATCGACCGGCTACGGCGACGCGTTCTGCAGCGCAATCGTCGGTCGCTGGGGAAAGCTCGAGCAGAAGGACTTCGATGCCTTTCTCGATGCGCTTATCGAGCGGGGCATTGCCGACCCGGAACGGCTTTGCGTCACCGGTGTCTCCGGCGGCGGCCACCTGTCCGCCTGGCTGATCGGCAACTCCAGGCGTTTCAAGGCGGCAGTGCCGGAACAGGGGGTCTACAACATGTTCAGCATGTGGGGCGTTTCCGACGCGGGCCGTGCGCTGATCAGCCTGGAGATGGGCGGCGAACCGCACCGGATTCCCGAGCGCTACTGGGAACTGTCGCCCCTGGCCCACGCGCACAAATGCCGAACGCCCACCCTGCTCATCCAGGGGGAAAACGATCTGCGCTGTCCCATGCAGCAGGCCGAGGAATTGTTCACCGCGCTCGAGCACGCCGGCTGTCCGGTGGAATTGCTGCGGCTGAACAACTGCCCCCACGGCATGGAACTGGTCGGCCCGCCGCCGCTGCGGCGCTACCGGATGAACGCCATCGTCGACTGGTTCGATTCGCACATGACGTGATGTCCCGTTATTCGGCCTCGTTCGCCGACGGGGCGGCGAGTTGTTTCAGCAAGCCAAGCAACGTCTCGCGCTCGAGCCAGCGTCCGTTGGCCATGACGCCCTGCAGCGTCCAGAGATTGTCGATGTCGACCAGCGGGTCGGCGCCGAGCAGCACCAGATCGGCCGCCATTCCTGGCAGCACCTTGCCGCGCACATCCGCATCGCCCAGATAGCGCGCCGGGCCAGTCGTCGCCGCCTGCAGCGCCTCGTAGGGCGAAAGCCCCGCTGCCACGAAGGCGCCGAGTTCATCGATCAGCGTGAAGCCCGGAATCAGCGACGGAAACGTATCCGTGCCGGTCATGACGCCGGCTCCGGCATCGTGCAGCTTCTTCAGGAACTGGAGCATCTGCGGCCGCGCCTGCCGCAGCATGTCGCGGGATTCCATGGAGAACAACTCTTCGAGCCCCGAATTGCGGAACCGGGCGATGAAGTCGACGGGCATGTAGGCGGCCATCGGGTGATCCGCATAGGCGTCGAGCCGGTCGGCTTCGATCAGCATCGAGTTGACCACGAACGTGGGGCAGTTCCAGGTACCGGCCGCCACCGTGGCCTGCACCAGTTCGTCCATGCGCGCATCGGACATGTCGAGCCAGGAGCGAAAACGTTCGGCGCTGCGCCCACCATCGATTTCGAGCACCTCCAGGGACAGGCCGTCGATGTCGTAGCCGCGAAAGTGCTCGATCGAGGCCTGGCCGTCGGCAAGCACTTCTTCCACGCCCACTTGGAAGGGCACATGGCCGAAGACTGCAATGCCGAGCTTGCCGGCCTCGTCCACCACCGCCTTGTAGGGCTCCCTTGCAAGTGTGTGATAGATCTTGATCGACTCGTAGCCATCCGCCGCGTATCCGCGCACTGCCGCCCGGGCTTCCTCCGCCGTCAGCACCTTGGTTGCAAAGTCCCATACTGCATTCTTGCCCTCGAGCAGCGGGCTCGCATTCTCGATGCGCGGGCCGGCCAGCTCGCCGTTCGCCACCGCATCGGCCAGGGCAACCGTGGCTGCGGAACCGACGGCATTGCGAATGGTGGTGACACCGGTTGCCAGGTAGAGCAGCATGTCGGCCCGTTCGCCTGCCAGGCCCGGGCGATAGTCGAACCCGACGTGCGCATGCATGTCGGCGAGCCCGGGGATGAGAAACCTGCCCGACCCGTCGATGCGCGTTGCCCCGGCCGGAATCGATACCTCCTCCGCGGAGCCAACCGCCGCGATCCGGCCATCCCGGATCAGAACCGTGCGATTAGCCGCCGGGGCCGGTGTCTCCATGGACAGGACGGTGACATCGACAAAGGCGTAGTCCGCATTCTCCGTCGACGAAACGGGCTCTGCAGCGGCAGCGACGGCAAACAGCAGCGATACGACGAAGAGTGCATGGCGCATGGCATCGGTCTCCAAAATGGTGTCCCACCAGGTTGAAACCATGCCACAAAACTGCGGCGTGGGCACCGGTTCCATACTCCCGTGAGTTCGTCGTCGCTGGTTTATTCGTCAGGCCGAACCTATGATTGGGGCGGGCAAAATTTCCGGAGGATGAAGTGTCACTGGCGTGCCGACGTAAGCACTCTGCGCCGCCAGCCACCGTTTGAGATTCACATGGCTATCGTTCGATCCGTCAGCAGCAAACTGTTTCCGGGCGCGATGCTGCACTCGATTGCATTCGTTTCCACGCCCCTGACGTTCATCGAAACCATCAGCCGGCCACGGACCGTCGGAGTGCGCCTGCGCTTCGGCAAGTGATTCCAGCGTGAGCGGATTCAGGCACACCGGATTCGCGCTGCTGGCGGCCGCCGCCAGTTGTGCCGCGCCGGCGCCGCCGCTTGACGGCGACATCGCGTTCGTCGATGTCGCCGTCGTCTCGATGCTCGCCGACGAGGTCTCCCCCGGCCGCACTGTCATCGTCGACGATGGCATCGTCACCCGAATCGCGCCCGCCGACACCGTCAGGCTGGCTGACGGCATCCGGGTCATCGACGGCGGTGGCCGGTACCTGATGCCGGCTTTGGCCGACATGCATACGCACGTTTCCGACATCGAGTCGCTGCACCTGAACATCGCCCATGGGGTGACGGCGCTGCGCAATCTCTGGGGCACGCCGGATGTGCTCGCCTGGCGGGATGCGATCGCGGCCGGCGAGTTGTTCGGCCCGGAAATACTGACCGCATCGCCGATCATCGATCACGACCCGCCATCGATTCCGGGTTCAGCGCTGTTGACGCGGCCGGAGGACGCCGAGGCCACGGTGCAGGTTTTCAAGGAACAGGGCTACGACTTTCTAAAACCGTACCGGTTGCTGAAAGAGGACGTGTACGTCGCCATGATGGAAGCCGCGAACCGGCACGACATGCCGGTGGAAGGGCATCTGCCGGAAGCCATCGACGTGGCCCAGGCCATCGAACTCGGTCAGGACGTCATCGAGCACGCCACCGGTTTCAGCACGGCGATCGTGGCCGACGGCATCCCCTGGAAACCGGCCTTCCGCTCCAGGGAAATGGTCGAAACCATCGGCCGAATCAATGCCGGCGAACTCCGCTACGAAGAGGTCTTCAGCCGTGAAAGGTTGCGTGAACTCTCGCGCCTCACCGCTGCGAAGGGCACTGCGGTAAGCATCACGTTCCAGGCAGTGGGCTTGCGAGCCCTGTCCGCCGCCGACCGGCAGGCACTGCGCGATCATCCACTGATCGAGTACGTGGCGCCCACCAGCCGTGCCTTCTGGTTTGCCGAGAGTTTCGACAGCGTACTGCCCGGCGACGACCGCTTCAGCGACGACGAGATCGATTCGCTGCAAGCATTCGTCACCCGGGAGTTCGGTACCTGGATCGGCATCATGCACGAGGAAGGCGTGCTGCTGCTCGGCGGCACCGACGCTGCCAATCCGGGTCTGTTCCATGGGCACTCGCTGCACGACGAGCTGGCCAACCTCGTCACCTGGGCCGGCCTCTCGCCGTTCGAAGCCATCGAAACGGTCACCGTCAACGCCGCCGCCTACTGGAACCGCACGGGCGAGCGTGGCATCGTGGCGCCGGGTGCGGAGGCAGACCTCTTGCTGCTTGGCGCCAATCCGCTGGACGACATCGCCAACACACGCACCATCGAAGGCGTGGTCGTCAACGGCAGGTGGCTCGACCGGAGCGAACTCGACGGCTTGCTCGAGGCGGTGTCGGAGTCGTACGCAGCAGCAACCGCGCCACGTCGGGCCGGCATCGCGGAAAAGCCAAAACCAGGCGGCCGGCCTGCCACGGAACGCAACGCTTCAGGGGGTGAATCAACATGAAAGCAGCCGTCGTATACGAACACGGCGACCGGGATGCCATCCGGCTCGTCGACGACTATCCGAAGCCACGGGCGCGCGAGGGCTGGGTGGTGCTACGGGTTGGCGCAACCTCCATCAATTTCCACGACATATTCACCCGCCGCGGCATGCCCGGCATCCGCATACCGTTGCCAATCGTCATCGGTTCGGATGTGACCGGCGAGATCGTGGAGATCGGCGACGGCGTCGACGGCTGGTCGATCGGCGACCGGGTGCTGGTCGATCCACTGCCCTGCGAAGGCACCGGCGGCCTGTTTCTGGGCGAGAAGCTCGACGGTGGCCGCGCCGAGTATTGCGCCGTGCACTCGGAGCAACTGGTCCCCATGGCCGACAGCGTCAGTTATGTACAGGCCGCCGCGCTGCCCATCGCCTACGGCACCTCCTACCGGATGCTGTTCACCCGGGGCGGCCTCGAGGCCGGCGAGAAAGTATTGATTCTCGGCGCCAGTGGCGGCGTCGGCACGAGCTGCGTGCTGCTCGCCAAGATGGCCGGCGCGGAAGTCATCGCCTGCGCCTCCTCCGACGAAAAACTCGAGCGGCTTGGCGAGATCGGCGCCGACCACCTGATCAACTACCGGCGCGACGACATGCGCACGGCGGTCTGCGACATCGTCGGCAAGCCGCGGGTCAACGGCAGCGGCGGCGTCGACGTGGCGGTGAACTACACCGGCGGCAAGACATGGAAGGAGACCTTGCGCTGCGTCCGGCTCGGCGGCCGCATGCTCACCTGCGGGGCCACGGCCGGGTACGATGACGAGGTGGACTGCCGCTATATATGGACATTCGAGCAAACGATAATCGGCTCCGACGGCTGGCGGCGGCAGGAAATCGTCGACATGCTGGCGCTCGTGGAAAGCGGCAAGCTCGAGCCCGTGATCCACACCGTTCTGCCGCTGGAGGAAATCCGGGAAGCAGACCGGCTGCTCGAAGACCGGGAAGCCTTCGGCAAGGTAATCGTCACACCCTGACCCGACATGCTGGTGATCGAACGACTGCAAATCTCCGCATTGGCCGCCGGTCCGGTGGCGAACGGAACACCCAGGCAATGACAACCGGCGCACGGGAACGACGGTCGGGCTACCCCCTGGGGGACGCCATACCCCAGGCAGTGCTGCAACGACAGGCCGACGCACTCGCCCGCGCCCGCCGCCGCGGCCCGATCGGCGGCCTGCCCACCTACCTGAAACTCGGCGGCCCGGGTTTCATCGGCGCCGCATTGACCCTCGGCGCCGGCACCATGACGTCCTCGATGCTTGCCGGGGCCGAATTCGGATACCGAACCCTGTGGGTCTTCTGGGTGGCCGCCGGCTCCGGCATGTTCATGATGGCGGCCATGGCCCGGTTCACCTGCCAGGGTGGATTCAACCTGATCGAAAAGCAGGCGGAGTTGCACGGCTGGTTCCTTGCCCGGGTGCTGACGGCATCCGTCGGCATGGTCGCCGTCGCCATCGCCTTCAACTTCGGGCAGGTGGCGCTGGGAACGCACCTGATCGACAGTCTTGCGCAGATCGACGGCCCGGGATTCCCACAGGAATACAACTGGCCCCTATACATCATCCTGACGAGCTGGATCGCCCTCAGCTACGGGCGCGCCGGTTCCGGCGGCACCAGGCTGCTGGAAGCGGTGATGAAGTGGAGCCTGGCGGCGATGATTCTCTGTTTTGCCGCCTGCCTCCTGGTCGTCGGCATCGACTGGCGGGCTGCCTTGCGCGGCACCTTCGTTCCCTGGCTGCCGAGCGGCGTCCTGGGAATCGACCTGTTCATCGCTTCCACCGCGGCGGCCATCGGCGTCGCCGACTGGGTGCTCTACCACTTCACGGCACACGTGAAGGGCTGGAAGCGCGAACACGAGGGCCTGGCCCGGGTCGACCTGATCGCCGGGTTCTTCGTGCCGTTCTTCATCGTCAACTTCCTGATCGTCTCGGTGTTCGCCGGCACGCTTTACGCCAGCGGCGACATTCCGAGAAGCGCTGCCGAACTGGCCCGTTCCCTGGTGCCGCTGCTCGGCGAGACCGGCGCCGCCTACGCATTCACCATCGGGTTCCTGGCCGTCCCGGTGACCTCCACCATCGGGCTCTGCCTGCTATCGGCCATGGGCATCCACGAAGTGTTCCGCTGGAAACCCGACGTGCGCTCCTGGCGCTGGAAGATCTGCCTGCTGCTGCCGCAGATCGGCTTTCTCGCAGCCTGGTACCCGAGCCCCGTCATGCTGATCATCGTCATCGCAGCCGCGCTGTCGCTGACCAACAACATCGTCGGCTGGTCGTTCTACATGATGCTGAACGACCGCAGGCTGATGGGCGCCGCCAGCCCGAAATCCCGCATCTGGAACCTGGGCATCATGATTCAGATCACACTGCTCAACAGCGTCGCCATCATCTACGTGTTCAACCGGCTCGGCTGGTGGCAGTCGTGAAGCGCTTCGACATCGACCGGCAGGTGGGGCCGATGCGCCTCAGGGCCTGGTTCCTGGTGGCCAACTTCCTGAGCAACGGCGTCGCCCTGTACGGGCTGTCCCGCGTGATGGTCGAAGGCTCGGGAATCGGCATGCTCATCGTCGGCGTCCTGGGCACCCTGGGTTGCCTCGTCGTTCTGTCGCAGCCGAGTCGATCCGACGCCACGGACCGATAAATGCACATGCGCACGGCACTGCGCGGCCAAGTGGCGATGGCCAAACTCTTCGTCGGGTGGGCCGGGATGCCCTCTCTGGAGAAGAATACCCATGAGCGCTTGGTGGGGCGCTGGATTCTCGATATCTGTGCACGGGAGATCTAAGCGCTCGTGGACCAGCCGCCTCGTCTATTCGATCGCTTTCGCCGCCGGGCGGCGGAGGTCACCCGCTCACCCGATGAGTTGCGGCGCCTGTTGGGCGCGGCCTTGTCCAAGGCGGAGCGTGTTGGGCGGCTCTCCGCCCGTTTTGCAGCGGTCCGCGGCGAACTCAATGCCTTCATCGCCCTGCTGGGCGCCTGGGCGCGAGGCGACTATCGGGACGTTTCGCCCAAAGCACTGGTCATGGTGACGGCGGCCGTGCTCTACTTCCTTGCGCCGTTGGATTGGGTGCCGGACTTCATACTGGGCCTGGGTCTGCTCGACGATGTGGCCGTCATTGGCTACGTGCTGGGCGCCGTTCGGGAGGAGATCGCCGCCTTCGAGCGCTGGCGCGGTGAGCAGGCGAATGCTGCAGCGGCATCACCTGACGACGACGGTGCGTCATCGGATGGCGATGGCGCGTCAGCGCACGGCAACGGCGAGCCGCCAGATGTCGACAGCACATCGGCTGACGCCTACGCGGTCGACCAGCCAACACAAGACGAAGAAAATGATCGCAAGCATGATGATCGCTAGAACAGTGCAGCGACCTCGTTCGACACGTTTATTGGACTTGCGTCGATGGCTGCTAATCGCCCTTGTGGTTCTCGTCAACGCGGGCTGCGGCGTCGGCTTCTTCTACAACAATCTCGACCGCTTCGTGCGCTGGGAACTCGACAATGTCCTGAACCTGACCCCGGATCAGAAGGCTTTTTTCGAAAGCGAGTTTGCTTCCCTCTGGCGCTGGCACCGCGCCCACGAACTGCCGCGCTACGCCGACGATCTGGGCCGCTGGGCCGAGCAATTCGGCAGCCTGGCGACAACAGCGGACATCGACGAGGTGTTCGTCACCGTGGAGGGCTGGTGGCTGCGTTTGGAGGCTAGGGGCACGCCGGTCGCGGCCGAGTTTCTGCGCAGTCTCGACGACCGGCAAGTCAAATCACTGGCGGAGGCCCTCGAAGAGTCCAATACCGACTGGGAGAAGCAGGAGAAAGGCAAACCCATCGACGTGATTCGCAAGGCCTGGCGGAAAGACTTCCAATCCATTCTCAAGCGCTTCACCGGACCGCTCACCCAGGAGCAGCGGGCGGTCATCGCAGAAGCCGCCGAACGCTACCAGCCGGAGCGGCAACTCTGGGCGGACTACCGCCGCAACTGGCAGCGCGAGCTGTTCATCCTGCTCGAGCGCCGCCACGAAGCGGACCGCTTCGCGGCCGACTTCGCGCGCCTGGTCAAGGAGCAGAAGACCTACTACGGCGCGGAGTTCGTCGAAATCGAAGCGGCCAACGAAGCGCTTTTGAAGTCCACATTGGTCGCCACGCTCAACCAGGCACCGCCCGAGCAGCGTGAACGCCTGCGCGAGAACCTGACGAACCGCGCCGAAGAACTCCGAGCGCTGTCGGCAGGCGGCAAGGACGCCTAACCCGCAAATCTCAACAACTTCCTGCTGCGGACGCGGATGCACTCGCCCTGCGCGTTTTGTTTCAGCGACGAAACGTCGACGCCCTCGGGACGAAAGTTGGTGAGATTTGCGGGCTGGCCCGGAGCGCGCGGAGCATATGTTTCCTTGACTTCCTGGGTAAACGATGAAAAACACCCCGACGCCGAATGGCGTGCCGCGGCGCTTCATGGTAAACAAGTGACTGATCAATCCGGGGCATTGCGATGAACGAGCAGCGCCTTCCCGATCCCGCGACCTGGCCCGGGCACACGGGCAACTGGAATCGCTGGCCGAACGATCTCGGCACGCTCAACCTGGTGACGCCCGAAGTCACGCGCCGGGGCATCGAATCGGTTGCCACCGGGCAGGTGGTGCCGCTCAGCCGCCCGGTGACCGACCGGGAGCCGATCCGGGGCGACGTCTGCTTCGAGCACACGATGATCAGCGCCGGCGCATGGGACCTCGAGCCTGACCGGCCGGAATCGCTGAACTCCGCAGACCACGTCGCCTACCGCACGCACGGCATGGTCAATACGCACCTCGATGCGCTCGCGCACATCGGCCACAACGGCAAGGGCTTCAATGGCATCGACTTCGGCGACCTGGTCACCAAGGCGGAGGGGGTCAAGCGCGCCAGCATCAGCAATGCGCGCGCCATCGTGACCCGCGGCGTTCTGATCGATGTCGCCCGCAAGCGCGGGGTGTCGCACCTGCACCCGGGCGAGTTTGTCCGGCCCGAGGAGATCGAAGCGGCGGCCGCCGAGATCGAACCCGGGGACGCCGCCCTGATCCGCACCGGCGCCACCCTCGAGGACGGCTTGCCGCCCACCGACGACAGTTGCCGGCACGGAACCTGGCAGGGGCTGCACCCCGAGTGCGTGGAAGTGCTCGGCGGCCTTGATATCAGCGTGCTGGCAACCGATTCCGGGGGCGATGTGTTTCCGTCCCCCTACGGACACATCGTGCGCTCACCGGTGCATACGCTTTGCCTCGCCTACTACGGCATCCACCTGCTGCACAACATGGACCTGGAATCGCTGGGCGACCTATGCGCCCAAGAGCACCGGCACAGCTTTCTGTTCGTCGTTACCGCCCTGCACATGGAGCGGGCGACGGGGTCGTTGACCAGCCCGGTGGCAGTGCTCTAGCGAAGCTGCGAGAAGCCGCGAAAAAGACGTAGCGCATGGTTTGGAAGGCGCATTCATCCGGAAAAGTGCTTGTCCTGGTACGCCATGTCACCATGCCCTGGAGCCGCGGCTTGGCTTGCGAGGCCCCCTGAAGCGGGCACGGCGCGGGCCAGGGAAACACTTGGACGACTGCCCCGGAGGCTAATGATCGATGTGCGCCAAACCCTGCCTCGGCGTCGACGTTGGCGGCACCTTCACGGACCTGGCGTTCTACGGCGAGAACGGCGAACTGCACTGCATCAAGGTGGCCAGCACACCGCACGAGCCGGGTCTCAGCACCTTGCACGGCGTCGATGAACTCGAGCGCCGGTCGGGCTGCTCCGACGAGGTCTGGGCATCCATGAGCCATACCCACAGCAATACGGTGGCGGTCAATTGCCTGATCGAACGATCCGGGGCAAGACTCGGCTTGCTGGTGACGGCCGGCTTTCGCGACATTCTCGAGATCGCCCGCCTGACCGTCCCGCAGCCGGCCCGCTACGATTCCCGCCGCCCGCTGCCCCTGGTGCCGCGACGGCGGGTGGCCGAGGTGCGCGAGCGCATCGACGCCGATGGGCAGCCCGTCGAGCCTCTGGATGCGGATTCGGCGGTCGGCGCCGCCCGTCGCCTGCAAGCGCAGGGTTGCGAAGTCCTGGTGATCTGCTTCCTGCACAGCTACAAGAATCCGGCCCACGAACGAGACGCGCGTGCCGCCATCCAATGTGCGCTTCCGGGATTGGCGGTGGAGCTTTCCTCGGACGTGTGGCCCCAGGCTCGGGAATTCGAACGCGCCACCCTGGCGCTCGTCAACGCCCACATTCGCCCGGCGGTGGAACGTCACGTGGCACTGTTGGTCGACGGCATGGCCGAGCGCGGGGTACGCACCCCGGCCCGCGGCTCGCGCTCGAACGGCGGCATGGAACTGCTCGCCACCATGGCCGAGCGTCCGGTGACCTCGCTGTTGTCCGGGCCAGCCGCCGGGGTTGCCGGTGCCGCCGCGGCCGCCGCGGATGCCGGTTGGCCGACAGCGGATCTCATGACCCTGGACGTGGGCGGCACCAGCGCCGACATCGGTGTGGTCCGGCGCGGCCGCCCGGTGCTGAGCGCCCAGGAACGGGTTGCCGACTTCCCGATTCTGGTGCCGACGGTAGCCGTCTCGGCCATCGGCGCCGGTGGCGGTTCGATCATCGATGCGGACGCCACCGGGGCCTTGAAGATCGGCCCGAAGAGCACCGGCGCGGACCCCGGCCCCGCCTGTTACGGCCTGGGCGACGGCGACGTTGCCGCCATGACGGATGCCTTTCTGATCGCGGGGTTCCTGAATCCCGAACGCCCCCTCGGCGGTCGACTCGAGCTGTTTCCGGATCGGGGTCGCCGCGCCCTGGAGGCGGTTGGCAGAAAAACCGGCTTGTCGGCCGAGCAGGTGGCGGACGGCGCCATACAGGTTGCAACGGCCATGCTGGCGGCGGAATCCACCAGCGTGCTGGCGCGCCGCGACGTGGATCTGTCCCGTTTCCGCATGCTGGCCTACGGAGGCGCCGGGCCGCTGGTTGCGGCGCTGGTGGCCGAATCGGCGTACATGGATTGCGTGCTCATTCCGCCGGTTCCGGGCACATTGAGCGCTTTGGGCGCGGCGCAAGCCGACGTGGAGGGGGATTTCGTGCAGCCCGTGTATCGGGATCTCGCCCATCTGGACGCACCGGCGCTGAGCGAAGCATTCAATGCCATTCGCGGCCAATCCGCAGCCTGGCTGGAACGGGAATCCGCCGGTCTCGCGGTGCAGCGCGCCATCGTCGAGTACAGCGCGGAAATGCGCTACGAAGGCCAGGGGTACGACGTTACCGTACCCATCGAGGAGGATTGGTTGGCGAACGGCGTCGCCGGGGCGATTCGCGCAGCGTTTCACGATGCCCACGAGCGGACATTCGGCCATCGGCACGACGACGCCGGGGTTTGGCTGCAGGAACTGCGCGTCCACCTGACCGGCTACCTGCCGAAGCCGGCCCCGGCAGTGGCAGCAATGGCGGAGAATGCCACCCCGCCATCCACTCGCACCATTCGGCTGCGCGGCAATCCGGTCGAGGCACGGGTGTTCGAGCGCGAAGGCATGGCAGCGAACAGCCGCATCGAGGGCCCCGCCATCGTGGAGCAGATGGACTCGACCACACTGGTGCCCGACGGCTGGGAGCTCCGGCTCGCCGGCAACGGGGCCTTGATCGTCACCCGGAAGCCGACCGAATGAACGCCACGACACCACAGGCGACTTCAGCCGCGATCGACGCCGAAATCTTCGCCAACCTGTTCCGGGCGATCGTCAATGAAATGGGCTGGATCATTCAACGTTCGGCGCACACCACCTTCGTCAAGGAAACCCTGGACTTCGGGACCGCCCTGGTGACGCCGCAAGGCGAGCAGTTTGCGGTGGTCGATGCCACCGGCGTCACCGCGCTGGTGGGCATCCCCATGGCGCCCGGCATCGAAGCCTTTACGGATTGGGCGCCCGGTGACGTCGCCATCACCAACGATCCCTACACCACCGCCGGCATGGTCACCCACCTGAACGACATCTATTTCCTGAAGCCTGTGTTCGCCGACGGCGAACTCCTGTGCTTCGCCTCGGCGTTCATCCACTGCAGCGACATCGGCGGCAAGGTGCCGGGCAGCATCGACGGCACCAATGGGGAGGTCTTCCAGGAGGGGCTGCGCATCCGGTCCACCAAACTGTACCGGGAGCGCAGGCTCAACGAGGACGTGGTGGCCATGATTGCCAGCAACTGCCGCAGCCCGGAAATGAACTGGGGCGATCTGGGCGCCGCCGTGGCCGGCTTGAACCGGGCGGAGGAACGGCTCGAGCGACTGGTCGCCCGCTACGACCCGGCAACCGTGCGCGACGCCATGTACCGGAATCTCGACCGGGCCGAGGCTCTTACCCGGGAGGTATTGAAGGAGATACCGGCCGGCTCCTACGAGTTCGTCGAGTACCTCGAAGACAACTATGTGAGCACCGTGCCCATTCGCGCCAAGCTGGTGCTCACCGCCCGGGGAGACGGCACCGTCGAACTGGATTTTTCCGAATCGGACCCGCAGGTGGCCTCAGCCATCAACCTGCCCGCGGGCGGTCAGAAACATCACCCCCTGCTGTCGCTCGCGATCATGAGCTTCGTGATCACCGCCACCGAGGGCCAGATATTCAATGCCGGCATGCTGCGCTGCATCGACTTGAAGCTGCCCGAGCACTCCTTCGTCAACGCCTCGTTTCCCGCCGCCTGCGGCATGCGGGTGGTGACCTCCATGCGGGTTCACGACATGACCCTCGGCGCCCTGGCGTCGGCCATGCCCGGACGCCTTCCTGCCGGCGGGGCCGGCCAACTCGCGGTCATCTCGGTATCCACCGCAGACCTGTCCGGCGCCACCCGGGTCGTGGCCGCCAATGCGGTGGTCGGCGGCTCCGGCGGCGGCCTCGGCCTCGATGGCATTTCCGCAACCGACTTTCCAACCGCCGCGCTGCGCAACATCCCCACCGAAGTGGTGGAGGCCGAGGCGCCCGTGCGGGTGCATCGGTTTGCCCTGTGCGCCGATTCGGAGGGCGCCGGAAAACTGCGCGGCGGGTTCGGCGTCGAATACGCATTCGAGTTGACCGACCACCGGGCGACCGTGGTTACCCGGGGCAAGGACCGCCACAAGTTCTCGGCCTGGGGCGTGAACGGCGGCAAGGCCGCGGCGCCAGGCTTCAGTCTGGTGCACAAAGCCGACGGAACCGAGGAGAACATCGGCAAGCAGGCCGTCTATCGGCCGCACCCGAACGACGTGCTGATTGTCGGCGGGGGCGGTGGCGGCGGTTTCGGCGACCCGCTGGATCGCCACCCGGAGCGGGTGCGCCACGACATTCTGGACGGGCTGGTCTCGACCGAGCGCGGACGCATGCTCTACGGCGTTGCGCTGACCCCGGACGAGCAGGTCGATGGCCACGCAACCGCTGCATTGCGCGCCCAATTGCGGGCCTCCCGCTCATCCGCCTCGAAGGCAGGCGGCGAAGCGCCCCGGAATTCACCCGGCAAGCCCAGCGGGCGGCAGGTCGAGGTGGATTTCGGACCCGGCCGATCGCAATGGCAGGCAGACTGGCAGGACGCCTATGCCATCATTGCCGACTGGTGCCGGAAGTTTCCGCCCAACGGCCGACGCATCGCCCAGGAGCGCGCCTACCTGCGCACCCTCGATCGCCTGCCCCCGAACCCGGCTGCGGGCGCTGTGCGACAGCTGCTCGAGCAACTGGAAGCAGACTGGACGTGAACGGCAACGCACCGACCGGCCCAGACGTGTCTGTTGGCAAGGCTACATCGTGCGCGGCTGCATCGATTTGCGAGGCTTCATCATGAAGGAACGACTCACCCTGGCAGGCGGGCGCTTGCTGTTAATCGCGCTCTGGGGTGTCGCCTGGGAGGCGGCAGCGGCAAGCGGCGCCCTGCCTCGCGGTCTGATCGGCCAGCCCTCCGAGTTTCTATTGGACTTCTTCGCACTGGTCGTCGATGGCACCTTTCCCGTTGCAGCCTCGATCACTTTGCAAGCGGTTTTTGTCGCCTTCGTGCTGGGCGCGATTCTCGCGTTGCTGACTGCGCTGCTCATGACCGTCTTCCCGATGGCAGAGCGACTGGCCGCACCCATCATGGATGCCCTCAATGCGTTACCCCGCGTGGCGCTGATACCGCTGTTCATTCTCTGGTTCGGCATCGGCATGGAGCAGAAAGTCGCGTCGGGCGTCTCCATCATGTACTTCGTGTTGCTGTCCTACACCATGGCCGGCGCCAGATCGACCGATCCGGACCACCTGCGATTGGCCCGAAGCCTCGCCATCCCGGGTTGGCGAACGTTTCTCGAGATCATCTTGCCGAGCGCCCTGCCGGCCATATTTGCAGGGCTGCGCCTCGGCATGATCTACACGGTGCTCGGCGTCATCACCGCGGAACTCATCGCCGGCGGCAAGGGCCTTGGCACGCTGGTCAGTTACTATTCGAACACCTTCAATCCGAATGGCGTCTTCGCCACCCTGATCGCCCTGGTCCTCATCACCACCACCCTGACGGCGACCATGTCCCGAATAGAACGGTCCCTCTGCAAATGGCACGCCCCGATCGCGGCATGAGCAAACCCGCGGCCAGCCATGCCCCCTCCACCATAGGCGGGGCCACGATTCCGGTCGCGAGCACGCGCAGCAGGGCAAAATCCGCCGCGATCGTCGCGACCCTTGTTGCATTATTGGGGCTGGCCGTCGGCTGCGGCTCCGAGGACATCGACGAGAACCGTCCGCTGCGTGTTCAGGTGTTCACTGGCGCCTACAGCTCGATGCCCGTTCATGTGGCGGTTGAAAAGGGTTTCTTTCAACAGCATGGGCTGGAGGTCGAGCGGTTGCCCGCCAATTCTTCGTCGGCGGCCATCGCCGCGCTCATCGGCGGCAGCATGGACGTGGTCGAAAGCGCACCGGACCTGGTGTTGGCCAACATCGACAAGGGCATTGATCTCAAGTACCTCGTCGGCAACGAGAGCACCAACTACGTGACGCTGGTGGTCGGCAATCATGTGCCGCTTTCGGAGCACGGTCGCGACGCGATCGTTCGGCAGTTGGCGGGGCGCCGCATCGGCGTCAACGCGATCGGCAGCACGGTTTACCTGGCGGCGGTGCTCATGCTCGAGGAAGCGGGCCTCGCTGTGGACGACGTCGATTTCGTTGCCACCGGCAGTGCCGCGACCACGCTGTCGTCCTGGCAAACGGGTGCCGTGGATGCGCAAATGACCTTCGCCCCGGTGCCGGAACTGCTGGAAATCCTGGGCCTCGCCCGTCCGGCCCTGGTGCTTGCCGACGACGGCCCGCCGGCCCTCAAGTACCGGGGGCTGTACGCGGGATGGGTCGCCAGCGGAGAGTGGATCGACAACCGACCCGCTCGCGCCGACGCCTTCATCGCCGCGATTCGCGATGCCATCGACTGGATTCGCGAGCCCGGCAACCATGCGGAGATGCTCGAGCTGGCCACTCGCTACGCACCGGTCGGAGCGTTGTCCGAAGCCGAGAACGAGCAGGTGATGGATCGCATGGTGCGCAACTACCGTCGCTATTGGGGCTACCGGATCAGCCCCGAAGCCATTGACCTCTGGAATGCCTACGCACTGAGATTCGACCTGATCGGCGAACGCATCCCCTTCGCAGACGTCGTCCATGCCAGGGCGCCCACCTGCACTGGCGCCTGCCCGTAGACTGGGCTCCAAGCCGTGGAAACTTCCCCGAACGGGCCCGAGCCAACGCCGGAAGGCATCCACATTCGCGGCCTCAGCCACGAATACGTTCGCGGCGACGAATCGGTCGAGGCGCTCCGGGACGTTTCTGTCGAGATCCCCGCCGGGCAGTTCGTCTCCCTGGTCGGCGCAAGCGGCTGCGGCAAGACGACGCTGCTCGACATCTCGAGCGGCTTGCTGGACGTGCAGACCGGCGTTGTGCGGCTCGCGGGCCGCCCGCCCCAGGCAGGTCGACGCGATACCGCCCGCATGTTCGCCAGAGACGCACTGTTGCCGTGGAAGTCGGCCTTTGCCAACGTCGATTTCGCCCTGGCGACCCGCATCGGAGACGCCGCCGAGCGCGCTTCCGAAGTCGAGCGTCTTCTGGAATCGGTCGGCCTCGGCGAATTCAAGCACGCGTTGCCCTCCGAATTGTCCCAGGGCATGCGGCAACGGGTGGCACTGGCGCGCACCTTTTCGCTGCGCAGCCGCTTTATCATGCTCGACGAACCCTTTGGCGCACTCGATGCGTTGACCAAGATCAACCTGCAGGACCGTCTGGTCGAACTCTGGGAGCAGGTCTCGAACAGCACAGTGGTGTTGGTGACCCATGACCTGTCGGAAGCGGCAGCGCTATCCGACCGGGTCATCGTCATGTCGCCGCGCCCCGGCCGAATCGTCGCCGACATTGCCATCGGCTTGCCGAGGCCGCGCAACGTTCGCGCCCTGCATGCGACCGATGAGTTTCAGAAACTGGTGGCCGGGCTCTGGGAGACGCTGGACTCGGCGTCCTGAAGCGGCGCGTCCCCGCCACGCGAGGCGGCGAAATTCGGCCGGGCGCGATAGCTTGCCCCACCTGTGCAAATCAACGACCGATCAAAAAGCGGCTTTGCATTGCCTCGAGTTCCTCAAAGCCGACGATCGACTTGAATTCGCCCATCGTCGTCACTTCGTTCGGCAATTGCGCGGAGGAATGCCGTCTGGCAAGCGCACCGAGGTTGGCCCGAAGCGCGGCGGTCGCGGTCATTAGCGCCACCAGCGGGAACACGGCCAGACCCGCCACCTGTTCCACCTGGCCGGGCGTCAGGTCGTTCTCCAGCCAGCCGAGCAGTTGCAACGAAAGCGGCGCCTTGACCGCTTCCCGAAACCGGGCCAGGCCATCGAAGTCGTTGAAGCACTTCGATATGGGCTGCACCAGGTCGGCCCCCGCCTCGACGTAGGCCTGGCCGCGGTCTACCGCCTCCGCCTCGTCCATGGCATCGGTGCGGGCGACGATCAGCGTGTCTTCGTTGCTTCTCGCGTGCACGGCCGCCCGGATCTTTGCGGCGCCCTCCTGCAACGGCAGCAGTTCCACCCGGTTCGCTGCGGCCGGGCAGCGCTTCGGCGATTCCTGGTCTTCGAAGATCATGCCGGCAGCGCCGGCCCGTTCGAATTCCCGCACGGTGCGCATGACGTTGATGGCATTGCCATAGCCGGTGTCGGTGTCCGCAATCACCGGTATCCCGATGGAATCGACGATCTTGCCCACCACGCCGAGGTTCTCGGACATCGTGTACAACTCCAGGTCCGGTTGGCCCAGGTGCGACGCGGAGATGCCGAATCCCGTTGTCATCGCCGCAGCGAAGCCCGCCTCCTCGATGAGTTTCGCCGACAGCGCATCGTATGCCCCCGCCGCCCAGACTGTCCGGCCGGCCCTGGCGGCCGCCGAAATTCCACTGTTCTCCTGGTTCATGGCAAAGAACCTCGTTTCCTCGAAGCCTGTTTCGCACCGCAATCCATGCTATCGATTCGCAGCCAACACTTGCTGCGCCCCGGTGTCGGCGGGTTGCTCTGCTGCCTCGCCTTCCGCTCGACTGCGGGCGTGCAGGTAGCCGATCAATCCGCCCGCCTCCAGCATCTGGCGATCGGCAATCGCAAGCGGCTCGAAGTCGAGACTCGCGCCCTGGGTGAGGTTGCGCACGACGCAAGCCGCCCAGTCCACTTCGAGCCGGTCCCAGCGCTTCACGGCCGCAAGTATTCCGGGGCACGACACCTGGGGAAAGCCCATGGCGATCTCGCCCCGCCAATAGCCCGGCGAGAAGCTTTCGGCGATCACCCCGGCAATGCCGAGGCGCCGCATGGCAATCATCGGCGGATAGTGCGGGTGTCCGTAGCCGAAGTTGTGATTGCCAACCAGCAGATCACCGGCTTGCACCTGCTCCTGGAACCCTGGATCGAACGCCCGCATCGCCATATCCGCAAGCTTTTCGACATCCTGAATCTTGATGTTCTTGACGCCCACGATCTCGTCGATATCGAAGTCGACGTCTTCGAATATCCACGCCACGCGGCCATTGAGATTTTCCAGACTCATGCGAACCGCCTTACCGCCCTTGCCGCCCTTACAGAAAGAGTCTCGGATCGGTGATTTCGCCGGTTATCGCCGATGCCGCAACGGCCGCGGCGTTGACGATGTAGATCTCGGAGTCCGGGCTGCCCATCCGGCCCCGGACGTTCAGGGTGCCCGTTGACACCGCCCGCTGGCCCGCGGTCATCACGCCGGCACGACCGAAGCAGTAGTCGCACGAGGAAGACGTCACGAAAGCGCCTGCGGCGATCAAATCGGTCAGGTAGCCGCGCCGGGAAGCCTCCTCCATGATCGCCTGGCTGGTCGGAACCACATGCAGTTGAAAGCCCGGCTTGATGCGCCGGCCGCCAAGCACTCTGGCGGCAATTTCCAGATCTTCCAGGCGTCCGGACGCGCAGGAGCCCAGGTAGCCGACCTGCACCTCCGTACCGACGTAGTCCTCGAGGTTCCGGGTGTTGCGTGGGCTCGGCGGCACGACCACGACCGGTTCCAACGCCTCGATGTCGATGTCGTGAACCGCCGAGTAGCGCGCGTCCGCATCGGAACAAACCGGTTCGATGTCCAGCCGAGCCCTTTCCAGGGCCACCGGCAACGTGACCTCGTCGGGGTTCATGATGGCGGTGACCGCACCGGTGAACATGGCCAGGCAGTTGATGGTCTGCCGACCGTCGATCGAAAGGTGCTCGAGTGCCTCACCGCCGATCTCGAGCACCTGAAATCGGCAGGCGGCGGGGCCGAGTTCCCGCACGATGTGGTGAAAGATGTCTCGGGCCATGACGCCCCGGCCGGGCTCGCCGCGCAGGTTCACGCGCACGGTTGCAGGCACCTGCATCTGTATGCGCTCATTGACAAAGGCCTCGAGCAGATGGCGGCGAATGCCCATGGCGAGCGTACCGAAGGTGCCCATCTGCGACACATGACCATCGAAATGCACCACGAAGGCGCCCGGCGTCGAATAACCAAGCTCCGACGCAACGTGGTGGCCGATCCCCAGGCGCTCGTATACCGGTACGCCGTTCTTCGCGCCCCAGTCCCGGGTGTTTCGATGCAGGTCTTCCTCCTCCGGCGAAACGGCGGGAACCATGTGGTCGATGAACAGGGCAAAGCGCTCCGGCTCGGCCACCTTCTCGATGCCGAAGTCCTCTTCCATCTGCTTGAAGATGACGTTGGTATAGCCGGGAAAATCGTAGGCGATGACGAAGTCGGGCTTGGCGCGAACCTCGTCGCCGGCCGCCACGGAAGCGACGCCCGCCGCCCGAGCCAGAATTTTTTCTGCGATGGTCGAACCCATGCGCCACCTTGGCCGCAATCAGCGGCGGCTGCCGTTCCGCACCTGGAGAAATCAAGATTGGATAGCTCAATGCACCATAGGAACATGGCCAAATGATGTCAACGCTGGGGCATGGGAAGCATCCTGCAATTCGGGACCAACACCCCATGGAAGCGCGTGGCTCTGGCGTGCGCAACGAACTCGAAATTGATCTTCGCAAGATTCAAATCCGCAAAAATGGGGTACTATCCGCGCCATTGGACAACCTAACGTGGCGAACGGAAGGAGAGAACCGATGTCGCATCGAGAAACGAACCTCATAACGCTGATTACCCTGGTCCTTCCGCTAGGCGCTGCCTTGCCGACTTCGAGTCTTGCCCAGGAAGGCGCCGTGCTGGAGGAAATCGTGGTCACCGCGCAACGCCGGGAGACCGCGCTGCAGGAAACGCCGGTAGCCATTACCGTGTTCAGCGAGGAGCGAATCGAGGATCTGGGCATCTTCAACGTGGCGGACCTCAGCGGCCGGGCGCCCAACACCACCACCTTCAAGCAACCGGCCTCCAACGCCAACACGAGCCTGCGCATCCGCGGTGTCGGCAGCGGCGAAACGTCG
This sequence comes from Candidatus Azophilus sp., assembly GCA_965221465.1. Taxonomy (GTDB): domain Bacteria; phylum Pseudomonadota; class Gammaproteobacteria; order Pseudomonadales; family Azotimanducaceae; genus Azophilus. The sequence goes on from OZ244892.1 coordinate 1,861,972, forward strand.
CTGCTGGTCGACCCCAAGGCGGGCCTGTACATCGACGGCGCCTATCTCAGCAAGACCGTTGGCGCCGTCTTCGATCTCGTCGACCTGGAAAGCATGGAAGTGCTGCGCGGCCCCCAGGGCACCCTGTTCGGACGCAACAGCACCGGCGGCGCCTTGAACATCACCACGGCCAAGCCGAGCGGCGAGTTCGGCATGAAACTGCACGCCTCCGCCGGCAACGACGGCTATCAACGCTACATGGGCTCCGTCGACCTGCCCCAGATCGGCGAAATGCTCTCCGCCAAGGTCTCCGGCATCCTGAAGAAAACCGATGGCTGGGCGAACAACACCTATCCCGGCCAACAGAGCGACCTCGGCAAAGAAGACAACGGGGCTTTTCGGGTAGCGCTGCGCCTGCAACCGAACGATCGACTGACGTTCGACTATGCCTACGACGACACCGACAACGAGTCGGTTCCCACGCCCTTCCAGATCGTCAAGGTGAAGGACAGCCTGTACAACGGCTTTACCACCACGCCGTTTCCGTTTGCGGCTCTGGGCGGCGAGCTGTTCGCTGCGATGGCGGCAGGCGTTGGCGACCCCGACCAGCGTCGGGACGAATTCGCTCTGGACAACGTGGGCCTGAGTTATCTCGAAGTCCAGGGGCACACGTTCACCGCGACGCTCGATCTGGATGCCGTGACCGTCAAGTACATTTTCGCCGACCGCGAAACCCAGCAGTACAACGATGGCAACGATCTCGACGGCGGGGCCTACCTGGCGCGAGACCTGTTCTACGGCGGCGGCATGACGGTGCCAACGCCCGGGTTCCACGCCAGCATCCCCGAAGGCTACGTGGAAATGACCACCCACGAACTGCAGTTGTTCGGCGAACTGATGGACGGCCGCCTGAACTACACGCTGGGCTACTACAACTACCAGGAGGAGGTCTATCAGGACAACCCGCAGACCTTCGGCCTGCCGATCGCCTTCCTGGCGGCAGACCCGAACCTCGGGGCCGCCTACGGCGCTGCCGGGTTCTGCAACGTGGTACCCGGGGTCGGGCCCATTTGCGTCGGTTCGCAACGGCTGCCGCTGCCGTTGCCCTTTCCGGGGGCAGACCCCAACCTCAATGGCTTCGTCGACTTCGTTTACGGCCAGGATTCCGAATCATGGGCTCTTTATGGGCAATTCACGTACGAACTGACCGACCAGTTGGCGTTCACCGGGGGGCTGCGCTACACCGACGACGAGAAGGACGCTTTCCTGTTCAACGAAAACCTGGGGCTCACCTCGTTCGACCAACGGCTCGAGAACGCCCAGAGCTGGGACAACCTGAGCTATCTGCTCAACCTGAACTACGCGGTCAATGACGATGTGCATGTCTACGTCACCCACTCCACTAGCTACAACGCCGGTGGCTTCAACGCCCGCGCCGGGTCCATTGCCGGCTTCGCCTTCGCGGTCGACGAGGAGGAAGTCAGCGCCATCGATGCGGGCTTGAAGGCAGACTGGCTGGACGGACGCATGCGCACCAACCTCGCGCTCTTCCGCAACAAGTTCGACGATCTGCAGATTGCGCAGTTCGAGGCGGGCAGCGGCGGCGCCTCCTCACGCCAGGTCAATGCCGGCAAGGCCACCTACCAGGGCATCGAGCTCGACGCGGTGGCCATTCTGGCCGATGGCTTCATCGTCGACTTGAACTTCGGCTATCTCGATGCCGAATACGATGAGTACGTCGCCCGCAATCCAGCGACCGACCAGGAAGAAGACATTGCCGATGCGACCACGGCAGGAGCGCCGAAAACCACCGCCAGCATCGGCCTGCAGTACGATTTCAACCCGACCGCCGTCGGCACCCTGTCGCTGCGCTTCGACGCCACCCACACCAGCAAGGCCCGCTACCATCCCTTCCAGAATCAGTACGACAGCGCCAAGGCCCGCTGGCTGCTGGACGCACGCGCCAGCCTCAACGACATCGACGTCGGCGGCGGTACCTTGCGCCTGTCTCTGTGGATCAAGAACCTCGCGGACGAGGAGTATCGCGAGTGGGGAATCGACTTCGCATCGCTCGGCTACGCCGGGGCAACCTGGGGCCAACCCCGTTCCTACGGCATCGACCTGGTCTATCGAATGGGCAATTGACGAACGGCCAGGGGTAACGCGAGGTCGGCGGGCCAATTCGAACCAGGCCTGCGCCTTCGATAGCGCGGCCCAGCACCTGATTGCGTCGTAGCCGATCGGTCGCGCGACTCCCGTTGGATGCTGTCAACGGATGTCGTAGCAATCGAGCTTCGGCGCCAGCATCTCTTGCTTGAAGCGGCTACGCGTCCAGGGCCAGGTGCTGGGCACGCCATTCTTGTCCAGGTACCAGCTCTTGCAGCCGGTGGCGAAAATCGTGTTCTTCGCCGCTGCTACACGGGCAGACTCGAACGCGTCAAACGCTGCGCGTGTCGGTGAAATCTCCGAGCAGTCGCCAGCACGAAGCAGCTCAATGAGCTGTTCGATGTAGTTCCACTGACATTCCGCGATCTCTATCAAGGAGAAATTGCCCACCGGACCGTTGGGCCCATTCAGCATGAAGAGGTTGGGAAAGTCGGGCATGGCAATCGCCAGGTACGCGGCGGGCTTGTCCTGCCACTCCTCTTCGAGCGTGCGCCCGCCACGCCCGACGATGGACATGGGCCGCATGAATCGATCGGTCCGAAACCCGGTGGCAAGAACGATGACGTCGAGCTCGCGAAGCACACCATCGCGGGTACGAATGCCTCTGGGTTCGATGGCAGTAACGCCTTCGACCACAACCTCGACCGAGGGGCGTTGAATGGCATCGTAAAAGTCGGACGAGTAAATGAGACGTTTGCATGCGGGTCGATAGTTCGGCCGCACCTTTTCCCGGAGCTTCGGATCTCGGACGTTGCACTCCAGATTGGCCAGTACGGCCGCATCGATCTGCTGCATGGCAGGCGAATCCGGGTCGGTAATCGCTTCGGTAAATCGCTCTATGCCCGCCTCGAGTTCGGCATCGTAGTGCCGAGCGCGGAGCACGTCGGGGTCGCTTCGAAACGCTTCTATCTCCTCCCGGGTGAACGGTCGATCCTCGACAGGCAGAATCCACTGAGGAGATCGTTGAAAATGAACCACTCGCTCGGCGCGTTTCGACAGGGTGGAGACGATCTGCACCCCCGTCGAACCGGTACCGATCACGGCGATCTTGCGGCCATCCAACGGTACGCTGTGGTCCCATCTGGCGCTGTGGAACAGGGCTCCTGCAAAGCTGTCCATCCCTTCGATGTCGGGATAGCGCGGGTGATGCAGTACGCCGGTCGCCGCAATAACTACATGGGCCGAGTCCGACTCACCCGCTGCGGTGCGGATGTTCCAGCGACCCGCGGCAAACGAACACTCGGTGACTTCCTGGCCGTAGGATATCCAATTCTCAAGTTCATACTGTTTCGCCACTCCTTCGAAGTAGGCCTGCACTTCCGCGCCAGGCGGAAGCGTTCGAGTCCAATCGGGATTCAGTGCAAACGAATAGGTGTACGAGTGAGACGGTACATCGCAGGTCAGGCCCGGATAGGTGTTTTCCCGCCAGGTGCCGCCCACCCGATCCGCCTTTTCGTAGATCGTGAAATTCGTGATGCCTTTTTCCAAAAGCTTCACACCGGCGAGGATGCCGGACATGCCTGCCCCAATGACGACGTATCTCAGTTCCGATTCGTTGGGGCTCATGTTGTACTACCAGGGCAACAAAGGCGTAGTGTACCTGAGACATTTTTAGCGTCGAATCTCATCCACTTCCGTCGAGGTCGGCATCGAAGGCCCAGCGCCGGGCCGTTGCACGCAGATGGCCGCAGCCTGGTTGGCGCAAGCGAGGCCCTCCGCCGGTCGATCGGCCGAGTCCAGCAAAGTCAGTCTCTCCAACAGCTTGGCGGGCGCCGGGCAAACTCAAACAGACCGCTGGTCGGTCGGCTGGGCTGCGTGCCTTTCGCTGGACCGAATCGCCAACTCCCCGATCGCCAAGGTGCCGAGGGCGCCCCAGAGTACGGCGTGCTGAACGCCCTCCTCGGGCACGTAAACGAACAGCGCGAGCGACGCGGCGAGCATCAGAAAGCAAAGCGTGGCGGCGCCTTTGGCAGCCAGGTTGCCACCGGGTAGCTTGAAGGGGCGCGAGCGCTCCGGATCCTGGGTTCGGCTGCGGACGAAGGCCAGCATGAGGCCGAGGTAGGGCAGCAGGAAAATCACGGCGCTGAAGGCGAACAATGACCAGAACAGTTCCTCGCCGGAACCGGCCATCAGACCGTACAGCAAGAGCGTGAGCGTGCTGAACGCGCCCATTACCAGGGCGGCGCCCTTTGGCGTTCCGGCACGGCTTTCAATGCTCAACCAACGGGGCAATTCGCCTTCGCGGGCCGCCTCGGCAGCCGCCCGGTTGCAGCCGATGGCCCAGGTAACGCCGTTGGCGAAGAAGGTGTAGAGGGCGCCGATGCCGAGCACGGCCACCCCGATGCGGCCGGCCTCGCCATCGCCGAACAACCGCTCGAGCGTGGTGACCAGTCCCTCCACCAGGTCAACCTCATCGGCCGGCAAGGCCGCCAGAACGGCGGTAGTGGCGAAGGTGTACAGCAGCAGAATGAGCAGCCCGCTGATCAACACCCCCCGCGGCACGTCACGGCCGGGGTCGACCATCTCGTCGCTGCTGGCGCTGACCAGTTCGAAGCCCAGCATGCCGTAGATAATGGCGGGAATGAACGCCAGGCTGCTGTTCCAGTCGGGTTTGAGTGTCTCGAAGTTGATGGGATTGGCAAAGCCCTCGGACTGCACATGCACGGCTGCGGCAGCAATGATCACGACGAAGATCATAACCTTGACCGCGGCACCCAGATTCGGCACCCACTTGCCGATGTCCAGCTGCACGAGATTGAGGGCCATGCTGACCCAGGTGAGCGCGATGCCGATGCCGATTTGCCACGCCAGCGACAGCCCGGGAAGGAAAAGCTGCGCCAGAATGCCGGCAAACAGGATGTAGATGGCCGGCAGCCAGACGGCGGTGTTGATCCAGTAGCACCAGCTTGCCCGCGCCCCCCAACGGCCCCCGAAGGCATCGCGTATCCAGGCATAGATGCCGCCCTGCTCCGGGTAGGTGCAGCCCATTTCGGCACAGATCAGGGCAAACGGAATCAGGAACGCAACACCGAGGAACAGCCACCAGAAGATGGCCGCGGGGCCGATGGACGCGGCGGCCGACAGGGTTTCGAGCAGCAGTATCGCCGACACCGTGTACATGACGATGTCACGCCGGCCCAGGGATTGACGGCGCTCGGTCACTTCAACGGCCCCCCATCGCAATTGGCGCGGACACGCCACGCGGTCGTTCCCATGATGGTCGCACGGCCGCGGCATGTCCACACGCGCACGCGCACCTGTTTCGTGGGCAAGTCAGGAGGTTCGCTGGCGCGAAACTCCGCGCCGGTCAATGCGACATTTCCAAAGGCTGCGCTCCGGTTTGCGGGTGAGCGCAAGGCACCTGTGGATTTAGCTGTCGCCATCGCTTAGGGTGATTCGGCACCACAGCATTTCGGATCGTTTTCGACGCACAGGGAACCGTGGGTGACGAATCGCGACCAACTGCGCAACCTGTTGCAAGAGGGATTTGCCGCACTTCAGGCAGGCCGAACGGAGCAGGCCGGCGAGTTGTGCAAGCGCATTCTTAAAATTGCCCCCAAGCTGGTGCAGGGCCACTTTCTGGTGGGCCTGGTCGCCCTGGCAGCCAAGGACCGCAAGACCGCCTTTCAGGCCTTCGGTTCGGTCACCACCCTGGACCCGAAGCACAGCGCCGGCTGGGCGCAGCTGGCCAAGCTGTTCATGGGGGAGGGTCAGGTCAATCGCGCCGATGCCGCGCTGGCGAAGGCGATCGAGGGCGACCCGGAAGATCCGTTGGTGCAGGACTTGATTGGCACCGTCTTCTCCCTGCTCGGCGAACACGGCCTGGCGCGAGAGTGGTTCGAAAAAGCCTGCGCGAGACGGCCACGCCATGCCGGCTACCTGCTGAATCTGGCCAACAATCATGTTTACTTCGGCGAGACCGAACGGGCACTGGCGCTGTACGAGCGAATCATCGAGTACGAACCGAATTCCCCCCAGGCTCATTGGTCACTGGCCAGCGCCCGCAAGGCAACCGACGATACGCACATCGAGTTTTGCCGAGAAATGCTGAACCGTCCTGGCCTGCACCCGCGCCTGCAAGCCTTCTACCATTACGCGATCGGCAAGGAATGCGAGGATTTGGGGCAGTGGGACGCCGCCTTCGAAGCCTTCGCGCAGGGCGCCGAGGCTCGCCGACGCACCGTGGAATACGACGAGCCGGCGGAAATCGAGATGTTCGGCTTCCTCGAAGCGAACTTCGACGAAGGCTGGCTGGCTTCGCGAAAGCCGGGCCATCCAAGCGACGCGCCGATCTTCGTGTTGGGGCAGCCCCGCACCGGCACCACGCTGATCGAGCGCATTGTCTCGAGCCACTCCGCCGTGACCTCCGCCGGGGAGTTGCAGCAGTTCAGCCTGGCGATCCGGCGGCTGTCGGAGCACCGCGACCCGAAGCGATTCTCCGCCGGGTTGTTCCAGGCCGCCCTGGGCATCGCGCCCCGCGCGCTCGGCACCACCTACCTGGAAACCACGCGCCGGGTGCAGGGCGACACCGCCCGTTTCGTGGATAAACTGCCGCAGAACTACCTCTGCATTCCACTGATTCTGGCGGCGCTGCCGAACGCCAGAATCGTCCACCTGGTGCGAGACCCCATGGACGCCTGTTTCGCCAGCTTCAAGCAACTGTTCGCCGACGCCTACATGCACTCCTACGACCAGCGGGAGATGGCCCGTCACCACGGCCGCTACCGCAAGCTCATGGCCACCTGGCGGCAGCGATTCGGTCATCGCTTTCTGGACATTTCCTACGAAGCCACAACCAGCGACTTCGAAGCCAACGTACGCCGCTTGCTCGAATTCCTGGAACTGCCCTTCGAAGCAGCTTGCCTCGAGTTCCACGCCCAGGAGGGTGCGGTCTCCACGGCCAGCGCGGCGCAGATCAGGGAGCCCGCCCACACCCGCTCCGTGGGGCGTTGGCGGCGTTACGAGGCCCATCTCGAGCCCATGCGCCAGGAACTGGCCAGGGCCGGCGCCCTGGGCTCCCCTGAACCAGCCTGAAGCCGTGTATCGCGCCAGCGAAACACACCTTTTTGTAGTATGTTGTGGCCATCGAATGAGCCCTGCAATTCGGGGTTGAAAACGTCGGTGCGGGCGGGTAGCGTCGGCGCCGGGAATCTTGGCAGCATATCCATAGGCAGAGGTGGAAGACATGCGCGAATGCGGCAAAAGAACGAAATTCGAGGTGAAGCCCCTGGCGGCGGCCGTGGCCCTGGCCAGCGTGACGCACTTTGCGCAGGCGCAGACAATCGAGGAAGTGGTGGTCACCGCCACCAAGCGGGACGAGTCGCAACAGGACGTGCCCCTGGCCATCACCGTGCTGACCGGCGAGTTCACCAGATCCGCCAACCTGAACGACGTCAAGGACCTGGTTTCCTTCACCCCCGGCGTTTCGGGCAACAGCCAGGACAGCTTCATCGATGCCATCAGCATCCGCGGCGTGCGCACCCAGGATTTCGGCGTCGGCGGCGACCCCTCCGCGGCGTTCTTCAAGAACGACCTTTACGAAGGCCGCAACGGCTCGGCGGTAACCAGCCTCTACGACATGGACCGCGCCGAGATACTGCGCGGGCCCCAGGGCTTTCTGTTCGGCCGCAACTCCATCGGCGGCGCGTTCAGCGTGCATACGGCCAAGGCGGAAACCGGCGGCGAGGCGTCCGGCTACATCGATGTCGACGTGGCGGAACGCGACCACCTCGTCCTCGAGGGGGCGGTCAACGTTCCGCTCGGCGACCAATTCGCCATGCGCATTGCGGGCTACAGCTCCCAGGAAGACGGCTTCGTCGAGAACCAATTCGGCGGCGACCGGCTGATCGAACACGACAAGCAGGGGATGCGCTTGTCCACGACCTGGGACGGCGACCGGTTTACCGTGCAGACCATGGCCGAATACGAAGATCGGGATCAGTCGGGCAGCGTCTACCGAGCCATCCAGGAGGGCGAGATCTGGGAGACGTTCACCACGGCCGTTGGCGACGTCGAGATCCGCGGCGACATGGACGATGCCGACTCCGACCAGCGGGGCGGCGATGCCGACGATGCCGAAATCCTCACCTTGGGCCTGAAGGTGGAATACGACTTCGACTTCGCCACCCTGACCTCCAACACCGGCTACAAGGATCACGAGTACTACTACGCCGAGGACTACGACGGCACGCCCCTCAGCATCAGCAACTACACCCAGGATCAGGAGGGCGACTACTTCCAGCAGGAATTGCGCCTGACCTCGGCCGACGACGGGTCGCTTTCCTGGTACGCCGGCGCCTCCTACTACCAGGAAGACATCGATGCCCTGTTCCGCTTTTCCGGCAGCGAGGACATTTTCTGCCAGTACTACGGCTACGCTTACAACTACGGCATGACGTTCAGCGGCTGCCCGGATTTGTTCGCATACTACGGCTCCCCGTTCTCGCCAAGCGCAGACGGGCAATTGGTGGAGACCGGCCGCATCATTGGCGATTACTCCGGCTGGGCGGCCTACGTCGATCTGACCTACGCCGTCAACGATCGTTGGGACTTCAGCCTTGGCGCCCGCTACAGCGACGACAAGAAGGATTTCTCCATCGACGTGCCAACCCCCGAGAGCGACCTCGGCCCTTATTGGGCCTACACCTTTTCCACGGACGGCGCCGTTGAGGGCACCGAGAACTGGACCGACACCCAAATCCGCGTGGTGACCCGATATCAGATCAACGACGACGCCATGGTGTTCGCCAGCTATACCGAGGGCTTCAAATCCGGGGGCTTTGGCAGCTTCGCCCTGCTGGATGCCGCCGGCAAAGGCGTCGGTGAGGGTTTCACGGACGCCGCCCAGGCCGATGGATTCCGGCCCAACACCTTCGACCCGGAAGTCACCGACTCCTACGAGATCGGCTACAAGGGCAACCTTGCAGACGGCCGGGCCCAGGTCGCCCTGACCAGTTTCTACTACGAGTATCAAGACCTGCAGGTCGTGGTGTTCGATGGTGGCGCTTCCGCCGTGGAAAACGTTGGTGAAGTGGAGAGCTGGGGCGTCGAAGGCACCTTGAAAGCGCTGATCGGAGACCATTTCGACGTCTATCTGGGTATGTCGTACCTCGACTCCGAAGCCACCGGCCTGCAGGGCATTTGCGGCCTGGAGGAAGACCCTGAAGGCTGCGAGGGCTCATCTCTGTTCTGGGCGCCCGAATGGACCGGCTCCCTGGTGCTGAACGGCTTCCGGCCGCTCGGCAGCGACGGCAGCGAATTGAACGCGACGATGGAGCTGTATTGGGAATCCAAGCGCGGCGGCGGCTTCGAGGGGCTCGAATCCACTGAAATCGACGCCTTCACCCACCTGACGGCACGAGTCGGCTACGAGGCCGCAAACGACTGGGGCGTTGATATCTACGTCGAAAACCTCACCAACGAGGACACCTTCGACGGCCTGAACAACAACGGCGCCGTACTGCCCTCGCACTTCTTCGGCCCCCTGCGCCCCCGCACGTTCGGCGTCCGGTTCAGCTACCTGTGGTGAGGGCATCGATGACCGGGGAGGACAGCTCGGCCTGATTGCGGATGCTACCGAACAGCGGCGCCTCACCCGCTACGTCGGCGTGTTTCGTTTCGGGAATGGGGTTCTGGAGCCCGTTACGGAACAAGAAACTCGCACTTCGGCCCAGACGCCCGGCTGAGTTTTCGGTCGAGCGTCAACAGCGGGCATTCGAAGGCTTCGGCCAAGGCGACGTACCAGGCGTCGTAGCAGGTTAGGTTGCCCCGCAACTCCCAAATGCGCCCGGCAAACGGGGCAAAGGGGAATAGTTCCACATCGAGCCGCAGCAGGTCGTTGTATGCGCCATTGGCCTCGATACGGGAAACGCGGGTCGCCCGCTCGAGCCTGCGCATGATGTTCGATGCCTCGACCAGCAGAAGCTCGGGTGCAATAAGCTCACCCCGCCCTATCGACTCCTCGGACCAGGATCCGTCGTCCCCGCCGTCCAGCAAAGCCGCAACCAGTACGGATGCATCGACCACTCGGGTCATTTGCGATCAGCGTCACGCGCTTCCAACATGAACGAAGCCGGGACTCGTGAGCCCGCCGCTTCCTTGCGTCGGCGCACGCTTTGGAGCCAGTCTTCAACGGATGGCCGGGACGCGATGCGCTGAAGTTCCCCACGCAGAAATTCCTGCATGGATTGACGTCGCTGAGCCGCTCGCACGGCCAGTTCGTCTCGCACCTCTTCAGCCACGCCTCGTATCGTGATTTGCACAGCCATGAAAGCACATTGCCTGCAACGACAGCATATTGCAAGCAGCATCTTTGGAAGCTCGACCGTCAATTGGAGATCACAAACGGCCTCTGGGCCGAGTTGCCGTGGGTAGCCCTGGGAGCCCGACCGTCGAATTACTGAAACGGGGCAAGGCTGTCGATCCGCCCGTGCCATCTGCAACCGTCGGGCGATGAAAAACGGGGATGGATGGGCGGCAGTGGCCGGGACGATTTCTGCTACTTCAGCAGTTCCTCGGCAACGATCACCTGACGGATCTGGTTGGTGCCGGCGCCGATCTCCATCAGCTTGCCTACCCGGTAGAGCCGGTTGATTTCCAGATCGAGGATGTAACCGGCGCCGCCGTGCACCTGCACGCCGTTGTCGACGATGCGCATGAGTGCCCGACCCGCGTGCAGCATGACGGCCGAGGTGCGCATGTGCGCCTCGCCACGGCCGCCGCCACCGATTTCGAGATCCGCGACTTCCTTCGCCATCTGATAGCCGAAGGCGCGCATCGACTGCAGGTCGGTGTACATGTCGGCCAGGAGCCCCTGCACCAACTGGAAGCGGCCGATCGGCTGCCCGAATTGCTTGCGGTCTTTGGCGTAGTCGAGCGTGATGTCCAGCGCCCGCTGGGCAACGCCGATCATGTGAAAGCAGAGGATCACCCGCTCCATGTTGAGGCCGCTCATGACGACCCCTACCCCGCCGTCGGCGCCACCGATGACGTTGCCGGCCGGGACGCGGCAATCGTCGAACACCAGTTCGGCCGTGGGAATGCCGCGCCACCCCATCTTGTCGAGGTGCTGCGCCACCTGGAAACCGGGCGTCGCGGTCTCGAATGCGAACGCCGATACACCCTTCGGGCCCCGTTCCGGGGTGGTCCTGGCATATAGCAGGACGATATCCGCCACCGGCCCCAGGGAAATGAACATCTTGCGGCCGTTGATGACGAATTCGTCGCCGTCCTGAACGGCCCGGGTCTCCATGGAACCCAGTGCATCCGAGCCCGCCCCCGGCTCGGTCAGGCCCAGCGCGCCGATGAGGGTGCCGTCGCAGAATCCGGGCAGGTAGCGCGCTTTCAGGGCGTCATCGGCGTTGCGCACGATGTTGTGCAGGCAGACGCTCTCGCTGCCCATCCAGGCAGCGCCAAAGCTGGCGTTCCAGTAGGACATGGCCTCGGTAATCAGGCACTGCTCGATGAAACCGAGCCCCTGGCCCCCGTATTGCTCGGGTACGGACGTGCCGAGCAGCCCGATCTCGTGCAGCGAGCGAAACTGCTCTTCAGGAAACCAGTCGTCGCGATCCATTCGACCGCAGAGCGGGTACAACTGCTCACGGCTGTAACGGTACACCATGTCGTAGATCTGCTGGTGCTCTTCGGAATAGCCGAATCTGGCTAGATCGGGCACGGTCATGAGGGCATTCTCGATGGGGTTGTTGGCCAAGTCTCGTCAAATCGGGCAGCCGGCGTTTCCCCTTTGCACCGGGAACCTCAGCCAACTCCTCGACCTCGAGCCCGCATCCGTCACCAACTTCCTGCTGCGGACACCGATGCACGCGCGTAAGCGCGGCCGCGTTTTCCATACGCGAGTTCCGAATGCGGCGCGCCGGGACGACGACGCGCAAGGAACACCTGACAACCGCTGGGAGAGAACCGGATCGAAGCAACGGTTCCCCATGTTAACGAATTCAATAAAATCGATCGCTTGGAAAAAGCAGACCAGTCGAAAGCTACAGATCGATACTCAGTTGAAGTGGCCGACATTTCAAATAGCTCATATCTGAAAATACCATAGGCCAATTTCACCTCGGAGCGTTAAGGTGTGCTCGATGCAAGGCTTCTGCGCAGTTCGTGCTAACCGCAAAGCCAATCGATCCAACAAGCGAGTGAGCCAGTCAACCATTTGATTGACGAGTCAGTTTGACTCGGCCGCCAGTTTTTCCGCGGTTTCCGCCGGTGCTCCGTTGCAACAGGGGAAGACATGCACAAGGCAATCGAACACATTCACGAACACGCGCAGGTCCTTCGCGACACGCACGTTGCCAGCGACGAGCTTGGCCTATTGGCAGAGCCGGCCCGGGCGGTGCTGGAACGGTCGGGCGGCATGCGGCTGCTGCAGGCCAAGAGCCACGGTGGATTCGAGGCGTCGCCCACGGACTTCCTCGCCTGGGTGCGCGCCGCGGCGCAGCACAACCCCTCCGCCGGGTGGGTTGCGGGAGTCGTCGGCAAGAACGACCCCTATCAGCAGGAAGCGCTTGCGGAAGTCGAGTCGGACCTGGCTGCGGGCATCGCCCACATCGATCTGATGCTGATGCAATGGATGGACCAACTGCACGGCGCGCCGAATGCCCAACCGATCAGCAAAGCGCAGCGGCTGGAGTTTCGCCGCAATCAGGTGCGCGCCGTCCAGCGGGTTCTGTTCGGCATCGACAAGCTGATGGCGAGGGCCGGCTCCGCCGCCATCTGGTCAACCCGGCCCCTCGAACGCTACTGGCGGGATCTCAGAACGGCCGGCACCCACATCTGCGACACGCCCGACGTGGTGTACCGAGCCTGGGCGGACCATGAATTCAAAACCGGAATCCAGCACTTTCTACTGCACTAACGGGAGAGCGCACACCATGATCAAGTCACTTGGCTACGTTTGTTTTTCGTCACCCGACGCAGACTCCTGGAGAGCGTTCGGCCCCGACATACTTGGCCTCGACGTTGCTTCGTCGCCCGACGAAGCGGTTGTGCGGCTGAGAGTCGACGAAGCCGCCTGGCGCATCGCCATCACGCCCGGCGAAACCAATGACATCGAGTGCATCGGCTGGGACGTGGGCAGCGAAGCCTTGTTGGCGGCGGCGGCAAAACGCCTTGCAGACCATGGCACCGAGGTGCAGTTTGGCGATGAGCGTCTGGCCGCAGCCAGAAACGTCGCAGGAATTGCCTGGTTCATCGACCCTTTTGGCTTCCGTCACGAGCTGACCTTTGGCCAAGGCGCTGGCGCGGAGCCGTTCGAGCCCCGGCACGGCATCTCCGGATTTGTCACCGGAGAGCAGGGCCTGGGCCACATGGTACTGATGATTCCGGACCTCGAGGCAGCAACCGGCTTCTACGTCAACGTGCTTGGCTTCAGGCACTCCGACGACATCGAAGCGGGCATCAAGGTGCGATTCCTGCACTGCAATCCCCGCCACCACACCGTGGCGATTTCCGAAGTGCCAGGCCACCGGGGCGTGCACCACCTGATGCTGGAAGTGAACCACATGGACGATGTGGGCCGCGCCTACGACCGGGCGAATGCCGCCGGCCTACCCCTGGCAATGACGCTTGGCCGGCACCCCAACGACGGGATGACCTCGTTCTACGTGCGCTCGCCTTCCGGTTTCGAAATCGAGTACGGCACCGGCGGTCGCCGGCTGGACATGGACGAAGAGGCGCCAGCAGGTCACTACGATGCAACGAGCATCTGGGGCCACAAGGGGCCCGCCGAGCCACTGCACCCAGGCATGCTGCATTCCCTCGAGGCAAGGAAGTGAGCCGCGACGACCGGTTCCAGCCCGTCTGCTCATCGGCATTTCGGCAAACTCGAACGGCATGCCTCATACCGCACGACGGTCCGGTCGAAAAAGTTCAAACCTGACTCGAAGCGAGACTGGCCGGGCTGGCAATATCCTCCTAATCGGCTACGGGTGCGAGGGGATAGTGGCAGGACAAACCAGGGAACCTCCTGAAGTCGTGATCGGCGGTATGCACTTCTGCTCGATGCACGATTGCGAGCGCTGCGATCTGCGCGTCGGTGACAAGATCGCCTGCTGATGTGCCAGCGGCAGCGAGCAATTCGACAACTTGGCGTACATGGTCTTCTCCCGGTAGCAGGAGGCGCGTCACGGGGTGGGCGATCCACTCGGCCACCAAGTCGGCTGCGACTTCAAGCGACAGCGGTTCTCGAAAAGCGCGCCGGTTCGTGCCGATCCTCAAGAAGGCGAATAGAACGGGCTGACAGAGCCCCACTGAAACAGTGCCACCCAGGCAGCTCGCCCACCACCGGGCTGCAGCCTCATTGAACGGGCTGGCAGAATCGACCGAGTAAAGCAAGAGATTCGCATCAGGGACAATCATGTGGCGCTGGAGTGCTCGTCGATTAAACGGCGAGTCACCCCAAGAAACCCTTCGGCATCCAATTCCGCCTCCAAGGCGGACAGTTTCCCGGCGTCATATCCAGCCCTGAGGCGCATGGGATACGTCCGTTGAACGAATGGCGGCCGTTCCGAGCCACCGGCCATTCCGGCAAGCCCCTGCCGTACGGCATCGTTCAACGCTTGCTTGAAGGTTTGCCCCCGTTGCCGCATGGCATCCCGAAGCAACGACTCCGTATCGGCATCGAGTGTCACTGTGGTTCGCATGGGTGGCATATTGATGCCCGAATTCCATGCTGTCAATGCATCATGAGCATCGGTGTTGGCAACAAAACAGTCAATCCCAATAGCGGTTGATGAAGGTGGCCACGGCGGCGGGCTTTGCCGTCTCGGCGAAAGAGAACGAGATTCCGTAGTGCACCTCGATGCCGCTGTCCCGATCGAGCACCTTCTCGACGGTGGCGCGGCAACGGATGTGCGAGCCCACCGTCACCGGCTCGAGAATGCGGATGCCATCGATGCCCTTGACGATCATTCGTGGGAGATTGATTTCCATGACCTGCCAGAACAGCGACGGGAACAGCGCCGGCAGGTACAGCCCCGGTGCAATCAGGGCGCCGAACGGGGACTCCTTGCAACGCTGCTCGTCCCAGTGAATCCACTCCTCGTTGCCGGTGCCGCGGCAGAACTGCTGAATGCCTTCGGCCGTGATCATGATCGGGTCGGAATCGACGATGCGCCGTCCCTGCAGCCGGCGGAAGTCGTCGCAACGGTCGATGACAATCTTCTCACTCATTGTCGGCCCCATCCGCATGGAAAGCGCCCGATGCCGCAGGCCAGACGATTGCTGCATGCTTCATGCCCGTTCAAACCGCGGGAGCCACGGCCGGTGCGTCTGCTTCTAGCTCGCATCTGTCACCAACTTCCTGCTGCGGACGCCGGCGCCCTCGCGACGTAAGTTGGTGAAGGATGCGAGCCAACCCAAACGCAGCAGGTCCGGTGCCGATTCGACGGGCGCTTTGCCCGTTGCGACCTTGACGCCATTTTGACCAATACCTAATATCGACTGCCGAGGTGCGGTGATTATCGTCTAACTCATTGAATAATGGAATAAATTCCATGCCTGATCCAGCCGTTGGCGCTGCCGTCGAAAACCCGGATGCCGTAGAGGCGGCGATGCTCGCCCGTATCGAGGCGGGTGACCTGTTCGAAGATGCTGCGGAACTCTCCCCGCGTTACAAGGAAATCCTTCGCCAGACCGTCGAGATAGCCGCGATCAGCGAGATCAGCGTGCTCACCTGGGCGTGCACCGCTTTTCGCACGGCCCCCGACATCGGCGCCAAGATTGCCGTGTGCGCCACCATTCTCGACGAAGTGGGCCACGCCTACCATCAGGGCATTCTCGCCGAGCAATTCGGCGTCGACGTGCATTCCCGCGCCTTCCATGACGACATTGCCTACATCTGGACCTGGCCGATCATGGAAATTCCCATCCGCAGCTACATCGAGTTCGTGGTGATGCAGGCCATGCTCGACCGTGCCGGCCTGCACTGGACCAAGGATCTGGAACTGCACTGCAGCTACGCACCCTACCGCCGCACCCTGCGCAAGGTGAATTTCGAGGAAGGGTTTCACATGCGTCACGGCAACTTCTGGACCGAGTTCTACTGGAACCATTGCGAAGAGACCCGGGTTGCCGTGCAGCAGGCCATCGACTGGATCTTCCCGTTCGGCGTGATGTGGTTCGGCAAGCCCGACAACCTCAAGACGCGACCGGAACAATTGACCTACCGCGTGCGCGGCTGGAGCAACGATTTCATGCGCGAGAAGTGGTTGCAGTCCACCTGTGCCTTCCTGAACCGACTCGGCGCCGACTTTCCCGCCGAGTTCGATGACGAACGCCGGCGATGGGTACTCACCATGCCCTACCCCATGCTCTACGACGCCGACAGCTACACCTGGAGCGGCGAACAGTGCTCCCACGAGGACTACTGGAAACACTCCCGCAATGGCGGGCCCATGCGGCCGAGCGCCTACGAACGGTTGCGCGGCGAAGTCTGGGGCAATGCGCTGTGGTAGTCGATCGCAGCGCCGTGGAAGCCGCGGTCGGCCGGGTGCTCGACCCGCACATCAATGTGCCGCTGACCGAAATGGGCATGCTGAGCGCGGTGCAGGCGGACGACGACGGCAACGTCGATGTCTCGCTGGTATTCCCCTGCCTGGGTTGCCCGGCCTTCACGATGCTGAAAGAGAACGTCCGCCGACAGGTGCAGCGTGTCGACGGCGTCGGCGACGTGCGCGTGCGGGTAGACTGGGAAGCGCGTTGGAGCCGCTCGCTGATGTCGGAGCGGGCCAAACGCTACGCGGCACGAAGCGGCTACCGGATTTGACACGGCCTGTTCATGAACGAACCACTGCATTTGCGCACACTTGCTCCCGCCACCATGGGCGGGGCCACGCTTTCGGACGCGAGCACACGCCATTGGGCAAAATCCGGCGCGACCATCGGCGCACTGTTCGGTCCAGGTTGCTGACCCGTGTCATTGGGCCGTTCAACATCCCTGGATCAGCTATTCGAGGTCTTCGGCCGCGATCAGGTCGAACGTCCGCTGTCTCACATCGGCAGCATCGTCGCACCCAACCAGGAACTCGCCGTTGCCCGCGCACGCCTCCTGTACTCGGAACGGCAGTGGGTGGAGCTGTGCGTGGCGCCTGCGGATTCGTTCATGAACTGCCTGAAACAGGGGCACGAAGGCAGCGTCGGGGTCGCCTGATGAAAGACGGATCGACAGCGTCCCGTTCGGGCCGGCACTTCCGCCCGACAGCAGAATACGACGGCGAGGTGCGCTGCCCCTGGTGCGAGTCCGACAATACCCGGCTCGTCAGCCCCTACGGCCCGAGCGTGGCGGAAATGATGTTCGAATGCCTGAGCTGCGGGCAGGGCTTCGGCTGGCTGAAATGGCAACACCGGCTTCCCGGCTGATGGGCACCCTGGCATGAGCTACCCCGCCGAGGTCACTGCCGCGCTCGAGGACGAACTGCTCTGTATCGCCGACAGCAACTGGGTGCTGGGGCACTGGTACGTCAACTGCATGCTCAATGGCCGGGAACTGACCGACTTCACCTCCATGGCCGGAATCGCCGAAGAGAAGCTCGGCCACGCCAGGGCTCTCTTCCGATTCATGGAGGAATACTACGAGCTTCCCGAACATCAACTCGAGTTTGCCCGGTCAGCCGATGGCATTCACAGCATGGCCCTGCTCGATGCGCCTCCGGAGAACTGGGCGGATTTCATCCTGACCCTGTACCTGGCCGACAAGGCCCTGTGGCGATTCTCCGCCACGTTGCGCGAGGGCGATTTCGCGCCGGCCGCCAACCTGATTACCCGCTTCGGCGAAGAAGCGTATTTCCACCAGCTTTGCATCGACGGCTGGCTGAAAGCCCTGGACGACGGCGAATGGCGCGGCCTGGCTGCAGCGCTGCCCACCCGGCTGCCACTGGTTCTGCAATGGCTCGCCGCCCCGGACCCGGACCCCCTGCTCGACGCCGGCATACGCACCGAGCCGCTGGCGCAAGCGCGGCAACGGCTCGAGGAAGACATTCGCAAATTGACCGAAACGGTACCGGACCTTTCCGTCGAAACCTCGGGGCACGTTGTCGACCTGGCTGAAGCGCCCCCCTGGGATGCCGCGCGACGCCGGCCCCATGGGAGCATGCTGCCGCCGCGCCTGTGGGAGTCGATGGTGCCGACCAGTGAGGAAGCAAAACTTGCCCGTCGCCCATTGGCAGTGAGCATCGACGACAACATCGATCTGTTCGGCAAGATCAAGAAGGACGACACCGAGCCGCAGTTCTAACGGCACTGGGACCCGCCACCAGGACTCCGCAACCGGTTCGACGCGAGTTCCGTTCCTGGCGCGCCTATCTCACCACTTTCGTCGCGAAAGCGACGAGTCTTCATGTGACGTGCCCTCGCTTGCGGCGCTTGGGTTGCGCGAGCACCTCGTCGAGGTTCGCAAACTCCGGCGCCGCCAGCACACGTTCCAACGCAGCATCCTCCCTGAGCGCGACCAGCAGGCGTATGAAGGAAAGCAGCGAGACGGCCCCGGTGCGCTCGAAGCGCTTTAGCGTGCCCAGAGGGACTCCAGACCGTCTTGCCAGGCCTTCCTGGCTCAAGTTCCTTTCCAGCCGCCGATCCTTGAGTCTCTTCGCCAGTTCACTGGCGATTTCGATAGGTGAAGACTCTATAGACAACATATTATCTGTAATCGTCTGTATTTGAGTACTAAAGCTAATATTGTATCTGCAAAACGTACACTAAGGTCGCGCATGGCGCCGGTGGCCGCAATTAGGATATAGCCAGTTGGCGCTTGCGCACTGAATCTTGTACGTTCGCCGGCGAGCGTCGGCAGATCGCCTTCAGCCGTTATCCTCGATCTGCAGTTCGATGCCGTCGAGAGCTTCGGTCATGTGGATCTGACAGGCAAGGCGGCTGTTGGCCTGCCTGCCCTCCACCATGCACAGCATCCCTTCCTCGAGGTCTTCGATCGGAGGCAGGCGGGAAAGCCACTCGTGGCCGATGCGGGAGTGGCAGGTGCCGCAGGCAGCGGCGCCACCGCATTCGGCAACCATCCCAGGAATCTGCCGATTGAACGCGCCTTCCATGAGCGAGAAACCGATGTCGACTTCTTCCTCGTGGCGCTCCCCGAGCGGATCGATGTAGATGACTTTGGGCATGTCGCGGCTGCTATTATCTCTGCTCGGCGCACGGCGAGGAACCGCCGAAAACCCGCCCACCGGACAGACCGAGGAAACAACATGGCATTCAACGACTATCGATGCATCCGATTCACCCGAGCCGGACGTATCCTCACCATCGCCCTGGACAACGGCAAGGTCAATGCCATCGACGGGCGCATGCACCGGGAGCTGGCCCGGGTGTTCCTGGATGCCCAGGACGACGACGACAGCGACCTGGTCGTACTCACCGGGGCGGGCAAGGCCTTCTGCGCCGGCGGGGACATGGACTGGTTTCTCGAGACCATCGAAGACCCGCGCAAGTTTCGGGCCATCGCGCCGGAGGCAAAGCGCATCGTCACCTCGCTGCTCGACCTGGAGAAACCGCTGATCTGCCGCTTGAACGGCGCGGCGGCGGGGCTCGGCGCCACCATCGCGCTGATGAGCGATGTCATCGTCGCCGCCGATACGGCTGCAATCGGCGATCCCCACGTGAAGGCCGGCCTGGTGGCGGGCGATGGCGGAGCCATCATCTGGCCGCAATTGATCGGCTTCGCCCGGGCCAAGGAACTGCTGATGACCGGCGACATGCTGACGGCGGAGGAGGCGGCCCGGCTCGGGCTGATCAACTACTCGGTGCCGGCGGACGAACTCGATGCCAAGGTGGACGAAATCGCCGGCAAGATCCTGGGCAACCCGCGCTGGGCCGTGCGCTGGACCAAGACCGCAACGAACATCACGTTGCGCGAACTCGCCGTCAAGCTGCTCGACCCCGCCATCGCCTACGAGATCGTCACCAACATGACGGAAGACCGCAAGGAGGCTGTCGCATCGTTCATCGAGAGACGCAAGCCCGAGTTCACCGGGGAGTGAAGCGGCCGGCACTTCTGCACACATTGCCGTTGGGGAGCAGGGCTCGTCTTGGCGTACGACCGCATCGTCGGGCGCGGACCATCGCGACATTCCGGCTGAGCAGTGGCCAGATCCATCCCCTGAGCCGTCGCCTGGAGGGTACCGACGGCCGAACTGAGAATTGCCCGCCTTTGCGGGGTTCAGGGCTCCGCAGGGCTATGGGGATATAATTGCCGGTCTGAACCTCGGGATGGAAACTTGGAAGCGACGCTACCGCCGCAACAATCCTCATTCGGGCCGCTTGCCGTCGCAATCTACCAGACGCTCGAATCCTACGGTGTCGATGCGGAACGAGTGATGCGCAAGGCCGGCGTCGACCTTGCCCGCGTGCAGGACCCGGCCGCCCGCCTGGAACCGTCGGTGCATCGCCGCATCGTGGCGGAAGCCGTGGATTGCACCGGCGATTGCAGTTTCGGGCTGCGCTTCTCCGATTTCGTGCACCCAACCTCCTTTCACGCGCTCGGGCTGGCGTTGCTGTCGAGCAGCACGCTGCGCGCTTTCTGCAAGCGCTGGGTGCGCTACCACTCCTTTATCACAACGATGGGCAAGGTCACCTTCGAAGAGGCGGCTGTCGAACCTGTTCTGGTTTTCCCCTCCCGGCAATCGAATCCGGCGTCGAAGGTGGGCCGCGCGATGACCGACGGGCAGATCGCCACCGTGCTCAAGCTGATCCGTTTCATGTACCGGCCCGATTACAATCCACCGCGGGTCGACCTGATCTGCCCCATGGTGCCGGGCACCCGCCGCAACTACGAGCAGTACTTCGGGCCGAACGTGCAGTTCGGCGCCACGCGCAACGGGCTCTATTTCGACCGGGAAGACCTGAGCGTGCAGCTGCCCGCGGCCAATGCCGAACTCGCGCGGCAGAACGACGAAGTGGTCGTCCGGTTCCTGGCGCGGCTGGAGAAGGCGGACGTGGTGGCGCAGGCACACTCCAAGCTCATCGAGTTGCTGCCCTCGGGCCATTGCAGCAAGGCGGAGGTGGCCCGCGCCCTGCACATGAGCGTGCGCACGTTGCACAACCGCCTGACGGAAGCCGGCACCACCTATCAGCAATTGCTCGACCGCACCCGCCGGCAACTGGCAGAGCAGTACATGCAGCAACCCAACGTTTCCGTCAGCGAGGTGGCCTACCTGCTGGGGTTTTCCGACTGCAGCAACTTCTCCAGGGCATTCCACCGCTGGGTCGGCTGTTCGCCGAGCGTCTACCGCGAACGCGCCAGGGCCGGACGCTACGCCGTAAACTGAGCGCACAGCCTGTCGCCCCTCGAACACAGACACCGCGGACACTGTATGGATTGCTTATTTGCGTGCGGCATCGTCCAACTGACCGTACGTTTGCCCGCATTCACGCCTACCCGCGAGCCAGGCTGGGTAAACTCTAGCCCGCAATCGATTGCTGGAAACCAGCCGCGTCTGGCCCGCATCCGTCACTAAACGTCGTCGCGAGGGCATGGAGGCGTGAGGCGAGTGCATCGGCGTCCGCAGCAGGACGTTGGTGACGGATCCGGGCTGGCTGCCGGCGGCGGGCTTGCATCGAATCAGCAGGTTGCGGAAACGAGACCATGGGGCCGCTCGAGGGATACAGGATCTTGGAAATTGCCGGCATCGGCCCCGGCCAGTTCTGCGGCATGTTGCTGGCGGACATGGGTGCGCAAGTGCTGCGCATCGACCGCACGGAAAGCGGCGATCGCGGTGTCGCCATGCCCGCAAGATTCAATCTCATGAATCGCAGCCGGCCGGTCATCGCGGTCGATCTCAAACAACCCGCCGGCGTCGACCTGGTGCTGCGCCTCTGCGGCGAGGCGGATGCCCTCTACGAAGGGTTCCGGCCAGGGGTCATGGAGCGATTGGGGCTGGGGCCGGAGGAATGCACGGCGCGCAATCCGCGGCTCGTTTATGGACGCGTCACCGGCTGGGGACAGCAAGGGCCCCTGGCCCAAACTGCCGGCCACGACACCAACTACATCGCCCTGGCCGGTGCGCTGGGCACACTGGGCGAAGCCGGACGGCCACCCCCGGTGCCGCTCAACCTGGTCGGCGATTTCGGCGGTGGCGGCCTGTACCTGGCACTCGGCATCCTGGCGGCACTGCTCGAAGCGCAACGGTCCGGCCGGGGCCAGGTCGTCGATGCGGCCATGGTGGATGGCACCGCCTCGATGATGACCCTCTTCTACGGCATGCTCGCGGGCGGCCTGTGGCAGGATCGCCGGGGCGTCAACCTGTTCGACGGCAGCGCCCCGTTCGCGCGCACCTACGAGACCCGCGATGGAGAATACGTTTCCGTCTGCGCCATCGAGCAACGTTTTTTCGCTACGCTGTTGCAGGTTCTGGAAACCGACGAGATCGACCCGAAGGACCAGTACGACAGGCAATCCTGGCCCGAGCACCACGCCGAGCTGGAAAAGCTCTTTCGATCCCGGACCCGGGAGGAATGGACCCACGCATTCGAAGGAAAAGATGCCTGTTTCGCACCGGTGCTCTCCCTCGAGGAAGCGGCGCAACACCCGCACAGTGAAGCACGAAACGGCTACGTCACCGTCGACGGCATCCTGCAACCGGCGCCGGCCCCAAGGTTTTCCCGAACGCCATCAGTGATCCGGTGTCCGCCTTCCGAGCCAGGCGGCAGCGCCGCGGGAAGCCTGGCCGGCTGGGGATTGAGCGACGAGGAAGTCCGGCGGCTACAGGGGAAGGGCATCGTCAACCCGAAGCAGTCCGACTGACCCGACAATGCGATACGTGATCTCCCATCATCATGGAGAGCTTTTTTACGGAGAATTTTTCCTCTCCAGAAACCTGGCTCTGATTCCAGACGGCATATGACGTCCACCGAGCGCGCGATCGGGCGGGAGCAATTGTGGTGGAGGAGTTTGCGGCCCATGATCAGTCCCGCCCCTGCAGGTGCCCGTTGACCTGGTCCAGCGCGTCGGCGTATTCGCTGAGCAGCCTGAATACGACGTCCCGGCAGGTTTCGATCTCGTTGATCTGACCGATGACCTGGCCGGCCGGGTTCATCGCCACGGCCTGGGTGTCTCCTGCGCCTGCGTACCGCTCGGTACGGCGCCGCGCGTCGGCGCTGACCAGGAACTGCAGCGGCATCGGCAGGGGGTCGGGGGATTGGGCTCCGTCCCAGGCATCGGTCCAGGCATTGCGCAATACCCGGGCCGTCTTGCCGGTCCAGCTGCGCGATCGAACCGTGTCCTCGCTGGAAGCACGCAGGTAGGCAGCCTTCTGTGCGGGCTCTGCCGCCGCTTCCGCAACGGTTACCCAGATCGATCCGGTCCAGACGCCGGCAGCACCGGTCGCCATGGCGGCCAGCACCTGCCGCCCGTTGCCGATACCGCCCGCAGCAAGCACGGGCAGCGGCGCAATGGCATCGACGACCTGGGGCCACAAGACGATGCTGGCAATCTCCCCCGCGTGGCCGCCACCCTCCCCGCCCTGGGCGACCACGAAATCGAGACCCGCTTCAGCGTGCGCGACCGCCTGCTTGACGCGGCCGCACAGGGCGCCGACCAGTCGCCCGCTGGACTGAACCGCCTCGATCACCTCCCGCGGCGGTGTACCCAACGCGTTGACGATGACTCGACACTTGGGATGCTTCAGCGCTTCCTGCACGAGGGGCAATGCGGTGGCGTAGGTTGCGCCCGGAAGATCGGGCGGCGCACCGTCCTCGCCTTCAGGCCATTCCGGCACGCCATGCTCTCGCAGCAGGCGATTCGCGAAAGCCAGATGATCGGCGGGCACCTGGCCCCAGAGTCGCCGTTCAAGGGCTTCCGCATCGGTTTCCGCCATGCCTTCGTAGCGCTGGGGAATGACCACGTCGACGCCATAGCCGACATCGCCCACCTCCCGGTCGAGCCAGTCGAGTTCCCTGGCCAGCGTCTGCGCGCTCATCCAGCCGGCGCCCAGCACGCCCATGCCGCCGTTGTTGCCGACCGCGGCGACGACATCGCGGCAATGGGAGAAGGCGAAGATGCCGTGATCCAGACCGAGTCGCTCGCATAGTGCGGAATACAAGGTTTGCCCTCCCCCGAGTCTGTGATAACCGAATCGTGCCTGGCCGGTGCTGCGCTCGACGCCAGCGACTGCGCTTCAGGCAGCCGCCTTGTCCTTCGCTGGCCTCGGCCATTCGGCAAGCAGGTCGGCCTGGCAGGCCCGGGCCGCCTCTACACTCGCCTGCTTGATGTGGCCGAAGCCGCGGATGCGATCGGGAATCGATGCAATGCCGACCGCGAGCGCGTGGTTGTCGTCATTGAGACCGCCGAGCAATTCACCAATGGTCTGTTCGTAATCGACAATCAGTTGCCGCTCGAGCTTCCGTTCGGCAGTGTGGCCGAAGGGGTCGAAGGCCGTGCCGCGCAGGAAACGCAATCGAGCGAGCAGCCGGAAGAGCGACAGCATCCAGCCGCCGAATTCCATCTTGCGGGGCAGACCGGTGACCTTGTCCTTCGGCGCGATCGCGGGGGGCGAGAGATTGAAACGGAGCTTGACGTTCCCTTCGAACTGTTCGTTCAGCTTGCGCCGGAATTCCGGGTCGGCGTACAGGCGCCCCACCTCGTACTCGTCCTTGTACGCCATGAGCTTGTAGGCATGGCGCGCCACCGCGTCGGCCAGGCCCCGTTTGCCGCGGGTTCGGCCCTCTTCCGCCCGGCGCGCTGCCTCGACCAGCGATCGATACCGTTCCCCATAGGCCGGATTCTGGTAGGCGGTCAAATCGGCCACTCGCCGTTCGACCCGTTCGTCGAGGGTCGACTGCACAGTGGACTTCGGTGCATCGCCGGCGACGGCCAGGACGGCGTCGAGATCGTGCGCCGCCCGGCGGCCCCATTCGAAGGCTTCCCGGTTCCACGCCACCCTGACCCCGTTCAGTGCGATGGCATCGAAGATCGCCGCCATGGAGAGCGGCACCAGACCCTGCTGCCAGGCGTAGCCCACCAGGAACAGATTGCTGCCGATGGAATCGCCGAGCAGCCGCGTGGCCATGCGTGTGGCGTCGATGAACGTCACCCGGTCGGAGCCCAGGGTGCCCAGCAGGCGCCCACGGAGGTTGTCTCCGGGGTAGACGAGATCCGGGTTGCGGGTGAAGTCGCCGGTGACGGTCTGATGGGTGTTCACCACTGCCCGCGACCGCTCCGGGTCCATGGCGGCAAGCACCGGGTCGCCGCCGACCACCAGCTGGTCGCAGCCGAGGATCAGGTCGGCGCCGCCGGCATTGATGCGCGCCGAGTGGATGTCCTCGGGACGTGCAGCGATGCGGATGTGGGTCGTTACCGGCCCGCCCTTCTGCGCAAACCCCAACTGGTCGACGATGGAGACGCCCTTGCCGTCGATGTGGGCCGCCATGCCCAGGATGGCGCCGATGGTGACGACGCCCGTACCGCCCACACCGCCGATCAAAATGGCGACGGAACCGTCCTGGGGTATCGCCATCGGCTCCGGTTCCGGCAACGCTTCCCAGACAACGGGTGTTTCCGCCCGACCCCGGCCCTTGCGCAGCCGGCCGCCGAGCACGGTGACAAAGCTCGGGCAGAAACCCTTGTTGCAGGAGTAATCCTTGTTGCAGGCGGATTGATCGATCGTGCGCTTTCTGCCGTACTCGGTTTCCAGAGGAACGACCGACACGCAGTTCGACCGTTCGCCGCAATCGCCGCAGTTCTCGCAGACCCGGTCGTTGATGAACAGGCGTCGGGCCGGGTCCGGGTAACGGCCACGCTTGCGCCGGCGCCGTTTCTCGGCAGCGCAGGTCTGGTCGTAGATCAGAATCGACACGCCCTCGACCTCGCGCAGTTCCCGTTGCACGAGATCCAGGTCGTCGCGGTGATGCAGGGTCGTGCCCGGCGCGAACCCGGGCTTCGTGCCGAACTTCTCCGGCTCGTCGGTGACCACCGCGACGCGCTCGATGCCTTCGTTGCGCACCTGATGTGTGATCTGCGGCACAGTGAGCTGGCCGTCCACCGGCTGGCCGCCGGTCATGGCCACCGCATCGTTGAACAGGATCTTGTAGGTGATATTGACCCCGGCCGCGACGGCAGACCGTATGGCCAGAATCCCCGAGTGGTAATAGGTGCCGTCGCCGAGTTGCTGGAAGACGTGCCGGGTGCGAACGAACGGGGCCTGGCCGATCCAGGCCACCCCCTCGCCGCCCATCTGGCTGTAGGAATAGACCTCCCGGTCCATCCAGTTGGCCATGAAATGACAGCCGACGCCGCCGTAGGCGCGGCTGCCTTCGGGCACACGGGTGGAAGTATTGTGTGGACACCCCGAGCAGAAATACGGCAGCCTGGCCAGCGTCAGGGTCTCGCGCTGACGTTCCGCGGCGGCCTGCCGGTCGAAGAAGCCGAGGCGCGCTCGCAGTCGTTCGCTGTCGTGGAAAGCCCGTATGCGCGTTGCCAGCGCCCGCGCAATCGCGTCCGGATGCAGGTCGCCGATGTCGTCGACCAGCTTCGCACCGGTTTCGTCCCGCCGCCCGACGATGCGGGGCCGGCGCCGCTCGGGCATGGCATAGCAGACGCTGAGGATGGCATTCTCGATCTGCTCGCGCTTGTCTTCGATGACCAGAATCTCTTCCAGACCCTCGGCAAACTCGCGATAGGTCTCCCGATCGACCGGGAACGGCATGGCGACCTTGAGAATGCGGATGCCGACCGACGCCAATACCCCCCCGTCGAGGCCGAGGTCGGCCAGGGCCTGCAGGGTATCGCTCCAGGTCTTGCCCATGGCTGCGATGCCGAAACGAGCGCGGGGGCTGTCGTGGGTGATGCGGTTCAGCTGGTTGGCGCGCGCAAACGCCACCGCCGCCGGCAACTTGTAGCCGCGCAGGCGGTTCTCCTGCAGCGTCCAGGAATCGCCTGCCCGGGCATTGACCCCATCGGGTGGAAACTCGAATTCCGGCCGCGCAATGACAATGTTCTCGTGCCCGGCCTCGATCGATGCGGCCGTCTCGATGGTTTCCGGCAGCAGCTTGTAGCCGACCCAGGCGCCGCAGAAGCGGGAAAGCTCGATGCCGTAGAGGCCCAGCGTGAACACCTCCTGGATATTCGCCGGGTACAGCACCGGCATCAGCAGGTCTTCGAACAGCAGTTCCGAATGGTAGGCATCCACGGTGGAGCGCATGGCCGGGTCGTCGCCCGCGAGTACCAGCACACCGCCGTGTTTCGCACTGCCGTGGTAGTTGCCCTGGCGGACGGCATCGAGGCTCTGGTCGAGGCCCGGCCCCTTGCCGTACCACAGCGCATAGACGCCGTCGTAGTCGGCATCGTCGAAATAGTGCACCTGCTGAGTGCCCCAAACGGCAGTCGCCGCCATGTGTTCGTTCGTCGCCGGCCAGAAGCGCACCTGGTGGTCGGCAATGTGTTCTTCCGCCCTCCAGAGTTCCATGTCGATCGCCGTCATCGGCGAGCCGCGGTAGCCGGCGACGAAACCCGCCGTGTCGAGCCCGGCCGCTACGTCCCGGCGCCGCTGCACCAGCAACAGGCGAATCAACGCCTGGGTGCCGGTCAGGTAGACGCGCCCCCCGTCACTGGTGTACTTGTCTTCGAGACTGACGGCCGGCAGGCTCATTGGCCGCCCCCATCAGCGAACGAACGCGGCAATGTTGGCAAGACACGCAAAAAAACCAATAACGTGAAGAGCGGCTTCATGCGAGTTCCGATCCCGGCACGCCGGGACGACGACGCGCAAGGAACGTCGGGCGACCGCTGGGAGAAAACCGGTGTGCGGTGCGTGTATGCGGCGCTGTTGAGGCTTGTCTGTTTAATCTCCCCACGTGGACCCCTGTTAAGCTCCACCTCGGTGGACCCTTGGGATGGGTCCACCCGCCGCCGGTCGAGACCGGCGACGGGGGCGGTGGCGGACCGTTTGAGGCTAGGCCTTAGGGGCCGTGCACGAGTTTGGTCGCCACCGTCGTTTCCCGACGTCCTGAATGGATACGTGGGCATAAAGGCCCGAATGACAAGCCCAGGAGCCAAGAAACTATGAATGATCATACCCGTAATACCGTGGGGGTGGATATCTCCAAATTGCATCTCGATGCCTACCGACACTCGGACGGCGAGGCGACGCGATTCGCGAACAGCACCACCGGGTTCGACGCCCTGGCGCAGTGGGTGGGACCCTCCGTGGACTGCGTGGTCTACGAGTCCACCGGGCCGTGGCACCGCGCCTTCGAGGAGGCGTTGGCCGAGCGGCTGCCGCTGTCGCGAGTGAACGCCAAGTGGGCGCGGCGCTTCGCCCAGGCGCAAGGCCAGGAAGCCAAGACGGATGCGGTGGACGCCCGCGTCCTGGCGCAGATGGGCGCGGCGATTGAGTTGCGACCGCTGCAGTTGGCGTCGCCGACGCGGCGCGATCTGGACGAACTGCACACGGCTCGGGATGGGCTGATCAAGGACCGTACGGCGGCGCTGAACCGACAGAAGCACGTCCGTTATGCGCTGTTGAAGCGACAGTTGCGCAACCGGCTGAAGCAAATCGATCGGCAAATCAAGGCGTTGGACGCCGAGGTCGCAAAGTTGATCGCCGACGACACGGAGTTGGCGCGCCAGGCCGAGATACTGACCTCCATCCCGGGGATCGGGGCAGTCACCGCCGCCGGCCTGCTTGCGGACATGCCGGAGTTGGGTACCCTCGACAGCAAAGCGGTCGCCAGCCTGGCGGGGTTGGCGCCGGTCACTCGGGAGTCCGGGGCCTGGAAGGGGCGCAGCTATATCCGGGGTGGCCGGTTCAGGCCGCGGCGTCTGCTCTACATGGCGTCGGTCGCCGCGCTTCGTCACAACCCGGACTTCGCTCGCAAGTATCGAGAACTCCGGGAGCGCGGCAAGCCGTCGAAGGTGGCGCTCACCGCGATCATGCGCAAGATGCTGATACTGGCCAATGCGTTGCTGGCCCAGGATCGACTTTGGTCGCCGAAGCCGCTGGGTACGCCGGAGTGCGCACCGGCGTGAGTGTGTGGTGCCGGGCCGTTGCCCCTGGGGCCTCGGCGCAGGGAGCGTCAGCGACCGGAGTCGGGGCCCCAGGGGCAACGGCCCGGCGATTGACCCCCTCGTTCGGGGCGCTGGAACTGCCCACTGACACGGCATCGAATCACCTACTCGAGGAGCTGCACGAAGACACGGAAAAAATAGATTTGACAACATGGATACTCGTGCCTGCGCCCATCGTCGCGGTAAGCGCCGCCGCCTGGTGCGCCGCATGCACGTACCGCACACCGGTTCGCGGAGCCAGATCGAAGGAACGGTTCCCCACGCCAACGAATTCAATAAAATCAATCACTTGGAATGGTGTTCCATGAAAGCTGCGGTTGAACGCCCTTCACCTGAGCTGCAGTTCGGCCTCCACCTCGACAGGGATGCCGAAGGGAAGCGCCGCCATGCCGACCGCGGAGCGGGTTGCCACGCCGCACTCCTCGCCGAAAATTTCCACGATCTGCTCCGAGAACCCGTTGATCACCGTCGCTTGTCCCGTAAAGCCTGGCGCCGAATTCACCATGCCGAAGACCTTGGCCCAGCAGTCGATGCGGTCGAGATCGCCGATTTCGCGCTGAATGGAGCCGAGCATCGCCAGGGCGACCTTGCGCGCCGCCTCGACCCCCTGTTCGACCGTGACCTCGGCGCCCAACTGCCCGAGAGGCTCCGCGATGGAGCCATCGGCCTCCTGGGGGCCATGTCCCGAGACGAGCACGCGCTTGCCGAGCACCCTGACCATCACGATCGGTACTTTCAGGCCCGGCGGAATCCTGAGCGGCTCGGGTAGAACCAGCCCGAGTTCGTCGATGCGCTGTTCGATACGACCTGCCATGGGACCTCTCCGTTTGGCTTCAACAGGGTAATAGTATCCTGCGGATCGACGGCGGCCACATGTTCGTTCGTGCAACCTTGCGGTCGCCGGGGGTCGAAAGGCCCGAACCGCATGCCGACACGGCTACGTCGCATCACCGGTACGCCCGGGCCGCCGCCGAGACGCCAATCCCGAATCGATCGGCACAGTCTGAAACGGGACAGATCACTTGTTTTATTACCGGACAAGCCTATTTGTTGCTAACAGTCTCGCCAGAGGCCGGTTGCCTGTCGCGCCCCGTGCCTATACCGTGCACGGCCTTTGCCACGAATGGCCGCACAGCACATGGAACTCACCCTCAACCAGACGCGCGTCGTCGGCTGCCTGATGGAAAAGGCGGTGACGACGCCCGACCAGTACCCGTTGACGCTGAATGCGCTGGTCAATGCATGCAACCAGAAATCGAGCCGCGAGCCGGTGCTGACGCTCGATCGCGGCATCGTGCAGCGCACGGCACGAGAACTGGAAGCCGCAAAACTGCTGACCGCCGACGAGAACTTCCGCACCGGGGTCGTGAAGTACAGGCACCGCTTCTGCAATACCCCGTTCAGCGTCCGCCAGTTCTCGGAAGACGAATACGCGGTGATCTGCCTGTTGCTGTTGCGCGGGCCGCAGACGCCCGGCGAATTGCGCACGCGCAGCAGCCGCTTGCACGAGTTTCCCGACAACGCGTCGGTAGCGGCCACCCTGCGCGGTCTGATGGACCAGGACCGCGAGGGAGGTGCCGCAGTCGCCCGCCTGCCGCGCAAACCCGGCCGCCGCGACCACGAGTACGCACACCTCTTCTCCGGCAACATCGAAACCGTGCCGGAAGATGTTGCCGAGCCCCGCCCCGCAAGCACCCGAAGCGACCGGCTGACGGAACTGGAGGCCCGGGTCGAGCAACTGGAATCTGACCTGGCCGAATTGCGCCAAAGCCTGAAAGACCAAACCCCGTCGGACCGCAACCGGAGCCAGCCGCAGACGTGAAAGCAATTAGGGCTCGCTAGGAGAGAACCGGTGTGCGGTGCGTGTATCCGGCGCTGTTTGGGCTCGTGCTTGCGCCCATCGTCGCGGTAAGCATCTCCGCCTGGTGCGCCGGATGCACGTACCGCATACCGGTTCTCGGAGCCGGAACGAAGGTAAGGTTTCCTTGGTTAGCGAATCCAATAAAAACAATCGCTTGGAATGTTGTTCCGTGAACGCTGGGGGCTTGCGCTCCTGGCCCTCATCGAGGGCTGAGCCTCGGGGCTGCCGCTCGTTGCAAGGGAAATCGTCAATCAGGCAGGATTGAAAAGATGCTCGAAACCTATTTCTTTCGCGTTTTGATCATTCCAACGGCGGTGTTCCTGTCCGCGATCTTTGGCGCATCCTACGGCTCCGGCCGCGAAGTCATGGAATTCGTCAGCAGCAACGGCCCCACCGGTGGACTGGTCGCGCTGACCTCGCTCTGCCTTACCTACATGGTATTGCTGGGCCTGAGTTTCGAGATTGCGCGACTCTTCAAATCCTACGACTACGTCGGCTTCTTCAAGGTGTTGCTCGGCCCCGCCTGGTTCCTCTACGAGATCGTCATTGTCGTCGGGCTGCTGGTCGCCATGTCCATCACGGTAACCGTCGGCGGCACCGTGCTCGAGGATCACTTCGGCATGGCGGTCTGGATCGGTTCCCTGCTCATATTCGTGCTGGTCGTCGGGCTGAACTACTACGGCCGGCGGGTTGTCGAGCAATCGATGATGCTGTCGATCGCTGCGCTCTTCGCGGTGCTGGCGGTATTGATGGTGCAGTTGATGAGCGGCTTTCTGGAACAGATCGTCGAGAAATTCGCAACAATCGATCACGAGCCCGGCGGCGCCATGACCGGCTTGCAGTACGCCATCGTCAACGGCGGTTACCTCCCCATTCTGCTGTACTGCGCGATGGGGTTGCGCACACGCGCCGAGGCATTCACGGCAGCGGTCGTGGCCGCGCTCGTCTGCGTCATCCCGGCCGCGGTCTTCCACGTCGCCTTCATGCTGCATTACCCGGCAATCGTCGACGAACGCATTCCGACCTATTGGATGTTCGAGAACCTGAGCACACCGTTGCTGCTGAACGTCTACGTGGTGGTCATGTTCGTGCTCGTGGCGCAAACCGGGGTCGCGCTGATGCAGGGATTGATTCAACGGGTCGACGGCTGGCACCTGCGCCATCGGGGCAAGGCCATGTCGCGGCTCGGCCACGCCGGCGTTGCGGCAGTGGTCGTCGCTTCCAGCCTGGCACTCGGTACCATGGGCATCGTCGCGCTCATCTTGCGTGGCTACTCGCTCATGTTCGCAAGCTTCATCGTCGTCTTCGTGATTCCACTGCTGACCTACGGCGTGTACCTGGTCTACCGGGGGCACTCGAACGGGCAGCAATGAGCACGCTGCCAATGTGGGTATCGCCCCGTCTTCGCAGAGCACTCACCCACGCTTGTTACAGAATCCGCCACCAGGGTGCAGCAACGATCCCCTCGCTCATTCGACGTATCTCGTTACCGCCATGCAACAGCAGGCCGCCGGCGAATCGATCCCCGTACTCCTCCCGGAACAGGCGCAGGCCGGTCGTGTCTGCATACCGCGGAACGGCGGCCTTGACCTCGATAGCGAGCAGGCGATTGCCAGACTCGATAACGAAGTCGACCTCGCGGTCTGTCGTTGTGCGCCAATAGAGCACCTCCGGATGGGGGACCTGGCCCTCGCGCCACACGAGCAGATCGACGAGAACCAGGTTTTCCAGGTGGGCGCCTGCCGGTTCGTCGAGACCGCCAAGCCAAAGTGCGAGCGCCGGATCGCTCCAGTAGAGCTTGGGGCCTTTGATCAAGCGCTTTGTCCGGTTGACCGAGTATGCGGGTAAGCGAACCACCTGGTAGGACGTTTCGAGCAAATCGAGGTGCCGCTGCACGGTGGCCCGGGCAATCCGCGTGTCGCGCGCAATTTCCGCCTGGTTCACCAGGCCGCCGAGACGGTGGCTGGCGACGCGCATGAGCCGACGGAAATCCACGAGGTCGCCGATTGCCGACAGGGCCTGAAGGTCGCGTTCGAGGTATGTGCGAACATAGCCATCGAACCAGAGGGCGCAAGCTTCCTGGTCGGAAAGTTGCAGCGCCGGGGCGGGATAGCCGCTTTCGCGTGCCGATGTGCGCCAGTCTGCGGGCACAGCCTGCTCGCCATCGATGAGGTCGGGCCACTTGTCGACCGGCGTCGACAGAAGGGCCGACCAGATGCCGGGCAGGCCCCGGCCAAGCCGTTCGCGCCGTGTGAGTGGCCAGAGGTTGACGTATGTCGCACGACCCGCCAGTGACTCGGAAACACGGCGCATCAAGAGCAGATTTGCCGAACCCGTGAGCACGAAACGGCCGTTGCTGCGCGGCTTGTCGGCATCCACGGCACGCTTCACGGCGAGCAGCAGGTCGGGTTCTCGTTGCACCTCGTCCAAAGCCAGGTACGGCGCACTCCGAACCAGATCGTCCGGCGCCAGACGCGCCTGCTCGCGCACGTCGGGATCGTCGAGAGTGAGGTACAGGTGATTGGAGAGCGAAGGTTCGTGTTGCACCAGCGTGCTCTTGCCCGTCTGACGGGCGCCCATCAGGACGACGACCGGAGAAACGGCGAGCGCCTTGCGGAGCAGAGCGGCAGCGAAACGAGCAACGTAAGTGAAATCGCTCATGAGGATTGTGATTATTGCTCACTGCATGGGCGATTATCAACCAAGCTTGTGCCACCGGTCGTCAGCGGCGGAAGGCCTGCAAGAGCAGCATCGACCCCGCCGGACTGCAGGATTCCTGGGCAAAACTGGACGCTTACGTGGGCCTGGTTTCAGCCGATCAGGCATGGCGCTTGACGCTCCGAGGCAGGAACCTGACCAACGAACATACGAGCAACGCCTACCAGTTTTTCGTCGGCAACAGCCTTGCGTGGCTTGCGCCGCCGAGGACGTTGACGATCGAGGCGGAGTATCGGTTCGGGCCCTGAGGGCAGCGCGAAAACGAGGTGCGATCTGCCGATCGTCTCTTCGATCATCCTCAGGAAATTGCCGCCCATGATTTTGGCGACGTCCTCGTCGGAATACCCCTTGGCGATCGAGCCTCGGGTCAGATTGGGATAGCCGGAGTTGTTTTCCATACCCACATGCCCATCTGACCAGGGCCATATTGCGATGCTCACACCGACCGCTTCGCGCAACTTGTCGTTCCATTCCGGTGCGGTAAAGACCTCTTCGACCGAAGCGGCACGAAGGAGGTCGGTGCCGAAGCCGACCTGTTCGACCACCATGAGGTTGACGGCAGCATCGATCGAATCGACATAGTCCGCCACCGTGCACCGGTCCGTTCCATTGAGAGCGCCCGGCGTACTGATCAGACCGAACACGCCGCGCTTGTCGGCCAGTTTCTTTAAAGCCTCGTCTGTTGCAGAACTCAACGACCAATCCTGCAGAGCGGCGTGTTAGCGTTGCTCGATGAGGGCTTTACCTGGCAGCGCTTCCGCCCACGTCTGTCGTGGCAGGCTGCCGAAACGCCTTGATTTCGGGCAAATCTCCTGAAAACCGCTCGATCTCGACCAGGCAGCTGTGCGCTGTCGTGCTTTGCGCCAGTTTCGACGAGCCCTTGTCGCGCGTCAGTACGTTGGGGTTGCCGTGTACGTCCATCAGCTTGCCGGCGCTCAGGTTTTCAGGGTCGTACCAGGCTCCAGTCGGTAGTTCGACCACACCTTGCCGGATGCCGTCGTGAGTAAGGGCAGCGGCCAGACAGGAACCCCGGTCGTTGAAGACTCGCACGATGTCGCCGTCGGCCAGGCCTCGCTCGGCGGCATCGGTCGGATTCATGCGCACGATCTCGCGTTCCCTGATCTTGGCCTCGCGACTGGCGACGCCATGGTCGTATTGGCTATGCAGCTTTTTCTTTGGCTGGTTCGACAAGAGATGCAGCGGGTACTCATTCGCACGCTCGGCGCCGAGCCACTCTTCGCCGTCGAACCACATCGGGTGACCGCGGCAATCGTCGTAACCGAAGCTGGCGATTGTCGATGAATAAACCTCGATCTTGCCGGACGGAGTCTTTAGCGGATTGGCATCGGGTTCGTTTCGAAAGGCTTCCAGGTCGAAAACACGGTTCGGTACCTTGTCTGCAACGCTGAACTGTTCCCCGGCCCAGAAGGCATCGAATTCGGGCAGCTCGATGTCGTGTTCGAGGGCGCTCTTGCGTGTCACGGCGTAGAGGTGCTCGACCCACTCCATTTCGGTGCGGCCCTCGGTGAATTCGTCGCGGAAACCCAGCTTTTCCGACAACAGGCTGTAGATTTCAAAGTCGCAGAGCGACTCGCCGAAAGAATCCACCGCCTTGACCATGGGCGTCAGGTGGCAATCGATGGAGCTTGCCGAAATGTCGTTGCGTTCGAGCGGTGTGTTACAGGGGAACACGATATCGGAGTGACGGGCCGCGCCTGTCCACCAGGGTTCGTTGACGATGATCGTCTCGGGCTTCGCCCAGGCCTTGCGCAGCCGCGTCAGATCCTGGTGATGGTGGAACGGGTTGCCGCCGGCCCAGTAGATCACCTTGATGTCCGGGAACGTGATTTCACTGCCGTCGTAGTCGATCTTCGCGCCGGGGTTCAGCAGCATGTCGGCAATGCGGGAAACGGGTATGAACGTCTGCACCGGGTTGCGCCCCTGTGGGAACGCGCCCACCCTGAAGGGCGGCAATCCGCGACCGCTGAAACCGATGTTGTGCACCGAGCCATATCCGTAGGCGACGCCGCCGCCCCGCAGGCCGTGCGTACCCAGCATGGCGGCCAGCACCGTCGCCATCCAGTATGTCTGCTCGCCGAATTCACTGCGCTGCAACGACCAGCTGACGCCTATCACCGTTCGCGTTGCGGCCATGCGGCGCGCCAGTGCACGAACGGCGTCGGCCGGAATGTCGGTCAGTGCTTCCGCCCAGCCCGCATCTTTCGGTTGGCCGTCGGTGGCGCCCAGCAGGTAAGGGAGAAACCTGTCGAAGCCGACGCAGTACTTGTCCAGGAACGCCTCGTCGTGCCGCCCTTCCCTGTACAGCGTGTGGGCCAGGGCCAGCATCAGCGCGACATCGGAATTCGGCCGCACAGGCAACCATTCCGCCTCGACACGCTCGGTCATGTCGTCGCGAATCGGGCTGACGTTGACGAATTTCACGCCGGCTCGGTGCAATGCGTCCAGTTGGTCTCTGGCGGTGTGGGCGCCCAGTCCGCCCTGCATGATTTGCGTGTTCTTCATCGCAATGCCGCCGAAGCAGACGGCAAGGCCGGTGTGTTCGCACATGTCGGCTACGGTCGGCGCCTGGAACATCAGGTCGAAGAAGACCATTCCCAGAATACGTCCGACGATCACCTCGGCCGCGCCGGCCGAATAGGAGTTGCGGGAACTGGTGTAGCCGCCGAATTGATTCAGAAAACGATGCAGCTGGCTCTGCGCGTGATGGAAGCGGCCGGCGCTGGCCCAGCCGTACGAGCCGCCATAGATGGATTCGTTGCCGTGTTGCTTGCGGGCGCTGTCGAGGGCAGTCGCTGCAAGCGAAACCGCCGTTTCCCAGTCGACGGGAACAAACGGTTCGATGCCGCGACCGCTGCCGTCGCTGGTTCCGTCTAGATAGCCCTGGCGGACCATCGGCCGTGGAATGCGGCAATCCGGGTCCTGGGCGTCGATCAGCGACTGCCCGATTGGGGTCGGGTCCCGGTCTTCGGCATAGTTGTGGATGGCCGCAATGCGCCCGTTCTGCGTCTCGACGCGGTAGTTCCCCCAATGGGACGCCGTGGGGACGATTCTCGTCACCGCTCGAGTAACCCTTCGCGGCTGTACCGACAGGTCTTGCCATGGAACACTTGCTTGGCTCCCGGGAAACCGCCTTTCATGGAACACTTTTTCCAAGCTATTGATTTTATTGAATTCGTTAGCGTGGCAAACATGGCCTTCGATCCGGCACCAAGAGCAGGTATACGGTACGTGCATCTGGCGCACCAGGCGGAGACATTTACCGCTACGATGGGCGCAAGCACGAGCCCCAACAGCGCCAGATACACGCACCGCACACCTGCTCTCTCCCAGCGTACTGCATATGTTCCTTGCGCGTCCTCGACCCGGCGCGCCGGGGTGGAGTCTTTCATGAGCACATCTTGAACGCTGGTGCCGGTTTGGTCTTGTCAATTGAGGCAGGCATCGTGTTTTGCCGCCGCCGACTACCGAACGCACCCGAATTGGCATCGGCTGACTGCAATACGCGCGCGACGCTGCTGACACGCGTGAATGACCGGCAGGGCTCGGTCGCGCGGTCGATTACTGCGGGATAGGGCCTGTGCCCCTTTTGACAAGCCGCCCGTTCGACCCCGGGAGATAATCCGTCCGAGTACGATTGCGCCACTCTGAATCCATTGGCGTCCGGCAACCTTCGGAGAGACTACATGAAAATCTTCAGTCCAATAGCCCTCGGTCTATGGTGCCTGTGCATGGGCCTGGCGCCCTATAGCTGGTCGGAACAGCCCGGTTCAGGGCCGTCCTCCGACTCGGTTGCACTGGTCGAGGAAGTGCTGGTCACGGCACGAAAACGGGCCGACCTGGAAAGCGTGCAGGATGTGCCACTGGCCGTTTCCGCCTTCTCCGGCGATCAGATCGAAGCCATGTATGCGGCCGACCTCACCGACATCAGCGCCAATGTGCCCAATGCGACCGCCTATTCCAGCGCCACCTTTCCGGGCTACGTGAATTTCTTCATTCGCGGCATGGGCGTCTCCGGCACCGTGCTTTCCGACGACCCGGCGGTGGGGGTTTTCGTCGACGGCGTTTACCAGGGCATTTCCGCCGGCATCGTCTTCGACAGTTTCGATCTTGAAGCCGTCGAGATTCTGCGCGGGCCCCAGGGAACCCTGTTCGGCCGAAACGTCACCGGCGGCGCCGCATTGCTGCGCACGCGCAAGCCCACCGAGGAATTCAGCGGCCGTGTTCGGGTCATGGGCGGCAACGACGGCAATCTGCAGGCGGCCGCGTCGATCAGCGGTCCGCTGGTGGAGGGAAAGCTGCTCGGCAAGATCGCCGTGTTTCACACCCAGCTGAGCGACTGGATGGACAACCCTGCCGGCGAGGCGGCGGGTTTCGACGATCTGGGCGAATTGGATCAGCAGGTCGTCCGGGCCGCGTTCACCTGGCTCGCCAGCGACACCTTCACGGCAGACCTGCGCTTCGAATACGGCCAGTCCGAGGAAGACCCGTTGCCCATCTGGGCGGTGGACAACACCCTGCTGCTCGCCGTGCAGCCGATTCCCGGGCTCAGCGAGGCGGGCGCCCGCGACAGCAACGACCCGATCGCCAACGGTGTAAACGACCACCCACTGGACGGCGACTGGATCAGCGGCTCCATCGAAATGAACTGGGAACTGCCGAACGGCTCGCTGAAATCCATAACCGCCCTGCGCGATCTGGAGCAGGAAGACCTGACCCAGGACTTCGACGGCAGCATCGTCGCCATTTTCGACGTGAACAACACCTTCATCGAGCAGAACCAGTTCAGCCAGGAACTGATCTACAACACCGGCCTCTCCACCGGCGTCGACCTGACCGCCGGGCTGTTCTATTTCGATCAGCAGTTCACCTACGGCGAGCGCCGCTTCGGCGCATTGTTCGCGGCAGCCGGCGGCGGCCTGCAGGCGCACAGCGTCACCGACCACCAGGTGGTCGGGCTGTTCGCCCAGGCCGACATTGCGCTGTCGGAACTGTGGGTGCTGACGTTGGGCGGGCGGCAGTCGTGGGAAGAAAAAGACACGGAAATCGGCCAGTTCGGCGGTTCCCTGAGTTGCACCGGCTTCGTCAGCAACGACCCGAGAGACTGCGCCTTCAACTTCGAAGGGGATGACGACTGGTCGAACTTCACCTACAAGGCGGGCATCCAGTTCCTCGCCTCCGACGACGCACAGCTTTACGCATCCTATACCCGTGGCTTCCGCAGCGGCGGCTTCAACATCCGCCAGAACGTCGGGGCCGTTCCCGGGCCCTACGACGAAGAAACGGTAGACGCATTCGAGATCGGGGCGAAGGCCGACCTGGCCGAAGGCCGCGCGCGCATCAATCTGTCGCTGTTCCTCAACGAGTACGAAGACCTGCAGCGCACGGTCGTGGGTACCGACGGTTTTCAGACCGTCTCGAACGCAGCGGAAGCGACCATCAAGGGTATCGAGCTGGAAACCTCCTGGGTGATCGCCGACGGGCTATTGCTGCAAGCGAACATGGGCTATCTCGATGCCGAGCTTCAGAATTTCGTCAACCCGCGCGGCGGCGCCGGCGGGGCGCCGAGCATCATCGACGGCACCCGAATTCCGTTCACGCCGAAATGGCAGCGCGAACTGCACCTCGCCTACGACATTCCCGCGGGTGCGGGCAATCTGACGCTGCGCGGCAGCTATCGCTTCGTCGGCGATGTCGAGTCCACCGACGACAACCTGGGCTATCCGGGGTCGAGTTACGAAGAGTACGACGCCAGCCTCGCCTACGCGCCCGAAACCGGCGCCTGGCGCGTGTCCGTCTTCGGCAGGAACCTGACCGACAACATCGAGAGCGGCCTGATCACCAACGCGGTGAACCCGGGCTGGATTCTGAACCAGGCCCGTAATCCGGCTCGCTACGGGGTCGAGTTCCTGATGGAGTTCTAACCCGTCGCGCCTTTCCACGGACGTGAAAGCAACAACTTGATGATTTTTTCGATGAAAGTTCGGAACCCGGCACGCCGGGACGACGACGCCCAAGTTTCGAACTCGGCGCGCCGGGACCTGGACGTGAAAGCAACAAAGGCTCGCTGGGAGAGAACCGGTGTGCGGTGCGTGTATCCGGCGCTGTTAAGGCTCGTGATTGCACCTATCGTAGCGGTAAGCGCCTCCGCCTGGTGCGCCGGATGCACGTACCGTACACCGGTTCTCGGAGCCGGATCGAAGCAACGGCTCTCGGCGTCAGTGAGTGCTTTAATATCAATAACTTGAGATTTTTTTCATGCGCGTGTTGACTGGCGCCTTATTGGCGCTCGTTCTGGTGTTGCCGCTTGCCGGGGCCGCTGAAACCGATTCCAGCCGCATCCTGTTCACCAACGTCAACGTCTTCGACGGCAGTTCGGAAAAGCTCGCCGAGGGGTTGGAGGTTCTCGTCGAAGGCAACCTGATCGAGGCCGTCGGCCCGGACATCGATGCGGGCGATGCGCAGGTGATCGATGGCGGCGGCCGCACCCTGATGCCGGGGCTCATCGACTCCCACGTGCACTTCTCCGCGTATACCCCCATCGCCATACAGGGCCGGCAGAATGTCGACGAGTTCATGGTCGGCGCCCTGGCCACGGTTCGCGGCGAAGCGATGCTCATGCGGGGTTTCACCACGGTGCGGGACACGGGCGGCCCGTCGACCTACCTGCGCAAGCTCTTCGACGCCAACCTGGCCCCGGGGCCCCGGGTATACGGCGCCGAAGCCATGATCAGCCAGACCGGCGGCCACGGCGATTTCCGAGGCCTGACCAACGACAACCCCCATTTCGGCGACGGCCCCCAGCACTGGTACGAGCGGCGCCTCGGTTACATCGTCGACGGGCCCCACGAGTTCGCCCGGGCGGCACGGGAGAGCTTTCGCAATGGCGCCGACTTCTTCAAGGTCTTCGTCAGCGGCGGCGTTTCGAGCGAATTCGACCCGATTCATGCCGTGCAATCGACGCCCGAGGAACTTGCCGCCGTGGTGCAGGTCGCCCGGCAGGCGAAAACCTACGTAACGGCGCACTGTCATACTGCGGAAGGCGTCCATCACGCGCTCGATGCCGGCGTACACATGCTCGAGCACGTCCCGATGATCGGCAACACGCCGGAGGAAATAGAGCAGGCGGTCAGGCGCATCGTCGACAACGATGTCTTCGTGGAGTTCAACACCGGAACGGTTCTCGGGCGCAGCCTCGATGAACTGAAAGCGATGCTGAGCCCCGAGAGCTACCCCAAGGTGATACCCGCGATTCTGGCCTACCGCGCCGCGCTCCGCGCATTCGCCGATCAGGGTGCCAAGTTCGTGTACGGCACGGACCTCGTCGCGCCCTGGGGCGAAGAAACGCTGGATACGGAGCGGAGGCTCCAGCTTGCCGAATTCGGCATCTACATGGAGTTTTTCGACAACCTGAGCGTTCTGAAGTCTGCAACGCTTTGGGGAGGCGAGGTCGCCGCCATGACCGGGCCCAACAACCCCTATCCCCAGGGTCGGCTCGGCGTCATCGAAGAAGGCGCCTACGCCGACATCCTGCTGGTGAACGGCAACCCCCTGGACGACCCGGCCATGCTCGCCGATCACGCCGCCAACCTGCACCTCATCATGAAGGACGGCGCCATCTTCAAGAACAGCCTCTGACCAGCACGCCTTGTGGCGGCTGCGGTCAGATGCGGGCGCGAATCTCGTTGAAGGCGCGGCGTCCTTCCGCCGCAGCCGGGCCCCAGTGCTGCATGCCCTGCAGTTCGCCGTGCCCGAAGCCGATGCGCCCATGGGGACGGGCAGCGATCTCGCGTGCCGGCGGCTGGCCGTTTCGCGCAAAGAAGAACCCGGGTTCCGCCATTACGTAGGCATGGCCCCAGCGGTTGAGCACGATGCCGGCAATGTCGGTTGCGGCATCGAACCCGGCAGCGGCGAACAACTCGTTCATCTGCCCGACGATGCGCCGTTCGTAGTCGGCATAGGTCGTCGAGAAAAGTTGCAGCCGCCCGATGTTGCCCTGCACCGAGGCCGGCTCACCGGGCGTGATGAAAGGCACGTAGAAGCTCAGCACGGCAGGCTTGGCCGGGTCGTGAGGCGGGGCGTCGGTGCCAACGGCCATGGGATTGCGCAGGTTGCAGGCGAAGCCGAAGTCGCCTTCGTACCGGCAGCCCGAAATGCCCAGCCGATGCATGAAGCGCCAGTTCGTCAGGGCCACATTGGCGACCAGAAACGCCGCGTGATTGAAGGCGTCGAAGGCCCGAACCGATGCCTCCTGCAGGTCCCGCACGACGTGCTTGTTGACCCAGCCGCCCGATGCCATCACGACACCGCGGGCGCGCACCCGGTAGACCCTGCCGTTCTTGGCATAGCTCACCAGCACCTGGTCCGACGCATCCGGGTCGGCACTGTCGTGTTCCACCCGCACCACGGTGGATGAGAGGCGCATTCGGACGCGCTCGCCCTGGCGGTCCAGTGCATCGAAGCGGATGGCCCCCGACAGGATGTCTTCGAATATATCCTTGCCGGCAATCGCCTGCGGCATGATGCGCTTGAGGAAATACCGGGCAAATCCGGTGTTGCCGCCGGGAAACGAGTGCCGGTGGTCCAGATACGGGTCGTGGTAGCCGCCGAAACCGGGTAATCCGATCGCGTACATGACATAGGCCGACGTGGTGTCGCACGCGGCACCGGCCGCAGCGGCAAGAATGGGGTCCGCGTAGGCGGTGACGGCCGGGTCGAGGCCGAGCACGTCTTCCAGGTACTGTTTGCACGACAGCGTATCCAGCCAGGCTTCCAGGCCTTGCCGCGGGTGTGGACGGGCACTCGCTCGGGACCAGTCGAGCAGCGAACGGCGCACCCGGGCCGGAACGGCGAGTTCGCGCAACTCGTTCGCCCAGACGTTGCGGGCATGCCGTCGATCGCCATCGCTGCCGGTGAAGTGACTGACATCTATACGATCCTGAAGCCAGTGCAGGAAGCCGTAGTTGTCGTTCCCGAATCGAATCGCCTCGGCGCCGCCCGTGGGCGGGCTGTAGGCGAACTGCCGCGGGACTCCGAGGCGATCGTAGTAATACGCATCCCCTACCGCGTAGGCGAGGTCGTCCGAACTTCCGGCAGGCGGAATGGAGAATCCGTTGGAGCCCTGCGGAGCGACGAGCCGGTAGCCGCCCACCGAGAATTCGTTCTGCTTCGACTCGCCGCCGAACAGCGGGTGGTCGTCGAGAATCAGGCAGCGCGCCGCATCGGGCATCGTCGTGGCGAACTCGTAGGCGGCGCCGAGCCCGGCGAGGCCTGCGCCCACGATCACCGTATCGAAGACTTCCCCCGTATCGACCCAATCCGGCCCCACGGCATCGAAATCGCCATGGCGAATGCGATGCGCCGCCTGCACCGCACCCGGCGTATTCCCGTGGGAGGCAGCGTAATCGCCGATGCCGCCGTATCCGTACCAATCACCCGGCGGCGACCCCACCGGCGGACTGGCGCGACTGGCGCGGGCTGCAGTTTCGATCGGCGCACAGGCCGCCAGCAGGGTGGCGCCGGCGCCGACAAGGGTCGAATTGACGAAGTCCCGGCGGCTGATGCGCAATTCGGATTTCAACGGGCTATCTCCACGCTCAATTCAGGCTGCACATGCCGATCAGGCTCCACATTCTGTTCAGGGCTGAACGTGTCGATCAGGCTGCACATTTCGTCCAGGGCCTGTCGACAGATCGTCCCAATCCCGCCCAATCATCCGACGCACCCATCCCAATGGCAAATCAATTCGGGCAAACCTGGCCCGCATCCGTTACCAACTTTCGTCGTGAGGGCGTCGAGGCGCAGGGCGAGTGCATCGGCGTCCACAGCAGGAAGCTGGTGACGGATGCCGACCAGAGCGTCGACGCATATTGCGACCATGAGAATGCACGATTTGCATGGCAACCGAATTCGTTCCCCCGTTAAATCGATCATGGTTCGAGCCCAATTGAAGCCTGGATAATTCTGTGCTGGGCACGCGCCGTGGACGATATCGGTTTCCTGCCTGCCCGGCTGACGCAATCCGGGCATGTCGTCCCGGTCAGCACGACATCCGCTGAGGGCAAACAGATCATCGAATACGTCATGAAAGATTCGAACCCGGCGCGCCGGGACGCGGACATGCAGGGAACATCTGCAATACGCTGGGAGAGAGCAGGTGTGCGGTGCGTGTATATGGCGCTGTTTGGGCTCGTGCTTGCACCCATCGTCGCGGTAGTTTTCTCCGCCTGGTGCGCCATTCGGCGAGCCAGATGCACGTACCGTATACCTGCTCTCGGTGCCCGGTCGCGAGATATTCTGTTACATTTTTTTTAATTAAATCAAAGCATTATGATTTTTTCCATGCGAGGCATCCTCACGCAGAACCTGAACGGCGTAGTGACGAACGAGGGCGCCATCACCCTCGGCGGCCACAAGCCGGTAAGAGTGGTGCCGGCCGCGGGATGATCGTCGATGGACGACAGCCTGCGCAGACGAATGCAAAATGGAACCAAGCCAACTCTCGAGCAAGACCTGGCGTCCGGCAGGCAACGATCCGGGGGCCGTACATGCATGACAACGCCGGCACGCAACTGTTGAGATGAAAACGTCGTCGACACACCGGCGTCTGCAGCACGCGCACAGCATCGACGACGTGCGCGACCTGGCGCGGCGCCGGCTGCCGCGCTTCATCTTCGACTATCTCGACGGTGGCGCCGACGACGAGTACACCCGGGGCGAAAACGCCAAGTCGTTCGCCGCGCTGTCGTTGCTGCAGCGGGTGCTGGTCGATGTAACCTCGGTGGATACCTCGACGACGCTGCTCGGCATGCCGACGTCGGCGCCCTTCATCCTGTCGAGCACCGGGGC
Source organism: Candidatus Azophilus sp. (assembly GCA_965221465.1). Lineage (GTDB taxonomy): Bacteria > Pseudomonadota > Gammaproteobacteria > Pseudomonadales > Azotimanducaceae > Azophilus. Next base: position 1,906,581 of record OZ244892.1, read on the forward strand.
GAGCCGGTTCTACCATCCTCAGGGAGAACTCGCCGCCGCCCGTGCGGCCGCGGCTTCCGGAGTGATCTACGGCACCACCTCTTCGGCCATGTTTTCCCTGGAGGAGGTGGCCGCTGTCGGCGAAGGGCCGCGCTTCTTCCAGGTCTACGTACTCAAGGACCGATCGATCGCCGGCGAATACGTCCGGCGCTGCAAGGCGGCGGGATACGGCGCCATGTTCCTCACCGTCGACTGCGCCACCCATGGCAATCGGGAGCGGGATCTGCGCAACCGGATTTCGATTCCGCCGAAGGCCACGCCGCGCATCATCCGGCAATTGCTGCAACGGCCGGGCTGGACGCTGGACTATCTGACCCATTCGGGCTGGCGTTTTCCCAACATCGAGGGGTACGTCGACGACTCCACCCGGGACGACTTCGCCTCCGTGGCGGAATGGTTTGCCGATCAACTCGACAAGAGTTTTACCTGGGACGACGCGGCCGCGCTCTGCAGCGACTGGGGCGGACAATTCGTCGTCAAGGGCATCACCACCGTTGCCGACGCCCGGCTCGCCGCGGAAATCGGCGCCACCGGCATCGTCATCTCGAACCACGGCGGCCGGCAGCTCGACCACGCCCCGACCACACTGGAGGTGCTACCGGAAATCGTCGACGCGATAGGAGATCGCGTGGAAGTGCTGGTGGACAGCGGCTTCCGGCGCGGCACCGACATCGTCAAGGCGCTGGCCCTCGGCGCCCGCGGCGTGCTGATCGGCAAGGCGTACCTCTACGGGCTCGGCGCCGGCGGCGAGGCAGGCGTTGCACGGGTCATCGAGATTCTGAAGGGCGAATTCGAGCGTAACATGACGCTGATGGGGCTTCGATGCATCGACGAGATCACCAGCGACTGCGTTCGCTGGCGAGACCCGCGCTTTGTGCGTTGAAGGGCAGCGCAGGGTGAACGCCTTGGTCAATGCCTTGGTCAATGGTGTCGGCAATGAACTCTGAACGGCTCCGGCAGGGGTTCCGGGCGACGATCTTCGGGCTGTCGATCATCGGCTCGTTGCCGTCGGCTTGGGCTGCAACCTGCGATGCGGTCATCACTGGCGGACGGGTCATGGATCCGGAAAGCGAATTTGACCAGGTGGCCAACGTCTGCATCCGCGGTGAGCGCATCGTTCGCATCTCGTCCGATCCTCTGCGGGGGGAGATCGAGATCGACGCAGACGGCCTGGTCGTCGCTCCAGGCTTCATAGACTCCCACGTACACGGCCAAACCCGGTTCGGCAGCAAGCTCATGCTGCGTGACGGCGTCACCACTACCCTCGACCTCGAGGTCGGCGGCATCAACGTGGGGGCCTGGTACGCCGAGCGCAAGGGCCGCTGGCAGACCAACTACGGCGTATCGGCGTCGCACGAATTCGCCCGCATGGCGGTGCTGGACGGATTGCAGTTCGACGGCCCCGTCGACGCCCAGCATATCGGCCCTACCCGGGCTCGCGCCGAGCGCAACAACGGCGTGCCGGACTTCGCCGTCACCATCCCCGACCCCGCGCAACTGGCCGCCATCCTGGAACTCGTAGACCGCGCACTGGCGCAAGGCGCACTCGGCGTGGGTTCCACCGTGGGTTACATGCAAAAAGGGGTTACCACGTGGGAGATGTTTGCCCTGCAACGCCTCGCCGCGAGCTACGGCCGGGGCACGTTCAGCCATGTCCGGTTCCTGGGCAACAACCTGCCGCCGGCAGAGGGTACCCTGGGGTTCGCCGAAGCCTTCGCCAACGCCATGGCGCTGGGAGCGCCGTTCATGGCCGTGCACGACAACAACCGCGGCTGGCAGGAGAACGAGGCCAAGCTGGCAGGAGCCCGCGCCCAGGGCTACAACGTCTGGTCCGAATACTATCCCTATGTCTCCGGGTCCGGGCCCATCGGCTCCGAGTTCCTCGAGCCGGAAACCCTGCTGCACGATTGGCAGCTCACCTACGAGGACTCGATGATGGACCCGGCCACTGGCGAGTTCCTCACACAGGCGGCCTATGAAGCCAAGCGCAAGGAGGACCCCGGCTACATCGTGGTGCTCTTCATGCGTCAGCGCGAGGCCTGGTTGCCCAATTGGCTGACCCGGCCGCACGCCACCGTTGGCAGCGACGGCATGCCCACCACGGACGCCGATGGCAATGACCTCACTTGGGAGCATCCCTACAGTGCCTTCGTCGGCCACCCGCGAACCGCGGGCAGCCACGCCCGAGTGTTGCGCTTGGGCCGCGAGCACGGCGTACCCCTGATGCAGGCGCTTCGCCAACTCAGCTACTGGTCAGCACTGCACCTGGGCAATGCGGGCATCAGTGCCATGCGAGAGCGGGGTCGGCTTCAGGAGGGCATGATCGCGGACATCACGGTGTTCGACTCGGCAACGGTCACCGACAACGCGACCCACAGGCGCGGCGAACAGGCAGCGCCATCCACCGGAATTCCTTACGTTCTGGTCAGCGGACAGCTGGTGGTGCGCGACTCGAAGGTACGACGGACATTTCCGGGCAAGCCAATCCGCTACGCAATAGCGCAAGGGTCCGACTCATGATGCCCACCTGCGCTGCCCGCTGAAGGCGAAGCTTCACATGGACTTCTCACCCACCGACGAACAGCGAATCGCCGTCGATTCGTTCCGCCGCTTCCTGGAAGCGGAGATTGCTCCGGCGATTGCGGCATTCGATGACGCATTCATTCCCAAGGACCAGATGTATGAGTTGCTGGGCAGGTTGCTGCCCTTCGGCATGGGCAACGGACTGGTGGACGAAGCCCACGGCGGACTGGGTCTCGACCCGCTGACGGTGGGCTTGCTGTTCGAGGAATTGTCGCAAGTTTCACCAGACCTCGCCATCCTGGTGCTGATCCAGATGGAAGCCGGATTGCTGCTGGCCGCAGGCTCCGAGTCGATTCGCGCCAACTACCTGGCTCCGCTGCTCAGCGGCCAGAAATTCGCCTGCATCGGCATCAGCGAGCCGGAGGCGGGCTCCAATATCGCGCAAATCCGCTGCCGAGCGCGTCGGGATGGCAGCGGCTTCCTGCTTTCCGGAGAAAAGCAGTGGATATCGAGCGGCCATTACTCGGATTTCTGCATCTGCGTGGCCCGGGACGGGGAAGGCCCCGGTGATGGCATTGGCCTGTTTGTCGTCGATCGGGAAGCGGGTTACGAGAGCCGCAACATTCCCAAGATGGCCCTCAACCGGCAATCGACCGCGCAGTTGTACTTTGACGATGCGAGGGTGCCGGCCGAGAACGTCCTCGCGTCGCCAGGCGAGGGGCTGAAACGGCTGATGGCGCTGCTGTCCGGCTCACGGCCGCTGGTGGGGCTGCTGGCCGTTGGCGTTGCCCAGGCGGCGCTCGATCACGCCGTCGACTACGCGACATCCCGGAAGCAGCACGGCAAAGTCATCGCCCGGCATCAGTTGGTGCAGGCGCGCATCGCCAACATGGCGGTCAGGATCGACGCATCGCGGCTCCTGCTGTACCGGGCGCTCGATCTGGCCGGTCGCGGCGAACGCAGCGACCTCGAGAGCAGCATGGCCAAGTATTTCGCAACGGAAGCCGCCTGCGAGGTCACCCGCCATGCCCTTGCCATCCATGGCGGCAACGGCGTGGCGCGGGAGTTTCCCGTCGAGGAACTCTACCGAATCGCGCCCATCCTCGCCGTCACCGAAGGGACGCCGGAAATGCAACAACTGATCATCGGCCGCAACCTGCTCGGCGAATCGGCTTTTTGAGGCTTGGTATCGGACCATCTTTCACGGAACGCTTTTTCCAAGCGATTGATTTTATTGAATCCATTAACCTGGGGAACCTTTCCTTCGATCCGACTCCGAGAACCGGTATGCGGTACGTGCATGCGGCGCACCAGGCGGCGGCGCTTACCGCTACGATAGGCGCAAGCGCGAGCCCAAACAGCGCCGCATACACGCACCGCACACCGGTTCTCTCCCAGCGGTTTTAAAATGTCTCTTGCACGTCCGCGGCTTGGCCTGCCGCGGTGGGGATCAGCGGTGTGTGCGGTAGGGGGCGAGGTTTCCGCCGTCCACGGTGACGCGGTGCATCAGGCGCCGTTCGCCGGGGTAATCGTTGAGTGCATAGTGCCAGGTGGCGCGGTTGTCCCAGAATGCGACGCTGCCGACTTCCCAGTGGAAACGGGTGGTGTGCTCGTCCCGGGCGGCCACGCTATAGAGATACTCGAGCAACGGCCGTGATTCTTCATCGGTCCAGCCGTCGATTCGCACCGTGAAACCCGGATTCACGTAGAGGGCCGGCCGGCCGGAGCGGGGGTGCCGGATCACCATGGGATGCACCGCATCCTGTGTGGCTCGCTCGGCGTTGTGGTAGCGCTCGTCCCCTGCCTGGGCATAGGCGCCGGTCGCACCGAAGACGTGACGGCTGGAATGCACGGCGCTCAAGCTCTCGACGGTTCGCTGCAGACCCGGCGAAAGGGCTTCGTACGCCTTGTACATGTTCGCGAACAGGGTATCGCCGCCGGAACCCGGCACCTCCAGGGCATACAGCATCGAGCCCAGTGCCGGCGCGTCGTCGTAGGAGTGATCGGTGTGCCAGCCACCGCCGACATTGAGCTTGTGGTGCGGTTCCTTCAATACCATGGCCACCTGGGGTTGTTCCGGAACCGGGGTGAAGAACCGATTGACGTTGATGGGCCCGAATCGACGTGCGGCCGCGAGCTGTTCGTCGGCGGTCAGCGCCTGCTCGCGAAAAAACACGACACCATGGGCCGCCTGCGCATCGGCGATGGCCTCCACTTCTTCATCCGAGATCGACGACAGGTCGACGCCGCTGATCTCGGCACCGCAGCCGTCTTCCAGGGGATTGATCTTCATTGCGGTCACTCTCGATTTGCCTGCCCCATCAAGCGCAAGAGCATGCCACAGTTGAGCGTCGAATTGCGCGACCAGATAGAAGTCATCAGGCCCACCCTCATCTCAAAATGCGTGCGCCGCATGAATCGTCAGCAGCAACTCCGACTCGTCGATCAGCCGGTATTCCGGCGCACGCCCCGAAAGCTCTTCGCTTCGAGAGAGAATGATTGGAACCCCCTCCCCTCGCTTGTCCATGATGTGCGCGCGATGGCCCGCGAAGTCGTCTCGTTCAACCGGACACCGCGCCAACAGGCTGGCAATGGCCTCGTTTCTTGCCGCCTGCCGGTAGGGCAAGCTCTCCGGGGTCATCGTGTTTACAAGGAGGCCCGGGGAGTACAACTCCAGGCGATCTTCGAACAGCCGAAGCCGCACCTTGCTGCCGGGCATTGAGTAGTCCCGGTGGGCCACCGCATTGGTAAGCGCCTCGAAAACGGCAAGCATGTCGAATTGTGGAATGTCCTCGCGTCCGCCCTCTGCACTCTTTCGCGCCGAGACCCGCATGTTCTTTCTTACAAAGTCACACGCATCGAAGATCTGGCGATCCAGCGGCCCCGTGATGTCTCGTGCGTCGAGCTGGTATGCAGCCCCCGCTTGCGGCGAGATCTCTGTTCCCCGGTAAGCAACAGCTTGAACAAATGCGGCGGGGAGAAACTGCTGAGGTTCACGGGAAGCGAGCAGCAAGCCCGCCACCGTCGGCCGCCAGGTTCCATTTTCGTCTTGCGATGCCATGGCAAGCTTGGAGAGCCACTGCTCCGGCGTATCCTTGAAACGCGGTGCGATGAACCGTCGCCAAAGCGCTTCGTCCAGATCGCCAAGCGTTGCACGAGGAACGGGAGTTTCGTCGAATCGGATAATCCGAGCCTGACTACGCTGCTGAAACAGCCGCGCCAATTGGTCGGGTGGAATCGGTCGCTTCGACGACCCAACGCGGTGATAGTAACCACCGGGGCTCTGGTGAACCAACAGGCTTGCGGGAACATCCAAACGTACCACCGGCTGCTCGTTGCCGACGGTGTCCGGCAATCGGATGCGTTCTACTATGGGCGCCGCGGGCGGTTTTATCGAATCCTCACACGCCAGCCTGACGAGTTCTTCGACATCGTCGAGCCGCTCGACAGGAATCCCCAGCACCTCGCGAGTCTTGTCATGCACACCGAGCAGCAGCACGCCCCCGCGAGTGTTGGCAAAGGCGGCAACCTCATTAGCCAGATCGTCTTGCTCCGGTCCCCGAACCTTGCCGCCGGCAAACCGAACCTCCTTCAATTCAAGAAAGCTGTCTTCGCCGAGACGAATCTTGTCCAATAACTCGGTACGGGTTGCGAACATGTCAGACCTCACGACCCAGACGCGCCCAACGCCTGGTCCGCATATCTCACCAACTTCCTGCTGCGGACGCCAATGCACTTGTTCTCGCGAATCGGATGGTCGTCCACATAGTCCTCCGTTAGATTGAGGGCAAGCGGTTCATCCCCAAACGCAAGCAGAAACGCCAGCAGCGCAGCGGGTGCTGCGCTGTTTATGACATCGATTCTGTTTCGTCGCGGTACTGCTGTAATCGTCCGAACAAGCTATTTGGGCGGGTTCCCGGCCGGGGCCGAGGAGAGATTGGTCAGGTGCTCGGTGGGGCTCGCCAGCAGGCTCAGCGCCTCGATGGGCTGGTTCGACCGCACCGACAGGCGCCACTTGCCGGCGCCGTCGCCGAGCGCACCGGTGAGGCCGGCGCCGCCGGACTCCAGGTCTGCCGCATCCAACGTGCGGGAAGCGCCCGCGGGAACTGTCAGCACGACCTCGCCGGTCCCGGGGGCGCCCGAATCGTCGATGCCGGTAATGCTCACCGTTGCTGCCTCTGATCCTGCATTCACCAGGCGAAGCGTGCTCACCTGATTGCGGTTGCTGCCCGGGTTGAAGATGACGATCTCGTATTCGTCCACCAGGCGCGGCGCCACATCGTGCATCGACGTCAGGAAGCCCGCGGGTGTGCGAATGTACGACAACACCTCGATGTCCGACTCGCTCGACAGCGCCAACCGCCAGTGCCCGACCCCCGGGCCCGTGCTGCCGGTCAGTCCCTTGGCCGCATTGCCCAACTCCAGGTCGTTCGAGTTGAAGGGGACCGTCGCACCCGCTGCGAGGGACAGGGTCAACGGGTCGTAGTCGGTCTGACTGTCGTCGAACGGCTTCACGGTCACTTCCGCCGCGGTGTCGCCGTGGTTGACGACGCGCACGAACCCTTGCCGACCGAGCGCATCCGAAGCCGACGGGAACAGCGGCACTGCATGCACGCCGTCTTCGTCCGGCCCCGACGCAACCGTCGAGAGATTGGTGAGATACCCTTCCGGGCTCGACAGCAGGCTCATGACCACCAGCGGCCGGTTGGCCTGCACCGACAGGCGCCACTTGCCCGCGCCGTCGCCCAGGGCACCGTCGACGCCGGCCCCGGACTCCAGGTCGGCTGCGGTCACGGTCAGCGCCCGTCCAGCCGGCACATCGAGGGTGACGCGCCCGCCCGGCTCCCCGGCATCATCGACACCGGTAATCGTCGCCACGGCATCCTGGGAACCCGGATTGACCAGGCGCATTCGGCTCACCTGATTGGCGTTGCTGCCCGGGTTGAAAATCGCTACCCGGTGCACACCGTCCTCCACCGGCGCCCAATCGTGCATCGATGTCAGGAAACCGTCCGGGGTGCGCATGTAGGCGAAGACATCGAAGTCGGCTGCGCCGGTCAGCGACAGCCGCCAATCGCCCTCGCCGGTGCCGAAGCCCTCCGCCAGGCCCTTGGCCGCGTTGCCGTCTTCGAGGTCGCCCGAGTTTAGCGGCGCCGTCGCGCCCGCCGCCACCTCCAGCGTTACCGACGGCCGCGGCTGGCCGGTATCGTCGGTCGCCTCGATGACGATCTCGGCAGCCTGCCCGGATCGATTGATCACACGCAGAAAGCCCTCCAGCACCGGGTCGGAAGCGCTCGGCAGGTAGGCCACCAGCGCCGGGCCGAGCACGGTCACCTCGAACGTCTGCTCGGCCGTCTCGCCGCGCGGGTCTGCCGCCGTCAACGTCACGGTCGTGCGGCCGCGTCCTATCCCGTTCAGCGTCAGGGTTTGCGCGTCGCTGTCGGTCTCGGCAGCAGCAACCGACTCGCTATCGGCAACCGCCGTGTACTCGAGCCTGTCCCTGTTGCGGTCGAAGAAGCTCAACCGGATGTCCAGTTCCGTCGTTTCGCCGACGCGAAGCACCTGCGCGGGAATGACCTGTTCGACCTGCGGCGCGATGTTCGAGGCGCCGCCACCGCCGCCACCGCCGCCGCCACCGCCGCCGGTCGACGGATCGTCGTCGTTGACCGTCACGGTCACCGTGCCCGTCACGTCGGCGTAGTCGCCACCGGCCGCGCTCAATGTCAGCGTTGCCGTGTCGTCCGTGGAGTCGCCGTCCTCGGCCGCGCTGACCGTCACGGTCAGCGGCGTGGCATAGGCATCGGTCGTGAAACTCAGCGATTCCGGATCGAAGGTGACTTCTGCATTGTCGCCGGAAATGGTGACCGTCACTGCAGCCGTCGGCGCCGTGGCCAGCGCCACAGTGAAGGTGCCCGTACCGCCCTCGTCGATGGCAAGCGTACTCGGGATCAGCGTCAATGCCGGCACCGGCTCTGCGACCGGCGTCACAGTCTCCTCGTCGGATTCGGCGCCCTCGCCCTGCTCGTTGACCGCACGCACCTTGAAGGTATAGCTCGTGCCGTTGACGAGACCGGTCACTTCCTTGCCGGAAATCGACGTGGATGCGCTGTCGTCGATGTCGGTCCAGTCGCCATAGTCTTCGCTGTTCGTCTTGTAGGCGTACTGCCATTTCTCGACGGCCGGCCCGCGCTGTTCGACCGTTGCCGCCAGCGTCGCCTTCGCATCCCCGGCGGTCACCGAGAAGCTCGACGGTTTTTCGAGCAGGTATTGCGGTCGGCCGCTCGCCGTCGTACTGGTGGCATACGGGTTTTCCGCCGCACAGGCTTGCGGATACTCCACGCTGACCCGTACGTCGTAGGGGACATCTGCCAGCGTCACCCCGACCTCGAGTTCGCCATTACCCGCGGTGTCGCTGTTGATGGTGAAGGTCCGGGAGGAAACCGGCGTGTTCAGATTCTCGCGAATCTCGTACGTGCCGGCATCCGCATCGTTCCGCTCGGGCGCCGCCCAGTCGGGCCAGTCGTCGACGCTGCTCTGCTTGTAGTCGACGCGATGGGCAACGATGTTGTCGCAGGCGCCGTCGCCCGGGCTCCAGCTCCAGAGGACATCCAGGTCCTTGTCGTTCGTGCCCGGCCCCACGCTCGCTATCGTCGGTGCGGGCAGCTGCAGCGGCGCTGCGACCTCGATGGCAAACGTCAACTCCGCCGTGTCGCCGTCTGCGTCCGTCACCTTGTAGGTGTAGGTCGCCGACGCCGAGACCACCGTCGGTGTTCCCGTAATCTGTCGGTTGCTCTCGCTGAATGCCAGGCCTGTCGGCAACTCCGGAGTGATCGAATAGCTCAACGTGCCGTTGCCACCCGTCGCGGCAGGCAACTGCAGGGCTGCGATCGCCCGGCCTTGGGTGTACGTCTGGTTTTCGATCGACGACGAACCGAAATCCGGCGGTTCGTTCGCTTCCACCGTCACCACGAACTCGTCGTCCACGGTGCCGCCGTTGCCGTCGCTGGCCGTCACCTTCACGGTCACCGTCCCCACATCCGCCGACTGCGGCGTGCCCGAGAAGGTTCGCGCGGTCGCCTCGAAGCTCAGCCACGACGGCAGCGGGTTGCCGTCGGACTGCGCCACTGTGTAGCTCAGCGTGTCGTCGTCGGCGTCCGCGAAGGTGTCCGCCGGGAACGTATAGCTGAAGGCACTGCCCGCAGTCGCGGTCTGGTCCGGAATCGGGGTCGCCACCGTCGGCGGGTTGTTGGGCGGCTCATAGGTCGCGGTCAGTGTCGTCGCGGCCGTATTGCCGTTGCCGGCGGCGTCAGCCGCCACGTCTGCCGCCACGCCGACGCTGAACTCCCCGGCCTCTGTCGGCGTGATCATGGCCTTGTAGGTCGCCTCCGATCCGGAGAATTCCGATGCGGTGGCGTTCGTCAACGTGAGGTCGCCGACGTCGAACCCGGTGACCGACTCGCTGAACGTGAAGGTCGCCTCCACCGCTGCGCTGACCGTCCCGGAAACGCCGGTGATCGTCACTGTCGGCGCCACGTTGTCCAGCACGAAGGTGTTGTCGTTGGTGCCGGTCGGAATCCGGTTCACCAGATCGATGCCGTCGCAGCTTCTGATCACCCCGCCCAATGCCAACGTCATCGTTAGTGTGCCGTTGTAGTCGGCCAGGTCGCCGCCGGAAAGCTCCACGGAGTAGGCCAGGCCGCCACGATCGGAGGGCCGCGGGCCGCCGCAGAATCGCGTTGCCACGCTCCGCCGGTTGACGCTCAGCGTCGGCGCGTTCTCGATCGGCGGGTCGTAGGAAACCTCGTATCTGTTCGGTTCCCAGGCGTACTTGTCCTGCACCGCTTCACTGAATGCAACCACCCACTTCAACGCGTCCGCGTTGGTCGGCGAGGAATCCGGCTCGAACCGCGTGATCTCTTTCACGCCGGGCACGGGTAACGGCGTCGCCGTCACCTCGTCCGACTCGGCCCCCGCGCCCTGCTCGTGGGCCGCGCGCACCTTGAAGGTATGAATCGTGTCGCCCTCGAGGCCGGTCACTTCCTTGTCGGAAATCGACGTGGATGCGCTGTCGGCGATGTCCGTCCAGGCGATGTAGGCGCCGTCGTCGCCCGCCTTGTAGGTGTACTGCCACTTCTCTACCGCCGGCCCGCGCTGTTCGACCGTCGCCGCCAGCGTCACCTTGGCGCCACCCGCCGTTACGGAAAAGTTCGACGGCTTGCCAAGCAGGTAAAGCGGCCTGCCGACGGCGCCAACCGGGTCCGGATCGTTGTAGTTATTGCACGTCCGGGAATAGAGGAGCAACCGGACATGGTAAGAACTGTCATCGAGCGACACGCCGATCTCACCGGGACTGAGGGTGTTTCCACGGCTTTGCGCGTTGATGGTGAAGCGCTTGTTGGTAACCCCAGTACCAAGACCCGGGTCGGCAATTTCATAGTTTCCACTGCCGGAATCGTTCGGCTGGTCTTCGGTGGGAAATCTCCACTCGGAAACGTCACTCCTCCGGTATTGGACGTTGTAGTGGGTGATGTCGCAGTTCGTATCGCCGACGCTCCAACTCCAGACGATGTCGAGGTCTTTATCGGCGGAGCCCGGCCCGACACTGTTTATCGTCGGGGCGGGCGGCTGTTCGTCCGAAGCCACGACGACGACGAACTCGTCCGAAGCGGTGCCTTGCCTGCCGTCGTCGGCCGTCACCGTCACCGTCGCCTGGCCGGCTGCCACCGCCGCGTACGTGAGCGTGGATTCCTGCACCGATACCGTCACGATGGCGGTGTCGCTCGATACCGCGGTGTAGGTCAAGGTGTCGTTGTTCGGATCGCTGAACACGGGCGACAGATCCACGGTATCGGATTCGCCTGCAATCAGGTCCTGGTCCTCGATCGCGTTGACCAGCGTCGGCGGCTCGTTCTTCGGAACGACCGTCACCTCGAACGTATCGGTCGCCGTGCCGCCTTCGTTGCCGTCGTCCGCCGTCACCGTCACGGTCGCCGTGCCGACGGCCACCGCGTTGAAGGTGAGCGTGGATTCCTGCAGCGACACCGTCACTTTGGCGGTGTCGCTCGATACGGCGTTGTAGGTCAAGGTGTCGCCGTCCGGGTCGCTGAACACCGTCGACAGATTCACGGTGTCGGAATCGTCCACGTCCAGTTGCTGGTCGTCGATCGCGCCGATCACGGTCGGCGGCCCATTCAACGCAGTCACGGTCACCACGAACGTATCGGTCACCGTGCCCCGGTCGCCGTCGTCCGCCGTCACCGTCACCGTCGCCTTGCCCGCCGCCACTGCCGAGTAGGTAAGCGTCGAACCCTGCACGGTCACTGTCACCTTGTCGGTGGCGCTCGATTGCGCACGATAGACCAGCTCGTCCCGATCCGGGTCGTTGAATACCGTCGACAGGTCCGCGGTCCCGGACTTGCCCACGTCCAGCGTCTGGTCCTGAATTTCGTTGTCCACCACCGGCGGCCGGTTCTCGGTGACTCTTACCGCGAACGACTCGGTCACCGTGCCGCCGTCGCCATCGTCAGCCGTCACCGTCACCGTCGCGAGGCCGGCTGCCTCCGCCCTGTAGGTGAGCGTCGAGCCCGTCACCGACGCCCGGACCGTGGTGGGGTCGCTCGATACCGCGCTGTAACTCAAGGTGTCGCCGTCCGGGTCGCTGAACACATTCGACAGATTGTCCACCGTGCCGGTCTTGCCGACCTTCAGGGTCTCGTCCTTGAGATCGGTATCGACCACCGGCGATCGGTTCGCGCTCACCGTCACCACGAACGCATCGGATGCCCGGCCGTCCTTGCCGTCGACCGCCGTCACCGTCACCGTTGCCTTGCCGGCGGCCACTGCCGTGTAGGTGAGCGTGGAATCCTGTACCGACACCGTCACGATCGCGGTGTCGCTCGATTCTGCACTGAAGGTCAAGGTGTCCTTGTTCGGGTCGCTGAATACCTTCGCCAGATCCTCGGTACCGGACTTGCCCTCCTTCAGCGCCTGGTCATCGATCGCGTTGATCACCTCCGGCGGATCGTTCTGCAACGCATTGACCGTTACCACGAACGCATCGGTCGCCCGGCCGTTCTTGTCGTCGACCGCCGTCACCGTCACCGTCGCCTTGCCCGCGGCCACTGTCGTAAACGTCAGCGTCGATTCATTGACCGACACCGTCACTTTGGTGGTGTCGCTCGATTCCGCGCTGAAGGTCAACGGGTCCTTGTCCGGATCGCTGAACACCGTCGTCAGATCCACCGTCTGGGACTTGCCTTCGTTCAGTTGCTGGTCCGGGATGGCACTTATTACCGTCGGCGGGTTGTTGGTCGGCGCCACCACCTGGATCACGACCCTCAGCGCGGCCGTGTCGCCGTCCGCGTCGGTCGCCTCGTAGATGTAGGTCCCCGCCCCTGGTGTCACCGACTCCGGCGTCCCGGTGATCTGTCGACTGCTTTCGTCGAAGGTCAGGCCCGCCGGCAACGTCGGCTCGATCGAGTAGCTCAACTCGCCGTTGCCGCCGGTCGCCGCAGGCAATTGCAGAGGTGTGATCGCCTCGCCTCGCGTGTACTCCTGGTGCGGCACGCTGGCATTGCCGAAGGTCGGTGCAACGTCTGCCTCCACCTCGATCGCAAACGTCAGTGACGCCTTGTCGCCGTCCACGTCCGTCGCCGTGTAGGTGTAGATCGCCGAGGCCGTCACCGCCGTCGGCGTGCCAGAGATACGCCGATTGCTTTCGATGAACTTCAGGCCCGCCGGCAAACTCGGCTCGATCGAGTAGCTCAGTTCGCGGTTGCCGCCGGTCGCCTCGGGCAACTGCAGGGTGGCGATCGCCACGCCTTGCGTGTACGTCTGGTCCGGCACCGATGCCGAGCCGAAGTCGGGCATAGAGTCCGCTTCCACCGTCACCACGAATTCATCGTCGACCGTGCCGCCGGCCTTGCCGTCGTCCGCCGTCACCGTCAGCGTCGATGTGCCCGCCGCAACCCCGGTCACCGACACCGTCGCGCCAGTAACCTTCACCGTCGCGTTCGACGTGTTGCTGGAGCTTGCCCTGTACGTCAACGGGTCCTTGTCCGAATCGTAGAACACCAGTGAAACGTCGACGTCCCGCGTCTCGCCAATCGTTACCGTCAGGTCGGGGATCGGTTTCTCCACCGTCGGCGGCTCGTTCGGCAACGCATTGACCGTCACCACGAACGCATCGTCCACCGTGCCGCCGTTGCCGTCGTCCGCCGTCACGGTGACCGTCGCCTTGCCCGCGGCCACTGTCGTGACGGTGAGCGTGGCTTTGTCCTCCGACACCGTCACTACGGTGGTGTCGCTGGACTTGACCGTGTAGGTCAAATCGTCCTTGTCCGGATCGCTGAACACCGTCGTCAGATCCACGGTCTGGGACTTGCCCTCGTTCAGTTGCTGGTCCGGAATGGCGCTGATTACCGTCGGCGGGCTGTTCAGCGCATTCACGGTCACCACGAACGTATCGGTCACCGTGCCCCGGTCGCCGTCGTCCGCCGTCACCGTCACCGTCGCCTTGCCCGCCGCCACTGCCGAGTAGGTAAGCGTCGAACCCTGCACGGTCACGGTCACCTTGTCGGTGGCGCTCGATTGCGCACGATAGACCAGCTCGTCCCGATCCGGGTCGCTGAATACCGTCGACAGGTCCGCGGTCCCGGACTTGCCCACGTCCAGCGTCTGGTCCTGGATCTGGTTGTCCACCACCGGCGGCCGGTTCTCGGTGACTCTTACCGCGAACGATTCGGTCACCGTGCCGCCGTCGCCATCGTCCGCCGTGACCGTCACCGTCGCGACGCCGGCTGCCTCCGCCCTGTAGGTGAGCTTGGCGCCGTCCACCAACACGCGTACCGTGTCGGGATCGCTCGATACGGCGCTGTAACTCAAGGTATCGCCGTCCGGGTCGCTGAATACATTCGACAGATCGTTCACCGTGCCGGTCTTGCCGACCTTCAGGGTCTCGTCCTTGAGATCGGTATCGACCACCGGCGAACGGTTCGCGCTCACCGTCACCACGAACGCATCGGATGCCCGGCCGTTTTTGCCGTCGACCGCCGTCACCGTCACCGTTGCCTTGCCGGCGGCCACTGCCGCGTAGGTGAGCGTGGAATCCTGTACCGACACCGTCACGATCGCGGTGTCGCTCGATTCTGCACTGAAGCTCAAGGTGTCCTTGTTCGGGTCGCTGAACACCTTCGCCAGATCCTCGGTACCGGACTTGCCCTCCTTCAGCGCCTGGTCATCGATCGCGTTGATCACCTCCGGCGGGTCGTTCTGCAACGCATTGACCGTTACCACGAACGCATCGGTCGCCCGGCCGTTCTTGTCGTCGACCGCCGTCACCGTCACCGTCGCCTTGCCCGCGGCCACTGTCGTAAACGTCAGCGTCGATTCATTCACCGACACCGTCACTTTGGTGGTGTCGCTCGATTCCGCACTGAAGGTCAACGGGTCCTTGTCCGGATCGCTGAACACCGTCGTCAGATCCACCGTCTGGGACTTGCCTTCGTTCAGTTGCTGGTCCGGGATGGCACCTATTACCGTCGGCGGATTATTGGTCGGCGCCACCACCTGGATCACGACCCTCAGCGCGGCCGTGTCGCCGTCCGCGTCGGTCGCCTCGTATATGTAGCTCTGCGGGGCTGTCACCGAATCCGGCGTCCCGGTGATCTGTCGACTGCTGTCGTCGAATGTCAGGCCCGCCGGCAACGTCGGCTCGATCGAGTAGCTCAACTCGCCGTTACCGCCCGTCGCCGCAGGCAATTGCAGGGGCGTGATCGCCACGCCTTGCGTGTACGTCTGGTCCGGCACGCTGGCATTGCCGAAGCTCGGTGCAACGTTTGCCTCCACCGCGATTGCAAACGTCAGTGTCGCCGTGTCGCCGTCCGTATCCGTCGCCGTGTAGGTGTAGGTCGCCGATGCCGTCACCGCCGTCGGCGTACCCGTGATCTGTCGACTGCTTTCATTGAACGCCAGGCCCACCGGCAACGTCGGCGCGATGGAGTAGCTCAGTTCGCGGTTGCCGCCGGTCGCCTCGGGCAACTGCAGGGTGGCGATCGCCACGCCTTGCGTGTACGTCTGGTCCGGCACCGATGCCGAGCCGAAGTCGGGCGTAGAGTCCGCTTCCACCGTCACCACGAATTCATCGTCTACCGTGCCGCCGGCCTTGCCGTCGTCCGCCGTCACCGTCACCGTCGATGTGCCCGCCGCAACCCCGGTCACCGACACCGTCGCGCCACTAACCTTCACCGTCGCGTTCGACGTGTTGCTGGAGCTTGCCCTGTACGTCAACGGGTCCTTGTCCGAGTCGTAGAACACCAGTGAAACGTCGACGTCCCGGGTCTCGCCAACCGTTACCGTCAGGTCGGGGATCGGTTTCTCCACCGTCGGCGGCTCGTTCGGCAACGCATTGACCGTCACCACGAACGCATCGTCCACCGTGCCGCCGTTGCCGTCGTCCGCCGTCACGGTGACCGTCGCCTCGCCCGCGGCCACTGTCGTGAAGGTGAGCGTGGCTTTGTCCTCCGACACCGTCACGATGGCGGTGTTGCTGGACGTCACCGTGTAGGTCAAATCGTCCTTGTCCGGATCGCTGAACACCGTCGTCAGATCCACGGTGCCGGACTTGCCCTCGTTCACTTGCCGGTCCGGGATGGGGCTGACCACCGTCGGCGGGTTGTTGGGGGGGTCGTAGGTCGCGGTCGCCGTCGTCGCGGCCGTATTGTCGTTGCCGGCGGTGTCTTTCGCCGCGCCTGCCGCCACGTCGACCCTGAACTCCCCGGCCTCCGTCGGCGTGATCATGGCCTTGTAGGTCGCCTCCGAGCCGGAG
This sequence comes from Candidatus Azophilus sp., assembly GCA_965221465.1. GTDB lineage: Bacteria > Pseudomonadota > Gammaproteobacteria > Pseudomonadales > Azotimanducaceae > Azophilus. The sequence continues at coordinate 1,922,968 of OZ244892.1, forward strand.
AATTCCGATGCGGTGGCGTTGGTCAGCGTGAGGTCGCCGACGTCGAAATCGGTGACCGACTCGCTGAACGTGAAGGTCGCCTCGACCGCTGCGCTGACCGTCCCGGAAACGCCGGTGATCGTCACTGTCGGCGCCACGTTGTCCACCACGAAGGTGTTGTCGTTGGTGCCGGTCGGCGTCCGGTTCTCGACCGCAACGCCGGCGCAGTTTCGGATAACCCCGTCCGACTTCAACGTCATCGTCACCGTGCCGTTGTAGTTGGCGAGGTCGCCGCCGTAAAGCTCGACGGAGAAAGCCAGCCCCGCGTCCCCGCGGCGCACGCATCTGCGCGCCGCGCCCAACCTGTTCGCGACCAGCGTCGGCGCGTTCGCGATCGGCGGGTCGTAGGCAACCTCGTATGCCCCCGGCCCGCCGGCCTGCCCGTACAGCACCAGTTCGCTGAATACAACCTGCCACTCCAACGTGTCCGCGTTCGTCGGGGAGGTTGTTGGCATGTGCCGCGTGATTGTCTCCACGCCGGGCACCGAAAACGGCGTGGCCGTCGCCTCGTCCGACTCGGCGCCCGCGCCCTGCTCGTGGACCGCGCGCACCTTGAAGGTATAGGTGGTGCCGTTCTCGAGGCCGGTCACTTCCTTGTCGGAAATCGACGTGGATGCGCTGTCGGCAATGTCCGTCCAATCGATGTAGGTACCGTCGTCGCCCGCCTTGTAGATGTACTGCCACTTCTGTACCGCCGGCCCGCGCTGTTCGACCGTCGCTGCCAGCGTCACCTTCGCGTCGCCCGCCATTGCGCTGAAGCTGGTCGGTTTGCCAAGCAGGTAACGCGGCCTGCCGCTCAGGTCATTGCTGATGGACCAATTCTCGCAGCCGAGGGTTGGGGAATAGACTTGCACGCGAGCATCGTAAGTCGTGTCATCGAGCGTGACGCCAATTTCGCCGGGATTGGTCAGGAGACCCCGGCTTTGCGCGTTGATGGTGTAGCGCTTGTTGGTAACCCCGGTGCCAAGATCGTTCTCGACAATCTCGAAATCTCCATGGTTGACATCGTTATCGACATTGGGCTCACCTTTCCATTCGAAGCCGGGCTTCCTGTACTGGACGAGGTAGCGGTCGGCTGGACACGGCGAATTGCCGAGGCTCCAGCTGAAGACAACATCGAGGTCTTTGTCGACGGAACCCGGCTCGACGCTGGTTGTCGTTGGCACGGGCGGGAACTGCTGGGCCTCGGCCGGCGCTGCCAACAAGCATGCCACCAGCAATGCCGGGAGAATTCGGAAGACTACGCCCAGGGACGCGCGAGGCCGACGTCGCGCAGCAGCTCGGAGACCCGACGTTCGTCCGTCAAACTTCAATGCATTCATACCTTTAGCTGCACTCACGATTCATTCCCGTTGCGCCATTGCGCCGTTGCGCCGTTGCGCCGTTGCGCCGTTGCGCCGTTGCGCCGTTGCGCCGTTGCGCCGTTGCGCCGTTGCGCCGTTGCGCCGTTGCGCCGTTGCGCCGTTGCGCCGTTGCGCCGTTGCGCCGTTGCGCCGTTGCGCCGTTGCGCCGTTGCGCCGTTGCGCCGTTGCGCCGTTGCGCCCGCGAGTATACCCGCTTTCGTTGCGCAGGCTGTCAACTATTGTAGTACGCACACGAGATTGGCGAGGCCACCGTAGCGGGCAGGTTCGAGGCCGAAACGGGGCCGTGACTGCATTCCTTGGGGAGGGCTTACCCAAAGTACTGCTCGCCACAACCCCGCCCCGGGTTCGCAAATGCCGATTGTCCGGCGGCGCCACGGACGCCTGCGGCACCCAATGGCTTTGGCGATTCAGCCGTTGTACTTCCAGTTGCCGTGGAATCCGTACGGCACCCGATGGGGCAATTCCGCGCATGCCACCGGCCCGTCCGCGACGTTGCCGGCATCGAGAATCACCAGGTCGCTGCGATTTTCCGCATTCCTGTAGACGACGCTCAAGAGGTAGCCATCGCCTTCGGCCGCGTCCGGCGATTTGGGTACGAAGACGGGCTCGCCGGTCACGTCGCCCTCGGGCAGCGCGTGTTCCACCCGGCGGCCGGTAACGAAGTCGTGATGGGCAATCGCGTTGAAACCGAGCCCCGGGCTGCCGTCGATGGAAGCGGCGTAGTAGCCGTGGCGGTAGCCGTTGCCCGCAAAGCGCTCGTCGAGTCGCGGAAACTCGCCGGTGATGTCATCGAGATATCGGCGTTGGATGCCATTCGAATTGTCGGCGAGGTCGATGGTCCATTCGCACAATCGGGCATTTGCCTTCGCCGGATCGGTGGGGCTGCCGTCGGCCTTCGGGAACAGCGGCGCTTCTTCGAACTGCATGACGTGGGCGACGATGCGGTCGCCGTCGGTAAAGGCGTTCATCGGATGGAAGACGTAGCAGGGGCCGGTCTCGAACCAGCGAATCTGCGAAACGGAACCGTCGCGGGGCATGACGCCGACGTGGGTGCCCTTGTCCGGTTCCCAGGCAAAGGGCGGTTGGCCCCGCATGGCTCGCTCCAGGCTGCCGGTCAAGGGAAAGATGGGGAACAGGACGTGTTCGCTGGTGACCATGAAGTCGTGAACCATGCTCGGGAACGGCGCGTCGAACCGCTGCGAGCGCGTCAGCCTGCCGTCCGCCGATACGACCTGGTAGCTCATGCCGGGCGTGAAGATGCCATCCGCCATGTAGCCGAAGAACAGCATCTCGCCGGAATCGGGATCGATCTTGGGATGCGCCGTCATGGGCCCCTGCAGGCCGCCGTCGAACGTCCAGGCGCCTTTCGATTCGAGGGATTGCGGGTCGATTTCGAAGGGCGCATGGGCTTCCTCGAGGGCCAGCAGCTTGCCGCCGTGCCACACCACGTTGGTGTTGGCGAGCCCGTCGGTCTGCACGTCGGCGACGGCCGGGTCCTGTTCCATGGGGTTCAGCGGGCTGAAGAGACTGCGCCCCTCGCGCCGCTCCGTGGTCCACTTCACGGTGCGTGCCCAGCGGTTGCGATAGCGTACGCGGCCGTCGCCGATTCGGAACATGTGCAACATGCCGTCGCCCCCGAACCAGTGGTGGTCGCCCCGGGGCGGGAATTGCGGGTCGGGGCCGTTCCGGTAATAGGTGATATCGAGGTCGGCCGGCAGGTCGCCACGCACGATGACGTCGTCGATGTCGCACTCCATGCGAATCGGCGCGAAGTTGCCGGTGAGTTGCGGGTGGTCGGGGTACGGTGCGGCCATGGTCGAATCTCTATCGGGGGAATCGGGCGATACTGTATCAGTCTTGCGCGTGCATGGGGCGGTGACGCCGGCGCGCAGGCACAACGTAGCGATGTCGTCTGCGATTGTTTGCAGCAGGATTCCTCTACCGGCAGCTTGCGCCGACCGCCCGGCACACCATACCGATGCTGTATGCGATAATTCGCGGTTTACGACCCGGGCACGCCATGAATCCACCCAAAGCCATGGACGGGCAGGCCGATGCCGGCGCCGAATCGGCAACGTCTGCTTACGTGCCGCCGTTCGAACTCACCGACGGCCAGCCGGCGCCGATCGCTGCCAACGGCGGCCTTTCCTACCTGTCGTTCGACCGAAATGGCGATGCGGGAACCGCCGCCGCCACGGAGGCAGCGTTCCGGCAACTCGCTTCCGGCGAGGGGCGGGCCGTCGCCGAGAATATCGAGAATGCACCCCCGGGACCTATTGAAACCCGGTGGGGCCCGGCGTTTCGCCGCTACTCCGAATGCCTCGATTTCATCCGGGAACAAGGCATCGAGGCCCCGGAAGGCGGCCTGGCGCTACCGCTTCGCTATACGGTGCACGAAGCGCCCACTTATACCGTCGTCTCGTCCAACGCCCTCTGGCACGACCCGGCACGAGCGGCTGACGCCGAGGCATTGCGCCAGGAAGAACGGGACATCGACAGGCGCTGCCTCTATTTTCCCCAGGTGATGCGCGATGCGCGGCGCATCGGCGAGGTTTACCCGGGCCTCTCCCCCTACGACCCGGAGTGCATGGACCGGCTCGGCGTTTCGCTGGCCCATTGCGAGTCGAAGTGCGAGAACTTCTACGACGCCCACGAGGTGGAGCGCGTGTTCTACCCGGAAATGGAAGAACTGCTGCTCGAGTTCTTCCCCGGCGCCACCGATGCGCTCGTCTACAACCACGACGTCTTCGACAAGGGCTACCAGGGAGATGTCGTCGAAGACCAGAGCAACAAGGACCCGGGGGTGAACCGCGCCTACGCCAACCTGGTGCACAACGACCTGAACGACAACAGCGGCCGCGTGCGTTGCCGCGAACTGCTGACACAGAACCTGCGCAACTTCGGGCGCACGCAGCATTTCACCGGCAACGAGGCGGATGCCAGGATGTCCCGGCGCTTCATGTCGATCAATCTGGCAAAACCCATGGAGACGGTGCAGCAGAATCCCTTCGTGCTGTGCGTCTGGCCCTCCTTCGCCGACCAGCCCTACATCACCAACTACCGCATTTACGACGACCGCGTCGGCGAGACCACCCGGTTCACCTACCGGCCCGAACACGAGTGGTACTGGGTTCCGCAGCAGCAGCCGACCGAGGTGTCGATGCTGAAGTGCTACGACTCGGTCACCGACGGTTCGGTGTCGCGCTGGTCGTTTCACACCGCCTGCATCGACCCGACCGTGCCCCGGGGCGCACCCCCGCGCAGGAACGTCGTCGTCAGGTCATTTGTATTCTTCTAACCGTACTACGATGTCTGACTCAGATTCGACAGACGAACGTCCGAGCGAGTTTCTCCGGGAATTCGACAACGCGCCGTTCCACCGGAAACTCGGCGCCGTCGGCACGACCTTCGAACGCGGCCGGGCCGTCATGCGGCTCGACCATTCCGAATCGAACACCACCCTGCCGGACCGGATTCATGGCGGCGCCATTCTGGCGCTGATCGACTGTGCGGCGACCGCAGCCGCGTGGACGACCATCGACAAGCCGGAGGACTACCAGGGCACCACCGTCGGCCTGACCACGAACTTCATCGCCCCCGGACGCAGCCAGGCCCTTTCGGCGGATGCACGAATCGTTCGCCAGGGCCGCACACTGACCCATCTGGAATGCGTGGTGACCGATGCCGACGGCGGGACCGTGGCGAAGGCGCTGATTACCTACAAGCTCTCCCGAATCAAGGCTTGAGAGGGATACTCTCTCGCCGCGAGAACTGCCGAGTTATCCGGGCTCGAGCGGCCATGCCGGGCCGGTCGGCTACCGGCTCGCTGTCGCGTCAGCCTCGGCATCGGCCGGTTCTTCCAGCACATTGCCGTCGGCGTCCAGCGGCACGATGGGGCCGATGTTCAGTTCGCGAATGCCCGCCTCGATCCTGCCGCGATCGCCGACAACCACCCAGACCAGTCCGTCGGGATTCACGACATCCACCGCCGCCTGGTGGATTTCCGCTTCGCTCAAACTGCGAACCGCATCGGCATAGGTGTCCCAGTAATCGTCGGGCAGGCCGAATCGCACGATCTCGACGATGGAACCCAGCACGGCAGAAGCGGTTTCCCAACGCCCCGGCAGCGACAGGGTGCGCCGGTCTTTCACCTTGGCGATCTCGTCCGGCGTGGCGGGGCGAACTTCGCGAATCTCCTCGAGTTCGCGCTCGAGTTCCGCCATGGCCTCGCTGGTCTTGTCGGTCTGTACCGGCGCCAGCGCAATGAATGGCCGCTGCCCGCGGGCCGACACCAGTTGCGTGAACGCCCCGTAGGACCAGCTCTTGTCTTCGCGCAGGTTCATGTTGACCCGGGCGGTGAAATCGCCGCCGAGCACCTGATTCATGGCGACGATGGCCATTTCGGCCTCGTTGTTGCGTGGCGGGGCGATATGGCCGGCGATGATCACGGACTGTTCCGAGTCCGGCCGGTCGACCAGGTAGACCGTCGACTCGTCCTTGTGGGCGACGGTAGCGAGGTTCTTTGCGGGCACATCGCCGGCGCGCCATCGGCCGAAGCGCTCAGCCAGCAGCGGCTCGATTTCCGCCCGGGTGACATCGCCCACGACCACCAGGGTCGCATTGCCGGGCTTGAACCAGGTGTCGTGAAAAGCGGCAAGGTCTTCGGTGGTCAGGGCCGCCACGCTCGCTTCGTCGCCCGAGCCGGTAAACGGCAGGCTGTAGGCGTGCCCGTCGCCGTAGAGCAGCCGCGGAAAGAGCCTGAGCGCCAGGGTGCGCGGCCGCACCTTTTCCTGGCCGATACCGGCAATCTGCAACTGCTGCAACCGGGCGAAATCCTGTTCCGGGAAGGATGGATCGAGAATGACATCGGCGTACAGGTCGAGGGATGCATCGAGGTTTTCCTTCAGCGCCGACATGCCGACAAAGGAGGTATCCAGATTGGAGCCCGCACCCAGGGTCGCACCGAGGCGCAGCAACTCGTCGCTGATTTCCAGTGCCGAGCGGTTCGCCGTGCCTTCGTCCAGCATGGCAAGCGCCAGGCTCGCCGTGCCGGGCGAGGCGAACTGGTCGGCGGCGAAACCGGCGTCGATGACGAGGTTCAACTCCACCACGGGAATCGCAGTGCGCTCGGCCAGAACGATGTCGAGCTCGTTGTCGAGTGCGAAGCGTTCGAAGCGGTCGAACCGCGCTGCCGGCGGGTCGCCGGTCTCGGGCAGCCGGCTACGGTCGGCTTGGGCCTCGCCAACCGATGTCGGCGGCAACGGCAGCACTTCCAGAATGAATTGGCCACGCGACATCCACTTGTCGGCGACGGCCTGCAGTTGCCCCGGCTGCGTGGCGTCCCAACGGGCGAGCCTCGTCTTGTAGAAGGCCGGGTCGTCCATGTAGGTTTCGTTGCGCGCCAGCTGATCGCTCTTGCCGCCAAAGCCGCCGACCCGCTCGATGCCCCGGATGAACCCGGCCCGGCGGCTCGTGACCATGCGGTGCAGTTCTTCGTCGCTCGGCCCCTCTTCGAGAAAGGCCGCAATCTCTTCTTCGATGGCCGCATCGAGTTCCGCCAGTGTATGACCGGGCAGCGCCGTCGCGACGATGCCGAAGATGCCGGCGATCTCCAGCGGAAAGGCGAAGGCACTGACGTCCGAAGCGATCTGCTCATCGTAGACCAGGCGCTTGTAAAGCCGCGACGTCTTGCCTTCGCTCAAGATACCGGCCACCAGATCGAGCCGGTTCGAATCGAGGGCGCCGTAGCCGGGCATGGTCCACGCCTTGTAGAGGCGTGCCTGGGGCACCCGGTCCTGCATGGTCACGCGGTGGATGCCGACCAGTTCGGGTATCCACTCGGCCTGCCTGGTGAGCGGCGGCCCGGCCGGGATATGGCCGAAGTAGTGCTCCACCCGGGCCTTGACCTCCGCCGCCTGCACGTCGCCGGCAATTACCAGAATGGCGTTCGCCGCGCCGTAGTACCGGTTGAACCACTCCCGCACGTCATCGAGGCTGGCCGCGTTCAGGTCGTCCATGCTGCCGATGACGGGCCACGAGTAGGGATGGCCGGCCGGAAACACGTTCTCGAACAGTTCGTTGAATACCCGTCCGTAGGGCTGGTTCTCTCCCTGGCGCTTCTCGTTCTGCACCACGCCGCGTTGCTCGTCGAGGCGCGCCTGGTCGACGGCCCCGAGCAGGTGCCCCATGCGGTCGGACTCCATCCACAGCGCCAGGTCGAGGGCGTTTTTGGGTACCACTTCGAAATAGTTGGTGCGATCGAAATTGGTCGTGCCGTTCATGCCGGTGGCGCCGACCCGCTCGAAGGGCTCGAAAAACTCGCCGGGGTAGTTTTCGGTGCCATTGAACATCAGGTGCTCGAACAGGTGCGCAAACCCCGTCTTGCCGGGCTGCTCGTTCTTGGAACCCACGTGATACCAGACGTTCACCGCAACCACCGGCGCCTTGCGGTCTTCGTGGACGATCAGGGTCAGGCCGTTGTGCAGCACGAATTTCTGGAAGGGGATGTCGATTTCGGCAGCGTCGGCGGCGCTCTCCGCCGCAGAACCTGCCGGCAGCGCGAAACCCGGCGCCAGCAGCGCCAGAAACAGAATGGCCCCGAGGCGCCGCGCGCGCGCCGGCACTGTGGCGGGAAACCGGCGGGCCCCAAGGGCGCGAATGGCTGCGAACGAAATCCTGACCATGTGAACCTGCTGCTCGTCGTGGATGAAAGAGCCGCGACTCTACCGCAAAAGCGTGCGGCCTGTGCGAATCCGCGCCGGTTGGTCATACGCCTCCAATTCAATTTGGCCCGCCGGGTTGCCGATGTGCGCCAGGGCGAACCCCGCCCCCGCCTGAGCCTGCTCATCCGAGCCCCGGATTGCTGGCGTGTGCGTCGGCGAATCGCTATTGCGGCTTCGAAACGTCGATGGCCATAACCCGAATCCTGCGTTTTTCCTCGTCTGAAAGGTCCGATAGCAGCCGGTGCTCGAGGTCGTCCGCAGATTTCGGCGGCTTCCCTGAGCCGGGGGTCGGCCGGCAGGATTCCGTGCTGCCGAACCAGAAGACCAGATAGATGCCGTACCCATCTGCGCCTGGGTCGCGCGCGTACTGATCGATCAACTGTGTCCTGACGGCGTTCCATAGATCGCGATGACAGCTCTTCTTGATCTCGACAGGCACATTGAAACCATGGGCGCAAACGCGAATGTCGGACCGCTTGTCGTTCGCATAGTGCCCTTCCGGTTGAGCGTCGATGCCCAATGACTCGAGCGACTCCTGCAGGTCAGACAACAGCCGGTCGCGGCAAGCATCCTCCGGCCGTGGCTCCACGGCCTGGTTGTAGCTATCGACATTCCAGTAATGACGCCAGTTCGATGTGCTGCCATGACGGGTGCGAGACGCAATCGCACGCAAATGGTCGAAGGTCACCGCGGCCAGATCCGCCGCGTTGGCCGGCGCGGCATTGTTGAGTGTGGCCACTACTTGTTCGATGCTGCCGTGCTGATACTCCGCTTCGCGGCGCAAGAGATTCTGTACGCCGGCCGCGTCGCGCAAGCGACTCTGCCACGCCTGCAAACGGCTATCGGTGCGCAGGGCCGCGAGCGCTTCGGCGGCTTCGCGGGAGGCATCGTGCGCCAGTCGATCGATAAAGGCCGAAACGCGGTCGGCAGCGTCAATCGCCAGGGTCACCAGTTCCCCAGTTCCCGAATCGGTCTGGAACGAATGCGGCCGGAACCACGTTCCCATAAGCCCAATCAACGACTCGAGGGCGCCGACGTCGAGCCGCTCATCCAGGTCGCGACCAAATCCATGCCACCCCCGGAGCGTTTCCGCCAAACACCGAATGCGCCGCTCGTTGTCCGCCACGTAACGTTCCAGCCTGGCTCGATAGTCTGGAGATGCGAGGAACAAGCCGGCGCTCAGCCAGTAGACACGCTGTGAGACGGTCATGCTCGACCGGGAGAGCTTGCGCTCGATGGTCTTGCGGACCGCGCCCTGACCGCAGTGACGCAGCGCTGCCTGAAGGAGGATGCTCAGGCCCGGCAACTGCCGTTCCTGGCAGCGTAGCGGAAACGACTCCAACAGCGGCAATGCCGCACGCTTCGCCACTTCGGTGTAGTCGGCGGAGTGCGCCAGTTCGTGGATGTCTGCCGCGATTTCCTGTCCGGCTCGCATCTTGATTCGGGTGGATTCGATCAGGACATCTGCCACCAACGCCGGGTGCGAGTGCAACCACTGCTGCAACCCGTGATCCTCAACCAGCTGGATGGGGACGGTGAAATGCACGGCGAGAATACGCCGCATCTGTTCCTCGGAAATCGCGTTGTCGGGTGCGGCCTTTCCAGTGAGGTATTCGACCGCGCCGGCAATTAGTGGCAGCGACAGATGGTGTATCCGGTTTTGGGTTCCCACCTCCATGATCCTGGTAGGCTCAGGCAGATCGGGGCGCCGCATGCAACCGCGAAATCCTTGGAGCACGGCATCGATCAGACGCCGATCGTCACCCAGCAAGTCAACGAGGCGATCGCGAGGCGTACGGCCCTGAAGGTCGGTGCGCAGGCCGAGGTATGCCTCAGCCAGACGGAACAGAACCGCGGGAGGACAGCGGTTCTCGAGCAGCGCCTGCCGGTGCGCCTCGACTCGATCGTGTTCCAGTATACGGCGCTCGAGTTCACGGGGGCTCGACTCTTCCGGGATGCCGGATTGCCGAGCACCACGAATCTGTTCCTGGACTTGTTGCCGATCATACCGGCTCCGCTCTTCCTGGATTCCGGATTGCTCAACCCAAGATCGGCTGAACGGTTCGACGTACTCATCGAATTTCGCCTTGAGCGCAGGGTGTTCGGAGAGCCGGCGCAACGTCTTTTCCCGATACCCGTCCGCGCCGGCTCCCTCGTTACGGGCTTGGGCTGCAACCTTCCGAATGAAATAGTCGGAGGCACGTTGGCAACGGGCGCCAATTGCCTGGTCCAGGCACCAATCGGCAAACCCGGCACGACGCTCCACTCCCGAAAGCAACTGTTGCACAAAGTGCATGCAGTGCGGGAAGTTTTCGGCGCCACAACAACGATTTGTTGCCAAGGCAAGCAATTCCAGTTGCACCTCGGGGTGCCGGTCAAGCCAGTCTTTGATCCCCCGAATCTCGGGACCCGGATTGAAGTCGGCGGACACCGATGCAACTTGCAGCCAGTCGAAAAGTTGTTCGACACCAAATTCCGCATCCGAACTTTCGAGCAAGCGGGTCAGGACATGGACGGGGAGCTTGCGAATCTGGCGGACGCCAGGTGTGGCGCCCGCAATTGCCGATCTCAACCTCTCCGGCTCGGCAACTAGATTGTCGAGAATTTCCGCCAGATCGCCGGGGGAGGACTGTTCCTGAATCCAGCGCGTCCAGAATAGACAATACTTGCCGACATATCCCTCTTTCCTTGGTGGGCGCAGGTGCTGCAATACGGTCGAGGCCGACATCCATGGCGGATACAACTGCCGCAATAGCTCCCCCAACAGATCGTCATCCGGATCAGGCACCGACCCGGACTGGATGTCCTCCAGCAACCGTTCGAGATCGCGGCGGGCACGTTCGTCGCCGGTCGAAACGCTGCGAAGATAGATGTCCAGTGCCACCCAGCGGGTTTTATCCCACCATGAGCCATCCCGAATAACGCCCATCATCAGATCGGTCAGGTCGTCTAGCGCCTGCCCATGCTTGAGCACCAGCATCAGCATCCAGACAAACGACTGCCGGGAATCGTTGCGTCCGGTTTCCGTCAGGATACGGCGCACGTGATCGCCAAGCTTCGGGTCGATAAGGTCTCCGAAACGGGGATCGGATCGCACCGATCCAACCAGCCAAGGGACGACCTGCGCGTCCCTATCCAGGCAATTTAAAATGTACAGCTTCTCGTCGACCGAAAACGCGGCGACATCGCCGTACAGCAAGACACCCAGCGGGTCGCGCTCGACGAGCGATGTGCGGGCGATGCTGCTGTGCACCGCCAACCACGCCGCAAGCCCGCGCAACTCCGCCACGGGTTTGCCGTCGTGGCCCGCCAACAGCGCCAGAATCCGTTCGGAGGGCAGCCCGCGTTCGATCAGACCCGCCAGGTATTTCCCGGCCAGGTACTCCGCGACCTGACGGTGAATCGGCTCTGCCCGTCCCGGCATAGGGCAGTTGAAGAGCTTTGTGCCAAGAACCCGCAACAATACCTTTGGGTCGTCGCTCGGAATCAGGTCAAGAGCAGGAAAGTCCTGGGCTGCCGTGCCACCGGGCAACGCGTAACCGGCGCCGCCCGAAAGGAGTTGCAGCGCGCAGAGCTTGCCGGCGGCATCCATGAGCCCGGCTTCATCGAGGGGGCTGGGGTCGGCAATCCGGTGCTCTTCGTTGTGTTCGCGAAGCACGGTCCGGCACGCGAATTCGAAGGTCTCGGCCCGACCGTTCGGCCAGACACCGTCCGCCACCGCTTGCGCCAGCAAATTCAGGCTTTGCGGCCAGGCAAGCAGGTCGCCAATGCCACGCTCGCGTGCATCCGCAACGAATCGCCCGGCATCATTCTCGCCGGGCCGGCAACGCAGCAGCTCCTCGATGCCGGCGGCAGACAAGGGTTGGAGGCGCAGAGTCTCGATTCTGCCACTACTCGAAACCTGGGCGAGACCGTTTCTGTCATTTGCGCCAAACCAGTCCGCATCCCTGCAAGAAAGGCGAAACGGCGGCCATCCCAGGCGATCGAGCTTGTTCCGTATCGAGTCGAGCGACGTGCGGCCATCCGCGGAGCCCGCCCGCTTCTCGTCCAGCCCGTCGATGAACAGCGTCGTGTCGTGCCATTCGGGCCTGTCGTCGAACGCGAGGAAGTCGCGCGCCGTCACGTAATGCGCGTCGGTAGCCTCAGCTTCTCTCCTGAACGACTCAGTCTTGCCGGAACCGGGAGGCCCGAGCAACACATAGGCGGCAGTCTCGCGAAATCTCTTCAGCGGAAGAGAATCCCCCTCGCATGCGGAACTCGAGCCGAGTTCCTCGACAACTCGACAGGTGCGTGGGACGTAGCGATCCATCACCCCTGAAACCACTCCCGCGCCGGGATCGTCAGGAACTCGGACAACGGCACCCCGCCTTCGCCGACCAGAATCGACCGACGCGGCGCAAACTGCCGCTCGAATTCCTCAATGCCGCTCACTGCTCTGCGCCGCGAGCGGTTTTTGATCTCGAATGCGACGAGTTGCCGGCCCCGTTGCAGCACGAAATCCACCTCATGGCCGTGGTCACGCCAATAGTGCAGTCGCAGTTCCGACGTTCCCGTATTGAAGAGATGCGCCCCGGCCGCGCTTTCGACCAGTCGGCCCCAATATCTGCGATCGGCCCTGGCTTCCTCGAACGCATATTCCGAGAAGGCTGTCATGAGCGCGGTATTCAGCACATTGAGCTTGGGGCTGGAGGCTCTTTGCCGATGGCCATGGCGATAGTATTTCGGCAGACCCGTCACCAATCCCACCTTGGACAACAGATCGAGATACCGTGCGAGCGTGGTGGTATTGCCGGCATCCTGCATCTGACCGAGCATCTTGTTGTAGGAAAGAATCTGACCGGAATACTCGGCACCGAACTCACAAAGGCGTTTGAGTAATGCCGGTTTGTCCACGCGCTGCAACGCGAGAATGTCGCGTTCCACATTCGGTTCCACCAGCGAGCCCACGATGTACTCCCGCCACCGGTCCTGATCGCGAACGAGGGGAGCTGCCCCCGGATACCCTCCGAAGTAGAGGTAACTGTCGAGATCGAAGTCGAATGCTGCCGACATCTCCGCAAACGACCAGTGGGCAAGGCGAATGGTCTCGTATCGTCCTGCCAGGCTTTCGCTGAGCCCTCGTTGCATCAAAAGCGGGGCGGAACCCAACAGGACGACGTGGAAATTACTGCCTTGACGACGGTCGGCGTCCCACAGTCCTTTAGCCACCTCCGACCAGTCGGGGATCTTCTGGATTTCATCGAACACGAGAATGAACCCGCTGTCCGAACGAGCGGCTTGGACCCGAGCCTGTTCCCATTGCTGAACCAGCCAGCCGGCGTCTTTCCGAGGCGCAAACGAGCCCGGAGACCGCAATGGAACCAAAGTGGTGGTGTCCTCTGCGGCAATATCGAAACCCTGTGGCGGAGCACCCGATGCGACAGTGTCAAAATCGGGTTCGTCGACGGCCAGAAAACGATGCGGCCGCTGCAATTGCGCGAGCGCCTGCTGAACCAGAGTGGTCTTGCCTGTCTGGCGCGGCCCGGAAACGACAATCAGCCGCTCGGGCGGTTCGTTCAGCCTGGCAAGCAGGGTGTCTTTTTGGGGCCGTTCATACGGAGTCATACGGCTAAATTACTCTCTTGAGTAAAATTACTCAAGAGAGTAATTGGGGAACAATGATACGGCCGCGAATTGTCGCCCCGCCACGCCATCTGCTACCGTCGCGGGATGAGCGCACTGCAGAAGCTGGTGACCGACGGCGAGTTTTCCATGCTGCGCGGGACCCTTCAGTGCCCGGTGATTGCCTACGAGACCCTCGGCTGCCTGAACGATGCCGGGGACAACGCCGTGCTCGTGTTCACGGGGCTGTCGCCTTCGGCCCATATCGCCTCGTCGCCTGCCGACCCGACCACGGGCTGGTGGGAGGATATGGTCGGGCCCGGCAAACCCATCGACACCGACCGGTACTTCGTCATCTGCATCAACTCGCTGGGGAGCTGTTTCGGCTCTACCGGGGCCGCCTCGGTGAATCCCGATACCGGCAGCCACTATCGTCTGAGCTTTCCGGTGCTTTGCGTCGAGGACATCGCCAACAGCGGCGCGCTGGTGCTCGACCACCTTGGCATCGATGTGCTGTACACGGTGGTGGGCGCATCGATGGGCGGCATGACGGCGCTTGCGTTCGCCCTGCAGCACCCCGAGCGTAGCCGCGGCCTGCTCTCCATTTCCTCGGCGGGACGCAGCCTGCCCTTCTCCATCGCCCTGCGGTCGCTGCAACGGGAGATGATCCGCACCGACCCGGCCTGGCAGAACGGCCAGTACGACTTCGACCTCGGCCCCGTGACCGGCATGCGCCTCGCCCGCAAGCTGGGCATGATCACTTACCGCTCCGCCGTCGAGTGGGACGAGCGATTCGGGCGGGAACGCGCCACCCAGGAACCGCCCGCGGACCATCCGTTCGGCATCGACTTCGAGGTGGAGTCTTATCTGGAAGCCCAGGCCAATCGTTTCATCGGCGCATTCGATGCAAACTGCTACCTCTATTTGTCACGTGCCATGGACCTGTTCGATGCCGCCGACCGCGGCGGCAGCCTGGAACGGGGGTTACGGCGGCTCGGTGTGCAGCGGGCGCTGGTCATCGGCGTCACCTCGGATTTCCTGTTTCCCCTGCATCAGCAGGAAGAACTGGCCTCGGTACTGAAATCCTGCGTCCGCGACGTGGAATTCGTGCGGCTGCCGTCGATTCAGGGCCACGATTCCTTCCTGGTGGACATGGACCGGTTCAGGCCTGCGGTCGCAGCCTTTTTCTGACGCGGCGAGTCATACCATTGATCCGGCGCCGAGAACCGGTATGCGGTACACGCATCCGGCGCACCAGGCGGAGGCGCTTACCGCGACGATGGGCGCAGGCACGAGCCCCAACAGCGCCGGATACGCGCACCGCACACCGATTCTCTCCCAGCAACCCGTAGTTCCTTGCGCGTCCTCGTCCCGGCGCGCCGCGTTCGAAACTCGCACGAAGAACCTTCAGTTGGGGGAGCGCGAGGGGGGCACCCCTGCAGGAATAGCCCTCAGCCGGGCTCCTGCTTGCGAACAAGGCAATTTGCGGAGGTGATCGCGCCGATTATCGCGCTGCCCGGGTAGCCGGCGGCTATAAGTGCCTCGAGGCAGGCTTCCGTCCGGTCTGCGGGTACGCTTGCCAGCAGACCGCCCGAAGTCTGCGGGTCGGCCAGCAGCCTCAACGCCGGATCATTCAGAGCGCAACCGCGCAACTCGAAGTCCGCGAATGCCTGCTCGTTGCCCGCCTGCAGCACGCTGGCAGCGCCGCCGGCGAAACTCTCCTGGGCGCCTTGCAGGGTGGGCACGGCATCGAGCCAGAGTTCGGCGCCGGACCCGGAGGCCCGCAGCATCTCGCCCAAGTGGCCCAACAGTCCGAATCCGGTGACGTCGGTCAGGGCGCGAACTCCGAAAGTGCGCAGGATTTCGAGCGCTTCCCGGTTGGATCTGTCCATGACCTCGACCGCAGCCGCGAGGAAGCGAGTCGGCGCCTGGCCCCGCATGTGGGCGGCCAGCAGTACGCCGATGCCGAGCGGCTTGGTCAGCAGGAGGCGGTCGCCGGGCGCACAACCCGCCTTGGTCAACAACGGTTCCGAGGCCTTGCCGGTTACTGCAAGACCCAGGGACAACTCGGAACCTTCGGATGAGTGGCCGCCGACCAGGGGCACGCCGTCCCCGTTCAAGACGTCCACGGCGCCCCTGAGGAGCGCGTACAACTCCTCTTCCATCATCGCTTCGGCCATCAGCGGCACGGTGGCGATGGCCAGGGCGCTGGTGGGGACGGCGCCCATGGCATAGATGTCGTTCAGGCTGTGATGAGCGGTAATGCGCCCGAACAGGTACGGGTCGTCCACCAGGCTCCGAAATCCATCGAGGGTCAGCAGCAGGGGCTCGGGCTGGCCACGCAGCACTGCGGCATCGTCGCCGATACCTTGAAGCAGGTCGGCATGTTGCTGTTGCGGCAGGCGGGAGAGAACCCGGTGCAAGGGTCCGGCTGCCAGTTTTGCGCCGCAACCGCCGCAACGCATCGGGTCGAACGGGGAACCCCCCTGTTGGTCGCTATTGCTTGCCGGATTGCTGGCCGTCGAGGCGCCCGGCATGTCGGGCAGCTTCTGAAAGCGCTCCATGAAGCGACGGTCGATTCGCTCTTTCCAACGCCAGACCCACACTCCGCGCACCGCAGGCCCGAATATTTCGGCAATTCTCGTTGCAGGGGCGTTGCGGATTCGTCGCTGGAGGAAACGGCGCCCTCCCGCCTGGCCGTCCGAACCGGAGGGGGCCCCCGGCGCACTCGACGATTCGTCCAGGCCACTCGAAGGAATATGGCCAGCGGTGCCAAGTGCATCGACGGCCGCAGCAGCATGCCGGTGAGACAGCCGGGCCACACCGGACCTCGCTGCAACGGCCCGCCCATCGCCCGTACCGACAATGCTGAGAAAACGCTTCTGCGGTCGGAACCGCCGCAGCCGGCGGCCCTCCAAGGCGCGGCGCAGATTGGCAGCGAGAACCGGCCCGGCCCGCACCGCGATCACCCCCGACTTGGGCCGCTCCTGCCCGTCGAGGCAGGCCACGTCGCCGGAAACGAACACCCGGGGATGCGAGAGCGAGCGCAGGCAGGCGTCCACCCGCGCAAAGCCCCGGGCATCCGCCGCCAGCGCGCTTTCCCGGACCCAGCCCGGAGCCTCCACACCGGTGACCCAGAACAACCGGTCGAATGCCAGGGCGGTTCCGTCTGCAAGGGCGAGTTCATCTTCGCGCGCCGCCGCAACCGACCCGAACCGCAGTTCGACGCCCGCCTTGCCCAATTCATCCGCCAGCATGCGCCGCGCCCGCCGGCCGTGACCGGGCAGCAACTCAGCGGTGACGATGCCAATCTCGACACCTTTCGGCAGGGCGTTGCGGGCAGCCAGCGCCAACTCCACACCGCCGGCGCCCCCACCCACGAACAGTATCCTCATCCCCGGCCGGGCCGTTTCGCGAAACCTCTGCCATTCGGGCAGGAAACGCCCGATGGGCTTGACCGGCACCCCGGACGCACCGAACGCCTCCGGGACCGCCCCGCAGTTGATCGAGAGCGTATCGAAGCGCACGGGTGGGCGATTCGCGCAATGAACCGCGTTGTTCTCCAGGTCGAGTTCGGTAACCGCATCGACAATCAGCCGGGCGCCGGCAAAGCGGCAGAGCGGGCCGAGATCGATATGGATGTCGTCCCACTCGTAGTGGCCCGCAATGAATCCCGGCAGCATGCCGGAATAAGGGGTGTGTGCCTCCCGGGCGACGACGGTCACACGCACCCCATCGAGCGGCGCCATACCCAGCGCTTTCAGCACCTGCACATGGCTGTGACCGCCGCCGACCAGCACCAGGTCGGTGACCGGCGGGCTAAGCTCCGGCCCCATGGTCCCGCGCTCTCACGCAAGCGCACCCGACTTGGCGAGCCATTCGCCTTTTCGGATGCGCGTACGCTATACGTGCACTCGGCGTCGGATCGAAGCAACGATTTCCAACGTTGCCGAATTCAATGAAACCAATCACTTGAAAACTCGTTCCATGGACGCTGCATCCTGTTCCGCGTTCCTGATCCGGTTCTGCTTCGGTCAGCACGGCGACAGTTTCAGTTGGAAGGCTTGCGCATCCAGCGACTGGCGGATGCCGTTTCCTCAATGGCTTCACCCGCCTTGGCCCAGCCGTTGAATCCCGGGGCCAGGTGGGCCACGTCCGGATAGCCCATGTCCTTCAGGGCCTTGGCCGCCAGTGCAGAGCGTCCGCCCCCGGCGCAGAACAGCACGATACGCCTGTCCTCGCTGAAGTAATCCCGGTAATAGGGGCTTGCCGGGTCCGCCCAGAACTCCAGCATGCCCCGCGGTGCATGCCGCGCGCCGGGAATGGTGCCGAGATCGACGTTCTCCTGCAGTTCGCGAATATCGATGAGCAACAGGTCGTCCCGCGACGACATCTCGTCTTTCAACTGTTCGATGGAGAGG
This sequence comes from Candidatus Azophilus sp., assembly GCA_965221465.1. Lineage (GTDB taxonomy): Bacteria > Pseudomonadota > Gammaproteobacteria > Pseudomonadales > Azotimanducaceae > Azophilus. Next base: position 1,941,115 of record OZ244892.1, read on the forward strand.
TTTTCGAGATGGCGCCGGATCTCGTCGACCCGTTCGAATATGGGTTTGATGCTCATGGGGCCTCCGGGCCTTGCGATTGACCGCCTAATGTAGCCCATCTCACCGGCACATCTCATCACGGGAGGCGCAGACGCCAAGATCGACTCGTGCCGGCCCGCGCCAGTGCGGGCGCAGGCAAGCTCTCCCTTCCGCCCCGGCAGCAGCGCTGGGGCGGAAGGCGGAGAACCGGGAATGAACCGGACAGGTCATTGGCGTTATCGCCCCGGATCGGGTACGGAAGGATGCGCCCTCCAATCAGGTTGCGCTCGGTCTTTCGCTGCCCTTGTAACCGGCGACCCTGTCCCACAGCGTCAGGTCCGATCCTGCGCCGGCTTCGACCATGGCCTCTCGCAACGATTCATAGGTCTGTGGTGCTTCTGCAAGGTTCGGCGTTCTGCGAAAGAACACGAACATGCCCCACAGATTGAACAGGATGCAGAGCCCCAGAACCTCGAGCCGGATCAGATCGGCGAAGAAAATGAAGGAGATGTACTGCAAATGAAATTCGGGCGCGACCGGCAGCATTTTGAGTGCCAACGACTTGCACGGCGGCGCCATGCACCAGATGCTGAGGTTGAGCAGCGCCAGGCTGATGAAAATCAGTTCTATCTCGAAGCGAAAAACCGCCCCTTCCAGCACACCATTGAGCGCAATCAACCCCAATACCATGGCCAGCGACGCATGCATCTTGTGGCCTTTCTTGTCGCGGAACCAGATGTACGTGTTCAGACGCCCATCGACAAATACCCACTTGGGCGGTTTGTAATAGTAATCGTCGAAGACTTCGTACAACCCCGTTCCCAGATAAATGACGACCTCTGCCCACAACACGATGGTCAGGGCCGTGGTCAACGGGTAGATCTCTGTTGCTGTCAACATCGTCGTATTCGAACCTTATTTGGAATTGATGCCATGTTGCACTATAACGAGACCTGATCCACTTGCAGCACCGAGGTACAGGTTGTGGCCACACTGACGTTCATGACACACACGATTTTCGACCATGGCGCGAGCCGGCAACTCGGGAATGTGCTCGACCAGCATGGCATTCGACGGCCGCTGCTCTGCACCGACCGCGGCCTGGCGGAGCTTGGCATGGTCACCGAACTGGTCGAGCAGCTCGGCAACGATTGCGCCACCACGGTCTTCGACCAGACGCCGGCCAATCCAACGGAGGCGGCCGTCGAGGCGGCAGCGGCGCTGTACGGTGAAGCCGAATGCGATGGTGTGGTCGCGTTCGGCGGCGGCTCTTCCATGGACCTTGCCAAGGCCGTGGCGCTGACGGTGACCCACGATGGCGATTTGCTCGGCTATACCGCCGGGCTGGGCGGCACTCCGAAAATCGGCCCCGTTGCGCCACTGGTTGCCATCCCGACCACGGCCGGCACCGGCAGTGAAGTTTCGAGCGGGTCCGTCATCATCATGGACACCGGCGAGAAACTCCTGCTGATAAGCCGCCACCTCGTTCCCCGCACCGCAATCTGCGACCCGGCCCTGACCGCGGGCCTGCCCCCGCTGCTGACTGCCGCAACCGGAATGGACGCGATGACGCATTGCATCGAGGCATTGCTGGCATCCCCGGTGAACCCGCCGGCCGAAGCAGTGGCCTGTGACGGAATCGAGCGCGGCATCCGGGAGGCACACCTGCTTCGTGCCGTACGTGACGGAAGCGATCAGGATGCTCGCTGGCAAATGATGATGGCTGCGACCGAGGGCGCCATGGCGTTCAGCAAGGGCCTCGGCGCCGTTCATTCCATGAGCCATGCCTGCGGCGCCGACCAGACCTTGAAGCTTCACCACGGCACCCTCAATGCGGTGCTGCTGCCGACAATCCTCGACTACAATCGAGATCACGTCGACGAGAAGTACTCGCGGCTCAATGAAGCCATGGGTATCGATGCGGATGCAGACCCCGCCGAGGCCATTCGAAAGCTCAATGTAGACCTGGGCTTGCCGCGCAACCTCGGTGAAATGGGGGTTCGAGGCGATTCGATTCCTTCTCTTGCCGAACATGCGGCCAAGGACATCTGCACGTATACGAACCCGCGCCCCTGTTCGGCGGCCGACTACGAAAAACTGTTCGAAGTGGCGCTAAACTGACCGTGAACGCATCACCACTCACCCTCGTCATCGCCAACAAGAATTACTCCTCCTGGTCGTTGCGCCCCTGGCTGGCGATGACGGAGTTGGGCATCGCTTTCAACGAACGCCTGGTGAAGTTCGATTCCGAAGATTGGGCGCACAACATCGACACGCTCTCGCCCACCCGCCTGGTGCCGGTGCTTTGGGAGGGGGAACCGGGCGAGGGTTTCGCCACATTCGACAGCATCGCCATTCTCGAGCGCCTGCACGAACTGCACCCCGAGGCCGGCATCTGGCCGGCGGACCCGCACGGCCGCGCACGGGCGCGATCTCTGGCAGCCGACTTCCACGCCGGTTGCTCGGCTTTGCGCACCGCCATGCCCATGAACATCCGCAGCCGCCATCCCGGCAAGGGCATGAACCCGGAGGTCGCGCGCGATATCGACCGCCTCTGCGACCAATGGACCCGCACTCGAGCCGAATACGGCGCGGGTGGCCCATTTCTGTTCGGTGACTTTTCGGCGGCCGACGCCTTCTTCACCCCGGTGGCGTCCCGTTTCGTGACCTACGGCGTCAACATCGAGGGTGACGCGAAAGCCTACCAGGAGGCCCTGCTCGACACCCGCGCCATGCGAGCCTGGACCGAAGCTGCCCTCGAGGAAACCGAGTTTGTCCCGATGGATGAACCATACGCCTGAGGCAGTCGACCGTCGCGATCGTCGCTCTTCCGAAACGCTGCCGCCAAGGAAGCGTTAGCCCGCATCCGTCACCAACTTTCGTCGCGAGAGCGCCGAGGCGCCGTCCTGAGTGGCTATGCGAACCGGAGGCCGACCCGGGCACACCCGACAGTATGTCATATCGGCCGGAGGGAGCCTTCATCCGGGGAGCCGAGGGGATACCCTCGCAAATGGAGATGCTTCAGTCCTCATCGCAAGCTCGATCGATGCGTGCTGGCGTCTGCCGATTCAATGGAAAACCGGGTTTTCGCGATACCTCAATAGAAGGCCTGCAATCCTGTCTGAGCGCGTCCAAGTATCAAGGCATGAATGTCGTTGGTGCCTTCGTAGGTCTTCACGGTCTCCAGGTTGATCATGTGGCGCATCACCGGGTACTCGTCGGAAATGCCATTACCGCCGTGCATGTCACGGGCTTCGCGGGCTACATCCAGCGCCTTGATACAGGAATTGCGCTTCAGTAGAGAAATCGTCTCCGGCGCCAGCTGGCCCTTGTCTTTCAGGCGAGTGGCCTGCAGGCAGCCCAACAGGGCCAGATTCAACTCGGTTTGCATATCCGCCAGTTTTTTCTGGACCAGTTGGTTGGCCGCCAGCGGCCGGTTGAACTGCTCGCGATCCATTACGTACTGACGGGCGGCGTGCCAACAGGCTTCACCGGCACCCAGCGCACCCCAGGATATTCCCAGACGGGCACTGTTGAGGCAGCCCATGGGGCCTTTCAAACCTCTCACGCCCGGCATCAGGTTCTCTTCCGGTACAAATGTTTCGTCCATGACCACTTCACCCGTAATGGATGCGCGCAGGGACAACTTGCCTTCGATCTTCGGCGCGCTCAGGTTTTGCATGCCTTTTTCCAGGATAAAGCCGCGAATGACATCGTCATCGGTCTTGGCCCAGACGACAAACACATCGGCAATCGGAGAATTGGAGATCCACATTTTGGAGCCGCTGAGGCTGTAGCCGCCATCTACAGTACGGGCACGGGTACGCATGCCGCCAGGGTCGGAACCGTGATCGGGTTCGGTCAAACCAAAACAGCCGATGTATTCACCGGTGGCCAGCCTGGGCAGGTATTTTTCCTTCTGGGCTTCTGAACCATAGGTATGAATGGGGTACATCACCAGGCTCGATTGCACGCTCATCATGGAGCGAAAGCCCGAATCCACGCGTTCCACTTCCCGGGCGATCAGCCCGTAGGAGGTGTAGTTGATACCGGCACAACCATATCCCGTCAACATGGGGCCGAGCAGACCCAACTCGCCCATTTCGCGGAAGATGGATGTGTCCACCCCCTCTTCCCGGTACATGCCGGTGACCCGCGGTTGCAGTTTTTCCTGTGCATACTGGCGTGCGGTTTCACGCACCATGCGCTCTTCTTCGGTGAGCATCTGCTCGAAAAGGAAGGGGTCTTCCCAGCTGAAACCGGCCCAGTTTGAAGATGTGCTCATTCGCGATTGACCTCCAGGTAGAACTTCAATGGTGATTTGTCAGGGGGCGATTGGCAGTTCGCCCTCGATCTGCGCGATCGACTCCCCGATGTGGTCGCGGTCGTAACCCTGACGCCGACCCAGGGGGTGCGGGTCCGCAACGTTCACATCGATGCGAAAGTCGTGCCGGTCGCCCAATACGCCTTGCGGGCCGTAGCCTTGCTCCACCATGCCGATGCCGCCGTCCTCGGCGTAGATGACAGCGGTGCTGGCTCGGGTGCCGTAGACGTCACCTCGGATGAAGCAGGGGGTATCGCGCGATTCCGCGGTTTCTGACAGAGCGGCCCCGGCATGGCTTGCGGGGAGTCGATCGTCACGCAGCAGGGCGATCAATCCGTCCGGATCCGTTCCCGCCTGCACGCACTGGCGCAGCCGGGCGACGCCGTCCACCGCCTTAGGCCAGCGGGCGCCGAGCCTGGCGTTGGTCAGGGCGTAGCATCCGGGTTCGAGCGTCTGCGTCGCGACTCGATTGGAGGCGCAGGCCAGCGTTTGGCCATCCCAGAGCAGCAGGTTGAAGCCTTGATACTGCTCGCCTCGGATGCCCGCTGCATAGTCCAGGCTGGTTTGCGCGCCGCGCAGAAAGTCCGCCACCAGTGCGCCGCGGGAGCATGGCGGCGGCGGCCGGCCGGGGTCGGTGAAATTGGTCACCGCGGCGAAGCGGCCATTGGCCTGCACGCCCAACCAGGTGCCGCCGGCCTGCAGGTCGCGTCCGGCCAGCAAACCCGGGGCGTCGTCCCACCAGTGTGCAGCCGCGCTCGGACGGGCGTAGAACTCGTCCCGGTTGGCGGCGACGATCAGAGGCTGCCCCGGCGTCAGGCGGTAAGCAACGAGAATCAGACACATGCGGCCAACGCGGCGATGCCGCGGGTCATCGGCCGGGCGGTCGCCGGGCGCAACCGGCCAGGAGCACTAACTCGCATGAAACAAATTTTCAAGTTATTGATTTTAAAGCACTCACTGACGCGGAGAGCCGTGGCTTCGATCCGGCGCCGAGAACCGGTATACGGTACGTGCATCCGGCGCACCAGGCGGAGGTGCTTACCGCGACGATGGGCGCAAGCATGAGCCTCAACAGCGCCGGATACACGCACCGTACACCGGTTCTCTCCCAGCGAGCCTTTGTTGCTTTCACGTCCTCGTCCCGGCGCGCCGGGTTTGAGACTCGCATCCATCACCAGCTTTGGTCGCGAGGGCATCGAGGCGCTTACGCGAGTGCATCGGCATCCGCAGCAGGAAGTTGGTGACGGATGCGGGCCAGTTGGTTCATTCCGCTTCCGCTACCTCCTCGCGCTGCGCCCGGGCCTTCAGAAACCCGTAGAGTTGCCGGTCGTGCCGGCTGGCCGCCGACAGACGGCTGTCCCCAACGGCGGGTTGCCAGCGGGGTGGAGCGCCCTCGACCCGATCACCGATCACCGTCACCCGCTGCACGATGCGCTCGTCGGTGAAGTCGTTCAGCACCGCGTGCTGGGTGCAGCGGTTGTCCCAGATTGCAACCGTCCCTTTCGACCAGCGGTATCGCACCGTAAATTGCGGGCTTTTCACCCAGTTCGTCAGGTAGCGGAGCAACGCATCGCTCTCCCCCGGGTGCATCTCGACGATCCGCCGCGTGAAGTGCTCGTTCACGTAGAGGGCCTTGCGTCCGGTCTCGGGGTGTACGCGCACCACCGGGTGCACGGTCATCAGATCCGCTCGGTTGTGGGGCTGGGCATCGTGCAGCGCCGACAGCCCTTCGCAGAGTTCACGGAGCGGTGCGGAGAGGCCTTCATAGGCCGCATAGAGGCTGGCCCAGAGCGTATCGCCACCGGTTTGGGGGCACTTGACCATGTGCAGGATCGACATGAGCGCCGGCTGTTCCTGAAAGGTGAGATCCGTGTGCCACTCGTCCGCAACGCCGCCGTGACTGGCGGCAAGCTCGAATATCTCGTCGTTGTCGGTATAGGGGTTCTTGAGGTTGGGATGCCCTTCGAGAGGGCCGAACCGGCGCCCGAACGTCAGGTGTTCGTCCACGCTCAGGACCTGGCCGGGAAAGAACAGAACCAGATGCTCGAGCAGCAGTTCCTTGATCCGCTCGGTCTCTCCGGGCTCGGTATCCGCCAGATTCACGCCCCGCACCTCGGCGCCTATGGCGCTGGCTATCTTCGTCACCCGCCAGTCGTTGTTGCTCGCCGAATCCATGCCGCTATCCTTTCTCTCATCCGCAATCGACGACAACCGGCATTCTACCCGGTCATGGGTCGGTCGGGGCGACCTCGAGTCATTATAGAATGCTGCGCATGAAGACCCGTCCACACAACGCATGCGCTGCGGCGTCCCACGCGAATCCGCGGAACCATTGGCAATGATCGAAGTTCGTCCGGTGTCCGGAAGGCGCATGCTGAAGCAGTTCGTCAAGGTTCCCTGGGCCGTCTACCGCAACGATCCGGCCTGGGTGCCGCCGCTGATCGTGGAACGCCTGATGGCCTTCTCGCCAAGCGAGCCCGTCTTCCAACACCTCGACTGGCAAGCCTGGATCGCCTTCCGCGACGGCAAACCGGTCGGCCGCATTACCGCGCAGATTGACGCCCTGCACCTCGAGCACAACGACCCGGACCAGGGATTTTTCGGCATGATCGAGGGCGCGGACGATATCGAGATTTTCGACAGACTCACCGCCGCCGCCGAAGGATGGTTGCGAGCGCGGGGAATGCGCACTGTGCTCGGCCCGCTGAACCTGACCCTGAACCAGGAGCCGGGGCTGCTCTGCGAGGGATACGACACCCGGCCCGCATTCATGATGGGCCATGCGCGCCCGTACTATCACGGTCATCTGGAGACACTGGGCTTCCGCCCCTGCCAGGAGTTGCTGGCCTACCGCATGCAACCCGGGTACGACGAACCCAAGAGCATTCGACGGCTGCGCAATCGCCTTGCCGGGCGGCTGGTCATGCGCCCGTTCAATCGCGCCGACAAGTCCGGCGAACTCGAAGCGCTGCGCTGCCTGTTCAACGACGGCTGGTCGGAAAACTGGGGTTTCGTGCCCTTTACCGAGGCCGAATTCAGGGCGCTCGGCAACATGCTGCTGCACGTGGTTCCCAGGGATTTTATCGGGGTCGCCGAACTCGACGGTGAGCCGGCGGGTTTCATCGTCGTGCTGCCGGACATCAACGAAGCGATTCGGGATCTCGATGGGCGTCTGTTCCCGACGGGCTGGGCGAAGCTGCTCTGGCGGCTGAAGGTGCGGTTTCCAACCACCGTCCGGGTTCCGCTGATGGGCGTGCGCAAAGACCTGCACGACACCGCGTTCGGTCCGGGCATTGCCATCACCCTGATTCAACACCTCGACGGCCCGACGCAACGCCGGGGCGTTGCCCATGGCGAACTCTCCTGGATTCTCGCCGACAATGCCGGCATGCGCAGCATTCTCGAACGGCTCGGCGGCACCGTCACCAAGCGCTACCGCCTCTACGAAAAGAGCCTGACCACCTCATGAAAGATCCCACCCCGGCACACCGGGCCGCGGACGTGAAAGCAACAAAGGCTCGCTGGGAGAGTTTTTCCATGCGAGTCCCGAACCCCGCACGCCGGGACGACGACGCGCAAGGAACATCTGACAACCGCTGGGAGAGTTTTCCATGAAAGCCATAGTGCTCGCCGGCGAACGTCCCGGAGGCAGCCCGCTGGCGAGTGCGACCGACGTGCCGGCGGCGATTCTGGCCAGCGTGGCCGGACGTCCGAGCATCTGCCGCGTCATCGATACGCTGCGAGCAACCGACGCGATCGAAGGTGGCCTCGTCGTCGGGCCGGATGCTCAGGTGTGTCGGGAAAGCGCTGTACTCGACAACCTCTTCGAGCAGGGCGATTACCGGTGGCTCGAGCCCGAGTGCGGGCCGGCCGAAAGCACGATTCGCGCCCTGGATACGCTCGACAACTACCCGGTGCTTCTTACGACCGGCGATCACGCACTGTTGACGCCCGCCACGGTGGAACAGTTCCTGGCCGCCGCCGTTGCCCGCGATGCCGGAGCGGTGGTGGGCCTGGCGCCACACGAGCGGGTCATGTTGCGCTTTCCCGGCTCGCGGCGCACGCGGCTCAGCTTCCTCGAGGGAAACTGGTGCGGCACCAACCTGTTTCTGCTCAGGAACCGCGAAGCGCTCGGCGCGATTCGATTCTGGTCGACGGTGCAGCGCGACCGCAAGCGTCCCTGGCGCATTGCCCGACGGCTCGGAGCGGGCAACCTGCTGCGTTACCTCATCGGCAGGCTGCCCATGGCAGCTGCCTTTGCCGCCCTGTCGCGAGCAGCCGGGTGCTCCGTCGCCTGGGTGGAAGTCGAGGACGCAGCGGCGGCCGTCGATATCGATTCCATCGAAGATCTCGCCCTCGCCGAAAAGGTTCTGGCATGTTGACGGACAAGCCGAAACCGAGACCCGGCGTGCGCCTCGGAAAGGCATTTCTGAGAGCGGTAGATCGCTTTCTCGCACGCCACTCGCTGGCGCCGACAACGCCGTTCCTCCCGGCCGGCGACTTTCCCCAGGTGCGAGCGCTGGAAGCCGGCTGGGAGATCGTTCGAGACGAGCTGCAAGGCGTGCTGCAGCGCCCCGAGGACATTCCCACGTTTCACGAAATGTCCCCCGACCAGGTGCGCATTTCCCACGGCGACAACTGGAAAACCTACGTCTTCTACGTATTCGGAAAGCGTATCGACGAGAACTGCCGCGCCTGTCCGCAGACGGCGGGAATCCTCGACAAGCTGCCCCAGCTGCAGAATGCCTGGTTCTCGATACTGGCGCCCGGCTACCACATACCGCCGCACCGGGGCCCGACCAAGGCCGTGGTGCGCTGCCACCTCGGGCTCGTCATTCCGGCCGAGGCAGAGCAATGCTGGATCCGCGTGGACAACGAAATTCGCCATTGGGTCGAGGGCAAGTGCCTCTGTTTCGACGACACCTTCGAGCACGAAGTTCGAAACGCCACGCCGGAATCCCGTGTGGTGCTGTTCATCGACCTCGATCGTCCCCTCGATCGGATTGCAGGGCCCTGCCGCGATGCACTGCTTGGGCTGCTCCGAGCCAGTGCCTACGTTCGCCGCCCGCTCGAAAATCTGAAGCGCTGGAACCAGCGGGTCGGCCGGGATGCTGATTGATTTCGCCGACGCAGACATCGGCCCGGTTCTGCAAGCAGGCGTCTGTATCGTCGGCGCCGGTGCGGCCGGGGTCACTCTGGCCCGGGGACTGGCAGCCCACGGGGTGGATGTCTGCCTCGTGGAAAGCGGCGGATTCGATCACGACCCGGTAACCCAATCCCTCGGCGTCGGCGAGAACGTGGGCATGCCCTACTACGACCTGGACCACAGCCGCCTGCGCTTTTTCGGCGGAACGACCGGCATCTGGGGCGGCCGCTGCGCACCCCTGGACAACATCGACTTCGAATCGCGTGACTGGATTCCCCACAGCGGCTGGCCGATCGCCAGGGAGGACCTGGCCGACGGCTACCGGGCCGCGCACCGGGATCTCGAGATCGGCCAATTCGACTATGGGGATGCACTGTGGCAAACCCTGGCCGTCGAGCCGCCGCCTTTCGACCGCACGCGATTCGTCACGCCCTTCTGGCGCTTCGACGATGTTCGGGAGCGCTTCAGCGCACGTCGCGCAAGAGACCTTCTGGAAAGCCCGAACGTGCGCATCCTGATTCACGCCAACGCCACGCACCTGCAGGCCGCGGCAAACGCCGAACGCCTGGATCACCTGCGGGTCGAAAGCCTGGGTGGCCGGCAAGCCAGGGTCCGTGCACGCGCCTACGTGCTCGCCTGCGGCGGCATCGAGAACGCCAGGCTGATGCTGGCATCGAGGGATGTGGAAACCCGGGGCATCGGCAACCGCCACGACCGGGTCGGCCGATTTTTCATGGAACATCCCCAGGGCCGCCTGGGACGCCTGCACTCGGACTGGGCATTCGATCTCTGGAACCGGTTCCGCAAACGCTTTCCGAAATCCGAGTCGGGCGGAGTCGGCGGACCATCGAACCGGGTGCCCATTGCACCGGTGCTGACGCCCGCCCCGGCGCTGCAACGCGACCTCGGCATCCTGAACACATCGATGACGTTCAAGTGGCAACGGGCCCCCGGGAGGGGAATGCCGGTGGTGCAACGCATGTACCAGAATCTCAAACACCAGCTGGAGCCGAATCGCAGGAACCGCCACCTCTGGCACGTGTACCGGGGCCTCGCCACCTTTTACCACCGGTATCTGGCCATCCCCGTCACGCGCGGTCTGGCCGCCCTGCCCGACCGGCGTCTCAACGTCATGATCCGCGCCGAACAGGCGCCAAACCCCGACAGCCGGGTGCTGCTCTCGGACAAGAGGGACGCCCTGGGCCTGCCCCGCGCCGATCTCGATTGGCAATTCACCGAACTGGACAAGCACACCCTGCGCCGGATAGCCGAAACCCTGGATGCCGAACTGGTCCGGCTGTGCCTGGGCCGCTTCGAGCCCGAACCCTGGCTTTACGACGGTACGTTGGCCTGGCCGGTCGACCCCACGGTCGGCAACCACCCGATCGGCGGTTATCACCACATGGGGACAACGCGCATGAGCGACGATGCGACAGCAGGCGTCGTCGACCGGAACTGCCGCGTGCACGGTTACCGCGACCTGTTCGTCGCCGGCAGTTCCGTGTTCGCCACGAGCGGCTGGGCGAACCCGACCCTGACCATCCTGGCGCTGGCGCACCGATTGAAGGACCACCTCGTTTCGCGTAAGGTCGCGGCCCGCTCCGCTTCGTAACCGATCCCCAATGCACGGTGACCGCACATGAAGGTGATTCTCCTCTGCGCAGGCCAGGGCAAGCGCCTGCTCCCACTCACCGAGGACAAGCCGAAATGCGCCCTGATGCTCGGAGAAAAGACGGCGCTGGAATGGCAACTGGAGTCCCTGGCCGTGGCGGGGGCCAGTGAAGTGGTGGTCGCCACGGGGTTTCAGCACACCGTGGTCCGCAACATCGTTCACGGATTTCGCACCTTGCCCGTGCGCATTGCCCACAATCCTTTTTTCGCGCATTGCGACAACCTGGGCACCTGCTGGATCGTGCGTCACGAAATGACCGATCCCTTCGTGCTGATCAACGGCGACACGATGTTCGAGCCGGAGGTGTTCCGACGCCTGGTCGACAATCCCGACCGCCACGACATCACCCTCGTCACCAACGAGAAGAGCGAGTACGACGACGATGACATGAAGGTCATCGTCGAGGACGGCACGCTCAGGCGCGTCGACAAGAAAATCCCCGTCGCTCGGGTCGACGGCGAATCCATCGGCATGATTCGCTTTCGCGGCGCCGGCGTCGGCCTCTTTCGCACTCAGCTCGAATCGATGATGCTGGAAGAATCGACGCTGAAGCGCTGGTACCTGTCGGCGGTGGACCGGCTGGCCCGCCAGGGACTGGTGGGAACCGTCGGCACCGCGGGACATGGCTGGTGCGAAATCGACGATCGCAACGATCTGGACTACGCCGGCGTCACCGTTCCCGGCTGGTGGAAGACCGGCGTGCAACTCAGCGCGGACGCCAGCGGCTGAATTCCGTTCAGTCGCCGTCGTTGCGCCGGACGATGACTTCCACGCCGTCGGCACCGCTCGAGCGAAGGCGCTCGTTCCTCAGGTCGTAGACGATCGCGGAACTGGACAGGGACACCTCTTCGCCTTCGAGCCGGGCGTCATCGTAGAGTTCGATCACTTCTTCCCGGTAACGGTAGACGATGCGTGCTCCCTCACCGGTGATGGTGGATCCCTCGTTGTCGAACGAAATGCGAGCAGGCGCCCCGGTGACCACCACGCGTTCGGGATCCTCCACCGGCCCATGAACCTCGGCATCGTCCGCGGTGACCTGCCAGTCGGCCGAGCTCATTTCGAACCCGCCCTGCAGATAAAGGACCTCGCCGTCATCCCCTTCCCAGGCCCGGTCGGCCCGAATTACTATGGGGGCTCCTTCGCTCCCGGGCGAGGCATCCGCCGCCGCCATCGAGGTCGACGCTGCGAGCACCCATGACAACAGCGACCAACGCAAGGCCGTGCCGATGATCGTGCACCGGTACCTGGTCCGCGAGGTGAGCAAACCCCTCATCGCGGTCGTGGTGCTGTTGGTGGGTGTTTTCATGGCTTACAGCCTAACGCGCTTTCTCGCGGACGCAAACGAGGGCGCGCTCAGCGCTTCGGCCGTATCGACGTTGACCGCACTCAAGGTCCTGATCGCCCTCGAGGTGCTGATTCCCATCGCCCTGTACGTGGGCATGATCGTCACCATCGGCCGGTTCTACTCCGATTTCGAAATCACGGCCCTGAAGGCCGGCGGCATCGGCGAAGGGCGCATCGTCGCACCGGTTGTCTGGCTGTCGCTGACCGTCGCGATAATCGTTGGGCTGCTCTCGCTGTTTGTCCGTCCCTGGGCCTACGAGCGGCTCTACGAGTTTCGCGCCGACGCCGAGGCATCGGCAGAACTGGAAGACATCGCGCCCGGGAAATTCCATCTGTACGGCGACGAAGGCCGCATGGTCTTTCTCGAATCGAGAGATGCCGGAAGCGGAGAATTCGCCGGGCTCTTCATTCGCTCCCGCGATGAGTCGGGATTGGAGGTGATCTCGGGAATCCGGGGACGCCTCGAGGCTTACGCGAAGCCGGAGGCGCACCGGCTGGAACTCGACGACGCGGCCGTCTTCCGGCAGACCGCCGACGCTCCGGACCTGATCGGCCGCTTCGGCACCCTTGCGATCTGGACGCCCATTCTAATGCCCGACCCGGTCGGCTACCGGCCGAAAGCGACCGCCACCGCCGAACTGATGAGTTCGAACAAGTCCGAAGACCGCGCGGAACTGCAATGGCGGCTGTCCACCTCGGTATCGACGGTACTGCTGGCGCTGATTGCCGTGCCGCTCGGTCGCACGCGGCCGCGCGGGGGGCGCTACGGACGGGTATTGCTGGCGGTTGCACTCTATGCGGTCTATTTCAATTTCATCGGCATCGCCCGGTCCGGTGTCGAACAAGGAACGCTGCAACACCTCTGGTGGGCGCCGCTCGGGCTCGCCGCCTTCGTAGGCGTCGGCATGCTGGCGTCTCGCCGGGTGGCCTGACGGCGGGGCGGCTGCGTGTCACTGCTCGACCGCTACCTGTTCCTCTCCTTGATGCGGGGAGGCAGCCCCGTGCTGCTGGGCCTGCTCGGACTGTTCGGTTTCGTCGAGTTGGCCGAACAACTCGAGGATGTGGGCAAGGGCACGTTCAGCAGCCTGGATGCCCTGCGCATCGTGGCGTTTTCCCTGCCGCGCATCGGCATCGATGTACTGCCCGTCGCCTGCCTGCTCGGCACCGTGGTGGGTCTGGGCGCGCTGGCCAACCAGTCGGAAATAACCGCCATGCGGGCCGGCGGCACAGGGTTCGGCACGCTGGCACGGCCTCTCGCCATGCTGCTGGCGGTCATCATCGTATCCGTGGCCGCGCTGCAGCAGTTCGTGATTCCCGATTTCGAGCGCCGTTCCGCGGGCTTGCGCGCACAAGCCATTGCGAACACGACCGTTCAGGACGGCGAACACTGGACCCGAAGCGGGTCGAGCCTCGTGCGCGTCGGCAACGTCCGCTACGGCACGGTACCCCTGGACATCGAAATCTACGCGTTCGATACCCGGGGCGCCTTCCTCAGCCTGACCCGCGCGGCCAGCGCCGACATCGTCGGGGCCAACGAATGGCTGCTGCACGACGTATCCGTGACCCACCTCGAAAGCGCCGGAGCCGTCCGCAGCCATACCGACAGGCTGGCCTGGAAAAACCGCATCGGCGCCGAGCAACTCGCGGCGTTCGTTCAGGCCGACCACGCGCTGGCGCCTACCGATCTTGCCGACTATATCGGCTACCTGCGGGACAACGAACTCGATGCCCATCGTTACCAGTTGCTGCTGTGGCACCAGTTGAGCCTGCCTCTCGGGCTCGTCGCCATGGCGCTTCTGGGGATTCCCTTCGTGACCGGGTCTACCCGTGTGGTTTCCCTTGGCGCCAGGCTGGCCCTGGGGGGTGGGGTGGGCATCGTTTTTTTCCTGGTGGAACGGACCATCACCCAGGTGGGGCTGCTCTATCGTCTGCCGGCCGGGCCCACCAGCCTGATGCCGGATCTGCTGGCGCTCGCGGTGGCGGTGGGGTTGTTGTTCAGGAACCGCTGACGACGCAGCGTTGGACGCTGGCATGTCTCTATCACGGAGCACTTTTCCAAGCGATTGATTTTATTGAATTCGTTAACGTGAGGAACCGTTTCTTCGATCCGGCTCCGCGAACCGGTGTGAAACTCTCAGTGCTGCTTCGTTTGAACGGTTTCGTTCGGGGGCCTTTCGTCGTTGAAGTCGAGCGATCGGGATTCGGTGATGGAGAATCCGTTGGGGGTTCGGGTATGGAGGCGCATTTCGACGCGCCAGCCGTGATTCTCTCTCGAGAAATCGAAGCAACGGAACGGGGCGTCCGACTTCGAGGCGGAGCCCGTGGCGAAGACCGGCAAGTTGCCGAAGCGATAGCAGCGGTTGAAGTGGCCGTGGCCGTGCACGATGAAATGCGCATTCCGTGCCGCGGACTCGAGGCGTTCGATGTCGTTGAGCGAGGCGCGGCGCGGCACGACCGCCGGTGCCGGGGGGTGATGGATTGCGAGGACGTTGAGGTTCCGGTTCGTAGCAGCGGAGAGCCGCTCGTCGAGTCGATCGCATTGGCCCTCGCCCAGTTCGCCGCTCGCCATGAATATCGGGGTCGGCAGGCCGGTATTGAGGCCGTGCACTTCCACGCCATCCATGGCGAACCGCGTTGGGAAGCCGGCCCAATGTGCCGGCTCTTCGTCGGCAAACGGACCCGGCCCGCAATGCTCACCGACTCTTGTCGCTTCTGTCGCTTCTGTCGCCGTTTTCGCCGTTGTCGCGAGGGCGTCGAGGCGCAGGTAGTCGCGCCAATGCGCTTGCACTGCCGCCCAGGAGTCCGGGCGGTAAAGATCGTGATTGCCCGGCACCACAAAGACGCGTTCCGGTGTGCCGAGCGTGCGCAGCCAGTTCGCCGCTTCCTCGATTTCGGCAGCCAGCCCGAGGTGAACCAGGTCACCGGTGACGACGATGACATCCGGGTCGAGCGCAAGCGCCCGCGCACAGAGTTCGTCCAGGGTCGATCGCAGGTGCCGATGGCGTCTGCGATAGCGCCAGGAAGCGTACCCGAGCCGGCGTTTACCGACAAAGTGCCTGGAGGCAATTCCCTCGAGGCTCGTCAAATGAGGGTCTGAAATGTGGATCAAGCGCATACGGAGGCACATAATCCCCCTTTTGTTCCTCGAGTTGCAATGACCACTGCATTGATCGTCGGCAGGTCGGAAGCACGGCTGTGGGGCCTGTCCAGCCACGAACGAATCGCGCGCCAGCTCCGCAGTATCGGGGATATTGCCTTGTCGGACGACGAAGCGTCGATTCCCGACACGGAGCGGGTGCTGATTCTGCGGGGCGACTATGTCTACGACCTGCGAACGCTCAACGGGCTGCTCGGGCACGACGGGCTGCTGATGGACGGACGCAACCCGGCAGCGGCCCATGTAGACCGAACGCTTGCGGCTGCGGCACTCGAGGTCGTTCGCTCTGCAGGCCCGCCGGCGCCGGACTGCTCGATTCCCGCCATCGATGCAGACGCACTCGACGCCTTCGAGGCTGACCTGCGCAAAAACGAACCACCCCTGCTCGAGCCCCTGACGGCCGAGTCGGCGGATGCACTGGAAGACCGCCTGTACGGCATCTCCTACAAGGGCATTACCGATTTCATCACCAAATGGTGGTGGCCGGTACCCGCCCGGGCCATGGTGCGCATCTGCGCCAACGCGGGCATCACGCCGAACGCCGTGACCTGCACCGGCTTCGTCCTGATGCTGGCTACCTGCTGGCTGTTCTACGAAGGCTTCCTTTTCTGGGGCCTGCTGCTCGGCTGGTTCATGACCTACCTGGATACCGTGGACGGCAAGCTCGCCCGGGTCACGGTGCAATCGAGCCAATTCGGTCACTGGCTCGATCACGGCATGGACATACTGCATCCGCCATTCTGGTACTGGCTGTGGGGGCTGTCGCTGACCGGTTTCGAACCGCATCTCGGCCTCGGGTTCGAAACGCTGATGGCTTTTGTCGTCGCCGGCTATGTCGGCGGGCGCCTCATCGAAGGGGCCTTCGAAGGGCTGGGGTCGGTCAGCATGTTCGCCTGGCGGCCGTTCGATGCCTGGTTCCGCCTGTTTACGGCCCGCCGCAATCCCTGCCTGCTGCTGCTGACGATCGGCTGGCTGGTGAGCGAGCCCGGTCTCGGCTTCGAACTGGTCGCCTTCTGGACAATGATATCCAGCATCGTCATGCTCTGGCGCCTGGCCCACGCCGTTGTTGCGCGAATCACGGGCGGCCCGCTGACCTCCTGGCTGGCTGAAGACGATGCCCCGCGCAAGCACCCGAGAAGCTACCGGACGTTTTCATCGACCCGACGCGCCTATGGCTGAGCAACTCACGCGAACAGCATTTGCCGAAACGTCGGCCGACCCGGCCCTGGCCGGTCTGCTCGCCATCCTCGAGGAACGCTATGGCGCAAGCCGGGAGGCCGTGTTGCTGTACGGTTCCTACCTTCGCGGGAATTCCGAGGCGATGCCGGACCTGTACGTGCTCCTCGAGCAGTATCCGGCTGCGCCGCGCCTGGATCGCTTGCTCGGCCGCATGCTGCCGCCGAATGTCTACCGCGTGACCCACGGCGACCTGCGGGCAAAGGTCAGCGTGCTCAGGACCCACCAATTGCTGAAAGCCGTGAGCGGCGACTTTCACCCCTACTTCTGGGCACGGTTCCTGCAGCCCTGCCGCCTGCTCTACTGCCGCGACGGAGAGATTCGGGCGCGCCTCGAGTACATTGCCGCCGAGTCCGCCCGCCGCCTGCTCGATGCCATGGGGTCGCCGGAATCGCTGACCGCACCGGAAACTTACTGGCAGGCGGTGTTCAAGCACACCTATGCGGCGGAACTGCGGTCCGAGCGGGCCGGCAAGTACCGCGAAATCTACGCAGCCAATCGCGCCCACTACGATGCCCTGTTCGAGTCACGGCCGGATGCGCCGGGCCGCCCTGCCCTCTGGCGGCTTCGGCAGGCGGCCGGCAAGGCCCTGTCTGCAGCGCGACTCCTCAAGTCAGCTCTGACCTTCGAGGACCCGGTCGGGTACATGCTGTGGAAGCTGGAGCGGCATTCCGGCGTGCGCCTCGAAGCCACCGAGCGCCAGCGACGCTATCCGTTTCTGTTCGCCTGGCCGTTGGTCTGGCGACTGTACCGCGCGGGGGCGTTCAGGTAGGGCCTGGCCCGCGCGCCTTGCCCATTCGCCGATCTGAGCGCCGCCGCATTACCCTCGGTTCGGCTCGGAGGCCACCACCACGCGACGCACGGCACGCACGATCTTGTCGATCTGCGCATCGGTGTGCGCTGCGCTGACGCTCATGCGCAACAGGCTAGTCCCCGCCGGCGCTGCAGGGGGCAACATCAGATTGACGTAGACGCCTTCCCGCAGCATTCCGTTCCAGGCGGCAAGCGCGCTGTCGCGATCGCCCAGCCGAATACCCAGAACCGGTGAGGGGGCATCGCCGATTTGCAGGCCAAGCCCGGTCAGGCCCTCGTGGAGCCTGGTCGCGTTCTGCCACAGGCGCTCTTTCAATTCCGGCCGCGTGCGTATTGCCCGCAGGGCCGATCTCGTGCACTCGACCACGGCCGGGGACGGCGAGGCGGTGAACATGTACGGGCGACTGCGGTAGGGAAACAGCGTCAGTTCCTCGTGCCGGCTGACGCAGAAACCCCCGGTGGTGCCGAGGCTCTTGCTGAACGTGCCGACGATGAAGTCCACCTCGCCGAGCACCCCCGCCTCTTCAGCGAGCCCCAGCCCCTTCTTGCCGAGAACGCCCAGGGAATGGGCTTCGTCGACGAACAGGCAGGCGCCGTGGCGCGCCTTGATCTCGACTATCTCGGCAATGGGCGCCCGGTCGCCGAGTACACCGTAGAGCCCCTCGATCACCACCAGCGTACGGGCGGCCTGCTCGCCGAGCCGGCGCAGACGCTTGTCGAGACTCTCCGGGTCGTTGTGACGAAAGGTAAACACTCTGGCGGGGCCGAGCCGGCACCCGTCGAACAGGCTTGCGTGGGCATCGGCATCGAGCAACACGGCGTCCTCCGGCCCGAGCAGCGCCGCGAGCGAACCAATATTGGCGGCATAGCCGGTGGAGAACACCATGGCGTTGGGATACCCGTAGAACTCGGCCAATTCGGCCTCCAGGGCGCGGTGCCCGGCGTAGGTGCCGTTGGCCATGCGCGACCCGGTGGTGCCGGTTCCTGCACTGGACAAGGCTTGCTGACCGGCGGCGACACCTTGCGGGTCGAAGGTGAGCCCGAGGTAGTTGTTGGTGCCGGCAAGGATGGTCGGGCGCCCGTCGATCGTACCCTCGGTCGCCGAATCGAGACGCTCGATGACGACCGCGGTCGGGTCGATGTCGCCGAGACCGTTGCGCAACTCGGCAACCTCGCGAAACTTCTCCAGCAGCTTCATTGCAGGGCTCCGCGCACCGCATTCGCCAATTGGGCGATGGTGCGGACATCGGCGAGAGCCTCCTGCTCGATGACGATGTCGAAGTGGTCCTCCACTTCCATGATGAACTCCATCACCTGCGCCGAGGCGAGCGCGAGCCCGTCGAGCAGGTCGGTTTCCGCCGCAACCGGCCCGGAAACGGACACCGTCTGCCTCAGCAAATCACACAAGGTCTTCTCGATCGAATCCATCTCAGCCACCGTCGTACATCTTTTTCAACGCACCCACACAGGGAAAATCAGCGACATCGACACGCCGCCCATCTCAACCACCGTCGTACATCTGTTTCAACCCGCCGGCAAGGTCGTAGCGAGGCTGCCAACCCGTCAAGCTGCCGAAGACGCCGTCGGCGCTCGCCCATGAATCCAGGGTCAGTTCCCGAACCTTGCCCGGCGTCAGCATCGGCGCAAAACCGAACACCTTCGAGACGGCCAGGTTCACTCGGGACATGCCATCGAGCAGCGCGGCGGGCACCACGATCGTCCTGTTGCGTGGCGCTCCCACGGCTTCAACGATCGCCGGCCAATCGTAACCGTCCGGCCTGCCGTCGTCGATCTCGAAGCGGCCATGCCGGCACCGGGACGGGTCGCGCAGCCAGGCGACGATCGCATCGGCCAAGTCGTCGACGTGCAGGAATGCCAGCCGCTGGCGCGGGTTTCCCGGTATGACCGTCAAGCCGCGCCGCATCCAGTCCAGCAAGGGACGCATTTCCCTGTCGCCCGGGCCATAGACGGCGGGTGGCCGCAATACCGTGTGATCGAGATGCGGCCAGGCGCCGAGAACTTCCTCTCCGGCCCGCTTGCTCGATGCATAGTCCGACAATTCGGGCTGGCGGGCGGCAAGGCTCGACACCAGCAACAATGGCGGCGGCGGCGACAGCCCATCGATGGCCGTGCAGAGGTTGGCTACCGCGTCGACGTTGGCGGCACGAAAGTCGTCGAATTGGCGGCCGCGTACCCTGCCCGCCAGATGCACCACCGCGTCGACACCCTCGAGTGCTTCGCGCAGACCTTCGACGTCATCCAGGGCGGCCTTGCACGGCCGGACGCCTGCGGCCAGTTGCACATCGCTGCGTACGATCGCCCGCACTTCGGCGTCGATATCCAGGAGTTTCAATGCAAGACGACCACCGATGAACCCGGTGAGTCCGGTGACGGCGATTGTTCCGTGGAGGCGCCTGCTCACCTCCGTTCGGATCAAGCCTCTGCTTGCCGATCCGTTGCGGGCCAGGCTTCGGCATCCCAGCCGGTGCGCGCCAGGAAACCGGCTCGCGCCGTGGTTCTGGAAAGCTTGCCCGAGGAGGTGCGGGGCAAGGTTCTCGGCGGCACCAGGTCGACGTGGCAGGGAACGCCGAAATGCCGGCGCACCAGCGAACGGATATTCTGCGACAGTTCGGGCCGCTCGTGCTTGCTCTCGACGACCACCACCACCAGCGGGCCACCGCCAGGCTGGGTAACCTCGAATGCGGTCGTCGTGCCGGTGCGTACACCCGGGCAGCTCTCGGCGAGCTGTTCGAGATCCTGGGGCCAGATGTTGCGCCCGTTGACGATGATGACGTCCTTGCTGCGCGCCGTGACCACCAGGTTGCGGCCGCGGCGGTAGCCGATGTCGCCGGTATCGAGCCAGCCGTCTTCGTCGAGCACCTCGGCGGTTGTCTCGGGGTCGTTGAAATAGCCGCGCATGACGCTCGGACCGCGAACCATGATGCGCCCGCACTGCCGTTCGGGAACTTCGCGGCCCTCGTCGTCGCAGATGCGGAAGTCGTAACTGGGCAGAACCGTACCGCAATCCACCAGTGCCAGGGAGTCGTCGTCCTTGGAGCAGGGCCGCGCCTCGCCGGAGGCAATGACCCGGTGCTTGTCGACGTGGTCGGTATGAATGCCCGAATTCAGCGGTGCGAAGCTGATGGCCAGACCGCACTCCGCCATGCCGTAGCAGGCAACGAACGCCTTGGGGTCGAACCCCGCAGGCGCCAGCAACTGGCTGAACCGTTCGAGCAATCTGGGGTCGATGCGTTCCGCGCCTACGCCGGCAACGCGCCAACTGGAAAGATCGTATTTTTCGTGGTCTGCCACACGCAGCCGCGTGGCACAGAGGCCATAGCCCGATGGCGGGCAGGAAGAGACGGTGCAGCGGTTGTCGGAGATCAGCTTCAACCAGAGGCGCGGACGCATCGCGAAGGTTCTCGGGCTGAGATAGTCCACCGACAGGGCACGCATGAGGGGAACCAGGACAAAGCCCACCAGGCCCATGTCGTGATAGAACGGCAGCCAGGAAACGAGTCGGTCGTCCTTGCGGAATTTCGCGCCGATATCGGCAATCTCGCGCAGATTGCTCAACACGGCTCGTTGCGACATCTCGACGCCACGTGGGAATCGCGTGCTGCCGGAGGTGTATTGGAGGTAGGCGGGTTCGTCCCCGGCCAGCGGTTGCGGCAGTGACGGCGATTCCGGCAGCGCGTCGAAATCGGCCTCGCTGCCCGCGAGCGCCAGCGACAAGGGCTCGGCCGCGCGGTTCAGAAGATCGAGGAAGCCGTCCGGAGCCACGGCCACCGCGGCGCCGCAGCTTTCCATCATCCGGCGTATCTGGCCGACATAGGCGTCGCCGCCGCCCATCTGGATGACCGCCGGCAACGGTACGGGAATGAAACCCGCGTACTGGGCGGCAAAGAAGAATCGGTGAAAAAACGGAGCGGTGTCGGCGATGATCGCCACCCGCGAATAGCGCGGCAGGCCAAGGCTGTTGAGCCGCCGTGCCAGCTGAAGGGCTTCGGTGCGTAACTCGTCGTACGGCAGCACGGCATCGAGACGGCCGGTGCTACCGTAAAAGTTGTATCCGCCACGGCCCCCTGCCGCGTAGTTCAACGCGTCAGCCAGCCCCTCGAATTTTCCGTTGTGTAGTGGTAGCCCACTCTCCGTCGGGGTCGCAACCATAACTGCCAACGTTCGTTTATATTTTTAAAATGAACAAATCGGCGGAATGACCTTGCCTACATTCCAACCATCCTGTGCCAAGTGCGCCAATTCTAAAACAATGTTCCGCCGGTTTCGACCCATGCCCGAGCCGACGTTCGGAACCGAACCCATCTCGCCAAGGGACGAATGCTAGCGCATTCCCCGTCAGGAACCAACCCTTTAAATGCGCCGACGCGACCGATTGCGGAGGTGCCGGTCATCGCTCGCCGTTTCCGGCAACTATCGCGGCCTCGCCGGGGGATAGGCGCCGCTACTGCGCTATAATCGGCGCCTGAGCAATGACTCGTGGCGAATATCCTGGCCGTGTCCACCTCCATCTCGAATCAAACCCCTTGAACGCAGACCCGGTTTTCGAATGAGTCGAGTGCGCTACCGTTCACTGCGGCCCCACCGGGCTGCATACGCCGCGACTTCGCCAGCCCGACCTGTTCGCGAATGGACGTAACGAGGTTGCCAGGCGGCGCCAGCACCCTGGCGACGTCGAACAGGGGCCTGCTCGCCGGCGCCTTCGCGCTCGGCATCGCATGGGCGCCCTGTGCCGCTGCCGAATCGACCGACGTGGCCCGGGTCATGCGCGCGGCGGCAATCGAATCGCCGCCGGTGCTCGACGGGCGTGTGCTGGACGACCCGGCCTGGTCCGGTGTCGAGCCCGCTTCCGGTTTCAGGCAGACGAGGCCCGACGAGGGCTCGCCCGCCACCCAACGCACCGAAGTGTTCGTGGCCTTCACCCGCGATGTCCTCTATATCGCCGCGATCTGTTACGACAACGACCCGTCCGCGATCATCGTCGCCGACAGCCGTCGCGACAGCGACCTGACCGACACGGACAGTTTCCAGGTCATCCTGGACACCTTTCACGACCGCCAGAACGGCTTCGTGTTCGGCACAAACCCGGCGGGAATCCAGTACGATGCCCAGGTGACGAAGGAGGCAACGGGAGCCCGTCGCGGGCGCGTTACCGGGTTCAACCTCAATTGGGACACGACCTGGTCGGTCGCCACCGCCATCACGCCCACCGGCTGGAGCGCGGAGTTCGCCATCCCGTTCAAGTCGCTGCGCTACGCGGGCGCCGCCGTGCAGTCCTGGGGCATCAACTTTCAGCGCAACATCCGGCGCAACAACGAGGAAACCTTCTGGGCGCCGCTGCCCCTTCAGTACAACCTCTATCGGGTTTCCCTGGCGGGGACGGTGGAAGGCGTCGGCCTCCCGCCGCAACGGAACCTCAAGGCGATCCCTTATGGGCTCGGCATGGGCAGCCGGGGCGGGCGCATCGACGGAACCGACAGCGAGGGGGAATTCGGTCTGGACGTGAAGTACTCCCTCACGCCCAGCCTCACACTGGATGCGACCTACAACACCGACTTCGCCCAGGTGGAGGCGGACGACGTGCAGGCGAACGTCGACCGGTTCAGCCTGTTCTTCGAGGAGAAGCGACCATTCTTCCTGGAAAACGCCGGCCATTTCACGGTGGGCAACCCCCAGGAGGTGGAACTGTTCTTCAGCCGCCGAATCGGCATTGCCGACGACGGCACGCCAATTCCCATCGAAGGCGGCCTGCGGCTGTCGGGCAAGGTCGGGGCGCGGACCAACATCGGGCTCTTGCACATGCGCGCCAAATCCGTACCCGGGGCAGCGCCGCGCAACGACTTTTCCGTGGCCCGCGTCAACTACGAACTGCCGAACCGGTCCGGCATCGGCGTGCTCGCAATCAACCGGCAGGGTGACGGCAGCCATCTGGTGGCGAAGGGCGACGATCACAACCGCACTTACGCAGTCGACGGCCGCTGGGGCATCGGCGAGCACATCAACCTTTCCGGCTGGCTCGCCAAGACCGATTCCCCGGGTCGGACCGGAGACGATCACGCCTTCAAGCTGGACGCTTCCCGCTCGACGGAGCGTTGGCACCACAACATCAACTTCACGGAGGTGGCGTCCGACTTCAACCCCGAGGTCGGTTTCCTGGCGCGCACGTCCTACCGTCGTGCCGGCGGGTATATCCTGCGCCGAATCCGCCCGAGCAACCTGTGGGGCCTGCACGAAATCCGGCCCCATATCGGGTATTTCGGATACTGGGGTTACGAGGACGGCTATCACGAATCGAACTGGGTGCACGTCGATACCCACTGGGAGTGGAACTCGGGCCTCGAAATCCACACCGGCGTCAATTTCACCCACGAGGGCGTTCGGGAGCCGTTCGAGATCGTCAGCGGCAAGACCATCCCCGCCGACGATTACGACCACGCCGAAGCCCAACTGGTCTTCCAGACCGACGAGGCCGCGCCGCTCAGCTTTCAGGTGAGATCGCGGCTCGGCGGGCGATTCGGCGGCGACCTGATCAACGCCGAACCGCTGTTGCGCTATCGCATCGGCGAGAAGTTCACCTCGGAGCTTTCCTGGAACTACAACCAGTTCAACCTGCCGGACAACCGCATTCGAGTTCATGTGGGTCGGCTCAGGGCCACCTATTCGTTCACACCGAGTGTTTCGATCCAGGCACTGGTGCAGTACGACAACCGCAACGATGCCCTGGCGGCAAACCTTCGCTTCGAATGGCTGCAATCGGCGAATACCGGGTTCTTCCTGGTCTACAACGAGTTCGACGAGCGCGGGCTGGGCACGCCGCGCCGGGAACTGATCCTGAAGTACAGCCGAATTCTCGACCTGCTGTAACCGGCAGAAGCCCGCCACGTATCGCCGTCGCCACCGGCCCGCCCGTTGTGTGCACGAAAGCAGCAAGGCTCGTCGGAGTCAATAACCGGCAGGAGCGGAGAAGCACGCCTCCGCTCCGGCGCGGCCGAAGAATCCGTGGAGGAAACGGTGGCGTCAGGCGCCGAGGTGGGGAATACTTGTCGGCTTGGGAAACCTGAACACCAAGAGAGGCTCACATGAAATCAAGACGTACGTTCCTGCGGGATTCCTCGGGCATTGCCGCGATCCCGCTGCTCAACCTGATGGCAACGAACGGGGCCTGGGCTGCGGGCGAAACGAAGATATCGGAAGACGACCCGTTGGCAGTCGCTTTCGGCTACAAGCACGATGCCAGCGCAGTCGATACCGCAAAGTTCCCGAAGCGAGCCGCGGCCGCCAACGACATGTTTCCCGCCGGCGAAGATCAGTTCTGCGACAATTGCGGCCAATACGCCGCCACCGAAGAAGGCTGGGGCACCTGCGTGATCCTGCCGGGCAAACTGGTCGCCGCCAAGGGCTGGTGCAACGTCTGGGTACCGATACCCTGAGACCCTCACAGTAACGGCCGCCGCTCACGCTGGCGGCGGCCATCGAGGCGTTGACCCGCCTATCTCACCAACTTGCTGCTGCGAACGCCGATGCGCTCGCGTACGCGCAGCCGTGTTTTATATGCGAGGGGAATCCCCTCGCGCTCCCCGGCTGAAGGCTCTCCCTATGCGAGTTCCCAACCCGGCGCACCGGGACGACGACGCGCAAGGAACACCTGACAACCGCTGGGAGAGAGCAGGTGTGCGGTGCGTGTATCTGGCGCTGTTTGGGCTCGTGCTTGCGCCCATCGTCGCGGTAAATCTCGCCGCCTGGTGCGCCAGATGCACGTACCGTATACCTGCTCTCGGTGCCCGGCCGCGAGATATTATGTCCAATTGTTTTTTTAATTAAATCAACGAGCTATGATTTGTTCCATGCGAGCTAGAAAACGTTCGTGAAGAACTCCATGCGCGTCAGCCAGGTGTAGTCCGCCTCCCCCGCCATCAGGCCGACCAGCACGATAATCACCAGGGGCGGCACCAGAATGGCATAGATCAGCGCCATTCGTTCCCACATCATGTGCATGAACACGGCCACGATGAGCCCGGCTTTCAGCATCATGAAGACGATGATGAGGCTCCAGCGCAGATACCCCTGGAACGCCATGTAATCGACCATGTACGAGGCTGCGCTCAGTACGAACAGCAACCCCCATACCCAGAAGTAGATCGCAATCGGATGTTGTTGACCTTCGTCAGACATGATTGATTTTCCCAGCCGTTACCAAAGATAGAAGAACGCGAAGATGAAGACCCAGACCAGGTCGACAAAGTGCCAGTACAGCCCCATGGTTTCGACGATTTCGTAACGATTCTTGCGGCCCGTCATGAAGCCGGGGGTTTCCTTGTCGAGATCGCCCCGCGCCACCTTGATGGCGGTGATGATCAGGAAAAGCACACCGAACGACACGTGGGTGCCGTGAAACCCCGTGATCATGAAGAAAGCGGCGCCGAACTGCGGGGCGCCCATGGGGTTCGACCAGGGGCGTACGCCCTCGTCGACGATGAGCTTGGTCCACTCGAAGGCCTGCATGCCGACGAATGTCGCGCCCAGGAGCGCGGTGACCATCAACAGAAGGAATGTGGGCCTCTTGCGTTTCTCGTAACCGAACTTCACCGCCATGGCCATGGTGCCGCTGCTGGTGATCAGCACGAAGGTCATGATGGCGATCAGGATCAACGGAATATTGACGCCGAACAACTCCAGCCCGAATACCTCGCTGGCATTGGGCCAGGGCTCCGTCGTCGACATGCGCACGGTCATGTAGGAGACGAGGAAGATCGAGAAGATGAAGGTGTCGCTCAGCAGAAAGATCCACATCATGGCCTTTCCCCAGGGGACCTTCTTGAACGTCCGCTGGTCCGAAGACCAGTCGTCGACAATGCCTTTCACGCCGGGTGCGAGAGCAACGGATTCAGCCACGATAGTTTGATCCTAAGTCAGGTGGACAACATCAGGCCGAAGAGTATCAGCCAGACAACGAACAGGAAGTGCCAGTACACGGTGCAGAGTTCGACGCCGAGCCGGGCCCTGGACATGGATTCGCCCGCAAACGCGTGCCTTGCCGTTCGCATCCAGGCGACCAGGCCACCGAGGAGGTGTGCCACGTGCAGGCCGGTCAGCGTATAGAAGAACGCATTGGCGGGATTGCCGGTAACGATGTAACCGGCGTTCACGAGTTGCTGCCATACCAGCACCTGGCCGACCATGAACGCAACGGCGAAAGCGCCGCCCATGACGAGCCCGCGCCGTAATCCTGCCCAGTTCTCCCGCGCGGCTGCTCGCCATGCCATCTGCAGGCCGACGCTGCCGAGGAACAGGATGCCGGTGTTGAGCCAAAGCACCTGGGGTTCCGGCAAGGGCCGCCAGTCGCCGTATTCCATGCGGATCGCGTAGGCGCTGACAAACAGGGCGAACAGGGAGGTGATCACGGCCAGCAGCACGCCGAGGGCCACCTTGACCGGCGGCAGGAACCCCACCCCCGGCTGGGCGCCCACCGGCGCGCTGGCCACCCACGGCTTGGTGTTGATGGTCTGCCGCACCAGCCACCACACCACGATGCCCATCAAGATCGCGAGGAAGACGAGTGTCGCCGTCATTCTATTGCCCTGCCGGCCCGAACGGTTCCCTTCCCCGACTCAGGATTTGGACTGAGCGGCCGCCATGTCTTCGGACGGCACGTTCTGGGGAATGAAGTCGCGCTCGGCGCCCGGAACGCCGTAGTCGTACGCCCACCGGTAGACCGAGGGCAACTCGTCGAAGTTGCCGTGCAGCGGTGGCGTATGCGGCGTCTGCCATTCCAGGGTCGTGGCATTCCAGGGGTTGTGGCCCGCCTTCTTGCCGTCGAAAAGGCTCTTGACGACATTGACGATGAATACCAACTGCGCCACGGCCACGAATATCGCGGCAATCGAGATGGCGGCGTTCAGGTCCTGGGACGACTGGGACATGAAGGCGGTTTCTCCGTAGGCATAGTAGCGCCGCGGCACGCCCTCGAAGCCGAGATAGTGCATCGGGAAGTAGATGGCGTACGTGCCGAGGAACGTCATCCAGAAGTGAATCTTGCCGAGGGTGTCGTCCAGCATCTTGCCGGTGATCTTCGGATACCAGTGATAGATGGCGCCGAATACCACCAGCACGGGCGAGACCGCCATCACCATGTGAAAGTGCGCCACGACGAAGTAGGTATCCGACAGGGGCAGATCGACCGTCACGTTACCGAGGAAGAGCCCAGTGATGCCGCCGTTGATGAAGGTGAAGATGAAGCCGATGGCGAACAGCATCGGTACGGTGAGCTGGATATTGCCCCGCCACAGCGTCAACACCCAGTTGTACACCTTGATGGCCGTCGGCACGGCGATGATCAGCGTGGTGGTGGCGAAGAAAAAGCCGAAGTAGGGGTTCATGCCGCTGACATACATGTGATGCGCCCAGACGATGAAGCTCAGGGCGCCGATGGCGACGATGGCCCACACCATCATGCGGTAGCCGAAGATGTTCTTGCGGGCGTGGGTGGCCAGCACGTCGGAGACTATGCCGAAGGCCGGCAGCGCCACGATGTACACCTCCGGGTGCCCGAAGAACCAGAAGAGGTGCTGGAACAGGATGGGGCTGCCGCCGTCGTAGGACGTCTGCTCGCCCAGTGCGACCATGGCCGGCATGAAGAAGCTGGTGCCGATCAGGCTGTCGAGAATCATCATGATGCAACTCACGAACAGCGCCGGGAATGCCAGAAGCGCCAGCACCGTCGCCATGAAGATGCCCCAGACGGTGAGCGGCAGGCGCATCAGCGTCATGCCGCGGGTTCGGGCCTGCAGCACGGTGACCACATAGTTCAGGCCACCCATGGTGAACCCGACGATGAATACGCAAAGCGAAATGAGCATCAGGATGATGCCGGCGCCGGTACCGGGCGTACCGCCCACCACCGCCTGGGGCGGATAGAGCGTCCATCCCGCCCCGGTGGGGCCGCCGGGAACGAAGAAACTGGCCACGAGGATGAGCACGGCAGCCAGATACACCCAGTAACTGATCATGTTCACATAGGGGAATACCATGTCCCGCGCGCCGCACATCAGCGGGATCAGGTAATTACCGAAGCCCCCCAGAAACAGCGCGGTCAGCAGGTAGATGACCATGATCATGCCGTGCATGGTGACGAACTGCAGGTAGTTCGCCGGGTCGATGACCGAGAAGGTGTCCGGGAACCCGAGTTGCAGACGCATGAGGATCGACAACGCCAGGGCCACGAGGCCGATGCCGATGGCCGTTATGCCGTACTGGATCGCGATGACCTTCGCATCCTGGCTCCAGACGTATTTGCCGATCCAGGTCTTCGGGTGATAAAGCTCTACATCTTCGACCTCGAAGGGGCCGAGATCCCGATCCGAGACGGCGTCGTGCGCTACCTGAGCCATGCTATTCCTCCGCTCCGATATCCGTGGCGGCCGCGTCGCGGCCAAAGGTGTTGATATAGGCGACGACATCGTCTACCGCGCCGTCGTGCTTGAGAATCCGTGCCATTTCCGCCATCTGCCAGCCGTACAGGTCATCGGGATGGCGGCCGCGGATGTTTGCCTTGAAGTTTTCCAGTTGCCGCTTGAGATACCAGTCGGTCATGCCCGCCATGCGCGGTGCATTGAGCGCCTGAATGCCCTCGCCGGCGTAACCGTGGCAGGCCCCGCAGGTGACCCAGAGATCGCGGCCGCGTTCCGCGTCGCCATGCACGGTGACCTCCGCGGGTTCGTCCGGGAAGGTGCCGATATAGGCGATGACGTCTTCGATCGCCTGTTCGTCGGCGAGGGTGATCACCATCGGCGCCATCTGTTGCCCGTAGATGTCTTCGGGGTGGGCGCCGCGCGCGCCGGACTTGTAGTAGTCGAGTTGCCGGCGCAGGTACCAGGACTCCTGCCCGGAGATCTTCGGCGCGTTCAGCGCCACCATGCCCTCACCCGCCGGGCCGTGGCAGGCGATGCAGACCACATAGCGGTTCTGCCCCATCGCCGGGTCGCCGACCGGGCGGTTCAGCGTCTCTCGGTAGGTCGGCTGCGCCGCGTACCAGGCTTCGTAGTCTTCCTGCTCGTCGACGACCACGCTGCCGCGCATGGCGAAATGGCCGATACCGCAGAGTTCTTCGCACAGCACCTCGTACTCGCCCGTTCGAGTGGGGGTCAGCCAGAGATAGGAAACGAGACCCGGCACCAGGTCCATCTTCACCCGGAACTGGGTGACCGTGAAATTGTGCAGCACATCCTTGGCGCGCAGATTGAACTTGACCGGCTGGTCGATGGGCAGATGCAGCCTGTTGCTGGCGATCAGCCGGTCGTCCTGGCCGTGAGGATCGTCCGGATCCATGCCGAAGGGGTTGTCGTTCGTGATGAGCCCGGCATCGACATTGCCGAACTTGCCGTCGTCGCCGGGAAGCCGGTAGCTCCAGTGCCATTGCTGGCCGACCGCTTCCACCTCGTGAGCGTCTTCGGGCACGGTCACGAAATCGGCCCAGACGATCAATCCCGGCGCCAGCATGGCCGCGACGCCGACGGCGGTGATCGCGGTCAGCCAGATCTCGAGCTTCTTGTTCTCGGGTTGGTATTCCGAGCGCCGCTGCTTGTTGTAGCGGTAGCGAATGATGCAGTACGCCATGAAGGCGTTGACCACGACGAAGACGAAGCCCGTCACCCAGAAGGTGACGTCGATCGTGAAGTCGATCGTGCTCCAGTTCGACGCCAGCGGCGTCAGATACCAGGGACTCAGCACGTGGAACAGTACCGAGCCAACAATCAGCACGATCAGTGAAATCGCAAATGCCATCTATCCGCCTCAATCTATCCGCTTTGTTCGAGTCCGCTTCGCTACTACGTGCTTCAACCTGCGGACCGAGGCCCGTCGTTGCAGCATGGTCTTTGGCTTAAGTCGGCTTTTCGACCGGTGCGAAACCGCACCCCGAACCTCAGGCCCGAATCTGCGCCCGCTCGAGCCGCCGACGCAACCACAATGCCCGGGGAGCGCATTCTGACAAAGAATTGCTTCGCTGACGAGAGCAACCGGGCCGTTTTTTTGCATCGACTCGCATCGACGCTTCGGGCTCCACTCGGGCCGAACCCGGGGTCCGACTCAATCGCCGTGCATCTGCGACTGGATATAATTCTCCAACCCCACCTTGTCGATCAGTTCGAGCTGCGTTTCCAGCCAGTCGACGTGCTCTTCCTCGGAGTGGAGGATGCTGTCGAAGAGTTGCCGCGAAACAAAATCGCCGCTCGATTCGCAGCAGGCAACCGCTTCCCTCAGCGCCGGCATCGCGTCCATTTCCAGCGCCAGGTCGCATTCGAGCATCTCGCGGGTGTTCTGCCCGATGCGCAGCTTGCCGAGGTCCTGCAGATTGGGCAGCCCCTCGAGAAACAGGATGCGCTCCGCGAGTTCCTCGGCGTGCTTCATTTCATCGATGGATTCCTCGCGCTCCTTGGCGGCCAGCCGATGCATGCCCCAGTCCTCGAACATTTTCGAGTGCAGGAAGTACTGGTTTATGGCCGTCAACTCGTTCTTCAACACCCGGTTGAGATGGACGAGCACTTCTTTGGTCATGGGTTGCATCAGGATTCCCTCACTGGTTGCGCGATTCGCGCAGCATGCCACCGCCCGGACGGAAAGACAACGATAACCTATTGATTTATATTGAAAATTATTCGCTTTTGCGAATCAGCATCGCTTCGCAATTGCTACGCATGAACCCTTGCAATCAAGAATCGTTATTGTTTACACTACGCGCCGCCATGTACGTCTGCCTGTGCCAAGCCGTCACCGACACGGAAATCCGCGAAGCCGCCAACGGCGGCGCGTGCGATCTCGAGGGGCTTCGCGACGCCCTCGGCGTCGGCGTCAACTGCGGGCGCTGCAGCGAAACGGCCCAGGCCATCATCGACGAACAACTCGCCGAAGCGGTTTCCTGCGCGGTCTGACCCGGGGGCCTTCCACACCCGATCAGAACCCCTGCTCTTCCACGTCCTCCGGAATGAGCGGATAGGATATTCCCGCCCACTTCTGCACCACCCGGATCACCTGGCAGGCATAGCCGAACTCGTTGTCGTACCAGACGTACAGCACCACCCGGTTGTCCTTGGCCAGTGTCGCCCCGCCATCGACGATGCAGGCGTGGCGGTTGCCGACGAAATCGGACGACACCACATCGGCAGCTTCGGTGTAGTCGATCTGCCGCTGCAGGCCCGAATGCAGGGCGGCATTGCGCAGAAAGTCGTTGATCTCGGCGACGGTGACGTTGTTGGAGAGCGTCAGGTTGAGGATCGCCAGCGACACGTTCGGCGTCGGCACGCGGATGGCGTTGCCGGTCAGCTTGCCCTCGAGTTCCGGCAGCAGCTTGGTGACCGCCGATGATGCCCCCGTCTCGGTAATCACCATGTTGAGCGGCGCGCCGCGGCCGCGGCGGTTCTTCTTGTGGTAGTTGTCGATCAGATTCTGATCGTTGGTGTAGGCGTGCACCGTCTCCATGTGGCCGTGCACGATATCGAAGCCCGTGTTCACCGCCTTCAGAACCGGCACGATGGCGTTGGTGGTGCAGGAGGCGGCGCCGAGCAGCACATCGTTCTGATTCATTATCGAGGAATTCACCCCCGAGACGATGTTCTTTATCGCTCCCTTTGCCGGCGCGGTCAGCAGCACCTTGGCGACGCCCCTCGACTCGAGGTGCCGGCCCATGCCGGCTTCGTCGCGCCAGGCGCCCGTGTTGTCGATGACGATGGCGTTCCTGATGCCATGGCGTTCGTAGTCGATCCGGTCGGGACGGTCGGCGTACAGCACCCGTACCACATTGCCGTTGGCAATGAGGCAACTGTTTTCTTCATCGACCCTTAGCGTCCCGAGAAAGGCCCCGTGCACCGAGTCGCGGCGCAACAGGGCGGCGCGCTTGTTCAGATCGTCGGGGCCGGCCTTGCGCACGACGATGGCCTTCAGCCGCAACTGATGGCCGCCGCCGGTCTTTTCGATCAACAGGCGTGCGAGCAGCCGGCCGATGCGGCCGAAGCCGAACAGCACGATATCCTGGGGTTTCTCGAGCGGCGGTACCTGCCGGCCGATCACCTGGGCACACTCCCGCTTGACGAATTCCATCGGCGTGATGCCGTTGCCGTTTTCGGACTCTTCCATGTAACGGGTCGCCAGCTTTCCGATGTCGATGTGCGACGGCCCGAGATCGAGTTGCGAGAGCGCCTCGCAGATGGGGTAGCTCTCGAACTCCGACAGTTCGTTGTGGGCAACCTGCCGCACGTAGCGGTGGGTTTTCATGATCTGGATGACGCTCTGGTTGTACAGCGCCCGGCCGTAGCAGTAGCTCACCACATTGTTGCGGTAGAGGCGCCCGATAATGGGGATCATCGCCTCGGCAAGGGCTTCGCGTTCTTTCCAGTCGGGGAAATAGTCGTCGAGACTCGGTAAGGCCACTAATCCTCCTGTTCGCGGGTCGAGTTCTCAATGGAGTCCGTTTTGCGCCCGAGCCCGCTCAGCGAAAGCTCTCGTTGACCCGCTCGAGAGCTGCCGAGCCGGGGCACAGGTCGGCTTCGGTCAAGGCGTTGAGCGGCGCCTCCACGGTATCGAGAATGTCGTGGCAATCCGCCGCATCCGGGTCGACGTACAACAGCCCCGTCACCACCTCGCCCCGGTCCTGGCAGCGTTGCACGGTCTCCAGTGCACCCACGCGGTCATGCACGTCGTAGCCGTCGTCGAGTTTGTGCAGTCGAAGGATCGCACCGTCGGGCATTCGCACGTCCTCGGTGGCGCCGGGTTCGTAATCGGCCGTGATTTCCTCGCCGGGAGGGCAATAATCCGCATGGACGAAGGTGTCGCTGTGGCCGCGGACGTAGTCGAAGCTCTTGGTCGACCCGTTGTGATTGTTGAAGGCGACGCAGGGAGAGATCACATCCAGAAACGCCATCCCGTGATGCTTCAACCCGGCCTTGATCAGCGGCACGAGCTGTTTCTTGTCGCCCGAGAAACTGCGCGCCACGAAGCTGGCGCCGATCTGCAGGGCCATGCTCACGAGATCGATGGGCTCTTGCAGGTTGGGCACACCCTTCTTGCTGGTCGAACCGCGGTCGTTGGTGGCCGAGAACTGCCCCTTGGTCAGCCCATAGGTGCCGTTGTTGTCGACAATGTAGAGCATGTCGATCTGGCGGCGCACGATGTGCGCAAACTGACCGAGCCCGATGGAGGCGCTGTCGCCGTCGCCCGAAACACCGATGCAGTACAGGTCGCGGTTGGCGAGGTTGGCGCCGGTGGCAACGGAGGGCATGCGCCCGTGCACGGAGTTGAAGCCATGGGACTTGTCCAGGAAATAGCTCGGCGTCTTCGACGAGCAGCCGATGCCCGACATTTTCGCAAAGCGGTGCGGCGGCAGCGCCAGTTCCGCACAGGCCTGTACCACGGCAGCGCTGACCGAGTCGTGGCCGCAGCCTGCGCAGAGCGTCGACACCAGGCCCTCGTAGTCGCGACGGGTCAACCCCAGTTCGTTGACCGGCAGTTGCGGGTGGTGGATTCGCGGTTTGGCGACGAACGTCACGATTGCACCTCGGCAAGCCTCGGCAGCTTGCGCGCCTCGAAGTGCGCCAGAACCTGGGCGTGGATTTCGTCTGCCGAAATCGAGAGGCCCGCGTAGTAGCGCACCGGCACGAGTTTCGCCGGGTCGAGGTCGCCTTCGTTGATCAATAGCGTGCGCATCTGCGCATCGCGATTCTGGTCGACGACGAACAGCAAGTCGTGGCCATGGATGAACTGGTAGACCTCCTCCCCGAACGGGAAACCGCGAATACGCATGCGGTCGAGCCCGATGCCGTCGGCCTGCAGCATGCCCAGCGCTTCGTCCATGGGCATGGCGCTGGTTCCGTAATAGACGATGCCGGCTTTTCGGCCGCTGTCCCGTATTTCCGCCGGGGGCATCAGCGTGGCGGCGGTGCCCCACTTTTGTTGCAGCCGGTCCATGTTGCGCTGGTAGGCGTCGGGATCTTCGGTGTACCTTGCGTACTCGTCCCGGGATGCGCCGCGGGTGAAGAACGCGCCCCGTTCGGGATGAGTGCCGGGCAGCGTGCGGTAACCGATGGCATCGCCGTCGACATCCAGATACCGGCCGAAATCCGGCAGCTGCTCGAGGTCTTCCGCGGACAGCACCTTGCCCCGGTCGTAACGGCGGTCGTCGTCCCAGGCCAACGGCTCGGACATGGCCGGATTCATGCCCAGTTCGAGATCGCTCAACACGACGATCGGCGTCTGCAGGCGGTCGGCGAGATCCAGCGCATCCGCGGCGAAGTCGAAGCATTCCCCGGGATCCGACGGGAACAGCAGCGGGTGCCGGGTATCGCCGTGGGAGGCGTAAGCGGCGGCCAGCAGATCCCCCTGCTGAGTGCGGGTGGGCATTCCCGTCGACGGACCGGCCCGCTGGATGTCGAACAGCACCGCCGGTATCTCGGCGAAATAGGCAAGGCCCAGGAATTCCGACATCAGGGAAACGCCGGGGCCGCTGGTCGCGGTGAACGCCCGGGCGCCGTTCCAGGCCGAACCGATGACCATACCGATTGCCGCCAACTCGTCTTCGGCCTGGATGACGGCGAATTTCCGCTTTCCGGTGGCCTTGTCGATGCGCAATCTCTCGGCGTGGCGTTCGAACGCTTCCGCCATCGAGGTGGACGGCGTAATCGGGTACCAGGCACAGACCGTCGCTCCGCCGTAGAGCGCCCCGAGGGCGGCTGCGGTGTTCCCCTCGATGAAGATCTTCTCCCCCACCTTGTCGCAGCGCCGCACCTGCAGCCCGATGGGTCCGTCCAGGTAGTCGAGGGCGTACTGCCGTCCGATCTCCAGCGCGCGGATATTCGGCTGGATCAGGTCGTCCTTGCCCTTGTACTGCGTGGCGACCATGCCGGTGATGACGTCGAATTCGATATTCAGCAGCGCCGACAGCGCGCCGAGATAGACGATGTTCTTGAACAGGCCCCGTTGCTTCAGATCCGTGAACTCGGGTTGCAGCAGCGCCGTTATCGGCATGCCGATCTCGTTGATGTCGGCACGCTCGAGGCCGGCAGCAAGCGGCTTGGTGTTGTCGTAGAAGAGATAGCCCCCGGGCCTGATGCTGTCGACGTCCTCGGCGTAGGTCTGGGCATTCATCGCCACCATGATGTCGACGCCCTCGCGTCTGCCGAGATGACCGGCTTCGCTGACCCGCACGTCGAACCAGGTGGGAAGGCCCTGGATGTTGGAGGGAAAGATGTTGCGTACTGCGACCGGAATGCCCATGCGGAAGATCGCTTTCGCGAACATGCCGTTGGCGCTCGCCGAGCCGGACCCGTTGACGTTGGCGAAGCGAATGACGAAGTCGTTGTAGCTCACCATCTCAGCCGCCCGCCTCCGCGGCGCAAGACCCCAACTGGGGTATGTGTACCACCGAGCGCTGCATGTCCCAGGCGTTGGTGGGGCAACGTTCGGCGCAGAGCCCGCAGTGCAGGCACAGGTCTTCGTCCTTGACCATCACCCTGCCGGTGGGCAGCGAACCCGAAACGTACAGGTCCTGTTCGCTGTTCTGCGCGGGCGCCATCAGCCGTTGCCTCAGGTCTTCTTCCTCGCCGTTCTCGGTGAAGCTGATGCAGTCCATCGGGCAGATGTCGACGCAGGCATCGCATTCGATGCACAACCGGTCGGTGAACACCGTCTGCACATCGCAGTTCAGGCAACGCTGCGCCTCCCGGGCGCCGAGACGACGGTCGAAGCCGAGTTCGACCTCGATCTTGATGTTGGCCAGCGACTGCCTCTTGTCGGCATGGGG
The DNA here is from genome assembly GCA_965221465.1 of Candidatus Azophilus sp. GTDB lineage: Bacteria > Pseudomonadota > Gammaproteobacteria > Pseudomonadales > Azotimanducaceae > Azophilus. The sequence continues at coordinate 1,977,627 of OZ244892.1, forward strand.
CACGAGGTAACGGGCGGACGGGTCGTGCTCGGCATCGTAGCTCCATTCGTGCAGGCCCATCTTGGTGCTGATCAGGTTGACCCCCTCCGGGGGACGATCGGCCTTCAGGTCCTTGCCCTGGCAGAACAGGTGGATGGAAATCGCCGCCTGATGGGCATGCGCCGATGCCCAGATGATGTTTTCGGGCCCGAAGGCGCTGTCGCCGCCGAAGAAGACCTTGGGGTGGGTGGACTGCAGGGTGACCTCGTCGAGCAGCGGGCAATCCCACTTGTCGAACTGTATGCCGGCGTCGCGCTCGATCCAGGGGCAGTGGTTCTCCTGGCCGATTGCCATCAGAATCCTGTCTGCTTCGAGGAACACGTCCGGCTCGCCGCTCGGCACGTACTCGAGGCGGCCGTCCTCTCCCTGCACGGGCTTGACGCATCCGAACAGCACGCCCTTCAGCTTGCCGTTCTCGTGCACGAATTCCTTGGGCGGCCGGTTGTTGACGATCGGGATGCCCTCGCGCATGGCGTCTTCCTTCTCCCAGTCCGACGCCTTCATCACCTCGAATGCCGAGCGCACCACGACGGTGACGTTCTCGGCGCCGAGCCGTTTCGATGTGCGGCAGCAGTCCATGGCCGTATTGCCGCCGCCCATGACGATGACCTTGCCCTCGATGCCGCTGGTATGCCCGAAGGCGACGCTCGAAAGCCAGTCGATGCCGATGTGGATGTGTTCGTCGACTTCCGCCCGCCCCGGCAGATCGAGGTCGCGCCCGCGCGGCGCGCCGGTGCCGACGAAATAGGCATCGAAGTCCATCGCCAGCATGTCTTTCATGCTGGTGATCTCGTGGCCGAAGTGGCATTCGACGCCCATGTCCAGAATGAGGTCGACTTCCTCTTCGAGCACGTCTGCCGGCAGCCGGAACGCAGGAATCTGGCTGCGCATCATGCCGCCGCCTGCCGGGTCCTTCTCGAACATGTGCACTTCGTACCCCAGCGGCAGCAGGTCACGCGCAACCGCCAGGGACGCGGGGCCGGAACCGAGCAGGGCAATGCGCTTGCCGTTCTTGCGCGTCGGCACCCGCGGCATGTAGGGGGCGATATCCCCCTTGTGATCCGCCGCCACCCGTTTCAGCCGGCAGATGGCGACCGGTTTCTCCTCGGTGCGCACGCGCCGGCAGGCGGGTTCGCAGGGCCGGTCGCAGGTGCGCCCGAGTATCCCCGGGAACACGTTGCTGTCCCAGTTGAGCATGTAGGCTTCGGTGTACCGCTCCTGGGCGATCAGGCGGATGTACTCCGGCACGGGCGTGTGCGCGGGACAGGCCCACTGGCAGTCGACCACCTTGTGAAAATAGTTCGGATTGAGGATGTCGGTCGGTTTCATGACGGCTTCGGCCCGACGTGCCCGCGCGGGGAATTCGGCCCGCTGCCGGCGGCACTGGTTCGCTGACGCATTCGCGGGCGGAACTTTACCGGGTTGCCGCCCGTTTAGGAAGCGATATCACTACGCAACCCCTTGATTTGCCAGCCTCGCACGAAGTCCCGAACCCGGTGTGAGCCACACCGGCCCGTCAACGAATGCAGCGCGGTCGGCAAGCGCGGCAAAAGCTCGGGGTGGTGCGGGATGACGCGCGCTCGAGGCGTGCTCCACGGGGGATGCTGCACGCGGAGGGAGCACGCCCTGTGATTGCGATTCCGCTGGCAGCCGCGGTAGTTCATTCATGAACGGGTCCGGTTAGAATACGCTGCTCGCCTGGGCCGTCCGTTCGCGGGCCGAGTATTCGAATGAGTCAGCATTGCACCCGTTCATCACCTTCCATTCGGGTTGCCCAGGCACCCCGTTAGCGCGGCGTTGCACTCCACCATGCCTGCCTGCGATGTCGAACAGCTGCCCACCGAAGCCGGCCGGCGGCTGAGCTGGGACAACGTCTTCGGCGCCGCGGGCGGCTATCTGGCCGCCGGCGCTTCCGCCGCCCACGACGGCCTGGTGCTGGTAATCGCCAACGATGCCGAGGATGCCGTTCGCTGGCAGAACGAAATCGCTTTCTTCTCCGGCGCCGAGGCAGGCCGGGTCGTCCTCTTTCCGGATTGGGAGACGCTGCCCTACGATGTCTTCTCCCCTCACCCCGACATCGTTTCCGAACGGCTGGCGACGCTGCGTACACTCGGGCGAATGGGCCGGGGCGTGCTGGTCGCCTCCGTTACGGCGCTGATGCAACGGCTGGCGCCGCCGGAATTCGTGGCGGCGCACTCGTTCGTCCTCGCCGCCGGGGACCGCTTCGATCCGTTGCGCGAACGCGTCAAGCTCGAAGCCGCCGGCTACGTCGCGGTAGAGACCGTCGAAAACCGGGGCGAGTTCGCCGTTCGCGGCTCGCTCATGGACATCTTTCCGGCCGGCGCGCCCAACCCCATCCGCATCGACCTGATGGACGACGAGATCGAGTCGCTGCGCCTGTTCGACCCCGAATCCCAGCGCACCGTCGAGCGCGTCCCAAGCATCAGGATGCTGCCGGCCAAGGAATTTCCACTGGACGATGCGGGCATATCCCGTTTCCGCAATCGCTGGCACGAGACATTCGATGTGGACGTGCGCGCCTGCAGCGTCTACCGGGACGTTTCCGCCGGCATGCCCCCCGGCGGTGTCGAATACTACCTGCCACTCTTCTTCGACGGCCTGGCCACCCTGTTCGACTACCTGCCCGCCAATACGCTGGTGCTGCACCGAAACGACATCGGCGATGCAGCCGACCGATTCCGGGCCGACATCGAAAACCGGTACGAAAGCCTCGCCTACGACATCGAACGCCCCATCCTGCCGCCGGACAGCCTCTATCTGACCGCGCAACGACTGCACGAGCGCCTGCGGGAGCATCCCCGCGTGGCCCTGGGCGAGAAGACCAGGGCGAACGCACGCCGCCGCTCGAAGATGCTCCCCGACCTGCGCGCCAATGCGCGGCTCAGGGAACCGGCCAGAGCGCTCAACGACTTCATCGCCGCCAACCGTTCCGAACGATTCCTGTTTACCGCCGAAAGCGCCGGCCGCCGCGAGGTGCTCGACGACTTTCTGGCCCGGGCCGGCATTCGCGCCGAAGGGTTCCATGCACTGGCGGAATTCCAGGCGAGCACTGCCCCTTTCGGCATCGTCACCGCACCCTTGACCCGAGGGCTCTGGGCCGACGGACTGGTCGTCGTTACCGAGAGCCAGATTCTCGGCCATCGACCGACCGGCGAACGGGTCAGCGGCGCCCGGGCCATCGACCCGGACCAGATCGTCCGCGATCTCTCGGAACTCTCCACCGGGGCGCCCGTCGTCCACATCGAGCACGGCGTCGGCCGTTACGTGGGCCTCATGACACTCGGCGTCGACGGCTACGCGAGCGAGTTCCTGACGCTGGAATACGCGGGCGGCGACAAGCTGTACGTGCCGGTCACCTCCCTGCACCTGATCACGCGCTACGCCGGCGCCGTCGATGACGCTGCACCGCTGCACCGGCTCGGAACCGACCAGTGGGAGAAGGCAAAGCGGCGCGCCGCGGTCAAGGCCGTCGACGTGGCCGCCGAACTGCTGGACATCCACGCCCGGCGGGCTGCCAGACAGTCGCTTCCCCTCGAGTTCGACCGGGCCGAATACGAGGTGTTCGCGCGCCGGTTTCCCTTCGAATTGACGCCGGACCAGGCTCGGGCCATCGATGCCGTCATCGACGATCTCAGCGCCGCCAGGGCCACCGACCGGCTGGTTTGCGGAGATGTCGGCTTCGGCAAGACGGAGGTGGCCATGCGCGCCGCGTTCGCGACCGTGCTTGCCGGCAAGCAGGTCGTGGTGCTGGCGCCGACGACGCTGCTCGTGCAGCAACATCTCGAAACCTTCAACGACCGTTTCGCCGACTGGCCGGTGCAGATCGAAGCCGTCTCCCGGTTGCGCACCGACCGCGAGACCGCCGCCATTCGCAACCGCATGGAGGCCGGTCACATCGACATCCTGATCGGCACCCACAAGCTGCTCGGGCCGTCGTTCCGATTCGACGATCTCGGTCTCGTCGTCATCGACGAGGAACACCGTTTCGGCGTTCGCCAGAAGGAACGGCTGCGGAAACTGCGCGCCGAGGTAGACGTCGTCACCCTCACCGCGACGCCGATTCCCCGTACACTGAACATGGCCATGAGCGGCATCCGCGATCTCTCCATCATTGCCACACCGCCGGCCCGGCGCCTGTCGATCAAGACGTTCGTCCAGGAGAAGCGCAAGCACATCGTCCGCGAAGCCATCAACCGGGAACTGATGCGCGGCGGGCAGGTGTTCTACGTGCACAACGAGGTCCGCAGCATCGAACGGGCGGCGGACGAGGTATCGGCCCTGGCGCCGTCCGCCCGGGTCGGAATCGGCCACGGGCAGATGCCGAAACGCGCCCTGGAGCAGGTGATGAAAGACTTTCACCAGCGTCAGCTGAACGTGCTGGTCTGCTCCACCATCATCGAGAACGGCATCGACATTCCCAACGCCAACACCATCGTCATCGACCGCGCCGACAAGTTCGGGCTGGCCCAGCTGCACCAGTTGCGCGGCCGGGTCGGCCGTTCGCACCGGCAGGCCTACGCCTATCTGCTGACCCCCGACCCGAGCGCAATAACCGCAGACTCGGTGAAGCGCCTGGAAGCGGTGCAGGCGGCCGGCGACCTCGGCGTCGGCTTCGCGCTGGCGAGCCGCGATCTGGAAATCCGTGGCGCCGGCGAGTTGCTCGGCGAAGAACAGTCCGGCCAGATCGAGTCCATCGGTTTCTCGCTGTACATGGACCTGCTGCGCCGCGCGGTCAGCGCCATTCAGGCCGGCCGGACGCCGAACCTGGACGCGCCGCTCGAGCCCGTCAACCAGGAGGTGAACCTGCACTGCTCCACCCTGATCCCCGAAGACTACCTGCCGGACGTGCACACGCGGCTCTTGATGTACAAGCGCATCGCCAATGCGGCCAGTTCCGCCGATCTCGAAGCCGTGCAGGTGGAAACGATCGATCGATTCGGGCTACTGCCCGTGCCGCTGAAGCAACTCTTCCGGGTGACCGGGCTGCGGCTGCGGCTCGGCCCTCTCGGGGTCGAGAAATTCGAGCTCGGCGAACGCGGCGGCCTGGTCAAGGCAGGCAACGCCTCCACCATCGACCCCAGGGACATCGTCTCCCTGGTGCAACGGGAACCCGCCACCTACCGGCTCGGCAGCGATTCGCAACTTCGTATCCTGAAGGCACTTCCGGATCTCGAGGAGCGGTTCGTTTTCGCCGAGCAACTGATCGACCGGCTCACCCCCGGGGAATCCTATTCCGGCCACCTCGCGGCGGGCGGATAAGGAACCACCGTACCGGCGCCAGTGCTCCTCCCGACCGACAAATCCGAAGCACGAAACCGCATACGCATGGGGGCCGCATCCGTTTTTCGCGCGATCGCCGGTGTGTTGGCCGGGTTCGCCCTCGGGTTGCCGCCGGCGGCCGCGAACCCGGTCGATGACCTGATCGAAGGCTGGTACGCCGTCGAAGCAATCGTCTTCCAGCGCACGGACGCCTCGGCGTCCGACACCCCGGAGCAACTGGTCGAGATGGCCCCGCGAAGCGCGCCCTCCGCAATCCGGTCCTTCGATAACGAATCGGATGAATCGGCTTACGACCTCGATCCCCTTGCCCTGGCAACACTCGAATTCGCCACCCTGTCCTACGACTGCGCCGCTGCCGGAGGCGTCCAACCCTATCGGCCGACCGGCGTTCCCGCGCGGTATCGGCCCGAATTCCCGAACAGCGGCGCGCGCCCCGGAGACCCGATTGTCGCCATGCAGCCCGAAGCGTGGAGCACAGTCTCCGGCAGCAGTGAAACGCCTGTTTCCGGGCCGCCCCCGGAGGGGGTTTCGATTGACGATTGCATGACGCGAGCCCCGGGGATCCGAGGCCCTGCCGGCCCAGGGTCGAACCCAGGTCGCCGCGATGCTCCCGGCCGCGGTGGCGCGCGCAGCGAGTTCTGCGCGCTGGACATTCCTTTGGCGCCCGATCCGTCGCTGCCGTTTTGCCGATTGGCACCGGGCATGCCGCCGCCACCTGTCGAGCCGATACTGGAACCGCACCCGCTGCTCGACTGGTTGAGCGCATCGCGCCGCTTCGAATCCGCGCTCGAGGGCCGCAGTTATCGAGCGGGCACCGATGGCGCCATGCTGCGCCGGGAGGCCAACCGGATTCGCAATTCCGCCGACCTTCGCCTGCTCTGGCACGGGCGCTGGATTCAGCCGGTACCGCCCCGAAACCTGCCCGAGCCGCTGTTAGTCCAGGCGGGCCGCCAGGCTGACGGCGTCCATGAACTGGAGGGCGCCTTCGCCGTTACTCTGGGCCGCTATCTTCACTTTCATGCCCGCCTCTGGTGGACCGGCGCTCCCGTCGCAGTGGCCGTTCATACCGGAAACCCGGATACCGTGCCGCAACCGCCGCCGGAGAAGAATGCGCACATGGTGCTGGACGAAAACCGCGTGATGCGCAGCGGCACCCTGCACTACCTGGACCATCCGGTTCTCGGCGTGCTCGTCCGGGCCGACGCGGTGGAACCACCCACCTGGCTGTTAGATGCCCTGGCTGCTCTCGAAGCCGCAGAAGGCGGAAATTAGCCGGTCGACGCGGGCAAGTCCTGCTTCCTGGTCGCGTGCGAGCGCCGCATGATCGACGCGGGTGGGGTCGGGGCCGCGGCCCGCACCGGGGTTGACGACGACGCATATTCCCACGAGCGGCAGGCCGAGTTCCCGGGCGAGCGCCGCTTCCGGCATGGCGGTCATGCCGACCAGCGTGCATCCGTCCCGTTCCAGGTGATCGATTTCGGCAGCCGTCTCGAGGCGCGGGCCCTGGGTACAACCGTAGACGCCCCCCTCCACCACGGGCTGGCCGATGCGTTCGGCCACCGCGGCAAGCTCTCGGCCAAGCCCGGCATCGAACGGCACCGTGAAATCGACGTGCAACTCGCCCGCCTGGTCGAAGGTATGGTCGCGTCCCCAGGTGTAATCGACGATCTGATTCGGCAGCACGAGGTCGCCGGGCCGCAAGCCCGCCGCGATGGCGCCGACGGTGTAGGTCGCAACGATTCGCTCGGCGCCCAGTTCCTTCAGCAGCCAGAGATTGGCGCGGTAATTGATGGCGTGCGGGGCAAGGGCGTGGGGCTCGCCGTGACGGGGTAGTGCGATCAGGCGGCCATTCCCGGGCCGTCCGCTCCTCACCGGGCCGGGAATCGCGCCATAGGGCGTGTTCCGGACCAGATCCTCCTCGGTCAGGCGCTCGAGCAAAGGAAGCCCGCCCGAACCCGTGATGAGCCCCGTGGCGATCAACGGTTGCGTTCCAGGTCTTCCGGCAGCGCATGGACGGCGGGCAGGTTCCGCCAGTAGCCGCGATAGTCCATGCCACAACCGATCAGGTAACGGTCCGGGCACTCCAGCGCCGTGAAATCGATCTCGATCGACTCGTTCCTCGGGGCCTTCTTGCGCACCAGCACCGTCGTCCACACCCGTGCGGCGCCCTCTTCCGCAACCCGGCGCTTCACTGCCTTCATCGTGTCGCCGTCGTCGAGCACATCGTCGACGATGAGCACCTGCCGGCCGGCCAGGCCCTGGGGCGGTCCGGCGACCCAGCGAAGCGAACCGCCCTCGGTGTAGTCGCCGTAGCGGGTCACCTGCACGCAGGCGAGTTCCAGCGGAAAATGCAACCGTGCGAGCAGCCGACCGCCGTAGAAGAGCGCGCCGTTCATGAGACAGAGAACCAGCGGATTGGCTGCCTCGAGGGCAAGCGTCAGACGCACCGCGGTGCGGTCGATCGCCCGGGTTACCGTCTCGGCATCGACGACCGGTTCCGCCCGGCGCCGGGCCGTCAGGACGTATTCCGGCACACCCGTCATTTCCCGGTACACCCGTCAGCCCCACCTGTTCGCGAATAAACGTAGCGTATTTCGAACCCGGCGCGCCGCAAAAGCGGTGTGCAAGCACAGGTCATGCTTCCGCCATGTGCAGGGTGCGGGTGGGAAAGGCAATCTCGGCGCCGTGGCCGGATATGATGTCCGCAATCCGGAAAAGGATTTCCTGCTTGATCGCGTGAAACTCGACCCACACCACCGTCTTCGTGAACGTATAGACAAAGAAGTCGACGGAGGAAGGCCCGAACGTCACGAAGTTGACCATCAGCGTACGCGACGTGTCGATGGCAGCGTGGGCGCGGAGCATGTCTTCCACATCCTTGACGATCGCCGGCAGCACGCCGATGTCCTCGTAGCGGACGCCGATGGTCTCGTAGATTCTCCGGTTCGACATCCGGGACGGATTCTCCACCGTCAGGCTCGTGAACACCGAGTTCGGCACGTACAACGGCCGCTGGTCGAAAGTGCGGATTCGCGTGAGCCGCCACCCGACTTCCTCCACGGTGCCTTCGATTTCCTTGTCCGGCGAGCGAATCCAGTCGCCCACCGAGAACGGCCGGTCGAGAAAGATCATCAGGGCGCCGAAAAAGTTCGCGAGCATGTCCCGGGCGGCAAAGCCCACGGCAATGCCGCCGATTCCCCCGAAGGCAAGCACGCCGGCGATGCTGAACCCCAGCGCCTGCATGACCAGCAGCACGCCGGTGATGAGCACTGAGGCGCGCAGCAACTTGCTGATGGCGGCGGCAGTGGTGCGGTCGACCCGCCGTTCGTCGCCGTACTCCATGTCCCCGAGGTGCGCCTCGACGAAGCGAATGAAACGGACCGCGAACCAGACCAGCAACCAGATGACCGCCACGTCCCGGGCGCGCCCCACATATTCGAAGATCTCCGCCTGGGCATTGCCGCCGACAATCTCGGCAGCCCAGCTGATGCCGATTACCCAGACAGCCAGCCCGAGCGGTCGACGCAACGCCTCGACCACGGCATCGTCATAAAGGTTGCGGGTCTTTGCGGTCTGCCGGGCAAAGCGGTCGACCACGACTTTCGCCGCGTAGCGGGCGGCCGCGGTGGCGAGCACCACCAGAAACACCTGCGCCATCCAGGTGTTGTCGGCGATCAATTGCGCCAGGTCTCGCAGCATGGGTCGGGCTCCTGCAATCGAAGAGATCGAGCCGGCCCATTCGCGAGTTAACTGCGATCGCGAACAGATCGGGTCGAGGCTTGCGCGAAGCCCGCATTGTAGCAGCGACCGGTGCAGCCGCCTGTTCCCAACGCAGCCCGGGGCAGGAAGTCGGCGACGGATGCCGGGTGGCCCTGTGCAAACGCCTCGATACTGTATACAATTCCAGAATTCTGTATATTCAATCAGGCAAGCGATCAGGCAAGCGATCAGGCAAGCAATCAGGCAAGCGATCAGGCAAGCGATCAGGCAAGCAATCAGGCAAGCAATCAGGCAAGCGATCAGGCAAGCGATCAGGCAAGCAATCAGGCAAGCAATCAGGTAAGCAATCAAGCAAGCAATCAGGTAACGGAGCATTCGACATGCGCAGTCTCACCGCCAGGCAAGCCCAGGTTCTCGACATCATCCGGCGTCACATCGTCGAAACGGGTTATCCGCCGACCCGTGCCGACATCGCCGGCGAACTCGGCTTCCGCTCCCCCAACGCCGCCGAGGAGCATCTGCGCGCACTGGCCCGCAAAGGGGCCATCGAGATGGTTCCCGGCACTTCCCGCGGCATTCGCCTTCCCGAAGAGCAAGGTCTACCGGTCGTCGGCCGGGTTGCCGCAGGCAGCCCCATTCTCGCCGAAGAACACGTCGAAGAACGGGTCGACCTGCCCGCCGATTTCTTCCATCCGCGGGCGGATTTTCTGCTGCGGGTCAGGGGCGACAGCATGATTGGCGCGGGCATTCTCGACGGCGACCTGCTGGCCGTGCACAAGACGCCCGAGGCGCGCAACGGTCAGATTGTCGTCGCCCGGATAGACGACGACGTCACGGTCAAGCGTTTTCGACGCACCCGAAATCGCGCCCTGGTGCACCTGTTGCCGGAAAACGATGCCTACGCGCCCATCGAGGTGGACCTGCGCGAGCAGTCACTGTCTATCGAAGGCTCGAGCGTCGGCATTCTGCGCCGCAATTGAACACCCGCCCGGCTTGTTCGCGAAATCAGGTATCGAGACTGGTTCGCCGCGATTGACGACTGCAGTCGTTCATTCGCGAACGAGTCAGGTTGGTTTCCGCGCCTGCCTCGTTTGCTTTTGCTGGAAGCCGTTTGCGCCGGATTGCTGCATCGAGCCGCGCGCACCCGTTTCCTTGCCAGCGCCTACTTCCTTGCCGGCACCTATTTCCTGGCCGGCACTCTCTTTTTGGCCGGCGCTTTTTTCCTGGCTGAGGCCTTCTTCCTGGCCGGGGCTTTCTTCCTGGCAGGGGCCTTCTTCTTCCGCGGCGCCGGTGCTGCCTTCTCGACCCATTTGCCCTGGCTGAAAAACGCGCGCCAGCCCGTGGCCTTGCCGTCGACCTCCGTCTGCACGTAGTGCTCCCGGGTCTTGCGGCTGAAGCGAATCACCGCATCGTTGCCATCCGCATCGCTGACCGGGGCCGACAGCAGGTGCTGAAATTTCGGGTCGAGTTCATTGGCATGGGGCAACAATTCCCGCACCAGCGGTGCGCGGGTTTCCCGGTTCTTGGGAAATCGGCTGGCAGCCAGGAACAGGCCCGAGGCGCCGTCTCGCAGCAGATAATGGTCGTCGACCTTCGAGCAGCGCAATTCGGGCATCGGAATGGGGTCGGCCTTGGGCGGCGCCGGCTGGCCGTTGCGCAACAGCTTGCGCGTATTGGCGCAGCGCGTGCAGCCGAAGTACTTGCCGAAACGCCCTGATTTCAACTGCATCTCGGCGCCGCACTTGTCGCATTCGAGGGTCGGGCCGTCGTAGCCCTTGATGCGAAACTGCCCGGTTTCCAGCTCGAATCCCGGGCAATCCGGGTTGTTCCCGCAGACATGCAGCTTGCGCCCTTCGTCGACCAGGTAACTCGTCATCGGCGTAGTGCACTTCGGGCACTTTCGCTTGCGGCGCAGCAGGCGGGATTCGCTTTCCTCGTCTTTCTCGACGTCCACCGCCTCTTCGCCGGCCACCAGGTTCAACGTGGTGGTACAGCGCTCCTTCGGCGGCAGGCTGTAACCGGAACACCCCAGGAACACCCCGGTGCCGGCGGTGCGAATCTGCAGGGGCCGACCGCATTTCGGGCATGGCAGATCGGTTTCGGTCGGTTGGTTCGGGCGCATGCCGCCGCGCTCCGACCTGGCACTGGCCAGCTTGTCGCTGAAATCGCCGTAGAATCGGTCGAGCACCTCGCGCCACTCCACGTCCCCCTCGGCGACCCGGTCGAGTTGCTGCTCCATTTCGGCCGTGAAGCCGTAATCCATGAGGTTGTCGAACTTCTCGACGAGACGGTCGGTCACCAGTTCGCCGATCTTCTCGGCGTGAAAGCGGCGGTTCGCCAACGTGACGTAACCCCGTTCCTGGATCGTGGAAATGATTGCCGCATAGGTGGATGGGCGGCCGATGCCGCGTTTCTCCAGTTCGCGCACCAGGCTCGCCTCACCGTATCGTGGCGCGGGCTTGGTGAAATGCTGTATCCCCTCGAGGTCCTCGATCTTCAACCGCTCGCCGGGCGCGAGGTCGGGAAGGGGCGTGTCTTCCCCCCGCTGGGCCGCGGGGGGCAACACGCGCGTGTACCCGTCGAACCGCATGACGCGGCCGCGGATTCTGAGTTCGAACTCGCCCGCCTGCTCCTGGGTCGAATCGGACCTGGCCACCGTCGAGCCCTCGGACGCCACCACGACCACCGTGGAACTGAGGTACTCCGCATCCGGCATCTGCGAGGCCACGAACTGGCGCCAGATCAGATCGTAGAGACGCACGCCCTGGGCATCGATGCCCGTCAGGTTGTCCGGCAGGGTGCCGATGTTGGTGGGACGAATCGCTTCGTGCGCTTCCTGGGCGCTCTTGCGGCTCGAGTAGAACCTGGGTTTCTCGGGCACATAGGCTTCCCCGAAACGGTCGCCGACATAAGCCCGGCAGGCCGCGAGGGCCTCCCCGCTGACATTGGTGGAATCCGTGCGCATGTAGGTGATGTAGCCGGATTCGTAAAGGCGTTGCGCCGCGGTCATGGTCCGTTTGACCGAATAGCCGAGCCGGCCGCTCGCTGCCTGCTGCAGCGTCGAGGTGATGAACGGCGGATACGGGCGCGAGCGGGTCGGTCGGTCGTCCCGGGATTTGACGACCGGTTCGTATCCGCGCAACCGGTCCAATGCCGCATTGGTGGCGGCTTCGCTGGTGGGCCGGAAGGGCTTGCCGCCGTCCTTGACGACCTGGAAGCGCAGCGCCTCGTCTTCGCCGCCGCGCAGCAGGTCGGCAAAGGCTTCCCAGTATTCCTCCGGCGTGAAGGCGCGAATCTCCCGCTCCCGTTCGACGATCAGCCGCACCGCCACGGATTGAACCCGCCCCGCAGACAGGCCCCGGGCGACCTTCGCCCAAAGCAGCGGCGAGAGTTCGAAACCCACCACCCGGTCGAGGAAACGGCGGGCCTGCTGGGCATTGACGCGGTTCATGTCGAGTTCGCCCGGTGTCTCGAACGCCTCGCGGATGGCCTTCCTGGTGATCTCGTTGAAGACGACGCGCCGATAGCGGCCCGGGTCGCCGCCGATGGTTTCCCGCAGATGCCAGGCAATGGCTTCGCCCTCGCGGTCGAGGTCGGTGGCGAGATAGACCGCGTCGGCATTCTTCGCCAGCCTCGACAGTTCGCCGACGACCTTTTCCTTGCCGGGCAGTACCTCGTAAGTGGCGGCCCATTGCCCTTCCGGGTCGACGCCCATGCGGCGGATCAGCCGTTCGCGATTGCGACGTTGCCGTTCCTCCGCAGAGAGCTTCCGGCGGGCGGTCGGGGCGTTACGTTCGGAGTCGCGCCTTCCCACCGGCAGATCGCGCACATGGCCGACGCTCGACTTGACGACATAATCCCTGCCGAGATAGCGATTGACGGTGCGCGCCTTGGCGGGCGACTCGACGATGACGAGGGAACGGGACACGATCTCTCCTGGCTGAACGGCAGCCCTGCTGACGTCGGGGTGTGCGAACGCGCGCCGTTTATACGGCGCACGCAAAAGCGCTGTCAAGAATCCGCGGTGGCGATGGCCGTGCGAATACGCCCCGAATCACTGCCTGCGTTCGCTTCTGCCACTTGCCCGTGCGGCGCGGCGGGCGTCGCCCATGGCCGCAAGTTCCGCGGCCATCTCCGGGCGCACTTGCATGTACGTCTGCCGCCATGTCCCATCGTCGCTCCAATGGAACGGGGCTTGCACGACGGCGCGCGGACCCGTGGCGTTTTCCAGCAAATCGAGACAGGTCTCGACAATGGTGCGCTGCATGCCGGCGTCGTAGGGGCGGCCGCACGGGTTGCCAAGGGGAAAGTCGGTGAAAACGAAACGGGGCGCCCCGCAGTACTCGACGATGTCGATGGCAGAGCCGAGAACGACCGTCGGGATTCCCGCTGCTTCGAGGTGTCGCGCAACCAGACTCACGGTCTGGTGACAGACGGGTCAGATCGGCACGAGCAGCGCCACCTCGGCGCCATCCTCCCGGCACCGCTCGAGGATTTCCGGTGCGTCCTGCGTCACCGTCCTGCGCTGGCTGTATTCGGTCGGCGCACAGTGAAAGCGCGCCGCGAGACTACCGATGCGCCCCGCGTCGGCCAGCTCGCGCAGCCGGTCGATGGGGAAGTAGGAGTTCAGGTCGTCGAGATGGGTTGCCTGGCGGTGCCAGGCGAGGTCATCCGCAAAAAGCCGCTGCGGCGCGGCCGTGACTGACCCGGACTGCACGCCTGTCGAGCCCAGCTGGCGGCGGTGCTCGAGACTGGCGGTGGTGATCAGCGCCAGTTTCGACTCGGAAACGGGTCGGGTCGGCGCCACGAACGGTACATCGTCGTTGTGCGCCCAGACGTAGGGCTTTTCGAAACCCTGCGCCTCGTAATAGCGGCGCGTGCGCTGCATGTAGCGCACCGGCTCCCTGTTCTGATGGCTCATCATTCGATCCGGTCGTCGCTTTCGCACAACCGCTCCGTCAGTTCCGCATCCAGGGCACACAGTGCCTTGTCGATGGCCGAGAGTACAGTCTTCAGGGCCTCGACCGTGTCGACATCGGCGGGAAACCGTTCGAGCCAGTAGCAGGCAACGGCGCCGCCACCGAACTCCACAGCCACCGAATCGTCCGGCAGGCCCTCGAGATGAGGTTCCACCGCCGCCAGCAGTTCCAGCTCGGTCTGTCCTTCGAATTCGGCATCGAATTCCCACCCCCGCCGCTCCGACCGAAGCAGCCGCCATGGGCGCACCTGTTCCAGTGTCGAACGCAACGGCAGCGCGTAGACGACGCTGGCATGCACCGGCAAGCGCGCCGTGCCGGCCGGGGTGACGCGCTCTTCCGGCTTGGCATCGAGCTTGCGCACGGATTTCAGTTCCACCGAAAGGCCCTGGCGCCGGGCTTCCAGGCGCATGGCGGCAAGCCGCCGATCCCGGCGCGTCGGCAACAGGTAGAGAACCGGACCGAACGCCAACGCCAATACGAGCGCGATGATGATCCAGACCATGTCCCCGCATCTGTCTTGAGCACGTACCGGCTTCAAGTGTATCGTCACGGCACTGTCAAGTGGAGGCTCGCAATGTCCGCTTATGAGCGTATTCTGCTGGCGATCGATCTCACCGAGGAATCACGGCAGGTTGCGGCGTCCGCGACCGCGATCGCCGCCGCCTTCGATGCCGAACTGCACGTGATCCATGTCATCGAACCTCTGAGCCTCGCCTACGGCGGCGACATCCCCATGGACCTCTCGTCCGTGCAGGAACAGATTCACGATCAGGCCAAGTCGCATCTCGCCGAGTTCGCCAACGGGCTCGGCATTCCCGCAGAGTGTCGGCACCTCATATACGGCCGCCCGGAAAGCGAGATCCACCGGGTTGCGGAGACCCACGCGATGGATCTGATCATCGTCGGCAGCCACGGTCGCCATGGGTTGGCGCTGCTTCTGGGGTCGACCGCCAACGGGGTGCTGCACGGAGCCGGTTGCGACGTGCTCGCGGTTCGGGTCGGCGCATCCGAAAAGCAGGCCGAAACCTGAGCGTGGGACAGCCTTTGCAGGCAGAGTCAAAGCGATTCCCGCCAGCTTTCGTCGCAACGGCGCCGGGCTCGAAGCGTTCATGGGATAACATTCCCAACTCATCGCGTTCATCGGGCTTGTTGGCGCTGAGAACCGTTCCTCCGGCCCCACGCCGAGAGCCGGTATTCGGACCGTGCAGACGCCTCTCTCCCAGCCGTTGTCGGGTGCTCCTTGCACGCCGTCGTCCTGGTACGCAGCGCTTCCGGCCAGGGTGGGCGGGCCGAGCGTCGGCCGCCGTGCTGACAATTTTTTGTCTGGGCATTGCAGACGCCGGCAACGCGCTCGGAGCGACCCTTTACGAACAGAGACAACTGTACCGACAGGCCGTTGACCATGTCCGAACCGGACGCATCACGGCCGCTCGGCGGATTCAGGCAGAGCTGGACGGGTACCCTCTTGCGCCCTATATCACCTATCACGAGATGCGCCTGCGCCTGAACCGGCTGACCCCCGACCGGGTCAACCGGTTCCGGCATGCTCATCCGGACATCCCCGGCGCGCACCGCATCTACCGGCAGTGGCTGGTGAAGCTGGCCGAAGGCCGCAAGTGGCAGACGTTTCTCGACCACTACGAACCGCCTGCCTCGGGGGCGCCGCTGGCCACCGAGTTGAAATGCCTTCATCTGCGCGCGCTCTACAACAGGGGGCAGCAAAATGCGGCATTGCAGGGGGTCGCCCCGCTCTGGACGGCCGCCAGGTCCCAGCCCAAAGTCTGCGACCCGATATTCAAGGTCTGGTTGACCCGAGGCCTCGACCAGGAAACCGCCTGGCGCCGGTTGTCGCTGGCCATCGATGCCAACCAACGCCAACTCGCCCGCTACCTGCAACGCTTCTTCACCGGCAACTACAAGACCTGGGCCGACGCCTACTACAACGTGCACGTCAACCCCGAGGCGGTACGGCGGACCGGCCGGTACCGCACCGACACCGCGCTTTCCCGGCAGGTCATCGCCCACGGGCTCCGCCGCCTGGCGCCCCGGGATGCGGAAGCGGCCCGGGATGCCTGGGCAAGCTACCGTACAACCCACACATTCAGCGAAGCGGAGCAGCACGCCCTGACGGCGAGCATCGATGTCGAGTTGGCCCTCGACGGCCTGTTGGACAGGGCGCCAGCGTCCGAAGACGATGCCTCCTACGCCGCAGACTTTGCAGAAGCCTACCTGGAACGGCGCAACTGGGCGCTGCTGTCGGCCTGGATCGAACGGCTGCCGGACGCACAGCGCTTCGAGGAAAAATGGCAGTATTGGCTGGCGCGAGCCCTGACGAAAACGCACGAGTCCTCGAATCGGGCACGGCTGGCCTACGAGGCCCTGGCCGGCAATCGCTCGTACTACGGGTTCCTGGCGGCTGCCCGCATCGGACAAGCGCCGCAACTCAATGCCAGGCATCGCCCCGAAGACGCCATCGCATTCGACAAGGTGCGGCAACTGCCGGCCATCGCCCGGGCAATCGAATTGTTTGCGGTGGGCGACGAGGTGAACGCCCGGCGCGAGTGGATGGCGATGCTGCCGAGGCTCACACCCGTGGAACAGAGCGTGGCCGTCTACCTGGCCATGGATCTGGGTCAGACGGTACTGGCGATCCGAACGGCGAACGATACCGGTCAGCGCGACCACCTGGACGTGCGCTTCCCCATCGACCACGCCCCGACGTTTCGGCAAACCAGTCACGCCACCGGCATCCCCCTGTCGGTGCTGGCCGCATTCGCGCGCCAGGAGAGCATTTTCGATCGATTCGCCCGGTCGCGAGCCGATGCCAGAGGGGTGATGCAGATGCTGCAAGGCACCGCCCGGTTTGCTGCGCGCCAGGCCGGCCTGGCACAGCCGACGGCGGCCCAACTCTACGACCCCGCCGTCAACATCCCGCTCGGCGGCCACCACATTGCCTGGTTGCTCGATCGCTACGATCAGGTGCTGCCCCTGGCCGCTGCCGCCTACAACGCCGGCGAATCGCGCGTAAACAGATGGATGCAAGGCACACGAGGCTGGCCGATGGATGTGTGGATCGAAGCGATTCCCTTCTCGGAGACACGCAACTACGTGAAGAGCGTGCTCGCCTTCAATCAGGTCTACAGTCGGATGCTCGACCAGCCGCTACCCATGCTGCGCGACCACGAGCAGTTCGTGCCGCCGGCATGATCGATGTCGGCGCAAACCTGCTGAACAAGCAGTTCCGCGGCGACCTCGACGCGGTTCTGACGCGCGCCCGGCAGGCTGGGGTCGACTACATCCTGGTCACTGCAACGTCGTTGGACGAGGCAGAGTCTGCGCTGGACCTTTGCGCCCGCTATCCGGGTCTGTCCTGCACGGCCGGTGTGCATCCGCATCTGGCCAGCGAGGTCGATGCCGGCTGGCGGGCGCGGTTGCGCCACCTGGCGGGCCATCCCTCGGTGTGCGCGATCGGCGAGACGGGCCTGGACTTCAACCGCAACTTCTCGCCGCCGGAAACCCAGCGCAGCGTATTCGCGGAACAGGTCGAACTTGCCGGCGAACTCGACATGCCGCTGTTCGTGCACGACCGCGACTCGGACGGCGCCGTGTTCGACATGCTGGGCGCTTACCGGGGCCACCCGGACCAGGTGCTGGTTCACTGTTTCACCGGCAGCCGGGTCGACCTGGAACGCTACCTGGATGCAGGCTATTCCATCGGCATCACCGGCTGGCTCTGCGACGAGGCCCGGGGCTCGCAGTTGCGGCGCCTGGCGCCCGGTATTCCGCTGGAAAGGCTGGTCATCGAGACGGATGCCCCATTCCTTTTTCCCCATGGAGCCGAGTTACCCATCGGAGCCGAATCGCCGTCGCGGCGGCGACGCCGCAACGAGCCCTGCCTGCTGCCGTTCATCGCCCGGCGGCTGGCCGATCTGTACGGGCTGCCGGTGGAAGAAATCGAGCGGCACACCACGGCCAACGCCCGACGGCTCTTCCGGCTCGAGGCCCCGGCCTGAACGCTTCCTTTCGCTTTGGCGACCCGGCGTCCGCCGATCGCTACCCGCTGCCGGTCTCCACTGCCCGGATCTGGCGCCGGGCCGGCGAGGCGGTGGCGGCTGCGATTCGCGTTCCGGCCTGTCCGCGCGGACACATCGTCGTGCCCAGCGTTTCGTTGCCCGGCCAGCGAGCCGGCTTTCAATGCGCATTGGAACTCGACGGCGTTCGCTGGCCGCTGCAGGCAGTACCCGGCCGCCCGGCGGAAGCAGCGGCCAACGGGCAACACGCCGAGTCCCCCGTCTTGCCGGAAACGGCACTGCCGGGCGGACGCGAGGTGAGCACGCACATCGATTGCTTTCACACCGAGTGCGATCTGCCCGAAAGCCGTCTCGCGGTTTACCTGGATTGTTCCGAACCGCCCGATCGATACCTGGTGACGCTCTCCGTGCGGCCGCTGGTGGTCACGCCGCGCGTTCCGGCAAGCAGGCGCCTCGTCCTCGATCGCCCGCCGGCCATCAGCCAGATGCGCGGCCCGGCGCCCATTCGGGAACGTATCTGCTCGCCGACCGCCCTGACGATGACATTGCAGTCGGCGCAACCCGATATCGATTGGCAGTCAGTGGTCGATGACTGTTTCGACGGCCGTTTGTTCGGTTCCTGGCCGCTGGCAATTCACTGCGCCGCCCGTTACGGACGCCTCGCCGCCGTGGAAGTCGTGGATTCCTGGAGCCCCGTGCTCGAGGTGCTGGAGGCGGGCTCGCCGGTCGTCGCCAGCATTCGTTTCGGCAAAGGGCAGCTTCCCGGCGCCCCGCTTGCCGAGACTGGCGGTCATCTCGTCAGCGTTTACGGCATCGACGGCGACCGGGTGCTGGTTTGCGACCCCGCCGCGCCCGATGACGCCTCGGTTCCGCGCGAATACGACCTCGCCGCCTTCACCGCCGCCTGGATGCGCCGCCGTGGAGCCGCCTACCTGCTGGCGCCGCCATGAAGTACCTGGCCGGATTTCTGCTGCTGATTGCCGGGTCGGCACTGACCACCGCGGGGCTCGCGAGGTGGCAGGACCAGGCCTTTGCCTTCTCAGGGCTCTGGTCGCTGGCAGACGGCCTGCATCCCGTCTTCATGCTCGTCGTTGGCATCGCGATGATTCCACCGGCATTATGGGAGATATTCCTTCTGGAGAACCGCTCCCGCGATGACTGAGCCCCGCGTCTACCTGCGTCCGGTGAGGAGACGAGACCGGGACGAATTCATCGAGGCCATGCGGGAAGCGGTCGCGCTGCACAAGCCCTGGATCGTATCGCCGACCAGCCCGGAGATGTTCAACAGCTACCTGAAGCGCTCGCAACGCGACGACCATGCGGGTCTCTTGGTCATCGACCGGACGTCCGAGGCCATCGCCGGCTGCATCAACATCAACAATATTGTCCGTGGCACTTTTCTGAGCGCGACGCTCGGTTACTACGTCACGGCGCGTTTCGCCAGGCGCGGTTACATGCGCGAGGGGCTCTCGCTGGCCGTCGAGCACGCGTTTGCGCAGCTGGGGCTGCACCGGCTGGAGGCGAACATCCAGCCCGCCAACCGGCGCTCGATCCGGCTCGTCAGGCACTGCGGGTTCGAGAAGGAAGGCGTTGCTCCGCGATTCCTGTTCATCAACGGCGCCTGGCAGGACCACGAGCGCTGGGTCCGCATCGACCACCGTCCGTCGCTGCACCGCGTCCCGTGACTTCCGGCACGGCAAAGAACGTGACTTCCGGCACGGTGAAGACGGCAAAGAAAGAGGCGGCCCCATGCTCACCGATCACTCCGGAACGGGTCGCGCACGCCATGGCAGGGCCCATCGAGCCGAGGCTGTTCGCCGATTCGGTCTACTGGCTCGAAAGCCGCCCCGAAGAAGCGGGCCGCGTGACATTGCTGACCCGCACCCTCGACCGGCTACCTGCTGCGAACGCCGATGCACTCGCGACGAAAGCCGATGACGGATGCGAGCCAAAAGCCCAGGACGCATCGATTCGAGAACTGACGCCCGAACCCTACAGCGTCCGCAGCCGGGTCCACGAATACGGCGGCGCAGCCTACCTGCCGACCCGCGACGCCGTGTATTTCGTCAACGCGGCCGACCAGAACATTTATGCCATCCGTGGCGATGGAGCCGGACAAGGCAGCGCAATCCGACCGATCACCGACTCGGGGCCCGGGGTACGGTATGCCGATCTCTGTACCACCCCCGACGGCAGCCACCTGATCGCAGTCACCGAGATTCATCGCGCCGGCAATCACCCCACCAATGCCCTGGCGGCCGTTTGCACCGCTACCGGTCGTGCCTCGATCCTGCATCGGGGTCACGATTTCTACGCATCGCCAACAGTTTCCCCTTCGGGCCGCGAACTGCTTTTCGTTGCCTGGGACCACCCCAACATGCCCTGGGACGGGACGCAGCTTTTGCGTGCGGAACTGGACGGCGACCGCCTCGCAAACGTCACTCTCATCGCCGGAGGCGCGCAGGAATCCATTCTGCAGCCCACCTGGCTGGCCGACGACCGGGTCCTCTACCTGAGCGATGCCGGCGGATACTGGAACCTGTACCGCCTGGACGCGACGGGCAGCCGCGCCGTACTCGAGGAAACCGCCGAGTACGCCGGACCCCCGTGGCAGTTCGGCAACCGCGACTACGTCGTTCTCGACGACCGGTACGTCGCCGCGCGGCGGCACAGCCAGGGCGAACAGAGCCTGGTGCTCATCGACATGGATTCCGGATTCGCGAGCCCACTGGCCGACGATTGCGTGGAGTACAGCCACCTTTCTGCCCGGGACGGCAAGCTCTGCTTCCTCGGTTCCCATGCCCACGCCTCGAGCGAAGTCGCCAGCTACGACATCAAGTCCGCACGCAGGTCCGAGCTGGCGCCGGGCCCTCCCCTCGATTTCGAGGCACGGTGGCTCAGCCGGCCGAGACACATCGAATTCCGGACACGGGACGGCGGGCACGCCTACGCCTGGTTGTATTTGCCGCCACCATGCGCAGAAAGAACAGACGGCGACAAACCACCCTTGCTGGTGACCACCCATGGGGGCCCCACCGGCGCCGCATCGCCGAACCTGCGCCTGCCGCTGCAGTTCTACACCAGCCGCGGCTGGGCGGTGGCAGACATCAACTACCGGGGCAGCACGGGTTACGGCAGGCACTATCGCGATGCGCTCGAGGGGCAATGGGGCGAACTCGACGTCACGGACTGCGTCGATGCGGTGCACCACCTGATTGCCGAAGGGCTGGTCGATGCCACCCGTGTGGCCATTCGCGGGTCCAGCGCCGGCGGCTATACGACGTTGCGCGCCCTGACCACGCAAACGATTTTCCGGGCCGGCGCCAGCCACTACGGCATCGGCGACCTGCGGGCGCTGGCGGAGGATACCCACAAGTTCGAATCGCAATACCTGGTGGAACTGGTGGGGCCGCCGGAAACAATGGCCGAGCGCTCGCCCATTCGCCACCTGGACGGTTTCAGTTGCCCGGTCATATTCTTCCAGGGCGCAGACGACCGGATCGTGCCGCCGAGCCAGGCGCAATCGATGGTTGCCGCCTGCCGGAGCAAGGGCATTCCCGTCGCCTACCTCGAATTCCCCGGCGAAGGTCACGGTTTTCGCAACGGAGCAAACATCGCCACCGCCATAGGCTCCGAGTACGCATTCTTCGCCCGGATATTCGACATGCCCGTCGACAGCAACCTGCCCAACGTGAGGATAGACAATCTGTGAACGCCGCCCGCCATGTCGCCGTATTGCAGGGGGGAACCTCGCGGGAAGCCGCGGTTTCCCGGGTGTCCGCCGCCGGGGTGACGGATGCATTGCGCTCCGCCGGCCACCGGGTCGAGCCGATCGAACTCGACCGCGGCACAGCCGCCATCCTGGACCGATTGCGTCCCGATGCGGTCTTCCCGGTGCTGCACGGCCCTCCGGGGGAAGACGGCACCGTTCAGGGGCTGCTGGACCTGCTGGAACTGCCCTACGTCGGCAGCGGCGTTCGCGGCAGCGCCATGGCGATGGACAAGGCCGTCGCCAAAGCCATATTCAGGCGCGCCGGATTGCCGGTCGCGGCCGATCTGCTGATTTCACCGAAAACGCCTGCCCGGGAAGCAGCCGGCAAAATCCGCGACGCCTTCGGCGACCGGGTGGTCTTGAAGCCGGTCTGTCTCGGCAGCGCCATCGGCGTCGTCCGGCTGCCCGACGGCGGCGATCTCGAACAATCGGTCGGCGAGGCGCAAGCGTTCGGCGCCGTGCTGGTGGAGCCGTTCGTAACGGCACGGGAAATCACCGTGGGCGTCCTCGACCTGCACGGCGAAGAGCCGGTCGCGTTTCCGGTCATCGAGATTCGCACCGCGCCGGACGAATGGTACGACGCCGTCAACCGCTACAAGCAGGGGGGCAGCGAGCACGTGATGCCGGCGCCGCTACCCGAGGCGGAAACCCTGGAACTGCAACGGATTGCGCTGGCAGCCCACGAGGCGCTGGGCCTTAGGGATCTGTCCCGCGCGGATTTCCTCGTCGACGACCAGGATTCGATCACGCTCCTGGAAGTGAACTCGATGCCGGGCATGACGCCGACCAGCCTCTACCCGGACGGAGCCGGCGCAACTGGGCTCGAGTTTCCCGCCCTGCTGACCGCCCTGGTCGAAAGCGCAATCAACCGCGGCCCCACATCCGGTTGAGGCGCACGTCCGGCAAGGTGCCGCCTCGACGCCCTCGCGACGAAAGTTGGTGACGGATGCGGGTTTAAGGCCCAAGGCAGCAACTGGTCGAACTCCAACGGTGGATGTCCAACGGCGATGGCTTCGAGCGTGGCCTCGAGATAGCTGCCCCTCGCCACCCGAAACGTCGCTTGACCCGCTCCAAAACCGCAAATACCCTGCCTTGAGCAACGGAGACGCGCCATGTCCACCCACGCCCCGAGGTCGCCAAAAGGCCGGTCCGGGTTCGACAGCGCGCGGGCGGCGGCCCCAGCCTCCCTGCTTCTCCCGGGCCGTCGCTCCCGCTTCCCCGTGCTCAAGACGGGCTCGGCCGCGCTGTTGGCGCTGGTCCTGACCGGCTGCCGCTTCGACCTCACCCCCGAGTCCTTCGAACACGCCGCCACCGTCGGCGAGACGGTGCGCGACACCCTCACACTATCGAACCCGAGCGACGAGCCGGTCGATTTCTCGCTGGAAGTCAATGGCAGCGGGCTGACGGTCTCGCCGGCGTCCGGCGTGCTCGCGCCTGGGGCCGAGGTGGCCATTACCGTCGCCGCGGACTGCGAGGAGCCGGGGCTCGTCGACACGGAGATTGCGGTCTCCGGCTGGACCGGCAAGCAGGGCGCGACGGTGGGGGTGCCGTTTGCGTTGGAGTGCGCCACTCCAATCGGGACGCAACTGATGCGCCTCGAAGTGCTGCAAGGGCCGCCGGTCTTCCGCAAGGACTATCTCCGCGGCACGGAAACCGAACCCGTGAACCTGCACCGGCCAGAGAACGGGGCCGAACCGGTGCCAGAATGGCAATCACGCAGAGGCGTCGACGACGGCAGCGGCGATTCGTACTATCCGTCGAAAGACGATGCTTGGTCGTTCGACAACGAGGGCATGGTGACGAGCATCTGGGGCCGCCGGGCGGCCGTGGCGCTGACCGCCTTTCATGAAGACGCCTCGCCGCCGGAACTGGCGGTGACGGTGGATGGCGAGGAATTGCCCGAGCTGAAGCGCGAGACGGCAAGCTTCGGCAACGGTTACGAGACGGTGGTGGTGTTCGACGTCGCGCCCGAACGCTACCAGCGCGGGGCGGTGCTCGAGGTGGCCATGGAAGCCGATGGTGTGAGCGCGACCGACACGCTGGCGTTTTTCGGGGAGACGGTGGAGCCGCTCATGGTGACCTGGATTCCGATCGAGACGGCCGACTTTCCGGGGCCGGAGATCGATGCGGAGTTCTACATGGCAGCGACGGCGTCGTGGCTGCCGGTGGCCGAGACCGTCACCGGAGTCGGGCCGACGATGACCTACCAGGAGGTCGGTGGCGAGGGGCCGGGACGTCGTTACAACATCTACGAGGCGGGCGAGCAACTCGGCGAGCACCGGGCGCGCCATGCGTGCGGGTACGACGAGATCTACATCGGCCTTTTCGACAACCACGCCATGTTCAACGCAGAGGACTCGAGCGGCGCACGGGGCTACGCCACGAGCGGGATCATCGGCAGCACGATCATCCATTTCGATTACAAGGAGATCGTGCCCAGGGACATCCACCACATGGCGATGCTGAACGCCCACGAACTGGGTCATTATTTCCATCAGAGCCACGTCCCGGGGTGTTACATGCGGGGGGCGACGACCGTCGACTATCCCTACCCGGAGGGAAAGGTCGGCCCGGCGCGCGGCTGGGACTGGATCTCGATGCAGTTCGCGGAGCGCGACGAGCACCTGGTGCTATCGCCGAGGGGCCTGTCGCGAGGGATCGCCGATTTCATGATGGCGTGTGGCGTCGAGTGGGTCGTTTCCGATTTTTCCTATCAGTTGATGGCGTTGTACCGCCAGTCGCCGGAGGCTGAGAGCGCGACGCGCTGCAGCGTCGGCACTGACACCACGACGCTCGTGACCAAGTCGACGCGGCCGGTTGCGGCCCCGCCGCCGCGGAGCATTGCGCTAGCCGGGACGCTCTCCGATGCGGGGCTGGCAACGATCACCCTGGCCGAGCCAAACGGCAATCCGCCCTGGCGAGCGCGGTCGGCTGGCGGATTTACCCTGGAAGTGCTCGACGCGGGCGGTGGCGTACTGCACCGCGAACCGCTCGTCGTCTCGCACGCCGGCCACGACCACGGTCACGGCCTCGGCCACCGAACGGCGCTGTGGAGCACGCGGGTTCCCTACCGCACCGGTGCCGAGACGGTGGTGCTGCGCGGTGCGGCGGGAGCGGTATTGGCGGAGATGGCGCTCAGCCATGATTAGGGTCAACAGCTACAACATGAACATGAGCCGCTTCCGCCATCCCTGCAGTCGGTCCGGTGCGGCCCCAGCCTCCCTGCTTCTCTTGGGCCGTCGCTCCCGCCTCCCCGCAAGCAACGTGGGCGCGGCCGCGCTGCTGGCCCTGACCCTGACCGGCTGCCGATTCGACCTCACCCCCGACGCCTTCGAGCACGCTGCGACCGTCGGCGAGACGGTGCGCGACACGCTCACACTTTCGAACCCGAGCGACGAGCCGGTCGATTTCTCGCTGGAAGTCAACGGCAGTGGGCTGACGGTCTCGCCTGCGACCGGCGTGCTCGCGCCTGGGGCCGAGATGGCCATTGCCGTCTCGGCGGACTGCGAGGAGCCGGGGCTCGTCGATACGGAGATTGCGGTTTCCGGCTGGACCGGCAAACAGGGCGCGACGGTGGGGGTGCCGTTTGCGTTAGAGTGTGCCACTCCGATCGGGACGCAGCTCATGCGACTCGAAGTGTTCCAGGGGCCGCCCGTCTTCCTCAAGGACTATCTGCGCGGCACGGAAACCAAGCCCGTGAACCTGCATCGCCCGGAAAACGGGGTGGAGCCGGTGCCGGAGTGGCAATCGCGCAGAGGCGTCGACGATGGGAGCGGCGATTCGTACTACCCGTCGAAGGACGACGCCTGGTCGTTCGATAACGAAGGCATGGTGACGGGCATCTGGGGTCGCCGGGCAGCCGTGGCGCTGACCGCCTTTCATGAAAACGCATCGCCAGAGCCGGAACTGTCGGCGACGGTGGACGGCGAGGCGTTGCCGGAGCTGATGCGCGAGACCGAACCGTTCGGCGACGGTTACGAGACTGTGGTGGTGTTCGACGTCGCACCCGAACGCTACCAGCGCGGGGCCGTGCTCGAGGTGGCCCTGGAAGCCGATGGTGTGAGCGCGACGGATACGCTGGCGTTTTTCGGGGAGACGGTGGAGCCGCTGATGGTGACCTGGATTCCGATCGAGACGGCCGACTTTCCGGGGCCGGAGATCGATGCGGAGTTCTACATGGCAGCGACGGCGTCGTGGCTGCCGGTGGCCGAGACCGTCACCGGGGTCGGGCCGACGATGGCCTACCAGGAGGTCGGCGGCGAGAAGCCCGGCCGGCGTTACGACATCTTCGAGGCGGCGGAGCAACTTGGCGAACACCGGGCGCGCCATGCGTGCGGGTACGACGAGATCTACGTCGGCCTCTTCGACAACCACGCCATGTTCAACGCGGAAGACTCGAGTGGTGCGCGGGGGTACGCCGGTCCCGGAATCATCGGTACCACGATCATCCATTTCGATGGCGAGGAGATACTGCCCACGAACATCCACGACATGGCGATGCTGAACGCCCACGAACTCGGACACTATTTCCATCAGAGCCACGTGCCGGGGTGTTACATGCGGGGCGCGACGACCGCAGACTACCCCTACCCGGAGGGCAAGGTCGGCCCCGCGCGGGGCTGGGACTGGATCTCGATGCAGTTTGCGGAGCGCGACGAGCACTTGGTGCTGTCGCCTAGGGGACTGTCGCTATCGATTAGCGACTTCATGATGGCGTGTAACGCCGAGCGGGTCGTTTCCGATTTTTCCTATCAGTTGATGGCGCTGTTTCAGCAATCGCCGTCTCACGCGTATAGCGCGACGGGCTGTGAGGTCGGCACGGAAGCTGCGACACTGGTGACCAAGTCGACCCGGCCGGTGGCGACGGCGCCGCCTCGGAGCATTGCGCTGGCCGGGACGGTCTCCGACGCGGGCCTGGCGACGATCACCCTGGCCGAGCCGAACGCCAACGCGCCGTGGCGGGCGCCGTCGGCTGGCGGATTTACCCTGGAAGTGCTCGACGCCGGCGGGGGCGTGCTGTACCGCGAACCGCTCGTCGTCTCGCACGCCGGCCACGATCACGGCCACGGCGTTGGTGACCGAACGGCGCTGTGGAGCACGCGGGTTCCGTATCAATCGGGCGCCGAGACGGTGGTGCTGCGCGGCGCCGCGGGAGACGTGCTGGCCGAGATGGCACTAAACCGTGATTAGGGTCAACAGCTACAGCATGAACATGAGCCGCCTCCTCCATCGTTGCAGTCGGTCCGGTGCTGCGCTGCTGCTGGCCGTGCGTACGGGGGCCGCGGCCACAGCCTCCCTGCTTCTCTTTGGCCGTCGCTCCCGCGCCCAGGCACTCCGGGCCGGTGCGACCGTGCTGTTGGCGCTGGCCTTGGCCGGCTGCCGGTTCGACCTCACCCCCGAGTCCTTCGAGCACGCCGCCACCGTCGGCGAGACGGTGCGCGACACCCTGACACTCTCGAACCCCAGTGACGAGCCGGTCGACTTCTCGTTGACCGTCAACGGCAGCGGGCTGTCGGTCTCGCCGGCGTCCGGCGTCCTCGAACCCGGACAAGAGATGGCCATTGCCGTCGAGGCGGACTGCGAGGAGCCCGGGCTCGTCGATACGGAGATTGCGGTCTCCGGCTGGACCGGCAAGCAGGGGGCGACGGTGGGGGTGCCGTTTGCGCTGGAGTGTGCCACCCCCGTTGGGACGCAACTGATGCGCCTCGAAGTGTTCCAGGGGCCGCCGGTCTTCCTGAAGGACTATCTGCGCGGTACGGAAACGGAGCCCGTGAACCTGCATCGCCCGGAAAACGGGGCGGACCCGGTGCCCGAATGGCAGACCCCCATAAAGGTCGGGGATGGCAGCCGCGACTTCTACCACCCGTCGAAGGACGACGCCTGGTCGTTCGACAACGAAGGCATGGTGACGGGCATCTGGGGTCGCCGGGCGGCGGTGGCGCTGACCGCCTTCCACGAAGACGCGGCGCCGGACCTGTCGGCGACGGTGGACGGCGAGCCGTTGCCGGAGTTGATGCGCGAGACTGAACCTTTCGGCGACGGTTACGAGACGGTGGTCGTGTTCGACGTCGCGCCCGAGCGGTACCAGCGCGGGGCGGTGCTTGAGGTGGCCATGGAAGCCGATGGTGTGAGCGCGACCGACTCGCTGGCGTTTTTCGGCGAGACGGTCGAGCCGCTGATGGTGACCTGGATCCCGATCGATACGGCCGATTTTCCGGGGCCGGAGATCGATGCGGAGTTCTACATGGCAGCGACGGCGTCGTGGCTGCCGGTGGCCGACACCGTCACCGGGGTCGGGCCGACCATGACCTACGAGGAGGTCGGCACCGAGGTGCCCCGCAGCCGTTACAACATTGTCGAAGCGGGCAAACAACTCGGCGAACACCGGGCGCGCCATGCGTGCGGGCGCGACGAGATCTACATCGGCCTTTTCGACAACCACGCCATGTTCAATGCGGAAGACTCGAGTGGCGCGCGGGGCTACGCCGGCCCCGGGATCATCGGCAGTACGATCATCCATTTCGAGGACGAGGAGATACTGCCCACGAACATCCACGACATGGCGATGCTGAACGCCCACGAACTGGGGCATTACTTCCAGCAGAACCACGTGCCGGGGTGTCGCATGTGGGGTCCGACGACCGTCGACTACCCCTACCCGGAGGGCAAGGTCGGCCCGGCGCGCGGCTGGGACTGGATCTCGATGCAGCTTGCGGAGCGCGACGAGCACCTAGTGCTGTCGCCCAGGGGCCTGTCGCTTCCAATCAGCGACTTCATGATGGCGTGTAACGCTGAGTGGGTCGTTTCCGATTTTTCCTATCAGTTGATGGCGCTGTTCCGCCAATCGTCGCAGGCGCACAGCGCGACGGGCTGTGAGGACGACACGGAAACCGGGCGGCTGGTGACCAAGTCGACCCGGCAGGCACCGCCGCCGCCTCGGAGCCTTGCGTTGGCCGGGACGCTCTCCGATGCGGGCCTGGCGACGATCACCCTGGCCGAGCCGAACGACAACGCGCCCTGGCGAGCGCCATCGGCAGGCGGGTTTACCCTGGAAGTGCTCGATGGTGGTGGGGGCGTGCTGCACCGCGAACCCCTTATCGTGTCGCACGCCGGCCACGACCACGGCCTCGGCCAAAGACCGGAGCTGTGGAGCACGCGGGTGCCCTATCAGATCGGCGCCGAGACGGTGGTACTGCGCGGTGCGGCGGGGGACGTGCTCGCCGAGATGGCGCTAAGCCGTGACTAGGGTCAACAGCTACAGCATGAACATGAGCCGCCTCCTCCATCCTTGCAGTCGGTCCGGTGCGGCGTTGCTGCTGGCCGTGATTACGGGGGCGGCGGCCACAGCCTCCCTCCTTCTCTTTGGCCGTCGCTCCCGCGCCCCGGCACTCCGGGCCGGTGCGACCGTGCTGTTGGCCGTGACCCTGGCCGGCTGCCGGTTCGACCTCACCCCCGACGCCTTCGAACACGCCGCCGCCGTCGGCGAGACCGTGCGCGATACCCTGACGCTCTCGAACCCGAGCGACGAGCCGGTCGACTTCTCGCTGGACGTCAACGGCAGTGGGCTGACGGTCTCGCCTGCGTCCGGTGTCCTCGAGCCTGGGGCCGAGGTGGCCATTACCGTCTCTGCGGACTGCGAGGAGCCGGGGCTCGTCGATACGGAGATTGCGGTCTCCGGCTGGACCGGCAAGCAGGGGGCGACGGTGGGGGTGCCGTTTGCGTTGGAGTGTGCCACCCCTATTGGGGCGCAATTGATGCGGCTTGAAGTGTTTCAGGGGCCGCCGGTCTTCCTCAAGGACTATCTCCGCGGCAAGGAAACCAAGCCCGTGAACCTGCACCGGCCGGAAAACGGGGCCGAACCGGTGCCGGAATGGAAACCGCCCTATTGGGTTAACGACGATCGGGTCCTTGCCTACCCGTCTCGCGACGACGCATGGTCAGCGGACAACCAAGGCATGGTGACGGGCATCTGGGGTCGCCGGGCCGCGGTGGCGGTGACCGCCTTCCACGAAGACGCGTCGTCCGCGACGGAACTGTCGGCGACCGTGGACGGCGAGGCGCTGCCGGAACTGAAGCGAGAGACCGAGCCCTTCGGCGACGGTTACGAGACCGTCGCAGTGTTCGACGTGTCGCGCGAGCGCTACCGCCGCGGGGCGGTGCTGGCGGTGGCTCTGGAAGCCGACGGGGTGAGCGCGACAGACACGCTGGCGCTCTTCGGCGAGATGGTCGAGCCACTCATCGTGACCTGGATTCCGATCGACCTTCCAGAGTTTCCGGCACCCGAGGTCGACGCCGAAGCTTACATGGAGGGACTGGCGGCGTGGTTGCCGATAGCCGAGCGAGAGACCAGCATTGGGCCGACGATGGCCTACGTCGAGCGCGGCGACGAGGGGTACCGCAATCGCGTTTATCGTCTCGATGCGGCGAAGCAGTTGCTCGAACACCACGCGCGTCACGCTTGTGGGCCTGGCGAGATCTACATCGGTTATTGGGACGACAACCGGCTGCTGAACGAAGAAGGCCAGGGGGCTTCATTGGGGATCGCCTACGGCACCGACGGCGTAGGCGTCGCTATCGGTGCGCAGGTCGCAAGTACGAGAACCCCTCCCGACCTCCACAGCGTCCGGTCGGCGTACATGGTTAACGCTCATGAGGTCGGCCACCTGTTCTATATAGTCCACACCTTTGAGGATCCGGCGCGAACCAAGGTGATCGTCGATTATCCGTACGATGAGCCGGAGATCGGGCCAGCGCGCGGCTGGGATCCGATAGCAGAGCAATTTGTCGAAAGGGGTGGCGAAATGGAGTTCTTCGAATGGTATTCGCGCCCCGTAATCGACCTGATGGGCCTGGGTGTCCTCCGACTTCTCCTATCAGATCATGGCGCTTTACCGGCAGTCATCGGAGGCGGAGGAAGAGTGGGCCGCCTGCCAGCAGGGCAAGGCGAACGCCTTCGCGCTGGGACCGAAGTCGACGAAACCGGTTGCCGCAATGGCCCTACGCAGCATCGCTCTAGCTGGTGCGCTGTCGGAAGAGGGGCTCGCAACGATCACCCTGGCCGAGCCAAACGGCAATCCGCCCTGGCGGGCGCCGTTGGCCGGCGGGTTTACCCTGGAAGTGCTCGATGGTGGTGGGGGCGTACTGCACCGCGAATCCCTTATCGTGTCGCACGCAGGCCACGACCACGGGCACGGCCTCGGCCACCAAACGGCGTTGTGGAGCACGCGGGTTCCGTATCGCGCCGGTGCCGAGACGGTGGTGCTGCGCGGCGGCGCTGGCGAGGTGCTCGCAGAGATGGCGCTAAGCCGTGATTAGGGTCAACAGCTACAGCATGAACATGAGCCGCTTCCGCCATCCCTGCAGTCGGTCCGGTGCAGCGCTGCTGCTAGCCGTGCGTACGAGGGCGGCGGCCACAGCCTCCCTCCTTCTCTTTGGCCGTCGCTCCCGCTTCCCCGCACTCAAGACGGGCACGGCCGCGCTGTTGGCGCTGGTCCTGGCCGGCTGCCGGTTCGACCTCACCCCCGACGCCTTCGAGCACGCCGCCACCGTCGGCGAGACCGTGCGCGATACCCTGACGCTCTCGAACCCCAGTGACGAGCCGGTCGATTTCTCGCTGGAAGTCAACGGCAGCGGGCTGACGGTCTCGCCGGCGACCGGCGTGCTCGCGCCTGGGGCCGAGGTGGCCATTACCGTCTCTGCGGACTGCGAGGAGCCGGGGCTCGTCGATACGGAGATTGCGGTCTCCGGTTGGACCGGCAAGCAGGGGGCGACGGTGGGCGTGCCGTTTGCGCTCGAGTGCGCCACCCCTGTTGGGACGCAGTTGATGCGCCTTGAAGTGTTCCAGGGGCCGCCGGTCTTCTTGAAGGACTATCTGCGCGGCACGGAAACCAAGCCCGTCAACCTGCATCGCCCGGAAAACGGGGCGGAGCCCGTGCCGGAATGGCAATCACGCGTAGACGTCGACGACGGCAGCGGCGATGACTACTACCCTTCGAAGGACGATGCCTGGTCGTTCGACAACGAAGGCATGGTGACGGGCATCTGGGGTCGCCGGGCGGCCGTGGCGCTGACCGCCTTTCATGAAGACGCCTCACCGCCGGAGTTGGCGGCGACGGTGGATGGCGAGGAATTGCCCGAGGTGAAGCGCGAGACGGCAAGCTTCGGCGACGGTTACGAGACGGTGGTGGTGTTCGACGTCTCACGCGAGCGCTACCGCCGCGGCGCGGTACTTGAGGTGGCCTTGGAGGCCGATGGGGTCAGCGCGACCGACACGCTGGCGTTATTCGGGGAGACGGTGGAGCCGCTCATGGTGACCTGGATTCCGATCGAGACGGCCGACTTTCCGGGGCCGGAGATCGATGCGGAGTTCTACATGGCAGCGACGGCGTCGTGGCTGCCGGTGGCCGAGACCGTCACCGGAGTCGGGCCGACCATGACCTACCAGGAGGTCGGTGGCGAGGGGCCGGGACGCCGTTACAACATCTACGAGGCGGGCGAGCAACTCGGCGAGCACCGGGCGCGCCATGCGTGCGGGTACGACGAGATCTACATCGGCCTTTTCGACAACCACGCCATGTTCAACGCAGAAGACTCGAGCGGCGCGCGCGGCTACGCCACGAGCGGGATCATCGGCAGTACGATCATCCACTACGAGGACGAGGCAATTTTGCCTTTGCACGTCCACCATATGGCAATGTTGAACGCGCACGAACTGGGGCATTATTTCCATCAGAGCCACGTGCCGGGGTGTCACATGCGGGGCGCGACGACCGTCGACTACCCCTATCCAGAGGGCAAGGTCGGCCCGGCGCGCGGCTGGGACTGGATCTCGATGCAGTTCGCGGAGCGCGACGAGGATCTGGTGCTGTCGCCCCGGCACTTGTCGCGAGGGATCAGCGACTTCATGATGGCGTGTGGCGTGCAGTGGGTCGTCTCCGATTTTTCCTATCAGTTGATGGCCCTGTACCGCCAATCGTCGGAGGCTGAGAGCGCGACCGGTTGCGAGGGCAGCACGGAAACCGCGACGATCGTGACCAAGTCGACGCGGCCGGTGGCGGCGCCAACCCCGCAGAGCATCGCACTGGCCGGGACGGTCTCCGATGCGGGCCTGGCGACGATCACCCTGGCCGAGCCGAACGGTAACGCGCCCTGGCGGACGCCTACGGCCGGCGGGCTTACCCTGGAGGTGCTGGACGCCGGGGGGGGCGTGCTACACCGCGAGCCCCTTGTCGTGTCGCACGCCGGCCACGACCACGGACACGGCCTCGGCCAACGACCGGCGCTGTGGACCACGCGGATTCCGTATCAAGCGGGCGGCGAGACGGTGGTGCTGCGCGGCGCCGCGGGTGACGTGCTGGCCGAAGCGAGGATCAGCCCCGACCGGGACGAACCGGTCCGCTGAAGGGCCGATGCGCTGGACCATTGGCGTTCTCTAACGGGGTTTCGCGCTCTACAACCAATCCGAAGGGTCGGGGCGGGACCCAGGTGGTTCTGGACTTCCCGTCCCGATCGTGGTCGGGTAACGAAGCCGGCGCGACCGATTGCAGCCGCGCCGTATCGCCCTGGTTTACTCAAGGATCAAGAGGATCTTCAAAAGGCGGGTCTTTACGAGCCGAGCAGGCGTTCCTGCAGGCCAGCTCTGAAGAAAACGGCCCTTTGACCGGCAAGCGGCAGTCCGAGTAGAAGCAGCCGTACCCACCACCGCTACAGGCGGTTAAGTACCACCCGGCCCATTCGGTATTCGTCCCCATTGCCGCACGCGCCAACGGATGGTCGCCGACGGGACAGCCGTTCTTGACGCTTCGCGTCTGGATAAACTCCCCGCACTTCGTGCTCGCCGGGGGCGACCAGGCGGTGAACGTCGGCTGCTTGGTGCCGTCCTTGGTCTCCGTCTCGGTGGTTTGGGGGCAGGGGCAGGCCTTCTCACCGGAGTTGCATTGGCGATAACGCGAGACTTGATCACCAACGCAGACCGAGGACGCCTCGCCGGGGCTCCACGGCGACCAGATGGTACAATCCGCTCCAGCCTTGCACTCTGGATCCGGTCCCTCGCAGGGTAGCGTCAGGCACTCGCCGGGGTTGTCGGGGTCGTCGACCTTCTCGAAACCCGACGCACACTCGCCGGCATCGCAGTCGTAGGGATCCGGGCACTTGCAGGGCTTTTCGTACTCGCAGTCCACGGTCTTACACTTGGCCGGATTGTTTTCATCCTGGACCACCTTTGTTCCGGTCCGGTTCGAGCACGATTTCGCCGTACACTCCGACGTCTTACAAGGCGGACAGGTGTAGTCCCGCGATTCCGCCACGGACACGTTATTGCACGACCAGGTGCAGGGCGTGGTCCCCCCGGCCCCCGGCGAGCCCGGGGTACAGGTGCGGGTGCGCCGTTCCTGGGTGGCGTCGGGGCAGGTGCCGTCGATCGCCCACTTGCTCCACTGGGTAACGGAATAGGGCACACAGGCCACCGGACAGGTGTAGGACCGGGTTTCGGTCGTGGACACGCCCGCGCACGTCCAGTCGCAGGTGCCGGTTTCCCCGGGGCTGCCCGCGGTGCAACTGCGTGAGCGCGACTGCGTCGCCGCCCCCGGACAACTGCCGTCGATCGCCCAGGCGGTCCACGGGGTGATGCTGGCCGGCACGCAGGGGTTGGCGGCGCAGGCGGCGTGATTGAGGGCCTCGGTGGTGGTGGTGATGGGGTAGGCGGTCGGGCAGACCCCGGAGGAAGGACAGGTGCCGGCGGTGCAGCTGTAGGTGCGACTGCACGCCCGGGTGGTGCCGTTGCAGACGCAGGACTCGGCCCCGGCGGTCTCCGACCAGGACGTACAGGCGGTGGAAGAGTTGCAGTTCTGGACCGCACAGTTGGCATCGGCCGGGGTGCAGGTCCAGCGGTCGACCACCGCGGTGCCGGTATCGGACGTGGTGACCTCGCTCGCCGTACCGGCGGCGCAGGCGCCGACATCGGAACCGCAGACGGCGGGGGTGTTGCAGTCGGGGGTGGGGCAATCGCGGGTCTCGGGGTCGCGATCGCTGCACGTCGCCTTGGTGCAGAGTCCGGAACCCGGGGTGCAGGTGGTGCTGCGGGTCTGGGTGGAACCGGGCTCGCAGGGGTCGGGCAGCCAGTCGCCGGTGGTGTAGGTGGCCTCGGTGCAGCGCTCGCAGCTCCGGGTCTCGGTGTGGCCGTCCGGGGGACAGGTGGCGTCGGGGCAGGTGCCCGCGGTGCAGGACAGCAGTGTGCGGGTCTGTTCCCCGCCGAGGCAGTCGCCCCACTCGGACCAGGTGAGGGTGGCCTCGGTGCACGTGGCCGGTTCCTCGCAGACGGTGCGCGACTCGGAATCCGACGGACAGTAGCTGCCGCCGTTGCACGGCGGCAGGTAACCGCTGGCGTTGGGGTCGGGTTCGGTGCAGGCGCGGGTCTCGTTCTGACAGGTCTGGCCGTTGGTGTCGGTGAAGGGCTCGCCGACGGGGGTCCAGGGTTCCCAGGGCGGCTCGTCGACGTGGGCGCACGCGCTCCTCGCCATCGGCCAGCGCCTGCCGGGGAACCCGCTCGCCGCATTGGCGCCGGCGGGCGCGCGGGTCGAGATCGAGCCGTGGGCGCGCCGGGCGCCCGTCGCCCTGCGGGCGCTCATCGGCGCCTACCTCGACCGAGCGCCCCTGCACGTCTGGTGTGCGGACGAGGCCGGGACGTTCGAGTGCACCTTCTCGCCCGCCGCGATCTATCGAGCGGCCGGGCGCTATTACGTACACGGCTATCAACGCCCGGCCAGCGTTGCGGCGCTTGACGGGACGGGGTGACTGGCGTAAACCCCCTACAACCGCCGGTAGCGGCGCCTCGCGGAGATCTCCAATGCTTGTCCGACCCTCCCTCGCCGCGCTCCTCCTCGGCGCGCTTTCCGCGGCCGCACTCGCCCAAGGCGGGCGTGAGCACGTCATCCCGCTGTTCCTGCCCGCCGACGCCCCGGAGACGGGTGCGGCCGGGCGTCAGCAGGGGTTCCTGCGCGTGATCAACCGCTCGGCGCAGGCCGGGGTGGCGCAGATCGTCGCCCACGACGACGGCGGCACCCGCCACGGCCCCGTCGAACTCGCACTCGACGCGCACGCCACCGTACACCTCAATTCCGACGACCTCGAGAACGGCAACACCGGCAAGGGGCTCGACGGCGCGCTCGGCGGGGGGCGCGGCAACTGGCGGCTGGTGCTGGCGAGCGAGACGCTCGACCTCGAACCGCTCGCCTACGTGCGCACCCGCGGCGACGGGCTCCTGATCGCCATGAACGGGTCCGCCGCCGAGGTCGACAACGGCGTGCATCTCGTGCCCGTCTTCAACCCGGCCAGCAACCCGAACCAGCGCAGTTCCCTGCGCATCGCCAACCTCGACGACGCGCGTGCCGAGGTCGAGATCGCCGGGCGCGACGACGACGGCCAGCCGGGGGCGGCGGCCGTCGCCACCACCGTGCCGGCGCGCGGCGCCATCCAGCTGACCGCCGTCGACCTCGAAGAGATGGGCCTCGGCGATGGCGCCGGCAAGTGGTCGCTCACCGTGACCGCCAACCGCCGGGTGCGCGTGGTCAGCCTCATGGACACGCCGAGCGGCCACCTCGCCAACCTGTCCGCGGCACGACCGGAGTATCGCGGCGCGACGGGCCTCTACCGGCTCTACTTCGACGACGACGACCGCGAAACGGGCGACGGCTTTCTCGTCCTGCTCCCGGACAGCCGCCTCTACGCGTGGCTGCCGGAGTCGGATGGGGTCAACCGCATCGCCCGCGGGGCGTACGAGACTGAGGGCCGCTCCCTGACGGCCAGCGGGGTCGTCTACGAGTCCGGGCGGCTGAACGTCTCGGCGACTTCCCTCGTCGGTGGCGCCGAGTCGGTCACCTTCGCGGCCGAGGTCGAAAGCGGCGACTGGATTCGGGGCGACTACGCGGTGGCGGACGGCGCGCGGCGGCGCTTCTCGGGCGCGGCGTTTGCCGGGTTCGAACGGGGCGGGGCGACGGCGGCGATCGCGGGCGTCTGGCGGCCCCTCGGCGAGGACCCCGACCTGCCCGCGACGCTCGACGTCGGCGCGGACGGCGTCGTGGACGGGGTGCTGGCGGTCGACGGGGGCGTCTACGGGGACCTCGAGTGCGCGTTCGATGCGACATTCGCACCCGTCCACCCGGCCTACGCCGTCTACCGCGCCGCCCCGGCCGTCGACTGCGGGCCGATCGCCGTCGGCGGCGAAGAGAACCCGGAAGCGGTCGAGAGCGTGTTCGCGATCATGGATCCGCCACGCCAGCCGGGCGACGGCGGACGTGCGCTCATGCTCTCCATCCTGCCCGGCGACGACAACGAGGTCGGCTTCGGCGGGCTCTACGGACGAGACGGCCCATGAGCGGGCCGCGGAGCGGACCGGAATTCGCGGCGCTCGGGCTCACCCTCTGCCCACACTCGAACGACTGGCGGGGCGCGGAAGATCGCCAGCGGGCGGCCGCCCGGCGCATGGTGCCCCCCCACGAAAACCCAAACCTCTGGGACTAAGAGGCGGCCGTGAACCGGGCGTAAGACGCCTCGTTTGAAGCCGCCTGTGCGGCGTTGTCCGCTTCGAACGTCGCTGCCCCACACGCACACCGAGGCGGACTGGACAGGTCGGGCGACGTTGCGTTCAGGCGGGACCGATCGACAACGATATCGCCCGTCCCGCGGGAGAGAGACAAACGGCGAGAAAGCGCGCGCTTGACCCGCTCCAAAAACCGGGCCTATCCTGCCCGGCACAACGGAGACGCGCCATGTCTACCCACACCCCGAACGCGCCAAACGGCCGGTCCGGGTTCGACAACGCGGGGGCGACGGCCCCAGCCTCCCTGCTTCTCCCGGGCCGTCGCTCCCGCTTCCCCGTGCTCAAGACGGGCGCGGCCGCGCTGTTGGCGCTCGTCTTGGCCGGCTGCCGATTCGACCTCACGCCCGACGCCTTCGACCACGCCGCCACCGTCGGCGAGACGGTGCGCGACACCCTCACACTCTCGAACCCGAGCGACGAGCCGGTCGATTTCTCGCTGGACGTCAACGGCAGTGGACTGACGGTCTCGCCGGCGTCCGGCGTGCTCGCGCCTGGGGCAGAGATGGCCATTGCCGTCGAGGCGGACTGTGAGGAGCCGGGGCTCGTCGATACGGAGATTGCGGTCTCCGGCTGGACCGGCAAGCAGGGGGCGACGGTGGGGGTGCCCTTTGCGTTGGAGTGCGCCACTCCGATCGGGACGCAACTGATGCGGCTGGAAGTGCTCCAAGGCCCGCCGGTGTTCCGCAAGGACTATCTCCGCGGCACGGAAACCAAGCCCGTGAACCTGCATCGCCCGGAAAACGGGGCGGAGCCGGTGCCGGAGTGGCAATCGCGGAGAGACGTCGACGACGGCAGCGGCGACGAGTACTACCCGTCGAAGGACGACGCCTGGTCGTTCGACAACGAAGGGATGGTCACGGGCATCTGGGGCCGCCGAGCGGCCGTGGCGCTGACCGCCTTTCATGAAGACGCCTCGCCGCCGGAGTTGGCGGCGACGGTGGATAGCGAGGAATTGCCCGAGCTGAAGCGCGAGACGGCAAGCTTCGGCAACGGTTACGAGACGGTGGTGGTGTTCGACGTCGCGCCCGAACGGTACCAGCGCGGGGCGGTGCTCGAGGTGGCCATGGAAGCCGACGGGGTGAGCGCGACCGACACGCTGGCGTTCTTCGGCGAGACGGTCGAACCGCTCATGGTGACCTGGATCCCGATCGAGACTGCCGACTTTCCGGGGCCGGAGATCGATGCGGAGTTCTACATGGCAGCGACGGCGTCGTGGCTGCCGGTGGCCGAAACCGTCACCGGGGTCGGTCCGACGATGACCTACGAGGAGGTCGGCGGCGAGAAACCCGGCCGGCGTTACGACATCGTCGAAGCTGCTGAGCAACTCGGCGAGCACCGGGCGCGCCACGCGTGCGGGTACGACGAGATCTACATCGGCCTCTTCAACAACTTCGCCATGTTCAACGCGGAAGACTCGAGCGGCGCGATCGGCTACGCTGGCCCCGGAATCATCGGCAGTACGATCATCCACTTCGAGGACGAGGAGATACTGCCGTTGGACATCCACCACATGGCGATGCTGAACGCCCACGAATTGGGGCATTATTTCCATCAGAGCCACGTGCCGGGGTGTCACATGCGGGGCGCGACGACCGTCGACTACCCCTATCCGGAGGGAAAGGTCGGCCCGGCGCGCGGCTGGGACTGGATCTCCATGCAGTTCGCGGAGCGCGACGAGCACCTGGTGCTGTCGCCCCGGCACCTGTCGCGAGGGATCAGCGATTTCATGATGGCGTGTGGCGTTGAATGGGTCGTTTCCGACTTTTCCTATCAGTTGATGGCCCTGTACCGCCAGTCGCCGGAGGCTGAGAGAGCGACGGGTTGTGACGTCGGCACGGAAACCGCGCGGCTGGTGACCAAGTCGACCCGGGCGGTGGCGGCGCCGCCGCCTCGGAGCATTGCGCTAGCCGGGACGCTCTCCGACGAAGGTCTCGCAACGATCACCCTGGCCGAGCTGAACACCAACGCGCCTTGGCGGACGCCTAGGGCCGGCAGGCTTACCCTGGAAGTGCTGGACGCGGGCGGCAGCGTACTGCACCGCGAACCGCTCACTGTGTCGCACGCCGGCCACGATCACGGCCGCGGCGTTGGTGACCGAACGGCGCTGTGGAGCACGCGGGTTCCCTACCGCACCGGTGCCGAGACGGTGGTGCTGCGCGGTGCGGCGGGAGACGTGCTGGCCGAGATGGCACTAAACCGTGATTAGGGTCAACAGCTACAGCATGAACATGAGCGGCTTCCGCCATCCCTGCAGTCGGTCCGGTGCAGCGCTGCTGCTGGCCGTGCGTACGAGGGCGGCGGCCACAGCCTCCCTCCTTCTCTTTGGCCGTCGCTCCCGCGCCCCGGCACTCCGGGCCGGTGCGACCGTGCTGTTGGCCGTGAGCCTGGCCGGCTGCCGATTCGACCTCACGCCCGACGCCTTCGAGCACGCCGCCACCGTCGGCGAGACGGTGCGCGATACCCTGACGCTCTCGAACCCCAGTGACGAGCCGGTCGATTTCTCGCTGGAAGTCAACGGCAGCGGGCTGACGGTCTCGCCGGCGACCGGCGTGCTCGCGCCTGGGGCCGAGGTGGCCATTACCGTCTCTGCGGACTGCGAGGAGCCGGGGCTCGTCGACACGGAGATTGCGGTCTCCGGCTGGACCGGCAAGCAGGGGGCGACGGTGGGGGTGCCGTTTGCGCTCGAGTGCGCCACCCCTGTTGGGACGCAGTTGATGCGCCTTGAAGTGTTCCAGGGGCCGCCCGTCTTCCTCAAGGATTATCTGCGCGGCACGGAAACCAAGCCCGTGAACCTGCACCGGCCGGAAAACGGGGCCGAGCCGGTGCCGGAACACCGCGGCGGGCAGTCGCTTGATGACGGGAGCGGAAATTCCAGATATCTATCCAGAGACGACGCCTGGTCGTCCGAAAACGAAGGCATGGTGACGGGCATCTGGGGTCGCCGGGCCGCGGTCGCGGTCACAGCGTTCCACCCCGAAGAGTTGCCGAGCGCGGAATTATCGGCGACGGTGAACGGGGAGGCGCTGCCGGAACTGACGCGCGACACTGCGTCATACGGGGACGGATTCGAGACGGTGGCGGTGTTCGATGTGTCGCGCGAACGCTACCGGCGCGGAGCGGTGCTAGAGGTCGCCGTGGCGACCGATGGGCAGGAAGAGACCGACACACTGCCATTCTTCGGTGAGACGGTCGAGCCGCTGCTGGTGACTTGGGTACCGATCGAGTTGGCGGAATTCCCGGCGCCAACCGTCGATGCGGAAGTCTACATGGAAGGCTTGGCGGCGTGGCTGCCGATCGCCGAAAGGAAGACCGGCGTCGGGCCGACGATGAATTACGTCGAGCGCGGCGACGAGGGGTACCGCAACCGCGTCTATCTCCTGGATGTCGCGGAGCAATTACTCGAACACCACGCCCGCCACGCCTGCGGCCACCACGAAATTTACGTCGGCTTCTGGGACAACCACCGGCTTCTGCTCGAAGAGGGGCAGGGGGGGCCGCAAGGCATCGTGCTCGGTGGTCGAGGGTCGATTGCCATCGGTGCGCAGATCGCCGATGTCGTCGACCCACCGTCGCTTAATGGAATTAGAGGAGCCCACATGCTCAACGCGCATGAGGTCGGCCACCTGCTCTGGATGGGACATGTCGCCGGCTGCAACATGCGAGGACCGACGACCACGGAATATCCTTACGCCGAGGGCAAGGTCGGTCCGGCGCGCGGCTGGGATTGGATTTCGATGCAGTTTGCGGAGCGCGACGAGTTTCTCCCTCTGGATCCACGCCGGCTGTCGCGGCCGATCAATGATTTCATGATGGCTTGCGGCGGCAATTGGGTTGTTTCCGACTTCTCCTACCAGCTGATGGCGTTGTTTCAGCAATCGCCGTCGAAGGCGTACGATGCGGACATTTGCTACGACAGCAAGGACGCCACGGCATCGGTGACGAAGGCGATGCAGCGGGAGGCGGTGCCGCGGCGCAGTCTAGCGCTTGCTGGGACGCTTACCGATGAAGGCCTCGCGACGATTACCCTGGCCGAACCGAACGACAACGCGCCCTGGCGAGCGCCATCGGCAGGCGGGTTTACCCTGGAAGTGCTCGACGCGGGCGGTGGCGTACTGCACCGCGAACCGCTCGTCGTCGCGCACGCCGGCCACGACCACGGTCACGGCCTCGGCCAACGAACGGCGCTGTGGAGCACGCGGGTTCCGTATCAACCGGGCGCCGAGACGGTGGTGCTGCGCGGCGCCGCGGGAGACGTGCTGGCCGAAATGGCACTAAACCGTGATTAGGGTCAACAGCTACAGCATGATCATGAACCGCCTCCTCCATCCCTGCGGTCGGTCCGGTGCGGCCACAGCCTCCCTCCTTCTCGTTGGCCGTCGCTCCCGCGCCCCGGCACTCCGGGCCGGTGCGACCGTGCTGTTGGCCGTGAGCCTGGCCGGGTGCCGGTTCGACCTCACCCCCGACGCCTTCGAACACGCCGCCACCGTCGGCGAGACGGTGCGCGACACCCTCACACTCTCGAACCCCAGTGACGAGCCGGTCGATTTCTCGCTGGAAGTCAACGGCAGCGGGTTGACGGTCTCGCCGGCGTCCGGTGTCCTAGAGCCCGGGGAAGAGATGGCCATTGCCGTCGAGGCGGACTGTGAGGAGCCGGGGCTCGTCGATACGGAGATTGCGGTCTCCGGCTGGACCGGCAAGCAGGGGGCGACGGTGGGGGTGCCGTTTGCGTTGGAGTGTGCGACACCCATCGGAACGCAGTTGATGCGGCTCGAAGTGTTCCAGGGGCCGCCGGTCTTCTTGAAGGATTATCTGCGCGGCACGGAAACCAAGCCCGTGAACCTGCATCGCCCGGAAAACGGGGCGGAGCCGGTGCCCGAATGGCAAACCCCCGAAAAGGTCGGGGACGGCAGCCGAGATTTCTACCACCCGTCGAAGGGCGACGCCTGGTCGTTCGACAACGAAGGTATGGTCACGGGCATCTGGGGCCGTCGGGCGGCCGTGGCGCTGACCGCCTTTCATGAAGACGCCTCGCCGCCGGAGTTGGCGGCGACGGTGGATGGCGAGGAATTGCCCGAGCTGAGGCGCGAGACGGCAACCTTCGGCGACGGTTACGAGACAGAGGTGGTGTTCGACGTTGCAGCCGAGCGCTACCGCCGCGGGGCGGTTCTCAAGGTGGCCATGGAAGCCGCCGCCGTGAGCGCGACCGACACGCTGGCGTTCTTCGGCGAGACGGTCGAGCCACT
The DNA here is from genome assembly GCA_965221465.1 of Candidatus Azophilus sp. GTDB lineage: Bacteria > Pseudomonadota > Gammaproteobacteria > Pseudomonadales > Azotimanducaceae > Azophilus. Next base: position 2,020,307 of record OZ244892.1, read on the forward strand.
GATGGTGACCTGGGTCCCGATCGAGACGGCCGACTTTCCGGGGCCGGAGATCGACGCCGAGTTCTACATGGCAGCGACGGCGTCCTGGCTGCCGGTGGCCGAGACCGTCACCGGGGTCGGGCCGACGATGACCTATGAGGAGGTCGGTGGCGAGAAACCCGGGTGGCGTTACAATATCTTCGAAGCCGGGGAACAACTCGGCGAGCACCGGGCGCGCCATGCGTGCGGGCGCGACGAGATCTACGTTGGCCTCTTCGACAACCACGCGATGTTCAACGCGGAGGGCTCAAGCGGCGCGCTGGGCTACGCCACGAGCGGGATCATCGGCAGTACGATCATCCACTTCGAGGACGAGGAGATACTGCCGTTGGACATCCACCACATGGCGATGCTGAACGCCCACGAATTGGGGCACTATTTCGAGCAGAACCACGTGCCGGGGTGTTACATGCGGGGCCCGACGACCGCAGACTACCCCTACCCGGAGGGCAAGGTCGGCCCGGCGCGCGGCTGGGACTGGATTTCCATGCAGTTTGCGGAGCGCGACGAGGATCTGGTGCTGTCACCCCGGCACCTGTCGCGAGGGATCAGCGACTTCATGATGGCGTGTGGCGTCGAGTGGGTCGTTTCCGATTTTTCCTATCAGTTGATGGCGCTGTTTCAGCAATCGCCGTCTCACGCGTATAGCGCGACGGGCTGTGAGGTCGGCACGGAAGCTGCGACACTGGTGACCAAGTCGACCCGGCCGGTGACGACGGCGCCGCCTCGGAGCATTGCGCTGGCCGGAACGCTCTCCGATGCGGGGCTGGCAACGATTACCCTCGCCGAGCCAAACGGCAATCCGCCGTGGCGGGCGCCTACGGCCGGCAGGCTTACCCTGGAAGTGCTGGACGCCGGTGGGGGCGTGCTTTACCGCGAACCGCTCGTCGTCTCGCACGCCGGCCACGACCATGGACACGGCCTCGGCCATCGACCGGTGCTGTGGAGTACGCGGGTCCCCTATCAGATCGGTGCCGAAACCGTGGTGCTGCGCGGTGCGGCAGGGGACGTGTTGGCCGAGATGGCGGTGAGCCATGATTAGGGTCAACAGCTACAGCACGAACATGAACCGCCTCCTCCATCCCTGCCGTCGGTTCGGTGCGGCCACAGCCTCCCTCCTTCTCGTTGGCCGTCGCTCCCGCGTCCCCGTGCTCGAGACGGGCACGGCCGCGCTGTTGGCGCTGGTCCTGGCCGGCTGCCGTTTCGACCTCACCCCCGACGCCTTCGACCACGCCGCCACCGTCGGCGAGACGGTGCGCGACACGCTCACACTTTCGAACCCGAGCGACGAGCCGGTCGATTTCTCGCTGGCCGTCAACGGCAGCGGGCTGACGGTCTCGCCGGCGTCCGGCGTGCTCGCGCCTGGGGCCGAGGTGGCCATTGCCGTCTCGGCGGACTGCGAGGAGCCGGGGCTCGTCGATACGGAGATTGCGGTCTCCGGCTGGACCGGCAAGCAGGGGGCGACGGTGGGCGTGCCGTTTGCGTTGGAGTGTGCCACTCCGATCGGGACGCAACTGATGCGCCTCGAAGTGCTGCAAGGGCCGCCGGTCTTCCGCAAGGACTATCTCCGCGGCACGGAAACCAAGCCCGTCAACCTGCATCGCCCGGAAAACGGGGCGGAGCCGGTTCCGGAATGGCAATCGCGCAGAAGCGTCGACGACGGCAGCGGCAATTCGTATTACCCATCGAAAGACGACGCCTGGTCGTTCGACAACGAAGGCATGGTGACGGGCATCTGGGGTCGCCGGGCAGCCGTGGCGCTGTCCGCCTTTCACGAAGGCGCCTCGCCGCCGGAGCTGGCGGCGACGGTGGATGGCGAGGAATTGCCCGAGCTGAAGCGCGAGACGGCAACCTTCGGCGATGGTTACGAGACGGTGGTGGTGTTCGACGTCGCACCCGAACGGTACCAGCGCGGGGCGGTGCTCAAGGTGGCCATGGAAGCCGACGGGGTGAGCGCGACCGACACGCTGGCGTTCTTCGGCGAGACGGTCGAGCCGCTCATGGTGACCTGGATCCCGATCGAGACGGTCGATTTTCCGGGACCGGAGATCGATGCGGAGCTTTATATGGAAGCGACCGCTTCCTGGCTGCCGGTGGCCGAAACCGTCACCGGGGTCGGTCCGACGATGACCTACGAGGAGGTCGGCGGCGAGGGGCGCGGCCGCCGCTACAATATCTACGAGGCGGGGGAGCAACTCGGCGAGCACCGGGCGCGCCATGCGTGCGGGCACGACGAGATCTACGTCGGGCTCTTCGACAACCACGCCATGTTCAATGCGGAAGACTCAAGCGGCGCGCGGGGTTACGCCACGAGCGGGATCATCGGCAGCACCATCATCCACTTCGAGGACAAGGAGATCGTACCCAGGGACATCCACCGCATGGCTATGCTGAACGCCCACGAACTGGGGCACTACTTCCATCAGAGCCACGTGCCGGGGTGTTACATGCGTGGCGCGACGACCGTCGACTACCCTACCCAGAGGGCAAGGTCGGCCCGGCGCGCGGCTGGGACTGGATTTCCATGCAGTTTGCGGAGCGCGACGAACACCTGGTGCTGTCGCCTAGGGGCCTGTCGTTTCCGATCAGTGATTTCATGATGGCTTGTGGCGGTGAGTGGGTCGTTTCCGATTTTTCCTATCAGTTGATGGCGCTGTTTCAGCAATCGCCGTCTCACGCGTATAGCGCGACGGGCTGTGAGGTCGGCACGGAAGCTGCGACACTGGTGACCAAGTCGACCCGGCCGGTGGCGGCCCCGCCGCCGCGGAGCATTGCGCTAGCCGGGACGCTCTCCGATGCGGGGCTGGCAACGATCACCCTGGCCGAGCCAAACGGCAATCCGCCCTGGCGAGCGCGGTCGGCTGGCGGATTTACCCTGGAAGTGCTGGACGCCGGTGGGGGCGTGCTGCACCGCGAACCGCTCGTCGTCTCGCACGCCGGTCACGACCACGGCCTCGGCCATCGACCGGCGCTGTGGAGCACGCGGGTTCCCTACCGCACCGGTGCCGAGACGGTGGTACTGCGCGGTGCGGCGGGAGCGGTATTGGCGGAGATGGCGCTCAGCCATGATTAGGGTCAACAGCTACAACATGAACATGAGCCGCTTCCGCCATCCCTGCAGTCGCTCCGGTGCGGCCCCAGCCTCCCTGCTTCTCTTGGGCCGTCGCTCCCGCGCTCCCATACGAACGGCGGGTGCGGCCGCGCTGCTGGCCCTGAGCCTGACCGGCTGCCGGTTCGACCTCACCCCCGAGTCCTTCGAGCACGCCGCCACCGTCGGCGAGACGGTGCGCGACACCCTCACACTCTCGAACCCGAGTGACGAGCCGGTCGATTTCTCTCTGGTCGTCAACCGCAGTGGACTGACGGTCTCGCCGGCGTCCGGCGTGCTCGCGCCTGGGGCAGAGATGGCCATTGCCGTCGAGGCGGACTGTGAGGAGCCGGGGCTCGTCGATACGGAGATTGCGGTCTCCGGCTGGACCGGCAAGCAGGGCGCGACGGTGGGGGTGCCCTTTGCGCTGGAGTGCGCCACTCCGGTTGGGACGCAGTTGATGCGGCTAGAGGTGTTCCAGGGGCCGCCCGTCTTCTTGAAGGACTATCTCCGCGGTACGGAAACCAAGCCCGTGAACCTGCACCGGCCGGAAAACGGGGCGGAGCCCGTGCCGGAATGGCAATCACGCGTAGACGTCGATGACGGCAGCGGCGATGACTACTACCCATCGAAGGACGATGCCTGGTCGTTCGACAACGAAGGCATGGTGACGGGCATCTGGGGTCGCCGGGCGGCCGTGGCGCTGACCGCCTTTCATGAAGACGCCTCGCCGCCGGAGCTGGCGGCGACGGTGGATGGCGAGGAATTGCCCGAGCTGAAGCGCGAGACGGCAACCTTCGGCGACGGTTACGAGACGGTGGTGGTGTTCGACGTCGCGCCCGAACGGTACCAGCGCGGGGCGGTGCTCGAGGTGGCCATGGAAGCCGATGGTGTGAGCGCGACCGACACGCTGGCGCTCTTCGGCGAGACGGTCGAGCCGTTGATGGTGACCTGGATTCCGATCGAGACGGCCGACTTTCCGGGGCCGGAGATCGACGCCGAGTTCTACATGGAATCGACGGCGTCGTGGCTGCCGGTGGCCGAGACCGTCACTGGGGTCGGGCCGACGATGACCTACGAGGCGGTCGGCACCGAGGTGTACGGCAGCCGGTACAACATCGTCGAGGCAAGCAAACAGCTCGGAGAACACCGGGCGCGCCATGCGTGCGGGCGCGACGAGATCTACATTGGCCTCTTCGACAACCACGCCATGTTCAACGCGGAAGACTCAAGCGGTGCACGGGGCTACGCGGGCTCGGGGATCATCGGCAGTACGATCATCCATTTCGATTACAAGGAGATCGTGCCCAGGGACATCCACCACATGGCGATGCTGAACGCCCACGAACTGGGGCATTACTTCCATCAGAGCCACGTCCCGGGGTGTTACATGCAGGGCGCGACGACCGTCGACTACCCCTATCCGGAGGGAAAGGTCGGCCCGGCGCGCGGCTGGGACTGGATCTCGATGCAGTTCGCGGAGCGCGACGAGCACCTGGTGCTGTCGCCAAGGGGCCTGTCGCGAGGGATCGCCGATTTCATGATGGCGTGTGGTGTCGAGTGGGTCGTTTCCGACTTTTCCTATCAGTTGATGGCGCTATTCCGCCAGTCGTCTAAGGCGCACAGCGCGACGGGCTGTGAGGACGACACGGAAACCGCGCGGCTGGTGGCCAAGTCGACGCGACCGGTGGCGGCCCCGCCGCCGCGGAGCATAGCGCTCGCCGGGACGCTCTCCGACGAAGGGCTCGCAACGATCACCCTGGCCGAGCCGAACGGCAACGCGCCCTGGCGAGCGCGGTCGGCTGGCGGATTTACGCTGGAAGTGCTCGACGCCGGCGGCAGCGTACTGCACCGCGAACCGCTCGTCGTCTCGCACGCCGGTCACGACCACGGTCACGGCCTCGGCTACCGAACGGCGCTGTGGAGCACGCGGGTCCCCTATCAGATCGGTGCCGAAACCGTGGTGCTGCGCGGCGCCGCGGGGGACGTGCTGGCCGAAACGAGGATCAGCCCCGATCAGGACGAAACAGTCCGCTGAAGCGGCGACGCGCTGGACCATTACCGCCCTGGTCGAAAGCGCAATCAGCCGCGCCGGGCCGCGGACCTGAGCGACAAGCCGCTTACAGGTCGTAACCCCGCTCGTTGTGCAGCACCAGGTCGAGCCCTTCGACCTCTTCGTCGGCCGCCACGCGGTTGCCCATGAGCGCGCCGGTCACCTTGAGAATGACGAAGGTGGCAATGGCCGTGTAGCCCAGCGTCGCCAGCACCGCAATCGCCTGAACCCCGAACTGGCTGCCCATGGTCGCGCCATCGGTGGTGTAGCCCTGGCCGCTGAATACGCCCAGAGAGGTAGAGGCAAACACCGCGGTGAGCAGCATGCCCAGGGAGCCGCCGACACCGTGGACCGGGAACACGTCAAGGGAGTCGTCGATCGTCAGCTTGCGCTTGATGAATATGGTGGCGACGAAACAGACGAATCCTGCCGCGAGACCGATGAGCAGCGCACCCGCGGGGCCGACGAAACCGGATGCCGGGGTGATGGTGCCGAGCCCGGCGACCATCCCCGTGACCGCGCCCAGCGCACTCGGCTTGCCGAACCGCACCCATTCGCAGACCATCCAGGTGAAGGCGCCCGCCGATGCCGATATGTGCGTCACCAGCATGGCCATGGCCGCATCGCCGTTGGACGCCAGGGCACTGCCGCCGTTGAACCCGAACCAGCCCACCCAGAGCATGCCGGCGCCGGCAATGGTCAGGGTCATGTTGTGCGGCGGCATGGCCTGATCCGGGAAGCCGTTGCGGTTGCCGAGCACCATTGCCGCCACGATCGCCGCGGTACCGGCGGTGACGTGGACGACGGTTCCGCCGGCGAAATCCATCGCGCCCATGTCGCCGAGCCAGCCGCCGCCCCACACCCAGTGACAGATCGGGGCGTAGACGAGCAGCAGCCAGAGCGCCGAGAATGTGAGCATCGCGGAAAAGCGCATCCGCTCTGCGAAGCCGCCGACGATCAGCGCCGGCGTGATGATGGCGAAGGTCAGCTGGAACAGCGAGAACGCCGATTCCGGAATGGTGCCGCTCAGGGTGTCTTCCTGAATCCCGCCGAGAAACGCATTGCCGAGGCCGCCCACGAATGCATTGCCTTCCGAGAATGCCAGGCTGTAGCCGGCAATCAGCCAGAGAATCGAGACCAGGCAGGTAATGGTGAAACACTGCATCAGCACGCTCAGGACGTTCTTGCTGCGCACCAGGCCCGCATAGAACAGGGAAAGGCCCGGTATGGTCATGAACAGCACCAGCGCCGCGGATGTCAGGATCCAGGCGGTATCCCCCTCGTTCAACGTGTCTGCCGCCGCGGGCGCGGCAACGGCCAACAGGCCAGCAGCCAATATCCAGCGTCTCATCGTGTCTTTCCCTCCGTTAGTGCCTTTGCAGTGGCCAGGGCAGATTACTCAATGTGCCGCGATGTCGCCAGCCCGAAACCCGCATCGGGTGTCGGATCGAACGCTCGGCTTGCGCCGCGCAACGAAACGCAGCGCCTGCAACCGGCGAATCAAGGCGCAACATCGGCGATGGAACGCACCAGCCCGGGCCCGCGGTAGATCAACGCCGTATAGACTTGCACCAGCGAGGCTCCGGCCCGCAACATCGCTTCCGCGTCCGCCGCCGACACGACCCCGCCGACACCGATAACGGGCACGCGTCCATCCAGGATTGCCGCCAGCGACGTCACGGTTTTCAGCGCCAGAGGGTTCAATGGCGCCCCGCTCAACCCGCCAGCCTCCTCCCCGTGGCGCATTTCATGCACTACCGGGCGCGAAACCGTCGTGTTGGTCGCAATAACGCCCTCCACTGCGAATTCGATCAGTTCCCCGGCCACCGCTTCCAACCCGTCGGGGCTCAGGTCCGGCCCGACCTTCACCGCCAGGGGCACGTGCCGCCCGTGCCGCGCCGCAAGCCGGGCCTGCCTTTCCTTCAGAACGCCAAGCAGCTTTCGCAGCGGCTCGCTGCCCTGCAGGGTCCGCAATCCAGGCGTGTTGGGAGAGGACAGGTTGACCGTCAGATAATCGGCAAACTCGTACAGCGTATCCATGCACGCCACGTAGTCGCGGTGCGCATCTTCGAGCGCGGTGTCACGGTTCTTGCCGACATTGATACCCAGCCTGGCCCCGTGCAGCCGCCCGCGCTCCCGCAATCGGGCCAGGCGCCCCGCCATGGCAAGCATGCCGTCGTTGTTGAACCCCATGCGATTGATCAGCGCTTCGGCGGCCGGCAATCGGAACAGCCGCGGCGGCGGATTGCCCGGCTGCGGCCGCGGCGTGACGGTGCCCACTTCGACATGACCGAACCCGAGCCTCGCGAGCCCGGCAACCGCCCTGGCGTCCTTGTCGAGGCCGGCAGCCAGCCCGATACAGTTGCCGAATTCGATGCCCATCACCTGCCGCGGCGCACCGAGAGACTCCCTTCGACCCGGCAGCGTCCCCCAGGCCCGCAACGCTGCGAGCGCAGCCTGGTGAGAGGCTTCCGGGGGGAGCAGGAACAGCAGGCGCCGCAACAGGCCGTACATGCGTAAAGCACTCAACTCGGGTCAGGGCAGACGATTATCCCGCATTTGCCCCGCATTGAGCGCGGGTCGCCTCCGTCAGGCAACCCTCCAGCCGCTCGTGGCCGTGCTCTGCACTCGCAGAGTAACAATCTCACCTCCTTCCTGTTGCCTGCCTGTTGCCTGCCTGTCGCCTGCGCCGAGAATCGTACGTTCGATAAAGCGCCGAGAACCGCTTTACGGAACGCGCAACGAAAAGTCGGCTAGTCAGGCGGGCCGCCTTCGGCCGGGGAATCGGGAATGTGCCGCAGGTGCGACGTTCCGGCGGGCTGGTGCATCTCAGGCAGTTGCACCCCGCGACGCGGCGACCGGAAATCAACTCGCGGTACGCGCGGTGTTAAACTTGGCGGTTGCGGTTTCGAGAAGGGTGCCCGTCGTCGCGATAAGAGCGTTTGCCTGGCGCGATGGATGCCGATATCGCATATCGGTTCTCGGAGACCGGTCGAAGAAGCGGCTCTTCGCGGCGGTGAATGGCTTGATTTCAATGAGTTGAAGACTTTTCCAATGCGAGTCCCGAACCCGGCGCGCCGGGACGACGACGCGCAAGGAACACCAGACAATCGCTGGGAGAGAACCGGTGTGCGGTGCGTGTATCCGGCGCTGTTAAGGCTCGTGATTGCACCTATCGTAGCGGTAAGCGCCTCCGCCTGGTGCGCCGGATGCACGTACCGCATACCGGTTCTCGGAGCCGGATCGAAGGTAAGGTTTTCTTGGTTAGCGAATTCAATAAAATCAATCACTTGGAAAACGTGTTCGATGAAAGCAGAGGCAACAACGGACGGCATCGCCGAGCGCAACCAGGACAGCGTCAGAACTGTCGCCGAGTGGCTTTCGGGCCGCATCATCGGCCAGGAACGGCTGCTCGAGCGGTTGACCATGGCGCTGCTGTGCGGCGGGCACCTGCTGGTCGAAGGGGCGCCCGGCCTCGCCAAGACCCGGGCGATCAAGGAACTGGCCAGCGCCGTGGTGGGAGATTTCCACCGCATTCAGTTCACTCCCGACCTGCTGCCGAGCGACGTGACCGGCACCGAGGTGTACCGCCCCGAAGACGGCTCGTTCCAGTTTCAGCAGGGGCCGGTCTTCCACAATCTGCTGCTTGCCGACGAAATCAACCGCGCCCCCGCCAAGGTGCAGTCGGCTCTGCTCGAGGCAATGGCCGAACACCAGGTGAGCTTCGGGCGCGAGACCTTTCCGCTTCCCGACCTGTTCCTGGTCATGGCGACACAGAACCCCATCGAGCAGGAAGGCACCTACCCGCTGCCCGAAGCGCAACTCGACCGCTTTCTGATGCACGTGCGGGTCGACTACCCGGACAGCTCGGCTGAAGCGGCCATCCTGAACCTGGTTCGAGGTGAAACGGCAGTGCGGGGGGAAGCGCCCAGCCCGCCCTCGCGCTTGAGCGAACCCGTCATCTTTGCGGCCCGTCGCGCCATCCTGGGCCTGCACATGGCGGAGCCGGTGGAACGCTACATCGTCGCCCTCACCATGGGGTCGCGACAACCGGAGGGAGAGTTGGCCGGCTGGCTGGACTATGGCGCCAGCCCCCGGGGAACCATCGCTCTGGACCTCTGCAGCCGTGCGCTTGCCTGGCTGGACGGTCGGGATTTCGTCACCCCGGACGATGTGCAGAACGTCGTCCACGATGTCTTCCGGCACCGGCTGATTCTCTCCTTCGAAGCGGAAGCCCAGGGCATCACGTCCGACGATGCCATCGATGAACTCGTCCGCCAGGTCGCCGTCCCCTGACCCCGGCGTCGTGGTGGCCAATGCCCCGGGAACGCCCCTGACCGGCGCCTATGTCGCGCTCGGCGACCTGCTCGCCGTTCGCTATCGGCCCTCGGTGCAGTCGCCGCAAGCCGCAAGCCGCCCTGCCCACCGGGCCGGCACGCGCCTTTCGAAGCTGCGCGGGCGCGGCATCGATTTCTCCGAAGTGCGACTGTATCAGCCGGGGGACGACATCCGCACCATCGACTGGCGGGTGACCGCACGCAAGAACAAGCCGCACACCAAGGTTTTCCGCGAAGAACGGGAACGGCCGACGCTGGTGATCGTCGACCAGACCCAGAGCCTCTTCTTCGGCAGCCGGGTGCGGCTGAAATCGGTTGCCGCCGCCGAGTTCGGCGCCATCGCGGCCTGGCAGGCCCTGGCCGGCGACGACCGGGTCGGCGGGCTCGTGATCGGCAACGACGCCACGCGCACGCACAAGCCGTTGCGCAGCGTGAGGGCCGTGGTGCGGCTGCTCGCCGACCTGGCGGAGTGCAACCAGGCGCTCAACCGGACGAGCCGTCTGCATTCGCACGACCATTACCAGGACAGCCTGCTCACGGTCAGACGGCTGGTGCACACCGGCTACCGGGTCATCGCAATTTCGGATTTCCTGACAGCCACCGATGCCTGGCAGGACACGCTGCGCGCCCTGGCGCGACACAATCAGGTGATGCTGATTCGAATCTTCGACCACCTGGAACGGGAACTGCCGCCCGCAGACCGCTATACCGTGACCGATGGCGCCGCCCGCTGGCAGTTCCACACCGGTAACGCGAACCTCAGGCGACGCCATGCGGAACGCCATCGGCAGCGGGAGGCAGACCTCGCCGAATTCTCGGCAACCTACCTGATCCGCTACCTCTCCTGCGCCACCGACGAACCGGCCGAACCCGGAGACTGGCTCTGATGGAACAGAACCCGTTGCAGCAGCTTCGCGACATCCATCTGCCGACGGAACCCGCCTGGTGGCCGCCGGCGATCGGCTGGTGGTTGCTGGCCCTGGCGCTGGCAATCGCACTCGCCTGGCTGGCCTGGCAGCTGATTGCCCGGTGGCGACGGTTTCGTCCTGCTCGCGAGGCTCGGCGACTTTACAGCGAGATTTCCCGGGAACTGCATGCCGGGGCCATCTCGCCGACGGCATACGTGCACCGTACCGGCGAACTGCTGAAGCGATTCGCAATCCACGGCGTCGGCGACCTCGCCATGGCGCCGGAATCCGGGGATGCCTGGCTGCGCTACCTCGACGGCCGCTACGGCCACGAGGCGTTCTCCCGCGGCCCGGGACGTTGTCTGGGCAACGATCGCTTCCGCAGCGACCCCGATCCCGACACAGGGGTCGTCGACGGCCTCGTCAACCGTTTCTTCGCCCGCGAGTGCGCCCGCTACTGGCGAATCGGAGCGCGCTCGTGATCGAGTGGATCTGGCCCTATGCCTTCGCGTTGCTGCCGCTGCCGTTGCTCGCGCGTTGGTTGTGGCGCTCCGCGGTCGAGTCCCAGGCGGCGCTGACGGTACCGAGCCTGGACGCATTCCGATTGCAATCCGAATCGGCAACCGAGCGCCCGGCCCGGCGATTTCCCCTGCGAATGCTGCTGCTTTGGGCCGTCTGGCTGGCCCTGGTGACGGCCGCTGCCCGGCCCGAATGGACCGGAGACCCGGTGTTGCTGCCCACATCGGGCCGCGATCTCATGCTCGCCGTCGACATTTCCGGCAGCATGGGTACGGAAGACATGGAACTCGACGGCCAGCTCGCCGACCGGCTGTCGGTGGTCAAGTCGGTGGTGGCCGACTTCATCGGTGCACGGCAAGGCGACCGCATGGGCCTGATCCTGTTCGGCACCAATGCCTATCTGCAGGCGCCCCTGACCTTCGACCTGCAGACTGTGGACCGCCTGCTCACCGAAGCCCCCGTCGGCATCGCCGGCGGCAAGACCGCCATCGGCGATGCCATCGGCCTTGCCGTCAAGCGGCTGCGCCAGCGCCCGCAGAGCGACCGCGTGCTCATCCTGCTGACCGACGGCGCCAACAACGTCGGTGAAGTCGCACCGGCGAAGGCAGCGGAACTCGCCGCCGGCGAAGACATTCGCATCTACACCATCGGCGTCGGCGCCGACGAGATGCGCATGCCGGGCATCTTCGGCTCTTTCGGTTCGCGCATCGTCAATCCGTCCTCCGATCTCGACGAGGAAACGCTGACCCGCATCGCGGAGACGACCGACGGACGCTACTTCCGCGCCCGCAGCACCGCCGGTCTGTCCGAGGTGTACACCATCATCGATGCCCTGGAACCGGTCGAACAGGACCCCGAGACATTCCGCCCCGTGGCTGCGCTCTATTACTGGCCCATGGGCATCGCCTGGCTCCTGGCCTGTGGTTTGCTGCTGCTGGACTTTCGCAGTGCCCAACGTGCCTGAGCTTGTCCAGGACTTTCATTTTCTGCGCCCCTGGTGGCTGCTTGCCGCCATTCCAGCCGCCTGGCTGGGGCTGCAGTGGGCGCGGCGACGGGCCTCCGGCTCGCACTGGGAAGATGCACTGGAACCGCAACTGCTGTCGGTACTGCTGGAGTCTTCCGGCAAAACCCGGGGGCGCCACTACGGCCTGCTGCTGGCGGCGGCCCTCTCGATCGGCGCCGTCGGCCTGGCCGGGCCGACCTGGCAGAAGCTGCCGCAACCCGTGGAACAGCAAAACGATGCGCTCGTCATCCTGTTCGACCTGTCGCTGTCGATGTATGCCGAAGACCTCTCGCCATCGCGGCTGGTGCGCGCCAAGCACAAGATCGCCGACGTGTTGCGCCAACGGGACGAAGGCTTCACCGCGCTGGTGGCGTACGCCGGTGACGCCCACACGGTAACGCCGCTCACCGACGACACCCGAACCATCGAGAACCTGCTGGGCGCCCTGGGCCCGGAAATGATGCCCGCGTTCGGCAGCGACGCCGGCGCAGCCCTTGAACTGGCTCACCGGCTTTTCGATAACGCCTTCATGGAGCAGGGCCGCATCCTGCTGCTCACCGACGGCATCGACCGGCTGGCCGACGTGGCCGCACACTGCAACCCGGGTTTTCCGGTATCCGTTCTCGGCATCGGCACGCCGGAAGGCGCGCCCATTCCACTGGATTTCGCCAATCGACCGGGCCAGCTGCTGGAAAACCGGCGCGGAGAAACCATCCATGCCCGCCTCGACGAGGAGCGGCTCGGCACCGCCGCGGACCTCTGCCACGGACGCTACCGCACCATCGCCGTGGGCGACGCCGACATCGACGCGCTGCTCGACACCCCGCTGCCCCGGGACCTTGCCACCACCGAAGTCGAACGCGACTTCGATACCTGGTCGGATGCGGGCTACTGGGTGACCCTGGCGCTGCTGCCCCTGCTGCTGCTCGGTTTCCGCCGCGGCGTGCTGGCATGCCTGGCGCTCGTCCTGATTCCCGTTCCCGCCGAAGCCGATCTCTGGGACGACCTGTGGCAACGCCGCGATCAGCAGGCATTCGATGCCCTTCGGGAAGGCGAGCCGGAAAGGGCATCCGAATTGTTCGAAGACGAAGCCTGGCGCAGCGCGGCAGACTACAGGAACGAGAACTACGAGGGCGCCGCCGAGGGTTGGGCGGCGCAATCCCAGGCCGAGCCCTCGGCGGCCACGGGCCACTACAACCTGGGCAACGCCCTCGCCCACCTCGGCGATCTCGACGGCGCCATCGCCGCCTACGACCGGGCGCTGGCCGCCGAACCGAACCACGAGGATGCGGCATTCAACAGGAACCTGCTGGAGCAACTCCAACAACAGCAGCAACAGGCTGCCGATCAGGAAAACGGAGAACAGCAGAACGAAGGCGGCAATGCCCCCGAAAACGAGCGGCAGCCCCAGGACAGCCCGCCGGGGGAGCAACAGCAGTCGCAAGACCAACAGGCCTCCGCCGAGCAGAACCCCAACGAGGGAGAGGAACAGCAGCCACCTCCGGAACAGCAATCCAACGAAGGCGAGGGCGAGCAACCCATGCAGGCACAGCAGGAAGACTCCGCCCGGGACGAACAACGGGAGGCGCTGGAGCAGTGGCTGCGGCGGGTGCCCGACGACCCCGGCGGGCTGCTGCGGCGCAAGTTCGAATACGAAACCAACCTGCGACTGCGCCGCGGCGAGCAACCGGAAGGGGGGAAAGTCTGGTGACGCTGTGCCGGCCACACCTTCGCTTGGCTTTTGCTATTCTGGCCGCCTTGTGCGCCTCGGTACCGACCGCGAACGCACAGGGGGCCGAACCGACACTGCAGGCGCGCATCGACCCGCCCGTCGCGGACGAGATGCAAACGGTTCGGCTGACACTCCGCGTCGAAGGCAGCAATCGCACCGAGAACCTCGACCTCGCCGGCCTGGAGGACGATTTCGAGGTGCTGGCCACCAACACCTCCAGCCAGTTCCAGAGCATCAACGGCCGGGTGCAGAGCTGGGTGGAATACCAGGTGAACCTGCGTCCGAAACGCACCGGCAGGCTCGAAATCCCGGCGATCTCCATCGGCGACCGGCAGAGCGCGCCGCTGCACGTCACCGTGCGCCCGTTGGCGCCCGAAATCCGCCAGGCCATCGACCGCATGGTGTTCTTCGAGGTGGACGTTACCCCGAACCCGGTCTACGTTCAGGCCCAGGCCATCATGTCACGGCGCCTGTATTACTCGAGCGGCGTCCAGATCTACAGCGACCTGCCCGGCGTCCCGGACATCCCCAATGCCGTCGTCATTCCGTTGGGCGAAGCGCGTTCCACCACCGAGGCGCGCCCGGAAGGTCGATACGGCGTGCTGGAGCAACGTTACGCCATCTTCCCCGAAGAGAGCGGCTCGCTCGTCATTCCGGAGATTTCGGTGACCAGTTCCGTGCGGCTCGAGAGCGGCGGTCGAGCGCGACGCTCCGGCATCCGGGTGAGCACGCCCGAGATCCGTCTGGACGTGCTGCCGGTTCCGGCAGCGTATCCCCCCGACCGACCCTGGCTGCCCGCCAGGCAGGTGACGATCGGCGACGCCTGGGAACCGGACAATCTCGCTTTCGAACTCGGCGAGCCGGTACAGCGCACCCTGACCGTCAACGTCGCGGGCAACACCGGTTCCGCCATTCCGCCCATCTTGCCGGGCCTGCCCGAAGCGGCGTTCAAGCAGTACCCGGAACCCGTCGAGATCAGCGAAGACACGGTCGCCGCCGACATCGTGGGAACCCGGAAACAGGCGTATTCCGTCGTCCCGGTTGCCTCGGGAACCGTGCAATTGCCCGAGCTTCGGCTGACCTGGTGGGACACGGTCAACGAACGCGTGCGGGAAGCCACCTCGGCGAGCGTACAGGTGCGCGTTGCCGGCGAACCCGTAGCTGCCCTCGAATTCGCTTCACCGGATAGCGCCGGTGCCGCGACCGAAGCCGCCGCGCTCGAACCGCCCCCCGAAGCTGCCCCGCCGCCGTCCGTCGTCACCCGGCCCTATCCGGAATGGCTGGTCGGGTTGACGGTATTCGCCTTCTGCGGCTGGGCAGCCACCTGGCTGGTCATGCGGCGCGGCCGTGCCAAATCCGACCCGCGCCCTCCGAATCCTCAGCAGGAGGCATCCTTGAAAGAGCTTCGCGCCGCCTGCCGCCAAGGCGATGCGAAGCTCATGCGCGATGCCTGGATTCGGCACTTCCAAATCCGCTGGAAGGTGGCCCCGGACCGCGCCGCAGCAATGATCCGGCAAAATCCCGAAGGGCGGCGGCTGCTCGATGCGCTGAACCGGGCGCTGTATTCCGCCAGTCCCGCCGAGACGCCGGACGGACAAGCAATCTGGGAAGCTGCCCGGTCGATGCCGCCTCCCGGGCGGAGAATGCCTGAAGAAGCATTGCCCGAACTCTACGTGCATTGACGCGAGTCTTTGACGATGTCGCTGTGTCGACGGCCGCTTCCAGTTTCACCACCTCGGCGCGCTGAGCCGGTCGCGGGCCGACAATCGTAAGTACTCGCCCGGCAAAATTCTGCCGAATTCAGGTGCGCCCTCAACTCTTCGGCAGATTATCCGTCAACTCGTAATACCCTCCCTTGTCGCCGACATGGATGTGCTCCAATGGCTCCAACCCGTCGGAATCGTCCAGCGTACCGGCCATGATACTGACCTGCTCCCCGTCCTCGGGACGCCAGAACAGACTCGAACCGCATCTCCGGCAGAACCCGCGCGATGCGTATTTCGAGGATGCGAACCAGGCAAGGCTTTCGTCGGCAACAATCTCCAGCGCATTCGTGGGGGCTGCGGTTGCCGCGACGAAGTGGCCGCTGGTGCGCCGGCACTGGCTGCAATGGCAATAGATGATCGGTCGCAGAGGCCCCGCAACCCGATACCGTACGCCCCCGCAAAGGCACCCACCAGTCTTCTCGAGCATACCGCCCTCCCCGATTCGAAAGCACACGAGCTGAGCCCGAACAGTATCAACTGAACCCGCGTGGTTGAAACGCCGTCGTTTCCATCATCCAGTTCTTGCTCCGGCCGTAGCGCCGTTCCCACGTCTCACCCGTCCATCCCGCGACTCGCCTGGCGCATTTCACGACTCTCACAGGTTGCAGGAAGCCCGTCGTGGCCTACACTGCCAGTAGATGGACGATGTGGATCGCACAGCCGGTGTCGAACCTGGCCTGAGGCGCCTTGAGCGAGGCCTTACCTCGATGATCCTGCGCGACGATGGCGCGGTGGTCGAAGTGTTTCCTGACGGGTCGGAAAAGGTAATCGAAGCTCCAAAACGGGACACGGACGATACTGGGGCGGAAACAGGCTCAGCGAGGACATCCTCGCGTCAAGCGTGACAAGACGCCTGTGTATCGTTACTGGCCCGTCCGGCGCCGGCAATTCCGAATTCTGCAAGCAACAGCCAGACTGGGAATACGAGCTCTATAACCTCGATGCCCAGGCACGGGTCAAGGGCGCCATCAACGACCCTGGCCTGCGGGAAGCGTGCCGGAGCGAGTTGGTGCAAGCCGTTCGTCCCGCAATGGAACAAGGGCACACTCCACTGGTGCTCGACCACATCGTCGATACGCAAACCATCGACGACATCGTCGTGCCGGGCAAGGAGTGGGGATATCGAGTGGAACTCTTCGACTTCTCCAGAATCGACCGCGGCGTAATGCCAGGCGCGCTTGGACCAATCAGATTCTTCAAGGTGACTTGCAGGCAATCAACACATGAATCAGGAGTTGTTGCGATGAACGACGAATTCGTATTGGTCGAGGGAAGCGGCAATGTCTTTCGCGACCTTGGCGACCCCGATGCCGATCTGAAACAGGCCAAGGCCATCCTGGCAGCGCGAATCATCGCCGAACTCGACGGGCGCGGGCTCAGCGTGCGGAAGGCGTCGGGCATGACCGGGTTTGCCGCAGCGGACTTCTCGCGCATTCGGAGAGCCGACCTCGGGCGGTTCACGCTGGACAGGTTGATGAGGATGATCGCCGCTCTCAACGATCATTTGCGCGTGACGGTGCATGTCAGCGAACGCGAGATGAACAGAGCGTCCACGGTGACTTGACCGACATCCCGCCAGTTCCAAACAACCTCGGAGTCAAACACCGAGTGGCGGCGGCGTCCCGCGCGCAGGGGCCACCCTTGGTACCGTAAGACAGACGCCTTCGGCCGATTTGTTACCGGGCTGCATGCCGCCAACATTTCCGGCGTGGTGCGGTTCGTGCATAGGCCAACCCTATCGTCGGCCTAGTGGTTGACGCTGCATCCCCGTACACTGACGCATCGGGCCGGTTTTGGCGAGATGTTGGGAGACTCGATATGCCTTGGTGGGGTTGGCTGATCATTGGATTCGGTCTCATGGCCGCCGAGTTGCTTGGCATCGAGGCCGCGTACTACCTGATTTTCGTTGGCTTCGCCGCCATATTGACCGGGCTTGCGGGCCTCGCGGGATTGGAACTGCCGATTTGGGGGCAATGGCTGCTGTTCTCGATCCTGGCGATTACGAGCATGGTTCTGTTTCGGCGCAGTCTGTATGACCGTTTTCGCGGTGGCCTGCCGGCCTTCGGCAACAGTTTGATTGGCGCTGCCGTCCTTCCCGGGGAAGACGTGCCGCCCGGAGGAAGCTGCCGAGTCCGACTGCGTGGCACCACTTGGAGCGCGGAGAACGTTGGCACCAGCCCCATCGAGGGCGGCCAACAAGCCAGAGTGGTCGCCACCGACGGTACGCTGCTCAAAATCACGTCCGTTGCAGACCCCCAAGTGCCACTCTCGAGCGCTCGAGCCAAAGACACTCGAGACTAGGAAACTCAAGAAAAACAGGAGAGATTCATGCTGGATCTGGGCTTTCTCGTGGCCGCCATCATTGCCGTGGCGGCGATCATTCTCATCATCAAGACCGCGGTTGTGGTGCCCCAGCAAAACGCCTACGTCATCGAGAACCTCGGCCGTTACTCGCGCACCCTGAAGCCTGGCTTCAACATCCTCATCCCGTTCATCGAGCGGGTGGTTTACAGGCACAGCCTGAAGGAACACGCCATGGACATTCCCGAGCAGGTCTGCATCACCCGTGACAACGTGCAGGTGGGCGTGGACGGAGTGCTGTACATGCAGGTGTTGGACCCTGAACGGGCCTCCTACGGCATCGGCGACTTCACGTTTGCCATATCGCAACTGGCGCAAACCACCTTGAGAAGCGAAATCGGCAAGATCGAACTCGACAAGACCTTCGAGGAGCGCAGTTCCATCAATCAAAGCGTTGTGGAAGAACTTGACCAAGCCTCCGAGCCTTGGGGCGTCAAGGTGCTTCGCTACGAAATCAAGAACATCAATCCGCCCCAGGACGTGCTCTCCGCCATGGAGAAACAGATGCGGGCGGAGCGCGAAAAGCGGGCCGTCATCCTGCAGTCGGAGGGTGAGCGTGACGCGCAGATCAATCAAGCGGAAGGCGAGAAGCGGCGGGTGATCCTCGAATCGGAAGCCGTCAAACAGCAGCAGATCAACGAGGCCGAGGGCGAAGCCGCCGCCATTTTGCGCATCGCCGAAGCGACCGCGGAGGGCTTACGCAAGGTAGCCGAAGCCTTGCTCGCGGAGGGTGGTGACAAAGCGCTGCAGCTGCGCATCGCGGAAGACTACTTGGAGCGTTTCGGTGAGCTGGCCAAGGCCGGCAACACCTTGATCCTGCCCTCGAACCTGGCGGACATGGCCTCCATGATCGGCGCTGCGACCAAGATCTTCCAGCATGCTGACCAGCGTTGATTTCGATGCCCATTCAGTGAATCGGGGTAAGTCGCCTTCAATGCTGTGCCAAGACGCCTTGTCAGCGACGAAAGCATGTGCTTTGGCCCTTTTGGCGAAAGCGGTGTCCAAGGTCCCCAAGCGCACGCGAATGACCTCTCTGATCGCGAACCCTAGTAGACGACCCTATTGTCCCCGGTTTCGATCTCTAGCCGCTACAGGGCTGGCATGTTGCCGATGGGCCGCGACGCAAGCGCCGCAGGCCGCACTCCGATACCGGAGCCTCGCTGCTTGTTCCAGAATGAACTTGTCCACTGTCCTTCGGTGCGGGAGTCGGGTAGATTCTATTCCGCTCCAACTCAATTGGAGTTATATGTTTGTTCGTGGAGTTTCGGGAAATTATTCGAGCAAACCGAAGTGTTCCAAGAATCCTGCGCGCTCTTTGGATCTGGGTCCACGGGCTGCCCAGTTAGACCAACGGTCGGATAAGTACCGAGCCATAAGGGACCCTTTCTTGCGTAGATCAATGTCACTAGTACCCGCAGCAATCCACATATGCGCGACGGCGTCCAAGTGGTGTAGTCCGTCTGTAGGATGTATGTCACCAGACGTAATCAGAGCAATCTGCTTTCGAATCGTGTTCAAATAGACAAGTTTTGCAGCCATGCCACACACTCGATCTTCCAACAACGCAACGGTCTCAGATGATTCAATGTCATTAGTAAGGTAATCTCGAATTGTCTTAAGAGTGCCGTCGGCGAGTTGGTCAATGCGTTGAGGATACGTAAGAGTAGGCATCGAAATCTCCTTATGCCAATTTGTTGCTTGTTCTGGTAACTGTAGTGTGCGACCACACTACACAGTCATGGTAGATCTTCAAGTCATCATTGCATTCACTAGTGTCCCCTTAAATTTTCAAACAAATCTAGTTGCTTACGTGAATCGTTGGTACTGGAAATCTCGTCAGATTCAGAGAGCAAGGAATTTATCGGTGTTTTCTCGAACAGGGTGAGGCTCAATACCTGAAAAAAGGTGTAGAGATCGCCCGGAATGCCATGCCGCTTCTTGACGATGGCTACGAGCACGTATACGGCCACGCAGATCGAGCAGCGTATGCATCTTCACGGCAGCCTTGGTGTGGCGAAACGGCGCCCACGGAAACAACGACAGGCAAGGGTCGATGGTCGTCGAGTCCAGCGCGTAAACCGTGTTCGACAACTCCAAGCCCAGGTCCTCTTCGGCGTAGAGCTTGCGCGCTTGTGCAATCAGCCGCTGCGCAAACTCGGCGTAGATCCGCCAGTCCCGGCGCTCGCTGGCGTCCGCCAAGGTGGATCGCCGGACGGGACCACGAATTCCCATGTCGTACAACTTGGCCGACTGGGCCGAGAGCACCGCTTCGATATCGCGAAGACTCTCGCGGTAGGTCAACTGCGCAAATGCCAACACGCGGAAGTGCTCGGTGCAGGCAAGCGTACGAATACGGAGATTGCCGTCGTAGCGGTCGACGATTCGCCCAAAGGTCGTCCAGGGAAGAAAATCCATCAACTGCGCGAAAAGCGTTTTGCCGGTGTACACGGGGTGGCCTCCAGGAACGTGTTCCCGATAGGTCGCTCAAAAGCACGGCAGCGTTCAAGTCGGCACCACCAAAAACCGCCAAAAAATGCGCCTTTTTCATATAGTTGCGCCCAGAGCGCACTCAGTTAACCGGACAGTAGTGCAATCGACCGTGTTTTAAATCAATACCGATAGAGAGGCTTGTTGGGCCCATGCTCCCATGGAAGATGGACGGGTTTATCAGAATTACTCACCTTGCGATGGTAAGCTCGTGCATGCGTTTCTCGAGCCTGTTGGCAGCAAGCTGCGAGAGTAGATCGATTCGTTCGGGAAAGGGAGCTTGGTGGAGCGTGTCGGGTTATGACTGCGATTGAAGGTCAATGCCGTTGCGGCCATATTTCGTACCGTTCAATCGACCTCGGGCGCGTCGGCTACTACGCCTGCCATTGCGGTCAGTGTCAGAAGCTGTTGGGCACTTCCTATGCATTGAACCTCCCTATTCGCAAGAATATGCTTGAAATAACAGGCAAGCTCGAAAGCCGTGACTATCAATCGTCGGAAGAACGAGGAAATCGCTTCTATTTCTGCCCGAAATGCCACTCTCATGTCTTCTACGCCAATAGCTGGCGCAAAGGCGTTCTCGGGGTGCGAGCAGGCACCATCGCGAACTTGAACGAATGCGAAATGCTTGGCCACATATGGGCTTCGAGCAAGCAAAACTGGGTTACGATCGAGGCCGATGAAAGCACCTTCAGCAAAGGCCCGACCGAGGATGAATGGCGTGCCCTCTTTGCAGGAAGGAACCGTCTCTACGATGATTCCTGAAACCTGGTCGCGAGACGATCATATGGCAAGCTGGGGCGAAATGACGAACGCTGTTCATCCAAGCTGTTCGCGCCTTGGCGTCCAAGTCACTCAGGGCCTGGTATTCGCCCCGTCGAGGGGCGTGCCCCTCGCAAGCTAAAGCCCGCTCAGGTACCCATAGCCTCGATTGATGGCGTCGATGGGCTCCGGTGCAATGTCGACTTCCACGAATCGGTGGGCCACGCCGGTTTGGTCCAGCGCCGCAAGGATTGGGCCGAAGTCGGTGGGGCCAGCGCCGGGTTCGACGAGTTGCGCCGCGATGCTTGCGGGATCGGGTTCGGCGCCGTCAGCTGGCGAACCCGGCGGCGCATGGTCCTTGAGGTGCACGGCTAGGACCCGCCCGGCATAGCGGTTGAGCACCGCCAGCACATCGACGCCAGCGAACACCGCCCAGCCGATGTCCAGCTCGATCTTGACCAACTCCGCATCCGCTTGGGAAAACAGGTAGTCGAAGGCGTTTTCGTCGCCTAGCCCGCATCCGTCACCAACTTTCGTCGCGAGGGCGTCGAGGCGCCGTCCTGCGTGGCCGCGCGGACTGGAAGCCGGTGCCGGCATACTCGACAGTATGTCAAACCGGGTGGAGAGAGCCTTCAGCCGGGGAGCGCGAGGGGGCACGCCTCGCATATGGAAAACACGGCCGCGCAGGGCGAGTGCATCGGCGTCCGCAGCAGGAAGTTGGTGACGGATGCGGGCTAGGTCCGCAAACTCCATCTGGTGGTTGTGATAGCCAAAGCCCATGCCGCTGGCCCGGGCCAGCTCGCCCTGGCGGTTCAGCCGCTCGGCGATGGCGTCGAGCTGGCTGCGGCCGGTCACGCCGAGCATGCGGAACTGGCCGTCCGCAAAGGACACGAACTCCGGGGCCAGTGGCACAACCAGATGGCGAACCCCCACCTGACCGGCGATGTCAGCAATTTCAGCGATGTTCATGGCATCGCCCTGAATGTGCGCCACCGGCGCGCGCAGGCCGGTATCCGCAAGGGCGGCGGCGAATTCCGGGGCGCTCAGGCCGAACAGCGGCGTCTGCTCGTCAACGTCGCCGCCCAGGCCAAATAGCTCCACTTCCCGGTAGCCGATTGCGGCGATGTCGGCGAGGGTGCCGCGCACATCGTCCCGAACTTGATCCCTGACCGTGTACAGCTGCACGCCCAGCGGCACTTCAGAGCGGTTCAGAACAGGCCGTTCCTCGCTGTTCGCGTAAGCCGACAGCGGTTTCCCGGCCCCCAACAGCACAGCGCCAGCACCGGCTGCCTGGATCATCGTTCTGCGGCGCATGGGCTCCTCCTGTGGCGGTTCACTAGTCTCTCTCAGTCTCTGCAATCAGTCTTCACGGAAGCTCAGGACGAACAGCGCCAGCACGAGGAACGCAAACCCGGCCGGCACCAGCCAGAATTCCTGCCAAAGGGCGAGCGTCAAGGCCGGAGCATCGCCGAGAAAGGCGTTGAACAGGGCGCCGGCGACCTGGGCGCCAACGAACATGCCCAGCCCGTAGGTCACCAGCACCAGAAAGCCCTGGGCCTGCCCGCGCACGGCCGGCGTGGACTTCTTGTCGACGTAGATCTGCCCGGTGACGAAGAAGAAGTCGAAGCAGACGCCGTGCAGCAGGATCCCCGTGGCCACCATCCAGAAGACGGCATCCGGGGCACCCATGGCGAACAGAACGTAGCGCAGGACCCAGGCCCCCATGCCGATGGCCAGCATCCACTTCACGCCGAAGCGCAGGAACAGCAGCGGCATCAGCAGCATGAAGGCGGTCTCCGACATCTGGCCCAAGCTCATCAGGGAGGATGGGTTGGGCAGCAGGCCAACCACGGCATTGCTGACGCCTTGGTCATAGACCGCATTGGCCGCAAAGATCGGCGCAAAGTTGTAGTAGGCCGCCAAGGGAATGCAGATCAGGAATGAGCAGGCAATGAAAATGGTGAAGGAACGGCCGCCCAGCTGGCGCAGGGCGTCCATGCCCACGATGCTGCCGAAGGAGACGCTCTCACCCGCTGCCGGTGGCGGCGTATGGGGCAGCGTAAAGCTGTAGAGGCCAAGCAGCAGGCTGGCCACGGCCGCTGCATAGAGGGGCAGGGGCGTGCGGTCCGGCAGTTCACCACCGGAGAATTCGCCGAGCACGAAGCCGATGAACAGGCCCGCCGCAATCCAGCCAACGGTGCCAAACACCCGAATGATCGGGAACTGCCGCTCCTGGTTGTCAATGTTGTGGAAGGCGAGCGAGTTGGCCAGGGCCAAGGTCGGCATGTAGCACAGGTTGTAGAGCAGCAGCAGCGCAATGAAGAGCTCGGGCGAGCCCGCCGCTCCGGGCACCAGCAGCATCACCGCCCCGCCCAGCAGATGCAGCACGCCCAGCACCTTCTCCGTGGCGAAGAAGCGGTCCGCCACCAGCCCGAGGAAAAACGGCGCGATGATCGCCGCGATGGGGTTCACGGTGTAGGGCCAATGCGTGAGGTCCGCCATGCCCTCGGCGACCATGAAGTTGCCGATGGTGACGTACCAAGCGCCCCAGACGAAGAACTGCAGAAACATCATCCCGCCGAGGCGAGCGCCGATTGCGTTGTGCATTGCCATACCTCCCGGCTAACCCGCAAATCTCACCAACTTCCTGCTGCGGACGCCGATGCACTCGCCCTGCGCGGCCGTGCTCCCTCCGGCCGATTGGACATACTGTCAAGTATGCCTGCATCGACCTCCAGTCCGCGCGGCCACGCAGGACGGCGCCTCGACGCCCTCGCGACGAAAGTTGGTGAGATTTGCGGGCTAAAGGATACCCAAAACGCTCGAGCATAGGGGCATAATGCCGCCAAACCAATGTTGGGAACGGAATGGCCGGGAACAAGTACGATGCGATTGTGGTCGGTTCAGGCATATCCGGAGGGTGGGCCGCCAAGGAGTTGACCGAGAAGGGCCTCAACGTCCTGCTGCTCGAGCGCGGCAAGAACGTCGAGCACGTCAAGGACTACGTCAACGCGCGCAAAGCGCCCTGGGAGTACCCCCATCGTGGCGGCAGGACCGTGGCGATGGAAGAAGCCTACCCGGTGCTGCAGCGGGATTATCCGCTTAACGAAAAGAACTTGGATTGGTGGGCTTCGGATCAGGACTCGCCCTATACGGAAGTCAAGCGCTTTGACTGGTTTCGCGGCTACCAAGTGGGCGGGCGCTCGTTGCTGTGGGGCCGGCAAAGCTACCGCTTCAACGAACTCGACTTCGAGGCGAACGCCCGCGAGGGCATCGCCGTGGACTGGCCCATCCGCTACGCGGACCTCGCCCCCTGGTACGACTACGTCGAAGCCCACGCCGGCATATCCGGCTCCCTTGAAGGGCTGGCACAGCTTCCGGATGGCCAGTTCCAGCCGCCGATGCCGCTGAATTGCGGCGAGGCGCTAATTGCCGGCCGGCTGCAAAACCGCTTTGACGGCCATCGCCGCATCATCCCCGGCCGAACCGCCAACCTGACCCAGGCGCTGCCGGGGCGGGCGCCCTGCCAGTACCGCGCCGCCTGTTGGCTCGGCTGCCCGTACGGGGCCTACTTCAGCACCCAGTCCTCCACCCTGCCGGCGGCCATGGCCACCGGGCGGCTGACGCTGATGCCCTATTCCATCGTCACCGAGATCGTCTATGACCAAGACCGGCAGCGCGCGACCGGGGTCCGGGTGATGGATGCGGTGACGGAAAAGACCACGGAGTTCGATGCGTCGATCGTCTTCTTGTGCGCGTCAACGCTCAATTCCACCTGGCTGCTGATGCGATCGGCCACCGATGTCTGGCCCGACGGGCTCGGCAGCAGCAGCGGCGAACTGGGCCACAACCTGATGGACCACCATTTCCGCATCGGCGCCCAGGGCACCATCCGGGACGCATCCCTGGACGACAAGACCACTTTCGGCTGGCGTCCCACCGGGTTCTACATTCCCCGCTTCAGAAACCTGTTCGGCGACAGGCGGGACTATCTGCGCGGTTTCGGCTACCAAGGCGGCGCCAGCCGGCAGGGATGGGAGCGGGCGGTGCGCGAACTGGGCGTCGGGGCGGGCTTCAAGGACCGCATGGCCGAGCCCGGTGAATGGCGAATTGGGGCAACGGCTTTCGGCGAGATGCTGCCCGTCCATGCCAACCAGATCGGCATCGACACCGCCCGCCAGGACAAGTGGGGCCTGCCCGTGCTGAAGGTGGACTGCGCCCTCGGCGAGAACGAACGGTTGATGCGCGTCGACATGGCCAACGACATGGCCGAGATGCTCGAGGCGGCCGACGTGCGCGATGTGGCCCCCTACGAGATGGAGTACTACCCGGGCATGGGAATCCACGAGATGGGCACGGCGCGCATGGGCCGCAGCCCGAAGACTTCGGTACTCAACCGCTGGAACCAGGTTTGGGATGCCCCCAACGTATTCGTCACCGACGGCGCCTGCATGACGTCCGCCAGTTGCGTGAACCCCTCCCTGACCTACATGGCGCTCACCGCCCGGGCCGCGGACCACGCGGTCAACGAACTCAAGCGCGGCAACCTGACATGAGCGGCCCGGCCAAGACCGCGACCGGCGCCGGCCAACGCCTGCTCACCTCCGGCCGCGCGTCCGAACAAACCGCGGAGCCCGCCGCCAAGACCGCGAGCGGTGCCGGCCAACGCCTGCTAAAGCAGGGCGAGCAAGGGCACGGCGGGCTGAGCCAGACCCTGCTGACACGCCGAGAGGCAATCCTCCGCGTCAGCGCCCTGCTCGGCGGCACCGCCTTGGTGGGCCAGACGGCCATGCTGGCTGCTTGCAGCCCGCAGGCTGACAACAAACCGGAAAACGCCCAGCCGGCCACGGCAGCCGACAACGCCCACTTCACAAACAGCGACGTGGCACTGCTGGACGAGATTGCCGAGACCATGCTGCCGGAGACGGGCACGCCGGGCGCCAGGGCCGCCGGGGTGGGCGCCTTCATGGCCTTGATGGTCAAGGATGCCTACTACCCATCCGACCAGGCGATCTTCCGCGAAGGCATGGAGGCGGTTGATGCGCGATGCCAGGAGGCCTGTGGCAGCGGCTTCCTGTCCGCCAGCCCCGCGGACCGGCTTGCGTTGTTGGAAGCGCTCGACGCCGAGCAGTTCAAGCAGATGGGCAACCAACTGCCGGAAGCGCCACGGCACTTCTTTCGCATGATGAAGGAACTGGCACTGCTCGGCTACTTCACCTCGGAAATCGGCTACACCCAAGCCATGCGCTACGTCGAGACCCCGGGGCGCTTCGACCCCTGCGCGCCTTACGCGCCGGGCGACAAGGCATGGGCCACCCACGCCTGACCGCCTTCGGCCTGGCGGCTCTCAGCTTGGTCGCAGGCGCCAACAGCCTTGGGGCGGATGAACCCGGAACCGGCCCTCGCAAGGCAGGCGAGACTGGAGGCAACGTGGGCGCCAACAGCCTGTGGGCGGATGAACCCGGAACCGCCGAGGACGGGGATTGGATATCGCTGTTCAACGGGCACAATCTCGACGGCTGGACGGCCAAAATCCGCCACCATGAACCCGGCGACAACTACGCCGACACCTTTCGCGTCGAAGACGGCCTGCTCACCGTATCCTACGACGGTTATCAGACGTTCGATGACCGTTTCGGGCATCTTTTCTACACGGGGCCGCCCAAGCAACCCTTCTCGCACTATAGGCTGCGGCTGGAATACCGCTTCATCGGCTCCCAGGCCCCCGGCGGCCAGGCGTGGGCTCGGCGCAACAGCGGCGTGATGCTGCATGCCCAAGCGCCCGAAACCATGCCGGCGGAGCAGGACTTCCCGATCTCGCTCGAAGCGCAGTTCCTGGGCGGTTTGGGCGACGGCCAACCGCGGCCCACCGGCAACCTGTGCACGCCCGGAACCCACGTGCACGTCAACGGCGCGTTCACCGAGCAGCACTGCATCCCCTCATCGTCCCCCACCTTTGACGGCGATCGGTGGGTCCAATTCGAAGTGCGCGTGCTGGGCGGCGATCGCATCACCCACTATGTCAACGGCGAGCCGGTCATCGAGTACACACACCCCTCCTACGGGGGCGGCGTGGTGTCCGGGCATCGGCCTGACGCCAAGCCGGATGGCGAACCGCTGCGCGAGGGCTACATCGCCCTGCAGAGCGAGAGCCATCCGGTCCAGTTCCGCAACATCCGCCTATTGAACCTGAAGGGCTGCATGAAGCCCGAGGATGACCACTACCGCGACTACTTCGTCGCCCATGAACCAACTGCCTGCGCCACAGCGTCACCGGAGCCTACCCGATCTCGTCGACCACCAGCAGCAGCGAGGGATGCGTCAACACCTTGACTCGGCCGGCCAAGTTGTCCGACATCCTCACCTCCATGAGCGACTTGACTAAATCCGCGAGCGTCCCGTAGCAGGCGCGGTGTCAAAGCTCGGCGTTGGCACTGTCTTTCAACGAGCACTCCAAATGCTCCATAGGTGCACTCCAACCTCCGAACTTCTATCCACTCTGTCTACGCCACCACCAAATGAACCGTTTTCTGTTCAGCCGATGTGATACACCGTTGAAAGCTACCCGGAAGATGCGGCATGGAGGCCGTGAAATCCTGATCGCGCGTTCGATAGAAGTGCTGCAATAGAAACTGCACAAAGCTGTGGGGTGTCAGTGGGGACGTTACGGGAATGCGACACTGACGATACTCCCCAAGAGTCAGGTGCGACTTCGGATGATCAACCTCGATATGTCGCCGATCATCAGAGTCAAAATCGAATCGAAGCGGCAGCGCAATGACCCGCCTTCCCACTATGTCAGCAAACGTATGTTCCTCTTCGTAGATCTCCGGGTCACGCTCGTATTGATCCAAGTACGGTGATGGCAAGAAAGCCAATCGGTGCTTCGCCAACTCCCTCCCCGTAAACAGGTATTTCATCTGCACCAACGCGCCATCCAAGAGCTTCAAGTTGAATGCGCGGTGCTCTGCAAACAGGCCATAAACCTCCTGGTACGGTGCTCCGCTCAAGGCCTCAGTAACATACCCCGCGTTTTCGAAGGTCACCTCAACAGCTTCATTCGGGCGCTGGAACGCGTATTGCTGGTCGTCGGCAAGCCCCACTTCCACCAAGTGCCTAACGAGTGTGTTGATATGCTCGCAAGTGCGACGGGGCGTCATCCCTGTTGGCTCCCCCGCCGCAGCTGGTCTAGCTTCTCGCGTGCACTCTCATCAAGATCCTCCCAGTCCAGATTGCCGCTAACGAGATCCTCGACTATTTCAACAAAGCTCCTCTTTCGGCCCTCGATCCGCTCTCTCTCCCCACCAGTCATGTCCCGGTGAATCGTTCGTAGATGCTGTCTTTCCAGTTCCGTTGGATAACGAAACCGCAGCACGAAACCGGATTCACACAACTCTTCATACTCTTTCGTGAGTTCCCGCATCCGATGCCCGACACCCAACACTCGCACCCATGCTTTGCTTCTAGTGATCGCCGTAAACAGCCTGTTCCGAATCCTCGCAAGGTCCAAAGCCGCCGATTGGCAATCGTCCGCGTTCATTACGTATACCATCGCCGCCTCGTTGCCCTTCGCACGATGAATCCCTGTGAACGTAACCGACTCTGAGTCATTGAACACGTCCGGGTCCGTATCGACGCCCGCCAAGTGCGACTGAATCCCCATGTCCAGAAGGAGTGCCCGTACGCGCCCCACCCGTTGGCGAGTCGTCAGTGGGTCGGGATTGATCACCATGACGTCATCGCAGCGCAGCTCGTCTTTTTTGACATTTGTCCAAATCGCCTTGGCGATCCACAGCGCCTGCTCTTCCTCGTTCTCGAAAGCCCTGAACTCCACCAAGTCCTTGATTTCCGAGTGATCCTCCAAGAACAGAGGACTCGTATCCCCAGACCGTTCGAGCGCTACTTCCTTTCCGTCGAGCAACTGCCCGGACTGCTCCCGATACCCCACTGCATGCCAAAGGTGCGGATGGTCGAACATCTGCACTAGTCCCGTGCCTGCACCACCAGGTGCCTGTCTGTAAACCCCGAACCCCAGCGCATGCGCCGTAACCAAAATCGGCCTTGGATTCCGGTAACACTTCTGCAGAATCAAGTCTCGCCCGGCTTCATCTCCCCCAAACTGCCCTGTTCCTGCACCATCCCCGCCAGTCTCGAAAATCCGCTCGGGTGACGGCAAGGACTCCCCTGCCAGATTCTGCAGTTCGTCGTATGCGTACACGAGTCGTTTAGGTTCCTTCAACGATGCGTAGCACAGCTTCAAAAACTCCGTAGGAAGATCCTGCGCCTCGTCTATCAGCACCGCGTCATACTCCGCCCTCGGTCCGCTGGACTCATTCAACGCCTCTCCGCATGCACGCTTGAAAGGCTCTTTGGGGCCGAACCGACTCCGCGCCGATCGGAAGTCCATATAGACAACTCCGTTCCGTCGACAGAAGTCGTGGTACATCCCGTTGCGCTCCGAGCCTCCGGGCGCTCCCCACGAGTTGATTACCCTTAACTGCTCCCAGTCGGGCTCCTCATTGGTCTGGTCGAAGTGAAACTGCCTAATGAGCCTCTGATAGAAAGGCTTCAGCGAACGCGTGTTGAAGGTCACGGCAAGCTTCCATTCTGGATTCTGGGCATGCAGGTACGCTGCCTTCAGCGCCAACACTATCGTCTTGCCAGACCCGGCCAAGCCCCTGATTCGCTGCACACCTTCCACGGTCTCCATCACGGCCTTGCTCTGCAACTGGTCCAACGTCGCGATCGAATCTTCAATCCTCTTAAGCTTGCCTCCGCGCGAATCCTCTCGCTGGGGGTGCCGCGCTACCTTAGAACGGCGAATTCTAGATACTCTGTCGAAAACCGACAGTGCCTTCCGATAAAGAGTGTTGTCCGTGCAGCCCCACGAAAACTCCTCCAACTCGGGGACAATTGTCTCCTCGTTCGCTATCGGATAGTCGCTGTCGACCTCCTCCGTCTCAACCGTAGCACCCGGCGCGAACGTGATCGTGTGAATTGGAACCTGCAACTCCCGCTTTTTTACAAGCTCGGACTCCGACCGCAGCCGGATTTCAATCTTGTTTGCCGCGTCCTCCTGACGTGCTTCCACCCCCTCAAAGTTCGACGCCTCTACAAAGTCGAACGCCACCACACCTTTCTCTTCTGACATCCACAAGGCGTCGACATGGTGGGAACCCGCCGACGTACGCGAGATCGGATACCCGATGTACAGCCGCCCTGCCCAGCGGTCCTGCTTGCCTAGTGCCTGGATGAGAATCTCTGCTGCTACGGGTTTACGTGTCGCGCCTCTGACAAACTCTATTGCCATCCCACAGTCCTTAATTCGACCATTTTGGTTCCTGCCGCCTTAGCATCCCGCGCACGAGTTAGCGTGTGCATTTGTGAAAAAGATGATAACCGACTGCCTCGTACCGGGTTTGGTTTTGGGCTGGGCGAGCAAGCTGAAAGGCATGTGCGAGATCGGAGTGTTGGCATGGGCGCTATTGGCCCACTTGCAGTGCCTGCGCCCGTTCCAGGCACATGCGCGATTCCGAGTCGAGGGCGGGACGCCCCTACCAAGCGTCGTTAGACGTTTGACGTGACGTCACTCCAGTTCCCGCACCCAGATATTGCGGAAGCTGACCGGGTTGCCATGGTCCTGCAGCATCAGCGGCTGCTTTGGCGGATGCTCGGCGTAGGCGGGGTCTCCGATGAACACCGTTTCGCCGAGCAATTGCACATGGTTTTGCACCAGCACGCCGTTGTGCAGGACGGTGACGCAGGCGGGGCTTTCAAGGGTGCCATCCGGCGCGAACCACGGCGCGGTGAACAGGATGTCGTAGCTTTGCCACTCGCCGGGAGGATTCATGGCGTTCACCAGCGGAATGTGCTGCTTGTATATGCTGGCGGCTTGCCCGTTCGAGTAAGTCCGGTTGTCGTAGGAGTCGAGTATCTGGACTTCGTAGCGCTGCTGCAGAAACACGCCGCTGTTGCCACGGCCTTGGCCTTCGCCTTCGATGCGTGCGGGCGCGCGCCATTCGAGGTGCAGCTGAACGTCGCCGAAGGGCCTGACCGTCTCGATGTTGCCCGTGCCGGCAGCCACGGTCAGCACGCCGTCTTCCAACAGCCACTCGACCTCCCGGCCGTCCCCATGCCGCCATTCACCAGCCCCTTCGCTGCCCAGCAGCACGATGGCGTCCGCCGGTGGCGCCCCTGCGCTGCCGGGCTGGACGACCGCCGGCTCCGGCTCCCAGACCTCGGTCTGCTGAGGCAGTTGCGCCGGCACGCACTGGGCCAGCGACAGGGCCATGAACGCAGCACCGATTGCCTGCAGCCATTTGGTTTTCGTCGCCACCGTGCGCTCCTCCCTATAGGTCCACCCAGACCGCCCCTCGATTTGAACTGGCCACCGAGGCCTGCACGAAACGCAGGCCGCGCAGGCCTTCCCCGATGCCCGGGTAGTTTTCGAGCACCGCTTCCCCCGCGGCGGCTCGGCGCACGTCCGCCATGAAGTCGCGGTAGAGGTTGGCGAAGGCTTCCAGATAGCCCTCCGGATGCCCCGCCGGCGTGCGCGTCGCTTGAGCGGCGGCCTCGCTTAAATAGCCGTCGCCTACCCGATGGATCGCCCAAGCCTCGCCGGCGGGCTTGAGGTGCAGGGCATTCGGCGCCTGCTGACGCCACTCGAGGCCCGCCTGGCTGCCGTACAGACGAATGCGGAGGTCGTTGGCCTCGCCGCAGGCGATTTGCGAACAGACCAAGGTGCCCCGAGCGCCGCCTTCCAGCCGCAGCAGCATGCTGGCGTCATCATCGAGTTGACGACCGTCGACGAAACTCGTCAACTCGGCAAGCACCGACTCGACCCGGCAGCCGGCAATGAACTCCAGCAAGTTGTGCGCATGGGTGCCGATGTCACCGACGCAGCAACTGATGCCGGCCTGCGCCGGATCGGTACGCCAAGCAGCTTGCTTGTTGCCCGCCCGTTCCACGGGTTCCCTAAGCCAATCCTGGTTGTACTCCACCTGAACCTTGCGCAGCTCGCCGAGCCGGCCGTTGGCCACCCAATCCCGGGCCTCGCGGACCATTGGGTAGCCGCAGTAGACGTGCGTCAAGGCAAACAGGGCGCCGCTTTCCGCCGCCACCTTGGCAAGTTGCTGGGCTTGGTCGAGGCTTGCGGCCAGCGGCTTGTCGCAGATGACGTGGATGCCGGCCTCGAGGAAGGCCCTGGCGACAGGCAGGTGCAAGTGATTGGGCGTGGCGATGATGGCGAAGTCGATGCCGTCGTTGCGCTGCGCTTCCACGGCGGCCATCTCTTCATAGGTATCGTAACAGCGGGCCAGGCCCCAGGCCTCGGCACTCGCCTTGGCCTTGGCCGCGTTCGACGACATGGCGCCGGCCACCACCTGCGCCTGCCCATCGAGTTCGGCAGCGATGCGATGCACGGCGCCGATGAACGCGCCCTGCCCGCCACCCACGATGCCGGCGCGCAGCCTGCTCATGACCGGTAAGGCTCCCGGCCGACGCCCTGCACGGGAATGCCCTGGGCGGCCATCACCTCGCTCTGCAGCGCGTACATGGCGGCGGCCGCCTCATCGATGGCCTTGGTGAAGGCGACCGAGCCGGCCAGGATCGGCGCCAGCCGGTGCTTGTCCTGAATGCGGGCCGGGGGGTACTCGTGCTCCACCACCAAGTAAATTTCCCCCGGGTCGATGTCAAGCAGTTCGCGGGCCGCCAGTTGATGGTCCAACCAATCCACGGTGCGGTTCTGCAGATAGGCCAAGGGGTCGTGCCGGGCGGTGCCGGGCAGCTCGTGCTCGCAGATTGCCGTCTGCTTGCGCCAAGCGTTCACTTGGTCGGCCGGGGCCTTCGAGGGGTCGCTGCCGTTCCAGTCGCCGCGTTCCATGGTCTGGCCGCCGTAGCCCCAAGCGGAGACGCCTTTCGAATCCACCACCTGACCCTTGACGTGGAAGCCGTCAATCAGGAAGCCGTAGCCCTCGTCCTCGAGGTACTGGAACATCGAGCGGGTGTCCTGACCCATGAGCACGGCGTGGGACGGGTCGTAGTGGATGCGGAACTGGTCCCCCACCCCATGCCGCTCGCAGATTCGGTGCAAGGCGATCCACGGGCCGGGCGCGTAGGCGATGTTGTTGTGCCAGCGGTCCAGCGCCGTCCAGCCCGGCATGGGACACTGCTCCACCCGGTAGGTGAGGCCGCGCGCCTTGGCCTGCTGCATCAGCGGGATGAACTCCCGCTCGAACATCTCCAGATTGGCATCCATCTCCAGCGCCATGTTGCGCCCCACGAAGCCGCAGACCGCGTCGGTCTCCAGCAGCACGGCGGCATCGAACACGCGCAGCATGAAATCGTGCTTGGCCTTTCGGGCCGCGTCGTCCCCAACCAGCAGGTTGTCGAAGTAGGCAAGGTCGGATAGCCCAACGCCGGTGGCCTTCATGGCGGCTTGGACACGGGCCGCGCGCGCCTCATCAAAGGGCGCCCGCAAGTCCAGCGTGTTGGCCACCGGATCGAGCATGGCTTCGGCGGGCACATCGGTGCGGGACGGGTGCAGCGCCGCCGAAAGCTGGATGTAGGGGGAGCCGACCTCCCGCGAGAACTCGAGCCATTCCTCGATGGCCAGATCCGGATCCGCATCCCGTTGCTCCCGAGGCGTCAGCTCCTGGAACGCGGCTGTCAGCACGCTGATCTTCATGGGCCTGGGATCGAATGGGGCGACGGAATGACTCATCACATGCTCCAATGGGCACCCTGCGGCGGCAAAAGACGTTCGGCAACATCAGGGTGGTTCGGCGCGGCTCTGCGCGCGTCGTTGAGCTTCAGTGGGCATGGTAGTCGATTGGGGCGATCCAGGGGACCAGGAATTCGAGAAAACCCGATCCGCAACGCCAAAGCCGCAGGCGTGCGCCTCGCCGTCTTTCCCGGGGAAGACGTGCCGCCCGGCGAGAGCTGCCGGACCGAGCCAGGGCGATTACTCGGCGCGGTGCAACGCGCAGATCTTGTTGCCAGACGGGTCCCTCAGATAAGCGAGATACAGACCGGAGCCTTCGCGGATACCCGGCGGGTCTTCACAGGTGGTACCCCCGTTCTGCAAACCAGCAGCGTGCCAAGCATCCGCCTCTTCGGGTGTGGCTGCAGCGAAGCCAATAGTGCTGCCATTGCCATGACTGGCAGCGTTACCGTCAATCGGCGGGGTAATGGCAAAGATGCCGGTCGGTGTCATATAGAAGCAACGACCTTTATCGTCCATATTTCCCGGCGCATGCCCTAACGCGCCAAGAACCGCGTCATAGAACTGTTTGGATGCCGCAACGTCGGTTGCGCCTACCATGACGTGACTAAACATGGTGTCTGCCTTGTCAGTGATGTGAACCGAAGAGTGTAGCTAAGACGGCACCTGCTCGGAAACCGCCATATGGCATACCTCTGTAGAACAAGCTGTCGCGCTTCCTCATTGAACTGGCTGAAACAGCAGAAGCCCTTCGGCCCCACGTCGTATGAAAGTTGTGTGGCCGCGCCATGCTCAATGGCATGCCGGTAGGCCCTTGTTTCCTGTACTGGCGATCCTGCTTCTTCCTTTGTTGGGCTGTGGCAGCTAGTCAGCGGCCGGGTGATCCTCGTCGTTGCGGCGGTGTCGCTGACCGGCGCGACGTTGACGGTGAGCGGCGTGGTCGCCGGCTCGGCGAATGTCACCGTGACCGCCACCGACGTCGCTGGCGCCAAACTCCCCCCCAACGTGCCTCAGCCCATGCCGGGTGCGAGCACTGCCGCACTTTGTTGTCCCTGAGCAGTGCCTTCGAGAGCCGGACGCCCTCACTCCGAGGAGCTCGCCCAACACCGTTAGCTGAATCATGTTCGGAGGCATGAATGGGAATTGCCCCGGCATGGGGTGTTTGTCAGGGGAAGTTTGATTGAGCTAAGGTGATTGAGTGGGCAGATGAAGGAATTGCCTCGCGCCCGCACCATCTCGCTGGAGGGAGCCGGTACTGGAGAAAGCCGGAAGAGCGAAACGCAATTGATCCAAAGCCAAGGCTGGCGGCTACAGCCAGAAGCTATCAGCTTGGTTTCATTCAGTTGATGCGCCTCTATTGAACTGGAGGCTTGGTGAAGCACCCCCAAAAAAACAAGAGGCGCAGAAATGCCAAAACCAACACCAACAAGGGCAGCACCAACAGGCGGGCGTCCGGTTCAGTCAGCCGCACAACCGCCAAGCACCGTCCAAAGCGCTTCCTTTAAGCACCCTGCCAAGCATCCCGCGCCCCCCCGCCCCAGCGGGTCAGTGGTCGGCCACACAGCCAAAAGCAACCTGGTCTTGGCCAAACGCCGCCCGCTGCTGCGCAAGTTCACTCTGGGCCTCGTTGCGTCCGTGTTGTCAGCGCTGCCCGCTTTCGCCGAGGCCCAAGCCCTCCAAGCCACCGCCCAAGCCCGCAACGCGCCGGAGCCTGCCCCTGCCTTGGCCGACAGAATCACGGAGCAAGTGATCGCCGCGCCTTCCACCCCCACGGCCGCATTGGCGGCTGGCACGCCGGCGGCTGCACCTCTGCGCGGCGGTTTCAACAACGCATTGCCGGCCAGCAACACCGCAACGCCTTTGTCCGCCCACCCCAACGCGCCCGCCAATCTCGCCGCCAGCGCCGGCGACGCGCAAGTCACCCTGAGCTGGAACAACCCGAACGACTCCAGCATCACCAAGTACCAGGTCCGCTACGGCGCGGGCGCAACCGTCCCGGCCAGCGCAACCTGGGGAGACATCACCGGCAGCGGCGCCGGCACCACCAGCCACAAGGTCACCGGGCTGACCAACTTCACGGCCTACGCGTTCGAAATTCGCGCGGTGAACGCGCACGGCAACAGCGACGCATCGGCCGTGGTGACGGCCACCCCCGTGCTGGCGGCGCCGGACGCGCCGGGCAACTTCACGGTGACGCCCGGCGACGGCAAGGTCACGCTGAATTGGGAGCTGCCGGACAATACCAGCGAGATTGACAAGGTAGCTGTGCGTTACCACGAGAAGAATTCGTCGAACCAGGCGACAACGGTTGAGCTGGCGACGAACGCAACAACCTATGAGGTTGGGGGGCTGACGAACGGCACCTTGTACACGTTTGTGGTGGAAGTGGAGAACCGGGCAGGCTCTTCCCAGGTGGCGCAGGATGCGAGGCCGGCGCTGGCCGTTCCAGCCGCGCCCACCGGTCTGACAGCGACGGCGGGCAACACCACAGTCACGCTGGCCTGGGACGACCCCTCGGACACCAGCATCACCAGGTACCGGCTCCGCTACGGCGCGGGCTCCACCGTGCCGGCCGGCGCAAACTGGGGCGACATCAGCGGCAGTGACGACCAGACCACTACCCACATGGTCACCGGCCTCACCAATGGCACCCAATATGCCTTCGAAATCCGCGCCGTCAACGCCGGCGGCAACAGCGGCGCCTCGGCCACGGCGACGGCAACACCGGCCGCGCCGCCCCAGGCGCGCACCCTGACCTATACCTTCACCGACGACGGCACCACCACCACCATTACCGCCTCGGGCAGCCTGGATCTCTCGGCATTCACATACGATCCATTCGACAACGTGGCCGGCGCTCAAAGCCTACTGCTGAACGATCGGAACATCTGGTCGGTTGAGCCGCCCGGCTTCAACGCTGCCAGACGCTATAACAACGTGAACTTGGTGACCACCGGCAGCGACTCCTACACGGGCACGTCTAATCTGAGCTTGGCCGGGAGGAACTACAGCACCGATTTGCACGTCCGGCTCAGTGCTGGCAGTACCTATCTGCGGTTGGACGCAGGCCGCTTCAACAATCAACACGTTTATCAAGTCTCGAACGCCACCGCGACGTTCACGGGCACCCTGCTCGACACCCTGGGAGACAACGACTTCCACGTCGAGCATGCGTTTGGCCTCCAGAAGATCGTCTTCAAGGCAACGCCGCCGAAGCCGGCCGCGCCCACCGGCCTCGCGGCGACTGCGGGCAGCGGCAAAGTCACACTGAACTGGACCGACCCCTCGAACAACACCATCAGCAAGTACCAGCTGCGCTACGGCCAAGGCGCCACCGTGCCAGACAGCGCGGCCTGGGGTGACATCGCCGGCAGCGGCGCCGCCACCACCAGCCACACGGTCACCGGCCTTGCCAATGGCCAGCAATACGCCTTCCAGATCCGGGCGGTGAACAACGGCGGTGAAAGCGACGCCTCGGGCACCGTCACCGCGACGCCGGTCAGTGCCGTGCCCAGCTTCGGCACCCAGACCATTGCCGACCAGAGATACGGACAGGGCACGACGATAGCCACGCTGACGCTGCCCCAAGCCACCGGCGGCGACGTCCCGCTGACCTACAGCCTGGCCCCGAACGCTCCGTCGGGCCTGGCATTTGACGCCACCAACCGCACGCTCACCGGCACGCCCAACACGGTCCAAAGCGCGACGGCCTACACCTACACCGTCACCGACGCCGACGGGGACACGGCCAGCCTTGCGTTCAACATCACCATTGCGCAGGCGCGCACGCTGACCTACACCTTCTCCGACGACGGCAGCACCGTGACCATCGCCGCCTCGGGCAGCTTGGATGCCACGGGATTCAATTTCGATAGAAACGATGTGCCGTCGGACACCACCAACATCCGCATGGACGATACGGATATCTGGGGGATTCATCCGCACAATTCCATCCCGATCAGGCGCTACGACGCGCTGCCGAACTTCGTGACCACCGGCGAGGGTTCCTACGGTGGCACCAACGAACTGTCCAACATGGTCAACTACAGCTCGAACTATCACGTTCGGTTCAGTACCTTTTACAAGCTGCTGCAGTTGGACAGCGCCAATTTCACCGGCGACATCTACAAGATCGCGAACGGCGCGGCGACTTTCGATGGCACCCTGCAATCCTCGCTGGGCGACAACGACTTCGACATCGAATTCGCCATGGGCAACCAGAAGATCGTTTTCCAAACGGCGAACCCGGCCACGGTGCCGGCCGCGCCAACCGGCCTGGCCGCGACCGCGGGCGATGCCCAGGTTAACCTGGCTTGGACCAACCCGAACGACAGCAACATCACTAGGTACCAGGTGCGCTACGGCGCGGGTTCCACCGTGCCCGCCACCGCCACCTGGGCGGACATCGACAGCAGCGGCGCCGGCACCACCAGCCACACCGTCGCCGGCCTGACCAACGCCACCGGGTACGCCTTCGAGATTCGGGCCGTGAACGCCCGCGGCAACAGCAGCGCCTCCGGCAGCGTCACCGCAACCCCGGCACTGGCCGTTCCCGCCGTGCCGACGGAATTCAGCGCCACCGCCGGCAACGCCCAGGCCAGCTTGAGCTGGACCCTGCCCACCAACGCCAGCGAGATCGGCGGCGTGCAGGTGCGCTGGAAGGCCACCGCCGACCTGCCCTTCAACGACGCCACCGACACCTGGACGGGGCTCAGCGACGGCACAGCCACCAGCTACATCGCCACCGGCCTCACCAACGGCACCGGCTACACCTTCGAAGTGCGCGCCACCAACACCGCCGGCAACGGCGCCGCGGCAACCGCCACGGCCACGCCCGCCGTGCCGCCCGCCACAGTCACCGGCCTGTCAGCCACCCCGGGCGACACTACGGTCACGCTAAACTGGACCGACCCCAACGACGCCAACATCACCACATACCAGCTCCGCTACGGCGCGGGCACCACCGTGCCGGCCACCGCAACCTGGGGCGACATCGCCGGCAGCGGCGCCGGCACCACCAGCCACATGGTGACGGGCCTGACCAACGGCACCCAATACGCCTTCGAGATTCGCGCGGTGAATGCCGGTGGGCCGGGCCCGGCTTCAGAACAGGTGGTGATGCGGCCCGGCCCGCCGCTGCAACCGGGCGGCTTCCGGGTGGTGGGCGGCAACGCCCAGGTGACGCTGAGCTGGAACAATCCTTCCGACACCACCATCACCAGGTATCAGCTTCGCCACAAGGAGGGGACCAGCTTCTCCGACAGCGACACCTGGAGCGACATCGCCAACAGCGGCCAGACCACCACCCATACCGTCACCGGACTGACCAACGGCACCACCTGGGCCTTCCAGATCCGGGCGGTGAACGCCGCTGGCGCCGGGCCGGCTTCCGAAACCCTCACGATGTTGCCGCGCGCCAGCAACCGGGCGCCGGTGTTTCGAGGCTCCGTATTCAGAGGCGACGGAGAAGTTCTATCCTCTAGTTACAGTAATGCCAGGTTGACGAAAGGATTTAGCCCAAGATTCTCAGACCCGGACGGCGACGAACTGACCTTCACCTGGACGGCGAACCCACCGCAGCCCAATCTGGAAGTGCGCATCGAGGAACCCGGCTGGAGCACGGTCAATCCAGAATCACAATATCTGCGCTACAGGGCAACGGGGCCTGTGGAGCGGACGACCCTGACCCTGACGGGGACGGATCCCTACGGACTGTCGGTCTCGACATCCGCCGTCGTGACGACGAGCAACACCGCCCCGAAGGCGAAGAGTCCCCCCTATCCGGATCAAACCCTGGCGGTCGGCAACACATTGACGGTCAACTTGACGGACATGTTCGTCGATGACGAGGGTGACGATATACGCTTGTACCTGCGCAAGCCGGACAACGGCAATAACATCGACACAACGGCCTTAGATTGGGGCGCAATTAGCGTGCTTGCCCACACGCCTGGCGAAGAAACCATTATCATCACTGTGGATGACATCTTTGGCGCCGAGGGGACCGACAGCTTCAAGGTTACCGTCATCGCAGCGGCGGCCAAACCTACGGGGCTCACGGCCGCCTCAGGCAACGGGCAGGCGGTCCTGACCTGGACCGACCCCGGCGACAGCAGCATCACCAAGTACCAGGTGCGCCACAAGGCAGGCACGAGCTTCTCCAACAGTGACGACAGCCTGTGGACGGACATCACCGGCAGCGGCGCTTCCACCACCAGCCACACCGTGACCGGGCTCACCAGCGGCACGGCATACGTCTTCCAGGTCCGTGCCGTGAATGCGGGCGGCGTCGGCACCCCCTCGGACGAAGCAGTGCTGCGGCTCGGTGCGCCATTGCAACCAAGCGGCTTCCGGGTGTTGGGCGGCAACGGCGAGGTGACGCTGAGCTGGAGCGATCCTTCCGACGCCACCATCACCAGGTATCAGCTTCGCCGCAAGGAGGGGACGAGCTTCTCCCCCAGTGACGACAGCCTGTGGGCGGACATCGCCAACAGCGGCGCGTCCACCACCACCCATACCGTCTCCGGACTGACCAACGGCACCACCTGGGCATTCCAGGTCCGGGCGGTGAACGCCAACGGCGCCGGGCCGGCCTCCGAGACCCTCACGATGTTGCCGCGCGCCAACAACCGGGCACCGGTGTTGGGAGGCTCCGTATTCGGAAACGACGGAGTAGTTCTGCCCTCTCGTTACCGTAATGTCAGATTGACGAAAGGATTTGGCCCAAGATTCTCAGACCCGGACGGCGACGAACTGACCTTCACCTGGACGGCGAACCCGCCGCAAGCCAATCTCGACGTGCTTATCGCGGAACCCGGCTACAGTAACGCTTATCCTGACTCGCACTATCTGCGGTACAGAGCGACGGGGCCGGTGGAGCGGACGACCCTGACCCTGACCGGGACGGATCCCTACGGACTGTCGGTCTCGACATCCGCCGTCGTGACGACGAGCAACACCGCCCCAAAGGCCAAGAGCCCGCCCTATCCGGACCAGACCTTGGCGGTCGGCAACACATTGACGGTCAACTTGACGGACATGTTCGTCGATGACGAGGGTGACGATATACGCTTGCTCTTTCGCACCCCGGACAACGGCAATAACGTCGACACAAGGGCCATAGATTGGGGCGCATTTAGAGTGATTGCCCACACGCCTGGCGAAGAAGACATTGAAGTGAGTGTAAATGACTTCTTTGGAGCCGAGGGGACCGACAGCTTCAAGGTTACCGTCATCGCGGCGACGGCCGCGCCGGCGGGGTTCACGGCCACCTCGGGCGACACGCAGGCGGTGCTGGCCTGGACCGATCCGGGCGATGCCAGCATCACCAAGTACCAGTCGCGCCACAAGGCGGGCACGAGCTTCTCCGACGGCGACGACGGCCTGTGGACGGACATCGACGGCAGCGGCGCTTCCACCACCAGCCACACCGTGACCGAACTCACCAACGACACGGCATACGTCTTCCAGGTCCGCGCCGTGAATGCGGGCGGCCCGGGCGCCGCCTCCGACCCGGCGACGGCGACGCCCGTCACCGACTTGATGCCGGACTTCGGCACGGCCACGGTGGCCGACCAGAGCTACGCCCAGAACACGCAGATCACGACGCTCAACCTGCCCCAGGCCACCGGCGGCGACGGGACGCTGACGTACAGCCTGAGCCCGGATGCCCCGGATGGCCTGGCCTTCGACGCTGCGAACCGAACCCTGTCCGGCACGCCGACCACGGGCCAGGCGGCCACGGCGTACACCTACACCGCCACCGACGCGGACGGCGACACGGCGAGCCTGACGTTCGACATCACCGTCCTGGCGCTGCCGGACGCGCCTACGGGTCTGACCTCGCTTGGCACCGGCGCCAAGGTGACGCTGTCATGGACGAACCCGGGCGATGCCTCCATCACCAAGTACCAGGTGCGTCACGCCGCCGCCGCATTCGTCCCCGAAGAAACAGTCTGGACGGACATCACCGGCAGCGGCGCCGGCACCACCCGTCACGACGTGACCGGCCTCACCAACGGCACCCGCTACGCATTCGAGATCCGCGCGGTCAACGCCGGCGGCGCCGGCGCCGCCGCCACCATCAGGGGCACGCCGGTCATGGCGCGCACGCTGACCTACACCTTCTCCGACGACGGCGCCACCGTGACCATCGCCGCCTCGGGCAGCGTGGATCTCCGGGGCTTCGATTTCACTGAAACTTCAGGAATTGTGCCGGGCGGCCAGCAATCCATCAAGATTGACGCTACGGAATCGGACGCTTCCAACATCTGGGCGATTCACCCGCCCAACGACATAACGGTCAGGACTTATGCGCCCCTGCCGGATTTCGTGACCACCGGCAGAGGTTCCTATGAAGGCTCCAGCAGTCTCAGCCAGTTGATGGGCTACAGCGCCAATTTCCACATCCGTTTCGAGACATCCGACAATTTCCTGCAGTTGGACGCTGCCAATCTGAGTGGATACATCTACGAGATTTCGGACGGGGTGGCGACGTTCACGGGCACCCTCGACGGCTTGCTGGACGATGACTTCCGCGTCGAACACACAGTCGGCAATCAGAAGATCGTGTTCACCACCGCGGCGCCGGGCGCGCTGCCGAACGCGCCCAACCTTACGGCCGCGGCGGCTGGCGACACGCAGGTTGAACTGACCTGGACCGATCCGGGCGACGCCAGCATCACCAAGTACCAGGTGCGCCACGGCGAGGGCCAGACGGTGCCGAGTAGCGCGACCTGGGCGGACATCACCGGCAGCGGCGCCACAACCACCACCCATACGGTGATGGGTCTGACCAACGACAAAGCGTACGCTTTCGAGATTCGCGCGGTGAACGCCTCCGGCTTCAGCGACGCCTCGAACACCGTCTCCGCAACGCCATTGGCGAAGCCCTCCGCACCAGCGGGCCTGGCGGCGGAGGCGGGCGACGCCAAGGCGACGCTGACCTGGACGGACCCGGACAACGACAGCATCACCAAGTACCAGCTGCGCTACGGCGCCGGCTCCAGCGTGCCGGCCACCGCAACCTGGGCGGACATTCCTGACAGCGGCGCCACGACCGTGCAGCACGAGGTGGCCGGTCTGACCAACGGCACCGAGCACGCGTTCCAGATCCGCGCGGTGAACGCAAGCGGCGAGGGCGCGGCCTCGGCCGAGGTGACGGCGACGCCTTCGAACACCCCGCCGACCGCCGCGGACAACACGATCACCACCGACGAGGACACCGCCTACACCTTTGACGCGGCGGACTTCAACTTCAGCGACGCCGACACCGACGACACCCTCGCCAGCGTCAAGGTCACCGGCCTGGAAACCGCCGGCGCCCTGCAACTGAGCGGCGCCGACGTGACCTTGGACCAGGTGGTCACCGCCGCCGACATAGACGCCGACAATCTGACCTTCACCCCGGCCGCCAACGCCAACGGCGACCCCTACGCGACCTTCCAGTTCAGCGTCAACGACGGCACCGACGACAGCGCGGCGTCCTACACGATGACCATCGACGTAACGGCGGTGAACGACGCGCCCACCGTGGCCAACGCCATCGGCGCCCGTTCGGTGGCTGCTGGCTCGAACCTGACCGTGGCGCTGGAGACCGACGGCAGCGAAGTGTTCAACGACGTCGACGGCGACACGTTGACCTACTCGGCCACTTCCGCCACCGAGACCGCTGCGACGGTGACCGTGGACAACGACGCCGACACGATCACGCTGAACGGCGTGGCGGTTGGCACCTCGGAGATCACCGTGACCGCGGCCGACGGCAACGGCGGCACGGTGAACGACACGTTCACGCTGACGGTGACGGCCCCGCCGCTGACCAACACCCCGCCGACCGCCGCGGACAACACCGTCACCACGGATGAGGACACCGCTTACACCTTCGACGCCGCCGACTT
Source organism: Candidatus Azophilus sp. (assembly GCA_965221465.1). Classification (GTDB taxonomy): domain Bacteria; phylum Pseudomonadota; class Gammaproteobacteria; order Pseudomonadales; family Azotimanducaceae; genus Azophilus. The sequence goes on from OZ244892.1 coordinate 2,063,982, forward strand.
CAACTTCAGCGACGCCGACAGCGGCGCCATCCTCGCCAGCGTCAAGATCACCGGCCTTGAAACCGCCGGCGCCCTGCAACTGAGCGGCGCTGACGTGACCCAGGACCAGGTGGTCACCGCCGCCGACATCGACGGTGACAACCTGACGTTCACGCCAGCGGCCAACGCCAACGGCGACCCCTACGCCAGCTTCCGGTTCAGCGTCAACGACGGCGATTCCGACAGCACGGCGTCCTACACCATGACCATCGACGTCACCGCCGTGAACGACGCGCCCACCGTGGCCAACGCCATCGGCGCGCGTTCGGTGGCCGCAGGCTCGAACCTGGCCGTGGCGCTGGAGACCGCCGGCAGCGAAGTGTTCAACGATGTCGACGGCGACACGCTGACCTACTCGGCCACGTCCGCCACCGAGACCGCGGCGACGGTGACCGTGGACAACGACGCCAACACGATCACGCTCAGCGGCGTTGCGGCGGGCACCTCGGTGATCACCGTGACCGCGGCCGACGGCAACGGCAGCAGCGTCACCGACACCTTAACCTTGACCGTGACTTCGGACCCCGGCCCGACCAACACCCCGCCGACGGCTTCGGACAACACGGTCACCACGGATGAAGACACCGCCTACACCTTCGACGCCGCCGACTTCAACTTCAGCGACGCCGACACCGGCGACACCCTCGCCAGCGTCAAGGTCACCGGCCTGGAGACCGCCGGCGCCCTGCAACTGAGCGGCGCCGACGTCACCCAGGACCAGGTGATCACCGCCGCCGACATCGACGCCGACTACCTGACCTTCACCCCGGCCGCCAACGCCAACGGCGACCCCTACGCGACCTTCCGGTTCAGCGTCAACGACGGCACCGACGACAGCACCGCGTCCTACACGATGACGATTGATGTAACGGCGGTGAACGACGCGCCCACCGTGGCCAACGCCATCGGCCCCCGTTCGGTGGCCCCAGGCTCGACATTGACGCTGGAACTGGAGACCGCCGGCAGCGAAGTGTTCAACGACGTCGACGGCGACACGCTGACCTATTCGGCGACCTCCGCCACCGAGGCCGCCGCCACGGTGACCGTGGACAACGATGCCAACACGATCACGCTCAGCGGCGTTGCGGCGGGCACCTCGGTGATCACCGTCACCGCGGCCGACGGCGACGGCGGCACGGCCTCGACCACCTTCACGGTGACGGTGTCGAGCAGCGGCGGTGGCGGCGGTGGCCCGATAAACCGGGTGCCAACATTTGGCGACGAGACGATCGATGACCAGAGCTACACCCAGGACGAGGCGATTGATGCGCTGACGCTGCCGGAAGCCAGTGGCGGCAACGGGACGCTGAGCTACCGCATCAGCCCGGAACTGCCCGCGGGCCTGAGCTTCGACGCAGAGACCCGCACGCTGAGCGGCACGCCGACGGAAGTGCAGGAGGCAACTACCTACACCTACACGGCGGAGGACTCCGACGACAACACGGAAGCATCCGACACGGCAACGCTGACGTTCGCCATCACGGTGCTGGAGGCGGACAGCGCACCGACGTTCGGCGACGCGACAATCGAGGATCAGACCTACACCCAGAATGAATCGATTGATGCGCTGACGCTGCCGGAAGCCAGTGGCGGCAACGGGGAGCTGAGCTACAGCATCAGCCCGGAACTGCCCGCGGGCCTGAGCTTCGACGCAGAGACCCGCACGCTGAGCGGCGCGCCGACGGAAGTGCAGGAGGCAACCACCTACACCTACGCGGCGGAAGACTCCGACGACAACACGGAAGCATCCGACACGGCCACGCTGACGTTCGCCATCACGGTGCTGGAGGCGGACAGCGCCCCGACATTCGGCGACGCGACAATCGAGGATCAGACCTACACCCAGAATGAATCGATTGATGCGCTGACGCTGCCGGAAGCCAGTGGCGGCAACGGGGAGCTGAGCTACAGCATCAGCCCGGAACTGCCCGCGGGCCTGAGCTTCGACGCAGAGACCCGCACGCTGAGCGGCGCGCCGACGGAAGTGCAGGAGGCAACCACCTACACCTACGCGGCGGAAGACTCCGACGACAACACGGAAGCATCCGACACGGCCACGCTGACGTTCGCCATCACGGTGCTGGAGGCGGACAGCGCCCCGACATTTGGCGACGAGACAATCGAGGATCAGACCTACACCCAGGACGAGGCGATTGATGCGCTGACGCTGCCGGAGGCAATGGGCGGCAACGGGGTGCTGAGCTACGGCATCAGCCCGGAACTGCCCGCGGGCCTGAGCTTCGATGCAGAGACCCGCACGCTGAGCGGCACGCCGACGGAAGTGCAGGAGGCAACCACCTACACCTACGCGGCGGAAGACTCCGACGACAACACGGAAGCATCCGACACGGCCACGCTGACGTTCGCCATCACGGTGTCGGGCGACAACCAGGGGCCGGTTGTGGACAACCCGCTGGCCGACCACACTGTGGCGGCAGGAGAGTCGGTGGATGTGGACCTCTCTGCGGTGTTCAGCGACCCGGATGGCGACCCGTTGACCCTGTCCGCCGTCTCCGGCGACTCCAGCACAGTAACGGTGTCGCTGACCGGCACGACGCTGACGGTGAACGGCGTGGTCGCCGGTTCGGCGAATGTCACCGTGACCGCCACCGACGCTTCCGGCGCCACTGCCAACGACACCTTCAATGTGACCGTAGCGGTGGCCACTGACGGTCAGGAGGCCTTGGAGGGCTGGTTGACGCGCTTTGGCCGCGCCGTGGCGCAGCAGGCGCTGGACGGCGTTGCCGACCGCATGTCGGCACCACGCACCGCCGGCTCCAAAAGCGCAATCGGCGGGGCTTCATTCATGCCGGCTGACCGGCTTGGCGCCGATGGCGCCCTATGGGCCGACGCCCTAGGCCAAGGCCACCCACAGGCAATCCTTGGCGGCGCGACCGGGCCTGGCAATGGCGTCCACAATCAACCGGATGGCTTGGGTGGCATGGGCGGCATGGACGCCAACGACTCGCCTGATCTGCAACGCGACTTCCCGCGCTCGCAAACCCTTGGCGTCGGTGAGACGCTGCGCCGCAGCAGCTTCACCCTGACCGGAAAGCAGGACGCCAATGGCGCCAACTTCGCCCTGTGGGGCCGGGCTGCACACTCCACCTTCAGCGGGCAGGACGGCCGCTTCACGCCGGATGGCGAAGTGACTTCGGGCATGCTGGGGCTGGACTACGGCACCAACTCCTGGCTTGCGGGCGTTGCCTTCGCCCACAGCACGGGCAAGGGCAGCGCCCTCAACGACTATGCGCCCTTCGCCGGTTCCGGGCAGGATGATGACGAGATCAGGGCGTCACTGATCTCAGCAATACCGTACGGCTCGGTTAAGGCCACCGACAACTTCACGGTCTGGGGCGCTGCTGGCTTTGGCAGCGGCGAGATGAGGTTACGGGCCAGGAACGGGCGGCAGCTCGAGTCCGACCTCAATTGGAAAATGGCTGCGGTGGGCGCTCGGGGCGATCTGTTCCCGCAAAGGCGGCTGTTTTCCGGGATGGCGCTGGCCCTGACCTCGGATGCGCTTTGGGCGCGCACGGAGCTGGACGACGCACTGGCGCTGCCCGGCGCCGAAGGCGACATGAACCGGCTGCGGCTTGGCCTGGAGGGCAGCTGGGCGTTGACCATCGGCCAGAAAGGGTCCGCCATCGTTCCGAGGATGGAGATTGGCGTGCGCCACGACGGCGGCGATGCCGAATCCGGCACTGGCATGGAGATTGGCGGCGGCTTGGCCTACCGCATGCCGACCCTCGGTCTTGAACTGACTGTCCAAGGCCGCACGTTGGTGACCCACGCGGATGACGACTTGGAGGAGAAAGGCTATGCCGTTTCCTTCCTCTATCGCCCGAATCGCGAGAACGGCCTTGGCCCGTCGCTGACGCTGACCCAAGACTGGGGCGGCACGGCCACCGGCGGGCTCGACGCCCTGTTCGCCACCAACCCGCTGGAGCAGCGCAGCGGTGGCTACGGCCAGGCCAGCCGCTACACGGCCGAGGCGGCTTACGGGCTGCGGGCGTTCAGCGGGCGCTTCACCGCTGGCCCACGAGTGCGCATTGGCCACTCAGTGGGTTCGCAGGAATACGGGCTCGGATGGTACCTGGCGCCCACCATCGACGGGCCTGACCTGTCCATCGGCCTGATGCTGACGCGCAGCCAAGGCACTGAAACCAACCCGATGCACGGCGTGAAGATGGAGATCAGCGCCCGCTGGTAGCATGCGCGCGCTTCGTACCCGTCCGCGAGGTCACCCCTGGTGTTCGATCGATTATGCCATAACCAAGCCCGCGCTCGACGCCCGGCCGCGCAGGCACACGGGCGACCCATTCCATGACGCCAGGTCGGTTGGTGATGTTCACCTTCCAGGCGGTAGGCGTGGGCGAGGTCCACAATTCCATAGCCATGATTTCTCCCCAGTTAAAGGCTAACGCGCAGTTGTCCCAGGTAGTCCATCTTGCCCAGAGGCACGCCGTGTTCACGCAGCACCGCATAGGTGGTTGTCGCGTGAAAGTAGAAATCGGGCAGAGAAAAGGACAACATGAAATTGTCGGTGGTGATTGTTTTTAATCTACAGACCCAGGCTGGCAGCCATGATCTGCAGCGACTGTTGCCTGGGTACTAGCTTGTTTCCCGCGTAGGCTTTCGCAGGCAACTTAGCCAACTGGGCGGCTAATTCAGCTGCTGCATCGATGGCCTCGCCTTCGGGAACGAGGCGGTCGAGGAAGCCCGCATCGACCGCGCCCGCCGGGTCCAGGGTGACTGACTGGGTGACCACAGGCAGAAACCGGGCGGGATTCACCCGCGCCTTCAGCGGCTCCATGGCCCAGTCTGGTAACACCATCCCCATGGCGGTCTCTATCATGCTGAACTTGTAGGCCCCCTGCTCGCCAATGCGGGTATCGCAGGCCAGGAGCCACAGGGCACCGATGGTAAAGGCGTGCCCGGTACAGGCAGCCACCAGCGGCTTGCCTGTGCTATAGAGCTTGTACAGGATTTTCGCACCTGCCTGTCCAAGTTCCCCAATCGCCTGCACGTCGCCACTGGTCATGGTGGCCAGCTCGAATCCAGCGCAGAATGAACCTGGCCGCCCGGCAATCACGATGGCATCGGCATTGGCCTCTGCCTCCTCGAGGCGGGCGAGAATTTGCGCCGCCGCTGCTGGCGTAATGGCATTTTTCTTGCCATCGTCAAACTGGATAAGCGCGACGCCGTCGCGGTTTTCTACCTGTACCTGCACTGTTTACTCCCAGTATTCGACGTTGAAATCATTCTGATAAGCAGCTGCACGCGCTGGCGGGCCTCTGCCCTGCTCAAGACCGCGCGGCTTGCAACTCTGAGTCCGTAGGTATTGGTCATGAGATACTCTACCCCTTCCGCCACGCTTGGATCTTCGCGGAGAGTGCTGCTGTCCTCGGCCTCCCGCAGGCACACGGACAATCTCTGCTCGAGACCGTTGAACTTACCTACCAACTGTTGATGAAGCTCGGTGTCTACTCCCTCCATTTCCAGGATGCTGTTCACTATCAAGCAACCTTTTCGGCGATTCTTGTCAGACACATCCACCACGGTGGTATTGAGGAATTCGCTAATGGCGTCCAGTCCCTGTCGAGAGGTACGGGTCATTGCCCACCCTTCAGGGTCGCTTTTCCACTTTAAGCTAATTTTGATAAACCGCAATAAGCTAAATCTAGATTGACACAAAAAGCTAACAACGATAGAACAGCATAAGCTAATTATGGGAAAACCTGCCCAAGGAACGGTCCATGGCAACACCGCAGGAAAAACTGGCTGATGCGCTGGAAGCGCTCAAGGGTCTCCAGGATGAAGGCCAAGTTGCTATCAAATCCGCTTATTTGGCACGTGACCACCGCGAACGCCTCCTCAAAGCAGGATTCATCGCCCCCGTCATGAAGGGATGGTATATCCCGGTGCGTCCGGAAGAAGTGGGCGACGGCGAAACGACAGCCTGGTACGCGTCCTTCTGGGATTTCTGCGCTGCTTATCTAGAATACCGGTTTAACTCTGAATGGAGTCTTTCACCCGAACAATCTGTCCTGATCCATGCGGGCAATCGAACAGTGCCTTTTCAACTTATGGTGAGGTCGCCCCGCGCGCGCAACAACATTACCGACCTTCTCCACGACACAAGCATTCTTGAAATCCGCGCCCAGACCGCCGAAGGCAATCAGCGCGAGACCGTAGAGGGCCTGCACACATTCAAGCTCCCACATGCACTCGTTCATAGCGCAGACCGGCTCTTCAAACACCATGCGACTGATGCCCGTACGGCTCTTGCGCAGATCAGAGATGCCTCGGAACTGCTTTCAATCCTTCTCGATGGCGGTCACAGCACTATCGCGGGAAGGCTTGCCGGAGCCCTTCGTACAATCGGGCACGACCGCATTGCGGATAACATCGTGAAAGCCATGCGCGCCGCCGGTTACAGTGTCAGCGAAACAAACCCGTTCGCAGACGGCAAAACTGTTTCCCTGCCACGGCGCGAGCCATCGCCCCATGTCAGCCGTATCCGGACAAGCTGGCTCACCATGCGCGAGCAAATCATCGATCATTTCCCCGTGCCGCCCGGTCTGCCAACCGAAAAGAAAAAACACCTGGCGGCGGTCGACAACATCTACGTCACTGATGCTTATCACTCGCTGTCGATCGAAGGCTATCGCGTTACACCGGAACTCATCGAACGCGTGCGCAGCGGCACCTGGAATCCGGACCGGATCGAAGCCGATACAAAACAACGCGACGCGATGGCAGCACGCGGATATTGGCTTGCCTTCAATGAAGTGAAAAAGAGCATCGAGAAAGTCCTCGAAAGCGAGAACCCCGGCACGATTGCCGATCATGATCACGGAGACTGGTACAGGGCGCTCTTTAGCCCGAGTGTCGATGCGGGAATTCTAAAAAACTTAGACCTGGCCGGATACCGCAACGATCAGGTCTTTATCCGCGGCTCAAAGCACGTGCCGATCAAGAAAGAGGCCGTGCTTGATTGCATGCCCGCCCTCTTCGACCTGCTCACAGAAGAAGAGCATCCTGCTGTCCGGGTTGTGCTCGGCCACTGGGTGTTTGTTTATGTTCACCCATACATGGACGGCAATGGCCGCATGGGGCGTTTCTTGATGAACTTGATGATGGCGTCCGGCGGCTATCCCTGGACCGTCATCACCGTCGAAAAACGGTCCGAATACATGCAAGCCCTCGAGTCAGCAAGCGTAGAGGGAGACATCTTCCCGTTCACGAAATTTCTTGCTGGGCTGCTGACGGAGTGAAACTGCTCGCCCGAGGCAGCACAGGATCTCGCACATAGCCACCTGCGGTCTTGGCATTGGTCAAAGGTCCGCCGCCAGCCACGTAGGGGTCGATCTCGAAGCCGGCCCATTCGTCATTCATGGAAAGCGCGGGGTGCGTTTCCGAGGTGCCTTTGGCTTGGGTGATTTCAACGAGCGGCTCATTGCGCAGGCGCTTTTCGTTGTGCGCCAGCGTCATCGGGTCACCTGCCCAGGTGGCCAGTTCAAACATCGGTCCGTGGAACCATGCTCCTCGTGAGGTGGAACCCTGCGACCGATTCCAATGCGGGAAACGACCCAAACATCGTATGTTTCATATTTGCATATCAATTTGTCCGAAATCCAAATAGAATGACGCAGGCGCAAATTCGAAAGGGCCTCGGCATTGCTGGCAACGACAACCGATAGAAACGTCACGCGGTTTGCCGTTATTGCCGCCTTCGGCGGATTTGTTTTCGGGCTGGATGCCGCCAACATTTCCGGCGTGGTGCGGTTCGTGCAGGCGCAGTTTGCACTCAATAGCTGGCAAACCGGCGCCGTGGTCAGCTGTGCGCTGGTCGGCGTTATCCTCGCGTTGTTCTTCACCGGCGCCTTTTGCGAGCGATTCGGTCGCAAGCGGGTGCTCATTGCCATCGCTCTGACCTACTCTCTTTCGACCATTCTGTCGTCGCTCGCCATCAATTTCGAAATGCTGCTCGTCGGGCGCTTCATTGGCGGCGTCGCTTTCGCGTCGATTACCGTGTCGGCGATGTATATCGGCGAGATCGCGCCCGCGGACGGGCGCGGCAGTTTCGTCTCCGTTTCGCAATTGCTGATCACGCTCGGCACCTTGCTCGCGTTTGTCGTCAATTACTTCCTGGTCGACGCCATGGCCGACGTTGCCTGGATTCACAACGAAAACGTCTGGCGGATGATGCTCGGCTTCGAACTGATCGCCAACGTCATCTGGGTTGCTGCGTTGCTGACGATTCCCGAATCGCCGCGATGGCTGGTCAAGAAGGGCCGTATGGCCGAAGCCCGCACGGTATTCGAGCAGATCGCGCATCGGCAAGAAATCGATTCGATCATTGCCGACGTGCGGCAGAGCATCGACGCAGACGCGAAACAGAACCCGATGACACAATTGAAGACGCTGTTCGGTGGCCCGATGCGTTTTATCGTGCTGATCGCTGTCTGCTACGCCATCGTCCAGGGCGCCACCGGCATGAATGCCGTGCTGTTCTTCGCGCCGACCGTGTTCGAACAGGTCGGCATGAGCCTCGAAGACACCTTTGCACGGACGATAATCCTTGGCGCCGTCGCAGTGGTGTTCACGCTGGTCGCGATCGCATTGGTCGAGAAACTCGGACGCCGATTTCTGACGCTGACGGGGCTGACGCTGATTGCGCTCGCGCATCTGTCTACCTGGCATGGTTTCAATTCCGCAACGTATTCGCTCGACGACGAAGCCATTGCCAGGATCGAGACCGAGGGCGTTGACGTATCGGAGCTGCGCCGTTTCGTCGGCCAGGTCTACGATGACGATGTGGCGCTGAAGGCCGACCTGGCGACCATCTATTCGAGGAACGAGTTGCCGCTCGTCAACGGGGTCATTATCGATTCGACAATCGACATCACACCAGCCTTCGTGTTGTTCGGCATCTTCGCGTTTCTCGCCGCGTTCAACATGTCCATCGGGCCGATCATGTGGGTAATCTTTTCGGAAATATTCCCCAACACCGTGCGCAGCGTCGCCTTGCCGTTCGCGGCGCTCGTCCAGAGCATATCCAGCTTTTGCATTCAACAGCTGTTTCCATGGCAACTCGAAAATCTCGGGGCGGCATCGACGTTCCTCGTCTACGGGGTCATCGCAATCATCGGCGTCGTCATCATGGCGCTCATACTGCCGGAAACAAAAAACCGGTCGATCGAAGCGCTCGAGAAACAACTGGTAAGGAGCAAGGCATGAACGCAATGAAGCCATTGGCAATCGTCACCCTGGCGCTCGGCAGCGTTTGCGGTGCCGCGCACGCGGAGACTCAGCCGCCGCTGCCGGCGTCCGACCCCGGCAACGAGGGCGGATGGGTGCTCAACCCGGGTTTGAGCGATGAATTCAACGGCACGGAAATCGATCACGACAAGTGGCTGGTTCAGGGGCTCAATGGCGACTACTACATCTGGAAAGGCCGCCCGCCCTCGCAATACGCGCCGCACAACGTGGTTGTCGAGGACGGATACCTGAAAATTCGTTCGCGCTGGGAGCCGGGCTACCCCTTTGCGCAGGAAAACTACGCGGACGGCGGCAACAACGACCGCTACGGAGAACTCGACGGCAAGAAAATCCCCGTCACGACGGCGGCTATCGTCAGCAAGAAGCGCTTCCTGAACGGCTATATGGAAGTACGTTCGAAGGCAAACCCGACGTCGATGATCAGCGCGTTCTGGTTGATCGGTTTCGAACAGGAACTCGATGTGTTCGAGCATATCGGCAATCCGCAAACGGGCGGCAATCTTCGGGCGAACAACACGTCGATGACGGTGCACGACTGGAGCCCCCCGTCGGTACGACCGACACGCGCGTTCGGGTTTACCAAGGAACTGCCCTACAACGTCGGTGACGAGTTTCATGTCTACGCCGTGGAGTGGGGTGTCGACTATCTGAAGGTTTTTCTCGACGGTGAATTGCTGCACACGCAAACGCGGGAACATCTCGGCCTCGATTGGGTACTCAACAATCCTATGGAAATCTGGCTCGACTCCGAGGTTTTCAAATGGTTGGCCGTACCGCACGAAGACGAACCATGGCCTTCCGATTTCGAGGTCGACTATGTGCGTGTGTGGCAGAAGCCGTCGAGCAACCTGCTGCAGGAACACGAGGCATTCTTCGGGTTCGAAGGGCCCATGATTTTCGAGGAAGCCGGCCGTCCGCTCGACCTGTTGCCGGAAGACCGCAATACGAACGCCTATCAGCAATTCTGGGTCATTCCCGAAGGATCGGAGCGCAGCTTCCGAATCACCGAAAACCGCTGGTACAAGGGCGTCAACAGTCTGAAGTACGTCACGGTCGGCGGCGTCGGAGATGTCCGCATCATGGCGCCGCAAGGCAGCATCGACCTTCCGGCGGGCGAGTATGAATTGTCTTTCAAGATTCTGCTCAAGCACGGCAACCTGCCGGCCAACCTGCATTTCAATTTCAGCGCGCCGCAAACGAATCTGGCGTTTCCGCTGGCGGATGAGCCGCGCGGCGAATGGATTACACTCGAGAAGCGATTTGTCAGAGAAACAGCTTCGAGCCCGGACGACCGTCTCTCAATCGAAGTCTACGCAACAGAAATACCCGGAGGTTCGAAGGACTTCTTCATCGACGACATTCGCATCGAAGCGGTCGAGGAACACTGAGTCCCGGCGAGGCCGCCCCCGACGTGAAGCTCCTGGCCGAAGAGGGCGAACTCTAACCCGCATCCGTCACCAACTTTCGTCGCGAGGGCGCCGAGGCGCCGTCCTGCGTGGCTGCGCGGACTGGAGGCCGATGCAGGCATACTCGACAGTATGTCAAATCGGCCGGAGGGAGCACGGCCGCGCAGGGCGAGTGCATCGGCGTCCGCAGCAGGAAGTTGGTGACGGATGCGGGTTAAATCCTGGCGCAGAGCCAGACGCCAGTGGTCTGCATCGTGCTCCGGGAAGGCGCGTCAACCCAGTTCCCGCTCCGCTAATGCGATGGCTTCGAATTCTTCCTCAGGCGCGTTGGCCACGAGGTGGTGGCGGCTGTGGAAGAAGAAGTAGGCGACCATGACAAGGTAGAACGCCCCGCTCCAGATCGCTGCGGTCTGGTTGGCCAGGAAGGTGGACAGGAACGCCACCACGGACAATGCCAGCGCAACCCCGGCGGTTACGGTGCCGCCGGGTGTGCGGTAGGGGCGTTCCAAATCCGGTTCCGTTCGGCGCAGCACGATATGGGAGAAGGTCATCAGGGCGTAGGAAATGGTGGCGCCGAACACGGCCATGGTCAGCATCAGGTCGCCTTCGCCGGTCAGTGACAGCAGGAACCCGAGCAGACCCGGGACTACCAAGGCCAGCACCGGTGCCTTGCGGCGGTTGGTGACTGACAGCACTCTCGGCAGGTAGCCGGCCCGGGACAGTGCGAACAGCTGCCGGGAATAGGCATAGATGATGGAGAAAAAGCTGGCGATCAGCCCACTCAAGCCCACCCAGTTCACAAAGGCGGCCAAAGCCGAGCCTTGGCCGTACACGGCCTCCAAGGCGCCAACCAACGGCGCGCCATGGTCTTTCATGAAGTTTGCACCCGCCCCGCCCGGTGCCAGCGCCAGCACCAGGGCGCCGAACAGAATCAGCAGCAGCATGGCAGTGATGATGCCCCGGGGCATGTCCCGGGCTGGATCAGCGGCCTCCTCTGCCGCCAGAGGCACGCCCTCGACGGCCAGAAACAGCCAGATCGCAAACGGCAGCGCTGCCCAAACACCGATGTAGCCCTCGGGAAGAAAGGCGCTGGCGCCAGTGGCGCTTGCATTGACGGCGATGTCGAAAAGGTTGGCGGCATCGAAGTGGGGCGCCATGCCCACCGCGAAGACACCGATGGCCAGCACCGCCAGCAGGGAGATGGCGAACATCGTCTTCAACGCTTCGCCAACGCCCCACAGATGCAGGCCCACGAACATCAGATAGGCGCCCAGGTAAACCATCCAACCGTCGATGCCGACCAAGGCGTTGACGTAACCGCCGATGAACACGGCGATGGCTGCGGGGGCCAGTGCGTACTCCAGCAGGATGGCAGTGCCGGTCAGGTAGCCGCCCCAGGGGCCGAGCGCTCGGCGGGCGAAGCTGTAGCCGCCACCGGCGGTTGGGAGCGCGGCGGAGAGTTCCGCCAAGGTCAGCACCATGCACAGGTACATGGCGCCCATGACCAAGGTGGCGATCAGCATGCCGCCAAAGCCCCCTTGGGCCAGCCCCAGGTTCCAGCCGGCGTAATCCCCCGAAATGACGTAAGACACGCCAAGGCCCGCGAGCAGCACCCAGCCTGCCGCCCCTTTCTCGAGTTGCCGGGCCGCCAGGTAGTCGGCGGGCACCGATTCGTAGTCGACCCCGCCGGCGGAGGCCACAGGCGCATCTGAAGTACGGTGTCCGGGTTCCGTCGCCATGGCGGTTTCGGTTGTTCAGCCGCTTTCCGGGGCTCGAGTGCGCAAAGGGTTCCGCAGCGCCCGGTTAACTGCGGTTTGGTAGCCCCGCCCGCCGGGCGTCGTGCCTTTGAACCACTCGATCACGTCGGCGTCGAGGCGCCGGGTGATTTGTTGCTTTATGGGGCGGTGGAACTTGCCCCGACTGGCACTCGACCAGCCCGGTGCCTCGGGAATGTCGCCGGTGTCGAACTGTTCATCGGGCAGGGCTTCCAGTGCCTGAACTTCCGCCGCCTGTTGCGGAGACAGCGGTTCGGCTTTGCTGAACTTGCGCTTCATAACGGAAGAGTAGCTACGCTTGCTGAGGCAATCAATGCTTCTTTCATGGAACACTGTTTCCAAGCGATTGATTTTATTGAATTCGCCAACCAAGATAACCTTACCTTCGATCCGGCTCCGAGAACCGGTATGCGGTACGTGCATGCGGCGCACCAGGCGGCGGCGCTTACGGCTACGATGGGCGCAAGAGCGAGCCCTGACAGCGCCGCACACCGGTTCTCTCCCAGCGGTTGTCAAGTGTTCCTTGCTCGTCATCGTCCCGGCGCGCCGGGTTCGGAACTCGCCTGGGCGTCGACGTTTCGTCGCTGATGCAAAACGCGCCGCCCTGCATAGATGCGGGCTCAATTCAGCGCTCGCGGCCAATCGATACGCGAGTGTTCACCGAGCGAATCTCGACGTCAGCGGTTTCGCCGTTCGTCCAGCGTATCGTGGCTCGGTAAATGGTCTCGCAGGCGCCCAGGCCAAGGTGCAGGTTGGTATTCATGCCTTGCGAGTAGGCGGCTGAGGTTGCGCCGACCCTTCGCTTGTAGGTGTTGCCGCAGGCTTCGACCGTAAGCACGGCGCCGAGCGCGGTCGCCTCTCCGCTCGGCGAGTCGCCGACATCGACAATCACATGGTTGCCCAGAGCGCCGATGTTGTTGCCGAGCAAATGCCAGTTGCCTCGTTCATTCGAGTAGACGATGTCGAGTGCGCCATCGAGATTGTAATCGAATGGCTCCACGGACCCGCCGGTCGTCCCGACACGCGTCGACGCGATGCCGTGATTCTCGATGCGTGCGAATCGCCCCGCTCCCTGGTTGAGGTAGACGATATGCTCACTCGCCCTTGACATGTCGCCGTAGCGTAGAACGGCAAGGTCGGACCAGCCATTGTTGTCGAAGTCGCCCGTTGCCGCGCTCGTGGTCTGCTCATCGATCGAGATGCCCGCTGCGGCGGTGACATCGACGAAGCTGCCGCTGCGGTTTTCGAACAGTCTTGCCGGCAATTCCACTTGTGGCAGAGCCGCCGGAGCCGAGACGACATTGCCGAGAACGGCGGCCGTTCGCGACCGCGCCTCGCCGCCGACGCGCCACTGCCCGTCACCAACGTAACCGATGTACAAACCGCCTTCGGTCGGCCCCGCCGGCCAACCCTCGGCATCGGCCGGCAGGAGCTCGAAGCTCTTGCCGCCGTGGCGGTCGGTGTCGAACGCGAGCTTGCGCTTCTGCCTGCCGACAAAGACGTCGTAGTGCGGATAGGTGACCTGCAAGTTTTCGACGCTCAAGAAACCGTCGACCTCGATGTCGAACAGGAACGAATCCCGGAAGATCAGAAACGCGAAACGGCGGCGCTGCGCGTCATGGTAGGTTTCGAGGTCGAATTGCGGTTCGGCGCGCGTCAGGAACAGATCGAAGTCCCCGTCGTTGTCGAAATCGATCTCGACAATGCTGCTGACGTGGGAGGTTTTTGCCAGTTCGCCGAGTACCTGGTCGGTCGATTCCGAAAACGCATTGCCGTCGCCTCCGACCACAGCAACCATGTCGGCACCGCCGAAGAACAGGATGTCGGCGTCGCCATCGTTGTTGAAATCGGTGATCCGGGTGCGGTATCCCATCCATTGCGCCTGGGGCAGATGCGTGACGAATTTGAAGCCGCCGCCGCCCGGGTTCTGGTACAGGTGGTTTGCGCCTTGCTGCTGGGTCGCCAGGGGAAACCCCGTTGCCAACAGGTCGGAGCGTCCGTCGCCGTCGGCATCGAGCGCCTTGAGCGCGCGGCCCCGGCCCGGCTCAAAGGTTTCGAGCGCTGCGCCGCCCTCGATCGCACGGTCGCGCGTCACCTGGAATCTCAGCGGTCGGCGCGGATTCGCACCATCGCCGCCACCCTGGGCGATCAGCACATCCATACGGCGGTCGCCGTCGAAGTCCGCGACGGCAATACCGTGCAGGTCTCCGACAGCAATATCCTGCGGTTGCGAGAACGAGTCGCCAAGGTTCCAGAACAGGCGCACGCTGTGTCCGTGCTCGACGACGATCAGGTCCTGCCAGCCGTCCCGGTCCAGGTCGGCGATGACCGCGTTGTCCCACTTGCGCCGCGCGCGCTGTTCGAAGGGAATCGCATCGGTCAGCTCGACGAACATCGATGTCGGTTCCGGCTTCCCGGCCGCAAAGATCCGCACCTGATCGGCGGCAGCCTCGGCAGGGAGCATGGTTTCGTCGACACCTGTCGTTCCGCCGAGGTTCGCCGCGATGCTCGTCGAGCGGATGTTCATGTAGTTGTGGTCGAACTCGGAGAAGTCGCGTACCGGCGGTTCGATGCGGGCGTTTGCACATATCGACAGGATCAACGTCGGTGCCAGCAGCACACTTTTTGTTCGCCGGTTCACTCGCAACAGCTCCGCTTCGCCGAGGTCGCAACCCGCAATTCGCGGGCCATCGAGAGATCGCGCCGATTGCTGACAGCAGCGCCGGCACTTGGCATATTCACGCTTCCGGATTGTGGATCACGAGCAGATTATCGAAATACACCTTGCTCGGCCCACTACCCGCTTCGCTTTTGCGGATGAACACCCGCAGGCGGTCATTGGCCGACGAAGACCGGCTGCGGTTGACGCGCTGGTAAATCGTGATCCACTTGCCGCGAGCCACCTTTCCGAGCGGGAATGCCACCTCCTGCCAAGGGTCTTCGAAAATGACATGCACCCGGCTGAGCGTCGACCCCGGCTCGATCCAGATGTTCATTGCCAGCACGTAACGACCCGGCCCCAGGTCGACCGAGCCGGGTGGCGAAAACGCCGCGACCGCATCCTGGCCGAGTCTGCCGTCGCTTTCGAACGCGAGGCTCTTGCGGCCCGTGACGCGACGTTCTTCACCGATCGACAAATACTCGCTCGCCTGGTTGTCGATAAACCATTCGCGCGCAAAGGTGTCGCGCCAGCCTTGCTGGGGGGGCTCGCCGAGTGCCGGGCGAAACTCCGGGAAAATCATGGGGCCTTCGAATCCGAAGAACGAGCGGTCGATCAGGCTCGGCTGCGGCTTTTGCCAGACGCGCACGTAATCGATCTCGTAGTCGGCGGGCAGCTCTTCCTCGTGCGGCACGCCGAGCCACTCGAAAATCTCCTTGTCGAACCACAATTCCATCGGATTGGTCAGCGTCCAGCGCTCGCCGACTTCTGCTCGCGTTGTTTCTCTCACAAGCTCGCCGTCGAGGTAGAACTTCAGGTATTCGTCGCCCCACTCGCAGCCGTAGACATGAAATTCGTCGGCGACCCGAAACGGCAGTTCATGCACGTGTGTCCAGACCTTGTTGGGACGCACCACCGGCGGGCGCCAATCGTAGATCGAAAACATGTAATAGTTGTCGCGAATATTGCCCTGGCGCTTCGGACGGCCCAACTGCTCGTAGAAGTCTATTTCCGACTGAAAACCGATCGCCCAGAAGGCGCTGGTCACGGCAGCGTCGGCTGCCCTGGTCCGCACTTCCAGGTAGCCGTGCATGAAGCGATCGCGGCTGATGACGGCTGCTGCGGTCACCGGCATCGGCTCGCCCTGGTATTCGCCGTAGGTGAAGCCGTTGTGCGGCTCCGGGTGAAACTCGAAATCCGGCTGCCACTGCGAGCGCAACCTGAGCATGCCTTCTTCAACCCGCACGTTGTGCGGAGCGTACTGGGCCGGCGCTCGCCCGCGCCAGGTGTAGTACTTGCCGTTTTCGCCCTGCACGATCCACTTGTTGCGGTCGAGTTCGGTGCCGTTGAATTCGTCGCTGAAGCGCTCGTTGAGAACCCAGCCGCCGACATTGTTCGGGTCGGATACGGGCAGAACACCCGTCGACCTGTTCGAATTGGCTGTTGGGGGTTCGCGCCTTGCGTCGGGGTCGCGTTCGGCAGAGGCGTTTCCAACGGCAAACGTCTCGTGAAATCGGGGCATGGCATGGGTGCGCCACTCGACGCCTTCACGATGCAGGTGAAACCACCCGGGTTCGGCATTGCTCCAGCTCCATCGCTCCATTTCGCGCACCATGTTTGCGAGCACCGCGGGGTTCTGC
Organism: Candidatus Azophilus sp.; assembly: GCA_965221465.1. Taxonomy (GTDB): domain Bacteria; phylum Pseudomonadota; class Gammaproteobacteria; order Pseudomonadales; family Azotimanducaceae; genus Azophilus. The sequence goes on from OZ244892.1 coordinate 2,080,786, forward strand.
GCACCGAGATCGCGCCGTTCGCCCGGGTCTTCTTCGATCTGGAACAGTTGCCACGACTTGCGGCCCGTCTTCACGGCTTTCCAACGGTCTCTGCGCACCGCCGCATCGCTGAACCCGGTACGGTGTCGCAGGACGTACAGGAATTCGCCAGCGTGCGGATCGCGTCCCGAGACGATGTCGTGCCAGATGTCCCGGCCATCGAGTTTTCGGTCAGCGGGAACGACAGCGCCCGCAAGGCGCGCAAAGGTCGGGTACAGGTCGAGTGCCAGAACCGGGTGTTCGAACCTGCCACCGGCATCCAATCGGCGCGGCCAGTGCATGAACATGGGCGAACGATAGCCTCCTTCGTGCACGCTGCCTTTGCCGTCGCGGAGCGGAGCGTTGTTAGCGCCGCGGTCCAGGCGGCCGCCGTTATCGCTGAGGAAGACGATCAGCGTGTCGTCGAGTTCCCCGGTATCCCGCAAGGTATCGACAATCCTGCCGACGCCGCGGTCCACCGCGTACACCATGGCTGCGTAGGTTCTGCGCTGCTCGTTGTCGATGTCCGCGAACAGTGCGAGATCGTCGTCTTTCGCTTCCAGGGGTGTGTGCGGCGCGTTGTACGCGAGATACAGAAAGAAGGGTTGCTCCTTTGCCGCGGCGTCCATGACAAAGTCGACGGCTTCCCGCGATAATCCGTCGGTGACGTACTCTGTTTCTTCGACCTCCGTGCCATTGCGCTCGAGGGGCCGCAGGTACTCCCAGACGTGTGTATTGCCCGCCGCCACTTCGGCGCGATATCGCTTGGTGAACTCCTCGGGAAAGTACGCGTGCCCCCCACCCAGGAAACCGTAAAACACATCGAATCCGCGTTGGTTCGGGTGGAATTCAGGTGCATCGCCAAGATGCCACTTGCCGATTGCCCCCGTGTAGTACCCGGCATCCTGCAACACCTTGCTCATGAACACTTCGCTACGCGGGACGCCGAGATTCGATCCTTCCGTCGGCAGGTTGAACTGAGCGCCGATCTTGTGTGGATAACGGCCGGTCATCAACGCCGCGCGGCTTGGTCCGCAGAATGGGTGTGCCACATACGCCTCGGAGAAAACCATGCCATTCGCGGCGAGTGCGTCGAGGTTGGGCGTCTTGACGTCGCTGCCGCCGTTGAAGCCGACATCGGCATAGCCGAGATCGTCGGTCAGGATCAGCAGGATGTTGGGGGAGTCGCTCGCGCCGGAAACGTTCGCGAGCAGGATGCCGAGCAGCATCAGGGGCAGCCGCAGCTGTTGCGTAACTTTCATCGGTTCTCGTCTGTCAGACAGGGCTTCATGTGGTGATCGAATTGCTCGAGGATGGGGTCTTCGATGCGGTCGAGTTCGGTGCGCAGCCGCCTCGCGAGGCGACAGCGATCTTCAGCGTAATCCGCGTCGTTGATCCGATTGGCGATTTCGCCCGGGTCGCGCCGCAGGTCATAAAGTTCATCGCGACTGTCGCCGGGATTCCAGACCAGCTTCATTGCCGGCGTTCGGATTGCGCGAATGCCGAACCAGCCGCCGTTGTACCATTCGTAGGCATAGAGCGCGGTGTCTTCACGCCCCCGGTCCGCCGCATCTCCCTCGTGCATCAGCGCGGTCAACGAGCGGCCGTCGATGTCGCCGTCGGGTGGTAGCGCCATCAGTTCGGCGAGTGTGGGCGCAATGTCGACGATCGACACCTGGCGGTTGACGACGCGTGGCTCGAGGCCCGGATGGCGGATGATGAGCGGTATGCGCATGAGTTCGTCATACGCATGGGGCCCCTTGTCGTAGAGCTGGTGTTCGCCGAGCATGCTGCCCTGATCGCCGAGCACGACAATGTACAGATCGTCATGGATGCCGGCTTCCTTCGCCGCGCCGATCAAGTCACCGACTACCCGGTCGATCATGGCGATCGCTCCGTAGTAGTAGGCGCGCATCCTGCGCCAATCCTCCTCGGTCATGTGCCCGACATCGTGCCAGGGCCACCAGTCTTCGTCCTGAGCCATGGGCTTTTGGTGTCTCGACGCCAGGTGATTTCCCGGCATCGCCAGGTCGTCCGGATCGAACAGGCTGGCGTAGGGTTCGGGCACGCGGTACGGCGGGTGCGGCTGCTGAAAGCTGACCACCCCGAAAAACGGTCGATCGTCCGCGGCAGCCAGTCGGATCAGTTCGCGGCCGGCTCTGACCTTTTCGGCAGTGAACGAGTCTTCATAGGTGCCCGGCAGGGTTTGGTAGTACAGCGTTTTCTCGCCAAGCTCGTCGCGTTCGCCGCGGTTGTAGGCGGCCATGGTGTCGACCATTTCATAGGGCGTCCATTGGCGCTGGTGGCGCGGCGCAGTGAGTTCCGCATCCGCTGCGACAAACTCCGCACCGCGCAGCGTCGGGCCTTGGGCGCCGAGATGCCACTTCCCCACGTATCCCACGAAGTAGCCGGCATCCGCCGCGCGGCGAATCAGCCCGCCTTCCGACGGGTCGAGTTCGGACAGTCGCGAATGGTACAGGTGCACGTTGTCGTCGAGCCCAGTCTTGTGGCCCCACCGGCCGGTAAAGAGGGCGGCGCGAGACGGTGAGCACAGGCCGGTGGTCGTCATGGCATTGTCGAAGCGTGTTCCCGCCGCCGCAATCGCATCGATATTGGGCGTATCGACCGGACCGCCGCGATACGAAAACGTATCGAAGCGCATGTCATCGAACAGGAGTATCAACACGTCGGGACGACTTGCTGGGGTATGGGTCTGGACGGTGTCGCAGTGCGAGGATGCACTGGCAACGCTCAGCGCACAAAGTACCGCGAAACGAAACTGCACTTTCAACTTCTAATCTGCCGGCTCTATTCTGCCGGCGGGTTCCTGAATCGATCCATGCGATCGATGTCGTATTGCTCGTACTCGCGCTCGAGCGTCCAACGGGAACGTTCGAGCGTCTGTTCCCACGCAAAGATTTTCTTGAAAAGCGACGCGACGAGTTCGGGATGCTGCGAGGCAAGATTGTTCTGCTCCGCGTGGTCTTCGGTCAGCTTGTAGAGTTCCGGCGGCCGGTCGGCGAAGCGCATGAGCTTCCAGTCGCCATCGCGAATCGTTGCGCGCACGTCCTTTTTCCAGAAGAGCGTCCGGTGAGGCCGGCCGTCCACCTCGCGGCGTATGAAAGGCAGCAGGTCGACGCCATCGATGTCGCCCAACGCCGCAAGGTCGCCGCCGGCGGCGGCATGGAAAGTAGGCAACAGGTCCAGCGTGCTGACGGGTTCGCTGTAGACGTCGCCCGCGTTCAGCCGCTCTGGCCAGCGCATCAGCAACGGTACGCGAATACCGCCTTCCAGATGGTTGGACTTGGTGCCGGCGAACGGGTAGTTGTTCGAACCGTTGCGATCCGTTGGGCCGCCATTGTCGTTCGTGAATACGACGATGGTGTGGTCGGACAACTCGAGCGCATCGATGGCGTCGAGCACCTTGCCGCTTGCGCGGTCCATCGCCAGCGTCATGGCCGCGAGTTGTCTTCTCAGCCCATTCAATTCGGGAAACAACGCAAGGTCGGACGCGAGCGCGTCCATCGGCACATGTACGGCATTGAACGACAGGAACACAAAGAAGGGACCCTCGGCGTTGCGCTCCATGAATGCCACGGCTTCGTCCGCGAGCACGTCGGTCAGGTAGCCGTCGGGCTCTTCATAGTTGCCGAAACCACGCTCGAAACGATTCTCAGGTCGGTCGGCCTGACCGTCCGGGTACGCAAAGAAACTGCGTGCGCCACCGCGAAAGCCAACGAATTCATCGAAGCCTCGCCTCGAGGGGTGAAATTGATCGCCATGCCCCAAGTGCCACTTGCCGAACACGGCTGTTGCATAGCCAAGCGACTTCAAGTGATCGGCAATCGTCTTTTCGTCGACGGGAAGCCCCATTTCGGTTCCCAATTGAGCCGAATTAGCGCTCATGAACCCTGGAACGTTGTTCTCTTCGAAGCCGAACTTCTGTTGGTAACGGCCGGTGATCAGGCCGGCGCGCGACGGCCCGCAGGTAGGGTCCGATACGTAGCCTTGCGAAAACAGGACGCCTGTCCGAGCGAGTTCGTCGAGGTTGGGGGTGCGGAAATCGGTGCTGCCGTGGAAGCCGAAATCGGCGTATCCGGCGTCGTCCGCAAACAGCAGGACGATGTTCGGCTGACGCGGTGAGTCATTGGCAAACGCCGTTGCAATCGGCGCAATCGACGCAATAGCGAGAATCGTCGCAATGTGCTTCGGCATTGGCCTCCCGTCGTTGCTTCGGTCTTCGGCTAGACGAACTCGCTCTGCAACCGGCGACTCGCATCGCTCAGCAGTTCTTCCGACATTCGTTCGGCGCGGTCGCCGTCTTTTCGTGCGATCGCTTCGAACAGGTCGCGATGATAGGGAATCGACTTCTCGTTTTCCCTCGGGTCGCGGTTGGTGATGCGAACGCTGACCAGCAGTGCCGAATAAATGACACCTTCCATTGCGGTCAGGAGTTCGTTGTGCGCTGCGTGCAGCACGGCTCGGTGAAAGCGCGCGTCGGCGACGATGAAGTTCTCGACCGAACCTTTCTCTGCTTCCATGCGCTCGATTGCGGCTTCGATTTCCGCGAGGTTGTCGTCTGTCGCGCGCTCCGCAGCCCAGCGTGCCGCTTTCGGTTCGAACGCGAGCCGGAACTCCATGAGCTGTGCAAGAAAGCCCGCGTCGGGCGGGGCCGACAGATGCCACGCCAATACATCGTCGTCCAGCAGCACCCATTCGCTTCGGGGCTTTACCCGGGTGCCAAACCCGCGCCGCACCTCCAGGAGCCCCTTGCCTACCAGAATCTTGACGGCATCGCGTATCACCACGCGACTGACCTTGAAACGCTCCGCAAGCGAGTTTTCGTCGTCGAGCATGCTGTCGGATTCGAGCGTACCGGCGACGATGCGTCGGCCAAGCTCACGCGACACCTGCACGGGCAGGCTCGGCACCATCGTCGCCGACTCTTTCAAGTCGTAGTAGACAAGTTCGCTCATGTCAAAACTCGAATATCGGGTGTTGACGCATTATGCGGAAACGGAGTCGTGGGCACCATCGGCACACCGGTGCCGATCGGCGGTCGGCGCTACGTAATCGTCGCAAGCGGTGCCGCTATTCCGTCTCCGTCGCCACCTCGACCACCGAGTAGCTGTCGATTTCGATGGTTTCGCCATCGGCCAGCCCGTAGACGTCCCAGTGCAGGAACATTGCCGTGTTTACATCCCAGATATCCGGCACCGACCACTCCCCGGTGCCCGTCGAGGGATTGGTGAATTCCACCAGTTGCCAATCCGTGGTCGGCTTCAGCGTCGCCGTCACAGTCTCGGACTGAGGTCGTCTGCCCGGGAACCCGGTTCCGCCACAGGTGCCGCATGTCCACGGCAGGAGCGTATGGTCGAGAACCACTTCGTCGCCGCTCGGCAACTGCCCCAATCTGGCCCACACCGAAAACTTGAACGTGCGCCCGGTCGAGAGCCCTCCCCGACCGTAGTACTGGGAGTGGAAATTGCGATTCTGATTCCACACTTGTTGCACGACGGTGGTGATGTCTCCGCCGGGTGCGGTAATCAATACCGAGCCCGCGCCGTCCAGACCGCCGCCCGGCACCGCGGTCGCCAGCGGACCCCAGGCTCCGGTGTTGAGCGCGAGATCCGAAAGATATCCGTTGGGATTGGGCGAAGGGTTCGGATCGCAACCATGGTTTCGCTCGGCCGTCAGCAAAACTGTCTGCGCCTCGATATCCGCCGGATCGGTCACGCCGGTGTATCCGCTGGCGTATCCGACCGTCACCTCTGCGGTCTGGGCCACCTCCAGCATGTTCGAGAACCAGCCTGTGGCTCCGAACGCGCCATCGCTTTCCTCGCCGCCGAACATCAGCTCGATGCTTGGCGATGTCCAGGAATACGAATAGAAACCGCTCAGCGTGTCGTTGACGACAGACGGTTCCACCGTCACGCCGATCGCGGTGCAGGTCGGGACCGATTTCGTTCCGAGGGGCGCACCGATGTCGTTGAATTCCTGATTGGTAATGGCCAGTGTGAAGGCCGGCGTGACGCGCACAGTGGCCGTAGCCTGCAAGCTGGGGTCTTCGACACTCGTCACCGTGATCGTCGTACTGCCGATTTCGATTCCGGAGATGATTCCGTCGGCATCGACAGTTGCGATGTTCGCATCGGCCATTTCGTACGTCAGTGCGGGGTTGCAAGCGTAGGTCGGCGCGGTCGCCGACAGCATCGGCCTGGCGTCGGTCGCCGGCAAGCTGACGTCGAAAGCCTGGACGCCGGTTACCGGGTCTGATATCGCGTTGATAGTCAGTTCGAGGGTGCGACGCTCGAGCGACTGCCCTGGCCCGGGGTCGTAGCCGTTGTCGATTGCATAGGTGACGAGATAGGCGATCGACGTGGGAAAATCTCGAACGCCGTCGCCGGTTGGATTGCCGTCGGCATCTGTCGCGCCGCGCTCATCGGTTGCATCGCACAATCTGAGCGCCTGCGCGAACCGGTCGGTATCGACATCGAGATGTACACCGTTGTCGGCAATCTTGAACGGCGAACCGTCATTGCCGCTCGGAGTCTGAAAATCGGCGTACACCGGTGTGATCTCCATGTCGCGAATGTACACGGGAGAAGCATCGCTCTGCGTCAACTGCACACCGTCGACCGTGGCACCCTGCAGCAGGTCGACTTGCTGCAAACCGCTTTCTTCGTCGAACGCCGCTTCGATACTGTCGGAGGAAAAGGCAACGGGATTGTCGCTTGTCAATGGATTCGAATAACCGTCGCCCGGGCCGCCGCAGCCCGAGACAGCCGCCAGAAAACCCAAACAGAGAATTGCGAATGTGCGTGATCGATGGATCATTTTACGTCTCCGAATAGGGTTCGGCCGGTTGAATCGCAACTCAATCGGGCCGAACCGTCACTGACCTCAAAATGTGACGCGAATGCCCAGACGGTACTGGGTTCCATTCTTGAATACGGCGCGGGTACGGCTCTTGTCGACATCGTCATCGAAGACATTGCCTTCGTCGTACACCACTTCGCCGGCGGTGTTCTGAAGGTTGTACGCGGTCACATAGTGCCTCCAGACTTCGTCGGTCACATTCGTCACCTGAAACGATGCGCTGATGTTGTCGGTCACCTGATACCGTGCGCTAAAGTCCAGCCGATAGGTCGATTCCTGCCAGATCGCGACCCCGGCGATGCCGTCGTCAACGAGCTGCGTGCCCGCATAGCGGTGTGCAAGCCTGAGGGTCAAGCCGTGTTTCTCATAGAAAAGCGTCGTATTGGCTGAATGCCTCGGAGTGAAGGCCTGCGGCAACGGTTTGGTGAAAATGCCGGTAGTGCCAATTTCTTCCGGATCCTTCTCGGAGTTCTGGAAGGTGTAGTTGAAGTTGATGCCGAGGCCGGACCAGATGCCGGGCAGAAAATCGTAGTTCTGCGTATAGCCGATCTCTATGCCTTGAACTTCGGCGCCTTGACCGTTTCTCTCGATCGCAATGAGTGCCGTGTGGCACTGCACCAGCAACCCGGTGGTGATGAACCCGCCAACGACGCGATCGGGCATGCAGCCGTCGGCATCGCCCGGCACGCGATTCTCGTCGTAGGGCAACAGCAGGTTGGCATCCTCGAGTTCGTATTCGGTGCGCACGTCCCGATAGTGGAACGGCGTATCGACTCGCTCGAGAAAGTCTTTCATGTCCTTGTGGAACAGAGCCACGGAAAGCAGGCCGGAATCGTTGAAATACCACTCCCACGACACGTCGAGATTGGTGGATTTCAGCGGTTTGAGCGCGGCGTTCCCCGCAGAGCCTATTGCCGTCAATCCCCAGACGTTTTCGTTGATATTCAGCCGGGGATTCAGGGAGTCGAAGGCCGGGCGCGTCATCGTCCGAGACACGGCGAAGCGCACGATCATGTTTTCGTTGGTCGCAAAGTTGACGTTCAGGCTCGGCAGCAGCAGCGTGTGCTTGGCGGTGCCGCTGGTTTGCGCTTCGCGCTGCCATGTCTGCGGCACGTTTCCGTTGGGGCCTGTGAACGTCGTCGAGCGGTCCTGGTACTGCCAGGTCTCGCTTGCCCCGCGGAAGTCCACGTAAAGCCGGTTGTTGGACGGCACGAGATTGCCGTTCGCGTCGACGAGCATCGCGGGCAGCGGCAGTGTTTCACGAACCACGGGGGTTTCTCCGGAGTAATCGACCCAGACGAGGCGGTTGGTGTCGATGCCTCCCGGCAGAACCCATTGGCCATCCACGTAGGGAATGGTGTTGTCGTTCGTATAGTCGTAGCCGTGGGTGATCGCCCAGTCCCAGCAGCCTCGGAGTTCGGCATCGTTCTGCGGCGTGTACTGCGGGCTGGGAAGACCGTTGTTGGGGTTGATGCCGAGGATCGGCTCCGGGCACGGCTCGGAGCCTTCGATGTTGGCCAGCCCCCGCACCACCAACAGGTCGTATGGGTCGAACATCCACGAAGATCGCTGGAAGGTAATGCCGCCATAGCCGCTGGCGGTGTTCTTGTCCTGCACCAGACGCAGCCCGATGTTCCCGGTCAGACGGCCCTCCATGCCCTCGAAATCGAGTTTCACGAATGCGGCATTGGTCTCGGTTTCGATATTGCGGGTTCCCTGCAGATTCGTCGCGTCCTGGACAGACCCGGGGTCGCGGCCGATGTAGGCCTGGATTGCCCGGTTCGCATCGAGCATCGGCCAGCCACCGAAGAACGCGTTGCTGCGGTCGTCTGTCAGATCTTCGGCGAAGTCGTCGTATGGAAAGGCTTCTCCGGAGAGCATGTCGATCAGGTTGATCGACTGCATGCCCGCGGTCGGCGAGTAGACGATGCTCGGGTCGCTCGTGTCGAACAGGGCGGTATTGTTCAGCGCCGTCTGGTTCTGCGTGTGCACATCCTTTTCGCGCTCTGCGTACTTGACGCCGAACTGCAGCGTCGTTGCAAAGCCCCAATCGAGGTCGTATTCGAAGTCGAGATGCACGGACAGGTTGTCGTCGCTCTGATCGTTGCGCCGCCAGCGCAGGCCGCCGAGGTGGTTGGCGTACAGGTCGAAGGGATTCCACTTGCCGGAAGCCGATACGACGCGACCGTCGAAGGGGTCGAACACGGCAAGCGAGGTGCTCATCGCGTACGAGCAATCACCACCGCCGGCAGTGCAGTCGTAGCCCACCGGCTCCACCAGTTCCGGCGGCAAGGTCTCGACGAAGGTATTGCCGATGGTTCCCCAGGTCGCGGTCGTCAGGCCGATGTGGTTCTTGGTCTCGTCCGTCGTGGTCGAAAACCCGGCCAGCAGGTTGCCCCTGAAGCGGCTGTTGAATTCGTGAGTGAGGTCCAGCGACGCGAGATTTGTCGTCAGCTCCCGGTCACCCTGCGTTCGATTGAAAAACCCGGACGAAGAACGACTGTAGGACGATTCCAGCGTGCGCGTGTCGAGATTGACACCGTTCCACTCCGTGATCGGATCGGCACTCGACAGGTTGGCGATGGGCGCGAAGTTCAGTCGAAAATTGTGGTAGTCGGTTTTCACGTCCTGTTGGGTGCGGGTGTAATCGACGCGCAGGTTCGTTGCATCGGTAGGCTGCCATTCAAAGCCCGCCGACGCCGAGAGCCGATCGCGTTCGTTGGCCGTTGTCGAGATATCCGTATTGTTCCGAGCCAGTACGTCCAGCGGGCCCTGGACGGCTATCTGGGTCGCCGGGTCCCAATTGACGAGATCTGCTTCGGTCTGGCCTTCGCCCAGAACGCGAATGGCGTTGCCGGTCGCGATGTCGTGCGCCGTGCGCCCCGCGCCTGCGAACAGGTCGACGATGGGAAGCGCTTGCGCCACCCAGTTGGTGCCGATCCGGTCCTGGCGCGTGGTCTGATTGTCCATGGCCGCGGTGAAGACGTAGCCGAACGTGCCATCGGCGAATTTATCGGCGAGGCTCAGCGTCGCACGCCCGTCGTATTCGCCCGTATAGTCGCTCGTTCGCGCTTCGATATTGGCCGAGCGGCGCGGCGCGTTGAGAGAGAGCGGACGGATCGTTCGCAGGACAATGGTGGCGCCGAGCGAGCCTTCGTCCTGATCGGCCGAGGCCGTCTTGACAACGTTTATCGAAGAGAGAATGTCCGATGCGAACGAACTCAGATCGACGCTCTGGTCTGCCGTGGGGTTGTTGCCTTGATCGCCCGAAAGACCGCTGGTCAGCGCCACACCGTTCATCTGAATCTGATTCATGCTCGGCCCGGTGCCGCGCACCGAAACCCGCGTGCCTTCGCCGTCTTCTTCCTGAACGGTGACGCCGGTGACCCGAGACAGCGCATCGGCGATGTTCTGATCGGTCGACTTGCCGACATCCTCGGCAAAAATCGAATCGCTGATCGATTCCGAGAACCGCTTGGAATTCAGTGCGTTCTCGAGGCTGCGACGAAACCCCGTGACGACGATTTCCTCGATGATCTCGACGTCGGAAGCCGACGTCTCACCGGCCGCGTCTGCTGCCGAATCCTGCGCCAGCGTCGGCATTGCGAAGAGTAACGCCGTGACCGCCGCGAATAGTGCCGTCAACCGAATTTCCCGTCTCATTTGACCTTTCCTCCTCTATCCCGTGGTGCATCCAGGCAGCCAATGTGTGCGGTTGTCGCGCCGCTTGCGAATGCCCGGAAGCCAAGATGTGATGTAATATAACATACTATGTTTCGAAACTTTACCCACCCACGGCGTAGCCGGAAAAATCGGGCGTAGCCGGAAAAGCGGATCGATTGCGGCGGATCCATCGCAATTGAGCCCGCCCTGCGCGCCAGATGAACCCGGATGACCGTGGCGTCAGCATTGGATCGAAAAATGTTCGAGGAAATTCGGGTCCGGATCGACGCCGAGCCCCGCTGCGGTCGGCAGTGCGACCGTGCCGTTGTTTTCCTTGACCTGCTGGCCGATGCACAGCGGCTCCTTCAGCAGTTCCTCGCGGAACCGGTTGGGTGTCGTGTCGTATTCCAGCATGGGTTGCACGGGGTGCGCCGACCCGGGCAAGTCCGGCAGCGCCGCCAGCAGGTGAAGGTTGGTGCCGACCGCAACCGCCGACCCCCAAATGTGATTGATCACCGGCACGAAATGCGCGCGACACAACGTCAGTATGTGCTGGTACTCGGTGATGCCGCCCAATCCACACACTTCCGGCTGGACGATATCGACGCAGCGATCGGTCACCAGGTCGCGGAACCCCCATACGGTGAATTCCCCTTCGCCTCCGGCGATATTCATGTCGAGCGCCTCGCACAGGTCGCGATAGCCTTGTCGATCCTCCGACGCCACCGGCTCTTCGAACCAGGCGACGTCGAGCTGTTCGAGTTCGCGCCCGAGCGGTATGGCCTCGCGGGCCGTATACGCGTGGTTGGCATCCACCATGAGCGGCACGTCCTGCCCCACGGCTCTTCGCACAGACTCCACCAGTCGAATGTCTTTTCTTGGTCCGATACCGATTTTCATCTTCATGGACTTGAAGCCGGCATCGAGTATTGCCAGGCTTTCTTCGGCAAACCGTTCTTCCAGGTTGCCGTTTCGCTGCAGCATCATGCCGTAGCCGTACACTTCAATGCGTTCGCGGAATGCACCACCGAGGAGTTGACACACCGGCACGTCGAAGTACTTGCCCGCGATGTCCCACAGTGCAATATCCACGCCCGACAGCGATTGAATCGGCATGCCTTTCTGGCCATGATCGCGAAGCAGGTTGTAGACCTTGTGCCAGATGACCTCGCGGTCGAGCGGGTTCATGCCCAGAATCATGGGCTGAATCACCTTTTCGACAATGGCCTTGTTTGCCAGGGCGACGTTGCCCCCGCCGAAGCATTCGCCCCATCCGGTGATGCCCGCGCTCGTGGACACTTCAACGAGGTGCGCCGTTCGCTTCATGAAGTACTGCTGTGAATAACCCAGCTCTTCGTCGAGGTCATATTGAAGTACGTGACTGCGTATTCCGGTTATTTTCATCGAGTCATCTCATCTCGGCGAACCGCCCACGGTGCTTGCGAGGTAAAGAGGCGGAAAGAGAAGTCAAAGTCGGGTCGTGCCAAGCAGGCGGACGTTTTCATTCGGGTCGGATTGGTGTGTCGGAACCGTCATGCATTCAAACATTAGATGTTTATGATATCAATACCTTTGGCTGGCTCGACCGATGAACGGCGACCCGTTCTCTTGTCGGTCCGTCTTCACATGGGATTCCGATCGAGAAACCGATACGCTGCACAGGGCTGCAGCAGGCGATGGATTTTGAATGGATGTCGAGTTGAAGCAGACGATCGAAGTCGCGAACGAACTCGGGGAGTGCGTGCTCTGGGACGAGTTGCGCCAAGAGGTGTTGTGGACCGATATCCTGGAGTCCAAACTGTTTGTCCACGACTCGGAAGCGAACGTGACGCGCGCACTGCCACTCGCAGAGCCGCTGTGTTCGTTCGGGTTGGTCGCGGGCGGCGAGCATCTGATCGCAGCGTTTCGAACCGGAATCGCACTATTGGAGCGCACTTCGCTCGAGTCGCATTGGCTTTACAATCTTCCGAGCGAGCTTTCGAGCAAAGCAGCGGTACGGTTCAACGACGGTCGCGTCGACCGACAAGGACGGTTCTGGGTTGGTTCCATGGTCGAGGGACAACCGGAACCGCCGGATACGACCGGCGAACTGTTTTCCGTGGCGCATGACGGTACCGTGCGCTCCCACTTCGACGGCATTCGCATCCCCAACAGCATATGCTGGTCACCGAATGGGCAAACCCTGTACTTCGCCGACACGCCAAACCGGGAAATACACTCGATTGCTTTCGATGTCGAATCGGGGCGTCCCGGCCGGCGCAGCCTGTTCGCGAGCACCCCGGAAGGCGCGTTTCCAGACGGCTCGACGGTCGACGCCGAAGGCTGTCTGTGGAACGCCGAATGGGGAACCGGCAGGGTCGTTCGCTATGCCCCCGACGGACGCATCGAGGGTGAAATCCAGTTGCCGGTCTCTCGAGCAACGTGCGTCGCCTTCGGAGGGGCGGACTTGTCGACGCTTCATGTCACCACCGCCAAGGTCGGCCTTTCCAAGGCGGCCCTGCGGGCGGAACCCCAGGCGGGCGATCTGTTCGTTTACGAGACATCGGTGCGCGGGCTGCCGGAAGCGCGGTTCATCGACCGAACGAATCGCAAGGCGCCGCGCCCGAAGGCCACGTCCGAAGAATGAGGAGTGACGCAATGAGCTTGCGACCTGATATCGCCGACCGGCAGTTGCACGCCCGACGCAGCGCATCGCGATGACAGGGCTGCTCGACAGCAAGCACGTGGTAATCACCGGCGCCGCCGCCGGTATCGGGCTCGGCATCGCACAGGTGTGCGCGCATGCCGGCGCTTCGCTCACGCTCGCCGACATCGACCAGGACAGGTTGTCCGAGGTGGCCGCGCCCCTCGAAGCACAAGGAGCGGACGTCTGCACCATGCCATTGGACGTCGGCAGCAGCGACGAGGTGAGGCAGTTCTTCACCGACCTCGGCACGCGAGGAAAGCGCATCGACGGGCTCGTGAACAATGCCGGCGTCACAATTGAAGGCGGTTTCCTCGACTTTTGCGAACAAGACGCGGAACGCCTGTGGAGAGTCAACCTGCGCTCCGTGTTTCTGATGTGCCAGAATGCGGCGCGACTCATGAAGGAAAGCGGTGGCGGCTCCATCGTCAACATCGCGTCGGTGCATGCGACGGCCAGCCTCCCGGGCCATGAAATGTACGCCGCCACCAAGGCCGGCATTGTCGCCATGACGCGCGCCATGAGTTGGAGCCTGGGCGCGAACGACATTCGAGTGAATTCGCTGAGCCCAGGGTTGACCAGAACCGAGACGGTTTCTCGGTCGATCGATGCGAACCCGCATTTGGAAGCCGGATTCCGTGCCATGCATGCCACGGGAAGCCTGGTTGACGTGGAAGAGGTTGGACGGGTAGCAGCGTTTCTGCTCTCCGATCAGGCGGGGGCGGTTACGGGGGCAAACTTCGTCGTCGATCACGGCGAGTCGGCCTTGCTGACACCGCCGGACAACCTTCGGATGGATGCAAATTGAAGATCTCGGATATCAAGACCTACCCCGTCTGGTACGGAAACAGGAACATCTGTCTCGTCAAGGTGGAAACGGACGAAGGTCTCCATGGCTGGGGCGAATCGGGAATATCGAGCCGTGAACTCGCGGTCGCGGGAGCGATCGAGCACTTCAGAGAATTCCTGATCGGTCGAGACGCCGCGCGCATCGGGCACATCTGGCAGGATCTCTATCGCGGCCAGTACTTCGAGGGCGGTCGTATCCTTGCGGCCGCCATCTCGGCCATCGACATCGCGCTTTGGGATATCGCCGGCAAATCGCTGGGTGTACCGATTTACGCGCTCATCGGCGGCGCGCAACGCGACCGTATTCCCTGCTTCGCGACCACGACCAGCGCGTTCGACGAATCCGTCGTTGAAGAGGCCAGGGTGCTCGCGTCCAAGGGTTGGAAGGTGATACGAGTCATGACCGAGGAACGCGGAAGCTCCGAGTCCACGACCGAACTCGACGTGCGCTGGTCGATTTCACGGGCGGCATCCGTCCTCGAGGAGATTCGACAGGAACTCGGCGACGACGTGACGCTCGGGCTCGACTTCCACCATCGGCTCACCGTCGCCGAAGCTGCGTCCTTTTGCCGGAAATTGCCGAGTGGAACACTGGACTTTCTTGAAGAACCCATTCGTTCGCAAGTGCCGAGCGCCTACGAAGCACTGCGACGCATGGTGGATGTGCCCTTCGCAATCGGTGAAGAATGCACCAGCAAGTGGGACTTCTTGCCCTTCATCGAACGCGGCATCGCCGATTTCGCGCGCATCGATGTCTGCAACGTCGGTGGCATCACCGAAGCCCTGAAAGTGTCCGCCATGGCCGAGGCGCATTACATCGATGTCATGCCCCACGACCCGCTCGGCCCGATATGCACAGCCGCCACGATTCAACTCGCCGCAGCCATTCAGAATTTCGCCTGGTGCGAGATTTCGCCATACAGAATCGACCGCGACGATCACGCGGGCTTGTTTGTCGGCGCGCCCATCGAATCGGGTGGCTTCTATGCCCTCACCGATGCGCCGGGCCACGGGGTGGATGTCGACGAGCAAGCACTTGAGCGAACGCCGCCGTTCAAGTTCTGGGAGGCGCCGCGCATGAAGAAGCCGGACGGCTCGTTTACGAATTGGTAGGGCCAACCCGTAGCCGGCACCGTCAGCCGCGGCACCTCCCCGCATCGCCGACAGGCTCTTCTCGATCAGGCTCTGCATGGCATCCCAGCGGGCGAATCCGTCATCGCGATCAAGTATCCTCCGCCCGCCCCGACGAGCGAGAGCAGATCCAGATGATGAAGAGTGGAACAGCTGTGCGCCTGACCGGCGTGCGGAAGAGCTTCGGCGCCCACACGGCCGTCGACGACCTGGACCTCGAGATCGAGCCCGGCACGATCTACGGCCTGCTTGGCCCGAACGGCTCGGGCAAGACGACGACGATCCGCATGATGATGGGCATCCTCCTCCCGGACGGCGGCAAGGTCGAGCTCTTCGGCGGCGCCCCCGATTTCGCTCGGCGCAGCCGCGTCGGCTACCTGCCCGAGGAACGCGGCGTCTACGAGAAGATGAAGGTGCTCGACCAACTCGTCTTCTTCGGGGAGATCCGCGGCGTCGCACGGTCCCTCGCCCGCACGCGGGCCGAGGAGTGGCTCGAACGCCTGGGCTTGAGCGAATGGGCCTCGAAGAAGGTGCAGTCCCTGTCTAAGGGGATGCAGCAGAAAGTGCAGTTCATCTCCACCGTGCTCCACGATCCGGAGCTCTTGATCCTCGACGAGCCCTTCAGCGGCCTCGACCCGATCAACCAGAACATCCTCGAGGAGATCGTCCTCGAGGAGAAGGGCCGCGGCAAGACGATCCTCTTCTCCACCCATCTGATGGAGCAGGCGGAGCGGCTCTGCGAGCGGGTTTGCCTCATTTCCCAGGCGCGCAAGGTGCTCGACGACGACCTGAAGGAACTCAAGCGGCGCGAGCGCTCGGGCGTCGTCGCACTGGAGTTCGAAGGCGAGGCGCCCTCGCTCGTCGGGTGGCCGGGCGTCTCGAAGGTCGAAGAGGCCGGCGACGCGCTTCACCTGACCCTCGGCGATGGCGTACGCCCCGCGGACGTCCTGGCCCGGGCCGTGGCGAATGGGCCAGGCCTGCGCAGGTTCGAACTGCTGGAGCCTCGACTCCACGAGATCTTCGTACGCCACGCCGGTGAAGCCGGCGACGAGAGTGCCCCTTCACCGACCGGAGGTGCATCGTGAAGCAGGTCTGGACGGTCATTCGCCGCGAGTACGTCGAACGCGTGAAGACGAAGGCGTTCATCCTGTCGACGCTGGGCATGCCGCTCTTGATGATTGGCATCATGGCGGTCGTCGGCTTCGTCGGGTTCTTCTCCGAGCAGTCCGAGCGGCAGGTCGCGCTCGTCGACCTGAACGGACAGCTCGGCGAGCGGGTGCAGCAGGCTCTGCGCGATGCCGGCTACGAAGTGGAATTCACCGCTGCCGGCGTCGACATGGAAGAGCTGGACCAACGGGTGCTGGACGAGGAACTCGATGCGTACATCGTCGTCGACGACACGACGGCCCGCGAGGCCGTCTTCCGCTACCGGTCGAAGGAGCCGCCGGGAAGCGTGCGATCCCAGTTGATACGGTCGGCCATCGTCCAGGAGATCGTCGACCTGCGTCTCGGCCAGCTCGAGGACGGCGAATCGGTGCGGCGGTTGTTCGAGGGCGGCTCGCTCGAGTTCGAGCCGGTCGGTCTGAACGAGGCCGAAGCCGAGGAAGCGGAAGCCGAACGGATCTCCGGGACGATCACGGGTATCGTCGGCGGGGTCATCCTCTACGTCATGATGCTCGCTTACGGCGCGCAGACGCTTCAGTCGGTTCTCGAGGAGAAGCAGAGCCGGGTTGTCGAGTTGGTCGTCTCCTCGCTCAGGCCCTGGCAGCTCATGCTCGGGAAGATCGTGGGAGTCGGCGCCGTCGGGCTGACCCAGGTAGCGATCTGGATTGCCTTCGTCGCGCTGCTGGCCGGCCTGGCTCTGCCGGGCCTGATCTCCGCGATACCGGATGCGGGGGATATCCACGAGCTGTCTCAGTTCCGCCAGTACCTGCCGGGGCCCGGCGCGATCGCCCTGCTCGTCGTCTTCTTCCTGCTCGGCTACTTGCTCTACTCGAGTCTGTTCGCCGCAGTCGGCGCGATGTGCAAGAACCTCCAGGAAGCGAGCCAGGCGCAGGCGCCCTTGATGATCGTGATCATCGTTCCGTTCATGATGCAGATGATGACGGTCGAGGGGAACGCGATGGAATGGATGAACTGGATGGCCCTCTTCCCCTTCTTCAGCCCGGTCATGATGTACCCGCGGGCTGTGATGGGGGACGTGCCCGCCTGGATGGTCGTCCTGTCCATCGTGCTCAACGCGTTGACGGTCTGGGGCGCCGCCTGGGTAGCGGGCCGGATCTACAAGGTCGGCATCCTCAGTCAGGGCAACCGGCCGAACCTCCGCGAATTGCTCCGCTGGATCCGGGAGGCGTAGCAGAGCTTCGGACCCGCCGAGAGCCGACCTCGGGCGGTTCACGTTGGACCGGCTGATGAGGGTGATCGCCGCTCTCAACGATCGTTTGTGTGTAACGGTGCATGTCAGCCAATCGCACTGACGATCGTTCACACGAATTCAGTCGGCCAGGCTCTTGCTCACCACCTCGAACACGTCCTTCGACAAGCCCTGCTTTTCGTCCGCAACCGCCCGAATTCGCTCGAGCGCCGACTTCATCAGCGATTGCCGCCGCGCATCGAATTTCCGCCAGCGTGTCAGCGGTGTCAGCAGGCGCGCCGCAACCTGGGGGTTTTCCGCATCCCGTTCGACGATCCGTTGCGCCAGGAAGTCGTAGCCGGCGCCGTCGGCCGCGTGGAAATTGCGGTTGTTGCGCAGGCTGAAGGCGCCGTAGAGCGCTCGCAGCTTGTTCGGGTTCCTCACATCGAACGCAGGGTGCCGTTCCAACGCGGCGATTGCCTCGGCATCGCTCGAGGGGCTGATCGCCTGCACCTGAAACCACTGGTCGACGACCAGGGCCTCGTGCTGCCAGCGTTGCTGAAATTCGGCCAGTAGTGCGTCCCTGTCGGGAAGGGTCGTGCTGTCGGCGATTCCCCGCAGCGCCGCCATCCGGTCCGTGAGGTTGTCCGCGGTTTCCAGGTGGCGGCCGAGCAACTCGTCGGCGTCTGCGCCGAGGCCGGCAGCCAGGTAGCCGAGAGCCAGATTGCGGGCGCCCCGGCGCGCCATGCCGGCATCGTCCGGTACATAGGGGCCACCGGGCGCGTTGGCATCGTAGAGCTTCCGCCAGGCGTCCCGGAGTTCGCGACCGATCGCGTCCCGCAACGCGTCCCGGGCGCCGCAAATGCCGTCGACATCGATACGTTCCGCCGCTTCGAAAAGGGTCTCTTCCGAAGGCAGCGCCAACATGACGTTAAACATGAGCTTCCGTTCCGGATCCTGGGCCGAGATTGCCTCATCCAGCAGACCGGCGAACACGTCGAGCAGCAACTCGTCGGCCGCGGCGCCGCCCCGCATCGCCGACAAGCTGTTCTCGATCAGGCTCTGCATGGCATCCCAGCGGGCGAATCCGTCGCGGTCGTGCCGCGCCAGATGGGCAAGCACGGGCGCCGGTCGAGTGCACTCGATCCGCACGGGCGCGGAAAACCCACGCAGCAGGCTGAGCGCCGGCTCCGATTTCAGGCCACGCAGCGAAACCCGCGTTTCCGGTTCCCGAATGTGGATGAGCAGGCTGGTCCCGCGCCGCTCGCAATGGGCATCGCTGTCGACCTCGAGCGAGTCGTCGACCCGCTCCTCGCCGTCTTCGCCGACCAACCCGATCAGCAGCGGCAGGTGAAAAGGCTGTTTTTCCGGCTGCCCGGGGGTGGCGGGGCAGGATTGCCCGATCGTCAGTTCCAACTCGCCGTCATTCCAGGCCGACTCGACACGCAGTACCGGTGTGCCCGCCTGGGAATACCAGCGGCGGAACTGCGTCAGGTCGATGCCGCTCGCATCCTCCATCGCGACGACAAAGTCCTCCGTGGTGACTGCGCTGCCGTCGTGCCGGTCGAAGTAGAGGTCCGACCCCCGGCGGAAACCCGCATCGCCGAGCAGCGTGCGAATCATGCCGACCACCTCGGCGCCTTTCTCGTAGACGGTCGACGTGTAGAAATTGGAGATTTCCATGTAGGAATCCGGCCGCACCGGGTGCGCCATGGGGCCGCTGTCCTCGGCGAACTGGCGCGAACGCAGGTCTGCGACGTCTTCGATGCGCTTGACGGTGCGCGCATGCTCGTCGGCACTGAATTCGGCGTCGCGGAACACCGTGAACCCCTCCTTGAGGCTCAACTGGAACCAGTCCCGGCAGGTGACCCGGTTGCCCGACCAGTTGTGCAGGTATTCGTGGGCGATCACTGCTTCCACGCGCAGAAAGGCGGCATCCACCGCGGTATCCGGCGATGCCAGCACGCATGCGGTGTTGAAGATGTTCAGGCCCTTGTTTTCCATGGCGCCCATGTTGAAGGCCTCGACCGCGACGATCATGTAGATGTCGAGGTCGTATTCCCGGCCGAAACGCTGCTCGTCCCAGCGCATGGCCCGCTTCAGCGCACCCATGGCGTAGCCGCACTGGCCGATGTTGTGCGGCTCGGAATAGATGCGCAGTTCCACCTCGCGCCCGCCGGCCGTGGTGAAGGTGTCGGTCAGGAGCGCCAGGTCGCCGGCCACCAGGGCGAACAGATAGCTCGGCTTGGGGAACGGGTCCTGCCAGGTGACGCGGCGCCGGCCGCCGGTTTCGCGCTCTTCGATGAGGTTGCCGTTGGAGAGCAACACCGGAAACTGCCCGGCATCGGCGACGATGGTGGTGGTGAAGCGGGAAAGGACATCGGGGCGGTCCTGGTAATAGGTGATCTTGCGAAAACCCTCGGCTTCGCATTGGGTGCAGAACATCGAACCGGAGCGGTACAGGCCCTCGCAGGAGGTGTTCTTTTCCGGCTGAATGCGGGTGACGATGGACACCTCGCAGTCTGCCGGCAGGGCGAAGAGTTCGAGCCCATGCTCGTCGACGCGGTACTCGTTGCCGGAAAGCGGCCGGCCGTCTACCGCCACCGAGACGAGTTCCAGTTCCTCGCCGTCGAGCATCAGCGGGGTGCTCTCGTCGGATTCGACGGCGCGCCGCACGCGCAACCGCGACCTCACCTCCGTCATACCGTCCTCGATGTCGAATTCGAGGTGCGTTTCCTCGGTGCGCCACGCCGGCGGTCGATAGTCCTGGCGATGGATGGATTTCGGGGCTGCTTCCTTGGCCAACGGGTTCTCCTTCTAAAGGGTTGGGCATTGCGGCACGCGATAATGACACAAACCGCAGCAGCCTATCCGCTGTTCCCGGGCGGACCGCGGGAACCGGAGCATGCGGCAGCGGAATTCCTGACTGCGCTGGCGTTCTTCGTCAGGGATGCCAACCGGATGCTCTGCTAGCATGTGGCCATGGGCCGGCGCGGTTTACCCATTGGCATCCAGACCTTCCGCGAGATTCGGGAAGCTGGCCACTACTACGTGGACAAAACACCCCACATCGAACGCTTGGTGGACGACGGCAAGCACTTCTTCCTCTCGCGCCCGCGACGATTCGGCAAGAGCCTGTTTCTGGACACGCTGAAGGAGTTGTTCGAGGGCGGCGAGGAATTGTTCGACGGATTGGCGATCCACGAGCGCTGGGGCTGGTCCGTGCAAAGTCCAGTGGTGCGTCTGGATTTCAGCAAGGGGGACTTCACGGCCCCCAACTACCTGCACCGCAATGCCATGGCCCAGTTGGACGGCATCGAACGCCGATCCGGGATCGTTTGCGAATACGACACAGCACCGGAACGTCTGAGCCACTTGCTGGAAGCGCTGCACGAACACAGCGGCGAACGGGTGGTGCTGTTGGTGGACGAATACGACAAGCCCATCCTGGATGCACTGGGGAATCCGGAAGTCGCGCGCGCCCACCGCGACTACCTGCGCGACTTGTACTCCACCTTGAAGTTCGCCGACGCCCACATCCGGCTGAGTTTCATTACCGGGGTAAGCAAGTTCTCCAAGGTGAGCCTATTCTCCGGATTGAACAATCTCATCGACATCACGATGGACCCGGCCTACTCGGCAATCTGCGGTTATACCGAACGCGATCTGGATGAGGTCTTCTCGCCGGAGCTCGAGGGGCTGGATCGGCAGGCCATCCGCGACTGGTACAACGGCTATTCGTGGCTGGGCACGGAACGGGTGTACAACCCTTTCGACATCCTCCTGCTGTTCCGAAACCGGACTTTCAAGGGGCATTGGTTCGAGACCGGCACCCCCGCGTTCCTAATCGAAACGCTGCTGAGGCGGCAAGTGAGGTCGGTGGACCTTGACGGTATGGTGGCCAGCGACGAACTGCTTTCCACCTTCGACGTGGACGACATCTCACCGGAGGCGCTCCTGTTTCAGACCGGCTACCTGACGATCTTGGAAAAGGAGGCGGTGGGCGGGCGAACCCTCTATACGCTCGGATATCCGAACCGCGAGGTCCGCGAGGGCCTGAACGGCAGCCTGCTGCGCCACCTCGTGCGGGACGGCACCCGCCAGATGGCGAACAGCGTACGCCTGTACAGGCTGCTGGAGGCCGACGACCTTGATGGCTTGCGGGAACTCTTCCATGCCTTCTACGCGAGCATTCCCCACGAGTGGTACACGAACAATGACATCGCCAACTACGAGGGCTACTACGCCAGCGTATTCTATTCCTACTTCGCAGGCCTGGGGCTGGATGTCACCGTGGAGGACAGCACCAGCCAAGGACGGCTGGACATGGCCCTGCGCTTTGAAGGCCGGGTGTACTCGTTCGAGTTCAAGGTGGTGGAGCAAGCCGGCGAGGGATCGGCCATGGCCCAGCTGAAGGCGCGACGCTATGCGGACAAGTACCGCGCCAGCGGGCCAATCCGCCTGGTGGGCGTCGAGTTCAGCAGCGCTTCCCGGAACATCGTCTCATTTGAGACTGGATGGGAGTGACCGGGAATGCATGGCACGAAAACGGCGCTTGGCGTCGTGGGGGCGCGTCATCAGAGCGTCCCACACTGGTGATCCGGCAAGCCATGGCGGTCATCAGAGTGCTTAGTCCGGCACTGATGCGCAGGGTGTTCCCCCCGGGGTGGAAATGCCGTTAGGGCCGGTAGGCGTGGAACGACCACATATGCGTCGAATCTGCGCTTACTGTGTGCCCAGCTTTGGGTCTGCTCCGAATCGATTCTCTCCAGCTTGACCGTCGAGGATCACAAGAATCAGGAACCAGATAGTGCCCACTATCGGTATGAACTGAAGCAGGAACCACCCACCGCTTCTATTGGTGTCGTGGAGCCGCCGTACGGAAACAGCGATATACGGTACGACCATTGCAATGCTGAAGCAACTTGAAAGCAAGCCGATCTCGAACTCCATGCTGAAAGTACCCAACATGACGTCCAGCAACAGCGCAAGCAAAACGAAGATCGTGAAAAATAGATAGAAGAACCAATACTCCTTCCGGCGCGCGCGTCCGTTAAAGACGGCGTACTTCCGCAAGGCGTGCAGATACCAGTTCAACCTGCTGTCCCCATTCCAGAACCCAAGTCATTATGGCGGCATTGCAGTTGCTGAGGCAACCCTCAAAAACGCGCGAGCAATCCCGATTCGTGGTGTTTTCGCAAACAAGGCGGCTTTAGGGCGGCGTCTTTTTGGCGGGTGCGCATACCGGACGCTTTGCTAGCACGGGGCCATGAGTCGGCGCGGTACTCGTTGCCCGACAGCGGCCGCCCGTCTACGGCCACCGAGACGAGTTCCAGTTCCTCGCCGTCGAGCACCAGCGAGGCATTCTCGTCGGAATCGACGGCGGGGCGGGCATTGCGGCACGCGATAGTGACACAAACCGCAGCAGCCTATCCGCTGTTCCAGGGCGGCACGCGGGAACCGGAGCACGCGGCAGCGGCGAGGATTCGATTCTACGGGCGCCCGAACACGCTTATAATCGACGAGTACCGATGCAGGGCACACGATTCGGCTTTGATGGAACACTTTTTTCAAGCAATTGGTTTTGTTGAATTCGTTAACGTGGGGGATCATTCCTTCGATCCAGCTCCGAGAACCGGCATGCGGTACGCGCATACGGCTCGCCGAATGGCACGCCAAGCGGACCTGCTTACCGCTACGATGGGCGCAAGCACGAGTTTTAAAGGTGCCGGATACGCGCACCGCACACCGGTTCTCTCCCAGCGGTTGTCAGGTGTTCCTTGCGCGTCCTCGTGCCGGCGCGCCGGGTTGGGAACTCGCATGAAAAAGTCATAAATTTTTGATTTAATTGAAAATAATTCAACAGAGTATCTGGCGACCGGGCGCACCGTGGTGCAATCATCCATGCAAGCAGTCGACAACGAAGTACTGAACCAGGTTTCCGCCTGGCTGAATGCCGGCCGGCGCTGCTGGCTGGCGACCGTCGTGCAGACCTGGGGCTCTTCTCCACGTCCGGTGGGGTCGCTGTTCGCCTGCGACCCGGAGGGGCACGTGGCCGGCTCGCTCTCCGGCGGCTGCGTCGAGGACGACCTGCTCGAAAAGCTGCAACGCGGCGAACTGGCCGACCGGCATGCGCAGTTCTTTCAGTACGGCATCACGGCCGAAGAAACCGAGAAACTGGGCCTGCCCTGCGGCGGCCACCTCTACATCGTCGTGGAGCCGCTCGATTCCACCGAAACGTACCGCGCCCACTTCCGGCACCTGCGAGACCGGCTGGATGCGCGCCGCACCGTCCGCCGCCGCGTCGATCTGAAGCAACGCAGTTTCGATTACATGGATGTCGACCGTTACGAACCGCTCGACTGGAACCCCGGCACCGAAGTGCTTCTACACACCTACGGGCCGCGCCGGCAACTCTTCGTCATCGGCGCCGGCATGGTCTCGAAATATCTGGCCGAAATGGCGCAGACGCTCGACTACGAGGTTACGGTTTGCGACCCCCGCGAACACCTGCTGAACGATTTCAACGTACCCGGCGTGCGGCTCGTCAACGACATGCCCGACGATGCCGTGAAGGCGCACGCCAACGACCCTTCTTCGGCGATCGTCGCCCTCACCCACGACCCGCGCATCGACGACATGGGTCTGATGGAAGCACTGAAGACGGATGCCTTCTATGTCGGCGCCATGGGTTCGACACGCACCTCGGCAAGCCGGCGGGAACGTTTGCGGGCGCTGGAACTCAGCGAGGCGGAGATTGCCCGGCTGCACGCCCCCATCGGCCTGCCGATCGGCAGCAAGACGCCGCCCGAGATCGCCGTTGCCGTCATGGCGGAAATTCTCGCCATCCGGGCCGGGCAGGCTGCGGCGAGCCGCCGACAACTTGCCCGGGCCGCCGCCGGCTGAACGCGTTTACCGAAAGCCTGGTGCTGCATCGAACCAACCACGACCGGCTTTGCCAATCCGCCAGCCCGCATCCGTTACCACCCGCCGTCGATCATAACCTCGACACCGAAGCGATCTCGACTACCATGGTGTGTTGCTGAGCCACCGCAATCGAGGTAGCAATGGACAAGGATTCCGCCGCAAGAGAACGTGTTCTCAGAGAGATCGAAAGCCGGGGTCTCAACGACAACCTGACAGAACTCGTTACGCTGGGTTACACCGTCATTCCAGCCGTTCTTTCCACGAAGACCGTGGAACGCGCGAAAGCCGCCATCCTGCGTCGAGTAGAGAAAGTAACGGGAAACCGAATCGATCCTGCGACGGCAACCGCCGCTGACTTCAACGGCATGGTCTACCAGCACTACGTGATGTTCGAGGACCCCGTGTTTCCCGAAATTCTGCTGGAGCCACGCCCCCTGGCCCTGATCACTTACCTGCTGGGGGAAAGCTGCGTACTCTCTTCCATGGGCAGCCACTTCCGAGGTCCGGGTGGATTGCCACTGCCGATGCATACCGATTCCGCACCCGCAGGCATGAATGAGACAGCGTTGGTGGCCAACTGCAACTATGCGCTCACACCCTACACCGCCGAACAGGGCGCTCTCGCTGTTACCCCTGGCAGCCACAGAAAATACCGTGCCCCGACGCCACACGAAAACTGGATGGCAGGCTCTCGGACCTTTGCCGATTTTGTTGCACAACATCCGGATGCCGAAACCATCGATACGGTCGAGTGGTCGGCTCCGCCTGGTTCCGTAACCATGGAACTCGACCCGGGCGATGCAATCGTCTTCCATGGTAATACGTGGCACGGCAGCTGGCGTCGCGATGTGCCTGGTACCAGGATCAACCTGGCAGCCTACTTCTGCAGATCGCACATCGCCACGCAGGAAAGACGTCGCGACGACCGCTATCCCGAGGTTTTTGAACGGTATGCCAACGAACCCCGATTTGCACAGCTGATGGGCGAAAACGTATTTGCCGGCTGGCGCGAAGAAGGTCCCGACTACAGTCGACTGGCAAGCCAGCCCATGGGCGCTTACGACTAAAAACCACTGCCTGGCGCGGAACCAGTTCACGTTCGAATTGGCTGAAAGCGGACGCGATCAGCTCAGTAGCATTCGGCAGTTCGGAGTCTTCAACGAGTGTGCCGGTCACGGGGTGACCGGTGGGTCGATGTCGTGCGGCGGCTTACCCTTTACGTGCGGAAACCAACCCATCCCGTACTTGACCCGTTCCGTGTTGTCTGTCGTCGGGTAAGGCGCCAGACCGTTCAACCCGAGTACCTGCGTGAGCAAATCCGGTGCAACGCAGTCATCGGCAAGTTCAGGCCTGAAACCATTCATCACGTCTTCCTGCGGCAGAATGCTGGGATGGCGGTAGTAATTGGCGAGCGTCAGTCGCATACCGGGGTTCCGACGAGGATAGGCGCCATGCCAGGTTGCGCCGTGCCAGACGATCAGCGAGCCCTTCGGTGCCTCGGCAGCAACTGCCCGCTCGAATGCACCGGCGGGAGGTCTTCCCTGTACCCGGTGCGAACCGGGTACGTAAGCAAGCGCTCCGTCGTCTTTCGAGTAATCTGTCAGGCACCAGGTTGCATTAGCGTTGAATGCCGTTGCTCCCCACGGCTGCGGTACCTGTAACTGATCGCTGTGCAGTCCGAGGTTTTTGCCGTAACCGAACTCGCCCTGCCACTTCACGAAAGCATTGCTGCTGCTGAGCATCGGCTGGATATTCATGGTGTGTTCAACGAGCGCCAGTGCTACCGGATTGACGATCAGGTCGCGAAAGACACGATGTCGACTGGCCAGCGATTGCAACTGAAATTGTGTGACATCGCCAATCTCACCGGCAGCGTCGAGGTCGCCCAGGTGCAATCCGAATGGCGGTGCCGGCCATTCCAGCTCTTCAGCGGGACCGTGCTCGAGACTGAAGCTGCTGCCGGTTATGTTCTCGGCATCCGCCAACAACAGTTGAATTGCAGTATCGAGCTCAGCCGGTGAGACGCCCGTCTCTTCCGGCGGAACGATGGCAAGGCCGTCCAGCTCGAGCTGCAGAACATAGGGCTCCAGCTGCAGCTTCCTGGCCGCATCTCCCAGCTTTCGAACCCGATGTCGCGCAAAAGTCACTGCACTTCCTCCGCCTGGCAGGAAACCGGTTTCGTTGGCGGCAGTTCTGCATAGGCACGATCGAGTGCAGGGTCTCCCTTGGCGAGATCGCGCAGAGGCTTCCCGAACTGCTGGTGAGCCCATGCTGGAAGCTCATCGATAACAAACTGCTCCCAGGCCCCGCCATACCAGCTTCCGCCACCCGAGCTGAACGAGACCATCACGAGCGGCGGCAGATCACCGGCGTCCCAGAGCTTCTGCCAGGTCGGCAGCATCCGGGTCAGCGAGTTTCTGTTCATGCCGCCACCGTGGAGGTGAATCAGGAGCGGTAGCTCGCCGTCTGCCTTCTTGTATCCCGGTGGCAGGATCACCGACATGGGCACGCTGGTACCCATGATCTTCGAGTCGAGATCGAAATACTCTGCGCGCGCGTCTCCGCCAGGGCTTCCGGCAGACACCGTCGACGAAATCGATAGACAGGCCATGGCGAGCATTCGACCCGCAGCGTTCGCATAACGGTGAAGGCCGCTTGACCAAGGCATTGTTCTTACGCTCATTCTTCTGCTCTTCTCTATGAAATTGGATTGACGTGTCGAACTGTCGTGCGACAAACACAAGAGAAATTCTTGCGCGTAACGAAGCAGGCTTGCAGGTGATGAAGTACCCGATTTTAGGTCATTTTCGGACGATGGCGAAGCAGCCGCCCCACCCTCGGCATCGATCTGCAATCCAGGTACCCATTTCGACAAGCCATCGACAAGCCATCAAGGCTATTGACATCAAACGCCTCTATTGTTTCTCTATCGAACGCTTAAACAATGACAGTGGCAGCCAGAAGACTTACCTCCTGCTTTCGAGCGGAAACAACAATCTCTTCCGGCTAGGCATTCGCGCTCTCTCGCGAACGGGTCGGGCTCGATGGACCTGTTCGTCCGCGAACGCAAAAGGGCTGCAAAGACGCGTGAAAACACCGGGCAAGCGGGGCAAGAGCGCAAAATTGTCGTACTTGAAAGCACAGTTGACCAACCTCTACGCACATGGCTCTGGCCCGCATCGGTAACCGACTTTCGCCGCGAGGGCGTCGACGTTTCGTCGCTGAAGCAAAACGCGCCGTCCTGCGCGGCCACGCGGTCAGACTATCGCCGTATTGATTTCGTTCCTTGCTTGCCGAAATGCAACCCCACTCTGAACGCTCGTCGGGCTCGAGGCACCTCGCCGGCGGCGCCGTCATCCTCGCGGCCGGGAAATCCAAGCGTTTCGGCAGCGACAAGCGCCTGTTTCAACTGTCGGACGGCCGCACCATGCTGGAGACCACCCTGGCGGTTTACCGAGAGGCCTTCGATACGGTTTTTGTAGTGCTGCAGCCGGCGGACGAAGCCCGATTGCCGCTGCCGGGCGGGCGATTGCTGCCTGACGACGTGCAGGCGGTCCATGCGCCCGACGCGGCACTCGGCATGGGCCACTCCCTGGCAGCGGGCATTCGTGCAGGCCGGAGCCTCGACTTTCTATTCGTTGCGCTGGCGGACATGCCTGACGTTCGGGCCGAAACACTGCAACGCCTGCAGGAGGCGATGGACGGAACCGCCTCCATCGTACAACCGATCTACCGGGGAACGCCGGGGCACCCCGTCGGCTTCGGGAGCTTCTACTTCCGGGAACTGGAGCTTCTGACTGGCGACATCGGCGCAAAACGGGTCATTGCGGCGAACCGCCGCCAAGTAGCGCGGCTCGATGTCGACGACCCCGGCGTTCTCACCGACTTCGACGTCCCACCCTGATCGGGCGCCGATTTCAGTGCCGGATTCAATACCCCCGCCCAGTCGGCGCGCCCCGTCGAGGTTGCTGCGGCACGTTTCGTAGCAACTGAGGTCGTACCGAATTAGTCGTTCGCCGCCACATGTCTTGGATTCCGCTTGCCAAGAATATCGCACACGGTGAATTCAGATGGGTGAGATATCGGGCCTTCGAACGGCGATAGGCCAGCCCCCGCGTATAATTCGGCACCCAGCCACACAGCGGGTATCCCAACATGATCAACGTGCCGGTTTGCATTGTCGGCTGCGGCCCCATCGGGCTTACGGGCGCTTTGCTGCTTTCGAGATTCGGCGTCAATACCCTGCTTATTGAGAGGCGCGGCGAGGCCAACACCCATCCCCGGTCCAGGTTCGTAGACACCAACACCATGGAGCTCATGCGGTTCCTCGGCTTGGAAAAGGCGGTGGAGCAGACCGGGCTCGGCCCCGACTGGACGGCCTGCAACCGCTGGTTCAACGCACTGACGGGCGATCAGATCGCCGCAATTCCCAGCCCCACATTCCACACGGTGCCGCGCAGCACCAGCCCCACGATGCCCGTCATGACCTGCCAGGACTACGTGGAAAGCGTGCTGTTGGCGAAAGCCAGGGACGATCCTCGCATTGAAATGCGCTACCGAACCGAAGCCCTCGAGATCAGCCAGGATGAGCAAGGCGCCACCGTGGTCATCCGGGATTTGACCTCCGACCAAAGGAGCACCGTTCGCGCCGACTACCTGCTCGGCACCGATGGCCCGCACAGCTTCGTGCGCCAAGCCATCGGCAGCGAACTCGAGGCCGCGCCACTGGAAAACTATGCGCAGGACGTGATCTTCGAGGCCGACTTATCCGAGTTTGTGGAAGGGCGCAAGGGCGGGCTGCTATACAACGCAACGCCCAACGGCGTATTGGTGTTTCAGCCGCTCAACGGCATCACCCGCTGGCGCTGCCAGATCTTCAAGGCGGATGGGGAGCCGCTGTCGGAAGAGGAGACCCTTGGCCGCATCCGGGAAGCCATCGGCGGCGGCGAGGTGCCCATTCAAATCACCAGCACCGGCATCTGGCGGCCAACGCCGGGTTGCGTGGACCGCTTCAGCCACGGCCGGGTGTTTCTGGCCGGGGACGCAGCACACATTTCGGTGCCCACGGGCGGCATGGGCAACAACATCGGCTTTGCCGGAATCCGCAATCTGGCCTGGAAGCTGGCCTATGTGCTGAAGGGCCTGGCGCCGCCTTGGATACTCGATACGTACCACGCCGAACACCGCCCGGTCGCCTTGGGCCGCGTGGCCACGGGGGTGCAGACCACGGCGCTCATGAGGCAGATCTTCGTCGCCTACTACGCCGGGAAGGATCCGTCAGAGGGCGTGCGCCAGACTCGGCAGTACGCCGACTACGACGGGGTGCTGCTTGGCTTTGAACTGGAATCCCCGCTGATCGCCAAGAACGCGGAACCGCCGCCAACGGTGGAGAACGCCACGATCGATTTCGTTCCAGCGGTGCGCGCTGGCCGCCGCGCCCCGCACATCTGGGTTGACGAACGGCAAGGCCTGTCCGTTCTGGATTGGTTTGGAACGGATTACGTGCTGGTGGGCGGCGCTGAGGTTGCCGCGGCGCGCTGGCGGGCTGCAGTTGGCCGGGTGGCGGACGGTGCCGGGTTCCCGGTGCGCTGGGAACAGTTGCCGCAACCGGAGGCTGCGCCCTATGACCCCCGAGGACTGGCGCTGGTCCGCCCCGACGGCATCATTGCCGATTGCTGGGGCGACGCCGAGCTCAGCGATGACGCTGCGCAAGCACGCCTGTGCGAGCAGCTTCCGCTGCCGTCATCCTAGCGCGCATCTGTCACCAACTTCCTGCTGCGGACGCCTATGCACACGCCCTCGCGACGAAAGTTGGTGACGGATGTGTGCTAGTGAGCTACTGAATCGGCGGCACGTCCACAATCTTGTCCGGCCGAAACAGTCGGGATTGCCGCTCTTCGCCGAGGTATCCGGTGGGGTTGCCAATGCAGCGGGTCGCGCCTTCCTGATAGTCGTAGGCCTCGTGGGTATGGCCCGAGATCCAGAGCGTTGCGCCAATCTCACGCACCAGGTCCGGCTTGTCGTTTATGAAGTACGGGTTCAGCGGGTCGCCGTCGAACTTCGGATGCATCGCCCCTTTGGTCGGCGGCCAGTGCGTGATCACCACATCCACCTTGGCCGCCTGGGCCTTCAGCGCTTCGGTCTGCATCAGGTGGTGCTCAATGTGTCGAGCCAAGGTCCATTCGCCTCCGCCCCAACGCCACCAGAAGTCGTTGATGCCCCGCTCCACTTCCCGGTGATAGTGCGCCCCCCAACCGTCGTCGGGTGCGGAGTTCCAGAGGTCGGAGTACCAGGGCGCTCCCCAGAAACGCACGCCGTCGATTTCGACGCCTTCAGTCACGAGGTAGTGCAAGCCTGGGTGGGTTTCCGCGCGCCGACGCCAGGCCGTGTCCACGTCTGCCCGGCGGCATTCCGTGTAGTACTCGTGATTGCCCGGCACATAAATCACCGGGGACGCTTCCAGTTCACGCTCGACAAACCGCCACGCATTCATGTCAACGCCGATGTCTCCGGCCAGGATGAGCAGGTCCCGGTCAGGCACCGGGAGGAATGCCGCTTCACCAGGCAGGTGACCCGGGCAGCCCTCGAGGTGCAAGTCGGATGCGATCTGAACTTTCATGGCGCCCTATTATGCGTTGCCATGCCCCCCGCGCCCAATTTCTCCGGCGCTGAATCGAAATCGACGACCGCGGCATTCTGACCGACTTCAAAGTCCCGCTCTGATTGGGTGCAGGTTTCAGCGCGGGAATCAATCCCCCCCGCCCAGCCGGCTCGCCCAGTCGAGCTTGCTGCGGCAGGATTCGTAGAAGCTGTGGCCGTAGGTATACAGCAGCCGCAGGGGTGATCCGTACTTGCGGATGTGCACGACATCGCCGCTTTCGAGATCGATTTCGACCTGCGAATCGCAACTCACCTTTGCCCGGTCCACGGTTCCGATCGTCACGGCGATGCCGGAACTGCCGCGCACAACCAGCGGGCGCGACGTCAGGGTGTGCGGAAACATGGGTACGATGACGATGGCATCCAGGGACGGGTGCATGATCGGCCCGCCGGCAGACAGCGCATAGGCGGTGGAACCGGTCGGCGAGGCGACGATCAGCCCGTCGGAGCGCTGTTCGTAGACGAATTCGCCGTCCACCTCGAGCGAGAATTCCATCATCCGCGCCATGCTGCCCGGGTGCACCACCACATCGTTCAGGGCGGGTGAGCCGCCGATTCGATCACCGCCCCGGTGCACCTCTGCTTCCAGCAGAAAGTGGTCCTCGACCCGGTATTCGCCATCGAGAACTTCGCCGAGCTGGCGACGGATGCGGCCCGGCGCGATGTCGGCGAGAAACCCCAGACCGCCCCGGTTGATGCCGAGAACCGGAACGCCCGTGTGAGCAAGGTCGCGCCCTACGCCAATCAGACTGCCGTCGCCGCCGACCACTACCACCAGGTCGCAGCGCCGCCCGATCGAGGCGCGATCGTCCACGTCCAGACCCGCGCCGTTCAGCATGGCGGCCGTATCGTTCTCGACGATGACGCCGAGGCCCCGCTCCTCGAGGCAGTCGATCACCGCTTGCAGGCTGTCGGCTACCGGCCTGCCCGGCCGCCCGATCAGGCCAACGCAGGTGAATCGATTGCCGGATTTGTCGCGCTTTCCCGCCATCGGTCAACCCTACACGACCCGGTCGGGCATCGACAACGACGCTTCAATGGCGCCGATGTCATTTCACCTGTCGGGATGGGGCATCGCCTCTCGGCGAACGGGGCTGTCTGGAGTTCGGCGATCCTGGGCCGGGGCGAACCGTGGTAATCTGTGAAGCTGCCACGCAGGCATGCGCCATCGCCCGACTCATGGGGAATTCACATGTCCAGCGCCGAACACGAACGCTACCTCGATGCCCTGGGCGGCGACGTGGGGCTTGGGGAAATCCAGGCAGCGGGCGATCTCTGGCTGGTCATGTGCAACGAGGCGCGCACCAAGGCCAGCGAAGAGCCGATTCTCGGCAGCTATTTTCACGCCACCATTCTCAACCACCGCAATTTCGGCTCGGCGCTCAGCTTCCGGCTTGCCAGCAAGCTGGACAACCCGATGCTGCCGACGATGCTGATCCGCGACGTGATCCAGGAAGCGATCTCAGCCGAACCGGATATCCTGCGCGCGGCCGAAGTGGACATCCTGGCAACCTGCACGCGTGACCCCGCCTGCCAGGACCTGTCGACGCCGTTCCTGTTCTTCAAGGGCTTTCACGCCCTGCAGGCTTACCGGATCTCGCACTGGCTCTGGCGGCAGGGCCGCAAGACGCTGGCGCAATTCTTTCAAAACCAGATCAGCGTCACCCTGGGCGTCGACATCCATCCGGCCGCCCGTTTCGGCGCCGGCATCATGCTCGACCACGCCACCGGGCTCGTTGCCGGAGAAACGGCCGTCGTCGAGGACGATGTGTCGATACTGCACGCGGTCACTCTGGGCGGCACCGGCAAGGAGACCGGCGACCGGCACCCGAAGATCCGGCGCGGCGTATTGCTGGCGGCCGGCTGCAAGGTTATCGGCAACATCGAGGTGGGCGAAGGCGCCAAGGTCGGCGCCGGCAGCGTGGTGCTCGAGGACGTTCCGCCGCGGGTCACCGTGGCCGGCGTTCCCGCGCGAGTCGTCGGCAAGACCAGCGGCGTGCCCGCGCACCTGATGGATCACGGGCTGGAATCTTAGCCCGCTGCCAGACTCGGTCGGCGTCGGCCCCATAAAGCGTCCGAATCTGAGATTATATCGGTCGACTGAGGCATCGAGGAGAATTCCATGCGAGTTGCAGCATTCGCAATCAAGTATCGCGCCGGGTTGGCGGCAGCGCTTTGAGCACACCGCCCGTCAAGCGCACCAGCCGTCCGCTCTATTCCATTGACGGCATCGTCATCGGCACCCTGCTCGGCTCCCTGATCGCCGGCATCTACATGATGATGGCGAATTACGTTGCCCTGGGCTCCCCACGGCTGGCGCGGCAAGCCCTAATCGGCGGCATGGTTCTCTACGTACTGGTGCTGCTCGCGAGCTGGGCTGCGCCGCCGAGCTTCTGGGTGGCCCTGTTCTTCGCCCTGGGCCAGGCACTGCTCGCCTACCTGATCGCCAAGCGCCTGCAAGGGGCGAGCATCGGCTACTACGCCGAGCGGGGCTCGCCGATACACGGCCTCTTCCGGTCAGCCCTGGTGGGGTTGCTGGCAGGCGTGTTCTCGGTCTTCGTCGTGCTGATTCTGTCCGCACTGGCGGCGGTTTAGCGCCGTTCGAGTCAGAACAGCGCTTCGCAACCCGTGCCGTCCAGGCACTCGTCCACGAAGGCGCGATTGGCGAGATCGAGGCGGGCGCGCTCCGATCTTCGATCATGAAGCCAACTCGTTCGACGACGCCCGGATTGTAGGTGTCGGCGGGCAGCCCGGACGCCATGGTAATCCCCGGTCAGCCGAACGCGGGCGGATGCGTTATAGTCGTCGCCTCGACTTGCCAGCAAGCAAGTCGCCCCGACGCCCAGGAAAAACACCCCAGGAAAGGAAATGAACGTCAATCGCCAGTGGATTCTTGCCAAACGTCCCTTCGGAATGGTCAACGAAGGCAACTTCGAGTACCGGGAAGTGCCCATTCCAAAGGCCGGTGACGGCGAGGTGCTCGTGCGCACCCTGTACCTCTCGTTCGACCCCACCCAGCGCGGCTGGATGGAAGACCGGGAAAGCTACATGCCCCCTGTCGAAATCGGTGAGCCCATGCGGGCCGGGACCGTCAGCCAGGTCGTCGAGTCCAACCACGCCGATTACCAGACCGGCGACCTCGTTCAGAACCTGGGCGGGTGGCAGGATTTTTCGGTCATTCGTCCATCCCCGGCAATACCCATGCTGAACAAGCTGCCGCCCGGTGTGGAACCGGAGGCAATCCTCTCCGTACTCGGCACCACCGGCCAGACCGCCTATTGGGGCCTCATGGACCTCGGCATACCGCAAAGTGGCGAAACCGTGCTGGTGTCCGGCGCTGCGGGCGCCACCGGTTCGGTAGCGGGGCAGATTGCACGAATCAAGGGGTGCCGGGTCGTCGGTATCGCCGGTGGTGCGGAAAAGTGCAACTGGCTTACCGAAGAGGCCCGCTTCGACGCCGCCATCGACTACAAGAACGACGATGTGGAAGCGCGCATCGGCGAACTCTGCCCGAACCGGGTAGACATATTCTTCGACAACGTCGGCGGCGACATCCTGGAAGCCGCGCTCAATCACATCAACATGCGCGCCCGGGTGGTGATGTGCGGCGGCATCTCGGGCTACAACGCGACCTCGCCGGTTCCGGGCCCCACCAATCTCATGAACATCGTGGTGATGCGAGCGCGCATGGAGGGCTTTATCGTTATCGACTACATGGACCGGTTCGCAGCCGCCGCCGAGGAACTGATGGGCTGGGTACAGAGCGGTGAACTGGTCTACCAGGTCGACATCCAGGAGGGGTTCGAGAACATTCCGACCACCCTGACCCGGCTGTTCACGGGGCAGAACCGGGGCAAGCAGCTGCTGAAGATCGCGGACCCTTCCTGAAGATATCCTCTGACGCCGGCACGCATCTATCACCAATTTCCTGCTGCGGGCCGATGCGCTCGCATTCGTGCGGCCGTATCTTTCGTATGCGAGTTTCGAACCCGACGCGCCGGAACGCGGACGTGAAAGCAACAAAGGTTCGCTGGGAGAGAATCGGTGTGCGGTGCGCGTATCCGGCACCTTTAAAGCTCGTGCTTGCGCCCATCGTAGCGGTAAGCAGGTCCGCTTGGCGTGCCGGATGCGCGTACCGCATACCGGTTCGCGGAGCCGGATCGAAGAAACGGTTCCTCACGTTAACGAAATCAATAAAATCAATCACTTGGAAAAAGGGTTGCATGAAAGGGGTCATGCCAGCGCAACGAGCCGGCGTGTCCAGGTCGCGTCCCTGAAACGCGCCCGGGCTCCGGGGGACATCGCCGGCCAGGCGCCTTCTTCGAGTTCGAGCCGGTCGGTCAGCCAGCCGTCGGAAGCCGACAGCCATCTTTGATACAAGGTGGCAGCGAGTTCCCGTGCGCGATCGCCGGACCAGTTTCCGGGCAGCAGGGCCGAGGGCAATTCCGGGTCGGTTAGCACGATTCGGCGATAGTGGTGAATGAGCATGAGGCGCAATCGAAAGGCCACCTCTGGCGCAGGCGCTGCTTCCTCTGCCAGGGGAGCGTAACGGCTGACGAACTGCGCAAACGCCTCATTGAGCGCATCCACCGCCCAGGCCCGACGGCACAGGTCCGTTTCCGCCTCGCCTAGGGCGCCGCTTTCCGCGCGGAACACCGGTGCCTGCACACCGAGTTCCGAGAGTACCGCACGGTAATCCTCGTCGAACCCGACCCGCACCAGGGTACCGGCCCCGGCCCGGCCGAAACCCAGCCAACCCAGCTCACGCTCCAGCTGCGCCCGCCGCGTCGCCTCCATGCCATGGGTCAAAAGAAGGGTCCAGTACCCGTCCCAATCCGGCTTCCGTGGCGCGTAGATGCGACGGGCGGCACGGCGGTACTGGCGTGCGCCATAGTCGCTGAACCGGTAGTAGCTGCGCCGACCCCGGCGGTGCGCCTGCAGCCAGCCATCCCTGGCCAGGCGATTGCAGGCCGTGCGCACCAGGTGTTCGCCGAGGCCGAGGCTGCTCATCGCGCCAATCACGCTGCCGAGCCAGACCCGCGCCGGTTGCACCGATACGACATCGCCGAAAAAGGTGACCAGCAACGAGCGCGCCCGCACGGGTTGCGCGGCCAGTGCATGCGCTAGATGCTCCGAACGCCTCGAGCCAGCCTGGTGTTCCCTGTCGGGCTTCATCGGATCGGGGTCCATCGCCTACCCGCCTCCCCTTGGCCGCACCTGTTCGTGAGCCGTGCCGGGCCGATGCCCGCTTGGTTTCATACGTCGAAGTCCAGCGAGACTTCCGCCGTTACCGGGTGGCTCTGGCAGGTGAGAATGTAGCCTTCCGCCACCTCCTCGGCAGACAGGGCGTGATTGACATCCATTTCCACGCGC
This sequence comes from Candidatus Azophilus sp., assembly GCA_965221465.1. Classification (GTDB taxonomy): domain Bacteria; phylum Pseudomonadota; class Gammaproteobacteria; order Pseudomonadales; family Azotimanducaceae; genus Azophilus. The sequence goes on from OZ244892.1 coordinate 2,117,322, forward strand.
CCTTCTATCACCCGTGCCTTGCAGGTGGCGCACACGCCGTCCTTGCAGGCGTACGGCACGTCCAACCCCATGGCGCAGGCCCGGTCGAGCAGGTTCTCGCCGTTGTACTCGAGGTCGAAAAAGTGCCGTTTGGCGTTCAGGCGCACCGACACCCGGGCTGCGTCGTCGCCATAGCGGCGCGCGCGTTCCTCGTGCTTGCGAATGCGTTCCGCCGCATCGTCGGCGGAGGCGGAAAACAGTTCATAGTGAATGCGTTCCGCCGGGACGCCTTCGCTGCGAAGCCCTCGCGTGACTTCCGAGATCATGGACTCGGGCCCGCACAGGTAGAACTGGTCGAAGCCTTCGAGGGGCAGCAACCGCTTGATGAACTCCGCGCCCTTGGCGTTGTCGATGCGTCCGTTGAACAGTTCGTTGTCCTGGAGTTCCTCGCTGAACACCGGAATCAGATGAAATCGGTGGAGGTAGCGGTTCTTGAGCGCCAGCAGGTCGTGCCGGAACATCATCGAAGCCGTGGTCTTGTTGCCGTAAAGCAGCGTCACCAGGCTGGTGGGGTTGTCCCTGAGCACACTCCGGGCGATCGACAGCACCGGCGTGATGCCGCTGCCGGCCGCGATGCAAAAGTAGCTGACGCCTGGGCGGTCTGCATCGACCGTGACAAAACGACCCTCCGGTGTTGCCACCTCGAGGCGGTCGCCGGCCTGCATCTCACGGTTGGCGAACGTGCTGAATCGGCCGCCGGGTTGCAGCTTGACGCCGACTTCGAGGGGTTCTCCCGGAGCGCTGCAGATCGAGTAGGAGCGCCGCACCGGCTCGCCGTCGATGACGCGTTCGAAGGTGAGGTACTGCCCCGGCGAGAACCGGTATTCGGACGAGAGATCGGCGGGAACATCCAGCGCGACCCGAACCGCGTCGGCCGTCTCCGGACCGACGCGAGAGACCTCGAGACGGTGAAAGCTCATTGCCAACGACTCTCCAAATACCGCTTACCAGGCCGCTCCGGGATGGGCGCGCGGCAACTGCTGCATTTCTGCCAGCATGATGCCCAGGTGTTCGGTGTGTGTGCCGGCGCGGCCGCCGGTGGCGTGACCGGTTGTCGACGGCACCTCGAGGGTGGCGGCGCGAATGACCTCCCCGACCGCTTCCAACCAGGGCTGCTGCAAGGCTTCGCGATCCGGCAGTACGCCGGTTTCCACCAGAGGCCGCTCCTCGGGAAGCGTTTCGAACATCTCCGCGTGGTATTCCCAGACCGTCTGCAGCCCGCTCTGCATGCGCCCGTGGCTGTACTCGGTGCCGTCGCCCAAGCGCATCATCCACTCGCCTGAATGGCGCCGGTGCCAGGCAGACTCCTTGCGGCACTTCGCCGCGTAGGCCGCCAGGGTTTCATCGGTGCTCGCTGCGAGGTCTGTAAGGTACAGGTCGGCGAACACGTCCACCAGAAACTGGCGGGCATAGGTCACGGCGAAGTCGTTGCCGGGCAGTTCGTAGATCAGGAGATTCCTGAACTCGTCGGCATCGCGCAGATAGGCGTATTCGTCCTCGTTGCGCCCACCGAGCGATTCCGCGTAACCATACAACGTCCGCGCGCGGCCAAGCAGGTCGAGGGCGGTGTTGGTCAGGGCCAGGTCTTCCTCCAGAAACGGCGCCTTGCCGCACCATTCCGACAGGCGATGCCCGAGCACCAGGGCATCGTCGGCCAGCGCCACCACCTGGCCGAGCAGGCTCACAGGTTTTTCACCCCGTCGGGCAACTTGTACCAGGTGGCCTGTCGGTAGGGCTTGTCGTCGGCAGGGTCGAAGAATGCCTCGGCGTCCTCTTCCTGGGAGGCGACGATATCGCTGGAGCGCACCACCCACAGGCTCACGCCCTCGCGGCGGCGGGTGTAGATCTCCCGGGCGTATTGCAGCGCCATCTCTGCATCCTGGGCGCGCAGGCTGCCCGCATGACGGTGCTCGAGCCCGCGCCGGGCACGCACGAACACTTCGAAGAGCGGCATCAGTTCAGCCATCGCAGACCTCGAGACCTCTGTTTCGACGATTCGCCGTTTTGCATGCGAGTTCCCAACCCGGCGCGCCGGGAGAGAGCCCGTGCGCGGTACGTACAATGCACTTCAATGGCCGGCAAGGCGTCGTCAAAGCCGGTGTTCGCGTGACGCCCGCCGCGCCTGGTCTGCGGCGGCCGGCTCAGCCTGCATCGCGGCCGGTTGCGCGCTCTGCTGCGGGTGCTTTGCCGCGTAGGCGGCAACGGCTTCCCGTACCCAGGTGCCCTCTTCGTGAAAGCGCCGGTGCGTCGCCAGCCGCTCGCGGTTGCACGGGCCGTCTCCCGCGACCACGCGATTGAACTCGTCCCAGTCGATGGGACCGGTCCGATAGTGGCCCGTCTCTTCGTCCCATTCGAGTTCCGGATCCGGAATCTCGAGCCCCAGTACCTTCGCCTGCTCCACGGCCTGATCGATGAATTTCTGCCGCAACTCGTCGTTGGAAAATCGCTTGATCTTCCAGATCGTCGATTGGGCGGAGTGCACCGATGCCTCGTCCGGCGGCCCGAACATCTGCACGCTCGGCCACCACCACCGGTTCAGCGCATCCTGGGCCATGGCTTTCTGTTCCGGGGTGCCGGCGCAGAGCGCGACCATGATGTCGTAGCCCTGGCGCTGGTGGAAACTCTCCTCCTTGCAGATGCGCACCATGGCGCGCGCATAGGGGCCGTAGGAACAGCGCTGCAGGGGGATCTGGTTGATGATGGCGGCGCTGTCCACCAGCCAGCCGATGGCGCCGATGTCTGCCCAGGTCTGGGCCGGGTAGTTGAAGATGGACGAATACTTGGCGCGTTCGGCGTGCAATGCATCGATCATCTCCGCCCGGCTCGCGCCCAGCGTTTCTGCCGCACTGTACAGATACAGGCCGTGACCACCCTCGTCCTGCACCTTGGAGAGCAGAATGGTCTTGCGCTTCAGCGACGGCGCGCGGGTGATCCACGACCCTTCCGGCTGCATTCCGATGACCTCGGAGTGCGCATGCTGGGATATCTGGCGGGTCAGCGTCTTGCGGTAGGCATCCGGCATCCAGTCCTTGGGCTCGATACGTTCTTCGTTGTCGATGCGCGCCTGGAAACGCGCTTCGAGATCCTGCGCTTCGGACACGGTCAACTCCACGTCGCGTTGTCAGCGCCAAACTACCATAAAGTGATACAGTTTCAAACCTATATTGATCAAATTCGTATCACTTAAACCTGGCCCCGGCTCTTGCCACCATGCCGCCAAGCCTTGCCTCAGATCATCCCGCGCCCGGCAAAGTGGTAAGCTCCCGCGATGCGTCAGCAAACCCCCGCCAACCTCGAAACCATGCGCTTCGACAACCGGTTTGTCGGCGCATTGCCCGCCGATCCGGTCAACGGCAACGGCATTCGCCAGGTCGACCGGGCCTGCTATTCCCGGGTAACGCCGCGCCCCGCACCGGCCCCGCGACTCGTCGCTTACGCACGCGAGGTCGCCGAACTCGTCGGCCTCAGCCGCGAAGACTGCGAATCCGAGGCGTTCCTGCAGGTATTCGCCGGCAACCGCGTCCTGCCCGGCATGGACCCCCACGCCACCCGTTACGGGGGCCACCAGTTCGGCTCCTGGGCGGGGCAGCTTGGCGACGGACGCGCCATCAACCTGGGAGAGGCGGTCAACGACCGGGGCGAACACTGGACCCTGCAACTCAAGGGGGCGGGGCTGACGCCCTACTCCCGCATGGCGGACGGATTGGCGGTGCTGCGCTCGTCCGTGCGCGAATTCCTCTGCAGCGAGGCCATGCATCACCTGGGCGTGCCGACTACCCGGGCGCTCAGTCTCGTACTCACCGGTGACGAGGTGGTTCGCGACATTCTCTACGACGGGCATCCAGCGCCGGAACCGGGGGCCGTCGTCTGCCGGGTCGCCCCCTCCTTTACCCGCTTCGGACACTTCCAGATGCTCGCCGCCAGAAAGGAAACCGACCTGCTGCGAAGGTTTACGGACTTCACCATCGAGTCGGACTTCCCGGAACTGGCAGCGCGGCAAAGCGGTACCGAGCGCGACATCGAGTTTTTCCGGGAAGTGTGCCGACGCACCGGCGACACGATCGTGCACTGGATGCGTGTGGGTTTCGTGCACGGCGTCATGAATACCGACAACATGTCGATTCTGGGCCTGACCATCGATTACGGGCCCTACGGCTGGCTGGAGGATTACGACCCCGACTGGACACCGAACACCACCGATGCCGCCACGCGGCGGTACCGGTTCGGACAGCAACCCGCCATCGCCCAGTGGAACCTGTTGCAGCTTGCCAATGCGATGTACCCGATGGTCGGCCAGGCGGAACCGCTGGAGGCGGCTTTGCGCGATTTCGCCACCGAGTACCAGGCGGGTCACCAGCGCATGATGGCGAACAAGCTCGGCTTCGAGGCGTTCGAGCCGGCCGCCGACCAGCCACTTTGCGACGAACTGGAGCAGGTGCTGCGTCTCACCGAAACGGACATGACGATCTTCTTCCGCTGCCTGGCGGATATCGACCTCGACGGCGACGCCGGCCTGACAGCGCTCACCGACGCCTGGTACCAGCCCTCCGAGGTAGCCGGTGACGTGCGGGCGCGCATCGTCGCCTGGCTCGACAGCTACATCTCACGCGCCCGCCGGGACGATTCGCCACGGGACAAGCGCCGGTCGGCCATGAATGCCGCCAATCCGAAATTCGTGCTGCGCAACTACCTGGCCCAGCTCGCCATCGACGAGGCCGAGAGCGGCGACTATTCCATGGTTCACCGGTTGCTGGATGTGCTCCGCCGCCCCTATGACGAACAGCCCGAACACGGCAAACTGGCCGCCAAACGGCCCGAGTGGGCGCGCCACCGGCCGGGGTGCTCGATGCTCTCCTGCAGTTCCTGAGCGGTTTGGGGGCGGCATCACCCCAGTTCAGGCTGGACAACCGGCGAGATGCCCGAGTTAAATTGGCGGCTTTTCGCAAAGGCGGTCGACGTGGCGCAGCATCACCGGCTCATCGTTCTCGGCTCAGGGCCTGCAGGCTACACGGCCGCACTCTACGCGGCCCGGGCCAACCTGAAACCTGCCCTGATCACCGGCGTCGAGGTGGGCGGCCAGCTGACCACCACCACGGATGTCGAGAACTGGCCCGGCGGCTACGCCGGCCTGCAGGGCCCCGAACTCATGCTGCAGATGGCCGAACACGTCGAACGTTTCGACACCGTCACGGTCAACGACAACATCCACACCGCCGACCTCGGCACGCGGCCGCTGCGGCTCGAGGGCGACAACGAAACCTATACCTGCGATGCCCTGATCGTTGCCACCGGCGCTTCGGCCAGATACCTCGGGCTGCCTTCCGAAGAGCGCTACCTGGGCCGCGGCGTCAGCGCCTGCGCAACCTGTGACGGGTTCTTCTACCGGGGGCAGCAGGTGGCGGTGATCGGCGGCGGCAACACGGCTGCCGAGGAAGCGCTCTACCTTGCCAATATCGCCGAAACGGTTCACCTCGTGCACCGGCGCGACGAAATGCGCGCCGAGAAAATCCTGCAGGACAGATTGTTCGCCCGGGACAACATCCAGCCAATCTGGAACCACACCTTGAGCGAAGTGCTGGGCGACGACACCGGCGTCACGGGCATCCGCATCGCATCCACCGACGGCGCCACGAAACGGTCCATCGACCTGACCGGTGTATTCATCGCCATCGGCCACACCCCCAACACCGGGCTCTTCGAAGGGCAACTGGACATGACCGACGGTTACATCAAGGTCGCCAGCGGTCTCGACGGCGACGCTACCGCCACCAGCGTACCCGGCGTTTTTGCAGCCGGGGACGTGGCCGACCACGTCTACCGCCAGGCAGTCACCTCGGCCGGATTCGGCTGCATGGCGGCGCTGGATGCGGAGAAGTACCTGGCGGAACTGCCAATCGATTCCTGAAGCAGTTTACCGCGGGCGTACATGACAGTACGTCGAGGCCACCCAAGGCAACACGGCCAGGCGGAGCGAGTGCATCGGCGTCCGCAACAGGGAGGTGGTGAAGTACAGGGGCTCGGTCTCGAATCAATCCGGCAGCATTGCTTTCAAGTAAAACGGCAGGAAACAGAGCCGAGTTCCCGGTAGTCGGCATTGAAGGTGTCGCCGGCTTGCACCGGCACCGGGCGCGTAAACGACCCCGCCAGGATGATTTGCCCAGGCTCCAGCGCAATGCCGTGGGGCGCGAACTTTCTCGCGAGCCAGACGATGCCGTTGGCCGGATGGCCGAGCACGGCGGCAGCCACCCCGCTCTCCTCGATGACGCCGTTCCGGTACAAGAGCGCCGCCACCCAGCGCAAGTCGACTTCGGACGGCTTGACGCGCTTTCCGCCGGTGACGACACCGGCGCTGGCCGCGTTGTCAGCGATGGTATCGAGCACGCCGCGCGGACGCCCGGTCTCGGGATCGATCCGGTGGCTTCTTGCGGCGATGATCTCGATGGCAGGAACGACGTAATCCGTCGCTTCGAGCACATCGAACAGCGTAACGTTTCCGGCAAGCGGACGCTCGAGCACGAACGCCAACTCCACTTCCACGCGCGGGTCGGTGAACCGCGCCGCCTCGATTACGGCGCCGTCCTCGAAGAACATGTCGTCGAGCAAGGTTCCGTAATCGGGTTCGTCGATCTGCATGGCCTGCTGCATGACCCGCGAGGTGAGGCCGATCTTGCGGCCCCGAATGTGCCGCCCCTCCGCGAGTTTCATGGCCATCCATGCATCCTGGATGGCGTAGGAGTCGGCAATCTCCATGCCGGGAAAATCCAGGGACACGGAGCGAATCTGGCGGCGTTCGCGCTCCGCCTCGTCGAGAGCGCGGGCAGCATGCAGGATCTGGGCGTCATCGAGCATGAAGACGAGCCGATTCAGCCGGAAAGGCTTTCAGACCCGACCGCTCACCGGCAGCAGGGCGCCATGGACTTCGACCGCTGCATCGGATGCGAGAAAGCAGATCACGTTGGCCAGGTTGTCCGGCGACACCCAATCCGAGTGGTTCGCGTCCGGCATGTCGGCCCGGTTGCGCGGCGTGTCGATCAGGCTCGGCAGCACGGCGTTGACGTTGACGCCCTTGCGGCGCAGTTCCGCTGCCGCCGCTTCGGTCAGCCGCATCACCACCGACTTGGCCGCCGTGTAGGCGCCCATGGCTGCCTGGCCCGACAGGGCGCCTAGCGCGCCCACGTTGACCACGGTACCGCGGCCGCGCGCCACCAGGCGAGGCAAGGTCGCCCGCAGCATGTTTCTCAGCGTGGTCACATTGATGTCGAACATGGCGTCCCAGTGCGCAGCGTCGATCTCGTGCACGTTGGGCCCCATGTCGAAACCGCCGGCGATGTTGCAGACGGAATCGAAGTCGCCGATTCCGGCAATGCAACGCTCGACCGCGTCGGCGTCAGCCAGGTCCACACAGCGGGTTTCCCCCAAATCCTCGGCAATACCTTCGACAACGTCGAGCAATACCACGGTCGCGCCGAGCGCAACGCTCTTCTCGGCCACTGCCCGACCCAGCACCCCCGCCGCACCGGTGACGATTATCCGCTTGCCCGTCAGGTCCATCTCTACTTGCCGCATCTGGCCCGGCCGCGCATCATAACGCGCCGGGAGCATCTGCGAACAATCCGGCCCGAGTTGGGGCCGAGCGTTCTTGTCGAAACCCGCTGCACGCGAGGAGCCCGACCCATGACCGTCGAACTCAACCACACCATCGTCGCCGCATTGGACAACGAGGAATCCGCCCGGTTCTACAAGGCATTGTTCGGCTTCGAATACGATGGCCCCCTCGGACACTTCGCCCCGGTGCGCATCGCCAATCAGGCGCTGACGCTCGATTTCATCACGCGCGAGACGTTCGAACCCCAGCACTACGCCTTCAAGGTAAGCGAGGAGGAATTCGACGAGATCTTCGCCCGCGTAAAGGAACGCGGCCTCGTCTACGGCAGTGGGCCCTTCACTTCCGACGACGGCGAAATCAACCACTGGAACGGCGGCCGCGGCGTGTATTTCCGCGACCTGAACGGCCACCTGCTCGAACTGCTGACCCAGGACTATACCGCCGAGCAGTTTCAGGACGACTGAAGCTGTCTAACCCGCATAGAGCCGCCACGAGACTTGCACACGATGTGGGGCCGCAGGGATTACGCAACCTCTGCCAGTGCAACGAGGAAGCGCATGGTCACGCTTCTTGTTTCGCGCTCGAAATCACTAGCGACAGCCCGGCTTCGAAGTGGACGCAAGGTTCGGCAATCCGTGGCCGTTCTCGGACCGGTGCAACGGTGTTACGGCAACAACGGCTGCAACGAACTGCGGGATGCTCCGCTTCGAATGAGCGATTTCGCACAACGGCTGCCTGCGGTCTCTCACAATCCGCATTGAACCGATCTGATATGCTCTTGTCCGACTCGAGCGAGTAGTGGCAGGTTCGCATGAGCGTGATCGTCAAGGAAGTCTACGATGCCTTCAAAAGCGCCGGTGTATCCGAGGCACAGGCGGTTGCGGCTGCACGGGCCATTCCACCGAGGGACGAGCTGGCAACGAAGACCGATCTTCGGAACCTGCGTGAGGAGGTCAAAAGCGGGTTCGCGCAATTCCGAACGGAGTTCAACGGGAAACTCACTGAACTGCGGGCAGAGGTCAAACAAGACATCTCCAAACTGCGAACAGAGGTCAAACAAGACATCTCCGAACTGCGGTCCGAGGTCAAACAGGGCATGACGAAATTGCGCGCAGAATCCAAATACGACATCGCGAAGCTGCGGGAGGAGGGCAACAGCAGATTCACGCTACTTCGTTCGGAGATCAGGGAACTGCGTGCGGATACCCGCAGCGACATGAAAGACCTCGAATTGCGCATGACTGTCAAGTTCTATACCGTGATCGGGTTGGCGGTTGCGGGAATCAAGGCGCTCGACTTTCTGATCGGTTGACGGCGTTCGCGACCGGTCGATCCGCAGCAATGGTCGCGCTGCCAAACGGGCCATTCGAGCCGACGCCCCGAGGAAGAGCGCGTTACCAATCCGCCCCGGGAAACAGGCGTCCGGCCAACTCCTCGAGTTCCGCCGTTGCCCCCGCCACGCTGTTGGCGACGCCGTCCGGGCCGGCCATCGTGCGCTGCACGTACACCTCATCCACCGGGCCGAGCCCGATTAGCTGAAGCCAGGCCTTCAGGTAGGGCGACTGGAAGTCGAACGGGTCCGGCCGGCCGTCTTTCGGCGAATAGTCGCCGCCCCGGGAGTAGATCAGCGTGGCGCCCCCCGATACCAGCCCGCGCGGGCCGCTCTCATCGCGCGTGAACGTGAGCCCCGGATGGGTCAGCAGGTCGATGTACTGCTTGAATCGGTAAGGCACGTTGAAGTTCCACATCGGCACGGCCATCAGATAGTGGTCGGCGGCCTTGAACTCATCGACCAGTTCGACGATGGCTGCCCACTGGCGCGCCTCCTCGTCGGTGAGTTCCATGCCCATGAAGGCCTTCTGTTTCGCCGCCGCAATCTCGAGCGTGACTTCCGGCATCTTGCGCTCGAACAGATCGATGTGCTCGACGGTTACGGACGGCGGTAATGCCTCCAGAAACACCTGTGCGGCCTGGATGGAAGCGGAATGGTCGCCTCGGGGCGAGACGCTTACATAGAGCAAATTGGACATGACAGGGGGTTCTCCTGGCGTTCTGACCCGTTGTCGGTGCGCGACTCCAACCCGACGTATTCACGAACGAACAACTCCGGCCGAAATGGCAGCGAATGCCAGCCGCTCACAACGTGCCAAACTCCGAGTCGACTGCATCCCAGGCGGCACGCTCTTCGCTATACGGGTCGCTTGCAACGGCCACCGGTTCGCCGAAAAGTGCGGTACTGCGCGTATCGCTGTCGTACGGTTGCCAATCAGTGAGGGCGTCGGTTCGCGGGTCACCGTCGGTCGCGAATTTCAGCCAGGCATCCTGAACCACCTCGGTCAATGCCTCGGCTTCCGGGCCGCTGCCGAAGAACTCGGAACTGCCCGCGCTGAAACCGTGGGTACCGAACACGAAACCGATGTCGATGGCGTGGGGCGACCCCAGGCTGCCGTCGCCCCAGGGCGATTCCCAGGTGAAGAGGTACTGGTAGGCCTTCCCGCCCCGCTCGGCGACCGCTTCGGCGAGTCGAATCGCGGGCAAGCGGAACACGCGATCCGACTCGATTGCGGCGAATAGCGCGTTCGCGTCCGACGCGTCGCCCCTGGCTTCTCTCACAGACCGGTAGACATCGATGATGCGCTGCGGATCGTCGATGCGCGCGGCGAGCGCCTGTTCCAGGGTGGCATCGTCGAATTGAACGTCGAAACCCGCCATCGACAGAAACAGCCGCCACTCGTCCCGGGTGGCTCCGACCATCACGTCGATACCGTCGGCGGAACCTCCCCTGACCGAGTCCAGGGGCAGATCGGAGAGCAACGTGCCATCGATACAGGGTTGGAAAATCATCGCACCGCCCATGCGTGCGCTAGCGGCGACGCCGGCTTCGACCAGCTTGTCGGGCGCGACGGCCAGCAGGTCGTCGGCCGAGGCATTGGCCGAGACGCCAAGCGCATCCAGCATCGCCTGCCCGTATTCCGCCGCCCTGCTGAGGGAATTGCTGGTGTCGCACGCACCGCTCTGCGGAATGGCCCGGTGGAACAAGCCTGCCGCCGGCCGGAATGCCATCAGCGCGCCAACGCTCATTCCGCCCGCCGACTCGCCGAAAATGGTCACCCGCCCCGGGTCGCCGCCGAAACGCTCGATGTTGTCGCGCACCCACTCCAGGGCCTTCACCTGATCGAGCAGCCCCTCGTTGCCGGTTGCCGGAATGCGGCCGCCGGTCACCTCGTTCAGGTTCACGAACCCGAACGCCCCGAGGCGGTAGTTGATGGAGACCACCACCGCATCGCCGCGATGGGCAAGCGAGGTGCCCGCGTACAACGGCGTGCCCCCGGTTCCACTCTGGAAGCCGCCGCCGTGAATCCATACCAGCACCGGCCGCTTGCGGTCGTCCAGCCCCGGTGTCCATACGTTCAGGTACAGGCAGTCTTCGTTGCGACTGTCGGCATCGCCGGCATTGAACGCGAATTCCAGCGGCCCCATGCCCTCCATGACGGGCTGCCAGGATTGCGATGCGAAGTCGGCCAACCGGCGAACACCGCGCCAGGGCTCCGCGTCCGCCGGCGGCTGCCAGCGACGCTCGCCAATGGGCGGAGCAGCAAAGGGAATGCCAAGAAATGCATGCACGCCATTGGCCCGGGCGCCTTCGACCACGCCGTGCCGGGTTTCTACTGTCGACATCGATCCGTCTCCGTGACTCGGGATCGGCCGATTCTGAGGCACTCGAGGCCGAGAGTCGAGGAAGGATTCGTGGCGATGGCGGCGACGCCGTTACCCCGAACTCTGGTAGCATTGCCGGCTGTTTCGGAACAGGCCGGTCGCAGGAGGCACGCCTGAGGGGGGCATCGGGATTTCAGCTTGAAACCGGCCAGACCCCAGCACAATCCTGTTGGTCTGGCCCGACCTATCCGCGAATGTACCTGGCGAGGCTGGCAAGAGGTGAAAACACAGGGTGCGCCGAGCAAGCGCTTACCGTGCCCGACAGCGCATCGAGCACGTGAAAGGTGCGCGGCCTGTGCTTTCGCTGCTATTGACGGCCGCGGTGGTTCATTCGTGAATGGGTCGGGCTGACATCCGGCAAACAATCTGTACAACGGAGACGAGATCGATGAAACCGGTTTGTCTGGTTATCGGGGCGGGCGCCGGCATCGGCGGCAACGTCGGCCGCCGATTCGCCCGGGAGGGCTATCACGCCGTGTTGTGCCGGCGCTCCGACGAAGCGGGCCTCGACCGGTTGGTGGGCGCCATTGAAGCGGACGGCAACTCCGCTTCCGGATTCCTGCTGAACGCCGTGGACGCAAACAGCATCGAAGACCGGGTGGCCGCCATCGAAGCCGACATCGGGCCGATCGAAGTGGCTGTCTACAACCTCGGTGCACAAATCGGCGACCGGTCGCTCGCCAACACCAGCTACAAGGCGTTCGAAATCGGCTGGCGGATGGCGACCTTCGGGCTCTTCAGGCTGGCGTCGTCCGTCTGCCCGCTCATGGTCGAGCGGGGTCGCGGCGTCATTCTCGTGACTTCGGCCACCGCCGCCGTGCGCGGCAACGCGGGGCAGCATTCCCACGCCGCTGCCATGGCCGGCCGGCGCATGCTCTGCCAGAGCCTGAACGCAGAATTTGCATCGAGAGGCATCCACATTGCGCATATCGTCGTCGATGGCGCCGTCGATGCCCCGGATACGCTCGGCAAGATGATGGGTCCGGAGCGATTCAAGCAGTACCGGGAGGCCCGCGGCATGGATCACGACGGCCTGCTGCTGCCCGAGAAGATCGCCGACACGTACTGGCACCTCGCCCAGCAACATCGATCCACCTGGACCTTCGAACTCGACCTGAGGTCATTCAGCGACAAATCCTGGTGGAACGAAGGCGGCGTCGTCGACCCTGGAAACTAGTCCGCATCCGTGAGAACCAGCCCATTCAACCCGACAAGAGACAAGCATGACCGATACATCCCTGTACACGCCCCCTGCCGTCTGGAAGTGGGATAAGGAAAGCGGCGGCCGGTTCGCCGGCATCAACCGCCCCATCGCCGGGGCCACCCACGACAGGGAACTGCCCGTCGGCAAGCATGCCCTGCAACTCTATTCCCTGGGGACGCCCAATGGAGTGAAGGTCACCGTAATGCTCGAGGAGTTGCTCGACCTCGGCATCTCGGCGGCGGAGTACGATGCCTGGCTCGTCAAGATCGGCGATGGCGACCAGTTCGGCAGCGGCTTCGTGGCGCTCAACCCGAACTCGAAGATTCCCGCCCTCGCCGACCACGGCACATCGCCGCCGACCCGGGTGTTCGAGTCCGGAGCAATTCTCGTTTACCTGGCGGAAAAGTTCGGGGAATTCCTGCCCACCGAGCCCGGCCCGCGGGCCGAGTGCCTGTCGTGGCTGTTCTTCCAGATGGGCAGCGCACCCTACATCGGCGGCGGCTTCGGCCATTTCTACGCCTACGCGCCCGAGAAGATCGAGTACTGCATCAACCGCTACGCCATGGAAGCGAAGCGCCTGCTGGACGTGCTGAACCGGAACCTCGCCGAACGCCGCTTCCTGTGCGGCGACGACTACACCATCGCCGACATGGCCAACTACGGCTGGTATGGCGCCCTGGTGCTGCACAACATCTACGAAGCCGCGGAATTCCTCGATGTGGCCTCGTACACTCACGTGGTGCGCTGGGCGGAAGAAATCGAGTCACGCCCAGCCGTGCAGCGCGGCCGGCGCGTCAACAGGCCCTGGGGGCCGGAAGAAACCCGGGTGCCGGAGCGTCACGGCCCGGAGGATTTCAAATAACCCCCCAGGACATGTCGCGGAGGCAGTTTTCACGAAACTGATCTTCGAGTTACTGGCTTTGATGCACCCAAAGAGGCGGAGAATCGTTCCTCCGATCCGACTCCGAATACCGGGTTGCGTTACGCGTTCGCGACCTCCAGTTCGATCAGGTCTGCGTACTTGGCCAGCGCCTCTTCCCGCCGCTTGATCAGGTGGTAGTCGGGGAACAGGTCCTCCGTCCCCTGGTAATGCCCGAGCACCTGGCGGGCCACCGTAACCTTGTGCACCTCGGTAGGCCCGTCGGCCAGCGCCATGTGGAAGCTGTCGACCACGCCGGCGGAGAACGGCATCTCGTTGGAGACGCCCAGTGAGCCGTGCACCTGCAGAGCACGAGCAAAGACATCGTGGTAGACCTTGGGCATCTGCACCTTGACGGCGGAAATGTCGGCGCGCACCGCCTTGTAGTCCTTGAACTTGTCGATCTTCCAGGCCGTGTGCAGCACGAACAACCGGAACTGTTCGATGTCGATCCAGCTATCGGCGATCATCGCCTGCACCATCTGCTTCTTGGCCAGCACCTCGCCCTGGGTCTCGCGCGAGAGCGCCCGCTCGCACATCATGTCGAAGGCGCGCTTGATCTTGCCCACGGTGCGCATGGCATGGTGGATGCGGCCCCCGCCCAGACGGGTCTGAGCGACGATGAAGCCCTGGCCGATCTCGCCGAGCAGGTGGTCGCGGGGAATGCGGACGTTGTTGTAGCGGATGTAGGCGTGGGCGCCCTCCCCTTCGAGGCCCACGCCCACGTGCCGGATCATCTCCACCCCGGGGGTTTCCACCGGCACGATGAACATCGACATGCGCTGGTAAGGCGGCGCTTCGGGGTCCGTGACTGCCATGACGATCAGGAACGATGAGTATCGGGCATTGGAAGAAAACCACTTTTCGCCATTGATGACCCACTCGTCGCCGACGGCCTCGGCCCGGCAGGTGAACACCTTGGGGTCCGCGCCGCCCTGGGGCTCGGTCATGGAGTAGCAGGAGCAGATCTCGTTGTCGAGCAGCGGTTGCAGGTAGCGCGCCTTCTGTTCCGCCGTGCCGTAGTGGGCGAGAATCTCGGCGTTGCCCGAATCCGGCGCCTGGCAGCCGAACACCACCGATGCGCATTTGGCGCGGCCGAGGATTTCGTTCATCAGCCCGAGCTTGAGTTGCCCGTAGCCCTGACCGCCGAGTTCCGGGCCGAGGTGACAGGCCCACAGGCCACGCTTTTTCACCTCCTGCTGCAGCGGCGGGATCAGCTTGGCGCGGTTGGGGTCGGAATAATCGTTCGGGTGCCCGATGACGAAATCGAGCGGTTCGATCTCCTCGCGGACGAAGTCGTCCATCCAGTCGAGTTCCCGCTGAAACGCCGGTTCGGTTTCGAAATCCCAGGCCATGAGTCGCTCCCGATTTGTGCCAAGCCCGCATTTAACGCATGTGCACACGATTTGTGAAGTGTGAAGGGAAAAAACGGTCGACATGGCTTGTCGCGGCCACATTCCTTTATCCTTCACGGCACCACAAATGCAGGAACCGGAAGCAACCATGGGAAACCGATTACAGGACAAGGTGGCGGTCATCACCGGCGCAGCCAGCGGCATGGGCAAGGCCACCGCGGCCAAGTTCATCGAAGAAGGCGCCCGTGTGGTCATCGCCGACATCCAGGCGGAAAAAGGCAAGGCACTGGCCAAGGAACTCGGGCCCGACGCGGCCTTCATCGTTGCGGACGTGTGCAACGAAGCCGAGATCAAGGCGGCGATCGACTACGCCGTCGATTCCTTCGGACGTCTGGACTGTCTCTTCAACAATGCCGGTTTCGGTGGCGTCAACGGCAACATCGAAGCCCTCGACCTGGGCGAGCCCTATCGGCGCACGGTCGACGGCATGCTGACCGCGGTGGTCGCCGGCATGAAACACGCCGAGCCGCCGATGAAAGCCGGCGGTGGCGGCTCAATAATCTCTACAGCCAGTGTTGCCGGCCTGAAGGGCGGTTACGGTCCCCACGTCTACTCGGCGGTGAAGGCCGGCGTCATCAACCTGACCCGGTCGGTGGCGCTGGAACTCGGGCCTGCCAACATCCGGGTGAACGCCATCTGCCCGGGCGGCATCGCCACCCCCATCTTCGCCGGTCAGTTGGCCCTCAGCGGCGGCAACCAGGACTACGCTGAAATGGTGAAGCCGGCTCTTGCGTTGATGCAGCCCATCCCACGACCGGGCGTTCCGGAAGACATCGCCAACACGGTCTGTTTTCTCGCCAGCGACGAGGCCTCTTTCATCAGCGGCCAGGCACTCGCCGTCGACGGAGGCCTGACCGCGGGCGCCTGGTCACATCCCAGCATCGCGCCCGACCCCATGACCATCATGTCCCAGCTATTCGGCATCGACGACCTCAACGAAGTAGACATGGTCGTTCCCCCGCGCTCACAACCATGAGCGAAGGTCCCGGGCAGTTCTCCGAAGACATGCGCGAGGTGCTCGCAACCGACCGCGGAATATTCGAGCAGCACGGCATGTGGCTCGAGAGCGCGGGGGACGGCCGGGCAGCGATTCACGCACGGGCCGCCGCCGGCATGGTCAATACCCAGGGCGTCGTGCACGGCGGCCTGGCATTCACCATGGCCGATGCCGCCTGCGCCTACGCACTGCACTCGGTGGGGACGCCCGGCGTCACCCAGAACGCCAACATCAGCTATCTGTCCGGCGCCAAAGCGGAGATGGAACTAAAGGCCTCGGCCCGCATCGTCAAGCGGGGCCGTCGCATCGCAAGCCTGCACGCCGAGGTGCGCTCGGGCGATGCCCTGGTCGCCCACGGCCTGTTCAATTTCGTGCTGGCGGAGGTATGAAACCACCGCGTCCGCAGCAGGAAGTTGGCGAGAACTGCGGGCAGGATCAACTGTCGGGGTCGGCCGCTCCCATGCGGAACCCGCGCCGAGCCTGACGGCGGCGAAACCGCTGCGGCGCCACCAGTGACGCTACGGCCGGGTGCACGGGCGCAACGTCACCGCTCATCCGGCTTGCGATCATTGCCGCCGCGAATGGCGCGCTCACCGTGCCCATGGAACCGTGTGCCGTACTGACGTAGAGGCCCCGTTCGAGTTCACCGACGATTGGCGTGCGGTCCGACGCGATGGTTCGAGTCGCCCGGCTTCGCCCCTTCCAGCGATACGAACGCCCCGAGACGCCTCGAAGATTGCTCTCGCTGGCCCTGCGCACCGGCCAGGCCCGGTGTTCGAAGGTGGCGCCGGTTACCACCCCGCAACCCACCGGCGCAAGGTAACCGTCGCCGACGACGGCGATGCGCGGACGAACATCCATCGTCACGATATCCACCTGCCCATGCACCTGCGCAGTCTCCAGATAGGCGGCCTGCGCATGGTCCCTGACGGCCCCGGCACAGGCCAGAACCAGCGGCCGCGCGTACTGCGGCGCCCGCTGGCCGAGCCGCACGTCTATGCGGGGATGATCGAGCAACGAACGGGTCAATGCCGCAGGCTCGACGATACCGGCCCGGGGAAAGTAAAGGGCATCGCCATCCAGGCCCCAACCGCCGAGCCGTGTTGCCGCTTTTCCGTCCAGCATATGCAGCAGACCGCTGTCGGCGTAAGCCGAGGCAATGCGCTCGAGTTTCCCGGCATCCAGATTGGAACTCGGCGTCTGCAGCACGCCGCTTTGCACGAACCCGGCAAATCGACTCACCCAGGCCTGGCTGTAGGCATAGGCATGGGCCCGCCATTCAGCCTGTGGGCTGCGGTCTCCGAGCAGCCTCGGGTGCAGCAGCATGGCGGGAATGCCCGAGGCCCCGCTGGCCACCGCAGCGGCGGGGTCGTAAACGGTCACGGCAATGCCCTGCTCCGCCAGGTGCCGCGCCACGCTGGCGCCGGCGATTCCCGCCCCCGCAACGGTGACGCGGCCCGGGACCTTGCGCCGCGCGACCCCGTTGCGCACGAAGACGCCGGCCAGGCTTTCCCGCTTGTAGGGCCGCTGGTCGACGCGCCGCATGTCGAACCCACACGCTTCGAGGCTCCGGCGCACCCGTCCCACGGCGGTGAACGTGGATACGACGGTACCCGTACCCGCCAATCCGGCAATCGCGCGCAGCAGGTCTTCGCGCCACATGTCCGGATTCCGGTCCGGTGCGAAGCCGTCGAGAAACCAGGCATCGATGGGCTGTGCCTGCCCGTGCGCCAGGTCGGACAAGGCAGCGCCCGCTTCCCCCCAATAAAGTGACAGGCAAAGTCGGCCTTCCGCCAGGAAGCGCCGGTGCCAACCGGGGAGCATGGGCGGATAGATGCCTTCGAGCCTTGCGTAGATCGGCAGCATCGACCGACGCTGCCTGGCGATCGAAGCGAAGTCCGTTGGTTCGAGCGGATGGGCATCCACGCCGATGTAGTGCAGCCGGCAACCCGCCTCGAGCGTCATCGCGGCCGTCACGGCAAAGTTGAGACCGGTGCCGAACCCCAGTTCGGCGACCCGCAGCGTCACTCCCTTGGCGGCTGCACGCTCGGCCATGCCGCGCAAGCCTACCGGTTCGACAAACACGCGCTCCGTCTCGCGCGCGCCGTCGGGCGAGTGGTAGATGTCGCCGAAGTCCCGGGCGAAGGGCACACCGTTACGCCAGCCCAGAACGGCAGGTTCGATCACGGTGCGATGGGCCGGGCCGGATCGGCTATCCACTCGCTCCAGGAACCCGGATAGCCCGCATCCGTCACCAACTTTCGTCGCGAGGGCGTCGACGTTTCGTCGCTGAAGGAAAACGCGCCGTCCTGCGCAGTCGCGCGGACCGGAGGTCGATGCAGGCATACTCGACAGTATGTCAAATCGGCCGGAGGGAGCACGGCCGCGCAGGGCGAGTGCATCGGCGTCCGCAGCAGGAAGTTGGTGACGGATGCGGGATAGAGCGCCGGCTCGTCGAAGCCTGCCAGCCGCATCGCCAGCACGTCGTGGGTGGCGGCCAGGTACCGGTCGAGGTACGCATGCAGCGCGCCCGGAATGTGTCCGTTGTCGAACGCACGCCGTCCGCCGGCGGGGTCACCCGGCACCGCCCGGCAGTCGAAGAGGCGTACCGCCGAACCCAGCCGGCGCAATGCGTCGATGTCGATGAGTTTCGTGAACACGTTTTCTTCCAGTGGTGCGAGCGATCGGCGCGGAGTCGAACCAGGCAGACGGTGCGGGATTGGGAAATGGTGGAGCCAGGCGGGATCGAACCGCCGACCTCTACAATGCCATTGTAGCGCTCTCCCAGCTGAGCTATGGCCCCACATTGTGCCGCCCTGCTCGAATCGAGCCGACGGTTGCGGGCGCTATTCTAACCTTCCTCAGCAGATCATCCCAAGAGCGCGATTGACAAGGCCCCACCGCCGCCGGGCTATGTCAATCGCGCCTCAGGCGCGGTATGTTCCGCCACCACGAATTCACCCGCCGGGGTTGGCGATTGCGCGCTGCCCGGCCAATTCCGCGACCGGGCCGTCCGCGAACGCATTGAAGGAGCGAGAGGCATGATTCTGGGGCTCGATGTCGGCAACAGCCAGATCTACTGTGGGGTGTTCGAGAACGAACGTCTCAAGGTGCAGTTTCGCCGCACGTCCACCACGCGAAGCTCATCCGACGAGTTGGGCATTTTTCTGCGGGCCGCGCTCCGCGAGAACGGCGTCGACCCCGATGCCATCGAAGAGATCGCCTGTTGCTCTGTCGTCCCCGACCTGAACTACTCGCTCAGGGCCTGCTGCCAGAAGTACTTCCGCATCGAACCCATGATCATGCGGCCCGGCATCAAGACCGGCCTGAAGGTCCGTTACAAGGATCCGAAGGAGGTGGGCGCCGACCGCATCGCCGACGCCATGGGCGCGGTAAAACTGTTTCCCGGACGCAACCTGATCGTCGTCGACTTCGGCACGGCAACCACCGTCTGCGCCATCGGCCGGGACCGGGAATTCCTCGGCGGCAACATTCTCCCGGGCCTGCGCCTGTCGATGGATGCGCTGGAGGCCAATACCGCCCAGCTGCCGTCCGTGGAAATCAAGCCGGTGCGCTCTTCGGTCGGGCGCTCGACGGTGGAGAGCATCCAGAGCGGGCTGTACTGGAGTCACGTGGGAATGGTGAAGGAACTGACCAGCCGCATCACCGCCGAAGTCTTCGCCGGCGACCCGCCGATCGTCATCGGCACCGGCGGTTTCTCGCACCTGTTCGACCGGGAGAAACTGTTCGACGAAGTCGTCCCGGACCTTATCCTGATCGGTCTGCTCGAAGCCTTGCGTCTGAACCGATGACACATCGATTCGTCGAGCAAGACCCGACACAACGCCTGAATGCTCCCAGAACCATTGCCGCGTTGCTCGATGGGGGCGCCCCCGGCTCGCCGGCGATTCTGGCCCCGGGGCGGCAGCCGTTGTCGTTCGGCGCCCTGCGGGCGCTGGTCGAGCAAACCGGCAGCGCGCTGAACAAAATGGGCATCGGTCGCGCCGACCGCCTGGCCATCGTTCTTCCCAACGGCCCGGAAATGGCGGCCGCTTTCGTTGCCATCGGCTGCCATGCCGCCACGGTCCCGCTCAACCCGGCCTATCGGAGCGACGAATTTGCTTTCTACCTGGCGGACTCTCTAGCCACGGTCCTGATCGTCGATCGGGGCAACCGTGCCGAGGCGGTGGCCGCGGCGCAGAATCTCGGCATCAGGGTGATCGAGTTGATTGCCGATCCGGCGCGACCGGCGGGCATGTTTCGGCTGCAGGAGGACGACCGCAGGGCTCCCGTGCTCGCACCATCGCCGGAGCCCGCGGAACCCGACGACATCGCCCTGCTGTTGCATACGTCCGGCACCACCGCACGGCCCAAGCTGGTGCCGCTCAGCCATCGAAACGTCTGTGCATCCGCGCACAACATCATCGAGTCCCTCAGGCTCGACGCCGGCGACATCTGCCTGAACGTCATGCCGCTCTTCCACATTCACGGCCTGATGGCGGCGCTCGTCGCCTCGCTGGGCGCCGGAGGCTCGGTATTCGCGGCCCCCGGTTTCGACGCACTGCGCTTCTTTTCCTGGGTAGAAGAAGCGCGTCCTACCTGGTATTCCGCCGTGCCCGCCATGCACCAGGCCATACTGCGCCGGGCGCAGCGCAACCGGCGAGCCATCGAAGGCGCGCAATTGCGTTTCGTACGCTCCGCATCGGCCCCGTTGCCGCCACCGGTGATTGCGGAACTCGAGGCTGCCTTCTCCGTGCCGGTGGTGGAAGCCTACGCCATGACCGAAGCCACGCACCAGATGACCAGCAATCCGCTGCCACCCGGGAAACGGATACCCGGCACGGTGGGTCGCGCCGCCGGGCCGGACGTGGCGATCATGGACGAGGTAACCGATC
This sequence comes from Candidatus Azophilus sp., assembly GCA_965221465.1. Taxonomy (GTDB): domain Bacteria; phylum Pseudomonadota; class Gammaproteobacteria; order Pseudomonadales; family Azotimanducaceae; genus Azophilus. The sequence continues at coordinate 2,138,114 of OZ244892.1, forward strand.
GATTGCTCGAATCGGGGGAGACCGGCGAAGTCGTCATTCGCGGAGAAAACGTCATGACGGGCTATGAGAACAACCCCGAAGCAAACGCGAAGGCCTTCGCGGCAGGCTGGTTCCGCACCGGCGACCAGGCCGTCATGGACGGCGACGGTTACGTGACCATTACCGGCCGCCTCAAGGAGATCGTCAACCGCGGCGGCGAGAAAATCGCCCCGGTCGAAGTCGACAACGTGCTGATGGAACACCCCGCGATCAGCCAGGCGGTCACCTTCGCCATGCCCCATGCCTCGCTCGGCGAAGAGGTTGCGGCCGCCATCGTGCTCAACGACGGCGCCGATGCCGATCAGGACGAGATCCGGGAATTTGCCGCAACGCGCCTCGCGTCGTTCAAGGTGCCTCGCCGCATCGTCGTGCTGGACGAAATACCCAAGGGCGCGACCGGCAAGCTGCAACGCATCGGGCTCGCCGAGAAGCTGGGGCTTGCCTGATGCGCATCTGTATCTACGGTGCCGGCGCGACCGGCGGTTACCTCGGCGTGCAACTCGCCCAGGCCGGCCAGGATGTCACGCTGATTGCCCGAGGCGCTCACCTCGAGGCCATGCAGGCGCGCGGCGTGCGGCTGCTGATCGACGGCGAGGAACGTATTGCGCGCCCGCGCTGCATCGAGGATCCGGCCGAAGCCGGCCCGCAGGATTACGTCATCGTCACCCTGAAGGCTCACTCGATTTCCAGCGTCGCCGCGCGGATGCAGCCCCTGTTCGGAAAAGACACCGCGGTGGTGACAGCAACGAACGGCGTTCCCTGGTGGTACTTTTACGGACTTGCGGGCGAGTACGAAGACCGACGTATCGAGAGCGTCGATCCGGGCGGGCGGATCTGGGATGCGATCGGCCCGCAGCGCGCCATCGGCTGCATCGTCTATCCCGCAACGGAGATCGTCGAACCCGGTGTGATAAGGCATCTCGAAAACAACCGGCTGTCCCTCGGCGAGCCGCACGGCGGGGTCACCCCCCGCACCAGCGCGCTCGCCGACGTGCTGCGCGGCGCCGGGTTCCGCTGCCGGGTCAAGGCCGACCCACGCGACGAAATCTGGCTGAAGCTGCTGGGTAACCTCTGCTTCAATCCGATCAGCGCGCTGACCCTCGCCACCCTCGACCGGATTGCCGACGATCCCGGCGCCGCCCGGGTCTGCAAGCTGATGATGCTGGAAGCGCGGACGATCGCGGAACGGCTCGGCGCCACCATCCGCATGGACATCGACCGCCGCATCGCCGTCAGCGGCGCCGTCGGCAAGCACCGCACCTCGATGCTTCAGGACCTCGAAGCCGGCCGGCCCATGGAAATCGATGCGCTGGTCACCGCAGTGCAGGAACTCGGTCGGCTGGTGGACGTGCCGACACCGGCCATCGATGTGGTGCTGTCACTGATTCGGTTGCGCGGCGAGACCGCCGGCACCTATCGAAGATGATGCCAGGACCGAGTGGGTCGGCGCCGCTGCAGGAAGCCAGGTAGATTTCGGGTTCGCCCGCATCCGTCACCAACTTCCTGCTGCGGACGCCGATGCAATCGCGACGAAAAGTGGTGGCGGATGCTGGCTACCGATCCAGCTTTTCCAGGCGCTTCAGCTGCTTGTTGGACACGCCGAGAACACCCAGTGCATCGCGCAGCCTGGCCCGCGTCGTCTCGCGCCCGAGCACGGCCATGGAGTCGAACAGCGGCAAGGCCACGGGGCGCCCGCTGACCGCCACGAACAGCGGAAACAGAAAATCGCCCAGCCTGAGCCCCATGCGCTCGGCATTGGCGCGGCAGATTGCCTGCAACCCGCCGCTGTCCCATGGCCGCAACCCGTCGAGGTCGCGCGCCGTGCGGAATAGAATCTCCACCACCGCAGCGCGTTCGAGCCGCTTGTGATCGAAATCGCCGGCGCCGAGCGGCGCCCGGTCGCCGATCAGGTAATCGACCTGAGCGGCGATGTCCGCGAATCGCTCGGTGCGCTGTTGAATCAGTGGCGCCAGCGATTCCAGCCTTTCCCGGCCCCCGGCCCATGCCTGAAATCGGCCCACGAACTCGCGGATGTCCATTTGCCGCAGGTACTGCCCGTTCATCCAGCGCAGCTTTTCGACGTCGAACACCGGCCCGCCGAGCACGATGCGGCCGGGGTCGAACGCTTGGCAAAACTCCGCCGCGCTGAACAGTTCTCGCTCGTCGGGCATCGAAAAGCCCATCGTGGCCAGGTAGTTGACGAGCGCTTCGGGCAGATACCCCTGATCGCGATAGTAGCCGATGCCGGTGGGATGTCTGCGTTTTGAGAGCTTGCTGCGGTCGGGATTGCGGAGCAACGGCAGGTGGATCAGCGCCGGCATCTCCCAGCCGAAGTAGTCGAACAGCAATCGGTGCTTGGGCACCGAGGAAATCCATTCCTCGCCACGCATGACGTGGGTGATACCCATGAGATGGTCGTCGACCACCGCCGCGAGGTGATAGGTCGGAAAACCATCCGCCTTCAGCAGCACCTGCATGTCCACCTGGGACCAGGGGATCTCGACGTCGCCACGCAGCTCGTCCCGGAATCGGCAGGTTCCCTCCTCCGGGACGCGCATCCGCACCACATGCGTATCGCCACGCCGCAGGCGAGTCTGCGCTTGCTGTGCAGTCAAACCGAGACAATGGCCGTCATACCCGGGATTCTCGCCGGCTGCCCGACGCTGGGCGCGCACCGCCTCGAGCCGCTCCGGCGTGCAGAAACAATGAAACGCCTGCCTCTCGGCAACGAGCCGGTCGACATGCTCGCGGTAGACGGCCAGCCGCTCGCTCTGCCGATAGGGGCCGAACGGGCCACCCACATCCGGCCCTTCGTCCCATTCGATGCCGAGCCAGCGCAACGCGTCGAGAATGGCGCGCTCGGCATCCGGCGTGCTGCGCGCGGCATCGGTATCTTCGATGCGAACGATGAACTCGCCGCCCTGACGCGTCGCCAGTGCCCGGTTGAACAGCGCCACATAGGCGGTACCCAGATGCGGGTCACCCGTAGGGGATGGAGCAATGCGCGTGCGAACGGTCATGGAAAGCGAATTATAGATTGCGACTGACCGGCCCTGAAGGCGCGGGCTGGACCGACCGATTTGCCAATGACCGTAGCGGCGAGGCTGGTGCGAACGGGTCGCGCTAAAGCGCCGCCCGGAGGGGCCGGTTACGTATCAGGCCAGGATGGCCGGCTTTTCCAGTTGGCGGGCCTCGGAACGGCGATCGGCGGCGCTGTCGAAGACTTCCCACGCATCCTCGCACCGCAGCAAGGCGCGCACCAGCTTGTTATTGAGTTCATGGCCCGACTTGTGGCCCTCGAACTCACCCAGTATGGGCCGACCAAGCAGGTACAGGTCGCCCATGGCATCGAGCAGCTTGTGCTTGACGAACTCGTCGCGATAACGCAGCCCTTCTTCATTGAGAATGGAGAAGTCGTCGATGCCGACCGCATTCTGCAGGCTGGACCCCAGGCACTTGTTGATGGCCCGGGCCTTGTCCAGCTCGCTCACCAGCCCGAACGACCGGGCACGGCTAAGGTCCTTGGCGTAGGAGACCCTCGAGAAGTCGAGTTGCACGCTCTTGGGATGGCGATTGAAAACGGGATGATCCGCGACAAACGTATAGGTGCCACGGAACCCGGAATAGGGTTTCAGGGCCGCTTCTCCATCGCCCTGGGTGACGCGGATGGTGCGCTTGATGCGGATGAATTCCCGCGGCGCATCCTGCTCCGCCACGCCGACCGCCTCGATCAGGCCGACGAAGGGAGCGGCGCTACCGTCCATGATGGGTACCTCTTCGCCGTTCAACTCGACGATGAGGTTGTCGATGCGCAAACCCCAGAGCGCGGAAAGCAGATGTTCGACCGTCGCCACCTGCACGCCGTTCTCGGCGATGCTCGTGGACAGCGTCGTATCGGAAACGTTCTGCGCCAGGGCGCGCACACCGACCGGGCGACCAAAATCGGTCCGCACGAACTGGATACCCGTATTCTCCCCGGCAGGGCGCAAGGTCATGCGGACCTTGTTACCGGAATGCACGCCAATGCCTATTGCGTGCACCGGTTTCCTGATGGTGTGCTGTCTGTGCATGTGCAATCGTCGCCTTAACGATGCAAGCGGCCACTATACAGATGGCGCGCGCAAATATGAAGAAAAAATGGAGGGGCGTGCGGAGCCAAACTCGAACTGCCGACCCCCGTTCCGGAAATTGAGAATTCTTCTTGTTTCAACCGACTCCGTCCGGAAGGCAGTCGCCACCGCTTCGCCGGCCGATTGTATATTTGTATGGTGTCATTGGCGAATGCAGAATATCCCGCCCATGGTTGCGGTATCCCGACAAATGCCCATGCCCCGCCGATGCTGAATCGACTTCTGGCAAAAATGCAGGCTCCCGTCCAGGACGGCGGCGAGCAGCCATCCGTCGAGTTGGCAGCCGCGGTGCTGCTCTACGAGGTCGCCTGGGCAGACCACCGGATATCCGACATCGAGCATGCAACCTTGCGCGAGTCTCTCGTCGGACAGTTCGGCACCGATGCAGAGACGGTGGACGAACTGTTGGCCGAGTCGAGGACGCAACACGAGGACAGCGTCGGCATTCACAGATTCACCCGCGCCCTAGTCGAAGCCTGGTCACCGGGCCAGCGGCTGCAACTGGTGGTGCAACTCTGGCGCCTGGCGTTCTGCGACGCGAGCCTCGACAAGTACGAGGATGCAACCATCCGCAAGATTGCCGACCTTTTGTACGTCAGCCACGCCGATTTCATCCGTGCGAAGCACAGGGCGAAACAACTGACAGAAGACGACCCGTTGGCGCCCTCCCCGGAACCCCGAAGTCCGGCCCCCTGACGCAAAAGCAAAGTCGGCGTTTCCATGAAAGTTCCGAACCCGGCACGCCCGGACGAGGACGCGCAAGGAACACCCGCCAACCGCTGGGAGAGAGCAGGTGTGCGGTGCGTGTATCTGGCGCTGTTGGGGCTCGTGCTTGCACCCATCGTCGCGGTAAGCACCTCCGCCTGGTGCGCCGGATGCACGTACCGTATACCGGTTCTCGGCGCCGGATCGAAGCCACGGCTCTCCGCGTCAGTGAGTGCTTTAAAACCAATAACTTGAAAATTTGTTTCATGCGAGTCCCGAACCCGGCGCGCCGGGACGACAACGCGCAAGGAACACCCGCCAGCCGCTGGGAGAGAGCAGGTGTGCGGTGCGTGTATCTGGCGCTGTTTGGGCTCGTGCTTGCGCCCATCGTCGCGGTAAATCTCGCCGCCTGGTGCGCCAGATGCACGTACCGTATACCTGCTCTCGGTGCCCGATCGAAGGCCATGTTTGCCACGCTAACGAATTCAACAAAATCAATTGCTTGGAAAAAGTGTTCCATGACAGTTCCGATCACGCCGCGCCGCATGCACGTACCGCGTACCGATTCTCGGAGCCGGATGGAAAGAACGGTTCTCCACGTCAATGAACGGCTTAAAATCAATCGCTTGATGGTTTTTTGATGCTCGAATACGTCCGCAACTCCGGTCACGTGCGGACGCCGAGCAGCACCTCCGCGTCGCGAAGCCGTTCCAGGGTGTCCGCGCCTTCCCGCCGCAGTCGTTGGCGGTCGATATGCGGGAACTCGGCCGCGAGCGCTGCCAGGGCGTCGTTGCCCGAAACACCCGGTTCCAACAGCTGCACGAGCCGGTGCGTCAGCGCATTCGACGCAACGAAGCGAACCCGGTCGTCCCGCCGCCGGCAGGCGATCAGCCAGGTGGCGTCCCGGGGGGCACACTCCGGTGCCTCATCGGGCCCGATCTCGTGCACCGGATAGCGGTAGCAGAGCGGCCGTGCCAATGGAGACACCACCACCTCTCCGGCAAGCAGGTCGCCGCCGGTGTCGATGCCCGCCTCCGGCAACTCCTCGACGGCGCTTCGCAGCGAGCGCTTCACCCACTCGTAATGACAGAGCTCGAGGAGCCAGCCCGGCAGGTCGAGGGAAGCATCGTTGTCGAGAAACGTCATGAACTCCTGGCCGATGTCCGGGAAATAGGGGGTTTCGCTGGCGTGGCGATCGATGAATGCGGCGACCAGGCTGCGCCACCGTTCGGCCCCGAAAACCGAGCGTGCGGTCGGGAACCCGTTGTCGATGAAGGATGCGATATTACGGTGGAAGAGGCCCACGTAAACCTGCATGCGGCGGGGCTCGACACCCTCGGGTGGAGGATTCGACTGCGGATTTCGGATGTGGGCGGCAAAGGCCCGCTGAACCTCGAGAAAACCCGGCGTGTCAGTTTGCGCCATCGGCGGCCCCCGGCACGACCTCGGTTTGCAGCGACCGGATGCGATCGATCTCGTCGAGCAACTCGTTGAATGGGGGAAAGTTGAAGTCGCGCTCCAGCAGCACCGGCATCGGTCCGTAGAGGCGGAACGCGGTGGCAAGAAGATCCCAGACCGGTTCGATGACCGGGGCGCCGTGGGTGTCGATGACAAGGTCCGGCGCCCGGGCGGAGTGCCCGGCAATGTGCACGTACTGCGCTCGAAGAGCGTCGATTCCGGCAAGAAACTCCACCGGGTCGTAGCCGAAGTTGACGCTGTTGACATGGATGTTGTTGACGTCGAGCAACAGGTCGCAGTCGGCCTCCTCGAGGACACCGTTGACGAATTCCAGTTCGGAGAGTTCGCGCCCGGGCGTCGCGTAGCAGGAAATGTTCTCGATGCCGATGCGCCGCTCGAGAATCTCCTGAACCCGGCGGATGCGGCCGGCGACGTATTGCACCGCTTCACCGGTGAACGGAATGGGCATCAGATCGTAGAGATGGCCCTGCTCGTCGCTGCAGTAGCTCAGGTGCTCGTTGTAGGCGAGCACGTCGTGATCGTCGAGAAAGGCCTTTACCCGCTCGAGAAAGGCCGTATCGAGTGGCGCCGGGCTGCCGAGGGAAAGCGACAGCCCATGACAGACCAGTGGGAATCTTTCCGCCAGTTGCCGAAACCCGCGGCCGAAGCGGCCGCCGATTCCGATCCAGTTTTCCGGCGCCAGTTCAAGAAAGTCGACAGCGCGGTCGTCCATCGCGACGAGATCGGGCAAAAGCCGCCGTCGCACTCCCAACCCCGCCCCTCGAACAGGAAAGTTCATCGGGGCGGGTTTGGTCCTGGCTTCCAGATTGCGGGAAACGGCTCCTACTCGCTGCCGCCGTCATCCTCGCCGCATGAGCCTTCGCCGCAGCTCCCTTCTTTTTCTTCCTCTTCCTCTTCTTCGCCGCAGCTGCCCTCTCCACCGCAGCTTCCTTCATCGCCTTCGGCGTCCGCCAGGCGTTCGTAGCCGCGGTCGATTTCTTCGACTGCAAACAGCCCCGAGTCGGAATCGGCTACCGCCGCTCCGGCCAGTGCAGCCGCGAAGACGGCGCCCACGGCTGCCGCGATCGGTTTGATTTTTCGTTCGTTCATCGTTTCGGTTCTCCGATTGGCCCGTGAGGGCGGTTCATCGAGTTGGACACGCCGGAACAGCAGGCGTTCCACGACGGGGGCCTTGCAGCGCCCGTTTGCCCGAGTATACCCAAAAGCGAAGTGTGCGCGAGCCGCGCCGGGCGGAGACGCCGACCGGTCAGTGGGCAGCTCCCCCGAGCCCGCCGAGCGCGAACGCAACCCGTTCGTCAACCGTGGGCGCGAAGGCTTCCTGGGCGAGAACGGCCGCGAGGCGGCTCTCGAGGCCGCTGCCGTTGGCGATCTGAATGGCCAGCCCCGGCCGGGCATTCATCTCCAGCAGCAACGGCCCGGCGTTCGCATCGATGACGATGTCGCAGCCCAGGTAGCCGAGCCTGGTCACATCGAAACACCGGCTGGCCAGGCTCAGCAGATCGCGCCAACCCGGAATGACAATGTTGTCCAGGCGCACGCCGCTATCCGGGTGACGGTGGATGGTCCGGTTGCGCTGCACGGCGCCGACGCCGACACCCGTGCGGATATCCAGGCCCACGCCGATGGCGCCCTGGTGCAGATTGGCCTTGCCGTCGGAGGCATGGGTGCCGAGCCGCAGCATGGCCATGACGGGGTAGCCCTGAAACACGATGACCCGGATGTCAGGAACGCCATCGACGCTCATGGCCCCGAACATCGCGTGCGTCTTCACCAGGGATTCGACGATGGCCGCATCGGTCCGTCCGCCCAGCGAATACAGGCCGCTGATGATGTTGGTGAGCAGCCGCTTGATCTGGCCGATGCCGACCCGTTCGCCGTTGCTCTTGACGTACCGCTCGCCGTCCCGGCCGACGATGGCCAGAATGCCACGGCCGCCGCTGCCCTGGGCCGGCTTGATGACGAACTCGTCGAGTCGATCCAACCGCTCGGGCACGGCTTCCACCTCGAACTGACGGGACAGGTCATGAATCAGTTCCGGCGTCGGAATGCCGGCCTTGGCGGCAAGCCGCTTGGTGAGCAGCTTGTTGTCCACCAGCGGATAGGCTGCCCGGTCGTTGTGACGGCTGACGAATTCGAGGTTGCGCCGGTTCATGCCGACGACGCCCCGTTTGCGCAGTTGCGCCGGCGTGGCAAGCCAGTTCAAGAGCCGCGCCCCGAAAGCGGCAGAAACCGATAGAGTTCCAGCAGCCGGTAACCGGTGTAGCGGCCGAGCACGAGGATGGCCGCCAATACGCAGAGGTGCAGTTCGGGAAAGTTGAACGACAGGTGACGTACGACGGAGACGCTCATGACCGAGTAGGCGCAGATCGCCACCAGCAGGCTGCCGGCGCCCTGCACGATGGCTTCGGTTGCGCCTTCCTCCTCCCAGAGGATGGACATGCGCTCCACCGTCCAGGCCAGTATCACCATCGGGAAAAACGTGATTGCCAAGCCGCTGATGAGGCCCAGGCGATAGCTGACCACGGCGAGCAGGGTGACCAGCACGATCACCACCACCACCAGCGTCGCAATGCGGGCCACGAGCAACAGATTGAGGGCCGACAGGTACGACCTGAGCAGCAGGGCGGCGCCAACCACCAGCACCAGCCCGATGACGCCCGCCAGCAACTCCGTCTGCACGAAGGCCAGGGCAATCAGCACGGGCATGAAGGTGCCGGCGGTGCGCACGCCGACCAGGAGGCGCATGATCACGACGACCAGAGCGCCGACCGGCAGGGTCATGATCAGCTTGAACATGCCCTGTTCGGCAATCGGCAGGCTGTGCAGGGAAACGTCCAGCGGACTGCCCCTCGATCGGGAAAGCCCCAGGGCAGAGCGTGTCTGGCTCGTCATCGAGAAGGTGACCTGACTGCGCCGTCCCCCGACAACCTCGAAGACGGACGGGGCATCCGTCTGCCAGAGCAGCAAACCGGAGGTATCGTCGACCCTGCCGCGCCGCGGATCGTAGAGCAGCCAGGCGTCCTCGTGCCAGACCTGGATGTAGTCCCGAAGCCGCTGGTGGCGGCGGCCGTCCTGAAGCCGCAATGCCTTGACGGTTCGGGCGGCAATCCCGGCCCGGTTCAACAGGTCGCTGATGAGCTGGGCGCGGTCATGTCCCTGCAGCAACAGGCTCAGATTCTGGCTCAGGGGCCGCGTATTGGCCGCCTGCACCAATTGATCGGCAAGAGACTGGGCGCTGGTGGACGTCGGCAGCAAGGCATTGATCACTTCCGCCGCGGCGGTGGCATAAGGTCCGTCGAAGTGCGAAGGCGGCAGCACCCCGGGCGGCGCCGGCGATACGCGGTGTTCCGGTTCCTCGACCAGGTCCATCTGGTAAAAGAGAACCTGTTCGCCCGCAGCGGAACGCTTGGTCCAGTGGGCCCTGGCTTGCGCACCGCCATCGTCCACGGTGAATCCGTATCCCGGCGATGCCCCCGAGCCGGGTGACATCTGGAAGCCGTCCTGTTCCGGAGGCAGGGTCAGCAGCACTTCGGCGGGCGCGCCGGTCGCGAGGAATTCGATGCGGGCTTCGATCTGCCAGCCGGTGCGCTCTTCGTCCGGCAGAAAGGGCACGCCGGTGTCGGCGTGACGATAGGCGGCGATGCCGATTCCCGCGAGGGTCAGCAGCGCCGCGGCCAGTACGTACGACCAGCGTTCCATGTTCGACCGTCAGTCTTCGCCATCCGTCAGCGGCTGCAGAAACTCCTGGGAAACGTCGACCACCATCAGGTCCATGAGCAGGCTGCGCCCGAGAATGACGGCATGCTCGAGGTGCGTGCGATCGGAAAGGTTGAAATCGAAGTTGCCCAGAACCTGCCCCAACTGCACCCGCATCCGGACCACCGGGCGTCGCGTACCGTCTGCATCGGACTGCTGAAACACCCGCACGAAGCGTCTGACCCGGCGCTCCAGCGTATGCGTTCCGTCCCGGGTCTCGAAATCGAAGCGAACCCAGTCGTCGCCGTCCCGCTCCAGGTACACGAGATTCGTCGCACTCATGGAGTTGGAGTCGGCCCCGGTGTCGATGCGCGCGGTGACGTCGATGCCCGGCGGCGTGACTCGGATGCGTTCGACCGATCCGACCACCGCCTTGTCGGTACCCGGCTCGGCCAAGGTTTCCGCCGGCGCCTCACAGGTCGTCGAGGCCGGGGCAACCGCGGGCGTTTCCGGAAACTTGCAGATAGGCGGAGGCAGTTCGATGGGCTTCGCCAACTGCGCGTCGATGCCGTCCAGGCGGACGCCCACTGCCTGTTCGAATCGCTGCACCTCGCCGGACACCTCGCCCAGCGACTGCTCGACAGCGCCGAGGTCGTCGGCCATGCCGCGAACCTCCTCGCGCAGATCCTGCAGGGCCAGTCGCTGGTCTTCCAGCAGTGCGCAGCCAGCCAGCAAGCCTGCAATCAGCATGATCAGGCAGTGTTTCAATCGCAGTCCGTCCCCACGCGGTGCACGGCATTGTAGCCGCCACGAAGACGAACAGGTACTCACCCGCATCCGTCACCAACTTCCTGCTGCGGACGCCGATGCACTCGCCCTGCACGGCAGTGCTCCCGCCAGCCGCTTTGACACGCTGTCGAGTATGCCTGCACCGGCTTCCAGTCCGCGCAGCCGCCCAGAACGGCGCTTCGACGCCCTCGCGACGAAGTTTGGCGACGGATGCGGGCCAACGGGGCGATGACAGCTGCCAGACGATAAATCGGTCGATGCTTGCATGCCCGCTTCACTCGGCAAACGGATCCTCGAACATCAGGCTTTGGCCAACCAGCCTCGAGGTCGGGGTTACTTGGACAGGGCGTTCATCCCCTCCTCCAGACCGCGTACGGTCAGGGGATACATGTAGCCGTTGACGAGCTTGCGCGTCAGGCCCACCGAACTCGAATACTCCCAGGTCTCCTGTGGCGTGGGATTGATCCACACGATTCGGTCGTATACCTCGGTGAAGCGATTCATCCATACCGCGCCCGGCTCTTCGTTCCAGTGTTCGACACTGCCGCCGGAATGAGTGATCTCGTAAGGCGCCATGGTGGCATCGCCGACAAAGACCACCTTGTAGTCGTGCGCATACTTGTTGAGGATTTCCCAGGTTGGGATGCGCTCGGTCATGCGCCTGCGGTTGTCCTTCCACACCGATTCGTAGATGAAGTTGTGGAAGTAGTAGCTCTCCATGTGCTTGAACTCGGTGCGCGTCGCCGAGAACAGTTCTTCGCTCACCTTGACGTGGGCGTCCATCGACCCGCCGATATCGAGGAACAACAGCACCTTCACGGTGTTCTTGCGTTCCGGGCGCATTCTGATGTCGAGCAGGCCGCCGTTGTGTGCGGTGGAACGGATGGTGCCGTCCATGTCCAGCTCTTCCTCCTTGCCGGTCCGGGCAAATTTCCTGAGACGCCGCAACGCCATCTTGATGTTGCGCGTTCCGAGTTCCACCGAGTCGTCGAGGTTTCTGAACTGGCGCTGATCCCAGGCCTTTCGCGCTTTCTTCTTCTTGCCCTTGCCGACCCCCCCCGGGCCGTTCTTGCCCGGGCGGTTGGGGTCGTCGCCCTCTCGGCCTTTCTCGCCCTGGCGCGCCTGCTCGGCCGCCGCCTTTTCGGCCTCTTCCCTGGCCTCGCGGAACGCCTCGATCAGCTTCTCCAAACCGCCCAGGGAGTCGATCTTCTTCAGTTCTTCCGGGGTCAGCGACTTCTCGAACTCCCGCCGCAGCCACTCGTCGGGTATGAGCGACTCCAGCATGCCGTGCAGGTCTTCGAGCCCCTTGAAATAGGCGCCGAAGGCCCGGTCGAACTTGTCGTAGTTTTTCTCGTCCTTGACCAGGCAGGTGCGCGTCAACAGGTAGAAGTCGTCGAGGTTGGCGTAGACGATGCGGTGCTTCAGGGCCGCTATGAGGTCCATGAGTTCCCGGATGGTGACGGGAACCTTGTACTTGCGAAGCGTCAGGAAGAGGTTGATGAGCATGTTTGATCGGTGCGCCGCGTTGATATCTTCGTTGTTCTGCTCACGGCCTCCCGTGCCAGAACGTCATCCCGACTTTCATGGAACGAGTTCTCCAAGCGATTGATTTTATTGGATTTGTGAACCATGGGAACCATTACTTCGATCCGGCCCCGAGAACCGGTATGCGGTACGTGCATCCGGCGCACCAGGCGGACGCGCTTACCGCTACGATGGGCGCAAGCACGAGCCCCAACAGCGCCGGATACACGCACCGCATACCGGTTCTCTCCCAGCGAGCCTTTGTTGCTTTCACGTCCGCGTCCCGGTGCGCCACGTTGAAATCTTCAATTTCAAGCGGCAATCACCCACGTGAGTCGCGGCGGTTCATGAATGCGAGGCGCTCGAGGAGGTGCACGTCCTGCTCGTTCTTCACCAGGGCGCCGTAGAGCGGCGGGATGGCCTTGCTGGGGTCGCGATTGGTGAGAATCTCGTCGGGTATGTCGTCCGACATCAGGAGCTTCAGCCAGTCGATGAGTTCCGAGGTGGAGGGCTTCTTCTTCAGCCCCGGCACCTTGCGCACGTCGAAGAAGATCTCCATGGCCTCCTTGACCAGTTCCCGCTTGATTCCCGGGTGATGAACTTCGACGATCTCGTGCATCGTCTCCCGGTCGGGAAAGTTGATGTAGTGAAAGAAACAGCGCCGCAGGAAGGCGTCGGGCAGTTCCTTCTCGTTGTTGGAGGTGATGACGACGATCGGGCGGTGCTTCGCCGCGATGGTCTCTGACAACTCGTAGACGAAAAACTCCATGCGGTCGAGTTCCTGCAGCAGGTCGTTCGGAAACTCGATATCGGCCTTGTCGATTTCGTCGATGAGCAGGACGACGCGCTCTTCCGACTCGAACGCCTCCCACAGCTTGCCCTTCCTGATGTAATTGCGAATGTCGCCCACCCGCTCGTCGCCAAGCTGGGAGTCGCGCAGGCGTGACACCGCATCGTATTCGTAAAGCCCGTTGATGGCCTTGGTGCTCGACTTGATGTGCCACTGAATCAACTCGAGCCCCAGGGTCTTGGCGACTTCCTCGGCCAGCAATGTCTTGCCCGTGCCGGGTTCGCCCTTCACCAGCAACGGCCGCTCCAGCTTGACCGCGGCATCCACGGCCATGCTGAGTTCATCGGTGGAGATATAGGTGTCGGTACTGTCGAATATCATGCAACGTCTCTTGGTGAATCGTTGGGCAAAGCGCAACCCGCCCGCGCCCGTTGCCCGCAGGCGTACCGGACAAAAGACCCCCTCGGCCACGCAAACGGCGTACTGTATAGGAGGGAAAAGCGCCAAACAAGCGCACGCTTCTTGCAAGCAGCAGCCCGCATCCGTCACCTGCTTCCTGCAGCAGACGCCGATGCACTTGACCCGCACGCCCATTCGACGCATTACCGGTGGGACCGCGCGCGCGGTCACCCCCTCTGTCGCCGGCCCCGCCTCGCCCGCCATAAACTGCAAGTGCCGACAAGCACGGTTACCGCGACGACGCCTGCAAACAGGATGCTCGCGGCCAGGGCCGGCTGGCCCTCGCGCTGCAAGGCGGCCTCGAAGACGACCACCACGAACGCGGGCGCGTAGTACGGGTCGTATCCAGGAACCGGGGCGGGCAGAAAGAGCAGGACGGCAGCAAGCGCGCGCAGCCAGTGCTTCACGAAAATGCCTTGCATCGGCCGGGTCAACACGACCACGCCGTAGAGCGCCGCAACGGCAGCGACCGCGGCGACCAGCCAGGCGACCGGTTCCGTCATGCGTCCCTTTCCAGTTCGGCGATCAGCTCGCTGCCCAACACGCCCTGGCGCCACCCGAGATAGGTTTCCGACAGGGAACCGGTGGCGCGCCAGGTGCGGATGCACGCTTCCAGGTCCCGCTGACGCGCCAGCAGTTCCGGGGCCATGCCCAGATTCTGCGCGTGCCGGCGCCCGATCTCCCGCAGCCGCTTGAGCAGCCTGCCCTGCCTTTGACTCAGGGGCTTCGGGATGGCCGCCTCCGGCGCGGCTTCGAGCCCGGCTTCGTGTGCTTGGATCAACGCCTGCCCGTAACGCCGCGCGACACGCGGCGGCAGACGACCCCGAACCTCGGCTGCACCGAGCACGGGCTGCTGTGCGAATTCGAGCAGGTGTTCGTCCCAGACGATGCGGTTGCGCGGCACGTCCTCTTCCATGGCGCGCAACTCACGCCACTCGCAGAGCGATTTGAGTACGGCCAGTTGCCCGCCGTCGAGTTTCCAGGCCTTCTTTACGCCCGTGAAATAGGACGACGGTTCCCGGGGTGCGTAACGTCCCCGGCGCTGCATGTCTTCCAGGAACCACTGCCAGCGGCCGGCGGCTTCGAGCCTGGCCTCGAGCACCCGCTGCATTTCGACGAGATAGGCCACGTCTTCCCGGGCATAGCGAATCTGCTCCTCGGACAACGGGCGCTGCAGCCAGTCTGACCGGGTGTGGTGCTTGGGCAGGGTCACCCCGAGCAGCGACTCCGCCAGGTTCGCATAGCTCATGCTGAAATCCTCCCATAGGAAGGCGGCGGCAATCTGTGTATCGAACAGGTTTCGGGGACGCACGTTCAGGTGCCTGTAGAGGAGTTCCAGGTCTTCGGAACAGGCATGCATGACCTTTACCGTATCGGGGTCGTTCAGCACATCGACGAGGGGGGCGAAGTCGTCGACGGCAAGCGGGTCGACCAGCCAGGTCGCAGACCCGGCGGCCACCTGGTAGAGGCCCGGAATGGGGAAAAAGGTGTCGGTGCGCTGAAACTCGGTATCGATACCGATGACACCGCGCCACCGGCCCGCCGCTTGCGCCAGTTCCGCTGCGGAGGCGACCCACACGCAGCGGCTCGGCTCCTCAGCCGAGACGGCGGCGCCCCTGCAGGGCATGCACGATGGTTCCGCCATCCGCGTACTCCAGTTCGCCGCCGATCGGCACCCCGTGTGCGATACGGCTGATGTCTGCCACCTCGTTGCCGAGCAGGCCCGCAATGTAGTGGGCGGTGGCTTCGCCTTCCACCGTGGGGTTGGTTGCCAGAATGACTTCCCGCACATCGAGCGCCTTGACCCGGGCAGCCAGCTTGTCGAGGGCGAGGTCTTCCGGCCCCACGCCATCGATGGGCGAGAGCCGCCCGTTCAGCACGAAGTACCGGCCCCGGAAACCGCCGGCCTGTTCGATGGCCAGGATGTCCGCCGGCGATTCCACCACGCACAGCACCGCATCGTCCCGGTTCTCATCGGCGCAAAGGCGGCATTGCCCGGCTTCCGAGAGCGTCCGGCAGCCCTCGCAATGGGCGACCTGCTCCACGGCCGCCGACAGCGCTTCGGCCAGAGCCAGCCCGCCTTCCCGGTTCCGCTGCAGTATATCGAGCGCCATGCGCTGGGCGCTTTTCGGGCCGACGCCGGGCAACACCTGGAACGCGGCAATCAGCCCGTCGATCAGGGGGCTCAACACGGTCAAAAAGGCAACTTGTCGAGCGGCAGCCCGAACCCGCCGGCAAGCCCTGACATCTTTTCGGTTCTTGCGGAGTCGACCCGGCGCGCGCCGTCATTGAAGGCCGCGGCGATCAGGTCTTCGAGCACTTCCCGGCCCTCGTCGAGAACGGCCGGGTCGATGTGCACGCGATTAACTTCGTGGGACCCGTTCAGCACGACCCGGACCAGGCCTGCACCGCTCTCGCCGGTGACTTCCAGCGATGCAATCTCGGCCTGCAACTCCTCGACTTTCTGTTGAACCTGCTGGGCCTGCTTGAACAGGTCACCGAAGCCTTTGAAGCTCATCGGGCCGCCTCCTGCACGCCGGCGCCGCCCGGGTCGAGGGGACGCACCGATTCCAGTTCACCGTCGAAGGCATCGATGAGCGAGCGCACCGTGGCGTTCTCCTCGAGTTGCCGCCGAGCCGCCGCCGATCGTTCGTGTTCGAGCCGCTCGTTGCGTTGCGCCGGCGTTTCGTCTTCCGGCTCGCCAATGTCGATCACGAGGCGAACGGGTTCGCCGAGAAACTTCGCCAGAGCCGATTCCACACTCCCGGTTTCCCCCCCGTGCAGCAACGACTCGTGCTTCCTGTCGAGCAGCAGCCGGCAACGGCCGGCGTCGCGCTCGACGAGAACCGAATGCTCCGCAAGCATGCGGTCCGGGCCTTTCAGGCCGAGCTTCTCCACCATCGAGTACCACTCCCCGCACAGGCCGTTGCCGGACGCTCGAGGTGCGCCCGGCAATTCGGCGGACGCGTCCCCGGACCGTTCCCGAACCGGAGGCGGCGGTTCATCGGCATTCTTGGGGCGTTCGCCGACAGTCGCACCATCGAAATCGTCGGCAGCGGCAGCGCCCGCCTGCCGGTTCGGCTGACCCCGCTCGCTACCGGCACCTTCCTGCGCGGGCCTGTCCGCCCCGTCGGACGGCGACTCCGCCGTCGCGGCAGGTATGCGCGCCGCCGTGCCTGCGTCCGGCGCAAACGCCAGCATGCGTAGCAACGTCATCTCGAAACAGGTTTTGGGGTCGGGGCCGATGTGCAGGTCCCGGTAGCCGATGAGTGCAATCTGGTAATAGAGTTGCACGGCTTCCGCGCTCAGAGCACCCGCCTCGGCCTCCCCGAGGGCCTCGCCGACCGCCATGCCGTGCAACGCTTCGAGCAGTTCGGTGAGCACCGAACCGAAATCCGCCGACTTTTCCGCAAGGGCCTCGCTGACAGCAAGCACCCGCCGCGGGTCGCCGCCGGCTAGCGCTTCGAGCACCGCTGCGGTTTCGTCGCGGCCGGCTGCCCCCACCATGGCGGCGACATCCGTGGCGGTGAGCGTGCCCTGTCGGTAGGCGATCGCCTGATCGGTGATGGACAGGGCATCGCGCATGCTGCCCCGGGCCGACCTGGCAATGATGTGCACTGCTTCCGGTTCGAATTCGACGCCCTCCCCGGTCAGCACCTCGCCGATATACCGCCCGATCTCGTCGCGGCCGATATTCTTCAACTGAAACTGCAGACAGCGCGACAGTACCGTGACGGGCACTTTTCTGGGATCGGTGGTCGCGAGCAGGAACTTGACGTGCTCGGGGGGTTCTTCGAGCGTCTTCAGGAAGGCGTTGAAGCTCGACGCGGAAAGCATGTGCACCTCGTCGATCAGGTACACCTTGAACCGCCCCCGGCTCGGCAGGTACTGGGCGTTTTCCAGCAGTTCCCGGGTGTCGTCGACCCGGGTGCGGGACGCAGCATCCACCTCGATCAGGTCGATGAACCGGTTCTCCTCGACCTCCGTGCAGATCGAGCAGGACCCGCAGGGCGTCGAGGACACCCCCGCCTCGCAATTCAGGCTCTTGGCGAGAATGCGGGCGATGGTGGTCTTGCCGACGCCACGGGTGCCGGTAAAGAGATACGCATGGTGGATTCGGCCCGTATCGAGCCCGTTGGACAGTGCCCGGACCACATGATCCTGACCGACGAGATCGTTGAAACCCCTGGGACGCAGGCGCCTGGCTAGCACTTGGTAGCTCATCGCGGCTATTCTAGCAGCCCGTGGCAAAAGTCCACCCGCATTCGAACGCCGTTGCGTCCCGCCCCACTGCGATCTGGTGCGAGTGGCGCCCCGATGTCGGTTGGAGGCGCTCGCCGATCCCGCCGCTTGACGGATTGCGTCTCGCCGGCAATGCGGACATCCACTAATGAGCTTTCAGGCTGAACGCCTGATCGTCGGCCACCGGGGCGCCGCGGGGCTGGCTCCGGAGAACACGTTGGCCGGCTTCTCGACGGCTGTCTCGCTCGGCGTTGACGCCGTCGAACTGGACGTGCACTGCGTCCACGGCCGGCTCCTGGTCATTCATGACGACCACCTCGACCGAACCACGTCCGGAAAAGGTGAACTCAAGGGCCTCGGGATCGCGGCGTTGCGGGCGCTCGATGCGGGCGGCGGTCAATCGATTCCGTTTCTCGAAGAGGTCTTCGATGCCCTGCCCCCGGCCGTGGGCATCAACGTGGAACTCAAGGGGCCCCGAACCGCCGAGCCTGTACTCGCCATGCTGCGAAACAGCCAGGGCTCAGCGCGGGACGTGCTGGTATCCGCCTTCGACCTGGACGAGTTGCGACACTTCGTCGACCTCGCCGGCATCCGTCACCAACTTCCTGCTGCGCACGCCAATGCACTCGCGACGAAAGTCGGTGACGGATGCGGGCTGGCCGGCAGCCGCTTCATGGTGGCGCCGCTTTTCGACCGTTGGAACAAGAACCTGTTGGAAGTTGCCACCGCTCTGGGCGCCTGGTCGGTAAACCTGAGCGTCCGCGCGGCAACCCGGCAGCGGATTGCCGAAGCGCGGGCACGGGGATTCCGGGTGCTGGTCTATACGGTGAACGACCCGGCTATTGCCGAACGGCTGTTCTCCTGGGGAGCAAGCGGAATATTCACCGACTTTCCCGATCGCATGATCGGCCGAGTCGCTCCGGCCAGGGAGTGAAGCGTTGCTTCGATCCGGCTCAATTGTGCTCGAGATCGGCAATCTGGTCGGAAAGGCGAAATTTCCGGTCGGTGACGATCTTTTCCAGAACTTCGATGCGTTCCCTTATCTCGTGCAATTCCTCGCGCACGTCATCGTCCACTTGCGCGCCGAGCTGACGCTGGCGGAACCGAATGTACCTGCTGGCTACCCCCGCGCTGCAGGAGATCAGCACGATCAGCACCACCATCAAGAATACGCCTTCCATTTTCGTTCGCTCCCATTTCCTGTCGACCGACTCCGAAGAGTGCGGTGTTGTTGCTTCGGAATCCGTTACCCTGACGGCAGCCCGGATGGC
This sequence comes from Candidatus Azophilus sp., assembly GCA_965221465.1. GTDB lineage: Bacteria > Pseudomonadota > Gammaproteobacteria > Pseudomonadales > Azotimanducaceae > Azophilus. The sequence continues at coordinate 2,157,238 of OZ244892.1, forward strand.
GCCGCTCAACGCGTGCTCCCGCTGCCATGTCACTAATGCACACTGCGGTTCAGCGAGCCGTACCAGAGGCGTTTCCCGGGGCCTTGCCCGCCAGCTTGTTCAGTTCCTTCTGCAACTCGTATTGCCCCGAGGTGACGTGCGACTCGATGCGCCGCAACCGCAGCTCCGCTTGCGTCAACGTTTCCCGCAGGGTGCGGAGGCTGCGCCGGGGCGACAGTTGCGGGCCCAGCTCAGGGGCGGGAGACGTATGGTCTTCCTCCCGCGGTGAATCCCCACCCCCATCCCGCGCATCCCGGTCCGGGGGCGGGCTCAGCAGGAAATAGAGAATCCAGTAGGCGGGGAACACGATGCTGGGAATGAAGATGAGGCCGGTGACCGCCACGCAGCGCACCACCCAGACTTCCGCCCCGAAATAGGTGGCAATCCCGGCACATACGCCTGCGATCCTTGCGCGTTCGGGGTTCCTGTAAAGCTTGCGGGACGCCGCAGCAACGTTGCTGTCTTCGCGGGAAGAGCGGCGACGGCTTTCGCGGCGAGAGTGACGGCGGCGCTTGCTGCGTCGGCCTGGGCGCCGCCGGTCGCTACCCTCACCGCGTTCCTCCCATTCCTCGCGCTGCTCGCGAGACGAGCGCCGTGACCCGGCGGAACGGGCGCCCCACAGTTCGCGTTCAAGCGCTGCGGCGGCCTGCTCGACGAAGGACGCTGCGCGACCTGCAAATCCTCCGACTGCCGTGTCGGCCAACTCGCGGACCGCCTTGTCCAGGCGATTCAGGGCCGCCTGCAGGTCCGGGGGCAACTTCTCATCCCGTTCTTTGCCGGGACCGCTCATTGCCGACCCTCACTCATGCGGTCGCGCCATTCCGGCGTCTCCGAATCCAGAATCGCTTCCAGCGTCTCGATGCGTTCCGACATGCGCCCGGCCTGTAGAGCCAGCGCTTCGAGTTCCAGGCGCTCCTCTTCGGAGAGCGCACCCTGGGCCTGCTGCTTGCTGCGGTAGTGCATGAAGATCCAGATGGGCGCGACAACGGCCAGAAAGACGACTGCCGGTACGAACAAGGCAATAACCACGCCGTCCATGATCACTCCTGACTGTTGTCGCCGTCCCGTTCACCACTCATCCTGGCCTTGAGTTCACGCAGCTCGTCCTCGATGACCTCACCGTGTTCCAACTCCGAGATCTCCTCGGCCAGTGTCTTGCGGCCCATATCATACGCTTCGATCTGGCCTTCGATGTCATCCATCTTCCGCTCGTAGAGTTCGAAGCGATGAATGGCATCGTCGACATTGTGTTCGCTCAGTTGCCTGCGCACCCCGAGCCGGGTCCTGGCAGCCTTGCCGCGCAGGACGATGGCGCTCTGGCGAGCCTTGGCATCCTTGATCTTGGCCTGCAGGGCGCCGACGTCGGTATTGAGCTTCTCGAGGGTCCGATCGACGATTTCGAGTTCCCGGGTGAGCGCTTGTGCCGCTTCCCGTGACTTGTTCCGTTCGCCCAGCGCTCCCTTGGCGAGGTCGTCGCGACCCTTGTCGACGGCGACTTCGGCCTTGCGCTCCCACTCTGCGGCTTCTGCGGTGTGCCACTCCTGGCGGCGGAGCAGTTCCTTGCGGTCCGCGATGGCTCGGGCGGACGTGGAACGCACCTCCACCAGGGCTTCTTCCATTTCCTGAATAATGAGCCGCACCATCTTTTCCGGGTCTTCCGCCTTGTCGAGCAGGGCATTGATGTTGGAATTGACGATGTCGGTCATGCGCGAAAAGATGGTCATGTTCGATCTGCCTCCTTGTGCATTGCCGATTGAGCGCCGCCCCTCGCCGAGGCCACCCCGAACCTGTCGGATGGAGCCGTCGGCCCGGTGTGGCATCCGGCATTCCGAATGCCGCACCGGGGGTTTGGCGTTCTGCCTTGCACAGCTACTAACAGGAATCGTGCCAGCCCTGAAAACTCGTTGAAATTCCGTGCCTTGAGGGCGGAAGGGAGCGCCGGGCACGGCATCCTCGATGGCAACAGGTGGTTTGTAACGCCAATAGTTGGCAGAATTCGCGACATGCCTCTGGAACCGGAAAGGCTACTCGGCGAATCGCCCGCATTCCTGGGCGTGCTGGAAGCCGTCTCGCAGATCGCGCCGCTGGAAAAGCCGGTGCTGATTGTCGGCGAACGGGGTACCGGCAAGGAACTGATCGCCGAACGGCTGCATTACCTGTCGAATCGGTGGGAAGGTCACTATCTCAAGATGAACTGCGCAGCCATCGCCGATTCGCTGCTCGAGAGCGAACTGTTCGGCCACGAAGCGGGCGCATTCACCGGTGCGTCGCGCACCCACCACGGCCGCTTCGAACGGGCTCACGGCGGCACCCTGTTCCTGGACGAACTGGCCAACACCTCGGCGCTGGTGCAGGAGAAGCTGCTGCGCGTCATCGAGTACGGCGAGTTCGAGCGCGTCGGCGGCAAGAAGACGCTGAATTGCGATGTGCGGCTGGTGGCGGCCACCAACGAAGACCTGCCGCGCCTGGCGGACGCCGGAGAGTTTCGCCACGACCTGCTGGACCGGTTGGCATTCGATGTCATCACCCTGCCGCCGCTCCGGGAGCGGCCGGGCGACGTTTCACTGCTGGCCGAGTATTTTGCGATCAACATGTCGGCAGAACTCGGGCGGGAGGTCTTTGCCGGGTTCTCACCAGCGGCGCGCGATGCCCTGCGTTCGTATTCGTGGCCCGGAAACGTGCGCGAGTTGAAGAACGTCGTCGAACGTTGCGTTTATCGGGCGGAGGCGGACGAATTGGTGGCGGACATCGTGTTCGACCCGTTCGAGTCGCCTTACCGGGCTTCGCTGCAGTCGGCCGATGGAGCGTCTTCGTTTGCGGGTAACGCCGATGCCGAGGGCCCTGCGACACGGGACTCCGGAGCCGGAGCGGAGCCGCAAGGCGCTGGGCACGGGGTGCCGGCCGCCCCACAGCGAGAATTCCCGGTGGACTTGCGGCAGCAAGTGCGCGACTACGAGATCGCAGCCATTCATGACGCGCTCGCCGCGGCCCGACACAATCAGCGCAAGGCGGCTGAACTGCTGAAGCTGACCTACCACCAGTTCCGGGGCTACCTCAAGAAATACGACATCCTGAAGCAGGATTGAAGCCGGCCCTCGATTTCGCTCGCTCACCCAACGTGCCCCCAACCCGGTATACTCCGCCCTCCCGGAGAGGTGGCCGAGCGGCTGAAGGCGCTCCCCTGCTAAGGGAGTATGGGGTGACACTCATCGAGGGTTCGAATCCCTCCCTCTCCGCCAATAAGTCAATTGGTTAGATCACTGCAGGATCGACGGAGGGCAATCGATGACCGCCGAGGCGACGAGCGTGGCGCGTCCTCCTTCGGGTCCAATGAGGGCGGCATGGCCGCGTTCGAGATGCGTCGGTCCAAGTACGGATTCTAGGGCATGACCACGCGGACCGAATTGCTGGAGGTCATTGCGAACGGCGAGAATTCCGGGGTGGAATTCAAGAGGGACAACCTCCGTCACCTGGATTTGGCGAAGGAACTGGTCGCGTTTTCAAATCTGGAAGGCGGCATGGTGGTTCTTGGCGTGGAGGATGACGGAAGTGTGTCCGGACTGACCCGTCCCGACCTCGAGGAATGGGTCATAAATGTCTGCCGAGACAAGATCAGGCCGGCAATCGTTCCCTTCTTCGAGGTGATTCGCGGCGTCGGCGACGACAAGGACGTTGCGATTGTGCGTGTTGCCCGCGGCTACGATGTACACGCGCTCCGGCACAACAACGCAAGCAGGTACTTGATTCGCGTGGGAACACAGAGCCGCGAAGCGAGCCAGGAAGAGCTTGCCCGTTTGTTCCAGCAAAGAGGCGTCATTCGCGCCGAGTCGCGGCCAGTGTCAGGCGCAGCGCCCGACCACCTTGACCGACGACGGCTGAGAAACTATTTCGGTGACATCCGGGAGCAGGATGTGCCCGACGACGATGACAAAGACGCGTGGCAGTCTTTGCTGGTCAACACCGAAATCATGACCGAAGAAGGCGTGACCGTTGGCGGCATGCTGCTGTTCGGCAAGACGCCGAATCGGTTTCTGCCACACGCGGGGATAGATGCCGTCGCATATCCGGGTACCGAGCAAGACTATGCCGCACAGGAGCGCACAGCGATTCGCGGCCCCATGACGCCCTTGCTCAATGTAGACGGCGATGTCGTTGAGAACGGATTGGTCGAGCAGGCGTTGAATTTCGTGCAGCGCAATACACGTGTAGATGTCGAGTTGGAAGGCGGCAGACGGGTGGAAAGACCGGTTTATCCGCCCGAGGCACTTCGTGAGGTTATCGTGAACGCCCTCATTCACCGCGACTACTTGCTGACCAGCACCGACATCGAATTGGCGTTGTACAGTGACAGACTTGAAGTTGTCTCTCCGGGCCGACTCCCGAACGGAATAACCACGCAGCGCATGCGAGCGGGGACTCGGGCCGCACGAAATCAGATTTTAAAAGACGTTATGCGCGACTATCGCTATCTGGAGCATATGGGAATGGAAATTCCCAGGAAAATCGTCAAAGGGATGAAGGAGCACAACGGCACTGAACCCGACCTGGTCGAACAGGACGAGCGTTTCCTGGTGGTTCTCCACGCACGGGCTCAAAACGGGAATTAGCCCGAAAATCTCACCAACTTCCTACTGCGGACGCCGATGCACTCGCGTTGCGCGGCGGCGGTGCTCAGCGGTTTTCCTGCCGAGGAATCGTCGAGAGATTGGTCATGTGGCCGGTTGGGCTCGACAGCAGACTGATGACGACGACCGGCCGAGCCGACTCGACGGTCAAACGCCATTTCCCCTCGCCGTCGCCGAGCGCGCCCTCGAATTCGTCGCTGCCGGATTCGAGATCGGCCGACGTGAACGTCCTCGATTGTTCGGCGGGAAGGGTGACCCGCACGGAGCCACCCGGCGATTTGCCGGTATCGTCGATGCCCGTGATCGATACCCGTGCCTCTTCGGTTCCCGGGTTGACAAGCCGCAGCGAACTCACCTGGTTGGCGTTGCTTGCGGGATTGAACATGGCCACATCGAAGCCTTTCGAGCCCGCAGGCGCCACATCGTGCATCGCCGTCAGGAAACCGTCCCAGGTGCGCAGGTAGGAAAGCACCTCGAGGTCGAGACCCGAATCGAACTCCAGACGCCAATCCCCCTGGCCGGGCCCGACGCCATACGGCAACCCCTTGTTTTCGTTGCCGGATTCCAGATCTTCGGAGTTGAATTGCACCGTCTGCCCGGCCCCGATGGACAGCGTCACGGGGCCGTAGCGGTTTCCGGCGTCGTCGATGGCAGCAATGTCGGCTTCGCCCGACACGGTGGAACGGTTGATCACTCGGGCAATGCCCTGGCGCACCGAATTCGAAGCCGAAGGGAACAGCGGCAGCCGGTGCGAGGCCTCGAATTCCCGGGGCGTCCAATGGACCCGCACACCGGCGGCCCGCATCGCCGGGATGGTTACGGCAGCGGCCTCGTCATCCAGCGGATTGCCGCCGAGACGCAAGTCCGTCAGCCTCGGCAGATCAGCCAGTAGCGCAATGTCGGAGAGCGCGTTGTTGCCGAGATCCAGCGTGCTCAGGTTCGTGGCGAACTCCAGCCCGGTCAGTTCGACGATACCGCGCCCTCGGGCGTCCAGAGCAACGAGCGACTTCATGTCGTCCCGGCTGATCGGATCGCCTGGAGACTTGCCCAGAGCCTCTTCGATGGCGGCAAGAAGATTGGCGTCGGCAATGTGCACCGGCAGCCGATCGTCGAAATCGAAACTCAGGAAGTCCGCGCCTTCGTGCAGCGCCGAGTTCTCGTAATCGAAAAAGGTTGCGTTTTCCCATGCCGATCCATTGCCCCACCGCGTCCTGCACGACGTTGAAATCCACGCGGGTTCCCAGTAGACGATCCCCAGGCCTCCCGCTTCCAGGACAGCACCCATCTGATCGATGAGGAAGTCGCGTTGACCTGGGATGATCGCCGGATAGCCTTCGAGCAAGCTGCCGTCGCCGAGTATGTTGGTCGTGCCGTCAACGTTCTCGAGTGTCCAGGGATAGGCTGTTTCGACAACCACGACTTCCTTTTCGAACGTGTTTCGAAGTCGCTGCACTGCCTGCTTCAGCTCGGCCAGATCGAATCGGGACCACTTTGGGTAATAGCTGATGCCGATGGCGTCGTAGTTGGCCAAGCCGGAGGTGCTCGCTGCGGCACGTTCAAGCCAGACTCCGACGTGCTCCGGCACGGCGATGTGGAGTATCACGCCGATTTGAAGACCGGTCTGGGCGGCTACGTCGCGCACCGCCGCAATACCGGCGTTCACCAACGCGACGTTTCGTTCCGGGTTCGCCTCCCAGGAATCGGCTTCGGGATTCCGGTGCACCAGCCCGTTGTTGATCTCGTTGCCGACCTGCACGTAATCGGGCGATAGCCCCTGATCGTGGAGCGTCATCAAGGTGTCGAACGTATAGTTGTAAAGCAACCCTTCCAGTTCTTCGTCCGATTCGGCATGTCGCCAGGCTGCCGGGATTTGCTGGGCGCCGGGGTCAGCCCAATCGTCCGAATAGTGAAAGTCGAGAAGGATGCGCATGCCGCTCTGCCGGCCCCGACGAGTGCTCTTCATGACATCGGCGAGGTTGCCGTAGTCGGTCCAGTCCGGCGTATGCCAAAGACGAAAGCGGGCGATGTTGGCGCCCTCCTCGGCCAGAATCTCGAAGGGGTCGCCAATGCCTCCTCCCGCACGGCGATAGACGGCACCGCAATCCTCGAGTTCGTTGACATAAGACAGGTCCACGCCGCGCCAGACGTCCGGCGGCAGTTCCGCTCGACGCCCTGCCATGCCGGCGGCGCGGTTCGACCGGGCGCTCGACCCGCATCCGTCACCAGCTTTCTGCTGCGGGCGTCGATGCACTCGCCCCGCGCGGATACGGGTTGATTCGCCGTTTCGCGACGATGCAACGGCGTAGCGGAACTGCGTGTTCGCCGTGACACCGGCATCGTGACAGGCAGTGGCGCCTTGCACGAACGGGTTCGTCGGTGGGCCCGGCGCCGCAGCCATCGCTTGAAACGCCGTGACAACAAGCGGCAGGCCAACGGCACGGAAAGCGCGTATCCGATTCGTACTCGGCCGGTTCACGCAGGTGCGCGCCGCTACATGAGCAGCTTCGCCACGGCGACACCGAGGAAGGTGCCGATGGCGTAACCCAGAATTCCGCACATGATTCCCGGGGTGACGAGGGCTTTCCAGCCCCTCGCGGCGGCGATCGCTGCTGTCGGCGCGGGGCCGACCAGGGCGGCGCCCGCGGCGATGATCGCCTCCGCCAGATCGATTTTCAGCAGCCTGGCGGCAGCCAGCACGACGATCAGGTGAGTCGCCAGGATGATCACCGAGTAGACGAACAGGTCGAGCGCGGATTCGACGAAGGCAAACGCATCGGTTCCACAGCCAACCGCCGCGAAGAACAGGTACATGACGATCATGCCGAGGGCGAAATCGCCCTGCAGCCGGGAAAGAGCTTGCGGGAACACATTGGCAACAACGAGGGTGAGCGCCGTCACGAACAGGATGGCGTAATTCGGCATGCCGACCCAGCTGGCGAACGCATACGCGACGGCGCAGATGGCGAAACTGAGGGCGAGCGCGCCGGCGATGTGGCTCATCCGCAGGGCGTCCGGCCGGTCGTCGGCCGCTTCGGCCCTCTGCCGCTCCGATGCCTCGATGATGCGGGAAGGCACCAGCCGCCTGACCAGCGCCACCGAGGGCAACGCGATCAGCGCCAGTAATGCCATGATGCTGACCACGTTGCTGGCGCCGAGGGCGACCGACACCTCGCCCGGGGTCATCTCGACGGCCGCAGAAACGGCGACGAAGTTGACCGCGCCGCCGGTCCAGCCGCCGGTGTAGACGCCGGCCGCCTTGGCGCCGATCTCGCCCAGATCGAGCAGGTGGAAGCCGACGATTGCGCCGACGACCGTCCCGGCGCAAGCGATTGCAAAGGTGACGATCACCGGCCCGCTTTCCCGCAGGATACGGCGCAGGTCTGCCTTGTAGAGGAGCAGCGGAATCGCCAGGGGAACCAGGTAACCGCCGACGAAGTCGTAGACCGGCGCCTTGAAGGGAACCACGCCCAGGTTCGACAGCGCGACACCGCCCAGGATGACCCAGAGCACCCCGGATGTGGTCTTGCCGAGGCGATTGCCGTCGGCCCAGAGCCCGAACCAGGCGAGGCCGGCCAGCACGGTACAGAGAGCAAAGATGTTGTCCGCTTCGATGATCGTCATGGCGGCCCCGCCTCACCCCGGCTCCACCAGTCGCAGCCGGCGACATCGCGCAGAAACTCGTCGCGCGCGCGGTCGTCCTGCGCCAGCATCGTTGCCATCACGCGCTCTGCCACCTCGTCTGCGGGCCAGCGCAGCCGGCTGCCGTCCGACCCGGCAATTCGCACCAGGAGTTCACCGACCGCGCGCGGGTGGAACGATTCGTCGATACGAGCGCCAAGGCCGGCCATGCGCGCTTCGATCAGCGGACGATACGGCGAGTGTTCGGGAATCGGCAGCGGCCCGGAGAGGGCGTCGGCAAATATGCGCGTCGCGTGCAAGCCCGCTTCCACCAAGGCCACACGGATGCCCCAGCGGTCCACCTCGTGGCGCAAGGCCTCCACCGCCCCTTCCAGCGCAAACTTGCTGGCCGAATAGGAGACATCGCCGGGCAGGCCGGCAATGCCCGACAGGGAACTGACATTGACGATAGAGCCGCTGCCCTGCTCACGCATGACCGGCAGCACCGCCCGGGCCAGCAGCAACGGCCCGAAAAGGTTGGTTTCCATTACCTCGCGCAAGGTCGCCTCGGATGTGTCTTCGAAGGCGCCGATGCGGTTGATGCCGGCGTTGTTCACCAGCACGTCGAGGCTGCCGTGCGCGGCCACTATCTGTTGAACCGCCGGAGCAAAGGTCTCGGGTTCGGTTACATCCAGGCGTGTGGTGTGGAGTTCCAGATCCTCTGCCCGCGCCGCCGAGGCAAGCGAACCGCCTCGCGCCGGATCGCGCAGAGTGGCAACTACGGTATCGCCGTTGCGGGCGAAGGCGAGCGCCGCTTCCAGGCCGAAGCCGCTGCTGCACCCGGTGATCAATACGACAGCCATCCGCTTTCCCTTGCGCGCATCGTCCTCCGATCATTTTGGCTATAGTAAGTGTCCGATGGCCCCGAGGCGACCACGCAGAATCCATGCCCCAGCGAATCGTCTTCCCGAAACAAGGCCAGGTAGCCCTGGAAAAGTTCGAATTGCCCCCCCTGACCGACGATTCCGTCCGGGTGCGCACGCTCTGCAGCCTGATGAGCATCGGCACCGAGACTTCGATTCTCAACCGGAAATACGACCCCGGCACCCACTACGACCGGATATTCGGCTTCCCGCAACTGAAAACCGGCGTTCAGGCCGTGGCAGAGGTAGAGGATGTCGGCGCATCGGTGCGGGATTTCCAGGCGGGCGACCGCATCTACATGCGCATGGCGCACGGCTCGCACCAGGTCATGCCCGAAGCGCTGCTGTCTCCGGTTCCGGATGCCGTGGACACCAGGGATGCCTGCTGGTGCGGTCTCGCCAAGACGGCTTTCCGCGCGGCCTGGGCAGCGCCGTTCGGCCTCGGCCGGCAGGTTCTGATCATCGGCGCCGGGCCGGTCGGGCAGATGGCGATACGCTGGGCGCGGAGCGCAAACGTCGGCTTGCTCGCCGTCTCCGACCTCTCGGAAAACCGCCTCGCCCATGCCAAGCGCGGCGGCGCCACGCACACGCTTTGCGGCGACATCACCGACCAACTCGATGCCATCGGCGCCATGAACGACGGCGCCGGTCCCGATATTGTGGTGGAAGCCACCGGCAGCCCGGCGGTGTTTGCGAGCGCGCTGGCGGCGGCAGCGCGGTTCGGCAAGGTGATCCTGCTCGGCGACACCGGCTATCCCGACCGCCAGCACCTCACCTCCGACGTGATGACCAAGGGCCTTACCCTCCAGGCAACCCACGACAGCCACGACCGGGACGGCTGGACACAACGCCGGATCGACGAACTGTTCTTCGATTCCCTGATCGACGGGCGCTTCGACGTCGGCGGCCTGATCACCCATGAGTTTTCCCCCGCGGATTGCGTTGCAGCCTACGCCCTGGCCGTCGACCACCGAGAAGACGCCATGGGCATCCTTTTCGACTGGTCCCGAATCGACTGACGCCGCGATGCCCCGGCCGGACGAGAAAGCACTGCCCACGAACAGAGTCGGCTTGTTCGAATGCCTCGATCTCGAATTCTAGCCCGCACCCGTCACCAACTTCCTGCTGTGAACGCCGCTGCACGCACCGCGCGTGACCTTGGGGCGCAAACGCGCGGGTTGCCCCCTCGCGCTCCCGGGCTGAGGGCTCTTATCCACAATCCTGCAAGACCGCTCTCTCGGCTTGCCGCGGCGGTGCTGGTTCAAGGCGTCGCAGTTTGCGCATCCGCAGCACCGGCGGAGCATGTGTTGCTCATCAATCAGGTCGCCCCGCGCACCCACTTCTATCACTCGGAGATTCTCGAACCCTGGGCCGGTGACGTTGCCCGGGTGACCGGGGGGCGGGTGCAGGTGCGGTTCAGCACGGCGCCGCTCGGCAGCTACCGGCGCAACTTCGACATGGCCTGGTCGGGCCTGGTGGACCTCGCCGGCGGCAACCAGAGTTCCAACCCCGGCCGCTTCCGTTTGACGATGATCAACGAATCGCCCTATCTCGGCACCAGCGACCCGGAGTCGATTTCCGTCGCCCTGTGGCGCACCCATGTCAGACACCTGGCGCCGGCCGGCGAATTCGAAGGCACGCAGGTGCTGGCCCTGCACGTGAGCAGCCTGCAACAGTTCTATACCACCGAGAAACCGGTTCGCGAGATGGCCGACTTGAGCGGCCTGAAGATCGCTGCGCCAAGCGACCTCGGCGCAAAACTGATCGAGCGGCTGGGCGCAATACCGGTGCTGCTCACCGCGCCCGAGATCCACGACGGCCTGTCCCGGGGCATCATCGACGGCGTCAGCATGGGCCCCACCGGCACGTCGCGCCTGCACCTGTACCCGTTCCTCAAGTACGAGACGCGCGTCGCCGACGGCGCGGGCTTGAGCTGGGGTGGCTTCTATCTGGTCGCCAATGACGCGAGCTGGCAGCGTATCGACCCGGCAGACCGGCGCCGTATCCAGAACCTGTGCGGGGAGGCCTTCGCGCGCCGGGCAGCTCGAGTATTCGTCGAGAAAACACGGGATGCCAATCTGGAACTCGAGCGTGCCGGCATCGTTCGCATCACGCCGAGCGAAGACTTCGAGCGGAGGTTCCGGGCGGCGGCCGCCTTCATCGACGACACCTGGGTCGAGCATGCCAACGCCAACGGTATTGACGGCGCCGCCGTCCTCGCTTCGTTTCGGGAAGCGGTGCGGCACGAAGCCGCTCGACTCGGGCGCCTGAACCCCACGTCCGCGCCGGTTTCGGCGGCGCCCGCTGCTGCGCCGTCCGGCGGCTGACCATGCGCCTCGAACGCCTCGTCCGTACGGCATCCACCGCATTCGTCTGGATAGCGGGAACAGCGGTCCTGGCGATGGTGCTGGTCACCGTGATCGACGTCTTCGGCCGCTACGTGCTCGGCAAGCCGGTCACCAGCGGACACGCGCTGGTTCAGGCGCTGGTGTTCGTCGTCGTCTTTCTGGGCCTGCCGCTGCTGTCGTCGATGCGCGGTTACATGCAGGTCGAATTGCTCAAGGCCGTACTGCCACCGCCGTTCGCCCGGGCTCGCGAGCGGCTGGTCGAAGGCGCTTCGGCGATTTGCCTGACTGCGTTCGGTCTGCAGTTTCTCTGGCAGGGCGAGTACTACAGCGATCGGGGAGAGTTGATCGAAATGCTGGAATTGCCACTGGCCTGGTTTGCATACCTGGGCGGTGTGCTCTGTCTCCTCGCCGCCCTGCTGACCACACTGAGGCTGTTCGTGCCGCCCCAGGTGCAAGAAAACCCATGATTTTCGCCATCGGGCTGACATTGCTGCTCGTCTTGCTGGTTGCCGGTGTGCCCATCGGCTTCAGCATGGCCTTGGTCGGCGTGCTCGGCGTGATCGTGCTGCGCGGCCTCGACCCCGCCATCGTCATGATCGGCCAGGTCGGCATCGATGCGGCGCTCAACTACAACTTCTCGGTGCTGCCGTTGTTCGTCCTCATGGGCAACGTCATCGGCCGCACGCGCATGGCGGCGGATCTCTATGCCGCCGCCCATGCTTTCCTCGGCCATCGCCCCGGGGGGCTGGCCATGGCGACCATCGCCGCCAGTGGCGGGTTTGCCGCCGTTTCGGGTTCGAGCTATGCCTGTGCAGCGACCATGACCGGCATCTCGGTGCCCGCCATGCGGGAGCGCCGCTACGACCCCGGGTTTGCCGCCGCTTCGGTGGCTGCGGGCGGTACCCTCGGCGTGCTGATTCCACCGAGCATCGGCATGGTGTTCTATTCGCTGATCACCGGCGTTTCCCTGACGCAACTCATGATCGCCGGCGTGCTGCCCGGTCTGCTCAGCGTGCTGTTGTACCTGGTGGCCGTGCGCCTGATCGCCCTGGTGAAACCCGCTTACGGGCCACCCAGCGAACGCACCGACTGGCCCGGCCGGTTGCGCGCCCTGCTGCCGGTCTGGCCGGTGGCCTTTCTGTTCCTGCTGGTGCTCGGCGGTATCTACGCGGGCGTATTCACCGCCATGGAGGCCGCCGGCGTCGGCGCGTTCGGAGCCATCGCCATCGCACTCGCGCTTCGCACACTCGACAGAAAGGCGATGCGCGAGATTCTGATGCAGACGATTCGAACCACCGCAAACCTGTTCGTGGTGTTCTTCGGCGCATTGCTGTTCGCGAACTTCGTCACCGTGGCCGGACTGCCCGGCGCGATCGAGGCCTGGATCGTCGCCACAGACCTCGACGCCACCGCCGCGCTCCTCGCCGCGGTCTTCGTCTACGTGGCCCTCGGCTGCATCCTGGAGAGCAGTTCCCTTTTGTTGCTTACGCTGCCGATCTTCTACCCGGCGCTGACCGGCCTCGGCTTCGACCCCGTCTGGCTCGGCATCTTCGTGCTGATCGTCGCCGAGATCGGCCTCATCACGCCACCGATCGGCATGAACGTTTTCGTCGTCAAGTCCCTGGCTACGGACATCCCCCTCGGCAGAATCTTCGCGGGCCTGGTGCCATACGGTATCGCCGACCTCGTCCGGCTCGCACTCATCGTGCTGTTTCCGGGGATCGTGCTGTTCTTGCCCGGGTTGATGCGTTAGAACGGGCGCCACATGGTCGTCGTGTTCCTTGTAATCACCTGTGCTAGAGTGTGCACAATCGATTGCCAACGGGGAGATCCATGTCCGCTACCGTAACCATTCGTCTGGAATCGGAACTGAAACAGCGCCTTGAAAGCCTCGCAGAGGCGATGCAGCGATCAAAGTCCTTCCTTGCTTCACAAGCGATTCGCGAGTTCGTGGACCTGAACGAATGGCAGGTTCAGGAAACGGAGCAAGCGATTGCGGAAGCCGACCGGGGTGAATTCGCCAGCGACCAAGATGTCGCGGCAGTCTTCGGCAAGTGGGGGGTTCGTGCAGGTTAGCTGGCTTGCGAAAGCACTTCGAAATCTCGACGACGAAGCCGAATACATCTGCGGCGAAAACCCTGCGGCCGCGGAAGCCCTGGTCCAGCGAATCAATCAAGCGGTAAGCCGGTTGCAGCACAATCCCGCCCTGGGACGACCCGGCCGCATTCATGGAACTCGGGAACTGGTTGCGCCGGGTACGCCCTACATCATTCCCTACCGCGTCAGGCCCAGATTGAACCGCATCGAAATTCTTCGCGTGTTTCACGCCTCGAGACGCCTGCCGGAACGCTGGTAACACCCAGTCGGAACACATGCTGCCGCACAGAACCGCCCATGCACGCAACCGGACTGGCAGTCCCCCACGGATGTTCGAGAGCCGTTATCTCCTGTCTGCGGCGCACCGCGACCAATGCGAGGCACGATGATGCGCCGCTACGGCTGCAAGTTTGAATCGGCCGCCGCAAACTTCCGCTGCCCACGCAGCAGCAGCGTTTCCAGTTCCCGCCATTTGTCGGGGCGGTGGGCAGCCAGGCTGTATCGCTCGGCGGGGTCGGTGCGCATGTCGAACAAAAGCCTGATATCCCGCCCCGGCAGCAGGCGCTCGATGTTGCGGTAATCCGCCCGCACCACGATCTTCCAGTTCTGGGTGCGCAAGGCCGCAATCCGGTCGTGGTTGAAGAAGTAGAGCACTTCGTGGGGAGATTCCTGCGAAGCGCCTGTCAGCACGGGCAGAATATTGCGTCCGTCCAGGTTGGGGGCTGCGGGTGACGGGATGCCCGCGACGGCCGCCAGCGTCGGCAACAGATCGATGTTCATCGCCATGGCGCCGCTGTCGAGCCCTTCGGGAATTCGTCCGGGCCAGCGCGCAACGAACGGAACCCGAAACCCCCCGTCCCAGGCCGTTGCCTTGCCGCCACGCAGCCCGCCGGTGCTTCCCTCCGGAAACGGACCGTTGTCGCTGGTGAAGAGCAAAACCGTATTCTCCGCGATACCGTTCCGCGCCAGGGCATCGAGCAATTCCCCGACACTCCAATCGAGTTCCTGAACCACATCGCCGTATGTGCCCGCCCGGGAGCTGCCTGCAAACTCGGCAGAGGCCGCCAGCGGGATGTGTGGCGCCGTATGCGCCAGGTACAGGAAAAACGGCCGATGTGCGTTGCGCTCGACGAATCGCACGGCTTCCCGGGTAAGGCGGCGGTTCAACCCGCTTTGTTCGAGCGGTTCCGGGACTGCCGACGCATTACGCAGGACGGGCTGGTCGACATCGTTTGGATGCAGAAGGCCATGGAACAGGTCGAACCCCCTGGCGTTCGGCCGTTGCGCCTCCTCGTGATGCCCCAGGTGCCACTTGCCGATCAAGGCCGTGCGGTAGCCCTGGCGTTGCAGCAATTCGGCAATCGTCGGTGTACCGGGCGGCAGGCCATGGGTGTCATCGACAGTCACCGTGCCCACGGCCATGCCGTCGCGTACCGCATAGCGACCCGTCAGCAACCCGGCTCGCGAAGGGGTGCATACGTTGGCGCTGGCATAGAAATCCGTCATGCGAACGCCTTCGCGCGCCAGCCTGTCGATGTGGGGCGTCTCGATCAGCCGGGCGCCATACGCGCCGACGTCGCCGTAGCCGAGGTCATCGGCGAGAATCAGGACTATGTTTGTCGGTGCCGCGGTCGCGGCGGCGGCAGCCGAAAACGCCAGCGCTACAATGCTCAGCGATTTAGGAATGGTCGACTTCATCGCCGCAGTATAAGGGCGACAGACCACCACGGTGCGACTTCGTAATCAGACCAAACCGGAAAGGCTTGACGAAACTCCTGCCGGAACGAATGCTGCGTTGCTAGCCATCGATCTTTCGCATCGGTCGACACTTTGACGAACATGCAGATCAACCACTTATTGAGCTTCTGGGGCAAAGCTCAGCCCCGCGACCAGCTACGGGGCGCAGCTTGGCACCCCCTGGTGTTCCATTGCATCGACGTTGCGGCTGTGGGAGAAGCTCTGCTGGAAAAGGACCGAGGTCTGCTGGAGCGCATCTCTGGATTGCTGGGCCTCGATGAATCGGTCGCACTGCCCATACTTCGGCATCTCCTGTGCTTGCACGATGTCGGAAAGTTCGCCAAGAGATTCCAGGCGAAGGCACCAGACCACTATCCGCATTTGTTTGGAAACGATGCGGCCGACATCTCAACGAGATACGACCACGGCGCCGGTGGCCTACGGCTGTTCGACGAGTTCCCGACCGCGTTCGGAATCGAACGGAACGAGCGTAGTTGGCGCCCCCTGATCTCTGCTGTTACGGGCCATCATGGCTCGCCGCCGGACGTAGCGTCTGTCCACGAGACGCTGAAAGCCAGCTTCGGCAAGATCGGAATCGACGCCGCCGTCGAGTTTCTCGGCCAGGTGCAAGCCCTTTTCGCGCCTTCGACAGAGTGCACCACTCTTGACGAGGCGCGAGCACGTAGAGCATCCCACTCGGTCGCAGGTCTGGCGGTTCTAGCTGACTGGATCGGCTCTAACCAGGATTGGTTTCCGTACCATGAGCCCGCGCCAGATCTGAACGCCTACTGGTGCCGAGCGCGGGCGCAAGGCGACCGGGCCGTTGCGGAGGCGGGCATCCTGCCTGAAGCAGCCTCGCGACAGATCGATTACAAGGATCTGATTACCGTCAGCAATCAAAGCGACGCCAAGATCGTCCCGACCCCAATGCAGTCCTGGGCCGAGTCCGTCGAGTTACCGGAAGGGCCGGCGTTGTTTCTCATTGAAGACGAGACTGGAAGCGGAAAGACCGAAGCAGCGCTGATGCTCGCGCACAGGCTCTTGGCGGCCGGCCGCGCAGACCGCCTGTACGTCGCGCTGCCCACCATGGCCACAGCCAATGCCATGTTCGACCGACTCGGACGGGCATACCGGCGGTTGTTCGCCCCCGATACCAATCCGTCCATTGCGCTGGCGCACGGCGCGAGAGACCTCCACGATGGATTCCGGTCCGTGGCCATGGGAAAACAGCACCCGGAGCACCCTTACGTCACCGGAACAGAAGGCGAGTGGGAAACCACAGCGTCCATGGCTTGCGCGGCGTGGCTCGCCGATGACCGTAGACGGGCCTTTCTGGCCGATGCAGGCGCCGGAACCATCGATCAGGCACTACTTGCCGTGCTGCCGACTCGTCACCAGTCCCTCCGGCTGCTCGGGCTCATGCGTAGCGTGCTCATTCTCGACGAGGTGCACGCGTACGACGCCTACATGTTGCGCGAGATGGAGCGCCTGATCGAGTTTCAGGCGGGGCTTGGTGGATCCACCGTGATGCTGTCGGCGACCCTTCCCCAGAATACACGCGCGCGACTCACCTCGGCGTTTGGGAAAGTCATCGCAGCCGATTGGATGGCCGATGATCCAGCGATGAACTATCCCCTGGCAACTGTGTGCACAACCTCGGGCACGTCGTCGGTGAACACTGGGAGCCAGCCCGGTCGCGAACGACGTGTTCCGGTCCGATTTCTGCGATCGCCCGACGACGCATACCGGGAGGTGGAGAAAGCCGCCCAGGCCGGGCAAGCTGTTCTCTATCTGCGCAACAGCGTAGACGATGTTCTTGACGCGGCCGACGCGCTTGGCGCTCGCGGGCTTTCGCCCTTGGTGTTCCATGCGCGCTACGCACTTGGCGATCGACTGGACATCGAGAGGCGTGTTTTGAGATTGTTCGGAAAGGAAGCAACCCCGGCGGACCGGCGCGGCACGGTACTGGTCGCTACGCAGGTCGTCGAGCAATCATTGGACCTCGATTTCGATTGCATGGTCACCGATCTTGCACCGATAGACCTGATCATCCAGCGGGTCGGCAGGCTCTGGCGGCATCGTCGACCGGAACGTTCGGGTAGCCCCGAATTGCTGATCGTTGGGCCGCAGCCTGTGGACGAGCCCAACGAAACCTGGTTCGCCGACTGTTTCCCAAGGGCAGCCTATGTGTATCCGAACCACGCTCGCTTGTGGTTGACGGCCCGGGTGTTGGAGCAAGAGGGTGGGATCGAGAGCCCGGGTCGGCTGCGAGCATTGGTCGAGGCCGTCTATGGCGATGACGCGGAAGCGGACATTCCTGGCGGTCTTCAGGACATATTCTGGGCACAGGAAGGCAGGTCCGGGGCCGACCGCAGCGTGGCGACACAAAACGTTCTCGGCATCGACGGCGGCTACATTCGCGATGCGGGACGATGGAGCAGCGATGAGCGCACGCCTACGCGTCTGGACGACGACCCGCAGGTGACACTACGGCTTGGCCGCTTTGTCGATGACCGAATCGTGCCGTACTACGAGGGCGCGCTACGCGATAGGCATCGGCACTGGCAGTTGAGCGAGGTGAAGGTCGCGGCACGCCGGGTAGGTGCAGAGGCTGCGGATTCAGACCACAACGACGCAACCGCCGCGGCCAAGGCAGATTGGTCTCGATACGACTCGGAAAAGCTCCTGGTGTTGCTCCGACAGATTGGCACGAGCAATGGCGGAGACAGCGCCTGGGCCGGGACCGCCTTGTCGTCGGGAGACAATCCGCAGCCAGTAAAAATCGCCTACGACCCGAAGCGTGGGCTTGCAGTTCGCAGCGGCAGCCACAGTTCCCGCCCCGCGGGATGAACCCAGCAGCGTACGCAGTACTGCACTCGTTCCCCGCTCTGCCGGGGATACTTGCCAAGCGGTATTTATAAGGCTAGGGTACGTAGTACATATCCATAAACAAGTATGTCGCCTTCGATGCCGTTCAACCTGATAAACGAGCCTTGGCTTCCGATCCGTCGTCGCAGCGGCCTGGTCGAGTCCATACAGCCATGGCGAATCACCGAGCACATGCACGAAGATCCATGCGTTGCCTTCGCGTGGCCGCGACCGGACTTCAACGGCGCAGCCCACGAGTTCCTGATTGGTCTGCTTTCCACAGCGGCGCCTCCAGAAAGCGAGACAGAGTGGGAGGCGCATTGGCAACAACCACCGCAGCCTGCGGCACTCCTCGAGCATTTTCGGCGAATCGCCCACGCGTTCAATCTCGATGGCCCCGGTCCCCGCTTCATGCAGGATCTGGACGATCTTGCAGATGGCGCCGACAAAGGCGTTTCGGCGCTGTTAATCGACTCCCCCGGTGCGCAGACCCTGAAGCACAACGCCGACCTCTTCGTGAAGCGAGGCGGCACATCTGTATTGGGGCGCCCGGCTGCAGCCATGGCGCTCTACACGCTCTGCAGCTACGCACCGTCAGGCGGTACCGGTCATCGTACCTCCCTGCGCGGCGGCGGCCCCATGACAACCCTGATTGTCGCCGATCACCCGGAGTACCACCGGACTCTATGGGGCCGCCTGTGGCCCAATGTCGAGAGCCGCGAGCAGCTACGCGAACGCTCAGATCAGGAAACGGTCGATCGCGCCGACAATCTAGTGTTTCCCTGGCTCGCCGACACCCGCACCTCGGATGCCAAATCCCACGGCCGAGAGACAACGCCTGTCGACGTTCATCCCCTGCAAGTCTACTGGGGCATGCCGCGTCGCATCCGGCTGGTGTTCGAAGATTCGCTGGACCGCGCTTGCGACCTGACCGGGTTCAATGACTCGGTTGTCACGGGCGGTTATCGGACCAAGAATTACGGGATCAACTACTCCAGCGGTTTCGAACATCCCCTCACCCCGTACTATCGGCAAAAGGCGAAACCCGCAATCGCACTTCCTGTGCATCCCCAACCCGGGTCGATCAGCTATCGGTCGTGGCCAGGGCTTGTCATTCGGAGCAAGGACGGGCTTCGAGAGCCGGCGCGCGCCGTGCGTCACTGGATGCAGGGCCGTCGGGTGCCCGCTCGCAATACACTTACCACGCGGTTCGTAGCATTCGGATACGACATGGACAACATGAAGGCCCGTGCCTGGACCGAAGGCGAAATGCCGCTCTGGCAACTGGACGGAGAAACCCACCAACAAGTCGCCGCCTTTATCGGGCAGATCACGACGGCGGCCGGCACGGCAGGCAGGCTGTTATCTAACGCCGTGAAGACTGCGCTGCACAACCGGCCCAAAGATGCGCGCGGCGATTACAGCTTCATCTCGGAGCGCCTGTTCCGCGACACCGAGCCCGAGTTTTACCTCGCTCTCGGAAATGCCCTGGAGATGCTTGCCAGGTCGCCTGACGCCGACGACCCGGCCGAAGGCGCTCGCCGCGATTGGGCGCCGGTTCTCGAACGTGTGGTGCTTGGTTTGTTCGACGAATTTGCTTCTCTAGACGGATTGGAGGACCGCGCCATGCACCGGCATGTGAAGGCTCGCTTCCAATTGGCGATCGCCCTGCGCGGGCACGGCAAGACTGGCCAGGCATTGTTCGAGGGCGACCTTGGTATCGCACGGCCGTTATCGGCAAGGGCGCGTAAACGAAAGCAGGAGGCAGCATGACCGAGTCGCCGCATGCAATACCAGGAGCAAGCATCGCCTTCGATTGGTGGCGGCGCTTGAACCCCGAGAACACCCATCAGACCGGCGCTCATCGAGCGGCTCTGGCAAGGTTGCGCCGGGCATCGACCCCAACGGAGGCGATGCTGGAACCGGATGCCCTTCGCCTTATCGAGAGGCTGCCCCACCACCCTGATCGTGTGGCTGTTCTTGCAGCTATCCTTGCCCATGTCCGAGAGACCGTTGACACGCCGGTAGCACGGGCCATCGGCCGCAGTTCCCTCGACGACGAACAGTCCGCCACGATGTCCGAGGTTCGCTTTCGACGACTCCTCCAGGCACGAGGGGATATCGAGCTTCTCGACGCCATGCGACGTCTAGTGCGGCTGGCAAAAGGGCGAGTTCATGTCTTCAGTCTGTCCGACGCCATACTCTACTGGGGAGATAGAACCAGAAAGCAGTGGATCTTCGACTACTACGGCGTTGCCTCCGGCGCCCCTGCCGACGGTCCCGCCCATCGACCAGATCCGGCACGAAATGCCCAATGACCAGAGGAATCCGAGCATGACAACCTTTCTTCAGCTTCATCTGCTCACCCCATACGGGCCGTCGAACCTGAATCGCGACGATACGGGGCGACCCAAGGGCGTGGTTTTCGGCGGCGTGCCGCGATTGCGCGTGTCCTCGCAGAGCCTGAAGCGTGCATGGCGAACGTCCAGCGCCTTTGCCGCACGCCTTGACGGCCACTTGGCAGATCGCACGCAACGCATTGGCAAGGATGTCTACGACTATCTGATCGGGAGAGGCATGTCTGAGGAGAAGGCACTCGAAACGGCGCGAGAGCTTGCGGGCGTCTTCGGCAAAATCAAGAAGGAAGACGACAAGAACCCAACTTTCACGGAACAGCTGGCCTTCATCTCGCCAAACGAAAGGAAGCGCGCATTCGAGCTTGCTGACAAAGCTCTCGCGGGCGACATCGCGGAGGCAATCAAAGCCGACGATCTATTGCTCAAGGCAGATACCGCAGCAGATGTTGCCATGTTCGGACGGATGCTTGCCGACAATCCGAAGTTCAACCGCGAAGCGGCTGTCCAGGTGGCGCATGCCATCACGACCCATCGCGCCATTGCGGAGGACGACTACTACACGGCGGTCGACGACCTCAAATCCCGCGACGAGCCGGACGACGCCGGCGCCGGTTTCGTGGGTGTGCAGGAATTGGGGGCCGGCGTCTTCTACCTGTATGTGTGTATCGATCTCGACCTTCTACTGCGCAACCTCGATGGCAACGACACACTGCAAAAGGCCAGCGTCGCTGCCCTTGTCGAAGCAGCCGCGACGGTAGCGCCGCGCGGCAAGCAAGCAAGCTTCGCGAGTCGGGCACGCGCGCTCTACGTTTTGGCGGAAAAGGGCACAGCCCAGCCGCGTAGCCTATCGGCCGCATTCCTCAAGCCCATCCGAGGCCAAGACCAAGGTGCGCAGTCAATTGGCGCCCTGGAGCAATTTCGTGACCGGCTCGATGTCGCATATGGTCCGTGCGCCGAGAACAGCTACGCAGTCAACGTGGAAAACGGCGACGGAACTCTGCAGGCACTCATTGAGTTCGCGACTGCTGAGGACTGACGCCATGCGCTTTGTCTTGTTCACGCTTTATGCACCGATGGCGTCGTTTGGCGAGATCGCGGTCGGCGAGCACCGCATGGGCTGGGCGCGGCCCGGCCGCTCCGCCATACTCGGGCTCGTCGCCGCAGCCAAGGGCATCGAGCGCGACGACGAGGAAGGTCATCTGAGGCTCGATGCCGACCTGCACTATGCGGTAAGGACGGACGCCGTCGGCCGGCCGTTTGTCGACTATCACACAACTCAGACTCCGAAAGCGCGCAAGGGCCGTAGGTTTTCGACCCGACGCGACGAACTACGCTCAGCGGATCTTCACACCGTGCAGTCGCGCCGGGAGTGGCGCACGGATGCCTGCTTTACGGTCGCATTGTGGGCGCGCCCGGAAAGCGCCGTCGACCTCGACGCTCTTGTTACTGCGCTGCGCCATCCGCATTTCACCTTGTATGCCGGACGCAAGTCCGCACCACCCGGTCTTCCCTTGCATCCAACCGTCGTCGAAGCCGATGATGTACTGACCGCGTTCGAGTCCCGAGAAAGAAACGAATTGGAACAGGAAATCCTGGAATGCGTGGAAGTTCCCGGTGTTTCCGCTAGAGAAATCGCCTTCGACCATGGCGCGGTAGGAGCGCCTTCAGGCACTCGCGTCGAACGCCGCCGCGACGCAGTCGCCAGCCGGGCACGCTGGCAGTTCGCCGAGCGCCTCGAAGGAGTGCTCATGCCCGAAGAGCGAGAGGGTTGAGCTGTGCTCTGGCTTACGCGAGTCCGACTCCGGCGCGACGCCGCTGCAGGCGCTCTGGCGCCATTACTACTCGGCGCGTCAGGCCGAGGCGGAACTACGCGCCAACCCGGCCACCATCTGGTCTGGTCCCTGTTTGCAGACAGCGCCGAACGACGCCGCGACTTCCTTTGGCGGCAACAGGACGCGGGGGTATTTCTGACACTTTCCCGCCGCCCACCGGAAGACCACCACGACCTCTTCGTAATCGACGAGCCGAAGCCTTTCGCGCCGGCGCTCGAGCCCAACGACCGGCTGTTGTTCTCCCTGCGCGCCAATCCCGTCGTTCGACGCCGCGACCCGGCACGTAACCGATCGGTGAAGCATGACGTGGTAATGGATGCACTGCGCTCGCACCCCTCAGGACAACGCGCGGACCGTCGCCTCGCCCTCGTTCGGGAGCAGGGCTTGGCCTGGCTGGAACGACAGGGAGAGAGAGCCGGATTTCGTATTGGCCGGGACGAAGTACGCGTAGACGGCTATGATCGTCACCGAATCTCCCGCAAGAGCGCCTCGCCTATGGTGTTCTCGACGCTGGACCTCGACGGGCTATTGACTGTTAGCGAACCCGATGACTTCGTGGCGGCTCTCGCCCGCGGATTCGGCGCGGCAAAGGCTTACGGCTGCGGGCTGATGCTGATCCGGCGAGCCCCACGCTTGTGAGGCGCCATTTTGTGACCGTTCAGCGCAAAGCGATCACCAGTTGGCATCCGGATGTCGCGGGAGCCAGATCGTGCAAGATGGATCTCCACATCCACGCGGACAACGAATGTCCCGACCGTCGAGCGAGACAGCCCAGCGGAATCAGCGGGACCGCCGATTCGCCTGGGGCGTTGAATGACATCGCGCACCGGTTCAATGTGGCCGCAGTCGAGTACGACAAGTGCAGGTACCCGTAGCTGCCATGGAATGGCTGCAGATTCTCAAGCGCCTGGAAGGGGGCGAAGATGAAACCACCGAGTTCAAGCGTGGACTCGGCGACCTCTCGGCCATCGGCAAGACCATCTGCGCGTTCGCGAACGCCGAAGGAGGCGTCCTCGTCCTTGGCGTAGAAAACGACGGCCAAATCACTGGTGTCCGGGAGGACCCGGACAGGTTCAAGGAGCGCCTCACGTCATTCCTGCAGACTGGTTGCAGCCAGCCAATATCCGCCCGCACCGGCAGTCACCATGAGGCGGGACACTGGGTGCACTGGATCGAAGTGCCTCGTCAGCGGGGCTTCGAACCGCTGAGCCACCACGGGCGAGTCTGGACGCGACGCGCGCGCAGCAGCGTAGAACCGAGCCCAACCGAGCTTCAGGATCTTTACAACACGTTCGGCTACATAGTGACCGAGGAACGCGGTATCCAAGGGGCGCCAGCAAGCCACATCGACCTGGATGCATTTCTAGAGTACCTCGACCGGATGGGATTCGAGACCCAGGAAGAGCCACAACCAAACACCCTGGACGATCTGCGGAACCGGGGCGTTTTGGTTGACCTTGGCGGCGAAACGCGGGGAACGCTGTACGGCGTGCTCGCTTTCGGCAAGCACCCGCAGCGCTATCCGCAGACGCAGAACTTCCGCATTGAATGCGTGGCTTACTCGGGCGACGACAGGGCGTCCGAAGTGCTACAGGTTGCCCCCGGAAGAGGCCGGCTCGACGAGCAGGTGAACCGCGCTGTCGGCTGGTTTCAGGGGCTCGGCCACTTCGAGTCCTACCAGCGCCTTGTGCGGGAGGACAGACACCTCCTGCCCCGCGCCGCGCTGCGTGAAGCTCTGGTCAACGCAGCAATCCACCGTGACTACGCTATAACGGGGTCGCAGTCGTTGCTGGAAGTGTTCTCAGACCGCGTGGTCGTCACCAGTCCCGGCACCCTCCCAAATCATGTGACGGTCGAGCAGGTTCGCGCCGGAGCCCACCCAAAGACCCGCAACGATTCGATGGCAAATTACATGACTGCCATGGGTTTCATGGAAATGCGCGGCCGGGGCTGGCTGGTCATGAAGAGAGCGATGCGCGATTTCAACGACACCGAGCCCGAACTGGAAAACAGTGTGGACAATCGTTTCGTCCGCGTGACCTTTTATCTCAATCCGGATGGTGTATGAAAAGGGCGACCGGAATCGCCCCGCCACGGCCGATCCCCATCAAAGATCGCGCCTCGATTCTATTCGTTGAACGAGGTCGTCTGGACGTTCTGGACGGCGCCTTCGTTGTGGTCGACCGCAACGGCGTGCGCACCCACATTCCGGTGGGCGGGCTTGCGTGCCTGATGCTCGAACCGGGCGCACGCATCTCACACGCAGCCGTCAGCCTCGCCGCGCGTGTCGGTTGTCTTCTCGTCTGGATTGGTGAGGCCGGGGTCAGGCTCTATTCCGCAGGCCAGCCGGGAGGTGCCCGCGCAGATAGACTGCTGCATCAGGCCCGCCTCGCGCTCGACCCGGACGCACGCCTGAAGGTGGTCCGAAAGATGTATGCGATGCGCTTTGGTGAACCTGCTCCGCAACGACGTTCCGTGGATCAACTACGTGGAATAGAAGGCGCCCGCGTGAAGCGTCTGTACGAAACGCTGGCAAAACAGCACGGCGTCAAGTGGCGGGGGCGCCGATACGACCCTGCCGAATGGCAGGTAGCGGACTTGCCAAATCGTTGCCTGAGCCAAGCCACGGCATGCCTCTATGGACTGTCTGAGGCGGCAGTGCTGGCTGCAGGTTATGCGCCAGCAGTCGGATTCCTGCACACCGGCAAGCCGCAGTCCTTTGTCTACGATGTAGCTGACATCTACAAGTTCGAAACGGTGGTGCCCGAGGCCTTCGCGGTCGCGGCCCAGGCGCAGCGTGGCGTTGCACCCGCTGTCGCGGACCCCGTCAGAGAGGTTCGTCGCCGCTGCCGAGACACGTTCCGCAAGACCAAGTTGCTGAGTCGGCTCATTCCCGGAATCGAGGAGATGCTGGCAGCCGGCGAGCTTGCACCGCCGTCCGCGCCGGACGAAGCGCAGCCCATTGCCATCCCCGAGTCCCCGAGCGGCGATGTTGGTCATCGTCGTTAACAACGCACCACCTCGTCTTCGCGGCAGGCTGGCAGTGTGGCTGATCGAACTCAGGGCCGGTGTTTACGTCGGGAATTACTCGCGCCGCACACGCGAGATGATCTGGAATCAAGTCATCGACGAGATCGAGGACGGAGACGCGATCATCGCGTGGGCGGCGGCTAACGACGCGGGCTACGACTTCGACACTTGTGGGCGCAACCGGCGAACTCCAGTAGACCTGGACGGAATGAAAGTAGTGCAATTTCTGCCGGCAGCTCCGCCGTTTCAAAATTCTCCAAACGCGACGAACACGTGATCCGAGGACACATCCCTAAATCCTCCGAAGAAGACATGGATAAGCCCGTAGCTTCGCGCAATGCGAAAAAAACAAGCTGACTCAGCAGGCTGCAGGAAGAGTGTTCCCCGCACACGCGGGGATGAACCGACTACGAAATCCTGCTAATCCGCTTCGGCAAAGTGTTCCCCGCACACGCGGGGATGAACCGAACCCCGGTGAAACACGCGCCGTGTTCTCATAGTGTTCCCCGCACACGCGGGGATGAACCGTACTCTTTCAGGTTCATTATAGCTTCCTTACAGTGTTCCCCGCACACGCGGGGATGAACCGCCGCTGTTAGCTTTCGAGGCCATTCCTCAAAAGTGTTCCCCGCACACGCGGGGATGAACCGTCGTTGCTCGGTTTTTCGCCGGCCGCCAGGTCGTGTTCCCCGCACACGCGGGGATGAACCGTAGTCGAGTAGGCAGCGCGCCCGATTCGCTGTGTGTTCCCCGCACACGCGGGGATGAACCGGTAGCACGCGCGGGCAAAAAAAAGCCCCGCTAGTGTTCCCCGCACACGCGGGGATGAACCAGTATCGCGGGGTCGGTTCCGCCGCCGTTGATCGTGTTCCCCGCACACGCGGGGATGAACCGAACGCGAATCGGCGCTTGTCCTGTCCAGTTAGGTGTTCCCCGCACACGCGGGGATGAACCGGCTTGGTTGCCGCTGCTGGTGTGCTTGTATTGGTGTTCCCCGCACACGCGGGGATGAACCGTGAGGTGGACCCTGCACAACAGCGACGGCCGGGTGTTCCCCGCACACGCGGGGATGAACCGGCTGACGATTTCCTGACCGTCGGTGTCGATTCGTGTTCCCCGCACACGCGGGGATGAACCGGCGCATGAAATCGTAACTGGTATCAAGGTCGGGTGTTCCCCGCACACGCGGGGATGAACCGCCGTCAAGGAATCCGAAAAAGTCAGCGTTTCCGGTGTTCCCCGCACACGCGGGGATGAACCGTCGATCTGCGCCGTACACTGACGCCAGCGCAAGTGTTCCCCGCACACGCGGGGATGAACCGCAGGGTGTTGTCGTCGGTGATCGAATTGATGAGTGTTCCCCGCACACGCGGGGATGAACCGTAATCGAGTTCGGTCTTGTTAACCGGCTGCCAGTGTTCCCCGCACACGCGGGGATGAACCGGCGCTATTCGCCTTCACAACGAATTGTACGGTGTGTTCCCCGCACACGCGGGGATGAACCGCCGTAGGAACCTCGTCATCGCCTTTTGGAGCGGTGTTCCCCGCACACGCGGGGATGAACCGGCGTAATCTAGTGCTTCGGTAGCGAATTCGCTGTGTTCCCCGCACACGCGGGGATGAACCGTCCTCTGGTTCGCCTTGACTCGCGAAGTAATCGTGTTCCCCGCACACGCGGGGATGAACCGGCGGCGATTGAAGACACGGCGGAAACGGAAATGTGTTCCCCGCACACGCGGGGATGAACCGGCTGCGCGACCGTTGGGATGTGACATCAATCAGTGTTCCCCGCACACGCGGGGATGAACCGGTCGAGGAAATCGTCAAATTCCATGGTCTGCCGTGTTCCCCGCACACGCGGGGATGAACCGGCGAGTCCCTGGACTCCAGCCAGAGACAGCCTGTGTTCCCCGCACACGCGGGGATGAACCGGGGGTGATCCGGTCGCTCGGGCGAATGAGGCGGTGTTCCCCGCACACGCGGGGATGAACCGGTCGCGGAGCTGCCGTCGCGGAAAAACCATTTGTGTTCCCCGCACACGCGGGGATGAACCGTCATTGCCGGCAGCGACGGGAAGCAGGCCGATGTGTTCCCCGCACACGCGGGGATGAACCGCGGGAAAACCGAAAGGCGGGCGTGACGCTGCAGTGTTCCCCGCACACGCGGGGATGAACCGAACGCCCCCCCTACAACATGGACGACATTATTGTGTTCCCCGCACACGCGGGGATGAACCGATAGCCTATCTCGCCAGATAGGCTCGTCTGGGGTGTTCCCCGCACACGCGGGGATGAACCGGGGTGAGTCACGCGATAGTGATTGCGCTCCCGTGTTCCCCGCACACGCGGGGATGAACCTGGCATCAATTCCCGCTCCGCGTCGGTGTAGACGTGTTCCCCGCACACGCGGGGATGAACCGTCCCGAGCGCGATCCCGCTGAGCGCGCCCACGTGTTCCCCGCACACGCGGGGATGAACCGGCGGGCGACGATTCGTTTGATCGGATTTTTGAGTGTTCCCCGCACACGCGGGGATGAACCGATCGCCATCCAGGGATTCCCCACGGCAGGCGCGTGTTCCCCGCACACGCGGGGATGAACCGGTGGTCGTATTGGCGCGACCGTGGGAATCTCTGTGTTCCCCGCACACGCGGGGATGAACCGCCGAATTACGCACCGGAATTCGGGGCGGGCGGGTGTTCCCCGCACGCGCGGGGATGAACCGCCAGCGAGAGCCATTGAATGATCGAATCGAGGGTGTTCCCCGCACGCGCGGGGATGAACCGTCGGCCCGAGCCACCGCCGATATTCGTCGCCCGTGTTCCCCGCACGCGCGGGGATGAACCGCTATTCGACGGGCCCGGCGCGGACTCGCCGCGGTGTTCCCCGCACACGCGGGGATGAACCGGCGGGCGACGATTCGTTTGACCGGATTTTCGAGTGTTCCCCGCACACGCGGGGATGAACCGTGCTGGTAACGCGTAGGTCGGTTTCCTCAAGCGTGTTCCCCGCACACGCGGGGATGAACCCGCGCCCATGCGATGATTAGGCACGATGTAGCCGTGTTCCCCGCACACGCGGGGATGAAGCGGAGGGCGACTGGGCGCTGCCGGAGGAACCGCCGTGTTCCCCGCACACGCGGGGATGAACCGGTCACGCGGACGAATTGGTCGGCTACGTTGTGGTGTTCCCCGCACACGCGGGGATGAACCTGTTGCCAGCGTTGCGCCTTGGCCATGTGGATTGTGTTCCCCGCACGGGCGGGGATCGACGCCTATTGCCACGTGTCCTTTCGACGCAAACCACTCCGACAGAAGACTGAGGAATCCGCAATTTGGCGTTGCGAGCGCCCTACCCGTAACTGACCCCCATCCCGGCGCGGACGTCGTTGTTCACGCCGTACGGCGCGATGGGATAGCGCAGCCCGTTGCGGGACAGCGCTTCCAGGCCGGCGAGGATCTTGGGTAGATAACGCGGCGGCAGCGCCATCAGCAGTTCGTCTTCCATGACGCCGCCGTATCGTCGTTCGGCGAAGCAGGGTATGGAAAGGCTCGGTTCGCCGGTGGCCAGGGCTCGACCCCAGGAGTCTGCGCAGGCGGATTCGCCGACGCAGCCCCACTGAAGCTTCTTGTAGCCGGTCCACTGCAGCCCGTTGATGAACAGGATCATCTGTGCGGGCGTTGCGTAGATCAGGCAGATGTCCGGCGGATCGAGCCGGCCACTGGCCAGCGGACTCACGGCCATGGCCTGGTAGGTGCCGTAGGGCACGACATCCATGGCTTCCTGATGGGCTCTGGCATTTTCCTGGTCGGCGTACCAGACGCCGGCCATGCGGTCGCCGGAAAGCCACTCGGGGCTGCGCGGGTGCAGGCCGATCACCGTGCTGCACTGGGCGCCGACCAGATCGTCGGCGGTGATGCCGACGGTCCAGCCGTTGCGACAGGCCTGGCCGACGATCTGGTCGGTGGCGTGAATCGCCCTGGGGCGGCGCAGGCGGGGGATGGCCATCATCTCTTCCTCGGTGGCAAACAGCTTCATCGCCACGGGCGTGGCGCGCAGCCGCAGGTAGCGGTTCAGACCGTTCACCAGTTCCTGCCAGTCGTAGTTGTCGAGATCGGTTGCAATCACTTC
Source organism: Candidatus Azophilus sp. (assembly GCA_965221465.1). Taxonomy (GTDB): domain Bacteria; phylum Pseudomonadota; class Gammaproteobacteria; order Pseudomonadales; family Azotimanducaceae; genus Azophilus. Next base: position 2,186,841 of record OZ244892.1, read on the forward strand.
GGACATCGGCGCTCTCCATTTGCGGCCAGCGCGGGTCGAACCCCCGCCGGCATGCGGTTTGTGCGGGCGTTCAGGCAATCCGGCCGGTTCGTTGCGACGATTGCGGCCTGATCCTCTGCCCCGCAGGTTGTTTCCTTGTACATGTCGCTCCATCGCGCACTTCGGCGCAAGTGGGTTGTGTAACAACAACGGCGCAGAGTATCAGCAAGGAGGGGATTCGCCGCAACGACGGGCCGGGTGCAGGCCAACGGAGACGGCTCTATTTCGCTACGAAGCACCGATTCGACGGTTGAACCGAGCCACTGCAAATAGTAGGTTAGGGGTTTGCATGCGGCGACCCGCCTGCATGGCTCAAAGGGGGATACCATGTTCGATTACCGATTGCGGAGCCCTGCGGCTCCATTCACAGCCTTGCTCATGGGCTTGATTGCGGCTGCCTTCACGCCCGCGGCACTGGCGGAAGCTCAATCCGCCGCCGGCGCCATCGAGGAAGTCATCGTCACCGCCCAGCGGCGCGAAGAAAACCTGCAGGACGTGCCGATCAGCATCACCGTGGTGGGCGCCGAGCAGATCGAGCGCTCCGGCATGCGAGGTGCGCGCGATTATGTGCAGCGGCTCGCCAACGTCACTTTCAACGAGAACGACCAGCAGGGCACCAAGAACGGCGACGTTTCGATTCGCGGCATCAGCGATCTCACGGCCGGCGGCAACGAGCGCATCATCCAGTCGCGCCCGGCCATCGGCATGAACGTCGACGAATTCAGTGTCAGTTCCGTGGCCAGCGGCTCCGCCAACCCGCCGCTCGACGACATCGAACGCATCGAGATTCTGCGCGGCCCGCAAGGCACCTACTTCGGGCGCAACGCGACCGGCGGCGCCGTCAACATCGTCACCCGCAAGCCGGACGAGAACGCCATGGCCCGGGTCAGGGTGGGTTACGGCAGCTTCGAGACCTACACCGTCGGCGCGGTCGGCAACGTGCCCGTCAGTGACGACCTGTTCGTCCGCGGCGGCATCGCCTTCGAACAGAGCGACGGCGCCGTACAGAACCTGAGCCACACCGGCAACGATTCAGACTACGAAGACGTGAACGCACGGCTCGCGATTCGCTGGCAGCCGGAAAACTGGACGATCGACCTCTCCGGACAGATCGTCCGCGAAGACCAGGGCAACCTCGGCAAGATCCCCACCGGCCAGCGGCCGGCCGGCTTTCTGAACTTCGGGCCCGGCGCCAGCGGCACCACCGACCCGGTCAGCACCTGCGGATTGGGCGACGAGATCTTCTTCCAGAACGGCAACGACCGGTACAACTGCGAAGATCAGGATACCTTCCAGGAAGTCGAGAACAGCCTCGTCATTCTGCGCGTCCAGTACGATGCCGAGCGCTTTACGTTCACCTCCATCACCGGCAACCAGCGGTCGGATTTCGAGCAGTTCGAAGACCTCGACAACTCCGGTTGGGACATCTTCAACCGCTGGAACCGCTACGACGCCGAGTCCTTCAGCCAGGAAGTGCGGCTGAATTCAGCAAACGACTGGGCAATCGGCGGACGCGCCTTCGACTGGACCGTGGGCGGCCTGGTCTACAACGACCGGTTCAACGTCGACAACCGCATTGTCGCCGGTCAGGACGTCTTTCCGGGATTCACCAGCCTCGGCATCGCCGCACCCGGCGACCGGCCCAACGAAAACGAGCAGAACGTCGAACGGGACGGCTGGGCGCTCTTCTTCGACCTTTCCTACGAGATCGTCGACGACCTGACGCTGTCGTTCAGCGGCCGGTACTCCGAAGACAACGACGAACAATGGTGGGAGAACACCTACGCCTCCTTCGATTGCGGCACCCGGCCGGTCGTGGATGGCGTACCGGCGCCGCTGCTCCCCGGCTGCGAACTCAGGCCCGATCAGCACCCGTTGCCGATCTATCAGACCGGCGACGGCGGCATGTTCGTATCCGGCGGCCGTTACGCCCAGGACGCGTTCAATTCCGGCACCAACGACAGCACCGATTTCTCGCCGCGCATTGGACTCAGCTGGGCCGGCTGGGAAGACCACAACCTGTACTTCACCTGGTCTCGCGGATACCGTGCGGCAGGCATACGCGTAACCCCCGAGTTCAATGGGCGCGCCGCCGCTGCGGGAGAGGAGGCGGCCGGCGACTCTCGTTCCTTCTTCGACAAGGAACGGGTCAGCAGTTTCGAGTGGGGCTGGAAAGGCAGCTTCAACCAGGGCCGTACCTATGCGGAACTGGCACTGTTCCTGACGCAGTGGGAAGACATGCAGGTGCGCCTCGACCGGTTCGTCTGCCCGCTGGCGAGCGGCGAACTGGTGCCGTTCGACAGCCCGCAAGGCGTCGATTGCGCGGGAGGGCCGCAGCCGGACAGCCGCGTCAACAACGCCGAAGAGGCGGAGTCGAAGGGTTTCGAGTTCTCCGTGCAGTCCCTGGTCGGGGAAAACCTGCAACTCGGCGCATTCGCCGGTTATGCCGATGCCGAATTCAAGGATTTCAAGAACTCCGTATTCGGCGATGTCAGCGGTCAGCCGTTGCCGAACGCACCGAAATGGACTGCCGGCGCCAACGGGCAATTCAACTGGCAGGTGGGCTCCGCGGATGCCTACCTGCGCGCCGAAATCATCTACCGGGACAGCTTCACCGCCCAATTCGCTCACCAGGATCGGCCCGAGTTCCCCTACGTTGCCGACGACGTGACGCTGGTGAACCTGCAGGCCGGCTTCGACTGGGACAATCACAACCTGAACCTGAGTGTCGACAACCTCTTCGACGAGGACTACACCCTCGCCGCGGAAGACTTCTCCCAGACCGGCACCGTGGTGCAACCGCACCCGGCCTGGGTGAGAATCAGTTGGACGACGCGATTCGGCGAGTAGCAGGCTTCGCTTCGGTGACAACGCCGTGCACTGTCGCGCTTGACGCAATGGCTGGCGCGGTCCTGGCGACAGGGCCGGCGCCCGGCTGCGCAGGGTACGAACCCCCCGCCAGAAGTCGGGATACGCGACCGAACATGCCGTTGGGCGCCGAAACGGGAATGGCTGCCGGATACCGACGGCTTGTCGGCCTGGGGCATCGCCCTGTCGGGTAACGGCTCGTGAATGCCGAATTCGACGTCGTCGTCATCGGCGCCGGCGTCAATGGGCTGGCCTGCGGCGCCGTTCTCGCCCGCGAGGGCCTCAAGGTCTGCGTCGTCGAACGCAACCGCTGGGTGGGCGGCGGCGCCGTCACCCGGGAAGTGACGCTGCCCGGCTTCAAGCACGACCTGTACGGCTCCTCCCACGTCTGGATTCAGTGCAACGCCGATTTCAAGAGCATTCAGCCCGAACTCGAGCGCTACGGTCTCAAATACATCGAGCCCGAGGACCAGATCACCGGCCACCCGGACTGCAACGGCGGCCCGGGAATCGTGATCCACAAGGACATCGACCGCACCTGCGAATCCATCGCCGCCTACTCTTCCCTGGACGCCCGGCGTTATCGCTCGGTATACGACGAGTTCGAAACGATCCGCGAAGGCTTCGTCAAGGGCTTCTTCTCCCCGCCATCCCCCCCGAGCGCCCTCCCCCGCGCCCTGGAGACCACCCAGGTCGGCATGCGCCGGCTGCGCGACTTTTCCATGTCGGCACGCGCCTGGGTGGAAACCTATTTCGAGCACGATTTCGTGCGCGCCGTGCTCATGAACTGGGCGCTGGCCCCGCAGATCCTGCCGGACCAGGGCGGCGCCGGGCAATCCTTCTACATCATGATTCCGGCCATTCACCATTACGGGCAGGCCATTCCCGAAGGCGGCAGCCAGATGCTGCCGAACGCCATGGCACGCTACATCGAAGCCCGGGAAGGGCGCGTCTTCACCGGCTGCGCGGCCGAGAAGATCCTGGTCGAAAACGGCAAGGCCAGCGGCGTCGACACCGAAACCCAGGGCCGCATCGGCGCCCGCCGGGCCGTGGTCTCGGGCCTGGAACCGCGCCAGACCTTCCTGAAACTGCTAGACGAAAGCAATCTGGAGGAAGACTTTCTGGACATGGTGCGGGGCTACAGCTTCGGCAAGATTTCGGTGTGCCGGGGCCACCTCGCCCTCGAGGAGCCACCGCAGTTCGCCAACGGCGAGGACATGAGCCGTTGCGCCTTTCATCGCATCGTCGATTCCATGGAGCAGATGACGCGCTACTACGCGGAGTTGTCCATGGGCATAGCCCCCACCGACCCGTTCCTGTGGAGCGCCTGCTGGACACTGCTCGACCCGACGCGAGCGCCGGCAGGCAAGCACACGCTCATCTTCGATACCTTTGTCTCCAACTGGCTGGCCTCCGGAGAGACCTGGGCGGAGATCGGCGAGGATTACACGCGCCGCGTGCTGCTCGGCAAGCTGAAGCGCTACGCGCCGAACATGGACGAGCCAAACATCCTCGCCCTGGCGGTGCACACCGGCGAAAACCTGGAGGCCGCCAACCCCAGCTTTGTCGAGGGCACCACCAACGGCGGCGAACGCATCGAGTCGCAACTCGGTTGCTTCCGCCCGTTCCCGGGCTACGCCCACTATCGCTCTCCGGTGCGCGACCTGTACATGACCGGGCCCCACTGCCACCCCGGCGGTGGCATCTCGGCCATGGGCACCATTACCGCCAACGTGATGCTCGACGACATGGGCATCAAGCCCGCAAACTTCTGGTAAACCCACCAACCGAATCGACCCGAGGCCCCCATGGATGCGCAGTCACTTCCCGTCAAGGAAACACAGATGAGCCACTCACCCATAGAAAAGTACACGGCGCTGGTCATCCAGCCCCATGTGCGCGTCGCCAGCGACCGCGCCGACATCAAGCGGAATCTCGACCGCGTGCTCAACCTCATCGACTTCGGGGTCGGTTATTTCTGGGAACTGCCGGCGCGGCTGGCCGTGCTTCCCGAATACTTCCTGCAAGGCGTCACCACCCCCGGCAAGGGCGAGCACGGCATCGACAGCTTCATGAAGAAGGCCATCGCCATCGACGGCCCGGAAATGCAGGCGCTGGGCGACAAGGCCAGGGAATACAACCTGTACATCGCCGGCGGCGGCGTGGTCGAGCAGGTGCCGGAATTCCCGGACCGCTGGTTCAATACGGCGTTCATCATCGGCCCGTCCGGCGAGGTGGAACTGCGTTACCACAAGTGGCACATTCCCGCCTCCATCGGGCTCGGCACCAGCCCCCACGACCTGCTCGACGAATACCGCGAAGTCTTCGGCGCGGACATCCGCGATCTGTTCCCGGTCATCGACACCCCCATCGGCAAGCTCGGCACCATGACCTGCCACGACGGCTGCACGCCGGAAGTGTCGCGGGCGCTCGGTTACAACGGCTGCGAGGTGATCTGTCACCCGGTGGCGTTGCAGGAGGCCGAAGGCGTTTCCGAACCCTGGGATTTCTGGACCTTCACCCGCCGCACACGCGCACACGACAACATGTGCTACCTGCTGGGCTCCAATTGGGGCACGGTGGATTACGACTTCTACCCCCGCGCGTTCTGTGCCGGCAACTCGTTCATCATCGACTACATCGGCATGATGCTGCGCACGGCGCCCTACCCGGAAGAGCAGGTAATCGCCGCGCCCATCGACATCGAGGCCCTGCGCGAGCACCGCTCCCGCTGCAACCACAACTGCTGGGTCGACGTGCGCACCGAGGGCTTCCGGCAGATCTACGACACGCCCATCTACCCGCCCAACCAGTTCCCGACGGGCAAACCGCCGCGCACGCTGGCGGACAAGATGCAGCCGGTCGAAGAGGTTTTCGCCCAACTGTACGAGCGCGGACAATTCATGCCGCCCGCCGGCATGACGGCCGACGACATGCCGGCACGTCACCGGCAACGAATCGGCGCCGCACAGGCAATCGGTGCTCTGAAGAAGGAGGGGTAATCCGAAAGTTGCACGGCATTTGGTTCATGATCGGAGCAAGCTATGAAGGTCGTCAGCGAATTGGCGGATATCGAGTTTCAGGTAGGCGCCATCGGCCGACACGGCGACGAACTGATCGTCGATAGCGCGTCGGACAGCACCTTGGCCGCCCGGGTTTTCATCTCCCCAAAAGATGCCAGGGCCGCAATCCGGCGCGTGCTGGCAAGCCCTTCCGCCTGGGGATTCCTGCTGAGGTTACCCTTCACCCGACAGAGCACCGGGCAAGAGACCGCAGACCACAAAGCCTGGGAAGAGCGGCGTCGCAGCGTCGGGCTGAACAAGCCCTGGTAGGCAACTCGAGAAAGAATTCGATTCCGCGGAGAATCGATCCTCCGACCCGGCTCCGAGAACCGGCATGCAGTAGGTGCATACGCCTCACCGAATGGCTCGCCGGGTTCGAAACCAGCATCGGCCAGGCATCTGCGATTGCGTCGTTTGATCGGTCAGGCGATACAGCTTGGCGCGGAATCGCTTGCCTCGAGCGTGGTCTTGCAGTCCGCCCGGGTCCATGAGAAATGCAAGCAACCACGAATGGTCGGTCAACCGTCGATGCGCGTAGTCGGAAGCGCCGCCCGCTCATCGTTGACGTCAAAATGCTGGTGTTTATGATGCATTCATGCGAACCACAGTAACCATCGAGGACGGTCTGGCAGCACAGATCGAGGCGATACGTCGGCGCGAAGGGTCGAGTTTCGAGGCCGCGCTCAACCGGTTGCTGAGGCTTGGCATTCTGGCAGATGCCAAGCCTTTGAAGCCCAGGAAATTTCGAACACCCACAAGCAAGCTGGGCCTGAAAGCGGGTATCGACCCGACGCGCCTAAATGCCCTGTTCGACGAGTTGGATGTCTCGGATTCGTTCGGATAACGACCAGCAGCCTTGGTAGCGCGATAAAGGCCGGCGCCGACACAGCCGGCAAGCGTGGAATTCAGGCGCCCCTTCTGCTGGCGAGAGCGCGTTCGAGTTCGGCGATTCGAGCCTCGGCGGCGCGAGCTTCTTCCTGGGCCGCTCGAGCTTCACCCTTGAGAGCCCGAACTTCAGCCAGGACCTCGGCCCTGTTCAGCAGGTACTCACCACTCACCGGATCGAAGAACCGCAATTCTCCGCCTTGCAGGCACAGGTCGAGACCGAGCGTTGTGCTGTGGATCGTCAAAGTCCCGTCGACCGTTTCAGATCCGGTGATCGCTTCGTAGGAGTCTCCGACGAGCCGAAAACCGGCAAGCGCCGGGCTCAAGAATCTGCCATGCGGGTCGTGCAGCCAGTATTCGCCGACACCGAGGGCGGCGTATCGGTCGCGCTTGGCGCCCAGATCGTACCGCCAGGTACTCGGCGAGAGAATCTCCAGGACGAAGTCGGGCACGCCGCCCGGTTCTTCCCAAAGCTTGTAGGTGTCGCGCATGCGATGACCGCCGTTCATCACCACGTACATGTCCGGCGCTATGCGATTCCCGGGGTTTCCTTCCTCGAGATAGATAAAGTGATCGCCCGTAACGTACACCTCGGGCCGGGGTAGAAAGTGCACCCGGACGGCATCGACGGCATAGCGATAGAAGTCTCCCTGGTAATCGCCGTCGGGCATCGGGTTGCCGTCCGTCTCGGGGTACTCAATGACGGGCAAACGAACGGGATCGGCCATCGGTGCGACCTCCGTGGCAATTGCGCGTACGACGACGCCTTGCCGGCGACACTAGCATAGGGGCAGGTTTTCCGAAACGACGTGAACTGGAATTGTCGTCGCTGCGACGCCGTTCGGAAGGCGAAGGCCCCCATCCCAACCGTGGGCAGGGAACGTCGCTCTGTGTGAGAAAACAACCTGTCACGGTGTGCGGTATGATTCCACAGCCTGTTCGAGCGGTCCCGTAGCGCACCCCAGCCGAATCTAGCGCCTGCTCAGAGCCGCACAAAGGAGAATGCAATGAACCTCACCAAGCCCGGCGTCTGGTATTTCACCGATGGCATGTCCGCCACCGAAGCGGCCGAAACCGCCCAACGCATCGAGTCCCTCGGCTACAGCGCACTATGGATTCCGGAGACCGTGGGCCGGCACCCGTTCGCGCACGCGGCCTGGCTGCTCGCGAATACCGGCGAACTGGTGATCGCAACCGGCATCGCTTCGATTTACCACCGCGAGCCCGGCGTCACGCTGGCGGCGCAGAAAACGCTCGCAGAACAATCGGGCAACCGCTTTCTGCTCGGCCTCGGCGTCTCCCACAAACCGATGGTCGAGGATGTGCGGGGGCTCACCTACGGCAAGCCAGTAGCGACGATGCGTTCCTACCTGGAAAAGATGCAAGCCGCGCCCTACAGCGGGCCGAACCCCGATGCCGACCCCCCGTGCGTAATCGCCGCTCTCGGCCCGAAGATGCTCGAACTCGCCCGGGATGCCTGCCAGGGCGCCCACCCCTACTTCACCTCGCCGGACCACACGGCAATGGCGCGCGAAATCCTCGGCCCGGGCCCCTGGCTCTGCGTCGAGCAGAAGGTCATCCTCACCGAAGATGCCGACAAGGCCCGGGCAGCCGCGCGGCAAACGGCACAGATGTACATGGCGCTGCCCAACTACCGAAACAACTGGCTGCGCATGGGGCTCGACGAGTCCGACATCGACAACGGCGGTTCCGACCGCTTCGTCGACGCCACCTTCGCCTGGGGCGATGCAACCGCGATCCGCAATCGCATCCAGGCGCACTACGACGCCGGCGCGAGCCATGTGTGCATTCAGCCCGTACACCCCGATTCCCCGTTCGGCACCTTGCACTGGGACGCGTTGGAAGCCCTCGCCTGAGAATGCGGCGAGGTAATTGCCGGGCAATTCCGGTGCCGCGCCGCGACCGGTGGCGGCAATGTCACGGGGCTCGCGAGCATGCCGCATAGAACGCGTTGACAGTGAGATGAGCGCCGATACACTGCGCGACCCTGCGAAGGTCGAGGACAGGTGTTCGAATCGCCTCAGCCGTGCCACTTTCGGCGCTCGTCTAACTGGTAGGACAGGAGACTTTGACTCTCCAGATCGTGGTTCGAAGCCACGGCGCCGATCCAGCACGGGGTTACCCGCCACAATACAAGACCGCGGCATTCAGACCTGCGCGATGACGTTCCAATTGCCTCTGTCGGGGCGCGCCGTTGCGCCGGCCTGTCAAATCGTCCGGATGGGGAGGTGCCCCCTCCCCGCCCCTTCCAGATTGCGGTCTGGAGAGTTCTAATTGGCGACCATGTACGGGCTCGGAAAAACAGACATTTGGTTACACCATTTCCAGCTGGGCATGTGACGTTCAGCGCACCTCCATCTGGCCGTGTACCATGAACGGCCATTTGCGAGGAGATTCCCCGTGCTCGGAAAGCGCATCGCCATCTTGGGATTGTTTCTGGCCGCAACGTCGGCACAAGGCGCCGAATATCTGATCGGCGAGGAAGCCGAGGCACTGAACCTGCCATTCTCGGACGCCGTGCGGGTGGGGAACCTGCTGGTGCTCTCGGGTCAGCTTGGCAATCTGCCGGGCACCACGGAACTCGCTGCCGGCGGCATCGCTGGAGAGGCGCGTCAAGCCATGGAGAACATCAAGGCCATATTGACACGCAACGGCTCCTCCATGGACAAGGTGGTGAAATGCACCGTCATGCTCGCGGACATCGCCGAATGGCCCGCCTTCAACGAGGTCTATGTCACCTACTTCCCCGGCCCCAAACCTGCACGCAGCGCCTTCGCCGCCGCCGGCCTCGCCTTCGGCGCCAAGGTGGAAGTCGAGTGCTGGGCGAGTGTGGACTGAGCCGGCCCAGTTCGGGCAGCCCAAGTAACGTCGGTCTACAGCCTCCAACCCGGAACGGAAGCCATGCACCGGCCCAACGTCCTGCTGTTCGCGTTCCAACCGAAACACTGCGGCCCACAATTTGTGCAAAACCGGCGATAACCTGTTGCAGTATCGGCCCCGCGATCCGCAGGGGACGCCATCCTGATCCCGGCGACGGTGGCTGGCTTTGGCACTAGCCGGAGTTTGCCAATGGTAAGCCGTATCGCTGCACGCGGCTAAGGTTCATACCAGATCGGAGAGGTATAAGCCCGTTCCTGAATGGTTGCAGGTACGCCGCTCGGTAAAGCCCGCCCGCGCAGCGCTCTACGCTGGCCGATGCCAACAAGCGTCACTTGTGATCCTTTGGTCACCATGACTGAGAAAAGATTCAGCCGTTCGACACCGTGCAAATGCCAATAGTCTTTACCGCCGCATAACCGGGCTTTCTCGGTGAGCGTGGGGCTACGGATTGGGTTGTCGATGATGTCCGTCACTTCCGCGCTCGATAATTCCATGTTTTTCCGATCGTGCTTCACGTATATCATTTTGCACGCCAAACGGTAGACTGACTGCATGAAGTTATTCCGAATTGCCGCACTGTTTTTCGGCGCCCCCCTGGTCGCCCTTGTTGTTCTCGGCCTGTTAGCGATCGTCTTGCGAGGTGTTTACGTCGAATTTCGTGGTCCGACAGTCGATCAGGATCACTTGGCGCAAAAACAGGCGTATCTCGATGAGATCGAGCCGAGCAGGGCCGAACCCTTCAACATCGTGCTCATCTTTTTCGATGATCTGGGATGGGGAGATCTCTCCAGCTACGGTAATCCGCTGATAGACACACCACGAATGGATGCGCTCGCGGCTGAGGGCTTGCGCATGACAAATTTCTATTCCGCTTCTCCGGTCTGCACCCCTTCCCGAGCGGCTTTGTTGACCGGCAGATATCCGCCAAGGACTCGAACGGATCGGCACGTGTTCTTCAACGACTATCACGTCGTCGGTTGGGCACGTCGGATTCTGGGTTTTGCCAACGCCTTGCCCAAGGAAGAGATCACCCTGGCCGAAATACTGCAACGAGCTGGCTATCGCACCCACATGGTTGGTAAGTGGCATCTTGGCTCGACTCGAGGGTATTGGCCAACAGATTTCGGCTTTGACGAGTGGTTTGGGGTTTTGTATTCCAATGACATGTTTCCGCTTCATCTTTACGAAAATGATCGGGTCGTTGTAGAAGACAACCGGGAGGGTGGAATATTCCCTGCCGAGCGAGATGAGCACAGGCCGCTTTCGGGAGACGGCATCGATCAGACCAGGCTCACTCAAATGTATACAGACAAGGCAGTCGAGTTCCTGGAGGCACAAGGCGATGCGCCTTTTTTCCTATACATACCCCATAGTTTTCCTCATGTACCTCACTACGCAGCGGAAGAGTTTGCCGGACAATCGAAAGGCGGTACCTACGGCGATGTGGTTGAAGATCTGGATCGGAGCACCGGGGCGATCATGGACGCACTGGAGAGATTGGGGTTCGCAGAGAACACATTGGTGATCGTCACGAGCGACAATGGCGCAGACTACAACGGCAGCGCCGGGCCGCTCCGAGGTCGCAAACAGCAGATCCTCGAAGGCGGACAGCGCGTACCGATGATTGTCCGCTGGCCGGGGCGTATCCCCAACGGAATCGAAACCGATGCGATGGCCATGAATACCGATCTCCTGCCCACAATACTCGAGCTGCTTGATCTGCCTCTACCCCAGGATAGAATCATCGATGGCAGGAATATCGTCCAGACTTTAACCGCGGGCAAGCAGAGTCACGAGGCCCTCTACTACTTCCCAACGATTGAAACGTTACCGGGCGCGATTCGTAATCGCGATTTCAAGCTGACGCTGGCCACGGGTGACCGCGGCCGCAATCGCGAACACCTTTCGAGAATGGCAGGCAGCGAAGCCCACGAATTGAGCAATCTCTATCCTGACGTGCTGACTGATTTAAGGAAGAAGCTGGAGGCGAAGCGCAAAGAGGTTGGTGAAAACCCGCGTGGCTGGATTGAATGAACTCATCGGCCCGAAAACCAACTGAATTGTTGAAGTCGGGCTATGCAGGGTCAGTAAACAGCGGCTCCCTGATGATGAATCGCCACGGCGACACCATGTCTCCCACAGGCACCTCGATCAGGCCCGGTTCGTCACGGGCCAGGTAGCGGTCGAGTTCGTTGCGCAGGGCCTCCGGGGAGTCGACGCGCGAACAGCGAATGCCGAAGCTCTCGCCGTAAGCCACGAAATCCGGGTTCTTCAGATCCGAGCCGATGATTCGCCCGCCGAACCATTCCTGCTGCTGACGTTGCACGTTCTGGAACTTGTTGTTGTTGAACAGAACCGTCACCAGGCCGATGCCGTACTGGGCGGCAGTGGCCATTTCGTTCGAGGTGTAGAGAAAGCCGCCGTCACCGGCAAGGTTGACGACGGGTTTGTCCGGGTTGGCGGCCTTCACGCCAAGTGCCGTCGCGTAGCCGTAGCCCAGCGTACCCTGGTAACCGCTCGTGACCAGGCGCCGGGGTTCGTAGACGGGGAAGGCGTACCACGAGGCATAGCCCACCTGGGTGATCTCATCGACCAGGAAGCCCTCGTCCGGCAACGCTTCGCGAATCGCATCCAGGTAGGCGACCTGGGGCTGGATGTCCTCGATCTGTCTGCGCACACCTTCCTTCAAGGCGATCAATTCGGCCTCGCGGGATGGCCGCGTTGCCGCGATTGCGTCCAGGGCATTCAGGATTGCCGACACGGCAACCCCGGCATCGCCGTTCAGCGCCACATCCGGAGCCGCGTGGCGGGCGATTTCCTCCGGGTCGATGTCGATACGGATCACGGCCCTGTCCCTGGGCATGCCCCAGTGCAGGTATTGTTGTTCCATGCGGCTGCCGATGCCGATGACCAGATCGGCGCTTCGCCAGAGTTCGTACCCGGCCACCAGGTTCTGCGAGAGGTAACTGCGGTCGGAAACGATGCCGCGCCCGTTGCGGAAGGTTACCACCGGCGCCTGAATGCGTTCCGCCAATTCGTTCAGTTCGGCGCGTGCACCGATGGCGCCGCCGCCGGCAACGATGATCGGCGCTCTGGAACTCGCCATCATGCGCGCGGCCTCGGCGACCAGGTCCGGGTCGACTTCCCCACCAGGAGCCACGGAAGCGGGCGGCAGCAACGTCACCCTGCCCTGCTGCTCCATGATATCCATCGGCATTTCCAGCGAAACGGGCCCCTGGCGGCCGCCCAGCATCCGCTGGAATGCCCGATTCACGGCGTCCGGCGCCGCTTGCGGCGTCATGATGCGCTCCGACCCCCGCGTCAGGGTCGACAGCGTCGCCAACTGATCCGGCAGTTCATGCAGGTAGCCGATGCCCCGCCCGAGGCCCGCACTGGGAATCTGGCCCGTCAGGCACAGCACCGGTGCATTGGTGGCATAGGCCGTGCAGAGCGCAGCACCCGTATTCAATACACCCGGCCCGGGAACCACGCAGAAGACGCCCGGATTGCCCGTGGAACGCGCGTGACCCAGGGCCATGTAAGCGGCGCCCTGTTCGTGGCGGCTGCCGATGAAGCGTATGCGCTTGCCGGCCCGGTGCATGGCGTCGAAAAAGTGATCGAGTTGCCCGCCGGGCAGGCCGTAGACGGTGTCTATTCCATTCGCGAGAACCTGGGCCAGTAACGCGTCGGCCCCGCTCATCTCATGCATGGGTCACCGTCCCTGCCGAGATAGGCGAGCGGGAGCCTCTCTCGCCGACGCACTGTCCGGTGGAATGAAGCGGAGTTCGACTACAGATCCACCATTGCCACAAGCAGTCGAAGCAGGCGCCGCGAAGAAACGCCACAAATCAATCATCGTTGGCAGACTCGCCGAGCAGCGCGCGGATGCTGTCGGGAATCGGCATGGCCTTCAGTTCGCCGTTCTCCTGGATGCGGGCGTAGACCCTCGTCGCCGTCCCCCGGGTCACCAGTGCCTTGTCCGCCCGGCGCGCGCTGCAATCCCAGGTCACCGTCGACTTGGTGATCTCCTTCGCCGCAAGCCTGGTGACGATTTTCTCGCCGTAACCCGCGGGGCCGACAAACTCGAAATTCACGCGTCCCATCACGAAAGCCGTGCGGTCCTCTTCCACCATGCGCGTCAACGGATAACCGGCCTGGTCGAAGAACTCGTGTTCCGCATCGTTGAACCAGGCCAGCATGCGCGGGAAGTAGACGAGACCGAAGGGGTCGGATTCACCCCAGGCGACCGTCAGCTCGCGATAGTAGACCAGCATCTTCAATCCTCCAGTGGCGCATCGGCACTGCGGGCAATTGCCATCTGCACCTTCGGCAATTCACCAAGCCGCACGCGCAGTTTACGCAAACTGGCGATCAGGTAGTCGAGCAGCGGGGTCCTGTCGCCCGGGAAGCCAGCAGCATTCTCTAGTATCGCCGCATTCATTCCGGCGTCTCGAGCCGGCGTCTCGAGCGAACCCTTGCGGCCCAGTTTCACGCCGGAATCACTGCTGTTGTTTCGATCTCGACCCTGGCGCGGTCTTCGATCAGCGCCGACACCTCCACTACCGCCATGGCCGGATAGTGCCGACCGATGGTCTCCCGATAGACCGCCCCGATTTCCCGTCGGCGCTGCAGGTATTCCCGCTTGTCGGTGATGTACCAGGTCATGCGCACGACATGTTCGGGTTTCGCACCGCCGCTCGCAAGCACCTGCAGTGTGTTCGTCAGCGTCTGGCGTACCTGCTCGACGAAGTCGTCGCTTTGAAATCGCTCCTGCTCGTCCCAACCGACGAGGCCCCCGGTCACCAGCAGCCTGCCCTCGGCGATCATGCCGTTCGCGTACCCTTTCGGCCTTGCCCAGCCGGGGGGCTCAATGGCCCTGTCTTCCATGCCCGTACCTATACTTTACGTGTAAAACATGCGCGCCTAAGATATTTTATCGGAGGGCTCTTGCATAGCTGCGACCATGCGCCATCCTTGCTTGCCGGCCAATGCGCCCTGGGTGGCGGTACCCGGTCGGTCGAACCGGAACAGGACCGAATTGCGATGCTCAAACAGGCTCCGGGAATCTCCAAACTCAGGCCCTACCAACAGGGACGATTCGGTGTCCCAGGCATCGAGCATCCGATCAAGCTGTCGGCGAACGAGTCCTCCCACGGGCCGAGCCCCGCGGCAGTGGCGGCGTACCGCGAGGCGGCCGGGCAGCTCAATCGGTATCCGGACGGCACGCAGCGGGAACTGCGCCAAGCCATCGGCGACGTGCATGGCCTGGACCCAGACCGCATCGTCTGCGGCAACGGCTCGGATGAGCTGATCCTGCTGATGGTCCGGGCTTACCTGCAACCCGGCGACGAATTCCTGATCAGCGAAAACAGTTTCGAGATGGTGCGCATCCACGCTATCGCCCAGGGTGGAAAGCCCGTTGTCGCTCCGGAGCGGGAGTGGCGCATCGACGTACAGGCGTTGCTCGATTCGGCGACGGAAAACAGCCGACTCTGCGTCATCGCCAATCCCAATAACCCCACGGGCACCTGCATCACCGGCGACGACCTGCGCCGGCTGCGCAACGGCCTGCCCCCGGAATGCCTGTTGCTGATCGACGGCGCCTACGCCGAATACGTGACCCCGGGGGATTACGACAGCGGGGCATCCCTGGTCGATGCCGGGGACAACACGGTCATGACGCGCACGTTCTCCAAGATCCACGGCCTGGCATCGCTGCGCATCGGTTGGGCCTATTGCCCACCGAACGTGATTGAGGCGGTGCAGCGCATCCGCACGCCGTTCAACACCAACGGGCCCGCCATGGCGGCCGCCGCCGCGGCAGTTCGCGATACCGGCCACGTGGAGCGCGCGCGGCAACACAACCGCGCCTGGCTCGCGCGCATCGCCGATGTCGTCGCCGAGATGGGCCTGACCATGGCGCCGAGCGTCGCCAATTTCTATCTCATCCGGTTTCCCGCGGAAAGCGGCAAGTCCGGCGCCGGCGCCGCCACATTTCTGATGCAACGCGGCATCATTCCAAGGCCTGCCGCCGCCAACGACGAACTGCTGCGCATTACCATCGGGTCGGACCACGAGAACGAGGCCGTGCTGGCTGCCCTGACCGAATACATGAACCTGGACGCCCCCGCGGGTTCGGGGTCGCCGACGGCCCGGCACGCACCGGGGCCGCACTAACCGGTGCCTGCCCGGGTTGATGTTTGGCGCGATTCGCCATGAAATACCGATTCGCAAGGCCGTGCCGTCGAGCCGGAGGCTCCCCGATGCGCTACACCGACAATCCCGACGCCGTCGCCGCCCTGGTGCGGGACGACGAAGTCCACCGGGACCTGTACATCGACCCGGAAATCTTCGACCTGGAAATGCAGCACCTGTGGCCCAACACCTGGATTTACGTCGGCCACGACTCCCAGGTGCCGAACCCGGGGGACTACATCACCACGGACATCGGGCTGCAGCCGGTCATTCTGATCCGCGATACCGGCGGCGATGCGGTCGTGCTGATGAACCGTTGCGCGCACAAGGGCACGAAGCTGTTGAGTGCTCCTGCCGGCAATCTGAAATCCGCGATCCGCTGCCCCTACCATGGCTGGACCTACCGTTTCGACGGCAGCTTGCGGGCGATACCGATTGCACGCGGCTACGAAGGAACCGGGTTCGAGAATTCCGAGGCGTATTCGGGCGTGGTGCGCGTCGCCAATGTCGAGAACTACCGGGGGTTCGTGTTCGCAAAGCTCGGCGATGGGGGCCTGTCGTTCCAAGACTACTTCGGGGAGTCGCTGTCTTCCATCGACAACATGGCCGACCGCTCGCCGGAAGGCCGGCTCGAGGTCGCCGGTGGCGTACTGCGCTACCTGCACGACTGCAACTGGAAGATGTTCGTGGAAAACCTGAACGACACCATGCACCCGATGGTGGCGCACCAGTCCTCCGCAGGCACCGCACGGGATGTCTGGGCGGCCAGGAACGCGCCCGAGGGCACGGCCAAACCCATGGTGGTGGAACAGTTCGAGCCCTTCGTCTCGAATTACAGGTTCTTCGACGACATGGGTGTCAAGGTCTATCCCAACGGTCACAGCTACAGCGGCGTGAATTTCTCGATTCACTCCGCCTATTCGCAGATCGAGGGTTATTTCCAGGCACTGACGAAAGCTCACGGCGAGGAGCGCGCCCGGGAGATTCTCTCGATCAATCGGCACAACACCGTCTATTACCCCAGCCTGACCATCAAGGGCGCCATCCAGGCAATACGCGTCGCCCGTCCCCTGGCGGCCAACCGCACGCTGATCGAAAGCTGGACGTTCCGCCTGGCCGGCGCCACCGATCGCCTGCTCGAGCGCACCCTGACCTACAGCCGGCTGATCAACGCGCCCACCTCGGTGGTGGGCCACGACGACCTGCACTGCTACCGATCGATCCAGCTCGGCCTGGCCGCTTCCGGCAACGACTGGATCAGCCTGCACCGCGACCACGACCCGGCTGCGGAAAGCGACATCGCGGGCGTTTACAACGGCAACAACGAAATCTCCATGCGCGGCCAGTTCCGCGCCTGGCGCGACCGAATGCGCGAGGCACTACACCCGGCGTCGAGAAAACGGTGAAGACCCCGTGACGCAGCCGTCCCGTGCGGACTTGCGCGCCCTGATTTACCGGGAAGCGCAACTCATCGACGAAGGCGCTCTGGATGCCTGGTACGACCTGTTCACCGACGATGCCCTCTACTGGATGCCGCTGAAACGCGGCCAGCGCGAAGACGACGTGCACAACTCCCTCTTCTTCGAGGACAAGCTCATGCTCGAGGTGCGCATCGAGCGGCTGAAGGACCCGAATGCGTTTTCCCAGTCGCCGCCGAGCCATTGCCAGCATGTGCTGCAGCGCCCGGAGATCGAAGCTTTCGATGCCGATGCGGGCAGCTATTCGACCCGTACCCCGTTCGTCTACGTGGAAAGCCAGCTCGACGACCAGTTCGTGCTCGCCGGTGTTGCCCATCACGAACTGGTGTCAATCGATGGCGCCCTGCGCATCCGACGCAAGCGAATCGAGTTGTTGAATCGTGAGGCGGCACTGCCATCGATTCAGCTGTTTCCATGACCATGGCCGAACGCCTTGCCCCCGCCGACTCCGGCACGTCCGTATTCCAGGCGTTTCAGAACGCCGTGCGGACACACGGGGAACGACCGATGCTGTACCTCGTGGAAGACACCGCCCGGCGCTACGGGGATAGCCCCGGCGCCATCGGCTATGCGGAAGCGGATGCGCAGGTCCGCCCGCTGATCGCCGCTTATCGCAGCCTGGGGCTCGCACCCGGCAGCCGGGTCGCCCTGGGCCTGGACAACCGCCCGGAGTTCTTCTACCACTGGCTGGCTCTGAACGCGCTCCGCGTCAGCGTGGCGCCGCTGAACCCGCACTGGCGGTCCGCCGAACTGGAATACGTCCTGGAACACAGCGACGCGCGGCTCGCGGTCACGCTTCCCGACCGCCTGCAACAGGTTCGGCAGGCGGCGCCGGCAGATTGCAGGACCCTGGCGTCCGATGACCCATGGACGGCCCAGGGAGACGACGATGCCCCTGCGCCCGACGCGCACATCGGCGACGAGTGCGCGCTGCTTTATACATCGGGAACCACCGGCCGTCCGAAGGGATGCCTGCTCGACAACGAGTATTTCCTGAGTTCCGGCGCCTGGTACCGGGACCTCGGCGGCTACTGCACCCTTGATCCGGGAGCAGATCGCCTGATTACCCCCCTGCCCATGCACCACATGAACGCCATGGCCACCTCGACCACGGCCATGCTCGTGACGGGCGGATGCATCGCGCCAGTCGATCGCTTCCATCCGCGTAGCTGGTGGGCGAGCGTTCGGGAATCCGGGGCAACGATCATGCATTATCTGGGCGTCATGCCGGCCATGCTCATGAACCTGCCCCCCTCCCCGTCGGACCGGCACCATGGCGTGCGCTTCGGTTTCGGCGCCGGCCTGAGCGGCGAATTGCACGCCGCCTTCGAGGAACGCTTCGGCATCCCCCTGATCGAAGCCTGGGCCATGACGGAGACCGGCTGCAGTGTCGCCGTGGCGGCACAGCAGGAACCGCGCAAGCTCGGCACCGGCTGCATCGGCCGGCCGCCTCCGCACATCGACTATCGCATCGTCGACGACGGCGGCCACGACGCCGTGGCGGGCCGGCCTGGCGAACTGCTGGTGCGCCGCGCCGGAGACAATCCGCGTCGGGGCCTGTTCCGCGGCTACCTGAAAGACACTGCCGCGACCGAAGCGGCCTGGGCCGGTGGCTATTTCCACACCGGCGACCTGGTCTACCTGGATGCCGACGGCCTGCTGCACTTCGTGGATCGGAAGAAGAACGTGATCCGGCGCAGCGGCGAGAACATATCCGCAGTCGAGGTGGAAGAAACGCTGATCGAACACCCCGGCGTGGTTGCCGCAGCGGTTACCGCCGTGCCCGACGAGGTGCGCGGCGACGAGGTGTTCGCCTGCGTGATCACGGACACCGGGGCGGAAGCCTGGCCGGAAACCGCGGATTGCATCGTCCGCCACTGCCTGGACAGGCTCGCCTATTTCAAGGCGCCGGGATACATCGCGCGCTGCGACGAACTGCCCCTGACCGCCACCGAGAAGATCCAGCGCGCCGCTCTCGAGAAGCTTGCTGCGGAGCGCCTGGCGGCGGGCGAGTACATCGACACCCGGGCACTGAAGGCCGGCCATGTTTGAACCCCTGCTCGTCCGTACACCAGCCCGCGCATCTCAGCCATTCCATGCTGCGGGCACCGTTCCCCTCACGCTCAACGATCAGGTACCCATGCGCGAAGCCGCTCGAATCGGACGCCGACCGGGTACACGTTTTCGCCCATGATCGAGCCGAATTCCGACCGACAACAGGCTCCCTACACCGGCATCGCCGTGACGACCCCGGTCACTGTCGATTACACCCGCTATTCGAACCGCAGCGCCCACTGGTTCCTGGCCCGGGTGCTGCGCCGCCTGCTCGACGAGAGCGGCATCGACAAGGACGACGTGGACGGGCTGTGCGCCTCCAGCTTCCAGCTTGCACCGGACACGGCGGTGGGGCTCACCCAGCATCTCGGCGTTTCGCCCCGCTGGCTCGACCACATTCCCATGGGCGGCGCCTGCGGCGTGGTGGCGTTGCGCCGCGCAGCGCGGGCGGTACAGTGCGGCGATGCCGAAGTCGTGGCCTGCCTGGCCGGAGACACCAACCACGTCGACACCTTCCGCAAGATGCTCGGCAGTTTCAGCCAGTACGCCCAGGATGCGGTCTACCCCTACGGCTCCGGCGGCCCCAATGCCAACTTCGCGTTTCTCACCGATTACTACATGCGCGAGTACGGGGCGGAGCGCGAAGATTTCGGCAAGCTCTGCGTCGCCCAGCGCGACAATGCCCTGGCCAACCCGAACGCGCTCTTCAAAACGCCGCTGACCCTGGACGATTACCTGAACGCCCGGGTCGTCACCGCGCCGCTGCACCTGTTCGACTGCGTCATGCCCTGCGCGGGCGGCGAGGGCTTTCTGGTAACGACCGCCGAACGGGCCCGTGCGCTCGGATTGCCCCACGCCCGGGTGCTCGCCACCATCGAGCGCCACAATGCCTGGCCCGACGACCCCATCCAGATGCGCGGCGGCTGGGCCATGGACGCCGCTGCTCTCTACGCGAATGCCGGCAACGAACCCAAGGACATCGACTTCCTGTGCACCTACGACGATTATCCCGTCATCAACGCGCTGCAATTCGAAAACCTGGGGTTCTGCAGCGACGGCGAAGCACCGGGGTTCATTCGCGAGCACGACTTCGCCTGGGACGGCGACTTCCCCTTGAACCCTTCCGGCGGCCAGTTGTCGGTCGGCCAGGCCGGTGCGGCGGGCGGCTACCTGGGGCTGGTGGAAGCCATTCGTCAACTCACGGGCACCGCCCTCGGCCACCAGGTCGCCGATGCCAGAATCGGGCTGGTCAGCGGTTTCGGCATGGTCAATTACGACCGTGGCGTCTGCAGTGCCGCCGCCATCCTGTCGGGCAGTGATTGAACCATGACCGAACCCCTGCGCCGCCCGAAACGCAAGAACCCGATCCTGCGCACCCGGCTCCCCGTGGTGCCGCCCTGGACACGCAGCCGGGTGGCGCTCGGCATGACCGCAGCAGCAGCCCGGGGAAGCTTCGAATTGCAAAGGTGTTCGGATTGCGGCCGCATCCAGTACCCGCCCCGGGAAATGTGCAGCAGTTGCCTGTCGGTGGAACTGGCGTGGACGCCCATCGATGGCAAGGGGAAACTGATCTCGGAAACCGAACTCAACCACAGCCACGACCTCTTCTTCCGGGAGCGCCTGCCCTGGCGCCTGGGAATGGTGAAGCTGGACTGTGGGCCGAGCGTAGTGACCCACCTGCACGGCGACGTTTCGCAACCGCCCTGCACGGTGCGCGTGGATGCGCGGCTGGATAGAGCCGGCCGCGGCGTACTGATCGCCTTTCCGGAAAAGGAGGCGCCGAACATGGCAGACGACAAGCAGTTGCGGGAAATGACCTGCGACCCCAAGTTCCGCAAGGTGCTGATCACCGACGGCAAGTCGGCGGTGGGCCAGGCCATGGTGCGGGCGGTGGCAGAGGCCGGCGCCAGTCTGATCTGGGTGGGTTTCGCCGAACCGTGGAAGCAGCCCCCCGGATTTCGCGAACTGGAATCCATTCCCGAGGTCACCCTGGTGCCATTGGACCTGACGGATGCGCGTGCCGTGCGCGAGGCGGGCGGTTCCCTCGGAGGACGGGTGGACATCCTCATCAACACGGCCGAGGCGCACCGCACCCATGGCGTGGCCTCGCGCTACGGCACCGACGTCGCACGCCTCGAAATGGACATCAACTATTTCGGCCTGCTGCGTCTCGCCCAGGAATTCGGCCCGGCCATGCAGTTCCGGGGCGCCGACGGGCAGAACAGCGCAGTGGCCTGGGTGAACATCCTGTCGATCTTCGCCCTGTCGAACTTTCCGCCCCACGGCACCTATTCCGCCTCCAAGGCAGCGGCATTCAGCCTGTCCCAGTGCATGCGCGCGGAATTCAAGCCGAGCGCGATCCGCATCGTCAACGTCTTCCCCGGCCCCGTCGACGACGACTGGAACCAGTTGATACCGCCGCCGAAACTGGCGCCGGAACGGCTCGCCGCCGACGTGGTGGCGGCGCTGCAGGATGGCGTCGAGGATGTCTATCCCGGCCCCGTGGCGAAGGAATGGTTGTCGCGCTATCGGGAAGACCCGAAGATACTGGAACGGGAGCTTTGCGAATGAGCGCCCGAGCACCGGTCATGCGAGTGGGTCACCAGCCCCGGCTACCCCTCATTCAACGACGCCAGCGCGAATGCCCTTCGGGGCACGGTCTCCGAGGACTGTTCTTCCTGCTGCCGCAAAGCCCCGGAATTACTCGAAAGGGAGTTGCGACGATCCGGCAGGCTGCGGCGTCGCCGGCGAACCCGCTCCGTCCATCGGAACCGGACCGGGAGGCTTTCTCATGAGCAGCGGTCGTACCGTATGGGTCACCGGCGGCAGTTCCGGCATCGGCGCAAACCTGTGCCGGCGCCTCCTGGACGGCGGCGCCGAGGTCGTGAGCTTTGCGCGGCGGCCCCCCGAATTCACGCACCCGAGTCTGCACGGCGTCGCCGTAGACTTGTCCGACCCGGCCGCTTCCCGTACCGCTGCAGAAGACGCCGCAGCCGCCTGGCCGGCGACGCGACTGGTGCACAATGCCGGTGCAATTCGCGAAAAACCCCTTGCCGATGTGACCGGGGAAGACCTGGACCAGCTTACCGGTCTGCATCTCGGCGCCGCGATCGCGCTGGTCCAGACGCTGTTGCCGCTCATGCGAAGCGCCGGCCACGGACGCATCGTGCTGATGTCGACCCGCGCCATCGTCGGCCTGGAAAAGCGAACCGTCTACTCGGCCACCAAGGCCGGCCTGATCGGCATGGGCCGCACCTGGGCGCTGGAACTGGCCGCCGACGGCATCACCGTGAACATGATTGCCCCCGGCCCCATCGAGGACACGGAAATGTTCCACGACGTGATCCCCAAGGACAGCGACATGAGCCGCACGGTGGCGGACCGGGTGCCGGTCGGACGCTTGGGTACGCCGGCAGACGTCAGCCGCGCGGTGCTGTTCTTCCTCGACGACGACGCGGGGTTCGTGACCGGGCAGACGCTCTTCGTCTGCGGCGGCACTTCCCTCGGCGGCATGAGTTTTACCTGAAGTGCGGTTTCCAGCTGCTGCGAGCCCGGCGTTCCGACACGCCGAGTCGCATCGATCGGGGGTCGTTTGTTGGATTCGCGGAGCCGCCGGGGTTCGGTGCAGGTATGCGCAGGCGATGAACGATGGCGCCAGGAGATCCGTTGTCCTCTACTCACAACAAACTTGAGAATTCATACGAACTCGAGTAATCACTGAAGCGCGGAGCCACAATGACTGCAGACCTGCTTGCCGAATTAACAGGATCGATCGCCCGGGGCGGCCTCACGGTCGTCGACCTGACCCAGACGCTGGACCCGGAATTCCCGCAGATAAGCCTGCCCCCCGAGATGGGTCAGTGCTGGCCGTTCCGCATCGAGGAGGTCTCACACTACGACGACCGGGGCCCGGGCTGGTACTGGAACAACATTTCCTGCGGCGAGCACACGGGCACGCACTTCGATGCGCCCATCCACTGGATATCCGGCCGCAATCTTCCGAACAACGCCACCGACACCATCCCCGTCGAGCACATGATTGCCCCGGCCTGCGTGCTCGACTGCTCGGAACAATCCCGCGAAGACCCCGACTTCCTGCTCACCGTCGATTTCATTCGCGACTGGGAGAACGAATACGGCCGCATTCCCCCCGGCAGCTGGGTACTGATGCGCACCGACTGGTCGAAGATCACCGACCCCGCCGCTTTCCAGAACTACGACGAGGAAGGCCAGCACACGCCCGGCCCGGACGTGGATGCGGTGCGCCTGCTGGCCGACGAACGCAACGTGCTCGGCTTCGGCTCGGAATCCATCGGCACCGACGCCGGCCAGGGCCAGCACCTCAATCCCCCCTACCCCTGCCACTACTACATGCATGGCGCCGGCAAGTACGGTCTGCAATGCCTCGCCAACCTCGACCTGCTGCCACCCACCGGCAGCGTGATCCTGGCCGCGCCGCTGAAAATCCGCCGCGGCTCCGGCAGCCCCTTGCGGGTACTGGCCCTGGTTCCCGAAGCCTGACGGGTGCTGTTCACCGCTCGACCGAAGGGCAGCGAGGCGATCCGCTCGGCGACGCCAAAAGGTCTCGAGCGGGAGTCGCTGCGAAACCCGAAGCGGTCGTCCTGGAGAAGTGTGCAGCTTTGAATTGCCAAAAGCGACTAATTTCAAGTTGCCATCGACACGAAATTCTGGTCGTCAATTGGAGTCTCGCCGCAACCGAACAAACGACAGCACGTCGAGGCAGCCCGAGCCATTCCTGGCGCAGCCGTTTCCGTCCGATTGACCCCGTTTCGGGGTTTGAACCGTTCTATACGGTGTCAATCCTGAATGGAATCGGAGGTAAGACATGGTGGGAAGAATGATGTTCGGCGGCGCGTCGGGGGCAATGGCCACGGCCCTGCTGTTGCTGATGATGCAGGCGCTGATCAAGAGCGATCGAGACCCGTTTCAGCAGGTCTTCACGGGCAACATCGTCGATTTCGTACCCGTGGAAGAAGAAATCGACGTTCCCGAACAGAAGCGCCTGCCGGAGCGGCCTCCTGAAGTGGACCAACCCCCGCCCGAACTGCCCAGGCAGACGTTCCACGCCACCGGCAAAGGCCCGGGAATCGAAATCGGCCCGGTGGAAGACCACTCGCTGACAAACCCCGAGGGAACAGGTCCGTATGTGGACGGGGACTACCTGCCGATCTTCAAGGTAGAACCCCGATATCCACACCGAGCGATTTCGAGAGGCATCGAGGGCCATGTGCTGCTGGAATTCACCGTGACCAGGACCGGTTCGGTGCGAAATCCGGTCGTTGTCGAGTCCTCTCCGCCCGGCATTTTCGACCGTGCCGCCAAGGAGGCGGCCCTCAAGTTCAAGTACAAGCCGAGGGTGCTGCACGGTGCACCCATCGCAGTCTCGGGCGTGGTGAATCGCATCGTTTTTTCCTTGCAGGATTCCTGACCGGGCAACGCGTCGCGGCACGGGTCGCAAGGACCGCCGATGAGTCCGAATGGGGACTTTTCGGGAAGAGCCTGTTGAAATGAGTGTCGTCCACTCAATGGCCCGTGCAGCCAATTCGAGATGATCCTGAAAGCGTCAGAACGCCGGAAACTGGCGGCAGCATCGGACGACGAGCTGATGTCCCGGTTCGCTGCCGGCAGCTACCCTGCTTTTGAAGCCCTGTACAAACGGCACCGGGATGCCGTCTATCGCTATTTCGTTCGCGTCACCGACCCGGAAAGCGCAGCCGACGGGCACCAGGAAACCTGGACCCGAATCATCGCGAGCCGGCGCAAGTACCGGGCAAAAGGCAGTTTCCGCGCCTATCTCTTCACCGTGGCGCACAATGTGCGGGTCGACCATTTCCGCCGAACACCCCGGGAAGTTCACGCCGAGGTCGAGGCAACAGGCAACGATTCGCCGGAATCGAACGTATCGGGTATCGAGATCGAAACGCGGCTGAAGAAGTTGATCGCCTCCCTGCCCACGAGCCAGAGAGAAGCCCTGATCATGCGCCGGGAAGCGGGGTTGACGATTCGGGAAATCGCTGCAATAACCGGGGTTACTGAAGAGGGAGTAAAAAGCCGGTTGCGGTACGCCATGAAGAAGCTGCGAAACGGGATGCAGGACCATGTCTGACGACTGGTTCCGCCGCTCCTATCGGTCGGACGAGTCGCCGCCGGCAGAGCTCGACGCGATAGTTCTGGCGGCCGCACGCCGCGCGACCCGGCGCTGGACCGTCCCCCTCATCGCCGCAGCCCTCCTGACGATTGCCGCCCTCGCCGTACTGGGGTTTCTGGTGACCCGCCACGAACAGTACGTGCCGTCCGCAACGGGGAGCGATCTCGCCGTACCCGTGGAGGGAACTACGGTCGACACGGAGTTCTCCCCGCCCGTGGAAGATGCAACGTCGCGCGATCGTGTCGCTCCGGCCACGGCCGACTGATCCGGCAACTCACAAAAAATCAAAGAGTTGCGTATTTTTCGCGGCCACCCCGAGCGCCCGGGCAGGCTGCACCTTGGCTATGCAGTCAATGCATGTCCATGCTTTGAGACGATTACCAGCGAATCAAACGACAACTGCTTGTCATGGGCGGCGATGCGATGCAAGAATGTGCTGAACGCCCCGGGAGGCCGGCCCGACCACTACTGTTGCCGGCCTGGCCACGTCCATTCTCGAACAGGTCTGGCCGAAGAAACGGGGTTGTCAGTGAGGAAAATTGAGGAAGATTGAGGAAGGGAGTTGCTCATGTCCGATTCACGCATTTCTGTTCGACGCATCGCGCTCTGCGTCACTGCCCTGGCGCTTTGCCTGCCCCTGGCGCTTGCTCTGCCCCTGGAGCGCGCGTTTGCGCAGATCGAGGAAATCACGGTCACCGCCCGCAAGCGGGAGGAGAGCTTTCTCGACGTGCCGGTGGTCAGTTCGACCTTTGACGAGTCTCAACTCGACATCTTCCAGACCACGAATTTCTTCAACCTGGCGACGCGCGTACCCGGGTTGGTTATCGGCGACAACATCGGCAGCGTCGGCGGCAATGCCACCATCCGGGGCGTCGGCACGCAGACATTCAATCCCTCGACGGACGGCGCCGTATCCATCAACGTCGACGGCATCCAGTTCAGCCATGGCGGGGTGCTGCGTACGGCGTTTTTCGATGTCGAACGCATCGAAGTTCTGAAAGGCCCGCAATCGTTGTTCTTCGGCAAGAACAGCCCGGGCGGCATCATCGCTCTTCGAACCGCCGACCCCGGCGAGGAAACGGAGTTGACCGGGCGGCTCGGCTACGAATTCGAAGCGAAGGAGATGCTCGCACAAGTCATTGCCTCCGGCGCCTTGAGCGATTCGCTGAAAGCACGCGTAGCGCTCAGCTTTTCCGACGAGGACGGATACTTCAAGAATACCGCGCAATCCACGCCCGGCCTCGGTGGCGCGGGGCCAGAGTACGATACGTTTCCGAACGCCGAGAAGTGGTTTGGCAGGCTGACACTGCTCTTCGAACCCAGCGAACGCTTCTCGGCCCGGCTGAAGATGAACTACGAAGACCGCTACCTGCTCGGGGACGGCGCCGCCGCCCAGATCGTCGGCTGCGATGTCCCGTTCGACCCGGTCGAAAACTGCCGGCTCGATGACGAGGCAGCCCTTGCCGATCTCGACCCCCTGTTTTTCCCCGACGATCCGAAGAACGGCGTTCCCTACCAGGACACACAATTTTTCTATTCGACCCTGGAACTCACCCTGGACGTCAACGACCACCTGACCCTGACGTCGCTCACCGGGTACTCCGACAACGAGCACGACTTCAACATCAACGGTACGTTTCAGCCCGGCACCGTCGATCAGACGTCCCCTTTCCTGGGCTTTCCGGGCAGTGTCATGGTCAGCGCCCCCAACGCGCACGACCACAGCTATTTCACCCAGGAGCTGCGCCTGACCACCAGCGTTGACGGTCCCCTCAACGGCACGTTCGGCCTGTTCTACGAAGATGGCGAGCAGTACTTCCTGCACGCCTCCAAAGTGCCCCTGTTCGGGGTCTTCAACAACAACGATCAATTCGTCGACATCGAGAGCTGGTCGGTGTTCGGGCACCTGCTCTTCGACATCAGCGACCGGCTCGAACTGGGCGCCGGTGTGCGCTATCTCACGGAAAAGCGCGACCTGACGACGGTGGACAACGGCATCTACTTCGGCTTCCCGGGCCCGGGGCCCGTAACGCTACCGGTAAGCAACATCGACAACGACAAGGTCTTGCCCGAAATCACGCTGAACTGGCGGCTGCGGGACAACATCTCCCTGTTCGGCGCCTACCGAACCGGCTGGAAATCGGGTTCTTTCAACGTCGACCAGCCGACCCCCGATGACCGCTCCTTCGGGCCGGAGAACGCCAAGGGTGGGGAACTCGGTCTCAAGGCAATACTGCTGGACAACAGCCTGCGCCTGAACGTCGCGGCATATCGGTACGAATACAAGGACATGCAGGTCAGCCGCTATGTTTCCCAACCGGGGGGAACAGGCACCCTGTTGAAGGTCGTGAATGCTGCAGAAGCCTCGGTCAGCGGCGCCGAACTCGACCTGACCTATGCGCCCCCCGGCACCGAGGGGCTGTCCCTGTACGGCGTGCTGAATTACAACGTCGGCGAGTTCGACGACTTTCCGGACGCCGCCTGCTACGGTGGTCAGACCATCGATCAGGGCTGCAACCGCAACTTCGACCCGGGTGCGAACGAGTTGGCTCCCGGTTTTGCCATTGGCGGATTCACGGCTCAGGACCTTTCCGGCGAGGACCTGCCACGTTCCCCGAAACTCACCGCCAGCTTCGGCTTCGATCTCGACCGCCCCATCAACGGCAGCCGTCTGATGGCCGGGCTCTCCGCCAACGCATCGTTCACGGACGACACGATCCTGGATGTCAGTTATCTGCCGCGGGCTTTTCTTGACAGCTACTGGAAAACCAGTGTCAGCCTGCGCTTGTATCCCGCAGACCGAAACTGGGAACTGGCAATCATCGGCAACAACCTCGGCGACGAGGTTACGGCCACCACCTGTGCGCCAGGGCCGTTCGACCAGGCCGCCGGGCTGCTGCCCAACGTGGTGGGGCTACCGATAAACGTGCTGATTCCCGGCAGCTATGACCAGGCTCTCTGTTTCGCCGAACGGGGAAGGGAAATCCGGCTCCGGTTCACCGTGCACCGAATCGGTTCGCGATGATCGACTGCTTCGCGCACATGCTCCCTTCAACATAGGCGGGACCATGCTTCCGGTCGCGAGCACGCGCAGAAGGGCAGGGTCCCGCGCGATCATCGCGCCCCTTGCTGCAATACGCGGCCTCGAGCAGCGATGAGCCTGGCCCGCAGAACTGCAACGGCCTCGATCGTCGTCCTGCTTGGGGGCGCACTCGTCTACGTTCTTGCCAGCGTACTGGTGTACTGGAATTCCGGCACCGAGGTGCTTCCCTACGAGCAAACCGGGCTCGGCATGCCGCCCGCCGACACCGAGTGGCCGCACTACGGCAACAACGCGGGTGGGGAACGCTGGTCCGGGCTCGACCGGATCAACCGCGGCAACGTCGGCAACCTGGAGGTCGCCTGGGTTTACCGGGCCGGCGAACTCGATGCCATCCTGGCCGGCCAACAGCCCTTCAACCCCTGGCAATCGACGCCCGTGCTGGTGGAAGACACACTGGTAGCCTGCACGCCGACAGGGCGGCTCTTGGCGCTGGACCCGGTCAGCGGCGAGGAAAGATGGACCTTCGACCCCGGCGTCACGTTCTCGCCCTTCGGCCACACCTTCGTCAAGTGCCGAGGCGTTTCGACCTACGTGGATAGCGCAGCCGCCGCCGATACCCTTTGCAGAACGAGGCTGCTCTGGGGCACGGGGGACCTGCGCGTTTTCGCCGTCGATGCCCGCACGGGCCAACGCTGCCCGGATTTCGGCGCCGACGACGGCACCCCCGGCGAGGTGCAATTGGACCCGGGCCCGAATCTGCAGTTCCACGATGAGGTGCAGATTCACGCACCGCCCGCCATGGCGGGACACGTTGCCGTATTCGGCTCCACGTTGGCGGACAACCTGCAAGTGCAGGCGCCGAGCGGCATGGTCCGCGCCGTGGACGCCCGCAGCGGCGAACTGCTCTGGACGTTCGACCCGGTGCCCCGGGACCGCAGCCCGGCCGCGGCAACCTGGGGTCCGGACGGCGCCGGGGCGGTGGGCGCCGGCAATGCCTGGAGCCTCCTGTCCGCCGACCCGGAGAACGAATTGGTATTCGTCCCGACCTCGAGCCCCAGCGTCGACCTGATCGGCAATTACCGCCCGGGCGAAAACCGTTATACGGATTCGCTGGTGGCGCTGGACAGCAATACCGGCGAGGTCCGTTGGCATTTCCAGATCGTGCACCACGACCTGTGGGATTACGACCTGCCGGCACAACCGATCGTGACGGATATCGAGCGTGACGGGGAACGACTTCCCGCGGTCGTGCAACTGACCAAGCAGGGCATGGTGTTCGTATTCGACCGGCTGACCGGGGAACCCCTGTTGCCCATCGAGGAACGCCCCGTGCCGCAGACCACCGACATCCCCGGCGAATGGCTTTCGCCGACCCAACCCTTTTCGACGCAACTCGGCCTCGTCGGTCAGGGGTTGCGGCCCGAAGACGCCTGGGGTTTCACGTTCTGGGACAGAAATCACTGCCGGCGGCAGATCGAAGGGTTGCGCAGCGAGGGAATGTACACGCCGCCCAGCACACGGGGAACGGTTGTTTTCCCCTCTTCCGCCGGGGGCATGAACTGGGGCGGCGGCGCGGTTGTGCCCGGAAGCGGAATTCTGATTACCCCGACCCTGCATATGGCCCAAGTGCACCGGCTGGTCCCGCGGGACGAGGTCGACGCCGAAAACAGCGGGTCCGGCTCACACCTGTTCTTTCCGATGGCGGGCACCGATTACGTAATGGAACTGTATTTCCTGACATCGCCTCTGGGTACGCCGTGCACCGAACCGCCTTGGGCGAGGCTCAGCGCCGTAAACCTCGGCACCGGCGAGTTGCTCTGGCAGGTACCGCTCGGTTCGATCGAGCAGCTTGCCGACCGTCGCATCGGCGTGCCCCTGCCGCTGGAGATGGGTACGCCCATGGCCGGTGGCCCCATCGTTACCGCGGGTGGGCTCGCCTTCATTGCCGCCACCGCCGACGACCGGATCAGGGCTTTCGATATCGAGACGGGTCAGAAACTCTGGGAAGCGGAACTGCCGGCCGGCGGCCAGTCCACACCCATGACCTACGCGGCCGACGGACGCCAGTACGTGGTCATCGTGGCGGGCGGGCATCCTTACTACGGCACGACCAGGGGCGATCACATTATCGCCTTCACTCTCGAGAACTAGCCTGAAGTCTCACCAACTTCCTGCTGCGGACGCCTATCCACTCGGGCAAGCGCGGCCGTGCTCCCTCCAGCCGGGGAGCGCGAGGGGATCGGCGGTCGCAACAGGAAGTTGGTGGCGTTTGGGGGCTTGTTCAGACTTCGACCAGTTCGATCAGTAGGCCATCCGGATCCTGGCACACGCAGAATAACGGCTCCGTGCCGAACTCGGGGAATGCCAGTTGCTGGGGTTCCGAGACAAACTCGACACCCCTGGCTTTCAGGTCTTCGTAAAGCTCGAGCAGGTTCTCCGCTTTCAATGCGATGCGCGGGACACCGAGCGCGGCAATGTCACTCTCTCCCTTTGACAGGCTCGCCGGCCGGTACCATTGCACCAGATCGATCAGGGTCGCATCCTTGCCCCTGCCTGCCTTGAGGAACAAGGCGCGCGTGTGGGAAGACGACAGGCCCAGCCCCTTGTTGAGACTCGCATTGTCTTTTTCCTCGAATTCGGCAACGACGCGGAAGCCCAGCAACTCGTAGAACGCGCGCGAGCGCTCGATGTCGGTGCAATTGACGTTGACGTGGTAGATCCCGGTAATCACGGGCCGGTCACCCAGTTGCCCCCATCGAACCAGGCATCCGGACACGGGCCACGGGGATAGAAAGGCAATGGGGCACAGTTGACAAAAGAGTCACCTGTCGAGCGGACAACCGCCTTCCCTTGTCGGCTCGAGGTAACGCCTCGTCAACCGGTCTTGTTGAAGAGCGCATACAGCCCCAGTTCGGCAAGGGCGTCCAGTGCCTTCGGCGCAGGTTTCTCCTCGCTCTCGCAGATGGTGGTGTAGAAGTACATTTCGAATTGCATGAGGAACATCATCACCCGGTACTCGGCCTCTTCCCGTTTCCTTCCCTTGAACCGGGACAGATAGCCGCTCAACTCCTCGCAGACGACTTCGTAGTTCTTCTTCGCGATGCTCGGTTCGGTCAATTGCGCCTGCATGACGGCCTCGTAAAGCCGGCGGTCTTTCTCCCAGTCTCGGGCGAGGCGCTCCATCCAGGCGCGGAATTCCCTGAGGCCGGGGTTTTCCATCGCATTGATCATGCCGATGGTCGCCTTTCGCTCCGGCCCCACCCGTTCGTGAGCTGCCAGCATGAGGCTGGTCTTGTCCTTGAAATGCAGGTAGAACGTCGACCGGTTCGCCCCGGCGCGCTCGGTGATCATGTCGATGGTCGCGTTGTGAAACCCCACCTCGGTGAAGACTTCCAGGCCTGCATCGATAAACCGGGCGCGGGTGAACTCGCGCTGTTGGGTTCGCAGTGAAGAGCGTTTTTCGGCCATGGTTCAATCGCTCTCGCCAACAGATGTACACGCTGAATTGTGTTGAACTATACACCTAATGTCTAGTTAATGTACGCTATTCGCAAGAAACAGCAGGTTATGGATTCGCAGGGAATATGCCATGAAACCACTCTCCGACTTGTCGCTGACAGACCCGGATGTCGTCCGTTTACCATTCGAATACTACGAGCGCATGCGCCAGGAAGAGCCGGTTCATTTCGATGAGCGAGCCGGCGCCTGGTTGGTGACGCGTCACGACGACATCAGGCAGGCGGCGCGCATGACCGACGCGCTGTCCAACGGTCTGGGTCTCGACAACGTCGGCCGCCCGCCCTGGCAGGACGAGATCGACGCGATGATGCGCCGTGAGGGTTTTGGGCCGCACCGGGCGGGCGACAACTTCAACGTCGACCCGCCCCTGCACGCGCGCCGCCGCGGGCTGGTCAACCAGGCGTTCGGCGCACACCGCGTCGCCACGATGGAAGAGGAGATTACCTCGATCGTTCGCGAGCTGATGGATACCTTCATTGGCCGGGGCGAGGCAGACCTGGTCCGGGAGTTTTCGGTTCCTACCGCCATCTACGTCATCTCCGACATGCTTGGCGTACCGCGGGAACGCCGTGACGATGTAGAGCGCTGGTCGGACGCCTCGGTCGCACCCATCGGCCGGGGCATCACCAAGGAGGAAGCATACGGCTACGCGCGGGACATGATGGACATGCACCGTTTTCTGCACGAACAGTTTGAAGAGCGCCGTCGCAACCGCAAGGACGACATGCTATCCGACCTGGTGCATGCGAAAATCGACGATGAAGACAACCCCACCCTCAGCCAGACGGAACTGCTTTCCTGTGGCGTTGCCCTGCTCGCTGCGGGCAACGAGACCACCAGAAACGGGATTTCCTGGGGAAGCCTGATTCTCGCCAATAATCCCGACCTGATGCAGCGGCTCCGGGACGCCAAGGACCAGGAGCGAGCGCTGAAACGATTCGTCGAGGAAACGCTGCGTATCCAGCCACCGGTTCCGCAGTTGCCGCGGGTCGCCGTCAAGGATTGCGAAATCGGCGGCGCCAGAATACCCCGGGGCAGTTTCATCTATCTCTGCTGGGCTGCGGCCAACCGCGATGCGGCGACATTCGAGAACCCGAATGACTTCGACCTCGAACGCGCCAACGTGGGCCGGCATCTTGCCTTCGGCTCCGGCGTGCACCGGTGCCTCGGGGCCATGCTCGCGCGCATGGAAATGAAGTGCGCCTTCCGCGAAGTCGTGAATCGCATGGACGATCTGCGCTCGAGCATCCCGGAGGAAGGCCTGGACATCTGGGGTACATTGGTATTCAGGGGCCCGCGCTCCCTGCCGGTCACCTTCACGCAGCGAGCGATTTAGCGTCTAAAGCGTGGCCGGCCGCCTGCACGAGGAACAGGCAAGAGCCGGGCCAGGCTTCTCACCATTGCAGTTCGAGCCGTTCGATCGCCCGTGTCGCCACGGAGGGCGCCATGTCGATGGGCTGACCCGGGGCCAGGCAAACGCCGGGCAGGCGCGCCGCGAATTCCTCGAGCATGACCCGCACCTCGAGCCTGGCCAAGGGTGCGCCGAGGCAGAAGTGCCGCCCACGGCTGAAGGTGAGCGGCCGTTCCCGATTCGGCCGGACGGGACAGTAGGATTCGGGTTGGTCGAACTTGCACTCGTCATGGTTGCCCGAACCGAACATCATCACGACGAACTCTCCCTTTTTCATGGGAAATCCTCGGAATTCGGTGTCGTCGGCAACACGGCGGTACCAGGCGACCACCGATCCGTCGTAGCGGATGGTTTCCTCTACCACATCGTCCACCATCTCCGGATTGTCCAGCAATGCCTGCCAGCGCTCGCGTTCGCACAGTAGCTGATACATCGTGTTTCCCAACTGTGCCATCGTCGTTTCGTGGCCGGCGCCGATGAAGGTGAAGATGTACATCAACACCAGTTCATCTTCGCTCAGCTCGATCTCGCCGCGATCCATTGCCTGGACCATTTCGGTCATCAGGTCGTCCCTGGGGTTCTGCCTGCGATCGTTCAGCTTTTCGCGGATGTAACGCTGATACGCCACCGCCTGCTGCGCGCATTCCTTCTGCTCCGCCGGCTCCATGGGCGTCAACCACATCGCGAACGTGCTGCCGCTCCACTTCGCGAGTTGTTCCAGGTCGTCTTCCTGCTTGTTGAAACCGATGAATTGAAACATGGTCAACAGGGGCAGAAGATAAGCGAATTCCTTCATGAATTCGCATTGGCCCCGCTTCTTGAATGCATCGATCAGTTCGACCGCAATCGCACGGACTGCGGTCTCCTGGGCACGCAATCGCCTGGGAGACAGGATGGGCAGCAGTATTTTCTTGAAGCGCAGGTGCTCGGCGCCCTCCACGCCGTTGATGTGCGAGGTTGCATTCCAGTTGATGCCTCTCGACAGAATTGCCTCGGTTTCCGGTTCGTAGTTGAAGCCGGAGAGGGTCCCCTCGTTGGTGAAAGCCGGGTCTCCGAGCATGTCCATGATGTCGTCGTAGCGGGTAACCACCCAGCACTGCAGATCCTTGGAATAAAAGACCGGCTCTTCTTCGCGCGATCGCCGATACAGGGAATAGACCTCGTCAAAGGGCGCGCCCACAGGCTGAAAGCTGTCGGCGATACTCATGGCAACCCTCCCCATTCGGCAGTTTCGCAGGTCGAGCCATATTGACACCCCCTCTCAAGACATGCAATCGTTGAAACAACAGATGTCTAGCGATTGGTCGACGGCGATGCGATGGGTGCGTGGGCAACCGGTTTGCCTCGCATGTAACAAGTCATAACTCTTTGATTTAATTCAAAAAACAATTTAACATAATATTTGGTGACCGGGCACCGAGAGCAGGTATACGGTACGTGCATCTGGCGCACCAGGCGGAGAAATTTACCGCGACGATGGGTGCAAGCACGAGCCCAAACAGCGCCAGATACACGCACCGCACACCTGCTCTCTCCCAGCGTATTGCAGATGTTCCCTGCACGTCCGCGGCCCGGCACACCGGGGTGGAATCTTTCATCCTCCAACAGGATTGGCGTGCAAAGGTCGCACATCGCCCGATTTCATCGCATCGATCCGATCGGGCTCACACTCGTAGGAATCTTCGATGGATTACTCGGAATACTCCAACATAAAAATCGACCGGCATGACGATGGCGTGCTGCTGGCGACCCTGAATCGCCCGAATCGCCTCAATGCGCTCGACGAACAACTACTGGGCGAAATCAATCGGCTCTGGCTGCAACTGGCGGACGATGCGAACGTGCGGGTCGTGATCGTCACCGGCGCGGGGCGGGCGTTTTCCGTGGGCGCCGACATCGACCTGGTCGGGAAATTCAACGAAAACGTGGAACGGTCCATCGACTCGAGCGTTCAGTACACGTCGGCATTGCGGCGGCTGATGGACCTGCACAAGCCGGTGATCGCCGCGGTCAACGGAGACATCCTCGGCGGCGGCCTGGGGCTTGCACTCTTGTGCGACGTGATCTTCATGGCGCGCGGGGCCAGGATGCTGACCGCTTCTCAACTCGACATCAACGTGCTCCCAGCACCCGAAGCGTTTCTGTGGCCTGTACGCGGGGTCAGTGCGGCGAAAGCGAAGTATCACCTGTTGAAATCCAGTGTGCTCGATGCCGCCGAGGCGGAGCGCATCGGGTTGATCAGCGCGGTCGTCGACGATGCCAAGG
Organism: Candidatus Azophilus sp.; assembly: GCA_965221465.1. GTDB lineage: Bacteria > Pseudomonadota > Gammaproteobacteria > Pseudomonadales > Azotimanducaceae > Azophilus. The sequence continues at coordinate 2,222,731 of OZ244892.1, forward strand.
TGCTTGACGAAGCACTCGACTATGCCCATCAACTCGCCCGGCGCGACCCCAGAATGCTGAGTTGGACTAAGCGGGCGCTCAACTACAACCTGCGCATGGCCTCTCCGTTGCTCGACGAATGGTTGTCGCTCGAATCGCTTTCATTCGCCCGCGAATCCGTGAAGGACGGCATGAACGAGATGCGCAAGGTTATCGGCAAGGAATCCTGACCCGGGCTCGACACTCGCATCGGGGTTCCGTCATCGTCTCTTACCCCTTCAGGTCACGAGCGACGCAACGAATCCTGCCACGTCGTCGATGGCGGTGCGGGCTTCGTCGAGTGCGCTGGCGTAGATCTGCCAGGTGTGAAACAGGCCGGGCCGGACCTGGAGTTCCGTACTGACTCCAGCCCGTTCGGCATTGCGGGCCAGGGTTCGCGCATCGTCGAGGAACACTTCGTTTTCCGAGGCCTGGATAAACAACGGCGGCAGCCCCTGCAAGTCGGCATGAACGGGCGATGCGTATGGATGGCCGGGGTCCCCGTCCGGGCCGAGGTACAGTTGCCCCATCGCGATGCCCATCTCCTTGTTGCCGACGGGACTGCGATCGGCCCTCGAGACGTAGCTCTCGCCCGCACAGGCAAGGTCGGCCCAGGGACAAAGCAGGGCCGCCCCGGCCGGCAATTCCGCTCCCGCATCGCGCAGTTTGACCAGCAACGCCACCGCCAGGCCGCCGCCCGCCGAGTCGCCGGCGAGCACGATGCGCCCGGGACTGCAACCGTCTTCGAGAAGCGAGCGGTAGACGGCCTCCGCATCCTCGAGCGCGGCCGGAAACGGATGTTCGGGCGCAAGCCGATAGCCGACGTTCAACACGCGCGCGCCGGTTGCCTTCGCCAGGTGCGACACGATGTCCCGGTGGGTTTGCGGCGAAGACACCACATAGCCGCCGCCATGGAAGTAGACGATCACCAGATCGTTTTCGACCGGCCCGCAAGTCGTCGATTCACAGGGCACGCCCGCAACCGATTCCGCCTCGACCCGAGCGCCGATGTCCTCTGCAAGGGAGGCGTAGAAGGCATCGAGGTCACGCCGCATGTCGACAAACGTGGTCTCCTCGTTCCACCCGGATTGCAGCGCGTTGAACTGCTCCAGTACGGCGTTTACTTGTCTCTCAGACATTGCATCTCCGCCTCGGCCCAGACACCGTCAATCGTTTGCGTGCTCGGGCCGCTTGCGATTCCTTCCTCCACGGCGGCCCTGAATGCCCTGAAATTCTCCTGTTCTCGTCGAACCGGATCCCGAAAACCCTCGCTGTCACTGGTGTAGTCACCATTAACGCTCCTGCCGATAGGCACTGATCCGCTCGTCGACCATCTTGTGAAAATGCCGGATGTTGTGCTCTTCGTCGATCAGCGGGTAGGCGTCGTAGACACGGGATTCGAGGCCCCGCTGCGTTGCTTCGAGCAGACCGAGATCCTGCCGCACATTGTCGAGCACCAGGGCGATGCCCGTCGTGCGGGCGAACAGTTCCGAAAAGTTGCGTGCGGGCTGGAAATACTGGTTGATCTCGAAGCGCATGCGATTGTGTGCAATCGGCCAATAGTTGTAGGTATTGATCCATCCCGGTGCGTAGATCTGCAACTGGAAGTTGGGGAAGACCGTGAAGGTCACCGCCACCCAGTCCTGCCGGTCGGGCCCGAACGCTGCCTTGGGAGCCCCGATTTCACGGGCAGGCGGTATCTGGCTGCCGGTGACGGAAGCACGGGATATCCGTTCGATATCGAACGTGTACGCGCCCTCGGGCACCGTGCCGCAACTGACGGCCGTGCGATGCGGCCCGTCGAATCGGGACGGCGGCGCTCTGAACGTGATGTTGCGCATGTTCACCATGGCCTGGCTGTGCAGCACGGAGCCGTGCCACGCCTCTGAAAACGCATCGTGCAGGGTCTTCCAGTTGCTGTCGATTTCCCCGTGGCCACGGACATGGTCGGTGTAGAGTTCGACCGGGATGTCGTCCAGTGCCGACCAGATGTGCTCCCCCATGTACGCGCGCAGGGGTTCGCTCGGGCCGCCGGGGCGAAAGTTCGCGAAAACGAAGCCATTCCACAGTTCGACCGGCACCTCCACCAGGTGCAGGTCGCAGCCCTGGGATCCGAACCAGTTGTCCGGGTCCCGCAACACTTCGATCTTGCCGTCCAGGGCGTATCCAAGCCCATGGTACTTGCAGAAGAACGCCATGGCACGGCCCGAGGTCTCTTCTGCCGGGTGGCCCTCCCAGACCAGCTTGTTGCCCCGGTGCGGGCAGACGTTGTGAAAGGCGCGGATTTTCCTGTCTTTTCCCCGTACGACGACGATCGAGGTATTCAGGACCTCCAATTCTCGAGTGAAATAGCTGCCGACTTCCGGCAGGCAAAGTTCGTGGCCGACGTTGATCCAGGCGCGCCTGAACAGGGCTTCCCGTTCCAGCTCGAAACTGCGGGGCGATATGGCATGCTCGTAGCTGATGAGGCCGGTACCGAGGTCGGGATGATCTTCGTAGTGCCGCTGATCGTAGGTTCCGCCGCCGGCAACGATGCGGTTTTCCCGGGGGGTCTTGCCTTGTCCATACATGATTCTGCGATTGCCTGCGAACGGTTCGTTGTCAGAGCATCGCGCTGCCGTTCGGCTCAGGACCGCCCGGGTCCCATGGCAGCACCGACCATGCTCCGTTCCTCCCGGTACCGCGCCACATGGTCGTAAATCTGGCGGTGAAAGCCCCGGATCATCAGTTCCTGATCGGTCAGCGGCCAATCCTGGAATACGCCCATTTCCAGGCCCTTCTGCGTTGCCTCCAGGTTGTTGATGTCCTGCAGCGCCGCATCCCAGAAGGTTGCCACATGCCCATGGTGCGACATCAACTCGGAGAAGTTCCGCGATGGCTGATAGTGGCAGTCGATCTCGAATCGCATTCTGTCGTGGGCCAACGGCCAATACTGATACACGAGATACCAGTTGGGATAGTAGAACTGGATCTGAATGTTGGGAAAGATGAAGTGGCTGCTCGTTCCCCAATCGTCAGTCCGGGTCGGGTTTGCGGCCGGCGGCAGTCGTGTCAGGTCCAGAGCCGCCGGGTACTGTGGACCGGTGCCCGTACACTGTGAAATCCGTTCGATATCGGTGACGAAGAGACCCTGAGGATTGCGCGGAGAAATATAGAAGCCGTGCTTTCCGACCAACGCCATCGTCTTGACGTGCATGGCCTGCAATGCATCGTAATCCATCTTCTGCAGGTAGGGGAATGCCTCCTTGTGAACGTACACGCCGTGATAGATCTCGTTGAATGCATCCATGAGACCCTTCCAGTTGCACTTCGTCTCGCCCCGCGCGACAAAGCGCTCGGTGAGTTTTTCGAAAGGCCAGTCGAAGCCCTGCCAATAGTAGTCGCCGAGATACTCCCTGAGGGTCTGTTCCGGCCCGGCGCGACTCATGTTGACGAACAAAAACCCGTTCCAGGATTCGAGCGGCACTTCCGCCAGCGCCAGTTCGCTGCCCTGATCGCCGAACCAGGATTCCCGGTCCGTGAGAACCTCGAGTTTCCCGTCCGTGCCGTAACCGAGGCCATGGTACTTGCAGAAGAACCGGTTGCAGGCGCCCTCGGTGGCTTCCCCGGGTTCGTCTTTCCAGACCAGCTTGTTGCCCCTGTGGGGGCAGACGTTGTAGAAAGCCCGGATCTTCCCGTCGTGACCATGCACCACGAGAATCGAGTTCCTGAGCACTTCGTATTCCTTGGTGAAATACCGGCCGGGCCGGTCAACCCATTCGGCACGCCCCGCGTACAGCCAGCTGCGGCGGAAAACGGCTTCCCGCTCGAGTTCGTAGAATTCCGGGGAAGTCATGCTCTCGTAACTGACCGGGGACGTGCCGATACCCGGATACTTGTCGGTCCAGCGCTCATCCGGCTGCTTCGCAAACACCGAAGGGTCGACACCGACCGAATAATGCTCAGACATCCGAACTCCTTGCCCGCATATCCGGTGTTCCGTCCCATGGGTTTGCCCCATCGCGGGCATCGCGGGGTGCCCCCGAAACTGCAGCACGGGAAAGCGAGACGCTACCGATCGCAGGAAGATGCACGCGCAGTTCCGTCACCGTTACATCTTCGGTTCGAGAACAACATCGAACATGCGGTTTCCGGCATCCGGTACGGCGGGCTGCTTGTAGATTTCGACCGATTGAGCCACGACCGCATACGCGAACATGAGGCGCGCCAGGCATCGGTCGGCATCCGTGTAGTCGTCGAAACTCCGGGCGTCGAGCCACGACTTGACGTCTTCGGCACGCGCGACCATGGCATCGTTGAATGCCTGCATGTCGTCCATGGAACTCGAGAGCCTCGCTGCATAGCGGCTGCCGATATCGGGCAGATCCCATGTGTCGACGAACACGTCGAGTTCCGCGAACCCTGCCGGCAATCGAGTGACAGACATATCCGTTCCCTGAAACCCCGCATCCGCTCCCAAGATCGAAGCCGGAAATGCAAAAAAGACTCTCGTCTATTGAGAGGATAATTGTAGATGACGTGGCATTCAACGTCTCTTCGAGCGCTGTTGTCTCGAGCCCTCAACCCGATCCGGGCTCGCTGCATTTTGGACGTGCTCGACCCCGTATTCGTGGACAGGAACCCGTTCAGAAAGCAATAATCACCTACTGATGGGTAACACAGCCACGAGGCTCGAGCCGGATTCTCCGGCCCAGACCTGTCTCTGACGGCAACTACCATCGGGGAAATCGTTAGCTGGCTACCGCGAAGGTACGTGCCCACGGTTCGTCTCGGTGCCGGCGAGGCGGTCGCCATGAGCGTCGAATTGGTGGAGGAAATGGCTCGGCACGTCGGGCCATCCAAGGAGGGATCGTGAGCGAACCGTCATCTCGAAAAACCCACGCGGATCCCCGGGTGCTCGACCGGGAAACTTGCGTGCTTCGCTACAACCTGGACCGCTGGGCCGCCTCCCGTCCCGACGATCCATTCGTTTTCTTCGAAAGCGGCGACCGTTGGACTTTCGACGAAACACGGCGGCGCACCATCGCCATCGCCGCGGGTCTCAGCAAGCTGGGCGTGAAACAGGCGGACCACGTGGCCATGATCCTGCCCAATGGCCGCGAGTCACTCCTGACCTTTCTCGCCATCAACTATCTGGGCGCCGTCTTCGTGCCCTTCAACACGGCCTACAAGGGCAACATCCTGGAACACGTGCTGGACAACTCCGACGCCGAAGTGATCGTCATGCACGGCCAACTGGCGAGTCGACTGGGCCAGGTCGACACCGCACGGCTGCGCACCGCCGTACTGGTCGGTGACGGCGAGGCACCAGCGGCGCTCGAGCGGGTTTCCTTTGCCGATCTCGACGGCGACGAGACCGCACTTCCGCCACTGGAGCGCGCCATCGAGCCCTGGGATACCCAGTCCATCATCTACACCTCGGGCACCACGGGGCCGTCCAAAGGGGTGCTGTCGAGCTATCTGCACATGTACACGAATCCGGGGCCGGAGAGCTGGCACTTCGTTACCGGCGAGGATCGTTTTCTGGTCAATATGCCCATGTTTCACATCGGCGGCATGGGTCTGGCCAACGCCATGCTGGCGCGTGGCGGCTCCATCGCCATGATGGAGAACTTTTCGACCGAGGCCTTTTGGCCGTTCGTGGCGCGCACGGAGTGCACCGCCGTATTCCTGCTCGGGGCCATGGCTACCTTCCTGCTCAAGCAACCCCCCTCACCCGCCGAGCGGCAGCACAAGGTGCGATTGGCTTTTCTCGTGCCGTTGACGAGCAATCACCGCGAGGTGGCGGAGCGTTTCGGCTTCGACGTCTACACGATTTTCAACATGACCGAGGTCTCCACGCCCATCGTCTCGGACCCAAACCCGGAGAAGCCCGGCACCTGCGGCAAAGTCAGACCCGGCGTGGACGTGCGCCTGGTGGACGGCAATGATTGCGAAGTCGCCGTGGGCGAGGTGGGCGAGATGCTGGTGCGCACCGATCGGCCCTGGGCCATGAACCACGGCTATTACAAGAATCCCGAGGCCACCGCCGAAGCCTGGCGCAACGGCTGGTTTCATACCGGCGACGCCTTTCGCAGGGATGCCGATGGCTACTATTACTTCGTCGATCGGGTCAAGGATGCGATTCGCCGCCGCGGCGAGAACATCTCTTCCTTTGAAGTGGAAGCGGAGGTAATCGCCCATCCCAATATCCGCGAGGCCGCGGCCGTGGGCGTGCCCAGCGAGTACAGCGAGGACGACGTGCTGGTTGCCATCGCGCCTGTGGAAGGCGAGCGGGTCGATCCGGCCGAGTTGATTCATTTTCTGGCCGAGCGCATGCCCCATTTCATGGTGCCCCGTTATCTGCGCATCCTGGACGACCTGCCGAAGACGCCCACCGAGAAGGTGCGCAAGCACGTGCTGCGCGGCGAAGGTGTTACGGAAGACACCTGGGATCGGGAGGCGGTCGGCATCGATATCCGCAGGGAGAGACTGTGACCCCTCGTCGCAGGCGAGGTGCGCGGGCAAAGACGTTCGTGCGGACAATGCACTGCGCCACCCGCGGACTGGGCACGCTCGGAATGGTCCTGCTACTCGCCAACTGTGGCGTGGAACAGTCCGGTAACGGGTTGCCTGCAACCGAAGGCTCCTCTGCGACGCCTGTCGCCGATCGGGAGTGGCCGCTCCACGGCCGCACGATGAGCGAGGCTCGCTTCTCACCGCTCACGCAGATCCACACCGGCAACGTGCAGGACCTGGGCCTGGCCTGGCAGGTGCCCCTGGACAGTCAGCGCGGCCTGGAAGCAACCCCAATTGTCTCGGACGGGACGATGTACCTGACCTCCACCTGGAGTCGCGTGTTGGCTCTCGACGCCAAAAGCGGCGACATCTTGTGGCGCTACGATCCCCAGGTTCCCCGGGAGTGGGCGCCCAGGGGATGCTGCGACGTGGTCAACCGCGGTGTCGCCGTGGCCAACGGGCGGGTGTTTCTCGGCACCTACGACGGTCGGCTGATCGCGCTGGACAAGACGGACGGCCGCCCGCTGTGGGAGGTCAACACCATCGACCGCGACAAACCCTACACCATCACCGGCGCGCCTCGGGTGGCGGACAACAAGGTTTTTATCGGCAATGGCGGTGCAGACCTCGGGGTCCGCGGCTATGTCTCGGCCTACGATGCCCGGGACGGAAGGCTGCTCTGGCGCTTTTTCACCGTGCCCAGGGACGCGAGTGGCCCCTTCGAACATCCCGAACTGGCCGCCGCTGCCGAGACCTGGGACCCGGACAGCGCCTGGGAGTTTGGCGGTGGCGGCACCGTCTGGGACAGCATGGCCTACGATCCCGAGCTGAACCTTCTCTATGTCGGCACGGGCAACGGCGCCCCCTGGCCGCAGTTCGTGCGCAGCCCGAGCGGCGGCGACAACCTGTATCTGTCGTCCATCCTTGCGCTCGAGCCGAATACGGGGCGTCTCGTCTGGCACTATCAGACCACCCCCGGGGACAGCTGGGACTATACGGCAACCCAGCACATGATTCTGGCCGACGTCGATTGGAACGGTGAACCGCGCAAGGTGTTGATGCAGGCGCCGAAGAATGGTTTCTTCTATGTCATCGACCGGGCGACCGGTGAGTTGCTGGCCGCCGACAAGTTCGCCCGGGTCACCTGGGCCACCCATGTGGATTTGTCCACAGGTCGGCCGGTACTGACCGACACCGCCGACTACAGCCGGAAAGCCAATGTGGTGTTCCCCGCCACCCTTGGCGCGCACAACTGGCATCCCATGTCGTACAACCCCGACACCGGCCTCGTCTACATACCGGCGCAGGACGCTGCCACCTACTTTGCACCGGATCGCATGTCGATTCTATTGGAGTCGGCCCATCGGGCGGATATGGAAAAGCTGGTGCCCGACCCCTGGGTGGGCCATGCCGTTCTGGTGGCCTGGAACCCGGTGACTCGCGGCATCGAGTGGGCCGTACCCTATCCCACTTTCGGCAACGCCGGCGTGCTGTCCACCGCCGGCGGCCTGGTCATCCAAGGCGATGCCCAAGGGTTCATCAACTTCTACGACGCCACCCGTGGCGAGCGGCTGCACCGCATCGAAACCCGCACCGGCATACTCGCACCACCCATATCCTATGAGATCGAGGGCGAGCAATATGTTGCGCTGCTGGCCGGTTGGGGCGGTGCCTTGTTCGTGCTCGCCGAGCCGGGCGTCGCCGCCAGAAAATACCGTAACGACGGCCGGGTCATCGTGCTCGAGCTTGGCGGCGGCGACGTGCCGCTGGCTGCTGCGTTGGCAAACGCTCCCGGTCTGCCCAGCGGCAATCAGGTGAAGTTCCTGTCCGAACAGGAAACACGCGGCCGAACAACGTATATGGCGCACTGCGGGTCCTGCCACGGCTGGTTTGGCCAGACTGGCCTGCTGCCGGATCTGCGCCGCAGTCCGTTGCTCGAGTCGCTGGAGACCGTGCTACTGGATGGGTCGCTGGTATCGCTCGGCATGCCGTCGTTTGCCGGCGAGTTCAGCGATGATGAAATCGCGGACTTGGAAGCCTACCTCCGAGCCGTGAGACTGGAATAGGCCCATCAGCCCTATTGCAAACCATCATGGGCAGCCTGATTGCATCGGACAACATCTTCGCAGTGGCGGCGGTACTTTTTGGTGTCGTCTTCTGCGGCCTGCTGGCTGAACGCACCGACCTCGGCCGCAAATTTTCGGCGCCGCTGATTGCCCTGGCGGGCGGGATGGTGCTCTCCAACATTCGCGTACTGCCGTTCGATTCGCCCGCCTACGGGGTCGTTGCCACCTACCTGGTCCCCGTGGCCATTCCCCTGCTGCTGTTGAATGCGGATATCAAGAGGATCTTTCGGGAGACGGGCCCGACGCTGATCGCCTTTCTTGCGGGCGCGGCAGGTACGACCCTGGGTGCGGTGGCGGGCTTTCTGACGATCGATCTGGGTCCCGAGACCCACAAGGTCGTCGGCGTTCTCGTCGCTACGTTTATTGGCGGTTCAGTCAATTTTGTCGCCGTATCCCAGGCCCTGGCCATCGAGGACGCCACCCTGGTTGCCTCGGCGGCGACAGCTCAGGGCGTTGTCGCCATCGTCTACCTGGGGATGCTGATCATGGCGCCGGGGGTGCCCTTGCTCACCAGAGCCTACCGCCGCCATCGCAACAGCCCCGAATGCCCCGACCCCGGATCGATCGACGACCCAGTGGTTTCCAACGACGTCGCCAGCCCACCGCCGGTCAACGTGTCCGCCTGCATTGCCTTTAGTCTTCTGGTCTGCGCCGTCAGCCTGGGAATCGCCAACGGTCTCGGCATGCCCCGGTTCGGGATCCTCTTCATTACCGTCGTCACGGTCGCACTGGCGTCACTGGCGCCCAATCTGATGAATCGTCTCGCCGGTGGTGAGAGCATCGGGATTCTGTTGGTCTATGTGTTCATTTGCAGCGTCGGGGCTCAATCCAATGTCTGGCAATTCTTCGGCGCCACGACGGTATTGGTGGGTTTCCTGGGGGTGCTGCTCACGGTCCATGCCTTGTGCGTGCTCGTGGCCGGCCGTCTGTTTCGCCTTACCCTGCCGGAAATGGTAACCGGCTCCAACGCCTGTGCAATGGGGGCGACCACCGCAGCGGCAATTGCGGCTGGCAAGCGCTGGCACACGCTGGTGACGCCCGGCATTCTGAGCGGCATCCTGGGCTACATCATTGCCAATTTCATCGGCGTTGGTTTGGCTACCGCGCTCGGCAACTGGTAGCGAACCCGCAGTCAGCCCGAAACGTCGACCCAGTCACGCACCCAGCCGACCCCGTAGGTGAACTCTCCGGGCATGACCATGGCGGGCCGGCTCGGGGCCAGCATCAAGAGCGGCGCATCGGTCACCTTGAACGCCCGCTCCAGACTCGGCCCCCAGAGATCGAAGCCGGGCCCGGTGCCCGCCGTTTCCCCCGGCCCCTCGACGACGAATGACTCCACCCGCTCACCGGTGACTACATTGGTGATCCAACCGATGTCGCCCGCTTCGACGGCCTTGCCGAGATCGGCGGGACCGTAGCGGCCATCGAGGGCACCCGTGTGCGAGGCGAGAAATACTTTTACCCGGTCGAGCACGGCCACCCGGTCGGGTCCGGTCCGCGCGCCGCCGAGATGTCCCCGGTAACGCAGCGTATTCAAACAGCCCTCGATGCCGGGTGTCGGATCGTTGATCTCCACACCGCCGAACTCGGCCAGAAACGACGAACCACCTGCGGCCACCACCGCCTGGCTGAGCTGGCCCGGCACCTGTCGGTCGACAACGACCGGCAAATAGCCGAACGATGCGCTCAATTCGAGGTTGCCGTAGTCATAGGTGTAGTTGAGCGCCCGACTGGGCGTCCCCGAGTGCAGGTCGATGACGCAGTCCACCCGATCCAGGAGCGCCGTGATGAGGGTATGCGCAATCTGGTCGCTCATGAATCCCGACGGCCTGCCCGGAAAACGGCGATTCAGTTCGACGAGGTCCGGATTGTGGCGCGTTCCACCCGACAACCCGAACGGATTGGCGGCAGGTACCAGTACGATGGTGCCGCACAGATCGCTTTCAGCAAGCCTCTGCGCCAGGGCGTGCAGGGCCAGCACGGCCAAGGGCTTGTCGCCGATGACCCCCGCGACGATCGCCGTGGCAGGACCCGGTCGGCTGCCGCGCAGTTCATGGAACCGTATCCGCCACGGCTCGCCGTCGACGCGCAAGCCCGGCACGCGCTCATCCCAACTGCTCAACGTGACAGTCATGATCGCTATCCCGCTCTATTCACGAATTGAGAGTGCCGTCCGTATCACCGGGAACGCCGATGCACAATGGCAAATTACGCCCACCTGAGCCCTCAGGAACGATTTTACATCAACGAGCGTCTGCGCGTCGGGGAAGCCTTGTCCAACGCAAGATGAGCCTAAAGCTAAGATGCGATTCGAACGCAAAGTGAGCCTTTCTTGACTACGCGCTACACATTCTTGAATAATGAAGGAAAATAAGATGGAGTCATAATATGAAATCCAAAATACTTCGCATTGCAGCCGCAATCAGTTTGCTTATGATGAGTTCCTGTGCAACGCTCACTAATGATCCGAATCAACAGATCCAGTTTATTGGAATGAATTGTGGTGAGAAAAAAATCAGTTGTAATATGTCGAACAAGCGTGGCGCCTGGTCTGTAGACCTTCCGGGCAGCGCCATGATACGTCGTTCCGATGACTTACTGCGTGTTGAATGCTCCGATGAGGATGGCAAGAGATATTTCATGAGCGCAAATAGTTCAATTGGCGCAAAAATTGTGGCCAGTGCAGTCTTCCTGGACTTGGGAATTGTTGATGCAATCACAGACAAACATCGCACATACCCTGAACAGGTATTAGTGGATTGTGCTTCTCAAGGGCCTGCTCCAGACGACTCCAACTAGTACTGTTTCAATTTAAGGAAGCTCTGATTAAGTCAGAGCTTCCTTAATTCTAACCGGTTAACTTGTCATAGGCGACCCTACAGGGTTTTGTCCGGGTATAGCATTAATTCGCTTGGAATAAGGCTCTTCCATGAAAGCTATGTTTTGCTGATATTTCCTTGAATTCTGTCGTTACGTGAACACAATTCGGAAACAGATACTTAGTAAATGGCAGGAAAACGTGGTTTATTCTTCTTATCCCCAAGCTGATCTATTCCGGATTGCTCCATCAGGTTGGTAGCGCAACTACAGACATCCAGGCCATCAGTCCTACACTCTGCTTCTACCTTTTTAATAGTTCTTCATTCGTAGCGTGCAATACAACCCGAGCACCAGCAGTGGCCAAAACACCGGTAAACTCGTGGCCCAGACCTCGACTTGAACCCGTCACCAGCGCTGTTTTTCCAGTGAGATCAAATAAATCGGCGGTTTTTTGAAAGGCATAATTGTATCCTCACTTGCTTGTTTCAAGAGTTCGCCATACGCATGGCTAAAAGAAGAAAATAAAGTGTGTTCTAACTACCCTGCGGCGCTATTTCAAGTTTCCAACTCACCGAATAACTTAATCAAATCCAAACCTGTTCTCACGGTCATATCGTTGACGCTATTGGGGTAATACGGCTGCTCAAAGTTATCGATATCTTGCTTGTAGGAATCGACAGCTTCAGCAGAAAGGTTATCAGATCAAATTTCTGCGCCCTTGCTGTGAGCGTACCGAATTTTGGCGATAAAGCCGCCTCCAACTTCGAACATCGAGCCATTCTCGGTATTACTGTTATGGCACAACCACACTGCTAATTGTGCAACATCTTTTGGATCGATTTCCGATTCTAATTTAGCGGCAACTTCTGACGGCACAGCATCCGAAACCATCCGGCTTAGTGCGGTTGGAACAATCACGTTGCACTGAATATTAGAGGATGCTCCCTCAAGCGAAACAGTCTTTGCGAATCCTATCATCGCGGACTTGGCCGCACAGTAGTGCGCCATTTATCAAAATATCAAAGCGCAGCGTCTCGCCGACGAGCGCAAAGCGGGCAAGCGCCGTTGCGTTCGACTGACCGAGGCCGTGAAGGCGGACGTGCGCGCCGGGCTCGAGGCCGGATGGAGTCCCGAGCAGATCACCGCACGGCGGCGACACCAGGGCGAGGGCGGGGTATCGACCACGCAAGTGCCTCGGCTATCTCACACCCATCGAAGTCTTGAAAAATGCCATGAAGACTGGCGAAATCAAACTTCCAACGAGTGTTGCACTACTGAGTTGAATGTAGGATGAATCGAGCGGGCCGTGTCAGGAAAAACGGGGGATGATCTCGTTGCCCACGCGCTCGATAACGCGCAGGGTAGCAGCAGGCGACGGCCCGCTTTGAAAACGGAAGCGCAATACCAGTTCTTCAGGCCGGATCGTCTCGATCCAGCGCTCCAGGTTCTCGAGCCATGTATCCATTGAACCCACCAGCAACCGGTCTTCCAGAAGATGCTCGAGGGACAGTTGTTCCTTGTCGTCGAGATCCCGTAACCAGGGATCGACGCGAACGTCGTAGGGCTTTCCTTCGGCGCCCTCATCTGTCTGCCAGCCTCCCTGCATTCGCGGGAAGTACTCGGCATGGGCCTGGACTACGGCCGGGCCGTATTCGGCCTGCGCCTGCCGATCCGTATCAGCGAGCCACGCTTCTCGCAACAGAGCGATCCTCGGTTGTTTGCCGTGCCGCTGGCACTCGGCGCGATAGATCTCGGCCAGTTCAGCCACCACGGACCCCGTGCGCATGGGGTCCGGCAGCCATCCGTCGCCCAGCCGCGCCGCACGATGCACGCCCGCCTTGGCCCAGGCGCCAACCCAGACTTCCGGGTAGCAGTCGCCCATGGCCGGGTCGAGCGCGGGCACCGGTCCCCGGCCAACGTCGACGGCAATCTCGCCGTTGCGAAACGCGTTGATTCTCTCGAGACCTTTCTCCATGGCCTTGCCGCGATCTTTCAAGTCCTTGCCGAAAAACTCGAACGCATGCTCGTTGTATCCGGCACCCACGCCAAGCCGGAAGCGGCCGGGAAAAAGCGCGTTCAGCACCGTTGCATCCTGGATCACCTGGATTGGATCGCGCAGGGGCAACTGCACCACAGTAACGGCAAATCCGAGACGTGTGGTCCTGGCGAGCGCTACCGCCGCCAGGATGTGCGGGCTGGTGTTATAGGCGGTTACGCCGATACGGCGCTCGCCGACCACAGCCGAATGAAAACCGGCGCTTTCGGCAGCTTGGCACTCGGCGATAAAGCTGCCCAGGTCGTACTGATAACGTCCATTGACGATTCGCTGCAGCGGCACGGCGATACTGAAGCGCATGGACTCGAGCCAGCCCTTGGAGGCGCCAACCGACTACCGGCAGCGAACCGTATCAGAACCTTGCGACGATCTCCGCACCCACCTGGCGCAACTTGCCCGGATAACATCCGTAAGCGCCATCCCACAGCGGCATGTCGAAAATGGCGTTGCAATACACCTCGTCTGTCAGGTTTCGGCCCCAAAGAGCCACTTCGACGTTCTCGGAGGGCTCGAGGGCGAATCGCGCATTCAAGAGCCCATACGCATCCTGAAAGGTGTTTGGATCCAGGTCGCCATCGAGAATGTTCTCGTCGCGCCACATGTATTCGAGACGGACATAGGCGCCGACTGCGCCGATGTTGAAGCGATGCTGACCCGCCATCGTAAAACGCCATTTGGGGCTCCGGTTGACGGGCTGGCCGGAAAGATCCTGGCCGCCTGTCGCATCGACGCAGGTTTCGGCTGCGATGGCCGTCTTGGAGCAAGGCGCGCCGATGAACTCGTCGAACTCGGCATCCACGTAGGCCACATTGACGGACAGTGCCCCGCCTTCCCAAAAACTGCCGTCGAGCCCCAATTCCAGCCCGTTGCTCTGCAGGACACCGGCATTCCTCAATATGAAGCCCGAGCTGCCGTCGAAAGCGGATGCCTGAAACCCTTTGAACTCCGAGAAGAACGCCGTCGCGGTCAATGTCGCCCGGTTGTCCAATGCCGACAGCTTGATACCGACCTCGATGTTGTCCACCGTCTCCGGGTCGAGAATCGCCTCTTCCGGGTCGCCGGTCCAGATCTGACCGTTGATTGAATTGTTGATGCCAGACCCCTTGTAGCCACGGGAGTACGAGCCGTAGACCATCGTGTTCTCGTTCGGGTAATACTGCAGACCGATCCGGCCCATCCAGTCGGTGTCCTTGTTGGTCGCCTGCTGCTCGGGGAAGTCGCCGACCGGCCAGAAAACAAAGTTGCCGTTCAGGTCGCCTCGAACGTCGATCTCCTCGCGCAACAGCCGGGCACCGGCAAAGCCGGCCCACTTCTCGCTGAATCGGTACGTGGCATCTCCGAACACGGCGACGTTTTCCACCTGCACGTTGCTCGTCCACGTCGATTTGAAGAAGAGAGGTGTCGGGCTACCGAACAAGATGGTACAGACCGTGGAACAGCCTTCGAGTATCGTCTGCTCGTCCAGATCCATGTTGTAGTAATAAAAGCCGAGCAAATAATCGAGATCTCCGCCGCTCGGAGAGATGAATTGAATCTCCTCCGTGAACAACGCCATCTCGTGGGTCAGCCCGCCGCGGATGAAATCGTTGGGATAGGCGTCAACGTCGTTCCACTCGGCCTGATCCCAGTTTCGGTAACCGGTAATCGACTTCACCGTGTGTCCGTTTTCCAGCTCCCACGCCAGTTCCCAGACACCGTGGATGGTTTCGGTGTCTTCATACGCCTTGCCGTCGCTGATGACCTGTGTGTTCTCCTCGTTCACCACCATGCCGGACGCTTGAATCGCGGGTACCAGGAAAGCGTTGGTCAGTGCGCCGGCAACGGCCGGGTCTATGACCGTTATCGCCCTCGAGCAGCAATCGTTGTCCTGCCGCTCGAAAGAAAGCGCCATATTGAACTCGAGTGCATCTTGATCGTAGGCGGTCTTGAGGCGTACCCCGTAGCGTGACTTGGTGTTGTCTTCCGTGCCCCGCACCAGGTTCTGGAGCGTGCCCTTGCCCTCGTTGAGCCCGTAAAAGGCAACGCGCGCATTCAGGCGCTCGGTCAGCGGGCCGTTGACGACCCCCTCGACGCGGTATTCTTCGTATTCCCCTTCGTAGCTGATCAATCCCGTGGCATCGAACTCGTCGGTGGGGTCGTTGGTCACGATGTTGAGCATGCCGGCAGACACGTTCTTGCCGAACAGCGTGCCCTGCGGACCATTGAGCACCTCGATGCGCGCGACATCCCAGAAATCGACCAGCGCCGCACCGCCGGGCCCGGTGGAAACCTGGTCGACCACGACGGTGACACTCGGCTCGAAGGCGCTGACGTGGGCACCCCCGCCGACCCCACGTATGTTCAGGGCCTGGGTTGAAGAGGCAACGCCACCCACATAAACGAGAGAGGGCGATACCTGATAAAGGTCCCTGACGTCCGTCAAGCCACTGAGTTTCTCTTCGGTCAGCAACTCGAGCGACACCGGCACTTCGAGCACGCTCTGCTCACGCCGTTGCGCGGTGACGACGACTTCCTCTACCTCTTGCCCTTCTTGTCCTTCTTGGACCTCTTGCCCGACCGTCGGCAGCGGAGCCCCTGCGAGTCCGGCAAAAAGGACCGATGAAAAGAAGATGGTTTTTCTGAAAACGCTCATGGACCCCCCTTTCACTCTGCGCCGCCAATATAACACCTCGTCCAGAGACCGGACAGCGCCCCACCAGCGCGAATCAAATCAAGGCCATGCTTGCACGGGCTCGGGGAAATCTCTTCCCGTCGGCACATGATGCAGACCAACGGCGTGGGGGTCACATTCAGTCTATCGAACCGGGTTGGCTGCGAGGCATAATGCACCGAGGCATCCGTCGACAGTGATGGCAAGGTGATGAAAGATCTCATCGAATACGACGCATTGGGGCTCGCGGCCTGCGTTGCGGACGGCGACATCAGCGTTGCCGAACTGTTGGAGGCCACCCTGGCGCGTGTGGCCGAGGTGAATCCACGCATCAACGCGCTGGTCACGCCGATGTACGAAGAAGCGCGACGAGTCGTGGCTGACGGTGTGTCGCCGGGGCCCCTCGCGGGCGTACCCTTTCTGCTCAAAGACCTGCGGGCCCTGTACGCCGGCGTGGCGACCACCTCCGGGAGCCGGTTTTTCCGGGATTACGTTCCGGACCATGACAGTGAGCTGGTCGCGCGCTACAAGCGGGCGGGTCTGGTGATTTTCGGCAAGACCAACACGCCGGAATTCGGATGCTGCCCGAGCACCGAGGGTGCGCTTTTCGGAGCCACGAGAAACCCGTGGAATACCGATCACAGCGCCGGCGGATCGAGCGGCGGAGCGGCCGCGGCGGTGGCATCGCGCATTCTGCCGGCCGCCCACGCGTCCGATGGCGGAGGGTCGATTCGCATACCGGCATCCTGTTGCGGCGTCTTCGGTTTCAAACCGACCCGGGGCCTGAATCCCGCCGGCCCGGACCATGGCGAGGCCTGGAACGGGCTGAGCGCGGAGCATGCGGTCACGATCAGCGTACGCGACAGCGCGGCGCTACTGGATGTCAGTTGCGGCCCGGCGCCGGGCGACCCCTATTGGGGTCCGCCGATCGAGGGAACGTTTCTGGCGGCGAGTCAGCGTCCCCCGGGGCGTCTCAGGGTCGCAGTCCAGCGGCACGCTCTTACCGGCGCCCCGGTGCACGCCGATTGCATCGCTGCCGTGGACGACGCGGTGGAGCTGCTCACGGGCCTGGGCCATGTTGTCGAGGAAGCCGTTCCCGACTACGACGTCGCTCGTATCGGCGCCGCGTATCCGCTGTTGATCGCGGCAAATGTGCAGGCTGCCATCGATCAGCGGGCGGAGGAGACCGGCATCGAACCCAGTGCCGAATTCATCGAGCGGGTGATTCATGTTCTCGGCGCCATGGGCCATGATCGCAACGCAGTCGATTTGGTGCGGGCGATCTGGGCGATGCACGCCACAGGGCGTCGGGTTGCCCCCTTCTTCGAGCAATACGACGTGCTTTTGTCGCCGGTGGTGGCAACGCCGCCGCCGCTGATCGGTGTGCTGGACACCAGCTCTTCCGACGTGGACGCTTACCTGCAGGCCGTATTCGCTTTCATTCCTTTTACTTCCCTGGCCAATGTGGCCGGCACACCCGCCATGTCCGTACCCCTGTACTGGAACTCGGACGGTCTGCCGATCGGCGTGCACTTTGCCGCCGGCGCCGGCGCGGACGGAAAACTCTTTTCCCTGGCGGCGCAGCTCGAACAAGCGCGGCCCTGGGCTGAGCGCAAACCACTCCTCTGCGCGTCCTGACCCGTGCGCACGCACAGATCGATTCGATACGGCGCGGCCGGGACGTGAAGTTCAGCATTGCCCCGGCCTTGCAGAAGCTGGTCGCCGGCCGGCGCCGTCTGGACGTCGAGGGCTTCCTCGCCGAGTGTCGAACGGCAGAGGCGAGCAACTGGGTTGGCGCCTACTCGGGCGAGAAGCACATCGGTGACACGACCTATACGACCAATGCGCTCTTGCCTTGTCTGTTGGGGTTGGCGCGCACGGAAAAGCTCAAGTTCGGCACCTCGGTCACGGTGCTGCCGACACAGCATCCCGTTCGCGTCGCCGAGGATGCCTGCCTGGTGGACGCCATGTTTCCGGGCCGGTTTCGGTTGACCGTGGGGGTCGGCTACTTCCAGGGCGATTTCGACCCATTCGGCATCGCGCTCACGCAACGCAAGTCGCTGATGGACCAGGGGATGGAGGTCATGGCGGCCCATCGGACCGGTCGGGCCATGGAATTGACGGGGCCATGGAGCGGCAAGGTTCCGCCCCGGGATTCGGCTTTGGGGGAAGACCGGTTGGAGGTCTTTATCGGTGCCTGGAGCGTACCCGGTGTGAAGCGAGCGGCGCGAACGGCCGATGGCTGGATCACCGATCCACTGCGTAGCGGTCGCTGGATCCGCCATTTGGCCGAAATCTACAAGGAAGAGTGTGCGCGGCTCGGCAAGGAACCGCGGATCGTCCTGTTCCGGGAAGCCTGGCTGGGGGAGACCGACGCGGAGGCGCGCCGCACCTATGGCCCCCACGTGCTCGGCTACTCCCGGGTGTACTTCGAACGCGGCAATGCCTATCACCAAGACTACGACCCCTGGCTCGAGGACGTCGCCAGCGCCAGTGACTTGTCCCTGGATCATGTTCTACCCGACCGGGTGCTGTGCGGGTCGGCCGAGACCTGGATTGAGCAGATCGCCGACTGGCAGGAGGCGCTGGAGCCCGAGGAAATCATGCTGCGCCTACGGCATTTCCAAGGCCCGAGTCTCGAGCAGACCCTGGAAGCAATCCGCGCCGTCGGAACCGATGTGATTCCCGAATTCAGTTGAGTGTTTCCTTGGAGTTTGAAATTTCGATCGATTTGTTTTTTCCAAGGATCAGATTTGAAAACCTCGTGCGATTCCGGGATTGCGGACAGCTTCATGTTGCAGTTCACGCGTATTTTGTGAAGCGTTAGTGTGATGTCGGCTCATCCTGCCTGGTTCGATCCAGCCATGCCGCCGCGGGAAGAATGCGTGCTCGGCGCGATGCTCGACCGGGCCGCTCGGGAACATCCGCAACGGGTGTTCGCCGTATTCGAGGACGGTTCTGCCTGGACTTACGCGAATACGTTGACCTACACGCGCCAATGGGCGCACGGTCTGCAGCAACTCGGCGTAGCCAAGTCTGACAGCGTGCTCGTCTGGCTGCCAAACGGCCCGGAAATCATCAGAAGCTGGTTCGCGCTTTCCTGGCTGGGTGGAACGTACGCACCCGTCAACCTGGCGTATCGCGGCGACCTTCTCGAACATGTAATCGCCAATTCGGGGGCGAAAACCATGATCGCCCACGCCGCCTTGATCGAGCGCCTGCAAGGGCTGGACCTCGCCGGCCTGGAACAGGTAATCGTTGTCGGAAAAGCCCCTGACGTTCGGCTTTCCGTGCCCCTGTTGTCCGCTGCGAGGCTCGATGGGGACGCCGACGCCCTGGAGCCGGTGCCGGAGGTAATGCCGTGGGACACCATGGCCGTCATCTATACGTCGGGCACCACCGGCCCTTCGAAGGGCGTGCTGTGTTCCTACCTGCACTACTACACGGTCGGCATGCTGTCCGTGGGGTTCATGGAGCCGCATGAGCGTTGTCTGATCAGCATGCCGCTGTTCCATCTTGGCGCCACGGCTGGCGTTTACGGGTCATTGGCGCGGCAGGCGTCCATTGCGGTGATTGAAGGGTTTTCCACCGACCGGTTCTGGGATCAGATCCGCTCCATGAACTGCGCCGTCCAGTGCGGCATGGTCGGCAGCGTCATCGCCTTTCTTGCCAAGCGCCCGCCGGCGCCCGACGACCGGGACAATCCGCTGCGGCGCGTACTCGTTGCGCCGGTGGACGACAGGATTATCGAGCTGGCCAAACGACACGACTTCGAGTACTTCACTGCCTTTGGAATGAGCGAAGCGCCGTTGCCGCTGGTTAGCGAAGTGAACCCCACCGATTCCGGGTATTGCGGTCGTCCGCGTTCGGGTGTCGAATGCAGGATCGTCGACGAAAACGACATCGAGGTTAGAGTGGGAACCGTGGGCGAACTGATGGTTCGGGCCGACCTGCCATGGTCGTTGAATAGTGGCTACGTAAACGCACCCGATGCCACCGCAAGAGCCTGGCGCAACGGCTGGTTTCACTCGGGGGATGCGTTCTACAAAGACTCGGAAGGCAGGTACTTCTTTGTCGACCGGATCAAGGATGCGATTCGGCGCCGCGGCGAAAACATCTCTTCGCTCGAAGTCGAGAAAATCGTACTGCAGTTTCCCGACGTGCTCGACGCCGCGGCAATACCCGTGCGCAGCGACTATTCCGAGGACGAGGTCATGGTCGTGGTGCAGGCACGCCCGGGGCGCCGCATCGACGCGGCTGAACTGATCGAATTCCTGATTCCGAGAATGGCGTACTTCATGGTGCCCAGATTTGTGCGCTGCATGGATGAACTGCCGAAAACACCGACCAACAAGGTGCAGAAAACGAGGCTCAGGGAACAGGGGATTACCCCGGACACCTGGGACAGGGAAGCCGCGGGTGTCGTGCTCAAGCGCGAGAGGCTGACTTCTTGAAAATCGGGCGCACCGGGTTCGATGCTCGCGGGACGGTACCTCGGTGCCTTGCAGGGCCTCAGCTCGTCCGTTTCTTGATGTTCTGCGCCGTGGCGGTGAAAAATGTGCAGAGGAAGAAAGCAAACACGTCCCCTTGGGCCTCCTTGCGGGGGTCGCCACGGTCGTGGCGGTACTCTCCCTGCCAGGTCAGTACGCTTACCCGATCTTCCACGGGTTTGACGACAAGGGAACCGCCGCCCTTCAGGAAGGGGTGGGTCTCGGTGGCCCGATATTCGAAAAACATGCTTTCGTCGTCAAAACCGACGATATCGAATTCATAGGTCGCATTCTTGTCCGGACGGGAAGGGTCGTGGGGATTCGGAATCTGGTAGGTCAGCACCAGCCGGCCTCCACGTTCCACGACCCCGCCGTCCACACTCGGCTGGCTGTAGCGCGTTGGCCAGAACCAGGTCTTGTGGTAGTCCGTCAACGTCGTGATCCACTGCTGCCAGACTTCCCTTGCGGGCAGCTTGACGGTGGCCTCGAAGCAGAATGGAAAACCGATGAATTCATCTTCCGATCTGCGTGTGACGGTGACCGTGTAGTCGTGCATGGTTCGTTGACTCCGGCGAATCGCCAATTGCGTCAATACTAGGTGGACGTTGAAAGCGGAGTCAATTCGGGTTCGTTCAACCGCAACGCGGCCCGCGCCGCGCGGCGCCCGGAGAAGACCGTATCGGCGATCGACAGCCCGCTGAAGTTGCTCTCCGAACAGACGCCGAGGGCGGTGCGGCCCGCAGCGTACAGGCCGGCAATCACGGTGCCGTCGGCCCGGGTGACGCCGCCGGTGTCTTCGTCGACGGTCAGGCCGCCGTAGGGCATGGTGCCGGAAAATGCCCATTTGTTGCGCATCGACATGTTGAGCGCAACGTACGGTGGGGAATCGAGAGTCTCGAGGTGCACCGGCAGCTTGCCGTGTTCAGGGTCTTCGCCTCGTGCCGCGAATCGATTGTAATCGTCGATGGTCTGGCGCAGCCCCGCCCGGTCCACGCCACAGCGCTCTGCCAGCGCCTCGATGGTGCGGGCACGTTTGGTTCCACCGGCGAATATGTTGATGAGCGCCGGCATGCCGTACCAGGACAGCGCGTTTTTCGGCGGCCAGAGCAGTTCCTTCAGGCCCTTGCGAAACAAGCGGCGGTCGAGTATCAGCCAGGCCATGCCTTGATGGCTCTGTTCGGAGGTGATGCAGCCAACATTGCCCAGGTAGGCGTCCTCCGTGATGTAGCGCTTGCCTTCGGCGTTGACGAGGACGCCGAAAACGAAGGATTCCGGCGGCGATACCGGCTTGGTGACGAACAGCCGGTCCATATGGCTTAGGTTGCCGCCGACGGTAGTGCCGAGTTCGATGCCGCTGCCGTCGCAACCCATCGAGCCGCCGCGTACGATCTCGCGATAGACATCGCGAATGATCGGCCGATAGCGGCTGAAGAGTTCCAGGTTGTAGTTGTAACCCCCCGCGGCGAGCACTACGCCACGGCGGGCGCGGATCGACCGCCGATCGCCGTCCAGGCGCCGCTCGAATTCCCTGCAATCGGCGATGGCCCGTTCGGCGGTTGCTCCATTGCCCATCTTGTAGGGGTTGACGCGGCGGCACAGCACATCGTGCTCTGCCCGGTTTTCCTCGGGTATGGCCTGAATTTCGACGCCGACCACACGCTCGTTACCGTCCACGATCAGGCGGCGGACCGGCGCGTGGGACATCAGGCGAACCCCGCTGCCAAGCGCCGCAGCCTCGAGGGGAGCGAAGTACCGGTCTCCGGTGGGCCCCTTGCCGACCGTCCGATGGCCCCTCGGCGCGACCCGAGCAGCTTCGGCGCGGAACTTCTCCATGCCGGTGTAGTAGAGGAAGAAGCCGTCCGGTGGATAAGCAATGCGCTCCCCATAGAACGTCGAACCGAATTCGACGCCGAACTGTTCCAGCCATTCGATATTGTCGTTGCTCGATTCGCAGAAACGCCGCAGCGTGTCGTCCCTGACCGGAACGCCTTCGAACGACAGGTACTTGAACATCTCCTCCGCAGTGTCGTCGAATCCCGCTTCCCGCTGATGACGGGTGCCGCCCGCATAGACCACGCCGCCGCTCAATGCCGTGGCGCCGCCACCGGCGAACCGGTCCACGGCCAGCACGCTCGCTCCCGATTGCACCGCTTCGAGCGCCGCCACCACCCCGGCTCCGCCAAAGCCGACGACGACGAGATCCGCCTCGTCCGCCCAAGGTACCGAGTCGGGGTCTTCGACCACCCTGGGCATTTCGACGTTGGCGGTCAGGGCCTCCGCGATTTCGGTCATCTGCATTGCTGATCCCCCGCTGTCCAGAACCTATTCCATTTTCCCATGGCAAGGGCGGCACTGGCTTTCCACTGACGTCCCCGCTAACTTGGTCGCCGTTGGATTTCCATTTCGATGCCCATGATTGCAGGCGAGCTTGTTCGCGAACGGCTGCGGACGGACGAACCCACCATCGTTCACCGCTTCGACACCTGGGTGCGGACGCAGCCCGACCGGCCTTTCTTTTTCTATGGCGAAGACGAGCGGCGTTTCACCTATCGCGAGTTCGATCTTCTCGGCAACCGGGTAGCCAACGGTCTCGCTGCCCTCGGCATCGGCCGGGGAGACCGCGTAGCCGTGCTTTCCACGAATGGCCTCATCTGTGCCCTCGGCATGTTCGCGGCCTGGAAGGCAGGCGCGCTGTACTGCCCGATCAACTACCGGTTCGAGGGCGACCTGCTCGCCTATGTCATCGACGACCTCGCACCCCCGGTGCTGATTGCAGACCGGCAACTCGTGCCCGCGCTGAACGACTGCCGGAGAAAACTGACTACCGGCATCCCCCGAGTAATCGTGCACGCGCCGGCCAGGGATGAGGCGGACTTCGACCCTCAGTGCGAACAAACCCTGCCCCACCGGGACTTCCGGTCGACTCTCTTTTCGGAATTGACTGCCGCCGGAGCGACACGGCCGACAACGGCAATCGAGACCGACG
The DNA here is from genome assembly GCA_965221465.1 of Candidatus Azophilus sp. Taxonomy (GTDB): domain Bacteria; phylum Pseudomonadota; class Gammaproteobacteria; order Pseudomonadales; family Azotimanducaceae; genus Azophilus. The sequence continues at coordinate 2,246,375 of OZ244892.1, forward strand.
ACCTCTGCAGCATCGTCTATACCTCCGGCACCACGGGAAACCCCAAGGGCGTCATCCACCCGCACGGGTGGTTGCGGGCCTTCGGCTCGGCACTCGCAACCATGACCCACCGCGACGATGTGCTGTACTGCGATCTGCCGCTCTACCACATCGGCGGTGCCTACGCGAACCTGGTGCGGGCCGCCTGGGCTGGCGCTTCCATCGCCGTCTGGAACCACTTCAGCCCCGTCGATTTCTGGCGGCGCATCGACCGCTGCGGCGCCAGCATCACGTTGCTGCTCGATGTGATGAACGACTGGCTGATGCAGCAGCCGGAGCATTCCGGCGACCGGGAAAACCCCATCATTCGCGCCCATATGCAACCGTTGCCCGCCAATCACCGCGCGCTGGCTCGCCGTTTCGGCTTCGACTTCATCGCCGTCGGCTACGGTTCCACGGAACTCGGTCTCGGGGCCACGGGCCTCATCGATGAATTCGGCGATGCCGACGGCACCCCGGCACACCTCTGGAAGGGATTCGGGAAACAGGAGATCCGCGACATCGTTCGGGCGATGGCGGGAGAACACGCCATCCTCGATGGCTCGAAACCGGCACCGGAAGGGTTCATGGGCAGGACGCCGGGCGTCTACGAACCTCGGGTGATCGACCGGGATGGCCAGACAGCGCCGACCGGTACGCCGGGCAGACTGACGATGCGGCCGGTGCGACCCGGCATCCTGTTCCGCGGTTATCTGAACAGGCCCGAAGCCACGGCGGAGTCGCTGCGGGACGGCTGCTTTCATTCTTCGGACATCGTCGCCACCGACGACAATGGCGTCCTGTACTTCATGGACCGCGAACAGGGGTTCATCCGGGTTCGGGGGGAAAACGTCGCCGCGACCCAGGTGGAAACGCTGCTGAACGGCCACCCCGGGGTGAGCCACTGCGCCGTCGTCGCCGTACCTGCGGGTGAGGGCTCCGAGGACGACATCGGCGCCTTCATCGTGCCGGAGCGCACGGTTTCCCTGAGCGCCCGGGAAATCAGTGAATGGTCAAGGTCCGCAATGCCGAAATTCATGCGCCCGAAACACGTGCGCATCGTTCGAACGCTGCCGGTTACCCAGACGATGAAGGTCGAAAAATACAAATTGCGGGAAAAACTCATGCGGGAACTGGGATAACCCGCACCCGAGGCGAACCCTGCGCTTGCACTGCTCTTGACGGCCTCGAAACTTGCGTTCACGAATAGGGCCGGCGGCCTCAGCCGTCGAGCATGAACAGCATGCCGGCGTTCATGATCTCCGGATTGTAGAACTCGCGCCACAGCACGACTTGCCCGTCCCGGAAACCGAACACCATGATGTAACGGTTCTGATAGGTCGAACCGTTGCCGGCGAATACACCCATGCTGGTCTGTTCGAAGACCACCACGTCCTGTTCCGGGCAGTCGTAGAGCTCGTGGATGTTCAACTTGAACACCTCGAAGACGTTCGGAACGAACGACATGCCCTCCATGAACTTTGCCCGACCTCGCCGCATGGGACCGGCGTGAAAGGCCTGATAGGGGGCCTCCATGACGATGTCTTCATGTATGTACTGTTCCAGTTCGTCGAACCGGAACGCTGACACCAGTTCGATGACCCGGCGGGTAACGTCGGCATTGGTCATGTGTTGCCCACCTCGCGGCCATCGAGTTCCAGGCCGCGCAGGTTCCCCTCCGCCCGCCAGGCTCGCAGCTGGTCGTAGAATACCACCGTTCCCGCCGGGTGCAGGTTGGCAAAAAAGCCATTGGGGTCGTCGTGGTCCCCCTCGCCGTTGAAATAGCCCGGCGTGCAATCGACCCAGAACTCCAGTTGGCTGATGGCCAGCGGGCTGACTTCCTGTACATAGGCATCCACCGCCCCGGGCGTCGGCTCGACCCGACCCGCGCCACGGCGCCGCATCTCGGCCAGCACATGGGCGACGTGCTGCGCCTGCTCATCGAGGATGAATGAGAAGTTGGTCGCATTGGCGTTCTGCCCGAAACCGATATAGAAGCAGTTGGGGAAGTCGCGGATGTGCATCCCCTTGAAGGTGCGCATGCCGTTGGCCCAATGCTCGCTCAACCTGCGGCCGTCGCGCCCGACCGGATCGTACCCGGCCCGGCGCCGGTAGGCGGTGCCCACCTCGAACCCGCTCGCGAAGATGAGACAGTCCACCTGGTATTCCACGCCGCCCGCGACCACACCGGTTTCCGTGATCTTCTCGACGCCCTGGCCGTCCGTATCCACCAGCGTGACATTGGGCCGATTGAAGGTGGCGTAGTAGTCGTCGTGAAAGAGCGGTCGCTTGCACCAGCGCCGGTGCCAGGGCTTGAGCTTTGCCGCCGTATCGGGGTCTTCCACCACATCGTCGATCCACTGCCGCAGGGCGTTCATCTGTTTGTCGTCGAGGATATCGCTGATGTACTTGCCTTCTTCCGGGGTCAGCGGCCGGCCGACGAGGGGCGCGGCCCAGGTGGCGGTGGGGTCGAGCAGGCGACCGATGGCCGTCCAGCCGTCGTTCACCATGTCTTCGCCGGACGGGTCGCCCGTTACCCAGCGATTGAAATTCTCCTTGCGCGTTTCCTGCCAGCCGGGGGCCAGCGCGGACTGCCATTCGGGATCCGTCGGGCGATTGTTGCGGGGTTCCACGGCCGCGGGCGTGCGCTGAATTACGTAGAGATGCTGTGCCGTTTCCGCGATCAGCGGCACGCATTGCACGGCGGACGCGCCGGTTCCGAGGACAGCGACTTGCTTGTCCTCGAGACCGGTGAGATTGCCGTCGAAATCGCCACCGGTGTAGTCGTAATCCCAGCGGGACGTGTGGAACATGTGGCCCTCGAACCGGTCGATGCCGGGGATGCCCGGCAGCTTCGCCCGGTCCAGGGGGCCGTTGGCCATCAGCACGAAACGGGCGCGCATGCGATCGCCCCGGTCGGTGGTCACCAGCCAGACACCCTCCGCGTCGTCCCAGCGCATGCCGGTGACCCGGGTCTGGAAACAGACATCGTCGTAGAGCCGGTAGCGCCGGGCGATGCGCACGATGTAGTCGTGAATCTCCGACCCCCTGGCGTACTTCTCCGTCGGCACATGGCCCATCTTTTCGAGCAGTGGCATGTAGACGTAGGCTTCCGTATCGCAACGTATGCCGGGATAGCGGTTCCAGTACCAGCAGCCGCCGAAATCGCCGGCCTTTTCCACGATGCGGATATCCTCGAACCCCTGCTCGCGCAGGTAAACCGCGCCCAGCACGCCCCCGAAGCCGCCACCGATCACCAGTACCTCCACCCTATCGAGGAGGGGTTCCCGTTCGGTAACGGGTTCGGCACAGCGATCGTCCAGGAAAACCGAGTACTCGCCGGTGACCTCGAGGTACTGATCGTTCTTGTCGGGGCGCAGCCTCTTGTCGCGCTCCCTTGCGTAGATTGCCGCCAGTTCGGCGGGGTCGAAGTCGTAATTGCCTACCAATGCCTCGATCGCCGGATCCATGGGTTCAGTCCTCCTCGAGTGTCGCCATCAGGCCGATCGGATCCGACATGAAAACCTCCATGCCGGCCAGCTTGCCGTCCCGGAATCGGTTGAGTTCCACCACCGGCTGGGTCAGGGCCTTGCCCGTCGCCTTGCTGGTCCACGTCATGACGTAGCGGGAGAAGACCAGGTCGTCATCCCGGGCCGCCCAGAGCGACTGGTCGCCGATCTCGACATCCCAGATGTCCCGGTAGATGTTGCTCACATCGATCGATGCGCGCTGCCCCCGATGGACACCACTCTGTGGCAAGCCGGGCGGCTCGTGGATCTCGAAGTCCGGGTGGCAGAACTCGGTGCAGGCGCCCTCCCAGTCACCCGACTGGAACCTGTCCAGGAAAGCCCGCATTCTCGCGAGGTTGTCTTTCATGGAACACTTTTCCAAGTGATTGATTTTATTGAATTCGTTAACCAAGGAAACTTTGCCTTCGTTCCGGCTACGAGAGCCTTTGTTGCTTTCACGTCCGCGGCCCGGCGCGCCGGGGTGGGATCTTTCATGATAGATGCACCGCCGTTTTTCCTCCTTTCTTACTGGTCGCTGCAAAGCCGACGGTGCACCGACGCCCATCTGTCGCGCAGGGATTGGGCGCGTTCCTGCTCACTCACTCGTACGGTGCCCTCCGGCAGGTGATCGAATACTCTTTCAAGGGGGACCGTGGTGAGCTGGAACTTCGGCGTCGCCGCTACCCGGAACGCGCGCCCGTTCATGATGCCGAGTTCCCGGCCGCCGGCATCGAGCCAGTTCGCGACGCCCGGGTCCCGGTGGCTGATGACCGCCCGAAACCGGCCGTCTTCGTCAATCGATGCCTGAGCTCCGTTCAGGGATGTCTGGCGCTGGTAGTAGTCCAGCCCCTCCCAGCCGAGATTGCTCAATTGAAAGGCCCAATAGACGGCCTCCGGCGCCTCGCCTTCCATGATCACCGCCTCGTCCGGGGCACAACGGTAGTACCCGTTGATGTAACAGGTGCCCTCGAACGCACCGGGTATTTCGATGCCCTCGAGGATTTCCGGGTCCGCCTCCAGCATGGATTGCACATAGCGTTGGCCCAGCGCGGACTGCACGCGCAACCAACTGTTCATGTGCGCCACCCGCTCGGCGATGGCCTCCGGGTCGACAGGCGGCGGCGGACGTTTGCCACCTTCCCTCTCCAGAACCAGCCGCGCCGGTTCTTCCGAGTGCCAGTCGTAGTAGTACTGGCGGATGTGCAGTTCGCAGTCACCTTCGGGCAGCGGCAGCCACCGCTCGCCGAGTTCCGGCCGCGGGGACGCATCGAGCACCAGGTCGAGGTCCTCGCCGGCGCGCAAGGTCGCAGCTTCCAGATTGTCCCGCAGGCAGGTGGGCTCGAATTCCGGATAGCGGGCGCTGCTGCCTCGATAGATGGCGATCTGGAACAGGTGCGCCGAGCCCCGGTTGCCGGTCAGCCGGTAGCTGTAGTCGCCATGCAGACGAGCCTGGTGATAGACGGCATCCGCCGACGGCGACATCATCTGGCGCTGCAACGACTGCATCTTGATCAGGAGCGGGTTGGCAGGGTCGGCTTCCAGGTGCATCAGGTGGCCGGCGTTGGCAAGTCGTACCGCTTGGCGAAAACCTTCCATCGCATAGAGGGGATGCTCGGCGGCCGGGCCGGTACACAGATTGGCGACCGCCTCGGCAAAGGCACTCTCACAGTCCGCCAGGAGACCGGCCACGGCTTTCGGAAGCATCCTGTCGCCTGTCGCCTGGCTCATGCCCAGCACTCCGCCGCATCGAATGTGCCGAACGCTTCCAGTATTGCCTCTTCCTCCAACCCGAACTCCTCCATGGAATACGAGGGTTTGCCGTGCTTGTGCTGCACGTTCTCTACCTGCCACTGTTTCAGCGCCTTTTCCATCTCCCCGGTCATCGCCATCCCTGCCCTTTCGAAAACCCCGGCGGCGACCCCGACGGCATCGTCGAGCACCGCCCGATAGGGAGCATCGACGATGTTCAACCGGTCCTGCAACGCCTGCCGCTGTTCACGGTGGCGGCGGAATTCCGGCCCCCAGTACGCCAGGGTCTGGCGGCCGATGCGCAGCGGGTCGTAGTCATCGAAGAGATCGCGGTAAATCGCCCGTATCAACTGGCAATAGGAGGGCAGTACGGCGCGAAGGTCGCGGTGCAGATGCAGGATCGTGGCGTTTGGGTACACCGTCGACACCGCATCCAATTGGCCGATGTGGCCAGGGTTCTTGAGTATCCAGCGCCGCCCCTGTCGGCCGCCCTGCTGCCACTGCAGGTATTGCAGCAACCTGCGTTGCATGTCGTAGGCGGGCAGGCGGGGGCGCCCGCGCAGCCAGTCGAGCAGCGCATCGCTCGGGTGGACGATGAAGATCATCAGGGTGTCGATGGCGAACAGGAGCAGGTCGGAGTCTTCCTCCGCCTGCTCCGCCGTCCGTTCGTGGGAGGCGAGGAACTCCGGATTGTTCAACTGTTGCGCCTCCTGGATTGCGCGCGCGAAAGCGATGCGGCCGACCGGATTGCCCGGTTCCTCGTCCGGAAAGGGCGCCGGATTCTGTGTCATCCACAACGGCAGGGCGATGGTTCCCGGCGCGGCCGAGAGCAGCCGCTGCATCTTGGACGTGCCGCACCTTGGCATGCCCAGCACAATGACCGGGTCGGAGACGTCCTCTTCGAGTACCTCGGGATTCCTCTTCACTCCATCCACGTAGCGGAGGCGGTTGACCAGCCAGCGGCGAATATTCGCCTGAAAGGCCGTGAACCCGGCATCGGAGTATTGCAGGTCGCGCCTGGCACACTCGAGCAACTTGGCCAACGCCTCCGCAAAGGCGATGTCTCCGAAGTCCTCCAAACCTGCCTCGTACCTGGCCGCAGCCAGAACGCCGTCGAGATCGTATGCGGTTTCCATCAAGCGGAAAGCCAGAATCCGCCGCTGGCATCGACGACCTGGCCCGTCACCCAGGCAGCCGAGTCGCCCACGAGGAAGACGATCACTCGGGCGACATCGATGGGTTTTCCTACCCGACCCAGCGGCGTCTGTTGCACCAGCGCGGCTGCGTGTTCCGGGTTGTTGACCGCCTCGGTTGCAATCTCGGTATCGGTCAGACCGGGCGCCACGGCGTTGACGCGAATGCCCCTCGGACCGAGTTCAGTGGCGAGTACACGCGTAAACTGGTTCAGGCCCGCCTTCGATGGCGCATAAGCCGACATCCCGGCCGGCGGCATGCCCTGGTAGCGCGCACCTGCAGAGGTGACGTTGACGATGCTGCCGCCACCCGTGAACAGCGGCAGCGCCTCGTGAACGAGCAGCATGGGGGCCAACAGGTTCACTTCGATCTGCCTGCGTATCTGCTCCGCATTCTGGGCGACGAAGTCGGCGGTTACGGACGTTGCGGCATTGTTGATCAGTACATCCAGCCGCCCGAACGTGTTGCGCGCCGCCGCGAGCATTCGCGACCGGTCGCCAGCATCTGCCACGTCCATCCGTTCCCAGACGATCATGTCCGCCGAATTCTCGGCAACGCTGCGCAACGGCTCTTCGCGGCGGCCACCGATGAGCACCCGACAACCCGCCGCCGCCAGCAGTTCCGCAGTGGCCCGGCCAATGCCTGTGCCGCCTCCCGTTATGAGCGCCGTCCTGCCGTCAAGGTCGGTCACGCCGGGCGCCCCGATTGACGACAATCCAAAACCACCTCCCCTCGAGCAGAGCCATTTGATAGACGCTTGTCTACCCTAACGATGCGTGCTCGGCAGCGCAAGGCACTCCAATGTTTGCGGGAGTCCGGCCGGACGGGCCACTTGGGGTTCGAGTTCGGATCCGTCCGTCGGTTACCATGGAATCCCTTACCGACGAATTCGCTTTCACGGTAATCGCATGTCAGTTTCCCCGCACCTCACAACCGCCGAAGGACTGCTCGACACGATTTCAAGGCTCGACATCGAGGGATTGCGGGCCTGCCTCCACGACGATGTGGTAATGGAACTACCGTTTGCGCCGGGCGATGCACCGCTGCGATTCGACGGTATCGAGGCTGTGATTCAGGCCATGCAGACCGCCCCTGAAATGTTCCACCGTTTCCGATTCAGCGTGCACGAAAGGTACTGGTGCCCCGACCGAAACACGGCGATCCTCGAAGCCACCAGTATGGCGATGACGAAATCCCGCCGGGTATATCAGAACCGGTACCTTTTCGTGTTCGAGTTCAGGGAGGATCGGGTCGTGCATTGGCAGGAGTTTTTCGATCCGTTGCTGGTGCAGGATTCCCCAAGCGCATGAGCAAGGCGATTCATTCCTGCACGACCCGACCCAGCCCCGCACGACCTGCCCCGCCGCCGCAGTAACACAGTGACTGCCCGAGCGGTCGAGCACACAATCCGGCAGAGTTGCGCGATGGCAATCGATTCAGCGCTGTTTCCCAGGTGGAGACTCTGTTTCGAGCAGCGCGGCAACTGTCGTCGGGGACAAAATCGGTATCGCAAACTGACCCTGAAGCGATAACAGATCCGCGTCTCCGGTTATCAATGCATCGGCGCGACCGGCCAATGCCAGTTCCAGGAAGGGCCTGTCAAACGGGTCGCGAATCAGCGGAGTCTCTGGAGGCGGACTTGGAATTTCCACAGTCTCGCAGTGAGGAACATAGTCGTCCACCAGGTCTCTCTGTTCCGCATCGATCAATTTGAATTTCGGGTAGGCCAGCACGCGAATCAGTTCGGCGGCGGTTTGCCGACTGAGCAAGGGGCAAATGCGACCCGACTGCCAAGCGCCACGTAACCACGAAAGCGCGCTCGACGGGAATAGCAACGAGGACAGAACGACATTGGTATCGAGCACCAGGCGAGTCTTCACCTGTTGTCACGGGCCCAAGCAACAGCATCGGCAATATCGGATTCCGACACACCGAGTTCCGCAAGCTTGGCGCGAACGCCATCCGAACGATTGATGCGAACCGGGGTCAGAACGATGCGTCCGTGTTCCGTGGTCACATCGAAGTAATCAGCGGGTTCCAAGTCAGCGATTACCGCTTTGGGCAGCGTGATCTGGTTTTTCGAAGTCAGTTTCGCAAGCACGGTCAATTCCCCGTATTGGTAAGGAAACAATAAATCCTTACAACGCGGGAAGCAATCCGGCGGCCGAGTCGAGCACTCTGGTAGACGCGCGTCGAGATTTCCGATATACGTGAATAACGCGTTTGCCTACAGCCGCAACACGCCGTGCTTCATCGCCAGGAGAATTCGCGGGTGCCCGCAGAGGTCAATTTCGGGCTCTGGTACGACTTTCGCAATCCCGCGCCCAGGCGTCTTCAGTTCGAGGATTTCTACAGCGCCTCGCTGGCGCAGGTCGCCTGGGCCGAACAGCTCGGCTTCGATTCGGTGTGGCTCACCGAGCACCACTTCCGCGATGACGGCTACAGCCCCTCGCCTCTGGTTGTCGCCGCTGCCATCGGCGCCCGGACCCGGACCATGCGCATCGGCACCAACCTGATCCTGCTGCCGCTCTATCACCCGGTGCGGGTGGCCGAAGATGCAGCCACGCTCTCCCTGCTCAGCGGCGGCCGATTCGACCTCGGTGTGGGTGCGGGCTATGTCGAGTCGGAATACCGCACCTTCGGCCGCAGGCTCGGAAGTCGGCCCAGCCTGATGGAAGAGTCCATCGCCATCATTCGCCGGGCGTGGACGGGCGAACCAGTCAATTTCCAGGGCAAGCGTTTCCAGGTCGGCAACGTCCAGGTGCTACCCACGCCGGAACAGCCAATCCGGATTCTAATGGGCGCTGTCTCGCCCCCAGCCATCGAGCGGGCGGCCCGCATCAGTGACGGCTTCCTCTCGTCTGGTGGCGTCGGGCAGGCGGAATTCATCGAGGCGCTGGCGGCTCTGGACAAGCCTGTCGAGAACGACCGTATCTTCGCGGGGTGCTGGGGCATCGTGTCGGAAGACCCGGAACGCGAAGCCGAAGCATTGGGCCCGTATCTGCTGCATCAGATGCAGGGTTATCTCGAGATGGGCGCATTCGGTGGTGGCGACGGGGCGCCCCGGTTCAATACCCCGGCCGACGCGGTGGCCCAGGGCTTTTATCAGTTCTGGACCCCGGATCAGGCCGTGGATCGAATTCTCTCGGAGTTGATGGCATTTCCACAGATCAGGGACATGCATTTCTGGGCGCAGTTCCCCGGCGAGCCCCTGGAATCCGGTTCCCGACGCATCGAGCTACTTGCGCGGCAAGTGCTCCCCCAGGTGAGGGCCAAACTGACCCGACCTGCTCGCGACTAACCCGCAAACTCCACCACCTTGCCGTTGCGCACGCGTATGCTCCCGCCCCATACCGTAGCTGCTGTGAAGCACTTGTCACGCGCGGTCTTGCTCCGCGCCACCCGGTGATTCCAATACTCGCGTCCCCTCCTCACGCCTATTGGCCAGTGTGTCGGGCTTGGGGAATAGCCAATATGCAACCGGCGCACAACACTTGGGAGTCGGCCTTTTGAGCAGACCCGCAGGCCCGGCTAACTGCTCATGGCCTCCATGAAGCGCCGCTGGATGATTTCCGCCGTGTTTTGCATGTTTCCCACTGTTTCCCCGCCATCAACCGCCAGGTCGACGCCCGTGATCTGGGCTGCCTGGTCGCTGGCCAGAAAGACGGCGGCATTGGCAATGTCCTCCGGCATGCCGAGCCGCCCCAGCGGCATTCTGCCGCGCATGCTTTCCATCGATATGTCGACCAGTTCCTCTATCTTGCCTTCAGGCACGCCGTCCGTTGTCACGATCATCGGGGTGCGCGTGGGCCCCGGTGATATGCAATTGACCCGGATGCCGTACCTGCCCAGGTCGATAGCCAACGATCGGGTCATGCTGACCACCCCCGCTTTGGTGGCGCGATAGGGGATGATGCCGTAGCCCCCATATAGCGCCGAACTGGACGCAGTACTCAGGATGCAGCCGCCGCCGTTCTGCGCCATATGGCGGGCCGCGTGGCTGGCGCCAAGCATCGGGCCGAGCAGGTTGATTTCAATGGTTTTCCTGAAGGTCTGGAAGTCCTCTTCCAGGAAATCCGGCTCCAACGCGCCCATGGTGCCGGCGTTGTTGAACATGACGTGCAGTCCGCCGAATTCCGCGACCGCCGTATCCACCAGCGCCTGAACCTGATCGGACTGCGTTACGTCAGTGTGGCGATACAGGGCCGCGCTGCCCAGCCCTTCCGCAACCGTTTCGCCAACGTCATCGAGCACATCGGCCAATACCACCTTTGCCCCCTCTTCAACGAAGCGTCTCGCGGTGGCCTCGCCTATCCCTCGAGCAGCACCCGTGATTATCGCCACCTTTCCTTCGAGCATGTTCACCATTTACCTGCCCTGTACATACGGACGTGTCGGTTTTGCAGTTCCATCGTCAAGGTCGTTTCCTCGCCTGCAACGCCAGTCGCAAAACCATCGAACCATTGTTGGTCGATGCGATTCCGGTTATTCGCAGGCAACGAGATTTCAGCCGTACAACGCCGGCAAACTCAAACGTGTTCGAGAAAGAAGGCGCAGGCATCGTTCATGCTTTTTTCGAGGTACTCGCCGTCGTACCAGGTGTAGTGTCCGCAATCGTAGGTATAGAGCTTCTTCGGTTCCTTGGTGGCTTCGTAGAGTTCCCGGAAACTGTCGGTGTCGGCCACGATGTCGTTCTCGGCAAGAAAATAGGCAATCGGTTTTTCGATACGATGGGCCACGTCGATCGGCCGGAAATCTACCACCCGCGCCATCGAATCGAACCCCATCCAGTTGCGCCAGGCGGGCACGGCTTCCCAGTACTCCGGCTCCCATGAACGGCTGTCGGGGTCGATGAAAAGGTCGAGGACGGTCAGGCAGCGGTCGACTTCGTTGGTGAGAACACGCTTGCGCCGGGCCTCCGCCATTTTCCGTTCCCACTCGGCCATTTGCTCCGGCGTACGCTGGTTGGTGATGGCCTCGTAGCCGTGGGCGACGCCGCCGGTAGCCACCCCGGCCTGCACGCGGTTGTCGAGAGCCATGGTGTAGGCGGTGATCAGCGCACCGAAACTGGCCCCGAACTGCCCCATGCGGTCCGCGTCGACGAAGGGTTGCGCCTCTAGCCAGGAGAAACCGTTTCGGCAGTCCTCCACCTGCTCGAAGGGCGCCATTCGGCCGCGCTCACCGCCGCTGTCCCCCCAGCCGCGATAATCGATCGCCAGCGCGAGAAACCCGGCGCCCACGAAATACTCGGCAAATACCGGCTGGATCATCTTGCGGATGCCGGTAAAGCCCTGACACTGCAGGATTACGGGGTACCGCCTGCTTTCGTCGAAATCGTCCGGCACGTGCAGGTCGGCGACCACGACATCGCCATCGCTGTAGTAGGTGATCGTTTTCGTTTGCATTTACAGCCCTCCCGATCGGAGATTCATCGACGGCCAACCATGATGGAACACAGTCGGGTTTAAATTGGCGGGCCATCCACCCGTCAATACTGTGCGTCCAGCAGGCGCAGCACGATTCGACCCAAGGCACCGGTCACCCGCGTCTGGCAGGAAAGACGGCTCGTCCCGCATCAGAAGCAGCGCTACCCGGGCAACGCCACATCGACGACCAATTCGAAGCGGGTGGCGCCACTGTCGGGCACTACGGGATTGCGATAAATGTCCACCGCCGGGCCCACCACGCTGACGGCGAACATGAGGCGTGCCAATCGCTTGTCCTCCTCCTCATACCGGTCGAAGGCTTTCCGGTCCAGGTAGGACTTGATGTCTTCGGCCCGCTCGAGCATGGCCGCATAGAATTCACGGAGTTCATCGAGAGAGGAATTCAGTCGGGCGGCATAACGGGCATTGTAATCCGGCAGGTCCCAATTGCCGACGTAGGCCTCCAGGTCTGAAAACTGTTCCGGCAAGCCCATGAGCCCCTCCTGTCAACAAGCGACAGTGCGGTAATCGCCAGTAACGATAACACGAATCCTGTATATCAACAGATGTCTACAGGAAGCCCTGGCCCGCATCCGTTGCCAACTTCCTGCCGCGGACGCCGATGCACTCGCGCTGCGCCTCGACGCCCTCGCGACGAAAGTTGGTGACGGATGCGGGCTGGCGAGACGCACGATCGATCTCAATTCACATGCATCGCGGCCAGGATGCCGGTGGAGCGGCCTCTCACACCAACCGTTCCGGATTCTCGCGGTCCCGGGAATCGACGCAAGGCACGCCACCAGCAGATCGCGATCCTGGAAATCCGGCTCGCATGCATGGATCAATGGCTCTTTTCGAGTTACCGGCCACGCAACAGCGCCCGTGGGCTCACCGGGTTGCCGTCTCGGCGAATTTCGAAATGCAGGGTGCGCATCTTGGTGGAACCCTGGCCGATGCTGGCGATACGCTGGCCGCCGTTTACGCGTTGTCCCTCGCGCACCGTGAACGGCTGGTTGAGGCTGTACGCGGACAGGTAGCTGTCGTTGTGCTTGACGATCACCAGGCGTTCGTAACCGCCGAGTCCCGAACCGGCGTAGACGACCTCCCCGGTGGCCGCCGCATTGACGGCAGCGCCCGGCGTCATTTCGAAGTCGAGGCCCTTGCTGGCCCCGCCGAATTCGCGCACGACCCGGCTTGCGGCAGGCCACTGCCAGGAAAGTGCCGATGCAGGGGTCTTTTGCGCCGGGCTGGCCGCCGGGGCCGGTTTCCTCGGTGACGGCCTGACCGGTTTCGCCTCGGTGCGCGGCCGCGTCGCGGCGACGGCCGGGCCCCTGAGGCGAATCCGCTGGTCGGGATAGATGGTGTACGGCGCACCGATGCCGTTGTTGCGCGCCAGCGTGTTCAAGTCCAGGCCGAAGCGCCAGGCGATGGAGTACAGCGTGTCCCCACGCTTCACCACGTAGATACCGGAACGGGGAATGGGAATCGTCCGTGGCGCCGGCACGGAAGCTCGTTCTGCCGCGGACCCCCGCTCGACGACCACCGGGCGCCCCGGCGTCGCACATCCCGCCCAGGCAAAGGCCAGCAACAGCACAACCAAACCACGCCATACGATGCTTAGCCGCCTGCATACCCATTCAGTACAGGAAATGGACGACAAACGAAAATCTCGATTCATGCGAGTTCCGAACCCGGCGCGCCGGGACGAGGACGCGCAAGGAACACCTGACAACCGCTGGGAGAGAACCGGTGTGCGGTGCGTGTATGCGGCGCTGTTAGGGCTCGCTCTTGCGCCTATCGTAGCCGTAAGCGCTGCCGCCTGGTGCGCCGCATGCACGTACCGCATACCGGTTCTCGGAGCCGGATCGAAGGAATGGTCCCCCACGTTAACGAATTCAACAAAATCAATTGCTTGGAAAAAACGTTCCATGAAAGCGACCACGTTCACGCTGCCTGGACCCTGACGCGGGTGAGCAGCCACAACGCCAACGCACCGGCAACCATCATGGCAAGGGTCAGGCCCGTGTGGGCCGGGGAGCCGGCCGTCTCGCTCCAGGCCGCCGGCGACAGCAGGGCGCCCTCCGCCTGCCAGGGCCAGAGCTTGACCAGCGCCCCCGCCATGAACCCCGTCAGGAATCCCAACACCGGTTCGAAGAACCGATCCATCATGAATCTCAGCAGCCTCGCGAAGAGGGCAATGCCGGTGATCATGCCGAGCCCGAACACCCCGAGCACCGCAACGTTCAACGAAGCGACGGCTGCCAGCACATCGGCATACAAACCCATTGCCACCAGCAAAAAACTGCCGGAGACGGCAGGCAGCAGCCAGGCACAGACGGCCATCGCACCACCGACAAAATAGGCGGGCCAGGAGGGCGCACCGCTTATCGGTTCAATCGCCACGGTCGCCGCACCGAGCAACAGCCCCGCCACACCCAGGGTCATGAGCACCAGCGGCCGGCGGGCGCGACCGATCTCGACCACGGAGAACAGCACCAGCCCGAAGAAAAACCCCCAGACAAGCATGGGAACAGACCCGATTGCAGCAGAGATCAGGCGCGCGAACAGGAGCACGCTGAACAGCATGCCGCCGCCGAGGCAAAGCAGAAATCCCAGGTTGTGTCGTCGCCAGAATCGGAGTGGATCGGTAACGAGCCACGTCAGGCTGGTCGGCGAAAAGGCAGCCAGGCTGGCGATGAGTTCCCTGTAGATTCCGGTCACGAAGGCGATGGTGCCCCCCGAAACGCCGGGGACCACTTCGGCGACACCCATCGCGGCGCCCCGCAGGAAAACCCCGATCCACGCAACGACATTGCGCCGGTCAGGCGCATCCACAGCGGTCACGAACCCTGCACCCCCTTCAGGAGCGGAACGAATCGTACTTCCTTGATCACCTCTTCCTCGAATTCATCGCCCTTGCGGTCGATCACCCGAAGCTGCTGCACATCGCCGGCCCCGACGGGCAACACCATGCGGCCGCCTTCGCCGAGTTGATCGAGCAATGTCCGGGGAATGCCGCGAGGCGCCGCCGTCACCAGTATGCCGTCGAACGGCGCCTGCTCCGGCCAGCCGAGGTAGCCGTCCCCGGTTCTCGTGACCACGTTGCCGAGCGAAAGCGCCTCGAAGCGTGCCCGGGCCCGGGCGGCCAGATCCTCGATTCGCTCGACGGTGAACACCCGGCGGCAGAGGCCGGCAAGAACGGCCGCCTGATAGCCCGAACCGGTCCCGACCTCCAGAATCCTGGGACGCGGCACATCGAGGAGCGTGGCCGTCATGATCGCGACGCTCAACGGTTGCGAGATGGTCTGCCCGTGGCCAATGGGCAAGGCGGTATCTTCGTAGGCCCGGTGTGCCAGCGCCTCCTCGATGAAAACGTGGCGCGGCGTTGTTGCGAACGCATCGAGCACTTCCGGATGCGTAATGCCCTGCGCCTCCAGGCGCGCCACCAACCGCTTCCGGGTGCGACGCGACGTCATGCCGATGCCGATGGGGTCGAAGCGGCTCACGGTCTAACGGTGATCTGCGGGCGCCGGAATTGCGTGACCAAACCCGGAACGTACCGATCTGTAACACCGCACGCGCATGCGAATCACCGCTCCGGGCCGGGTGTCGTCTCGGGCGACTCCATCCAATCCACAGGAGCCAGATCCTCTGCGACGATGTAGAACGTCTCGCCTTCGCGGATCATGCCGAGGTCCGCCCGCGCCCGCGCCTCGACAGCGGCGTGTCCCTTCTTCAACGCCAGCACTTCCGCGGCCAGCAGCCGGTTGCGCTGGCGCTGCAGTTCGGCGCGCCGCTGCTGCTGCTCGAGCCGCTCGTTCAGCGCCTGAGCCGCAAAATACCCGTCATCGCTGAACCAGGCCCGGTATTGCAGCGCCGCGATCAACAGGATGAGCACCACGATGAGCAGTTTCACGCGCCGTCCATCTCCGCCCGTCCCCGGTACGTTGCCCGGGATCCCAATGCTTCCTCGATCCGCAGGAGCCGGTTGTATTTCGCCACACGATCCGAACGGCACAGGGAACCGGTCTTGATCTGGCCGGCCGCTGCCCCCACCGCCAGATCGGCGATGGTGGTGTCTTCCGTTTCCCCGGAGCGGTGCGATACCACCGCCGTGTAACCCGCTGCCCGCGCCATGGCCATGGCATCCAGCGTCTCAGAAAGGGTGCCGATCTGGTTGAGCTTGATGAGTATCGAGTTGGCGATGCCGGCATCGATGCCCTGTTTGAGAATGCCGGTGTTGGTCACGAACAGGTCGTCCCCGACGAGTTGAACCTTCTCGCCGAGGCGTTCGGTCAAGAGCAGCCAGCCCGCCCAGTCGCCCTCGTCCATGCCGTCCTCGATGGAAACGATGGGATGAGCATCCGCCAGATCGGCGAGATAGTCTGCAAATCCACCGCTGTCGTAGCGGGCGCCCTCCCCCGCGAGCACGTATTCGCCGTCCTCGAAAAACTCGGAAGCCGCGCAATCGAGCGCCAGCGTCACGTCCTCGCCGAGCCTGTAACCGGCTTCAGACACCGCCTGGGCAATCACCTCGAGCGCTTCGCCGTTGGATGCCAGGTTGGGGGCGAAACCGCCCTCGTCCCCGACTGCCGTGGTCAGCCCCCGGCTGCCGAGCACACCTTTCAAGCGATGAAAGATCTCTACGCCGCAGCGAAGCGCCTCGCTGAAACTCGTCTGTGAAACCGGCTGAATCATGAATTCCTGGATGTCCAGGTTGTTGTCGGCGTGCACGCCGCCGTTCAGGATGTTCATCATGGGCACCGGCAGGCGCATGGGCGGGTTGCCGGCCAATTCGTTGATGGTCTCGTAGAGCGGCATATTCCGGTCTGCCGCGCCGGCCTTGGCTGCGGCCAGCGATACCGCCAGCATCGCATTGGCGCCGAGTTTCGACTTGTTGTCCGTGCCGTCGAGTTCCAGTAACCGGGCATCGATCTGCCGCTGTTCCGTGGCCTCCATGCCTTGCAGCGCCGGCGCGACGATGTCGTTCACCCCTCGCACCGCCTTGCCGACGCCCTTGCCGAGATAACGGGCCGGGTCGGCGTCGCGCAGTTCCAGGGCTTCCCGGGAACCGGTGGAGGCGCCCGAGGGGGCGATGGCACAGCCCAGGTTGCCGGCTGCCGTCCGCACATCGGCTTCGACGGTCGGGTTGCCCCGGGAATCGAGTACCTGGCGCGCCCGAACCGAGGCAATTCGGCTCATGACGCTCTGCCCCCGCGCACCGTCGCCGCGCCTGCCTCTGTGCCACCGCCTGACCCAAGTACCTCGCCGGGGCACTCGTCGAGTTCGCGACTATCGTTCGTTTTTGCTTTATCCGCGACGACGTCTTCCAGAAACGGGCGCGCCTTGACGACATCGTCGAGGGCCTTGAGTTCGGCGAGCAAATCCGGCATCAGTCCCAGCGGCCAGGAATTCGGGCCATCGGACCGGGCGCTGGCGGGGTCGGGATGGGTTTCCATGAAAACGCCGGCGACTCCGGCAGCCACCGCGGCCCGGGCCAGCACCGGCACCATTTCGCGCTGGCCGCCGGATGCGTGTCCCCTGCCCCCGGGAAGCTGCGCCGAATGGGTGGCGTCGAACACCACCGGGCACCCGGTCGCCCGCAGGATCGACAGCGAGCGCATGTCGGAAACGAGATTGTTGTAACCGAAGCTCACGCCCCGTTCGCACACCAGTATCCGCTCGTTGCCGGCGGCGCGCGCCTTCTCGACCACCTGCAGCATGTCCGCGGGCGCCAGGAACTGGCCCTTCTTGATATTCACCGGTTTGCCGAGCGCGCACACCCGTTGAACGAAGTCGGTCTGCCGGCACAGAAATGCCGGTGTCTGCAGCACCGAGACCACGTCCGCCACCCGGTCGATGGGCGTATCCTCGTGCACATCGGTGAGCACCGGCACGCCGACCTCGCGCCGCACCTTGTCGAGGATGCGCAGTCCCTCGTCGAGCCCGAGGCCCCGAAAGCTTCGGTGGGACGAGCGGTTGGCCTTGTCGAAGGAACTCTTGTACACGAACGGCACGCCCAACCCGTCGGCGATGTCCTTCAGCGTTTCTGCCGACGACATCGCCAGGGCTTCGCTTTCGATCACGCAGGGGCCCGCAATGAGAAACATGGGTTCGGCAGGCCCCACTTCGAACCCGCATAGACGCATCAGCCCGTTCCGTCTTTCAGCAATACGGGTTCGGTCAGGGATCTTTCCTTTGCCGAAGCGATGAAGCCGGTGAATAGCGGGTGTCCGCCCCGGGGCGAGGAGGTGAATTCGGGGTGGAACTGGCAGGCAACGAACCAGGGGTGATCTTCGATCTCGATCATCTCGACGAGTTCGCCGTCTTCCGAGCGGCCCGCTACCCGCATGCCCTGCTCCTCGAAGCGGCGAACGTAGTGATTGTTGACTTCATAGCGATGGCGATGACGTTCGTGTATCACCTTCTGCCCGTAGGTCTGTCTGGCCAGCGAACCCTCCGTGAGCATGCAAGCCTGTTCGCCGAGGCGCATGGTGCCACCCAGGTCTTCATCGCCGGTACGCTGTTCGACCTGGCCTTCCCGGTCCGTCCATTCGGTAATCAGGCCGATCACCGGGTGCGACGTGGCTATATCGATTTCCGTGGAATGGGCATCCTCGAGTCCGCAGACATTGCGGGCGAAATCGATGACGGCCGCGTGCAGGCCGTAACAGATGCCGAGATAGGGCACGCCGTTGGACCGCGCGTAACCCGCAGCCAGGATCTTGCCGGTGAATCCCCGCTGCCCGAATCCGCCCGGAACCAGAATGGCGCTGACTGCATCGAGCCGGCCCGTACCCTCCCGCTCGAGCTCCTCGGCATCGATGAAGTCGATATCCACTCGGGTGTGCAACTGGATGCCCGCATGTCGCACCGCCTCGACCAGTGACTTGTAGGCATCGAGCAGATCGAGATACTTGCCGACGATGGCGATGCGCACGTCCCGCCCGGGATGCAGCTCTGCGTCCACCACCGCCCGCCAGCTCGACAGGTCCGCCGGGCGGCAGTCGAGCCCCATCTTTTCGACCAGATAGTCGTCGACGCCCTGCTGCTTCAAGGCGGCGGGAACCTGATAGATGGTCTCGACGTTGACGATGGAAACCACGGCCCGCGTCTCGACATTGGTGAAAAGCGCAATCTTGCCCCGCGCATCGTCCGGCAGTTCCTGGTCCGAACGGCAGACCAGGATGTCGGGTTGCAAACCGATGGAGCGCAATTCCTTCAC
Source organism: Candidatus Azophilus sp. (assembly GCA_965221465.1). Classification (GTDB taxonomy): domain Bacteria; phylum Pseudomonadota; class Gammaproteobacteria; order Pseudomonadales; family Azotimanducaceae; genus Azophilus. Next base: position 2,265,496 of record OZ244892.1, read on the forward strand.
CGAATGCTGGGTCGGTTTGGTCTTGATCTCTCCCGCTGCGCTCAGATAGGGCACCAGGGTCAGGTGAATGATCAGCGCCCGATGCGACCCGACTTCCAGACGGAACTGCCGGATCGCCTCCAGGAACGGCTGCGACTCGATATCGCCGACGGTCCCGCCGGTTTCGACGATGACCACGTCGACGCCGTCGCCGACGAGCTTGATGCGGCGCTTGATCTCATCGGTGATGTGGGGAATGACCTGCACCGTGCCGCCGAGGTAGTCGCCGCGGCGTTCCCGGCGAATCACCTCGGCATAGATGCTGCCCGTGGTGAAGTTGTTCAGCCGGCTCATGCGAACGCCGGTAAAGCGCTCGTAGTGGCCGAGGTCGAGGTCGGTCTCGGCGCCGTCGGCAGTGACGAAAACTTCCCCATGCTGAAACGGATTCATGGTCCCCGGATCGACGTTGATGTAGGGGTCCATCTTCAGCACGTTGATGTCGAGACCGCGGGCATCCAGAACGGAAGCGAGAGATGCGGTGAGAATACCCTTTCCCAAGGAAGAGACGACGCCGCCAGTAACAAAAACGAATCGCGTCATGGGCTCCATCTGTTGTCGGCCCGAGCCCGCAAGCCCGGCCGGTGAGCCACCTTCAGGAAGAAATTCGAAACGCTGTGAACCGGTTTCGAATCGATTCGGCCGGTGGCCAAGATGGGGTTGCACAATAGCAAAACGCGCATGCAAGGACAATCGAAACAAATGCAGGTCGGAAACCCGGCGCGCCGGCCGCGGACGGGAATGCAACGGCGGCTTTCATGGAACAAATTTCTCAAGTGATTGATTTATTGTGATTTTCATGCGGCTGGCACGAGATCGAGTTCGAAGCGCTGGGCCTGGCGCTGAAGATTCGCAACTATGCGGTCGCGGCGTTCCTGTTCCCAAGCCGCCAAATCGCGCTCGACGTACTCCGCACCCCGAGTCAGCATGGCGTAGATCAGCCGAGCGAGTTCATGTGCGGTTGCCTTGATGGCCTTGGCGGTGTCCATCCGCGCCAAGCGACGACGATGCATGGCGCCGATGGCGCTCTTGTCGGCGCGCGCCGTGGTCGCCGCCATGCGCAGCGCTTGGCCGAGTCGGTTCGATCGCAGCAGCAGGCGGCCCTTCAGTCGCTTGTCGCCGCTGATGCGCGTGTTCGGCGCCAAAGCCAACCAGGAGCAGAAGTGTTTGACGGAGGCGAAGCGGGACAGATCCGGCCCGACCTCCGCGGCCACGGTCAGCGCCGTCTCGACGCCAATGGTCGGAATGGCCATCAGGTCCACCCCGAGCATCCGATGCAGCCGCCGGCGCAACTCGCGCTCTCGGCCCTTGCGCGAGCGCTTGTCCGCCGGCGGATCAGGCCGGTCGGTTTTCGCCAGGTTGTCCAGTTCGCTGTTGATGCGCTCCTCACACGCGTCGATCTGCTCTTGCAGCGCGTCGTAGCGCGCCAGCGCCTGCTCCAGCGCGAACAGGTGCTCGGCACGCCAGTTGCCTTCAAGGCTCGCGGCGATGGTCGCCGCGTCCGCCTTGCAGCGACCGTCCCGAAAGCCGGCCAGCACGGCGCCGTCGCGTTCGCCCGCAACGATGGCACGCACGATCAACTGTCCGGTCTTGCCCATGATGTCGCTCAAGACATTGTCCAACTGCACGTTCATCTGCGTCAGCGCTTTCTGGATGTGGTGTACCGCACGCGAGCGCTGCCTGATCAACTCGTCGCGCTGGCGCAGGTACGTGCGCAGGGCACAGACCTCGTCCGGCACCCGGTGCGCACTCCTCAGCAGCCCGTAACTCATCAACTGCCGGATCCACTGGCAGTCCATGACATCGCTCTTGCGCCCGCTGACCTGCTTGGTCGCGCGCGCGTCCACCAAGTGCACCGAGAATCCCGCCCGGTCGAGCACCTCGAACACCGGGATCCAGTACACGCCTGTCGATTCCATCGCCACCTCACGCACGCCGCACGAGGCCAGCCACTCGGCCATGGCCTCCAAGTCCGATGTGAACGTGCCGAAGTTCCGCACCGGTTCTTCGAAGCGCGAACCGTCGACCGCCACATAGTGCCGGCTCTTGCCGATGTCGACGCCCGCGCAGTCCGGATGCACCACTTGCAGATTTCCCGAGCCCTTCTCCTTGTCAGCCATCCTCATTTACTCCACGATTGCTCTACGGTTGCGTCGGGGATGACCGCGGCGATACGTTCACTCTTTCATACGGGGTCGCGGGTAACCGCGCCACCAGCGTCAAAACGCCGATCACGGTCCGGGCCAAACTTTCATGCGGGCCGAAGCACCACTGCCGAAACGGCCTCTTTCCCGACGCAACCGTACTTTCACACGTGCCGACTCGCCTTGCACGACTCAGGTGTTCCTTGCGCGTCCTCGTCCCGGCGCGCCGGGTTGGGAACTTTCATGGAACACTTTTTCCAAGCAATTGATTTTATTGAATTCGTTAGCGTGGCAAACATGGCCTTCGATCCGGCACCGAGAGCAGGTATACGGTACGTGCATCTGGCGCACCAGGCGGCGAGATTTACCGCGACGATGGGCGCAAGCACGAGCCCAAACAGCGCCAGATACACGCACCGCACACCTGCTCTCTCCCAGCGGTTGTCAGGTGTTCCTTGCGCGTCCTCGTCCCGGCGCGCCGGGTTGGGAACTTTCATGGAACAAATTTCTCAAGTGATTGATTTATTGTGATTTTCATGCGGCTGGCACGAGATCGAGTTCGAAGCGCTGGGCCTGGCGCTGAAGATTCGCAACTATGCGGTCGCGGCGTTCCTGTTCCCAAGCCGCCAAATCGCGCTCGACGTACTCCGCACCCCGAGTCAGCATGGCGTAGATCAGCCGAGCGAGTTCATGTGCGGTTGCCTTGATGGCCTTGGCGGTGTCCATCCGCGCCAAGCGACGACGATGCATGGCGCCGATGGCGCTCTTGTCGGCGCGCGCCGTGGTCGCCGCCATGCGCAGCGCTTGGCCGAGTCGGTTCGATCGCAGCAGCAGGCGGCCCTTCAGTCGCTTGTCGCCGCTGATGCGCGTGTTCGGCGCCAAAGCCAACCAGGAGCAGAAGTGTTTGACGGAGGCGAAGCGGGACAGATCCGGCCCGACCTCCGCGGCCACGGTCAGCGCCGTCTCGACGCCAATGGTCGGAATGGCCATCAGGTCCACCCCGAGCATCCGATGCAGCCGCCGGCGCAACTCGCGCTCTCGGCCCTTGCGCGAGCGCTTGTCCGCCGGCGGATCAGGCCGGTCGGTTTTCGCCAGGTTGTCCAGTTCGCTGTTGATGCGCTCCTCACACGCGTCGATCTGCTCTTGCAGCGCGTCGTAGCGCGCCAGCGCCTGCTCCAGCGCGAACAGGTGCTCGGCACGCCAGTTGCCTTCAAGGCTCGCGGCGATGGTCGCCGCGTCCGCCTTGCAGCGACCGTCCCGAAAGCCGGCCAGCACGGCGCCGTCGCGTTCGCCCGCAACGATGGCACGCACGATCAACTGTCCGGTCTTGCCCATGATGTCGCTCAAGACATTGTCCAACTGCACGTTCATCTGCGTCAGCGCTTTCTGGATGTGGTGTACCGCACGCGAGCGCTGCCTGATCAACTCGTCGCGCTGGCGCAGGTACGTGCGCAGGGCACAGACCTCGTCCGGCACCCGGTGCGCACTCCTCAGCAGCCCGTAACTCATCAACTGCCGGATCCACTGGCAGTCCATGACATCGCTCTTGCGCCCGCTGACCTGCTTGGTCGCGCGCGCGTCCACCAAGTGCACCGAGAATCCCGCCCGGTCGAGCACCTCGAACACCGGGATCCAGTACACGCCTGTCGATTCCATCGCCACCTCACGCACGCCGCACGAGGCCAGCCACTCGGCCATGGCCTCCAAGTCCGATGTGAACGTGCCGAAGTTCCGCACCGGTTCTTCGAAGCGCGAACCGTCGACCGCCACATAGTGCCGGCTCTTGCCGATGTCGACGCCCGCGCAGTCCGGATGCACCACTTGCAGATTTCCCGAGCCCTTCTCCTTGTCAGCCATCCTCATTTACTCCACGATTGCTCTACGGTTGCGTCGGGGATGACCGCGGCGATACGTTCACTCTTTCATACGGGGTCGCGGGTAACCGCGCCACCAGCGTCAAAACGCCGATCACGGTCCGGGCCAAACTTTCATGCGGGCCGAAGCACCACTGCCGAAACGGCCTCTTTCCCGACGCAACCGTACTTTCACACGTGCCGACTCGCCTTGCACGACTCAGGTGTTCCTTGCGCGTCCTCGTCCCGGCGCGCCGGGTTGGGAACTTTCATGGAACAAATTTTCAAGTTATTGATTTTAAAGCACTCACTGACGCGGAGAGCCGTGGCTTCGATCCGGCGCCGAGAACCGGTATACGGTACGTGCATCCGGCGCACCAGGCGGAGAGATTTACCGCGACGATGGGTGCAAGCACGAGCCCAAACAGCGCCAGATACACGCACCGCACACCTGCTCTCTCCCAGCATATTGCTGGTGTTCCTTGCGCGTCGTTGTCCCGGCGCGCCGGGGTGACATCTATCATGGAACACTTTTTCCAAGTGATTGATTTTACTGAATTCGTTAACTTGGAGAACTAGTCCTTCGATCCGGCTCCGAGAATCGGTGCGCGGCGCGTGCATTAAAACCAATAAGTCGACGGTCACTTTCGTGCAAAGGGAACTGACCTGGAACGCCAGGAAGCGCGCCAGCGCGGTGCCCCGTCGGAGGAGTCGGCGCTGGCAATGCCGGGCACGGCCAGCAGCGTTTTTCCGGCATAGACCAGCGGCCAGGTGCGCCGGCGCCAGGGTGGAATCCCCGCGGCGTGCAGCAGCTTCTTGACGGAGCGCGACCGCCCCCCCTGGCGGATACGTTCACCGCCCTGTCGGAACCGGACCTCCAGTGCCCCGGCCGCGTGGAACCCCGCGCCATGCCGCTCCACCTCCAGTTCGCCATGGGGCAGTGTCAGCGTACCGGGCGGTTCGAGGCGGTAACTCGAGGCAAGTTCCAGTTCCGGCTCGGAATAAACGGCATAGGCGCCGTGGCGCCGAAGCACACCCCGGGTGAGGGCCAGCCGGGGATGCGCATCGGGCGGAGCATCGAACTGGCGGACAAACTCGGCGAGCGCACGGTCACTCGCCGCGTACTCGCCCAGGCTGCGCAACCACAGGCGCAGCACCGCGACCCGCAAATCCGCCGGAAACTCCTCCAGTGCCAGTTGCCGGTCGCGATTGCCCGCGGCGGGGGCGTCCCCTGTGTCGTCCCCCGCAGCGCCAGACTCCGCACTTGCCCATCCGCTGTCGACGAGCCTGTCGAGCAACGCATCCCGGGCAAGCTGCCCGGTCGCAGTGGCGGCCAGGGTTTCGATCGCCTCCGGCCATCGGGCGGCGAGCCGTGGAACGATTTCCCGGCGCAGAAAATTGCGGTCGAAGTCCGTCTGCAGATTGGTGGGATCCTCGATCCAGTCGAGCCCCGCATCGCCGGCATGGCTCAGCAGCGTATCTCTGGGCGTCGATAGCCACGGCCGCAGGATGCGCGCGCCGCCCTCGAGGCGCCGGGTGCGCGGCATGCCCAGCGGCGCCCGGCCCTGAATCAGGCGCAGCAATACCGTCTCGGCCTGGTCGTCCCGATGGTGCCCGAGCAACAGCAGGTCATCGACGCCCAGCAATTCCTCGAATACCGCATACCGCGCCGCCCTCGCACCTGCCTCGCCGCCACGCACCGGGTCGGCGCGCCTGCTCAGGAAGCCGACGCCGAGCCGGTGGCAGAACCCGGCGCAATGGCGTTCCCAGCGGGGCGAATCCGGATGCAGCCCGTGGTCGACATGCAGGGCAGTGACAGCGGCTTCGACGGCCCGGCTGACATGCAACAACACGGTGGAGTCCAGCCCCCCCGAGAAACCGACGAACAGACGCCGGTACGGAAACGCTGCAAGTTGTCCCTGCAACCGCTCTTGGAGACCGAGACCGCGAGTATTCACAAAAAGACCAGCGGCAGAAACAGCAGTTCACCGGGAGGCAACCGATCACCGCGAATAGTGGAAGGCAACGCTCTCTTCGCCAAACTCGGATTTCAACTGCAGCAGCAGTTCGTCGCTTCCGCGGACTCGCCAACCGGACCCCAGGCGCACCTGCCCTTCCGCGCCCGGCCGCCGCAAGCAGACACTGACGGCACAGCCGCCGTTCTCGCTCAGATACGGTGTCAAAGTCGACTTCAGCCGCGCGGCCGCGTCCGGGCGTCCGTCCACGTCGTCCAGATGGATACGCAACCCCATCGAGAATCGATGCCGTGCCTCCTCCATGGTCATCGCCCGTTCCGCCCGCAGCTTGTAGCCGCCGCTGAAGTCGTCCTTCTGAACCTCGCCCTCCAGGATCACCAGCCGGTCTTTCTCCAGCTTGTTCCGGTCCCGTTCGTAGACTTCCGCAAAGAACGAAGCCTCCATGCGCCCGGACCGGTCGTCGATGACGGCGAACCCCATGGTATCGCCGTTGCGACCCCGACGGGTACGCAGGCTCTGCACCATGCCAGCCACGACCCGCCTGGGCCTGCCCGCGCCCAGGGCTTCGATTTCCGTGCAGAAACGGCTCAGTTCATCCAGGTGAGATTCGATGGGGTGGCCCGTCAGGTACAGGCCCAGGGTCTGTTTCTCGCCTTCCAGACGCTCCTCCGCCGACCAGGGACGCACGGCAACCGCAGACGGAGCCGGCGCAGCGACCGCCGCGACACCCCCGAACATGTCGACCATGCCGGAGGCTGCATCGCGAGCCACCTGGTCCGCGCCCTGCAGAGCCTGATCCAGTTCGCTCCAGAGCCGGGCGCGCACCGCGTCCCGCGATTCGTCCCGGCGCGCGAAGTCATCGAGCGCGCCACAGCGGATCAGTGCTTCGACGACACGACGGTTGGCTTTCTTGACATCGACGCGAACGCAAAACTCCGCCAGGTCTGCAAAGGGCCCGGATTCGCGCGCCGCCACTATCGCTTCCACGGGGCCCTCGCCGACCCCCCGAACCGCCCCGAGCCCGTAGACCACGCCGCCGTTCGCGACGCTGAATCGGTATTGACTCAGATTGACGTTCGGGGGTTCGAGCGGCAATTCCATTCTCCGCACCTCGTCGACCAGGGTGACCACCTTGTCGATGTTGTGCATGTCCGCCGACAGGGTTGCGGCCATGAACTGAGCCGGATAATTGGCCTTCAGCCAGGCCGTCTGGTAGGAAACCAGGGCATACCCCGCCGAGTGCGACTTGTTGAATGCATAACCGGCGAACTTTTCCATCTGGTTGAACAACTCGTTCGCGAGCGCTGCGTTCACGTTGTTCCGGGCGGCGCCGGTTTCGAACTGGCGGCGGACCTTCTCCATCTCCTCCGGCTTCTTCTTGCCCATGGCCCGGCGCAACAGGTCCGCCTCGCCGAGCGTGAAACACGCGAGCACCCGGGCGATCTCCATCACCTGTTCCTGATAGAGCATCACCCCGTAGGTGCCCTCCAGCACCGCTTCGAGATCCGGGTGCGGATAGGTCACCGGCGCCTTGCCGTGCTTGCGGTCGATGTAGTCGTCCACCGCCCCGGATTGCAGGGGTCCGGGCCGAAACAGGGCGATGGAGGCAATGATGTCGTCGATGTTGTCGGGCTTCAGCCGCCGGATGAGTTCTTTCATGCCTCGGGATTCGAGCTGGAAGACGCCCGTGGTCGCCGCCTGCTTCAGCAGGTCGTAGGTGGCCGCGTCGTCCAGCGGAATGTTCTCGATGCGCAGCGGTTCGTCCTCACCCCGCCTCTCGTTGACGCTGGCCAGAGCCCAGTCGATGATCGTCAGTGTCTTCAGGCCCAGGAAATCGAACTTGACGAGCCCGGCGCGCTCCACATCGTCCTTGTCGAACTGGGAGACGAGGCCATTGCCCATTTCGTCGGTGCTCACCGGCACGAAACCTTCCAGACGGTCCGGCGCGATCACCACGCCGCCCGCGTGGCGGCCTTCGTTGCGGACAATGCCTTCGAGCCGATAGGCCATGTCCATGATCTCGGCAGCTTCCTCGTCTTCCTCGACCAGCGCCCTGAGATCGGCGCTTTCCTGCATGGCCTTCTCGAGAGTCATTCCGACCTCGAATGGAATCAGCTTGGAAAGCCTGTCCCCCAGCCCGTAGGGTTTGCCCTGCGCCCGCGCCACGTCCCGCACCACGGCCTTGGCCGCCATGGAGCCGAAGGTGACGATCTGGCTGACGGCATCGCGGCCGTAGCGTTCCGTGACGTGCCCGATCACCCGGTCGCGTCCTTCCATGCAGAAGTCGACATCGAAGTCGGGCAGGGATACCCGCTCCGGGTTCAGGAATCGTTCGAAGAGCAGATCGTAATGGATGGGATCGAGGTCGGTGATGCGGAGCGCGTAGGCCACCAGCGACCCCGCGCCGGAACCGCGTCCGGGGCCTACCGGAATGCTGCGGCTGCGCGCCCAGGCAATGAACTCCATGACAACCAGAAAATAGCCGGGGAATCCCATCTTGCGGATGACGTCAAGTTCGTATTCCAGCCGCTCCTCGTACGCCGATGCATCCACCGGGTCACTGCCGGACGAGCGGATTTCCTCCAGGCGCTCTGCCAGCCCGGCCCGGGCCTGCTTCGAGAGGTAGCCTTCCAGGGTATCCCCCTCCGGTACGGGGTAGGAAGGCAGGTAGGTCTCGTCGGTGTCCGGCCAGACCGTACACCGGCGCGCGATTTCCACGGCGTTCTCGAGCGCCTCCGGCAGGTCGGCGAAGAGTTTCTGCATCTCTTCGCCGGACTTCAGGTACTGGGCGGAACTGTACCGGCGTTCCCGGCGCGGGTCGTCGATGGTTCTGCCCTGCTGTATGCAGACCCGTGTCTCGTGCGCCTCGAAATCGTCCTCATGCAGAAAACAGACATCGTTGGTGGCAACCACCGGCAGCCCACACTCGGCAGCGAGCTCGAGGGCTTCCCGCAAGTACCGTTCCTCATCGGGCCGGCCGGTGCGTTGCACCTCGACGTAGAAGCGCTCCGGGAACCGGGCTCCCCACCATTCTGCCGCTCGGCGGGCAGCGGCCGCATCGCCACGCAACAGGGCGCGGCCGATCTCGCCTTCCCGGCCTCCGGACAGGGCGATCAGCCCGTCGGCACGCTCGGCGACATCCTCGCGCCCGACGATGCCCCACCGGCGGCGGTCGGAGTGCGCCAGGGAGGCGAGGCCGAGCAGGTTGGCATAGCCCGAGGCGCTGCAGGCGAGCAGGGTCAACCGACTTTCACCGGCACCCGAGGAATCCCCGGCAGCCTGTGCCGAACTGCCATGCGCCGCCCCGTTTTCGGGGCAGTGCAACTCCACCCCGGCGATGGCCTTGACGCCGTGATCCGTGCAGGCCCGGTGAAACTTCATCAGTCCGTAGAGGTTGCTGCGGTCGGTCAGCGCCACCGCAGGCATCGACAATTCGGCCGACCGTCGGGCAAGGTCCCCCAGGCGAATCAGGCCGTCGGCGATGGAGTATTCGCTGTGTACGTGCAGATGCACGAATCCGGCTGCGCTCACCTGCTTTTCCTCACGACCCTCTTTTCCTCACGACCCTCGACCGCCCCGCTCAACTGGACATCCCCCTTCTGGCGCGGCGTACGGGTTCGAAACTGGCGCGGTGGGCGGCACAGGGGCCGAGCCGTGCAAGAGCTTCGAGATGCCGACGGGTGCCATATCCCTTGTGGCGCTCGAAGCCATACCCCGGAAAGACCCGGGCCAGGGCGGTCATCTCCGCATCCCGCGCCGTCTTGGCGATGATGGAACCAGCGCTGATCTCAGGCAAGAGATCGTCGCCACCGACGACGGCAACCGAGGGTACGGATAGCGACGGGCAGCGGTTTCCGTCCACGTAGACAATGTGCGGCTGCACCCCGAGCGCCTCCACCGCCCGGCGCATGGCCAGCATGCTGGCGCCGAGCACATTCAACCGGTCGACCTCGTCAACGTCTGCACGCCCGAGCGCACAGGCGATGGCGCGCTCGCGGATTTCCACGGAAAGCTGCTCGCGGCGGCCCGCACTGAGCCGCTTGGAATCCCTCAATCCTTCGATCGGGCGCTTCGGGTCGAGTATCACCGCGCCCGCAACCACCGGACCGGCGAGTGGGCCTCGGCCTGCTTCGTCCACGCCCGCGGCCAACTCCGCCTCACGGCAAGGCCCGTCGTGGGTGTCGTCAAGGCTCAATTCGGCAGTGGTTATTTGTCGCGCTCCATCGCGTTCGGCAGCAGGCCGGCCACGGCGTCGGCCGCCCGCTCGTCGGCACCCTTTCGCAGACGCTCGTGCAATTCCGAAAACTCCTGCAAATGATCTGGATACCGAACGGATTTGTCCAGTTCCACGAGCAGTGTCTGCGCGAGCGCGGCCGGAGTGGCCGCGCCCTGCAACAATTCGGGCACCAGCATTCGCCCTGCAAGAAGGTTCGGCAAGGCGACGAATTCCGTCTGCACGACCCGGCGCGCCAGCCACCATGCCAGCGGGCCAAGACGGTAGGTCACCACCATGGGCCGCCGCAGCAACATCGCCTCCAGTGTCCCCGTGCCGGACTTGACCAGCGCCGCATCGCATGCCGTCAGCGGCAAGCGGGCGTCGCCACGATGCACGGTACAGGGCAGATGCGGCCGGCCCCGGAGCTTTTCTTCGACCGCAGCCGCGATCGCCGGGCACGGACAGGGAATGACGAATGCGACCTCCGGCAACGATGCCCTGAGCTTTTCTGCGGCCCCCAGAAAGCCATCGAGCATCAACCGTATCTCACCCATGCGGCTGCCGGGCAGCAGGGCAACGACCGTGCCCGTGCCGGCAACCCCCAGAGCCCGGCGTGCCGCGAGGCGATTGGCATCGCTGCCTGCATCGGCTTCGATGGCGTCGGCGAGGGGGTGGCCGACAAACACGACCTTCGTACCCGTGCCGGCATAATGGGGTTCATCGAAGGGAAACAGGGCCAGCAGCCGGTCGGCGGAGCGGGCGATGCGCTGCACCCGGCTCCGGCGCCAGGCATAGACCGAAGGGCTCACGTAGTGCACCGTCGGTATGCCACGAGCCTTGAGCATGCGTTCCAGCCACAGGTTGAAGACGTTGAAGTCGACGCCGACGAAGACATCCGGCGGATCGGCCAGGTAGCGCCTGCGCAGGGATGCCAGGAGGCCGAGAATCCGCGGCAGTTTCAGCAACGGGTCCTTGAAGGCATTGACCGCCAGGGTCTCCATGCTGCCCATGGGTTCCAGGCCCTCCGCGAGCATGGCTTCGCCGCCGACGCCCATGAAGCGGATGCCGTCGGACCGGCGCGCGAGAGCCTGCATCAGCCCCGCCCCGAGCACATCGCCCGAAGCCTCTCCCGCGACCATGCCGATTCTAGGCCGCATCCGTCACCAACTTTCGTCGCGAGGGCGTCGACGTTTCGTTGCTGAAGCAAAACGCGCCGTCCTGCGCGGTCGCGCGGACTGGAAGCCGGTGCCGGCATACTCGACAGTATGTCAAATCGGGTGGAGAGCCTTCAGCCGGGGAGCGCGAGGGGATTCCCCTCGCATAACGTGAGCCTTCAGCCGGGGAGCGCGCGGGGATTCCCCTCGCATATGGAAAACGCGACCGCGCAGGGCGAGTGCATCGGCATCCGCAGCAGGAAGTTGGTGACGGATGCGGGCTCGCTGTCATGGTTTTGCGGCTCGACGCATGCTCCGGTGGCCCGGACCTTTCGGATCTGTACCTGCGGTTACTCCGGCCGCCCCGGACGCGGCCGGACGATGCCGACTTCGGAGGCCCGGATCGATGCGATGAATCGGGAGATCACGGCCGAGTCGGGATAATCCGCGCAAAGCCGCTCGCAGGCCTCTTCTACCGTCAAACCCGACCGGAAAACCACCCGGAATGCCTCCTTCAGACAGTTCACGGCCACCCCATCGGTACCGCGCCGGCGCAGGCCCTCGGCGTTGATGCCCACCGCGCAGGCCGGATTGCCCGCTGCCGTAACAAAGTCGGGCACATCCTTCAACACCAGGCTCATCGCCGCGATGTGGGTATGGGCGCCGATACTGCGAAACTGGGGCACGCCGGCATAGCCGCCGAAGTTCGCATGGTCGCCTACCGTGCAGTGCCCGGCGACGGAAGCATTGTTCGCCATGATGACGTGGTCGCCGACGGTGCAGTCGTGGCCGATGTGAACGTAGGCCATGTACAGCCCGTTGCTGCCGATGACCGTCTTTCCCCTGCCCTGCAGCATGCCCCGGTGCACCGTCACGCCCTCGCGAAACACGTTGTCGTCGCCGATTTCCAGCTCCGTCGATTCGCCCTTGTAGGCGAGAGCCGGCGTGTCTTCGCCGATGGTCGCGAACTGGAAGATGCGGTTGCCCGAACCCATGCGGGTCGGACCCTTGACGATGGCGTGGGGGCCGATGCGGCAGCCGTCGCCGATGACCACCCCCGGGCCGATCACGCTCCAGGGCCCGACTTCCACCTCCTGGCCGAGTCGCGCGTCCGGGTCGACGATCGCCCGAGCGTCGATCGAGTTCACAGCGAGCGGGCCACGCACAGAATCTGCGATTCGCAGGCAAGCTCGCCGGCCACATGGGCGCGGCAGTCGAATTTCATCAGTGCCTTTCGTTCGACGAGCAACTCGCTTTCCATGTCCAGCCGGTCGCCGGGCACCACCGGCCGCTTGAAACGCGTGTTGTCCACGCCCGCCAGGTAATAGACGGAGTCTTCCGGCCGGGTCTTCCGGGTGACCATGGCCAGCACGCCGGACACCTGCGCCATCGCCTCGACGATGAGCACGCCCGGCATGATCGGGTGATCGGGAAAGTGCCCGGCGAAGAACGGTTCGTTGATGGTGACGTTCTTGTACCCCTTGACGCGCTCGCCCGGGGCAAGGTCGGTGACCCGGTCGACCAGCAGGAAGGGATATCGGTGCGGCAGGTATTCCGTCAGGCTGCCGATATCGAGAGGCTGCTCTGCATTCGTGTTCATTTGCTGTTTCGCTCCAGCCGCGCAACGCGCTTGGCGAGTTCATCGAGACGCTGAAACCGGAGGGCGTTGCGTTTCCAGGCCGGCATCCGGTTGTGAAGAATGCCTCCCGAGTAGGTGCCGGGCTCGACAATGGAACTCGACACGTGGGTGAGGCCGCTGACCGTGACGTGGTCGCAGATGTCGATGGGCCGGTCGCCGCCGATTCCGACCATGCCGGCCAACACGCAATGGCGGCCGATGGTGGTGCTGCCCACAATCCCCACACACCCGCAGACGATGCTGTGTGCACCGATCCGGCAGTTGTGGCCCACCTGGACCTGGTTGTCGATCTTGACACCATCCTCGATCACGGTGTCGTCGACCGTGCCCCGGTCTATGGTCGTGCCCGAACCGATGGAAACGTCACGGCCCACCGTGACGCCGCCGAGCTGGGCGATCGCCTCGAGTCGACCGCTGGCATCCGGCGTGAACCCGAAACCATCCGAACCCACCACGGAACCCGAGTGCACGACGGTGCGGGCGCCGAGCTTGACGTCCCCGTACAGGGTCGCGTTGGCCATCAGGCGAACGCCCTCGTCGAGCCTGCAGCGCGGCCCCACCACGACATTGGCATAGAGGCGAACGTCCGCACCCACTTCGGTTGCCGAACCCACCACCACGTTCGGGCCGATGCGGGCCGTCGGATGCACGGCGGCGCTCGGGTGGACGTCGGCACTGGGGTGAACACCTCGATCGAGGGGCGGCGGTTCGTCCCAGAGCTGGGTGACTTTTGCGAAGGCGTGATACGGATTGGCGACGACCAGCGCATTGGTCGGGCAACCCGACACGTCGCTGCGCTCGAGTATTACCGCAGAGGCAGCGGTGGTCGGGAGCTTTTCCCGATAGGCGGCACGGGAAAGGTGGCTGATCTGCCCCGGCCCGGCGCCTTCCAGGCTGCCGACGCCGGTGATCTCCACGCTGGGGTCGCCGATGACTTCGCCGTCCAGGCTTGCGGCCAGGTCGCCGAGGCGAAATGCCCTGACGGGGCCGGCGCCCATCGGGTTACGAATCGGAACTCTCGGTCTTTTCGCGCTTCTCGTTCAGTTTTTCGGTGACCCGGCGCGTTATGTCGTGCTTGGGATTGACGTACCGCAGGTTCGCCCGTTCCATGATGAGGTCGTACCCCTCCAGAGCGATCAGGTCTTCCAGGACGGCGTTCAATTTGGGCGCCATGACCTGCAGCAGTTCCTGGCGCTTGTCGTTGAGCTGTTTCTGCAGCTTGTTGACCAGGTACTGGTAGTCGATCTGCTTGTCTTCGATTTCCTTCTGTATCCGTCGCTGCTCGCTCGGGCTCATGATCTCGCCGTCTTTCTCGAGCTGCTGCTGCAACCCGAGAATCTCCTCGCCCAGTTCGTTGACTTCGGTCTCTTCTTCCTTCAGCTCGTTCTGCGCCGTTTCCATCAGCGCCTGAGCTTCCTCGGTGGATACGAGAGCCCGCTGGGTATCGAGAACCACGATTTTCAGTTCCGCCGACGCCGCGGGCGCAGCGAACAGAAATCCGCACAATGCCAATCCGGTGAGTTCGACCGCCAGCCGTTTGTTCACGCTACCACTCCTCATCTGGTCCTGCTCAGAGTAATCAGCCGCGGAGCACGGGCAATACGCGTTTGCACCTGCGGCTCTGTTCCTGCCGTTGGCTCCACGGGGGAGCGTCTAGCTGCATGGCAACGAAAGTCGCAATCCCCTGGAACGGATGCCAGCCCGCCCCGCGCAAGTCGCCGACCTTCGCAGCGGACGCCATTCTACATCAGTTCCGGCGGGCTGGCTCGGCTGCCGATGGCAACCCGCGGCGGGTCGGGAGCGCGATCAACGAGCGACCCCCAGTTCGAACTGGAACGATTCCCGCTCGTCGATGTCACTGGTGTTGAACGGCTTGGCAATGCCGAACGTCATCGGCCCCATGGCGGTCAGCCAGGTGATGCCGAAGCCCACCGAATAGCGGAACTCGTCGACGTCGAAACCGAAGCAGTTCTCGCTCACGTCCGGACAGTTGGTGTTGAAGACGTTGCCGGCGTCGACGAAGATCACCGGCCGGAACTGCCGGTTCTCCTCGACGAACGGCAGCGTCAGGATGAGTTCCAGGCTTCCTTCCACCAGCATGTTGCCGCCGAACGGGTCGCCGTTGATGAGCCTGTCGTTGCGGAAGTACCCCGTGGGAATGGGATTGCCGTCGATGTCCTCCGTGGGATTGGTGGTGCGCGGCCCGAGCGTGGAGCGCTCGAAACCGCGAATGGAGCCGAAACCGCCCGAAAAGAAGTGTTCGTAGAACGGCAGCGCGTCGGTGCCGCCGTAACCGCCGCCGTAGCCGAGTTCCGTGCGAAAACGAAGCGTCAGCCCGGCGAAGAACGGGAAGTACTGCTCGCCGCGGTAGGTGACCTTCCAGAACTCCAGGTTGCTTCCCGGTACCGAAGCCTGCAGGGCCAGGGTCTGCGAACGGCCGCGGGTCGGAAACAGGCCCCGATTGAGCGTGGAACCGACCCAGGAGAGATTGGCCTTGAAATTGAGGAAATCGTCGCCGTTCTTGTCCAGGAACTCACCGATCTCGAGCGCCGGGAAAAGCCCTTCGGTCAGCTTGGTCTGCTCCACCGAGCCGCCGAAATTGATGCGCTGGGTCTCGCCGATCGGGAAGCCGAAGTTGATCCCGACGCCGAACGCGTCGGTGCTGTAGCGGGCGATGTTGCGCTCGTCCCAGTCGAGCCGGCGGAAAAAGGCGTTGTATCCCCGGCTTATGCCGTCCAGGGTGTAGTAGGGGTTGAAGTAGTTGAAGTTCGCCGACTTCTGGTATTTCGAATAGGAAAGGCCGAGCCCGAGGCTGTTGCCCGTGCCCAGCACGTTGTTTTCCTGGTAGTTGGCGCCAACCACCAGGCCCCAGCCCTGGCTGTACCCCAGGGTCGCCGAGATGCTGCCCGAGGGTTGCTCTTCCACGCTGAAGTTCACGTCGATCTGGTCGTCGGTCCCGGGAACCTCCGGGGTCTCGACGTTCACCCCCTGAAAATAACCGAGACGCTCCAGGCGCAGCTTCGAAAGGTCGATCTGGGCGGTGGATGCCCAGCCGCCTTCCATCTGCCGCAACTCCCGGCGCATGACTTCGTCCTGGGTGACCCGGTTGCCGGCAAAGGTGACGCGGCGCACATAGGCGCGCTTGCCGGCATCGACCACCACATCGACGCTGACCCGGCCGTCTTCCTTGACCCGCGGAATGCCGCCGGCAGTGGCAAACGTGTAACCGGAGTTGCCGAGCGCCGCCTCCAGACGCTCTTCGGTGGCCGTCAGCCAGGCCTGGGAAAAGATCTGCCCCGGTTCGATGAGCATCAGCGGGCGCAGGTCTTCGGGTCGCACGTCGTTCAGTTCGCCGAGCAGGTTGACCTCGTCGACGGTGTACATGTCGCCTTCGTCGACGTTCATGGAGATGTACACCTGCCGCTTGTCCGGGGTAATGCTCACCTGGGTGGAGACGATCTCGAACTCGACGTAGCCCCGGTCCTTGTAGTGCGATTCCAGCTTCTCGAGGTCGCCGGTTAGTTTTTCCCGGTTGTACTTGTCGTTGTTGCGGAAGAACGAGAACAGACCCGGATGCTGCAGTTCCATCTCGTCGAGCAGTTCCTCTTCGGAGAAGACGGTGGCGCCGACAACGTTGATGTGCCGGATGCCCGAGGTCTTGCCTTCCTCGATGTCGATGCGGATGGCCACGCGGTTGCGCGGCAGTTCCTCGATGTTGGTCTCGATGGAAGCCCCGTAGCGCCCCTGGGAGACGTACTGGCGCTCGAGTTCCAGCCCGACCCGCTCGAGGGTCGCCTGCTTGAAGATCTCGCCCTCGCTCAACCCCTGCTGGGTCAGGCCTTCGAGCAGGGCCTCGGTCTTGATCGCCTTGTTGCCCTCGATCTCGATGGATTCGATGGCCGGACGCTCGACCACGGAGACGACCAGCACATCGTCGTCCCGCGCCATGCGGATGTCGTCGAAATAACCCGACGAGAAGAGCAGGCGAATGAGTTGGCGGACGGCGACTTCATCGACGGCATCGCCAACCTGAATCGGCAGAATGTTGAACACGGTTCCCGCGGATACCCGCTGCAGACCCTGCAGGCGGATATCGGCAACGGTGAAGGTCTGCGCCCAGCCCCATGCCGGCGCCAACAGGCTGCAGGCGATGGCCAGAATGCCCACGAATTGCCGAATCGGCAGCGTTTGCGCCCTCACTACAGGAACCTCGCAATGTCGTTGATGAGCACCAGGACTATGATACCGCCGACCACGAGCATGCCGACCTGGGCGCCGACGAGTTGCACCCGCTCGGGCACCGGCCGGCGGCCGACTATTTCGGCCAGGCAATACAGCACGTGCCCACCATCGAGCAGCGGGATCGGCAACAGGTTCAGTACCCCCAGAGAAATGCTCAGGAGCGCGAGAATACCGACGTAGACCCGCCAGCCGGCCTGGGCGGAGTCGCCGGCCACCTTGGCAATGGTGATCGGCCCGCCCAGGTTGCGTACCGATACCGCACCGAGAATCATCTTCTTCAGGTGGCTCAACATCAGTACGGTTTTCTCGCCCGTTACAACCAGGCTCTCGGGAATCGCTTCCAGCGGACCGTGACGCACCTCGTTGGTTGCGAGGCCGATACCCACGTAGCCGACTTCCGACCCGTCGTCCAGTTCCCATCGGTCCGGTGTCACGGACAGGGTCAGGGGCACGCCGCGCCGCACCACCTGCCATTGCAGCGGCTGCCCCGGCGCTGCCTGGATTGCGCCAACCAGGCCGGGCCAGTCGTCCACCGGCACCCCGTTTATCGCCGTGATGCGGTCCCGCACCTCGACGCCACCGCGCGCTGCGGGACCGTCCGGCTGAAGCAGCCCGACCACCGCCAGGTGAGCAGGCTCGAGGCCCAGCACATCGAGCAATGCCGGATCCGCCTCGCCCCGCAGCCAATCCCGGACGGGAACCGCCGCTGTGCTGACATCGTCCGCGCCGAAATCGCGAAACCCGATGCGGATCTCGCCGCTGTCGCCCAACCGGTTCGACAGGGCCATGACCACTTCCTGCCAGCTGCGCACGGATTCCCCATCGACGGCGACGATCTCGGTGTAGTCCTCGAGGCCCGCTTCGCGCACAGGCGTCCCCTCCCCCAGCTTGCCGACCATGGGGACCAGGTTGGCGCTGCCCGCGACAGCCAGGCACCAGTAGGCAACGGCGGCCAGTACGAAATTGGCGAACGGGCCTGCCAGGGCAATCGCCAGGCGCCACCAGGCGCTGAGCTGCATGTAGCTGATATCTCCGGGCCGGATCTCGTCTGCCGCACCGGCATCCCGCTCGTCGAGCATGCGCACATAACCGCCCAGTGGAATGGCTGCCAATGCGAACTCGGTGCCGTGCCGGTCGTACCAGGACCACAGGGGTTTGCCGAAACCGACGGAAAACCGCACGACCCGGACCCCGGACCAGCGGGCCACCAGAAAGTGCCCCAACTCGTGAATGGTGACCAGCACGCCAAGGGTCACCAGGAATGCCAGGGGGTAAATCAGCACGGGTCACCCGAACGGGGCAAATTCACGGCCCGACAAGAGTGCCGCGCCCGGGCAGGCGTCGGCGCCAACTCCAGCCGCCGGTTGCGCATCGAGCGAGCCCACGAAAGCCCGAATGCGCGCGACGACGCCGCTGTCACTGACGCGAAATTGTCGATTGGAACGAGCACTGGTGTCGTGTCACGCATCCTGATCCGCGAACGAGGGGTTCAGACATTCGCCGGCAGGCTCCCTGACTCGAAGCCGGCCCGGGCGATTGGGGGGCATCTTAGCCGATCTTCGAACCCGCGGTCGAACCGGTGACCTCTGCAAACCGCTTCAGCCGGCCGCCTTCAGAAACTGCCCAGAACGAGCGCAAAGGCGGGAAGCACCGGCAAGGCGGAATCGATGCGGTCGAGCACGCCGCCATGCCCCGGCAGCAGCGAGCCGGAGTCCTTGACGCCGGAGGCCCGCTTCAACAGGCTCTCCATCAGGTCGCCGATAACCGAGCCGGCAAAGAGGACGAGCGTCACGGCGACCCATATCCAGTCGAGCGCGCCGACCAGGGCCAGGGCGCCGATGCAGCCGCCAGCGCCGAGCAGCGCCCCGCCCAGGGCGCCTTCCAAAGTCTTGCCGGGGCTGACTTTCGGAGCCAGCCGCCGGGTACCGTATCGCTTGCCGGCAAGATAGGCGCCGATGTCCGCACCCCAGACCAGGGCAAACACCCACAGGAGCCACCAGCTTCCATTGGGCGCCGCGCGTATCGCCAGAGCACCCGTCCAGGCGCTCCAGACCACAGCAACCCCCAGCAACGCAACAAACCAGCGCCCGGCGAACAACCGGCGGCATGCCGGCCAGGTGAGAATGCCGGCAATGGCGAATACCCAGATGAACATGCCCAGCCAGAGCACGGCCGATCGCAACTCCGGCAGCACATAGGCGCTCGCGGCAAGAAAAGCAAAGGCCGCCGTGAACGCTGCCCGCTGCCACGCGGCCTGCCAACGCGCCAGGCCTGCCCATTCATGGACGCCCAATGCCCCGGCGACGGCGAAGATTGCCGCGGTAAAGGGCGGGCTCAGGAAAATAGCCCCCATTGCCACCGGCAACAGGCACAACGCGGTGAGCACCCGGCGGCGTCGCTGGCTGCCGATCGGCGCTACTCCCGGCAGCCGAACCGGCGCTTGCGGTCGTCGAATGCGCCCAGCGCCCGAACCAATTCACCCTCGTCGAAGTCCGGCCAGTAGGCATCGGTGAAATAGAACTCCGTGTAGGCGAAGTCCCACAGCAGGAAGTTGCTGATGCGCTGATCCCCTCCGGTGCGGATACACAGGTCCGGTGCCGGCAGGGGCGCAAGCGACAGGAACGACTCGAAGGCTTCCTCATCGATCCGGTCGGCGTCCAGATTGCCTTCCTGCACTGCCTTCGCCATGGCCCGCGCCGCTTCGGTGATGTCCCAGCGTCCCCCGTAGTTCGCCGCGATGTTCAGCATCATCTCGGTGTTTTCCCGGGTCATGGATTCGGCCCGGTTCATCTGCATCTGCAGGTCGGCCGGAAAGCGGGTGCGGTCGCCGATGATGCGCAGGCGCACGTCCCGACGGTGCAATTCGTCCAGATCGTTCTCGAAAACGTTGCGCATGAGCCCCAGCAGGAGATTGATCTCGCCCTGGGGCCGCTGCCAGTTCTCGGTGCTGAAGGCGAACAGCGTCAGGCAGCGGATGCCCTGCTCGGCGCAAGCCTCCACCACCGGCCGCACGTTGCGCGCCCCCGCCCGGTGGCCCATGGCGCCCGGCAGCCGCCGTTGCCGAGCCCAGCGGTGATTGCCGTCCATGATGATGGCGAGGTGACGGGGAAGCCCGACCGGCTTGTATTCGATGGCGCTCGCCTGCAATTGCGACATCCGCGATCAGATCTCCATCAGGTCCGCTTCTTTGGCGGAAAGGGCTGCATCGACCTCCTTGATGCGGCGGTCGGTGATCCCCTGGATCTGCTGTTCGGCACGGCGTTCCTCGTCCTCGGCAACTTCCTTCGCCTTCAGCAACTCGCGGACCTCGTGAATGGCATCGCGACGAATGTTGCGCACGGCGATACGCGCCGCTTCGGCTTCCTGGCGTGCCTGCCTCGCCAGATCGCGGCGATTCTCCTCGGTCAGCGCCGGCAACGGAACCCGAACCGAATCGGCGCTGCTCGCCGGTGTGATGCCGATTTCGCTCTTCAGGATGGCACGCTCGATCTGGGGGATGAGGCTCTTCTCCCAGGGCGTGATCACCAGCGTCCGGGCTTCCTCGACGCTGATGGTAGCCACCTGCTTGAGTGGCACATCGCTGCCGTAGTACGGAACCTCTATGGGGTCCAGCAGGCTCGGATGGGCACGCCCGGTTCGGATGCGGGCGAACCCCGCGTGCATGGCGGCAATCGACTTGCCCATGCGCTCGTCTGCATCGGTCTCGATGAGTTCGATCATTTCGTTCATCAGCGCGATGCCTCGAGCACAGGTACGATACGGGTGCCAACCTTGTCACCGCTGGCAATCCGGGTCAATCCATCCGGGGAGTTCATGTCGAATACCACCACCGTCAGCCCATTGTCCCGGCAGAGGCAAAGGGCGGTGGCATCCATGACCTCGAGGTTGCGCGCCAGGGCCTCGTCGAACGTCAGCCGGTCGAAGCGCACCGCGTCGGGGTCGGTCAGCGGGTCTGCGCTGTACACGCCATCGACCTTGGTAGCCTTGAGCACCAGGTCGGCATTCACCTCCAGTGCCCGCAGGCAGGCTGCCGTATCGGTGGTGAAGTGGGGATTGCCGGTACCGCCGGTCAGAATCGCAACCTCGTTGCGCTCGAGCGCGGCGCGCACGGCCCCGGCCTCGAAAACCGGCAGCACGCCGGCAACGGCCAGCCCGGACCAGGCCCGCGCATCGATGCCATGCCGCACGAGCGCATCGCGCAGCGCCAGGCCGTTCATGCAGGTTGCCAGCATGCCCATGTGGTCGGCCGTCACCCGGTCGATGCCCGCCTCCGCAAGGCGGGCGCCGCGAAACAGGTTGCCGCCGCCGAGGACGACCGCGAGTCGGGCGCCAAGCTTGCGTGCTTCGCCGATCCGCGCGGCAAGCCCATCGAGCACCTCCGGATCGATGCCCACCGCCGCGCCGCCCGACAACGCTTCCCCGGAGAGTTTCAGAAGAAAGAGAGGCATATCGCCGATACCAGTGTCGTGTCACACGTCTTTCTACGCATTCAGAACTCGCGGGGAGCGCCGGGGGCCTGCCACTCTGATGAAACAAAATTGCAAGTTATTGATTTTAATGCACTCACTGACGCGGAGCGCCGTTGCTTCGATCCGGCGCCGAGAACCGATATACGGTACGTGCATACGGCTCGCCGAATGGCGAGCCGGGTTCGGAATTCCGATGCAACGGCGCTGCGACCTCGACAAACAGGTCGGGTCAGCCGGCCGAACCTCCGGCCTGCGCCGCTACTTCTGCTGCAAAGTCCTGCCGTTCCACCGTAATGCCCTCGCCGACCTCGAAGCGAACGAAGCGTCGGCACTCGACATCGTTGCCGCCGAGCAGCTTGCCGACCTTGACGCTCACATCCTTGACGAACTTCTGATCCACCAGGCTGACCTCGCTCAGGAACTTGCGCACGCGGCCGTCCACCATTTTCTCGAGGATCTCGGGCGGTTTCGGCTTTTTGCCGGCAGCCGCATCGGCCTCGGCTTCCGCATCCGCCTGGGCCCGGTAGATCTCCCGCTCCTTGTCGATCACCGCCGGGTCGATGTCGACGGGCTTCACCACGATCGGTGTCGGATCGTGAGCGGTGACGTGCATGGCGAGGTCGCGGGCCAGCACCGGGTCGGCGCCGGAGATTTCCACCACCGCGGCCTTGCGGCGGTCGTTGTGGAGGTATCCCGCGATAAAGCCGTCCTCGGAATCGAGCCGCGCCACGCGGCGCACGGCAATGTTCTCGCCGATTTCCTGGATCAGGGTATCCCGCTCACCGGCGAACGCTTCCGCCACCGCCGCAGTATCCCCGCCGCTCTCGTAAACGGCATCGAGAACCGCGCCGACAAAGGCCGTGAATTTCTCGTTGCGCGCCGCAAAGTCCGTTTCGATGTTGATCTCGACGAGGGCGGCACGTTTGCCGTCTTCGGACACCTTGAGCCCGAGAAGGCCCTCTGCTGCCGTCCGGCCCGCCCGTTTCTCGGCCTTGAGCGCGCTTTTCTTGCGCAGTTGCTCGATGGCCGTCTCGATGACGCCGCCGGCTTCCTCGAGCGCCTTCTTGCAGTCCATCATGCCGAGCCCGGTGCGGTCTCTCAGTTCCTTGACCTGTTTTGCCGATACGGCCATTGTCTCGTTCCTTTTTTAACCTGCCGCGGGCGCTTTACCCTGCCGCGGGCGCTTTACCCTGCCGCGGGCGCTTTACCCTGCCGCGGGCGCTTTTACTCTGCCGCGGGCGCTTTTTTACCTGCCGCGGGCGCTTTTACTCTGCCGCGGGTGCTTTCGCTCTGCCGCGGGTGCTCTATCCGTGATCGTACCGAAGTCGTTCAGTCGCAGCCGCCTTCCGGCCGCCAGCACTCTCTTTCAACCTTGCACGCAGCCTCGCACGCCTCCTTCCCGCGACAACCGCACACGTCCAATCGCACGTGCTTCCCGAACGCCGGCGCTCGTCAGCTGTCGGCGCTTTCGTCGGCGACCGGCGTTTCGTCGAGTTCGCCGGCGTCTTCCTCGACCTCGACATACTCGTCGCCGCCATCCATGACGGCGGCTGCAGCTTCGCCGGAAACCGGACCTGCGCCCGCACCCCCGATGCTGGCGTTGTCGCGCCCTTCCTGAATGGCGTCAGCAACCGCGGTGACGTAAAGGCGAATGGCGCGTATGGCATCGTCATTACCCGGAATGACATGATCGATGCCGTCCGGGTCGCTGTTGGTGTCGACGATGGCGAATACCGGTATGCCCAGCTTGTTCGCTTCGCTAACCGCAATGCGTTCGTGTTGAACGTCGATCACGAACAACGCGTCCGGCAGACCGCCGATGTTCTTGATGCCTCCGAGACTGCGTTCGAGCTTCTGCATGGTGCGGCGCTGGTGCAGCGCTTCCTTCTTGGTCAGTTGCTCGAAACCGCCCTCTTCGTCCTGCCTCTCGAGGTCCTGCAGGCGGCGGATCGATTGCCGGATGGTCTTGTAATTGGTGAGCATGCCGCCGAGCCAGCGCTGGTCGACATACGGCATGTCGACGCGTATCGCCTGTTCCCGAATGACCTTGGCAGCCGCCCGCTTGGTGCCGACGAACAGTATCTTGTTGCCGCGGCTCGCCATGTTGCGCAGTTCCGTGAGCGCAAGCTCGAAGGCGGGCACCGTCTTCTCGAGGTCGATGATGTGAATCTTGCGGCGGGCGCCGAAGATGAACGGGCTCATCTTCGGGTTCCAGAAACGGGTCTGATGGCCGAAGTGGACACCCGCGGCCAGCATGTCGCGCATGTTGATGTTCAATTGTCGTCTCCGGGTTGAGCCTCCGCAGCCCCCGGACCCAGACCCGCAACCGGAATGAGGAACGCTCGAACGCTCCCTCCGCCGCCGGCACCCGTGAATCCGTGTCGAACTGCGTGCGTTTTATCGCCGCCTCCGGGGGCCGGATCGTCATCTTGAATCGGCACCACCGCGGCGGCAGTTTCCCGGGGCTCGACGGTTACGTTGCCCCGGGGCGGCGCGGTTTATACCATAGCCGCCCCATGGCCGCCAGAATCGAAAACGATACCGACCTCGAAGGCATGCGCACCGCGGGCCGGCTTGCCGCCAGCGTGCTCGAGATGATCGGCGAGCACATCGCGCCGGGCGTCAGCACCGGCGCCCTGAACGACATCTGCCACCGCCAGATCGTCGACCGGCTGGGGTGTGTGCCGGCGCCGCTCAACTACCGCAATTCCCCCGGCATACCGCCGTTTCCGCGCTCCATCTGCACCTCCGTCAACCACGTCGTCTGCCACGGCATTCCATCGGCCCGGAAGGTGCTCAAAAACGGCGACATCCTGAACATCGATGTCACCGTCATCAAGGACGGCTATCACGGCGACACCAGCAAGATGTTCTTCGTCGGCGCCCCGACCGTGCTGGCCGAGCGTCTGGTGCGCGTTACCCAGGAGTGCCTCTATCGGGGAATCGGCGAAATCCGCCCGGGCGCAACGCTCGGCGACATCGGCAACGCCATCCAGACCCATGCCCAGGCCCACAAGTTTTCCGTGGTCCGCGAATTCTGCGGCCACGGCATCGGCAAGCGCTTTCACGACGAACCCCAGGTATTGCACTACGGGCACCGGGGAACGGGGATGGTGCTCGAGGAGGGGATGACGTTCACCGTCGAGCCCATGATCAACGCCGGCCGGCGCGACGTCAGGATGTTGCCCGACCAGTGGACGGTGGTCACCAAGGATCACAAGCTCTCCGCTCAATGGGAACACACGCTGCTGGTGACAGGCGACGGGGTGGAAGTTCTCACACGGCGGGCCGAAGAAGCCGAAGCCCTGCCGTCGTGAACATCGCCGATTGCCGCGAACGCATCGCCGAACAGGACGCTGCGCTCGCCCACCGTTACTGGGCGAGGGACGGCATCGAAGCCATTCTCGGCGACCGGGTGGCTTTCTTCGACGAACTCATCCGGGAGGTCTGGACAAGTCACTTCCGGGGCGCCGGGCACGACGGGGGCCCGACCGGCGATACGCTGCTGCTGTTCGCTCTGGGCGGTTATGCCCGGGGCGAACTGCACCCCGGGTCCGATATCGATCTCATGATCCTGGGCCGTCAGCCGCGCCGACACAAGGCTGCCATCGAAGCCTTCCTGCGCAACCTCTACGATCTGAACCTCGAGATCGGTCACAGCGTCCGCACGGTAAAGGACTGCATCGCCCAGGCGGCCGGCGATATCACCGTGGCCACGGCCCTGTTCGAACGGCGCCTGCTCACCGAAGCCGTCACCGACCGCGGCCGCGCCATGGTCGAAAAGCTCGACCGGGCCATGAGCCGAGCGCGGCTGTGGCCCGCAGACCGGTTCTTTCGGGCCAAGCGCGACGAACAGGCAGAGCGGCACCGCCGGTTTCGCAATGTCGAGTACGACCTCGAACCGGATATCAAGGCATCGCCGGGCGGATTGCGCGATCTGCAGACGGCCTTGTGGGTCTCGGCGAGAAAATTCGGCTCCTCCGACCCCGTCGAACTCGAACGGCTCGGCGTGGTGACGCCCACGGAGCGTGACTGGCTCGCCAACGGCAGGCGCTATCTGTGGTGGGTACGTTACGGGCTGCACCTGGTTGCCGGGCGCAAGGACGACCGCCTGCAGTTCGAATACCAGCGCGCCCTGGCGGAACGGCTCGGCTACGTCGACACCGCCGCCAAGCTCGGCGTCGAGCGATTCATGCACCAGTACTACCGCTACGTGCTGTCGCTGCGGGAAGTCAACGACATCGTTCTGCAGTATCTGGAAGAGTCCATGTCGCGGAGCAGGCCGCGCATCGAATCCATCAACCAACGGTTCCGAATCCGCGACAGCGCCATCGAGGCAACCGCTGAAGACGTCTTCGAGAAACACCCCAGCGCACTGCTGGAACTGTTCGTCATTCTGGCCAACCGGCGTGACATAGACGGAGTGCGGGCGGGCACCATTCGGTCGATTCGCGAAAACGTGCACCGGATCGACGATGCGTTTCGCGCCGATGCGCAAAACACGGGGCTCTTCATTGCCCTGCTGAAGGCGCCCTACACGCTGGTGACGCAACTCACCCGCATGCGCCGCTACGGCATCCTGTCCCGGTACATTCCCGAATTCGGCGAAGTGGTCGGCCAGATGCAGCACGACCTGTTCCACGTCTACACCGTCGATGCCCACACCATGATGGTGATCCGGCAGATGCGGATCTTCCGGTACCGGGCTCAGGCGGAGACCTACCCCCTGGCGCACCGTTGCGTGAAGTCGATTCCCAAGGTGGAACTGCTCTACATTGCCGGGCTGTACCACGACATCGGCAAGGGGCGGGGCGGCGACCACTCCACCCTGGGCGCCCGGGATGCGGTGAAATTCTGTCGGCGCCACGGGCTGAACGATGACGACACGGCGCTGGTCGAGTGGCTGGTGCAGAATCACCTGGAGATGTCGAGCACCGCCCAGCGGCAGGACATCTACGACCCGGACGTGGTTTACGCATTCGCCCAGAAGACGCGCTCGGAGCGCCGGCTCGACTATCTGTATGCGCTCACCGTCGCCGACATCACCGCTACCAATCCCAACCTGTGGAACAGTTGGCGCGACACCCTGTTGCGGCAACTGTATACCGAGACCCGCAAGCTGCTCGAAGGCGGCCTTGAATCGCCGGTCGACCGGCAGGCTTCGATCCGCGCCTGTCTGGAGCGTGCGATCGAGAAGCTGTCTGCCGAAGGAATCGGGGAGGACGAGGCCAGGCCCATCTGGGCACTGCTCGGCGACGAATTCCTGTTGCGCCACACGCCGGACCGGGTGGCCGATGTGACTGCGGCCGTATTCCGCCACGACCCCGGCAGCGGCCCGCTGGTGCTCATGCGCAACATGGCCGGCCAGGTTCCCGGCGAGGGCGCCACCGAGATCTTCATCCATACCCAGGACAGGCCGAACCTGTTCGCCGCTTCCGTCATCGCCATCGATCGACTGCAACTCTCGGTGCACGACGCCAACATACGCACGACGGACACCGGGCTCTGTTTCAACACCTACGTGGTGCTGGATGCGGAAAACCGGCCCGTCCGCGGTGACCGGGATGCCCTGGTGAAGCAGATCGGAAACGCCGTGGACAGGCCGAAGATCGGCAGCTTCGGCAACCGGCGTCTTTCCCGGCGTCGCAAGCAACTGACCCGCCCCACCGAGGCGACGCTGGTGAACCGCGAAGGCGAGCCCTGTTCGACACTGACGGTTCTCACTGCAGACCGGCCCGGCTTGCTGGCCCGGATCGGCATGCTGTTCCACGACCTGGAGGTATCCGTGCTCGGCGCCCGCATCGCCACCCTCGGCGAGCGCGTGGAGGATGTCTTCTATCTGCAAACCCGGTCAGGTGAGCCGATCACCGACCCGGAATTCAAGTACACCGTCGAGAATACCCTGCGTCAGACACTGGACTCGATGCCGAAGTAACGCCCGCTGATGCGCCGGACGGGTACGCCGCTCAGACTCTTGTTTCATGGAACACTTTTTCCAAGTGATTGATTTTATTGAATTCGCTAACCAAGAATTCCTTACCTTCGATCCGGCTCCGCGAACCGGTATGCGGTACGCGCATCCGGCACGCCAAGCGGACCTGCTTACCGCTACGATGGGCGCAAGCACGAGCTTTAAAGGTGCCGGATACGCGCACCGCACACCGGTTCTCTCCCAGCACGCCTTTGTTGCTTTCACGTCCTCGGCCCGGCGCGCCGGGTTCGGAACTCGCAGTGATCTGCAGCCCGCTTCGTATCGACAGCTGAATTGACCCGTCGTCGCCAGTTGCCGGTACCGTCACCCAGGCTGACTGCCGGATCGGAAGCCCCCGATTCCAGTTCCTCGGCGGAAATCGTCCGGTCGGCTCATGCGGGAATGTCGCGAAACGGGCCCGTGTCGAATCGGGTTTCACGGGGCATGCCGAGTACCCGTTCGGCGATGATGTTGCGTTGAATCTCGTCGGTGCCGCCGGCGATGGATACGGCGGGAACCGACAGCAGGATTTCGGCGATGAGGCCGCCCTCGGGTGCATCTTCGCCTGCATACAGTGCCCCCTCATCGGCGATCAGCGTGTGCACGCGGGCGGCCTGGCGCGCCACATGGCTCGCCGCCAGCTTGCCGAGAGAGCCTTCCGGCCCTTGCGGCCTTCCTGCCTGCCGCGCGGCGCGCGCCCGGCGGGCGGTCCATTCCGCGGAACGGGCCAGTATCAGCAGTTTCGCCAATTCCTGACGCACCGCCGGATCTGCCACACGGCCCGTGGACAGGGCGGTCTGCACGGCCAGATCCACCCGTCCCGCCCGCTGGGGATACCAGACATAGGGCGCCATGGCGGTGGCGACCTCCTCCGCCTCCTCCACGTAGATGCGGCCTCTGCGCTCGCCCGATTCGGCAACGTCGGCATGGCCTGAACGCAGACCGTCGGCACGGCGCCGCTCGTGGGCCAGTGTCGTCATGGCCACCGCCCAACCGCCGCCGATTTCGCCCACCTGGGCCTCCGCCGGGACGTGCGCATCGCTGATGAACACCTGATTGAAGGATGCATAGCCGTTCATCTGCCGGATCGGGCGCACCTCGATGCCCGGTTGACGCATGTCGAGAACGAAATAGGTCAGGCCCCTGTGTTTCGGGGCATCCCAGTCGGTGCGCGCCAGCAACAGGCCCCAATCCGCGTGCTGGGCGCTGGTGGTCCAGACTTTCTGCCCATTGACGATCCAGCCGTCGTCCGTCCGCTCTGCGCGAGTGGTGGAGCCGGCAAGATCGGAACCGCTGCCCGGCTCGCTGAAGAGCTGGCACCAGACATCCTCGCCGGTGACGATTCGCCGCAGGTATTGCTTCTTCTGGGCATCGTTACCGTGTTCCAGCAGGGTCGCTGCCGCCAGCAGACGGATGCCAACCCGCGCCCCGCCGACGGCGCCGGCCCGAGCGAACTCCTGCTCGACCACCCGCACCAGTTCCGACGAATAGCCGCGCCCGTACCAGTCTTGCGGCCACTCCGGCATTGCCCAGCCGGCATCGGCCAGCTTGTTGCGCCAGTCGACGAGCGATTGTTCAGGATTCCAGTGTTCCGCCAGCCAGGCCCGCACCTCGGCCCGAACTTTCTCTGCGGAAGGCAGCTCTGCAGAAGGCAGGCTCACGCGGCCCGCTCCTGCGATTCCAGGGCGGCGATCATGCGTTCCCGATGCCAGGCCGGATTGCCGAGCAGCACCTCCGAAGCCTTGGCGCGCTTGAACCAGAGCTGTGTGTCCTGTTCGGCGGTAAAGCCGATGCCGCCGTGCAACTGGATGGCTTCCGCGGCGACGGACATGTAGGCATCCGCAGCCGCTGACTTGGCCAGGCTGGCATGGTAGCCGAGCGCCGGGTCCCCGTCGTCTGCCGCCGCGGCCGCGTAGTAAGCCGCCGACTTGGCCAGTTCCAGCTCGAGCAGCAGTTCCGCGCAGCGATGCTTGATTGCCTGGAAAGAAGCGATCGTGCGGCCGAACTGCACACGCATCTTCACGTAATCGAGGGTGTCGTCGAACAATCGCTGGGCGCCGCCGACCATTTCGTTGGCGAGCGCAATGGCGGCGAGGTCGAGCGTTCGAGTCAAACCCTCTCCGGCGCTGCCCAGGCGACGGGCCGGAACGCCGTCGAGATGCAATTCCGCCAGCCGCCGCGTAGGGTCGATGACGCTCAATGGACGCCTCGACACCCCCGAGCCCAAGGGGTCGATTTCGTGCAGTTCGGCGCCCCGGTCACCGTTCGCCACGACGAGCAACACGTCCGCCGCCATCCCGTCGACCACCGGCCGGGTCGTACCCGAAAGGACGCTTCCAATGCGAACCACTTGTGCGGGGCGGTGACTTGCAGCCAGCGCCGCAATCGTCTCGCCCCGGGCGATGCCGGGCAGCAGGCGCGCCGCGGCAGCCTCGTCCGCGCAATCGAGCAGCGCCGCCACGGAGAGCACCGCCGAGGCGAAATAAGGCCCGCAATAGAGGGCGCGCCCCATCTCCTCCATGGCAATGCCGACCTCGACCAGGCCGAACCCGGCGCCGCCGAACCGTTCCGGAACCAGGAGCGCGGGCAAACCCAACTCGCCCGCCATGCGCTGCCAGACCTCCCGGTCGAAGCCAAAATCGCTCTCCATCTGCCGCCGCACGGCCGTCGTCGGCGATTCCGCCGAGAGAAAGCGGCGCACCATGTCGCGAAACTGTTGTTGTTCTTCGGTGGGAGCGAACTGCATGGCGTCAGTTTCCTGTGTCACGAATGCGGAACCATTCCGGGTGCCGCGCAAGGGCTCTGGCAGGCGCGGCCCGTCGGGCGTATCCAGTATACGGCCAGGGATTGAAACTCACTTCATCTTCGGGGGCACTGACCCGACCGGTTTGCGATTGGAAGACGCGTTGCCGACAAGTGCAGTGAAAGCACGGGGTGCGCGGAGCAAGCGGGCTCGAGACGCGCTGAAGAGCACTTTGGGCACGCGGTGGGTTCACGCCCGGTGATTTCGCTGCTATTCGCGGCCGCATTCGTTGATTCGCTAATCATTCGGGTGAGAATCGGGGCGCTGTACACGCCGAGCTTGTGGGATTGGGCGCCGGGCTGGTAGCGTACGCGCCCCGTTTCAAGGGGTTCCGCGAGGAGGAACTCATGCCTGTTTTCGCGTTCGCCATCGGCATTGCCACGCGCGACAGCCAGGGAAACTGCATCGACTGCTTTTTTCCGGCACCGCTGAAAGAACCGGGCGGAGACCTTGGCGCGTCAATTGCAGCGGCATTCGAGCCGGGCACCGCCGTCGTGCAGCCGAAGCAATTGCGTGACTTCGTGCCGACCCATCAGCCGGCCCTTGCCACACTGCTCGAAACCGACCGGGAATTGATCGCGACGCTGTTGCCGGCCGATGAAGCGATAACCGGCACGCCCGAGGCATTCCTCAAGCTGCACCTGCTGTCCCACCGGCTGGCGCTCCCAAACAGCATGAACCTGGACGGCATATTCGCACATCTGCAGACCATCGCCTGGACCACGGAGGGGGCTGTCGCGCTGGGAGACCTTCCGGGCCGTCAATTGCAGGCGCGCCTGAGCGGCGATCGATTCGAGGTGCTCTCGGTGGACAAGTTTCCGAAGATGGCGAACTACGTGGTGCCTTCGGGCGTGCGCATTGCCGACGCCAGCCGCATCCGGCTCGGCGCCTACCTCGGCGAAGGCACGACGGTCATGCCGTCGGGCTTCATCAACTTCAATGCCGCGGCACTCGGGCCCAACATGGTGGAAGGGCGTCTCTCCCAGGGCGTGGTGCTCGGCGAAGATTCCGACCTCGGCGGCGGCGCCAGCACCATGGGCACCCTTTCCGGCGGCGGCGGCATCACCATTACCATCGGCAGACAGTGCCTGGTCGGCGCCAACGGCGGCACGGGGATACCGCTCGGCGACCGCTGCACCATCGAGGCAGGCCTTTACATCACCGCGGGCACGCGCGTGGCGGTGATCGACGAAGACGGCAATCGGGTGCGGGTCGCTCGCGGCCGCGACCTCGCCGGCGGCTCGGACATGCTGTTCATCCGGCACAGCGAAACCGGCGAGGTGCAATGCCGCACCAACCGCAATGCCATCGCGCTCAACGAACAGTTGCATGCGCACAACTGACGGTCGATGACTCGCCTGGCCCGCATCCGTCACCAACTTTCGGCGCGAGAGCGTCGACGTTTCGTCGCTGAAGCAAAACGCGCCGTCCAGCGCGGCTACGCGGACCGGAGGCCGATACAGGCATACTCGACCGTCTGTCAAATCGGCCGGAGGGAGCCTTCAGCCGGGGAGCGCGAGGGGGCACCCCTCGCAAATAGAGAGCCTTCAGCCGGGGAGCGCGAGGGGGTACCCCTCGCAAATAGAGAGCCTTCAGCCGGGGAGCGCGAGGAGCTACCCCTCCCACTGGGAAACCGCGGTGGCGCACGGCGAGTGCGTCGGCGTCCGCAGCAGAAGGTTGGTTAGATATGCGGACCAGCCAGATTCGTTCGCAAACCGGCCGCGTTGCTGCCCGATGAATCCCGTGCTGGAACTTGCTCGGGCACTGATCGCGCGGGCCTCGGTGACCCCCGACGATGCGGGTTGCCAGGAACTGCTGGCCGGCAGGTTGGCCGACCTCGGGTTCGCGATCGAGACGCTCGACAGGAACGGCGTCCGCAATTTCGTCGCCAGATTCGGAGGCGGGTCGCCGAGTGTGGCATTCGCCGGGCATACCGACGTGGTGCCGCCGGGTGAAACGGGGCAATGGCAGTCGCCGCCGTTCGAACCGACCGTTCGCGACGGCTATCTCTTCGGGCGCGGCGCGGCGGACATGAAATCGAGCCTGGCCGCCATGGTGGTCGCGACGGAACGCTTTCTCGACCGGCGCCCGCAACCCGCGGGGCGCCTCGCGTTCCTGATCACCAGCGACGAGGAAGGGCCGGCCGAATTCGGCACGCGGCATATCGTCCGGCAACTCGAGCGCACGGGCGATATGCCGGAATTGTGCGTCATCGGCGAGCCTTCCTCGACGGCCGTGCTCGGCGACACCGTTCGCAACGGTCGCCGCGGCTCGTTGAACGCCCGCCTGACGGTGCACGGCGTGCAGGGACACGTCGCCTATCCCGACCTCGCCGTCAACCCGATTCACTCGGTGACGCCCTTTCTGTCTGCCCTGCTCGGCCGGGAGTTCGACCGGGGCAACGCCCACTATCCGCCGACCCGGGTGCAGGTCTCCAACATCGCGGCAGGCACCGGCGCCGCGAACGTGATTCCGGCGGAAGCCACCCTCGACTTCAATTTCCGCTACTCCAACGAGCAGACCGCGAACGGCCTGAAATCCATCGTCGAGGGCCTGCTTGCCGAGCACGGCGTCGACGCCACCCTCGATTGGCAGCATTCCGGAGAACCGTTCCTGACCCCTCCGGGCCGCCTGACGGAAGCGGTACAGGGCGCGATTCGCGACGAACTCGGCGTCGACTGCGAACTCTCGACCTCGGGAGGCACCTCCGACGGGCGCTTCATCGCCCCGTCGGGATGCGAAGTCGTCGAACTCGGCCCCGTCAACGCGACGATTCACAAGGTGAACGAATGCGTCGCAGTCGCCGACCTCGAACCGCTCGCACGCGTCTACGAGCGCATCCTGGAACGGTTGCTGGTGTAACGGTGGCGCCGTCCGGCACATACCCGGGCCGAATTACCGGCAGGGTACGGGGACTGGTTCTGCTGGGCAGCCTGGCATTCCTGTCGTTCTGCGTGCTGTTCGCACCGGCGCGGTTGCTGGCGCCGCTGGCGGAGCGCATCCCCGGCGCCGCCCTGAAAGCAACCAGCGGTAGCGTCTGGTCGGGCTCGGGCAGGCTGTTCTACCAGGGGACGGACCGGGGCCGTTTCACCTGGTCCTTCCGGCCTGTAACACTGCTGCAACTGTTTCCGGGCATCGATTGGACGCTGTCCGCCGAACACCTGGATCTTGGCGGCAGCATGAACGTTGCGCCGGGCCGCGCGGCGCTGTCGATGGGTGGAACGATCGAGTCGGCCGCGGTCAATGCCTGGTTGGCGGCGTACGAGTTGTCGCTGGGCGGACGCTTCGAGGTGCGCGACCTGCATCTGCACGTTACCGGCAACCGCCCGGACGACGCGCGGGGCGCCATTTCCTGGTCTGGCGGCCGGCTGCACTACGTGCTGTCGCAACGGCGGAGAACCGCCGAACTGCCTCCCCTGGAAGCGCGCCTCTGGTACTCGGACAGGCCGGAAGCGGTGGTCGCGGCCCAAGGAGAATCCACGCCCCTGCTGGAAGCGCAGTTGCTCGAAAGCGGGTTTGCGCGCATCGGCGTCACGATGCGGCTTACCCGAATGCTCGGGCAACCCTGGCCCGGCGGCGGGGCGGACGACGACGTAGTTCTGGCAGTGGAGGAAAAGATACTTTAGTGTCGGCTTCCGATATGGAATCGATTGTCAGAAAAGTCGTCGCACACGCCGCTGCGCCGCTCAAGTGGCTCATCGTGCTGGGCATGGCCTATACGCTGGCCACGACCGCGCTGTTCTTTGCAGCACCAGAGGAAGCCGCTTCCGTGCAGCCCCGGCAACCGGTCGCGCGGGAATCCGGCAGCACCCGGCCGGGCGCCGACCCTGAGAACATCATCGCTGCAAACCTGTTCGGCGTTGCCAGCACCGAGCCGACCGAGCCCGCCGCCGCGGCTGACGCCCGTGAAACCCTGGCCGAGACCCGCCTGCCGCTGGTGCTGAACGGTGTCTTCGTGGCGGAAAATGCCGAAGATTCCACCGCCATTCTGGCCCGCAAGGGGCGCTCCGAAGAGCTGTATCACATCGGCGACCGGGTGCCCGGCAACGCGACCCTGGATGCCGTTTTCCTCGACCATGTGCTGCTGCGCCGCGGCCGTGCGCTGGAGCGCCTGACTTTCCCCCAATCGGACGAGATCATCGTCGCCTCGTCCCCCCGTGCGGAAAGCGCCGCGGCGGAATCGCTGAACGCCCCCGCCGTACGGGCAAGAAGTGCTTCACCGGCGACGCCGCCGCCGGCTCGCCGCGACATCGCCGAGCCCACGCCCGAGGAATTGGCGGAACAGTACCGGGCGAAGCTGAGAGACGATCCGCAGCAGGCCCTCGGGGAACTCGGCCTGACGCCGCTCGGGGGTGACGATCCGGCGGGTTACCGGCTCGACCGCCTTGGCGATTCTCCCTACCTGCTCCAGACCGGGCTGCGTCCGGGAGACGTCATACTTTCCATCAACGGGCAGCCCGTGGGGGACATCGGACGTGACCGCCTGGAACTCGACAACGTGCTCGCCCAGGGCTCGGCCCGGATGGAAGTGCAGCGCGGCGAGCGGCGCTTTTTCATCACGGCATCGTTGAATTAGCGCACGCACCCTTCACTCGCCGTAAAGTCGCCGTAAAATTGCAGTCATCGTGAACAACACCCTTCACCTTTTCAGCCGCCACTTTTTCGCCTTTGCGTTGCTCGGGCTGGCCCTGCTGCACGCCGTTGCCGCAGCAGCAGCGTCGGAGCGGACCGGGACGATCAACATCAAGAACGCCGACATCCGCGAGTTCGTCACCCAGGTGGCGGAAATCACCGGCAAGACCTTTGTGGTGGATCCACGGCTGAAAGGCGAGGTCACCGTGATATCGAGCACGCCGCTGAACGCGGACGGCATCTATGAACTTTTCCTGTCGGTACTGCGCGTGCACGGGTTCATCGCCAGCCCTTCGGGGGACGTCATCCGTATCCAGCAGAGCGCCACCGGCAAACAGACCCCGGGGATCGACGATCAATTGTCCCAGGTGGCGCCCGAGGAACTGGTCACCCGGGTCATTGCGGCGCAGAACGTCGAATCCACGGAACTGGTCAAGATTCTGCGGCCGCTGATACCCCAGTACGGCCACATCGCCGCCGTCGCCGAACCCAACATCGTCATCGTCAGCGACCACGCGGACAACATTCTGAGGCTGATGCGCATCGTCGAGCAGATCGACATCTCCGAAGAGGACGAGATCGTCCTGGTGCCGCTGCAGGAAGCCTGGGTGGAAACGGTGGTGGATCTGCTGGAACGGCTGGCGCCCCATCAGATCGGCGCGAACGCCACCGGCCCCCAGAGCATCCAGATCATCGCCAACAAGCGCAACAATTCCCTCATCGTGCGCGGCAAGCCGCGGCCCATTGCCGAGATTCTGAAGATCATCGAGTTGATCGACAAACCCGCCACGGCCACCGGCGGGGTGCGGGTGGTGTATCTGAAACACGCCGACGCGGTTTCCATCGCCGAGGTGGTGAACGGCGTCCTGTCCCAGCGGCCCGACGACGACGAGGGCTCGCAGGCGGCGACCATCCAGGCCGACGAGTCGCTGAACGCGATCATCATTCGCGCCGCGCCGAGCGCCATGACGGAAATCCTCGATATCCTCGCTCAGCTCGATATCCGCCGCACGCAGGTGCTGATCGAAGCCGCCGTGGTGGAAGTGCAGATTTCCAATCAGCGCACCCTCGGCGCGGAAACCGCCGCTGCCGATTCGGCAGGCGCCACCTCGCCCATCGCCAGCACGGCGCTCGATGGCGTGATCGGCAATCTGTTGCGGAACCTGAGCGTCGACCAGCAAGGCAACCAGATCGACGCGGACGTACTCGCGGGGCTGGCCAGCATCTCCAGCCCGACGCTGGCGGTCGCCCGGATCAATCCGGACGGCTTCTCCTTCGGCAGCATCGTCACCGCCCTCGGCACCGCCAGCGATGCCAACCTGCTGTCGACGCCGAGCGTGATGACGCTGGACAACCAGGAAGCGAAAATCGTGGTGGGCAACGAGGTGCCGTTCCGCACGGGATCGTTCACCACCCAGGCCGACGGCGCAAACAACCCGTTCACCACCGTGCAACGGGAGGATGTCGGCCTGCAACTCAACGTCACCCCGCACGTGCACGACGGCTCGTCGGTGCGGCTCGCGATCTCCCAGCAGATCACCAACGTGGTGGACTCGCCCATCGGCGACGCCGGTTTCGCCGATGTGGTCACCTCCAAGCGGGAAATCGAAACCACCGTGCTCGCCGAAGACCGCCAGATCATCGTGCTCGGCGGCCTCATTCAGGACAACATCTCCGAATCCAGCAAGAAGGTGCCCCTGCTCGGCGACATCCCCGGCCTGGGTTTCTTCTTCCGCTCCTCCAGCACCACCGTCACCAAGACCAACTTGCTGATATTCTTGCGGCCGACGATCATCCGCTCGCAGGAAGACGCCAATGCGGCGACCGAGCGCAAGTACCGTGACATCTGGGAGGTGGAGATCACCTCGCAGGCGTCCAATCCCATGGAAGCCCTGTTCGAGGGCGGCTCCTCGTCCCCGGCACCGGAGGCGCCGTCGGCAGAGTCCCGTTAGTGTCCCTTGTCAGCGACACCCTGCCTTACGGCTGACCGCACAAGAGCTGTGCGCAGACGCGGCGCGCCCGAGGGAAAGGCGCAATACCGCCGACGGCCATGCTGCAATGTCTGCCAATGTTCACGAAACCACTGCGGACCGCGCCTCGCCCTCCGCAGTTTTGCAGCCGCTGAATAGCAACGTATTGCCGACACCGGACACTAGCCACGCCCACGGGCACGCCGACCGCTCGCCGGCGCGACTGTTGACTTCACCGCTGTCGGGGGCTGCAGGAGTTCCAACATGACCGGGTCGGGCTGGAGCGGACGACGGGCGCTTCGCCGGCGAAGCTACCGGCTGGCCCGTGCGCTGATCGGGTGGATCGCGCGGCCGAAAATAGCGGGGGAACCGCCCGGCGAGTTGCCCGCCAACCCCGTATTCGTGCTCCCGCAGCGATCGCTTTCCGACCTGGTGGTCCTCGATCTGGTCTGCGCGAGCCGAGGGTGGCCGGATCCGCTTTCCCGCGTTCGCCTCGATGGCCCCGAGGAAGAGCGCCGCGTGGTGTTTCTGAAACGCCCGGCGGGGCTGCTGCAACGGCACCTGATGCGTGCCGTACCCGAGCGGCTCACCCGGCTGCTGGCGAGCCCATCGGCCCCCGCGAGCGGCATCGAACTGCTGCCCGTGCAGGTTTTCTGGGGCCGCTCCACAAGCCGGGAAGGTTCGCTCGTGGGCACGCTGTTCTCCGAACACTGGGCCGCCACCTCGCGTTTCAAGCGCCTCGTCAACCTGCTGATTTCCCGCCATCACATCGTTGTCGACTTCGGCGAACCGCTCGGCCTGGGCGAAGCGGCCCAGGGGGACGAGCGCCGCCGCGCGCGCCGCACCGCCCGCATCCTGCGCGTCAGGCATCGCCAACAGAAGGTGGCAGCGCTCGGGCCCGACTTTTCCCACCGGCGCACGCTGCTCGGCCGCGTCGTCGAAAGCCCGGCGGTGCTCGATGCGATCGACCGGGAGGTGCGCGCCGACCGGCTGCGGCAAGACCCCGACACGCTCCGGCAACGGCTACGGGTTCGAGCAGAGAAGGCGGCGACCAACATGGCCTCGGACATGTCCTACCCCATCGTCATGGTTTTCCTGCGGCTGCTCACGGCGTTCTGGCGGCGCATGTACGAACGCATCGAGGTGAACGGGCTGGAGCGCATCGTATCCCTTGGCCGCACCCATACCCTCGTCTACGTGCCGAGCCACCGCAGCCATGCCGACTACCTGCTGCTCTCCTACCTGCTCTTCCAGCGCGGCCTGATGATCCCCCACATCGCCGCCGGGGAGAACATGAACCTGCCCTTCGTCGGCAACCTGCTGCGCCGCGGCGGCGCGTTCTTCATGCAACGCAGCTTTCGCAGCGACCCGGTGCACGCCGCCCTGTTTTCGGAATACCTCTACGAGGTTTACCGGCTCGGCCACTGCGTGGAGTTCTTTCCGGAAGGCGGCCGTACCAGAACCGGCCGGTTGTTGCCCGCCCGCATCGGCCTCTTGAAGATGTCCATTGCCCACGCCCGCCGCGGGCTGCCGCGACCGCTGGCATTCGTACCGGTGTATTTCGGCTACGAAAAACTGATCGAGGCGGCATCGTATCTCGACGAAATGCGCGGCGCGGCAAAGAAGCGCGAATCGATCGGCGACATCGTGAAAACCCTGCGGTTGCTGCGACAGGATTTCGGCTGCGTCGCCGTCAATTTCGGCAGGCCGTTGCGGCTCGGCGAGTGGTTGGCCAGTCTGTCCCACCAACTGCCTGTTGCGGACGCCGATGCCTTCGCGACGAAAGTCGGTGAGACAGGCACGCTGGAGGAAATGCCGGATCCAGAGGCGCCGGCCGACGCGAAAGTGGGCGAAGCGGCCGAGTCGGATGTGGCCGAGGCGACCGCCCTCGGGCGCGAGATTCTCATGCGCATCAACGATGCCGCATCGGTCAATCCGGTAAATCTGGCCGCGCTGGCCATTCTGTGCACGCCGCGACTTGCCATCGCCACGTCGACCCTCGCCAGCCAGATCGACTGTTACCTCGACCTCCTGCGCCGGGACAGCGCCAATCACGACCTGCGCCTGACCGGCATGGACGGCGCCGCTGCCATCGATCATGTGGTCCGGCTCGGCATGTTGAACCGGGAGACCCTCGAGTTCGGCGAGGTGGTGGCGCTGCAACCGGTGGACGCGGTGCGGATGACCTGGTACCGCAACAACGTTGCCCACGTGCTGGCGTTGCCGTCA
Source organism: Candidatus Azophilus sp. (assembly GCA_965221465.1). GTDB lineage: Bacteria > Pseudomonadota > Gammaproteobacteria > Pseudomonadales > Azotimanducaceae > Azophilus. Next base: position 2,304,830 of record OZ244892.1, read on the forward strand.
CTGATCGCCTGCCTGCTCGAAAAGCGGCGCCGGCCGCTGGCCCGCGAGTCCCTGGAGCGAATGGTGGCAACGGTACATCCGTATCTGGTACGCGAACTGCACGGACGCTTCGAGGCCCCGGACACGGCACGCTGGACAGCGCATCTCGTCAAAGCCGGATTGATCCGGGCCGACGGCGACCGCCTGGCGGCACCACCAGCCCAATCCCCGCTCCATTACAGGCTGCACCTGCTGGCCGGCATCGCACGGCCGATGCTGGAGCGGAACTACATCGTGCTCGGCCTGCTCGCCGAACCGGGTTCGCGCGCCCAAACCCGCACCGAACTGCTGCAGCGAAGTCAGCTCATCGCGCGCAAGGTAGCCAGGATGCACGGCATCGACGCGCCGGAGTTCTTCGACGGCCGCCTGTTCGACGCTTTCGTCGACAAACTCATCGAGGATGGCGCCGTCATCGAAAACGCCAATGGAGCGCTCAGCCCCACACCGATCGTGGACGATGTCATCAAGGGCGCGGAAACCGTAATCGATGCGGAGTACCGTTACGCGATCCTGTCCGAATGAGGCAGCGCCGGACTTTCCGTCGCCTACCAACCGAGACCTACAGGAACTCCCGATACCCAGACGTGGCCCCACCAGAGTGCAACGAAGACAATCGCCGCCAGCAGGGGCGCAAGCCAGCCGATGTCCGCGAGGCGCAGCGACTGGCGCCCCGCCGCCACGGCCGCAAACGGCAGCAACGAGGTCGCATCCCGAAACGCGGCCCACCCTTCCCCGAAAACCTCCTGCTTGCGCCGGTCGATCAGCACCATGCCGAAGCCCGAGATCAGGGCGAATGCGCCGAAGAAGAGCAGCGACGGCAGGTCGCCGTTGGCCAGCAGGTGGCAGAGCGACCAGATGAGGATGCCGCACTGTACGGGATGACGCGTGATCTTCATCACCCCCGAGACCGGCACTTCCGAACCGCTGTCGAGCACCACGCCGACGGTGGTGGGATTGCGCGTCATGACACCGCCGATGACGAGTAGCAGCGCCAGCGGCATGAACACCAGGGCCACCAGGCGCAACAGCTCGCCGGTCGGCCACAACAGCACCGTGGGCGTTGCAGCGTTGTAGGCGCGAATGAGCAGCACCAGCAACAGGATGGACACCACGGCATAGATTGCCACGTACGCTTTCTCACCCAAGGCGCCAACCAGCCGGTCGCGCAAACCGGTACTCGTCACGCCAAGATGCTGTGCCACGAACAGCACGGCCAGCACCGCCAGCCAAGTCGTCTCATCCACCTCGATTCTCCGTCCGAAACTGCCCAATCGATTCTACGCCCACCATGCCTTGCAACGCCATCGGCATACACCGTTCGAATGAGTCAAGCGACTGGCCACATCTGTGGCGGTATCGCCGAAAAAGCGCGCGTTGCACTTGGGAGTTGAAATCAGGTCAGTCAAACTGCGTGAAGTACAGCCGTTGTCGCAACTTACGCCACTTTCTTTGCTGTAAACTCGATCGGCAATGGCCCCATGGTGTTCCATTCGACCTCACCTGTTACACGATAGTCGGGCAGGTGCTTCAACAGTTCTTCGACTGCGACCCTGATTTCCAGTCGGGCCAGGTGTGAACCCAGGCAGCGGTGCCGACCCATGCCGAAGGCCATATGACGATTGGGGGTGCGGCCGAGGACAAACCGGTCCGGGTCGGGGAATTGCTCGCCATCGCGATCTGCGGAGGCAAACAGCATCATTACCCGTTGCCCCGCTTCGACAGGCTGACCGTTTACCTCGGTATCTCTAGTGGCAGTTCGGGCGATACCCCAGACCGGGGAATACAGGCGCAGGACCTCCTCGATGGCGTCCGGGATCCTGGCGGGGTCTTCTATCAGTTGTTGCCGCAATTCATCGCTGTTGCCGATCTGCAGCAAGACATTGCGAATCGTGAACGCAGTGTTGTCGAGCCCGGCGATCAGCAGAAACCAGCAGAAATCCATGATGTCCTGCTTGCTCAGTGGCTTGCCGTTGACCTCGGCCGTCAGCAGTTTGCTGATGAAATCGTTCCCCAGGTTCTCACGGCGCCGTGGTATCAATTCGTTGAAAAACGCAACAATGTTGTTCGAGGCCTGGCGAGCGGATGCCATGTCCGAGCGCTCGTACACGATCTCCTCGGTCCACTCCTGCAAGTCCTGCAATTTGGCTTCATCGCCTTCGATATCCAGCAATTGGCAAATCACCGTGGTCGGCAGCAGTTTGGCGTAGCGCTCGCAAATGTCGGTTTCACCCAACTCGGAAATGTCCGCAACCAATTTGCGGGCGGATTCTCGCACCATGGGTTCTCGCTCGAGCACGGCCTTCGGCGTAAGCTCTGCCGCGAGAATCTGCCGCAGATCCGTATGCTCCGGTGGATCCGATTCCATTGGCAAGGCGCGGCCGTCGTATTCCATTGGGGGGATTGCGATGCCCTCTCCGGAACAGAACGTCACCGGGTCACGGGCGATGGCAAAGATGTCGTCGTAGCGGGACACGGCCCAGAATCCCTCGTGTGCCTTGACCCATCCAACCGGGCATTGCTCGCGGAATCGCTTGTAGGTGGGGAAAGGGTCCTTGCGAAAATCGCTGTCGTAAGGTTGCCAGTCATGGGTAATGGGGCAGTTGCTGTTCGCGCTCATGGTGGTCGATCCGGTTTCGATTCATTGGGCTTCGATGAGGTATTCTCCATTGGATAGTACGGGCACGCGTTTCTCATCGGCGGATATCAGCGTGGCGGATGCGGTGATGGGGCAATCCTTCGCGTAGGGAATGTCGTAATGCAATACCGTGGTGGCATCGATAAACCGATCCGGCCCGACTTTGCCACCGAGAAAATCACTGCGGCCAAAACCCCAGTGAAAGCCGGCCTTCTCGTCTTCGATATACAAACCCGAGACCCGCGCACCCGGGTTGCAGCCAAAAGCGATTTCACCCACGTTGCGCCGGGCCGGGTCGACCTCGAATACCCTTGTAAAATAGTCTTTGGCGTATCCTTGGCCCTCCACAGCGACGATGCGGTTGGCCTCGACCCGAAGCAGGGCGACACTGCCATCGTCCAGGGCAATGGGAATGGTTCCATGGGTCAAAGGGATATCCCCCTCTATTTCGCCTTCGTAAGGTGTGATCCAGACTTCGCCGCTGGGCAGATTGATCAGTGGCATTCCTTCCTTGTCCCGATGCAGGTAGCCATTGTCCACGCCACATTGACGGTGTCGGAAATCGAAAAAGCACTGCTCGCCACCGGAAAAGGTCACTTCCGCTGCAATCGATCGATCGAATAGTCCTTTGAGTGTGGCGCAGCGGGCCTGCAGGTTTTGATAGTCGATCGCCAGGCAGGCAGGTTCCATGTCTTTTCTTGTGAGGGGTGCACTGGCGGCGCGAAACTGACTGGCTCCAGGGCGTCGCAGGGAAGCCAGCGCAAGACCCGAGGTCATTGAGATTTCGGTCATGCCTATGGCCAGGCTGACCGTATCGAGCGTGTCGTCGATATTGACGGTCTTGCCGTCCAGGGTGCCCAGTTCCGGAAACGGCGCATGATGATCTGCGGCTGCAGGAAAGCGGAGTATCGGCAATACTTCGAAATCGCGTTCGGTGCCCATATCGGAAAAGGCCCGATGCCATTCGTCGGCCAATTCGAAGCGGGCCTGCCAATCCTTGTTGACAGGGGTATCCGGGGTAGGGTCGTCAACGACAAACAAGACGCGCTCGCCAGCTTCCGGGGCAAACACCTCGTCGATGAACTCTGTGATGTTGAATCGTCCGGGCTGCATGACACGCTTTCCTCATCGCTGAATCTGAATGCTAAGACAAGCGGGGCTCGACAAAAGTACAAAAATCGTAACAGTTGGGTTGATTCGCACATTGGCCGAATCAACGGCATCCGCTGCTTGTTATACTCACTGCAACTTCACAATGGTTGCCGAGGTTAGACGGTTGAGCGACGATCTGGAAGAGGTAAGGGCCTTTATCGACAAGCACGAACTGGACGCGATTGCGCTAGCCGTACCGGACCTGCACGGCATTGCCCGTGGCAAGAAAATACCCGCACGACGAATCTTGGAAAGCGACGATTCACCCATGCGGCTGTCCAATCTGATGGTCATGGTGGACTATGCCGGGATACCCCATCCGCCACCGGAGAACGACGATCGCTGGTGGCCATCCTGGAGTGAGGGTTACGCCGATACCCGCATGGTTATCGATCCCGGAACACGTCGCCTCGTACCCTGGCAGGAACGTACCGGGCTGCTCGTTGGCGATCTGGAACACGTGGACGGTCGCGGCGACCTCGAGTATCTGCCCCGGGCAACGCTCAAACGACTGGTCAATCGCTTGCAGGACATGGGCTTCGTCAGCAAATCCGCAATCGAGATGGAATTCATGTTGTTCAACGAGACCAGTCAGTCTGCACAGGCAAAGGGATTCAAGAACCTGGATGCACTCTGGAATACGCCCCAGGCCTACAGCCTGACTCCCCTGGATAGACATGACGCGGTGATAGCCCGCATCCGAAATAGCATGGAGGCGTTCGGGCTCCCCATTGAAACCTGGAGCACTGAGGGCGGGCCCGGCCAATTGGAAATGAACCTGGCGCCCAGCGAGGCCCTCGCTTCTGCGGACCGGGCCTTTCTGTTCAAGCATGCGCTCAAAGAGCTCGCAGCAGCGGAGGACATGCTGGTAACGTTCATCCCGAAGCTATCGATGGAGGGCTTCGGGAATGCCACTCAACTGAACCTTTCCCTCTGGCGTGACGGCGCGAATGCATTCCACGACCCCGACACCGACGACAACCTGTCGACACTGATGAAGCAGTTTGTGGCCGGTATCGTCACAACCCTGCGCGAGTTTACGTTGTTGTACGCCCCGACAATCAATGCCTACCGGCGATTCGTTCCCTATTATTCAAGCGGCTTCATGTTGTCCTGGGGCTATGACAACAAGTCCAACACCGTGCGTTGCGTAACAGAAAGCCCTTCACTCACTCGGCTCGAACAGCGAACAGCCGGGGGCGACGCAAACCCCTACCTGATGCTTGCCGCAGCACTGGCCGCCGGCCTTTATGGCGTGGATAACGAGTTGGAGGCGCCGCCGCCAGTGCTGGGTGATGCCTATTCGGAACCTTCATTGTTGCGAGTACCCGCCACACTCGATGAGGCGATTGAGCTGTTCGAGCAGAGTGAGATTACCAACGCCTACCTGGGGGAGGACTTCGTTCGATTTTTCGCCCACAGTCGCCGGATTGAGTCCGCATGTTTCCGGGAAGCCATGGAGGGTGTTGCCAATTCGGAGGAGGTGACGGATTGGGAGCTGGCCAGGTATTTCGAAATCGTGTGAGCAGGGCTCGAAGTCCACTCGAACAGCCCTTGCGTAAAGGCTTTCATGGAACACTTTTTCCAAGCAATTGAGTTTATTGAATTCGTTAACGTAGGGAACCGTTCCTTCGATCCGGCTCCGAGAACCGGTATACGGTACGTGCATCCGGCGCACCAGGCGGAGGTGCTTACCGCGACGATGGGCGCAAGCACGAGCCCAAACAGCGCCGGATACACGCACCGCACACCGGTTCTCTCCCAGCGGTTGTCGGATATTCCTTGCGAATCGTCGTTCCTGTGGGCCACGTTCGGAACTCGCCGGGTTGCAGTTATCGAGGATTTCTCCGTACTACGGGGGCAGGCCCGAAAATGGGTATGGGTTTTGTACACATTTCTGCTTGATGCCGTTACCGTGACGAGCCCTGCTGCACGGGTGCATATACTAAAGTTGTGCCTGCAATCATGAAAACAGATATCGCCGTGTCTCGGACACAATCCAGCAATCCGCCGCTTATCGGCATTACGTGCATGCGTCGTTGTATCGAATTGCTCGGTAGCGATATGGAGGTGTTTTTCCTGGATCGTGCGTATACCCGCAGAATCCGCGCTGCCGGGGGCGTTCCCGTCATCCTGCCGCAATTGCAGGAGCATGAGGTAGAGTCGGCTTTAGGGCAACTCGATGCACTGATTCTCAGCGGTGGCGACGACATAGATCCCGAAGCCTACGGCACGGTCGATGAAGGCCAGTCCATCGATACCGATCTGGACGCAGATTGCGGAGAGATTCGGCTGTTGAAAGCGGCAGTAGCGCGACAATTGCCGGTGCTGGGAATATGCCGCGGCGCCCAGGTCATCAATGTCAGTTTCGGCGGCAGCCTGTTCCAGGAGATGCTCGAGGACGGCACCTCACACCCATTGCGACCGGACACCCTCGACGAATTGCTGCAGCAGCGCCACGACCTGAAGATCGATGCAGACAGCGAACTGGCGCGTATTTTCGGAAGCACGCAACGCCAGGTGAACTCCACCCACCATCAGGCGATCGATCAGATCGCCGAGGGTTTCAGGGCAGTGGCCTGGGCGCCGGATGGTGTTGTCGAAGCGATAGAATCAGTGAACAGTTCCTACGTTGTCGCCGTGCAATGGCATCCGGAGAAACTGCCGCCGCCGCAGGATCAGGAATTGTTCGATGATCTCGTGCGCGCAGCACGAACACCGGGAAAGCTGCAACGCGGCCGGATAAACTACAGCTAGCCCGCACCCTGGGATTTCCCAAAGCGCAGCTAAGTCGAGCGTCCAAATGCCTGGTCACGGGTGCCGCCAAGCGCGCTGTACAGTGCTTTTCTTGCGGCGATGTCTTCCACCTCTTCAAGCAGTTCAAACGCGCGGGAAATCTGTTGCCGTGCTTCCGCCAGTGCACCCGCGTGCAATGCCCGGGTGCCGGATAAACCGAGATAATGAACGGCTTTCTCGTAGTTGCGGGCACCTTCAAACATGCTGGCCAATTCGGCGGCCACTCGCTCGGGACGATCGGCAAACAGTTGCTCACCGCGCAATGCCAGGTCCCGGTACAGCCTGATTCGGCGTGCGGGCGGTATCCGGTCACGCAGGGTCTCCCTGTGTAGTCGATGCAGAAATCCAAAGCGCTGGACGGTTTCGTCCTTCTCGACTTCCAGTGGATCGTTGAAGCGGATGAATTGACCGCGGTCTGCCAGTTCGGTGCAGATGTCTTCAATCGTATCCTGGTCCATCTCCAGGCTTTTCTCGATAACCCTGGCTGAGAATTCATGACCGACCAGGCAGCCGGCCTCGAGGATACTCTGCGCTTCTGTTTCGAGCCGGTTCAGTTGCTGGTTGATAAATGCCTCGAGCTCTTCCGGAATATGCTCGATCAGTTCAGGAAAGTGCGGATGCAGCACCCAGCCGGAAGTCTGTCGCTCGAGCCCTTCACTACCAATCAGATGTTCGATCACTTCCACCATGAACAGTGGATTGCCTTCAGTGCGTTGTTCGATCAACTGAACCAAGTGAAGTATCTGTTCGGGTTGTGCGGCGATTGTCCCAAACCGTGCGGAGAGATAATTGCCGATACCGTCAGCGTCCAGCGCCTTGATGGGAAACTCGCGGCACAATCGATGAACGAGCAGTTCCTGTTTCAATGAGGGCAGGACATTCTGGTGCAACAGCACGTCTTCACTGCGATAACTGCCAATGAGCATCAAGTTGGCTGACGTAGACCGCCTGGCGAGGGTTGCGATGAAATCCAGTGTGGATCTGTCACTCCACTGCAGATCCTCCAACGCAATGACGATCGGTTGCTCGTCAGAGAGTACGTCGAGCACATCGCAGAGTTCCCGTATCGAGAGCATGGGATTGTCATCTGCTTCAAATGGTTGCAGACGCAACTGGGGAAAACGATGTATCCAGCTCGGTGCATAATGCCTCAGTATGTTCTCCAGATGCATTTCGTCATCCTGGTTCAGCCACTGGGATATCAGATCGAGCAGCGGCAAGAATGCTTCCCCGGCTCCGTATTGTTCGATGCATTGCCCTATCCCGATACGCGCTATGAAATTTCCCCTGACCTGCTCCAAGAAACAATTGACGAGCGTACTTTTACCAATGCCCGCTTCGCCACTAAGAAACGCTACCTGGCGTTGACCCTGCCGTGCGAACTCGAACTGCCGCGTCAGCTCGGCCATTGGCTCTTCCCGCTGCACCATGAGTTCTTGCTGCGTGCTCGCGAGGTTCTCTTCGATGGAGGCGATAAAGCGGTACCCACGACGATGCACGGTCTGAATGTACCGAGAAGCTCGGGGAGTGTCGCCCAGTATGCTGCGTATCTCACGAATGCAGTTCTTCAGTGCAGCCTTTTCCACGATCACGCTTGGCCATACGGCTTCCAGGAGCGCCTCCTTGCTGACCAGTTCACCGTGTCGCCGCACCAGTTCAGCGAGCACGGCGAATGACTTCGGACGCAAGGGCAATTCCTCGCCATCGCGACTGAGAAACCCCGCACGTTCGTCCAGACAGAAGGGGGCGAAGGTGTATCGCCTTGATTCCGAGGTTGTCATATTGCGGAATTGTAGAGCATGGCCCGACCGACCAGAAACATGAAAGCTGTAGCCGGGTGGACACGAGATTTCCGCAATCGAAAACTCATATCAACATGGTTTCCCTGGACCTGGCTCCGTGACCCTGGACCTGGCCCTGTAACCCTGGACCTGGCCATGTAACAAGAAGGACGGCAGTGACCGCACCGGCTGGAATCATCGGGATATCGGCAGTCTCGCTCACACTGAAACGAGTTGCATGATTCCAATCGTTCCCTGCTCGAACTCATACCAGACTTGTACCACATTTATGCCTTTTATCATTGACAGAACAGGTAACATCAGAAGCAATACTCAATCACTGCTGTCCGGTTAAAGCGCCGCATATTTGGAATTTTTAATTCAATAACAGTAAGTTAGATGAATAATCAGGTGTCCCTGACTTGAACGCGAATCCGGCAAAATGGCCTCATTTGGGACTCTGGTCTCCGAGAGGGTTGGGTGTATATCGGAAAAAAGCCTGCGCGATATCGAAGCCTGCCTCTCGGCTCAGTCGGCCAAGCTGTACCACATCGGCATTCGCTCGCCCGTGAAGCGCTCTACGCTGGCCGATGCCAACGAGCGACTCAAAATAGATTACAGTTTATGTGTAGGACACGGGCTGTGCGTGGCTGCGGCGCCAAACCTTCTCGAATTCCAAGGCGGAGACCAACCTACTGTAACCTGCGAAGCTACCGCCAGTGATCTTCAGAAACAGGCTGAACTCGCAGCAGACAGTTGTCCTGAACGGGCCATCAGTATCGAGGATTAGCGTTTATGATTACCAGGCGTGACTATCTTGGAGGCATGCTTGCGGGTGCAGGTACAGCTTTGTTATCGGGTTTCTCACCTCGACAACTCATAGCGGCATCAAGGGGTTTCGAGCTACCAAAAATAGATTCGGAGCAGTCCAGAGCTTTCGACGGTCCCGCCGGTTTAGGTGACTATGCCCGCGCCAACGGCAATACCTGGGAGGTGCTGTCGCGAGCACATTTGCTTAGGGATGAGCACTATCGGGATTTAGATTCCTTCGCCTCAGAAGACGGCGGTAATTATGATGTGATAATCGTTGGAGCAGGTCCTTCCAGCCTTGGTGTCAGTTACCGATTGCAAAAGGAGTCTGGCGGCAAGGTAAGCAGCCTGATTCTAGAGAATCATAAGATATTCGGAGGTAAAGCTCGTCAAAACGAGTTTAACGTAAACGGGCATACCTTGTTTGGCCCGCAAGCGTCAAACATGATCATGCTCCCAACAGCACCGGGCCAAGTTGCATTAGGCGAAGACTTGATGTTCGAGGAGTTCACCGACATTGGGATGCCATTACACTTCGACCCTGTTGAATGGGGCGGTACCGGACCCGCCATGGAAGCGGATGTATCCAACTACATGTATATGTGGCTCGGCGTGGTTTCCGAGAATATCGGCCTTTTTGGTAAGGGTGATAGTCCGTCCTTAGCTCGAAATCCCTGGGTAAACGGATTGGATGGGCTCGGCTATAGTCAGAGGGTTCAAGACGATCTGATGAAGTGGCACTGGGGCTTGACGCTTGATAGACCCAGAGAGGGGCTCAACGAGTGGCTTGATTCAATGACATATGCTCAGTTACTCACTGATGTTCATGGATTGTCGCCGGAGGTAGCGAGATTTGCCGACCCGATGATAGCAAGCGCTATAGGGCTTGGAAGTGAAACTTGCTCCGCGCTAGTAGCTACCTATAACTGCGAGTTACCAGGGGCTAGACTTGTGAATGAACCAAGTACCAAATCACTTCATGATCCGGCCAATAGAGGCTTGGTATCCACCTGGAAAAATTTCAATGTCCATTGTTTTCCAGGCGGAAACGCTTTCCCTTACCGTTACTTCGCCAAATATCTTTGGCCTGGCTCCATCCAAGGCAATCTGACTCCTCGGGGAGTATTGGATAGTGATATAAATTTCGATCAGCTGGACAAGCCTGGCAGTCCTACCCGGATGCGTCTTGGCGCGACAGTGGTTGGCGTAGAGCACCTTGGCGGTACAAATGGCAAGCGCGTAAAGATCACCTATGAAAAGGACGAAAGGCTCTATCGGGCCACTGCAAAAGCCGTTGTATTGTCCGGAGGGAGCTGGGTAAATCGAAACATTCTTAGAGATCAGCCCCCTGAAATCGACAAGGCTATGGAGAACTTCGAGTATGGTCCTGTCGTCGTCGCTAACGTCGCCCTGACGAATTGGCGTTTCATGCAGAAGCTTGGCATTACTCAGGCGATCTACTCAGACGGCGAATTCGGGTTCACATGCAGTATTCGAAATCCCATGGACATTGGTGGATACGCAGCACCCTTCGATCCAGACAAACCCCCCGTATTGACATTCTATGCGCCGATGCTGAAACCGGGGCTTTCCGCCAAAGAGCAAGCAGCTCAATCGCGATGGGAGCTTCTTTCCACTCCTTACGCGGAATACGAATCTAGAATCCTGGCCCAGATGAATCGACTTTTTGCTAACAGCGGGTTTGAGGCCGGTCGCGACGTCGCAGGAATTACTATCAACCGGTGGGGTCACGCGTTTGTGGTGCCTGGGCCCGGATTTGTACATGGTGTCGGTGGCCAGCCTTCTAATTCCAATATTCTCAGGGGAGGTTACGGAAGAATTCGCTTCGCGAACTCGGAACTCAGGGGATTGCAGGGGTTCTTGGGCGGCTTTGCAGAAGGGCAACGCGCCGCGCGGCAAGTATTGGAACTAATTTAGAAGCAGGACCACCTCACTACTCATGGCACGGCTATTTGCGCTAGAAACCCTTTGAACGGAGACCGATAATGCCCGTAGAACGCAATCCTGAATCACTATTTCAAGAAGACTCCATGGTCCATGGCTGGGAGCACACTTTTGAACCACGTGGCCAAGGTTTTAACGTCGAGCACCACTGCCACTACGAAATCGCACTCTGTAACCCCGATCATTTGGAAGCGTGGATTTATACGGATCGATTTGGCTATCGCGCCGGAGATACCGTTCGGGTTCATGGTAGCACTACCGCCGAGCATCTGACGCTGGAGTTTTACCGAAACGGTAATCGGACCGAATTGGTAAATCGGGTCGAGAATCTCACAGGCGAATCAGTTCCCATGCCAGATGAAGGCTACGCAACCGGGTGTAACTGGCCTGTAGTTTACGAGTGGGAAACCCCCGAAGATTTGCCTTCCGGTTTCTACCTGATCCGGGTCACTGGTCATAGCGTCGACGGAAAGACCGTGGAACACGAGCATGGGGTCTTTGTTCGGCCCGGAGTCGGTCAGAAGAAATCAGACATCTTATTCATCGGCTCTACTGCCACCTGGGTTTGTTACAACGACTGGGGTGGTGCCAACCATTATGTTAGTCACCGACCGTACCATGGTAACCACTCGGGCTCACCGGTAGTCTCTAGCCAACGCCCTCTCGGGAGGGGGTTCGTATGGACACCGGAAGGTGCACCTAGACTGATCCATGAGGAGAGACCGCCGATCAACTGGTCACCCCGCTACCCATGTTTCGAGTGGGCCTATGCAAAAGGATTCTCCAAGTACTATGCGTGCGCGGGTTGGGCGACCCACGAGCGATATATGTGCAAATGGGCAGAAGCCAATGGCTACCAATTCGACTACGCCTGTCAGCATGACCTTCACCAGTTTCCGGACTTACTTGATGACTATCGCTGCATCGTCATGGTCGGTCACTGTGAGTACTGGTCAGAAGAAATGCGCGATGCCGTGGACAGATTCGTTGAGAATGGCGGCAATGTGGCACGATTCGCTGGCAATATGGCAGGTAAGATCCTGCTCGAAGGACAAGACTGCCAAACTCTGACCTGTTACAACTTGCATCTTAACGATGACCCCAATGTTGCCGCTGGGAAACCCGAACTTGTTTCGGGAATGTGGGGCGATGCCTTCAATCAACGTCCATCAACCAGCACTTTTGGCCTCGACTGGCGTTACGGAGTAATGGGACGCTTTGGCTCATATACACCGCGTGGGGCCGGCGGCTTTACAGTCTACCGACCGGATCACTGGGCACTTGATTTTACGGACTTGTACTACGGCGATAGCTTTGGCGACGCCGAAAGAATCGTTGGATTCGAGTGTGACGGGCTCGATTACACGTTTAGAGATGGTCTTCCCTATCCCATCGAAGGTCAGCCCGGTCTTCCCGAGGACGTCGAGATTATCGCAATGGCTCTGGCATCCAATGACGAAGCAGATCATGGACAAATGGCATCAAGCCTCTTCCACGGAAACGGTGGCCTGGCAATTCCTATGGCTGCTGCGCGCTACGGTGACTTAAGCCCTCAATCCGTTGAGCGGGCGAAGACAGGGTCTAGCATGGTGGTTACATTTACGCGTGGTAAAGGCAACGTGTTCCACGCTGGCACCTGTGAGTGGGTTTATGGTCTAAAGTATCGAGATCCATTCACTGAGCAGATCACCCGGAACGTTCTTAACAGATTTACTGGCGGGACAAACTCATGACACCTCGGAGTGTTGATCTCAGAAAATTTATCGACGAATTGTTTTCCCCAGAGGCGGGCGAGCGCGTTCTCTTCTTGGTAGACGAACCCACGGAAAACAAGCTAAGAAAGATAAACTCTAGAACGTGAGCGCAACATTTAGGCCAATAGTGCGAGGTCGTGCCCTACTGTTATAGAACGAGCCCAGAGAAGCCGCCTCCGACGATACAGGAAACATCTTTCCATCTTCATTAAGTAAATTGGTGCCAAAAAGGTAAATTGAATATCGGTCTTTCTCCAAGCCGAAGCGAGCATTAAGGAAGGTATTGCTGTCGCCCTCATTACCATTAGCAACATCTTCCCGCTTGGAGTTGTACTGAAGGTCAAGGAGTGCGACCCCAACTCCACCCAGGCCAGGCCAGTTGAACGTGTAATCAGCCATCATTGAGAAGGTTAACTCAGGGACATTGAAGATTCGGTCACCCTCCAGTACTCCACCAGTACCGACTCTTCCATTTGGGTCAGTGTAAACAGCATCCTCAACATATTCAGCAGAGTTTATATTTCCAGTCGTATGAAGGGTCAGGCCATCTATGGTGGTTGCGTAACTGAGAGACCAGTCGATACCATGAATCTCAGCATCTGGGCCATCAAAAAGCGAAAGCAACACCAACTCCAGGTTCTGCGCCGAATATCTGAATGTTTTGCCAATCAACATAGTAGATTGCCAGGTCATACGTCAGACTAGAATCTGCCAATGATCCCTTGGCGCCGATCTCATAGCTCCACAAGCTTTCCTCCGTTACACCTGGAGGCACACTAAAACCGAAGAGTGCGTTAAGGGCGACCACACCACCTGGCATGATGAACCCGGAACGGAAACCACGGGCCGCGTTGAAATAAAGTAGGGTGTTATCATTTGGACGCCAAGCCACATTTAACTTGGGCTGCCAAGTGTCATAAGAGGCCTCTCGAGTGAGAGGTATTCCCGTAATCCCCAAGAAAAACGCTGAAAGGGAAGTAGGGAGTTCAGTGTCCTTGCGATCATCCTCGAAGTAGCGCAAGCCTGTCGTCAGGTCTATGTCCTCAGTGACGCTCCATGTGAGTTCACCAAATACAGCCCAAGATTCTGACTCTACAACCTCATCGACAACGCCGGGGAGCCCAGGTCCGGGAGCAAACAGAAATGTAGTCTCGTTGTCATTGTACAGGCCACCAATCGTCCAGTTAAGTGACCCGTCGAAAGATGAGACCAGTCGAATTTCTTGCGAGAAATTCTCTATGGTTCGGTTGTCAAATGAAGTACTAAAACCCGGATTTGATTGTGAAATCGACGAACTGTCAAAAATCGCTTCCTCGAATTCAATATACGAGGTTGCACTGTATAAGTCGATCGATCCGAAGTCATACTCCAACGTGATATTGTAGACATCGTAGTCAAAGTCCGCATACTCCGTACTCTCTCCTGTAAAAGGCTCGAATTGCGCCACAATCACGCCCTGGGGACGATCTAGATCGTCATCAGCAGTATTAAAACCGTCACTCTCCAGGTCCTGAAACCAAGCGCTGAATCGTGCTGTCAATCGATCCGTGGGAGTCCACATCAACTTCACGCGGTAATTCGTAAGTGTCGTGTCGTTAACGTCGTCCTTCCCTATTGATGAATCGTCCACAAACCCACCAGTTTCTTGCTGGCCAGCCATCAGCCGAATTCCGAGCACGTCTTTTACTAGAGGGAAGTTAATGGCACCCTGAAAACCGTAGGAATCTTCCCCATCATCTGTGTATGAACCCGATAAGTTCAACTTGGCTTCAAACTCCGAAGGATTCGCATCCTTGGTTCTAACAATTACAGTTCCACCTTGGGAGCTCGCCCCATAAAGTGTACCCTGGGGACCGCGCAATACCTCAACACTTGCCAAATCGAAAGTCGGCACCTCTGGAAACTCGAGGTTGACCACAGTCGCAAACGGTACATCGTCGAGATACAACCCTACGGTGGGATCACCAAATTGCGATGAAACTCCCCGAACTTGTATAACATTATTGCCCGGATTTACCGAGGTGAGAGTCAAGCCGGGCGCTTGGTTTATGAAGTCACCAAGGGTTGTTGAGCCTTGATGTTCTATATCGTCGCCAGAGAACGCGGACACGGGGAGGGAAATGTCCATTATGTTCTGCTCGCCTCGCTTAGTAGCGGTTACCACTACTTCCTCTAACACTGTTTCCCCGTCCTGAGCATTGATTTGCGGGGTGACACTACCAAGTGCCAAGGCAGCTACAATAAAGGAGAGGTTTCTAACTTCATACATTGGAGCCAATCCCTTAGGGTTAGAATCTGCCTATTACGTTAGCAAAGGCGTGGTCCATCAATTGTACAAATTAGGTATAACTAAGGCTTGGCAAGATTAGTGGCACAACGAACCAGGACCACCTCACTTTACGACCGCGTCACCTACAGTGGTGCAGTGTATTACATCGACTGGTCGGACGTTCCCATTGCCAATCCACTAGCCTGTGGCTTTTCCAATACGCAGAACGCCGGGGAGATCAGAATCGTTGGTACCGAGTGGGAGGCTACTGCTGCCGTCTCCGATGCGTTCCAGATAAGTGGTTCATTCAGTTACTCTGATTCGGAGTTTACGACGGATAACGCTGCCCTGGGGATTTCAGATGGGCAAAGGACGCCCACGGCAACCCGGGTCAAACAGGACGGATATCACATTGCGAATGCCCGTATCGGTCTCGGAACAGACACCTGGCAAGCGTCGTTTTTCGTCGACAACCTGAGCGACGAGCATGCCGTGATGTTCAAGGACACGGTTTTCCTGCCACATAACAGAGGTTTCGTGAATCGACCACGCACGATCGGTATCACACTCAATGCCGATTTCTAGTTATCCTGGCAAGTTTGGATGTGACCAATTTTGTCTATCGGCGCTTCAATGCGGCAAGTGGAATCTGGTTCACCTCGACGGTGCGACCTTTCGAAGGCGTCACATGCGCTCAGCGTCGCGAGCCGTGAGGGCTGAATTGCCACGATGCGATCACTCGGCAACGTAGATATCGAACCTGATCCGACGCCCTCGCAGTTGCCAGTTCGGCGCCGGCAGCGCCGGGTCGCCGATCCGTCGCTTGACCACCACCCGTTCGCTTGCCGCCGAGCGAGCCAGTGAAATCTGGCTCGCCAGGGGCGCACCGCTCGACCAGGCCAGATCTCGCAGATACTGCATTTCCTTTCCCGGAAGCGCGGTCTTGCGCCGTGCCGGAAACATCGGGTCGAGATAGGCCATGCCGACAGTCTTCCGGTGTTCCCGGCACCAGTCTTCGGCGGATGCGAAAACCACCGAAGCGGGCAGTTCGAGCCGCGCGACGAATTCGTCCAGCATGGCCCAGACGACGGTTGCGCGTTCCACCAGGGTGACCGTGCAGCCGCGTAGTGCCAGGGAAAGGCCGTCGATGCCCCAACCCGCCATCAGGTCCACGATAGACGGGCGCCCGGATGCGATGCAGGCGCGCGCCAGCAACAACGACTGCGCGGAACGGGATTCGATGGCGCGATAGTCGAGCCTCAGGGAGCCGCGGAATCCGTGCAGCAGCGTCATGCCCGTATCGTCGTACCACAGGCGATAACCCGCCTCCTCGGGCGGTGCATCGGCTTCGCGCAACTCGAACTTTTCGGCGTAGCGACCGACCGGTACACCCTTGCGGTGGTAGAGAATCGGTTTCACGCCGGGCGACGGTGGTTTGGCCCGCAGATGATCGTCATTGGACGTTAGGGGAATCCCTCTTTACAGCTTGGCCGCAGCAGCCAGAGCGGCATGCATGGTTTTGAATGGAAGAAGGAGCGAGAGTGGCGCGTCCCGCAGCGGGACAGCGCCATAACTGGCGTACCATCCAGCAATGCCTTCACTTTTAGCATCAATCAACAAGGTAACTCCGCCCGCCTCCGCCGCTACTCGCAAACACCGCCGTCCTGCCGCAAGCAAGAGTTGGCCACCGAAGCCTTGCCCTTGGAGGGAGACATCTACGGCCAAGCGACCGAGGCGGAAACCAGGGACCTCATAGCGAGCCAAGCCTTGCTTGACCACTTCTGGCGCACGCTCGTAAGCGATGGAAGCAGGACTGAGGCTGTAAAACCCCAGGATTTTGTCGTTCCCATCATCGATTGCCAAGAACGTCTTCGCCCCACCCCTCTCGTGACTCTGGCGTGCGTAGCGTTGCAAGAACGTGTTCAGATCCGCATCGCCACAGTCAAAGGCAGCCCGATCATGCCGTTTCTGGACCGGCTCTTCATGCCAAGTTGGCAGCGTCACGAATCTCTCGGCATGGCGAAGGCTGCAGCCATCAGTTTTTCATTGGGCTCGGGTGGGTGTTCCAGCAGGTCCATCACCTGCAGGCTATCTCGCTCCGATAGTTCCAGGCGCTCGCTGAGTTCGATGACTTCCTTGGCATTGGCCACAGCACTGCGGATGACAAACTTCGTCAGACTGACGTGCTGCAGCGCTGCCCCACGAACCAACAAGGATTTCTCCTCCGCGGCGATGCGAAACGACATGCGTTCGTTGTTTTCCACGGGTACTCGAGGCATCAACGGCTCCTTCCTTCACCATGTACACATTCAAATTGTACATTGATGCCCAGCAGTATCAATGTGTACGCATTAAATGCGTACCGAGCCCGCATCCGTTACCAACTTTCGTCGCGAGGGCGTCGAGCCGGCGTGTAAGCGCGGCCGCACGGACTGGAAGCCGGTGCAGACACCCTCGACAGTATGTCAAACCGGCTGGCGGGAGCCCGACCCCGGTGCGGCCGGCGCGGGTTTCCAGGGGGAGTCGCCGGACACATAGACCGGCAGCCCGGCTTCCGGCGCCATGCCCTGCCCGGCAGCGAGCGCCTCTGCGCCCAACTGTGCGATCGTCCCCGCATTGACCGCCACGTCGGCGTGGCAACGCCAGTGCGGCGGCGCCCATTGCGGCCTGTCGCCGACCAGAAGCCAACCGTTTCGCATCTCCGGCCAGTCGGGGTCGGCGGTGACCAGACAGTCGGGCCGGTGTTTTTGCAGCCGGCCCTCCGCCGATACAAACGCTGCCAGGTACCAGGCATCGCGCCTCGCACGGATGCTGACGACAATCCCCGCATCGGCCTGCACACCGCTTTCCATGGCCGCCGTTGCCAGTGCCAGGGTCGAGGAAACCGGGAGAATCCGGGAATCCGCGCCGAAGGCAATGGCCTGGGCGACCGACGCCGCGATGCGGATGCCCGTGAACGACCCTGGGCCGCAGCCGAATGCAACACCGTCCAGACCGGCCGGCTCGATCCCTGCCGCAGCCAGGACGCCATGCACCAATTCCAGGATGTGCTCGTTGTGCGCCCTGGCCATCTCGCGTGTTTCCTCATGCAATGCTCCATCGGCGATAACGGCCGCAGAACAGAGTTCACGGGATGTTTCTATGCCGAGAACGCGCGACATCGGTTTCGCAAACGGCTAAAGGAGCCACGCACCAGCCCGCAGGGCAGCGGCCGGCGAGCGCGATCTCGATTCATTCGACCATCAGGATCCTGTGTCCTGTCCCATCGGTTGCTGTCATACGGTTGCTGTCATATCAAAGTTTGCTCGGCGCACCAACGCAAGGCGCGGCTCGCTGGCAATATCGAGTATATTGGCAAGGGGCGCAATGCGGCAGTCGTGCGCCGAGCGAACTCCCGGCGAGCGCGCCGCACGGGTACAAGTGGCTGTGTTGCGGCCCGTGGCAACGGTGCGTGCCATTCCCGGCGCACCGCGGCTTGCCACTTGATTCGGCGCGGTACGTTGAATGGCAGGAGACTCATGGGACAGGACACCAGACATCCCGTGCATTATAGGGCCACCGATCCCCTCGATCTCGATGCCGCCCTGGAACGGGTTCTCGACCGGGTTCCGGAGCCGGACAGATCGGAGAGCGTCCCCACGGCCCACGCCCTGGGCCGCGTCGCTGCCGACGCCATACGCTCCGGCACCGACCTGCCCCCCTTCCCCGCCTCCGCAATGGACGGTTACGCGTTCCGCTGGGAAGAGGACATCGACTCGCTGGCCGTGACCGGCGCAAGCCTCGCCGGTCACCCGTTTGCCGGAACCGTCGGGGCAGGCGAGTGTGTTCGAATCACGACCGGAGCCCCGCTGCCGCCCGACTGCGATACCGTGATCGTGCAGGAAAACTGCGACCGCGACGGGGAAGCCATCCGGATCCGGCAGCCGGCAAGACAAGGCGCAAACGTCCGGCCGAGGGGCGACGATCTGCGCCGCGGCGATGTGGTCGTCGCCGCCGGCAAGCGGTTGAGCCCTTTCGATATCGGCGCCCTGGCAGCCTCCGGTTGCTCCACTGTCAGCGTCCGGGTACGGCCCCGGGTGGCCGTTTTTTCCACCGGAGACGAGTTGCAGCAACCGGGCAGCGTGCTCGAATTCGGCAACATCTACGATTCCAACCGGTTTGCCGTCGAGGCGCTGCTGGCGCGGCTGCCGGTAGAGGTCGACAACCTCGGCGTGCTGGCAGACGATGCCGAGGCCGTTGCCGCCGCGTTGACAGAGGCGAGCGAGAACAGCGCCCTGATCCTCACCAGCGGCGGTGTCTCGGTGGGCGATGCCGACCACGTCAAGAATACGGTGGAGGCGCTCGGCGCATTGACCTTCTGGCGATTGAACCTGAAACCCGGCAAGCCGCTCGCATTCGGCCGCATCGGCAAGGCCCTGTTCGTCGGACTGCCCGGCAACCCCGTCTCCACCATCGTCACCTACCTGCTGATCGCCAGGCCCGCCATCGAGAAACTGTGCGGCACGGAACCGACGCGGCCGGCTGCAATCGCGGCCGAACTGACCCAACCGATACCCCACAAGCCCGGGCGCGAGGAATATCAACGAGGCATCGCCACCTGGTCCGCAGGCAACGTCCGAGTGCGAACAACCGGTGCCCAGGGTTCGAACCGGATGAGTACCTTCGCCGAAGCCAATTGCCTGATTCGGATTCCGAAAAGCGCAGGCAGCCTGAATTCCGGTGAGCGCGTGGAAATCCTGCCTTTCGAAGGCCTGTTGTGAGCAACGAAACCGCCGGTTCGCTTCCCGCATTGACGAGCGACCCAGGCTGACTCCCGGGAGGCCACAAGCGGTTCGCGGGCTGGAGAGTATCGAACGGCCCACCGACGCCGGGAGGTTTTCCAGACAAACGGCTTCGTGGTGGCGATCAGGCGCCCGTGCCCTGCAGCAATTGCAGAACCTTGTCGGTGACATCGGCAACCCTGCCGAGCCCGTCGACTTCGATGTAGCGTAGTCCGCCGTTGCCCGAATTTGACCCTCGACCCGTTCGAGCATCCGTTCGGGAACGCGCCCGGTAATACTCGACCAGCGGGTGGGTCTGTGCCCGATACACAGCGAGCCGGTCCCTGACGGTTTCTTCCCGGTCGTCGTCCCGCTGCAGCAGCGGCTCGCC
This sequence comes from Candidatus Azophilus sp., assembly GCA_965221465.1. Classification (GTDB taxonomy): domain Bacteria; phylum Pseudomonadota; class Gammaproteobacteria; order Pseudomonadales; family Azotimanducaceae; genus Azophilus. The sequence goes on from OZ244892.1 coordinate 2,325,182, forward strand.
CGTTTCGTCGTCGAGGCCCGGCACATTCGGCGGATTGAACACGACGTGATAGACGCGCCCGCTGCCCGGGTGTACCCGCCGGCCGCTCATGCGCTTCACCACTTCTTCGTCGGGCACGGCGATCTCGACCACCGCATCGAGGTCGACACGTGCCGCGTCGAGTGCTTCCGCCTGAGCGATGGTGCGCGGAAACCCGTCGAACAGAAAGCCGTTCGCGCAATCGTCCTCTTCGATGCGCTCCTCGACCAGGCCGATGATGATGTCGTCGGAAACCAGATCACCCCGTTCCATGACGGCCTGAACCCGCTTGCCCAACGCGCTGCCACGGCTGATGGCGGCCCGCAACATGTCACCCGTGGAGATCTGCGGAATGCCGTAGCTCGCACAGATCGCATTCGCCTGCGTGCCTTTTCCCGCGCCTGGCGGCCCCAGCAATACGAGCTTCATGACGTCTCGTCTCCCTCCGCGATGCGGCGTACGGAGCGGAGCCCCCGGACCTCACGCAATTGGTTGACCAGGCTCGCTACTTCCAGGGGGCTTTCCAGTTCCACCTCCAGGGTGAGGACGGCCGTGCCGCTGGCGGCGTCCGCGCGGCCGGAATTGGCTAACAGGGAAAGCCCTCGGGCGCCAAGCACGTCGGTCACGTCGTGCCAGAGCCCCTCACGGTCCTCGGCCCGAATTACCAGAACGTGCCGCCCCGACCTCAATCCCGCTGCGCGTTGCGGCAATTCTTCCGCCGGCCCGGTTCGATGCCGCAGCGCCGAAAGATGGACACCCAGGAGTTCGAGAATCTGCAGGTCGCCTGCTCCGAACGAAAAATACAACGATTCGGCATCGTCGAGACCGAATGCGGCCGCCAGTCGCTTCAGGTCTTCCGGCACGGGGGAAGGAAGGCCGAGGCATGCGAGCAGCGCTTCGAAGTCGCGCCGGCCCTCAGCCACGTTCACTTGCCGTTCGCGGCAGCGCAACCAGTTGCGTATCTTGCTTTTCGCTCGCGCGGTGCGGACGTAGCCCAGGTCCCGATCGAGCCAGGCGCGCCGGGGCACGGACCGGGAGTCTCGGTGAATGTGTACGAGCTGGCCCGTCTCGAGCCGCGAATTGAGCGGAACGCGTTTGCCGTCCACCCGCGCCTCGGCGCAGTGATTGCCGATCTCGGTGTGTACGCGATAGGCAAAGTCGAGCGGCGTGGCGCCGGCGGAAAGGTCGACGACGTGACCCTTGGGCGTATGCACGAATATGCGCTCTTCCTGCCTCTCTTCCAACAATCGGTCGGCCAGATTGCCGCCCAGAGAATCCTGCCAGGCAAGCACCTGGCGCAGCCAGGCCACCTTCTCCGCGTAGAACCCGTCCTCCCCATCTTCGCCCTTGTAGGCCCAGTGGGCACAGACGCCGAGTTCCGCATCCTCGTGCATACGGGTGGTTCTGATCTGCACCTCGAAGATCTCGCCCGCATCGCCGACCACCGCAGTGTGTATCGAGCGGTAGCCGTTCTCCTTGGGCGAAGCGATGTAGTCGTCGAATTCCCGGCGCACATGTTGCCAGCGCATGTGAATCGTGCCGAGCGCGCTGTAGCACTCGGCAACGTCGCCAACGATGACACGCACCGCCAGCGCATCGTAGACCTCGTCCAGCGGGATGTGCTTGGCGCGCATCTTGCGCCAGATGCTGTAGATGTGCTTTGCCCGGCCTTCGACAGCCGCCTCGATGCCGCGCTCGGCGAACATGGCCTCGAGGTCGGCGACGATGCTGCCGACCTTCGCTTCCCGCTCGGCTCGCCGACCCTGAAGTTGCCGGGCAATGCGCTTGTAGGCGTCGGCCTCCAGGTAGCGCAGCGACAGGTCTTCGAGCTCCCACTTCAACCGCCGGATGCCCAGCCGGTCCGCCAGCGGCACGAAGACCGTCATGGCTTCCGTGGCAATGCGCGTCTTGCGTTCCTCGAAACTGTTCTTGGCCTGGCGCAGCGCCACCACCCGTTCGGCCAGCTTGAGTACCGCCACGCGCACGTCGTCGATCAGGGCAACGAGCATGCGGCGGATATTGGCCGTCTGGTCCTTGGCCTCGCTCGCCAGCATGCGGGAACTGGTCAGGTCGAGCAGGCTGATATCCGCCATGCCGTTGACGGCGGTGAAGAGCCCGGCGCCGTCTTCGCCGATGGCCTCGGCCAGTTGTTCGCCGCGGATGGCGCCACGCCGCGCCGGCCGGTAGAAAAGCGCCGCCAACACCGATGCCGTATCCATCTGCATGCTCGCGACCAGGTCGGCCAGTTCGATGCCGGTCTCGAGATGGCTGCCGTCGAATTCGTCACGCAGCCGCGTTGCCGCCGTGAGAATCGCTGCCGCATCCAGGTGCACGCGCCCCCGGCACAGACCGTCGACCCAGGCATTCAGGTGGATCTTGCCGTTCGTGTCGACGGCAACGATTGCGGGTGCGCCGGCGCGCATGTCTCACCAGGCTCCTACAGCGACAGGCTCCGGGAAGGGCTGGCGATGATACCGTCCCCGACGGCGAAACTCACTTTTGGCGGCCGGCGCTCGGTATCGGGAGTCGGGTTTGCAGACGTGTCGATTTTGTACCCGAGCGCCGGTTCGCCGCTATCGGCCCGGTGGCGTGCCGGAACCGTCCCGGGAAGATGCCCCCTGCAGCAGCCGGCGGCTGACCAGGGGGGCCGGGCCGAGGTGTGCCGCAAGCGCTGCGCGAAACAGGCGGCGCGCGGCCTTGCGCGTTTCCGGATCGGTATAGTCGGCCTGCGTAATGTCGATCAGCGTCCGGCCCCGGAATCCTTCGTTGTCCGTGGCACGTACAAAGCCGTTTTCAACCTCCAGCCGGTACCAGGCCGACGCATCGATTGCCGCCCCACTCGCGGCGTCGCGGGTAAAGTCGTACCCGTAGCCCAACTCGTCGAGCAGCAGTTTTTCGAATTGACGCAGGCTCGATGCGATGTCGATGCCGGCCTCTTCCTCGCCGATGCGCTGCAATACCCATCGTACCCCCGCGAACAGCCGCCCATGAGGTTCCCACTCGCGTGTCAGGCGCATCAGCAATTCCGCGACATAATACGCAGATGCGACCGCATCGCCGGTCAGCCAGCGGCCCTCGGCCACATCGTAGCGTGTCAGGGTCATCAGGCTGCCGCGCCCTCGCCAGCTGACGCTTCCCTCGTAGAAGGGCAACAGGCCGTGGCCCCGTTTCGCATTGCGCCGGCCGCGCGCCACCACGGCCACGCGCCCGTGGTCACGGGTAAAGAGATTGACCAGGAGGCTCGACTCGCGATAGGCCCGGGCGTGCAGCACGACGGCAGGCTGATCGGTCGCAACCGGGTGCATGGATCAGCCCCCGGAACCGTCCCGGGTCATGGGGCGCTCGGCACGTTCACTCATGGCCCATTCGCTGCAGACGCACCCGATCATCGGTCCAGCCGGCACGGACCTTGACCCAGAGATGGAGCATGACCTTGCGCCCGAGCATCTTTTCGATGTCCCGCCGTGCATCGCTGCCGATGGATTTCAGCTTGCCGCCGTCGCGGCCGATGACGATTCGCTTCTGTCCGGAGCGCTCCACGACGATGTCGGCGCGAATCTCCACCAGGTCCGGGGTTTCCTGGTACGCCTCGATCGTCACGGCGGCCCGATGCGGCAGTTCGTCGCCGAGGCGGCGCACCAGTTTTTCGCGGATGATCTCGCTCGCCAGGAAGCGCTCGCTTCTGTCCGTCAACTGATCGGGCGGAAAGAGGTGGATACGTTCCGGCAGGCGGCCGAAGACGGCGGACCGGAACGCCTCGATTCCGTCTCGTTTCAGGGCCGAGATCGGCAGAATCTCCTCGAAGACCTCCATGCGCGCCAGCCGATCGATGACCGGGAGAATCGACGTTTTCTGCCGAAACAGGTCCACCTTGTTGATCGCCGCAAAAGCCGGCGTCCCGGAACGCTCGACGTGGCGCATGGCCAGGGCGTCCTCGTCGGTCCAACGACCCCGGTCGACCAGCATGACGATGAGGTCCACGTCCGCGACCACCGATGCGGCGGCGCGCACCATGCGGCGGTCGATCTCCCGGGTGGCGCCGGCGTGAATGCCGGGGGTGTCGACATAGATCGCCTGGCGGGCGCCTTCGGTATCGATGCCGAGGAGGTTCTGCCGCGTGGTCTGGGGCTTGCGGGACGTGATGCTGATTTTCTGGCGCAACACCACGTTCAGCAGCGTTGACTTGCCGACATTGGGGCGGCCCAGAATCGCCACGTACCCGCATCGTTGGGTCGGACTGGCGTCCTTTGACGCGGCACTAGATTCCACGGCGCTCGCATTCGCCGATCATGCGAGCGGCCGCCCGCTTCTCGGCCTCCTTGCGACTCTTGCCGGTGGCCGTCACCGAGACATTCAGTTCCTGCACCTCGCAGGCGACATTGAATACCTGCTCGTGGGGCAGCCCGGAAACATCGACGGTGCGATATTCCGGGAGTTCGAGCCCCTGTGCCTGCACGCGCTCCTGGAGGATGCTCTTCGGGTCTTTCTGTGCCAGTTCGGCGAGATTCTCCAGACGGCCGCGGAAAAGGTGCATGATCAGCGTGCGGGCCGCTTCGATGCCGCCGTCTTCGTGTACCGCCCCGATAACGGCCTCCAGCGCATCCGCCAGAATCGAGGCCCGGCCTCGCGCACCCGATCGGCGCTCGCCGGCGCCGAGCAGCAGGTGTTCGCCGAGGCCGATTTCCCGCGCCACGTCCACCAGCGTGTCTCGCCGGATCAGCGATGCCCGCAGCAGGGTGAGGGAATCCTCCCGGTGATGCTCGCGCGTCCGGTGCAGGTGATCGCCAATGACGTAGCCGAGCACGGCATCGCCCAGAAACTCCAGACGCTCGTTGTGCCGTTGCGATGCGCTGCGATGGGTCAGCGCGCGGACGAGCAGCGCCTCATCCGCGAAGCGATGCTCGAGCTTTTCCTGGAATGCGGTCAAATCCAACGGTTGCGTTCGAATGTCGGCCAATTCAGCCCCGGCGCCTTGTGCACCCAGATCGCCACCGCCTTGCCGACGATCTTTGCTTCCGAGACGAACTTCCAGCGGCGGCTGTCGTCGCTTCGGTCCCGGTTGTCGCCCATGACGAAATAGGATTCTTCGGGGACCACCCACTCCTGGGTGCGACCCTCGGTCGGGTACCGGTAGGTGGTATGGGCGTCCACGTCGAACGTCTCGCGGTATTCCCGTACCGGCACGGCGTTGCGGCCGATCACGTCGTGGAATTCCCGCACGAATTCGTAGCGCGCACGCTCCCCGTTGATATAGAGCGCCTTGTTCTCGTAGCGGATGTGATCGCCCGGCAGGCCGACCACCCGCTTGATGAAATAGCGCGAGTCGTGGGGCGGAATGAACACCATGATGTCGCCCCGCTCCGGCGCGCCGATTTCGAAAACCTTGGTTCCGAGAACCGGCAGGCGTATCCCGTAGGCGTACTTGTTGACCAGAATGAAATCCCCCACCTCGAGCGTCGGCACCATGGATTCCGAGGGAATCTGGTAGGGTTCGCCGAGAAAGCTGCGCATCGCCAGAACGAACACCAGCACCGGGAAGAAGGAACGGGCGTACTCCACCAGCGCCGATGCGGACCGGTCCGCCTCGCGGCGCGGCTTCAACACCAGAACGTCGAACAGCCAGATGCCCCCGCTGATCAGGACCGCCCAGGTAAGCAATAGCGGATAGTCGATGTCCATCTGTACCTCCAGCGCGGAATCGCCCCGTCAGTCGATCTTCAGGGCCGCCAGAAACGCTTCCTTCGGCACCTCCACGCGGCCGACCTGTTTCATGCGCTTTTTTCCGGCCTTCTGTTTTTCGAGCAGTTTCTTCTTGCGCGTCACGTCGCCTCCGTAGCATTTCGCCGTGACGTTCTTGCGCAGCGCCTTGACCGTCCGGCGCGCGACGATCTGCCCGCCGATGGCCGCCTGGATGGCGACGGCGAACATCTGTCTCGGAATCAGCCCCTGCATGGTCTCCACCAGTTGCCGGCCCCGACTCTGCGCGTGGTCGCGATGCACGATCACGGCCAGGGCGTCCACGCGTTCGCCGTTGATCAGTATATCCAGCTTGACGAGGCTCGACACCGCAAATCGCAGAAAGCCGTAGTCCAGCGAACCGAAACCGCGGCTGACCGACTTCAGGCGGTCGAAGAAATCCATGACGACCTCGTTCATGGGTATCTCCCAGGTCATCGAGACCTGGCCGGCGGAGAACTGCATGTTCTTCTGCACGCCCCGGCGCTCCACGCAGAGATTGATGGCATTGCCGACGAACTCCTGGGGCACCAGAACATTCACCTCGGCGATGGGTTCCCTGAGCGTCACGTAATGCGCCGGCAATGCCGACGGGTTGTCGACTTCGACCACCGAACCGTCCGGCATTTCCGCTTCGTAGATCACGGTGGGCGCCGACGTGATCAGGTCGAGATCGTACTCGCGTTCGAGCCGCTGCTGCACGATCTCCATGTGCAGGAGCCCCAGGAAACCGCACCGAAAGCCGAAGCCGAGGGCATCCGACGTTTCAGGCTCGTAGAAAAGCGACGCATCGTTCAGCGTCAGCTTCTCGAGCGCCGCCCGAAAGTCCTCGAAACGATCCGAGTTCACGGGGAAGAGGCCCGCGTAGACCTGGGGTTTGATCTTTGCAAAGCCGGGCAGCGCCGCTGCATCGCGGTGGCTTGCCAGCAGCAACGTGTCTCCCACCGGCGCGCCGCGAATATCCTTGATGCCGGCAATGACGTAACCCACTTCCCCGGCGCCGAGGGACGCGGTGGCGGATCGCTTCGGACGGAAACAACCGACCTCGTCGACGATGTGTACCTTGTCCGTCGACTTGACGACAATCCGGTCGCCCTTGGCGACACGTCCCGTCACCACACGCACCAGGGAGACGATGCCCAGGTAATTGTCGAACCAGGAGTCGACGATCAATGCCTTGAACGGTTCTCCCGGCTGCGTTTCCGGCGGCGGGATTCGCTCCACGAGTTGCTCGAGAAGGGCCGGCACGCCCTGCCCGGTCTTGGCGCTCACCTGCAACGCGAAATCTGTCGGCAACCCGATAATGTCCTCGATTTCCCGCGCGACGCGCTCGGGTTCCGCCTGTACGAGGTCGATCTTGTTGAGCACCGGCAGCACTTCGAGGCCGGTCTCGATGGCCGTGTAGCAGTTGGCGACGGATTGCGCCTCGACGCCCTGCGCGGCATCGACAACGAGCAGGGCGCCCTCGCAGGCGGCCAGCGACCGGGAGACCTCGTAGCTGAAATCGACGTGCCCCGGCGTATCGATCAGGTTGAACTGGTAGGAGCGGCCGTTCGCCGCCTCGTAGTCCAGGGTGACGCACTGCGCCTTGATGGTGATGCCCCGTTCCCGCTCCAGTTCCATGGAATCGAGAACCTGATCGGCCATTTCCCGCTCGCTCAGGGCCCCGCAATGCTGAATGAGGCGGTCCGACAGGGTCGACTTGCCGTGGTCGATGTGCGCGATGATGGAAAAGTTGCGAATGTGATCGAGGCTCTGCAACTGGGGTCATACCCGGCATAAAAGCGGCGGCGAGTGTAGATGAAAGCCCCGTTTCAAGCCAACGGAGGAACTGTGGCCGCCAATAGCAGCGCAAGCACTTACGTGTACAGCAGTCCGCCTCCAATGGGACATAGTTCCCAAGTCATTGATTTTATTGAATTCGTTAACGTGAGGAATCGTTCCTTCGATCCGGCTCCGAGAACCGGTATGCGGTACGTGCATGCGGCGCACCAAGCGGCGGCGCTTACCGCTACGATAGGCGCAAGCGCGAGCCCGAACAGCGCCGCATACACGCACCGCACACCGGTTCTCTCCCAGCGAGCCTTTGTTGCTTGCGCCTTTCGTCCGGGCAAGTCAGCCCGCAAAGGGGAGGCTTGGCGCCTCGGGCTACTCGGGTACCTTCAACGGAACGAACAGCGGCCGTTCTCCGCGAACGATCAACACCGAGACGCTGCGGCCCCGCGGCAGTGACTTGGCGATCTCGTCGAAGCGTTCGAGGCTGTCCACGGTTTTGTTGTCGAGCTTGGTGATGATGTCGCGTTGCCTTATCCCGGCCTCGCTGGCCGGCCCTTCGGAGCGCACCACCACGACACCGCCATCCAGGTTCAATCGCTCGCGCGTCGCATCCGGCAGCGCCTCGACGACGAGACCCAGTTCCGACGGTTCGGAGCCTCCCGGGGCGCGCTGTGCCAGCGTGGCGTCGGGCAACTCGCCGATTTCGAGTTCGAGCGTCATCTTCGCGCCTTCGCGCACCAGGCCGATTCTTGCCTGGCTCTCCGGCGCGGCGCGGCCGACGTAGTGCGGCAGTTCTTCCCAACGATCGATGCCCTGGCCGTTGAACTCGGTAATGATGTCGCCGGCCAGCAAGCCGCCCTTTTCGCCCGGGCTGTCGGGGAAGACCCGGGTAATCAGCGCTCCCCGGGGCTGTTCGAGCCCGAAGCTCTCGGCAAGCTCGCGGTTGACCTGCTGAATCTCCACGCCGAGCCAGCCTCTGGAAACCCGTCCCGAGCTCTTCAATTGATCGGCAACTTCCATGGCCACGTCGATGGGAACGGCGAACGACATCCCCATGTAGCCCCCCGAACTGGAGTAGATCTGTGAATTGATACCCACGACCTCGCCATCGAGATTGAAGAGCGGGCCCCCGGAATTGCCCGGGTTGATGGCGACGTCCGACTGAATGAACGGCACGTAGTTCTCGTTCCGCAAGCTGCGCCCCTTGCCGCTGACGATACCCGCGGTCACCGAATACTCGAAACCGAAGGGCGACCCGATGGCCAGCACCCATTCGCCCACCTTGAGGTCGGCGGAACTGCCGATCGTCACCGGTTGCAGGTTTTCGGCCTCCACTTTCAGGATGGCCAGGTCCGACCCGGGGTCGGCGCCCACCACGGTGGCATCGAGTTCGCGGCGGTCGCTCAAGCGCACCACCACCTCGTCGGCCTGCCCCACCACGTGATTGTTCGTCAATATGTAACCGTCGCTCGTGATGACGAAGCCGGAACCCTGGGATTGGCGGGGAGCGTCGGGTTGCGGAACACCCGGCCCCGGGAAGAATCGCCGGAACAGGTCTTCGAGTTCCTCGGGGCGCCGCGACGGCTGTTGTACCCGGCGCTCGGTGCTGATGTTGACCACCGACGCCGAGTGCGCTTCCACCAGCCCTGTAAAGTCAGGCAGTTCGACGGCCGCCGCGCTGCCCGCCATCGCCAGACCGGCCATGGCGAATAATGCCCCTTTCATTCCAGTGTCCTCATGCAGAATCCTTTGCCAGCCAGGCGTCCAACCGCGAACCCACGCGGGCTACCGTGGCGGACGCACCCACAAACAACAGGATCGCCCACCAGGCCCGGCCGGCTCCCAGTGTAGCGACAAGCCAGCCCCCGGCAAGCAGCAGGGCAACGGGAATCCCCAGGCAGACGCCCGCCGCCACGTTGAGGCGCCAGCCGGACACCGCCGGAGGCTGAACGGCCATCGCTATCGAGCAGCCCCGACATGCAGAACACCCGTCGCGTTGTCCCGTGGGATTCAGTGCTGCTTTGCTACCGGGCCGGGGCATGGCACCGAAGGCTTTCAGAAATCCGCTCCGAACACAACCGGCGGCGCAATCCGATGGGCCGGCTGCGATGCGAGTCGTTCTATAATCGAACGCCAACAGGGCCAGATTCCTGACCGCAAAGCGATCGTGACACAGCGCTTCTCCACCGACGTCCTCATTATCGGAGGCGGCGCCGCCGGCCTGTCGGCGGCATTGCACCTCGCGCCCCACGCCCGCGTAACCGTACTGTGCAAGGGCAGCGTCGACAGCGGTTCCTCCCACTGGGCGCAGGGCGGCGTGGCGGCAGTCACGAACCCGGAGGACAGCTTCGAATCGCACGTGGAAGATACCCTTTCCGCCGGAGCCGGGCTATGCGACCGTGAGATCGTCGAATTCACCGTCGCCGGCGCCCCTGCCGCCATTGGCCGTCTCGCAGAGCAGGGCGTCGCCTTCGACCGCGCCGACAACGAATACCACCTGACCCGCGAGGGCGGGCACCGCTTCCGGCGCGTGCTGCACGTTGCCGACGCCACCGGCGAAGCGATCGTCACCCGCTTGACGGAGCGGGTGCTCGACGCGCCAAACATCGATCTGTTGGACGACCGGGTCGCCATCGACCTGATCAATCTGAGCCGCCTCGGACGTTACGCCAACCGCTGCGCCGGCGCCTACGTGCTGAACCGCACCACCGGGCGCGTCGAGGTCTTCCAGGCCCGTTTCGTCATTCTCGCCACCGGGGGCGCAAGCAAGGTCTATCTCTACACCAGCAATCCGGACAGTTCCACCGGCGACGGCATCGCCATGGCCTGGCGCGCCGGTTGCCGCATCGCCAACATGGAGTTCAACCAGTTTCATCCCACCTGTCTGTATCACCCCCACGCCAAGTCGTTCCTGATTTCCGAGGCGGTGCGCGGCGAAGGCGGAATACTGACGCTGCCCGACGGCAACCGCTTCATGGACGCGTTCGATGCCCGGGCGGAACTCGCTCCCAGGGATATCGTGGCCCGCGCGATCGATCACGAGATGAAGCGGCTCGGCGCCGACTGCATTTATCTCGACATCAGTCACCGTCCGAGGCAGTTCGTGCTGGAACACTTCCCCACGATCTCAGAACGCTGCCGCCGCTTCGGCATCGACATCGCCTCCGAACCCATTCCCGTCGTGCCCGCCGCTCACTACACCTGCGGCGGCGTGCTCGTTGACCGCCACGGCCAGACCGACGTGCCGGGGCTCTACGCCATCGGCGAAGTGAGCTGCACCGGGGTGCACGGCGCCAACCGGCTGGCGAGCAACTCGCTGCTGGAATGCCTGGTGTTCGCCGATGTGGCAGCGGAGCAGATACGGGGGCAACTCGACCGTCCCTTCGACGCGGTACGGCTTCCCCACTGGGACGAGACCCAGGTCACCGATTCCGACGAAGACGTGATCCTCGCCCACAACTGGGACGAACTGCGCCGCTTCATGTGGAACTACGTCGGCATCGTTCGAACCAACAAGCGCCTGACCCGGGCGCTGCACCGGGTCGACCTGCTAAAACAGGAGGTGCACGAGTTCTACAGCCACTACCGGGTCAGCAACGACCTCATCGAGTTGCGCAACCTGATCGACGTGGCCGAACTGATCATCCACTCCGCACTGCAGCGCCGGGAAAGCCGCGGCCTGCATTTCAACCTGGACTATCCGCAAACCCTGGACCGGGCCGAAGACACGATTCTGTTCCCGGGTGCGGAAAAGCGCCTGGACCTGGTCAGGCCGGCGGCGCCTTGACCGCTCATTCCGCGGCGGCCCCTCAGGATACCGAGGCTTTCAATTCGCGCCGCAGCCGCGCGTAGTCCTCCTCCGCCAACTCGTCCCGGAAAACCCGGGCGGTGCGCCATCCCCAATAGACCGTTACCGCAAAGCGCGACAGCCTGATGCGCCTCGGCCGCACCGGAATGCTCAACTGCATCGTCGTTGGCGGCTTTTGCCGAAAGACCCACAAGCCGAGTAACGCCGCACCCGCATTGCCGAACCAGAACCACCCGCCTGCAACCGCAACCGCGCAGTGCAGCAGCCACTCGAGACGACGAAGACGCCCGGTTTCAAGGCTGACCAACATCGGCGCAGTCTGCGCTTCGCGCCCCGCGAATCAGCGAAACGATGCGGCTCAGCCCTTCGTCAGTCGGATGCGCAACGCCGCGCAGCCAATCGTGAATCGTCCAGTCATCCTGCTCCAGCAAGCGCGAGTAGGCTTCCCGGTCCGTTGCCGACAACTCGTGGAAACGCTCGCGGGCAAAGGGCACCAGGGCAAGTTCCACCTCCAGCATGCCCCTGCGGCTGCGCCAGTGGACCTTGCCGTCACCGGATTGCGTTTTCAGCTTCAAATGCGCATCGCTCATCCCTCGACACTAGCAACAAAGCGGGCAACAATCATCCGCCCAAGTCGTCTGGCAGCGTCCGACATGCACCCGGAAAAACCACCGCAATCTCTCACACCACAAGGCGGCGCCGGTGCCGGCCTCGTCCTTCTCGACGACTGCGGCGTCCTGGGATTCGACGGCGCGGACGCCGCCGGCTTCCTGCAGGGTTACCTCACCACCGACACGGCCGAACTCGGCAAAAGGCCGCAATTCACCGCCATCTGCAACATCAAGGGCCGCGTCCTGTGTACGGGATACGCATGGCTCGAGGACAGTGCGGTATTGCTCGTCATGCACCGGTCCCTGTGCCCGATCGTGCAGGATTTCCTGCGTCCGTACCTGGCGTTTTCGAAAACGGCCGCATCGGAACTGCCATCCACAGTGATCGGGGCCTTGCGCGCCGAGCCCCGAGCAGGGCAGTTCGACCCGCCCCGGGGCGGGCAGCTCGACGACGACCGGCACTTGTTCGTCGTCGATGAGCAAACCGCCGAACAAATCCTGAAGAGCGAACCGAATCTCGAACGGACAACCTGGAACGAAGCGCTGATCGAACGGCGCGAAGTGTGGATCGAGGCAGCCACCAGCGGGCGCTTTCTGCCGCAGATGCTCGGCCTCGACGAGCGCGGCGCGGTCAGCTTCACCAAAGGCTGCTACCTCGGCCAGGAGGTCGTCGCCCGCGCACAGCACCGGGGCAAGGTAAAGCGTCAACTCGCGGCGCTAAGCTGGACCGGCCTGCCCCCACCCCCCGGCGCCGCCATCCAAGCCAACGGCCGGGAAGTCGGCACCGTCGTCGCAACGGCGGGAACCGACGCAGCAGGCCAGGCGCTCGCCGTACTGGTTCGCGACCAAACCGGTCCGTTCTCCTCCACCGACTCCGATACCCGGTTCCATCAACCGGCCTGACCCCGCCGCTAATCTCCTCCACCCGCCATTTCCGGCTTGTAGAGCCACTGGATACTGGAAAAATCGAGCCGCCCCGCATCGTTGACCTGCTCGTGAACCCGATAGAGGTTCTTGGCCAGGCTCCCCATGGGCACGGAACTGCGCGACTGCTCTGCCGTTTCCATGGCGAGCCCGAGATCCTTGGTCATCAGGTCGACGAGAAAGCCGCCTTCGTAGCCGCGGCTCGCCGGCACCCCGTCCATGACGCCGGGATAGGGGTTGTAGAGATTGAGAGCCCAGTTGCCGCCGGAGGAGCGCTTCATGATCTCCGAGAGCACCGCCGGGTCGAGGCCGTTGTCCACCCCGAGGGACAGCGCTTCCGCCGTACCCGCCATCTGAATCGCCAGCAGCATGTTGTTGCATATCTTGGCGATCTGGCCCGCTCCGTTGCCCCCGGCATGAAAGACATTGGCGCCCATGACATCGAACAACGGCCGCCCCCGCTCGAGCGCCGCCTCCGGCCCGCCGACGATGAAGGTGAGTGTCCCGTTCTGCGCCCCCGCCGTGCCGCCCGAGACCGGGGCATCCAGCATGCTCAATCTTCGTTCCGAAGCTGCGGCTGCCACTTGCTGCGCGGTCGCCGGGTCGATTGTGCTGCAGTCGATGACCAGGGCGTCCGCCGGCAGGCTCTGCAGCACCCCGGGAGCCGACCCGTCGCCGAGGTACAGGCTCGCCACATGCCGGCCCGCGGGCAGCATGCTGATGAAAACCTCGACGCCCTCTGCAGCAGCCGCGGCGGAATCCTGCGGCAAAGCGCCCTCGACCCCCTGCATCAGTTCCGGCACCAGGTCGTAAACCCGCAGCCGGTGGCCGGCCGCCGCCAGGTTTGCGGCCATGGGGGCGCCCATGTTGCCCAATCCTGCAAATGCAACTGTGGTCATGCGTCTTCCTCCAGGTCGTGCAGCGGGTTTTGTGGCCAGGGCGCTTCGAAATGCCCAAGCACGTGATGCGCATCGAGCCCGTCGAGGTCACCGAACCGCCATCGCGGCCGATTGTCCTTTTCGACGATCAGCGCCCGCACCCCCTCGGCGAAATCCGTGTTCCGGGCGCAGTGGGTGGCCACGGTCATTTCCAGGCGGAAGCAGTCGGCCAGGGTCAGTTGCGGTGCGCGCCGAAGCTGCTCGATGAGAACGCCCACGGAAGTCGGGCAACCGCGCCGCATGGTGGCAATGCCTCGGTCTACCCAGTCGCTGGTACCGGCCAGCCCGGCGATGCGGGCCGCCACGTCGGCATAGGAGCCCTCCAGACTCAGCCGCTCCGGCACATCGCCCACATGGGCGTCCGGCAGGGAAGCCGGGGGCAGCGCCGCCAATGCCGCGTCGACCCGCTCGAAATCCGCCTCGTCACCGGCGTAATCCAACCCGGTCAGCGCCGCAACAACGGCCTGGCGCGATGCCGCTGGTACGGAGAGCGTGGCAATACCTGTCGCCAGCGCATCCGCAGCGTTGATGTGGCTTCCGGTACAACCCAGGTACAGGGCGACGGCCGCATCGAGGTTGCGCAACAGCCAGGTGGCGCCGGCATCCGGAAACAAGCCGATGGTCACCTCCGGGCAGGCAATGCGGGATGCTTCCGTCACCAGCCGATAGCGCGCTGCGGAGTAGATGCCGAGGCCGCCGCCCATGACCACGCCGTGGCCCACTGCCACAACCGGTTTCGGATAGGTATGAATGAGGTAGTCGAGACGATACTCGTGTTCGAAGAACTCGAATGGGTAGGAATCGACCACCTCCCCGGCCGCGTGATTCTTCGCCATGGCCGCATACAACGCCTGAATGTCGCCCCCGGCACAGAAGGCGCGCTCGCCGGCGCCACAGAACAGCACGCAGGCGATCCGGTCGTCGTCGCGCCACGCACGCAAGGCGGCAGCGATGGAATGCGCCATGGCCAGGCTCAGCGAATTAAGCGTCGCCTCGACGTTGAGCGTGACCTGGGCCACCACCTGCCCGCCCGGGGTGGGGTGCTGCTCGATCAGAACGTCCGGTCTGCCGCCCGGAGCCCTGTCCATCAGCCGTTGACCCAATGCGGCGGCCGCTTCTCGAGAAAGGCATTGACGCCTTCCTTCTGGTCCTCGGTGTCGAACAGGTCGACGAACGCATCGCGCTCCGTCTGGTAGGCGTCCGCGATGTTGCCGGCCCGGGCATGCTGAATGAGTCCCTTGCAGGCGGTCACCGCGGGCGGGCTCTGCCGGCCCACGGACTCTGCGAGTTGCAGCGCGCGCTCGCATGCCTGGCCGGCTTCGACGACTTCCTCCACCAGACCGATCTCGGCGGCGCGCTCCGCATTCACCCGCTCGCCGCACAGGACAATGCGCTTGGCCCATCCCTCGCCCACCGTCCAGGCCAGGTTCTGGGTGCCGCCGCCGCAGGGCAAGAGCCCCACCGTCGCTTCCGGCAAGGCCATCCGGGCATGGGATTCGGCAATGCGGATGTCGCAAGCGAGGGCGCATTCGAGCCCGCCGCCCATGGCATAGCCGTTGATCGCCGCGATGCTGACGCCGCGGAAGCCTGCCAACGTTTCGAAGGCGTCGCCGAAATTGCCGGCCATGGCGCGTGCCACCGACTTGTCGCCATCGGCGAACAGATTCAGGTCGGCCCCGGCAGAGAAGAACTTCTCGCCCTGGCCGGTGATTACCAGGGCGTAGACATCGCGGTCGGCATTGCACTGCTCGACGACCGACTGCAACGCGCAGAGGCTGTCCGCGTTCCAGGTATTGGCCGGTGGATTGGCAATGGTGATCAGCATGGTGTGGTCGCGCTGCTCGATCTGCAGCAATTGCGATGGAGACTTCGTCATGTCGTATTTCCAGAGGTTTTCCAGTGGTCAGAGAATTTCGCCGGCCCCGTCGAGCAGCAACCGCCGCGCCACAATGACGCGCATGATCTCGCTGGTGCCTTCCAGGATCTGATGCACCCGGGTGTCGCGCAGGTAACGCTCCAGGGGGTACTCCTTGATGTAACCGTAGCCGCCGTGGATCTGCAGGGCCTCGTTGCACACGTCGAAACCGAGGTCCGTGGCGAAGCGCTTGGCCATGGCGCAGTAGACGGTCGCATCCGCATCGCCGTTGTCGAGCTTCCAGGCGGCCAGGCGCAGCATCTGCCGCGATGCGACCACGTTGGTGGCCATGTCGGCGAGCTTGAACTGCAGCGCTTGAAAGCTGCCGATGGCCTGGCCGAAGGCGCGGCGCTGGCCCATGTAGGAACGGCACTGTTCGATGGCAGCCTGGGCGGTGCCCACGGAGCAGGCGGCAATGTTGATTCGTCCGCCGTCGAGCCCGCGCATGGCGATCTTGAACCCCTCGCCCTCGGCGCCGAGCAGCCGCGCGGCCGGCACCATCACGTCGTCGAAGACGACCTGACGCGTCGCCTGGTTGTTCCAGCCAAGCTTCGCTTCCTTGCGGCCGAAGGAAATGCCCGGCGTGTCGGCATCCACGGCAAACGCGCTGATGCCCGCCGCTCCTTGCCTGGCGCCGGAGGCATCGGCGACGCGCGCCATCACCACCAGCAACTCCGTATCCCCGGCGCCCGAGATGAATGCCTTGGTGCCGTTCAACAAATAACCGCCTTCGGCTTTTGTCGCCGTGGACTTCAGGGCGGCGGCATCGCTGCCGGCACCGGGTTCGGTGAGGCAGTAGGAGCCGAGCATCTCGCCGGCCGTCAGGCGCGGGCACAGGGCAGACCGGGTTTCCTCGTTGGCAAAGGCGGCCACCATCCAGGTGGTCATGTTGTGGATGCTGATGAACGCCGTCGTCGAGGTGCAACCCCGGGCAAGTTCTTCGAGGACGATGCTGGCATCGAGGCGCGACAGGCCCAACCCGCCCGCTTCTTCGGGCGCGTACAGGCCGCAGAAACCGAGTTGCCCCGCCCTGGCGAGGGTTTCCCGGGGAAACTCTGCGGTCTCGTCCCAACGGGCGGCATGGGGTGCGAGTTCCTTGCTCGCAAACTGGCGTGCAGCGTCCCGGAACGCCAGTTGTTGCTCGTTCAGTTCGAAGTCCATACCGGCCTTATCCTACGTCGAACCAGTCGATGGCGGCGACCCCACGGCTCTCGAGCCAGGCATTGGCGCGCGAAAAATGCCTGCACCCGAAAAAACCCCGGTGCGCCGACAGCGGCGATGGATGCGGCGCTGTCAGCACGCAGTGCCGGTCGCGGTCGACGATGGCGCCCTTGCGTTGCGCGTAGCTGCCCCAGAGCATGAACACCAGGCCATCGCGCCGGCTGTCGAGCACTTTCACGACCTCGTCGGTGAAAGACTCCCAGCCCTGCCCCTGGTGCGAGTTGGCCCGACCCCGCTCGACGGTGAGTACGGCGTTCAACAGCAGCACACCCTGACGGGCCCAGGCGTCCAGGCAGCCGCGGCTGCCGTCCAGCCGGCGCCCGGGCGCGCCGAGGTCGTCGTTTATTTCCTGGAATATGTTCTCGAGCGACGGCGGCAGGGAAATGCCCGGTTGCACGGAAAAGCAGAGCCCGTGGGCCTGGCGCGGTCCGTGGTACGGGTCCTGGCCGATGATGACCACCTTGACCTCGTCCAGGGGGGTGAGATCGAGGGCGTGAAAGATGTGCTCCCCGCGGGGATAAATCACCTTTCGTGCCTGCTTTTCCTGCAACAGGAACTGCCGCAACCGCTGCATGTAGGGCTTCTCGAATTCGTCGGCAAGGGCCGCCTTCCAGGAGGGCTCCAGCCGGACCCGGTCGCCGGCGTCCTCAGTCATGTTCGCGCGCCGGCTTTTCCGTCGCCTCGCCGTCAAGCGGGGCACGGGGCCGCATCAGGGGAAACAGCAGAACATCCCGGATGGTCGGCGCATCGGTCAGCAGCATGACCAGCCGGTCGATGCCTACACCCTCGCCGGCGGTGGGCGGCAAGCCGACTTCGAGGGCCTCGATGTAGTCGGCATCGAAGTGCATGGCTTCGCGGTCGCCGGCACGGGCCCGGGCCGCCTGGGCGCGGAACCGCTCGGCCTGGTCGTCCGGATCGTTCAGTTCGCTGAATCCGTTGGCGATCTCGCGGCCGGCGACAAACAACTCGAAACGGTCGGTATAGCGCGGGTCGTCGTCGTTGCGGCGGGACAACGGGGAAACCTCGGCGGGGTAGTGGGTGACGAATGTCGGTTGCACGAGGTGTTTCTCGACACAGGCTTCGAACGCTTCCATTTGCAGCTTGCCCAAACCCCAGTCGTTCTCCACCGCTACGTTCCTGCTTTTCAGCAAGGCGCGCAACGCCTCTTCGTCCTCTGCCTGCGATGCCGTCAGGTCGGTGTGTTTCAGCACCGACTCCACCAGGGTCATGGCTTCGAAGTCGTTGCCGAAATCGATGTCCCGGCCCTGGTAGCAAACGGACGTGGCGCCGATGACGCTCGTGCAGACCTTGCGCAGCAACTCCATCGTCAACGCCATGAGCTGCCGGTAGTCGCGATACGCCCAATAGAACTCGAGCATCGTGAATTCGGGATTGTGCCGCGTGGAAATGCCCTCGTTACGGAAATTGCGGTTGATCTCGAAAACGCGCTCGAACCCTCCGACGACCAGCCGTTTCAGAAAAAGCTCCGGCGCGACGCGCAGGTAAAGGTCGAGGTCGAGGGTGTTGTGATGGGTGACGAAGGGCCGTGCGAGGGCGCCGCCGGGGACGGCGTGCATCATCGGCGTTTCGACTTCCAGGAAACCGCGTTCCTCGAAAAACACCCGAATCTCGCGCACGATTCTCGAACGCACCTCGAACACCCGGCGCGAATCCTCGTTGACGATGAGATCGACGTGGCGCTGGCGATAGCGGGTCTCGAGATCGGCGAGGCCATGGAACTTCTCGGGCAAGGCCTTCAGCGTCTTGTTCAAGAGCACGATGTCGGTGGCTCGCACCGTGAGTTCGCCGCGGTCGGTTCGCATGAGCCGGCCGCGCACGCCGACGATGTCGCCGATATCCCATAACGACCGCACGGCGCCGTAGGCTTCGGCGCCAAGGTCGTCGCGAGTGAGATAGCACTGGATGCGGCCGCTCACATCCTGCAGGGTGACGAAGCTCGCCTTGCCCATCACCCGCCGCAGCATGACCCGCCCGGCAACCGCAGTCTGCACCTCTCGGGCTTCCAGGGCAGCCTTGTCGTGACCTTCGTATTCGGCATGCAGGGCGCCCGCCTCCGCCTCGCGGCGGAAGCCGTTCTCGTAGCTGCCCCCCGCCGCCAGCCACTGACGCTGCTTGGCGCGGCGGTTCTCGGCGATATTGCGCGGATCGCTCACGATCAGAGCCCCGCCTTCAGGCTCGCCTCCATGAACCCGTCGATGTCGCCGTTCAGCACGGCGCTCGGGTCCGAGCGTTCCACGCTGGTTCTGAGGTCCTTGACGCGGGACTGATCGAGCACATAGGAGCGAATCTGGTTGCCCCAGCCGATATCGGCTTTCTGCTCCTCGATGGCCGCCTGTTCGGCGCGGCGCGCCAGCATTTCGAGTTCGTAGAGTTTGGCCCGGAGCTGCTTGAACGCCCGATCGCGATTCTGGTGCTGGGAGCGCTCGCTCTGACACTGCACCACGGTTCCGGTGGGCAGGTGCGTGAGCCGGATGGCCGAGTCGGTGGTGTTCACGTGCTGACCGCCGGCGCCGCTCGCCCGGTAGGTATCGACACGCACGTCCGCCGGATTGATGTCGATGTCGATGTCGTCCTCGATCTCCGGCGAGACGAACACCGAGGCGAACGAGGTGTGCCGCCGGTTTCCCGAATCGAACGGCGACTTGCGCACCAATCGATGCACCCCGGTTTCGGTGCGCAGCCAGCCGAATGCATAACTGCCGTTCACCTGCACCGTCGCGCTCTTGACTCCCGCCACCTCACCCGGCGACACCTCCACGATCTGCATGTCGAATCCCCGCGATTCTCCCCACTTCAGGTACATGCGCAACAGCATCTCCGCCCAGTCCTGGGCTTCCGTACCGCCGGAGCCGGCCTGCACGTCCACGAACGCATTGGCGGCATCCTGCTCGCCGTGGAACATGCGCCGAAACTCCAGTTCGCCCAGCAGTTTCTCGAGCGGGTCGAGTTCCCCGTCGATCTCGTCGAGTGCCGCCTGATCGCCGTCTTCGGCGGCCAGTTCGAGGAGTTCGCCGTGTTCGGCGAGGCTCTCGGGGAGCGGCCCGAGCGTCGCAACGGTTTCCTCGAGCCTGGCCCGTTCCTTCGACAAGTCCCTGGCCTTCTCCCGATCTTCCCAAAGGCCGGGGTCGGCCAGTTGCCGCTCTACCTCCTGCAGACGCGCGGCCCGGGCATCGAAGTCAAAGATACCCCCTGAGTGCCGTGGTGCGTTCCGTCAGTTGCCTGAGGCGTTCACGAATCGAGGTAATCTCCGCCATGCCGATGCCTGCCTGGGTCGCAAAACCGACAAGTTTAACCTCGAATGAACGAAATTGACCCGGAACGGTGAAATCGACGCGGCGCAGCGAACGGATTCCACGCGGGTTCAGAAACGCTTCGAAACGTTCTCCCCGGTTGTTTGGCCCGACCTATTCGCCATCGTGCCGATACGCCTTGACCAGTTCCTGCTGCTCTTGGGCCGGTAGCGGGGCGTAGTGGCTGAACGTCATGCTGAAGCTGCCTTCGCCGCCGGACAGCGAGTTGAGCCGCGAGTGATAGTCCTGAACCTCCTTCAGGGGCGCCTGGCCAACCACCTCCAGCCGGCCGCCCGGAAGCACGTTCGTGCCCTTCACCGAGCCGCGCATGCCCGACAAATCGCCCGCCACGTCGCCCATGCAGTTCTCGGGGACGGCCACACTGACGTCGACCACCGGCTCCATGACGATGGGCTTGGCGCTCTCCACCGCATTGATGAAGGCCCGCTTGCCGGCCTGGACGAAGGCGATTTCCTTCGAATCCACCGAATGATGCTTGCCGTCGTGGACGATCACCCGCACATCCTGCAGCGGGTAACCGGAGATTGCGCCCTCCTGCAGTACCTCGCGCACGCCTTTCTCCACCGCGGGAATGAACTGCGACGGGATCACCCCGCCGACAACCTGGTCGACGAATTCGAAGCCGCCGCCGCGAGGCAAGGGTTCGATACGCAGGAAGACCTCGCCGAACTGCCCGGCCCCGCCGGTCTGCTTCTTGTGCCGGTGGTGCCCTTCCGCCTTCGCGGTCACGGTCTCCCGATAGGCGATGGACGGCAGCGATGTCGACACCTTGACCCCGTACTTCTCCGCCACCTCGTCGAGGGCGAGACGCAGGTGCAATTCGCCGATGCCGACGAGCACCGTTTCGTTCATGGCGGGAATGTGGTCGAGACGCAAGGTCGGATCTTCCGCGCAGAGCATCGACAGCGCCTCGTTCGCCTTCTGGGCCTGGGCATCGGATTCCGCACTGATCGCCCGGCCGTACATGGGCTCCGGCAGTGCGGTGGATTCGAGGCGGGTGTCGTCCTGATCGTGGTCATCGTGCAGGACGGCATTGAAGAAGACATCCTCGGCCCGCGGGATGGCGCAGATGTCACCGCAGGTCGCGGCCTCGACCTCGCTGTGGTCGGCGCCGTTCAGCTTGAGCAGATGACTGATCTTCAGCGGCTTGCGGGCATCGCCGACGAAAATCTGCCGGCCGCGCCGGAGCGTTCCCTGGTGCACCCGCAACATGGCCATGCGGCCGCGGAACGGGTCGATGTCCACCTTCACAACGTGCGCGACCGCGTGGGCATCGGGGTCCGGTGTCAAGGTCACCGGATTCGCCTCCCGCCCGGTCACGAACGACGGCGGATTGCCCTCGGTGGGTGAGGGCATCAGCCTGGCGATCACGTCGAGAAGTTCCGCAATGCCGGTGCCTGTGGCCGCAGACACGAAACAGACCGGCACGAGATGGCCGTCGCGCAATGCCTGCTCGAACGCCGCGTGCAGCCGCTCGGGAGCTATCTCGCCTTCTTCGAGGTACACCTCCATCAGGTCGTCGTCCATTTCAACCACCTGGTCGACGATCTTCTCGTGGGCGTCTTCCACCGACCCGAGATCGGTTTCCTCGCCGTCGCCGTGAAAGAACACATCGACCACCTTCGCCCCGTTGCCTGCGGGCAGGTTGACCGGCAGGCATTCGCTGCCGAACGCTTCCTGGATCTGCTCGAGCACCGCGGCGGTGTCGGCGCCTTCCGCATCGATTCTGTTGACCACCACCATGCGGCAGAGGCGTCGCCCGGCCGCCGCATCCATGGTTCGCTGCGTCATGGTCTCGACACCGGTTGCGGCATTCACGACCACCGCGGCAGTTTCGACGGCCGGCAGCACCGAGAGCGCCCGGCCGACGAAGTCGGGATGGCCCGGCGTATCGAGCAGATTGACGTGTACGCCGTCATGATCCAAGTGACAGAACCCGGTCTCGAGCGAATGCCGGTGCTCCTTTTCGCGGGGGTCGGCATCGGAAACGGTGGTGCCCTCGTCAACGGAGCCCTTGTGCGGAATCTTGCCGGCGCCGTGCAGCAGAGCATCCGTGAGTTCGGTCTTGCCGGCGCCGCTGTGCCCCACCAGGGCGATATTGCGGATCTGTTCGGTACTGTATGCCACGTCCTCTGTTCTCCTTTAAGTCCGCCAACCGGGCAGTCGAACGGAAAGGTTCGCTCCCGAATGCCCATTCCGGCCGGGCACGGCATCGCCCCGCCCTGTCCTCCCGGAATCGTTCCTGTCGGACTATAGACCGATTGTGCGCCGGTCGCCTAGCCCGACCTGTTCGTGAACAAACGTAGTGAGGGCGACAAGCGGTCGTGCTACTGCTAGAGTGCCCGGGACGGAATCGGGGACGGGGTCGCGCCATGAGTGAAATCGTCGGGCATCCGCTGGCCATGAACGGCGAGGACCCATCGATCCCTGGCCGCGACGTCCACCCTCAGGCGCCGCCGGCCGTCGCCCGGCAGACGCGGGTACGGCGTTTCGAACAGGTGTTGCACGACTACCGAAACTGCGACCCGCCGGGCAGGTCCCTTTGAGCAGGGGCACCCATGACCAAGGAAAGCAGCAATAAAGCGGCAACGTCCAGAAAGGACTCCCGAGCCTCGATACTGAACGGGGCGGAAAGCGTATTCTCGGAAAAGGGGTTCTACGGCGCCACCACGCGCGATATCGCCGACCGGTCCGGGGTGCACCTCGGGCTCCTGGGCTATTACTTTCCGACCAAGCTGGATCTTTACCGCGCGGTTATCACGCGCCGGGCAGAGGAGTACTGCAACCCCATTCGGGAATCCCTGCAGTCCGCCCGGGGCGACGGGGACTGGTCGTCGGTACCGGTTTCGGATCTCATCCGGGCACTTTTCAGGCCCATCGTCGAACTGTCCCTGAACGGCGGGCCGGGATGGAAGAACTACATTCGATTGCTCGCCCGCGCCGCCAACTCCCGTCGCACCGAGCCCTACGTACAGACCTACATGGAAACATTCAACCCGGTCAGCCTCGAGTTGATCGACATACTCCGCAAGCGTTTCCCCAATGCCGCCCCCGAAGACATCTACTGGTCCCAGAGCTTTCTGGCGGGCTCCATAAACTACGCCCTGATCGAAACCGAGGCGATCGACCGGTACTCGGACGGCCTGTGCCGGTCGTCGGACCTGGAAACGGTTCTGGAGAAGTTTGCCCCGTTTTTCGCCGCAGGCATTTCCCGGCTGGCGGAAGGCGACGGTTGACGCACCGACCCCGGCCGCTTGCTGCCCTCGGCCGACGGTGTGGACAATCCCCCTGGCTCGCATGAAACAAATATTCAAGTTATTGATTTTAAAGCACTCACTGACGTGGAGAGCCGTGGCTTCGATCCGGCGCCGAGAACCAGTATGCGGTACGTGCATGCGGCGCACCAGGCGGCGGCGCTTACCGCGACGATAGGCGCAGGCACAAGTATCCATGTTGTCAAATCTATTTTTTCCGTGTCTTCGTGCAGCTCCTCAAGTAGGTGATTCGATGCCGTGTCAGTGGGCAGTTCCAGCGCCCCGAACGAGGGGGTCAATCGCCGGGCCGTTGCCCCTGGGGCCCCGACTCCGGTCGCTGACGCTCCCTGCGCCGAGGCCCCAGGGGCAACGGCCCGGCACCACACACTCACGCCGGTGCGCACTCCGGCGTACCCAGCGGCTTCGGCGACCAAAGTCGATCCTGGGCCAGCAACGCATTGGCCAGTATCAGCATCTTGCGCATGATCGCGGTGAGCGCCACCTTCGACGGCTTGCCGCGCTCCCGGAGTTCTCGATACTTGCGAGCGAAGTCCGGGTTGTGACGAAGCGCGGCGACCGACGCCATGTAGAGCAGACGCCGCGGCCTGAACCGGCCACCCCGGATATAGCTGCGCCCCTTCCAGGCCCCGGACTCCCGAGTGACCGGCGCCAACCCCGCCAGGCTGGCGACCGCTTTGCTGTCGAGGGTACCCAACTCCGGCATGTCCGCAAGCAGGCCGGCGGCGGTGACTGCCCCGATCCCCGGGATGGAGGTCAGTATCTCGGCCTGGCGCGCCAACTCCGTGTCGTCGGCGATCAACTTTGCGACCTCGGCGTCCAACGCCTTGATTTGCCGATCGATTTGCTTCAGCCGGTTGCGCAACTGTCGCTTCAACAGCGCATAACGGACGTGCTTCTGTCGGTTCAGCGCCGCCGTACGGTCCTTGATCAGCCCATCCCGAGCCGTGTGCAGTTCGTCCAGATCGCGCCGCGTCGGCGACGCCAACTGCAGCGGTCGCAACTCAATCGCCGCGCCCATCTGCGCCAGGACGCGGGCGTCCACCGCATCCGTCTTGGCTTCCTGGCCTTGCGCCTGGGCGAAGCGCCGCGCCCACTTGGCGTTCACTCGCGACAGCGGCAGCCGCTCGGCCAACGCCTCCTCGAAGGCGCGGTGCCACGGCCCGGTGGACTCGTAGACCACGCAGTCCACGGAGGGTCCCACCCACTGCGCCAGGGCGTCGAACCCGGTGGTGCTGTTCGCGAATCGCGTCGCCTCGCCGTCCGAGTGTCGGTAGGCATCGAGATGCAATTTGGAGATATCCACCCCCACGGTATTACGGGTATGATCATTCATAGTTTCTTGGCTCCTGGGCTTGTCATTCGGGCCTTTATGCCCACGTATCCATTCAGGACGTCGGGAAACGACGGTGGCGACCAAACTCGTGCACGGCCCCTAAGGCCTAGCCTCAAACGGTCCGCCACCGCCCCCGTCGCCGGTCTCGACCGGCGGCGGGTGGACCCATCCCAAGGGTCCACCGAGGTGGAGCTTAACAGGGGTCCACGTGGGGAGATTAAACAGACAAGCCTCAACAGCGCCGCATACACGCACCGCACACCGGTTCTCTCCCAGGGGTTGTCAGGTGTTCCTTGCGCGTCCTCGTCCCGGCGCGCGGGGGTCGAAACTCGCTGATCGCGCCAGCTTTCTGCCGCGGACGACCGGGTTGTCGTCACCCGCGCGCCTGCACGTGCTCGAGGCGCAGTTGCACCGTCGGCGCGTCGCCGTAGTCATCGACATCCAGTCTGTAGACTGCGTGCAGACGGTCGGCGTCGGGTAGCGGCGGCTGATCGAAGGCGATGGCATCGACGAGCCGATCGCCGGTCTTGAGAACGAGCTTCAGGTGTGTCTCGCCCACCACGCGCTGGTTGACGATGTCGAATTCACCGTGGAACGAGGGCTCCGGGAACGCCTGCCCCCAGGGGCCCCCCTCGGCGAGACGGATCGCGTTCTCCAGCGAGATCTCGGAAGCCGCGAGCTGCCCGTCGGTTTCGACGCTGGCCTGCAATGCCGACGCCGGCAGGCGGTCGCGGACGGCGCGGTCGAAGGCTTGCGCGAACCGCTCGTAATGGACGCGCCGGATGGAGAGCCCTGCGGCCATGGCGTGGCCACCGAACCTGGCGAGCAATCCCGG
This sequence comes from Candidatus Azophilus sp., assembly GCA_965221465.1. GTDB lineage: Bacteria > Pseudomonadota > Gammaproteobacteria > Pseudomonadales > Azotimanducaceae > Azophilus. The sequence goes on from OZ244892.1 coordinate 2,350,904, forward strand.
ATTGCTGCCGGCCAGGGAATCGAGCGTGTCGCGGATATGCAAGTCCGGCACGGAGCGCGCCGAACCCCGCAACGCCTGCGGGTCCGATTCGCCGGCAGGCGCGAAGGCGACAACGGGCCGGTTGATGCGTTCACGCAGGCGACCCGCGACGATGCCGACGATGCCCTGGTGCCAACCGGGGTCGAACACGGATACCCCGTAGCAGTCGTCCACGGCACTTGCCCGATCGTTCACGATCAGTTCCGCCTCCGCGACCATGGCCTCCTGCAGTTTCCGCCGGGTTCGATTCAGTTCGTCCAGGGCCGCTGCGTGCCGTCGTGCCGCGTCGAGGGATTCCGCCAGCAGGCAGCGGATGCCGAGCGACATGTCTTCCAGGCGTCCGGCGGCATTCAGCCTGGGGCCGATGTAGAAACCCAGGTCCGACGCCCGCATCCCGGCGAGGCTCCTTCGGGAAACTTCGGCCAGTGCCTGGATGCCCGGCCGGCACCGGCCCCTGCGCATGCGCATCAGGCCCTGGTGAACCAGGGTGCGATTGTTCCGGTCCAGGGGCACCACGTCGGCGACCGTACCCAGGGCAACCAGGTCGAGCCAATCGGCAAGGTTGGGCAGGTTCAGCCCGCGCTCGTCGAACCAGCGCGACTCGCGCAGCATGCGGCGCACGCGGGCGAGCACGAAGTAGATGACGCCCACGCCGGCAAGGGCCTTGCTGGAAAAACCGCATCCCGGCACGTTGGGGTTGACGATGGCGTATGCGGGCGGCAGCTCGCTGCCCGGCAGGTGGTGATCGGTGACGATGACATCGACGCCGGCAGCGTTGGCCCGCTCGACTCCGTCGACACTGGAGACGCCATTGTCCACCGTGACCAGCAGGTCCGGGTTCCTGGCCAACGCCACCCGCACGATTTCCGGCGAGAGGCCATAACCGAACTCGAAGCGGTTCGGCACCACGAAGTCGACCTGCTCGGCGCCGAAGGCATGCAGAACCGATACGCCGAGAGCCACCGATGTCGCGCCGTCGGCATCGAAGTCGCCGACGAACAGAATGCGCTCGCCCTGCCGCACCGCTCGTGCGATCCGGTCTGCCGCCCTGTCGATATCCCGCATCGGCGCCGGGTCCGCGAGCCCCTGCAGCGACCGTTGCAGTTCGTCTGCGGCGGTGACGCCGCGATTGCCGTACACCCTGCGCAACAAATCGGGAACGCCGGGCAGATCCGGCAGGGGGCCGTCTCGCTCGAGTATCGCCAATGGCGAATCGGCGTGTGACAAGACAACGGTCAGTCGAAATGCTCCACCCGCAGGCACCTGATCTCGCCGACGACTTCCGGCACGGCCTGCACCTCGGCAATGGCCGCGTCGATCACTGCCTGGCGAACGCTGTCGGTCAGAATGACGATCGGCACCCAGGACGATCGGTCACTGCCGCCATTGATGCGCACGGCCCGTTCGCGTTGCACGGCGCCTTCGATGCTGATTTTTCGATCGCCGAGAATCCTGGCCACCTTGCCGAATACGCCCGGTGCATCCCGGGCCGGTATGCGCAGGTAGAAGGCTGACCGGATGTCGCCCATGGGAATGGTCCGACGCTTTAGCTGCCCCGAGCGGTACGCCGGCATCTCTCCCCGGGCAATGGCAATCAGATCGGCGACCACCGAAGACGCAGTCGGTGCACCACCTGCCCCGGCGCCGTGGAACAGGGCCGGTCCGGCCGCATCGCTCTCCACCAGAACCGCGTTCATGACGCCGCGGACCTGCGCCAGCATGCCGGCTTCGGGGACGAGCGTCGGATGCACGCGGGCCTCGATGCCGTCTTCGCCCCGGCGCGCGATACCCAGGTGCTTGATGCCGTAGCCCAGTTCGGCGGCATACCCGATGTCTTCCGCGGTGATGCCGGCAATGCCTTCCGTGAAGATGCCTTCCATGCCGAATTCCACGTCGAAGGCGAGCGCCGCGAGTATCGAGAGCTTGTGCGCCGCATCGATGCCCTCCACGTCGAAGGTCGGATCGGCTTCCGCGTAGCCGAGTTGCTGTGCCGCCGCCAGGGCATCCGCGAAGGTCGAACCCTGTTCCGTCATGGCCGTCAATATGTAGTTCGACGTGCCGTTGATGATGCCGGCAACCGTTTGCACCGGGCTGGCCGCAAGCCCCCGGGTCAGCGCCCCGATAATCGGAATGCCACCGGCGACGGCGGCCTCGAAGCCGAGACCCACCCCCTGCTTATCGGCGGTTGCAAGCAGCTCGTCACCATGACGGGCGATGATTGCCTTGTTTGCCGTCACCACCGGTTGCCGACGCGCCAACGCATCCCGCACCAGGCGAAGCGCCCGATCCTCGCCGCCGATCAGTTCGACCACCACATCCACATCCGAACCGTGCAGGGACTCGAGATCGGTGGAAAAACGAGCGCCCATGAGTTCAATCTGCGGACGCGGGGTTCGGCTGGCGACCCTGGCCAGCGTCAACGGGCGGCCGGCTTGACGCTCGACTTGAGCGCTTGCTGTCGTCAGCAGATCGACGACGCTTCGAGCAACGGTTCCCAGGCCGGCAATGCCGATACGCAACGGTTGCAAGGCACGGCCCCGGTTACAGCCCGAGTGCCCGGGCAAGCTCTTCCGCCGGTAGATACCCCGGGATCAGACGGCCGTCTTCGGTCACGAGCGCCGGCGTTCCGGAAACGCCGATCCGCTTGCCGAGTTCCATCTGCGCGCCTACCGGGTTGGGGCAGGACCGTGGTGGAATGCTGTTTCCCATCTTCAGTTCGGTGATGGCCCGATGCGGGTCACTCGAGCACCAGGCCGAGACGGTCTTGTCGTAGGAACCGGAACCCACGCCCGCGCGGGGAAAGGCCAGGTAACGTACTTCGACGCCCAGCGCGTTGATCTCTGTCATCTCCTGGTGCAGCTTGCGGCAGTACCCGCAATCCACGTCGGTAAAGACGTTGACGTGGGCCTTGGGTTCGCCCTCCGGGGAAAACACGATCATTTCGTTCTTGCCGACACTTGCGAGCAACTCACGCCGCTTCTCGGCCCGAATCGAGTCGGTGAGATTGACGATTCCCCTGCCTTGCAGCGAGTACATGTCGCCCGTGAACAGGAACCGGCCGTCGGCGGTGCCGTAGAGCACATTGCCGTCTTCGAGTTCGATGGCCAGCATCCCGTCGAACGCCGTCTCCGCCACCGATGCAATGGGCAGATTGGGCTGCAGTTCGTTCAGCCTGGCGACGAGCGCGTCGCCCGGGGCCGCCTGCAGCATCGGCGCTGCAACGGCGGTCGCAAGCAGGAACGGGAGCAGACGGGCGTATCGGGTCATTGAAGCCTCTCGAGCGGAACAGGCAGCCGACGACGGTCCGGCCGCGCAAACTCGGATTTTAGCCCGAATCCGTCACCAACTTCCTGCTGCGGACGCCGAAGCAGTGCTTCGGCTCGGCTCACCACTTCGCAACGGTCGTCTGCCCGGTGTCTGAAACAGCTGGCCCCGCAACCAGTTGCGGGGCGTCGCCACCTGCCGAAGCAGTGCTTCGGCTCGGCTCACCGCTTCGTAACGTTCGACTACCCGGTGGGCGTGACAGCTGGCCCCGCAACCAGTTGCGGGGCGTCGCCACCTGCCGAAGCAGTGCTTCGGCTCGGGCTTCGCCCGACCGGTGGCGACTCAACCGCGCGGGTGATGGGTTTGGTGCAGGTCTTTCAGTCGTGCCTGAGCAACGTGGGTATAAATCTGCGTCGTGGAAAGATCCGCATGGCCGAGCATCATCTGCACGGCCCGCAGATCGGCCCCATGGTTCAACAGGTGGGTCGCGAACGCGTGCCGCAGGGTGTGCGGAGATATGGGAACGTAAATCCCGGCCTTCAATGCGTAGCGCTTCACCGCGTACCAGAACGTCTGCCGGGTCATGGCCCGCCCGCGGCGGCTCGGAAACAGCGCCTCGGTACGCTCGCCGGACAGTTCGCGGCGGCCGTCGCGAACGAAACGTTCGACCCAGTCCAAAGCTTCCTCACCCACCGGCACGAGCCGCTCCTTGCCGCCCTTGCCCACCGTTCGGACGATGCCCTGGCGAAGATTGAGCGAAGCGGTACCCAGCGAGACGAGTTCCGAGATGCGCAGGCCCGTGGCATAAAGCAGTTCGAGCATGGCCCGGTCGCGAAGGCCGATGGCCGTATCCGTATCCGGTGCTTGCAACAGGGCGACCACCTGGCTTTCCGACAACGATCCGGGTAACGGCCTGCCAAGAGCCGGGTGTTCGATGTGTGCCGCCGGGTCGCTGGGCATCCTGCCCCGGGCCACGTTGTGACGGTAGAACCCCTTGATGCACGACAGCCAGCGCGCCGAACTCGTGGCCCGGTAGCCGCCCTCGTAACGCCTGGCCAGCACGCTCAGGAGATCCGGCTCCTCGACCTCGAGCAGGTCCTTGTCCACTTCCCGTGCCAGGGATTCGAGGTCGCGACGATACGCCGCAAGGGTATTCTCGCTCAGCCCTTTCTCGAGCCAGACCTCGTCGATGTAGCGATCGATGGCGGGCGTGTCGGATGTTGCGCCGGCAGTCTGCGGCGGCGACTGGCCGCCGCTGTCTGCCGAGCCCCGGTTTCGGGTCACACCTTCTCTTTGATGCGCGCGGCGCGTCCCGAACGCTCGCGCAGATAGTAGAGCTTGGCTTTGCGCACATCGCCACGGCGTTTGACGGTGATCGATGCAATGAGCGGGCTGTGCGCCTGAAAGGTGCGTTCCACACCCACACCATGGGAAATCTTGCGCAACGTGAACGAGGAATTCAGACCGCGGTTGCGCTTGGCGATGACGACGCCTTCGAAGGCCTGCAGGCGCTCGCGAACGCCTTCGCGCACCCTGACCTGCACCACGAGGGTGTCTCCTGCCGAGAAGTCGGGGATGTCGGTCTTCAGCTGTTCGCTTTCGAGTTCTTCGAGAATTCTGTTTCTACGCATCGTTCGTCTCCACGTCCGGGCCCTTCAATTGCGCCGCCAGCAGCGCCGAATCCCGGTCTGCAAGCTGCCTGCGCACGAGCAGGTCGGGGCGGCGCTGCCAGGTTCGCCCGAGCGCCTGGGCACGGCGCCAATCGGCGATTGCGGCATGGTCGCCGCTCAGCAGCACCGCCGGCACATTCTGGCCGGCGACCGTCTCGGGGCGCGTATAGTGCGGATATTCGAGCAATCCATCAAGGTGCGATTCGCACAGTGCCGATTCGCTGTTGCCGAGCGTCCCGGGCAGCAGGCGACTGATTGCATCGACGAGCACCATCGCCGGCAGTTCCCCGCCGGCCAGAACATAGTCGCCGATGGACACTTCTTCGTCGACAGCGAGTTGCAGCACCCGCTCGTCGATTCCCTCGTACCGGCCGCTCACCAATACGAGACTGCTCTCGGCGGCGAACCGCTCCACCCCGGCCTGGTCGAGGCGCGTTCCCTGAGGAGACAGGCAGATCACCCTGGCCGGCGAAGGCGCCTTGGACTTTGCCTCTTCGATGCTTGCCAACAGCGGTTCGGCCATCATCACCATACCGGGGCCGCCGCCGTAGGGGCGGTCGTCCACGGTGCCGTGACGGTCGGCGGCGTGGACCCGCGGGTTGAAAACCTCGATGGAGAGACCGCCCTGCCGAACGGCACGGCCAAGTACGCCGACCGCCGCGATGCTTTCGATCAGTTCAGGAAACAGGCTGACGACGCCGACCCACATCTCAGTCGAAATCCAACCAGTCGACCTGTAGCAGCCCGTCTTCCAAAACGACCCGGGTCACGTAGCGCGACACAAAGGGAATCATCCTTTCCCGCTCGCCGCCGACGACCAGCACATCGTGAGCGCCGGTTTCGATCAGCCGCTCGACGCTTCCGAGCACCGAACCGTCGCTGTTGATCACTTCGAGACCGACCAGGTCGCGCCAATAGTATTCGCCGGGTTCGGTCGCCGGAAAGCTGCCCGCCGGCACGCCGATGCGACAGCCGCCGGCCGCGAGGGCCGCGTCCCGGTCGTCGATGCCGGAAAGCCGCGCCACGAAGCCATCGCCGTGGGGTCGAATCTCGAGCAAGTCGACAGGTTGCCACACCCCGGAGTGTTGCAGGAACCAGGGCTTGTAGTGCAAAAGGTTTTCGGGCGGTTGGGTATAGGATGCGATACGCACCCAGCCACGAACGCCATGGGCACCGCCGAGGCGGCCGACGATTACGGGTTCGTCGGCGTCGCTGGAGATTGGGTTAGTCCGCATCCGTCACCAACTTCCTGCCGCCGACGCCGATGCACTCGCCCTCGCGACGCAAGTTGGTGACGGATGCGCGCTATCCGGCCTTGCTGTCGCCAGCCGCTTCATCCTCTGCAGTGGGCGCTGCCTCGTCGTCGGTACCCCCGGATTCGTCGTCTGTGCCGCCGGCCTCGTCAGCGGCAGCGGAGGCATCGACATCCTCGGCGGCCTCTGCGGTTGCTGTCGCGGCCGTGTCGTCAGCGGCACTCGATTCACTTGCAGCCTCTGCCGCAGACGCTTCGATCGCCCCATTCTCTTCGACAACCGCTGCGTCGGCGGCCGGTGTTTCTTCCGTGCCCTCCGCGGTATCGGCGGGGGCCGGAGCTTCGGTATCGGCAACGGCGCCGGAGGCAAGAGCGGCTTCGTCGGCACGCGCCTGCTTGATCAGATTGCGCACCCGCTCCGAGGGCTGGGCGCCCACGGAGAGCCAATGCTCCACCCGGTCGAGATCGATGCGCAAGCGCTCGCTGTGCCCCCTGGCCACCGGATTGAAGAACCCCACCCGTTCGATGAAGCGGCCGTCCCGCGCCGACGCGCGGTCGGTCACCGTGACGTGATAGAACGGATTCTTCTTGGCGCCGTGGCGCGCCAGCCGAATCGTCACCATGTTGTGCGGTCCCTCGAACGAAAGGCGCGGTATTCTAATCGCGCGTCCCGGGGAAAACCACAAGCCCGGCGCGATTCTTGCGCACCGACACCGCCGCAATCAACGGACGGATTCAGGCCCGGCCCGCATCCGTCACCAGGTTTCGTCGCGAGCGCGTCGAGAGCAGCCCCGGCTATCGGCGCCGCATCTGCGGATGTGCCCGTACGCCCTGCAAGCCGCGCATGGCCTTCTGCATGCCCCCCTTGCGGGTGACTTTCTTCATCGTTTTCTGCATCTGGCGGTGCTGCTTGAGCAAGCGGTTCACGTCGGTGACCTGGGTACCGCTGCCCCGGGCAATGCGCTGTTTGCGCGAGCCGTCGATGACATCCGGAAAGCGCCGCTCCCGGGGCGTCATGGAGTCGATGATCACGCCGAATCGCCGGAACAACCCATCGTCGAGCCGGGACTGCGCCTGGGGCGGCAAGTTCCGGGCTCCGGGCAGCTTTTCCAGCAGATTGCCGACTCCGCCCATGTTCGCCATCTGCCGGAGCTGCTCGCGGAAATCCTCCAGATCGAAGCGCTTGCCCCGGCTCAGTTTTCTGGCCAGGCGGTCGGCCTTGCGCCGGTCGACCTTGCGTTCCGCTTCCTCGATCAGGCTGAGCAGGTCACCCATGCCCAGAATCCGCGATGCCAGCCGGTCGGGGTGAAACGGCTCCAGGGCGTCCGGTTGTTCGCCCATGCCGATGAACTTGATGGGCTTGCCGGTGACGAAGCGAACCGACAGGGCGGCGCCGCCCCGGGCATCACCGTCCGCCTTGGCGAGAATCACCCCGGTGAGGTCGAGGGCCTCGTCGAACGCCTTGGCAGTAACGGCGGCATCCTGGCCGGTCATGGCATCCACCACGAACAGCGTCTCGACCGGCTGCAACGTCTGCTGCAGCTCGCCGATTTCGCTCATCATTTCCCGATCGACCGACAGCCGGCCGGCGGTGTCGACGATCAGCACGTCATCGAGTTGCCGTCTCGCGTCTTCCACGGCGCGGGTGGCAATGGCAACCGGGGCTTCCTCCGCAGACGAAGCGATGAAGCGAGCGCCGACGTCGCCGGCCAGGGTCTGCAACTGCTCGATGGCTGCCGGCCGATAGACATCGGCGCTGACCAGAGCCACCTTCCGGCGCTGGCGTTCCTTCAGAAAGTGCGCAAGCTTGGCAGCCGTGGTGGTCTTGCCCGACCCCTGCAACCCCGCCATCAGCACCACGGCCGGTGGCGTCGACGCCAGGTTCAGCGCATCGTTGGCCCGGCCCATGACGTCGATCAGTTCCTCGTGGACGATCTTGACGAAGGCTTCCCCGGGGTTCAGCGCCGCCCCGACCGTCTGGCCGAGTGCCCGGGCACGCACCTTTTCGGTGAACGACCGCACCACAGGCAACGCAACATCGGCTTCGAGCAGCGCCATGCGCACATCCCGCATCGCCGCGGCAACGTTCTCCTCCGACAGGCGCGCCTTGCCGGTGAGACCGCGCAAGGTGCCGCTCAGGCGCTCGGTAAGGCTATCGAACATGCTGTTTTCTTCCTGAATACCCGGCGATTATAAGCTGCCGGCGGGCCGCCATTTCGATGAATCACCCGAATCGATCGCCGATGCCAGGCTCGACGAACGGGCACTGCCACGCCCCGGCCCATCCTGAACGGCGCACCTGGCTCCCGCGCACCGGGCCGCAGAGGTGCAGGAAAAACCTGACGACCACAGGGAGAGAATCGATGTGCGGTGCGCGTTTGCGGCGCCCCGGATGCAGGTACCGCATTCCGGTTCTCCAAGCAAGGTCGATGGAACGGTTCCCCAGGTTGGCGGATTCAGTCGCCGGCCAGTTCGACGTTGTCGATGAGCCTTACCGAGCCCGTTCGCCCCGGTACCGATACCGCAGCGAATCGGCGGCCGTCGCGGGAAACGATGTAGTCGACGGCGAAACCGAGCTGTTCGAGTTCTTCGGCTATTGCCCGGTCGGAGCCTCCGTTGCGCAGCGTCCGGTTGAGTTCGGCCGCCAACCTGCGGCTCTCGGTCGTGAGCAGGGCGTTGCGAGAACTCATCGCCAGACCGTCGTCTTCGCGAACGGTCTCGCAGGCGACGATTTCCACATCCATGAAGAATGCGTCCACCATGCCGCGAACCAGCAGGCACTGCTGGTAGTCCTTGGTGCCGAAGTAGGCACGGCGCGGCCGCACCAGATTCAGGAGCCGCATCACCACGGTGAGCACACCGGTGAAATGGCCCGGCCGATGGGCGCCGCAGAGTTCGCGACTGAACTCGGTTTCTTCCACCCGATAGCGATAGTCGTCGGCGTAGATCTCCTCGCGCGTCGGGACCAGCACCAGGTCGACGCCCAGTGCCTCGCACAGCGTCAGGTCGTCGCTCATGTCCGCGGGGTAGGCGGCCAGATCGTCGGGATCGTCGAATTGGGTCGGATTGATGTAGATACTCGCGGCGGTGACGTCGTTCTCTGCAACACAGCGCCGCAGCAACGATGCATGCCCGTCGTGCAGGGCGCCCATGGTCGGCACGAAACCCAGGTCGCCCGTCAGCGGCTTTCGGGCTTCACGCCACTCGGCAAGCGACTTGCAAATGCGCATGAGGCGCTTCCGCCGAATCGGGGCTCGTCAAGCCCAACTGCCGGGGCTCCGCCGACAACAGTTGTTGCCTTCTGGCGATCCCGTGCGAGTTCCGAACCCGGCGCGCCGGGACGAGGACGCGCACGGAACACTTGTCAACCGCTGGGAGAGAATCGGTGTGCGGTGCGTGAATCCGGAACTCACTAGCCGTAACACTCCGCCCGGGAGGGAAAGGCGCGCGAACCCGTATCCTGGTGGAAGCGGTTGACGGCCGCATCGATCATGCCGTGCCCGTCGGCGTAGTGTCGCAGGAATTTCGGCTTGAAGCAGGGATTCATGCCGAGCATGTCCTGCAGCACCAGCACCTGGCCGTCCGTGTGCGGCCCGGCCCCGATACCGATGGTGGGAATGCCGACTGCCTGGGTGACCAGCCGGCCGAGTTCCGAGGGAATGCACTCGAGCACCAGCGCGAAGCAACCCGCCTGCTCGAGCCGTCTGGCCGAAGCGACAATTTCCCCTGCCTGCCCCTCGTTGCGGCCCTGCACCTTGTGGCCGCCGAAGGCTTCCACGGATTGCGGGGTCAGGCCAAGGTGCCCCATGACCGGCACGCCCGACTCGACGATGTGCGCCATCAACTCGAGTTGCCCGGCTTCGCCCTCGATCTTGACGGCGTTGGACCCGGATTGCATGAGTTCCTGCACCGAATCCATCGCGAAGGCGGTGCCCTTGCGCACCGACAGGAACGGCATGTCGCCGACCACGAACTTGTCCGGCGCACCGCGGCGAACCGCCCGGACGTGCAGCGCCATCATCTCGACCGTGGCGTGCACCGTGCTGTCGAAACCGTGCATGACCATGGCGAGACTGTCGCCCACGAGCAGGGTGTCGACCTCGGTGCCATTGAGTACCCGCGCCGACCAGTAGTCGTAGCAGGTGACCATGGAAATTGGATGATTGGCGGCCTTGCGCTCGCCGAAATTCAGTACATTCACGCCGGTTTCCCCCAGTCGACGAAGAGACAGGGGCTCTCGGCGGCGGAATCGAGCCGACGCTTCAGGTACCTGTCCTTCAATGGATCAAGTCCTCGTCACTTAGTTGCGGTCGCCGCCCCTTTTGGGGCGCCGGTCTCCGTTCCACGGTGGGAATCGAAGCCGTAGGGCAGAGTATTGCGGTTTGGCGTTGATGTAAAGGCAATGCGAGGCGCCCCGGAAACTCTCGTCATGACCGTTGTTGCCCTCTAGCCGAACCTGTTCACTAGCTGACATCGGGAGGCTCGCAGGAAGCGTGAAAGCACAGGGGCCGCGGAGCAAGCGTGCGCTCGAGGCGTGCTCGACAGCACGTTCTGCACACGGCGGGAGCATGCTCGAGGGTATCGCTGCAATTGACGGCCGCACCAGTTCATTCATGACCGGTGCGGCCGCAAGACTGCCGTGGCGGCGGCTCTGGCCGCTCGGTAGCCGGAACGGCGGGACGGTTTCATCGACCGGCCGAATCGCATACATTTGTTCCTTCGAGCAACGCGCCGGCGGCAGTTGATGAGTTTCGAATACACCGCGAGCGACTACGCAATACGGGGCGACATTCCCGAAGCGCACAACAACGTCTGGCGCAAGATCGGCGCGCCGGGCAACTGGTGGAGCGCAGCCAACCGCGTTGCTTTCGTCGCGGAGTCGCGCAACGCGCGCTCGTGCGATGCCTGCGACAGGCGTCGTGCAGCACTGTCGCCGGAGGGGGAGTTCGGGCCGCACAACAGCACCACAAAGCTGCCCGACGCCGTGGTGGATGTCGTTCACCGGCTGACGACGGACCCGGCCCGGCTCTCCAGGAACTGGCTCGACCGGCTCAATGCCCAAGGAATCTCCGACGAGCAGTATGTCGAAATCCTCGGTGTAGTGGTTGCAGCGATCAGCATCGATGCCCTGCATCGCGCACTGGGCTTGCCGCTGGCGCCGTTACCGCCCCCGGAAGCCGGCGAACCGAGCGGCTACCGCCCGGCCGGCGCCGCCGATTCCGGCGCCTGGGTGCACACCGTACAACCACAGGACGCCGGCGAGACCGAGGCGGATCTTTATCCCGGTGGCCGCACCGGCAACGTCATTTCGGCGATGAGCCTGGTGCCGGACTCCGTGCGCATGCTGCAGACGCTGAACGACGCCCACTATCTGCCGCTCGGCAGCGTTCTCACGCCCGGCGACAATGCCGGCCGCGCCATCTCGCGCAACCAGATCGAATTGCTCGCCGGGCGGGTCTCGGCATTGAGCGATTGTTTCTACTGAACCAGTTCGCATGCACTGATGCTCAGTGTGAGCGCCAGGACCAGCGGAGAGGATGTGAATCTCAACGGCATCGTCGACGGCAACGCAGTCGCCACGGGCATCCCCGGGGGCGGGGCACTGCTCGCCTTTGCCGAGGTCTGCCTGGGCGACGACAGCGCCGCGATCGCCGACGCGCGGCAGCGGGTACTCGATGAACTGGGCGAAGCGGCCATGGTCGACGCCGCCGGCGTCATCGCCAACTTTCAGCGCATGGTGCGAATCGCGGACGGCACCGGCATCGTGCTCGACGCCCAGGTCGCCGAGCTCACTGCCGAACTCAGGCAAGACCTCGGAATCGACCGGTACGGCGCGCAGCACTGCGAATAGGGCCCACCGACACTATCCGCACAACTGGTTTCATTGAATTCGTCAACGCGGAGAACCGTTCTTCGATTCGGCTCGGAGAACCGGTGTGCGGTAAGCGCATCCGGCACGCCAGGCGGAGGCGTTTACCGCGACGATGGGCGCAAGCGTGTGCCTCAAAAGTGCCATTCAGCGAGCCGTATACGAACACCACACACCGGTTCTCTCCCAGCGAGCCTGTACTTCCTGCACGGACGCGGCTCGGCACGCTGGATTCTCGCCTGGTAACGGGCGCCTGACGGGAGATTTACGGCGCCAGACAGATTAAACTGCGTGTCCGCTGCACGCCTTACCGATCGACACACGGAGGATCCGACAATGGCCGAGGCAGAAGTCGTCGAAAGCACACCGGTTCATCTTCGCGGCAACGGACGGCCGATCACCGAGGAACGGTCGCTTTCCAATCTGAAGGTTGCCGGCGCCATTCCCGGCGAACTCGACGGCCGTTACGTTCGCAACGGCGCCAATCCCTTCACCGGCACGAGCACGCATCCATTCTTCGGCGACGGCATGTTGCACGGCATCCGCCTGCGCGACGGCAAGGCGGAGTGGTATCGAAACCGCTACGTACAGACACCCTTCATCACCAACCCCTCGCTGGACATTCTCGATCCGACCGTCTTGATGGACATGAAATCCTCGAAGGCCAATACCCACGTGTTCGGCCACGCCGGCAAGATTCTCGCTCTCGAGGAAGGGCATTTTCCGTACGTGCTGGATGGCGACCTGAACACCCTGGGCGCCACCGATTTCGGCGGGGTGCTGAACGGGTCGTTCACCGCGCATCCAAAGGTTTGTCCGGTCACCGGCGAGTTGCTCGCCTTCGGCTATTCGGCGATGGAACCCTATCTGCGCTACCTGCGCGTCTCCGCGGAAGGCGAACTGGTGCAGGTCGAGAACATCACCGTCACCGGGCCGACGATGATGCACGACTTCAACGTCACGCGGAACCACGTCGTCTTCATGGACCTGCCCGCAGTCTTCAACATGCAACTGGCCATGAGCGGCGAAATGCCGATTCGCTGGGACGACAACTACCCGGCGCGACTCGGCGTCATGCCGCGCAACGGCACCGATGCCGATGTCCGGTGGTACGACATCGATCCCTGTTACGTCTTCCACCCGATGAACTCTTATGAAGACGGCGACAACATCGTGCTCGACGTTGCCCGTTTCAGTCACATCTGGCGGGATTCGGCCATGGACTTCCCCCCACCCAACCTCTGGCGCTGGACCATCGACACCGCCACCGGCAAGGTTCACGAAGAGCAGGTTGACGACCGCGCGGGCGAATTCCCGCGGGTCGCGGACAGCGTCATCGGCCTGAAGCATCGCTACGGGTACCTGATGAGCATGTCAGAAGCCGGCTTCGGCGACGACCCGTCGACTGCCGAGGGCGGCATCCTGAAATACGACCGGCAGACCGGAAAGCGCACCTCCATCGAATTCGGCCGGGGGCGCGTGCCGGGCGAGGCGGTATTCGTGCCGTCCGCCGACCCCGCCGGCGAAGACGACGGCTGGTTGATGACCTACGTCTACGACGCTCGCAAGGACAGCAGCGAATTCGTCATCATGGACGCCGCGACCATGGACAATTCCCCGGTGGCTTCGATCGAACTGCCGCGCATTCCCAGCGGCTTTCACGGCAACTGGATTCCGGCATCGATCGCAGACTGAGGCTGCATCCGGGCAGAACGCTTGTTCGACTCGCCAGCCCCGCCGGCGGCGCGCGCTTGGTCTTGTCCGGGTAATCGGCCAGGCAGTGGACACGAACGACTCCTGCCACCGCGAGGCTCCCGGCGCCGATGCGATGCGGAACGCACTGCGACACGACGAGGATCGTTACCCGAACCGAGGGGGGTGCCCTCGAGCCTTGGCCGCGGGACCCGAAACGTATCCGCAAACGGCGAGCCGATGATCTGAGGGTCAATCGACCCGATCAGCCTGACGGAAGGCCCACCATGCCCGAACCCGACTCATCCGCAGACACAGCGACAACGCAGACGCCACCCGCCGGTGGCGCCTATGCGTGGTACGTCGTCGGCGTCCTGATGTTCGCCTACATCGTCGCCATCGTCGACCGGCAGATTCTGAGCCTGCTCGTCGAACCCATCAAGCGTGATCTCGGCGTCACCGACACGCAGATCGGGCTACTTGCCGGATTCGCATTCGTGCTCTTCTACTCGATTCTCGGCGTGCCCATCGCCAGGCTCGCCGACCGCAAGAACCGCAAAGCGATCATCGCCATCGGGGTCGTCATCTGGAGCGTCATGACCGCAGCCTGCGGGCTCGCCAAGAGCTACGCTCAGCTTTTCGCCATGCGCATCGGTGTGGGTGTCGGCGAAGCGACCCTGTCGCCGGCCGCATACTCGATCATGGCGGACTATTTCCCGCCGCGAAAGCTGGCCCGGGCAATCGGCGTCTATGCCATGGGGCTCTACGCCGGCTCGGGGCTTGCGTTGCTCGCCGGAAGCGCGGTCGTCGCCATGCTCAGCGGCCCTGGCGCCATCGACGTGCCCTTTATCGGCGAACTGCGCCGCTGGCAATTGACGTTCATCGCCGTCGCCATTCCCGGGTTCGTCGTACTGGCACTGATGATGACGGTGCGCGAACCGCCACGCCGGCAGTTTGCCCACGACGGCTCACACCGAGAAATCGAGAAGCAGCCGGATCCGGTACCGTTCAGCGAAATCCGCATCTTTTTCCGGCAGAACCGGCGCCTCATCGTCGCCCACTTCGGCGGTTTCCTGATGATCGGCACGGTGATCAGTGCATTCCTCATCTGGGTGCCGGAATTCCTGCGCCGCACCTACGATTACACCATTGCCGAAGCCGGCGCCATCTACGGGTTTTCCCTGTTGCTGTTCGGTACCGCCGGGCCCTATTTCGGCGGCTGGTTCGCCGAGTGGCTGGCCAATCGGGGCTTCCGGGATGCCGAAATGCGGGCGGCGGCAATCTGCGGAGCGATCACGATTCCGATCTCGATCGTGGCGCCGCTTGCGCCCGGGCGCACTTCCGGCCTCGTCATGCTGGCATTGCTGAGTTTCATCCTCGCTTCTGCCCAGGGTCTGCCCCCCACCATCATGCAACTCATCGCCCCCAACCGGATGCGGGCACAATTGACGGCGCTGTTCATGCTGGTGGCCGTATTGGCCGGGTTTACGCTCGGCCCTGCGTGCACGGCATTGATTACCGATTACGTCTTCGGTTACGAAGAGGCGCTGCCCTATTCCCTCGCGATCGTGAGCGCCGCCCTGACGCCCATCGGTGTCGCCCTGCTCGCCTACGGGCTGAAACCCTATCGCGAGCGGCTTGCACAGATTCAGGACGCGATGCAGAGCCAACCGGCACGCCAGGAATCGGGCGCCTCCTGAGCGGAACGACAACCCGGAAAAGCAGTCACCGGCCAATTGGCGGAGAGGTTGTCGGCATCGTCGAACCGGAAGCAGCTGTTTCGATTCGGTTCAGTTCCCTATTCGACTTCGCCGAACGCGCGGCGACGGCCTTGAATCCCCTGGAGTCGAGCTCGCAGGAGAGCGGTTGCGACATCGGGCAGCGCGCCACCACCCCCGCCGGACGCGACCACCAAAGCGTCAATCTCGCGGATGATGCCGGTCTTCCGCGCGGATTCTCGTACCCATTGCAGCGCCAAGCGTTTAACCGGCGAAATGAGCACTCGGTGGGCGAGTCTGGTGCGCTACTCCACCTCTACTTCCAGCTCCACGTCGGCTTCTTTCACTTGACGGGCGTTTTCATCCGGACTCTTCGTCATGATCTTGTAGGCGCGCTCGAAGAGCCCGGTAAGCGGTTCCACCTTGACGTTCCGCGTGCGGTTTTCCCGGCGTACGACCGCCTCTCCGGTTTCTTCCAGGTCGGCCAGCAGGCGATAGGCTTCCCGAGCGTTGCCGACATCGGCGCCGTCGATGCGGCGCAGGATGTCGCCCGGCTCGAGTTCGCTGCCGGGCGGCACGTCCGTCACCAGCACGCCGGCATCCACACCGAAGTACTTGCCGAGATCCTCGCCGATATCGAGCAGTTGCGGTCCGCCGTTCCGTTGCAGAACGCGGGCATGGTCGCGGAAGACGCGAACGTGCTTTTCCGCAGACGGGAACAGCGAGATATCCCCATCCCCCCGGCGCCAGTGGAATGGCCCTGCCGCGTGGGGCCGCGGCATGGCCTCCACATCGACACTGTGCCGGTCGCCTTCGCGAACCAGGACGACCCGCACCGTCTCACCCGGGTCGACCCCGTCCATGGCCCTGCGCAGCAGCCGGCTCGGATGCGCTTCGCCGGCAAGGTCCTTGCCGTCGATGGTGACGATCACGTCATCCACCCGAATGCCGGCCGCTTCGGCGCCGCTGTCCGGCGTGACGCCGACGACATGAACGCCGGAATCCTCATCGTCCCGGATGACGACCCCGAGCATCGCGCCGTTGTCGAACACCTCGTGGAATTCGAACGACTCGACGCCAACCAGTGCATCTTCGAATGCCTTGCGTGCCTCCGTGAGACGTTCGATGGCCATATCCACGGATTCACGCACGTCGGCGGAAATGCTGTCATCGGTGGAACTGCTGTCGTCGCCGGCTGTCTCTTCGGCGGACCAGGCGCCGGCGGCGGCCAGCAGCATGGCGATTGTTACTACGGATTTCACAGTTGATTCTCCTTTTTTCGAGTTGCTTCCAGTGTCTTGTGTCACGAGCACGCTACTCTCGAGCGTGCCGCGCAAGGGCTGTAGTTGGCACGCATCCGTCTTCAACTCCCTGCTGCGGACGCCTATCCCGGATATCTCACCAACTTTCGTCGCGAGGGCGTCGAGGTGCCGTCCTGCGCGGTCGCGCGGACCGGAGGTCGGTGCAGGCATACTCGACAGTATGTCAAATCGGCCGGAGGGAGCACGGCCGCGCAGGGCGAGTGCATCGGCGTCCGCAGCAGGAAGTTGGTGAGATTTCCGGGTTATGCACTCGCGACGAAACTTGGTGACGGATGCGGGTCTGGCGCGACCCACCGGGCACATCGAGCCAATGGCCAAAGGTCGCAACACCGTCGCAACCCCCGTGCCGCGCGCTTCGGCAGGAGCCGCGTTCACCAGTCAGTAAACCGCACGGCGGACAAGCGCCTCGCGCTGAACCTGTTCGGCTCGCACGAGCGTATCCATCAGTTCGGCACGTTCGCGCCAGAGCCGTGCCCGTGCCTCCGGATCGGCGGAATCCACCGTGGCGAGACGGTTCAACGACGCATCCACCGAGGCGATGCGCGCCGCCAGCAGCCGCCGGGCTTCCAATCCCGGCAAGTCCAACTCTTGCGCAGCCGCCAACCGCCCGCGTTCCACTATCGGCAGGGCTCGGCGCCGGGTTTCCGCCTGCCGCGAGCGTTCCATCCATGCAGTCGTTGCCCCTTCCGGAGAACGGGCACCGAATGCCTGTTGCGGCACGTCGCCGGCCGTCGGCAACCGGCCGCCCTGGGAGCCCTCGCCGGCAATCTGTTGCGGCAACGGCGCGGCTTTTTCGTCCACCAGCAGCACCGCGGCGATGGCTGCCGCCAGTGCCACCCCGGCGGCAAACGCAGGCCGCAGCAGCCGCCTTTTCCCGAAGATCCGGCGGGTCAGGTCGCCCTTCCAGCCCGCAACGGCCCGGACTCGGAAACGTTCCCCGGAATCGAGCCGCTTCCTGACGGCGGCCCAGGACGACGGCGGCGCTTCCATCTCCGGCAAGGCCCTGAGTTCGGCCTCGATGGCCTGCCGGCGCTGTTCTTCCGTATTCGGCTTGCCGTCAAGCACGGCAAACCCTTTTCGTTGCCGATTCATCGTGTTGCTCCGTACTGCCGAAGCGTGCGTTGGCCAGTGCCTTGTACGCACGCGCCAGTTGCGTCTTCGAGAAACTCGCCGTGTAGCCGAATTTCTCGCCAATCTCCTCGTGGGTAAAGCCCTCGATGCAGTGCATCCACACCACCATGCGTGCCGTGCTCGACAACCTCCCGAGCGCCGTCTCCAAGTCCAGCGCCCGGTCGGTCGCGTCTGACGCCGAGAACCGTTCGTCGTCATCGAGTGCCTCGCGCCGCCGATGCCACGGCGAGCGCAGCCGCATCAGGCAGTGATTCATGGCAATGGAGCGCACCCACGCCGGAAAGGAACGGTCCCGGGCCAGGGTGTTCGCCTTGCTCAAGACATCGACAAAGGTGTCCTGCATGACTTCCTCCGCCTGGGCCGGGTCGCGCAAGACCCGGCGAGCCAGCGTGAACACCGCATTGGAAAAGGCGCGGTAGACAATTTCCTGCGCCTTGCGGTCACCCTTCTTCAAGCGCCCGATCACGCCCGGGTCGAGTTCGATGCTGGTGAAGCGGGACATGTTCAGTTGGATGCGCCGGTGCGGAAAATCGTCGCACTCGATTTTCGCTCGCCCGCCTGCCCTGCGTAAATGGAGCCGACCGCTTTGTCGAACGAGCCGGTCTGTTTCGCGCCCCCTTCGATCTTGACCGACATCAAGGATTTTCCGCTCCCGTCGCTGAATGATTCCGGCGCAAGGCAAGGAGCGTCTTGTCACGCACTCGACCGACTCCTGCCATGCGGCTGCTGACGCATGTTTCCGAGGTCGGCGGGGGCAGTGCAGAGCTTTCGGGCATGGTGTTCTTCACTGCAGGTTGGCCGAGCGCGGCTTCATGTATCGCACGTTGCGCTGACCGGACCGTTTATTCGTTCAGCGGCCGCAAGAGACGTCGAGCACGATTCGGGAGGACCGATGGGATGGCCAAGAACCTGACGAAGTGGAACCCAGAGGACGAGGCGTACTGGCAAGCCGAGGGTAAGCGGGTCGCAACGCGCAATCTGTGCATCTCGATTCCCTGCCTGATGTGCGGTTTCGCCGTGTGGCTGTACTGGGGGATCATCACGGTGCAGATGATCAACCTGGGGTTTCCGTTCTCCCAGGTGGAACTGTTCACGCTCGCCGCCATTGCCGGGTTGAGCGGGGCAACCCTGCGCATCCCCTCCTCCTTCTTCATCCGCATCGCCGGCGGCCGCAACACCATCTTCCTGACGACGGCGCTGCTGATCGTTCCGGCAGCCGGCACCGGCATCCTGTTGCAGATTCCCGAGACGCCATTGTGGCAATTCCAGGCCATCGCGCTGCTTTCCGGTCTGGGTGGGGGCAACTTCGCCTCGTCGATGTCGAACATTTCCTTCTTCTATCCGAAGAAAGTGCAGGGTCTGTCCCTCGGCCTGAATGCCGGGCTCGGCAATTTCGGCGTGACGACCATGCAGATCGTGGTGCCCCTGGTCATGACCGTCGGCGTGTTCGGCGGCTCGGCGCTGATTCTCGACTCGGCGTCCGGAACGCCGATCGGCAAGATTCCGGCCGGCACCGAGACCTACATTCACAACGCCGGTCATGTCTGGGCCGCCATCCTGGTTCCGCTGGCCGTTGCTGCCTGGTTCGGCATGAACAACATTACCGCGCCGCATGTCTCGCCCGGCCTCGCATCGACTGCCCGTGCATACGGCAAGATCGTCGGCATGCTGGGAACCGGGCTGGTCACGGCGGCGTTTGGCCTGTGGCTGCTGCTGCCGGCAAAGACCGGCGGTTCCGGGCTGGAGTTGAGCAAGTGGATCGTACTGCCGCTCGTGATCGCGGCCACCATCTTTGCGCTCAGGCTGATTCCGGGCCCGGTCCGTCGCAGTCTCGATCGGCAATACGCGATCTTCAGGAACAAGCACACCTGGGCAATGACGGTCATCTACACCATGACCTTCGGCTCCTTCATCGGCTACGCCGCCGCTTTCGGCCTGGCGATCAAGGTCGTGTTCGGCTTTCAGCATATCGAGGTCGACGGGGTGATGACCCACACGACCGTCAACCCCAACGGGCCGAGCGCGCTGATGTACGCTTGGACGGGGCCGTTCATCGGTGCACTCATCCGACCGCTGGGCGGCATGATTTCCGACCGCCTCGGCGGGGCACTGATCACCCAGATCGTCTCCGCGATCATGACGGCCTGTGCACTCGGCGTGGCGTATTTCATGTCGCTGGCCTATGCGTCGCCGACGCCGGAAGACTACTTCCCGCCGTTTCTGATACTGTTCCTGATTCTCTTTACCGCGACCGGCATCGGCAACGGCTCGACGTTCCGCACGATCGCCATCGTCTTCGACAAGGAGCAGGCCGGTCCGGTGCTCGGCTGGACCTCGGCGGTTGCCGCCTACGGTGCATTCATCATCCCGAAGGTATTCGGCGAGCAGATCAAGGCAACCACGCCGGAACACGCACTGTACGGATTTGCGGCTTTCTATGCCGTTTGCATGGTAGTCAATTGGTGGTTTTATCTGCGCAGGAACGCCTATGCGAAGAACCCGTGATGCGCTGTTTCGGAAGAATCGAAATGGCGGAGAGGGTGGGATTCGAACCCACGGATCCCGTGAGGGATCACCTGATTTCGAGTCAGGCCCGTTCGGCCAGCTCCGGCACCTCTCCGCGGCGGCGTGGCGTTCGACAGCATAGCACGCAGACGCTACCCCGACCCGCATCCGTCACCAACTTCCTGCTGCGGACGCCGATGCACTCGCCCTGCGCTGCCGTGCTCCCTGCGGTCGATTTGACACACTGTCGAGTATGCCTGCAACGACCACCTGTCCGCGCGACCGCGCTTACACGGCGCCTCGACGCCCTCGCGACGAAAACTGGTGGCGGTTGCGGACGGGGATTGCCGCAAACCGGCCGAATGCCTGTCAAGGGCCTGACGCATCCAGCTCCGCCTGCATACGCCCGTGCGCCCCGGCATCCAGTCGATAAGCCCTCGCCGCCAGGATCATGAACACCATGATCCCCGCCGGCGCCAGCGTCATCAGCCCGTGGATTGCCGAGAGCGACGCCGGCGTCTGTTCTGCATTGGCCACATAGCCGGCAATGGCCAGCACCGCTGCGATGCCCGCCCCGCCGATTGTCTTGGCGATTTTCTGAAAGAAACTCGCCATGGAGAAGATGGCGCCGTCGGCCCGCATGCCGTGCCGCCACTGGGCGTAGTCCACGGTATCCGGAAGCATCGACCAGCCGAGTACGGCGATCGGAGTACCGCCGAGCGCCATCACGCATCCCCAGAAAAAGATGAGTTCGATCTGCGTATAGGGCGTGAAGTACAGGCCCACCGACGCGACGATCGTTACCAGTGCGCCGATCAGAATCCCCCCCGCCTTGCCGAAGCGGCTCGCCAGCAGGGGCGTGGCCAGCAGGCCCAGGAACATGATCGACAGCGTGATCTGGAACCAGGTGCCGATGAGATCGGGCCGTTCCAGGTTGTACTTGAAAAAGTAGGGCGCAACTGCCTGGCGCACGGTGAACGACAACATGCCGCCCGAAAACAGCACGATCACCACCAGTAGCGGTGGGTTGACCAGCACGGCTTTCGCGCTGTCGGTCAGTGTCAGTTTCTGCCCCACCGGCGGACGAATGCGCTCCCTGGAGATGGCAAAGGTCACCCAGAGCAACGCCGTCGCAACCAGGGCATAGAGCGCCATCGACCACCGGTAACCCGCCGCTTCGCTGTCGAACCATCCCACCAGGTCCCAGGTGATTCCCGAGACCACGAGGCCCCCACCGAAAGCACAGGCCATGCGGACGGTCGAGAGTACCGTGCGCTCTTCGTGGTCTGCGGTGAGCGATGCGGTCAGCGCCGAATACGGGATGGATACCACCGTAAAGGCGATGCCAAACGCCGTATAGGTGATATACGCCCACCACAGTTTGCCCCCGTCGCCGAGGCTCGGCACGGTGAAGGTCAGCACCGCCACGACGGCGAGCGGCACCGCTCCGAACAGCAGATACGGGCGCAAACGGCCCCAGCGGCTGCGTGTGCGCTCTGCGATGGCGCCCATTGCCGGGTCGGTGACCGCATCCACCAGCCGCGCCGCACCCAAGACCCCTGCAGCGGCGGCGGCGGAAATGCCGAATACGTCCGTGTAAAAGTAGAGCAGGTAGGTCATCGTGGCGATGAAGTACAGGTTGATGCCGAAATCGGCTATCCCGTAGCCCACACGCTCGGAATTGGAGAGTCGCGTCTGCCGCGCCGAACCGGTCGTACCGGCGGATGAGGCGGTCGGATCAGTCAAGATTGCACCCCGTCTCTACGTTCCCGTCGGTTCGGGGTATCGCCTCGTCAGACCACACCATCGGCGCGCAACCCATCGATTTCGTCCTGCGCACAGCCCAGTTCCGCGAGCACCGCATCGGAATCCGCCCCCGCATCCGGGGCGGCATGGTGGAACCGGTGCGCCTGCGGAAAGGCGCTCAGGTTGATGGGCGAGCGGATCAGGTTTACCTCGCCCAGTTCCGCATGGGGCGCGGGTTTTGTCATTTCGAGATAGCGGGTGTGTTCGTCCTCGAACGCCTGCCCGATGTCGTTGATCGGCCCGCAAGGCACGCCGGCATCGTTCAGCCGTTGCACGAGTTCCGCCGTCGTGAAGCGCGCCGTTACCGCTTCGATCTCTGCATTCAGCGCCGCCTTGCGCTCGACGCGGTCCCGAGGGCTCGCGTACTCCGGTTTGCGCAACAGTTCATCCGCACCGAGCGACTCGCAGAACCGCCGCCACAAGCGCCCGCCGGATGCGGCGATGTTGACCAGGCCATCCTTGCAGCGGAAGGCGCCCATGGGTATCAGGTATCGGTGGTCGTTGCCTTGTTGCCGCGGAACCTCGCCGTTCATCGTGTACCTTGCCGCCTGAAAGTCGAGCTTGTTCAGCATCGCTTCGAAGAGCGATGTGTGTACCCACTGCCCCTCCCCCGTCCGCTCCCGGTGCAGCAGCGCCAGAAGAATTCCCTGGCCCAGGAACATGCCGGCGGCGGTGTCGCTGATGGCGATGCCGACTCGCCAGGGCCCGGAGTCCGGCGGCCCGGTGATCGACATGAGCCCGCTCATGCCCTGCACGATCTGATCGACACCGGCGCGGCTGCTGTAGGGGCCACTCTGGCCGAAGCCGGAAATGCTGGCGTAGACGATGGCGGGATTGACGGCCCGGACCGATTCGTAATCCACCCCGAGCCGGTGCTTGACGCCGGCCCGGAAATTCTCCACCACCACATCGGCGCCCGCGGCCAAGCGCATGAACAGGGCGTGGCCTCGCGGGTTCTTGAGATCGAGGGTCAGGCTGCGCTTGTTGCGGTGCAGGTTCTGCTCGTCCGGACCGCGCCGGGCGCCGCCGATGCTGTTGTCGTGCCCGCCGGTCGCAGGCGCTTCGATCTTGACGACATCGGCGCCCCAGTCCGCAAGCAGACGCACCGCCGAAGGCCCCGCCCTGGCGTGGGTGAGATCCAGCACCTTCAAGTTGTCCAGCGGACCCATCTGACGCTCCGCAACGATCGAAGCCCCGCTTGTACCACAGCGTCGAAACCCTCACAAACCCGGAACGAGCGGTTCTTTGCATGCGAATTCCGAACCCGGCGCGCCGGGACGAGGACGCGCAAGGAACACCTGACAACCGCTGGGAGAGAATCGGTGTGCGGTGCGTGTATCCGGCGCTGTTTAGGCTCGTGCTTGCGCCCATCGTCGCGGTAAACATCTCCGCCTGGTGCGCCGGATGCACGTACCGCATACCGATTCTCGGAGCCAGATCGAAGGAACGGTTCCCCGCGTTAACGAATTCAATAAAATCAATCACTTGGAAAAAGTGTTCCATGAACGCCCCGAACCCGGCGCGCCGTTCGGCGAACCGTATGCGCATCAGGGACAGGCACTGCCTGTGCATGGGTCCGTGGCGGGCTCGCACTATGCGACTCGGCGACTTACCATGTTGCTTCGTCTTTCCCTCCGGACCGCTGACGCCCCCAATCGCAGAGGAGACATCATGAAGAAAGCTGGCATCGTCCTGATCGTCATCGCGGCGCTGGTCGTCGTCGGCGGCGTCCTGTACGTCCGCAGCCTGCCGGAACCTGCGGAGCCCGCAGTGCGCGACGACACGACGCTGCGCAATACGGAAGCCGGTGAAGTGGTCGGGTTCATCGATGCCTACGGAGCCCGCGCCTGGCTGGACGTCCCGTTCGCGGAACCCCCGATCGGCGCGTTGCGCTGGCGGGCGCCGCAGCCACCGATACGATCCGGCGGCGTCATCGAAGCACTCGCGTCCGATCGGACATGCCCGCAGTTCGAATCCGTGTTCGGCGGCTCCGAGCCCGGTAGCAACACCCTTGTCGGCGACGAAGACTGCCTGTACCTGAATGTCTGGTCGCCCCCCAATGCCCGGGATCTGCCGGTAATGCTCTGGATACACGGGGGCGGCAACACCATCGGCAAGGGCGGCGTGTTCAACGGCGCGAGGCTGGCGACGGCCCACGACCTGGTGGTGGTCACCATCAACTACCGGCTTGGCGTCTTCGGCTGGTTCAATCATCCCGCACTGCAAACCGGCGAACCGGCGGACGACTCCGGCAACTACGGCCTGCTGGACATCGTCCGGGCGCTGGAATGGACCCGAGACAACATCGCCGCATTCGGCGGCGACCCGAACCGCGTCACGGTATTCGGCGAATCCGCCGGCGCCTTCAACACCCTCGCCATGATGGCATCCCCCCTGGCTGCCGGGCTCTTTCACGGCGCTATCGTGCAGAGCGGCGCGTACTGGTCGCGCGAACCGGCCAAGGGCAGTGCCTACAGCGATGCCGGAGGCCATGCCAACAGCGGCCCCGAGATCGTCAACCACCTGATCGCCGCGGACGGACTCGCCGCGGAAGGTCAGACCCCGCGGCAGTTTCAGGATGCCTGGAGCGATGCCGAGATCCGCGACTATCTGTACGCCAAGACGCCGCAGGAGATTTTCGCCGCGTTCGAAGGCGGGGGTATCGGCATGGTAGACCTGCCGACCGGCTTCGCAGACGGGCATGTGCTGCCGGCGATTCCCGCAGAACAGGTCTTCTCCGACGCGGCAAACCACAACGCGGTTCCGGTGATCCTCGGCAGCAATCGCGACGAACCCACGCTGTTCATGGCGCTGGACCCGCAATACGTCGACAGCTTCCTGGGAATCTTCCGCTCCCTGAAGGACGAACAGACCTACCGCCGGTTGGCGTATCACGGCGGCCGGGCCTGGAAGGCCAGGGGCGTCGACCTGTTGGCGGAAGCCATGACCGCCTCCGGCAACCCCGATGTCTACGCTTACCGTTTCGACTGGGACGAGGAACCGACTCTCCTGGGATACGACCTGAGCGTCGCCCTGGGCGCCGCTCACGCCATGGAAATCGGTTTCGTGTTCGGCGAGTTCGACGGAATCGGCCTCGGCTACCTCTATCCCGACGACGAAAACCAGCAATCGCTCATGGAAAGCATGATGTCCTACTGGGCCGAGTTCGCCTACTCGGGCAATCCGGGCGCCGGGCGAGACGGCGCCGAGACCCGCTGGCTTCCCTGGCGCCAGGAGGGCAAGACTTCGATCATTCTGGATACGCCCACCGACGGTGGCATCCGCATGGACGATACCGTCGTCACCTGGGAAGCCATCCGGGCAGAACTGGTCGCCGACACCGGTTTCGCCGACAAACGCGAGCATTGCGGCGCTTACGTGCGTACGTTGCTCGACACCGGCCTCTACGACGACGCCGAATACGAGGCAATGGGCTGCGGGGACTACCCGCCTGACAGCTTTCCGCTGTACTGAAGGGTAACGCCAGCTCCGCCGGAAATCTCGGCGGCAATGCAATCCAACCGCCACCGCGATTGAGGGGAAGCCGGACACGTGCCGGGTTCGCCGTGCTCTGCTAGCCGGTGCGATCCAGAGCGCGCTCGCAACCTGCACGTTGCACAATGTCGACACGTGCACCCAATTGGTCAGAGGTGTTCAGCGCATCGGCCAGCATCGCGCGAAGGCGTGTTGACACCCACCCAGTGGACCTGCGAGGGTCATGGTCGCGGCTTGACCGTTGCGCTCCTACCTGGATCGGGTACGTGGTCCGTCATCCGAATCAACGGTCCATATCCAGGATGGCCCAGGGTAGCCACTTGCGGCTGTAATGAGCTTGTTTACGGTCGGGTGGGACGAGGGCAAACGGAGCAGTCACACGTCCCGCCACATTGGACAAGCAATGTCGGTTCCAGCAGAGCCCGATGATGTAACACGTGACAACCTCATGTTCCAGGTTCCGGGAGTCAGGGTTGACATTGCCCGATTCAGCGATATTGTCGAAATTCCAACGGCTCAAAGGCGAGATGAGCGTCCTGCCGTAGCTAGCTAACGTCACAGCAACCGAAGGACGTTGCTGGGCCGCGCCACGCTTTGCGAATCTCGCAAGGCAAATAGGAGGTCCGATGGCCGTCAATGTGCAGGAAGTGCTTGTGGTGGATGCCGTTTTGGTCGGTTTGGCACTGCTCCGAGACGAATCGGAAATCGCCGCGTGTGGTGAGATGATGGAAGAGGAGATTTTTGGTGATAGATTAGTTCTCGCCCAGCAACACCGCCCGAGCGCGACAGTGGAAGGCCAGCTATTGCGACTACATCGCAATCGACTGGCAGTGGAGACGTCTCCAGCGCGCACGCGAGTGTTGCGAGAGTACCCCACCGGCATTGACGATGTGGGCCTGGTAAGTCGATTGACTGAACAAGCTATTGCGGCTACAGACCTACAAGGGGAATCGCCCGCTGCGGTCGGCTTCAATATCCAGATCGTCTATGACCAGGACTCTGGCGTGCCAGCCACCCAGTACTTGGGCAGCCGGCTATTCCACCCTGTGGAGAATCTACTTGAAGACTGGATTCAAGTCGGTGGATTCGGGAAGTTGATTTTCCAAGCAAGCGACCGGCAATGGACTTTGAATCTTCAGCCCCGGATGCACGCCCCCAACACGACCAAGGTCTTTCTCGACGTGAACCTACAATTGTCGGAAGCGCAACTGCCAACGAAGAAGGAATTGGACTCGTCGCTGAAGGAGTTGTGGACCCAAGCGCATTCCTTGATCCAGACCATTGACAGCGGGCTCAATGACTAACCTAACGACAGACGCCTACACAACGAAGGTGTGGGAGCGAAACCCAACAGCACGACAATCTCCCAATAGTGTCGTCGTCAGCCGGATATTGGAACCAGATCTCACATGCGGTGCGGTCGACTCGAACCTGGGACATCGTCCAGGTGGTGAATCTGGTTGCTGGAGTGAAGAGGTGTCGGCATTGACTCATAGAGAGAGGGCAAATCCTCCTCGAATCGTTCGCTATGAGCGAATTCAAGCCGAATCAAGTGCGCTCCCTTTTGGCACAAGCTACGGCATTCCCGAATTGCCGGAACAACATGAAACTCCAATCATCATCATTGATGAAGTAACTGGTGCCTGGCGCAACAATGAAGAAGTCTTGCCAAACCTGTCGGCCGTACTGATCGCAAGGAAGGCGGGGGCGGCTATCGACAAACTCACACGACTCACCCCGGGGTGGGACGGGTATAGTGGAGTAGCAGTCCTACCCCGGGTCGCCAAGCATGCCCGAGAATTCCTGGAGGCTATTGGCGAATTCACGCAACTGGTACCAGATGTCGTTCCAATGTCCGACGGCGGGCTGCAATTGGAGTGGTTCGTCGGCGACTATGAGATTGAGGTTGAGATCAGCCGCGATTGCGACACGCAGTTTTTCTTTGAATGCGAGCATGATGGGCGCAGTGAGGAGCACGCTCTGGGCACCATCATTGACCACGATTTCCTTGCAACTTACTTCAATGAGATTCGCCCGTAAATGGGCTGCTCAATTACGCGCGCCCCTCCCAGGGATGCAGAGGGGCGCGTGCAGCCACATGATCATTCGCAGATAAACTCTGAAGACATCATGGTTCGGGGTATACCCGAGCAGTGGCTCATACTTACAGATAACGGGGAGCACCGAATCTCATCGGCTGCGTTTCAGCCATCCAGCGAAGCCCATGGCGGAGGACTTTCACTCGGCGCAAAGAAAGTGCTCGAGTGTAGGGGAACGAGCGTTGACGAGTGGGCAGCCGGCAGGTTTGTCGCAGTCGTTTGTTTGGAAGTGGCCGTGCTGAGAAATGCCAACCTGCAGGTCGGCTGGGACCCCCTCGATAACGACCCGGCGCACTGTAATGCCTGGGGCAAATTTACCAGAGGGTTTAGGAAACAGCTCGCCCGCGAGTTAAAGAAACGCATGCTCGATTCGTGATTCTTTGTGGTCAGTGATCAGTAGGGGCGCGGCCAACGCCCTCAAACTACCGCAACAGACCGCAAACCACCCAGTTTTCTGAAGCGGATTCAGTTTCTAACTCATTCACCCAAGCAGAATTCGCAGCCCTCGCCCGCGTCGTAACGCACGCCGCCGAGATCGTCCAAATCTCCAGGTCGAAACAAACAGTGGGGATCAGAGCGGGAATCTACTTCAAATTGTAACTCCGCGGCTGCATTCATTGGATACAGGTACCAATCCGTGTCAATCATCGTGTCGACGAAGTAAGTTTCATCCGGCAAGTCGTATCGACCATTGGATGCTTCCTCGAACCCCGTTCGGACAGATGAGTAACCCAGCAAGGGGCTGTCGTCTTCCATTACCAGAACGGTTCGTGCACCCCGATCGCGGCACGTCCGCAGCTTTGGAGCCTTTTTTTCCAGCGCTGTGCGAATGCGGTCGATCAATGCTCTCTGGCAGTCTGGTGCGTTTCGCACAGCGCCAAACAGACCTGGCGTCCGTGCGGAATGCGGCCCCGTAGGTGTACAGACAAGGTGTACGAGCAGCGACCCCGCAAACTGGCGCCCGACCTGCGTCGGTTTGCAGAGACCTGCACGTAATGCGCGCTTGTGCAACGAAATTGACTCCACAGAAATCCAATCAGCTATGTCTCGTTCTATCCCCTGCCGCTCGCTCTTGGCGCGTCGCTTCGCAGCCGTGCCGCCAGTGTCATCCGGCCGAGGGTCCAGGGGTAGCTTCAACTCGTAGAATGCAGGCCCGGGGAGTGGACCATGCGCGCGCAAACACTCTTTCACGCAGCCCGTCAACTTCTCCACAGCAATGCCCGCCGCGATGGCCTCTTCGAACGGTTCAATTCGAGTGTGTTCGAGGACATATCGCTTCGTGCCGAGCACGACGCACAAATCGACTTGAGGTTTATCGCTGTCAATTCTGTCAGGGTAATGACTCCCCCAGCGCTGTGTGTCCAGATTTCTTTCGAGCAGGCGGACGACGGCATCGCAACACTTGGCTTCGTTATTCATCGACACGGGGGTACCCTCCAGAAGCGCCGCAGTCAGAGGCGATGACCATACCCAAACAGCGCGAGCCGTCACGCAGGCCTCCAACCAAAAGGTTGAGCCTGTTAAGCTGTGAAAGTCGAGAGCCGTCCAACGCGGCGGGCGATTCTATTGTGTTCAGAAAGTGAGTTAAACACGCGTGGGCAAGTAGAAGCAGCAAGGATGAACAAGCTACTGCTATTCGGCACATTTGTCACTGCGCTGCTGACTGCAGGAGTGATTGTAATCCCGACTGGGGTCCTGCAACGATTGCAGAGGTACAAGAGATTGCATCGGGGGCTGTTCACCTCAATGGACAGCGCAGTCTCGCGCGAGTCAAAGAAAGTGCTCGACGCGCTCCACGCAAGTGTATCCCCTTTGCAATTGCACGCGAACGAACCTATCTGGCGTGTGCCGAATCACCGGTTGCTTGCGGAAGCCAGCGAAGAACATACTGGACTGCTCTGCGACATCGTCGCCAGACCGGGCTCAGCACGACTCCGAATCAAGAAAGCGGTTCGCGAGCGGGTCATGACGTCCGACTCGCACCTTGAAGACATCATGCGCGAGTGCCTGGCGGAAAGGCCAAGCAAAATGGCCACCAGGAGACGGGGTGACAATAGAATCGTTCTCCTGGACCGGAAGGAGGCAGTGCGTTACTTCGAATTACTCGGCGCGCCCGGAACCGATTACGCTGGTTACTATGCCGACGAGGCGGAAAAACTATCCGCGGGTCGCGACCCCAATGCGCTCTGGGAAACAGCCTACAACGGCACAGTAACCGTTGAAGGTCCTTGGGACGATGATTCCATTGAGGTCGTACACACTGTCTGCATCGCGCTACAAGAACTCAAAGGCGTAAAAGAGAGCTTCGAGAAGGTTCATCGCGTGGAATTCGGTGGCAACCCTCCGCTGCCATTCTCCGACGCGAGAGAGACCCCTGTGTCAGTGTCTATCCGCGAGGCCGAACTCGCGTACCACATAATCGTAGATTGGGTGCTGCGACTGGCTTCCAAAAAATCACGCCGCCTCAATGAGTTGCTCTGGCGAATGGAGAGCCTTCGAAAAGCGACTCTTAGAGCATTTCCAGCATACGCAGCCGCTCTGGAAACAGCCGCAACCGAAGCTGATGCGTCCAAAGCTAGAGTAGTCGGCGCAAATCTCCACAACATCCCCCACACCGTTGTGAGAGCATTTGCGGCGTGCATGACAGACATGGAAAGGAGTTTTGTCGCAATGGGTGTGTTCGCCTGTATCGAAGCGCGTGTCGAGAAGCGGCACGACATGGCCGCCGCCTTCGACTGGCGCTTCGAGAATCCATGGGACTGGGATACTGTTGACCGCTGGCCGCTTCCAGCCCCAGCGTACGTGCGGACTCTGGGGAGCCGCAGTTTCCGACGAAAACTGGACACCATTCTGGGAGAGGAAATCACGACGCAATTGGTTTCCGCATACGACGACGCTATCGCCGCCCGAGAGCTTCAATCACGCGTTGCCTCCGCCTTCCTAGAGTATGGAGCATTGTTGCCAAAATCGGCGGATGAAACGCTTTCCGTAGTCCAGAACGACCCGAACTGCGCGTCCTCCGTCTATCGAAAACCCATACGTTCGCGGCGCCGAAAGATGAAGTCACATGAGAAATTTCGACAGGCGGTCGATGACAGGATTGCCAGCGTCCTATGCGAGCCAATCGAATCCAAATTCAAGTAGGAAGTGTCGGTTGTGATGATCGGTTTCGGGTCCAAAGCCTGTTGCACCGGACGACTGGCGCCTATTGCACTACGGGGCGCCCGCACCTGCTGGACTCGAACTGGACACAGCACGCAGTTGCCAAGCAACACTATCAGGGTGAGGCGATTCGCATACCGGTTCAATACGAGACCGGCTTCGAGCAACTCGGGCGCAATCTGGAACTAGCGGCAGAGATGGAGCTGAACGCCTGACGGCCCGCCCGCACAAACACCCGCAATCAGCGCAACGGGCCGGCTCGCCTATTCCTCGAGCAGGTGCCTCTTTTCGGCAACCTCGCGCCAGTCGTCGGCGTCTGGCGGCGGGTCTTTCGCTTCGGTGATGTTCGGCCAGGTTTCGGCGAGCCGCAGGTTGAGTTCCAGGAAATCCTCCTGGCCTTCCGGTATTTCATCTTCCGAGTAAATCGCCTCCACCGGGCACTCCGGTTCGCAGAGCGCGCAATCGATGCATTCGTCCGGGTGGATGACCAGCATGTTCGGGCCTTCGTAGAAGCAATCGACGGGACAGACTTCGACGCAGTCCGTCAGTTTGCACTTGATGCAGGCCTCTACTACCACGAAGGTCATGAAAGGCTCCTCGAAACGCGAGACGGCGCATTTTAACCGTCTTGCCCGCGGGGAACACCCCCGTCGGCGCGATTGCGATTGCGGGCTGATCGCCGCGGGGTTGCCCGGTCGACCCCGCTTATTCGTCGCGGTACCGAAACGTGGGCGGTGGCCTGGTTCCGCCTAGTCCGGGTGAACCCCCAGTGCGAAGCGCAGGCGCCAGCCATTCAGGGTGCCGGAATCCCCCGGTGCAGCATCGACAACCTTCAGCGTCCACTCACCATTGGGCGATTCGCCGTAAAAGGCATTGCTGAGCAGGTGCCAATCGAGATCGGCATTTCCGGCCAACACTTCATTGAATACCGGATTGAGAATACTCTCAGTGCCGGACGGCGATACGAGGTGAATGCCGAGATCGTTGGTGTTTGGGTGCGTCACCTCGATCTCGAGCGTGACAGCCTCGATGTCGGCTTCGGCGGACAGCCCATCGACAACGAGCGATTGGGAGCGGCCGCTGCTGTCGAAATCGGGGATGTCGGCGGAGGCTTCGCTGCCGAAGGTGTCGGTTTCGGTGAATTCGCCGAGGCTGTCCGGCTTGTAAGAGGCAGCGAATTCCAATGCACCGTCCACGGACAGGGCGCCGAAACCGTACCAGTTGTGAAAGGCGTATCCGGCGGCGTTGGTCACCCACGGCAATTGCAGCGTATAAGGTACCGCACCGAAGCGATACCAGTTCCGTGCCCGTTCGGCCGGATCTTCGTCTGCCCATGGTTCTTCCAGCAGGTACGCCGCACCGCCGGAGCCGTAGCGGACTTCCGGCCGGTGCGGGTCGATTTGGCGTGCGGTCTTGGCCAGAATGTGCTTGACGTCGCGCCAGGTCAGACCCGGATATTCCGCGAGCAACAGCGCGATCGCTCCGGACGCGTTCGGCGCTGCAGCTGAGGTGCCGTTGAAAGAGCTGACGTAGTCTCCGTTCGCGTTTGCAGAGTCGTCCAGCGAAAGCCCTCTGGGAGAGAGCACATCGTAACCCCGGTTGTGACCCCTCTGGTCGGTTGTAATGATCGCCGGATGCTCGTTTCCGTACTGGCCGGCCGGTGCGCTGATCCATAGGTTGGCCCCGACACCGGAGTAGCTTGCACGCTCTCCGGAGGCATTGAATGCGCTGACGACGATCAGATACGGCAAGTTGTTCGTAGGGTCGCTGTTGCTGGACAGGCATCCAATCGAGGTATTGACGCTGCGTGACATCGACCTGCAGCGTTGAAATCCGTTGCCTGCCGATTTGACATAAATCGCACCCAGGCCGTCGCGCAAGTTGGTGACGCCGTTGCGATATAACGCGACAACGGTTTCGCTGTCGGAGTTGTCTTCAATTCCCAGGCTGCCGAAACTCAGGTTGAAGATGTCGACATCGGTCGAGTTCGGATTCGTGCTGCTGCCGCCCAGGCTATCCGTCCGCGCGCGAGCCCAGTCGATGGCTTCAAGCACGTTGTAACCGCGCAAGCGCGCTTCACTGGCGACGCCCCGGCCGCCGACTCCGTTATCGAGCACCGCGGCCGCCACCCCGGCAACCGACGTACCGTGGTCGCCTACGGTCGAAAAATTGAACGGGTCCGAGGCCAGTGCTCCGCTCCAGTGACTCACATTCACGTTGTAGGAAGCGCCGGGCTCGACATTTGCAGCCAAGTCCCCATGACAGACTTCCAGACCCGTGTCCGCAATTGCGATCCGTACGCCGTTGCCGGAGTGCCCCGCCGCCAAGGCTCGGGCCATGTCCAGATCTTCGCCCGGCTCCCCGCCTTCGTTCGCGAAAGCGCGCTGGCCCGTATTGGTCAGGTGCCATTGCATGTCCGCCAACGGATCGACCGTACCCGGGAAGCCAGGTTCGAGGCTGCGTGGCCGACAACTGACGACCAACCGGCCATTGGCGTCCAGTGAAAAACCCTTGAAATCCTGGTTGGTATAAAACCGCCCCGGATGTTCGGCGGCGATCTCGTCGACCTGCATGATCACGTAATAGTCCCGATTCGGGGGAATCTCGTTCAATGGCACTTCGATGGAGAACCCGACGCCTGACCGGGAGTCGATTTCCGGAACATCGCCGGTGACAACCCGGTAGTTGGCTATGTCCCATCTCGGCTGATCGTTGATGGCAACGACCATTGCCGTCTCGGTGGACTTGACCGCGCCCCAGTTGTAGACCAGGGCATCGATCGTGATGCGGTCGGCATCGATGACGGCATCGCCCAGTATCGCCAGCAGGTCCGGCGCAATCGCGTTCTTTGCGTTTTGCGGATAGGTTCCGCTGTCTTCGGTATTCGGCGTCGCAGGCGAAACGGCGGCCGGCGCCGCGAATCGAAGCTCGTTGGCAGGCGCCGCCGTGCGCGGCATGGTTCGACCCTCCCGGCGCGTTTCCCGCGCGATGCGAAACTTCTCGAAACGGGGCATGCGCACGGGAACCATGACGTCGTCGCGCAACAGCAGTCGCGCGCTGCGCACCGACGCATCGGAGGTAAGGCGCGCAGCCGCGTCCGCGGGATTTTTCGTTGGCCCGAAACGCAGCAACGCCCATCCGAACGCCGGATAGGCCTTGCCGTCGAGAGCACCCGTACGGTCGATGAGTGCGTCCAGTTCCTCGAGGGAGGTCATGCGCACCAGGATACTGGGCGCCACCTCCTTGAAACGGCGTTGTTCAGGTTCGAATGCCAGCCAGCGCCGAGTGCCGCTGACCGGGTTGTATGCGGTGTGGGTCCGTCCCTCGTGGCGGACGCGATACACGACGAAACCGCCTTCGGAATAGACTTCTACCCCCATGCCGTCCACAAGTGCGCCTCCCCGGTCTGCAGGGGCGCTCTGCGGCATCACCAGCACCCTGCCCCGTTCGCCCGCCGCCCCCAAAATGCCGAGCGCATTGGCATCGTTGTCCTCTGCCTGGGCGCCGGCGGCGAGGATGGCGATCGTCCATGCACCGATGTGCTTCGACATGGCCTCGAACAAGTTCCTCACGGTGCCACCCTCCATCATCTATCGCTCGAGAGAATGAACGGCGGCGCAGATTCGCAGCCCGCCTCCTCGAGCGGCACGGCGTCGCCACCATAGCCGGGCATGGTCGATGGGCCCAGATTCGTCAGGTGCCCGGTAATCGTCTCCAGAAGGTTCATCGCCGACAGGGGACTCTCGGATGTAACGAAGAGCCGCCACTTGCCGGCGCCGTCGCCGAGCGCGCCTGTCATGGTCGAATCGCCCTCCTCGAGTTGTTGCGATGTCAAAGCGCGGGAAGCCCCAGGTTCGATTTCCAGACCGACTGGGCCGCGGCGGCTACCTGATTCATCGATACCGACAATCTCGACCCGGGCGGGCGCCAAGTCGTAATTTATCAGACGCAGCCAGCTTCTCTGACTCCGATTGCTGCCCGGATTGAAAATGTTTGCCTCGAACGCACACCCCTCTGAGCCAAGGCCGAGCACCTCCGGCCGGTAGGCCAGCAACGTGCTGCCCATGGCCGTGAGGAACCCGTCGTCCGTTCTGAGATAGGCCCCCACCTTGAAGTCGATGTTTCCTCTCAATTGCAGGCGCCAATCGCCGGTGCCGGTGCCTATGCCCATCGACAACCCCTTGTTCGGCGCACCGTTTTCCAGATCCATCGAATTGAACGCGACCGTGGTTCCGGCGGCAAGGCTCAACACCGGTGTCACCGGTGCGTACATGCCGGTATCGTCCCAGGCATGGATTTCCACATCTCCGCCGTCGCCGGTGGACGTGACTCGGACGAACCCCTGCTGGTTGGGGTAGGAGGCCGCCCTGACCAGCGGCACTTCGACCACAGTTTCGCCAAAAACCGGCGAGACTGCACTCGTGGTCAGCAGAAATAGCACAATTCGCAGCAGTTCCCCGATAGTCGGGTGCGAAGCCCTCGAGCGAATCCTGTGCTTTCGGTCGGGTTGCATTCGCAACGCTGCTTTTCCGATTGGACAGAATGACGATTGCATCGCCTGCCTCGCGCTTCCGAGTCGATGCCTCGCGGGTTTCACTTCAATGGTCTCCATTGCGGGTGCACTCCATGCTGTGTCGTCGCTACAGTCGCTTCAATTCGTACAGAAGATCGAGGGCCTGCCGAGGCGTCAACTCGTCCGGGTCGACCTCGTCCATACGCAGCCGAACCGGGTCAGGTTCCGCCTCCTGGGTTGCGGTCGGGGGCGGCGCAGCGAATAGATCGCCCTGGCGCGGGTGGGCCGCGGCTTCGAGTTGCTCGAGCCTCGCGCGCGCCTTTTGCAGCACCTGCCGCGGCACGCCGGCCAGCCGCGCCACCTGAACGCCGTAGCTCTGGCTGGCCGGGCCCTCTTCCACCTGGTGCAGGAAGACGATGCGGCCGTTGTACTCCGTTGCGGCCAGGTGGACGTTTGCCGTGTCCGGCACGGTGGCGGGCAGGCTGGTCAGTTCGAAATAGTGCGTCGCAAAGAGCGTAAAGGCTCGGGTCTTTTCTGCCAGGTGCTCGGCGGTAGCCCAGGCCAGCGCCAGGCCGTCGTAGGTGCTGGTGCCCCGGCCGATCTCGTCGAGCAGCACCAGGCTCTGTTCGCTGGCATGGTGCAGGATGTCGGCGGTCTCGGTCATTTCCACCATGAAGGTGGAGCGGCCTCCCGCCAGGTCGTCGGCGGCGCCGATTCGGGTGAATATCCGGTCGACGGGGCCGATGACCGCGGCAGCGGCGGGCACGAAACTGCCCGCGAAGGCGAGCAGCACGATGACGGCGGTCTGGCGCATGTAGGTGGACTTGCCGCCCATGTTCGGGCCGGTGACGATCAGCATGCGGCGATTGTCGTGCATGGCCAGATCGTTCGGGACGAAGGTCTCGGTGCTTGCCTCGCGCACCACAGGGTGCCAACCCTGGTCGATGGCGATGCCCGGCTCGGTGCTCAAGGTGGGCTGCGCGAACCCCAGGGTCAGGGCGCGCTCGGCGAAACAGGCGAGCACGTCGAGTTCCGCCGCGGCGCGGGCGGCACGGGCGAGGCCCGGCACATCCGTGCCGAGCCGTTCGAGCAGCGCTTCGTAGAGCGACTTTTCGAGTTGCAGAGCCCGGGCCCGGCTGGTCAGGGCGTTGTCTTCGAACGACTTGAGGGCCGGCGTGATGTAGCGTTCGGTGTTCTTCATGGTCTGCCGCCGGATGTATTCGGCCGGAACCGAGTCGGCCGCGGCGCGCGAAACCTCGATGTAGTAGCCGTGAACCCGGTTGTAGCCGACCTTGAGGGTCGCGATGCCGGTGCGCTCGCGCTCCGATGCTTCCAGATCGCGCAGCCATTGCGCCGCGTTCTCGGTGACGTTGCGCAAGTCGTCGAGTTCGGCGCTGTATCCGGGCGCGATGACGCCGCCGTCCCGGATGGTGACCGGCGGCGCTTCGACGATGGCTTGGGCCAGCAATTCGCGAACGTGGGAGAGATCGGGAATGTCGGCGATCAATGCCCGGAAACGTGGCGTATCCGCATCGACGATCAGGGCGGCGATGCCCGGGAGAGCCTCGGTCGCGGTCTGCAACCGGCTCAAGTCCCGCGGCGTGGCGGATTTCAGCGCGACGCGGGAGACCGCCCTTTCCATGTCGCCGCAATCGGCAAGGGCCTCGCGCAACGGCTGCGCCAAGTCGCCGTCGAGCAGCGCCGCGACGGCGGCCTGGCGCTCGCGCACCGCATCGAGCCGCCTGCCGGGCGCATTCAGCCAGCGACGCAGCAGGCGCGCGCCCATGGGCGTGCGGGTGGTGTTCATCAGCGCGTACAGGGTCGGCGCCTCGCTGCCGTCGGCACGCCGGTCGATTTCCAGGTTGCGGCGGCTGTGGGCATCGAGCCGGACGTAATCGTCGCCTTGCATCGCCGTGATGCGGTCGATGAACTCCAGCTTCTGGCACTGGCTGGCCTGGGCATACTGCAGTACGGCCGCGGCCGCACCGATGGCCGGATCGCCCGATTCCAGGCCGTAACCGGTGAGGTCCCGGGTTCCGAAGTGCTCGCAGAGAAACCGGAAGCCCAGGTCGCCGTCGAACGCCAGGCCATCACGAACGTTCTGGTGGACATTGCCGAGTTCGTCCAGTTCCCGCGGGGTCAGCACTTCGCTCGGCCGCAGGCGCGCGACCTCCGCGATCAGTTTTTCCGACCCCGTCACCGTCTGCGCGTTGAGTTCGCCCCTGCCGAGATCGAGCGCGGCCATGCCGTAACGGGCCGTGCCCCGGTCTTGAAAGGGCGCTATGCCGAGCAGCAGGCTGTCCCGGGTCTGGTCGAGCAGCGCTTCCTCGGTGAGCGTTCCCGGGGTGACGATACGCTGCACCCGGCGTTCCACCGGGCCCTTGCTGGCGGCGGGGTCGCCGACCTGTTCGCAAATCGCCACGGAGACGCCCAGTGTCACCAGTTTCGCCAGATAGCTGTCGGCGGCGTGATAGGGCACACCGGCCATGGGAATGGGCGCCCCGGCGGATTGGCCGCGGGCGGTGAGCGTGATGTCGAGCAGTTCCGCGGCCCGCCTGGCATCGTCGTAGAAGAGTTCGTAGAAGTCGCCCATCCGGTAGAAAAGCAGGTGCTCGGGGTGCTCTGCCTTGATGCCGAGGTACTGCTGCATCATGGGAGTGTGCTGGGCGGCGGTCATGCGGGTGGATTCTCCCCTAATCCTGTACGCCATTCGAGGGCGCCGCCGTGCGATTTGGCGGAAAGTGCGATTTCCGTCGCTTTCGGGGCTTGCCATCGGTACTGAGCATATATACAGTATCGCCGTCTCGTCGAAAACATCTGGATACGACATCATGGCCGAACGAACCGCATCCCTTTCCCGTTCCCCCCGCAACGCGCCCGCCGAGGGCTCGACCCGCAAGGCGCAGAAGAATCAGGCGCTGAGCGCCGCTCTGGCGCAAATCGAGCGCCAGTTCGGCAAGGGCTCGATGATGCGCCTCGGCGACCGCGAGCAGGTCGCCATTCCATCCATCTCCACCGGTTCCCTGGGGCTCGACATCGCCCTCGGCATCGGCGGCCTGCCCCGCGGCCGGGTGGTGGAAATCTACGGGCCTGAGTCTTCGGGCAAGACGACCCTGACGCTGCAGGTCATCGCCGAAGCCCAGAAAGCGGGCGGCACCTGCGCCTTCATCGATGCGGAGCACGCGCTCGACCCGGTCTATGCCGAATCCCTCGGCGTCGACACCGAAAATCTCCTCGTCTCGCAGCCGGATACCGGCGAGCAGGCCCTCGAGATTGCCGACATGATCGTGCGCTCCGGTGCAGTGGACGTGGTGGTCATCGACTCGGTGGCAGCGCTCACGCCCAAGGCCGAGATCGAGGGCGAAATGGGCGATTCCCACGTGGGCCTGCAGGCGCGCCTCATGAGCCAGGCCCTGCGCAAGATGACGGGCTCCATCAAGCATTCCAATACGCTGGTGGTGTTCATCAACCAGATCCGCATGAAAATCGGCGTCATGTTCGGCAGCCCCGAAACCACCACCGGCGGCAATGCCCTCAAGTTCTACTCATCGGTACGCCTCGATATCCGCCGCATCGGTGCGGTCAAGGAAGGCGAAGAGGTCGTCGGCAACCAGACCCGGGTGAAGGTCGTCAAGAACAAGGTGGCGCCGCCCTTCCGGCAGACCGAGTTCCAGATTCTCTACGGCAAGGGCATCCATCGCACCGGCGAGATTCTGGAATTGGGCGTCAATCACGGCATCGTCGAAAAATCCGGCGCCTGGTACGCCTACGGGAACGACCGAATCGGGCAGGGCCGCAAGAACGCCGCAGAGTTTCTCGACCAGAACTCGGCCATGCGCGACGAGATCGAGTCACGCATACGCAAGCAGCTTTTGCCGGATACCGGTGGGGAAGGCGACGTGGTCATTCCGGAACCGGCGCGTGAGGCCCTTGGGCCCGACGCCGGTTAACGGGGCGCAGCCGGGCAAGGCAACCGAGCCGCAACACCCCGGCGATTCCTTCGACCGGGCACTGATGCGGGCCGTGCGCCTGCTGTCCCGGCGCGAGCACGGACGGGCGGAACTCGAGGCCAAGCTCGTCGCCCGGGGTGTCGAGGCCGACGTTGCGCGCAGCGTACTCGACAAGCTGCGCGACGACGGCCTGCAGAGCGACGAACGTTTCGCGGAAGCCCTGGTCCGCCGGCGCATCGAGCGTGGCTACGGGCCGGTCTACATCCGCGGCGAGTTGCGGGAACGCAGGGTCGACGATGCGGTCATTGACACTCGAATCGACTGCACGGACGAGTTCTGGTTGCAACGCGCCGAGCTGGCGCTCGCAAAGAAGTTCCCGCCAGGAAACGACAACGATGCCGGCGTCGAATACAACAAGCGCGCCCGATTTCTCGCCCGACGCGGTTTCCCTGCCGAACTCGTGCACCGGGCTCTGAGAGCAGCAACGCCACCGGCCTGACCGCCAGGTACGGATTCGCGGCCCCGGGCTGCCGATGTGCCGGGAACAGAGTTTCGCTGGGGAGAACCGGTGCGCGGTACGTGTATACGGCTCGCCGAATGGCGCCTTTGAGGCGCACGCTTGTGCCCATCGTCGCGGTACGCGAGTCCAGCTAGCGCGCCGTTGGCAAGTTTCCATGATCGAATCGGGATGCGTTTCACGGCGCTACCGCCACAGCAAGCGGACCACTATACTTGGCGCCTTTTTTCCGGCGCCACGCCCACCAACCCCATGAAGACGGCTGACATCCGCAGGCAGTACCTGGCCTTTTTCGAGGCGGCCGGTCACCGAATCGTGCCGTCGAGTTCGCTCGTGCCCTTCAACGACCCGACGTTGCTTTTCACCAATGCGGGCATGAATCAGTTCAAGGATGCCCTGCTCGGCCGCGAAGACCCCGGCTACCGGCGCGCCGTATCGTCGCAGAAGTGCGTGCGCGCCGGCGGCAAGCACAACGATCTGGAAAATGTGGGCTACACCGCCCGTCACCTCACCTTTTTCGAAATGCTCGGCAACTTCAGCTTCGGCGACTACTTCAAGGAAGAGGCCATCGCCTGGGCCTGGGAGTTCGTGACCGAAGTGTTCGCCCTGCCCAAGGACCGTCTCTGGGTCACCGTGCACCCGACCGACGACGAATCCCGGGCATTGTGGATAAACAAGATCGGCGTACCGGCAGACCGCGTCATCGACCACGAATCGAATTTCTGGACCATGGGCGACACGGGCCCCTGCGGCCCCTGTTCGGAGTTGTTCTACGACCACGGCCCGGAAGTTGCGGGCGGCCCGCCCGGCTCACCGGACGAAGAAGGCGACCGCTTCATCGAGTTCTGGAACCTGGTGTTTCCGCAGTTCGACCGGTCTGCGGACGGCTCCCTCACACCGTTGCCGCGACCCGGCGTCGACACGGGCATGGGGCTGGAACGCATGGCGACCGTACTGCAAGGCGTGCACAGCAACTTCGAGATCGACCTGTTCCGGCCGCTCATGCGTCGGGCCGGCAGCCTGGCAGGCCTGAAGAGCGAGGGGGACATTCTGCAGAATCCGTCCATCCGCGTGATCGCCGATCACCTGCGCTCCAGTGCCTTCCTGATCGCCGACGGCGTGATGCCGGGCAACGAAGACCGGGATTACGTGTTACGTCGCATCGTCCGGCGGGCGCTGCGGCACGGCCACAAGCTGAACATCCACGAGCCCTTCTTCCATCGGCTGGTGGACGTTCTTGTCGAGGAGATGGGCGATGCGTACCCCCTTCTTGGCGAGAAACAAGCGGAGGTCAAGACGGCACTGGCCGAAGAAGAAGAACGCTTTGCGCGCACGCTCAGCCGGGGCATGGAACTGCTCGAGAAGACCATTGGCGGCCTCGATGGCTCGGTGATTCCGGGGGATGTCGTCTTCAAGCTCTACGACACCTACGGCTTCCCCACCGATCTTACCGAAGACATCGCTCGCGAACGGGGACTCAGCACCGACATGGACGGCTTCGAACAGGCCATGGGCAGGCAACGCGACCTGGGCCGGTCGTCAGCACGCTTCGATTTTGCGCTCGGGCAAAAGATCCATACGGATTCCCGGGTCGACTTTCTCGGCTATGAAACGCTCTCGGATTCGGGAGAAATACGCGGCCTCTACGACACCGACGGTGGCGCCCGCGATGCGCTCGAAGCCGGCGAAGCGGGTGTGGTGGTCCTGGACCGCACACCGTTTTACGCCGAAGCCGGCGGCCAGGTGGGCGACACCGGCCATCTGCAGGCCGAGGGGCTCCGTTTCGACGTCGAGGACACCCAGCGCTCCGGCGAGCAGCACCTGCACATCGGTTCCCTTGCCGCCGGGCGTCTGACAATCGGCGACCGCCTGCAAGCGTCCGTCGATTCGCCCCGGCGCCGGCTGATCATGGCCAACCACTCCGCCACCCACCTGTTGCACGCGGCTCTGAGAAAGGTGCTCGGGCCCCACGTCAGCCAGAAGGGTTCGCTGGTGGATGCGGAACACCTGCGTTTCGACTTCTCCAACCCTCGCCCGGTGACGACGGAGGAACTGGCCGACATCGAGACGCTGGTCAACGAGCAGATTCTCGCCAACACCGAGGTCGGCATCGCCCGCATGGGCTTCGACCAGGCCGTCGAACAGGGCGCCATTGCCCTCTTCGGCGAAAAGTATGGCGACGAGGTGCGCGTACTGACCATGGGGGGTGATTATTCCGTGGAACTCTGCGGCGGCACCCACGTCCGGCGCACCGGCGACATCGGCCTCTGCAGGATTACGGCCGAATCCGGAATCGCCCAGGGCGTTCGCCGCATCGAAGCGGTGACCGGCCCGGCGGCACTCGCCCGGATAGCCGAGCAGGACCGCCTCGTCAAGCGATTGGCGGAAGCGTTGAAGTCCACACCGGGCCAGCTCGCGGAGCGCGTCGATGCCCTCGTCGAGGAGAATCGAAACCTGGCCGGGGAAGTCAAGGTGCTGACGAAACGCCTGGCCTCGGGCTTCGGCTCCGACCTGGTCGACGGCGCCCGGGACGTCAACGGCATCAAGGTGGTCGCGGCGAGCATCGAAGGCGATGCCAAGGCCATGATGCAGACGCTGGATCTGCTGAAATCCAGGCTGAACCCGGTGGTCATTGTGCTGGCGCAGCAGAACAATGCAAAGATCAACCTGGTTGCAAGCGTCTCGAAGGCGCTCACGGAGCACGTGCAGGCGCCGGACCTGTTGAAGCACGTCGGCGATGCCGTCGGTGCGCGCGGCGGCGGCAATGCCGTACTGGCCCGCGCCGGCGGCGGCGATCGGCCCGAGAAGCTGCCCGAGGCACTGGCATCAGTCGCCGACTGGGTGCGCGAACAATCGGGGGAGTCGCCCTGAGCGGCGAAGCGGTTACCGTGAATCTGGCCTTGATGTCTCACCAACTTCCCGCTGCGGACGCCGATGCACTCGCGACGAAAGTTGATGAGATATACCGGCTGGGAGCCCCCCCATGGCGCTGATCGTGGAAAAGTTCGGCGGCACCAGCGTTGCGTCGGTGGACCATATCCGGCGTGTCGCAGAGCGCGTGGTGCGCGACCTCGAGGCCGGCGACCAGGTCGTTGTCGTGGTCTCGGCGATGAGCGGCGAGACCAATCGTCTCGACGGCCTCGGCATGGCGGTCAGCCATCGTCCCTCCGAACGCGAAATGGACGTGCTGCTCGCTTCCGGGGAGCAGGTGACCATCGCGCTCCTCAGCATGGCGCTCGCCGATTACGGCTATTGCGGCCGGTCGTTCCTCGCACACCAGATTCGCATCCGCACGGATTCGAACCATCGCAAGGCGCGCATCGAGCGTATCGATACCGATGACCTCGAGTCGGCGCTGGCCGAGGGCGCCGTGCCCGTGGTGGCGGGCTTCCAGGGCATCGACCGTGCCGGCAACGTCACCACCCTGGGCCGCGGCGGGTCGGACACGACGGCGGTTGCTGTGGCGGCGGCACTGGAAGCGGACGAGTGCCGCATATGCACCGATGTCGACGGTGTCCACACCGCCGACCCGCGCATCGTCGCGGATGCACGCCGCCTCGACCTCGTCACGTTCGAGGAAATGCTGGAACTGGCGAGCCTCGGCTCCAAGGTGCTGCATCCCCGCTCCGTCGAGTTCGCCGGCCGCTACCAGGTTCCCTTGCGGGTCATGTCCACGTTCGAGGACGGCCCGGGCACATTGATCACGATGGAGGACGAATCCATGGAAGAACCCCTCGTCTCCGGCGTCGCCTACGCGCGCGATGAAGCAAAGATCACCATGACCGGAGTGCCGGACGTGCCGGGTGTCGCCTCGAAGATCATCGGCGCGGTCGGCCGCGCACCCATCGAAGTGGACATGATCGTCCAGAATACGGGCGCCGACGGACTGACCGACTTCACGTTCACGGTGAAGCGGGAAGACTACGCGAAGGCCCTGGAACTGCTCGACCCGGTCACCGCGCAACTGGGAGCGCGGGAACTCTCCGGCGACGACAAGATCGCCAAGGTATCCGTGGTGGGCAGAGGCATGCGTTCCCACGCCGGCGTTGCCGCCCGCTTCTTCGATGCGCTGGCGGCAGAGAATATCAACATCCAAATGATCTCCACCTCGGAGATCAAGATTTCCGTCGTCGTCGCCGAGCGTTACCTGGAACTGGCAGTCCGCGCCCTGCACGCCGAGTTCGGCTTGAGCGAGGCCGCGGCGGAGGCGGACTGACTCGGATTCGGCGCTTCTTCCCCAGACGCCGCCTCGCTCGGCTGCCCGGAGTTGCTGCAACCGTCGGCCCGGTTTCGCCGGGACGGGCGCCAATACGGCAATCCCCTGCCCGGACGATTCCGGGTACCATTTGGAAACAGTCCATGGTCGATAGCCCCAGGAGCCGTCATGATCGAAGCCGAAATCCCTCTCGCCACACCCGACGGCACCATGAGCACGTTCGTCACCCGCCCGGACGAAGGCGGGCCCTTCCCCGTCGTTTTCTTCTACATGGACGCACCGGGCATGCGGGAAGAGCTTCGCGACATGGCGCGCCGGATCGCGACTGCCGGCTATTACGTGGTGCTGCCCAACCTTTACTATCGCTCGAAGCCCGACTTC
The DNA here is from genome assembly GCA_965221465.1 of Candidatus Azophilus sp. Lineage (GTDB taxonomy): Bacteria > Pseudomonadota > Gammaproteobacteria > Pseudomonadales > Azotimanducaceae > Azophilus. The sequence continues at coordinate 2,395,505 of OZ244892.1, forward strand.
GCCCTCGACTTCGGTGATCGCTCGAACCAGGACGAGATGTTCTCGCTGATGAATCAACTCACCAACGGGATCATCGTCAAGGACACCGAGGCGCTGATCGACTATGTCGATGGGGAACCCGATGCCGAGTCCAGCCGCATCGGCTGCGTCGGCTACTGCATGAGCGGGCCCTTTGCGCTAGCGGTGGCGGCCGGGCACAGCGACCGAATCCAGTGCGCTGCTTCCATCTACGGCGTACGTCTGGCCATCGATACCGACGACTCGCCACATCTGGGGTTCGCCGACACAAGAGGCGAGATCTACATCGCCGCCGCCGAACACGACGACTATGCCCCACCGGAGATGATCGAGCGCGTCGAAGCCGCCATCGCCGACTCCGGGGTGAACGGGCGCGTCGAATGGTATCCGGGCACCGGCCACGGATTCGCCTTCCCGACCCGGGCCGGCCTGTACGACAAGGCCGCCGCGGAACGTCACTGGGCACGATTGCTGAGCCTCTTCGACCGCAACCTGAATCACTGACGGACGCCGATGCACTCGCGACGAAAGTTGGTGGGACATCCTCGTTCGCCGGCGTCATCTGGGGGCGGCCGCGAACCGTTGGCATCGATTTCGTTCTCGAGTTGGGTAACTGACGCGCCGCGCAAGGTAGAATGCCGCGCACAGCAGAACCCCGCCCATTGGCGACGCCCAAGGAGCCGACATGCCGTCACGCCGTGAAATCATCAAGCTGAACGACGAAGAAATACGCGACTACCTCGAACGCCAGAAGACGCTCATCATCGTTTCCAACGGCAACGACGGTTATCCGCATCCCATGCCCATGTGGTTCCATACGGATGCGGCGGGTTGCCTGTACTGCACCACCTTCAGCAAGGCGCAGAAGGTATTCAACTGGCAGCGCGACCCGAAAGCATCGCTGCTGGTGGAAAGCGGCGACGAATACGCCGACCTGAAAGCCGTGCTCATCTATGCCCGGACGGAAATCATCGACGATTTCGATGCCGTCTGCGACACGCTGGTGAAGATATCCACCAAGGGCCGTAGCGTGACCCCGGAGCAGACGGAAGCAATCCGGGCTCAGGTTGGGGGCACGGCGGCAAAACGGGTGCTGCTGAAGTTCACCCCGGAGCGCTACGTAAGCTGGGATCACGCCAAGCTCGGCGGCAAATACTGATTCGGACCGGAGCTGCGAACCGGGGAACCGATGGGGCTCGGTTTTATCGAACCACGCCATCGCGGATTTTCCAGCCTCGCCGGATTCTCGCGCGCCGAGCGCTGCCCCACCTTCCGGTGCGACGGGTTCGGGACTCAGCGCGGTGCCGGCACGATGTCGAACCGGCGCAGGGTGTCTTCCACGGTGGGGCGGCCCGCACGGAACCGGTCGTCGCTCAACAGATAGGTGAAGACGTAGCCGAGGCCGAGAATGAGAATGCCGATCAGGAAACAGTAGATGACGGCGCGGTCGGGATAGCGGTCCTTGAGCGAGCCGACATAGAGCGGCCCGAAAATGCCTGCCGCCGCCCAGGCGGTAAGCAACGCGCCATAGATCGTGGACATGTGCTTGCTGCCGAACACGTCGAGTACGAACGACGGCACGGTGGCAAATCCGCCGCCGAAGCAAAGCAGCACGTAACAGACCAGTATCGAGAAGACGATGGGGTCTCTCTCGGTCATCAGGATGCCGAAGACGAGCAACTGACTGGCGAGCAGGATGCGGAACACCCGCACCCGCCCGAGCCGGTCAGACAAGAGCCCCCAGAAAAGCCGCCCCACGCCGTTGCAGAGCGAACTGACGGCAATGAGTGTGGCCCCGTACTCCGCCAGCCGCTCCGGCTCCACGGAGGGGTCGGCCAGCCCCCACACATCCTGCAGCAGCGACGACTGAAAGCTGATGACGGCGATGCCTGCCGAGATATTGAAGAAGAACACGATCCACATGACCATGAATTCCGAGGATCGCAGGCAGGCGCGCAGGGGCGCTTCCTCCGCCCGGGCCAGGGCGTCCGCCACGCCTGCAGCCTGCGGCTTCGTTCTGCCCGGCGCAAAGCCGGAGGGCGGGTCCCGAAGCAGCAGGCTGGTAGGGATGAGAATGCATGCGAAGATCAAACCGAGTGCGGCGAAGAGTTCCGGCAACTCGCCGCGGGTCTGCAGCACGAGCACCGGCGCCAGCACCTTGCTGAGCAGCAGCGCGCCGACTCCGAACCCCATCACGACGACGCCAGTCGCCAGGCCCTTGCGATCGGGGAACCACTTGGCCACCGTCGCCACCGGCGTCACGTAGCCGAGCCCGATGCCGGCGCCGCCGATGACACCGTAACCCAGGTAGAAGAGCAGCAACGCGTCGAGATGCAGCGCCAGCCCGGCGATCAGGTAACCGCCCGAGAACATCAGGCTGCCGAGCAGCGCCAGCCGCCGCGGCCCGTATTTCGGCAAGGCAGCCCCCGCCCAGGCCGCAGACATGCCGAGCGAGAAGATGGTGATGCTGAAGGCCCAGGCCGTTTCGGTAAACGTCCAGCCGAGTTGCCGGACCAGCAGCGTCTGAAAGTAGCTCCAGGCGTAGACGGTACCCAGGCACACCTGCAGGGTCGTGCAAAGGAACGCCATGACGAGACGCGGTTGCTGCCGCGGAGGATCAATCGTCATGGGAGTTTCCACGGGCACGCCATCTCATGCCTTCGCCCACAATCCCAGGTTGCTGCGGACGATCAACTGTCGTGAGAGTTGCCACCGCATCAATGAACCCATTGGAATCGACAGTTTGGAAACTCGAACCGCGCAAGATCTTCACGCCGACGCGCCCGGATTCAGGAGGGGCGCCCGGAAGCACCACCCGGTTCGTTTTCGGCCATGTAAAGGAAGAGCCGCGCAAGTTGCCCCGCTTCATCGTCCCGGTTCAGTACCGGCGCCCGGGCCGAATCGGCATCCCCCCGTGCCGCTGCTACCGCATAGGCCAAAAGGTCGCCAATCGGCCGCGCCGCCAGGTTGACGAACCAGATCGCGGCAAACACCCCGACCACGAAAACCACGGAGATGAGGTACACCTGCCGGCCGATCGCCCGCTGAATCTTCAGCGCGATCAGGCTCGTATCCATGCCGACATGAACGGCCCCGGCCACCCCTGCCAGAATCGGGCTGCCGACCTCGACGAAGTCGCCCATTCCCGGTAGATGGCGTTCCACCGCCGAGTCGCCGATCGGCCCGCCCGCCTCTATTTCCTCGGGGATGCCCGGCACGAAGGTGTGCGCCAGAAACTCTCCCGATTCGTCGGTAATGTAGATATAACGGATGCCTTGAATCTCCAGGAATTGATCGATCAGCGATTGCAGTGCCGACAGGTCGCGATTCAGCAGGATGTCGACGCTGGCATCGGCAATGGTCTTGGCGATGCCCCGGCTGTTGGTGACGTATTCCTCCGACAGATGGGTATCGACGGTGTAGACGCACAGAATCGAGGTCGACAGGCCGATCATGCCGAAAAGCGAGAACACGCCGAATAGCGTCTTGCGGAACAGTTTTCTGACTTTCATGGAATACTCTTTCCGAGTGATCAACTTTATTGAATTCGCTAACGTGGGGGACCGTTCCTTCGGTCCGGCTCCGAGAACCGGGCGCCCCAGTCGTCGAGCGTAACGAATCGGTCCCGCTCCACCACCGTGTAATACACCTGCTGCAAACCCTGCCGGCGGCCGGGGCCGAAGGAAACCCGCTCGCCGATGCCAAGATCGAAGTCCTCGATGGAGAATACAGCCCGCTCCAGGCCCTCGCGCGTGGGCGTGTCGCCGAGACGCCGCAACACCTCCACCATCAGCTTCGCATTCAGGAACCCTTCCAGGCTCACGAAGCTGTGCGGAAACGGGCTGTAGGGCTCCTTGACCAGTTCTTCCGGTGCCTGGGGGTCGTAACGACTCATCAGCTCCCGGTACTCCCGCACTGCGGGAACGGTCGCGTCCTCGTAGCTCGGCACCACTTGGGAATTCACCAGCAGCCGGGTATACGGGCGCGCATCCTCGTGCGATTCCAGCAATAGCTTCAACAGGTTCTCGCTGCCGACGAAGGAAAGATTCGCCATCGGTACCCGCAACCCGAGATCCACCGCGTCGCGGGCGAAGGCTGCACAGGCCGCATACGAACCGACACAGATCACCGCGTCCGGATCGACCTTTTTCAGCCGTTCGACCTGGGCGCGCATGACGTCGGTGAACCTGGCGCCACGCTTGTAGGTGGCCTCGCCGACAATGGTCTCGCCATGCCTTGCAAGCGCTGCCCGAACGCCCGACCAGCCGCTGCGGCCGTAGGCATCGGCCTGGTAGAAGACGGCGACGCGGCGGCGGCCCACAGCGACGAAATTGTCGACCAGCCCTGCCGTTTCCTGCTTGTAGGATGCACGCAGATTGAAGGCAAAGTCCCCGTACGGGGGCTCGCGTTGCGGCGCCGCCCCGGTGAAGGGGAAGAAGAGGTACGTATGCCGATCCTGAAACTTCTTCAGCATCGGCAGCACGCGGGTCACCGTCGGTGTGCCGACGTAGCCGAACAGCAGGAAGACCCGGTCGTCGAGCATCAGCGTCATGGTGTTGTTGACGGCCGGGTCCGGCTGATAGCCGTCATCGTAGGCGACGACCCGAATGCGCCGGCCGCCCACTCCGCCCTGACGATTGACGTGCTCGAACCAGGCGCTCGCACCCCGGTGCAACTCGATGCCCAGCCCCCGAGAGGGGCCGGAAAACGCCGCCGACATGCCCAGCAGAAACTCGCTGTCGCTCACCCCCGCGTCGCCGATCGAGGAGACGGCGGCAACACCCCGAGTGTCGTTTGGAAACCGCGCCGTAACACCAACCCCTGCAGCCATGGCTTCGAGCCAGGGCGCAGCCAGGCCGTACCCCATCAGCAGACGCCTCGTCAGCATGGCCCGGTGACTCTCATTCGGTGCAACTATCCCACTCGACCCATTCCCGCGACGAGCCATTATTGCGGAAACGAGTAGCGATACTCCAATCCGACAAAGCACCAAACTGTCGGGTCAGAGCAATCGGCGACCGAATGCGGGCGACCGAAGTCGGGTTGTCGCGGAAACGACGGCAGTGCGACGGTGCCGCGCCCTGCCGGCGGACGACCCTCTGCGCCGGGAAGCGACAACAGGTTCCTGCCCTACGGCGGCTTGGGAGATTGGTTGCGACCGATAACGATCAGTTTGGGGCGAAGAATCGCGTCCGTTTCAGGAGGCATGCCCGAAGTCGGAGGAAGCGTTTGACTTGCCGATTGCCGAGCTATCTTGCACCGCCTCGTCAATCAATTTGGCGAGATCGCCGAAAAAAGCCGTTTGAGCCGAATCGCGCCGCATAACCACCACCCGTTGAAAGTCGAGCATGAGCGCTTCGAGCTCTGCATCGGAAGGCTCTACACGAATATCCAGCAAGTCGACTTTTGGAACCAAAAAACAATCCGCTCGCGAGCCTCGTAAACCTGCGGGTCGTCGTATTGGAAGAGCGTCAGGTCAAGGCGAATGGTCTTCAACATTCAACTCTGCACTTTGCGGAGATGTCTCAGGTCGTCGAGACCATCACGTCAGCTTGAATGTTCGGTTTTGTGAGGTCCGGGTAGTCGCAGTCACCGAGGGGTGTCTGAGAGAGTCCAGGTCACCCGCAGGACTGAATCGGCGGCGGTTACAATCGCAGCATTGCACCTGGAAGCCAGTCAGTTGAGACATCTACATCGACCATAATACTGCGAAGGAGTAAGCGTACCGTCGAAAAGCGTGTGTCGAGAGTGCACTGCGTTGAGGTAAGCATCGACCGCGGTTACCTGTATCGTACCTGTCGCCGTCACTTCAATGAACTGGATGGCCTCCAATTCAGATCCGAGAGAGATTGCACGATGCACCTGTACGGGCTCCACGCCCAGGTTTCCAACCAAGCGGGCTTCTCCATCGTCAAACACGAACTGAAATTCGAACTCGGAAGTGCCCACCTGGTACTTATCAGGCTCAAATAGGATTCCATCTGGCTGGCTGGCTGCATGGGAGAAAGTACAAGCCATGCCGGCGTTGGAGAGAATGTCCTTCGCGCAAGCGGCAGGAAGAGATTGAGTTGTGCTTTGACCGGCTAAAGGATCCACGCACCCTGCATTGAGAAGCGCCAGAGCAATAATGAGCGCAGAGTCAACAACGCGCATTGGCCATCTCCTAACCTGCGAGCTTCCGAGTTTACCTGAACTGATTCATCCCATACAAACAGCACCGGTTTTTGTATCCCCACATCGAGGAGCAATAGGCGCGTTGAACGCCACTTCCTTAATCTGCTGATTCAGATCGTGGTACCGACATCCGGGTTTTCCGCCACCTGTTTTTTGTCAGCGGCAACTACTTCTTTGTCGTCGCATCCATGATGAGGTGCGTGATACACGCACCGCAAGCGATAAGCCCAACCACGTGTAGTGCGCGGTCCCAATCGTCCGGCGGTTGCCCGCGATAAAGGCCGTAGAAACCGCGCCCAACGGTTAGCCCGAAAGTCATGCTGTGAAAAAACTGGCGGTGGTTCCAAGGGGCTTGCCGGCTCCAGCCAGTCGGGTATCGAGCCAAGTTTAGCCGCCGACGCCCCGGACACCTGGGCCTGAACAGCGCGCTGCTCCGGCGATTCGTTGGCGTCGATGCTGAGGAGCAATGTGCATGCGCCTACAGCGACGGCCGCGCCCAGAACATGTTGATGTCTGTTCATAGGTTATTCTGGGGCGCTACTTGGAATTCTCTATAATAATCAATGTCGTATGAGAAAATCGGGCTGCGATTCGGCCTTGCAGTTCGACCCGCTTTCCACTAAAGTTTACAAAAAATAACGAATACCTAATATTTTGTAAACCACTAGGAGCGAAAGATGTTGGCAGAACGACTGCATCGGGCGCGACAGGCGAGTGGCCTGTCGCTGCGCGCGTTGGCGGAAGACGTCGGGGTCTCGGCGATGGCGATTTCCAAGTATGAGCGTGCGCAATCGGTCCCGTCGTCTGATGTGCTGCTCGCCCTCGCTAATGCGCTTGGTGTCCGCACCGAGTATTTTTTCCGGACCACCTCGGTCGATCTCGAGCGAATCGAACATCGCAATCGCCGTGTCTGGAAGCTGCCCAAGTCCGCCGAAAAGAAAGTGCTTGCCGACGTTAGCGATCAACTCGAGCGCTGGTTGGCGTTGGACGAGGTCACTCCCGCACCCTGGTCAGTTCCGTTCTCTCTGCCCGCTGATTTGCCGGACGTGGTCGCAGAACTGGACGCGATCGAGTCTGTTGCTACCCAAGTACGTCGCCATTGGGATCTTGGTCTAAACCCGATCCCTGATCTGATCGACACACTGGAAGTGCGCGGCCTAAAAGTCTTTACGACCAAGTTTGACGATCCACGATTCGAAGGAATGAGTGCGATGGCCGGCGATCATCGCATTATTGTTGTAGGTCGTAACTGGGCAGGAGATCGACAGCGGTTTACGCTGGCTCATGAACTGGGGCATATCGTTCTGGACGATCGACTCGACCCACAGGTTGATAAAGAGCGGGCTGCTGATCGGTTTGCCGGTACCTTTTTGGTCCCCAAGGAAAAAGTCATTCAGGCCTTGGGATGTCAGCGACGTTACTTGGAGTATCCGGAGCTCTACCTGCTCAAGCACGAGTTCGGGCTGAGTATGGGCGGTTGGAGTTACCGGGCGCTTGACCTTGGCATAACGAACAAGACGACACACAAAGCGTTTTGGACGGAGTTCGCTGCTAAAGGGTGGAAGGAGAAAGAGCCCGGCGAACAATACCCTTCCGAATCGCCTCGGTTATTTGAGCAGACTGTCTACCGCGCACTGAGCGAAGGATTGATTGGCGAATCCAAAGCTGCTGAATTGTTGTCGATTACGGTTTACGAACTCGCTGCTCGACGGCGGATGGAGAGCACCGGTGGCGATTCTGGTAAGTGATGCCAATATTTTCATTGACGTCACGGTTTCCAATCTATCAAGAGCAATGTTTCGCCTCGAGGACACGATCGCAACACCGGACGTTCTCTACCAAGAAGAACTAAAAGAGCATCATCCGGAACTTCCCGGCCTGGGATTGCAGGTAGAGCAGCTTTCCATTGAAGGTGTCACTGAAGTAGAGCGTCTACGAACCGTCTATACAGGTCCAAGTTCAAATGATTTGTTCGCCCTGGCGCTCGCGAAGACCAATGAGTGGACACTGCTGAGTGGCGACCGGAGCCTGCGGAAGGCGGCGGCCGCTGAAGCGGTTGAGGTACACGGCACGCTTTGGCTAGTGGAACGCATGGTGACCTCACGAGTGATAGATTCAGCACAGGCCGCTACCGCTTTCGAGTTGATGAGGGGGAGCCAACGACGATTGCCCTGGAACGCGGTCAATGCGTTGATGTCCCGACTTTCCAAATAGTAGTCGCTCGACTTCAATCGCCCTGCAGATTGATAGAGGCTAAACTTCCCTCGCCTGGCTTTCGGCACTCAACCCTGATTTCAATTGACTTCGCCGGATTCGGCTGATCGCGGGGACTCGAAGTTGGGTACCTGGAGTTCCGCGCCGTCGGCGAGGGCCTGCGCATTGCCGCGTTGTACCGTGAGACTTGGCTAGCGACTGACGGCTGTGTAACGTTGCGGTGCCCTGCTCGGCAACAACGGGCGATGACCAGGAAAACCGCAGATGCAGATCATGTCTGACATTCCCTACGACTTCGGGGTCGGCCGCTCGGACCCGGCCACCTTTCCGACGGATGCGATCAAGCGCGCCGCGTTGGCAGCCATCGAGCGGGAAGCCGTTGAAATGAACAACTATCCGGGCGGCCTGGGGCACGCTGGGCTGCGCGAGGCCATGGCGCGGCGGGAGTCGGAGCGCGAGGGCGTGGCTGTCGACCCGGAACACATCGTCCTCACCAACGGTTCGATGCAGGCGGTGACGCTCTGCGCCGAAGCCCTGCAGGAACAGCACGGCGACACCGTCATCGTCGAAGAATTCTCCTATCCTGGAACCCTTTCCGCCTACCGTTCTCTAAAACTCGAGACTGTCGGTATTCCCCTGGATGCCGGCGGCATGAAAATGGATGCCCTGGAGGCGGCGCTGGTGCGGCTCGAGCGCGAAAACCGCCGTCCCAGGTTCATCTATGCCATCACCACCTATCAGAACCCAACCGGGTTCGTGATGCCGGCAAGCCGCCGTCTCGAGATGATCGAACTGGCGCGGCGTTTCGGCATTCCCATCGTCGAAGACAACTGCTACGGCGACGTGCACTTCGACGGCCCCGTGGAACCGGCCATCTATGCGCTCGACGCCGACCCCAACCACATCTATCTTTGCTCCCTCTCCAAGATTCTCGCCCCCGGCTTCCGATTGGGATACATCCACGCCCGCCCGCCGATGCTGGAGACTATCCTGGCCCGCCGCCACGATGCCGGCAGCAACACCTTCGCCAGCGCCGTCGTCGCCGAGTTCTACCGCGACGGCATCGCCACCCACTCACAGGCAACCACCCCGCCGCTACGCCGGAAGCGCGATCTGGTTTGCGAACACCTGCAAGCCGCGGCCGCCGACATCTGCGCCTGGTCGAAGCCCGTCGGCGGCATCTTCATCTGGGTTCGCCTGCCCGAAGACACCGACCTCGCGAAGCTCCAAAGCCTCTCCCTGTCCCGAGGCATCAACTACCTGCCGGGCGCCGACTTCCACTATCGGGGCGACGAAGCGCCCTATCTGCGCCTGGCATTCGGGCACCTGCCGGAAGACCGAATCGAAGCCGGCATCCCCATTCTCGCCCGCTGCATCCGCGAGGCGCGCACCAGCAACGAGCCTATTGGATTCGACTCGTTGTTTTGACCCGCAACCCGACTACCTGTACTGACGGAAGGGTTGCGCCATGACGTCGAACCGATGGAACACGGTCTTTACGAACAAGACTTGGAATTGACCCCGAGATAGCAACGATTCGTGTCTCGTGGGCGTAGAAGACAGCTTCCAATCCGCAGCGATGAACCACAATCGGCCGGAACGAGCCGAAAGCCGCTACCCCATGAGGTATCGACAAACCCAACAACGATGGCTGCAGCGAGGCCGTGGCGGCGACCTCCTCCACCGCGTTGGGCCGCTTGACGGCAGATTCCTGGCAAGGACGTCGATCATCTCGTCCAATCGAGCGGCGATCTGCCGCCAGCCGAAAGAGCGAAACTGCAATTTCAACAACTGACCGATTAGCTGAGCCAGCATGGCTCTGACGGACCAGCCTCCGGCAAACCCGGAGTGATTCGAACCCAGCGGTAGTTGGGATTGGCAGTTTATTCTCCCGCTCGCCCCATGGGCTGGTATCATCCGAAGACCACCATCGAGCAAATGACCACGAGCACGGCAACCAATGGATCTGGAAGAAACTCTACGAACAGCGGTCAGCAACCTCGGTTCGAACCGTCTCGAAAACGAAGCCCAGGTAAAACAAGCAGTCATCCTTCCCATCCTTCGTGCCTTGGATTGGGACGACGCGAACCCTGTTACGTTCAGGCCCGAATATGCAGTCGACAATGGATTCGTCGACTACGCGTTGCTGGATCGCTCGAAACCGCGGGTCTTTGTCGAGGCAAAACGGAAGGGCGCCATAAGCCCGGATAGTGAGGCACAACTCTTCCGGTACGCCGCGCACCAAGGCGTCCCGCTCCTGGTTTTGACTGACGGCAATCTATGGGCGCTTTACCTAAGCATGGCAGAAGGACACCCAAGCGAGCGGCGCTTTTTCGTCACCGAACTGGAGAAGGCAGACATTCTAGAGTGTGCCGAAGACTTTCGTATCTTGCTCAAGAAAGATCGCGTGGTGTCTGGAGCCGCTCGTCGAGAAGCGGAGAGACGACACGAATTGATTCGCAGCCGTCTTATAGCGAGGGGAAGCATCCAAACAGCGTGGCACGCATTGCTCACTGGCCCAGACGAAATCCTACGAGACTTGCTCGCCGAAAAGGTGGAAGCAGACTCTGGCAGCAAACCGGACCTGCTCGACGTTGAGTCCTTCTTGCAAGGAATGGCAACAACGTCGAACATTTCCCTAGATCCACCTGACAACGAGCCCAAGCACCAGCCGCCACGCAAACCTCCAACACCCCGCACAAGCGGCAGAATCACTGGTTTTGTTCTGCACGGTAAACGAATTGATGCAGGCAGCGGGCGGGCCACATTGGCCCGCGTGATTAAAGAGCTCGAAAAAACCGACTCTCAATTCTTGCAGAAATTCGCTGATGCCACCGTTAGTAAGCGCCGACGTCTAATAGCACGCCAGCGTAGAGATCTGTACGAAGTATCCCACCTCCAAGTTCACTCAATGGACTTGGGCAACGGCTGGTGGATGGGAACAAACCTGAACAAATCAGCTATCAAAATGCATATCAAAACGGCCTGCGGGCTCGCCGGCATCAAGTTCGGGTCACAACTGACGCTTGTTGAAGGGTGAACACAGCGCGCACTCCCGGGTTTAGGTCGAAATAGTCTGAGCACCGAACGTGGACATCGGCGCGAGTATAGTGCCATACGCGCTACTCGGACTATGCAACTGATCGAGAAACAACCGTTTTTCTTTTGTGTTGTTAAACCTGGGTTAACGCGACTCCCCTATCTCTTGCCAGCGTATGAGCAAGCTGTCCAACGAGTGTTGGGCATTCTTGATCTCCTCCATGATTTTAGCCCGGATTAGAACCATAATCTCTTCGGAGTTTTCCAAGCGACGCTCTGTGTAAGGTAGATTCGGGTCGAACTCAGCATTAGGATCGAGATCAATATTCGTAGATGCTTCCACTTCTGAATAAGTAAACGGCAACCACCAATCTAGCGTTTTCTTGAGGCTTAGCTCCTCATCGGATAGAGCGCGTTTTTCATCTGACGTTACGTTCCGGATAGCGGACAAATGAGAAAGATACACGCCATACACAACAACCTTGGCAAGCGCATCGAATGCATCGCGGAGGCATTCCGACTCTCCTCCAGCGCGAGAAAGCCGTTTCCAAGGATTGGATTCAGGCATAAGGCTACCGAGTACTTCGATTACCTTCCTATAGCCTCCAAGTGGGTCAACGGGTTCCGGCAGTTCTCGACGATGCTTCCAGAGCTTCAAGATCAACTCAACCGCTTTTCTTTTTGCCTCCTCCTTGGCAGATCCGGTAAACCGGTCGACATTATCCAGAACCTCCGCCAAGTGATGCGCAAGCCAGCGCTCAAGAATAGCGCCACGATTGGCGAGTTCAAGCTGGTCCGCAATCGCTTGCCCAAGGGCCAATACGTCCTTCGGCGATTTCAAGGCTTCCATGGCTGTCAAGTCGGTACGCTCTGACGAAGTATCGGTTGGATTCGTGGGCAACTCCTTTGCCGCTAAAGTGTTCTTCAGGTCGACGTCCACGACGATTCACCTCCACGTTTACAATCAGATCGAACTTTTCCATTCGCAGGAAATCTAGTAACTGCTGCCGGTCGACCAGCAGACGATCACCGGAGTAAACTGGCAGACTTGGGTAACTGTCATGATCCTCTCTCCGAGGCCCCCATGACTCAAAACAAAACATGGGAGACTTGGCGGAGTCACTAGACCAACGGGGTTGATCGGACGCGTCTTGCGTAAGATTGCAAGCCTCCACGACACGTTCCCCGGGCCTCGATCGAACTGTCAATGTGTAGGCACGAAATGGGTCTCTGCAGTCTAATCCACCGTCACTTTCCACAACTCGCAACCAACCGAGTAAACGGTACGGTAGTTGGTCAATCTCTATTCCAATCCCCCCTTCCAACGGCAAGCCGTAATCCCAAAGACCCATCGTCTGGAGCGACCGAACCAAGGCACTGCTTGTCGTTTGATCGACCAGTGCACTTGTGACCGATACGGTTTCCCAACGATCCCCTACGCGACGATCCGAACTTCCAAACACGACAACTTCGCCGGGGCGATCTTCGGGTAGCAGTTGGTTCCGATGATATGCTTCGCCTACGCTTCCAGCCCATTCGACATCGTCCCCGTCGCTCGTTTCCCAGTCGCATATCTGAAGAGGCTCTGGCAAACGCAAGTCGGCGGACCACCAAGGCGGATCAGTCAGCTTAATTTGTTTCACTTGCTCGTCCAGTTCGTCCCATAAATCTCCTGGGTCACCAACCGCGAGGGGTTCGCATTTCAACAATTCTCCGGCCGCGCACCACATCGCATGCCACTCTAGATGGGTGTCAAGACCTTCCACAGTGGGAATAGAACCATGTCTATGGTCAATCGAAGACCAGTCGCTATTTCCAAATCGACCACGTGGTCGACCTTCTTCAAGCTTTACCCGGTCACCGGAATAGCCCCAAATATTCACGATCCAACGCTCTGCCTCATCAAGGAAACTGTTCAAGTTGACATTCGCGTACGCATGAACGAGGGGTTTGTACCAATAGGGTATTGTATCCATGCCGTCAAAAGTAAATCGTCTGCCCTCACGCCTATCGAAATCGTTTTCGATCCCCTGCTCAAATTGAACGCGGGGCAACCGAGAAAGCCTCGATCTGCCGACCTCAGACAGACGACTGACTTCCGAGTTCTGAAGCTGCAACTCGCCAGCCTTGATCAACTTTTCGCAAGCGTCACGGGCGAAGGAGCGTACCAACAGATGTGGAAACTCGTCATCCAATGCGATCTCCAATAGCTGACCCTTGAACTTCCCCGCAACCGCCGGATTTTCACCAGCAATGCGATCGAAAGCGATGACAAACCAAAGCCGAGCAGCAAGCCAATAGAATCCCTTATTCGCACGAAACACTGCTTCTTCGCGTCGACTATATTGCGCAGCCAATGCCCGCAATGTGCAGGCATCACCAAGTCTGGCCAAGCAGCGAACGGCGTGAGCAGCCCGCCAGCGAAGCCGAAGATCACAGTCGCCCAAATACGCGAACAGGAAACGACCGATTGCTTCATCAGTCTTCTCGGGTATCGTAGAGCCTGGCTCAGATTGATCTTTGTGTTCATCTGGAACACGATTATCGAGCCTTGAAACATACCAATTGATCAAATCCGCTGCTTCCTCAGGTTGCAAACTTTCAGCAACAAGCCCACTGAGGAAAAACAACGACTCCGGGCGAAAGCTATCTACGTGCCGCTCGACCCCACACAAAATCACGTTCTGTCTTTCCTTTTCGCCGCATTGTGTTGTGTCTAGAGCACGCAGAAGGTTGTGAATGTCGTAAGGCGAGTATTCCGCTAGACAATCAAACTGATCGACCACAACTTCCGGTAGACGAGCGCGACACCAGTTTTGTACTGCCGGACTTCCTGCCCACTCATCCAAGCCGTCAAGCAGGGATATCATTGCATGCCTTGCCAAACGTGGATGGCGAATCCCAGCCAATGCGTCAAGATGCCTTATACGGTCGGTCAGATTAACTGCGGCCCTTGCGGAGCTAAAGTAGTCCCGATTCGATTGACGATTCTCTTCTCTTGCTTCGTCGCGCAAACGCAGTATCGCATGTTGCAACAGTGGGGTGTCGATTAAAGCCGCAGGTTCCCACTGGTAGCTCGCCAAAGGCTGCCCCGCTCCGCACTTAGCTTGGGAGTTGCTAGGTTGGCTGTGGACAGACTTCGTTGACAATGTCTTGAGAAGCTGATCTCTTTTCAACAACGAAGAGATCCAAAATCCCGAGACTTCGAGCTTTCGAATACAGTCGCAAACTATTCCAATTGTTTGGTTGGGCTGATAAAGAAGCGTTATCCTTGCGACTTCCTCGACGAGAGCGTTTAGTTTAACGTCCGAACGCTTTGGTGCTTTTGTTAGTACTTTAAAGAGAACTCCTTCATCTACTCGATCTAGTAGAGTTGCCGCCACAGCTTGCTGGGGCGAAATGGATTCTCTATCTAAACCGCATTCAATAACAGTGGATAATATTTCCGAAAGCGCTAGCTTACCTTCCTGTTCCCAACGTGCGGCATTCGCCAGTGCAAGCGGTAGGTCCATTCGAGCGAGTCCACACATGGTCTCGCGCCACGGAAAATCATCGTATCCTTCGAGGCAAATGGCGGCGTCCGCGACTACATTGCTGAACTTGCGCGCCGTTTCTCTAGGCGTTGGAAGGCTACCATGAAAGCGAACTACTAGTTTGCTCAAGAAGCCAATTTGCGTTACCACCTCCCAATCCAGATCCTTTACGACTTCAATCGCACTATTGAATATCTGCATTGCATCTGATTCACTAATCGGTAGCAATAGACGCGCCAAATGTACAAGGTCTTGGGATTTTTCCCTTGCTCCAATCCGAGTCCCTTCAATCCGTTTCGCTACCAGCGCGACATCGTTCACTAATGAACTATGTAGATCCGATCGTAAACAGATCCTTTCAACAAGTCTTTGATGAGGTATTCGCCTACCGCTTAGCCATTCACCGTGGACCACGGTAGCTAACGATTTGATATGAACTGGATTTGTCTTGGTCGCGAACAAGGTGGTCACGTGTACTGACGCGAGATGTCGCAATGATTTGGTGAGCAAACGATGTGAATAAGACCAACGCTCTGACTTTAGTTTTTCGCATGCGGTCTTCAACTTTGCATCCACATCCGATTCGGCATCGACCAACGCTTCTGCTACACCGACATATATGTCGAAACAGTCCATCGCAACAGCGTTTATTTTTTCACCTCCGTTTTGGATTCCAGGGGCTAACCCACCCCGATCCACTGATTCCTCCGGTGCAGGACGGAACAGTTCTCTCGCTTTCGGCTCTCGGCCGCCCCTAACCTCAGCCAATGAGTATGCACGAGCCAAGAGGTCGATGACGGATGCTTCTTCTCGTACTCTGTCAATTCTTCGCAATTTCGGTTCAGCGAAAATCTCCAGTATCCTCTCCACTATGCCATGATGCGCTTGGTGTGCTGTCAATAGTTCGCAGGCTAATATGACCAGTTCAAGTTTGATCTTGATGACGGGGGATGTTCCAGTATTGGCACGAACGTGGTTTTTGAGTTGCTTTCGAAGTTTAGTCTTGTCAACTGAATCAAGGCAGTGAGCCATTGCATCAATGTCGACGGGCTTGCCAGCCAATGCGAGCGGAGCCCAGAGAGCCAGTCTGATCAGCGGCTTGACGTCATCGCTTCTGGCCAGCGCTTCAATGTCCTCGCAGAGTCCTTCAGCAACCAACCGATTTGACAAGTTTGACATTATGTCGTAGGCAATCGACTTCGGCCTCCATCGGTTGAGAGTATCTAGCGCCCCCGAGGGCCCACTTACCTTAAAAGCAGCTTCCACCATGCTGGATATCTCGGCATTTTCAATTCGCCAACGTACATTGATCGGCTTGTTTTCGGCCTTCGTTTTCCTCCAATTTTGTAGCCAGGCGTATAATGATCGCATTCCGATCCTGTATGAAATGTTGTCTCCTCTATCAGCGTCAACGGCAAGTCTATGCATTATGAATCTACCGTGACTCTCGATTTGCGTCGCATCGGACAAGATCAATCGTCCAAAGGTTTCATTCGCAAAACGAGCTGCACAGTCGAGGTTCTCCTTCAAGAGCTGGCGTAGTGCCGTTTCGGCTTGAACACCTTCGCTTCCGATCAACACAAAACGTAGCGCATTTGATGCATCGCCTGCCTCACGACAGACCTTAATGGCGAGACGCACGCGATGCAGTTCGGCTTCTTTACGAAGCATGGGATCCTGAATAACGTTGGGCGATGTCTCATCGCTTACCAGTCTCAGCAATTCGTCCCGGCGATTTGCTTTGTACAATACAGTGGCAACGTTGAATGCCGAATACTCGTCTTGGTTCGACTGGGCGAGCAACCGATTGGCGACTCGCTCGCGCACGAGCGATAAGGCGCTCTTGCCCTTCTGGCGTACAAAGTCCTCGAAATCTTCGTCAGCAAAGCCTATGGTATCGGCGCTCAGACGAACACCAGGGGCAAGATCAGTACAAACATCGACTAACCATCGGGGCGTCTTGCCCAGTATTCCTGCCAAGTGTGAAATCGGAACGGGGCGCGGCAATGTGATCAATCCGGCACACAGTATGGCTAATTCGAACCAATCTCCTGATTTGCTAAGAGCTCTTTGAAAGATCTCAGCAAACAGTTGCTTAAGCGACTTGCCGTGGGGCATTAGCCGCTCCAATGCTTTGTCCGCGGTTGTCGTGCTTCCGGCAAGCGCGTAGGCTTGTATCCTTGGTATGCCATTAGATAGATAATGGAAATCTTTATGCCATGGGTCAGGTGCCGATAGGAATCTAGAAACGTGCTTTTTCGTCTCTTCAAGCTCAAACGGCGCAATCTCGAACTCTCGATACTCGCTGGGTAACTCAATGCTGTCTATGTGACCGGATCTACATGTGACTATGAAGCGAACATTTTCGGGAGGCGGTTCAAGCAGAAAAAAGTCTTTGGTAAAGGACCTTTCCTCTCTAGATTTAGCCGCGTTGAACGAATTGTCCGCAGCATCGATCACAATCACAATCAAGGCTTCCGGCCATTGTCGGGCGAGTGTGCTAGCGGCTAATTCGAGCCTTGCGTAAAACAGCCTCGGGTAGTCGGCTTCCGGCTTAGGAACGAGAAAGAGCGGTAACTTGAGCTGGCTAGCTAGTTCATTGGTAACCTGCAAAAAGGCATCCTGATTACGATGCCGGTAAGCGTTCGAATTCAAATAGCTCCCACCTCCATAGCAATCGTAGGTGACCATTACCGACCCACACGGTAGAGCAGCTTGCACTTCCTGCAAGGCAGTAGTCTTACCGGTTCCGGCCTGCCCATGTATGAGAACGTTCTGATGACCGCCAATGAGCTCCTCTATGACTTGCCGGACCGGAACTCGACACACCGGATTGTTGACGGGCGTGAGTTTTGGCGGGCAGGGAAACAGCGCTTCATTGGAGGAAACGCCTGTCAAGTTAAGTCGCACGGATTCGCAAGTTATCAACTCGTTTGCCGACTCCAGCATCATTTTGTTTCGGATGAACTGTCGAAAGCTGGCAACGGACTGCCGAACGTCTTCCTCTGCCCACTCGGCAACAGCGCCAAGAAGCTGTTCTTCCAGCGCCAAGCGGGAGCCGGCGTCGCCCTCGAAAGTGAGAGCAAACGCGAAACGCTTGAAAGCTTCGCTCGTCAGCCCAGCGGCATAAGCCAACTTTGCCAATGGCGGATCATCATTGTTCGGCTCTTGATTCGGCACAGTCGTCTGCTCCTGCGCTGCCTCGCTAAGAACCGAAACAACTGCATCCGCTATCGGCCGATTGGTAACCAAGATCACATTGACGAGGCATCGCGAGGTACTACTGGCCACGGCGTGTTTCCATGCCGTTGCCAAGCGGCCAATTACCGAGCTATCTCTGTTCGATCTTGACGTTCGTTTCACCAATTCCGAAACTGTCCACTCACTTCTCGGATTGGCAGACGAGTACTTGAGTTGCACAATCTGGATGCAGCTAGCTTCTGCCATGCTCCTGCCGCCAAAGTACAGTGCGCAATCCACGCCGTTCCAGGCATCCTTTGGAGTGCCCTGCTCGTCACGCTCACTCAATCCCTCGACAGCAATGGCTTCCAGTCCGTCATCATTGGAAAGTAGCCTGATTGCTTGGCGCGCCACCCAAAGTTCGTGGAAGTCGTCGCCAGCGTTCGAGCTTCTTGCGCCTTTATAGTCGACCACGCCGATTCCTCATTGCAGATGCGGATTTGCACGCCTCACATAGAGACGGTCATGGCGATATCATAAGGCAACAGGGACGAAAAACGCGCCAAAGGCAACAAAGGGAGATTAAGGCTTCAACTCATGTTCAGTTGGCGCACCCTCATCTAATCGAAGAAACCCCGGCTTGCATCGACTTGCGCGGGTGGAAGACCCCGATGGCCTACCGGCGGATGAGCACCTTCAGGCGAAGAAATTGAATTCGAGCCTATTGGCAAGGCAATTCACCTAGACGATAGAGTTCCGCATCCTTTCAGGCAGGGCAAACAGAGCGCCACCCCGGTGCACATGCGAAAGCGGCTACTCGGTACTGACTCGATCAGTCCGACATCCGTAGCCGCGAACGGCAGCCGCAGCACCGGTCAGTAAGGCGCAGTGCCCCCATCCACGCTGAGGGTGGCGCCGGTGATTCCCGCCCCCGCATCCGATGCGAGCAGCACGGCCACGGCGGCGACCTCCTCGACCGTGTTGGGCCGCTTGATGGATGATTCCTGGGCAAAGAGGTCGATCATCTCCTCGAGGGTCAGGCCCATTGCTGCTGCCGTGGCCGGGCCGTTGTCCCTGATGATGTCGGTAATGATCAGCCCCGGGCAGATGGCATTGACGGTCACGCCTTCGGCCCCCACCTCCCGGGCGACCGACTTCGTCAGGCCGTTGACCGCGTGCTTGGCGGCCGTATAGGCGGTCAATACGGGTTTGCCGACCTTGCCCTCCACCGAGGAGATGTTGATGACGCGGCCCGCGCCCTGGGCCAGCATCGGCTCGAGTACGCGGCGGGTGGCCCAGAATGTCGAATACAGGTTCCACTTCATTGCGAGGTCGAAGGCTTCGTCGGATAGCTGGACCAGCGGCTGCAGATCGCCCGCGCCGCCGGCGTTGTTGACGAGCACATCGATTCGGCCGAACTGTTCGATGGTGGCGTCGACGAACCCTTCCACGTCGGCCTGCACGGTGGCGTCACCGGCGATGAATACACAGCGCTCGCCGGCATCGAGTTCCGCGAGCGCCTGCCGAGCCTTGGCCTCGCCCCGGGCCATCAGCGTGACCGCGGCGCCCTCGTCGAGAAAGGCGCGGGCAATGCCGAGCCCGATACCGGCCGTACCGCCGGTGATGGCGGCAATCTTTCCCTCGAGTTGCATCTCAGTTGCCGAAATCCCAGGACTCGCCGGCGTGGTAGCGCCTGAGGATGTTCTTCGCAATCAGCACGCGGTGCACCTCGTCCGGCCCATCGGCGATGCGCAGGGTTCTCGCGCCCTGGTACATGCCCGCCAGCGGCAGGTCGCCCGAAACGCCCGCCGCGCCCCAGACCTGGATTGCGCGGTCCACCACCCGGTGGTAAGCCAGCGGCACGAATATCTTGATGGCAGATATGTCGGTGCGCGGGTCGGCGCCGCTTTCCATCTTCTCCGCGCAGTGAATGGTCATCAGCCGGGCGCTCTGGATGTCGATGTAGCTGTCGGCGATGAAGCCCTGCATGAACTGCTTTTCCTCGAGCTTTTCGCCGCCGTGCACCTCCCGGGTCGTCATGCGTTCCACCATGAGGTCGAACGCCCGCCACATCGAGCCGATGGAGTTCATGCAGTGATAGACGCGGCCCGCACCCAGACGGTCCTGGGCGGCGCGGTGGCCGGTGCCGGTGCGGCCGAGCTGATTCTCCAGGGGCACCCTGACGTTGTCGTAGAAGATCTCGCAATGGCTGCCGCCCCGGCCCCAGACCGGAACGCCCCGCACGATTTTCACGCCGGGGGTGTCCTTGGGCACGATGATCTGGGTCATCCGGTCGTTCTGCCCCACCGGGTCGTCCGGGTCGGCGGTACGGCACATGACGATGAAGAAATCCGCGGCGAAGCCGTTGGATGTGAACCACTTGTGGCCGTTGATCACCCACTCGTCGCCGTCCGGTTCCGCCCGGGTCGTAATGGAGCGCGGGTCGGAACCGGCATTGTCGGGCTCGGTCATGGAGAAGGCGGACTGCATCCGGCCCTCGGTGAGCGGACGCAGCCACTGCTCGTGCTGCTCGGCGGTGCCGTACTTGACCAGAATCTTCTGGTTGCCCGAGTTGGGTGCCACCACCCCGAAGAGCGACGCCGCCCCGGGGCTGTAGGAAAGCACCTCGTTCATGTAGGCGTGCTGCATGAACGAAAGGCCCATGCCGCCGAACTCCTCGGGCAGGTGCGGCGCCCAGAGCCCGGCACGCTTGACCGCCTCCTGTATGTCGCGGCGCAGAGCCCGCGCATCCTCGATCGTGTCGGTCGACGCCCGCCGGTCCCCCGCGGCCCAGCCCCAGAGCCGGTGCTCCATCGGCAGGATGCGTTCGTTGACGATCTCCGCCGTCGCCAGGCGGATGTCGTTGACCTCGTTGTCCAGTGTCGGAACCGGTCGGACATTCATGGCCATGGGTTGTCTCCCCCTGTTGGAATTGGAGTCGCGTTATATCTCCCCGACTGCGTTGGCGCGTTCGCTGTCCGGCCCGACTTGTTGAGGAACGAACGACTGCGGCCGTCAATGGCTGCGAATTCAGTGACCGTGCCGGCGCCGAAACAACGCCCCGCTTATTGCAGGCGCGTCGCAGACCGGATGACGACGTTTTCCACCGGGACATCCGCCATGCCCTGGCGCCGGTGCGTATCGCTGGCTTCCACCTCGACAACCGCCTCCATGCCGGCGATCACCTTGCCGAAGACCGTGTAGCCGGGCTGGCCGACCTTGGCGTCCAGAAAGGTGTTGTCCTTGACGTTGATGAAGAACTGGGAATCGGCGGAATCCGGGTCGGAGGTTCGCGCCATAGCCACGGTGCCGCGCGAGTTGGAGAGGCCGTTCGTGGATTCGTTGACCACCGTGCGGGGCGCCTTCCGATAGATCATGGCGCCGTCGTACCCCCCGCCTTGAATCATGAAGTCTGCGATCACCCGGTGAAAGATCAGCCCGTCGTAGAAGCTCTCGTCCACCAGGCGCAGAAAGTTCTCTACCGTCTGCGGCGACTCCGAGGGGAAGAGTTCGATATCGATGTTGCCTGCGCTGGTTTCGAGGCGCACGACGGGCGCCGGGTTGTCAGCGGTGGCGGAGAGCGCAATCAATGCGGCCAGGGCGGCGATTCGGCCAGTAGAGGGTTTTTTCATGGCGCGCATTCTACGCGATTTCGCGCCCGTGGAAATCACGCCCGGGCGGCGCGCCGAATACCGCGTTCAGCCGGCTATTGCATCCAGAAACGCGCGCACCGTCGCGGTCAGCCCGCGCTCCAGCGCCGTGGCGATCAACGCATGGCCAATGGAGACCTCGGCGATCCCCTCGATCTGCGAGAAAAGCGGCAGGTTGTCGAGATCGAGATCGTGGCCGGCATTGACGCCGAGCCCGAGGCTGACGGCTCGCCGGGCGGCCGCCGCGTAGACATCGAACGAGGCGCGGCTCTGCGTATGATCGGGCCCGTATCGCGCCACCGTTTCGGCAAAGGGGCCGGTATACAGCTCGATGCGCTCGGCGCCGATGTCCGGCACCCGGTCGATCTGTGCCGGGTCCGGGTCCATGAACAGGCTGACCCGGGCGCCGGCGGCCTGGTAACGCCGGATCTTGTCCCCAAGGGCCGCAGTGTCGCCCGTGAGGTCGAAGCCGTGATCCGACGTAAGCTGATTGTCGCTGTCGGGCACCAGGGTGGCCTGGTGCGGCCGGGCGCCCTCGATGAGCGCATCGAACCCCGGATAACCGTTGTCGCGCGGCCCGGCGAACGGATTGCCTTCGACGTTGAACTCGATGTCCGGATAGCCTTCGAGCAGGCGGGCGAGTTCGAAAACATCGTCCGGCCGGGCATGACGCTGATCCGGCCGCGGGTGCACGGTAATGCCGCCGGCGCCCGCAGCCAGCACGGTCCGAGCGGCCGCCACCACGTTCGGGCTGTCGCCGCCACGGGAATTGCGCACCAGCGCGACCTTGTTGAGATTGACGCTCAGCCGCATTCAGGCCTCTTGTTTGCAAGTCACGTTTACAGGCAAGTCAGGAATCCAGCTTGTCGGAACGAGTACGTGCAAGCAACACAAGTTCGCTGAGAGAGAACCGGTGTGCGGTATGTGCGTTCGGCTCGCCGAATGGTGCTGTTTGAGCTCGTGTTTGCACCCGGGCATCGCCATCTTGTCGGATCGGGGCATCGCCGCGTTGGTCATGCCCGGCATATCGGCGCCGTGCCTTACCGCACGTCTCCGGCGCGCTTGTCCGCTGCGACTTCGGCGGCGGGACTCGCGGTGTCGCCAGGGGCCGCAGCGTTCGCCAGCGATTCCAGCAAGCCCTGCCTGTGCAGATAGACGAGGGTAATGACGATATAGGCGAAGGTGAGGCCGAACCCGCCGACGAGCTTGTAGGTCACCCAGAACTCCATGGAAAAGTTGTACGCCACGACCAGGTTCAGAGCGCCCGCGAAGAAGAAACCCAGGGCCCAGCCAAGGTTCAGCCGGGTCCAGACCGGGTCGGGCAGCTCGAGCTGGCCGCCGAGCAGCTTTTGAATCAGGTTCGTGCCCATGAAATGACCGACGATCAGCGATGCCCCCAAGAGCCCGTTGACCACCGTGGGCTTCCACTGGATGAATGTCTCGTCGCGCAGCACCAGGGTCAACCCGCCGAAGACGATGCTTGCCCAGAAGGTGAGCTTCAACTCCCGCCCGACCGGCTTGCCCAGCAGGCGGTACGCCCCGACCTGCAGGGTTACCGCCAGCATCAAAGCTCCGGTCGCCCAGTAGATATCCGAGGCGAAGAAAACGACGACGAAAACCAGTATCGGTAGGAAATCCAGCAGTTGCCGCATCGATTGTCAAAGCCTCCTGTTGGCGGGTCAGGTGTCGAACGAGCGACTTTCGCACATGGACACCGCGCGCTCAACGTGCCGCGAAGCACGACAGGTGCGGCCGATTCGAATCGGTTACCATCCGGGTTCGCGCAAACGGCCCGGACCGCGTCCGCATCCATGAGCCAGTATTTCGTCGTTCACGCCTCCCACCCGCAGCAACGCCTGTTGCGCCGCGCTGCCGAGATCGTTGCGGCAGGCGGATTGGTGGTCTACCCCACCGACACCACGTACGCCCTCGGCTGCCACATCGGCGACAAGGCAGCGCTCGACCGCATACGCCAGGTGCGCCGTCTCGACCGGCAGCACCACTTCACGCTGACCTGCCGCGACCTCTCGGAGGTGTCGACCTACGCGCGCGTCGACAACGCCAATTACCGCGTGTTGCGGCGCCTGACCCCCGGGCCGTTCACTTTTCTGTTGCAGGCAAGCCGCGAGGTGCCGCGCCGGCTCGTGCACCCCCGGCGCCGGACCGTCGGCTTGCGCATCCCGGGTAACGCCATCGCGACGGGGCTGCTCGAATCCCTCGGCCAACCCATGATGACCACCACCATGCGCCTGCCGGGTGAGGATACTGCGCTGACCGACGCCGAGGACATCCGCGATGTGCTCGAAAAATCCGTGGACCTCATCATTGACGGCGGGAGTTGCGGGGTCGTGCCGACCACGATCGTGGACTTGACGGGTGACGCGCCCCGGGTCACGAGGCAAGGGCTCGGGGTGCTCGACTGAAGCACAAAAGGCACCGTGTTAGACTTCGCGGCTTTCATTCCGACCACCAGGAATCAATTCATGCGCACTTACTTCGTCATCCTGGCAAGCGCACTCCTGCTTGCCGCCCTGGTCACCCAACTGTCCGTCAGCCTGTTTCCCGGCGACAACCTGGCATTGCTGCTGGTCGTATTCGCGGCAATGGCAATCAACGGCTGGTTGAACGTACGCCTTGCCCCACGCAAGGCTCCGGCCCGCGGCCGCGGGCGGCCCCGGCAGCGCAACCGGTCGCCAAAGGCGGCCGGCAAGCGCGAGGAAGGCACGGTGAAATGGTTCAACCGCACCAAGGGGTTCGGTTTCATCATCCGTCAGTCGGGCGAAGAGATATTCGTTCACCAGCGCCACATCCGGCTCGACGAGGACAATCGCCGTCCTGCGCTTCGCGATGGGCAGAAAGTGAGCTTCCAGGTCGCCGAGCGCGAAAAGGGGCTGCAGGCGGAACGGGTGACGCCGCTTTAGCCGCACCCATTCACGAACAAGCGCATCGAGCGTGGCAAACGTAGTGAAAGCACAGGTTGCGCGTGTCGAGCACGCGCTCGAGGCAGGCTTCACAGCACGTCGAGCACGCGGCGAACGTACGCTCGGTGGATTTGCTGCCATCGACCGCCGCAGTCGTTCGTTCGTGAACGGATCGGCATAGAGCCCTGAACAACCCGCAATGAATCCCCGCCGCCTGCTTTCAGAGCGCATCGAGCGGGCGCTGGCTCGCGCCGGCGCGCCGGCGCCACCGCTGGTTCATACCGCCTCGAAACCGGAATTTGGCCACTATCAGGCCGACGGCATCATGGCTGCGGCAAAGCGCAACCGGACGAATCCGCGCGCCCTGGCGGAACGGGTGCTGGCCGAACTGGAAGCAGACGATGTGGCGGCATCCATTGAAATCGCCGGGCCCGGCTTCCTCAACATCCGCTTGAACGACGGGTTTCTCGCCCGGAATCTGGAGGTGAACGCACCCCTGATAGCGACCGCCGCGAACGCGCAGACCGTGGTGGTGGACTACTCTAGCCCGAACCTCGCCAAGGAGATGCACGTCGGGCATCTGCGCAGCACCATCATCGGCGATGCAGTCGCCCGCATACTCGAAGCGCTCGGTCACCGGGTCTACCGGCAGAACCACGTGGGGGACTGGGGCACCCAGTTCGGCATGCTGCTCGCTCACCTGAAGGAGACCGGCGGCGATGCGGACGCGCTCGCCGATCTCGAGGCTTTCTACCGGCAGGCCAAGACCCGCTTCGATTCCGATACGGAATTCGCCGCTTCGAGCCGCGCCATGGTCGTTTCGCTGCAGGCCGGCGAAGAACACGCCCGCGCCCGCTGGCGACAGTTCATCGACGTGTCGCTGGACCATTGCCAAACCCTGTACGAACGCCTGGGCACAAGCCTCACCCGTGGCGATGTCATGGCCGAGAGCGCCTACAACGACGAGTTGCCGGCCGTCGTTGCTGCGCTCGAATCCGAGGGCCTGCTCACGGAGTCCGAGGGCGCGCGTTGCGTATTCCTGCCCGACTTCGGCAAGAAACAGCCGGTGATCGTGCAGAAATCCGACGGCGCCTACCTGTACGCCACCACCGACCTGGCCGCCATACGGCACCGCGCCGGCGCCCTGGCCGCCGACCGGGTTCTCTACTTCACCGACAGCCGCCAGGCCCTGCACTTTCGCCAGGTATTCGCCGTTGCCGCGGCCGCGGGGTTCAAGCCGCCCGGCACGTCACTGGAGCACATGCCCTTCGGCAACATGCTGGGCACCGACGGACGGCCGTTCCGCACCCGGGAAGGCGGCGTGGTGAAGCTGACGGCGTTGCTCGACGAAGCGGAATCCAGGGCGCTCGGTGAAGTCTCCCTTCGAGCCCCCGAATCGGATGCGGCCGAACGCGCCCGCATCGCCCGGGCGGTCGGCATCGGCGCGGTGAAATACGCAGACCTGTCCAAGAACCGGACCAGCGACTACGTCTTCGACTGGGACCGCATGCTCTCCTTCGAGGGCAACACCGCACCCTACCTGCAGTACGCCTACGCACGCATTCAGAGCCTGTTCCGGCGCGGCGACATCGCACCCGAAGCCCTGGCGGGCACGGCACGGCCGCAGGAGCCGGCCGAGCGCACCCTGGCCGTTGCTCTCGTTCGTTTCGAGGAAGTGCTGGAGCAAGTCGCCGCCGAAGGGATGCCACATCTACTGTGCGGCTACCTCTTTGACGTCGCCTCCAGGTTCACGGGCTTCTACGAGCAGTGCCCCATTCTTCGGGCCGCGCCGGCAGAGCGGGAAAACCGCCTGCGCTTTGCCCAACGAACGGCGCGCATCTTGAAGGCCGGGCTGGAACTGCTGGGAATCGAGACCGTCGACCGTATGTAACAGGCCGCGCCCGGCGTTCAGGCGCGGGCGAGCTTCGGTACCGTGTAGGACTTGAGCTCCCGCACGTAATCCCGCAATGCCTGGATACCCGTTGCTTCCGCATCCCGGCACCACTGGCTGAGCGCCTGCAGCATCTCTTCGGCGTTGCCGCCCCGCTCGGACCAGATCGCCTGAAGGCGGAGACGCAGCTTGTAGACGGTATCGATGGTGTGGCTTGCCCGCACCGCTTCCTCGATCCGGCGCCTGCAGGATTCGCCCACGAGCCCCTCGTCGCGGCAGAGTGCCTTGCGCGCCGCCCGGAAGAGCCGCCCGGTCGCCCGGTCCACCTTGCTGCATTCCTGCTCGATCAGGGGCCGGACCACGTCGTTCTTGTACTTTGCCATCAGGCGGAAGCGATCGTTCAGCACCGCCCAGAGGGTGTCCACGTCGAGGGTCGTCTTGCCGGGCGCCTTCTCCGCCATGGGGCCGGTACTCAGGGGCCGGGCGAGGCCGAACGCCTGGAAGAGTCGAATCCACATCCAGCCGATGTCGAATTCCCACCACTTCTGGGACAGGCGGGCGGAATTGGGATAGGTGTGATGGTTGTTGTGCAGTTCCTCGCCGCCGATCAGGATGCCCCAGGGCACCATGTTCGTGCTGGCATCGGGCGATTCGAAATTGCGGTACCCCCAGTAGTGGCCGACGCCATTGATCACGCCGGCGCCGAGCACCGGTATCCAGAGCATCTGCACCGCCCAGACCGAAATGCCGACCAGCCCGAAGAGGGCCACGTTCATCACCAGCAGCGTTCCGACGCCCAGCATTTCGTGTTTGGAGTACAGGTTGCGCTCCAGCCAGTCGTCCGGACAGCCGGACCCGTAGCGCTCGAGCATCTCCGCGTCCCTGGCGGCTACCCGATAGGCCTCCGTGCCCCTCCAGAGAATCTCCCGGATACCCCGAACCCGGGGGCTGTGCGGGTCTTCCTCGGTCTCCGTGGCGGCGTGATGCTTGCGGTGAATGGCCGTCCATTGCCGGGTGATCATGCCGGTGGTGAACCAGGACCAGAAGCGGAAGAAGTGTTGCAGCACCGGGTGCAGTTCGATGGACCGATGGGCAGAATAGCGGTGCAGATAGACGGTAACGGTGACGATGGTGATGTGGGTGACCACCAGCACGTACGCCACGATGCCCCAGGCAGAAAGGCCCCACAACCCGTTACCCAGCCAGTCCACTACACCCATGGCTTTACTCCTTCGATGGTTTCGGTCAAGTGTCCTGCCCCTCTTCGAACGAGGGGCACTTTGCCGCCGCCCGCCCCCACCCGGCGGTCGACGTTGCGACCCGCATCCGCGGCGGCGGGCTCACCCGCGCCGCCGAACGGTGCTGTCGCGCTTGGGGCCGGAGTATGCACCATCGCCGTGGTGTACTCCAACAGCTAGCGGAATGGATGCGCTGCTGACCGGAAACAGGCTTGCAAGACATAGTCTTGAGCTGTAGGGGTTTTTTGACGCGATCTGTTCCTTCAATCCAACGTCCAGCGCGGGCATGGAGTCCGGGCATCCGGCTCAGCGACCCGAGCACCAGGCAGACATCCCCGGCGCCGGCCCGCGTCCGTCACCGATTTTCGTCGCGACGGCGTCGAGGCGCAAGGCAAATGCATCGGCGCCCGCAGCAGGAAGTTGGCGACGGATGCGGGCTAAGCCGAGGCGCCGTTTCCCAGCCCGTTCAGCACACGGACGTTCATCACCGTATCGATGGCGGAGAGCTCGTCGATCAGCCCGGGCGTCGGCGCATCCTGCAGGTCGAGCAGGTTGTACGCCACGCCGCCCCGGCTCTTGTTGATCATGTCGATTACGTTGATGCTCCGCTCTGCCAGCACGGAAGTCATCTGGCCAAGCATACCCGGCACGTTGAGATTCGTGATCGCCAGCCGATGGCCCTCGGACAGTTCCAGCGATACCGAGGGAAAGTTGACCGAGTTGGCGATGTTGCCGGTTTCCAGGAAGCTGGTGAGCTGATTGGCGGCCATCACCGCGCAGTTTTCCTCCGCTTCGTCGGTGCTCGCGCCCAGGTGTGGCGTAAACCGCACCCGCGGATGGTCCGTTAGCCCCGAAACCGGAAAATCGGCGATGTAGTGCGCCAGGATGCCTTCGTCGAGGGCCTGCGCCAGCGCCTGCCGGTCGACGATGGGTTCGCGTGCAAAGTTGAGCAGCACGGCGCCCGTGCGGAACGAGCGGAAGCTCTCGCGGTTGATGAGGCCCTTCGTCTCCGGCAGCAGCGGAACGTGCAGGGTCACGTAGTCGGAACGGGCCAGCAGGGCCGGCAGGTTTTCCATGCGCGTCACCTCGGCCGGCAGGCGCCAGGCGGCATCGACGGATATGGACGGGTCGTAGCCCAGCACCTCCATGCCCAGATCCAGGGCGGCCCGCGCGACCAGCGACCCGATGGCGCCGAGGCCGACGACTCCGAGGGATTTGCCGAAAAGTTCCCGGCCCCTGAACCGCTTCTTTTCCGCCTCGACCCGCGCATCGAGACCGGCGTCGTCCTCTACATCGGCAAGCGAAGAGACGAACGCGATGCCGCCGATCAGGTCCCGCGAGGAAACGAGCAGCGCCGCAAGCACCAGTTCCTTCACGGAATTGGCGTTGGCGCCGGGCGTATTGAAGACGACAATGCCGTGTTCGGTGCAGTAGTCGACGGGTACGTTGTTGACCCCGGCGCCGGCCCGGGCCACGGCCCGCAGCCGGTTGCCGAGTTCCTCGGGACGGAGCTTGTGGCTGCGCAACAGCACGGCGTCCGGGTCGGGCATGTCGTGGCCAACCTCGTAGCGTTCCCGCGGAAAACGCTGCAGCCCGCGCAGGGCGATCTGGTTGAACAGGCGAATCTTGTACATCGGCAGGAGGCTCCTTCGCCCCGCGCTTGCCGCACCGGGGCCGAAAGGGGCGGCATTCTACCCCAACTGAACCCGCATACTTCATCGATTGGTCAATTTCGAATGGCCGCGCAGGACGGCGCCTCGACGCCCTCACGACTAAAGTCGGTGACTGATGCGGGCTTGCTCCGCGCACCCTGTGCTTTCACGCCTATTGCCAGCCTCGCTACCTTTATTCACGAATGCGTCGGACCAGGGCCGCAATGCGATCGGGGCTGCTTATCGGCTCGACAGAGCGCCGGAACCGGCCCGCTCGATCTGGTCCACCAGCAGATCCACCGCCGGCAGGGCCTCGAACAGGGCGAGCCGGTCGGCCCAGGCATCTTTTTCCGCCAGCATGCCGAGAACGGCGTTGACGAGCGCAGCGGCATCCAGTTCGTCCTGCTCGAGCACGCGGCTGAAACCCGACGCGGCGGCATAGTTTGCATTCTGAATCTGGTCGCCACGGCTGGCCCGGGCCGGCAGCGGCACGAGCAGGTTCGGTTTGCCGAGGGTGATCAGTTCGAAGAGCGTGTTCGACCCCGCCCGCGATACGACCAGGTCGGCGGCGGCGAGCATGTCCCCCCATTCCGCCCCGACAAATTCGTAGCAGCGATAGCCCGGCAGCGCCAGGTCGGCGCCTTTGCCCGGCCCGCAAATGTGCACGAGACTGCAATGCCGCACCAGTTCGGGCGCCGCGGCCACAACCACCGCATTGAGGTCGTCGGCGCCCAGGCTGCCGCCGGTCACCAGCACCACCGGTCGGCCCGCCGACGCCTGCAACAGCGCCCGCCCGCGCTCGGCAGACCCGGCCAGCAATTCCGGCCGCACGGGCGACCCGGTGTGTACGAGTTTGCCGCGCAACCAGCGCGGGCGCGCCATCGGAAAACTGGTGCAGAGCACATCGAGGAAAGGCAGGGCAAGCCGATTGGCAAGACCCGGCGTGAAATCGGATTCGTGGGCGACGACGGGTATGCGCCGGAACCAGCCGGCAAGCACCACCGGAAAGCTGACGTACCCCCCTTTCGAGAACACCAGCCCCGGCCGGATGCGGCCGAGCAGCCGCAGGCTTTGCCAGAGGCCGCGCAGCACGCGAAACAGGTCCGTCAGGTTGCGCCAGGACCAGTAGCGCCGCAGCTTGCCGGAGGCGATGCCGAAAAAAGGGACTCCATTGAGGCTTTCCAGGTACCGCTCTTCCAGCCCGCTGCTGCTGCCGATGAAGACCACCTCGACCCCGCGTTGCCGAAGCGCGCGCATCACCGGCACCGCCGGCAGCACATGGCCCGCGGTGCCGCCACCGGTGAACACCACGGTCTTCAACGTCAAGGCTGCAGCCGATGCCGGTTGCGCCACGCCTTCAGCGCCCAGGTGACGACATAATCCAAGCCGGAGCCGATTCCCAGCAGGGCCAGCAGGTAGAAGCTCCACGGATTCACCACGGCGAGCGCCGCTTCGCTCAAGACGCCGAAGCCGCACAAACCCAGCAGCAGCAACAGCAGCATCACGATCTGCAGCGCCGTATTCGCCTTGCTGAACAGGGTCGGCGCCATTTCGATTTCCCGGAACATCAGCCGATAGACGCCCGCGCCGGCCAGGATGATGGCGTCGCGGGCGATCACCAGGACGGCGAGCCACAGTGGAATGTGGCCCTGGATGGTGAAAATGACGAACACCACCAGCACCAGCAGCTTGTCGGCGATGGGGTCCATCATGGAGCCGAAGGCGCTGCGCCAACTGAATCGTCGGGCAAGCTCCCCGTCCAGGGCATCCGACGCGCCGGCCACACCCACCACGACCAGCGCCTCGGGGTAGCGGCCCTGCCACATGAGCCATCCCGCAGGAACGACCAGCAGCATGCGCAGGCTCGTAATCAGATTGGGCAACAAGGACCAGCGCACAACCGACCTCACCGCACGCCCGGTGGACGACAACCGGCCCGGCGCGCCGGGTTGGGAACTCGCATGGAACACACTTTCCAAGTGATTGACTGTATTAGATTCGTTAACGTGGCAATCATGGCCCCCGCCAGATCAGGGCCGCCGGGTCTGCCGGGTCGGAGCGCAACCGGCCATCGCGTTCGAGCAGTTCCACGAGTTGCTCGAGGCCTGCCCTGGTGTGCAGGGTGAGTTCGAGCCGGTTCGTCTGCACGCCCGCCACATCCACGGCGTTTATGAATTCGAGATCGTCAAGGTATCTCAACAGCCGTCCATAGCCAACGGGGGTGTCGATACCCCGCACCACCAGACTGAGAGCGGTGGGTTCACGCGCAAGCACCGCAAACCGGGCGGCGAGTTCATCGGCGATGAAATCGACGGTCATCCACCCCGCTGTCTCGATGTCCGTGGCGGCGAACTCGGTGGCGAACTCCTCGCCTTCCATCCATGCGTACAGCGACACGGAGTAGAAGACGCCTGCACCAGGTCCGCAGACTCGGCCCAAGTCTCGAGACGACGAGGCGCCATCCCCGATCGATTCCGGGGCCGACGGCGATGCGTCGCTCGAAAGACCGAGCAGTGCCTGTTCCGATTCGTCCGGGGGGGCAGAAGTGGCATCGAGGGCTCGTTCGTCTGCCGGCGGCCACCGCGAGTCGATATTCGCTTGCCGACCGGGACCGGTTGCCGTTGCCGACGACGCGATACGGGTATCGTCGTCCGCAGAGGCCGGATGCACAGCGATGTCCGAATTCGTTTCAGCCGGCCATTCGATCTCGCAGGGCTTCTCCGACACGTTTCCTGCGAGAACGACCTCGGCGCCATATCGCTTCGACGCTTCGTCGAGGGACGCGTACAGGCGGCCAAGTACGATGGCGGGCCGGACCAGCATCCGGTCTTCGAGATCCATGAGCGGCAGTTTCACGACCAGACCGCGTTGGCGAGCCCGCCTTGCGAACGATGCGGCCAGCGGGTGTTCGCCGTCGACGATCTGGCGGACACTGCCGGCCTCGACAACCAGCCAGGCCATCGCCCGGGGCCGATTGGCAGACCAGACCGGCAAGCGGGCTTCGTCCAACAGGTTGAGAATCGCACCCGGCGTGAAGTGGATTCGCAGCACACCGTCGTCGAGAAAGACGAAGCGGTTGAAGTAGGCTTCGGGTCTGCCGAGTGCCTCGCGCACCCGGTCGTTGCGGGGAACGTGGGACAGTCCGCTGACTCTCGAAAGAACGCCAAGAAGCGCGTCGCCGGAAACGGCCTCCATGGCGGCGGTAGTGCGCCCTTCGACGGCCACGTCCACATCGTAGAGCCAGGGCACCGGCGCCCCCATTGCCGGCATCGAGGACGCGAAGAACCCCGCCAACCCCAGGACAATGCCGCCCAGTGCACGGCTGCGGACTAGACGTGCTGTACGCGTCGCGAGCACGCTTGTGAGTTTCGCGGTGATTGTGGGCCGCCGTTGATAATTCATGAACAGGTCGCGCTATTCGAGCGCCCGATCCAATGGGCTCTCCTGTTGGCGGACATGCTGGTCGAACGAGTCAATTTCGCACCCGGGCACCGCTTTCCTGTCGGGCTGGGGCATTGCCCCATCAGTTCATCGGTTTGAGGCATCGCCGCGTCAGCGGAAACGCTGGAACAAGGTCGGCAATGTATCGAACACTGCCGACACTTCCAAGCTATACTGCCGGCATGGGCCTGACTTATCGAGAAGCCGGTGTCGATGTCGATGCGGGCAACGAACTCGTGGCGCGCATCGCAGCCGCGTGCAAGTCCACCTACCGGCCGGAAACACTGCAGGGGCTGGGCGGATTCGCCGCTCTGTCAGAGATTCCCGGGGGTTACAAGCGGCCCGTACTCGCCACTGCCACGGACGGCATCGGCACCAAGCTGAAGCTCGCTCTCGAATACGACGAGCACGACGGCATCGGCCAGGACCTCGTCGCCATGTGCGCCAACGATGTGGTCGTGACCGGCGCCGAGCCCTTCCTGTTTCTCGACTATTACGCCACCGGCCGCCTCGACGTGAAAGTCGCACAGCGCGTCATCGAGAGCGTTGCCAACGGTTGCCGAGAGGCAGGATGCGCCCTGGCCGGGGGCGAGACCGCGGAGATGCCGGGCCTCTACGCCAACGGCGACTACGACATGGCCGGATTCTGCGTCGGCGTGGTCGAGCGCGACGGTATCGTCGACGGCAGCCGCATGGCAGCCGGCGATCGCCTGCTCGGGCTCACCGCCGACGGGCCGCATTCCAACGGCTACTCCCTGATACGGGCCGTTCTCGCCGCGCAGGACCGGCCGCCGAGCGCCGACCTGCGGCGACAATTGCTCGCGCCGACGCGCATCTACGTCAAGTCGGTGCTGAACCTGTCGGGCAAGATCGATGTGCGCGGCATGGCCCACATCACGGGTGGCGGCCTGGTGGAGAACCTGCCCCGCATGCTGCCCGATGGCGAGCTGGCGACGCTGGTCCGCCTCGATGCCTGGCAGCGGCCGAGGGTGTTCGACTGGCTGCAGGAGAAGGGCAACATCGAAGAGTCGGAAATGCTGCGCACCTTCAATTGCGGCATCGGTTTCGTGCTCTGCGTACCCGCCGATCAGGCCGAGGAGGCAGCCGGTCTGTTGAAGGGGAGCGGCGAGCGCGTCGTGGAGATGGGTGAGATCGTGCATCGCCGCGACGGCGACGACGGAATCGTGTTTGCCCCGGGGCTGCCCGAGGCATCCTGAAAACGGGTTTGAAGCGCCGGAGTGCCTTGCCACCAACCGGAAGGCGAGTGTCGATGCACCACATGACAAACACCTTGGTTTTCGGGCTGGCCGCCCTGTGGCTGACGTCTGCCGCGTCCGGTCATGCGGAATCGGGCGAATTGATGCTGCCCGACGGATTCCAGCTTCGTATCGTCACCGACGAGGTTCCAAACGCACGCCAGATGGCCCTGGCCGAGGACGGAACGCTGTTTGTCGGCAGCCGGAGGGAAGGCAAGATCTATGCCGTGCCGCAGGCGCTCAGCAGCGAACGCCCCGAGGTCGTCGTTCTGGCCGAGGGTCTCGCCTTGCCCAGTGGCGTCACCGTGCGCGACGGCAACCTGTATGTCGCCGCTGTCGACCGCATCCTGCTTTTTCCGGCGATCACTCAGAGGCTGGAAGCAGACGCCCCGTTCCAGGTAATCACCGACCGCCTACCCGGCAACCGCCATCACGGCTGGAAGTACATCAAGTTCGGCCCGGACGGCCGGCTCTACGTACCCGTCGGCGCACCCTGCAACATCTGTCTGTCCGAAGACCCCCGCTTTGCCTCCCTGTTGAGCATGGACCCGGTCAGCGGCGACACCGAGATCGTCGCCCACGGCGTGCGCAACAGCGTCGGCTTTGCCTGGCATCCGCAAACCCGGCAACTCTGGTTCACCGACAACGGCCGCGACCTGCTCGGCGACGACGTGCCGCCGGAGGAAGTAAACCTGCTCACCGAACCCGGGCAGCACTTCGGCTATCCCTTCGTGCATGGCACCGGCATCCTCGACCCGGAGTTCGGCAACGATGCCGACCCCGCCGACTACGTTCCGCCGGTGGTCGAAATCCAGGCCCATTCCGCCGCCCTCGGCATGGACTTCTACACCGGCAACCAGTTCCCGAATCGCTACCGCAATGCGCTTTTCATCGCCGAGCACGGTTCCTGGAACCGCTCCGTCAAGGTGGGCTACCAGGTGAGCGTCATCGTCTTCGACGGCGACGAACCGCACTACGAACCGTTCGTGTCCGGCTGGCTGGAAGGCCGCAAGAACTGGGGCCGCCCCGCCGACGTCCTGGTGGCTCCGGACGGCAGCCTGCTGATTTCCG
Organism: Candidatus Azophilus sp.; assembly: GCA_965221465.1. GTDB lineage: Bacteria > Pseudomonadota > Gammaproteobacteria > Pseudomonadales > Azotimanducaceae > Azophilus. The sequence continues at coordinate 2,430,783 of OZ244892.1, forward strand.
AAGATCAGAAAGGCGTGATCTACCAGGTGACCTATTCAGCCGGGTCGCCGACGCCGGACGAGCGATGAACCCCACCCCGCCTATCTCACCAACGTTCGTCGCGAGGGCAGCGAACGCCGTGTAAGCGTAGCTGCGCGGACCGGCGACCGATGCAGCCACATTTCACACCATGTCAAATCGGTTGGAGAGCCTTCAGCTGGGGAGCGCGAGGGGGCAATCAGGAGTCGCTACCCGTTTCCCGGTTCAGGAAGTCGCTGAATGCCGCTTCGTCCATGACCGGCACATCGAGGCTTCTGGCCTTGGCGAGCTTGCTGCCGGCGCGTGCACCGGCGACGACCTGGGCGGTGTTTGCCGATACCGACCCCGCAACCCGGGCGCCCAGAGCAACCAGACGCGCCTTGGCTTCGTTGCGGGTCATGCCTTCCAGCGAACCGGTCAGCACCCAGGTCTGCCCTTCCAGCGGCCTGGCATCGGAACGCACCTCTGCATCCGGCCAGGTCAGGCCGGCTTCCAGCAAGGCATCGGCGAGTTTTGCGTTCGCCTCGTCAGCGAACCAGGCCGCGATGTTGGCTGCGACCACCGGCCCAACGTCCCGAACCGTCTCCAGGGTTTCCGCATCCGCACTCCGCAATGCATCCAGGGTACCGAAGTGTTCCGCCAGGTTCGCCGCCGTCGCTTCCCCGACTTCGCGGATACCCAGGCTGTAGACGAAGCGGGCCAGCGTGGTGCGCTTGCTTTTTTCGAGGGCCTTGCACAGGTTGCCTGCGGATTTTTCGCCCATGCGTTCGAGCCCGGCGAGTTCGTCCTCTTTCAGGACATACAGATCCGCAGGCGTCGCCACCATCCCCTTCTCGACCAACTGATCGATCAGCTTTTCGCCGAGCCCTTCGATGTCCATGGCCAGGCGCGATGCATAGTGCATCAGGCCCTCCTTGCGCTGGGCCGGGCACACCGCCGGCCCGGCACTGCAACGCGCCACGGCTTCGTCCCCGGGACGCACGATGCGGCTGCCGCACGACGGACAGGTCTGGGGCAACTCCACGGCGGGCGCCTGTTTCGGACGGCGACCGCGAATCACCGAGGCCACCTGCGGAATGACATCGCCCGCACGTCGCACCATCACCGCATCGCCGATACGCAGATCCAGCCGCGCGACCTCGTCCATGTTGTGCAGGGTGGCATTGCTGACCGTCACGCCGCCGACGAATACCGGTTCGAGCTTGGCTACCGGCGTGATGGCGCCGGTCCGTCCCACCTGGAACTCCACGGCGAGCACCCGCGTGGTGGCTTCCTCCGCCGGATACTTGTACGCCACCGCCCAGCGCGGCTTGCGCGTGACCGCCCCCAGGCGGCGCTGCTGATCCAGCGAGTCGACCTTGATGACGGCGCCGTCGATGTCGTAGGCAAGCTGCGCGCGCCGTTCGGCGAGATCGTCCACATAGCGACGGCAGGCTTGCAGGTCGCCGGCGCGCTCGACGGCCGGGTTGGTTCGCAGGCCCCAGACCTCGAGACGTTCCAGGGCTTCCATCTGGGTTGCCGGGCCCGCATCGCCCTCGACCCAACCGAGGCTGTAGCAGAACATGTTGAGCGGCCGCCTGGCGGTGACGCTCGGGTCGAGTTGCCGCAGGCTGCCGGCAGCGCCGTTGCGGGGGTTGATCAGGGGTTTTTCGCCCTTCGCGCGTGCCTCTTCGTTGAATGCCTCCATGGCGGCGCGGGTCATGTAGATTTCACCGCGCACCTCGAAGCGCGGCGGGTAGTCGCGGCCGGTCAGCCGCAACGGCACCGAGCCAATGGTGCGGACATTGGCCGTGATGTCCTCGCCGGTGCGCCCGTCGCCACGGGTCGCCGCCAGCGACAGGCGCCCGTCCTCGTAGGTTAGCGCCACGGCAACGCCATCGATCTTCGGCTCGCAGGTAAAGGCCATGGGTTCATCGTCCAGCCGAGCCCGGCAACGGCCGATCCACTCGGAAAGCTCGTGCTCGGCGGTCACCTTGTCGAGCGACAGCATGACCACCGGGTGGGTAACGGCGGCGAATTCGTCCAGGGGTTTCGAGCCGACGCGCTGGGTCGGCGAATCGGTCGTTACCAGTTCCGGGTGCTGCGCCTCCAACGCCACCAGTTCGTCGAACAGCGCATCGTACTCCGCATCGGCGACCTCGGGATCGTCGAGGACATGGTAGCGATGATTGTGGTAATGAATCAGCCGTTGAAGTTCTGCAAGCCTTTCCATCTCGGAACCATCAGGCTGTCCCTGCACGTCTGGAGAGCCGGCGCCTCGAATAGTCCGCGACCCGTTGCCGGTAATGCTCTGCAGTCTGCGGGGTGAGCACGTTCATGTTTTCGTCCTTCAGCACGGCGCCCAGTTCGTTTGCAATGGCCCGGGCGACGCCGATCATGTCTTCGACCGCTTCGCCCGGACGCTCGGGCCCGGGCAATTGCAGGAAGAAGACGAGGCCCGGGGAGACGAAATCCGAAAACTCCGCCAGGTCGAAGTAACCCGGTTCCAGCACGTTGGCCACGCTGAACTGAATGGCCCGGGTTGTCGGGTCGAGGCGGTGGAAGATGTTCATCTCTCCGAACTTGAGGCCCTGGCCCCGCATGGCGGCCAGCATCGCCTCGCCCGTAAAGAGCTCTCCCTCCTGCGCAAACAGGTTGATTACGAGGAGTTCCTCCCCGCCGGCATCCGTCGACGCCTGCTTCGATTCGCCGGACGGCTCGGGCTCTCGCCGTCCGGCGAACCCCGATCGTCCGGAATCCTGCGCCAGGATCGGCCCGGTATCGGGCAGCGTCGGCTCCTCGATACCGGCGCGAATCGGTTCGAGCCCATCGTCCGCGAGCCCGGGTTCCGACGCCTTCGGCGACTCGCCGTCCGGCCACTGCGAAGACGCTCCGGCGGGGGCTGTCTCTGTCGACGCCGCGGTTTTCACGGGGTCGAGCAGAACCGGCACACTTTCGTCGAAATCGAGATTCCCCTGAACCGACGACCTGGCCGGACGCCCGCCGCCGTTCGGCAACTCACCCCGAAATCGCGCCATTTCATCGTCATCATCGGGCACAAGGTCCGGAGAAATCTCCATGCGCAACGGCACCCGGCGCGAACGCCAGGCAAGCCAGATGCCGTGGATGACGATCGCCAAGGTGAACAATCCGCCGCCGATCAGTACCAGGTCCTTGATGTCGATGCTTTCGATATTCATGCTTGCAGTTCCCCTCGTGGCGCCGCCCGTCGCAGCCGGAGTGCCGAATCCGAATCGTCGATCGTCTTCGCCACCGGACCTCCTGTTCGCGGGTCACGTTCAAAAACGAGTCGAGTCTGCACCCGAAAACGCCTTTTACTCGGGCTGGGGCATCGCCCCGTCGGTGTCCCCTGTCACCTGTTCACGAAGCCGCCATCGCCGCAGCCTCTTCGATGTCTACCGAAACCAGGCGCGAGACGCCCGGTTCGCTCATGGTGACGCCGATCAGTTGATCGGCCATCTCCATGGTCAGCTTGTTGTGCGTGATGAAGACGAACTGCACCCCTTCCGACATTTCCCGAATCAGGTCGGCAACGCGCCCGACATTGGCGTCGTCCAAAGCCGCATCGATTTCGTCCAGGATGCAGACGGGGCTCGGATTCAGTCGAAAGATCGCGAATATCAGTGCAATCGCCGTCAGGGTTTTCTCGCCGCCGGACAATTGATGCACGCTGGCATTGCGCTTGCCCGGGGGTCTTGCCATGACCGACACGCCCGTATCCAGCAGATCCTGTCCGGTCAGCGTCAACTGGGCGTGCCCACCCCGGAACAGTTTGGGAAACAGGCCTGCCAGATGATCGTTCACGGACTGGAAGGTGTCCTTGAAGCGGGATCGTGTCTCCGCATCGATCTTGCGAATGGCGTTCTGCAACGTGTCGAGGGCCTGTTCGAGATCGTCGTGCTGCGAATCGAGCCAGGCCTTGCGCTCCGACTCCACGTCGTATTCCTCGATGGCGGCCAGATTGACGGGTTCGAGCCGGCGAATGCGCCGATCGAGACGCTCGAGTTGCTGCTCCCAGTCTGCGGTGGCGGCGTCTTCCGGAATACCGTTCAGCACTTCCGTCAGCTCCAGACCGGTGGCTTCCGTCCGCTCGCGGGCGCTGTTCTGCTCCACATTGAGCCCCTGGAGTTCGACGCGGGTGTTTTCCTGCTCGGTCCGCGCCGCATCCACCGCGGCAGCGGCTTCGTCGCGCCCCGCCTCCAACTCGCGAATGCGCTCACCGAATTCGCCGAGCCGCGTTCGCACCGCGCGCTGGCGCGCCTCGGCGTCGTGTTGATCGGCGAGCTTGATGTCGAGGTCGGATTGCAGCCCGGACAATGGCTCGCCGGTCTTTTCGATGTTGCTTTCCAGCGTCTGGCGGCGGCTTTCGAGTTCGTCGGCCTGCTGAACCAGCCGTTCGCGTGCCGTTCGGATCGCTTCGAGCCGGGAGGCGTGGTTCTGCCGTTCCCCGTTCAGGGCATGGAACTCGTCGTGCCGGGAACGGGCCGAACGTCGCGCCACGTCGAGGTCTTCGAGCAATTGGCCCCGGGACTCCGACAGTGTCCCGCCGAGAGGCGCGAGCTTCTCGACCGCCTGCTCGGCAGCGGCAAGCTGCTCCCTGGCGCCGGCCAGGCGCTCGCGCTCGATTTCGAGCTGCCGTTCGAGTTCAGACCGATCGCGTTGCAGCCGGTCCCGCTCGGCATCGGCCGACTCCAGCCTGACTTGCTGAACGCCGTGGTCCGCCTTGAGTTCGGCCAGCGCCTCGCTCGTTGCGTCCGCCTCGGCGAGCAGGGTTTCACGCTGTTCCTCGAGGGCGAGCACACCTTCTCGTGCGGCTTCCAGTTCGCCCTGCAACTCGGTCAAGGAGAGTTCGGCCTCTTCCACCTTTGCCTCGAGCGTCTCCAGGTCCTGGGTACGCTGTACGATGCCGGCATCGTCTTCCGCCTCCGGCACCTTGCGCAGCCAGTCCGCACCGACCCAGAGGCCCGACCGGGTGACGATGCTCTCGCCAGGCTCGAGTTGTGCCCGTCCGGCCAGCGCAACCGCATCGGATTCGGCGGCAAACACGCCATGGAGAAGCGATCCCAGCTTCATGTCCGAACTGCGGATCAGGGAATTGAGGCTCGGCAGTTCACCCTGCAGGGCGGCATCGACCCGCGCTTCCACCAGGGCCACCGGCCCGCCGCCGAGTGCGGTCAGCGCATCCGCATAGCCACCGGCGTCGTCGACCAGGAGCCCCTGCAGAAACTCGCCCAGAACCATCTCCACGGCCCGCTCCCAGCCCGGGACCACGCTCAGCACCTCGCCGACCCTGGGCGCTTCGTCCAGGCCCTGACCGGCCAGCCACTCGCGGACGCCTTCGTCGGTGCGCCCCAGAGAAGCCCGTTGCGCAGCCTCGGTCGTCGCCAATTCGTGACGGAGCGATTGAAGATCGTGCCGTGCCGCGTCGAGGTCGGCCTCGCGTACGAGGATGTCCTCCCGGGCCGCAGCGAGTTCCCGCCGGCACCGTTCGACATCGTCTTCGAGCACGGACCGGCGTTCCTGTTGTCTGGCGATCTGGCCCGCGAGGTTATCCACCCGTCCGGTTTCGATCTCGGCCGGCGCCTGTTCCTCTTTGGCGAGCCGCTCGATGCGCGCCTCGAGCGCTGCGATCAGCCCCTCGGAATGCTCGATCCGGGAAGCCTGAAGCTGAACGGCCCGCGCCTTTTCCGCAGACTCCCGGCTGTAGTCGTCCCAGTCTTCCTGCCACACCGACCAGGCACTCTCGATCTGCTCGAGCCTCGCCGTCGCCTCCGCATCCGCCCGTTGCGCGGTGTCGACGGCCGGGGCCAATGCCGCGATGGAGGCATCGAGCGCGTCGATGTCTTCCTGATCCATGTCGAGTTGCCGCCGGGTCTCGGAGGCCTTGACGCGAACCGTGCCGAGTTCTTCTTCGAATTCCGCAATCCTGGCCCGGTCGAGCTTCAGGGTCTGCTCGATACGCGCGATTTCCTCGCGCAGACCGTAGAACGCCGTTTGCTCCCGGTTCGATTCTTCGTTGATCTCTTCGTGTTGCAGCCGCGCTTCAGCCAGTTCCGTCTCGACGGACTGCAATCCGGCGCGCTGCCGCTCCAGATCGGCCTGCCGGCGACGCAGGTCGCGATTCAGGGCCTCGAGCCGATTGGCCAGGTCCAGGTAGCGCAGGGCGTGCAATTCCGCCGTTCTCAGACGTTCCTCGGCCTTCAATTCCTTGTAACGCTCCGCTGCCCTGGCCTGCTTTTCGAGGCGGTCGAGGGTGCGCCCGAGTTCTTCGCGGGTGTCCCGCAGGCGTTCGAGGTTGTCCCGGGTGTGCCGTATCCGGTTCTCCGTCTCGCGGCGGCGTTCCTTGTACTTGGAGATGCCGGCTGCTTCTTCCAGGTAAACGCGCAGTTCCTCGGGCCGTGCCTGCACGAGTTTGTCGATCATGCCCTGCTCGATGATCGAATAGCTGCGCGGGCCGAAACCCGTGCCCAGGAATATGTCGGCAATGTCGCGACGCCGGCAGCGGGTGCCGTTCAGGAAATAAATGGACTGGGAATCGCGGCTGACCTGCCGGCGGATTGCGATTTCGCCGTAAGCGGAGTATTCGCCGCCGATGCGGCCCGCGGCGTTGTCGAAAACCAGCTCGATGGAGGCGACGCCCGCGAGTTTTCGGGTTCTGGAACCGTTGAAAATGACATCGGCGATGTGTTCGCCCCGCAGTTGCCGTGCGGAGCTTTCGCCCATCACCCAACGGACGGCATCGACGATGTTGGACTTGCCGCCCCCATTGGGGCCGACGATGGAGCAGCGATTTCCCGGGAGGGCAACGGTAGTCGGATCGACAAACGACTTGAAACCGGCCAGCTTGATCTGCTTGAGGCGCATCGCGCTCCGCTACGCAAAGCAGGCGTTCAGCGAACGCATCATCGCACCGGCGAACGCCTCGGGAGGGATTGCCGCCAACCTCCACGCCCGCCAATGCGAACCAACGCGGCGACCCGGGGAGGAGTGCCGCTGGACACCAAGTTTAATGCAACCGAAGCACCGAAATCGACCCTGGCCCACATCCGTCACCAACGTCCTGCTGCGGACGCCGATGCACTCGCGTCAGCGCAGCGTGCAGCAAACGGCGGTGTCAGCGACGCGCCGGTGGCGGTGCGAGCCGTGCAACCAGTTCCACCTTGCCGGCCGCCGCGACGGAAAACGGCTCGGACTGCCATTCCCAGTCACCCGGATGACGCGCTGCGGCGCCGGTGAGGCTGATGCGCACCACCACTTCGACAGCACCGGCCGCCGAGAGCGGCAGCGCCGGGTTCATGCTGACCGCGTCGTCGAGACGCACGGCCTCGGGCAGCGGAGCGGCTGCGCGACGAACCACCGCAAACGGCATGCCACCCCCTGCCGGGCGAGCGATGACGTAAAGCGTCGCAGTCGCCGGAGGCGTCTCGAGGGCATCGATTGCCACGTCGATAACGGGACCGAGATCACCGAGTTCCGAGCGCGCCTGTTTTAGAAAGAGATCGAGCGCGGCGCGGCGAACCGGCTCCACCGCCTGGCCGAGCGCCCGATCGAACTGCTGCACCGATTCCCGGAAGTCGCCGCGGCGATAGGCATCGAACGCGGTGATCTCGAGCACGATGGAGTTGTCGGGTTCGCGCGCGAGAATCCGCTCGGCGATGGCTTTGCCGGCCTCGTCGAGGCGGCCGGCGTTGCCCAGGTAAAGCGCCTGCAGCCACACCAGGTCAATGCCCGGGTCGTCGCCAACGATGGCGTGAGCTTCCGAGAAGGACTGCGCAGCGCTCCGGTACTCGCCGTCCATGAGGCCGATGCGGCCGAGCAGATAGCGGCTTTGCGCATCTTCGGGAAGGCGCTCCGCGCGTTCGGCGAGCAGGACGCGCCAGCGGTCGAGTTCCAGCCGGTCGCGGTCGGGGTCGAGCTGCAGAACATCCACCGCGTTGCGCAACAGGCCTGCGTCCGGCTCCCCGACCTGCAGGTACAACGCCGGCGCCAGGATTGCGATGCCGATGGCCGCCACAAACCAGGCCCCAAAGCCCTTGCTCGGCGCCGCCGCCATGCCGTCGGCGCCAGTCGAACCTGCCATTTCATCACTATCCGGCGGGGCGCCGGCAGACTCCGCCCGTTCTCCGCCGCCCCGCGACAAGGCTTCGGAACGCCGGTCGGAACCAATAGCAACCTGCGCTGCGGAATCTCCACCACCGAACTCATCGAGCAATCCCCGATCGAGTTCCCGTTCGACCTCGGCCCGGCTGGACGCTTCGACGATGCCCGCGGCAGCCTCATCTTCCAGTTCTTCGAGCCGCTGGCGGTACAACCTGCGAAGCGCCGAATCGCGGTTGCCCCCGGAGCGGCGTCGGTCGAGAACCCCCAATGGACCGCCAGTCTGCCCGGCGCCGTTCGCCGGAGCAGCCGGGTCGCCGGAGGCATGGTCCCGGTGGCGGCGCAGGGACGGCGCCAGTACAAACCCGATGGCTGCCAGCGCCAGCAGCGATGCCCATATCCAGAAGATCACTCTTCTTCCAGGATAGCCTGCAGCCGCTGCCGGTCGTCGGCATCGACGGCAGCCGCGCGCTGATTGCGCAACCGGTAAACCACGAGGCCAATGCCGAGGAGTACGAACAGCAGCGGCGCGAGCCACAGCACCAGCGTGCCGGGTTTCAGGGGCGGGTCATACAGCACGAAGTCGCCGTAGCGGGCTTGCAGGAAGTCTCGCACCTCTCGATCGGAACGCCCTTCCACCACAGCCAGCCGATACACCGCTGCGCGCAGGTCCTGGGCGATGGGCGCATCGCTGCCGCTGATGTTCACGTTCAGGCACTTGGGGCAACGAAACTCGTTCACCAGCGCCCGGTAGCGACGCTCGCTTTCCGCATCCGGAAAGTGAAACACGTCCACCGGGCTTGCAGCGTATGCAGCGGACAAAAGGACGCAGATCCCCGCAAACAGACACGCGGTTCCGAGGCGGGCACCGTATTTGGCGCACATGTCTCACCGCCCTCCTATTGCCGACACCGATGCCCTCCCCTGCATCCGTTCGATTCGCGGCGCCATCTCCTCCTGCCAGACGCGGCGGGTGATCTCTCCGACCCGCTTGTAGACGATGGTTCCGGCAGCATCGAGCAGGAACGTCTCCGGGGCGCCGTACACGCCGAGTTCGACACCGAGACTGCCGTCCCGGTCGAGGATATTGAAGTCGTAGGGGTTGCCGAACTCGCGCAGCCAGCGACGCGCCGCGTCGGGGTCGTCCTTGTAGTTGATGCCGACGATTCCGAGCCCCGACTCGGCGCGAATGCGGGTCAGTTCGTCGTGTTCCGCCTTGCAGGTGGGGCACCAGGTCGCCCAGACATTGACCAGCACAATCTCGCCCAGCAGATCGTCGCGGCTGACGCGGCCGCCAGTCGGCGCCGCTGCCGCCGGTTCCAGCAACGGTGCCTGAAACTCCGGAAAGGGTTTGCCCAGCAGGGCCGATGGCAAGCGGTGCGGGTCGTCCAGTCGAAAACCGTAGTAACCGATCAGCAGTATCGGCAGAAAGATACCGAGCGGTACGAACAACCAGGCGCGGGACAGCGTGGCGCTCATCCGACGGGTGCGCCGCCGGGGTTCTCGGTGCCACGGGCGGCTGTCTGGCCGATGCCCGTTTGCACCGGCCGGGCGCGAGGCGACGTGCGCGCCCTGAAGCGTCGGTATCGCCGGTCGGCGACCGCCAGCACACCACCGAAGGCCATGAGCAGCGCACCGAACCAGATCCACCGCACAAAGGGCTTGACGTAAACCCGCACCGCCCAGGCTCCTCCTTCCAGCGGTTCCCCGAGCGAAACGTAGATGTCCTTGAAAAACCCGGCATCGATGGCGGCTTCCGTCATGACCGCACCACCCGCCAGGTAGCGTCGCTTTTCCGGCACGAGCAGCAGCCGCCGGTCGCCGTCGACCACTTCGAACCGGCCGCTTTGTGCCCGGTAATTCGGGCCGGCGGTCGCAACGATACCCTTGAAGTGGAACGCCACGCCGCCGTGTTCGGCGACTTCGCCCGGAGCCAGCCGAATGTCCTTCTCGACCGAGAGTTCGTGGGTCAGCGCCACGCCCAGCAGGCTCATGGCAAACCCGGCATGGGCAACGGTCATGCCCCACCAGGCGAGCGGGATTCGTCCGGCGCGAGCCAGGACACGGCGCCCCCCGGCGCGAGGCTCCTGCGCGGCACCCGCGCCGGTATCCGAGGCACGCCCCAACGACCCGTCAAGGCGCAGGCGGCGCGCGAAATCCAGCCCGTGGGCGGTCAGTATCCAGATCGCGAGCGCGACGGCCGCCAGGGAACCGGGCGACAGCGGCCCAAGGGCGAGGAGCACCCCCGGAATCCCCAGCACCAGTGCGGCTGCACCGGACCAGGCAAACCGTCTTTTGAGCTTCGCAAGGTCAGATCGTTTCCAGCTCAAAAACGGACCGACCCCCAGCGCCAGGGCCACACCCAGCATCAACGGCACGAAAAAGGTGTTGAACCAGGGCGGCCCGATGCTGATCTTGCCGCCGCCGCTCAACGCCTCGTAGGCGAGCGGATAGAGCGTGCCCAGGAGCACCACCGCCAGCGCCACCACGAACAACAGATTGTTCAGCAAGAGAAAGGCTTCGCGGCTGACCGGCCCGTAGCGCACCCCCGCCGCGATGGCGTTCGCACGCAGACCGTAGAGCGCCAGCGAACCGCCCACGACGACCAGCAGGAACATCAGGATGAACATGCCCCGGGCAGGGTCGACCGCAAAGGCGTGCACCGAGGTCAGGATTCCCGAGCGGACGATGAAGGCGCCGAGCAGGCAAAGGGAGAAAGCAGCGATGGCCAGAAGCGCCGTCCAGCTCTTGAAGGCGCCCCGCTTTTCCGTGACCGCCAGCGAATGCACCAGCGCCGTACCCGCGAGCCAGGGCATGAACGAGGCGTTCTCCACCGGGTCCCAGAACCACCAGCCGCCCCATCCGAGTTCGTAGTAGGCCCACCAGCTTCCGAGCGCAATCCCCAGGGTCAGAAACGCCCAGGCGACGTTCGTCCAGGGCCGCGACCAGCGCGCCCAGGCGCTGTCCAGGCGGCCGGACAAGAGCGCCGCGATGGCGAACGCAAAGGCCACCGAGAAGCCGACATAGCCCGTATAGAGCATGGGAGGGTGCACAATCAGCCCGAAGTCCTGCAGCAACGGGTTGAGGTCGCTGCCGTCCACCGGCGCCAGCGGCAACAGCCGTTCGAACGGGTTGCTGGTGAACACCAGAAAGCAGAGAAAGCCCAGGTTCAGCAGACCCATAACGCCCAGCGTCCGGGCGTGGAAATCGATTGGCATCTGTTGCCCGCGCAGGGCCAACGCCGTCATCCAGACGGTCATGATCAGAATCCAGAGCAGGAACGACCCTTCGTGGGCGCCCCAGACGGCGCTCACCTTGTAGTACCAGGGCAGCAGACTGTTGGAATTCTGCGCGACGTAGGCGACGGAAAAGTCGTCGGTGACGAAGGCATGCACCAGCACCGCAAACGCCAGCGCCACGAAGACGAGTTGACCGAGCACCGCAGACGCTGCCGCGCGCATCGAACGCACCCGTCCCGCCTGCGCTCCCCAAAGCCCGCAGATTGCCGTCACCGCGCTCAGCAACAGCGCGAGCACCAGGCTGAAATTACCGAGTTCCGGAATCACCCGGCGTTCTCCGCATGGCCGGCAGCTATCGGCATCAGTTCCGGCGGCATGTATTTCTCGTCGTGCTTGGCGAGGACCTCCACCGCCCGGAACACGCCGCCGGGGTCGAGTTCGCCGCGTACCAGGATGCCCTGCCCCTCGCGGAACAGGTCCGGCAGTATGCCGCTGTACACCACCTTGAAATCCGACCCCTGGTAATCGGTCAGTACGAACTCGACATCGAGGGAATCCGGCGCGCGCACCACGCTGCCGGCCAGCACCATGCCGCCGGCGCGAATCGGCACACCGACCGGAGCCGCGCCGCTTGCAACCTGCTCCGGCGGGTGAAACAGATTCAGGTTCTCGTTGGCCGCCACCAGCATCAACGCCACGGCGCCGGCCGCGCCCGCAAACACGAACAGCACCGTCAGCAGCCGGTTGCGACGGCTGGGGTTCACGGGCTGGAACTCGGTTGCGCGGCGGCCTCGGCCGGGGGTGCCGTTGCTCCACTGGGCGCCGCGTGCAGGGCGCGCAGTTCGCGCAACGTTCTCTGACGCGTACGCCGCAAGCCGATGAAATTGCCGACGAGAAGGGTCAGCGCGGTCAGGTACACCGTCCACACATAGACCCCATGGCCACCCATCGACAGGAATGCCTGCAGGCTTTCGAAACTCATGCCGCCTCCGCAGCGACCGACTCGCGAACCCATTGCGCGCCCCCTTCGCGGCGCAGGATCGCATTGCGCAGCCCGGCGATCAGATTGGCGGCGAACAGGCAGTAGGCGCCGACCACGTTCACCAGCAACGGCGCCCACATGGACGGTGGCATGGCGGGCGGTTCGGTCAACGTGAAGGTCGCGCCCTGGTGCAATGTGGTCCACCACTCTACCGAGTACTTGATGATAGGAATATTAACCGTACCGACGACCGCCAGCAGCGCACAGGCGCGACCCGCCGTCTCGGCCCTCGGAATCGCCTGGCGCAGCGCGTGCAACCCGAAGAAGAGAAACAGCAGTACCAGGGTGGAGGTCGTGCGTCCGTCGAACTCCCACCAGGTACCCCAGGTCGGCCGGCCCCACACCGCACCCGTGAAGAGCGCCAACGCCGTCATGCACAGGCCGAACGGCACCATCGTCTCCAGCACCATGTCCGCCATCTTCATGCGCCAGACCAGCAGCACGAAACCGGCGAACCCCAATACGACATACACCGACTGGGCCAGAAACGCCGCCGGCACGTGCACGTAGATGATGCGGAAGCTGTCGCCCTGCTGATAATCCGGCGGCGCGAACGCCAATCCCCAGACCAGGCCCACCGCCAACAGAACGCAGGCCGCGACCGCAAACCCCAGGAACCAGGGCCTGCTCATCCCGTAGAACCACCTCGGCGACCCGAGCCGATGCCAGAATTGCTTGAAGGTCAACACTGTTCCAGACTGATTCTCACTGCGGCCGCCACGGCGAAGGGCGACAACGTCAGGGCCGACATGGTAAACGCCGCCAGCCAATAAATCTGCGCCGACGCTCCCGAACCGGCAGCCCAGGCGGTGGTCGCGCTCACGCCGAAAACAAGCACCGGCAGATACAGAGGCAACACCAGAAGCGCCAACAGCACGCCCCCCTTGCGCACGCCCACGGTCAGCGCGGCCCCGACGGCCCCCAGCAGGCTGAGTGCCGGCGTGCCCAGCAACAGGCAGAGCATCAGCACCGGCAATGCGGATGCCGGCATGTTCAGCATCAGCGCCGCCAGCGGCGCCAGCAGCGTAATCGCGAGCCCGGTGAAACACCACTGGACGGCCACCTTGGCAAGCACCGCCACGAACAGCGGCCTTGCCAGCAGCACGAACTGGTCGAGCGAACCGTCCTCGAAGTCACGCCGGAACAGGTTTTCCAGGGACATCAGGTTGGCGAGCAACACCAGCACCCAGACGATTCCCGGTGCGAACGCCGCCAGCACGACAGCCTCGCCCCCGAACGCCATGGCAAACAGCATCACGCCCAGGAAGAGGAACGCCAGCGGATTCAGCACTTCATCCCGGGCTCGCATCACGCAGAGCCATTCGCGCCGGAACTGCGCCGCGAACATCGCTAGTATCCCGGCCCGAGTTCGACGATTGTACTGTCCAGGGTTTCGAGCGCCTCGTGGGTGGCACAGAGCACGGCGCCCCCGGCAGCGCAACGATCCGTGACGAGGCGTCGCACCATCGATCGCCCTTCGGCATCGAGGGCGGTCAACGGCTCGTCCAGCAACCAGAGAGGTTGCGGAGCAAGCAGGGCGCGGGCCAGCGCCGCACGACGCTGCTGGCCCTGGGACAGGCGCCCGCAGGGAATTTCCGCACAGGCCTCGAGACCCACGGCCGTCAACGCTTCGGCAGAGTCGCACCTGCGGTGGAACGTCTCCGAATCATCGGCGGTCAGGCACGCCTTTTCGTACCACTCCAGGTTCTCGCGCGGCGACAGCAGCGCGCTGACCGCGGGCCTGTGGCCGAGATAGAAGCAGGCCCCTGCCTCGATACTGCCCTCGTAGTCGGGGTAAAGCCCGGCGACCATGCGCAGCAACGTGGATTTGCCGCTGCCGTTCGGGCCGCGCAACTCCACACATTGGCCGGCCTGCAACTCCAGATTCACCCCATTGAACAGCGGCCGTCCGCCCCGGACGCAGCCGAGATTCGTCAGTACGAGGAGAGGACGACTCATGCGATCGGCACGCCCGCGTATCCTGCCGCCCGGACGCGGGCTAGAACCAGAGCGACAGGCCGGCAACCACCGTCGTCCGATTCTCATCGTCCTCGCGACTCCATTCGAAACCGACATACGGCGCCAATTGACGGTTGCCGATGTACGCGAGGCGCAGGCCGAGAGCCAGCTCGTTGCCGGGCGCTTCGAAATCGCTGCCGGCAATCCGTACGCCCCACTCGCCACGGGAGCGGAGCGCGAAGTTCTGGGTGACGAGCAGTTCGTGCTCGAGTTCCATGGTGGCAAAGGACGCGCCATTGCCGCCGACATAGACGCTGATATCCGTTTCCAGCCAATAGGGCGCCACGCCAGCGATGCCGAACGCGGCCCAATGCCGCCCGGGCTCGTCGCCCAGCGACCTGCGCACCCCCAGTTGCAGGTCCCAGAACGCTGTCGTGGCGCGGGAGTAGAGCAACTCCACATCCCCATGCCCGTTCCAGCCGTCAGCGAATTCGCCTTCCGAGTTGATGCGCAGTCTGTGCACATCGCCACCGTACCAGGCGCTCATGTCCCACACGGCCTCATCGTCGGAGTCGAGAATGCCCTCGAGGCGCTCTGCCGCCACCATCCAGAAATTTCCGCCGCCGTGTTCGTAGAGCATCGTTGCCCTGGCTTCGGCCATGGTGATGGGCCGCGACTCGCCCCATGCCGGCATGGCGAAACCGATGGCGACAACGGTAACCGCAGCAAACGTCTGCGCAATTAGCCCGCATATCCCACCAACTTCCTGCTGCGGACGCCGATGCACTCGCCCTGCGCGGCCGTGCTCCCTCCGACCGATTTGACATACTGTCAAGTATGCCTGCATCGATCTCCGGTCCGCGCGACCACGCAGGCCGGCGCCTCGACGCCCTCGCGACGAAAGTTGGCGAAATATGCGGGCTGGCCTCAGGCCGGTTGCCACGCGGTTCCGTCCTGCCTGCGCACCGAGACCACGCGCATCATGCCGGCATGCATGTGGTAGAGCAGGTGGCAGTGGAACGCCCAGTCACCGAAGGCATCGGCGGTCACGTCGACGGAAAGGCGCTCGCCCGGCTTGATCGTTACCGTGTGCTTTCGCGGCCGATACAGGTCTTCGCCGGTGTTGAGTTCGAAGAACATGCCGTGCAGATGGACCGGATGCAGCATCATGGTGTCGTTCACCATGACGAGCCGCAGCCGCTCGCCTTCGTGGAAGACGATGGGCCCATCGACCTCGGACAGCTTCACGCCGTCGAACGACCACATGTAGCGTTCCATGTTGCCTGTCAGATGCAACTCCAACTGCCGCTCCGGCGGGCGCGGGTCGGGAATCGGTGTCAGACTCTTCATGTCCGCATAGACCAGCACCCGGTGCGGAGCGTCTTCGAGACCGAACGGCCGTTCGTTCAGGCGAAACTGTTGTACGTCCGCCAGGCCGACGACCCCTGCGCCCTTGGCGTGCTCATGCGGCTGACTTGCGCCTTCGCGCAAGCCAAGCGCGTTTCGGGACTTGTGCCCGCGGTGCGCCTGGTGGCCGCCATGGTTCGCCGCCTTCGTGTTTTCGCCGGACATGCGCTCGTGCCTCATGGCCCCATGCCCGTCGTGACCGCCGCTTTCCATTCGATGCCCCGAGTGCCCGTGACGATTCGACGGCTTGCTGCCCTCGCCGGCCATGTGCCCGTGCGCCATGTTTCCATGTCCGCCGTGGCCACCGCCTTCCATGTCATGGGCCATGGCCATGTCGCGCATGCTGAGCAGAGGTCGCGGACGCAATTCGGGGACGGGCGCGCTCAACCCCTCGCGTACGGCCAACGTCGCCCGCCCGAAGCCGCTGCGGTCGTTCGACTCCGCCACGAGGGTATAGGCCGATTCGAGCGGCCGTACGACCACATCGAAGGTCTCCGCCACACCGATCTGAAACTCGTCGGTTTCGACCGGCTGCAGGTCGAGCCCGTCGCTTTGCACCACCGTCATGGGCAGGCCGGGAATGCGCACGTTGAAGATCGTCATCGCGGCGGCGTTCACGAAACGCAGACGCACCCGCTCGCCGGCCCGAAACAGCCCCGTCCAGTTGTCGGCAACCCCATGCCCGTTGATCAGATAGGAATACGTGGAGGCAGTGACGTCGGAAAGGTCGGTCGCATCCATGCGCATCCGGCCCCACATCCTGCGCTCGGCCAACGCCGGGCCGAGCCCCTGTTCGCGCGCGTCGCCGATCAGTTCGACCAGGGTGCGGCGCTGTCGGTTGTAGACGTTGCTTTTCTTCTTCAGTTTGGCAAACAGGTGATGGGGGTTTTCAAACGTCCAGTCGGAAAGCACCAGCACGTACTCCCGGTCGAAGGAGACCGGATCTTCCCTGGGCTCGATGACGATCGGGCCATAGTGCCCGAGTTGTTCCTGCAAGCCGGAGTGACTGTGGTACCAATAGGTGCCGGCCTGCAGGATCGGATACCGGTAAACGAAGGTCTCGCCCGGTGCAATGCCGGGGAAGGAAACGCCGGGCACGCCGTCCATTCCAGGCGGCAGCAGCAATCCATGCCAGTGGATCGACGTGGGGGCACCGAGGTGGTTGGTAACGCGCAAGGTCACATCCTGGCCTTCGCGCCAACGCAGCAGCGGGCCGGGCAAGCTGTTGTTGATGAGTATCGCGCTGCCGGTCGTGCCATCGATCGGGACGCGCGCCTGGGAGATGGATAGGTCGAACTCGGTTCCGGTAACAGGCTCGAGGCCCTTGACCCCGGTGGCCGCACCGGACCTGGCCCAGGCGGGCATGGCGACGTTCATGCCGGCTGCTGCTGCAGCCAGCGTACTCCAGCCTACAAACCGTCGTCGCGATTGGGGCATTGAACTACCAACTGCGTCGCGCCACTAAAGCGCAGGGCCACATGCGCGTGCTAGCGGGCGCCGGCCAGAGCCCGCTAGCAGGAGCAGTGGCCGCCGCGGCGCCAAAGCGAATCGGCATGTGCAAGCCCCATGAGAAACCACATGAGCGTGTGCAGTTCGAGCCCGAACACCTGCGGCATGCCGCCGCCGTGATGGCCATGACCGCCCGATTCTGCCATGAGGGCATAGATGCCGAAACCGAAAAAGACGAACGGCCAGATTATCCCATAAAGTTGCTTGAGCATCCCTCGAAATCCCTCCCGTTTGGTGGGTGTGTCCAGTTGTATTTGTTCTCGAACGGGTGCAGCCAGAGGTACGGCCAGGTCACCGGCGACCCTGCCGCCTGAAGGGACGGGACACCAGCCTGACCTGTTCGCGAATGGACGTAGCAAACAGGTCGGGCTGGACGCCTGCCGCCACCGACATCATGCGGCAACGCGCACGACTGTCGCCGCGTTCCGGCGGCCTGGCCCGGTTGCAGCGAAACTCGCGTCAGTTACAGACGCAGGGATCGCACTGGCAACTGGTGCACTTGCACTTGGCGTTTGCGGCGCTCGAACCCCCGGTGCAACCACAGGGATCGCAATTGCAATTCGTGCAGAGACAGGTGGCCACACCGAAGCCCGCGTCGCGAACGGCACTGGCTATCGCCTCCGAATCCACGCTGCCGTCATGCTCGACGGTGGTCGCGCCGCTGGCGTGATCCACAGTCGCACTGCTCACGCCGCCCAATGCGACCAGGACGTCATGAACGGTGCCCGAACAGCCGGAACACGACATTCCAGTAACGTTCATTTCCACTGTAGCCATAGTTCGTCTCCTTAAGACTCAGGTTGGTTGGAAGTGCTGAGTTCGGCCTTCCAGCGGCGCAACAACAGCGAATTGCTGACCACGCTGACGCTGGAAAAGGCCATTGCGGCGCCCGCCAGCGTCGGGCTCAAGAAGCCGAACGCCGCGAGCGGAAGGCCGACAACATTGTAGATGAAGGCCCAGAAGAGATTCTGCTTGATCTTGCGGAACGTGCGTCGGCTGATGTCGATGGCGCTCGAGACCAGGCGCGGGTCGGGCCGCATCAGCGTGATGGCGGCGGTCTCCATGGCCACCCCGGTTCCGGTGCCGAGCGCAATTCCGACGCTCGCCTGAGCAAGGGCCGGCGCATCGTTGACGCCATCCCCCACCATGCCTACCTGACCACCGGCCTCGGTCAACTCGGCGATGATCCTGGCCTTGTCTTCGGGCTTGGTTTCTCCGTGGATATTCTCATCGGCAATACCCAGTTCGGCACCGATACGCTTGGCCACCGGGACGGCATCCCCCGAAACCAGCAGCGGCACGATGCCCTGTCTCTGCAACTGCGCCACGGCCGCCTTGGCCATGGGGCGCAATTCGTCCACCAGCTCGAACCTCGCGAGCAGCGCCTCTCCTCCGGCCAGGCTTGCACCCAGCCACACCTCGGTGCCGCCCCGAAAGAGTTCGCGCGGCGGCGGGTCGAGCTTTCGATCCAGAAACAGCCGGTCGTTGCCGACCAGGTAACGCGTGCCGCCGATGTCGCCTTCGACACCGCGTGAAACCACGTTCTTGAAATGCTCGACCGGGGCCAACGGGATACCCCGCCGTTCGACTTCGTCGCGAAACGCCGTGGCGATCGGATGCTCGCTGCCCTGCTGAAGGGAGGAGGCGACCCGCAACACTTCGTCTTCGTCGAGGCCGGCGAGCAATTCGATTTCCGCAACGCTCGGCTTGCCTTCGGTCAGCGTGCCGGTCTTGTCGAAAACGACATGGTCCACATTGTGCGCCTGCTCGAGGGTGGCGATGTCCTTGATGAGGACACCCGCCCGAGCGGCAATGCTCGAGCCGGTCATGATCGCCGTGGGGGTTGCCAGCCCGAGGGCGCAGGGGCAGGCGATGACCAGCGTGGCCGCGGCGCTCTTGACGGCGATTTCCAGCCCGGCGCCGGCAAGCAGCCAGCCGATAAACGTGACGACAGCGATGACGACAACGGTCGGAACGAAGACGGTGCTGACCCTGTCCACCAGGCGCTGCACCGCCGGCTTGCCGATCTGTGCGCTTTCGACCAGATTGATCATGCGCGCCAGGGTGGAGTTTTCGCCGACGGCGCTGATTTCGATGTCGATGAACCCGTCGACATTGATGGAGCCGGTGACCACATCGCTGCCCACGCCCTTGGGAACGGGGTTGCTTTCGCCGGTGATCAGCGATTCGTCCACATCGGCCTCTCCCCGGGTGATCACGCCGTCGGCGGCGATGCGGTCTCCGGGGCGGCAGACGATGATGTCGCCCACCCGAAGCATGCTCCCCCGCCGCTCTTCCACTTCGCCGTCGGGCAGACGCACCAGGGCGGTGTCGGGTTGCAGCGCCAGCAGTTCCTGGATGGCCGCTGCCGCCCCGCGCTTGGCGCGGGCTTCGAAGTACTTGCCGATCATCACCAGCGTGATGATCATCGCCGAGGCTTCGAAGTAGAGCTGGCCGCGGGCGGCGTCGTAGTCTGAAATCATCAGGTACAGGCTGTAGGCGAAAGCCGACGAGGTGCCCATGGCCACGAGGACATCCATGTTGGCGCCGCCGCCTCTGAGCGAGTTGATGGCGCCCCGGTAGAAACGCAGGCCGAGCACGAATTGCAGCGGAATGGCCAGGGCAAGCTCGGCAAAGGGCGGCAGGTGCAGATGCATGGCGTCGGGCCCGCCCAGGAACATGACGAACATCTGCGCCAGGAAGGGCGCGGTCAATATCACCGCCGCCACGATCGCCAGGCGTTCCCGACGGGCCTGTTGGCGCTCGCGCATCGATTGCGCCTGACCCTGTTCGTCGACCTGCAGCGAATCGGGAACCAGTTCGAAACCGGCAGCCCGGGCATGATCGAACAGCATGGCGTCGGGCGCCATCAGCGACGCCAGGGAAATCTCCACGCGCTCCTGGGTTCTGTCGAGTTCGATGTCGATGACACCGGGAATCGCGCGCAGCGTTGCTTCCACACGGTCTGCCAGTTCATCGGTATCGAGGCCGCTGACGAAATAGGTGGACGTTTCGCTACCCACCCGGAAACCGCAGCGGCGCACGACATCGATGATGCCCTGAAGGTTCAGGCGTTCTCGCAGCGCGGTGATGTTGGCGCGCTCCAAGGCCAGATTGACGACGGCGCTGTCGATGCCTTCCGTCGCGTTGAGCACGCGTTCCAGCCGGCTCGAACAGGCGCTGCAGGTCATCCCCTCGATAACGAGGTCGTACCTTTGCCGGTCTTCCGCCTTGACCTCATCCTCCATGAGTGGCTCCGATATCCATTGCCTTCAAATCCGTGCCGTCGCTCGCCTGCTGCAACGCAGCTTCCCGCAGCCGGACGGCCGACGCCGCGAGAACGGGATGCGGGTCGCTACCACTTAAGCCTCACCCGTCCGAACAGATTGATGCCCTGACCGTACAGGCGGCTTCCCCGCGGCACAACACTGTCGAGCACCCGATTGAAACCCGACAGGTGATCGACGTACCCCTTGTCGAACAGGTTTTCGGCGCCGACCGTGAACCTGAGGCCGCGGCTCGTCGTCCAGTTCAGATACAGGTTGGTCAGCGCGTAGCCATCCGTCTCGTCGAAGCTGTTGTTCGGGTTCAGGGGATCGTCGGTGTTGGCCTGCGACAGATTGTTCTGGTCGAGGACGAATACCTGGTCGAGGGTCACGGTGAACCGCTCGCGCTCGTAAACCAGCGACAACCGGGCATTGTCGGGGTTGATTCGATACAGATAGTCGGTGACATCCTTGCGCTTGCCGGTCACTTTCGATGCGATGCCCTCGACGCGCAGATTGGATTGCAGCGGGAAACCGAACGAAACGTCGAAACCCCGGAATCTGGCCTCGGTGTTGGCGAACATCAGCGGCGTCGGGTCGCCGTTGGCATTGCGGCTGACACCGATGGCTGCCATGTGGGTGACCGGAACCCCTTGAATGTAGTCGTCGACTTCACGGAGAAACAGCCGTGGCGAAAACCAGGCGTCGCCGCGCCGCCACTCGAAGCCCAATTCGATCTGATCGGACTTTTCAGGTTTCAGGTCGGGGTTGCCGATGTAGTTGTTGCCGTCGCCGAGCCCGGCGTTTATCTCGAGCGGAATCCAGAGGTAGCGCTCCTGATAGATGGGGGAGCGGGTCTTGCGGCCGGCGGCGGCTTCGACCACCAGGGAGTCGGTCAGCCGGTGACGCAGCTTGGCCAGGAAATCGACGTTGCCGTCGGTCTGCGAGCGATCTCGTGCATTGAACTGCTGCCGCAGCATCCACACCGCCCGTGGCGGCGTGCCCGGCCCCCACATGGCCGGGTTCATGTCCACCAGCCGCGCCGGAAAGGCATCCACCTCGCCGGTGCTCGTTTTCACCGCTTCGTACCGGGCCCCCAGTTCGAGGTACCAGTCAGCGGAGAGATTGCCGGACCACTGGACAAATGCCGACGTGTTCTGGGTTTCCGCGTTGTTGAAATTCTGTACGAAGAAGGGGGCGAAGTCCGGGTCTTCCACCCAGACGTCGTGCTCGCCGTACTTTCCTTCGGCACCGACCGCCAGTTCCCCCCGCCCCAGGTCGAACGTTGCGGCGGCGCGAAACCCCCACTCGTCGCTTGTCGCAAGGGCACGCCGCTTGTCGTCGCCGAGGAACGGCGGCAGCGGCAGCGACGAAAAGTCCGGCGCGCGCCGCAA
Organism: Candidatus Azophilus sp.; assembly: GCA_965221465.1. Classification (GTDB taxonomy): domain Bacteria; phylum Pseudomonadota; class Gammaproteobacteria; order Pseudomonadales; family Azotimanducaceae; genus Azophilus. The sequence goes on from OZ244892.1 coordinate 2,452,714, forward strand.
CCGGAAGTTGTTCATGCCGTGATCGATCGACGACAGGTAGACCCCCGCCTCGATGCCCACGCTTCCGAAGAAGCCGGTATACCTGAAATTGAAGGTTTCGGTGTCGAACCAGTCGATGTCCATCGGCAGGCTGGGTGTGCCGGTGTCTTCCGTTTCTATGCGGTTCGCATCGATGTTGAATTCGTGGTTGCGGTCGTTGCTCTGAAATCCGTAGCTCGCGCCATAGACGGCACGCTCGTAACGGCTGGCCGCCACGTCGCCCTCGGACGATTCGAAGTCGTCGCCCTCGTCCAGATTGCCGATCAGATAAAGGCGGTGATTGGCGGAAACACCGCCGAAAACAAACGAGGAACTGGTGCCTTCGGCGGCGGAACTCGCCGAAAACTCCGCGTCGCCCTTGATGCCCCAGCCGTCGTCGCTGAACGGGAGGCGTTTCCAACGCGCTTTGGCCGCACCGCCGATGCCGCCGCCGGTGGCGATGGACGCGATGCCTTTCTCCACGACCAGGTCTTCCATCAGGGCGGCAGGGATGTGATGCAGCGGCGGCGCCATCCAGTTGGGCCCGCCACCGTGGATGAGCATGCCGTCGATGCGTACGTTGATGCGCGGGCCGAACATGCCCCGGTATTGAATCTGGCCGGACAGCGCGCCGTTGCTGGTGGCGCCACCGCCGGGAACGAGGTTGATCAGCGAGGCCGAGTCGGCGCCGGAGTTCGTGCGCGTGGCATTGAACTGGACTTCGAAGAACTCCCGTTCGCCGATAACGCGAATCTCCTCGATCGCATCTTCCTGCGCCAGGAGCGCGCACGGCGTCACAGCAAAAATGGCGACGAGCCATGCGAGACGCAGACAGGTTGCAGGTGTTTTACGGCCGGTTGCTATTGTACTTCCCATCCCGTTGGATCAACTCGCAAGCGAAACCTTAGCATCGATCCTGGGTCCCATAAAGCCCGTGTGGCGCGGCATTCCCCCTTGGTCGCGAGTCACATTTGCAGACCGGTCGAGTTTGCCGCCGAGCGCCGCCTCGACGCCCTCGCGACGAAAGTCGGTCACGGATGCGGGCTCGCTCGAGGATCGCCCCGTCAGAATTCAAGTTTCAAACCGGCGTACCCCTGAATCGGCATCGCCGGAAAGTAGCGGTAACTGCCGAATGCGAAGTCCGCGCGGTCGGCGTAGCGCCTGTCGAGCAGGTTGACGATGCGCACGAAGAGCCGGGAGCGCTCAGTCAGCCGCAGCCCGCCACGCCAGTTCACCACCGCATGGCCACCGTAGCTGTGGCTGTTGGCGGCATCGATGAAATGCCTGCCGACGTAGTTGACCTCGAACTCGGAGTACCAGGCGTCACTCGGCTCGTAGCGCCAGCGGGCGCTGCCGAGCCAGCGAGGCGCGGTATCGATGCGATTGCCTTTCTCGATGACCTCGCCGCCGCCGGCGAGCCGCGAGAAGTCGTACTCATGCACCGCGTAGGTGCCCGCCAGGCTCAGTACGTGGCCACCCGGCGCCCACTCGGCGGCAAATTCCACACCGGCCGACCGGGTCTTGCCGTCGCTGACGTTGTAGCCGTTGGCCTCGCGCAGGATCTGGTTGCGGGTGCGTTCGCGGAAAACGGAGACCGACCAGCCCCGGGCCTTCAGGCCGGCCTCGAAGGAAACCAGTCGTTCGCTGTCGAGGTCGGCTACGGTCTGGCCACGCTGCAACCGGTAGAGTTCGGTAATCTGCGGCGGCCGGAAACCGGTGGAGGCGGCGGCATAGGCAAGGCCCCCGGCGCCGAAGTCGCGCTCGATGCCGACCCGGCCCGCCACCTCCGTGAAACTGTCTTCCCCGGATGCAGGACGGGTGTACAGGCAGCCGCCGAATCCGCAGGCCGTGCCGTCGTCCCGGGTATTGCCGACCAGGTGGTTGTTGTCGTAGTCGTAATTCAGGCTCTCGACGCGCAGGCCGTGCCGCAGGCGCCAGGACGCGTCAAGACGCCATTCGAGATCGTAGAACACCGCCCCCATAAAGGAATCCACGTCGTAGTCGTAATGACGCCCCGGCGGGCGCGTGGCCACCAGGAACGCGGAGCCTGTCGTCGGGCCGTCCTGAATCTCCGTGAGGCTTCCCCGCATGAATTCCAGGTGCGCGCCCAGGTGGCCCGACACCGCCTCGCCGTCGAAGGCATGGCGGGCCAGCACGCCGCCACTGCTCTGTTCGTTGGTCTCCGTGGGCTGCCCGGGCAGAAAGTGCTGCAGGAAGACCATCCGTGAGCGGCGCAGGTACGGAGAGATGCGCAGGACGCCGTTGGTCCAGTGGCTTGCCAGGCGCAGCGACCACGCATCCCGGTAGGCTTCCGGGTTGGGATTGGACGTGCGCAATTCCCCGTCGTCGTAGGCCCGGTAGCCGCGCACGAAGCCGCCCGTTTCCTGATTGAGATTGGTCGCATTCAAGGTATTGCGAACCTGCCAGTTCCCCAGTGCCGTCGCGTGCACGGCAGAGAGTTTCTGCTGGCCGTAACCGGTTGCATCCCGATACCCGTTGGAACGACTGCCGTTGGCGGCGAGGCCCAGACGGTGATTGCCCCGCTCGGTCGCAAACGCGCCCCGAACCTGGCCATAGCCGTAGGATCCGCCCTCCAGGCTCAGGCCGGAAACAGCAGGATCGGGGGTCTGCACGTCGATGGCGCCGTGCAGGGCATTGCCGCCGAGGGCTGCGCTCGCCGGGCCGCGCCAGACTTCGATGCCCGCAGCCTGCTCGGCGTTCACCTCGAACAGGTTGTTGACGTTGCAGAATCCCGCCGGCCGGATGGGCAGCCCGTCTTCGAGAAAGAGGAATGCACCGCAGGCGCCGGCGCCGGTCAGCACCGCCGAACGGATCGCGGTCAGGTGTTCGTGGCCCGACCCCCGGGAAACCCAGACGCCCGGAATGCGCACGAGTGCTTCGTGCACGTGAGTGGGCCGTATTTCCGCCAGGGCTTGCGCGTCCACGCGGCCCACACTGCCTGCCTCGCCCAGCCGCTCGCTCAGCGTCTCGACGACCACGATTTCCTCAACGATTTCGTCCGCCGCCGCGGAGCCGACCGCGAACCAGAGGGATGCGAGCAGCCCCAGGCAAGCCCGGCGTATTCGCAATTGGACACAGCGGGGGTGGCAGGAGTCGTGCAAGCAGCGGGTGCGCACGCCGGCGCGCACGCAGCTGTTCTCGAAAGCACGTTGAACCGGTGGCGGCAGCACGCCTGTGTGCTTCGCTGCTGTTGACGACCGCAGAAGTCTAATCATGCACAGGCCCGTTCAATTGGCATCGAGGGTAGATTCCGTGACAGCGCCGGGGGCTGTCGCTTCCTCCGCCAGGCGAACGTCGAAGGCGACGGCGGCGCTTTCGCCGGGGCCCAGTATGCCGCCGTGAATCCAGCGAATCGTGGTGTAGTGTCGCGGCGCGGCAGGGATGCGGACGCCTCCCTCCACGACGGTGAGACTTTCCGGGCTCGCGAAACTGGCTCCGCCATCCACCGAGAAGCGAATTTCGGCATCGTCGCCGACCGCGGTGCCTTCCAGGTATTCCGTCCCTGCGGGAATCGGGTTGCTGATCACGACGATTCCCGGGTCGACGATTTCGTTGCTGGTGTTCGTGAACTCGATGGTGTAGCGCAGTTCCTGCCCGGGGCGAACGCCGAACGCATCGAGCAGCATGGTTTCGATGCTGCCGTCGGCAGCGGTGATCCTGACGATCCGATCCACCGACGTCGCCAGTTCGACACCGGCCCAGAGCTCGGCCACGAGCAACAGCCCGACCAGCGCCGACAGCGCACTCGAACGCGATCGCCAACGGCGGCGCTTCCGACAACTCCGCCCTTGCGTGGAAAAAATCATAACGTGTTGATTTAATTGCACAATTAATTGAACATAATATCTTGCGACCGAGCACCGAGAGCAGGTATACGGTACGTGCATCTGGCTCGCCGAATGGCGCACCAGGGTGGGATCTTTCGTCTTGCAATTCCTGCGACGATGTCGCCGGAACCTGCCAAAAACCACGCTCCTCGCGCCATGATTGGCGCTGCTTCAGACTCTACTCACCTACGATAACAATCACGCCCGCAAAGCGCGACTGGAAGACCCGGCGATCTCGATCGGAGAGATGTTGCTGGCGAAGAAGGATGTTGCTGGCGGAGAAGGATGTTGCTGGCGGAGAAGAGTGTGAACTGCATCGGCAAATGCTGCGAGAATCGCCGTTCGATGCCTGATCGGATGTGACGCAGTGACTGAACCCGACCGATTCGACGGACTGGTGGAACTGGCACGCGGGCTCGAAAACGGCTCCGTGACCGGTCGCGGCCTCGTGGAATCGTGCCTGGCGCGGATCGACGACCCGGCTGGCGAAGGCAGCAGAGCCTTTCGACGGATCGACAGGAGCGCCATCGAAAGCGCAGACCGGCTGGACGCATTGCGCAGAGCCGGCCGGGCGCCCTCTCCGTTTGCCGGCATTCCCATCTCCGTCAAGGACCTGTTCGATCTCGAGGGCGAACGCACGCTGGCGGGATCGACCGTTCTCGAGGGAAACCCGCCGGCCGGTTCGGACACCCCGGCCGTCGCCCGCCTCCGGGCCGCCGGTTTCGTACCGATCGGCCGAACCAACATGACCGAGTTCGCCTTCTCCGGGCTCGGCCTTAACCCCCACTACGGCACACCGCTGAACCCTTACGATCGCGCCACCGGCAGGATTCCAGGCGGGTCGTCTTCCGGCGCCGCCGTCTCGGTCACCGACGGCATGGCGGCGGCCGGGCTCGGAACCGACACCGGCGGATCCTGCCGGATTCCCGCCGCCCTGTGTGGCATCGTCGGCTTCAAGCCCACGGCCCGGCGCATTTCGCGGCGCGGTGTGGTGCCGCTGTCGTTCAGCCTGGATTCCGTCGGCTCCCTGGCGAATAGGGTGAGTTGTTGTGCGGTGCTCGACGCCATCATGGCGGGGGCGGAACCGGAGACGAAGCTGCGCGAGGCTCCAATTCGGTCGATACGTGTGGGTGTCCTGCGCAACATCGTGCTCGAAGACCTCGACGACCGGGTCGCCCGCGCATTCGACGCCGCACTGACCGCGTTGTCCGGGGCGGGGGTGTCCGTGTCCGACATGCATATCGACGAACTCGAAGACCTGCCACACATCAATGCAAAGGGAGGGTTGGCATCCGCTGAAGCATTCGCCTGGCACCGGCAGAAGCTGGAGGACCACGCCGGGGAATACGACCCGCGGGTGCGCGTTCGCATCGAAAAGGGCGCCGAGCAGAGCGCCGCCGACTACATCGACCTGCTCGGGCACCGCCGCAGGCTCATCGGCGCGGCCAATGCCGCCACCCGGGAAGTGGCTGCGATCGTCTTCCCGACCGTGCCATTGGTCGCACCTGCGCTCGACGCGCTTCGCAACGATGCGGAGTACGTGCGCTGCAATGTCCTGGCCCTGCGCAACCCGAGCATTGCCAACTTTCTCGACCGCTGTGCCGTCTCGATCCCCATCCACCGGCCGGGAGACGCGCCGGTCGGTTTGAACCTGATGGGCGAGACCCTCGGCGACCGCGACCTGCTGGCCGTCGCCACGAGCTTCGAACGGCTGTTGACGGACAACAAGGTCTATTGATGGCCTGCAGGCGGTTTCAGGCCCGACCCGAAGGGCCGAGCACGTCCTCCACCGGCAGCATCGGCAACTCGCTCAGGTGACATGCCCACACCGCCCCGGTACCGCCTCGCCGGGGGTAAAAGGGGTCCTCCGCGCACACCGTGGGACACCCGCATCCGTTCTCGAACGCAGTCGTTCATCCATGGCCAGCAGCGCGCATGGCCAGCAGGGCGTCAGCAGGCCGTGGACGACTCTCCGACTTCCGAGGCAGGAACGATATTCGGCGACTGGGTGCGTTCGTCGAAAACCAGCTTCGCATCCCCCCGCTCCAGTTGACGGCGAACGGCGGCGCACTTCCCCTCCAGGCTGAAATCGCCGTGCCCATAATCGGTGCCTTCGCGCAGGACGAAGGCCTCGATCACACCGGCGAGCGCTTCGTCGGACAGTGCGTCCAATGGGATTTCCATCCGCTAAACCGCGACCTGGCGGGCCGCGAGGGGCCGCACACCGGCAGCTGCGCGCTGACTGTCAGCCCGACCTGTTCGAAAATGAACGCAGCGAGGCTGGCGAGAGGTGTGAAAGCACAAGGTGCGCGGACCGGACGCGCCCTTACAATGCTTGACAGCACGTTGAGCGCGTAGCGGGAGCCTGCCCATTTGTTTCGCTGCCGTTGACGGCCGCAGTAGTTTTTTCATGACCAGGTCGGGTCACGAGGTGTTCGGCCGTCAAGCGGCACGGGCAGCCTTTACTGTTTCCCAGGCCGCCTTGATCTGCTGCGTGCGCTCCGTGGCGGCCCGCATCATCTCCTCGGGCAGCCCCTTGGCGGCGAGCTTGTCCGGGTGGTGGCGGCTCATCAGCCGCCGGTAGGCGCGCTTGACCTCGTCGTCGGGCGTGTCCGGCGAGACGCCCAGGGTCGCGTAGGCGCTATCCAGCGAGGGCGTATCGGCGCTCGTGGCCACCGAGGCGCCAAACATGCGTTCGAGTTCGATGAAATCGGCACGCGACAGGCCGAGTCGTGCCGCGACGTGCTGCAGCAGCTGCCGTTCCTGCGGGTGCAGGCCGCCGTCGGCCCAGGCCGCCTGAAACTGGATTTCCAGGAACATGCGGCGGATGTTCGCGCCGCGCAGGCACTCCGAACGAAGCTGATCGAGCACGTCATCGAGCGGAAACGAGCCCGACTTGCCCTCGTTGAAAAGCGCCCGGGCCGCCCGCCGCTGCTCGCCATCGAGGCCCAGCTGCTCCATGACCCGTTCGGCGAGGCGGATCTCTTCGGGCGAGACGCGACCGTCCGCCTTGGCCACGTAGCCCATGACGCCGAACGTGGCGGCGAAAAAGGCAAGCTGGGAACGCTCTTGCCGCGACGGCCCCGAATCGAGACCGATGCCGCCCGCGAAGTCGAGCCTGCGGGCAGCGCCGCCGAACGAACTGCCCAGCGACGCGCCGATGAGCGCGCCGATCGGCCCACCAATCAGATACCCGAACGCGCCGCCGATCAGGGTGCCCCACCAACTCATGCACTTTTCTCGAAACCCCGCCAGCCGACGAGGGTAGACGAAGCCGCAGCCCGAGGCGAGCGCCGAGCTTGCCTGGCCCGCCAGTCCAACCGACTCTCGCAGCAAAGTCGTCGAAGTCGGCACACCGTGGGAGCACGCTCGAGTGTTTCGCCGGTATTGACTGTTACAGTGGTTTATTCCTGAATGGGTCGGGCTGGATCTCGGAGCCTGTTGCAGTGACACACATCAGCGGACTGACCAATCGATGGCAGATCGGCAACGTGCGGATCTCCCGAATCGTCGAAATGGAGATCACGGGCGGCTCGCGGTTCATCCTGCCCGACGCGACCCGGGAGGCCTGCCTGGCTTATCCATGGATGCAGCCGCACTTCATGGACGAACAGGGCAACCTGATCATGAGCGTACATGCCCTCGTCGTGGATACGGGCCAGCGCCGCATCGTCGTGGATACCTGCATCGGCAACGACAAGGAGCGCGCCATCCCCAACTGGAACATGCTGCAGACCGCATTCCTCGACGACCTGTCTGCGGCCGGCTATCCGCGGGAGAGCATCGACACGGTGCTGTGCACGCATCTGCACATCGACCACGTGGGCTGGAACACCATGCTCGTCGACGGCGCCTGGGTTCCCACCTTTGCCAACGCCCGCTACCTGATCGCGGCCGAGGAGTGGTCGTACTGGGACGCCGCAGAAGAAGACGAAAACTACGGCCCGGTTCTGGCGGACTCGGTGCGACCCGTTGTGGAGGCGGGACTGGTGGATTTCGTCGACATGAACCACCGCATCTGCGACGAAGTCCGCCTGGAGCCGACGCCAGGACATACCCCCGGGCACGTCAGCGTTCGCATCGACTCCGAGGGGGAGCGGGCACTGATCACCGGCGACTGCATCCATCATCCCTGCCAGATGACCCGCACCGACTGGTGCAGTTCGGCGGATTTCGACAAGCGGCAGGGGCGCAAGACCCGGGAATCGCTGTTGGCCAGGTACGCGGACAACGCCACTCTGGTGATCGGCACCCATTTCGCCACGCCGACTGCCGGGTACATCCGCCACCGCCCGGAGGGCGCCTACTGGTTCGAAGCGGCGGTCTGAATGTCAACGGCCGCGCTTTCCCAGTCGCTCACGATGCAACCTCTGCGCCGCCGAATCAGAAAGTGCCTGCTCGGCGTTGCAGCGGCACACCGGTTTGCACCCCGCCGTTTCCTTCAGCGACTCGCCCGGATATCTCACCAACTTTCGTCGCGAGGGCGTCGACGTTTCGTCGCTGAAGGAAGCCGTTTCGTCGCTGAAGGAAGCCGTTTCGTCGCTGAAGCAAGCCGTTTCGTCGCTGAAGCAAGCCGTTTCGTCGCTGAAGGAAAACGCGCCGTCCTGCGCGGCCGCGCGTACCGGAAGCCGGTGCAGGCATACTCGACAGTGTTTCAAACCGGGTGGAGGGAGCCTTCAGCCCCCCTGGCCACGCAGCATGGCGAGAGAGGCAGGTATCAGGAATCGTGAAACGCACCATTGGCTGGCGAGAGTGGGTCGTGCTCCCCGAATTGCATCCGGCCCCCATCAAGGCGAAGGTCGATACCGGCGCGCGCACCTCCGCCTTGCACGCCGCAGGCATAAGGCCCATGCAGGTGAACGGCGCAAACTGGGTGGAATTCGAGCTCGACAGGCGCGACCTGCCCGACGCCCCCGGCCCCTTCCGCATGCCGGTGGTAGGCCGGAAAACCGTGCGCAATTCCGGCGGGCAGGCCGAAGAGCGCTTTCTCATTGCAACGCTGCTGCGACTCGGCGACGACGAGTGGCCGGTGGAGTTGACATTGACGGCACGCCATGAGATGAACTTTCCCATGCTGATCGGCCGTACTGCCATTCGTCGGCGCTTTGTCGTCGATGCAGGCCGATCCTACCTGTGTAGCGGCGCGGCGCACGCGCGCGACAACGATGCAATCACCTGACCACCGACGGGAGTGCGGATATTGAACATCGTCATCCTGTCCCGCAACCGCAAGCTCTACTCGACCCGCCGGTTGCTCGAAGCGGCCGAGGCGCGCGGGCACGAAGCCTCCGTCATCGACACGTTGCGCTGCTACATGAACATGGCGACCGCCAAGCCCTCCATCCGCTATCGGGGAGTACCGCTGCCGCCGGTCGACGCGGTGATTCCGCGCATCGGCGCATCGATCACCTTCTACGGCACCGCCGTGGTGCGCCAGTTCGAAATGATGGGTGTCTACACGGTCAACGAATCCCAGGCTATCGCTCGTTCCCGGGACAAACTGCGCTCGATGCAACTGCTTGCGCGGCGCGATATCGGTATGCCGGTTACCGGTTTCGCCCACACCACCGACGACATTCCGGGGCTGATCGAAATGGTGAAGGGCCCGCCACTGGTCGTGAAACTGCTCGAGGGAACTCAAGGTGTCGGCGTGGTGCTCTGCGAGACTCGCAAGGCTGCGGAAAGCGTCATGGAGGCGTTCTTCGGCATCGATGTCAACATCATGGTTCAGGAGTACATCGAAGAAGCCGGGGGCGCCGATGTCCGTTGTTTCGTGATCGGCGACAAGGTGGTCGCGGCGATGCGGCGACAGGCGCAGCCCGGAGAGTTTCGGTCGAATCTGCACCGCGGCGGCAGCGCGCATGCCGCCAAGATCTCGCCATCGGAGCGGCGCACGGCCGTGGCGGCAGCGACAACGATGGGGTTGAACATTGCCGGAGTGGACCTGATCCGCTCCAATCACGGGCCGCTCGTACTGGAAGTCAACAGTTCACCGGGCCTCGAGGGCATCGAGGAAGCGTCGGGCATCGACGTGGCCGACCGGGTCATCGAGTTCATCGAGCGCAATGCCCGGCAGGGCAGGACGCGCACCCGTGGCAGCGGCTGAACAGAAGCTGTCCGCCGAACCTGCCAAATCCGGGGCGGCGGAGAGCGCGGGCGCGAAGAAAACCCGACGCAAGGCGGGCACGCTGCAGGGGCCGTTCGAAATCGCCGGCCGCCGCGTGCGGCGCGGCGAACGGCTGCAGTTCGAACTGCCCATGGCGCAGCTCTACACGCAGACGCCGCTCGACCTGACTGTCGAGGTCATCCACGGCCGTTGGCAGGGCGCGACGCTGCTGGTCTCGGCGGGCATCCACGGCGATGAACTGAACGGCATCGAGGTCATCCGTCGTCTGCGAACGCTCTCCGCGCTCGACCGGCTGCACGGCACCCTGGTACTGGTCCCCGTCGTCAACCTGTTCGGGTTTCTCAACAAGTCCCGCTACCTTCCGGATCGCCGCGACCTGAACCGCAGCTTTCCGGGCAGCGAAACCGGTTCCCTGGCGTCTCGAATGGCGAACGTCTTTTTCGGCTCGGTAGTCAAGCGCTGCACGCATGCCATCGATCTGCATACCGGCGCGGTGCATCGGGACAACCTGCCCCAGGTTCGGGCAGCCCTCGATCAACCCGGCGTCGAGGCCATGGCCCGCGCCTTTTCGATTCCGGTGATCGTCAACTCGGGGCTCCTCGACAACAGCCTGCGCTCGGAAGCGGGGCGGGAGGGAATTCCCGTGATTGCCTATGAAGCCGGGGAAGCGCTGCGCCTCGACGAAAAGTGCATCGTCGCCGGCGTTCGGGGGGTGGTGAATGTCATGCGCGGGCTCGACATGCTCCCGGCGCGCCGCACCCGCAGGCGCAGCGAACCCTACGTTGCGAATTCGACCCGGTGGATCCGCGCACCCACCGACGGTCTCTTCCGCCCGCTGGCCCGTCTCGGCGCGCTGGTGCGAGCGGGAGAAGTGCTCGGCACGGTGTCTGCTCCGTTCTCGTCGGACGACGCTGTCATCCCCGCTCCGTTCGAAGGCATCGTCATCGGCATCAATCGGCTGCCGCCGGTGAACGAGGGCGAAGCCCTGTTCCACCTGGCCCGCTTCGGCGAAGTGAGCGCGGTCGAAGAGGAGATCGTCTCCCACGAAAGCGTACTCGAAGCCGACCCGCTCTACGCGATCGAGTCGATCGACGACTCGCAATGACCGGAGGCATTCAGCGGTTTGCTCCTCGTGCCGCCAACCGCGCGATTCCCGCAACCGGAGAAAGGCTGAACGAAGCTCGGGCCAGCCTGACAGGCCGAACGGCAAAAATGGACAATTGGTCAGACCCGTTGTTTGCGGGCCGCGTCGACAGGCGACTCGAGCTTGCACCCGAGAGCCCCGTTCTTGTCGGGTTGGGGCATTGCCCCGTCACGCGTTCCTCGAACAGACCGGCATGCGGCACGTCGTCACCGGTCGTGTCGAGGCGGCAATTCGATGCGGTAACGCGCTCGACAGACAACCGATCCGTAAACAAGGGGTGCGCGAACATGCCGAGTTTTACCGGATGAACGCCAGTTCCGAGATTGTCGGGCTGGCCCTGCTGGCCTCCGGTGTGGTCGTCGCCTTCGCCACCCGCGCAATCGTCGCACGACTGACAGAGCGGCATGCGGGGGATTCGGGCGTCTTCGCCAGGGTCGTTCGCGCGCTGGCGCCCCTTGCGTTCTGGGCGATTCTCGCGGCAGCAGTCGGGCTGTCGTTGCGGGTTCTCGGCGCCGGGCGGACGACCGGTCTATTCGACGCGGTCCTGACCCATTTGCCGGGGCTCATCGTCGCCGTGCTGGCAATCGCAGCCGGCCACCTGGTTGGCGCCGGCCTTCGCGAACTCGTCCAGCGGCGCGCCGGCATCGTCCGCTTTCCGCCACCCGTTGCCTACTGGCTCGCGACGGGCCCCGCCATCGTCATCGCTGCGCAACAACTGGGCATCGACGTGTCGTTCGTCGCTGACCTGGCCCTTCTGGCCTTCGGTATCGCCTCCGCGGCGCTCGGCCTGGCATTCGCATTGGGCGCACGTCGGCATGTTGCCAATCTGATCGCCCGCGGGGAACTGGGCAGCTACCGCAAGGGCGACCGTCTTCGCATCGACGATGCGGAAGGCACGGTGGTGGAGTTGCGCCGGACAGCGATTGTGCTCGCCACGAGGGATGGCCAGGTGACCATACCGGCCGCACGATTCGCAGAAGTGCCGGTCGTGCGTCTGACCGAGGCTTCGGAGTGACCGCTCCGGCGCTGCCATCGGGCCGCCTGGTCGAACGGTACGCCCAGAGTCGTCCCGCCGACTTTGCACAAGTGCTGGCGCGGGCGGACGGCTCGGCGGCGATTTCCCTGCTCGCTTCTCTTCCCCGATCGGCGATCCCGGCCGTCATCGTCAACCTGCCGCAGCAGACGGCCGAACTGCTGCTGGACCGCTCGACGGACAGCGACATCGCCTGCTGGCTTTCCGAGGCAGACCTCGATACCGCCGTTCGTCTGGCGCGCCGCCTCGACCCGTCGCGACGAATCGGACTCGCCCACCGTGTGCCGGGGCGCCGCCGACGGGACCTGGAGCGGTTTTGTTCCTACACCGACGGCACGGTCGGGGCGCACGTGCTCGCGAAGGTTGCTTCGGTGAGCGATACGCAGTCGGTGGCAGACGCGGTGCGTGCATTGGATTCGCCAAAGGCGATGGATTCGCCAAAGGCGATGGATTCGCCAAAAATGGGTACCGGTGCGCCGTTACTGGTGGTCGATGGGGAAGGCCGCCTGGTCGGTCGGCTGGACATGCGCAAGGCCCTGCTGCTCGGCCCCGGCGGGTCTGTACGCGACTGTGTGGCGCCATTGCGGCGCATTTCAGCGAACGCCGACCTGCGCAGCGCCACCTTCGAGTTTGCCGCGAGCGACGAGCCCTGGCTGGTGGCCGTCGACGAGCGATTGCGCCCCATCGGCCTGCTGGACCGATCGGGGTTTTCCGATGTCTCCGTGGCACCGGAAGCCGACGCGCCACCCGTGCTCGCCACGCTGGCCACCACGATGTTCGAGTTGCTGGCCGAGTTGCTGCCGCTCGCCGGGGCGAAGGGGCGCCCCCGGTGAGCGTCGCCACCGAGCCCCTGCCGCCGACCCGGGAGTTGGTAAAGGCCCTTCAGGAAGACTTTATCGCTCGATTTCCGGCAGAAGCCGTTTCCATACTGGAGGACATGGACGCAGCCGCACTTGCCGAAGAGATCGCCGGTATCGACCCGGCAAGTCGACTTGCCGTTCTGGACAGGCTTCCACCGGCGCGGTCCTCCGAGCTGTACGACATCCTGCCCGGCGACGACCAGGCGGACATCGTCGCCACGGCCCCGACTCACCTCGCCTTGAGCCTGTTGACCGGCCTGTCAGAGGAGCGGCGCGAAGACGTGCAGGCGAGGTTGCCAAGCTCGCTGCGCCGGGAACTCGATCGGCTCGTCGACCTGCCGGCCGGCGCCGCCGGGCGCCTGATGGACCGGGCGGCCTGCACTCTCGACCGCGACATGTCGGTTGCCGACGCCATTGCCCGGGTCCGCTCTTCGCCCCTGCGGAGTGCCAGGACGCTTTATCTGCTCGATTCGGAACGGCGCCTCGATGGACGGGTGGACATGCAGGCACTGGCGCTTGCCGAGGCGACGGATCGGGTCGGGGCCCATGCCGGTTCCACGCCTGCGGTCGAACTGGTCGCTCCTCGGGACGAGTTGGTGGAAATGCTCGAGCGATATCGCACCGATTCGCTGCCCGTCGTGGATGGCGGCAATCGGCTTCTGGGGGTGGTGCGTCATGACCGCCTCTTCGACGCGGTGGGCGAGTCGATCAGCGCCGGCATGCAAACCATGGTGGGGGCGAGCGCGGACGAGAAGGCCATGTCCTCGCCCGGATTCGCCGTGCGGCGCCGCCTGCCCTGGCTGCATGTCAACCTGCTCACGGCCTTCCTGGCCTCTGCCGTCGTGGCTCTTTTCGAGGGGCTGATCGCCCAGTTCACGGCTCTCGCCGTGCTTCTGCCGGTGGTCGCCGGTCAGGGCGGCAATGCCGGCGCTCAGGCCCTGGCGGTGACGGCGCGTGGCATTGCGTTGCGAGAGGTCGGCTCACGCGATCTGCGGCGTCTGCTGACCAAGGAGCTTGCTGCGGGTGTTGTCAATGGCCTGGCATTGGCGGTTGTTTGCGGAGCTGGCGTGTGGTTCTGGAGCGATTCCGTGGGCCTCACCCTGGTGATCTCGCTGGCCATGCTGATCGCCATGCCCACTGCGGGCGTCGCCGGCGCCCTGGTGCCAATCCTGCTGACCCGGCTCGGTCAGGATCCCGCAACCGCCTCGTCGATCATTCTCACCACCGTCACGGATGTGGCCGGCTTTCTTTCGTTCCTGGGAATCGCCCTGGCGTTGTCAGGGTTGCTGTAGCCTCCATATCTCGCCAACTCTTGTCGCGAGGAAGTCGAGGCGCGGACCAGGAATACAATGCCAAAGGTACGGCGACAATCGTCAATACGGGAAGCACGACCAGGATACGCCAGCTTTATCGCGATACGAATCGTTCGAGGGCGCGCGCAGATGTGGCGGTATTGAAGCATGCATCCCGCTGCCGCGACGATCGCGAGTGCCGCCGCTCAGGCGTCCGTGCCGCGCAGCACCATCAGCGGCGGGGACGCAACCAGCCGCCGCGCACCGGTCATGCCCACTGCGAAGATCAGCACGGCCCCGCAGAGCGGACCGAACAGCCACAGCCAGGGATGCAGCGCCGCCGGCAACTCGAAAACCTGCCACTGCAGCAATGCGACGGTCAATTCGGCCCCGACCACGGCGACCAGGCCCGAAAAGGCGCCCAGGGCCACGAACTCGGCCGCCAGACTGCCGGCAATCAGGCCCCGCGTGCCGCCGAGCGTGCGCACCAGGGCGTGCTCCGCCATACGGGCGTCCCAGCCGGCGCGAATACTCGCCAGCAGCACCAGGCAACCGGCTCCGACGACCAGCGCCAACACCAGTTCCACGGCGGCGGTGACGCGGTCGATGATGCGCTGTACCTGTTCGACGATGGCGTCGATCTCGATGACGGTGACCGTGGGAAACTCGGCAAGCAGGCTGTTCAGGAACGCCTTCTGCCCTTCCGGCAGGTGAAAACTGGTCATGTAGGTGGCCGGGTAATCGCGCAATGCCGCGGGTGAGAAAACGATGAAGAAGTTCGGCTGCATCGACTCCCAGTCGAGGGTCCGCAGGCTCGCCACCGTCGCCTCCACCATCTGGCCGCCGATGTCGAACCGCAGCCGATCGCCCAGCCCCAGGCCGACCTCGCGAGCGTATTCGTCCTCCAGGGAAACCAGGGCCGCCTCCTCGGTGGCAGTCCACCAGCTGCCGGCGACGATTTCGTTGCTTGCGGGCAGCGCGGCGGCCCAGGTCAGGTTCCGTTCCGAGCGCAGGCCCGGGCCGGACCGGTCGAACCCGTTCCCGCGCCGCTGCTCCTCCCAGTCACCGGCATCGATTCCGTTGACCTCGACGATGCGGCCCCGAATCATGGGATAGAGCGGTTCGTGACGCGCCCCGGCACCATCGGCACCATCGGCGGCATCGGCGGCATCGGCGGCATCGGCACCATCGGCGCCATTGGCAAGCGCGCTCAGCATCGATTCAACCGCCGCAAGCTGATCGGGCGTCACGTTCATGACGAAATGGTTGGGGATGTCGTCCGGAAGCTGCGAGCGCCACTCGTCGATCAACGCCGTGCGCAGCAGCACGAGGATCAACAGCAGCATGATGGCGAGCCCGAAAATCAGGATCTGGGCCGTGCTTTCCTTGCGCCGCCGCTGCAACCCCGAGAGGGCCAGCCGCAACCCGCTGCCGGCCTGCATGCCGATCGCGCGCCCGCTCTTCAGCAGCAGCATCGCCAGGCCGCCGAACACCAGCACGACCCCGAGGGCGCCAACCAGGGTCCAGAAAGTGAGAAACAGGCTCTCGCTGTACCAGACGAGCAGCACGAGGCCACCGGCGCCGGCGGCGCCATAGCTTGCCCACTGGGAGGCCGGCGCCGCCCCCAGATCGCGCCGCATGACCCGCATCGGCGAGATGCTCTTGAGGTGCAAGAGCGGCGGCATGGCGAACGCCACCGCGCAGATTAGGCCGGTCGCCGCACCCAGCAGGAACGGCTTGAAACTCGGGGCCGGCAGGTCGATGGGAATGAGGGCAGCGAGGGCCTGCACGATCAGGAGGTGCAGCCCGGCGCCGAGAGCCAGACCGAGAATCACGCTGAAACCGCCCACCACGCCAAGAATGCCGAGATAGGCCTGCAGAATCTGGTTCGGGGTCGCCCCCAGTGTCTTGAAGATACCCACGTGGTCGTAGTGGCGGCGGGCATAGCGATGGGCAGAAAGGGCCACCGCGACGCCGGCCAGCAGCACCCCCAGGAGCCCTCCGAGCAACAGGAAGCTCTCGGCCCGGTCCAGTGCGCCGCCGATCCGACGGCTGTTGCGACGGATGTCCATCCACCGATAGTTCGGCTCCAGTTCGAGTTCCTGCCGCAGAGCTTCGAGTTCGCCATCCGGCCCGCGCAGCAGCAGTCGATAGCCGATGCGGCTGCCCGGCTGCACGACTTCCGTCGCCGGCACGTCCGCAATGTTCATGAGCAACCGTGGCCCGAGGTCGAAGAAACTGCCGCCGCGATCCGGCTCCTTGATCAGCACCCGGCTCACCGCCAGCCTGGCAATGCCCACTTCCACGACATCGCCGAGGGTCAGGTCCAGGGCGGGAAACAGCCGGGAATCCAGCCAGACCTCGCCCGGGGGCGGCACGCTCGTGGCGACGCGACCCGCCCCGAACGGTTCGTCGCTGACGATCAGTTCGCCACGCAAGGGATAGCCGTCACTGACCGCCTTGACGCTCACCAATCGATTGCGCTCGCCTTTGCCGTACACCATTGACGGGAACGCCATGGCCTCGGCCGTGTCGAGCCCCCGGGCCATGGCAGCCGCACGGAAGTCGTCGGGAATCGGCCGCGTGCTGCCGATGTAGCGGTCCGCGGCCAGAAAGCTCGCCGACTCCAGACCGAGCGCCTGGTGCAGCCGGTCGACGAACAGGCTGATGGCGGTCACCGTGCCCACCGCGACCAACAGCGCCAGCAGCAAGAGCCTGAGTTCGCCGGAGCGCCAGTCCCGCCAGGCCATGCGGGTCACGATGCGCGGCGTCACGGCCTACCTCGCCCGCGTATCGCGCCAACTTCCCGCTGCGCACGCCCATGCACTTGCGACGAAGGTCGCTGCGACCTGCGGGCGAGCCGGTTCGACTTCGAACGACGCGATGGTTCCTTGCGCACGGCCGTCACGCGACGATCCTGCCCGCATCGAGTTCGACGATGCGCCCGCAACGGTCGGCAAGCCGGTCGTCGTGGGTGACCAGCACCAGCGTGGTGTCGTATTCCTTGTTCAGGCGGAACAGCAGTTCGGTCACCCGGGCGCCGGTGCGCGTGTCCAGGTTGCCCGTGGGCTCGTCTGCGAACAGTACCGTCGGGCGCGACGCAAAGGCGCGGGCGATGCCGACCCGCTGCTGCTCCCCGCCGGAAAGCTGCCTTGGATAGTGGCTGGCGCGGTTGCTCAATCCTACCCTCTCCAGCAGTTCGCGGGCCTGGGATTCCGCGCCGGCATCGCCCCGCAGTTCAGCCGGCAGCATGACGTTTTCCAACGCGGTCAGACTGGTGAGAAGCCGAAAGGTCTGAAAGACGAAGCCGACGTGCTCGCCCCGCACCCGCGCCCGCTCCTCTTCGTCCATGGCCGTCAGTTCGTGCCCGGCCAGGTGCACCTGGCCATTGGAGGGCAGGTCGAGCCCGGCAAGAATGCCGATCAGCGTGGTCTTGCCGGAACCGGAGGCGCCGACCACGGCGAGGCTTTCCCCGACGTTGATTTCCAGATCGATGCCATCCAGGATGGTGAGTTGACCGTCCAGGGTCGGAACCGTCTTGCCGATGTCTGTTGCTCGAACAACTGTGCGAACCATGCAACCGCTTCTCAGGTGGTGGGTAATTGCGGCCGTCCTTTTCTGCCTGGGCGCAGACCGCCCGGAACCAGGCCGGCATGCGACCGTGCTGGTGCTCGGCGACAGTATCAGCGCCGCCTACGGTATTCAACGCGAGCAGGGCTGGGTGCATTTGCTCGAGGAGCGTCTGGCGGCTATCGATGGCGGCTACGGCGTCGTCAATGCCAGCGTCAGTGGCGACACCACCGGCGGCGGTCTGGCGAGGTTGCCGGCTGCACTGGAAACCCACGACCCGGCCCTGGTCATCATCGAACTGGGCGGCAACGACGGCTTGCGCGGTTATCCCGTGCCCAGCATCAGGAAGAACCTCGCGCAACTCGTACAACTGGCGGGCGGCGATGGCCGCGAGGTGCTGCTGGTCGGCATGCAGATTCCGCCGAACTACGGGCTTCGCTACACCCGAGCGTTTCAGAACCTGTTCGAGGAGGTGGCGGCCGAGTACGGAATCGCCGTGGTGCCGTCGTTTCTGGAAGAGGTCGGGGTGCAGCCGGGCTTGATGCAGGACGACGGCATTCATCCCAATGCCGACGCGCAACCGATGCTTCTCGACACTCTGTGGCCGTACGTCGAAACACTGTTGTTGCAGTAGCTATCCGCCTCCGTCGCCCGGGCCGCCGATGTGGCGCACTCCGCGGGCCTCCGCCAGTTCCACCTGTCGTTGCCGTTCCTCCAGGCTCTCGCGTCTGTCGGCAGAGAGATCGTCGAGGCAGTGTGGACAGTGCACGCCCTGCCGGAAATGCGGCGAAGCCAGGTCGGACGGCGACAGCGGCGTCCGGCAGGCAAAACACTGCCGATACGTTCCCTGACGCAGTTCCGCATCCACCGACACGCGCCGGTCGAACACGAAGCACTCGCCCCGCCAGCGGTTCTCCGCTGCCGGCACGGTCTCGAGATAGCGCAGAATGCCGCCGCTGAGTTGGTAAACCTCCTCGCACCCCGCCGCGAGCAGCCAGGACGAGGCTTTCTCGCAACGGATGCCTCCCGTGCAGTACATGGCCACACGGGGCGCTGCTTCCGGGTCGAGCCGGGCCCGGGCAAACCCGGGGAATTCCCGGAAATGATCGGTCTCGGGGTCGATAGCGCCCGGGAATGCGCCCAGATCGATCTCGTAACGGTTGCGAACATCGACGACCGTCACGCCGGGGTCGTCCAGAAGCTCGGTCCAGCGACCGGCATCCACGGGTTCCCCGGTACGCGTCATGTCCAGGCCATCCTGGCCGAAACTCAGGATCTCGGGCCTGACCCTGACCTTCAGACGATCGAACACCGGGTTGCCGGGCGCCCCGGAGGAAAGTTTGATCGGCAGCCGCCGGAACCGGGCATCCCGCGCCATTTCCGCCGCGAAGGCGTGCAGTTGGTCCGCCGCGCCGCACAGGGTTGCGTTGATGCCCTCCTCCGCCAGCAGCACGGTTCCTTTCAGCCGCAACGACTCCGCCAGGGCGGCAACCCGCGCCCGCAGGGCCGGCAGATCGTCGAGCCGCACGAATCGGTAGAACGTGGCGACAGTTCGGCAGGAGTCGGCGGCGGTTCGGGATAAGGTAGCAAGGGTCATGCGGCGGACCCGCGGCCCTGCTGCCCCGCGCCGTTGCCCGCGCCCTCGCCGTGCTTGCCGCCGACACAGGGCGGCGACAGCGGTGCATTGCCGAAACGCCGCTGCCATTCCTCGCGGGTGTAGGTGTGGATTGCCAGGGCGTGTATGTCGTGCGCGAGTTCTTCGGCCAGCACCGTGTTGACCTGCCGATGGCGATTCAGCAGCCGCTGGCCGGCAAACGACTCGGCCACCAGAACCACCTTGAAATGCGATTCCGACCCGGGCGGCACGTTGTGATTGCCGCTTTCGTTGACGACTTCGAGATGCGTCGGCGCGAAAGCCTCGGCAAGCTTTTGTTCGATACGGTCTGCAACGGACATGGCTCGGACCACGCTGGATGGGGTGGCAATTATATCTGCACTTGCGCAAGCGCGGCCGGGCTGGCGACAGCGTTCCGGCAGGCATCGGGAAGCGCGGCGCGGTACAATTCTCCGCTTAGCCGAACCGCCCTGCGAGAACGCCATGCTGGCCATCATCTCACCCGCCAAGACACTGGATTACAACAGCCCGGTCCCGACCCGCAAGCACACCGAACCCGGGTTTCTCGACGACTCGCGCGAACTCATCGAGACGTTGCGCCAGTTCGCGCCGCCCGATGTCGCCGACCTGATGGGCATCAGCAGCAAGCTCGCGGAGTTGAACGTCGACCGGTATGCCGCCTGGCAGCCGCCCTTCACGCGCAGGAATGCCCGGCAGGCCATCCTCGCCTTCAAGGGCGATGTCTACCTCGGGCTCGATGCCTACGGCTATACCGAACGGGATTTCACCTGGGCGCAGAAGCACGTGCGCATACTCTCGGGGCTGCACGGCCTGCTGAAGCCGCTGGATCTCATTCAGCCGTACCGGCTGGAAATGGGCACGCAACTCGAAACCGGTCGGGGCTCAGACCTCTACGAATTCTGGGGCAGCAAGGTAACCGACGCCCTGAACGAGGCAATCGCCGAACAGAAGCAGCCGCTGTTGATCAACCTCGCCTCCAACGAATATTTCAATGTGCTCGATGCCGGGCGCATAGATGCCAGAATCGTCACCCCGAGCTTCCTCGACCTGAAGAACGGCCGCTACAAGTTCCTGTCGTTCTTCGCCAAGCGGGCGCGCGGGCTCATGACCAGCTACATCGTCCAGAGCCGCGTTTCCACCCTGAAGGCGTTGCGCGCCTTCGACGGCGACGGGTACCGATTCTCCAAGGAACGCTCCCGAAAAGACGAGTGGGTGTTCCTGCGCGACCGGCCCGACCGGCGCTCGTGAGGCAGTGGAACGCAACAGCGCCAAACTGATCGGAATGCTCAAACAGGACGGCTGGATACATGTCGCCACCAAAGGCAGCCATCGCCAGTTCACAAACCCCGCAAAGCCCGGACGGGTTACCGTGCCGCATCCGAACAAGGACCTGCCACGTGGCACCGTGGCGTCGATCTACCGGCAGGCGGGTTGGAAGGCGTAAAGGAGGAGGAATCCATGCGCTACGTATCCTTTATTCACCAGGATGAAGCAGGCTACGGGATCAGTTTTCCCGATTTCCCCGGATGCGTCTCCGTCGGCGACTCGATGGACGATGTCATTCGGCACGGTTGCGAAGCGCTCGCGTTTCATGTCGCAGGCATGGCCGAAGACGGCGACAATATTCCACAACCCCGCACGATCGATGCGATCAAAGAGGATCCGGAACTGGAAGAATGGCGGCGCGGCGCCGACCTGGCCCTGATCCCGCTGCTCGTCGACCGGGGATCGTCGCGTCGGGTCAACATCTCCCTCGACAGCGGTTTGCTCGAAGCGATCGACGACGAGGCCAGGCTGCGCAGCATGACTCGGTCCGCGTTTCTGGCGACTGCTGCCCGGCACGAGATCGAGGGTACCTGAACCGGTCCGCCTGTCTCATTTACTTTCTGCGCCCTGGCGACGAGTAGCAATCCAAATCCGCCATATCCGATTCCGGCCTTATTCCCGATCCGGCGTCTTCAGGAAGCGTGTGCGCAATCTTCGTACGGCTCGCAGCACGACGGCGCCGACAATCGCCGGGACCGCGAAGACAGCGACGAACAGCAGGCTGCTGCCGAGGTAGCCGGCGAGTTCCTCCATGTCCACCGCATACTCGACGGCAAGCCAATAAATCGAGGCAGCTACGGCCAGGGCGCCGAGCAGCAGGGTGCGCGTCAGCCTGCGGTGATTCACCCCGCGCGGCCGGTTACGATGGGCAAGGCGCCGACTGAGCGCATCGGCCTTGCGCAGCTTTTCTTCCCGCTCGTCCATGGCAACCTCGGCTTCGTGACGCAGCATCGTCGCCGGCGGCGGCGTTGCAACCCTTGACGGAATGCAGGATATTACACGCGGGCTGCGTCTTGTCTCAGGCGTAGCCCTGTCGGTCTGTTCGTGAATGAGCGTAGCAGCTTCCGGCAGGAATAACGCAAACGGACCAACTGCATGCATCTTGGAATCTCATCGGTTTCGGCAACGCTCGGCGGCTTGCTGATTCTTCTCGCCGCAGCTTCGACCGCCCAGGAAGTCGCTCTCAATACGCCCGAAGCATCCCGCTCGCCGACGCAACCCGTCGAATTGAACCCGCTCAGCATTCACCCGCCGGTGAGCCTGAACATCGTCGAATCGCTCCGGCACAACCACTTGTTGCAGAAAGACCTGGACGACGCCATCTCCAGCCAGGTTTTCGACAAGTACCTGGAACTGCTCGACGGCGCCCGGGTGTTCTTCCTGGCGAGCGACATCGAAGAGTTCGAGCAATACCGCCACCAGCTCGACGATGCGCTGAAGCGGGGCGACCTGAAGCCGGCATTCGAGATATTCAACCTGTACCAGGCGAGGCTGGTAGAGCGCTTCGAATTCCTGCTCGGCTTGCTGGATTCCGGCATCGACGGGTTCGGCTTCACCGCGGACGACTGGGTCGAAACCGACCGCGAGCAGGCGCCCTGGCCCGCCAACCGGGCCGAAGCCGACGCGTTGTGGCAGAAGCGCCTGAAGGCGGCCGTGCTGAACATGAAGCTGAACGGCCGGGAACTGCCGGAGATCCGGGAACTGCTGACCAAGCGGTACAAGAACCGGCTGAATCAGACGCGGCAGACCAACAGCGAGGACGCTTTCCAGGTCTACGTCAACGCCTTCGCCACCACCTACGATCCTCACACCCAGTATTTCTCGCCACGCGCGTCGCAGAACTTCATGATCAATTCGTCCCTGCAGTTGCAGGGGATCGGGGCCGTGCTGCGCAGCGAGGACGAGTACACCTCGATCGTTCGCCTGGTAACCGCCGGCCCGGCAGACAAATCCGGTCAACTCGGGCCCGGCGATCGAATCGTCAGCGTCGCCCAGGGCGAGAACGGCCCGCTGATCGATGTGGTCGGCTGGCGGCTCGACGATGTGGTGGAGATGATTCGCGGCCCGAAAGGCTCGACCGTGCGCCTCGAGGTCATTCCCGACAGCGCGGAAGACAAGGGCACGATCGTCGTGCAGATCGTGCGTAACACCATCGAACTGGAGGAACAGGCCGCCCAGAAAACGTTGCTTACCCTGAACCGGAACGGTCGCGACTATCGGGTGGGGATCGTCGAGATTCCAACGTTCTACGCCGACTTCAAGGCCGAGCAGCAGGGCGAAACCGGCTACAAGAGCACGACCCGCGACGTCCGCCGAATCATCGGCGAACTGAAGGAGGAGGGAATCGACGCCCTGGTGGTCGACCTGCGCAACAACGGCGGCGGTTCGCTGCAGGAGGCCGACTCCCTGACCGGGCTCTTCATCGAGTCGGGCCCCACGGTGCAGGTGAAGTCCGCCGGACGCACCCGGGTTTATGCCGACAACGACGACGATGCGGTCTGGGGCGGGCCGCTCGCCGTGATGGTCAACCGACTGTCCGCATCCGCCTCCGAGATTTTCGCCGGAGCGATCCAGGATTACGGGCGCGGCATCGTTGTCGGCAGCCGCACGTTCGGCAAGGGCACGGTGCAGACGCTCATTCCCCTGAACCGGGGCCAACTCAAGGTCACGGCCGCCAAGTTCTACCGCGTCTCGGGCCGCAGCACCCAGCACCGGGGCATCGTACCGGATATCGAGTTCCCCGAGATCTTCGACATCCACCGCATCGGCGAAAGCAGTCTGGACGACGCCATGCCCTGGGACATGATTCAGCCCACGGCGTTCTCGGGCAACGACAACGTGCAGGCGCTGCTGCCCGACCTGCTGACCCGCCACAACGAACGAGTCGCCTCGAGTGCGGATTTCAGCTATCTGCGGGCACTGGCGGCAAAGAGCCGGGAAAACGCGAAGCGTACGCGCCTGTCCCTGAACGAAGCCGTTCGCCGGGCGGAAAACGACGCGGACGACCAGTGGCGCCTCGATCTCGAAAACGCATTGCGCAAGGCCAGGGGCGAACCGGAACTGGCCAGTCTCGACGACCTCGAAGACCTCGACGACCCGGAAAACGGAGAGGAGCCGTCACCCGAAGACCCCATGTTGGTGGAGGCCGGCGAGATTCTCCTCGACCTCATCGGCCTCGAGCGCCAGGTCGCCATGGTAGACAGCAACAGCGGCGAAGTCGTTCAGTAGTCTGCGCGCAGAGCAACCCGTCGATTCAACCCGACCCGGGCAGCAGAAACTGCCGCGAACGGTTGCCGATGGTGGCGAGCAACGCCGCTTCGAATTGCTCGAGGCTCAGCGTGTGCTGCTCCCGCTCCCCGTAGCGCCGCAACGTTACCGTACGATCTTCCTGTTCCCGCTCGCCGACGATCAGCAGATTCGGGATCTTGTCGGTGGTTCCCTGACGGATTTTCTTCGATACCGTTTCGCTCGACGGTGACAGTTCCGCACGCACCATCCGCTCCCGCAGCCGATTCACCACCTCCAGCCCGTAGGCATCGAATTTCTCCGACACCGCGATCACCTGCACCTGCACCGGCGCGAGCCACGTTGGGAAAGCGCCGCCGTAGTGCTCCAGCAGAAACGCCACCATGCGCTCGTGGGTGCTGAAGGGCGCCCGATGGATGCAGTAGGGCACATGCTCCTCGCCGTCGGCGCCGGTATAACTCAGCCCCAGCGATCGCGGCTGCGAGAAATCGAGCTGAACGGTCGACAGGGACTCTTCCCGACCGGTGACGGTAACCAGTTGAATGTCGATCTTGGGCCCGTAGAAAGCCGCCTCGCCCCGACCCTCGACGTAGTCGACATCCAGTTCCTCCAGCACTTCCTGCAGGATCTGCTCGGAGTGTTCCCAGGCTTCCCGGTTGTCGACGTACTTCTGCTTGCCCTTGGGGTCGTCCGGGTCCCAGCGGGAAAGGCGAACCACGTAGTCTTCGAGCCCAAGTATGTCGTATGCCTGCCGGTACATGTCCATCACCGCCATGAACTCCGACTCGATCTGTTCCGGGGTGCAGTAGATGTGCGCATCGTTCATGCACATGCCGCGCACCCGCAGCAACCCGGAAACCGCGCCGGATTCTTCCCAGCGATAGACCTGCCCGTATTCGGCCAGCCGCAGCGGCAGGTCGCGGTAACTGCGCGGCTCGGCGGCAAAGACCTTGTGATGATGGGGGCAGTTCATCGGCCGCAGGCGGTAGGCTTCTCGAATGGCCGCATCGCCGTCTCCGGATTCCGGCACCTCCATGGGCGGGTACATGTCGTCGGCGTAGTAAGGCAGGTGGCCGGTCTTTCGATACAGGCTTTCCCGGGCCAGGTGCGGGGTCGCCACCCGCCGATAACCGCCGCGGAATTCCAGTTCCCTGGCCAGCGCCTCGAGTTCGTCGCGAATGACGGTGCCGTTCGGCAGCCACAGCGGCAAACCGCGGCCGATGTCGTCGTCAATGCGAAAAATGCCCAGGGCGCGGCCGAGTTTCTTGTGGTCGCGGGCCTGGGCTTCCTCCCACCGGGCAACGTGCGCCTCGAGTTCCTCCCGGCACGCAAAGGCCCAGGCGTAGATGCGCGTCATCATCACGTTGTCGGAATCGCCGCGCCAATAGGCCCCGGCGACGCTTCTGAGCTTGAAGGCATCCCGCGGAATCTTGCCCGTGTCCTCCACATGGGGCCCCTCGCACATGTCGAGAAACGGCCCGTTGCGGTAGAACGAGAGCCCCGCCAACCCCTGCTTTTCGATGAGTTCGGCCCCGTACTCGCGCTTGTAGGGTTCCCCCATCTCGTCGATGCGGGCGAGCGCCGCTTGCGCATCGAGGTCTTCGCGATAGAAGCGCTGCCGTTTCTTCAGAATCTTCTTCATGCGGCGTTCGAGCTCCGGGAAGTCTTCCTCCGTCAGCGCATCGCTCAGAATGAAGTCGTAGTAGAAGCCATCCTTGATGGGAGGGCCGAAGCCCAGCGTCGAGCCCGGCCGCAGTTCGAGCACGGCCTGGGCCAGCACATGGGCCAGGCTGTGGCGGATTTTGTAGATGTCGTCTTCCGGCGATTCACCGCCGCTGTATTCCAGGGGAGCCATGGAAATTCCTCAGGACCTCCAACTTGCAGGTCAGGTCATCGAACGGGCCTCGGGACTTCTCGTTCCGGGGTCACGTTTACGAAAGAGTCACGTTTGCACCCAGGTACGACGTTCTTGTCGGACTGGTGTACACCCCGTCTGGCTGCACCCCCACACCGAAATCTCGTCAGGCCGGAGCATAGCCCGTCAGTTCGAACCCGGACGCCGTTCTCCTCGCGGAGCGGGGAATCGAACCGCTAGTCTAACTTCCCCGCAACGAAAAAACCCGGTTGCCCCGGCCCGGAATTTCCGGGCGCGCCCGTTTGGAAATGCGGTTAGACTGCGGCGCTTTCGCGAACACCGCCGTTTCCCCGGAGAGTCGGGCCATGCCTGAAGTCCCCAACCTGCATGCACTGGCCGCCATGCTGACGACGGTGGTGGCGCTGGCGCTGTTCAGCCGCGACCGGGCGCGCCTGGAGGTGACGAGCCTCGGGCTGCTGGCCGCTCTGGCGCTGGGGTTCTCGCTGTTCCCGTTCGAGGGGTTCCGGCCCGTGCAACTCTTCGCCGGCTTCGGCCATGAAGCACTGATCGCCGTCTGTGCCCTGATGGTGCTCGGACAGGGCCTCATTCGCACCGGCGCGCTGGAACCCGTGGGCCGCATACTCGGCCGCTTCTGGGGCAAGCTGCCCTTCCTGTCGTTCCTGGTCACGCTGGTGCTGGCGGCGGCGCTCTCTGCGGTCATCAACAACACGCCGATCGTCGTGCTGCTGCTGCCGATACTCATCAGCGTCTGCCTGCGAACGGCAAGCTCGCCGAGCGGCATCCTCATGCCCATGGGGCTCGCCACCATCGTCGGCGGCATGGGAACGACCATCGGCACATCCACCAACCTGCTGGTGGTCAGCGTGGCGGCCGATCTCGGCATGCGCCGATTCGGTATGTTCGACTTTCTGTATCCGGCACTCATCGCCGGCGGCGTGGCGATCGCCTATCTCTGGCTGGTTGCGCCGCGGCTCTTGCCGAAACGGGAAATCTCGCTGGCCGACCCGTCCCACCGCCTGTTCGAAGCCCGGCTGCACCTGAACGAAGACTCGCCGACGATCGGTTGCACGCTGGCCGAGGCCATGGCCTTGACCGACGGCGACATGCGGGTGCGCAGCATCCGCCGGGGCGACACCTTCATCGTCCCCCTGCCGGACGTCACGCTCAAACCCGGCGACCGGCTGCGGGTGATCGACACCCCGAAACGGCTGAAGGCTTACGAAGAGCGGTTGAAGGCGACACTGCGCGGCCCGGGCCAGTCGCAGGACGAATCGCAGCCGTTCCTGGCAGACAACCAGATGCTGGCCGAGATCGCCGTGGTTTACGGTTCGCCCCTCGATCGCGCCAACCTCCGCTTCGCCCGCTTCATCGACCGCTTCCAGCTGATGCCGCTGGCCCTGCACCGCGCCGGGCGCGCCATCTGGAAGTCGCAGCGGGATATCGAAGACGTAAACCTGCAGCCGGGCGACGTGCTGCTGGTGCAGGGCGACCAGCATCGCATTCAGGAGGCCAAGCGCAGCACCGAGTTTCTCGTCCTCGATGCCAGCATCGACCTGCCGGGCACGCGCAAGGCGCCCCTGGCGCTGGCGATCATCGCCCTGGTGATCACGCTGGCCGCCACCGGCATCCTGCCCATTGCCATCAGCGCCGTCGCCGGCGTGGCAGCGATGCTGCTGACCCGCTGCCTGAACGTCGCCGAGGGTCTGCGGGCCATCAGCCCCTCGGTGTTCTTCGTGGTGGTGGCGAGCCTGGCGCTCGGCCGTGCCCTGACGGAAACCGGCGCCACGCTGTACATCACGGAGCTGTTCCTGTTCGCGATGCAGGGCGCGAGCCCCGCAATCATCGTCGGCGGGCTGATGCTGCTGCTCGCCGTTCTGACCAACATCGTCTCCAACAACGCCGCCGCGGTGATCGGCACGCCCATTGCCATCGGCATCGCGCAACAGCTGGGGCTGCCTGCGGAGCCCTTTGTGCTCGCCGTGCTGTTCGGGGCCAACATGAGCTTCGCGACGCCGATGGCCTACCAGACCAACCTGCTGGTGATGAGCGCCGGCAACTACCGGTTCCTGGATTTCGTGCGGGTCGGCCTGCCGCTGATCGTGCTGATGCTGTTCACCCTGACCTGGGTGCTCGCGCAACTGTACCTGTAGCCCGCATCCTTCACCGACTTTCGTCGCGAGGGCATAGACGTTTCGTCGCTGAAGCAAAACGCGCCGTCCTGCGTGGCCGCGCGGACCGGAGGTCGACGCAGGCACACTCCACGTATGTCAAATCGGCTCGAGGAAGCCTTCAGCCTCCACAACTCACCGACTTCCTGCTGTGGACAGCACCTCGACGCTCTCGCGACCAATACTATTGAGCCATGCTGGATCGAACCGCCGGGCACGCCGGGCGTGGGACAGATTCAGGCCGCCTTTTCCACCAGGTTGTTCAGCACGTATTGCAGGATGCCACCGCAGCGGAAATAGGCGACTTCGTTGTCGGTATCGAGACGGCTGATCACCCTCAGGGTTCGCTCGCCGGCGCTGCCCTTGACGACGAGTTCCAGTTCCTGGCCGGGGCTCGTCTCGGTAACGCCCGCCGGCAAGCGGATATCCACTGTCTCGTCGCCCGTGATTTGCAGGGTCGCACGGCTCTCGCCTTCCCTGAACACCAGGGGCAGCACACCCATGCCGATCAGGTTCGAGCGGTGAATGCGCTCGAAACTCTCGGCAATCACCGCCCGCACGCCGAGCAGCCGGGTGCCCTTGGCCGCCCAGTCGCGGCTCGAACCGGTGCCGTACTCCTTGCCCGCGAACACGACGAGGGGCGTTGCCTCGCCCTGGTAGCGGATGGCGGCATCGTAAATCGACAACAGATCGCCGGTGGGAATGTGCCGGGTATAACCGCCTTCCACCTCCGGTGTCATTTCGTTGCGAATGCGGATGTTGGCGAAGGTGCCGCGCATCATGACCTCGTGGTTGCCCCGCCGCGAGCCGTAGGAATTGAAATTGTCGACGGTCACGCCGTGCTGCTGCAGGTAGTGGCCGGCCGGGCTGTCCGGCTGAATCGCGCCGGCGGGGGAGATGTGATCCGTGGTGACCGTGTCGCCGAGCAGCGCCAGAATACGCGCCCCCTCGACTTCGACGGACTGCTCGATGTCGCTGCCGACGCTGAAAAAGGGCGGCTGCTTGATGTAGGTGGAGTTCTGCCAGCCATAGGCGCCGGCTTGCTCCACCTCGATGGCTCGCCAGGCATCCGGGCCGGTGAACACATCGTCGTACTGGCGGCCGAACATCTCCGCCGAAACCTGGGCGACCGCATCGGCAATCTCCGCATTGCTCGGCCAGATCTCCCGCAGGTAGACATCGTTGCCGTCGGCGTCCCGGCCGATGGGGTCGCTGGCGAG
This sequence comes from Candidatus Azophilus sp., assembly GCA_965221465.1. Classification (GTDB taxonomy): domain Bacteria; phylum Pseudomonadota; class Gammaproteobacteria; order Pseudomonadales; family Azotimanducaceae; genus Azophilus. Next base: position 2,482,078 of record OZ244892.1, read on the forward strand.
GTCGATGCGCACGGTGCCGGCGATGGCATAGGCGACCACCAGCGGCGGCGAGGCCAGCCAGTTGGTGCGCACCTCCTGATGGACGCGGCCCTCGAAGTTGCGGTTGCCGGAAAGCACCGATGCGACCACCAGGTCGCCTTCCTCGATGGCGGTAGAAATGGTTTCGGGCAAGGGGCCGGAATTGCCGATGCAGGTGGTGCAGCCGTAGCCGACCAGATTGAAACCGAGCCTGTCGAGGTCGTCCTGCAGGCCGGTGCGCTCGAGGTACTCGGTTACCACCTTGGAGCCGGGCGCCAGCGAGGTCTTGACCCAGGGCTTGACGCTGAGGCCCCGGGCCGCGGCTTTTCGCGCAACCAGGCCGGCACCCAGCATCACGGCCGGGTTGGATGTGTTCGTGCAGGAGGTAATGGCGGCGATCACCACCGCCCCATGGTCGAGTCGATAGTCCGTGCCTGGAACGGCGACGCCGCCGACCCCCCGAGCGCTGCCCTGAAGCTCGAGCGCCTGATCGAAGGCGGTCGCCATGTCGGTCATGGCCACGCGGTCCTGGGGGCGCTTCGGCCCCGCCAGGCTCGGCACGATCGAGCCGAGATCGAGTTCCAGCGTGTCGGTGTAGACCGCCTCGTCGGCGCCCCGCCACAGCCCCTGAGCCCTGGCGTACGCTTCGACGAGGGCAACGGTCTCGGCCGGCCGGTTGGTCAACCGCAGGTAGTTTACGGTTTCCGCATCCACCGGGAAGAAACCGCAGGTGGCGCCGTACTCCGGGGCCATGTTGGCAATGGTGGCCCGATCCGCGAGGGGCAGATCGTCGAGGCCGTCGCCGAAGAACTCGACGAACTTGCCGACGACTCCCCGCGCCCGCAGCATTTCCACCACGCGCAACACCAGGTCGGTGGCGGTGATGCCCTCGGCAAGCCGGCCCGTCAGCCGAAAACCGATCACCTCGGGTATCAGCATCGAGATCGGCTGGCCCAGCATCGCGGCTTCCGCCTCGATGCCACCGACGCCCCAGCCCAGCACGCCGGCGCCGTTGATCATGGTGGTGTGGCTGTCGGTGCCGACCAGGGTGTCGGGATACGCCAGCCCGCGCCCGTTCGAAGTGTCTGTCCAGACCACCCGGGCCAGGTACTCCAGATTCACCTGATGGCAGATTCCCGTTCCCGGCGGCACCACCCGGAAATCGTCGAACGCCGTCTGGCCCCAACGCAGAAAACGGTAGCGTTCCTCGTTGCGTTCCATCTCGAGTTCGACGTTTGCTGCAAAGGCGCTGCCGTTGCCGAAGCGGTCGACCATCACCGAGTGGTCGATGACGAGATCGACCGGCGACAGCGGGTTGACGATTTCCGGCGGCAAGCCGGCCGCCAGCACGGCGCTGCGCATGGCGGCGAGGTCTGCGACCGCCGGCACGCCGGTGAAATCCTGCATCAGCACCCGGGCCGGTCGATAGGCGATCTCCCCCCCGGCACGCGGATCGTCCGCCCAGTTTGCCAATCCCTCGATGTCCCCGCGGGTTACCGTTTCGCCGTCCTCGAACCGAAGCAGGTTCTCGAGCAGAATCTTCAAGGACATCGGCAGCCTCGAGACGCCCCCGGCACCCGCCGCTTCGGCCTCGGGCAGGCTGAAATAGTCGTGCGCAACGCCCTCGACGGTGAGTGTGCGCCGGCACTGGAAGCTGTCTGCGGTCATGATTCCTCTCCGATGTCGGTACAGGCAGCGTGCGCCCGACAGAGGCGGGGCGGCCCGGGAAAAGGCGCCTATTCTGCCTCAAACCGCCTGAAATTGGTCGGCGGTGAAGCACGCTGAACCGGCAGGAACCAATCGGTGCATTGCCGTCGAACAGCATCTATCATGGAACACTTTTTCCAAGCGATTGATTTTATCGAATTCGTTTGCGTGGAGAACCGGTCCTTCGATCCGGCTCCGAGAATCGGTATGCGGTACGTGCATCCGGCGCACCAGGCGGCGGCGCTTACCGCTACGATAGGCGCAAGCACAAGCCTCAACAGCGCCGGATACACGCACCGCACACCGATTCTCTCCTAGCGGTTGTCAGGTGTTCCTTGCGCGTCGTCGTCCCGGCGTGCCGGGTTGGGAACTCGCATGGAACAAGTCATAACGCTTTGATTTAATTGACGAAAAATTTGACATAGTATCTAGCGACCAGGCACTGAGAGCCTTTGTTGCTTTCACGTTCGCGGGCTGGCGCGCGGGCGGGGTCAGTGCTTCTTGGTGATGCGGTAGATGCCCTCTCCTACCGTGTCGAGACCTGCTTCCTTGAAGTGCGGGGGAACCTGGTCGGTTTCGAAGCGATCGAGGCGGCGGACCTGACAGCGTTGGCCGTAGAGGGCCTCGACTTCTTCCTCCGGGACGCTGAATGGCGGGCCGGGCGCCCGGGACTGGTCGTAGTCGAGGGTGATCAAGAGCGTCTCGCCGCCATCCGGTATGACGCGCTGGATGTGGTCTGCGTAAATCGGGCGCTTGTCGGGCGGCAGGGCGATCAGCGCCCCCCGGTCATAGGTGCCCTGGGTGGCGCCGATCTGGGGGGCGCTGATTTCCAGGTAGTCGCCGCAGTAGATGCGGTAACCGCCGCCGCTGAAACGGGGCAGGCCCTCGCGGTTTTCCGCCACCTCGAAGCGAACGCCGTTCTCTTCGAAGAAGCCCCGCACCGCCGCCTCGGCGACTTCGACGCCGTATATCGGATGACCCCGCTGGCGCAGCCAGACCATGTCCAGCGTCTTGCCGCAGAGCGGCACGAACACCGGGCAGTCGTCCGGCAGGTCGAGCTTCGGCCAATACTCCACCAGCAACGGATTCACGTCGGCCTGGTGCCAGCCGATCTGCCCGGTGCGCCAGCGTTCCAGCCAGAATTCGTGCTTCAAGGCGCGATGCCCACGGCGCCGCCGGTATTGCGGGGGTCTGCCATTGCAAAGGTGCCCCGGGCGTTGCGGGAGACCGAGTTGGCATCGCCGATGCCGCGCCCCCAGGCCCAGGAAACCAGTTCTTCGTGCCCCATCGCGCGCAACAGGGTCAGGGTATCGGGCGAGAATGCGAAGGGTTCGTGCACCACCCGATCCGGCAGCCACTGGTGGTGAAACCGGGGTGCGCCCACGGCATCGGCCACATCCATGCCATGGTCGATGGTGTTCACCACCACCTGCAGCACCGTGGTGATGATGGTGCTGCCACCCGGCGACCCGGTGGCGAGCACGGTCTGCCCATCCTTGACCAGGAGCGTCGGCGTCATCGAACTCAACATGCGCTTGCCCGGTGCGATGGCGTTGGCTTTCCGGCCGATCAGCCCGAAGGCGTTGGGGACGTCGGTCTTCGCCGAGAAGTCGTCCATCTCGTTGTTGAGCAGAATGCCGGTGCCCGCCGCGACAATTTTCGAACCGTAGGAGAGGTTCAGCGTCGTCGTGTACGCCACCGCATTGCCCTCGCCATCGATGACCGACAGGTGGGTGGTGTCGGGGCTTTCGGCGGGCGGCGCGGCGCCAGCGGCGATGTCCGCGGAATGGCTCGCCTTCGCCGGGTTGAAATCTGCAAACCGTTCGCGCGCGTAGGCCTTGTCGATCAGGCGGGCGACCGGAACCGGGTAGTGGTCCGGGTCCCCCAGGTACTCCGCCCGGTCGGCGTAGGCGCGGCGCTCGGCCTCGATGAGGTGATGCGCGGCGGCGGCACTGCCGAAGCCCATTGCCCCGATATCGTAGGGTTCGAGCATGTTGAGCATCTGCACGAGCAGCACGCCGCCGGAAGACGGGGGCGGCATGGAGACGATTTCGTACCCGCGGTACGACCCCGTGATGGCTTGCCGCCAGACGCTCCTGTAGCCGGCAAGGTCTTCGTGGGTAATGAGCCCGCCGCCGCGCTGCATCTCGGCGACGATTAGATCGGCGGTGATTCCGGCATAGAAGCCGGCGCGGCCCTGGTCGCGGATGCGTTCGAGGCTTGCGGCGAGATCGGGCTGCCGAAACAGGTCACCCGCTTCGAGCGGGCTGCCGTCGGCCCGGGCGAACTTGGCGGCGCTGGCCGGGTATTGCGCGAACTGGTCGCGACGCCCGGCGAACGCCTCGGCCATGTCCCTCGGCAGGACGAAACCGTCCCGGGCCAGGGCGATGGCCGGCTCGAGAATCTGCTGACGGTTCAGGGTGCCGAATTTCGCCAGAGCGGCGAGCAAACCGTCCACACTGCCGGGCACGCCGGACGCCAGGTGCGACGCCGTGGACAACCCGGCGACGACATCGCCGTTTTCGTCGAGGAACATGTCGCGGCTTGCCGCCCCGGGGGCTTTCTCCCGGTGATCGTTGACCGCAACGACGCCGTCGGCCATGCGGATCACGAAGAACCCGCCGCCGCCCAGATTGCCCGCGGAAGGCCAGGTGACCGCAAGGGCAAAGCCGCCCGCCACTGCCGCATCCACGGCATTGCCGCCCTGCCGAAGCATCTCTGCCGCCACCTCGGAGGCCAGTGCCGAGCGGCTGGCCACGCCGCCTTCGGCACCGAAGACGGCGGGTGGGCTGGCGGCGTGCGCAGCCGGCGTGCCGAACAGCAGCCAGGCGATGCCGCAAATGGCTCCGACTTTCATGGCGAAGATCTCCAAGCAATTGATTTTATTAAATTTACCAACGTCGGAAACCGTTCCTTCGATCCGACGCCGAGAACCCTTGCACGGCAGCCCGATGTCTGCAAGCCGGTTATCGGATGGCGACGGGGTTGATGATCATCTGCACCGCGCCGCGCACCTTGGCCTGACCGAGCACGAAGAGAAACTCGAAGGCCTCATCGCGCACCAGGAGCCCCGTGTTCATGGTTTCGAGCACGTAGATGCCGTTTTCCTTCAGCAGCGTGATGTGGCCCTGGAACGGGCGGTCCGGGTGCTGCGACGGCACCACGTCGAGGCCCCAGGTGTCCGACCCGACCGCGATGACGTTGGCGGCAGCCAGCCAGGTGGCAACTTCCTCGGAAATGCCCGGCCCCCCGGAAACCCAGGCCTGTGGGTCCGATTGCAGCTTGGCGTCGGTCCAACCGGTGTGGAAGAGGACGACATCGCCTTCCCGAACCGGCGTGCCCTGGCTGCGCGCCACCGCCTGGGCGTCCTCGACACTGAAGTGACGGCCGGCTTCCAGGTAGTCCGCGCCGAAATGCCCGGCCATGTCGAGCACGATGCCCCGCGCAACGATGGGCGGCACCTTCTCGATGCCGAGCCTGGTGAGCCCGGTGATGCCCGAAAAGTCCTGCGCCTGGTTGCAGTTGTAGTACTCCCCGTCCACACCGAGGTGCCCGAGCCCGTCGAGTTGCGGCCCGATACCGAGCCAGCCGGTGAAGATGTCGTCGTTGTAGGTCATCGAACCGAACGGCCGGGCAGCCTCCTGCTGGTTCGGCTGCACGACGGTGACAGACAGCCCCCGGGGCGGAAAAGCCGGCGTTTCGGGGCCGACGACGATGCCGAGACTGTAGACCTTGCCCGTCCTGATGAGCTGGGCCGCCTGCAGCACCGATGCCGCGGTGATCAGGTTGGCGTTGCCGATCTCGTCATCGGCCCCCCAGCGCGACGGCCGGCACTCTTCCGCGGCAGAGGCAGGCATCGCCAGGGCTGCCGCGGCTGCCCACAACCAGATTGATTTCATCGCCTTTCGCTCCGTCGATTCCGAAATACGACGGAGGAGTTTAGCAAAGCAATGCCTGCCGGGGCGGTCGCGTCGACGGGGCCCCGGGTTTCCAGCGACGAGCTGTCGGGGCGATGCCGCGGCAAGACAAGGCAGCCTTCCCCGGGTGCAGACTCGATTCGTCTGTAAACGTGACCCGGGAAAAAGAAGTTCCATTCCGCACGCGGCGGTTGTGGCTTATCGGGTTTACCGGTCCAGAAAACGGTTCACCCGGTCGCCATGTGCGGCAAGCGCTTCCCGCAGCGACGGCCTCGGGGCGCCGGTCAGTTCCGTCTCCAGGTCGCCGAGCGTCAGCCGCGCCGAACCCAGCATCTCCTCGAGCACCATCGCCCGCCGCACGTAGCCCGCGTGCGCCGCACACGCGCCCTCGAGCCGCCCATACTGCGCGCACGCCTGCGCCAGCACCAGCGGCTGGCTCGACGCCAGCGGCGATGCCGCCAACCGCTCCAGGTGCCGAGCCAGGTCCTCCGCCGCCGGGCCGCGGTCCACCAGCCGGCTCTTGTAGCGTTCCGTCACCACGTCCAGCAGGCTGCGCCGATGCAGGCCTTCCAGCGAGTCGACCCCGGGAACCTCCGCCGCCGACCAGTACAACTCGCCCAGCGTCTCGGCATCCCCTTCCGGCAGCGCCTCGTGGGCCGCGAACGGTACCGCCGCGGACGAATCCTCCAACGCCGCCACCGGCGCGACCGACACCGCCCAGACAGCAAACAAGCCGACCGCAAGTGCAATCACCAACCAATATCGACCGAGAATCATGCCTTCCTCCTGTTCCGTTACGCCCGAACACCTTCGGGCAATCACGCATCCGGGGCGCTGAAAACTGCCGCGGATGCACGGCTCCAAACATAGACCCCTTAAAGGATGCGCGCAATAGCCGTGCCCGCACCCGTTGTGACCGATTCACGCCAGCGGGCCAGAACCCCTCTCTTGCAGGGAGTGGGGTTGGATCGAGGGCGATCTCGTTTGGCGTCCGTGCAATAGCGCCGCTCACCCCGCCGCATCGATCAGGGCGTTCATCCGCCCGGCATCCAGCGCACCGGGCGAGATCTCCACGCGCTCCGGACCCAGCACCAGAAACGCCGGCGTGCCGGTGACCCCCAGACGCGACGCCATGGCCCGGTTCGCTGCGATCAACGCCTCCACCTCCGGCGACGCCATGTCGGCACGCAGTTGCTCGAGGTCGAGCCCCAAGTCCGCGGCGATGCGCTCCACCGTCGCCTCGCCATAATCGCCTTCGTGCGACATCAGCGCAAAATGCGCTTCCCCATAAGCACCCTGCCGCGCTGCGGCCAGCGCAATACGGGCCGCGCGCACGCTGTCTTCGCCCAGAATCGGATATTCACGCATCTGCAGCCGCACCCCGGCCCGCGACAGCGCCGCGCGCACCGCATCCAGGGAACGCTTGCAGAATCCGCAGCGGTAATCGAAGAACTCCACCACCGTGACTTCGGCGGCAACATCGCCCAGCATCGGCACGCCCTCGCCCGACAGCAGTTCCGCCCTGTGCGCCCGCACCTTCGAGGCCAACTGCCGGGCCGGGTCCATCGCTTCGCGCAACACCTCAGGGTGCGACAGCAGATAGTTGCGGATCGCTGCATCCAGATCGGCGCCGCCCGGCGCGCCCGCAATTTCGCGCGACCCCGCATCTCCGGCCGCGTCTGCACCGGCGGATGCATCTGCTCGCGGGTCCGTCAGCCGCACCGCCACCTGCGTCGCCGTCGCGGCGTCGTCCGCCGCGAGCGCCAGGTGCACCGGGGCCGCCAGGCCATCGAGCAGCGCGACCAGATTGCCCGAACCCCGTTTGCGACGGCTCTCGAGTAACACGACATGGGCGTGCTTCGCGGCCCGCCGGTACGAGAACCAGTCCGCCGTCGGCGCCTCGATCTCCACCGCCGGCCAGGGCCTGCCCCGGGCATCGAAGAACGAGATCGTGACCACCTGCCCCAGCGGCAGGCCGATGGCCGTTGCAGCGCCGCCGGCCGCCGCCGAGAATTCGAGTACGTCAGCCGCTGCACCGGGCTCGTCCGATCCGGAGCCCGCCGACAAGCCGCCGCTCGCTACCAGCAACGCGGCGGCAATCAGGCTGATGATATTGTTCCCATTCATTGTCGCTTTCCTCCCGATGGTGACAGGGTCCGGTTAGTGTACCTACCCGTACGCAACAAAGTGAATGCCCGGGGCAACGGGCGCGCCCAACCTTTGCCGAACCCAGCCCGCATCCGTCACCAACGTTCGTCGCGAGGGCGTCGACGATTCGTCGTCGAAGCAAAACGCGCCGTCCTGCATCCCGTGCGGACTGGAAGCCGGTCCAGGCATACTCGACAGCATGTCAAACCGGCTGGAGAGCCTTCAGCTGGGGAGCGCGAGGGGATTCCCCTTGCATGTAGAGAGCCTTCAGCCGGGGAGCGCGAGGGGGTACCCCTCGCAAATAGAAAGCCTTCAGCCGGGGAGCGCGAGGGGACACCCCTCGATATGGAAAACACGGCCGCACAAGGCGAGTACACCGGCGTCCGCAGCAGGAAGTTGGCGACGTTTGTCAGTGGTTGGTATCCGGCCGCAAACCCCCGTCGAACTCCCACGGCGCCGACGGGCCTTCCACGACCGGCGCGTTCAGAAGCCGCGGGGCCACGCCCAGCTTCGCGCCCGGGAGCGTGCACACGGTCTCGAGCCGCAGTGCCGGAACGTCGGACAGCGGCGTCTCCCGCCGCAGCGCCCGCAGGCCTTCCAGCACCAGACGGCCGCGGCCGCCGGTGGCCCGATAGTAATTGTGCTTTTCCCGGTATGTGTAGTCCGGGCTCGGGTGCGACAGCCAGCGCACCTGCTCCAGCAAATCGTTCCAGTCGTGCAGCCGGTGGTCGTCGTCCTCCAGCACGATCACCGCACCGCGCAACTCCTTCGGCGCCGACGCGCTGTCCGGCTCCCGTGCGCCGTGCGTCGCGATGAAATCGTCGATCGTCAGCGTCGAGGGCTCCACCGCCTCGAAGATATAGTGGCCCTCCGCCGTGCGCTCGCCCGTCCAGCGGCCCTCCGGCGCGTGCCACAGGTCCGGCACCTCCTCCGGCCCGATGAACCCGCCCAGATACAACTCCCACGGCGAGTACGGCACCCCGTTGGCGCCGTTGGCGTTCGTGCCGAACCGCCCGGCCGACCAGCGGCCACCACCAAGGTCGACCAGGTTCTCCAGCCGGAAGCCGCCGAGTTGCCCGTCCGCGCTGCTGAACCCCCAGTGGGTCCCGTCCGCCGTCCGCACGCCGTAGTTCGCCCACGTGTGCATCAACTCGTGCAGCGAGGGGCCCCACACCAGCGCGTTCAACCAGGGAAAGTGGATCAGGCCCTTCAGGCGCATGGCGTTGGGCAGCGGCTCGCCGGGGTCGCCCTGCCCGATCCCGCGCACGTCGGACGACACGTGATGGTAATACCCGTAGTAGGGCGCGTCGGCGTGGTCCTGCGGACTCGCGAGCGCCGACAGCAAGAGCAGCACGTCGAACTCGTCGCCGAAGTGCGCAATGAACTCCTGCGCGTAGGCCTCCAGGTCCAATTCCCACCGGACCGTGTCCAGGTCGGCGTCCACCAGCATCGACACGGCCCCGTCGTGCAGCACCCGCAACGGCGAATCCGGGAAGTCGTCCCGGTCGTAGGCCACCGTCGCCCCGCGCGACTCCAGTTCCGGGATGTGCGTGCGCAGCGCCTCCGCGCCCAGCGGGTTCCCCACCAGCGACACGGTATCGCCGGTGCCCAGCCCCGGGTTCGCCGCCAGGGGGGCGACTTCGACGACGCGGTTGTCGTCCAGGTCCAGGTCCGAGAGCGACTCCAGCCCGGTCAGCGGCGCAAGCTCCTCGATGCGGTTTCCCGAGAGGTTGAGCCGCTCAAGGGCCGTCAGGTCCGCGAGCGCGGAGATTTCGTCCAGGCCACCGCCCTCCAGCGTGAGTTCGCGCAACTCCGACAGCCCCGACAGCGACGCCAGGCCCTCGAACGGCGCGCCTGGCTCCCCCAAGTAGAGAAACTGAAGGGACCTGAGGTCCGCCAGCGGCGACAGGTCGCCATGGCTGGGCGATGCCGTAAGCCTCTCCAAATTGCGAAGGCCGGCCAACGGCGCTATGTCCACCTTTGGGCCCTCTGCCCCCGTGGTCGAACTCCACTGGCCAAGCGTGCGCAGTGACTCAAGCCCCGACAGAGGCTCCAGATCAACCCTCAGGTTGTGTATGAACAACTGTTGCAACGACGGGAGGTCCGCCAGCGGCGACAGGTCTTCGACCAAGGTGTCGCTGATTACAAGACGCTCCAATTCGCTCAGCGCAGACAGTGGACCCAGGTCCCTGACGGACGTGCGCTGGAGGTCGAGGTAGGTCAGTTCCGACATCCCGGAGACGAACGACAGGTCGTCGACCGCCCGGAACCATTCGAGGCTAAGGTAGCGCATCGAAGTCAGGGCCGACAGCGGCTCCGCGTCCTCCACCGGATTGTTGTCCAGCAACAAATACTCCAAAAAACGAAGGCCCCGCAGCGGCGAGAGGTCAGCGATCTCGTTGATGTGGGCGGAAAGTTCCCTCAGCGACGTCAGGCCTGCAAGCGGCTGCAGGTCCACCACGCCGTTGTACCCCACGTTCAAAAACTCCAGCGAGGTCAGTTCCGCCAGCGGCGACAGGTTCGACGCCTGGTTTTCGTACACCCCGAGCGCCCACAACTCCCGCAAGCCAGCCAGCGCCGAAAGGTCCGACACCCTGTTTCTCGTCAGGTTCAGATTTGTCAGAGACGTCAGCGACGACAGGGGCGCAAGGTCCGACACCCGGTTGCCTTCCAGTAGAAGCCAGGACAGCGACCCCAGGCCCGACAGCGGCTCGAGGTCGACCACATCGTTGTACGACAGGTACAAGCGGTCGAGCGACGTCAGCATGGCAAGCGGCGCCAGGTCCGAGACTCGATTGCGGTCGAGTTCCAGCCTCGTCAACCCGGTGGCGTGCTCCAGGCCCGTCAGGTTGGCGATTCCTTCGCCTTGGGCCTGAAGTATCCGCAGCGTACGCAGATCCGCATCCGTGATCGTCTCGCCGGAACTCCTGCCCAAAGCCTGTTCGAGCACACGCCGCAGGTTCGCATCCGGAATCTCGACCGGAACGCCTGGTACATCGGGTGTCGCCGTCGCCTCCGCGGATGCGGGGCCGGCGCCGCCCGCGTTCACCGCCCGCACCTGAAAGCCGTACGCCGTGCCGTTCTCGAGGCCCGTCACCGTGTGCCCCGCCGTCGCAGCGCCGCTGCCCCCAATCGCCGTCCACGCGCCCCAGCCGCCTCCCTCGCTTCGCTGCCGGTACTCCCAGCCCGTCGCCGCGCTCAAGGCCGTCCAGGTAAGCGCCACCTCGCCGTCGCCGGCCTGTGCAGTAAAGCCCGTCGGCTGCGGTGGCGCGGATTGCGCGGGCGAAGCGGCCGACCCGCCGCTGCCACCACCGCCGCCACAGCCGGCCAGCAGCAGCAACAGCGCCACAACGACGAGCCGAAGCGTCGCACCGCAACGCGCCAAAGCCGAGGCAGCCATCACGGGCTCTTCGGCGCCGAGCATTTGTCAGTGGTTGGTGTCCGGCCGCAAGCCACCGTCGAACTCCCATGGCGCCGACGGGCCATCCGTGACCGGCGCGTTCAGAATCCGCGGGGCCACGCCCATCTTCTCGCCCGGTAGCGTGCACACAGTCTCGAGCTGCAGTGCCGGAACGTCCGACAGCGGCGTCTCCCGCCGCAGCGCCCGCAGGCCTTCCAGTACCAAACGGCCGCGGCCGCCGGTGGCCCGATAGTAATTGTGCTTTTCCCGGTATGTGTAGTCCGAGCCCGGGTGCGACAGCCAGCGCACCTGCTCCAGCAAATCGTTCCAGTCGTGCAGCCTGTGGTCGTCGTCCTCCAGCACGATCACCGCACCGCGCAACTCCTTCGGCGCCGACGCGCTGTCCGGCTCCCGTGCGCCGTGCGTCGCGATGAAATCGTCGATCGTCAGCGTCGAGGGCTCCACCGCCTCGAAGATATAGTGGCCCTCCGCCGTGCGCTCGCTCGTCCAGCGGCCCTCCGGCGCGTGCCACAGGTCCGGCACCTCCTCCGGCCCGATGAACCCGCCCATATACAACTCCCACGGCGAGTACGGCACCCCGTTGGCGCCGTTGGCGATCGTCCCGAACTGCCCGGCCGACCAGCGGCCGCCGCCAAGGTCGACCAGGTTCTCCAGCCGGAAGCCGCCGAGTTGCCCGTCCGCGCTGCTGAACCCCCAGTGGGTCCCGTACGCCGTCCGCACGCCGTAGTTCGCCCACGCGTGCATCAGTTCGTGCAGCGAGGGGCCCCACACCAGCGCGTTCAACCAGGGAAAGTGGATCAAGCCCTTCAGGCGCATGGCGTTGGGCAGCGGCTCGCCGGGGTCGCCCTGCCCGATCCCGCGCACGTCGGACGACACGTGATGGTAATACCCGGAGTAGGGCGCGTCGGCGTGGTCCCGCTCGCTCGCGAGCGCCGACAGCAAGAGCAGCACGTCGAACTCGTCGCCGAAGTGCGCAATGAACTCCTGCGCGTAGGCCTCCAGGTCCAATTCCCACCGGACCGTGTCCAGGTCGGCGTCCACCAGCATCGACACGGCCCCGTCGTGCAGCACCCGCAACGGCGAATCCGGGAAGTCGTCCCGGTCGTAGGCGACCGTCGCCCCGCGCGACTCCAACTCCGGGATGTGCGTGCGCAGCGCCTCCGCGCCCAGCGGGTTCCCCACCAGCGACACGGTATCGCCGGTGCCCAGCCCCGGGTTCGCCGCCAGGGGGGCGACTTCGACGACGCGGTTGTCGTCCAGGTCCAGGTCCGAGAGCGACTCCAGCCCGGTCAGCGGCGCAAGCTCCTCGATGCGGTTGCCCGAGAGGTTGAGGCGCTCCAGGGCCGTCAGGTCCGCCAGCGCGGAGATTTCGTCCAGGCCGCCGCCTCCCAGCGTGAGTTCCCGCAACTCCGACAGCCCCGACAGCGACGCCAGACTCTCGAATGGCGCGCCCGGCTCCCGCAAGTAGAGAAACTGCAGCGCCCTGAGGTCCGCCAGCGGCGACAGGTCGCCATGGCTCGGCGATGCCGTAAGCCTCTCCAGGTTGCGAAGGCCGGCCAGCGGCGTTATGTCCACCTTTGGGCCCTCTGCCCCCGTGGTCGAGCTCCACTGGCCAAGTATACGCAGTGACTCGAGCCCCGACAGAGGCTCCAGATCCACGTTTAGGTTGGCGATGGACAACGATTGCAGCGACGCGAGGTCCGCCAGCGGCGACAGGTCTTCGACCAAGGTGTCGCTGATTACAAGACGCTCCAATTCGCTCAGCGCCGACAATGGACCCAGGTCCCTGACGGACGTGCGCCGGAGGTCGAGGTATGTCAGTTCCGACATCCCGGAGACGAACGACAGATCGTCGACCGCCCGCACGGACCTGAGGTCCAAGTTCCGCATCGACGCCAGCGCGGACAGCGGCTCGGTGTCCTCCACCGGATTGGTGCCCAGCGACAGGCGCTCCAACGAACGAAGGCCCCGCAGCGGCGAGAGGTCAGCGATCTCGTTGATGTGTGCGGAAAGTCCCTTCAGCGACGTCAGGCCCGCCAGCGGCCCCAGGTCCACCACGCCGTTGTACCCCACGTTCAGAAACTCCAGCGAGGTCAGTTCCGCCAGCGGCGACAGGTCCGACGCCTGATTGTCGTACACCCCAAGCGCCCGCAACTCCCGCAGGCCAGCCAGCGCCGAGAGGTCCGACACCCTGTTTCTCGTCAGGTTCAGACTTGTCAGGGACTTGAGCGACGACAGCGGCGCCAGGTCCGACACCTGGTTGCCGTCCAGTACAAGAACGGCCAGCGACCCCAGGCCCGACAGCGGCTGGAGGTCAACCACATCGTTGTACGACAGGTCTAGCTGGTCGAGCGACATCAGCATGGCAAGCGGCACCAGGTCCGAGACTCGATTGCGGTCGAACTCCAGCCGCGTCAACCCGGTGGCGTGCTCCAGGCCCGTCAGGTCGGCGATTCCTTCGCCTTGGGCCTGAAGTATCCGCAGCGTACGCAAATCCGCATCCGTGATCGTCTCGCCGGAACTCCTGCCCAAAGCCTGTTCGAGCACGCGCCGCAGGTTCGCATCCGGAATCTCGACCGGAACGCCTAGCACATCGGGCGTCGCCGTCGCCTCCGCGGATGCGGGGCCGGCGCCGCGCGCGTTCACCGCCCGCACCTGAAAGCCGTACGCCGTGCCGTTCTCGAGGCCCGTCACCGTGTGCCCCGCCGTCGCAGCGCCGCTGCCCCCAATCGCCGTCCACGCGCCCCAGCCGCCTCCCTCGCTTCGCTGCCGGTACTCCCAGCCCGTCGCCGCGCTCAAGGCCATCCAGGTAAGCGCCACCTCGCCGTCGCCGGCCTGTGCAGCAAAGCCCGTCGGCTGCGGTGGCGCGGACTGCGCGGGCGAAGAGGCCGACCCGCCGCTGCCACCACCGCCGCCACAACCGGCCAGCAGCAGCAACAGCGCCACAACGACGAGCCGAAGCGTCGCACCGGTACGCGCCGAAGCCGAGGCAGCTATCACGGGCTCTTCGGGGCCGAGCATTCCTGCTCCGCAGTGGAGCCCACCCAGCAAGCCCAACGGTGCAGCGTCGCCGTATCCGGGCGGTCGGTCGCGCCGTCCGGGAACTCGAGCACCTGGCCGTCCTTCGGTGCACGGCAGGTGTTCGGTGCGGCCCCGCAGGTCAGCGGTGACCCCGCTGGGGCTTGCGCAGCCAAGGGACCGATCACGATCGGCACCGCGCCGCAGCTAAGGTTGGTCGTGGTGGCCGTGCACGTCGTTGTCACGGGCCAACATATCGGAACAGGATAGGTTACGCAGACGTAGTTCACGTAGGAGCACGTCTCTACCGCCTGGCTCGACCAGGGGTGGGAGCCCGTGGTGCAGCTCGTGCCTTGCGTGCCATACTACTCAGACAAGCCCTCAGGCCGCTTGCGGCGATTGGTCACTCGGGTTTACTGGTCAAAAACCCGGTTCACCCGGTCGCCATGTGCGGCAAGCGCTTCCCGCAGCGACGGCCTCGGGGCGCCGGTCAGTTCCGTCTCCAGGTCGCCGAGCGTCAGCCGCGCCGAACCCAGCATCTCCTCGAGCACCATCGCCCGCCGCACGTAGCCCGCGTGCGCCGCACACGCGCCCTCGAGCCGCCCATACTGCGCGCACGCCTGCGCCAGCACCAGCGGCTGGCTCGACGCCAGCGGCGATGCCGCCAACCGCTCCAGGTGCCGGGCCAGGTCTTCCGCCGCCGGGCCGCGGTCCACCAGCCGGCTCTTGTAGCGTTCCGTCACCACGTCCAGCAGGCTGCGCCGATGCAGGCCTTCCAGCGAGTCGACCCCGGGCACCTCCGACGCCGACCAGTACAACTCGCCCAGCGTCTCGGCATCCCCTTCCGGCAGCGCCTCGTGGGCCGCGAACGGCACCGCCGCGGCCGTTTCCCCCGCCGCCGCGGGTGCGACCGACACCGTCCAGCCGGCAAACAAGCCAACAAGAAGCGCAATCACCAACCAATATCGACCGAGAATCATGCCTTCCTCCTGTTCCGTTACGCCCGAACACGTTCGGGCAGTCACGCATCCGGGGCGCTGAAATCTGCCGCGGATGCACCGCTCCAAAATAGACCTGTTAAAGGATGCGCGCAACGGGCGCGCCCAACGGCGGAAGCCCATAACGCGAATCCAAGGTAACCACAACGGTGGTGCCGACGCCGGAACTGGCCGTCGCGGGCTCGCCCTTACCCCAGACAAAACACGAATTGCCGCCGAGCGTCACTACAATTCTGGATTTGGCTGCACTTGGGGCACTACTGGTCGCACGTGCTGCCGAGTTGCTCGATCCAGGCAGCGTCGTCGCACTTGAAGGTGGCCGTGCCGGTATAGGTGCCGGAGTTGTCGGTCGCGGTACGTGTCTCGCCGCTGTTGGCCCCGGTCACTGGCGCCCGGCAGCTGAAAGCGCCCACCGTCCAGACCGGGGTGTCCGCCGAACAAGCAGCCTTGGGCTTGCTGCACATGCTCGAATTGGCGCCGCCGTTGATGCCGTCGCAACGCCAATTGTGGTGGCTGTCGTCATCGTTGAACACGGTGGTGTTGAGCGTGCCTGCCGCGCAGCCGTCCACAACGGTTTCGTTGCAAACGCCGTCCACGGCAGCGGGCGCAAAGGTGGCGCTAACGGTCTTGTCCGCGTCCAAGCTCAGCGAGCAGGCTGCCCCGGTGGTCCCAGCGCACACCCCGCCCCAGGCCGAGAAGTCGTAACCGCTGGCGGGCGTTGCCGTCAGGGCCACCGCGGCGCCGTCCGCCAACGTCGCCGCGCAGTCCGTGCCGCAATCGATGACGGTCTCTGCGCCCACAGTGCCAGACACGGCACCGTTGGTCGGCACCGGCGACACGGTCAGTTGCCAGTACCCCACCACAAGGTTGAAGGTTAATGACGCCGTGCTGCCGTCCGCGTCCGTAACGGTGTACGTGTATAGCGCGAGTGCTTGGGATGCCGTCGGCGTACCGGATACGGTGCGCGTCGTCGCGTCGAAGTTAAGCCCGGCCGGCAGGCCGGGCGACAGGCTGTACGCCAACGCACCGTTCCCACCCGTCGCCACCGGCAGCGTCAGCGGCGCAATCTCGACGTCCTTTGGCCAATTGTGGTCGGCAATGGTCAGGGTGCCGAAGTCCGGCGTGGTGTTCGCATCGTCATCGGTCACCGTCAACGCGACATCGGCGGGCGCGATGGCCTGCGCGCCCGGGCTCAGCGCACCCGAAACCATGACTGTGCGGTCACCGGTATATAAGGTGTCGTCCACTGCGGAGAGTGTCACCGTGCCCGTGCTGGTCGTTGACCCCGCAGCCACGCTCAATTGCGCGTTGTCGCCCAGGGTGACGGCATCCGAATCCGTGGCGATGGTCACCGTGAACGCCGAAGCCACAGCCAAGTCCAGGCTTGCCGACACCGTGGTGTTGCCGCCGTTCTCAGCGATTGACGAAGCGGCCAGCGCCAAGGTGGCTTGCGGCAACGCCGTGACGGTCACCGCCACGACGTCTATGGCCAAGTTGTCCCCATCGTCCTCAACCTTCAGTTCGAAGGTCAGCGAATCGGCGTGAGGGGGCGCCGTGAACGTGGTGCTCTTATTCGTTTCGTCGGATAGCGTTACCGCCGTACCGCCAGTCTGAGTCCACAGATAGCTCAGCAGGCCGCCCTCCGGGTCGGTTCCGTTTCCGGAAAGCGTCACCAATGAGCCGGCCACAACCGACTGGTCCAGGCCCGCATCCACGGTCGGTGCGTCGTCTACCGCCGAGACCGTCACCTTGACGGTGGCGGGCGCCGAATCCACCGTCCCGTCGTTCACCACCAGCGAGAAGGTCAAGTCCTCGTCGGACTTCAGGTTCGGTGCGGTAAAGGTGGGCTGCTCGGCCGTGGCGTCGGACAGCGTCACTGTCGTGCCCGAGGATTGCGTCCAGGCGTAGGTCAGCGTGTCGCCGTCGGCGTCGGTGCTGGCGCTGCCGTTCAGCGTTGCGGTGGCTGTCTCCGCAACGGTTTGGTCGACACCGGCGTTTGCCACCGGAGCCTGGTTCGGCGCCATCGTCTCCACCGCCAAGCACACCGACTGGGTGCGGCCCACGTTGTTGCGCGCCCGAACCCGGAACGAGTGCGTCCCGGGCGTCAGGCCCCCTGCTGTCCAACTCGTCGCCGTCGTCTTGTTTGTCGATTTCCGGTCCAACCCCGAACACCCCGCCGCGGAAAAGTGCACCACCTGGTAGTCAAACTCCCCGCCGCACGCCCCGAGGTCCATAGGTGCATCCCAGGCAATCGTCACCGAGTTTGCCGTGCTGCTCGTCTGCCGGAAGTTCCGCGGCGCGCTCGGCTTGCTCGGCGACGTAATCGCCACCGTCGTGTTTGCCGTCTTCGTCTCCGCGCCGGCTGTCGCCGTTGCCGTCCAAGTGGTCGCCCCAGTCGGCGACACGTCGCATGACCCTTCCTCGTTCGCCGTCACCGTGCAACCGACCGGCGGCGACAGCGTCAGCGCGTCTGCACCGGTCGAATTCCACGTCAGGTTGCTCGACTCGCCGTCACATATCGCCGTCGGCGAAGCCGACAACACCACCGACAACGGCGCCTTGACGTCCACCTTTGCTGAAGCGACCCTCGTGTGTACGCCGTCGCTCACGCTCAGCGAGAAGGCCAACCTTCCCGGTGTCGAGGGGGCCGTGAACGTCGGCTTCGCCGTATCCGCCCCGGTGAGCGTCACCGTTTCGCCAAAGTTCTGCACCCAATCGTACGTGAGAAGCTCCCCGTCGGGGTCGAAGCTGTCGCTGCCGTCCAGCGTCACCAACTCGCCGAACACAACGGATTGCGTGGCTCCCACTCTCGCCCAAGGCGCTTGGTTCTCCGCTACCACCGACACGGTTACCGTGTCCGCAGCCGAATCCTGCACGCCGTCGTTTACCGTCAGTGAGAAGGCCAGGTCGTAGTCGGCCGCGCGGTTCGGCATCAAGAACTTCAGTTGCGACACCGATAGCGGGTCCTGCAAAGTCACCGCCGGACCGGACGTCTGCTTCCAAACGTACGTAAGCGGCTCGCCCTCCGGGTCCGTACCGCTTCCGATCAAGGTCAGAATCCACTCCTCACGACTAGACCGGTCGGCGCCCGCATTCGCAATCGGCGCGTCGTCGTCCGCCGTCACCGTGATCTTGACCGTGTCGGCCGCCGAATCCGTAAAGCCATCGTTCACTACCAGGGAGAATGTCAACGATTGGTCGGATTTGAAGTTGGGCGCGGTGAAAGTCGGTTGCTCGGCCGTCGCGTCGGATAGTGACACCGTCACACCAGCAGTCTGCGTCCACGAGTAGGTCAGCGCGTCGCCGTCGGGGTCCGAGCTGGCGCTGCCGTCAAGCGTTACGGTGCTCGTTTCAAACACCGTCTGGTCTGTGCCGGCGTTCGCCACCGGCGATGGGCTCGCCACCACCTCCGCGGCGAAGCAAGCTGACCAAGCGCCACCCTCGCTGTTGCGCGCCCGAACCCGCATCCAGTGGGTGCCCAACGCTATGCGCTTCCAAGTCCAACTTGTATCCGTGGTTGCTATACCGGTTGCGCTATTGCCCGAACACCCCGCCTGCGAAAAGCGCTTCACCCGGTAGCGCAACTCCCCCCCGCACGCCCCGGGGTTGGCCGGCGGATCCCACGAAATCGTCACCGAGTCTGCGGTGCTGCCGGTCTGCCGCACGTTCTGCGGCGCCCCAGGCTTGGACGGCGATGCAATCGATACCGTCGCGCTAGCCGTCGCCGTCTCCGTGCCCGCCGTCTTCGTCGCCGTCGCCGTCCAGGTCGTCGCCTCGGTCGGCGTCACCTCACAGGATCCGTCCTTGTGCGCCAGCACCGCGCAACTGATTGGCGGCGACAGCGTCAGCGTGTCCGCCCCCGTCGGCTTCCACGACAGGTTGCTCGACTCGCCATCGCAAACTGCCGTCGGCGACGCCGACAACGCCACGGACAACGGTGACCTGACGCGCACAGTCATGGAGTCGGACCTCGTGTGCACGCCATCGCTCACCCTCAGGGTGAAGTGCAAATAAGACGGCGGAGCCGACGGGGCCGTGAATGTCGGCCTCGCCGTATCCGCCCCGGTGAGCGTCACTGTCTGGCCAGAGTACTGTACCCACTCGTACGTCAGAAGCTCCCCGTCCGGGTCGAAGCTGCCGCTGCCATCCAACGTCACCAATTCTCCGAACACAACGGATTGCCGAGCCCCCGCTTCCGCTTTGGGACTTTGGTCCTCCGCCGACACCGACACCCTTACCGTGTCCGCCGCCGAGTCCTGCACGCCGTCATTCACTGTCAATGTGAAGGTCAGGTCGTAGTCCGCCTTGCGGTTCGGCGCCACGAATCTCAGCTGCGACGCCGATGACGGGTCCTGCAGAGTCACCGCAGGACCGGACGTCTGCGTCCAAACGAACGTCAGTGTTACGCCCTCCGGGTCCGTGCCACCTCCGCTCAAGATCACGACGCCCTCTTCGGAAGCAGACTGGTCCGGGCCCGCATTCGCGGTGGGTGCATCGTTGTCTGCCGTTACGGTGATCTTTACCGTGTCGGCCGCCGAGTTCGTGGTGCCGTCGTTCACCACCAGGGAAAAGATCAGCGACCCGTCGGACTTGAGGTTCGGCGCGGTGAACGTGGGCTGCGCGGCGGTGGCGTCGGAGAGCGATACCGTTGCGCCAGCTGTCTGCATCCAGGCGTAGGTCAGCGCGTTGCCGTCGCCGTCCGTGCTGGCGCTGCCGTCAAGCGTTACGTTAGCCGTCTCGGCAACGGTCTGGTCAGCCCCGGCATTTGCCACGGGCGCCTGGTTGACCGTACTCGTCTCCGCGGCAAAACAGGCCGTTCTAGCGCGGCCTTCGCTGTTGCGCGCCCGAACGCGGAACCAGTGCGTGCCGGGCGTGAGACCCCCTGCAGTCCAATTGGTCGCCGACGTGCTGAGCGTTGATTTGCGATCCTTACACCCTGCCGCCGAAAACTGCTGCACTTGGTAGTACATCTCGCCTCCGCACGCCCCCAGGTTCGTTGGCGCATCCCAAACAAATGTCACCGAGTCTGACGTGCTGCCCGTCTGCCGCAGGTTGCGCGGCTCGCTCGGCTGGCTCGGCGACGTGATTGACACCATGGCGCTGGCCGTCTGAGTCTCCGTGCCCGCCGTCGCCGTCGCCGTCCAGGTTGTCGCACCAGTGGGCGTCACGTCACAGGACCCTTCCTCGTTGGCAGTCACCGTGCAACTGAGCGACGGCGACAGCGTCAGCGCGTCCGCACCTGTCGAGTTCCACGACAGATTGCTCGACTCGCCGTCGCACACCGACCCGGGCGACGCCGATAGCGATACCGACAGCGCCGGTTGCGAAACTGTCACGGTCACGTTGTCGGTGCCGGAGTTTCCGGCGGTGTCAGTCACCGTTAGCCTGAAGGTCAGCGTGTCGGGAGCCGCAGGGGCTGTGAACGTCGGGCTCAGCCCCGTTGCATTCTGCAAGGCCACTGTGGTGCCTGCGATCTGCTCCCAAGCGTAGGTCAGCGCGTCGCCCTCCGGGTCCGAGCTGGCGCTGCCGTACAGCGTCACCGACGCGCCAGTGTCAACCGTCTGGTCCGGGCCCGCGTTCGCCGTCGGCGCTTGGTTTGCCGCGCAGGCCGAACCGCCCGGGCTCGACGAGCCGGCCGCACAGGCCGTGCACGCGGTCGCGTCCGCCGGACGTTCCGTATCCTCGGCACAGGGTACGCAGGCCGTCTTCGATTGATTGGGGATATGGTGGTCCGCGCAGGCGACACAGGTGCCCGTGCCGTCGTCCACTTCCACCGCAGCCGTGCACAGCGGGGCAAGCACGCCGATCTGGACCTGGCCCGTCGCCGACAGACCTCGGGAGTCCGTCGCCAGCGCGGTCACCGTGTATTGTGCCGGCTGCGCATCGCCGGGCGGGGACACCGTGATACTCAATTGCGGGTTCGGCTGCGCCGACACCGACCAGCCGGAGTCGTCGAGCCAGGCCGGAGCGCCACTCGGCGCCGTCGCCTGCAACTGCACCGGCTCGCTTTGGGTCGAATCGTCGGGGTCTGAATCGACATCGGTCGCCGACAGCGTCACCGTTGCGCTGCGGTCGGGGCGCACCGACACGGAGCCGGCGCCGGTCAATGTCGGGGCGTTATTGGTTTGCGCCCAGACAGCCAGTGCGATGGAAATCAATGCGATGGGACCGACGAAGCGCCACGACAACCCAACCGGCAAGCCTCGCGAGTCCTTCATTGCACGAACCCCACTCCTCCCTGGCAGTCAGTCAATCTCTACGCGCCTACCGACCGTTTGTCAACCCTCTGTGTTGCCAACTGTTGGCAACAGTCAAGCCACACTGGTACTTGATCTAGTACCAGGTTGCAGGTACTTTGACCCGCGTGCGAAACAGACACCGCAAGACCTTGAACAAGGTCTTTGCAACACCCACGCCGGCTGACATCCGGTGGGATGAAATCGATGCCATGTTGCGGGCGGCGGGCGTCGAGGTCGTGGAGCGGTCGGGGTCGAGGGTCGGATTCGTCAAGGAGGGGGAGAGAATCATCGTTCATCGACCGCACCCGAGGCCGGTTGTCGGAAAGGCGACCGTTCGTGACATAGCGGCGTTCCTGAGAGCGATTGGAGTTCAGCCATGATGGAATACAAGGGATATGTGGCAAACGTGGAGTTCGACGACTCTGCCGAAATTCTGCACGGCAAAGTGATCAATAGCGGGCCGTATCCCATCGCCACCTTCGAGGCAACGGAAGCCAAACAGCTGCGCAAGGAGTTCGAATGCTCGGTGGACGAGTATCTGGCGTGGTGTGAGGAGGATGGGGTCGAACCCAGAAAACCCTATTCAGGCAAGCTGAACCTGCGGCTCGGCTCGGAACTGCATGCGGCTGTCGCATCGGCGGCAATGACCGAGCGCGTTAGCATCAACGCATGGATTGTGCAGACCCTTCGTCAAACCACCGGCCTCGCAGGCGGCTAGCGCGGGTCCGTCACCAACTTTTCCGCCAGACACAATCCGGGAATCCCGCAGGATTCCCTAGTCGTCATCGGCTGACGGCCGTTGACGCAGGGCGTTGATGAAGTTGGCAATTAGGCCGCTCAAGCCAGCACTACCAAGCAAAAGGGGAATTACGAGGTGGCCGTTCATTGCGAGATAGGTCGCGGTGCCTAGCGCCGCAATAGAAATCAGGAAACCCAGCCACTGACCACGTGTCGACTCTCTTTGCGCAGATCGCAACGCGCTCTTTTCCCATTCCTGCCTGTGCGCGGCTTGCCTTTCCGCCATGCTGAGAATCCGGTCTCCAGCCCCCGGCAGCACATCCTCGTATTCTCTGAACATCGGAGATGGCGGCAATGGGCCAGAAAAAGAAGCGGCCCGGAGAACAACCTCCCGAACGTCTTCTGGCAGAGACTCAATTACTTCTGGCGGGAGTTCTAGCGGCAGACGACCTTTCTGCGTCGTCTCTCTTGCCTGATCGCCTTTTTCTTCCTTGCCACCGTCAAGACGATTGCTTTGCTTGTCATTGCCAATTCCATCCACATCATCGTCAGGCGGCGGCACGAGATTTCGCCTTTTCAAGAGCTCGGCCCACTCCATGCCAGACTGCCTCCGACAAGCGCTTCAGATCGCAACGGTTGACGTCTCGAGACTCCGTCAAGGGATATTGGGGCACAACCAGACCAAAGCCGCTAGCGCGCGACCCCGGTGCCTCCAGGGTCTTATATGCACGCCAGAGTCTGCTGGAATCATCGGGCTGCCCGTCATGGCCGGTGCACCGTTCGTAGCTGGCCTCGGGGAGGAGGCGCATCCTCACTCCCGGAACTCTTCCTGCTGCTTCCTCAATCGCATCCACCGTTCTCGCGCGTTGAGGAAGAAGCGAGAGAATCAAAAAAGCAACCTCCAGCGCCTCGCGATCTGGTAGCGCCTTGTTCGCCATCATCAGTTTACCTAGATGGGTTGTTTAAAGATTGAAACACGCCGACTCACGGTGAGCAATAGGAGTTATCGGTCCACTTTAGGCCAGGTCCCATCGTCAATTCCAGAGCACGGCCGGGAAATCGTAGAAGGCCAACAACTCCACGCGGTCCTTCACCAGCCAATCGACGACCTTGGCGTACTTCTCCTCGACGGTAGCCACGAACCGGTCATTCGCCTGATGCGCGCGCGGGTATCCGCCTGCCAGATCTCATGCGGCATCGACTTTGCATCGCCCTGGGTGCTGAACGTAGCGCATCGCCCGCAACGTCGCGCGCATCCATCAACTCGGACATCCGACACTTCCTGTGTCAACATGGACGGAGGTCAGTATGGCATACCACGATAGTGACGGCGTCGGAAGACACTCGTGAAATTCGTGCGAACGAACGCACATCGTCGGAAGGAAACCAATGGTCAGCGACTCAATGATTTCGAGCATCGAGGAAGCCCGGCTGGTTCGGCCCAAGGTCGAGGAATTGCTCGCCCGGGCACGCCGCGAAGTTGACGAGGGGCTGCTTTCCGGTGCGCAGGTGGCGCTCGCCCGAAACGGCAAGCTGGCGCTTTTCGAGAGCTTCGGAGACCTGCGCGACGACAGCCTGGTCTGCGTGTTCTCTGTCACCAAGGCCGTCATATCCGCCGCAGCCTGGATTCTCATGCAGGAAGGCCGGCTGCACGAAGACGAGATCGTCGCCGACATCGTCCCCGAGTTCGCGAGCCACGGCAAAGAAGCAGTTCGCGTGCAACAGTTGTTCACCCACACGGCGGGCTTTCCGACGGCACCGTTCAAGCCCCTCGACTGGGTCGACAGGGCGCGGCGGCTCGAGCGGTTCGACCAGTGGCGGTTGAACTGGTCGCCGGGCAGCCGCTTCGAGTACCACCCGTCTTCGAGCATGTGGGTGGTCGCCGAACTCATCGAACGTCGCACCGGCCAGGATTTTCGCGAGTTCATACGCCAACGAATCGCCCTGCCGCTCGGCCTCGACGACCTGTACGTCGGCCTGCCGGAGGCCGAAGGGCACCGCGCCGCCCGCTGCGAATACGCCGGGGAGGCGATGACGGACCAGGACTGGCGTGACCTCGGGCTGCCGCCTCCACCGCCCACCGAGGTCACCGAAAAAGTCTTGCTGAATTTCGATCGCCCGGAGGTGCGCGCCGTGGGCGTTCCCGGCGGCGGCGCCTTCGCGAGCGCCGCCGAACTGGCGCTGTTCTACCAGGGGCTGCTGCACGGCGGACTCGATGGCCAACGCATCTGGGAAGACGCCATGCTGCAACGGGCGCGAACCGTATTGAGCGGCGAGTTCACCGACCTATTCGGTACGGCGGCAAACCGGGGCCTCGGCATTGTCATTGCCGGTGACGCAAAACGCAGTTTCCGGGGCTTCGGCAAGACAAATTCGCCCGAAGCATTCGGACACAACGGCGCCGGCGGGCAAATCGCATGGGCCGACCCGGCAACCGGGCTTTCACTCGGCTATTGCACCCCCACCCACGACCGCCACGCCATTCGGCAGGGCCGGCGCGACGTCGCCATCTCCAGTATCGCTGCCGATTGTGCCGGTTGACCGACGCTTGCAACGTATCCCGGGACCTCCCCGATACGGTCAGGGGAGCGCCGACGGTGGTCATATGACGAATCGGCCGACTCTCGATCGCGATTCCTGCTCAACCTTGCGGTTTTGCAGCTCCTCGGACGGACGCAGCGGCACATCTCCTCGGATGTCGAGATCGAGTGGACGATCGCGACTATTTGCGAGTACCACCTATAACATCACCCTGAACTGAAGGCCCAGCGTTCGGGGTGGCTCGGAGTTGACCCTTACGTCGCCCACCAGGCGATTGAAGTAGAGCACCGCAGTCTTGTCGAAAAGGTTATTGGCGAACAGCGCAAGCCGGTAGCGTCGATGCTCGATGCCGAGGCGCAGATTGACCAGTTGATAAGCCGGTTGTTTGTCGGCTATTGCAGCACTGACGCCCGTCGAGGACGCGAAGCCGTTGAAAGAGCTGCCGACGTAACGGTAATTCAGGTTAAGGAAACCTTGCAGGTTTGCGGAAAGCGATCGGGAATAGTCCAGACCGGCGGCGAAGCTGGTTTTCGGCACGGCGGGGATTCGATCGCCGGACCTGCCATCGCCAGGCGGCAGCTGGTCTTCCGACAGTTGGGCATCCACAAAAGACGCAGTGGCGAACAACTCCAAATTCTGAGCGGCCAGCATGCGAAGCTCCAGTTCCAACCCCTTGCTGCGAGCCGAGCCCGCATTGACCGTAAAGGTATGGCCATCCGCACGCACGAAGTTGGTTTGAATGTCTTTCCAATCGATGTAGAACGCTGCTCCATTCAAGGTCACCCGATTGTCCATCCAGCTTGTCTTCATCCCAAATTCGTAGTTCCAGAGCGCATCCGAATCGAATTGCGTCGGCGCCGAGGCGCCCGTTGCGGGGTCCGGGGGAACACCCTGCCCCGTCGGGCCACCCTCGCGGAAACCACGGGAGGCCAGGGCATAGAGCAGAACACTCTCGGTACTCTGCCAGGAAAGCTGAAACTTCGGGCTCAGGCCGTCCTCTTGGGCGTTCGTGACATCGACCACCTCGACGCCGGGCGGCAAGCCAGCCAAAAGCCCTCCGTTGACGTTGAGCCCGTCCTGTTCAATGTCGAACCAGCGCACCCCGGCCGTCGCAGTCAGGGATTCGGTGAGCTTGAAATCCGCTTCTCCGAACAGGGAGATCTGCTTTCGCTCAAGCGTATTGTCCGAGTCGAAAACGTCGCCCCCAAGAGCTGCAGCAAAGGCATCCTGGCGAAAAAACTCCTCGTCATCCCGGTAGAACAGGCCGACCAGCCAGTTCAGCCGGCCCTCGAACAAGGGTTCAGTCGATGACAGCCTGACTTCCTGAACGAAAGACTCGAATTCCGTGAGATCGTCCAGATTCAACGGCAAGCCCCCAACGAGCGGCGATATGTCGCGCAAGTTGTCGACCGTTCTGTCGAACCATGCAGTGGAGGATTCGATCGTGGCGCCAGGGAAATCGAGCTTGGCCGTTAGATTGACCAGCGTGAATTCGTCGCCAAGCTTCTCCTGGAAGTTCCGCCGCTGAAGGAAATCGCCCAGTTCAGGGTCGAACTGAGCCTTGCCGTCCGCATCGGAATCCTGAAACAACACCGACGCGCCGATCGCCAGCGTTTCGATCGGATGGGCGGCAATCACGATACGGCCGCCGGAGGTCTCCCGTTTATCGGCATCTCTGTCCGGCTCGGCAGGGGCGATGTTGTCCACATAGCCGGCATCCTCCACCCGATAGCCAACCAATCGCATGCCAAATCTGTCGTTCAAGGGCAAGTTGGCCACTCCCACGGCTTCATGGCCAACTCCGCCAAAGCGTGTGTCGGCAACGCCGAGTTGAAGACTGCCGCCGGTCTCGTCGAGATCGGGTTTGTTCGGCACCATGCGCAGGACTCCACCGATGGCGCCCTCGCCGAAGAGGGTTCCCTGGGGGCCGCGCAGAATCTCCATGCGTTCGACGTCGTATAGCCTCAAATCGGGATTGAAGCGGCGGCTGCCTACCGGCACGTCGTCGATGTAGACTCCCACTACCGCCCCCTCGTCGCGGGAGGCGACACCCGTGGATACGCCTCGCAAGACGATCTTGTTCTCGGGGCTGCCATTGCCGACGAACGAGAGACCCGGCACCGTCATGGCGTAGTCCTCGAATGTGCTGAAGCCGGAGTTTTCCAAATGCTGCTGCGACAGTGCGGAGACTGTTACCGCTGCTTCCTGGAGGTTCTCCGCTCGGCGGCGGGCGGTGACCACGATTTCCTCGAGCACGCTGGAAGGCTGGGTGAGATTTCGAACGCTACCTTCTTGCGCCGAAGCTTCTTGCGCGGACGCACTCATGGAAAACAAGAGCGGAATGCTCGCGCAT
Organism: Candidatus Azophilus sp.; assembly: GCA_965221465.1. Lineage (GTDB taxonomy): Bacteria > Pseudomonadota > Gammaproteobacteria > Pseudomonadales > Azotimanducaceae > Azophilus. The sequence goes on from OZ244892.1 coordinate 2,509,176, forward strand.
ACCAACCGCCCAGGCACCACGAAAACGGACTTTGAAATCTGGACGATTGCAGTCTGCAATTTCATTCGAATGTTCTCCCTTGCGTTTCCCAACGAGACCGCAACTCGATTTCGAGGCTGATTCCCTCGAGTCGCGTTGGGGGCGATAACTCGCATCGACAGCAGCAAACCCTGAATGAAATAGCCGTCGCGTCGATGCGCCAATGCGTGCGCTACCAGTTGACCGAAACGCCAACGCCGTAGGTGGCCGGCTGTCCCCAGGATTCGCCGAAGCCGATGCTGCTGGTGAGCACCTGGGTCCGATAGCGCTCGTCCGTGAGGTTCCTGGCCCACAGGTAAACGGACCACTTGTCTCGCGCACCCGAGACGTCGAGCCGTGCGTCCACCAGCCAGTACCCGCTCTCCAGCGTTTCCGCAGGCTGCCGGACGATGTCGTAGGTCACGTCGTCCTTGTAGGCAATCGCAACCAGCAGGCCACCGTGCGAGCCGTTGCCGAAGCGCCAGCCGTAGTTGAGCCGCGTGTTGAAGTTGATATTGGGGGAGTTGGGTAACTCGCTGCCCCTGGCCACGCCGGGCAGGAACGACGACGTCAATTCGGTGTCCAGGACGCCGAGCCCAACATGGATGTCGAGCCCCGCTGCCGCCAGCCAGACCAGTTCCAGCTCGGCCCCCATCACTTCCGCATTGCCGGCGTTGTCGATTCCGAAAAGAGGGCCGAACGGTGAATCGAACAGGGGGCCGTAGAACTGCAGGTCCTCGAAATCGTAGAGGAAAGCGGCCCCGTTCAACTGCACCCGCCCATCCGCAAACCGGGACTTGAAGCCAATTTCGTACGCGTACAGGTTTTCTTCTTCGAAGCCGCCGAGATCCGCCGGATTGAAGGTCAACTGGCCTTGGAAGCCGCCGGACTTGAAACCCTTGCTGACGCTCGCATAGATGAGCGTATCGTCGATGCCGGTGAAGTCGATCCCCACTTTCCCGGACAGGTCGCTGACATCGTATTCGTTGGCGACCGGAGGGAAGCACCCGGTCTGCACGCCATCGAAAACCCCCACGACTGCCGGGTCTCCGGCCGGTCGAAGCGGGCACAGGGCCCCGCCGCCTGTGGCCGGATCGGGCGTAACGATAAAGGTGAAGGCGTTGGAGAAATCCTTCTGGTCGTCGGTGTAGCGCAGCCCGAGATTCAATCGAAAGCTATCGTCGAGGCGCCACTCGGTGTGGGCGAACAGGGCTTTCGTGTCCGACTCCTGGTTGTAGAAGTTGCCGACCGCGTTGGTTCCGCCGAGCCCGAACAGCGGCAGCAAGTGCCGGGCATCGAACTGGTCGCGGGTATCGACCTCATCGGAACCCAGGAATCCGCCGAGGATCAGGACCAGTCCTTCGCCCAGGTAGGTCGCCCTGATTTCCTGTGAAAACTGTTCGATGTCGTTGTCGTAGAAGCCGTCCAAGTGTATCAGTGCCGAGCCGTCGCGGTCTTCCTGATAGAACCGGGAATAGTCCTCATAGCCGGTCACCGAGGTGATCGACCACAGATCCGTCACCTGCCAATCGACCGACAGCGATCCCCCGAAGCTCTCGACGTCCTGGCGCAAGGGGCCGCCGCCCGCCGAACTGAATTCGTCATCGAAAAAGATGTCATCGGTGGGGTCCAGAATGTTGTTTACGTTCAGCAGGGGCGGATCCGACTTGTCCTGTCCTCCGTGCACCTTCATCACCACCTCGACGGCGTCGCTGAGCCCCCAATCGAGGATGACGCGCCAGGCGGTTCGGTCGATCTCTCCGACATCCTTGCCTGTCGTCCTGTTCGATTGAAATCCCTTGCCTTGCTGAACCGTCTGGGCGGCGACGCGCACGCCCAATCCCGGGGCGATTTCCCCGCCGACGGCTCCTTCGAGCAGAAAACGGTCTTTTCTGCCGTATTCGACCGTGGCGTATCCCTCTGCCTCGGCACCGGGCTTGCGGCTGGCAAACTTGACTGTGCCGGCGGTGGTGTTCTTGCCATACAGGGTGCCCTGCGGACCTTTGAGCACCTCGACGCTTTCGATGTCGAACAACTGGAAATTGAGCATCGCCGGTGAAACCAGATAGATGTCGTCGACGTAAATCCCGGCGGCCGGGTTGTTGTTGACGGCATAATCGTTCAGGCCGATGCCGCGAATGCTGACGTTGGCGATGCCGGTGCCGAACGTGTTGTTGATGTTCAGGTTTGGCGTCTGCGCGGCGAGATCAACCGGCTCCAGGATGCCGAGCCGACGCACATCGTCGCCCGAGAACCTCGTAACCGCGATGCCCACATCGGAAAGGAACTGTTCGCGCTTTTGGGCGGTCACGACCACTTCTTCGACGAGACGCGCGTCGGAGGACTGGGCGCCTGCACCCACGGAGAGCAGCCACGCGAGCGCAGCGATAACCGACATTGCGCGACCATTCAAGGTGTTCATGGGTCCCTCCATCGGATCGTTGGTGATGATGCCGACTGCGAACCTATCAATCCTCCAAGGGGCAAAGAACACCTGTACCGGGTAGGTTGTTTCGATCTTCCGGGTAGGTCGCCCGGCCGTTGTGTCGTTGCGACTGAGCTTCGGTCAATTCAGTGTTGATATTGGGGGCAGTCCGGTCCAACTGCCTGTTGACCTACCGCGCCTGCGTCAACACGTCTACGATGCCAAAGTGCATGGCATTATCGAACCCGGCGCACCGGAACGAGGGCGCGCAAGGAACACCTGACAGCTACTGGGAGAGAACCGGTGTGCGGTGCGTGTATGCGGCGCTGTTAGGGCTCGCTCTGACGCCTATCGTAGCCGTAAGCGCCGACGGGTGTTGCGCCGTGGCAACCGTGTTCGGTCAGCGCGCTGTTGACATAGGCGATGTCGAATCGCGCGAAAGCCTCAACTTGCTTTTGGCAACTCGTATCCTTTGACAGCTTTGGCGCTCGGTGTCGAGTACGTGCGCTTGCTGTGGCTGAGCCCGGCCTTGACCAACGCCTCGGCGATGCCGATTGCGGCCGGTATGGGGTCAATGACCGGCACTTCGTACCCAGCCGTCATCAGGGCCTCGCGCATGGCGTCAGCGCAGCCGAGAAAGCCGGTGCAGCCGAGCACCACCACGTCGGCGGCGTCCTGCTCTATCGATAGCAGCGCTTTCTCCGCGAGCGCTGCATTCAGCGCTTTGGTGTCGTGAGACAAATCCAGCACCGGGATGTCGACCGCTTGGAAAGATGCGTACTTGTCCCGGATTCCATAGGCGCCAATCAAGTCCTCGATGATCGGCCTGATGCGGTCGAGCACGGTGATGAACGCAAACCGGTTGCCCAGGAGGTTGGCCAAATGCATGGCCGTCTGTCCGGCGCCCAGCACCGGGATCGACACCGCCTCCCGGCAAGCGTGCAGGCCGGGATCGCCCATGCAGTCGATGACCACGGCGTGGGCACCGTTGATTTCCGCCTGCATGGCCCGCTTGAGCGTATCCGGCACGGCCAGCGCTTCATCGAACCTGGACTCGATCGACGACGGGCCGCTGTCGAGCAGGCTGTGGGTGATCTGCAGGTTGCTGTGCGCCAGGGGCCGGACGTCGTCGAGGGTACGCACACCTCGCGTTACGATCGGCGTTATCAGTTCGATGATCATGGCCGTCCTCCTCAATCTTCAATGTCTTCCAGGGGCACGAAAGGCTCTTCCAGCCCGAATGCCTGGGGGCCGAAAATGGCCAGCGACTCCGGCGTTCGCATGATGGGTGCGGCGCTGGTGGCGATCACCTCGAGCCGCTGGCCGTACTTCAGGCCGTCCACCGGGACCGGTTCCCCCGTTTCCCGGTCCACCAGGCAGATCAAGTCCGGTACGATCGCCTTGACGCGTCCGTCCTGCCGAGCGATGAGATGCTCGTTCTGGAAGGAGATTTCCATCACCGAACCGGAGCCGTCCAGCGCCGCCAGTTGGCAATGCCCAACGGAGAACCCCATTTTCGTTTCCCGGCGAATGTCCCGCACCTTGCCGTCGTGCAGAATCCTGCATCGGTTGTAGTAGGGCGTCGTGCGCAGATACTCGACGAGCGTTTGCACCGGTTCGCCCTCCTTGCGACCGCGGGCAAGCGTCCGACCGATGTCGCGGGCAAGCGTCAGGGTGCCCTTGACGGCAGTGCGCTTCAGGTCGCGGCCGGACATCGGATAGCTCGACAGCACCACGCTGCAGCCGAGTTGCACCGAGGCGACCCGAACCAGGTCTTCGGCGGACTTCGCATCCCCCGCGTCGACGACGACCGATGTGAGGTGGTCGTCTGTCATGGCCAGGGGTGTGCAGGACACGCCGCCGACGTTGAACGTGGTCATCTGCAATTCGGGAAAGGCTCGGCCCATACCGTCAGCATCGACCAGCGGCAGCCCCAGACGGGCGGCGGCCATTATCGGCAAGAGCGAATTGATGCCGCCGATCTCGATGCCGATCAAGGCATCGGCCTTGCGCCCCAGCCGCTGTTCGAGACGCTTCACTGCCAGATCCACATCGTCACCGCAAGCGGCCTTCTCGCCGAGCACAGTCGGCACGCCCAGCATGGCGATGGTGAACACCAGCGCGTCGTCGGGCAGCGCTTCGGCATCGACGACGTCTGGCATCCCGAACTGCTCCACCGCATTCATGGCCAGAAGCCGGCCGACGTAGGGGTCGCCGCCCCCGCCGGTGCCGAGGAAAGCCGCGCCGGTCGCGATGTGCGTCAGGTCCTCCGCTTCAATGCGCATGGTCTAGCCGCACTTGTTCGAACGCTCGCGACTGCCCATCGCCAGATCGCCCGCCACCTTGACGCGAATGCGCACCGCCCCGCCCGGCATGTAGGCCAGCGGCATCTCCTCCAGATCGAGTGTCTCGAGCGATTCGGCATCGGCGCCCATCTCCACGGCCTGCTCCCTGGCCTCTCGGACGGCCGTCTCCAGTGCCGCTTCGCGGCCGGTTGTCTCATAGGCGAAGACTCGGTCGGTCTCGCCGCTGACCTGGGCGATCGAGGCACCGATGGCGTTGGCGACATCGGCATGTTCCGGGATGATGGTCTGCGAAGTGCCCGGAATCTCGTCCCGGACCAGCACCGAGCCACCGCCGACCAGCACCATGGGCTTCGATTCCGCACTGGTTTTCATCCGGTCGACGCCGTCGGCTATGATCTCGTGAATGCATTCGATGCCCGCCTCGATCGTCCGTTTTGGCAGGGTCGCAACCCGTGACCGGTCACCGACTTCTGCATAGCCGCCAGCGACCGCCAAGTCCGTGGCACAGAGCGTCTGGCCACCAAACCCCATTGCCTCCTGAGTGAGCCGGTAACCGAGGGATTTGGGCCCGATTTCGACTTCCGGCCCCGTCGCCGTGACCAAGGAACCCCCGCCGAGGCCTAGTGCCAGCACGTCGGGCATCCTGAAGTTGGTGCGCACGCCGCCAATCCGCACCGTCAGCGACGACTCCCGAGGGAAGCCGTTCACCAGCATGCCGATGTCCGTGGTCGTGCCGCCGATATCGACGATGAGCGCGTCCTCGAGGCCAGAGAGGTAGGCCGCGCCGCGCATGCTGTTGGTCGGCCCGGAGGCAAAGGTGAGCACCGGATATCGCTCGACGGTTGCCGAGCTCATGAGCGTGCCGTCATTCTGGCTGATGAAGAACGGCGCGGATATGTTCAAACGCTCGAGCGCGGAACTGAACGAGCCGACCACTTCCCGGGAAAGCGCGGCAAGGCTTGCGTTCATGACCGCCGCATTCTCCCGCTCGAGGATGCCCATGCGCCCGATCTTCGACGACAGGGTGACGGCAAGGTCAGGTGCCTCGCCTAGCACGATCTCCCGCGCCCGCTGTTCCATGGCCGCATTAACCGGTGAGAAAAGGCCGGTGATCGCCACCGTCTGCAGCCCGGCGTCGCGCACCGCCCGTGCGGCGCCGGCTACCGCGCCCTCATCGAGTTCATCGGCGATGCTTCCGTCGAACCGGTAGCCGCCGCGTATCAAATGGTGCTGGCCATCGACAGCCCTGGCGATGTCTTGCGGCCAATCGCTGAGCGGCAGCACGCCACGGGAAGATGGCAGCGCGATGCGCAGTATGCCTACCGGCAGGAGGCCGCGCCGCTCGACGAAGGCGTTGGTGAAATGGGTTGTGCCGATCATGACCTGGTCGATGTCGGCAGCATCGATGCCCGATCGGGCCAACACCGTGCCGATGGCTTTGAAAACTCCGTCACTGAGCCCCGGGGTGGTGGGCGTCTTGTGGGTGGTCAGAACCCGCTTGCCGTCCATGACGACAGCATCCGTGTTGGTTCCGCCGACATCGACCCCGATGCGCACCTGTACCTCTCATCGCCAAAACTCGGAGGCGGTCACACTATCAACGGCTTTGGGTTGCCGTTAACACCTGCTACGGGTAGGGGCATGGGTAAAACCGGGTAGTCGGGTTGAAACCGACTGGCGAAAAGAGATTGGCCCGCAGCAGGAAGTCGGTGACGGATGCCGGCTAGAAGCGCCCACCGCGCAGACCGGCGGACACGGCATCCTTTCGCGAATTGACGCCAAGTTTCTCGAAGATGTTCTTCAGGTGAAACTTCACCGTGTTGACGGATACCGGCATCGCGTCGGCAATTTCCCGGTTCGAGCGTCCTTGAATCAGGTGGCGCAACACCTCGAGTTCCCGGCGCGTCAGTTGGTCCGCATCGCCCTGGCCTTTAAAGCCCGAATCGTCAATCTCCATGGCCAGTTCGCCCAGAAAGCGGTCTCTGATCCGGTTGCCGCGCTGGCTCTCCGACGCCACGGTCAAGGCGCCGATGATTCTTGCCAACACCGCCCCTTCGTCGATGAAGGGTCGTTTGATGCCCTCGAAGAGCGACGGTGCGAGTGCCTCTTCGAAGGCAGCCACAGCCGCGTCTTGCGTGCCTCGTGCCCAATTCGCGGCAGCCAGCTGAATGGAGTGCGAGACGAACGAGCGGATGAGGCCGGCCTTTCGGCATCGCTGACGGTGGTCTTGCAACAGTGCAAGCGCCCGCTCGACATTGCCGGACCGCATCCAGGAGCGGGATTGAACCCCCGTTTGCAGGCGCTGTAACGTCAGATGGGTCGCCATGCCGGGATTGGGCCGCTGCTCCGTTTCACTCGGCTCGCCATCGGCTGCGAGGTCTCCGCCCAGAAAATCGAGTTGCCGTTGCTGCAGGTCGATGATGGCGCGCAATCGCGGCAGGCCGCGGTTTTCCGCCGTTGCCCGAGCTCGGTCGCCGAACTCTTGCACCGATTCCCCTCGAGAGTTGAACCAGGCGAGCTTCATGGCGGTTGTGTACCCGGCCACATACACTTCCAGCCAGGCATCGAATCGTTCGATGTGCGGCAGCGCGAAATCCAGCAGGCGCCCGGCTTCGGCCAGATCGTTCCGCTCATAGGCCGTCTCGGCAAGAAAGGCGCCGGCAATGGCCGTAAGATCGCTTCCTTCTCCGAAGTGCTCGAGGGCCAGGTCGCGGCCCGCGCCGTAGAGCGCCTCGGCGTCGCGCAGCCTGCCCTGCTCCATGCAAACGTAGCCTTCGTGGAAGTAGATGAAGGTCTCGCCGAACACCGAGCCCATGGCCCGAAAGTGCCGAATCGCCTTGTCGCCTGCTGCCATGCAGGCGTCGAAATCGCCGCGCTGGGCGTGCATCACGCAAAGCAGGTTGCAGCGAACGGCGTGCATCAGATCGTTGCCCGGTTGCAGAAGCCCGCTCAGGCGCTCCAGCCCTTCGAGTTCCGCTTCGCTGACTTCCTGGTCCGTGTAGCGGTTCAGCAGGCTGCGCATGATCGCCAGTTCGCTATTGATTTCCGGGTCGCCGGCCGCCTTGTCGGTCAGCCGGGACGTCCATTGATCGAACAGGGAATCGGCCTGTTCCACTTCTCCCCGGCGCACCATCAGGAAAATTTTGCCGAGCCAGAGTCTCGGATAGGTTATGGGCGTTGGCTCGTTAACGATCGCGAGCGCCCGTTCGAGTACGCCGACATGGCCCTTTAGCGCGTAGTGCCATCCGCCGATGGATTCGAAGAGGTCGGCCACCGTTTCCGGTTCCCTGCAGGCGAGCGCATGCTGAATGGCTTCGGTGATGAGCCCCTGCTCCCGAAACCAGCCCGAGGCGAGGCGGTGCAAACGCGCCGATTGGCCATCGAGGCGGCGACGAGCCCTCTCCTGGAGGAATTCCGCGAACAGCCGATGGTAGCGGTACCAGACGCGTTCACGATCGAGGTTCTCCAGGAACAGATCCCGGCGCTCGAGTTCCTCCAGCGTCGACCAGGCATCGTCTGCTTCGCACAGCAGGTTGGCGAGGTCGCCGTTGATTCGCTCCACGATCGAGGTCTTCATCAAGAATACCTGCAACGACGGTTCGAGTTGGTCGAACACCTGCTCCACAAAGTAATCGGAGAGATCGGCGTTGCGTCCCGACAGTTGGTCCAGTACTGCAAGCGGTGGCGTTCCCTCCATCAACCAGCGATGCACGGTACTCAAGGCGATCGGCCAACCTTCGGTGCGCCCATGCACTCGAGTAGACCAGTCGCTGGACGTGCCATCGTCCATGAGGAGCCCCAACCAGGCCTCTATTTCCCGCTTTGAGAACTGCAGTGCGCCGTGGTCGATTTCCACCAGTTCTTCCCGTGCCCGGAGGTCTGCGAGCGACAGCGCGGCGGGAAACTCCCTGGCACTGATGACGATATGCATGTTTGGTGGAAGGCGCGACAGCATCTGGTTCAGCGCCCGACAGTTCTCCGGGCTGTCGGCGCGATGAAAATCATCCAGAATGATGACGCCCTCATCCTCGCATTTGGCGATTTCGGTCAATACTGCGTCCATCATCGCCCCGTCGGTTGCACTGGCGACTGCGCTCGGAGGCGACAGTAGCTGCGCCCCTGACGCCATCCCGCCGGCTCTCAACGCCTCCATCAGATAACGCAGGAACTGAACCAAATCCCGGTCGTTGTCGTCGAGCGATAGCCAGGCGTTCGGGATGGCGCGCGCGTTCAGTTCGTGGTGCCAGTCGGCCAGCAGGGAGGTCTTGCCAAACCCGGCCGGCGCGTGCAGCACCGTGACGCGGCGCTCGAGCGCCCGATTCAGCCGTTCGACCAGGCGCTTTCGCCTCGCAGGCGAGCGCGGTGGCGTCGGTGGCGCGATTTTCGACTGAATGACCCATTCGGACATGCCCTGGTTACCCTACTGGAGACTGGCTTCGATCACGAGACCGTGGTGGTTACCCGTCTTTGCCCAACACCTCATTGAGCCGTTCGTCAACCTGCCGGGCATTGGCCTTATAGATAGCGCACACCCATGACCGGACCATAGCAGATGTGCCGAGCGACGCGCCGGTCCCCTGGGTATTGGTTGGAATTCAATGGTCGCAATCGACCTGTCGCGCCGGCCCGTGGCGGCTGCGCAGCCAGAAAGCCCCGTCCCGCCGGAATGCCACCAGCGCATCCAGGTACTCGACTTCCGGGCCCTCCACGGGTTCGCCGAGCAGGCGGTTGCGCAGCAGGTGCAGGGTGATGTCGTGGGTGATGAGAATATCCACTTGCGGCCGGGCGGCGGGTGTTGCCAGCTTGCCCGTCATCACCCGGAGCACCAGCCGGGCCGCGACGTCCGCCGGGACCATGACGTCTTCGGGAAACGTGCCCTCGAACCAGGACTGCAAGTAGCCGACCATGCCGCCGGCCTCCTCCAGCGCTCGCCACATCTTCATCTGGTCGAGCACGTAGAAGACGCCGAGCCCCTCCACCGGCCGGCAGCGGGTCGCACCGCCGCCCTGTGACCGATGGGCATCCACGATCAGTTCCGCCGTCTCCGCACAGCGCTCGGCCGGGCTGTGGTAGCCGCGCAGCGTCAATGACTTGTCGAGCTTCTCGCCGAACCGCCGGCAGAGTTCACGCCCTTCGTCGGTCAGCGGGTTCTCGAGGTCGTGAATGTCCCGGTTGTATTCTCGTGCGGAGTGGCGCAGCAAGACCGCTGCATGGTCCACGCCGTCGGCGAGCACCTCCTCGAGCAACTGAACGGAACCGTCGCCCGCCAGTGTCGTCGCCGCGCCGCTTCCCTGGGAAATTTCAGCCTTCATCGGAACCTGCGCTCCCGTCTCGCTCGCCAGTACTGCACGATCATACTGCGAACGTCGCCTCTGAATCCCAGCCCGATATCGATAGGCAATCGACGAACAACAGCCTCGGGGTATACCCGCGCGCGTCGAACCGCCTTCTATCTGCCGATGGCCGTGTTGCGCCCTGGCCAGAGTCTGCGCGTTTTGACGGGTCACGATTGCAAGCGAGGCACGTTCGCACCCGGGCACCGCTTTACGGTCGCCCCTGTCGTACGGGGGCATCGCCCCGGCAGGCATTGGAACGTTACACTACGCGCAATTTCAACCAGCGGACACGACCATGGGACGACTCGACGACAAGGTGGCGGTAGTGACGGGCGCGGGCCGGGGAATCGGCCGGGAGATTGCGCTCATGATGGCAGGGGAAGGTGCGAGCATTGTCGTCAACGACCTCGGCGGTGCGGCTGACGGCACCGGCGCCGGGCGCATCGCCGACGAGGTGGCGGCGGAAATTCGGGCAGGGGGCGGCCGGGCAGTCGCCAATACCGAGTCGGTCGCCGATGTGGCCGGCGGCGAGAGCCTGCTGCAATCCGCCCTCGATGCCTTCGGTGGTATGGACATCCTGGTCAATAACGCCGGCATCCTGCGCGACCGGTCGATCTTCAACCTGGAGGAAGCAGATTGGGATGCGGTAATCGCCGTGCACCTGAAAGGCCACTATTGCTGCTCGCGGCCGTTCGCGAAGTACATTCGCGAGACCGGGCGCACCGGTTGCCGGATCGTCAACTTCTCCAGCGTCTCGGGCCTGCTCGGCAACTTCGGGCAGACCAATTACGGCGCCGCCAAGGCCGGAATTGCCGGTTTCTCGCGGGTTCTGGCGCTGGAAATGGCCAAGTACGGCTGCACCGTCAACACCATCTCTCCCGGCGCGCTGACGCGCATGACGATTTCGCTCCGGGAGGACCGCGGCGAGGATGTCGGCAAATCGGACCTCGACCAGGGCGGCCCTCAGCACGTGGCGCCCATCGTCGTCTGGCTTTGCGGCGAAGAGGCGGCGGGGATCACCGGCGAAATCTTTCACACGGGCGGCGGCGCCGTGGCCATCATGCAGCAACCGGCGGTCATCAAGCGGTTCGACAAAGACGACGGGCTCTGGTCGCTGGACGAACTCGACCGCATCGGCCCGGAACTCGTCGAGGCTCGCCGCGCCAACGTTGCCGCCGCCGAGGAGTCCGGCGGCGCCTCTGTGCTCTGAACGGCAGCGCGATGTTATCCGTCCTGTTGCTCACGGTGCTTGCCGATGCCGCCTCGGCACAAGCCATCGAGATTCAGGCCGACAGCTTCGAAATGCTGCTGGACGAGCGCAAGACCACCTACACCGGCAACGTGGTCGCAACCCAGGGCAGCCGAGCGATCGCCGGCCGGGAAGTCGTGGTTCGGTTCAACGAGGACAACGAGATCGTGGCCATGCGCGCCAGCGGCGACCCCGCCACCTTGACCGACGCTGAAAGCGGCACGCCGATCTCGCTGGCGGGGTCGGCTCTGGACTACGATTTCGACGCGTCGCTGGTGCGCGCCGAAGGCGGTGGCGTGCTGAGCCGCGGCGGGGACACCGTTGCAGCTCCGGAAATCGTCTACGACCTGGAGGTGGCGCGTGCCCGGGCAGTCGGCAACGATGCGCAACGGGTGACCCTGGAACTGGCGCCCGCGACGGATCGCCGCGATTAGACAGGCAACCGCCGGCAGCCGATTGTGCGCGCCCGGTTGCCTGGCCACCGAATGGACCGACGGCAATCTCGCGCCGGCTCAGTCGATGGAGAGGTATCGGCAAAGCGCTTTCCTGACCGCGTCGCCATCCGCTTTGGCCAGGGTGCCTGCCTTGCGCACGATCAGCGTCCGGTCGAGTGTGAACAGTTTCAGGCGTACCTTGCAGGGAATATCCAGACCCGCCTGCTTCCAATCTCGAATGTCCGTGTCGCTCGGCCAGTGGCTCCGGGTCGATGTGATCATCGCCAGCACCTGCTGACGGTGGGAGCGATTGAATTCCGTCGAAGAGACAACCAGCGCGGGCCGTCGCTTGTCCGCGCTCCGGTCCACGAAGGGGAATGGTACGACGACGACGTCGAGCGGCTCACAGATCACGCCAGGCCTCTTCGTCTTCAGAGGAAGCCCACTCCTCGAGCGTTTCGGAGAAGCCGAGAAGATAAGCGTCGCCGCCCACTCGCGCCCCCACCTTGCGCACTGCCAGGTGGTCGCCCTCGACTTCAAACGCCAGTACATCCCCCTCACGCAGGTTCGCGGCCTCGCGAACCCGTTTGGGAATCGTCGTTTGCCCGCGTGCGGTAATCCTCGAGAACTCCATGGGTAGTCATACCTGCAATTCTGACATTTCAGAAATTACTACTAGACTTCCCCAATGGCAACGGCTCCAATGGCTCCAAAGGCTGCGAACGGCGCTCGCCCGCGTCCGTCACCAACTTCCTGCTGGGGACGCCGATGCACTCGCGTATGCGCGGCCGTGTGGGCCGCAGGCGAGGGGTGTCCCTTCTCGCTCCTCGACTGAAGGCTTCCCCCAGCCGGTTTGACAAATTTTCGAGTCTGCCTGCTCCGGCTTTCGGTCCGCGCGGCCGCGCTTACCCGTAGCCTCGGCGCCGTCGCGACGAAAGCTGGTGCCGGATGACACTGTTCACGGCGGCGTCCGATTCTGTCATATTGGCACGTCAGGCGGGGTTAGCGGAAAACGACTCCGTGGCGTCTTCACCGAAAAAGGAGCTTGCCGATGAGATTCGGGCTTCAATTCTGCAGGTGGGCCGCGATGGTCGCAGGCTCGATGCTGTCGAGCGCAGCGCTCCCGGCGGAGGTTGGCGACGAGGCGCCGGCCTTCAGCCTGGCGGGCAGCGACGGAAACATGCACTCGCTGGCCGACTACCGAGGCCGGCATGTCGTGCTGGCGTTTTTTCCGAAGGCATTTACCGGGGGCTGAACCCTGCAGTGCAAGGCGTTGCGTGACAGCGCCGCAGAAATCGGCAATTTCGATGTCGCCTATTTCATGGTGAGCGTCGATTCGCTGGAAACCAATACCGCGTTTGCCGAGAAGAACGAGGCGAATTTTCCCGTGCTGGCGGACGCCGACCGCTCCGTCTCCCGGGCTTACGGCGTATTGTCCATGCTCGGTCTTGCGAATCGCTGGACTTACTTCATCGACCCGGCCGGCAAAATCGCCAGAATCGACCGCAAGGTAAACCCGCGCACCGCCGGAGCCGACCTGGTCAAGCATTTCGATGAACTCGGGGTGCCGCGCATCTAGCCCGCGTATCTCACCGACTTCCTGCTGCGGACGCCGAGCGAGTTCCGCGGCTCAAAAATAGTAGGCCCAGCGCACGAAGAGCGTGCTGGCGCCGCCCCGGGTCAGTGCATCGCCTGCAAGGGGAACGCCGCCGAATTCGTCACCCGCGCCACCGAGCGGCTCGAGCCAGCCCACCTGCACTCGCTGGCGCTCGCCGGGTTCGTACACGACGGAAGTCTGCAGCAGTGCGCTGCCGTCCTGCAAATTCCCGATCAGCGCCAGCGACTGCGACCAGAGCGGATGCCATACGATGTTCGCGCCGACTGCCAGATAATCGCGCATCAGGTTGAATACCTCGCCGCGTCCGAGCCGCGCCACCAGGTCCGCCGGCAGCGCCAGCGGCGTTTCCGGCAGGTCATGAACGCCGAAACCGTTGTGAAAGAACTCCGCGAATACCTGGGCAGTCCCCTGGAAGAACGCGAGGGTATGATCGACATTGACGATGCCCGAGAGTTTCCATCCCGACCCATGCACCCGGGTGGCGACGATGTCGGCACGCGCCAGCGCACCACCGATGGGAACCCGCGCACCGATGCCCAGAACCTCGTCCCGATAATGCCTCGCCGCCACGAACTCCAATTCCGACTGGCCAACGAAGCCATGCCACTTGATGGCGGCGCTCGACGAATCCCGGTCGAGTTCGCCGGTCTCGTCCTTGCGCCCGACCAGCAGCAGGTTGATATCGCTGCCGTCGGCGAAAAGGCGCTCGATCAACAACAGGTCGTCCCCCGGCTTGTACTCCTGGTCGACGGTGGTCGGCGCAAACGGCGTGAAGAGCCCCATCGGCTGGAACACCAGGCCGCCTCCCCAGCTCACCGCCTGCCTGCCGAGGGTCACCGACCAGTCCGCCCGCCGATAACGAATCGCCAGGCGGTCGAACCGGTGCCAGGTGCGATGACGCGACCCGTCTTCGATTTCCCAGGTCAGATCGAAGGCGCGGCCTGCGTCCCCCGCCGGGGTCTGGTCGAGGGTCGCCCCCGGCGCATTGAGAAACGCGAACGAGTCTCCCGATGTCATGGTGACAGTGTGGTCGACGATGAACTCGAACGGACCCGCGTATTCTCGAAACATGAGCCTCAGGTCGAGGTTCGAATCCAGCGCGGGAGATTCGTCGAGAACGCGCTGCACATCGTGTTCCGGCAACGCCGCAACGGTGCCGAACGCCTTGATACGGGCATCGAATTCCAGCGCAAGAACCGGTTGTGCCACAAGCAGAGCAAATGACAGTGTTACCGACCAATGCGCCGGTACAACCTGAAGACGGCTGCGTTCACCGGTCTTCACGACGACCTGCCCATCTTGCTTTACTGCACCGCCAAGCTCAGTTCCGAACAACCTCGACGCGTGATTGGAACCCGACGCGCCGAGACGAGCACGCGGACAGCCGCTCACACGCCGGCGGCGGCCGAGTCCTCGACGATGGCGCCGTCCCTCAGGTTCACCTGGCGATGGGCGTATTTCATCACCATGGGGTCGTGGGTGGCGGTCAGCACGGAGACGCCCCGTTCCTCGTTCAGCCGCTTCAGCAGCCGCAGCAGATCTTCGGTGGTGGCCGAATCGAGGTTGGCGCTCGGCTCGTCGGCAAGCAGCAGCACCGGGTCGGTGACAATGGCGCGAGCGATGGCGACCCGCTGCTGCTGGCCGCCGGAAAGCTCGCCAGGGCGGCGATGGGCCAGTTCCGCCATGTCGAGGGCAGCCAGGGTGGCCACGGCCCGCTCCGCACGCTCGGCGGGCGCAACGCCCTGCAATTGCATGATGAACTCGACGTTTTCCTGGGCCGAGAGCACCGGTATCAGGTTGTAGGACTGAAAGACGAAGCCCATCTTGGCGAGCCGCAGATCGGAAAGCTGCGTCTCGTTGAGGTCGTTCAGCGCCACCCCGTCCACCGTAACCGTCCCCGTGTCGGGCCGGTCGAGCCCCCCCAGGATATTCAGCAGGGTCGACTTTCCCGAGCCCGACGGCCCCGCAAGGCTGACGAAATCGCCCCGGGTAAACGTGAAGTCCACGCCCCGCAGCGCATGCACGGGCACCGACTCTTCCTGGTAGGTACGAGATATGCCCGAACAGACCGCGACTGCATCGTTGTTCATCGCCTGAGCGCCTCCAGTGGTTTGATCCTGACAATGCGCATCGCCGGGTAGAGGCTTGCGATCACACCCAGCACCACGCTCATCACGCCGATAAGAACAATATCGTCCGCAAGCGGCATGGGCGCCAGATTACCGCGCATGCCGAACGCCTCGACCCCTTCGGCCCACTGCGTCAGGTCGATGCCATCGCCCATGGCGAGCACGCCCAGCCAACCCGCCGCGATGCCGGCCGCCACGCCGATCAGCATCAGTACGCTCGACTCCAGGACGACCTGTGCGACGACGCCACGGGACCGCATGCCAAGCGCCCGCAGCATGCCCAGTTCCCGCACGCGCTCCATCACCGAGGTGACGAGGGTATTGACCAGCCCGAACACGAGCGCGCCCATCATGATGAAGTACCAGATGAAGAATGCGGAATCCGCGAAGACGAACATGGCTGCCGCCTGGGGTTCCAGTTCCTGCCAGTTGAGTACATCGAGACCCGTGAAGAACTCCACCAGGCTCGCCTTCAACTGGAAAAGCACCGGGTCGCGGCGCAACCGGATGGAAATCTCCGTATACACATCGGCGCCGACCATCTGCTGCAGGGTATCGACGCCGGTGAACACGAACCTTTTCTCGAGGCCGGCGCCTTCCGCATCGAAGAGACCGGCGATGCGAAACCCGGATTCGCGGTTCAAGCCGTCGTGGCCCTGGGTAATGATGACGAGGCGGCGGCCCGCCGCGGTCTCGAGCTGCTCCGCCAGCGCACGCCCGATCAGAATGCGGCCGTCCGCAGCATCCGCGAGGCGTTCGCCCTCGACCGCCGCGCTGCCGATAAACGAAATGTGTTCCTGAGCCGGGTCGATGCCGACGAACTGCACGCCCCGTGTGCCGCGCTCGCTCATGATCACCGCCGGCACCCGTACCCGGGCCGCCCATCCGGCGAGTTCCTCGTCGTCGACGTCCGGCTGCCAGGTCTCCGCGAGTGCGAAGCTCTTTTCGATATTGGGGTCGTCCAGGTAACCGGGCGCCAGTATCTTCACGTGGCCCGTGAGATTGGCCACCGCCGCATCCGCCATGTCGTGCTGGAAGCCGCGGATGAGTGCGCTGGTGCAGACCACCGCACCCACGGCGACGACGATCGCAGCCATCAGCATGCCGTTGCGCCGCTTGTGACGCAGGATGTTTCGCACGGATAACTGGAACAGCAGTTTCAGCGGCATCGCGTCACGACCTCCTGCTCGTCGACCGGGTCGTCGACTGAATCGGGTTCGCGAGCGTTCAACATGGATTCCGCGGATTTGGGCCGTCGAGTCGTCATTCCTGCACCCTCAGCGCCTCGACGCAACGCAGCCGCCAGAGCCGCAGGGACGGGACGAGCAGCGCCAGTTGCGTGCCCGCAAACAGCGCGATGCCGGAAATCAAAGCGGCGTCGCGGCTGAAGTCCGGGTACAGGCGATCGGGCATGTGCATGGAGGCCAACAGCTCGTCGGCGTCGATGGGCAACGGCATGCCCCAGGTTCCCAGCGCCACGATCATGGCCGTGGCGACTGCCAGGGCAATGGCCATGCCCAGTGCCCACAGCCAGACCGCCTCCACCTGCAATCCGAACAGGATCCTGCCCGGACGCATGCCGATGGCCTTCAACATGCCGAACTCCTGGGTGCGTTCGAAGATCGTCATCATGAAGGCGTTGACCACGCTGAAAATGACGATGACGGAAATGACTGCAAAGAACAGCCAGTTTCCGGCCATCTTGAGGGCCATGAACTGTTCGGCGTCGGGCATCAGGGCTTTCCAGTCGAGGGTCTTCCAGCCGTCCGCCACCGCGGCCACCCGCCGCGCCAGATCGAGGCTCGTCTGCACGCGATCGGTAACGACCACCAGGGCGTGTGCTTCGTCGGGCGCCAGGCTCCAGGCTTGCCGAAACTCCGGCAGCACAATCTGCACGAGCGACCGGTCGAGGCTCACGGTTCCGGTGTCGAAAATACCCACCACGTCCGCAGCGAGAGCCGCCACACCGCCCTCTTTCGCCGTGCCGAGCAGCACGATTTCCTCGCCCACGGAAACACCCAGATTCCGTGCCAGCACCGAGCCGACAAAGGCCTCGCCGGAACCGGCAAGATAGCGCCCGTCGCGAATCGACTCCGGTATCCTCGACCATTGGGCTTCCCGCTCCGGTTCCACGCCCACCACGCGGGCGGCAAAGCTGCGCTCGTCGGTAGAAATCAGCGCCGTGGCCCGGCCTCGCAGTGTCGCTGCCGCCACGCCGGGCAGCGCCTCGATGCGCCCGCGCAATTCCGGTGCGTCGTCGAGCACGTTTTCCAGGCGGGGATTGTCCTCGTAGTCTGCGTGCTGTACCTGAACGTGGCCCGCCATCATGCGCGCGCCGTTGTCGATCATCAGGGTGAAGGTGCCGCTCTGCAAGGAAACGGAGACGATCAGCATCCAGGCCGCAAAGCCGATGCCGCCGGCCATGAGCCAGGTGCGGCGCGGGTTTCGCCAGAGGTTCCGCCATGCCACCTGTGCGACGCCGCCGGCGCCGAAGGCGGCCCCGGTCTTGCTGCGTTCTGGCGCTATGCTTGCTTCAGCCATGGCGTTATTGGGTTTCCGGGTCGGTTTGCGGATTGAATGTACCGGATTTCGACATCACTCGTCCGCCCGCAGGGCCGTCACCGGCTGCAAACGGCGAATTCTGAGCGACGGAATCAGGGCCGCAACCTGGGTGCCTGCGAACATGACCGCCGGGGCCAACCCCAGACTGACGGTGGTCAGTCGGGTATGCAAGCGGTCGGGCAAGTAATACGCCTCTGCCATGGCTGCCACGTCGTCGCCCAGATAGAACCCGTAGATCTCGAGCCAGAGAACGATCGGCAATGCCAGCCCAAGCCCGATTCCAGCGCCCAGCGCCCAGAGAAAGACGGCCTCGATCTGCACCATCAATACGATCCTGCCCGGACGCATGCCGATCGCGCGCAGCACGCCGAATTCCCGGGTGCGTTCGAACACCGTCATGATGAAGGAATTGACGACGCTGAAGACGACGACGATGACAATGAACCCGTAAATGAAATAACCGCCGACGCGGTCGAGTTCAATGCCCTGCCGGACGTCCGGCATGACCTCGTCCCAGTTTCTGGCAACGAGCGGCGGGGGAAGCCGATCGTTCAGGTCGCCGGCCAGCCCCGCGCTTGCGGTGATCTCGGTGGACCGGACAACCAGCGTATGCGCTTCGTCACCGAGGCCGAACGCATCCCGGACGGTTGCCAGCGGCGCCGCCACCGTTCCGCGGTCGAGGTCGGGAATGCCGGTTCTGAAGAGGCCGACGACCGTCAGGGCCAACGCGGCAACACCGCCCTCCCTGCCGGTTCCGAGCAGGACGATCTCACCGCCCACACCGGTGCCGAGGTTGCCGGCCAGGATCTCGCCCACCACCGCTTCCTCGCCCCCTTCGAACATGCGGCCCTCGGCGACCCGGTCGAAGAATCGAACCGTCCGGCGCTCCCGTTCGGGATCGACGCCGAGCACCCGGGCGCCGAAAGCGCGCTCTTCCGTCGAGACCAGGGCAAAGGCTTCGACCCGCGGCGCCACCGACTCGACCCCTGGCTGCCGGTCGAGTTGCTCGAGCAGACGCGACGCACCTTCCACCGTCTGCTCGATGCGCCGGTCTTCGACGAAGCCGCGGTTCTGAATCTGCAGGTGACCGTTCAGGAGAGCCGTCGCGTTGCCGATCATCTGCACGTAGGCGCCCTGCTGAAACGACATGGAGAAGACGATCAGCAGCACGGTGAAAGCGATGCCCGCGGCGGTGAGCCAGGTACGGCGTGCGTTGCGCCACAGATTGCGCCAGGCGACCGCGAGAAGCAGCGGCCGGCCGGCGCGCAAGCGGCCGGCGCCCGGCGATACCGCCGCTTCAGCCATCGCGCCTGCTTGCCGGCGAAGCGCCGCTTCGCAATGTGAAGGTGGTGAACAGGCGATCCTCGAGCGGCAGGTCGAACTCCACCTCGATGAATTCCATCTCGGTGTAGCGGTCGGGTTCGTCGAGTTTCGACATGCGCATGCGCGTTGCCACCGTACGCCCGTCGATTTCGCGAATCTCGAGCGTCTCCATGCGCTTCAGGGGCTCGAGGTCCTGGTCGTAGAAGGTTTGCGACAAGAGAATGCTGTCGTCGCGCACCACCCAGTCCTCCTTGCCCCACACCACCGGGGCGGAATCGTACGGCACCGCTTCGATGGTGTAGACGACACGGCCGTCCGCCTCACCGACATCGACAATCGCAAGCTGGTAGTGGTGCAGCACGTTGTCGCTGCGCGACAGGTCGCTGTACGAGAAGTCGGAGCCCGCCCAATCCTGCGACATCATGCTGAACGGCAGCCGGATGACGCGGTTGAGCTTCGGCGTGTACGTCCACATTCGCTCGCCGTTCTGCAGCAGCGCGTTGCCGGCATCCTTGGCCGGCGCCGTGAAACGCACCAGCGAATCCGAACGGCCCCGGGTCCAGGCAACGACTTCCGACGTGCGTTGCCACTCCGGACGATGGATCAGCATGCGCAACTCGGCGTACGAAGTCGTACTCCGGGAATTGTCGATCGCGGCCGCGATCAGATCGTACGGGTCCGGCGTCTCCGGTTCCCCGTGTGCAACACCTGCCGCGAGCAGGCACGCGCCGACGATGCCGATGAACCGCCGCCTAGCACAAAATGGCACTGCAATCCCCTTGCTGCCGATTCGCTCCATGCATTGTACGCACTCGCCCCAACCGACGCATTCGGGCCGAACCGCCCTCAATCGCACCCAAACGGAACCGCAATACCTCGAGGCGAGACTGCGTGGCGTTCACAGCCCGTAAGTCGACCGCAATGCTGCGCCGTGATCCCGGAGTGCGAGCAGAATCTCGCGCTGCCGGCCATTCGCCGATTCGAGCAGCTTGGCCAACTCCGACTCGAATCGCGCCATGGTCAACCAGGGCGCCTCGTCGGCGCCGAGCTTGTCCCGGACCCAGGCGCGCCATTCGTCGCGTTCGGTGTCGTCCTGCCAGTTCGAAAATCCCCGCGCTTTCAGGCGCGCCGCAAGCACGCCGAGGCGCTTGTCGCGGTAGTCCAGATCGACCCAGCGGTCGCGGGCAAGCTCGGCGTTGAAGCTCTCGCAACGCGCCTTGTCGTCGTCCTGCAGAAAGCCGTCGTAGAGCGCCGCATCGACATCGGATTGCGGCTCCGGGCCTGGCCTCGCGAAGACGCGGCCGATCTTGCGGGCGATGCCGGCCTGCTGCAGGCGTCGCATTCGCCGTTTCGCGGCCGCCCGGTCGAACTGCAACCGTTCCTCGTCGGCTGCCGTGACGGTTTCCGCCACCGCTACGAACGGACACTTGTTGATGCGTATCTCCTTGAGGGGCGGCCGCACCGGCGCATCCGGGGTGAACAGCGCTTCGCAGATACGTTCTTCCGGCCAGGCCAAGAGCGGTTCCACATCCTCGGCAAGGTCGGCCACGACGATGGAGTTCTTGTTCCGCGGGTGCCGGCAGATCGAAACGATGGGCGCCAGGCCCTTGCGCTGCCGGGGATACATGCCGGAAACATGGACGCAGAGCCGTTCGCCATAGGGCTCGAGCAGGTCGCGCACCCGGCCCTTGGAACGCCCATGCAGGCAATAGGCGAACAGCTTCGGCTGTTTTTCCTTGATCAGACGCGCCAGCGCCACCGTGGCGCGAACATCGGCAAGCGCATCGTGGGCATTGCCGTGTTCCAGTCCGTTGGCCGCCGCCAGGGCCTCCAGGCGGTAGACCGGCAAGCCGGCCTCGTCAATCGGCCACTCGATGCCGTCCGGCCGCAGGGCGCCGGCAGCGCGCACCAGGTCGATGATGTCCCAACGGGAGTTGCCGTTCTGCCACTCGCGCGCATAGGGGTCCATCAGATTGCGGTACAACCCGTAGCGTACGAACTCGTCGTCGAACCTGAGGTTGTTGTAGCCGACCACGCAGGTGCCTGGCTCGGAAAACAACTTGTTGATGCGGCTGAGCGCGCGCCATTCCGCAATGCCTTCGCTGCGGGACAACTCGGGCGTGATGCCGGTTATCAGGGTGGCCGCGGGGTTCGGCAACACGTCGTCCGGCAGATTGACATAGGTGCACCAGGGGTCGCCGACCGGCTCGAGTTCGCCGTCCGTACGCATGCCTGCGAACTGGACGATGCGGTCCCAGCGCGGCTCGGTCCCGGAGGTTTCCAGGTCATACCAGTAGAACGAATTGGGCACGACGCCTCCCGAACCGTTGACGATTGCTGCCGCGGAGAACCGACCTGCCGCCGCGCATTCTCGCATTGTTCCCGCACCGGCTCACCGGGACAAGCATGCACCGCACCCTAGTTCTTTGAACTCGATCGGAGGAGAGATTCTCCACGTCTCAGCACATCAGGCTGCCGGCGGTTGGCAAGGCCGTCGCATCTGTGTTACTCAACCCCCATGGCATGGTTGAAAGGCTCGTTGTCGGTCTGCTTCATTCTGCTGAACACCATTGCGGTGTGCGTGCCGCTCTATGCCATGGCCCTGCTGCGACTGCCGCTCGCCGGCGCTGCCCGGAGCGCCCTGACGCGGCGCATGGACTTCGCCATCGACCTCTGGGTCTCCTGCAATCGCTTCCTGCTCCGATCGCTGAAACTGGTGGATATCGAGATCGACCGGCACGGAGCGCCGTTGTCGAGGCGCAACTGGTACATCGTTGTCTGCAACCACCAGAGCTGGGCCGACATCCTGCTGCTGCAGGACGCGTTCCGCGCCGCCATTCCACCGCTCAAGTTCTTCACGAAGCGCGAGCTGATCTGGCTGCCGCTGGCCGGCGCGGCCATGTACATGCTGGGTTTTCCGTACGTTCGGCGCGTCGGCAGGGCCCAACTGGCGGCCAACCCGGCGCTCAAGCATGCCGACCGGGACAGCACCCTGGCCGCCTGCCGGGTTTTCCGCAACCACCCGACCTCCGTGCTGATCTTCCTGGAGGGCACCCGCTTCACCGAAGCCAAGCGAAGCGCCCGCAACAGCCGCTTCCGGCATCTGCTGAATCCCCGCACCGGCGGCCTCGGTTACGTTCTCAGTGGCCTCCGGGACGAGGTCGGTACGTTGATCGATGTCACCATCGCCTACCCGGAGGGCCCACCGTCGTTCTGGGGATTCCTGACGGGCCGGTGCCGGAAGGCCCATATGACCATTCAGGCAATCGAGTTGAATCCCGCGGTGCAGAGCGACGACCCGGCACTGCAGCGCCCGGCACTGCAGCCCTTTGTGGAGAACCTGTGGCGCGCCAAGGACGAACGCCTCGGCGCATGAGTGAGCACGAAGTCAGAGCGTAGAGGGCGCCGGCTTCAATGCATCGAGCCGCTGCTCGATGTCCACCAGCCGGGTATTGAACTGCCGGCGGTAGGAGTCGATGGCGGCGATGGCCTGTTCGTGCTCCTGCACGCTGCTGTTCATGCCCGCAACGGTCTGTGCCGCGGTATTCACCTTGTCGACCAGATCGCGCTGCCCGCGCAGCACCCGCTGCAGTTGCAGCTCGATGGCCGCCAGCTGGTCGGCCACTTCGTCCTGCCGACCGAGGGCCTGTTCGTGCCGCGCGACGGCGCTCTTCAGCGTCTTGTCAACAGCTTCCAGGGCCTGAATGCTCGACTTGTGCGAGTTCAACAGCCTCTGATTGCCCTCGATCCACCCCTTGTTGCGCTTGTTGGAAATGTCCCAGAGCTTTCTGATCTCCGACTCCCAGAGATTGATCTGCTGACCGGTCTGGGCATCGGTCTCGCTCATCACCTGGTCGGTCATCCTGAGGCGGTCTTCCAGGGCTTCGAGGCGGGCGTTTGCCTGGGCGAGCTGCTGCTGCTCCTCGGTGAGCAGCCGATGCTGGTTGGCGATGAACCATCCGGCGACGGCGAGGCCGGCAGCGAGAACGGCAAGCACCAGGGTGAAGCCGAGCATTCTGCCGCCTCCACCATCGCCTGTGCCTCCGCCGCGCCGGCGGGAGACCGACGGAGGACGCCGGCGGGCATCCTCCGGTGCGGCCGATATGCTTGGGGGCTCCGGGTTCTCCGACATCATCGGTCCTGTCTATTCGTGCTATTCGTGCCTTCCGTTGGCGTGCGCAGGCCGCGCCGCGCCGTACGGGCAGCGGCGCCCAGGCGGGTAACCGCCCCTATAGAACCTGCAACAGGCCCCACAGCACGAGAATCAGCACAAATCCGGAAACGATCACGCCCCGAATGGAGGCAATCGGGCCAGGCTTGCCGACGATCGCGTTGATCTCGATGGCTGCAATGATGACCAGGGCGGCAATCAGCGCGGGAATCTCGCTCATCATGCTGCCGTTCGGCAGATGCGCGCTGGAGCCCATGAAATACAGCATCGGGATCGAGAACAGCGTGTTGGTACGCGACGCCAGTGCCGCTTTCGGCGCTGCGGCAGCCGCCTCCGCCAGGGCTTCGCCGCCGGCGGCAATCTGTTCGTTGGATGCGATCAGTATTCTTTGATTGGGCCAGATGATCAGCCAGACGTTCAGGAACATCAGTATGGCCATCACGGAGCCGATAATGATATCGACGGTGGCCCCCATGCCGCGGAGATAGAGCATGATCAGCCCGGTCAGCAGGGTGAGCATCGCCCCCCAGCGGAACCACCACAGCGCTCTGGGGACGAGCTTGGTGAACGCATCGGTGCGCGCAGCCGCATCGGCTTCCTTGAAATACTCCGTCTGGACGAAATTGAAGTAGTAGAGCAACCCGATCCAGGTGATACCTGCCAGGAAGTGCCCCCATTTCGCGAGGTAGTCGATGACCATTTCCGTTTCAGACATAGTTCCCTCCACGCCAGTTGTTCGATTTGCCTGTTGTCGAAGCCTTGACGGCCTCAGAACCAAATATATCGCGGCCCAGTAGCGGAACCAACCGGTATTTTCGGCTCGGGCGACCCAAGCGAACCCGCATTTGACAGGTGCGATGACCATGAACGACATTGCAAAGGAAAGCGTGGCGCCGATGCAGAACCCACCGCACCTGGGCGAACTCATCCATGAGAGCATGGATGAGATGAGTTGGAACGTGACTGCAACAGCGACGCATCCCGGCTGCAAGCGCGGCACGCTGTCGCGTCTGCTGAACGGCAAGGCGGGCGTGTCGGCGCACGCTGCCCGCTGCGAATTGCACAAAAATGAAAACCCCGGCAGGCGCCGGGGTTTTCGTTGAGCGATTCCGGAAGGATCGCTTTACATCATGCCGCCCATGTCGGGCATGCCGCCACCGCCAGGCATTGGCGGCGGCTTGTCTTCGGGCAACTCGCTGACCATCGCTTCGGTGGTGATCATCAAGCCCGCGACAGACGCGGCAGCCTGAAGCGCCGAACGAACGACCTTTGCCGGGTCGAGAATGCCCATTTCCAGCATGTCGCCGTACTCGCCGGTGGCCGCGTTGAAGCCCTGGTTGCCGTCCAACCCGCTGACCTTGTCGAAAACCACAGCGCCTTCGACGCCGGCGTTGATCGCAATCTGGCGCAGCGGCCAGCTCATGGCCCGGGTGGCAATGGCGATACCGACGTTCTGGTCTTCGTTGTCGCCCTCAATGGCTTCGACGGCACCGAGAGCGCGCACCAGCGCAACGCCGCCGCCGGCCACCACGCCTTCTTCCACGGCAGCCCGGGTGGAATGCAGCGCATCCTCGACCCGCGCCTTCTTCTCTTTCATTTCAACTTCCGTCGGCGCGCCGACCTTGATGACGGCAACGCCGCCGGCCAGCTTGGCCAGCCGCTCCTGCAGCTTCTCGCGGTCGTAATCGGAGCTGGTGTCCTCGATTTCCTGGCGAATCTGCTTGATGCGGCCTTCGATGTCGGCCTTGGCGCCGGCGCCGTCGACGATCGTCGAGTTCTCCTTGGTGGACGAAACGCGCTTGGCGGTGCCGAGGTCGTCGAGGGTCGCGCCTTCCAGCGTCAGCCCCACTTCTTCGGAGATCACCGTGCCGCCGGTCAGGATGGCGATATCCTGGAGCATCGCCTTGCGGCGGTCGCCGAATCCGGGCGCCTTGGCCGCAGCCACCTTGACGATGCCACGCATGTTGTTGACGACCAGGGTCGCGAGGGCCTCGCCTTCGATGTCCTCGGCGATCACCATCAGCGACTTGCCGGACTTGGCGACGGACTCGAGCACCGGCAGCATGTCGCGGATGTTGGAGATCTTCTTGTCGCACAACAGGATGTACGGCTCTTCGAGGTCTGCGGACATGGAGTCCTGATTGTTGATGAAGTACGGGGAGAGATAGCCGCGGTCGAACTGCATGCCTTCGACCACATCGAGCTCGTTGTCGAGGCCGCTGCCCTCTTCCACGGTAATCACGCCTTCGCGCCCGACCTTGTCCATGGCATCGGCGATGATCTGGCCGACGGCGGTGTCGCTGTTGGCGGAGATGCTGCCCACCTGGGCAACGGAGGTGGAATCCTCGCAGGGCTGGGACATGTCGCCGATGGCCGCAACGGCGCCGGCAACGGCCTTGTCGATGCCCCGCTTGAGGTCCATGGGGTTCATTCCCGCCGCGACCGACTTCAGCCCCTCGGTCAGAATCGACTGCGCCAGCACCGTTGCGGTGGTGGTGCCGTCACCGGCTTCGTCGGACGTCTGGCTGGCCACTTCCTTGACCATCTGTGCGCCCATGTTCTCGAACTTGTCCTTGAGTTCGACCTCCTTGGCCACGGATACACCGTCCTTGGTGACCGTCGGCGCTCCGAAGGACTTGTCGAGTACCACGTTGCGCCCCTTCGGACCCAACGTGACCTTGACCGCGTCGGCCAGCGTGTTTACGCCGGTGAGCATGCGGCCGCGGGCTTCGTCTCCAAATTTTACGTCTTTCGCGCTCATTGCTTGTTCCTCTTAATCGTTCAATCCAATGCTGCGTGGGCTCACGCTTTCCCGGCAGATGGCCTGGTCTGCGCTTCGAGGGTTCGATTCCTCGCGCCGGCCGGCCGGGGGGTTCCTTCAGTCTTCCAATACGCCGTAGATCTCGCTCTCGCTGAGGATGAGAAGCTCCTCGCCGTCGATCTTGACGGTGTTGCCGCCGTACTGCCCGAAAATGACCCGGTCGCCGACACTGACGTCGGGGGTCAGCCGCTCGCCGTCGTCCTGCCGCTTGCCAGGGCCCACAGCCAGGACTTCGCCCTGGGAGGGCTTCTCGGCCGCCGAGTCGGGTAACACGATGCCGCCCGCCGTGGTGGTTTCTTCTTCCAGCCGGCGCACGACAACGCGGTCGTGTAGAGGTCGAATGTTCATTGACAGATATCTCCCGATTTCCTTGCCTCTCCCCTGTCCCGACAACGGACAGGGGTCCATTTTCCCGTGCTCGAAAGCACCGGTTAGCACTCGTCTGTTGAGAGTGCTAACTCAAAGCGCGGTAATGATAGGGGCGTTTCGGTGAGTTTCAAGCCCTGGACCGGTTTTTTTTCGATCCCTCGCCGCAGGGCATTCGCGACCCTTCGCATGGAACACTTTTTCCAGGTGATTGATTTCGTTGAATTCGCGAACCAGGGAAACCTTACCTTCGATCCGGCACCGAGAACCGGTATGCGCTACGTGCATGCGGCGCACCAGGCGGCGGCGCTTACCGCTACGATAGGCGCAAGCGCGAGCCTAAACAGCGCCGCATACACGCACCGCACACCGGTTCTCTCCCAGCGGTTGTCAGGTGTTCCTTGCGCGTCCTCGTCCCGGCGCGCCGGGTTCGGAACTCGCAAGCAGGTAATCTGCCGGAATCGTTGCCAGCCGCCCCCGGGGCGACGAAACTTGCCGCATGAGCGAACTCGAGACCCCGGAGGAACGCATCTGGCAGGTGGTCGCCATGATTCCGCCCGGCAAGGTCGCCACCTACGGCCAGGTCGCCGCGCTCGCGGGCATGCCTGCCCACGCCCGCTTCGTCGGCCGCACGCTGGCCAACCTGCCGAGCGGCACCGGCCTGCCCTGGCACCGGGTCGTCAATGCGGGCCTCGGCATTTCGATTCGCGAAGGCAGCGGCGGAGACGCTCTGCAACGACGGCGCCTCGAACGGGAGGGTGTGGAATTCGTCGGGCAACGCGTGGCGCGCGGTTGTCGGTGGCAGCCCTGATCGATCGTGAGCAGGACGGACGAGCACAGATGGGACGAGCGCTACCGCGCCGGCGCTTTCGCCGACCGCCTGCATCCAAGCGCCCTGCTGCAGCGCTGGATGCACCGGCTGCCCCATGGCCGCGCCCTCGACCTGGCCTGCGGCGCCGGTCGCAATGCGCTGTTCCTGGCGCGCAACGGGTTCGAGGTGACCGGAGTCGACATCTCGTCCGAGGGGCTGAAGCGTGCCCGGGCCTCAGCGCGCGCTGAAGGGCTCGTGATCGATTGGCAGCGGCAGGACCTCGACGACGGGCTGCGCGTCGCCCATGAATTCGAGGTCGTCTGCCTGTTTCGATACCTGAACCGCAAGCTCTTGCGCGGCCTTGCCGGCCTGCTGGCCCCAGGCGGGATGCTGGTGGTGGAAGAGCACCTCGCCGTTGACCCGGCATCGTTGCAGGCCCCCCTCGCCGGCCCGTCGAATCCCGACTTCCGCATCGAACCCGGAGAACTCCGCTCGTTCGCAACGACCCTGGACGTACTCGAGTCTCAAGAGGACATCGTCACAGACCCGGACGGACGATGCGTGGCGCTGGCCCGTCTCGTCGCTGTTCGCACCGGTGCATGAACGAACGCAGCAATGCGCGTGTTGTCGCTGCCATTGGCGACCCCGGTGGTTCGGTCACGAAAGGATGCGCATTCGGGCTCAGCTACAGCGCAGCATCCCGGCCCGCGAATCACAGCCCGGTGCCGGCGTTACTGCCCCTTGCGGGCTCGGTCGAGGCGCGCCGCGAGCGCTACCAGGAAGAAAACCGGCACGCCCACGGCCGCGGCGCCCAGGAAGAACCAGGAATAGCCGACCGTCTCGACGATCGTGCCCGAATACCCGCCGAGCAGCTTGGGAATCAACGTCATCAGCGAACTGAATATCGCGTACTGCATGGCGGTAAAGGACAGGCTCGTCAGGCTGGACAGATAGGCCACGAAGGCGGCACTGGCAAGCCCCGCCGTGAGATTGTCCGCGCCGATGACCGCATAGAGCAGCGCCAGGTCGCCGGGCGATGCGGCAAGCAGAATGAACAGCAGATTGGTCGCCACCGTCAGCACCGCGCCGAGCATGAGCACCTTCATGACGCCGTATTGCAGGGCCAGCCAGCCGCCCAGGAAGCCGCCCAGTATGGTCATCCAGATGCCGAACACCTTGGTAACCGTGGCAATGTCGTCCTTGCTGTACCCCATGTCCTGGTAAAAGATGTTGGCGATCACCCCGAGAACGATGTCGGAGACCCGGTAGAAGCCCACCAGCAACAGGATCGGCAGCGCCGCCCGCCCGTATCGCTCGAAGAAATCGAGCACCGGCGCCACGTAGGTGTCGCGCACCATGGCCTGCCGGACCACGCCCGCGGCCACGCAGACCCGCGCGACCCCGAGCGCCACGGCCACCGATAGAGCGAGACGCAGGGCTTCGAGCAGAAAGGCAACCGGCGTTCCCGCCAGGGCGCTGCCGGACGCCAGCCATCGTTTCGTCCAGTCCACCCATTCCCAGAGCGTGACGAAGGCGGTGACGAACGTTCCCACCACCAGCGCAAAGAGCAGCAGAAAGCGGGCATAGTCCGATACGCCGTGGAAGTCGTCGGCAAGATTCCGGCGCACGGGCTCCTGAATGGCAAGCGTGGTCGCCACACCGACCAGCATGACGGCGGCCATGCACAGATAGGTCCATTTCCAGGCCGCGTACACATAGTTTTCTGCGGTGGTGCCGAGACCCGAGGCGAGGTAGAGCGCTCCCGCCCCGGCAACCACCATTCCCGCCCGGTACCCCGCAATGTATGCCGATGACAGCAGGGCCTGCATCCTTTCGTCTGCGGCCTCGATGCGGTAGGCATCGATGACGATGTCCTGGGTCGCGGACGAGAACCCCAGCGCAACCGCCGCGAACGCCATCAGGGTCAGGCCGCGGGAGGTGCCCGGATCGCAGAACGCCATGGCGGAGATGGCGGCGATCACCGCGAGCTGCGCCACCAGCAGCCAACCGCGCCTCTGGCCGAGGCGGCTCGACAACAGCGGCAGGGGCAGCTTGTCGATCAACGGCGCCCAGACGAACTTGAACGAATAACCCAGCGCCGCCCAACTGAAGAAGGTGGCGGCGCTTCGGTCTACCCCGGCTTCGCGCAACCACAGCGACAAGGTCGCAAAGATGAGCAGGAGCGGCAGGCCGGACGAGAAGCCCAGGAACAAGAGCGCCGCAACCCGCGGTTGCAGCCAGGCGCTTAGCGTCGGGCGGTCGTCCGGCGCGATGCGGGCATCTTCTACCATCCGGACGTTCCAGACGCTGTTTGACCGAAAGGTCGGGCACCCCGTGGCCCGACCGTTCCGCGAATGAAAGTGGCGAGGAAGGTCGGAGCGGTGGAAGCACCCGGTAGCACGGCCCGGAGTGCGCACGTGCCCTGCTCGACGGCGCGTCGAACACGGGACAGAAGCACGCCCGGCGATATTGCTGCCATCGAAGGCCCCGGCAGGTCAATCATGTACCGGTCGGGTCATTCGATTGGCGGGTTGTTGCCCGCCGTCAGTCGCGGAAGTTGTCGAACTGCAGCGGCACATCGAATTCGGTATCCTTGAGCGTTGCGATGATGCGCTGCAGGTCGTCCCGCTTCTTGCCGGTAATGCGCAGTTTCGGGCCGTTGATCTGGGCTTGCACCTTGAGCCTCGAGTCCTTGACCAGCTTGACGATCTTTTTTGCGGTATCCCGGTCGATACCCTGCTTGAGCCCGAACAATTGGCGGCGCTGCTTGCCGGCGCCTTCCACCGCCCCCGGGTCGAGACAGGCGCCGTCCAGGCCGCGTCGCGACATCTTTTCGCGCAGCATGTCCTCCATCTGCCGAAGCTGAAAGTCTTCGAGGGCCAGCAGTTGCACGCCCCGCTCGACGAGGTCGAAACTCGCATCGACGCCCCGGAAGTCGAACCGCGACCGAAGTTCGCGCCCGGCCTGGTCGACGGCATTGCGCAACTCGTGCATGTCGACTTCAGAGACTACATCGAACGATGGCATGGCTCACTCCTTTGGGACCGCGAGGAAATCCAATTCCTTGACAAACCCGCCAGCCCCCACCATAACGGCCATTCGCCGGCAGCCGGCTGGCAACGGCGCCAACTTACATGGCTAACGCAGTCTTTCCAATACCGTGCCCTTTCGCAACATGACCCTGCCCCATGCGTCGATGTCATTCGCAAGCCTCGCACCGTGCCGGCCAATGCCGGAATTCTCCTCGAAGACCGCGCTCAACAGGCTACCGCGGAAGAGTCGCTGGAGATTCGGCGGCCGTATCCCCGAGACGGCCACGCCGTCTGCATCGACACCGTCGCCGGTAACGGGGCCATCGTCGAGCGAACTCGATAGCCGATGACGAACGGAATTCGACAGCGCCGCTCTGGTCTCACAGCCGTTCAGGAATCGCGATGGCGCAGGATCAAGCGACTGGTCCTGTTGGCCGTTGTGGTCGTCCTCATCGCGATTTTCTTCGCATTCGACCTGCAGCGGTTTCTTACCATCGAGTATCTCGGCGCCCGGGGCGAGGCGATCGTCGCGTTCAAGGAAGCGAACACCTGGACGACCATCGCCGTATTCTTCGTCGCCTATGTGACGGTTACGGGGCTGTCGCTGCCGGGCGCTACGCTCATGACACTGATCGCCGGCGCCCTGTTCGGCCTGGCCACCGGTGTCGTCATCGTCTCGTTCGCGAGCAGCATCGGCGCCACCCTCGCCTTCACCATCGCCCGCTTCCTGTTCCGGGACGCGGTACGCCAGCGGTTCGAGCGCGCCCTGGCTGCCATCGACAAGGGCATCGACAAGGACGGCGCCTTCTACCTGTTCGCCCTCAGGCTGGTGCCGGCATTCCCGTTCTTCGCTGTCAATCTGGCCATGTCGGTCACACCCATATCGACATGGACCTTCTATTGGGTCAGCCAGGCGGGCATGCTGCTCGGCACCGTCGTCTATGTGAACGCCGGCGCCGAGTTGGGGCAGATCGAATCCGTGAGCCTCGCCGGCATCCTGACGCCACAGCTGATCGCCTCGTTCGCGCTGCTCGGCCTCTTCCCGTTGATCGCAAGGAAAGTGCTGGCCCACGTCAAGGGGCGGAAGGCGTTGCGCCGGTTCGAGAAGCCCGGGCGTTTCGACACCAATCTCGTCGTGCTCGGCGCCGGCTCGGCGGGCCTGGTCAGCGCACTGATCGCCGCCACGGTCAAGGCAAAGGTCATCCTGATCGAACAGCATCGCATGGGCGGTGACTGCCTGAATACGGGCTGCGTGCCAAGCAAGGCCCTGCTGCGTTCCGCCAAAATGCTCTCGTATATCGCCAGAGCCCGGGAATTCGGCCTGAAGAGCGCTCACGCCGAATTCGACTTCGCCGATGTCATGGAACGCGTGCAAGCCATCATTCGGACCATCGAGCCCAACGACTCCGTGGAACGCTACACCGGGCTCGGTGTCGACTGCATCATGGGCGACGCAACGATCACCTCGCCCTACAAGGTACGGGTGAACGGCCGTGAGATCGCAACCCGCAACATCGTCATCGCCACGGGTGGCTCGCCCTTCGTACCGCCGATTCCCGGGTTGGCGGAAGCACCGCACTACACGTCCGACACCGTCTGGAGCCTGCGCGAACTGCCACGCCGCTTCGTGGTTCTCGGCGGCGGGCCGATCGGCAGCGAACTTGCCCAGGCGTTCTGCCGTTTCGGCGCAGCGGTGACCCAGGTGGAGCAGGGGCCGCGCCCGCTGATGCGCGAAGACGCCGATGTGGGCGAGTTGCTCGCTGCCCGGTTGGTCGAAGACGGCGTCCGGGTGCTCACCGGCCATCGTGCACTGCGGGTGGAGTCCGAAGGCGACCACCACGTTCTCGTCTGTGGCGATGCGGACGGCAACGAGGTATGCGTGGCCTTCGATGCGCTGCTGGTCGCGGTCGGGCGCCGGCCGAATACCGAAGGCCTCGGTCTCGAATCCCTCGGCATCGCCACCGACGAACGGGGTGGCGTGGTAGTGGACGAATATCTGCGCACCAGCGTGCCGACCGTCTATGCCTGCGGCGATGTCATCGGCCCCTACCAGTTTACCCATACCGCATCGCACGAGGCCTGGTACGCATCGGTCAATGCCCTGTTTGGCCCCTTCAAGCGGTTCAAGGTCGACTATTCCGTCATTCCCTGGACGACATTCACGGATCCCGAGGTGGCTCGGGTGGGGCTGAACGAGCAGGAGGCGGAACGCGGGGGCATTGCAGTGGAGGTCACCCGTTTCAGCCTGGAGGAACTCGACCGCGCCCTGGCAGACGGTGAAGGCCGGGGATTCGTCAAGGTTCTCACCCCGCCGGGCAAGGACCGGATTCTGGGCGCCACAATCGTCGGCCATCACGCCGGCGAGTTGCTCTCGGAGTTCGTCACGGCCATGAAGTGGGGCCTGGGGCTGAAGAAGATCATGAGCACCATCCACGTCTACCCGACCCTGGCCGAAGCCAACAAGTTCGCCGCGAGCACCTGGCGCAAGGGGCATGCGCCGGAAGGGTTGCTCACCTGGGTGGAGAAGTTCCACCGGTTGCGACGTTGATCGGCAGCGGTAAGCGGCGCTCTATCAGCGATCGTCTGTTCCTTGCAGGCAGTCGTACCGGCGGTCCGGGATCAGAACTCGCATGAAACAAATTTTCAAGTTATTGATTTTAAAGCACTCAATGACGCGGAGAGCCGTGGCTTTGATCCGGCGCCGAGAACCAGTATGCGGTACGCGCATACGGCTCGCCGAATGGCACGCCAAGCGGACCTGCTTACCGCTACGATGGGCGCAAGCGCGAGCTTTAAAGGTGCCGGATACGCGCACCGCACACCGATTCTCTCCAAGCGATTGGCGGGTATTCCTTGCGCGCCCTCGTCCCGGTGCACCGGGTTCGGAACTCGCATGGAACAGGGTTTATCTCGATTTCGATGCGGGGCGCGGGGCGGCCGGTCAGAGGCTCAGGCGCCGGACGTCGTTCAACAGGCTCGCGACGTGGCCGACGAAACGGCCGGCTTCGGCGCCGTTGATGGCGCGGTGGTCGTAGCTCAAGGATAGCGGGAGAATCTGGCGCGGCTGGAATGCGGAGCCGTCCCACACAGGTTTGGTCGCGAGTCGCGCGACGCCGAGGATTGCGACCTCGGGCGCGTTGACGATGGGGGTGAAGCCGGTTCCGCCCAGGGCGCCCAGGCTCGATATGCTGAAGGTACCGCCCTGGACATCGTCCATGGCCAGGCGCTTGTTGCGCACCCGGTCGGCACGTTCGGCGATTTCCGTTGCCAGTTCCCAGATGCCTTTCCGGTCGGCATCCTTGAGCACCGGGACGACCAGGCCCTGGTCGCTGTCCACCGCGAAACCGATGTTGTAGTAGCGCTTCAGAATGCAGTTTTCGGCGCTCTCGTCGAGGGAAGCGTTGAAGGTGGGGAATGCCTCCAGCGCGTAACAACAGGCCTTGACGATGAACGGCAACAGCGTGAGTTTGACGCCCCGGTTCGCCGCTTCGGGCTTCAGGGATTGCCGAAACGCTTCCAGTTCGGTGACGTCCGCCTCGTCGTGCTGGGTGACGTGGGGAATGTTGAGCCAGCTTGCGTGCAGGTTGCGGGCGCCGGCCGCCCGTACCCGGGTGAGGGGCATGGTTTCCACCGGGCCGAATCGGGCGAAATCCACCGTCGGGACCGACGGCAAGCCCGTTCCGCCGCGCAGGGCCTGTGTTCCGGACGACGTCATGGCCTGCTTTACGAAGCGCTTGACGTCGTCCTTGACGATTCGGCCGCGGGCGCCGGTTCCGGTGACCTCTCCCAGCGCGACGCCGAGTTCCCGCGCCAGGCGGCGGGTGGCGGGCCCGGCGTAGATCTTGGCGCCGGGGCTCTGCGCTTCGCTGACTTCGGAGCCAGGTGGCCTGGCGGGGGCGAGGATCGGCGATGGCGTTCCTGCAACGGCGGCGGGAGCCGATTCCACGCCGGGTGTTGCCGGAATTTCGGGCTGTTCCGTTTCCTGTGTCGGAACTGCCGTTCCCGCAGACCCGGATGCACTCGCTTCGATACCGGTCGCCGGTGCAGAGACCGCTTCGGTGGCGCTCAACGTAAACAGCGCGGTGCCTTCGACAACCGGGTCGCCTTCCTCGACGTGCACCGTCGTCACGATACCGGCGGCGCCGGCCGGTATCTCCATGGTTGCCTTGTCGGATTCGACGACGACGGCGAGGCTGTCCTGTTCCACCGCATCGCCCGGCACGATGGCGACTTCGACGACCGCCACATTCTCGGCATCGCCGATGTCGGGCACCGACACCACCATTTCAGCCGGAGGGGACGTTTCCATCCCTGTGGCTGACTTGTCGTCCGGCGGCTCGGCGGCAATCGTCTCTCCCGGATGCACCGGGTCGGAATCCTGCGCGCTCGATGCCGGAATCTCCCCTGCCTGTTGCGCTGCCTCCGCCTCGCCTTCGACAGGGCCTTCCGGAGCACTGAGCCGAGCGATGAGTTGGCCCTCCTCGACCGGGTCTCCAATAGCCACCAGCAGTTCTTCCAGCGTGCCGCCGATGCCCGCGGGGACTTCCATGGAAGCCTTGTCGGACTCGATCACGAGGATGGCATCGTCGGGGCCGACAGATTCGCCCGGCTCGACGCACAGCTCGATGACTTCGACGTTCTCGGCGTCGCCGATGTCCGGAATTCGTATCTCCGCCATGTCTTTGTTTTCTATACCAACCGGGGATTGGGCTTTTCGGGATCGATGCCGAATTCGTCCCGCGCGCTGCGCACGGCATCCAGGGAAACCCGCTGCTGGCCCGCCAGCGCCGACAGTGCCGCCAGGACGATAAAGCGCCGGTCCACTTCGAAAAAGTTGCGCAACTGTTCGCGGGTGTCGCTGCGCCCGAAGCCGTCGGTACCGAGCACCGTCAGCGGCGCCGCGATGCCGCCCCGGATCTGCTCGGCCAGCGACTTCTGGTAGTCGCTGGCGGAAACCACCGGGTCGTCGCCGGCCAGCAGTTTCGAGACATGACTGACCCTGGGTTCCGCCTCGGGGTGCAGCAGGTTCCAGCGCTCGGTGTCGCGCAGGTTTCGCGCCAGTTCGTTGTAGCTCGTGGCGCTGTAGACCTCCGCCGTCACGCCCCGCTCGGCGAGCAGTTCCGCGGCGGCCTGCACTTCCCGCAGCACCGTCCCGCTGCCGAGCAGCCGCACCCGCGTACCCTTGCCGTCTCCGACCTCGTCGAGCCGGTAAAGGCCCTCGAGTATGTCCTGCTCCACACCCTCGGGCATCGGCGGTTGGGGATAGTTCTCGTTCATCACCGTGATGTAGTAGAAGACGGGCTCCCGCCGGGTAAACATGCGACGCAGCCCGTCGTGCACGATCACGGCCAGTTCGTAGGCATAGCAGGGGTCGTAGGAGATGCAGTTCGGAACGGTGGATGCCAGCACGTGACTGTGGCCGTCCTGATGCTGCAGCCCCTCCCCGTTCAGGGTCGTGCGGCCGGCGGTGCCGCCGAGCAGGAAGCCACGCGCCTGCATGTCGCCGGCCGCCCAGGCGAGATCGCCGATGCGCTGGAAACCGAACATCGAATAGAAGATGTAGAACGGGATCAGGGTGAAGCGGTTGGTGCTGTAGGAGGTGGCTGCCGCCAGCCAGGCGGAAAAGGCGCCCGCCTCGTTGATGCCCTCCTCGAGCACCTGCCCGTCCCTGGATTCCCGGTATGCGGCGATCTCACCGGAGTCTTCCGGCTCGTAGAGCTGACCCTTCGACGAATAGATGCCGAGTTGCCGGAACATGCCCTCCATGCCGAAGGTGCGCGCCTCGTCGGGCACGATCGGCACGATTCGATTGCCGATGTTGCCATCGCGCACCAGGGTGGCCAGCATGCGCACGAACTGCATGGTGGTCGAGTTGGCCCGTTTACCGGTGCCCTCGAGTTGCGCTCGGAACTTGTCGAGCCCCGGAATCTCCAGTACTTCCTGCGACTCGCCGCGCGTCGGAATGAACCCGCCCAGCCGCTGACGGCGCTCCCGCATGTACAGCATCTCCGGGTCGTCCTCCCGAGGCCGGAAATAGGGAACGCTCTCCAGTTCCTTGTCGGTCAGGGGGATGTCGAACCGGTCCCGGAAGTGCTTCAGGCCGTCCAGATCGAGCTTCTTCACCTGGTGGGTGTCGTTCTCGGATTCCCCGGCATCGCCCATGCCGTAGCCCTTGATGGTCTTGGCAAGGATGACGGTGGGCTCCCCCCGGTGATTCACAGCTGCGTGATAGGCGGCATAGACCTTGAACGGGTCGTGCCCGCCCCGGTTCAGCCGGTAGATGTCGTCGTCGGTGAGGTTTTCGACCATGGCGAGCAGGTCCTCGTGCCGGCCGAAGAAGTGCTCGCGCACGTAGGCGCCGCCTTTCGCCTTGTAGTTCTGGTACTCGCCGTCCACGGTCTCGTTCATGCGTTGCTGCATGATGCCCGATTCGTCCTTGGCGAACAGCGGGTCCCACAGCCGGCCCCACACCACCTTGATGACATTCCAGCCGGCGCCCCGGAAGTATCCCTCGAGTTCCTGGATGATCTTGCCGTTGCCGCGCACCGGCCCGTCGAGCCGTTGCAGATTGCAGTTGACCACGAAAATCAGGTTGTCGAGGCGCTCCCGGCCGGCAAGGGACAGGGCGCCCAGCGACTCCGGCTCGTCGCATTCGCCGTCGCCGACGAACGCCCAGACCTTGCGGTTGCCCATGGGCACCAGCCCGCGGCTGTCGAGGTACTTCATGACGTGGGCCTGGTAGATGGCCTGCAACGGGCCGAGACCCATGCTGACAGTGGGAAACTGCCAGTAACCCGGCATGAGCCAGGGGTGCGGGTAGGAGGAAAGCCCACTACCGCCCACCTCGCGGCGGAACTCGTCGAGTTGCTCTTCCGTCAGCCTTCCCTCGAGAAACGATCGCGCATAGATGCCCGGCGAGGCGTGGCCCTGGAAATAGATGAGATCGCCGGTGGGATGCCCGTCCTCGTCGGCGTCGGAGCCGCGAAAGAAATAGTTGAAGCCGACGTCGTACAGGGTGGCCAACGAGGCGAATGTGGAGATGTGTCCGCCGATGTCTCCGGGCCTGTTGTTCGCCCGAACCACCATGGCCAGCGCGTTCCAGCGTATCAGCGACCGGATGCGGCGCTCCATGAAGAGGTCGCCCGGCATGAAGGCCTCGCGGCTCGACGGAATGGTGTTCCGGTAGGGCGTGGTGATGGTATAGGGCAGGCGGGCGCCGGTTTTGGTCATTCGGGCGGAGAGGCGTTCGAGCAGGAAGTTCGCGCGGTCCACACCGTCGTTTTCCAGGACGTATTCGAGGGAATCCAGCCACTCGCGGGTTTCTTCCCGGCTGCTATCGATCTGCTCTGTGGGTTCCGCCATGCTGTTGATTCTCCGACCCGGCGACTGCGCTGCCGACAGTGCGCCACCGGCGCGGCATCGTCTGTCGTCGTGGAATTCTAGCCTATCCGCTGTTGCAATGACGTTGCAGAAGCTTGGCTTTCATGGAACGCTTTTTCCAAGCAATTGATTTTGTCGAATTCGTCAACGTGGGGGACCATTCCTTCGATCCGGCTCCGCGGAACGGTGGGTGGCGCAGCCCGCCCTCAGAACAGCGCGGTCAGGAACCGATGCCAGTCGAAGCTCTGTCCGGGGTCGGTCTTGCGGCCCGGCGCCACTTCGTTGTGGCCGACGATGCGCTCCGGTGACAGTCGCGGATAGGTCTCGAGCAAGAGGCGGGTCAAGCGGACAAGAGCCCGGTACTGGCCCTCGGTGTAAGGGCGGGAATCGGTGCCCTCGAGCTCGATGCCGATGGCGTAGTCGTTGCAGTTCGGCCGATCTTCCCAGCGGGAATCGCCGGCGTGCC
Organism: Candidatus Azophilus sp.; assembly: GCA_965221465.1. Taxonomy (GTDB): domain Bacteria; phylum Pseudomonadota; class Gammaproteobacteria; order Pseudomonadales; family Azotimanducaceae; genus Azophilus. The sequence goes on from OZ244892.1 coordinate 2,547,623, forward strand.
AGGCGCGTTTGTCGAATGGAACATACTGCGTGCAGGTTCCGTCCCGGGCGACCATCAGGTGACTCGATACGCGCACGCCCGTCAATTCCAGATTGTCGGCGATATCGGCGGGCAGGTCGCCGGCAAACAACCGGTCCACGAGGCCCGTGCCGAACCGGCCGGGGGGCAGCGAGATGCCATGCAGGACGATCAACGCCGGTTCCTGCCCGAGCGGCCGTTCGTCGTGATGGGGGGAAGGCACCCGGCGCACCCCTGTCAGCCAGTGCTGCGAATCGATTTGCATGCTTTTCCGGCGTTACCGAGCGAACCTCGTGATTGGCCTCGAGCGCGTTTCCCGAGCAACGATCTTACCGCCCTTCGACAGTCGCCGCCGTCTCGCCCGCATCCGTTACCAACTCTCTGCTGCGGACGCCGATGCACTCGCGCAGGCATCGGGTATGCCTGCACCGGCCCCCAGTCCGCGCGGCCGCGCTTACGCGAGTGCATCGGCGTTCGCAGCAGGAAGTTGGCCAGATATCCGGGTTAGGATTGTATTGACACAGCCCGACTGCAAACATGGAATCGTCTCGAGGAATTCCGGCCGGCATGACGAGCGACCACAGGCTTCAAACCGCCGTTGAAACACAGGTGAGGGCTGCCATCGATGAAGATGTCGGCTGCGGAGACATCACTGCGAATCTGGTACCGCAATCGACGTTCGCCCGGGCACGGGTGATCACCCGTGAAGCCGGCGTCTTCTGCGGCAAGCCCTGGGTCGTGGAAACATGCCGGCAAGTCGAGCCGCGCCTGGAACTCGAGTGGCGGACGGACGACGGCGACGACATCGAGCCCGAACAGCTTCTGCTGGAACTTGCCGGCCCCGCACGGGGGTTGCTCACCGCCGAGCGTACGCTATTGAACTTCGCGCAGTTGCTTTCCGGCGTCGCAACGAAAACCCGCCGTTGTGTCGACCTGATTCGGGGCACGGGCGCCAGCTTGCTCGACACCCGCAAGACTGTTCCCGGCCTGCGCCTCGCCCAGAAGTACGCCGTTCGCTGCGGCGGCGGCGAGAATCACCGCATGGGGCTGTTCGATGCGTATCTGATCAAGGAGAACCACATCGCCGCGGCGGGTTCCATCCGTTCTGCCGTGGCAACGGCGCGCGCGCTCGACCCGACTGCCCCACTGGAAGTCGAGGTGGAATCTCTGGCGGAACTCGACGAAGCGGTTGCCGCCGGGGCCGATCTGGTGATGCTCGACAACTTCTCGGCCGAGGACTGCGTGGTTGCCGTGGCAAGAACCCGGGGCAAGGCCAGGCTCGAAGCCTCCGGAGGAATCGACGAAGAAACGCTGGCCGCCATCGCCCGGACCGGCGTCGATTACGTCTCGGTCGGAGACCTCACCAAGACAATCCGACCGCTCGACCTGTCGATGCGCTTCCTGGGCGCGCCTTGAGTTGCCTGAACGAGACAGCGCCCCGGGTGGTCGCGCGGACGCGAGTGCATCGACGTCCGCAGCAGGCAGTGAGTGACGGATGCGGGCTGGATTGGTGCCGGAAGGCGGACTCGAACCGCCGGCCTACTGATTACGAATCAGCCGCTCTACCGTCTGAGCTATTCCGGCACTCTGGCCAGCCTCGCCATGTCAATTCGCGAACAGGTCGGGCTGGAAGGCCGCGCAGGATAGCGCCTTTCGGCAGTGCCGGAAAGGCGGAGAGGACGGCGCCGCGCTGGCGGCAGAGTCGTTCAGCAGCGGATTCTGGCCGGCAGTTCCATGCAGACGCTGGCGCCATCCGGGGAGACTGCGGTGACCCGGTAGGATTCGCCGCCCCCCGGCGCGATGCTGAAAGTGGCGCCGCCTTCGGACCTCGGCCGCCAGCCGATAGCCGCCGAGATCGCTTCGATATCCGCCGCCGTTCGCAGATAGGCCCCAGTGCGCAGGCGCTGTTCTTCCTGGAAGACCTCCATCGTGCCGATGCTCGCGACCAGTGCCCCTTCCTGAGAGGTGCGGATGTACCCGTCGTAGGCGGGAATCGCGACGGCGGCAATCAGCGCAACGATGGCGACCGCCACCATCAGTTCGAGCAGGGTGAAACCGGCGGCGGGTGCGCCCCTGCAGGAAACGGTTGCGCGCTTCAAGGCAAAACGAAGCGGCCCCCTGCCGCGGCGTGCCGCGTCCACTGCAAGCGCCGCCCTGCAAAGACTTGTCAAACGCGGGCTGCGTGGCCGACGGCTCAAATGTCGCCCCAGTCCGCGTCGCGGGTGTCGGCTGCCGTAAAGCCGTAGATTGCCGGCCGCTCGAAAGTAACCGTCCAGTCGCCGCCGGCCAGGGTGCCGGTTACCGTGACGCCGATCGCCCCGGTGGTTCCGTCGCCGTTGCCTGCCACGTACGGGTCGCCGCCACCGGGCGCTGTACCGCCGTTGTCGTTGAGCAGGGCCACCAGCCCGGCCTGAGTGTAATTGCCCGTGGCATCCGCGTCGGCCAGGTTGGCGATGCGGCCCACGGAGAGGTCGGTCTGTACCTTGCGCAGTTCCACCTCTGCGAACCGGATGGCGCCCTCGTAGTGCGAGGTCACCTTGGCCATGTTGGAGTTCTCCACATAGTCCTGGTAGGCGGGTATGGAAATCGCGGCGAGAATGCCGATGATCGCGATGACGATCATGACCTCGACCAGTGTGAATCCTCGTGTGCGCTTGCGTTCCATCGTCAATCGAACTCCTTCGTCAAGTTGCCGGCTGATCGTGGGCGCAGGATGCCCCCGCGACCTTCCCGAACCAATCTATCTCGAGCGAAGTGCGATTCCTGTGGGACGGGCAACCCGGTGTCCTGGAGAAATTGTCAGCACAGGCCGTAAGCCCTTGGCCATGGCGGCAATGACTGCCGCAACTTCGGGCTTTCTGCCCATTGCCGTTCTCCGTAGCCGGCGCAACACTGGCGGCGGCAACCCACGATCCTGACGGGGCGATGCCCGAGCCCGACAAGAACGCCGTGCCCGGGCGCCAACTCGACCCGTCTGTATACGTGACCCGCGAACAAGAGGTCCAGGAACCGACCCGAGCGATGTCCATGCGCGATCTCGAACAGCCGCCGGCGGCCGACCCGCCGCTCGCTTCGACACAAGCCCCGATCGAGCGTATCGCCCGGGAGTTCGGGCTGCCGCTCCTCGATCTCACCGCCTTCGACCCGGACTTCCTGCCGACGGACCTGCTCGGCGACAACCTGTCCCGGGAAGGGCGCTTTCTGCCGCTCATGAAACGCGGGCGGACCCTGTTCGTGGCGATTTCCCATCCCGCCGACATGCAGGCACTGGACGACCTGCGATTCCGAACCGGCCTCGATACGGAACCCGTGCTGGTCGAGCAGCACAAGCTCGCCGCCACGATCGCGCGACTGTCGGAACCGGCCCGCAACGAAGGGCTCGGCGACCTCGAGGGCGACGGTCTCGAAGACTTCGACATGGCCGCATTTGCAGCCGATGAAGAGGAACCGCCGCCCGAAGCCGCAAGCCCGGCCGACGACACGCCCGTTGTCCGGTTCGTCAACAAGATGCTGCTCGATGCAATCAGGCAGGGCGTTTCCGACATCCACTTCGAACCCTACGCATCGAGCTATCGCGTCCGGTTTCGAACCGACGGCATCCTCGACGAGGCATCGGCGCCACCCGCCCATCTTGGCAAGCGCCTGGCCGCTCGGCTCAAGGTGATGTCGGCACTCGACATCTCCGAACGCCGCGTTCCCCAGGACGGACGCATCAAGATGAAACTCGCCAGAACCCGCGCCATCGATTTCCGCGTGAACACGCTGCCGACGCTTTGGGGCGAAAAGGTGGTCCTGCGGGTTCTGGACCCGGACAGCACCCGGATGAGCATCGACACCCTGGGTTTCGACGAAGCTCAGAAGAACCTGTTCCTGGAAGCCCTGCAACGTCCCCAGGGGATGATCCTGGTCACGGGCCCCACCGGCAGCGGCAAGACCGTCACCCTCTATGCCGGCCTGAACCGGCTCAACACCCCGGAACGGAACATCGCCACGGCGGAAGACCCGGTGGAGATCAACCTGGACGGCATCAACCAGGTCAACGTCAATCCCAAGGTCGGGCTCGACTTCGCCGCTGCGTTGCGCGCTTTCCTGCGGCAAGACCCGGATGTGGTGATGGTGGGCGAGATCCGCGATTTCGAGACCGCCGAGATCGCGGTCAAGGCCGCGCAGACGGGGCACCTGGTGCTGTCGACCCTGCACACGAATTCCGCCGCCGCGACGCTCACGCGGTTGCGCAACATGGGAATCCCCGCATTCAACCTGGCGACCTCGGTAGACCTGATCGTTGCCCAGCGCCTCGCCCGGCGATTGTGCACCGGGTGCCGCGAAGTGGATACGCCTCCGGTCGAAACCTTGCGCGCGCAAGGGTTCACAACGCGCGACATTTCCCGGGGCGTGCGCCTGTACCGGCCCAACGAGGCCGGCTGCGACGCCTGCAACAGGGGTTACCGGGGGCGGGTCGGCATCTACGAGGTCGTCCGCATCACACCGGCGCTGTCCCGTCTGATCATGCAGGAAGCCGACGCCATTCGCCTGGCCGAAGAGGCCGGTGCTGAGGGCTTCAGGAATCTGCGGCGATCGGGCCTCGACAAGGCCCTCGAAGGAGTGACCAGTCTGGCCGAAGTCAACCGCGTCACCACCTCTCACCATGCCGGCAGCGACGCGTGAGCGTTGTCTCGTTCGGGTTCGGCAACGGCGGCAAACCCGGACCTGCCGATATCGCGCTGTTCACCCGCCAGATGGCAACGATGCTGCGGGCGGGCGTACCGCTCGTGCAGGCGTTCGACATCGTCGCCGACGGGTTCGACAAGCCCGGGGTCGCCGCCCTCATACGCGCCGTTCGTGCCGAAGTTTCTGCGGGCGCGAGCCTCGCCGCCGCCTTGCGCGCCCATCCCCGCAGCTTCGATGCCTTGTATTGCAGCCTGGTGCACGCCGGCGAACAGGCGGGGGCACTGGAATCGATGCTCGACCGGGTCGCCACCTACCAGGAGAAGACCCAATCGCTGAAGGCGCGCGTGCGAAAGGCGTTGACCTATCCGGTTGCCGTCATCATAGTGGCCCTGGTCGTTAGCGGTGTCCTGCTGATCGAGGTCGTGCCGCAGTTTCAGGAAATATTCTCCGGGTTCGGTGCAGACCTGCCCCCCTTTACCCTCTTTGTCATCGGCATCTCCGACGCATTGCGGACCGGGTGGCCACTGGCCTGCATCACGGTTGCCGCAGCGGTGGCAGGGCTGATTGCCGCGCACCGACGATCCACGGGCTTCAAGCAAGTGTGCGACCGGTTGGTGCTGAAGCTGCCGGTCTTCGGCCCGATCGTCGAGAAATCCGCGGTGGCTCGCTATGCCCGCACACTCGCGACCACCTTTGCTGCGGGGGTGCCCCTGATCGAAGCGCTCAGGTCCGTTTCGGGAGCGACGGGCAACAGCGTGTACCGACAAGCGGTCGCCGGTCTGCGCGAAAGCGTTGCCACCGGCCAGCCGCTCTATGTTTCCATGCGTCAATCGGGGGTCTTTCCCAACATGGTGGTGCAGATGGTCGCCGTCGGCGAAGAAGCCGGCGCCCTGGACGACATGCTGGCCAAGTCCGCCGCCTACTACGAAGAGCAGGTCGACAACGCCGTGGACAGCCTGACATCGTTGATGGAACCCCTGATCATGGCGATTCTGGGCGTCCTGGTGGGAGGGCTGGTAATCGCCATGTACCTGCCCATCTTTCAACTCGGTTCGGTTGTTTCGGGGTAAGCAGGATGAGCCTCGACGTTCTGTTGACCCACGGCTGGGCCGGCATCGCGCTGATCGCCGTCGGCGGCCTGATCGCGGGCAGCTTCCTCAACGTGGTGATCCACCGCCTGCCGATCGTGCTCGACCGGGATTGGACTCGCCAGGCCCGGGAAATCCTGGGCATGGACGATGCCGGCGGGCCTGCGCAAGCAGAACCGGCGCGATTCGACCTTCTGCTTCCCGGCTCGCATTGCCCTGCCTGCGGTCACTCCATCAAGCCCCTGGAGAACATCCCCATTGTCAGCTGGATGGCATTGCGGGGACGCTGTTCGAACTGCGAAGCGACGATTTCGCTGCGCTATCCCGTCGTGGAAGCCGCAGCGGCCTGCGGGGCAATCGCCGCCGTCGCCGCATTCGGCTGGAACTGGCTGGCGCTGGCCGCCGCCGGGTACACCTGCACGCTCATCGCCCTGGCCTGCATCGATTTCGACACCGAGCTACTGCCCGACCAGTTGACCCTGCCGCTGCTGTGGGCCGGATTGCTCGTCAACGCGCTCGGCGGCTTTACCGACCTCGCCGCGGCCGTATTCGGCGCCGCGGGCGGCTACCTGTTCCTGTGGAGCGTCTACCGGGTCTTCAAGTGGTTCACCCGCAAGGAAGGCATGGGCTACGGCGACTTCAAGCTGTTTGCAGCCATCGGCGCCTGGCTCGGCTGGACTGCCTTGCCGGCGGTGATCCTGTTCGCTGCCGTCGCCGGGCTGGCCTACGCGCTGGTATCCATACTCAACAAGCGCCGAACCCGCCATCAGCCGGTGCCGTTCGGCCCGTTTCTGGCCATGGCCGGCTGGGGCGCGCTGTTGTTCCGCGAATCGGCGATGAGCGCGTTTCCCAGTTAGCACCCAAATCTCACCAACTTCCTGCTGCGGATGCCGATGCACGCGCGACGAAAGTTGGTGAGATTTGCGGGCTCGCGCGGGACGTCCGGGTCAGGTTCGGTACTCCGCGTTGATCTGCACGTATTCATAGCTGAGATCCGTCGTCCAGACCGTTTCGCTGCAATGGCCGCGCCCGAGGTCGATGCCGACGGTGTACTCCTGCCGGCCCATCACCTCCGCCGCGGCGGTCTCGTCGTAATCGTCGGCCATGAGCCCCTCGCGGGCAACGACCACCTCGTCGAGAGCCAGGGAAACGCGGGCCGGGTCCAGGTCAGGAACGCCGGCGCGGCCGATGGCCATGCAGAAGCGGCCCCAGTTCGGGTCGCCCGCGAAAAGCGCCGTCTTGACCAGCGGCGATTCCGCCACGGTATAGGCAACCTGCAGGCACTCTGCTTCGGTGGCGCCGCCCCGAACACGCACCGTCACGAACCGGGTCGCCCCCTCGCCATCGCGCACGAGCCGCTCGGCCAGCGCACCCGCCACGGCCAGCACACCCGACCTCAATGCCCCATACGCCGGCCCGGTCTCGATAATCGACGGGTTTCCGGCCTGACCGGTCGCACAAACGACAAAGGAATCGTTCGTGGATGTATCGCCATCCACGGTCACCCGATTGAACGAGGCATCCGCAACCTCACTGGCCATCCGCTGCAACGCCGACCGGGAAACCGCGGCATCGCAGCAAACGAAGGCCAGCATGGTGGCCATGTCGGGCTTGATCATCCCCGAGCCCTTGGCAATGCCCGTGATCGTGACCGGCCTGCCATCGACTTCAATCTGCGCACTTTCGCCCTTGGGCGCCGTGTCGGTCGTCACGATGGCTCGGGCCGCATCCGCCCAGGCGTCAGGCGTCAGGTTCACCGCGGCCTGCTCGACCGCCGCACGCATGGCATCCACCGGCAAGCGCTCGCCGATAACGCCGGTGGAGAACGGCAGCACCGACTCGCCGGAGAAGCCCTCCCCCAGACACTGCGCAGCATGGTCGCAGAGTTCCGTCGCATCCTCGAACCCGGCGGCGCCGGTGGCGGCGTTGGCATTGCCGCTATTGATCAACAGCGCCCGGGGGCTTCCGCTTCGAATCCGTTGCTCTGCCAGGATCACCGGCGGGGCGCGAAATGCGTTTTGGGTGAATACGCCGGCCACCGTGCTTCCCGGGGCGAGTTCGACAATCGCCAGGTCGTCCCGCTGCCGTTGCCTGATGCGCGCACGAGCGGCGGCAACGCGCACGCCGGCGACGGGCGCCAGATCGCCGAGGGGCGGCAGATTTACGGCCAAGTGCCTTTTCCCAAGATCTGCCCACACGCTGGCACGCCATTTTCAGGGCCATGCATTCCCTCGCCCGACCTCAAGGTCAGGCGGCCTTGCCGTGACAGTGCTTGTACTTCTTCCCCGACCCGCACGGACAGGGCTCGTTGCGCCCCACCTTCCGCTCGCTGCGCACGAACGGAGCGGCCTTGCTACCGCCCGCTGCGCCGGCGGCGGCCGCCCCGTTGCCGCTGCCCGGACCGGGCTCGGCCAGCGCCGAGGCATCGGAATGAGAGTAGCGCATCCGCTTTGCCGCTTCTTCCCGCCGCCGCCGCTCGGCTTCGTCGACGGCGCTCGGCGTCTCGATCTGAACCCGGGACAGCAGCTTCACCACATCGCGCTTGATGTTGTACAGGAGGTCCTGGAACAACTCGAACGACTCCCGCTTGTACTCCTGCTTCGGCTGTTTCTGAGCATAGGCGCGCAGGTGAATGCTCTGGCGCAGGTAGTCCATCGCGGCCAGATGTTCCTTCCAACGCTGGTCGAGAACCTGCAGCATGATCTGCTTCTCCACCAGCCGCACGTCCACACCGTGGCCTTTCCAGAGCGATTCCTTGGCCGCGTATTCCCCCTCGACCTGTTCGAGGATCCTGTTGCCCAGGCTCTCCTCGTTCAGCGAGTCGTCCTCGTCCAGCCATTTGCGGACCGGCTGCGTGCTTGCGAGTTCGGTCGCGAGCGCCTGCTCGAGACCCTCCACGTCCCACTGCTCCTCGACGCTCTGGGGCGGAATGTACTGGCTGACCAGGTCGAGCACGACCTCCTCGCGGATGGCGATCAGGGTATCGACGATGTCGTCGGTCGCCATCAGGTCCCGACGCTGCTGGTAGATCACCTGGCGCTGGTCGTTGGATACGTCGTCGAATTCCAGCAGGTTCTTGCGGATGTCGAAGTTGCGGCCTTCGACCTTGCGCTGGGCGCGCTCGATGGCGTTGTTCACCACCCGGTGCTCGATCGCCTCGCCCTTTTCCAGGCCGATGCCCTGCATGAAGCGCCGCATGCGGTCGGAGGCGAAAATGCGCAGCAGGTTGTCTTCGACGGAGAGGAAGAAGCGCGACGAACCCGGGTCGCCCTGGCGGCCGGAGCGCCCCCGCAGCTGGTTGTCGATGCGCCGGCTTTCGTGCCGCTCCGTACCCACGATGTGCAATCCGCCCGCTTCGACCACCTGGTCGTGCCGCTGCTGCCAGTCTTCCTTGAGCGCGCGGACCTCGGCTTCCGAAGGATTGTCGAGCCTTGCGAGTTCAGCTTCCCAGTTGCCACCGAGGACGATGTCGGTACCGCGGCCCGCCATGTTGGTGGCAATCGTCACCGCGCCGGGGCTGCCCGCCTGGGCGACGATGTCCGCTTCCCGCTCGTGCTGCTTGGCGTTCAGTACATTATGCGAAATCCTGCGCTTCTCGAGTTCCGCCGACAGGCGCTCGGAGGAGTCTATGGAAGCCGTGCCCACCAGCACCGGCTGACCGCGCTCCATGCAGTCGGTGATGTCCTCGACGATGGCATCGTACTTCTCGTCGATGGTGAGATAGACGAGATCGTTGTGGTCTTCCCGGATCATCGGCATGTGCGTGGGAATCACGACGACATCGAGTTTGTAGATCTGCCGGAATTCGAACGCTTCCGTATCCGCGGTTCCGGTCATTCCGGCCAGTTTCTCGAACAGGCGGAAGTAGTTCTGGAAGGTGGTGGAGGCCAGCGTCTGGCTTTCGTTCTGAATCGCCACGCCTTCCTTGGCTTCCACCGCCTGGTGGATACCCTCCGACCAGCGGCGGCCGGGCATGGCGCGCCCGGTGTGCTCGTCGACGATCACGACTTCGCCGTTGGCGACCATGTAATCGACATCGCGCTTGAACAGCGCATGGGCTTTCATGGCAGCCTGCAGGTGGTGCAGCAGGTTGAGGTTGCTCGCCGAATAGAGACTGTCGTGCTCGTCGAGCAGCCCCATCTTGACGAGTTGCGCCTCCACGAAGGCGTGGCCGCGCTCGGTCAGTTCCACCTGGCGGTTCTTCTCGTCGACCACGAAGTCGCCTTCCTTCTCCGGCGGCGCATCCGGCCCGACGCCCGGAATCTCCCGCTTCAACCTCAGGGCGAGCCGGTTGGTCTGCTTGTAGAGTTCGGTGCTCTGCTCGGCCGGCCCGGAGATGATCAGGGGGGTGCGCGCTTCGTCGATCAGTATCGAATCCACTTCGTCGACGATGGCGTAGTGGAGGTCGCGCTGAAACTTGTCCTCCAGGGTAAAGGCCATGTTGTCGCGCAGGTAGTCGAAGCCGAATTCGTTGTTCGTGCCGTAGGTGACGTCCGCCCGATAGGCGGCGCGCTTGTCGGCCGGATTCTGGCCGGACTGAATCACGCCGACTTTCAGGCCGAGCGCCTCGTAGATGGGGCCCATCCAGGCAGCGTCCCGGCGGGCCAGATAATCGTTGACCGTCACGATGTGCACGCCGCGGCCGCCGATGGCATTGAGATAGGCCGGCAGCGTGGCGACCAGCGTCTTGCCCTCGCCGGTCCGCATTTCGGCGATACGGCCCTCGTGCAGGGTGATTCCGCCGACGAGTTGCACGTCGAAATGACGCATGTCCTTGGTGCGCCGGGCCGCCTCCCGAACGGCAGCGAAGGCTTCGGGCAGCAGGTCGGCAAGGCTCTCGCCATCGTCCTGACGCCGACGCAACGACTCGGTGAAAGCCCTGAGTTCGGCATCGTTCTTCGCCTCGAACTGGGGCTCGAGCGCGTTGATACGCGAAACCACGCGGCCCATTCGCTGCAGTTCGCGACTGTTCTTGGTGCCGAATACGGCACGGGTCAGCTTTCCAAACACAGAAGGCATGCCTGATCGGAAGTCGGCGATTTTACCGCGTTTTGCGCCCGAGTAGCCTTCTGTCCCGGCACCCGCAGCAGGAAGCCGGTGAAGGGATGTACGGGCTAGGATTTCCGGCGGGTGACGTATGGGGCAGGATTGACGTGGCGGCCGTTCTCGAGCACCTCGACATGCACGTGGGGACCGGTGGCGCGGCCCGAGTTGCCGAGCACGCCCAGGGAATCGCCCCGCTTGACGATGTCGCCCGCGCTCACCGCAAGATCCTGGTGATGCGCATAGCGGGTGACGTATCCGTTGTCGTGCCGGATTTCCACCATGTTGCCATAACCGTCGCGCCAGCCGGCGAAGACGACGACACCCGCTGCGATGGCCACGACGTCCGTTCCCTTCCGCCCGGCAATATCGATGCCGGTGTGCCAGGCCAGCTTGCCGCTGATCGGGTCGACCCGCCGCCCGTACGGCGACGAAACCCAGCCCCGCTCCACCGGCCAGCCGGCCAGCCGGGCCTCTTCGCGGTAATCCTGATTGCCGAGCACGGTTTCCAGCACCTGCAGTTCGTCCTCCCCGTCCCGTATGTCGATGGCCAGTGCATCCACCGCGGCCCGCAGGTCGGGCGACTCGAGGACACTCTCGCAACTGCCGACAGGCCCTCCCTGGGGAGCCGGCAGGTCGAAACCGAATTCATCCAGGGGAACCCGGGCCGCTTCCGCGACCTGAACGCCCAGCGTTTCCATGCGCCAGAGGCGCGCCTGCATCTGTGCCAGTTGCCGCCCCACGGCGCCGCTCTCGGCCATGGCCTGACTTTCCAGGTCCTGCACGCGGGCATCCTGCTCTGCGAGCCGCTCCCGCCACTGTTCGACCATGCCCGGAATCATGAAATGGCGGGTAAAGAGCGGATACAGGGCGGCACTCAACGCGCCCGCGATCACGAACACCAGGCAAACCGCCGCCAACATCGCACGCCAACCCGCCCGGATCGACAGTGCATCGCGGTCTTCCCTGGCCAGTGCGATCTTCATTGCAGCTTGGGCCGCCTGGGCCGCCTGGGCCGCCTGGCCGTGATCTGTTCCGGCTTCACCGGATCGACTGGTGTGGGCACACGCCTCCCCTACTGACTCAGCACGACCGCGCATTCTGACCCATGGATGAACATCGAATCAAGTTCGGTAACAATGCCGTCATGATCATCCGGGAACTGCTGACGCCCCACCGCCGCCGATTCACGCGCCTGCAAAGGCTGCTCGATCGGTCGGATCGCCAGGATGCCTGGACCCGGGAACTCAGGGCCGTGCTGCCCGACGGGCTCCGCACCGCCTGCCGGGCGGTCGAAATACGCGGCGACACGCTCGTCGTGGCCTGTGACGATGGGGCCGTGGCGACGCGCGTGCGGTTCGAAGCAGCCGAGATCGTCAGGCAACTCAACGTCCTCAATCGTTACAAGCAGGTCACGCGCCTCGACGTGCGCGTCTCTCGCACCGGCCGGGGTTCCGAATAACCCGGGGCTCCGACGTTCCGTAGCGGCCGGCCGAGGCGGTTGCGCTACCGGCGCCGGTGCTTGGCGAACCTGCCGGGAACCTGGCTGAGACACGAATTCGGGCCGTCGGCTTTGCCCGGATCAGTCCGCCTGCTTTCTGAGAAAGGCCGGGATATCCAGGAGCTTGTCGTCGATCTTCTGCTGCTCGCCACGTCCGGGCGCCCCCTGCTTCGACTGATGCCGCTCATATGCCGGCCGGTCGAGTTCCTCGTAGGTGGCCCGGGAGAGTTGCGCCCGTTTCGCCTGCGTGTTGTCCACCACCACATTGGGCTCGAACAGGCCGAGACCCGTGGCAACGATCGTCACCCGCAGTTCATCCCCCATGGTGGAATCGATGACCGTTCCCGCCACCACCTTGGCGTTGGCAGCGGCAAAGCCTTCGACCATCTTGCCGACATCCTCGAATTCGCCGATGCTGAGATCCGGGCCGGCACTGACATTCACCAGAATGCCGCGGGCGCCCTGCAGGTCCACGTCTTCCAGCAGCGGGCTGCGAATGGCCGCATCCGCCGCATCGCACGCACGATTGTCGCCGACAGCGGTGCCCGTGCCCATCATCGCCATCCCCATCTCCGCCATGACCGTTCTGACATCGGCGAAATCGACGTTGATCAGGCCCGGACGGGTGATGAGTTCCGCAATCCCCTGCACCGCACCGAGTAACACGTCGTTGGCTGCCGCAAAGGCATTGAGCATGCTGGTGCGTTCGCCGAGAACCGCCAGCAGGCGCTGGTTCGGTATGGTGATCAGCGAGTCGACGGACTCGGCGAGTTCGGCGATGCCGCGTTCCGCGACCTCGTCGCGCCGTTCGAACTTGAAGGGCTTGGTGACGATGGCAACGGTCAGGATATCCATGTCCTTGGCCGTGCGCGCAACCACCGGCGCCGCACCGGTTCCGGTGCCGCCGCCCATGCCCGCAGTCACGAACACCATGTCCGCACCGGACAGCAACTCCGTGATGCGATCGCGATCCTCGAGGGCCGCCTCCCGGCCGATGGCGGGGTTGGCGCCGGCGCCGAGACCCCGGGTGATGGAACTGCCCAACTGCAAGACCGTGGGCGCATCCAGGTTTTTCAACGCCTGCGCGTCGGTGTTGGCGGCGATGAACTCGACGCCCTCGATTCTCGTTTTCAGCATGTGCTGGACCGCGTTGCCGCCGCCGCCGCCAACGCCGAACACCTTGATCACGGCGCTCTGGGGCCCGCTATCTACCAATTCGAACATGTGCACGTCTCCTGTCAAAAGTTCTCGCTCAGCCAGTTTCTGAATCTGCCGAATTTGCCGCCCCGCCGTTTCCGGTTGCGGGCAGCCTGTTCTTCCTGTTTTTCCCTGCCGTACATCAGGAGTCCGACACCCGTCGCGTAGATGGGATTCCTGACGATGTCCCTGAGCCCCGTCACGCTGGCAGGGGAGCCAACGCTGACCGGCATGTGGAAGATCTCTTCGGCGAGTTCCACCACGCCCTCCATTTTCGATGCTCCCCCAGTGAGCACCACGCCCGCGGCAATGAGGTCCTCGAACCCGCTGCCGCGAAGTTCCGCCTGAATCAAGGTGAACAGTTCGTCGTAACGGGCCTCGACGACCTCGGCGAGCGTCTGCCGGGAGAGTTCCCGGGCCGGCCGCTCGCCCACTCCGGGCACCTTGATCATCTCGTGCGCCTGTGCGAGTTGCGGCAGCGCGCACGCGTACTTGATCTTCAGTTCTTCCGCGTTCTGCGTCGGCGTTCTGAGCGCCGTCGCGATGTCGTTGGTCACCTGGTCTCCGGCGATCGGAATCACCTTCGTGTGGCGAATGGCCCCTCCCGTGAACACCGCGATGTCCGTGGTGCCTCCGCCGATGTCCACCAGGCAGACACCGAGGTCCCGCTCGTCGTCGGAGAGCACCGAGTAGCTCGAGGCCCACTGTTCCAGGACCAGATCGTTGACCTCGAGGCCGCAATGACCGATGCACTTCTCGATGTTCTGGGCGGCGTTGACCGAGCAGGTGACCAGGTGCACCTTGGCTTCCAGGCGCACGCCGGACATGCCCAGCGGTTCGCGTACGCCTTCCTGGTTATCGATGACGTACTCCTGCGGCAGGATGTGCAGGGTGCGCTGATCGGCCGGGATCGGCATGGCCTGTGCCGCATCGATCACCCGTTCCACATCGTGAGGCAGCACTTCCCGATCGCGAATGGCGACGATGCCATGGGAATTGAAACTGCTGATGTGGCGTCCCGCGATGCCCGCATAGACCGAGTCGATGGGGCACCCGGCAACGAGTTCCGCTTCCTCCACGGCCCGCTGGATCGAGTGCACCGTCGACTCGATGTTCACCACGACGCCTCGTTTCAGGCCGCTCGACGGGTGCGAGCCGATGCCGATCACCTCGATGCTGCCGTCGGCAGCCAGATCGGCGACAACGGCCGCCACCTTGCTCGTGCCGATATCCAGGCCGACGATGCGCGTCGGGTCGTTTTCCGCTGTCATGTGGTTTCCATCGCTCCTGCCGTTGCCGGTGCTCCCGCGTGCCGGGTTTCAGGCTCCCGCCAGCGTACGGCCATGCCGCTGCCGTACCTGAGATCGACATAGTCGACAGCGGCGGCGCGGTCGACGAGGTGTTGCGACCACGCCACGAGAAAGCGCTGCATGCGCTCCCTGAGGCTGTCCGCGCCCAGCATCAAGGTGGGACCGCCCGCGCCGTGAACGGCAGGCGGCGCCTCATCGCTGGCCGCCGGCCGGGCTTGGGGCTCCCCGAACGCCAGTTGCCACTCGCCGATCTCGTTTTCCCAGACCCGCTCGATCACGAGCCCGGCCTGTGCCGCCATGCCCTGCAGGTAGCGATAGACTTCCATCGCCTCTCTCGGGCTCGACAGCGCGCAGTCGAATACCGGCACATCCAGCGGGCCGTTCGGGGTATTCACGATTTCCCCGCCGGGCGTCAGATAGCCCGCGTCGGACCAGCGCGCCACCAGGGTGCGGCGGGCAACCCGTACCACCAGGGTGTCGGGCCAGACCTTGCGAACGCTGACTTCCCCCGGCCAGGACAATTCCATCACCCGTCCGCGCAACTTTCGGACATCCATGGTCAGCAACCCGCCCTCGAGCGCCTCCCCTTCGAGCGCCCGCCCAATCCGGCGCCTTATTTCGGCAGCCTCGGATTCGGCAAGCTGGCCTTCCACCTTGACGATGCGCACCTGCCGGTCGAGCGCGAACCATCCACCGGCGCCGGCCGTCACCAGCACCAGCAGGGCAACCGCGGCGAGAAACCTACGCATCGCCGTCGCTCCGCAACCGGTTCGAAACCTGATTGACGTTGCCGGCGCCCTGCACCAGCACCACATCCCCGTCCCGCACGACGCTGCCCAGCAGTTCCAGCGCCGCAGCCGGATTCGCCGCGAACTGGGGGTCGACACCGGCGCGCCGCCGGATGCTCCAGCAGAGCGCACGGCCATCGGCTCCGGCAATCGGCGCCTCCCCGGCGGAATACACATCCACCAGCACCAGTTCGTCGACTGCCGAGAGGACTTCGACGAACGCATCGAACAGATCCCGGGTCCGGCTGTAGCGGTGCGGCTGATAGACCATCAGCAGACGGCGTCCCGGCCAGACGCACCGCACCGTTTCGATTACCGCACGCAGTTCCGTCGGATGGTGCCCGTAGTCGTCCACCAGGGTCACCTCGACACCGCCGACCGCGATCTCCTCGAACACCTGAAAGCGGCGCCCCACACCCGAGAAACCGGCCAGGCCCTCGCGAATGGCGCCGTCATCGATACCCTCTTCGGCAGCCACCGCAAGTGCGGCGAGCGCATTCAGAACGTTGTGCCGCCCGGGAATGGCCAGTTCCACGTCGAGCGTACCGCCGTCCCCGGGGCGGTGTGCCCGGAAGCGCCACGTACGGCCGTCGGCCACGACATCCGTGGCGCGGTAGTCGGCGTCCGCGGCAAAGCCGTAGGTGACCATCGGCCTCGACAACTCGGGCAGGAGGCTCTCCACCACGGGGTCGTCGGCGCAGAGAATGGCGGTCCCGTAGAACGGCAGGCGGTGCACGAATTCCACAAAGGTCGACTTCAGCCGCGCGAAGTCGTGCCGGTAGGTCGCCATGTGGTCCTCGTCGATGTTGGTCACCACCGCCACCATCGGCTGCAGATGAAGGAACGAGGCATCGGACTCGTCGGCTTCGACGATGATGGTGCGGCTGCCGCCGAGCTGGGCGTGAGCGCCGGCACTCTCGAGCAGGCCGCCGACGACGAAGGTCGGATCCTGGCCGGCCGCCTGATAGATGGCCACCAGCAGGCTGGTCGTGGTCGTCTTGCCATGGGTGCCGGCAATGGCGATGCCGTGGCGGTAGCGCAGCAGTTCGCCCAGCATCTCGGCGCGTGCAACCACCGGAATCCGCTCGGCATGCGCCGCCACCAGTTCCGGGTTGTCTTCGCCCACGGCGCTCGACACCACCACGACGTCGACGCCCTCGATCTGTTCCCGGGCATGGCTCCGAAACACCGTCGCGCCGAGGGATTCGAGTCTCGACGTGGCAGCCGAGCACACCAGGTCCGAACCCGAAACCTCGTAGCCCTGGTTGATGAGCACCTCGGCGATGCCGGACATGCCGGCGCCGCCGATGCCGAGGAAATGGATGCGCTGCACGCTGCCCATCTCCGGCACCCGGTACGCATCGAGCCTTTGGACGCCGTTTGCCCGGGTCACGCGCTTGCCTCCTCGAGTTGCGCCCGGCACACCAGCCCGATGAGGGCGCAGCAGACGATCAGGCTGTTTCCGCCGTAGCTCACGAAGGGCAGTGTCAAGCCCTTGGTCGGCAGGATGCCGCTGGTGACGCCCAGGTTGATCAGCGCCTGCACGGCGAGAACGATGCCGACGCCGTAGCAGAGATAGCCACCGAATTTTCTGCCGCCGTCCAGGAGTCCCCGGCCGGCCGCCAGTATCCGGTACACCAGAAACCCGAGCAGAGCCAGCAGGGCAAGGGCGCCCGCGAGCCCCAGTTCTTCGGCGATCACCGCGAAAATGAAGTCGTTGTGCGCTTCCGGCAGATAGTAGAGCTTCTGGATTCCGGCCCCGAGGCCCAGGCCGAACAGTTCGCCGCGTCCGAATGCAATCAGCGCCTGGACAAGCTGATAGCCGCTGCCGTAGGCCGTCGCCCAGGGGTCGGTGAAGGTGGCCAGCCGTTCCAGTCGATAGGGCTGTGCGATCGCGAGAAAGGTGAAAAGGACACCCGCCACCAGCACCAGCGGAACGAAATAGCGCAGGCGCATGCCGGCCAGAAAGAGCAATGCTCCGGCCGTGGCGCCGAGCACCACCACCGACCCGATATCCGGCTCGGCCACCAGCAGGGCCAGGACCAGCCCGAGCACCAGCAGAGGTCCGATGAGTACCCGCGCATCGTCCTTGAGCCTGTCGTCGTTGCGCGCCAGGAACCCGGCCAGGTACACCAGGACGAACAGGCGGGCAAGCTCGGAAGGCTGCAGGGCCGCGACGCCCAGGTCGATCCAGCGCGTCGCGCCGTTGACTTCCTGCCCGACGCCGGGCACGAGGACGGCCGCGCAAAGCGCCAGGGTCGCAATCCAGGCCAGGTGCCGGCAACGGCGCCAGGCCTCCAGCGGTATCGCCAGCACCACCAGGAACACCGCGAGCGCAATGCCGAGATAGGTGCCATGCCGGGGGAGAAAGTCCCGATCCATGGCCACGGAGGCCGACGCCACCATGACGAGGCCGAAGGCGAGCATGAGGAGCCAGGCAAACACCAGCGGCCGGTCCACTGCGGAATTCATGGCGCCACTCCCCGACGGCGGCGGCAGAACGCGCCATTGCGTGCCGCGATTCCGAAAGCGGTTGCGCAGCTCACGAGCCCAACCCCGCCACCGCCGCGCGAAATGCAGCGCCCCGAGCTTCGAAGTTTTCGAACATGTCGAAGCTGGCGCAGGCCGGGGAGAGCAACACCGTATCGCCCCGCTCTGCGGCAGCAGCGGCCTGCCGAACCGCCTCTTCCATGTCACGTGCCCGGGAAACCGGAACCCGTTTCTCCACCGCTCTTTCGATCGCCGGGCCGTCGGCGCCGAGTGCGACGAGGTGCCGGGCGCATTGCGCGATGGCATCCCCGAGTTGCGTGAAGTCGGCGCCCTTGCCGTCGCCACCCGCAATCAGCACCACCGAACCCGCCGAGCCGCCGAGCCCCGACAATGCCGCCAGGGTCGCGCCCACGTTGGTCGCTTTCGAATCGTTGACGTAGGTCACCGAATCGACCGCGGCAACCGGTTCCGAGCGGTGCGCCAGCCCCTCGAAGCCGGCCAGCGCGTCGTCCAGGGCAGATGCGTCGCCGCGGTACTCGCCACCATGCACCATGGCCAGGGCGGCGAGCACGTTCTGCTCGTTGTGCTTGCCGGCCAGGGGCAGCCGCGACGACTCGATCAGTTTGCGGCCACCCAGGGTGAGCACCCGCTTCCCGTGCGCCGAGCGGATGCCCCACTGCCCCTCCCCCGGTGCATCGCTGCCGAAGGTGATCAATGCGCCCGGACTGCCGCAGGCCGGATAGGTCGACCGGTCGTCACGATTTGCAACCGCACGCTCGGCGCGCCGGTAGATGCGTTGCTTGGCTGCGGCATAACCGTCCATGCTGCCATGCCAATCGAGGTGATCGGCGCTGACGTTGAGAATGGTTGCCGCCCGCAGCCGCGCACCGCACATGCGTTCGAGCTGGAAGCTCGACAACTCCAGAACGTAACAGTCCCGGTCCGCAGCGATGGCATCCAGCGCCGCCAGCCCCAGATTGCCCCCGACTCCCGGGCGGGCGCCTGCCGATGCGAGCAGGTGCCCCACCAGCGAGGTCACCGTGCTCTTGCCGTTCGTGCCCGTCACCCCGTAAACCGGTTCGTCTACCGCGGCAAAGAACAGATCGATGTCGCTCAACACCGGCAAGCCGCTGCCGAGCACCTGACGGCCCATCGGGCTGCCGGCAACGATTCCCGGGCTGAGGATGGCGCGGTCGAGCCCCCGCGGGTCGAATTCCGGAGCGCCCAGCCGATACTCCACGCCCGGCCAGGCCGTCCTGGCCTCGGCAAGGCCCGGCGGTTGCTTTCGGGTGTCGAACACCACCAGTTCGTCGCAACCGTGCAGATGCCGAAGGCACGACATTCCGGTAACTCCGAGCCCTACTACTGCCGTTCGCATCGCGCCGCCCTCCCCCTTAGCGCAACTTGAGTGTGGACAAGCCCACGAGCACCAGAACCAGGGTCACGATCCAGAAGCGGACGATCACCCGGGGCTCCGGCCAACCCTTGAGTTCGAAATGATGGTGCATGGGCGCCATGCGGAAGATGCGCCGTCCCGTGAGCCGGAATGACGCAACCTGCAGGATGACGGAAACCGTCTCCAGCACGAACAGGCCGCCCATGATGAAGAGCACGATCTCGTGGCGCACGACGATGGCGACCACGGCCAGGGCGGCGCCGAGCGCCAGGGCGCCGACATCCCCCATGAAGACCTGGGCCGGATAGGTATTGAACCACAGGAATCCCAGCCCGGCGCCGATGATGGCTCCGCAGAAGACGCCGACCTCGCCGGCCAGCGGAATGTAGGGAATCTGCAGGTAGTGGGCGAACTCGCTATGGCCTGCCAGGTAGGCGATCAAGGCCAGTGCCGCGCTGACCATGACCGTGGGCAGAATGGCCAGCCCGTCCAGCCCGTCGGTCAGGTTGACCGCATTGCTCATGCCGACAATGACGAAATAGGCGAGAAATACGTAACCCACGCCAAGCGGCACGGCAACGCTCTTGAAGAAGGGAACGATGAGGTTGGTCTCCGCCGGCAACTCGGCGCTCCAGTAGAGGAATATTGCCGCAGCCGCGCCGAACACCGACTGCCACGCATACTTCCAGCCGGCGGTCAGGCCACGGGAATCCTTGCGCGTCAGCTTGAGATAGTCGTCCACCCAGCCGACGCCGCCGAATGCCAGGGTCACGAGCAGCGCGGTGCAGACGTAGCGATTGCCGAGGTCTCCCCACAGCAGTGTGGTCACGGTGACGACGATGATGATCAGGGCGCCGCCCATGGTGGGGGTCCCCGCCTTGGCCAGGTGCGTTTCCGGACCGTCCTCGCGAACGGTCTGGCCGATCTGATACTCGCCGAGTCGCCGGATGACGAAGGGACCGATCAGCAGCGACGCGGCCAGGGCCGTCAGCACACTCACCATGATTCGAAACGTGAGGTACTGGAACACGGAAAAACCGCTGACGAATTGGGCGAGGTAGTCGGTCAACCAGAGCAGCATCGGTTCAATTCTCCCATCCGGGCCGGTTCGTGAAGGGATTACCCATGATCCGATCCTGCCAGGTGGCGGCACACCGTCTCGCGGTCGCTCGAGGGCCGGAATGCCCCGCGGATTTCCTGACCGGTTTCATGGCCCTTGCCTGCGATCACCACCAGGTCTTCGGGTTTCGCGTCGCCGATTGCGGTGGCGATGGCCGCTTCCCGGTCGACTTCGACGCGAACCGCCGCACTGCGGTCGAGCCCGGCACGCATCTCGGCAACGATGGCGGCCGGGTCTTCCCAGCGCGGGTTGTCGCTGGTCAGCCAGACCGCATCCGCTGCGGCGGCTGCCGCCCTGGCCATCAGCGGCCGTTTGCCGCGGTCGCGGTTGCCACCGCAGCCGATCACGCAGATCAGACGGCCGCGGCAGTGACCAGCGAGCGCCTCCAGGGCATTGGTCAAGGCGTCGGGCGTGTGCGCATAGTCCACCACGACCGTGGGCCGGCCCGGTTTCCGGAAGAACTCCATGCGACCCGGCACGCCGGCCAGACGGCGAGCCCGCTCGACCAGTTCCCGGAACGAAAATCCACTTGACGCCAGCACGCCCATGGCAGCGGCGACATTGGCCAGGGAAAACTCGCCGAATACCGGCAGGTCGATATCCGCAGTTCCCCAGGGGCTCGACAGGCGCGCACGCACGCCGGTGTCGTGGCATTCCACGCGGCTCCAGGACAGGTCGCCGCCGTTGCGGCCGACCGTGACCACCTCGGGACCCGCGAGTTCCGCCGCCAGTTTTCGCCCGAAGGCATCGTCGACATTGATGACCGCCAGACGCACCGACGGGAAGTCGAACAGCCGTCGCTTCGCCGCGCCGTATGCGGCCAAGTCGGCGTGGTAATCCAGATGGTCCCGGGTGAGATTGGAGAACACGGCGCACTCGAAGCGCACATCGTCCACCCGGCCCTGGGCCAGCGCGTGGGAACTCGCCTCCAGGCAAACCCAGGCACAGCCGCGTTCGTGGAGGCCGGCCAGGCGCTTCTGGGTGGAAACAGCGTCCGCCGTGGTGAGCGCAGCAGGCTCGAGGCTGCCGATTTCACCCCATCCCAGGGTGCCCAGATAGCCGGCGCGCTGCCCGAGCCCGCCGGCGAGGTCGGCCAGGTGATGGGCAATGGACGTCTTGCCGTTGGTCCCGGTAACGCCGATGCAGCGCAGCTTTCGGCTCGGGTCGCCGTAGAATCGCGCGGCAAGCGCCCCGCGCCGCTCGCGCAAGCCCTCCACCGCGACAACCGGAATGCCCGGAGCCGCCAGGTCCCGCTCCGCCAGAACGCATACGGCGCCACGGCCGGCGGCCTGTGCGGCGTAGTCGTGGCCATCCGCAGTGTTTCCGCCGACGGCGATAAACGCATCGCCCGGCTCTACCGTTCGCGAATCCTCGGAGAGCCCGCAAACGGCGATGTCCGGCGCCATTGCGTCGCCGAGCAGTTCCCTGAGCGACATCGAACCGCCTCTCACGATCGCCCCACGCGGCTCGCCCGGGCAACCTGTACGTCGTCCGGAGGAATTCCCATCAGGCGCAGCGCCCGCTCGGCAACACGGGCGAATACGGGCGCCGCAACGGCCCCGCCGCCGATGCGCGACCCGCTTGCATCGTTGACGACCACCACCATCAGAATGCGGGGTTCGGTCAGCGGCGCCACACCGACAAAGAGCGCCACGTGCCGCTGGTCGTTGTAGCCGCTGTCGTCGACGATGCGGGTCGTGCCGGTCTTGCCGGCCACCCGGTATCCCGGAATGCGCGCTGCCGGTGCGGTACCCTCCCGGGATGTCACACCTTCCATCGCACCGAGCACCGTGGCGACGACCCGCGAATCGAATACCCGGTCGCCGTGCGGCGGACTGTCGAGCTTCAGCGCCGAGATCGGCATCCGCACGCCGCCGCTGGCCAGCGTCAGGTAGGCCTGGGCCAATTGCAGGGGCGACAGCGTCAGGCCATAGCCGAACGCCAGAGTAGCCCGCACCACGGGATGCTCGAGCCCGGCATCGTCGAGATGCCCCATTGTTTCGCCCGGCAGGCCGCTACTGACGAAATCACCGGCGCCGGCGCGGCTCAGCACGTCGTGAACGGCTCTCGGCGGCAGATTCAGGGCCACCTTGGCGAAGCCCACCTGGCTCGACTTGTGCAGGGCCCGCGTCAGGGTTATGCGGCCCCGGTTGAGCGGGTCCTCGATGAGTTTGCCGCGAATGCCGATGTAGCCCGGCGAGGTGTCGATAATCGTGTCCGGCTTGTAGAGGCCGGATTCGAGCGCCGCCATGACCGTGAACGGTTTCACGGTCGAGCCGGGCTCGTAGACATCGGTGACCGCCCGGTTGCGCATCCCGGAGAGGCCGGCCTGGAGCGGTTCGTTGGGGTTGTAGGACGGCTGGTTCACCAGCGCCAGGATCTCGCCGGTGCCGACGTCCAGGATGACCAGCGATCCCGACCGGGCGCCGTGCCCCGCCACGGCATTCTTGAGTTCCCGGTATGCCGCGTACTGCAGGCGCAGGTCGATGCTGAGCGCCAGGTCCCGCCCCATGCGCGGCGCCGACTCGAATTCGAGGTCTCGAACGATATTGCCGAGCCTGTCCTTCAAGACCAGTTTGCTGCCGTGCCTGCCGCGCAACACCGGGTCGAAGGACAACTCGATGCCTTCCAGCCCGACATCGTCGATGTTTGTCATGCCGACGATATGTGCCGCCGTTTCCCCGGCCGGGTAGTATCGCTGGTACTCCCGCTTGTAATCGAGGCCCTCGATACGGAGTTTGCGAATCCGCTCCGCGGTACTCCAGGGCACGCGCCGCTTCAGGTAGACGAACGACTTTTCCCGGTTCTTTTCGAGCTGCGCATCGAGACGTTTCGCGTCCAGCCCGAGGTGCGGCGCCAGGCGCTCGAGGTCCGGCAATGTCAACCGGTGTCTCGACGGGTCCGTCCAGACCGCCACGACGGGCGTGCTTACCGCCAGCGGCTCGCCATGGCGGTCGTAGATGACCCCGCGATACGACGGAATGGTCTCGGAGCGCAACGAACGCGCATCGCCTTCACCCTGCAGGAAGTCCTTCTCGTGGAAACTGAGCCAGGCCACTCTGGAGGCGACGGCCATCGACCCCGCGAACAGGAGTACCAGCAGGAAATAGTGCCGCCAGCGTTTCACGGCGCCACCTCGCATGGTGCACCAGGCCGCACGCAGAGCTTGCGGTTGTCTTCCGCAACCCCGACGGTCCAAGCGCCCAGCCCGCATCCGTCACCAGCTTTCGTCGCGAGGGCGTCGACGTCCGCAGCAGGAAGTTGGTGACGGATGCGGGCCAGGCAGGATGTCGCCTCGACCTCCGTCGAGACGAAAGCCGGCGAAACCCGCGGGGCAGGCGGAGCCGGTGTTGCGGTTGCGAGGCCGCGCTCGAGTACAAACTGCGGCGAGATCATCGCGGTTCTCCGTGAAACACGCGCTCCAGGCGCTCCACGTTGTCCGGAAACTGCATGTTCAGTTCCGCCTGGGCCACGCGCTCGACGTGGTGATAGGCTGCCAGGGCGCCCCGTTCGAGCAGCAGCCGACTGTGTTCGGCGAGGAGCAGGTCCTGGTAGTTGCGCGTCTCCTCCAGCATGCCGTGCACCTCTCTGTGCTGGTGCGAGACCATGACGGCCTGCAGAGCAGAACCGACGGCACCGGCCAGCAGCACCAGTGTCAGCACCCAACGCGCGCCATCGCCGCGCTCGCCCCCGACGGCACCAGGCGTCGGTCGTCCGGACGCCCCTTGCTGACGCTTCGCCGATCGTCTCATGCCTGCCGCCTCGAAAACGCCATGCCGGCCGGCGGCCAGCGCTCCCGGCGCCGGTGGCGACCCGAATCCGCACCGCTCACGCCGCTCGCTCCAGAACCCGCAGGACGGCACTGCGCGAGCGTGGATTGCGGGCAATCTCGGCGGGCCCGGCACGCACGGGCCCGGCGACGATGCGGGCATCGATGCGCAGGTCCCTCGCGCGTACGGGGATCTCTCTCGGCAGGCGCGGGGGCGAACTCCGCGCCCTGAAATAGCGCTTGACGATCCGGTCTTCGAGTGAATGAAAGCTGATCACTGCCAGGCGACCGCCCACGACGAGCCGGTCGAAGATGCCCTCGAGCCCGCTTCGGAGTTCCTCGAGCTCTCGGTTGACGACGATGCGAATCGCCTGAAAGACCCGGGTCGCCTCGTGGACCCGCCGCCGGGGTTGCGGGCGCGCCGCGGCCACCGCCCGGGCAAGGTCCCGGGTCGTCGCCAACGGCCGCGCGGCGACGATGGCGCGGGCGATTCGGCGCGCCTGAGGTTCTTCGCCATACTCCCTCAGCGCCTGCGTCAATTCGTCCACCCCGGCTTCGTTCAGCCAGTCGGCTGCGGTCAGGGTCTGCCGGGTGTCCATGCGCATGTCGAGTGGCCCGTCCACCCGGAAACTGAATCCCCGTTCGGCCCGACCGAGCTGTGCCGAGGAGACGCCGAGGTCCATGATCGCGCCCTGCAGGCGGTCGAATCCGGCGGCAGAGAGCACAGGCTCGATGTTGCCGAAACTGGCCCGTTGCGTAACGACGCGGCTGTCTTCGCCCGCCAGCGCGTCTGCATGGGCGATGGCATCCCCGTCCCGGTCGACGGCTAGCAGCCGGCTCGACGCATCCAGGCGCGCGAGCAGCCTTCGGCTGTGGCCGCCCTGACCGAAGGTGGCATCCAGATAGTCTCCGGAGCGCCGGTCGGGGGCGACGAGATCCACGGTTTCACGGCACAACACCGGTTCGTGCTTCATACGGACAACCCGACGATGGCATCGCCTTCTGCAAGCAGTGAGCCGTTTTCCTCGGATGTATGGGCGTCCACCCGCATGCGCCAGGTGTCCTGCGCCCAGATCTCGATCTTGTTGCCCTGGCCGACCAGCACCAGGGTCTTGTCCAGCCCGCAGTGCTCGCGCAGCGGCGCCGACAGCAGGATGCGGCCGTTGGCATCGAGTTCGAGGTCGGTGGCGTGACCGATCAGTATGCGCTGCAGCCAGCGGGTTTCCGGACGGATGTTCGGCAGCGCATCGAGCTTCTGCTGCACGATCTCCCACTCGGGGAGGGGATAAAGCAGCAGACACTTTTCCAGCATGTCGACGGTTACCACCAGCTTTCCCCCGGCGGCAGCAATCAACCGCTCCCGAAAACGAGCGGGGATGGACATGCGCCCCTTGGAATCGAGTTTGGCGCTGCAGATCCCGCGAAAAATCGTCATCGGCCCGCTGGTCTTTCGACCCACTTTTTCCCACAATTTCCCAAAAGCCGACACTATAGACGCCAATTCGCAGTGTCAAGGCATGAAAAACGAATTAACTCGCGGATTTACAAGGGATTTCCCGGCACCTTGGAAAGAACGGAACAGCGCTATTCCGTAGAGAAAAGATCGGTTAGACCGTGTTTTCTAGAAATTACTTTAAATGAACCGATGGCTTTAGCCCGGATCCGTCATCAACTATCGTCGCGAGGGCGTCGAGGCGCCGTCCGCAGCAGGCAGTTGGTGCCGGATTCGGGTCAGGGCCGATCTGACCCCCTGCAACGGCAGCGAATGCCCGCCTGGCGCGTCAGACGAGGAGACATGGGGGCCGGAGCGTCGTCCCGATCGAGCGGATAAAGTGGAGCTGGCCGATAAGCCGGGTTCTGTCGCCGGTCTGCATCGGGGCAATGCCCCGGCGCAATGCCGGGTGCAGCCATTCATCTAGGGTCCCCGTCGCCGAAGACCTCCAGCGGCCTACCCGAATCCGGCGCGGACCACGCCATCGGATTCCTATTTGGCCTTGCTCCGGGCGGGGTTTGCCTAGCCACCCGTGTTACCACGCGCGCGGTGCGCTCTTACCGCACCCTTTCACCCTTACCGCGCACCCGTGAAGGCCCGCGGCGGTCTGCTCTCTGCTGCACTTTCCGTAAGCTCACGCTTCCCAGGCGTTACCTGGCGCCCTGTCCTGTGGAGCCCGGACTTTCCTCTCGCGGCGCGAAGCGCAAGCTCCGGCCGCCAGCGGCTGCATGGCCAGCTCCATGACAAGCGTCCACCTTCAGGAAACCCCTGTCAATCGGCCCGGCTCGGAGAACCGGTTGTCAGATGTTCCTTGCGCGTCCTCGTCCCGGCGCGCCGGGATCGGAACTCGCGTGTGGAAAACACGGCCGCGCTTGCGCGAGTGCATCGGCGTCCGCGGCAGGAAGCTGGTGCGCTATGCGGGCTTGTCGGACAAGCCGACAATACGATCGTAATAGGAAGCCTTGGACCCGCCGCACACTTCCGCCATGATCCTGGCCGCCCGGGCCGGCGGAAGTTCCCGGGCCAGGGCGCGCAACAGCCGCCCTTCGTCCGGGACCCGGGCGCTCTGCCTGGCCGCGCCTGCGAGCACGCAAACGAATTCCCCTCGCAGCGCATCCCGCGATTCGAGTTCCCTCGACACGACGGCGGCCGTACCGGTCAGGAAACTCTCGAATTTCTTCGTCATTTCCCGGGCGACCATGAGTTGCCGTTCCGGAGCCAGGCTGGCGACGAGTTCCAGCGTCGACGCCATGCGATGCGGGGCCTCGAAAAACACGGTCGCCTGCCCCGATGCGCAGATCTCCGCAAGCTGCCGTTCGCGCCCCGCCGCGCCTGCCTCGAGAAAGCCCACGAACCGATACCCGTCAATGGGCAACGGACAGACCGAGAGGGCGGCGGTGACCGCGCTCGCTCCCGGAACCGGAAGAACGGCGACGCCCCGTTCCAGGCAAAGGTTGACAAGCCGATAACCCGGGTCCGAGACCAGCGGCGTACCCGCATCGGAGACCAGCGCCACCTGCTCCCCCGCCTCGAGGCGCTCGAGCACCCGGGCGGCCGCGCGCGGCTCGTTGTCGTCGCGCATGGAGACCAGCCGGGGCCGCCGGATATTCAGGTGTGTCAACAGTGCCGCGGTCCGTCTGGTATCCTCAGAGGCGATTGTCTCAACCGTTTCGAGGACTTCGACCGCTCGACGCGTGACGTCCCCGAGGTTTCCAATAGGCGTTGCCACGACATACAGGCATCCCGGCATGTGCTTTCCAGAGCGCGAAATCAGTCCAGGCGCAAAATACCCGGAATCTTTCCCGGCGGCCATTCGACGCTTGGCCCGCATGGTTCAACGGCTTTATTCGCGAGGGCTTCGACGGTTAATCGCCGACGGAGGAAGTGCCATGCTGCGTGGCTACGCGGCGCGGCACACCCGCATGCCATTGGCCTGGCTGGCCTGCATGGCGCTGGCCGCATGCGAGGCCACGGCGCCCGCGCCGGTACCGGAACCGGAACCGGAACCGGCAGAAGCCGAGCCCATTGCCGCCCCCGAGGTCGAGAGCATCGCTGCGGAGCCGGTCGACCTCGCCGAACTGCTGACCAGCGAGTCGTGCGAACGGGAAGGGAATCGCCTCTGTGCCGTGGAAGCCCTGGCGCGCTTCATCGAAAGCCCCCCGTTTCGGCAACTGCCAGCGAATGCGGATTCCGAGCCAACGGGTGCAGACGGCAAGCGGCCGCCGCTTTCGAACCGCCAGGCCGTCACCGACCGCCTGTGGCGCCTGACCGGTGGTTTTCTGCCTGCCGAAGTAGCCGCACTGTCGCAACAGCAGGATTGGGCTCACCTGTGGCGCCTGCGCCAGGCGATGAGCAGCAGCCGGTCCGCCCACGAACAGGCGGAACGGCTCGATGCCTGGATGAGCCGGCGGCCCCGCCACCCGTTCGCAGAAACACCCCCGGAGAGTCTGGCGAACCTGCAGACGGACGCAGCGCAACCCCGACGGGTAGGGTTGTTCGTTCCTCTGAGCGGCTCGCTGGCAGCCGCCGGCCGCGCGGTGCGCGACGGTTTCGTCGCCGCCTATCTGGACGACATCGCGCCGCTCAAGCCACCCTTGCGCATCTACGACACCGCCGCCGATTCCATCGGCGGCATCCACGAACGGAGCCTTGCCGACGGGGTCGATCTCATCGTCGGCCCATTGAGCAAGCAAAGGCTAGAAGCGCTGCGCCAACTGGCTCCGGACGTGTCGGTGCTCGGGCTCAATTATCTCGAACCCGCATCGCTCCAATCGGAAGGCGGCGCAACACCCGACCGGGTTCCGGACAGCGGAGCATCGCCCCGGGCGAGGTCGCTCGATTCAGGAACCTTCCTGCAACTGGGGCTCGCCATCGAGGACGAAGCGGCGACGATCGCCGAACACCTGCTCGACAAATTGATGCCAAGCGCGAACGGTACTCTCTCGGGCTCACCGGCTGGGCTTTCGCCTGCGGGGAGTGGGCCGTCGCGCTCCTCAACTGAGCGTTCTTCTGCTCGGGGTGGGCCCTCGGGCTCTCCGGCCGAGGGCTCTTTGCATGCGAGGGGTATCCCCTCGCGCTCCCCGGCTGAGGGCTCTTTTCATGCGAGGGGTGCCCCCTCGCGCTCCCCAGCTGAAGGCTCCTTGCATGCGAGGGGTGCCCCCTCGCGCTCCCCGGCTGAGGGCTCTTTGCATGCGAGGGGTGCCCCCTCGCGCTCCCCAGCTGAAGGCTCTTTTCATGCGAGGGGTGCCCCCTCGCGCTCCCCAGCTGAAGGCTCTCAACTCCTGGCAATTCATGGCGGGGAGGAGTGGGCCGTCCGTGGGGTTCGGGCGCTGACGGATGCCTGGCCGCATCCGGTCGAATTGCAGGCGTTTGCCGACATCAGGACCATCACGGAGTCGGTCGGCGCCGCCATGGGGGTGGCTGCGAGCACGGAGCGCAAGGATGCGCTGGAACGGTTGCTGAACCGGGAACTGGAGTTCATGCCACGGGCGCGCTCGGACCTCGACGGGGTCGTCGCATTCGTCGATCACGTCGAGGCCACCGCCCTGGCGCCGGCGCTCGCGTATCACCTGGCCGGCCGCGTTCCCCCGATCTACGCGAGTTCGCAAAGCGTGCGCAATGCGTCCGGGCTGGCCGAACTCGGCAGCTTTCACGTGACGGAGATGCCCTTCAATCTATACGCCAACCCGCTCTGGGATGCGGTAAAGACGGCGTTCGGTGGCGGCGGCGGCAACATCGCGGCGTTGCGCGCCCTGGGCATGGATGCCTACCGGGTCGTGAGCCACTGGAACTGGGTCGTACAGGGGGAGCCGCTGTACGGCGCCACGGGCAAACTGCAACTCGACGCCAACGGGCAGGTGCGCCGCCGGCTTGCCTGGGCAAGCATCCGCGGTGGCAGGCTCCGGCCGACGGCGGCGCGTGCGGCGCCGTAATCTGCCGTGTCCAGCCCGCATCTGTCACCAACTTTCGTCGCGAGGGCGTCGAGGCGCTTACGCGAGTGCATCGGCGTCCGCAGCCGGAAGATGGTGACCAATGCCGGCTAAATCCGGTTCCTTGTCCAGTGAGTTGTCCACCGCGGTCAAGGGTCGTCGGGCCGAGCGTCTCGCTCTGCGGTACCTGGAACGTCAGGGCCTCGAACTGATTGCGCGCAACTACCGCTGCCGAGCCGGAGAGGTGGATCTCGTCATGGGACACGCCGGCGTCATCGTCTTCGTGGAAGTCCGCTCCCGCGCCTCTCCCGCATTCGTCAGCCCGAAGGAAACGGTCGATCGGCGCAAACAGCAGCGCCTTGCCCGGGTCGCTGCCTGGTTCCTGAGCTCGCACCGGGGGTTGGCCGCCCACCCCGTCCGATTTGACGTCGTGTCGGTGACGAAGCCAAACTACCGCGCCCGACTCGAGTGGATCCGGAACGCTTTCCAGGTCGATGACTCCCGCTGACACGCACCGACGTTACCTGGCCCGCCTGCAGGCCTTCGCAAATACCCTGGCCCGCGCTGCGCCTCTATCGAGGCGGGTCGCAGCAATCCCGATTCCGGGGATATTCGTACTGACGATCGCCGCCTGCGCCACCTTCACCGACGACCCCCGGGCGCGTACGCCCGGCTCGATGATCGACGACGAAGCGCTCGAGAGAGTCGTCGAACGGGAAATCAGAAGGTCCGACCCGGAGCTCGACAGCGCCCACCTGGTGGTCGTCAGCTACGACGGCATCGTGCTGCTGATCGGCCAGGTCTCCAGCGAGGAACTGAGAAACAAGGCGCAGACCGCCGCCCAGGGCATTGCCAAGGTGAGCAAGGTGCACAACGAGATCGGTGTCGGCGGGCCCATCTCCTACGTGGCTCGCGGTAACGACGGGTGGCTGACCGGCAAGGTGAAGGGAAAGCTGATCGTCGCGGACGATGTGCCCGGCCGCAAGATCAAGGTCCAGACCGAGAATGGCGTGGTCTACCTGATGGGCACCCTCACCCGGGCCGAGGCCGACGCCGCGGTAGCGGCTGCCGCGACCGTGTTCGGCGTCCGGAAGATCGTTCGGGTGTTTCAATACCTCGACTGAGGGGTCGCCGAGCCGCTACACCTCACCCGTCAGTCCTGCATTTCCAGTTCCACCTCGGTGAGGCTGGCGCGGAACGACTCGCGCTCGAAGATCATCTGCATGTAGTTTTGAAGGGGCCGGGTCGAACGCTCCGGCAAGTTGATGTCCACCGCCTTCAGCCGCCAGAAAATCGGCGCCACGCAGCAATCCACCAGCGTGAATTCATCGTTCATGAAGAAGGGCTTGTCGCTGAAGATCGGTGCGATGGCAATGATGCTCTCCCGCAGGTCGTTGCGGGCCCGGGTACGCACCGTTTCCCGTCCCTTGCCGGTCATGAGCAGGTCCAGCTTGCCGCTCCACTCCTTCTCGACGCGGGAGATCCAGAGCCTCGAGAGCGCCCGCTGTACCGGATAGACGGGCAACAGCGGCGGGTGCGGGAAGCGCTCGTCCAGATACTCCATGATCACGTTCGCTTCGTAGAGCACCAGGTCCCGGTCCGCCAGCACGGGCAGGCTGTTGTAGGGGCTGATTTCGACGAGTTCTTCAGGTTTCCGGTTCGGGTCGATGTCGACAATCTCGACGGTCACGCTCTTTTCCGCCAGCACCATGCGCACGCGATGGGAATAGTGATCCCGTGCGTCCGAGAAAAAAGTCATTGAAGATCGTCGAGTGACTAGGCTCATGGCGCTACCCTTGAAGGAATTACAAGGCCGGCGTTCGGCCGGCCGGTCGAATCAGTGAACGTCTTTCCAGAACTCCCGGTTCAGCAACCAGGTGAATACGCCAAGAAAAACGAGAAACAGCAGCACATAGACACCCAACCGCTGTCGATCGAGCCGCATCGGCTCGCCGACATAGAAGAGAAAGTTGACCAGATCGTACACCGCCCGGTCGAATTCCTCGCTGGAGTAGAGGCCGGTACCTTCGTCGACGGCCAACTCGTGGCAGTCCGTCGCCCCGGCAGGGCACAGATCCCGCTGCACACCCTGCAGGTCGAGCATGACATGGGGCATGCCCACGTTCTCGAAGACCTTGTTGTTGACGCCGAACGGCCGCGACTCGTCCACGTAGAAGGTGCGCAGATAGTTGTAGAGCCACTCGGGACTGCGCACCCGCGTCACCATGGTGAGGTCCGGCGCCGGGCCTCCGAACCAGTTGCGCGCCTGATCCGTATCCATCGCCGTGGTCATCAGGTCGCCGATCTTCTGACCGGTGAACACCACCGACTCGAGCGCAACGTCGTGGGGAATGCCAAGATCGTCCGCGGTGCGCTCGTAGCGCTGGAAACGCAACGAATGGCAGCCCAGGCAGTAGTTGACGTACAGGCGCAGACCGCGTTGCAGCGAGGGCTGGTCACGGAGATCGGGATGCATCGATTCCATGGGCCAATCGGACTCGGCTGCAATGGCCGAGCCGGGCGCGGCGCCGGCCGTCGTTATCAGCAACGCCGCCAGGATCAGGGCAGGACGATGCGCCATGGTCATTCCTCTATCTCTTGTTCGCAGCCAGCGCATCGAACCAGTCAAGTCTGCTCCCGGGCGCCGTTCTCCCGCTGGCCAATCCGCTGCGGCACGGGCTTCGTCTGCTCCACCCGCGTATACCAGGGCATCAGCACGAAATAGGCAAAGTAGAGCACGGTGCAGATCTGGGCCACGGCCGTGGCGAGCGGTGACGGCGGCACGATTCCGAGGTACCCCAGAATAACGAAGCTGACCACGAAGATCGCCAGCATCGCCTTCGAGATGGCCCCCTTGAAACGCATCGGCGAGACCGGGCTCTTGTCGAGCCAGGGCAGAAACGCGGGCAGCACGATGGCACCGACCATCACGACCAGCCCCCAGAACTTCGCAGGCACGCCGAACAGCGGGAAGGTTGCAGCACGCAGCATGGCGTAGAACGGCGTGTAGTACCAGACGGGCGCGATGTGTTCCGGCGTCTTCAACGGATCGGCCATTTCGAAATTCGGCTTCTCCAGGAAAAAACCGCCCATCTCCGGTGCAAAGAACACGACCGCACAGAACAGGAACAGGAAAACCACCGTCGCATGCACGTCGTGAGTCACCGTATAGGGCCAGAACGGCACGCCGTCGAGGGGCTTGCCGGTCTCGTCCTTGAATTTCTTGATGTCCACACCGTCAGGCGCCGTGGAGCCGACATGATGCAGCGCGATGAAATGCACGAATACCAGCGCCACTAGGACGAGCGGCAGCGCAACCACGTGCAGGGCGAAGAAACGGTTGAGCGTGATGTCGGACATGAGGTAGTCGCCGCGCAGCCACTCCATCAGGTCCGGGCCCACAAAGGGAATGGCGCCCACCAGGGAAACGATCACCTGCGCCCCCCAATACGACATGTTGCCCCAGGGCAGCAGGTAGCCGAAAAAGCCTTCCGCCATGAGCGCGAGATAAATGGCCATGCCGATCAGCCAGAGCAGTTCCCGGGGCTTGCGGTACGACCCGTACAACAGGCCGCGAAACATGTGCAGATAGACGATCACGAAGAACGCCGACGCGCCCGTGGAATGCAGATAACGCAGCAACCAGCCGAACTCGACATCGCGCATGATGTACTCGACCGAGGCGAAAGCGCCCTCCCCGCTCGGCACGTAGCTCATGGTCAGCCAGATGCCGGTGATCAACTGCATGACCAGCACGAAGGTGGCCAGCCACCCCATCAGGTACCAGAAATTGTGGTTCCTGGGTGCGTAGTACCTGGAGAGGTGGTACTCCCAGGTTTCCGTTGCGGGAAAACGCTCGTCCAGCCAGCCAACGAAGGAGCGCAGGTTGCGGGCGACCCTGCCTCGACTCTGCTCCATCAGGCGGTCTCCTCGTCCTCGCCGATGACGATCACCGAATCGGAGACGAAGCGGTACGGGGGCACCTCGAGGTTGTCCGGGGCCGGCACCGCTTTGACCACCCGGCCCGCCAGGTCGAAACGGGAGCCGTGACACGGACAGAAGAACCCGCCCTGCCAGTTCGGGTCGAACGGCTCGGGCCGGATCGCGCCATGGAACTTGGGCGAGCAGCCGAGATGCGTGCAGAGGCCGAGGTACACGCCGATGTCCGGGCGCTTGGAACGCCAGGCGTTGCGCGCATATTCGGGCTGCATTTCCAGGTTGTCGGAGTTCTCGTCCGCCAGGTTGTCGTTTGCTTCCTCGAGGCGCTCGATAGCCGCTTCGTCGCGTTTCACCACGAATACCGGCTTGCCCCGCCAGGCAGGAATGGGGCCGAGAATCTCGCCGGGACGAAGCTTGGAGATATCGAGGGTCACCGGCGCGCCGGCGGCACGCGCCTTGGCGCTGGGCAACCAGGAGCGGACAAAGGGAATGGCCGCGCCGACAGCGCCGGCACCGCCGACGGTGACCGTGGCGCCAACCAGAAACCTGCGCCGTTTGCGGTTGGTTTCGGCAGCGTCGTTTCCGCTCGCGGCCGGTTCATCGAACGTATCGGTGCTCAAGGGCTAATCCTCTCTGGGTCACGGGTCGAGAAGGTCGAACGAGTCGAAACCACACCGGGCCGGTTCCGTCGATGCGCTGTCGCGGCGCCGACGCATTCTATCACAGCGGACCATCGCTCAGACTTCCGCGCAACGCGTTCGACCCGTCAGCGCATGGCGATATGCGAACGCTTGCCATCACAGCGGACACTCGCCCTGACGTCGGCGCGACGGGTCCGACCGGTCAGCGTTTGGAGTATTGCGGACGCTTGCGGGCCTTGCGCAACCCGACTTTCTTGCGCTCGACTTCCCGGGCATCCCGGGTGAGAAAACCCGCCTGACGCAGGGGTTGGCGCAGCGTTTCGTCGTGCTCCACCAGGGCCCGGGCGATGCCGTGCCGAATGGCCCCGGCCTGGCCGGAGTTGCCGCCCCCGCGGACGGTCACCCGGATATCCAGCTTGTCGGCCAGTTCCGCCACTTCCAGCGGTTGGCGCACGATCATGCGGGCGGTCTCCCGTCCGAAATACCGATCCAGCGGCCGCGCATTGACGGTGATGCTGCCGTTACCGGAAGCGATGTATACCCTGGCTGCCGCCGTCTTGCGCCGGCCGGTTCCATAATTCTGCGTTTCCGCCACGATTACCCTCTCAAATCTCGATGACCTGCGGTTGCTGCGCCGCATGGGGATGGTCGGGGCCGGGATAGACCTTGAGCTTCCTGAACATGGCCCTTCCCAGAGGATTTCTGGGCAGCATGCCCTTGACGGCCTTCTCGACGATGCGCTCCGGATGGGTCTGGCGCAGCTTGTTGAGGCTGGTGCTGCGGATGCCGCCGGGATAACCGCTGTGCCGGTGATAGATCTTGCCGGTTTCCTTCTTGCCCGTTACCCGCACCTTGGCCGCGTTGACGACGACGATGTAGTCGCCGGTATCCACGTGCGGGGTGTACTCCGGCTTGTGCTTGCCGCGCAACCGGTGCGCGATTGCCGACGCGAGCCGGCCGAGCGTGCGGTTCTCCGCATCCACGACGTACCACGATCGTTCGACATCCTGGGCGCGCATGCTGACGGTTTTCATGTCCTCTCGTGCTCCACGCTTGCGAAACGGCTTGTCAATCGAGTGGATCATGCACCCGCTGCCCGTTCGTCCACCGGGCCTGCCACGCCGCCAAATAGGCAATGAGCCGGATTTCGGAAGGCGCGCATGTTAACGACTGGGTATGGCTTTGACAAACCGTTTTCCAACCGGTTCGGCGGCGGACGGGTCGGGCGACACACCCTCGCTCCGAGGATTTCACGATTGGCTGCAGCAGGTAGAGAGGTCCGCTTCGAAAAAGCGCACGGAATCCCGACTCGAGCGCGGCAGTCAGCCGGCCTTGTGGGACCTCGCCAGGTAGGCGTGGGACTGCATTTCCACCAGCCGGCTGCGGGTGCGCTCGAACTCCCGGCGGTGTTGTTCGCCGCCGTAGAGTTCGCCGACCGGGGCATCCGCCGAGAGGATCAGCTTGACGTTGCGGTCGTAGAACTCGTCCACCAGGCTGACGAACCGGCGCGCCGCATCCTCGTTTCCCGTTCCGAACCGTTTCACGTTCGAGACCAGTACCGCGGTGTGGCAGCGGGCGAGTTCGATGTAGTCGGCGGCGCTGCGCGGGCCCTCGCACAGTTCGGCAAACTCGAACCAGGCGACATCGTCGGCACGGCAGCGCGCACGGATGCTGCGGCCATTTATTTCGAGGTCTGCCGAACCCCGGGAATGCCCTGCAGCGAGAGCTTCGAAACTCGCCGCGAGGCCCTGCTCCGCCCCATCGTTCAGAGGCCAGTGGTAAATCTCGGCGCGTTCCAGCGTTCGCAGCCGATGGTCGACCGCGCCGTCCATGCGATGCACCAGGGTGTGCTTTTCGATCGCCGCGATGGCCGGCAGGAAGCGGCGGCGCTGCAGGCCGTTCTCGTAGAGAAGATTCGGCCGCACGTTCGACGTGGCGACCAGGGTCACGCCGCGGTCGAAGAGGTTTTTCAGCAATTCGCCCAGAATCATGGCATCGCCGATATCGGCCACGAAGAACTCGTCGAAGCAGAGTACCCGGGCCCGTTCCGACAGACGGTCTGCAACGCGGCGCAACGGGTCCGGCGTGCCGCGCAACTCGTTCAGGTCATGATGTACCCGGCCCATGAAGCGGTGGAAGTGCATGCGCAGTCCGCTCACCGGCAGGCCCTCGTGGAAGAGGTCCATCAGCATGGTCTTGCCGCGGCCCACGCCACCCCACAGATAAAGGCCGCGTTCGGGCGCGGCAACACGCCGTCGGATCGGCCAGCGGCGCCGCGGACGGGCGACCCGGAGACGGCGCTCGAGGTCGTCCAGCAAGGCCACGGCGCGGGCCTGGGCACGGTCTTCGACGAGGTTTCCGGCTGCCAGTTCCTGCCGGTATCGCTGCGCGACAGGCATGGCTTCAGGGCACTCTCGCTCGCATGAAACAAATTTTCAAGTTATTGATTTTAAAGCACTCACTGACGCGGAGAGCCGTGGCTTCGATCCGGCGCCGAGAACCGGTATACGGTACGTGCATCCGGCGCACCAGGCGGAGGTGCTTACCGCGACGATGGGCGCAAGCATGAGCCCAAACAGCGCCGGATACACGCACCGTACACCGGTTCTCTCCCAGCGAGCCTTTGTTGCTTTCACGTCCGCGGCCCGGCGCGCGGGGTTCGAAGCTTTCATGGAACAAAACTCACACGCTATTGATTTTATTAAATTCGTTAACGTCGGGAATCGTTTCTTCGATCCGGCACCGAGTACCAGCATGCGGTTATCGGACGTTTCTTGCTTCCGCCGCCAGCGCATGGGCTTGAAGACCTTCGCTTCGCGCCAGCAGGGATGCCGTTGCCGTCAAGGCTCGGTTGCCTTCGGGCGTCAGCGCAATCACCGAACTGCGCTTCTGAAAGTCGTCGACGCCGAGGGGCGAGGAAAACCGGGCCGTGCCGTAGGTGGGCAGCACGTGGCTCGGGCCGGCTACATAGTCGCCCATGACCTCGGGAGAGTGTGCGCCCAGGAATATCGCGCCCGCATTGCGCACGCTGTCGAGCAACGCCTCCGGTTCCCTGACGGCGAGCATCAGATGCTCCGGGGCAATCCGGTTGGCGATCTCCACCGCTTCGGCAAGCGAGGCGGTTTCGATCAGGGCGCCGCGGCCCTCCAACGAGCGGGCAACGATGTCACGGCGCTCGAGCCCGCCGAGCAACGCCTCCATTCGTGCCGCCAGCGCATCGAGGTATTGCCCGTCCGGACACAGCAGCAGGCTCTGGGCGAGGGCATCGTGCTCTGCCTGGGAAAACAGGTCGTATGCCAGCCAGTCGACGGGCGCCGAACCGTCGGTAACGATCAGTATCTCGCTGGGCCCGGCAATGGAGTCGATACCGACCCGACCGTAGACCTGGCGCTTGGCGGCGGCGACGTATGCATTGCCCGGGCCGACGATCTTCACCACCGGCCGGATGGTCTCCGTGCCCCAGGCCAGCGCGGCCACCGCCTGGGCTCCGCCGATCGCATAGGCCTCCTCCACGCCGGCGAGATGCAAGGCCGCCAGCACCATGGGGTTGCGCGCGCCATTCGGTGTCGGCATGGTGACCACTATCTCGCCGACCCCGGCAACCCGGGCCGGAACGATCGTCATCAGCACCGTGGAAGGATAGGCCGCCTGGCCACCCGGGACGTACACGCCCACCCGTTCCAGTGGCGTGACACGCTGCCCGAGGCGATTTCCGAGTTCGTCGGTGAAATTCCAGGAATCCTGAAGCTGTCGCCGGTGGTAGGCCTCGATGCGTTCGGCGGCGGTTTCCAACGCGCTGCGCTCTGCGGCGGTCAGCCCATCGAAAGCCCGGCGGAATTCGACGCCGTCCAATACCAGGTCACCGATGCTCGAACAGGCGGTTCCGTCGTATCGGTCGGTCAACTCCACCAACGCCGCATCGCCCCGCGCCCGGATGGCGGCAACGATTTCCGCCACCGCGCCGTCCACGTCGCCGCCATCCGCATCGATGCCGGTCAATGCATCCAGTGCGCGGTCGAAGCCCGGAGCGGCACTGTTCAGGCGGCGCACGATCATGGCGAAGGGCGCCGTGTCGTCGGGCGTCCTGCCGCCCCTTTCGGGCATTCGTTCTGCGCCGATGCAAGATTTCGAAAAGCGCGTGACACCAGGCTATATCCGCTGTACGTCGGCGCCAAGCGCCGACAGCTTGTCTTCGATGGCCTCGTATCCCCGGTCGATGTGGTAGATGCGGTCGATGGTGGTCCGCCCTTCCGCAACGAGCCCGGCGACGACCAGGCTGAAGGATGCACGCAGGTCCGTCGCCATGACCGGCGCTGCTTTCAGGGTCTCGACACCGTGCACCAGAGCCGTGGACATTCCCTGCAATTCGATTCTGGCCCCCAGGCGATTGATCTCCTGCACGTGCATGAAGCGATTCTCGAAGATGTTCTCGGTAACGCGGCAGTCGCCCTCCGCGATGGCGTTCATGGCCAGGAACTGCGCCTGCATGTCCGTCGGAAAGCCGGGATAGGGTGCGGTCTCGATGTCCACCGCCAGCGGTCGCGCCCGCATGTCGAGTTCGATCCAACCCTTGCCCGTGCGGATATCCGCGCCCGCCGTCATGAGCCGCTCGAGCACGGCGCCCAGGGTATGCGGGTCGACGCTCGTGAGGCGCACCCGGCCCCGTGTTGCGGCAACGGCAATCAGGTAGGTGCCCGCCTCCACCCGGTCTGCCATGATCGCGTATTCGGCGCCGCCGAGTTTATCGACACCTTCGATCTCGACAGTCGAGGTGCCCTGCCCGGAAACCCGGGCTCCCATGGCATTGAGAAAATTGGCCAGGTCGACCACTTCCGGTTCCCGCGCGGCGCCCTGGAGGACGGTCTTTCCCCGGGCTAGCGTTGCCGCCATCATCAGGTTTTCCGTTCCCCCGACGGTGACCGTATCCATCCGGATTTCGGCACCCTTTAGCCCATTGGCGGCGCTGGCACGCACGTAGCCATCCTGCATGTCGATCTCGGCGCCCATCGCCGCGAACCCTTGCAGATGCTGATCTACCGGTCGCGCACCGATGGCGCAACCGCCCGGCAGGGACACCTCGGCGGCGCCGAACCGGGCCAGCAGGGGCCCCATCACGAGAAAGGATGCCCGCATGGTTTTCACGAGATCGTAGGGGGCGCGCAACTCGCTCGGGCTTGCTGCGGCGATCTCGATACCTGAATTGCCGTCCGCCGCCGCTTCGGCGCCGAGACAGCGGAGCAGTTCGAGCATGGTGCGGATATCGTTGAGACGCGGCGCATTGTCGAGCACGACCGTCTCGTCGGTGAGCAGGGTGGCGGCCAGTATCGGCAGTGCCGCGTTCTTGGCGCCGGAGACCCGCAACGAACCCTCGAGGCGATTGCCGCCGCCTATGATCAGCTTGTCCATCGCTGTTCTGCCCGGGGAATGCTACGCTCACGCGCCCTCGGTGGCGCTTCCGGGGCTCGCTTCGATGGACACCGCGTGCAGGGTGCCGTCGGCAATCAGGCCCTCGATGCAGGCGTAGACGGCCTGATGTCGCCGCACCCGGCTCATGGCGGCAAAACTGTCGCTCGCGACCCTGATCGAAGCCCGGTTTCCATCCACCTCGACCGTCACCTCGCTGCCCGGCAACGCGTCTCGGACGCGCTGTTCGACCTCCTGTTGAAGATTCACGAACTCGACTCCCATTGCGGTCTCAGACCGGCCCATTCACGACCAAACTGCTGCGGTCGTCAATAGCGGTGAACGTGCTGGGGTGGGAGCTTTCATTGGTCTTCTTCATCGGGCTTCGAGCGACAGCAAGTCGCCGAGCCCGGAGAATTCGGCGATGTTGCGCAAGCCGAGCGA
This sequence comes from Candidatus Azophilus sp., assembly GCA_965221465.1. Lineage (GTDB taxonomy): Bacteria > Pseudomonadota > Gammaproteobacteria > Pseudomonadales > Azotimanducaceae > Azophilus. The sequence goes on from OZ244892.1 coordinate 2,587,862, forward strand.
GGCGCCCCTGAAAGTCACCGACTTGCCGCATCTGCCGGCGGCACGGTGCCAGGCGACGAGCAGAGCCACCGCGACGCTGCTGGCCTCTTCGAGACCCGAACAGTCGAAGGCGATGTCGCCGTGTTGCGCTTCGCGAATCCGCGTCTCGCCCACCCGGCGAATCTCCGCCAGATTGTCGAAGGTGACGCTGCCCGACAGGCGCCCGTTTTCATCGAGTGCCCAGGCGGTCACGAACCTGCATTCCCGTTCAGCTCGACGGGGCCCTTCTCGGCCACGGCCTCGGCCCAGGCATCGATGACGCGGTCGATATCGCCCCCGTACTTCGCATCGCTGACGGCACTCTTGAACTGGCTGCGGAAGGTCAGGCCGATATTGACCCCGGCAATGACGATGTTGCCGATCTGCCAGGCGCCGTCCTTGCCTTGCCTCATCGTGTATATCACTGGATACACGTCGCCGCCCGTGCGGATTTCCATGCGGACGTTCCTCCGGTCGGGGCGCCGGGGCGGACCGTCCGGGGGCAGAACCACGACCTCGCCTTCCTCGAACGCCGTCAGCGACAGCGCATAGGTTCTGAGCAGGCTGGTCTTGAAGTTGTCCGCAAACCGCTGGCGCTGTTCCTCGGTGGCCTTGCGGTAGTGCACCGCCATCACGCCCCGGGCAAACCCGCGGAAATCGATGGCCGGCGACAACAGGGCTTCCACTTCCGCGAAAAACCGCTCCGGGTCGTCGTCGACGTAGGCGCGGGAGGCTTCGATGAGTTCGAGCAACGCTTCCGACGTCTCCTGAACGATACGATGCGGCTCCGATTCGAACCGCGCATCGGCCACCTTTGCCGTGGTGGCGGCTTGCGACGCAGAAACCGCGTGGCCGCCGAGACACAGCATCAGCACAGCTGCAACCCAGGCCGCGCGGGCAGGTGCGGCAACGGCCGCGATTCGGCGACGGCCCCTCATGCGGTCTCTCCGCACGAGACATCGGCAGGGCACACGCCAGCGTCGCGATCTACCGGCCGGTGTGCGTTCATGAGCCAAGGTTCGTCACCAGGTCGCCGATGAGGTTTTCGAGCACCAGCGCGCCCTGGGTATCGAAGATTTCGTCGCCGTCCCCGAGGGTTTCCTCCTCGGCGCCCGGCAGCAGGCTCACATAGCGCGAGCCGATGATTCCCTCGGTCAGGATCCGGGCGCCGGTATCGGTACTGAGCGGCCCGGCTCGTCTCTCGATATCCATGAACACCACCGCTTCACCGTATTCGGTGTCGACCTGAACCTCGGAAACGCGGCCGATGACGACACCGGCCATGCTCACCTTGGCGCGGCGCTTGAGCCCCGCCACGTCGTCGAAACGCGCGCTGATCGAATAGGTGGAACTGTCTTCGAGGTTGATTCCACTCACCCGAACGACCAGGAAGACGAGCGCCAGGATGCCGGCCAGCACGAAGGCACCGACGCTGATTTCCACCGTTTGCATCCTCATTGATTGAAATCTCCGTACATGCTGAGCGTCAGCAGAAAGTCCAGAGCCAGAATCACCACCGACGAATACACCACCGTACGCGTGGTCGCAAGTCCGATGCCTTCCGCCGAGGGGTAGGTATCGTAGCCCTGGAAGACCGCGATCCAGGTCACCACCACGGCGAAGAAAATGCTTTTCAACATGCCCTTGCCGATATCCTCCCAGATTTCCACCACATCCGTCATGCCCGACCAGAACGCGCCCCGCTCGATGCCGAGCCACTCTACGCCCACGACTACCCCGCCGTATATGGCCACCACGTTGAAGATCGCCGTCAACAGCGGCAGGCTGACGAACCCCGCCCAGAGCCGCGGCGCCACCACACGGCGCAAGGGGTCGACGCCCATCATCTCCATGCTCGTCAACTGCTCGGTGGATTTCATCAGCCCGATCTCGGCAGTGATGGCCGACCCGGCCCTGCCGGCGAAAAGGAGTGCGGTGATCACCGGGCCGAGCTCGCGCAAAAGCACCACCGCAAGCCCCACGCCAACCGCATCCTGGGCGCCGAAGCGCTGCAACTGGGTGTAGAACTGCAATGCGAGCACCGCGCCAATGGAGAACGCGGACAACATGACGATGACGAGGGACAGTACGCCGACGTTGTGGATCTGCCGCACCACCAGGTAAAGATCCGCCGGTTTCGGCAGCCAGAAGAGCGATGCGACCCACAGATTCGACGCACGCCCGAGACTGGCGACCCGATCCAGGGCGCGGAGCCCGAGCCGACGCAGAAAACCGGTCATCCGGACCGGTGTCCTGCGGCGCACGTTCCGCTCGCATCAGCACGCCAAACGAGGCGCGACCCCCACGGAACGCTCGGGGCATTGCCAGCCCGCGGCAACCGTCCTGAGCCTGGAAACCCGCTGCGCCTCATTCGGCCGCCTCTCCGAAGAGATCCTGCCCGTAGTCCGGGGCCGGGTAGTGAAACGGCACCGGGCCATCCGGCGTTCCATTGATGAACTGGCGGACCTCCGGCTGCGGGTGGTCCTTGAGCACGTCGGCCGCGCCGGCGCCGATGACGCCCCCGCCGGACAGCACGTAGATGCGATCGGCGATGCTCGCGGTCTCGTGAATGTCATGGGAGACGATCAGGCTCGTCGTGCCGAGCGCCGCATTGAGGTTGCGGATCAGGCTCACCAGAACGCCCATGGCGATCGGGTCCTGCCCGGCGAACGGCTCGTCGTACATGATGAGGTCGGGGTCGAGTGCGATTGCCCGGGCCAGCGCCACCCGGCGCCCCATGCCCCCGGAAAGCTCGTTCGGCATCAGGCCGCGAGCGCCGCGCAGACCCACCGCATTCAGCTTCATGAGCACGAGATCCCGTATGGTGTCTTCCGGCAGCTCGGTATGCACGCGCAGCGGAAACGCCACGTTCTCGAACACGCTCATGTCCGTGAACAGGGCAGCGGACTGGAACAGCACGCCCATGCGGCGCCGTACCGAAAAAAGCTCCGCCCGGGGCAGCCGGGATATGTCGCGGCCATCGACGAGCACCTCGCCCCGATCGGGTTTCAGGCTGCCGCCGATCATCCGGAGCAGCGTCGTCTTGCCGCAGCCGCTCGGACCCATGATGGCGGTGATGCGGCCCCGGGGGACGGCAAGCGACAGATCGTCGAAAATCGTCAACGCGCCGATCGAATAGTGCAGACCCCGAATCTCGATGAGGTTCGGGGCTGTTTCAGGCAGGTTTTCCGGCGCTTCGGGCATAGACGGGATTTCAGCATTTGCCGCACTCGGGCACAAGGTAAAACCCGCCGCACGATGCCATCGTCTGGCAGTTGGCCTTCGCGATCTATCTTGGAATTACGAGCCTCGAGGGCGTGTCCAGCGTGAAATCGCACGGTGCCCTGCAGGTGACTCGGAAGGCGGTCTGGTTTATGCTCCACCGCGTTCGCGAGGCGTGGATGAGCGCAACCAAGGGGTATCGTTACCGCGCCGATGGAAGCCGACGAAGCCCACACCGCGGGTCTACGCAAGAGCACGTTCAGCGCCTACCGCAAGGCGCTCGAGGGCAGGGGACGCGGCACGCTCGGCAAGTACGTCCGCGAAGAGACGCACTAACGGGATCGAGAGCTTCTGGGCGATGCTCTCGCAGACCTATCTCGGTGCGTTTCACTACTTGAGCAAGAAGCTTCTGGGTCGGTAAATGCACGAGATCGCGGGCAAGAACAATCTCCTCGGGCGCAACACCATCGACCGTCGGCGCAACCGGTTTTTCTGACGCAAATGCTGCCGGAACTTGTGCCTATAGTCTCGTGATTGAGAGGTTGCGGTGGAATCGAGCAATCCGTTAACGAGCATCATGAACAGGTGACACATGGATTATTCAGCCAAAGCCGTAGCCAATTACTTCTTGGCGAAGCATGGCGATCATGGCATTACGCCCTTGACGCTTCAAAAGCTCGTGTATATTGCGCACGGGTGGTTCATGGCCATTTACAACAATGAGTTGCTTGTCGGCGACGAATTCGCGGAAGCCTGGGAGTTCGGGCCCGTTTTTCCATCGCTGTACAATGAATTCAAGCACTTTGGCAGATCACCGATTACAACGCTTGCGACTTCGTTCAACGACGATTTACAGATCGTTACTCCCAAGATCGACAAATCCGACCTTCGTACTTCAAAGCTCCTCGATGCTGTCTGGACAGCATATGGTCTCCGATATTCCGGGATGCAGCTTTCCGATCTGTGTCATGCTCCGGGTTCTCCGTGGGATGAAACCAAAAAAAAACATGGGAACAAGCGCAATGCCGATATTCCAGACAGTCTTATTGCGAAACACTATCGACTTCTTCTTGAACAGAACAAGGAGAAACGCATGGGAGAGCCCTTACAGGCATGAGCAATCCAGACGATGATACAGATTTGATTGGTGAGTCAGAACCAATCCATACACCGCCAAGTGCTCGGGAACAAAGCGCGTTGAGCGAGTATTCCGATGGACTGGCAAAAGCGCGCATCAGGTCAGAACACCAGAGATATTGGATTCGTTGGGGCGGCTGCGTGGCAGCAGTTTTGACTATGCTCATCATGGCGGCACTGGAGTTTTTCATTTTGTCGCGTCTTATGGACTCGGCAGCAATCCGAAGCGATGGTTTTTTCTATTTGGCAATCGCCCCTATCGTGTCAATTACGGCAATCATGGTGTTCGTGTTGATTGGCGCATTTCAGGGCTACGGACGACGCGACTTGAACCAGACGCCCACCGAAACCGCTGTGCGAGCAATTGGCGGAGGGACAGGCCATGGCATACCAAGTGCCGGTGATTTGTGAATCCTCCGGTGAGCCCCGAACTGCACCCGAGGAACATTGATCTACCTCCACTTTAACCCATCTCCACCCCTTTCTCGGCCTACTCTGGATCCAACCTGTCGAACACGTCATCTTCCATAGATTTCCATGGCTTCGGCCCCCTGTCTGGCCGTCAGATTTTTCTCATTGCGATTGTTCACACCAAGCTATTGAAAGAGAGTTTACGAGTGGAATTCCACGGTGCGTTCCGATCTACTAATGATTTTGGCAATCTAACAGGAGTATTCGCTCCGATCAGCGCGACTGAACGACTTTCGGCGCAGAATCCGTGAGAAGTGATGATGCTTCAAAACTCCAACTTTATTGTCATTCTCAGCTTCAACTCGTAAGCGCATTGCTCCCGAGCTTGATCCGAAAAAAGCACTCGATGAGAACGCTTAATCTAGGAATCTTCGCCCACGTCGACGCTGGGAAAACCAGTCTGACCGAACGGTTGCTGTACACGGCTGACGTCATCGACGAATTTGGCAAGGTCGACGATGGCAACACCCAGACGGATTCCATGGACCAGGAAAGACGACGGGGCATCACCATTCGAGCGCAGTTGTCTCACTCATCGTCAATGACGCCACGTTCAATCTGATTGACACCCCAGGTCACCCGGACTTTATTGCAGAGATTGAGCGTGTGCTCGGCGTCCTGGATTGCGCTGTCCTGGTGATCTCTGCTGTTGAGGGTGTACAGGCACAGACCCAGGTGCTGATGCGTGCGTTGAAGCGGTTGAAGATTCCCACGCTCATCTTCGTCAACAAGATTGACCGCAGTGGCGCGCGCTACGAGTCAGTTCTCGAAGAAATCGCCCGACGCCTGACACCAAAGATCATCGCAATGGACGACACTCATGAATCCGGCACTGCAAACGCCGAATTCTCTACTTTCGGAGAAAGCGACAGCGAATTTATCTCCATCCTGTCCGAACTGCTCGCTGACCGGAATGACGAGATATTGAATGCCTATCTCGACGGGGAGACCCGGATACCCCTGAACGAACTGCAACTCGAACTGGCCAATCAGGTCAAACAGGCCCTCGTGCATCCGGTGTTCTTTCGCTCTGCAGTGACGGCTGCCGGGGTCGATCACCGAGCCAATGACTGCATAGTCACGATGACCCACTCGATCCGCCACCGCGACTGGGTCACCAGCACGGCCGGTGATCACCGAAACCTGAAGCCGCTGGTCATCATGAGTGCGCTGAAAAAGGGCCGGCACCGAGGTATGCGAGCCCATTCACAGCTTCTTCCTGGAGATTCCGGAAGATACTCTGAAACAGGTTCTGTTACTCCTTGCCAATCTTCACGCGCAGCCGCAGGCACCGGAGACGAAGAACTCGGTCTGCCTGCTACAGGGTGAAATTGCAGCACAGCAGGTTCGTGGCACGGTCCCCAACCGGCCGAGAACAGACTACAACCCCGTGAATCAGAAAGAGTACCTGATGAACATCGCCTCCAAGGGCTAACCCAACTTCCGCAACTCAGGGCCAAATCGCGCGCAACTCATTGATTTTTCGCTCACAGGAGCCAAAGGGCGGCACTACAGGCGCATCGCCGCGCCTCAGATCAAGAAAAACTACACCTTAAAGGCGCTACGAACTCCCAAAACCGGCAAAATTGGTTGAAATCAGGGTTGAGTTGCGGAAGTCGCGTTTGCTCACAAATGCGGCTTAATGCTCAGAGGGACGTGCGGAACCACGTTCACTCTCAGCTTTGCGTTAGCTTGCCCAATGACTCCGTGAGTTCGGATACGACCTTGACGTATTCCATGCCCCGGTCGAAACGCTCTTTGAAGCTATCCCACTGGCCGCCGCGCTCAAGGCCGGTAAGGAAGTCGCGGCCGGCCTTAGTAATACGCGCGACATCTTGTTTCGGCGGACGCCACTCGGCGTGACCGGCGTCAACGAGCAATTCGACGTGGCGGCGTTCCGTCACTGCCTCAGCGTTGCGCGATATGCCGTAGAACAACGGCACATCCTTGTTTCCAAGAGGGTCGGCGGCCATCTCGCGCAACAGGCGTCGCATCAAATCGCTGTCATTCATTGCTCACCTCCAATTGCCGCGCCCGAAGCGTAGAGTACACCAGCCCTTGGCCGGCATACTATCCAATCAAGGGACAATGGACCAAGCGGGTGACCCAGGATTGCGGTGATACAGGACGCCAAGGTCGTCCTTCTTTGTGGGCTCGGAGGTCTGACCGTCGGTTTGCTAGTCATCGACAAGCTGGTTGATGCTGCCGGTCAGTTGCTTGACCGAAGAAAACGACACGCGACGGATTGCATGCTGGGTGATGATGCCGAATCAGTATTCAACATGGATGAGCCAGCCCTGACGCAGCAATCCTCCGTCAAGCCTGTCTTAAGATCAATCTAGACTCTTCCAAAGCCTGAAATCTGTAGTGTTCAAACTTGTCTTGGGATACATCTCTCGTCGCATCTCCAAAACAAGATTACCGAGGGCCGTTTCTCTTTCGCGGAGCATTGACTTCTTTTCTTTCCCCTCGACGGTTTCCAAAAATCGATTAGCTAGGCGGACTACGCTGTCCGGACAATACAGCCATGCAAGCCTAGATTGATCAATAAACTCATCTTTGCTTTTCTGACACTCGGTTCCCTCGTAGAAACCGGTCATCGAGTTCAGCAAACGCTGATAGCGTTCTTCCTTTCGGATGCGTTTTTCCCACTTCAACTTGGCGCGTTGGTTCCAGTACAACATGATCAGAGCAACCACTATGGGAACTGAACCTGACCATAAACTCGCGACAATTTCCATATTCATATGACATTCCTTAGATTATGCATTAGCGTCACGTATCATATTTCCTGATTTCAACTCTGAAATATAACGCTACCGAGCGGAAAAAAACGAGCTGGCTGGGGCAACACCCACCGATCCTACACTCTGGAGAATGCACAATGGCGAATCACGTCCACCTATCGACCACCGGATAAGGTAGCTTCAATACTCAGAACGTGGAATTGTCTTAGCAAGGATCAAGATTAACCAATAACTTTCTGCGCAGAAACCGGCCCGAAACTCGGTACAGAGGAATTGCCCGTCGGTTGGCGGAATCGCGTTTATCGTGCAAACCCAACATGGGCTGCAGCAGCCTTATTCTCCTTCATCCAACAAGATGCGGCGGATCACATCTGCTGAAACATCCTCTTGATCCACTTTCGAGTAGATTGTCACCAATAAGCATCGCTCATCGGTGACCAAGTAGTAGATAACTCGATAGCCACCGCTCTTGCCTCGCCGAGTGTCACTATTCGGAGCCCGCACCTTGTAGAGTGTCCGGCCCATGCCGGTCATCCGATCACCGGGCGTTTCGCCATTTTGCAGTGCGGCGATGATCGGGTCGATGTCGTTTTGGATGTGGCGGTATCGTCTAGCCAAGCGTTTCAACTGCTTGGCGAACGCCGTGCTATACCCAACCTTCACGTGCTCTCGTACACCTGATACCACAGGTCTTCGATCGGATGGGTATTACCCGCCAACACGTCTCGCCAACCTTCTCTGAAGCTCTCGGCAGCAGAAGGCAGTTCGTCATCTATCTCTTCATCGGACACGCCTTCGCGATAGGTTTTAACGAGGCGCAGGAGCAGTGCCCGATCCGCCGCCGGTACCGCATCGATCTCCTTGTGCAACTCCGCAGTCACCGCGTCTACTTCGCTGGTTTCTGTTGCTTCGTCGTTGTTCCGCAACTCATCCGAATTGTTCGCTTCAGCCATCGCATCACCCGTCGGGGCATTTGATCTACCTCCATTTTAGCCCATCTCTCCCGCTTCCTCGGCCTGTTCTGCATCCAACCTGTCGAACTAGTCATCTTCCATGGAATCAGCCGCTGTCAGGCTGTCAGGGCTTTCTCTGTGTGCTTTTCTTGGATGATTAGCCAGACGCGGGCCGATGGCACAGCCGAACTCGAGAGTGTCTCCGGCAAGGAGAAGGGAGCCCCCGGCTGCCGCAGATTTCGGGGGCAGCGTATACTGGGAGCATGACGCAGGCTTCCCCCGGCACATCCAACTGGCCACCGAGTCAGCAGCGGGTGCCTTGGCTGAACACTTTGACCTGGCCGATATCACCCTGGGAGGCGGCAAGGTGTTTGCCCATCTTCCAATGGGGCGGTCGGGCCAGACGACCAACCCGCTGCCAGGCCAGGCCGAGCCGTGGAGCGAAGTTGGCCCATCTGCCTTGCAGTTTGTTCCTTTGGGCCATCAGCAGGCCTGAGCCGCTCCCTTGCCCGTTTGGCCGCACGCCAGTCCGCAACAAGCAAGAACGCAAGCGCATGGCGCCCCTGCTGCGTCCGGGATTGCTCGAGTCGGTGCAATTGCCGTAGGGTGCCCGAGCCTCAGGCGAGTGGGCGCCATGCCTGCAGTGTTCAATGAAAGCATCAACCGATCCCAGGCAAGAAGCCTTTCTCACCCGTCTTGGCCGGCTGCTCGAACGGCTGTATGAGCCCTCGGTGGCCGGCAGACTGGCCGAGGAGTTGCTGGCGGTGGCGCGGCCCGAGGGAAGATTCGGCGCAATATTGCCCCACTGGCCGCCGCCGTCAAGCACGGTCCAGCGCCCGGATGGCTTGCTGATCACCTATGCGGACACCATCACGGCAGAAGGCGAAGCGCCGCTGAAAACCCTGGCGCGATTTCTCGATCGCCACGTTGGCGACAGCTTCGGCCGTTTGCATCTGCTGCCTTTCTTTCCCTCCTCTTCCGACGATGGCTTCGCGGTGATCGACTATCGGCGCGTGGACCATCGGCTTGGCAGCTGGGAGGACGTGCGCGCCCTGGCCGAGCGCTACGATCCAATGTTCGATCTGGTCATCAATCACTGTTCACGAGAAAACCTCTGGTTTGCCGACTTCGTCAGCGACCGGGAGCCGGGTCGACGTTACTTCATCACGTTGCCGGCGGGTTCGGATGTCTCTGCGGTTGTTCGGCCGCGCACCTCGCCGCTGATCTCGGCGGTGCCGACTTACGCGGGCATTCGCCACGTGTGGACCACCTTCAGCGACGATCAGATCGACCTGGATTTCGCCAATCCAGCGGTGTTGCGGGAGTTCGTGGAAACACTCTTCTTCTATGTCGCCCAAGGAGCGCGTCTGATTCGCCTCGACGCCATCGCCTTCCTCTGGAAGCGGCTGGGCACGAGTTGCATGAGCCTGCCGGAAACCCACGCGGTGGTGAAAGCCCTGCGCCTGCTGCTGGCCTACGCGGGTGCTGAGGTGCAGTTGGTCACCGAAACCAACGTGCCTCACCGGGAGAACGTCAGCTATTTTGGCGACGGCGACGAAGCGCACATGGTCTATCAGTTCAGCCTGGCCCCTCTGCTGCTCTACAGCTACACCTTTGGCGATGCGGCGCCGCTCACCGCTTGGGCCCAGGCGCTGGAGCCGCCACCGCCCGGGGCCGTCTTTCTGAACTTCATCGCCTCCCACGACGGCTTCGGCCTGCGCCCCCTCGATGGATTGGTGCCGGAGGCTGCCGTTTCCCGCTTGGTTGAACGCATGCGCGGGCGCGGCGGCTTCGTCACCTTGCGCGAGCGCGCCGGGCAGCCCCCGGCACCTTACGAAATCAACATCTCGCCGTTTTCCGCCTTCGGTGGCGAGGCGCGCAACCTGCCCGCCTACCTGGGCGCGCACAGCCTGTTGATGAGCTTTCAAGGCGTGCCGGCGCTCTACATCCACAGTTTGCTGGCCACGCCCAATGACCTCGGCCTGGTGGAGCAAACCGGGCGTACCCGCTCGATCAACCGGGGGCGCTGGACGCTCGATGAACTGGAGGCCGAACTGGCCGACCCGGCGTCCATGCCCGCGCAAACGCTCAGTCACTTGCGACGCACCCTCGGCTGCCGCAACGCGCAGCCCGCCTTCTCAACCGAGGCCGCGCAAACGGTGCTGCCAAGCCCGCCAAGCGCCTTTCTCATGCGCCGGGAGGGTGCCGGCCAGCGCATTCTGGTAGCGGCGTCAGTGGTGGACAAGCCGCAATCGGTGCCGCTGGCTGGGAGTGGCGTGGCGCCGGGCACTTACAAGGAGCTGCTCAGCGGCGAGATGGTGGCGGTTGACCATCACATCGCACTAAGCCCTTACCAAGTGGCTTGGCTCGAATACTGACGGGGAATCCGCTTGTGCGCTTTGCAGGCGAAGTAGCGCGCATCCGTCAGCAACTTTCTTCGCAAGTGCATCGACGTCCGCAGTAGGAAGTTGACGACGCATGCAAACTAGCCGAAGTCCGCCTTGTCGGCGGCGACGGCGCTCTGCAGGTCATCGTAAACGTTGCGATAGACGCTGGTGACCCGGTGCCATGAGGGCATGAAAGGAGTTTCCTCGCCACCCTCGAGGTAGGCCTGGCCCGCCTTCAGCAGATTGGTGGCGAACAGCTCCACCGCTTGCTCCTCGGCGTGGCGATCTAGGTCGAGGCCGTTCATCGCCGCATCGCTGGCGTAGGACTCGATGAGGTCGAGGGCGATGCGGTAGTAGCAGGCTTTGGCGGTGCGAATGGTGCCCGGCTCAAAGACGATGCCGTAGGTGGCGAGCTTCTTGAACAGGGCCTTGGAGATGTCCAGGCTCATGCGCGACAGGCCGCGGCTGGCGTCCTCGGCGGAGAGGTCCTGGTGCTTGTGGTCGTAGCTGTCCGCCACCTCCACCTGGCAAATGCGGTTGGTGGCGTAGTTGCGGTAAACCTCGGAGAGCAGGCCGATCTCCAGGCTCCAGTCGGCGGGGATGCGCAGCCCGTTCAGCACGTCGGACTGCACGGCGAACTCTCCGGCCAGCGGGTAGCGGAAGGTGTCCAGGTAGTCCAGGTAGTGATGTCCGTTGGACAGCTCCTTCATGGTGCGGATCAACGGCGAAACCAGCAGGCGGCACACGCGGCCGTTGAGCTTGCCGTCCGACACGCGGGCGTAGTAACCCTTGCACAGTTGGTAGGCGAAGTCCGGGTTGGCGACCGGATAGATCAATCGGGCCAGCAGCGAGCGATCGTAGGTGGTGATGTCGCAATCGTGCAGGGCCACGGCCTTGGCGGTGCCGAGCGCCTGCACATAGCCGAAGCAGCGCCAGACGTTGGCCCCCTTGCCCGGCTCCGGAGCCGCGAAGCCCTCGTCAGTCAGCCTGCCCTGCACCGCCTGCAGCCGCGGCCCGTCGTTCCATAGCACGTGATGGCGTTGCGGCAGGGCCGAGAAGTAGGACAGCGCGTGCCGGAACTGCGCCTCGTCGGCACGGTCGAGGCCAATGATGATGTCGGCCAGGTAAGGCACCTCGGCCAATTCGCTGACGATGCGAGCCAGGGCCGGCTGCTCGAGCTCGGAGTACAGGCAGGGCAGCACCAGGCTCATGGGACGTCGCTCGGCGAAGGTACACAGTTCCGCCTCCAAAGACTCGGCGCTGCGATGGCCGAGATTGTGCAGGGTGGTGATGATGCCGTTCTGGAAGAAATCGCTCATGGGGTTTCAGTATTGCCGGTAGTGGGATTCGATGAGGCGGGAGGCGCACGCCAGCCAGGTTTCAGGGCCGGCGCTCGGCGCATGGGCCACGCCAGCACCCTCCGCCATGATGTAGCTGCCATCCCGGTTCGGGAACACCAGTGCCAGGTCGGCGCGGCGCAACATGTCGAGGTCATTCGCGGCGTCCCCACAGGCCAGCTTGAAGAGCGGCCCGCCGGGCGTTGAGCATTGTGCTTCGATTCGGGCCAGGGCCGCGCCCTTGCTGTGCGGTTCGGCGACGTGCATGAAGCGGCCGCCCTGGGTCAGGCTGAGCCCATTGCGCTCGAGTTCCGACGTGAATGCCAGCAACGCCTCTCCGGTGCCTTGCCAGAGGATGGGTTCCGATGCCGTGCGCTGCTTGGCGGCATGTGCGTCAGGCTCTTGCAAGCCGGTGCGCGCCGCCACTTCGGCGGCGGACCAGTCGCCGAATCCTCGGAAGTCGAAGCCCCGGTGGCGCAGGCGCGTCAGCCGCGCCCGAATCTCCGCATAGCCGATGGTCGCCAGGCACTCGGCCTGAAAGCCACCGCAATGCGCTGGCGGCCCTTCCCCCATCGGGGGAGGATGCGCCCAGCCAGCCCCGTTTTCGAACACAATCAGCGGCGCGCTGGCACAACGATTGGCCAGCGGGATCAACTCCGCGCAGGTCTTGCTCGAGGCCAGCACCGTACGCAGGGTCGCTTGCGGGTCTTGCTGGGCGAGGAAATCGCAGAGCGCATCAAGGGCCCGAGCGGCCTCCGCCACGGGATAGCCGTCATCGAGCAAGGTGCCATCCAGGTCCGTTGCGATGAGCCAGTCCATCAACTGAGCAGCTTGTTGGCGCTATCGATTACCGAGGTCATCCTCATCGATCCCAGCATGACCGGAATCGTGTTCGTCGGCTATCGTGCCATGGCTGCCGGCGCATCGTCGTCTCGTTCTTCCGGATGGATTACAGGTAATACTGCCAACTCGCCGCACCCTGCCAGCACCAAAAGCAAGGATGCCCAGCGGACGGCGAGCGGGCTTGATTTTATTGAGGTCGGCTATCCGGCGGCAAATCGAGCCGTACGCGTCCCCAGGGTGTGCCGTAGTGAACGCGCCCGGCTTCGTCCAGAAGGGTGCCCGAGAAGAACGGGTTGTAACGCTGCCCGCCGATCACGCTGTGGTATGCGCTCTCGCCGCTCGACCATTCGAGCACTTCGAGGGTCCAGCGATTGCTGCGAGCGCCGATCAGGTAGACACGATCGCTATCGTGGCTGACGATGGGCACGCAACTCGGTGAGCTGACAGAAGTGTTCACCCACGCTTCGGTAAACTGTCGTGTTTCGGGGTTCCATTCGAACTTCTGCACACCGTAGGGTTGGTGTGCCGGTGCGCTACCGAGATAGCTGACCAGCAGGCGGTGCGCCCGGCTCGGAAGCCACCACGGAGCATCTCGGGGCTCGTTGTTGACGACGAGCGCTCCGTAACCGGCAACGACGACGGCTTGTTCGGACTGCACCTCCTTCAACCCCTGATTGCCCATGTCAGCGGGCTGCATGCCGGCAATGCGCCGGTGCGGGGCGCCGGGCAGGGTGGTCCAATCGTCTGGAATGCCGTTGCGCCAGAAGAGTACGACGTTCATCAATGGCTCGCCGTCGGTGATCACGACGAACTGGTCTTCCTCGCCGAAGCCCATCAGGCTTGGCGTCGCGCCGGTGCCGTGTCCCCAACTGTTGAGATAGGGTACCGACCAGGCGCCAGTCTTCGGATCCGTGCTGAAGCCCTGCCCCGTCCAGACGAGTTTGTGCATATGCGCCTGCGAGGCGATGTAGATGCCGCCGTCCTTGTCCACGGCGGCTCCGTTGCGTACCCAACCGTAGCCGGTGGGCTTCGTGGCCTTGTCGGCCGCACCTTCGCTGTGGAGCAGGCGGCCGACGAAAGACTGGCTCAAGTCTCTGGATACAGCGACCACGAAGCCATGCTCCGTCGGCACGATCAGCCAGCCGTCGTAGGTCATGTTCATGCCGACGGTGAAGCCGGTCGCCTCTTCGGGCATTCGAAACGAACCTCTGACGACGATGGGCGAGGCGGGGTCGGTCGGATCTGCGTCTCCGTAGGCGGTGACCACCCCGTTCTTGTCGGCAATGTAGTAGGTGTTGTCGGCGTCGAGCAGTGTGTAAACGCCGGAGAGATCGCGCAGTTTCGAGGCTTCCTGGTAGGCGCGCCATAGCGGGCCGATCCCTTCGTTGGACTGGTCGAAGTAGTCGATGGCGGAATCGGCCTCTGCTTCAGTCCAGCGCTTTGCCCCGTCGAACCAGTAGGTTGCCAATATCTCGAAGCTGTCGAAGTCGATCTTGACGATTCGGTCTATGCCGTTGGCCCAATAGACGCGCCGACCGTCCGGGTAAGGCCCCGATGTGTTGGCACCGAATTGACCCGGTCCCGAGGGTGCGTAGCGAATCTGCTCTGCGGAAAGCCGGGGGCCCGGGTTGCGTGGGCCGGGAACCGGCAGCGCATCCTGCTGGGCGGCGTCGCCGTGGCCGACCGGATAGATCGAATCCGCAAAGTATGGGTTCTTGGGCGGTTGCTCGACGGCGTGCGCCGAAGCAATGGCCATGCAGGTGAGCGTGAGGGTCTTGCAAAGAACATTCATGAGGTGGCTGCCTGGTTGGTTGCAATGCGGATCATGAGCTTGTGTATGGAAGCTGGCGCGAAACGTTTGGCGTAGTCGAGAATCAACGAGTCACGCCCGATGCGCACACGAACCTTGCCTTTGAGCACCGCTTCGACGATCTTCCGGGCCGCGTGCTCTGCATCGACCCCGGTTCGGTGCGCAAACTCGTAATTTCTCTGTGCCGCCGCGACATCGTCGGATTCCTCCAGCGTCGCCTTGATCATGTCGGTGCGGATTGCGCCGGGATGCACGCTGGTGACGCCGATTCCCTCGAGTGCCCATTCGGCGAAGATCGACTCCGACAGGGCCTTGACGGCGGCCTTGGTGGCACAGTAGGAAGATTGGCCGGGCAGGCCCGCGAAAGCGGACATGCTCGAGAGGTTCACGAGGTGCGCCTCTTCTGCACGGCGCAAAGCCGGGAGGAAGAAGTGGCAGCCGTAGATCACGCCCCACAGGTTGATACCGAGCACCCTTTCCCAATCCTGCAACGAGTGCGTGGCAAAGTTCTTTTGCAGCGTGATGCCAGCGTTGTTGACCAGCAGGTTGACGCCGCCATGGGCGCGGGCCACGTTTGCAGCCAGGAGCCGCATCTCCTCGGCCCTGGTGACATCGGCGATGTGGCGCGTCACGCGGACATCGTGGTGTTCGAGCGCTTCGCCGAGTTGCTGCAGCGCATCGCCGGAAATATCCACGAGTGCCAGGTTGCAGCCGCGAGATGCAAGTTCCTGCGCAAGTGCACTGCCAAGCCCGCCGGCTGCGCCGGTGACGACAGCCACTTTGCCCCTGAGAGTTTTCATTATCGTCCCTCGGGTTCAGGCCCCAGCCAGCGTGGTCCACCGAACGGTTTTTTCTCCCCCATGTCGGTATGACAGAAGCTCTGCTCGTACTTCAAACCCCAGCCGATGGCTCGATCGAAGGCCACATGCGCGCCCCAGATCAGGGCTGCCTGAGTGGCTGGCGCCGACTCGGCAAACACTCCCCAGGCACCAAGTGCGATGGGAAAGAGGAAAAAGTGCGCCAGATTGTAGGCGCGCCCGCCCACTCGAGGGTTGATGGCGTAGCACAGCATCGACAGATCGGGAAGAAAGAAGCACAACGCAAACGTGCTCCAGGCGAAACCGAATTGGTTGTAGAGTGCGAGTGCGAACACGAGCAGGGCGGCGGCTTCCAGGCGCCTCTGAAAAACTGGCTCGAGCATGGGTTTATCTCCTTGTGTCGGCGAATGGGCAATGAATGCCGTCGGGATGGTCGATGAGCCCGACGCAGGTGTTGCAGTGTGTGCAGCCGCTATCGTAGGTCTCGACGGCACGCGCATTTTTTGGAAAGTCGGGGTCTATCAGCAGCGGTCGCCCCAATTGAACGAAGTCGAATCCGGCGCTGAACACCCGGTCGAGGCTCTGTCTCGTCGAGCAGCCCCCGATATAGACGACGCCGCAGTCGACCCGATCCCTGACCGCTTGCGCCCGTTCGAGGAAGTACAGCTCTTCGTACCCGTAGTCGCGGAACATGCTCGGTCCGAGCAGCTTCAGGCCCGCGCGCATCAGCGGGTTTTTCTCCGTTTCGATCATGCTTTTGGCAATGCTCGTACCCCGGAACATCAGCATGGGATTGAAGCTGCTCGTGCCGCCGCTGGTGACGATGGCATCCAACCCGCCGCGGTCGAGCGCCGCGGCGATCTCCAGCCCCTCCTGCCACGAAACCCCGCCCTTGACGCCATCGCTCATGCTGATTTTTCCGAGCAGCGGAAAGTCATCGCCCACGGAACGACGTACCGCCTCCAGCACTCGAAGGGGCAAACGCAGGCGATTCGACAGGCTGCCGCCATATTCGTCGCTGCGCCGGTTTGTTTTGGCACTCAAGAACTGCGACAAGCCGTAGCCATGGCCAAAGTGGATTTCTGCGGCATCGAAACCGGTCCGTTTCATGAACGCGCCCGCCCGGGCATAGCTATCAACGAGCCCATCGATGTCCGCGTGCGACATGGCGCCGGCAAATGGCAGGCCGGCTGGCAGGCCGAGCATGTTGATCTGGCGGCTTGGGCCAAGTGGCCTTTTCAGGCGCTGCAACCGACGGTTTTTCGAAAAATTCCCGCAGTGGGTGATCTGGCCGGAGACCCGTGCACCCGCCTTGTGCACGGCATCGATCAGGCTGCCGAGTACCGGCGCGAAGCGCTCATCGAGATACATCATGTGTTCGTCGATTCGACCATCGGGTTCGGTCGTGCAGTAAGCGACGGTGGTCATGGCCACTCCGCCTGCCGCTATTCGACGGTGGAACTCGATCAAGCGCTCCCCGGGCTCTCCATCGGGTGTCATGCCTTCGAACGTGGCTGCCTTGATCATGCGGTTTTTCAGCTCGAGGTTGCCGAGCTGTCCGGGGCTGAAGGCGGATGGCGCTGCCGTCATGGTCGACCTCTACAGGGTTTCGAGATTGGAAGTGACCGCTTCACGATTCCGAAGGTATCGAAAAGTAGTTCTGGTACCTGGCGAAGTGGCGTCGCTTGAGAAGGATGGCTTCCCGGTCGCCGACGCTGTACCGGTGCTTGCCGAATTTCGCTTGCGGCTTGTCGGCGAGGTAGCTCTGCATGTTCGCCAGCGTTCTGTCGGAAAGCTCGAGGTCGAGCTGATCGTAGACCTTGCGTAGCGCCCGATCGGGTTTGGCGATGAGGTCCGCGTACAGCGAGTGGCTGCATCGAGCGGTGGGGATGGCCTTGGAGTCGATCCAGCCGACGACGCGATCGAGCTGAGCAGCCATCTGCTCGGGTGCAAGCAGTGCTTCGAATGCAGACACATCCATCGGCTTGTCGCTTCGCATCCAGAAAAAGGTGCCGGCCAGATCGGTCACCGACGCCTGGGCGTACAGCGGGTCGCGATGGGTCATCACCACCCGCGCGTCGGGAAAAACGTCGAACAGCGTCGGCAGGTAGTTCAGATGGGAAGGCGCTTTCAGCAGCCAGTGCCTGCGCGGGTTGCGGAACTGCAGCACCTGCAGCATGCGCTTGTACGTGCTGTACGAGTATTTCCAGTTCCCCTGCGTGTAGAGATAGTCGATGTAGCTGGGCACCTGGAATAGAAAGGGAATGTACTCGCTGATAAAGCTGCAAGCCTGACCGATGATGCACTCGTTGGGCAACTGCGCATCCATCTCGTGCATGGTGGCATAGGTGGGCGCGACCCGGTTGAACTGGGTAACCAGATGCTGGCACCGATCGATGCGCGGATCGGTGTGGTAACTCTGCCTTTCCGGCGGTGGGTAGGGAAACATCAGTTCCCAGTGCCGGGGAGATCCGAACTGTTCGTCTTCCGACATCAGCTCGAACAGGATCGAGGTACCCGAGCGGGGCAGTCCGGTGATGAACACGGGTTCGTCGACCTTTTGGTCTGCGATTTCGGGGTGCTCGTTGAAAGCCGCTTCTATGCCAAGCAGCGCCTGCAACCAGGTGAGGATGTCGGAGCGAGTCATCAACCGGCCGAAAAAGTGCAGCTCGGCTTCTTCGCGAATCGAGTGCAGAAGCACTTCGAAGGGCTCTCGCCATTCGTCACTGCCAAAATCGCTGAAGCCGGTAGCCTGCCGAGCGGTCGAGATCAACTCGTCTGCCTCCAGTGGAACCAGCCGCTCGATGTCCATGCCTTCACTCTCGGCATTGAATGTGCCGAGCCACTCGGGCCTGGCTGGTGGTTGCCAGAGTTCTCGGTTTGTCATGGCGCGCCTCCTGAAATTCGCACCGGTCAGTGCATGAAGGCGCCGCCGCTGACGCTCAACATCTGGCCGGTGATATAGCCGGCGCAGTCGGAGGACAGGAACATGGCACAGTTGGCGATATCCTCCGGGCGCCCGAGCCTGGGGATGGGCAAGCTGCTCATGTTGTACAGCGTCCCTTCTTCCAGGGCGTTTTGCATGTCTTTCGGTCGGCCCATCATGTCGAATCCGTACTTGCGCCAGAAACTGCCTTCGCCGACGTCTTCCTCCCGCTCCGGAACGATCCAGCCGGGGCAGATGTTGTTGACGCGCACGCCGTGCTTCGCCCACTCCCAGGCAAGGGTCTTGGTGAGCGAGTTGACAAAGCCCTTGACGCTGCCGTAGTGCACCAGCTGTGCGGCCGCTTCGCCAAGCAGGGACGAGTTGGAAGAGATGTTGACGATGGAACCGCTGCGGCGCTCGAGCATGTCGTTGGCGACAGCGAGGCAACAGTTGACGACGCCATTGATATTCAGGTTGATTTCGAACGCGCGACTGTCTTCGCTCAGATTGACGAAGTCGGTCGGGTGGGATGCCCCGCCTGCGTTGTTGACCAGGATATCGACGGGGCCAAAGGATTCGTGGCACCGCTCGACCATGGCATCTACGGAGCCTCGGTCGGTAACATCCGTGCGCACGGCTAAAACCTGTCCAGCGCAGCCTTCCTCGTCTGCCCTGCGTGTCAGCTTGTCACCGCTCGCGACATCTCGCGAAGCGCTGACGACGTTGATTCCGGATCGGGCGAAGGCCAGCACCATGCCCTGGCCAATGCCTCCGCTGCCACCCGTGATGATGGCGGTTTTACCTTCAAGGCCCAACTTCACGTGTCTTTCCCCTTGTGTTGTGGTTTTCAAACCGGAGCGGCGAGCAGCGCGTGAACCCCGCCATCGACCGGCACGGTAGCGCCGTTGATGAAGCTCGCTCGAGCCGATGCGAGGAAAGTTGCCACTCGGGCAATTTCGTCCGCAGTGCCGACACGTCCTACGGGCTGCTTTGCGCAGAAATCTTGGAATCCGCCCGGTAACGTCTCCGCCCAGGAGCGCAGCCCCGGGGTATCCATGGCTCCGGCACTGATCGAAACGGCACGGATGCCGTGGCGACCATACTCTGCGGCAATGCTGCCGACGAGGCTGTTGATGGCCGCCTTGGCCGCGCCGTAGGTTGCGAGCCCGCTGACGGCGCCGAGGCCTGCCCCGGAGGAGGTCGTGAGTATGACGCCCTCGCCTTGCTCGAGCATGATGGGCAATACGGCGTGCACGCCGAATAAAACCGAGCTGAAATTGAGCGCCATGACCTCGGCATGCGCCTCGATCGGCGTGTCGGCGAATGGCAAGGGGATTGCGCCGCCTGCATTGTTGTACATGACGTCAATGCGCCCGAAGGCATCCTGTGCTTCTCTCACCAGCCGTTGGACATCTGCGGCATCGGTCACATCTGCAGCAATGGCTCGCGCACTGCCGCCATCGGCTTCGATATCGGCAACGGTCCGGCTGGCCGACTTCGGATTGATGTCGTTGGCGATGACACGGCAGCCGTTGCGAGCAAACTCGATGGCACTGGCCTTGCCAATGCCACTGCCTGCGGCAGTGACGATGACGGATTTACCTTGCAGATCCGGATAACGCATCAGTATTTGAACCTCTTGGCTACGCCCGCTCGGCGTTCTCTCAGCTGCTCTGCCCGTTGCCGAGGCGTTACCCGCCTGCAGGGATCGGGCAGCACGCCCTGGAGTTCCCCGACCTTCACTTGCGTACATCGAGGTATGGGCCAGCTCGCCGAACCAAGGAAGCGAACGGTTATGTACCCCTCGTCGTGACCGGAAGGGTCGAGCCAATTGGCGTAGCCCAGGTCCTGGTGAGAAGTCACCAGAATCAGCTCGCCGTTGTCTTCCAGCCGGGCCATGTGGCAGTTGGTACTGCTCATGCGGTACCGATAGTCCATGGTTTCCCACCAGTAGTTGCCGAACTCCACCGCCCAATAGCTGCATTCGGGTGGGGTAAAGCGAACCACCAGCGCTTCGTCTTCGGGCAACCTCCAGTAGCAGATCAGCGGCTCGCCGCCGGGTGTCGCATCGATCGCGTTGTCTTCCAGCTGCCGGTACGACAGAAACCGGTTCGGTTGCGCAGCCCATTTGTCCAGCATGTCCGCCCAGTAACGGGTGGAGGTACCGACCCACCGAGCGGCATCGCGCAGCCGTTCGGTAACCTGCACCGGGGTGAGAATCGGGTCGTTCTCGAGCCCATCTTCACAGTGGATCGTTGCCGTCATCGGCTCTTCGCCGGCCCAGTCTGCGAAGAACTGCCGGAAGGTGATGCGCCAGGTATTCGGGGTGCTTTCGATCCAGTTTCCCGGGTGCTCTCGGGGGCTGACGATCAGTTCGAAATTGCCGTCGTCGTCCATCTCGATCTGCTCATCGATGAGATTGCCCACCACGGCACCGCCCCAAGGTGTGGCTCCGTCTTCGAGCACCGTGACTGCGAAAAACCTGGCCTGGCCGCGGTTGCCCGATATCCGGTAGGTGTTGGTGCCGTTGATCGGCGCGCCCACGTACAACGCATCGGTGTTGTCGCCACCCTGTTTTCGTATGGGGTCGAAGTAGTGCAACAGCTCCGGATGCTGCGTGTCGATGTTGTCGAGCTTGAACTGCAAGGCCAGCGAGATGTTGCGTGCAAGCAGGCGCAGCCCTTTGGACCGCACCAGGTCATTGTCGGGTGTGCTGTCGCGAAAGACGAGGCTGCCGGCTGCTTTCAACTCGTCGCAAAAGTCCGCCCAGCCCCGTTCGAGCAACTGGTTTCTTTCGTCGGCCTGCACGTTATTTCACCAGTGCGAAAGGATTGGGAAGATCGCAGTGCATGGCAACCCTCCTAAACCAGTACCGGGACGGGTGGATTGGTCCGGTTCAGTATGCAATCGAAGCGGGTTCTGGCAGCGCTGGCGGCAGCGTCGTTCAACGGTGCGATGTAGAATTCGTCGGCGCGCAGCCCCGCAATGGCGGTTTGGGCCACTTCGTCGGGATGGGTGGTTTTCAGTTCCATCCCGAAGGCTTCCATCACTTTGCGCAGGTCTTCGGTAGAGGAGATGGCCTTCTCTGGTGCATCGGGCCCCTTGTCGAATGCCTTCGGCCGAACACGTTCGGAGTTGAAAAGCCCTGTATCGACAATGTTCGGGCCAGGCAGCAGCGCGTGGATGCGAATCGGGCTTTGCTGCTGCTGCATTTGCAGATACAGCGTTTCGGTCAGGGCCATTACCGCGGCTTTGGATGCCGTGTATACGGGCTGGTCCGGAAGGTAGAGAAAGGCGCCGTTGGCCGAGCCGGTGATGACGAAATGTGCTTCCTCCCCTTGCTCGGCGAGGCGGGGCATGAACGCCTTCACGCTATTGACCGCCCCCCAGAAATTGACGTTGAAGCTCCAGTCCCAGTCTTTTTGGGAGTACTCCCAGATGGCGCCGGCTTCACCCGCGGCGATGCCCGCGTTTGCGAATACCATGTGGGCGCCGCCGAGTCTGTCAAAGGCGGTAGCGGCAAGCTCGCCGAGGTCTTCCTGCCGGGTTACGTCGCAAACCTGCGCGTGCGCTTCGATGTTCCGGCCGGCAAGTTCTGCTTCAGTGTTGGCGAGGCCCTCGCGGTCGACATCTGCAATGAGTACGCGGGCTCCCTCCGCCCCGAGCGCTGCAGCGAGGGAGCGGCCCACGCCGCTAGCGGCGCCCGTGATGACTGCGAGCTTGCCGGTGAAGTCTTGCATGAATTGGTTCTCCTTCGAACACCCGGTTGAATCGAATTATCTGGCGCCGTCGTATCGGTAGTACTCCAGACCGGCACGTTCGCCCAGGTTGCACCAGCTGGTCGTACCCAGGTAGAGCACACCTTCGATCTTGGCGTAGTTCCGCACGCCGTTATTGCAGGGATTGCCAAAGCCGTCCTTGACAAGAACGGCGGGTGAGTCGGTGTTCTCGAACACCATCAGCCAGCCTTTGCGAGCTTCGTCCCGTGTGTAGCCACCCGACTGCCCGTGATCGATAACGCTCTGGTAGAGGAAGTGTGCAGGATTGTTTTCCAACACGGATGTTTGTCCGAACGGGCTGAGTGGCAGCGTAAGACCGAAAAGGTGCAGTGCCTTGTGGTTCCAGAATGTGTGGTCGCGATGTTCGAACATGTCGAAGAGGCCGGATGCTGCGTTCCATGTTCCGAGAAACAGCTTGTCGTCGTGTGCAACCAATGTAAACGTATACACCATGCCCGGGTGCCCAAATCCTTCATCGCCATAGCGGGGGCGTTGCCGCAGGCGATTTGGCTGCCGAGTAAAAGTGTAGCCGTCAAAATCGCGGCTGCCGGCTGAGCGTGTGGGTTCAAAGACCCAGAGGTCTTTCTTGCCGTACAGCAGTTCTACGCGGTCGGCAGGTTGCTTGTGGGAGGCCAGCAGGTCTTCGATTCCGATGCGAAAAACGGATGCGGCACGCCAGGACTTCATCATGAATTCGTGGTGTAAAGATGTATCTTCCGTGTCGTAATCTGCCAGCCGGCAGAGGGATTCAATCTGCTTTTCCTGGCAGTACTCGTGCATGAGTTTGTCGTAAGCACCGGATGTGCCTTGATGGTAAGACCCGAAATACAGATAGCGACCAAAGAATGCAATTGCGGCGAACTTCGAACCGCGAGCGGCAACAGGATCCGGGTCGTAGTCGGTGTAGCGCATCACAGGTTCGAACACAACGGGTTCGCGCGTCGTGAAACCGGCTTCAGGTATGGCGTTGCTGACCAGCAGCGCTGCCGGTTCACCGGAAGGGTTGTACCAGGAACTGCCGACGAAGTGTTTTCTGCCCTTGACGATAAACTCGTTGAAGTCACCAACTACGCCGAACTTCTGGAAATCACGGTCAGATACGATGTCGAAACCGTTGCCGAATTGGCCTCCGGCAAGGGGGGCCTCTTGTGTCCCGACCCATCGCAGCATCGCATTCAGGCTTTGACCGAGTTGACCGCCGGATTGATCTGGGCCACCAAACCAGTAAAGGCCTTCCGACCCGTCGGGATGAGTGATGGTTTGAAAGCGGCGCACTGTGTCGAAGAAGAAATCGGCGTAGCCAAGATAGGCTTTCTTTGCGTGGTTGAAGACGAATATCCGGTTGTAGCCAATCTGACCCTGTTGCGAGAAGTCGAAGTCTTCGGGAAACTTTTCGAGAGCATGTGCGCGAGCGGCAGGGGTGAGTTTGTCGAGCCATTGCGTGCGTATCTGCGCGACCGGAAACTGGTTTGAGCCTGCGAAGAAAACCAGATCGCCAATACTGCCTGCGCCACGATAGGTGTAACCGGGCATGGAGAACATCGAGTCGAGGCTCGAGCGCTCAACGATGCCGGTCGTGCTGTCTGCCAGAAACCGTACACCGTTGAGGATCGCATTCGGCCCGACGTGCGTGGTTTGGCCGGTAGACAGATCGTGAAAGTAGATTTGTGCAGTAGGACGCTGACCGGATGGTGGCGTCATCTGGCAGCCCTGGTTCGGTGTTTCGTAGTTCGTGAGTGTCAGCGGCATTTTCATCGAGATGTATGGCCAGTAGCACCACACCGATGCAGCGGTGCCGTACCAGATTTCCTTTCCTGCCGTTGTCGAGCTGAGCGCGTATTGAGCCGAATAAAACGGCTTCTGCTCGGGAATTTTGCCGGCGTAGGCGATCGGATCGATCTTGTTCTTGCTGGAAAAGAGGCCGTCCCAGGAGCCATCCGGAAGGGCGCCAAAAACGCGGCTGAATTGTATTCGCAAGGGTTCACTTGCGATGCACAGGTCGGCGCCGATGAACAACGCGATACATGCGAGTACCGGGATAAGATTCTGATTGCCCTGCCGCATGGCCGTTATGCCAGGCCCAGGAATTCGGCGGAACGTTCAACCTTGACAGGTACGCCATGGACGATGGCATTTCCCGTGAGCTTGTCGTGAAAGCGGACGTCCGTGAGATCGTTCATGCTGACACCCGGATTGCTGTTCGCGACTCGTTGCCGGGTGTTGTCACGGTTGTGTCCCCATAGATGGGGCATACACACGACACCAGGCATGATGTCGTCGGTGATGCTTGCTGGTAGTTCGATCTGGCCCACTCGAGAAGTCACGCGGACGATCGACTCTGCACCGATCCCGCGGGCGCGCGCATCTATTGGATGGATCATCAGCTCACATGGGTTTTTGCCCTTGATGAGTCTATGGCTGTGGTGCATCCAACCCAAGGTGCGATTGGTCAACCGACTGATGATCACCAGATCGAATTCGGTATCCTTCTCGTTGGGTGGGCCCGAGTCAATGAATGCTGCCCTCAGGCGAGGCAGGTCCGCAACAATAACCTCTGGACTGAGGTTGATCTTCTTGTCGACGGTGAAGAGTCCTTGTGGAAAGGTGTAGGAGTGTTCGCCCAAATATACTCCGTGAGGGCTGTTTTTCAGGGTTTTCAGGCTGAGCCCGTCTCCCTTGAATGGGTTGAGCCCGTTACCGTACGGGCCGAAGCGCAGTGCCAGATCGGTGATGCGTTCCGGCGTGACGAAGCGACGCACGAACTGGTGCGCCAAGCGTATGAGCCCTCTTTTGATCGGATTTTTCTCGCGTTTTGTTGCGAAGCGGCCAAGCAGTTCCGTAAAAATCTCCCAGTCGCTCCACGACGACTGTGGCGTATCGAAGAGTTTGGGAGAAAACTTTGCCCAATTGATCGTATCGTACAGGTGATAGAAATAGTCGTAGTGGCTTTTCTCGAAGGGGCCGCAAGGGGGCAGGATGACATCGGCGAATCGTGTAGTTTCGTTAAGGTACGGATCGATGGCAACATAGAACTCGAGTGCGTTCAGCGCTTTCTCGGTATTGCGGCCATCAGCCATGGACAACACCATGTTGCCCGCGAATCCTATCAAAGCGCGAATCTGACCCTTGCCTGGAGTAAGGATTTCTTCACCGAGGACAATCAACGGGAATTCATCCGAGAATTCCGGCCTGTCGCTGACGCGGGAGCGGTACCGGTCCCAACTCGAGCGAGAGAGCGCGAGTGAATCGATGGCCGGTTTGGGAAATGTCATGCCGCCGACTTCATCCATGTTGCCGGTAATGGTGTTGAGCACCTGCATGAGCCACTGAGTCAGGCCAGCGAAGTCGACCATGGAGACGCCGGTGCGGCCGTAGCAGACAGCACTGGGAGCGCTGGCGAATTCAATGGCGATTCGTTCGATGTCATTGGTTGCGATGCCGCACGCCGAACTGATGTCTGCAAGCCCAAACGGCGAGAGGGCACGCCTTGCGGCTTCCACTCCCTTGACGTGGCCTTCCATACGCCCGAGTGTCGTCAACCCTTTGCTGAAAACCGTGTTGATCAAGCCGATCAGAAACAGTGCATCGGTATGCGGCCGGATGAAATGGTGCTCGTCCATGTAGCGAG
The DNA here is from genome assembly GCA_965221465.1 of Candidatus Azophilus sp. GTDB lineage: Bacteria > Pseudomonadota > Gammaproteobacteria > Pseudomonadales > Azotimanducaceae > Azophilus. The sequence goes on from OZ244892.1 coordinate 2,613,938, forward strand.
CAGACTCCGTACGACGCGGGTCGATGAGTACGCACTTGCCGCCGCGTTCGGAGATTTTCTCGAGCTTTTTGTGTGGGTTTGCGCCCGTCGCCATCTGAGCGCCGTTGGAGATTTTGGGATTGGTGCCCAGCATCAGGTAGTAGTGGGTGCGGTTTATATCGGGAATCGTGCACAGAAACTGGTGGCCGAACAGGTGATACCACACGAAGTTGTGCGGCATCTGATCGACGGTCGAACCCGTATAGATGTTCTTCGAGCCGACGATGTCTCGAGTCGGCTGAGTGGCCAGCAGGGCACCCATGTTGTGTGCCGTGCTGCGTCCGGCGTATGACGCGATGCTGTCCTTGCCGTGTGCCAACTGGATACGCGCCAGCTCTGACGTCGCGTACTCCAGAGCCTCATCCCACTCGATTTCTTCCCAGCCATCTTCGTGACATTTTTCCGTCGGGTTCTTTCGAACGCGTTTGAGCGGTTTCTTCAGGCGGTCTGGACAGTTGTGGATATCCTGCAGGCCGCTCGCTTTCGCACAGATGTTTCCGCGGCTGAGTACATCCTTTTTGTCGCCTCGAATCGCCAGGATGCGCTCGCCTTCGTACTCGACCTCGATGCCACACATCGTTTCGCAAAGATGGCAGGTACGGTAGTGAAGCTGACTCATTGCTCTGCTCGAATCGTCGTCGAAGGCACGCGGCATTGCCGCCTTCCACGTTCAGGTCTGCGGGAAACGCGTTCCGCCTACCGTATTGGCAAATGGCCAGAACGCATCCGGGTCCAGCGGCCCTTCGAGGGTGATTTCGCGATCGAGAAATTCGGGGGTCCACAGGTATGCGCACACTTGCTCGCGAACGGGCAACCGCTCCGCGATCGGATCGTGCGGGCTCGGAAGCAGTTTCACTTCGCCGGAGAGCGATTGCTTGAACGCGGTACGGAACTTGGCGCGCACGCGAACGACGTGTGGCGGATAGTCGTACTCCTTCAACCCCATGCCGACAGCACGGGCGCATTTGATCCACCACTCGTTTGTTTCGAATACCTCCCCGGGTTCATCCGTCGAGGTGACGTCGCCGGAAAATTCGACAAACGTGTAGCCATTGTGTGTGGTGTGCGCTTCCACGTGATCCAGCATGCGGAAGTATTGCGTTCGCGCAAGGTACTTGGGTTGGCCCCAGTGCTCACGGCTCACATAGACTGCCGCTTCCTGATCGATGGCGTACCCGAGTGCGTACTCGCCCTCGATGCCGTCGTAGTCTGCGGCCACGGTCATCACGCAACCGAACTCCGGCTCGTTGAGCACGGGAAAGCTGTACAGGGTCAGGTAGACCTTGGGCTCTTTTCCGGGCTCGATCCCTGGAGGCAGCAGGCGGGCCACTGCATCGACATCCGTGAGATATTCGATTTTCAGCATCGGCCAGTTGAGAATATCGCCTGGGTTGCCGCTTGGGGGAGTGATGTCGCTCATGGTCGGCCTCGCTATTTGCAATATTGGAACAAAATATACTGTAATGTCCTGTAAATCTAGTCTTGAAGAACAAATATTGCAAGAATGTTTCGAAAATCACCGATTCCCAAGGGCGAATTGCGTCTTCGGTCTGCACCGCAGAAGTTCTTCGCGCCTTGAATCATCAAAAGAGGAGAATTGAACGATGTTAACCCGCATATCTCACCAACTTCCTGCTGCGGACGCCTATGCACTCACCCTGCGTGGCCGTGCTCCCTCCGGCCGATTTGACATACTGCCGAGTATGCCTGCATCGACCTCCGGTCCGCGCGACCACGCAGGGCGGCGCGTTTTCCTTCAGCGACGAAACGTCGACGCCCTCGCGACGAAAGTTCGTGAGATATGCGGGTTAAAAGTCTCTATTGCGTTGTGCCTGGGTTGCATTCTGGCCGGCTCCGTTCACGCCGATGCGCGGCCGAATGTGATCGTCATGGTCGCGGACGATCTGGGCTGGGCCGATGTCGGGTTTCGTGGCGGCGATATCGACACGCCCTCGTTGGACCGACTGGCAGCGGACGGTGTGGAACTGCATCGTTTCTATACGGCGCCCATCTGTTCCCCGACGCGCGCCGCCCTCATGACGGGCAGAAATCCCATGCGGCTCGGGATCGCCTACGGCGTGATATTGCCCTGGGACAACAATGGCGTGCACCCGGACGAGCGCTTCTTGCCGGAGGCTTTTCTCGATGCCGGATACCAGACGGCGATGGTCGGCAAATGGCATCTCGGTCATGCACAGCAGACCTACCATCCGAACCATCGCGGCTTCGAGCACTTCTATGGGCATCTGCACACGGAAGTCGGGTACTTTCCTCCGTTTGCCAACAAGGGCGGCAAGGACTTCCAGAAAAACGGGGTGTCCATCGACGACGACGGGTACGAGACGTTTCTGCTCGCCGACGAGGCATCGCGGTACATCCGCCAGCGACGCAAGGACAAGCCGTTCTTTCTCTACATGCCCTTCCTCGCACCCCATACCCCGCTGGATGCACCCCAGGACCTGATCGACAAGTACCAGAACATCGAAACCGATCTTCCGCCCGCGCGCAGCACTCAGACCGACGACACCCGGACGATCGCCAGGCTGCTGCTCATGGACAGCGCACGGCCCATGTACGCGGCGGTGACCGACGCGTTGGATCAGGCGGTTGGCCAAGTGCTGCAGACGCTCGAAGACGAAGGGATTGCCAATAACACCATCGTGCTCTTTTTCAGCGACAACGGCGGTGCGGCCTACTCCTACGGGGGTGCGAACAACGCACCGCTGCGCGGTGGCAAAGGGGAGGTGTTCGAAGGCGGCATTCGGGTGGTTGCACTGATGCGTTGGCCGGCAAAGCTCGAGGGCGGCACCAGAATCGACCAGATCATGACCGTGATGGATGTCTTTCCGACGCTCATGGAAGCGGCGGGTGTCGAACCGGGTGAGCATTTTCCCTGGGACGGCTCGAGCTTGTGGCCGGCGATCGCGCATGGCCAACCGGCACCTCGGCAGGAGCCGGTTTTCTTCGCTTCGGAAACGCCGATCTACGGGCATTTCAATCTGACGCTGTTCGACGATACGTGGAAGCTCGTTCAGGAGGTCAGGCAAGATCAGCTCACGACCACCGTGACCAACCATCTGTTCAAGATCGCTGACGACCCGAACGAGTACACCAACCTGGCTGCGGAGCATCCCGGGGTGGTTGAAGAAATGGCCGAAGGCATTCGCAGCTGGCGTGCGCTGTACCCCATTTCCGGAACCCGGTCGCATCTTGCCGGGCCACCCGGGTGGCGGGCACCGAAAGACTGGGCCGACTATCCTCGACCCCTGGAGGATCTACAGGACGAAGCCGCCGGCAGTATGGCGCCGTCGCCGACGACCGAGCGTGTTCTCGACCTTCAGCATGGTGAGCGGGGACGGCTGATCTACGGGTGCGAAAGCCGCTGGTACCTTGCCGGGTTGTGTACCACCCCGTGAAGAAAGGGATAAGTAGAGGCTGAGCATTGCCCAGCCTCTACACCGACGGCTCGACTACTGAAAGCTGTAGCCAACGGTCAAACCCACGGTCCGTGCGCGGTTGTAGCCGCCCAGGATGAAGTTCGACACGTTGTAGGTGTTTTCCAACACCCGCTTGTCGCTCAGGTTCTTGCCTTCCAGGGACAGGCGCCAGCGGTCGTCGGCAGAGCGGTAAGTGATGAACGCGTTGTAGAGCGTGCGGTCCTCGGACCGTGCGTTCAGGAAGAACGGGTTGGTGGTATCGATGGGCGAGTCGGTGTACATCTCGTCCCGGTAGTCGAGGTCTGCGCCAATACTCACGGTGCCGGCATTACCTACGTTGAAGGCATACTGCACACGGAACTGCCAGGTGAGTTCCGGCGCATAGCCGAGCGCCCGATCGTCGGCGACGTTGCCCACCGTGTTGGTTCCCGGAATCTGGTCGATCAGTTCGTTGATCTCGATATCCAGGTAGCCGACATTCAGGTTGATTGCCAACCCGTCAATGGGCGGCAGCCACAGAATCTCGACCTCGCCGCCCTGAGACTTCACATCGCCCACGTTCTTGTTGGATTGAATCAACAGGCCGTTTTCCAGCGTCACCACGGCCACCTGCTTGTCCTTGTAGTCGTTTCTGAACAGCTCGGCGTTGATACGCAGCGTGCCGTCGAGCAGCGTGGTCTTCATGCCGAGCGCAATGGTGTCTACCGTCTCGGGTTCGTAGGATTCGGCAACCTGTTCACGGCCGTGAACGAAAAAGCCACCCGATTTGAAACCGCTCGAGTAGCCGGCATAGAGCATGGTGTTGTCGGTGGGGCTGAAGCGCACCTTGAAGCTCGGGGTAAATTCAGACCAGGACTCGTCACCCACCTTGTTCTCCGGCTGCGTGATCGTCGTCTCCGCGTTGCCAAGCCCGATGAAGTTGCCATCGAGGTCGCGATGCGGGAGGAAAAAGTTGAAAAACGGCAGGTTCGGGAAGATCTGGGCGCCAAGCGGAGACAGCACCAGAGGTGCCTGCTGAAGGTTTGGAATGTTGACAAAGCCGACAACGTGATTGGTGAGCGTTACGTCTGCGAGCTGATCGAGGTCTTTCTCGTCCTTGGTGTAGCGACCGCCCAGCGACAGCTGCCACTGCTCGCTTATGTCCCAATCGAGATTGGCATAGGCCGAGGTCGACTGGAGCCCGCGATCATCCTGGCGAGTATGCTTGACATGGGTTGTCGTCAGGCGCAGGAACGGCGTCTGGGTGGTCAGCGCCTCGTTTTCGAACTCGCCGTCGAGGTAGTACAGACCGAACACCGCGTTCAGGTTGGCGCTGCTGTAGTTGAGTTGCAGCTCCTGGCTGAAGTCCGACTGGTCGCGTTGCTGCAAGGTGTTGATGAACACCTGGTGGCTGCCGTCGAAGTCGAACGGCATGGTGTTTTCGAGGCTGCGATGCGAGGTGACGGATTTCAGTGACCAGCGATCGGCGAGATCCCAGTTCGCCGTCAGTGCGACACCTCGGGTATCGATCTCGTACTCTTCGAACCCGCCCTGGATGTGGGCGGTATTCACATGGTCTACGTCCGTGGGAATCGATACGTCCAGGGTTTCGCCTGCCGCCAGAAAACCGGCGCCGGGGACAAACAGGTTCGCGGTGCTGAGCAGGGCCTGAAATGTACCGACGCCGGATGCCCCACCCTGGTTGACGGCCACCCGGGTCGGGATGTACGGATCCGAGTTGTCGGAAAACGTGTCGGCGGTGAGCTTGAAATCGAGCACGTCGGTGGCTTCCCAGATCAGCGTTGCCCGCGCGGCAAACTTGTCTTGCGAGGCGTACTCGCCACCGTCGAACAGGTTGGTCTGATAGCCATCCATCTCGGTCGACGAAATGGCCACGGAGCCGAAAAGCGAATCGCTCAGCGGGCCGGAAACGCCGGCCTGGAATTTCCTCAACGCATCGGTGCCGACCTTTGCGTCGAAGTCTGCGCGAAACTCCTCGTCGGGTTCGCGGCTGATGTATTTCAGCGCGCCACCAATGGTGTTACGGCCGTATAGATGCCCCTGAGGGCCTTTGAGCACTTCGATGCGTTCCACGTCGTAGACATCGATCAAGGCGCCGGAGGTGCGGTTGAGGTAGACGTCATCGACATACACGCCCACGCCCTGGTCGAAACCCGGGTCGTTGCCGATGCCGCGGATGAATACCTGAACGGCGCCGGCGATCAGGCCGTTGGTTTCGTTGATCGTGAGGTTGGGCGTCAGCCGGGCCACTTCGACAATGTTGTCGATGCCCCGATCCTGAAGCTCTTCAGCACCGAAGGCGCTGACCGCTGCCGGGACATCCTGCGCACTCTCGGTGCGCTTTCGGGCTGTTACCAGCACCTCTTCGATGGTGTATTCCTCTGCCAGCACGGGCGCCGAGACGACACCGGCGGTGGCAGCCACACAGAACGTCGCCACGCCGATGGCGGCGCGGCCAAAAGAAACACGAGACATGGATGACCTCTCCTCTCATTTCACGTGACCGTACTCTGGCACATCTGCGCAGTGATAGCAACCATTAAATCCGCATTTGGATAGTAAACGGGCGAAATATTTCCTCTTACGTCAAGAAAACGCCCCGGAAACGATCGTGTAGCCGGATGTTCGGCTTCGGCGCCGCATTTCGAAACCCCCTGCAGGGGCATCCCGCATTGCCCCGGTTACGCCCTGTTCCCGCCGTTCGGTCCTGCAACCTCGTGCGTGGGCGTTACCCGCAGGCTATCGACAAATTCGGTGTAACGGGGCCCAAAAAAGTACGGGGCGTCGGCATTGACGTGTTCGGCCGGCGCCCCGGGGCCGGGCGGCTCGAATCGGTTCGTCCGGGTCGATACTTTCCTTTATCGTCAGGCACTTTCATCGTGTGACTATTCGCCGGTCAGCGTCTAAAGTGCAGGGACCGGCCCTGTGCGCCGTCTTTCGTGTTCGCTATGTGGATCCCCCTGCTCGGACTGATCGTCGGATTCATGGCCCTGGTCTGGAGCGCCGACAAGTTCCTGTCCGGCGCGGCGAGCACCGCTCACAACCTGGGCGTCTCCAAGATTCTCATCGGGCTGACCATCGTCTCCATCGGCACGTCGGCCCCGGAGATCTTCGTCGCCATCACCGCTTCCCTGACCGGCAACCCGCTGCTCGGCATCGGCAACGCCATCGGCTCCAACATCGCCAACATCGGGCTGGTGCTCGGTGTCACCGCCCTGGTCGCGCCGCTGCCCTTCTCGGCGCGGGTACTGCAGGCGGAGTTGCCCTGGCTGCTCGGCGCCACATTGCTGGCGCTCGTCTTGATGTTCAACCTGAAGCTCAATGTCGTCGACAGCCTCGTGCTGCTGGCCGGGTTGCTGACCATTCTCTATCTGCTGGTTTCCAGACGCTCGCCCGCCCACGGCGATATCTCCGATTCGTTTCGCGACGAAATCGACGAACTCCCGGAGATGACCACCTCGCGGGGCGTACTCTGGCTGCTCGGCGGCCTCGTCATCCTGGTGGCCAGCGCCGAGCTTCTGGTCTGGTCCGCCACGGACATTGCCCGCTGGCTCGGCGTCAGCGACCTCGTCATCGGTCTCACCGTCGTCGCCATCGGCACGAGCCTTCCCGAACTGGCCGCCACCGTGGCCGCCGCCATCAAGGGCCACACCGACATCGCCATCGGCAACGTGGTCGGCTCCAACATCCTCAACATTCTGGCCGTGCTCGCCGTGCCGGGATTCGTGACCTCGGTGCAGATGGAACCGGTGGCGCTGTGGCGCGATTGCGGGATGATGGCGGCGCTGACCCTGCTGCTCGCGCTGTTCGCCTACGGCATCAATTCCCGGGCGGTCATCACCCGCTTCGAGGGCGCCGTCATGCTGCTCGCCTGGGTCGGTTACAACTCCCTGCTCGTGCAGCAGTCGGTGCACTGATGCTGCTTCGAACGGGCAATTGCGAATCGGCGCGTCCGCAATCACCCGGATGGGCGGCGAATCTCCGGCGAAGACTTCCCAATGACGCACCGCCCGGGTGGCGACCGTCATGCGTGTGCGGGGCGAATCTCCAAGAATGCGCGAGGCACGGGGCCACCGATGCATTCCGCGCCCGTGCGGCGTCGTGGCAGAGGCTCTCTTTCGCTGCGACGGCCGCCGGTTTTGCGGATCTGCCCAATTGAGCAGCGACGTCGAACGGCGGGCGCGCCGCATCCGCCTGGTGGTATTCGATGTGGACGGTGTCCTCACCGACGGCAGCATCGCGTACACGGACAAGGGCGACGAGATCAAGTCGTTCAACGTACAGGACGGCTCCGCGGTCAAGCGGCTGCTCGGCAGCGGCATCGAGGTGGCGCTGATCACCGGCCGGCGCTCCCCCATGGTCGAACGGCGGGCCAGGGAACTCGGTATCCGCCACCTTTACAGCGGCGTCTCCGACAAGGTCGAAGCACTCACCCGTCTGCTCGAACACCTGGGCATCGACGCCACCGCCTGTGCCTATGTCGGCGACGACGTGCCCGATCTTGCCGTCTTCGATGTCGCTGGGCTTGCCGTCTCGGTTCCGAACGGCCATCCGCACGCGCGCCGAGCGGCCCACCACGTCACGGCGCGCGCCGGCGGTTACGGCGCCGCCGCCGATGTCTGCGACCTGATCCTCTCCGTCAGGAACCCGAGTCCCGCCGGGGACGCTGCCGGTGCGGGCTAGCGAACACCAGGCGCTCGTCGCCGGCGGGCTCCTCGCCGTGGGCGCGCTGCTGCTCACATTCTATTTCGCCCCCTGGCGGGTCGGCGTCGCGCCCGGCGCCTTGCCGCCGGAACTGGCCGACGAACCCGATCTCTTCATGGAGGGCGCCTCGATCACGCAATTCCACGACGACGGCTCCGTTCAGTACCGCCTGGCGGCGCGGGAGATTCGTCATTTCGAGAACGAGGGGCGCACCCGGCTGCTCGCGCCCGACCTCGAACTCCACCACGAAACGGACCCTCCCTGGCGCGTCACCTCGAAGCGTGGCGAGATCCGCGGCACTGCCGGGGCGCCGGGTGGCGAACTGGTATTGCTTCGCGACGACGTGGTCGTTCAACAGGCCGGTTCGGGAACCGAGACCCTGACGATTCGCTGCGCAACCCTCGACGTCTACCCGAAGCGCAAATACGCCGAATCGGAGGGAGATGTTATGATCGAAACCGATGTCGGCCGCACGGCTGCCCGCGGATTGCAGGCCGATTTGGCGCGCGGGTCGATGAAGCTCTCTTCCGGTAACGATGCAGCGGTTCACACCATCGTCCAACCCGAACAGTTCGGCAACGGCTCCGCGCCGGGTTGACCGCGGGCCGGCAGAGAAGGCCCCTGCCGAGCGCCAGGGGTTCCGGCGCCCGGGGTCCGCCAGGCCAAGCGGAACATTCGCCCCGCAAACCGAATGTCTCCGCCAGATTCACGGGCCAGGGCGGCAGACGAATTTGGGCGAACTCGGTCTGCGTCGTGGCGATTTGGAACTGCCTGGATCTTTGGTTTCGGACGAGATGGACAGACGATCGATCAAGACCGCGAGTGTCGCACCGCGATTCCCAACTCCGCGTGCCGGAACGGCCGTAACCGAACGGCTGCTGGCGGCAAGCGCCCTGGCATCCGGAGCGGCATTCGGATCGCACGCCGGAACGGCCTCGTCCGAAAAGCTACTGGCGGTGGCGCTCGTGACGGCCGCATGCTGGGCGTCGGCTCCGATTGCGGCCTGGGCACTGCCCGAAGACGCAGAACGGCCCATTCACATTCGCTCGGAATCCGCCGAGATCGAGCGGCAGGAAGGCCGCATCGTCTATGACGGCGGGGTTCGTGTGGAACAGGGCACGCTGCGCGTGATCGCCGAGCGCATGGTGGTCGACGCCGACGACGGCAAGGTGGTGCGCATCACCGCCACCGGCACGCCCGCCCGCTACCGGCAGCAACTCGAAGACGGTGCCGGCCAGGTCGAAGCCGACGCATCGACCATCGTCTACCACACCCGGCTGTCGCGCATCGATCTCCAGGGCGACGCCCACCTCGAACAGCGCGGCAATTCCCTGCGAGGAGACCTGATCCGCTACGACATCGTCACGGGTCGCGTCGCGGCCGGCGCGCCGAACCAGGGGCCGGTGCAGACTACCCTCATGCCCGCCGAACGGAACCGGTAGTGCCCGTCCTCGAAGCGCAGAACCTGCGCAAGGAATACCGAACGCGGCTCGCCGTCGAAAACGTCAGCCTGCGCGTGCAAACCGGGGAAATCGTCGGGCTGCTCGGGCCCAACGGCGCCGGCAAGACCACCTGCTTCTACATGATCGTCGGGCTGCTGAAAGCCGAAGCCGGCACGATCGCCCTCGATGGGCAGGACCTCTCCCGAGCGCCCATGCACGTGCGCGCTCGCGCCGGCATCGGCTACCTGCCCCAGGAAGCCAGCGTCTTTCGCAAGCTGTCGGCAGAAGACAATCTGCGCGCCATCCTGGAACTGCGCCGCGACCTCGACCGTCCTTCCCAGGCGCAACTGCTGGAACAGCTGCTCGACGAGTTCAACCTGCGAGCCGTGCGCAAATCCCTCGGCGAGCGGCTCTCGGGCGGCGAGCGTCGGCGCGTCGAGATTGCCCGGGCACTGGCCAGCAACCCCCGGTTCATGCTGCTCGACGAGCCGTTCGCGGGCGTCGACCCCATATCCGTCAGCGACATCAAGCAGGAGATGCGCGATCTCGCGGCACGGGATATCGGCGTACTGGTTACCGACCACAACGTCCGGGACACCCTGGACATCTGCGACCGGGCCTACATCGTCAACGCGGGTCACATCATCGCCGAAGGCGACGCCGAGGCGATTCTCGCCAACGACACCGTCCGCAATGTCTATCTGGGCGAGGGATTCCGCTTGTGAGGGTCCGCTGTCCACCGGCACGGCCATGAAGCCCTCGCTGTCGCTGGGCCTGCGCCAGCAACTCAGGATGACACCGCAGCTGCAGCAGGCCATTCGCCTGCTGCAGCTTTCCGCCCTGGATCTGAGACTGGAAATCCGGGAGGCCCTGGAAAGGAACCCGATGCTCGAGGAAATGCCGGAGGAAGAGGCCGATGGCGACACCGATAACGGGAAACCGGGCGAGAACGAGCCGCAGGCAACGGCGGACACGTTTGCGGACCGAGTCGGTTCCGAGTACACCCAAGCCGGTGACGCCACGCCCGACGATGCGGAAGCGTTCGAGATCCCGGACTTCGCCGAATCGGCCATGGAACCGCCCGCCGTCGATGCCGAGCTGACACAGCCGATTCCCGAAGAGCTGCCGGTAGACAGCAATTGGGACGATGTCTTTCAGCCGCCGGCATTGCCGGTTCTGGCAGCGGACAGCCACCGCGACATCGACGACACCAACAGCGCTGCCGAGACCCTCGACGATCATCTTCTCTGGCAATTGAACCTGACACCCATGTCGGACAGCGACCGCCTGATCGCAACGGCGATCGTCGACGCCGTCAACACCGACGGCATGCTCGAAGCCGGCATCGACGATCTGCTGGAGAGTTTCGACCCGGCATTGGGCATCGGCGCCGACGAAGTGGACGCCGTCCTCAAGCGCATACAGCATTTCGACCCCCCCGGCGTCGCTGCGAGAAACCTGTCGGAGTGCCTGGCACTGCAACTCGAGGCGCTCGACCCGGAAACGCCCTGGCGTGACGAGGCCATTGCCGTCGTCACCGAGCATCTCGGGCTGCTTGGCGCCAGGGACTTCGCCGCGCTGAAGCGCCGTACCCGTCTCGGCGAAGCCGAACTCGCCGCGGTTGCCGCGCTCATTCAGACGCTGAACCCGCGTCCCGGCGCGGCGCTTGCCACCGGACCCGCCGAGTATGTGGTCCCCGACGTCGTGGTCCGAAAGGAGAAGCACCGCTGGCTGGTGGAACTGAACCCCGAAGCGACACCGACCCTGCGCATCAACCAGGGCTATGCCTCCCTGGTCCGGCGCGCGGACAGCAGTCGGCAGAACACTTGGCTCAAGGACAACCTGGCCGAAGCGCGCTGGTTCCTGAAAAGCCTGGAGAGCCGGCACGAGACGCTGCTCCGGGTTGCCCGCAAGATCGTGGAAATCCAGCGCGGATTCCTGGAACACGGCGAAGAAGCCATGCGCCCCTTGGTGCTGCAAGAGATCGCCGATGCCGTCGAGCTGCACGAATCGACCATTTCCCGGGTGACCCGGGGCAAGTACATGCAGACTCCCCGGGGGCTCTACGAACTGAAATACTTCTTCTCGAGCCACGTCGGCACCGGCGACGGCGAGGAGATTTCCAGCATCGCAATCCGCGCCATGATCCGAAAGCTGACGGCGTGCGAAAACCCCAGAAAACCGTTGAGCGACAGCAGAATCGCGGCAATACTGGCGGAACGGAACATCAAGGTCGCGAGGCGCACCGTTGCCAAGTATCGCGAGTCGATGTCGATTCCACCGTCGAATCGGCGCAAGCGTCTTACCGCGCAATGACCCGGCCCGGCACGAATGCGGCGACCGAGCGCGGTATCGACACCTGCGGCCAGCCCGCACCCGGCATTCCCCAAGGAGGCATCCCATGCAGTTGAATATTTCGGGACACCACATCGATGTCACACCCGCCCTCAAGGACTACGTCACCGGCAAGCTCAGCCGGCTCGAGCGGCACTACGACCACATCACCAACATGCACGTGGTGTTGAGCGTCGAGAAGCTCGATCAGCGGGCCGAGGCAACGGCCCACGTCAGCGGCGCGGAACTGTTTGCGGATGCCACTTCCGGCGACCTGTACGCCGCCATCGACATGCTCGCCGACAAGCTCGATCGCCAGATCGTCAAGCACAAGGAGAAAACCATCGCCCGGCGCCAGGGCCGGAGTTGAATCGCGGAACATGCTGCGCATCGAAGACCTGCTGCCGCCGGCGTGCGTGCGGCGAGCCGTCCCCGCCCACAGCCGCAAACGCAGCCTCGATCTCGCCGCGGATCTGCTGGCCGAACAGCACCCCGGCGTCGACGCGCGGCCGTTGTTCGACGCGCTCATGGAACGGGAGCGTCTGGGCAGTACCGGCATCGGCGAAGGGGTCGCAATCCCCCACTGCCGCGTGCAGTGCCCACGCATGATGGCCGCGTTTTTCCTGCTGGCGGAACCGGTGGACTACGATGCGCCGGACGGCAAACCCGTGGACCTGGTTTTCGTGCTGGCGGTGCCGCCCGGCGAGACCCGTGCGCACCTCGATGTTCTGGCCAGGCTCGCCAATGTGTTCCGCGACCCGGACACCCGAAACCAGCTCCGAGCGGCAGGCAGTTCCGACGAACTCGGTGCGATCCTGTTCGACGCCGCGAAGCGCCCGGTCGGGGTCGGAGCATGAAGCTGACCATCATCAGCGGCCGGTCGGGTTCGGGCAAGAGCACGGCACTGCGTACGCTGGAGGACGCCGGTTATCACTGCGTGGACAACCTGCCCGTAGACCTGCTGCAAGCCCTCCTCGACCAGGCGCTGCGCGGCCCCGTCGCCAACGACGGCCACATGGCGGTCTGCATCGACGCCCGCACCACCGGCATCGAGCGATTTCCGGAAATCCTCGGCGCGCTGAACGATGCCGGGCTCGACTGCGAGCTGATCTATCTCGATGCCTCCGACACCACCCTGGTGCGGCGCGCCAGCGAAACCCGGCGCCGCCACCCGTTGACGGACGCCGAAACCGACCTGCCCCAGGCCATCGAGGCAGAGACCGGCCTGCTCGCCCGGATTGCCGGGCTGGCCGATCTGCGCATCGACACGAGCGGCTTCCTGGCCCAGGAACTGATCGATTGCGTCCGCGACCGGGTCGTCACAGGCACGGGCAGGGGATTGAGCCTGCTGTTCCGGTCGTTCGGCTTCCGCTTCGGCGTGCCACCGGATTCCGACCTGGTCTTCGACCTGCGGTGCCTTCCCAATCCCAACTGGATGCCGGAACTGCGGCCATTGACCGGGCTCGACGAACCGGTGCGCGCCCACCTGTCCGGCAATGCGTCCGTCAACGACATGTTCGAGGACATCGCAGGCCTCCTGGAGACCTGGCTGCCGCGGTTCGAGGAAAACAATCGGGCCTATGTGACGGTCGGCCTCGGTTGCACCGGCGGCCAGCACCGCAGCGCCTACATGGCCGAGCGGCTCCGACAACACTTTGCCGGCCGCTGCGCCAACGTGCTCGTCCGTCATCGGGAATTGGGGCGCCGGGCATGAAGCGCGCCCGTGTCACGCTCGTCAACCGTCTCGGCCTGCACGCCCGCGCCGCGGCCAAGCTGGTCGCTACCGCCAAGACGTTTGCGAGCCGAGTCACGCTGGAGAAGGACGGCACGGCGGCGGACGCCAAGAGCATCATGAACATCCTGTTGCTGGCAGCCCCGGTGGGCGCCGTGCTGGACTTGACCGTGGAGGGCGAGGACGAAACGCAGGCGCTCGCCGCCATCGAGGCGCTGATCGCGGACCGCTTCGGCGAGGAGGACTGACGGAGCGTTTCCCGAAGCGGCGAACACGCAGTCCCCGGCGCAATTCCGACTGATCTGCAATCGTCACCCGCAATCGCGAGGTCAGGCAGTGCCCCCCGGTTGCAACCCCGATTCGAACCCGTAACCTTGCCGCCAAGCCCCTACCCGCCGTGGTGAGCATCGAGCCATGGAATTCCAGGAACGCTTCAGCGAAGTCATCCGGTCGTACGGCGCCGGTGCACTGGACGAATCACGCGTCCTGCTGAAATCGCTGCGCCCCGAGCAGACCGCCAATCTGCTGGAAGCATCCCCTCCCAAGGTGCGCGAATTCCTCTGGGACCTGATGGATGACGAGACCTCCCACCAGGTGCTGCATCACCTCGGCGAAGACGTGCGCGCCGACTTTCTGGAAGACATGGATACTGCGCAACTCGTCGCAGCGGCCGACGACCTCGACACCGACGACCTCGCCGACCTGCTGCAGGAACTGCCGGACAACATCGCGCAACAGGTGCTCGATTCCATGGGCGCCGCAGACCGCGCCCGGGTGGAAGCGGTGATGTCCTACCCGGAAGACAGCGCCGGCGGGCTGATGAATACCGATGCGATCACGGTACAGCCTCGTCATGCCCTGGAAATCGTGCTGCGCTACCTGCGATTGCGCAAGAACCTGCCGGAAACGACCGATGCCCTGGTGGTGGTGAACAGCCGCGACGAATACGTGGGCATGCTGCCCATCGCCAAGCTGATCACGTCCGATCCGGGCGTCACCGTGCGTGAGGTGATGGACACCGACGCTCGGGCCATTCCCGTCGACATGAACGACACCGACGTGGCGCGGCTCTTCTCCGAACAGGATCTGGTTTCCGCCCCGGTGATCGATGCCGACGGCAAGCTCGTCGGCCGGATCACCATCGACGATGTGGTCGACGTCATCATCGAGGATGCGGACGAAGCGGTACTTGCCCGGGCCGGCCTCGAACTCGACGAGGATACGTTCGCACCCATCGCCAAGTCCGTCCGCCGCCGTACGATCTGGCTCGGGATCAACCTGATCACCGCCTTCGTGGCGGCAGCGGTGATCAACATCTTCGAAGAGACCATCGCCAAGGTGGTGGCGCTCGCGGTGCTCATGCCCATCGTCGCCAGCATGGGCGGCATCGCCGGCACGCAAACGCTGACCCTGGTGATCCGCGGTATCGCCCTCGGCCACGTGGGGCGGGCGAACCTGTTCTGGCTGCTGAACCGCGAGTTCGTGGTCGCGGCAGCGAACGGCGTGTTCTGGGCGGCGCTGGTTGCCGTCACCGCCGCTTTTGCCTTCCGCGACCCCGTTCTCGGCGCGGTGATCGCCGTGGCCATGGTGGTGAACATCCTGGTGGCGGCCGTTGCCGGCAGCCTGCTGCCGAGCGCGCTGCAGCGGCTGTCCATCGACCCGGCCATTGCCGGTGGCGTCATTCTGACGACGATCACCGACGTCACCGGGTTCTTCGTCTTCCTGGGGCTGGCTACCTGGGCGTACGGCTGAATCGGCAAACATCCGTCATGGAATGCCGGAGACCGGGGGCGTAGAGTAGCGAGTGGGTCCTGGAGCAACGACGAATGACGCCGGCATTTCGAAACGAAATCGTGCAGATGCGGCAGAACGGCATCACCAAGGTGGCGTTCAGCCGTTTCGACGATCCGGACGTAATCCCGCTGTGGTTCGGCGAGGGCGACCTGCCCACCCCGGCATTCATCCGCGACGCTGCGAAAGCCGCCCTGGACGACGGGCATACCTTCTACGCGCACACCCGTGGCCTGCCGGCGCTGCGGAACGCCCTGAAGCGCTATCTGGACGAGTTGTACGACCTCGACATCCATCCCGACCGCATCACCGTTCCCGGTTCCGCCATGCTCGGTGTCACCATGGCCGCGCAAACCGCCCTTGGCCGCGGCGATCACGCACTGATCGTGGCCCCCGCCTGGCCGAACATCGAGGCTGTTTTCGAGGTCACGGGGGCTGAAATCGGCCGTGCCCCGCAACGACTGACTACCGAGGGCTGGCGTCTCGACCTCGATGAGTTGTTTGCCGGGGTCAACGGGCGAACGAAAGCCATCTACGTCAATTCACCCTGCAATCCCACCGGCTGGATCATGGCCCGGGAAGAACAACGGCGGTTGCTCGAATTCTGCCGACAACGCCGGATTCTGCTCATCAGCGACGAGGTCTACCACCGAACGGTATACGATGCCGACCGTGCACCGTCCTTTCTCGAGGTTGCAGAAGACTGCGACCCCCTGATTGTCGTCAACGGTTTCTCGAAAGCCTGGGCCATGACCGGCTGGCGCATCGGCTGGATGGTGACGCCCCGGGACACCGGGGTACCATGGACGGCGCTGTCCGAGTGCTTCAATACCGGGGCGACGGTGTTCGCCCAGTACGGCGGCATCGCGGCATTGCAGCACGGCGAAGGCGCGATGCACCGAATGCGCGAGCAGTACCGGTCCGGCCGGGCCATCGTCGATGCCGCCCTCGGCGGTCACGAGTTGATAAGCCATCGGTCTCCGGAGGGCGCCTTCTATGCATTTCCCCGGATACGCGGCCTCGAGGACAGCATGGCTTTCGCCCAGGACCTGTTGCGGGAAGAGAACGTCGGGCTGGCCCCGGGCTACACCTTCGGCCCCGGCTTCGACAGCCACGTGCGGCTGTGCTTTGCCCAGTCGCACGAAAAACTGAAAGAGGGGCTCGACCGCCTGGTCCGATTCGTGGAGCGGCGCTTCGCCCGGCCCTCCGGCCAGCCGCCGAAGCGCTCCGTCAGAAACGGGGCATCCGGATGAGAAGCCGACTCCATTGACGGCACCCACCTCGCACGGCAGTTGCCGGGGGGATCGGTTTTCGTCGCAAAGCCACATCTGTTTGCCCACGACCGCAGCGAGCGGGTGGCAAGAGTCGCAAATGCACAGAGCTCGCGGACTGCAGCGCGCTCGAGAATCGCTCGAAGGACCGTTGCGCGAGCGATGGCAGCACGCTCCGTGCGATCGCCACTATTGACGACCGCTGTCGCTCATTCACCGACAGGTTCCAGACTCGCGAGCGCAGCGGCGCGTGCCGAGGCAAACTCGTCGCCCGGATGCCAGGATTGCATTTCGTCGGCCTGGGCAATCAACCAGGTGACCAGCAACCCGAAGCGGGTATCGGCCACCATGCCGTCGAATACCCAGTCTTCGGTCAGTTCATCGCTCGGCTGGTGGTAGTTGTTGGCGGTGTAGGCATTGATCCGCTCCCTGCCCCAGCCCGCCGGCTTGCCGATGATCTCCACGCCGCCGTCCAGGTAGATGCCCGGTACGCCGATACGGGCGAAGCTGAACTGGTCCGAACGATAGTAATAGCCCCGGTCGGGGAACTGATCCCCCTTAAGCGTCCGATCCAGGTAACAGGCTACGTCGGCTGCGACATCGTCCAGCGTCGACTTGCCGAGGCCCACGAAAATCATGTCCTTCGCCTCCCCCCAGATGCTGGCGCCGTCGAAATTGACATTGGCAGCAATGCGCCCGGCGGGGAAGGTGGGCTGGCGGGCGTAGAAGCGGGAGCCGAGCAGCCCCTGCTCCTCGGCGCCGACCAGCGCGAAGACGATGGAGCGGCGCGGCGGTTCCGGCAAGGCCGCGAGCGCCTTGGCGAGCGAGAGCACCTGGGCAACGCCGCTGGCGTTGTCGAGCGCCCCGTTGTAAATGCCGTCCTCACCCTCCGCCACATCGGAATCCGTACCGATGTGGTCGTGATGCGCAGTGACCACCACTGCCTCGTCCCGGAGAGTCTCGTCGCCGCCCGGCAACACCCCCAGAACGTTCGCCGATTGTGCCTCCTGCAGCTGCGCCCGCAGCTCGAGGCTGGTGCCGATACCGAGCGGCACCGGCACAAAATCGCGATCGCGGGCGCTCTCCAGCAGGGCATTCAGATCGTGGCCGGCGGATTCGACCAGCCTGGCTGCCGCAGCCTCGGTCACCCAGGCGGCGACTTCGAGGCGCGGCTCCCCGTCCCGGGGCAACTCGAATCGCGGGCCGTTCAGGGAGGTTTCGAGTACCTGCCAGGGATAGCCGGCCGACGCATCGGTGTGAATGACGATCGCCCCGGCGGCCCCCACGCGCGCAGCCGATTCGTACTTGTAGGTCCAGCGTCCATAGTAAAGGCGGCGGTCGCCCTCGAAGAGGTCCGGATCCCAGTCGGGGTCGTTGTTCATCATCAGCAGCACCTTGCCGCCAAGGTCTGCGTCCTTGTAGTCGTTCCAGTCGTATTCCGGCGCCTCGATGCCGTAACCGACGAACACCAGTTCCGCATCGGCGAGGGTTCCCCGGTCGGTCTGATTGACGACGTTGGCCAGAAATTCCGTACCCGGCTGCAGCGAGACGCCGCCGGAAAACGACCACGAAGGGGGCATTGCCGTGGTGATGCCCACCATTTCGAAGGGTTGCTGGTAACCCTGGCTTCCGCCCGGCTCGACGCCGATCTCGGCGAGCCGCCCGGCGATCCATTCCCGGGCCTTCAGGTCGCCGGCGCTGGCGGGACCGCGACCCCCGTAGTCATCGCCGGCAATCTCTGCCACCACGGCCCGCAGATCCTCACCGAGTATCGCCGGTGAGGCGCTGTCGGCATGGACCATGGCTGCACGAGTCTCCGCCGACCCGCACTGCGGCATGGACCGGGTTCCTGCCTCATCCGCCGAGCGCTGGAATGGCAAGCCGACGACCAGGGCGACAACTGCGACGATGCCGAGTGTTGCCAGGAAGACCTTCAGGGTTTTGGACATGGCGACCAACCGGTTGCAGCGGGCCGCCAGTGTTCACCAAATCGAACCCGCTGCCAAGCTCAACCCACCCCCGCCACCGTCATGCCCCCGATCAGGACGCTCGGCGTGCGTACGTTGCCGCGAATGTCGATGTCGTCGCCGAGGGCGACAATGTCCCGAAATACGTCCTTGAGATTGGCCGCAATCGTCAACTCCTGCACCGGCCTGCCGATCTGCCCGTTTTCCACCCGGAACCCCGAAGCGCCCCTCGAGTAGTCGCCGCTGACCCCGTTCACGCCCTGACCCATCAACTCGGTCACATAGAGGCCCCGGCCCATTTCCTTCAGCAGTTCGCCGAACTCGAGCGTTCGCCCCGAGAGCGTCAGGTTGTGCACGCCCCCGGCATTGCCCGTCGTGGTCATGCCGAGCTTGCGGGCCGAATAGGTGGAGAGCGCATAGCTTTTCACCACGCCCCCGTCGACGAATGCCTTCTCTGCGGTCGCAACGCCGTCGCCATCGAAACCGACGCTGCCGATCGCCTTCGGCAACAGCGGGTGCTCGGCCAGGGTCACGTGGCCGCTCGCAACTTCGGTATCGAGCGAATCGAGCAGAAAGGAAGCCTTGCGGTAGAGCGCGCCGCCGCTGATGGCTCCGATCAGGTGGCCGGCAAGGCTCGCGGCCATCTGTGCGGAGAACAGCACCGGGTAGGTGCCGGTGGGGATCGTTTCCGGCGACAGCCGGGCGATGGTTCGTTGCGCTGCCCGCCTGCCCAGTTCATGGGGAGATTCGAGGTCCGCACCGTCGCGCCCGAGCGTGTACCAGTAGTCGCGCTGCATGCCATTGCCGTCGTCTGCGATCAGCACGCAACTCGCGCCATGGCGGGTCGCCGCGTGGCTGCCGATAAAGCCGTGGGAGTTTCCGTAAACCCGGCACGCCTGCTGATTGTGCACGTCGGCGCCCTCGGAATTGACGATGCGCGTATCGAACGCGAGCCCCTCTGCCTCGGCGGCCCGGGCCATCTCCTCGGCCAGGCCGGTATCGAGCGGGGTGGGATGGAACAGGTCGAGGTCGGGCACTGCGGGCGCCATGAGTTTCGCCTCGGCCAGGCCGTTGCAGGGGTCGTCCTGCGTATAACGTGCGATGTCCATCGCCCGCGCAACGGTCTCGCTGATCGCCTCCGGGCGGCTGTCCGATGTGCTGGCAGAACCCTTCTTGTGGCCGGCGTAGACCGTGATGCCGAAACCCCGATCCTGATTGAACTCGACCTTTTCCAGGTCGCCCTTGCGCACCGTGACCGAAAGGCCTGCATCCTGGCTGGCCGACACCTCCGCCGCGCTCGCGCCTTGCCGGTCGGCCTCCGCCAGAATCGATGCGACCAGCGCCTTCAATTCGCCTTCGTGCTCGCGGATATCGACGGATTGGCGCACGGCGGCCCTCAGGTTCCGGTTCCGCCGACGACGATTTCGTCCACTTTGAGCGTCGGCAGGCCCACGCCCACCGGGACCGTCTGACCGTCCTTGCCGCAGGAGCCGATGCCATCGTCGAGCTCGAGATCGTTACCCACCATCGACACCCGGGTCATGACGTCCGGACCATTGCCGATCAGCGTCGCGCCCCGAATCGGGCGCGTAATCCGGCCCTTTTCGACCAGGTAGGCTTCGGTTGCGGAAAACGTGAAGCGCCCCGAGGTGATGTCGACCTGGCCGCCGCCGAAGTTCGCGGCGTACACCGCTTTGTCGCAGGATGCCAGTATCTCTTCCGGGTCCCGTTCGCCGGCCCGCATGAAGGTGTTGGTCATGCGTGGCATCGGCAGATGCGCATAGGATTGCCGACGGCCGTTGCCGGTGGGCGCCGTGCCCGTCAGTCGAGCATTCAGCTTGTCCTGCATGTACCCCTTGAGCACGCCGTTTTCGATCAGCACGGTTTCGCCGGTCGGTGTGCCTTCGTCGTCCACGGTCAGCGAACCGCGACGGTCCTGCAAGGTGCCGTCGTCGACGATGGTGCAGCCCGGGGCGGCCACCCGTTCGCCGATGCGCCCGGAATAGGCGGAACTGCCCTTGCGGTTGAAATCGCCTTCGAGCCCGTGGCCCACCGCCTCGTGCAGCAGCACACCGGGCCATCCCGGGCCGAGCACCACGGTCATGGGACCGGCCGGTGCATCGACCGCCTCCAGATTGACCAGCGCCGTGCGCACCGCTTCCCGGGCCAGTTCGTCCGCCCAGTCCCGGGCGAAACGATCGAGGCCGCGGCGCCCGCCTGCACCGGCATAGCCCCGTTCCCGGCGACCGTCCTGCACGACGATTACCGAAACGTCCATGCGCACCAGCGGGCGAACATCGGCGCAGAAGGTGCCATCCGTAGCCATGACCAGCATGGTGTCGTGATCCGCCACCAGGCGGACGGTAACCTGCTCCACACGGTTGTCTACCCGACGCGCGGCGCTGTCCACCCGTTCGAGCAGCGCAACCTTGTCCTCGGCGGACAATGTCGGAATCGGGTCGAGCGCCTCGTAGCGCGGTGGGGGCGAAACCGCACCGGGCGCCCGGATGCGCCCCTGTGCGCCGGACCGGGCAATGGATCGGGCCGCGTCCACCGCGTTCGCAATTCCGGTGGCGTGGATGTCCTCCACGTAGGCAAAGCCGGACTTTTCGCCGCTGACCGCACGCACGCCCAGGCCGCGATCGAGGGAAAAGGTTCCGTCCTTGACGATGCCGTCTTCCAGCGCCCAGCTTTCCGTGCGGCGATTCTGCAGGTACACCTCGCCCAGATCGATGTCGCCGCCGGCCAGGACGCCGAGGGTCGTCTCGATACCTTCCCGGGTGAGTTCGGCCGGCTCCAGAAGCACCGAGACCGCGCCGGCCTCCCGGTCGTTCAACTTCCTCCCTCCGTTTGCGAACGGTTTTGCGCATCGCTCGGCAACCCGGGCGCTTTCGATTCCTGCGCCAGGTCGTCGAAAGCCTGCACCTCGTCGTTCCAGATGCCCACGAGCTTGACCTCCGGGTCTTCCCAGGGGCCGCTGATCCGATACTTTGCGCTGCTCATCTGCTTGATCTGCTTCTTCAGTACCTGTTGGCCAGCCAGCACAGCGGCGGCGGCGACCGGGTTGGCGAGGGAAATGTAGACCGCGTACCAGGGCAGGCTGTCGCTGACCGGAAGGGTCACGATCATCTCGTTGTCGTTCATGATGCCATCGATCAGGTTGACGCTGCCACCGAGCTTGAAGTCCGAACCGGAGCCCTTGACCTTGGCCGGCTCCACGAAGGTGAGCGAGCCGTCGTCGAAGCGGGTGGCGGCCTCGATGGTGTCGAAGCTCGTGCCCTTTGCCGTCACGTCCTTGAAATTGAGACTCATGCGCCGGAAGAAGGTGTTGATGTTCAAGAGCGCCATGATGCGCAGCGCACCGCCCCCCGAGACCTCGACGAAACTGCCGTTTCGGGCATTGAACGACACATCGCCGCGCAAGCCGTTGAATTCCACGTTCAGCGGCGACCCGGGCCAGCTCGCATCCACCTGTAGCTCCGCCCATTCCGCCTCGAGGCTCGGCGCGAAATCCCATTGAGGCAGGACCTCGGCAAGGTCTTTCATGGTCAACCGAATCGCACCGCCGCTACGGTCGTCGGCGGCGTGCCAGAACACGCCCTCCGGCGCGGCGATCTCGGTGCCCTTGAGATCGGCGTGGAGTCGACCGACAAGCAGGCCTTGCGGACGTTGCCGCAAGTGGAACGACCAGGTGCCGAAGTCCTCGTCGCCCACCGTAAGCGAGTCGATCGACACGTCGGCGTCCGGCAGCAGATCGATGATCGACGCGTCGAGGGGGTCGCCCTCGCCATCCGGCTCGGGTAGCCGGATGGTCGCGAATTCGAAATCCATGGGCTCGTCGCCCGTACTGAGCAATCGGCCCTCGAGGTCATTGGAGGTAAACTGCAACGCCATGGAATCGCCCCGCGAACTGCCGGCGATAACCACGTCTTCGAATACCTGGGTTTCGACCTGCAATCGGTCGATGTGAACATCGGCAAGGCGCCAGGGCACCGGGAGTTCCGTCTCGCCCGTGCCGGACAACCACGCGCCGACATCCAGAGCGTCGATACGGCCCGATATCGCCACCTCGTCCGCATCGATTGCCACCGGCGGCGCGGCGCTGCGCACACCGAACGCGCCCCTCGAGGGCACATCCTCCACGTGCAGCCACCCGTTCAGCCCGTCGGTGCGCAGTCGAACGACGACGAACTCTTCGAGAAACTCCAGGTCGATCCCGGCGGGAATCGCCCTCGGTGCGGCCTTCGCGAACAAGCCGGGCAGATCGATGTCGAAGCCCACCAGATCGCTGGTCACCGACATGGTCGGAACCCTGCCGTCCACGGCAATGGTGAGGGTGGCATCGAACGGCGCCTCTCCCGTGGCCAATCCGAAATCGTCGGCATCGATCAGGCGATAGACGTCCGACGTGGCCGCAGTGCCCTGAAATCGCAGATCGATGGCGTCGTCATCGGATTGTGCAGCGATGGCGGCCGGGCGGCCGAACAGCTCCGCCGCCAGCGGTTCCGCGCTCAAGCCGTAGGGATAGGCGTACCGAACCGGACCGTTCAGGTGGGCAACTTCGAGGCGGTATTCCGGCAGCGTCAGCCCGACATCGGCCAGATCGAAGCGCAGGCGGGCATCGAGGCCCCTGTCGTGGGATGCGTCGATGGGGACGTATAGGTCCCCGTTCAATTCCAGGCGCCCCGTACCGTCCCACTCGGGAGTGACGAACGTCATCCACTCGGCGAGGGGAGAACCGCGAACGAAGTCCAGAGCCACTCCGGTCTCGACCTCCCCCCGCAGCGAGACGGCAGCATAGGCGCCGCCATCGCCGACCCGTACGCTGCCGTCCTGGAATTCGGCCGAGAGCGTCCGCGCGAACTCGACCGATGCGAAGGTCTCGGAGCCGGCCACCGTGACGAACCCCTCGGCATCGGTCACCATGGGCCAGTCCGGGTGGTAACGCACCTTGCCGCCACTGAGCCTTGCCTGCACCTCCAGCCTGCGGGAGCGGTCGTCCGGGAGCGTGTGAACCTGCCCCTGATAGGCAAGTTTCGGGCCGATGAGCCGGCCGCCTCGCGGGCCATCGTGCAACCAGGTTCGCAGGGCATCGGACAGCCGGTACGGAATGTAGGTCCGTGCCTCGACAACATCGAGACGATCGATATCGACCAGCATGGCAACGCGCTGATCCATGCGGTTATCCGGCCGCGCCAGCGAAAAGGAACCGGACAGGCGGCTGCCCCCGGATTCCAGACGGAAATAAGGCGCCTGCATGCCCAGATAACCGTCGCCGAACCAGGCATGCAGGTTGCCCTGGGCGTTTTCCCACCGCCAGCGGTCGGTGAACACGTCGGTGATCCCGACTCGCATGGTTTCGCTGTTGAGCGTGAGCCGGGCACCCCGTTCGTGGCCGATGAACTTGCCCACGGCATTGCGCACCCAGGGGATTCCCCGGTGCGGGTCCAATTGCAGTTCGTCGAACGTGGCGGCGTAGCCGATGCCTTCCGGGCCGACCAGGGCATGGACATTGAACAGCTTGCCGTCCGGCCGCACACCGCCCAGCCAGCGGCGCGCCACATCGACGCCGTCCAGTGCAACGGTCAGAAAACTCGACAGCTCCCCGAGTGACAGCGTGCGAACCCAGAATTCCGTCCCATGGGGTCGGGTACGAAACTGCACCGGGTCGAGTTGCAGTTCCGCATCCCCGGCTGCCAGGTTCAAATCCTCCAGCCTGCCTTCTCGGCGGCCATCGCGAAACGCACCCCGCAACCCGGTCGAGAGGGATCCGACAATACCCCCCGGCAAACCCACACGCTGCAATCGCACGTCGAAGGCGCCGCCACCACGGTCGCGTCGCTCGAGCCAGCGACCGTCGACACTCACCTGCAACCCGGCATGGAGCCCCAGCCAGTCCACGAACGGGGCCGGCAGCGCGAATCCCCCGGAAAGCTCGAGGAAGCGCTCTTGCGGACGGCCCGCCCAGGTCGGGTCCTGCGCTCGCCAGTGTGCGTCCAGCCGGCACGGCGCCGTGCATTCCGGGTTCCGTATGGAGACATCGTACGCATGGGCGCCGTCCCGGTTCACGCCCCGCACCGCCACAACCAGACGGTCTTCCGGTTCCTCCGCACCGGCAATTGCCAGGCGGCCGTCGATGCGGACCTCGTCGATGTCGTCGAGCAATCTCAACAGGTCGAACTCGGAGGCTGCCGCTTCCATGCCGGCCAGGCGCCAGCCGTCCCGGGTTCTTTCCACGGCAAGGTCTGCGGCCCCGACCAGCAGCCGCTCCAGCACCAGGCGGTTTCGCCGCACGCTCTCGAGGACATCCAGCTCCAGCGTCACCCGCTCGACCCGACCGGCCGGCAACTCGATGTGGCGCGCGCTCGCCACCGGATTCAACCCGTCCCAGCCGCCGGCCAGGCCCTCGAGCCTCGCCCGGCCGTCCAGCCAGGCGTTGGCCGAACCTTCGAGGTCGTCGAGCAGCCACATGCCCACGCGTCCGAGGCCCTGCAGCAGCGCCGAGACGACCAGCAGAAAAACCAGAAACGCCGCGACCGGTCGAAGAACAGGCCGGTAGCGCCGCAGAAGGTCGCGGGGCACTAGTGGCCGTCCGGCATCACGACCACGTCGAATTCGCCGGGACCGTAGCTGGGCTCCATCTGTATCCGGATCTCCCGGCCGACTCGCCGGGACAGCCTGGCGAGGTGCTCCGCATCCTCGTCGATCAGCCGGTCTACCACCCCCTGAGGGGCGCGAACCACGTAGTCGCCCCGAGTATCGGCGCAGTGCGGGTCAACCTCCTCGAGAATCTTGCGAAAGACGTCGATGCAGGTGCTCTCGTCCGTCTTGATGAACCCGGTACCGCTACAGACCGGGCAGGGTTCGCACACCTGCTGCGCGAGGCTCCCCCGGGTTCTCTTGCGGCTCATCTGCACCAGACCGAGCGATGAGAATCCTTCGACGCAAACACGCGCCGAGTCGTTCTCGCATGCCTTCTCGAGTACGCGCAGCACGTGCCGCTGATGCTCTTCGTCCTGCATGTCGATGAAGTCGATGACGATGATGCCGCCGAGATTGCGCAGCCTCAGTTGCCTGGGAATCGCCCGGGCCGCCTCGAGATTGGTTCGGTATGCGGTTTCCTCCAGGCTGTGCGTGCCGAGATAGCTGCCCGTGTTGACATCGATGGTGGTCATGGCCTCGGTCTGTTCGATGACGAGGTAGCCACCGCATTTCATTTTCACTCTCGGCCGCAGAGCCCGGGCAACTTCCTCGTCCACGCCGTAGTGTTCGAACAGCGGCCGGGGGCCGGCATGCGCTTCGACGCGACCCGTAAGCTCCGGCAGGTGCCGGTCGATGAAATGTTCCACCCGGCGACGGGTCGCCTCGTCGTCGATGACGATCCTGTCGATGCCGGCCCCGGACAGGTCGCGTACGACGCGCGCCTGCATGGGCAGTTCGAGATACACCGCAGCCGGGCATTCGGATTGGGCTCGGGTTTCCAGAACCCCATCCCAGGTCGAGAGCAGGCTGTCGATGTCCGCTTCGAGCGTTTCCGCGTCCACCGCATCGCTGGCCGTGCGCGCGATGAACCCCACTTCCACGCCGCGCCGGATTCTGATGTCGTCGATGATGCCGGTCAGTCTGGCACGATCTTCTTCGCTTTCGATGCGCTGGGATATGCCGATATGGTTGCTGTACGGCATCAGCACCAGATAGCGCGACGCCACCGTGAGCTGGGTGGAGAGCCTGGCTCCCTTGCTGGAAATAGGGTCCTTGACGATCTGCACGAGCAGGCTCTGCCCCGCGGAAACCAGATCGCGGATGTCGGGAACGGCGTTTTCTCCGGTTTCGTCGGCACGCGCCTTGCGGCTGCGCATGTCCCGCGCATGCAGAAACCCGGGGCGTTCCAGCCCGATGTCGACGAATGCAGCCTGCATGCCCGGCACCACGCGCTGCACCTTGCCGAGATAGATGTCGCCGGTGAGGCTGTAACCCCGGGAGCGCGCGATATGCAACTCCTGCAGGACCCCGCCACACATGAGCGCCGCTCGAGTCTCGAATTCGTTGACGTTGATCAGCAGCTCTTCGGACATCGCGGGGATCATTGTAGGCTATTCGACCCGGAACCGCCGAGCGAGATTGCCGAGCAGCAGAAACAGCGCCGGCCAGAGCATCATGCTGGACACCGCGGGCAGCAGGGTCGCGGCCGGCCAGGCCTGTGCCTGTTCGTGCGCCAGCCCGCGCGCAGCCTCGCTGAACAGGACCATGGCTGCCGCAACCAGGGCCTGTTGCAGACCGGAATACATGCGCAGCCGCTCGTGGAACCGCCAGGTGACGAATGTAACGGTCATCAGCACGATGCCGTTCAGGCCGAGGGGGTCGGCATGGACGACATCCGCAAGGAAACCGACGATCCAGGTGCTGACCAGGCCGATGCGACGCGGCAACTGCATTGCCCAGAAGTAGAGGACGAGCACGATCCACCCCGGACGCAGCCAGCCCAGCCATTCGGGCGAACCGATCGGAGCGCGCAGCATCGTCAGCAGGAAGGCGGCGATCACCGTCAGCAGGATCAGCCAGCCGCCGCGGGTCGGGTTCACTGTATCTCCTCTTCCTCGTTGCCGGCATTCAGCACGACCAGAAGGCTGCGGGACCGGTCGAGCAAGGCGCTCGGCTTGACGCTGACCTGGGCGAACGCCGCTGTTCGTTCGACGTGTACGGACTGCACCTGCCCGACCGGGTACCCGCGCGGAAATCGACCGCCAAGCCCCGAACTCACCAGCAGGTCGCCCTGACGGATGTCTGCGGTGAGGGGCAGGTTCTCCAGCCGCAGCAGATCCATCCGGCCCGTTCCGCCGGCGATGCTGCGCAGTCCGTTACGGGCAACCTCTACCGGCATGGCGTGGCCGGCATCGGCTATCAGCAGCACACGTGCGCTGTATCGGCTCGCCTCGACCACCTGCCCGAACAGACCCTCGGCATCGAGTACGGCCTGACCGACGCGGATGCCCTCGACGGTGCCCTTGTCGATGACCACCTGCAGCGTGCCGGGATTCGGAATCACACCGATCAATTCCACGGTCATCACCTCGGATGGCAGGCGAGCCCGGCTGCCGAGGAGTTCGCGCATCCGGTCGTTCTCGGTTCTGAGCGCCTGGAATCGCAGGGCAACCTCGGCCAGTTCGAGGTTGCGCCGCTCGAGTTCGCCGACTCGGGCGAGCAGCCGCGCCCGGTCGGACACGGCCTCGACTGCTGCCGCCGAGAATCGATAGGGGCTCTCGACAATGACGTGTCCCGGGTAAACGACGGTACCGAGAACATCGCGTGCGGGGCGCAGCATCGACGATGTCGAGTCGAGGTAGACGAGGGCCAGCGAGGAGGCAACCAGCCCCATGAACAGGTGGCCGGCCGTGGACCTTCTGTGAAACAAGGCCTTCATGTCGCCGAATCGAGCCTCCTGCACCCACAATGGGAGATGCCAAGGCCTAGTGTCCTGTAATCACTCGGCCGATAGCAGATCCGCGTCGCCTGCCGTGTCCATCCACTCGAGCGCCAGGCCGCCGCCTCTGGCCACACACGTCAGCGGGTCTTCCGCGATGATGACGGACAGGCCCGTTTCTTCGGCGAACAGCGTGTCGAGATCCCGGAGCAGAGCCCCACCGCCGGTGATGACCAGGCCCGTCTCGGCGATATCGGATGCGAGTTCCGGCGGGCAGTGTTCGAGCGCCCGCTTTACCGCCCGCACCATGGCCGACAGCGGCTCCTGCAGGGCTTCCACCACTTCCGCGGTATCCAAGGTGAAGCTGCGCGGCAGCCCTTCGGCGAGATTGCGGCCACGCACGTCGATCTCGCGCTGTTCCTGCTGCGGGTAGGCCGCCCCGATCTCCTGCTTGATCTTCTCTGCGGTCGACTCGCCGATAAAGCTGCCCTGGGTACGCCGCACGTAGCTGGCGATGGCCTCGTCCATGCGATCGCCACCGACGCGCACCGTTTCGGAGTACACGATTCCGTTCAAGGAGATGATGGCAATCTCGGTCGTGCCGCCGCCGATATCGACGACCATGGTGCCCACCGCCTCCTGGACAGGCAGCCCGGCGCCGATTGCCGCCGCCATGGGCTCCTCCACCAGGCGCACGCTGCGCGCCCCGGCAGACAGCGCGCTCTCGCGGATGGCGCGGCGCTCCACTTCGGTGGATTTGCAGGGCACGCAGATCAGAACCCTGGGGCTCGGGCGGATGAACGAATCCTGGTGGACCTTGCCCATGAAGTACTTCAGCATCTGCTCGGTCACCATGAAGTCGGCAATCACGCCATCCTTCAGCGGACGTACCGCCTCGATGTTGCCCGGCGTGCGCCCGAGCATCCGCTTGGCATCGGCGCCGACAGCGACCACGGTTTTCTGATTTCCCTGGGTGCGGATGGCGACGACGGAGGGTTCGTCGAGCACGACCCCCTGTTCGCGGACATAGATGAGTGTATTCGCGGTCCCGAGATCAATGGAAAGATCCCGGGAAAACACTCCTCGAATCCTCTTGAGCATCAATGGCGCCTTGGCATGGCAGCGAGCCTGTGATCGAACCGGCGCAGCCGGAGAGACATGCAATCTACCAATCTAACAACGAATCGATATTCAAGTAAACTCCGCGCATGGACGGCCGGATCGATATCGACCACCTGGCGCGCCTCGCCGCGCTCTCGCTCGAGGATGGCGAACGGCTCGACGCGCTTTCCGACCTCGAGCGCATCGTCGCCATGGTGGACCGCATGCAGTCGATCGATACCGAAGGCGTCGCACCGCTGGCGCATCCTCTCGACGCTTCCCAGCGCTTGCGCCCCGACGCATCCACCGAGACGGTAGACCGGGCGCACTACCAGGCGGGGGCGCCGGCGGTGCGCGACGGGCTCTACGTCGTGCCCCGGGTCGTCGAGTAACCCCATGGAACCCCATGCGTCGGTACGCCAGATCTCCCGCGGCCTGGCCCGCGGCGAGTTCTCCAGCGTGGAACTCGTCCGCGAAACCCTGCAGACGGCGGCCCGGTTGAACGAACGCCTGAATTGCCTGATCACCCTCGACGAAGACAAGGCGCTGGCTGCGGCCGAAACCGCAGACGCCCGTCTGCACGACGGCTCCGCCACGCCGCTGACCGGCATCCCCATCGCTCACAAGGACGTCTTCTGCATCGATGGCTGGCGCACCACCTGCGGGTCGCGCATGCTGGCCGACTTCACCGCCCCGTACACGGCCACGGCGGTCCGGCGCCTGATGGACGCCGGCACCGTCACCGTCGGCAAGACCAACATGGACGAATTCGCCATGGGTTCCTCCAACGAGACCAGCCACTTCGGCCCGGTGGCCAATCCCTGGCGCCTCGATGCGGTGCCCGGAGGCTCCTCCGGCGGTTCGGCCGCCTGCGTCGCCGCCGGCATCACGCCGCTCGCCACCGGAACGGACACGGGCGGTTCCATTCGCCAGCCTGCCGCCTTCTGCGGCGTCACCGGCTTGAAGCCCACCTACGGCCGCGTCTCCCGCTACGGCATGATCGCCTTCGCATCGAGCCTCGACCAGGGTGGCCTGTTCGGCGGCAGCGTCGAGGATGTCGGGCTCTCCCTTGCCTACATGGCGGGATTCGACCCCCTGGATTCGACATCGAGCAACCAGCGGGACACCTGGCTCGACAGCGTCCCGCGCGACGGCATCGGCAGCCTCGATGCACCACTGGCCATCGGCCTGCCGAAACAGTTCTTCGAGCGCGTCTCCGTCGGCGCCCCGCATCTCGACGGCGTGCGCAAAACGCTCGAGGGTCTGGGCTACCGGTGCCGAGACGTGTCGCTGCCGCATACCGATGCTGCCGTGGCGGCCTATTACGTCATCGCCGGCGCCGAGGCGTCGACCAATCTCTCCCGTTACGATGGCGTGCGTTTCGGCCACCGCTGCAGCGACCCGGAATCCCTCGAAGACCTGTACGAGCGGTCGCGCAGCGAAGGTTTCGGGGCCGAGGTAAAACGCCGGATTCTGACCGGCACCTACGCGCTGTCGGTGGGCTACTTCGATGCCTACTACGTCAAGGCGCAGCGTATCCGACGGCTGGTCCGGGAGGACTTCCTGCGCGCATTCGAAGAAGTCGACCTGCTGCTCGCGCCCGTCACGCCGGGAACCGCATTCCCAAGGAATGCCTTCGCCGACGACCCCGTTTCCATGTACAACCAGGACCTGTTCACGATTCCGGTCAGCCTGGCCGGACTGCCCGCCCTGTCGATACCCTGCGGATTGCACGACGGCTTGCCCGTGGGCGCGCAGTTCATCGCCCGGCATTTCGACGAGGAGCGGCTCCTGAAGGCCGGCGCCGCCATCCAGCGCGCAACGGACTGGCATGCCCGGCGGCCGGAGCTCGAATCGTGAGTGCACTCGACGGCTGGGAGGCAGTCATCGGCCTGGAGATCCACATCCAACTCGCCACCCGCAGCAAGATCTTCTCCGGAGCCGGCGTCGTGTTCGGCGACGAGCCGAACAGCCATGCCTGCCCGGTGGATATCGGTCTGCCGGGCACCTTGCCGGTGCTGAACGAGGAGGCGGTGCGCATGGCGGTCCGGTTCGGGCTCGCCATCGGGGCGGAGATCAACCGCTTCTCGGTCTTCGACCGCAAGAACTACTTCTATCCCGATCTGCCCAAGGGCTACCAGATCAGCCAGTTCGAACAACCCATCGTCGGCCGGGGCCGCATCGAGGCGCCACTCGAAGAGGGCGGCTCCATCGCGGTCGGAATCACCCGCGCCCATCTCGAGGAAGATGCGGGCAAGTCCATTCACGACATCTTTCCCGGAGAGACGGGCATCGACCTGAACCGCGCCGGCACGCCGCTGCTCGAGGTGGTGTCGGATCCCGATTTGAGGAGTCCGGAGCAGGCTTCGGCCTGTTTTCGGCAACTGCACAGCCTGGCGCGCTATCTGAAGATCTGCGACGGGGACCTCTCCCAGGGCAGCATGCGTTGCGACGCCAACGTCTCCGTCCGGCCCACCGGCACCGAGAAGCTCGGCGAACGCGCCGAGATCAAGAACCTGAACTCGTTCCGGTTCCTGGAAAAGGCGATCCGTCACGAAATACGTCGGCAGATCGATGTGCTCGACGGCGGCGGCACGGTGGTGCGCGAGACCCGGCAATACGATCCGGACCGCGACGAGACGAGACCCATGCGAAGCAAGGAATTCTCCGACGACTACCGGTACTTTCCCGACCCGGACCTGCTGCCGCTCGAATTCGACGATGCCTTCATCGAGGCGGTGCGCACCGACATGCCGGAACTGCCCGATGCGCGCCGGCGGCGGTTTCGGGAGGAATTGGGGTTGAGCGATTACGACGCCGCCTGGCTGACCGTCGATCCTGACATCGCCGACTACTTCGAGGCGGCGGCTCGGAGCGGTGAGGATGCAAAACTGGCGGCCAACTGGGTCGCCGGCGAGGTCGCCAGGAATCTGAACCGGGACGGGCTGGCGATCGGCGCCTGCCCGGTATCCGCGGCCGACCTGGGTCGGCTCATTGCCAGAATCAGGGACGGCACCCTCTCCGGCAACACCGCAAAGTCCCTCTTCGATGCCCTCTGGGCCGGAGAAGGCGAGGTCGACGAGATCATCGAGGCGCGCGGGTTGCGCCAGATCAGCGACAGCGGCGAGTTGCAGGCGGTGGTCGGCGAGATCGTCGCCGCACATCCCGTCCAGGCCGAGCAGTTCCGCGCCGGCAAGCAGAAGGTGCTCGGCTTCTTCGTGGGGCAGGTCATGCAAGCCACCCGCGGCAAGGCGGAACCGCGGCGCGTCAACGAGTTGCTCGTCGAGACCCTGCGCGGCAAGTGACGCGCATCGGCAGAACTTTCTGCTATGCTTGCGCGCTTCGACTGAGGACACGGAACGGAGGATCGATGGGCCAGCCATTACCAGCGGTCGATTTCCTGAAAACGCCGGAAGGCGGAGAGCCTTATCTGGAAGGCCACAAGTGCGGGAACTGCGGCGCCACCTTTCTCGGCGCGCGCACCGTCTGCTCGAAGTGCGGCGCCCGCGACCAGATGTCGGCGGTGACGCTGCCGACGAGCGGCAGTCTTTACTCCTACTGCATCGTGCACCGCTCGTATCCCGGCATCGAGGTGCCCTACATCAGCGCCGTCGTCGATCTGGACGACGGCACGGCCATCAAGGGCAACCTGATCAACATCGAACCCGACCCGGAAAAGATCGAATTCGGGATGCCCGTGGAGGTCGTCTTCGGCGACGCGCTCGGGCGCAAGGACAAGGAAGGCAATTCCTATCTTGCCTACTTCTTCCAGCCGAGGTCCGAGGCCGATTGATGCCACCGGGCAGGCAACCAGAAGGAAAACCAGCTATCAAGCAAGGAGAACACAAATGACCGATGCATATGTCGTTGGCGTGGACATGATCAAGTTCGGGCGCTTTCCGGAAAAAACCGTGCCCCAGATCGGCGCGGAGTCGGCGCTCATGGCTCTCGACGATTGCGGGCTGACCATTCAGGACATGGAAGCCCTGTATTGCGGCAACCTCTTCCAGGCCGCGAACATGACCGGCCAGCGCATTCTCCACGAGATCGGCCAGACCGGCATTCCGGTGGTCAACGTCTCGAATGCCTGCGCCACCGGCGCCACCGCCTTCCGGGAAGCCTGGGCATCGGTCAAGGCAGGGCTTTACGACATCGTCATCGCGGTCGGCGTCGAGCAGATGGGCAAGGGCCTGCTCGGCGGGGCCGGCGGCAGCAAGGGCATTTCCAAGGAAGGCCTTTTCGGCTCCGGCACCATGCCGGCGGTGTTCGCCGAAGCAGGCATGGAGCATGCCAGCAAGCACGGCACGACCTTCGAGCAGTTCGCCAAGGTCTCCGTCAAGAACCACCATCACTCCACCATGAATCCCAAGGCGATGTATCAGATCGAGACACCGCTCGAGGTGGTGATGAACGCCGAGATGATCTCGTACCCCAACACCAAGCTCATGTGCTCGGTGAACGTGGACGGCTCCGCCGCCGCGGTGATCGCCTCCGAGAAAAAGGCTCGCGAACTCGGCCTCATGAACCGTGCCGTCAAGGTGCGCGCCTCGGTGCTCACCTCCGACCGCTGGCAGGAACGCGACCTGGTCATGCCCGATGTCAACACCTGCACCCGGGAAGCCGCGGCCAAGGCCTATGAAATGGCCGGCGTCGGGCCGGAGGATATCGATCTTGTCGAACTGCACGATTGCTTCGCGACGGCCGAGATCCTGCATTACGAAAACCTGGGGCTCTGTGGCGACGGCGAGGCCGGGCGGCTGATCGACGACGGCGAGGTCGCGCTCGGCGGCCGGGTGCCGGTCAACGTGTCCGGCGGGCTGCTGTCGAAGGGCCATCCGCTCGGCGCCACGGGCATCGCCAACATTTACGAGGTGTCGACACACCTGCGCGGCGAAGCCGGAGAACGCCAGGTTCAAAACGCCCGGCTCGGCCTCACCCACGTGATCGGTCTGGGCAGCGCTTGCGGCATACACATCCTCGAAGCCGCGTAGACCGCTTGTTCGCAGGCCACGTTTACGTACGAATCGAGTTTGCACCCGGGCACCGCTGTGTTGTCGGGCTCGGGCATCGCCCTGATCGCGATCGAACTGCGGTGGTGGTCGACCGCAGCGAAAACGTGGCGTGGCACGCAGCAAAAACGCACACGAGTTGCCCTTGGGCGCAGGTGGAACCGGCCGCCTTTGGCCGGGTAAGCCACGCATGCGCATCGGCGTCGTCAGCGACACGCATAACAACCTGAAGAACGTCCGCAGGATCGTCGACCTGTTCAACGATGCCGGCGTGACCCGGGTCGTGCACACCGGCGACATCACGCAGGCGAAAACCCTGGACGTGCTGGCCGGCCTGAACGCGCCGCTCGTGGGCGTCTTCGGCAACAACGACTGCGAACGGGAGAGCCTCGAGCGCGCCATCGAAACCCACGGCTTCAGGTTTCGGGAACCGCCCCTCGAGTGCACCTGGCACGGCCGCCGCATCGTGGTGGTTCACGACCCGTTGGACCTCGACGGCCTTGCCCACACCCGGCACGATCTCGCCCTGCACGGCCACACGCATCTGTACCGCCTCACACGGACCCGGGAACGCCTGGAATTCAACCCCGGCGAGTGCGCGGGCCACCTCTCGGGCTACAACGCCGTGGGCGTCGTCGACCTCGAATCGATGGCGACGGAATTGTTGCGCTTCTAGCCGGGCTCGATTCTTTCATGGAACAAATTTTCAAGTTATTGATTTTAAAGCACTCACTGACGCGGAGAGCCGTGGCTTCGATCTGGTTCCGAGAACCGGTATGCGGTACGCGCATCCGGCACGCCAAGCGGACCTGCTTACCGCTACGATGGGCGCAAGCACGAGCTTTAAAGGTGCCGGATACGCGCACCGCACACCGATTCTCTCCCAGCGGTTTTCAGGTGTTCCTTGCGCGTCGTCGTCCCGGCGCGCCGGGTTGGGAACTCGCATGTTCAAACGTGCCGCGGGGTTCGAGCATGAAGTCCGCTGTGTTCGTCACCTCGACGACGGCGCCGTTGCATACTTCGTAGACTCTGTCGGCCTGAGCCGCGAAGGACAGGTCGTGGGTGGCGACTATCCTGGTGCACTCGAGGCGGGCCACCATTTGCTGTATCTGCGTTCGGGTGTCGGGGTCAAGGTGGGCGGTGCCCTCGTCCAGAAACAGGAAGTTCGGGGCACGATAGAGCGCCCGCGCAAGCAGCAGGCGCTGTACCTGGCCGCCCGACAGGGCGGCGCCCATGTCGCCCACGGGGGTTTCCATACCCATGGGCAGGGTGGCGATGAGTTCGTCGATTCGGGCAAGGCGGCAGGCTTGCTCGAAGCGTTTTTCGTCGAGCTGCGCATCGAACAGGGCAATGTTGGCCGCCAGGCTGCCGGCGAACAGGGCGTCGTCCTGCAGCACGCAGCCCACGGAGCCGCGATAACGGCGCAGCCAGTTGCCTTGCAGCGGCCGGCCGGCGGCCCGAACGCTGCCGGCAGTCGGTTGCGACTGGCCGATCAGCAGTTTGGTGAGTGTCGTCTTGCCGCCGCCGGAAGGCCCCACGAGGGCAATGAATTCGCCCGGCTCCACCGTCAAGTCGACATTGCGCAACACCCAGGGCTCTCGCTCGCCGTATCGAAACCCGGCGCCGGCGAGTTGCAGCGCACCCTGCACCGGTTCGCCGGAAACCGGGTCCGTTGACAGTTCCGCCTCGGCGCAGTACGGGTCTGCGAGCCGTTCGAGGTGTACGCGCAACATCCGCAGGGCCAGCGCCTGGTGAACGAGTTCCCCGAGCCGGCCAGTGAACTGGCCCTTGTAGCTCAGAAACGCATAGAGCATGCCGATGGTGAGTGCTCCGTCCAGCACGTGGCCGGCGCCGAAGTAGACCACGAGTATGGTTTCGATGCCGAATATCAGCGTTTGCGCGCCGTCGCCGAGGAGACCCCACTTGGCGCCGTCGACGCCGGCGTTGATGGCGCCCGCCTGCTGATTCTGCCAGAGGTCCAGGCGTGCCCGTTCCTGGGCGTACACCCGAACGGCCGGCATCGCCCGCATGGATTCGAGAAAGCTGGAATCCGCACGCGCCTGGTGATTGATCTCGTCCATGGCAATGCGCGCCAGCGTCGGCACCTGGGCGAACCGCACCAGCAGGTAAATCGCGCAAGCCGCGACGACCAGCAGCGCCAGCCCCGCATCGTAGGCCAGCATCATCGCCAGCATGGCAATGGCCATGAAGCCGTCCACGCAAATCGCCACCAGGCCCTGGGTCATGGCATCGCGCACCGGGCCGAGCGAGCCGAATCGGGAAGAGATGTCGCCGAGGTGGCGCTTCTCGAACCACTGCAGCGGCAGGCGCAGCATGTGCCCGAACAGGTTGCGCCCGAATTCGAAAGCCAGCAGGAAGGTCAGACGCGCAACCAGCCAGCCGCGCATCAACTGTGCCGCGAGCTGCACGAGCAACAGCAGGGAAAAGCCCAGGGCCAGGAGAGCGATCAGTTCCCGGTCGGCGCGCATGACGCCGTTGTCGATCACCCACTGCACCTGCAGCGGGGCAAGCACCAGCGTCAGCTGCAGAAGGAGCGACAGCGCCAGCACGTTGACCAGACTGCCGCCGAGACCCACCGCCCCGCGCCAGAGATCGGAGAGCTTCAGCCGACGTGCGGGCGGCCGCTGCCTGAAGCGGTCGGAAGGACGCAGTTCGAGGGCCACCCCGGTGAAATGCCGGGACGCCTCCGCCCAGGTATACCGGCGCCTTCCTTGTGCGGGGTCGTGAACGAGAATGCCGCGGCGCCCGACCTTGACGAGCACCACGAAATGATTGAGGTCCCAATGCAGGATTGCAGGCGCCAGCAGCCGCCGCAGTTGCTCCGGTTCCAGCCGCAAGCCGCGACAGTTCATCCCCTCGGCCTCGGCGAGCGCCACCAGGTCGCTGAGCCTGCTGCCCCGGGCGCCGGCCAGGCCGCGCGCACGCAGATCGGCCAGGTCGAGGTTCCGGCCGTGCCATGCCGTCACCATGGCAACACAAACCACACCGCATTCGCAGGCTTCCGTCTGCCAGAGCACCGGCACCCGGCGACGGAGGCTCGCGAGCACACGCATCAGAGCGTCTCCAGCGCCGATGCCAGGGGCTCGATCAGCCACTGCCACAACGCCCTGGAGCGGGTGATGACGAAGGCATCCACACGCACGCCATGGCGCAACTGCAGCTTCTCCGGGTAATCGACCACTTCCGCCCGCGCCCTGAACACCGCCCCGTCCACCGGAATCCAGCTGACGAGCCGGTAGGGTTTCTGGGGCGTACGGCTGACCTCGCGCACGACGGCCGCGCCCATGGGGTCGCCATCCCGCTCCGCACCGAGAACCCGGAAACGCACCTCGTTGCCCACGGCGATGCGGCCGGCCGCAGAGGTGCCTGCGAGCAGCACCAGTTCGAAGGTTGGCGCATCGGGAGCCACCGTCATCAACACCTGATCCGCGATCACCCGGTCGCCAAGGCCGAACTGGAGGAATGCCGCGACGCCGTCCCGGGGTGCAACGATGGTCGTTCGAACCTCTTCCCGGGCCTGCTCGAGGCGCCGTTGCAGACCCGCTCGCTCCTGTTCCAGGCGCAATTGTCGAACACGGAAGTCGCGCTCGAGCCGGA
Source organism: Candidatus Azophilus sp. (assembly GCA_965221465.1). Classification (GTDB taxonomy): domain Bacteria; phylum Pseudomonadota; class Gammaproteobacteria; order Pseudomonadales; family Azotimanducaceae; genus Azophilus. Next base: position 2,651,804 of record OZ244892.1, read on the forward strand.
CCAGAGCCGCCTGTTTCAGGTCTCCCTGGGCGCGATTTCCCGCCAGTGCGCGCCGCAATTGGCCGGCGGACTGCTTCGCCGCCAGCGTCTGCTGCCGCTGCCGGTCGAGTTCGGACCGCGCCGCCAGCCCCTGCCGGGAAAGCTGCTCGAGGCGCGCTTCCGAACGGGCGACCAGCGACTGCCGTTCATCCGCCACCGCCAGTTCCTCGCGCAGACTACGCCGTTCGCTTTCGAGGTGGGTGAGTTCCCTCCGCAGCGACTCGAGTTCCGCACCGTGCCTTGCCCCCTGAGCATCGGCCATGTCGTCGATTCGGCGGATCGATTGCTCCAGGTGACCGGCTTCCCGGGCATGCACCGGCACGCCCTGCGCATCGAGTCGCCCCAGGTCGAGGGCCAGCAACGGCTGACCCCGCCGCACCGGCGTTCCTTCCCGGACGTGCAGCGCCGCCACCTGCCCGGCCATCGGGGCGACTACCTCGGCAATGCCGCCGGCGGGTTCCAGGTAGCCGGCAACCTGAATCTTGCGCGCGTAGTCGAGACCCAGCGCCAACCCGGCCCCCAGGCAACAGGCAAGCAGAAGGCCGATGCTTGCCCACCGCAGCGCGGGCGCCTGTGTGACGATGACGGAACCCCACTGGGAACGGGCTCGCTCCGCCAGTGCCTCGGGCCGGAACAGTGACACCTGAGCGTTTTCCGGATTGCGAAAACCCTATGGTGACCGCAGAGGCACGGGGCGCGCTGTAGGAATTTTCACCGAGTGCTTGCCTGCCCGCGACCCCGGCAGCCGTGGACGATCGACCGGAGGCGATGGCGGCTGGCGCCGGCATCGGCGACGATGATCACATTCTGCTGAATCTATGGATCGCGCCGACGGGAACCTCCGATCGGCGCCTGAGGCTTGGCGCTCAGCCGCCGGACAGGCGCCTCAGTATCTCCTTGACGCGTGCCGCATTGACGCCGAGGTCGGAGAGGCCGACCCGCGAGACGGAGCGCACATCGACGACGGCGCCCTGGGGATAGGGCCGCACGCGCACCGCCACGTCGTCCTTGAAGCCGAACCAGAAGGTCGTGTCGACGGCCTCGATCAGGCCCCGGTCCGGATGCGTCGCCACCAATTCGAGGCCCATGTCCGTCAGCACGTACAGCACCTTGTCGAAGGCCTCCTCGGGGGTCGCGCGCAGCACCAGCGGCTCCAGCCAGGGGTAGAACTCCCGCTGCAGCGGCGTGATCGTGTCGGCATCGAATTCCAGCGGATTGGAGGTCTCGCCGCGCAGCGCCACCACCTCGACGAACTCGGGCGGGTCCTCCGTATTGGTCGAAACCTGATGAATGAGCGGCGCCGACAGGGCTTTCAGAAGCTGCATGCCCATGAACACCACCACCGCAAAACCCAGCGCCATGCCGGACAGGGTGGCCCACAGGTCCCGCGAAAGCCCGCGACGCCTGGCGGCGACGACCGCGGGAATTCCCCCGACGAGCCCGACCAGGGCCAGAATGCTGCCCAACGACAGCAGCATGAACCCCAGCTCGAAACCCCACAGCCCCGCACGGGCGCCCAGGGCACCGATGGGCAGCAACACAATGGCCGCGATGCCACCGGCCAGGATCGATTTCGACCACCAGATTGTCATGATTCAACGTCCACCGTTCCAACATTCCAAGCATATAGCAATCCGCCCACCCGGCGGAGCGCCCCTCTGCCAAGGAAGCCGGCATCGGGTATAGTGCGCGCCCCATCGCGACCCCGCCGGAACCAAGGAGAACCCCGTGCCCGCCACTTCAATGGAAGAACTCGTCTCGTTGTGCAAGCGCCGCGGCTTCATCTTCCAGGCGGCCGACATCTACGGCGGTTCCCAGGGGCTCTACGACTACGGCCCTCTGGGCGTCGAACTCAAGAACAACCTGAAATCCGCCTGGTGGCGGGCCATGGTCCACGAGCGGGACGATGTGGAAGGCCTCGACACGACGCTCCTGACCAACCGCCGCATTCTGCAGTACTCCGGCCACGAGGAGACCTTTTCCGACCCCATGGTCGATTGCCGCGCGTGCAAGAGCCGCTGGCGGGCAGACCAGGTGGCCGGCGCCTGCCCCGGATGCGGCTCCACGGACCTGACCGACCCCCGCCCCTTCAACCTGATGTTCCGCACCGCATTCGGCCCGGTCGACGACGGTTCGTCCCACGTCTACCTGCGCCCGGAAACGGCTCAGGGCATCTTCACCAACTTCAAGAACGTCATGGATTCCACTTCGCGACGGCTGCCCTTCGGCATCGCGCAGATGGGCAAGGCATTCCGCAACGAGATTACCCCCAGGAACTTCATCTTCCGCGTACGGGAATTCGAACAGATGGAGCTGGAATTCTTCGTCGAGCCCGGCGAAGACGAACAGTGGCACCGCCGCTGGCTCGAGGCGCGGCTCGACTGGTGGGAGGAACAGGGCGTCGGTCGCGAGGCGCTTTCCATCTACGACGTGCCCGCGGAGGAACTGGCCCACTACTCCAAGGCAACCTACGACATCATGTACACCTTCCCCCACGGCGAGGAGGAGTTGGAAGGCATCGCCAACCGGCAGGATTTCGACCTCGGCTCGCACTCGAAGAACCAGCAGGAACTGGCCCTCGCCTCCCAAGTGGCCGAAAACGCAGACTCCAATGCCAGGCTTGCGGTGCGCAATGCCGAGACGGGGAATTGGTTCGTTCCATACGTCATCGAGCCCTCCGCCGGCGTCGACCGGGGCGTTCTGGCCGTCATGAACGAAGCCTATCGGCAGGAGGAACTGGAGAACGGCAGCACGCGCACGGTGCTGGGATTCAAGCCCCACCTGGCGCCCGTGAAGGCCGCGGTGTTGCCGCTGAAGCGCAACCACGAGGGCATCGTCGCCAAGGCCCGGGCCGTCAAGCGGGACTTGCAGTCGCTGGGCCTGGGGCGAATCCTCTACGAGCACACGGGCAACATCGGCAAGGGCTACCGCCGGCACGACGAGGTCGGCACGCCGATGTGCGTCACTGTCGACTTCCAGACCATCGAACAGGACGATACGGTTACCGTGCGGGACCGCGATACCATGGGCCAGGAGCGGGTGCCGGTGAGCGAGCTTGGGGATTTCGTCCGGGAACGGTTGCGCTCCGATTAATCCGTCCGACCGCCGGTTCGCAGGTTGCGACTGCCAACGCGTCAGGTTTGTACCCCGCCACGGTTCCCATGTTCGCCTGGCGCATTGCCCGGTTTGCGCATGAGTTCGATCACCACCGAACGCACCTCCTCCCGCCAGTCCGGCGGTGAGATGCCGTAGTCGGCCGCCAGCCGGGAACCACTCAACACCGAATTCAATGGGCGCTCCGCACGCGTGGGCCACGCGCTGGTGGGAATCGCCACGACCGTTGGAATCGAGCCGGCAGGATTCGCTTCACGACAAGCCGCGTAAACGGCCTCGGCGAACCCGTGCCAACTGGTCGGGGGCGAGGTCGCGAAGTGGTAGGTGCCGTATGCCGGGGCTGTCGCCAGCCGATCGGCAATTCGCCAGACAGCCGCCGCGATGGCGGATGCCCCGCAGGGCGTGCCGCGCTGATCGGCGACGACGCGAACCTCGTCACGATGGCTGAGGCCCAGCATCGTCTTGACGAAATTCGACCCGGTTGCGCTGAAGACCCAGGAAACGCGCAGGATGAGGTGCCGGTCGAGAGCGGCGCGCACCGCACGTTCTCCCTCGAGCTTCGAGGCGCCGTAGACGTTCAGCGGCGAGGTCGTGTCGTTCTCCCGATAGGGCCTTCCCAGGCTGCCGTCGAACACGTAGTCGGTCGACAAGTGAATGAGCGGGCAGCCCCTGACGGCGCAGGCAGCCGCCAGATTGCCGGCGCCCGCGGCGTTGATCGCCCTGGCCCGTTCGCTCTCGTCTTCAGCGCGCTCGACCTGGGTATAGGCCGCTGCGTTGATGACCAGGTCGGGCAGCACCGTCTCGATAACGGCGTCCACGCTGCTCTGCCGGCAGATGTCCATTTCCTTCGAAGAGGGAGCCTGAATCTCCACCCCGGGGGGCGCCGACGCGCGAAGTGCCGAACCCACCTGCCCGGAGCCACCGGCAATCAGAACCCGCGTACGCGGCCCGTGCACAGCTTCCTGTCTCATGAGCTTCTACGCGTCCCCAGTAAAGGCGCGCCGCCGAGAGGCGAATTCCGGTCCAACTTCCAGCACGGTGATTATCGAGGCGTTGCCCTGGCTCGCATGGAACAGACCATAAATAATTGATTTAATTGAACAAACAATTTAACACAATATCTGGCGACCGGGCACCGAGAGCAGGTATACGGTACGTGCATCTGGCGCACCAGGCGGAGAGATTTACCGCGACGATGGGTGCAAGCACGAGCCCAAACAGCGCCAGATACACGCACCGCACACCTGCTCTCTCCCAGCGGTTGTCAGGTGTTCCTTGCGCGTCGTCGTCCCGGCGTGCCGGGTTCGGAACTCGCATGAAACAAATTTTCAAGTTATTGATTTTAAAGCACTCACTGACGCGGAGAGCCGTGGCTTCGATCCGGCGCCGAGAACCGGTATGCCTTTGTTGCTTTCACGTCTGCGGCGCGGCGCTCTGAACGCAAGAATCTCGCGGGACGGTCGACGCGTAACGCAGCCAGGCAGTCGGGGCTTCCCGCTCACGCTCTCAGATAGTCTGCAAGACAGGGATTGGCCGCATCCTTTTCGGACAGAAGCGGGGCTTCGACCGGCCAGGCGATGTCGAGGTCCGCATCGTTCCAGAGAATGCCGTACTCGTCGTCCGCGTGGCGGAACTCGGTGCACTTGTAGAGCACGTCCGCCTGCTCCGAAAGCACGCAGAAACCATGCGCGTAACCGGGCGGAATGTAGATCTGGCGATGGTTGTCTTCGTCGAGCTCGACGCCGACCCATTGTCGAAACGTCGGCGAGGCCGGGTCGATGTCCACGGCCACGTCCCAGACCGCACCCCGAATCGCGCTGACCAGCTTGCCCTGGGGATGGCGACGTTGCAGGTGCAGCCCGCGCAGCACGCCCCGCTTCGACCGGGAGTGATTGTCCTGCACGAAGGTCACATCCAGCCCGGGAATCTCCGAGTAGCGGGCGTGGTTGTAACGTTCCAGGAAGAACCCGCGCGAATCGCGATGGATGTCGGGTTCCAGGATGAGCACACCCTCGAGTCGTGTCTCGTTGCATTGCATCAGAACAGTTTCCGATTCGCAGCCCGCCGCCATGCCGGCCCGCCGCTGGTCTCCTCAGGTGTCGCAGGCATCGATACGCCGCTCATTCCAGGCCCAATCCGATCCATTCGCGAATGCACTTGGCGCGGGTCGCAAGCGTAGTCGAAGAAACTGACAGCCGCAGCGATTCATTCACGAACGGGTCGAGCCAGGCGTCGACCGTCGTAGACCTCGCGCGCTCCGGCGCACCATGCCGCGTTGTCCCCGTACCAATCCACGGTGCTCGCGATTCCCGACTCGAAGCCGATGCGGGGCTGCCAGCCCAGTTCGCCGGCAATGCGGGAACTGTCGATGGCGTAGCGGCGGTCGTGCCCCGGCCGGTCGTCGACAAACTCGACGAGGCCGAGCAGGCTGTCCGCGGCGTCGCCCCTGCGCAAAGCCACCGCCCGCAACACCGTGCGCACCACGTCGAGATTGGTCATTTCGCAGGTTCCGCCGATGTTGTAGGTGCGTCCCGGGCGCCCGCTGTCCAGCACGGAGGCCAGGGCGCGGACATGGTCCTCGACGTGCAGCCAGTCCCTGATCTGCAGGCCGTCGCCGTAGACCGGCACGGGTTCATCGGCAAGCGCCCGAAGGATCGCCAGCGGAATCAGCTTCTCGGGAAACTGGTAGGGGCCGTAGTTGTTCGAACAGTTGGTAACGATCACCGGCAGATCGAACGTCCTGCACCAGGCCCGCGCCAGTTGATCCGCCGCCGACTTGGAAGCCGCATACGGTGAGTTGGGACGATGCGGGCTCGCTTCCGTGAACAGCCCGTCGGCGCCGAGGGATCCATAGACTTCGTCGGTCGAGACATGCACGAACCGGCAATCGCGCCCCGTCGATGCGCGGTACTCCCGAACCGACTCCAGCAGCGTGTAGGTGCCGACGATGTTGGTGTGAATGAAGGGCGCCGGGCCTTCGATGGAGCGGTCGACATGGGACTCCGCCGCCAGGTGCACCACCGCATCGGGCAAAAAATCGGCCAGCAGGTTGCGCATGGAGGGCGCATCGCAAATGTCCAGAGCGTCGAACCGGTGGTTGTCGGTGCCATCCACGGCCGCCAGGTTTGCCCGATTCCCTGCGTAGGTGAGCTTGTCGACGGTGCACACCTCATCGCCGCGGACGTTGACGAGATGCCGCACCAGCGCGCTGCCGATGAAACCGGCGCCGCCGGTGACCAGCACCCTCAACGCCCGCCTCCCGTACCGCTTGCCTGCTCCCGGCAGCGAATCGAAGAAACGGTTCCTTTCATGGAACACTTTTTCCAAGCTATTGATTTTATTGAATTCGTTAGCGTGGCAAACATGGCTTTCGATCCGGCACCGAGAGCAGGTATACGGTACGTGCATCTGGCTAGCCGAATGGCGCACCAGGCGGCGAGATTTACCGCGACGATGGGCGCAAGCACGAGCCCAAACAGCGCCAGATACACGCACCGCACACCTGCTCTCTCCCAGCGTATTTCAGTTGTTCCTTGCGCGTCCGCGTCCCGGCGCGCCGGGGTGGAATCTCTCAGCAGCGAGTTCATGAATCGGTGCGGTCAAACCCAGCGCCAGCCGTGGCGATTGAAGTACCTTAACGCAGATCGCAGGAAGCTGGCGATGCGCCGGATGCCTCGACTGGCGGTGTGCCCGCCGTCGTGTCGAATGCTCACGGTCGGCACTTCGAAGATGCCGCCGTACCGGGCGATGCGTCTGGACAGATCGTAGTCTTCGAAATACAGGAAGTACCGCTCGTCGAAGCCGTCAAGGGCCTCGAGGGCGGAGGTCCGGCAGAACATGAAGCAGCCGCTGGCCAGATCGATGGCTGCCGGCGCCTCGGCAGGCAACCGGTCGCTGTAGACGTAGCGTCCCACCAGCCGCCCCAGCGGTCCCGACGAGGGGCCGACCGAAAGCCCCCGCAGAAGCAGAACGAGCACGGACGGTGCACGCTTGGCCAGTCGTGCATAGCGCCCTTCGCCGTCGAATGCCCGTGGTGCGACCATGGCGGCCCCGGGGTTCGCATCCAGAAAGCGAATGCACTCGACGAGCGCGCGCGAATCCAGCGCCACATCGGGGTTCAGTACCAGGTGGAATTCCGCCGAGCTGTTGCGGATGGCGATATTCTGTGCCGCGCCATAGCCGATGTTGCCGTGTCCGGCGGCGATTCCGCAGCGCATCGCCCGCGGTGCGGATGCGGCAAAATCCCCGTAAGTCCCGACGGTGGCCAGCATGTGTGCGGGCGATTCGTCGTTGCAGAGAACATCGACCGTCACCTCGAGGTCCATTGTTTCCCAGGTGGTCTCCAACGCCGCGACCAGGCTGTCGAACAGTCTGCGCAGCATCTCGCTCGCGGACTCGAACGTCACGATGCCCACAGAAAGGGATCTTCGCTCGCCCTGGTTTCCGATCTCGTGCATTGGCGTCCTGCGTGCTCGCGGGGTCGACAATCGGTCGATTGCGTCGACGCCTGAATCCGGTCAACGGGCCGATGCGGTCTCCACGGAATCGGTCAACTGTTCCCGGCTCAACCGATAGGCGATCCAGTACTTGTAGATGTTGCTGACGTAGTCGACGGTCTCCCGGCCGATGCGCCGCGCGGCGATGTGTTCGACGTTGCCGAACCAGACATTCGGGTCGAGCCCCTCCCTCTCTGCCTCGGCGCGCAGCCCGGCTACGCGGGACGGGCCTGCGTTGTAGGAGGCAAACGAAAACAGCGTCTTGTCCAGGTCGCTCATCGCCTCTGCTGCGAAGTAGTTGTCGCGAATGAAGCGCAGGTACTTGTTGCCGGCGTGGATGTTGTTTTCGAGGACGCCAATGTCGGGAATGCCGACATTCCTGCCCGCCGCCGTGCTCGGCAGCAATTGCATGATCCCGACGGCGCCCGCGTGGCTGCGTGCGCTCTGGTCGAGCCGCGACTCCTGGTACGCCTGGGAGATGATCTGCAGCCAGTCGAATTCGTAGCGGTCGGCATACTTGCGGAACAATGGGGCGGTGTCTCGAAACTTCTGCAGTTCCTCTGAATCCAGCGCGTTTTCGACGTAGCGGGTCTCCTCGAGGTAACGCCTGAACAACAGGTTGCCGAGCAGCGACCCTTCCCGGTTTTCCCGCAGGAAGTCGTTCACCGCCGCCCCGAGCTTCGGGCTGTTCGGCCGGAAGGCCCAGGCGATGTCGGCCTGATCGCGAAAGACGATGTCGTCCCGCACATCGATGTCGTCGAAAACCTGCTTCCAGAAGGCCGCCTTGTGCGAGTCGATGGGTATTCCGGAAATGAGGCCGGCGTTGACCATTTCCAGTAATTCCTCGTCTTCGATGTGCTCATCCACCGTGCGGACATGCAGCGGCGCCTTGCCCTCGGCCGCAAAGCGTTCGTTGAGTTCGCTCAGGCTTTCGTGGTAACTGCTCGAGAGGCGTGTATGCAGCGTCTTCCCGGACAAGTCGTCGATGGATTCGACGGCCGCGCTGGCCGGGCCGGTGACGAGTATTTCGTGTATGTCCCGATACACGGGGATGGAGAAGTCGACCTGCTCGCTCCGTTCCGGCGTGACCGTGAGGTTGGCGACGGCCAGATCGCCGTAACCGGCCAGCAGCCCGGGCAGCAACAGGTCCCTGGTGACCGGAAGAAAAACCACGTCGAGCTTGACAGGGCCCGCGTCCAGCTTTTCGTTGACGTGCTGTTCGAAGGCTCTGAGCATGTCGTGACTCAGGCCCCGTTTGGTGGCGCCGTCGAAAAAGAAGAAGGTCTTGCTGCGCACCACCAGCGCCCGCAGGGTACGCCGCTCGACCATGCCGTCGAAGTCGCCGAACCAGGGAGCGGTCACACGCGCCAGGGGGCTCAGGTCCGGCGTCCTTTCAGTAGCAGCCGACGCTTCAGTAGCAGCCGACGCTAAATCGGCTTCGGCTGGCGTTTCTTCGGTCGCGGCCGGCGCCTTGCCAACGGCTACCGGAACGGTGGATGGCGCATCTGCCCCGGAGGGAGAATCCAGGTCGCACGCGGTGAGGCCGGCCAACACGACGACGGCGGTCAGCCGGGCTGCGATGCGGGAATTGGACAGGGCGTGTCGCAACATGCTGAAAGCAACTCCTCGAGCGATTGCGACCAGGGACGCAGCGGCCCCGGGGGCAAATCGGGATTGCGAAACCAACGCAATCGGGTCCTGCCGGGATTTCCAGTCCATTTGCCGACAGCAATCCGGGGCATTTTCCGATAGCACGCACATTGTACTGGGTTTAAGCTTGAGCGATGGCTCAACCTGGAACACTCCTGCAGTCTCAGGCAGCCCTCGACGCCTTTCAGGGCAACGCCCCGCCGCGTCAGGGGGCCTGGAGCGACGACGACTACCTGCGGCTGACCGATCGTTCGAACCGTCTGGTCGAATTCACCGACGGCTACGTCCAGGAACTGCCCATGCCCACATCCTCGCATCAGGCCACGCTGGGGTTTCTTTACCGGGTGTTTCACGCCTGGCTGGAGCCCTCGGGCGGCCTGGCGGCATTCGCGCCGCTACGCCTGCGGGTTCGTCCGGGCAAGTTCCGCGAGCCGGATTTGCTGGTGCTCCGAAACCGCTCGGACTTCCGTTTCCAGGATCGCTTCTGGTTGGGCGCCGATTTGGTGGTAGAGGTCGTCAGCCCGGCCAATGCGGATCGGGATCTCGTCACCAAGCGGAGCGACTACGCCGAGGCGTCCATTCCCGAGTATTGGATCGTCGATCCTCGCAACGAAACCATCACGGTGCTCGAGCTATCGGATGAGGCTTCGACAGCGCAACGGCAAAACCAGGCTCGAATAGAGCGTGCCTACGTCGAACGAGGCGTCTATGCTCGAGGACACGCTGCCGAGTCGGTGTTGCTGGTTGGCCTCGCCGTGGACGTTGCGGCCGTTTTCGACTCTGCACGCAACAATCAGCTCGGCCCTTCCATGGCCTCGTAGTCGATGTTGCCATGTCGGTCGAGTGGCTCGCCGCAGTTCGGCAGCGGGTATTTCAGGCCGGTGGCGCAGTTGAACAGTACGACGTGGTCGCCGAGTGCCACCTGTCCCGCTTCCAGGGCCTGCCGATAGGCCGCGTAGGTGGCGGCGCCTTCGGGGCACAGCAACAGACCCTCCTGTGTCGCCACGTCCTCACGCGCAGCTTCGATCGCCGCATCGGACACAGCGATGGCGAACCCACCGCTTTCGCGCACGGCATCGAGAATCAGGAAGTCGCCGATGGCCGCCGGAACCCGGATTCCGGCCGCCACGGTCGCCGCGTTCCGCCAGGTCTCCGCGCGCCGGCGCCCCGACTCGTAGGCCCGCACGATGGGCGCACAGCCTTCCGCCTGCACCGCCACCATGCGCGGTCGGTCGCTGCCGATCCAGCCGAGTCGTTCGAGTTCGCCAAATGCCTTCCACATGCCGATCAACCCGGTGCCGCCGCCAGTGGGGTAGAAGACGACATCGGGAACCGTCCAGCCGAGCTGTTCGCAGAGTTCCAGCCCCATGGTCTTCTTGCCCTCGATGCGGTAGGGCTCCTTGAGCGTGGAGAGGTCGAACCAGCCTGCCGGGCCTTTGCCGGCGCCGACGATCTTTCCGCAATCGTCGATGTAGCCGTTCACCCGGTACACCCGAGCACCCTGAATGCCGGTCTCGGCAATGTTGATCTCGGGGGTGTCGTCGGGGCAGAAGACGAAGCTTTCCATGCCGGCGCGGCTGGCGTAGGCACTGAGCGCAGCGCCGGCATTGCCGTTGGTGGGCATGGCCACCCGGGTGACGCCGAGTTCGCGCGCCATGCTGATGGCCACGGCAATCCCCCTTGCCTTGAAGGACCCCGTTGGCAGCCGGCCCTCGTCCTTGACATCGATGCGGGCCGCGCCGAGGCGACCGGCGATGGCTTCCAGCGCGATCAGGGGCGTGGCGATTTCTCCGAGCGAGACGATATTGGCGGCGTCGGTGACGGGCAGCAACTCCCGATAGCGCCAAAGGTCCGCGGCCCGGTCGGCAAGCGCGTCCCTGGTGAACGCTCCGGTCATGCGTTCCAGGTCGTATCGCACCAGCAGCGGAAACCCATCGTCGGACAGGTTGTGCAAACGGCCGGCCGCGTAGCGCTTGCCCGTCCAGGAGCATTCCAGATGAGAGACGAAACTCGGGCGGTTGCCGGTGGTGTTGTCGAGCCGGGTCACCGGTTTCGATTCCCGGTGCGCACGGTGGCGATGGCCTCCGCAAGAATCTCCGCAATCGAAGTACAGTCCGCCGCCGTCAACGACAACGGAATGCGCATGTCGCAAAGCCTCTCCAGCATCGCTCTGGTGCGCTCGAGCCTGGGCCGCTGAACATAGCGCCAGTGCTCGAAGGTTGCAGTGAATCCCCGGGGACAGGCATCGCCAAACCACTTGATCGGCACACCGCGGGACGCACACCGGTCGACCGCCGCGGAAATCTGGTGCGTCGACAGCCCCGCGAGGGAAAACTGGATGGACGAGGCAACGTAGTCCTCCCGCGCGTCGCGTTCCGGCACGACCACGGCATCGATCGCCGAAAACGACTCGGCAAGTCGGCGGTAGCTCCTGTTCCAGTCGCGACCCCGCTCGGCCAGCAGCCCGATCTGCGGGCGCGCCAGGGCCGCCGTCACCTCGCTCATGCGACAACTCAGGTTGGGGATCGACTCCCTGTGGCGGCGGAACACGTCCGCGTCCGGCGCCGCGCCGTTCTGCCCGTAGAGCATGTAGCTGCCCGCATACAGGACCGCTCGAGCGGCGGCATCGGCGTCGTCGGTAATCAGCAGGCCGCCCTCCCCCGCGTTGATGTGCTTGTACGCCTGCAGGCTGAAACAGCCGAACATTCCGAAGCGCCCGCTCGGCGTACCGTCCCAGCGGGCGCCCAGGGTGTGGGCGCAATCTTCGATGAGCGTCAGGCCGTGGCGCCGGCAGATGGCCGTGACCGACTGCATGTCCGCGATGTGGCCGCGCATGTGCGACAGCAGCAGAATCTTCGAGCCACGGCCCGCCTTGCGTTCCAGATCGTCGAGATCGATCAGGTAGTTGTCGTCGCATTCCACGTACAGGGGTTCTGCTCCGGCGTGGACGATGGCGCCGGGTACCGGGGCCAACGTGAAGGCATTGAGTAGAACCCTGTCGCCGGCTTTTACGCCCGCGCAACGCAGGGCGATGTTCAGCGCGCTGCCGCACGAGTTCACCGCAAGCGCATAGGGTGAGCCCATATGGCGCGCAAAGTCCCGTTCCAGGGCCGCCACCTCCGAACGGTGGCCGCCGAACTCGCCGTAACGGCTAAGCCGCCCGCCCCGCACAATCTCCATCGCGCGGCGAATGCCGGCTTCTGGAACGGGCGCAGGCTCGCTCAGATCCCGTTGCAGGCGCTGCATGGGTCAGTGCGGCGCTGTGCCGCGCGCAATTTCCCGGTAGATGTTGCTCATCTTCAGCGTGAACAGCCGTCGCATGCGCTTCTGCCAGGGTGTGACGGTGTAGTCGGCAAACTTCGGATTTCGGAAGGCCTCGATGCCGTCGATGTCCCAGATCGAGAGGTGAGTGAACAGTTCCCCTCCCTCACCCAGAATCGGCGGATACTCATCGCTCCTGTGCACGTAACGGCGCACGGTGTTGAACCCCGGCTCGCCGAGTACCAGCGGCATGTGTTCCTCTACATACCACTCGTTGAATTCGTCGTGGATCGCCTCGGGCACGTCGTGGGCCGAGAGGAAAACGTACTTTGTGTCCGGCAACAGGGGTTGCTCGTTGTCGGGGTATTGGCCGATGAGTTCGAGCACACCCCGGGCGAGCTTGGGCAGCTTCATGGTCAGATGCTCGAAGCTGTCGGGCGGCGTTGCCATCCAGCGCCGGGTGACCTCATCGTAGGCCGGCGCGGTCAATACACTCGTATCGGGCAATTCCATGATGGCAAGGTACTTGGCCTGGCCGCCCTGGCGCGTATCCACCTGAGGCTGGCCGGGGACGATCTCGAAACGGCGGAATGCCAGGAAGCCGCACTCGAAACGGCCGGGCGAGTGCACGTTGGAATACCAGTGGTTCCACTCGTCCTCGCGCTCCTGCGGGGGATCGACCTTGATCAGGGTAATGGCCCGTGGCCCGCTCACACTTGCCTCCGCACGACCTGTTTCGGTAGCCGGGTTCTGCCGGTCTGCTCTTTCAATCGCGAACAGGCCGATCCGGGAGTCAGCGGGATTTAGCCATTTCGACACGGTAAAGTCGACAACCCGGCTCGTCGGGAACATCAAAAGCACCTCGTCATTCCGGGCAGGAGCTCGAAACTTTCCGGGCGGCGGGTTTGCGGGCGGCGTTCACGCTGGCATAGTAGCGGCGTCCGGTCCTGCCGGACCATCGCGGAGGCGTTGCCCATAGACCGGACAGCAGGTTCGCAAACACCGCCCGAACCCGGGACGCAGACGCCGGAAAGCCAGTTCGTCTATCCCTGGTACGTGGTCGTCGTCCTCATGCTCGCCATGGTGGTGTCGTTCATCGACCGGCAGGTGATTACCCTGCTCGTGGCGCCCATTCGCGCCGATCTCGGCATCGGCGACACGCAGATGAGCCTGCTCATGGGCTTCGCATTTGCCATCTTCTACGTGACCATGGGCGTACCCATCGCCCGCCTGGCCGACCGTTACAGCAGGCGCACCATCATCGCCGTCGGCATCTTCCTGTGGAGTCTGGCCACCGCCGCATGCGGCCTGGCCCGCAATTTCACGCAGCTCTTCACCGCCCGGGTCTTCGTCGGCGTGGGCGAGGCCACCCTGACCCCCGCCGCCTATTCCATGATCGCCGATTACTTTCCGCCGGAACGCCTCGGTCGCGCCATCGCCATCTTCGCCACCGGCATATTCATCGGCGGCGGCCTGGCGCTGGTGCTCGGCGGTGCGGCCATCCGGCTGATCACGCAGTCGGGGCCGGTGGACCTGCCGCTCGTCGGCACGCTGGTTCCCTGGCAACTGACCTTTATCGTGGCGAGCATGCCGGGCTTCCTGATCGTGCTGCTGATGATGTTCACGGTGCGCGAACCGGACCGGAAGAACCTGGCCGCAACGGAGGAGAAGAGCGTTCCCGTGCGGCAGATCGCGCGATTCATGTGGACCAACAGGGGCACCTTCGGCGCCATCTTCTTCGGCTATGCGGCCGGCGGCATGGCGTTTTACGGGTTCATGTCCTGGGTGCCGGAATTCCTGCGCCGCAGTTACGACTGGGACATCTCCGATGCGGGCATCGTCTTCGGTGCGCAACTCATGGTGCTGGGCACGCTCGGAACCTATGCCGGCGGCTGGTTCTGCGACTGGCTGACGGCCCGCGGCTACAAGGATGCGGCCATGCGCTCCCTGGCCGCGTTCTTTGCCATCGCCATGCCGTTCATGGTGATCGCACCCCTGATGCCGACTGCGGCCTGGGGTGTTCCCGCGCTGGGGGTCGCGGTGTTCTTCCTGTCGCTGCAACAGGCGCTCTCGCCCGTCGCGATTCAGCTGATCACGCCCAACCGGATGCGCGCCCAGGTGGTCGCCGTGTATTTCGTGATCTCGGTGTTCTCCTCCATCGCCTTCGGCTCGCTGTCGGTGGCGCTGGTGACGGAGTACGTCTTTCAGGACGAAAACGCCCTCGGCTACTCGCTTTCCATCGTCTCGGCGATCACCATGACGCTCGCGGCAATCAGCCTGGCCCTGGGCATCAAACCGTACCGCAAGAGCCTCGAGCGGGCCTCCGTCTAGCCCGCAAATCTCACCAACTTTCGTCGCGAGGGCGTCGAGGCGCCGTCCTGCGCGGCCGCGCGGACTGGAGGCCGATGCAGGCATACTCGACAGTATGTCAAATCGGCCGAAGGGAGCACGGCCGCGCAGGGCGAGTGCATCGGCGTCCGCAGCAGAGAGTTGGTGAGATTTGCGGGCTATCCCGGATCCGTCATCGACTTCCTGCTGCTGACGCCGATGAACTCGCGACAAGAGTTGGTGACGGATACGGGCTGGAACTGACCGGCAAGCGGCTGGTGGGCCCACCAGGACTCGAACCTGGGACCAATGGATTATGAGTCCACTGCTCTAACCAACTGAGCTATAGGCCCGTTCGGCCGAAATACAAATCCCTGCTTCGGCCTGTCAGCGTTTGCCGCCGCCGGCTTCCAACCACTCGTCCAGGAAACTGCGCAGGTGCTCCGAACGGCTGGGGTGCCGCAGCTTGCGCAGCGCTTTCGCCTCGATCTGGCGGATGCGCTCCCGGGTGACATCGAACTGCTTGCCGACTTCCTCGAGGGTATGGTCGGTATTCATGTCGATGCCGAAGCGCATGCGCAGCACCTTCGCCTCACGCGCGGTCAGGCCGGCGAGCACTTCGCGGGTCGCCTCCTTCAGGCCTTCGCCCGTGGCGAGTTCCACCGGCGAGCCGATGGTGACATCCTCGATGAAATCGCCAAGGTGCGAGTCTTCGTCGTCGCCGATGGGGGTTTCCATGGAGATCGGTTCCTTGGCGATCTTGAGCACCCGGCGCACCTTGTCTTCCGGCATCTCCATGCGCTCGCCGAGCTCTTCGGGGGTGGGTTCGCGGCCCATCTCCTGAACCATTTGCCGCGAGATGCGGTTCAGCTTGTTGATGGTCTCGATCATGTGCACCGGAATGCGGATCGTGCGGGCCTGATCGGCAATCGACCGGGTGATGGCCTGCCGGATCCACCAGGTGGCGTAGGTCGAGAACTTGTAGCCGCGCCGGTACTCGAACTTGTCGACGGCCTTCATCAACCCGATGTTGCCTTCCTGAATCAGATCGAGGAACTGCAGGCCGCGGTTGGTGTACTTCTTGGCGATGGAGATCACCAACCGCAGGTTGGCTTCGACCATGTCTTTCTTTGCCCGCCGCGCCTTGGCCTCGCCGAGGGACATGCGGCGGTTGATGTCCTTGATCTCGGCAATGGTCAGGCCGGTCTCGGCCATCAGGTTCTTCAGTTTCTTCTGCGCCCGGGTGATTTCCTCGCGCTGCCGCTCGAGGGCCGCCGAGTAGTCGCGCTTGGCTCGGATGAGCTTGTTCACCCAGGCAATGCTCGTCTCCTTGCCGACGAATTCCTTGCGGAACAGTTCCCGCGGCACCTTTGCCTGACGCACGCAGGCGATCATCAACGCGCGTTCCTGACGGCGGATGCTGGCGAGCCCGTCACGCGCCATGCGCACGATGGTGTCGTAGTGCTTGGGCACGAGTTTGAAGGAGTGGAATTTCGTGCCCAGAGCCTTCAGTTGTTCCCGGGCTTCCTCGCTGCTGCGCCCTTTGGCCTTGATGACCCGGTTCGTCTTGTTGTACTGACGCCGCAGGGCGGTGAAGCGACGCTTGGCTTCTACCGGGTCGGGGCCCTTGTCTTTTTCGTCCTCGTCGTCGTCTTTCTTGGCTGCCTGGGCGTTGGGAACGACCTGCGCCGCCTGGGGCACATGATCGGCCGGATCGAGATAGCCCACCAGCAGGTCGGAGAGCTTGCCTTCCTTGGTGACCTGGGCGTAGGTATCGAGCAGGTATTCGACGGGCCCGGGATAGCCGGAGAGGGCCGCGAGCACATCGCGAATGCCCTCTTCGATGCGCTTGGCGATGGCGATTTCTCCTTCGCGCGTCAGCAACTCCACCGTGCCCATCTCGCGCATGTACATGCGCACCGGGTCGGTCGTGCGTCCAGCCTCGGTCTCGACGGCGGCGAGCGCCGCCGCAGCTTCTTCCGCGGCCAGTTCGTCTGCGGTGTTCTCCTCGGTGCTGAGCAACTCATCCGGATCGGGCGCGGTCTCGTAGACCGTGATGCCCATGTCGTTGATCATGCGAATGATGTCTTCGATCTGATCCGGATCGGAGATATCGTCGGGCAGGTGGTCGTTCACCTCGGCGTAGGTGATGAAGCCCTGCTCCTTGCCCTTGGCGATGAGTTCCTTGAGCCGCGACTGTTGTTGTTGGATGCTATCGCTCATGACGCCTCGACGAGTTGATTGGGCCGGAACGGCTCCGGCATTACCGCCCGCCCCGCTTCAGCGAAAGACGCGCCCACCAGCACGGAGTTCGTTGATCGGGACAAACGGGTAATTATATACCTCCTGCAAGTGGGGCGGAATCGCCAATTTTCAAGGCTCTCGGCGGACGATTGGGCAACTGTTGTGCTCGCCGCGCGCAGCGACCTTGCCTCGGCGGGCCTGTCGCCCCAAACAAGGCAACAGAACCGGCGGAAGTCATCCCGGGCTGCCCGTCCGGGCGCCCTGTTCCAGCGACCAGAAGCGGGCCAGTTTCTCCCGCGACGGGTCTTCTCGCATCTCGTTGACGAGGCGTTTGCGTTCGTGCCGGTGCGCCGCGGCAACGAGCCGGGCAACGCCATCGGAAAACTCCGCCGCCTGTGCCTCCTCCGGCAGTTCGTTGCGCCGGCCGTACAGGCGCACCAGCTCTTCATGGCGCCGGTCGCCCGCCCAGCGGCCGAGAATCTGCGCCGAATCTGCATCCGGGTGTTCCGCGACGTACTTGACCACGTTGCGAAACAGGCTCTCTCCATCGCGATCGACGATCGCTGTCACCTGCTCGACGGCAAGTGTGCGCAGCAGGCCGGGACGCCGCAACAGCATGGCGAGCAGGTGTTCCACCAGGCCTCGGGTTCCCCGTCTGGCTACACCGGCGGGGGGCCGGGTTGCCGCAGCGGCCGTCGCTACGGACCGGTCGGGCCGGAGACCCGTGAGTTCCCGCACCCGCGCCGACATCAGGTCCTTGAGCGCGCCGGCCGGCACCCGGTCGACGTACGGCATCGCCAGGCTGGCGAGCTTCGCCCGATCGTCGATGGCATCGAGATCGAGCCCGCCCACGAGTTCCCCGAACAGGTACTCGATGGCCGGGGTCGCGTCTTCCAGCCGGGCAAGGAAGTCCGGAGCGCCCTCTTTGCGGACCAGGCTGTCCGGGTCTTCTCCCTCCGGCAGAAACATGTATTTCAGGCGCCGGCCGTCGCTCAGGGTGGGCAGCGCGTTCTCGAGCGCCCGCCAGGCGGCGCGCCGGCCGGCCCGGTCGCCGTCGAAACAGCAAACCACCTCATCGACATGGCGGTAGAGCTTCCGGTAATGGCTCTCGCCGGATGCGGTGCCGAGGGTGGCGACGGCATTGGCCACACCGCACTGCGCCAAGGCGATGACGTCCATGTATCCCTCGACCACGATCAGCCGTTCGAGCCTGCGCACGGATTTGCGGGCTTCGAACAGACCGTAGAGTTCCTCGCCCTTGTGGAAGATCGGCGTTTCCGGGGAGTTCAGATACTTGGGCCCATCGCCATCGCCGAGCAGGCGCCCGCCGAAGGCGATGACGCGGCCCCGAATATCCCTTATGGGAAACAGGATGCGGCCGCGAAACCGGTCGTAGACGTTGCCCCTGTCGTTCCGGCTCACCAGGCCCGCTTCGAGCAGCACCTTGCCGCCGCCGTTGGAACCCAGGGCTTTCTGCACGCCGTCCCACGAATCCGGCGCGTAACCGAGACCGAATTCCTTCGCCACCGTGCCGCTCAGGCCGCGGGACTCGAGATAGTCGACGGCCTGCTTCGAACCCTTCAACTGTTGCCGGTAGTAGCGCTCGGCCCGCTGCATGATTTCGTAGAGCCCGCTGTTGTCGCGTTGCGGCCGGCTCGTGCGTTGCCGCGGGACTTCCACTCCCACTCCAGCCGCCAGAGACTCCACGGCCTCGACGAACGGCAACCGTTCGTACTCCATCAAAAAGGTGAGTGCCGTACCGCTCGCACCGCAGCCGAAGCAATAGTAGAACTGCTTGTCCTGGCTGACGGTGAAAGACGGTGTTTTTTCGTCGTGGAACGGGCAGCGAGCCTGGTGGTCCTTCCCTGCCTTCTTGAGCGGCACCCGGTCGCCGATCACACTGAGAATGTCGACGCGACCCAGCAGATCGTTGATGAAGGACTGGGGAATCTGGCCGGCCATCTCGCCGCCTAGAATACTCCAGCGGCGTGTTCGATTACAGGAAAAACGGACCAGACCGGAGCAGGCAGGCACGCTCGGCCGACGCACACTGCGGTGCGGCTCGAACCGGGGTGACCACGCTAATGAAAGGAGTTTTCCAAGTGGTTGATTGTATTGAATTCGTTAACGTGAGGAACCGTTTCTTCGATCCAGCTCCGCGAACCGGTATGCGGTACGCGCATACGGCTCGCCGAATGGCACGCCAAGCGGACCTGCTTACCGCTACGATGGGCGCAAGTACGAGCTTTAAAGGTGCCGGATACGCGCACCGCACACCGGTTCTCTCCCAGCGGTTGTCAGGTGTTCCTTGCGCGTCCTCGTCCCGGCGCGCCGGGTTTGGGACTCGCATGAAGACAGCCCTCAGTTGAGCCGGGCCTTGACCTTGGCGCTGAGTGCGCCGATGTCGGTGCGGCCCTGCACGTCCGCCTTCAGCCGCCCCATGACCTTGCCCATGTCGCGCATGCCGGAAGCGCCCGTCGCCGAGATTGCAGCATCGATCAGGCTCTCGACTTCCGCCTCGGACAGCGGTTCGGGCATGAACGTGGCGATGACGTCCAGTTCGAACTGTTCCCGATCTGCGAGGTCGTCACGGCCCGCATCGCGGAACTGGCCGAGGCTGTCGTTGCGCTGCTTCAGCATGCGGGTCAGCACCGCGACCACCTCGGGGTCGTCGAGGTCCTTGCGCTCGTCGACCTCCACCCGCTTGATCTCGGCATTGATCAGCCTGAGTGCGGCGAGGCGCGGCTTGTCCCGGGCCTTCATGGCCGATCGGGTGGCTTCCTGAATTCGGAGTTTGAGCTGGCTCATGGCTTGCTGCCGGACACTCGTGTCCTGACTGACAGGTTTTTTGCGTTTGCGCGTGCCGTTCGGGGCACGGGGACAACGTGCGGCTCGCCGCCGCCGCGAATCAGTAGGACTTCTCGAACCGGCGGGCTTCGCGCTGCAGTTTCTTCAGGTGTCGCTTCACCGCAGCGGCCGCCTTGCGCTTGCGCGCCGCTGTCGGCTTCTCGTAGTACTCGCGGCGGCGCACCTCGGAGAGGATGCCCGCTTTCTCGCAGGAGCGCTTGAAACGCCTCAAGGCGACATCGAACGGTTCGTTCTCCTTGACCCGTACGTGCGGCATGGAGCTTGACTCTGGTTGCAAGGGGCGGCGATTTTACTGGAAAAGCCGCGACGCGCAAAATGGCGCGGAACCGCCGCGATTCAGGCCTTGCGGAACTGCCGGATGCCGGCCGCGGACGATGCCCTGCGTCGGCGCGCTCGGCGCGCTCGGCGCGCTCGGCGCCTCGAGAAAACCACGCCTGACAGGAAATTGGACATGCTGGTGCTTGGAATCGAAACATCCTGCGACGAAACCGGAGTCGCGCTCTACGACTCCCACGCGGGCCTGCTTGCGAACCTGTTGCACAGCCAGGTCGACCTGCACGCCACCTACGGCGGCGTGGTGCCGGAACTGGCCTCGCGCGACCACATCCGCAAGATCGTGCCGCTGACCCGGGCGGCGCTCGAGGCGGCGAACCGCGACAAGAGCGCTCTCGACGGCATCGCCTACACCGCCGGGCCGGGGCTGATGGGCGCCCTCCTGGTCGGCGCCGGCTTCGGCCGCAGCCTTGCCTGGTCCCTGGGAATCCCGGCCCTGGCCGTCCATCACATGGAAGCGCACCTGCTCGCACCGCTGATGGATGCTGCACAACCGCCGTTACCCTTCGTCGCCCTCCTGGTTTCAGGCGGCCACACGCAACTGGTCGAAGTCAACGGCATCGGCGCCTACACCATGCTCGGCGAGTCGCTGGACGATGCCGCCGGCGAAGCCTTCGACAAGGCGGCGAAGATGCTCGGGCTCGGCTATCCCGGCGGCCCGCACATCGCCCGCAGCGCCATCGACGGCGACCCGGCGCGTTTTCGCTTCCCCCGGCCCATGACCGACCGCCCCGGCCTCGATTTCAGCTTCAGCGGGCTGAAGACGTTCACGCTGAACACGGTGAAAGCCCAGGAACCGCTGACCGCGCAGGACCGCGCCGACATCGCCCGCTGCTTCGAGGAAGCGGTGGTCGACACCCTGGCGATCAAGTGCCGCCGGGCCATCGACGAAACCGGCGCAAGACACCTGGTGATCGCCGGCGGCGTCAGTGCCAATACCCGCTTGCGGCAACGGTTGGAAACGAAGCTCGATGCCGCGGTGCACTACGCCGAACCGTCGCTCTGCACCGACAACGGCGCCATGGTCGCGTTTGCCGGCTGTCAGCGCCTGCTCGCCGGCGAAACCGAGCCGCTGCGCATCGCCACCCGCGCCCGCTGGCCCATCACCGAACTCACTCCTGCCGGCGGCGCCGACGACTGACTCGACGAATGGGCCGCGCATTCAACGCGGCCGATGCAGCAAGTCCCAGAAGGCGCGCGGCGTAACGACGTCAAAGGGCTCGTCGTGTTGTGCATCGAGCAGGGGGGTCAGTCGTCCCCATGGTCCCGCATGGCCAATGCAGGCGGTGTGGAGTCGGAATCCCATCCGGTAAGCGTTATGGCATATGCAGCTTGTCAGGAGATTTCTGCAAAGACATCGTCGTCGGTCAACCAGCCCCGCGCTTCGGCAAACGGGGCCAGATTGCGCCGGATATCTTCCAGACGCGCAAGGGCGAGTTGCCGTCTGAGAGCATCCCTGGCGAATTCGCTTTTGCGTTGCCCGGTGCGCGTGACGAGTTCGGTCAATTCGGACTCCAGCTTTTCGTCGAGCCAAATCGTCAATGTGGCCATGAATCACAACGTACTACAGGTTCGCGCGTGAGCCCAACATGCCGCGGTTATATGTGCGCTCGCACGTGCCGAGAAGCACAATCGCCGTCGCGCTTTTGCTGGCAGCAACAGGCTTACGGCACCCTGCCACCCGATACGATGCTTCGAACTCCCTTGCTCAGTTTCGCCGTTGCTTGGATTCTCTGAGTACCGGAAACAAGGTTCGGCACCGCATCGTCGAACGTTCGGACCTTGATCCTACCGGTGCTTACGGCTTGCAAGAGCCTGTTCTGGAACTCTGCCCGGCAAACGCCAGGATGCCTGGCCTTGCGATGCTGGTCCGCGTGCGTCAACCACATTTTCTTGCCGCAGATCGGACACGTCAGCAGATAGGAGCGATACCCCTTGCCCATCAAGCGCTCCCTTGAACATGTTCCCGCACCGGGCGTGGTTTGCCCAGTGCAACCACGTGCGGAATCTCGACGGTCTCGTTGTCCGGCAAGGGCTCGCTTCCTTTCGCTTTTGCTTTCTCGGCGATGCTTTTCAGCCACCGGAGCTTGTCGCTGCCGGCTACGGCCGGTGCATCGCCGCCGTAGTAGTCGAACCAGGGCAGGCCGCGGCGGGCATAGTCCTCGGCCGTCGGCGGTTTGCCGGGCGGCTGCTCGCCCGTGATTGCCTTCCACTGGGCGGTGTTGACGAGAGAGACGAAGCAACGGCTGCCGTGCCGCTGATCCCAGGCATCGAGTCCGTATGGGTCTTCATCGATTTTCTGCTTCATCCGCCCGCCTGGCGCCAGGCCCATGCCGTACCGCGGCGAAACCGAGTAGCACGCATCTTCTTCGAGGCCCATGAAGCGAGATACCGGCATCGCCCTGGCTCGCTCTGCCAAGATCGCCTCGTATCGCGCCGCTTTCATGGGGTAGGCGATCAACTGCAATCCACCGTGCGTGGCGGCTCCCGTAAGCTGTTCCTCCACCGTATAACCCTCGCCAAGCGGCATGGCGACGAACTGCCGGATCACTCCTTTCTCGACACAATACCCGTCGAGCCAGGGTTGCTCGGGCAGCACCGCGTAATCCTGCGGGTCTCCGTTCAGCCCGTCTTTCCATGGGTCGCCGGTAATCGCGCAAATCTTGCCAGTCGCCACCTTCACGGCGAACGGATAGCGCGACTGAAACCGGATCCAGAGCGCCTCCGCCTGGTACATCGGCGCAATGACGCCACCTCGAACCCGCCAGGTATCCGGGACGCGCGAGGCGTAGTCGTCGAGATGACGCAGCGGAAATGCTCCCAACCCGGGCGGCAGCGGATAGTCGCGGCCGTCGTCGGGTATGCGCAGAGTGCGCTGAAACTGAATGCTGCAATGCGCATCCGCGCGGACCTCGTCGTTGCTGAATTGCAGCCGGTCGTTCTCGAGTACGATCATCGGTGTTCCTCGTTTTCAATTTGTCTACCAATCGCCATCGCGCACTTCGCGCACCACCCGCAGAACCGCTTCGTCGGGCGCTTCCTTCAACTGCCGTATCAGGTCCGCAAACAGCCGCGGCCGCTTGCGGATGATCGCCTGCAGGTCGGCCGACACCTTGCCGGCAAGCGCCAGCATCACATCCGGGTCTTCGCCAAGCTCGTTGGCCAGGCGCACCGTCGTCGCTTCCGATGGCGGCGCCACCTCACCCCGCTCAATCTTGCTGAGGTAAGCCGGTTCGATGCCGACACGCCGCGCAACCTGCCGGACCGAATAGCGCCGGTCGTCCCGGCGCAGACGTTCCCGGATCGTGCGGACCCTGGGGCCGAAGTGCGTCATGTGTCGTATTTACTACACACTTTGGCGCCAGTCAAGCCATGGCACTGGCTGAGAGCCAGAATCGCACTCGGGCCGGGGCATTGCCTTCTCAGCCGTCGCCCTGTTCCCGGAGCGCGGCGAGGCGCTCGATGCGGTCTTGCTCGATGCGCCGGCCGAGGGCGGGGCCGGAGAGCCGTTCGCTCTCGTAAACGCCGGCATGGACATCGGTTGCCACGCGCTCGAACAGCGATTCCAGCGCGTTCGTGGGCGTTCCGGAAAGCACCGCCACCAGCCGGCAGACCCGGTGCCAAAAGGCCACATTGCGGAACGCGCCGACCGACTTGGCTGCGGCGAACAGCCGTTGGGGGTCCACCGTGCGCCAGTCTGCAAGCAGACGTCCATGCCGGGCGACGGCAAGGGCGAGTTCACGGTGGTCGTTGGGTGCTTTCAGGCGACCGCTCAAGCATTGCACGTCGGATTCGCCCAGAACCCATCCGAGACCGCCGTAGCGGGCGGGTGCCGAGTCCGGCCGGATATCGATGCGCACGCCGTCGAGTTCCGGAAACCACCCGCCAAGACAATTGCCGGCTTGCAGCACCTCCACGAATCGCTGCGGCTGCACGGCTGCGAGCGCCTTGTTGAACTCCGTCCAGACTCTCTCCGCCGGCAACTCGCCGAGACTGGGCGCCATGTCGGCAATCAGCGCAACGGTGGTCTCGTGCACCGAGAACCCTTCGAGTTCCGCCGCGAATCGCGCCAGCCGGAAAACGCGCAGCGGGTCTTCACGAAACGCATCGCTCACATGGCGCAGAACCCGGCCCTCGAGGTCCCGCTGCCCGCCGAACGGGTCGATGAGCCGCCCGGCGGCATCCTTGGCAATGGCATTGATGGTCAGGTCCCGGCGCGCCAGGTCTTCTTGCAGGGTAACCTCGGTACCCGCCTGCACCGAAAAGCCGCGATGCCCGGGCGCCGTCTTGCGCTCCGTGCGGGCGAGTGCATATTCCTCCCCGGTTTCCGGGTGCAGGAAAACGGGGAAGTGACGACCCACGCGACGGTAACCGAGCCGCAACAGCTCCTCGGCGCTGCCGCCGACGACGACCCAGTCCTTGACTCGCGAAACGGCACGGTCGAGCAGTTCGTCCCGCACCGCGCCGCCTACCAGGTAGATGTCCATGACTGCCGCATTCTAACCGCGCACCGGCGGTCTGCGGGTCGCATCGACTCATCCGACGAGTCAAGCCGAATCGGCCCCTGGATTATCGCGCAAACGCTACGTTCTGGAGGCGCTGGAAACGGCTGCCGGTACGCGCGTGGTCTTGCCCGTTTCCAGGCAGAGCGCAGTGAGGTCCCGTCCCCAGACACAGCCGGTGTCCAGCGCGACGATATCCGGTCTGCCGGTTACTCCCTCGAGGGCGGCCCAGTGTCCGAACAGCAGCGTCAGGCCTTCGAGTTCGCTCGTGATCCCTTCGTACCAGGGGAACCAGCCGGCCGGGGCTCCGGCCAGGGCGCCCTTGTGCGTCAGGTTCAGGCGCCCTTCGCGGTCCACGAGGCGCATGCGGGTGAAGCAGTTGGTCAGAATGCGCCAGCGGTCCATGCCGGACAAGCCATCCGACAGCCGGTCCGGCCGGTTGCCGTACAGTTCACGGAAGTAGCTGACGTGCTCTGCACCCTGGAGCACGGTCATCAACTCTCGCGATCGAGCCTCGGCCTGCTTCAGTGACCAGCCCGGCGGCATGCCGGCGTGCGCCATGGCGTAGCCGAGCGAGGCATCGGCGTGAAAAAACGGCTGGGCGCAGAGCCAATCGGCGATCTCCCCGACGTTCGGTGCAGCGAGCAGGTCATGGAAGGTGTCGCTGGCAACCGGGGAGTGGCCGCCGTAATGGATGGCCAGAAAATGCAGGTCGTGATTGCCGAGCACGACGATGGTCCGCTCTTCCAGGGACAGGACCAGATCCATCACCTTGCGCGAATCGGGGCCGCGATTGATGAGATCGCCGAGCAACCAGAGCCGATCGTTGGCCGGGTCGAAGGAGATTGCATCCAGCAGCGCCACGAACTCCGTGTAGCAACCCTGAATGTCGCCGATGGCAAAGGTTGCCATCAGACCCGGCGCCCCGTCTCGACCGCTGCACCTCTCCAAGGGCAACCGCGTGACCGGTTGGGCGCAGCCATCAGAGCGCATCCTCCGTGGCGCTCCCACAGTTGGCGATGCGCACGTAGTCCGCCACCGAGAGCTGATCCGGACGCGCACCGGCATCCAGACCGCACCGCTCCCAGTCGATGTTCATCGACCGCAAGGCATTACCGAGACGTTTGCGCCGGGCCGAGAACGCGGTGCGCAAAACCGCATCGAGGCGCGCAGCATCACGGAGTTCGAGCTTTTCGTCGCGCGGCGTCAGGCGCACCACCGAGGAAACCACCTGCGGCGGCGGGACGAAGCTCGACGGCTGCACGTCGAACAGCACTTCCACCGTGCAGCGATACTGCACCATCACCGACAAGCGGCCCCAGGCTTTCGTGCCCGGTTCGCCGGCAATCCGCTCCGCCAGTTCCTTCTGCAGCATGAAGTGCATGTCCACGATGGGAAGATTCGATGTCAGCACGCGCATGAGCAGCGGTGTGCTGATGTTGTACGGCAGGTTGCCCGCGATGCGCCAGGGGGCTTCCGTGCCGAGTTCGGCGAAATCCAACGTCAGGACATCGGCCACAAGCAGTTCCAGCCCGGGAAACCGAGCCCTCAGCATCGGGACCAGATCCCGGTCGATTTCGATGGCAACGAAACGTTGCGTGGCGCCGTGCAAAAACTCGGTCAGGGCCCCGCGGCCGGGACCGATTTCCAGGAGGCAATCGGCCGGTTGCGGGCCGATGCAATCCAGCATGCGCGCGAGTACCGCTTCGTCGGTCAGGAAATGCTGACCGAAGCGCTTGCGCGCCCTCACCGCGGCGCGCGCTCCGGTCGCGTTCCCGGGTGAACCGCACCGTCCGCCGCCGACGGCTCGTGAGACAGGCGCGCCATTTTCGCAGCGAGCGCAACGGCAGCGGCCATGCTGCCGCTATCGGCGGCGCCCGTTCCCGCCAGATCCAGCGCCGTGCCATGGTCGACCGATGTACGCACGAACGGCAGGCCAAGGGTGACGTTCACCGCGCTGCCGAAGCCGGCATGCTTGAGCACCGGCAAGCCCTGATCGTGGTACATCGCCAGTACCGCATCCGCCCCCTCGAGCCGGCTTGGGGTGAAGGCGGTATCCGCCGGCAACGGCCCGGCTACATCGGCGCCGGATTGGCGAAACCGCTCGCACACCGGCCCGATCACCTCGATCTCCTCGCGACCGAGATGTCCCCCTTCACCGGCATGGGGGTTGAGCCCCGTCACCAGCACGCGGGGTTCGGACAGACCGAAGCGGGTTTGCAGGCCTTCCAGCAACAGCCGGATTTTCGACTCCAGCCGTTCCGCCGTCAGCCTGCCCGGAACATCCCGGAGCGGCAGGTGCGTCGTCGCCAGCGCAACGCGCAATTCCCCGGCCACCAGCAGCATCAGCACGTCGGCAACCCCGGCCGCATCCCGCAGGAACTGCGTATGGCCGGAGAAGGCAAAGCCCGCCTCGTTGATGACGGATTTCTGGACCGGCCCGGTCACCATCGCGGCAAAGCGACCCTCGAGGCAACCTTCCACGGCGATGCGAATGCTGTCGAGCACATACTCGGAGTTGGCGGGGTTCAATCGACCCGGAACGGCCCGGTGCGAAAGCGGCAACGGTTCAACCTGAATCTCGCCGGCGCGCGTGGTGGAGGAATACCGGATCTTCAGGGGCAGGCCCAACGATTCCGCCCGTTGACGCAACATGTCCGGGTCGGCAACCACGACCCAATCGGCGGCGCGTTCATGACCGGCCAGCGCAATCAGCAGGTCCGGGCCGATGCCGGCGGGCTCGCCCGGCGTGATCGCCAGCACGGTCAATTGCTCCGCAATGCAGCCCGACTGCGACCGTAAAACGCTAGGCGCTCGGCAGCCTGATCTCGACGAAGGCCTCGTCGCGGATTTCCTTCAGCCACTTCTGCAGTTCTTCCTCGAAACGCCGCTGGTGCAGAATCTGAATGGCCATGTTGCGCCGCGCCTCCTCGCCCATGTCCTGGGTGCGGCGGTCGAGCACTTCGATCACATGCCAGCCGTAGGCCGATGCGAACGGTTCCGAGAGTTCGCCCGTCGGTGTGGCGTTCATCGCCTCGACGAATTCCGGTACGAACTGCTCCCCGGTACTCCAGCCGAGGTCGCCGCAGTCGAGCGCACTGCCCGGGTCTTCGGAATGTTGCGCCGCCAGTCCGCAGAAGTCCGCACCGTCCAGTAGCTGGCCCCGAATATCGCGAACCAGTGCCTCCGCTTCCGCCGGGGGGCGGATGGCCGAGGGTTGCACGAGGATGTGTCGCGCCAGGGTCTGGTCTGCCGTCTGCACGCCGGCGCCGCGACGCTCGAGCAGTTGCACGATATGAAAACCGCTGGGGCTCCGAATCGGTTCGGCGGTATCCCCGACCGCAAGCGCAAGCACCTGATCTGCAAAGAGGCTCGGCATTTCGCCTGCCCGGCGCCAACCCAGATCGCCCCCTTCGAGCGCCCGGGCGCCTGCGGACCTGGCGATCGCCGTTTCCCTGAAGTCGGCGCCCCGGCGCAGGTCGGCAACGATTTCCAGTGCTTCCTCGGCAGCCGCTGCCAACGTTGCCTCGCTCGCACCCTCCTCCACCTCGAGCAGGATGTGACCGACCCGGTATTCGTCCGACAGCAGTTGCTGGTAATAGGGGGAATCGAGCAGGTCCTCCACGTCCTGTTCGCTGATGGTGATGCGGCGGTTGACCATGTTGCGCTGCAGACGCTGGATCAGCATTTCGCGGCGGATATCCTCCCGGAACTCCCGGTAGCTCATGCCGTCCTCGACCAGGGCCTGCTGAAACTCCTCCAGCGACATCTCGTTCTGCTCGGCGAAACCCAGAACCGCGCGGGTGAGTGTCTCGTCGTCGATCTGCACGCCGCGGCGCATCGCCTGCTGCACCTGGATGTTCTCGAGAATCAGCCGCTCCATGAGTTGGTTCAGCAGCACGTCACGGGAGGGCGGCTCCATGCCCTGGCGCACGATCTGGTCCTGCACCGTATCGAGGCGGCTCAGCAGTTCCGATGCCAGCACGACGTCTTCGTCGACGATGGCGACAATGGTGTCGAGTTCCTGGTACTGGGCAGCGGCACTGCCGGCAAGGGCCAGGCCGCATATTGCAAGCACCGCCGCAGCCGCCAGGCTTCCATTGGCCCGTGCAGTCCGTCCGCGCCGGACTATCGTCGTGGAACCTCTTTCGATTTGCGTCATATTCGCCATCCTCCGGCAATTTGCGATCACGAGCCCCGATAACCGCGGATGCCGCGTTCGAGCACTGCATCCATGCGGCCGCCGAAACCCGCCAGGCCCTTCAGCACGATCTGCACGAAAATGCCCTCGTCCGCATCGACGTTCTCGAAGCTGCGGGCTGCGGGCTGATCCAGAAATCGCCGCCACAGGAGCCGGATGCGCCAGCAGCAGTCGTTGTACTCGATTCCGGCGATGCCCTCAATCATTCGACCGCTGACCAGGTCGTGATTCCAGCGGCCGTAGAGGGCATAACGGGCGGATACCGGCCAATGAAACGACACGTCGGTCTGATCGATGTCCTGCAGCGGCCGGTTGCGATACCCCAGATTGATCACCCGGCGGCTGTCCACCCGATACTGAAGCGTGCCCGATGCCTCGTCGACCTGGTTGTCGTTCGGGTCCCACACCAGGCTGCCCGCCAGCCTCCAGCGCCCTGCCAGACGCGCGGCGATTTCGCCGGCAATGGCGGAGGTATCCTGGCGGTCGCCGGGCTGCTGCGCGCCACGCAGGGTCACGCGTCGGTCGGAGAAGTACAGCACCTGCCCGACGCTGGCACGCAGGTATTCGCGGCCGTTGTCGCGGCCGAAGAATCGGGTGGTCACGCCCGCCGACAGCCGGTTGGCGTCGCCGATGCGGTCGAGGCCGGAAAACCGGTTTTCGCGGAAGAGTTGCAGGTAGCCCGCTGTCAGGGCCTTGGCATCGAACAGCGGCAGATCGTCCTGACCCTCGTATTCCTGATAGAGATAGTAAAGGCGCGGTTCCAGTGTCTGGACGAGCGGCGCGTCGAACCAGTCGAGGTCACGCTCGAATACCAGCCCGCCATCCACTGAGCCGCTGGCCAGACCCCGGCTCGGGCTGTCGTCCTCCAGGAGCCCCGCATCTGAGGTCAGTCGATATTCCGTGTAGCGGTAGGCCGCGCTGGCCTTGAAAAACCCGAAGGGCCAGCGCAGCGGCAGCGTCAGCCGAGGTTCGAGGTGCATGCGCTCGCCCGTCAGCGCATTGATGCCTCGCAAGCCTTCGGTATCGCGGTCGAACGAGGAACCGGTTGCCCAGAACCCGTATTCGAGCGGGCCGAGACCGCGCCCCGTGTAGAGAATCTCCAGTTCCGGCAGCCGCTTGTACTCGTTGCGCTCAATCTCGTCCAGGCGCTGGAAGGCCTGCCCCCACAGGCGCATGAAGAGCCCTCCGGACCGGTAGGCGATCTGCCCCCACTGGTTCAGGGCGATGCGGCTCGATTCCCCGAGGCCCGAGCCAAGGTCCCTGAAGTAGTCCCGGTCGCTCGTTTCCGAAAAGTCGATGCTCGTGGCGAATCGGCCGATGCGGCCCCGGTGATCGACGCTGACCAGCCAGCGGTCCGCCGGCTCGAAGGTCTCCGCCGCATCCAGCCCGCTACCGATCAGGCGCTCCCAATCGTCCCGTTCCAGGGTGCCGTCGTAAAGAT
Organism: Candidatus Azophilus sp.; assembly: GCA_965221465.1. Taxonomy (GTDB): domain Bacteria; phylum Pseudomonadota; class Gammaproteobacteria; order Pseudomonadales; family Azotimanducaceae; genus Azophilus. The sequence goes on from OZ244892.1 coordinate 2,682,281, forward strand.
CGTCGTTCGGCAGAATCGCGCCCGAAAGCGTCGTTTGCTCCCACCGCGAGAGGTGCCGGTATTCGCCTTCGAGGCCCTGGCCCCGCCTGCTGACGATTCTGGGGACGAGGGTCGCATCCTGGTTCGGCGCAAGATTCAGGTAGTAAGGAACCGACAGATCCAGCCCGTCCTCTCCGGAATACTGAAAGTTCGGAAATAGAAACCCCGATTGGCGGTCGCCGGTGACCGGAAACTTGATGTACGGCGTGTACAGGACCGGCACGCCCTTCATGCGGACCACGGCGTGCCGCGCCGTCCCGAACACGGCCTTGTCCGGCAGCCGCACCCGGCGGGCCGTGACGCGCCAGCTGTCGTTTCCGGGTTCGCACCGGGTGAATTCCTGGCGTTGCAGAACGACGTTGCCCGCCTCGTCCCGGGTGACCGAGACGGCCTTGCCCCGCAGTTCCGGTGCGGGCAGGAGGAATTCCGCATCGTGGACGACCGCCGTTTCACGGTCGAGGTCGACCTCGGCACGGCTTCCCTGCAACACCAGGTCGGGTTCGCGCAGGTAGACGCCGCCCGCGAGCAGGCCCTCACGCCTGCCCTGCCCGAGAACCGCTCGCGCGGCACGCAGCATCCGGTTGCCCTGGGCTAGAATGACATCGCCTGAAAGCGCGATGTCGCCGTCGGCCTCGTACTCGACCAGGTCGGCCTCGCCTTCCACCGGCATGGCGTCGTTGTCGATGTCCTCCGGGTAGGGCAAGGGCGGCAGCAGGTAGCGTCCGCTGCAATGCGCCGGCAGGCCACGTCGCTGTGACTCGTCAAGGTCGCCGCGATCGACCCAGTGGGTCGCCGCCAGCGATTGTTCGAGGAACGGGCTTGCGCTGTCCAGCGACTGCCAGTCGACATTCCGGGCCGGCTCGTCGGCATCCGGCAACTCCCGTTCTTCGGCGCCCAACGGCAACGCCGGCAGGAACAGCACGCACATCGCGCCGGCAAACGACGCGGCGCCCCGCAGCCAATGCATTGAAGTCAACAACCCGGTGCTCCGTCGATGCAGCACATAGCATTTTTAATCCCCGGCGCACCAGGCGTCGTGCGGGGCAATCGGCAGGTGCGGCCGCGATGATACCATCCGCCCATGCACCGAGCCCTCGCAAAATGGGTCGAATCCAGCCTGGACACCTCTGTCGCTGCCGTCGAACCGCTGGCGGCAGAAGCCAGCAACCGGCGATTCTACCGGTTGCGGCTGAATCCTTCGCGAACGGGGCGCCACAGCCTCGTGGTGATGGATTCACCGCCCGAACTGGAACGCAACGACGACTTCGTGGCCGTTCAACGGCTGCTCGCCGGCCACGGCCTGCCGGTGGCGCCACTGATCGCAATGGACGAGGCGAGAGGTTACTTCCTGCTCGGCGACCTCGGAGACCGGCACCTGGAGGACATCTACGGCAGCCCGGCGCAGCACTCCGCAATGGCGCTTGCCATCGACACCCTGGCGGCCCTGCAACGCATCGATGCGCCCGACATTCCTCCCTACCTGGAAGCCCGTTTCCGCGACGAACTTGGCATATTCACGGAGTGGTTTCTCGGCGCGCTGCTCGGCGAGCCGGCGCCCAATGCCGCCCTCGAGGCGTTCGAAGCCCTCATCGAGAACGCCGTCGATCAACCCCGATGCCTGGTCCATCGCGACTACCACTGCCGCAACCTGATGCTGACGCCCGAAGGGGCGCTGGGCATCGTCGACTTTCAGGACGCACTGATCGGCCCGGCAACCTACGACCTCGCCTGCCTGTTGTGGGACTGCTACCACGACTTCGACGACGACGAACGGCGCCGCTGGCAGCACTATTACGAATGCCGGTCACGCTTCACCTTCGAGAAGGGCGCACTGTCGCGCCTGCTCGACCTGACCGGTTTGCAGCGGCGACTCAAGGCGGTTGGCATCTTCGCCCGGCTCAAGCTCCGCGACGGAAAACCGGGGCATGCGCGCTATATCGTGCCTGTGCTGGAGTCCTCTGCCCGCGTGTCTGCAAGCTACCCCGACATCGCGCCACTCGGCGCCTGGTTGCAGGGCCTGGTTGCAAAGGCGGAGGCCGCACTGTGAAGGCCATGCTTCTGGCAGCCGGTCGCGGCACCCGGCTCGGCGAGTACACGCGCAGCGTTCCCAAGGCCATGCAGGTCATCGCCGGAAAGCCCCTGATCGGACACCAACTCGGCTGGCTGCGGGAAGCCGGCGTGACGGACGTGGTGATCAATCTCCATTACCTGGGAGACCAGATCAGTGCCTACGTGGGCAACGGCAGCCACTTCGAGTTGACCGTGCGCTACAGCGTCGAGGAAACGCTGCTCGAGACCGGCGGCGGCATCGTTCGAGCCCTGCCGATGCTCGGCAGCGAGCCGTTCCTGATCCTGCTCGGCGACATCCACACCGATTTTCCGTTCGCCGGGTTCGTCAGGGCGCTGCCCCGCAATTCGCAGATGCACCTGCTGCTGACACCGACGCCGGGCTTCCGGACAAACGGCGATTTCAACTGGGAAGACGGCCGCGTCACCAGCCGCGGCAACGACTACGTGTACTGCGGCCTCGCCCTGGTCGACCCCGTGTTGCTCGCCGGTCGCCGTGCCGAACCCTTTTCCCTGCGCGAACCGATGTTCGATGCCGTGGCCCGAGGGCAGGTGACCGGCCAGGTGTGGGACGGACACTGGACGGATATCGGCACGCCGGAGCAGTTGAACGAGGTGCGCGAGCGGTTGGGCAAAGACTCCCGACCCCGATAAAATGCCGTTTTCGCACGGACGGGACCCTCACTCGAATGCAGCACTGGATCGCCCCGTCCATCCTGTCCGCCGATTTTTCCCGTCTCGGCGAAGAGGTGGCGGCCGTACTCGATGCGGGTGCGGACGTCGTTCACTTCGACGTGATGGACAATCACTACGTGCCCAACCTGACCATCGGGCCCCTGGTGCTGAAGTCCCTGCGCAAGGCGGGTATCGACTGTTTCATGGACGTGCACCTGATGGTCAAGCCGGTCGACCGGTTGATCGGCGACTTCCTCGATGCAGGCGCCAGCCTGATCAGCGTGCACCCGGAATCGACCGAACACCTGCACCGGACGTTGTCGCTGATCCGTGACGGCGGGGCTCAAGCGGGCATCGTCTTCAACCCGGCAACGCCGCTCAACGCCCTCGACGAAGCCATCGGCCTGGTCGACCTGGTGTTGATCATGTCGGTGAACCCCGGCTTCGGCGGGCAGGCATTCATACCGGAAAGTCTCGACAAGCTGCGCCGCGTACGCGACCGCATCGACGCATCCGGCCGGGCAATCCGCCTCGAGGTCGACGGGGGCATCAAGGTCGACAATATCGCCGCGGCAGCCGGGGCCGGTGCGGATACCTTTGTCGCCGGCAGCGCCATCTTCGGCAGCGGCGATTACCCCGGGACCATCGCCGCCATGCGCGCCGAGCTGGAAGGCCTGAATGCCGTTTGATCCCCGGGGTTACCCCGGCTACCTCTTCGACCTCGACGGCACCCTGATCGACACGGCGCCGGACATCGGCGCGGCGGTGAACCACGCACTCGAACAGTTCGGTTACGAGCCGGTTCCCGAATCGACGATCCGCCATTGGGTGGGCCTTGGCGGACGGCACTGCATCGAACAGGCGGTGGCGGCAACACAAATCGATCCCGGCGGCCCCGCGGCGGCCGACGGTGCAATCACCTCACGCGGCCCCGCTTCCTCCGCGCTCGTCGACCGGATGCTGGCCGTATTCCTCGACCACTACAGAGCACACATCGCCGACAGCAGCCTCCCCTACCCCGGCGTGGTCGACGCCCTCGAAGCCTTGTCGAAACGTCAGGCGAAGCTCGCCGTGGTAACCAACAAGCGCTACGAACTGACCATCGAGCTGCTCGCCGAACTGAAACTTGCAGACTGGTTCGACACCATCGTCGGCGGCGACACCGCTGCCAAACCCAAGCCGGCAGCCGACCCGATTCTGCTGGCCTGCGAGACGATCGGCCTCAAACCGGAGGAAATTCTGTTCGTCGGCGATTCCGTCACCGATGTAAAAAGCGCTCGCGCAGCCGGCTGCCCGGTCGTCTGCGTGCCGGAGGGATACAACCAGGGCATACCCCCGGACCAACTCGGCGCCGACGCCATCGTCAACGCGCTGACCGAGTTGATCTAGTCCACATCCGTCACCAACTTTCTGCTGCGGACGCCGATGCAGTCGCCCTGCGCGGCCGTGCTCCCTTGACCAACTATTCCACTTTCGTCATATTCCGTTAACAGACTATCGAGGCGGTTGTTGGAATGCCTTGGGAGGTCGAATACACCAACGAATTTGGCGACTGGTGGGATGGCCTCTCCGAAGGTGAACAGGTCGCGATTAGCGCCGCGGTGGGCTTGCTGGAAGCGCGCGGTCCACAGCTATCGTTTCCATATAGCTCCGGGATCGCAACCTCGCGACACTCGCACATGCGCGAACTCAGAGTACAGTATCGGGGCGAGCCCTACCGCCTTCTGTATGCGATTGATCCACGACGCGTTGCGTTGCTGTTGATCGGCGGGAGCAAGGGTGGTGATGATTCGTGGTACGAAACCTACGTACCCATCGCTGATCGGCTATATGACGAGCACCTGCGGGAACTCGATGAGGAGAGTGGATGATGGCCAAGAAGTTCAAGGATTTGCGTACTCGCATGACGCCCGAGCAACGCGCCGAGAGCGCCGCCTTGACCGAAGCGTTGTTGGGCGAGATGTCAATCGATGAACTCCGACGCGAGTTCAACATTGCTCAGGAAGATCTTGCAGGAATACTGGGAATCCAGCAGGCTGCTGTGTCGAAGCAATTCCGTCGGCCAGACTGGCATGTTTCCACACTTCGCAAGTACGTCGAGGCGTTTGGCGGCGAACTGGAACTGGTAGCGCGCTTCCCGAACCGAACGGTGCGCTTGTCGAATATTGGCGAAACCCTGAACGTTTGAGGATGCGGGCTGGGATTCGGGCGTAGCTCTTGGCGTTGGCGCAGCGGTGGTCGGGGTGGCACGCGGAACGGCCAGTCATTCCGGCCCGCCGCCGGCGGCGTGCTGGAAGCCTTATTGCGGTGAGTGACGGAAGCTGTCAGGCGAACTTCGCTGTGTCCGGCGCCTGGGCCGGAGGCCGCTTGCTGCGGTTCTCCACCATTTCGTCGTACAACCGGCGGATTCGGTCACTGCCGCTCGTGACGAACAGGTTGGGAAGCAGGCCGTGCACCAGGCAGGCCATGCCGCCGACCAGCATGGCCATCCCGAAGCCGGTCGCTTTTTTGAAGTGCTGCGGATAGGTTTCTCCAACCTCCTGCAGATGATCGTCAAGCCGTTTCATACGATTGCTAATTCATTGCAGTGTCCAATAACCGTATCCCAATACTCGGGGTAAAATGTCCCAATCGGAACGACAAATCCGGTCGAATTTAGAATATTATTCTGCCGACAGGGTCGGCACTGCGGCAGCGGACTGACCCGTATCGGAGGAATCGCAATGAAGCAGCCAATCGCCCTCGACCGCACCGATCTCAAGATACTCGACCTGCTTCAGCACGACGCCACGCTCTCTACTGCCGAAATCGCCGAAGCCGTCTCGTTGAGCACCACGCCCTGCTGGCGGCGCATTCAAAACCTGGAGAAACAGGGCTTCATAGCCCGGCGGGTGGCGTTGCTCGACCGCGATCACCTCAATGTCGGCGTGGACGCCTTCGTGACCGTTCGCACCGACCAGCACAACAGGCGATGGCTCGATGCGTTCGCCAAGGCCGTGGCGGCGTTCCCCGAGGTCATCGAGCTGTACCGCATGAGCGGCGAGGTCGACTACCTGATGCGCGTGGTGGTTCCCGACATTGCCGCCTACGACGACTTCTATCAGCGGCTGATCCAGTCGATCGAATTGACCGACGTGAGTTCCAGCTTTGCGATGGAGCGCATCAAGTACACGACGGTGCTGCCGCTCAAGCACGCGAGCCGTCGCGCGCCCGGATGACGTCGACCCGGGTCAGCACCACAAGCGAGACCTCGCCACCAGGCTGCTCGAAGGCGCGGATGCCACGGCGCGGCTCGGCACCGGGCAATTGCTGGAGCTTCTACGTCAACCGCTTCGAGTCGGTCGTTGTCGCGGCGACCAGTTCGTGCCGCAGCACCTTCTCCAACGCATTGCGCGGCAGTTCCGGGAAGACATGCAGCCTTTCCGGCCGCTTGAACACGGCGACGCCCTTGTCCTCGAGGAAGGCAACGATGTCGTCGAGCACGACCCGGCGGCCCGGTTTCACCACCACGGCCACGGCGACCCGTTCGCCGAGCACCGGGTCGGGGGCGCCGAATACGGCCGCATCGGCCAGGTCCGGATGGCCGGCCAGCAAGGAATCGAGTTCGGTGGGGGAGATGTTCATGCCGCCCCGCACGATGATGTCCTTGCTGCGTCCGACGAACCGGTAGTAGCGTGGATCGTCGGGCGGGCCGGCGATCTCGAAGAGGTCGCCCGTGCGGAAGTAGCCGTCCGACGTAAACACACGGGCGTTCGCCTGCGACGCTTTCCAGTAGCCGTCGAAAACCGTCGGCCCCTTGAACAACAACTCGCCGGGCATTCCCGGTTCCTCGATGAGCGCACCGGTGTCGGGGTCTACCAGCCGGGTGGAAAGCATCGCCGCGACGCCGTTGCTCCATTCGTAACCGGCCACGCCGAAGCGCGGGAACAACTCGCCGCGCAATGCCGGATCGGGCACATCCTGTGGCCCCGAGGCCAGGCACATGCCCTCGTTGGAACCGAAGTTGTTGAGGATGGCGATACCGTGCTTTTCCTCGTAGCCGCGAATCATCCAGGCCGCGAGCGGCGCGCTGCCGCTGCCGATCGCTCGCAGGTGGCCGAGGTCGGTTCCGGCCAGCAATTGCTCTTCGCGCAGCAGCATGTTGAGCAGCGCCGGCGGCGCGATCGCATAATTGATCCGCTCCGCCTGCAACTGCTGAAGAAACACCTCGAGGTCCAGCGGATGGTGCAGAACCAGCGTTGCCCGGAACCTCAGCCAGTTGAAAAAGAACCCCCCGAGGCCGCCCATGTTGACCATGGGAAACGGGTTCAACAGGACATCCCCATCCCGCAATTCGGCCAGGTCGGCAACCGCCCGGCTGATCGCCAGCCAATGGTTTGCACTACGCGGCACGCCCTTGGGCGTGCCGGTGGTGCCCGAGGTCCAGCAGATGGTGAAGATGTCGTTGGCGCCGGGTGCGAACGTCTGCAGGTAGTCCCGGCAGGCGTTGCGTTCTGCGGCGCTCGGCAGGTGGCCGTCGAGGTCCACCGCTTGCGCAGCCGAGGGCGAGGCGAGGCTGTACAGCAAACAACCCGGAAATGCTCCGGCGTGCTCGGCAAGCAGGTCCCGGCCCTTGCAGCAGCCCAGCGACAGAAAGGCTCGTGCGGACAATTCAGTCTGAATGGTCTCGAGTTCATGCAGGCCGTATTGCACCGGTACCGGGCTGACGATGGCGCCGAGCCGTCCCAGCGCCAGGTAGGCCATGGCCAGTTCGGCGACATTGGGCAACTGCACGACGACGATGTCGTCTGCACGGACGCCGGTTGCGTGCAGCGCCGTGGCCAGGCCGTCGACCCGGGTTTCGAGCTCGGCCCAGGTCAGGCGCAGGGCGTCGCCGGCGGCTATATCCGCACGGTTGGGCGGGTCGACGAGGGCCTCTCGGTCGGGGCATTCGGCGACCGCTCGGCGAAACAGGGAATCCGGCGTTTCCTGCCCCCACCATCCTCGTGCGGTGTATTCGTCGATCAGCGTCTGCGGAGTCGTTTGCAATGCGGTCTCGCGGTTACGGCTTGCGTATCGGGCAACGCGTTTCGATTGTGCGCCCGATCAAGGCACGTTACGCTTTCAACCTGAGACCGGTCAACCGCACGGAGCGTCGACCGGCAAGGGGCAAACACCATCCGCAATCGAACGGACAACAAGCGTGTCGAACCGGGCCGTCGCTGCTCGGCATCGAAACGGCTTGCAAAGCGAGGGAGGAAACAGACCGTGAGAATTACAGCTACCCATCGACGTCAGCAGTCGCTGGCCGTCATTTTGTCAGCCCTGACAATGATACTCGGGGTTGCAGCCGCCGAGGCGCAGGTGCTCGAAGAGATCGTCGTTACCGCCCAGAAGCGCGAAGTCGGGTTGCAGTCGGCGCCCGTCGCCATCAGCGCACTGACCGGCGAGACGCTGGCGAGGAATCGCATTTTCTCCGTGGACGACCTGGCCGCTTCGGTTTCGTCACTGGGGCTGACCGGCGGCAACTCGCCGGTCGACCTGGAACTGAACATCCGCGGCATCACCAACACCCGGCTGGATTCGCCTTCGGGCGAGGCCGCGGTGGGCACCTTCGTCGACGAGATCTACATCGGCCGCAACGGCGGCATGAACATGGATTTCTACGACATCGAACGCGTCGAAGTCATCCGCGGGCCCCAGGGGGTGCTGCTCGGCAAGAGCGTCGTCGGTGGTGCGCTGAACATCGTCACCGCCAAACCCGAGTTCGAGAACTCCGGGTCGCTGACGGTGGGCGGCGGCAACTACGACTCGCGCCTGATGTCCGGCTACGTCACCGGGGGGCTCGGCGATGCCTGGGCCGGGCGGGTATCGTTCCAGGGCCGATGGCACGACGGTTATGCGAAAGACGTTCTGCACGACCGGCGCCTCGACGACCTGGAATCGATCCAGTTTCGCGCGCAGTTGCTGTTCCAGCCCGATGCAGGCGGTTGGAGTGGGCGATTGGTGGTGGATCACAACGAGGATTCCTCCAACGGCATCAACGTCGTCGCGGTGTCCGACGGCCAGACCGGCGGTTTTCGTCCCCGGCCCTGGAGCCGCATGCGCGCCTTCCTGGGCTTGACCGACCCGTACGAGAGCGTGCCGGAAGAGACCATTTACGCAGGCAATGCCGCCCCTGTCCAGCAATACCTCGACCGTGAGTCCACCGGGCTGATGCTGCGCGTCGAAAAGGAATTCGACGGCTTTGCGTTCACCTCGATCACCGGGTACCGCGATGCCCGCGCCGACAATCATTACGACCAGACCGGGGGCGGCCCCGACATCTTCGACTACCCGGAGGTGTTCGGCGTCACGTTCGCGGACTTTCTGGCATTCGACCCCACGGCCGCCACGTTCTTTTTCTCCGAACCGGTGAACGAAGAGGCGGACATCAGCGCCTTCAGCCAGGAACTGCGTCTGGCGTCCACCGGCGATTCGCGCATGGACTGGATCGTCGGCCTCTATTTCAAGCGCGATGAAATCGACAAGGTCGACCGGTTCGTCGGCGAGAACATCACCGGCGTGCTGCCCACGCTGAGCGGCGAAAGCCACTGGTACAACTATGGGGAAATCACCAACTTTGCGGCATTCGGCCAGGTCGGCTGGCAATTCACCGACACCTTCAAGGCAAAGGTGGGGCTGCGCTGGACGAGCGACAAGAAGGAAGGCGACATCCGCGGCGTGCAGGTGCTGACCGGCGATCGTTTCAACCCCGCAGACCCCGTGCCATTGACGCCGCTGCAGGGGCCGTTCGAAACCGCCTACGGCGCAACCTGGAAAAAGGCGACGCCCCAGGCAACGCTGGAGTACACCCCCAACGACGACCTGTTCCTGTACGCCACCGTCTCCACCGGCTTCAAGGGCGGTTATTTCCAGGACACGCCCAACTCGGCCTTCGCCGCCAGCTTCCCGACGCGTCCCGAAGAGGTGACCAACTTCGAACTGGGCCTGAAAAGCGAATTCGCCGGGGGCCGGGTGCGCCTGAACGGGGCGGCGTTCTATATGGATTACACCGATCTGCAGGTCGAACAGACCAATCAGGACTGCCTCTGCAACCTTACGGAGAACGCCGCGGATGCCGAAATCATGGGCATCGAGGCAGAGCTGACCGTCGCCGCCGGCGACCGGCTGCTGATCGACGTTTCCGCGACACTGCTCGATACGGAGTACGTCGACTTCGTCGAGGCCAGCGGCGTCGACAGTTCCGGCAACGCCTTGCAGAGAACGCCCGAGGCCCAGTTCAGCATCGGCCTCGACTACACCATGAACCTCGGGCAATGGGGCGACGCACTGCGCCTGTACCTCGGTTACAACTGGCAGGACAAGCTGCCCTGGCAACCGGCGAACCTCAACTTCGAGGATTCCTACGGCCTTCTGAACGGGCGGCTCACCCTGGCCCCGGAAGGCGCCCCGTGGTCGGTGTCGATCTGGGGCAAGAACATCACGGATGAACTGTATCGAACCAACATCATCCCGTTTTTCGGGGAAGAAGTGAGCCGCTACGGACCGCCGGCCACCTACGGCGCAGAAGTGCGTTACGCTTTCGACTAGCTTTCATGGAAAAATTCATAACTCTTTGATTTGATTATACAAATTTAACATCGTATCTCGCGACCGGGCACCGGCTCTCTCCCAGCGCGCCTTTGTTGCTTTCGCGTCCTCGTCCGTAGCCGCGAACCGCGAATACCAAGTCTATTCCTGACGGAGAGCCGTTCGCGCCCGGGCCTGAATCGCGCTTCGTTGCCGACGGATGAAGTCTGCCGAGATGCCCTGTGCCCGGGTAGCTGCGGCTTCGCTTTCGAGGCCATGCTCCAGGGTCGAGTTCCAGCCTTCGTCCATGATCTGCTTGATGGTCGTGCGGGTCCTGCGGTCGGTGCTGCAGATGTCGGCGGCAACGCTGCGAGCGGCGGGCAGCAGTGCTTCCGGCTCGGTGATGCGATTCACCAGACCCCACTCGCAGGCGGTCGCCGCGTCGAGGTAATTGCCGGTCAGGGAAAGCTCCTTGGCGCGGCTGATGCCGATGAGCCGCGGCAGCCTTTGAGAAAGCCCCCAGCCCGGAACGACCGCCACGCGGGCATGGGTATCGGCGAAGCTCGCTTCGGTGGAAGCGATGAGAATGTCGCACATGAGCGCCAGTTCGAACCCTCCCGTCACGGCGTGACCGTTGATGGCGCCAATGATCGGTTTGGTCATGGAACTGATGGCGCGCAGCATGTTTTCGGGCCCCCGTGGCTGTTCGGCTTGCACTTCGCCGCCGATTTCCTTGAGGTCGAGACCGGCGCAGAAGGCACGACCCGCACCGGTGAGTATGACCACCTCGACGGTTTCGTCCTGCTGCAGCGATTCGAACACTTCCGCAATTCGCGCCCGCAGGTCTGCGCTCAGCGCATTCATGGCCTCCGGCCGATTGAGGGTCACTTCCGCAATGCCATCCCGGATGGCAACGAGCACAAGATCTTCAAAGTTTGTCATGGTTCCGGCTCCCGGTTCGTTCATGGTGTCTGGTGAAGGTTGCCGTTGCGACGCGCAATCTCGCTACGGGCTTCCTCGGAATACTTGTCGATCAATGCGGCCTGGCTGACAAAGACGAACCGCATGACTTTCGAGAAGAAACTCAGAGACGTCGAGCTTTCGGTGAACACGCCTTTCGTTCCGTTTTCGCTCTTTTCGAATGTGGCCGTATAGCTTCCCTGGAATACACCTGGGCTTTCCATGGCGAGCACGAGCCTGGTGGGTGGTTCGAATTCGTCGACCCGAAAGTGGATTTTTATGTTTCCGGGGCGCACGGTCTCGACCCATTCGCGTTCGCCGTCCTTGAATTCCACCGAGACGACATCCTCACGCCATTCCGGCTGGCTCGCAAAGTCCGTGTACACCGACCAGACGGTTTCGATGTTCGCGTCGAAGTGTGCCGTGCCTGTGGTCGACGCGCTCTCTGGGATGAAGATGGCGGCAAACCCCAGCGCTGCGACGAACGCCAGAACCCAGTAAAGGTAAATCATTTCAAACCGCTTCCCTGACGCCGGACGTTTGCCTCGGCTCGTCGAAGGGGATTTCGACTCATGCAGACTGCCTTTGCCGGCACGATAGCAGCCTCTCCATTGAAACGGAAAGGGCCCGTGCACTTGACTTGCGGCGCCTTCCGGCATTCCTGCGCGCCCCGCTTTCATGGAACGCTTTTTCCAAGTGGTCGGGTCGATTTCCCACAGGGAGCATCCATTCATGCCCACGGGTAGTGCCTGGATTCTCGCCTTTGCCGCCAAATCCAGGCACCGATAATCGAGGACTCCAACAGTTCCCGAACAGGTACCCCTATGCTAGTGTCGTCGGCAAAGCGTCGTCGTACGCGCAATCGCCACGGAGGTCGCGCCCATGGTCGAGCCCGTCCGTTTACCCGTCATTGAATACCCGGTGACGGACGACCAACCGATGCCCGACAGCGACTATCAGGGGGATTTCTACCGATACGCCGTCAATGCCGTGCGGGCGCATTTCCTGCCGCGCTCGGAGGTCTACGTCACGGGGGACCTGTTCATCTATCTGGAGGAAGGAAATCCCAAGAATTGCATCGCGCCCGACATGTACGTGGTGATGAACGGCGGTCATCGCATGCGCGACACCTACAAGGTCTGGGAAGAGCCCGGCGGCATGCCCGATTTCGTGCTCGAAGTGGTATCCCCGAGCACCTGGCGCACCGACCTGGGCCCGAAGCGCGACCGCTACGCCGCGCTCGGCGTCGGCGAGTACTGGCTGCACGACCCGCACGCGAACTTCATGCAGCCGGCGCTGGCCGGCTACCGTCTTACCAGGGAAGTCTACGAACCGATTCCCGGGGTCGAGTCGCCCGAAGGCAGCTTGACGATGCGCAGCGAAACGCTGGGGCTCGACCTTTGCCTGCGCGGCAAGGACCTGCGGTTTTTCGACCCGGTCAGCGGGAACTACCTGCCCAACCGAGTGGAGTTGCTGGCCGAAGCTCGCGCAGCCCAGACCCGCATCGCCGAGCTCGAACGCGAACTCGCAGCAAAGCAGCGCGGCTGATGGGCGAGGGTCGGCAGGCAGCACCCCCGTCCAATGGAAACCCGGGGCTCGGCCGGAAGAGGTCAGGCCCGGCAACAGGAAGGGCTCGCCCGCATGGCTCACCCGTGTCCTGCTGCAGATGCCGATGCTCTCGCCCTGCGCGTTGTGCTTCAGCGACGAAACGTCGACGCCCTCGCGACGAATGTCGGTGGTGGATTTGGGTCAGGTGTTCAGAATGTAGCGGCGGGTTTCATTCGCCTGGCCGAATAGCTTTTTCAGGCCGAACTTGACGAGCCCGGTAAAGACCGCCAGTTTCGGTGTCAGTTCCTGGATATCGAAGTCGTGCATCAACTGCTTGGGATCGGCCGACTTCACCAAGTTCGCCAGGCCGTTGAAGTAGGGGCGGGTGAGTGGGTTCCATTCAATCACTTCCAGCACCATGCTCTTGTCGGGACTTTCAATGTAGGACATGCGGGCCAGACCGTCGATGCCGGCGTCAATGACCGGTTGCCAGCCATTGTTCAGGGCCCACTTGTAAGCTTCGGCAAAGTTTTCCACCAGTACCGCGTAGTGATTGACGCCGTAGTCGCCGCGGTCGATGAACTCCTTGTAGAGGCCTGGGGTGTCGCCGATCAGTTCGATCAACTCCAGTTGCATGTCATCCACGTAGGCGAAGGCCAGGTTGACTTTGGTGGTCTGCGCCTTTTCGCCGCGGTAGTAGGCATTGTTCAAGGGCGTGGCCTTGCGGGTGACCATGAAGGGGCCCACCTGGTACTCGTCGTTCCAGGCCGCGATCGCCCGGTCGATGTCGTCCACCACGTAGGCGATCTGCCTGGCCGGGCCAAAGATGGCGGGAATCTGTGGAATGTTGTCGAAGTCGCTCTTCATGATGTGACTTCTCCGGTGTTCAGCCAGCAGTATACGCCGTCAGGTTATGCTCTTGGCGATGTCCCGCGTGCAGCCGAATTTCGCGTTCTGGCCAAAGTCAGAGACGATCTTGTCCAGTCGCGCTTCGTGGGCGCAGTCCAGCGCCGAGCCCCCCTGCCAGCGCCGGGAGACCACCGGAAGGCTGTCGGTGCGCGGCCAGATCGTCAGGTAGGAGCGCGGCCGATGCACTCGCCCTGCGCGTTGTGCTTCAGCGACGAAACGTCGACGCCCTCGCGGCGAAAGTCGGTAAGCCATGCGGGCCAGTTCAGCCAAGCATCCGCACGGGAGTTTGGGTCATTCGAAACCGATATACCCGCCGCGAATAGCCGGCTGGCCGTCGCCGTTCAGCAGTTCGTAGAAAACCCCGCCGTCGGCCCTGCCGGTGACCTCGAGCGACAGCGTGGACGGCATCGGCACCATCGCCGCGAACCGGCCGCCGAGGCGGCGCACCCGCGTCGGGTCGCCACCGAGACATTCATCGACCAGCTTGCTGACCGCCATGGCCATGGTCGCGGTACCGTGCAGGATGATGTCGGGCAAGCCGGCGGCCAGCGCAAACGCCCGGTCGGTATGGATCGGGTTCCAGATGCGCGCACATTCCGTGTAGACGTGTGCCGCATTAGCGGGCACATCGAGCCGCCAGGCCGCGCCCGCCCCGGAATTCGCCTCGGCAAGCGGTGGCGGCGGGGCATCGTCTACCCTTGGTTCGCCCTCGATCTCGACACCGCGGTAGATGCCGATGTTGAACGAGCGAGCCACCCGTTCGCCGCTTGCCTCGTCCACCGTATCCAGACGGGTGGTGTGCACGGCGCCAGGCGCCTTCGCTTCGAGACCGACCACGGTGGCGCGGGTAGCCAGGCGCATCCCCGCATGAATCGGCCGGTAGAGACGGACATCATGGGCCGCGTGCACGCCCCGGGCGCCTTCATCCAAAGTAACCGACTCGTAGCCGGGAAGCCGGCCGGCCGCCAGAACCACCGGCCACTCCAGGCAGACCGGGAACAGCGGATGAGCCACCACCGTCTGCGCCTCGGTATCCAGGTAACGCGGGTTCAGGTCGCCGATACCCGCCGCGTAGGCCATCAGCCAGCGGGCATCCACGTCATGGAAGATGGGGTCGGTGGATTTCCCGACCATTCTTGCGTTCAAGGGCATGAGCGTTCTCTTAGTAGAATAATCCTGCGACGGGTAATCACTCCACCCGAATTGGCGCCGATTTGAATACAGCTTAACCTGCGCCATTGCTACGCGCAGTCCCATGACTGTTCGCGCGCACGCAGCAGTACTCTAAGCCTCTCGGACGAATGCCCCGCCATGCTTCCCAAGATGCATCGCTTGCAGCAAAATCGGGACCCGATGTCACTCCAATATTACGAAGCTGCCTTTTCCCAGTTGAACCTGCACATGGAGGGGACACACGCCAGCCCTCACAAAGTCGCCATGCTGCTGGCGGTGATGGATTTGATCGAGGAACGATTTCGCCTGACGGAAGCCGTACGTTCGGACCTGGCGTCCGAACGACTTGTCCAATCATCGCCAATTCGTACATGTCCCCGTGTCCCGGGTTTCTACGGGTGACTGAATCCGGGTGTCTTGAATTGCCGGCCTTGGTTGGTTTTCGCTAATGCCCGAGAACAAGCACGTGTACGAATCCAGCGGGCCTGATGACTTCACCGTGAGGGACGTCGTCGCCTCATACGAACTCGCCGCCAAGAGACTCGTTCCCCGCTACGAGAAGCTGACCTTCGAAAACGTATTCGAGGGATTGATAATCCAGCAATCGGTGCTGAAGCGCGATCAGCAACTGGCTGAATGGTCGCCATGCTGACTCCAATGGCCGTATCGTAGTGCCTCACGCCCTGCAACTGCGCTTGCGGTTGTTTCCCCTCTAACCCGCTTAGCCTTGCTGTTCCTATGCCGGCGAGGGCAGCAGGGAACTGGCGTTGAAGCCGGATTGCCACTGACCGCGACGGTCCGTTGCTTCTCCATCGCTCCTCAATTAGTCTGCGCCCGTTGTCCGGCAGTCGCTAACTGGGGGCGGTGGCTCCCGCTCTCCACCGCACTCCGCAAGAGAAACACCCATGCACGCCGACGATGATTTTGCCCGGCTGGCCGCCGAGGGATACAACCGGGTTCCTGTCGTGTTCGAAACGCTTGCCGACCTCGACACTCCCTTGTCCGTCTACCTGAGAATCGCCAGGGGGCCACACTCCTACCTGCTGGAATCCGCCCAGGGAGGCGAGCAGTGGGGGCGCTACTCGATCATCGGGCTGCCCTGCCGGACCGTGCTCAAGGTGACGGATCGGCGGGTCACCGTGACGACCGACGGCGATGTCCGCGAAGACCTGGAAGTGGAAGACCCGCTGGCCTTCATCGAGGCATTCCAGGCCCGCTACCGGGTGGCGCCTCACCCGGAACTCCCCCGATTCTACGGCGGCCTGGTGGGATACTTCGGCTACGACTGCGTCCGCTACGTCGAGAAGCGGCTGCAGCACAGCACGCCGCCCGATCCGCTGGGCACCCCGGACGCGGTGCTCATGGTTTCCGAAGAAGTCATCGTCTTCGACCGTCTCAAGGGCCGAATGCAGTTGATCGACCTCGTGGACCCCGCTGAACCCGGCATTCGTGCGAAAACCGAAGCACGATTGCGGGAGCGGGCCCGAGCCCTGGCGGTTTCCGCGGCGCCGGCCGGCACGACCGTTACCCGTGCACCGGAAGGCACGAAGAACCCGCTGGTCGAGAGCCATTTCGTCTCGGAGTTCGGCGAAGAGGCGTTCAAGGCCGCCGTGGACCGAATTCGGGAATACACCCGGGCGGGCGATGTCATGCAGGTGGTGCTGGCGCAGCGGATGTCGATTCCCTTCGCCGCCGAGCCGGTAGACCTGTACCGGGCTCTGCGCAGCCTGAACCCCTCTCCCTACATGTACTTCATGGATCTCGGCGATTTCAAGATCGTCAGCTCGTCGCCCGAGATTCTGGCGCGCCTGGAAAACGGCATCGCCTTCAATCGGCCACTGGCGGGCACGCGCCGACGGGGCCACACGCCGGAGGAAGACGCGGCCATGGAGCGGGAACTGCTCGCCGACCCGAAAGAGATCGCAGAGCACCTGATGCTCATCGACCTCGGCCGCAACGACATCGGCCGTGTATGCGAGACCGGCTCGGTAAAGGTCACCGAGCAGTTCGCCATCGAGCGCTACTCCCACGTCATGCACATCGCAAGCCACGTGGTGGGCAAGCTGCGGCCCGACAAGACCGCCATGGACCTGCTGCGGGCCAGCCTGCCCGTGGGAACCCTCTCCGGTGCGCCCAAGATTCGCGCCATGGAGATCATCGACGAACTCGAGCCGGTCAAGCGCGGCGTGTACGGGGGCGCCGTGGGCTACCTGGCCTGGAACGGCAACATGGATACCGCCATCGCCATCCGCACGGCCGTGGTCAAGGACGGCAAGCTCTACGTCGAAGCGGGGGGCGGCATCGTTGCCGACTCCATCCCCCGGCTCGAGTGGAAGGAAAGCATGAACAAGGGCCGGGCCATCTTCCGCGCTGCCGCCATTGCAGCATCCGGGTTCGCCACGCTGGAGTAGACGCCATGCTGCTCATGATCGACAACTACGATTCCTTTACCTACAACGTCGTGCAGTACCTGGGTGAACTGGGCGCCGAGGTGGTGGTTCACCGCAACGACGAGATCACCCTGGAACAGATCGAGGCGCTGCAGCCGGAGCGCATCGTCGTCTCGCCGGGGCCCTGCACCCCCGACGACGCCGGCATCTCCATCGATGCGGTCAGGCGGTTCGGCCCGACGACGCCGCTGCTGGGCATCTGCCTCGGGCATCAGAGCATCGGGCAGGCGTTCGGCGGCGATGTGGTGCGGGCCCGGGAAGTGATGCACGGCAAGACCTCCATGATTCACCACAGGGGCGAGCGTGTGTTCTCTCGGCTGCCCGAGCCGTTCGAGGCCACCCGTTATCACTCGCTGATCGTCGCAAAGGAATCGCTGCCGGACTGCCTGGAAGTCACGGCGTGGACGGAACGCGACGGCGAATTCGACGAGATCATGGGTGTGCGCCATCGCGAATATCCCATCGAAGGGGTACAGTTCCACCCGGAATCGCTATTCACGAAGGTGGGGCACGATCTCTTGCGCAACTTCCTGGAGGGGGCCGCATGAACGCCAATCCGGGCAACGCCGGTTTCTGGCGCTCCCGCTTTCATGGAACACTTTTCCAAGCAATTGATTTTATTGAATTCGTGAACCAACGAATCCTCACCTTGGATCCGGCACCGAGAACCGGTATGCGGTACGTGCATGCGACGCACCAGGCGGCGGCGCTTACCGCTACGATAGGCGCAAGCGTGAGCCCTAACAGCGCCGGATACGCGCACCGCACACCGGTTCTCTCTCAGCGTGACTTTGTTGCTTTCTCGTCCGCGGGCCAGCGCGCAGGGGGCACAGGCCATGCGCATTGAAGATGCTTTGAGCCGGCTTTTCGACGGCGGCAGCCTCGATCAGGCAGAGACGGGGGCGGTGTTCCGCCAGGTGATGTCCGGCGAGGCGACGCCGGCACAGATCGGCGGCCTGCTCGCGGCATTGCGCGTCAAGGGCGAAACCGCCGAAGAGGTGGCCGGGGCTGCCCAGACGATGCGTGAATTCGCCACGCGGGTGGACGTGGACGTACCCAACCTGATCGATACCTGCGGCACCGGCGGCAGCGGCGTCAAGCTCTTCAACATCTCCACGGCAGCTGCCTTCACCGCCGCGGCGGCCGGGGCTCACGTCGCCAAGCACGGCAACCGCAAGATGACGAGTTTCAGCGGCAGTGCCGACGTGCTCGAAGCGGCCGGCGCCAATATCGGCCTGACCCCAGCCCAGGTGGCGCACTGCATCACCGAAATCGGGGTGGGATTCATGTTCGCCCAGGCCCACCACGGGGCCATCCGGCACGCCGCCCCGGTGCGCCGGGAACTGGGCGCGGCAACACTCATGAACGTGCTGGGGCCCTTGACCAATCCCGCGGGCGCCAGGCGGCAGGTGCTGGGCGTGTTCAGCGCCAACTGGCAGCGCACCCTGGCCGAAGTGGCGAAACTGCTCGGCAGCGAGCACGTACTGGTGGTGCACAGCCGCGGGCTCGACGAGATTGCGCCCCAAGGCCCCACCCGGGTTTGCGAACTGAAGGCGGGCACAATCGACGAATACGAGATCGCGCCGGACGATTTCGGCATTTCCGGCCACAGTACCGACGGCCTGCGCGCCGATTCGGTCGAGGCCAGTCTCGGCCTCTTCAAGGATTCGCTCACCCGGCCGGACTCCGCGGCGGCAGACGTGGTTGCCCTCAATGCCGGCGCGGGAATCTATGTGGCGGGTCTCGCGACCAGCTTCGCCAACGGCGTTACCATGGCGCAGGATGCCATCGCATCCGGCCTCGCCAAGGAACGCCTGGACGAGTTCGTTCGCATTACCAGCCTGATGGGCGAGCCATGAGTCACGAGCGGCAACACGCCGGACCGAGCGCCCGCACGTCCAACCGACTGCCTGCTGCGGCCTTGGCCCGCAGATTTCACCGACTGTCGTCGCGAGTGTGCCGAGGCGCCCTCGCGACGACAGTCGGTGAGCGTTGCGACTCGATTCGCGGTTCACGTTTACGGACGGGTCGAGCTTGCACCCGGGCGCTCTTGTCTTGTCGGGCAGGCGTATCCCCGCATTAGCCATGGCCACCGTGCTGGATGAAATCCTGGCGCACAAGCGCAAGGAGGTCGAGGCCCGCAAGGGCGCTCTGCCGTTGGCCGCCTTGCGCGAGAGCGCCGAGCAGCTGCCTCCTCCCCGCGGTTTTCGCGATGCGCTCCTGCGAAAAACCGCGGCCGGCGAGGCCGCCGTGATTGCGGAAATCAAGAAGGCTTCGCCCAGCAAGGGCGTCATACGCGCCGAATTCGACCCACCCGCCATCGCGCAGGGCTACGAAGCGGCGGGGGCCGCCTGCCTGTCCGTGCTGACCGACACGAAGTACTTCCAGGGCGCCGATGCGCACTTGCAAGCCGCACGAAGCGCCGTATCGCTGCCGGTGCTGCGCAAGGAATTCATCCTCGACCCGTATCAGGTCTACGAGGCGCGGTCGCTCGGCGCCGACTGCGTGCTGCTGATCGTGAGCGCCCTGGAATTCGAGGAACTGAAGTCGCTGGCCGAACTGGCCGAAAGCCTCGGGCTCGATGTGTTGATCGAAGTACACGACCGCGAGGAACTGGAAGCTGCGCTATCTCTGCAACCGGGGCTCGTCGGCATCAACAACCGCAACCTGAAAACCTTCGAAACCAGCCTGGCGACGACCTTCGAGTTGCTCGATGCCGTCCCCGAGGGCGTGACGGTGGTCACGGAAAGCGGCATTCACCGGAAAAGGGACGTACGGGCCATGCTCGATCGGGGCGTGTACGCCTTTCTGGTCGGCGAGGCATTCATGCGCGCACCGGACCCGGGAGCGGCCTTGCGCGAGTTGTTTTCCTGAGGCCTGCTCGAGTCGTCGGCGACTCGTTTTTCCCGCAGCAGCCGTTCCAGTTTTCATGGAACAAGCTACCCAAATGACTGATTTTATTGAATTAATCATCATGAGGGACCCTTGCTTCGATCCGGCTCCGAGAACCGGTATGCGGTACGTGCATACGACTCGCCGAATGGCGCGCCGGGTTCGGAACGCGCAAAAGAAAAACACGCTGCGCTTGCGCGAGTGCAGCGGCGCTTGCAGCACGAAGTCGGTGAGATACCCGGGCCACTCTGACCGCGGCTCGACCGCGGGCGTTCAGACCCGGTAAGTGGTCTCCGTCATGACGCGGGAGAGCAGCGTCATGGCGCGTTTCACCGGCTCGGGGAACACCTCCCCGCCCATTTCCAGCGCCTCGCTGCCGTGCCGGGCCTCCTCCTCGTGCATGCGTTCGACGATGGCGCGGCTTTTTGCGTCCTGCTCGGGCAGTGCATCGAGGTGGCGTTCGAGATGTTCGCACACCTGGTCTTCGGTGGCCTCGACAAACCCGAGGCTGACCTTGTCGCCGATCATTCCGGTCACTGCACCCATCGCATAGGAGGCAGCATAGAAGAGCGGGTTCAACACGCTGGGCCTGCTGTCGAGTTCGTCGAGGCGTTCGGCGCACCAGGCGAGGTGGTCTGCCTCCTCGCCGGCGGCGCTCAGCAACCGTTCGCGCACCGCATCGTCCCGGGCGGTCAGCGCCTGGCCTTCGTATAGGGCCTGGGCGCACACCTCTCCGGTGTGATTGACCCGCATCAGGCCGGCGGCATGCTTGCGTTCCTTCTCGTCCAGCGGCGCATCCTCCATCGCCGCCGCCGGGTTTTCCCGCTCGGCGGCGCGGCTGCCGGTCAGCGTCTTCAGTGCGCGGTCGAAGCGTTCTATGGCGTCATCGAGCATGTTGTGCGTTTTCTCTTTCAGGCATCGGTGGCGACCTCAGGACCGGCCCGGCGCGACTGGAGTGGAAATTCGGGAGGGATCGATCATGGCGATTGCGGTTCGATGGAAAAACAAATTGATCTTGGCCCGCATCCGTCACCAACATCCTGCTGCGGACGTCGACGCCCTCGCGACGAAAGTTGGTGTCGGATTCGGGTTAGCTCGACGCATGCGGGCTTCATGATCGGGAATGCGTGCCATCGTTCAGGGTTTCGGCAGCGTGACGCCGCGTTGCCCCTGATACTTGCCGCCGCGGTCCTTGTAGGACACTTCGCAACTCTCGTCGGACTGGAAGAAGATCATCTGCGCGGCGCCCTCGTTGGCGTAGATTCTTGCCGGCAGGTTGGTGGTGTTCGAGAACTCGAGGGTGACGTGGCCCTCCCACTCCGGTTCGAGGGGCGTGACGTTGACGATGATGCCGCAGCGGGCGTAGGTGGACTTGCCGAGACAGATGGTCAGCACATCCCGCGGGATGCGAAAGTACTCGACGGTGGACGCCAGGGCGAAGGAATTCGGGGGGATGACGCAGGCGTCGCCGTGCACGTCGACGAAGCTGCGCTCATCGAAGCGCTTCGGGTCGACGGTGGCCGAGTGGATGTTGGTGAACACCTTGAATTCCGGCGCGCAGCGCACGTCGTAACCGTAGCTCGAGGTGCCGAAGGAGATGACCTTGCCGTTGTCCCCCTGCCTGACCTGGTTTGGCTCGTACGGCTCGATCATGCCGCCTTCGGCCATCTCCCGAATCCACCGGTCGGACTTGATGCTCATCAGTCGTCGCTGATGCCGATGGCGGGCTGGGCCGGCGAGTCGATGTCCCACAGCCGCGCGGCCATGAAGCGGGCGGCATCGCGATACAGTGCCGCGTTCGCGCCATCCGGGTCTGCCGCCACCGTCGGGCGCCCGCCGTCTGCCTGTTCCCGGATATCCGTTGCCAGGGGCAATTCGCCGAGCAACGGCACGCCGAATTCCGCCGCCACCCGCTCTCCGCCGCCGGCGCCGAACAGGTGGCTCGAGGCGCCGCATTCGGGGCACCGGTACAGGCTCATGTTCTCCACCACACCGAGTACCGGGATATCCACCTTGCGGAACATCTCGATTCCCTTGCGCGCATCGAGCAGGGCAATGTCCTGGGGCGTGGTGACGATAACGGCCCCGGAAACCGGGACTTTCTGCGAGAGCGTCAACTGGATGTCGCCGGTGCCGGGCGGCATGTCGACGATGAGGTAGTCGAGTTCCTGCCAATCGGTCTGCATCAGCAACTGCTGCAGCGCGCCGGTGGCCATGGGGCCGCGCCAGACCATGGGCGTGTTCTCCTCCACGAGAAAGCTCATCGACATGGTCTCGAGCCCGTGCGCCCGGATGGGCACGAAGAGCTTCTCGTCCCTGATCTCCGGCCGGCGACCTGGTGCAACCCCGAGCATCATGCCCTGGCTGGGGCCGTAGATGTCGGCATCGAGCAACCCCACCTTCGCGCCCTCCTTGTCGAGCGCCAGGGCCAGATTCACCGCGGTGGTCGACTTGCCGACGCCACCCTTGCCCGAGGCCACCGCAATGACGTGCTTCACCTGGGCAAAACCGCGGCTCGTCGGGGGGTCGAAACGCACCTCCAGGTCGAGGCTGTCGGCGTTCAGGTAAGCCTTCAGTTGTTCGGTCAGCGTGTCCGTGAACCCCGCCGCCGGGTAACCGAGCGTGACGGAAACACGGCTGCCGCTCGACAGCACCCGGGCGCCGAGGCCCTGCCACGGTTTCGCCAGGTAAGGATCGTTGAACTGCTCGACTTTCATGGGGCGGAACGCGCCTCCGGCTCGGAGTGGTTTTGCGGCAGGGGGGCCATTATAGGGTTGCGTCCCCGCATGCGGTATAGTGCGCGCCGCTCAACGCAAACCGGCTGCGACCGGCGCCATTCATGAACGAATCAACGCAGTCGCCAATAGAAACAAGAACGAGGGGCGTCTCCCACTGCGCGCCCGAGGAACTGTCGAGCACGGCAGGCACTTGCTCTTCTGCCGGGGTGCCTCGCGTTTTCGCTAATCTTGCCGGGCTGGCAACGACCACCGACGAACCGACCGGCTGACCGAACCATGAGCCGCCGCATACTGGTCACCACCGCGTTGCCGTACACCAACGGCCCGATCCACGTCGGCCACCTGCTTGAGCACATTCAGTCGGACATCTGGGTGCGCTACCAGCGACTGCGCGGCAACGAGTGCATCCACGTCTGCGCCGACGACACCCATGGCACCGCCACCATGCTGAAGGCGGAACGGGACGGGGTCGACCCCGAGGTCATGATCGAGGGCATGCGTCAGGAACACGTGCGCGACTTCGAGGGTTTCCACATCGCCCACGACAACTACCATTCCACCCACTCCCGGGAGAATCGCGAGCTCTGCGAACTGATCTACCAGCGCCTGTTCGACGCCGGCCTGATCTTTACCCGGGACGTGGAGCAACTCTTCGATCCCGAGCGCGAGCTGTTCCTGGCCGACCGATTCGTCAAGGGCGGCTGCCCGCGTTGCGGCGCCGAAGACCAGTACGGCGACAATTGCGATGCCTGCGGGGCGACCTACAACGCCATCGAATTGAAGAGCCCCCGCTCGCTCTTGTCCGGGGCGGAACCGGTTGTCAGGAGTTCTCCGCATTATTTCTTCGACCTGCCCCAATACAGCAATTTCCTGAAAGACTGGACGCGAAGCGGCGCCGTGCAGCCGGAGGTAGCCAACAAGCTCTCCGAGTGGCTCGACGCGGGCCTGCGCCCCTGGGACATCTCCCGCGATGCGCCCTACTTCGGTTTTCTGGTGCCGGGCACCGAAGACAAGTACTTCTACGTCTGGATGGACGCGCCCATCGGTTACATGGCGAGCTTCAGGAACCTGGTCGAAACCGGCGGCGAGGTCCGGTTCGAGGATTTCTGGTCGCCGGAAACCGCAGAAGAGACCGAGGTGCACCACTTCATCGGCAAGGACATCGTCAACTTCCACGCCCTGTTCTGGCCGGCAGTGCTGGACGGCGCCGGGTTCCGGACACCCACGCGCATCCACACCCACGGCTTCATCACGGTCAACGGCGCCAAGATGTCCAAGTCCAAGGGCACCCTGATCAACGCCGAGACCTGCCTGAAATACGTCGACCCCGAGTGCCTGCGCTATTACTACGCCACCAAGCTGAACGGGACGATCGACGACTTCGACATCAACTTCGACGACTTCGCGCAACGGGTGAACAGCGACCTGGTCGGCAAGGTGGTGAACATCGCCAGCCGCTGCGCGGGCTTTATCGGCAAGCGGTTCGACGGGCAACTCTCGGCCGAGCTGCACGATGCGGCGCTCTGGGCACGTTTCGTCGAAGTGAAGCCAGAACTCGAGGAACACTTCGAAAACAGCGCCACTTCCAGGGCCGTGCGCCTGATCACCGAACTCGCCGACCTCGCCAATCAGTACATCGCCCGCCACGAACCCTGGAAGCTGGCCGCAATCCCCGACCGGCAGGACGAGATGCAGGCGATCTGCAGCCAGGGCATCAACCTGTTCCGGGTGCTCGCCATCTACCTGCAACCCATCCTGCCGGCCATGGCGGAATCGGCCCGTCAATTCCTGAACGTCGAGCCCTTCGCCTGGGATGACGTCGAAACGCCCCTCTCGAGCCACCGGATCGGCCGGTTCGAGCCGCTTTTCAAGCGCATGGAAAAGAAAGACCTGGACGCACTGGTGGAGGCTTCGAAGGCGGAGGCCGAGCAGCAAGCGCAGGGGCCGGAACCCGCCACCGCTGCAACCATCTCGATCGACGAGTTCGCCAAGGTCGAACTCAAGGTGGCCTCGGTGCTGGCCGCCCGCACCGTCGATGGCGCCGACAAGCTGCTCGAGTTGACCGTCGATCTGGGCGATGCGGAACGCACCGTCTTCGCCGGCATCCGATCTGCGTACCCGCAACCCCAGGACCTGGTGGGCAGGCTCGTGGTGGTGGTGGCCAACCTGGCGCCGCGCAAGATGCGATTCGGCACTTCCGAGGGCATGGTGCTGGCAGCGGGGCCCGGTGGGGAGGATCTTTTCCTGATCGGGCCGGACAGCGGCGCCGTCCCCGGCATGGAGGTACGATAACTGGGCGAACTGGCTCTCATCCTCATCGGCGCACTGCTCGTCAACAACTTCGTCCTGGCCCAGTTCCTGGGGCTCTGCCCCTTCATGGGCGTGACCAGGAGCCTGTCGACAGCGCTCGCCATGGGGTTGGCAACCACATTCGTGCTCACTCTGTCGGCTACGGTCTGTTTCTTCGTCTATCACGGGCTGCTCGTGCCCCTGGGGCTGACCTGGCTGAACATCATCGTCTTCATCGTGGTGATTGCCGGCGTCGTGCAATACACGGAGATGTACGTTCGCGCCACGAGCCCCCTGCTGCACGGAAGCCTGGGCATCTATCTGCCGCTGATCACCACCAACTGCGCGGTGCTCGGCGTCGCCCTGCTGGCGGTGGGCAGCGATCTTTCGCTGCTGGGCACCATGGTCTTCAGCGCCGGTGCGGCCGCCGGCTTTTCCCTGGTGATGGCACTCTTCGGCGCCGTTCGCGAACGCCTGGAAGGCGCCGATGTACCGGCCCCCTTCCAGGGCGCGCCCATTGCCCTGATCACCGCCGGCATCATGAGCCTCGGGTTCCTCGGCTTCGTGGGGCTGGATTCGTGAGCAGCCGCGTGCCGGTTAGACCCGCACCGCGGTTCGCCGCAACCGCTGTAGCCGGTGCCCCATGGATCTGATCGCTCCCATCGCCCTTCTGTGCGGCCTGACGCTGGCGTTCGGCTGGCTGCTGATGTCGGCACGGTCGCGTTTCGAGAACGACGACAGCAGCCTGATCGATGCCATCGATGCCCTGCTGCCCCAGACCCAGTGCGCGCAATGCGGGTATCCCGGCTGCCGGCCCTACGCCGAAGCCGTGGCCGCCGGCGCTGCCATCGATCTCTGCCCGCCGGGCGGCAAGGCGACGTTCGAGGCTCTCGAGGCATTGACCGGGCGCAGCGAAGGCCTGCCCCCGACCGTACCGGAACCGGCCACTGCACGGATTCGGGAAAGGGAATGCATCGGCTGCTTCCTCTGCATCCGCGCCTGTCCGGTGGACGCCATCATCGGCGCGCCGGGGTTCATGCACACGGTGATCGAGAGCGAATGCACGGGCTGCGAACTGTGCCTGCCCGCCTGCCCGGTGGACTGCATCGACCTGGTTCGACCAACTGGCGAGCCGGCCGAGGGCGCGACGCCATCCTCGGGTCGCATGCACGCCTCGGCAAAGGACGAAGCGCCGGCCCGCCTCTTGCGCCTGACAACTCCGGATGGACTCGCCACGCAGCAACCCCGCCCGCAGTCGGGCGGCCATTCCGAGCAGGAGTCGGACCAGGGTGTCCGCAGCGGCAACCGGCAAAGCAGTGCCGAGGGACGTGGATACAAGGACCGCAGTGTTGCTCGAGAGCGCCCAGGCCCGTTGTTGGCCAGCCGCCCCGCTGGCAACCACGCCGTCCAGCCGTGCATCGGCTGCAATCGTTGCGAACCGGTCTGCCCCGCAAACCTCGCCCCTCGGGAGTTGCTGTGGCTGAGTACCGCAGCGAGGTTGGACGCCGCAGCCGAGCTGGGACTCGGGCGTTGCATCGAATGCCGGCTCTGCGACCGCGTTTGTCCCAGCGACATACCGTTGGCGCGCATCTTCGGGGACGGCAAACTGGCGCTCGAGGAGTCGGCGGCCAGGGACACTGAGGCAGCCCGCGCCAAGGCTCGATTCGAAGCGCGCACTGCCCGCCTGGCCGCAGAACAGGCAGCGGCCCAGGCCCGCCGTGCCGAACGGCTGGCTCGCCCGAATATTGCACCGGGCCGCTTGTCGAGTTGACGAATGTCATTTCATTTCGATCAATCTGTTGGCGAACTCGAGCTTTTGCACCCGTTGCATTCTGCGCTGGCCACGCCCTCGCGACGAAAGTCGGTGACGGATGCGGGCCATGCTTCCGGTCGCGAGCACGCGCAGAAGGGCAAAATCCGGCGCGATCATCGCAGCCCTTGGCGCAACACGCGGGCCAGCTGCAGGGGTTCCGCATGATCCGAACGAGCAACGGCATCATGCTGGCGGTGACCCTGGCGCTGATGCCGGGGGCGGCGGTGCTGTCCTGGTTCTACGGCTCGGGATACCTGCTCAACCTGGCGATTGCCCTGCCGCTGGCGTACGCGCTGGATTTCGTCTGTCAGGGGCTTCGGGGCCGGGCACCGCTCTCCGGCAGAAGTCACCGTCACGACGGGATGCAGACAGGCAGGGACCGACGAGGAGCGGTCATCGCCACGAGTCGCCCTGGCACCGGTCCGGAAAGCACCGCCGCGCCGCGGCCCCCGAGTTCGTTCGACGTCTCGATCGTCCCCGGAACGCTGATCCTGGTATTGGCGCTGCCGCCGGGGATGCCCTGGCACGTGCTGGCTGTCGCGGCCTTCGGGATGATCGTGCTCGCGCGGCAGCTTTACGGCGGCCTCGGCCACAACATCTTCAATCCCGCCATGGTGGGGTACGTGCTGGCGCTGGTGTGCTTTCCCGCCACCCTGGCTGTCTGGCCGCCTCTGGTCGACGGCCATACCGGCGCCACGGCGCTGACCGAATTCAGGTACCGGGACGGGCTGACCGTGGCGGAGGCCTTCGCCGGAAACCCGGTTTTCGGGCGTTTCGGCGGCCATGGCTGGGAGTGGGCCAACCTCGCCTTTGCCTGCGGCGGTCTCGCGGCCGGCGCCCTGGGGCTCGTTGCCTGGCGCGTCGTGCTGGGGTTCCTCATCGTCCTGGGTGTGCTGGCGCTCGTTTTCCACGACGGCGGCAGTTCGAGAAGCGCCGGTTCGCCGCTCTTCCACTTTTTCTCTGCGGGCACCATGCTGGCGGCATTCTTCGTCGTGACCGACCCCGTGACCCATCCCGGCCACCCCATGGGACAATGGCTGTTCGGCGCCATCGTCGCCGGCATTGCTTTCGCCATCCGCGCCTGGGGCGGCTATCCCGACGGCATCGCCTTCGGTGTGCTGATCGCCAACGCCGCCTCGCCCTTCCTGGACGCGCTGTGCCGGGGCCGGGTGCGCGCACCATGAAAGCCCTCTCGAGCCTCGCCGCCATCGGTGCAGTCTGCGCGGTACTGCTCGCCGGCACGCAGGCATATACCCGAGGTGCGATCCAGGCCAATCGGGATGCGCATGCGTGGCGCATCGCCTTCGATCTCACCGGCAGTGAATTCCCGACCGCAGGCCTGGAATGGAGCAGCGAGGAGCTTGAACTACCCAACGGATTCGTGCTGCGTCGCTCGAGTGTCAACGGCTACGCCGGCGCAATCGACCTGCTTGCCGCCTTTCGACCGGACGCCCATGGAACCGAAACGCTGGCCGGCGTGCGCGTGACCGGGCACCGGGAAACACCGGGCCTCGGCGATTTCATCGATACCGCCAGGAGCCCCTGGATACTGCAATTCGGAGCGCGCAGGCCGGAGCGGGTGGACGCGGTGACCGGCGCCACCGTTACCAGCGAAGCGGTGAAAAGAGGGGTTCTGGCGCTGCTGCAAACGGCCCGATCGCAACCGTCCAGCGACGTTTTCCGGTTCGAGCCGGTCGAGCCTGGCCCGTTTGACGAGCGGCACGAAAACGGATCCTCCGGCGATGGTTCGGTGGCAGTGCCGGACAAGCGGCTGGAAGCAGGTCAATGAGCGCCGGCACCTTCGCAACCGCCGCCATCGAGCGCAATCCGGCCTGGGCGCAACTGCTGGGTCTGTGCCCGCTGCTGGCCGTCAGCAACAGCCTCGTCAACGCGCTCGGTCTGGCGCTGGCCAGCGGTTTCGTGATGCTCGGTTCGAGCCTGACGATCTCGCTGCTGCGCCGCCGGATACCCGGGGCGGCGCGGCTGCCGTGTTTCGTGCTCGTCATCGCCACCTTCACCACGCTCAGCGTGCTGCTGCTGGAAGCCCATGCCTTCGAGCTCTACCTTCGCATCGCGCTCTTCATTCAGATCATCGTCTCCAACTGCATGATTCTCGGCCGCATCGAGGCCTTCGCCAGCCGGCAGCCGCCCGGCAAGGCGGCACTGGATGCGCTGGGCACCGCCTGCGGTTTCGCCATCGCGCTGATCGTGCTGGGCGGCGTGCGCGAACTGCTCGGCAACGGCACGCTGTTCGCAGGCATGGAACAACTGTTCGGGCCTGCGGCAGGCGGCTGGACCGTCGAGGTCG
Source organism: Candidatus Azophilus sp. (assembly GCA_965221465.1). Classification (GTDB taxonomy): domain Bacteria; phylum Pseudomonadota; class Gammaproteobacteria; order Pseudomonadales; family Azotimanducaceae; genus Azophilus. The sequence continues at coordinate 2,711,693 of OZ244892.1, forward strand.
CACCGGACGGCGGGTTGCTGGTGGTGCTGATGCCCCCCGGCGCCTTCATCCTGGCAGGCCTGTTGCTGGGCGTTGCCAACTGGGCTCGGACCGGCCTCTCGCGCCAGTCTCGAACGCCCGTCGCTCGTGGTGCCGGAAGCGGGACGGGCTCGTCGTGAACAAGGAGAAACGAACCCGAATCTTCGAGCGCCTAAAGGCCAACGACCCGAATCCAACGACGGAACTGGCCTACCAAAGCCCCTTCGAGTTGCTGGTCTCCGTAATGCTCTCGGCACAGGCCACGGATGTCAGTGTCAACAAGGCAACAGAGGCGTTGTACCAGGTCGCCAACACCCCGCAGGCGATGCTCGACCTGGGCGTTCGCAAGCTGAAGACCTACATCCAGAGCATCGGCCTGTTCAACACCAAGGCCGAGAATATCGTCAAGACAAGCCGAATTCTCATCGAGCGACACGACGGCCAGGTGCCGGAAGACCGCGAGGCGCTCGAAGCCCTACCCGGTGTCGGTCGCAAGACCGCCAACGTGGTGCTCAACACCGCCTTCGGCCACCCGACCATGGCCGTAGACACGCACATCTTCCGCGTCGCCAACCGCACCCGAATCGCCCCCGGCAAGAACGTCCGCCAGGTGGAAGATCGCCTGGTCCGCTGGATACCCAGGCCCTACCTCGAGGACGCCCACCACTGGCTCATCCTGCACGGGCGCTACGTGTGCACGGCCCGTAAACCCCGCTGCGGCTCGTGCCTGATCGAGGATCTCTGCGAATACCCCGACAAGCTCGACGACTGAGTGGGATTCGACCCTGGTCCGTAACGCCATCGAAAACACCTTTCCGTTCTGCGTCGCGCCGCGCGAGAATACCCATGGCGGCCACTGGAATCGGCCGAGGTCGCGTTTGGAGCAGAGACGAATGCAACCGTCAAAACCCTGTAGCCAGCAATTCTCACCAGCGTTCTTCGCGAGGGCGTCGAGGCGCAGTCCCACCTGGCCGCGCGGAGCGCAATGACCGGCATGCCAGTCATTCTTAGCGTCGCCGGCTCTGACAGCAGCGCCGGCGCCGGCATTCAGGCAGACCTGAAGAGTATCGCGGCCAACGGCGGCTACGGTCTGACGGCAGTCACTGCGGTCACGGCACAGCACCCCGGGGCGGTCACCGCCTGCATGCCGGTCGACCCGGATGTGGTAGTCGCCCAGATAAGCGCCGCCTTCGAAACGTTCGAGGTGGCGGCGGTGAAGAGCGGCATGCTGGTCGACCGCGAGCGGGTCACCGCCGTCGCCGGCTGTCTTCGTTCCCGGGCCGCACCGCATTACATTCTGGACCCGGTGGCGACCTCGAGTTCCGGCCACACACTGCTCGAACCGGATGCGGTTGCTGCGGTTCTCGACGAACTGGCCCCCCTGGCGCAACTGGTGACGCCCAACGTGCCGGAACTGGAAACGATGACGGGGCGGTCCGTACGCAGCCTGCAAGATGCCCGCCACGCCGCAGCAACATTGATCGAGCGCGGTTGTCGGGCGGTGCTGGTCAAGGGCGGTCATCTTGCAGCAGCACCGGCGACGGACCTGCTGGTTACTCCAGAGGGCGAACGGCGGTTCGCGGGGGAATTCGTCCCGACCCCCGGCGCCAGCGGCACCGGCTGCGCGTTCTCGGCGGCCATCGCCACGCACCTCGGTCACGGCGAGACGCTCATCGATGCCATCGAGGCGGCCAAACGCTACGTCACCGCTGCGATTCGGCACGGCCCGGCAGTCGGCGGGGGCGCCGGCCCGGTGGACCACTTTCACGCCTTGCGCAGCGAGGGCCGCCAAATTGACGAGGCCCCGACTTCATGAAAACCCGTGGAATGGGTGGAAACGCGCTGCTTTCGGTGACCGCCACCCTAGGAGGCGCCGTGTTTCCGGTTGCGAGCACGCTCAGACAGCCAACATCCGGCACGATCATCCCGATCTTTGGTGCATCAGGCGCGCTAATCGAACCGTGCATAGCTAACGCGATTCGACCCGACCGGGAAACCCGATGAAGACCGTCCCTCGGCTGCACGTCATTACCGACGAGACCCTGCAGTCGCGTTTCAGCCACGGCGAACTCGCCCGGCTGGCACTCGCCGGCGGCGCCGATTGCATTCAGTTTCGCGAGAAACGATTCAGGACGACGGCCGAACTGACCGCCGCTGCGCGCCCGGTAGTCGAAGCCTGTCGCGCCGCCGGGGCTCTGGCCGTCATCGACGATCGCGCCGACATCGCGCTGGCGCTCGATGCCGACGCCGTGCACCTGGGGCGCCACGACCTGGACGCGGCGACTGCACGCAGGATACTCGGCGACACTGCCCTGGTCGGCGGAACAGCCAATTCCTACGAAGAGGCGCTACGAGTCTGGAATACCGATGTGGACTATCTCGGCGTCGGCCCGGTGCACGGAACCCGCTCGAAGGCCAACCCCGCCCCCACCATGGGTTTGGAAACCCTGGCGCACATTGCCAGGGATTCGCCGAAACCCGTCATCGCCATCGGCGGCATCGGGCCGCAGCACATCGGGCACATCCTGCGCGCCGGAGCGCACGGCGTCGCAGTGCTGTCCGCTGTGGTGGCGGCAGACAATCCCCGGGACGCAACCCGGGAGTGTGCCGGGGCCTTGAGCGCCGCATTGCAGTCGCTCGGCGCATGAGCCGCGAGGATCTGCCCCGGCTGTACGCCATCGCCGATCTGGACTTCGTCGGCGGTGCGGCCGAATTCGAACGTTTCATGTCAGGCCTTGCAGAGGCCGCCCGTCGGTGCCCATGGCAGCTCGCCATTCAGGTACGCGCCCGCAATGCATCCCGCGCCACTTTGGCCGCGCTGGCCCGCTCGAGCCGCGCCGCCGTCGGCACCGAGGCGGCACTCGTACTGAACGGGCCGGAAACACTGGCAATCGAACTCGGTTTCGACGGCGTGCACTGGCCCGAGGCCCTGATTCCCGATGGCCCCGCAGAATCCCGCACCCTGAAAATCCGCACTGCTGCGGCACACTCGGTCGACGCGGTGCACCGCGCGCATCGGGCCGGCGCCACGGCCGCCGTGTACGGGCCCGTCTTCGCGCCAAGCTGGAAAGACGCCGAACCGGTGGGCCTCGCAGCGCTCAGCGAATGCGCCGCCGCATCGCCTCTGCCCGTCTATGCGCTCGGCGGCATCGGCCCCGCCCAGGTTTCCGACTGCCTGGCCGCAGGCGCCCACGGCATTGCCGTCCTGTCCGGCATCGCAGGCGCCGACGACCCCGTTGCCGCCGCCCTGCGGTATCTCGATGCATTGCCGCACCAATTTGGGAACAGGCTGACCCGACCTGTGCATGATTGAACAACTGCGGCTGGCAAAACCAGTCACAACCGCCCTATACTAGCGGGCCTTGTCGGGGTGCCGAACGGCTGAGACGCATAGCGAACCCGTAGAACCTGATCCGGTTAGTGCCGGCGTAGGAAACAGCCCCCCGACCGAACAGCGCCAAGGCGCATCGCCTGCGGGCGTCCACAACCGGGGGGGTCCCATGTCCGAACAACCCATTCTTTCCGAAGCCGCCCAACTCGATGCAGAGATGCTCGAGCCGCTGCCGCGGTCACGCAAGATCCATGTGTCCGGGCGCGGCGACATGCGCGTGGGCATGCGCGAGATCGCGCTCTCGCCAACCACGATACAGGCGTCCGGCGACGCAAGCGCACGACAACTGACACCCAACCCGCATCTGCGCGTCTACGACACCTCCGGGCCCTACACCGACCCGGAGATCGAGGTGGATGTCCGCGCCGGCATCCCACGCCTGCGCGATGCCTGGATTCTCGAGCGGAACGACACCGAGCCGCTCGGGGCATTCAGTTCCTCCTATACCCTGTCGAGAAACGCCGACGAACGGCTGCAGCAACTGCGTTTCGCCCACCTGAGAACGCCCCGGCGCGCCCTGTCCGGCAGAAACGTCACCCAGCTGCACTATGCCCGGGCCGGTATCGTCACCCCGGAGATGGAGTACATCGCCATTCGCGAAAACCTGGCGCGGGCCAATCCGCAGTACAACGACGAACAGCATCCCGGCGAGAATTTCGGCGCACTCACGCCACGGGAGATCACCCCGGAGTTCGTGCGCGAGGAAGTGGCGGCGGGACGCGCCATCATCCCGAACAACATCAACCACCCGGAATCCGAGCCCATGATCATCGGGCGCAACTTCCTGGTGAAGGTGAATGCAAACATCGGCAACTCGGCGGTGACCTCGAGCATCGAGGAAGAGGTCGAGAAGATGGTGTGGGCCACCCGCTGGGGCGCCGATACCGTGATGGACCTTTCCACAGGCAAGAACATCCACGAAACCCGTGAGTGGATCGTGCGCAACTCCCCCGTTCCGATCGGTACCGTGCCCATCTACCAGGCGCTCGAGAAAGTCGGCGGTGTCGCCGAGGAACTGACCTGGGAGCTGTACCGCGACACGCTCATCGAGCAGGCCGAGCAGGGGGTGGACTACTTCACGATCCACGCCGGCGTGCTGCTCCGCTACGTGCCGCTCACCGCCCGGCGCACCACCGGCATCGTCAGCCGCGGCGGTTCGATCATGGCCAAGTGGTGCCTGGCTCACCACCGGGAGAGCTTTCTCTACGAGCACTTCGAGGATATCTGCGAAATCATGAAGGCCTACGACGTGGCCTTCTCCCTGGGCGACGGGCTGCGTCCCGGCTCCATTGCCGATGCCAACGATGCCGCCCAGTTCGCGGAACTCGAGACGCTGGGCGAACTCACGCAGATCGCCTGGAAGCACGATGTGCAGACCATGATCGAGGGCCCGGGCCACGTGCCCATGCAACTCATCAAGGAGAACATGGACAAGCAGCTCGAATGCTGCGACGAGGCGCCGTTCTACACCCTCGGCCCGCTGACCACGGACATCGCACCGGGTTACGACCACATCACCTCCGCCATCGGCGCGGCGATGATCGGCTGGTACGGCTGCGCCATGCTGTGCTACGTGACACCGAAAGAGCACCTCGGCCTGCCCGACAAGGAAGACGTGCGCGACGGCATCGTCGCCTACAAGGTGGCTGCCCACGCCGCAGACCTGGCCAAGGGCCACCCCGGCGCGCAGATTCGCGACAACGCGCTCTCCAAGGCGCGCTTCGAGTTCCGCTGGGAAGACCAGTTCAACCTCGGCCTCGACCCGGAACGCGCGCAGCAATTCCACGACGAGACGCTGCCGAAGGATTCCGCCAAGGTGGCGCACTTCTGCTCGATGTGCGGCCCGAAGTTCTGCTCCATGAAGATCAGCCAGGAAGTACGAGACGCCGCCGGCGTCACCGACGACACCGTGCGCATGGTCGATGTGGAAGCCGAAATGCAGCGCAAGGCCCACGAATTCCGCGAACAGGGCAGCGAGATCTACAGCTAGTACTACCTCTCATGAGGGTCGAGCCCATGAAGGTCGAGATTGCCGGCGCCGGCCTGATGGGGCGCCTGATCGGCTGGCGCCTTGCCGAAAGGGGCGCCGCCGTGACGCTGTTCGAGCGCGCCGCCCGATCGCAACCGGAAAGCGCTGCCCACGCGGCAGCAGCGATGCTGGCGCCGGTCAGCGAGTACCCGGATGCGGACCCCGCCATCTTCGAGATGGGCAAGCGCAGCCTCGAACTCTGGCCGCCCCTGCTGGACGCTCTGAACGTCCCCTACGGCATGGATGGCTCGCTGCTCGTGGCCCATGGCCCGGACGGGCCGCTGCTCGACAAGTTCCACCGCTCGCTCGGCGCCTGCGCCACGAGCGAAGCCCGCTGGCTGGACGCGGACGACATCGGGGCGCTCGAACCGGCATTGGCCGGGCGTTTCCAACGCGGCTTGCTCCTGCCCAATGAAGGCTGGCTCGACAACCGCGGTCTGCTCGATGCCCTGGAATCCCGCTGCGGCGACATCCGTTACGAACACCCGGTGGAGCCGTGCAATCCAGCCCGCATCCGTCACCAGCTTCCTGCTGCGGACGCCGATGCACTCGCCCGGCGCGGTTTGCTGCAGCGACGAAACGTCGACGCCCTCGCGACGAAAGTCGGTGACGGATGCGGGCTGGAGGCCGATGTCGCGATCGACTGCCGTGGCACCGGCGCCGTCCTGCCGGGGTTGCGCGGCGTGCGCGGCGAAGCGATTCGCGTGCACGCGTCGGAGGTGCAGCTGTCCCGGCCCGTGCGGCTCATGCATCCCCGCTATCAGCTCTACGCCGCACCCCGCCCCGGCGGCGAATACGTCATCGGCGCCACGCAGATCGAAAGCGACTCCGAACGGGGCGTCACCGTGCGCAGCGCCCTCGAGTTGCTGTCCGCCGCCTTTGCCCTGCACGCCGGCTTTGCGGAGGCGGAAATCCTGGAACTCTGCACCGGCCTGCGGCCGGCATTCCCGGACAATCTGCCCCGCGTCGAGTGGGACGACGGCGTGCTGCGGGTCAACGGCCTGTACCGGCACGGTTTTCTGATTGCCCCGGCGCTCGTGGAACACGTCATCGCCGAGATCGACCGAATACCTTGTACGCAAACAGCGGTTGCCCGATGAGCCGCGTTCGAACTCCGCCGCCACTTCCTTCGTCAGCCGATGCATCGGCGCACCAGCCACACTCGTTCCTGGATATTGTCTGCAACGGCGACCCGGTGACACTCGATGTGGAGCGGCTTGCCGATGTTCTCGACCGCCTCGGGTACGCCGACCGCCGCGTGGCGGTTGCCGTCAATGAGAGCTTTGTTGCAAAGGAGGAGTGGCCGTCCTACCGGGTGCGTGCCGGCGACCGCCTCGATGTCCTCTCCGCCATCGAAGGAGGGTGAGCATGAGCGAAGCCCCCGCCGCTCCCAACGCACCGGAAGGCTGGTCGCTGTACGGCGCGGCGCTCACCAACCGCCTGCTGCTCGGCACGGCCAGGTACCCGTCGCCGGCGGTCATGGCCGAGGCAGTGGCCGCTTCCGGCGCCGAGGTGCTGACGCTGGGACTGCGCCGCCAATCGCCGGAAAAACTCGGCGGCGGCTCTGTTTGGGATCACATTGCCGGGCTCGGTTGCCGCTTGCTGCCCAATACTGCCGGTTGCCACACGGCCCGGGAGGCCGTCACCCTGGCCCACATGAGCCGCGAGATCTTCGAGACCGACTGGATCAAGCTCGAAGTGACGGGCGACGACTACAACCTGCAGCCCGACCCCTACGAACTGATCGATGCCACCGGGCAACTGGTCAAGGCGGGTTTCCGGGTTTTCGCCTATACCACCGACGATCTGGTGGTCTGCACTCGGCTGCGCGACCTCGGCTGCGAAGTCATCATGCCCTGGGGTGCGCCCATCGGCACCGGCAAGGGCATTACCGACCCCTACGCGCTCGAGACCCTGCGCGCACGCCTTTCCGACGCGGTGCTGATCGTCGATGCGGGTTTGGGCCTGCCTTCACACGCTGCCAGGGTACTCGAGATGGGTTTCGACGGGGTGCTGCTCAATACCGCCGTCGCACGGGCCGACGACCCGGTGACCATGGCCGCTGCGTTCGGCAAGGCCGTGGCGGCGGGTCGCCTCGCCTTCGAAGCCGGCGCCATGGCCGAGAGCGAGACGGCCAGGCCGTCGACACCCGTTGTGGGAACGCCGTTCTGGCAATCGGATTCGCGGTAGCGGCATCCCTGGCCCAACCGAACCGGTTTCAGGGTCCGTTTTCGGTCAATCAGGGCTAACCTGGATATCTCACCAACTTCCTGCTGCGAACGCCGATGCACTCGCCCTGCGCGGCCGTGCTCCCGGCGCTACAACTCCCGGCCGAGCTTCGCCCCGGTGCGCAGGCGCAGCGCATTCAGCCGTATGAACCCCGCTGCATCCTCCTGACGATAGGCGCCGCCATCGTCCTCGAACGTCGCCACGTCTGCATCGTAGAGGCTGTTCGGCGAGCGCCGGCCGAGGACCGTCACGTTGCCCTTGTACAACTGCAGCCGAACCGCCCCGGTCACCGGTTCCTGGGTATCGTCGATCAGCGCCTGCAGCGCCTTGCGCTCCGGTGACCACCAGTAACCGTTGTAGATGAGTTTCGCGTAGCGCGGCATCAGTTCGTCCTTGAGGTGCGCCACCTCGCGGTCGAGGGTCAGCGATTCCATGGCCCGGTGCGCTTTCAGAAGAATGGCGCCGCCCGGTGTTTCGTAACAGCCCCGGGATTTCATGCCGACGTAGCGGTTCTCGACCAGGTCCTGGCGCCCGACGCCATGGGCGCCGCCCAGTTCATTCAGCCTTGCGAGCAACGCCGCGGGAGTCAGGGCTTCGCCATCCAGGCCCACGGCGTCACCCCTGACGAATTCGATCTCCACGGAAAGCGGCTCGTCGGGCGCCGCTTGTGGTGAGCGGGTCCAGCGCCACATGCTCTCCTCCGGTTCGTTCCACGGGTCCTCGAGGCCCCCGCCCTCGTAGGAGATGTGCAACAGGTTGGCGTCCATCGAGTACGGTGATTCGCCGCTGCGCTCGTAGTCCACCGGAATCTGGCGTTCGCGGCAGTAGTCCAGCAGCGCCTCCCGGGAATTGAGCTTCCACTCCCGCCAGGGCGCAATCACTTTGATGTCAGGATTCAGCGCATAGGCCCCCAATTCGAACCGCACCTGATCGTTGCCCTTGCCGGTGGCGCCGTGGGCGATGGCGTCGGCCCCGGTTTCCGCAGCGATTTCCACGAGGCGCCGGGCGATCAGCGGCCGGGCGATGCTGGTGCCGAGCAGGTACTCCCCCTCGTAGAGCGTGTTGGCGCGAAACATGGGAAACACGTAGTCGCCCACGAAGGTTTCCGTCAGGTCTTCGATGTGGATCTCGCGCACTCCCATGGCTTCGGCCTTGGCGCGCGCCGGCTCCACTTCCTCGCCCTGGCCGATGTCCGCGGTGAACGTGACGACCTCGGCCCGGTAGGTATCCTGCAGCCACCGGCAGATGACGGACGTATCCAATCCGCCCGAATACGCCAGAACGATCTTGTTCGCCTGCATCCGTCTTTATCCTCCTGTTCGTGCCTGCCCTCAGGAGCCCGGCACAGCGGCCCTCGCGCCGATTCCGAATCGCGCAATCCTACGCCAGGCCAACCGAATTGCCCAACAAATGCAGGTCTTATTCCAGCTTCTGGTGAGCGATGTGGGCTGGCCCGCATCCATCCTGGATCATCTTGCCGTTTGCCCTGGCATTCGCCTTTGCCGTCACCATCACCGAAAGTACCTTCAAGAAGTATCTCCGAGATGTTTGACTGTAATGATACAGTCTACTAGGCTGTAGCAAGAACCTGTAATGTTACAGCGATGGAGGTGCATATGATCGCTCGAGCCGAACAATTGCTGCAACGTGGTTCCAGTGTAACCAGTTCACTGCTGCCAGCGATTTTTAATGTCTTCAGCCAGTGGAAACTGACCGGCGCCCAGCAAATGACCCTGCTGGGGCTCAGCAATGAGAAAACGCTCTACAACTGGAAGAGTCAGCCCGAGAAAGCCAAACTGACGCGGGATTTGTTGGAGCGTGCCAGCTATATCCTGGGTATCTACAAGTCTCTGCAAATCCTGTTGCCCGATCAGGCTCTGGCCGATCGGTGGCTGGCGAACCCCAACGACAATCCGTTGTTCAACGGCACAGCACCGCTGGATCGACTTCTGGCCGGTCAAGTAGTAGACCTGGCCGTGGTCAGAGACTTCCTCGACGCGGAGCGGGGTGGCTGGTGATCGATATTGACAATCTACCAATCAGCGAGGTGAATGAACCGGTGTATCGGGTCATTCTCTCTCGCTATCCCCAGATCGACTTGTTCGAGCGCGTCTCCAATCCGGAGGATTGGGATGTGCTCTATGCGGTCGAGTCTTTAACCAACCCCAGGCTGCGTGATGAAGTTGGTGATATTCGACTGGTGCCACCGGAAGATCGAGTCTACGGCGATGGCGCATCCTGGATCATGGGTGCTTTCACGCATCCTCCAGTAGATGGCCGTGGCGGTCGCTTCAACCGGGATTTCGGTATCTATTATTGTGCGACCGACGAGACCGTAGCCATTGCTGAGTCGTCCTTTCACCGGGCACGGTTTCTCCGTGAATCCCGAATTGAACAGACTACCCAGGACATGCGCGTTTTACGCGCGCAACTATGTGCTACAGCGTTGCATGATCTGCGGCAACTGACTGGGCACGCCATTTACAACCCGGATGACTACGGAGAAGCGCAGCAACTCGGTCATGCGTTGCGAGAGGTCAAGAGCCATGGCGTTCACTACCAGAGCGTCAGGGAAGACGGTGAATGTTATGGCGTGATGCGTCCTCGAGCATTATCGGATGCCGTCCACTGGCGCTACTTGCGTTATCACTACGACCAGGGATCGATTGTCGACGTTGAATCTCTGGACGGGAGCGACAGGAGGTAACGGTCATGCACAACGAACTGCCATGGATCTTTACTCAAATTCCTGACGATTACATCGTTCTCGACACCGAAACCACCGGGCTGCCGGACGAGAGTGGCCTTCAGAAAGCCGCTATTTCCTGGGCGCTGGCAGTGAATCTCTCATGTAGTCATGGAGGACCTTCGCTGGAGTTGCTAACGGAGGTGCTCGGCACCGAAAACCTCAGAGCCAAGGGTGACGGAATACATGGGGCTGCGATTGATAGCCAGCAATCGGCTCAAACTGCAGTGGCAACGAGAAGCAATGGAAATCCGGATGAAATTTAGACACTGAGTAACGATGATTGGAATTAGTTCAATGTTTCCGGCAACCCCAAGCGGACATGATCAAGCGAACAGCACCAGAACCCACTCAGAATTCACAGCACTTGGATTTATTGAATCCCCGAGCAGATTCAAACGTTAGTGACGAAAAATGACAGAGATAGACTTTACTAATATTCGCGCTATTGGCGGTAGCCAAAACAACGGTTTCGAAGAATTGGTTTGCCAGTTAGCGCATTTGGAGAAACCGGCAAACGCCAAGAGGTTCGTAAGAAAAGAAGGCGCAGGCGGGGACGCCGGTGTCGAGTGCTACTGGATTCTTGATGACGATCGTGAAATTTGCTGGCAGGCCAAGTACTTCATGGGTGAAATGACATCCTCTCGCTGGAAACAGCTTGATAAATCATTTGACGCAGCCCTGTCCAAGCATCCCAATATGAGCACCTATTTTGTTTGTTTGCCGATCGATAAGCCGGATAGTAGAAAAACAGGAAGAGGGGGGAAGCAAAGCAAGTCAGTTGAGGATGACTGGAACGAGCGCGTTGAAAAGTGGACTACATCCGCTACCGCGGTTGGACGAACGATAGCATTTGAATATTGGGGCAAGCATGAAATTACGGCCATGCTCACCATTGATGATCCCAGATATTCAGGGCGGCTTCTTTATTGGTTTAATCAACCGATTCTGGGCTCAGAGACTCTTCGCCATCTGGCTCTAAAGAGTCAGGAAACTCTGGGCGACCGGTTCACGCCGAAGTTTCACGTAGGTTTGCCGATTGCCAAACAGTTTGACGGGCTTTGCGCCAATGATCGCTGGTGGTTGGAAATCTCTGAACAGAAAGCGGAACTTGACGAACAGTATGACCAGTTTATCCGCTTTGTCACCAGCGATAAGATCGAAGATGCCAGAGAAATTAATCCGAGCGGGCTGAAGAGCGCATATGCCGCATTTGTGGCGCTATTGACGACTTGGTTGCAGGATAGACCTGCCAAATACGATCTGAATGCGATAAAAAAGGCACTGGAAAGTATAGATCAGCCGTTTTGGAACCTTCGTGACCTGATCGAAAGGAAGACATTCAAGAAAGAGTCTGGCAACAGAGGCTTCCGTCACTATTCGGGAGACTTCTACAGCTCTCTCGACAAATTCAGAAGGTTTCTTCAATCCCGTAAAGCGCAGGCTTACGAAGTAGGGGCAGCGCTCCTCCACGGCGAAGCGGGAATTGGGAAATCACACCTTCTATGTGATCTGGCATTTCACAGAGCCAATGAGGCTCTGCCAACCATTTTCTTGCTCGGTGCACACTATGGCGGCGGAAACCCACTTGGTTTTGTAAGGCAAAGTCTCGACTTAGATCAGTTTAGCAATAATCAGGTTTTAGGAGCAATTGATGCTGCCGGAGAAGCCGAAAATTGTCCGGCACTGATCGTCATTGATGCTATTAATGAAGGACCGAGTCGCGATCAATGGCGCGATTTTATAAGAGGCTTTTTGTCCGATATTTCAAGGTTTCAAAATATCTCGCTCCTGATTAGCTGCCGTTCAACATATTGCCCGTACATGTTGCCAGATAGTGTCGATGAGAACTGTCTCGTTCAGATTTATCATCAAGGGTTTCAGGGGTTTGAGCACCGCGCCGCAGAGAAGTATTTATCTGCGCAGGGGATTTCCAAGCCTAGCACACCGATTCTTTCGCCGGAATTTTCAAATCCGCTTTTTCTGAAAACGTGTTGCAAAGCTCTTATAAGCTCCGAACAGAGTTCTTTCCCCAAGGGGCTAACGGGACTAACACAGCTATTCGATTTTTACCTGGAAAGCGTTGAAAACACGATTGCAGTGAGGAAGCAGTACAACCCTGCGGAAAACATCGTACAGAACGCATTACTCGAATTTTCTTCGTGGCTTTATCCCGATCACCTTGCGGGAGTTCCTACCGGTGATGTGCGTGGTCTCATCAATGATTTTGATGTCGCCCCGCAAAAGGGTGGAGATGATCTCTTCAGTCTTCTTTTGCATGAAGGCGTCCTTGCCGAAGATATTTCCTACGAAGACGATAACAACGGTCATTCCGTCATACGTTTTACCTATGAACGGTTTAGTGACGTGCTCGTGGCACGGAAAATACTCGACGATCATGATAACAGTACCGTCGCAACGATATTTGACGAAGAGGAGCCTCTCGGCCAGATATTGAGAGATCGAGGCCTCTATCACATTGCCGGAATAGTTGAGGCCTTGTTCATTGCTATTGCCGAGAAATTTCAGGTTGAACTCATTGATCTGATACCCGAAGATGTTGGAGTTCCACATTGGAAAATCAGTGAACTATTCCAAAATACCGTTGTCTGGCGCTCACCGGATTCATTTTCAAATAGAACGCTCGAAATTTTGAACAAAATCGCCGGTAATACGGAGTATTCGAGTCCGGCGTTAGATATTTTGCTTAAGCTTTCTACCGTACCCGACCATCCCTGGAATGCGTGGCTTCTCCATGGAAACCTGATTGACAAAGAGATTGCGGAGCGTGACCATTTCTGGGCTATCCGGATTGCGTGGGGATATAGCTCAGAAGAGGATGGGTATGAGTCGACTGTACGCACACTTATTGAATGGGCCTGTTTCGGCAATATTTGTGATGCCGAAGATGAGCGAATCCGTTTATGCGCGGTTGTTTTGTTATGGTTTCTGACAACATCTAACCGCAAGATAAGAGACCGTTCCACCAAGTCGCTCGTTCGTCTGTTTGTTGAAAGGCCTCAGATTATCGAAGGCCTTTTTTCCAAATTTTGTGATGTTAACGATCCATATCTTGTTGAAAGGCTATACGCCGCAATTTACGGCGCGGTATGCAATATCGACGAGGATACAGTGGTTGCTGATATTGCAAAGCTTGTGTTCGACAAGCTCTTCGCGGGTGGACAGCCTATTCCTCACATTCTACTCAGGGATTATGCCAGGGGCGTACTCGAAAGGGCGCTCTCGAAAGGAGTGTTGCCTGAGGGAATAAACCCTCAATCATTCAGGCCGCCATATAGTAGCGTTTGGCCGCTGGACAATCCAACTAATGAAGAGATCGACGAACTTTCAGGCGATGAGGATTATTCAGGTATTAAGAATTCAATGATGGGATCTACGGGTGACTTCGGCAATTACACAATGAGCTGTGTCCATGACTGGTCGCCAACACCTATTGATCAAGATGAGATTCAAAACGGCTACGAACTAAAGCTCCGGTTTGCCGAAGACTTCCTCGAGGGTGACCTTCGGGAGGAGTTTCTTAAGTTAGTAGGGCCGGAAAAAAGGGAGCCTGTCAATATTGAGGAACGGCCGGCTCAATTAAAGGGCGAAGGCAAATACGAGTGGCCTTCTGAAGAAGATAATCGACGAAGAATAGATGAATGCGAAGCATTCTTGAACACAGTTAGAGAAAAGCTCGATAGTCGAGGGCGCGAGTATTTGCGATGGCTCGGTGGTTTGGTGAATGACCGGCCTGCGGCGTTTAGCCGTAAATGGGCGCAGCGCTGGGTATGCAAGCGCGCCTTTGAATTGGGATGGGATAAAGAACTGTTTTCATCGTTCGAACGCAATTGTTCACGCGGGCGGGGGCAAGGTCCCTCTGCAAGTGCAATTGAGCGCGTGGGCAAGAAGTATCAGTGGATAGGCTTCCACGAGTGTCTTGCTCACTTGGCGGACAACATGCACTGGATTGATCGCGGATACAGTGATATTGAAGATCGAGTTTATTGTGGGCCGTGGCAACTCTACAAGCGAGACATCGATCCGACCAACTGGCTTCGTAGGAGTGGCGAGTATCGGACATACCACAATGAGCAGTCGACGTGGTGGCAACCGTACAGCTTTCCTATTGATCATTTGGAAGAGCTGGGAGATCAGAAAGACTATCTTTGGGATCAGGGAAAATTACCAAATTTTTCTCAACTTCTGATCGCGAATAAACCTGCTCAAGATAAACAATGGTATGTTGTAAGTGGATTTTGGTCGCAGAAACAAGGAAAGTCGGAACTAGATAAAAGGGCGCCGAGGCTTGATTGCTGGTTTAGGATAAATTCCATCATAGTAAGTGAGAGGGACTTTAATAAAGTAAAACGGAAGGCCTCCAAAGAAAGCTTAGTTCACCCCCATACTGTCTCGATTCCCAAGGTTAGCGTTGGATTTCTCGGTGAATATCCTTGGCATCCGGTTTACGACCAGCTATCCAATTGGCGGGACAAAGATTCCAGCTTTCATGGTCTTATTCCCGCGCAACACATCGTCCCTGTTTCGGAGTATTCTTGGGAGCGGGGAGGCTTCGATCATTCCATACAAGAAACGTTATCAATTTACTTGCCGGCCAAGGAATTGGTCAATGAACTTGGAATGGAAAGGATTCCTTATGAGTTTGGAAGCTGGAGGGTGGGAGAAGATATCGTTTTCACAGACCCTAGCGTTGAAGAATACGGACCAAGTTACGCCTTGATGCAAACAGATGTTCTGAACAAATGGATGGCAAAGAACAAATTGAAGATTCTCTGGCTCATTGGAGGAGAAAAACAACTTTTTGCTTCGGGTTTGGGATCGAGTGAGTTCTTTGGCCGCTTGGTCTATAGCGGCGTCTATTGGATGGAAGGTGATCGTCCCGTTGGCAATTTGCATTTTCGTAAAGAGGAATAGAGCATAACTGATTGTAATAGCCGTGAAAGAAACGCCCCAGCTGAACGCCGTGCAGCGAATCGTCCGGGGCGTCCAAGTCCAGCCACAATTCGCTCGGCACCTGGGTGTGGGCTTCCAGAAACAGATCCACCAGCACCCGGTAAAGTGCATCCGCGTCCGCCGCTATCCGGCGGTAGCGATTCCAAGCTGCGGCTTCCGGCCGGCTCAACTCCAGGCGGTTCAGCGTGCTCGAGCCCGCCAGCGCATATCCCCGATTCCGCTGCCGGGGTCGCTGTGCACCGGTCAGGTCGGCCTTTCCCGCCCACAGCGCCAACAGACTGTCGCCGCGCAACGCATCGTGATCGTTGAGATCTTCGTAACCCAAGGCGATCCCACCCACCCGTTGGGCGACCATCTCCAGCACCGAGTGCTCGATCTTCCTCGGGCCACGATAATCGGTGAAGCAATCGGCAATGCGGCGCATCAGCCCCAAACGGTGATCCACCTCGCGCAGCAAGATGGCGCCGCCATCGGCGGTGAGTCGGCCCGCGTCGAAACGACCGACAATTTGGCGGCGACCGAAGGCGTGAAATTCGAGTTGCGTGGGCGTACACCGTGTGTCCATGGAACCTCGTTGTTGTTTCAATGTAAGTTGTTGAATGTGCTCACATTGCCCAACGAACGCAGGTCCCACTCCAGCTTCTGGTGAGCTGATGCGGGCTACTGCCCGGCCCGACAGGTCCGACGCGACCCCATGCATGTCCAAACTCCAGGACCCCCATACCATCGGCGGGTTGCCGTAGGCCAGCTCAGACGCAGCGTGGGCGCCTGCAAGCATCTCCAACAGGCTCCCCAGGCTGACCGCTGTCAGCATGACCGACGATCACTGTGGTTGACTGCGGTGAGGATATAGTTACATAATGGGAACTGATTAATTAAACTCATAATGAGACCGGTGTAGTAGTGTCGTGCGAATCATTGCAAAGAAGACGCTCCGGGAATTCTGGATAAAGCACCCTGGCGCCGAGGAGCCGCTTCTTGCCTGGTATCGCGAAGTGAAGCGTGCAGATTGGGATACGCCGGCCAAGCTGAAGGAGATGTATCGCAACGCGAGCATCGTTGGCGACCGCCGTGTGATCTTCAACATCAAGGGTAACGACTACCGGCTTGTGGTGAAGATTAACTACCCGTACCGCGTTGTCTACATACGCTTCGTGGGCACACACGCAGAGTATGACGCCGTAAACGTTCAGGAGGTGTGACATGGCTGACATCAAGCCCATCCGGTCCGAACGGGACCACGAGGCGGCTTTGGCCCGGATCTCCGAACTCATGGACGCGGAACCCGGCAGTCCCGACGGCAACGAGTTGGATGTCCTGGTCGATCTGGTGGAACTCTACGAAAGCAAACACGTGCCGACCGAGCTGCCAAGTCCCATCGGCGCGATAGAGTTTCGCATGGAGCAGGCAGGTCTGCGCCCGACGGATCTCGCCCCCTTCATCGGAAGCCGTGCGAAGGTCTCCGAGGTTCTTTCCGGCAAGCGATCGATCACCATGGCGATGGCGCGCGCCCTGCATGAGCATCTCGGCATTCCGGCGGACGTGCTACTGAAGAAACCCGATGTCAATCTCGATAACCCGTTTGCCGACATCGAGTGGAGACGGTTTCCCGTCAAGGCAATGGCAAAGTTGGGCTGGATACAAACCGAACCCGACCTGACCGACCGGGCCGAGCGAATCATGCGAGACCTGATCTTTCGTGCAGGGGGGGAGGATGTCGCATCCGCGGCACTCTATCGAAAGAACGACCATGCGCGCGCAAATGCCAAAATGGATCCTTATGCACTCCAGGCGTGGTGTTGGCAGGTCCTTGCGAAAGGCAACGAAGAGCGTCCCGGGAGAGATTACGAACCCGGCATCGTGACTCTGGAGTTTCTCACCAAGATCGCGCAACTAAGCTGGTCCGAAGACGGTCCGCGTCTTGCGAAGGAAAAACTGGCCAAGCATGGCATTTCTCTGGTGATCGCAAGGCACTTGCCAAGGACGTATCTGGATGGGGCGGCCCTCCGGCTCGGCGATGGCAGACCGGTGATCGGGCTCACGTTGCGCTACGACAGAATTGACAACTTCTGGTTCTGCCTGCTGCACGAACTGGCTCATGTGGGGCGGCACATCGACACCGGCAGGGGCGAGGCCTTCGTCGACGATCTGGCGCTTCGGAGACTCGCTGGAAGGCGGGAAGATTCGAGGGAGATTGAAGCGGACGAATGGGCCGAAGAAGCGCTTGTTCCGCGTGTCGCCTGGGAAGCGAGTGCGGCAAAAGACCATCCGACACCCGCGTCCGTGATAAACCTGGCCAAGTCCTTGCAGGTACACCCGGCGATCGTTGCAGGCAAGGTTCGATACGAAAGGCAGAACTACCGCCTGTTATCGCAGTTTGTCGGAAGCGGCGAAGTTCGCCGGCATTTCGGCTTGGAGACGTGATGTCCAAGGTCGATGCATTACTGCAGTAACCCCAAACCACGCTCGACTTCTACTCGTGGAAACCTACAGGCCGAGCCGCACAACGCATGCCCAAAACTCGGACGACCGACCCATTGCCGAAGCGTGACCGGCAGTCGTTTGCACTCTATTGTATTACTCCGCTTTCGATATGCTTACGCCAATTCGGAACGAAAAGAATAGTTGACATAAAGGAGTGATTCATAAGGATAGGAGACAGCATGTCGCATTTGCGGGTCAGCGGTCAGTGGGGCGCGACAATTGAGGTAGGCGCCGGCCTCTTCCTGGCCGTTTCTCTGACAGTAACTGCCGGCCTTGCACATGCGGCACCGACCGACGATGTAGACGCAAAACCCACCCTGGTCGCCGGGCAGGGGGCGCGCGTCTTTTCCGAACGATGCGCCGATTGCCACAACTCGGCGGTCATCGAACCCACCGTCGCCGGTCTGGCAAAACTCGAACCCGAGGCCATCTACCGGTCGCTCTGGTCGGGAATCATGCGCGAAGCGGCAGCCGGGCTGAACGATGCCGAACGCTGGGCAGTCTCGACGTATCTCGGCAACCTGTTGCCGGAGAAGCCGTCCGCTGAGGTGACCAATTTCTGCAACAGCGCCACCCCCGCGGACGAGGTCGTTACCGGCTCCTGGCCTGCCTGGGCGCCCCACACCGGGAACAGCAGGCAGCTGGTCGACTCCGACCTGAGTCTTGCGCAGGTAAAACGGGCAAAACTGAAGTGGGCATTCGTCATCCCGGATACCGGCTCGACCACCAATGCCGGCAACCAGGCGACGATTCACGACGGGCGCCTGTACATCGGCAGCAGAAGCGGATTCGTCTTTGCGCTGGATTCGCTCCGCGGTTGCATTCACTGGCGCTACCGCCCGACCGCCGGCGTGCGATCGGCAATATCGATCCATGACGGCAAGGCGATCTTTGCCGACTACGAGAATCATGTGTATGCCCTGGACGCCGGCACCGGCAGACTCCTGTGGCGGAACAAGGCAGACCAACAGCCCTCCGCCCGCATGAATGGCAGCGTCACTGTCCACGATGGCAGGGTCTATGTACCGGTCGCCACCAACCAGGGGTTCGTGAACGCCCTGGACCCGCGGCTGCCGTGCTGCACGTTCCAGGGAACCGTCACCGCCTTCGATACGGAAAGCGGCGACCGCCTCTGGCAGACCGGGCTCATCGACGAACCCTTGAGGGAATTGGGCCATTCCCCTTCCGGCACGATGCGCTACGGCCCGTCCGGCGGCAGCGTCTGGTCGGTACCCACCGTCGACGCCCGGCGCGGCCTGCTCTATGTGGGCACCAGCAACCAGAAAACGGGGCCCCCCATACCCGAGTCCGATGCGGTGGTGGCCCTGGATCTTCGCACGGGCGCCAAGGTCTGGGTCAGGAGCTTCGCGCCCAGGCGATTCGGCGGCGTGGATATCTGGAACGGAGGCTGCGTGGGCGTATTCGCTGCCCCGGAAGAGGAATGTCCCCCCGAAAACGAATCGCTTCAGGGTGACCGGGACATCGGCAGCCCGATCGTTCTGCAAACCCGCCGGGACGGCCGCGACATCCTGCTGGCCGCATCGAAGGACGGCATGCTGCACGCGCTGGACCCCGACCGGGACGGCGAGGTGATCTGGGAAACCCGGGTGGGCAGGATCATCCGCATACGCGGCCCCTCCTTCGGCGGCGTGGAACACGGAATAGCCGCCGACAGCGAGCGTGCCTACGTGCCCATCGCCGACATCGACGTCATCGAGAACACCGCGTTCGGAGCGCTCGTCGCGGTAGGCCTGGAATCCGGCGAGATCGCCTGGCGTGCCGTCGCGACGGACGACTGGTGCAAGGGCAAGCCGGGGCGTTGCTACACCTCCATGACCTCCCCGCCGACAATCGCCGGAGATGCCGTGTTTGCCGGCGCCAACGACGGCGTCCTGCGCGCCTACGACCGAGCGACTGGCGAGATTGTCTGGGAATTCGATACCGCCATCGCCGTCGACGGTATCAACGGATTGACCGGCAGGGGCGGTTCCATTTCGCGGGGCGGCACAGCCGTAATCGACGGCATGTTCTTCCAGACCTCCGGGTACGGCCAGGGTCTGGGCATGCCGGGCAACGTCCTTTTTGCCTTCGAATACCCCACAGACTGACCCGCACTTGTGTTATGCGCATCGACCTGCTTATGTGAGCCCATGACCAAGAGCCTGATGGCACGCCGTTTTCGCGGCTTCCTTCCCGTCGCCATGGACATCGAGACCAGCGGTTTCGATGCCGACCGGCACGGCATTCTGGAAATCGCCGCGGTCACTTTCGAGTTTCGGAACGAAGAACTCGTCATCGATCAACGCCTGCGCTGGGCGGTGCGCCCGTTCGCCGCTGCAGCCATCGACCAGGCATCGCTGAAGGTCACCGGCATCGACCTCGACGACCAGGAACGGGGGGCGGTCGGCGAAAAGGACGCGCTGACGGAACTCTTCAAACGGGTGCGTAAGGAAATCAAGCGGCACGGTTGCCAGCGCGCCATCGTGCTCGCCCACAACGCCGCTTTCGACGCCGGCTTTCTGCGCAAGGCCGTGGAGCGTACCGGAGTCAAGCGAGACCCTTTCCATCCGTTCAGTACGCTGGACACGGTCTCACTCGCAGCCCTTTCCTACGGCCACACCGTACTCAGTGAAACCTGCCGGCGGGCCGAAATCCCCTACGAAAAGGAAAAGGCGCACAGCGCCCTCTACGATGCGGAACGCTGTGCGCTCCTGTTCTGCAAGATCGTCAACACCTGGAATGCGCTGGCGCCAAACCTGGCCCGACCTGTTCGCGAATGAACCACTGCGGTGGTCGATAGCAGCAAAGTCACCGGCCGCGCGCCCGCCGCGGGCTCATCTTGCAGTCAAGCACGCCTCCAACGCACCCTTGTTCCGCACACCCAGTGCTTTAACGCCTCTTGCCAGTCGCGCTACGTCCATAGCCCGGATCCGTCACCAACTTCCTGCTGCGGACGCCGATGCACTCGCCCTGCGCGTTTTGCTTCAGCGACGAAACGTCGACGCCCTCGCGACGAAAGTTGGTGACGGATGCGGGATGCGCGAGCAGGTCGGGCTCGAGAATTGCCCACTGAAAGCCGAGCAGAGCGGGAGAATGGTGCGAGCGCAGAATCTCGCCGGGTCGTGCCCGGGCCGGGTCAGGCCGCGGCCGCTTCCTCGATCAGCGGTTTCAGTTCCCCGGCCTCGAACATCTCGGTGACGATGTCGCAGCCGCCGATCAACTCGCCGCCGACGTAGAGTTGCGGGAAGGTCGGCCAGTTTGCGTAGCGCGGCAAGGTCGCCCGGATATCCGGGTTGGAGAGCACATCGACGTACGCGAACCGCTCGCCGCAGGCGACCAGGCATTGCACCGTCTGCGCCGAAAAGCCGCACTGGGGCGCCTGGGGAGAACCCTTCATGTAGAGAATGACCGGGTTGTCCTCGATCTGGCCCTTGATGGTTTCGATGATCGTCTCGCTCGCTTCCGCCATGATCTGCCTTTACCCCGTGGCCTGGAACAGCGAGCATTGTACTCCTGTCAAAAACTGTGGGGTAGGCGGCTTGTCCACCAGAACCGACACGACGATTTTCGATCGGGAGGTAGACCGCCGGGGTACGAGTTCCATGAAGTGGGACCGCTACCTCGGGCGCGATGTACTGCCATTCTGGGTGGCAGACATGGAATTCGAGATGCCGGGATTCATCCTGGATGCCCTGCGCGAGCGCATCGATCACGGCATCATCGGTTACACGCGTACCCCGGATGCACTGGTTGCGGCATTCCTGGACTGGCTGCAGCGCAATTACGGCTGGAAGGTCGACGCCGACTGGCTGGTCTGGATATCCGGTGTCGTGCCGGGCCTCAACCTTGCCGCCATGGCCTTGGGGAGCCGCGGCGATTCGCTGCTGATACCCACCCCGGTGTACTACCCGTTCCTGTCCGTTCCCGCCAATGCCGAGCGCCGCGCCATCGAAGTGCCCATCACCTTGTGCCGCGAACGATGGGAAATGGATTTCGATGCGCTCGAGGCGGCGGTGCAGCCGGACACCCGGCTGGCGCTGATCGCCAATCCGCAGAACCCGACGGGGCGCTGCTACACGCGCCACGAACTCCTCGAACTCGCCCGATTCGCCGAACGCCACGACCTGGTCATCTGCTCGGATGAAATCCACTGTGCGCTGCTGCTCGACCCCGAGGCGCGCCACATCCCCGTGGCAAGCCTGGCGCCGGAGATCGGCCGGCGGACCATCAGCCTCTTTGCAGCCACCAAGACCTACAACATGCCGGGCCTGTCCTGCGCAGTGGCCGTCATACCCGATGCCGACCTGCGCGCCCGCTTCAGCGCAGCGCATCGCGGCCTGGTGCCGATGATCGGTCCGCTGGCATTCGTGGCGGCAGAAGCGGCGTTCAACGACCGGAGCGACTGGGTTCCGGGGCTGCTGCAATACCTGCGGGAAAACCATCGGCTGCTGTTCGAAACGGTGGGCGCCCGCATGACCGCCGTGGAGGGAACCTACCTGGCCTGGATCGACGTTCGCGACCTCGGGCTCGACAAACCCGGCAAGTACTTCGAGCAATTCGGGCTGGGGTTGATGGATGGCGCCCAGTTCGGCGGCCCCGGCTTCGTGCGTTTCAACTTTGCCTGTTCCCGGGCATTGCTGGAGCGCGGGCTCGACCGCTACCGGCAGGCGATGGACGCCGCCAGCGGCCGCCGATGACGATGAGGGCGATCATCCCCAGAGACTTGGCGATGGGAGGTGCATCGTGCTGCCGTCGTATCGAATCCCTTCGTCGTAATCGCGCGCACTCAGAAGCGGCCCGTCCAGGTCGACGAATTGGCAGCGCTGCGCGACCAGAAATGCCGGGGCCATCGACAGCGAACTGCCTGCCATGCACCCCACCATCAAACCGTAACCGGCCTTCTCGGCAGTGTCTGCCAGGCGTAGCGCTTCCGTAAGACCGCCGGTCTTGTCCAGCTTGATGTTGACGATGCGGTACTTGCCCGCGAGGCCAGCCACCGATTCGCTCGTCAGGCACGATTCGTCTGCGCAGATCGGTATGGGGCTCTCGAATGCCAGCAGCGCATCGTCATTCCCGGCCGGAAGCGGCTGCTCGATCAGGCTGACACCGAGATCGGCCAGCGCACCGGCGTAGGGTTCGAGCAGGTGCGGTGTCCACGCCTCGTTCGCATCGACGATGATGTCGCTGTTCGGCGCGTTCTCCCGAACTGCGCGAACACGATCCAGATCGCCCTTGCCGGCCAGTTTGAGTTTCAGCAGCGAATAATGGGCGCATTCTCGCGCGCGCTCGCCCATGACCTCCGGCGTGTCGAGGCTGAGTGTAAAAGCAGTCGTTACAGGCACCGGCTCACTCGTACCAGCAATAACCCAGTACGGCTTGCCGGAACGCTTCGCCTCGAGATCCCAGAACGCACAATCGACGGCGTTGCGCGCACCACCCGCGGGCAACACGTCGTACAACTCGTCTCGTACGGTACAGGATTCGATTTCCGTCCGGGCAGACTCCAGTTGCTCGCAAATCGAGTCAATGGATTCACCGTGGTACCTGACACCAATACCCTCGCCTCTGCCGGAGAACCCGTCATGCATCAACGTGCAGGTCACGGTCTCGACTTCAGTCTTCTCGTCGCGAGAGATTCGAAACACGCGCTCCAGAGGCCACGCAATCCTCTCGATCTTCAGTTTCATGTGTTCTCGACAATGTCGACCACGGCATCGACTCCCATCCCGATCGGATCACTGCAAGCATCGAACGTGCTCGAGAATTCCAGTGTCGCGGTCGCTTTCAAGTCAGGGAGAATTCAGCACCGATCCTGAACCACCGCTGCGCGCATCAAATCGGCGATGATGGCGCTCTTGTTGTTGACTATTTCAACAACGCTAGCGCAGCCACTCGGAATGCTCAACCGGTGCGACTGCAGGACGCGCGGTGGGCGGCGGAGCCTGCCGATACAAAGATCAGGTTGAGTCGGTGGGCGTCGACGCTTGTCTTCCCCCTCAGCTCCGCCTCGGCAACCTCAGGTCGCGCCGGTTGCGTCACGGTCGGCGTGCAGCGCTTTTCCTGCGAGCATCAGCCCCACCAGGACCAACGACGCCTGCAGCACATGGGCGATTTCTGCGGTCGTGTTCGGTGCGCGAAGAGCGTCGTTGAACGGCATGCCGACCCAGTACGGCAGGTAGTAGCCGAGCGCCACGACCAGGCTCATCAGCCAGGCTTCCCGCGTACGAAACCGTTTCGGGCCATGCAGGAACAACAGCATCACGGCCATCGCAGCGACGTCGCCGCCGGCTTCCCGGAAGAAGTGGTAGTAGGAGTGGTCTACCACATCGCCACCCACCTGCAGAAAGTCCGGGTCGCCGATGTGCGAGACGGTCTGTGAGAAGCTGGTCAGCCCCACGGCGAGGCCGAGCGTGACCAGGATTCTTGCCAATAGAAAGGTGTTCACCGAGAAACTTCGCCTGCTTTGCCGTTACTGAAACGCGTACCTTACACTCATGCCATAAGTGCGCGGGGCGCCGTAGGTCACCGACCGTTGAGTCATGAACGCCTGAGTGGTGATCGAGACCATGTCTTCCTCCTTGCTGAGGTTTCTGCCCCAGAGGGCGACTTCCCACGCGCTGTCGGCCGATTGCAGCGAAAGGCGGGCGTTCCAGATATCCGTGCCGGGCCGGATGCCCCACACGGGATCCTGCTCGGCATCTTCATTGATGTCGCTTCGGCTTCGGTAGTCGACCCGGAAGCGCAGTTCCGATCCGTTGCGCATCGGAACCCTCAGTTGAGCGCCGGCATTCAAGGTCCAGTCGGGAATGTCCTGCAGCTTTGCACCGCCGAGGTCGGTGCCGTCCGAGTTGATGAAGTCATCGTATTCGTGATCGTAGTTGGCATAGGCCAGATCGAATTCCAGATAGTCGTTCGCGAGCCACAGCCCTTCGATCTCGACGCCTCTGATCGAGGCTTTCGCAATGTTCTGGGTGACCAGTGTGCCGGAAGGCAGGAAGAACTCTTCCTGGATGTCGTCGAAGCTCGAGTCGAAGGCTGCGAGGTTCAGTCGCAGACGCCGGCCGGCCAGCTCCGACTTCATTCCGAACTCGATGGTATCGAGCGTCTCTTCGTCGAAGGGCGTGCCCAGAGCCTCCAGGTTGGAGGGTTCCGGGTTGAAGCCACCGGCAACGTAACCGGTCGCATAGCTGCCGTAGAACATGACGTTGTCGTCGAACGCATGAGTCAGGGTCAGGCGGTAGGTGGGTTTGCTCCAGTCTTCCTCGACCGTTCCTTGCACCGGATCGTCATCGGATTCCGGAATGAAGATGAAGCCGAGTGGGCCCGCTGTCGTGTGAAACGCGGAGAACTTCTTCTCGTCCCAGCTGTAGCGCCCGCCGACGCTGAGGTGCGTGGCATCGGTGATCGCAAAATCGATTTCGCCGAACAGGCCCATGCTCTTCGTGGTGTTGTCCTGGGTGAACGACTGCACCGTGCCCGCCGGCGTGTCTGTCACGACATGCTTCTCTTCAAAGCGGAAGTGGTCTTCCTTCAGATAGAACAAACCCGCCAGCCAGGTCACTCGGCTACCGGCGGCCGAGTTGTCCAGACGCAATTCCTGGGCAAAGGTGTCCGCATCGTTCGCGCTCGGTTCGTCCAGCAATGCACCGGGGGTGCCGAAGAGATCCCGCAGCGCCTCGTCTTCGCCCGTACGGAAGCTGGTGATGGAGCTCAACGTAATGGTGCCGAAGTCCTTGTAGACCTCGAGCCCAAGTCCCCAGATGTCCCGTTCGTAGAAGGTGTCGAGCGAGTTCTGGACGTCCCATGGGTCGGAGCTCGGATCGGTGTAGGACGTAAACGGGCTGTCATACGGCTGGGATGGATCGTAGGGTTTCTTGGTGCCCGGGTTGTCGAGTTCCATCTTCGTGTAGTGGGCTCGGGCCAGGATCGACCAGTCGTCCGCCGGGTCGAACAGCAACTGGCCTCTGAGGGCGTAGTCGGTCAGATCGTCCAGGGTCCGGTCGGTTTCCGGATCCTCGAAGTACCCTTCGCGATCCGTGAAGTGGATGCTCAGCCGTCCGGAAGCCCGCTCGCCGAGCGCGCCGTTCACGACGCCATCGAAAGAGACGAGATCGTGGCTGCCGAGGTTGAAATCGGCGGTGATCTCCGTCTCCTGGTGCGGGCGCCGATTCAGCACGTGGATGACCCCACCGGCCGAGTTCCGTCCGTAGGTGGTGCCTTGCGGACCTCGAAGCACTTCAACGCGGTCCACGTCATACATCGTGCCGGAGTGCATGAAACTGCGTGAGATGACTTCGTTGTCCACCATCACCAGAACGCCGGCATCTGCCGTTGCGGAGTTGCTGCCGGAACTGATGCCACGGATTGAATGCACCTGTTGAGAGGGGGTGGAGATATTGCTTGCCGTACCCGGTACCAGCGTGAGGGAATCGGTCACGTTGCGGATGTTCAGTTCTCTGACCGTGTCTTCACTGACGGAAGAAACCGCGATCGGCACGCTCTGCTGACTTTCGTCGATCTTTCTGGCGACCACGACAACTTCCTCCAGCGTTGCGCGGCTGCCGGACCCATTGCCCGCTTGAGCGCTTGCGGTCGCCGGCGTGCCGAGGAGGGCGATCAGCCCCGTAACAGCGAGCCCGATCGAAAAGTGGAATACGACGGGAACGCTCGTGCCCGCCGGCTCGTTATTGGTGCTACGCATATTGGCTCCCCTGGCCGGGCGAATCCCGGGACTGTCTGACTGGCGAGCAATACTAGTTTGGTAACCTTAAGCAGAGCTTAAGACAACTGTGCGACAAATCGGGCATGAGAATTCTACTGGTGGAAGACGACCTGATGCTTGGCGACGCCGTTCGTGCGTGGCTCGTGCAGGAAGACTACGCGGTAGACTGGATGACGCGTGGCGATCTGGCGGCGCACAGCCTTCGGATCGATGAGTTCGACGTGATCGTGCTGGATATCGGGCTGCCGGGTTGCTCCGGGTTCGATGTTCTGCGCCAGGCTCGAGCCGACAACGTTCATACGCCCGTCCTGATCCTGACCGCTCGCGATGCGATAGAAGACAGGGTGACCGGGCTGGATCTCGGTGCGGACGACTATCTTCTCAAGCCCTTCGACATGATGGAACTGAGCGCCCGATTGCGAGCGATTTACCGACGCTCGGTTGGGCGGTCGACGCCGCAACTCAGCCACGCGGACATCACGCTGGATCCTGCTTCCATGAGTGTCACCAAGGGTGGTCGGCCACTGTCTCTGACCAGCTCGGAATACACCATTCTGCATTGGCTGATGGAGAACCGGAATCGCGTTGCCACCCGTTCGAAGCTGTACGAAACCCTCTACGGTTACGATAGTGCCGACATAGGCAGCAACACGACGGAAGTGCACATCTCGCACCTTCGCCGGAAGATCGGCCCGGACATCATCCAGACGATTCGCGGCGTCGGTTACATGATCAAGAGCCAATGACGCGATCCATCCGCAGCCATCTGCTGTCGTCCATTCTCGGTGCCGTTGTCCTGTTCGGCGTCACCATCCTGGCTTTCACCTGGCTGGATACCCGATCCTCTACCAACGAGATGTTCGATCTGCGCTTGCAGCGGGAAGCACAGATGCTGGTCATGGTTGCAAAAGAAGAACACTCGAATACCTCGGAAGGCATGGGGCTGGTTCCTGGTTCGGCCCAGCATCTCGATCTCATCGTCTATGAATCGGACATGGCGGTGCAGGTCTGGATCGCTGGGCAGTTGCGTGCACAAACGGAAGGGACGCCGGGATTCGCAGCGCCTTCCGAGCCCGGCTTTTCAGACGTTGTCTTCGCAGCCCAGCCGTGGCGGATTCTCTATCTCGGCGAGGACTTTGCGGCGGAGACGGGCGGCACCGTTCCGATCTGGGTTGCGGTCGGCGAGCCCTGGTCGGACAGAAACTCGGTCATCAATCGAATGCTGTGGCAGTCTTCCCTGCCGCTGGCAGGAATCGTTCTGCTTCTGGCAATCGTGTTGTACACCGGCGTCGGCAGGGCGTTGCAGCCGCTGCAACGACTCAGAAACCAGATCGCCCGGCGTTCGCCGAAAAGCCTCAAGCCCATGAGGGCGGAACAGGCCCCAATGGAACTCAAGCCGGTAATCGATGCAATCAACGATCTGCTGCGCAAGCTCGACGTCGCATTGGAGCGGGAAAAACAATTCACCGCTGACGCCGCTCATGAACTCCGCACACCGCTCGGCGCCTTGAAAGCGCAAGCACAGGTCGCGTTGCGCGAATCGGACGCCGAACGGCGCAGCGTCGCATTGCAGAATCTGGTGCTTGGTGTGGAGCGTGCGACACATCTGGTCAATCAGCTGCTGACCATCGCCCGGCTCGACCCCGGCCGCACCGAGCTGCGAGATTCGAGCTTCGCGCTGGTGCCCGGTCTGGAGGAAGTTCTGGCGGACCTTGCGCCCGAGGCCCAGGAACGCGGCGTGGAACTCCGCCTCGAGCGCGCCTGCGACGGCGTCGCGGTCAAGGGCGACAAGGTGCTGATACAGACCATGCTCCGCAACATCGTACACAACGCGATCGTCTACGCCCCGGAGAAGGTGGGTGCGGTTACCGTGCACGCGCGGTTGGTCGAGAACGGTTGTCGGATTTCCGTGATCGACAATGGCCCCGGGATCCCGAAAACCGAAAGGGAGCGCGTCTTCGATCGCTTCTACCGTATCCCGGGCAACAGCAGTTTCGGCGCCGGACTCGGCCTGTCCATCGCCTCGAGAGTGGCAGGGCTGCACGAGACCGAACTGAGGATTGAGGAAAACCCGGCCGGGACCGGACTGTGCGTGTCTGTTCAACTCCAGATCGATGGCGATGCGGACGCTGTGCCCCGGATGCGCCCGGGTAATCGAAGGCGGGTCGCGTAGCGCGAGCTTAAGCTGGGCTTAAGGCGGGGCCTATAGCCTGAAGGGTCGAATCAGCAAGAGAGTGAGGCCTGACGGATGACCGATATACCGACCCGCGTTCGACTCGAGTTCCTTGGCGCGACAATGGGCGCGATGATGGCAGCGATGACCGCAATCGCTGCCGCCGGCGAGCCACCCGAGTCCGAGTGGCGCGTCGTACCGCTCGGCGACGAGGCCCGCTGCGCGCTGGGCGACCCCTATGAATTCTGGTTCCGTCCGGCAGATCCGAACAAGCTGATGATTGTCTGGGAAGGTGGCGGCGCCTGCTGGACCAGAGAAAACTGCGACCCCGAATTGTCGCCGACATACGCCTTCCACACGGACGACGACGAACCGCCGGAAGAACTGTTCGGTGTGTTCGATCTTCGGAACCAGGCCAATCCGGTGCGTGACTACAGCATGGTGTTTGCTCCGACCTGTACGGGAGACGTGCTCCTCGGTGACGCCGTGGTCGAGTACCCGCCGGTCGCAGGCAGCAGTGCCGAGCCACTGACCGTGCGCCACGTGGGCGCCCGAAACGCTCGGGCCGTGCTGAATTGGGTCTTTGACGCCTACGACTCGCTCGAGACGGTACTGGTCACAGGCTGGAGCGCGGGGGCGATTCCTTCTCCCATGCTGGCCGGCATGGTTGCCGAGCACTATCCCGATGCCCGGATTGCCCACATGGCCGATGGCGCCGGCATGTATCGCGTCGGTCCGTTGCTTGCACCAGCGTTGCAGCGCTGGAATACGGCCAGGGTGCTCGAGGAGCGGGGCGGCTACGAAGCGTTCAACAACGACTCGCTGAGCTTCGAGGACATCTACGTCGCCGAGGGTCTTCGGCGCCCGGACATCACGCTGCACCAGTACAACAGCCATGAGGACCACGTCGGCAGGCGCTTCCTGAGCCTGCTTGGCGTACCGCCCGAACTGACCGTCAGCGAGCATCTCGCGAAGGCGCATCGCTACATTCGCGAACACATCGACAACTTTCGCACCTACACGGTGGGCGGTCGGCAGGAAAACATCATCGGTGGTTTCTTCGACGGCATCCTCGCGAAAGGTAACGAGCGTCGGGGCCGGCCGTTGGCGCTCGACCGGTTCTACTACTATCGGGTGGGTGACGTTTCCTTCAGGGACTGGTTTGCCGACATGGCCGCAGGCGTGCCGGTGGAAGACGTTCATTGCGACCCCTGCGACGTGCAGGAGTACGTCGAGCCGGTCGGCAGTGGGGGTTAGACGCATGAATTGGGATCGAACGAGCAGACGCGAGTTTCTTTCGGGCAGCGTGGCGGCGGCCGGCGCGGTCGCCGCGGGCGGCGTATCGGCGGGTTCGCCTGCCGACCGATTCGTGTTCGACCCCCCCGATGTGGTGTCCATGGAGGTTACTGGAACCGATAAACGCTTTCCGGTGCGTCGGGTTTACTGTCTGGGCCGGAACTACCGGGCCCACGCGATCGAGTCCGGGGACGATCCGGACCTGACCCCGCCGTTCTTCTTCATGAAGCCGCGAGATGCAGTGGTGCCCAGCAGCGAGGGGTTTCCCTATCCGCCGATGACCCGTGCGTTGCGCTACGAGGGAGAGATGGTGGTGGCATTGAAAAGCGGCGGTGCCGACATCGATCCGTCCGATGCGCTGAACCATGTATTCGGCTACGGCGTCGGCCTCGACATGACCCGCTCGGATCTGCAGGACCAGGCCAGAGCGCTCGAGCGGCCCTGGGCCATCAGCAAGTCGTTCGACCGATCCGCACCCTGCGGCCCGCTACGCAGGGTGGCAGACATCGGTCATGCGGCAACCGGCCGTATCTGGCTGGCTGTCAACGGAGAGATCAGACAGGACTCCGACCTCCGAGCACAGCGCTGGTCGGTTGCCGAGGGCATCGCCGTACTTTCCCGGTATTACGAGCTCGCGGCCGGCGACATCGTCATGACCGGCACTCCGGCGGGCATCGGGCTGGTGCAGCGGGGTGATGTGATCACCACGGGCATCGAAGGCGTAAACGAGATCGAGGTCAGCATCGTCTGACTTCGATCACCGCCGCGCCGGTACGATTGGCAACTGCAGATAGCTCGCCCGGCCCGGGCCCAGATAGAGGGTGTTCTCCGCGCCGTCGTGGTACGACGCATCGTAGGTATGCCTGCTGCCATGACCGCATCCATCGTGGGGCTGAATGTCCAGGCGGATTCGATGGCCCTTTCCGATCAATGCCGTGCCTGGCCACAGCGCCACTTCAACGGGGACCACCTCGTCCTGGTTCAAGGGTGCGTAGTCGCCTTCCAGATGGGTGTGCACGGGCTTGTAGTCGGTCGTTTTCCCGGCATCCAGCTTGCGGTGGGAGACTTTTAGCCAGCCGATGCCCATGGGGTAGACATCGGTCTCGTCGAGGACGTTCGCACGATCGGCAAACTCCACTTCCTGGGGGCCCGAGAAGTCCACCTCCCTGCCATTCTCATCGAGCACGCGCACCGATGCGTAGATATCCATGTCGCTCGATGAGGACGAAACCCAGAGCCCGAGCTTCATGAAGCCGGCAAGCTCCATGTCCTCGGTCATGGGGTCGGAAACGAAGGAGACACCGGATGCCCAGCAGGCCTCGGAGCCAAGCCGGCGCGGATAGATCCGGCCGACATCCACTTCCGCCGAGTAAGCGATGCTCGCATCTGCCGTCGGTGGCGTGCGTTCGAGGCTCATCAGGTCGTCACGGCGGCCGTCGCGCCAGTCCGTGGGAGATGCATCGAGATAAAAGCGGGTGTAGACGGTACGGGCGATGGGCCATTCTTCCTCGTAGCGATCGTAGTAAGCGCCTCCGCCCGTACGTACGCGCAGGTACACCGGTGGGCGTTGCATGAGTTCGCTGTCGATGTCCTTCAGCCAGTAATCGAAGAACGCGATCTGCGCCGGAACGTTGTTGTAGTGGTTGACGAACCAGTCCGTGGTGATGTCGAGCCACTTGTGCTCGGAAGCCGACTCGATGAACGCCTGATGGCTGCCGCCGACGTGGATGTGGCCGTTGTGGGTCGTGGGTGCAGTAATCCACTGGGGAACTTCCACCTTGCCGAGGTTCGGGCTGATCAGAATCTCGCCGGATTCGCCATAGATCTCTGCATCCCGGAAGGGGTTGTCCCGGGAGATGCTCAGAAAGTCCTTCGCCTCGACGTCACCACAGACAGCATGGCTGGCGTGGTTCCACCAGCCGGTAATGAATTCTTCGTTGCGTATGCCGCCGCTGTAGAGAATGTCGCGGTACGAGTCGGCGTCGGTGGCTGCCGGAATCATGGCCTCGAGGCCTGGCGGCTGCAGGGCAGCGACGGCGTGCTGGTTGATGGCGTAGTACGACATGCCCCAGAGCCCGACGCGACCGTTCGACCAGGGCTCGGCCGCGGCCCACTCAATCGCGTCGTAAAAGTCCTCCGCCTCCTGGCGACTGAGGATATCGATCTGTCCGGGAGTATTGCAGATGCCACGTCCGTCCACCCGAATCACGATGTAGCCTTCGGGAACCCAGACCGAGGTGTCCGGTGTCTCGTGGTTTTCGTATTCCGCCCCGTCGGGATTGCCGGTGAAGAAGCGGTCTTCCAGTTCTTCCCTGGCCAGCATGTCCTCCTCGTTGCAGATACACTCGCGATGGAACGACTTGCCGTACACCCCCAGATTCATGATCACCGGATGGCGCTTGCTGTTCGCAGGGCGGAAAACGTCTGCCAGAAGATAAGCACCATCCCGCATGGGAATCTTCACGTCGGTCGTCTTGACAATGCCGCGGATATTCCTGCGAACCTGATTGCGCGCCTGGGCGGCGGTCACCAGCGTGCGTGGATCGTCTCCGGCAAAGGTTTTCGTCGACCCATTGAGGTCTGCCAACAGGTCGAACACCGTGGCGTGTTGCGCGAACGTCTCCACCGGCAGGGAAGCCGCGGCCAGAGCCAGCATCCCGTTGGCCTTGCCACGAGCGGCAATCGCGTCGTGGGTCTGCCGGGCCAGCTGCACGCCGTTTTCGGTCAGACCGTCGTGGTCGAGGGTGTGCAGCAGGCGGCTCAGATTGACCAGGTGCGGGTCGTGCAGTTTGTCGATGTTGCCGTTCACCCGGCTGACCAGGTGAGATTCGTTCAACCTGGGCCTTCCCGGCGCGGTTCCGAGCACCAACCCGCCCACCGAAAACGTAACCGTTTCCCCGGGCCGGTAGAAAAACCGGCCATGCTCGTTGGTGAGGCCGGATTGGGTAGGGGTTTCGTAACGGATGTTGCTCACCGGCCCGCCGAACACGCCGGCGAGGACTTCCTCTTCCGCCTGCGCAGTCCCGGCGAGGATGCCCAGGGTCATGACCAGTGTTCTCGTCAGAGCCATGCGATTTCTTCCCGCTGTTTTCGATTCGGTCGGCAGGGTACCAACGGATCCTGAAGGTCGACTTAAGGCAGTCTTTCGTTCATTCACGACAAGGCCGGACGGGCATCGAGAACCTCGCGGCAAGCGGGCATGGGAGGAGTTACCGCATCGGACAACCCCGTTGAACTGCTTGAAACGCTAAAGTAGGATTCTGCTTTTACCCATTCCTTCCCTATTCAAGGCAGCCCGGCTGCCTTTTTTGTTTTGCGGAGACGGAATACCATGACCAGCCTGATGAATACCTATGCGCGGCTGCCGGTGGCATTCGTCAAGGGCAGCGGCGCCTACGTCGAGGACAGCGACGGCAACCGGTACCTCGATGCGCTGACAGGGCTCGCCGTCTGCGGGCTCGGACATGCCCATCCCGCCGTAGCAGAAGCGGTGGCCGGCCAGGCGCAAACGCTGCTGCACACGTCGAATCTCTACGAAATCCCCGCGCAGGCTGCCCTTGCGGAGCGGCTGACCGCGCTCGCCGGCATGGACAAGGCATTCTTCGGCAACTCCGGCGCCGAGGCGAACGAAGCGGCCATCAAGATCGCCCGTCTGCACGGCCGCAAGCGCGGCATCGAATCGCCGATGGTGCTCGTCACCGACCAGAGTTTTCACGGCCGTACCATGGCGACGCTGACGGCCACGGGCAATCGCAAGGTGCAGGCCGGCTTCGAGCCGCTCTTGTCCGGCTTCGTGCGAGCCCCCTACAACGATACGGCCACCGTGGAACAGATTGCCGCCAACAACCCCGATGTCGCCGCAATTCTCGTGGAACCCATCCAGGGCGAGAGCGGCATCAACATTCCGGACGAGGGCTACCTCGATGCGTTGCGCGCCGTCTGCGATGCCAACGGCTGGCTGCTCATGCTCGACGAGGTACAGACCGGCAACGGGCGCACCGGCCGCTACTTTGCCTACCAGCACACGAACTGCTTGCCGGACGTGGTCACCACTGCCAAGGGCCTCGGCAACGGCATCCCGATCGGTGTCTGCCTGGCCAGGGGCGATGCCGCGGAACTGTTCCAGCCCGGCCACCATGGTTCCACCTTCGGCGGCAACTACATCGCCTGCGCGGCGGCGCACGCGGTGCTCGACACCCTCGAGGAACAGAATCTCATCGAGCGGGCCGGACAACTCGGCAAACGCATCGTCGACGGGCTCGGCAAGGCGCTTGCCGGCAACAACCTTGTCCACGAGGTTCGCGGCAAGGGTCTCATGATCGCCGTCGAACTGAACGAACCGGTCACCGGCCTGGTCGATGCCGGGCTCGAGCGGGGCATCCTTGTCAATGCCATCGGCGACACCGTCGTCAGGCTGCTGCCGCCGCTCATTCTCAGCGATTCGGAAGCGGACGAGGTAGTCGACCGGGTCGCCGCGCTGATCGAAGGCAGGGCGGCCTGACAAACGATGAAAAAGCGCGATTTCCTGTCGTTGCTCGACTGCTCCCCGGCGGAACTCGGGGCCCTGCTCGCAAGGGGCCACGAACTCAAGCGCGGCCTGGTCGCAGGCGAGCACCACCGGCCACTGGTCGGCCGTACCGCCGCACTGATGCTGTTGCTGAACAGTACCCGAACCCGCGTCGCCTTCGAGGCCGGCATGAGCCAGCTCGGCGGCCACGCCATATTTCTCGGCGCCGAGGACACACAACTCGGGCGCGGCGAGCCGATCGGCGACACGGCCAAGGTCCTCTCCGAGATGGTGGACATCGCCATCATCCGTACGCAGGAACATGCCGACGTGGAGGCCTTTGCCGCAAGCGCATCGATCCCGGTCGTCAACGCCATGACAAACCGCTTTCACCCCTGCCAACTGCTCGCCGACATGCAGACCTTCGAGGAACTGCGCGGGCCCGTCGAGGGTTCGACGGTGGCCTTTATCGGCGACGGCTACAACATGTGCCAGTCGTACATCAATGCCGCCCGACAGTACGGGTTCCAGCTACGTATCGCCTGCCCGCCCGGCTACGAGCCGGAGGCGGAACTGCTCGCCGGCAGAAACGACACGACGCTGACGGAGGCGCCCCGCGAAGCCGTGGAAAACGCCGACCTGGTGGTGACCGACGTCTGGTCGTCCATCGGCCATGATTCGGAACAGCGAAAGCGGCGCGAGGTCTTTGCGCCCTATCAGGTCGACGAGAATCTGCTGGACGGCGCGAAAGACGACGTGCTTTTTCTGCACTGCCTTCCCGCCCACCGCGGCGAGGAAGTCAACGAGACAGTACTGGACGACCCGCGCAGCGGCGCCTGGACCGCGGCCGGCAACCGGCTGCACAGCCAGAAGGCACTGCTGGAGTTCCTGCTGCTCGAAGGGTAACCCCACCGACCCTCCGGGCATCGCTCGCCCACTTGCTGCTGCGGACAACGATGTGCGACGCGGTCTACCACTCGCGCAGCGCAAAGCTCAAAAGCCTGCCCGATTCGAACAGAAAGTCACCGCGGACCGGACGCCCGGCCAGTATCTCCGGCAGCCAGATACAATCGTCCTCCCACATCTCGGCGTAGGGAATCGCATCCAGCGGCACCCAGAACGGTTCCGCTTCGTCCGTTTCCACCGGCGTCCCCTCATGATCCCCGGCGACGAAGACATGGCCGAGCCACTGGGGGTCGACCCGGTCGACGAACCGCAGCACGGCCATGTGCTCCGGCGCCCGCGCCAGCACACCCGTTTCTTCCCGGGTTTCCCGTACGGCGGATTCCAGCAGCGTTTCCCCGGCTTCCACCTTGCCCCCGGGTGCATTGATCTTGCCGGCGCCGTGACCCCGCTTCTTGCGAATCAACAGCAGCCTGTCGCCGGCCCGGACGAACAGCAGGGTGCCGGTGAATTCGGGTTGCCAGCCGACGAGTCGCCGCTCGAGTTCGGCACGCAGAGCCGGGTCGCCGGAGTCAGCGCCCACCAAGGCCCTGCCAATCGAAGACGGCGAGGTTTTCCGCCAGGGTTTTCGCAATCCGGGGCCAGCCGTTGGCCACTGCATAGGCACGGCAATCCTCCCGGTTGACCTCGAGCGCCTTGCTGACGGCTACCCCGAGGTCTTCGTCCAGCCAGCCGGTCACCCCCTGTTGCACCACATCGATGGGGCCGGTGACCGGATAGGCCGCCACGGGCGTACCGCAGGCCAGGGCTTCCAGCATGACCAGCCCGAAGGTGTCGGTTCGGCTCGGAAAAACGAAGGCATCCGCGGCCGCGTACTCGTCGATCAGCGGTTTTCCCTTGCGATAGCCGAGCCACTGCGCATCCGGGTATCGGGCCTGGAGTTCCGCTCGCTGCGGCCCGTCTCCCACCAGTATCTTCTCCGCGTCGACATCCAGATCGAGAAACGCCCGGACGTTCTTCTCCACGGCGATGCGGCCGACATACAGAAGGCGCGGCCGTCCGTTCGTTGCCGGTCCGCCTGCGCCGCCCGCTGCATCGCTGCCGGCATCCCTCACACCGCAACCGGCGGGACGGGCTGCGGGGCGAAACCGGTCCGTGTCCACACCGCGGCGCCAGACCACCAGATCGCTCAACCCCCAGGCCGTCAGCTCTTCCTTCAACGACTCCGTCGTGCACAGGGTACAAACCGCCGCCCGGTGGAACCAGCGGATGAAGGCGTACCCGGCGCGCACCGGCAACCGGATGCGTTGGTGCACGTATTCCGGAAATTTGGTGTGCAGCGATGTGGTAAACGGAATCAGCCTGCGCCGGAACAGCCTGCGCGCGTAGAGCCCAAGCGGCCCCTCGGTCGCGATGTGACAGGCATCCGGACGCTCCTCGGCGAGAATGCGCTCGAGTTTCCAGGGATTGACCGCAACGCGAATCTCCGGGTAACTCGGCAACGGCAACTGCCGGAAGTCGCCGGGATGCACCACCACGGTCTCGAAACCGAACGCCGGCAGATTTTTCGTTACCTGCACGAGCGTGGTGACAACGCCATTGGTCTGCGGCTCCCAGGCATCGGTCACCAGCAGCAGTTTTTTCATGCAAGTTCCGAACCCGGCGCGCCGGGATAGCGCGCGCGCAAGCGTTCGTACAGGTCGTTCACGGCGGTCTCGGGACAGTCCAGTTCTTCGAGCAACTCGACGAGGTGCTCATTGTCCTCGCGCCCTGCCCAGACCTTCACATAGGCGCCGGTCTTGTAGCCGTGGTCCTGTCGAAACCGGTTCAGCACGTTCTTGCCCACGTACAGGCGGAAGAGTTCGTCGTAGGTCAAGGGCAGCAACGCCATCACCCGGGCGAAGGCGTCGAGCGCAAACCCGCTGGCTGCCAGCGTCTGATGGGCGAGGTTCTCCACGGCCGTTCTGAATCCTTCGGCATCCGGGTTCGCAACCGGGTCGACATCGAGCGCGTCGGCCACCTCGGCGCCAAGCGTTCCGGCGCGCATCAGGTCGCTCAACCCGAAATGCCAGATGTCGACCAGTTCCAGCTTGACCTGCTCCAGGTCGGATTGCTGGCGCTTCCACCATTTCCACCCGAAATGATCGAGCAACTCGGCGCACTCGACCCACACGGCCCGATAGTATTCGTAACCTCGCGTTCGCCACTCGGGATGCACCTGGGTGTTATGGGCATCCTGCATCGCCGCCATGGTGTCCAGCATCGCTACCCTGTCCATCGCGTGTAGCCGTCGCCAACCCTCGAAAGCGTGAAATTATGGGGTATCGCCCCTTTCCCGACCAGACGAGACCGCGCCCGGCCGCCGATTGACCGCGACCCGTTCACACCCCGGCGGCTCCCGGTCTGCCTGGCATGGCCGGGTCGAGCCAACGGACTGGCCCGCGCACACTGGTGCGCTTCGCCGGCCTTCGGCTACACTGCTGCTTTCCATGTCGAGAGCATCCATGGATCTCTCTTACGGCCCCGAATACGAAGCCTTTCGGGGCGAGGTGCGGCACTTCCTCGAAACCCGGGGTGCGGGCTCTCCCAAGGGCGCCAATCCGCCCCAGGACCAGGTGATCGCCTGGCAGAAGCTGCTGATCGAGCACGGCTACGCCGCGCGCACCATACCCAGGGAGTACGGTGGTTACGGCGCCGAGCCGGACATCCTGAAGTCGCGCATCGTCGCCGAGGAGTTCGCGGCCGCCAGGGTGAGCGCAGGCGTCAGCGGCATCGGCACATCGATGCTGGTGCCGACGGTACTCGAACTGGGCAGCGAAGCACAGAAGCGGCAATTCGTCCGACCGACCATCGAAGGCGAGACGATCTGGTGCCAGGGCTATTCCGAGCCGGGGTCGGGCAGCGACCTGGCGAGCCTCAGGACCCGCGCCGAACTCCAGGGCGACCACTGGGTGGTCAACGGCCAGAAGATCTGGACGTCGCAAGCGCATCTCGCCCATTGGATGTTCTGCCTGGTTCGCACCGAACCCGACGCCCCCAAGCACCAGGGCATCTCCTTCCTGCTGCTGCGCATGGACACGCCGGGCATCGAGGTCCGGCCACTGGTGGACATGACCGGCGCAGCGAATTTCAACGAAGTCTATTTCACCGATGTCCGGGTACCCAGCCATCAGACGATCGGCGCCCGCGGTGAGGGCTGGCGCGTGGCGAACACCATACTCGGCCACGAACGGGATTCGTTGGGAGACCCCGATGCAACCCTCGGGCGCCTCTACGCGCTGTTCGAGCTGATGAAAAAAGAGACCATCGACGGGCGCGCGCTGATCGAGCACCCCACGTACCGCGACCGGCTGATGCGCCTGCAGGGTCGGGTCATGGCCTTGCGCTGCAACGACCTGCGCATCCTCTCCGCCAGGGTCAACAACAGGGATGCGCAGCTGGCGCGCATGATCTGCAAGCTGCAGGGCACCGAACTCCGCCACGAACTCGAACAGCTCGGCATCGACGTCATGGGCGAGCGCGGGCTCGCCTACGGGGAGCAGACCGACGGGGACTCCAGAGACCGTTTCAGTTGGCAGACCCACTACATGTATTTTCTCGGTCTGATTATCGGCGGCGGCACTTCCCAGATTCAGAAGAACATCATCGGCGAACGGGGTCTCGGCCTGCCCCGGGAACCCAAGGCCCTGCCCGGGTCGGCGCCCTGGGCTGCAAGGGCCGCCGGGGGCTGAGGGTGGATTTCGGGCTCTCCGAAGAACAGACGCTGTTGCAGGCGAGCGTCAGCCGTTGTCTCGACGAGAACGCCGACCTCGACCGGGTGCGCCGCATTGCGGCAGGCGAAGAAAACGACAACGCGATCTGGGCGGCCCTGTGCGAACTGGGCGCCGGCGCGCTGCTCGTGCCGGAGGAGCACGGCGGCGTCGGGCTAGAGCCCCTGGATGCAGCCCTGTTCGCGGAATGCCTGGGCGCCGCTTGCACACCGTCCCCGTTTCTGGGTTCCGCCATACTCGGCCCCCTGGCTTTGACCCTCGCCGGCGGTCAGGACGACCGGCTCGCCCGGCTTGCCGAGGGTCGACTGCGCATCGGCGTCGCACTCGGCGAAGCGGTGGCGGCTCGTGCCGGTGCCGGCATCTCCTCGAGTTGTGGCCGGTTGACCGGCAAGGCCCTCTTCGTTCTCGACCCGGACGCCGACGAGTTTCTGGTCGCCGACCAGGACCGGCGCCTGTTCCTCGCACCGGCCGCAAAGGCGAACAGACGGCTGACGCCCACCATCGACCGAACGCGGCCCACCTGCGAACTCATCCTGGACGACACGCCGGCAACCCTGCTCTCCGAAAACCCCGCCGACGTTACCGGGCTGCTCGATGCCGGGCGGGTCATGCTGGCCGCAGACACACTCGGCGCTGCCCAGAACATGCTCGACCGGGCGGTGGCCTACGCCGGCGAACGGCACCAGTTCAACCGTCCCATCGGCTCGTTCCAGGCGGTGAAACACCTGTGCGCGGAGATGGCGGCCGCTCTCGAACCCTGCCGGGCCATGGTCTGGTATGCCGCCCACGCCCTGTCCGCCGTGGTCGACGAGGCGCATCTGACCGCCTGCCACACCAAGGCGCACGTGGCGGAGGTCGGCACCTTCGTGGCCCGCAAGGCAACCGAAGTGCATGGCGGCATGGGTTTCACCGACCTCCTGGGGCTGCACTACTGGTTCAAGCGCATCGGTTTCAATCGGCAGATGCTCGGCGCACCCGAACTCGTGCGCGAGGAAGCAGCCCGCGCCCAGCGACTGATCGCTTGAGCGCGCACGGGCCACCATTCCGGGCTCGAGGGCGTCGTCGCTCACTTGAAATCCACATTAGCG
Source organism: Candidatus Azophilus sp. (assembly GCA_965221465.1). Classification (GTDB taxonomy): domain Bacteria; phylum Pseudomonadota; class Gammaproteobacteria; order Pseudomonadales; family Azotimanducaceae; genus Azophilus. Next base: position 2,752,023 of record OZ244892.1, read on the forward strand.
CCCACATATCGCCACACAGGCCCTTAAACGAAGTGCACCCCTACCCATGGCCGAAACCTATCCCGTACTGCCGCTGAAAAACACGGTGGTGTATCCGCAGATCGTCATTCCCCTGGCGGTCGGGCGGCCCAAGTCCCTCGCAGCGGTAAACGCGGGAATCGAGTCCGGGCGCCGCATCGTCACCGTGGCGCAAAAGCAGGCGAACATCGAAGACCCGTCCCGGGAAGACCTGTTCCCGATCGGCACCATCGCCACCATCAACCGGGTGGAAAAGCGGGACAAGGGCGCCCAGGTGATCGTGCAGGGCGTGGAGCGCATCCGGCTCGGCGCCGCCATCGACGGCGAGAACCACCTCGAGGTGGAATACGTACGGCTGCCTTCGCTGTCGATGGAAGAACTCGGCGAGGATTCGACCCACGTGGATGCGCTGTTGCGGGAGAATCTCGAACTGTCGAAGCGCATCGCCAGCCTGTACGGCGGCGGCGACGGCGATCAGATCTTCCAGCAACTCATCGGTTCCATCAACGATCCCGTCACCCAGATGTACCGCATCGCCAACCTGGCCAATATTTCACTGGAGCAGGAGCAGGCGGTGCTCGAATGCGAATCCACCCGGGAACTGATGGAACGCGTGCACGAGATCCTGCGCCACGAAGTACAGGTCAGCGAATTGCGCAAGCAGATCGCCGAGCAGGCCCGGGACGACATCGACCAGCAGCAGCGGGAGCACCTGCTGCGCCAGCAGAAGCGGGCCATCGAGCAGGCGCTCGGCGAAGCCGGCGAAGACGAGGACGTGGCCGAACTGCGCACGCAGCTCGAGGAGGCCAAACTGCCGGAACACGTCAAGACCGAGGTGGACCGCGAACTGAAACGCCTCGGCCGCATGTCCGCCAACGCAGCCGATTACCAGGTGGCCCGGGGCTACCTCGAACTCATTGCGGAACTGCCCTGGCACAAGCAGACCGAAGATCAGCTCGATCTCGAACATGCCCGCAAGGTGCTCGACGAGGATCACTACGGGCTCGACGACATCAAGGAACGCATTCTCGAATCCCTCGCCGTGATGCAGCTGAATCCCGAAGCCAAGGCGCCGATCATCTGCTTCGTCGGTCCCCCCGGGGTCGGCAAGACCTCCCTCGGGCAATCCATAGCCCGCGCCATGGGCCGCAAGTTCGAGCGCATGAGCCTCGGCGGGCTGCACGACGAATCCGAACTGCGCGGCCACCGCCGCACCTACATCGGCGCCATGCCGGGACGCATCCTCCAGGGCGTGCGCCGGGCCGGGGTCACCAATCCGATTCTCATGCTCGACGAAATCGACAAGCTCGGCCGCGATTTCCGCGGCGACCCGGCCGCGGCCCTGATGGAAATCCTCGACCCGGAACAGAACCAGGAATTCCGCGACAACTACCTGAACCTCGCCTACGACCTCTCCAAGGTGCTGTTCATCACCACCGCCAACACCCTCGAGGGCATTCCCCGCCCATTACTCGACCGCATGGAAGTGCTGGAACTGTCGGGCTACAGCGACATGGAGAAACAGGCCATCGCCCGGCAATACCTGATTCCGCGCCAGCGTGCCGAAACCGGCCTCACCGACGAGCAACTGCTGATCTCCTCCGAGGGCTTGCGCTACATGATCCGACGCCACACCCGGGAGGCCGGGGTGCGCGAACTCGAACGGGTCATCGGCCGGGTCGCTCGCAAACGGGCCCGGCAGGTGGTGGAAGAGCAGGAAATCGAGGACAGCATCGCCGTGGAAACCCTCGGCGAACTGCTCGGCCCGGAGAAATTCAAGTCGGACAACGGCCGCAGCAACCTCGCCCCGGGTGTCGCTGCCGGGCTTGCCTGGACCGAAGCCGGCGGCGATGTGCTGTACGTGGAAGCCACCCTCACCCAGAAGGACGAGAAAGTCACCCTCACCGGCCACCTCGGCCAGGTCATGCAGGAGTCGGCCAAGGCCGCACGCAGCTACATCTGGTCGATCGCCGATCAGCTCGGCCTCGACCGGGAGCGCATCGAGGAGCGTGGCGTGCATATCCACGTTCCCGCCGGTGCCGTTCCCAAGGACGGCCCTTCCGCCGGCGTCACCATGGCCACTGCGCTGGTATCCGCCTACAGCGAAAAGCCGGTACAGGAAAAGCTGGCAATGACCGGCGAGTTGACGCTGTCCGGGCTCGTGCTCCCCGTGGGCGGCGTCAAGGAGAAGATCCTCGCTGCGCACCGGGCCGGGTTGAGAAAGGTGATTCTTCCCAAGGACAACGAGGCCGATCTACGCAAGCTGCCGGAGGCGGTGCGCGAGGAAATGAGCATTACCCTGGTCAGCGACCTCGGCGAGGTATTACAGGAAGCGATCACCCAGTAGGGCGTCCGGTCGCACCCCCCTGCGCGCCGGGCCGGCAAGCGGGGCTGATTGACGCAAACCCCGTGGAATCCGCGTTTCTTCTATCACCAGCTTTCTTCGCGAGGGCGTCGCGGCGCTGCGGATGACCCGGTAAAGCACCTGTGCCATACTTCGCCGCCTTCACTTTTCCACGGACTGCAACAAAAGGGTTGAACGATGAGCGCAGACGGCACCTGGAACACCACCATGAACACGCCCATGGGCGCCCAGCAGGGCACGCTGGAGCTCGAGACGGACGGCGGCTCGCTGACCGGAACGCTGAGCGGCGCCCAGGGCACCATCGAACTGAAGGACGGCGCCTGCGACGGCGATTCGCTTTCCTGGAAGGCCGACATCACCACGCCCATGGCCATGACGCTGGAATTCTCGGCCACGGTCGAGGGCGACAGCATGAGCGGCAACGTCAAGCTCGGCGCCTTCGGCAACGCCAGCTTCAGCGGCACCCGCGCCTGACCGCACCGGCGGCCTGAGCGGCCAATTCTGCGCCACGCCATCCCGCACCTACGAGTGCGGCGGTTTGCGCCTGCCCATTGTTCCATGAAAGTTCCCAACCCGGCGCGCCGGGCCGCGGACGTGAAAGCAACAAAGGCTCGCTGGGAGAGAACCGGTGTGCGGTGCGCGTATCCGGCACCTTTAAAGCTCGTGCTTGCGCCCATCGTAGCGGTAAGCAGGTCCGCTTGGCGTGCCGGATGCGCGTACCGTATACCGGTTCTCGGCGCCGGATCGAAGCCACGGCTCTCCGCGTCAGTGAGTGCTTTAAAATCAATAACTTGAAAATCTCTTTCATCCGAGATTCGAATCCCGCGCGCCGGGACGATGACGCGCAAGGAACACCTGACAACCGCTGGGAGAGAACCGGTGTGCGGTGCGTGTATGCGGCGCTGTTTAGGCTCGTGCCTGCGCCCATCGTCGCGGTAAACGTCTCCGACTGGTGCGCCGCATGCACGTACCGCATACCGGTTCTCGGAGCCGGATCGAAGTAACGGTTCCCCACGTCAACGAATGCAATAAAATCAATAGCTTGGAAAAAGTGTTCCACGACAGTTCCGATCCCGGCACGCCGGGTTCAAGCCGTCACAATCGGTAGTCGAGGGGCGGCGCCCGGTCGCCGAGCAGTGCCGAATACTCGAAATCCGGGCCGCGACGCTCTTCCAATTCCTTCCAGGCGCGCTCGATGAGGAACGGGTTCGAGACCAGGTCCGTGGCCGTCAGGGCCAGCACCCTGGCCGCGAGCAGCATGCCCTTGTGGCCGACGCTCATGCCGCCCGCCGCCACCGCCTGCCAACTGTGGGCGGCGGTGCCCGGCACCCAGGTGGCCGTCCCGAATCCCACTGTAGGCACGGTCCAGCTGACATCGCCGACATCGGTGGAACCCATCCGCTGCCGGTATACGTAAGGCTGTACCCGTGCCTGGGAACCCAACTCCAGGGAGGGCTCGATCAGCGACTCGTAGATCGTTTCGGCAAAGGCCTGTTCCTCCGGGCTGTAGTCGAACCCGCCGAGATCGCGGAGGATGGCATCTACCCGCTTCGCCAGAATCTCGTTCGGCAACACGGGATAATTGCCGTGCATGACTTCGTATTCCATCCGCGTTCCCGTGCCCAGGGCAGCGGCTCGTGCGGCATCGGCCACCCATTCGAACAGGCGCTTGACGACCTCGGGATCGGGATTGCGCACGTAGTAGTACACCTCGGCGAACTCGGGAACGATGTTGGGCGCATCGCCGCCGTCGGTAATGACGTAGTGAATGCGCGAATCCGAAGGCACGTGCTCGCGCATCAGGTTGACCATGAAGTTCATCGCCTCGACGCCGTCTAGCGCCGAGCGGCCCCGGTCCGGGGCGGAGGCGGCATGGGCAGCGATGCCGTGAAACCGGAAGCGACCCGACTTGTTCGCATTGGTGCTCGACGGCGAGGCACCGTTGCGGTCGGCCGGATGCCAGTGCAGCACCACGTCGACATCGTCGAAGAGCCCCGCCCGGGTCATGTAGACCTTGCCGGAGCCGCCCTCTTCCGCCGGCGTTCCATAAAGCCGGACCGTGCCGTCGACACCGGATTCTTCCAGCCAGTCGGCCACGCTCGCCGCGGCCAGGGCGGATGCCGCACCGAACAGGTGGTGTCCGCAGGCGTGGCCGGGGGCATCCGCAACCCGCGGTTGCCGAAACGGAACCGCGGCCTGGGACAGCCCGGGCAAGGCATCGAACTCCGCCAGTATGCCGATGACGGGCTTGCCGGAGCCTCGGCTCGCCAGAAACGCCGTGGGTATGTCGGCAAGACCGGTTTCGACGGCGAAGCCCCGGTCTTTCAGAAAACCCTGCAGGCGCCGGCTGCTCTGCTCTTCCAGGTAGCCCAGTTCCGCATATTTCCATATGTCCTGCGCGACGGCCACGGCAGCATCGCTGCTTGCTTCCACGTGACGCAGAACCCCGTTTTCGGCAGTCCCGCCGCCCGCGGTTGCCGCCAGAGCGCCCGCGGCTGCCGCCAGAAGAGAAAGGATACAGATCGATTTGCCCACTCGGCCCTCCGCCGCCTTGAAATGGAGGCAGCTAATATGGGCACTGACGCAACGCGGGTCAAACGGGACGCCAATTCTCCTGTTCGCGAGTCTGGTTGTCAGCGGAATCGAGTTTGCACCCGGGCGACGAGATTGTGCCCTGCCGCGCACATGCCGGCGCGGCTGCTTACGGCTTTCCGTCGCTCGCAGGTACCGCTATGCTCGGGCCGCGATGAAAGAGGGTGCATCCCAGTTCCAGCTTCTGTTTGCCCGGCGCCTGGGTCCGTTGTTTGCCACGCAGTTTTTTGGCGCTTTCAACGACAACCTGTTCAAGGCGGCGCTGACGGTGTTCTTCGTCTATGGCGGCATCGTGGCGGCGCAGCAGACCGACCTGGCCGTGAATGCGGCAGCGGGGTTGTTCGTCCTGCCCTACTTCCTGTTCTCGGCCCTGGCGGGGCAGATTGCCGACCGGTACGAGAAGTCGCGGTTGATTCGTGGGGTGAAACTGCTGGAGATCGCAGTGGCCCTGCTCGCCGGGGCGGCGCTGTTCCTGCAAAGCCTGACGCTGATGCTGCTGGCGCTGTTCATGCTCGGCTTCCAGTCGACGTTTTTCGGGCCGCTGAAGTTCTCCATCCTGCCTCAGCACCTGCGCGAGACGGAACTGGTGGGCGGCAACGGCATGGTCGGGATGGGCACCTTCGTGGCGATTCTGCTCGGCACCATCCTCGGGACGCTGGTGGGCGGGGCGGAAGCCGTGTCCGCCTGGCTCTTTGCGCTGGTGCTTGCCGTTGCCCTGGCCGGCTATCTGGCGAGCCGCGGCATTCCCGAAGCGCCGGCAGCGGATTCCGGGCAGACCGTGCGGTGGAATCCGGTGCCGCTGACCCGGGAAGCGATCCGTCTTGCTCGCGAGAACAAGAGCGTCTTTCTTTCGATTCTGGGCATCTCCTGGTTCTGGCTGACCGGCGCCGTCTACATCGCCCAGATTCCGAACCTGACCCGGGAGCACCTGGCCGGCGACCCGACCGTGGTGACGCTGTTTCTGACGGTCTTCACGGTGGCCGTGGCCATCGGCTCGCTCCTCTGCGAGCGGCTCTCGGGACGCCGCATCGAGATCGGGCTGGTTCCCTTCGGTTCGCTGGGGCTGAGTGCCGCCGGCATCGACATCTGGTTTGCCGTCGAGGCCATGGGCGCCGTCGAGGTAACAGCCATGCGCGGCGCCGGGGAATTCCTCGCCGCCGACGGCAGCCTGCGCCTCCTGATCGACATCTTGGTACTGGGAATCTGCGGCGGCATGTACGTCATTCCGCTGATGGCCTTCATCCAGGCACGCACCCCGGAAGACCGCCGCGCCCGCATCATCGGCGCCAACAACATTCTCAACTCCCTGTTCATGGTAACCGGCGCCGCCCTGGCCATCGTCTGGCTCGCACTGCTGGAACTCACCATCCCGAGCCTGCTGCTGGCCGTGGCGGTAACCAACGTGGCGGTCGCCGCCTACATATTCGGACGCGTTCCCGAGTTCGCCATGCGCTTCCTGGTCTGGGTACTCTCCCACACCATGTACCGGGTGACCCACCAGTACCTGGAGAAGATCCCCGACCGCGGCCCGGCCGTGATCGTCTGCAATCACGTCAGCTACGTCGATGCGCTACTGCTGGCCGGAGCCGTACGCCGCCCCATCCGCTTCGTCATGCTGAAGCCGATCTACGACATACCGGTGCTGAATTTCGTATTCCGCACCGGCCGGGCCATTCCCATCGCCGGCAAGAGCACCGATCCCCAAGCCTACGAGGACGCTTTCCGCACGATTCGGGAGGGCCTGAAAGACGGTGACCTGCTGTGCATCTTTCCGGAAGGCTCGCTCACCAGGGACGGAGAAATCGGCCCCTTCCGGCCCGGCATCGAGCGAATACTGGCAGAGACGCCGGTGCCCGTGATTCCGGTGGCGCTGCGGGGACTTTGGGGCAGTTTCTTCAGCTTCAAGGAAGGTTTCTTCCGCAACACGGGCCGCCTGTGGAGTCGGGTTCAGGTGGTGGCCGGCGACCCGATCGCGCCGGCGCGTGCTACTGCCGAGGCACTGAGGGAACGCGTGCTGGCATTGCGCGGCGAGTTTGCCTGACCCGCATCCGTCACCGGCTTCCTGCTGCGAACGTCGATGCACTCGTGTCGAAAGCCGGTGACGGATACGGGCCAAGTCGATCTCTCCACGAAAGAACGACAGCGGCTGTCAATAGCAGCCAAAGCGCTGGCCGGGCTCGGGGTCGAGCCATGCCACGGCACGCGCGGTCACTTCATGCGATAGCGAATGGGCAGGCTTTTCAGGCCCCCGACGAAGGTGGACTGCGTATAGAGCGGCTCGCCGTTCAACTCCATGGAGTCGACACGCCGCAGCAACTCCCGGTACAGGATTCCCATTTCCAGCCGCGCCAGGTGCTGGCCCAGACACACGTGGGCGCCGAACCCGAAGGCCAGATGGCCGCCATCGCGGCGGTCGATACGAAACTCGAAAGGCGCGTCGAATACGGCATCGTCCCGGTTCGCCGACGGGTACCAGAGCGCGCAGGCCTCTCCCTCGGCAACATCGACGTCTCCGATTCGGCAGTCGGCGGTGGCGGTGCGCATGAACTGCCGCACCGGCGTGACCCAGCGGATGACCTCGTTCAGGGCCGTGGCCATGTGCCGGTCGGGGTCGGCGCGCAACTTCGCCAGTTCGTCCGGGTTCTCGATGAATGCCAGCACACCGCCCGCTACCGATGAACTGGTGGTGTCGTGGCCGGCGGTGGCGATGATGATGTAGTAACCGTTGGTCTCGAACTCCGGCAGGGGTTGTCCGCCGATGCGGGCGTTGGCGATCAGGCTCGCCACGTCGTCGGTGGGATGCTGCCGGCGGCTTCGGCTGAGATCGTTGAAGTAGGCTTCGAAGTCCGCGATCACGTCTGCCAGCGACGACAATTCGAAAGAACGCCGATTGTCCGGGTCTGTCGAGCCGAACATTTCCTGGGTGAGTTTCATCATCAGCGGCTCGTCCTCTTCCGGGACGCCGAGGATCGACATGATCACCCGCAACGGATACCAGATGGCGACATCCTTGACGAAATCGCACTCGCCGCCCAACTCGGCAAGACGGTCGACGTAGTGCACCGCCAAGCGCTCGATGTCGCCGGTGAGCCGGCGCAGGTTCTCGCCCCGGAACCATGCCTGGGTCAACGCGCGATAGTCGGTGTGATCGGGGTCGTCCATGGTCACCAGGGAACGGACCAGGTGACGGCGCCCGAAAAGCTGCTGGGTGAGCACTTCGAGCATCCGGCCCCCTAGAATGGGCCGCGGGTCGTTGACGAACAGGCGCTTGTCGCCTTCGATGGCCTTGATGTCGGCATGCCGCGTCACCGACCAGTACGGGTCGACACCGTTCGGCGCCATCCACCGCACCGGGTCGTGTTGCCGCAACCAGGCGAACTGGTCGTGCACCCACTTCTCGTCAGCCCAGCGGCCCGGGTCGACCATGGCATCGTCCAGCTCCGGGGAGTCGGTCAAGATGTCACTGGACGATTCTTTCATGGAGCACTTTTCCAAGTGATTGATTTCATTGCATTCGCGAACCAAGGAAACCTTACCTTCGACCGGGTACCGTTCCCGGATCCAAGCCGGAGCGCCACGAACAACATCCCGTGCTCCACCGGCGATTATGGCATGGTTGCCGCACAAGCCATTGACATTCTCCAGCCGTCGCCGGATTGTCGATGCGCAATCACACTCGGAACTGACATCGAGCCATGAGAATCGGCATATCGCTCCCCGTCAGGGAACTGGGCAACGACCTCGGCGCCATCCGGGCATTCGCCCAGGCCGCGGACGAACTGGGCTACACGCACTTGCGGGTTCCCGACCTCGTGCTTCGCCCGGGCAGTGGTGCACTGCACGAGCCGATGATGCTGCTCGCCTGGGTGGCGGCCATCACGGAACGGATCGAACTGGTGCCTTCGGTGATCGTGCTGCCCTCCCGGCAGACCGCACTGTTGGCGAAACAGGCGGCGGAACTGGATGTGCTCAGCGGCGGACGGCTGCGCCTCGGCATCGGCGTGGGCGGCAACGCGGAGGAGTACGCCGCGATGAATCAGGACTTCCATGCGCGCGGCGCCCGTGTCGAGGAGCAGATCGAACTGATGAAGGCGCTTTGGACCCGAGAAACGGTGGAATTCCAGGGGCGCTGGGATACGGTGCAGGGCGCGGGGCTCGCGCCGTTGCCGGTGCAACGCCCCATTCCGCTCTGGATCGGTGCGCGCGGCGTGCCCATAGCTCGCATTCGCCGGCGCATCGGCCGGCAGGCCGACGGCTGGTTCGTGCTCTGTTCTCCCGAGGAATTTCCGGCGATCAAGGCCGACATCGACGACGCCGCGCGGGCGGCCGGCCGCTCCCCGGAAAGCATCGGCACGGAAGCCGGCGTGGCGGTGGTGGGCCCCCGGGAGGCGGAATGGCGCGGGCGGGTGCAGGGCTGGCGCGCATCCGGCCTGACGCACCTTTGCCTCAGAACCCTCGGCGGCGGTCTCGACGCAAACGAGCACCTCCGCCGGATGCGCGAGGTGTTGAACGAGAGCCGGGAACTCGGCTGATCCAGCCCGCAATTTGCACCCAGCCCGCATCCGTCGCCAACTTTCGTCGCGAGGGGGTCGACGTTTCGTCGCAAGTGGGTAGACGTTTCGTCGCTGAAGCAAAACGCGCCGTGTAAGCGCGGCCGCGCATACGCGAGTGCATCGGCGTCCGCAGCAGGAAGTTGGTGACCGATGCGGGTTGGGCGGCGCCTCGAAGGCCTCGCGACGAGCGTCGATGAGATAGGCGGGCTCGAGTTGGCGAACTATGCAGGCTCGAACCGCAGCGGGCTGTAGGGTTCGAGGTCCAGCGCCGGGGTCTCACCGCTCATCCGGTCGGTCAGGGCCCTGGCAGAGCCGGCCGCCATGGTCCAGCCCAGGCCGCCGTGGCCGGTGTTCACGTAGACGTTGGGCACACCGGTGGCGCCGATCATCGGCAGGCCGTCGGCGGACAAGGGCCGCAACCCTGCAAACGGCTCGATGGCGTCACGATTCATGGTTGCGGCGAATTCCGGGAACACGGCTTCCACCAGGCCCATCATGTAGTCGATGCGCTCCGGATCGATGCTCGAGTCGAATCCGCAGAAATCCGCCGTGCCGGCCACCCGCAGCGAATCGCCGAGCATGTTGATGCCCGCATGGACACCCATGTCGCCGATGACGTGGCGGGGACGCTCCGGCCAGCCGCCCACCGGAATGGTCAAGCTGTAGCCCTTGGCCGGGGCTATCGGCAGCTCGATGCCGAGGGTCGCCGCCAAGCGGGTCGAGTAGGCGCCCGCGGCAATGACCAGCGCATCGCCCTGCACCTGTCTGCTGCCCACGGCCATGGTGACGCCGGCCGTCGTCGCGGCGAGGGGCGAAACCGGTTGCCCGTATTCGAACTTGACGCCTTTTTTCACCGCCAGTTCGGAAATCGCCCGGCAGAACAGATAGGAATCGCCTGACTCGTCCCGCGGAAACCGTATTGCCCCGCACAACTCGTCGCCGATGGGACGCAGGCACGGCTCGCTCTGCAACAGGGTGTTCCGATCGAGCTGTTCCCAATCGGCGCTCAGATGGTCCAGGAGCGGCAGGTAGCGGTCCAGGCTTCCCCTGTCCCGGAAGATGAACAGGCAGCCGTAGGCCCGGTGGGCATAGTCGATGCCCAGGTCGCGGCGCAGTTCGGCCATGGAATCGAGGGTGTACAAGGCAAGCTCGCGGTTCAGGGCGACATTGCGGAAATAGGTTTCCGTATTGGCCGATCGGAGGAAGCGGATGCCCCACGGCGCCAGGCGCAGCAGCTCGGAGGTACGCAGCAGCTTGGCGGCTTCGCTGCGGCTGCCGCTCAGGCTTGCCCACCACCACTTGGGCAGCACGCCGAGTATGCCCGGCTGGTTCCAGATTTCCGGGCATTCCGCCTGGAAGTATCCCCCGTTGCCGAAGCTCGCTTCCAGGGCCGGGCCGTCGTTCCGTTCCAGCACGGTAACGTCGGCCCCCGCCTCAGCCAGATAGTAGGCCGTGCAAATGCCCTGCAGGCCGGCTCCGATGATCAATACGTGCATTGACGCCCATCGCCTCCCATTCCGAGGAACGCAGCCTAACAGATGCAACGCGGCCGGCAGACGATTTCCGCGCCTGTCGTGCCGGACAATCGCCGGATTCGGCTGCAGGTAACTTAAGTGGCGCCCCCGAGCGACAGGCTCAGGTCTTGTCGGAAGGTTCCGCGTGAACGATGCGCCGTGCTGCGAGGACATGGCTTTCGACGACCGCCAGGCGCTTGTCGATTACGGCGACCTTGCTATCGATCTTCCCGAATTCACCTCTCAAACTGGTGTCGATCGCCCTGATTTCCTTGCTTAACTTGGTGTCGATCGCCCTGATTTCTTTGCTCAATTTGGTGTCGATTGCTTTGATTTCAGAACTCATCCTGGAGTCCAGACCACCTAACCTGGCATCCATCGATCGGATGTCTTCGCGAATCCACCCCGCAACCGTCAGTATCAGAGCGGCAACGCCAACAATCGCCACCAATAGGGTAACGGCGGACCCGATGATCGCCCAGAATTCCGGACTCAACATTCGCGCAATGGAATCAGTGGCCATGTCGCAATTCTAGTCCCGCAAGGAATTCAATACTATCGTGTCGATGTGCGACACCGACTACGCAACCTGTGCGATATCCACGGAGGATGACCAGTGAAGAAGCTGAAGCGTGTGCTGATCGCCAATCGCGGCGAGATAGCGATCCGTATCGCCCGGGCAGCATCCGCGCTCGGCATGGAGTCTGTCGGCGTCCATGCGGCCGTGGATGCGTGGTCGCTGCACACGCGGCTGGTGACCGAAGCCCGGGAACTCCGCAGCGATGACGGCAACCCCGTCGGGGCCTACCTCGATGCCGTAGCGCTCATCGGCATCGCCAGGGAGACCGGCTGCGATTGCGTGCACCCGGGTTACGGTTTTCTCGCCGAGAACGCCCCGTTCGCGAAACGCTGCGCCGAGAACGGCATGGCCTTCATCGGTCCGCCCGCCGACGCCCTCGCATTGTTCGGCGACAAGGTACGGGCGCGCGAACTGGCCGCCTCCCTGGACATCCCGGTGACTCCCGGCGACAACAAGCGGCTGACGGCGTGGCAGGACGCGGCCGACGCCGCAGCGGCAAGCTCACGTGCCGGGAACGAATCGACCTGCTCCTCGACGCCGGCACGTTTCGGGAGATCGGCAGCGTCACCGGCTTCCCCTCCTACGACGATGACGGCAACATCGCCGCCTTCACCCCAGCCAACCACGTCGGCGGCTGGGGCCGCATCGACGGGCGCCCGGCTGTGGTCTGCGCCGACGATTTCACCTCCAGAGGCGGCCATTCCGACGGCGCCATCGGCGCCAAGAGCAACCATCTCGATCGCTTGTCGCTGGAGATGCGTATGCCGTCCATCCGGCTTCTGGACGGCTCGTCAGGCGGCGGCAGCGTCGCGTCCATGGTGCCGCAACAGAAGCACGCCGGGGAGAGCCGGGCGAAGGAGAGCGAAGGGGCGATCAAGGCCGGCCAGCCCCGGGTTGCCGGAACCGGCGGGTCCTTTCTGCCGGGACACCAGGGCAGCACGATGTTCACCGAGCAGCTTGCCACCGTGCCGGTGGTCAACATGCTGCTCGGCAGCGTGGTGGGCCTCGGCGCCGCCAAGGCGGTGCTGGGCCACTTCTCGGTGATGGTGCGCGACATTGCCCAACTCTTCGTGGCCGGTCCGCCCGTAGTCAGCCACGCAATGGGCTACGACATTACCAAGGAAGAACTCGGCGGCTGGCACATCCACTGCACCAACGGTTCGGTGGACAATCCTGCAGACACCGAGGAAGAAGCGGCGGCGATCGTCAGGCGTTTTCTTTCCTACCTGCCGCCCAGCACCTTCGAGGCGCCTCCGGTATTGCCGTCAGATGCCGACGATCCACCCGGCCGCCGGGACGAAGAACTCTTCAGCCTGGTGCCCCGCAAGCGCACCACCGCCTTCGACATGCGCAAGGGCATCGAGCTGATCGCCGATACCGGTTCCTTCTTCGAGATCGGCCCTCTTTGGGGCACCGACCAGATCACCGGTTTCATCCGCATGGACGGCGTTCCCATGGGCGTGGTCGCCTCGGACAGCCGGCATGCCAACGGCGGAGCCCTGACCGCGGCCGGCTGCAGCAAGGTGACGCGCCACCTGGATCTCTGCGACCTGTTCCACCTGCCGATCCTGAACCTGGTGGACAACCCCGGTTTCGCCGTCGGTCTTGAGCACGAGATTGCCGGCACCATCCGCCGTGGTGGCGAGTGGATGATTGCCTTTGCCCAGGTGCAGGTACCCATCTTCACGGTGATCGTCCGCCGCAGCTTCGGTGTGGCCGGCAACAATTTCGCAACCCCGCGCTCGAGGCCGTCAATGCGGGTCGCGTGGCCGGCGGCAGATGCGGGCGGCATCCCTCCGGAGGGCGGCATCGAGGCGGCGTACAAGCGCCAGCTTGCCGAAGCCGAAGACCCGAAGGCCCTGCGCGACGAACTCATGGCGCGCATCGAGAGCGCCCGGGGGCCTCTCGGGCCATTGTCGAAGTTCCAGCTGGAGGAGATGATCGACCCGCGGGACACGCGCCAACTGGTCTGCGAATGGGCGCACATCGCCTACCGGATCGCCACTCGACCGGCACGGCTTGCGCCGAGGGCCATTCAGTTCCGGCCCTGAGCGCCAGTGGAGGCAACCGAGATCCATGGCATTTCGCGGGATGATTCGGCAGTCGCCAGGAATCGTCAATCCTCCGGGTAAGCGCCACGAGGGCGCTTCGGAGAAACCCGGCATCGCGACATCGCGTTCGCCATTTCACCCGATCGCAGGAGGGTCGGCTTGCCGCGTAGCGACCGTCGTCGCACAGCGTTGCCGCTCGTGTTAACAAATGATAGCTTTGTCAAGCAATTGCAAACGCCCCGAACCGGAGGCCACCATTGGAAACGGTACAGATCAGCGCCAGGGTCCACCCCGCACTGAAAAGCGCCATCGAACGCTACTGCCGCTCGAGGGGGCTCATCATGAATCGCTTCATCCAGGAAGCGCTACTCAGTCGGCTCGAGGAACTCGAGGACATCGCAGACCTGAAGCAACTCCGGCACGAGTCCACACGCCCCCTGGCAGACGTGCTCGGCGAACTCGAGCTCGATGGCAAGCTATAGGGTAGAGATCTCCCGTACGGCGGAACGACAACTGCGAAGGCTGCCGCGACCCGACCAGCACCGTGTCGCGAGAACCATGCTTGCTCTCGGGGAAGATCCTTTTCCGCGGGGCACGCGGAAGATGTCGGGATACGACGACGTGTTTCGGGTTCGAGTGGGGCGTTATCGCATCCTGTACAGCGTTGCCGATGACCAACTGATCGTCGTCATGTTGAAGATCGGTCACCGCAAGGACGTCTATCGATAATTCAATCGTTGCCGGCCCTGCGGTTTTCGAATTCCCTCCAGATTGGCGCAACGTACCGCGCAGGGCGAACGCTCTCGACTCGGGTGCGCGTCAGGGCATGATGCCCTCGTAGTGCGTATTCCACATCAGGTGCACCCAGATGCTGGCGAAATAGCCGAGGGCAATGACCGGCGTCCACTTCAGGTGCCCGAAGAAGGTGTAGAAGCCCCGCGCCTGGCCCATGAGGGCGACGCCGGCCGCCGAACCGATGGACAACATGCTGCCACCCACGCCCGCGGTGAGGGTCACCAGCAGCCACTGGTTGAGGTCCATGACCGGTTGCATCTGCAACACGGCGACCATGACGGGAATGTTGTCGACGATCGCCGAGAGAATGCCCACCATGGTGTTGGCGAAAGTCGGGCCGAGTTCCACGTACATGTACTGGGAGACCAGTTCCAGGTAGCCGACAAAGCCAAGGCCGCCCACGCACATGATGACCCCGAAGAAGAACAGCAACGTGTCCCATTCTGCCCGGGCAACCTCGCGGAAGCTGTCGTAGGGCTGGATGATGTCGCCCGCCTCGTCGCCCTCGGGGCCGCCCGCGGCAGGCGGGTGGCTCGTCTTGGCGAGGTAGTGGCCGAAGAACTTCAGATAGGCAAGCCCCGTCATCATGCCGAGGAAGGGGGGCAGGTGCAGGAAGTTGTGGAAGGAGACGGCTGTGGCGATCGTGCAAAGGAACAGGAACATGATGCGCTTCGCGCCCCGGCGCATCTGCACCTGCTCGCCGCCCACATCCGGTGTGACGTTCTCGACGAAGAACGACATGAACACGGCCGGGATGATGTAGTTGACCACCGAGGGCACGAAGAGCGCAAAGAAGGTGAAAAAGTCGACGATGCCGCGCTGCCAGACCATGAGCGTGGTGATGTCGCCGAAGGGGCTGAAGGCGCCGCCCGCATTTGCAGCGACCACGATGTTGACGCAGCCGATGCCGATGAAACGCCTGTTGCCCGCCCCCACGGCCAGCACCACCGCGCACATCACCAGCGCCGTGGTTAGGTTGTCGATGATGGGCGAAAGGAAAAAGCTGATGACGCCGGTGATCCAGAAGAGCTGCCGGTAACTGAAACCGTGGCGCACGAGCCAGGAGCGCAGCGCATCGAAGACGCGGCGTTCGCTCATGGAGTTGACGTAGGTCATGGCGCAAAGCAGGAACAGGAACAGTTCGCCGAACTCGATGAGGAAGTGGCGCACCGCCTCCTCGGACGCGTGGGTCAGACCCCCAGCGGCATATTCGGCGGCGATGAAGGCCCAGATGACACCCGCACCCAGCATCACCGGCACCGACTTGCGCAGGTGCGTGAACTCTTCGGCGATTACCAACGAGTAGGAAAGTACGAATACGGCGATGCAGACGATGCCAACCCAGTGCGCAGTAAGATCCATGGTGTTGCCCCGCCCCCAACGCGGTTTTCGGTGATCCATTGTTGTCGCGGGCCACCCACCGGCCCGTTCGGAGGCGCAGTTTGCCAAACATCCCACGTCGACGTACAGACCGGAGCGAAAGATTCCGCCGACAGTGCCGGCGCCTTTCGGTTTGGGCCGGCATCCCCGTTAGAATGGCCCGCTAACTCGAGGAACGAAGCGAATGGAAACGCGCGACGGGTTCACCGGCAGTATCGGCGACACGCCGCTCATACGCATGCAGAGCCTCAGCGAGGCCACCGGCTGCGAGATTCTGGGCAAGGCGGAGTTCCTGAACCCGGGCGGGTCGGTCAAGGACCGGCCGGCGCTCTGGATGGTGCGCGAACACGAGCGGAGCGGCGCCCTGCAACCCGGCGGCACCGTCGTCGAAGGCACGGCGGGCAATACCGGCATCGGTCTCGCCCACGTCTGCAACGAACGCGGCTATCCCTGTGTGATCTACATGCCGGACAACCAGTCGCCCGAAAAGGTCGAGATCCTGAAGACCCTGGGCGCCGAGGTGCGGGTCGTCCCCACGGTTCCGTACAGCGACCCCATGAACTACCAGAAACAGGCCGGACGCCATGCCGAATCACTGGAAAACGCCGTCTGGGCCAACCAGTTCGACAACGTCGCCAATCGTCTTGCCCACTACGAATCCACCGGGCCCGAAATCTGGAAACAGACCGAAGGCAATATCGATGCGTTTACCTGTTCCGTCGGCACCGGCGGCACCCTGGCCGGCGTCTCCCGCTTTCTGAAGGAACAGCGCCGCGACATTCGCATCGTGCTGGCCGACCCCCACGGCAGCGCCCTGTACAACTGGGTCACCACCGGCGAGGCGGTCATGACCCCGGGGCCGTCGATCACCGAGGGCATCGGCAACAGCCGGGTGACCGACAACCTGGCCGGCACCGAGATCGACGATGCCGTGCAGGTCACCGACCAGCGCATGGTTTCCATGACCTATGACTTGCTGCGCAGCGAAGGCTGGTTCTTCGGGTCGAGCACCGGCATCAACCTGTGCGCAGCGGTTGAGGTGGCGCGATCCCTCGGCCCCGGCCACACCGTCGCGACCGTGCTGGCGGATACGGGGCACAAATACCAGTCGAGCCTGTTCAACCGGGCTTTTCTGGACGAGCGGGGGCTGACGCCGGATTAAGCGTCAATGCCTGTTCGACGCCGGCCGTGTCTTGTTCACGGCCAAGCGGATTCTTCCACGGACAGGTGGGGTCCGTCCGTCAGAAACGTTTCGCTACCGGCCGACTGAGCGCCTCCCTCGCGAACAGGGTTCCCCGACGGGTTCGTGTTGCGACCCCCCAGCCGATTTCTGCCGGGCAGGCGCACCCGCCCCATCGGCCTACTGCACTTCGCCGCGAACGTAGTGTTGAAGGTTCTCGATGGTGCTCGCCTGCTCGTCGATGATGGCGGAAAACAGATCCCGAAGGCTCAACATGCCGGTGACGACACCTTCGTCCATCACCGGCAGGTGGCGGATGTGGTGCTTCTGCATCAACGCCACGCACTCGTCGATGTGATGGCTCGACGTCGCGAAGACGACATCCGCCGTCATGATCTCCGACACCTGGGTGTGCCTGGAGGACTTGTCCTCGAGGATTACCTTTCGGGTGTAGTCCCGCTCCGAGATGATGCCCACGGATTGACCTCCCTGCATGACCAGGAGGGCGCCCACCTCCTTTTCCGCCATCGTGGCGATAGCCGTGTAGACGGTGTCTGCCGGATCGATACTGAAAATGCCCCCGCCCTTGGCCTTCAGGATATTGCGGACCGTTTGCATGGTCTTCTCCCGTCGAATTGCCGATGCACCGAATTGTGTGTCGTGCGCGCCGGAATGACAAATCCTTCGCACCCCGGATTGCGAACCTGACCGTCCGGCCCCCGAGTGCGAATGCGGTGGGTCTGCCACTTCGAATCCGACCCTCTCTCCGCCGTCCGCCCCCTGGGCCTGGGTGCGGTTGCAGCCAACCGACGGCACCGTGGTATAACTGGCTCGCGGAAGCAGCCGCCCCCCGGCCGGCAGACGTTCAGGAGTTCCAATGACCACCGATCCCGACCGGCCCTCGGGCGTGCGTTACGAGGCCGACGAAACCCCTCCCCTGCCCCTGACGTTCGGTCTCGCCCTGCAGTTGTCCGTACTTGCCATCGGCGGCATCGTGCTGACGCCCGCGATCATCGTCCGCGCCGCGAACGGCAGCGAAGCGTTCCTGAACTGGGCGGTGTTCGCCGCCGTGGCAATCAGCGGCGTGACCACGGTGCTGCAGGCGATTCGGGTCGGCCGGATCGGATCGGGCTACGTGCTGCTGATGGGCACGTCCGGCGCCTTCATCTGGGTCTGCATCACGGCGATCGCCGAAGGTGGGCCGGCCATGCTCGCAACCCTGGTTGTCGTTTCTTCCCTGATTCAGTTCGCGCTTTCGACACGGCTCTCGCTCTTCAGGCGCATTCTGACCCCCACCGTCGTCGGCACCGTAATCATGCTGATCGCCGTCACGGCCATGCCGATCGCCTTCGACATGCTGAAGACTCGGCCGGAAGCCGCCCCGGATTCCGCACCCGCACTGGTGGCCGCCGTCACCCTGGCCGTCATTGTCGGCGTCGCGCTGAAGGGGGCGGGCGCGCTGCGGCTCTGGGCGCCGGCCCTGGGCATGATCGCCGGCTCACTGACTGCCGCCTGGTTCGGCATGTACGACATCGGCAGAATTGCCGACGCGGCCTGGATCGGCATGCCGACGGTCGGCTGGCCCGGTTTCGCCGTCGACTTCGGCCCCACGTTCTGGAAACTGCTGCCGGCTTTCGTGTTCGTCACCCTGGTGGGCGCCATGGAGACCATCGGCGACGCTGCAGCCATTCAGGGTGTTTCCTGGCGGCGGCCGCGCGCCGTCGATTTCCGGGCGGTACAGGGGGCGGTGGCCGCCGACGGCGTCGGCAACCTGCTCTCCGGCCTGGCCGGTACGGTGCCCAACACCACCTATTCCACCAGCGTCGCCGTGACGGAACTGACCGGCATCGCTGCCCGCGCCGTCGGCATCGGCATCGGCTGCGTGTTCGTCGCCCTGGCCTTTCTGCCGAAGGCGCTGGCGGCGATTCTCGCCGTACCGGACGCCGTCGCCGCCGCATTCATCGCCGTGATCGTGGCGATGCTGTTCTCGGTCGGCATGAAGATGGTGGTGCAGGCGGGGCTGGACTATCGGACCGGGCTCATTGCCGGCATGTCGTTCTGGCTGGGCGTCGGCTTCCAGAACGGCCTCATCTTTCCCGAATACGTATCCCGGTTTGCCGGCGGTCTCCTCGAAAACGGCATGACCGCGGGCGGCCTGGCCGCGATTCTGATGACTGTCTTCCTGGAACTGGCCGCGCCCCGTCGCCGCCGCCTTGAAACCGGATTCGAACTGCAGGCATTGTCGGCCATCAAGGCGTTTCTGGCGGACTTTGCCGTGCGCAACCGTCTCGCACCGGACATGGCCGCGCGCGTCGACGCCGCTGGAGAAGAAGCGTTGCACACGCTGCTGCGGGAATCCGAAGCCGGCACGCCGTCGGAACCCCGGCGTCTTCGGCTGACCGCCTACAGGGACAGCAGCGATGTGGTGCTGGAGTTTGTCGTGGCCGGCGGCGACGAGAATATCGAAGACCGAATCGCACTGCTTGGCGACGGCGCCACCGGCGATCGGATCGAGCACGAAGTTTCGCTGCGGCTGCTGCGGCATCTGGCCTCGTCGGTGCATCACCAGCAATACCACGACACCGACATACTGGCCGTGCGAATCGATGCCGACGGCGACGGCGCGCTTTGACACCCCGCGGTCGCAGCCCCATTCGATGTCGCAACACGGGGCGTACACCAGTGGACGGGAAACCGCGCATGGGCTAAGTTGAAGACTCCGATGTCGAACGGGGGCAATGCCCCAAACCGGCGAGAGATCAGGTACCGGGAGCGAACTTGACTCATTCACCAACCTCTTCCGCAAACCCGACGCTCGGGAGAGCAGACCGTTGAGCGGGGCGAACCTGAAGAAGGCCGGGCTGAAGGTGACGTTGCCCCGGTTGAAGGTGCTCGAGGTGCTCGGCAGCGCCGAGCCGCATCACATGAGCGCCGAGGATGTCTACAAGCATCTCATCGAGCAGGACGAGTCGGTGGGGCTCGCCACCGTCTACCGGGTACTCACCCAGTTCGAGGCGGCCGGCATCGTCGAGCGCCACAATTTCGACGACGGCCACAGCGTCTACGAACTCGCGTCCGGCGATCACCACGATCACATGGTCGATGTCGACACCGGCCAGGTCATCGAATTCGTCAATGAGCAGATCGAAGCCCTGCAGCAGCAAATCGCGGAGGCGAGCGGCTACGAGTTGATGGACCACCAACTCGTGCTGTATGTGCGCAAGAAGCGCTGACCGAGCTGGCTCCCCTCGCATAAAAAAATTTTTAAGTTATTGATTTTAAAGAACTCTCTGACGCGGAGAGTCGGTGCTTCGATCCCGCGCCGAGAACCGGTATACGGTACGTGCATGCGGCGCACCAGGCGGCGGCGCTTACCGCTACGATAGGCGCAAGCGCGAGCCTAAACAGCGCCGCATACACGCACCGCACACCGGTTCTCTCCCAGCGGTTGTCGGATGTTCCTCGCGCGTCATCGTCCTGGCGCGCCGGATTGGAAGCTCTCATATAAGGGCCAGCCGCGGCAGCAGGTTCGTTGCCGTGTTTCCGCTGCCACTGGCCAAATCGGGTCAGTTGGTTGAAAATGAGAATTGCTTTCATTGAAATTGCGATTTCCCGCAACCGTGGAGACCCCAGGTTTGCGGAGCAGGATTACCGATGAGTCAAACCTCGAGCCGACGCCCTGCTCGTTGGACTGGTGTCCACAGGTCATGAGCCTGACCGATCTGCAACCCGGCGACCGGGCACGCGTAACCGGTTATGCGAACGAGTCGCCCTACGGTCAGAGCCTGCTGCGGCTCGGGCTCATTCCCGGCACCCGTTTCACGGTCAAGCGCCGGGCGCCCCTCGGCGACCCGGTCGAGATCGGGTTTCGCGGCTTTTCCCTGACGCTGCGGCCGGATGAAGCCGGCTGCCTGTTGCTGGAGAAGCTGTGACCACCGTCGCCCTGATCGGCAACCCCAATTGCGGCAAGTCGACGCTGTTCAACGCCCTGACGGGCACGCGCCAGCGGGTCGGCAACTGGCCCGGCGTCACCGTCGAGCGCAAGACCGGCAGCTATCGCCACGCCGGACAGACCATCGAAGTCGTCGACCTGCCGGGCACCTATGCGATCGACTCGCCCTCCGCCGCCATCGACGAGCAGATTGCACAGCGGCACCTGGCCGACAGCGGCGGCGAAACACTGGTCAACGTCATCGATGCCTCGAGCCTCGCCAGGGGCCTGTACCTGACCCTCGAGTTGCTCGAGCAGGGAAACCCGGTGGTCGTGGCGCTCAACATGATGGATGTGGCCGACAAGCACGGCTGCCACATCGACACCTTCCTGCTCGCTGAACGGCTCGGATGCCCGGTCGTGCCCCTGGTCGCGACGCACAACGACGGGGTCGGCGCCTTGAAGGACGCCATCATGACCCGCAGCACCGCCGACCCGCCGACACTGCGCCCCCCTTCCGAAAGCCCTGAGGCCCGCTACGCGGAGGTGGATCGATTGCTGGCGGGGTGCCTGTCGCGAACCCCGGTACGGCGCACCCTTACCGAGAGCATCGACCGAGTCGTGCTGAACCGCTTCCTGGCATTCCCGATCTTCCTCGGCGTCATGTACCTGATGTTCATGTTCGCGATCAATGTCGGTTCGGCATTCATCGACTTCTTCGACATCGCCGGCGCGGCACTCCTGGTGGAGGCGCCGAGGCAACTGCTGACGACCCTGGGGTTGCCACAATGGGCCGTCGTTCTGCTGGCGGACGGGGTCGGCGGCGGCATACAACTGGTGGGCACGTTCATACCGGTCATCGGTTGCCTGTTTCTTGCGCTGACGTTCCTGGAAGATACGGGCTACATGGGCCGGGTCGCCTTCATCGTCGATCGGCTGCTGCGTGCGCTCGGGCTGCCGGGCAAGAGCTTCGTGCCGCTCATCGTCGGGTTCGGCTGCAACGTGCCGGCCGTCATGGCCACCCGAAACCTGGATAACGAGCCGGACCGCATTCTGACCACGATCATGGCCCCGTACATGTCCTGCGGCGCACGCCTGACGGTCTACGCCCTGTTTGCTGCCGCCTTCTTCCCCACCGGCGGACAGAATGTCGTCTTCGGCCTGTACCTGATCGGCATCCTGGTAGCCGTGCTGTCCGCCACCCTGGTGCGCAGGCATCTCATCGCCACACCCGCAGGAACCTTCCTGCTGGAACTGCCGGCCTATCACATGCCCACCGCAAAGGGCCTGATGCTGCAGACCTGGCAACGGCTCAAGGGATTCGTGGTGCGCGCCGGCAAGGCCATCGTGCTGGTCGTCGTGATCCTGAATTCGGTCAACTCGATCGGCACCGACGGCAGCATCGGCAACGAGAACAGCGAGAATTCGGTGCTGTCGGCGATCGGCCGGACCATCACGCCGATATTCCATCCCATGGGCATCGACGAGGACAACTGGCCCGCCACGGTGGGTATTTTCACGGGAATCTTTGCCAAGGAAGTGGTGGTTGGCACCCTGGACGCGCTCTACGCGCCGCAGACCGAGCCGGACGAGCCCGATCTGCGGGCGATGCTGACGGCCGCCGCCGTGAGCGTGCCGGACAATCTGGCGCAGTTGGGCAGCGTCGTGGCCGACCCCCTGGGCCTGAACCTGGGCTCCCTCGGCGACGCGGCGGCGACTGCGGCCGACCAGGACGTGGAACTCGACACCATTGCCGTCATGCGCACCCTGTTCCACGGAGAACTGGGCGCGTTCAGCTACCTGCTGTTCATTCTGCTCTACATGCCGTGCGTGGCCACCATCGGCGTCATCTACAAGGAGATCGGCGCCTTCTGGGCGGTGTTCTCGACGGGCTGGTCGGTGATCATGGCCTATTGCGCCGCGGTGATCGTCTATCAGGTCGGATCCTGGGGCGCCGACCCCATGGCTGCGGTCGGGTGGCTGGCGATGGCCCTCGGTTTGGCAGCGGGTGGCCTGTCGCTGCTCATCCTGTGGGGCCGACGGCGGCAACAGGCCGGAAACCTGATTCCGGTGCTGCAGGTGTCCGACTGAACCCCTTCATGGAACGCTTTTCCAAGTGATTGATTTTGCTGAATTCGCTGACCAAGAAAACCTTTCCTTCGATCCGGTACCGAGAACCGGTATGCGGTACGTGCATGCGGCGCACCAGGCGGCGGCACTTACCGCGACGACAGGCGCAAGCGCGAGCCCAAACAGCGCCGCATACACGCACCACACACCGGTTCTCTCCAAGCGGTTGTCTGGTGTTCCTTGCGCGTCGTCGTCCCGGCGCGCCGGGTTCGGGCCTCGAATGAAAAGAACTTCAACTTATTGGTTTTAAAGCAATAACTGGCGGGGAGACTCGTTCCTTCGAGCCGGTTCTCTGTCAGCGGTTGTCGGAGGTCGGTTGCAGGTCGATACAGGCCGGAACTGTCAGCTGGAGAGCGCCGGCAACCCTTCGGCTTCATGCCTTGTCGGGCAAAATTTCGATTGACAGTGTAGTTGGCAATTCGCTTATACTCTGGCTTGGAGGAGTCGAATTCGGCTCCCCAACTCAATCGTCCAACCGAAATTGGGAGGTTTGACATGGGTCAGTCGGAAATGAAAGCAGATTCCTGCAAGTGTTCGAATTGCAAATGCGATCCGTGCCGGTGTTCCACGACATCCGTCAGCGCATCCGATTCCTGCAAGTGCTCGAATTGCAAATGTGATCCATGCAGGTGCGCTTCTTCCTGAAGCTGAACTGCATGTTCCATAGCCGGTAGCGAGCCGGCTTGTTCGCGTATCGGCGCAACCTTAACGTTGCGCCGTGCGCGGCCACATCGAGGTATTTTGGCAACGGCCGGTCCGGGCGTGCTCGGGTTGGCCGTTGTGCTGCCAGTTTCAGACGCGGATTCACTCGCGTCATATACAAGTCACGGTCTCTACTGCGCGCCTGAGAGGCGCTGGTACGTCTGCATGTGGCGTTCTGCCGACAGTTCGTCGCCCTGAAGCCTGCAGATTCGCGCCAGGTTGTAGTGGGCATCCGGTACGTCCGGCGCCCTGCGGTAGTGATCTGCCGCTTCTTCGAGTTCGTCGAGTTCATCGCAGATCGTGCCCAGATTGTAGTGGGCGAGCGGATGATCGCCGAACACGGCGATCGCCAGGCCATAGTGTCGCCGGGCCTGCTTGAACTTCCCCTCCAGTTGAAAGAGACGCCCCAGGTTGACGTGTGCATCCGCATTCTCGGGGTCGAGCTGCAACGCCCGCCGATAGCACTCGGGCGCCTTGCGGACATCCACTTCCTCCAGATCGAGGCCCAGGTCGTACCACTCGTCGCTGCTCAGTTCTTCGGACTCGACGGCGGCGGCCACATGGTTGTTCGCCAGATCCGCCACGTTGTCGGCCAGTTCCCTCACGGCAAAGTC
Source organism: Candidatus Azophilus sp. (assembly GCA_965221465.1). Taxonomy (GTDB): domain Bacteria; phylum Pseudomonadota; class Gammaproteobacteria; order Pseudomonadales; family Azotimanducaceae; genus Azophilus. The sequence continues at coordinate 2,776,428 of OZ244892.1, forward strand.
GAAATGGCCCTGGCCCGTCGCGACGTTCCAGATCTGGCGGTCGCTGCTGACGACCACGTTGCCGCCTTCGGCAAATATGCGCACACTGGCGAGGGAGGCGACTGACTTCAGTTCCGTCTTCAGTTTACCGAGCGCCCGGTACACATCGCGGGTGCTCACTTCGGCATCCAGCAAACCCTTGGCCGTGCGCAACAGCACGATGTCCTGGAAGCGGAAACGGTATTCGCGACCGGACCCGCGCTGCGGCTCGAGCAGCCCGCGACGGACGAAATGACGCACCTGGTTGGGTTTCAGACCAATGAGGTCCGCGACTTCCCGGGTACTGTATCCGCCGACACGTGACTGATCGGGTTTCTGGCTGGCTACCGAACCCTTGGGCACTGCATCGTCACCTTGTGATGAAATTCCCCAACCCCGCCTTCAACTCGGCCTGCACCTGAACCTTCGAGGCGCAGGAAACCCGTTGTCGGCAGCCACATCCCCTCCAAGGTTCCACCCTCGCTGACGGCGTCTCGAAAACACCCGCAGGGAATGCCGGCTCGGCAATTTAATGCGGCCGCAAAGCCCGTGCAAATCCCTCCCCGGGAAGCGCCGTTTGACGGCAGCCGACAAAACCGGACGGCAGATTCAGCGCAGTCGAAAACCCGACGTTGCGAACGCCCCGCAGTTCCCAACGACCGCACGCTGCGGCTGCGATGCGCTCATGCCGGCACGGTAGTTTCAAACCCGGCGAGCCGCATACGCGCACCGCACACCGATTCTCTCCAAGCGGTTGGCGGGTGTTCCTTGCGCGTCGTCGTCCCGGCGTGCCGGGTTCAGGACTCGCATTTGGAAAACACGGCCGCGCAGGGCGAGTGCCTCGGGCTCGTGCAGCCCGGCCCGTCAGCGGGACTTCGCCTGCTTCAGCGATTCGCGTATGAGATCGAGCTGTTCCGGCGTGACCTGCTGAAAGTCGGTAATGGGACAGCGGGGCCCGAGTCGGTCTCTGCCGAGCCCGTATCCGAAAACCCCCCGCACGCTGTCGTTGCGGCACAGCGACATGCCGCCGGTGGCTTCGTAGACGATGGTGTCGTTCCTGCGAATCCCGGGACATCGGCGTGAAAGCTGCACCAGGTAAAGCTCGTTGCGACTGACCCTGAATACGATGCGCTGGTCGTCGAGAGCCGTCGCCGACCGAATTCGCCGCACCGGCAGACAACGCACGCTTTCCGCATAGTCTTCGGCATCCGGCTCCGCGCTGAGGATTTCCTCCACGGTCAGCGGCTCCTCGTCGCAGATGCCGGCCATCGGCAGCGACCAGAGCAGAATCGTCAGCAGGGGCCGGTAGCTTCGCAACGTTTGCAATCCATGGTTTTCCAGCGTCAGCCCCATCATGCGCCTCTCCCGCGAGGTTGCAAACCTGCCGAGGGAACGCCGTGTCCGCAACGTGCGCCGGTTTTCATCGGAGTCAGTCTGCACCTCCTTCCGCTTCCGGCGCCGGCAAGTCTTCGAGGGTCGAGTCCATGATGACGATGTGCCGCTCGACGAATCGCCATTCCCCGCCCCGCTTTTCGAGGCGGTCGCGGTAGACGCCCCGCAGGTGGATCGGCCAGCGCCGTTTGCGCGAGTGGCCGTCCGCATCGTAATACGTTTCTGCCGTGGCGGAGGTACCGACGATATCGATGGCCGGCGCATGCGCCATGTGACGCAGACCCACGACCGGATCGCGCATCTTCTCGATCCACTTCTGCAATCCGGCGCGAATGGCCTCGGCCCCCTCGTTGCGTGAGCGGCGGCCGAACCGCAGCGTGGCGTCTTCCCAGAACGTTGCGGCGATTTCCCCGGCGCTGCCCTGGTCGGCCAGAAAGCAGTACCGGGCGATGAGATGCTGAATCTGCTGGTAATCGTTCATGGTGTTTGGCGACGTCCTGTTCGGGATGATACGCCTCCGGGGCCAGGGAGAGCATCGGTTCAACTCGGCTTCGATACCCGGTATGCTCCGCAAGGCCATGCGCCCGATCCCCACCCAATGCGCTATCTCGTACAGTTTCTGATCCCGGCCCTCATCTTTCTGGGCGTGCTCTACATCGTCACGAAGAAGCGGCGCGCCCAGGCGGAAGGCGAAGAGACCAAGAACACCTTTCTGCTCATCCTGGTCATCGGCGCCGCGGTCGCCGTCGCCATCCTGTTTGCGACGCCGGCCTACTGGGACGTTTGAACCGCGCTCTTTCGGTCGCTCCCACGAGGCGTCTCCGAACAGCGATGCCCGCCTCGGCAAGGCGTTTGCGCCAACCGCTGCGTTTCGCGACCGATTCGCCGGGCGCCACGAAGTCGAGGCATGGCCAGCCCCTTTCCCCTGCCAGGCGGCGTAGCGCTTTTTTGGGATTCACCACGACCGGCATGCCCACCGACTGCAGGAGTGGCAGGTCTTCGATACCGTCGGTATAGAACCAGGCATTGCTCGAGGTGAGCGACCGCTGCTTGCAGAATCGTTCCGCCCTGTCCCTCTTGCTCTCGCCGTAGCAGGGCCGGAACGCACCGGTGATGCGTCCGTCTTCGGTTTCGAGTTCCGTGCAGCACAGATGCCCGATTTCCAGTTCGCGCGCGAATGGCGCAGCCTGGGCACGGGTCGCGGACGTGATCATGACAACGACATGCCCGAGGGACCGATGCGCGGCAACCAGCTCGCGGGCCTCACCGTAGATGTCACCCGCAAGGCCGTTCGCAAACGCCCGCTCGCCCAGCCCGAGAAACTCCCGTTCCGATACACCGGCCAGATCGTTCAGGGTCGCCCGCAGCAGATCGAGATAATGGGCCAGACCCAGGCTGTAATCGAAGAACACCCTCATCTTCAGCAGCATCCGCCAGCGGGGCACGGTGGCGCTGCGGAAGCCCTCCCAACCCAGCGCCGCCACCGAGTAACCGGCAATCAGCGTGCGATCGAGATCGAAGAACGCCACGGCCCGGGAGGTACTGCCGCTTGCCCTCAGGTCGTCAAGGTATCTGGAGACTGAACGTTCCAAAGTCGAATGCGGCGGCTTGCGCCGACCTCTCCCGTCACGGGCCCGGACCGCAGAGAGCTTATCAAAAGATCCCACCGCGGCGCGCCGGGACGAGGACGCGCAAGGAACACTCGACAACCGCTGGGAGAGAACCGGTGTGCGGTGCGTGTATGCGGCGCTGTCAGGGCTCGCTCTTGCGCCTATCGTAGCCGTAAGCGCCGCCGCCTGGTGCGCCACATGCACGTACCGTATACCGGTTCTCGGTGCCAGATCGAAGGAATGGTCCCCCACGTTAACGAATTCAACAAAATCAATCACTTGGAAAAAGTGTTCCATGATAGTTTCCAACCCGGCGCGCCGGGACGAGGACGTGAAAGCAACAAAGGCTTGCTGGGAGAGAACCGGTGTGCGGTGCGTGTATGCGGCGCTGTTAGGGCTCGCTCTTGCGCCTATCGTAGCCGTAAGCGCCGCCGCCTGGTGCGCCTCATGCACGTACCGTATACCGGTTCTCGGTGCCAGATCGAAGGCAAGCATTCCTTGGTTCGTGAATCCAATAAAATCAATAACTTGAAAATTTTTTTCATGAAAGTTGGAGATTCTTCGCATCAATGAGCGCTTTAGGACAATCGAGTTGAAGATTCATTGCATGAATGGGGAGGGGTCGATCGCATTGCGGCGATTCCGGGGAATTATCTGCGCAGCGCAACGGGAACGGTGAGCCGCAGCGCGCCGCCCCCCGGGATGGGGTGAAAGGCGATCTGCGCTTCCGGCGTCAACGGGCGCATCAGGGCCTGCTGCGCAACGGCTGCCACGAAGTGACCCACGGCGTAACCGGCGAGTACATCGACCACATGGTGTTTACGGGCTTCGACCCGCGCCCAACCGGTTCCCGCCGCCAATGCTTCGAACCCGATCGCCATGGCGTTGCGTGCCGGCGGCGGCAGGTCGATGTGCTCGAGCTGTCCTATCGCCAGTGCCGCCGCAGCACTGGCCGTACTCGTATGGCCGGAAGGGAAGCTCATTCGGTTGGAGCCGTCCGGGCGACGCCGCCCGGTCACCTCCTTCAATCCGTTCACCACGGCGCCCTGGGCGTAGAGCGTCACGACTCCGGCGCCTAGATCGGTCAGCTTGCCCGTAGCCGTTTCGCCGGGCGCCGCCAGCGCGACCAGCAGGTAACCGGCCACGGCAGCGTCACGCAGATTGTCGCTGGCGTTACCGGCGCCGGACCCGAACAGCGGCGCCTCATCGGCAATCCAGTCGGAGAGGCTGTTATCCAGGTCGGTGGCGGACAACAGGGCCGCAGCCGCCAGCGGCGCCCAGGTTCGCGGGTTCTTCGCCGCGTCAGCCGCTGCCGCACGCAACTCGCCGGCGCCGGACGAATCTGCCTGCCGGGAACCCTGCTGCGGAAGTCCGGCACAGCCGGCAAGCAGAACAATCAACAGCGGCAGCAGAGCGCATCGGACAGGGGAAGCGCAGGTGTTGCGTTCCTTGGCCATGTTGGACATGAGCGGCGGGGCGCGGCTAGCTGTCTGCTGCTTCGGCTTCGACTGATTCGGCTTCGGCTGCTTCGGCTTCGGCTGTTTCGGCTTCGACTGATTCGGCTGCTTCGGCTGGCCCGGCGTCTGCCTCCGGTTCGTCGGCTTGCGGCAGCAACTCGTCGGCATCGACCAGCATCTGTTCTGCGATATAGGTCGCCACCTCGAACCGCCCTTCGACTCTCGATGAGGAAACGCTGTAGTCCTCCTCCTCTTCCTCGAAGCGGAATTCGAGCTGGTATTCGCCGCCATCGTCGCGAACCGTGAACGACCCCGCGGGTTCGCCATCGTCCCCGGCGATGCCGAGGACACTCAGGTCTTCGAAGCGGCCGATGAGCTTTTCCGCCGCTTCCTGGTCGGCAGCCGCCCCGTCCAGCAGCCAATCGGCATCGTCCCCGCGCTCGAGAGCCCAGCCTTCGTCCCGGCTGACCCCGGCCACCGCACCTTCGGGACGCAGCAATTGCCTGTCGAGCCACTGGCCCGCGTCCGTGGGCGCTTCGTAGTTGGAGAAATCGATGCTGTAGACCTCGTCAGCACCATCCGCCCGCGCGTGAACGCGTCGATAACCCGGAGACGACCCCAGAAACAGCGTCGCCGTTTCGCCGTCGTCGCTGCCGACGACCAGGCGCCGCTGAAAGTTGTCTTCGGTAACCTCGAAGCGCTCGGCCGTTGCCGCGCTGGTGGCTACCGGCCAGGCCGCCGAAGCGCTGGCAAGCTTCTCGAGCACCTCCCCGACCTTGCCGTCATCCGCCGGCAACCCGCCGTCGAGTTGCCAGCCATCGTCACCGCGAAGCAGAGAGACGCGTTCGTCGGCGGTGGCAATCTCCAGGCTTCGTGCGGCGGCGGATTCGAAAGGCAACAGGCGTTCTGCCGCCTCGTCCGGCCCAACCGCGCCGGCAACCAGCACACCGGCAACAATCAGCGCCTGCACCGCGAGCAGGCCGCCCAGCAATCCCAATCTTCCGTTCATGCAGCCTCCCCGGCCAGCCAGGCCCTGTAGGTCTTTCGCCGCCGCGCCCTGAGTTGGCGATGCACCAGGTAAACCAGGCCGATGCCCACGAGCGCCAGCCCGTAATTGAGGTACTCCAGCATCGACTGCTCGTCCTCGCTCATGTCCCCCGGCAGCGTGCGGTTGAAATTACCCCTGGCGCGGATGCCGAGCAGCGTCCGATCTTCGAGGGACCAGTCCACCGCATTGACCAGCATCTGCACGGAGTTGTCGTACAGGGTGCCATCGGCGGAACCCACCATGCGCAGCGTCTGATCGGCCAGAAAGCTGTTGGACGGGAAAACGAACAACCGCGCCGATTCCGGCGAGCGCTCGATGACCGAAGCGACCACGCCGAGCGTGTCGGCTTCCTCGGAAGCTTCATCGCCGCCCTCGTCCCCGGCCGCGCCGGTATCGGATTCCTCCGCCTCGTCCTCCGCTTCGGGCACGTCGAGCAGCGGCGACTCCCTGCCCTTGAAGAAGGAGTCGAAGCGTCCGCTGACCGCCACACCCACCAGTTGCGATGCCCGATCGCCTTCCGGCTCGAACGCGCTCACCCCGAATTCATCGAACCTGGGAGAGACATTCGTCGATGTCGAAAGCCAGCTTCCCGGCGACGTGCGCAACAACTCCGTCACTTCCCGGGCGGCACTGGCTTCCGCGTCGAGTTCGATGGGGGAGGCCCAGGCCAGGGTCACCTGCGGCAATGCGGAGGTGATCAGCGACTCCTGGCTGAGGCCCGGCTCCCGGATATCGGGAAAATACGGGTAGTCGAGCATCACCAGTTCCTGAAAACTGAAGCCCCCCACGCGCCGGGTCACCGGTACCGGGAATGCGGCATTGACCGGGTCCATGACCAGTTCTTCGCCAATGGCGACGCCGTGGTGTTCGAGCCAATCCTCGAGGCCGGTGGTGCGCCGGGTGGCGGTCAGCGACTGTCCACTGAGGTTTGCTTCGAATGCCCCGGCGGCAATGACGACGGTGCCGCCCCGCATCAGGAACTGATCGACGGCAAAGAGCTGTTTTTCCGAGAGGTCGCTGGGGTCGACCACCACGAGCAGGTCTGCGGCTTCCGGGACGACGCCCTCGGCAAGGTCGGTGGTCTCCACGTCGAAGTCGTTGGCGAGCGTGCCCTGCAATTGACTGAACTGGTTGCCGCCCATGCCCTGGCCTGCCATGTACGGCGGCGGCGCCGACGGGGCGACCAGGGCAACGGTGCGCAACAGCCCGGACGCGAATCGTTTCAGGCCCTCCTCGATGCCGCGGCGGGTCGCCTCCTCGGACAGGGCTTCCGGCCATGGCAGCTGGACCACGACCTCGCCGTCAGTCAGGGTCAGGTAGAAATAGAACTGGTTGAGGTCGAAGAGGCTCGCCACCTGGGGCTGAAAGCCGTAGTCTGCGGCGATCTGCCGTGCGAGCGCGCCGTCGCCGGCTTCCGGGTCGAGAATGTCGAAGGCGAACTTGCCGTCGCTCTCGCCGACCATGGATTCCAGTACATCCGTCAGCACGACCCGGTGTTCGGCCAGTTCCACCGGCAGCCGGTCGTCGCTCGACAGGTAGCCGACAAAGCGCACCGGCTCCTGAATGTTGGCAAAGATGCTGCTGCCGCCCTGGAAGCCGAACAGCACCTTCTTGATTGACCGGGTGAGGTCGTATTCGGGGTTTTTGAGTTGAACATCGAGGTCCGCTTCGCCGCGCACCTTCACTTCGATCAGGTCGCGGAAGCTCAGCACTTCGTATTCGTCCCCGTAACTCAGAAGCACGTCGAAATAGGAGTTGACCAGGCTCGACTGGTAACGGTCGGCAACCTGGAACGGCACCGAGCGGATGCCGTATTTGGTGTTGGCCTCGTCTTCCATCTCAGGGTCGTCGGCCGGATCGACGATCTCCACACGCACCTTGCCCCGCCCGGCCACCTCGTATTCGGTGAGCAGGTCGCGCATGCGCGGCACCAACGGCGCCAGCAGCGGGTGGGTCTTGTTGCTGAAGTAGCCGCGGATCAGGAGCGGTTCCTGCAGGCGACCGAGATAGGCTCGGGTAGCCTCCGAGATCGAGTAGATGCGCCCCTCCGTCATGTCTACGCGCAGCCCGGTCAGCGAAGCAAGCCAGAGATTGGCCGCCAGCAGGTTCGCCACCAGGAGCCCGGTACCCAGCATCCACGCCTGGTGGCGTTTTCGGTCGCCGTCCCGAGCCCAGCGCTGCACTTCCAGCCCGTAGACGTTCAGCGCCAGAAAAGCGGCGCCAAGGGAAACGTAGTAATAAAGGTCGCGTACGTCGAGCACGCCGCGGGTGATGGCCTCGAAGCGCGAACCGGAACCGATGGAGCGAAAGAAGTCGGCAATGGCGCCGGGCATCAGGTCGGTCAGTACCGGGCTGCCGGCGAGATAGAAGGCGCCGCAGGCAAAACTGGCAACGATCAGGCTGACGATCTGGCTGTCGGTGCGAGCGCTGACGAAAAGCCCGATCGCCGTGTAGGCGCCGCCGAGCAGCAATGCCGCCACATAGCCGGCCACCACCGGCCCCCAGTCCAGGTCGGCGACCAACGCCGCGCTGACCGGCAGCGGCAGGGTGAGCGCCAGGGCAACGCCGATCAGCGCCCAGCACGCCAGAAACTTGCCGAGAACGAATTCCCAGGTGCGGGCCGGCGCGGTGAACACCAGTTCCATGGTGCCGCTGCGTCGTTCCTCGCTCCACATGCGCATGGTCAGGGCCGACGAAAGGAAGATGAGCAGCACGGGCAGCCATTCGAACATGGGCCGCACGTCGGCCACGTTGCGGGCGAACCAGGCTTCGACCCAGAAGAAGACAAACAGGGTGACTGCCAGAAATGCCGCCAGGAACAGGTAGCCGGTGGGGGCGGAGAAGAAGAGCGTCAGCTCCTTGGCCGCGATGCCGCGGACGATGGACGATGATCGATCAGGCTGCATGGGTCGCCTCGCCTCCTTCTCCTTCAACTTCTCCTTCGCTCACTTCCCGGAACACCGTCTCGAGGTCGCGCTGCTGCGGAGACAGTTCGTAAACCGGAATGTTGCGACTCACCAGTTCCCTGGCAATCCGGTCTGCGGCCAGACCGAGGTCGCCGGTGACGCCAACCTGCCAACGTCCGTCGCCAAGACCCGACAGCGTCCCGTTTTCCAGCTCGCCGATTTCCGCCTCGGGGTCGGTGCGCAGCTCGAGCCGGCTGGTGGCCTGAAGATCGTCGAGCCGTTCATCGAGCGCCAGGCGTCCGTCACGCAGCATCAGAACCCGGTCGCAGACCGCACCGACCTCCTGCATGATGTGGGTGGAGAGTATGACCGTGGCAGACGCCGCAAGTTCGCGCACGAGTTGCCGCATGTGTTGCGTCTGGCCCGGGTCGAGGCCGTTGGTCGGCTCATCCAGAATCAGGAAGCGCGGCTCGTGGAGAATCGCCTGGGCCACGCCCACCCGTTGCTTGTAGCCGCGGGAAAGGGTGCCGATGGCGTCCATGGCCTTCTCCCCGAGAGCCGTCGCCTCGATGGCCCGCGTCACGGCGCTGCGGGTGTCTTGCAGCTGTCGCAGTTGCGCGACATGGGCGAGGTAGTCCACCACCGCCAGTTCCGGATAGAGCGGCACGTTCTCGGGCAGGTAGCCCAGTTGCCGCTGCACCGCGGCGGGGGCGCTTTCCAGCTCGGCGCCGTTGACGCGCACGGTGCCGGAACTCGGTTCCAGCGCGCCCGTCAGCATCTTCATGATGGTGGTCTTGCCCGCCCCGTTGTGGCCGAGCAACCCGACGATCTCGCCGGGTTCGATTCGAAACGATACGTCGTCGACGGCGGTGAAATCGCCATAACGACGCGTCAGTCGATCCGCTTCGATCATCGCGTCCCCTCTTTTATACGATTGGTCCCGGTTGGTCTGTTGTCCGGTTCCTGCTTTTTCCGGTTCGTACATCTACCCGGTCGGTCGCCGCCGGCCCGGCCATGCCGCACCAGTCATACGCAGAAGGCGAAAATAGGGGTTCGGCCGCAAAAATCAAGCCCTGCAGGTCTCCGCCGCTACGGTTGCCGCATCCGCGTGCGGCTTTTACGCCCATGATTCAGCAGCAGCAACTCCAGCGCGGCGAGACTGCACTGATCGGCATGTGCCGCGCAGCCATGTGCCAGCACAATCGCGCACCCCACGACGCCCGGTGCGAAACACGAGACTGCGGGGCGCCAGTTGGCAATCTCTCGATCCCGGATACCGGAGCTGGCTACCCTCGACAGCAAAGTGGTCGCCAGTCTGGCGGGCTTGGCGGCGGTCACCCGTGAGCGCCGATCGGGAATGCGGCGAATTCGCCCCGCCGGCCGTGAGAATCAAACCAGGATGGAAACCAGGGCATCCAGGACGGCGTTCGGCTGCTCCGAGAGCATCGAGTGGCCGCAACCGGGAAGGAGAACAGCACGGGCGTCGGGCAGTCGTTCGCGAATGCGCTCGCCGGCGCGGGCAGGCGTCATCTGGTCTTCCTCGCCGAGTATCACGAGCGACGGACAGGCGACGGCGCCGTCGATCGCGTCCGGGTCGAAACCGTTGCAGGCGCTGAGATCCGCGTGGAACACGCCGGGGCCGGCGGTTTCCAGCAATCGCTGACCCGTGCCCAGCATCCACATTCCCGGGTTCCCGCCGGCGCCGAGCCTGGCCCCCGGGCTGTGGCTCCAGGTATTGGCCATGTCGATGGCCGCGTGGTCGTTGTCGCCCGCGGCGTCGAGCAACCCCGCCGTCACCGGCATGGGTGCGGAAACACCCAGCAGAGCAAGCGCCCGGCACCGTGCTGGGTGCAACGAAGCGAGCGCAAAGGCGATGAGCGCTCCCATGCTGTGCCCCGCCACCGCGGCCGACTCGATCTCCGCCGCATCCATGGCACGGACCACCCAATCGGCCAGTTCCTGGATCGAATCCAGCGGTGGCCCGTCGCTGCGGCCGTGGCCCGGCAGGTCGGGTGCGAGCACGTTCTGGCCGGTGCGGGCGAAATACCGAGCCGGCATTACCCAGACACTGTGATCCATGCCGGCGCCGTGCACGAACACCACCGCCGGATTGTCCGGGCGGTGCTGCCCGGTACCCGTCGATGCAAATGCCGATTGGCCATCCACCTGAATTCTCATGGCCGGATTTCTCTTTCGACCCGCCGCAACGCCCGCCGCAGATCGTCGATCAGGTCGTCCGGGTCTTCGAGGCCGATGGAAAGCCGGATGAGACCCTCGCCGATGCCCGCCGCCGTTAGCGCGGCCGCATCCATGCGGTGGTGGGTGGTGCTGGCCGGGTGAATGACCAGCGACTTGGCGTCGCCCACGTTGGCGAGGTGGGAAAAGATGCGCAATGCCTCGATCAGCGTCCGGCCCGCCGGCCGCCCGCCGCGCACCGTAAAGCCGAATACCGCGCCGGCGCCCCGGGGCAGCAGGTCCTTGGCCAGTTCGTGGTCCGGATGATGCGGCAGGCTCGGATGGCTCACGGATTCGACCAGCGGCTGCCCGGCGAGAAACTCGACCACCCGCTCGGTATTGGCTACGTGTCGGGCCATCCGCACCGGCAGGGTTTCCAGGCCCTGCAATACCTGAAAAGCGGTCATCGGCGCCATGCAGGCCCCGAAATCGCGGATTCCTTCTTTTCGCGCCCGGGTGATGAATGCCTGGGGGCCGAACTCCTCTCCGAAGACGAGATCGTGAAACCCCGCATAGCTCTCGTTGATGGTCGGGAAGTTGCCCGACGCCCAGTCGAAGGTTCCGCCATCGACCAGCAGACCGCCGATGACGACGCCATGGCCGCTCAGAAACTTGGTGGCGGAATGCAGCACGAGGTCGGCGCCGTGGTCGATGGGCCGGCACAGCCAGGGCGTGGCGAAGGTGGCATCGACCAGCAGCGGCACGCGGGCCTCGTGAGCCACTGCGGCCACTTTCGGCACGTTCAGCACCTCGAGCCCCGGGTTGCCCAGAATCTCCCCGAACAGCAGCCGGGTGTTCGGGCGCACCGCGGTCGCAAAGGCATCGATGTCGCGCGGGTCGACGAAGGTCGTCTCGATGCCGAACCGCGGCAGCGTGTATTCCAGCAGGTTGTGGGTGCCGCCGTACAGTGAGCGGCTGGCGACGATGTGATCCCCTGCCGAGCAGATCGTGGCCACGGCCAGGTGCATGGCGGCCTGGCCGCTCGCCGTCGCGATCGCTCCGACACCGCCGTCCAGCGCCGCGATGCGTTCCTCGAGCACGGCGTTGGTGGGGTTCGACAGGCGCGAATAGACGTGCCCGGCGCGCTCGATGTTGAAGAGCCCCGCCGCGAAATCCGAATCCGGGAACACGAAGGACGCCGACTGGTAGATGGGTGTCGCCCGGGCGCGCGTCACCGGGTCGGGCGTCTGGCCGGCGTGCAGGGCCAGGGTATCGAAACCGGTGGGCTTCGGGCTCTTGTGTTTGCTCATGGGCTACATTTACCGCTCGATGCTGCGACGCAACTGTAACGCGACTGCCGGTGCTTGACACAGGGCGCCCATTCCCCTGCATTCACCGCTCTATTACTGGAATGCAACTCCTGACCGGAAGTTCACCAGCTTCCTGCTGCGGAATCCGGTGCGCTCGGCGTGCGCAGCCATTCAGGACGGCGCGTTTTGCTTCAGCGACCAAACGTCGACGCCCTCGCGACGACAGTTGGAGAGAAACGCGGGCTGACCGTTACTGGCGCCGATGCGCGAAATGCCGGTGGCCGGTGCTGTTTCGACGGGAGTGCGGCGCCGCCCCGCGCGATGACAGGGCGGCGCCGCGTATCCGCATCAGATCGTGGCGATCTTCATCGGCCATCTCGAATCCGGCCACGGGAGCGGACGCGGCACCGGCATCGGTACCGGCCGCGGCTCGGGCCAGCGTGGAACCGGCAAGGGGAACGGGAACGGCCACGGTGGGGGGAACGGCCGCAGGGAGAGCCCACCGCTTACCCGATCGAGTTCCTCCGAACTCAGGGTATACATCCTGTCTTGCTGCATTTGATTGTCCTCCTGATTTGAATATGGGGAACGCTACGGTAGCAAGCTGTGCGTCCGGGCTCTGTAAGTGAAAGACGTTTGCCGCTACCCTATTTCGCCCTCAATCGGGTGTGCGACAAATGACCGACTTCCCCCAACCGGAACGCATGGCGACCAACGGCGTCGAACTCGAGGTATTCGGCGCCGGCGCGGGCCGCCCCGTGGTGCTATGCCACGGCTGGCCGGAACTGGCCTTTTCCTGGCGCCATCAGATCCCGGCACTGGCGGCGGCCGGCTATCGCGTGCTCGCCCCGAATCAGCGCGGCTACGGCAAATCGTCGCGCCCGGACGAGGTGGCGGCCTACGATATCGCGAACCTGACCGGCGACCTGGTCGGGCTGCTCGACCGTCACGGCTACGACGACGCGCTGTTCGTCGGCCACGACTGGGGCGCGATCGTGGTCTGGGCGATGGCGATGCTGCATCCAGGGCGAACCGCCGGTGTCATCAACCTGAGCGTACCTTTCCTCGACCGCGGCTCGCGGGAATGGGTCGGCCTGTGGGAGGAACTGCTCGGGGACGACTTCTACATCGTGCATTTCAATCGGCAACCGGGCGTCGCCGACGCGGTCTTCGATGCAGATGTCGAGCGGTTTCTGGGTAATCTCTACCGCGCCGGGCAGTGGCAAGAACCCGCGCGGGAACTCGGGCCGGGCATGATGCTGATCAACCTGGCACAGACCGAAAACCCACCCGGCAAGCCGATCATGAGCGATGCGGAACTGCAGGTGTTCGTGGAAGCGTTCCGGCACTCCGGCTTCACCGGCGGTCTCAACTGGTACCGGAACTTCACGCGCAACTGGGAAATACTGGGCGACTACGAACAGCGGGTGGAACAGCCGGCCCTGGCCATTTTCGGCAAGCACGACATGGTGCCCCAGTCCGACAACCTGGCGCAATTCGTTCCGCAGGTGGAAACCGCCCAGCTCGACTGCGGCCACTGGATACAGCAGGAGCGCCCGGAAGAAACCACCCGACTGATGCTCGACTGGATGGAGCGGAACTACCCTGCCTGAAGGGCACTGCCGTCGCCGCGCTCGAGCCCGACCCGACCCGCATCCGTCACCAATGAACGACTGCGGCCGTCAATAGCAGCGACAACAGAGGACGTGCTCGATGTGCTTGCAAGCGCTTTTCGAGCACACTCCCAGCGATTCCACACCTCTTGCCAGCCTCGCTACGTCCTTTCGCGAACAGGCAGGTCTGATTCAATCATGAAGCTGCCGGCGGCTTCGGCGACCAGCCTGTCGTCGGCCTGTTGAATGACCTTGCCCTGCATCTGCGCCAGCCGTCCCTTGCGCTTGAGACAGCGGCCTTCAAGGCGAACGGCGGTGCCAATGGGAAGCTCCGCCCGGTAGCGGATGTCGGCCCTGGCCGTAAAGCTCTTGATGCCTTTCAGCCACAGCCAGTTCGCCATGACGTCGTCGAGCAGGCAGAAGACGATGCCGCCATGGGTGACGTCCCGGTACCCCGTGTGCCGCGCATCCGGCGTGAACTCGGCCCGGCACACATCGTCTTCGATGCGAAAGCGCACATTGAGCCCGATCGGATTGCCGGGGCCGCAAACGAAACAGCGATTGGCTTCGTCATCCAGGGGCATTGTTCTGCCTCGGTCGATTCGTCGGTGCAGATTACCACCTTACGTGCGAATCGCCGCACAGGCCGCCCCTTGTGTTAGGGTCCGCGCTCCGCTTCCGCCCGAACGCGACCTTGATCGACCTCTCCGCCATTCGCGCCAGGCTCGCCGCCTACGAAGGCAAACCCATCGAACCGACGGCAGAGATTCGCCAGGCCGCGGTCGCGGTGGTGCTGCGCGAGTTGTCGAACGGAACCGAAGTGCTGTTCATCAAGCGCGCCGTCAAGCCCGGCGACCCCTGGTCGGGGCAGATGGCCTTTCCGGGCGGGCACCGGGACGCGTCCGATGCCGGGCTCAAGGAGGCGGCAGTGCGCGAGACGCTGGAGGAGGTGGGCCTTGCCCTCGGGCACGAAGCCTACCTCGGCGCCCTCGACCACCAATGGGCCGCACCCCGGGGCCGGCGCCTCGACATGCTGATCGCGCCGCACGTCTTCGAGATCGCGGGGGACCCCCGGTTCGCGTTGAATTACGAGGTGGCCGAAGCCGTCTGGGCGCCGCTCGAGCCACTGGTGCGAAACGAACTGCACACCACAGAAACGCTGTCGATCACCGGTACACCCACGGTTTTCAACGGTTACCGCCTGGCCGGCGGCCACTTTGTCTGGGGGCTTACCTACCGGATGCTGAAGGACTTCTTCCGCATCCTGGACCCCGAATGGGTGGAAGCGGACGAGGAGTAATCCGCCAACCCGAATCCGTCGCCAATTTTCGTCGCGAGGGTGTCGACGTTTCGTCGCGAAGGTGTCGACGTTTCGTCGCGAATGCGTCGAGGCGCCATGCAAGCGCGGCCGCGCAGCGCGAGTGCATCGGCGTCCGCAGCCGGAAGCTGGCGACGGATGCGGGTCAACCTGTCGCTGGTTTGTTTTCGCAGCGCTCGCGAAGCCAGAGCAGCAGCGGCATGGCCAGCGCCCATTCCACGGCGACGGCAAGCCATCCCGCCGGGAAAGCTGCGAGCCAGACCGCATCGAGAGCGGCTCCGGTACGGTAGGCCAGGGGGCCGAACACCGCACCCGCCACCGCGGCGAGTACGTATCGCCCGCGCATCCAGTTCATGCTGTGGCGGAGCGTCGCCGCGAACCCGACCCAGAGTGCCACCATCCACGGGGTGGTGGGAAAGGCGGGGCCGGTGTGCTCGGGAAAACCCATGGCGCCGGAGAGGACGAGAACGCTGTCGAGCAGATAGCCGGCGAGCGCTGCGCCGAGCGCCAGACGCAACTCCGAGGCGCGTTCGCCGGTGCGGTCGGCCGCCACGGAAGACGCTGCGACGGGGAATGCCAGGTGCAGCGACAACCACACAGCGGCCACCAGAGGACCGAGCAACGGGTACCCGAACCCGGCGCCGCCGACGCAGGCAATCCAGGTGGCTTGAAAGCCGAGAAAGTTTGCAGCAAGCCGACGCCAATTCATGAATGTCCTCCTTTCATGGAACGATTTTTCCAAGTGATTGATTTTATTGAATTTGCTAACCAAGAAATCCTTACCTTCGATCCGGCTCCGAGAATCGGCATGCGGTACGCGCATCCGGCACGCCAAGCGGACCTGCTTACCGCTACGATGGGCGCAAGCACGAGCTCTAAAGGTGCCGGATACGCGCACCGCACACCGATTCTCTCCCAGCGGTTGTCAAGTGTTCCGTGCGCGTCCTCGTCCCGGCGCGCCGGGTTCGGAATTCGCAACGGAAAACCACGCCGACCGTCGGCGAATACAGGGGAAAAGTGATCGCCGCGCGACCTGGCTGTCGTCGAACCGGTAAATCGCATCACGGTCGCCCTGGACCGCCGTCATCCGGTTCCGGCAGATCGAGGCGATAGCCTCGGCCCGGCACGGTGGCGATCAGCGGTCGGTCGAATGGCCGGTCGAGTGCCTGGCGCAGGTTGTAGAGATGGCTGCGCAGCGCATCGCTCTCGGGCGGTTCGTCCTGCCAGACCTCCCGTTCGAGTTCACGTCGGCTCACCACCCGGGGATGCTCGCGCATCAGCACACGCAACACTTCGAAGGCCGTACCGGTGAGCGCAACGGGTTCGCCCCGGCGCCGGACCTCCAGGGTGTCGGCATCCAGGGACAACTCGCCGATCTCGTATCGGGCCGTCAATCCCCTGGCCCGCCGCGCCAGCGCTTCGATGCGGGCGGCCAGTTCCGGCAGGTCGAAGGGTTTGACCAGGTAGTCGTCCGCTCCGGCGTCGAAGCCGGTCAACTTGTCGTCCAGTGCGTCGCGCGCGGTGAGCATGATGATTGGCGTCGCCACTTTCGCGTCGTCCCGCAGCCGCTGGCACACCGCGAAGCCATCCATGCCCGGGAGCATGACGTCCAGCACCACGACATCGTAGCTTTCCGTTACCGCCAGATGCAGCGCCACCAGTCCGTCCGCGGCGTAATCGACGTCGTGACCGCACGCCTCGAGATAGGCGCCAACCGTCTCCGCGAGTTCCCGATGGTCTTCAACCAGCAATACGCTCAGCCGGCTCACGGGGAATTCCTCGCAGCCACGGGAACGCCGGCCCCTTCCCAGCCGAACAGGCCAATGGCCCGGGCCGGGGCGCCAATGACCATGGACGACCAGCGCAACCGATGCACGAGTGAACTGTCACGGCCGTCAATTGCAGCGAAATCATCGGCAGGCAATCGGCCCCCATGCGGGCAGCGTTTGCAACGCCCTTGCCTGTGATCGCTCATTCGCTGCGAAACCTCAGTTCCATCGTCGTGCCCTGGCCGGGCTGGCTGCGGGCGTTCAGCTTCCAGCCGTATCGCTCGCTCAGCCGGCGGACGATGGCGAGCCCGAGCCCATGCCCCTTGCCGTCGCCGCGGCTGGCCTCCGCCCGGTAGAAGGGTTCGAACATGTTGGCGAGTTCCTCCCGCGTCATGCCGATGCCGGTGTCGTCGACACGAACGCCGTTCTCGAAGAGACTGACGTCGATTTCGCCATGTTCCGTGTAGGCGACGGCGTTGCGCAGCAGGTTGCCGACGACGATGCGCACCACCGGCGCCGGCGCCGATACCTGCGCTTCCCCACGGGCATGCAGCCGCAGCCGGTTGCCCCGCTGCCTCGCTTTCTCTTCGAGGGAGCCGATCTCGTCTTCCAGCAACGGCCCGACCGGCGTCGATTCCACGCCGACCGTGGCGATTTCCTCTCGGGTCAGCAGCAGCAGGGCTTCCAGCAGCGATTCCATGCCGTCGGCGGTGCGCCGCATGCGCGCCAGGGCGTCCTGCTCGCGCCGCGGCCGGTCCGCATCTCTTTCCAGCAGGTCCAGGCTCCCCTTGAACACCGCCAGGGGTGTGCGCAACTCATGTCCGGCGTCGCGAATGAAGGTGCGCTCCCGCTCCACCGCCGCCGTCAGCCGGCGTGCGAATTGCTCGAGCGCATCGATCAGGGTCGCCACTTCCGCATCCGCGTCCCGGCGCCATTCGGCGAAGTCGAGGTGCTCGCCGCCGATGCGTTCCAGGTCGCTCGCTTCGAGCCGCCGGGCCAGGCGCACGATGGGCGACAGCGCCGCCTGCGACCAGCGGTAGGCGATGAACAGCAGTCCGTAGATCAACAGCAGCACGATGGAAAGCGGCACGGTGCCGAAGTAGAACGCCAGGTCGGAGACCTGGTCGGCTTCGAAAACCAGATACAAGCGCGCGTCACCTCGATCGGAGACATGCACCAGCCGGCTGCGGCCGTCCATGACGATGCGCCGAAAGCCCGGTTCCTGCTCGCGCAGCGCCGCAGGCAACGCGCTCGCGCCGGCGGCGGCAGATGGGGGCACAGCAAGGTAGCCGCGCATGTTGGCGGTATGCGGCAGGGGCTGCACGGGGTTCGATGCGCGCAGTTCCCAATAGTGGGCCGCTTCCCAGGTCAGCGCCTGCCGGGTCAGCAGGTCTTCGACGACGAGTTGGGTAATGTAGATGCCGATCAGCGTCGCACCGCCGATCATGGCCAGTTGCACGGCGAACAGGCGCCCGAGCCGTGCCCGCAGGCCGCGACGCGCCCGCAACCGCTCAGCCACGGCGGCCGAACAGGTAGTGGGCGACCAGCCACTCGCTGCCGCCACGCCACCCGAACAGTTCCTCGCAGGCGATGAAGAACATCCGCCAGCGCTGCACGGCGCGGCGCGCAGCGGTGCCATCGCCGGCGCCACCGAGCGCCTCGATGGCAGCCGCGCGGTTCGCATCCAGGTTTTCGAGCCAGGCGCGGGCGGTCTTTGCATAATGCTCGCCGGAAACCTCCCAGCAGCGCTCGATACCGACGCAGTCCTGAAAGTGCAGCAGGGTGTCCCGCGCCGGCATCAGGCCGCCGGTGAAGAAATGCCGCCCCAGCCAGTTGCCGTCGCCTTCCGTCTCGAACGGGTACATCAGGCTGCGATGGCAGAAGATGTGCACGAAGAGCTTGCCCGCGGGGTCGAGCCAACCGGCAATTCTGTTCAGCAATGTCGCGTAGTTGCGCACGTGTTCGAACATCTCGATGGACACCACCCGGTCGAAACGCTCGTCGAGCTGCAACTCGTTGACGTCGGCCGTACGCACCCGGACATTGCCGAGCCCGAGTTCACGGGCGCGGGTTTCGATCGCCCTTCTCTGGGAACTGGAGTTGGAAACCGCAAGAATCGATGCGTTCGGATAGCGCTCCGCCGCCCAAAGGGTGAACGAACCCCAGCCGCAACCGAGATCGAGCATGCGCATGCCATCCTCGAGGCCGGCGCGCCGGGCGTAAAGCTCCAGCATTGCCGTTTCCGCGGCCGCCAGCGTCTTCACGCCATCCGGCCAGTAACAGGCGCTGTACTTCAGTCGCGGCCCCAGGGCCAGGCGGAAGAACGCTTCCGGAACCTCGTAATGCTGCCGGTTGGCGGCGGCGGTCTCGAGTGCTACCGGGCTCTTGCGCAGTTCGTCGAGCAACGAACGGGTGCGCTCCGATGCGCGCTCCACATCGTTGCGGTGCTCGGCTCGCAACCGGGCGCCGATCAGGCGGCGGGAACCGAGCCGGACCAGCGGGTCGGGCACGAGCCCCCGTTCGGCCAGGTCCAGCAGCGTCTTCACGGGGCGGCCTCCCGGCCGGATGCGCGCCAGACCGGGCCCCGATAGCTCGGGGCCGCAAACAGCATCTGCACGTCGCTGATCGAGCGTTCCATGAATCCGCCCTCGCAGTAGGCGAAGTAAAAGCGCCACATGCGCAGGAAGCGCTCGTCGAAGCCGAAGGCAATGGCCTTTTCGCGGTTCGCATCGAGGCGGCGGCGCCATTCCCGCAACGTGAGCGCGTAATCCGGCCCGATGTCCTCGAGATTCACGAGCACCAGGTCCGCCGCGCCGGCCGACCCGGTCAGGACACTGTTGCAGGGAATGAACCCGCCGGGAAATATGAAACGCTTGATGAAATCTGCGCGCTTCAGCGCCCGGCGATAGACGCTGTCGCGGATCGTGATCGCCTGCATCGCCATCAGCCCTCCCGGCTCCAGCAGGCGGGCACAGGTGCGAAAGTAGGTGTCCAGGTACTGGTGACCCACCGCTTCGACCATTTCCACCGAAACGAGCTTGTCGAAGCGGCCGGTCAGCGCCCGGTAATCCGAACGCAGCACCTCTACCTGGCCGCCCAGCCCCTGGGCCTTCACCAGAGCCCGCGCATGCTCGCATTGGGCATTCGAAATCGTGGTGGTCGTCACCCGGCAGCCGAATCGTTGCGCTGCATAAACGGCAAGACCGCCCCAACCGGTGCCGATCTCCAGCAGGCGGTCCCCGGGTTTCAGATCGAGTTTGCGGCAGAGCCGCAACAGCTTCGCCTCGCTGGCCTGGTCCAGTGTCTCGTCGCCCGTTTCGTAGACCGCGGCGGAGTACATCATCCGCTCGTCGAGAAACAGGCGGAACAGGTCGTCCCCCAGGTCGTAGTGCGCCTGAATGTTGCGGCGACTGCCTTTCCTGCTGTTTCGCCGCCAGGCATGCGCAGCCGCACCCAGCAGGGCGGCCGGGGCGGCCAGCGGCCCATCGAGGCCATCGAGCGCGCGCCGGTTGCGCGCCATGACGCGCACCAGGGCAACCAGGTCGTCGCTGTCCCATTGCCCGTCCATGTAGCTTTCCCCGGCGCCGGCAGCACCGCCGAGCACCAGGGCGCGATAGAAGGCCGGATTCCTGACCCGGACGCGTGCGACCGGTTCGCCGGCGCCGAAAACCGCCTGGCCACCCGCATCGGAAACGATAACGGTGCCTTTTTCGATGGCGCCGAGTGCGCGATGCACGGCTGCACGCATCAGCCCCGAGCGGCGAATGGAACCCTGAACGGATTGCGCAGTCATGGCCTTTCCTCCTTCGGTTGCAGTTGCGATTGCGGATTCGGCCCGGGCAGCCCCCCGATTGCCGCATCGGCGGCGGGGTCGGCCCTGGTTCCGGTGACGATCGTGTCCTCGCGTTTTGCGGGATGCACATGAAACGGCGCCCGCTTGAGGAACAGCCGCCCGGCCTGCCAATAGATGCGCGCCAGCGTCAGTGCCCCCTGGGCGGGCCGGCGCAGCGCGCATCGCAGGGCCTCGACCCGGGTCAACGGCCGCGTCACGAGCGAGAGACAGGCGGAAAACGGCGCTGCGCCACCGTCGAAGCGCATTGCGATTCGCAGCGAGTCGCCGGCGGCCTTCAGGCGCAACTGGTAGCGCCCGTCCATGGGCAGAAAGGGGGAGACGTGGAAGCGCTTGGAGAATCGGAACGACGCGCGGGCTGCCTGCCCGCTCGCCTGCGAAGGGAGCAGCACATAGCAAAAGCGTTCGTCCCAGGGGGTGTTGTTGATGTCCACCAGCAAGGCCGCAAGGCGCTCGCCGTCGAGGCAGAAATAGAAGTTCACCGGGTTGAAGGAAAAGCCGAGCGAACGCGGCTGCGTGAGCGCGAATATCTCCATGGAGCCGGTTCGTGCTTCCCCCAACCCGGCCTCGGCAAGCTTCGCGCGTACGTTTTCCGGCGAAAGCAGGTGATCGTTGTCCACCGATGCCAGCAGGCGCGGCCGAATCGCCGGCGTGGCGCCATCCGGCCCGAGCCGGACGTAGAGCATCCAGACCGGATAGCGGAAGGCGTGGCGCACCGGCGCCCGCCGGATATGCGACACCGTGCCGCTGCAGCTCATTTCCTGCCTGATCACCGATTCATGCCTCCCCCCAGGCAGCGCAACCTCCTGGCTGCCTCGACGCCGCTTCTGAAACCGTCCTCGTGGAATCCCCAGCCGCGCCAGGCGCCGCAGTAGAAGGTGCGCCGGCGGCCGTCGATGGCGTTCAACCGGAGTTGCGCCGCGCGGGCGGCGGGCGAGAACACGGGGTGACGGTATTCGCGCTCGGTCCAGGGCGACTGCAACGGGCGCAGCGGGTTCAGCGTCACGAAGAAATCCGGCTCCGAACCGAGCCCCTGCAGCCGGTTCATCCAGTACGTGAACTGGTAGTTTCCGCCGGGCGCGACGCGCACGTTCCAACTCGACCAGGCCGCCCGGTCGGCCGGCATGACCGAGGCGTCGGAGTGCAGCACCGCCCGATTCGACCGATAACGGATGGCGCCGAGTGCGGAGCGCTCCTCCGGTGTCGGGTCGATCAGCGCCAGCGCATCGTCGCTGTGGCAGGCCAGCACCGCCTGGTCGAAGCGCTCGCTGCCGCGGTCGGTTGCGATTTCGACGCCCTGACGGTCCCTCGCCACCCGTCGCACCGGGCACCGACTCTCGATCTCACCCCGGAACGACTGCGTAAACGCATGGATATAGTTGCTGGAGCCGCCGCGGACCACGCGCCATGCCGGGCGCCCCTGCCATCGCGTCATGCCATGGTTGTTCATGAACGTTGCGACATGGCCGACCGGCAGGTCCTTGGCCTGCCCGCGGGGCGCCGACCAGAGCGCGGCGCACATGGGCAGCAGGTGATCTTCGGCGAACGAAGTCGAGTAGCGCCCCGACCCGAGATAGGTATCCAGCGTTCTCGTGTCGTCTGCCGGAACCGACCCGGCCGCGCGGTAGAAACGCCGAATGTCGTTCAGCATTCTGAGAAAACTCGGTCGAAGGGCATTGCGGCGCTGACAGAACACCGCTCCGAGCCGGGATGTACCGTATTCGAGCCCGTTCGCAAGGGCGACGCTGAAGGACATCTCCGTGGGCTGGGAGGCGACGCCCAGGTCGTCGAGCCACCCGGAGAAGAGCGGATAGTTCTCGCGGTTGAAGACGATGAAGCCCGAATCCACCGCGTGCGCGCGGCCTTCCACGAGCAGGTTGTGCGTGTCGGTGTGGCCGCCGAGGCGGGGCTCGGCCTCGAACAGGGTGACATCGGCAAAATCCTGGCAGCGATGGGCTGCGGCGAGCCCGGCGATACCTGCCCCGACGACGGCTACGCGCACCGTCTGCCCTCCTCGAGCACCGCGTCCGGGGGCATTTTCAGGCCCCAGGCGAGTTTCAGTTTCCGCAGCGCCTCGATGCCCAGCCAGCCGAGATCCAGTTGCCACCAGTAGAAGCCGAGGCGAGCACTCGCCGCGTGCCGGTGGTGGTTGTTGTGCCAGCCTTCGCCGAAGGTCAACACCGCCAGCCAGGTGTTGTTGCGGCTGTTGTCGGCGGTGTCGAAGCGGCGCCGCCCGATCCGATGGGAGAGCGAGTTGACCATGAAGGTGACGTGCATCAGCACGACCGTAGGTATGACGTAGCCCCAGACCAGCATCCGCCAGCCGTCGGTTTCCGGAAACCGGAATGCGATCGCCTCGCCGAGCACGAACATTCCCGCGGCGAACACCACCGGCGCCGCCAGGTCGAAGCGGTTCAGCCAGACCAGTTCCGGAAACCGCGCCAGGTCCCGCACGCGATACAGCGGAGTGCTGTAGTTTGCCCGGCCCAGGAACCAGAGCATGTGCGACCACCAGAACCCCCGCTTCGAGGAATGCGGATCCTCGTCCGTATCGGCATGGGCGTGGTGCAGCCGGTGCTGGGCCGCCCACCAGAGCGGCCCCCGTTGGGTTGCGGCGGCGCCCAGGAACGCAAACAGGAACTGGACCGCACGGTGGGTGCGAAAGGCGCGATGGGAGAAGCAGCGATGGTAGAAAACGGTGATGGCGAATATCCGCACCGCGTAGGATGCGGCGGCGACGGCCAGTTCGACGGCATTGACACCCATCCAGATGGGTGCGAGGCAGGCCAGGTGCAGGCCGACGAATGGCGTCACGCGCAGCCAGGCGACGGAATCGCCGTCACCCTTTAGCCGACTTTCGTTCTCCACGGGTCTCATTACCTGTTGCATGCGATCTTTTCCTTGATTTGGATCGTCATCATGCATGCTTCGGCGTGAACGCAACGTGATGACGTTTTCTCCGGGCATTCACGTCGCCTTCACGCAATTTCGTCGAACGGACGTTGATTACCGCCTCATGTCGTTCCACGCGAGTTTCGAATCCGGCCCGCCGGCGTGGAATCTTTAATGGAACACTCTTTCCAAGTGATTGATTTTATTGAATTCGCTAACCAAGGAATCCTTACCTTAGATCCGACTCCGAGAACCGGTATGCGGTACGCGCATCCGGCACGCCAAGCGGACCTGCTTACCGCTACGATGGGCGCAGGCACGAGCTTTAAAGGTGCCGGATACGCGCACCGCACACCGGTTCTCTCCCAGCGGTTGTCAGGTGTTTCTTGCACATACGCGGTCCGGTGTGCCGGGTTCGGAATTCGCATTAAACGAATTTTCAGGTTATTGAATTCAAGCACTCACTGAGGCGGAGAATCGTTCGGTCGATCCGGCGCCGAGAGCCTTTGTTGCCTTCGCTTTCGCGGGCCGGTGTGCCGGATTCTAAGCTCGGGTGGAGAAAGCGGGTGTGTCAGAGTGCGGCGGCTGCGGGCTCGGGGGGGCAGTCGACGCCGGTGCCGCCGAGGCCGCAATAGCCGTTGGGTACCTTGGCCAGGTATTGCTGGTGATAGTGTTCGGCGTAGTAGAACGGGCCGGCAGGCTCGATTTCCGTGGTGATCGGGCCGAAACCCGCCTGGGAGAGTGCCTGCTGAAATCGGCTTCGTGAAGCTTCGGCGGCTGCGTGCTGGGCATCGTCGGAGGTATAGATGGCAGACCGGTATTGGGTACCGACGTCGTTGCCCTGGCGCATGCCCTGGGTGGGATCGTGGGCTTCCCAGAAAACCCCGAGAAGGTGTTGAAAGGAAACCAGAGCAGGATCGAAGACGACCAGCACCACCTCGGTGTGGCCGGTGAGCCCGGAACAGACTTCCTCGTAGGTGGGATTCGGGGTCGTGCCGCCGGCGTAACCGACCGCCGTGGAGTAGACGCCGTCTGTCTGCCAGAACTTGCGTTCGGCACCCCAGAAACAGCCCAGGCCGAACTGGGCGCGTTGCATGCCGTCGGGAAACGGTTCCTCGATGGGATTGCCGTTGACGAAATGCCGCTCCGGAACCGGCATTGGCCGCGAGCGGCCCGGCAACGCTTCCCCGGCCCCGGGCATCCGCACCTTGTGTCCCCATGCCATCGCTCAGCCTCCTGGTCGGTGTACGGCCCACGCCGCGGCACGGCGCGCTTCGATCACATGATACCGATTCGAATCGGTGCTATAAAACGCGCCATGCAGAAATCCCTCGTTACGCCAGTACTGTTGTTGGCACTCGCACTGGCGGGTTGCCAGTCCTCCCCAACTGTCGAATCGAATGCCGCAACCCCGCCATCGCCCAGGGCCGTGGCCGGATTGCGCCAGGCGTTCCTGGGCGGAGACGAACTCGCCGACGAACTGCAACGGCTCGCCGACCTCGAACTGCAGGCGATACGCGCGGAGGACGAACCGCTCCGGCTGGGCGCCATCGGCACTGCCATTCTGGACATCTGCGAAGGCAACCTGACCGGCCACTACGCCCTCAGGCGCTATTACGAACATCTCGACTCACCGGATGCGGTGGAATACCACGCGGCATGGATAGAAGCCATCCGGCGCCACATGGCAAGCGATGCCGCGGGCACGACGGAGGATCGGTACGCAACCCTGACGCCGATCGAGGCGCAGGTCTTCACCATCACGGGCTCGTTGTCGCCGGTGGGTTCGATCTACCAGTCCAACGAGCCCGATTCCCTGTCGATGCTGGTTGTCGGGCGCCCCGAGCAGGGCGCGCTCGAACAACTCCACTTCAACCTCGATGCGCTATATCGCACAACGCTTGCGTCCCTGTCGGGGAGCGGGGTCGGTCAGGCCGTGCATCCGGAGTTCTCGCCGGCCGCGCTGATGGGCATTCTCGCCAGGAGCGGCGACACCACGGCACAAGCGGCGGTGGGGGCAATGCTGATGGCGCGCCAGCAGTACGACGACGCAGTCGGCTGGTTGCGATCGGCTACGCGCACAGGCAACGTCATTGCGAATGTCATGCTGGCCCGGATCTTCTGGGAACGGTCGCTGCAACCGGAAGACGAGGATGACCGGCGCGAGGCACTCGACCAGGTCATGGAAAACTACCTGCACGCCATTGCGCTCGGTTCGTCCGACGCGATGTACGCGCTCGGCAGCCTCTATCTGACCGGCACGTTCGGTGAAGACAACGAAGCTTCCGGCGTACCGCTGCTGACACAGGCCGGCGACCTCGGCCACAGCGACGCACTGCTCTACCTCGCTCATCTGTACTATGCCGGCGATGGCGTGGAGCAGGATACCGCCCGCGCCGGCGCCTATTTCATCCGCTCCGCGGCACTGGAAAACCCCGCCGCCCGGCTCGGCTACGCCCGCTATCTGATGCGGGAAGGCGACGCAGCCAAGGGCGACGCGCGCGCCGTGCAGTGGCTGAAGGAACTGGCGGACGAAAACGAAGACCCCCAGGCCATGCTGTTGCTCGGCAACCTGCACGCCCGGGGAATTGCCGCCAGGCAGAGCTTCCGCGCCGCGCACCGCTGGTACCGGACTGCCGCGAAAACCGCACCCAACAACCCCGACGTCGTCAACGAAGTGGCCTGGACGCTGACCGTTTCCGACCTCGACCGTCTGCGCAAGGCCCGTTATGCGCTGAAGATCATGACCCGCATGATGGAGGCCGACGAACGCGCGCGCACGAGCCCCGAGTACCTCGACACCTGGGCCGCCACCTTCGCGGCAAACGGCGACTTCGACGAAGCCGTGCGCCTGCAGCAACTCGCACTCCAGGCGGCTGTGGACGGCAACCGCGAGGATGTGCTGGACATTCTCCGGGAACACCTCCACCTGTTCATGGCCGGCAGGCCCGTCATCGAAGCCGTTCCTTGACACCCACCGAATTGCTCGCCGGCGGCGTACCCCTGATCGACGTCAGAGCGCCGGTGGAATACGCCCAGGGCGCTTTCCCCGGCGCAGCGAATCTGCCTCTGCTCACCGATACCGAGCGCCATGAGGTCGGGCTGACGTACCGGAACGACGGCCGCGATGCAGCCCTTTCCAGGGGCCACGAACTGGTGTCGGGCACGGTCCGGGCGGAACGTACCCGGGCCTGGGCCGAATTTGCCGGCGATCGTCCCGGCTGCTGGCTGTACTGCGCACGGGGCGGGCTGCGTTCGCGGATTGCCCAGTCCTGGTTGCAGGAAACCGGCGTCGCCGTCCCCCGCGTGGCCGGCGGATTCAAGAGCCTGCGCCGGGCCTGTCTCGACACGCTCGAGCGCGCCGCCGGCGATGCCAGGCACTGGCTGGTGCTGGCCGGGCGCACCGGCAGCGGCAAGACCCGGGTCATCGGCACTCTGACCGACGCCATCGATCTCGAGGCACTGGCCCGACACCGGGGCTCTGCCTTCGGGGCTCGCAGCGGCGGGCAACCGACCCCCATTGACTTCGAGAACGCCCTGGCCGTGGCTTACCTGAAACACGACGCCCCGAGACTGGTGCTGGAAGACGAGAGCCGCACCATCGGCCGACTCGCCCTGCCGCCGGCCTGGTTCGAGCGGATGGGCGCCGCCCCGCTGGTGCTGCTCGAGGTAACCATCGAAGAACGGATTGCCAACATCCGCGGCGAATACGTGGAAGCACCACTGGCCGGAGGCATGCCTTCGGAACAACTGCAGGCCCGGCTGGTCGAATCCCTCGACCGCATCCGCAAACGCCTCGGCGGCGATCGCCATCGCAACATTCGGGCCGCCCTCGACCGCGGTTTCCGAGACGGCGACCACGACGCCTGGATCCGGCTGCTGCTCGACTGGTACTACGATCCCATGTACGACTATCAGCTACGAGGGAAACGCAACCGCATCGTTTTCCGGGGCGGCACAGCCGCGGTTAGGGAATACCTCGGGGATTACTGACCGGATTCCCCCATCAGCGCGGCAGCCCCGGCGGCAATGGATTCGGAGAGGTATTCGCCGAACAGCCTGACCCGGCGTGCGTGGCGCATCTCCAGCGTCATCAGCAGCCAGAGTTCGGCGGTTGCGACGGGCGCATCCTCGAGCCGTCGCAAACCGGGCGTGCGGTCCCCGACGATGCAGGGCAAGGCCGACACACCGGCACCCGCCCGCAACAACACGACCAGTTGCGAGAGGGTGCTGCAACGACTCACCACCGGGGCATCATCCCAGCCCGCAACCCGCACCGCATCGCAGGCTTCTGCCATGGCGCCTGTCACATACCACTCGAGCCAGCGCGATGTGCGGTTGCGGTTGTTGAAGCCGGGAGGGGCCATCGCAGCGTAGGCGGTGACGGCGACCGCGCCGATTCTGCGTCCCACCAGGTCGAGCGGCGGGGCCGCCGTGACCGCCACACCCAAATCCCCTTTCCCGGACATCAATGCCGGTGCCGCAGGGTCGAACAACCAATCGACCGCGATGCCGGAATAGGCATCGGCGACGCGCCCGTAATCGTCGAGGACGCCACCGAGCATCATGAATTCCGGCACGGCGATGCGGACCCTGCCGGCGAGTGCCTGGTCTTCCTCGCGGATCGACCGTTCGATGCGGGCAAGGTCGGTTTCCACTTGCTGAACCTTTTCGACGGCCGCCTTGCCAGCCGGCGTCAGCACCAGCCCGCGGGGGGTGCGGGCAAACAGTCGGGCGCCCAGGCGCGATTCGAATTGCTCGAGGCGCCGCGTTACGGTGGAGGGATTGACGCCCAGTTCGGCGGCGGCAGCCCGCATCGTGCCGCAACGGGCAACGGCGGAGAAATACTTGAAGTCGTCCCAGTCCACGGGGCCTCTCAGCGATGCGTCGGATTCGTGGCTTGCATGGATTACTTTTCCAAGCGATTGATTTAATTGAATTCGTTAACGTGGGGAACCTTTCCTTCGATCCGGCTCCGAGAGCAGGTGTACGGTACGTGCATCTGGCGCACCAGGCGGAGAAATTTACCGCGGCGATGGGCGCAAGCACGAGCCTCAACAGCGCCATTCGGCGAGCCAGATACACGCGCCGCACACCTGCTCTCTCCCAGCGTATTGCATTTGTTCCTTGCGCGTCATCGTGCCGGCGCGTCGGGTTCGGAACTCGCATCGGGATGGGATTCTAGAGATGATTGTTGCATCTGCGCAATACCCTGTTGCGCTATCGGAGGTTGCATTTTGTGTTACCAAAAGTAACATGGGCTCCGCTGACAACGATTTACCGCAGCCCTCCCGGGTCTCCGGGAGACTGGCTGCACCTAGAGGGATACCCGACTTCCTTCCCTCCCCTCCCATCCCAGCGGGTATCCCTCTCATTTTTTCCCGAACCGTTTCTGCAACAGCGCGATTTTGCTAAAGCACAATGCCGGTCTCGAGTGGGCGCCTGCCGTTCAGACGCAAAATTTTCCGAGTACTCATGCTTTTGCCCACAGGTTGTTCCGCATCAGCGTGCCCAGCCCGCAAATCTCACCAACTTTCGTCGCGAGGGCGTCGACGTTTCGTCGCTGAACAAAAACGCGCCGTGTAAGCGCGGCCGCGCGGACCGGAAGCCGGTGCAGGCACATTCGACAGCATGTCAAACCGGGTGGAGAGCCTTCAGCCGGGGAGCGCGAGGGGGTTCCCCTCGCAAATAAAGAGCCTTCAGCCGGGGAGCGCGAGGGGGTTCCCCTCGCAAATAAAGAGCCTTCAGCCGGGGAGCGCGAGGGGGTTCCCCTCGCAAATTCAGCGCGAAATTCGCATTCCCGGAATCGCTTTCGAATCGGGCGCATGAATCGGGTTTGACAACACCCTCTGAAATTTGGTCATATGCACAACCGGGGAGGAAAGGGAGAACGCGCAGCGTATCTCCTGATCCGAAACGGCCGGGGTAACCCGGCCGTTTTTTTTGTGCGCCTCATTCAGACCTGGTGCCCCACGCCTTCAGAATCGGCCGGCAGCGGCAATACGAATCAGGCGGCGCACTACCCCGGCGCTCGAGCCTCGCCCCCACGCACCGTCCCTTGCCCGCATCCGTCACCAGCTTCCTGCCGCGGACGCCGAGGGCCGAATATCTCACCAACTCCCTGCTGCGAACGCCGATGCACTTGCGACGAATGTGCGCGACCGATGCGGGCTTGCCTCCGAGCCACACCCATTCGTGAGTGAACGTGGCAAGGCGGAATGCAGCGGTGAAAACACAAGGTGCGCGGACCGGCGCGCGCACTCGGCGAGACGCCGCCGAGGCCCGCCGGTCAGGCGTGGAACAATGCCTTGGTTGCGGCGCAGCCTCACCTACTACGCCCACAGAATGCTGCCGGTCAGGCGTGAAACACCGCCTTGGTTACGGTGAACCGGAACTCCCTGCCATCGATCTCCGCTTTCACTGCGTCGTCGATGAATTGGTCGCGCTCGAAGGTGGTGGCAAGGGTTTCCTGCATGATGGTGTCGCGGTGTTCTGCCGCCGCGGCCAGCAGTTCGTCGTCGCCATCGAAGCGCACGACGATGCGGTCGGTAACATTGAGCCCCCGGTCCTTGCGCGCCCGTTGTACCCGGTTGACGATTTCTCGGCCGTAGCCGCCACGCACCAGTTCATCGTCCAGCGTGCAGTCGAGGGCAACGCCGATCAGCCGGTTCGAGACCGTATCGGTGCCGGGCCGCGCCTTTTGCAGAATCCGGATCTCCTTCGGGCCGAACTGCTCGCCGTTCAACTCGATGCTGCCGCCGGCCTGCAAGGTGTCGATCTCGGCTGCGGGAAGCGCTTCGATGAGCCGCTGGAATTCGCGCATGCGCCGGCCGAGCCGCTTGCCGAGAACCGGAAAGTCGGGTTTGGCGACCCACTCGATATAACGTTGCTCGTCCCGGTCGTAGGCCACTTCCAGCACGTTGAGTTCCGCCTTGATGTAGGGTTCGAGACCCTCGATCTGGGCAAGCAGGCCGGCATCGCGGTTGATCACCACCAGCTTCCGGAGCGGTGTGCGCAGCCCGATCTTCACTTCCTCGCGTTTCTGGCGGCCGAGCAGTATCACCTGCTGCATGCGGGTAACGGCTCGTTCGAGATCGGCATCCACCAGGCCTTCTTCCGGGTCCGGGTAGTCGCAGAGGTGTACCGATTCCGGTTTCGGCTTGCCGCTGCCGAGCCCGGCGAGTTGCCGGTAAAGGTGATCGGAAAGAAAGGGAGCGAACGGCGCCATCACCAGGCTCAACTCGCGCAGCACCGCATGCAGCGTGCTGTAGGCGGCAATCTTGTCCGCCGTGATGCTCTCGCCCCAGAAGCGGTTGCGGTTCAGGCGGATGTACCAGTTGGTCAGTTCCTCGATGAATTCGAAGAGCGCCGGCACCACGTTGTACAGGCGATAGGCATCCATCTCGGCCGCGACCTTGCGCTTCAGCGTCTGCAGCCGCGAGAGTATCCAGCGGTCGAGCACGTTGTCGCCGAGGTGGTCGCCCTTTTCCGGCGACCAGCCGTCGATCGCGGCGTAGGTCTCGAGAAAGGTGAAGGCGTTGTACCAGGGCAGCAGCGCCCGGCGGATCATGTCGCGCACGCCCTGGTCGGCAAAGCGCTGTTCCTCGCCGCGTACCAGGCCGGAATTGATCAGATAGAGGCGCAACGCGTCGGCCCCGTAGGTTTCCATCAGATCGTCCGGCGGCGTGTAGTTCCTGAGCCGCTTCGACATCTTCTTGCCGTCCCCGGCCATGACCATGCCGTTGACGATGACGTTGCGAAAGGCCGGCTTGTCGTAGAGCGCTGCCGCCAGCACGGTAAGCGTATAGAACCAGCCGCGGGTCTGGTCGAGCCCTTCGGAGATGAACTCCGCCGGGAACGTCGCATTGAAGAGGCCTTCGTTCTCGAAGGGATAATGAAGCTGGGCATAGGGCATGGAGCCCGACTCGAACCAGCAATCGAGCACTTCGGGGATGCGCCGATAGGTGCCCTCTTCCCCCTCGATCTCGAAGGTCAGGGGGTCGACGTGCTCCCGGTGCAGGTCGGAAACGCGCACGCCGGTGCGTTCCTCGAGTTCGTCGATGGAACCGATGCAGATGCGATTGCCGGTGACCTCGTTGACCCAGATGGGCAGCGGCGTGCCCCAGACCCGATTGCGGGAAATTGCCCAGTCGATGGCCCCGGCCAGCCAGTTGCCGAAGCGGCCGTCCTTGATGTGCTCCGGCACCCAGCGAATCTGGCGGTTGGCGGCCAGCAGCTTGTCGGCGAAGTCGGTTACCCGCACGTACCAGCTCGGCACCGCCCGGTAGATCAGCGGCGTGTCGGAGCGATAGCAGTAGGGATAGGCGTGCTGCGTCACTTCGTTGCGGTACAGGACGCCTGCATCCTTCAAGTGGCGAACGATTTTCCGGTCGGCATCCTTGACGTGCAACCCGGCGAAATCCGGCACCTCGTCGGTAAAGCGCCCCTGCATGGTCACCGGGCAGACGAACGCATCGATGCCCGCCTCCTCGAGAACCCGCCGGTCGTCTTCGCCGAATGCCGGTGCCTGGTGCACCAGCCCGGTACCCTCGTCGGTGGTGACGTAGCCGTCGGTGACGACGACGAAGGCGCCGTTGTCGCGCTCGCCGGCGAAGTAGGGAAACAGCGGTTCATACGAGCGCCCGGCAAGCTCCTGCCCCTTCAGGCGCGCCTTGACGGCAAAGTCGCCGAAATCCGGCAGCCGTTCCGCCGCAAAGTAGATATCCCTGCCCGCCTCCGGGTCGTGGGCCTTGACGTAATCGATATCCGGGCCGACGCAGACCGCGAGATTGGAGGGCAGCGTCCAGGGGGTCGTCGTCCAGACGGAGAGCCAGGCATCCTCGTCGGCGAGCTTCAGCAGCACGGTGACCGCCGGGTCCTGCACATCCTGGTAGTTCGACGTTGCCTCGAAGTTGGAAAGCGGCGTCTCGAGCGCCGTCGAGACCGGCATGATCTTCTCGCCCCGGTAGATCAGCCCCTTCTCCCAGAGTTGCTTCACCACCCACCACAGCGACTCCATGTACCACGCATCCATGGTCTTGTAGTCGTTGTCGAAATCGACCCAGCGGCCGAGGCGCGTGATCGTGTGGCGCCACTCCCGCACATAGCGCTGGACGATGGCCCGACATTCGTCGTTGTAACCCGCAATCCCGAGCCTGGCGACCGCCTCCTGGGCCGAGATGCCCAGGCGCTTGTCGATCTCGTGTTCGATGGGCAATCCGTGGCAATCCCAGCCGAAGCGCCGCTGCACGTGGCGCCCCTTCATGGTCCAGTAGCGGGGAACGATATCCTTGATGGTGCTGGCGACAATATGGCCGTGGTGCGGCAGGCCCGTTGCGAACGGCGGCCCGTCGTAGAAGATGTAGGGCTTCTTCTCCTTGCGCGCCTCCATCGAACGCTTGAAGACGTCGGACGACTCCCACAGATCGAGAATGCGGTGCTCCATCTCGACAAAGGAAAAGGTGCTCGGGTTTGCAGCGGGTTCCGCCATCGCCTTGTGAACCGGGGTGTGATCGGCGGCGCATTGTACGGCGAGCGAGGGGCGGCTTTCCATTGCTTGCAGAGCCATCCCGGGCCTTGCGGACGATGACTCACTTGATATTTTGTTCAGAAGCAACACGTCAGCCTCGACCCGCCGCTTGGATATGGGCCAGGGGCTCTTGATAAACTCCGTGGCGACCTTGCACGGATCATGATCGTTCCCCGCACGTATGCGCATACTGCAAAAAGTCCAGCCCACGGCCGAGCAACTCGTAATTCTCGGCGATGCTGGACTTGGTTTTCGGCTGATCCGTGGTGCAGCAGGAAGCGGAAAGACCACGGCGGCACTGATGCGGCTTCGGCAGCTTTGTGCCGCTCGGGCGGCTCGCCGCAATCGCCTGGGCTTGCTCGACCCGGTTCGCGTGCTCGTACTGACCTTTAACCGGACGCTGAAAGGGTACGTGGAACGATTGGCACAGAATCAGATTGCAGATTCGAAGGATATAACCCTAACTGTGGAGACATTTTCCGGCTGGGCGCTAAGTCTCGGCGCCTCGCAGCGCAATATCGTCGATCAACAGCAGTTGATTCGCCGACATCTTCGCGATGCCGGATTCACCGAAGAGTTGGAGTACTTTATCGGTGAAGTCGAATATGTTCTCGGACGATTCCCACCCGAAGCTCTCGACGCTTACCTGGAGGCGGAACGATCGGGTCGCGGTCGGGCGCCAGCGATGCCGAAACAGAAGCGGGCGACGTTGTTGGACAACGTCATCAGGCCGTACGAAGCAGAGAAAGCACGTTCAGGGACCGTCGACTGGAACGATGACGTACCCGTTCGCCACGCCCCGGAGGTGTTCGAATGAACGAGCCGGACTTGTTTTCGGAAGAGGAGAGGCCGAAAACCTATCAGACCACGTACCCCTGCGGAGATTCGAGCGTCTCTGAGGAGCACGAGTCACGCGTTACACGGTCGGCCCTTTGGGCAGCATACGGGGATGCGCTCGGCTGGATCAGCGAGCTGACCAACGCGACAGGGCTCAATAGGCGAACCGGCGGTGCGCCATTGGACAAACCGATACCTTGGAAGCGGCGAATCGGTGGCCGATCTGGTGTAACCGTCGCACTGCCCCAAGGCTGCTATTCCGACGACTCGCAACTTCGCCTGGCCACCGGTCGAGCGATCCGCGCCGACGGTTTCGATGTCGAGGCATTCGCCAAGGTGGAACTCCCGATATGGTTGAGCTATGCATTGGGCGGTGGCAAATCCACTAATGCTGCTGCGGTGCAACTCGGTCGCAAGAATCCAACGTGGTGGAGCAACAGGTTTAATCGCTGGACGCAATCCGGGGGCAATGGAGCAGCGATGCGCATTCAACCGCACGTGTGGTCTGCGCGGAACCCCTCCGATCCAGACACCTTCCTTCCAGACGTGGTGCGCAATTCGGTTTGTACGCATTCGCACCCCACCGGCTTGCTAGGGGCAGTCTTCCACGCACTCTGCGTTGCTCACGCAACAAGTGTCGGGAACCTGCCAACGCCCGGCGACCTCCGAGCGATCATCAAGGTCGCAGCCTGCCTGCCGGACATTATCAAACGTGATACGGAACTGGGATTCTGGCGTATCGCCTTTGAGCAAGAAGCGGGAAGCTTCGACAAAGCCTGGGCGAAAGCAATCGAGGAGGTTCGCCAGGCAGTGGCGCTGGTCGCCTCTTGCAGGAACAGAATAAGTGGAACAGAGAGTTACGAATCGATCATCGACGCCCTGAAACTCCGCCAAACCGACAGACTAGGAAGCGGGATTTTGACTGCGGTGGCAGCCGCCGGATTGGGTTGGTGTGAATCCCGGCCGTCCGAGGCAATGCGGATCGCGGCAAACGCAATCAATACCGACACCGACACGATTGCCACCATGGCAGGCGCCATGCTAGGTCTCATCGCTGACACCGACCCTCCGGTCGAAGTGCTCGACAACACGGTGTTCAAATCAGAGGCAAAACGCCTGGCGAAGATTGCGTGCGGGGAAAGTCCCGAAGGTTATGAGTACCCGGATCTCCTGAAATGGACTGCGCCAAAGATGCGGGCCGATGCGCTGGCTCGCTCGAAAGACGGTACCTTGCATGTTTGCGGCCTTGGCCGCGCGTGCGAGCTGCCGGACCAGCCTATCTATGAAAGCGGCAGATTTCGATGGCGATGGATCAAACTTGAATTCGGTCAAACGCTTTTGATCAAAACCAGGGAGTCGCCGCCCGATCTCGACAACGATCTGGTGCGGACTCCAATCCTCGCACGCAGTGAATGCAATAGAAAGGAAAGGTCTGCGCCGGTAACTCAGCAACGCCGGCAACGTGAGACTCCCACCGACGGGAAGGCAACACCAATTGAACACGATGTGCCAACGGTACCAACGGGCACCAACGACATCAGAAACGTGATCAGATATGTCGAAAAGCATATCGACGACGATCTGGCCGTCGGAAAGGCGCTGAGGCGCGTCGTGCGTAAAGGCACCATCGGACAGATAGCGGCCTTTAACGCAGCGCTGGTCGATCTGCTCCGCTCTAGTCCGGGGCCAAGGGATGTAGGATGATTCAGGCTACGCACTTCGATCGCTGTGACACGCACCGTCAGCGTGGCAGCGAGCTTATTCCTGTATATCGTAGCGCTTGAGGCAAGCAGGCCCATAGGTCGCCGAAAGTCAATCTGAGCCACTGCCTTGGTGAGAGAGAAATTGCGGGATCAGCGCCCCTGCGCTACGGTGCGCCAATAGAGCACCGAGACTATTGGAGCCGGTCATGGCCGACCGCAAACAAGGCGTTTCATTCACTGAGTCGGCTTTCACGTTTGCCCGTGACCTGGTCGAAGAGGGCGAATACGCGAACGTCAGCGCAGCGGTATCCGGAGAACTCTCGCGGGCAAAGGCGTTGCGTGACCGCGAGCGGCAGCTATTGGATGCCGAGGTTGAACGCCGCCTGCGTTTGCCAGCAGACCAGTGGCTGCCCCTCGGTGCGCTGGATGAAGTCACAAGGGGCGCTCGAGCCCATTTGCAGAAGCTTGCCGTATCGAAAGCGCCGCCCTGATCCGCCGCATTTCACAAAATGCTGGACGATGTGGGCACGATTACCCTGCAGAGAAACGCCGCCTGCGAGATAGGTTGCGTGCTCGAATCGCGGTAGACGCAAACCGTTCCTCGGTTCAATTGGAATCTTCGAGTAGCTGCTGCAGGCGAGCCTGGTCTGGCGCGAAATGTGCCTCGAGCCTTTTCCGCAATCCTTTGTCCAAGGCGGGGCGCTGGGACGCGGCAACCGGGGAAACAGGCTCGGGCACCGGGTGAGGCGGCAAGCCGAGGAAGTCGTAAGCGCGATTGACCACGGCGTTCGCATCCCGAAACAGGTCTTCGCTTTTCAGGATGAGCAGTTGCGCGCGCGGGAAGTGAGCAAGCCAGGGCTCGAGATAGTGGGCGTAGCGGCCCCGGTCGAGATACGAGAAGTGATGGTGGGCGTAGCTGTAGTAGTGCGGGCCGCGGCGCAATTGCGAATCGGCGCCGGCCAGCCGCTGCGGTTCCGCATCCAGGGCCGCTTCGAAATCCAGCGGCTCGACGCCGCGCCGCACTTCGTGGCGGTAGTGCGACCAGGCACGCTCGGCCGGGTCGCGGATAATGGCAATCAGCTTCATGGTCGGGTCGAACCTCTGCACCCGCTCTGGCGCCAGCGGATGCACCAGATAGTAAGGCGATGCTTCCCCGGCGACGACCCCGCCTTGTCGCCGGCTGCGGCGGGCCATGGGAAAGTGCGCGAGGTACCAGCGGCGGCCCTTTGCGAATTGAAAGTCGAAGTAGTGAACCTCCTTGCGCAACGCAGCGGCAACGCGCGGGTGTGCGGTGAGGTGACCATGGAGCGTGGTGGTGCCGCACCGCTGGGCCCCGAGCACCAGGAAAGACGGCGCCAGCCGCGCAAACGCCGTCAGGCGATTGAAGGCCGGCGGATCGGTCCAGACCCCCGCCGGCCGCCTGAACCTTTGCTGCGTTTCAGACAATCAGGCACACCGCGTCGGGTTCCGCAGCCTGTATCGGGCGGGATTCGAGACACTCGGTTTCTTCACAAAGAGCAATATATCAGCCTTGCACAAAGACTCGGAAACTGACCAACAGCTGTCGATTACTGGCAGGGATGCTGGTATCTGAGCCGGCCTGCCGCCGGGTTGTCAGTTGACAACCAAATACTGATCCCATAGCGTTGTCAGAACAATCTGGATTGTTCGAATGGCCCGAAAGCGACACTCGAAGTCCGAAGTGGAAGCGGCTCTACGTTACGCCGAATCGAAGGGTTGGCGAATTGAATTTGCAGGACTAAGCGATGAAGACGTATGAATTCACTTTGAAGTTCAGTTTTCCCGATGAAGACCGTATTGACGGTGTAGACGATCTGGTCGAGCGCCTGGGCGAAGCCGGCTGTGACGATGCTCTGGTCGGTATTGGAAAAACAGGCCGGTTGGCACTGGAGTTTTGCCGGGAGGCAGACTCGGCTTTCGAAGCTGTGTCATCTGCCATTGCGGATGTAAAAACCGCAATTCCCAACGCAAAAGTGACGGAGGCAGTTCCGGATCTTGTCGGATTGACCGATGTGGCAGAGATCGTGGGATGCAGCCGACAAAACATGAGAAAGCTCATGATCAAGAGCGGAGCCGACTTTCCCGCGCCTATCTACCAGGGCAAATCCTCCCTTTGGCGCCTGTTCAGTGTCTTGTCGTGGTTGGTCGATTCACGCAGCCATGACGTCGAGGAGCGGTTGATCGATGTATCGCGATTGAACATGCATTTGAACCTGGCCAGAGAACTGCATGATGTCGATGGGTCTCTCAACAAGGAGATTCATCGCTTGGTGTCTTAGCCCGCCGGTAGTTCGTCGAGCCGTGAAAACCCTGTATCAATTCAGGTCGGCGTTATGCAGCGCACAGCGTCTTGAAGGGCAGCCTGGATTTTGGATGTTAACGGAAAGATGAAAGTGACCGCTGGCTAAGCCGCGGCGTATGGACAGGTCGAGGCGGCCGAGGGCATGGGCGCCGCCATGGCCTCCATCGACGGCCAACCGCCCGACCTGGCGGTCGAGGTCGAACACACCGCCCGCCAGCCGGAGAAGATTGCAGTCTATCGCGACTGCGGCGTCACCGAATTGTGGGAGCTGGCGACGGAAAGCGCAGGGCGCGAACCGGTCATCTACGACCTGCAGGCAAAAGGAGGCCCACGCTCCATGGTGAAATCAGCAATTCTGCCTGACGTTCGAGCCGCACAACTGCCGGCGGCGGCACGGGCCTTGCGCGAGATCGGCGGGCCGCTTGCATTCGCGGAGAAAGGCGCCCGGGGCGAACCGGTGCGCCAGCAACTTCTCGGTGTCGTCGGCAAGTTGTCTCGGTAGCTGCCTCACCGAGGGAAAACCGGTTCTCGCAAAAGGCTACTCAGACAGGCGTCAAATGGGCCTGAAAGAAATCACGGCTTCATCGGGCCTGGCGATTTTGGCGGTTTCAACCGTGATTCCGGTTCCGGAGGCAAATATGCGACACCGACCGTTCGTCCCCCGGTTCCGTTCGGCCTGTTCAGGTTGCCGGCCGCGATATCCTCGGCCAAGCCCACGGCAGACGTCAGGGTCAGCATTCCCAGTGCACCGAGGTAGTCGGAAAACGCCCTGAGATTTCCGGCATCCGCCCGTTCGAGTGCCGCGATGTAGTCGGCCTTGGATTCTGCGGCGATCACCGGAGGCGGCAGGTCGCGGCGGATATAGGCCCAGGCCATCAACAGCCGGGACACCCGCCCGTTGCCGTCCTGGAACGGGTGCGTTCGAACGAATCGATGATGCAGCCAGGCCGCCTCGACGTTAACCGGGTACTCCCGTTGTCGAATGCCGTCGTAGAGGGCAAAAAAGCGCTCCATCTCAGCGGAAACCTGCTCGGGTGGACAATATTCGTGAACCACCCCGTCCGGGCGGGTCGGGTTGTTCGGGCGCACCTTCCAGGCGCCCTTTGTGGTAAACGGAACCTCGACGCGGCGCCCCTGAGGGTCGATGCCGGGCACAGTCTCCTGACGCCGAGTCAAAAGCTGGTGCCACGACCGAACCAAATGCCCGGAAAGCGCCCGACCGCCGGCGACATCGTCGAACACCATGTCGTAGGCTGCTTCCTGGTCTTCAAGCAGACCACGTATGGTCTCGTCGTCCAAAGCTTCGACGGTGTGCGCGCCCACTGCGCCGGCAAACCCTTCGGCGACGAGCTGTTCCGTGATGCCCCGGCGGAGCGTGTACAACCCTTCTATCTGCCCGGTTTCTACGGAGAAAGCGCGTACGCGTTCGCGCAGCCACCCTGCCAGGAATCGACCCCCCTCCCTGTGGGTTCTTATGTGCTCCCGAGCCGCCTTCCAGCGAGCCACCAACTGGGCATGACCCGGGGTTTCCCAGGCGTCAGCACCTGCCGGCATCCCGGTGAGCGCCGCCCATTTGTTGGAAGACTCGGCCACGCCAGGCATTCTACCGCGCTGGAGAATGGCCCAGAAGATCGAATTTCAGGCTCATCCCTGGTGGGAAAAGGCTGAAGGTACAAATCTGAACAAAAGGCACTATTATCGAAAGTTAGAGTCGATGATTGTTCGAGTCGACGATTTCCCGACAACGCGTTGGTAACAGAGGCAAACCCATGACCAATTGGACAAACTGCCCCGCAGTGGAACGCAATCCCCGCAAGATCAGCGGCGATTGGGCCTTCAGGGGCACCCGGGTGCCGGTGTACGCACTTTTCGAGAATCTCGAGAGTGGTGCCACCGTGAAGGAGTTTCTCGAGTGGTATCCCGAGGTGAAGGCGTCGCAGGTGGCTGCTGTTCTGAAACACGCAACCGATTCCCTAAAGACGCCCGTAGAGCCGTGAAAATCCTGTTCGACCACGGGACTCCGGCACCCCTTCGGCGGCATCTCACGGAGCATTCCCTGAACGATAGCCAATTGGCGATCGTCGTGCTGATGGCCACGGCTTGGCCACGCGTGCAGCATCGAACAAGCGAAATCCGCGCAGCCATAATGGAAGTCGGGCCAGGTGAGGTCCGGGAAGTCCCGATCTGAGTGTCGAACGTAGGTCGAAACCGCCTAAACCCCCGAATACTGTATCGAGGCGGCCGAGGGTATGGGCGCTACGATGGCCTCCCTAAAGTTGGAATGGTATCCGAATCCCCTAAAATGCAGGTGCACCAGAACTGAACTCGATTGATGGCACGCAAACGCTGGCAACCGACCCGCTCGGCTCCGCTTCCGGGGATGACAACCGGCCCGGACAAGCACGATCGTTGGCGTCATGCGTCGCTGCAGGAACGGGGGAAAGCCGTTGAAGCCCTGGACCGAGACTCGATGCGCATCGTCGAAGGCAACGAAGAGCTGAGGAAGAGACTCGTTGAAAGGGCGAAAGAACCCGATGAAGCCAAGGCGCAATTCCCGGGGCGCTTGAGGTACGCCTATGATCGGCGCCGGTGATCTCGTTGCAAAAATCTCAAGGCTGCTGGATTAAACCGGCATACCCTACGCTGCGGGTGGCGCTAATGCGCATCCGGCGGGATATAGAGAGTGCCGTGCGGACGCTTGGTCTGGAAAGTGGTTCGCAGTCGCAATCTTGACTCGTCTGCGAACGTGACCCGCAAGTCAGTGGTCTAATTCCGCTCCAGCACGTAGTTCATCAAGCTCGGGATTCCCGGCTCCAGTTCCCCGGCGCCCCACCAGACGTAGCCGACTTCGATCAGTTTCTCGCAGACTTGTTCCGTTGCCGGATGCCGTGGCTCTGAATCGAGGCCCTGCGCACGGCAGAGTTCGGCGGAGACAGTATCGGCGAAGCCTTCCCGGGTCATCGATGTACGGCGATGGGCCTGCTTCGCCAGGGCGACCGCTACGCCGAGCAGGTTTCCGTCCCGCAATTCTTCATAACGGTCGCGGTAGTAGTCGTCCCGCTTCGAGGCGAATACGGAGGAAGCCTGCTCGGCGTCATGGACAGACACCGAGGCGCCACGCTCTGCATCGGCCTTGGTGCCGGTCAGGCTTTCGCCCCACAGTTGCACGAAGTATGGGTAGTCCACAATGTCCGCCAGGGCCAGATCGAGGGCGTCCGCCTCGAACGTCACGTCGAATTGCGCCAACGGTTCGACGAGAGCTCGACGGGTGGCTGCGCGGGAGAGCCGGCCCACCGGCATGCACTCCGACCGGCTCCAGAAGGTTGCTCCCATGGCCCGCATTTTCGCCCTGAGGTCGGGTGTGCCGGCCAGCAGCAACAAGAAGGGCAGGCCCCGCTTGCGCGCCGCCTGCGACGCATTGAGCAACTCGCGCCCCACCTCCACGGTCAGCATGTGTGCCTCGTCAACCGCCATGACCAGCGGCCCGTCGGCCGCTCTGGCTGTCAGGACTTCGACAATCGTCGGGGCCTTGGGATCTCCGAGGGCCACCTGGACAGAGAGCGCCTGCACGGATTTCGCTTCCTTCAGGCGCCTTGCCAAGCCACTGCCCGCGCTGGATGGAAGCAATGTCTGGAGCAGCTTATCCGGCGATGACAGCGCCGACGCGTAGGTGTCGATGAATCGATGGTCCGGTATCCCTCGATCCACACATGCCCGACGGAAGCTTTCAACTAGAACCGTCTTGCCGTTGCCCCTGGGACCATAGACTATTACGTCCCTTGGAATTGGGGCGCCGCTCTGCAGTTTTTTGCGGAATGCGTCGAGCACGGCGGTTTCCGCTTCCCTGCCGGCCAGAACCGGTGGGAGCACTCCGCTGCCGGGACAATAGAGGGACTCGATTTGTTGACGATCAGCGGGGCTGTTCACGGGCACGATTACGGCTTTGGGAACATTCCAAACCCTACCACAGTCACAGGCAAGCCCGAAAACCAATGTGCGCGGCGCGTCTCGGGGGCGCGTTCGAGGGGCTGCTCGAAGGGCTGCGCGAGGCCATAACCCGTAACCACGCAGCCTGAAATCGCGATACTCTTACCTCGGGCTGACACTTCAGCGCAGTTGGCGATTTGGCTGCTGCCCCTATTCTCCGTCGCAGAGCGTTTCGCCATAGACAAACGATGCCGCTGTATCGGTTAGTCCTAAGGCAATTGTTGGCGGACTTCGGTCAATTGGAGTCTTCGTCCTCGGTGTCTTCCTCGTTCAGGGGGTATTGGTACAGGCGTTGGTAGCGGGGGTCGCCTACGTAGAGGGTGTCGTTGTAGACGAAGGATGCTACGGGGTTGGTGTTGCCGTAGGCGACCAGGTCGTTGTCGATGTCCTGGTCGCGCAGCCAGGGGCCGAAGCTGTCGTAGGCGAATATGCGGGCGGAGACCGGGTCGGAGACGTAGTAGACGCCCTCGTATTCGACGGCGGCGGAGACCTTGTAGTTCAGTTCGCCGGTCAGTTCCAGCAGGCCTCTGCTGTATTGCAGGACGGTTTTCAGATCAAGCTCCGGGTCGTCGAGGTCGAGGTTGTCGAGGGAGATGTATCGGAGGGTCATTCTCTTGAAGGTGCTGTCCTGATTGAGGACGGTTTCGCTTCTTTCCACCTCCTGCTCGTAGGAATAGAGGATGCGGCCGCCTTTGCGGACGCCCAGAATGTTCAAACCCGCCGGCAATCGGACGCCCGCTTCGTCGACATCCATGCTGGAGCCTTCGGGGGTGAATCGGTGGAAGAAGATGTCTTCTTCCGGATTCTGGACGCCCGTGCGGAAGAGGTAGAGCAACTCGTCCTCTTCGTCGTAGTGAATCGCGGTGACTCGTTGCCAGTTTTGCGCCAGATAGTCGCCCTGCAGAACGACGTCGGATCTGCTGTCGCGCCGGTTGTTCGGCAGATCGTGGCCCAACAGGCGGGGCTGGTCAGGATCGAGCAGGTAGGCCTTGTCTTCTATTTTCACCGCGCCCCTGGTGGGGTCGCCTGTCACCAGTAACCGTGCTCGCTCAGCGACACCGGAGCGCAGGATCGAGAACGATATGCGTCGGTCGATGAGTTGTTCCCCCTCGTCGTCGTAAAACTGGACATCCACCACCCAGGGGGAAAGGCTGTTGAGTTCGACGTTGACTTCGTCGCCGAAGGCCGTCCAGGGGGCAAAGTACTCGCGGTGGAACATGCCGCGGAAGCCTCCCGCGCGGTCTTCCCGAACGCGGATGGCAGACTGGTAGGCATCCGGGTGGTCGTAGATCGCGCGGATATTGATCGCATCAGCGGCGCGGTGGCTCATGAGGACGGTGCCGCCGTCTTCGACCTCCGCGAGTTTCACTGCGCGGCGAGCCGATTCCACCCAGGTGAAGACCTCCAGGCGGAGCGGGTACTCCTCGCACTCG
Source organism: Candidatus Azophilus sp. (assembly GCA_965221465.1). Classification (GTDB taxonomy): domain Bacteria; phylum Pseudomonadota; class Gammaproteobacteria; order Pseudomonadales; family Azotimanducaceae; genus Azophilus. Next base: position 2,819,598 of record OZ244892.1, read on the forward strand.
CACTCGGAATCGGCGCCCGACTGGGCGTATGCCGCCGGTGCGGCGAGCATGAACAGAATGACGGCACATCGAATCATCGGACCACCTCCGGCCTCGTTATCGTGGGTCAGGGTATCAAAAGCGGTTGCTAAATCGCAGTCAGGCTGCATATTTCACTGACTTCCTGGTGCGGCAGTCGCTCCGCTCTCGTAGGCACGGACTTGTTCTCCACTTCGGAGCATCGAACCCGGCGCGTTCCGGGACGCAGAGTCGAATGGAACAAAGATTCGTCGAATAGCGCTGTTTGGACTCGCCCGGGGCGCTGGAATAGCCAACTTGGCCCGACTTCCGCAACTCGACCTTGATTTCAACGAATTTTGCCGGATTTGGAGGTTCGCGGGACCTCCAAGGTTTTTTCTTCTGGTTTTAGGCGCGGCGAGGTGCCTGTAGTGCCAACTTTTGGCCGCACTGAACAACAAATCAGGGAGTTACGCGCGTTTTGGAGCCGAGTTGCGAAGGTCGGGTCAGTGCGCAATTCGGCGAGCCGTATGCGCGTATCGCATACTGATTCTCGGAGCCGGATTGGAGGATTGATTCTCCGCGTCAGTGGGTGGCTTAAAAACAAACAACTTGGAGATTGGTTTCGTGAAAGGGGGGCGCCCTCGCGAATATAGCTGGTGGCATATGCGGGTAGAGCACGCCGCCTCTTGGTTGGCGCTGCCGTTGTCGGTCGAGTCTTCGCGTTTATTCGGGCGGCGCTGCCTGGATGTCAGGCTCTCGAAAGAAACACGCCAATCATGCCGTTATCTGGCGTGACTGGCGTTTAAAAAAAAGGAGGGCAAGTGCCCTCCTTTGAATAGTTGGGATTGTTATCTTCAGTTGACTGCGACTGCGGCGCCGCCTTCCGTTGCGTAGAGCACGGTGTCGGTGCTGCCGTCTTCCAGATTGACCTGCGTAGTGGCGATGGAGACATCGGTCACATCGGCATTCATGCTCAGCACCGCGGAGGTGCGCGAACCATCGGAGATCGTAACGACATCGCTGACTCGGACAACCAGTGACTCGCCGGCCCCGACCGAGCCTGTCGCTCGACTTCCGGCCTCGACCGTCACGCCGCTTTCAGCGGCAAACTCGCCGATCTCGTAGGTAGCAGCGCGGGTGCCGTGATTGACGATTACAACACGCTGGTTGTACTTGTCGGATGTGGTCAGATACGCAAGCCGCACGGTGGTGCCGTTGCGCCCGATGCTACCGACGGTTCCCTCGGCAACCATCACATCGTCGCGCGTATCGCTAGTCCGCCGATTGTATGCCCTTGCCGTGTACGTGCCAGCCGGAATCGCCGTGGTGTTGGGGTTGTTCGGGCCGGCCGTGTCTACGGTCACGCAGACGCTGTAGGTGCCCGCGCCCAAACCCGTTCGAGTGGCTACATTCTTGTCAGTAGCACCCAGTTGCAGATTGCTGTCGGTTTTCGGATCTGCCGGATCGACCGGTGCATTCGGGCTACCTACGGTGGCTGGGCAGTTTGCGGCGTCCGCTTCTAGGTTCCAGACCCCAATGCCAAGATTGCCCGACAACTGTACTGTAACAGCGCCCGCGTCCGCGCCGTCGCCGATCAGACCCATTACTGGGTTACCGGTACCCGCATCGAGAGCTTCTACCGTACCTGCGTTGTTTGCTCGAAGCGCGACCTTGACCGTACCAAGCACAGCATTACCTGAGCCCCCGACAAACCTCGTAAAACCAGTGGCCACATCGGCTACCGGCGTCGCTTGGGCTGGCGTTACCGCCGCGTCGATCCCTTCGACCATGGTGACGATAGGCGCGCTGCCACCACCCGCTGCCGCGATTGCACCGACATTGTCGTAGGCGTCGAATTGTTCGCCGTGAATCGATATGGATGCGCTGTAAGTTGTGGGGTCGCCAGTTCGAACCGCCAACTTGCTGGACAGATCGACATTGATAGTGTCACCCCTGTTGATTGCTGAGCCGCCAAGTCTGAAGACCGCAACGCTTTCCCTTACGCCGCCGACTACCAGCGTATGGCCCGCAGACGTCGGGTCCTCGCTGAAGACCATTCCGTCGCTGAGGCTTACCCGCGCAAAGTAACCATCGCCCACAGCCAAAGCAGCCGTGGCCGTGACCTGCACCGACAGTGCGCTTCTAGCACTGGCCAAGGTGAAATAGTTCACCCCGGGGCTGACTTGCACCACGTTCTGATTACTGAGCGTTTCGACCGCGTATTGAGCCGTCGGCTGCGGTGTTAACGAATCCAAATTGATCGTTTGCGCCACGGAGACGCCCGAACCAAGCAATAGCGCGGACCCCATGGTCACAAAGGCAACCCTGAGAGTTTTCATGCTGAGCATTATTTTCACTCCGTCATCCCAACAAATTGATAGCTTATTAGCCAATCGACCCGGGCACAAGCGCCCTAGCCTCGCGGCTATGGGCGGATTATCCATGACCTTTGCGAAATGGCAACCCCTTTTTTACCTGTTTGCGAACTTTTTGTTCCCAGCCCTCGCCGGCCCTTATCGGGCCAGGTGCTGCAGGTACCAGGTAAAACCTCTGTCGCAGACTATCGACACCGCTGTTGCCCTGGGGCAACGGGGGCGCCAAATGCCTGCGAACCCCTGCAAGAAGGACCCGGCGAAGCCCGTGAGGGCCTGTGCCAATGGGTTTGCACCTTCCATCCACGGGCATTATCACCACATTTTGCGGCAGCCGTCTACACCTAATTTCAGTTTCTGCGACGGAAAGCGCGCCTGGTGCGACGAGGGATGGGGCACGAATCGGGCGTTTGAGCGGTTCCAATCCGCTGTGGCACGAATCGGATAGGCGGGGCAAAGCGGGTCAGACGCCGTCGGATGCGACCGCCTGCTCGGATTCCGGCCCGGCTTGGGGCGCACCGCCGGACGACAGGTTGGTGAGGTTGCCCGTCGGGCTTTCCAGCAGGCTCATGACCTCGATGGGTTGCTCCGAGGCCACCGAAACGCGCCACTTGCCGGCGCCGTCGCCGAAACGCCCGCGCAGGCCGTCGGCGCCCACTTCCAGCTGAATGGCCGTGACCGTGCGCGATTCGCCCGGGGGCAGCGTCAGCCTCACGGTTCCGTAGGGCGGGGCGGCGCCATTGTCGTCGCGGCCCGTAAACGTCACCACGGTTTCCGTTGCGCCCGGGTTGCTCAGCCGCAGCCGGCTTTGCTGGCGGGTGTTGCTGGCCGGGTTCAGGAACGGCGCCTCGACGATGCCCAGTACGTCTGCCGCCTGGCCGTGGATGCCGGTGACGAAGCCGTCTGCCGTGCGCACGTAGGCCAGGGCTTCGAGGTCCAGGCTGCTTTCGAGTTCCAGCCGCCAGTCGCCTTCACCGGGGCCGATGCCGCCGGCAAGGCCCTTCGACTCGTTGCCGCGCTCCAGATCTGCGGAATTGAATTGCGTTGCGGCTGCGGCATCGAGCTGCAGGGTGGCCGCATCCGTTCGCCGGCCGGTGGCATCGATGCCGCGAATGCGCGCCTCGCCCGGCGTGTCGGACCAGTTGACGATGCGCACGAGACCGGTGCGCTCGCCGGCGGATGCGGGCAGCACCAGGGGCAGGGAGCGTTGCCGGCCCCGGGACGACAGGTTGGCCAGATACCCCGCCGGGCTTGCCAGCAGGTTCGACACCGTCAGCGGGGCGGTTGCCGAGAGGAACAGGCGCCATTTGCCGGAACCGGCGCCGAATCGGCCCTGCAAGCCGTCGGCCCCGGATTCCAGATCGTCGGCCGACACCGTGCGGGCCTCGCCGGCCGGCAGCAGCAGCCGTACGCTGCCTTCCAGCGGCGGTGCGCCGCGGTCGTCGATGCCGTCGATGGTGACCTCGGCAGCTTCGGTTCCCGGGTTGACCAGGCGCAGGCGGCTGACCTGGCGCGTGTTTCTGGCCGGGTTGAAGAAGGGAATGTAGTAGCGGCCGTCTTCCAGGGTGTCGGCGGTGTCGTGCATGGCGGTCAGGAAGCCGTCGGCCCTGCGCACGTAGGCCAGCGGGACGATATCCAGTGCGGTTTGCACCTCGAGCCGCCAGTCGCCCTGGCCAGGGCCAATGCCGGCGACAATGCCCTTTTCCGGATTGCCGGCTTCGAGGTCTCGTGCGCTGAAATGGACGGCGGCCTGCGCCTCCACGCCGATTTCCACCGGCCCGAAGCGGATGCCGGCGTCGTCCACGGCATGCACCTCGAGCATTCCCGCCTCGTCGGAGCGGTTGATTATGCGCACGAACCCTTCGCGGCCGCTTGCCGACGCCGCCAGCACCAGCGGCAGGGGATGAAGCCGTTCGATGGGTTCGGCCGGGGCATTTTCGGGGGTTTGCCGCACCTTCACGCGCACGGCGGCGGTGCAGTTGTTGTCGGTGTCGGTTTCGCCTTCTATCGGGCGGACGCAGGCGCCGACCTGATAGTCGCCCTCGGCAGAAGCGCCGCCGAAGCGCAGGAATCGGTTGTCGGCGGCCAGGGCATCGAGTGCATCGAACTGTTCGGTCAGCTCCACCTCGTCGGCAAGGGAGATCACCCGGTTTGCCGAGCGGTACAGGCGCACCACCGTCGGTTCAGAGGCGCCGTTGCCCCGGTTCTCGACCGTGGTGTTGAAGACGAACGGCTCGCCGGGGGCCAGTTGCGGGATGCCCGTGTCGCGAAATTCCGCCACCAGGTCCGGCAGGCCCGATGCGTCTTCGGGAAGGTGCACCGCGCGCAGGCTGTAGGGGCCGGGGCCGGCGGTGCTGCTGCCTTCCACCCGCAGGTAATAGGTGCCCGCCTGCACCTCGGCGTCGTCGTCGAGGCGGAATCGGTCGCGCTCCCGCGCGGCTTCGTCGTCGTCGAGGGTTTCGATGAAGTCGTTAAACAGGGTGCGGTAGGCGGCGGCCTTGCCGGACCACTCGATGGCGAACCGGCCGGTAGAGGGCGCCTGCAGCGACCACCAGTCGATGTCGTCGGGCGCATCGATGGCGTCGGTGACCGCCTCGCCGAGGCGCAGCGGGGTGGCGCGGCTGACGGTGTCGTCGTCGCGGTCTCTGCCCGCCCCGGTGGTTGCCGGGGTATGGGTGGTGCGCAGGGTGTAGTCGCCGAAGCCGTCGCCGGCCGCCGTCACGTGCAGGCAGTAGCGGCGGCTGTCGATCTGGCGTTCGATGCGGAAATTGCCGGCCTCGCCGCCGTCGGTGTCGCGATTCAGCACGCGACCGGTGCTGTCGAGCAATTCGCCGACGGTGTCGAGGCTGCCGGTGGTTTCTACCTGCAGCACGCCCCGCGAGTAAGATCGAATGCAGTAGAAGTCGCCGTTGTCGAGCAGGCCGATTCTGCCTTCGTGGCTGGTGTTGGCGTCGAGCGGCATGGCGGTGAAGCAGGAATCGATTTCTTCGCGCCCCGGTTGCACGTGGCGACGCGGCACGGTGGCGGCGCCCACCAGCTTCAGCACGCCTTCTTCGGTTTCGGAGACATCGAGTTCGTAGACCAGCAGGTGCCGACGGTAGGTGCCGGCCGGGGGCGGGTTGTAGTCGGCGGTGATTTCGATCGCACTCCAGGAGGCCTGGGGGGCGAGGCTCGAATCACCGCCGGTGACCGCGCGGTCGAGGGGGTACAGGCCGGGCCGCGCCGTTTCGTCCATCGCATATTCCACCTCGAGGGCGTGGAACCCCGGGGACGAGGGCGCATCGCACTGGGTGTGGCGCAACGACAGGAAGAGCCTGCCGGTGCCCTCGGTGGCGGAGGCGTTGCGCAATTCCGCGATTTCGATGGCGACGCGGTCGCCGGCGGGGTCGATGTCGATGGCAGTGTCGCCTGCGAACTCGACCCGGGCTGCGTTGGCCGTGTACGTGGCCAGGCAGAACGCCAGGGACACCAGCATGCCGGGGAAACTGTGCCTGGTTATCGGGAACATTGACATGGTGCGCCTCGACAGCTTCGGATGCTACTGCGGGTGCGGGCAACCCGACGGAAACCTCGTTTCATTTTACCCATTCTTTACGCATTCTGCGCCCGGTCGGCAGGGTGCGCCGTCGGTCCGCAATGCAGAAACCTAGCCCGCAACCGTCACCAACTTCCTGTTGCGGACGCCCATGCTCTGGTCCTGCGCCCTCGCGACGAAAGTTGGTGACGGATGCAGCCTATTCGGGCAGGTAGCCGATATCGGCGTCGATGTCTTCGCCGCCGCTTTCTGAATCTGCGCCCAGGGAATAGAGGGCGAAACCCTGCAGCGTTTCCACCGGGTGTTCGTAGCGGTACGGCTCGCGCCAGGGGTCGAGCGGCAGATCGTCTTCCAGATAGGGGCCGTTCCAGTAGTCGGCCACCTCCGACGGCGGGCTGACCAGGGCGGCGAGCCCTTCGGCGGTGCTCGGGTAGCTGCCGATGTCGAGGCGATAGGTCTGCAGGGCGCCGCGCAGCATCTTTATCTGGGTTTCTGCGGTCTGTACCTTGGAGGCATCCACCCGGCCGAAGAGGCGCGGGCCGACCAGGCCGGTGAGCAGGCCCAGTATCACCAGCACCACCATCAACTCGATGAGGGAGAAGCCCCTGTTCGGTCGGCGGGATGCGGCCGAGCGCACCTGCCCGGCTGCCTCACCGACATTGGTCACCAGGGCATCGAAGTTTTGGCAGTGGACAAGCGCCGCCCCGCCTGGCAGCGCGCAATCGAGGTGTTCGTTGCCGCTACCGGGCGACCCGGGCCGGAGCCGGCGCCCCGCGTTCTCTTTGCCCGCCGTTACGAGCCGGCGCGAGGCCGGGCGGCCTGCCTGCCGATGCACAATTTCGTTCACAGCACCCCCTCGTTGACGCTGGTCATGGCCAGGATGACACCGATCATGATCGAGCCGAGAAATCCGCCGATGAGCAGGATGGCCAGCGGCTCGATGAGATTCAGAAATCGTTGCATGCGCCGCGTGCTGTTCTGCTCGTACAGGGTCGCCAGCGAGCGCAGCATTTCCGCCAGCCGGCCCGACCGCTCGCCGACCCGCACCAGATTGTAGCCGGTGGGCGTCAGGGCGTCCTGCTTTTCCAGGGCTTCGGCCAGGGATACGCCGCCGCGCACATCCGCCTCGGCGCGCCCCAGGCTCGCGCGCCGGCGCGAAATGCGCACGCCGCGGGCGGCGAGGCCCAGGGCATCCATCAGCTCGACGCGGCTAGCCAGCATGGCGGCCATTACCGAGGCCCACTTGGCGGTATCGGCTTCCGACAGCCACTCGTTCAAGAGCGGCAGGCGGGCGAGGCTGTCGAGGCAACGCTGACGCGCCGCGGGCCGGCGGAAGACCGCAATCAGAACCGCCGCCAGCGCCACCGCGACGGCGGCCACGAGCAGCGCGTTGTCGTTGAACCAGGCGCCGCTACGCAGCACGACTTCGGCCAGCAGCGGCAGGTCGCCGCCCTGCTCGAGCAGGTTGGTGAACTGCGGCACCACGAAGACGAAGACGAAGAAAACAGCGGCCAGGCCCGCCGACACCAGTATGGCGGGATAGGTGAGCGCGCTCTTGAATTCGGAAGCCACCTTGCGGTCGTACTCCATCTGTTCCACGGCCTGGCGGAGCGCCTCGGCGAGCTGGCCGCTCAGTTCCCCCGCTTCCACCAGATGAAAGACGTAATCGGGGGCCGGCAGTTCGCTGTTACGCAGGGCGCCGAGAAAGTTCTCGCCCTGGGAGAGGCTTCTGCCGATGGCGGCGAACGCCTCGGCGAGCGCCGGGTGATGGCTGCCGCGGCTCTGGGCGGCGATCGCATCGCCCAGGGAGACGCCGGATTCCAGCAGGGTGGCCAGTTCGTGAAAGGCCAGGGTGAGTTCCTGGGCGCGCAGGCGGCGGCGCGGGGCGAGGCGCAGTTCGGTCCGGCGCTCGCTGACCTGCACCACGGTGTGGCCGGCGGCGGCAAGGTTGCGCACCGCCGCATCGGTCGATTCGGCCTGCACCTGGCCGGTGAGGCGCCGGCCCTCGCGGTCGAATGCCTCGTAGTCGAATTCCGGCATGCCGGTCAAACCGCGGCGGGGTTTCGGCGGCGTGCCAGGACGGCGGCGGGGGCGGAGTGCGGGCAGGCTGTTGCCGCGGGCCTTTTTCCACTCCCGCTTCTATTCATGAACAAGCTACTGCGGCCGTCAAGATACACAGGGCGCGCTCCCTCCGCGTGCTCGAGGTGCCATCGAGCGCACTCCGGTTCGCGCACCCTGTGTATTCGCACCTCTTGCCTGCATCAGTCACCAACTCTCTGCTGCGGACGCCGATGCACCCGCGACGATCGTTGGTGACGGATGCGGCCTTGCCATTGTTGTTGCTACATTCATTCCTGCTTCATTCATTCATGAACAGGTGCGGTCGAGCGTCAGTTGTCCACGAGGGTCAGCCGGGTGACCTCGTCGAGGGTGGTGCGGCCGTGGGAGGCCTTGATCAGGCCGTCCTGGAACAGGTTGCGGTGCCCCTGGGCGGCGGCAAAGCGCTTCAGGTCGTTCAGCGGGGCGCCGGCGACGATCTTGTCCTGCAACTCGCCGTTCATCGGCACCAGTTCGTAGATGCCGGTGCGGCCGCGGTAGCCGGTCTGCTGGCACGCGTGGCAGCCCGGGGTGCGCACCCAACTGGTGCCGAGCAGGCCGGGCGGCAGGTCGGCGAGCTGGGCATCGAGATACGCCGGCGGCTCGATGGGTTCGGCGCAATGCGAGCAGGGTTTGCGCACCAGCCGCTGGGCCTGCACGCCGCGGATGGGCGAGGCCACCAGAAAGGGCTCGACGCCCATGTCCACCAGACGGGTGAAGCTGGCGATGGCATCGTTGGTGTGCACGGTGGAGAGCACGACGTGGCCGGTGAGCGCCGAGCGGATGGCGATTTCGGCGGTTTCGAGGTCGCGCATTTCGCCGATCATGATGACGTCCGGGTCTTGCCGCAGGATGGCGCGGAGTGCCCGGGCGAAGGTGTAGCCGATCTCCGCCTGCACCTGAATCTGGGTGATGTCCGGCATCTGGTATTCCACCGGGTCTTCGACGGTGATGATCTTCTTGACGCCGTCGTTCATCTCGCCGAGCGCCGCATACAGGGTGGTGGATTTGCCGGAGCCGGTGGGGCCGGTGACCAGCACGATGCCGTTGCTGGCCGCGAGCCAGCCGCGGAACATCTCGAGATGGTCCGGGCTCATGCCGAGGCCGGGCAGGTCGAGGTCGTCGCGCTCTTTGGGCAGCATGCGCATGACGATGGATTCGCCGAAGGCGCAGGGCACGGTGGAGACGCGGATGTCCATCTCCTTGCCGGAGATGCGTGCGGTGATGCGGCCGTCCTGGGGCAGGCGGCGCTCGGCGATGTCGATGCCGGAGATGAGCTTGATGCGCGACGCCACTGCGGGGAACCGCTCGACCGGCTGGGTGAGGCGGCTGTGCAGGATGCCGTCGACGCGCATGCGCACGGCGAAGTTCTCTTCGGAAGGTTCGACGTGGATGTCGGAAGCATCGAGGTCGACGGCCTGGGAGAGCAGGTTGTTGACCAGTTCGATCACCGGGGCTTCTTCGGCCATCTCGCGCAGTTGCCTGGCATCGCCGCCGGCGAACAGGTTCTCGATGGCGCGTTCCTTGCGCACGAAATCCACCAGGCGGTCGATCTGGTGGTTGGCGGCCAGGTAGAACGCCACCGGTTCGCCGGGGTAAAAGTAGTTCAGCGTTCCCAGCAATTCCTGGTCTTGGGGGTCTCGGGCCAGGCACTCCAGGCCGTTTTCGGCTTTCCACAGCAGCACGGCGCGGTCGAGCAGCCAGTCGAGCCGGATGGGCGAGGCCACCATGAAGCGGTACACCTCCAGGCTGTCGGGCAGTTCTTCGGCATTGCGCAGGTAGACGGCATCGAGGCGCTCTTCCAGCGTCGTCAGCAGCAGGTCTTCGGAGATGGCGCCCACCCGCACCAGCAGCGCACCCAGCCGGCCACCCACCTGCTGCTGGATCTTCTCGGCCCGTTCGACATCGGCCGGGTCGACCTGGCCGCGGGCGACGAGCAACTCGCCCAGGCTCATTTCGCGCTCGGCGACGTCGTGCTGCAATTGCGGGGATGGCTCGCTCATGGCGAAACGGCCGCTTCGCCGGTGCGGCGCGGGGTTAGCCCGCATCCGTCACCAACTTTCGTCGCGAGGGCGTCGACGTTTCGTCGCTGAAGAAAAACGCGCCGTCCTGCGCGGTCGCGTGGCCTGGAAGCCGGTGCAGGCATACTCGACAGTATGTCAAACCGGGTGGAGAGAGCCTTCAGCCGGGGAGCGCGAGGGGATACCCCTCGCAAAAGGAGAGCCTTCAGCCGGGGAGCGCGAGGGGATACCCCTCGCAAAACGAAAATACGGCCGCGCAGGGCGAGTGCATCGACGTCCGCAGCAGGAAGTTGGTGACGGATGCGGGTTTGCTGCAGCGACTGGGGTGCCAGATTCATGGGCGGATTTTAACAGTGCACGGGGTTCGGCGGCAGTTGGGCCAGGGGATGGGCAATTACCACGTGTACGGCAGCCGGGCTGGGGATCTGGAACGACCACGTGTACGGCAGCCGGGCGGGTTTCAGGAAGCGGGGTCGGCGCCGTCTTCCGCCGGAGCAGCCGGCGATATGCCGAGCACGTGGCTTTCAACCACCGCAAGCCGCCTGTCGAGCGATGCCTGGCCGGCCTGCAAGGTTTCGCTCCATGCTCTGAGGTCGTCTCGAAGCGAACCTGTTTCTTCCCGCACGTCGGCGATTTCTTCCCGCACGTGGGTGATCTCCGTGCGCAGTTCCACCCGCAGGCCCGAAATCTCCGACCGCAGTTCCGTCCGAAGGGCCGAAGTCTCTGCCCGCAGTTCGGCCCGCAGGTTCGAATTTTCCGACCGCATTTCGGCGCCAAGACGCTCGACCTTGCCGTCCAGCCAGGCACCCTGACCGAATACGGCCAACAACACCGAGACACCCATCGCGAAGATCGCGACGAACTCGGAACTCAGTTTTCTAGACGTTGCTGTGTAACCGTCGCCCATTCCCCAATCCTACTCTTCACGGCGGATATCAACCACTGTTGTCGCCACGAAATTCAATCGATGACCGCGATGCCCTGCACATCGGAGTGCGATCCGGAAGCGACTTGCGGCCACTTGCCAATCGCGCAATCGTCATCCTGCGGCGGCAGTCGAAACGATATGACGTCATTGGCGGCGTCGAAACAGGAAATACCGTGCCGCTCTCGTCAAGCGTGCCGCTTCTCAATGCCCCGCGTACGCGTCGCTCTCGCCGAGGCGAAACTCCAGGGTGCTGACGCGGTCGCGGACGGCCGTAGCGTCGCCGCCGAGAACCGGTGGGCGGAAGCGCCACTGCCCGACGGCTTCGAGCACCGCCGCCTCGAACGTGCCGACGGGCGCCGCCTCCAAGACGCGCAGGTTGACCACGGCTCCCTCGGCGGAAACGTCGTAGCGAACGGTGACGTAGCCCTGCACGCCGGCTTCTCTGGCCGCCGCCGGGTATACCGGGTCGGGCCCCGAGACGAATTGCAACGGCCGCGGCGACGCGGCGCATGCGGCCAGCGCCAACAGAAGCAACGCCATACCGGCCTGCTGCGTGCGCAGTGCGGGATTCGTGCGTCTGAGGCAACGCCGCAGCCGGGGGAGAGAGGGAAAGACAGTCACTGGGTGTAAATCGGCCTCATTCGACAACCTGCCCCGCGAATCACGGGGCTTGAGCAGACTACACCAAACGATCGCCCGGCGTCCGAAAGACTCTGCGTTACCGCCCCGCTTTCGGTCTATAATTTTGCGTTTACGGCAACCCGGGCGAATCGTGTTGAATCAACCCCTGCTGACGGCAACTACCGTGGAAGCGGCGGGCCTGTTGCTGCGGTCGCCCCGCTGGACGGTCAGCGAGGTGCTCGACCTGCTCGACATCGGCGACGCAGAGTTTCGCAAGATGGTCATGGACAACCGCAACCTCGCCGACATCCTCGAACGGCGCCGGCAGCATTGCATCGATATCCAGGAGCGGCAGTGCCGGGCCTGCGGCGAGGCATTCTTCACGGCGACCTTCCGCAACTACTGCGGAGCCCCCGCCTGCCGGGCTGTCGCCCGAATCGAAACGGATTGAGCGGCGGCCAGCAGGAGAACCCGGCGTGACGCCTGAAGCCTGGTCCATTATCGGTATGGGAATCGCGATAGTTGTTGCCATCGCCGTGTCCAATCGTTTACTTCGGGCGGAGTTCAGGGCGGAATTCAGGGCGGAATGCGACAAGTTGCACCGCGCAATTGAAAAATTGTGCCTCGAAATCGAGAAGTTGACAGAGCGATTCAAGCAGGCGGACTTGTCGATCAACGAGCGCATCGGCGGCCCGGCTGCGCGACAATGTTGCCTTGGCGGCTCAGGCGATCTTTAATGGCTGCACTGTCAGTTGTCGTTCGATCGATTCAAGGAGCATTCATGCGATCCCGAATCCTTTTCTTTGTTGCCCTGATGGCCGCCCCGGCTCTCGCCGACGAAGGCGTCATGGACTATCGCCACCACACGATGGAAGCCATCGGCGGCCACACCGTTGCCTTCTTCGACATCCTGCAGGGCAAGGTGCCCCACCAGGATCACCTGGCGCTGCATGCCGGCGCCCTCGCCGACCTTTCGGCCATCGTGGGTACGCTGTTCGAGGTGAACGCGCCCGGCGGCGATGCGCTGCCGGCGATCTGGGAAAACCCGGAAGACTTTGCAGCACGCGTCGCCGAATTCCAGGAAGCTGCCGAAGGGCTGCGTGACACCATCGCCTCCGGCGGTGCTGTCGGCCCCGCCGCCCAGGCGCTCGGCCAGTCCTGCAAGGGCTGTCACGACAGCTACCGCGACGAGTAATCCCCGCCGGGCGAAGGGCCGGTCAAAAGTACTCGAGGCCGCCCCAGACCAGACCGCCGGCAATGGCTGCCGTGAACAGCGCGCGCACCCAGTAATCGGGGGTCTGCGCAACCTCCACGGGTTTGCGGCCGGTGAACATCGCGAGCGGCGTGCGGTCTTTGCGCAAGGCGTAGACCGCGTTTGCCAGCAGGTGCAACGAGATACAGGCGATGATGCCGATGAAGACGCGGTTGTGAATCCAGGTGAGGTCATTGGACATTTCCCCGGAGACATGACGCGCCAGCGGCCCTTCGGTGAAGATCGCATCGTTGGCGAATAGCCCCGTACCCGCCTGCACCCCCGCCAGCACCACCAGGGCGATGGCCATGGCCCGGCCCGGCGCCGTGTGCGGGTCGTCCATCCTGCCGCCCCTGAAGTGATCGAAGAATGCCCGCGGCGAGACCCGGTAGGACGACCAGCGCGCGTAGCGTCCGCCCCAGACCCCCCACAGCAACCGGAAGATCACCAACCCCACCATGGCGCAACCGAACCGCATGTGCCAGACAAGCAGCGAAAGATCGCCGGACAACCCCGTGTACAAGAGGCCGACGATGCACATCGCAAACAGCCAGTGCCACAGCCTGAGCGGCCAGTCCCATACCTTGACCGACGCGGATTCATTCATGAACGGTTCCTCCTGATGTCAGCAGCTTCCGGCCCGCATCCGTCACCAACTTCCTGTTGCGGACGCCGATGCACTCGCGTAAGCGCGGACTCCCCACCAAGCTTGCTCTCATGGCCGATATGGTATCGGACTTTTCGCCCCGGGAGTGGCGGCTCCGAATCAGCCGGGTTGCCGAAGCAGCGCCTGGGCCGCGGCAAGATCCGCCGGCTCATTGAGGTTGAAGAACGGGTCGAAGGGTTCGACGGGAAAGTCCACCGCGGACAATCGATATCTGGCCATCCAGCCATCGACCTTGCGCACACCTTCGACCACCAGAGCCCGGCGCAACTCGTGCCGCAAGCTCACGGGCCAGAGCCCGAACACCGGTTGCAGGCGGCCACCCGACCGCGCGCAGGCCAACTGCGCACCCTGTTCGATTTCCGGCAAGAGGCGCTGCACGAGGTCTTCGGGAAAGAAAGGCGCATCGGTCGCGAAGCTGGCAACATGGCGGGCTTGCGGCATTTCCCCTGCTGCCCAGTCGAGCCCGGCCAGCACGCCGGCCAGGGGCCCGAGCCCCACCCCCGCGTCGTCGGCGATCACCGGCAGACGGAAGGATGCTAAACGCCCGGCTTCGCCATTGGCATTCAACACCAGCCGCTCCACCTGCGGCGCCGCCCGCTCGATCACGCGTTCGAGCACCGTGCGACCGCCCAGCATCTTCAGGCACTTGTCCCCGCCGCCACCGGGATGCATGCGCCGCGACCGGCCGCCCGCCAGCAACACGCCGGGAATCGGCGCAACCACCGTCACACCGACCCATCCGCGGGAAACCGGAACACGAGCACAGCATCACCACAACCGTTTGCGGCCGATTATAGCGAGGGCGGCCTGCCGGCATTCGAAAACGCGGTTACCCGGGTTTTGGGCGGCAGCGCCAGGTGGAAACTGAGCGATCCCAACAGGCACAAGAGCGCCAGCAGCGTGAAGCCCGACTCGTAGCTGCCGGTGACGTCCGCCAGGTAGCCGGCGATCACCGGCCCGAGCGCCATGCCGAACATCACCACCAACGACGAGAACCCCATGATGGTGCCGAACGAGGAGCGGCCGAAATAATCGGCCCTGAGCGCCATCATCTGCGGGCCGCGCACGCCCCAGGCAAGGCCGTGCAGCACCGCAAAGGCGGCCACCGCCAGCGGGCTCTCGGCGTAAGCGATCAGCAGCAGCGCCACCCCGTGCCCGATCATGCAGACGGTGCAGATCAGGCGCTTGTCGAAGCGGTCGCCGAGATAGCCGCCCGCCACCTGCCCGAACAGCAGAAACCCGGTAACCAGAGCAAACACCACCCCCGAGAGCGCCAACGAATAGCCGAGGCCCTCGGTGAGATGGGGCACCAGGTGCACCATGACGCTCGATACCGCCAGCAGCGCCACCGCATGACCGATGGAAATCAACCAGAACGGCGAGGTTCGCATGGCTTCCCGAGCCGTGTAGTCGCGAGCAGCGGTGGCCCCCGATCGCGAATCGACGCCGTCCGGGTCCAGCGGGATGCCGTCGGGCCGCTCGCCCCTGTCTTCCGGGCGGTGGCGGAACACCTGCACCAGGGGCAGCCCGACAAACAGAACCACCAAACCGGAGCAGAAGGCCGTGGTGCGCCACCCGAACGCCTCCAGGCACCAGACGATGAGCGGCACCGAGAGCCCGCCGATGGACATGCCGAGTTGCGCGATCGCCAGCGCCTTGGCGCGGTGCCTCGAGAACCAGTTGACCACTGATATCACCACGGTGCCGAAGCCGCCCACGCTCGAACCGACCGCCATCAGGGCGAAGGTGAGATAGAACCCGAGCAGCGAGTCGATGCGGGCGAAGAGCATGAAACCGATGCCGAAGATCACGGTGCCGATGCTCAGCATGATGCGCGGCCCGAAACGGTCTACCAGCCAGCCTTGCAGCGGGCCGAGGATGCCGCTCTCGATGCGCGTCATGGCGAAGGCGAGGCCGAGAACGGTCTTGCTCCAGCCGAATTCCGCCTGCAGCAGCACCACATAAGCGCCGTAGGAGTGCATCCACAACAGCGCCGAGAGCCACAGGATGCCCGCCCCCGAAGCGACGATCCACCAGCCGTAGAAAACCCGGCCCGTCGGGCGCAGGACGCGGTCGATGCTATGCACCAGGTTTGGCACGCAAACGTCGACTCGCTCTCGACGAAGTCGGTGACGGATGCGGGCCAGGGGTTGCGTCAATCGTCGCCGGCGCGCTGCATGGCGCCCAGCGTATTCTGCAGCCCTTCCATGATCGAGACCGGCAGCGGAAAGACGATGGTGGAGCTCTTCTCCCCGGCGATTTCGGTGAGCGTCTGCAAATAGCGGAGCTGCATGGCCCCACCTTCCGCGCTCAGTTCCCGGGCGGCCTCGACCAGCTTCTCGGCCGCCTGCTGTTCGCCGTCGGCGTGGATGATCTTGGCGCGCCGTTCACGCTCTGCTTCCGCCTGCTTGGCGATGGCGCGAATCATGCTCTCGTCGATATCGACGTGCTTGATCTCGACGTTCGAAACCTTGATGCCCCACTGGTCGGTGGCCTGGTCGAGAATCGCCTGGATGTCCTGGTTGAGACGCTCCCGCTCGGCAAGCAGTTCGTCGAGTTCGTGCTGGCCGAGCACCGAGCGCAGCGTGGTCTGGGCGAGTTGGCCGGTGGCCTCCATGTACTGCTCGACATTGATGATGGCGCGCTGTGAATCCACCACCCGGAAGTAGAGCACGGCGTTGACCTTGACGGAGACATTGTCGCGCGTGATGAGGTCTTGGGTGGGGATGTCGAGCACGACGGTGCGCAGGTCGACCCGCACCATCTGCTGGATGACGGGAATGATGATGATCAGGCCCGGGCCCTTGATCTTGTAGAAACGGCCGAGCATGAAGACGACCGCACGCTCGTACTCCCGGAGAATCCGGAACGCGCTCGCCAGGATGGCGATGATCACGACCATGACGATGCCGGTGAAAATTTCCATAGCTATTCCTCTTGTTCGTCCTGCCGTTCGACGGCAACGACCAGCCCGTCGACCCCGGTGATCCGTACCTTGTCGCCCTTGGCAAGGGGCACCGCGCTGTGCGCCTGCCAGATTTCGCCGAATACCTGCACGGCGCCCCGGCCCTGAAACGCTTCCAACACCCGGCCACTGTCGCCCACCATGCCCTCGACACCCGAGACCTGCCTCGCCCGACGGGCGCGCACTGCGGCGCCGACCACGAAAAAGGCGATACCACCGGTGACCGCAGCGAACCCGGCAATGATGGCCAGCGGCAACTGGTACCCGGGCAGGTCGCTATCGACCAGAATGATGGAGCCGATGACGAAGGCGACGACGCCGCCGACGCCCAATACCCCATAGGTCGGTGTAATCGCCTCCAGCACCAGCATGCCGATGCCGACGGCGATGAGCGCCAGCCCCGCGTAGTTGACCGGCAGCATCTGCAGGCCGTAGGCGCCGAGCAGCAGGCAGATGATACCGGTGACCGCCGGGAACAGTATGCCCGGGTTGTAGAATTCGAGCATGAGCAGGTAGACCCCGACGATCAGCAACCCATAGGCGATGGAGGGGTCGGTGATGACGGAAAGCAGCTCGTGGCGCCAGTCGGTCTCGACGCGCACCAGTTCGGCTTCGGCGGTGGCCAGCGTCAGCGTCTCGTCGCCGACCTGCACCTCGCGGCCGTCCAGTTCCTCGAGCAGGCCGGCGAGATCCGGCGCCACCATGTCGATGACATTCTGTTCCAGCGCCGCGCTGGCGCGCAGGTTGTCGCCGTCGCGCACGGTCTTCTCGGCCCATTCGACGTTGCGCCCGCGCAACTCGGCCAGGCTCTGCAGATAGGCGACCGCATCGTTGACGACCTTGCGGGTCATGGCATCGGCGGGGGGCGGCGCCCGGTCCGGCTCGGCGGCGGAATCATCGGCTTCCTGCTGGCCGTTGGCGCCGTCATCGCCCTCCGCGTCATTGGCTTGTTGCGCTTCTTCCGCGCCATCCGCACCATCCGCACCCTCCTGCCCATCCGCGGGGTTCTCCTCGGCGGGGGGCAGGTTCCAGGGCGAGGGCGACCGCGGCGGCTGCTGCTGGGGCGCGATGCTGACCGGCGTCGACGAGCCGATATTGGTCGCCGGCGCCATGGCGGCGATGTGGCTCGCGTAGGCGATGTAGGTTCCCGCACTCGCGGCACGGGCACCGCTCGGCGATACGTAGGTGACGACGGGAATCTCGGATGCCAGAATCGCCTTGACGAGGTCGCGCATGGACTTGTCGAGCCCGCCGGGCGTGTCCATGCGAATCACCACCGCCTCGGCGCCGGCCTCGCCCGCATCCTCGATGGCACGGATCACCAGGTCGGCGCTCGCCGGCCCCACGGCGCCGTCCAGGTCCACCAGCCAGACCGCGCCCTGATCGACTTGCTCGGCCGCGGGGCCGGAAATGGCTGCCGCCAGCCCCAGGGTCACGACGAATACAAGCCAGCTACGCATTGCTGAAGACGGTTTCCACGACAGGGGCGATCTTACTCCAACCGCAATGCCGGGGCATACCTGGCCCGCATCCGTCACCAGCTTCCGTCGCCGCCGCGTTCGTCGCCAGGGCGTCGAGGCGCCGTGCTGCGCGGGCCGGGCCGCCGGAAAGCGATGCGCATCGGCCGGGTCAGGCGATTTCACCACGCCGCGGCCTTTTCCTACAGACGGCGCTCGTTCGGTGATCGACAATTCAGGGCGATTTCGGCGACAATTCAGCCAGAGGAACCGATCATGAATTACGAGTTCGTCACCACCATCGCCACCATTGTGCTGGTCGGCGCCAGTATTGCGGCTGTCATTCTGCAGGCCTTGAAGGCCCATTCGGATTTGACGGACGCAAGGTTCGACAGAATCGATAAACGATTCGAACAAGTCGATCAGCGGTTCAAACTGATCGATCAGCGGTTCGAGCAGGTCGATCAACGGTTCGAGAAGATCGACCAGCGCATGGAAAAGTTCGAAGAACGGTTCTACGAAATCCAGAAGGAATTCACGAGAATCCAGAAAGAATTCAACATCGTGCATTCGGCCATCGCCCGGCTCGCAGGTCTGCTCGAAGGCGCCGGCGCCTCCATCCCAGCCGGAACCGTGCCCAAAATGGATCGTCAGGCTTGACGAACGCCGTTGCGGGTTAACCCGCCGCGGTGCGCAGATCCGGCAGGACGTATCCCTGATCCGCCAGGTTGGCGCGAACCACTTTCTTGTCCATCTTGCCGGTCGAGGTGAGCGGAATGCTCTCGACGACGAGAATGTCGTCCGGCAACTGCCACTTGGCGAAGGCGGTGGCGCAATGCGCCGCTATTGACTCCAAATTTACCTCGTGGCCCGGGTCCGGCACCACCAGGGCGACCGGCCGTTCGTCCCACCGCGGATGGGGCTGGGCGACGACACAGGCCTGGGCGATGCCGTCGAGGGCGACGATGTGGTTTTCCAGATCGACACTGGAGATCCACTCGCCGCCGCTCTTGACCAGGTCTTTGGAACGGTCGGAGATGATCAGGTATTCCTCGGCATCGATCTTGCCGACGTCTCCGGTGATCAGCCAGCCGTCGTGGAACTTGTCCGGTTGCGGATTCCGGTAGTACTCCGAGCAGATCCAGGGGCCGCGAACGAGGATCTCGCCCACCGACTCGCCGTCGTGGGGCAACCGGTTGAATTCTTCGTCGAAGATGTCCAGTTCCAGGCCAGGCATGAGTTGGCCGGCCTTGGCGACGTTTTCGAACTGCTCGTCCTCGCTGATGGCAAGCTGGCTGCGCTTCATCAGCCGCCGGGAAAGGGTCGCGAGCGGCGAGGTCTCGGTCATCCCCCATCCCTGAATCATCTCGACCCCGAGCGCATCCCAGTACCAGCGGATCAGCGAAGGCGGCGGCGCGGAGCCCCCGCAGGTGAGCCTTTGCAGCGCAGCAAGATCGTAACCGCCCGGGTTGGCTTCGATGACCCCCTTGACGCCCTGCCAGATGGTCGGCACCCCCGCCGAGATGGTCACCCCCTCGGTAGCGATCAGGTCGAGCAGGCGCGCCGGGTCCATGAAGCGGTGCGGCATCACCTGCTTGCAGCCGAGCATCAGCGCCGACCAGGGAATTCCCCAGCCCATGGCGTGAAACATGGGCACGACGCCGAGCACCGCATCCACCCCCGAAAGGCCCATGGAATCCACCATGCACTCGGTCAGCGTGTGCAGGTACTGGGAGCGGTGTTCGTACTCGACACCCTTGGGATCGCCCGTGGTGCCGCTGGTGTAACAGAGCCCGAGCGGCGAGTTTTCGTCGATCTGCGGCCACTCGAAGTGCGTGGGCTTGCCGTCGATGAATGCCTCGTAATCCACCGCTTCGGGCAGGCGCGTCGACCAGCCCTCGAATCCGGCTTCCGTCGCCACCACCACCCGCTCGACGGTGGGCATGGCATCCTGCAGCGGTTCGAGCAGCGGCAGCACATCCGCATCGGCAATGATGACGCGGTCGCCGGCATGGTTGACGATGTACTCCAGGTCTTTCGGGCCGAGCCGGATGTTGAGCGTATGCAGCACCGCGCCCATCCCGGCGCAGGCATGGTAGGCCTCGAGGTGCCGCGAACCGTTCCACATGAAGGTCGCCACCGGGTCGCCCACGCCGATGCCGGCCTCGGCCAGGGCGTGGGCAAGCTGGTGCGCCCGATCCCGGGTCTGCCGATAGGTCTGCCGGCGCGTGCCGGTCTCGGTGGCGGTGACGATTTCCTCGTTCGGCGCCACCCGTGCGCCTCGCTCGATCAGTGCCGACATCAACAGCGGCGTGTTCTGCATCGCCATGAATATTCATCCTCCGGAATCGGTACTTGGCCCGACCCATTCATGACTAGGCGGATGCGGCCGTCAATGGCAGCGAAACCACGTTCGTTCACGAACGGGGGCGGTCAGGTCGGGGAGTTTAGCGGTTTGTCTTCGTTTGGAAAGGCCGCCGCCCCTGCAAGCCTCAGGCTTCCGCCAGTGCGGCTGCCCTGGCCCACTTGTAGTCGGCCTTGCCGTTGGGCGCCCGCTGCACCCGGTCGACGAACAGGATGCGCCTCGGCAGCTTGTAGCCGGCCAGGTGACCCCGGGTGAACTCGATGACGTCGCCTTCACCGGGGCCGTCTTCGCCCAAACAGGAAGCCACCGCCACCACCCGCTCGCCGAAACGGTCGTCCGGCACACCCACGACCAGGCAATCGGCGATGTCCGGGTGGCGCTTCACCGCCTCTTCCACCTCTTCGGGAAACACCTTCTCCCCGGCAGTGTTGATGCAGACGCTGCCGCGCCCGAGCAGCTTGATCGTGCCGTCCGCCTCCACCGTGGCGAAGTCGCCGGGGAAGCTGTAGCGCACGCCGTTTATCTCCCGGAACGTGGCGGCGCTCTTGGCCGGGTCCTTGTAGTAGCCGATCGGCACCAAGCCGCTGGTGGCGACCATGCCCATTTCGCCGGAGCCGGGTTGCACCTCCCGGTCGTCTTCCGTGAATACCTTGACGCCCTGGTTGAGCGCGAAGCTGGCGGTCTGCGCGGGCGCGTCACGGGTCGCCATGCTGACACCCATGCCGCCCTCGGTAGAACCCATCATGTCCGCGAGGACCATGTCGTGGTGTTCGAGCAAGCCCTGCTTGGTCTCCGCGCTCCACATGACACCACTCGACATGATCTGCCGGACGCTCGAGATGTCGTAAGGCCTGCCCCGTTCAGCGGCATCGTCCAGGGCGGCCAGCATGGGCTTGGCAAACGCATCGCCGACGATGACGATGTCCGTTACCCGGCGCCGCTCCACCAGGGACCACAACAGCTCAGGGTCGAGCCCCAATTGCGGCGTCAGCACGATCGCTCCGCCCATGGACATGTGCACGAAGCAGGCGAGCCACATGCCGGTGCCGTGCATCAGGGGGCAGGCGCAGAGCACAACGGACCGGTTCTCGCCCAAGGCCTCCATGAGTGCCGGCACATCGTTCGGGGAATTCAGGGGCTGATACCCCTGCGCGGTCGCCGACATGTTCAGCAGGCCCGCACAGAAGTCGCCGTTCGGGTACATCACCCCCTTGGGCATGCCCGTCGTCCCTCCGGTATAGAGCATGTAGACGTCTGCCGCATCGCGCGAAATCCGCTCCATGGGTTCGGCGCCAGCGAGCGCCTCTTCGAAATCGAGCGAACCCGGCAGCAGCGGCTCGGTGCCGTCATCGACCTGGATGCAGGTCTTCAATGCGGGCAGCCGCTCCCGTATCGCCTCGATGCGCGAGGCGTAGCAGGCCTGGTAGACGAGCACTTCCGTATCCGAGTTGTCCAGCAGGTAGACGAGTTCGTCCGCGGTGTAGCGGTAGTTGACGTTGATCGGGCAGGCTCGCAGCTTGAAGGCGGCATACTGGGCTTCGAGGTACTCCGTGCAGTTGTGCAGGTAGATGCCGACCTTGGTGTCCCGGCCCGCGCCGGCCGCCCGGTACACCGACGCCAGCCGCGCGGCGCGCTCGTCGTACTCGGCCCAGGTGCGTACCGTGTCGCCGCAATACACGGCCGGCCGGTCGCCGATGACGTCGGCAATCGCTTCCCATACCGTCGCGAAGTGAAACTCCATCTATTACCCCTCCAGACCAATCATTGGCGAAATCCGCCAGACCCGGTTACTACACCCTCACATTCTGTCGAAACAGGGTGCGAGTATCCACCCGAGTCGGCCGCACAGGCAACGCGGGGAACTGTTCCTTCGATCCGGCTCCGAGAATCGGTATGCGGTACGTGCATACGGCGCACCAGGCGGAGGCGGCGTTCCTGGCACGGATCTTGTAGGTGTCCGTTCGAGATGGAAAAGGATACGGACGTGAACGCAGACAATTCGGGCTTTCGGCTCTCGAGAATCAGTCATCCCCGCGCATCGCTCTGGGCAATGATTCTGCTGCTGGTGGTGTTTCTGGGGTTTGGCCTGGCAGCCCAGGCATATGTTCCGGCGATCGAGCCGGTCGCCTTCGAATTCACCGGGCTGACGGCAATGGGCTCTGATTCGACAATAGACTAAAACTATCGATTCAATAAAAACAATTGTCTTTGAATAAGGCTCACGGGGCCTCACAATGGCCTGCGTACACCGGCCAAGGAGCCCGACATGAGCGAGAACATCAACATCGGTATCGACGATGCGGCCCGCGCGGACATCGCCTCCGGGCTGAAGCGCCTGCTCGCCGATACCTACACCCTGTATCTCAAGACGCACAACTATCACTGGAATGTCACCGGCCCGCGTTTCCGCGACCTGCATCTCCTGTGGGAAGAGCAGTACACGGAACTTGCCGTGGCCGTGGACGATGTGGCCGAGCGCATCCGCACCCTCGGACACCCGGCGCCCGGCACCTATCGGGAATTTGCGGAACTCACCAGCATCGACGAGCCGGATGCCGTGCTCGATGCCGAGGGCATGCTGCGCGACCTGATCGCCGCCCAGGAAACCGTCGTGCGCACGGCGCGCGAGATTCTGCCGCCGGCCCAGGATGCCGGCGACGAGTCGAGCGCCAGCCTGATTGCCGACCGCATGGTCGTCCACGAGAAGGCCGCCTGGATGCTGAGGAGCCTGCTGTAGTCGCGGAGCCTCGCTCAGTTCGCGTCCGGCACCAGCTTCCTGCTGCGGACGCTGACGCACTCGCCAGGAAAGCTGGTGACGGATGCGGGCTCGCTCAGCGGCGGCAGAAGTTGATGATCCAGCGGCCGACGGCTGCCGGGTCGATGTTCTCCTCGAGGGATGCGACACCGGCCTGGTAGGTCTCTTCGCCGAGCAGTTCCCGGCGCATGTTCATCAGGTCTCTCGAGTACGGTTTGCGGAACTCCGGATGCCCCTGAAAGGCAAGCACCCCGTCGCCCCAGGTGAAGCCCGCAATCGGGCAGAACTCGTTGGTCGCGATCAGTTCGGCGCCGTCGGGCAGGCGGGTCACCTGGTCCTTGTGGCTCGACAACAGCCGGAAACGACTCAGCCGCGGGTCGAGCCAGGGCGCGTCGGTCAGGATTCGGCTTTCGTGCACGCCCACCGCCCAGCCCGGGGCCGGGCTCGTCTCGCCGCCGAAGAAATGCGCGATCAACTGGTGCCCGAAACAGATGCCCACGACCTTGCTGCCCGCATCGAGGGCCTTGCCCACGAAGCCGGCCAGTTCCGCAATCCAGGGGTCGTCGTCGTAGACGCTCTGGCGGCTGCCGGTAATGACATAGGCATCGCAGGCGCCCGGCTCGGGATAGTCTGCCTGCGTGCAGTCGATGGTGTCGAATTCGAGGGACACCCCTTCCGCCGCGTCTGTCAGCAGGTCTTCGAACATCTGCGGGTAGTCGCCGTGCCGGCCCCGGAAACGCTCCATCACCCGGTCGGTCTGCAGGATGCCGAACCGCATCTCGTTACACGATCTCGAAGTAGCGCCCGAGCTGCCAGCTGTTCACGTGACGCTCGTATTCCCGGCACTCCCAGTACCGGCTCATCGCAAAGTGCTCGACAAACGCATCGCCAAGCGTGCGGCGCGCCCCGGATGAGGCCAGGAAGCGGTCCGCCGCCGCGCGCAGTTGACCCGG
This sequence comes from Candidatus Azophilus sp., assembly GCA_965221465.1. Classification (GTDB taxonomy): domain Bacteria; phylum Pseudomonadota; class Gammaproteobacteria; order Pseudomonadales; family Azotimanducaceae; genus Azophilus. Next base: position 2,843,586 of record OZ244892.1, read on the forward strand.
AAACCGGCGCCGGTCGGCGGCCGGCAAGGCATCCTCGACGTCGTAGGCGTTGCCGGTGACGGCGGCATCGGGTTGCAGGTCTTCCTCGATACCCTGCAGCACCGCGGCTACCGTCGCCGCCGCGGCGAGATACGGGTTCGCATCCGCACCCGGCACGCGGTTCTCGATACGCTGGCTCGAACTGCCGCCGCCGATGACGCGCAACGCGGCGGTGCGGTTGTCGAGGCCCCAGGTCGCCGCCGTCGGTGCCCAGGCGCCCTTCACCAGCCGGGTATAGCTGTTGACGGTAGGCGCCATCATGGCCAGGTAGTCGCCGAGGTAGTGCTGCAGGCCCGCCACGGCGTTGCGCTGCAGTGCCGACATTCCGGCATCGTCCCCGGCGTCGAAGAAGCGGTTTTCGCCCCTGGCATCGAGCAGGCTGAAGTGGAAGTGGCCGCTCTGGCCGGGATAGTCCATCGACCACTTGGCCATGAACGTCGCCATGAGCCCCCGCTTCTGGAAGAACGCCTTGGCGAAGGTCTTGAAGAGATTGGCGCGGTCCGCCGCCTCGACACCGTCCCGGGCTTTCAGCGCGGCTTCCCAGACGCCCGGCCCGGTTTCGCAGTGCAGCCCCTCCAGGTCGAGGTCCAGCGACCCGCAATAGTCCATCAGGCCGGTGAACAGGTCGGACTGCGCCGACGAGCGCAGCACCGAATAGCCGAAGTTGCCCGGTGTCAGCGGCTCGAGGTTTCGATAGCCCTTGTCGCGCACGCTGTGCGGTGTTTCCGCGAAGACGAAAAACTCGTATTCGAAACCCGAACGCAAGGCCAGCCCACGCTCGGCGAGCCGGTCGAGCAAACCCTTTAGCAGCGTGCGCGGACACAGCGGGTGGGCGCCGCCGTCCCGGTCGGCGAACTCGCCGATAAAATACGGGCAAGCTTCGTCCGCGAGCCATCGTTCCGTATCGGCCAGCAGCCGATAGCGGGCATCGGGAAACCCCGTATGCCAGCCCGTGTGGCGCGCCTCATCGTAGAGAACGTCGTCGAGGTCCCACCCGAATACGCAATCGCAGAAGCCGCCGCCCCGTTGCATCAGCGACGCGAACTTGTCCAGGTTGACGTACTTGCCGCGGATGACGCCGTCGAGATCGGTCAGGCCGAGCTTGACCCGGGAGACGCCCCGTTCGCGGTACCCTGCGAGCTTCTGCTGCAACAGGCCGGCGCTGTCGAGCCCTTCTTCAATCATGCCGGCAACAACGGAACGGTGGCTGCGGATGTGTTCCCGGCAGGGCGCCTTTCGCGGGTAACGGTCAGCCCGTATCCATCACCAACTTCCTGCTGCGGACGCCGATGCACTCGCCCTGCGCGGCCGTGTGATCGGTATACGAGGGGTATCCCCTCGCGCAGGACGGCGCGTTTTGCTTCAGCGACGATACGTCGACGCCCTCGCGACGAAAGTTGGTGACGGATGCCGGTCAGGGTCATGGCCCTTTCCTGTGGATAACTTGTTGGATAACTCGCGGAGAAATTCGCATATCGGCCCGCAAACGGCAAGCGGCGACCTGTTGAACGCCGACCACAAATGCAAACATATCCTTATATATCAATATTTTAACGGATTTTGGCCGAATAGCGCGCGCATCGCCTGGTGCGGTGTTCCAGAGGCATGTCGGGGCGCGAAAGGTGTGCATAAGGAATGCCCCGGGGCCAGCCATGAGAAATCGTCGCCCACCAGCAGCTTGCGCGAGTTAACGGATTGATGTGCCGTGGTTTTCCGGTTCAGACGCTTGTCGGCAAGTGCACGAATCAGTGCATGAAGTTGAACATGCGCCGCCGGTACGCGTTGGCCAGCGCGTTGCCTTTGCCGAGTACGGTAAAGATGCGAATCATCGTCCTGCGGCCGATATCGTCGCGGAACGACCGGTCTGCCTGCAGAATTGCCATCGCGTGTTCCAGGGCCGCCTCCGCATTGCCCGCGCTTGCCTCGGCGATGCTGAGCCGATAGCGCGTCTCCAGGTCGTCGGGGTTGGCGGCAAACGCCGCCGCCGAGTCTTCCCTGGACGGCATGCCGGCGGCCTCCTCCGCAAGTTCCAGCCGGGTCTGCGGCCGGTCTCTGTCTTCGCTGTCTTCCGGAATGCCGGCGAGCGCCGCACGTGCGCCGTCGAGGTCTCCCTGGCGGACGAGCAGGTCGGCGAGTTCGACCCGGTACGCCATGTTGCCGGGCTCTTCCCCGATCGCCTGTCGGAGCAGGGCGAGCGCCCGGTCGAAATCGCCGGCTTCCAGCAGTTGGCCGATCTGCGCCCTGACCACTTCGCCGGAGGACATGGTCAAACCGTCGAGCAGCGACCTGAGCGCTTCCTCCGGCTGCGGGCCGTCGAGCTGCTGGACGACCTGCCCCTTGTCGACCACGCGGATGCTGGGCAGCGCCTGGACGCGCAGGTGCTGGGCTAGGGTCTGGTCCCTGGCGACATCGATCAGCCCGAGCACGACCTTGCCGCCGTATCCCCCGACGATGGCCTCGAGGCTGCGCCTGGCATCCGCGGACGGTGGCACCTGTTCGGCCCAGAAGAGCAGCAGTACGGGCGTCGCCGCAGAACGATCGATCACGTCCGGCTGAAAGTTTTCCGGGGTTACGGCGAAAACGTGTTCCAATTCAGTGTCTCGACCTGTTCAGTTAATCGACCTTGCTCGACCGATCACGACGCGATGCCCGCCCACCGTCACCGAGCCCGGGCGTCGCGGGCGTCGCGGGCGTCGCGGGCGTCGCGGGCGTCGCGGGCGGCCCGGGCGTCGCGGGCGGCCAATTGTAAGGCGGGCATGGACGAACCGCGAGCCTGACCCGCATCTGTCACCAACTTCCTGCTGCGGATGCCGATGCACTCTCGTAAGCGCGGCTGCGTTTTCGGTACGCGAGTTTCGAACCCGGCGCGCCGCGACGATGACGCGCAAGGAACACCTGACAACCGCTGGGAGAGAACCGGTGTGCGGTGCGTGTATGCGGCGCTGTTAGGGCTCGCTCTGGCACCTATCGTAGCCGTAAGTGCCGCCGCCTGGTGCGCTGCATGCACGTACCGCATACCGATTCTCGGCGCCGGATCGAAGAAACGGTTCCTCACGTTAACGAATTCAATAAAATCAATCACTTGGAAAAAGTGTTCCGTGGAAGGGGTATCCCCCTCGCGACGAAAGTTGGTGACGGATGCGAGCTAGACTCCGGCGGGGGCGCCGCTGTCGACGACGGTCCAGGGGGAACCTTCGTTCTGGGTTGCGTATCGCAGCGACCGGACCCGGCCGCGCCGGCTGCCGAATGTCGCCTCGAGCAGGTCGGGACGATTGTTTTGCTCGCTGACGTGCCCGATCACGAGGTCGAGCGCCGGGTTTGCCACCGCATCGAGAAACTCGCCCGCCTGGCGATTGGAGAGATGTCCGAGGTCGCCGGCGATGCGCCGCTTCAGGCGCCCCGGATAACTGCCGTGCATCAGCATCTGCAGGTCGTGGTTGCTCTCCATCAGCAGGCCGCGGCATCCCTGATAGGTTTCGAGCACGTGCGGCGTGAGGCAACCGAGGTCCGACAGTACGCCGATGCGGCAGCCGCCCCGCGCGAAGACGAACTGAACGGGTTCCCGGGCATCGTGCGGCACGGTGACGGGTACGATTTCCACACCCTTCAGGCTGAACGCGTGGCCGCCCTGCACCGTACCCCCCATCGGCATGCGCTGCAGCACATCCGCGGCGAAGGACCTGAACGTCCCGTGGCTGGCGTAGACGGGTATGTCGTGCCTGGCGGCCAGCGCCGGCACGCCCGAGGCGTGGTCGGAATGCTCGTGGGTAACCAGAATGGCATCGATGTTGGAGGGACGCACGCCAAGCCGCTCGAGGCGAATTTCGATCTGCCTCAAGGAGAAGCCGCAGTCGACGAGCAGCAGTGCCTCCCCCATGCGCACGCAGGTGGCATTGCCCCGGCTGCCGCTGCCGAGGGATGCGAAGGCGTTCAACCGGCGTACTCGCGGATCAGCGTCAGCACCTGTTGCCTGTAATCGTCCGAAACCGGTTCGCCGTTTGCGCCGTGGGCGGTAATTCCGTACTGCCGGTCGTTCTCTTCGCGAACCCGCAGCAGAATGTCCGCTGCCGATTCGCTGCGCGCCCCCCCGAAGGGATTGAGCCGGCGGAAGAAGCCGCGTCGTTCCTCCGTCACCGGGCCGGCGAAGGCTGCCTCCGGAACGTGGATGAGACAGGTTCCGGAGACGCGGTCGAGTTCGATGACGTCAACGGCGGCGGCGTCGAGCGCCTGGTCGAGGGTTGCCCAGGCCCGTTCGGAATCGAGGTAGAGCCACAGCACCGGGTCTCCGGCCTCGTCCCGGCCGATCTCCGCCTTTTCCTGCCCGGCGATCTCGAAGGCCACCATGGATACGGTCTGCTCGGCCACCCGGGCGGCGATGTAGGCGCCGAGTTCGTTCAGGAATTGCCGTTCCACCGCAACGAGATCGGAGCGGATGGGTTCCAGATCGGCGATCGCATCCGGATTGACGATCGCGCCGGCATCGCTCTGGTGCCTGACATGCAACTCCGAGGTGAGTTCGCGGATGCCCTGCTCCACCCTGAGCAGCAGCCGTTCGCGGCCATCGAAGCGCGCGCCCGGCTCTTCCGATCGGGCTTCGCGCAGCACCGCGCGCACCACATCCCGATAGGGTTCGTCGGCAATCGCCAGCCATTCGGTGGTGATGCGGCCGGCAGCCGGCGCTTCCGAACCGACGGCCACGCCATTATCGGCCAGGAACTGCTTCATCTTCGGCCACACCGTGGTCGGCGGTTCCGGCACCACCAGCCAGATGCGGTCGCCCAGGCGCTGAATGCGAATCTCGTCCCGGTTGTCGGAGGCGTAGATGGTGCCGGGAAGCGGCGGCCGCCCCGGATAGAATCGGGCGTTCTGTTGTTCCGGGATCACCGGAATCGGGAAGGGGTCTTCGAGGGTCTCGTCGAGATCTTCGGGGATGACCAGGCCGGGGCCCTGGCGGGCATCGATATAGTCGTCGGAACGGTCGACGAAGAAACCCTTGTCGTCGGAGAACCAGCCGCAGCCCGCAATGAGCCAGACAATGAGCAGCAGGGCGCCGCAGCGGGCGGCGGGAGCCTTCGGCCATGGGGTGCGAGGGGATACCCGTTTCATGGAAGAACTTTCCAAGTTATTGATTTTATTGAATTTTCGGACCGATGAAACCAAACCTTCGATCCGGCTCCGCGAACCGGTATGCGGTACGCGCATCCGGCACGCCAAGCGGACATGCTTACCGCTACGATGGGCGCAAGCACGAGCTTTAAAGGTGCCGGATACGCGCACCGCACACCGGTTCTCTCCCAGCAGTTGGCGGGTGTTCCTTGCGCGTCGTCGTCCCGGCGCGCCGGGTTCGGAACTTTCATGAAACGCATCTTCAAATAATCGAGTTTAAAGCACTCACCGGCTGCCAGAACCGGATTGCAACTAGCGCGTTGCGGCTTCATTTCGAGCGGCCCCTGACGGCTTCGACCGCTTCGATTACTGCCTCGCGCTTGTCTTCCGACAGGCAAACCAGAGGCAGGCGAATGCCTCGGTCGATTCTGCCGGATTCGAACAGCGCCCATTTCACCGGGGCGGGGCTGGTTTCCACGAACATCGCGGCATGTACCGGTTGCAGCCGGTCGTCCCACGATTGCGCCTCGTCGTGCCGTCCATCGAGCCAGGCACGGCAGAACGCAGACATCTCGCCGGGCAGGATGTTCGCGGTCACCGATATCGTGCCGGTCGCGCCAAGGCGCAGCATGTGCAGTGTCTGCGCATCCTCGCCGGACAACAGGATGAAATCGTCTCCGCAGAGCGCCCGAATCGCGCCCACCCGGTCGGCATCGCCGCTCGCTTCCTTGATGCCGACGATGTTGTCGATGGGCGCCAGGCGCGCCACGGTTTCGGGAACCATGTCGCAGGCGGTGCGCGGCGGCACGTTGTAGAGGACGAGCGGCACGGCACAGGAATCGGCAATTGCCTTGTAGTGCCGATACAGGCCCTCCTGCGTCGGCTTGTTGTAGTACGGCGTCACCAAAAGGCAGGCATCGGCGCCGGCCTTCTCCGCTTCCCGTGTCTGGTGGATGGCCTCTGCGGTGGCGTTGCTGCCGGTGCCGGCAATCACCGGTACCTGGCCGGACACCACAGCGATGGTGCGCTCGATGACCGCGAGGTGTTCCTCGGTGGTCAGCGTCGCCGATTCGCCCGTGGTGCCCATGGGAACGAACCCGTTGGTGCCGCTGTCGAGATGCCAGGCGATCAGGGCGTCGAGCGCCTTCCAGTCCACCGCCCCGGAAGGCGTCATCGGAGTGACCAGCGCCACTATGCTGCCGCTCAACATCGGTAAGGAATCCTGGTGGTCAAAAGAGCAAAACCCCACCCGGCCATTGCGTCAGCGTCGGGCCGGGACATCGCTGCATCGGTCGTTGGAATTGCTCGCACAGCGGACAATGTTACTCCAATTCCCAGCGCATGACGCTCTCGCTCGAGCGAAAGCCGGGGTCGGCCGGTACCTGCGCGACGTCAACGCGTTGCTGTTGCAGCGGGCACGCACCGTTCAGCTTCGCACTACCACAGCCGCCACAACAGCGACAGACTTGCGCGTACTCCCGCGGCGTGCAGATCGTGCTGTCAAACACGGCAGGCACGCGTTCTTGCCACGCGCACCCAGTGCATTCGCCACGCTTGCCGGCCCGGCCTGTTCGTTGACGAACAGGGAGAGGACCGGGGTCAGGGATCGGCGGCCGACTCCTCCGGCCAGGCGTGATAGATCGCCTTGACCAGGGTTGCCAGCGGGATGGCGAAGAATACGCCCCACACCCCCCACAGGCCGCCGAACACGAGCACGGCAACGATGATGGCAATGGGGTGCAGGTCTACCGCTTCCGAGAAGAGCAATGGCACCAGCACGTTGCCGTCCAGCGCCTGGATGACGAGATAGGCCCCGACAACCCAGGCCATCTCCCAGGACCAGCCGAACTGGATGATGGCCACCAGGACAACCGGGATGGTCACCACCGCGGCGCCGACGAACGGAATCAGCACCGACACGCCAACCAGTACACTGAGCAGCAGCGAATAGTTCAGGCCGAGCAGGCTGAAGGTGACCCAGGTGACGGAACCGACGATCAGAATCTCGATGAACTTGCCGCGCACGTAGTTGGCGAGCTGCACGTTCATCTCGTCGCCAACCCGGTCGATGAGGGACTTCTCGGCCGGTAGCAGCGACCGGAACCAGGCGAGCAGCCGCCGGCCGTCCTTCAGGAAGAAGAACACGGATATCGGCACCAGCACCAGATAGATGAGCACCACCACCAGGGACGGCACATTGGTCACCAGACCCTGCAACGCGGCAGCGCTCAGGTTGCCGAGCTGACCGGCAGCGCCGTCGATCCAGACGGTGAGCTGCCCTTCGGTGACGAATTCCGGGAACGTGTCCGCCAGGCCCCGGGTCACCTCGCCGAGCCGCTCGAAGGTGTCGGGCAGGGACAATGCCAGGCTCTTCAGTTGTTGCCAGACCAGGGGCGCCAGGAACAACACCAGGGCGATGCCGCCGCCGAGGAAAAGCAGGAAGGCTACGTAAACGCCGACGGCGGTGGGCAGGCCCCAGCGCGCAAGCTGGTTGACGAGCCCCTGCAGCAGAAACGCCAGCACCAGGCCCGCCAGCACCGGGGCCAGCACGTCCCCGAGGAACAGCAGCACCAGCAAACCGGCCACGAGCAGCACGACGAGGTAAATCGCTTCCTCGTCGGAAAAGTGCCGGTTCATCCAGCGATTGATGATTTCCAGGAAGCGCAAGTTCGCGGCCGGGCTATTTCTTTTCCAGGAGATAGCTGTAGGTGCCGCCGTTCTGAGACGACTCCAGCAGCTTGTGCCCGCTCTGTGCCGAGAACACCTCGAAATCTCGAACCGAACCGGGGTCGGTGGCGTATACGCGCAGGCGTTCGCGGCTCGCCATGCCGTTCAGCGCCTTCTTGGCTTTCAACAACGGCATGGGGCAGTTGAGCCCCCTGGCATCGACTTCGGTGGCCTCTCCAGACATGGGCGGGAGTATGACACAACGCCGGTGCGTCGGACGTTTCGCCGACCGGCAGTTTCCACCCCCGTCAGCGGCCCGACCGCGCTCCGTCCGGCCGGTCGAGTCGCAGACAGCGATGGTGGGAAGTGCGGCGTGGGGAGTATGATTGTCGGCATGAGCGCTTGCAGAGAAGTCATGTGGCCCGCCTGGCGGATTCGGCACGTTCGCCGTGCCTGGCTGGTCGCCGCACTTGCCCTTTCGGCGGCTGCGCGTGCGGATGTCGCCGACGACCTGCCGGTGGTGGGGGACGCCTCCTCGCGGCTCATCTCGCCACAGCTCGAGCGGCAACTCGGCGAGAGCTTCCTGAAACAGGTGCACGCCGCACTGCCGACTGTCGACGACCCCATTCTCAAATACTACGTGCAGCGCCAACTGGCCGGCCTGGTGCAGTACAGCGAATTGCGCGAGCCGATTCTCGCCACGGTGCTGATCGACAGCGAGCAGATCAACGCTTTCGCCGCGCCAGGCGGCATCGTCGGCATCAACCTCGGGCTCATGCTGCACGCCCGGGACGTGCACGAATATTCCAGCGTCGTCGCCCATGAACTCGCGCACCTGAGCCAGCGGCATTTTGCCCGCGGCATCGAAGAACAGCGGGCCCAGACCCTGCCGATGCTTGCCGGCATGATCGCGGCCATCATGATCGGGGCGCTCGGCGGCGGCGATGCCGGCATGGCGGCCATCTCGAGCGTGCAGGCCGCCACCCAGGCCGGTCAGTTGCGCTACAGCCGGGGGCGAGAGCAGGAGGCCGACCGCATCGGCCTGAACACCCTGGCCCGGGCCGACCTCGACCCCCGGGGCATGGGCCGAATGTTCGACCGCATGGACCGCGCCTACCGTTTCACGCGCCGACCGCCGGAGTTTCTGCTGACCCATCCGCTGACCGAGAGCCGCATTGCGGATGCCCGCTCCCAGGCGATGCAGTACCCGCGCAAGCAGTATCCGGAATCGCTGGAATACCAGGCCATGCGGGCGCGGGCGCGGGTTCGTTTCGCAGATTCGCCGAAGGCGGCGGTTATCGAATTCGAGAAGGAGGTGAAAGAAAACCCGGAAAGCTCCGGCGCCCGCTATGGCCTTTCCATGGCGCTCGCGGCCGCCGAACGCTTCGACGAAGCCATCCCGTTCGTCGACCAGGTCTATACCGACAACCCGCACAACATCCTGTTCATCGGCAGCCTCGCGGAGTTGCTGACCCGGGCCGGCGAGATCGACCGGGCCATCGGTTTACTGGAACGGGAACTGGCGGTCAATCCCCAGAACGCCGTCCTGTCGGTGCTCTATGCCGATGCGCTGGTGGCCAACCGGCAGTACGTGGCCGCCGAGGCGGTGCTGCAGCAGCAGAGTGCCGCGAACAAGGCCGACGTCGATGTCTGGTACGACCTCGCGGAGGTCTCCGGGCTTGCCGGCAACATCATCGGCGTGCACCTGGCCCGCGCCGAGTTTTTCGAACTGCACGGCGCCTACCAGCGCACCATCCAGCATCTGCAGTACGCCCGCCGCCTCGCCAGCCGCAGCAACGAACCGCTCATGGCCCGCCTCGATCAGCGCATCAACGACATCCGCAACAAGATGCGCGAAGAGCGCTCCTGAGCGGAGCGGAATGGACGCGCTACGACTCGACAAGTGGCTGTGGGCGGCCCGTTTCTTTCGCACCCGCTCACAGGCCAAGGCCGCGGTGGAGCGCGGGCAGGTTCGCGTAAACGGCATCCGCAGCAAACCGGCAAAGGACCTGAAAACCGGCGACACGCTGTCAATCCGGCGAGGATTCCGGGAAGTCGCGGTCGAGGTCACCGCCCTGACGGACCGCCGGGGTAACGCGCAAGCCGCCGCCTTGCTCTACTCGGAACTCGCCCTGCCCTCGCAACAACGCGACGCCAACACGGCCCCGCTCGAAAACGCCGATGCCAGGCATCCTGCCCATACCAGGCGCCCCACGAAGAAAGGACGCCGTCAACTCAGAAGATTGAAAGCCGGCGGAGCGCTGCCGTAGAGTCCTGCCCCGCAACACTGAACGACGAACACCGGGTTGATGCCTGATTCACGCCGTCCTCGAGGCTCTCTGCCACTGACGACTGGATTTCCCCCATCAAGAAGCGTTCCAACGGCGGAGACCAGGCGCTTGAAAGCGGATTCACTCGGTAGAACTTCTCCGCATAGCGATTAGAGATTGCGGCAGTTTCATGACGCCGCCGCAGGGGGGCGGCAGTCAGGATTTCGGGAAGTTCAGCATTCGTTCCAGGGGGATCATGGCGCGGCGGGCTGTTTCGGGGTCGACCAGGATTTCGTTCGCCTCCAGGCGCGTCGGGTCGCGCAGCACCTCGGCGAGCACCTGCAGTTCGTTCATGGCCATCCAGGGGCAGTGGGCGCAACTGCGGCAGGTGGCGCCGGTGCCGGCGGTGGGCGCCTCGATGAAGCGCTTGTGCGGATAACGCTGACGCAGCTTGTGGAACAGGCCGCGGTCGGTGGCGACGATGAAGATCTCGTGGGGCAGTTGACCTGCGGCCTTGACGATCTGGCTGGTGGACCCCACCGCGTCCGCCACATCGATGACCGCCGCGGGGGACTCGGGGTGCACCAGGACGCCGGCATCCGGGTAGATGCGCATCACGTCCTGAAGCGCCTTCGACTTGAACTCTTCGTGCACGACGCAGGCGCCGCTCCAGAGCAGCATGTCGGCGCCCGTCTTGTGCTGTATGTAGCGACCGAGATGCTTGTCCGGAGCCCAAAGGATCTTCTCGCCCCGCTCGGCAAGCGTCTCGACGATCGACAACCCGACGCTGCTGGTGACGACCCAGTCGGACAACGCCTTTACGCGCACCGACGTATTGGCGTAGACGACCACGGTACGATCCGGATGATCGTTGCAGAACGCCTCGAATTCATCGGGGGGGCAGCCGAGGTCCAGTGAGCATTCCGCTTTCAATGTGGGCATGAACACCCGTTTGCCGGGCGAGAGTATCTTTGCCGTCTCGCCCATGAAGCGCACCCCGGCGACAATCAGCACATCCGAGGGGTGATCGCGGCCGAAGCGGGCCATTTCAAGGGAATCGGATACGAAGCCGCCGGTCTGCTCGGCCAGGTCCTGAACGTCGCCGTCCACGTAGTAATGCGCGACCAGAACGGCATTTCGTTCCGCAAGCCGTTCGACGATCTCGTCCTTGAGCGCATCCCGCTCTTCCTTCTCGAGGAACGCGGGCATGTACTGGGGAACCTGCTCGGGGCTCAAGCTGTGATCCGGCAGATTCAGTTGCGCGCTTTGCATGGCCTGGTTTGCGCCACCCGTTGTCACCGGACGGGTGATTTTAGCATGAGTCACGGTAACCGAACGGCTCCCGCCTTGGCCGCCATCATTGGCGGGTGGGACTCATCGGCGGGTGGGATTCGCATCGCGCCAGATCGGACGCCGATCCGCGGCCCGCCGAGATCGGCAGGTTAACATGGCCGCCGCATTGCCACCCATGACGAGGCGCAACCATGCCGAGCATCCTGTTCCTGGTGAACGGCGCCACGCCGGCCCGGAACGACAACCACCTGCGCCTGCCCCGGGCTTTCGCTGCCCTCGGCTGGCAGACCGTCACCGCCGACCACGCGGACGTTCGCTGGGACGGCGGGCACGTATACGCAGGACGGGAGGACCTGGCCCGGATATCTCACCAACTTCCTGCTGTGGCCGCCGATGCACTCGCCCTGCGCGGCCGTGCTCCCTCCGGCCGATTTGACATACTGTCAAGTATGCCTGCATCGTCCTCCGGTCCGCGCGACCGCGCAGGACGGCGCCTCGACGCCCTCGCGACGAAAGTTGGTGAGATTTCCGGGCTGGCCCGGTTCGACCTGATCTGGCTGCTCGGCTTCGGCAGGCGCCGCTCTTATTTCGATCGCATGCAACTGTTGCGGCGGCTGGATCAGCGACGCTTCGTGAACCCGGTCGATGCCTACACCTACCTGCACGGGAAATTGCCGCCCGTCGATTCCCTGGCCCGGCACATGCCGGAGACCCATGCCGCTGCCTCGGCGGACCACCTGTTGGAATGCCTGGACAACCTCACGGACTGGGTGTTGAAACCGAGTGGCGCCAGTTTCGGTCGCGATGTCGCCCTGATTCGCGACGACAGGAACGGCCGCGCGGCGATTCGGAAACTGGTCGAGCGCGATGGCTTCGCGGTGCTGCAGCGCTACGTGCCGGCCATCGAACAGGGCGAGGTGCGATGCCTGATTGCCGGCGGCGAGATCGTCGGTTGCTACCGGCGCCTGCCCGCGGCCGCCGATATCCGCACCAATCTCGCCCGCGGCGGCAAGCCGGAATGCCACGAACTGACGAAATCGGAATTGCGGCTGGCGAAAGAGATCGCGCGCCGGCTTGCAGACACCGGCATCGGCTTCGCCGCGGTCGACCTCGCCGAGCCCTACCTGATCGAGATCAACATCGCCAACCCCGGCGGATTGCAAACACTCGAATCATTGACCGGGTTCGACCCCGCGCCGCGCACAGTGGAAGCGATTGCGAATTGGAAAAAACGGAGCCACTATCCAGACGTTTCGGGTTGACGACGAAACGGCGCGGCTGCACTGCGTGTTTCAACCAGCGAGCCACCGGTGAGCGGGTTGCGGCCCGCCGTGCTGACCTGCATGGCGCGGAAGACGAAGCCGGTGTCGGTGACCTTCTCGAGTCGAACTGCGCCGTCGTCGAGGACGATGTCGTCAAAGCAGGCTCAAGGCTGGCCGCCGTCGACGCGCATCAGCGTGCCGGTGGTGAAGCTGGCGCCGGCGCTCGCGAGGTAGAGCGCCGCACCGACTATCTCGTGCGCCTCGCCGCCGCGCCGCGATGCCATGGAGGACTTCGCCCTCTGGTTGAACGCCTCCATGTCCCAGGCCTTGGAGATATCCGTGAGGAACGGACCGGCCAGTATGCAATTCGCACGCACCTTGGGGCCGTACGCCCAGGCAAAAGCGCGGGTAATGGCGTTCAGCCCCGCCTTGGCGGCGCCGTAAGGCTGCGACTCCGGGCTCGGGCTCACCGATGCGGTGCTGCTGATGTTGACGATCGAGCCCCCGTCGCCCGCCGCCATGCGTTCGCCGATCAACGCCGAGAGCCGGAAAGGGCCCTTGAGATTGACGCCGATCACCTTGTCGAACAGTTCTTCGCTCACGGCGCCGAGAGAGGGGTAGAGCGGGGACATGCCGGCATTGTTGACCAGCACGTCCACCTTGCCGAAACGCTCGTAGGCCGCCTCGGCAAGCTCCCCGAGTTCGTCCCAGTGACCGACGTGGCACCCGTAAGGCAGCGCTTCGCGTCCGAGGGCGCGCACCTCCTCCGCCACCGCCTCGCAGTTTTGAGCCTTGCGACTGGCGATCACCACGTCGGCGCCGCGTTCCGCAAACGCAAGCACCATCGCCCGCCCCAGGCCACGGCTGCCGCCCGTCACCAGAACCACCTTGCCGGTAAAGTCGAATAGTCTGTCCATGTCAATGGCCATGCTCCCTGAGAAAATCGAGCACCCGGGCTTTCGCTGCAGGCTGGTCGACAGGTTCTTTCCAGCGCTCCACGAGTTCCGCGTTCGGCGCCAGTTCGACCAATTCCCGCGATGTAGACGACGGGTGGTAAAGGTCGTTGCCGAGCAGCACCAGGAGCGGTGTGGTCACGCCTCGGGCGAACTCCCGGGAAACGCTGAACACGAAATCGCCGCCGTACATGGTCTCCCTGAAAGCGGCCAGATCGGCCTCCGCCACGTCATCCCGCTCTTGTTTCAGTTCTTCCGCCCAACCGTCGAACATGGCAAAGAAGGCGTCCCGGTTGTCGCTGAGGCCGATGGGCTGGAACATGACCGCCGAGGCCACACGCTCCGGAGCGGCCCGGATCAGGCTCATGGCATAGGCGCCGCCAATGCACATGCCGGCAACGTGAAACCGGTCGATGCCGAGATGGGTCATGAGCGCGAGCTGGTCCGCCGTGTAGACGTGCCAGGAATCGGCCGCGGAAACCGGCGCCGACGACCGGCCGGCATTGCGCTGATCCATGGCGATGACGCGGAATTCCCCGGCCAACTGCTCGACCGGGTGCCAGGGCGCGTTCTCCCACACGGGAATGGCCGACTTCATCCCCCCCGGCGCGATCAGCAATATCGGAAATCCCGTGCCGGTCTCCTCGTAGTAGATGCGCACATCGCCGTCAACGAAATAAGGCATGCGGTAACCCCGTTGCGAAAACGGCAATCATAGCAAGTTGGCGACGCCAGACCGGGGGGTCAGGCGTTTCGGATCGTCAATCCACCATCGACGGGCAACGCCACGCCGGTGATGAACCCGGATGCGGGGAGCACCAGGCCGAGGGTGCCGTGTGCTACTTCCTCGGGGTCGGCGTAACGCTTCAGGGCAACCCGCCGGCGCGCAAATTCCTGCTTGTGTTCCTCTGCAATCGCCTCGGTCATGCCCGTGCGGATCGGGCCCGGGCAAACGCAGTTGACGGTGATGCCTTCCGGACCCAGTTCCACGGCCAGCGACCGTGTCAGACCGATCACGCCGGTCTTTGCGGCGGTGTACGGGCTACCGTAGCGGGTTGCGCCCAGCCCTTCGGTGGAGGCGATGTTGACGATTCGCGGATGACGCGCCTGCCGCAGGTGCGGCAATGCCGCGCGAATCGTTCGGGTGTGGGCTTTCAGCAGCACCGAGTGCGATATGTCCCAGGCCGCCTCGTAGTCGTCGCCGTCGATCGGCGTCGGCACCGAAATGCCGGCGTTGTTGACGAGAATGTCGATGCCGCCGAAATGCGCGGCGATGTCCGCGAACACGGTCTCGATCGCGTCGCCGTCGGCGAGATCCAGGGCCCAGCCCCTGACCGGCTTGCCCGCAGCCTCGATTTCCCCGACCACACGAGCCAGCGGCTCGTCGGCGATATCGATGGCCGCCACCCTGGCGCCCTCGTCGGCGAAGAGCCTGGCAGTGGCCTCCCCCATGCCGCTCGCCGCTCCGGTCACAATGGCGACCTTTCCTTCAATCGACCTGCTGAGCGTGGTGAGCGCCATGCTGTAACCTCCGTGATTCCGCCTTGCCGGTTCGTCGGCCCCTGGCCCGACCGGGCAAAGCAGACGGTTTCATTGCCCCGAACCCAACATCTGCTTGATGGAGCACCTGGGCGGTGCTTAAATGCGCGCCCCCGTGGGTCGTTAGCTCAGTTGGTAGAGCACCGGGCTTTTAACCCGTTGGTCCTGGGTTCGAGCCCCAGACGACCCACCAACCCTTCACCATGGCGTGCCAACGACTAGCGGAGTTCGCCCGCATAAGTGCGGGCCAAATCCGCCGCGGTGCTGTCGGGGTGCTCGGCGATGACGCGATCGAGGTACTCCAGCGCACGCTCGTTGTCGTTCAGGCGGTGATGGACAACGCCCAGCTTGTAGAGCGTATCGGCGACCTTGTCGTGCTGCGGATACAGGGTCAGCACCTGGGCGAACGACTGTCGCGCCAGTTCCACCTCGTCCATGGCCAGGCGCAGTTCCCCCAGCCAATAGAATGCATTGGGGGTGAACTGGCCGTTCGGATAGTCCGCAATCAGCCCGTTGAAGGCATCGACGGATTCCTCGAACCGGCTTTCCTGCATCAGGCTGAATGCCGCTGCATAAGCCTCCCGTTCCGGCGTGGCGGAGCTGCCAACGGGTGGCGTCACGGGCCTGGGCACGCGCGCCACCGGAACTGTCGGCCCATCTTCGGCCCCAGCCGACCCCTGGCGGTCGAGGCCCAGCAGGCGCTCGTCGAGATCGATGTACTGCTGTTGCTGCTGCCGAGTCAGCCGCTCGATACGATACGCCTGTTCCTCGACCTGGCCGCGCAACTCCCGGACTTCCTGCTGGAGCACCTGCAGGCGGTGGAACAACTCGCCCAGCCGCGCCGCATCGACCGTCTGCGCAACCGTGGCCGGGGTTTCTGCCATGCGGGTTTCCGCGGCTTCCGGCGCCGCGGTGGATTCCTCTACCGGCACCTGCGCAGCAGCGCCGCCGGCCAGCATGAGGAGTGTCATGGGCAACGGCAGAGCCCCCCGAATAGCGGCCGGGTTCATCGACGGACCTCCTGTTCGCGGTTCAGCCTCACGAACGCATCGACTTCAGGCCCCTTGTCACCGCGCTTTCGGCGGCTGGGGCATCGCCCCGTCAGCGATAGATCATCACCGCGCGGCGGTTGCGAGCCCAGGCGTCTTCTCCGGAACCGGGGTCGTCCGGTCGCTCTTCGCCGTAGCTCACCGTCTCGACCCGCGACCCGGAAATACCGGCAGCTGCGAGGTAACTGCGTACCGCATCGGCGCGCCGCTCCCCGAGGGCCAGGTTGTACTCGCGGGTGCCGCGCTCGTCGCAGTGGCCTTCGATGACCACGCGCCGGCTCGGATTGTCCTGCAATACCTGGGCATGAACGGCCAGCGCCTCGAGATCGGCCGCATTCAGCACGGCACGGTCGAACTCGAAGTAAAAGACGCGTTCGAGCAACCGGGTGGTGCCGGGATAATACGGCTCCATGCCATCGTTGAAGGCCGGCGGCGGCGGTGGCGGCGGTGCAGTCGGCGGCTCTTCCACGCCAGGCGCGGACCCTGGCGATGACGGCGCATCGGCAGGGGTCGAGGGCTGGCTCTCGCAAGCCGCG
Organism: Candidatus Azophilus sp.; assembly: GCA_965221465.1. GTDB lineage: Bacteria > Pseudomonadota > Gammaproteobacteria > Pseudomonadales > Azotimanducaceae > Azophilus. Next base: position 2,860,300 of record OZ244892.1, read on the forward strand.
ATCAACCAACCTGCCAGCAATAAAGCCAAGAGTTTGTATGGCTGTTGAAACATCTGCTTCTCCTGTGCGTTCCTTTTATCTTGTCCCAACCCGTTCGTTCTATCCGGATACCGGGTCACCTTCCTCACTCGAGCGGTCTGCCTCAAACGGCCTCACTTCAGTGTGTCGATATAAGGCGACCATGCAGGCTCCCGCACATCGCCCGACGAGGACGGCAACCGATATTTGACCCGCCCATCGATTGAAACGACGGCAAGTATACCCCTGCCTGCCTCCTTAGTCGCGTAAATTAACATGGTTCCATTGGGTGCGAGCGACGGCGACTCGTCCAGCCTCGTCTCGGTCAGTACCCGCAGGTCGTCGCGTTCGAGGTCGAGCCAGGCGACGTGATCGACGCCGCTTTGCCGGTGCACGAAAACGAGATGCCTGCCGTCGTCGAGCAGGCGCGCACGGGCATTGTACGGGCCGTGGAAGGTCAGTCGTTCGATGAAGTTGGTGGCCAGTTCCACCTGGTAGATCTGCGGCCGGCCGCCCCGGTCGGACGTGAACACCAGGCCCTGGCCATCCGGCGTCCAGCTCGGCTCGGTATCGATGCCATGATGGCGGGTGATCTGGCGCAGCCGGCGGTCGCTCAGGTTCATCACGTAAATCTCCGGGTTGCCGTCCCGCGAGAGCACCAGCGCCAGCGTCCTGCCGTCCGGAGAGAACATCGGCGAGCCGTTGATGCCCGGAAAACTGGAGACGAATTCCCGGTTGCCCGAAGCCACATCCTGCAGGATAACGGCCGGCCGGCCGGTTTCGAAGGATACGTAGGCCACCCGGTCACCGTCCGGCGACCAGCTCGGCGACATGATCGGCTCGTCCGAAGAGAGCAGCGTTTGCGAGCGCGCGCCGTCGGAATCGGCCAGCTCTAGACGGTATCTCGCATAACTGGTGCCGGCATCCTGGGCGAGTACGTAGACGATGCGGGTGGAAAACGCGCCGCGGATGCCCGTGATCGCTTCGTAGACCACATCCGAAATGCGGTGCGCCAGGTCTCGCCAGGCATCGAGAGGCGCAGTCAGCCGGCCCTCGGTCTGCAGCCGCCCGTTGGTGACATCGTAGAGTTCGTAGGCGACCGAAACATTGCCGTCGTACTCGCGGTCGACCCGGCCGATAACCAGATACTCCGTCTGCAAAATGCGCCAGTCGCGGAAGAAGACCTCCTCGCGCACGGTGGGAAACGAGAGCATGTTGCGGCGTTCGACCGGCGCAAACTGGCCGCTGCGGGCAAGGTCGAAGGCGACGATCTCGTCCATCGGATCCTGTCCGGAAAGCTCCGGCGATTGCCGGAACGGGACGATGGCAATGCTGGTCTGCCGGTCGTAACCGGCATCGATGACGATGGTGTCGAGGCTCTCCTCGGCGTGTGCCAATGCGGCCCAGAACAAGAGGACGCCGACCCAGCCGGCACGCCTCAGGGCGCCCCCCGGTTCGGCACTTGCCCACTTGCAGCGACAAGCCAAGGCCATCCAAGCGGTTTTCATGGAGCGGATTATCCACACCTCCTGTTCGCGGGTCACGTTTGCGGACGCGTCGAGTTTACACCCGGGCGCCGTTTTCCTGTCGGGTTGCGGCATCGCCCCGTCAGGTAGCGGCGTGCCGGGGAGCGAACGTTCATCGCAGCAGGTCCTCCGGTCTGAACAACAGGGAGAATCGCCGGAAGTAGCGTTCGAAAACTTCCGACTCCTGCGGCACCTCGAACTCTTTCGCCTTGTTGACGGCCGCCTCGGCCGACCGGTCGAATTCGGCATTGCCGCTCGAATCGACCACCGTGACGCCGACCACCCGTCCGGTGGGTATCAGTTCGACCAGCAGCCTGGCCTCCATGCCGAGCCGCGCGCTCAGCGGACGCGACCAGTTGGCGACCACCCGCTGGTAGATGCCGAGCCGATAGCTGGCGGCTACGGTTTCGTCGTCTGCATCGGCAAGCTCACCCGCCTCGGATTCGAGCGCCTGGGCGAACGACTGCCGCGCCAGTTCCTCGAGCCGCCGTTGCTGGCGTTCGAGTTCCCGTTGTCGTTCCTGTTCCGCCCGGTCGTCGCGAACGGGTTCGGGCTTCTCCACCGGCTTCGGGCTCGGCTTTGCGGGGGGCGGCGGCGCCTGCGCCGGAGCCGGGGGTGCGACTGCCGGCGCCGGCCTGGGTTTCTGCCGGGCTTCGGGTTGCATGACCAGCAACTGCGACTGAACGATGCGCGGCTCGAACTGCCGCTGCTCGAGCTGCTGCGGGTTCCAGCCCACGAATAGCGCACCGACAACCAGCGCATGAACAATGGCCGCCAGGACCAGGGGAACGCTGTAGTTTTGCAGCGCGTAGAGCACCGGTTCACCCCTCGAGGCTGCATGCCTCGTCAATTGGTATCGCCGGGGCGTCGAGACGCCAGCCTGCCTGGCCGCGCGGAAGTGCGGAGGCCGCCGGCACATTCGACAGACGGTCGAGGCGGCCGGCGGAGACGTCGCAACGGGGGATGTGTGCACGGGCGTCCGCCGCAGGAAGCCGGTCGGGCATGCCGGACAGATCCACGGGATCGGTGATCAGCCCGACGCTCTCGGCGCCCGCCTGCTGCAGTACGGACATCACCCGCACGACCATGCCGTAGTCCAGACGATGGTCGGCCTTGACGTACACCGGAACGTCCGGCCGCGCGCGCAGGATCTTCGCCGCCTGGTCTTCCAGGGAATAGACGGTCACCCGGGTACCTTCGTCGTCGGCATTGCGGATGCCGAGGTTGACGAAAATGGCGCCGTCCTCGCGTATCGACACCACCAGCGGGTCGTCCGCGGTGTCGGTGATGGGCTCGGAGGGCGCCTTGGGAAGGTCGACCAGCACGCCCTGGGTCAGAAGCGGCGCCGTGGCCATGAAAATGACCAGCAGCACCAGCATCACGTCGATGTAGGGCACGACGTTGATTTCCGACATCGGCCGCCGACGGCTGACGGTGAAGCCGCTCACGGGCGTTTTGCCACGGTGGCCTGGGCGGCGCGGTGCAGGATGCTGCTCACCTCGTCACTGAACGATTCGAACCGTTTCATCGAAGCCTCCACCCGAGCGGAGAATCGATTGTAGGCGATCACCGCCGGAATGGCGGCGAAAAGGCCCATGGCGGTTGCCACCAGCGCCTCCGAGATGCCGGGCGCCACCGAGGCCAGCGTTGCCTGGCTCATGTTGGCGAGACTTCTGAAGGAATTCATGATGCCCCAGACCGTGCCGAAGAGGCCGACGTAGGGACTGGTGGAACCCACGGTGGCGAGAAAGGTCAGATGCGTGCCGAGGCGCTCCTCCTCGCGAGTGAGGGCCACCCGCATGCCGCGCTGCACGCCCTGCATGATCGAATCCACTTCGGAACCGGCCTGTTCCGAGAGCCGCACGAATTCCTTGAACCCGGCAACGAAGACCGTCTCGATGCCGGTCAGGTCTTCGCGGCCGTCGAGTTCGACGTAGAGTTCCCGCAGGTCGACGCCGGACCAGAAGTGATCCTCGAAGTCGTCCACCTCGCCCTGGATGCGGCGCAGAAAGAACCAGCGCTGGAAAATCATCATCCAGGAGGCGACCGAAGCAACGGCAAGCATGACGATCACCGCCTGCACGAGCAGGCTGGCATTGGCTATGAGTTCGAATATGGAGAGTTGTTCAGGCACGGTCGATTGGGTCTCGGGTCAGTTATCGGGCAGGTCGAGGGCTCGTTGCCGGTTGTCGGGCGGCGTGCCCGTCGCCGGCGGTGCCAGACCGAAATGCAGGTACGCCTTGTCCGTCGCCACCCTCCCCCTGGGGGTGCGCATCAGGAAACCCTGCTGGATGAGGTAGGGCTCGAGCACGAATTCGATGGTGTCGCGTTCCTCGCTCAGTGCCGCCGCCATGGAATCGAGACCGACCGGACCACCCGCAAACTTGTCGATGACAGTCGTTAACAGGCGCCGGTCCATCGCGTCGAAGCCCTCGCCGTCGACATTGAGCAGATTCAACGCCGCATCCGCCGTGGGACGGTCGACGGCGCCATCGGAGCGTACTTCAGCGTAGTCGCGCACCCGGCGCAACAGCCGGTTGGCGATGCGCGGCGTGCCCCGGGAGCGGCGAGCGACCTCCCGGGCGCCTGCCGGCATGGCCGGAAGCTTCAGTTTTTCGGCGGAACGGGTCACGATCCTGCACAACTCGTCGACGGAGTAGAAGTCCAAGCGTTGCACGATACCGAAACGGTCGCGAAGCGGCGAGGTCAGCAGGCCTGCCCGCGTGGTGGCGCCGACCAGCGTGAACCGCGGCAGGTCGAGCTTGAGGGAACGCGCCGCCGGGCCCTCGCCGATGAGGATGTCGATCTGGAAGTCCTCCATGGCCGGATAGAGTATCTCCTCCACCACCGGGGAGAGCCGGTGAATCTCGTCGACGAACAGCACATCCCGGTCATCGAGGTTCGTGAGCATCGCAGCGAGGTCACCGGGGCGCTCGATCACCGGGCCCGATGTCGACTTGATGGCGACGCTCATCTCGTTGGCGACGATATTGGCGAGCGTCGTCTTGCCGAGCCCCGGCGGCCCGACGATCAGCGTGTGATCGAGCGCTTCCCCGCGGGCGCGAGCCGCCTCGATGAAGATTGCCATCTGTTCCTTGACCGCAACCTGACCGATGTACTCGTCGAGCCGGGCAGGGCGCAGGCTGCGGTCGAAACGGGCTTCCGCCGAATCCTCCGGGGCCGGGTCGAGCAATCGGTCGGGTTCTATGGTCACGCCGTCCGCTCCGGCTGCGAAAAGTGTCTCAGCGCCTCACGCACGATCTGTTCCGGGGAGAGCCCTTCGCCCTCCACGCGCTGCACCGCACGCGCCGCCTCGCCGGCCTTGTAGCCGAGGGCGACGAGCGCGCGCTCCGCTTCGTCGAGGGATGCATCGGGCGCGGCCCGTACGCGAGCCGGCGCCGCGATGTCGAGTTCGGCAAGCCGGTCCCCGAGTTCGAGCAGCATTCGCTCCGCGGTCTTTCTGCCGACGCCCGGTACCTTTACCAGACGCGAGACATCGTTTTCGGCCGCAGCCATCGCCAGGTCGCCGATGTCGACGCTGGAGATCACCGACAGCGCGAGGCGCGGCCCGACCTTGTTGATGCGCAGCAGCGTGCGGAACAGGTCCCGCTCGTCCTTCGAGGCGAAACCGTACAATTGTTGCGCGTCGTCACGAACGATGAAATGGGTATAAAAGAGTACCTCGCCGCCCGCAGACAGGGCGGCAAGTGCCGTGGTGGGCACTTCCACCTCGTAGCCGACGCCGGCCGCGTCGATCAGGACGGTCTGTCCCTCCAGGCCGGCAAGCTGGCCCCGGATGCGACCGATCACTTGCCCGGGCTCCGTTCAGCGACCGGGCACGGCCGTGTGTTCCATGTGCGAGGGGTATCCCCTCGCGCTCCCCGGCTGAAGGCTCTCTTCTTGCGAGGGGTGCCCCCTCGCGCTCCCCGGCTGAAGGCTCTCTTCTTGCGAGGGGAATCCCCTCGCGCTCCCCGGCTGAAGGCTCTCTTCTTGCGAGGGGTGCCCCCTCGCGCTCCCCGGCTGAAGGCTCTCGCCAACAAAGGCGGGGCCATGCATCCGGTCGCGAGTACGCGCAGATGGGCAGAACCCGGCGCGACAGTCGCGGCCCCTGGTTCACTAATCGGGTTGGCGGCCCTGAACATGGACAGCAGTATTTACGTGGCAAATCGCGATCGCAAGGGCGTCCGCCGCATCCGGCGTGGGTTGTCCCTCCAGATTCAGCAGAATCCGCACCATGTGCTGTATCTGGGCCTTGGTGGCGCGGCCGGTTCCCACCACTGTCTTCTTGACGGTGCGGGCGGGGTACTCGAAAACGTCGAGGCCCGCGGCGGCGGCAGCGACGATGGCGGCTCCGCGCGCCTGCCCGAGCTTGAGTGCCGACTGCGGGTTGCGCGCCAGGAACACATCCTCGATGGCCATGACATCCGCTTCATAGTTGGCAATCAACTCTGCCACGTCCCGATGAATGCGGCCGAGCCGCTCCGGCATGCCGACCGCCGGGGGACGGATACGGCCGGCAGCGACGAAGGAGAGTCGATTCCCCTCCGTCGCGACGAGGCCGTAGCCTGTAATCCGTGAACCCGGGTCGATGCCGAGAACCCGCAACGGACCGCTGCGCCGTGGAGACTGCTTGCTAACCGCCGCGACCGACATTCGACGTTTTCAGGCGCACCGCGCCCGTACAAAGACCTTGCGCAGCCTGGCCCGCATCCGTCACCAGCTTCCTGCTGCGGACGCCGACGCACTCGCCCTGCGCGTTTTGCTTAAGCGACGAAACGTTTTGCTTCAGCGACGAAACGTTTTGCTTAAGCGACGAAACGTCGAGGCCCTCGCGACGAAAGCTGGTGACGGATGCGGGCTTAGAACACACTCTCGGGGAAATCTCCGTTCGTGTGCACACCCTGTACGTCGTCGAGGTCTTCCAGCGCATCGACCAGGCGCAGTACCGTCTCCGCCTGCGCCTCGTCGCACGGGCAGGTCGACGAGGGAACCATGGTCACCTCGACGTGGTCGGGCACCAGGGAAACGGCCTTCAGCGCATCGGCGACATCGGCCAGGTGCTCCCAGGCGGTGATCACATTGATGGCGCCGTCGTCATCGGTTTCGAGATCTTCGGCACCCGCCTCCAGGGCGGCTTCGAGCACATCGCCTTCGTCCGCGCCCGGTGCGAAGGTGATGACGCCGCGCTTGTCGAACAAGTACGCGACGGAACCGTCGGTGCCCAGATTGCCGCCGAACTTGCCGAAGGCATGGCGCACTTCCGCCACGGTGCGGTTGCGGTTGTCGGTCATGGCTTCCACCAGAACCGCTACTCCGCCCGGTGCGTAGCCCTCGTAGGTGAGTTCCTCGAGACTGGCGCCTTCGCTGCCGCCGGCGCCGCGGGAGACGGCTCGCTCGATGGTTTCCTTGGGAACGTTGGCGGCAAGCGCCTTGTCTTGAGCCGTACGCAAGCGCGGATTGTCGGCAGGATCGCCACCCTCGCGGGCAGCGACGGTGACCTCGCGCAGCACCTTCGTCCAGAGCTTGCCGCGTTTCGCATCCTGGGCCGCCTTGCGGTGCTTGATGTTGGCCCACTTGCTGTGTCCGGCCATGGGCTATCCGTTACCCGGTTCGCGAGTCTCGGCAACGACGCCGTCGGACGTGGCCGCCGGGCCTGCGCCTTCGAGCACACGGATGTTGACATCGCGCAACTGGTGCCGGTCGACCTCGCTGGGCGCATCCATCATCAGGCAGGTGGCCGACTGGGTCTTGGGAAAGGCGATGACGTCGCGGATCGCCGGGCTGTCGGTAAGCAGCATCGCCAGGCGGTCGAAGCCGATGGCAATGCCGCCGTGGGGCGGGCAACCGTGGCGCAGGCCGGCGAGCAGGAAGCCGAACTTGGAGTCTGCCTCGTCGCCGGCGCCGATGACTTCCAGTACCGCACGCTGCATTTCTTCCGAGTGGTTCCGCAACGAACCGCCGCCGATTTCGTAACCGTTCAACACCACATCGTAAGCCGAGGCCATGGCGTCCGCCGGCGCCGCCAGCAACTCTTCCGGTGTGCAGGAAGGCCGGGTGAACTGGTGGTGGGCCGGCGTCAGGCGGCCGTCGCGATCGCGCTCGAACATGGGCCAATCCACCACCCAGACCGGTGCAAGACCCGATTCGACGATGCCGAGGGCGGCGCCCAGTTCGTTGCGCAGCGCGCCCATGGAATCGTTGACCACCTGCGCCTTGCCGGCGCCGAAGAACACCAGGTCGCCGTCGGTTGCACCGACGCGGCACAGCACTTCGGAAACAACGGCTTCGGGCAGGAACTTGAGGATGGGCGATTGCAGGCCGTCGCTGCCGCGGCCGAGATCGTTGACCTTTATATAGGCGAGCCCCCGGGCTCCGTAGCGAGCGACGAAGCCGGTGAAGTCATCGATGGCCTTGCGGCTGAGCCCACCGCCGCCGGGCGCCTTCAGCGCCACCACGCGGCCGTCGGCATCGTTGGCCGGGCCCCGGAAGACCTTGAAATCCACCGTTGTCATGAGGTCGGCAATATCGGTCAGGCGCAGCGGGTTGCGCAGGTCGGGCCGGTCACTGCCGTAATCGCGCATGGCTTCCTGCCAGGTCAGCACCGGAAACTCGCCGAGATCCACCCCTTTCAATTCCATGAAGAGATGCCTGAACATGCCCTCGGTGAGAGCCATGATGTCGCGCTCGCGCACGAAGGAGGCTTCGATGTCGATCTGCGTGAACTCGGGCTGCCGGTCGCGGCGCAGGTCTTCGTCGCGGTAACAGCGGGCAAGCTGATAGTACTTGTCGACACCGGACATCATCAGCAATTGCTTGTACATCTGCGGCGACTGGGGCAGCGCGAAGAAGTTGCCCGGATGGGTGCGGCTCGGCACCAGGTAATCGCGCGCGCCTTCCGGGGTGGAACGGCTGAGTGTCGGCGTTTCGATTTCCCAGTAACCCTGTTCGTCGAGATAGGCGCGCACCACGGCTGCCGCACGCGCCCGCATGCGCAGGCGCTCCTGCATCTCCGGGCGGCGCAGGTCGAGGTAGCGGTAGCGCAGCCGGATGTCTTCGCCGGCTTCGGAATACTCGTCGAGTTGAAAGGGCGGCGTGGCGGCGACGTTGAGAATCTCCAACTCGTTGCCGAGCACTTCGATCTCGCCGGTTGCCATGCCGGGGTTCTCGGCCCCTTCCCGGCGGCGCCGGACACGGCCGGTCATGCGCAGCACGTACTCGTTACGGACGCGCTCGGCAATGGCGAAACTCTCGACGGTATCCGGATCGTAGACGACCTGAACGATACCGGTGCGGTCGCGCACATCGAGAAAGATCACGCCGCCATGATCGCGCCGCCGGTGCACCCAGCCGCACAATTCAACCGCCTCGCCCGTATGCGATGCATTCAATTCGCCACAGTAATGGCTACGCATGGTCGTCCTGGTGTCCAGTGGTCAGATGCGCGGACGCGACCCGCGCGCAAGTCTGTTCCGGCGAACCGGCGCCCGGCCGGCGGCTGCGATTATACGCCCTGGCCGCCCCGCATTCAGGCAAACCCGGATATCTCACCAACTTCCTGCTGCGGATGCCGATGCACTCGCGCAAGCGTGGCCGTGCGCCCTCGCGACGAAAGCCGGTGACATATCCGGGTCAATCTTTCGCCGCGGTGCCCGACGACGGTTTGGAACTGCCCGCGGACTTGTCCCCGGCTTTCTTTTCTGAAGAACCGCCCTTGTCGGATTTTGTCGCGGCGGATTCGCTTTTATCCTGTTGTTGCGCCTTGCCCTTGCCGTTTTCCTTTTCTTTTGTCGCGCCATCGTCGTCGCTGGCGACGTTTTTCTTGCGGTCGGACTTGAAGTCGGTTTCGTACCAGCCCTTGCCCTTGAGGCGAAACACGGCGGCGGAGATCTTCTTTTTCAAGGATTCTGCTCCACAGGCCGGGCAGACGGTCAACGGCGCTTCGCCGATCTTCTGAATGGCTTCGGTTTCGTCGCCGCATCGATCGCATCGATACTCATAGATCGGCATCGAAGGTTCCTCCCGGGTTCGTTGAGCGGTGGCGTCGCAGCGGCAAATCGCCGCGCCCGTTCCACAAAGTCGCGCATGATCTACAAGCCGATCGAGGAGTTCAAGACCGGCGTTGCGATCCGCTAGCCGTTCGCAACCCATTGGGAACCCTTTGGGAACCCTTCGGGAACCCGTTGGGAACCCTTCGGGAACCCGGTCGCCGTCATCCCGTCGGGCCGGAGGCTCGCGCCAGGCCCGTTTTACACCTGTACCTGCGTCCCTCGACGAGCGAGCCGGACGGCAGAGGACGGCCTGCCGGTGCTCTTTCGGCCGGCAGCCGGAACAAGACGATTCCGACATTTCGTCGTTTGTGGTTGCGAAATCGTCATCGATTGGTTATAAGAGCCCTCCATTCAGCGGTCACGGCCGGTGACTTGCGTATGGAGACCTCCCGATTCAGCGCAGTTTCCCCTTCCGCACCGCTTTATTGACATTGCCAATAGCACGAGGATCGCACATGCCCCCCAAGAAAGGCGCCGCCAAACGCAAGACCGCTTCCGCGTCCAAAACCGGCGCAAAGCGCAAGAAAGCACCTGCAAAAGCAGCAAAAGCTGCTGCCGGCAAGGTGAAGGCTGCAGCCAAGCGCAAGAAGGCGCCTGCCAGGAAGGCAACCGCCAAAACGGCCGCGGCAAAACGCAAGGCTTCCCCAAGGAAGGCAAAGGCAGCCGCGAAAACCGTAGCAAAACGAAAGGCAGCACCGGCTCGAAAGGCCGCGGCAAAGAAGAAAGCGGCGCCTGCCAAGGCAAAGGCAAAGGCAAAGCGAAAGGCAGCTCCGGCACGCAAAGCGGCCCCGAAACGAAAGGCGGCTCCGGCACGAAAGGCCGCAGCCAAGCGAAAGGCGGCTCCGGCACGAAAAGCCGCAGCCAAACGGAAGACGGCTGCTGCCAGAAAAGCCCCCGCTACGCGCAAGGCGGCTCCCGCCCGCAAGGCCAAGGCTGCCGCAAGCAGCACGGCAACGACAGCCGCACCCGCCGCCACGCTCGACATGAAGACAACGGCAATTTCCGAGAAAATGTCCAAGGCAGCCGTACTTACGGAACTCGCCCAGGCCACCAACCTGACACGCGCCCAGGTCGAACTGGTACTCGACGGCATGGAAATGCTGATCCAGCGCCACATCAAGAAGCGCGGCGTCGGCGAATTCGCCATTCCCGGGCTGGTCAAGATCAGAAAGGTGAGAAAACCCGCGACGCGCAAGCGCATGGGACGCAATCCCAAGACGGGCGAGCAGATTCAGATTCCCGCAAAGGCCGCCTACAACCGCGTTCGGGTTTCTGCGCTCGGCAAGCTCAAGAAGATGGTCTGACGGGGCGCTGCGGCAATGCCGTCTCGTTAGACACGCTGGCCCTCGGGCGGGAGAACCGCTCGGGGCATTCATAGAGCCAGGCGATATTGCGGCCCGCACGGTTACCGCCGTGCGGGCCGTTTCTGTTTCCGGAACCATTTCCGGAACCATTACAGTTTCTACAATGGAACGCGCACGGCGCGCTGGTCCATAATTTGAAGCGCAACTCTCGAGAGATACCTACGCCCATGCGGCAAAGCCAGTTGTTCATACCGACCCTCAAGGAAGACCCGGCCCAGGCAGACGTGGCCAGTCACCGGCTGATGCTGCGCGCCGGCCTCGTTCGCCCGGTCGCCGCCGGGCTCTATACCTGGTTGCCGCTGGGTTTGCGGGTGATCCGCAAGATCGAAGCAATTGTCCGGGAAGAAATGAACGCGAGCGGCGCCCAGGAGGTGTCGATGCCGGTGGTTCAGCCCGCTGAACTCTGGCAGCAGAGCAAACGCTGGGAAAAAATGGGGCCGGAGCTGTTGCGCATGCGGGACCGGCACGAACGGGACTTCTGCCTCGGGCCGACGCACGAGGAGGTCGTCACCGACCTCTTTCGCAGGGAAATCCAAAGCTACCGCCAACTGCCCTGCAACTTCTACCAGATTCAAACCAAATTCCGCGATGAGGTGCGCCCGAGGTTCGGCGTCATGCGAGCCCGCGAGTTCACGATGAAAGACGGTTATTCGTTCCACGAAAACCAGGATTCCTTCGATGACACGTACCGGGAAATGCACGCCTGTTACACACGCATACTCGAACGCCTGCAACTCGACTTCCGGGCCGTGGAAGCCGATTCCGGAAACATCGGCGGCTCGAATTCCCACGAGTTTCACGTTCTCGCACAATCTGGCGAGGACGTCATCGCGATTGCGACGGAAGGCGAATACGCAGCCAATCTCGAACGAGCCCGGGCCGCACCACCGGGAGGACCGCCATCGCCTGCGGAAACCATGACCGAAGTGGCAACGCCAGGGCAAACCACCATCGCGGCCGTCGCCGAAACCCTCGGTCTCCCGGCCTCGCGCTGTTTAAAGACACTGATCGTGCGCGGCGATGGCGGCCCGGTCGCCCTGCTGCTGCGCGGCGACCACGAACTGAACGAAGCGAAGGCATCGAAACTGCCGGGAATCGCCAGTCCTTTTGCGTTCGCCACCGATACCGAGATCCTCGAAGCCACCGGCGCCAACCCCGGTTCCGTCGGACCGGTCGGACTGGCGCTGCCGATGGTTGTCGACCCCGAAGCCCGGGCCATTGCGGATTTCGCCTGCGGCGCCAACCGGGACGGCTGGCACTACCAAGGCGTCAACTGGGGACGAGACGTGCCGGTGGACGATGCAGAAACCGTGGACATCCGCAACGTTTTGCCCGGTGACAAGGCGCCCGACGGCCAGGGAGAACTGCGCCTGTTGCGCGGCATCGAAGTCGGCCACATCTTTCAGCTCGGCACCATTTACAGCGAGGCGATGCAGGCAACCTTCCTCGACCCGGACGGGCAGAACAGCGTTCCCATCATGGGGTGTTACGGCATGGGCATCACACGTCTGGTTGCCGCCATCATCGAGCAGAATCACGACGATCGCGGCATCTGCTGGCCGGAGCCGACGGCGCCGTTCGATGTGCATATCGTCGCGCTAAACTACGGCAGGTCGGAGGCAGTGCGCAAAACGGCAGACGAATTGCTTACGCAATGCACCGGGGCCGGGGTCGAGGTTCTACTGGACGACCGGGACGAACGGCCCGGCGTCAAGTTTGCCGACGCCGACCTGCTGGGAATCCCGCACCGGATTACCGTCGGCGAACGGGGATTGAAGAACGGCCAAGTGGAATACCGGCATCGGCGCGGTGGCGACACCGTTCCGGTTGCACCGACCGACTTTCCCGATGTGCCGTGGCTGGTCGAGAAATCGACCCGGAATCGCTAGCCCGCATCCGTCACCAACTTTCGTCGCTGACGCAAAACGCGCCGGCCTGTGTTTTCGCTACGATTACCAGGGATCAGCGCATCGCTGCCAGCAACGCTTCGCGCGTTTGCGGGCCGTGCAGCCGGCCATGCAACCGGCCCTTCGGGTCGATGACCACGGTGGTGGGCAGAACCGCCGGCTGTTCGTAACCCCAGCGGGCGCGAGGGTCTTCCACGAGTACGGGAAAGCGGATGTTCATCGCTTCGATCAGGTCCACCAGCTTTTGCCCCCGGACATCGTCGTAGTTGACGCCGAAGACCTCCACGCCGTGGTCGAGCCTCATGTCGTGCAGTTCGTTCAACTCCGGGATTTCCTCCCGGCAGGGGGCGCACCACTCGGCCCAGTAGTTGATCAGCAGCCAGCGGCCGGTCAACTCGGAAAAGCGCACCTGGCTGCCGCCCGCCAGATCGGCAGGCGGTTCGGGATTGCAACCCGACAGGCAGACCGTCAACAGCATCAGCAGGATCAAACGATACATGCGCAAGGTTGGGGGGACCGTCCGTACCGCGAAAAACGGAAGCATTCGGGCCACCGAGCCGAACGTTGCTACCCCGCATATCTCACCAGCTTCCTGCTGCGGACGCCGATGCAATCGTCCTGCGCGGCAGTGTTTTCCTTCGGCGACGAAACGTCGACGCCCTCGCGACGAAAGTGGGTGAGATATGCGGAGTAGAAACGCTGCGCAAACCATTCGAATCCGGGTTAAGGTTTGTCGAACCGACGAACCGGGAATCCGTTTAATGAAACAAATCTTCAAGCCATTGATCTCGAGCCACTCACTGACGCGGAGAATCCTTCCTCCGCTCCGGCTTCGTGAACCGGGGTGGCGTCTTTCATGAGCGAAATTACTCTTTATCACAATCCACGCTGTTCGAAATCACGGCAGACGCTGGCGCTGCTGGAAGAGCGGGGAATCTCGCCAAACATTGTCGAGTACCTGAAAACGCCGCCGGACGCCGATACCATCGCCGGGCTGCTCGACATGCTCGGGCTCGAGCCGCGGGAACTGATGCGCAGGAAAGAAGCTCCGTACGGCGAACTGGGGCTTGCGGACGAGAGCATCTCCCGCGCCGGCCTGATCCGGGCGATGGTCGACAACCCCATTCTCATCGAGCGGCCCATCGTGGCGAGCCGCGGCAGGGCCGCCATCGGCCGGCCCCCCGAGCGCGTTCTGGACATACTCTGAATCAACCCGCATCCGTCACCAGACTTCATCGCGAGGGCATCGAGGCGCTTACGCGAGGGCATCGACGTGCGCAGCAGGAAGCTTTTGACGGTTTCGGATTGGACACCCGTTCTCAGCCCCGTTGGCCGAGACTCGCTTCGAGTTCGCCGATAACGGCCGGGTCCTCGATGGTCGACGGCATGTCATGGGGTTCACCGTCGATCATCTTGCGCAACAATTGGCGAAGTATCTTGCCCGATCGGGTTTTCGGCAACCGGCTGACGATGAGCGCCTGCTTGAAATTCGCAAACGGGCCCAGGTTGCGGCGCACCATCTCGACGAGGTCGGCGCGCAACTCTTCTGCCGTAACGTTGACGCCGTCCTTGAGCACGACGAAGCCCAGGGGTATCTGTCCCTTGTCGGCATCGGCAATGCCCACCACGGCACATTCCGCCACCGCCGGGTGGCTCGCCACCACCTCCTCGAGTTCGCCGGTGGACATGCGATGCCCCGCCACGTTGATCACGTCGTCGATGCGCCCCATGACGTAGACGTAGCCATCCTCGTCACGATAGCCGCCATCGCCGGTCAAAAAGTGACCGGGATACTGCGACCAGTAGGCTTCGATGAAGCGGTCGTGGTCGCCCCACAGGGTGGGGAAGTTGCCGGGCGGCAGGGGTTCGCGGATGGCAACGGCGCCTTCCTGGCCCGCTGCCAGGTCTTTGCCGTCGGCATCGAGAATGCGCAGGTCGTAGCCGGGCATCGGCATCGCCACCGATCCCGTCCGGGACTCCATCAGTTCCAGCCCGGCCGGGTTGGCACAGATCGACCAGCCGGTCTCCGTCTGCCACCAGTGATCGATGACGGGAATGCCCAGGTGCTTCTCGAGCCAGCGGCCGGTCGGCGGGTCGAGCCGCTCTCCGGCGACGAACTGGTAACGCAGCGAGGAGATATCGTAATTGTCCTTGAGGCGGCACTCCGGGTCTTCCTTGCGGATTGCGCGAAACGCGGTCGGTGCGACGAAGAAGCTGGCGACGTCGTGGTCCTGGATGACCCGCCAGTACACACCGGCATCCGGCGTTCTCACCGGCTTGCCTTCGAACAGGACCGTGGTGCATCCCCTGAACAGCGGCCCGTAGACGATGTACGAATGGCCGACTACCCAGCCGACATCCGAGGCAGCCCAGAACACGTCGCCCCTGTCGACGCCGTAGATGGCCTGCATGCTCCAGTTGAGGGCTACCGCGTGACCGCCATTGTCGCGCAGCACGCCCTTGGGACGCCCCGTGGTGCCGGAGGTATACAGGATATAGAGCGGGTCGGTGGCATCCAGGGGGACGCAGGCAGCGGGTTCGCTGGAGTTTTCCCATTCCGCCCAGTCGAGGTCTCTGCCCGGGACGAGCGGCGCCCGTGCCTGGGGGCGCTGCATGATGACGCAATGGTCCACTTGGTGCGTGGCGATGCGCAGCGCCTCGTCGAGCAGCGGTTTGTATTCGATCACCTTCGTGAACTCGATGCCGCAGGACGCGCTCAGCACCGCTCTCGGGCGCGCATCGTCGATGCGGCTCGCGAGTTCCGGTGCGGCAAATCCACCGAAGACCACCGAGTGCACCGCGCCGATGCGTGCACAGGCCAGCATGGCAATGACGGCTTCCGGCACCATGGGCATGTAGATCACGACCACGTCTCCCCTGCCAACGCCCAGCGCGGCGAGGCCGCCGGCGACCCGCGCCGCCCGGTACTGGAGTTCGGCGAACGTAAAGCGGACGATCTGTCCGGTAACCGGCGAGTCGTAGATCAGGGCGGTTGCATCGCCCCTGCCTGCGTCGACGTGCCGGTCCAGGGCGAGCCAGCAACTGTTGGTGATGCCTCCCCGGTACCAGCGCCAGGCGCCCGCGTCGTCCCGGTCGAGAATCGTGGGTGGAAACTCGAACCAGGGCAGTTCCGCGGCGCGGTCGCGCCAGAATCCCTCAGGGTCGTCCAGGGAGCGCCGGTAAGCGGTCGCGTAGTTCATCGAAGCGCAGCTCAACCGGCAGCCGAACGCGCCTCGGCAACGCCATCGAACTGCAGCCTGGCGAAACGGGCGTAGAGATCGTTGCTGCCCACCAGCACATCGTGGGAGCCGTCGGCCCGCAACTCTCCATCTTCGAGTACGAGAATGCGGTCGGCGCGGCGCACCGTCGAAAGCCGGTGGGCGATCACCAATATGCTGCAGCGGCCCTTGAGTTCCTCGATGCTCATGCGAATGCAGTTTTCGCTTTCCGCATCGAGAGCGCTCGTGGCTTCGTCGAGGAGCAGAATCGCCGGGCGGGTGAGCAGCGCCCGGGCGATGGCGAGGCGCTGCTTTTCGCCGCCCGATAACCCGACGCCGTCTTCGCCGACCCGGGAGTCGAGGCCATTGGGCAAGGTGGCGACGAATTCCGCGGCATGAGCGAGGCGCAGTGCTTCGTCGAGTTCGGCCGCGGTCGCATCCGGGTTGCCGTAGAGCACGTTCGACCTGAGCGTTCCCGCAAACAAAACCGGATCCTGGGGCACCAGCCCGACGGCATCGCGCGCATCCCGCAGTCGCAGCGCTCGAAGCGGATGGCCTTCGAGACGGATCTCGCCGCCGGTCGGGTCGTAGAAACGTTGCAGCAGGTCGAAGAGCGTGGTCTTGCCGGCGCCGGACGGGCCGACCAGCGCCACCATCTCGCCGGGAGCCATGTCGAAATCGATGCCGCGCAGCACCTCCACATCCGGGCGCAGGGGATAGGCGAAGCGCAGATCGCGCACCTCGAGCCCGAGCCGGTTTCGCCGCGGCAGCGCCTGCGGCCGGGCTGGCTCCGGTAATTCGTTGGGTGCATCGAGCAACTCCACGAGCCGTTCCGTGGCGCCGGCCGCCCGTTGCAGGTCGGTGTAGACCTCGCTGATGGCGCCCACGGAGCCGGCGACGATTATCGAATAGAAAAGGAAGGCCGCCAGGTCCCCGGCGCTGGTGCGGCCCGCCACGACATCCTGCCCGCCCACCCAGAGCATGACCGAGATGGCCGACATCACCAGCAGCATGACCAGAGCGATGAGCACCGCCCGCTGGCGGATGCGACTGACGCCGACCCTGAGCGCCGTGTGCACCCGCGCGTCGAATTCGGCCTCGTCGGCAGGCTCGTGGTTGAAGGATTGCACGACCTTGACATGGCGAAGGGACTCGCCGACGTACGCGCCGACATCGGCAATGGTGTCCTGACTGCTGCGCGACAAACGCCGGACGCGGCGGCCGAAGAGGACGATGGGCGCCACCACGAATGGCACACTGAAGAAGACAACGAGCGACAGCTTGGGATCGGTCACCACCAGCAGCAGCACGCCACCGATGAACATGAGCGTGTTGCGCAGGGCGATGGACACCGACGAGCCGATCACCGTCTGCAGCAGCGTCGTGTCGGTGGTGATGCGCGACTGTATCTCGGTGGGAAGGTTCTTCTCGAAGAACGCCGGGTGCAGGCGGATCAGGCGGCGGAAGACCGCCAGTCGAATGTCGGCGCTGACCCGCTCGCCAATCCAGGAGACGAAGTAGAAGCGCACGAACGTACCCGCGGTGAGCCCGACAATCAGCACCGAGAAGACCAGGATGCTCTGCTCGAGCAGTGCCTCCGAACCGCCGCGCAACCCCTGATCGATAACCAGACGAAGCCCCTGCCCGATCGACAGCGTGATTCCAGCCGTGATCACCAGCGCAATGCCGGCAATGATCACCTGCCTGACGTACGGGCGCAGGAACCCGAGCGCCGGGCGCAGGTTCACGAAGCTCCTGGAAGTTTCCCGGTTGTAGCCGTCGTCCATCGGCCCATTATCCTGCAATGAGGGGAAAGCTGTCAGCGTCTGGCCCGCATGTCTCACCAACTTTCGTCGCGTGGGTGTCGACGTTTCGTCGCGTGGGTGTCGACGTTTCGTCGCGAAGGTGTCGACGGTTCGTCGCTGAAGCAAAACGCGCCGTCCTGCGTGGTCGCGCGGACCGGAGGTGGACGCAGGCGTACTCGACGGTATGTCGAATCGGCCGCGGGGAGCACGGCCACGCTGGCGCGAGTGCATCGGCGGCCGCAGCAGGAAGCTGGTGTTGGATGCAAACCTGGTTGCATTTCCAGCGACAACCAACAAAATCGACGTCATGAAGGTCGGATCAAATGCCCGGCCCGCAAGGAGTTGAATTCGGTGAGTCTCGAATGCCTGATCCTGGAGGCCGGCGGCGGCCTGGAGCCGCAAACACCTGCCGACGGGGCCGAGCGTGGCGCGGGCTGTGCCGGCACCGTGATCTGGCTGCACGGGCTCGGCGCGGACGCGCGCGATTTCGAGCCGATCGTGCCGCTCCTGAATCTTGCCCGGCCCCTGCGGTTCGTGTTTCCCAACGCCCCGTTGCGACCGGTGACCATCAATGCCGGCATGGAAATGCGCGCCTGGTACGACATCGATCCCGGGGCGCCGCTCGGCGGGAAGTCGGATATCGACGCCTCCGTCCGCCAGGTGACGGAGATTGTCGAACGGGAAGCGGCCGGTGGCGATTCAGCCGGGCAGGTCGTACTGGCGGGTTTCAGTCAGGGTGGGGTAATCGCGCTGGAACTCGGGCTCTGCTACAGCAATCCCATGGCCGGCATCATGGCGCTGTCGACCTACGTGCACGACCACGAGCGGCTCGTCGAGCGCATCAGTTTCGCGAGCATCGACGTGCCCATCCTGATGGCGCACGGCCTCACCGACCCCATGATTCCGATCACCCGGGCGATCACGTCCAGGGAAGCGCTGCTCGCCCTGAACTACCGGGTCGAATGGCACGAGTACGCCATGGGCCACCAGGTCTGCCCGGAAGAGATCGCCGACATCGGCAACTGGCTGAACGGCATCTTCCGGTGAAACCCGGCAAGGCAGGGCAGCGATGAAGCTCGCGCCGACGAACCCGGCCTGGACCGCCGTCGCGCTCGGCGACTTCGACCGGTTTCTCGAAGACCATGCCTCCTGCGAAAAGAAGGCGTCCGGAATGGCCCTGTCGCTGGCCGCCCATTACCCGGACAAGCCGCTCCTGGTGAATGCCATGGTCGATCTCGCCGTGGAGGAGCTGTCCCACTACCGGGAGGTGGTCAGGCTGCTCGCCAAGCGCGGCCTGACCATTGCACCGGACAGGCGCGACAGCTACGTGCGGCAACTGAACGCGCTGGTGCGGCGGGGCACCGAGCTGTACCTGCTCGACCGCCTGCTGGTCGCCGCGATCATCGAACGACGCGGACACGAGCGCTTCGGCCTGGTCGCCGAGGCGCTTCCCGAGGGCGCCGAGAAGAGGTTCTTTGCCGCCCTGACCCAGGCCGAAAACCGCCACTGGGCGATCTTTCTCGACCTCGCCCGGGAATATTGCGACGGCGACTCCGTCGAACCCCGACTGCAGGCGCTGATTGCCGCGGAATCCGAAATCGTCGCCGGCCTGCCACTCGAACCGCGTGTGCACTGAGCGCATCCGCAGCTACCTGTCGCGTTACGGCGCAACACAAGCCCACAGCGTTCCGACGCCCGGCCAAGCCTACGACAACGCCGTGGTGATCCCCTGCTACGACGAGCCATCGGGATGTCTCGACAACGTGCTTGGGGCCGTTGCAGGCGTGCCGCTCGGCCTCGTTGTCGTCAACGCGCCCGACGATGCGCCCGCCGCAGCCCTGGGGCGCACCCGGAAGTTCTGGAACAGCCTTGGCGGAAGAACCGTCGGTGCATTCCAGTGGGCGCGCACGCCGGGCGGCGTGAACGTGCTGGCCATCGACTGCGCGAGCCCCGGCCGGCAGCTTCCCCGGCGCGAGGGTGTGGGGCTTGCCCGCAAGATCGGCGCCGATGTCGCCTGCGCGCTCTTTGCCGGCGGCGCAATCCGTTCACCCTGGCTCTATTTCACCGATGCCGACGTGCGCCTGCCAACGAACTATCTTCGGCGCCCCCCGGAGCGACCCGGCAGCCTCGTCATGCCGTATCGCCACCAGGCCTGCGAACAGCTCGCATCCCGGGCGGTGGCCTACGAACTGCACCTGCGGTACTACGTCGACCGCCTGCGCCATGCCGGCTCTCCTTACGCGTTCCACACCATCGGCAGCACCATTGCCATTCATGCGGAAGTCTATGCCAAGGTACGCGGCGTGCCGAGGCGCAATGCCGGTGAAGACTTCTACCTGCTGAACAAGGCAGCCAAGGCCGCCCCGGTATTCGCCCCCTCCGGGCCGGAAATCGTCATCCGCGCCAGGCTCTCCAACCGGGTTCCATTCGGCACCGGTCCGGCGTTGCAAGCCATGGACGATGCCCAGCTGTTCGAGAGCTATGCACCCGAATCCTTCGACTTGTTGCAGGAAGCGAGAAGGCATATCGACCAGGGTGTTTCTCCTGGAGCCCGCACTCGGCGCCTGCTCGAAGAACTCGGGTACTACCGCCAACTCGAGAGCGCACGGGTGCGAATCCGGCACTCGCATACGCTCTCCAAGGCCATGCACCAGTGGTTCGACGGATTTCGCACCCTCCGGTTCATCCACCTGGCCCGGCGCCATCACCCCGACCGACCCCTGGCCCCGACCCTGGCGGAACTCTACGGCCCGGGCGACCCAGCTGCATTGCTGAACCGGTTGAGACAGCGGCAACGGCACTCCGACAGGGCTTTCGGCGTGCAGCCGGTGTGACCGCAGCCCGCATCCGTCACCAACTATCGTCGCGAGGGCGTCGAGGCGCCGTCCCGTGCGGCCGCGCGGACCGGAAACCAGTGCAGACATACTCGATAGCATGTCAAAACGGCTGGGGAGAGCCTTCAGCTGGGGAGCGCGAGAGGGCACCCCTTTCATGGAACAATCTTTCCAAGCTATTGATTTTATTGAATTCGTTGATGCGAGGAACCGTTCTTTCGATCCGGCTCCGAGAACCGGTATGCGGTACGTGCATGCGGCGCACCAGGCGGCGGTGCTTACCGCTACGATTGGCGCAAGCGCGAGCCTCAACAGCGCCGCATACACGTACCGCACACCGGTTCTCTCCCAGCGGTTGTCAGGTGTTCCTTGCGCGTCGTCGTCCCGGCGTGCCGGGTTGGGAACTCGCACATGGAGAGCCTTCAGCCGGGGAGCGCGAGGGGCACCCGTAGCATATGGAACAGACGGCCGCGCAGGGCGAGTGCATCGGCGTCCGCAGCAGAAAGCTGGTGACGGTTGCAGGCTGAAGCCTGGCCAGTGGAATTTTCACCTGCTTGCGGCGGGCCTCCGCTGGTAGAATG
Organism: Candidatus Azophilus sp.; assembly: GCA_965221465.1. Lineage (GTDB taxonomy): Bacteria > Pseudomonadota > Gammaproteobacteria > Pseudomonadales > Azotimanducaceae > Azophilus. The sequence continues at coordinate 2,881,601 of OZ244892.1, forward strand.
CCGCGCCCATCCGGGCAGGGTAGCGGGCATTGACGGTCAAGATATACATCGATGGACAAGCGGGGACGACCGGGCTCGAGATCGCCGGCCGCCTGCGTGGGCGCAGCGATATCGAACTGCTGGCCGTCGCCGATGCCGACCGCAAGCGCGAGAAGGAGCGGCGCCGCCTGCTGCGCAGCGCCGATGTCTCCATTCTCTGCCTGCCGGACGATGCGGCCCGCGAGGCGCTGCGGCTCGCCGGCCCGGGCTGCCGGCTGATCGATGCCAGCTCCGCGCACCGCACCGATCCCGACTGGGTCTACGGATTGCCGGAGCTTTCCGCCGCACAGGCGAAGGACATCGCCGATGCACAACGGGTAAGCAATCCCGGTTGTTACCCCCAGGGATTCATCCTCGCCGTTCGGCCCCTGATCGATGCCGGCATCATCGACGCCGGGACGCCGCTGACCGTGCACGCGCTCTCCGGCTATTCCGGTGGCGGCCGGAAGATGATCGAGACGTATCGGAACGCCGGGCCCGACGGGCAGGAAGCGCTGGGCTCGCGCCCGTACGCGCTGGACCTCACGCACAAGCACGTGCCGGAGATGCAGCGTTACGCAGGATGCACCAAGGAGCCGCTGTTCTCGCCCATCGTCGGCAATTTCTACAAGGGCATGGCGACCCAGGTGCCGCTGTTCGCCGAGCAGCTCGCTCCCGGCGCCGCCCCCGAGAGCATCCGGCAAATCCTGGCGGATACCTATGCCGATTCCCGCTTCGTCGATGTGCTGCCCTTTCCCGCTACCGAGTGCCTCGATGGCGGATTCCTGAGCCCGACCGCCTGCAACGACACCAACCGCCTGGAGATCGCCGTGTTCGGCAACGAGCGCCGCCTGTTGCTGAGTTGCCGTTACGACAATCTCGGCAAGGGCGCGGCAGGCGCCGCGGTCCAGAACCTCAACCTGATGCTCGGCTGCGACGAAGCGGCGGGGCTGGAATGAAATCATGATCCCATTGGCCGACCGAACGCCTGAAGAACTGGCGACGCTGCAGGCGGCGCTTGCCCGCGACCTCGAACTGCAGCGTGCCAACCGCCTGTCCCTGGACCTCACCCGCGGGAAACCGGGGCCCGACCAACTCGCCCTCTCGGCCGCGCTCGACGAACCGCTGGAGAGCTACCTGGCAGCCGACGGCACCGATGCCCGCAACTACGGCGGGCTGCGCGGGCTGCCGGAAGCACGGGCGCTGGGCGGCGACCTGCTCGGCCTCGATCCGGACCGCGTGTTTGCTGCCGGCAATTCCAGCCTGTTCCTGATGTACCAGGTCGCCGAGACGGCCCTCGAGCGCGGGCTCTGGGGGGACGAGAGGTGCTGGTCCCGCGCCCATCCACCGAAGATGCTGGCGCCGGCCCCGGGATACGACCGGCATTTCTCCGTCTGCGAGCGCCTCGGTGTCGAACTGCTGCCGGTGCCGATGCTCGATTCCGGCCCGGACCTCGATGCGGTCTACCGCCTCACGGAAGGCGACCCCTCGGTCAAGGGAATCTGGTGTGTACCCAAGTACTCCAACCCCAGCGGCTGCATCTACACGGACGCCACCGTCGATGCACTGGCCGCACTGCCCCGCCGCGTTGCCGCCGATGACTTTGTCGTGTTCTGGGACAACGCCTATGCCGTGCACGACTTCGAGTTTCCCCGGGCGCCCCTGGCCAATCTGTACGAACTGGCTCTGGAGGCAGGTACGGAAGACCATGTCGCCCTCTTCGCATCGACTTCCAAGATCACCTACGCCAGCGGAGGGCTCGCATTCTGCGCCGGATCGGATGCGCTGCTGGACGCGCTGCAGAAAACCCTGGAAGTGATGTCCATCGGCCCGGACAAGGTTTCGCAACTCAGGCACGTGCGCTTTCTTTCCGGGCGCATCGAAGAGCACATGGCACGGCACGCGGCATTGCTGAAGCCCAAGTTCGAACTGGTGGACCGCATTCTCGAAGAGGAACTCGGCGGCCTCGGCATTGCCACCTGGACGAAGCCGAAGGGCGGGTATTTCGTCTCACTGGATGTCGTGCCCGGCGCCGCGGCCCGCGTCGTCGCCCTGGCCGGGGAAGTGGGGTTGAAGCTGACCCCCGCCGGCGCCACCTGGCCTTACGGCCGCGACCCGGAAGACCGCAACATCCGCATTGCACCGACGTTTGCCGTCGGCGACGATCTGCAAACGGCCATGCGTGTGCTGACCCAGTGCGTCAAACTCGCCTGTGTGCAACAACTTCGCGGGGCAGCATGACCACCGATACCGAACAGACCGCACCCGCGAACGAGCACGGGTTCGACGATTTCGCGCTGCCGCCGCCGTTGATGCGGGCCATCGACGATCTGGGGTACGAGCAATGCACGCCCATCCAGAGCCAGGTGCTGCCGCTCAGCCTCGCCGACTACGACGTCACCGGGCAGGCGCAGACGGGCACGGGCAAGACGGCAGCGTTCCTGATCACCATACTCACCCACCTGTGGGAACAGCCCCGGCATGCGCCCGCCGGCAACCGCCCGGCGCGGCCGCGGGCGCTGGTGCTCGCACCGACCCGGGAACTGGCCATGCAGATCGAGAGCGATGCCAACGATCTCGGCGCCCACATGTCGGAAAACGCACTCTGCGTGGTGGGCGGCATCGATTTCCAGAAGCAGCTGAATGCACTGCAATCCGGCCCGACCGACATCCTGATCGGCACCCCGGGCCGCCTGATCGATTTTCTCAATCGCGGTCACGTCGACCTGCGTTCCGTCGAGATTCTGGTCATCGACGAGGCCGACCGCATGCTCGACATGGGATTCATCCCGGACGTCCGACGCATCGTCTACCGCACGCCGCACAAGCGCTCGCGCCAGACCCTGTTCTTCAGCGCCACCTTCAACGACGACGTGATGCGTCTCGCCCAGTCCTGGACCCTGGAACCCGAACACGTGGTCATCGCGCCGGAGTCCGTGGCTGTCGATACCGTCACGCAGAAATTCTGGCTGGTGGCCGGCGACATGAAGACCCGGTTGCTCGGTGACTTCCTGGCCGCGGAAAAACCCGGGCGCGCGCTGATCTTCAGCAATCGCCGGGACCGGACCCATCGGGTGAACCAGGCTCTGAACGCCCGGGGCATCGATTGCGAAGCCCTGGCGGGCGATGTGCCTCAACGCAAGCGAATCGCGACGCTGAACCGCTTCAAGGAAGGCAAGACCCGGTATGTGGTGGCCACCGACGTGGCCGGCCGCGGCATCCACGTCGACGGCATCAGCCACGTGATCAACTACGACCTGCCCGAAGATGCGGAAGACTACGTGCATCGCATCGGCCGCACCGGCCGCGCCGGCGCCGAGGGCACGAGCATCAGCTTCGTCTCCGAGGACGATGCCTTCAACCTGCCCGACATCGAGGCCCTGCTCGGCAATCCGGTGACCTGCACCCAGCCCGACCTGCCATTGGGCGACCCCGCCGGCCGCAACAGGAAACAGTGACCGGGCGCGAGGTCCAACGAAGCGGCACCGCAAGATCGAAGCAACGGCAGTGACCGGGCGCGATGTCTAATCGTGCGTATACCTTTATCCGCGAAACCCTGGTCCAATGAAGGGACACCGCCAACTAAAGTGACAACAGTGACCGGGCGCGATGTCTAATCGTAGGTATACCTTTATCCGCGAAATCCTGGTCCAACGAAGGGACACCGCCAACTAAAGTAACAACAGTCAACGGGCGCGATGTCTGATCGTGTGTATACCTTTATCCGCGAAACCCTGGTCTAGTACGATATGGCATTGAAAGGATTGCAGAGGAGCGCAACGTGATCGTCGAGCAGATCTGGACGGGCAACGCCTATCGAAACTTCAACTACCTGATCGCTTGCGGCGAGACCGGCGAAGCCATTGCCGTCGACCCCCTCGACCACGAGAAATGCCTGGGCCGCGCCAGGGAGAGGGGTTGGGAGATCACCCAGATCCTCAACACCCACGAGCACCACGACCACACCGGTGGCAACGATGCGATGATCGCGGCCACATCCGCCAGGCTCCTCGCCCACGCCAACGCAGGCTCGCAGATAGAAGGCATCGATGTGGGTTTGAATGCCGGCGACGTGGTCAAGGCAGGCAAGAGCGTCGAACTGCTCGCACTCGATACGCCGGGGCACACCATGAGCCACATCTGCCTGCTGTCGAAGACGGACACACCGGCACTCTTCTCCGGAGACACGCTGTTCAACGCCGGCGCCGGCAACTGCCACAACGGCGGCTACCCCGAGGAATTGTACAAGACCTTCGCTTCCCAGCTCGACGCCCTGCCGGAGAACACCCTCGTCTATCCGGGCCACGACTACATCACCAACAACCTCGCCTTCACGCTCGATCGCGAACCGGACAACCAGGCCGCGGCAAAGCTGCTCGAGGAACTCGACGACACCCACGACCCCGGCAATCCGCTGGTCACCACCATCGCCCTGGAACGCGAAGTCAACACCTTTTTCCGCCTGACCAGCCCAAGCGTGATCGGCAGACTGAAGGAAGCCTTTCCGGACATGGACGACGAACCCTCCCCGGAAGCCGTGTTCCTGAAACTCAGGGAACTGCGAAACTCCTGGTAACCACCGCCTCACCCTCGGCGTACCGCCAGAGATTCTGCCGCCATTGACGGCAGTTCATTCATGAAAGATGCCACCCAAGCGCGCCCGGCCGCGGACGTGCAAGAACCACCTGACAACCGCAAGGAGAGAACCGGTGTGCGGTGCGTGTATGCGGCGCTGTTGAGGCTTGTGCCTGCGCCTATCGTAGCGGTAAGCGCCACCGCCTGGTGCGCCGCATGCACGTACCGCATACCGGTTCTCGGAGCCGCATCGAAGAGACTATTCTCCACGCCAATGAGTGCTTTAAAATCAATAACTTGAAGATTGGTTTCGTGCGAGGCCGTGGCTCGCCAGACCTGTTCGCGAATGCGCGTAGCGGGAGCACGGCCGGAGATTCCGCCGCCATTGACCGTCGTAGTAGTTCATTCGCGAGCAGGTTCGGTTAGAGTCGCCAAAATAGTTCGAGGACATCGCGTTGGGTTCCGGCAAGGGTTTCGTCATTTTCGCATCGCTCGTGGTGATTGCCGCCGGCCTGAAGGCGGCCGAAGACCTGGCCGTGCCCTTCCTGCTCGCCGCATTCATCGCCACGATTGCGGCTACGCCCATGTTCTGGCTGGAACGGCACCGGGTGCCGGGATGGGCGGCAATCGCCATCGTCATGACGGCAATGGTGGTTATTCTGCTCGGGGCCGGCGCCCTGGTGGCGCAATCGGCCGGCGCGTTCACCGAGAAGCTGCCGTTCTACCAGGAGCGGTTGACGGCGCTATTCGCGGAGGCGATCAATTGGCTCGACAGCGTCGGCATCGAGCTTTCCCGAGACCTCTTGATCGAGAACTTCAATCCGGCAGAAGCCCTGGCACTGGCGGGCAATACGGTGGCCGGGCTCGGCGGCGTGTTGTCGAACAGCTTCCTCATCCTGTTGACGGTGATCTTCATTCTCGCCGAAGCGACCAGTTTTCCCCGCAAGCTGCGGGACGTGCTCAGCAATGCAGACCGCTCCATGCCCTATTTCGTCCGCTTCGCCGAGAACGTCAACCGCTATTTCGCCATCAAGACCACGGTGAGCCTGGGCACGGGTCTCTTCATCACCGGCTACCTGGCGATACTCGGCGTCGATTTCCCCGTTCTCTGGGGGCTGTTGGCCTTCCTGCTCAATTTCGTGCCGGCCATCGGCTCGATCATCGCCGCCGTGCCCGCCGTGCTGCTGGCGCTGGTGCAGCTCGGGCCCGGCTTTGCGTTACTGGCGGCGGCGGGATACGCCGCAGTGAACATCGGCATGGGCAATGTGGTCGAACCCCGTTACATGGGACGGGGGCTCGGGCTCTCCACCCTGGTCGTATTCCTCTCGCTGGTGCTGTGGGGCTGGATTCTCGGCCCCGTGGGCATGCTGCTCTCGGTGCCGTTGACCATGACCGCAAAGATCGCGCTGGAGGCCAATCCCTCCACCGAGTGGCTGGCCCATTTGCTGGGCCCGGCGCTGCCGGCGCCCCGGCCTGGGACGGATGTCCCGGCGGACGAGTCCCGGGCATGACCTACGAGCGCGCCAACATCCGCCGCATGCAGGGTTACATATGGGGCGAGCAGCCCACGAACGCCGGCGCCTGCAAGCTGAACACCAACGAAAACCCCTTTCCGCCTAGCCCCGCGGTGCAGAAGGCTCTGTCGGAATTCGAAGTCGGAGCATTGCGCACCTATCCGCAACCGACCGCCGATGCCCTGCGCTCGGCATTGGCGAGCCGTCACGGGCTCGACCGCGACAACATCGTCGTCGTCAACGGCGGCGACGAAGGCTTGCGCCTCGCCATTACGACCTTCGTGGAGCCGCACACGCCCCTGGGCACCGCCCCGCCGAGTTATTCCCTGTACCCGGTGCTGGCGGAGATTCACGATGCGCCGCTGGCCGAAGCCGAGCTGACCGAGGCGTGGACGCCGCCATCGGATTTCGCCCAGCGCATGAACGCAGCCGGAGCCGGGCTCACCTGCCTGCCGAATCCGCACGCACCGTCGGGTTGCCTCTTCGACGCCGGCTATATCGAGAAACTCGCCGCAGACCTCGACGGCGTGCTGCTAATCGATGAGGCCTACGCCGACTTCGTCGACCCGGGGCTGGAATACGACGCGGTCGACCTGCTGCACCGCGTCGACAACCTGCTGATACTCCGCTCGTTCTCCAAGGGCTACAGCCTTGCCGGCCTGCGTCTGGGTTACCTCCTCGGACCGGCGAAACTGGTCGAACCCATGCTCGACAAGACCCGGGACAGCTACAACGTCGGCGAATTCGGCCAGCGGCTCGGGTTGGCAGCGTTGCTGGACCGGGACCACGCCGAACGCACCTGGGCGGCGGTGCGCAACCAGCGGCAACGACTTGCTGCGAAATTGGCTGCCCTGGGATTGACCGCGCCGTCTTCCCAGGCCAATTTCCTGCTTGCGCAGGTGCCCGAAGACGCCGGAATCGACGCCCGGGATCTGTATCTCGCACTGAAGGAGCGGGGGATTCTGGTCCGGTATTTCGATGCGCCGCGATTGCGCGACAAGCTCCGCATCACGGTCGGCACGGAAGACCAGAACGTCCGCCTGGTCGCCGAACTCGACGCACTGTTGACATGACAGAGCCCCATCCCGCACGCCCATGTTTCCACTGAGAGACGAGAATCCGCGGGTTCGCACGCCGGTCGCGGTCATCGCCATCGTCGTGCTGAACGGCATGGTCTGGCTGTTCGTACAGGGCCTCGGCAGCGGTTATGCGCTCGCCGAATCCCTCTGCCTGTACGGCCTGGTCCCGGGGGACCTGCTCGGTCTCCTCGACACGGGCCACGCGATACCGGTCGGCAACAACCTGATGTGCCGGCTCGACGGCCCGAACCCCGAGACGGTGCTGACCTCGATGTTCATGCACGGCGGCTGGTTCCACATTCTCGGCAATCTCTGGTTCCTGTGGGTGTTCGGCGACAACATCGAGGACGTCATGGGGCCGTTCCGGTTCATCGTCTTCTACATCCTGTGCGGCATCGCGGCTGCATTCGCACAGATCGTCACCGACCCCTCGAGCCCCATCCCCATGGTCGGCGCATCGGGCGCCATCGGCGGTGTCATGGGCGCCTACGCCCTGCTCTACCCCCGCGCCCACGTGCACACGCTCATCTTTCTCGGCTTCTACGTCACCACCATTGCCGTACCCGCCATGTTCATGCTCGGGTACTGGTTTCTGATCCAGCTCGTCGGCGGCCTGCCCGGCCTCGGCTCAACCGGCGGCGGCGTCGCGTTCTGGGCGCACATCGGCGGTTTCGTCGCCGGTCTCGTGCTGGTCAATCTCTTCAAGCGGGACGACTACATGCGGGCTCACCAGGCCCAGGCCCCCCGCCGCGCGTCAAGGCACCGCTGGTTCTGAAAGCTACTATCCCGGCGTGGCTGGCATTCATGAACAGGGGCGGTTAGTGTCCTGTGTCAGTTCAATGGCTCGAGAGGTCACCAGTCGCGAACATGTCGAATCGAATGCCGGCGGTCAGTCTTGCCGCCGTACCGGGGCGTCGGGAAAAGACCCTCGAGATCGCCGAAGAGATCGAACGGCGCGGTTTCTCCGGCATCTACGGGCCGAGCTTCGGCGACAGCCTGTCGCTCTGCCTCGCCATTGCCATGAGAACCCGCCGCCTGCAGTTCGGCACCAGCATTACGCCCATCTACACGCGTAACATCAACGACTTCGCGCAAACCGCCTCGTTCATCCACGAAGTGTCCAACGGCCGTTTCCGGTTCGGCATCGGCGTCAGCCACGCACCGGCCATGGAGCGCCTCGGCGTAACCCGGGGAAAACCGCTGGCCGACATCCGCAGATTCGTTGCCGACCTGAAGGCCGTGCCGCGCGCCGGCCAACTGCCGCCCGTCGTGCTGGCAACGCTCAGGGACCGGATGATCCGTCTCGCCGAGGAGATCGCCGAAGGGATGGTGTTCGCAAATGGCGCGCGCTCGCACATGCCGGCATCGCTCGCCAATCTGAGCGCCAAATCTCGCGCCTCGGAAGATTTCTTCATCGGCAACATGATTCCGACGTGCATCAGCGACGACGAATCTGCGGCCATGGCCGTGAACCGGCGCACCCTCACCTCCTACGCCCACCTGCCCAACTACCGCAACTACTGGCGGGAAGCCGGCTACGAGGAGGAGATGGCCGCTGTGGAAGCCGCGCTCGCCGACGGCCGGCATAACGATGTGCCGGCCTGCCTTTCCGACCGCTGGCTTGCCGATACGACCCTGTTCGGCTCCCCGCACCGGGTGCGCGAAGGCATCGAAGCCTGGTTCGATGCGGGCATCAAGAGCCCGATCATCGTCCCCTCGTCCGCCTCCGGGGGCCAGATCCGGGCTCTGGAGGAATTCTTCTCGATCTGGTAGCCGAGCACATTGCGATGGTCCAACCCGTGCGCTTGTGGCTGATTCGCCACGCCAAGTCGTCCTGGGCCGATGCGAACCTCGGCGACTTCGACCGGCCCCTGAACGACCGTGGCCGCCGGGACGGCCCGAGGATGCAGCACTGGTTGCAGGGCCAGCCCTTCGGGCCGTCGTGGATCTGGACCAGCGATGCCGCGCGGGCACTGGCAACCGCAGAGTTTGTGCAGGGTGCGTTCCCCGAAGCCCGAACGGTCACCGAGCACAGGCTTTACGGCGCCTGGCCCGAGACGATTCTGGACGTGGTCAGGCAAACGCCCGCCGGTGTCGACGCCACGGCAGTCGTCGCCCACAACCCGGGGATGACCGACTGCATCAACCGGCTCGCCGGAGAACGCGTCATCGACAACCTTCCGACCTTCGGCATCGCACGGCTGCAATGGTTCGGCGGCTTCGACAGCCTGGAGTTCGGCCGCGCCAATCTGGAAATCCTGATGGCGCCCAAGCTGCTCTGACGGAAAACCCTGCCAGTCCGATCCGCCAACGCGCATACCTCACCGACTTTCGTCGCGAGGGCGCACGCCTTTCATGGAACACTTTTTCCAATTGATTGATTTTATTGAATTTTCTGACCAAGAAATCCTTACCTTCGATCCGGCTCCGAGAACCGGTATGCGGTACGCGCATCCGGCACGCCAAGCGGACCTGCTTACCGCTACGATGGGCGCAAGCACGAGCTTTAAAGGTGCCGGATACGCGCACCGCACACCGGTTCTCTCCCAGCGGTTGTCAGTTGTTCCTTGCGCGTCCTCGTCCCGGCGCGCCGGGTTGGGAACTCGCATGCAAAAAATTTGCAAGTTATTGATTTTAACGCACTCACTCACGCGGAGGTTCTCTCCCAGCGGTTGTCAGGTGTTCCTTGTGCGAGTGCGTCAGCGGCCGCAGCACGAAGTTGGCTAGATATGCAGGCCGGGTCAGTGTCCGTGGTGATTTCGGCCCGACGGGAGGGTTTCAGCCGTGCTTCGCCTTGCGGATTCGACAGACGAAGAAGGCGTCCCAGAGGTCGTCCGGCAACACGCGCACTGCCTCCTCGAGCCGGGAATCGCAAGTCCGGCCCTGCCATTCGGTCAAGCCCACACGCTGCGGCACATTCGTGAAGGCGAGCGATTCCGGGTCCGCGTCCGGTTCGGCGTTGAGAAGCCGGTTTACGACCCACTCGTTCTCTTCCGGCGCGAATGAGCAGGTGCAGTAGACGAGCAGCCCGCCCGGTTTCAGCGCCCGGTACGCGGACCGCAGCAAGCCGGCCTGCTTGTTGCTCGCTTCGCGGATCTTGCGCGGTTTCCAATGGGCGTGAGTGGCGGGGTCGTCGAAACGGATGCGGGCTTCGCTGGAACAGGGGGCATCGAGCAGCACCCGGTCGAATCGCTGCGGCACCTTGCGTCCGATGGCGCGCCCGTCCGCCAGATAAAGCTGCGCAATGGCAACGCCGCAACGCTCGAGGTTCGCGCGCAGCCGGTAGAACCGCCCCCTGACCGCCTCGACCGCCGCGATGCGCCCCGAATTCCGCATGCGCGCAGCCACGGCCACGGTCTTGCCGCCCGGCGCGGCGGCCAGGTCCAGCACCTCCTCGCCTGGCCGAGGAGCGAGAGCTTCGACAGCCAGCAGGCTCGACGGGTTCATGGGATAGAGCCACCCCTGCCGGGCGCCCTCGTGACGCGTGAGCGTTTCTCGCCGATCCGAATCGACGCTGAATACACCGTCCAGACCCGGAACGGGCCGGCCCGGCGGGTCGAAATCCGGGGGCCGCGCAACGAGGGGGTTCAACCAGTAGCCCTGCCGCTTGGGGCCGGCCATCGAGCGCAGCACTGCGGGAGCCGCCGGCCCGCATATGGCGGCGATGCGCTCGCGAAACTCCGCCATCGATTTCGAGGTTGTCGCCATTGCGGTCAACGGTACCGGTCTCTGCGCCGGTCAACCAGCCCGGCGGCCGTCGCGCGCGGTGGCTGGACTGGGGCGGACGCAACGGGTATATGTGTGATCGTCTCCCCCGGGAAAGCGGACTGCACAGGTATCGAACATGGGATTTCTCTCGTTTGTGGCGCTTCTTGCCATTGCCTACCTGCTGTGGCGAGTCGTGGACATGCTGCCCGACCTGGCCTATCGCGTCAGCGAGATTCAGCGGGACATCGGCGAGATTCGCAGGCAACTGCGCGACGAAGCCCAGGGCGGCGATTCGTCGTCGCCTGCCAGCGACGGAGACGGCGAGCAGTCCGCCTCCTGAGCGTTACTCTCGCCGCGGCAGTTGGCGGTCGATTCGGCAACGGAAGAAATGTCGCCGGATACCGTCATCGAAGCGGGTCTCGATCCGGATCGCACCGACCGGGGCTCGGCGTTCATCGGCAAGGAACGATCGATCCGAATCGTCGGCGCCGACTGGCGGATAGAGCAGTCAGAGCGATAGTGAATCCGCTTCACCGACTGCAGGAAGACCGGGCTCGGGCCAGGGAACTCGGCGATCCGTACGCCGAACTTTGCGCTCTGGCCACGGTCGATGCGCATCGGCACCCGGAAGTGCGCACCCTCGTATTGCGGAGCATCGAGGAAAAGCTCGCGGTTTTCGTCAACGCCACGAGCCCGAAATGGCCGTCGATGGATCGCGTCGCCGCTCTGGTTTACCTGGCTTCCCTCGGCATTCAGTATCGCCTGACGTGCCGCACCGAGCCGGTGTCGGACAAAACCGTCAAGGCGAGTTGGCAACTTCGCCCGGAAACGCCGAAGCGGCTCGACTGGCTTTACGAGGTGCTCCCCCAAAGCTCCCCTGTGGAGTCGCGGAAGCAATTGCTCGAGAAACTGGCTACAGCTCGGGTTCCGGACCCGCTGGTCGCCCCGGACTCCGCCCGCGGGCTCTACCTCTTGCCCCATCGAATCGAACGGCTGGACCTGAACGACAACAGCGACGTGCACGACCGCCGCCTCTGGAACCTGGCCGACGGAGCCTGGCGCGAGCACGTTCTGGTGCCCTGACGCGGTGACGCATCGGAGTTGCGTCCGCCTCGAGCCCGCATCTCTCGACAACTCCCCCCTGCGGACACCGATGCACTCGGGACGAAAGTCGGGTCAGCCGGCCTCCGCCGTCACGATGCCGACCAGATTGGCAAAACAGGTGCGCCGGGTCGTCTCGACAAACCCGACCATGAACGGGGCGTCGGCCTGATCGGCGCGCACCGCAGCGTACAGCGTCGGCCAAACGCCCTCCGCGCCCAGGGAGGTGACGCTGACGTAATCCCGTTCCCGGTATTCGTGCAGGGCCCAGTTGGGCAGGCAGGCCACACCCTTGCCGCTGGCGACGAGCTGAATCATCATCGCGGTCAGCTCGGCCTGACGCACACCCTTGGGCTCGACCCCCGCCGGCGACAGGAACCTGGAGAACAGATCGAGGCGGCTGCGATCGACCGGGTACGCAATCACGGTTTCGCCGGCAAGGTCATGCGGTTCGATCCACTCCTTTTCGGCGACAGCGTGAGTTTTCGGGACTGCCAGCAGCGCCTCGTAACAGAACAGCGGAAAATAGGCCAACCCCTTGTCCGGCACCGGATCCGCCGTGATTACCACATCGAGGTCGCCCCGGACGAGCGCCGGCAGCGGCGCGAAGTGAAACCCGCTGGAAATGTCCAGGTCCACCTCGGGCCACGCATCCCGGTAGATCGCGATGGCCGGCAACAGCCACTCGAAACAGCTATGGCATTCGATCGCCATGACCAGCCGGCCGGACTCGCCGCCGGCGAGCTTGGCGACCTCCAGTTCCGCCGCGTGCACGAGGGGCAATACCTCGTCGGCAAGCCTGATCAGGCGATTGCCGGCACTGGTAAAACGCACCGGGCGGGTCTTGCGCATGAACAGGCTGCAACCGACACGCCCTTCCAGATCCTTGATCTGGTGCGAAAGCGCCGACTGGGTGAGGAATACCCGCTCCGCAGCTTCCACCAGGCTATCGGCATCGCGGAGCGCGCTGAGCGTTCGAAGGTGGCGCAGCTCGATCAGTGACATGAAATCTACTCAATTTGAATCGTGGATCACATGCATATTATTCATGCATTGGCAAGGTTCGCAACGTCTGCCCGACCTCCGGCAAATGCGCACACCAGTAACGGCAGAACTCTGCTTGACGGCCGCGAGCCTCATTCCTATGTTGGTGCGCATCGCTGGCGAATTGCCAATTGCCGAATCGAACCGCTGAGAGGTCAACGATGGGCGCAACGTATGTCGACGTGACAATCCGCAATCCGGCAGCGCCGGAACGGACATGGACCGGCCCCTTTCTCGTCGATACCGGCGCGTTCGACTCGGTGGTACCGGGTAGCCGCCTCGAGGCTATCGGGCTGCGTCCCAGAGGCAGCCGCGAGTACATTCTGGCCGACGGTGAGAAGACGTTGCTGGAAATTACCGTTGCCGAGCTCGAGTTCAAAGGCGAGCGCGTCGGCGGCACCGTCGTGTATGGCGACGACAACGCGGAGCCGCTATTGGGCGTCACCGCGTTGGAATCGAGTGGGTTCGAAGTGGACCCGCGCGCCGAAACTCTGAAAAAGCTGCCGGCAGTGCTGTTGAAATAGCCACCCCGCCTGTCACGCCAGCACACCGCGTCGGGACGGCCGACAGCGCCCGCGCCTCGTCCTGTTGAAATAGCCACCGCGCCTATCGCGCCAGCTGCCTGCTGCGATGGCCGATGCATTCGCGACCAAGGTCGGTGGGATATCGAACCCGAATCCGTGACCAACTACCCGCTGCGGACGACGATCCACTCGCGCAAGCGTGGCCGTGCTCCCTCCGGCCGAATTGGCATGCTGTCGAGGCGCCAGGCAAGCGCGGCCGCTGAAATTCTCGAGCGCGCGGTCAGCCGACGATCGCGAAAACCACCACGAATACCACCGGCAGGCTCAGGAAATAGTAGGCACCCAGGTTGAGCAGATCGTTGACCTGCCGGTCGTCGCTCAGCTTCAGGCGGGCACCGAATACCAGCCAGGCGCCGCCTGCGACCAGCAGCGTCACCACGAGCGTCAGAACGGAGGCGGCCATCGTCTGCCAGTCGCGCGAGCGAAGAGCGAGGTTCGGTCAGACGGCGCCGAGGTCGAGCATGCCCCGGGGCTTGGCACCCGCCAGGTTCGAGATCGCCTCGAAGCTCGCCCCGACATCCTCGGCGGTGGCCTCGACGCCAAGCTCGACGGCGGGGCTTTCGACGATGCAGGCGATGGAGTACTCGCCGCCCTGTGCCTGCAGAACGACGCCGTTGGGCGCGTCCTCAGAGCATAGAAACACCACCGCCGGCGCCACCAGTTCCGGGCCGAACTTCCTGAGCGTTTCCTCGGGCATCAGATTCTCGGTCATCCGGGTGGCCGCGATCGGGGCGATGGTGTTGGTGCGAACGTTGTACTTCGCGCCTTCGATCTTCAGCGTCAGCATCAGACCCACCAGGCCGAGTTTGGCGGCGCCGTAGTTAGCCTGGCCGAAATTGCCGTACAGCCCGGTGGGCGAAGTCGTGACGACAATGCGGCCGTAGTTCTGCTCCCGCATGATGGGCCAGGCTGCCCGGGTGACGTTGACCGAACCCATCAGATGCACATCGAGCACGGCCTGAAAGTCGTCGAGTTCCATCTTGTGGAAGGACTTGTCGCGCAGGATGCCGGCATTGTTGATGACGATGTCGACCCGGCCCCAGGCATTCATGGCGTCGTTGACCATGCTCTCCGCCCCGGCGCGGTCGCTGACGGAGCCGCCGTTGGCAATCGCTTCGCCACCTGCGGCCCTGATCTCCTCGACCACGGCGTTGGCTGCCTCTGAACCACCGCCCGTACCGTCCATGGCGCCGCCGAGGTCGTTGACCAGCACCTTGCAGCCGCGGCTCGCCAGTTCCAGGGAGTAGCACCTGCCGAGCCCACCGCCCGCGCCCGTGACAATGGCTGTCTTGCCGTCGAAGGAATAGGTCATGCTTGGATGTCTCCGGGAAAAAGCGGCATAGCTTACCGCAACTGGTTCGGAATGCCCGCATCCGACTTGGCCCGATGTTGGCAACAAATAGACTTGTCCGGTTTCAAAACAAATAAACTGTCCGGTGCTCCGATCCCGGCTCTGACCGAGCCGAATCAGGGCCGCATCGTGAATCGCACCGGGCCGGTCAGCGTCTCGAGGCGCGGCTGAATCCACTCGATCCAGCGGCACAGGAAGGGCCGGGTTTCGCGCGGGTCGATGAGTTCGTGCACGGCAAACGACTCGGCAGCCGGAAAGGGCGAGCGGGCCGATCGCAGTTGCTCTTCCAGTTCCCCGCGCTTCGCCGCCGGATCCGCCGCTTTTGCGATCTCCCGGCGAAAGGCAACGGCCACGCCGCCTTCCAAGGGCAGCGCACCGGTCTCCACGGACGGCCAGGACAGCACATAGGCGTCCGGCGCGTAGTGAGCGGCCGTTGCCACGCCGAAACCCTTGTGTACCTGTATCGCCGCCCAGGGTACGGTAGCCTGGCACGCGGCGGATACTGCCGCCATGCCGTAACGTATGGTGCCCGCCCGTTCCGCCGCCGGCCCGATCATGAACCCCGGCTGATCGACGAAGTTGACCACCGGCAGGTGAAAGGTGTCGCACATCTCGACGAAGCGCCGGTACTTCTGCGCCGCTTCCGCCGTCATGGCACCGGCGGCATGGCGATTGTCGTTGGCGAGTACGCCGACGGGCTGCCCGGCAAGCCGCGCCAGCCCGCAGATCTGGCTCGGCCCGAAGGCGGCGCCCAGCTCGAAAAAGCTCTGCCTGTCCACCACCATCTCGACGATGGCCCGCATGTCGAACGGCCGGTTCGTGTCCCGCGGAACGGCGCTAAGGAGTTCCTGCTCCATGCGCTCGGGGTCGTCGTCGCTCTGCCCGCGCGGCGTCCGCTCCCAGACGCTCGACGGCAGGTAGCCGAGGAACCGCCGGATCTGGGCGAGGGCATCGTGCTCGTCTTCGGCGATGTTGTCGACGATTCCGCTGGCCGCATGTACCTCGGCGCCTCCGAGTTCGTCCTTGGTCATGTTGACGCCGAGCGCCCGGGTAACCAGCGCCGGGCCGCCGATCAGCACCTGGGCCGTATGCCGCGTCATGACCGCAAAATGGGAAGCGACCAGGCGCCCCGCCGGGAACCCGGCGACGGCGCCCATGGCAGCAGAGGCGACGGGCACCTGGCCCATGGCGTCGGCGATGATCCTGAAGCGCGGCTCGCTGTAAACCGGTTGGCCGACGGTACCGCCCTTCCTGCCGGAGCCCTTGACGCTGCCGCCGCCGCCCTCGAGCAGGCGTACCAGGGGCACCCGGTACTGGCAGGCGAGGTGCTCGGCATAAATGCTCTTGCGCAGCCCCGCGGCGTTCGGCGAACCGCCCTTCAGGGTGAAGTCCTCGCCGCCGACCACCACCCGGCGCGCCTCGATCTCGCCGAAGCCGACAACATAATTGGCCGGCACGTAGCCCAGCAGTTCGCCATCGTCGTCGTAATCCGGCGCGGCGGTGGCGCGGCCGTGTTCCTGGAAACTGCCGGCATCGAGCAGGGTGTCGATGCGTTCGCGGACGGTCAGCCGTCCCCTGGCGTGCTGTTTGGCGATGCCCCGTTCACCGCCCTGCTGCCCGGCCAGAATCCGGCGGCGCTCGAGTTCGCGAACCTCCTCCTCCCAGCTCATGAAGTCGGTCTGTCAATCGGTAAAGCGGGGGGTACGCTTGGCGAAACTGGCCTTGACGGCTTCCTTCTGATTGGGGGAACCGATCAATCCGGCTTGCAGGGAGCCTTCGAGCGCCAGCCCGTCCCGCTGATCGGCATGCCAGCTCGACTCGAACAGGTGCTTGGCGGCGCGAATCGCATCCGGCGATTTCCCGGCGATCTCCCGCGCCAGAGCCATGGCAGCGGCATGGGGGTCTTCATCCACCCGGGTAACGATGCCGAGGTCCCTGGCTTCCAGGCCGGTCAGAACCCGGCCGGTAAAGGTCAGCTCCTTGGCCACGTCCAGGGGCACCAGGTCCCGCAGGGTCTGGCTGATGCTCATGTCGGGGATCAACCCCCACCGGATTTCCATGAGCGACAGCCGTGCATCCGGGGCGGCGATGCGAATGTCGGTGCCCAGGGCGATCTGCAGCCCACCGCCGTACGCAGCGCCGTGCATGGCGGCAATGGTGGGAACCGGCATCCGCTTCCAGACGAAGGCCGGGCGCTGGGCGTTGTTCTCCGGGTGCTTGTCGCGCTCGAGAAGCGAACCGGGATTCGGGTCTGCCTGCGCCAGCCGCCGCATGCTGCCCATGTCGAGGCCGGCACAGAAACCGCGCCCGTTGCCGGACAGCACCACGGCCCGCACCTCCCGGGTTTCCGCAAGCCGCTCACCCGCATCGACGATCGACCTGAACATGTCGGGGCTCAGGGCATTGTACTTGTCGGGCCGGTTCATCCGAACGTCGGCCACGCCGTCTGCTACATCAATGGTTACCAGGTCGGTCATGCCTCATTCCTCTGTTGATCCGTGCTTCTGTTGATCCGTGCTTCTGTTGATCCGTGCTTCTGTCGATCCGTGCTTCTGTCGATCCGTGATTCGACTGTGCAGGTCGTGACGCCGGCGGAATCCCTGCGCCTGCCGACCCGGCCGGCCACCCTGCCGGGTCGACTCGCAGCGCAATGTAACACGGGCCGGGCCCGCATCTCAGGATGCCTGCATCCGTTGCAGAAAGCCGGTGTCGACCTTGCCCGCGAGAAAGGCCTCGTCGCTCAGAACGGCCTCGAGCAGATCGATGTTGGTCTCCACGCCGGCGATGGCAAATCCTTTCAGAGCGACCCGCGCACGCCCGATGGCCAGTTCGCGGGTGGAGCCCCGGCCGATCACCTTGGCCAGCAGCGGGTCGTAGAAAGGTGTGACCCTCTGCCCCTCCGCATACCCGGTTTCGACGCGCACGTCGTGCATTCGGGGCGGCCGGAATACGGACAACCGGCCCGTTGACGGGAACTGCCGCACCGGATCTTCGGCGTAGACCCGCACTTCCACGGCGTATCCATTCCGCGGCGGGCGCTCAGGCAGAGCGCCGCCGGCGGCCAACTCGATCTGGGCACGCACCAGGTCGAGGCCCGTCACCTCTTCCGTCACACCGTGTTCCACCTGGATGCGGGTGTTCATCTCCAGGAAGCCGTACCGCCCGGACCCGTCCATGAGCGTTTCCAGGGTACCGACATTGTCGTAACCCAAGTCCGCGGCAAGCCGCTCGGCGCGCTCGCACAGGTCGTCGACGCCGGCCCGGTCCAGCGCCGGCGCCGGGCTTTCCTCCACCAGCTTTTGATGACGGCGTTGAATGGAACACTCCCGTTCGTAGAGGTGGATGGCGCCGCCCGCGCCGTCGGCCAGCAACTGCACCTCGATATGCCGGGGACGGTCCAGGCAGCGTTCCAGATAGATGCGGGGGTCGGCAAAGGCTTTCTCCGCCATGAGCTTCGCGCGCCCGAATCGCCGGGCGAGCATTTGGGGAGACTCGGCAACGCACATGCCGATGCCGCCGCCACCACCGGCGGGCTTCACCATGACCGGGAAACCCAGCGACTCCGCCGCCGCCAGGGCTGCGCCAAGGTCTTCCACCGGGCCGGTACCCGGGAGGACCGGGAACCCCCGCTTCTCGACAAGACGACGGGCAGCAATCTTGTCGCCCATCCTCCGCAGCCACTCTGGCCGAGGCCCGACGAACACCGCGCCCGCCGCGGCCACGGCTTCGGCGAATTCGGCGTTCTCGGCCAGGAAGCCGTATCCCGGGTGCACCGCATCGGCGCCGGATTCCTCGACGGCGGCGAGCAGCGCCTGCGAATTCAGATAGGTTTCCTCCGCCCGGACACCGGCCAGCGCAATCGTCTGTCCGGCCTCCGCCAGGTGCGGCGCATCCTTGTCGGCGTCCGAATAGACCGCCGTGCACGGGATACCCGACTCGTTGCAGGCGCGAACGATGCGCCGGGCGATGGCGCCGCGATTGGCAATCAGGATTCGCTTGAACAAGAGGCCGTTACCTGTCGGGCGCTACGATCGGCAACGGTTCCGTTGCGCCGAGAAAACTCCGGAACTCCATCCAGGCTTCGAGAAAGCCGCCAAGCCCCCGCCCCCGGGTTCCGGAGGTCTCCGCACCCCGCTCGACGGCACGGCTGACCGCCGCGGCCACTGCCTTCGCCTGCACCGCCTCCATGGGCAGCCTGAACATGTCGGTGGCGTCGCCGCCCTTGTGGCCGGCGGGCTTCTCGAGAGGTTCTGCGGCAAGCGCACGGTGCAACGGAACGGCGAGTGCTGCGTCACCTTCGAGCAATTCGAGCGTCTGCATCAGCATCCAGCGCGACCAGACGTCCGGCCTGTCGCACAGTGCCTTGTACGCCTTCCAATCCATGCCAATCCTTGTTCGCCGACGCGCCCGTGCAAACCTGCACCCTACCACTTCTTCCTCGCCGGTCGAGACACCGAATCCTGGCCCGACCCATTCATGAACCGGTCGCACCAGGGTACTGTGCCTCGAAACCGTTTCAACGCTGGCGCTTCGATCGGAAAATGGTCAATCATGTTGAACGTATATAATCTTGACCGTTAAACTTCGCGTATCCAGGAGAGGACGTACGACATGCTTCAGTCAAACTCATCGGTTCGATTTCTCGGCCTCTGTTCGCTTTTGTCTCTGTTGCCAGGGCTGGTTGTGGCAGAGGCCCCACCCGTACTCGAGGAGATCGTCGTCACGGCGACCAAGCGCGCATCCAATGTGCAGGATGTACCGATCTCCATTGGCGTGGTGACAGGCGAGTTCATCGAGACCTTCGATGTCCGCGACATGAGCGATGTACAGAATTTCGTGCCGGGCCTGCAGGTACAGCAGACGTTCGGCAGTTGGGCGGTTCGCATTCGCGGCCTCGGTTCCGGCATCACCAACCTGGCCTTCGATTCGTCCGTCCCCGTCTACATCGACGATGTGTACTGCGGTCGAGGCAAGTGCATGGAATCCGCTTTTCTCGACATGGATCGGCTGGAAGTGGCACGCGGTCCCCAGGGCGCACTCTTCGGCAAGAGCACGATTGCGGGTGCGATCAGCGCGATCAGCGCTCGACCGACCGATGAGTTCGAAGGCCAGATCAAGATCGGCGGAGAATTCGAACATGGGGGCTACGCCACGACCGGGTTCCTGTCCGGCGCGCTGTCCGACACCGTGCGGGCGCGGCTCGCGTTTCGCTGGGACGATCTGGATGGCTACACCGACAACCTGGCGACCGGCGTCGAGGACGGGGACAACGAAACCAGAGCCGCGCGCCTGGGCCTCGAGTTCGACCTCGGCGATCTCACTACACTCTACGTCAAGGCCGAAGCCGGGGATTGGCAACTCATCGGCCGCAATAACCAACTCGTTCGGCCCGGCGCCATGTCGGCCTCCACCACCGACCCGAATCGGGAATACGAGTCGGACGATCGGCGCAGCGTCAGTACGGGCGCCGAGGAGGAAGACTTCTACGATTACGAGTGGTCTTCATTGATGCTGAACCTCGATTCGGAAGTCGCGGGTCACGGCGTCAAGGCGGTGGCGGCGTACTGGGAATACGAGAACGAGTGGTTCCTGGACGTCGATGGCCATCCCGAAGCGATCCTGAATACGTTTCTCGCCGACGAGTACGAGCAGACCACGGCGGAGTTTCGCATCCTGTCGCCCACGGATCAGGACATCGAGTACATTCTCGGTGCCTGGTACCAGAATTCGGAATTGACGACGCGCCAGTTTTCGCCGTTCTACCCGCTCTTCTGGCAAGCGCTGCTACCACCCTTTCTGCATCCGGCCATCAACCCGGCAGCCTCGGGCATGGACAGGAACTTCACGCGAGACAGTGACGCCTATTCGGTCTATGGGCAGCTGACATGGCACATGAGCAGCCAGTTCCGAGCGATTGTCGATTTGCGCTATACCGACGAACAGCAGGATGGCATCGGCAATTCCTGGCCGATCCTGTTTACGGGGTCCACGTTCACTCCGGAACGCGTGGCCCGGAGCACCTTCGGACACAACACGGAATATCTCTTCTACCAGGATCGATCGGACGACAGCCTGGATCCTTCCCTGAGATTGCAATGGGATGTGCACGACGACCTGATGGTCTATGGCGTCTATGCCAAGGGTTCCAAGGCAGGCGGGCTGAAAGCGAACGATGCCACCCTGGGCGCCCAACTGGTGGCCCGTGTTGCGGCGGACCCCGCCTACGCGCAGCAATTCCTGGGGGTCTCCGCGATCACGCCCGCAGACGTCGCCGGAGGCTTGACCCTGAGTCAAGGCAACGGCGTCTTCGATTTCGAAGACGAGGAAGCAGAAAGCTGGGAACTGGGTTTAAAGACCAGCTTGCTCGACGGCGCCGCGACGATGTCGGCGGCGTTGTTCACCACCGAGTTCAAGAACCTGCAAACTTCCAACTACGACGGTACGCAGTTCATCATCGGCAATGCCGGCAGTGCGACGGTGAATGGCGTCGAAGTCGAGTTCAGCTGGCAAGCGACGGAGAACCTGAGGCTGCACAGCTCGATCTCCTACATCGATGCGGAATACGACGACTTTGCCGGTGCGCAGTGCGTGGAGGACGCCCAGGGCCAGCCGGCCAACGCGGATTGCGACCCGGACTCCGGCACGGAAAACCAGGAAGGCGAGAAGCTGGAACGGTCACCGGATATGGAATTCAACCTCAGCGCCATGTGGGAATCGCAGCTGACCGATGCACTGCGACTGCAGATGACCGCCTCGGTGTACTACTCGGACGACTACTTCGTGCAACCCACCCAGGCCATCTACGCGACCCAGGACTCGTTCACCAAGTGGGATGCGCGCATCGCCGTGGGTGCAAACGACGACAGCTGGGAAGTGGGTGTGGTCGGTCGCAATCTCGGCAACGAGATGACCATCAACCATGCCTACAACATTGCGGGCAGTCAGTTCAGAAGCCTGGGTATCGGTCGTTCGGTGAGGGTGGAAGCGTTATTCCGATTCTAGCCACTCTCGAAGCTTTCATGGAACACTTTTGCCAAGTAATTGATTTTATTGAATTCGTTAACGTGGGGGACCGTTCCTTCGATCGAGTTCCGAGAACCGGTATGCGGTACGTGCATGCGGCGCACCAGGCGGCGGTGCTTACGGCTACGATAGGCGCAAGAGCGAGCCTCAACAGCGCCGCATACACGCACCGCACACCGGTTCTCTCCCAGCGGTTGTCAGATGTTTCTTGCGTGTCCGCGGCCCGGTGCCCCGGGGTGGGGTCATTCATTCACTAACGGGTCGTAACGGGTCGGGTTGGAATGCCGCTCAACTTGCGGCTCCTTCGGGCTGAGCGGCACTCGTGAGCTGAATTGCCCGGTCCTCCTCGGCCCGGTCGGCAATCTGGCTGCGAATGTTTTTCAGGCCCGCCCAGAGAATCAGTGCGCCCAGGGGACAAAGCACCGCGCCGGTGAGCGCAATGGCCTGGCCGATGGCTTCGTCTGCGCCGAAGACATAGTCGGTGGTCGCTGCAAGCACGGTAGGCCCCAATCCCAGACCGAGGATGTTGGTGACGAAAAGGTAAACCGCCATGACCTGCCCCCGCATCCGATTGGGCGTCATGAGTTGCAGTGTTCCGCCCGAAATACCGCCTTGAAAGGCAGAGAAAAAGACAGCCATGCCGATGGCGACGATGCCAATCGAAATATCGGTGACAAATCCGAGCGCGATGGTACAGGGCGTCATGCAGATCATGCTGATGAGGATGAGTCGCGGGTAGGCGTCGGTGACACCGCCTTGCATCCATTTGTCGGCAACGAACCCGGCGAACAACAGACCCGCGCTGCCCGCCACCAACATGACAATGCCGAACGTGTAGCCTGCCTCGGCGATGGTGAGCCCGAAGGTGCGAATGAAATACGTCGGCCCCCAGAGATTGAGTGCATAGACGACCATGATGAAGATGGAAAGACCCAATATGTGGCACCCATAGGCTCGTCGGCGCGCGTTGGCGTAGTCGAGAACGGCTCGAACGGGCATGGATTCCGACGGCGCCGTGCCTTTGCGGGGCGGTTCGGCTACTGTCGTGCGCATCAGCAAGGCCACCAGCAACCCCGGGATACCCACGATGAAGAACGTCAATTGCCAGCCTTTCATCGTGCCCAACAGGGGTAGCGTGACGACATCCAGTGTTTCCACATAGGCGACCACCGCCCCACCGAGCATATAGGCGACTCCGGACCCAAGCGTGACACCCAACATGAAAACCGAGAGCGCGCGGGCGAGTGTCGACTTCGGAAAGTAATCGGTAATCATCGAATAGGCGGCGGGGCCTAACGCAGCCTCGCCGACACCGACCCCCACCCGTGCGAGAAACAGCGTCACGAAGCCGCGAGCCAACCCGCAAAGTGCTGTCATCAGGCTCCAGACCGCAATGCCCCAGGTGATGAGGTTGCGGCGGTTGTAGTTGTCGGCGATGCGAGCAAGCGGGATGCCCATCACGGCGTAGAACAGGGCAAACGCCAACCCGGCGAGCAGGCTGTACTGGGTATCCGAGATGTCGAACGATGCGCGTATCGGCCCGACCAGGAGCCCCATGATCATCCGGTCGAGAAACGAAAAAGCCTGCGCGAGGAGCAGTACGAAGATGACGTACCAACGGTAGCCGGACGCGGTCATGAAGCGATTCCCTGAAGTGTCCTCGAATGCCACGCAGGCCAGCCCCGATAATCAACTACATTGAAAGTCTGCATCCTTGACTTTACAGTGATCGATTCGCAGTGGCGAACAAAAAGAGCCGCCGACTCAACCGCAAGAGGGGACCGAAATGCCCAGACTGAAACAGATTTCCAGAGAAGAGGCATCCGAAAATGTCCTGAAATACTACAAGGCATTGTTCGGGGATCGAGACCCGGTGGCCGAGCCGGGCACCGCTACCGGCACACCCGGAAACTGGTGGACTGTCTTTGCCAATGTGCCCTACGTATTCGATCACGCAACCGGCCACTTCGGCATGTTCGGCATGTTTGCAGCCGAGAGCCTCAGCCGGATGGACCCTGCCATTCGGGAACTCGCCATCATTCGTGCGGGTTATACGCAAGGCAGTCAGTTCGTGTTTTCCCAACACTGCAAGGCCGGCCGCGGAAACGGCCTTGCCGAAGAAAAGATCCAGGCGATCCCCGAGTGGCAGGTCTCCGAGGTGTACGACGCAAAGGAAAAGGCGGTGCTGGCCTGGACCGATGCCTTGATTCTCCAGGGGGGGCGCGCCTCCGACGAACTGTTTGCGGCGCTCCATGCGCATCTGTCGGATGCGGACATTCTGGAGCTGACCTATCACGTGATGGGTTACAACCTGCATGCCGTCTGTTGCAAGGCGCTGCGGTTGGAATACGACGATGTCGACGAACGAATCGTCGAAGTGCCGGCGCCCGGCGAAGGCGAGCCGGTCGACTGGGCGGGGTCGGCCTGGAACGAGAAAGACTGAATGACTGGAAGCGAGGTGGATCGTTGTCTGTTCCGACTCCGCGATGGTCAATATCATTGAAAGTCTGTATTCTTGACGTTGAACGAGCCTGGTGTTCGCGAGGCTTCCACGGTGCGTGAATTCAACGAAAATTAGAGCGATACGATGGAAATAAACGGCGTCCATCACCTCGCATTGGTTTGCAGGGACATGGAAAAAACGGTCGATTTCTATACCAATGTGATGGGCATGAGATTGACCAAGGGGTTCGATCTCGAAGGTTACGGGCAACATTTCTTTTTCGACATGGGCAATGGCAGCGAGCTCGCGTTTTTCTGGTTCAACGATGCGGCGCCGGCACAACCGGGTGTCTCTTCGGCCGGAAACGTCGTCGGTCGCGACGGGCCCACCATCAGCTCGGGCCACGGTTCCATGAACCACCTTGCGTTCAACGTCGACAAGGAACGGATTGCCGAATACCGGGAACAGCTCGTGGCGAAAGGTGTGGATTGCACGGAGATCGTCAACCACAACGATGTGGTGACCGGCGAGGAATCCCGCACCGCAAAAGCGGCGTCGGAAAAGACGTGGCTTCAATCGTTCTACTTCTTCGACCCGGATGGCATCATGCTGGAGTTCTGTGCGACGCTGCAACCCGGCCTTCCGATAGCAGATCTTCCGGTTAACGAGTTCGGCATCAAGGCCAATGGAGAGCCGGTGACGGGAACAGCAACGAACACCGCGTAGCGTGACCGAAAACAACCCGAAAGAACCGGCCCTTCTCGACAACGAGGAGCACGGGCTGCTACGAACGCTCGTGCATGCGACCTATTGGCTCGACGATGGGTTGCAGGCCCATATGCACAAGCATGCCAGTATCTCCCTGCCTCGCGCGCAGTCGATGGCGATGGTGTACCTCACCGAAGGCGTCGATCGCCCGTCGGACCTGGCGATCAAGCTTGCCGTCTCCAAGCAGGCCGCCCAGCAAGTGCTGAAAGAACTGGCCCGCAAGGGGATGATTCGAATGGAACCCGATCCGAATAACGGGCGCCAGAAGCGAGTCGTCCTGACAGACTATGGACGTGAACTTCGAGAGATTGCCAGGCAAGGCCTGTTCGCCCTGGACAAGGAACTGCGTCAGCGGATCGGGACGAAAAACCTGCTGGCACTGCGCCGGGCGTTGGACGCGCCCTGGGGAGACCCTCCCGAGTAAGAAACTAAACCGGCGCGTTCGGGGGTAATCCCACCAGCAGACGACCGTAGATCTCCGAGCTCAAATCGAGATCGAACACGGTATGGCAGGACGCCGTATTCAGATCGCGCAAGGCACGTTGCAGCGGGTTTTCCAGGAAATGGGCGCTGGCGCCACAGGCCTCGACGACATCGCGTACGACATTGCGCGCACGACGTACGATGAGCCCGATCTCCACACGCAGGCGTGCCCGGTCCATTTCTGCGCACGGCTCGCCGCTGCGACCGATGGCTTCCACATCCTCTGCAATGGCAAAAAGCTGATTGTGAATCGACGCCATCTCGGCTTTCGCCAAGGCGAGCCGCGACTGCGCCATGGCTCGTTCCGCCTGTTTCGAGGTCGTTCCATAGACCGTGCGCTTCTGCATGCGTTCTTCGAACAGCGAGACGGCATGCATCGCTGCCCCGACCAGTGGAGCGGTCGCGGTCAACCCCAGAACGGGCATCATGGGCATCTTGTAGATATACGCGTCGTGCAACCTCGATCCCGGGCTGGTGCCGTCTCTGACGGTCGCCAGATCGACCACTCGATGCGATGGAACGAAGACATCGTTCAGGGCGATATCGTTGCTGCCCGTGCCCACCATGCCTTCGATGTGCCAGGTGTCGATGACCTCGACTTCATCGATCGGCACCACGTACATCCCGAGCATCGGTGCGTCGCTTCCCTCCACGGGGGTCAACGCACCCACCATTGCCCAACCGGCGTGCATCACACCCGTGCCCCACTGCCATCGACCGGTCACCCGGAAGCCGCCCTCCACGGGTGTTGCCTTGCCGTTGGGGGCAAGGCTGCCCGGTGCAATGATGTACCCGTGGCTGCCAAAGAGGTCGTCCTGGGCAGGGCGGTCGTAGAGCGAGAGCAACCAGTTGTGTTCCATGCAGAAGGTCGTAACCCAGGCCGTGGAGGCACAGCCTCCGCCAAGAGCAACGCCCACCTCCATGAACCCCGTCAGCGAAAACTCGAACCCGCCGTACTCTCGGGGTACGAACCATCGGTACGCGTCCGTCTCCTCTATGGTTTGCATGACTGCATCCACCGGCTTGCGCTGCTGCTCCGCCAGGGCGGCGTTTTCCCGCAACAGCGGCACCAGATTCTTCAACGCGTCGATGAGTTGTCGTTCTTTCATGCAATCGCTCTCGTCACCAATCGACGGCCGCAATCGATCCGTTCAGGAAAAGCGGGTGCCCGTCAGCCGCTCGTACGCCTCCCGATAGCGGGCAACGCTTTTCTCCACCACCTCGTCCGGCAGCCTCGGGCCCGGCGGCGTCTTGTCCCATTCACCGGCAGCGACGACCGTCTCGAGGTAGTTGCGCACAACCTGCTTGTCGAAGCTCGGTTGCTCCTGCCCCGGCTGCCAGCGGTCTGCCGGCCAGAAGCGGGAACTGTCCGGAGTGAAAACCTCGTCGATGAGGATCGGTGTTTCGCCCCCCGGGGGCATGCCGAACTCGAACTTCGTATCCGCCAGTATGATGCCCCGCTCGAGGGCGTAATCGCGCGCCCTGCAGTACAGGCGCAGCGTGGTCTCCCCGAGCCACTCCATGCGCTCCCGGCCGACGATGTCGACACCCTGTTCGAAGCTGATGTTCTCGTCATGACCGGTCTCCGCCTTGGTCGACGGCGTGAACAGGGGCTCCTCGAGCCGGTCGCTGTTTCTCAAACCCGGCGGTAGTGGGATTCCGCATACCGAACCGCTTGCCTGGTAGTCCTTCCAGCCGCTGCCGGTGATGTAGCCCCTGGCGATACACTCGATCGGCACGACGTTGGTCTTGCGGCACAGCATGATGCGCCCTTCGAGCGCCGCCCGTTGCGATGCATCGAGACCGGGCACGTCCGCCACATCGGTGGAGATCAGATGGTGATCGATCTCGCCCGAGAACATGTCGAACCAGAACTTCGATATCTGGGTGAGCAGCACCCCCTTGCCGGGCAGCCCGTTCGCCATGACGACATCGAAGGCGCTGACCCGGTCCGTGGCGACGATCAGCAGCGCCTCCTCGCCGTTCTCGAGCCCGAGTTCGTACAGGTCGCGCACCTTGCCGCGGCGCTTGCCGGGAAAGTCCAGATTCGTTTCCAGAACAGCTTCGGTCATTTTTCTCTCAGTTTCCTCTCATTCCATGGGTGATTGGTGGCGTCAGGCCGAGCAGGCCGAGAAAGCCCGGCGGAAATCGTCGAGCAGATCGTCGCAATCTTCGATTCCCACCGAGATTCGGATGAGCGAATCGGCGATCCCCATCCTGGCTCGCCACTCTGGGCCGACCTCGTGATAGATCGTATGCGCCACCGGTATGGCCAGCGTCCGGTTATCGCCCAGATTGGTGGAGCGGACGATGACGTCGAAGGCATTCATGAACACCCAGATGTCGAGGTCGGGTACCAGTTCGAAACTGAACAGCGCCCCCGGGTGGCGGAAGAGCGACCGGGCTCGGTCGTGCTCGGGATGATCCGGCAGGCCGGGGTAGTAGACCCGCTGCACGTACTCGTGCGCGCTCAGGTATTCGGTCAGGCTCCGGCTGGTCGCACATTGCCGCTCCATGCGCAGGGCCAGGGTCTCCGCACCGACCGCAAGATGGTGTGCCGCTTCCGGGGCGAGAGACGCGCCGAAATCCCTCAAGCCCTTCTTCTTGATCTGGGTGAGCGCCCAGAGCTTCTCGTTCTCGACCTTGCACGGTTCCTGAATGTTGTCGAAGCCCCGCCAGTCGTAAGCGCCCATTTCGGTGACCGCGCCGCCAAGGGCATTGCCGTGCCCGCCGATGTACTTGGTCAGGCTGTTGACGACCAGGCTGGCGCCGACGTCTGCCGGCCGGAACAGGTATGGCGAGGTCATGGTGTTGTCGACGACATAGATGAGGTTGCGGGCCGCACAGAGGGCGCCGATCTCATCGAGCGCCGTCACCTGGGTTCTGGGATTGGCGATGGTCTCGACGAACACCAGCTTCGTGTTTTCCTGTACGGCCTGCTCCACGGCCGACGCATCGGTCGGATCGACGAAAGTGACCTCGACGCCGTGGTTGGCAAAGCTCAGGAACAGGCTGGTGGTATTGCCGAACAGGAAGGAGCTCGAGACGAAGTGGTCGCCCTTGCGCAAGAGGGCGAAGAGCATCGTGCCGATCGCCGCCATGCCGGTGGAAAAGCAGAGGCTGGCAACGCCCGTTTCCATGCCGGTTACCTTGGCCTGCAGTGCCTCGACCGTGGGGTTGACCTGCCGGCTGTAGGTGAAACCCGGCCCGGTACCCTGAAAGACCGCAGCAAGATCGCGCGCGTCGTCGTACCCGTAGGCCACCGTCGAGTGCACGGGCTTGTGCATCGCACCGTGCTCGATGTCGCCCTGCCTGTCGCTGTGGCAGATCCTGGTGGTAAAACCTTTCACGGGTCCGGGTGTCTGCAAAAGGGGAATTGCACTACAAGCCTGCTACGGATGCAAAGGGGTCGTGCCGTACCCGGTCAATTCCATGTATCCCCGCCCGGTGCGAACGCCATTCCGGTCCAGAACGTGAACGAGCCCTTCCCAGTAGGTCAGCAGCGTGTCCATGCGCTGATCGGGCAACGCCGCCGAGACCAGCCAGCGGCGCTCGCCGACGGTCAGTGCCCAACGTATCGGCCATTGCACCCCTTGCTCGTCGCGCCACCAGTCGAGGGGCTCCAGGTGGAAATCGCCACTGTCGAGATGCCGCGACCGGCCGGAGGCGTCGACCAGGACGCCGTGATCGTGGGGGTCGCGGGCGCCGTCGTCGCGCCGCAGGCGAAACGCCATGAGGTCGTCGCCGTTTTCGAGCATCAGTGCGAACCAGTCCCACCCCACCTGATGGGGGCCGAGTACGCTGGTGCTCCATTCGCGATCCAGCCATCCCAACCCCGTGACCGGGTAGGTAATGTCTTCGACTTGCAGGCGCCCGACAGCCGCCAGCCGCGGCACCGAATAGTAGTAGGATGCCTGGCCGGGCCCCTTTGCCGACAGCCCGCGATCGCCCTGCAGCACCACGGGCTTGCCGGGCGCCAGGCGAATCGAGGCGGCAAAGTCGCCGGCATCGGCCTCGAGAAGCCAGTCATTGCCCGCGCCGGTCAACCGCCAGTCTTCCAGCCAGACCTCGAAACCGCCTTCGCGCCAGTGCGGGCCGCCGAAACCGGTTTCGTCCACATCGACAAGACCGGCCGGGGTGCCGTGCGTTTCGAAGTCGTCGCGGAGGACCATCCCGTCTGGATTCCCGGTGTGCATTGCCGACGATGGAGCAGTCGCACGGGCGCCGGCGAGGGCCGGATGCCCCCTGGAAAGGCGCTCGGCTTCCCGGTGCCGGGCGCCTTCCACGTCCGTCACCGCGAAATGCGCCAGGTAGGCCTGACCGTTCCGCCAGGGATCGTCTACCGGGCCACCCGGAAACAGGGCCTGCCTGAAGACGGTGAACTGCACGCCGAATTCCCGCCCGTGCCCGTCTTCGAGAGCCAGGGTCAGGTACCACCACTCGCTGCGGAATTCGGGGTGTGGGCCGTGGTCCGCCGGGAATTCGAACGAGCGGGGAGACTCGGCACGCGCGAATTGCACATCCTGCGGACCTGCGCCCAACACGTCGCCAACCCGGAGCCCGGGCACACCGGTATTCGGTTCCGGGCCGGAGCAGGCGGCCATCGCCAGCACGAGGGCCAGGGCCGCGTGCCGCACCGCCATTCGCAGCCTCTCGGCAGAATCAGCCTGCATGCAACCGTTCCACCGGCGATGGCGCGACGGCAGCCACGACGGCCGCGGCAAATCCCAACGCCATCGGCCAGGCCAATGCGGGCAGGGGCAACGACATCGCCACACTCCAGCCGAATGCGCGCGGATTGATCACTTCGCAGAGAATCGCACCCATCGCCAGACCCAGCGGCAAGGCCAGCACCACTGCGAAGGCGCCGAGCCCGAGCGCCCGCACGAGTTCCACGCGGCGCTCCTCCGCAACGGTCACGCCCAACGAGGCCAACAACTGCCGGGTCGCCAGCCGGTTCAGGCGCAATCCCGTCATGGCGTTGTAGAGGCCCGCCACCGCCACCGTCAGCGCCAGCAACGTCAAGGCATTGGCGATCGCAAAGCTCCGGTCGAATATCTCCAGCGCCCGCGTTCGCGCCCGGCCGCGCTGCTGTACCCCGGTTTCCGGGGCCACGCCGGCAAGCCAGGCTTCGAATTCGAGAACCGGAATGCCGGAAATGCCCAACTCCGAAAGGTGCAGGGCTCCGAAATGCCTGGCCGCCGTTTCGTCATCCAGCAACAGCCGCGGCACGACACCGCCGAAGTCGGCGAAGGCGCCGGCAATCCGTATGGGCCCACCGGCCACGTCCACCGTCTCGCCCACAGAGATGCCAAGCGCTCGGAGCAGGTTCTCACCGGCAATGCCCTCATCCGGTTCCAGGGCGCTGCCGTGACCGTAACGTGCCGCTTCGGTCGCCGAAAACCGCGTATGGCCCACTGCCACGAGC
Source organism: Candidatus Azophilus sp. (assembly GCA_965221465.1). Classification (GTDB taxonomy): domain Bacteria; phylum Pseudomonadota; class Gammaproteobacteria; order Pseudomonadales; family Azotimanducaceae; genus Azophilus. Next base: position 2,912,720 of record OZ244892.1, read on the forward strand.
CGACCATCGATGCGCGTTCGCAGGCTGCCGTATGCCTGGACCCGGGCAGCCGGCCAGCGACCCGCAATCGCATCGACGAGCACCGCGCCATCGCGTTCGGGCAGGTCGACGTACAACTCGTGGGACAGCCGTTGCGCCAGCATGCGCTCGAAGTCGTGCTTGAAGCTCTCGACCATCAGCCCGACACCCATGCCGGTGGCGACCGCCAGTACCAGAGCACCCAGGGCCGTTGCCACATCGTGCTCGAACCAGGTGGCCTCCCGAATCGCGAGCCGGGTCAGCATCGAACCCCCTGTGCCCGCGAGCCGGCGTCGAGCCACGCGCAGCAACGGCGCAACCAGTGAGACCACCAGTAGCGCCACTGCGAAAATGGCCGCGAAGCCTCCGGCCAGGCCGCTCTTCTCGATGCCGATGCCCACGCCGATCGCCGCCAGCGCCAGGGCAAGCAACGTCAGGCGGCCAGCGGTCGGCCCTGTTCCCGAATCTGGCCGGTTCCAGCGGCGGAAGGCCATGACACCGCCAATCACGGCGATGCCGAGGCCCGAGATCAGCGCCTTGGCAATCACGGCGCCCGACATCTGCGGGCTGGGCGCCACCTGCAGGCCTGCCGTCGAAATCCCGGTCAGCAGATGGGCCAGAAACACACCCGCCAGGGTGCCCGCAAGTGTGGCAAGCACCCCGAGCGCAACCACCGCCAGCAGGAAGCAGCCCGCCAGTTCGGCACGGGTCGCGCCCAGTACCGAGAGGCTCTCCAGCACCGGCGCCTGGCGGCGGAGCCAGAGCACACAGACCTGATGAATCAGGAACCAGGCCACCAGCAGCGCCAGGGTGCCCAGGGCGCCCAGATTGAACAGTATGGAATTCGCGAAATTTGCCCCGGGCTGTTCGAAGTCGACGGGGCGCAGCTCCCATCGAGCGGGCGTTGAATCCGGCATCCGGCCGCCGGCCGACGGCACACGGACATCTTCCGCCGCAACGGCCGATCGGCCGAGGCTCGAGTTCCGGTTTTGACGTTCCACCGGCGCCGGGGCAGACCCGTACGACTCCAGCGTCAGTTTCCCGGCCCGCTCCGGCAGCGCTGCGGACAACCCGGGCAACAGCGCCTCGAGCCAGGGCCGCAGTCGTTGCCACGGATCGCGCAAAGACACGCCGATACGACCCAACCGGCCCGGCGGCGCATTCAGCAGATGCAGTGCATCGCCGAAATCCGCAAAGAGCCCGTTCCTGACGCCGGAATCGATCACCGCGGCCACCGGCCAGTCCAAACCGGCCAGATGCAGGCGATCGCCTTCCCGAAGCGCCAGGCTGGCATCCGCAACGATCGAGCCGGGCCGGAATTCCTGCGCACCCTCGCCGCCGGGAAGGCCGTACAGCGCCATCCAGTCCGCCCCGACCACCTGGAAGCGGCGTCCGTCCGCAACGATCTGCCCGTCGACCATCGGTACCAGACCCAGCACGTCCGGCAACTCGCCGTCACGCCATCGCCGACGCAGTTCGAAATAGTCGTTCATGGTGGCGCCGCGCTTTTCCGCGAGATGGGTCAGCCCGCCGAGATGAGGCGACCGGTTGGCTTCGAGCGACTCGGCCACCGACAGGCCGATCAGGTGTACCGCCACCGTCGAGGCGACCCCCAGGGATATGCCGACGAGGGCGGTCAGCGTGGTCCAGCCGGTGCGGGCGAAGAACCGAGCGAAGCCGAGTGCAATCAGCTTCAACGGCCGAGTTCCACGACGCGGTCGGCACGCCGGGCAATCGTCTCGCTGTGCGTGGCGATCACCATGGCGCAGTTCAACCGCTCCACTTCGGACCACAACAGATTCGCGATTCGCTCGCTGTTGCGCGGGTCCAGGTTGCCGGTGGGCTCGTCCGCAAGAACGATGCCGGGCTCGTGGGCGATGGCCCGGGCAATGGCGACCCGTTGCCGCTCCCCGCCGGAGAGGGAATCGGGAAACGCGTCCGGAAGGTCGGCGAGCCCCAGTGCTTCGAGGCGTTGGCGCGCCCTTGGCAAGAGGTCTTGACGCCGATTCAGTTCCAGCGGCAGGCGGACGTTTTCCAATACCGTGAGCGTCGGGACGAGGTTGAAAAACTGGAATACGTAACCCACCAGGCGGCGCCGCAACGCCGACCGCGCCCCCGCGTCCAGTTCATCGAGGGCATGCAGCACCTCACCCTCGCGCAAGGTCAGCCTGCCCGCATCGACGGCCAGCAGACCCGCAATCAGGTTCAACAGGGTAGACTTGCCGGACCCGCTCGGGCCGCAGATCGCAACCACTTCGCCGGCGGCGACGGAGAGATGGAGATCGTCGAGAACCGGCAGGTACCTGCGCCCGTCGGAGAATCCCTTGCGCACCCCTTCCAGCGCGACAGCAGGCGCAGCCACGTTTCAGCCTCTGAAAGCTCTTGCCGGAGAAGCATCGCAGACTCTGAGGCGTGAAAGGCGCAACTCGACACACCGGCCCGTCGAACCAGTTTCAGGGTATCGCCACTTGCCGAAGCAACGCCTCCGCTGGCACTGGGCGCGACCGGTGGCGACGCTCACCGGGCGTCCTGCATGCCTTCCCAGCGGAGTTCCGGCGTCAACTCCGGCAGGTGCGCCTCCTCCCGAACGGCATCGAGGAGCGAATCGCAGTCTGCATACGGTGCAATCATCTCCAGGGTGGTGACGGTGGGCGCGATCATCGGCCACTGACCCGCCTCTCGGAGCCGCATCGCCTCGGACGGGCGGATCCAGCAACTGTGCTGGGTCTCGGTCTCGTGAGCCAGCGTATCCTGACCGGAGGGCATTGCGGCAACGAAGAAACGCGTGTCGAAACGGCGTGGCGCCGCCTCCGGCGTCAGCCAGTGGCTGAAGTAAAAGACCTTGTCGCAATCGAGGCGCAATTCTTCCAGCGCGCAAAGGGCAGCCAGGTCGAGCCGGCCATCGAGCAGCCTCGTGCGGTACTCGGCAAAGCGTTGCTGCGACCCGCCGCCGTCAATGGCCGGCCCCCTCGCCGTGCTCGCGAACAGAACGCCGCATTCCTCGAAACACTCGCGGATTGCCGCCACCCAATAGCGCAAGCCCCCGCCGGTGACCCCCAGAGCCCGATTCGCTGTCGCCTCGTCGACGCCGTCGCAGAGGCCGGGCACATGGTCCGCCTCGTCGACCTTGCCCCCCGGGAAGACGTGCAGGTTGGGAAAGTCACCACGGCCCGGGCGTTGAATCATGAATACCTCGATGCCTTTCCGGCCCTGGCGCGTCAGCACGACGGTTGCCGCCAGCCGGATGTTGCCTCGCTTCAGAGGCTCCACTAGACCGCCTGCATTGACTATACTTCCGGGTCTGGCAGTTCGTTGTTCATGTTGACGTCTCGTCGTCAGTTTGGGGCAGCGGCGAATGTATGTGTAGTTATTCGTCACGTCACGGAGAGTGACTCGCGCAAGCGAGGCATCGCATGAGAGAGAAGCCCTACAAATTTGTCTTGCGCCTGCCTGCGGCCATTCGCGAGAAAGTCGTGGAAGCCGCCGGGCGGTATCGGCGCAGCATCAATTCCGAAATTGTAGCGCGATTGGAGTTGTCGTTCAGCGAAGGCTCGGAGGCAGAGGTCGCACCACCCCTGCACCCGCACCTCGAGCGCATTCTGCGCAATCGGCTGGACGACAGCGAGCAACGCCTGATTCTCGGTTTCCGGCAGCTTGGGGACAAGAAGCGCGAGGCATTGCTGAACCTGCTGGACTGATTCGTCCGACGCCATGGCCTCGGCGCCCGCGGGGATTCTTCAGCGCCTCCTTCTCAGGGCGACCACGTTGTCGGCCTTCACCGCGTGCCGTTTTGGGGAGAGGGCGATCTCCCAGGTCAGGGTGCGCTCGCCCTCGTGCAGGAACCCCCGGAAGCCACAGCCGCCGGCGACATCGAATAGCGCAACGGCTGCATGGGCACCGCTGTTGGCATTCCAGAGCAGCCCGAGGTTCGGCACACTCTCGAGCTTCGCAATGCCGTCCGCAGCTACTGCGCCGAGTCGTGCATCGATGATGTACGTCCCCACATCGTTGGGTGCGATGCGCACGGACAGATCCCGGCTTTTCTCCCCCTTGACCCGGTAGCCGCCGGCCAGCGTGAATCCGCCCCTGTCCTGCTCGATCCTGAGGTCGCATTCGATCTGCCTGCCGAGGCTCGCGCCTTCCACCAGCAGGCTGCCTCGACCCGACCAGTCTCCCGACTTGAGCAACACCCTATCCGCTCGTCTGTCCCCGATTTCTCGAGCGGAAGCGTAGCACTGATTTCCGAATGCCCCATAATCCGGTCCATGGGTGTCCTGGAGTTCTTTCATCCCGCTATCCGGTCCTGGTTCGAAAGCCGGTTCCCCGCCCCGACCGACGTGCAGGCCAGAACCTGGCCGCGCATCGCCGGGGGCGCCCACGTGCTGGCCACCGCACCCACCGGCAGCGGCAAGACGCTGACCGCGTTTCTCTGGTCGCTGCATCGATTCGCCGCAGGCATCAGTCGCACCGGCCACACCCGGGTTCTCTACGTCTCGCCGCTCAAGGCGCTCAACAACGACATTCAGCGAAACCTGCTCGGCCCGCTGGGTGAACTCCGGGACGAACACGGTTTTCCCTCGGTCAGCGTGCAGACCCGTTCCGGAGACACGCCGCAGAGCGATCGCCAGCGCATGCTGCGCAGCCCGCCGGACATCCTGATCACCACCCCGGAAAGCCTGACCCTGCTGCTGACCTCGACTCGGGGGCGGCAGGCGCTTTCGACGGTGGAAACCCTGGTTCTCGACGAGGTGCACGCGGTCGTGGCCAACCGGCGGGGGGTGCAGTTGATGACGTCCGTCGAGCGGTTGGCCGCCGTCGCCGGCGAGTTTCAGCGCATTGCCCTGTCTGCAACCGTGAAACCCGCAGAAACCGTCGCCGCCTACATCGGTGGCTATCTTCCCGACGGTTCGGCCCGGCCGGTGCAGGTGGTCGCCGGCCGCGAGGACAAGACGGTCGACTTTCGGGTGCGGTTCCCGGAAGAAGCACGCAATGCCGCCGCCAACGACAAGAAGATCTGGGACCCGTTGTCCGATAGTTTTCGCGGCCTGATCGAGAGCAACCGCTCGACCCTGTTCTTCACGAACAGTCGCCGCCTTGCCGAGAAGATGACGCTCGAGATCAACGAGGACCAGCCGGCGCCACTGGCCTACGCCCACCACGGGTCCCTGGCCCGGGACATTCGTTCGGAAGTGGAGAAGCGCCTGAAGGCGGGCGAACTCGGCGCCATCGTCGCCACGAGTTCGCTGGAACTCGGCATCGACATCGGCGCGCTCGACGAGGTTGTGCTGCTGCAGTCGCCGCCGTCCGTCGCTGCGGCACTGCAGCGCATCGGGCGTGCCGGGCACGGTGTCGGCGAGACAAGCAGGGGTACCCTCTATCCGACGCATGCCCAGGACTTTCTCGAAGCGGCCGTGCTTGCCGAAGCCGTGGCGGCACGCGACATCGAGCCGCTCCAACCCATGACAGGCTCCCTCGACGTACTCTGCCAGACCATCGTCTCGATGTGCGCGAACGAAACCTGGCGGGTGGACGACCTGTTCGCCCTGCTCCGGTCGAGTTCGCCCTATCGCAACCTTTCCCGGGACCGCTTCGATCTCGTTCTGGACATGCTCGCCGGCCGCTATGCGGGCTCCCGGGTGCGGGAACTGAAACCGCGCATCGCCTACGACCGTATCGACGGGACCGTGCGCGCCAACCGGAGCGCCCTCTTTGCCCTTTACAACTCCGGAGGCACCATTCCCGACCGGGGCTACTTTCAACTGCGTCACGCCGATTCCGGCACACCCATCGGCGAACTGGACGAGGAATTCGTCTGGGAAGCATCGGTAGGCCAGACCTTCAACCTGGGCACGCAGAACTGGCAGATCCAGCGCATCACGCACAACGATGTGCTGGTGCGGGCGGCGAAGCCGGGCGCTACCTCCCTGCCTTTCTGGCGGGCCGAGCGTTTCGATCGCAGCTTCCACTTCTCCTGCCGCATTGCCGACTACCTGGAACGGGCCGAGGAAGCGCTCGCGGCCGGCAGGGATGGCGAACTCGAGGAGGCGCTCGGCCAGCGGGCCGGTTTCGACAGCATCGCCGCCGGGGAACTCATCGGCTATCTGCAGCGCCAGCGCGACACGACCGGCGCGCCGCTGCCGCACCGCCGTCATCTTCTGCTGGAAATCGTGCGCACCGGCCCGGGCGGCTACCGGGGGCCGGATGCGCCCCGGCAGCTGGTGATACACACCTTCTGGGGCGGCGCCGTGAACCGCCCCTGGGCTCTGGCCCTGGAGGCGGCCTGGCGCGAGCGGTTCGACACCGTTCCCGACGTGCACGCAGACAACAATGCCGTCGTCGTGCAACTGAAACAGGATCTGGAACCGGACGCGCTGCTGCACCTGGTCACACCGGAAAATCTCGATGCCCTGCTGCGCCAATCGCTGGAAGGCTCCGGTTATTTCGGCGCCCGCTTCCGGGAATGCGCGGGCCGCGCTCTGCTGCTGACCCGGCAGCGATTCAATCAGCGCCTGCCGTTGTGGATGAGCCGCATGCAGGCAAAGAAGCTCCTGACCGCAACCAGGAAGTACCCCGACTTCCCCATCCTTCTGGAAGCGTGGCGAACCTGCCTGGTGGACGAGTTCGACCTGGGGGCGCTGAAGGCGATGCTCGGCGAATTGCGCGATGGCGAGCTGACCTATACGTGCGTCGACATCGGCGCGCCGAGCCCGTTTGCGGCCAACGTGACGTTCGACCAGTTGAGCCGTTACATGTACGCCGACGATACCCCCGAGCGGCCCGGCGCCAGCGCCCTCGACAGCGACCTGATCGAACAGGCGGCCGGCGACGAATCCCTGCGGCCCAGGCTCGAACCTGCCGTGATCGAGGCTTTCGAGAACAAACGGCAGCGGCGGTCGGAAGGCTATCGGCCCCAATCGACCGCAGCGTGGCTCGAATGGGCGAAGGAGCGGGTGCTGGTTCCCGCTGACGAGTGGCCTGCCGATGTCGAACACCCCCGTCTGGTGGTGTTTGAGGCCGGCAGGCGCGCCTGGATCGCGCACCTCGAAACGGCCAGGGCGCTGGTGGACACGGGCCTGTGTGCTCACCCGGAAACGGCGCCCAGGCGATTCCCCGAGACCGGGGACACTCGAACCGCCCTGGAACTCGCCCGGGAAGCGCTGTCGTTCTACGGCCCCTGCACCCGGGCTCGAATCGAAGCGCTCTTGCCCTCTGTTCCCGAGGGGCTGCTCGACGACGATGGAGAACTCGTCTCGGGCAAGCTGGTGGAAGGCAGCGAGGCTGTCCATTACTGCGACCCGGAAAACATGCAATCGCTGCTGCGCTTCCAGCGCGCCGCCGGCCGCGCCGACTTCACCGCCCTGCCACTGCGCGCGCTACCCGGCTTCTGGGCCGCATGGCAGGGTATCGAGCGGCCCTGGTCGGATGCGGGCGCGCTGCAGTCGATCGAACAGTTGAGCGGCTATGCCGCCCCGGTTCACACCTGGCTCGGCGATTTCATGGCCTGTCGTTTCACCGATTTCGCCGACCATCTGCTGGACGAATTCCTCTCCCGGGAACCGTTCCTGTGGCACGGCGCCGGCAATCGCCGGATCACCTTCTGCTACCCGGAAGAGGCCGCCCCCGGCCGAAACGCCAAAGCCGTTCAGGCACGGGCTGGCTTGGAGCCGCTGTTCAACGACCGCACTGCCAGTTACAGCTTCCACCAGTTGAGCGACCGGGCAGCGATGCAGCGCCGTCGAACCGACGAGAACACGCCGACAGCGGCCGATGATTCTTCCCGGGAACCCGGTTCGAGCACGAGGCGGGGCACCAACCCCTCGAACGGTCGTCTCCACCACTCCGGTGGAGATGCACCGACATTCAACGAGCAGTTTTGGGAAGCGGTCTGGCAGGGGGCACTCACTGCGGACAGCCCGGCGCCCCTGCGGGCCGGTTTGCGGCGTGATTTTCGCCTGGATGACTCTGGAAACCATGCGCGAAGCCAATCCGACACACGTTTGGAGACCCATTCGGGGACCCGTTCGGGAACCCGTTCGGGGACCCGTTCGGGAACCCGTTCGGGGACCCGTTCGGGGACCCGAAATACACGCCGCCGCGCCCGCGCCGTCGCTCAGGGCTGGCCGGGACAATGGCGGCTCGTCGAGGCGATTCCGCCCCCAAGCGATCCGCTGGAGCGACTCGAAGACGGCAAGGACCGCGTACGCGCCCTGGCAGAGCGCTACGGCATCCTGAACCGGGAAATCGTGAATCGCGAGGCCCGGTGGGGCGACCTCTTCAGGCCGGTACGGGTGATGGAACTTGCCGGCGAACTGATCGCCGGACACTTCTTCGAGGGCTTGTCAGGGCCACAGTTCATCACGCCCCGCGCGCTGCATCGGCTGAGAAACCACCGCCCGCCGCCGTGCTTCTGGTTCAACGCCGTGGACCCCGCAGCGCCTTGCGGCCTCTCCCTCGACTGGCCGGAACTGCCCCGCCGGCTGCCGGGCAACTACCTGTGTTTCGTTGACGGCGAACTGGCGCTGACGGTCGAGAACCAGGGCGCCCGGCTGACGTTCCACGTACCGCCCGACCACCCCGGCATCGATGCGGCAACGGCTCCCCTGCACTACCTGGCCGGTACGCGCCGGCGGGTGGCCGTCGAAACCATAAACGGCATCAACGCCCGCAAAAGCCCCTATCTGGACTGCCTGGACAAAACCCTGACCCGGGTCATGGATCACCGACGCGTTTACTTCGAACCCGGGTAAGACGCGCGGCCGGATAGCTTAGATGAAACGAATTTTCAAGTTTTTGATTTTTGAATCACTCATTCGCGTGGAGAATCGTCTCTTCGATCAGGCTCCGAGAACCGGTATGCGGTACGTGCATGCGGCGCACCAGGCGGCAGCGCTTACCGCTACGATAGGCGCCAGAGCGAGCCCTAACAGCGCCGCATACACGCACCGCACACCGGTTCTCTCCCAGCAGTTGTCAAGTGTTCCTTGCGCGTCATCCTCCCGGCGCGCCGGGTTCGGAACTCGCATATCTCAACAACTTTCGTAGCGCGGGCGTCGACATTCCGTCCCCAGCCCGACGGCACTCGCCGACACGCATTCACACAAATGCGACGCATGGCCCACTGCGAGCCGGGCCGCAGATTCAACGGGTCAGATCGACGAGCCCGCGGCCCACCATCTCGCCGGCAAGGATGCGGTCGATCGCGTCCGAGAGCGTGTCCAGCGTCAGCGGCGCCACCAGGTCGTCAAGACCCTCGAGACGCCAGGGCCCGGCAAGCTTGTTCCAGATCTCCGCTTTGGCCGGCAACGGCAACTGCACGGAGTCGATGCCCAGCAGGTTCACGTGCCGGAGGATGAACGGCAGCACGGTTGCCGGGATTTCCGGCGACGCCACCAGCCCGCAGGCCGCCAGGCTCGCACCGTAGCGCAGCGATTTCAGCCCGTTGACCAGGATCTGCCCGCCGACGGTATCGACCACCCCGCCCCAGGTCTCGCGGAGCAACGGCCGCTCCGCACCGGCCAGGGCGTCGTCGCGCCCCAGTACTTCGGCAGCACCGAGCCGGCGAAGGAAATCGTGCTGCGACGTCTTGCCGGTCACCGCATGCACTTCGTAGCCCAGGTGCGTGAGCAACTTGACGGCAATCGACCCGACCCCTCCGGTGGCGCCTGTCACCAGCACCGGACCGCCGCCGGGGTTCGTACCGGCGAGTTCCAGTTTGTGCACCGAGAGTGCGGCCGTGAACCCGGCCGTGCCCAATATCATGCTCGTGCGCAAATCGAGCCCGTCCGGTATCGGCACCGCCCAACCGGCCGGAACGCGAATTTTCTGCCCGTAACCGCCCGGCGTGTTCATGCCCAGATCGAAGCCGATAACGATGACCTCGTCGCCCGGGGCGAACTCGGCGGACGACGACGCCGCCACGGTTCCCGCGGCATCGATACCGGGCGTGTGCGGAAAGTTGCGGGTGACCCCGGGATTGCCGGTCGCCGACAACGCATCCTTGTAGTTGAGCGAGGAGTACGCCACGTCGATCAGCAGTTCGCCTTCGGGGAGGCTGGCGATGTCGCGCTCGACGATGCTGCGCGAAAATGTCGGCTTGCCGCCGGCTTCGGTCTTCTCGACCAGAAATGCGCGAAATGATGTCATGAGAATCTCGTACTCTTCCGAAAACGAATCAAGGACGGGATGGAGACGGGCTGGATATGCCCACCCGGCACCATCAACGCGCTATTGTAGCCGCACCGCCGCGCAGTTCCGATACGATTGCCGCCCGCCTCATCATGCCGTACCCGAATCGATGGCGTCGATCACGCCCTCGACCCATCCCCGGGCCTCCCGGTCGCTGCCGAGATCAGCCACGAACTCCTGGCCCCGCCCCACGGTATGCAGCACATCCGACCCTTCCCACCGGTCCCGGCGCCCATGATAGGTCAGCCCCGTTTGCCGCAACCAGTCGGGCACCCGCCAGCGGCTGACGAGCCCTCCCGGCCAGGAGAGCCGCAGTTCGGCAGCCGCCCTTACCGCCCTCGCCCCCGGGCCGACGTACAGACAATTGTTGTTCGGCCAGCGGCCGATCGTGTGCGGATGACGAATCCCGAACCCGTCCGGCTGTGCGGCCCGCCTGGGGTCGGCGCCAACCAGGAGCCGCTTCTGCACGCGCAGGAAACCGAATATCCGATGATGGCGGTCGCTGCCATCGAGTTCCGAATACAGCCCGAAGAACAGGAACACATCGCCCACCGAAACGCCGTTGTTGGCCAGATGCGTCTGCGCCGCCCCGGCCTGCCCGAAGGCGCACCGCCCATTCTCGAACATCGGATCGCAGTGGCAGAGGCTCGGGCCGGCAATCCTGCCTGCCGTGACCCGCTCCACCAGTGCGCCGAGCCCCAGATCGTCATAGGTGGTGCGGGAGCGTTGCCGCGCAGGAATCGGCAGGCTCACCGGAACCCCGTCGACGATGGGCGACGGAGCCCCGCCCGCAGCGCTGTCGAATCCCTTGCGGCTGAATACCAGCTTCATGCTACACCGGACGCCCGTCGATGCAGGGCTTTGATCAAAGCGGACACTTTACCTGTTCTTCACGGAGCGGCACGGATGACTTTCCCCACCGGGTTCCTTAATGTACGTTGAATCGATCCCGGAGTCGGCGGAAACGGCGGAATCAGCGCCCGATGCGAATCCTGATAGTCAGCGATGCCTGGTACCCGCAATTGAACGGCGTGGTGCGGGCGCTCGCGACCACCCGCGACCGGCTGGCGGGCCTCGGCCACGAGGTGGAGGTGATCGGGCCCGAACGATTCCGAAGCATGCCCTGTCCCACCTATCCCGAGATTCGTCTGGCGCTCACGACGCCGGGGCGCGTCGGGCGCCTGATCGAACAGTTTGCCCCCGATGCCGTACATCTGGCTACCGAGGGCCCGCTCGGCTGGTGCGCCCGGCACTGGCTCGAGCGGCGCCGCATTCCCTTCACCACCTCGTTTCACACCATGTTTCCGCTCTACCTGAAGCTCCGTGCCGGTATACCGGAAAGCTGGTCGTTCGCGCTGCTGCGCCTCTTCCACAACGGGGCCGTACGCACCATGTATTCGACGGAAACCCTGCGCTCGGTGCTGGCGCGCCAGGGGTTCCAATCGCTTGCCCAATGGGTTCGGGGCGTGGATACCGACCTGTTTCGCCCCGTGCCGCCCGCAGACCTAGAGTTGCCCCGCCCCATTCTCATGTACGTCGGGCGACTGGCCGTGGAAAAGAACCTCGATGCCTTCCTCGAACTGGACACTCCGGGCTCGAAGGTACTCGTCGGCGATGGACCGCAGCGCACGGCGCTGGAATCGCGTTACCCCGACGCGACCTTTCCCGGCCCCCGATTCGGTGAGGAACTGGTCGCCCATTACTGCGCGGCCGATGTCCTGGTATTCCCTTCGAAGACCGATACCCTGGGCCTGGTGATGCTGGAAGCAATGGCCTGTGGCGTCCCGGTGGCGGCGTTGCCGGTACCCGGGCCGAACGACGTCGTCGGCGACAGCGGCGCGGGCGCGCTGGACAACGACCTGGGCGCGGCGATCCGGGCTGCCCTCGCGATCGATTCGCAGGTCTGCCGGCAGCACGCGCTGCGCCACACCTGGGACGTTTCCGCCCTTCAGTTCCTTAACAACCTGGAGCCGGTCCGCCTGAAACAGTCTGCGGGCGCTGTCCGTGAAGGAGGAACCGCTTGAGAATTCTGGTACTGGGGGGCGACGGTTTCTGCGGTTGGCCCACTTCCCTGCACCTCTCCATGCAGGGCCACGAGGTCACGGTGGTGGACAACCTCTCGAGGCGCAACATCGACAACGAACTGCAGGTACAGAGCCTGACCCCGATCCGTTCCATCACCACCCGGCTCGGCGCCTGGAACGAGATTACCGGCAGGAACATCGCCTACGAACGGCTCGATGTGGCCACCGAATACGACCGGCTGCTGAACCTGCTGCGCGAGCGGCGCCCCCACGGCATCGTGCACTTCGCCGAGCAGCGGGCAGCCCCCTATTCCATGAAATCGTCCTGGCACAAGCGCTACACGGTGGACAACAACCTCAATGCCACCAACAACGTGCTGGCCGCCATCGTCGAATCCGGCCTGGACATCCACCTCGTGCATCTGGGCACCATGGGCGTTTACGGCTACTCGTCGACGGGGGTGAAGCTGCCCGAGGGTTACCTCACCGTGAAGATGACCGCCGGCGACGGCGCCGAGGTGGAGCAGGAAATCCTCTACCCGGCAAACCCCGGCAGCATCTACCACATGACCAAGACCCAGGATCAGCTCTTCTTCGCGTTCTACAGCAAGAACGACGGGGTCCGCATCACCGACCTGCACCAGGGCATCGTCTGGGGGACGCAGACCCGGGAGACGCGCCTGGACGAACGCCTGATCAACCGCTTCGACTACGATGGCGACTACGGCACCGTGCTGAACCGCTTCCTGATGCAGGCCGCCATCGACTACCCCCTGACGGTGCATGGCAGCGGCGGGCAGACCCGGGCCTTCATTCACATCCAGGACACGGTGCGCTGCATCGAACTCGCCATCGGCAACCCCCCCGCTCGGGGCGATCGGGTGAAGATCCTGAACCAGTTGACCGAGGTACACCGCCTGATCGACCTGGCAAATCTGGTGGCGGAACTGACCGGCGCCCGGATCGAGCACGTGCCCAATCCGCGCAAGGAATCCGATGCCAACGAACTCGAGGCGACCAACACGGGGCTTCTGAACCTGGGGCTCGATCCCACCACGCTGCGCGAAGGGCTCCTGACCGAAGTGACCGACATCGCCCGTCGTTACGCCTCGCGCTGCGACCGCCAACGCATTCCCTGCGTCTCCCACTGGACCCGGGACATCGCGGAATCGGAAGGGCCGGCACAGCGCACCATCGGTGCTCCAGCCGAGCGATGAGCGGGACGGGAGACGGCCGGGGTGTCGCCCAAAGGGCGCAGACTGGCGCAACGGCGTCGGGAGGGCCACAATTCCAGGGCTTGGGACATATCGAGAACTCGGGACATTCAAGGCTCGGGATACAGCAAGAATCGCAATGAGGAGGATCGGAACATGACGCCACTCTCGAAGGTCTGGCAAAAGCCCGCGCTGGCGGTGGCCATGCTCGCAGCCGCGGCCGGCCATGCGGAGGATTTCCGCCCCGAGCCCCTCGGGCAGATCGATTCGCTGCCCGCCGTTTACCCCGACCACTGGCTGGTGCTGCACGACGCCACCTTCTTTCACATGCGCGAGGGCAGGTTCCTGTTCGTCGACCCCGATGCGGAAAGCACCACAGGCCAGGTGCGCGGCATGGTCTCGGCAAACTTCATCGCACACTACGAGCAGAACCCGACCCGAAACGAGCATTACGTGATCGAATCGTTCTTCTCCCGGGGAGGCCGCGGCGGCGACCGTACCGACGTGGTAACGATTTACGACACGGCGAGCCTGGACGTGGCCGGAGAAGTCGTGATCCCGCCGAGGAAGCTCAGTTCCATGCCGGAGATCTTCGGCACCGCTTTGATCGCCGGCGGCAGGCTGCTGGTGGTCTACAACTTTGCGCCCGGCCAGTCCATCAGCGTGGTAGACCTCGAGAAACGCGAATTCGTGGCGGAATACCCGATATCCGGCTGCGCCCTGGTCATTCCCACCCGCGATACCGGCGTTACCTCGCTCTGCAGCGACGGCGCCTTGCTCACCACGGTGCTGACCGCAGAAGGGGAACTCGCCGCCAGTCACCGCACCGAACCGATCATGAATGCGGACGACCCCATGTTCGAGAAGGCGGCCATCATCGATGGCGTGGCCTGGTTTCCGACGTTCAACGGCAACGTGGTACCCGTCGACCTCAGCGGCGAGGCCGCCGCCCCCGGCGAGCCCTGGTCCCTCGTGAGCGCCGAGGAACGGGCGGCGGGTTGGCGACCCGGCGGCTGGCAACTGGTCGCCTCCGACAGGAACGGCCGGTTCTACGTGCTGATGAACCCCGATGGAAAGGAAGGCAGCCACAAGGACGGAGGCAGCGAAACCTGGGTCTTCGATGTCGACACCAGGGAGCGCGTCGCACGCATTCCGATGCCGAAATGGGCAATCTCCATCGGTGTCAACAGTGCCGAGCGGCCGTTGCTGGTGGTGACCAACGGCGAGTTTGCCCTGGAGACCTACGACGCGCTGTCCGGCGACTTTATCAAGACCCTGGCCGTGGATACGCAGACCGTCTTCGTGACACGGGGCATGCGTCAGTGAGCGATGCCCTCGCCCTGGCGTCCGGGTGGGCCCTGGCCGGCATCTTTCTTTGGGCTGCGGCCCACAAGGTGCGTAATCGTCTGGCGTTCCGGGCCATTCTCGGACAATACGGGCTGATGCCCGAATCGCTGGTCGGCATCGTCGCCCCCATGATCGTCGCCGCGGAAATTGCTGCCGCGCTGGCGCTCCTGGTCCCGGCGGGGACGATCCCCGGCGTGCCGACCGCATCGTTGGCGGCGCTCTTGCTGTGCGTTTATTGCGGCGCCATCGCCGTCAACCTGATGCGCGGCAGAACCGCCATCGATTGTGGCTGCGGCGGCGAACCGACACCCCTGTCCGGGTGGCTGCTTGTCCGCAACGGCCTGCTGCTCGGCCTTGTTTTCCCGGCCGGCACGAACGCCACCCACGGTCTGACCGCGGGCCTGCTGCTGTTGGCGGCGGCACTCACCGCATTCATCTGGAGCGCCTACGCCATCGGCAACCAGTTGCTCGCGAATCGCCACCGGGCCCGGCCGATGTTGCCCGGCTGGCAGGACGGGTGAGCGATGCCCGGCAACTGTAATCCACGACCGGGTTCTGCAGCCGGCAAGGCTCGGGCAAGCTGAACGGGTCGGCCGATGGAAAGTCTCCTGGTTGCATCCAACGCGATCCTGTGGGCCGCGGTACTCGCCCTGGCGCTGCTCGTTTACGCCCTGACGCGGCAGGTGGCGTCCCTGTACGCACGCATTCCCCCTGCCGGCGCGTTGACGGTGAACGAGAACCTCGTGGCGGGGGACCCGGCGCCCGAGGTCGAGGTGCACGACCTGCACGGCAACGCGTTGACCCTCGGCGGTTTGCCGCCCGACGGCGCAGAGCCGGGCAGCACCCTGATCTTCTTTCTCTCTCCGGATTGCCCCATAAGCCGCACGCTGTTGCCGGTGCTGCGCTCGTTGGCAAAGTCCGAGAGCGGGGTCGACATCGTGCTCGCGAGCGATGGCGGCACCGAGGCCGAACACGAGGCCTTTGTGCGCGAACACCGGCTTGCCGGCTTCCCCTACGTGCTCTCCCGCCCGCTCGGAGAAACCTACGGCATCGGCAAGCTGCCCTACGCGGTGCTGATCGGCGAGGACGGGCGCATCGCCGCCCTCGGCCTCGTCAACTCCCGCGAGCATCTCGAAAGCCTGTTCGAAGCCAGGGAACGCAAACTGGGCTCCGTGCAGGAATACATGCAGCAGAAGGAGCCGGACTTCTTCTACAATGCGCAATCTCGAGGAATCGACCAATGAAATGCCCGGATGACCGGTGCGGAGGGATCGACCGATGAAATATCTGGACACCTGGACCGAAACCGCTGCGCGCGGCATAGCCCGGCGCAGCAGCCGGCGCGGCTGGCTGAAGGGGTTGGCGGCCACCCTGGCCGGCGCCTCCGCGATGCCGCTTTTGCCCGTGGCGCGGGCAAGCTCTGCTGCCGAGTCGTCTGCTGCGGGTATCCCAGAGACCGGCGACCCGGAATCCTGCGACTACTGGCGGTACTGCGCCATCGACGGCTTTCTGTGCGGCTGCTGCGGAGGGTCGCCGTCAAGCTGCCCGCCCGGCACGGAGATGTCGCCCATCACCTGGATCGGCACCTGCCACAACCCCGCCGACGGCAAGAATTACGTGATCTCCTACAACGACTGCTGCGGCCGTACCGGCTGCGGGCAATGCCTCTGCACCCGCAACGAGGGCGACCGGCCCATGTATCGGCCGGACAAGAACAACGACATCAACTGGTGCCTGGGAACGCAATCGGCGGTCTATCACTGCTCCACCGCAATCGTCATCGGGCTGGGGCTGGATTGAACGGCAGCGCCTCGACGACTCGGTGAATCCCGCAGGCAATTGCATGCGAGTTCCGAACCCGGCGCGCCGGGACGATAACGCGCAAGAAACACCTGACGACCGCTGGGAGAGAACCGGATCGAAGGAACCGGTCCACGCATTGAAAAATTCATTAAAATCAATACGTTGGAGTGTTTTTTCCGCGAGTGGCGCCAAGGCTGTCGTTCTTGGGCTGCTGTTGGTTGTCGGGCCGGCAAAACCGCTCTACGCCGGGGAGCCCGTCAACGAACAGCGTGCCCGCTTCGACTACATGCTGAATTGCCAGGGCTGCCACCTGCCCCGCGGGGAGGGCGCCGGCGACGTGCCGCGCATGACCGGTTTCGTCGGTAATTTCCTGAAGGTGCCGGGTGGCCGGGAGTTCCTCGTTCAGGTACCCGGCTCCGCGAACGCCGCCCTCGACGATGCCCGGCTGGCCGAACTGCTCAACTGGATGCTTGCGGAGATCAGCCGCGAACAGCTACCTGCCGGTTTTCGCCCTTATACGGCCGAGGAAGTGGGCCGGTACCGGGCCATGCCGCTGCACGACGTGCTCGAGACGCGCGCGCAACTCATTCAGAAGATCGCGACCCTCCGCCACTGAACCTTGCTTGGGGCAAGCGGTGGGCCAGGCGTCTGGCGCCCTCGAGCGCCCTCAAGCGTCGTCGAGTGCTACGCCGAGAATCACGGCGGCCGAGCAATTGTAGACGCTCGATTGCGTTCCCATGCACCAGTTGATGTCGTTGTTGGCCTGTGGGCGGTAGACCGGCCGGTCGTCCTCGTTGCGGTTGCACAGGCAGCGACCGCAACTGCTCTTGCCGCAGCAGTCGTTGTAGGAAATGACGTAGTTCTTGCCGTCGGCGGGGTTGCGACAGGTGCCGATCCAGGTGATGGGAGACATCTCGGTACCCGGGGGGCAGGCATTCTGCGTGCCGCCGCAGCAACTGCACAGAAAGCCGTCGATACCGCAATAGCGCCAGTACTCGCAGGTGGAGGGATCGCCCGGGTCTTCGGGATTGCCGGTCTGTTGTGGAGGAACCGGGCCAAGGGGGCCGGTGCTCGCCCGGGCTACCGGCAATAACGGCACGGCTCCGGCGCCGGCCAGCGCCGCGCCGAGTACCCCGAGAAATCCGCGCCGCGAACTCTGCCTGGCAACGCTCCGGGAGCGGTTTTCGATCATGCGGTCGAACCATTTCATCGTGTCAGTCCTGTCGGGGCACTGCCCCGGCCGTGCTGGTTTCGTGTTCCTGATTGAACAAGACGGGGTGGCAAGCGTAGTGAACACGCTCGGTGCGCAGTCGACTCGGGCGACAGCCCGATCGAAGAACCCAGGCTCTGAAACCGCGCGTTCATTGAACCGGGTGCACCATGTAGGGCGTATCGCCGAGGGCGCCGACCGTGCGCTGCCACTCGCCGCTCTCGCCGTCGTAGATATCGAGTTCCCCTTCGATGTTCACCGCCAGCAGATTCGGCTCGGCGCCCCGGGTTGCCGCGAAGCTGAGCGCCGGTACCCGAAGATCGAATCGCGCCGTGCGCTCGCCGGAGCGGGTGTCGAACCGCCAGACTTCCGGCGCCGGGTCCTTGTGACTGCCCGGGTAGCCGTTGGGCGTCATGCCCACCCACAAGAGGCCCGTATCGTGACCCGCCGTCCAGTGCCAGCCGGCGGGCCGCCAGTCTCCGGCCCGCTCCTCGTCGGTGGTGAGCCACCATCGCTCGAGTATCCGCGGCCGGTCCCCGGTCACGTCGATGGGCTGAACCTCGCCCCCATAGGTGACGAAGTGCCAGACGCCCGCGACCTTGGCTGCCTTTTCGGACAGCGGGTCGTTGTCGATGTCGTTGAATGCCTCGCTCGACCAACGGCCGGCCTCCGCACCCGTCTCATCGAGGGACACCGCCAGCAGCCCACCGTCACCGCACAGCATCACGAACCCGCCGGCCTCGTCCGGGTACACCAGCGCACAACCGGGCGTCGGAATCTCCCCGGACACTGCCCGCGTGTCCAGGTCGATGACGGTCACCGACGTGCCGGGGTTCTGATTCCAGATCAACAGGAATCGCTCGTCCGCGGTGAGCGCCGAGTTGCCCAGGTTGATGACGGTATTGGCTCGCCGGGGCGGCAACTCGACCTCGGCCTGCAGGGCAAGGTTGGCAAAGTCGTAAATGGCCACCAGATCCTGGCGCTCGCCGCGGACGCCGCGGCTGTGGATGGTCTCGCCGACGTAGAACTCGCCGCGCCCGATGGAGTGATTCAGCGTCGCGAACTGGCCGGCGCTCAACATCCCCTTGAAGCGACGGGTTTCGATGTCCACCAGCGCAAAGCTCGAATCGATGAGGCTGCCGAAGGCGAAGTCGTGCACCATGGCGTACGTTTCGGGGTAGGGCACGGCCAGGGTAACGACATTCGGGATCGGCTCGGATTGCAACTCGGCCTGTGCCGCAAACGGCGCCAGCAGCACCAGCAGCAAACGAGCGGCATGCTGCGCGATTCGTCGGAATATCCGCATCTGAAGCTCCTCCCGAGCCTGACAGGCCATGCACCGAAACCACAGCGGATGAAACAGCTACCCGAAGGCTGCCCACCCTCCGGCACCGTCCATGACGCACGAAAAATAGCGATTCTCCATTTGCAAGTCAACTGTATTGTTTTCTAGAATGCGGGCCGAGCCGTTCGATCCGTACAGCCATTGGCGGCTGAAGCGGCGAAACCACTCGAGATGGACGAAACTACTAGAGATAGACGAAACCACACGAGATAGAAAGGAGAGCACTCATGTCGGTACGCACACCCCTCACCCTGATCGCGGGCTTGATTCTGGCGCTGCCGCTCAACGCGGCGGTCATCGAGGAAGTCGTGGTCACCGCGCAGAAACGCGAACAGAACGTCCAGGATGTCGGCATCGCCATCAGCGCCGTGACCGGCGAGCAGATGCGCCAGCTCGGCTTCACCAACGCGCAGCAGGTCACCGCCCTCGCCCCGGGCGTGCACACGGTGCAACCGAACGGCGAAGCCAATTACGCCATCGCCATGCGCGGCGTGGCCGCCAACGACTTCACCACCAACGTGGAAAGCCCCGTGGCCATCTACCTCGACGAGGTCTACATCAGCCAGATGTCGGGCAGCGGTTTCATGTTGTTCGACATGGAGCGGGTGGAATTGCTGCGGGGCCCTCAGGGAACCCTGTACGGACGCAACGCCACCGGCGGGCTCGCCCATTTCGTCACGGTCAAGCCGTCACAGGAGGTGAGCGGCTACGGGCAGCTCTCGGTCGGCAGCTACGACCAGGTCAAGTTCGAGGGCGCAGTCGGCGGGGGCCTGGGCGAGACGGTCTCGGCCCGCGTCTCGGTGGCGACCCACGACAACAACGGCTACGTCAAGAACCGCTTCCTCGACAAGCGGCTGAACAACGCCAACGACTGGGCGGGCCGCGTCCAGTTGCTGTTCGAGCCGACGGACCGGTTCGACGTGCTGCTGAACTACCGGCGCTCCGAGCAGGACATCGACACCGGTTTCTTCGAACACGTCACGGCCAATCAGACGGGCCTGGCGACCCCCAACGAGGTCAACCAGGTGCTCGGCTACATCGACAACGACGGCGACGTCTACGAAGGCGACTACGACCGCGACGGTCACAACGACCTGGAGACCGAGGGCTTTTCGGCCACGGTCAACTGGGATCTGGACAACTTCACGCTGACCTCGATCACCGACTACTCCACCGTCACCCGGGACTACATCGAGGATTCCGACGCCTCGCCGGTGCCGCTGTTCAATTTCTACCTGACCACCGACGCGGAACAGTTCTCCCAGGAACTGCGCATCGACGGCTCGACGGATGCCATGGAATGGGTTGCCGGCGTGTACTACCTCGACCTGTCGGTAAACGACTCGAACGGCGCCGAAACCGACCCGTTCGTCGACCCGGCCGGCGACACCCCGTTCATATCCGGGCTGGACAACCCCTACGAGACCAATACCGAGTCCTGGTCGGTATTCGGGCAGATCGAACGCCGGCTGAGCGATCGTCTGACGGGCATTCTCGGCCTGCGCTGGGTACATGACGAGAAGGACCACGCCTACACCGTCAACGTCGTCGATTTCGTGCCGGGTACCGTGCAGCGCAACGGCAATCCGAACATCCTCGTGCAGCTTGCCGACTACTACGGCGAGCGCGAAGACGACGAGATCTCCATACGCGCCGCGCTGGACTACGACGTCAGCGAAGACGTCATGGTCTACGCAAGCTGGAACCGGGGCGTCAAGGGCGGCGGCTACAACTCGCCGGTGTTCCCGCTGAATCCGCCGCTGGCCTACGACGACGAGACCATGAGTTACGACCCGGAGCAGCTCGATGCCTTCGAGGTGGGCTTCAAGTCGCGCCTCGCCGACGGCCTGGCCATCTTCAACGGCGCCGCCTACTACTACGACTACAAGGACTATCAGGCGTTTCAGATCGTCGGCATCGACACGCTCACGACGAACGCCATTGCCGAGTCGTACGGTTTCGAGCTGGAGTTGCAGACCGTGCCCGCCGAAGGGCTCGACGTGATTCTCGGCGTCGCCTACAACGACATCGAGGTCGACCTCGGCGACGGCGCCAAGACCACCTCCGTGCAGTCGCCCAAGTGGAACCTGAACGGGCTGGTGCGCTACCAGTGGCCGTTTGCGGGCGGCGCTCTGGCGGCCCAGGTCGATGCCCTGCACCGCTCGAAGCACTACTTTTCCCTGACCGGCCTGCCGACGGTGGAAGAGGACGGCTATACGATTGCGAACGCTTCCCTGAGTTATACGACTGCCGACGGCGGCTACATCCTCACCGCCTTCGTGCACAATCTGGGCGACGTGCAGCACCTGGTGCAGACCTTCGACCTTTCCGGGCCCGACGTCTTCGGCATGGTCGAGCAGTATTACAACAAGCCGCGCTGGTGGGGCGTGAGCCTGGCGATCAACTTCTAGCTCGCGTACAAGAAGCTCAGCCGGGGAGTGCGGTAGCGCGAGCGGAAACACGCATGACCTGGCTGATTGCATCCAACATCGGGCTGCTGGCCGCGGTACTGGCCCTTGGCGCCGTGGTCGTGTCACTGGCGCGCCAGATCGGTGTGCTGCACGAGCGCACCGCGCCGGCCGGCGTGGCCCCGCCGCGAAACCGGCAAGCGCAAGCCGTTGACCCGAAGACCCTGCTGCTGACCAATCTCGCGGGCAATTCGACCGCTCTGGCCGAGTTCGCCGCTGGGCGCGCCGTTGCAATCCTGTTCGTCGGCCCCGATTGCCCGATCTGCAAGGCGCTGCTGCCGGCGTTCGAACCGGCTTTGGCACATCTCGATCTGCTGAGCTGTTACGCCGGCGGCAACGAAGCCGTGCAAACCCACCTGCGTTACGCCGAGGAGAATGCGCTGGATCCCGAACGCTATTTTCTCGGCCTGGAACTCGCGGCAGCGCTGCAGGTGATGCAGACCCCGACGCTGGTGGCGATCGATGGCGCCGGGGAGGCCGTGCTCCGGGAGACGGTGCGTGGGCCGGGACACCTGCGGACACTGGTTGCCAGGCTCGAACGGGTACTTGCCGGGCCGAACGGTTCGAATTCCGACGGGCAAGCGGCGTGAACAAACCCATGGACACCCGCAACATCCGTACCGGCAAGCGCGAGAAGGGCCGGCGCAAGGCCGAACACATCCTCGATCAGGCGACCCAGGTGCTGACCCGCCATGGTTACAGCAATTTCTCCCTGCGCCGCGTGGCCCGAGCCGCGGGCGTCACCCTGGGCAACCTGCAGTACTACTACCCGACCAAGAGCGATCTGGTCGAAGGCATGTTGCGTTATGTCATCGCCGGTTACGTCGAGGAATTCAATCGCCTGACGGCCGAGGTCGAAGGCCGGCCGCAGGAGCAGCTAGCGGCCGTTCTTCGCCACGTGATCCGCGACCTGAAGAACCCGCGCACCACCGTGCTCTTCCCCGAACTCTGGTCGATGGCCAACCAGGAACCGGCGGTACAACAGTACGTGGAGGACATGTACGAAACCTATCGGCGCATCGTCGCCGATCTCATACCCCGGATAAACCCGCAACTGACGCCCCGACAGGTGCGGTTGCTGACCATATTCATCACCTCGTCGCTCGAGGGCCATACCCCGTTCACCGGGCACGGCAAACGCTGGGAATTCCTGACACCGGAAATCGAAAAGCTCGCCGTCGACACCTTTGTCGCATTGATCGAAAGCGGCAAGGTGCCGGAAGTGCCCGAGCCGCAGTCATGCGCATCGCCCTTGCCCGTTGCCGAGCGCACGGCACCGAAGTAACGCCCCGCACTGCGACCCGCAGCTGGGCGCTTGCGGCGGCGCAGGCGTATTCCCCTTCTCCGCTACCCCAACGGTCGTGCCGTTCAGGGAGAGAGCGTATTGATGTAGGCGACCACGTCGTCGATGGCGGTGTCGTCGGCGAGCACGCCGGTCGAGGCACGCATCAGGATGCTGGACGTATCGCCCCGGGCGCCGCGAATCCCGGCCTTGTAATTGCGCAACTGGCGCACGAGATACCAGTCGTCCTGACCGGCGAGGCGCGGGGCACTGAATCCCTGGTTGCCTTCGCCACGCTGGCCGTGGCAGGTCGCGCAACTCCAGTACAGGGCCGCGCCGCGCTCCGCATCCCCCTCGATGGTCGGCGCGGAGGGCCGCTCCGGCACCTGCTCCACCAGCCGCGCCGCCGCAACGATTCCCGCCTCGTCGAGCACCGCCGCGAACGGCTGCATCTGCCGCCCCGGCAGGTTCGGGCTGCCCTCCGGCGCGCGCAATCCCTGGTTGTACAAACGCATCTGCCGCTCGACGTACCAGACCTGAAGCACCGAAAGGTTCGGCGCTTCCAATGTCCGGTTGCCCTGCAATTGCGAACCATGGCAGGCCGCACAGGCCGCAAGACTGGCCGGCCCGGCATCGTCCGCTGGGCCGGCGTGGGCAAACGTCGAGAAAAAACCGGCGGCGAGCAAAAGCGCCAGAAACGCGAACCGCTGTGGACCGCTGACGGGAGAGCGAAGATTGTCTACGTAGGAGAGAGTACGTGTTGGCAGCGCCCGATATCGAACCGGGCCTGCGATCGAGTTGGCCTTCGGGAAATGGGGCCCTGACAGTCCGTCGATGCCGCGGTAGCAAACGGCTTCCAAACTGTTCAGGTGAGGCATCTTGGTTTCCTCGTGGTGGTTGAGCGGCTTACCATCCTTTGCCGACCGCGGTGCAGGTCCGCCGCTCACGCCGGTGGATGATAATGTAACGGCTTCGATCCCGCTAAGCGCTTGGGCCGACCAAGACTCGGGAACTCGACAAAGGGCGATCGAGTACGAGGACGTGACCGAACAGCGGCAATCCTGTGCGATGGTCAACAACGTGGTCGAATGTGTGGCAATTGTCGCCTCGTCCGGGCACGCGCCCACATCGAGCAAGGCGTCGCGGTGCACGTCTTCTCGCAAGGTGTTTGGGCGCTCCATAAACGCACAGTAGACTTGTCGCGAATCCGTCGCCGGTCAGTCCTGGCGGCGTCGACTGAGCGGCGGAAGGCGCCCGTTGCCGGTGAAGTCAAATGGAACGAAAAGGAGTCAGATCTTGAACGACAAGCTGCGGGACCCGGTGCCGACTTCCTCCATCCTTCGCTTCATACGCCTGGAATCGTTGGGCGGCATTTTGCTGGTCGTGGCCACGGTGGCGGCAACGATCGTCGCCAATTCGCCGCTTGCGGGGGCCTATGCCTGGCTGCTCGATACGCGCGTGGCCGTCAGCGTCGGTGCTGCCGGGATCGACAAGCCTCTGTTGTTGTGGATCAACGATGGCCTGATGGCAGTGTTCTTTCTGTTGATCGGCCTCGAGGTCAAGCGCGAGGTGCTGGAGGGCGAGCTTTCCTCCAGGGAACGAGTCGCGCTGCCGGCAATCGGTGCGCTCGGCGGCATCCTCGTTCCCGCCGGCATCTACACGGCATTGAACTGGCAGGACCCCGGCGCCATGAACGGTTGGGCCATTCCGGTGGCTACCGACATTGCCTTTGCGCTGGCCCTGCTCGGCGCGTTCGGCAACCGCGTGCCGGTTTCGCTCAAGGCGTTTCTGCTCGCCCTCGCCATATTCGACGACATGGCAGCCATCGCCATCGTCGCGGTTTTCTATGCCGGCGACCTGTCACCCGGCATGCTGATCGCCGCGTTCGTCGCACTGGCAGCGGCTATCGCCCTGAATCGCCTGCGCATTGCCAGCGTCACCGCCTATGTGCTGATCGGTATCGCGCTCTGGGTCGCCGTCCTGAAGTCGGGTGTGCATGCGACCCTTGCCGGCGTGCTGATCGCATTCTGCATCCCCATGCGCGCGGCGGACGGCCGATCGCCGTTGAAGGAACTGGAACAGGATCTGCACACCCCCGTCGCCCTGGCCGTTCTGCCGGTATTCGCGTTTGCGAACGCGGGCATATCGTTCTCGGGGGTCTCCCTGGGCGACGTGGCGAATCCCGTCACGCTGGGCATCGCCCTCGGGCTCCTGCTCGGCAACCCGATCGGGATCATCGGATTGACCTCGCTGGCGGTGCGCTTCGGCTGGGCGTCGCTACCCGCGGGGGTGACCTGGCTGCAGATGACCGGCACGGCCTTCGCCTGCGGAATCGGGTTCACCATGAGCCTCTTCATCGCAGGGCTGGCATTCGAACACGCCGACGGCACTTACTGGTTTGCCGACAAGCTCGGTATTCTGCTCGGTTCGCTGGCAGCCGCCCTGGTCGGCTACGCCCTGCTTGCCGCGGGCCTGCCAAAGAACCGGCACGAAGGGGACTGACCCGGATCCGTCACCAACTGCTTGCTGCGGACGCTGATGCACTTGCGTAAGCGCGGCCGCGTTTCCCTCTGCGAGGGGTATCCCCTCGCGCTCCATGGCTGAAGGCTCCCTCATCCCGGTTTTACATACCCTAGACTATGCCCGCACCGGCATCCAGTCCGCCCGGCCGCGCTTACGCGGCGCGTGTTGCTTCAGCGACGAAACGCCGACGCCCTCGCGACGACAGTTGGTGACGGGCGGCGGCTACAACGTCACTCCCCGCTGAACTGCGCCGGCCGTTTCTCCCGGAAGGCCTGAACCCCTTCCTGGAAATCTTTCGTCGCACCGGCCTCGGATTGCAGCCTTGCCTCCAGATCGAGTTGCTGTTCGAAGGCGTTGTGCCAGGTGTTCCAGTACGCCCTGCGGATCAACGCCAGCGACCGCGGCCCGTCGGCGAGGCGTCGGGCCATGGCCATGGCGCCTTCCTGCAGCGCTTCGACATCGTCGAACAGGCGGTTTACCAGGCCCCACTCGAAGGCCTTCTCGGCAGGCAGCTTTTCGGCCAGCATCGAAAGTTCCATGGCACGGCCCCAGCCGACCAGCCGCGGCAGCATGAAGGTGGAACCGCCGTCCGGCACCAGCCCGATGCGGCCGAACGCCTGCAGGAAGTAGGCATCCTTCTGCGCGCAGACGATATCGCCCATGAGCGCGAAACTCATGCCGACTCCCGCTGCCGGCCCGTTCACGGCGGTGACCAGGGGCATTTCCAGGTCGCGCAGCTGCAGCAATATCG
This sequence comes from Candidatus Azophilus sp., assembly GCA_965221465.1. Taxonomy (GTDB): domain Bacteria; phylum Pseudomonadota; class Gammaproteobacteria; order Pseudomonadales; family Azotimanducaceae; genus Azophilus. The sequence continues at coordinate 2,938,890 of OZ244892.1, forward strand.
GGTGGTAGCCGCTGCGCAGCCCCGACCCGGCGCTGCCACGGCGTTGGTTGCGGCCTTCGTCCTGCAGGTTGGCGCCTGCCGAAAACCCCCGGCCTTCTCCGGTTAGCAAGAGGCAGCGGGCACCGTTGGCCGGCTTCTCGACTTCGAGCAGCGCCTCCGACAAATCCTCGAGCATCTGCGCGCCGATGGCATTCAGCACTTCCGGGTGATTGAACTTGAGGACGGCCACCTTGCCGTCGAATTCCAGCAGCATCCGTTCCATGGCATTCCCTCGAAAAGCGGCCAACCTTAACGGATATGCCGCCACCCTGCACTCCGCGCGCCCAGGCCGGCTGTCCATGCACCCGCGAGAGCCGGTATCCGTGACGACGCCGCCCGGTGAGCACCACCACTGCCCGCTTGCGTAGTTCAGACCAGGACCAGCGGGTAGTCGCCCTGTCGTCAATGTGCCAGGACTCGGCTCCGTGTCGCGAACAGGTCGATACCACCAGCGCCCGCGATTTGGCGCCTGGCAAGCCACGTTATAATTCGCCGCCAGGAGGCGCGGCAGGGGCGAATCGATTGACCGATCCCGGACAGCAACACGACTTTCAGGAGACCGCCCTGAGACGGGCGTTTTTCCTGATTGCGGGGTTCATGCTGGTGGAGGTGGCCGGCGGCATTCTCGCCAATTCGCTGACGCTGCTCGCAGACGCCGGGCACATGTTTCTGGATGCGGCCGCCCTCGGCCTCGCCTGGGCAGCCATGCACCTCTCGCGCCGCGGGGGCGATGCACGGCTTTCCTTTGGCTATCACCGCTTCCAGGTGCTGGCCGCTTTCCTCAACGGGCTGACGCTTGCGGCGCTGGTGGTGTGGATACTCTTCGAGGCGTACGAGCGAATTCGCACACCGCAGGCCATGCTTCCCATACCCGCCTTTCTCGTCGCCTGCGTCGGCTTCGTGGTAAACCTGATTGCCTACCGGTGGCTGCACGGCGGCGAGCAGAACGCCAATGTGCGCGCCGCCGCACTGCACGTGCTTGGCGACCTGCTCGGCAGCGCCGCGGCCATCGTTGCCGCCACGGTGGTCTACTTTACCGGCTGGACCCGGGTCGACCCGATTCTCGCCCTGGTCATCGCCGCCATTCTCGGCCGGGGCGCCTGGCGGGTGCTGCGCGATGCCGCGCACATTCTGCTCGAGGGCGTACCCAGGAGCCTCGACCTCGGCGCCATGCGCGACACCCTTTCTGCGGTCCAGGGCGTTGTCGAAGTCCACCACGTGCATGCCTGGTCGCTGACCGCCGAGTTGCCCCTGGTGACCCTGCACGCCCGCATCGAGAATCCGGCGGACATGCAGCCGGTCGTTCGGCGGTTGAAGTCGGTCCTGCTCGAGGAGTTCGGGGTCGACCACTCGACCATACAGGTCGAGCATGGGCCGTGCCTGGACAAGTCTCATGCGCATGGGCCGGCTTCGACTGCGAAATCCGGAACGAAGCCGGCATGAAACCAGGCTACACCGGCATCGAGCGGATCAGAAAGGCGAGCCAATTCTCGATGAAGGGTTTCGTTGCCGCCTGGGACGAGTCTGCATTCCGGCAGGAGTGCGGTCTCGGCATCGTGCTCGTGCCGGCGTCGTTCTGGCTGGGGCAGAACCTGCTGGAAACGGCCTTCCTGATCGCCGTCTACGCCCTGGTGCTGATCGCGGAGTTGCTGAACACGGCCGTCGAGGCGGTGGTCGATCGCATCGGCCTCGAGCACCACGACCTCGCCGGGCGCGCCAAGGACATTGCTTCCTCCGCCGTGGCCGTCAGCCTGCTTCTGCTTGCCGCGGTCTGGCTTCTGGTGGCAGCACACCGTTTCCTGTAACCGGGGATTGGGGGGGACGCATGGCCATAGCCGGTATCGACGTTGGCGGCACATTCACCGATGCCTTTGTCTGGGACCGGCGGAAGGACGCCTGGGTCGTGCACAAGGCGCCTTCCACACCAGCGGACTTTTCTCTGGGATTCATGACTGCGCTCGAACAAGCCCTGGCCAGGGCCGGCGCAATGCCCTCGGATGTCGAGCGCCTGGTTCACGGGACCACCGTTGCGACCAACTGCATACTCACCCGCGGTGGCGCGCGCCTGGGACTGGTGATGACCGAGGGCTTCCGCGATGTGCTCTACATCGGCCTCGGCTGGCGTCCGCGCATGTACGATTTGAACATGGGCCCGGTCGAGCCGCTGTTTCTGGCGCCGCGTCGACGCTCGCTCGGCGTGCGGGAGCGCATGGATGCGCGCGGGCAGGCGGTGACGCCGCTGGACGAAGCCCACCTGGAAACCGTGGCACGCGAACTGGTCGAGGAGCAGGGCGCCGAGGTGCTTGTAGTCTGTTTCCTGCACGCCTACGCCAACCCCGCCCACGAACGCCGTGCCCGCAGCATTCTGAACACACTATACCCGGACGTGGACGTCACGCTTTCCAGCGACGTGCTGCCGCGCCGCCGCGAGTACCGGCGGCTGGTGGTGAGCGGGTTCGACGGTTACGTGAAACCCGTGGTCAGCAGTTACCTGCGCGGCCTGGTCAATAAAGTCGCGGCGGCGGGTGTCTCCGGCCCCCTGCACGTCATGCAGTCCCATGGCGGCGTCGGCGGGGTCGACAACATCATGGAGCGCCCCGTCAACACGGTGCTCTCCGGCCTCGCCGCCGGCGTTATCGGCGCCGCCAACGTGGGCGCGAGCGCCGGCTTCCCGGACTGCATCAGTCTGGACATGGGCGGCACCAGCACCGATGTCGCACTGATTCGCGGCGGCCGGGCAATCGTCAGCAACGACGGCAGTTTTGCCGACTATCCCTTGAACATCCCCATGATCGACGTGCAGACCATCGGTGCGGGCGGCAGCAGCATCGCCACGGTCGACGAAGGCGGCGCACTGAAAGTCGGGCCGCAGAGCGCCGGCGCCGACCCCGGGCCGGCCTGTTACGGACGGGGCGGCGAGGAACCCACGGTGACCGATTCCGCTTTCGTGCTCGGTTACCTGAACCCGGACACATTCGCCGGCGGCCTCGACATCGACATCGACAGCAGCCGGCGGGCAATCGAAGAGAAGATCGCGAGGCCTCTGGGTCTCGACCTGCTTGAAGCGGCGCTCGGAATTCAGGCCATCGTCAACAACAACATGGCTCAGACGCTGCGTCTGGTTTCCATCCGGCGCGGCCACGATCCCAGGGATTTCGCGCTGATCGCCTTCGGCGGCGCCGGCCCCATGAGCGCCGGCAAGCTGGCCGAAGCCGCCAGCATCCGCACAATTCTCATCCCACCGGCGCCCGGAGTGCTTTCCGCCATGGGGCTGATGCTGGCGCCCATCCAGCACGAAGCCATGACCAGTTTCGAAGTGGAGACGGCCGAGGCAAGCCTCGAGGATATCCGTAAAGGGTTCGCCGAACTGGACACGGCCTGCGGCGCCAGGATGCAGGAGGACGGTGTGGACCCCGCGGAGACGGCGGTCGAGTACCGGGCCGAGATGCGCTACGTCGGGCAATCCCACGAGCTCGAGGTGACCGTCTCTCCCCGCGAGGACAATGCCATTGGCGCTGCCTCGACGGCATTTCACGATGCGCACCTGCGTGCCTACAACCACTGCGACCGGAATGCGCCGGTGGAATTCGTCACCCTGCGCAGCGTGCACTTCAAGCAATCCGAACAGGCGACACTGCTCGCCGAAAGCGCAAGTCGGGCCGGTGAAGCCCCGACACCGCATCATCGCCAAGCCTGTCTGGACCGCACCCGGGGGCTCGAGGATGTGCCCGTTTACCGGCGCGACGGCCTGCCGAACGGATTCGAATTGAGCGGTCCGGCAATTGTCGAGCAGGCGGATACCACCACCCTGATCTACCCGGGCCACCGAGCCCGGGTCGACAGGTTCGGCAACCTGCTCATCGATGTGCCCGCAACCGGCGGCAACGGATGACGCCCCCAACCATGCCGTTCGGCCGTTGGCGGAAGCCGTATCCGGGAGAAGCAGGCCGATTCGATGTGCTCGATTGCGGCGTCGGGCTTCAGGCGTTTTCCGGGTACTGCATCGTTCCCGGCTGATAGAGCATCTTCCACTCCGCATCGACCAGCGTGTAGATCTTGCACGCGCGCCCAATGACGTGTTCTTCGGTGCTGCCGTCGTGCCAGGCGGTATCCCCCGACGCCTCGCGGCGCCACAAGGTGTCGATGTCGACCACGGCGAATGCGCCGTCCCCTTCCGCAGAGACGACGATCTTCCGCGTGACCCGATGATTGTGGATCATCGTATGGGTCGCAAAGAAGCGTTCGATGAGCACACGCCAACGGGACTCGTTGTAGCGGCCCATGCGCAGCACCCAGTCCATGGGGTCGTACGTCGTTGGCGTCGGCGGCCAGGCCCAGACCATGTCCGGGTGATAAACCGAGAGCAGCAGGTCCGCGTCCTCCTCCTCGTAGCCGCGCGACTCCCGGTCGATGATTTCCTGAATTTCCGTTTCGCGGTTCACGTCGTTCCTCCCGGTATCCTGTGTCAGGGGTTCGCCCTCTGGGGCGAGGCTGCCTGGATTGCCGCACGCAGCGCGCGGGTGGCAGACGCATCCACGCGCCCGCCCTCGATGGCCACACCGTAGTGTTCCCGCGCCGACTCGGCGGTGACACGCCCATCCAGCACATCGGCGAGCACCCGCTCCGGGTCCCGCTGCCAGGGAGGCCCGTAGCCACCGCCGCCCGTCGACCAGTAATTCAGGGCCTGGCCCTCGCTGATGGACAACAGGTGTTTGGCCGGCAGGTTTTCGGACGTTCCATCTTCGCGCACCAGTTGCCAGCGACAAGTCGGCGCCGGCTGCCCGCCCTGGACGCCCCAGGGGCGGTATCGCTGCCGCTCGCCGCGCAACGCCACGACGCCCTCGCCACGCAGCCACTGGAACTCGGCCCGATAGCCGAGGCCGCCGCGCCAGGTACCGGCGCCGCCGGAGTCCTCCCAGAGTTCCAGCTTTCGGTAGCGGACCGGAAACTCCCCTTCCGTGACCTCCAGAGGAATGTGGTGGGCATTGGACAGATCGTGGTCGGTGACATCGAGCCCGTCCATGTTGGGGCGGGCGCCGGTGCCGCTGCGCAGCGGGCCGCCGAGCACACCGACGAATCGCTTGCCGGTCAACGGATCGACGCCCCCCGCCGGCAGCACCGTGGCATGCCCGCATCCCGCCGCCGGAACGGTTGCCGGAAGGGCGGCGGACAGTGCGCCGAGCACCGCATCGACAATGCGGGCGATGCCGACGCCCCGGGCATTGACCGGCGCGGGGAAGGTCGGGTTGACGATGCTGCCCGGCGGCAGCACCACCGACACCGGGCGGTAACAGCCGTCGTTGTTGGGCGCCGCATCGCCGGTGAGCAGGCGCACCGCGTAGTAGACCGACGAGATCGTGGAGGACGGCACATTGTTGATGGCCGCACCCACCTGATCGCCGGAGCCGGTGAAGTCGAACTCCAGTTCCGAACCCTTGACGCGCAAGGTCACGCGAATCTCGACCGGATCGGCGTCGGGGGACAGGCCGTCGTCGTCGAGCCAGTCGGAGAAGCTGTATTCGCCATCCTCCATGCGCTCGATGGCGAGCCTGGTCAACCGTTCCGCGTAGTCGAGCAGCGCATCGATGCCGGCGCGCACCTGATCCTTGCCGAAATGCTCGAAAACCGCGCCGAGCCTGGCCTCCCCGGTGCGGCAGCCGGCGATCTGCGCTTCGAGGTCGCCCCGCATGTTGCGCGGCGAGCGGGAGTTGGCCGTCAGCAGGTTCATGATGTCTTCGCTGACCACACCCTCGCTGGCGAGCCGCAGCATGGGTATGCGCAACCCCTCGGCAAGATGATCGTAAACCGCGGCGGCGGCACTGCCCGGGGCCACGCCGCCGATGTCCTGGTGATGGGTCATGGTGGCCACGTAGCCGACCGCCTCGTCGCCGCAGAAAACGGGGCTCGCTACCGCGAAGTCCGGAAGGTGGGTGCCACCGGCATAGGGGTCGTTGACCAGGTAGACATCGCCCGGTTTCGCCTCCCCCGGTGGATATCGCCTGGCGAAACGCTGCCCGAGTTCGGTGAGCGCCCCGAGATGAATGGGAATGGCGCACGCCTGGGCGACGGTGCGACCCTCGTGGTCGTAGACGGCACAGGTGGCGTCGTGGGCTTCGGTGACGATGGTGGAATACGAACTCTTGATGAGCGCATGCTGCATCTCGTCGGCCACCGCGGTGAGCCTGCCACGCAGCACCTCGATGGTGACGGGGTCGACGGACACGGCAGTCATCGATGCCGTTGCCGTTGCCAATACACGGATCGCCTGAATTCTCCGTCAGGCGGACGCTGCTGCATCCCGAACACTCCCCACCCCGAGCTTGAACCCAAAATGTAAGCGCGCATGGAACGGCAAGTCAAACAGTGCGCCGCAGTGTACCGAGCCCCGTTACGGAATTGTGCGCCCATTTCCTCGCACGCAATGAATCTGCAACTTCCTGGTTTTGATGCACTCACTCACGCGGAGAATCGTTCCTCCGATCCGGCTCCGCGAACCGGTATGCGGTACATGCATACGGCTCGCCGAATGGCGCATCGCGCGGTTGGCAGGTCGGCTACCTGAACGTCAGCTCGGGCACCACGACCTCCCAGTCGTCGCAGCGCGGCAGGTGCCGGTGTTCCGGGTCGCTGTCCGCCCGGCGCCAGCGGACAATGGCATGCACGCGGGCAGCGTCCGGAGGGTTTGGCGGCCGATACTGCTTCGATAACCGGCCCACGATCTGCCCCTTGCGTGTTTTCAGGCTCCAGGGATGCTCCGTCGTGGACACGCTGAGCGCATCGCCGGGCGCCAGATTGCGGATTGCGTCATGGATCGAGCGCGATGATTCGTAGCGGCCCGCAAACCCGAGATCGATGTCGGCGAGCGTGGGTATCTCGCGACGCAGGTCGAGTTCGGGTGGCGCTTCCGGCAGATGGACGGGGTTGCGATCGAGTACAGAGCCGTGGCCCTGCAGTTCAAGAGCCCCGGCTCCACCCGGCGCCGCGAAAGACGGCCGGTCGTGCACCTCCAGGGTCCCGCGATTCGGTTCGGGGAACGGGCCTTGCCGGTCGGCTTCGCGCATCCGTGTCTCGTATACCGGCCGGGCGTGCTGAAATTGCGCGAGTGACAGTGTCTTTCTGGCCCGGGTCATCGCGACATAGTAGAGCCGCCGCCAGGCATCCGGGTCGTCGCCGGGGCTCCTCGACCGCCAGTCGTCGTCGAGAATGACGACATGGTCGAACTCCAGTCCCTTGGCGCTGTGCGCGGTGACCAGCAGCAGGCCGCGCCGCCGGCGTCGGAATTCCCTGCCCCACTCGGCCAGCCATTCGACGAAGTTCTCCACCGGCGTCTCGGCTTCCCCGGCTTCCAGGCGATAGTCGTCGATCGCTTCGCCAAGTACGTCGGTCCAGCCGCTTGCCGGTTGCCCGTTCAGCCAGTCGGCAAGGCCGGCCGCATCGATCAGCTTTTCGCCCCGGGCCGTCAGCCAGTCCACCAGGCGGCAGGTCTCCCGCAAACGCCAGAAGAAACGGGTGTCGTCCCTGGCCAACTGCACCGGAATACCCTGCAGTTCGCACAGGTTCCGCACCGGATTCAAGGTATTCCAGCGACGGGCGATGACGGCGCATCGCCGCCAGTCCCAGTTTCCGGTAGCGGCCGCAAGGCCCTCGAGCCTCCGCAATTCTGCGATTGCTGCCTGCGCCTGAGTGCGCCTGTCCGCGCCGGCAGGCAGAACCTGAACCTGCCCCCTGGCGACGGGGTCCAGCGCGGCCCACTCCCCACCCGGCTGGTCCTTGCACCGGAGTCGATCGACTTCGATGGGATAGTCTTCTTTCATCCGGTGCCGTGCGGGCGCGATGAACGCATTGGCTGCCGCGACGATGTGCGCGGTGGAGCGATAGTTTTCCGTCAACCAGGTCGGGCGCGCGTTGTAGTCTTCGTTGAATCGGCGGATGAATGCCACGGAGGCGCCCATGAAGCTGTAGATGTTCTGGTCGTCGTCGCCGACGGCGAACAGCGTCAACCGGCTGTCCTCGTCCGCACGCTTGCGCCCCGCCAATGCCGAGATCAACTCGTACTGGTCCGGGTCGATGTCCTGGTATTCGTCGACCAGTATCCAGCGGAAACCCGCCAACAGTCGTTCCCGCCGGGTGTCGGCCTCCTCCGGCTCGACGCCCGCGCCGTTCAACAGCGCCGTGGCTTCGCGCAGCACGGCCTTGAAGGCATCGTCCTGGGCCTCGTTGTCCGAGCGCTTCATGACCGCGAAGCTCGCGCCCGCCAGGCGCATGGCCAGCGCATGGCAGGTGAGCACGGTGACGGCCCGGGCATCGTCGCCCACGAGTTCCGCCAGGCGGCGCCGGATTTCGACAGCGGCATGCCGGTTGTAGGCCAGTGCCAGGATGCCGCGAGGGTTCTCGCGCCTTACGCGAACGAGGTAGGCGATACGGTGCACCAGTACCCGGGTCTTGCCCGAGCCCGGGCCGGCGAGCACCAGTACATTGGTCTCTTTGCGGTCGTCCGTGACGATGCGCCGCTGCGCCGGGCTCAGGTGCTCGATGATCGCCTGCCACGATTCCGGCGTCGTCTCGCGAGCGATCTCCGCCTGCCGGTCGGGCAGCCAGCGATCGAGGAAAGCCTGCCGCTCCATGCCGAAGTAATCCATGGCCAGGCGCAGCGCATCGGCCATGGCTTCGAGCCCCCGGGCCGCAAACTCGGCCATGATGTGCACCTGCAACACCTGTTCCCGGTAGTGCAGCTTCAGGGGTTCGAAGTCGGTCTCCGCGAACTTTCGACGCCGACCGTCCGTGGCGGGGGATTCTTCCAGGTGAATCGTCATTGCCGGGCGGAACACGGAAAGGCCCTTGTTGAGCCGGATGACTTCCTGTTCGTGCAGCCACAGCAGCGCGCGATCGAGCAGCTTGCCGAGGTCCCAGCCGCCGCTCTTCAGCACCAGGTCGTCGGCGAGCACACCGCGAAGCTTGCCGAATGTGGTCTCGGCCAGCAGATCCACGCCGCGCCTCCCATCGGGCGGCAATTCCTCGAGCAGGCCATCGAGCAGCAACGCCGCAGCATCGCGCCGCAGTTCCGCCGTGCGCGCCAGGGCCTGCCACTCCCGGCGCAGCGTCACCCTGACGTTTTCCCGGTTCGGCCGGCGCAGTTCGATGCTTCCTCCGGCGCCTTGCTCGGCGCGCTCCTCCCCCCGGCCGTCCTGTTCGATGCTGCGCAGGATGCGCAAAAGCCGATCCGGCAGGGCGTTGGCGAGGCCCGCGTCCTTCAACGTCTGCGAGGCAACGCGCAGGTGCAGAACCTGGTTGTCGCCCCGGGTCATGTCGGGCGCCGCCTCCTGCATCTGGCCGATCAATGCCATTTCCAGCTCGCGTGCCTGCTGCAGCCGGCGTTCGGACGAGTCGGCGACACCCACGTGCACGAACGCCGTCAATGGCATGTCGTTGGCGACGAGACCGAGTTGCTCGAGGTCGTGCAGCGCCTGCTGGATCCCCCTCGGGCTCAACCCGGCGGCGCCCATCAGTTCATCCGTGGTAACGCCCTCGTCCGGGTCCGCCGCAACCAGCACCCGTACCAGCTTCAGCAGTACGTTCCGGCGGCTCGGGTTCAGGTCGCTCCTGCGCTCGAGCCTGGCGTGCGCCTCCGAGACAGACTGCACGCGCAAGGACGACGGGAACATCTGGACCCGGTTTTCTTCCCGCTTCAAAAGTGTCGCTTCCTCGAGCCAGGCGACCGCCGTTTTCACACGGGTATCGTCCGTGGCGCTGTCGCGCTCGAAGGCAGAGTCGTCGTCTTCCACCAGGATCTCTCCCGGCGTCGCGACCACTTCGCCGTGCAGCCTGTGCTTGCGGTCGATCTTGCGCAACGCCCGGAGAATGCCGTCGATTTCCCGGCGGTCGAGTCTCGATCGGGCGGACATGCCGAACTGCCGCTCGACGTCGTCCGGGGTATATAGCAGTACACAGCGCGCCAGTTCGCGGTCGCGACCGGCCCGGCCGGCTTCCTGGAGGTAGTTTTCCAGCGACCCCGGGATATCGGCATGCACCACCAGCCGCACGTCGGGCTTGTCGATGCCCATGCCGAACGCATTGGTGGCCGCTATCACGCGCAGTTCGCCCGCAATGAACCGCTGCTGGGTTTCCTTCTTCGTTTCGGGCGGCAGGCCGGCGTGAAAGTGCGCGGCTTCCAGGTTCTTGCGGCGCAGGTATTCGGAGACGTCTTCGCAATGGCGGCGGGTCGCGCAATAGACGATGGCGCCACCCGGCCGGTCTGCGGGCAGGTGGGCGTTCAGCACCCCGACTATGTCGTCGAACTTGCGCGGCTCGTCCGTCGGGATGACCTCGAAGTCGAGGTTTTCCCGCCTCGCGCCCCCATTGAATACGGTGAACTCGATGCCGAGTTCCTTGCGAAAGTAGGCCTGGATGTCTGCCACCACGTCGGGCTTGGCCGTGGCGGTGAGGCACATCACCGGCGGCGTGCCTGCGGCCCCGGAGGGCGGCGCCGGCGCACTGGCGTTCTCCACGCGCGAGGCGTTGTCCACGGTGCGCTGCTGATCCGCATGCTCCGGGATTGCCCGCTCGCGAACGTAGCGCCCCACGTAGCGGTAGTCCGGGCGAAAGTCGTGACCCCAGCGCGACAGGCAATGGGCCTCGTCCAGCACCCAGGCGCCGATCTCGCGCTGGTCGAGTACGCGCCGCACGGAACGATTGCGCAACTGTTCCGGCGAGATGAGCACGATCGCGGCGTCGCCGAGCCGCACTCGATCGAGGGCCGCGGCGCGCTCGGGCATCGACAGCATGCCGTTGACCGTGGTGCAGGAACCGATGCCGGCCCGCTCGAGGCCCGCCACCTGGTCCGCCATCAACGCCACCAGGGGTGAGATGACCACGGTCAGCGCGCCGGTCTTGTCGTAGCGCGACAGCGCCGGGACCTGGTAGCAAAGAGACTTGCCGGCCCCCGTCGGCAGCAGCCCGATGACCGGGTCCCCGGCCATCGCCGTTTCGACGATCGCCTGTTGCATCGATTTGCCTTCGTCGGTCGCCGGCAAGGGGCGAAACCCGTCGAAGCCGAACCAGCGCTCGAGTTCGGCAGCGGCATCGTGGCGTTGCCGGCACCACGGACAGGAAGACTCGCCGCAGGGAGTGTCCCGGAGTTGCTTCACCAGGACGGCGGCTGCCGGGAACTGGTGTCGCACCCAGGGCGGCATGACCGAGTTTCCACCCGCGACTGACAGCCAGGCCAGCACGTAAGCCAGCGGCCAGGTTTTCTCCGCCTCGTCGAGCAATCCTCGGGCTCGGGTCGAACAGACCGTTCCGGCAAGGAGGTCGTCCATGGCTGCCGTCGCATCCGCCCTGGACGGACGCGGCGCCTCCCGCACCGACGTGAAGAAACCGTCGAATCCTTCCACTCCCACCGGCTCTCCTGCCGGCTCCGTGGTCAGCCAATGCCACGCACATAGCAGCGTCGGCTTTGCCCCTCGAAGCTCCTCTCGCTGATCCGTCAGCAGATCGAGCGCCAACCGCGCATCGAGTTCGGGGTCGTTGACCTGCCCCCGCAGCAGCCCGCCGTCCTGATAGTGCTTGACGAGCTTGTGATAGGGATTGGCGGGAAACGCCAGGGGATTCAGGCGCAAGGTATCGATCGGGGGCTTGGCGAGCAGCTCGAGATCCGGCGCCGCGGCCCGGAGGTGCGGTATGTCGAAGTCGATCAGGTTGTGGCCGACGAGACAGTCGCCGGCCCGGGCAAAGTCATCGAGTTCCCGAAGCGCTGCGGCGAGCCCCACGGCTCGCAGACGATCCTTCGGGAAGGTCAGCGACGCCCCGGTCGCCCCATCGACCGCCGCCAGCGCGAAAATCCGCCTGTTGTTTCTTCCTACTTCCAGGTCCAGTGAGATCGGGCGCATGGACTACCGCGGTCGCCTGCCCTGTGCTGCGTGCGCTGCGCCAAGCTTACGCAGGGCCACCAGACGAGGCAATGCGGCCACCTGGCGCCACAACCGCCCCGGTGGTGTCGCCGGGCCGGTCGCACTCAGTCGACGAGTTTTTCGCCCTTCGCGAACAGCAGCCAGACGACGACGCCCACCAGATTCACCCCGGCCACCATCAGGAACACCGAGTCGTAGGAACCGGTCGATTCGACCAGCCAGCCGGTCAGGGCCACCCCGACGACACCCGGGATGGTACCCACGGTGTTGGTGATTCCCAACAGCACGCCCGCGTACTTCGGCGCAATATCCAGGTGGTTCGTGCCGAATCCGGCGACGGTAAAGGAGGCAATCCCCAGAGCCCCGCACATCAGCAGCACGGCCGAGTTCGCCGAATCGGCATCCCGCAGCAAGAGCAGGAAGACCGCACCGCCGGCGAGCCCGACGGTCTGCATGGTCTTGCGCACGGCAGTGATGCTCACACCCCGCCGCAGCAGGTAATCGGCGATCCAGCCACCCACATTGGTCAGCAGGAACATGCTGAGCCAGGGCGCCGCGGAGTAGAGCCCGGCGCCGGAGAGGCTCAAGCCCTGGGCATCGCGGAAATAGCTCGGCAGCCAGGCAAGCGCCACGTAGAGCAGCACATTGCTGCAGAAGTGATTGACGAGCAGCGCCCAGAACGCCGGGAGCTTGACGAAGGCCCGCCAGGGGAAGCGGATCTTCGGCCGGGTTTCCCCCGCACGGACACCGATGAGATCGAGTTCCGCCTTCGAGATGCGCGGGTGTGTCGAGGGATCGTCATGGATGAACAGGAACCAGCCGACCGCCCAGACGATGCCAACCGCGCCGAACCAGTAGAACACGGCGGGCCAGCCGAAGTTGACGACGATCCAGCCCGTGGTCGTCAGCGCGAACAGGGTGCCGATGGAAATGCCGCTCGACAGCAGCGCAATGGATCGTGCCCGCTCCTGAACCGGAACCCAGCGGCTGAAGAGGCCGTAGCTGGCCGGGAAGGTGGCCGCCTCGCCGAGCCCGAGGCCGATGCGCGCGACGATGAGCATGGCAAAGGAGGCATAGGCCGCCCAGGGCGTCAGCATGGTGAAGATCGACCACCAGATCACCGAGAGCCCCAGTACCAGCTTGCCGCCGAAACGGTCGGCCAGCCAGCCTGCCACCGCCATGGTGAGCATGTAACCGACGAAGAACGAGGAAAGCACCAGGCCCTTGGTCGTATCCGTCCAGCCGAATTCCGCCTGCATGGCGATCGCTGCCACCGAAATGTTCACCCGGTCGATGTAACAGACGAAGGCGGCGGCAAAGCACATGCCGACCACTCCGTAGCGCCTGGTTGTCACGGGCCCGTCGCCGGTGCTCATTTCGGTGGGGAACGCGGAAACTCCAGGCAACCATACGTTCGTGCGCGGGCGGGCGCAACGAGGCGTCGGCAGGCTGCGCGGCGGTCACCTTGCTTGCGCATGGTTGCACTGTGATATCCTTCGGGTCCGCCGCAGCACTGTCGTGCATCCCCCGGCGCGGCGGATCGGGAGAAAACACCAACGGAGAGAGAGCCAATGTCTCGACAACTCATGCATGCAACCAGCGCCGCGCTCGTTGCCCTATTGATGACAGCGCCCGGCACGACCGGCGCCGGGGAAGCGAATGGCGCCGACGGAGCCATCGAGGAAATCCTCGTCACTGCCAAGAAGCGCGCCCAGAGCATTCAGGACGTGCACATCTCGATGAATGCCTTCACCCAGGAAGACCTCGACGACCTCGGTTGGACGGACATCACCCAGGTGGCCAACCAGTCGCCGAACCTGGACATCAAGTACGTCTGGGGCAACTCCATGCCCGTCTACACCATTCGGGGTGTCGGCATGAACAGTTTCCAGGCCAGCGACACGCCGAGCGTCGGCCTGTTCGTCGACGAGGTGTTCCAGACCTCCATGGCCGTCATGGGCGCCCACCTGTTCGATATCGAGCGCGTGGAGGTGATCAAGGGCCCCCAGGGCGACGTATTCGGCCGCAACACCAACGGCGGCGCGGTGAGCTATTTCACCCGCAAGCCAAGTCGCGAGGCGAACGGCAATGTCCGCGTCAGCTACGGCCGCTGGGACCGCTCCGAGGTGCAGGCTGCCGTCGGCGGCCCGATCGGCGAGACGGTCTCCGGGCGAATCAGCCTGATGTCGGTTCAGCAGAACGAGGGCTGGGTGTACAACCGGACCACCGGCAACGATGTCGGGGAAGTGGATATTCTTTCGGGCCGGGTGCAACTGATGTGGGAGCCTGCGGATGACTTCAGTGTCAACTTCAAGCTCTTCGGCAGTCGCGACCGCTCGCAACCGGTCTATTTCCAGCACGTCGGCTACCGGGAAAAGGGCAATACGGCCGAGCTGTGTCAGGCCTATCTCGAAGGGCGCCTGGACCCGAATACCTGCGTCAGCTTCGACGGTTACAGCGATACCGACGGCGACCCCTACGCCGGCGACTACACCAACGACCCCTCGACCTTCATCAACGAGGACGAGACGCTGAAGAACGACAACTGGGGCGGAACGATTACAGTCCAGAAGGACTTCGGCAACATCGAACTGCTGTCGGTGACCAGCTACCAGGAGTACGACCGCTGGCAGCCCAAGGAATCCGACGGCACCCCCTCGTTGTACGTGGACTTCCTCTTCACCAGCCAGATCTGGGCCTTTTCCCAGGAACTGCGGTTGACCTCCAACTACGACGGGCCGTTCAACTGGATCGTCGGCGCCAATTACGGCCGGGACGAAGTCGCCGAACTGCCCGGACGGATCGGATACCTCGAGGATTACCTCATTGGTTTGAGGGCGGGTCTGACGTACGAACAGGACCGGGAAAATCTGGCGGGCTACGGTCAGTTCACATTGGACCTGGGCGACAAATGGCGCATCAGCGCCGGGGGCCGCGTGTTGCGCGACGACGTCACCTTCCAGCAGAGCGTCAACCTCTATCTTGCACCTTCGGGGCCCACCATACTCTCGAACATGCTACCCAGAACGATCGTCGGTCCCGACGGTTCGGTCGAGGAACTGGACGGCAAGCTGGACGACACGGCCGTGACCTGGCGCGTTGCCCTGGATTTCATGCCCAACGACGACATCCTGCTCTATGGCAGCGTCGCAACCGGATACAAGCCGGGGGGCTTCAACGGCGGTTTCAATCTGAACCCGCTGCAGTACCTGCCGTTCTACGAAGAAGAAGTCACTGCCTTCGAGGTCGGGCTGAAGTCGACCTTCGCCAACGGCCGGGCGGTCTTCAATGCCGCCGCCTTCACCTACGATTACGACGGCCTGCAGGCGGCCACGGCGCGGGTCTACAACGGCGTCGTCTTCACGTCCCTGGACAACCTGGCGAAGGCCGATGTCGATGGATTCGAGGCCGACATCCACCTGCGTCCCGTCGATGCCCTGGACATCAAGCTCGGCGTGAGCTTCCTCGACACGCAGAACAACGATCCAAGGGCCAATTTCGACGGGGCACGTGGGGTTTCGCCGCGCAAGCTGCCGAACTCGCCGGAACAGACGTTCAATGCCGCGGTCAGCTACACGATTCCGCTGACCAGCGGCGGCAGCGTGCGTCTCTTCGCCGACTACTACTACATGGGGGATCACTTCAAGGAAGCGGTCAATACGATCCCGCTGAAGGTCAATCAGGACCAGCTCAATGCCCGGGTCACCTATGTTTCCCCGGGCGGCAACTGGGATATCGGCGCCTGGGCAAAGAACATCAACAACGAGGTCTGGGTAACCGATACGCTGACCGACCCCGTCGCGCTGGGGTGGGGCGTCTGGGTCTACGGCCCACCGCGCAGCTTCGGCGTTACCGCCAACTGGCGCTGGGGCGGGTAGGCCGCGACCGCCAAATCGCTTCGGACGATTCGCGCGCTCGAAACGCTATTCGAACGCGCGAACTCGTTCGAGCCGGGCGCTAGACCGGCGCCGGGCCCGGGTACTGTTCCCGCAGCAACCGCTTGAGAATCTTGCCGCTCGGATTGCGCGGAATCTCGTCGGTGAACGCGACCGCCTTGGGCTGCTTGAATCGGGCGAGCCGGCCCTGGCAGTAATCGAGCACGTCCGCTTCGGTAAGCACTTCTGAAGTTCGTACCACGATCGCCAGCGGGCTTTCCCCCCAGGTTTCGCTGGGCTGGCCGATCACCGCCGCATCGGCGATGTCTTCGTGGGTCACCAGCACCCCCTCGACCTCGGCGGGGTAGACGTTCTCGCCACCGGAAATGATCATGTCCTTGATGCGATCCTGGATGGAGACAAAGCCTTCCTCGTCCATGGTCGCCACGTCGCCGGTGTGCAACCAGCCATCCACCATGGCTTCCGCCGTCGCCTCCGGGCGGTTCCAGTACTCGCGCATCATGTGAGCACCGGCCAACAGCACCTCGCCGGGTTCGCCGGGCGCACAATCCTCGCCGGCCTCGTTCACCACCCGTACGTCGGTATGGAAAAACGACTTGCCCGTCGAGTCGGGCTTGCGCAACGCGTCCTCCGTATCCATCAGGCAGGCCGGGCCGCAGGATTCGGTGAGCCCGTAGACCTGCCGGATACCGATGCCGAGTTCCATGTACCGCTGAGTCAGCGTCACCGGCACCGGCGCCGCGCCGGTCATGATCCAGCGCAGGCTGGAATGGTCGAACTTCTCGAATCCGGGCACCTGCAGCATGAAATTCAGCATGGCCGGCACCATCAGGCCGACGGTGACCTTTTCGCGCTCGAGCAACTGCCAGGCGAGCAACGGCTCGAAACTGCGCATGATCACGGAAGTGGCGCCCTGGTAGATGTTGATCGCACAGGGGGTCAGGGCGCCGACGTGGAACATGGGCAGTGCGCCGAGAAAACGGTCGTCCTCCCGATAGTGGCTGTTCACGGAGATCGTCAGGATGGCCCAGATCGACGTGTTGTGGGTGTGCACCACCCCTTTCGGCAGCCCGGTGGTGCCGGAGGTATACATGATGTAGAGCATGTCGTCGTCGGCGCCGCCGATTTCCGGCTCTGCAGCATCCGCCGCATCGCGAAAGCCGCAATAACCCTCGGCGAACCAGGCGACCTCTGTTTCGCCTTCCACCTGCAGCCAATGACGGATGTCGGTTCGCTCGCCCCGGCCATGCAGTTCGGCCACCGTGTCGATGAATTCCTCCCCGAAGATGAGCCGCGTGGTGCCGCTGTCTTCGAGAATGAACTCCAACTCGTCCGGTACCAGGCGCCAATTCAGCGGCACGACCACGGCGCCGATCTTGGCGAGCCCGAAATAGGCTTCCATGAACTCGGCGCTGTTCATCAGCAGGAGCGCCACCCGCTCCCCCTTGCCGACACCCGCCTCGCGGAAGGCATTGGCAATGCGGTTGCTGCGTTCGTTCAATTCGGCAAACGTCAGCCTCAGGTCTGAATGGCTGTCGACATAGGCCTCCTTGTGCGGGGACAGATAGGCCCGTTTGGTCAGGAACAATCCCAGGTTGTTCTGCATGTATCCTCCTCGAATTCCAGCCGCTTCGCCGTTGCCCACCGCGGCGATTCCCTGGCGTGACCTATTGATGAACAAACTATTGCGGCCGTCAATAGCAACGAAACCGCTTGCACGTGCTGCCGCCGCGTGCTCGACCCGCTGTCAGGCACTCCTCGAGCGCGCTCTTGCTCGGCGCACCCTGTCGTTGCACTCCTCCTGCCGGCCCGCTAGCTCGAATCACGAACAGGCACGGCCAGGGGCACGGTTCATTCTGCCCTTTTCGCCGACCGCTCGCAGCAATTCGGCGGAATCGGCGCCTCCGCGATTGCGGAGTCGACAGGGCGCGGCATTGCCAGGCGTGTTCCGCGAGCCGCATCGGGTTTGCCTGCAACGGCCACCAACCGGCTGCAGCTCTCTACACCGCGTCCGATGCGCGCACGGACGAAACCGTGCTCGACCGCCCGCTGACCGGTCCGAACAACGCCCGGGCGCCGCGCAAATCGGGCCGATAGAGCGCACTTGCGGCCTCTCGAAACGCTCCGAAACGAAAAGTAACAAAAAAACGAGGCGTTCTACCTTGATACCGGTGTCGAAACTCGTACAATGCGCGCCTTCGCTCCAGGGTTGATGGATCAGCCCGGATCGGAGAAACAGGCGTGGCGCGGTTCTCTCTCCCCTTCCTCCCTTGACCGCGAAGACAGAACCCCTGGGCTCTGTCGCCACGCCTTCTCTTTTTCTGACACCTCTTGTTCTGACACCTCCTGACACCGGTTTTTTCGACACCGGTCAAATGCGGCCAGACCGGACCTTGCGTCGACGCCGGTCAGGACACCGCGGGCGTCCGCTTACCCGCTCGGCGCAGGGCTTCCTGCTGCGGCCGCCGATGCGTTCGCAGACGGGCACCCGGACACGGGTCTCCGTTCGGGCTGGCGAATCGCGCCGCGAGCAGTCCAATCGCTGTCCGGAAACCGGTTTTTGGCATGTGGACGCAAGTGGGCAAATCTGTAGAATCTGTCCATGTCTTGTACTGGGCAACGCGACCCGGAATGAAGCTTGACGACGACCTGTACCGCATTGGAACGGTAGCCGGCCTCACCGGAGTCTCGGTCGAGCGCCTTCGTGCGTGGGACCGCCGCCACGGACTCGCGCCGGCCCACCGTGCCGGCAAAACGCGGTTCTACAGCCGTGCGCAACTCGAGCGATTGAAGCGCATCAAGCAACTCATCGACCAGGGTCAGCCGATCTCCAGCCTGGTGGGCCTCTCCGACGAGCAACTTGCGGGCAGGCTTACCGCGAGCCGGCAGATCGCCGCCTGCACGCCCCGCCTCGGACTGATCGGCCCGAACCTGCTGGTGCTGGAACACGCATCGGATGCCGGGCTGCAGGTGACAGCCCGCTGGGCGAACATGAATGCCTTCACCGCCAATCCGGCGCAGGCGGCGGGATTGGACGCAATTGCCGTGCAGTTGCCGGTGCTCCGCATGCAACCCATCGAGCAGATCGAGGAACGCTGGCCCGAGGCGCGCATCGTGGCACTCTATCAATTCGCCACGGACAAGCACCTCGAGCGTGTCCTGGAGCGTGGCGTCACCGCCCTGCGCTGGCCCGTGGCCTGGGCCGAAATCGAGCAGGCGTGCCTGGCGGGCACGTCACACCCCCTGCAGGCGCCGCGCGCGACACCGCGCCGCTTTACGGACGAACAACTGGTCGCCATCGCCGCCAACGCCACCGACCCGAGCCAGTCGCCCCGGCATCTGGTGGAGTTGATCACCCGGCTGAATGCCTTTGCGGAGTACACGCTGGCCTGGAAGGATGCGGACGAGGCGCCCGTCGGCACAACAGCGCTGCACGAGCGGATTCACGGCGACGTGACCCAGGCGCGAGCACAACTCGAGGCCGCTCTGGAGGCGCTGACCGACGCGGAAGAGTTGCTTGCCGGCCAGATCTAGCCCGTATCCGTCACCAACTTCCTGCTGCCGACGCCAATGCGCTCGCGAAAACGCGGGCGTGTTTTCCAATTGCGAGTTCCGAACCCGGCGCGCCGGGACGACGACGCGCAAGGAACACCTGACAGCCGCTGGGAGAGAACCGGTGTGCGGTGCGTGCATGCGGCGCTGTCAGGGCTCGCGCTTGCGCCTATCGTAGCGGTAAGCGCCGCCGCCTGGTGCGCCGCATGCACGTACCGCATACCGGTTCTCGGTGCCGGATCGAAGGTAAGGTTTCCTTGGTTCGCGAATTCAATGAAATGAATCACTTGCAAAAGTGTTCCATGGGAGGGGTATTCCCTCGCGACGAAAGTTGGCGACGGATGCGGGCACACTCGAATTGTACAAAAACCGGACAAGATACGATCAAAAGCGAACGCAATGGTTGACACGCGGTTTTGTACTGGACATAATGCCGCCCAACTGACGTACAAGGCGTGCCCGCAACTTCGACGCAGTCCTCCCTTTCAAGTGTCCTTCCCCCAGAGAAGTTGCTTTCAGAAGATCCCCCCTTTCTGACACGCCTTTTCCAATCTCCGGGCAACTCGGTCAGTTCGTCCAATCCGTCCCCTCCAGGAGCGCCAGAGCGGCCCGTGCCCGCAGGGTCACCGAATTCCTGTAGGTCTCCAGGTCGAAGTCGTCGCGCTCGCCCATGGCGCCTACCAGGTAGCGCTTGTAGACGCCCTGTCCGATGGCCGCCAGACGCCAGTGCGAGAAGGCCCGGTAGTAGCCGATGCCGTCCAGGTCACGGCCGGAGAGCTGCGCGTATCGTGCGCCGATCGTCTCCCGCGTCGGGAAACCGCCGGCTGCCGTGGTCGCCGAGTCCGTCTCCTCCTCACCGGGGCCGACCCAGGAATTCAACAGGTAGCCCACATCCGCCAGCGGGTCGCCGAGGGTGCAGAGTTCCCAGTCGAGCACGGCGCGCACGCGGCCGCCGCCGACGATCATGTTTCCCAGGCGATAGTCGCCGTGCACGATGGCGGAGCCGATCTGCTCCGGCATCCGCTCTTCCAGCAGCTGTGCGGTCTGTTCCATTTCCGGAATCTCGTGGGTCTTGCTGGCTTCCCACTGCCGCTTCCAGCGCTTCAACTGGCGGGCCAGGTAGGCCTCCCGGCGCCCGAGATCGCCGAGCCCGACGTCGGCCGGCTCCAGGGCATGCAGGGCAGCGAGCACCTCGATGGCGTGCATGCCCGTCGCGTAACGGTCGGCATCGTCGAGGCGACCCGCCGCATCGGCATCGTGCAGGACATCGCCATCGACAAAACCCATGACGTAAAAGGGTGCCCCGTTGACGTCGGCATCCCGGCAGAGACCCACCGCCTCGGGGACCGGCACGCCGGAGTCTCTCAACGCATCGACAATCTTGTGCTCACGGCCCATGTCGTGGGCGCTTTGCAGGATCTGGCCGAGGGGAGGCCGCCGCAGCACCCAGGCCGAACCGGTGCGGTCGGTGAACCGGTAGGTGAGGTTGGAGTGACCGCCGGCGATCAGCGAAAACTCGAGGGGCGCCTCGAGACCCGGAACCTGCGCTTCGAGCCAGCGGGTGACCCGTAGTTCGTCGATACCTTCCATCCCGTTTCCATCGAGCTTCGAAGCCGTCAATTTAAATCGATCGGGGCTTGCCGTGGAACCCGCGTGCATTTCTTGCCGGGCCGATTTGAACCCCTGCCCCCTCCGGGAGCGGAGCCGGCAAGACGCGTTCGGGTACGCGGTCGGTGTCAGGGGGTCGGCAGCGGATGCAGAGCGTGCCGGCACGCCAGGTGCTGCCAGCAAGCGCCGCCGGCCATCCGAATACAATCGTTCCTGGAAACGCCCGGCAATTGCCGCGGCCGGGTTTAGGCGCTAGGCTCATGCCTGACTCGAACTGGAGCCCATCGATGTCGACCGACGTGCTTTACGACCTGATGAGTACGCAGCGCGCCATCCGCCGGTTGCGGCCCGATCCCATTGCCGACGAGGTGCTGCAGCGGATCATGCAGGCGGCGGCCTGGGCGCCCACCGGCGGCAACCAGCAACCCTGGCGCATCGTCATGGTGCACGACCGGGCGAGCAAGGAACGCATGGGCGAGCTTTACGCGGCGCGCTGGAACGCCTTCACCGAGGTCTACCGCAAACGCTTTGTCAACGCACCGGAAGAGGTGCGCCAACAGGAAGAGCGCACCATCGCCGCCGGCGACCGGCTCGCATCCCGTTTCGGGGACGTACCCGTGGTCGCCGTGGTCTGCTTCAACCCGAAATTCATGGCCATCACCGATTCCGGGCAGGACCGGCCATCGGTGGTCGGCGGCGGCTCCGTCTACACCGCCGTGCAGAACCTGATGCTGGCCTGTCGAGCCGAGGGGGTGGGATGCGTGCTGACCACGCTGCTGTGCATGGACGAACCCGCCGTGCGCGAGCTGCTCGGCATCGAGGCCGACTGGTTCACCGCCGCCCACGTGCCCATGGGATATCCCGTGGCCGGCGGTTACGGGCCGACCGCGCGCATGCCCGTATCCGAACTGTTCTTCAAGAACAACTGGGGGACCCCGATTTGAGGTCCTCGCCCGCCCAGCGACGGCAGCTCGGAGTGGCAGCGACTCGGTGTTCGGTGACCGGCATCGCACCCGTCTCCAGATTGGACGTGGCGAGGCCGGCGAGAGCAGCAAACGCCGTCGGTGCGCGGTGCCAAAGCGCGCGTTGCCGACCCGTAGGAGGAGTCGGCAAAGGGTATCGACAAAGCCAGGTTCCGGGTGAAGCGCCGCCCCTCCGGTAGCGCGGACCCGCCGAACCGACAGGAGATCAGCGCCATCGGTCTGCAGACATTCATCGACGAACCGGATCACATCGGCGAACTGCGGCGCCAGTTGCAGCGATTCGTGGAAACCGAAGCGCCCCGGGAAAAGCGCCGCGAATGGGACAGGAATCACACCTTTCCCCGTGACCTGCACCGGAAACTGTGCGATCTCGGCATCATGGGGCTCACCATCGACGAGGAGTACGGCGGCTCGGGGCGGGACCTCCTTGCCGCGGTGGCCGCCATCGAGGAACTCTGCCGCGCCGGCCCGTTCCTGGCCGGCCCATTCATCCACACCGCGTTCTACGGTGGCATCAACATCTCGGAGAACGGCTCGGAAGCGCAGAAACGCGAACTGCTGCCACGCCTTGCCCGCGGCGAACTCACCTTCGCCTATGGGCTTTCCGAACCGAACGTCGGCGGCGACCTGGCGAGCGTCGAAACCCGGGCGGAGCGGCGGGGCGATACGATCGTCGTCAACGGCGCCAAGCGCTGGTGCACCGGCGCCGACTTCGCCGACTATATCTATTGCCTGGTGCGTTCCGGGCCGGCAGACGATCGCTACCGCAACCTGTCGTTCCTGCTCGTGCCCACCGATTCGCCGGGCCTGTCCATGCAGCCCATCGAACACATCAACCTGCGCTACACGCTTTCTTCGGACGTCTGGTTCGACAACGTGGAACTGCCGCTCTCCGCCATTGTCGGCGGCGACGAAATGTGGAACCGGGGCTGGCAACAGTTGGCCGGCGAAGCACTGGATGTCGAGAAAATCGAGATATCGGCAGTCGCGTTCGGCATCGCCCAGGCGGCGCTGGAAGAAGCCTGGGCCTATGCCGGTGAGCGGGTGCAGTTCGGCAAGCCGATCGCCGGCCACCAGTCCATCCGCCACAAGCTGGTCACCGCCCGCACCCGGCTCGAGGCCTGCCGGCACCTGCTCTACCACAGCGCCTGGCTCGCCCACCAGCGAAGGCCGTGCGCCGCCGAAACGAGCATGGCCAAGCTTTTCTGCGCCGATATGGGCGTCGAGATTGCGCTGGCCTGTCAGCAGGTAATGGGCGCCTATGCGCTCTCGGACAGCTACGACATCGAACGCAACGTGCGCGACCTGCTCAGCATGCCCATCGTCGGCGGCTCCTCGGACATGCAGCGCAACAATCTGGCTTCTCTGTGGCGGCTGGGTCGGGAGTGAATGATTACCGCCCCGCCAGGCCCGGGCCGATGAACCTTCGACCCCTTGCATACGCGATTCTGCTCGCCATCCTCTGCGCCTGCGCCACCAGCCCGACCGGCCGCAGCCAGTTGATGCTGGTATCCCCCGATGCCGCGATCGCCGAGTCCCGCGTGGCCTACATTTCAACGGTTCGGCAACTCGAACGAAATGACAGGCTGCTCGACGATCCGGCGCTGGCCGAGCGGGTCGGCATCGTCACCGGCCGGCTGGTCGCCGAGACGGTCCGGCAGTACCCGCACACCGCCGACTGGCGTTGGAGCGTGGCCCTGATCGACGGGCCCGAAACCGTCAACGCCTGGTGCATGGCCGGCGGCCGCATGGCCATCTACAGCGGCCTCGTTCACAAGCTCGACCTGAGCGACGACGAACTGGCGCAGGTGATGGGTCACGAGATATCCCATGCGGTTGCCAACCACACCGCTGAGCGCATGTCCGTGGCCCTCGCCCAGAGCGTCGGCACACTCGCCCTCGCCGTGGCCACGGACAACCACGGCCTGCTGCAGGGCACGGCGCTGGCGGCCGCACTGGCCGTCGGGCTCCCCAACAGCCGGGCGGCAGAGTCCGAAGCGGACCGCATGGGCTTCGAAATCGCCGCGCGCGCCGGTTACGAGCCCCTGGCAGCCCTGACGCTCTGGCAGAAAATGCAGCGCCACGGCGGCATGCGCACGCCCGAATTCATGAGTACCCACCCGAGCCCCGGCAACCGCCAACTGACCCTTGCCGGCTACATCCCGGAGATGCGGAAACTCAAACCCGCGACGCCCCCGCGCCCCCACCCCGTAGAGGTTCTTCCCTGACCGACGCCGAGCGGCAATGTGGCGGAACCCTGATCGCGCGCATTTTCAGATCGACTCGACTTTACTCATGAGTATTGTCGAGTTGGCCTGATCGTTCCTCAGACTATCGTCAGCATCGCCTGGGGGTTGTCGACGACAATACGCCGGATGAGCGCCTCGTCGAAGCCCTTGTAACGCATGAGCGCCGTCACCGACTCCGGGATGTGCTGCCAGCCGTGACCGCCGTACTTGCGCTGCCAGTGCTGCAGCGCGATGTCGTGAGACATGAGCACCCTGGAATCGTAGCCCGCCTCCACCAGCGCCATGATCTCGTTCAGGCGGATGGCATCGTTGGGCGCATCGACATTGCTGCGTTGCCGGTAGGACTCCTCCCAGCCGAAGCAGTCGAATTCCAGGTACATGCCGGTGGCCGCCAACTCGAGAAAGGGTTCGGGGTCGAAGGAATGGGGCGCCGGGCGGCTCGCCAGGCGATGGTCGCAGTGGCACATGACCACCCGGGAGAGGTCGGCCTGTTCGTCCTCGAGAATCCGCACCGCCGCCCAGATGGCGTCGGGACCGAAACCCGGATGCACGCTCAACGGCGCACCGCTCGCCCGCTGCGCCCGGGCGGACGCGCGCAGCACTTTCTCTTCGTCCGGATGAATCTGCGTGCCGAGCCCGACCTCACCGATGATGCCGGCCTGAACGCCACCTGCCACGCCCTGATCGAGGTCGCGCAGGATGCGCTGCTGCAAGGCATCGATATCCAGGGTGGCGACGTGCTCCGGGTGGTATTCCTGGGTGTAGTAGCTGGTGGCCATGACGATATGCACCCCGGTGGCCCGTGACACCTGCTGCAGGCCCTTCGGGTCGCGGCCGAGGCCGATGGAAGTCTGATCCACCAGGCAGCCGCCGCCGTGGCGCTTGAAGAGATTGGCCTCGTAGATCACGTCCTCGATGTCGGAGATCTTGTAGTCGCCGTAGTAGAACCAGTTGCGCGCCACATCGCCGCGGTTCTCCAGGCAGATGGGCTGCTGCCACTTTGCGCGCCAGGTGGCCGCGGTGCCGGGGCCGTCCTCGCCGCTCTCCCAGCCCGCCTCGGGGACGCTCGCCGCCTTCTTGCCCGACTCGGTGGTCTCGATTATCGCCTCCGCCGAACAGGCCCCCAGGGTCATGTCCACCAGCACGTGCTCGTGGGGCAGCGTCAGGCCCAGGGTTTCCGGCGCAACGGGCCCGAGCACTGTTTGTACAGATCCTTTGTGAATCATCGGTCCTCCCCTGGATTCGATTTGCGTATCGACTCTCGTTCAACCGGCCGGCAGCAAGCCCGCGGACACCGGATCGCATGGCCGACGGGCATGGTCTCGCTCGGCTGAACCGCCGCCGGTTCAGGAGTACTGACTGTACCCGGAACGCGACTTGCGCAGCACCGTCACATCCGGCCCTTCGTCCGCCCAGCCATACCCGTCCATGAGCCCCATCAGCGTGCGGAAACGCGGCGGATGACGTTGCAGCATCGCTTCCGGCACACGCTGCCGATAGCGTTCCTGAGTGGTGAGGTACTCCCGGCAGAAATATAGCAGCATCGACACCCGCAAGCCCGGCGCCGTGCGCGGGAAGGGTGCGTGCCAGGTGTTGCCGTGCCAGACGATCAGCGACCCGGCCGCGGCTTCCACCGGCACAACCTGTTCCAGCGCTTCGTCGGGCGTCGGCTGGCGGCACAGCTTGTGGCTGCCGGGCAGGTAGCCGAGCGCCCCGTTCTCGAGGGTATAGTCGGTGAGCGCCCAGGTCGCGCTTGCAAACTGCGAGTAGGGCGGCAGCGGCGCCGGTACACCGCGGCTGTCGTTGTGCAGGCCGAGGGGCCGCGGCGGCCCGTCCCAATCCACCGGCCCCTTGACCAGCGCCGAACTGTTGGAGAGCTTGGCGCTGTAACCCACCAGCCAGGTCACCATCGCCAGGCAGGCGCGATTCATCAGCGCTTCGGCAAAGACGGGGTCGTCGAACAGGATGTGCCACATCCAGGCCTCGCCGGTCTGGCCGGAAGTGGCCGGCATGTTGGCATGGGTGGTGCCCTGCTCGACATCCGGCCGGACCCCGGTTCGACGCTCGGCCAGATCGAGCACGGCATCGCGCAGCCGAACGGTGAATTCCCGCGGCGCAACCCGCTCGGGCGGCAACACCGTGAGGCCAAAGGCATCGAGTTCCGTCACATGAGATTCGAGCCCCAACTCGCGGATTTCATCCAATATGGAATCGAGCCCCTCGGCCGTCGCTTCAACGGCGGGCACGACGCCTGCCTTCCAAATTCGTTCGTCTGTAACCGATCAAAATCCTTCCCGCTCCCTGGACACCCTGAGCTCATACTACAAGCGCAGTCTCCGCACGCAACCCGGAACGGACCCACCGCGATCGACAACGACCTGCCTGCTTTCGCCCTGAAGGCCACGAAAAACGGCACCCGAACGATCGCCGTCCGCATCGTGCGCACACGCCATCATGTTGGCCTGTCGGGCACTGTCGGCTGCGCGAAGGGCGCCGGCTTGGGGGTTCCCACCGTCGCATCTCATGCCCGTCTGCCGTCCGTGGGCACAAACCCGACCGTCAGACGGGTACCGGTCGCTTCGGCGTAGCGGCGCAGGGTTGCAAAGGATGGCGATACCTGGCCGCCTTCGAGCCGTGCGACCGCTGACTGCGTCGTGCCGAGCCGCCGGGCAAGCTCGGCCTGCGTCAGCTTCGCCGTCGTGCGGGCGCGCACCAGCGCCTCGATGAGCGCACATTCGTCGTCGACGCGGGCGTATTCTTCCCGAAACGCCGGGTCTTTCATGAAGCGCGCCTTCAGGTCTTCCAGTTTCGTCATGTCGTCACCTGCCTCATCCGTTCCCGAGCCGTCGAGAGTCGGAGGTTGTTACAAAGCGGGGCGTCGGTTGGCGCTCGATAGAGGGGCGCTGCCGCCTTCCCGGCCATCGACTCAATGGAGAGTTCAAGCAGATGAGTTGCTGCCACTTCGCGCGCCAGGTGTCCACGGTGCCGGAACCGTTCCATACCCGCAAATCATAGTCGAAGGTTCAGCTTGAAACCTGGCTGTAGCTATAATGCCCCTGCGGACTTTTGGAATGCCATGATGAGTGATACCAGGAAGACGTCAACGCTTGCCACGATTTCCTTGCTGGTAAATCTCTTGTGGGCTTCAGCCTCATTCGCCGAATCTGCTCGCCCCAACATGGTCTTCATCTTGTCGGACGATCATGCCGTCAAAGCTGTGAGTGCATACGACACTACGCTTATGGAAACACCCAATATAGACCGCATTGCAGCAGCCGGCATGCGGTTCGATCGGGCCTATGTCGCCAACTCGATCTGCGGGCCGAGCCGTGCGACGCTGATGACCGGGCTTCACAGCCACGCGAATGGTTTCTACAGCAACGAGTGGTCGCCGCCATTCGATGGAACACAACAGACGCTGCCTTCCTTGTTGCAGAAGGCGGGTTATCGCACCTCCGTGATTGGCAAGTGGCATCTCTTCAGCGATCCGGTCGGCTTCGACCATTGGGAGGTGATCGACAACATGGGGGAGCAGGGGAGCTACTTTAATCCTGTATTTCGCAATGCTGCCGGTCTGGAGGTTACTACGGGTTATGTCGCAGACATCGTCACCGACAAGTCAATCCGCTGGCTGCAACGAGTGGCCAACAGCAACGATCCGTTTTTCCTGATGTACAACCACAAAAGTCCTCATCGCGACTGGACGCCAGGGCCTCGAGAACTGGCTGACTGGGACGAAGACGAACGTCTACCGGAACCCGACACCTTGTTTCGCGACCTCGGCGAGACGATCGAGGCACGAAGAAATGCACGCATGAGCATTGCCGAGTACATGACAGATGCAGATGTCAAACTAAGCACCGGCTTCAACATGAACGAGGAACAGGAACTCCTCTGGAACAGTGCATTCGCGGCAGGCAACGCGGCTTATGAAGCGGCCAGTTTAAGCGATGAAGAGGCGTTGCGCTGGAAATACCAGAGATACATCAAGACCTACGTGGCATCGATCAAAAGCATGGACCGACAGATCGGCAGGCTTTTGGACCATCTTGAATCTACCGGACAGATGGCAAACACAATCGTCATCTATAGCTCGGACCAGGGCTTTTTTCTTGGCGAGAACGGCTGGTTCGACAAGAGATGGATGGATGAAATCTCGTCACGAACCCCGCTGCTGATCCAGTGGGAAGGCATGATCCGGCCGGGGAGTCAGACGGATGCGTTGGTACAGAACATAGATTTCGCGCCGACACTTCTGGCAGCGGCCGGCGTGGCGCCAGAGATGCCCATGCATGGTGTGAGTTTGTTACACCTGTTTGGCAATCCCGACATGCCCTGGGATCGCGACCTTTACTACCACTTCTACGAAAACCCGGGGTTTCACGGCGTCGCGCGTCACTACGGTATCCGTGGCCAACGTTACAAGCTAGTGCACTACTACCAGGATAACGAGTGGGAGCTGTTCGATCTCGAAAACGACCCTCACGATCTCGTCAACCTCTATGGACAAAGCGATTACGATGTCATCGTCACCGATCTGAAACGACGGCTGCAAAAGCTCCGGGATTTCTACCAGGTGCCGGATCGAGACCCGGACGTGCCCTGGTATCACGATTACATGATTCGAACGATCGAGTGGGTGATGAAGTTCATCTGAATTCACTTGTCGCCATCTACACTCACTTCCTCGGCATTGGCCTCCACTTTGACCATGGTCGTCTGGATGACCGACCACGGTGACCGTTCACCTCGTGCAAAACGGAGCAATTGCGACGCTGAGTTGAAGATCCCCTCGATCGACCGGGCAAGATTCAAGCCAGCCGCGTCGCCAGCACCAATTGTCGCTCCCAGTGTTGCTCCACCCCGTGGACTCTTCGTGGCATGGCTTCCACTCTGAACCGCTCAATCCGCGCCCGCCAGGGTTTGCCGGACGGCGGTGCGCCAGCCATCGCGTAGTGCCTGCCTTCTCTCCCGAGGCATCTGCGGTGCGAACGACCGCTCGGTGCCCCAGTCCCGTTCGTGCAGGCTTGCCGTCAGGCCCGCCCCGAAACCCGCCAGGGTGGCCGCGCCCAGTGCGGTGGTTTCGACGAACGGCGGCCGCGCCAGCGGCACGGACAGGATGTCTGCCATGAATTGGCAGAGCCAATCGTTCACGGCCATGCCGCCATCCACGCGAATCTGCTCGACCGCGGCGCCGTCTCGTGCCATGGCATCGAGCAGATCTGCCGTCTGGTAGGCGACGCTCTGCAAGGTTGCCGTGACGATGTGGTCGCGGGTGCTGTCGAGCGTCAGGCCGGTAATGGTGCCCCGCGCATCGGGGTTCCAGTGGGGCGCCCCGAGCCCGGTGAACGCCGGCACCAGGTAGACGCCGTGGGTGTCGGCGCCCGTATCCCTCGCGATGTACTCGGTTTCCGCCGCCGTCGCGATGATGCCCAACGTATCGCGCAGCCACTTGATGGCGGCGCCCGCGACGAAGACGCTGCCTTCCAGCGCATAGGTCGTCGCGCCGTTGACGCGATAGCCCACCGTCGAGAGCAGGCCGCCGCCCGACCGCAGCATCTGCCCACCCGTATTGGTCACGACGAAACAGCCAGTGCCGCAGGTGACCTTGCAGGCGCCCGCCTCGAAACAGCCCTGGCCGACCAGGGCAGCCTGTTGATCGCCCGCCATGCCGGCAACCGGAATCGCCGCGCCGAACCACTTCTTTTCCGTGACGCCGAACTCGTCGGCGCTGTCGCGAACTTCCGGCAGCAGTTCGGCAGGAATGTCGAAATAGCGCAGCAATTCTTCGTCCCAGCACTGCCGGCGGATATCGAACAGCATGGTTCTCGATGCGTTGGTGGCATCGGTCATGTGCGAGGCGCCCCCGGTCAGACGCCAGAGCAGAAAAGTGTCGACGGTGCCGAAACAGAGTTCGCCGGCCGCAGCTCGCGATCGCAAATCCGGGTAGGTATCGAGCAGCCAGGCCAGCTTGGTCGCGGAGAAATAGGGGTCCGGCACCAGGCCGGTGCCTGTGATGACATGCTCTTCGAGCCCGTCTGCCCGCAGCCGGGCGCAGCGGTCGGCCGTGCGGCGATCCTGCCAGACGATGGCGTCATGGACGCAAGCGCCGGTCTGGCGATCCCACAACAGCGTGGTTTCCCGCTGGTTGGTCACACCGATGGCATCGATGTCCCGGGCAGCGACGCCGGCAGCGCCTATGGCTTCGCGACAGGCGGAAAGGGTGGTGCTCCAGATGGCTTCCGGGTCCTGTTCCACCCAGCCGTCGCGAGGAAAGCGGCCGCTGAACTCCCGTTGCCCTTCGCCGAGGAAGCGCCCCGCGGCGAGGTCGACGACGATGCCGCGAGAACTCGATGTTCCCTGATCGATGGCGAGTACCAGGCTCATGATTCCCTCCGGGCGGCATTTGACCGACCACAATATATAGGGGTTGCGCCGCCGGCGTCAGCCCCGCGGATTCCGTGCTGCCCGGCCGATCCGACACCCTGTTCGCCCGTTCGAATTATCCCCAGGTTCGGGCGCTTTACCCACAGGAAATCGGTGTCGTTATCCAACAGCTTATCCACTTGCATTACCCGCGGGATCGCATTATGTTGTGCACGCGTGGGGTGCGTAACCCAACATATGGCGTTTCGCAGGGTTGAGCCGGTCCCGAGCCAGAGGCCGGCCCGCATGCGAATTCCGGCGGAACGAGCAGCGAGAGCAATCGGGTCCACCGCACTGCAGGAGGGGTGTTGGCCGCCAACCGGTCGGCGGCAGGGCGTCCACAAGGTGTTGTGGTTGCCTGTCGCGGGCTCGCCGGGCGCAAATGCCCGCCTGCCGGCTGCCAACCGCTTCGCAGCAACACTGCAAGTAACACGGAGACAGCCAACGCCATGCAGATCGACACCCGGGAAACCAGCCCGCAATCCACGCCCGCAACGTCGCCACCGATGCTCACGCCAAGTGTCGCCGCCACCGCCCCCGGTCGACTCAAGGTAATCAAGCGTACCGGCGAGGTGGTGCCCTACACGGACGACAAGATCGCCATCGCAATGACGAAGGCCTTTCTCGCCGTGGAGGGCGGAACGGCCGCGGCCTCGCCCCG
The DNA here is from genome assembly GCA_965221465.1 of Candidatus Azophilus sp. Lineage (GTDB taxonomy): Bacteria > Pseudomonadota > Gammaproteobacteria > Pseudomonadales > Azotimanducaceae > Azophilus. Next base: position 2,970,210 of record OZ244892.1, read on the forward strand.
CATTCGCGAACTGGTGGCAGCGCTGACCGAGCAGGTCGGCGCCACGTTCCGAAGGCGCCTGCCGTCCGGCGGAACCGTGCACATCGAGGAGATTCAGGACCAGGTGGAACTCGTCCTGATGCGCTCCGGCGAGCACAAGGTCGCCCGGGACTATGTGCTCTACCGGGAGGAGCGCGCCCGTGTGCGAGCGGCGCGCAGCGCAGAGACCCGTACGGAGGAACGCGCCGACATCTCCGTGACCCGGGAAGACGGCCGCGTCGAACCCCTCAACGTCACCCGAATCCGAACCATCGTCGCTGAAGCCTGCGCCGGCTTGAGCGACGTCGATGCGGGGCGCATCATCGACGAGAGCCTCGCCAACCTGTACGACGGCATTGCGGCCCGCGATGTCGGCACGGCGCTCCTCATGACCGCACGCACGCTGGTGGAAGAAGAGCCCAACTACTCCTTCGTCACGGCGCGGCTGCTGCTCGATCAGTTGCGCAGCGAAGCCCTGCGATTTCTCGACGTACGGGCGCCCGGTGCAGCCGAGGGCGACCACTCGGCAACACAGGCGCAAATGAAGGATGTCTATCCCCAGGCGCTCTCGGCCTTCGTTCGCAGGGGCGTCGAACTCGAACTGGTCAATCACGCCCTGCTCGACTACGACCTCGATGCCCTCGGCGCCGCCATCGATGCGGAACGGGATTTGAAGTTCACCTATCTCGGCCTGCAGACGCTGTACGACCGCTACTTCATTCACAGCCACACCGACGACACCAAGTTCGAACTGCCCCAGGTGTTCTTCATGCGGGTCGCCATGGGCCTGGCTGTGGAGGAAGACGACCCGACGCAACGCGCCATCGAGTTCTACGACCTGCTGTCGAACTTCGACTACATGAGTTCCACGCCCACGCTCTTCAATTCCGGCACCCTGCGCTCGCAGCTCTCGTCGTGCTTTCTCACCACGGTGCCGGACGATCTCGACGGCATCTACAACGCCATTCACGACAACGCCATGCTGTCGAAATGGGCCGGAGGCCTCGGCAACGACTGGACGCCGGTGCGGGCGCTCGGTTCCTACATCAAGGGCACCAACGGCAAGTCCCAGGGCTTGGTGCCCTTCCTCAAGGTGGTGAACGATACGGCGGTAGCCGTGAACCAGGGCGGCAAGCGCAAGGGAGCGGTGTGCTCCTATCTCGAAACCTGGCACCTCGACATCGAGGAATTTCTCGAACTGCGCAAGAACACCGGCGACGACCGGCGGCGCACCCACGACATGAACACGGCCAACTGGATTCCGGACCTGTTCATGAAACGCGTCAGCCAGGACGCCCACTGGACGCTGTTCTCCCCCAACGAGGTGCCCGATCTGCACGATCTGTACGGCCGGGCATTCGAGGCCCGTTACCAGCACTACGAGGAACAGGCCGAGGCGCTGAAGCTCCTGCACAAGCGCGTCAAGGCCGGCGATCTGTGGCGCAAGATGCTCTCGATGCTGTTCGAGACCGGCCATCCGTGGATGACGTTCAAGGATTCGTGCAACGTCCGCTCGCCGCAGCAGCATATCGGGGTCGTGCATTCATCGAACCTGTGCACCGAGATCACGCTCAATACATCCCGCGAGGAAATTGCCGTCTGCAATCTCGGCAGCGTGAACCTGGTGCAGCATGTCGAAAACGGCAGTCTCGACATGAAGAAGCTGAAGAAGACCGTGCGCACGGCCGTGCGCATGCTCGACAACGTCATCGACATCAACTACTACTCGGTGGATCAGGCGCGCAACTCGAACATGCGCCACCGGCCGGTGGGCCTGGGAATCATGGGCTTCCAGGATGTGCTGTACAGGTTGCGCATTCCCTACGGCTCCGAGGCCGCGGTGGAGTTCGCCGACCGCTCCATGGAAGCCGTCAGCTATTTCGCCATCGAGGCATCGATGAAACTCGCCCGGGAGCGCGGCACCTATCCGAGCTTCTCGGGGTCGCTCTGGAGCCGGGGCGTGCTGCCCATCGACTCGCTCGAGCGCCTGCGCTCGGAACGGGGCAAGGAGTATCTGCAAACCAATTTCGATGTCACCTTCGACTGGGGCAAGCTGCGCAGCAAGGTGCAGTCGGAGGGCATGCGCAACTCCAACGTCATGGCCATCGCCCCCACCGCGACCATTGCCAACATCACCGGTGTCTCCCAGTCCATCGAGCCGACCTACCAGAACCTGTACGTCAAGTCGAACCTGTCCGGCGAGTTCACGGTAGCCAATCCCTATATGGTGCACGATCTCAAGTCGCTGGGGCTGTGGGATCAGGTGATGGTCAACGACCTCAAATACTACGACGGGTCGCTGAAGCGCATCGACCGCGTGCCGGAAGACCTGAAGCTGCTCTATGCCACCGCCTTCGAGGTGGAGCCTCGCTGGCTGGTGGACGCGGCGGCGCGTCGCCAGAAATGGATCGACCAGGCCCAGTCGCTGAACCTCTACATGGCCGAAGCCTCCGGCAAGAAGCTGGATGTGACCTACCGCATGGCCTGGCTGCGCGGGCTGAAGACCACCTATTACCTGCGCGCCCTGGGGGCCACCAGTACGGAGAAATCAACGCTCGACCGAGGCACGCTGAATGCGGTGCAGAGCGGCCCCGCGCCCACGGCTTCGAATGCGGCGAATGCCGCAGAGTCCTTCGCGGCCGCAGCCGAACCGGCAGACGACGCCGGCCACGTACTGGGCGATGCGGCGCCAGCGCCCGCCGCCTGTTCCATCGACGATCCGGAATGCGAAGCCTGCCAGTAAGGAGTCGAGAATGCCGACGCAATTGGAAATGTTCGACGAAGAAAGTTGGCCGAACTGCCTGTGCCAACGCCCGTGCAGGCGATGCCACGATTATCGGGAAGTTCGAGGCGAGGCCCGCCAGCTCGACGCGCTACCCCCGAGAAAGGCGCCGAAAACAAAACGGTCCAACGTTCACCTCGACTGGGATTGCGCCAGCTAAAGCCAAACCGCAAGCCAACGGCAAGGAGAGACAGACATGCTGAGTTGGGACGACTACCAGGACGATGCCAGTCAAGCCACTCCGGCGCGCGGCCCGGTCGAGGAATCGACTGCGGCGCCAATCGCAGTCGAGGGCGACTCGTCAGTCACATCGATTCGCGACGGCAACCCTTCACCATACGACCGCACCGATGTGAGGGAGGATGTGCAGGAGGCGCACGAACCGGCGGCTCTACCAGCGAACGGAAACGGCAGGGGCCATGAAACCGCTCGAAACGGGGGCGATCTCGCCCTGGCGCATCCGGCCGCGCCGGAACCCGTGACCCACCGTTGGGCGCCGGAACTGCCGGCGGCGCCGCAACCCGCGCACGGCCCGCAGGTATCGGAACCGTCACTCGAGTCCAAAGCAGTGCCGGGCACGTCGAACGGTGCCGAGCAATTGTCCGCCGCGGCAGCATCCCCCGTTCAGACGAACCCTCCTGCTCCGGCAGCAGCCGCGCCAACCGGCCTGCAGCCGGAGCCCGTATCGGCAACCGCCCGAGACCTGGCGCGGGCCGCGATCATCGAGTCGAGCGCCGGCGCCGATGAAGAGAATCTCGAGCGCGTCACGGTCGACCAGAAAGCGATGATCAACTGCCGCGCCGACCTCAACCAGCTCGTGCCGTTCAAGTACGAGTGGGCCTGGCAGAAATACCTCGACGGCTGCGCCAACCACTGGATGCCCCAGGAAGTCAACATGACCGCCGACATCGCCCTGTGGAAGAGCGACGACGGCCTCACGGACGACGAGCGCACCATTGTCAAGCGCAGCCTCGGGTTCTTCTCCACGGCCGATTCCCTGGTCGCCAACAACCTGGTGCTCGCCATCTACCGCCTGATCACCAATCCGGAATGCCGCCAGTACCTGTTGCGGCAGGCCTTCGAGGAGGCGATCCATACCCACGCCTACCAGTACTGCATCGAATCGCTGGGCATGGACGAAGGCGAGATATTCAACATGTACCGGGAAGTGCCCTCGGTGGCCCGCAAGGCGGCCTGGGCGCTGAAGTACACCCGGCACATTTCCGACCCGACCTTCACCACCGGCTCCCGGGAGACGGACAGGGCTCTGCTCGAGAACCTGATCGCCTACTACTGCGTGCTCGAAGGCATCTTCTTCTACTGCGGCTTCAGCCAGATCCTTTCCATGGGCCGTCGCAACAAGATGACCGGCACCTCGGAGCAGTTCCAGTACATCCTGCGCGACGAGTCCATGCACGTGAACTTCGGCATCGACGTCATCAACCAGATCAAGCTGGAAAACCCGCACCTGTGGGACGAGGAGGTTCAGGGTCTGGCGCGCCGCATGATCCTCGAAGGCACGCAACTCGAAATCGAATACGCCCAGGACACCATGCCCCGCGGCGTACTGGGCATGAATGCCAACATGATGACCGAGTACCTGCAATTCATCGCCAACCGCCGCCTCGCCCAGATCGGCCTCACCGAGCAATTCCCGAACGTCAGGAACCCGTTCCCCTGGATGAGCGAGATCATGGATCTCAAGAAGGAAAAGAACTTCTTCGAGACGCGCGTGACGGAGTATCAGACGGGCGGGGCACTCAGTTGGGACTGATGGATGAGTCGCAGGAGTGAAATAGTCATAGCTGTACAGAGCTTGCACCGAAAGGTCTGGAACAGCAAACGGCCGCAATTCACCTCGGACGATGATCCGGTGGATCTTTTGGACCCATCGATTGCAGCCAGGATGCTAGGTTATCAGTACGAAGAAGTACCCGATTTTCCAAACTGGCCGCCAGCGAGTAGTTTTCGAACTGCAGGGTTAGTCGACCCGCAACAAAAGTTGGTACGGATTTCCCAACAATTCACGAATGCTGAACGCAGGTTTACTGGCGCACACGAAATAGGCCACATCGTCTTGCACCCCGAGCTAGGATTGCATCGCGATAGACCCATTGAAGGGCCATCCCAGGAACGACAGCAACAACCACTGGAGGAGAGACAAGCGGACATCTTTGCAAGTCTGTATCTGATGCCCGAAAACCTGCTGAAAAAGAGAATACTCGCGACTTTCTTGACTGCTCCGCCGATAAAGATAAACGATGACATTGCTTTTTGGTTAGACCCCAATGACCATGAAAGGGTATTGAGAGAGCCCGCAAACTCGCATGTCTCGGCTCGCAACTTTGCGAAATGCAGCAACGATTTCAGCGGCAAGCCGGTCGTTCCTCTCCATGAACAATTCAAGGTCTCGATTTCAGCCATGGCCTACCGAATCGAGGAACTACGTCTACTGGAAAACTAACAACCAAACGTAGACGTCTGTTCGGCTCCGAGACAAGCATCTCGACGTGGGCAGCTAGCCGCTAAGCTCCAAACAATTGAAACGATAAGCTTCGCAATTGCGGTCGATCAATGCTGGCCGGTTGTAATCTCTCGGACTCCGGCTTCAGTCTCGGCAATGGCAAGCCGCACCACCAGGGCGCGGCTTCGACAAGGGAGTGCTTTGACCATTTCGATGGGCTGCTAACGCCTATCAGTTGGAGCGGCTTGGGTCGTTACAACACCTTGAGTTTTTCCGGGCTGATGCCGATAATGTAAACAGCTCATCTGCCATGTGTAGAAGGAGTAACGAAGTCGTCCTTCGGGGCGGCTTCAGCCTTTTCGGTCTTTGTTCCGGCAATGCTCCTCGTATTCTCTTCGTAACTTGCGCTGTCTGTGCGGTTGTTCTACCAAGTAGGCCGTCCACGGCAGGATATAGTCCCCACGGTCCGCCAGAATCACCAGATAGTTCTCCTGCTCAAACCACAAACAGATCCGCTGTTCTCTCCGGCGCCGGTTTGGCCAAACCTTTATCGCTTCGTCAGCATCGTGCTCGATGATCGGCCTCGGCCAGCGAATCCGCTCGCAGCGGCGAAAACCAGGCATCCGGTCCTCTTCAACAGCGCCCTCCTGAATCATGTGCCAGAAGGTGGCTTCTTTCCCGTGCGTCAAAGGGTGTCGTTTCAGACCAAGGCGGCGCCCCCGAAACACCGGCTTGCTATCCACGAAATCCTGTTTGAAGTAGCTAAAGATGGCATCCAGGTATGAATCCCAATCGCCACCATAGTCAGAGAATAACACCAGTGGCGGCAGCCAATCCGACTCATCCGTCATCTCTGCTCCTCACTCGCCTGCCAGCGGAAAAGATTGACCTTCTCTTCCCGGTAGAGGGTGGTCTTCAGCAGACTGTAGCCGGAGCGTTCTTGCACCCTGGCAACCAGGGCCTCCTTGGTCTTGGCGCCGTGTAAATCACGGTTGAGGTACGACACCGCGCCAATCAGCAAGTCCGCTAGCTGCATCTGTTCGATTTCATGGGAGTGGACGAGCTGCAAGCGTTCGATGACGTTGCGCGAAAAGTCATACATGTTGTTACAAAGCACTTCGTGCAACTTGGCCGTCTTCTCCGCGCCCAGGGTGTCCTTGATGTCGAGGTAGACCCGGTAGTGGGCGTCCGGGCGGAAGATTACCTTCAACATGTCGAAGTACATCTTGTAATACCAAGTGTCGTGATCCTGACCGGGAATTGCGTCGTGCCGCAGCTTCGTTTTATCCGGCACGATCAACGCCCGGAAATGCAAATCTTCGTCATCGAAAAAGTAATCCACCAAATCCAGATATAGTCCCGCCTTGGCTGGAGAAACCTTCGTCCACTTCACTTCAAACCCTGGCGCAAGCCCATGTATTTGCTTGATCTCCCGCAGGCGTACCGCGATCTTTCGGCTTTTGTCCAGCGGACACCAGATGGCGCCCAGCACCATGGCCTTCTGACGGTCATGCTCCAGGTGGCAGGACTCATCGCAATAGACATTGAAGATCTCACTCATGGAGAATCCTCCCCGATGAATTCAGACATCCCGCGACAGTAGAACACGCGTTGAGACTCTTGCGAACCATCCTCGCCGCCATTCAGTCCCTAACCGTTTGAAAGCCATCCCCAGACCAATAGAAATAAAACCCAGAACCAAATTCGGCGGTAGAATGGTTTAGACGATTTGCGACGCCACTTTCTGGAAACATGCTGGTGTCGACGTCTCCGCGTTAGGCTGTGCTGACGGGTCGATGCGTGATCTCGAATGTGTCGCCGCAAATCGCCAGTGCGGGACTTTGGCAACACCTCCAATTGGCACAGACGAGTAGCAAGCCTTGCCGTCGACTTTGCATCTTCGAGTGCGTCATGGGCTTTCCAATTGCGAGATGGCGGGTCGAAGATTTCCAGCGCCCTTTCCAGGCCGATTCGGCGCGATGACCACCATCCGGTGATTTCAGCAAGCCAGTCACAGGCTCCGAGCATGGTGCAATGCGAGCGGTTGCGATGAAGGGTTTCGACTCCGGCTCGCTTGAATTCGGCGCTTAGAAAACGCTTGTCGAAGGAGACATTGTGACCCACCAACTCGCAGTCACCTATGAAATCGCGAATCTCCCGGGCTTCGTCGGCAAAGGCCGGCTTTCCGGCCACGTCTCTGTCAGTAAATCCGTTGACCCTTGACGCTTCCCGGGGGATCGGTCTGCCCGGATCGACTACGGCCGTCAAGGAGTCGCCGCTTAGTTTCTCTCCATTGGGGTCTAGTTCCATCCGAATTACTGCCACGCTGACGATCCGATCGGAATTCGGGTCCAATCCGGTAGTTTCCACGTCGATGACCGCTACGGTCCCGAGCCGATCCCAGGGCATTTCCGTCTCCAGCAGGCTTCTGCTTCGTCGATTTCCGACACGGTCTGCGCGAACCCCCACATTGCCCTGCTATCAGGGAAGGGAGTGGGTCGCCAACGTCAGACATGTTAGCAATTGCCGAAACTGCACAGCTAATCAGCAACGGAAACAACTCGAGGAGCCTCTTGCCTGGCGCAGCAATTCGACGACGGAGACATCGGCCGGCACCGTGCCCAATTCCAGATTACCGCCCGGCGCACCCGCAGCGGCACTCCAACGAATCGGCGTTATTCGCACGAACCGTTCGGAAAAGTCTCGTACCGGGGTTGTGGGACGCTGCAAGGACACATTGCCGCTACGAAATCTCCTGCCTTAAGCCGTATTCGTTGATTGAAGCTGTCTGAGGACCGCTCGCGCCTGGTACCAACCCCGCACGTCGCAATCTTCGGTACGCGCATGCTGCAGGTGGGAGATACGGTCTTATTGGATTAATAGGCCATATATGTTCTTTATATGAATATATGGAATTTAAAAGGCCATATGTGACTTATTGAATAATCTCAGTTTCTAAAGGTAAAATTTAGCCGCTTACGGACAATAAACCGATCAAGAGGCCGACATTGGCACTTTTCTCAGACAAAGCTGCGATTTGGACATCGCAATCGTTGCGCGCCGAACTCGGCGCCCGGCTCGCCCGGCAGCGCCTTGCGCGGAACGTGACGCAACAGGCGCTCGCGGACGCCGCCGGGGTCGGTCTGCGAACGTTGCGCCGCATCGAGGCGGGCGAGTCGAGCAGCCTCGACAACTTCCTGCGGGTCGCGATGGCTCTCGGGCTCACGGAAGCACTGACGAGCGCAATTCCTGAGCGGTCAATCCGGCCGATCGAGCGGGTAGACGCTCGGCGTGGCGAACGCCGACGCGCACGGCCGCCAAAGGCGCGCGCACCGGGGGAGCCCTGGACCTGGTCGGACGAACACGATGACTGATGCAAGCGTGATTCTCTGGGGCCGCCGTATCGGCGCGGTTTCCTGGGATGCGGGCCGCGGCATCGGCACATTTCAATACGACCCCGAGTTCCTGGTCGCCGGCATCGAGGTCGCTCCATTCGCCATGCCGGTGCGGGAGGGGCCGTACGAATTTCCGGGGCTCGGCCAGGATGCGTTCAAGGGATTGCCGGGCCTCCTGGCCGATGCCCTGCCGGACCGCTACGGGAACGCACTCATCGATGCCTGGCTTGCCGAGACGGGGCGCAGCCTGGAGGATTTCAGCCCCGTACACCGGCTCTGTTACATCGGTGCTCGCGGCGTCGGGGCGCTGGAGTTCGAGCCGGTGCTAGCGCGGCCCGACAGTCGCCGCAAGGTCGAGGTTGCCGAGTTGGCGGACCTGGCCAGCCGCGTTTTGGAGCAACGCAGCCTCCTGGCTGGAAGGCTGGGCGGGCAGGACGACGCCAGGGCGTTAGAAGACATTCTCAGCGTCGGCACCTCCGCCGGCGGCGCCAGGGCAAAGGCGGTGTTGGCCTGGAATCGGAAGACAGGCGAATTTCGCTCCGGCCAGGTGGACGCCGATGAGGGATTCGAGCACTGGCTGCTGAAGTTCGATGGGGTCTCCAACCCCGATGACGCCGAACTGTCGGAGTCGCTCGGTTACGGTTGCATCGAGTACGCCTATCACCTCATGGCCCGGGACGCCGGAATCGACATGTCGGAGTGCCGCCTGCAACGCGAAGGCGGTCGCAGCCACTTCATGACGCGGCGTTTCGACCGCGACGCCCGGGGGCGCAAGGTCCACATGCAGACGTTCGCAGCGATGCGCCACCTCGACTACAACCTGGCCGGCGCCCACGCCTACGAACAGGTGTTCGAGACCATCCGTGCGCTCGGGCTCGGCATGTCGGTGGTGGAGGAGCAGTATCGGCGCACGGTGTTCAACATTGTTGCGCGAAATCAGGACGATCACGTCAAGAACATCTCGTTCCTGATGGACCGCCGGGGAACCTGGCGGTTGTCGCCGGCCTATGACCTGGCCTATGCCTACAACCCCCGGGGCTCCTGGACACGCGTGCACCAGATGAGCGCGGCCGGCAAGCGGGACGGATTCGAGCGCAGCGACCTCGAGCGCCTGGCGCAAACTGCCGGGCTTCGAAAAGCTGCCGCGACGCGCGCGGTGGACCAGGTGGTCTCGGCAGTGGCGTTGTGGCCGAGATTCGCCGCACAAGCCGGGGTGGACGAATCGACACTACGGCAAATCGGAAAGGCGCACCGCCTTCGATTCTGACCCGCACCGCTCACCGGCATCCTTCTGCACTCGCCGATGCGCTCTCTCGCCGCCGATGCGGTCGCGCAGGCTTGGCCCTCGGCGATATTGCCGGCTAACTCCGGAGCGATTCGCAGAGTGCGCGCAAGCCGTCCACGAACGCCAGCGGCTCGTCCAGAAACAGATGGTGCCGGGCATTCTCGATGGCGACGGCGGGCACGTCTCCGGGAATGAGCGTTTCGAGATGCTCCCGCGTCTTCTCCGTGAACAGGTCGCTCTCGGCCCCGTAGATCAGCCCCACCGGCAAGGTCAGGTTGGTATAGTCCGCGGGCTCCCGTTCGGCATCCTTAAGCACGTTCGGCAGGTCTTCGTCGAACTTCCAGGCCCAGCCGCCGCCGTCCACGGGCATCAGGGAATGGCGCGCAATGTATTCAAGGATATAGGCGTTTTCGCAGGGTTGCGGCGGCTGCAGCCGGAATCGCGCCAAGGCCGTCTCCCGGTCGGGATAGACCTTGGCCCGGCCACCCATGGATGGGTAATCCGGCCATGGTTCATCGGGATGGCGCAATCCGGAGTCGGCCAGGACGAGTGCGCCGAAGCGGCCCGGGTCAAGGTTGGCTGCCTTGGTGGCCATGTTGCCGCCGAAACTGTGGCCGACGACGATGACGTCTTCGGCCAAACCCGCCGCGTCGCAGACAGCGATGATTTCACGGGCGTAGGTGGCCGCATCGTACTCGTAGCGGTAGTCCGAATCGCCCATGCCGGTGAGGTCCATGGCCACCACCCGGTAGGCATCGGTGAGTTGCGGGGCGATGAAGTCCCACCAGCGCGAATGTGCGTTCATGCCGTGAACGAGCAGCATGTCGCGGCCGCCATCCTGCTCCCAGCGGCGCCAGACGACATCGCAGCCCTCCACCTCGACGGTTTCGACCGCGCTTTCCGTCTCGACGGCCTCGAAAAACCACGCCGGTATGGTCGCCGACGAGCCGCCCCGGGCCCAACGCGGCATCAGAGCGAACCGAATCGTTCGAGGTGGTGGTCGACGTTGCCGAACAGCGTGTCGATCACGGTCAGCCGCTTGAAGTAGTGGCCGATGCGAAGCTCGTCGGTCATGCCCATGCCGCCGTGCAGCTGGATGGCATTCTGGCCGACAAACCGGCCGCCCTTGCCCACCTGCACCTTGAACGCCGACACCGCTTTCTGCGCCTCGGGCCCATAGCCCTCCTCCATGCGCATGGCCGCCATGACCATGAGGGATTTCGCCTGCTCGTGCTCCATGAACATGTCGACCATGCGGTGTTGCAGCACCTGAAACTTGCCGATCGGCTGGCCGAACTGCTCGCGGGTCTTGCAGTACTCCACCGTGTCCTTGTAGAGCACCTCCATGCAGCCCACCGCCTCGGCGCCCACCGCCAGCGTGCCTTCGTCGACCGCCCGTTCGAGGATGGGCAACCCGCTGTCCGCCTCCCCGAGCAACGCCTGCTCGCCGACCTCGACGTTCTCCAGCATCACCTCGGAGGCTCGGAACGCATCCACGGTGGGATAGTCCCGCCGGGAGAGCCCGGGGACATCCGTCGGCACGATGAAGAGCGAGACTCCGGAGGCGTCGCGCTGTTCCCCGGCGGTGCGCGCGGACACCACCAGCACATCCGCCGCGGGCCCGTTCAACACCACCGCCTTGTGGCCATTCAGCACGTAACCGCTGTCGGTTCGCTCTGCCGTCGTAACCAGGTCCGCCAGGTTGTAGCGCCCCTGGGGTTCCGCGAAGGCCAGCGCCGCCTGCACGGTGCCGCCGACAATGCCCGGCAACCAGGCGGCCCGCTGCGCCTCGTCGCCACCAATGCGAATCGCGCCACCGGCCAGCACCACCGTGGCCAGAAAGGGCTCCACCACCAGCCCCTTGCCGAACTGTTCGCACATGACGATGCTTTCGATGGCGCTGCCTCCGAAGCCGCCGTCGGATTCCGGGAAGGGCACGCCAAGCCAGCCGAGTTCTGCAAAGGCCTGCCAGTTGCCGGCATCGTAGCCGAGTTCGCCGCGGACGATCTCCTGCCGTGCGGGGAAGGAATAGTCGTTGCGGATGAACCGCTCAATGCTCTCCTGAAGCAGCGTCTGTTCGTTGGAAAACGAGAAATCCATATCAGTTTTCCTTGCCTGGATTGTCGCTATTGCCCCGATCCCCGCTGTTCCGGGCGCCGAACAGGAGCGCGGCCAACCGGTCTCGCGGTGCGTCCAGGGGTTGCGGAGAATCGAACAAGCGGACAAGCATACCCTTTCTGAAGAATCGGGCATAAGTGCCGCCGACCGGCGCCTCGTTGTCGCCGGGCAGTTCCTCAGGGGCCGGCAGGGCATGGTAGCCGAGCACATCGACCGCAAGGGCGCACAGGTCACGATCCAGTTCAGCGCGGAGAATGCCCGAAACGATCGCCGTGACACTCTCCGCGGACCTCCCTTCGTCCCCGCCCGACGCACGTCGTTCCAGGGCTTGGAGCGCCTCGAATCGGACCTCGAGAGCCAATGCCCTGCCCCTGACAGCGGCGTCGTCGGCCATGACGCCGCCCCGGCCGTCCGGAATCTCCGCCAGAATGGTGTCGAGCCACGCAAGCCCCGTGCCGATATCCGCCCGCGCGCTGGAGGATTGGCGTCGCGATTGCGGCTCTCGCCGTCCGCCAGGGGGGCGCACGCTTCGCGGCGTTCCCCCATTCGTCTCTCGAAATTGACCGTTCACTCGGGCACCATTTGGCAACTCTTCACAAAACAGCGGCAGCAACTCCATGACCCATTCCACCATTATCGCCGACATCGCCGACGGTATCATGACGATTACTCTCAATCGGCCCGATCGATTGAATGCGTTCACAAACGAAATGCGCCTCGAGATGACCGATGCGCTCGATACGGCCGATGCCGATGACGCTGTGCGCGGCATCATCGTCACCGGAGCCGGCCGCGGCTTCTGCGCCGGCGCGGACCTGGGCTCGGGCGGCAATACCTTCAATGCCGATGCCCGTCCGGACCGCCCCGGTGGACTGCAGCCGGACGGCGGCGGCCTGCTGACGCTGCGCATCTACGAGTGCCGCAAGCCGATCATCGCCGCCATCAACGGCCCCGCGGTCGGTGTCGGCATTACCATGACCCTGCCGATGGATGTGCGCATCGCAGCCGACGATGCCCGCTTCGGGTTCGTATTCGCCCGGCGCGGCATCGTGCCGGAGGCTTGCTCGAGTTGGTTCCTGCCGCGAATCGTCGGCATCAGCCAGGCACTGCAGTGGTGCTACAGCGGCCGGGTGTTCGATGCCGGCGAAGCCCTGGATGCCCGGCTGGTCACGAGCCTGCACCCGCAGGACGCCCTGCTGCCGGCCGCACACGCCATCATCCGCGAAATCGCCGACAACAACTCCCCGCTGTCGGTCACCATGATCCGACACATGCTGTGGCGCATGCTCGGCGCCGACCACCCCGTGGAAGCGCACAACCTGGATTCCCGGGCCATCTATCACCTCGGGCGTGGGCCGGACACCAAGGAGGGGGTGGAGGCATTCCTGGAGAAACGTCCCCCCGCATTTCGCGGCAAGGTGAGTGCGGACATGCCGGAGTTCTTCCCCTGGTGGGAACGGAGGGAGTTTTCCTGAGGAGCTTGCCCACCACCTCGACGTGGTTTTACGTTACCCTGTTTCGCCTGCAGGCCCGGGCACGAAGCTAACCCGACCCAGGCCGAAACCACATGCCGAATTGCTGAGGCGCGCGATCATGAGTGAACAACCCCGTATTGCACAAAAGGCCCCCTATCCCATCGAAGTCAGAAGCGGCGAGAAATATTTCTGGTGCGCTTGCGGCCGGAGCGGCAAGCAGCCCCTCTGCGACGGTTCACACCAGGGAACGGGATTCACGCCCCTGTCGTATGAGGCGGACAAGGACCGAACGCTCTATTTCTGCGGTTGCAAGCAAAGCAGCCGCAAGCCGCTCTGCGACGGAACGCACAACGGTTTGTAGCGCCATTGCGCGGTATCGACGTGAGACGCTACAGCCATGCTATCGACACTATTCAAGGGCAGGAACCCGCTTGCTTCAGCACGAGCTGACAAACGGCTCGGCGCCATCGAGGCGCTGACACCCGAAAAGGCAGAGAAACTTCGCGACCGGCTCGCCGATTGCGCGCGGCAGGATACAGACCGCCGCGTACGTCTGGCAGCGCTGGTCTGGGTGGACGACCGCGGCCTGCTCGAACGGCTGCTCGACGATGCAGACGTCGCCGATGCCGCTGCGGCGCGACTCGCCACCCTCGGCGCAAGCACCGATCACCCGGCGGTGCGCCGGGCACAAATGCGCGCGGCCACCTCGGCGCAGGCCGCGCTGGAAGCAGTGAGCGCGGCAACGACAGCGGAGGAAACCGCCGCTCTGTTCGTGAGTTGTCCCGGCGCGTTTCGCGAGACGTTGCTGCCCAGGGTGAGAGCATTCGGCGAATCCGGCCTGTCCGCCCTGGAGCGCGAGTCCCGCAATCGCGACAAGCAGGTCAACCGCATCGCCCGTGCCGAACTGGACGACCTGCGGGGGTCGAACCGCGCGGTAGAGGAACTTCGCGCCCGCGCCGAGGAACTCGAGGCCGCCCTCGCCCGCGAAAGCGCCGACGCCTCGCCGGCACGCAGCCACCAGTTGCAGCGCGCGCTGGCCGAATGCATCCGCGGCATTCGCGACCGGGAGCCCACGCTGGCGCGCTACGGCCTGACAATCCCGAACCTGAACGAGTGGCAGGCCGCCGTCGATGCAGCGTCCGTATCGGAGGCCGGAGACGACGAAACCGCAACGACCACATCCAAGCCAGCCAACGAGAAATCGTCCGGCAACCGATTGCGGAGCTTCGATGCACTCGTCGCCGAACTCCGGGCTCTCGATGAGCGATTGCTCGCGGGGGAACCGCCGGCAGGCCTGAAACCCATGCACGACGAACTGGCCGGCGACTGGCTCGCCCAGGCCGACCGCGCCCAGCCCGACAACGACCAGAAAGCGCTCTTCGAAGCGGTGAGCCAACGCTACCGCGAATGGGTGGAAGGTGCAGACCGCTTGCAGAACACCCGGTTCCGGCAGGTCGAGATTCCGGCAGACGACGATAGCCTGCCCGAGGACCCCGAAGCCCTGCAGGCACTCTGGAAGCAGGAGCGCGAACTGGAGCGTGCCCGGGGCCAACTGCAACGGCAAATCGAGGCCGTTCACTGGCCAACCTGGGCATCCCTGCCCGAATCGCTGCAGTCCGCAAAAGACGCGGTTGCCCGCATCGATACGTTCTGCGCGCACCTCGCCAACTGTCGGAAGCGTCTCGAGGGCGAGTTGGCCAATGCCATCGAAAAAACCGTAGCCGGCGTCGAAGAGGGCCACCTGAAGCCGGCGCAATCCACCCTGGGCACGGCTCGCAAGCTGGCTCGGTCCCTGCCCGAGACTGTGGTGCGACCGCATCGAAAGGCGCTGCTTGCCGCGGCGGCCCGGGTGGAGGAATTGCAGGACTGGCAGGCATTCGCCACGTCTCCCAAACGCCAGGAATTGCTCGACAGCATGCAGGCCCTGGCCGAGCAGGAACCTGCCAATGCCAAGGACCAGGCAGACCGCATAAAAGCCCTGCGCGCCGAGTGGAATGCACTCGGCCCGATTTCAGGCCACGGCACCCGCTCGATGCACGCCCGGTTCAATCGCTATGCGGAGCAGGCATTCGAGCCCTGCCGGGTGCATTTCAACGAGCAGGCCGAATTGCGCAAGCGCAACCTGGCCGAGTGCCGGCGCATCTGCGAGCAGCTCGAGGAATACCTCGACAACGTGGATTGGGCAAGCGCCGACATGCGCGCCGCCGAGCAGATCATGCGGGCCGCCCGGGACGAGTGGCGTGCCCATCACCCGGTAGACCGCCGGCATGCCAAGGAGATCGACGCCCGGTTCGAGGCATTGCAGGAACGCATTTTCGTTCAGGTGAAGAAGGTCTGGGATGCCAATCTTGCGGCCAAGCAGGCGATCGTGGAAACCGCACAGAAGCTGGCTTCCGGCGATGCCGGCCTGCCGGACAAGATCCGCGAAGCAAAAGCCCTGCAACGCCAATGGCGCGACGTGGGCATGACGCCACGCAAGCCCGACCAGAAACTCTGGCGCCAGTTCCGGGAACAATGCGACCTGATCTTCGAAGCCCGGGAATCCGACCGCAAACAGGCCGACAGCGAGCGGGAATCGGCCATTGCCCAGGCAGAAGCCATCTGCGAAACGATGCAGCGGGAAGTTCGCGAGGCCAGTGCCGCAACCGCAGACCGAGCCACCTTGTCGCGGCTGCGAGCGGAACTGAATGCCATTCGGCTGCCCCAGCGCGTGGAACGCAGCCTGCACAGGCGATTCGACGACATTGCCCGCAGCTACAACCAGCTCATCCTGGCCGGCGAGATCGAGGAACAGTGCAAAGAACTCGAGCAGTTGAAGGCATGGGACATCGAGGTCAGCCGGGCGGAAGCCGAAGGCCGCGTTATCGATGCTCCGGCAGCCGATTTTGCCGATCGGCCTGCGACGGGCGCCGACGAACCGCTTCAGGCACTGCACCGCCTCACCCTCGAGGCGGAACTGCTGGCCGGCATCGAGTCGCCGCCGGCAGACCGGCAGCTACGGCTGGAAGTGCAGGTGGAAGCCCTGAATCAGAGCATGGGCCAACGCGCCGCCGAAAAGGAGCCCCGGGAACTCGCTGAAGCCTGGTGCCGCCTCGGGCCCAAAAGCAGCGCCAGCGACACCCTGCGCCAGCGCTTCTTCGACGCCGTGCTGAAGCTGGCGCGCCCGCACGACCGGTAGCCCGAAAACCTCACCAGCTTCCTGCTGCGAACCTGCAGGGCGCAGCGTCTCGCCGGGAGAGAACCGGTGTGCGGTAAGTGCATACCGGTTCTCGGTGCCGGATCGAACGAACAGCATCTCGATGCCAGCGCCAGCGTACGGGCTGTCAGGCAGCGGCCGGTTCCGTCGCCTGCAAACCCGGCAGTTGTTCGCCTTCCGTACGGGCCACCAGCGCTGTAATCGTCAGGTCGCTGGTAACGTTGACCGCGGTTCGGCACATGTCAAGGATCCGATCGACGGCCAGGACGATTGCCAGCGCCTCCACTGGCAGGCCCACCGCCGGCAGAATCAGTGCGATGGCGACCAGGCTCGCCGCCGGTATGCCGGCAACGCCAATGGAGGTGAGCAGGGCGAGCAGCACGACGATGAACTGTTCGGCAAATCCGAACTCGACGCCGGACACCAGCGCATACACCTGGGCAATGAAGATCACCACCACGCACTCGTAGAGCGCCGTGCCGTCCATGTTGACCGTGGCGCCGAGGGGCAGCACGAAACCGGTAACGCGCTTGGAGACGCCGGCCTGCTCCGCGGCGTTCATGCTCACCGGCAGCGTCGCCGATGACGATGCGGTGGAGAATGCGGTCAATTGCGCCGGGACGACCTTGCCGTAATAGGCATAGGGTTTCACGCCCGCAAAGAGCCGCAGCAGCAGCGGCAGCCAGACCGCGAAGTGCACCGCCAGGGCCAGCAGAACCGTGACGAAAAAGAGACCCAGGGCTTCCAGTGCCGCAAACCCCGACACGATGAGCGTCTTGCCCACCAGTGCAAATACGCCGATGGGCGCGAAACGCATGATCCACATGGTGATCATGATCATCACATCGTGGACGCCGACCCAGAAATTCCGCAGAGTTTCACCCCCCGGCCCATCGAGCCGCGACAGGAAATAGCCGAACACCACACCGACGAAGATCAGCGCCAGCAACTGCACCTCCAGCGCCGCCTCGAAAATGTTCGACGGCACTGCCCGCGCGATCACGTCCACCAGGTCGGCGACGCCGCGCCCTTCCACCTTGCCCATGACCTGGGATGCGTCCGGCAGGGCGGCCGCGAGCGCCCGGGCTGCCTCGGTCTCCCCCGGAGCGATGACATTGACCATGATCAGGCCGGTGAGAATCGACAGGAGCCCCGTGGCCAGATAAAAGCCGAGGGTCTTGCCGCCGACGCGCCCGAACGCGCCCTGACTGGCCATGTTGCCCACCCCGACGATGATCGACGACAGGATGAGCGGCACCACGACCATCTTCAGCGCATTCAGGAACAGGCCGCCGAAAAAGTCGAAAATGTCGAGCAGCGAGGCGCCCAACAGCATCGTGGATTCGTCTGCCAGCCACCCGGCCAGGGCAGCCAGCACCAGGGCGATGGCGATCTGCCAATGCAGGGGCAGGCCGATGATTCTCGAGAAAAGGCCGGTTTCGCTCACGCTGACACCTCCCGGTTTCTGTCTGTGCAACGAACATGATGGTCGATGTGGGTGGCGTGCACAATGCCGCGCCGGTCGCCTGACGCATCTTCGATGAACGAGCCATGAGATTCGACTGGCTGTCGGCGCGACGAGCGGGTGCGTTCGGTGGCGAGGGATATCCATTCCTGCACTGGACTACAAAGCCTGTCGGCGACGCTCCGGTGGCATTCCGTTCATTGGACAGGAATCCACGCTGCAGCCGCTGTGTATACTGCCAGGCGCCTTCTTTTCCTCGGCAAGGTAAACGTGACCGGCCTCATCGGCATCCTTGTTCTGCCCGCGCTCGCCTGGCTCATTTCCACGCATCGACGGGGCATCGACTGGCGTACCGTCGGCGGCGCCTTTGCCCTGCAGGCCGCGTTCGGCGCCCTGGTACTTTACCTGCCAGCCGGCGAGGCAGCGCTTGCGGCACTGGCCCACGGCGTGGCGAGCCTGCTCGAGTTCAGCCGCGCCGGCAGCGAATTCGTTTTCGGAGAACTTGCCTCGGACGCATTCGGATTCGTCTTCGCCTTTCAGGTGCTGCCGATCATCGTTTTCTTCGCGGCGCTGATCTCGGTGCTCTATCACCTCGGCATCATGGGCTGGATCGTGCGGCTGATCGGCGGCCTGCTGCAGCGGGTTCTGGGCACGAGCCGCCCGGAATCGCTGAGCGCGGCCGCCAACATATTCGTCGGCCTGAACGAGGCGCCGTTGCTGGTGCGGCCCTTCGTGCCCACGATGACGGCTTCCGAACTGTTCGCCGTGATGACCGGCGGGCTCGCCACCATTGCCGGTTCGATCATGGGCGGCTATGCGGCCATGGGCATCGAGTTGAAGTACCTGATCGCCGCCTGTTTCATGGCGGCGCCCGGCGGGTTGATGATGGCCAAGATCGTCATGCCGGAGGTGGAAACCCCGAAAGACGACTTTCGCGACATCGACGTCGGCGCAGCCATGAAAAGCGTCAACCTGTTCGATGCCGCGGCTTCCGGCGCCCTGACCGGGCTTCGCATGGCTGCTGCGGTGGCGGCCATGCTGATCGCCTTCATCGGGCTGATCGCCCTGCTGAACGGACTCACCGGCTGGCTCGGCGGCTTCGCCGGCGTTCCCGACCTCACCATCGAGCAGATTCTGGGCTGGCTGTTCCGGCCGCTCGCCTGGGTTATCGGCATACCCTGGGCGGATGCGGGCCTGGTCGGCAGCTTCATCGGCCAGAAACTGATCGCCAACGAGTTCGTCGCCTACCTGGATTTCCTGCGCCACCGGGAAGAACTGGCCGCATCCACACAGGCCGTCGTCACCTTCGCACTCTGCGGCTTCGCCAACTTCGGTTCCGTCGCCATCCTGCTCGGAGGGCTCGGCGCCCTGGCCCCCGGCCGTCGCCAGGACATCGCCCGTTTCGGGCTCAAGGCGCTGCTGGCGGCGAGCCTGGCCAACCTGATGAGCGCCGCGCTGGCGGGCGTATTCCTGGGCTTGTAGCCGCACCGGTTTCGGGAACCCGGAAGCAGCAGGATATCCCGCCGGTTTCCGTTGCAGGGGCCCCAGGCGTCAGGGCGAGCGTACGCGGACCTGGTCTGTCCCGCGGGGCAATTCGAACACCATGCCCTCCACCGTCATTACCGTTTCACGGGGCTGGTCGCGCGCAAAGACCCGTTCGAACAGGATGTTGCCGGGGGCCGGGACGAAGTGGTACAGCGCCAGCATCCCGACCCCGGCGCTTTCCGCCAGAGCGGGCAGGTCCACAGCAGCCGCGTGATAGTCCTGAATGTCGAGCAAGACCTTGGCCTGCCGTGCCCTGCCGGCCTGCTCGGCGCCTGCCTGGAGCGCCCGGACAATCGGCAGCGACAGGGCATCGTGCAACAGCAGGTCGGCTCGCCGAGCGGCGTTGGCGAGGGATTCGGTGACCACGGTATCGCCGCTCACTACGACAGAGCGGCCACCGTAGTCGAACCGGTAGCCGTATGCCGGCTCGACCGGCGAATGATCCACTGCGAATGCCGTTATGCGGATGCCGCGGCGGTCGTCACCCGGGCCAGCAACAGATCCTGACCCATTCGGGTACCCAGCAAGAACCACCCGACCGCGCCAAGCAGCACCGCCAGGACGACGATGAACCGCAAAAGCACTCCCACGAGTTTCTCGCTTGCCGGTCGAGGTACGCTATCGTAACGCACGTTTACCGACGAAGAGAAAGTTTCCTATTATCAAAGAGTTACTCTGATCTGACGTATCGGACGACGTGGCTCGTCATTTGCGCCTACGGTCGGGGCGACAACGCGGGCGTCTTTCGGATAGCATCTTTTACTCGTGTCCGCCAATTTCGAGAACCGGCATGGCAAAATTCGATAAACGCGAGACGGAAAAGCTGTCCGCAGCCTTGACAAGCTTGACTAATGGGTTCAAGGCCAATCAATTGGCACGCGAACTCCTCAAGTCGAAGAGCGAAAGCCTACTTTGCGACAAATTAAGTGACCGCCTCAATGCTCTAGAAGACGAGCCCGACATCCGCGTGGTCCGCGAGTGGGAGAATGGCAAGCGAGAAGGTAATCGACAGCGAATAGACCTTGCATGGTTGCGCGGTGATCGCCCAGTAGCTCTGATTGAGGCGAAGGTGGCCAAGAGCTTCGATCTTGCAGTAGCCTCCGATCGTTGTTATCCATCCAAAGAATTACGAAAAGACATGGATAAGCTCCGCTCGATAGGATGCGGCAGCTCTCCGTACTTGTTGTTGTTTATAGTCCATAACCACGGGGTTCCCAAGAGTCCGCAAGGCTGCAACATTCCCTACATGAAAGAGATGCGAAGACACGGGGTCATCCCGCAGAGCACGATTCAGGATGGCTTCGAGCGCATTCGTCAAAAGCTGGGTGAGGTGTCCGTATGTACAAGTGGTTGCTTCCCCGCCGGTATTGCCTTCGATGTGAAGGTAAGCGTTTACTTTTGGCTCCTGAGCTTTTCGCAATGAGGCAAAGACGAGCACCGTGCCTAGCTGTGAGTTTGTATCGATGATCCGAGCAAACAAGCCGAATAACGCAAATGTTTCCTGCAATCTGATACCGCCAGCAACCATTCTATCCATCCGAGCGGTCAATAAATCTGGTAACTACTCGTGCCCCTGCATCTGGTTTTCTGTAACGTGAGGGGTGATGTTTGGATTCAGGAGATGTGCGGCAGCCTTGCCGTCGAGCGCGATCTGAACGGCGCTCATGGGATTATATCCCTGTTGGCCCATGGACTGGATGTAGCTGGAGATTCCGCAGTAGGCGGCGGCATACCGTGTTGTGCGGAAGCAACCTGAGATTTTTTGCCTGACTTTGCTCATGCGGAGGTCGCGCTCGGCACTCACCTTGCCGCGCGCGCACAGCGCTTCGAAGCGCGACTTCAGGGCATCGAACTCGGAACGCAGCGACGTCTTGTTTACCGTCGCCATCGGCTATCCCGCCTCCACCGCCATCAACGCCGCCAGCACCGCCAGGCGCTCCGCCCGCGGCATCGCCCGGTAGCGCCGGCCCCAGGTCTCGGCCCGACGCTTGACCGTCTGGCGGTGCGTGAAGTTCCTGCCCGCGTACGACGCCCAGTGCACCCGGTCCGGCTCGAAATTGAACCAGACCTTCTCGGTGACCACCCCCGCCTGGTTCATCACCTGCAGCGCGACGCTGTGCCAGCCCGACAAATGCTCGTCGTAGAACGCCGACGGGTACCCCGACACCATCACCGCGCACGGCAGCGAGCGCAGCACGGCGAGCAGCGCCTCGTGGTCGGCGTCCTCGTAGTCGTGGCGGTAGCGCCGCGACGACTTGCGCGTACGCCGCAGGTACGGCGGGTCGCTGTAGACCAGTTCCGTGCCGTCGAACGGGAACGCCGCCAGAAACTCGTGACAGCACCCGTGCACCAACTCCACCGGATACGCGCAACGAAATCTCGACAACGCCCGTTCGTCCAGATCGATGCCGATGTTGCGCAGCGCCCCCGGCTTGCGCTTCATGATCGCGCCGCCGCCCAGGTGCGTCTCGATGTAGGTGCTGTGCGGCGGCATCAGCGCGATCAGCGGTTGGCACAATCCCGCTGTCGCCTTCGAACCGAAATAAGCGTTGCCCATGCCCCGGCGCGCCGCTGAAAACAACCGCATCATAGGAGCAGTCCGCTATGATGTCAAGCGGCGCGAAACGCTCCTTCAAAGGCCGAGAAATTGTGCGAGGGAGGCGAGTAGTTACAATCGTGCTTAGCCATGATCGACTCCTTGATAGTCGTTGATGGTTAGCGGATGTGATGGGTGGCCGCCCATCATATCCGCGCTTTAGAATTTAAAGTGTCACCGAACGTTCGGTGATCAGTATTTTGCTTCGTTGTTGCAGTGTCTTCTCCTGGTCATTGTTGGGGGCGTTGTTCATGCCTTGTTTTGAACCAACGTCAAAGCATCCGCCGCATTCAGAATCTGAATGCCTTGCCAGGGATGCAGCACCCGTAAATCCTGGTCACCAGTGGCAATGACATCCGCTTTAGCCGCCAGCGCCGTGGCGATCACTGCATCATCATCGCCATCGCGCACGGTGCGTTCAATCGGTTGCGGCTTGGCTAACTGAGTCAGCATCCCGTAGCGCTGCATCAGAAAGGCCGGTGTGATGTCCTGGGTAGCCAACAACGTGGCGAATTTCTCTCTTGCCAATACATCAGCCAGTTCATCCAATAACACACTACTGGTAAAGAAGGTCACTTGACCATCCCGGCCAAGTTCCAGCAACTGACGCGGCATACCGCCCCAGAGCAAACCTGAAACAACGATATTGGTATCAAGTACCAGGCGCACGTTGCTTTCTATGTGCGCGTACCGCGTTCACCTCTTGCTGAATCTCATCCATCGTCATGGGCGGTAGGTTGGCTGCCGTCAGCTTGTCCGCCGCAGAAAACAGGCCATTGACGGCTCGACGGCGCAGCGTCTCGCGCAAAATGTTCTCAATGGCGTTGGGTGTCAGTAAGCCGGCCTGTTTGGCTTCCTCAGCCAGGTTATCCGGTAAATCAATCGTCAGTGTGGTCATGGTGCTCTCCTCAACGTGCCAGTGATTGCAGATGCTTCTTGGTTAGAAAGGCATCCAGCAATTTTTTGATCACGGTCTTGTCTTCATCGGGCAGGTGCTCGACCTCCTGAAACTGACGCAGTAACTCCCGATCCTCAAACTTGACCTTGGCCGCGTCCTCTGTTGAGCCTTCCAGTAGGTAATCACTGCTGATGTCCAGCGCATCGGCCAAACGCTTGAGGGTGTCGCCGCTGGGGCGGGAGATGCCGCGTTCAAACCGCTCGATATGGGTGTAGTGCAAGTTCGCCAGCTTGCCCAGTTCGGTTTGCGACAGGTTTTTTTGCTTGCGTAAGGTGCGCAAGGTGCGCAAGCGTTCTGAAAACTCACTTGATGTGTCCGCCATATCCAGCACGTCGGATGCTTTATTCGCTTTAGATAGAGCAATTTTGGCGGATTTAACCGGAAAAATACATGCGTTAGTGATTGATATAGCGGACAGCAATTCCCGCTAAGTCTACCAGTCCATTGAGTGCTCGGGTTTCCGGCGCTACGAGGAAAAGCCCTTCGCCGACTTTTCCCCAAAAACAGTATGATGCGGGCGAGTTTGCGGCTTGCGGTGACCAGCCGTGTCGAAGACCCTGCTTCGCAAGACGCTCAGCGCGCCGGGGCTGCTGGGGCTGGTTCGCGGCCGGTTCGAGCGGGTCAATGTCCCGGTAGGGAACCCGCGGATCAGCCCGGCGGACTGCCTGATGTCGGGCTTGGCGGTGTTCGGCATGAAGCATTCCTCGCTGCTGAAGTTCAAGGAGGGCGTGCGGTGCGACGGGGCCGTTCGGGGGAACCTGCGCCGCCTCTACCCGGTTCGGCAGGTTCCCGCCGACACCACGATGCGCGAGCGGCTCGACCGGGTGGACCCGTCGGAGTTGCGCGACGCCTTCAAGGCGGTGCTCTCGGCCCCGCAGCGCGGCAAGGGGCCTGACGGGTTCGCGTGGCTCGGCGGCCTTGGTGCATCCCGACTTCCGGGAGGTGTTCGCGCTGCCGCCGGAGCCGATCCTGCGCGGGGACGGGGCGACGAGGAACGACTGCGAGCGCAACGCGGCGAAGCGCCTGCCGCGCGACGTGCGGCGCGAGCACCCGCACCTCAAGCTGATGGTGGTGGAGGACGGGCTGGCGTCGAACGGGCCGCCTTCAAGGCCGTGCGCAAGAGCTGCCGAACCATCCTCACCCAAGCCAAAGGGGAAATCCCCCCGACTCCCGCCCGCGTCGACGGAAAGCGCGGGCGCCTCGCCAAGTCCGACGCGCAGAACCTGCACGTGGCCCTAACCAAGCACGAGGACGAGGCGCTCCGCTTCGCCAGGGACCCCGACGTCCCCTTCACCAACAACCGCGCCGAGCGCGACATCCGAATGGCCAAGGTCAGGCAGAAGGTCTCCGGCTGCTTCCGAACCCTCCGGCACGCACAGGCGTACTACCGAATCTCCTCCTACCTCCAGTCCACGGCCCACCAAGGCTACAACCCCCCTCGCCGCAATCCAGATCGCCCTCAACGGCAACGCCGCCAGCATGATAGAGTCTCCGCCAACGGAAACCCCGTCCAATCAGGGGCAGGGGGGGAGTAGTTACTAAATTTGTATGAGTTCAATGCATCGGGCCATACAGACGGCTATTGCTCCAGCTTGGGAGAAAGGCAACTGGGGCACCTCATAGTGTGATTTCGACGCGGGCGCCGCCGTAGCGGCTGGAGCCGATGGTGAGGGTTCCGTTGTAGAGGGCGGTCAATTCCGCCACCACGGCCAACCCGATGCCTTGGCCCGGCTGTGCGCGGTCGGCCCGAATGCCGCGGTCGACGACCTGTTCGCGGACGGCCGGATCGATACCGGGACCGTCGTCTTCAATTCGGACAACCGCAGGCGGCCCGGCCACGGCGGTGACCGACACGCGGCTTTGCGTGTACTTGAACGCGTTTTCCATGACGTTGCCGAACAGGTCCATGAAATCGCGTTCGTCGCCCCGAACGGTCGAGTTCGCCGGTAGATTCAGTTCCAGGGAAATCGTGCGATCCTGGTTCGCGGTCTCGAGGGCTCGCCCGAGCCGACGCAGCACGCTGCCGAGGTCAACCGGTTTGGCCACCACCACGGGGCCGCTGACGGTCGCCCGGGAAAGCTGGCGGTTCACGGCCTTCTCCATACGGTCGAGTTGTTCGGCCATCAGAGCGGGGTCGTCCCCGTGCGCCGCAGCGGCTTGGCCCGCCGTTTCCGGTGCGGATTGCACCTCGGGGCGCTTCGGCTCGCTGCCCTCTTCCTGCGGGAGTTGCCCCGCCGGGCTCATCAAAGCGTTGCGCAGCACCGCCAGCGGGGTCTTGAGACTGTGCGCGAGGTCGTCGAGGGCATTGCGATAGCGGGCACGGCTGCGCTGTTCGTGGGCAACGAAGCGGCCAAGGTTGTCGGCAAGGCCCTGCAATTCCTTCGGATACGCGCCCGACAACGCTTCGCGACGACCCTCTTCCAGTTCCCCGACCTCTTCGGCCATGATCCTGAGCGGCTTCAATCCCCAGCGAATGGCCACGATCTGCACCCCCACCATCAGCAGCGTGACCACTGCCAGACCCAAATAGAGGCTTTGCCGGAACGAACGGATGGCGGCAAGGAAGGGCGCCTGGTCTGCAGCCACCTCGAAGACCAGGGTGGTCTCGTCCGCATCTTCCCAGACGACCGCATAGGCCAGGCTGAAGCGCCCGAGAGCATCGTCTCGATCGAAGACGAATTCGCCGAACGGCACACGTCGCTCCGCGAACTCGACCGCGCTGGTGAGCGCCGATGGCGAACGCCACCGGAAGTCGCTGCCCGGCTCGGATACGGCAGCGTACAGGCCCGACTCCGGCTGCAGCAGACGTGGTTCCGGCAGTTGACGAAAGACGATACGGCCGTCTTCGGTTTCCGCCGAACCCATGAGCGAATAGATCACCAGGCGCATCTGCTCTTCGGCCCCGGTCAGCATGCTCGCAGTAAAGGAACGATCCAGAACCAGGCCGGTGAACGTAAGAAAGACGGTGAGCACCAGCGTCGTGGTAATCGCCAGGCGAGTCTGCATGCGGGTGCCCGAACGGGCGTTCGATGAGCGGTTGCGGCGCATGTTCGGAGGATCGGCCGCTACTGCGGGCAGATTCGCACGGGCGCCGCCTCGAGCCTGTTGCCCGACCGGTTCACGAACAAACGACTGCTGCGTTCATTCACGAACGGGTTGGGCCAGGCCGAACCGATAGCCCTGGCCCCTGGCGGTTCGAATCGGGTTCACCGGGTGGAGTTTCTTGCGCAATCGGCCCACGAACACCTCGATGACATTGCTGTCGCGATCGAAGTCCTGATCGTAGAGGTGATCGGTCAACTCGGTCTTGGACACCACCCGCCCCGAATTCAGCGCCAGGTACTCCAGCAGATTGTACTCGTAGGCGGTCAGCGTCACCGCTGCGCCATCCAGCGACACCTCCTTTCTGGCGGTATCCAGGGCCAGGGGACCTTCCCGAATGACCGGGGTCGCGTATCCGGCAGCACGCCGGACCAGGGCGTTCAGGCGGGCGAAGAGTTCCTCCATGTGAAACGGCTTGGTGAGGTAGTCGTCAGCCCCTGCTTCGAGACCGGCCACCTTGTCCTGCCAATGGCCGCGAGCGGTAAGAATGAGGATGGGGAAGCGTCGGTCCTCGGCGCGAATGGCAGCGATCAGGTCCTTGCCGTCGAGCTTCGGCAGGCCGAGATCGATCACGGCCGCGTCGTAGTCGTACTCGCGCGCAAAGTACAGGCCCTCTTCCCCATCGCCGGCGGTGTCGAGAGCATAGCCCGCTGCTTTCAACCGCCGGGCGAGTTGACCCTGCAGCGCCGGATCGTCCTCGACCACCAGAACGCGCATTGCGCCGACCCGATCTCAGCGCTGTCTGCGGATGTTGCCCCGGGCGCCGACCAGGACACTGGTTACACGCCCGCCGTCGAGCAGCAGCCGGACTCGAAAACCGCCATCCGCGCCGCCGATCGGCGTCACCGACAGGACGCGGCCGCCGGTTTCGCGGCGTGCAATGCCGGCCGCGGATTCGGGGGTCAGCAGGGATTCGGCGGCGAGTTGCCTGATCGCGGGGGCCTTTTCAACGACGCCGGCGGCCAGCTGCCCACCGGTTGCGAACAGCAGGGTCGAAACCAGCAGGATGCGTCCGCACCGGCGGCGGCCGGCTCCATTACCGGAACCGGCCGGGGTGCGTCGGCGGCAGGGCTTGTTCGAAGTCGATGCGTCCACAGGTTCGCCAGAGCCTCGAGACCGGCTCATTGTACTCCCTGGTGGGTCGATGGATCGCTTTGTCGTGTCTCAGCCGACGGGAGTGACGCGCACCTGCACGCGTACGCGCTCGCCCGGGTCCCGTTCCATGCGGGTCCGGTAGGTGGTTCCGCCGTACTCGTAGGTCACATCGTAGCCCGCGAGCCGCTCCTCTCGCCGGGTCTGCTCGACGACGTGGCATCGCGTCCGGGTACCGTAGGAAACCGGTTCGTAGCCGCGGTTGTGACGGGCGATATCGGCCCCGATGCTGCCGCCGAGCAACGCCCCGACCACTACGCCGACCTGCTTGTTGCGTTTCTTGTGGCCCACCGCATTGCCGAGGGCGCCACCGACGATGGCCCCGAGTATGGACGGCGTTGCCGATGCCTGCCCCGGCGAGTAGGCGACCCGTTCGTCGCGGCATTCCTCGTGGGGCTCGATCAACGTGACGATCTCGTAGACCGGGCTGACGCCGGTTACCGGCGCCCAGTCGTATTCCGTTCCCGCCAGAGCGATCGCGGGGGTTACGAGCAGAATGGCCGCTAACAAGGCAAGCACGCTGGAATTCGCGGCGGGAAGACGGCAACGGAGACTGGCCGGATAGAACACGTCGATTGCTCCTCTAAGAGTGGTGCCGACACAGTAGCTACGCCATCCTGAACCAAGTCTGAACGAGCGGCGTCCCGCCGGAAACGCCTAACCGCCCCTCTCAGGGGGGCGTTTCAGCGTCTGAAGAACCCTTGGGCTCAACTGAGCCAGCGAGAGATAGCCCAAGCCGTTTCCGCCGCCCGCTTGTCTGTCGCCTGCACGAACCGAAAACAACTTGCTCGCTCTGGCCGAACGGCAAAGGCAGCCGCTCGCCATCGCGTTCGCTTGCCGCCCAACAGGCACTTACTATCGCCGAGTGCGAGCGGAGCGCACCCGGTGGTGCTCGTCAAGAAAGAGGCGCCAATGCGCCCGGGCGGGGAAGTCCGACTCGAGCCACAGCGTCAGGCGTTCGAAGTGGGCAATGAACCGGACCAATTCCGATTCGGACATCCTCTGCGCCGGTGGCAGTTGCTTCTCCTGCTTGTTGCGCCAGCGCCGCACGCAATCCATCCCTGGTACCTCCAGATAGATCCACCAATCGACCCGCGCCCAGAGCGGCGCGTAGCGCCTGCAGGCATCGTTGACGTGGGTTCGCCAGATGCCGTCGGGATCTTCGTCGGACTCCAGTTCGTTTAACGCAGCGGCAAGCATTGGCTCCGGCTGCGGCGTCACACCCAGGCACCAACCCTCGAATACCACCGTCTGCACCCCGCGCATCGGCACCGAGGCGTCTTCCGGCGCCCGGTCGTCGCGGCCCTTGTCGAAGCGAGGAACCCGGGTCGGGCGTCCCTCCGCCAGGCTCTCGATGGTGTCTTGCGCCAGACCGATGTCATGAGTGCCCGGCACACCGCGCGTGGCCAGGAGCGGGTGTACGGTGTCTGCAAGGCGGGCCCGTTCCGCGCGCGTCAGATAGAAATCGTCGAGGGAACAGGCGACGGCCCGGCGTCCGTTCAATTCCATCGCTGCCGCCAGCAGGGCCGCCAGGGTGGACTTGCCGGACCCCTGGGCACCGCAGATTCCGATCACCTGCCGGGAACCGAGGGCCAGCGCGCCGATAGCCGCGACGGTGCTCCAGTCGTCCGGAGCATTATCGGGCAACTGCCGCCGCAATCGTTCGACCCGATGCACATCCAACTGCGGCGCCAGGCACGCAAGCAATTCTTTCATGGAAAACTTTTCCACGTGATTGAATTTATTGAATTCGCTAACCAAGGAAACCTTACCTTCGATCCGGCGCCGAGAGCAGGTATACGGTACGTGCATCTGGCGCACCAGGCGGAGAGATTTACCGCGACGATGGGTGCAAGCACGAGCCCAAACAGCGCCAGATACACGCACCGCACACCTGCTCTCTCCCAGCGTATTGCAGGTGTTCCTTGCGCGTCATGGTCCCGGCGCGCCGGGTTGGGGACTCGCATGGAAGAAATCATAACGCTTTGATTTAATTGCAAAAATTTGACAAAATATCTCGCGACCAGGTACCGAGAGCCTTTGTTGCTTTCACGTCCGCGGCCCGGCGCGCCGGCGTCACACCGGCGGTCGCGACCCACCGGGCGGCAGGTCCAGCCGATAGGGCGGAAGTGATTCGAGCAGGGCGCGCCCGTATCGGCGCGTAACCAGCCGTCGGTCGAGAATGGTGATGCGGCCATGGTCGCGCTCGTGACGAATCAGGCGCCCACATGCCTGAACCAGGCGCACCGCTGCGTCGGGCACCGCGATTTCCAGGAACGCATTGCGGCCCTGCGCCTGCACCCACTCCGTCAGCGCCTCGTCCACGGGGTCGTCCGGCACCGCGAAGGGCAGCTTGGCAAGCACGACGTGGCGACAGTAGTCGTCCGGCAGATCGACACCTTCGGCAAAACTGGCGAGACCGAACAGGTAGCTCGGCTCGCCGGCATCGATACGCCCGCGATGGCGTTCGAGCAGCTTCTGCTTCGAGCGCTCGCCCTGAATCTGCAACGCATCGCCGAGCTTCGGCGACAACGCGTGGCCGACATCGTTGAGTTGTCGCCAGGACGTGAACAGCACCAGGGCGCTCCGCTCACTGGCGAGCACCTCCGGTAGCATGTCCGCTATCTCGGCCGTATGCGCGTCCCGGTCGCGGGGGTCCGAACGCATGGCCGGCACCCGCAGCACGGCAATATTCGGGAAATCGAACGGGCTCGGGATGCGCACCCCTTCGCTTGCCGGCAGGCCGGCGCGTTCCAGGAATCGGTCGAAGCGGCCGACCGCGGTCAGGGTGGCGGAAGTGGCCACCGCCGCAAAGCACCGCGACCAGAGGCAGTCATCGAGCAATCGGCCCGGCTCGATAGGGGCGCTGACCAGTTCGGTGTCCTGGTCGCTGCGATTGACCCAGCGGGCAAACCGCACCCCGACCTCGACACCGGTGCGGGCGCTCGCATAGTCCTCGAGCAGCGCCGCCGTCGCCTCTGCACGGGCTTCCAACTGGCCGGCGACGGGCAACCAGTCTTCCGCCTCGACGGCGCGCGGCCAGGCCAGTTCCCCATCCGCCACCCGGCCGAGCATCTCCTGAACACGGACCACGGACTGGCCCAGACTCGCCACCGGCACACCGGCCGCATCGGCGGCATCGGCAATATCGTCGCCAACCTCGCCGAGACGGAATCGGCAGGTCCGTTGCCCGTTGTGACGCTCCGAGAACTCGAGGGTGCCCAGCTTTTCGTCCAGTTCGCGCATGGCCGCCTTGACGGCTTCGCTCTCGCCGGGAATCTGCGTCGCCAACGCCTCCAGTTCCGGCGGGCGCGCAAAGCGCTGCGTAAGGCTCGCCACCACCTTGTTGACCTGGTCCGCCCAGGCCGCCGTCCCGTTGACCCAGGCCCTGGCGGCGAAGTGCTGCTGCGTCTTGACAGGCAGGTGGTGGGCCTCGTCGATCACGACGATGCACTCCTCGGGTTCGGGCAATATGAAACCGCCGCCGAGGTTGAGGTCTGCGAGCAGCAGGTCCTGATTGGCGACGATCACCTGAACGCCATCGAGCCGGTTTCGTGCCTTGAAAAATGGGCAGGCGTGGAAGAACGTGCAGCGGTTGTTGGTGCAGCCGCGGTGATCGGTGGTCACCTGCCTCCAGGCGCTGTCGTCCACGGCCTTGGGCCAACTGTCGATTTCGCCGTCCCAGCGGCCTGCGGAGAACGCATCGAGCATGTCGGCGTGGACCGCGGCGTGCTCTGCCTCTTCTTCCTCGCCGTCATCCAGGGCCGGCAGGGTTCCCGTCCCTTTCAGAATCTCTTCCAGGCGCTTCAGGCAAACGTAGCGACCCCGTCCCTTGGCCAGCGCGAAGTCGAAGTCGAGGCCGGCGCCGTCCGCCAGGTCCGGCAGGTCGCGCAGCACGATCTGCTCCTGCAGGGCCACGGTGGCGCTGGCGATGACCACGGTCTTCTCGAGCGCCTCGGCAATGGGAATGGTCGCCAGGCAATAGGCCGCCGTCTTGCCCGTGCCGGTACCGGCCTCGATGGCGGCGATGCGCGGCGCCGCGCCGGTGCAGGTGCGCGCAATCGCGGCGATCATCTCGCGCTGGCCGCGGCGCGGATCGAATTCGCGCGACCTGAGCCAACTGCGGTAGGCGTCCTGAATGCTGGCTTTCAGCTTGTCGGTGAGAAGGGCCACGGCACGGCAAGCTTACCCCGAAACCCGCGCAGGGTTTGCCGGGCGCGCCCGTCAGTCGACGGGCCAGGCATCGAAACCCTTCTGCGTGAGGATGAAGGTGGCCAGCGCCCGTTCCCGGAGTTCTCCGCCAACCAGGTGGTATCGGATATCGGGATCGAGGGTGGGAATCTGCTCGCGCAGGCCCGCCAGCGCGCCGGGCTTGCCCACGTCGATACTCACGCCATCCCCGGCAGTCTTGACGAAGCGCACCAGATTGTCGACAAGAAGACTCGTGAAGCGGCTTTTCGGCAACCGCAGTACCGAACCCGACCGCGTCGCTACCACGGTCGCATTGCGCCGGGCGTTCAGCAGCAGGGCATCCTCGCCGAAGAAGTCGCCAGGCCCGAGGTGCGCAACCGTTCGACCCCCGCGCCTTACCGCGGCATGGCCAGACTTGACGACGAAGAAGTCGTGCGCCGCGCTGCCCTCGAGGACGAGCCGCTCGCCTTCCTCGAACGGTCGTTCGGCCAGTGCCCCAAGGAGTTGCTGCCAGACACCCGGCTCCAGCCGTTGCAGCATGGGCGAGGCCATGAAGCGCCGTTCCCAATCCGCCATGTCCGTGGCCCTGGGGTTCGACTGCGCCGTTCCCAGCAGAAACGCAATGGGAGTCGTATCCACGTGCAGCAGGCGCACGCCGCTGCGCGAGCGCATGGCGTCGCAGCCCGGATACAGCGGCAGGCGCGCATCCGGCGACTGGGGGTGCAGGTCGCGTTGCGGCGAATAGAGGCGTACGGTTCCCTGCACCAGGTAGAAGCGCCCGGCAAGTCGGCGGCCGGGCCGCAGCAGCCAGCGTCCGGCCGGCACTTCGATCACCTGCGCATGTTGGGCAGCCGCCGCCAGTTCGGCGGAACTCATCGCCTGGAACGGATCGAAGCGCTTGAGCGTATCGGCAAGCATGCACCCAAGCATGCGGGCGATCGAGGTTTCCCGGTAGGCGTCAGGAGCCCCTTGGCCTGTCAGTCATTCGCCCTGTTCCCGGGCCACCGCGCGATAGCCGATATCCGTTCGCCAGTAGGCGTCCTGCCAGTCGATTGCGGCCACTCCCTCGTAGGCCTTCTGTTGCGCGTGCGTGGCGTTGTCCCCCAGGGCGGCGACGCAAAGAACGCGTCCGCCGTCGGTGAGCACCTTGCCGTTGCGGATTTCGGTGCCCGCATGAAACACCTTGACATCGTCGCCGGCCACCCCGTCGAGCCCCGTCACAACCGCCCCCTTTGCGTATCCGCCGGGGTATCCGCCCGCCGCCATGACCACGCCGAGCGCCACCCGCGGGTCCCAGTCGAGTGTTTTTCCCTGCAGGCCGCCGGTGACCGCTTCGAGGCACAACGCCGGCAGGTCGGAGCGCAGGCGCATCATCACCGGCTGAGCTTCCGGGTCGCCGAATCGGCAGTTGAACTCGATCACCCTGGGCACGCCCTCGGGGGAGATCATGAGCCCCACATAGAGGAACCCGACATAGGGCGAACCATCCGCGGCCATGCCGGCCATGGTGGGCTCGACAATCTCCCGGACGATGCGCCGGTGAACGGCATCGGTGACCACCGGCGCCGGGGAATAGGCGCCCATGCCGCCGGTATTGGGCCCCTTGTCGCCGTCCTCGACTGCCTTGTGATCCTGGGAACTGGCAAAGGGCAATGCGGTTCGCCCGTCGCAGAGGCAGGTGAAACTCGCCTCTTCGCCCTGCAGGAATTCCTCGACCACGACGCGCTCGCCGGCGCTGCCGAACGCGCCGCCGGCAAGCATGGCATCCAGCGCCGCGAAGGCTTCTTCCTCGGACCGGGCGACCGTGACGCCCTTGCCCGCCGCCAGCCCGTCCGCCTTGATGACAATCGGAGCGCCCTGCGCCCTGACATGGGCCCGAGCCTCAACCAGGTCGCTGAACGTTTCCGAGGCGGCCGCCGGGATGCCGTGCCGTTGCATGAATTCCTTGGCGAAGGCTTTCGACCCCTCGAGCCTGGCGGCGGCCGAGCCCGGCCCGAAACAATGGAGCCCGTTCGCCGCGAACACGTCGACGATCCCATCCACCAGCGGCGCCTCCGGCCCGACAATAGTGAGCGCCACGTCGTTGGCCGCAGCGAAACGCACCAGGGCATCGTGGTCGTCCACGGCGATGGCGACGTTCTCCACCCCCGGCTCACCGGCAGTGCCCGCGTTGCCCGGCGCGACGAACACACCGCTCACCGCCGGACTCAGGCTCGCCTTCCAGGCCAGCGCGTGTTCCCGACCCCCGGACCCGATGACCAGTATTCTCACGGAGCAGATCTCCAGACAGTTGATTCCGTAGCGCCCCTCGCTTCAGTGCCGGAAGTGCCGGACGCCGGTAAACACCATGGCCATGCCGTGCTCGTCTGCCGCGTCGATCACCTCCCGGTCGCGCACCGAGCCGCCCGGTTGAATCACCGCCGCGATGCCCGCCTTGGCTGCCGCATCGATGCCGTCGCGAAAGGGAAAGAATGCATCGGAGGCCATGACCGACCCTGCCACCGCCAACCCCTCGTCCGCGGCCTTGAAGCCGGCAATGCGCGCGCTCACCACCCGGCTCATCTGGCCTGCGCCGACACCGATGGTCTGGCCGTCGCGCGCATAGACGATGGCATTGGACTTGACGAACCAGGCAACCCGCCAGGCGAACAGCAGGTCTTGCATTTCCCGGGCGTTCGGCGTCCGCTCGGTCACGGTGCGGAGTGCGCTCTCGTCCAGGCACAGGTCATCCGTCGTCTGGGCCAGCATCCCGCCCGCCACTCTCTTCAGGTCGAGGCCGCTGCCCGGGCCGGCCAGCGCCCCGCACTCCAGGAGCCGCAGGTTCTTGCTGGCCCTGGCGGACTCCACGGCAGCCGCGGTCACCGACGGAGCGGCCACGACTTCGACGAATTGCGCCTCGAGCACTGCCGCCAGGACGTTGTCGTCCAGCTCGCGATTGAAGGCGACGATACCCCCGAAGGCGGATGTCGGGTCGGTCGCGAAGGCGCGTTCGTAGGCCTCCATGGGGCTTGCGCCCAGTGCAACCCCGCAGGGATTGGCATGCTTGACGATGACGCAGGCAGGCTCATCGAAAACGCTGACGCATCGCAGCGCCGCATCCGTGTCGGCAATGTTGTTGAACGAAAGCGCCTTGCCCTGAAGCTGCCGGGCGCCGGCGACCGTGCCGGCGGTATTCTCCTCCACGTAGAAAGCAGCGCTCTGGTGGGGATTCTCGCCGTAGCGCAGGTTTTCCCGCTTGACGTAGGAAAGCCCCAACCGGTCGGGCAATGGCTCGTCGCCGGCCAGGTATGCGGCCACGATGCGGTCGTATTCGGCGGTATGGAGAAAGGCCTTCTCCGCGAGGCGGCGGCGCAGGTTCGCATTCGCCCCTTCGGCCTCGAGTGCGGCAACGATGTCCCGGTAGTCGCCCGGGTCGACCACCACCAGGACATCCCGGTGATTCTTGGCCGCGGCGCGCAGCATGGCAGGCCCGCCGATGTCGATATTCTCGATGGCAAGCTCATCGGTGCAGTCTGGCCGTGCGATGGTTGCCGCAAACGGGTAGAGATTGACGACCACCACGTCTATCCGGTCGATGGCGTGCTGCGCGAGGGCGTCGTCGTCGACACCCCGCCGCGCGAGGATTCCGCCATGAATCTTCGGGTGGAGGGTCTTCACCCGGCCGTCCATCATCTCGGGAAAGCCGGTGTGGTCGGCCACTTCGGTGACCGGGACGCCCGCCTTCGCAATTTCGCGAAACGTGCCGCCGGTCGACAGGATGGCGAAGCCGAGACCATGCAGCGCCTTCGCCAGTTCGGCGATGCCCGTCTTGTCCGAAACGCTGATCAGCGCACGCGCCCGTCGGCTGGCCGTTTCACTCATGTTCGGTTCTCGCTATATCAGATCCAGATACAAGGCGATCTGGAGAATCAGTGCCAGTGCAGCCGCCGCCAGGGCCCATCGCATCCACCGATTGCTTCGCGGTTCGCCCGCAGCCGATCGTTCGGGGCTGCTCTCGGAGTGAGGTTCGCCGCTCGATTGCGCGTCGCTCGCGCCGACCTCCCTCGCTTTCGTTCGACCCGTTTCATCGCCGGTGTTTTCGCTTTCCGCAACGCTTTCTGCAACTCTGTCCGTTCCGGCCGGGCCAATGGTATCGACTTGCCCAGTCGAATCGGCCTCCACTGTCGCAAGCTGGTCGCCGGCCGAAAAGACCTCGAGGCACGCTCCACAGCGAACCCACCCTTTCGCCCGGCCCAGTTGGCTGTCGGTGACCCGAAACCGGATGCCGCAGGCAGGGCATTGCGTGACCAATCAAAACTCTCCTGGGCGGACCCGATCGGGGGCACTGTACTGCATCCCGGGTTTGACCCGGAACGCCTCCCGACACGCCACGATCGCGCCGTTCAGCCGATGCGAATCAGTCCCTGCCCCTTGGCGACGGGTTCGCCGTCGGCCACCAATATGTCGACGACGACGCCTTCGACCTCCGCTGGAATCTCGTTCATCATCTTCATGCTCTCGACGATGCAGAGCGTTTCGCCAACCTCCACCGTCGTGCCGGGGCCGACAAAGGGCTCCGCCCCCGGTTCCGGCGCTGCGTAGAAGGTGCCCGCCATGGGTGCACGGACAGTGGCGCCGCTGCCCGCCGCCGGCGCGCCGCCCCGAGCCCCGGAGCTCGACTCCCGCACCGCTGCCGCGCCCCGACGGACGATTCGTACCGACTCGTCGCCCTTGTGAACCTCCAATTCC
This sequence comes from Candidatus Azophilus sp., assembly GCA_965221465.1. Lineage (GTDB taxonomy): Bacteria > Pseudomonadota > Gammaproteobacteria > Pseudomonadales > Azotimanducaceae > Azophilus. The sequence continues at coordinate 3,006,680 of OZ244892.1, forward strand.
TCGATGCCCGACTCCTCGGCCAGTTCGATGAGCCGTTTGATCTTGCGCAGGTCCACCAGGGCGCCCTCCGAGGCCGGCTAACCGTCTTTCCCGACGCGCGCCATCGCCATCTGGAGCGCGAATTCGTAACCCTGTGCGCCACAGCCGCAGATGACCGCCTCGGCAATGTCGCTCAAGTACGAGGTCTGCCTGAATTTCTCCCGTGCGTGCACGTTGGACAGGTGAATCTCGACAAACGGGAGCTCGACGCCGAGCAGGGCGTCCCGGAGCGCGATGCTCGTGTGCGTAAACGCGCCCGGGTTGACGACGATGAAGCGGGTGCCGTCGTCTCTGGCCCGGTGGATTCGCTCGATGAGCGCCTGCTCGCCATTGGACTGCATGCAGTCGAGCTGGTGCCCCGCCGCCTCGGCAAGCCCCTTCAGGCGGCCATCGATATCCTCGAGGGTGTCGGTGCCGTAGATTTCCGGCTCGCGGCTGCCGAGCAGGTTCAGGTTGGGGCCATGCAACACCAGAAACCTGGCCATCAGCGCTTGACCGGGTCGAGAAGTCCGACCGTTCCCGCGGCCGGTTCGAAGGCCACCCAGCGCGTCTGGGGCGGGTAGCACAGCCCCGCTTCGGCACACCCCTGATAACTTATGCCGACCTCGGCGGTGCCGCTGCGGGCCTGCACGGGCAGACGCGCCCGGACCTGTCCGAAATAGACTTCCACTTCTCCAAAATACTCGTCCACCTTCACCTTGCCCGCGGGTATCTGCGCCTCTCCCAGGCGCGTACCGTCGCTGTCGGCCGATTTGAATGCAAACCCGTGGCGGTACAGGTAATAGCCGTCGGCGATCTTCCAACGCGCCAGCAGCGCGCCATCGCCGTCGACTTCGGCCGACAGGACAAACGCCTCGTCGACCGGCAGGAATTCCGGCTCCGCACCGAATCGGTTCTGCGCTGCCGCAGGCGCGAAGGCCGCAACGGCTGTGGCCACGGCCACGGCCGCCAATCCGAGATTCACTGATCGCATTCGAAGTTCATGTCGAGGTGCAAGCCGCCTTGGCTTATTCTACATGCCGGCGCCTGCCAGAACAGGAGACGATACTCATGCCGCATTCCGCATCCCGATACCTCGTCACGGTTGCCGGCGTTTGCGTTCTGCTGCTCGCCGGCTGCGAGATGCGTCCTCCCGAGCCGGAACCCGCTCCCGAACCGGAAACGCCGGCCACACCCGCACCGGAGGCAGTTCCGATCGTCGATCCCCTTCTCGAAGCGGCGCAAGTTGCGTTCGACGAACTCCGACTGACCACCCCGCCGGAGAACAGCGCGTTCGCCCTGTACGGCGAGGTACTGCAACTCGACCCGGACAACGAAGATGCCCGCCGCGGCATGGAGAAGATCGTGGAACGCTACGTCCGGTTCGCCCTCGATGCCATCGAACGGCGCCAGTTTGCCCGGGCTCGAACCATGTTGGCCAGGGCGCGACTGGTGGATTCCGGTCACCCGGCAATCGAACCCACCGAAGAGCAGATGCGACTGGTGGAGAACGCCAGACGCGACCGGATAACGCTGGAACCCGGCGTGCTGGCGGAGCGAGGTTCCGCGCTCGGCGCGCGACTGCGGAATCTCGGCGAACGCGCCAAGGCCGCCGCCTGCCGCGTCACGATCAATGCGCGCTCCGATGCGGAAGGCCGCTGGATCTACCGGCAAATGAACAGTGCCGACGGCGAACCGCGGGTCCGGGCCAGGCTGGCGATCGCGTCGCCGCCGTCGGTGGAACTCGTCTGCCCCGCACAGGCCGGGTGACGGGAGCATTGAAATTTCGGCCGAAGACCTCAAGTAACAGGGTAGTGGGCGCACACTGAACTGCGGAACGAAACGGAACGGACTGCGGCATGAACGGAACCATGGGCTGGAAACGATGGCTTCCCTCCTTCGGGGCGGGCGGCCAGGCTGCGAGCACGCCCAGGTCCGTCGCCGGCGCCGCGGGCGGGCTGATCGCCCTCTACCTGACCGTTTGCCTGGCGCTCACCTGGTGGTGGGACTTCGAGCCGGACCCGTTCGCCGTGCGGGACAACGCCGCCTTCGAAGCGCAACTCGGTAACCGGCAGGTCGTCACCGGCTATACGACCACGGCGACGCTCATCCGGCTTGCGGACACGCTTCTCGACAAGCGTGGCGGCTACCTTTCGAACGACATCTTTCCGCCCGGGGTCTGGATGGACAACGTCCCCAACTGGGAGTTCGGGGTGCTGACCCAGGTGCGCGACGCGGCCCGGGCCTATCGGATCGACTTCGCCAGATCCCAGAGCCAGTCGAAGGAAGATCCCGATCTCGCCCAGGCCGAGGGCAAGTTCTTCTTCGACAACTCGAGTTGGGTGTTCCCCCCCAGCGAAACCGAGTACCGCGAAGGCACCGACCTGCTGCGCGCCTATCTCGAGCGGCTCTCCGACCCGACCCAGCCGGATGCCCAGTTCTACGCACGGGCAGACAATCTGCAACAATGGCTGCAGGGCGTGGAGACCCGGCTCGGCAGCCTTTCCCAGCGCCTGTCCGCCAGCGTCGGCAAGCGCCAGTTGAACGTCGATCTTGCCGGGGATGCGGCGGCAGTCCAGGCTACCGATGCGCCAAGAGAACGGGAATACAAGACCCCCTGGCTCGAAATAGACGATGTCTTCTACGAGGCGCGCGGCCAGACCTGGGCGCTCTTGCACCTGTTGCAGGCCATGGAACACGACTTCGGGGACGTGCTCGACAAGAAGAATGCGCGGGTCAGCCTGCAGCAGATCGTGCGCGAACTGGAACCCACGCAACAGGCGATCTGGAGCCCGATCATATTGAACGGCGACGGTCTGGGCCTGCTGGCGAATCACTCGCTGGTGATGGCCTCTTACATATCCCGGGCCAACGCGGCCATCATCGACCTGCGCGCCCTGCTCGCTCAGGGTTGACGAATACCCGCCAACTCCATCGGCACCGTTTCGAGACCACGACACCAGTCCGTTCCAGCCGGGGCAATGGCGAATATCCCACAAATCCGGCACTGCCGGCGCGCGGGATGCCTTTTGCATTTTCGCTGGTATGATACGCGCCGCCGTCGCGGGGGCCTTGGGACAGGATGCGGGCCAGCCGCCGGCAAGGCGCCCGTCGTTCACGCGATTTCGCTTTTCGCCCATCACGTTTGTCAGATGAGTGAAGACGGCACCCGGACGCCGCTTGTTCGTTTTGCTGGGGAATCGCCCCGTTAACAACTGGAACTCATCATGATCGATATGAACCTGCTGCCACCCCTGCTGGGCCTTCTGGGGATGGTCGTGGCCGTGATCGTCTACGGCCTGGTCAAGCGCTACGACGAAGGCGAAGCCGCCATCAAGAAGATTGCGGATGCCATTCATGAGGGCGCCATGGTGTTCATGCGGCGCGAATACACCATGCTGGCCATCTTCGCTGCCGGGCTCCTGGTGCTGCTGTACGTCTCGGGTCTCGGCATCGAGACGGTCTGGGCCTTCATCGCCGGCGCCCTGTCTTCCGCCGGCGCAGGCTGGTTCGGCATGTACACCGCCACCAAGGCCAATGTCCGCACCACGACCGCCGCCCACACCGACGGGCCGGCCGCGGCGCTGTCGGTCGCCTTCTTCGGCGGCTCGATCATGGGCCTGGCCGTGGCTTCCCTCGGGCTCATGGGCCTCGGCATCGTCTACTACTTCTTCGGCGGCGACCCGCACACCGCCCACCACATCCACGGATTCGGCATGGGCGCCTCCACCGTGGCGCTCTTCTCCCGCGTCGGGGGCGGCATTTACACCAAGAGCGCCGATGTGGGCGCCGACCTGGTCGGCAAGGTCGAGGCGGGCATTCCCGAGGACGACCCGCGCAATCCCGGGGTGATCGCCGACAACGTCGGCGACAACGTCGGCGATGTGGCCGGCATGGGCTCCGACATCTTCGAGTCCTATTGCGGCTCCATGATCGCGACGATCGCCATCGCCGCCACGCTGGCGGCGGCATCGGTCGGCATGCTCGCGCCCGGCATGGCGGAGGGCGACGGCCGCGCCGCGCTCATGTTCCTGCCCCTGGCGCTCGCTTCCACGGGGCTTGTCTGCTCCATTGTCGGTATCGGCATCGTTCGCTCCCGTTCCAGTTCGAGCCCCGCGCTGGCGCTGCGCATCGGCATGATCGCCACGCCCATTCTGTTCATCGTCGCTTCCTGGTTCGTGATCGACACCGCCGGCATCTCGGGCAATGTCTGGCTGGCCGTGATATTCGGTTCGGTGGGCGGCGTCGTCATCGGCCTGACAACCGAGTACTACACCTCCTCGAAGCCCGTGGTGCGCATCGCCAAGGCCGGGGAAACCGGGTCCGCCACCGTCATGATCACGGGCCTCGCCGTCGGCATGCAGTCGGTGGTGATACCGCTGCTCGCCATCTGCGCCATCATCTATGTATCCACCAGCCTGGCCGGGCTCTATGGCGTCGGCATCGCCGCGGTCGGCCTGTTGGCAACGGTCGGCATGACCATGGCCGTCGATGCCTACGGCCCCGTGGCAGACAACGCCGGCGGCATCGCCGAAATGGGCGGCCTCGGCGAGGAAACCCGAAAGATCACCGATTCCCTCGACGAACTCGGCAACACCACTGCCGCCATGGGCAAGGGTTTTGCCATCGGGGCGGCAGCGCTCGCGGCGCTGGCGATCATTGCGGCGTTCGTCGAAACGGTTTCCTACAACCGCGGCGGCGACTTCCTGCTGCACATCGGCAACCCCGACGTCCTGGTGGGCCTGTTCATCGGCGGCCTGGTGCCCTTCCTGATCGCCAGCGTCACCATGACGTCCGTCGGCGATGCGGCCATGGAGATGATCCAGGAAATACGCCGTCAGTTCCGAGAGATTCCCGGCTTGCTGGAAGGCAATGCCGAACCCGACACCGGCAAGTGCATCGACATCGCCACCTCGGCGGCCCTGAGGCGCATGCTGGTGCCGGGCGCCATTGCCGTGGCGGTACCGCCCATCGTCGGATTCGGCATCAGCGCCGAGGCTCTTGGGGGCACGCTCGGCGGCGGTCTGCTGGGCTGCGTCCTCCTGGCGCTGACCATGGCCAACGCCGGTGGCGCCTGGGACAACGCCAAGAAACATGTCGAGAAGGGCAATCTCGGCGGCAAGGGCTCGGACGTTCACGCCGCCACGGTGGTCGGCGACACCGTGGGCGACCCCTTCAAGGACACCTCCGGCCCGAGCATGAACATTCTGATCAATGTCATGGCGATCGTGTCGCTGGTGATCGCGCCCCTGCTGGCCTGAGGATTCGGCTCGTTCCGCCCGGACACGCTGCGTCAGGGCAGTCGACGGACGACGGCGCCTATACGACGAAACGTGCGAGCTTGCGGGGAACCGCTTCGTTCTTCAGCGTGACGTAGCGCGGCATGCCGTTGGCGTACGGAGGATAGGCCTCGCCCGCGATGAGCGGCGCCAGATAGCGACGTGCCCGGGCGGTGATGCCGAAACCGTCGGCGCTGATAAAACTCTTCGGCATCTTGCGTTCCACGTTCGCGACCCGGGAGAGTTTCGCCTCGCCGATAGCCCACCGATAGGGCTCGTCGCTGCTGCGCACCACCACGGGCATGACCGCGTTCTTGCCGTCTAGGGCAAACTCCACCGCCGCCCCGCCCATGGCGTAGGCCTGCTCGACATCGTTGCCGGAGGCGATGTGGCGCGCCGACCGTTGCAGGTAGTCGGCCACCGCCCAATGGTACTTGTAGCCGAGAGCCGTCTTGACGATGCCGGCCAGCGTCGGCGCCACGCCGCCCAACTGCGCATGGCCGAAGGCGTCCCGGGTGCCCGCTTCGGCAAGGAAGGCGCCATTCGCATAGCGGGCGCCCTCGGAGACCACGATGACGCAGTAGCCGCGCGTCTCGACGGTTTTCTTCACCTTCGCGAGCAGCGCCGCTTCATCGAAGGGAACTTCCGGGAAGACGATGAGGTGGGGCGCGTCACCCCGCTCTTCCTGGGCCAGGGCGGCTGCAGCGGCAATCCAGCCGGCATGGCGGCCCATCACCTCGAGGATGAACACCCGGGTGGATGTGGAACACATGGATGCCACGTCCATGGCGGCTTCCCGCGTCGAGATGGCAACATACTTGGCAACGGAGCCGAAGCCCGGGCAGGAGTCGGTGAACGGCAGGTCGTTGTCCACTGTCTTGGGAATGCCGATGCAGACGATGGGATAGCCCAGCTTCGTGCCGAGTTGCGAAACCTTGTGGGCCGTATCCTGGGAATCGCCGCCGCCGTTGTAGAAGAAGTAGCGGATGTCGTGGGCTGCGAAGACATCGATGAGCCGCCGGTATTCCGCCTCGTTGTCGGCAATGGCGCCGAGCTTGTAGCGGCAGGAACCGAAGGCGCCGCCCGGTGTGTGCCGCAAACCCGCGATGTCGGCATCGGACTCCCGGCTGGTGTCGATGAGATCCTCGGTAAGCGCGCCGATGATCCCGTTCCGGCCGGCGAAGACCCTGCCAATGCGGTCGGGATGCTTGCGCGCCGTCTCGATGAGCCCGCAGGCGGTGGCGTTGATGACGGCGGTTACCCCGCCCGACTGCGCATAAAAAGCGTTGGCTTCTGCCATTTGCAACACTCTCCGGTGGATCGTCCGCCATTCTAATCGGAAACCGGCGCGCGAACCGGATGCCCACCTGGGATAACATCGCTACGCATGCGCGAACACATCCAACAGCGCGATTCGCATCCGACCCGGCCCTCGCATGGAACAGTTCCTCAAGTTATTGATTATATTGAATTCATGAACCAAGGAATCCATACCTTCGATCCGGCACCGAGAACCGGTATACGGTACGTGCATGCGGCGCACCAGGCGGCGGCGCTTACCGCTACGATAGGCGCAAGGGCGAGCCTTTGTTGCTTTCGCGTCCGCGTCCCGGCGCGCCGGGCTCGAAGCTTTCATGAATAAGCTGCTACGGCCTGGGCGGGCGACGTCGTGAGAATCCATTTTCTCGGCATCGGCGGCACGTTGATGGGCAGTCTCGCCCAGCTTGCGCGGGCGCTGGGCCACGAGGTCAGCGGTTCCGACGGGGTGCTCTACCCGCCGATGAGCGATCAGCTCGCCGATGCGGACATCGAAGTTCACGAAGGCTTCGACCCGGCCCAGTTCGAGCCCAGGCCGGATCTGGTGGTCATCGGCAATGCCAAGCTGCCTCGGGGCACCAAGTCCGTCGAATACGTGCTCGACCACGGGTTGCCGTATACGTCGGGAGCCCAGTGGCTGGGGGAGGCGGTGCTGCCGGGGCGCTGGACGCTGGCCGTCGCCGGCACCCATGGCAAGACGACCACCGCCAGCATGCTGGCATGGATTCTGGAGTGCGCCGGGATGAACCCCGGTTACCTGATCGGCGGGGTCCCCGAGAATTTCGGGCGTTCCGCGCGGATTGGCGGCGGCCGGTTTTTCGTGGTCGAGGCGGACGAGTACGACACGTCCTACTTCGACCGGCGCTCGAAGTTCGTCCACTACCGGCCGCGTACCCTGACGATCAACAACCTGGAATTCGATCATGCGGACATCTTCCCGGACCTCGCGGCCATCCAGGCCCAGTTCCATCTGCTGCTGCGCGCCGTGCCGGGTAACGGTCTGATCGTCGCACCGAGCCGGGACCAAGCGGTGAACGAGGTGCTGCGCATGGGGTGCTGGACACCCGTGGCCCGCACCGGAAACGCGCCGCCACGGAAACCGGTGGAAACCGATAACGGGGAGCTGTGGAACACCCGCAACGCCGTACCCGACGGCAGCGCCTTCGACGTCGTACTGGGCGACGAGCACATGGGGCGCGTTACCTGGTCGCTGCTCGGCGAACACAACATGGCCAACGCTCTCTGTGCCCTGGCTGCCGCTCGCCATGCGGGCGTAGCCGCGTCGGCTGCCATCGACGCCCTGAACCGCTTCGCCGGGGTAAAGCGACGACTCGAAATCCTGGCGCGAATCGGCAACGCCACCGTCTACGACGATTTCGCCCACCATCCCACCGCCATTCGAACGACCCTTGATGGGCTGCGCAAGCGGGTGGGCAGCGAGGAGATTCTCGCCATCGTGGAGCCCCGTACCCACACCATGTCGCTCGGCACCCTGCGCGACGACCTGGCCGATTGCTGTGCCGCCGCCGATCGGGTGTTCTGGTTCCGCGGCGAGAACATGCAGTGGAACCTGAACGAAGTGGTTTCCGCCTGCCGAGCCCCCGCGCAGCTGTTCGAAGATCTCGATGCCCTCATGCGAGCGGTTGCCGGGCTTCCCGACCGGCGCCGGCACATCGTCATCCTTTCCAACGGCGGCTTTCAGGGAATACACCGGAAACTCCCTGCAATGCTGCAGGGCGGGTAAACTGCACTCTCATCCGGCGAACAAGGGCTGCTTTGAAACGATCCACCCTGTTGACGACTACCGGCGTCGCCGGCTCGTTCATTGCCTGCATTGCCGGCATCGTGCATTTGGCCGCGAGCGACAGGGTCACGCCGCAGATGGCCATTCTGCTGGGCGTGTGCCTGCTCGGCTGCTACATCGGGTTCGGGATACTGATCGGCGTCTATCGACTGATCGACAAGCTGGACTAGCTCCTGTCCGTGACCACGTTTCGTCGCGAAGGCGTCGGGAAGCTGGACAGCCAGCCGAGCCCGCAAACCGAATCAGAACGCCGCTTCGTCCAGGCGCATGACCGCCCGTGAGTCGGCGCGGACGCTCGCCTCGAGCGCCAGGGTCTTGGGTAGCAGGCGCGCGAAGTAGAAATCCGCGGTCTGACGCTTTGCCCGGCCGAACGCATCGTCGCGGCTCGCGGCCGCCATGCGAGCCCACAACCACGCATAGACGGTGTGGCCTGTCAGGTCGAGGAAATCGGTCGAAACCGCGCCCGGCAGATCGGCATCCTTGCCGGCGCTCTCAACCAGGTGCACGGTTGCGCCCCGAAGACGCGCCAGCGCCTCATGCAACGGCTGCCGATAGGGTGTTTCGACGGGGGTCGCGGCCATGGTGTCGAGCAGTGCGTACAGGGTGCGGCCGCCATCCCGGCAAACCTTGCGGGCGGCGAAATCCAGTGCCTGAATGCCGTTTGTGCCTTCGTAGATCTGGGCGATGCGGGCATCGCGCACGATCTGCTCCATGCCCCATTCCTTGATGAACCCATGCCCGCCGAACACCTGCTGTGCCATGACCGCGCAATCGAAACCCCGGTCGGACATGAATGCCTTGGCGATGGGTGTCAGCAACTCCGACATGGCCTGGCAATCGCGGTCGCCGGCGTACTTGGCCCGGTCGAGATTGAGGCCCGCATAAACCGCGAACGCCCGGCCGGCCTCGGTGTAGGCGCGAATGGTGAGCAGCATGCGGCGCACGTCCGGATGCACCAGCAGTGAGTCCGCGGCGCCATCGGGGTTCTTCGGCCCCGAGGGCGCCCTGCCCTGCAGCCGGTCGCGGGCGTAGCGGGCCGCCTGCTGATAGGCCAGTTCGCCGGCGCCGAGGCCCTGCAGCCCCACCGACAGCCGCTCGTAGTTCATCATGGTGAACATGCAGGCCAGGCCGCCATTCTCGGGCCCGACCAGATATCCCACCGCCTCGTCGTAGTTCATGACATTGGTGGCGCTGCCGTTGATGCCCATCTTGTGCTCGATGGAGCCACTGACGACCCGGTTTCGTTCGCCTGGGTTTCCGTCCTGGTCGGGGATGAACTTCGGCACGATGAACAGGCTGATGCCCCGCGTTCCCTCGGGCGCCCCCGGCAGCTTGGCGAGCACGAGATGGACGATGTTCTCGGCCAGGTCATGCTCGCCGCTGGTAATGAATATCTTGGTGCCGGTGATGCGGTAGGCGCCATCCCCCGCTTCCTCGGCCCGCGTGCGGATGATGCCGAGATCGGTGCCCGCGTGGGGTTCGGTCAGGTCCATGGCCCCCGTCCATTCTCCGGAGTAGAGCCTGGGCAGGTACAGCTGTTTCTGCGCCTCGCTGCCGTGGGTGTCGATACAGATGGACGCACCGGTGGACAGCCCCCCGTACAGATAGAGACTGGTGTTGGCGCCCCAGAACATCTCCTCGAGCAGGCAGCCGAGCAGTTTCGGCATGCCCTGGCCGCCATAACGGGGGTTGCCGGATAATCCCAGCCAGCCGCCCTCGGCGAGTTGCCGGTAGGCCGCCTTGAACCCGGAAGGGGCCGTGACGACGCCGTCTTCCCAATGGCACCCCTGCTCATCGCCGCTGCGGTTCAGCGGCGCCATGACTTCGCTGGCCACGCGGCCGCCCTCGGCGATGACGGCGCGCACCAGGTCGTCGGTGAATTCGGCGAATTCAGGCACGTCACGCCATTCGTCCTGCACCTTGAACAGGTCGAAGAGCAGAAAGTGCAGATCCTGTTCCGGCGCCCGGTATTCCAGCATCGGCCAATCCTCGTCGAAATAATCCCTGCCTGCGATATTAGCCTCGAATGAGATTAATGCCACGGCCGGTTTGCATGCGCCCCCGGATGACGGGGGGGTCGGGTTCCGGCACACCGGGATTGACGCCCGTCGATTGCTGACGTTGCGGATGGCCGATATCCGCTGGCTGGCGCAGGATCTCGGTGCTAGCTTCCGCTCCCATGGGTTTCTTGCATTGCGCAGATCGCTCGATGCGGCCCACTGAGGCGGCGGCGTCAAGGCGCCCGGGTTCATTTGCGAAAAGGTGCAACGGAGAATCGGCGATGAGCCTGGCAGACTGGTGGTTGCCGCGCGTGTGTCGCCTGTGCGACCGCGAAGTGCTGCGGGATATCGACCTTTGCGCCCCCTGCGAGAGCAGCCTCGCCTGGAACAGGAATCCCTGTCCTCGATGCGGCCTGCCGCGCCCTGCCGCACTGACCGGTCCTTGCCCTCAGTGCGCCGTTCATCCTCCGCCCTTTACCGCGACGGTGGCGCCTCTGCTCTACGAAGGCCCCGTACGGCGTTGGGTGCATGCGGCCAAGACAGGCAGGAGCTTCGGCGAAGCGAAACTGCTTGCCGGGCTGCTCTCGCACACGATCGAGACAAACCCGATCGATATACCGGACGGACTCGTACCGGTGCCGCTGACGACGGCCCGGATTATTCGGCGTGGCCACAACCAGGCCGTACTGCTGGCCGGTCCCCTTGCCAGACGGCTGGGTATCGCGGTTCATCGCCGGGGGCTCGACCGTGCCCGGGGCGGCAAGCCGCAGCGCGGACAGTCCCGCGGCGCCCGGGCAGCGAGCGTCCGGGACGCATTCCGGGCAACCCGCCCGTTCCATGGCCATCTCGCCATCGTCGACGACGTCATGACCACCGGAGCAACGGTGACGCACCTGGCAACGACCCTGCTCGCGGCCGGCGCCGGCCGGGTCGATGTCTGGGCTGCCGCTCGGGTCGCCCGATCGTCCTGATAAACTGGCGCGATTTTCATTCCCCGGGGTCGCGTCATGGGCGCCTGGCATTCGATTCGGACGGCTCGCTGAATGGCGGCCTGCAATCCCTGCCCGTTCCTGCGTCGAGGCCGGACAGGCCGGACAAGCCGGACCCGACAGATCCTGCTGTCGGCGATCGTCCTCGCAACCCTGTCCTGTTCAAACGGAGTTGCCGCGCAACCGTCGGCAACCTCGAACGACCCGTTCGGCAACGCCACACAGATCGCGGGTGGCGATGGCCCGCAACCTGCCGTGCTGCGCCTTGCCGTTGCCGCCAACTTTCGAACGCCCTTCGACGAACTGGCAGGCGATTTCAAGGCCCGGCACGGCGTGTCGCTGTCTCCCAGTTTCGGTTCCTCCGGCCTGCTGGCCGCCCAGATTCGCCAGGGCGCCCCCTTCGATGCCTTTTTCTCCGCCGATACGGCACGCCCGCAAGCCTTGATCGCAGACGGGCTGGCCATCTCGCCCGTCAGCATCTACGCCCGGGGCCGCGTTGCCTTGCGCAGGTCCGCCGGGGCCGGCAGCGGCGGCGACCTTCTGTCCCGCCGTATCGGCATTCCAAACCCGCAGCTTGCGCCCTATGGCACTGCTGCGCTGCAATGCCTGAACCGGCTGGGCGTCGCCGGCCAGGTCGAGGAGCGGCTCGTATTCGGCAACAATGTCAATCAGGTGGACCACTTCCTGGAAAGCGGGGCCTTGCGCCTGGGATTCGTGGCGCTGAGCCAACTCGTGGCCAGACAGGCACCGCCCGAGGAGTACTGGATTTGTCCCACCGCCTTTCACGAACCGATCGCCCAGGGAGCGGTGATTCTGCACCGCAGCCGCCATCCTGCCGCGGCGCTGGCTCTGCTCCATTACATCACGCGCCCCGCCACCCAGGCGAAACTCGCGCAACTGGGTTACCTGGCCAATGAGTGACGTCCTGTTTTCCAGCCTGGCCCTGACGGGCGCCCTGGCCGGCATCGTCACCGTCGTGCTGCTGGCGGTGGCGCTGCCCCTGTCGTGGTGGCTGGCGCGCACAACCAGGCGCGGCGCTGCTTTCGTCGAGGCTTCGATCGCACTGCCATTGGTGTTGCCGCCCACGGTACTGGGTTTCTATCTGCTGTTGGCCATGGCCGACGAAGCCTGGCTCGGCGCCGGCTGGCGATGGGTGACCGGGCAACCCCTCGCCTTTACTTTCGCGGGGCTGGTTATCGCCTCGACGATCTATTCCCTGCCTTTTGTCAGCCAGCCGCTGACCAGCAGTTTTCGCAATACGCCCCGGGAACTGCTCGATGCGGCGCTGGTCATGGGTCTATCGCCGACACGCCGTTTTCTCCGCCTGATGCTGCCACTGCACCGCCGCGCCCTGGTGGCGGCCGCGGTCCTGGGGTTTGCGCATACCATCGGGGAGTTCGGCATCGTGCTGATGATCGGCGGCAACATCCCCGGCGAAACCCGGGTGCTGTCGATTCTGCTTTTCGACCAGGTGGAATCCCTCGACTATGCGAGCGCCCACCTGACCGCGGGCATACTGCTCGGCCTGTCCCTGGTGGCGCTGACATTCACCTACGCCAGCCTGCGGCCCGGTCGATGAGCGCTGCCGAGTCGCCGCGAACCCCAGCCGGCACGCCCGGTCTGATTCTCGAGGGCCGCTTCAGCCGCCCCGCCGGCTTCGAACTGGCGATGAATCTGGAACTTCCCCGCAACGGCGTCAGCGCGCTCATCGGCACGTCCGGCTCGGGCAAGTCCACGGCGCTACGGATCGTCGCCGGGCTGGAAGAGGCGCCCGGGTTTTCCGTGACCTTCGCAGGCCGTTCCTGGAACGGTACCCCGGCTCACCGGCGACCGGTCAGCATGACCCTGCAGCAACCGGCGCTGTTTCCGCACCTGACCGTGCTCGACAACCTGAAAGCCGTGCCCCGGGGCGGGTCGATCGAAACGGCGATTTCCCGCTTCGGTCTCGAATCGTTGACCGGCCGCAAACCGGACGCACTTTCCGGCGGCCAGCAGCAGCGGGTCGCCCTGGCCCGCGCCTTCCTGAAACCCGCTGAACTGCTGCTGCTCGACGAGCCGCTGTCTGCGCTGGATGCCGTCGCACGTCGGGAACTGGCGCCCATGGTCGCGCGCCTCTGCCGGGACCTCCGCCGCCCGGTGGTTTATGTCACCCACTCCCTTGCTGAAGTGCTGCAGGTGGCCGATTACCTCGCGATCCTCGAGAACGGCCGAGTGATCGGCGCCGGGGCGCCCGAACAGGTGGCGGCCGAACTCGACCACCCGTTGTCGCCCCTCATCGACTCCGGCGCCATCCTGGATTGCGAATTCATGGCCTACGACCCGGATAACGACCTGAGCGATCTGAGTCTCGGCAATCTAAAACTGTGCATACGCGGCGACCTGAGCGGCGCCGCCAGCCCCATCCGGGTGCAGGTTCCCGCCCGCGATGTCGGGTTGTCGACGGAGCGCCCGGTGGCCACGAGCTTTCTGAACTGCCTGCCGGTACGCGTACAGCGACTGCAGGATGCCCCCGGCCGCACCGTCTTCGTCGATCTCGACTGCGGCGGGCAGACCCTGCGCTCACGCATCACCAGGCTGTCCCGCCGGAATCTCGGGCTCGTCGAGGGCATGCCGCTGTTCGCGCTGATCAAGTCCGTGGCGCTCGACGTGCGGGTCTGAGGCGAAAGCAGCCGGCGGGGCAAACCCTCTCGGTGGTGGGCCAGGATGTCACCCTCCCCGTACGTGTTCATGAATGATCGAACGCGCTCGTCCACTGCAGCAACGATACATGGTGCGCTCTCAACGCGTGCTCAATGATCGGCCCGCACTGGTCCACGCCCCGATCATGAATGCATCCTTCCGCGATGTGCTCAACGTTCTGTCGAGCTTGCCTCAATCTCGAACGGGTGCGGCTTGACGGGTTCCAATCTGAACTGGATGCTCCGACCTGCGCATTCGGCGCACTGCCGTTACGCGTGGGTTTGCCGGTTGCGCACCAGATTGGCGTACTGATCGAAGAGAAAGCTGCGATGGGGTAGCGGACAGTTTTCGATCTGCTCGGCGAATACGGCTGCGATGCGCGGGTCTTCGGGCTCCGCCGCCGGCAAGTCCGCCAGCCCTGCCCGTCGTGCCGCCTCCAGATGCGTCGGGAACACCTTCAGGCCGTTGACGATACGGCGGTCGATCTCGCCGGCCAGCGCCTCGGCGTCGGCAAATTCGCCCCGGACCCGTTCGCCGAAGTGCAGGTGCACGCGCCCCTTGAAGCCCAGCATGCCCTCGACGATGCTGGCCAGGTCCTCGCCTTCGGGCTTGTCGTAGCTGCCTGCGGTTTCGGTAATGTAGAGTTCCCGGGCCTTGCGGGGCGCGCAAGGATCGATCTCGTAGGTAACTGCCACCGGAATGACCTGGACCAATTCACAGAAATCGCCGGGGTTCGCCATCTCACCGTTGTGAGCCAATGACAGCATCTTGATGAGCGCCGGGGCGGTCCGGTCCATGCCATCCTTCGATCGGCCTTCCCGCTGTGCGATCCAGACCGAGACACCCGCTTCCAGCGACGAGCGAATGTAGGCCGAGGTTCGGCGTAGCGCCTGATACATGGCCCTGGTTCCCGTCACGCTCCGTTCCACCACGAAGCTCTTGTTCAACCGCATCAGATCGGCCGCATAGGGTTTGCCGAGCAGGTTGTCTCCGACTGCGATGCGCGAGGTCTCGTGGCCGGCGCGGTGGATGGCGAAATTCATGAGCCCGGAATCCATCATGATGTCCCGGTGGGTGGAAACGAACAGGTACGCCTGCCCGGGTTCGAGGTTTTCGATGCCGTCGATGGTGAATTCGAACACGGTTCTCTCGACCAGCGCTTCCATGTAGTGCGACATGAGCGTCTGCACATCGCGCACCGAGTTGAGGCTTGCCGCCTTGCGCCTGACGTGCCGGCTCGCCAGCACGTGGCCGAGACCCGGAAACCCCGCCGTCAGACGCGGCAGGAAGAAAAGTGCCGCAGCGTGACAGAAGTCCGGGTCATCGACCAGCCGCGCAATCACTGTCGGCACCTCGTCATCGCGATAGGGCCGGATCGCATCGAAATCGTCCATGGCCGCATGGTACCGCCGTTTCCAACCCGGCGCTGCCACCCAACCGTTGCATTCATGACCGTGCCATAGCCCGCATCCCGCTCCAACTTTGGTCGCGAGGGCGTCGAGGCGCTTACGCGAGTGCATCGGCGTCCGCGGCAGGATGTTGGCAAGATTTGCGGGCTGGCGCCGGTAGCTCAGACGGGTTCGCCCACTTCCGAACCGATGGCTTCGAACAGGTCGGCAAGCTTGTCGATAATGGCGTCCACGCTCCTGAACCCGGCCTGGAAAATTGCCGTGGCGTTCAAGGCGCCCCATTCGAAGCCCATTCCGGCGACATTGGCGGCCCGGCGCAGAACGGCATCCCGGTCGCTGTAGAACCCCTTGCCCGCGTCGTCGCGAGGCGGTACGTCCAACATCATCTGCAGGCCGATGGCGGCCGGGTCGCGCCCCGCGGATTCCGCGTGTTCGTGAATGGTTCGAATCATCTTTCGGGCTCGTTCCGGGTCTTCCACCGCAGTCGCCAGCCAGCCGTCGCCGAAGCGGCCGACCCGTTCCAGGGCTCTGGGTGCGAATCCGCCGACCCAGATGGGCAGGCTGCCGCCCTGGGGCGGTTTCGGCTCCATCGCCATGGCGGTGGAACTGTAGAACTCGCCGTCGAAGTCGATGCGTTGCTCGCTCCAGCAGGCCCGCAACAGGGCGATGGCCTCATCCATGCGCCGCCCGCGGTTGCTGAAATCCTCTTCCAGCGCATCGTACTCCGACTCCTGCCAGCCGACGCCGACGCCGAGCCGCATGCGCCCGCCCGACAGCATATCCAGGGTGCTGACCTGCTTGGCCACCAGCACGGGCTGGCGCTGAGGCAGCACCAGCACTTCGGTGCCGAGGCCGATTCGCTCGGTGACCGCCGTCAGGTAAGCCAGGGTGGTGAACGCTTCCATGATCGGCATGCGGGCCGGATACATGGGCGGCGTCCGACCGGGGGCCGGGTAGCCCATGACCACATGATCGAAGATGTCCAGTTGATCGAAACCGATTTCCTCGATGGACCTGGCAAGCCGGGCGACCGCTTCCGGCCCTTCCCGGTAGGCGACGCTCGGGAACTCGACAGACAGCTTCATGGGCGTTCTTCCCTGTGGTTTCGATTCGATGGCCGGGTTCTACGCGGCAACTCTATACGCGCCGGGTTCGTTGTTCCATCGCAGTTTGTGTGGCGAGGTCGGCCGTGCTTTCTGCAAGCTGCGGAAATGGGTTGATAGAAATCGTCGGGGACCTTACCTTCGTTGCGGCCCCGAGAGCAGGTATACGGTACGTGCATCCGGCACGCCAGGCGGACATGCTTACCGCTACGATGGGCGCAAGCACAAGCCTAAAAGGTGCCGGATACACGCACCGCATACCTGCTCTCTCCCAGCGTATTTCAGTTGTTCCTTGCGCGTCGTCGTCCCGGCGTGCCGGGGTGGAACCTCGCATGATCCAAATCTTCAAGTCATTGATTTCATGGTATTCGCTGATGCGGAGGTTCCTGGCTTCGGTGGGGATTCGGGTTGCCTTTAACGAGCAATCCGTCAATCGTCGCTGCGTTCCGGTACGGTCGACAGGTTGGTCAGATGTCCGCTACGGCTCTCGAGGAGGCTCATCACCCACAAGGGCCGGTCGGAGGTGACTATGAGGCGCCACTTGCCGTTGCCGTCGCCGAGGCGCCCGGTGGTCGCTTCGCTGCCGGATTCCAGATCCCCGGCCGACAGGGTCAGTGTGCGCCGGGCCTGCACCTCCAGGCTGACCTCGCCGTGGGACAGCCCGCGGTCGTCGACGCCGGTGATGGTCACGCTCGCATCTTCATCGCCGGCGTTGGCGAGAAGGAGGCGGCTTGCCTGGTCGGAATTGCTGCCCGGATTGAAGGTCGGCACCTCGTATTCGCCGTCTGCGATGGCCGGGGCAACGTCGTGCATGCCGGTCAGAAATCCGTCCTGGTGGCGGATGTAGGCGAGCACGTCGAGGTCGGCGTCGCTCTCGAGTTCCAGTCTCCAGTCCCCGCTGCCGGCGCCGATGCCCTCGAGCCCCTTGTCGGCATGGCCGATTTCCAGGTCGTCGGAATTGAATTGCACGACCGCACCGCCCGGCACCGTCAACGCGTCCGCGTAGCCGGGCCCGGAGTCGTCGTAGGCATGGATGCGCACGGCCGCATCGTTGTCGCCACGGTTGATCACGCGCGCGAAGCCCTTGCGCCCCGTCGGGTCCGCCGCGGAGGGGAAGTACGGGATGTGATGCGTCGTTCCATCTTCGTTCACCACCCGGTTTGCCGGCATGGTGGAGAGGTTTGTCAGGTGTCCGGTGGGGCTCTCCAGCAGATTCGCAACCGCGAGAGGCGCGTTCGACGCGATGGCCAGCCGCCACTTTCCGCGGCCGTTGCCCAATGCGCCGTCGAGCCCCTGGCCGGATTCGAGTTCCTGCGCCGTGATCGTGCGGGACGATCCGCCGGCCAGGGAAAGACGAACGACACCCCCCGGATTGCCGGCGTCGTCGAGGCCGGAAATCTCAATATTCGCCAATGTGTCGCCTTCGTTGACCAGGCGCAACCGGCTGACCTGGTCGGTGTTGCTGGCCGGGTTGAAGATCGGAACCTGCCAAGTGCCATCGGGGCCCTCTGCAATCCGATCGTGCATGCTGGTCAGGAACCCGTCCGCCGTGCGGATGTAGGCGAGCGCACGGATGTCGTTCGACCAGAGGCGCAACCGCCAGTCGTCCGAGCCCGCACCGATGCCGCGGCTGAGGCCCTTGGCGAAGTTGCCGCTCTCGAGGTCTTGGGAGTTGAAGTGGCGCGTCTGGCCGCGGCGGATGGACAGCGTGGTCGGCCAGCTCGCACCGTCGCGATCGAATGCCTCGACGTGTACCGCACTTCTGCCGCCGAGATTGACGATGCGCATGAATCCCTGGCGCATGCTGTCCCCGGCCGCCGGAAACAGCGGCACAGCGTGGGAGGGACCCGCCGGGTCGACGATGAGGCCTACTGCCTGTGAGATTCTCGACCCGCGCCGGCCCGGACGCTCGTGCGGCAAGGAAACCCCAGGCGGCAGTGCGCTGGTCGTTCCGGACAACTCGATGACGAACAACTCGTGCGGCTCCTGCCGCTTGTCGTCGAGCATCCGGATGAAGGTGCTGGATTCGGTCGTGCCGGCGGGTATGGTCACCTGCCGACAGCCTTCGAGATAGCCGGTGCCACATGCGCCGGCCGTTTCGAAGTCGCCCGCATCCGCGGTGCTCTCGACACTTACCACCTTGCGAAATTCGCTCGCACTCTCGCCGAGCACGGTCCAGCTGAGTCTCACGGACTCCGAGGCGGGTTCGGTCAAGCGCACCACCGCCTCCGCGTCATCCCCTTCCATGGCCGAAGCATCCATTGCCACTGCAACCGCTGTGAAGACCGCAACACCCGAATCACCCAGCCTTGGAAGTTGGCGGGTCGCTGATTCTGCGGACAGCGGATTGCCGTAAAGATAGAGTGTGCGTAAAGCTGGAAGCTGCGGGGTATCTGCCAGGGCGGAAACGTCCTTAACCAAATTGTTGCCCAGGTTCAGACTTCCCAACCGTCGGAGGCCTGTAAGCGACGCAAGGTCGTGGACAAGATTTCCGGAGAGATCGAGTTCCGTCAACTCGGTCAATCCCGCCAGGGGCCCAATGTCGACAATCGAATTTCCAGCGAGACTGAGTTCTTGAAGCCGGGTCAGCTTCGCCAGGGGCTCAATGTCGCTGATTGCGTTGTTATCCAGCCACAGGCTTACCAAGTAAGTCGGAACAATCTTGCTCAGGGGCGCGATATCCTCGATACGATTGCCGCGGAGGCTCAATTTTTGCAATACGACACCGCTCAATGCAGAAATGTCTTGGATCCGATTGTTGTCGAGGTAAAGTGACGTCAGTCTCGGAAATGCCGTGAGAGGCGTGAGGTTTGAGATCCGGTTTCCCTCGAGGTGTAGTACTCGTAGCGAGCGCAAGGGCGGGATTGCAGCAAGATCGGCAATTTCGTTGCCGCTCAGATCCAGGATGATAATGTTGGTCAGAGATTCCAGCGCAGCGAGATGCGCGAGTTCGCCATTGTTTGCCAACTCGAGGATTACAATGGACGTCATCCCCGCTAACGGTGACAAGTCGGATACCGCCGCCGAGTTCAGGACCAACGTCTGCAACTTCGACAGGCCACGGATTGGCGAGAGGTCCGAAAGCGGGTTGCCCGCCAGTTCGAGCTTCCGCAGGCCAACGAGATTTTCCAGCCCCGAAAGGTCGTCGACATCGTTGCCGGCCACATCCAGCACGATTAGTTTCGACATCGCTGATAGCGGCGTCAGATCGGCGACACGATTGCACGACAGATTCAAATCAACCAGACGGACCAGGCCCGAGAGGGGTGCGATGTTCGAAATCCTCCCCCGCCTCGTGCAACCGTCGATCCAGTGGCGACCGACCAGGTTGAGTCGCCGCAACTCGACAAGGCCGGAGAGAGGCGAAAGGTCTTCGACCGCAGCAAACTCGAGGTCAAGGCTTCTGAGCGACTCGAGTCCACGCAACGGCCCCAGGTCGCCGCCTTGCCAATGCACCATGTCCAGGGACCTGAGATCGGGGAGATGTCCCAACGCTGAGATGTTCGCGCCCCTAAGCCCGGGTATTCGAAGCGACAACAGGCCCGTTGCAAATTCCAACCCCGTGAAATCGGTGACGTTCTCGGCCACGAGTTCGGTCAAGCCTGCCATGTCCTCCGCGGACAGGTTTTCGCCCCTCTCCTTCCCCAGCGCCTGCAAGACTGCAGTACGGAGTTGAAAGTCCGGCATTGCAAACTGACCATCGTCGTCAACGATGGTGCCTTCGGCGATTCCTGCGTCGGCGGCGACTACCGGGCCTTCAGGGACGATGGGGTGGCTGGAAGACAAAGCAACGCGCAAGGTGTCCCGCGGCTCCGCGACGGCATCGTCCAGCGTGGCAACCTCGATCCAGGCGATGTCCTCTCCTGCCGGAATCGACAAGGTGTCGCTGCTGGTATCGAAGTCGATACCGTCCACAGCGGTTTCGCGCAACACGCTGTAGTTGACGTCGATGTCGATCGGGAAGGTCGCCGACAGGTTGACCGGAAAGCGCAATGACTCGCCCTCCGTTGCCTCGGCATCCGCGATGGAGACCGTCGGTCCAACGGTGACAGGCACGCTGTAGCAGGGAATGGCAGCGACAGCATCGTCCACACAGGCGAAGTACCAATACGCGCCCGGGTCGGCCGGCGCGGTCAGTTCCAATGCATGGGAAACGGCCATCGACGCACCCACCGCAGGCACGGCCAGTCGGCCCGCTTCCTGGTCTTCGTTCGAGAACTCCGAGTCCGTTGACAGGTAGGCGACAAGCACGGTTTCGGCAGCTTCCGACCGTCCGCGATTGGCTATTTCCGCGGTCAGGGCGAAACTCTCCGACCTGCCGAGTGCTGGCTTCTCCACTCGCGCCGATACCGAAAGGTTTGGGCGAGGATCCCGATAGCCGGCGATGACGGATCGCATCTCGTTCAGCGTGCGACGTGCATCCGCCGGTCCGTCCAATGTGTACGTCTCCTCCTCGCCCGGGACACCCAGCGGATCGCCCAGGTAGTCCTGATCGGGATTCGAGAAGCGCGGCAGGTGATGGCAAGGGAACAGCGACTGCATGCATTGGTCGGAATAGGCCATGATGGTATACCAGGCGGAGGAAGCAGTGGCACCGGGCTCGAATACTGCTTGATTCGTGTAGCCGTGGCTGTACGGGGCGACTTTTTGGCTTGCTGGATCGACCGAGAAACGATCGTGCCGCAGACCGAAATTGTGCCCGATCTCGTGGGCGAACACGTTGCTGGTGCAGACGTACTTCGACGTGCTCATGTGGCGGTTTTCCGTCCCCTCGGTGGAGGTGGGCACGTTCGCCAATCCGGTACACGGATGCCCGCTTGCCAAGAAGTGTACGAGGTCCGCGCCAACCTTATTGCGAAGACCGTCAATGACCGCAGCCACGTTTCGTGTGTCCAGGTCCGACTCGCGACCAGTAACCGAAAGCCAGACGCTCTGGCTGCCGTCGTCCTCGGTATCCACCTGCTGCATGTGGGGAATGTTGAGCCGGACCCGCACGCCGCTGTCCGCGAACGCCTTGTTGGCGTGTGCAGCCAGGTGGTCGACGGTTGCGACCAGGTGTTCGCGGCTGCCAGCCTCTTCCTCGGTTTCGGACGTCCAGACGACGAGCACGTCGACGATGGTCTCCTCGTCCTCTTCGCCGCCGACCGACGCGACGCCGCCCCCGCTGCCGCGCGGTGGAGCGTTCGCTCGGGCGGGGCTCGAGGCGTGCGGTTCCTCGAATGCCATGGCTGCGGGGTGCAATTGACGAATCTGAACCAGGCCGCCTTCGCCGATGGAGCGGATGGTGTAAACCTCCCGCGCCGTGTGCACGGAGCCGACCACGACCTCGCCATTGACGACCAGCGTCACCGTGCCCAGCGGTATGCCGTCGAGGTCTGCGGAGAGCGAATAGCCGGCGGTCGTGGCGTCGAAGCGTGGCGCGACGAGCCTGAAGGAGGCGTTGGCGAACAGGTTCAGCCCGGTGGGAGCGCCGGAATCGGAATCACGCAGTGCCTGGAGGCCGTCGAGATCGAGTTTCGCCGTACGGTGCCGGATTGAGGTCGGGTGCGAGACGGAGTCTGTTGCGGGAATGACCGACTGCCGCGAGTAGTCGCCTCCCGACAAATCACCGGGGGGCAGGGCTACTTCGTGTTCGGGCGATAAGGAAAACAGCGGCGTTGGTTCGCCGGCGAACGCAACCCGACAGATCGCGACCAGTGCTGCTCCCAACGCCATCCCGACGACACGGATCGACAGCAAGGTTCTTGCCGTCCTCCCGATTGACCAAGCGACATCGATTCCCGTTCGCCGCATTCGACGAATCCCTCCGCAGCCTCGCCTGGTCGATCATACAAGATCGAGCCGCGGCAGAGGGGCTGACATCCTTCCCGCCGTCAAACGACCGAAGGCGCTCCCGACTGGCCCGGTTCGCTATCCCGCTCACCGCGTCTCCCGCTGACTGCCGCGCACTGCCGCGCAGCTTGAACGGTGTGAGGCGACAATCGGCGACGCAATCCGCGTAGTCACATCAATAGCAGAGGATGCCATGGTGCGCACCGAACGCGGGGCGTCGATGGCACCGGCGGTCGAATGCCGGTGGCGCGGCGCCGGGAGCTGTCAGAAAGTGGCCTCGAGCGAGAGGCTGTAGGTGATGCCGGGGTCGTAGCTCTCGTAGGGCAGGCCGCCCTGGGTCCACTCGACTTCCTCGTTCAGGATGTTCTTCACCTTGAGCTCGAGTTCGAGGCGGGTGTCGTGAAGATGGAAACCGTAGCGCGCCAGAAAGTCGAGCTGGCCGCGGGCTGCCTCGACGATGTTCGGCGCGTTCTCGGCGCCCACCAGCACGATCCGTTCGCCGGTGTAGTTGTAAGCCAGAGAGGCATCGATGCCCGCATCGTAGTTCGTGTAGGCGAGGATCAGGTTGCCGAGCGTGTCCGATTGGCCGCTGATCTCGCGCTCGTTCTCGTAGAGCCGCGCGATCTGCCGCGAGCCGGTGACGGGCACGTCGCTCGGCGATTCGCCCTCGCCGAACAGCGTCACCCTCGAGTCGATCAGGGAGAAATTGGCGTTCAGCGTGAAATGGTTCCAGGCCTGGCCCCAGCCGAACCACTCGGCGAAGGGCAGATCCTTGCGCAATTCGATTTCCACACCTTCGAGCGTCGCCTCTTCGCCGTTGAACCAGGTATAGATGTCGTTCTGCGCCTGCACCTTGCCGATCTCGATGGGGTTGTCGAATTCCTTTCTGAACACACCCACCGAGAGACTGTCGGCAGCGCCGAAATACCACTCCAGCCGCGCATCGTAGTTGTCGAGCCCGGCCGGTTCGAGAAACACGTTGCCGCGGTAGAGGTTGGAATCTTCGGGGTTGCGAATGGTCGTGCCGGTGATTTCCAGCAGGCTTGGCCGGTTGACCGTCTTCGACCAGGCCACGCGAAGCTGAAGGTCGTTGATGAATTCGAAAGTCAGGGATGCGGCCGGCAAGGTGTCCTTGTAGTTCCGGCTGACGGCGTTGTTCGTGCCTTCTTCGGTGTTGCCGCCGAAGGCGTCGGCGAACAGGGTCGTGTCTTCGTAACGCACGCCCACTGCCGCCCGGAAGCGCGGTGTGACCTGGGCATCCACGCCCCCGTAGAACGAACTGGTTTCCTCGCCGGATGTTGCAAACGGGAAGATGCCCGCGGCGTTGGCAGCACCCGCCGAGAAGTCGCGGGCATCGAGCCAGCCCTTGCCCCAGTTGTCGATGCCGAAGAGCTGTTCCGGGGTCATCAGCGCCACGTAGTACGGCGCCTGGGGCGTCAGATCGAAGCGGAAGAAGCGATCGCGGCTGGCGCGCACCCGACGGTAATCCGACCAGCCTGCCTCGATGTCCGTTTCCACCTCGCCGAGCATCAGCGGCAGGGCGATGTCGACCCCGTATTCCTCGATTTCGTCGCGAAGCTTCGAGAACACCCGGTCGGGGGCCTGGAACACGTCGCGAAGGTCGCCCGCGGCCTGGCGTCCCGGCGTCACCAGTTCTTCGAGCCCGTCGGAGTTTTCGGCGTACGTATAGGTGCGCGTGTCCGGCGCATCCCGGGTGGCTGCGCCGTCGATGGCACGCCATTTGACGGATAGCTGGTCGAAGCTGCCGACATCGAAGTAGTGCTCGCCCTTGAGCTGCGTGGAACGAATGTAGTTCTCGGTCCACTGCAGCCGATAGCTGACCACGCGCGTGCCGGTCGTGACGTCGTCTTCGCTGGAAAGGCCCCTGAACTGCTGCGTCTCGTCATCCGTCTGGCGCAGGATCACCTGGGAAACCTGAATGGAGTGATCGTTGTCGAACTCGATGCCCAGATTGAGAAAGCCGCTCCAGTTGATGGTCTGGCGGGTGGTGAACTGCCGGTAGTCGACCGTCTGGGTGCTGCCGCCGTCGACCCCGGTAAACTCGTAACGCCGGTAATCCTTGTCCCGGTTGTTGTAGTCGTTGCTGTACTTTCCTGCCGCCAGCAGGCCAACGGACATGCCGTTGTCGAGGTCGTAGCGATAACCCAGTTCACCGTCGCCGGTGTAGTTGGGCTCGAGCCTCTGCTTCTCGCGGATGTGCCAGAAATTGTAGAAACTGGCGCCGAGGCCGGCGCTCTCGGGCCAGGGCGTGTTTTCGAACGCCTCGCTACCGATCAGCTTGATG
Organism: Candidatus Azophilus sp.; assembly: GCA_965221465.1. Lineage (GTDB taxonomy): Bacteria > Pseudomonadota > Gammaproteobacteria > Pseudomonadales > Azotimanducaceae > Azophilus. The sequence goes on from OZ244892.1 coordinate 3,031,415, forward strand.
TTGTCGGGAATATTGCGCGTGCCGTCGTCGAAGCCCCAGTTGTCGCGCCCGCCGCCATGATAGGAAAGACCGTCGCCTCCCGTGGTTTCGGAATTCCCTCCGATCTGCACCTTGGCGCTCAGATAGTTTTCCGCCGGCGTCGCCTTGGTGCGGATCATCACCACCCCGCCACTGAAGTCGCCCGGGTATTCCGGCGAGAAGGTCTTCTGCACCAGCAGGTTGCGCACGATGCTGTTGGGCACGATGTCGAGGGGCACGGTCTTCTGGAACGGCACGGGGGAGGAGATGCGCGCACCGTCCAGCAGGGTGGAGGAATAGCGTTCGCCAAGGCCCCGCACGTAAACGTATTTGCCGCTCACGAGGCTGAGGCCCGTCACCCTGGAAAGGGCATCGCCGACGCTGGTATCGGCCAGGAGCGCCAGTGCCTCGGTGTCGAGGACGTTGGATACTTCGGAGGTCGTGCGCTTCTCGTCCGGAATGAACTGGCCGAGTACCACCATTTCTTCGATGACCGGCCTGGCAATGGCCAACCGAACGGATGGCTCTTCTTCGGTTCCCGCCTCCTCGGCAGCCGAATTGCCGGCCGCCAGTAGCACCAGCATGATCGCCGCCGGAATGCTCGTGATTCTTCGATTCATGCGCTCACCCGAAAAATCGATCCTTGAACGCGAACATCGCGAGACCCGCAGAGCGCGGTTGACGATGCTCTCGATTCGCCGTCAGTTGTCCAGACCGACCGTCCAACCGGAGCCCCAGTTGGCGATATCCGAGCCAATGATCGAACTGCCGGCATCGTCATCGAAACGCGCCGCCGGCAGCGGTACCGGGTCCGGCATCGAGCCATCTTCGGTCACGTTGGCGGAGCCGTCGAGGAACGTCTGAACCGCCGCCACGTCATCGCCCTCGTTGACCGTCGCACAGTCCAGCTCGACGCCGGAGAACCGGATGCGAGTTCCCAGCTGGTACAACGATTGACCCTGCACCCGCAGGCAGTTTGCAGAACCGGTTACCTCGGAGTTGTACAGGTGAAGGCCCGTACCCCGCCGCAGCCGGATCGCACGCTCGCCCGAGCGGCCGATCATGGTCATGTTGGCGATGTAGGGTTCGGAAATCGGCGTTGCCCGTTCGTCGCCCTCCCGGTTGTCAGCCTCGATCATGTTGTCGGCAGATACCGATTCCGGTTGCAGGATGTGCAGATACTGGATACTGCCCGTCCAGCCGTCGGTCCAGTCGAGGCTGTCGTCGGCGTTGCCCACCAGCACCACGTGCCGGGCATTGACCGTGCCGCCGAAGAACTCGATGCCATCGTCCAGGTTGTTGTACACCTGGATGTAATCCACGACCGTGCCGTCTCCGACACCCTGGAAGGCGATGCCGTTCAATTGGTTCTCCTGATCGACGTTGGATCCTGCGTACTTGACGACCACATAGCGCAGCGTGCCGCTCGAGTCGTTCGGATCGTCGCCGCCGAAGAGGCCCGAGTTGGCCTCCCCTTCCTTGGTGCAATCCGCCGTACCGCCTTCGGCCCCCTGGGGGCAGTCGTTGATGGGCGCATTGCCGTTGATTACCAGGCCGCCCCAGAGGCCGCGGGTTCCGACCGGATTCGCAATGATGCCGGATACGTCATCCAGCGCGGTCATGGTGATGGGCGAGTGCCGCGTGCCGTTTGCCTCGATGCGCGAACCGCGGGCAATGACCAGGAAGTCTTCCGGGTCGTCGCCGATGATCGTCGTTCCGGACTCGATGCCGAGCACCGCCGAGTCGCGATTGTCGCCACCGATGGTCACTTTCCCGTCGAGTATGTAGTCGTTGGAGCGAGTCAGGTTGAGGTCGGTGGTATAGGTCCCGGAAAGCTCACAGGTGCGCCGGTCGCCAACCCACTGTTCGGTCGGCAATTGCCTGCTGCCGTCGGGGCATGCGAAGTCGGCCGCCGTCTGCGGCATGCCGACCGCCCACCCGTAGGTCCAGTCCTCGTCGCGGTTCCTGACCGCGCCGATGAAATCCGTGGCCTCGAAAAAGCTGTCTCCGGAGAGGTCGGCAGCGTTCACGGCCTGCCCGGTCGTCGACACGTTGCTGCCATCGAGTTCAGCCTGGATCGCCGCACCATCGTCCCCTTCCACGACTGTGTCGCAGTCGAAACTGACCCCGTCGAAGGTAATGCCGGTGCCGAGTTGTGCCAGTGAAGCGCCCTGGATGCGCAGGCAATTGCCGCTGTCCTGCACCACGCTGTTGTAGAGTTCGAGCCCGGTGCCCCGCCGCAGACGAATGGCCCGCTCGTCGGACTTGCCCGTAATGGTCATGTTGGCGATGCGCGGCAGTGAGCGGGGCCGGGCATCTTCGTCGCCTTCCCGGTTGTCGGCCTCGATGCCGTTGTCGGCCGAGTCGTCGGCCTGGTCGATTACCAGGTACTGGATGCTGCCCTGCCAGCCGTCGGTCCAGTCCAGCGAGTCGTCTGCGTTGCCGGTGAGCACGACATGCCTGGCATTGACGGTGCCGCCGAAGAACTCGAACCCGTCGTCCAGGTTGTTGTGGACCTGGATGTAGTCGACCTCGGTGCCCGAACCCACGCCCTGGAATGCAATGCCGTTCAATTGATTCTCCGGGTCCACGTTGGCACCCGCAAACTTCACGACCAGGTAGTTGAGCACGCCGCTGGAGTCGTCGGGGTCGTCGCCGCCGAAGAGGCCCGAGTTGGCTTCGCCTTCCTTGGTGCAGTCGGCGCTGCCGCCCGTTGCGCCTTCGGGACAGTCGTTGATGGGCGCGTTGCCGTTGATCACCAGGCCACCCCAGAGCCCGCGATCGTTGTCGCCGGTCTGACCGGTCAGATCGGCCCTGGCGGTGAGCGTGACCGGCGCCGTGCGTGTGCCGTTGGCGACGATTTGCGAGCCCCGGGAGATGACCAGGAAGTCTTCGTTGGTGCCGCCGAAGACGGTCGTGCCCGCCTGGGCGGTCAGTGTGGCAGAGTCCTGGTTGTCGCCGCCGATCGTGACCTTGCCCACCAACTCGTAGTAGTTGTTGCTCGTGAGCAGCACGTCTTCGGTGATGGTATCGCTCAACTGGCAGACTCGCCTGCCGGCAAGGTCGCGGGTCGACTCCGAGGTGCCGGCCGGGCAGCCGAAGTCCGGCTGTGTCGGGTAGCTTACGGAACCTGCGTAGGTCCAGCCTGCCGCCCAGTTCTCGGTACCGAAGGCGCCGATGAAGTCGGTGTTGTCGAAGAAGGTGTCGCTCACGCCGACCGGGTCTACCGCATCGCCGTTGGTGGATACGTTGGTGGCGCCGTTCAGGTAGTTGGCCACCGCGTTGTCGCTGTCGTTTCCGTGCGTCTCGGCGCAGGCAAAGCTGACGCCTACCACAGTGAGGTCGGTGCCGAGAAGGTCGCGGCTGGAGCCGTCGACACGAATGCAGGTGGCAGAACCGTCGACGAAGCTGTTGTTGAGCGCCAGGCCCGTGCCCCGTCGCAGGCGTAGCGCGTTTTCGTCCGGATGGCCGTGCACCGACAGGTTGGCAATGGTGGGGTTCGACCGGGGGGTGGCGCCCTCGTCGCCTTCGCGGTTGTCCGCCTCGATGGCATTGTCGGCGGAATCGGTCTGTTCGATGTAGAGATACTGGATTTTGCCGGTCCAACCGTCTGTCCAGTCCAGGGAATCGTCGGCATTGCCGGTCAAAACCACGTGCTTTGCGTTCACCGTGCCGCCGAAGAACTCGATGCCGTCGTCCAGAGTGTTGTGCACCTGAACAAAGTCCACTTCGGTGCCGTCGCCCACACCCTGAAAGGCGATACCGTTCAGCTGGTTCTCGGGGTCGACGTTCGAGCCGGCGAAACGGACGCTCACGTACTTCAGGACGCCGGAGTCATCGTCGGGGTCGGGCCCGCCGAACAGACCGGAACTCGCTTCGCCTTCCTTGGTGCAGTCGTCGGCGCCCCCTGTCGCACCTTCGGGGCAATCGTTGATCGGTGCACGGCCGTTGATCACCAGGCCGCCCCAAAGGCCCCGGTCGTTGTCTTCCGCATCGCCGTCCACTTCGGCGCGGGCCGTGAACAGGATGGGCTGGTCCAGGGTGCCGTCTTCGTACGAACCGTCGGCGATCAGCCTGCAGCCGCGCTCGATGACCAGAAAGTCCGTTGAACTGCCGCCGACCAGCACCGCGCCGGGGGCCATGTCGAGTTCGCAACCGCCGCTGTCGGGAGGCGAGACGCGCAAAGCGCCGCCTGCAATCTGGAATATGAAGTCATTGCCGAGGACGAGCCCGCTCGGGTCGAGTTGCCCGTTCGCCAACTTGCTGACATCGATGGTGTATATCGGCTTGTTGTCGAAGGCTGCCGATGCCGTTTCTCCGGAGTCGGCAATGACGGACCGAAGAGCTTCTGGAATGACACTGGCCGTCGTGCTGCCGTTCGTCGGCGGCTCGGGATCGGGATTCGGCTCCGGGTCGGGGTCCGGTGGCGGGTCGCGCTCGACCTCCTGAACGATCACGACTGACCCCGGCGATGCGTTTTCCCACGAGCCGCCACAGGCAGCCAGGAAAAACGCAACGAGCGCCAGCGTGCCCATCTTCGACAATTGCACCCTCATCGAGTCTCCTGGAAACAATTGGTGGTGGATGACAGGGTTCCGGTTCGCACGGCATCGGTTTCGGGTGCGCAACTTAGCGGGGTCATGTGACAGATTTGTGTCGGATTGGTGACCAAATCAAGACAATCGCGCCCGCCGTCTGCTCGGCGTGCGCCACGTTGTTGCCCGGCCCGCAGCCACCATTTCCGCGTCATGAATTCCAATGGGGCAACGCCGGTACTCGACTACGACCCGGGAGGTACAAGCAAAATAGTGCGAATTTCCGGTTGCATACGCTCGAATTCGTAGGTACGTTAATCCGTAGGAAATAAATGCCTACACACCTCGGGCACAAAGGAGGCTGGAATGAACAAGAAACATATTCGTAATATTTTGATTTCAATACCTTTTTCTACGCTGTTTGTCGCTTGTGCAATCAGTCCAATCGAGCGTCCCACCCATTTTTGGCAGGCCAAGGAACTCAAGACCGAACGGGATTACAGGGTCGACAACAGCGCCTGCCACGAGCAATTCGACATCGAGAAGGCAACCCCGTTGCCGACGGAATCCCCTTCGTTCGAGGCCTACAGCCTGTGCATGGTCGAAAGGGGTTACGTGCTGAGAACTTACTGATTCTCCGACGCAACCGAACGGCGCAAACGCGGATCGCTGCACCGGTCGGTCACCGGGCTCGGTCAGCCTGGTGACCGGTTCGGTCGCGAGCCTTGCCGGGCCTTGGCTGCCCCATTGCGCCTGCGGTGATTCGCAGTTCCAGCCCGCATCCGTCACCAACTTTCGTTGCGAGGGCGTCGAGGCGCCGTCCTGAAGCTTCTGTTGCCAGCCCGATCCGGGCTGCATTAAGGTTGGCGGCCACATGGATCCTGCAAACGCCGCCGGCGCGATCTTCGACCATTTCAGGGCTTACCGCCGCGAGTTCGAGGCCATCACGGCCGCCGCCCGGCAGCGCTTCCTGGCGGCCGACTGGCGGGGGGTTCAGGATGCGGGCGCCAGGCGACTGGACCTGTACAACACCCACATCGAGGCGGCGCTGACGAGCATTGGCGGCGACCGGAAGGCTGCATCGGACGGAACGGCAACGTACTGGCCGAGGACGAAGGAGCACTTCCGGATTCTCATTGCCGACCAGCCGGATGGCGAGCTGGCCGAGACGGTCTACAACTCCATCTACCGGCGCGCGGTCGCCCCCGGGCATCCGGTCGACGACCATCTGTTCGTCCATTCCTCCTTCGACCGCGCCCCGATCCCGTCACCCGATCCGGTGTTCACGACCTATGGGACCGTCGGCGGCATGGCTTCCATGCTGCGACGCATGCTCGACGAACGGTTGGGCGACGTGGCGTGGCAGGATCTCGGCCGCGACATCGACCGCATGCTGAGTTCACTCGCCGAGGCCGGCCTCGACCGCCAGGGCGCGCCGAGTCTGGAGGTCGACGCGGTCAATTCGCTCTTCTACCGCAACAAGGGCGCCTACCTTGTCGGCCGCCTGCGCTTCGGCGACCGCAGCCGGCCGTTTGCACTGGCCTTGTGCCTCGACCCGGCCCGCAAGGTTCATGTCGATACGCTGATCCTCGACGAGGACGAACTGTCCATCGTCTTCAGCTTCACGCGGGCTTATTTCATGGTGCAGGCATCCTACCCCTTCGGGCTCGTCGAGTTCCTGCACAGTCTTCTGCCGAACAAGAAGCGCTCGGAACTCTACGCCTCCATCGGCGAGCATCGGCACGGCAAGACGGAGTTCTACCGCGGCTTCCTGAACCACCTCGACAAGTCGAGCGACCGGTTCGAGATTGCGCCGGGCATCAAGGGAACGGTCATGACGGTATTCACCCTGCCGTCGTACCAGACGGCGTTCAAGGTCATCAAGGACCGCTTCTCGGCCCAGAAAACCGTCACTGCCAGGGATGTGCGCGACAAGTACCACATGGTCAAGAGTCACGACCGGGTCGGCCGCATGGCGGATACCCAGGAATTCGAGAATTTCACCCTGCCGCTGAGGCGCCTGGCGCCGGAACTGCTCGACGAACTGCAGTCGGTGGCCGCGGGCTCCGTTGCCGTCGACGGCGAGGTGGTGCGCATCGCCCATCTCTATACCGAGCGTTCGATGACGCCTCTGAATCTCTACGTCGGAACCGCCCGGGGAGAAGCCCTGATCGACGCCCTCGACGAATACGGCAATGCCATCAAGCAGCTTGCCGCCGCCAACATCTTCCCCGGCGACATGCTGCTGAAGAATTTCGGCGTCACCCGCCACGGTCGGGTCGTGTTCTACGACTACGACGAGATCTGCTACCTGACCGACGTCAACTTCCGTTCGATTCCCGAAGCCCGCAACATGGAAGACGAAATGGCTTCCGAGCCCTGGTATTCGGTGGCCGGGAACGATGTCTTTCCCGAGGAGTTCCGCCATTTTCTCTTCGGCCGGGCCGAGACCAAGCGATTGTTCACCCGGATGCACGGCGACCTGTTCGACCCGAATTACTGGCGCAGGCTGCAGCGCGCGATTCGCGATGGCCAGGTCATCGACGTGTTTCCCTACCGGCGCAGGAAACGATTCGGGGCGGGCGACACGGCAGGTGCAGTCGAAACGACGGCTGCGGAGCCGGATACGCGCACACTCCCGCCCGATTCTCCGGAATAGGGGCCGGACGGTCAGACAGCAATCGGCGCCTTGATGGCCTCGTGGCAACGGTAGTTGCGCAACTCGAAATCGTCGATGCCGAAGTCGAACAGGTCATCGACTTCGGGGTTCAGCCGCACCGATGGCAATGGCAGCGGTACTCTCGACAGCTGCAGCTCGACCTGCTCCAGATGGTTGTCGTAGAGATGCGCATCGCCCAGGGTGTGCACGAATTCCCCAGGCTGCAGCCCGCTGACCTGAGCGATCATCAGGGTCAGCAACGAGTAGGAGGCGATATTGAAAGGCACCCCCAGAAAGAGGTCGGCACTGCGCTGATAGAGCTGGCACGAGAGCTTGCCGTCGGCCACGTAGAACTGGAACAGGGTGTGGCAGGGCGGCAGCGCCATGTTGTCCACCAGCGCCACGTTCCAGGCGCTGACGATGTGCCGCCGCGAGTTGGGATCCTTGCGGATGCTGTCGAGAACGCCGCTGATCTGGTCGATGGTGCTGCCGTCCGGCGCCGGCCACGAGCGCCACTGGGAACCGTAGACCGGCCCGAGTTCGCCGTTCTCGTCAGCCCATTCGTCCCAGATATGGACGTTGTGGTCCTTGAGATAGCGGATGTTCGTGCTGCCCGACAGAAACCAGAGCAACTCGTGGGCAATCAGGCGAAAGACCACCTTCTTGGTGGTGACCAGAGGAAAGCCGGCGCCGAGGTCGAAGCGCATCTGGTGGCCGAAAATGCTGCGGGTTCCCGTACCCGTCCGATCGCCCCGGTGAACGCCCTCGTCTCTGACGTGTCGCAACAGGTCCAGGTACTGTTTCATTCTCTTGTCACCGGCTTCATGGGCTCGATGGATTTCGCAATCTTGACGGATTTCGCGGGTATTGCGGCCTCGCTACCCGGCCGAACCGCGGGGGGAACGGCGCAATGCCCAAACGATCACCAGCATACCAACGATCGCCATCGGCAGCGACAGCAGCTGGCCCATGGTCAGCCAATCGAACGCCAGGAATCCGATGTGCCCGTCGGGTTCCCGGAACCACTCGGTGACGAATCGCAACAGGCCGTAGCCCGTGAGGAAGGCGCCCGAAACCAGGCCCGCCGGCCGCGGCCGGGCAGCGACCCACCAGACGAAGACGAACAGCACGACCCCCTCGGCAAACGCCTGATACAGCGGCGACGGGTGCCGGGCGAAGGATTCCCATTCGCCCGAACAGAGCACGTTGATGTTGCGCACGGCGGCAGCATCGCATGGGTAGACCAGGCCCCAGGGCACCTCGGTCATGCGCCCCGGCAATTCGGTGTTGGCAAAATTGCCCAGGCGCCCGAGGCCGAGGCCAATGGGAACCAGCGGCGCCACGAAATCCGCCACCTGCCAGAAACCCCGATTCACCCGCCGTGCGAACCAGGCCATCGCCCCGATCGCCCCTGCCAGACCGCCGTGAAACGACATGCCGCCGTCCCAGATTCTCAAGAGCACCAGCGGGTCGCGCAGGAACACATCGAACGAATAGAACAGCAGGTAGCCGATGCGGCCGCCGACCACGGCCCCGATCGCGCCATAGAACACCAGGTCCGACACCTGAGGCCGCGTCCAGCCGAGGCGCGCGCGCCGATTCTGCAGGTTGCCGAGCCACCAGCAGACGGCAAATGCCGCCAGGTACGCCAGACCGTACCAGCGCAACGCCAAGGGTCCGATGGAGACGATGACGGGGTCGATGGACGGATAGTGCAAGGGTCAACTCCAGTCGAATCGCGCGCAACGCGGCCCCTACTGCGACCGCCCGGCCTGAACCCGGTCCTGGTGACTCGGAACCACCCGACCCAGCCCGGCCTTGACGAGCTGCCGTTCCATGTACTGCTGAATCTCCTGAGCGGTCTCCATTCGCAAGACGCGAGAGAGCATGCGCCGGGCATCGGTGCGCTTGATGTTGCGCAATACCCACTTCACCTTGGGCAGGTTGGTGGCATTCATCGAGAGCACCTGGTAATCCATGCCCGCCAGCAACACCGCGCCCACCGGCGTGCCCGCCAGTTCGCCGCAGATGCCGAGACCCCTGCGCCTCGCTCGGGCCTGTCTGGACACTTCCCGAAGCGCACGCAGCACGGCGGGATGAATGTCCTTGTATAGCTCGGCGACCCGGGGGTTGTTGCGATCGACCGCCAGCATGTACTGGGTGAGGTCGTTGGAACCCACGGCCAGAAAGTCTACCCGCCTCGCGATCTCGCGGGCCTGGTAAACCGCCGAAGGCACCTCGATCATGACGCCGATCTGCGGCGGTTTGACGCTGAACCCTTCTTCCACCACTTCCCGGTGCGCCTGGTCGACCAGTCCCCTGGCCTCTTCCACCTCGAACAGGTTGGACACCATGGGCAGCATGATGCGCAGCATCCCGTTCAACCCGGCGTTGGCCTTGAGCATTGCCCTGACCTGTACCAGAAAGATCTCCGGATGGTCCAGGGTGACGCGAATGCCACGCCAGCCGAGGAACGGGTTGTCTTCGGCAATCGGGAAATAGGGCAGCGCCTTGTCGCCGCCCACATCGAGGGTGCGCATGGTGACCGGGCGCGGCTCGAAGGCTTCCATGTGCTCCCGGTAGAGTTCGCGTTGCTCGTCCTCGGTCGGGAAGCGGTCCTGGGTGACGAACGGCACTTCCGTACGGAACAGGCCGATGCCTTCCGCACCCCGGTCGAGGGACCGGGAAATGTCGCCGGTCAAGCCGATGTTCACCCACAGCAGGAGGCGCCAGCCATCCAGGGTAATGCACGGAAGATCCTTCAAGTCGTCGAGTTCTTCTGCGAACTCGCGCTCTTCCTGCATGAGCTGGCGATAGGCTTCGGTGAGCGCCTCCGAAGGGTTCGCATACACCTCGCCGTAGTACCCGTCCACGATCAGCGACTGGCCGTCCGCCTGGAAAATCGGCAGGTCGACTGCGCCCATGACCGCCGGTATGCCGAGTGCGCGCGCCAGTATCGCAACATGGGAATTGACCGAACCGCGCACCGAGACGATGCCCTTCAATCGGTCGGACGGCACGTTGGTGAGCATGCTGGGCGTGATCTGTTCGCCCACCAGTATCGTCTGCTCGGGGAATTCCCGGTCGCGCGCACCGATGTCCTGCAGGTAGGCCAGCACGCGCAGCCCCAGGTCTTCGACATCGGTGGCCCGCTCTTTCAGGTAGGAGTCTTCCATCTGCTCGAAGCGGCTCATGTGCTCGCGAATCACGTTCTTCAAGGCGCCCTGAGCCCATTCGCCGCGGCGGATGCGATCCTGAACATCGCCGGTCAAGGCTTCGTCGTCCAGCATGTGCAGGTAGGCATCGAACAGCGCCAGTTCTTCCCGGGGGAGGCTCTGGGAAAACTGCTGGCTGATGCGCCGGATATCGCCACGCACGGTGCCTACCGCCTTCTCGAAGAGCATCAGTTCCACGGTGACATTGGCCACTTCGCGGTCCGGTACGTCGTCGAGGCTCGTCAACGGCTGCATGACCGTGGCGGTGCCGAGCGCAATGCCCGGCGAACCGGCCAGGCCACCGATTCTGAAATCCCTGACCGCGTGGTCGGCATCGAGCAACGACTCGATGCCACCGGCCACCTCGGCGTGAGCGATGGCCGTCGCAAGCTGCGCCGCCAGGGTCACCAGGAATGCCTCCTCGTCCGCGTCGAAACGCCGCGGCTCGCGCTGCTGGGCAACCAGCACGCCGAGCGTGCGCCGGTGGTGAACGATCGGAACGCCCAGGAAGGCATTGAACGGCTCTTCCCCCAGTTCCGGCATCGCGTGGAAACTGGGATGTTCGCTCGCCGAGGAAAGGTTGATCGGCTCGGCCCGCTCGCCGACCAACCCCACCAGGCCTTCCCCCAGGTCGATGGTCGAGGCGCCGACCGAATCCGGATTGAGCCCTTCGTTGGCGGCAAACAGATACTTCTGTCCGTCGGGCGTCTTCAGGTAAACCGTGCAGACTTCGATGGAGAGCGCGCTGCAGACCTCACGGACGATAACGCTCAAGGCCTCCTGCAGCGACGGCGCGCCGGCGACTTCCTGGACAATGTGCTGAAGCTGGGTGAGCACCGTGACCTCAGACCGCCAGGTGCGCGGCCAGTTCCTTCAGCGCGCGTTGGTAAACCTGTTGCTTGAACGCCACCACCTGGCCCACCGGGTACCAATAGCTCACCCAGCGCCAGGTATCGAACTCCGGTTTGTCGGAGCGACTGACGCAAACGCGGTCGTCGTCGCCGAGCAGGCGCAACAGGAACCATTTCTGTTTCTGACCGACGAACAACGGGCCGGAGTCGCGCCGGCGCAACCGCTCGGGCAATCGGTAGCGGAGCCAGCCCCGGGTTCGGGCGACGACCTGCACCGCATCCGGTTCGAGCCCGACCTCTTCGTACAACTCCCGGTACAGGGCATCTTCCGGTGTCTCGCGGGGTCGAATGCCGCCCTGGGGAAACTGCCAGGCATCGCGGCCGCCGACCCGGCGCGCCCACAGAACCTGGGCGCGGTCGTTTGCCACCACGATACCGACGTTCGGCCTGTAGCCGTCCGAGTCCACCAGGCGTTTCCCCATCTAGCCCTCCGGCATTCCTGCACCGCCCCATCTTTACAGTTGAACAGAGTTTTTCAAGCGGCAGGTTTGCGCTTGCCGATATTCAGCGGCGCCAGACCGGGCCGCGGACGCGCACGGAACATCTGACTGAAGCTGGGAGAGAGCCACTGTGCGGTACGTGTATACGGCTCGCCGAACGGCTCGCCGAATGGCGCTGTTGGGGCTCGTGCCTGCGCCCATCGTAGCGACAAGCGCCTCCGCCTGGCGCGCCATTCGGCGAGCCGTTCGGCGAGCCGTATGCACGTACCGCATGCCGGTTCTCGGAGCCGGATCGAAGAAACGCTTCCCCGCGTTGCTGCGGGAGCCGGCTTGCCGCCGTGATAAGGTGCCCATCATGAACAATCGACTGGCCAGCGAGTCCAGCCCCTACCTGCTGCAACACGCCGACAACCCGGTCGACTGGCAACCATGGGACGACGCGGCCCTGGCCGCTGCGCGGAAATCCGGCAAGCCGATACTGCTGTCGATCGGCTACTCGTCCTGCCACTGGTGCCACGTCATGGCGCACGAGTCATTCGAAGACCCCGACACCGCAGCGGTCATGAACGCCCATTTCGTCAACATCAAGGTCGACCGCGAGGAACGCCCCGACCTCGACAAGGTCTACCAGACGGCGCACCAGCTTCTCACGCGGCAGACCGGCGGCTGGCCGCTGACCCTGTTCCTCGACCCGCAGACACTGGTGCCATTCTTTGCCGGCACCTACTTTCCGAAATCGCCGCGGCTGCAATTGCCGGGCTTTGCCGACCTGCTGCTGCGCATCCGCGAGGTGTTTGCAAACCGGCGCGACGACCTCGAGGACCAGTGCCGCCGCCTGATGGAACTCATGAGCCAGATCGAGGCGCCGGACGGCGAGGGCGACGGTCTCGATGACCGCGCACTTCTCGACCGGGCCCGGGAGCAACTCGAAGAACAGTACGACAGCACCGAAGGCGGGTTCGGTTCCGCACCCAAGTTCCCCATGCCCGCCATGCTGGAGCGGCTGCTGCGCCACCAGGCCTTTAGCGGACGTAACGGCACCCGGGACAGGAACGCCCTGGACATGGTCATGACCACCCTGACGAAAATGGCCCGGGGCGGAATCTACGACCACCTCGGAGGCGGTTTCTGCCGGTACTCCACCGACCGGAAGTGGATGGTGCCCCACTTCGAGAAGATGCTCTACGACAATGGGCAATTGCTGTCCCTGTACGCCGATGCCCTGCGCATCGGTCCGGATGCGCTGTTCGAAGGCGCGGTGCGCGAATCCGTCGATTGGCTGTTGCGCGAGATGCGGCACCCGGAAGGCGGCTTCTTCGCCGCCCTCGATGCCGACTCCGAGGGCGAGGAAGGCCGCTTCTACCTGTGGCGCCGCGAGCGAATCAGAAAGCTGCTCACCCCGGACGAATACCTGGTGGTGGAAACCCTGTACGGCATCGACAAGCCCGCCAACTTCGAAGGCAGATGGAATCTGCACCGCCACGACGCCTGGCGCTCGGTGGTGCAACGCCTTTCCCTGCAACCGGAGCGGGCCGACGAACTCCTGGCGAGCGCGAAACGCAAGCTGTTCGACGAACGCTCTACCCGGGAACATCCCGGCCTCGACGACAAGGTGCTGACCGCGTGGAATGCACTGGCGATCCGGGGTTTGGCCAAGGCCGCCACCGCTCTCGACGAACCCGCCTGGCTGGCGGCGGCAACCCGAGCCGTGGATTTCATTCGCGAGGGCCTGTGGTGCGACGGGGTCCTGTTCGCCACCTGGAAGGACGGCGTCGCCCGGCATCGGGGATATCTGGACGACTACGCCAATCTGCTCGACGCCCTGCTGGTGCTGCTCGCCACCGAGTGGCGCGACGTCGACGCGCGTTTTGCAACCGAACTGGCCGATGCGCTGCTCGACAGCTTTCACGACGAAACGAACGGCGGGTTCTTTTTTACCGCGCACCAGGCCGAGCGGCTCATTCACCGGCCGAAACCCACCCTGGACGATGCCCAGCCGCCCGGCAACGGCGTGGCCGCCCGGTGCCTGGCCCGTCTTGGGCACCTGTTCGGCAACCCCGCCTGGCTGGAAGCCGCCGGCGGCGCGCTCGCCGCCCCTCGGTTCATGATGGAGCGATATCCGGTAGGCCATTGCACCTTGCTGACGGCGCTGGAAGAACAGCTTGAACCGGGCGAACTGGTGATCGTTCGCGGTACCGCCAGCGCAGTCCGGGAGTGGCGCGAAACGCTCACGGACGGGTACCGGCCCTGGCGCAAGGTCTACGGGATACCGCTCGACGCCGAGGTCGTTCCGCCCTATCTGCCGGCAAACCCCGGGGCAACGCCCGTTGCCTACGTCTGCTCCGGATCGAGTTGCTCGCTGCCGATCCACAGCGTGGAGGAAGTCGAGCGCAGCTTGCGGAGCCGGTCAGCCCGGCAACCGATGCGTCTCCGCTAGAGGGGCGCCCAGGTCAGGTTCAGTTCCCGGGCCGCCTTGACCTCGTCGAGCCGCCGGACGGGGAGATTGTACGGGGCGGCCCGGAGGCGATCGGGATCCTCTTCCGCCTCCCGGAATATCGCCTGCATGGCGTCGACGAATCGGTCGAGTTCGTCCCTGGTTTCCGTCTCGGTCGGCTCGATGAGGAAACACTCCGGGATCAGCAGGGGGAAATAGGTGGTCGGCGCATGCACGCCGTGGTCGAGCAGGCGCTTGGCGAAATCCATGGCGGTGACGCCGCAGGCCTTCGCCTGGCGGGAGAGAGTCAGTGCGAACTCGTGGGTGGCGCGCCTGCCCGGGTAGGCAAGATCGAAACCGGCCTTTTCGAGCCGCGTCGCCAGGTAATTGGCGTTCAATGTCGAGAAGCGGCCGACCCGTTGCATGCCCTCGCGCCCGAGCATGAGCGAATAGGCCAGCGCGCGCAGCAGGATTCCGGCATTGCCGGCGAAGCCGGAAAGACGACCGATGCTGTGCGGCAGGTCGCTACGGTCGAGCCAGCGATAGCGCCCGTCGACCCGGCCGACCATGGGCACCGGCAGGTGCGGCAGCAAGCGCTCGTTGGCGCCCACGGGCCCCGCCCCCGGTCCGCCGCTGCCGTGGGGCGTGGCAAAGGTCTTGTGCAGGTTCAGATGCAGCACGTCGAAGCCCATGTCCCCGGGCCTGGCCTTGCCGAGGATGGCATTCAGGTTGGCGCCATCGTAGTAAAGCAAGCCGCCGGCATCGTGCACGATGCGCGCAATCTCGACGATGCGGCGCTCGAACAGACCGCAGGTGGACGGGTTGGTCATCATGAGCCCCGCTGTCTGCGGGCCGACTGCCGCCTTCAACGATTCGACATCGATGTCGCCCGACCCGTCCAGCCCGACTTCGCGAACGCGATAACCGCACATGACCGCGGTGGCCGGATTGGTGCCGTGCGCGGCCCCCGGCACCAGAATCTCCGTTCGCTCGGAATCTTTCCGGGCATCGTGCCAGGCCCGGATCATCGCAACCCCGGCGAACTCCCCCTGGGCGCCCGCCATGGGCGTCAGCGACATGCCCTGCATGCCGGTAACGTCCTTCAGGATCTCCTGCAGTTCGTACAGGCAACCGAGAAAGCCCTGGCTGGCGCCCTCCGGGGTCAGCGGATGCCGCTGCTGAAATGCCGGCAGGCCCGCCGCACGATGCGCGCCGCGAGGATTGTATTTCATCGTGCAGGAGCCGAGCGGATAAAACCGGCTGTCGATTGAGAAGTTCAAGGTGGAAAGATTGGTGTAATGACGGACCGCCTGCAGTTCCGAGACTTCCGGCAGGTTCGGCGCCGCATCCCGCAACAGCGCATCCGGAAGCCCGGACAATCCGTCCCGCCGCTGCGCCGTGGCCCCCTCTTCCGGTCCGCCACCGCTCCCCGACGACGGCGCCAGCATGTCCGTCCCGCCAGCCGCCCCCGGGTATTGCGCCCTGGCGCCGCGCCCGGCACGCCCGATGTCGAATATCGTGGTCACGCCAATACCTGCTCGAGCGCCTGGCCGCAGGTTTCGATATCCGCCGCCGTCCTTTTTTCAGTGGCACAGACCAGCAGCGCGTTTTCCATGTCTTCGAACCAGCCCCCGAGCGCCACCCCTCCGAGTACGCCCCGTTCGACCAGGGCTTCGAGCACCGGTTGCGCGGGTCGGGTCAGATCCAGTGCGCACTCGTGAAAGAAGGGCTCGTCGAAGCGTTTCGAAACCCCGGGGATTCGCGTGAGACGGTCGACCAGGCGCCGCGTATTCCGCCCACACTCGAGCGCCACCTCGGCGAGCCCGGCCGCACCGAGCAGCGCCATGTGAATGGTGGCCGCGGTGACCAGGAGCCCCTGGTTGGTGCAGATGTTGGAGGTGGCCTTGCCGCGCCGAATGTGCTGCTCCCGCGCCTGCAGCGTCAGCGTATAGCCCGTTTTGCCGTCGAGATCTTCCGTGCGGCCGACGAGCCGGCCGGGCATCTGCCTGACCAGCGCCTTCCGACAGCACAGGAATCCGAAAGACGGGCCGCCGGAGGCCATGGGCACACCGAGAGGCTGGCCATCCCCACAGGCGATATCGGCCCCTTGCGTGCCCCAGAGGCCCGGTGGCTTCAGCACCGCCAAGGTCATCGGGTTCACCAGCGCGACGACCAGGGCGCCGCAGGCGTGGGCCCAGTCGGTAATGGCGTCCACCTGTTCGAGCAGGCCGAAGAAGTTCGGCTGCTGCACTACCACCGCCGCCACGGGGTTGCGTTCCTCGAGCGACGCGACATCCAGGACGCCGTGGCGCATCGGCAGGACCTCGGTCGCCACACCCTGGTTGCCGGTGATGTTCCGAACGACATCCCGATAGTGTGGATGAACCGATTCGGCGAGCAGCACCTGCCCCCCTCTTGCCCGCCGATTGCCGCGAACGGCCATGAGCACCGCTTCTGCGAGCCCCGAAGCGCCGTCGTAGACACTGGCGTTGGAAACCTCCATCGCCGTCAGTTCGCTCATCATCGACTGGTATTCGAAAATGACCTGCAACGTACCCTGGCTTGCCTCGGCCTGATAGGGCGTGTAGGCGGTCATGAACTCCCCCCGTTGCGCCAGATCCCAGACCGCGGCGGGAATGTGGTGGTCGTAGCTGCCCGCCCCGGCAAAACAGAGCAGCGTGTCATCGCGTGCGGCCCGGTCCGCCATCCAGCGCAGCATGGCCATCTCGCTCATTCCGGAGGGTACCCTCTCGAGTGCCTCGGAGTGCAGCTCGGCGGGAATCTCGTCGAACAGCGCCTCCATGTCCGCCACGCCGATCTCGCGCAGCATGGCGGTCGTTTCCTCCGGTGTGTGGGGTACGAAAGGCATGCTCTACAGTCCGCTGACGCCTGCTGCGGCTCGGTGGCGGCTAGCCGCCCTCTTCCGCGCAGGAATCGATGTAGGTTTCGGCGTCCAGCAGTTCGCCCAGTTCGGCGATATCGTCCGGCTCGAGTCGGAAGAACCAGCCATCGCCATAGGGATCCTGATTGACGGTTTCCGGGGCGTCCTCCAGGCGTTCGTTGATCGCAACGACCGTGCCGCTGACCGGTGCGTAGATGTCCGACGCCGCTTTCACCGACTCGACCACCCCCGCTTCTTCCCGGGCCGCCACCCACTGACCGGTTTCCGGCAATTCCACATAGACCACATCGCCCAATGCTTCCTGTGCATGCGCGGTAATGCCCACGATGACCTGGCCGTCATCGGCACGGGCCCATTCATGGGTTTCGGCATACCTGAGTTCGCTCGGTGTTTCGCTCATGTGCTCCTCGATCGATGGCAAATGACGGGGCAGCGGCTGTCATGGCCGGTGGCTGCTTCTGAAAAATGGCGGACGGACGATGCGTGCGCGGCGCGGCCGATTCCGGATCACTACATCGGCCGCCTGCGATGCCCCCACGGGCAGGCGTGCCAGGGCGATACTGTAACCCAGGGTGGGGGAAAAAAGGCCGCTGGTGATCGTTCCGTTGCCATCTTCCGTGACCACCTGCTGGCCGGGCCGCATCACTCCTTTCACGGTGAGAGCCAAACCCGTCAATCTGCTGGCGGGGCCGGCCGCGCGTTCCCGCTCGAGAGCCGGCCTGCCAATGAAGTCGCGGTTTTCGGGCTGCCAGTGCACGGTCCAGCCGAGGTTTGAAACCAGCGGACTGACCGACTCGTCCATATCCTGCCCATAGAGGTTCAGCCCTGCCTCCAGGCGCAAGGTGTCCCTGGCCGCCAGGCCTGCGGGGCGCACGCCGGCATCGAGCAGTTGCCGCCAGAGCCCCGGCGCTTCCGCGTTTGGCAGCATGATCTCGAACCCGTCTTCGCCCGTGTACCCGGTCCTGGCGATCGTCCGGTCTCCGGCAGTCACGGCGTTGAAGCGCTCGAGCCCCGCCGCGGCCCGCAGCGATTCGATGCCTGTACAGACCGGGATGGCTCGAGGCCCCTGCACTGCCAGAATGGCCATCTCCCTTTCCGTGACACGAACATCGCCCGCCAGCTGCCGCCGGAGCCAATCGAGCACCTTGACCCGGGTCCCCGCATTGACCACCAGACGGAATCCCTCACGCATGCGGTAGGCGATCAGGTCGTCGACGATTCCGCCGGAGTCGTTCAGGAGTGTCGTGTACAGGGCCTTGCCGGCCGCTTCCAGACGCGCCACATCGCCGGCCAGCATGTGCCTGAGCCAGGCGCGGGCATCCCGGCCGGCTATGTCGACAACGGCCATGTGAGACACGTCGAAGACGCCGGAGTCGGCGCGAACCGCATGGTGTTCCGCGACCTGGGACCCATAGTGCAGCGGCATGTCCCAACCCGCGAATGCGACCATTCTGGCGCCGGCGGCGACGTGTTCGTCATGGAGTGCTGTTTTCCTGATCATGTTTTCTCGATCCGACGCGGGTATGCCGCACCGGGCGCGGGGCTCGGTGTTGGAGGCAGCAGCGTTGCGCGATCGTGAATCGACAAGGCAATCAACGCAGCTTCCTGGCGATGGGCCCGAAACCCAACGCCTCCTGAATCAGTTGCTGCTTGATCGGCCCTGCCCTGTTCACCATCCGCACCCCGGTGTTGCGCAGCCAATGGGCCAGCGGCTGGCGCATCCCGTAGAAGGCCCTGAGCACCGCCAGAAACCTCAGCATGGCAATGCCGCGCGCCCTGCGCCGCCGTGCAAAAGCCCGCCAGAGCCCGTCGGCGCCGGGGTCGCGGTCCGCCACCCGCCGCAGAACGCTCAACAGCCCCGCCACGTCCTCGAAACCGAGATTGACGCCGAGACCGGCCAGGGGATGGATGACCCGGGCCGCATCGCCGATCAACAGCACCCTCGGATGCGGGTTTACCCGGGACGCGATTATCTGGGAAACCGGGAAGGTCACTCGCTCGTCGACCTCGACTATCCCGCCGCGACCAAGCCCCGCGGCCCCGGCCAGCTCGGCAGCGAATTCGTCGTCGTCGAGTTGCTTGTGCCGCTCTGCACTGGCCGCCGGCTGCGACCAGACAACCGACACCAGGTGCGGATCGTTGCCCGGCAGCAGAGCCAGGGGACCCTCCAGAAGGAATCGCTGGCAGGCAATGCTCTCATGGGGATTCGCCGTGCGCGCAATCGTGGCGAGGGCCACCTGATCCGTTTCCAGCGCGTCGACGCCGACCCCCAGTTTGCTGCGGACCGCCGAGCGGGCGCCGTCCGCTGCCAGGACCAGACGCGAATCGAGGGTTCCGCCGGCCAGCGATGCCACCACTCGGTCGGCATGCGGCGTCAGTGCGGCCAGTGCGTCCCCCACCAGGCAGGTGACCCGGGGGCAATCCTCGAGCCGTCGCCACAGCGCCGCCGTCACTGCACCGTTCTCCAGAATCCAGCCGAGTTCCCGGCGACCGACCTCCGCGGCATCGAACCGAATCTCGGCGGCTCCCCGTTCTTCCCAGACGCGCATCGACCGGTAAGGCGCCGGGGCCAGGTCCTGCCAGGCATCGAGTTCCTCGAACAGCTCCCGGGAAGACGGGGCCAGCGCCACTGTACGCAGGTCCATTCCCAGTCTGCCGATGCCGGATTGCGGACGCCGGCGCTCGACCAAAGCAACGCGCATACCGAGATTGGCCGCGCCGAGCGCAGCGGCCGCACCGACCGGCCCACCGCCGACGACGAGCACATCCACTGCTTCAGGCGGCATCGATCCCGCCGTCGGCAGCAGAGCGAGGCAAGAACCCGACCCTTTCAGCCACTGTTCATTGCCGTTTCGATTTCTGCGACCGTCCTGGGCGCCCCTTCGGTCAGTACCGACGGACCGTCCGCGGTGACCAGCACATCGTCTTCGATGCGCACGCCAATTCCCTGCCACTCGGCATCGACGCATTCGGTTCCGGGCCGAATGTACAGGCCCGGCTCGACGGTGAGCACCATGCCCTCCTCGAGCTGCCGCCATTGGCCGTCCACCCGGTAGCTGCCCACGTCGTGCACATCGAGCCCGAGCCAGTGACTGCTGCGGTGCGGGCAGAACGCGTCATAACTCTCCGACTCGCGAATCTCCTCCGGGTCGCCGGTCAGCAATCCGAGGGCCAACAGACCCTCGATCATCACTTGCAGAGCGAGTTCGTGGGGGCGATCGAACGTTGCACCGGGCACACAAGCCTGCACGGCCTGCTGCTGTGCTTCCAGGACGACCTCGTAGAGTGCCCGCTGCACACCCGAGAATCGTCCGCTTACCGGGAAGGTGCGTGTCAGATCCGCCGCGTAATTCTCGACTTCGCACCCCGCATCGATCAGCACCAGATCGCCGGCGCGCAGATCGGCATCGTTGGCGATGTAGTGCAACACACAGGCGTTGGCGCCGCCGCCGACGATGGGCGGATAGGCCGGCGTGCGGGCGCCGCCCTGCATGAATGCGTAGACCAACTCCGCCTCCAGCTGCGTTTCGTTCATTCCCGGCCGGCACGCGGCCATGGCGCGCAGATGAGCCTCCGCGGTGATGTCCGCGGCCCGCGCCAGCAGCTTTTGCTCGGCAGGAGACTTGATCAGCCGCTGCTCGTGCAGCAGGGATTTCAGGCCGACAAACTCCCCGGGGGAAACCGCGCCGCCGGACTCGCGGGCGCGGATGCCGGCAACCCACTGCAACAGATTCCGGTCGAAATCCGGATAGTCGCCCAGTGTGGCGCACACCGTCGCGGCCCCTTCGAGCAAGCCCGGAACATCCGCGGCCATATCGCCTGCCGGACGGGCATCGTCCACACCCAGGGTTTCCGTGGCCCGCTCCGGGCCGAGCCGCTCGCCGTTGTAGAGTTCATGGCGCTGCTCGCGTTCCTGACAGAAGAGAATCGCTTCGCCCTCGCTTCGGCCCGGCGCCAGCACCAGCAGCGCGCCGGGTTCGGCGTGCCCGGTCAGATACCAGAAGTCGCTGTCCTGGCGGAAGACGTAATCGACATCGCGGTTGCGCGTTCGGGTAGGCGCCGCCGGAATCAGCGCAACGGCCCCGGCCGGCATGCTGTCCATGAGCCGACGCCGGCGGCGCCGATACTCGTCTCGTCCAATCGCTTCGGCATTCATTGCCGGACTATGCTAACCCGACCCAGTCACGAATGAACTACTGCGACCCTAATCCGCATCCGCTTCAGGGGCGTCGCCATCCGTCGAAGCAACTCTGCGCCGCGGTTGCGGCGAAGCGGCGGCGACCGCGGGCACTTCACAAGATTTCGATTTCCGGCGACACTATCGTTCGACGTCAGGTAAACGGTATCGGAGCGATGCCCCAATCCGACAAGAACGCGGTTCCCGGGTGCAAACCTGACTGGTCTGTAAACATGAACCGCGAACACGGGGTCTGACGAGGCGTTGCCTCAGACTGACGAGAGGGCGATCGTCGGCTCGACAGTCGATCGATTTGAAACCTGATCCGCGAACAAGGGGTCTCGATGACCGGCAGCACGGAATCAGCATGGGACGCGCTCGAGAGCCGGGTGCAGGCGTTGATCGAGCTCAACCTCGATCTGACGCGGGAAAACCAGGCGCTCCGGCTGCAGCAAAGAAACTGGTCTTCTGAGCGCGCCACGCTGATCGAAAAAAACGAACTGGCAAAATCCAGGGTCGAGGCCATGATCGGCCGGTTGAAGGCATTGGAGCACGACTGACCCGCCGATGCCCCGGCCCGACAGGACACCAACCATGGGCGATACCAGCACGACCGTCACCGTCAAGATACTCGAAAAGGACTATGAAGTCGGCTGCGCCGCCGACGAGGTCGAGGCCCTCGAGGCCTGCGCCCGTCACGTCGACCGGCACATGCAGTCCATCCGCAACACGGGGAAGGTGATCGGGCTCGACCGGGTCGCCGTGATGGCGGCGTTGAACATCGCCAACGAATACCTTTCCACCGAGTCGCAGCGCAAGCAGACGGAACAGCGAATCGATCAATTGGCCGAGAAGCTCGGACAGGTTATCGAGGAGCGTCCCTCGTCCGAACCTGTCTCGAAGGCGCGGGAGCCCAATCCCCTGCCCATAGCCGAAACTGCTCACGAATGATGGTCTGCGGCCGAGAATAACAGCGAAATCACCGGCCGTGCCGCCGCCGCTTGCTCGAACTTTCGTCAAGCACGGCACGTGCGCTCTTGTTCCGCGCACCTGGCCCGCATATCTCACCAACTTCCTGCTGCGGACGCCGACGCATTCGCGAACAGTCGGGCCACAGCATTCCGGCGCAACCGAACTATATCGCGCCAGATGCGGGCGGTTGTCAAGCCCTGCAATTCGCCTCCGATTCTTCGCTATACTCCGGGGCAGTCTCCTGGAATGTGCGCCAGTTGGTGTCGTCCTTGAGCCGTTATAGAAACCAAAGGAGATTTCGGCGCTGCTGCCGTTGTGCCCGCCCGTCGTGAGATATCTCTCGCTCGGGAAGCCTAAGGCGCCGCCCGGGTCACCGCCTTGAACCACGACGGTTCAGGGCCAACCATCAGCGGCATTATCGGGAGACTTTATTCCGTCGGCGAAATGCCGAGCCTGCAACACCAGTGCATTCGACAATCGGTCTGCGCTCGACCCGGCGATTCGGTTCGCCGATCGCAGGTGACGGAATAACCCGCTTCCTCTGGCGCAACCAGGCCACCGACGACGCTGAAGAGTGCGAACCTGCACATGGCAACAACCGGCAAGACATTGGAACGCAAGGCGCTTCGGCGACAATTCCGCAAGGCGCGCCGCACACTGTCGACGCGCGAGCAACACGGCCACTCGATGAGTATCTGCCGGCACTTCATGAGTTCGCCCCTCGTCTGGCGGGCATCGCGCATTGCCGGCTATCTGGCCATCGACGGCGAACCCGATCTCGACCCGCTGCTCGAGCGGCTGCGCCCGATGGGCAAACAGCTGGCGCTGCCCGTGATCGGGCGCGACGGGGGCATGGATTTCTTTGCCTACGATGCCGACGAAGCGCTGACAACAAACGTCTACGGCATCGCGGAACCTGCCCCCGGCGCCCGCCACCTTTCCACACTGTGCCTCGACGTGGTGCTGGTTCCGCTGGTCGCCTTCGACGACGACGGCAACCGTCTAGGCATGGGCGGCGGATTCTACGACCGTCATTTCCGCCCCATGCCGAACCGTCGGCGTCCGCTGCTCGTCGGCGTCGCCCACGAGATTCAGCGCGCGTCGCAACTGCCCGCCGCCTGCTGGGACGTACCCCTGGACGCGGTGCTCACCGACGCCGGTTGGCGCGCGTTCGGCAAGCATCCTGGGCTTCGGAAGCGACGACCGGGCACGGACTGACGGCCATATTCGGGCTCTATATTGCAATTGCCAGCGTAGGCAACCGATCCTTTGATCCGGCACCGAGAACCGGTATGCGGTGCGTGCATGCGGCTCGCCGAACGGCGCGCCGGGTTTGGAACTCGCATGGCCCTTCCCGTTCTGCGCTCGAACGGCCCGTTGGGGTTCAGCGCAGGAACAGTTCGACGGCGGGATTGCCGGTTTCTTCCCAGTATCGGTAGCCGATGCGGTCCAGGTAGGTGGCAAGGCTTGCCCTGTCGGTTTCCGCCGCTTCGAAACCGGCCAGTACGCGCCCCCAGGCCGAACCGTGGTTGCGGTAGTGGAACATGGTGATGTTCCAGCGGCTGCCGAGGCCATTCAGAAACCGCAGCAGCGCCCCGGGCCGCTCGGGGAACTCGAATCGATAGAGCAGTTCCGGCTTGCGGCCCAACGCCCTGCCGCCGACCATGTGCCGCACGTGCAGTTTGGCAGCCTCGTTGCCGGTCATGTCGGTCACCCGGTAGCCCGCACTCACCAGGCTGCCCGCCACGGCCTGCCGGTCTTCGCCGGGGTCGACCTGCAACCCCAGGTAAACATGGGCTTCGTCGTCGCTCGCAAACCGGTAGTTGAACTCCGTTACCGACCGGTTGCCGAGCGCCCTGCAGAAACGCCGAAAACTGCCCAGTTCCTCCGGAATCGTGACGCCGAAGATTGCCTCCCGGTGTTCGCCCAGTTCCGCCCGCTCGGATATGTGGCGCAAGCGGTCGAAATTGACATTGGCGCCGCTGACCACCGCCACGAATTGCCGACCCCGGCTGCGCCGGCGTTGCCCGGCGTATTTCTTGAGCCCGGCAACGGCCAGCGCTCCGGCCGGCTCGGCCACTGCCCGGGTATCGTCGAAAACGTCCTTGACCGCGGCGCAGATTTCGTCGATCGAAACCGTGACCACGCCGTCCACGCAGGTACGCGCAATCCTGAAGGGTTCACGACCCACCTGCGCCACCGAAACTCCGTCGGCGAAGAGATCGAGGGTTTCGTACGGCAAGCGCACCCGACGCCCCGCCGCGAGCGCGGCCGCCAGGCAGGCAGAGCCTTCCGCTTCCACCCCGATCACTTTCGTGCGCGGCCGCAGATACTTCACGTAGGCCGCAATGCCGGCGATCAGGCCGCCGCCGCCCACCGGGACGAAGATGGCATCCGGCCCGGCATGCTGATTCATGATCTCCATGCCCACCGTGCCCTGCCCGGCAATCACGTCGACATCGTCGTAGGGATGCACCAGCACGTATCCGTGCCGTTCGGCCAGCTCGGCCGCGCGTTCCGCCGCATGCTGATAGGTATCGCCGTGCAGCACGATGTGCCCCCCGAGGTTGCGCACCGCATCGACCTTGATGCTCGGGGTGTTGCGCCCCATGACGATGTGGGCCTCGATGCCGAGCTTGCCGGCCGCCAGGGCCACGCCCTGGGCATGATTGCCGGCAGAGGCGGCGACGACGCCTTTCGCCCGGTCGGCGGGCTTGAGTTGCGCCATCTTGTTGTAGGAACCGCGCAGCTTGAAGGAGAAGACGGGCTGCATGTCTTCCCGTTTCAGCGCGACCCGGTGGCCGAGGCGGGCGGAGATGTACGGTGCGTCTTGCAAAGGCGTCTCGATCGCGACATCGTAGACGCGCGAGGCGAGGATTTTCCTGACGTAGCTTTCCAGTTTTCTCATGAGGCGGCAGCGCATTGGACCCCACGTTCAAACTAGCCAACGAGTTCGAAGATGAGGTCTGGTGTTTTCACTGCTGTTGACGACCGCAGCAGTTTGTTCATGAATGGGGGCGATTGGTGTCCTTTCCGGAAACTCCAGTTTCCCGAGCGGGGAAAAGGGTAACAAATGCCCCCGGCATACGTCCCCCGGAAAGTTGCCCCCCGGCGCAATCCGTGTTGAGGAGTTCGACAACATGTCTCAGGAATCCTTGAAGCGAAGCGCGGCAGTGGCGGCGCTCGACTACATCGACAGCCGGCTGACGCGGCAATCGGTTATCGGCATCGGCACCGGTTCCACCGCCGACTTTTTCATCGACGAACTGGCGCGCATCAAGCACAAGTTCGATGCCGCCGTCGCCAGCAGCGAAGCCAGCGCCCGGCGCCTGGCCGGCCACGGCATTCCGGTCATGGAACTGAATGCAGCGCCGTCCCTCACCGTCTACGTCGACGGCGCCGACGAAGTCGCCCCCGACCGGTGCCTGACCAAGGGCGGCGGCGGCGCCCTGACCCGGGAGAAAATCGTTGC
This sequence comes from Candidatus Azophilus sp., assembly GCA_965221465.1. GTDB lineage: Bacteria > Pseudomonadota > Gammaproteobacteria > Pseudomonadales > Azotimanducaceae > Azophilus. The sequence goes on from OZ244892.1 coordinate 3,057,150, forward strand.
CGCCTCTTCAGAGGAATTCGTCTGCATCGTCGACGATTCGAAGCTGGTGGAGCGGCTCGGGCGATTTCCGCTACCCGTGGAGGTCATCCCCATGGCCCGCGGACTGGCGGCGCGAGCCCTGCTGCGCCTCGGAGGTTCGCCCGAATGGCGCCAGGGGTTCACCACCGACAACGGCAACATCATCCTCGATGTGCACGGGCTCGACGTTGCCGACCCCCTGGCGCTCGAGGCCGAAATCAACAACATCGTCGGTGTCGTCTGCAATGGGCTGTTTGCCGCCAACCGCGCCGACCGGGTGCTGGCGGCGGGCGCCGTGGGCGTGCGTGACGTATGAACCAGGCAAGTGCGGGCAAGAGAAGGCGCGGTCAATCCTGCGCAATGCCGTTACGATCAAGCCGAATTCCCGCAATCCGGCGGAAGCCATACGCGCCCGGGTCGCACCGCCCATTGGCGTGGAACTGGCGCGTGCTATTTCGCTTCGAGGACGGCGAGGCCGTGGATCTGGACCTGATCGACTATCACTGACCGTGAGGAGTGTTGAGCATGAACGACATTGCGAGTGAGCGCGTGGGCTCGATGCTAAACCCGCCGCACCTCGGCGAACTGCTTCGCGAGAGCATGGAGGACGTGGGCTGGAACGTGACCGAGACGGCAGCGCGGCTCGGCTGCAAGCGCGGCACGCTGTCGCGCCTGCTAAACGGCAAGGCGGGCGTATCGGCGAACATGGCGCTGGCGCTCGAGGACATTGGCTGGGGCACGGCCGATCACTGGATGCGAATGCAAGCGAGCTACGAGCTTGCACAGACGCGACGGGATCGCGCCGCCGCAAAACGACGCGAGCAGACAGTGCACGCATGATCGTGTTTCGCGAGAACGGTGCCACACGGCACACTGTCTCGCCTCCTGTCGTTTTTGTGCTGTGGAGCAGCGGCAGGCTGGTTCGTGCACGGTGCAAGCTGGACCAATTGGACGCGGCCACCCGACTAGGCGATCTCGCTCGGCCCGGCAACCGCCTGGAGGCGCTCAAGGGTCGACGTAAGGGGCAGTGGAGCATCCGCATCAACGACCAGTGGCGGATCTGTTTCAAGTGGCCCGACGGGAGCCCCGGACCGACCGAAGTGGAAATCGTCGACTACCATTAGGAGGAGACAGTACATGCGCGAACCCATCCACCCTGGCGAGACGCTACGCGACGACCTCGACGCACTCGGCATGAGCGCGGCGGAACTGGCACGGCGGATCGACGTGCCCGTGAACCGCATCACGCAGATTCTGAACGGCCGCCGAGCTGTGACCGGCGACACGGCATTGCGCTTGGGGCGCTTCTTCGGCACTTCGGGAGAGTTCTGGCTGAACCTGCAAAAGCTCTACGAACTGCGGCTCGCGGAGCGCAAGAGCGGCCCGGCAATCGCCCAGTTGCCGACCCTGGATACGGGCAAGGGCCTGCACGCCACCGGATGAGGGCGGGGGACTGGGGCATGCTGAAACTCAATCCCGGAACTGTCGTCCCGGGAATACTGGCCAAGGGCGGACTTCAGGTTCTGCGCGATGCCGATGTAGTCCACAATCAGACCGGCCGGCTTGTCTTGGAACACGCGGTTGACGCGGGCGATGGCCTGCATGAGCCCGTGCCCGCGCATGGGCTTGTCGACGTAAATGGTGTGCAGGCAGGGTGCGTCGAACCCGGTCAGCCACATGTCCCGCACGATCACCAGCTCGAGTGCGTCGTCCGGGTCTTTAAGCCGCTTGGCGAGAGATTCTCGGCGCGAGTGGCCGCCGATGTGCTGCTGCCATTCCTTAGGGTCTGACGCTGAGCCGGTCATGACAATCTTGATCGCCCCCTTCTCCGGGTCGCTGCTGTGCCAGTGCGGGCGCAGCTTGACGATCTCGTCATAGAGCGCCACGCAAATCCGGCGGCTCATGCAGACAATCATGGCGTTGCCGAATGCCGGTCTGGAGGAACCTGTGGGTGACCATTACGGCTTGAACGGTTGGTATTCGACCAAGGCGGATCGGCCGAAGATGTCCACGATGGTCACCGACATTTCCGTGCCGTGGGCGTCCGTCAGCCGCATCGGTTTGGCGGGCCGAAACGGCACCGGTTGCTGCCGGCCCTTGTCGATGGCGATGTTGTCGGCGTATAGGTAGGTGCGGTCGGACGTATCGCGTATCGGGTTCAGCCGCCCGTCCAGACCAGGAATATTCCCGGTATCCTGGGCGAAAATCACCGCGCCGCCGGATTCAAGCGGCTCGAGATCAAGCAGCAGCCCACCCCGGCTTGGCATCCACGCTCGCTCCAGCCCGGCCGCATACCCCCGCCCGGCGGCATAGATCGTCATCGGCAGATGCGTCGTGTACAGGTCCAACGCAGCATCGCCGGCCTCGTCAGTGACCGCCCGCACCCAGGTCTTGTTGGGAAAGAGTGCTAGAACCTCGATGCCGGCGAGCGGCTCGCCTGCGGAGTGCACCGTCACCGTCGCGTCGGCGGGAACCAGCTCCAGCTTCGCGGCGGGGATGCGCAGAACCAGGCTCGATTCATCGACGATCTCGTAAGCTGGCGGCATGCCCGTGGCCTCTTCGGTCTCCTTGCGAATGATCGATACGCCGTCCCCCCGGCGTTCCATCAGGTATCGCCGATGTCCCGACCCTGCCACCTCGGCCACGGGGATGCGACCGAAAACGGACGCAATCACCTCGTTGCGGGTGGCCTGACTGGCTTCCATGCCTTCGATGGTCATGCCGTTGGGAAGCTGCCCGGGCGATTCGATCTCCAGGCGGTCCTTGAACATGGACAACCGGATCCTCCGCGATGTCATGGAGTAGTCGCGGTGCGCGACCGCGTTGACCACCGCTTCGAACACGGCAGCGCTACTGTACTGAGGAATGTCCACCCGTTCTGGCGTCTTGCGCGCGGAAACGCGCATGTTGCGCACAACGAACCGCACCGCGTCAGCGACTTGCGCAGGAAGCGGGCCGGTGATCTCCTGCGCGTCCAACTGACCCGAGGCCCGGTCAAGCCCACGATATTGCGTCGCCGTGATGGTCGCTTGCGGCAGCCAGTCCTGCGGTTCAGTAGCGCAAAGCAATATACCGGCCACGGTGGCTCGGTCCACGCCGGCATCATCCCGCGCCATCAGCCGAAGATTCAGCAATCCACGTCTAGGGTCCGCCGCACCCGGCACGCTGAGCAACGGCTCCCACAAGCGCTCGTCAAGCGTCTCGAAGCCGGTCTGGGGCACGATCTGCTTGTCGAACCAGAGATAGCGGCTTTGAGCACGATTCTGCGCCAGCCTCGAGCTCTCGGCTCTGGAGAGCCGCCGCTTGGTCGCGCCCACCCGAATGAACGCCTGTCCGCGGCGTTCATGCACAGATTCGCCGCGCGGCACCGTCACCAGCACGAACGCCTTCCCATCCAGGTTCCGGTGATGGACATCCACACGCAATGGCGGATCGAGCGCATCGGTGCTTACCTCTACCACCAGACGATCCAGAGCCGCCATCTGCTCTCGCGACATGCCTTGGATGGTTCCGTCGTCGGCCACCCCACACAGCACGATGCCACCGCCCGAATTGGCGAAAGCGCCCAACTCGTCTGCAAGATCGTCTCTGCGCGGGCTGGTCGGCGTCTCGCCACGGAACTCGATCTCCTTGAACTCCCACCCGCTGTCCTCGCCCAGGCGAAGCTGGCGGCGGATGTCTTCGTCCTGGATCATCACCCGACCGTCTCGACCGCGGCCTCGGCGTCAGGACGGCGGATTTCGCCGGACATTAGCTTGGGAAGGAGGTCGCCCCAGTCGGACACATTGAAGGGTGGATTGGCGAGCATGACTTTGTTGAGCGCCGGGCGGGCGTAGTCTTTCGGCAGAACGCCCTTTAGCGAGGCGTTGCTGGCCTCGATGGCCACCATGGCGTCGTCGATGTCCTTGCCGATGGTCGTCTGCTTCGCATTGGCCTGGAGGCGCGACCACCGAGCCTCCCTCGGAACCCAGAATACGTTCTCGGCGAGATACTCCTCCGGGTCTTCGGCGTCGGCAAGCTCGTGTTTCAGCAACTCACCTCGCTTTGCCTCGAACGCGTCAGAGATGTACTTCAGGAAGATCAGGCCGAGGGCGACGTGCTTGTAGTCGGACGGCTCCATGTTGCCGCGCAGCTTGTCCGCTGCGGCCCAGAGCTGCTTCTCGAAACCGAGGTTGGCGCCGTTGTTGTTCGATCGTTTCGCCATGTGATCCTTGACCGATTTTCTCCAACGTAGCTGCAGTTTGCCCAGCCGGCACCGTGAAGACCGAGTTCGGTGTGTTCCACACGATTCCTGCAGTCGGCCATGTTACGGCCTTCGCGTGGCCGGCGCCGCCCCATGGATCGATATGATAGCGGGTCATCGAATGCCGATGGGGTCCATGCCGGCTGATTTGCTGTCCGAGCGAATCAATCAAAGCAAGCCCACACCCAGCCCGAGGCTCGGCGTCCGGGTGGCGTCTGCGAGGCTCCCATCGGCTCGGCGCCGTCCCTCACACTCCGCTCGGTTTACGTCGCGCGAGCCTGACCTCGTTCATCGCGTGCTTCTTGATCGAGGCAGGTATCGGGTAGGATGGCATCGTTGTCCGGGGTGGCGCCTGTCCCTTTTGCCAAGTGCATATTTTGCTGAATGCCAATTGTCGTAGTCCCTGATCCAGCAGGCATGCGCCGGCTCTTTGCCGCTCATGCCTCCGATTCACGCCTAGTTCGCGGCGGATGAGAAAACCCTTCCAGACGCTGGTGGCGGTAACTGTCTTGCTGTTCGGGGGTCATGCTCTTGCGGATTCCGGCGACGATGCCGCTCTCTACGAATCCGGCTGTGCGGCCTGCCACGGCTCGGACGGTCGCGGCCGCACGCTCGAAGACCGGGGCTTCGAACTGGAACTGCCGGACTTCACGGACTGCGAATTCGCGTCGCGCGAACCCGACCCCGACTGGTACGCGGTGATTCACGAGGGCGGGCCGGTGCGTGCGTTCGGCCGCATGATGCCGGCATTTGGCGACGCGCTCACGGAGGACGAAATCCATTCCATCCTGCGTCATGTACGCACCTTCTGTACCGACGACGACTGGCCCCGGGGCGAGTTCAACGTCCCGCGACCCATCTTCACCGAGAAGGCGTTTCCAGAGGACGAAACCGTATTCACCCTGGCCGTCGATACCGACGACAGCGATGCCGTGACATTCGACCTGCTGTACGAGAAACGGTTCGGTCCGCGCGGCATGGTGGAAATCAATGCGCCCATCGGCACGCGAAATTCACCCCTCGATGGCGGCTCGAACTTCGGCATCGGCGACCTCTCCGTCGGTTACAAGTACGCGCTCTTTCACGACCTGCAGAGGGGCGACGCCTTCAGCATCGGCGGCGAAGTCGTTCTGCCCACCGGCAAGAGCAAAGACGGTTTCGGTTCGGATTCGACGAAAGTGGAGCTTTACGGCGCCTACGTGAAGCTGTTGCCCGGCGACGGCTTCTTGCAGACCCAGGTGCTCGGAGAATTCGCGGTCGACGGCCCCGCCGAGGATGAAGCGGCCATCAGGGCGGTGCTCGGCAAGACATTCACCGAGGGCGAATTCGGCCGCGCCTGGAGCCCGATGCTGGAGGTGCTGGCCTCGCGCGAGACGGGTTCCGGGTCGAACACCACCGTGGATCTGGTCCCCCAGTTGCAGGTGGCGCTGAACAGGCGCCAGCACATCCTGCTGAACGTGGGCGTGCGTGTACCGGTCAGCAACGCCCAGGGCCGCAAACCACAGTTTGTCGTCTACCTGCTGTGGGACTGGTTCGATGGAGGTTTTCGAGATGGCTGGTAAGCGTTCGGTTCCCGCACAGATGGTGTGGCGGGCGCTCGTTGCCGTTTTCTGGTTTGCCGGCTCTTCCGCCCTGGCGAAGCCGGTCGATCACAGCACGTTCGTGACGTCCGATCAGTGCATCGCCTGCCACAGCAACCTGACGGACGCTGACGGCAACAACGTTTCCATCGGCCATGTCTGGCGCGGGTCCATGATGGCGAACTCGGCGCGCGACCCGTATTGGCAGGCAGGCGTGCGGCGCGAGGTCATGGATCATCCGGACGCGGGGGCTGCAATCGAGGACACCTGCGCAACCTGTCACATGCCGATGGCGCGCCTGCTGGCCAGGTCGGAAGGCCGACTCGGCACCGTGTTCGATACCCTCGAGGCCGCACGGCAGGGCGACGCGGCGGCAATGCTCGCCCTCGATGGCGTGTCCTGCACCACCTGTCATCAGATTCGCCCCGACAATTTCGGCGAGGAGTCGAGTTTCGACGGCAACTTCGTGATCGGCGCCGGGACCGAACCGCAGATCTTCGGGCCGTTCGAGGTGGACAACGGGCTCAGGCGGGTCATGCAGTCCGCCACCGGATTCGCCCCCGAGCAGTCCATGCACATCCAGGAGTCGGAGCTTTGTGCAACCTGCCACACGCTGTTCACCACAAGTCTGGATAGCGTCGGGCGGGAGCAGTCGCGGTTCCCGGAGCAAACGCCCTATCTCGAGTGGCGGCACAGTGCCTACGCGAACTCGCAGAGCTGTCAGTCCTGTCACATGCCGGAAGCTGCGCTGGCGCCGATCTCCTCGGTGCTCGGCGTGCCGCGCGAGCATTTCTCCCAGCATGTGTTTCGCGGCGGCAATGCGTTCATGCTGGGGTTGCTCGACCGCTATCGCGACGAACTCATGGTGACGGCGCCGTCTGCCGATCTCGAGCGCGCCGCCGCCGCCACGCGCGACCACCTGGCGACGGCGACGGCTTCCCTCGAGATTTCCGGCGTAACGAACGACCAGGGTCGGTACGTCATCGACCTCGAGGTGACGAATCTGGCGGGCCACAAGCTGCCGACGGCCTATCCTTCCCGCAGGGTCTGGATCCATCTTGCGGTATACGACAGCAGCGGCAACCCGATCTTCGAATCCGGCGCCCTCCGTGCGGATGGCAGCATCGCCGGCAACGACAACGATGCAGACGCAAGCAGCTTCGAGCCGCATCACCGCGTCATCGAAGACCCCGGACAGGTGCAGATCTACGAACCGATCATTGTCGATGGGGCAGGCCGGGTCACGACGGGGCTCTTGTCGGCAGTCGCGTACGCCAAGGACAATCGCCTGCTGCCCCAAGGCTTCGACAAGTCGAGCGCCGAACCCGCCGTCAAGGTGCACGGTGCTGCACAGGGGGATGCGGACTTCCTCGCCGGCGGCGACAGCATCCGCTACCGGGTCGCGGCGCCGGCTGAGGTGGGCGAGATCGAAGTTCAGGCGCGTCTGATGTTCCAGACCATCGGCTATCGCTGGGCAGAAAACCTTGCCGCATACGACGCGGTGGAAACCAGGCGCTTCGTCTCCTATTACACGGACAACTCCGAGGCCTCCGCCGTCGTGCTCGCCGAAGCCGGCTACCGGGGTTCTCCGTAGCCCGCGCACCGGTCCGGCAGACTGATTTGCCGGGCTTCAGATGCGGAAGCTGAGCATCAGCCAGAACTTGGTGGTGTCGGTGGCGTGCTCGTTGGCGGCGTAGTCGGCAAACTTGAGTTGGGCATTGAACCTGTCGTTGATCTTCCAGGCCAGAGAGGCGCCGATTTCGTAGCCGTAATCCGCACCGCCCCGTTCCGCCCGGAAGTCGTGATAGGCCAGGGTGACGACCACGGGGCCGCTGCGCGACGACACCGCGACGTAGGCGTCGGCAACGCCGTTCGGCGGCGTCCCCAAAAACTTGTCGGTCCAACCCTGAAACTTGTGCAGGGTGCCAAGCGGTGTGCGGAATGCTGCTTTTCCGCCGTCGCTGCCGAGTACCGCATAGCCTCCCGTGAAGGTCATCGAATCCCGCTCGAGACGGGCTTCCAGCGAGTAGTAAGTGGCATCGTAGGAGACCGGGTTGTCTGCGTAATCCGACTGTCGCGCCAGGGTGCCGGTGATGGCGAACGGGCCGAAACCGGCGCTGTAATCCACCCCGTAGGAGGCGTTCGAGTTGGCGGGGCCGTTGTCGTTCTCGAAATCCATGAGATAGGCGTAGGCCCCGAACCGGTGGCCCTCCGCCGGCTCGAGTTCGCCGCGGAACGCATGGGTGCCGCCCTTCCAGTCCCCCGGCTGTGCGCCGTCGCCGGGCCCGAACAGGCGATTGACATTGTCGATGTAGGCGTAATCCAGGCTCACCACGCCCGCGGCATGCTGCAGGCGCAACGCGTCGTAGGTCTGCTCGTTCTGCCGGAACGCCACGCCGCCAAGGAAACGTTGATCGAAATGCAGGATTCTCTGGCGGCCGACGGTGACCGTGACGCTGTTCTTTCGGTACCGCAGGAAAACCTGGTTCAGATCGAAACCCAGGGGGTCAGGGACGATGGGATAGCGCGTCCTGCCGTTTTCCGTCGAGTTGAACGTCTGTTCGACCCCCGGGGGGAACAACAGCACGTGATCCGCCTCGACCCCGAGCGAGAAGCCCTCGTCCGCAGGCATCATCCAGGAAAGCCGGGCTTTCGCCGTCGATGCGCGCGCCCGCTCGGCAATGCCATCCTGATCGACGGTCTCGAACCGGTAGCGGACGTTGAAATCCGGTCTGGTGTCGAATAGCGATTCGGTGAATCCGGCGAACGCCGGCAGTGCAATCGATTGGGCGGCGAGAACCAGGGGAAGCAGTCGCCTCACGGATCGCAGGGCAGTTTCCCGCCCCTTTTCCTGCTCATGAACCATGCCTCTCTCCGCAAAATCCATGAAAATCACCCGCGCTTTTCGGTGCGTGTGAACTGGCGTCAATTGTCCGCCAACTACGGCTGGATTGAAAGGGGAAAAAGGGGCAGGCGCAAGCGGGCTCTGGCCCGAACTCAGCGCTCCGCCGATTGAACGTGCCGCCGATACTGGGCACAATCGTCCGTCCTCCAGGGCGTACCGGAGAGCGATCCCCATGGAACATTTCGATGTCGTCATCGTCGGCGCCGGTGTGTCCGGCATCGGCGCCGCCTGTCACCTGCGGGCGAAGTGCCCCGGCAGGAGTTTCGTCATTCTCGAGAACCGCGATGCAATCGGCGGTACCTGGGATCTCTTCCGCTATCCCGGCATTCGCTCCGACAGCGACATGCACACCTTCGGCTACATCTTCAAGCCGTGGCTCAGCAACAAGGCCATCGCCGACGGGCCCTCCATCCGCGCCTATGTCCACGAGGCAGCGACCGAATACGACGTGAATGCGCACATCCGCTTCAGGCACCGGGTCACCGGCGCCGCCTGGTCGACCCCGGATGCCCGCTGGACCGTGCGCGCCGCCTGCGGGGATTCCGGCAAACCGGTGGAGATCTCCTGCAACTTCCTGTTCATGTGCGGCGGCTACTACAACTACGAAAAGGGCCACCAGCCGGAATTCCCCGGCATCGAGCGCTTCGCGGGCGCCGTGGTGCATCCCCAGGCATGGCCGGAGGGTTTCGACTACGCCGGCAAGCGCATCGCCGTGATCGGCAGCGGCGCCACCGCCATGACCCTGGTGCCCGCCATGGCCGAGACCGCCGAGCGCGTCACCATGATTCAGCGTTCGCCCACTTACGTGATCTCCCGCCCCGAGCGCGATGCCATCAACAGGCGGCTGCGGCGTTTTCTGCCCGAGAAGCTGGCCTACGCGCTGACCCGCTGGAAGAACATTCTCTTTCAGATGTACACCTATCACCGAACCCGGGTGGCTCCGGAATCCATCAAGACCAAGCTGCTCGATGCGGCGCGCATTCACCTGGGTGCGGATTACGTCGAGAAGCATTTCACGCCGAGCTACTACCCCTGGGACCAGCGCCTGTGCCTCATACCGGACGGCGACCTGTTCGAGGCCATCAAGCACGACCGGGCCGGGGTCGCTACCGGTACGATTGCGCAGATCACCGAAACCGGTGTCGAACTCGAATCCGGCGAGCACATCGAGGCAGATATCCTGGTCACCGCCACCGGCCTGCAACTCGCCGTGTTCGGCGGCGTCGAACTCAGCGTCGATGGCGAACCGGTCCGCTTCCCCGAGCACATCAACTACAAGGGCATCATGCTCTCCGACGTGCCCAACCTGGCCTACGTCTTCGGCTATGTGAATGCATCCTGGACGTTGCGGGCCGATTTGAACGGCGCCTATGTCTGCCGGCTCTTGAACCGCATGCAGGAACTCGGCATGCGCCAGTGCACACCGCGCCTGCGCGAGCAGGACCAGGACATGAATCTGCAACCGTGGATCGTCGACTTCCTGCCCGGCTACATGGCCCGCTCGATGCACCTGTTCCCCAAGCAGGGCGACCGGAACCCCTGGCGCAACACCCAGAACTACATGGAGGATCGCAAGATCGTGCTGCGCGACCCGCTCGAAGACGGTGCGCTGACCTTCAGCAATCCGGATACGTCCGGGCAAACGCACGATTCAGTCGGGCAAACCCCTACCGAAACGCGCAGCGCTGCCTGACTCGCATGAAACAAATTTTCAAGTTATTGATTTTAAAGCACTCACTGACGCGGAGAGCCGTGGCTTCGATCCGGCACCGAGAACCGGTATGCGGTACGTGCATACGGCTCGCCGAATGGCGCACCAGGCGGAGACGTTTACCGCGACGATGGGCGCAGGCACGAGCCTAAACAGCGCCGCATACACGCACCGCACACCGATTCTCTCCCAGCGGTTGTCAGGTGTTCCTTGCGCGTCCTCGTCCCGGCGCGCCGTGATCGGAACTCGCAGCGCAAAGTCCGTTATCGAGGCTCATCGAGCCGACCGCGCAGAAAGCGCCGCCAGTCGGCCAGGGTGTCCACATCCCAGGTCATCGGCAATTCGCTGACACTGAGCCCGAGGCGGGAGGCCCTTTGCCGCGTCTGCCGGCAGACCCTTCCGGTCCCCCAGTCGATGCCGGCAAAGAGCGCTTCCAACCCGCATCCGTCGCCAACTTTCGGCGCGTTCAGCCCGATCAGCGCATAGCCGCCATCTTCGGTGGGGCCGAGAACCAGATCCCGCGCAGCCAGCAGGGTTGCGGCCTGGTGGATGTAATCCGCGTCCACCGTCGGCAGATCGCTGCCGATGACGATTCCGGCGCGGCCTGCATCGCGGCAACTGAGGATCGCATCGTGCATGTTCCGGCCGAGGTCGCCTGACACCTGGCGCCGTACGGGCAGGGCGTGGCGGCGCGCCCATTCCCGGATCGAGGGGTGATTCGGGTCGCCCTGCACCCAGAGTTCCACGGGGAATTCGACCGGCGCAATCGCCTCCAATTGCCGTTCGACCAGGACTCGGTAGGCTTCGAGCGCGGCCTCGGCGCCAAGATCCCTGGCCAGGCGCGTCTTTACCCGGCCCGCTACCGGCGCCTTGACGAAGACGCAGAGGCACGGCGCGAGGCGCTCAACCACGGTATCGCCGGTCGAGTACATCGACATCGGCCCCGCAAAAGTAACGGAATCGCAGCCACCACATCAGCAACATCGTTTGCAGCACGCCGTTCTTCTGCCAGCGCCTTGCGGAAGCGCGGATGGGTGTGCGTATGCGCAACGGGCGCCCGATTCGCCGCAATCGCCGGCTCAACTCGATGTCTTCCATCAATCGTTGCCTCGGCACGCCGCCGACGGCATCGAGCAGGGCGCGATGCACGAAAATCCCCTGATCCCCCGTACAAATGCCCGTGATCGCGGAGCGCCGGTTCATCGCTGCCGCGATCAGGCGCAGCCACGGCGTTTCTGCAAGCCGGACGTCGAAACGGCCCCAGCAGGGCTCGCGGTCGGACAGCATGGCGACCTCGCTCAGGACCGCTGGCGAAATGCCGCTGTCCGCGTGCAGGAACCACAACCAGCTACCCGACGCCACACGCGCACCGGCATCGAGTTGCTGGCCGCGCCCGCGGCTGCACTGCAGGACGCGCACGCCGGCTGCACGCGCCACGGCCACGCTGTCGTCGCGACTGCCGCCGTCGACGACGACGATGTCGAACTCGGGTTCGGTGCGGGCGCCACTCGGGCCCTGCGCTCCTGAACCCGCGTCGCCACGCGACTGCCGGCCGGTTTGCAGGCCCGCCAGCAAATCCCGCAAACGCCTGCCGTCATCGAGAACCGGAATGACGATACTGACTGTCAATCGAAGTCTGCCTCTGGTGTGCTGTTCATGAATAGACTACTGCAGCCATCGATAGCAGCGATACACATGAGCGTGCTGCCGCCGGATACGAATTCACGTGGAAAGCACCGGTAAACGCGGTCATACTTTCGCATTCGGCGAACGAAGTGTCTCGCCACGGTCAGACGATCGACAAGCACCACTCGAGACCAGACCCGGAGAATCAGTGAGTCAAATCCGAATCGGCATGATGGGCTTTGGCCAGGTGGGCCGTCAGATTTATCGCCTCGCGCTGGACGACGACCGCTACGAGGTCGTCGCCGTCTCCGATATCGGCCAGCCGGAAATTCTCCACCATCTGCTGACGAAATCCATGGCGCGTCAGGTTCCGGTGCGGCTCGACGGCAACTACCTGGTAAGCCAGGGCGAACGAAACGGGCGCGCCAGCTGCCGAACCCGACTGCTTCCCGCAGACAAGCCCGCCGAGGTCCCCTGGGACGTATTCGGCGCCGACCTGGTCATCGACACCACGGCCCGTTTCCGCTCGCCGGCCGCGCTCGCCCCGCACCTGGAAAACGGCGCCCGGCGAGTCATTCTCTCCACGCTTCCCGAAGAAGACATCGACCGAGTCGTGCTCTACGGGGTCAACCACAACAGCATCGATGCCGGCGACCGCATCGTCTCGGCGGGTTCGGCCTCCACCACTGCCATGGCGCTGGCGCTCGAGGTCATTGCCGGCGCCGGCCCCATCGAACACGCCACCATGACCTCGGTGCACGCCTATACCAGCGATCAGATTCTTCAGGACTACGCCGGTCCGGATTACCGGCGCAGCCGTTCAGGTGCGGCAAACATCATTCCCAACGAGACCCCTGCGCCCTATTGGGTGCAGCGGGCGATACCCCGATTGGCGGGAAAGCTGAGCGGATTCGCCATGAACGTGCCGGTCCAGGCGGGCTCGCTGCTCGACATGACCGTGGCATTCGGCGATGCAGGGGTCACCCCGCAGGCGGTCAACGAGCTGTTCGTGGCAGCGTCCGCAGCCGAGCCTGACCTGATCGCCGCAACCGCAGACCCGATCGTCTCATCGGACGTGAAAGGCTGTTCGCAATCCATACTGGTCGACCTGAAGGGCACCCTCAAGGCCGGGTCGAGGTTGATCAAGCTGCTCGCCTGGCACGAATCTCTCGGTCACGCCCGGCGCATTCTCGACCTGGCCGCGCTCTATGCCGGGCTCGATGCCGACGCGGCGGCGGAGGCAGCCTGATGCGCGTCGCCATCAACGGCTTCGGCCGCATCGGCCGCGCCGTGTTCCGCATCGCCGAGCAGAGCGACGAGATCGATATCGTCGCCATCAACGACCTGTTCGACCACGATGCCCTGGCGTACCTGTTGACCTACGACACCGTGATGGGCCGCTTCGAGGGCGGCGTCGCCATCGAGGGCGGCGAACTGGTCACAACCCATACCCGGGCGTGCATGGTCCGTGAGCGGGACCCGCGGCAATTGCCCTGGGCAGACCTCGGGGTGGACGCCGTCGTGGAGTCGACCGGCGTCTTCCGCTCCCGGGAGCAAGTGGCAATGCACCTGGAGGCCGGTGCGAAACGGGCGGTTCTGACCGTGCCCGCAAAAGATGCCATCGACTACACGGTCGTGCTGGGCGTCAACGAGGACGGGCTCGAACCCGAGCACCGCATCGTCTCCAACGCAAGCTGTACCACCAACTGCCTGGCACCGGTGGCCAAGGTGCTGAACGACAGCTTCGGCATCCGCGAAGGCGTGATCAACACCGTACACGCCTACACCAACGACCAGAGCCTCGCAGACGTGCCCCATTCCGACTGGCGGCGCAGCCGCGCGGCAGCCGAGAACATCATTCCCACATCCACCGGCGCCGCCAAGGCCGTGGGCGAAGTGCTGCCCGAACTCAACGGTCGCCTGGACGGCATCGCTTCCCGCGTTCCGGTACCGGACGGCTCGGTGGTAGACCTGTTCGTGGAACTCGAACAGCCGGCCAGCGTCGATGCCGTGCACGAGGCGGTAAGCGCCGCCGCCGACTCGCCGCGCCTGCGCAACGTTCTCGAATTCACCCGCGAGCCCGTGGTTTCTTCCGACATCATCGGCAATCCCCACTCGTCGATCTACGATGCGTCATTCACTCAGGTCACCGGCGGCCGCTTCCTGAAGGCGCTTTGCTGGTACGACAACGAGTGGGGCTATTCGAACCGGGTCTGCGACCTGCTCGCCATGATGGCGGATTAGAGCTGACGGGAGGATGCCCCGGGCCGGCGGGAAAGCGGCGCTCCGGCGCGGCCTCGACACCGTGGGCCGGGCCGGTCCGAGAAAAGCAGGATACGTGCTCTTTTCGGCCGGTGCTCTGATCGGCCTGCTGGTGCTGGCGGGTCCCGCGAATACGGACGCCGACAACAACGATGCCTACCCGGAACCCAAGCAGATACTGGCATGGAGCCCCGAACGGCGCCTGCGCGCGTTTGCCGACTACGCGGGCACCTTCCCCACCCGGCCAATCCGAGCCGGGGGTCGGCCCTATCCGCTGACCGCCGAACCGCACGACTTTTCCGGCCTGTACTACGACCTCGACGGCGAGCGGTATCGCCTGGACGATTTCGTCCGGGAAACCCACATCGCCGGAATGATCGTGGTGCAGGCTGGCAGGGTGCTTTACGAGCGCTACGAGCTCGGCAACGACCCGTCGACCTTGTGGGTGGGCTATTCCATCGCCAAATCCGTCGTCAGCCTGCTCTACGGCGCTGCTCTCATGGACGGTTTCATTGCCGGTCTCGACGATGACGTCAGCCGCTATCTGCCGAGGCTTGCCGGAGGCGCCTACGACCAAGTGACCGTCGAACAGTTGCTGCAGATGTCCTCCGGGGTCGGCTGGAACGAGGATTACCAAGACCCCGAGGCGGACGTTTCACAAATTCCGAGCGCCATCCTGCCGGTGCTCGATTACATGCGCGCCCTGCCCACCGCCGCCCCTCCCGGCACGCGCTTCAACTACTCCACCGGCGAGACCCATCTGGCCGGCGCCGTGCTGCGCGCCGCCATCGGCAACAACCTGGCAACCTATCTGACCCACCGAATCTGGCAACCCTTCGGCATGGAAGCCGACGGCAACTGGATGCTCGGCGCCCCGGGCGGCGTCGAACACGGCGGCTGCTGCATCAGCGCGACGCTGCGGGACTATGCCCGCCTCGGCCTGTTCGCGCTGGAGCAGGGCCTTGTCGCCGACAACAGCCGCCGCCTTCTCCCTCGTGGCTGGATGGCCCGGTCCACCACACCGGCGCATACCAACCCGGGCTACGGCTACTTCTGGTGGCTGCGCCCGGACGGCTCCTACGCAGCGCTCGGCATCTTCGGGCAAATGATCTGGATCGACCCGGATTCGCGTACCGTCGTCGCCACCCACAGCGCCTGGCCCAAGGCCACCGATGCACGCCTCTCCGCACACCGCTGGGCCATGATCGAGGCCCTGGCTGCCCGCCTGACCGCCGGAGATTCGTGACGCTCTGATGTCATGACGCGCGGCGCTACGAACGAGGTGCCTGGCCCGCAGTTCGCATCAACTTTCGTCGCGAGGACGTCGAGCCGCCATCCTGCGCGGTCGTGCCGGGCGAGTGCATCGGCGTCCGCAGCAGGAAATCGGTGCGATATATGGACTGGATTTCATCGGGTCGTCATGTTCGCCCGAGAGAATCGATGACCGTATAGTGGCGTGCGGGGAGCCCATCGACTGGAGTCCGGGGCGTGACGGAAGCTCTACGTGCAGCGGAAGTGCTCGACCGCGTAAAGTTCGACTGCGTGAAGATTGAACGCAGGCGGTGCTTTCGTGCCGTGCCGGTCCGCGCCTCGCCCGGTCAAGACCAGCCCGCATCCGCCACCAGATTCCCCCTGCGGGCGCCGATGCCCTCGCCCTGGAGTTGAGGCCGGCAGGTGCTTCCGAACGCCGATGAAACCCTCCGATGGACCGCGTTGGCACTGCTGGCTGCGCTGGCAGGCTGGTTGCTCGACAGCGTTGCCTGGGCAGTGGCTGCCGGGCTGGCGGGGCTGGTCATTCTCAATTGGGCGGATTATCGCGAGTTTCTGCGCTGGTCCGCTGCACCGCTGACGCGCCCGTCAGCGCGCAGTGTCTTCTGGCAGACACCGCTCGACCGGCTGTTTCGCACCATCCGCGGCGGACGGGAACGGAATCGTTCCCTGGCCAAGCAGCTCAGATTCCTGGAGTCCACCGCGGACGGGTTGCCCGATGCCTGGATAATGGTTCGGGATCTCGGTGAAATCGAGCAGGCCAACAGCACGGCGGAACGCCTGCTCGGGCTCGGGCCCGGCGATCGGGGTCAGAACCTGCTCGGTCTGGTCAGGGACCCGGCGCTGGTCGCCCTGATGAACAGCGAAGTCGAAGAGGAACTGATCGAAATCGCATCGCCCGTCAGCGACCGCCTGCGCCTGGAGGTGCGGCGCATTCCCCTCGCCGAGCGGACGCTGTTAATCGCCCGGGACGTGACCGAACTCAACCGCCTGCTGTCGATGCGCCAGGATTTCATCGCCAATGTCTCCCACGAACTGCGCACACCGCTCACCGTGATCATGGGTTACCTGGAGTCCATCGCCGACGAACCGCTCGAACCGGACCTGGTGGCCGATCTGGTGCGGCGCCTCCTGCCGCCGGCAGAGCGCATGAAGTCGCTGGTCGAAGACCTGCTCACCCTGACCCGGCTCGAATCCGCGCCACCGCCCAACGCCGAAACCATCGAGGCCGTCGATGGCGGCAAGCTGCTGCAATTGTTGCGCATGGAAGCGGAGCAACTCTCGAAAGGCGCCCATGAACTGGTATTCGATCTCGATGAAGACCTGGTGGTCGAATGCGTGCGCGGCGAGGTGCTGAGTGCGTTCTCGAACCTGATCGCCAACGCCATCCGATACAGCCCCGACGGCGGGCGCATCGCCGTGCGCTGGTTTCGGGGCAGCGACGGAGCCCGGTTCGAGGTGGAGGATCACGGGCTCGGCATCGCCCCGGAACACCTGTCGCGAATCACCGAGCGCTTCTACCGTATCGACCTGGCCGGCGCCCGCGTGCGGGGCGGAACCGGCCTGGGGCTGGCCATCGTCAAGCACATTCTGCGCCGCCACAACTCCCGGCTGCAGGTCGAGAGCGAACTCGGCAAGGGCAGCCTGTTTTTCTGTGTGCTGCCACTGAAGTACCAGGTGGAGTCCTGACGCCGATGTTGCGCCGACGGCCCACCGCCAAACGTGCCGCTGCTGCCCCGCTGGCTTTGCTGTCATCGCTGGTTGCCGTCGTAGCCCTGCCGGCCGTGTTCGCGGACAGCAAGGCGCCTGCCGTCCCGAGGGAACTGCCCGCTTACCAGCGCATCAGCGGCGTATCCGGCAACCTGTCGAGCAGCGGCTCGGATACCCTCGCCAACCTGATGACCCTCTGGACCGGCGCCTTCGAGAATCTCTACCCCGATGTCTACGTCCAGGTGCAGGCGGCCGGCTCCTCCACCGCGCCGCCGGCGCTGATCCAGGGAACCTCGAATTTCGGACCGATGAGCCGCCCGATGAAGGCGAGCGAACTCGGGGCTTTCGAAAAGAGGCACGGCTATCGCCCCACCGGCGTGCGCGTGGCGCTGGATGCACTGGCGATTTACGTTCACGAGGACAATCCGCTCGAGGCCATGAGCATCGAGCAGATCGATGCCGTGTTCTCCGCCACACGGCGCTGCGGCGGCGCCGAAGACATCCCCACCTGGGGCAGGCTGGGGCTCGGCGGCTCATGGTCGAACCGCTCCATCGAGCTGTTCGGGCGCAACTCGGTGTCCGGAACCTACGGGTATTTCAAGACCGCGGCCCTGTGTTCCGGCGATTTCAAGAATACCGTCAGCGAGCAGCCGGGGTCCGCCTCGGTGGTACAGGCCGTCACCTCTTCGCCGAGCGCCATCGGCTACTCGGGCATCGGTTACGAAACCCCGGGGGTGCGTACGGTGGCGATCTCCCGCCGCGGTGACACGCCTGCCATAACAGCCTCGTTCGAGAACGCGATCGATCGCTCCTACCCTCTCGCCCGCTTTCTCTACATCTACGTGAACAGGAGGCCGGATACGCCGATGTCACCCCTCGAAGCGGAGTTTCTCAAACTCGTGCTGTCGAGGGACGGGCAGACGGTGGTCGCCAGGAACGGCCATATCCCGCTGCCGTTCGAGATTGTCGAACGGGAACTCGAAAAACTGCGCTGAAGGAAGCTGCCCGGCGAAGGCAAACGCCCTGCCGGGAGATTCAGCCGTCATCGATTTAGCTCAGGTCACCAGACAGCGCTCGACTGCGTCTTCATCCCACGCAATTCCCGCCCCCGGACGATCAGGGATGTGTATTGTCCCCCGTTCCACCGCCAATGGCTCCTGCAGGATGGCGTCGGCCCAGTCCATGTACTCGAGCCAATGGCAGGTGGGGGTCACCCCCAGCAAATGCACACTGAACTCTGGAAAAAGGTGGCTGGACATCTCCAGATCATGGGTATGCGCCAGTGCCGCCGCACGCATCCAGCCGGTCACGCCGCCGATCCGCTGTACATCGGGCATGTAATACTCTGCTGCTTCAGCCGTGATCGCCTGCTGCATTTCCATCGTGCTGCGCAAGTTCTCACCAATCTGAATCGGGGTGCGAACCTCTGCCGCAATCTTCGCGCAACCCGCGTAGTTGTCCCAACGCACCGGCTCCTCGATCCAGTAAAGACCTTCATCGTCGAGCGCATGACCACGCCGAATCGCCTCGACTACCGTCAGGCTCTGGTTGAAGTCGGACATGAGCTCGACATCGTCGCCAACACGCTGCTTCACCTGGCGTATTGCTGCGAGATCACCGGTGAAGTCCGGCCGACCAAGGCGAAGCTTCAGCGCCGTAAATTCTCCTTCCTCGAGCAATTGTTCAGCTTCATCGGCTAGTGATTCCGGATCCTGGATCCAGAGTCCACAGCTGTTGTAGGCCTGTATCGGTTTCACGTCACCGCCGAGTACACGCACAAGCGGCAAAACCTGCGCTTTGGCAAATGCATCCCACACCGCCATATCGACCCCGGACAGGGCCAAGCCGACAAGGCCGTCGGTGTCGAGCAGTGCCAGCAGGCTACGCAACTTGGCATCGATGTCATAAGGGACAAGCGCATCGCCATCGATCAACTCGGCCAGCATCTCGACGCAATGGACCAGCGGCTTCAGCAGGCCGGGGGTGAACGCGAACAAGTAACTGCTGCCGGTAATTCCGGCGTCGGTCTCGACGTCCACGAGCACCAGCGGCGCTTCGGGTATGGCCCCTCTAGCCGCAACTGGCGGGCGCTCGAGCGGCACCATGACCGGGCGGGCGCGGATGCGGGCAATTGTCGGTGTCTTGTCACCCTTCATTGTCAAATCGCGTCTTGCGGCAGCGAATCACCAAAAGCCATTGCATCATGAGTGGTCCAGCGCGGTGTCGGGTTCTCGAGAAGGCCAAATTTGTAACCCGCAGATTGCGCAGGAACCAATTCGGGATCCTGCCGCAAACCAATCGACTCGGCATCGTCTATAGCGTCGGTCTAGAAGTTCAGAGTTGCCTCGAGCCCGATGGTACGTGGGCGCAGCCGGTTTGCTGGAACACCCTGGACGGCTATTGAATTAATCAAACTAACCTCACCATCTTCGTCGGTAAGGTTTTCGCCAGTGAGGTACACCGTCCAATGGTTTGACTCGATGCCAAGTCTCGCACGCAAGATGCCGATTGCGTCCGAGGTATAGGGAGGAACACCGGCCGCAAAATCAGTTCTTTCATCCGAATACTGATATGCGATGCGCAAAACACCGTTCAGCCTGTTGCGCATTTGCCAAGTGTACGTGGCAGATGCATTCAAGTTGCTCTTTGGCGCCAGCGACAACTGAGCGCCGTCGACCACGCCGGCGCCAGGCACGTCATCCTCGTATTCCGTTTTGTTAATGTTGCCCGACAGATTTAGCAGCAGAGCATCAGTCGCCCGATACGTAATCCCGACGTCCAGACCGACACCAGTTGCGTCATTGGCAGTGAGTCGGGCGGAAACACTCTCGCCCGCCGAGTTGGGTGTGGTCACACTGGCTGTTACATCTTTCCAATCCAGATAGTAGACAGCCGCTTCAATGGCCAACCGCCCGTCCATGAGTGTGTTCTTTGCACCCAACTCGTAGCTTATGATCGTTTCTGATTCCGTGTAGGGCTCAAAGCCAAGTGCGGGATCCACAGCAGTATTGATTAGCGCATCGGCAGGGTTTGCAGCACCGGGCCGGAAACCCTGTGCAATGTTCAAGTAGTAAAGCGAATCCTCATCCGGCGTCCAACTCAGATTGATTCGCCCGGTCGTTTTCTGAAAGTCCTCCGACCATTCATTACTCAATCCCAAGGCCGCCAATCCCGCCATGCCTGCTTCAGATCTCTCTATAGTCACGCGCTCGTCGTCGTAATAGCGCAACCCTGCAGTGATGTGCAGTTGTTCGGTCAGTCCATACTGAACTTCACCAAAAACTGCGATCTGCTCGGTGGTTGACGTCCGATTGGCCAATTGGGAAAAGAAGGGGTTGTCCAGAGTGGGCTGACCGATGCTTTGGAGAATACGATTGAGAACGCTCAAGGAATTCGGCTCGAATATGAGCCCCAGATTGTTCATTTGAGTATCTTCAGCATCCAGGTAGAAGAACCCGACGGTCCAAGAGTAGGCATCAGCCGAGAAGGACAGCCTGAACTCCTGGCTCAACGCATCCCCTTCGTACGGTATGTCGAACGGAACGCCAACATAGTTGAGATCCTGTTGCTCCTCTATTTCGAAGTAAGATGTCCCGCTGAAAAAGCTATAGTCGCCAAAATCGTAACTGACCCGGAAATTGTACAAATCCCCTTCAAACGTGTTTCTGAGGTCTCTGCCCGAAACCGGCTCTATGCCTGCGGGGGCTTGGGTAAGCGCATCGAACACTACGTAAACCGGTGACCAGGTGTAATCATCCTGCGCATAGTTCAAACCTGCATCACGCTCGGAATGCCAAGCAGAAAGAACGAGATCCAGGTTGTCCGTTGGCGTCCAACGCAACTTGGCACGGTAGGATTCGTCGGTTACGTCGTTGTAGTCCTTCTCACCTGCCAACGGCAGGTCCAGAAATCCTGCACTCTCGATCCTCGAACCAACAATTCGTGCACTGAGTGTATTGTCTATCAGCGGTATATTGATCGCGCCCTGTATTGTCCAGCTATCTTCAGTTCCGTCGGTAGACGAGTAACCCGCTGTCGCCTTGCCATGGAAGTCATTGTGCTCCGGCGCCTTGGTCAAGACACGCACGGTTCCACCCAGGGAACTGGCCCCATACAGGGTGCCTTGAGGGCCACGCAACACCTCGAGGCGCTCGAGATCGTAGGGGTTGAGATCGGGTACAGCGTTAAGACCCAGCATGGTGTATGGCAAATCATCCAGGTAGTACCCTACTGTGGAGTCCCCCACCAGAGCCGATACGCCACGCATCTGGATAAAGCTCTTGGTTCCGCTGAAAGCAAAAACCGAGACCCCCGGATTCAGTGCCAGAGCATCATTGATAGTAGTAATGCCTTGATCCTCCAACTGATCGCCACCGAGTGCCGCTACAGAAAAAGCAGTATCCATGGTGCTGCGCGCACCTCGCTTCTCGGCCGTTACGACGATTTCCTCCAACACCATATTGCTCGATTGCTCTTGCGCCGTAACACTTGATAACGACACAATTGAAATCAAAAGTGGAACTACTGCCAGGCTCAGTCTTCTCATTGCCCTAACCCTCTCTATTGTCTTGTCTGTTGCAGCTCTGTTGTTTAACGAACGCCGTCTGTTACCCATCTGGCGAACATCGCTTCAACATCACCCGCCTCAGGACTTGGTTTCTTCGAACCCAAAAAGTCATCGAAGCGAAGTTGCGCCATCTCCTTGATCGCTTCGGGATGCGTATAAACATAGAACTCGTCCTTCTCGATCGCCTTCAACAGGATCGTCGCCACCTCTTCGGGCTCCATTCCTATCGATTCCTGCATCGTCGAGATATTCATGGACGCCTCTGCCATGGCATCGAACGCCTCATCCGACAAGTGCGAGCGCACCGCATCGCTCAACATTGCCCCCCAGTTGGCATTGATTCCGGTATTGATCGGGCCAGGCACGAGGAGAGCGGCTTGCATGGACGGCGCATGTTGCGCGAAGTCATAATGCAACCCCTCGGTTAGGCGGGTAATGGCATGCTTGGCGACCGAATACGCACTGGTTGTGCCTGAAATGATCCCGCCGATGGATGTGGTGTTAATGACGATGCCCTTCGCACCACTCTCGACCATGCGCGGTAGAAAACCCTCGATCCCGTAGATCGCACCGAAAAGATCGACACCCATGACCCACTGCCAATCGTCGTTCGGGATTTGCCAAGCCGGCGCCACAATGCCGTTCACAGCAGCATTGTTGAACAGAACGTTGACCTTGCCGTACTTGCCGTAAGTGGCATCGGCAAAACCCAACACTGCCTCGCGGTTGGAAATGTCCAGCGCCTCACACAGCACTTTCGCACCGTGGGACTGAGCAATCTCTTCGGTCGCGTTCAGCGGATCGGCGTTTACATCCACCAAGGCCAGATCGACGCCTCGCTGTGCCATTGCGATCGCCGTTGCTTTGCCAATACCACTTCCGGCGCCGGTAATGACCGCCACATCACCCTTGGTAAGTTCCATCGCTGCAACCTCTCGTATCAAGCGTTCTCTTGATGCATCTCGACATCCGCGAGGGCGACAAAGTCGCTATTCATGCCCTGACTGGAAAAGTGCAGTCCTTCCATCTGTTGCTCTTCCCGCCAGACGCGCAACACTTCTTCAAACGCGTTGGCGCCCGGCGCATACGCATCTCCGGTGAAGGTTGCGGTGGTATCTCGGGCCTGGCCTTCGTTGTTGTAGAACCCTGGCGTGCAGGCCTCGAAAAAGTCTGCGTTATCCGCAGCAAATCGCCGGATTTCCTTCACCCAGGCAGCTTCCGCGTCAGCGCTTGTTTCAATCACCGTGGCACCGCGTCGCCTGGCCTCGTTGAATATGGCCACCAGGTTTTCCGTCTGACCCTCGATCATGGAGCAGTAGTTGAACGAAACCCCGGTTTGCGAGGCACCGATGAGAAACCAGTTTGGAAAGCCGTGGCTGGAATGGCCGTGCAGCGTTCTCCGCCCCTTGGCCCAGTAGTCAAAGAGCGATTGGCCGTTCTTGCCGAAAATGTCAAAGCCAAACCGACGCCTGTAATCAGAACTCACTTCAAAACCCGTACTGAATATCAGGCAATCGATTTCGTATTCGACACCTCCGACCATAACACCCTTCTCTGTTATACGTTCGACCCCGCCAAAGTCGCTGGTATCGACCAGGGTGACGTTGTCGCGGTTGAAGGCTGGAAGGTATTCGTCGTTAAAGCAAGGGCGTTTGCAGAACTGGCGGTACCAGGGTTTCAACGCTTCCGCAGTCTCCTTGTTTTTTACGACTGAATCGACCCTGGCACGAATTTCGTTCATCTTCTCGAAGTCTGCGATTTCTGCGGCATAGGCGGCTTCTTCCGGCGACACCCCCTCCTCCAGGTCCTTTCCCATGCCCGGCAGCACGGAGCTTTGCAGGTTTCTGAAAATGTCCGTCCAACCATCCCGGACCAGATCCACTTCAAACGGCTGGCCTGAGACTACATCGTTCAAGTTTTTCTGCCGCGCTCTCTGCCAGCCCGGTTTCAGAGTCTTTACCCACTCCGGATCGGTCGCCGTGTAACCCCGAGGCCCAACAGACGACGGTGTGCGTTGGAACACGTAAAGACGTTCGGCGGACTTGCCGACATGAGGAACGCACTGGATGGCGCTGGCACCGGTGCCGATGATTCCAACCCGTTTGCCTTCGAGACCGGTCAGATTGCCCTCGTTGTCGCCGCCGGTGTATGCATAGTCCCACCGACACGTGTGGAAAGAGTGTCCCTTGAAGGTTTCGATGCCTGGTACCCCTGGCAGTTTGGGACGACCCATGAAACCGGTGCAACAAAGTACATAGCGTGCGCTGAGATTGTCATTGCGCGATGTTGAAACATGCCAACGATTACCAGTTTCTTGCCAGCGCATTTCGGTGACGCGCGTTGAAAAACAACCGTACTCACGCAGGCCGAAGTGGTCGGCAATCCGGCCTGCATGCTCGTAGATTTCGGGCCCGAAAGCGTACTTGCCCTTGGGCATGTAGTTGGTCTCTTCGAGCAACGGCATGTAGCAATACGCTTCAATGTCACATTGCGCGCCCGGGTAACGGTTCCAATACCAAGTGCCGCCAAAGTCGCTACCGGCCTCGAGAATCATGAGATCGGTGTAACCTGCCTCCTTCAACCGCGCGGCTGCTATCAGTCCGGCAAAGCCCGCTCCAACGACGAGAAACTCGACGGACCTTGTCATCGGCTCGCGCGCGCCGTCCGACTCGGCAAAGGGGTCATCATCGTTGTAGTGAGCAAATTCGCCGGAAACTTCCTGGAACTGCTTATCGCCGATCGGGTTGATCCGTTTGTCTCGCTCCAGTCGATACTTCTCGCGTAAAGCAACCGGATCAAAATCAAGCTCCATCACTGCAGCCATAGCCAACCTCGTTTAGCCGTGTTTACAACCAGGCACCTTGACCCATCCGTACTACCCCTCCATGCCACCGTCCTCGAGGTGAATGGATGAGTGGAATTATATGAAGCGAGCCCTCATGTTCCTACTCGCATTTGCGGGAATCGAATAGACCGGGTCGATGAATGTATGTTTCTGAAATGTATAAAAAATATGGAAATTTGAGCCGAGTTGCACAAAGTGCCTCGTAATCGCCTCAGATTCTAGTGCTGGCGTAGGTTGTGGTGGAGATGCTGGCGACGAGGAGGGTGAGTTGCCTACCTATCGACCTTCTATCCCGATGTGACGCCGCCGCCCAGTACGTATTGGTCAATCATCTCGATGAAGGTGTCCAACAACTCATCGTTGCGCTGAGAACGCATGGGTCGGCCCATGCCTTGCGAGGTGGCGACGATCAGTTCGGCCAGCGTCCTCGCCCGCTGCAAATCCAGCTCCGGCCGGGCGGATTGGATGAACCTCGTGGTGTGGCTGACCAGGGATTCGGAGAAATCGTCTATCTTCGTGCGAAGCCTTGGTACGTGCGTTAGTTCGTCGTAGAGTTTTGGCGTAAGCAGTTCCTGGGTTGCGCCGGCAATCAAGTAGGCGCGGAGCCGTTCGTGGCTATCCGGCAGATCTGTAACGGCGATCAACTCGAGTGCGTCGGTGTTCTTTTTGGCCTCTCGCTCGAATAGCTGTTCGAAAACCTCGTCCTTGTTTGCGAAGTACTGATAGATGGATCCGACACTCACACCGGCACACTCTGCGATTCGATCCGTTGTCGCTTGACGGTAGCCGTGCCGCTCCAGCACCCGAGCGGCCGCAGTGAGAATGATCTCAATGGTTGCACGAGAGCGCGCCTGCTTGGGAGTGCGTTTGGTTGGTCCTTTTTTCACGGTCCCACCAGATCTGCGATCAACAATGCCTGCTCTGGGGCTGGGTCACCTGCGTCGAAGCCGCCGTGTGGGCCGGCAATCACCGACCTATGCCGGCGAGTTGGCCTATGCCCCGACGCTCTTCCCTACTTCCCTAATGGCACGCTGTCGCACCCAACTTTGGCCTTTGTATATCACAAATCAAGAAGTTAGCCCGCATCCGTCACCAACTTTCGTCGCGAGGGCGTCGACGTTTCGTCGCTGAAGCAAAACGCGCCGCCCTGCGTGGTCGCGCGGACCGGAGGTCGATGCAGGCATACTCGACAGTATGTCAAATCGGCCGGAGGGAGCACGGCCGCGCAAGGCGATACCCCTCGCATACGGACCACACGGCCGCGCAGGCCGAGTGCATCGGCGTCCGCTGCGGAAAGCCGTTCGGACACGCGGGGTAAAATGGCAGCGCTGGGATTCAATGGGCAGCGGAGCAACATGCGGCATGGACGCCATCGGTTGATCGATACGCTGACGAGGTGGCTGGTCACCCTCGGCGGCTCGAGCATTCTCGTTGCCTTCGCGCTCATCTTCCTGTTTCTGTTGTGGGCAGTCGCGCCGATATTCGCCCCCGTCAGCGTCGAACGGCTGGGCGGCGTGGATGCCGCCGGCGCCGAACCGGTGGCGGTCGCCGCCGACGATTCCTTCGAGGTGGCTTCGCTCATCACCCGGTCCGGCGAACTCGTCGTCGTGGACCTCGCCAACGCCGGAATCGATGGATCGCCCGAGATCCGGCGACTCACCCTCGCCGATCGAGACATCAGAGCGGTGAGGCAGGTCTATCCCGCGGGAATCGCGTTCGCCCTCTTGACGACCGACAATCGCATCGTCCTGTACCGGAACGTCCAGGAGCGTCGCTTCAGTGCAGACGCGGGGCCGATGGCGAACCGGTTCGAAAGGCTGTTCGACGGCTCTGCCATCGATCTGGATTCCCTGGTCGGCAGCGACATCGTCGCCTTTGACGTGTGCAGGAGCGCCGAGCGTCTGCGGGTCGCCGTGCTGGAGGAAAGCGGTGCTGCCGCGCTGCTGGAGTTTCCGGGCGCGGACGACATTCGGCCCCTGGCAACGCCGTCGATCAGCCGGCTGGCGCCCGCCGGCGGCGCCACGAGTATCGTCTTCGGGCCCGGTGGGCGCTGGTTGTACCGGTTTTCCAAAGACGGCACTTATCGACTCGCGGACGTTTCCCGCCCCGGAAGACCCATCGAAGCGAGCGCCGGCAGCGTGGCGCCGACGACTGGCCAACTCGGCCCGCTGGCAATGCTGTTGGGACGCTACTCGGTCCTGGCGGCAGACGATCGCGGCAACGTCACCCAATGGTCGCTGCAGCGAAACGGCGCGACCCTGGAACTGGCGCCCGTGCGTCGGTTCGAATTCGAGAGCCCGATCGTCGGCATGCAGGCGGAGCCGAGGCGCAAGGGGTTCGTGGCTTTCGCTCGCGACAACTCCGCACACCTGGTGCATACCACATCGCACCGGATTCTCGAGTCGTTCCGGTTCGAAGCCGGACCGACGACGCCGGTCGCCGCCTTTTCGCCCACAGGCGACCGGCTGCTGCTGGCCGACGGCAGGCAGGTGAGCACTTTCGCGCTGCGCAACAACCACCCCGAAATCTCCTGGTCGACGCTGTGGCGCCGGGTCTGGTACGAGGGCTACGACGAGCCTGTCCACACCTGGCAGAGTGGCTCCGCAGACACCGATTTCGAGCCCAAATTCTCACTTACCCCGCTGCTCTTCGGAACCTTGAAAGCAGCCTTCTACGCCCTCTTGTTCGCCGTTCCGCTGGCAGTGATGGGCGCCGTTTACACCGCCTGCTACATGAGCCCGGCCATGCGCCGCTGGGTGCGGCCGGGAATGGAGACCATGGCCGGCATGCCCACCGTCGTGCTCGGCTTTCTCGCCGGGCTCTGGCTGGCGCCGCTGGTCGAGACCATGCTGAGCGCCGTGCTGCTGTCGCTGGTCGCGCTGCCACTTGGCGTACTGGCCTGCGCCTTTGCCTGGCATCGGCTGCCCGAGGGGCCGAAGTCGCATTGCGAGGGCTGGCTGGCGCTGGTGACGGTACCGGTACTGGCTCTCGTCGGCTACCTGGTCTTCTCCTTCGATGCACAACTCGAGGCGCTGCTCTTCGGCGGCGATGCCAGGGCCTGGCTACAGAGTGCGTTCGGGCTCGATTACGACCAGCGCAATGCGCTCGTGGTGGGCATGGCCATGGGGCTTGCGGTGATTCCCGTCATCTTCTCGGTTTCCGAACAGGCGATCTCCGGTGTGCCGGTGGGCCTGGTCCGGGGCTCCCTGGCATTGGGCGCAACCCGATGGCAGACGGTGAGCAGAATCGTCATCCTGACTGCCGGTCCGGGCATATTCTCTGCCGTCATGATCGGGCTGGGACGCGCCGTCGGCGAGACGATGATCGTGCTGATGGCATCCGGCAACACCCCGATCCTCGACCTGAATGTCTTTCAGGGCATGCGCACCTTCGCTGCGAACATCGCTGTGGAACTGCCGGAGGCGGAAGTGGCTACGTCCCACTACCGCATTCTGTTCCTGATCGCCCTGCTGCTGTTCGTGATGACGTTTGCCTTCAATACCGCCGCGGAAGTCGTCCGGGAACGGCTGAGAACCCGCTATGCAAACCTCTGAAACGACACGCAGACCGCGTTCCTGGTGGAGCTCCGGCGCACCCTGGATCTGGCTGAACGCCGCTGCGATGGGCGCCGGCATCCTGGCCGTGGCGGGGCTCTTCGTACTGCTCGCCGTGCGCGGTCTCGGGCACTTCTGGCCGAGCGAGGTGCTTGCCTTCGACTATCGAACCCCCGCGGGCGTTCAGCACATCGTCGGCGAACTGGCGGGGGTCGAAACGACAACCCGCGATCGGACCCTCGAAACCGCGCCGAACGCCTCCGAAACGATTCCGAACCCGGTGAAGCGCTGGCTCGTCAAGACCGGCAACCGGCGCGAAGCCGCGCCCGATTTCCGCTGGGTGTTCGCGCACCGGATCGAGAACCTCGAACGGCCGCCCGATGTCATCGTCTTCGAACGCACCGAGTGGGGGAGTGCGTACGGGTTCCTCGCCGGCATCACCGAAGGAGGGATCCCCATTGCCGGTGGCCCGACCTGGAGCGCCCTGACGGAGCGCATCGACCGCGCCGGCCGATTGCGCGCAGCATTGGAAGCGCTGCAACACTCCGAAATCAACGCCATCGACCACCAGCTCGAGCAACTGCGCCTCGAGCGGCGCCGCCGAGCGCTGGACGGCATCGACGGGGTCGCCGACATCGAGACACTCGAAGGTGAACTCCGCTCGGCGTACCGCGACGCCGCGGCCCGCCGGGCAGAATTGTCGACTGCGCTGGCACGCGACGCCGCCTCGCTTCGGACGATGGACGGGCTCGTAGCGACGATACCGCTCGGCACCGTGCTCCGCGCCTGGCAGCCGAACAACATGACAGCCGCGGCGAAGGTCGGCCACTACCTGACGGGGCTGTGGGGATTCCTGAGCGACGCTCCCCGGGCAGCGAATACCGAGGGCGGGGTTTTTCCGGCGATATTCGGAACCGTCATGATGGTTCTGGTGATGTCCGTACTGGTCACGCCCCTTGGCGTGATCGCAGCCCTATATCTGCGGGAGTATGCGCCCCAGGGCACACTGGTGCGCACCATCCGCATCGCGGTGCACAATCTCGCCGGCGTGCCGTCCATCGTTTACGGCGTGTTCGGGCTCGGCTTCTTCGTCTACGTCGTGGGCGGTACGCTGGATGACCTGTTCTTTCCGGAAGCCCGGCCCGCGCCGACATTGGGAACGCCCGGGCTCTTGTGGGCCTCCCTGACGCTGGCGCTGCTCACGGTTCCGGTGGTCATCGTTTCCACCGAGGAAGGGCTCACCCGAATCCCGCGCAGCATCCGCGAGGGCAGCCTGGCGCTCGGGGCCACCAAGGCTCAGACGATATTCCGCATGGTGCTGCCCATGGCCAGCCCGTCGATACTGACGGGGGCCATTCTGGCGGTGGCGCGGGCTGCCGGAGAGGTCGCGCCGCTGATGCTGGTCGGCGTGGTCAAGCTCGCGCCAAGCTTGCCGGTGGACGGCAACTTCCCCTTCGTTCACCTGGAGCGCAAGTTCATGCACCTGGGCTTTCATATCTACGATCTGGGCTTCCAGAGCCCCAACCCGGTCGCCGCGCGACCGCTGGTGTACGCGACCGCACTGCTGCTGGTCGCCATCGTGCTGGTACTCAACCTCTCGGCTACCCTGCTGCGCAACCGCCTGGAAGCCCGCTATCGAACCGTGGAGAATTGATCGAAGCATGGAAGCAACCGGTATCCAGGTCGACGATGTCTCGGTCTTCTACGAAGACAGGCAGGTTCTGTCCGGCATCGACATGCAGATTCCGCAACAGCGGGTGACCGCATTCATCGGGCCTTCGGGGTGCGGCAAGTCGACCCTGCTGCACTGCTTCAACCGCATGACGGACCTGATCGACGACATTCGCGTGACCGGGCGAATCCTTCTGAACGGCGAGGACATCCGCGCACCCGAGATCGATGTGGCCCGTTTGCGGCGCCGGGTCGGCATGGTTTTCCAGAAACCCAATCCGTTTCCGAAAACGGTCTACGAGAATGTCGCCTACGGGTTGCGCCTGCAGGGCGGCCTGTCGAAAGCGGAACTGGACGACCGTGTGGAGTGGGCCCTGAAAAGCGCCGGGCTCTGGGCCGAGGTGCTCGACCGGTTGCAGTCTTCGGCGCTGCAGCTTTCCGGAGGCCAGCAGCAGCGCCTGGTCATCGCCCGCGCGCTGGCCGTAGAGCCCGATGTCCTGTTGCTCGACGAGCCCGCCTCCGCACTCGACCCGATCTCCACGGCCCGCATCGAGGAACTCATCGACAGCCTCAAATCCGATTACACCATCGTGATCGTGACGCCCAACATGCAGCAGGCCGCCCGGGTATCGGATTTCACAGCATTCCTGAATTCCGGCAAACTCGTGGAATTCGATACCACCCAGACGGTTTTCACGAACCCGACGGACAAACAGACCGAGGACTACATCACCGGGCGCTACGGTTGATCTGCACACATGGACCGCCACATTTCGGAACAATACGGCGTCGCGCTGGAGAACCTGCGCCTGCGCCTGCTCGCCATGGGCGGGCTGGTGGAACAGCAGCTGCAGAAAGCCGTGCAGGCCTTTACCACCCATGACAGCGCCCTCGCCGACGAAGTGCGGGCTGCCGACGACGAGGTCAACCGGTTCGAAGTCGAATTGGACGACGAGTGCATCGCCACCATCGCGCTGCGTCAGCCCGCCGCCACCGACCTGCGATTGCTGGTTTGCATCATGAAGGCCGGAACCGACCTCGAGCGGGTCGGCGACGAGGCCGACCGGATCGCCAAGGCAGCCATCGCCGCCGCGGGCCTGCCGCCGCCGGATAACCGGCACGCCGAAATCCTGAGACTTTCCGAACTGGCCGCCGTCATGCTGCGCCGGGCGCTCGACGCCTTTGCGCGCCTCGATGTGAAAGAGGCCTACGATGTCATCGCTGCCGATGCCGAAGTAAACGACGAATACGACGCCGTCGTGCGCAATGCCGGCGACGTGGCGGCCGGGGCACGGGAACTGTGGCTCAATACGCTGTGGACCGCGAGGGCGCTCGAACGCATCGGCGATCACGCCAAGAACCTCTGCGAGCACGTCGTCTACGCCGTCGACGGCACGGATGTCCGGCACTCGGGGTCGATTGGGGCCGGATAACCCGGCGACCGTCCGCCGCAATCATGGCCCCTCGCCGCGTCTTCGCCAACTTCCGGCTGCTGTTCAGCGGCCGGGTCGTAGCCGCTCTGCTGAACCTGGGCGCCATGGCCACCCTGGCACGGGCCCTGGAGCTTGCCGAATTCGGGACCGTGGTGCTCGTCCATGCCTACATTCAGACCGTGCGCGGACTGGTCAACCTCAGGCCCTCCCTGACAATCGTGCGCTGGGGTGTGCCGCTGATCGAAGGCGGCGAAACGCGGCGGCTCCTCGAATTGCTGGAACTCTCGCGGCGCATCGACCGGGGCATCGCGCTCGCAAGCGCGGCCCTGGCCGCAGCACTGGCTCCGCTGGCCGGCGTGCTGCTGGAATGGGACGCTGCAACGGTCGGATACTGCACGCTGTACAGCGGCGCCCTGCTCTTCTCGGGCATCGACAGCGCCCGGGGCTATCTGCAGGCGATCAATCGCTTCGACCTGCTTGCCTGGCAGATGGCGGTCGGGCCGGCAATCCGCTTCATCGGGGCGGTTGCCGCCAGCTTCGTTGCACCCCGCATCGAGGTCTTTCTCGCCATTTGGGGCGGGTCGCTGGCCATCGAGTACCTGTTCCTGATCTGGCAGGGACGCCGCAAGTACCGCGAATCGGGTCTGCGACTCTCCTGGTTCGGCGGCGGGTCGTTCTCCGCCTTTCCGGGGTTGCCGCATTTTCTGTGGGTGACCTACGTGCAGGCGCTGCTCGAACTGGTCCCCAACCGTCTGGCAACCCTGATGGTG
Organism: Candidatus Azophilus sp.; assembly: GCA_965221465.1. Taxonomy (GTDB): domain Bacteria; phylum Pseudomonadota; class Gammaproteobacteria; order Pseudomonadales; family Azotimanducaceae; genus Azophilus. Next base: position 3,089,314 of record OZ244892.1, read on the forward strand.
GGCGCATCGTTCGGCGCGGCCAGTGCGGGGCTGTTCAAGGCGGCGAAGGACTCCGCTACGGTGCTGACGCGACCTGCTGTACTGTTGAGCCAGGCGGTTTTCCCGGACCTTACCCGGCTGTGGCACGAGGACTACCGGAAGTTCCGCCGCCTGGTCGCGCGGGTGTGCCTGATTGCCGGGGGGATCGGGTTGGGGTTGACGGCCGTGTCCATGCTCGTCGGCGAATGGCTGCTGAGCACCGTCTTCGGCCCCGAGTTTTCGGCGGCGGCGGCGCTCCTGGTATGGCTCATTTTCGGTGCGGCCTTCGACCTGGGCGGGGCCGCGCTGTCGCCTGCGGGATACGCCATGGATCGCGCCGCCAGGGTTCTGGCCGGCCGCGCCTTCGGCACCCTGATCTTCGTCGTGGGATTCTTCTCGCTGCAGGGGCTTTTCAGTCTCGACGGTGTGGGCATCGCCGTTGCATCGGGATCCATTGCCGCCTGCCTGGCACTGGTCCTGACCGTAAGCCGCAAGCAGCAAAAGCCCACTGGTTGAGAACCGGTGTGTGTCAGAGCATGCTGCCGAGGTAGCCGACCTCCCAGGGGGTGATGGATCTGCCGAGGTGCGCCAGTTCCACGCGCTTGACAGAGACGAAACCGTCTACGAAGCGGCGGGTCAGCATCTTTCTCAGCTTCTTGTGCCGTGACAGATTGGCCAGTGCCTCGTTGAGATCGACAGGCAGACCGGCGGGGCCTTCTCCACTGTCTTCGCTGTCGCCTGAGGCGGGTTCGCTCGGCTCGATGCCTTCTTCGAGACCGAGCAGCCCGCAAGCGAGGGTCGCGGCGAGCAACAGGTACGGATTCGCATCGGCGCCCGCAATCCGGTTTTCCACCCGACCGCTTGCATCGTCCGCATGGGGCACGCGGAAACCGGCGGTACGGTTGTCGTATCCCCATTCGAGATTGATGGGCGCCGAGGACCCCGCAACGAAACGCCGGTAGCTGTTGACGTTTGGCGCGAGCAGCGCAAATGCGGCGGGCAGATACTTTTGCAACCCGCCGATATAGCGGCGCAGCGGTTCCGGGGCCTTGCCGTTGTCGAGGGCGAAGAGATTGGCGCCCTGCCCGTCAACGAGGCTCAGGTGCACATGCAGGCCGCTGCCCGGGTAATCAACGACGGGTTTTGCCATGAAGCTCGCCAGGAATTCGTGCTGCAGGGCGCAGGCTTTCACCAGCCGCTTGACCAGAAACAGCCGATCCATCTGCTTCAGCGCTTCGTCGTGGGCCATGTTCAGTTCCACCTGTCCCGGGCCCAGTTCATGCACCATGGCCTCCAGCGGGATGTCGATGCCCGCACTCATGGTGCGCACGGTGCCGAGAAACGGGGCGTACTTGTCCAGGGCATCGATGCTGTACGCTTCGCCGCCGAATTCCGCTCGCCCGTTCGAGCCCGCAGCGGGCACGAGAGCCCGGGCGTCGCGCTGCGGCGGTTCGAGGAGGTAGAACTCGATCTCCGGCGCCACGATGGGGGTCCAGCCCTTGTCCGCGTAAAGCGACAATATGCGTTTCAAGAGGTTGCGCGGGTCGAAGGGAACGGGTTTGCCGGTCTTGTCGAGGGTTTCGCAGATGACCTGGCGGCAATTGCCGGATTTCCAGGGCGCTTCCCGACAGGTGCTCCAGTCGGGGACGAGTTGCATGTCCCCGTCCTCGGGGCAGTAGGTTTCCATGGCCTTCTCGGCATAGTCTCCGGTAATGCACTGGAAGAAAATGGCGGCCGCCAGGTGTGCCGAATCGCCCGGAGCGAAGGCGGCGCCATCGACCGTCTTGCCACGGGGCACGCCGTTGAGGTCGCACACCAGCAAATCCAGATCTTGCACGTTAACTCCTGTTTCGCGGCCCAACATCTCGGACGAGCCAAGATCGCGACCTTGACTGTAGAGGGCTCGCTCCGGCACTTTACGCCAAGTGTTGGAGCTTCCGCCAACTTTCAGCAGCGACAGGCACGGCCAGCGAATGAACATGGACAAATTGCGCCGACTCGACGAAATCGATCGCGAGTCGTTGTTGCACCCTTTCACCGACTTTGCCGCCTACAAGCGGGATGGCGGCAGAACGGTGGTGCGCGGTCATCACATCTATCTGGTCGACAGCCAGGGCAACGAGATGCTGGACGGCATGTCCGGGCTCTGGTGCGTCAACCTCGGCTACAGCCAGCCGGCCATTGCGGCTGCCGTCGCCGAACAACTGGAACGGCTTCCCTACTACAACAGCTTCTTCAACTGCACGACCGATACGACCATCCGCATGACCGCTGCCCTGTGCGAGGTGTTGCCCGCGGGGTTCAACCACGTCTACTTCACCAACTCCGGGTCGGAAGCCAACGACACCAACATCCGCCTGGCGCACCGCTACTTCGACCTGATCGGCAAGCCGCGCAAGAAAGCGATCGTTGCGCGCCACAATGCCTATCACGGCAGCACCATCGCCTCGGCGAGCCTGGGCGGCATGAGCAGCATGCGCCGGCAGTTCGTTCCGCTGCCGTATGTCCACCATGTGCAACAGCCCTATGCATTCGGGGAAGCCGGCAATGGGGATCACGATGCGTTCGGGCTCGAGGCGGCGCAATCGCTGGCGGCAAAGATCGACGAACTCGGCGCCGACAACGTGGCCGCCTTCATCGCCGAGCCGATTCAGGGCGCCGGGGGCGTGATCGTCCCGCCGGAAACCTACTGGCCCGAGGTCGCGCGCATCTGCCGCGAACGGGATGTGCTGTTGATCAGCGACGAGGTCATCTGCGGGTTCGGAAGAACCGGAAGCTGGTTCGGCTGCCAGACTTACGGGTTCGAACCGGATCTCATCACCTTCGCCAAGGCGATCACCAACGGCTATCAGCCGCTGGGCGGGGTCGCAGTGGGCGACCGGGTGGCGGATGTCATCACCGCAGACGGCGGGGAGTTCGCCCACGGATTCACCTACTCGGGACACCCGGTGACTTGCGCTGCCGGCATTGCGACGCTCGAGATCTTCCGGGAAACGGGCATCGTCGAGGTCGTCGACAACGATACCTCGAGATACTGGGCCGACCGCTGGCTGTCCCTTGCGGATCATCCGATCGTCGGCGAGGCGCGTGCCCGAGGGTTGCTGGGCGCCCTGGAACTGGTTCGGCCCGATTCAGGCAATCAACGGCTCGATTCGGGAAATCGCGCGGCCGTGTTCTGTCGTAACGCCGCCATTGCCGGCGGCCTGATGGTTCGTCAGGTCGAGGACGCCATCATCAGCGCACCGCCGCTGATCGTCAGCCACGGGGAAATCGACATTCTGATCGAGCGGCTGGCAACGGCCCTGGACCGCACTGCAGCACACTACGGTGTGGGCGCCGCGTAGGGTGGAAGGGCCGCATGGTGTGCTCACTGAAGACCAGATTCGGTTTGTCTTTCTGATAAAGCCTGGCAGGGCCGCCGCCGGAAACCCGGTGTCTGCGCCGCAATTGAGGATTTACGCTCAACTCGAGACCTTTGCCGTGCTCAGGCGCGCCGAAAGATCACCCAACATCTCATCCAGCTTCGTTCGGTCGTACCAGGTACCGCGCGCCATGACCCCTTGCAACTTTCCAAGGTTGTCGAGATCTTCCAGTGGGTTGGCATCAAGAAGAATCAGATCGGCCATGGCGCCTTCGGCAACCACGCCCAGTTCCCCCGGCATACCGAGATATCTGCCTGGCTCGGAGGTCGCAGCCCGCAAGGCCGCCGCTTTCGAAAACCCGGCCTTATGCAGAGCCTTGATTTCCTGCAATATCAACAGACCGGCCAATCGACCGTGATCCGTCCCTGCCATGATCTTGGCGCCGGCCTCGTGCAGCGTTCGCAGCACTTCTGTTCGTACTTCGTACAGAATCGACTCGCCGGTTTTCTGGTCGGCTGTCAGCCGAAAAAAGGAGCCGCTTTCAATGGAATCGAACAAGCCGAGTTCTTCGGCTGTCATGTACAACTCGGCTTCCGGAAATCGCGTTTGAAAATCGTTCGTGAAGTTGCGCATGATGTCGTGGGTGGGGACAAACCAGTGATCCTGGCCGGCGACCCAACCGGCAAACTCATCGAGTTTCTGCGGGTCGATGAGGGTCTCGGGATCCAGATCGCCTCGTGCAACACGCATGACGACCGCCAGAGCGTTCGGGTCGTACACCGAGAGGTCAGGACTCGCGAGCGATTCATCGGCAAAAACCTCGACCATTACGCCGATGAAATGCTCGGAGGTTCGCATGCCTGCGGCGATCGCATCCCGCAAGCTGACCGACTGGGGCACGTGGCCGGAAACCTCCATTCCGTGTTTGTTGCCTGCGGCCAGAATTGCACCGAATACCTCTGGTGTGAGCCTGGAATAGGTCTTCACGAAATCGTATCCGGCCGCCTTTTCACCGGCAACCATGGCATCCATCGCGGCCGCATCGACATATGATTTGGCCGGCAAACCGCTTTCCGCCCAGATCGCCGGTTCGCCATCGATCAGGTCGCCGGCAGTAACGATGCGCGGTCCGGGTATCTGGCCCGATTCCACCCCGGCCCTCTGTTGCAGAGTCATGGGATTGCCCCACATGACGCGCATCGTCGTTACTCCATGAGCGAGGGCCAGTGTCAAATCGTCATCGATGACCGGATGGGTATGCATGTCCATGATGCCGGGTGCGAGGTACCGGCCGCGTGCATTCACGGCCTTCACGTCCTCGGACAGACGAATCTCGGACGTCGGCGAAATCGAGACAATCCGGTCTCCGGCAATGACCACGGTTTGCTCTGGTACGACGACTCCCCCGTCGACGTCGACAACATTGACGTTCACAAACGCAAGGTCACCTGCCGTCAAAGCCGGAGGTTGCTGGGAACACGCGGCGATGACCGCAATGAGGACGACTGACATCAGACTTCGCTGGGCTTTTGCTCTCATGATTTGCTCCTGTGTCCCACCGCCACTGTCAACAGAGTTTCCCGGCACACCTCTGATCCGTCCGCACCTTCAAATGCGAGCATTGAACCCGACGCGCCGGGGCGAGGACGCGCAAGGAACAACTGACAACCGCTGGGAGAGAGCAGGTGTGCGGTGCGTGTATCTGGCGCTGTTAGGGCTCGTGCTTGCGCCCATCGTCGCGGTAAATATCTCCGCCTGGTGCGCCATTCGGCTAGCCAGATGCACGTACCGTATACCTGCTCTCGGTGCCGGATCGAAGGCTTTGTTTGCCACACTAACGAATTCAATAAAATCAATAGTTTGTGAGTTTTGTTCCATGAAAGCCCGTCACCATCGATCAATCGGCCGCTTCGAATGATGTGCCAATGGTTTCACGTATCGCCGATTCGCCGATCAAGGTTGCCAGCCGCACCACGTCCATTGGCGAACAGGCCGGGCCAGCAAAACAAAGAGCTGCCTCATGGCCGCACGATCGGCAAGATCAGATGCGAGGGGTACGACGGCGAATGATGGATCGTGTTTTCTGCGGTGACGTACTCGGTTTCCAATACGTTGTTGCCGCCGGTGTTGAGGTTGCGGTCATGGTTCGGAAAGCGGCTGCTGGCGATTTCGACCTGTATGCGGTGCCCCGGCAGGAAGGTGTTCGAAGCGACGTTCATGTCCAGCTCGAGTTCGTAAACCTGGCCGGGCTGCATCATCTCCGGTGCATCGAAGCCGTTGCGATAGCGTGCCCGCAAACTGCCGATATTGATTCCCATCGAGCGGCCGTCCGGAAAAACATCGACCAGGGTGATTTCGAAGTCGGTATCCACAGCACTGGATGAAACAAACAACACGGCCTTCATCGGCCCGGTGACGTTGACTGCTTCTTCGAGTGCTTCCGATGTGTACACCAGTACATCGTCGCGTGTCTGCAATTCCCGTCGGTCGAAACGCCCGAACCATACGTCGAGGTCTGTCCCTGTCAGGGCAGACACTGTCGTGAACGGTGTCGCCGGATCGTAGACATAGGTATCGGAATCGTCGCTTTCCGGCGACTGCAACTCGATACGTCCGTTGCCGAAGCGGGAATTGGCATCCCCATCGCTTGCCAGGTAGAACCTGCGGTACTCCGTTTCGGGCAGGGGCCAGGTGTCTGCAGTGCGCCACTCGTTGGCGCCAATGTTGTAGTACTGGATGCGCGGCATGCCTTCGAGCGCTTTTTTGTTGTCGTTCAGCCAGCGGTCGTACCAGCGAACATAGGTACCCCAGAAATCGAAACTGGCATCGCCGACGTTCTGTTCCCCGACGAAAGTCTCGGCAGAAACCGTTTCTGCCTGACAGTGGCTGGTGGGTGCAACGATGATGTACTGATTGTCGCGTGCATGCTTCGACTCTGCATGTTCGCGAAAGTAATTGAAGTGAATGAACGTCTCTGCAACACCGTAGTCGTGCCAGGCGTTGATGTGCAGCGCCGGTACGTCGACCCGGGTTTCATCGGTCATGTAGCCGCGCTCGTCCCACCAGGGGTCGGCGATGTCGAGGGATGTCATCAATCGCCAGTCGTTTGGCGGCACCTCGAAGCCTTCCAGAATGTCGATGACCGGCAGTGTCAGGTAAGCCTTCTGGAACCTGTCCATGGTACTGGCCAGAAGGGCCGGGTCGGCCATCAGCTTGTCGAAACTGAGGCTATGCGGACGTATTTCGTACTGATCGACAACAGCCAGGTATTCCTCCCGTGACAGGCCTTTCGGCGGACGCAGGAAGACCTTGGACCCCGATGCTGCATGCCACATGGCCATGCTGAGAGCGACCGTGCCCCCGCGCCGCCAGAGCAGGGAGTAACGGCCCGCCATCGAACCCGTCGCCATCGCGGCCGACTGCGGAATGATCCCGGCAAGACTGGGGTTCAGGCTTTGCGCAGCCATCATGGTCGTAAACCCCGGATACGAGCAGCCCATCATGCCAACCTTGCCGTTGGACCAGGGTTGCTCCGCAATCCAGCTGATCGTGTCATCGCCGTCTTCGATGTCGCCATCGGTCGTCAGGTACTCGCCTTCGGACTCGAACTTGCCCCGCTTGTCCTGTGCCGCAAACACGAAGCCGTGGCTTGCGAAGTACCGTGCACGCGACCAGGATTCGTCGCGGAACTGGGCGGAACCCTTGTCGTAGGGAGTCCGCTCGAGCACTGTTCCCAAGGGTTCGTCCAGCCCGACGGGGAAATAGAGATCGGTTGATAGCCGCACCCCGTCTCGCATTTCGACGAAATGACTGCGCTCGAGCCGAACTTCGTACGGCCCCGGTTCTTTAGCGGAGACAAAAACGCCGGCCATGAGGCCGGCGCAGAAAACAATGAGCCGAATCGCAGTTTTTGTCGTGGTCACTCGAGACATTCCATTCAGCGAAGGTCGTAGGTCAGTTCGATGCCAATCTGGCGAGGATGATCCTGGGTGAAGACTGGCAAGCCACCGGTAGGCGACTGGTTGTAAACCGTTGCATCTTCATCGAGCAGATTGCGTGCAAAGAGGAATACGCCGAAGTTGTCGTTGTGCACGCCGGCCCGGGCGCGCAGCAGGTCCCGTGAACCGCCCTTTGTCGATCCACCGCCAAACTGACCCCACTGGCCGCTCAGGTGGTTGTGGGTGACGTTCACCATACCGTTCCAGTTACCCGCAAAACTCCAACCGTAACTGACGCTAAAGGTTCCGCTGAAACCGGGAACGAACGGCAGCGATTCGCCGTCGATCGGCCCGAGGGACTCCGGTATGAACGGAGGAAGCAGCGTTGCAGCGACGATCGTGTCGACACTTGTAAACTCCGCATCGTTCCAGTTGCCGATCAAGCTGAGTTCCAACCCCTCTATCGATGCAGGCCGATAGACCAGGGACAGATCGAATCCGTTGATGTCTGCATCCCCGACTGCGTAGGTCTGGAACAGCCCACCGATGGCGATCTGTTGAGGTGGGCGTTCCCAGTCGATGATGTAGTAGGCTGCTTCCGCGTTCAGAGCCCCACCCATGAGACTGAGCTTTGCGCCGATCTCGTAACTGATTATTTCATCGGTGGGTTGTACCAATTGACAGGTTCCTTCGATCAGCAGCAGGTTGTGGGTAAAGCAGTAGGTCTGATCGTTGAATACGCCGGACCGGAAACCTTCCGCGATGTTCAGATAGAAGTGCGAATTGTCATTCGGTATCCAGGAAAGGTTGAACCGATAGTTGGTGACATCGAACTTCTCGCCGTCAGGAACCCCCGCAGCAATGGCATTGTCACCACTCAGTTCTTCGTCAGACCGTCGCACACCGATCAATGGCACGAGTTTGCCATCCATCAGGTCGATGGACACTTCACCGAAGTAGGCTATCGATTCGCGCTTGTTCTCGGTGACCGTCGTCGCGTTCGTAAAGAACGGTGGGATTTCAGGGGTCCAGACAGCTTCGCTTACGTTTGGCTCATCGCGGTCCGTGGAATAGATTCCGACCATCCATTTGATTCGTTCATCGCCGTGGGAGACCAATCTCAGTTCGTTGCTGAACGTCTCGAACGCGCTGTAGAGGGAGGATACGATCGTGGACACCCCCGGCAGGACAAACGTGACCGCCGTGTCGTAGGTCGACTTGGCGTCGGTGCTCGTAAAGACCACGTCAGCGAAACCGAGGTCGTATTCCAGCGTTGCCGACAATACGTCCAGGCCAATGTCGGCAAAGTCATCGGGGCCAGAGTCTTGAATCGTTTCGCCGGGGAACAGACCGGACAACAGGATAGTGCGGTCCTGATCGGACTGACTCTCCGCATACATCAGGCTCAGGCTGAATCGATCGTTGGGTTCCGCCAGCAGACTGATACGGAAGTCGCTCAGCGCACCCTCGTTGATGTCCTTCTCGCCTGCAACGTCCTCGGCGAATCCACCGACATCTTCGAGGCTGCCGACCAGTCTGATGCCGATTGTATCTTCCACGATGGGGAGACTCAGAAACGCATCGACGTACTTGCCGTCTTTCCCGCCGGAGGTCGACGACCAGCCCGTGCGAATACCCATGTCGATTTCCCGGAGATCGGGTTCGTTCGGCACGTAACGGATGACGCCACCCATGGCGCCGTTACCGTACAACGTACTTTGCGGCCCACGAAGTACTTCGACCTGCTGCATGTCGTAGAGGCGGCCGAGCGGTGCAGTGCCGCTGAACGCTTCTATGGGCGAATCCCCCAGATAAAAGCCGATGGTGTTGTTGCCCGCAGCCGGGTAGATGCCGCGAATCTGATAGCGCCGTGCGCCCAGGGAAAACGCGAGGCCTTCGCCTGCGCCGGGAATGAAATTGATCAGCTCCGACACGTCCCGCAGACTGGAATCGTTGATCATCTGCGCATCCAGCAACTGGATGGATTGTGGAACATCCTCGAGTGCCTGCTCGCGTTTCTGCGCAGTGACGATGATCTCCTCCATGGCGGCAGCTTCGGGGTCGCTGCTTTCCGCTGCGGTTGCGGGCGTGTAGCAGAGCCCCGCAACAACGATCATTGAAACGAGTTGGTATCGATAGGCCACGGTATTCTCTCCGAGGGTTGAGCAGCGCCATGCTAGCAGCCTGTCAAGTTTTGCAACAGGGTGCTTGTAAGTATTTGTTTATATTACATATATGACTTAGCGACCTGCATATTCCAATATCGAATATGGGGTTGCTTTAGCGCGTCAGCGCCTTCAGATCCGCAGCTTCCATTTCCTGTGCCCGCTGCAGATTGGTATGCAGTTGCCGATAACCCATGAAGTACTGCTTTTGTTCGTGCACTCCTCGGCCATCGTAGCCCAACTCGGCCGATGCACGTAACGTCCAGTTCGGATCGGCCAGGTGCGGTCGCGCCAGACAAACCAGATCGGCTCGTCCGGCAGCAACTATGCTGTTCACATGATCTACTTCGTAGATGTTGCCGACCGCCATGGTGGTGATGCCGGCTTCGTTGCGAATCTTGTCCGACAATGGCGTCTGGAACATTCTTCCGGGTCTTGGCTGCGCCCTGTGTGAGGTTTGCCCGCTCGACACGTCGATGATATCTGCGCCAGCCTCGGTAAAGGCCCTGGCGATGGCCACGGCATCGTTCTCGGTAATGCCATCGTCTCCGAGCCAATCGTGCGCCGAAATTCGAACCGACATCGGTTTGTGCTCGGGCCAGGCCTCGCGCATCGCCGAGAACACCTCCAGCGGATAGCGCAAACGGTTTTCCAGACTGCCGCCGTACTCGTCGCTGCGTCGATTCATCAACGGGGTGATAAAAGCTGAAATGAGGTAGCCGTGTGCAGCATGGAGTTCGAGCAGATCGAAACCGGCACGGTCGCCACGGCGTGAAGCGTTTACAAACTGCTGTTTGATCTCGTCCATTTGGTCACGGGTGATTTCTGCAGGCGTCTGGTTGTAGCTGTCGTAGGGAACCGCGCTGGCCGATACGAGAGGCCAGGCATCGGCCGGATCCAACGGGTCGTCCAGTCGGTCCGGATGCCAGGCCCACGGTTCTTTTGTCGCGCCCTTGGCCCCGGCGTGACCGAGTTGCAGGGCGAACCTGGCTTCCGTGTGGGTGTGTACGAAATCGACAATTCGCTTCCAACCGATTTCCTGTTCATCGTTCCACAGACCGGCGCACCCTGGTGTGATGCGCGCTTCAGGGGAAACGTCGGTCATCTCCGTGTACACGAGCCCCGCACCGCCCTTGGCCAGGCTGCCGTAATGCACCAGATGCCAGTCATCGGGCATGCCGTCCTTGGCGCTGTACATTGACATGGGCGATACGACGACACGATTGGCCAGTCGCATCCCTCGAAGTTGGAACGGCAAGAACATGGGTGGTACCGCATCGTCGCAATCGTCGCCAAGCGCACGTTTGGCAAGATGCTTCTCCATTCCCTCGAGCCACTCGCTGTCGCGCAAACGCAGATTTTCGTGGCTGACGCGCTGACTGCGCGTCAACAGTGAATAGTTGAATTGCTTCAAATCGAAGGCTTCGAGATACCGCGGCGCATCCTCGAACCAATGCATGGCATTCTGTGCCGCATTTTGCAGCCGCAGCGCATCGATTTCTCGCTCGGCCTGGTAGGCGCGCAAGGCCTCACCGATGGCCGCGCCGCTATTCAGATGCTGTGCCAGGGAAATAGCATCCTCCAAGCCCAGTTTGGTGCCCGAGCCAATTGCGTAGTGTGCGGTGTGTGCCGCATCTCCTATCAATACGATACGATCGTTCATTACCCAATTGCGGCACAGCACAGAAGGAAAGTTGATCCAGGCGGAGCCGCGAATGTGGGCGGAGTTGGTCAGCAGTTCATGGCCGCCCAAGGAGTCTGCAAAGATCTGACGGCAAGCCTCGGCGCTTTCTTCGTGTGACATACGGTCAAAGCCGAATGCGTCATGAACATCCGCATTGCATTCGACGATAAATGTAGATGTCTCTTCATCGAATTGATAAGCGTGCGCCCAAACCCACCCATGTTCGGTTTTCTCGAAAATGAAGGTGAAAGCATCACGAAACGTTTGCCGAGTGCCCAGCCAGACAAATTTGTTCGGACGCACATCCACCTTGCAATCGAACACGTCCAGGTTGTTGTTACGAACCTTGGAATTCAGGCCGTCGGCAGCGACGATGACATCGGCATCGGCAAACTTGTCATTCAGGTCACTGAGTTCCACTTCGGTCTCAAAATGCAGTTCGACGCCAAGTTCACTCGCGCGCCGGTGCAGCAGTTGCAATAAACGCTTGCGGCCCATGCCGATAAAACCATGGCCGTCCGACCGCTCCACCTCACCGTTGACGAAGCAATCGATCAAGTCCCAATGGATGAACTCGTCGCTGATTGCCTTTGCGCTGACCGGATCGTTGAGTTCCAGGTTCTCGACCGTCTGGTCGGAAAAAACGATTCCCCAGCCGAAGGTGTCATCGGGCCGATTGCGTTCATACACTGCCACGTCGTGAGCAGGGTCATGCAATTTCATCGAAATCGCCAGGTACAATCCCGAAGGCCCGCCGCCCAGGCAAACAACCTTCATAACGCTCTCCTGCATTCCGGGTTACCGTAAATTAGTTTAGACTTAAAACAGATGAAGATCAGTATACTGGAGTTGTTTTAAATATAAAATAAAGCCTGTTTCAATCAGGAACAGTTGAGGTAGATATGGCGGCAAGCGCACAATCCGACCGAGAAACTCGATTGCACGAGGATGACCACCATTCGATCAAGTTGTGGTTGCGCTTGCTGACCTGCTCGAGTCTCATCGAGAACAAGCTGCGTAAAGCCTTGCGCGAAGAGTTCGATATGACCCTGCCGCGCTTTGACTTCATGGCGCAGTTGGAGCGTGAGCCCGAAGGCATCACGATGGGAGAGCTTTCAAAACGGATGATGGTTTCGGGCGGGAATATCTCGGGCATCGCCACTCAACTGGTTAGTGAGGGTTTGATCGATCGCTCCAGTCGACCGCAGGACCGACGAACCTATATCGTCAAGCTCACAGCCAAGGGGTTGCGGGTTTTCTACGATATGGCCGAGCGGCACGAAGAGTGGGTAATCAGCTTGCTGGGGAACCTGCCGCAGCCCGATGTTGACCGCTTGATGACGTTGCTGGGTGACGTCAAGCGAGTGGCTGGCGCCACGAAAATATAGCGCAAGACCATTTAGATCGAGAAAGAAGAGCACATTGAAATGTGGAAACCGCCTGAGCGAATCAAATACCAGGCAATAGAAGACGAGTGGCCCGGTGTCAGGGAGGCTGCTGCCAGTAAACTTTTTTCCCCGGTCGACGTAGGGCCTATGCGGTTGCAACAGCGGACCTGGGTCCCCGCCATGGTACCGTGGCGCTCCAATGAAGCCGGTGAGGTCACAGAAGATGTGTTGCAATGGTATTCTCGATTCGCCAAAGGCAAGCCGGGAGCTATCGTCGTCGAAGCCACAGGAGTTCGCGATATTCCCAGCGGACCATTGCTGCGCATTGGTGACGATCGATACATCCCCGGCCTCGAGAAACTCGCGGATGTGGTGCGCGAAGCCAGCGATGGCCAGACCCGGTTGTTGATTCAGATTATTGATTTTCTGAACATACGGCGCCGGCCCGACCCACACAAGTTCTTGCAGCGCTTTCTGAAAATTACCGATGATCACCGCGCTGCACTCGCGCTCGAGGGTGCCGATGACGAAACTGTGCGTAAGCGTCTGACTGCCCTTTCCGACGGTGAACTCGAGCAGGTTCTCAGCCCCAAAGAGTGGGAAGACTTGACCTACGGTTATCGCGAGCGAGTGACTGATACGCATATTTCGGCGATCGCCGAGTTGCCCGCCGTGCTACCAGACCTGTTCGCCGCTGCCGCCGGACGAGCCAGACTTGCCGGGTTCGACGGCGTGGAATTGCACTATGCCCACGCGTATACGATGGCTTCATTTCTGTCGGCAACAAATACGCGTGAAGATGGGTACGGCGGGGATAGAGACGCCCGAGTGCGCTTGCCCATACAGGTTTACGAGGCTGTTCGATGCGCTACCAGCCCGGACTTCACCGTTGGGTGTCGTTTCTTGAGCGACGAGATCGTCAGTGGCGGGAATGGCGTTGACGATGCCTGCTATTTTGCGCAGAAGTTTGCTGAAGCCGGAATGGATTTTCTGTCTCTATCCCGTGGCGGAAAATTCGATGACGCCAAGCAACCTAAAATCGGTTGGGCAGCCTATCCGTACACGGGACAAAGCGGGTACGAGTGCATGCCTTCCTATATATCGGATCAAAAGGGTCCATTCGGACGAAATATCGAACCGGTCAATCGCATTCGTGACGCGGTCCGTGCAGCGGGCTTCAAAACACCCATCGTGTTGGCAGGAGGTCTTTTCAGTTTCTACCAGGCCGAACGCGTACTACAGGACGGAAAGGCTGACATTGCCGGGTTTGCGCGGCAGGCATTGGCCGATCCGGACTGGTTCGAAAAAGTGCGCACCGGCAACGGACAAGACGTGTTGACTTGTCGCTACAGCAATTATTGCGAAGGGCTGGATCAGAAGCACAAGCAAGTCACCTGCGAACTATGGGACCGAGAACAATTGGACGAACCGGGTATTGCCAAAACCGTGGACGGTAAGCGGCGTCTGCTTCCACCGGCCTGGGATAGAGAAGCGAGCTTGAAGAAATAGAGTATGGCGGATTTGATCGCGTTTTGGTCACAAACCGCCTTCCGGCCCGCCGTGATATCACGTAACGCTTTGCTTTGATTGGTAGCTAGGGGGAGACTCGAACTCCCGACCTCAGGATTATGAATCCTGCGCTCTAAACCAGCTGAGCTACCTAGCCACGTGTTGCCGGACCGGCGCCTCGCCGCTCCACCGTTCCGGGCCGAGCCACTGCCTCACCGGGCTGCGGGGGCGAACCGGCGCGAGATTGTCGGGGACCACAACAGCGGTGTCAACGAGGCGGTGATCCTGCAACCCGGGACCGGGGCGGCGCTTACACCGTCGTTACCGAATCGCTGCTGCATTCCGGCGGCGACAGGCGCGAGTCGGCGAACTCGATGCAAGTGTTCGACTGCCCGGGATGGCAGAGCCCCGGGAACCGCAAGGAAGCTGGTATTACGTGTCGATGCGCTGTTGCTGAGCCCGCCTGTCAGACGTTGAACCGAAAACGGATCACATCGCCGTCGCGGACAACGTAATCCCTGCCTTCGAGCCGCCACCTGCCCGCATCCCTGGCGCCCTGGTCGCCGCCGTGAGCAACGAAATCCTCGTAGGCAACCACTTCCGCCCGAATGAAACCCTTCTCGAAATCGGTGTGAATGGCGCCCGCCGCCTGCGGCGCCCGTGTGCCCGCTGTAACGGTCCAGGCGCGCACCTCTTTCGACTCGATGCTGAAATAGTGGTGCAGGCCGAGCAGGCGGTAGCCCGCGCGGACGAACCGGTCGAGCCCGGGCTCGCGGATGCCCAGGGCATCGAGAAACTCGTCGCGCTCCTCCTCGTCGAGTTCTGCGACTTCCGCCTCGATGCTGCAGCAGACAGGCACCATTCCGGCGCCGTTTGCACGGGCGATCGCCGCGACGGCATCGAGCATCGGGTTGTCGTCGAATCCGTCTTCCGCCACGTTGGCCACATAGAGAACGGGTTTGGCGGTCAATAGATGCAGCGGTTGCAGTCGCTGCTTGGCGACGGAATCGAGGGCCAATGACCGCACCGGCCGGGCTTCGCCGAGCGCTTCGAGTACCACATCGAGAATCTCGATCAGTCCCCGGGCATCCTTGTCACCGGCATTCGCTACCCGGCGGTTGCGCTCGTGAGCCCGCTCGACGGTCTCGAGGTCTGCCAACGCCAGTTCCGTTTCGACGATTTCGATGTCGTCCGCCGGGGCGGGGCGGCCGGATACGTGCACGACGTTTTCGTCGGCGAAACAGCGCACCACGTGGGCGATGGCATCGGTCTCCCGAATGTGGGCGAGAAAGCGGTTGCCGAGCCCTTCCCCCCGGGCAGCGCCCGCCACCAATCCGGCGACGTCGACAAATTCCATGACCGCAGGTACGACTCTCTCGGGCTCGACGATAGCCGCAACCCTGTCGAGACGTGCATCCGGCACCGGCACCACGCCCACGTTGGGATCGATGGTGCAGAACGGAAAGTTCGCCGCTTCGACTCCCTTGCGGGTCAGCGCGTTGAATAGCGTCGACTTGCCCACGTTGGGCAGGCCGACGATGCCGCAGTTGAATCCCATCGATTCGATTCCAGCGCCGGTGCCTACCGTTCGCCTGAAGCCGGTAATCCTTGCAACCGGCTACGGCTCGTCAACTCGACGAAACGGGATCGGGACCGTCGCCCGTCTCCGGTTTGTGCAGCCGGTTCATGGCGGCCTGCAGGTCTCCGCCCAGGAGTGTTTTCAGCAGATCGTCCTCCAGCCGGCAGGCGGCGTCCACCTTCGTCCACTCCGCCTCGGGCATGGCAGCCTTCGTCAGGAATCCCAATATGAGTTCCTTGTTGCCCGGGTGCCCAACGCCGATCCGTAAACGAACGAATTCCCGGCTGCCCAGTGCTGCGATGACGCTTTCGATGCCGTTGTGTCCGTTCGTGCCGCCGCCGGCCTTCAGCCGCAGAACGCCCGGGGGGAAGGCGACTTCGTCGTGGGCCAGAAGGATTTCCTCCGGCTCGATACGGTAGTAGCGGGCGAAAAGCGCCACCGATTCGCCGGACCGGTTCATGTAGGTGGATGGCAACAGCAAGCGCAGGTCGGCCCCCGCGACCCTGCCACGGCCCGCGGATGCCCTGAACTTCGTCGAGCCGTCGAGGTCGATGCCGAATCGCGCCGCGAGGTATCGAACGAAGCGATGTCCCGCATTGTGGCGGGTGGCGGCGTACCGGGAACCCGGATTGCCCAGACCGACGATCAGGCGGATGGCCATCGGCATCGGATCGAGACACCAGCGCCCTTAGTCGGAATCGGGCGCTTCCGCGCTTTCCCCCTCTTCGTCCGTGGGCGCATCGGCGTCGATTTCTCCGAGCTCCCCGGCTTCTTCATCCAGGTCTCCGGCGCCACCCCGCGGCGCCAGCACGCTCACCACGGCGATGTTCCGCTCTTCGCCATAGGTCAGCGCGACAACGGTCACCCCATCCGGCATTTCCAGATCGCTCAGGTGCACCGATTCGCCCATCTCCAATGAGCCGACATCGACCTCGATGTATTCCGGCAGGTCTGCCGGCAGGCAACTCACCTCCACCTCGATGAGGTTGCGGGAGAGGTTGCCGCCGGATCGCACGCCGACGCAATCCTGCTCGTTGAGGAAATGCACCGGCACGGAAACCTGGATGGCTCGGTCGGCACGAACGCGCAGAAAATCGACATGCAGCACCTTGTCGCTGGCCGGGTCCCGCTGCAGTTCGCGAACGACAGCCTGCTCGGCAGCGCCGTCGACGACCACATTCAGCACCTGGGAATGGAAACCCTCGGTCTGCATGACGCGCGACAGTTCATGGACGCTCAGCGTGAGCGGCTTCGGGTCGGCGTCGCCCCCATAGATGATGCCGGGAATCCGCTCCGCACCCCGTCTCAGGCGACGGCTTGCGCCGGTTCCGATTTCGCGGCGCTGGGATGCGCCGATCTGTATCTGCTCGGACATGTCGGTTCTTCTCCAATGGCAGCCGCCGCTTGCGGTTGCCGGCTATTCGTCCTGTTCGCGGACCGGGTTCTCGAACGAGTCGAATCTGTACCCGGATGCCGCATTCCTGTCGGGCTGGGGCTGGTATGACCTAGCGGAACATCGCGCTCAACGATTCTTCGTAGCTGACGCGGCGAATGCACTCCGCCAACAGCCGGTCGAGGCTGAGTTGCCGTATCTTCTCGCAACGAGCCGCATCCTCGGACAGCGGTATGGTGTCGGTGACCACCATTTCGTCGATCTGCGAGGCGCCGATGCGTTCGACGGCAGGACCGGACAGCACCGGATGGGTGATGTAGGCCACGACCTTGATTGCCCCCTGTTCCTTCAGCGCTTCCGACGCGGTGCAAAGCGTGCCGGCGGTATCGACGATGTCATCGACGAGTATGCAGGTCTTGCCACGCACATCGCCGATGACGTTCATGACCCGGCTGTCGTTGGCCTGGGGACGACGCTTGTCGATGATGGCGAGATCGAGATCGTCGATCTGCTTGGCGATGGCCCGGGCGCGCACGACCCCTCCCACATCCGGAGATACGACAATCGGGTTCTCGTAGTCGCGGGTGGCGATGTGATCGACCAGCACCGGCGAGCCGTACACGTTGTCGACCGGCATGTCGAAAAAACCCTGAATCTGGTCGGCGTGCAGGTCGACGGTGAGAATGCGGTCGATGCCGACACTGTCGAGCATGTCCGCCACCACCTTGGCGCTGATCGGCACCCGGGCCGAGCGCGGTCGGCGGTCCTGACGGGCGTAGCCGTAATACGGAATGACTGCCGTTACCCGGTGCGCCGATGCCCGGTGAATGGCATCGGCCATGATGAGCAGTTCCATGATGTTGTCGTTCGTCGGCGCACAGGTGGATTGCAGGATGAAGGCGTCGCAGCCGCGCACGTTTTCGTGGATTTCCACGCTGACCTCGCCGTCGCTGAAGCGGCCGATATCGGCGTGGCCGAGATCGATGCGCAACTCGTTGACGACTCGCTCTGCGAGCGCCCGGTTCGAACTCCCTGAGAAAACCATCAGTTGGGCCACGATTCGTCTTCCCTGCGCTTAGGCTCCGATAGGCCTCGACGATACAGTGTTGGCTGGGGTGGCAGGATTCGAACCTGCGAATGCCGGGATCAAAACCCGGTGCCTTACCACTTGGCGACACCCCAACGGATAAAGCCCGCAATTCGCGCCAATCCGCTCGCTCTGCCGGCATGGCGGCGCGCTATTCTGAGGTTGGCCCCGCATCCTGTCAAACACTGCAACACAGGGACGCCGCGCCAACACATGATGGCTCCAAATCTCACAAATCTGACGTACACCCAACACAGGGAATCAACGGTTGGAAACGGTAACGCGGATGCGGTAACCGGGCCGCTCGGCAGTGATGCGGCGCGGTTGCGACGCCGCACCTTGCGCATCGAACCGATCGTAGGCCACCTGCCAGTCGAGTTGCAGGAATTCGACCAGACGGCCCTCGGCATCGTACTCGGAATCGGCAACCGGAACATCCGGTGCCGGGCGACCGGTCATCCACCAGGGCAATACGGCAAGCGGCAGGCTCCATCCAAGCCTCTCGCGCATCACCCTGCGGGGATCGCCCACCAACGCCGGCTCGCCTTTCCGGCCGCTGATCTCGATTCGCTCCGGGTTGCCCCGCAAGCGCGTGCCACCCTGCCCGAGCGGCCCCCAGAGATAGATGTCGTAGCGTTCGGCGCTCTGCCGCCAGATGAAGCGTGCCGAATAGCTCCGCTTCCCTTCGACCACACCCACCTTGCCTTCCATGCGGAAATCGGCTGACTCGGACTCGACCGGCAACTGTGCGCACCCGGCCCAAACGAGAATCGGGATCAGCAACCCGAATCGCCGCAACCCGGCCTCGCCGGTGGACCCCGCAAACAGGCAACCCCCGGGGTGGCGCACCCGGTTGCGGACGGACCCGCCGCATGCCCCTCTGCTACAATTCAACGCTACCCCCAGCCGATGACGGGCCTGGCTCAACGTGGCGATATTGGCATACGGCATCAACTACCGCACGGCCGCCATAGACCTGCGCGAAAAGGTCGCGTTCCCCGAGGACATGCTCGGCAACGCGCTGATGGCCGTCGCCCGTTCCGTCCCGAGCGTGACCGAAGCCGCGATCCTCTCCACCTGCAACCGCACCGAGATCTACTGCGCCATCGACCCTGCCGAGGAAGCGGGGCTGGCGCAGTGGCTCGCAGACTATCGCGCCGTTCCCGCCGACGAGATCCACAGCGCCGCCTACAGTCACTGGGACCAGGATGCCGCACGGCACCTCATTCGCGTCGCTGCCGGTCTCGATTCCCAGGTGCTCGGCGAACCGCAGATCATGGGCCAGGTCAAGTCGGCTTGCGAGCTGGCACGCAATCTCGGCATGCTGGGCACGGAACTCGACCTGCTGTCCCGGGTGTCGCTCAATGCGGCGAAGCGGGTCCGCACCGATACCGGCATCGGCCGCAACCCCCTGTCCGTGGCCTATGCCGCCGTCGCCATGGCGAAGCGCATATTCACCGACCTGAACCGCAAGGCAGCCTTGCTGCTCGGGGCAGGCGACACCATTCAACGGGTCGCCGAATACCTTGGCGAACAGGGCATCGGAGCCATGGCAATCGCCAACCGGACCATCGCCCACGCCGAGCGTCTCGCCGCCCGCCATCGGGCAACACCCATGCAACTCACCGATGTGGCCGCCGCCCTGCACCGGTACGACATTGTCATCGCCTCAACCGGCAGTTCCCTGCCGGTCGTGGGCAAGGGCGCCGTCGAAGCGGCGATGCGCATCCGGCGCCGCCAGCCCATCTTCATGGTCGACATCGCGGTGCCACGGGACATCGAGCCCGAGGTCGCCGATCTGCCGGATGTCTTTCTCTATTCCATAGACGACCTGACGGAAATCATCCAGGAAAACCTCAAGCAGCGGCTCTCGGCAGCGGATTCTGCAAAGGCCCTCGTCGACGAAGGCGCTCACCGCTACGCCGGGGAGCGTCGCGCTCACCAGGGGCAGCGCCTGCTCAGGCAACTGCGGGAGAACGCCCAGGACGCGCAACTCGCCGAGCTGGACAAGGCGCGCCGCGCCCTGGCCGGCGGCAGCGACGCCAACGAGGTCGTTGCGTCGCTGGCCCAGGCACTCACCAACAAGCTGATGCATCCTCCGACCGCGGCCATCCGTCAGGCCAGCGCCGAGGGCCGGGTAGACCTGCTCGATATCCTCAAGTCGCTCTACAATCTGGACTGAGGTCCAGTCGGACCCGCTCATGAACAAGCTACTGCGGGCGTCAATTGCAGCGAACTCGCCAGGCGCATTCCGGCCGGGCTCCGGATGTGCCGTCACGCACGGCAAGCGCGCACTCCCTGCCGCACCTCGCGTTGACGCACCCGGCGAATTCTGAAGTGCAGGAAACCGATGGGACAGGACACTAGAGCCCGCTCCAAGGCGCTGCAACCGCCCGTATTGACCAGGCTTTCCGAGCTTGCGGATCGCTACGACGAGCTCTGCGGCGAAGTCGCAAAACCGGAAGTCGTTGCCGACCGGCGCCAGTACCGGGCTCTGGCCAAGGAACTGGCCGATCTCGAACCCGTGGCGCTGGGATATCGGCAAATCTGCGAGGTTTCCCGCGACCTGGAAGAAGCTCAGGAACTGGCTGACGGCGACGACCCCGACCTGCGCGAACTGGCAAGGGAAGACGTCGTCACGCTGACCGGGCGTCTCGAGAATCTCCAACAGTCCCTGAAAAGCCTGCTCGTTCCCAAGGACCCCCACGACGGTTCCAACGTCTTTCTCGAAATACGCGCCGGCACCGGCGGCGACGAAGCAGCCCTCTTTTCCGGGGACCTGTTCCGCATGTATGCCCGCTTTGCCGAAACGCGGGGCTGGAACATCGAAGTTCTGAGCGAGCGGCCCGGCGAGCACGGCGGTTACAAGGAGATCATCACGCGTGTGGAAGGCAACCGCGCCTACAGCCAGCTGAAATTCGAGTCCGGAGCGCACCGGGTGCAGCGCGTGCCCGAAACCGAATCCCAGGGCCGGATCCACACCTCGGCATGCACCGTGGCGGTACTGCCGGAAGTCGACGACATCGATGCCGTGGAAATCGAAAAGAGCGATCTTCGCGTCGACCTGTTCCGGGCATCGGGAGCAGGCGGCCAGCACGTCAACAAGACCGATTCAGCGGTGCGGCTCACCCACCTGCCGAGCGGTATCGTCGTCGAGTGCCAGGACGAGCGTTCCCAGCACAAGAACCGTGCGCGCGCCATGGCCCTGCTGCAGGCCAGGCTGGTCGATGCCGCCCGCACCGAACAGCAGCAGGAACAGGCCGAATCGCGCCGCAACCTGATCGGCTCCGGAGACCGTTCGGAACGCATCCGCACCTACAACTTTCCCCAGGGGCGGGTCACCGACCATCGCATCAACCTGACCCTGTACCGTCTCGACGAAATACTGCAGGGCGCTCTGGACGTACTCGTCCAGCCCCTCGTTCAGGCACACCAGGCGGAACACCTCGGTCGGCCCGGGAATGAGTGAGATTCGCACCCGGGGCTCTCTCCACGACCCGGGCGCCGACGATTCGGGTCGTTACCGGTCTACCGGCTGCTGGCTGGCCGCCAATGCCGACCTTGCACGTCTCGATGCGGAACTGCTCGTGGCCCACGTGCTCGGCTCGAACCGTGCACAGGTGCTCGCCTTTCCCGAAAGAAAGCTGACCGAAGAGCAGTCGGCGCGCCTGACCAGCCTCGCGGACCGGCGTCGGGGGCTGGAACCGCTCGCCTACATTCTCGGCAGAAAGGAGTTCTTCGGCATGGACTTCCGGGTCGGCAACGAGGTGCTCGTACCTCGGCCGGAAACCGAACTCGTCGTGGAACTGGCGCTACGCCATGCGCCCCGGGGCGCCCTGACCCTGGATCTCGGAACCGGCAGCGGCTGCATCGCCGTGGTTCTGAAAGCCCATCGGCCCGATCTGTGCGTCGTTGCGACGGATCGTTCGCTCGCCGCACTGCGGGTGGCGAAGGCAAACGCGGCGGCCAATGGCACAGCCATCGGCTTCGTGCAGGGCGACTGGCTCGAGTGCGTGAGCGGCCCCCTGGGTTGCATCGTCGCCAATCCGCCCTATGTGGCCGAAGGCGACCCCGCCCTGGCTGCGCTTGCCGGTGAGCCGCAGAGCGCGCTCGTTGCCGGCGCAGACGGCTTGGACGCCATCCGCCGCATCGCCATGCAGACAGCAGAACGCATCACCCCATCCGGCCGGCTGATTCTCGAACACGGCCATGACCAGGGGCCCGCTGTTCGAGACTTCCTTGCCCTCGCCGGATTCCGGAAGATCGAAACCCATCGGGACCTTGCCGGCATCGAGCGGGCAAGCGTGGCGTTCATGGAAGGTTGAGGATGGACGACAGCCAACTGTTGCGCTACAGCCGCCAGATCATGCTCCCCGAGATCGATATCGAGGGTCAGGAGCGGCTGGGCAGCGCCACCGTCCTCGTGGTCGGGCTGGGGGGCCTGGGTTCGCCTGTCGCGATGTACCTCGCCGCCGCCGGCGTCGGCACGCTCGTGCTCAACGACCACGACGCCGTGGAGCTTTCCAATCTCCAACGCCAGATCGTCCACGCAAACGCTTCGGTGGGCGTGCCCAAGACCCGGTCCGCCGCGCAGACCCTGGCAGCACTGAATCCGCTGGTGGCGGTGGAAACCATCGGCCGCAAGCTGTCGCCGGAGGCATTGGCGGAACTGCTGGCGCGCGTGGACCTGGTGCTCGATGCCAGCGACAACTTCGCAACCCGCTACCTCGTCAACGATGCCTGCTGGCGCTCCGGGACGCCTCTGGTATCGGGCGCCGCCATCCGCTGGGAAGGGCAGGTGGCCCTTTTCGACCCGGGCCACCCGGAGTCGCCCTGTTACCGGTGTCTGTATCCGGAAAGCGACGACCAGGCCCTGAATTGCGCGGAAAACGGCGTTATCGCGCCACTGGTCGGCGTGGTCGGCGCCATGCAGGCCATGGAGGCTGTCAAGGCGATCACCAACGTGGGGGACCCGTTGGCCGGCCACGTGCTCTATTACGATGCAAAGCGCGCAGACTGGCGCAAGTTCAGGCTCAACAGGCGTCCCGCCTGTCCGGTGTGCGGAAGCTGACCGGATAGGAGCCGGTCATCGCTGTCAAAAGACGGCTCTTCACGGCGTCCGCATCGGCCTCGCCGCACAGGTCTCTCAGTTGCGTGACCTCGAGCCCGGCCATGCCGCAGGGGTTGATGCGCCCGAACGGTTCCAGATCCATGTCGACGTTGAAGCTCAATCCGTGATAGGAGCAATGCCTTCGCACCCGCAGGCCGAGGGCCGCAATCTTGGCGCCGTCGACGTAAACGCCCGGCGCGTCCGGGCGCGCGGCAGCATCGATCCCGTAGCCGGCAAGCACGCCGATCACGGCGGTTTCGATGCCGGAAACGAGTTCGCGAACGGAAAGCCCCATGCGGCGCAGGTCGAACAACAGGTAGCCGACAACCTGGCCCGGTCCGTGATAGGTGATCTGGCCGCCGCGGTCGGTCTGCACCACGGGAATGTCGCCGGCAGCGAGCACGTGCCAGGCCTTGCCGGCCTGGCCCTGGGTGAACACCGGCGCGTGCTCGGTAAACCACAACTCGTCCGGGGTATCCTCGCCGCGCCCGGCGGTGAATTCACGCATCGCCCGGAACACGGGCTCGTACTCCGTACGGCCCAGGTCACGCACAATGACCCGGTGCTGGGCGCTGGTCTCCCGGCTCACACCGACGATTCCTTTCAGCGCGCCGCCGAACTCACTCGAACAGCCCGCGGAACAGCAGTTGAACGAAATCGGCAGCCCGCGCCAAGGCGCCCGACTCTTCGACTGCCTGCAACGCCACCAGCGGCGCGCTGTACACCGATTCGTCGCCCAGGGTCACTTGCAGGGCGCCGATTTCAGCGCCTTCCGCAAAGGGCGCCTCGAGCGGATTGGGCAACTGCAACTCCACCGCCACGCTTTCGTAGTGCCCGCGCGGAATGGTAACCACCACCGGTTCGGCAACGCCGACATCCACCGAGCCCGCCTCGCCGTACCAGACCTCGGCATTCTTCAACGGGACTTCGGCCTCGTACAAGAGCTTGGTTTCGTAATAACGGAATCCATAGGTCAGCAGCTTCTGGGTTTCGCGCACCCGCGTATTGCCGTCGGCTGCGCCCATGACCACGGATATCAGGCGCATCCCTTCCCGTTTGGCGGATGCGACCAGGCAGTATCCGGCCGCCGCGGTATGGCCCGTCTTGACGCCGTCGACGGTACGGTCCCGCCATAACAGGCGGTTGCGATTCGGTTGCTCGATATCGTTGTACTCGAACGAACGCTCGGAGTAGATGGCGTAGTTTTCCGGATAGCGATCAATGTACTCCCGGGTAAGGATGGCCAGGTCGTTCGCGGAGGTGTAGTGATCGTCCGCCGGCAGCCCTGTGGCGTTTCTGAACCGGGTTGCGGTCAAACCCAGTTCATCCGCCTGGCGATTCATCATGTCGGCAAACGCATCCTCGCCGCCGGCGATGTACTCGGCCAGCGCCACGCTCGCATCGTTGCCGGACTGGATTATGATGCCCCGCAGCAGGTCGCCGACGGACACCAGGGTCCCCTCCTGAATGAACATGCGCGAGCCCGGCGTGCGCCATGCCTCGACACTGACGGGCACTTCGTCGGTGAGCGAAATGCGGCCGCTGGCCAACTCTGCGGCGGCAATGAAACCGGTCATGATCTTGGTGAGGCTGGCAGGATGCAGAGGTTCGTCGCCGTTCTGCTCGGCGATGATGCGGTTGGTGTCGGCGTCCATCAGCACATACGACTTGGCTGCAATGCCGGGCGGCGGGGGCACGGCGGGAGCCGGCCGACTGGCCGCGTCGGCCCAGCCGCTGAACCCGCACAAGACGAGCACCAGAATTCCGAATCTCATGAGTCCCTCGCTGAAGGTTTGCCGGACCGACGTCATTCTAGCCCGCATCCGCCACCAACTTCCTGCTGCGGACGCCGATTGACTCGCCCCGTCAGTCCCCTGATTCTCCATAGTGGATTTCCGGGACGCCGTGATCGGCCATTGCGATCAGCGCTTGCAGGCGTTGTGCTTCCCGCTCGCCTTCGAGCGGCCCGAGGCGCACCCGGAAGGGCGGCTCGTCATCGGTTCGAACCACCTGGGCGGGCTTGCCCGTCAGCCGCTCGAGCGCTCCCCGCAATCGGTGGGCATCGCCGATCTGCCGGAACGCGCCGGCCTGCAGGTAAAGCTCCGGCAGGTCTTGGAGAGCCACGACCCTTACCCGGGCCGTACCCGCATCGGCGAACCCCAGTTTCACGGCGGCAGCATAGGAAAGATCGATTATCCGCCCATCGTGGAACGGACCGCGGTCGTTGACCCGCACCACGACCCGCCGGCCGTTTTCCAGGTTGGTCACCTCGACGTAAGTGGGTATCGGCAAGGTCGTGTGGGCCGCGGTCAGTTTCAGCATGTCGAAGGGTTCGCCGCTCGACGTGCGCCGCCCCTGAAACTTGCGGCCGTACCAGGATGCCGAACCCGTCGCGTCGTAACCGGCTGCGGTTTCGAGCGTGTAATAGGTCTTGCCGAAAACGCTGTAGGACGGCGGATTGCCGGTTGCGCTTTTCGGCTCATCGACCGGAACCGGATCAGGCAACGCGCTGAGGTCGTAGGGAACGTGTTCGGGCGGGCCGTCCGACAGCGGCGGCGTCCCCCCTCGCACCGGCGGCGGGCCGGACGACTGACAACCTGCGAGCACCAGCAACGCCAGGCAGAAGAGCCCCGTCCGCCCGGCGCCCCCGCGCGCATCGCTAGCGGACCGGTTGCTCATTCACCGACACCCGACGTCTGCGCAACCCGCGCGCGCGGACCTGCAGCGGACCGCGCCACGGCCCGAGCCAGCGATGCATCGCGCCCGGTCTTGATCGCCTGGCTGAGTTGATGCACGGCCAGCGCATACATGGCGCTGCGGTTGTAGCGGGTAATGACGTAGAAGTCGTGCAGCGCCAGCCAGTACTCCATGCCGTCTTCGAGTTCCATGCGAAAGAGCGCCGCGTTCGCCGCGCCATCGATCTCGGGAATCTCCACCCCGAGCGCTCGAAACTCGGCAACCGTCCTGTCGAGCGCGAGGCCCTTGTTGGCCGCTTCGTCGACATCTCGGCCGGACGCCTGCACGCGCAGGACCACCTCGCCATCGCCCCGCCAGCCGTGGCTTGCAAAATAGTTCGCCACGCTGCCGATGGCGTCGGTAGTATTGGTCCAGATGTCCCGGATGCCATCTCCGTCGAAGTCCACGGCGTAGTGCCGGTAGCTCGACGGTATGAACTGGCCGTAGCCCATGGCCCCCGCATAGGAGCCTTTCAGGTCGGCGGGTGAACGCTTCTCCTCCCGCGCCAGCAACAGGAATTCCGTCAACTCGTTGCGGAAGAAACGGGCCCGGGGAGGATAGTCGAACGCGAGCGTCGACAGGGCGTCGAGAACCCGGTGCGAGCCCATCACCCGGCCGAAGTAGGTCTCCACACCGATAATCGCCACCACGTACTCGGGTGCGACGTTGAAACTGGTTTCGGCCGACTCGAGCGCCGCGCTGTTGTCTGCCCAGAACTGGATACCGCCGGAAATGCGCTGCTGCCCCAGGAAGATGTCGCGGTACTGAAACCACTTGAGCGCCTTTTCTGCCGGGCGGGACATGGCCTGGACGATGCGTGGCTGATGCCGGGCTGCCGCAAACGTCTCGAGCAGTGCGTCACGGCCGAAACCATGCACCGACACCAGTTCGTCGACGTAGGCGCGGACATCCTCCCTGGACGAATAGTCTGCGTTGACCGGGCCGTAAAGCAGCAACGCCGTCACGCTTGCCACAACCAGGACTCGAATCGATTGTTTCATCCGCGCCAGCCCGCACTCCTACCAGGACTTGTGACTTTGAATCGACATGACGATGCCGAAACCCGCAAGAATCGTGATGATGGAGGTGCCGCCGTAGCTGACCAGCGGCAGCGGCACGCCGACCACGGGCAGCAATCCCGACACCATGGCAATGTTGACGAACAGCGAGACGAAGAACACCAGGGCGAACGACCCGGCCAGCAGCCTCGAAAACGTGTGATTCGTCTGCGTCGCAATGAACAGCACCCTGCCTACAATCGCCATGTACAAGACCAACAGGCTGACAACACCGATAAAGCCGAGCTCCTCGCCAACCACCGCAATGATGAAGTCGGTGTGACTTTCCGGCAGAAACTCGAGTTGGCTCTGGGTACCGAGCCCCAGGCCCTTTCCGACCAATCCGCCGGAACCGATGGCGGTATTTGACTGGATAATGCTCCAACCCGCACCGAGCGGGTCGCTTTCCGGGTCGAACAACGTGAGGATCCGCTGGCGCTGGTACTCCTTCAGACCGTACCACATCAACGGAAAGAGGGCAGCCCCGGCCAAACCCGCGATGCCGATCCAGCGCCACCGGACCCCGGCGAGGAGTATGACGAATAACCCCGCAGCCAGCACGAGGATCGCCGTTCCCAGGTCGGGCTGCATGACAATGCAGGCACTCGGCGCCGCAATCAGCGCCAGCATCACCACGATGTCCCTGAAAGAGGGTGGCAACGGCCGGTCGTGAAGATACCAGGCAATCGCCATCGGCAGGGCGAGCTTGGCGAACTCGGACGGTTGAAAACGCATCAGGCCGGGAATGTCGAGCCAGCGTGCCGCGCCCTTGACCGTGACCCCTTCGACAAATACCAGCAACAGCAGCAGCAGAACCGCAAGATAAAACCAGGGCGCCCAGCGCAGGTAGAACATCGGCGAGAATTGCGCGGCAACCGCCAGCACCAGAACGCCAAGCACGAGGCGCAGCATCTGGGCGCGGAACAGCGGACCGTTACCCTCGACGGCGCTGTAGAGCACGACCAGGCCGAATGCGATCACCGCCCCGAGCATGATACACAAGAGCGGGTCGGCGCCCTTGAACCGGGAAAACACCGTGTGCAGGAAAACCTGCATGAAATCGGCAGCCCTGCTGCGGTTCATCGCTGCGCAATCCGCGGCAGCAGGTAGGCATCGATCACCTCCCGGGCAACGGGCCCCGCCACGGAACTGCCGCCGCCGCCGTTCTCCACCAGCACGCCCACCGCGATCACGGGATCGTCAGCCGGCGCAAAGGCGAGAAACCAGGCATGCTTGCGGCTGTACTCGTCGAGCAGTTCTTCGTCGTACTCTTCGCCCTGGGCAATCTCCACCACCTGGGCCGTGCCCGACTTGCCTGCCATGCGGTAGCCGAGCCCGCGGCCGATGTAGGCCCAGGCCGTTCCATTCTGCCCGTAGCCCCGATCGCCCCGGTGAACCACGTTTTCCATGGCATCCACCAGGCGTTCCCAATCGTCCGGGGAAGGCGCATCGAGATGGGGCATGGGCGGCGGCGGGTCGAATTCGCTCAAGGGGCCGTCGCTCGCCAGCAGCATGCGGGGCCTCACCCAACGCCCCCGATTGGCGATCACCGCGCCTGCCGTAGCGAGCTGCAGCGGGGTCACCAGCAGGTCGCCCTGGCCAATACTCAGGTTGACGTTGTCTCCCGGATACCAGGGCTCTCCCTTGGCCCCGAGTTTCCACTCCGGATCGGGCACCAGGCCGGCACTGGCTCCTGCCACGTCGACCGACGTCACACTGCCAAACCCGAACTGACGCGCGGTCGATGCCAATTGATCGATGTGCAAACGCGTACCGAGGTGGAAGAAATAGACATTGGAGGAGCGATAGATGGCCCGGTCGAGGTCGACCATGCCCTGGCCACCGGCATCGTCCTTTTGCCAATTCCAGTCGCGATAGATCCGTCTCCCGCCGGGCAGGCGGAAAGCACCGGTATCGAGAATCTTCTCCTCCCAGTCAATTGCACCCCCGGTGAGGGCGGCTATCGCAACCACCGGCTTGAAGGTGGAGCCGGGGGCATACTGCCCGTTGATCGCGCGGTCGAACAGCGGTTTGTCCCTGGAGGCGATCCATTCGCCGTACTGTTCGCGGCTGACGCCGGCGACGAACAGGTTGGGGTCGTAGCTCGGATTGCTCGCCATGGCAAGGATGCCGCCCGAATTCGTATCCAGTGCAACGACGGCGCCGCGACGGTGAGACAGCGCCGCGAGCGCGGCCACCTGGAGACGGTTGTCGATGTGCAGGGTGAGGTTCTGTCCGGCCTCGGGCAGGCGGACATCGAGCACGCGACGAACCCGGCCGTGCGCATCGGTTTCCACCCGCCGGCTGCCGACGTCGCCATGCAGCGATCGTTCATAGAACTGCTCGACGCCTCGCCTGCCGACATGACGGGTGGCGCTGTAGCGAACCGGGTCCAGCGCCCCGAGGTCCTCGTTGCTGATTCGGCGCACCGAGCCGACCGGGTGCGCCATGAGTTCCCCGAAGGGGTAATAGCGTGCCAGACGCGACTCCACCTCGGCGCCGACGAAGCGATGCCGGTTGACCGCCAGAGCCGCGATCTCCTCCTCGGTCAGGGACAGTTTCAGGACGACCGGTTCGAACGGCCGGCGGCGTCGCTTCAGCCGTTCTTCGAACCCTTCCATGTCATCGCTGTCGAGCGATACGACTTCAGCCAGTTCCTGCAGGAAACGGTCGAGGTCGTCGATGCGTTCCCGAACCAGCGCCAGGCTGAACACCGGCCGGTTTTCGGCAAGGGGAACCCCGTTGCGGTCGTAGATGATGCCGCGCGCCGGAGCCAGGGGTTGAACGCTGATGCGGTTCTCGTCCGACCGCGTCCTGTAAACGTCGTGCTGCCAGACCTGCAGTTGCACCATGCGCAACACGAGCAGCGACGCCAGCACCGTGGCGATGGCGAACAGCACCATCGCCCGGGTGACGAACAGCTTGTGTTCGGCGTGCTTGTCCTTGATTCGCAGCGACGGCGACATGGATCGACTCGAGCCCCGCCGCGGCGGTCAATCCGCGGAATCGGCAGCCATGGGCCGCCAGAGCCGTTCGAGATCGTAGAACTCCCGCGCGGCCACCTGCATGACATGGACGACCACATCACCGAGGTCGAGCAGCACCCACTCGCCGGTTTCCCGGCCTTCCACCCCCAATACCTCGAGACTGCCAAGCCTGGCCGCCTCGATCACCTGGTCGACCAATGCCCTGACATGGCGGTTCGAACTGCCGGTGGCGATGACCGTGAAGTCGGTGATGTCGGTCAACCGGCGCACGTCGAGGGAAACGATATCGCGCCCCTTGCGGTCTTCGAGGGCTTCGAGGACAACCTCGCACGCACGTTCGGGCGCCTCCCGGTTCTCGGCCGCCGAGGCTGCTGTCCGGCCAGCTCCGTTGTTCGCGGATGAGGTCGTCGATCGGGTCAAGTCTGCTCCCGGTCACTGTCTACTTCCGGGGCCGGGGCATGGCCCGGCCGGGTGCTTGCCCCGTCCCCCGAATAGAGTTTCTGCTGCCTAATATAGGCTTCAACCCCGTCGGGTAGCAAATGCGACACCGGCCGGTTTTCGGCGACCCGAAGCCGGATTCGGGAAGCGGAAACATCGGGCATGGGCGCCTCGATCCTGAGTATGCCGCCGGCGGCGGAAGATGGTATCCCTTCCAGCCGAAACGTCTCGTAAAGCTGCCGGGCCGGCCCGTCGAGAACGACGCCCGGACGGTTCAGCAACAGCAGGTGTGCCAGGTCGAATATCTCCCGCCATCGATGCCAGGATCTCAATTCGCGAAATGCATCCATGCCGACAACCCAGAATACCGGCCGGTCGGGGTGCTGCCGGCGCACCCGTCCGAGGGTGTGCACCGTATAGCTTGCGTCCGGGCGGCGGATTTCCGCGTCGTCCGGAATCAGCTCCGTCCTTCCTGCGCAGGCAGCCTGCAACATCGCCCAGCGGTGCTCCGGGGAGGCTGCCGGCGCGCGCCGGTGCGGCGGCCGGGCAGCAAGCACCAGCCGCACGCGGCATGCCAGCAAGCCGGCAGCAGTTCGAGCGGCGTGCAGGTGCCCGTTGTGCACGGGGTCGAAGGTACCGCCGAACAGGCAGATCATCGAGGCAGGGCCTCGACGCCAAGGTATGCGTGTGATGCAAACGGCCGGATCATCGCGAACGCACCGCCAACTCGCGTTGCCTGATGTCGAACGAATCAGTTTCGTGACCGTACATCGCTGTCTCGCCGGGAAACGGCATCGCCCCTCGGGTCCGGAGATGGACTACACCCGATTGTAGCCCGTGCACGGATCGTACGCGTCCGACGGCGCGATTGAACGCCAATACGAGCAGTACCGGTCGGGACTGCCGAATTCCAGCGATCCTGCATGGCGGCGATTGCGGAATCGTTCACCGCAGCATCATCGACGAGCAGCGAATTCTCACAGTGACTGTGGTTCGCATCGCACGCAGGCAACCGGCATCGGTCTTGGGTTTACAACGATCGATCGGCTAAACTGCCCCATCACGAATTCGGTTACGGGGCAGCTCATGGCACGGGGAATCAACAAGGTCATTCTGATCGGCAACCTCGGCCGGGACCCGGAAACCAGGTACTCCCAGGCAGGTAATCCGATTACGAATTTCAGCGTTGCAACCAGCGACTCCTGGCGCGACCGGCAAAGCGGCGAGCAACAGGAACGCACCGAATGGCATAACGTCGTCTGTTTCTCCCGGTTGGCCGAAATCGCCGGGCAATACCTGCGCAAGGGCTCCAAGGTCTACATCGAAGGAAGCCTCAGGACATCGAGCTGGGAACAGGACGGCCAAAAACGATACCGCACGGAAGTCATGGCGCGGGACATGCAGATGCTCGACAGCCGCGGCAGCGACGCCGGCCCGCCTTCCGGGTTCGAGCAACGCGGCGCCCCCGCTGCCCCCGCAGAAAGCGCGCCGGCAACCAATGCACCCACCATCAGCGACGACGACGATTTCGACGACGACATCCCGTTCTAGCCCGCACATCCAACCGACTGCCAGCTCAAGGACACCGACGCACGAGCGTAAGCGCCGCCGCGTTGTCCGTACGCGAGTCTTGAACCCGGCGCACCGGGACGAGGACGCGCAAGGAACACCCGCCAACGGCTG
Source organism: Candidatus Azophilus sp. (assembly GCA_965221465.1). Classification (GTDB taxonomy): domain Bacteria; phylum Pseudomonadota; class Gammaproteobacteria; order Pseudomonadales; family Azotimanducaceae; genus Azophilus. The sequence goes on from OZ244892.1 coordinate 3,121,449, forward strand.
GGAGAGAACCGGTGTGCGGTGCGCGTATCCGGCACCTTTAAAGCTCGTGCTTGCGCCCATCGTAGCGGTCAGCAGGTCCGCTTGGCGTGCCATTCGGCGAGCCGTATGCGCGTACCGCATACCGGTTCTCGGTGCCGGATCGAAGGAATGGTCCCCCACGTTAAAGAATTCAACAAAATCAATTGCTTGGAAAAAGTGTTCCATGAAAGATCCCACCCCGCCGCGCCGAGCAGCAAACGCGCTGGGAACGAACGGTCGCAGGGAGAGAGTCGCATCGAAGAAAAGGTCGGCCGTTATCCGTAATCAGGGATAGTAATCCGGCGTGAACCTCTGATCGGACAGGGGCGGCCGAACGTATCCCTCGTCGCTCTCGCGTTCCGGCAACTCGATGGGGTCCGGTGTCAGGTCCTCGTAGGGAATCAGGTCAAGCAGGTGGCGGATGCAGTTGAGCCGGGCGTGTTTCTTGATGTCCGCATCGACCACGAACCAGGGCGCCTGCTCGATGTCGCAGTGCGCGAACATCTCGTCCTTGGCCCGGGAATATTCGACCCAGCGCAGGCGCGCCTCCAGGTCCATCGGGCTCAGTTTCCAGCGTTTATGGGGCTCCTCGATCCGGGCGCGAAACCGCCGCTCCTGTTCTTCGTCGGATACCGAGAACCAGAACTTGATCAGCACGATGTCGGAGCGCACCAGCATGCGCTCGAACTCCGGGCAGGAACGCAGGAACTCCCGGTATTCCCGATCGGTGCAGAACCCCATGACGCGCTCGACCCCGGCCCGGTTGTACCAACTGCGATCGAACAGCACCATCTCGCCGGCCGCCGGCAGGTGCGCCACGTAGCGCTGGAAATACCATTGCGTCTTTTCCCGTTCCGTCGGCAAGGGCAATGCCGCCACCCGGCAGACACGCGGGCTCAGGTACTGGGTGATGCGCTTGATGACACCGCCCTTGCCGGCCGCGTCACGGCCCTCGAACACCACGACAACCTTGAGCCCCTCGTGCTTGATCCACGCCTGCAACTTGACCAGCTCGAGTTGCAGGCGAAACAACTCCCGGCGATACGTCTGGTCGTCGATCCGCCGGGAGCCGCTGCCCTCGGTCGTGCCCGTGTCGATGGCCAATCCTCCCTCCGGAACCAGCCCGGGTGTCAAGTCGTCTTCGCGCGCCCTGTCGAGACGGCAGGCCAAGACCAGCCCGCACCCGTCAACAACTTTCGTCGCGCGGGCGCCGTGCAAGCGCGGCCGAGCTTGCGCGATTGCATCGGCGCCCGCAGCAGGAAGCCGGTGACGGCTGTGGGCTCGCTACCAGGCGATGCCGTAATCGTCTCCGAAGTCGCTCGCTCCGCCCTGGAAGGTACCCTGCCTTCGGTCGAAGAAAACGGCATTGATCGGCCCGGACGTCCGTTCGCGATAGACCGCGTCGTATCCCATGGCCGCAAGTTCCTTGCGCACCCAGGGAGGCGTCTGCTCGTTCAGCAGAATGCGGCCCGGTTGCGCCCGATGATCCGCGAACGAGTTGCGCAACTGGTAACTGGTGATGTTGGGCGCCTCCACTGCTTCCTGAACGGTCATGCCGAACTCCACCATGTTCAGGAAGAATTGCAGCAGCACCTGATCCTGGATGTCGCCGCCCTGGACCGCAAAGGAAAGAAAGGGCTCGCCGTCCGCGAGCGCCATTCCCGGGGTCAGGGTTGCCCGGGGGCGCTTGCCCGGCGCCACCACGTTGTACGGGTTCTGGTCCGCATCGAGCACGAAGCTCTGCATGCGCTGGCTCATGCCGATGCCCGTGTTGCCGGCTATGGTCGCCGGAATCCAGCCGCCCGACGGCGTGACTGAAACGACCCAGCCCTCGGCGTCCGCGGCCTGGATGGAAGTGGTGCCGGCGCCGAAACTGGCTTCGAACGCCTCGAAATCGACATCCGCAAGTTGCCAGGGAGGATTGAGACCACCGGGCTGCGGCACGTTGGTCCAGCGCTCCAGGGCATCCAGGAACGGGTTGTCGCCTTGCTGGAAGCGGTAGGGGTTGCCAGGCTTGATGGCAGGGTCGTTGCGTGACATGTCGACCAGCCGGGCTCGCTCCGCGGCATAGTCCTTCGAGAGCAGCCCCTCGATGGGTTCCTCCGGAGGAAAGTAGGGATCGCCGTAGTAGAAGTCGCGATCCGCCATCGCCAGCGAGATCACCTGATAGAGCGTGTGAATGTAGCGGGCGCTGTTGTATCCCATGGACCGGAGATCGAAACGTTCCAGCATGTTCAGCGCCTGCAGCATGACCGGTCCCTGTACCCAGGTGGTCAGCTTGTAGACATCGATGCCCTTGTAGCTGGTGGTGACCGGTTCCTCCAGGTAGACCTGCCAGTCCGCGAGGTCTTCCAGCGTGTGCAGACCGCCCAGTTCCCTGGATCCGCGCACGAACTCCCGCGCGATGTCGCCCGTATAGAAACGCCGGTACGCCGCACCGATGGCGTCCGCTCGACTCGAACCGCGCTCCAGGGCGTCCGCCTCGGCGTCGACCAGCTTCTCGAGCGTCGCCTCGAGGTCCGGCTGCCGGAAGATCTCCCCGGCATGGGGCGCCTCCCGTTGGCCGCCTTCGTGGACGAGAAAGACCTTTCGCGAGTGCGGCCAGGGGCGGATGATCTCCTTCATGTTCTCGATGGAATCCGCCGTCGAGGCTTCCATGGGGTACCCCTCGGCCAAGCGGATCGCCGGCGCGAGCACCTCCGCCAGGGACAGCCGGCCGTAATTGGCCAGCATTACCATCAGGCCACCCGGCGTACCCGGAACGACCGCTGCCAGCGGCCCGTATTCCGGCGGATGCGACAAGCCGCGCTCCTTGAAGAATTCGACGGTCGCGCCACTCGGCGCGCCGCCGAGCGCATTGACCCCGATCACCTTCCTCTCGCCGGGATGATGGATGAGCGCCTGGGTTTCCCCTCCCCAGCCGAGCACGTCCCACATGGTCGCCGTCGCCGCAAGCATGGCGCAGGCCGCATCCACGGCATTGCCGCCGCGTTCGAACATCTTCGCGCCGGCCGTCGCCGCCAGCGGCTTGCCCGTGATCGCTATCCAGTGCTGGCCGTGCAGAATGGGTTTGGCGGTTCTGGCCTCGGCCGTGGAAAACCAGGCTGCCAGGAACATTCCGGCCAGCAATAGGGAAGTTCGAGTCATGTCGCTGCCGCCACGCCAAACAGGATGAATCCCAGTATCAGTCGGTAGATGACATAGGGCAACATGCCGGTGCGCTCCACCAGGGCGATGAAGTAGTGCACGCAAACCCAGGAGCTCGAGCCCGCCAGCAGTGCGCCGACGGCCATGTCCAGGGGTTCTGCGGCCGATCGGGACGTGTCGGGAGCTTCCAGAACGGCCAGCAGAGCTGCGCCGGCGATCGCCGGTATGGCCAGCAGAAAAGCCACCCGCGCGGCCATGTTGCGCGACAGTCCGAGCAGCAGTGCCGCCGACATGACGATTCCCGACCGGGACGTTCCGGGGACCAGTGCAAGCACCTGCGCCGCTCCGATCAGCAGCGCATCGCGCCAACTGAGCGAGTTGACCGTTCCGCGGCGGGTATCCGCCCACCAAAGCAGCAGTCCGAAGCAGATGGTCGCGGCCGCGATGAACTCGATGGTCCTGAGGCGGGACTGTACCGTGTCGTAAAGCCCATAGCCCGCAATGGCGATGGGAACGGTACCCGCAGCGATCTTGAGAAGCAGGTCGAGGTGTTCGTCGCGCCGGCCGGAGTGGAGGTAGCGCCAGCCGCTGACCGCGAACGCCTGGCAATCGCGGCGAAAGTACGCCAGCACGCCCGCAAGGGTTCCCAGGTGCACCGCGATGTCGAATTCCAGGCCCTGGTCCGGCCAGCCCGCCAGTTCCGACGGCAATATCAGGTGTGCCGAACTGGAGATGGGCAGGAACTCGGTAACCCCCTGGATCAGCGCCAGCACTATGGTGTGAATCAGGTCCAGTCGCCTTCGCCCCGGTTGCGTCGATGCACCATTATAGGGGCGGCGCCGCTGTTCGAGCCCTCCCGGGCGGATGCCGCCCCAATCGATGATAGAGTCGAGATATGGAAAACACCCACGAGATTCCACTTTTTCCCCTGCGCGCCGTACTGTTCGAGGGCGGCCGGCTGCCGCTTCGGATCTTCGAGCCGCGCTACATGGACATGATCGGCAGTTGCATGCGGGAGAACGGCGTCTTCGGTGTGGTGTTGATCCGCAAGGGCCGGGACGCCCGTCTCGGCGCCGACGAAGAGCAGCCGAAGATCTTCGATGTGGGCACCGAGGCGACGGTCATCGATTTCAACCAGCTCGAAGCCGGCATGCTGGGCATTCTCGCGCGCGGTGGCCGCAAGTTCCGCATTCACGAGACCTGGGAATTGGAAAACCACCTGCTGATGGGCCGGGTCGAACGGTTGCCGGACGAACCTTCGGGATCGCCCGCCGCCGCTCACATGCCTTTGCTCGACATACTGCGTGCGCTGGTCGAGCATCCGATGATCGCGGAGCTGAAGCCGGAGATCGACTACGACGACGCCCGGTCCGTGAGCTGGCGGCTGGCCGAACTGCTGCCCATCGAACCGGAGGTGAAGCAGGGCCTGCTGGAACTGGATGCGCCCGACCAGCGGCTGGCATCGCTGGTCCGGCTGGTCGGCAAGTTCAACACCTGAACCGCCGCTATCTCCGCCTGGCGCGCGATGGAGCGAGCCTCGCATGTCAGGAACGTGCATGTGCTCCCGTTGCCGGCTGTCCCGCCGGTACGCAGCGCTTGCTACCGGCAGGTGGACGGTTTATGTTTTTTCGCTTGACCCCGAATACTTGGACACACCGGGATTGGACACCATTTCGGTCCGCGGAGCGCGGACACACAACCTCGCCGACATCGACCTCGAGATTCCCAGGGATCGACTGATCGTCATTACCGGGCTCTCCGGTTCCGGCAAGTCGTCGTTGGCCTTCGATACCCTCTACGCCGAAGGCCAGCGCCGCTACGTGGAGTCGCTATCCGCCTACGCGCGGCAGTTCCTGTCGATGATGGAAAAACCCGATGTCGACCACATCGAAGGGCTCTCCCCGGCCATTTCCATCGAGCAGAAATCCACGTCGCACAATCCCCGCTCCACGGTGGGCACCATCACGGAGATCTACGACTACCTGCGGTTGCTGTACGCCCGGGTCGGCGAACCGCGCTGCCCGCACCATGACGAACCGCTCGACGCGCAGACGGTCAGCCAGATGGTCGACCAGGTACTGGAGTTGCCGGAGAACAAGCGCTTCATGGTCCTGGCACCGGTGGTGGTGGACCGCAAGGGCGAACACCTGCACGTGTTCAAGGAACTGATGGCCGGCGGTTTCATCCGTGCCCGCATCGACGGGCTGGTGGTCGACCTCGAACAACCCCCGCAACTGGAAAAGAACAGAAAACACACCATCGAAGCCGTCATCGACCGGTTGCGGGTGCGGGAGGACATGCAGCAGCGCCTGGCCGAATCGTTCGAGACCGCCCTGCAACTCTCGGACGGCATCGCCCGGGTGGCGGACATGGATGACGCGGACGCCGAGGAACTGGTGTTCTCCGCCCGTTTCGCCTGCCCGGTCTGCGGCTACAGCATCAGCGAACTGGAACCCCGCAAGTTCTCATTCAACAACCCCGCCGGCGCCTGCAGCGAGTGCGACGGCCTGGGCGTCAAGCAGTTCTTCGACGCCGACCTGGTGGTGCGCGACCAGGAAATGACGCTGGCCGACGGCGCCATACGCGGCTGGGACCGAAAGAACGTCTACTACTTCCACATGCTGAAATCACTGGCAAATCACTACGGCTTCGATGTGGAAGCGCCTTACTCGTCCCTCGGCAGAAAGCACCGCGAAGCCATTCTCTACGGCAGCGGCCGAGAGCGCATCGACTTCAGCTACGTCAACGACCGCGGCGACGCGATCACGCGGCGGCACCGTTTCGAAGGGGTCATCCCCAACATGGAACGCCGTTACCACGAAACGGACTCTTCCATGGTGCGTGAAAACCTGCAGAAGTACCTGCGGGTGCGGTCCTGCCCGGAGTGCGGCGGCACGCGCCTTTGCGAGGAATCGCGCAACGTCTTCATCGGCAGGACCAGTCTGCCCGAAGTGACCCGACGGTCCGTGGAAGACGCGCTGGAACACTTCGAAACGATGAATCTCACCGGCCGGCGTGGCGCGATTGCCGAGAAGGTGCTCAAGGAGATCCGCGCACGGCTCCGGTTCCTGGTCGATGTCGGGCTGAACTATCTCACCCTCGACCGCAGCGCCGAGACGCTCTCGGGCGGTGAAGCGCAACGCATCCGGCTGGCCAGCCAGATCGGCGCCGGCCTGGTCGGCGTCATGTACATCCTCGACGAACCGTCCATCGGTCTGCACCAGCGCGACAACGCGCGCCTGTTGAACACCCTCACACACCTGAAGAACCTGGGCAACACCGTGCTGGTGGTGGAACACGACGAGGAAGCCATCCGCAGCGCCGATCATGTCATCGACATCGGGCCGGGCGCCGGCGTGCACGGCGGCCGGATCGTGGCCAGCGGCAGCCTCGATTGCATCCTGAACGAGGCGAAATCCATCACCGGCCAATACCTGTCCGGCCGCAAATCCATACCCGTACCCGTCAAGCGCACCCGGCCCGACAAGAACGCCAGGCTGCGACTGAAGGGCGCCACGGGCAACAACCTGCAGGACATCACCGTGGACATACCCTGCGGCCTGTTCAGTTGCGTGACCGGTGTATCGGGTTCGGGCAAATCGACGCTGGTCAACCAGACGCTGTACCCGGTCACGGCTCGGGAACTGAACGGCGCAACCACGCTCACCGCCGCGCCGCACCGCGGCATCGAAGGACTGCAGCATCTCGACAAGGTGGTGGACATCGACCAGAGCCCGATCGGCCGCACACCCCGCTCCAATCCCGCCACCTATACCGGGTTGTTCACGCCGATCCGCGAACTGTTCGCCCAGACCCCGGAGGCCCGGGCGCGCGGCTACAAGCCCGGCCGCTTCAGCTTCAACGTCAAGGGCGGCCGCTGCGAAGCCTGTCAGGGCGACGGCATGATCAAGGTGGAGATGCACTTCCTGCCGGACATCTACGTGTCCTGCGATGTCTGCAAGGGCAAGCGCTACAACCGGGAAACCCTGGAGGTGCGCTACAAGCACCGGAACATTCACCAGGTGCTCGAAATGACCGTCGAGGAGGCCCGCGAGTTCTTCGACGCCGTGCCGGTGCTGTCGCGCAAGCTGCAGACCCTCGTCGACGTGGGCCTGTCCTACATCAAGCTCGGCCAGAGCGCCACGACCCTGTCGGGCGGCGAAGCACAGCGCGTCAAGCTGTCCCGGGAACTCTCCAAGCGCGACACGGGCAAGACCCTGTACATCCTGGACGAACCCACCACCGGGCTGCACTTCCACGACATCGCCCAGTTGCTCGACGTGCTTCACCGGCTGCGCGACCACGGCAACACGGTAGTCGTCATCGAACATAACCTGGATGTGGTCAAGACTGCCGACTGGATCGTCGACCTTGGCCCGGAGGGTGGTTCCGGAGGCGGCCAGGTCGTTGCCGTGGGTACGCCGGAAGACATTGCGCGCCACAAGGCATCGCACACCGGCCGATTCCTGAAACGGGTTCTGGGCGCGGCCCCTCGCCGGGTCGCCTGAGATTCAGCCGGGAGTCTTCTCCGCCTCTTCGGGCGCCTCTTCTTCGAATTCGAAGTCGTCGTCTTCGGGCAGTTTCCGGTCTACCAGTTCGACAAAGGCCATCGGCGCCGCGTCACCCGCTCGATAACCGCACTTGAGTATGCGCATATAGCCACCCGGTCGCTCCAGAAAGCGCGGGCCGAGTTCGGTGAACAGCTTGCCCACCGCGGCCTTGCTGCGCGTCCGGTTGAACGCCAGGCGCCGATTGGCCGGCGAATCGACCTTGGCCAGCGTGATCAGCGGTTCCGCCACCCGACGCAACTCCTTGGCCTTGGCAACGGTGGTCCGGATCGACTCGTGCTCGATCAGCGACACCGCCATGTTGCGAAACATGGCCTGCCGGTGCGAACTCGTCCGGTTCAGATGGCGTCCGCTCTTACGATGCCGCATGGCGATATCCTCAGGCTACCTTCTCGTCGCCGCGCAGGTTCACCGGCGGCCAGTTCTCGAGCCGCATGCCCAGCGAAAGCCCGCGGGAGGCCAGCACGTCCTTGATCTCGGTCAGCGACTTCTTGCCCAGGTTGGGCGTCTTCAGCAGTTCCACCTCGGTGCGCTGAATCAGGTCGCCGATGCTGTAGATGTTTTCCGCCTTGAGGCAATTGGCAGACCGCACCGTCAGTTCCAGGTCGTCCACCGGGCGGATCAGGATCGGATCGATTTCGTCCCGGCGTTCCTCCGCCACCGGGTCGCCGGCACTCTCGAGGTCGACGAACACCGCCAGTTGCTGCTGCAGGATGGTTGCCGCCCGACGGATGCACTCCTCCGGGTCGATCGTGCCGTTGGTCTCCAGGTCGAGTATCAGCTTGTCGAGGTCCGTGCGCTGTTCGACCCGCGCGCTGTCGACGCTGTAGGCGACGCGCCGCATGGGGCTGTATGTGGCATCGAGACGCAGCACGCCGATGGGCCGGGTTTCCTCCTCTTCTTCCAGGCTGTCCACCGGCACATAGCCGCAACCCCGGGTTACCCGGGCTTCCAGACGGATACTGCCGTTGTCGTTCAACGAACAGATCAGGTGATCGGGATTGGCGATCTCGATGTCCTGGTTCAACTGGAAGTCGCCGGCAGTGACCTGACCGGCGCCGTCCTTCGAAAGCCTGATGACGGTTTCGTCGAGATTGTGCATCGTCACGGCGATGCCCTTGACGTTCAGCAGGATGTCGATCACGTCTTCCTGAACCCCCTCCAGCGTGCTGTATTCGTGCAGCACGCCGTCGATCTGCACCTCGGTGATCGCGCAGCCGGGCATGGACGACAGCAGGATGCGTCGCAGGGTGTTGCCGAGCGTGTGGCCGAAACCCCGCTCGAGCGGCTCGAGAGTGACCTTGGCCCGGGTCGGGCTCACTTCCTGGATATCGATGTGTCTGGGGGTCAGAAACTCTGTTGCTGACTGAACCATTTGCGTTTTCTCCTAAGGGGGCGTGCTCGCGCCGGCCAACGGGCGAGGCACTTCGCAGGGGCTTATTTCGAATAAAGCTCGACGATCAGGTTTTCGTTGATTTCCTGGGGCAACTCGCTGCGGTCGGGAAAGCGGCGGAACTCGCCCTCTTTCTTGTCCGGGTCGACATCGACCCAGTCCACCGGCGCCCGGTTTACCGCCAATTGCAGGGCAGCCTGTATCCGCAGTTGACCCTTGGCCTTTTCCGCTACCGACACCACATCGTGGGGCCGCACCTGATACGACGGAATGTTGACCCGTTGGCCGTTGACCGTGATTGCCTTGTGTGCAACGAGTTGCCGCGCTTCCGCACGCGTGGAGCCGAAGCCCATCCGGTAAACCACATTGTCGAGCCGGGACTCGAGCAGCCTCAGCAGGTTCTCGCCCGTGGCGCCCTTCTGCCGGTCGGCGAGCTTGTAGTAGTTGCGGAACTGCTTTTCCAGAACGCTGTACAGGCGCCGCACCTTCTGTTTTTCGCGCAATTGCACCGCATAGTCGGAGGCGCGGCCCCGGCGCTGACCGTGCTGACCCGGGGGATGCTCGATCTTGCACTTGCTCTCGATCGAACGCACGCCGCTCTTCAGGAACAGGTCGGTGCCTTCCCGGCGCGAGAGCTTCAGCTTCGGTCCCAGATATCGAGCCATGGTGTCCTCTCTACACTCGCCGGCGCTTCGGCGGCCGGCAGCCGTTGTGCGGTATTGGCGTCACATCGGATATGCTGTTGATCCTGAGGCCCGCCGCATTGAGAGCGCGCACTGCGGATTCGCGACCGGGCCCGGGGCCCTTGACGAAGACGTTGACGCTCTTCATGCCGAATTCCAGTGCTGCCGTGCCGGCACGCTCCGCTGCCACCTGGGCGGCAAAGGGCGTGCTCTTGCGCGAGCCGCGGAAACCCGAACCTCCCGACGTGGCCCAGCAGAGCGCATTGCCCTGCCGATCCGAAATGGTGATGATCGTGTTGTTGAACGAGGCATGAATGTGCGCGACGCCGTCGGTGACGATGCGCTTTGTCTTTTTTCTTTCAGCCATTGCCCCGCATCCCGGTTACTCTTTTCTTTGCAGCCATTTCAGCCATTGCCCATCGTCCCGGTTACTTTCGAATCGGCCGGCGCGGCCCCTTGCGCGTTCGCGCATTGGTGCGCGTGCGCTGGCCGTTCACCGGCAAACCGCGCCGGTGCCGCAGGCCCCGATAGCAGCCGAGGTCCATCAGCCGCTTGACGTTCATGTTGACCTCGCGCCGCAGGTCCCCTTCGATGGTGAGTTTGCCCACCTCCGCGCGCAGGGCATCGAGGTCCGCCTCGGACAGCGCAACGATGGGCGCACCCGGGTCGACGCCCGCGGCCTCGCAGACCTTCAGTGCCGTGGTTCGCCCGACACCGAAAATGCTGGTCAGCGAAACCCCCGCATGCTTGTGATCGGGGACATTGACCCCGGCTATACGTGCCATTGCAGAACCCTTGCTTGCTTCATTGCCGCTGCCGCTCCATGTGTCAGCCCTGCCGCTGCTTGTGCCGCGGCTCCGCACTGCAGATCACCCGCACCACTCTCTTGCGGCGCACGATCTTGCAGTTGCGGCAGATCTTCTTTACCGATGCCCTGACTTTCATGATCGTCCTTCTCGTTCGCTATTCTTGCCATTCTCGCCGTGTTCATTCGCAAACAGATCGGGCTAGCGCCGCCGACCGTATCCCTTGAGATTCGATTTCTCCATCAGCTTGGCGTACTGACTCGACATGAGGTGCGCCTGCACCTGGGACATGAAGTCCATCGCCACGACCACCACGATCAGGAGAGCCGTGCCGCCAAGCTGAAAGGTGATGTTGAATGCCACCACCATGAATTCCGGCAGCAGGCAGACCAGGGTGACGTACAGCGACCCGAACACGGTGAGCCGCGTCACCACGTCGTCGATGTAGCGGGCCGTCTGCTGACCTGGCCGGATTCCGGGCACGTAGGCGCCCTGTCGTTTCAGATTGTCCGCCATGTCCTTGGGATCGAACTGGATGGCGGTATAGAAAAAGCTGAAGAACACGATGCCGCCGGCGAACATCAATATGTAGAGCGGTTGCCCCGGGGACAGGATCAGCGCCACCTGTTGCAGCCAGCCGAGACCAGGGCCCTGGCCGAACCACTGCGCCATGGAGGCCGGAGCCAGCAGCAGGCTGGAGGCAAAGATGGCGGGAATGACCCCCGCCATGTTGATTTTCAGCGGCAGGTGGCTCGCCTGCCCCTGAAACACCCGCCGGCCCTGCTGCCGTTTGGCGTAATTGACGGTAATGCGCCGCTGGCCGCGCTCGATGAAGACGACGAAGCCGACCACCAGAATCGCCAGCATGGCGATTGCCAGCAGCGCGATGATGTTGATGTCGCCCTGGCGCGCAGCTTCGAACGACTGCCCGATGGCGCTGGGAAACCCCGAAACGATTCCCGAGAAGATAATGAGCGAGATGCCGTTGCCCACCCCCCGTTCGGTAATCTGCTCCCCGAGCCACATCATGAAGAGGGCTCCGGTGACCAGCGTGACGGTGGCCACGAAGAAGAACGTGAACCCGGTGGAAAATGCCAGCCCCTGGTTCGCCAGGGTCACCGCCAGGGACATGCCCTGGACCAGCGAGATGAGCAGCGTGCCGTAGCGGGTGTATTGAGTGATCTTGCGACGGCCGGACTCGCCTTCCTTGCGCAACTGTTGCAGGCTCGGGTACATCATGCTCATCAGGTTCATGATGATGCTGGAAGTGATGTAGGGCACGACCCCCAGCGCCAGGATGCTCATGCGCTCCAGCGCTCCGCCCGAAAACATGTTGAACAGGTCCAGGATGCCGCCCTGATTCTGCTCGAACAGGGCACGCAGCCGGTCCGGATTGATGCCCGGCAACGGAATGTGCGTACCGATTCGATACACCAGCAAGGCGAAAAACACGAACAGCAGGCGGTTGCGCAGCTCCTTGAGCCCCGCCTGCACGCCGCCGAGTTGTGGTTGTCCCTGGCCGCCGATCGCCACGATTCGAATCCCTTGCCTGAGTCCTGTCCCGAGTTCCTGCCTGAAACCTCTGCCGCGTTCTCGTGCGACGCCTACGCTTCGACGCTGCCGCCCGCTGCTTCGATCGCCGCCCGTGCGCCCCGGGTGACGTGCAATCCATGAACCGTTACCGGCCTGTCGATGCCGCCGGACAGCATGATGCGCGCCCGCCGCGCATCGCGGCGCACCAGGTTGGCTGCCTTGAGCGCATCGAGATCGACCCGGTCGCCCTCGACCTTGGCAAGCTCGCCAAGACGTACCTCCGCCGTGGTCGCGCCGATTCTCGATCGAAACCCGAATTTCGGGATGCGCATGTGCAACGGCAGCTGTCCACCCTCGAACCAGGGCTTGACGCTGCCGCCGGATCGCGATTTCTGGCCTTTCTGGCCCCGGGACGAGGTCTTGCCCCAACCCGACCCCGAACCCCGGCCGACCCGCCGCTTGCCGCGACGGGCGCCCCGGGTTCCGTGCAAATCGTTCAGGCGCATTCTACTGCTCCACCACCCTGACCATGTAGCTCACCCGGTTGATCATGCCGCGCACCGAGGGCGTGTCCTCGACTTCGACCGTGTGCCCGATGCGGCGCAATCCCAGGCCGGCAACGCAGGCCTGGTGCTTCTTCAGACGGCCCGCGGCGCTTTTCACGAGTTGTACCCTGATCTTGCTCAAAACCCGATCTCCGCCAGCGTCTTGCCCCGCTTTTCCGCCACGGCAGCCGGCGAACGCATGCGCGTCAGGGCCGCAAAGGTTGCGCGCACCACGTTGACCGGGTTGGTAGACCCGTAACACTTGGCCAGCACGTTGTGCACACCCGCGGCTTCCAGGACGGCGCGCATGGTGCCGCCCGCAATCACGCCGGTACCCTCGGATGCCGGCTGCATGTAAACCTTCGATGCGCCGTGCCGTTCGGTCAACGGATACCAGAGGGTGGAGCCGTTCAACTCGACATCGACCATGTTGCGCCTGGCGGCCTCCATGGCCTTCTGAATGGCGACCGGCACCTCCCGCGCCTTGCCGCGGCCGAAACCCACGCGGCCCTTGCCGTCGCCCACCACGGTCAGCGCGGTGAAGCCGAAGATTCGCCCGCCCTTGACCACCTTTGCGACCCGGTTCACCTGAACGAGCTTCTCGACGAGCCCCTCTTCTTTCACTTCGTCCGCGTATGCCACGCTAAAACTCCAATCCACCCTCACGGGCCGCTTCCGCCAACGCCTTGATGCGCCCGTGGTACTTGTAACCGGACCGGTCGAAGGCGACCCGCAGGACGCCCGCGCTCCGGGCGCGCTCGGCAATGAGCCCGCCTACCTTGGCTGCCGCGGTCGCGTTGCCGGTTGCGCTGCTGCGCAACGTGGCATCCAGGGTCGACGCCTGAGCCAGCACTCTGCCTCCGTCGGCCGAAATGACCTGGGCGTAGATGTGACGCGGTGTCCGGTTGACCGTGAGACGGTCGACACCCAATTCGCGCATCTTCATGCGCCCGCGGCGTGCGCGCCGGGCTCTGGCTGCTTTTTTCCTGTTCATTCGTTCAATCACCGGGCGATCGCGCCGAATCCCTGGCGCCCGGCTTTCGCCTGATTTCGCCTCGATTGGCCTCGGCGCCTTGATTCGCCTCGTGTCGCCTCTTGCATTCCATGCGCATCCAGACCTACTTCTTCTTGGCTTCCTTGCGGCGCACCCGTTCGTCCGCGTAGCGTACGCCCTTGCCCTTGTACGGTTCGGGCGGCCGGAACGCGCGGATTTCCGCCGCGGTCTGGCCGACCGCCTGCTTGTCCGCACCGGATACCACGATCTCGGTCTGACTGGGCGTTTCCACCTCGACCCCGTCGGGCATCGCGTAGACCACGGGGTGGGAAAACCCGAGTTGCAGGTTGAGCTTGCCGTCCTGTACCCGCGCGCGATAACCGACGCCCTGGAGCAGCAGCCTGCGCTGAAACCCCACGCTCACCCCCGTAACCATGTTGCCGACCAGGGACCGGGTCGTGCCGGCGAGCGCCCGTGCGGATTTTCCGCCGCTTCTGGCACGGAACTCCAGGCGCCGCTCGGCCTGCCGCACCTCCACGTCCGGATGTACATCGAACGCGAGTGCGCCTTTCGCACCCGTCACCGTCAGGCTGGATCCGGCCAGCTTTACGTCGACGCCTGCCGGCAGATCGACCGGATTGTTGGCAATGCGGGACACTAGAACACCGTACAGAGAACTTCGCCGCCGATTCCGAGCTTGCGCGCGGCGCGGTCGGCCATGACGCCCTGGCTCGTGCTGACGATGGCAACCCCCAGTCCGCCGCGCACCCGGGGCAGGTCGGCGTGTGCCCGGTATACCCGGAGGCCCGGCCGGCTCACCCGGTGCAGGTCCTCGATAACCCCTGCCCCGCCGTGATACCTGAGTTCGACCGTCAATTCACGCTTCTCGCCGTCGTTCACGGAAAAGCCCTCGATGTAGCCCTCCTGCTCGAGTACGCGACAGATCGCAGCCTTGACCTTGGAGTGGGGCATGCACACATCGGCATGCGCTGCCTTCTGGGCATTGCGAATGCGGGTCAGGAAATCGGCGATAGGGTCCTGCATGCTCACGGTTGCACTCCTACCAGCTCGCCTTGACGAGGCCGGGCACATCGCCGCGCATGGCGGCATCGCGCAGCTTGTTGCGCCCGAGCCCGAACTTGCGATAGACGGCCCGCGGCCGGCCGGTCAGGCCACAGCGCCGCTGCAGGCGAACGGGCGATGCGTTGCGCGGCAGTTTCTGCAGCTTCAATTGCGCATCCCAACGCTCATCGTCCGACGCGTTTCGATCGGCGACGATCGCCTTCAATTCGGCACGCCGGGCCGCGTACTTGGCGACCGTCCTGGACCGCCGCTTCTCCCTTTCGATCACGGAAAGCTTTGCCATAGCCGTTTGCGCCTCGCCAGTCTCCAACTAGTCTCTGAATGGAAAGCCGAAAGCACGGAGCAGCGCCCGCGCATGATCGTCCGACTTCGCGCTGGTCGTCACCGCTATGTCCAGCCCGCGAATGGTATCGATCTTGTCGTAGTCGATCTCGGCGAACACGATCTGCTCTGTGATACCCATGGAAAAATTGCCCCGGCCATCGAAGGAACGGGGGCTCAATCCGCGAAAATCGCGGATTCGCGGAATCGCTATACCGACAAGCCGTTCCACGAATTCGTACATGCGCGTACGCCTGAGCGTTACCTTGCAACCCACCGGCCACCCGTCGCGAATCTTGAAAGCCGCCTCGGACTTTCGCGCCTTGGTCACCACCGGCTTCTGACCGGAGATGAGGGTCAGATCCGCAACGGCACTGTCCATGACCTTGCGGTCGGCAACGGCTCCGCCCACGCCCATGTTCAGCGTCACCTTCTGCAGGGCGGGCACCTCCATCACGTTGGCCAGCCCCAACTCCTTCTGGAGCGCCGGCCGGATCTCGCTGACATATCGTCGATACAAACCAGTCACGTGCAACTCGACCTATTCGTCCACCGGCTCGCCCGTGGATTTGAAAAACCGGATCTTCGAGCCGTTCTCGAAACGGAATCCGACACGATCGGCCCGTTCCTCGGCATCGTTCCAGATTGCGACGTTGGAAACCTGGATCGGCCCTTCGCGCTCGACGATACCGCCCTGCTGACCGGTGTTCGGATTCGCCCGCTGATGCTTCTTCAGGAGGTGGACGCCCGAAACCAGCAAGCGCCCGTCGCCCAGCACTTCGAGCACCTCGCCCCGCCGGCCCTTGTCGCGGCCGGCGATCACGATCACCTCGTCGTCTTTTCTGATCTTGAGCATGTTTCGAGACGTCTCCCCTAAAGGACCTCGGGCGCCAGGGATACGATGCGCATGAAGTTCTCCGTGCGCAGTTCACGGGTGACCGGCCCGAAGATGCGCGTGCCGACCGGTTGATTCTGCGGATTGAGCAGGACGGCGGCGTTCTCGTCGAAGCGGATGAGCGATCCGTCCGGGCGCCGCACGCCTTTCCTGGTGCGCACCACGACCGCGTTCATGATCTGTCCCTTGCGCACCCGGCCACGCGGAATTGCCTCCTTGACGGTTACCTTGACGATGTCCCCCACACCCGCATAGCGCCGGCGCGAACCGCCGAGCACCTTGATGCACTGAACGCGACGCGCGCCGCTGTTGTCGGCAATATCCAGCATGCTTTCTGCTTGAATCATCGGCGGCCTGCTCCCTAGACGACAACCGCGCGTTCGTCGACGCTTCTGAGCCGCCACGACTTCGTTTTCGAAACGGGCCGGCATTCTTCGATGGTCACCTGGTCTCCGGCCCGCGCCTCGTTCCCCTCGTCGTGGGCATGCAGTTTCGTGTTGCGCCGTATGATCTTTCCATACACGGGGTGCTGCACCGTCCGCTCGATCCTGACGGTGATCGTCTTGTCCATGCGATCGCTGGTCACCACGCCGGCGAGACTGCGCCGTACGGACCGCGTGTTGCCGTCACCCATCCGCCTGCTCCCGCATGACCGTCTTTACCCGGGCGATGTCCCGACGGGTTTCCTCGAACAGGTGTGGCTGGCCGAGTTGCCCGCTGGCGCGCTGCATGCGCAGATTGAAATGCTCTTTCAAAAGCCTCATCAGTTCTTCCTGCAACTCGGCGCTACCGAGTTCTCTCAGTTCCGCCGCTTTCATCAGACTGCCGTCCTTCTGGCAAACGTCGTGGCAAACGGCAGCTTGGCTCCGGCAAGATCGAACGCCCGCCGGGCAACGTCCTCCGACACGCCCGCAATCTCGTAGATCACCTTGCCCGGCTGTATGAGCGCCACCCAGTACTCGACGCTGCCCTTGCCCTTGCCCTGGCGCACTTCCAACGGCTTCTTGGTGATGGGCTTGTCGGGGAAAACCCGAATCCACACCTTGCCGCCGCGCCGAACGTGCCGCGTCATGGCGCGCCGCCCCGCTTCGATCTGTCGCGACGTCAGCCGCCCGCGGCCGGCCGCTTTCAGACCGTACTCCCCGAAGTTGACGCGGCTGCCGCGATGCGCCAGGCCGCGATTGCGGCCTTTCTGCTGCTTCCTGTATTTCGTTCTCGTCGGTTGTAGCACGCTCGAGTCCTTTCGTTATCGGCAGCCCCGGAGCCCGGTCAGGCCGCCCCCTCCTCGTCCGGCCCGAATACCTCACCCTTGAATATCCAGACCTTGATGCCGAGCACCCCGTAGGTGGTCTTGGCCTCGAAGGTGGCGTAATCGATATCCGCACGCAACGTATGCAGCGGAACCCGGCCCTCGTGATACACCTCGGAGCGCGCAATTTCCGCCCCGCCGAGCCGCCCGGCTACCCGCACCTTGACACCCTTGGCGCCCAGGCGCATGGCGTTCTGAATCACCCGGCGCATGGCCCGGCGAAACTGCACCCGGCGTTCGAGTTGCTGGGCGACATTCTGCGCAACCAGAAAGGCGTCGAGTTCCGGTTTGCGGATCTCCTCGATATTGACGTGCACCGGTACGCCCATCATTTCGTGCAGTGTTCGACGCAATCGCTCGACATCCTCGCCCTTCTTGCCGATGACGATGCCCGGACGCGCGGTATGAATGGTGATGCGCGCCGTTTGTGCAGGACGTTCGATTTCGATGCGGCTGACCGATGCCTGGGCGAGCCGTTTACGCAAGTACTCGCGCACCTCCAGGTCGTTCAGCAGGTATTGGGAATAGGCCTGGCGGTCGGCATACCAGATGGAAGCGTGTTCCTTGACGATGCCGAGCCGCATGCCCGTGGGATGTACCTTCTGACCCATGCTATTCGTCCGTAACCGTCACGGTGACATGGCAGGTTCGCTTCAGTATGCGGTCGGCGCGCCCTTTGGCGCGCGGCCTGATCCGCTTCATGGTGACCCCCTGGTTCACGTAGATCTCCGCAACCTTCAATTCGTCTATGTCCGCGTTCTCGTTGCTTTCCGCATTGGCGATGGCAGACTCCAGCACCTTGCGCACGAGCCCCGCGCTCTTCTGCGTGCTGAACGACAGAACGTCCAGCGCCGCTCCGACCGGCAGGCCACGCACGAGGTCGACCACCAGCCGCGCCTTGCGCGGCGAAACCCGTAGCCGTCTGGCTGTTGCGCTGACCTGCATTCGACTTCCTATCGCCGCGCCTTGCGATCCGCCGCGTGCCCGCGGTATGTCCGGGTGGGCGCGAATTCCCCGAGCTTGTGCCCGACCATCTCTTCGTTGATGTAGATGGGAATGTGCTGCCGCCCGTTGTGCACCGCGATCGTCAGGCCCACCATGTCCGGCAGGATCATCGACCGCCGCGACCAGGTCCTGATCGGTCGCTTCTCGTTGTTGCGGACCGCCTTTTCCACCTTT
The DNA here is from genome assembly GCA_965221465.1 of Candidatus Azophilus sp. GTDB lineage: Bacteria > Pseudomonadota > Gammaproteobacteria > Pseudomonadales > Azotimanducaceae > Azophilus. Next base: position 3,139,923 of record OZ244892.1, read on the forward strand.
TTCATCAGGTGGAGATCGACGAACGGCCCCTTGCGCAACGATCTCGACATCGTCTACCTCCTGCCCCGGCGCCGAACGATCAGCTTGTCCGTGCGCTTGTTGGCACGGGTCTTGTGCCCCTTGGTCGGCACACCCCAGGGCGTTACCGGATGGCGCCCGCCGGAACTCTTGCCCTCGCCGCCGCCATGGGGATGGTCCACGGGGTTCATGGCAACACCGCGAACCGTCGGACGTATTCCCCGCCAACGCTTGGCGCCGGCCTTGCCGAGGGAACGCAGGTTGTGCTCGCTGTTGCCCACCTCGCCCAGCGTCGCGCGGCAATCGGCGCGCACGCGGCGCATCTCGCCGGAACGCAGACGCAGCGTCGCATAAGCCCCTTCCCGGGCGACCAATTGCGCCGATGTGCCGGCGCTGCGGGCCAACTGGGCGCCTTTTCCCGGTTTCAGTTCGACGCAATGGATGACGCTCCCCACGGGAACGTTGCGTAACGTCATGGCATTGCCCGGGCGGATGGGAGCGCTGCTGCCGCTCAGTATCGGGTCGCCCGCACGCACGCCCTTGGGCGCGACGATGTAACGGCGTTCGCCGTCCGCGTATTTCAGCAGGGCGAGGTTGGCGGTGCGATTCGGGTCGTACTCCAGCCGTTCCACCACTGCCGGCACGCCATCCTTGTCGCGCTTGAAATCGACGATGCGAATGCGCCGCTTGTGTCCGCCGCCACGGTGGCGCGTGGTGATGCGGCCGGCGTTGTTGCGCCCCCCGGACTTGCTGGTGCTGTCGAGCAGCCCCTTGTGGGGCTTGCCCTTGTGCAGTTCCGGGTTGACGACCTTGACGACGAAGCGCCGCCCCGGCGAAGTGGGTTTGGCCTTGAGTACCGCCATCAGTCCGTCACCATGTAATCGAGTTCCTGGCCGGAAGCGATTCGCACATAGGCCTTCTTCCAGCTCTTCTTTTTCGAGGTGCCCCGCCAGGACCGTTTGACCTTGCCCCGCACGTTGAGCGTGGAGACGCCTTCGACGTTGACGCCGAAAATAGTCTCCACCGCAGCCTTGACCTCTGCCTTGGTGGCGTCGGGGGCGACCTTGAAGGCGTACTGGTTGCTCTTGTCCCCGAGAATGGAGACCTTTTCGGAAATGTGCGGTTCGAGCAGCACGTTGTAGAGGCGCTCCGCGTTCATGCCAGCGCCTCTTCCAGGTGCTTGATGGCCGCGACCGTGATCAGCACCCTGTCGTGCCCGATCAGACTCACCGGATCGACGCCGGCCACTTCCAGTATGTCGACCTGCTCGAGGTTGCGCGCCGCCAGGAAGAGATTCTCGTCGACCGCATCGGTAACCACCAGAAGGCTGCCGCTCGCACCGCCACCGGAAGGCAGGTCGAGGTCCTTGATCTTTTGCAGAAGAGATTTGGTTCTGGGGGAGTCTACGTGGAAGGAGTCGAGGGCAATCAGGCGATCCTGACGAATCAACTCGGAGAGAATGCACCGCATGGCGCCGCGATACATCTTGCGATTTACCTTGTGGGCATGATTCTGGGGTTTGGCGGCAAAGGTCACGCCGCCACCACGCCAGATCGGACTGCGAATGGAGCCGGCCCGGGCTCGGCCCGTCCCTTTCTGGCGCCAGGGTTTGCGCCCGCCGCCCCGCACCTCGGCGCGCGACTTCTGCGCCCGCGTACCCTGGCGCGCGCCCGCCAGAAAAGCGGTAACCACCTGATGCACCAGTGGTTCGTTGAACTCGCGGCCGAATGCGGCTTCGGATACCTCGACGCTGCCACCCGCCTTCAGATTCAGGTTCATCGCCGGTCGCTCCCCTTGACTGCCGGCAGAACATGGACATCGCCGCCGGCCGGCCCGGGAACCGCACCCTTGATCAGCAGCAGGTTGCGTTCCGCGTCGACCCGCACGACTTCGAGATTCTGGGTCGTGACCCGGGCATTGCCGAGTTGACCGGCCATCTTCTTGCCCTTGAATACCCGGCCCGGGGTCTGGCACTGACCGATGGACCCGGGCGCCCGGTGCGAGATCGAGTTTCCGTGCGAATTGTCCTGGCCGCGGAAATTCCAGCGCTTGATGGTTCCCGCGTAGCCCTTCCCCTTGGATATGCCGCGCACATCCACCTTCTGCCCGACCTCGAATGTATCGACGCCGAATTCCGCGCCAGGGCTCGGTTCGTCTTCCATGGCGTCGAGGCGGAATTCCCAAAGCCCGCGCCCGGCGCCGGCGCCCGCCTTGGCGAAGTGTCCGGCAAGTGGCTTGTTGGGCCGGGCCTGCCGACCGGTCGTTACCTGGACCGCGGAATAACCGTCCGTCTCCGGGGTCTTGATCTGCACCACCCGGTTGGGCTCCACCTCGATAACGGTTACGGGCACCGAGGCGCCCGCCTCGGTGAATACCCGCGTCATACCGCTCTTTCTGCCAACGAGGCCGATCGCCATGGCTCGGTTCCTTTAAAACTCCTGTTCACGGACCAGGGTCGCGAAGCCCGATCGGGCTCGTACCCGGTCTCTGCATTGTCGTCGCGCCGGAGCTTCGCCCCGTTCGCGCATCGCTCTCCTGCCCCGAGGCGCCGTCGACTCGACGTCGGGCCCCGCGCATAGCCATGGCCGTCTGCCCATCGCAGACAATGGACAAACGGCCACATCGTGCTCCAACGGCCCCCCATCGGGGCCCTGTCGGCGCCGGGCATCGCGCCCGCGCGCAAAAAAAGCCGGCCAAAGGGGCCGGCGCATTTTTCAGTTCAAGCTGATCTGTACTTCCACGCCCGCCGCCAGATCCAGCTTCATGAGCGCGTCAACCGTTTTTTCGGTGGGTTCCAGAATGTCCAGGAGTCTCTTGTGGGTACGGATCTCGTACTGGTCGCGGGCATCCTTGTTGACGTGCGGCGAGATCAGTACGGTGAACCGCTCCTTGCGCGTGGGCAGCGGAATCGGCCCCTTGACCTGGGCGCCGGTCCTTCTCGCCGTTTCGACGATTTCCTGCGTCGAGACATCGATCAACTTGTGATCGAACGCCTTCAAGCGAATACGGATGCGCTGGTTCTGAACCAAAACGGACTCCAGACCCTTTCAAAAAAACGTCCAATCCGACAACGGCGCCGGGCTGGACACGCTCCTGTTAAAGAACCCCGGAAAAACGGGAGGGCGAACTATACAGACGCCAAAGAAGCGTCGCAACAGGATTTTTGTTGTTCGAACAGCTACCGTGAGCACGCTCGAGCGTTCGCTGCCACCGGCGGCCGCAGCCGCCCGTTCGTGAACGAACCGGAGTGAGGAAACCTATCTGTCGACGATGCCCTTGGCGATGCGTTCGGGTACTTCGGCGTACTTCGAGAACTCCATCGTGTAGGTCGCGCGCCCCTGGGTAGCGGAACGAAGATCCGTCGAGTAGCCGAACATCTCCCCGAGGGGCACGTCGGCACGGACGATCTTTCCGGCCGGGTTTTCGTCCATCCCGCCGATGATGCCCCGGCGCCGGCTGAGATCGCCGACGACATCGCCCATGTAGTCTTCCGGAGTCACGACTTCGACACCCATCACCGGCTCGAGAAGCACCGGATCTGCCTTCAGAGCGGCTTCCCGCATGGCCATGGACCCGGCAACGCGGAACGCCATCTCCGATGAGTCGACCTCGTGATAGGACCCGTCAAAAAGGGTGGCGCGCACGTTGATGAGCGGATAGCCGGCGAGAACGCCGTTCTGCATCTGCTGCACGATTCCCTTGTCGACGGCAGAAATGTACTCCTTGGGAACCACGCCGCCGACGATCTTGTCGACGAACTCGTAGTGCTCGTCGCCATCCTGCCAGGGCTCGATCTTCAGCCAGACATGCCCGTACTGTCCGCGCCCGCCCGTCTGCCGCACGAATCGGCCTTCGGCTTCCACCGTGGATCGGATCGTTTCCCGATAGGCCACCTGGGGTTTGCCGATGTTCGCCTCGACCCGGAACTCGCGCTTCATCCGGTCGACGATGATGTCGAGGTGAAGCTCGCCCATCCCGGAAATGATGGTCTGACCGGACTCCTCGTCGGTCTCTACCCGGAAAGACGGGTCTTCCTGGGCGAGCTTGCCGAGCGCAATCGACATCTTTTCCTGGTCGGGGACCGACTTGGGCTCCACCGCCACGGAGATGACCGGCTCCGGGAACTCCATGCGTTCCAGGGTGATGCGGGCATCCTGAGCGCAGAGCGTGTCGCCGGTGGTCACATCCTTGAGCCCGATGGCGGCGGCAATGTCCCCGGCCCGCACTTCCTTGACCTCGTTGCGATGGTTGGAGTGCATCTGCACCATGCGGCCGACACGCTCGCGTCGGCCCTTTACCGGGTTGTAGACCTGATCGCCGGACTTCAGCACGCCCGAATAGACCCGGAAGAAAGTCAATGTGCCGACAAAGGGGTCGGTGGCGATCTTGAAGGCGAGGGCAGCAAAGGGCGATTCGTCGTCGGCCGGTCGCGTGGCGCGGGTTTCCCCGTCCTCCAGAGTGCCGTCGATGGCTTTCACCTCAGTCGGATTGGGGAGATAGTCGATCACCGCATCGAGCAGGGCCTGGACGCCCTTGTTCCTGAATGCGGTGCCGCACAGCGCCGGCACGATCTCGTTGGCCAACGTGCGAATTCGCAGGCCGGCCCGGACATCGTCCTCGTCGAGGTCACCCTCTTCGAGGTACTTTTCCATCAATTCCTCGTTCGCTTCCGCCGCGCTCTCGAGCATTTGCTCCCGCCAACGCTCTGCTTCCTCCAGCATCTCCTCCGGAACGTCGGCAAGTTCGTAGGTGAGGCCCTGGTCCTGTTCGTTCCAGTAGATTGCCTTCATCCGGACGAGATCCACGACGCCCCTGAAATGCTCTTCGGCGCCGATGGCGAGTTGTACCGGGACCGGGCTCGCGCCAAGGCGATCCCTGATCTGCCCGACGACGCGCAGGAAATCGGCGCCCGCACGGTCCATCTTGTTGACAAATACGATGCGTGGAACTTCGTACCGGTTGGCCTGCCGCCAGACGGTCTCCGACTGCGGCTCGACACCGGAGGTGCCGCAGAAAACCACCACCGCACCGTCCAGAACCCTGAGGCTGCGCTCGACCTCGATGGTGAAGTCGACGTGACCGGGGGTGTCGATGATGTTGACGCGATGACGCTCGTACTGTTGGTTCATGCCCTGCCAGAAGCAGGTGGTTGCGGCAGAGGTAATGGTGATGCCCCGCTCCTGTTCCTGCTCCATCCAGTCCATGACCGCTGCGCCATCGTGCACTTCGCCGATCTTGTAGGAGAGCCCGGTATAAAACAGCACCCGCTCGGTGGACGTGGTCTTGCCCGCATCGACATGCGCGACGATGCCGATATTCCGGTATCGGTTGATTGGAGTTTCACGAGCCATCGGCGCTATCCGAACATACTGGAGTAATCAGGGAATCCGAGGGTCAGAAGCGATAGTGCGCGAACGCGCGGTTGGCTTCTGCCATACGGTGCGTGTCCTCACGCCGTTTCACGGCGGTGCCTCGGCCGTCCGCTGCGTCCATCAACTCACCGGCTAGCCGCAGCGCCATGGTTTTCTCGCCCCGGGAACGCGCACAGTCCACGAGCCAGCGCATGGCCAGCGCCTCGCGGCGCGAAGGACGGACCTCAACGGGCACCTGATAGGTGGCGCCACCGACACGCCGGGACTTGACTTCGACGAAGGGGGCGACGGCCTCCAGCGCCTTTTCGAACGTCTCGACCGGATCGACCCGTCCGCGTTCCTCGATACGAGAAAGCGCCCCGTAGACGATGCGCTCGGCAACGGATTTCTTGCCGCTCACCATCACGTGGTTGATGAACTTGGCAACGGTCTGATTGTGGTATTTCGGATCGGGAAGAATCTCCCGCTTGGCGGCGACCCGGCGTCTGGGCATGTTTCTTTCCTCACTTCAGGTTGATCCCCGAGACGGGTCCGGGGCCTTACTTTTCCTCTGGTTCGCGGCACGGACGTTCGAACGAGTCGAGTTCGCACCCGGTCTCCGCGTTCTCGTCGGGCCGGGCCGTCGCCGCATCGGCAATTGTGGCTACGGTCAGCGCGGGCGCTTGGCTCCGTACTTGGAACGCCCCTGCTTGCGGTCGGACACACCCGAGGTGTCCAGGGTGCCCCGCACCGTGTGATAGCGGACGCCGGGCAGATCCTTGACACGGCCACCGCGAATGAGGATCACCGAGTGTTCCTGCAGGTTGTGGCCCTCGCCACCGATGTACGACGTGACTTCGTGGCCATTGGTCAGGCGCACCCGGCAGACCTTGCGCAGCGCCGAGTTGGGTTTCTTCGGCGTGGTCGTGTAGACGCGCGTGCACACCCCGCGTTTCTGCGGGCTGCCCTGCAGCGCCGGAACGATGTTCTTCCGCGCCTTGCGCTTGCGCGGTTTTCTGACCAGTTGGCTTATCGTCGCCACCGTGCCTCCATTATCAGTCGGCTCGCAATCCCCCCCCGCCCAGGTGGGCTCCCCGGATAGCCAGGGCAACCCCGCAAGACGGAGGGGGCGCGATTCTATAGATCGCAACCTCTGCCCGCAATCGTTTGCGGACTCAGTCGCTGGAACTCAAGGCCTCGGAGAGGGCCGCCTCGATCTCGTCCGCCGTGGCCCCCTGTTCCTTGGCCAGGCGGTCGGCCGCCTCTTCCGCGCGCCGGCGTTTGCGGTCGTTGTGATACGTCAGCCCCGTTCCCGCCGGAATCAGCCTGCCCACCACCACGTTCTCCTTCAGGCCCCGCAGGTGGTCCTGCTTGCCGGTAACCGCCGCTTCGGTGAGCACCCGGGTGGTTTCCTGGAAGGAAGCCGCCGAAATGAACGACTCGGTGGCAAGCGACGCCTTGGTGATCCCCAGCAGGACACGTTGACATTCGACCGGTTGCTTGTCCTCGGCCGCAAGCGCTTCATTGGTTTCGAGCATGCGCGTGTACTCCACCTGCTCACCACGAATGAGGTCGGAATCACCCGGATCGACGACTTCCACCTTGCGCAGCATCTGCCGGACAATGACCTCGATGTGCTTGTCGTTGATGGTCACGCCCTGCAGCCGGTACACCTCCTGAATTTCGTTGATGATGTACTTGGCGAACTCTTCGACCCCTTTCAGGCGAACGATATCGTGGGGGCTGGGCGGCCCGTCGCAGACGACCTCTCCCTTTTCCACATGTTCCCCTTCGAATACGCCGATATTCCGCCATTTGGGGATCAGCGTTTCGACCGGGTCGCCTTCCGGCGGCAGGATCACGAGTCGCCGCTTGCCCTTGGTTTCCTTGCCGAAACTGACCGTGCCGGTCGCTTCGGCGAGAATGGCAGGCTCCTTGGGCTTGCGCGCCTCGAACAGATCCGCCACGCGCGGCAGACCGCCGGTGATGTCCCGGGTCTTGGACCCTTCCTGCGGAATGCGTGCGACGACATCGCCGATACCGACACGCTCGCCGTCCTCGAGGTTCAGAATGGCGTCGCTCGGCAGGAAATAGTGCGCCGGGACATCGCTGCCCGGCAGCATGACCTTGTTGCCCTCCGTGTCCAGCAGCTGCACCGCCGGACGCAGATCCTTGCCCGCGCTGGGCCGGTCCTTGGCATCCAGAACGGTAATGTTGGTCAGGCCGGTCAGTTCATCGGTTTGACGGTTGATCGACAGGCGTTCCTCCATCTCCTGGAACTCGACCGTACCCTCTACCTCCGTGACGATCGGGTGGGTATGCGGGTCCCACTGGGCAATCATCTGGCCGGCTTCCACGGCTTCCCCGTCGGCGACGAAGATCACGGCGCCGTACGGCAGCTTGTAGCGTTCCCGTTCGCGGCCGTGGTCGTCCGCAACGGCAATTTCCCCGGACCGGGAAACCGCAATCAGTTCACCGGATTCGCGCTGAACCGTCTTCAGGTTGTGCAGGCGAACCGTTCCGCCATGCTTGACCTGGATGTTGTCGATCGCGGTGGCCCGCGATGCGGCGCCACCGATATGGAAGGTCCGCATTGTCAACTGCGTGCCCGGTTCACCGATGGACTGGGCGGCAATGACACCAATGGCCTCGCCGACGTTCGCCAGGCGCCCTCGTGCAAGGTCGCGGCCGTAACACATCGAGCAGACACCGAAGCGGGTGTTGCAGGTGATCGCCGAGCGTACCGTGACCTCGTCGATTCCGAGCATGTCGAGGCGCTCTACCCAGGACTCGTCCAGGACGGTGTCGGCCGGGACGAGCACCGCGTCGCCCTCGCCGCCGAGCACGTCTTCGGCGACAACCCGCCCGAGCACCCGGTCGCCCAGGGGTTCGACCACATCGCCCCCCTCGATGATGGCGGAAACCGTCAACCCGCTGGACGTGCCGCAGTCGTGCTCGGTGATCACCACATCCTGGGCCACATCCACCAGCCTGCGCGTCAGGTACCCGGAATTGGCGGTTTTCAGTGCCGTGTCCGCGAGACCCTTGCGAGCGCCGTGGGTCGAGATGAAGTACTCGTTGACGTTGAGCCCTTCGCGAAAATTGGCCGTGATGGCATTCTCGATGATGCTGCCGTCGGGCCTCGTCATCAACCCGCGCATCCCCGCCAGTTGCCGGATCTGGGCCGGCGATCCCCTGGCTCCGGAGTCTGCGTACATGTAGATGGAGTTGAACGATGCCTGCAGTTCGTCTTCGCCCGTTCGGTTGACCACCGTTTCCTTCGATATGCCGTCCATCATCGACCGGGCGACGATATCGTTGGCACGCGACCAGATGTCGACGACCTTGTTGTATTTTTCGCCCTGGGTCACCAGCCCCGATGCGTATTGGGATTCGATTTCTGCAACTTCCGATTCTGCCTCGTCGATGATGCGGTTCTTTTCGTCGGGTATGACGAAGTCGTCGACGCCGATGGACGCACCGGACGATGTCGAGTGGGCAAAACCGGTGTACATGAGCTGGTCGGCAAAAACGACGGTTTCCTTCAGGCCGACGTTGCGGTAGCAGTCGTTGATCAGCGTCGAAATCGCTTTCTTTTCCATGGTCTTGTTGACCGAGGAGAACGGCAGTTCCCTGGGTACGATGTCGTAGAGCAGAACCCGTCCCACCGTGGTATCGGTCAACTCCAGACGGGCAACGGACTCACCGTTCTCCGGAGCCGCGAAATCGGGCACCCGCACCTTGATGCGCGCATGCAGGTCGACCTCTCCGGCATGATAGGCGCGGTGGACCTCGTCGGTATCCGCGAACACCATCCCTTCGCCCCTGGCGTTGACCATTTCCCGGGTCATGTAATAGATGCCGAGAACCACGTCCTGGGACGGCACGATGATCGGCTGACCGCTGGCCGGGGAAAGGATGTTGTTGGTCGACATCATCAGCGCCCGGGCCTCGAGCTGTGCCTCGAGCGTCAGCGGCACGTGCACCGCCATCTGGTCGCCGTCGAAGTCGGCGTTGTAGGCGGTGCAGACCAGGGGATGGAGCTGGATGGCCTTGCCTTCGATCAACACCGGCTCGAAAGCCTGTATGCCCAGGCGATGCAGCGTCGGCGCCCGGTTCAACAGCACCGGGTGCTCGCGAATGACCTCCGCCAGGATGTCCCAGACCTCCGCCGTCTCACGCTCCACCATCTTCTTGGCAGCCTTGATGGTGGTCGCCATGCCCCGAGCCTCGAGCTTGCCGAAGATGAACGGCTTGAACAGTTCCAGCGCCATCTTCTTGGGCAGCCCGCACTGGTGCAGCTTGAGCGTCGGCCCGACCACGATCACGGAGCGGCCCGAATAGTCCACCCGCTTGCCGAGCAGATTCTGCCGAAACCGCCCCTGCTTGCCCTTGATCATGTCGGCCAGGGACTTGAGCGGCCGCTTGTTGGAACCCGTGATGGCGCGCCCCCGGCGGCCGTTGTCGAGCAGCGCATCCACAGACTCCTGCAGCATGCGTTTCTCGTTGCGGACGATGATGTCCGGAGCGGACAGATCGAGCAGCCGCTTCAACCTGTTGTTGCGGTTTATCACCCGACGGTACAGGTCGTTCAGGTCCGAGGTCGCGAAGCGCCCACCGTCGAGCGGCACCAGCGGACGCAGATCGGGCGGCAGAACCGGCAGCACCGTCAGGACCATCCATTCGGGCCGGTTGCCGGAATTGACGAAGGCTTCCATGAGCTTGAGCCGCTTGGAGAGCTTCTTGATCTTGGTTTCCGAATTGGTGGCGGGAATCTCTTCCCGAAGCCTTGCGATTTCCGCTTCCATGTCCATGCCGAGCAGGAATTGCTGGATGGCTTCGGCACCCATGCGGGCTTCGAATTCGTCGCCGAACTCCTCGAGTTTCGCGTAGTACTCCTCGTCCGTCAGAAGCTGGCCGACCTCCAGGTCCGTGAGGCCCGGGTCGATGACCACGTAGGACTCGAAGTAGAGTACGCGTTCGATGTCGCGCAGGGTCATGTCGAGCAGCAGCCCGATCCGGGACGGCAGCGACTTCAGAAACCAGATATGTGCGACCGGGCTTGCGAGTTCGATGTGCCCCATGCGTTCGCGGCGCACCTTCGCCAGCGTCACTTCGACACCGCACTTCTCGCAGATCACGCCCCTGTGTTTCAGTCGCTTGTACTTTCCGCACAGGCATTCGTAATCCTTGACGGGGCCGAATATGCGCGCGCAGAACAGGCCGTCGCGCTCCGGCTTGAAGGTGCGGTAGTTGATGGTTTCCGGCTTCTTGACCTCTCCGAACGACCAGGAGCGGATCATCTCCGGTGCAGCCAAACCGATACGAAGCGTGTCGAATTCGTTCGTATCCCCTTGATCCTTCAATAGATTCAGCAAGTCCTTCAAGGTCTTCCTCCGTCTGCCATGCGTTCGGTCATTGCGTCTGTTCCGATCGAAGCGGTCATTCGGTCTCGAGTTCTATGTCGATGCCGAGGGACCGTATTTCCTTCACGAGAACGTTGAAGGATTCCGGCATCCCGGCCTCCATGCGGAAGTTGCTGTCGACAATGTTCTTGTACATGGTCGTGCGGCCGCTTACGTCGTCCGACTTGACCGTGAGCATCTCCTGCAGCGTATAGGCGGCCCCGTACGCCTCCAGGGCCCAGACTTCCATTTCTCCGAACCGCTGGCCGCCGAATTGCGCCTTGCCGCCCAGCGGCTGCTGGGTTACCAGGCTGTAGGAGCCGGTGGATCGGGCATGCATCTTGTCGTCGACAAGGTGGTTGAGCTTGAGCATGTACATGTAACCGAGCGTTACCGGGCGATCGAACTGTTCGCCCGTGCGCCCGTCGTAGAGAACCGTCTGCCCGTTCTCCGGAAGACCGGCCAACGCCAGCATCTGCTTGATCTCGCTCTCGGAGGCGCCGTCGAACACCGGTGTGGCGATCGGCAGCCCGTCGCGGAGGTTCTCCGCCAGTTCCCGCAGTTCCCCTTCGTTCAGCGACTTGAGGTTCTCCTGCCGCTCACCGATGGTGTTGTACACCTTGTGCAGGTATTCGCGAAGCTCGGGATTCCTGGCTTGCGCTTCCAGGAGCGCATTGAGCTGGATGCCGATTCCCTTGGCCGCCCAGCCAAGGTGTGCTTCCAGAACCTGTCCGACATTCATGCGCGACGGTACGCCGAGCGGGTTCAGCACGATGTCCACCGGCTCACCGCTTTCGTCGAACGGCATGTCCTCGACGGGCATGATCACCGAAATCACGCCCTTGTTGCCGTGCCGGCCCGCCATCTTGTCCCCCGGCTGAATGCGGCGCTTGATGGCCAGGTATACCTTGACGATCTTGAGCACGCCGGGAGCCAGGTCGTCGCCGCTCTCGAGCTTCGAACGCTTGTCCGCATAAGTCGCATCGAGGGCTTCGCGGCGTTCGTCGAGTTGCCGCTCCGCCCTCTCGAGCTGGGCGTTGAGCGCATCGTCGGACATGCGCACCCTGAACCAGTCGTCCCGCTCCAGCCCATTGAGGTAGTCGGCGTCGACGACCTGATAGCGGATGTCGCCCGGGCCGCTTGCTGCCTTGTTGCCGGTCAGCGCCGCCCTCAGCCGCTCGAAGGTAGCGGTTTCGACGATGCGGTATTCGTCATCGAGGTCTTTTCGAATTTCGGCCAGCTCGTCCTGCTCGATATCCCGAGCGCGCTGATCCTTCTCGACGCCGTCGCGGGTGAAGACGCGCACGTCGATGACCGTTCCCTTGACGCTGGTCGGGACCCTGAGCGACGTATCCTTCACGTCCGATGCCTTTTCGCCGAAGATCGCTCGCAGCAGTTTCTCTTCCGGCGTCAGTTGAGTCTCACCCTTGGGCGTGACCTTGCCGACCAGGATGTCGCCGGCGCCGACTTCCGCTCCGATATAGACAATGCCGGACTCGTCGAGCTTGGAGAGCGCGCCCTCCCCGACATTGGGAATGTCGCCCGTGATCTCCTCCGGACCGAGCTTCGTGTCCCTGGCGATGCAGGTCAGTTCCTGGATGTGCACGCTGGTGAACCGGTCTTCCTGCACGACCCGTTCGGAAACGAGGATGGAGTCCTCGAAGTTGTATCCGTTCCAGGGCATGAACGCGACCCGCATGTTCTGCCCCAGCGCCAGTTCTCCGGTGTCCACCGACGGGCCATCCGCCAGTATGTCGTCCCGGGCGATCCTGTCGCCCGGCTTTACCAGCGGACGCTGGTTGATGCAGGTGTTCTGGTTCGACCGCGTGAACTTGGTGAGGTTGTAGATGTCGACACCGGCTTCGCCGGCTTCCGTCTCCGCATCGGCCACACGCACCACGATCCGCCCGGCATCGACACTGTCCACCACGCCGCCGCGGTCGGCGATCACGCAGACACCCGAATCGCGGGCAACATGCCGTTCCATGCCCGTGCCGACCAGGGGTTTCTCGGCACGCAGGGTCGGCACTGCCTGACGTTGCATGTTCGAGCCCATGAGCGCCCGGTTGGCGTCGTCGTGCTCGAGAAACGGAATCAGCGACGCAGCGACGGAAACCACCTGCTTGGGCGAAACGTCCATGTAGTCGACGTTTTCGGGCGCCGTCCTGGTGAATTCGTTCCGATGCCGCACATCGACGAATTCGCCGACGAAGGCGCCCTTGTTGTCCAGCGGCGAACTCGCCTGGGCGATGACGTATTCGGCCTCGTCAATGGCGGACAGGTACTCGATCTGCTTGGTGACCCTGCCATTGACCACTTTACGATAGGGCGATTCGAGAAAGCCGTATTCGTTGGTGCGGGCATATGCCGCCAGGCTGTTGATGAGGCCGATGTTCGGCCCTTCCGGCGTCTCGATCGGGCAGACCCGTCCGTAATGGGTGGGGTGCACGTCGCGAACCTCGAAACCCGCCCGCTCCCGGGTCAGGCCACCCGGCCCGAGTGCCGAGACGCGACGCTTGTGGGTAACCTCCGAAAGGGGGTTGTTCTGGTCCATGAACTGGGAAAGCTGGCTCGAACCGAAGAACTCCTTGATGGCAGCGGCCACCGGCTTGGCGTTGATCATGTCCTGAGGCATGAGGCCTTCCGACTCGGCCAGCGACAGGCGTTCCTTGACCGCTCGTTCGACGCGGATCAGCCCGACGCGAAACTGGTTCTCGGACATCTCGCCCACGGACCTGACCCGACGGTTGCCGAGGTGATCGATATCGTCGACGGAACCACGCCCGTTGCGGATGTCGATCAGCGTCTTCAACACATCGATGATGTCTTCCTTGGTCAGGATGCCCTCGCCGGCAATGTCGTCGCGGCCGAGGCGGCGATTGAATTTCATGCGCCCGACGGCGGACAGGTCGTAGCGCTCGCTGGTGAAGAACAGGTTGTTGAACAGGTTTTCCGCGGCTTCCTTTGTCGGCGGTTCGCCGGGACGCATCATGCGGTAGATTTCCACGAGTGCTTCGAGGCGATTGCTGGTGAGGTCGATGCGCAGGGTATCCGAGATGTACGGGCCGCAATCGAGATCGTTTGTGTAGATGGTCTCGATCCTGGAAACCCCGAGTTCCAGCATGCGTTCGAGTTCCTCGTCGGTAATGACCGAATTGCAGGGAAGCACGATCTCGCCGGTGGATTCGTCGACGACGTCCTTGGCGGTGATGCGATCGAGGATGTAGTCGCGCGGTATGTCGAGACGCTTGAGGCCGCTATCCTGCAGGAGGCGGACATGGCGTGCGGTTATGCGGCGGCCCGCCTCCACGATGACGTTCCCCTGCCGGTCCTTGATGTCGAACGACGCCACCTCGCCTCGCAGGCGCTCGGCCTGGAGGTCCACGGAAAACCCGTTCTTCTTGACGTGAAAGACGTTCTTGTCGAAGAACATCTCGAGGATCTGCTCGCTGGAATACTCGAATGCCCTGAGGACGATCGTTGCCGGCAGCTTGCGGCGCCGGTCGATGCGAACGAAGACGCAATCCTTGGGGTCGAATTCGAAATCGAGCCAGGAGCCCCGATAGGGTATGACACGCGCCGAGTAAAGCAGCTTGCCGGAACTGTGCGTCTTGCCCCGGTCATGATCGAAGAAAACCCCCGGGGAGCGATGCAACTGCGAAACGACGACGCGTTCCGTACCGTTGATGACGAAGGTGCCGTTCTCGGTCATCAGGGGAATTTCCCCCATGTAGACTTCCTGCTCCCTGACCTCCTTGACTTTTTTCGCCGAAGAGTCGCGATCGTAGATCACCAGGCGAACCTTGACACGCAGCGGCGCCGCATAGGTTGCGCCCCGCAGCACGCATTCCTTGACATCGAATACCGGCTGTCCCAGCCGATATTCCTCGTAACGCAGCTCCGCGTTGCCCGAGTAGCTCTGAATCGGGAACACCGACTGAAAGGCGGCATGCAACCCGACCCTCTCCCGCTTGGCGGGCTTCGTGTCGGCCTGCAGGAACTTCCCGTAGGAGTCCACCTGAATCGCCAACAGGTAGGGAATCTGCATGGATGCCGGCAGCTTGCCGAAGTCCTTGCGGATGCGCTTTTTCTCGGTGAAGCTATACGCCATTCGAATCTCCCACGCGTGTGCGTTCTCGTAACGACAAAAAGCCGACGCCCCTGCCGAGGGTCAGCGGAAATGCGAGAGCCGGGCTCAACTACTTGAGCTCGACCTGCGCGCCGGCTTCTTCGAGTTGTTTCTGGATATCTTCGGCTTCTTCTTTGGTGACCCCTTCCTTGACAGGCGAAGGGGCGCCATCGACCAGTGCCTTCGCCTCCTTGAGGCCGAGGCCGGTGATCCCGCGAACCGTCTTGATCACGTTGACCTTCTTGTCCCCGAAGGAACTCAGGATGACGTCGAACTCGGTCTGTTCCTCGGCGCCGGCGTCGGCGCCGGCATCGCCGTTTGCCGTTACAGGCCCGACGGACACCGCGGCTGCCGCGGAGACGCCGAATTTCTCCTCCATGGCCTGAATCAGTTCCACCACTTCCATGACGCTCATTTCGGCGATGGCGTTCAGGATGTCGTCTTTGGACAATGCCATTATTTCAATCTCCTCGATTCAACAATTGTTTTCCAGCGCAGCCGCTCGATTCACTGGCTGCCGGAATCCTTGGCGTCGCGTATTGCGGCGATCGTTCTCGCCAGCTTGCCGGGCACTTCGCCGAGCGTTCTCGCCAGCTTCGCAATCGGGGCCTGCATGGCGGCCATCAGCAGGGACAGGGCTTCTTCCCGGGTCGGCAGATCCGCCACCCGGTCGATCTGACCCGCATCCAGCAATTGCCCCCCGATCGACAGCGCCTTGATCGACAGCGGTTCGTACTCGCGCACGCATTCCTTGAGCAGACGGGCTGCGGAACCGGGTTCGCCTCTCGAAAACGCCAGCAGCGTCGGCCCGACAAGGGCATCGTTCAGGCATTCGTATTCGGTGCCTTCGACGGCGCGCCTGATCAGCGTGTTGCGCACGACCTTCAGGTAAACCCCGCTTTCCCGCGCCTTGCTGCGCAGGTCCGTCATTTCGCTGACCGTCATTCCCCGGTAGTCGGCAAGTACCGCCGAGAGTGCCTCGCCGGCCTCCCGGTTGACCTCGAGAACGATGTCCTGCTTCTGACTCAGCCTCAATGCCACCTGGCAACTCCTGTTCCCTGCGTAATCCCGGTTCGCCCTTGCCGGTTACTGCCGTTCGCGGACTCGGTCGTCGAGCGAATCGAGCCTGCAGCCGGTCGCTGTTTTCTCATGGGCTGGCTCATGTGCCGGGTCATCTGCCCGTCAGACGTCCAGCGTCGATTGATCGATGGAAACGCCCGGCCCCATGGTTGTCGACAACGTGATCTTCTTCAGATAGACGCCTTTGGCGGCAGCGGGTTTGGCCTTCTTGAGGTCGGAGACGAGGGCTTCCACGTTCTCCTTGATCTGGGTCGCGGTAAAACCCACCTGACCGACGCTGCCATGAACGATGCCTCCGCGGTCGGTTCGAAACTTGACCTGGCCGGCCTTGGCATTGTGGACGGCGGTTTCGACGTCCGCGGTTACGGTGCCGGTCTTCGGATTGGGCATGAGCCCCCGGGGACCGAGTAGCCTGCCGAGTTTGCCGACCACGCGCATGGTTTCCGGCGTGGCAATGATCGCGTCGAAATTCAGGTCGCCGCCCTGCAGCCGCTCCGCAAGGTCGTCGAGGCCGACCACATCGGCACCCGCCTCCTCGGCCCGAGTTGCCTGATCGCCCTGCGCGAACACGGCGATACGAGCCGTTTTCCCGGTGCCATGGGGCAGCGTCGTCGCACCGCGCAGGGTCTGATCCGAGCGGCGCACGTCCACGCCGAGATTGACCGATACATCGATGCTCTCCTTGAACTTCGTGTTGGACAGTTCGGACAGCAGCGACACGGCCTCGTCGATCGGGTAATCCTTGTGCTTTTCGGCACGCTCTGCGATGGCGCGCATGCGTTTGCTGAGCTTTGCCACTAGACAGCCTCCGGTTCCACTTCGATGCCGGCACTGCGGGCGCTTCCGGCGATGGTCCGCACCGCCGCGTCCATGTCCGCGGCGGTCAGATCGGGGTCTTTTATTCTGGCGATCTCTTCGAGTTGTGCCCGCGTCACCTGGCCGACCTTGTTGAGATTCGGCTCGCCGCTGCCCTTGTCGATGCGGGCGGCCTTGCGCAGCAGAACCGAGGCGGGCGGCGACTTCATGACAAAGCTGAACGTGCGGTCGGCGTACACCGTAATCACCACGGGCGTCGGCATGCCCTGCTCGAGGTTCTGGGTCTGGGCATTGAATGCCTTGCAGAAATCCATGATGTTGACGCCGTGCTGTCCAAGCGCCGGGCCGACCGGAGGGCTCGGATTGGCCTGCCCGGCCGGCACTTGCAGCTTGATGTACGTGCTTACCCGTTTCGTGTTCTTGGCCATAACCTCGGTTCCCGGAACGCCGCTTTTCGCCTCAGCCCTTTTCCACCTGGTCGAAGTCGAGTTCAACCGGTGTCGAGCGCCCGAAGATGGTGACGGACACCCGCAGGCGGTTCTTCTCGTAGTTGACCTCTTCGACCTCGCCATTGAAGTCGTTGAACGGGCCATCGACCACCCGGACAAGCTCTCCCGGCTCGTAGACGATCTTGGGCCTCGCTTTCTCGCTGCCTGCATCGACACGGTCGAGAATCGCTCCGGCTTCCTTGTCGGTGAGAGGCGCCGGATGATCCGCAGTGCCGCCTATGAACCCCATTACCCGGGGCGTTTTTTTTACCAGGTGCCAGGTCTCGTCGTTCAACTCCATTTCCACGAGCACGTAACCCGGGAAGAACTTTCGCTCGCTTCGGCGTTTCTGCCCGGCGCGCATCTCCACGACGGGTTCCGTCGGCACCATGATCCTGCCGAAGCACTCCTTGACCGGTGACAGGCCGACGCGCTCCTCGAGCGTGCGCGCCACGTTCTTCTCGAACCCCGAATAAGCGTGCACCACGTACCATTTCTTCTGCGTTGCCGTTGCTTCCGTCATCGCCTCTATCCGATTACGGAGGACACGAGCCAACTGAGCCCCGAGTCCAGAAGCCAGAGAATCAGTGCAAAGACCAGCACCAGAACCAGTACGATAACCGTTGTCTGCAAGGTTTCCTGCCGGGTCGGCCAGACGACCCGCCGGATCTCGGCCCGCGACTCCTTGAACAGCGACCAGATGGCCCGGCCACGTTCGGTCTGCAGCGCGATTCCAACGGCCACCGTGGCAATACCCACGAGTCCGAGCACCCTCAGCAACAGCGACTCGTCCTGGTAATACCAGTTGCCGAATATGCCGAGGCTCAACAGGACCGCCGTGACCAGCCATTTCAGCCAGTCGAGACCCGCCATGGTTTCCGCTGGGGCATTCAAGGCTTTTGCTCCCGCGCGGCATGGCACTGCCCCGCTGCCCCGAGGGGCGCAGGAACGGCGAGAAGACACTCGGAATGCTGTCTCATCTCAAAAGAACCAATACCATTCATCAACCGCGAGTTCAGCCGAAACTGGCAGGCCAGGAGGGAATCGAACCCCCAACCTGCGGTTTTGGAGACCGCTGCTCTGCCAATTGAGCTACTGGCCTTCTATACCTCGCGTTCGCAAAACGTCGTTTGCGCAGAACGTCGTGTTCGAGGACAAACTATCGAATGGGTCGAGTTTGTCCCCGCTCAATGCCCACTTGTCTCGCTTGGGCGTCGCCCCGCCAGACCTCTTGCTCGCGGGTCGAATCTACAAATGAACCACCTGTCGAGCCGACGACCGACATCGTGTCGGTCTGAGTCTGCGCCTCGTCAGTGGGAAATCTTGGTAACGACTCCGGCTCCGACCGTACGCCCGCCTTCGCGTATGGCAAAGCGTTGTCCCTCTTCCATCGCAATGGGCGAAATCAACTGAACGGCCATGTTCACGTTGTCTCCGGGCATCACCATCTCGACATCCTTGGGCAGTTCGACGGTGCCGGTGACATCCGTCGTCTCAAAGAAGAATTGCGGACGATAGCCCTTGAAGAACGGCGTATGCCGGCCGCCTTCGTCCTTGGACAGCACGTATACTTCCGCATCGAACTCCGTGTGCGGCGTGATGCTTTGCGGGACCGCCAGCACCTGGCCGCGTTCCACTTCGTCCCGCTTGACGCCGCGCAGCAGGACGCCGACGTTCTCGCCGGCGCGCCCTTCGTCGAGCAGCTTGCGAAACATTTCCACACCCGTGCAGGTCGTGCGCTGCGTTTCCTTGATGCCGACGATCTCGACTTCGTCCCCGACCTTCACGATCCCCCGGGCGATTCGGCCCGTAACCACCGTGCCACGGCCGGCAATGGAGAAGACGTCTTCGATCGGCATGAGGAACGGCTGATCGACCGGGCGCTCGGGTTGCGGAATGTAGTCGTCCAGCGCATCGAGCAGGGCATTGATGGATTGCGTGCCGTACTGGCTGTCGTCGCCCTCGAGCGCCTGCAGCGCGCTCCCTATGACTATCGGCGTGTCGTCGCCTGGAAAATCGTACTGATCGAGCAGTTCACGGACTTCCATTTCGACGAGTTCGATCAGTTCCTCGTCATCCACCATGTCGGCCTTGTTCATGTACACGACGATCCGCGGCACGCCGACCTGGCGGGAAAGCAGAATGTGCTCACGTGTCTGCGGCATGGGGCCGTCGGCGGCGGAAACCACCAGTACCGCGCCGTCCATTTGAGCAGCACCGGTGATCATGTTCTTCACGTAGTCGGCATGCCCGGGACAGTCGACATGGGCATAGTGACGGTTCTCGCTTTCGTATTCGACATGGGCGGTGGCGATGGTGATACCGCGCGCCTTTTCTTCGGGCGCATTGTCGATCTGGTCGAACTCCCGGATCTCACCGCCGCGCGCCGCCGCACACACCTTGGTCAACGCCGCCGTCAGCGTGGTCTTGCCATGGTCGACGTGACCGATCGTGCCCACGTTCACGTGCGGCTTGGTCCGCTCGAATCGTTCTTTAGCCATTTTTTCCTCGCGATGTCCTAAGGTTGTCCGTGCCCTCTGACCCGGGCTCAATACTGGTGCTCACAATCGGATTCGAACCGATGACCTCTTCCTTACCAAGGAAGTGCTCTACCTGCTGAGCTATGTGAGCAACGCCATCAATCGATTCAGCCATTCGGCGCGACATGGAGCGGGTAGCGGGAATTGAACCCGCGTCATCAGCTTGGAAGGCTGAGGTTCTACCCCTGAACTATACCCGCCCTGTCCGGCACTCTGGTGGTGGGGGAAGGATTCGAACCTTCGAAGGCTGAGCCGTCAGATTTACAGTCTGATCCCTTTGGCCACTCGGGAACCCCACCTGAAACCAGTTGCCGCTGTTACCTGTGCTGCCTCCAACACCGGACTGTTCCGGCTTTCCAAAACGCAAAACACGCCATGCAATCGTGGCCCTTGCCACGAACGCACGACGCACACTCTAAACTCGGCAACGGTTCAAGCCGCTACCCTCGCTACCGGGCATTCAAACCGCTGCGGCGCCGAATTCGGATCGCCAAGCCATTGGAACGCTTGCCTTTTTCAGCCCCGCGCCCAGCCCTGTCTGTACCGGTGCCCTGGTGCCGCCACAAGGAATCGAACCCTGGACCTTCTCATTACAAGTGAGTTGCTCTACCGGCTGAGCTATGGCGGCTGAAAACGGGAGCGGGATTCTATAGAAAGCGGTGACCCGGTGCAATGACTTCACAGTCGATGGCGGGGGGCAATTGCAGTGCGGAAATCCGGTCCAGCCGGGCCAGCAGATGGAACCCGGCTGCCGCTCGCTGCATCTCTTTCAAATCGACGGAATAACCCAGTTGCTCGACACGCGCGCGACGCTCCAGCGCCTGCGCCCGTTCGGCAAAGACGCCCACCTCGAGCGCCCGGGCAAACGGGCCGCTCGGGACGACATGACTGTCGATGGACTGCGACAGGAGTTCCTCGCGAACGCGTCGGGCCGCCTCGAAGGAACCTTGGGGACCCACCAGCAGCAGATAGTCCGGCCGCAGGCCCAATTGCCCCACGACGAGGTCGGTTTCGCCCCCCATGGCCTCCACCCGCGCCATCAGTCCATTCATGGCAGCAAACTCTGCAAACGGGCCCCAGGCGGCACAAACCCGCGCACTGCCGACCGCGCCAGCGGTCAACGACGATTTCGGCAACTCCGCGGACCGGAATTTCTCGAGGAGTCCTCCATGAAGCAACAGCGCCAGGAACCCGTTGGCAATGACCAGAGCGACAAACCAGGCTGCTTGGCGATTGAACGACCTAGTCACGTCGGCGCAACGAAACCTCGCCGCCGGTGAACCGGCGTTCCCCGTCAAACCCCCGCATCCGCAGCTCGCCCTGGTCGGTTACGCCGAGCACGGTGCCGTCGAAACGGTCGTTGACTTGCAGGATCCGGCAGGACCTGCCATGGCAGGAATGCACCTCGTCATAGGCGGCTCGCATGCCGCGAAATCCGATGCGCTTGAACTCATCGACGTAACGGACCAGGTTGGTCACGAGGCCGGCAGCCACCCGGTCGCGACGGGCAACGACGCCATGCTCGCCGAGGGCCGCAACCTGCTGCCCGATGACAGCTCGTGTCCGGGCGGGCATGTCCAGATTCAGCCCAATGCCGATGACACACTCCAACGGCCGGCGATGCGCAACGAGTTCGATCAGTACCCCGCATACCTTGGCATCGCCGACGAGCACGTCGTTGGGCCACTTGAGGGCGACCCCTCGGACTCCCATGCCGTCGATCAAGTCCGCAATCGCGAGCCCCGCGACCAGACTCAAGGCACCCGCATCTCTCGGTTCGCCTTCCAGGGCGAATCCCATGCTCAGGGTGAGATTGCGCGCGAATGGACTGATCCAGCTCCGGCCGCGCCTGCCCCGGCCGGAAGTCTGCAGTTCGGCGAACCAGCACAGGCCGTCGATGGAACCGATGCGCGCCGCTTCCATCATGCGAGTGTTGGTGGAGTCAATGACCAGATGCACCTCGAGTTCCCGCAACCACGACGCCGCGTCGGGCGCGAGTGCCGCACGAACCCGCCCCGGATCGAGAATCGTCGTGTCGGGCGACATGAACACCTGACCGCGGCGGACGTCGAGGCCGACCTCCGTGGGCGCAATGGGTATTTTTTCGAATTCGGCTTCCGGGAGGCTCCCTTCCGCCACCAACCGTTCCAGCAATGCGGCAAACTGCTCTTGCTCGGCTGGGGTCATGCGAACAGGGATGACGCCCCGCGGCTTGCCGCGGGGCTGGAGTCAATGGAGACGAAGCAATCGAGGGAGGGAAAAATCAAGCCTGACAACGACCTACTCTCACATGGGGAAACCCCACACTACCATCGGCGCTGTGCCGTTTCACTGCTGAGTTCGAGATGGATTCAGGTGGTTCCAGCACGCTAGTATCGTCAGGCAAACCGGGTTTCGCCGCTCCGGCCGAGCCGGTCGGCGAAAAATTCAGAAGATATGCAGCCCAACGCGGGCGATGCGTCAGCAACAGGTCCATAGTCATCGAGACTGGCATGCTCGATTATATGGTCAAGCCGCACGGGCAATTAGTACAGGTTAGCTCAACGCCTCGCGACGCTTACACACCCTGCCTATCAACCTCGTCGTCTACGAGGGCCCTTCAGAAATCCAGAAGATTTGGTGAGATCTCATCTCGAGGGGGGCTTCCCGCTTAGATGCTTTCAGCGGTTATCCCTTCCGAACATAGCTACCCGGCGATGCCACTGGCGTGACAACCGGAACACCAGAGGTTCGTCCACTCCGGTCCTCTCGTACTAGGAGCAGCTCCTCTCAAATCTCAAACGCCCACGGCAGATAGGGACCGAACTGTCTCACGACGTTCTAAACCCAGCTCGCGTACCACTTTAAATGGCGAACAGCCATACCCTTGGGACCGGCTTCGGCCCCAGGATGTGATGAGCCGACATCGAGGTGCCAAACACCGCCGTCGATGTGAACTCTTGGGCGGTATCAGCCTGTTATCCCCGGAGTACCTTTTATCCGTTGAGCGATGGCCCTTCCATACAGAACCACCGGATCACTAAGACCGTCTTTCGACCCTGCTCGGCCCGTCAGCCTCGCAGTCAAGCACACTTCTGCCTTTACACGCACTGCATGATTTCCGACCATGCTGAGTGTACCTTCGTGCTCCTCCGTTACTCTTTAGGAGGAGACCGCCCCAGTCAAACTACCCACCACACACTGTCCTCGATCCAGATAATGGACCTGAGTTAGAACCCCAACTTGACCAGGGTGGTATTTCAAGGACGACTCCACGAAGGCTAGCGCCTTCGCTTCGAAGTCTCCCACCTATCCTACACAAACCAAGTCAAAGTCCAGTGCGAAGCTATAGTAAAGGTTCACGGGGTCTTACCGTCTAGCCGCGGGTACACGGCATCTTCACCGCGATTTCAATTTCACTGAGTCTCGGGTGGAGACAGTGTGGCCATCGTTACGCCATTCGTGCAGGTCGGAACTTACCCGACAAGGAATTTCGCTACCTTAGGACCGTTATAGTTACGGCCGCCGTTTACCGGGGCTTCGATCACAAGCTTCGGCCGAAGCCTAACCTGATCAATTGACCTTCCGGCACCGGGCAGGCGTCACACCCTATACGTCCTCTTGCGAGTTTGCAGAGTGCTGTGTTTTTAATAAACAGTCGCAGCCACCTGGTATCTTCGGCCGCCGGCAGCTCAGGGGGCAAGCCCCGTCACCGTCAGCGGCGCACCTTCTCCCGAAGTTACGGTGCCATTTTGCCTAGTTCCTTCACCCGAGTTCTCTCAAGCGCCTTGGTATTCTCTACCCGACCACCTGTGTCGGTTTGGGGTACGGTCAGTCGCAACCTGAAGCTTAGAGGTTTTTCTTGGAAGCATGGCATCAACCGCTTCCCGCTCGTATAAGAGCGGTTCGTCATCACACCTCAGCCTTGGAATCCCGGATTTTCCTGAGACCCCGGCCTACATGCTTAAACCTGGACAACCATCGCCAGGCCCGCCTAGCCTTCTCCGTCACCCCATCGCAGTTGCGATTGGTGCAGGAATGTTAACCTGCTTCCCATCGACTACGCCTTTCGGCCTCGCCTTAGGGGCCGACTCACCCTGCGCCGATGAGCGTTGCGCAGGAACCCTTGGTCTTCCGGCGAGGAGGATTTTCACCCCCTTTATCGTTACTCATGTCAGCATTCGCACTTCTGATACCTCCAGCGGACCTCCCGGTCCGCCTTCACCGGCTTACAGAACGCTCCCCTACCATGCAGCACCGCAAGGGCGCTGCATCCGCAGCTTCGGTGGACAGTTTGAGCCCCGTTACATCTTCCGCGCAGGCCGACTCGACCAGTGAGCTGTTACGCTTTCTTTAAAGGATGGCTGCTTCTAAGCCAACCTCCTGGCTGTCTGGGCCTTCCCACATCGTTTCCCACTTAACTGTCACTTGGGGACCTTAGCTGGCGGTCCGGGTTGTTTCCCTTTCCACGACGGACGTTAGCACCCGCCGTGTGTCTCCCTCGATTGCACTCACCGGTATTCGGAGTTTGCATGGGGTTGGTAAGTCTAGGTGACCCCCTAGCCCAAACAGTGCTCTACCCCCGGCGGTGAAAAACGAGAGGCTCTACCTAAATAGATTTCGGGGAGAACCAGCTATCTCCGAGCTTGATTAGCCTTTCACTCCGAGCCACAGGTCATCCCCTAATTTTTCAACATTAGTGGGTTCGGGCCTCCAGTTGATGTTACTCAACCTTCACCCTGCCCATGGCTAGATCGCTCGGTTTCGGGTCTACTCATACCGACTGGAATCGCCCTGTTCAGACTCGGTTTCCCTACGGCTCCCCTATACGGTTAACCTTGCCAGTAAAAGTAACTCGCTGACCCATTATACAAAAGGTACGCAGTCACCCACGTTGCAATCCGACCTGACGGATCTTGTCCCGAAGGACATTTCCAAAGGGTCGGGGCTCGGCAGGCTCCCACTGCTTGTATGCATCCGGTTTCAGGGTCTATTTCACTCCCCTCGCAGGGGTACTTTTCGCCTTTCCCTCACGGTACTGGTTCACTATCGGTCAGCGGAGAGTATTTAGCCTTGGAGGATGGTCCCCCCTCGTCAAAAGACAGTTCAGACAGGGTTTCACGTGTCCCGTCCTACTCGATTTCACCAAAGATCCGTTTTCGTGTACGGGGCTGTCACCCTGTATCGCGTAACTTTCCAGATACTTCCACTAACGGATCGGTGGCTTAAGGGCTGGTCCCCGTTCGCTCGTCGCTACTGAGGGAATCTCGGTTGATTTCTTTTCCTCCGGGTACTTAGATATTTCAGTTCCCCGGGTTCGCCTTCATACCCTATGTATTCAGGTATGAATACCGCTTGCGCGGTGGGTTTCCCCATTCGGAAATCCCCGGATCAAAGCCTGTTAGCCGGCTCCCCGAGGCATATCGCAGGCTACGACGTCCTTCATCGCCTTCCGCTGCCTAGGCATCCACCAGATGCACTTAATTGCTTGACCATATAATCCAACACGCCAGTTGGTACTACTACATGGTTTCTCGTTGCCGGGCGACTTCGGGATTGCGGTAGCAATTCGAAGCCGCACCAAGACGCATCTATTTACCTTGTCGTAATTCAAGGCAGTTACCTCACCCTGGGGCCAGGCACTTGCCTTGTCGTAATTCAAGGCAGTTACCTCACCCTGGGGCCAGGCACTTGCCTTGTTGCAAGTCAAGGCAGTTACCTCACCCTGGAGCGAAGCACTTGCCTTGTCGTCATTCTCGGCAGTTGCCTCACCCTGGGGCAAGACACCCGCTACTCTGTGCATTACGACAAAGTTCGCTTGCCGTCGGTACGGCAAGCTACCCGCGTTGTCATTGCATTGAATAACAATGCGGCTACATATCTCTGAATTGTTAAAGAACGGGGCTGACCGTCGAACCGGAGTTCAGCGGACACGAAAGCCCACATCCGATGGCGAAGGCGAACTTGACCATCGGAGGCGGGTTCTCGGATTATGGATTCACGTTGCGGATTTGGTGGAGCCGAGGAGGATCGAACTCCTGACCTCCTGCGTGCAAGGCAGGCGCTCTCCCAGCTGAGCTACGGCCCCTCGATTTTTTTGAGTGGCAAGCCTGAATGGATTCGATCCCGATCCTCGTCATTCCGATCGAATGGCAGGCTCGCAGGATCTTGATTCATCGACCGCCGGTTGACTGGTGGGTCTGGGTGGATTTGAACCACCGACCTCACCCTTATCAGGGGTGCGCTCTAACCTGCTGAGCTACAGACCCGCTGCAGTCTCCAAAACGCTCTGTCCGAAGCAGTCACAAGCCATTCGTGTGGGCGCCGTTGCACACCCGGGAACGCCGAACAGCAACCTGCGCCGAATGTGGCGCGCGGAGGCTGCCCGAATCGATCCGTGAGCCAATCGTCCGATCTTGCACTCCGTCAATCCGAACCGAGTCGGACATCGGAAGCACTCAGGACTTTAGGTTTAAGGAGGTGATCCAGCCGCAGGTTCCCCTACGGCTACCTTGTTACGACTTCGTCCCAGTCATGGACCACACCGTGGTAACCGTCCTCCTCTCGAATGAAAGGTTAGACTAGCTACTTCTGGTGCAACCCACTCCCATGACGTGACGGGCGGTGTGTACAAGGCCCGGGAACGTATTCACCGCGACATTCTGATTCGCGATTACTAGCGATTCCGACTTCAAGGAGTCGAGTTGCAGACTCCTATCCGGACTACGAACGGTTTTTTGGGATTCGCTCGCCATTGCTGGGTCGCAGCCCTTTGTACCGCCCATTGTAGCACGTTTGTAGCCCACCCCGTGAGGGCCATGATGACTTGACGTCATCCCCACCTTCCTCCGGTTTGTCACCGGCAGTTTCCTTAAAGTTCCCGGCTTTACCCGCTGGCAAATAAGGACAAGGGTTGCGCTCGTTACGGGACTTAACCCAACATCTCACGACACGAGCTGACGACAGCCATGCAGCACCTGTCACCCGGTCCCGAAGGAACCTTTCCATCTCTGGAAAGTTCCGGGGATGTCAAGGGGTGGTAAGGTTCTTCGCGTTGCATCGAATTAAACAACATGCTCCACCGCTTGTGCGGGCCCCCGTCAATTCATTTGAGTTTTAACCTTGCGGCCGTACTCCCCAGGCGGAGAACTTATCGCGTTAGCTGCGCCACTAAACCCTCGAGGGGCCCAACGGCTAGTTCTCATCGTTTACGGCGTGGACTACCAGGGTATCTAATCCTGTTTGCTCCCCACGCTTTCGCACCTCAGCGTCAGTATTGGTCCAGGAGGCTGCCTTCGCCATTGGTATTCCTTCCTATATCTACGCATTCCACCGCTACACAGGAAATTCTACCTCCCTCTACCATACTCGAGTCCGGCAGTTTGGAATGCAATTCCCAGGTTGAGCCCGGGGCTTTCACACCCCACTTACCGAACCGCCTACGCGCGCTTTACGCCCAGTAATTCCGATTAACGTTTGCACCCTCCGTATTACCGCGGCTGCTGGCACGGAGTTAGCCGGTGCTTCTTCTGTGGTTAACGTCAAGACCTGCGGCTATTGACCGCCGGCATTTCTTCACCACTGAAAGTGCTTTACAACCCGAAGGCCTTCTTCACACACGCGGCATGGCTGGGTCAGGCTTGCGCCCATTGCCCAAGATTCCCCACTGCTGCCTCCCGTAGGAGTCTGGACCGTGTCTCAGTTCCAGTGTGGCTGATCGTCCTCTCAGACCAGCTATGGATCGTAGCCTTGGTAGGCCATTACCCTACCAACAAGCTAATCCAACGCAGGCCCCTCCGGCAGCGGGAGCTTCCAAGGATAGGCCCCCTTTGATCCTTCGTCGTGAAAACGAAAGATGTCATACGGTATTAGCTCGAGTTTCCCCGAGTTGTCCCCTTCTGCCGGGCAGGTTCCTACGCGTTACTCACCCGTCCGCCACTTTACTCGCACCCGAAGGTGCTTTCTCGTTCGACTTGCATGTGTTAAGCCTGCCGCCAACGTTCAATCTGAGCCATGATCAAACTCTTCAGTTTAAAAACAGTGCAAGTTGCCTTGCACGAGATTTCATCAGGGCTCAAGCGAATTGATGTTCGTTCCGCTGTTGCGCAACGGACACCCACACGAATGGCTTGTTTGTCGTTCTATATACTTAATACTTATAGAACAACAACTTACTTCATTTTAAAGAGCGGCCCCCAGCACGTGGCGTGGGGGCAAGGGGTGCGGATTATACGCCGCTTCGAATACTAATCAAGACGCTGTTGCATTCTGCTGTGCCGACTGCCGCAATTCGGCAGAATCGCGCTTCCGCCGAACGAGCATCTGCCAGTTCTTCTTGCCGCGGCGCAGCAGATAATACCGGCCATAGAGCGCATCCGAGAAGTCCAGCCGGCGTTCGCTGTCGTCCTGCCGGATGCCGTTTACCGAAACCCCGCCGGCGCGGACCAGCCTGCGGGCTGCGCTCAGGGACGCGGCCAGGCCACCCTGTGCCAGGGCAGTCAGGAGCCCC
This sequence comes from Candidatus Azophilus sp., assembly GCA_965221465.1. Lineage (GTDB taxonomy): Bacteria > Pseudomonadota > Gammaproteobacteria > Pseudomonadales > Azotimanducaceae > Azophilus. The sequence goes on from OZ244892.1 coordinate 3,168,238, forward strand.
GCGCCATGCTCGATTTCGAAGCAATCCATGCCGTCAAGCCGCAGTTGCTCCAGATCCCCTTCCTCCAGCGAATGAACCTCGCCCCCGAACAGGCACTTCGAGATTCGCTGCGCCGAACGCAGCGCCTCCGGGCCATGAACCAGCCCGGTCACTTCCTCGGCCAGCCGCTTCTGGGCAGAGCGCGACTCCGGCGACCTTTGAACCTCGCCCTTCAGTTCATCGACCTCGGCGAGTTCCAGAAAGGTGAAATATTTCAACAGGTCGATGACATCGGCGTCCGCGCTGTTCAGCCAGTACTGGTAGAACCTGTAGGGGGAGGTCCTCGCAGGGTCGAGCCAGATTGCACCGTCGGCCGTCTTTCCGAACTTGACGCCATCCGCTCGCGTGACGAGGGGCAAGGTCAGGGCGAAGACCTCGCGGCCCAGCCGCCGCCGCACCAGGTCGATGCCGGAAACGATGTTGCCCCACTGGTCGCTCCCGCCCACCTGCAGCGAACAATCGTAGCGCCTGGCAAGCTCCAGATAGTCGTTGGCCTGCAGGAGCATGTAGCTGAATTCCGTATAGGAGATGCCGGCATCCGCTCGTTCCAGCCGGCTCTTCACGGAATCTCTCTGGATCATGGCATTGACCGAGAAGTGCTTGCCCACCTCGCGAAGAAACCGGATGAGGTCCAGATCCCGCGTCCAGTCGAGGTTGTCCGCAACGATGGCGCCGGACGCGCCTTCGAGGTCGAGGAACGGTTCGACCTGCCGCCGAATCCTGTCGACCCAGCCTCCGACCGTCGCTTCGTCGTTGAGACCCCGTTCGTCGTCCCGGAACGACGGGTCGCCGATCAATCCCGTCGCCCCGCCAAGCAACAGGATCGGCCGGTGTCCTTCGATCTGGAAGCGCCTGAGCGCCAAGAGCGGCACGAGATTGCCGATGTGCAGGCTGTCAGCCGTGGGGTCGAAACCACAATAGAGCGTTCGCGGAGACGCAGCGAGGTGCTCACCGAGCCTTGCGCGATCCGAGACCTGGACGACGAGACCCCGCCCCTCCAGTGTACTCAATGCCATGCGCCGCCCCACCTGAGCAGACGGTTGCCACCACTGGTAAACAAGTCATAACCCCTTAATTTAATTGATAAAATGGTTATATCGGGGAACCCGGACCCACGGTGATGCCGGGGAAACCGAGCCCCAATTGCCGGTGCGCCGGAGCCCGGACAGGCTCGAAACGAAGGAATCTCCACAGATCGTCCACTTTCTCGGGCTTTCAACGGGAGAATAAATCCATATACTACGCGCCTGTTCAGTTGGTTGCGAGATTAATCCGTTAACTCTCCGAATTTCGGAGACTTTTCCACAGAGCCGACAAATGAAAAGAACCCGGCAGCCTCCTTGGCGCGTTCGATCTTGAAGGGTAGCAGGTTTCCCTCCACCCATGTGGCCGCTATCGCCATCCTGGGGCTGGTTCTCTGCCCCTTCGTGGTGGCCCGGTTCATCCACACCCCCGTGAAGGACGAGGTCTATCCCGCACACGAAGCACTTGCACTGTCAGCCCAGCACGATTTCCCGATCCCCGTTTCCGAAACCGCGCCGATTTCCGCGGAGCAGGCCAAGGCGCCCCATCAAAACGAATCGACCGTAGAAACGCTCGAGGTCCGATCCGGTGACAACCTTGCCATCCTGTTCAAGCGCCGGGGCATACCGGCAGGAGATCTCCACCGGCTGGTCAACTCTCAACCATTCGGGCCCCGGCTGACGTCGATCTATCCCGGGCATCGACTGACGATCAGTACCGATTCAGACAACCGGCTGACGCAATTGAGCTATTCGCCGGGCCCCATGGAAACCCTGGAGTTCTCCCGGGTAGGCGACGGCTTCGATGGCAACGAGGTGATCGTCGAACCCGACCGCGTGACGCAATATCGTCACGGCACCATCGACCACAGCCTGTTCGTTGCCAGCCAGCGGGCCGGCCTCCACGATTCCGTGACCATGCGCTTCGCGGAGATCTTTCAGTGGGACGTCGACTTCGTACTCGACATCCGGGCGGGCGACGTGTTTCACGTGCTGCTCGAGGAGTTGTACCTCAACGAGCAGTTCATCGGCTACGGCGACATCCTTGCCGCCGAGCTCGTCAATCGAGGGGACGTTTACCGCGCCGTCCTGTTCAGGGATTCAAACGGGCGTTCGAACTACTACGACTCCGCCGGCAAGAGCATGCGCAAGGCCTTTCTGCGCGCTCCGGTCAAATTCACACGCATCAGTTCCAATTTCAATCTCAGGCGCAAACACCCGCTCTGGAACCGTGCCATGCCGCATCGGGGGATAGACTATGCCGCTCCGACGGGCACTCCGGTGCTGGCTTCCGGCGACGGAAAAGTGATCGAAGCGGACAAGACAGGTCCGAACGGCAACTTTGTCGTCATCCGCCACGGCGAACAGTTCGTCACCAAGTACCTCCACCTTTCCAGAATCGCCCGTGGCGTGCGGGCCAATGCAACCGTTCGCCAGGGCCAGACCATCGGTTACGTCGGTTCGACCGGTTGGGCTACCGGGCCCCACCTGCACTACGAGTTCCTGGTCCACGGCGTGCACAAGAATCCCCGAACGGTCCTCTTGCCCGACGCCGACCCGGTACCGAACGTCGAACTGGAGCGCTTCAGGCAAACGGCCGAGCCCCTCTTCGCCCTGCTGGACAGCCGCAAACAGACACAGTTGGCCTACGTGAGCCGGTAAGCTGCTGTACGTCGGCGCCATTACCGGTACCAGCGTCGACGGTCTCGACCTCGCGCTGGTCGGTATCGACCCCAACGCCACCCGCCTGCTTGCCCATGAGACTCGACCGCTGCCCGATACCCTGCGCAAGGCACTGCTGCAACTGGGACAGGGCATCGACGATGACCTCGACCGGCTCGGCCGTGCGGACACCGCTCTAGGCAGATTCATCGGAGAATCCATCAAGGATTTCCTGACGGGAATGAACCTGCCCGACGGCGAACCGCGCGCCATCGGCAGCCATGGCCAAACGGTCAGGCACCGCCCGGAGGATGCTTCCCCGTTCACGCTGCAAATCGGCGACCCGAGCCGGATCGCGGAGATTACCGGGATCACGACCGTGGCCGACTTCCGGCGGCGCGACATGGCGGCCGGCGGCGAGGCTGCGCCGCTGGTTCCGCCGTTTCACGCGAGGATCTTTGCCAGCGACGCCGAGAACCGGGCGATCGTCAACATCGGTGGTATCGGCAACATCACCGTACTCGAACCCCTGAGCGGATTCGACACCGGTCCGGGCAACGCCCTGCTGGATGCCTGGTGCGAGGCGCACACCGGCCGGCACTACGACGCCGAGGGCGCCTGGGCGGCCGGCGGCAGCGTCATTCCGGAATTGTTGCGCACTTTGCGGGCAGACCCCTATCTGCAACGCCCGCCACCGAAGAGCACCGGCAAGGAACGCTACAACCTCGACTGGCTTCACTCGATGCTCGATTTCGAGTTCGACCCCCGAGACGTCCAGCGCACACTGGTGGAATTTACCGCCGGCTCGATCGTCGACGCCCTGAATCGCTGGGCGCCCTCGGTTCAGCGCCTGCTCGTCTGTGGAGGAGGCCGCTTGAACCTGCTTCTGACGGAACGCCTGTCGGTATTGGCCGGTCGTCCCGTGCAAACCACCGACGAGCATGGCTGGAACGGCGACGCCATCGAGGCCGCAGCCTTTGCGTGGCTTGCGCACCGGCGTCTGATCGAGGCGCCCGGCAACGCGCCGGAGGTTACCGGGGCCAGCGGACCGCGAATTCTCGGGGGGGTCTACGTCGCCTGAATGCCCGCCCGGGGTCGGCGGCCATCGACGACACGCCTGGTTGCGTATTCCGGAGGGAGGCGCGTGCGATTCAGATCGCGAATGAATTACCGCAACCGCAGGTCGAAGCGGCATTCGGATTGCTGACCACGAATTGAGACCCTTGCAGATCTTCCTTGTAGTCCACCTCGGAACCGGAAAGGTATTGATAACTCAGGCTGTCCACGACCATGGTGATGCCGTCGCGCTCCACGACGGCATCGTCGTCGGCAACGGCTTCATCAAACGTGAAACCGTATGAGAACCCACTGCAACCCCCGCCCGTGACGAACACCCGGAGCTTGAGTTCGTCGCTCTCCTCCGCGATGAGCTGCCGCACCTTGTCGGCCGCGCGCTCCGACAACGCAATCTGCGCCTGCCAGGACATAATCTGCCATTCCACCGAATCTGCCCGAATTATACCGCGTGGCGGCGAATCGACCCACGGTGCCGTCGCCCTCCGGATTGCCGATGGGCGGCAGGCACGAACGCCGCGGTCCGCTTTTCGGGCGCCAATCGCCCATCGACGAACGCCCCGGGCAGAATAGCGACGCGTTTGTAGCGATTGTCGCCGTCAATCCGAGCGTTGTCGCCCGGTGTGTCACAACGGGCGGGGCCAATCGAATGTACGCTCGACCTGGGCGGAATCATTGCCGCGGGGTGACAATTTCACGGTCACCCGCAGGGGTTGGAAATCATCCGGCAAACTGAGTGAACCCGTCAGCCGCTGAAAGTAGCGGAATCTGTATTTGAGCGGGTTCGGATCCTGCCCGTTGCTTTCCAGCAGGGACAGTTCGCGGCCGCCGCCCGCGACACCCGCCACCTCGAGCCGCGCCGTACCACTGATCCAGTCGCCCCGTTCCGTGGAACGGGTGAGAAGCACGCGAAATCGGTAGGCGCCGGATTCCTCCCTGCCGGTCACCTCGAATTCGGCAACCTCCAGTGCCAGGCCCGGTGGGGGAGCATCCAGTATCCGGCGAAAGAACCCCAGTTGTTCCCGCAATTCCCGAACGGTGTCCTGCAATCCGGCGATGGTTTCGCGTTGAATCGAAAGCGCCTGCCGGTCGACTTCTCGAGCGAGACTTGCATCCGCCAGCCGGCGTCGGGCATCCTCGAGTTCGAGTTCCAGCGCTGCTATTCGCGCACCGTGGTCGGCGACCTCGTCCCTGGAGAGATCCCACGGCCGAGTGTTCCACAGGTAGGCCAGGACGATTGTGATGCCGAGCGCGCTCGCCGCTCCGACAAGAACGATGGTACGCAGCCTTTGCCCCCGGTACGCCACGGCCATGCGCCGGAGTTTCCGAATTCTGTCCAGGCCATGCGTCACCGCCATGCGCCGGAGTTTCCGAATTCTGTTCAGGCCATGCGTCACCGCCATGCGCCGGAGTTTGCGAATTCTGTTCAGGCCATGCGTCACCGCCATGCGCCGGAGTTTGCGAATTCTGTTCAGGCCATGCGCCACCGCCATGCGCCGGAGTTCCCGAATTCTGTCCAAGCCAAAGGTCATGGCAAGTCAAGCGCCCTTGGGCTCCGGTAGAGGACAGCAACTATATCAGCCGTCACCCAACCGGAAGTGCTTCTCCGGGCGCCGACTCGGGCTCCTCCCAACCGGTGAATTCGCAACAGTCACGGCTCTTTCGTTCCAGAAACAGCGCCGCCGCGCAGGCGGTGGTCGGTCGGCCCGTCTCGAGGTGTTCCCGACCCCAAGTGCCCTGTACACTGCGCCGTTGGCCCTTCCGAGGCGATTCGATGACCGAATACAGTGTCGTTTCCGCTGCTTACCCGTGGATAAAAGCGGCGCACCTGATCGCCATGGTGTGCTGGTTCGCGGGCCTCTTCTATCTGCCCAGGCTGTTTGTCTACCACCGGGCGGCCACCGATGCGGTCAGTCGCGAACGCTTTGCACTCATGGAATCCAGGCTTTACCGAATCATCATGAACCCCGCCATGATCGCCACGCTGGTGTTCGGCATCTGGGCTCTCGTGGAGACTTGGCAAGTCTACGGTTCTGCGGCCTGGCTCTGGATCAAGGTCGCCCTGGTCGTACTTCTGATCGGCTACCACCACTATTGCGCGCGGATCATGCGCACGCTGGCGGCCGCCGATTCGGCTCCCGGCGACAGATTCCTTCGCCTGTTCAACGAAATCCCCACCGCGGCACTGATCGTCGTGACCGTACTCGCGGTCGTAAAACCGTTCTGACGGCCTGTGGAACGCAGCAGATCCAGGGCTCTGTTCGAGCGGGCGTTGCGCTCGATTCCGGGCGGCGTCAATTCTCCCGTCAGGGCGTTCCATGGCGTCGGCGGCAATCCGGTATTCTTCGAATCGGGCGAAGGCGCCTTTATCGAGGATGTCGACGGCAACCGATACATCGACTATGTGGCCTCCTGGGGCCCAATGCTGCTCGGACACCGCCACGCCGGCGTCATCGAGGCCGTCAAGGCCCAGGCCGGCCGCGCGCTCGGGTTCGGAGCCCCGACCGGACAGGAGACCGAACTCGCGGAACAGGTCATTTCAATGGTGCCGGGCATCGAGAAACTCCGGCTGGTCAACTCCGGCACCGAGGCCACCATGTCCGCCATCCGGCTCGCCAGAGGCTTCACCGGCCGCGACCTCATCGTCAAGTTCGACGGCTGCTACCACGGGCATTCGGACTCGCTGCTGGTGAAGGCCGGCTCCGGAGTCCTGACCCTCGGCATCCCCAACTCTCCCGGTGTTCCCGATGCCGTGGCATCGAAAACGCTGACATTGGGTTTCAACGATCTCGACGCGGTGCGCGGGGCATTCGATGCATACGCCGGGCAGATCGCCGCCGTGATCCTGGAGCCGGTGGCCGGCAACATGGGATGCGTACCTCCGGTACCGGGATTTCTGGATGGCTTGCGCGAAATCACCAGCGCCACCGGGAGCCTGCTGATATTCGATGAGGTAATGACCGGTTTCCGCGTTGCACCCGGCGGCGCCCAGGCGCTTTACGGCGTAACGCCGGACCTGACGACCCTGGGCAAGGTCATCGGCGGCGGCCTGCCGATCGGCGCCTTCGGCGGCAGCGCGGCCGTCATGGATCGCATCGCCCCCGCCGGACCCGTCTACCAGGCTGGAACGTTGTCGGGCAACCCGCTGGCCGTGGCCGCGGGCATCGCCACCCTGAAATCGCTGGACGAGCAGTTCCACGTGGTACTCGCGGAACGCACCCGATGCCTCGCGGACGGTTTCCGCGAACTGGCCGGGCGCCATGACCGCAGGCTGACGGTCAATTCCGTCTGCGGCATGTTCAGCCTGTTCTTCGACGCTCCCGAGAAGGTCACTGCATTCAGCGACGTGGCAAAATCGAACGTCGATACGTTCAGGCGCTTCTTTCACAGCATGCTCGACCGCGGTGTCTACCTGGCGCCGAGCGCATTCGAGGCAGGATTCCTGGGCCTGCACCATACGCAGGACGTGCTCGATACCACCCTGGCCGCGGCCGACGCCGCATTCTCCGAGCTTTAGCCCGACCCGTTCATGAACAAGTTACTGCGGTCGTCAATAACGGCGGAACCCGAAGTGTACGACGTCTACGGGCTGGGCAATGCCCTGGTTGACATGGAATACCGCGTCGACGATGCCTTTCTGGTCAGGCATGGAATCGCAAAGGGCCACATGACCCTGGTCGACGAGGCGCGCATCGTCGACCTGGCGGAGGACCTCTCCGGTCTGCAACCCGAACGCAGCAGCGGCGGGTCCGCCGCCAACACCGTTGTCGCCGTTCAGGGGTTCGGCGGCAGCGGCTTTTACTCCTGCAAGGTCGCAGACGATGAAACCGGCCGCTTCTTTCTGGACAGCCTGGAGAGATTCGGAATCGACAGCAATCCCGGCGCTGCTACCGGCTCCGGCAGATCGGGGCGCTGCCTCGTCCTGGTAACCCGGGACGCCGAGCGGACCATGAATACCTTTCTCGGCGTATCGAGTGCGCTCGGCACCGCGGAAATCGATGAATCGGCGCTGTCGAAGGCCCGGATCTTCTATGTCGAGGGGTATGTCGGTTCCGCTTCGGAGGGGCTGGAAGCCGCGACCGCCTGCCGGCGGCTCGCTGAAGAGCACGGGGTGGCAACTGCGGTGAGCATGTCGGACCCGAGCATCGTCACCCTGTTCCGGGACAATCTCGAGCAAATGCTCGGCAACGGTGTGAACTACCTGTTCTGCAACGAGGAAGAGGCACTGACCTGGGCGCGGAGCGACCGACTCGATATCGCCATCGCAGAATTGAAGGACATTGCCCACACCTGCAACGTGACCCTGGGCCACCGTGGCAGCATGACGGTGAACCGGGGCCGAGCCGTGGCCGTGCCGGGTTTCGAGGTCGAGGCCCGCGACTCGAATGGCGCCGGAGACATGTACGCCGGCGCCTGCCTGTACGGTTGGGCGCACGGGATGGAAGCCCGGGCGGCGGCGAGCTTCGGCAATTATGCAGCGGCGACGCTGGTGCAACACTACGGCGCCCGCCTGCGCCGAATCGAGCACTACCAGCAAGTGCTCGACGCGTTCGAGCAGTCGCGTCCTCCGCCGCGGCCCGCAGAAGCCTGAGCGTTTGCAGGCGCGCCAGGCAGACTACCTGCGCGCGACGAACGGCAATTCTTCGGCCAGGTGGATTCCCTCCGTTCCGAGTGCGGCGCGCCAGGCAAACACCTCGACGCCCGACGTCATCGCTTCCCGCACCGCCTTGCCGTAGGCGGGCTGAATGGCGTCGGCAGTCGTCGCGGCCCGCACGCCCGAGTGCATCACGCAGAAGAACAGAACCGCCCGCACACCCTGCTCCCGACGACAGCGCATCAATGCCTGCACATGCCGCAAGGCCCGATCGCTCACGGTATCGGGAAAGGCGCCGTACCCCGATTCGAGCCCCAGGGTAAGGCTTTTCACCTCGACATAGCACCTGCCCCTTTCCGGGTCGGACAGGAGAAAGTCCAGGCGGCCACCGCCGCTGACGGACGGTTCCCGAGCCAGTTCCGCGTAGCCGCAGAGAGGCGGCACCGAACCGGATTGCAGCCCTTCCCAGACGATCTGATTGGCTCGCGCCGTGTTGACGCACACCAGATGGCCGCCGACAGCCACGAGTTCCAGCGTCAAGCGGTACTTGCGGCGTGAATTGCCCGAGTCCGACAACCACACGGTGCTGCCCGGCCGGCTGCATCCCGTCATGGCGCCGGTGTTGGGGCAGTGCACTGTAATCGCCTCGCCGCCGGGCACGTCCACATCCGCAAGAAATCGCTTGTATCGTCTGACCAGCCTTCCCCGGATCAATGGCGACGGATATCTCATGTACCCCAAGCAGCGAGCGCTCGCCCGATTCGCTCGATACCGAGCGCAATGGACTCGTCGTCCGTCGTATACGCGAACCGCACGAAGCGCTCCGGTGAACTCTCGCCGAAGTCAATGCCCGGCGTGACCGCAACCTTGAACTCGTCGATCAACCGCCAGCAGAATTCCCAGGAATCCATGCCCGTCACGGACAGGTCGACATAAAGATAGAACGCCCCCTCCGGCTTTGCCGGCACGCTGAATCCGAGGCGCTCCAAACCGGCCAGCATGTTCCTGCGCCGCGCATCGAAGCGCTGCCGCCGTTGTTCGTGAATGCGCATCGCTTGCGGCGAAAACGCCGCCAGGGCGGCGTGTTGTGCAATGCTCGACGGCGAAATGAACAGGTTCTGAGCCAGCCGTTCCACGGCATCCACGTACTGTTCGGGGACAACGACCCAACCCAGGCGCCAGCCGGTCATGCCGAAGTACTTCGAAAAGCTGTTGAGCACGAACAGGCCGTCATCCAAAGCCAGTCCGGTGCGAGCGCCTGCCCGTTCGCCGTAGGTCAGCCCCTGATAGATTTCATCCAGTATGAAGAACGCGCTGCGTTCCCGGGCAAAGCGCGCGAGGGCGGCAATTTGCGGAGCGTCGATCACGGCGCCCGTCGGATTGGCCGGCGAAGCGAGCAGAAATCCCCGGGTTTCCCGCATCCAGGCCCGGGCGATGTCCTCCGGGGCCGGCACGTAACCCGTTTCCGGCCGCAACAGGATGCGCTGCGGCAATCCGCCCACGACATGAACGAATGCCTCATTGCATGGATAGCCCGGATCGCCGATCAACAGGCCCCGCCCAGGCTCGAGCAGGAGCGCACTCAACAAGAGCAGACCGCCGCTGGCCCCCGAAGTCACCGCGATTCGACTCGGGGAAACGTCGACGCCCAGGCGCTCTCGATAGTCCCTCGCGATCGCCTGGCGCAGTTCGGCGATTCCGAGTGCGTGGGTGTATTTGGTGCAACCTGCCGACAGTGCCCTGCGTCCTGCTTCGACGATCGGCGCCGCCGTGGCGAAGTCCGGCTCACCCACCTCGAAGTGCACGACGCGATGCCCCTCGGCCTCGAACTGCCCGGCCCGTTCCATCAGTTCCATCACCCTGAACGGCGAGATCTGCGCCATGCGCGCAGACTGCATTTCCCCTTCGGCAAATCTTCGACGGCTCATATGGTCAACGTATTTCCGTTCTGGTAGCTTACGCGCCCCTCGAATCGCCCCGCCCCGGCTTGCCGGCGGCGGATGTGCATGGACCAGGCAGCGCAGGGATTAGAGCACATGGAGTCAACAGGACGAAGCAGCAGGAACGAAGGCATGAACGACTCCCCCTTCAGGAACTTCAAGCCTTACGAGCCGCAGCAGGACGAAATCTACATGAGCCGGGAGCAGCTCGAGCACTTTCGTCACATACTGAACCGCTGGCGACTCGATCTCATGAAAGAAGTCGACCGGACCGTTCATCACATGCAGGACGAAGCCGGCAACTTTCCGGACCCGGCCGACCGAGCCACCCAGGAAGAAGAGTTCAGCATCGAGTTGCGCACCCGGGACCGGGAACGCAAGCTGATCAAGAAGATCGACCGCACCATCGAACGGCTCGAACAGGAAAACTACGGCTACTGCGACACCTGCGGCGTCGAGATTGGCCTGCGCCGCCTGGAGGCGCGGCCCACGGCGACCCAATGTGTCGACTGCAAGTCGCTCGACGAAATCAAGGAACGGCAACTGCACGGTTGACCCCGGCAGCCGGTAGCCGGAAAACCCCAACCGGACGCTGACATGCGCAAGGCCGGGCGGTTCGCTCCATCGCCGACTGGCCCCCTGCACCTGGGTTCGCTATACGTTGCGCTGGCGAGTTTTCTGGATGCGCGCTCCCGTAACCATGACTGGCTGGTCCGATTGGACGATCTCGACCGGCCGCGCAACGACCCCGAGGCCGAAACCGGGATTCTGCGTTCCCTGGAAGCTCACGGATTGTGCTGGGATGGGGCCGTCGGCAGGCAGAGCGCACGCCTTGCGGTCTATCGAAGCGCGATTGCCGAGCTGCGCGCCCGACGCAGCCTGTTTTACTGTACCTGCACGCGCCGGGAACTGCGGGGGCAGCCTGTCTATCCGGGAACCTGCAGGGCCCGGACCGTACCGCTCTCCGACGCGGCCATTCGCGTACGGGTGGACGATGCGACCCCGCGATTCACGGACCTGGTGCAGGGCGAGCAGGCCACACCGCTGTCGCTCACCGTCGGCGACTTCATCGTCGAGCGGCGGGACGGGATCATCGCCTACCAGTTGGCCACCGCGCTGGACGACAGCGAACCGGAGATCGCCACGGTGGTGCGCGGGCGCGACCTGCTGGACAATACACCCCGGCAGATTTACCTGATGACATTGCTCGGGCGTACTCGTCCGCGGTACGCGCACCTTCCGCTCATACTCGATCCGACCGGCCGCAAGCTCTCCAAGCAGACCGGCGCAGCACCCGTCGATGCCACCGTCCCACGCGAGAACATCCGCACCTGCCTGGGCTTCCTGGGGCTGGACGAACCGCCCGATGCCGACCTCGAAGGGTTGTTGAACTGGGCGGTCGCCCGGTGGAGCCTGGCACGCATTCCCCGCAACGATCGCGTTGTCGCGTCCGATTCCCGGCGCTGAATCACCCCGCCTGTTTGCTACCATGCGCCCATGTCCGAATTGTTGCTGATCGAAGGCGACCCCGACCATCGGGACTCCCTCGCGTGGGTGCTCGAGCGTGCCGGTCACACGGTCACGCGGCTCGATTCGTTCGCAAAGCTGGCCGGAGAGGCTCTGCCCACGGTCGACGCCGTGGTAGCCGGCCCCGCCGTTCTCGATCAAATGGAAACATTGCAGCGCCAAGGGCCCGCACCGCTGATCGTGGTCGATCGCAACGCGGATGTCCGTCGTGCGGTGCACGCCATAAAGCTCGGGGCCGCAGACTATCTGGCGGCGCCGGTCCCAGCCCCCGAACTGGTCGCGGCCGTAAACGAAGCACTGTCCACCGGCCGCCGCAACACCGGCCGTCGGACCGGCGGGGGACAGCCGTTTCCCATAATCGGTTCGAGCGATGCCATGCGCGCCCTCAAGGATCGAATCGAGTCCGCGGCGGCGACGGACTCGCCCGTCCTCATCGCAGGCGAACCGGGAACCGGCAAGGAACTGGCCGCCCGCGCCCTGCATGCCGGCAGCAGCCGCAACCGGGCACCACTGATCACCGTCAACTGCGCCACCATACCGGCATCGCTGATCGAACAGGAGCTCTTCGGCCACGGCGACTCGGCCAGCGGCGGCCTGATCGAAGCCGCCGCCGGAGGCACTCTGTTTCTCGACGAAGTCGGGGAACTGCCGCTATCGACACAGACCCGCATGCTGCAGATTCTTGCGCACGACGACGGGCGGACGTCCGGTGCGGATACCGGCAACTCGGTCTCCGTCAGAGTCGTGTCGACATCGCACCTGGATCTGAAGCAACTCACGGAAAACGGCCGGTTCCGCGAAGACCTCTATCGTCGCCTGAACGCCATTTCGCTCGAAATGCCGGCGCTCCGCGACCGTGGAGGAGACATGCTGGAGATTGCGGAATACACGCTCACCGAAGTCTGCAGACTGCTCGGCAAACCCCGACCCGAGTTCGCGGCAAGTGCGACTGCGGCGATCGAGTCCTACCGCTGGCCCGGCAATGTCCGCGAGCTGGAGAACGTCATCGAACGGGCTGCGATACTCTGCGACGGTCGCGAGATCGACAGCAGCCTGTTGGCCATCGACCCCCGCGCACCGGAAGAATCGGACGAATCCCGCACCGCTGAAGAGAACGTTTCGCTGGAAGAGTATTTTGTCCGCGTTGTGCGGGAGCACGAAGACCAACTGACCGAAACGGAACTGGCGCAAAAGCTGGGGATCAGCCGCAAGAGCCTCTGGGAACGGCGCCAGCGATTGGGCATACCGCGCAGGAAAACCCGGAAACGAGGCCCGCGGCGATCCTGACCCTGTCCGCCCGTGCTGAACCGGGACACCGGGAACACACAACCGGGACAGCTCGTCGCCACCACAGTTGCATGAATGCCTACCCGTTCCCTTCATGGCAAAAACGTCCCACCAGAAACTCGCAGCGAGATAGGCGGGTCAACCGCTGGCTGGTAATATCAACGCCCCAACCCGACAGGAAACCGTTGCCCCGGTGCAATCCCGATTCCTCGTTGGACAGGGTCCGCGAACAAGAGGATCGGTGTCCTGTCCGAACGCGTACCCACATTTCAGAATTCTTCCGGCGCTTCGATGCAAGGCACGGCTGTAACAAGACTGAACGCCAAGGCGCTCAACGTGACCCGCGACCGCGTCGACCCGAATGCGCTGGATGTCGTCACCCGCCTCAAGGAAGCCGGATTTCAGGCCCTGCTCGTGGGCGGCTGCGTACGCGACCTGCTTCTCGGCGCTGCCCCGAAAGACTTCGATGTCGCCACCGATGCCACGCCGGAACAGGTGCGGCGACTTTTCCGGCGCGCGCGCATGGTCGGGCGCCGGTTCAAGATCGCGCACGTGCATTACGGGAGGGAATTCGTGGAAGTGTCCACTTTCCGCAAACTGCTTGCCGCCGATGAAGAGGGCGATCATGCCGCCCATCCCACTGGGCTGATTCTGCGCGACAACGCCTACGGAAGGCTGGACGAAGATGCCTTCCGACGCGACTTTACGGTCAATGCCCTGTACTACGACCCCCACGACGACGAGATTCTGGACTTTGTCGGCGGCATCGAGGACATCGAGCGTCACTGCCTGCGCTGCATCGGCAACCCCGGGGAACGTCTGCGCGAAGACCCCGTACGGCTGCTGCGCGCGATGCGCTTTCAGGCCAAACTCGGCTTCGATCTCGACGACGGCATCACCCGGGACGAAAAACCGACCGCATTGCGCCTGACCGACATTCCACCCGCCCGCCTGTTCGAGGAATACACCAAACTGTTCCTGACCGGCCATGCAGCCAATGGCTGGCGAATCGTCAAGGCGTCGCCGGTCCGTGGTGTGCTGTTCCCAACGGCGCCTCCCGACTGCCCGCTGATTCGACTCGCCATGGAAAACACCGATCAGCGTATCGCGGACGACAAACCGGTAACGCCCGGATTTCTGCTCGGAGTCATGCTTTGGCAGGATTATCGCTCGCGCATCGACGAACTCACGGCATCCGGTGGCGCACAGCCCAAGCCCAGGGAAGCAGCCCTCATTGCGGCACAGGAGGCAATTGCCGCGCAACGCAGGACCATCTCCATTCCGCGCCGCTTCTCCAACTTCGTTCACGACATGTGGCACTTGCAGGAACGCCTCGAGACCCGCAAGCCAAAACAGGTTCTTCGGACGCTGAACCACCTTCGATTCCGGGCCGCCTACGACTTTTTGCTGATCCGTGCAGAGGCCGGACACGTCGAGCGCAGCCTTGTCCACTGGTGGGAGGAAATCCAGCATGCGAACGGCGAACGCCGCGATGCCATGCTGACCGCTCTCGGCGCAAACGCCCCCGTTCGCAAGCGCCGCCGTCGCAGGCGGCGGCGCGGGCGCAGGAAGGACGACGACTGATGCAGGCGGCACGAATGCACCCGGAGACATCGTTCCTGGACAGCCAGGCAGCCGCAGTCGCTGACCTCAAGCGCAAGGCCACCGGTCACGAGTGGCCGAATTTCGTCGTCGTGGAAGGGCCCATCGGCGTCGGCAAGACAACGCTTGCCAGCAATCTGGCCGCGATTCTCGGCTACCCCCTGCTTCTCGAACCCGCACCGGAGAACCCATTCCTGGACCGCTTCTACCGCGAGCAGGGCCGCCACGCGTTGCCGACACAGCTTTTCTTCCTGCTCAACCGCGCGCGCCAGATCGCAGACCTCTCCGGCGGCGCCCTGGTGAAACCCGTGCTGGTTTCGGACTACCTGATGGACAAGGACCGGCTCTTCGCCAAGCTGACACTGGACGAAAACGAACTGCGCCTCTACGAGGAGATCTACGACAATCTGGACCTCCGGCCATCCCGCCCCAACCTGGTCATTTATCTTCAGGCGCCGGTCGACTTGCTGCTCGACCGCATTCGCCGCCGCGGCATCGAGTACGAGCAGCAGATCGATCCACGCTACGTCGAATCGATCGTCGAAGCCTATGCGCGGTTCTTTCACTTCTACGACGCCTCGCCGCTCTTGGTGGTGAACGCCTCGGAAATCGACTTCGCCGGCACTCCCGCCCACCTGGAAGCGTTGCTGGACTGCATCAGCGCCATGGAGGGGGGGCGTCGGTACTTCAACCCGAACCCCGGCTTGCTTTGAACGACGCTCTCGCCAGGAACCGCCCGGCGGTCCACGAACTGCCGGCCTGGGGGCGCCTTGCACGCCTTGCGGCCAGGATGTCGTCCGTGCCGTTGCGCCATCTGCTCGAGGATGAGTGGAGCGCGACCGCCCTGCGGGTGCGCACCGACGGAGTACTGTTCGACTTTTCCAGGCAACGGATCGACCGGGAGGTGCTGGCGGGGCTGCTCTCTCTGGCCCGGGAAAGGGAATGGCGGCTGCGTGTCCGTCAATTGGTTGAAGGGGCGGCCGTCAACAGCTCCGAAGACCGGCCCGCCCTGCACACTGCGCTCAGAAGCCCTGCGGGCGAGACGCCCCCCGTCGCCGAAGAAGCAGCGGGCACGCTGTCCCAGGTCAAGCGCTTCGCGGAAGCCGTGCAAAACGGTTCCTGGAGAGGCTGTTCCGGAAAGGCAATTGCCGATGTCGTCAACATCGGTATCGGCGGTTCCGACCTGGGGCCCCGCCTGGTGGTCGAGGCACTGCAACCCGCGGGTGGACGGCCGGCGCTGCACTTCGTCCCGAACATCGACGGCCATGCCATCGCGACGACACTGGCCGGACTGAACCCGGAAACGACGCTGTTCGTACTCGCATCGAAATCCTTCACCACGCGGGAAACGCTGGTCAACGGCGAAACCGCCCGGAGCTGGTTCATTGAGCGCACCGGCCGCGCCGGCGCGCTCGCCCGGCATTTCGTCGCAGTGACCGCCAACCGGGATGCGGCCACGGAATTCGGATTGCCCGCCGAGAACCTGTTGCCGATGTGGGACTGGGTCGGCGGCAGGTTTTCGCTCTGGTCCGCAGTGGGCCTGCCGATCGCAATCGCTCTCGGCACAAGGGCCTTCGACGACCTGCTGCGCGGCGCGTACGCCATGGACCGACACTTCCAGTCTGCGCCGGCCGACGTCAACGCACCGTTGCTCGCCGCCCTGCTCGGCATCTGGAACACCAACTTCCTCGGCGCCGCCAGCCACGCCGTGTTGGCCTACGACGAACGGCTGCGTCTCCTGCCCGAGTACCTGCAGCAACTGGAAACCGAGAGCAACGGCAAGCGCGTCCGGCACGACGGCTCACCGGTGGGCGTGCACACCACGCCGATTCTATGGGGCGGGACCGGCACGACCGGACAACACGCGTTCCATCAGTTGCTGCACCAGGGCACGCGGTCGTTTACCGCCGACTTCATCGTCTGCGCATCGTTCGAACACGGGCTCGAAGACCATCATCGTTGGCTTCTCGCCAACGCCCTCGGGCAAGGCAAGGCCATGGCGCTCGGTAACCGGGTCGACAACCCGCACCGGGCGGTGCCCGGCAACCACGCCACGAATACCATCGTGGTCGACCGTCTCACGCCGACCACAATCGGTGCACTGCTCGCCTTCTACGAGCACAAGGTATTTTGCCAAGGCCTGATCTGGGACATAAACTCCTTCGATCAGTGGGGTGTCGAACTGGGAAAAGAACTGGCAACAACCGTATTCGCACAACTGGCCGGCGAGTCCACGGCCGGCCAGGACAGATCCACCCGGTCGCTGATCGAGCACCTGCTCGAACCCGGTCGTACCGAAGGCCCGGAAGCGCTCGGCCAGGCCCAAAGCCGGAGCACCGGAAAGTGACCATCCCGAACATGACAGACAGTCCCGACCCGCGAGGCAGACGATGAGTTACCCGGTCGACCCGTCGATGGCGCAGCGCGCCCATATCGACGAAAACAGATACCAGGCGATGTATGCCCGCTCGGTGGAGGATCCGGAAAGCTTCTGGGCCGAGCAGGGCGATACCTTCCTGGACTGGATCCGTGGCTGGGAAACGGTATTCGAAGCAGACCTGCCGAACGGCCACGTGCGCTGGTTCGACGGCGCCGAACTCAACGCCTGCGTAAACTGCATCGACCGCCACCTGCCGGAACGCGCGGATCGACCCGCCATCGTCTGGGAAGGCGACGACCCGGGCAACGACGCCAGCATCAGCTACCAGGAACTCCACGATGCGGTCTGCCGGCTTGCCAACGGCCTGCGCGCCCGCGGTGTAACCAAGGGCGACCGGGTTTGTATCTACATGCCCATGATTCCCGAAGCCGCCTACGCAATGCTCGCCTGCGCCCGCATCGGCGCCATTCACTCCGTCGTCTTCGGCGGGTTTTCCCCGCAGTCCCTGAAAGACCGCATACTCGATAGCGACTGCCGCACCTTGATCACCGCCGATCAGGGCGTGCGCGGCGGCCGGTCCGTGCCGCTCAAGCAGAACGCCGAGACGGCGCTTGCCGATTGTCCCGACGTGCACACGGTGGTGACCGTGCAACGCACCGGCGCCGAAGTGCCCTGGGTCGACGGCCGGGATGTCTGGTACCACGATCTGACCCGGGGCCAGCCCGCGGTCTGCGAGCCCGAACCGATGGCTGCGGAGGACCCGCTGTTCGTTCTCTATACGTCCGGTTCCACCGGCAGGCCCAAGGGCGTGCAGCACGGCACCGCCGGCTATCTTCTCCATGCAGCAATGACCCACAAGTACGTCTTCGACTATCACGACGGCGATGTCTACTGGTGCACCGCCGATGTCGGCTGGATCACGGGTCATTCCTACATCGTCTACGGCCCGCTCGCCAACGGCGCCACGACGCTCATGTTCGAAGGGGTGCCCACCTGGCCGGACGCATCGCGCTGCTGGCAGGTGGTCGACAAGCACGGCGTGAACATCTTCTACACCGCGCCGACCGCCATTCGGCAACTCATGGGCCAGGGCGACGAATACGTGACCCACACCTCCCGGGAAACCCTGCGATTGCTCGGCACCGTCGGCGAGCCGATCAATCCGGAAGCCTGGGAGTGGTACTACCGCGTGGTGGGCGACCGCCGCTGCCCCATCGTCGATACCTGGTGGCAGACCGAAACCGGCGGCATCATGATCACGCCGCTGCCCGGCGCCACGACCCTGAAACCCGGCAGCGCCACGCGGCCCTTCTTTGGCGTGCGCCCGGCTCTGGTCGATACCGAAGGCCGGGTCATCGAGGAAACCGAGGCATCGGGGAACCTGGTGATCACCGCAACCTGGCCGGGACAGATACGCACCGTCTACGGCGACCACCAGCGCGTCATCGATACCTACTACGCCGACTACCCCGGTTTCTACTTCAGCGGTGACGGCGCCCGGCGCGATGCCGACGGGTACTACTGGATCACGGGGCGCGTGGACGATGTCATGAACGTTTCCGGCCACCGCATCGGCACCGCCGAGGTCGAAAGCGCGCTGGTTCTGCACCCGCAGGTTGCCGAGGCGGCGGTGGTCGGCTATCCGCATGCCATCAAGGGCGAGGGCATCTACGCCTATGTCACGCTGATGGCCGGCAGCAATCAGGATCCCGACGAACTGCACGAGCAACTGGTCGGCCTGGTCCGGCGGGAAATCGGGCCATTCGCTCGGCCCGACGTCATTCAATGGGCACCCGGGTTGCCCAAGACCCGGTCGGGCAAGATCATGCGGCGCATACTGCGCAAGATTGCGGCGGACGACCTGGACGACCTGGGCGATACCACCACCCTGGCGGACCCTGCAGTCCTGGACGATCTGACCGCCAACAGGGTTCCGGCCGCACCGAGTCATGAATGAACCACTGCGGCCGCCCGGACTGGAAGCCGCTATCGTGGAAAAATCATAACTCTCTGATTTAAATGGAAAATAAGTCTAACATAGTGTCGAGCAGCCGAGCACCGAGAGCAGGTATACGGTACGTGCATCCGGCGCACCAGGCGGAGGCGCTTACCGCTACGACAGGCGCAAGCACCAGCCCCAACAGCGCCATTCGGCGAGCCGTATACACGCACCGCACACCTGCTCTCTCCCAGCGGTTGTCTGGTGTTCCTTGCGCGTCATCGTCCCGGCGTGCCGGATTCGGAACTCGCATATGGGGAGCGCGAGGGCGTCGAGGACCGGTTGCCCACAGCATGGCGGTGCAACTGATGTTACGTATACTGGCCGCATGAAATCCCGCTGGTTGCGAATACCCTTCGCTTATCTCGCCGCCGTCGGGGCCGCGACCATCCTCGGATGCGCGGCTTCCACCCAGGTCGTGCTCTCCGGGTTGCCCGGGTTCGGCATCGAGGTGCCGCTGGCAGACCGGTTGTCCGCAACCGTGCACGATATCGTCGGCATGGGGCCGACCTACGTGCTCATTGCCGCCACGGCTTTTCTGCCGGCGTTCGCCATCGCGGCATTCCTGTTGCGCTGGGTGCCCGGACCGCGCCCCTTCTGGTTCGCGATTGCGGGCGCCGCCGCCATCGTGACCGCAATCATGGTCATTCGGCACTTTGTCGGCGGCACCGTCATCGGGGGGGCGCGCACGCCGATCGGCCTCTTGGGGCAAGCCCTTGCGTGCGGGGTCGCCGGCTGGCTCTTCGCCCGGCTGTCGGCCTGGAGGGCCGCCACGTGAAGACCCTGCTCCGGTTGTTGCTCACCACGCTCTGTCTTGGCCCCGCCGGGCTCGCTGCCGCGGTCCAATACGAGGTGGAAACGATTGCCGAAGGGCTGGCCTTCCCCTGGTCGATTGCCTTTCTGCCCGACGGCGACCTGCTGGTCACCGAACGCGAGGGGCGCCTGCGAATCGTTCGCGACGGCCAATTGGATCCCCAGCCCATATCCGGTGTGCCCGAGGTGTACGTTCAGGGTCAGGGCGGGCTATTCGACATCCTTCTCGACCCGGCTTTTGCCGCCAATCGGGAGGTGTATCTCTCCTATTCCCGGGGCACGCGGAACGCCAATCACCTTGCCGTCGGCCGCGCCCGCTTCGACGGGTCCGTCCTTTCCGGGTTCGAACTCATCCTGATCGGCGAACCGGACAAGGACACGCCAAACCATTTCGGCGGGCGGATGGCCTTTCTGGCGGACGGAACCCTGCTCATCGTCTCCGGCGACGGCTTCGACTACCGCGACCAGGCCTTCGACCTCGGCAGCCTCCTCGGCAAGACCCTGCGCATCGGGCCCGACGGTTCGATACCGCGCGACAACCCCTTCATCGACCGCGATGGCGCCCGCCCCGAGGTCTGGTCGTACGGCCACCGCAATCAGCAAGGTATCGTGGCGACGCCGGCCGGCGTCTTCCTGCACGAACACGGCCCCCGGGGCGGCGACGAACTCAACCGCATCGAACCGGGCAGGAATTACGGATGGCCGGCCATCACCTACGGGATCGACTATTCCGGATCCTATGTGTCCCCCTACACGGAGTACCCGGGGATGGAGCAGCCACTGCTGGTCTGGACCCCGTCAATCGCGCCCGCCGGCCTCGCCTACTACGATGGCAACGCATTTCCCGAATGGCACGGCGACCTCTTTGTCGCTGCCCTGGCCGAGCAGTCCGTGCGGCGGGTCGACCTCGAAGACGGCGAAGCGGTGGCCGAAGAGATATTGTTCACCGAACTCGGCACGCGCCTGCGCGACGTACGTGCAGGCCCGGACGGCTGCCTCTACCTGTTGACCGACAGCGCCGAAGGCCGCGTGCTGCGCGTAAAGCCCCGGGCGGCCCCTGTACCGGCGCCACCCGGGGTTTCCGTTCGCTGAAACGAACGAAACGGCAGCGGACACAGCCGGCCAATTGCACGGCGCCCACGGTTGCCGGCAAGTGTCGAGCACCGCAGGCAGCCTCCGCAGTGGATTTTGCCCGCCGCAACGGGCTGCCTCCTCTGAAGAGGCAGCCGGGTTCGCGCTTTGCGTAATCAGGCGGATTGGGCGTAGTTCTCGACTTCCTTCATGCTGAGCTTGATGCGGCCACGCTGATCCACATCCAGAACCACCACGTCCACCATCTGCCCCTCTTCCAGGTAGTCGCCAACGGTTTCGACCCTCTCCTTGGCGATCTGCGAGATGTGCAGCAGGCCGTCCTTGCCGGGCAGGATGCTGATGAAGGCGCCGAAATCGACGATTCGCTCCACGCGACCGTTGTAGATGCGGCCCACTTCCGCCTCTGCGGTAATCTCCTGCACCCTGGCGACCGCCGCATCCTTGCTCTCGGCATTCTCTGCATAGATGCGCACCGTGCCATCGTCCTCGATATCCACTTCGGCGCCGGTCTCGTCGACGATGGAGCGAATGGTTGCACCGCCCTTGCCGATCACGTCGCGGATCTTGTCCGGATGCACCTTGAGCATCGTCATGGCGGGCGCATTCTCGGAGATCTCGTCCCGCGACCGGGGGAGCACCTTGTTCATTTCGCCGAGGATGTGCAGCCTGGCCTCGAGAGCCTGTTCGAGAGCCGCCTCCATGATTTCCTCGGTGATGCCGTCGATCTTGATGTCCATCTGCAGTGCCGTGACGCCGTTCGGCGTACCGGCCACCTTGAAATCCATATCGCCGAGGTGATCTTCGTCACCGAGAATGTCGGTGAGCACCGCGTACCTGTCGCCTTGCTTGACAAGCCCCATGGCAACGCCGGCCACCGGCGCCTCGAGAGGAACGCCGGCATCCATGAGTGCGAGCGACGAACCGCATACGCTCGCCATCGAACTCGAGCCGTTGGATTCGGTGATCTCGGCAACCACTCTCAAGGTGTAGGGAAACTCCTCCCCATCGGGAAGCACCGCCGCCATGCCGCGGCGAGCAAGCCGCCCATGGCCGATTTCCCGGCGCTTGGGGCCGGTCATCATTCGCGCCTCTCCCACCGAATAGGGCGGAAAGTTGTAGTGCAGCATGAAGTGGTCCTTGTAGCTGCCTTCCAGGGCATCGATCAACGCCGCGTCCCTGAGCGTGCCCAGGGTCGCCGTGACGATCGCCTGGGTTTCGCCGCGGGTGAACAGCGCCGACCCGTGCGTCTTGGGCAGCAATCCAACCTCGACGCCGATTGGCCGGACGGTTTTCCGGTCGCGGCCGTCGATGCGCGGTTCGCCGTCGAGCACCCGCGCGCGAACGAGTTCCTTCTCCACCTTGCCGAACATCTCGGCAACGGCGTCGGCACTGTGCGGCGCATCCTCGGCACCGCTGAAACGCTCGACCGCTTCCTTGCGCAGTTGTCCGACACGGGTTTGTCTTTCGAGCTTGTCGGTGATTCTGTAAGCCTCTCCAAGGTCTGCGCTGACGGCATCGCTGACCGACTGCAGCAATGCCTCGTCAATCGGTTCCGGCTGCCAGTCCCAGGGCGCCTTGCCCGCTTCCTCGGCCAACTCGCGAACGGCTCGTATGACGACCTGCATCTCCTGGTGCGCGAACAGCACCGCGCCGAGCATCTCGTCTTCGCTCAACTCGCGCGCCTCGGACTCGACCATGAGCACGGCGCTGTCCGTACCGGCAACGACCATGTTCAATGCGGACTCCTCGAGCGCCGAATAGGTCGGATTGAGCAGGTATTCGCCATTGCTGTAACCCACGCGCGCCGCGCCGACCGGGCCCTTGAACGGAATGCCCGAAAGGGCCAGCGCCGCCGAGGTACCGATCATCGCAGCGATGTCCGGATCCCGATTCTTGTCCACCGACATGACGGTGGGAATCACCTGCACCTCGTTCATGAATCCTTTCGGAAACAGCGGGCGAATGGGGCGGTCGATCAACCGGCTGGTCAGCGTCTCCTTCTCCGATGGCCGGCCTTCCCGTCGGAAGAACCCACCCGGGATCTTGCCCGCCGCGTAGGTCTTCTCCTGATAATTCACTGTCAACGGGAAAAAGCTCTGGCCGGGCCGGGGCGTCTTCAAGCCGACCACCGTGGTCAGCACCGCCGTATCGCCGACGTAAACCATGGCGGCTCCGGTCGCCTGCCGGGCGATACGCCCGGTTTCGATGCGCACCGTCTGGTCGCCGAACTGAAATTCCTTGATCACTGGATTCAACTTAATCTCCTTGCTTTGAGCGCCGGGGCGCCGATGTTCTGGTGCAATACCTACCGTCTCAGTCCGAGTCGTTCGATCAGGGTGCGGTAACGTGCGCCGTCCTTTTCCTTGAGATAGTCCAGGAGCTTGCGGCGACGGTTCACCATGCGGATCAGACCGCGCCGGGAGTGGTGGTCTTTCCTGTGCGCACGAAAGTGGTCCTGCAACGAATTGATGTTGTGGGTCAGGAGCGCAACCTGCACTTCGGGAGAGCCGGTGTCTCCATCCTTTACCTGATAGTCCTTGATGATGTCCGACTTCGATTCAGTCGATAAAGCCATGATGGTCTCCAAATACGCATCGTCAATGTAACGCGGACCAACCGGGCGTATTTCCAGTCGATTCGCGCATGGTCAGTGCCTGGCGCCCGTGGCGCCAGGCCCGGTCAGGAGGCGGCGCGGTGCAATTCGGCCGTCGTCCAGCACCTCGCCCACGCCGAGAAAGCGGCAGGACGTTTCCGAGGATTCCAGGAGGCGTACCCAGCCGCTGGTGGGCGCGTGCGGCACGATGACCGGCTGCCCGTGTCGCAGGTAGTAGGCCACATCCTCGTTCAAACGTACCTCCGGCCATTCCCGAACAGCAGTCCACACCGGCTGCAGGTACGGGTCCAGAGAACCCTGCTCACGGGCTTTCTCCAATTCGTCGAAGCTCACCAGGTCCGACTCGTCGTAAGGCCCGGCCCGGCTCCGCCTGAGCGCGGTGACATGCGCCCCGCAACCGAGCATCTCGCCGATTTCCTCGGCGATTGCGCGTACGTAGGTACCCTTGCTGCAATGGGTCTCGACTTCGAACTCGTCGTCTTCGAAGGCGAGCAACTCGTTCGAGTAGACCGTCACGGCCCGGGCTTTCCGCTCGACCTCGATGCCTTGCCGCGCGAGCTTGTAAAGCGGCTGTCCCTTGTGTTTTACCGCCGAGAACATCGGCGGCGCCTGCATGATCTCACCGCGAAAGCTCTCGAGCGCCTTCTCGACATCGCTTCGTTCAATGCCCGCAACCGGCCGCGTCGATACGATCTTGCCATCGGCATCGCCACTGTCGGTGGCGACGCCGAGCTTGATCCGCGCGCGGTACTTCTTGTCCGAGGCCAACAGGTACTGCGAAAACTTGGTCGCCTCGCCGAAACACAGGGGCAAAACGCCCGTGGCCAGCGGGTCGAGGCTGCCCGTATGTCCCACCTTGCGGGCCGCGAACAACCGTTTCGCCTTCTGCACGGCATCGTTGGAGCTCATGCCCCCCGGTTTGTCGATCACCACGATGCCGTCGATGGCCCGACCTCGGCGGCTACCCATTCTCGTGTGTACTCCGATCGGCGGCGAGAGCATCGGTAATCAGCTTCTCCAGTCTCGGACCCCGTTCCACGGAAACATCGTAGTGAAACCGTGGCTTCGGCGTGGTGCGCATCGAGTGCCGTTTGGCGAGTTCCGAGCGGAAGAATCCGGAAGCCCTGTTCAGTACCGCGACAAGCTGCTGCTGTTGCGCGTCATCCGGCGTATCCAGCGACGACACGTAGACATCGGCGAACGAGAGGTCCTTGCTTACGCGCACGTCGTTGACGCTGACCGAGCTGAAGCGCGGGTCCCGCACCTTGCCCCGAACGATGCACGCGAGTTCTTCGCGCACCATGTCGGCGACCCGCAAATCGCGTCCGAATTCTCGCATCGGTGCATGCCCCGGTGGCGCTTCACAGCGCCCGCGCCACCTCCCGGGATTCGAAGACTTCTATCAGGTCTCCGCTGCGGACATCGTTGTAGTTGCGTACACCGATGCCGCACTCCGTACCGTTGCGGACCTCCTGAACGTCGTCCTTGAAGCGGCGCAGGGACTCGAGTTCGCCTTCGTAGATGACGACATTGTCGCGCAGAACCCGGATCGGCCGGTTCCGGTATACGGCGCCTTCGGTCACCATGCATCCGGCCACCTGCCCGAATCGGGGCGACCGGAACACCTCGCGCACTTCGGCGATTCCCAGGATTTCCTCCCGGGTCTCCGGCGCAAGCATGCCGCTCAGTACCTGCCTGGCATCGTCGATCATTTCGTAGATCACGCTGTAGTAGCGCAGATCCAGGCCTTCTCGTTCGACCACTGCCTTCGCTGCGTTATCGGCGCGAACGTTGAACCCGAACACCGCCGCACCGTAGGTGACCGCCATGTTGACGTCGCTCTCGGTAATCGCACCGACCCCGGAACCGAGCACCGTGACCGAGACCTCCTGGTTGCCGAGGTCCGCCATCGACTGCAGGATCGCTTCGAGGCTGCCTCGCACATCGGCCTTGACGACCAGTTTCAGCACGCGCTTTTCGCCTTCGCCCAGATTGGCAAACAGATTGTCCAGCTTCGCGGCCTGCTGCATGGCCTGGCGTTGTTCCTGGGTCTTGTCGCGCCGGAATTCCGCCAGGTCCCGTGCCGAACGCTCGTTCGTCACCACCGAGAAGCTGTCGCCGGCGCCGGGGGTTCCGCTCAGGCCCAGTACTTCCGCGGGTTGCGACGGACCCGCTTCCCGCGTCTGTGCGCCCTGGTCGTCCAGCATGGCCCGAACGCGGCCGTGGTATTCGCCGGCAATGACGATGTCGCCCTGCTTCAGGGTGCCGTTCTGCACCAGCACGGTCGAAACGGGGCCGCGACCGCGGTCGAGCCGGGATTCGACCACCACGCCCCGGGCCGGCGCATCGGGCACGGCCTCGAGTTCGAGCAGTTCCGCCTGCAACAGGATGGCTTCCAGCAGGTTATCGATGCCATCGCCGGTAACCGCGGAGACCTTGACGAACTGGGTATCGCCGCCCCAGTCCTCGGGCGCGACATCCTTGGCCGCGAGTTCCTTGGTGACCTTGTCCGGGTCGGCGCCTGCCAGGTCCATCTTGTTGACTGCGACCACGATGGGGACTTTCGCCGCCTTGGCGTGCTGAATGGCCTCTTCGGTCTGCGGCATCACGCCGTCGTCCGCGGCGACGACCAGCACGACGATGTCGGTGACCATGGCGCCACGGGCTCGCATGGCGGTGAACGCCGCATGACCCGGTGTGTCGATGAAGGTGATGCGGCCATGATCGGTATCGACCGAATAGGCGCCGATGTGCTGGGTAATGCCGCCGGCTTCGCCGCTGACCACGCGGGTATGACGGATAAAGTCCAGCAGCGAAGTCTTGCCGTGGTCGACGTGGCCCATGACGGTGACCACCGGCGCTCGTGTCTCGGCTTCGCCTTCGACCTTGAGCGACTGCTCCAGCGCCTGTTCGATGGCATCTTCGTGGATGAGCTTGGCCTTGTGGCCCATTTCCTCGACGATCAGGGTTGCCGTGTCCTGATCGACCGTCTGGTTGATCGTCGCCATGATGCCGAGCCCCATCAGCGTCTTGATCACCTCACCCGCCTTGACGCTCATGCGTTGCGCGAGTTCACCGACCGATATGGCGTCCGGCAGCTCGACTTCCCGGGCGATGAACTCGGTGGGTTTGAACTCGCCACCGTGTTTTTCGACCTTGATGGGCGCTTGCCTGGGACGGCGACGCACGCGGCGTTCCGACTTCAGGGACAGTTCACGGCGCGTGTGTCTGCCGTCGCCGAACCCGCTGCGTCCGGCCCGTTCCCGATCCTTGCCCTTGACACGCTTGCCCGCCTTTTCGCTGGCTTGGACCTTGGCCTGGGCTTCCGCGGCTGCAACCGCCGCCTTGGCTGCCGCGTCTTCCGGCTTTTCTGCGCCTTGCGCCTGTTCCCGGACGCGCTGCTCCTCGGCTTCCCTGGCCGCCTTTTCTTCCGCGGCCTTGCGCTCCGCTTCCTGCCGCGCCTCCTCTTCGCGCCGCCGGGCTTCCTCGGCCTTGCGTTCGCTCTCTGCCCGCCGGGATTCCTGCTCGGCTTCCTTGCGTGCCAGTTCTTCCTCGCGGATGCGGCGGGCTTCCACCTCGGTCTGCGATGGTTGCTTGAGCCCGGTCGCCCGGGTTTGCTCGGGAACCGGGTCCGGCCGCTTGACGTAGGTGCGCTTGCGGCGCACCTCGACGGTGACGTTGCGGCCTGTGCGGCCCTGGCCGGTCTTCAGCGTGCCGACCGATTTCTTCTTGAAGGTTATCTTTCTCGGAGCCGAAATCGACGAGCCGTGGCTCTGCTTGAGGTGGGCGAGCAGCGTCTGCTTCTGATCTTCGGTCACCGGCTCGCCATCGCTGGTATGCGGCAGGCCCGCGTCGGCCATCTGCCGCAGCAGGCGGTCTACCGGCGCGCCAACCGTCTCGGCAAGCTGTCTAACGGTTACGTCAGTCATGCCACATTACCCCGACGACGCCCGCCTACCCCGCGGCGCCCGCGGCGCTGGCCGCATCGGCAGCGACACCGTTGCCGGCCGTTCCCGCATCGTCGCCTTTGGCCGTCTCCTCGAACCAGGGAGCACGGGCGGTCATGATGAGTTCCGCCGCACGTTCTTCGTCCATGTCTTCGACAATGTCCAGCAGTTCCGGAATGGCCAACTCCGCGAGGTCTTCCATGGTCACCACTTCGTGACTGGCAAGCCGGAAAGCCAGCGTCTGCTCCATGCCGTCCATGTTGAGCAGGTCTTCTGCCGGCTGCCGGTCGCCAAGCTTTTCCTCGCTGGCAATGGCCTTGGTCAATAGCGCGTCTTTCGCGCGATTGCGCAGTTCCTGGACGATTTCCTCATCGAAACCTTCGATGGCCATCATTTCTTCGATCGGGACGTAGGCGACCTCTTCCAGGGTGGTGAATCCTTCCTCGACCAGCGCCGCCGCCACATCCTCGTCGACAGCGAGGGTTTCCATGAATTCACCCATGAACCGGCCGGCTTCCGCTTCCTGTTTGTCGGCCGCTTCCTCCTCCGTCATGATGTTCAGAGCCCAGCCGGTGAGATCGCTCGCGAGACGCACATTCTGTCCGCCGCGACCGATCGCCTGGGCCAGGTTGTCTTCGTTGACCGCGAGATCCATCGAATGGGCATCCTCGTCGATGACGATGGAGGCGACTTCCGCCGGCGCCATGGCGTTGATCGTGAGTTGCGCCGGGTTCTCGTCCCACAGCACGATGTCGATGCGTTCCCCCGCCAACTCGCCGGAGACTGCCTGAACCCGCGAACCGCGCATGCCGACGCAGGCGCCGACGGGGTCGATGCGACCATCGTTGGTCTTTACGGCGATCTTGGCCCGCGAACCCGGATCGCGGGCCGCGCCACGAATCTCGATGACGTCTTCGGAAATCTCCGGCACCTCGATCTTGAACAACTCCTTCAGCATCTGCGACGAGGTTCTCGAGAGAATGAGTTGCGGGCCGCGGTTGTCCGGACGAACTTCCTGAAGCAGGGCACGCAGCCGGTCACCCACTCGAAACGATTCTCGAGGGATCAGGTGCTCGCGCAACAACAGCCCTTCGGCATTGTTGCCGAGATCGACGATGACGTTGTCCCGGCCAACGCGCTTGACCGTACCTCCGACCAGTTCACCGACCCGGGGCAGGTATTCCTCCACAACCTGCGCCCGTTCCGCTTCCCGGACCTTCTGAACGATGACCTGCTTGGCTGTCTGTGCGGCAATACGGCCGAATTCCACGGACGCGACGGGCTTCTCGATGGTATCGCCGACGGTCAGTCCGTCGGCCCGTTCGTCGTCGGGCGGAATGTGGGCTTCGGGGCTGGGTTCTTCCTCTTCCCATTCCTCCGCCTCCGGGTCGATCACCGTCCACACGCGAAAGGTCTCGTACTCGCCGGTTTCTCGATCGATGGCAACCCGGAACTCGGCGCCTTCCTCATATCGTTTCTTGGTGGCCGTGGCGAGCGCGCTCTCGATGGCTCCGAAAATGACGTCCTTGGTGACACCCTTTTCGAGCGACACCGAGTCGACCACCAGCAGAATTTCCTTGGACATTGCCGTTCGTATCCTCAATCGAATCGCGGTACCAGCCGAGCCCGCTGAACGTTCTCGAGGGGCAGGACATACTCGGCATCGTCGAGCCGGAGAAACGCCTTGGAATCCTCGACGTCGGCCAGGAGGCCCACGAAGCGCTTCCTGCCTTCGAACGGAAAGTTGAGGCGCACATCCACCGTGGCGCCGATGTTTGCCGCGAACTGTTCCGCCTTGAACAGGATGCGGTCGAGCCCCGGCGAAGACACCTCCAGCGTATAACCGCCGCCGAACATTTCCTCTGCGTCGAGTACGTCGCCGACTTCCCGGCTGACTGTTTCACAGTCGTCGATCGTCACCCCTTCCGGCTTGTCGATGTAGACCCTCAACTTGGACCGCTTGCCGGCAGCAAGGAATTCGACGCCCCAGATTTCGCAACCGAATCTTGCCACCGCGTCCTTCAGCCTCTCTTCAATCTGCCGTTCTGTCCTGTTCACGTTGCACCAACAAAAAATGGGCTTACGCCCATTCTCACCCGTACTCCTGCAAGGGATTAACCCCAGGGCCCTGCCGAGGGCGCCTACCAAAAAGGCCCCATGAAGGGGCCTTGTTCAGTATCCGTTGGTAGCGGGGGCAGGATTTGAACCCACGACCTTCGGGTTATGAGCCCGACGAGCTACCAGACTGCTCCACCCCGCATCGGCAAGGAACGGGATTATAGGGACGTGTCGCCGCCCCCGCAAGCGCCGTTGAAAGGTCTTTCGAACCCTGTACTAACGCGATTTACGGCAGGCAATCGCCGCCCCGCAAGCGTCCTGGAAACGTAAGGCAAACCTGGTGCCGAAGGCGAGACTCGAACTCGCACGGGCTGTCGCCCACTACCCCCTCAAGGTAGCGTGTCTACCAATTTCACCACTTCGGCAACTGTCGTTGGCTCTTCGCCTCGAAACGCCCCTCGAGCGCACGGCCCCGGTGTCAGACGTCAGGGAGGCCGGAATCTACACCTTCTTCCTCCGGAGTCAACTGTTCCGGTGTTTCCAGGGGTTCCTCGATCGTCGGAACGCCGAGTTCCTGCAGGCGCTCGGCCCGTTCCTTGGCGAAATACGCGAGACCGAACGAGATGACGAAGAAGCCGATGGCGAGCCATACGGTCATCTTTGTAAGAAATGAGGTACTGCCGGCGCTGCCGAACATGGTATTGGCCGAACCGGCGCCGAATGCCGCGCCGACATCGGCGCCCCGGCCCTGTTGCAGGAGAACCAGCCCACCGAGCGCTACGGCGTCGAGTACCAGCAGAATCAGCAGTATCGTTTCCAGATCCATCACGCGCGTTGTCTCTACTCGCTGGCCGCCGGCCGATTCACCGCAGCGGCGACCATTTTCAAAAAACTCTCCGGTTCCAACGAGGCGCCGCCGATCAGCCCCCCGTCGATGTCGTCCTCGGCGAACAGTGCCGCCGCATTGGTCGGCTTGACGCTGCCGCCATAGAGAACCCGCAGCGAACGGCCCGTTGCTTCGTCAATCCTCTCGATCGACTCACGAATGAACCCATGCATGCTCTGCGCCTGTTCCGGCGTGGCCGTCCGACCGGTTCCGATCGCCCAGACCGGTTCGTAGGCGACTGCGCCTCGACTCAACCCCGCCACGCCCACGACATCCAGTACGGCCTCGAGTTGCCCGCGCACGACTTCATTCGCAAAGCCGGTCTCCCGTTCCTCGAGCGTTTCTCCAACACAGGCGATGGGTGCCAGCCCGGCATCCAGGGCCGCGGCAAACTTGCGCGCCACGAGCTCGTTGCTC
The DNA here is from genome assembly GCA_965221465.1 of Candidatus Azophilus sp. Taxonomy (GTDB): domain Bacteria; phylum Pseudomonadota; class Gammaproteobacteria; order Pseudomonadales; family Azotimanducaceae; genus Azophilus. The sequence goes on from OZ244892.1 coordinate 3,199,191, forward strand.
TCGCCCCGACCGCTGCGCCTTTCGGAATGACCCACCAGTACCCAGCGCCCGCCCAGGTCCCGAATCATCCCGCCGGATATTTCGCCCGTGTACGCACCCTCGGCTTCGACATGCAGATCCTGGGCGCCCAATGCCACCTCCGTCGACCCGACGCCCGCAACGAACTCCGAGAGATAGGCGACCGGCGGAAACAGAAGCACATCGACATCGCCCATCGGCAAAGCCCCGTTCAGCGCCGCACAAAACCTGGCCACGCGGTCTTTCGACCCGTACATCTTCCAGTTTCCGGCGACTATCGGTCGGCGCATCGGCTTTCGATTCCATGAATGTCCCGCGCTTCAGCATGCCCTGTGGCGTCCGCCCCACGGCGCGGCCCGCGGAGTCCTCAGCCGGGGTGCGCGAGTGAACGCCCGTCGCTCAATCGCGAAGGGCGCGCCATAGTAAACGTTGAACGGGGCGTCGACAATCAAACGGCTTGCCGAACCGTTGCTGCGAGATCCTGAGCGATGCTCGCCACCTCGGCATGGTCGTCGCTTTCCACCATGACCCGAATCACCGGCTCGGTGCCGGAAGGCCGGATCAGTACCCGGCCGCGGCCAGCGAGCCCACGCTCCCTCGCGTGCACTGCGCTGGCAACCTTTTCGCAGGCTGCTACCCTGGCAGGTTCGGCAACCTCCACATTGACCATGGCCTGGGGGAGTTTGCACATCCCCCGTTTCAATTCGCGAAGGGTGCGGCCGGACTCGACCATCGGCACCAGCGCCTGCAGCGCCGCAACGATCCCGTCGCCCGTGGACGAGAGGTCGAGGCAGATGATGTGACCGGAAGACTCCCCGCCCAGTCGCCACTTCCGGCGCTTGAGCAGTTCGAGCACGTGCCGGTCACCCACCGGAGCCCGCTCGAACGGTATGCCGAGATCGCCCAACGCCCGCTCGAGGCCGAAATTCGACATGACCGTGCCCGCAACGCCGCCCTGCAGGGTACCCGTTTGCTTGCGGTAATCGGCGATGACGAAGAGCAACTCATCGCCGTCGACCACATCGCCCTCGTGATCGACCAGGATCACGCGATCGCCGTCGCCGTCGAAGGCAATGCCGATGTCCGCCCGGTGCTCGCGAACCGCTGCCGCGAGGAATTCGGGGTGTGTCGACCCGCAACCTGCGTTGATATTGAACCCGTCCGGCTCATCCCCGATCACGACGATGTCGGCCCCCAACTCCTCGAAGACGCCCGGCGCCACGTGATAGGTGGCGCCGTGCGCGCAGTCGAGCACGATCTTTAGCCCCTGCAGGCGGAACCCGCGGCCGACCGTGGCCTTGCAGAATTCGATGTAGCGCCCCGGCGCGTCGGGTACGCGCGCCGCCTTGCCGAGCCGGTTGGATGCGGCGCACACCATTTTGCTTTCGAGTTGTGCCTCGATCTCCGCCTCCACGGCGTCGCCGAGCTTGTTGCCGTTGGCATCGAAAAACTTGATGCCGTTGTCCTGGTATGGATTGTGGGACGCACTGATGACGATGCCGGCATCCGCCCGCAACGTCCTGGTCAGATAGGCGATGGCCGGAGTGGGCATCGGGCCGAGCAGGCTGACATCGGCGCCTGCAGACACCAGCCCCGATTCCAGAACGGATTCGAGCATGTATCCCGAGACCCGCGTGTCCTTGCCGATGACGATATGGCAGTCGCCCCGCCGAGTGAAAACGCGGCCCACCGCCCAGCCGAGTTGCAGGCAGAACTCCGGCGTTATGGGGAAGCGGCCAACGGTTCCCCGAATTCCATCCGTTCCGAAGTGCTTTCTGTTCATCGGCTATCGGGGCAGGGCCCCGGCCCGACGCCAACGCGGCTCAATGCTCTCCCGCCGGGCTGCCGATGGAGGCTTCCGACGGCCCGGACTTGCTGCCCTTTCCCTTGCCGGGCGGGTTCGGGTCCCGTGGCTTGGCGCCGGCCATGACGTCGTCGATCTGTTCCGGCAACAGGGTTTCGTATTCGATCAGCGCGGATGCCATGCCGTGCAACTTGTCTTCATTGTCGGCAAGCAGTTGCGTCGCCTGTGCATAGCACTCGTCGATGATGCGGCGCACCTCTTCGTCGATGGCGCGTGCCGTCTCGTCGGACTGCGGTTTGGGCTTGACGCCCACCGACATGCCGAGGAAGACTTCGCCGTCGTCCTCATCGTACATCAGCGGCCCGAGCCGCTCGGAGAGACCCCACTTCGTCACCATGCTGCGCGCCAGACGGGTGGCGCGCTCGATGTCGTTGGACGCGCCGGTGGTTACCTTGGCCGGCCCGAGGATCATCTCTTCGGCGATACGCCCCCCGAACAGCCCGCAGATCTGCGCCCGGATCTGTTCCCGACTCAAGCTGTAACGGTCTTCCTCGGGCAGGAACATGGTAACCCCCAGGGCCCGTCCACGAGGAATGATGGTCACCTTGTAGACCGGGTCGTGGCCGGGCACCAGCTTGCCGACAATCGCGTGCCCCGCTTCGTGATAGGCAGTGTTGCGCTTGTCCTCTTCGGACATGACCATCGACTTGCGCTCGGCGCCCATCATGATCTTGTCCTTCGCCTTTTCGAGTTCTTCCATCTCGACCAGTTTCTTGCCCGCACGGGCCGCGAACAGGGCGGCCTCGTTGACCAGGTTGGCCAGGTCCGCACCGGAGAACCCCGGCGTTCCGCGGGCGATGACGCTCGGCTCGACATCCTCGCCCACCGGCACCTTGCGCATGTGCACCTTGATGATCTGTTCGCGCCCACGGATGTCGGGAAGGCTGACGACCACCTGCCGGTCGAACCGGCCGGGCCGCAGCAGAGCCGGGTCGAGCACGTCCGGCCGGTTGGTGGCGGCAATGACGATGATGCCGTCGTTTGGCTCGAAGCCATCCATCTCGACCAGCAACTGGTTCAACGTCTGCTCGCGCTCGTCGTGGCCGCCGCCGAGCCCGGCGCCACGATGCCGGCCGACGGCATCGATTTCGTCGATGAAGATGATGCACGGCGACTGTTTCTTCGCCTGGTCGAACATGTCTCGCACCCTGGACGCGCCGACACCGACAAACATCTCGACGAAATCGGACCCCGAGATGGAAAAGAACGGTACCTTGGCCTCACCGGCGATTGCCTTGGCGAGCAGCGTCTTGCCGGTGCCGGGCTGACCGACCATCAGGATGCCGCGGGGAATGCGACCGCCCAGGCGCTGAAAGCGGCCCGGGTCACGCAGGAATTCGACGAGTTCCTGGACGTCTTCCTTCGCCTCGTCGACGCCCGCCACATCGGCGAAGGTGGTATTGATCTGGTCTTCGGAGAGCAGGCGGGCCTTGCTCTTGCCGAATGACATCGGCCCGCCGCGGCCGCCGGCGCCGCCCTGCATCTGGCGCATGAACAGCATGAAGACGCCGATGATCAGCAGGATCGGAAAGCTGGCCAGGAACAGTTGCGCCCAGATGCTCTGCTTCTCCGGCTCCTTGCCGGCGAATCGGACACCGTGGTTGTAAAGGTCGTCAAGCAGCTTAGGGTCTTCGACATCGGGGCGAATGGCCCGGAACTCGTCACCCGACTTGCTGATGCCGCTGATGACGAGCCCCTCTATGACAACCTCGCGAACCTCGTCCATGCGTACCTGTTCGATGAACTCGGAGTAGCTGATCTGGCGCGGTTCCGGCCGCATGTCGAAATTGTTGAACACGGTCAACAAGACGGCCGCGATGATCAGCCACAGAAGCAGATTTTTTCCCATATCGGACAAGGAGTTACCTCACTAAAGCCACAGGGTGGGGGCGCTGGTTCGCACACACCGGATTTCGAAGCCTACACCACCGCGCCACGGGGCGCCATCGGCGAAGTTCCGCAATTCTCCCGCGGTTTTTTCGCACATCGTCGCAAGGCCGCGCGTCTGCCCGCAACCGGCGCTGCTCGCCGTCACGGCACAGGGCGATAATCGCAGGCCACGGCGTAGTTTTCACGCGACTCGGGGCGCGACGCCGGCGGTTTGGCGACCCGGACCCGGCCGAACCGGCTCCGGGCATCCCGCAGCCAGGCTTCGATGCCCGCGCCCTGATAGATCTTGACCACCAGGGCGCCGCCCGGCTTCAACCACCTGATCGCGGCCTCGCTCGCGAGTTCGGCCAGCCGCATCGCCTGCGCCTGGTCAGCGATGCGTATCCCGGAGATATTGGGGGCCATGTCCGACAAAACAAGGTCTACGGCGCCACCATGGTGTTCAGCCCGGTCTGCAAATATCCCGGCAAGGCGCCGGTCGACATCGGGGTCGCCCAGGCATCCCTGTACGACTTCCACGTTGTCGGCGCTGAATGCCACCGGCAGCGGGTCGACGGCAACGATGCGTCCGCCGGTCAGTCGTTCTGCCAGATAGGCCGTCCAGCCGCCCGGCGCCGCACCCAGCTCGAGCACCCATTGATGCCGGTCGAGGATCCCGAAGCGACGGTCGAGTTGCTCGAGCTTGAAGTGTGCCCTGGAAAGGCGCCCTTCACGACGGGCCGCCCTGACATAAGGGTCGCGACGTTGACGACTCAGCCAGCGTCCGCTGGACCCTCTACCCATGACCCCGAGCCGCGCCTGTTCGCGAATAAACCAAGGTGATTGCCGAATGGACGAGATCGCCTCCCCCGCTTCAGGGCAACAGCGGCGCCCCGGGTTTCGGAGACCCTGACTCGGGAAGGACACATTCAGACGTGCTCCACCTCGCCGATCTCGAACTCCACTTCGCCCCCCGGGGTCGAGACCAGAACGACATCGCCTTCCGATTTCGCGATCAGCGCCCGGGCGATGGGAGACATCACCGAGATCTTGCCCTCCTTGAGATCGGCCTCGTCCTCGCCGACGATCTTGTAGCGGGTGTGTTGGCCGTCATCGCCGTCCCGGCGCAACAGCGTCACGGTGGCGCCGAATATGACCTTGCCGGCCGGCGGAATCCTGGTCACGTCGATTACCTGGGCGTTGGCGAGCTTGCCCTCGATTTCTTCGATGCGGCCCTCGTTGAACCCCTGCTGCTCTTTCGCCGCGTGGTACTCCGCGTTCTCCCTGAGGTCGCCGTGCTCCCGGGCTGCCGCGAGCGCACGGGCGATTTCCTGGCGCAATTCGAACTTGCGGTGCTGTAGTTCGTCCCGCAAGGCCGCCGCGCCCTCGACCGTCATGGGAATCGTCATGTCCCGAACTCTTCTGCTCCATCACCGGATACGAAACCATGCCTCGGCCGAACGGGAAAGCAGTCGGCACGCATGAAGTCGATTCGTCTGTCAGCCCTTTCCCGCGAGCGGGAGGTTCAGCGCGACCGCAGGGCCGAGTGCACGTCCTGCAGCCGGCGTACGGATGCCGGACCAACCTCCCGGTCCAGTCGACGCTGGTGACGGATGGCGATGCTAACGGCTTCGCCCCCCGCCAGAGTTGTGGTGTAACACACTTTCTTCAACAGCGCGAGCCGCCGGATGACCGCCGAGTCGGCAATGGACTGACGGCCCTCGGTAGTATTGACGATCAGATCGATCTGTTCGTTCTTGAGCATGTCGGCGACATCGGGCCGGCCTTCGGTCACCTTGTTGACCGTCGCGCACTCGATGCCTTCGGCCTCGATCAACCGGGCAGTGCCGCGGGTTGCAACGAGTTCGAAACCGAGGTCGCGCAACTCTCTCGCCAACGCCGGGGTGAAAGGCTTGTCCGAATTCTTGACGCTGAGCAGCGCCCGCCCTCCGTCCGGCAACCGCTCACCGGCGGCGAGCGACGCCTTGGCGAACGCCTCTCCGAAACTGTCGCCCACGCCCATCACCTCGCCCGTGGATTTCATTTCGGGCCCGAGTATGGGGTCGACCCCCGGAAACTTGTTGAAGGGAAAGACGGATTCCTTGACGTTGATACAGGAGGGAACGATCTCCTGCGTGATCCCCTGTTCTTCGAGGCTGACGCCGGCCATGCAGCGGGCCGCCACCTTGGCCAGCGAAACGCCGATGCACTTCGATACGAACGGCACGGTGCGGGATGCTCTCGGGTTGACCTCCAGCACGAAGAGGTCGTCTCCCTGGATGGCGATCTGCACGTTCATGAGCCCCACCACACCGAGTTCCAGGGCCATGAGCTTGACCTGTTCGCGGATGCGATCCTGGATCTCGGGCGACAGCCGGTAGGGCGGCAGCGCGCAGGCGGAATCGCCGGAATGCACGCCGGCCTGCTCGATGTGCTCCATGATGGCGCCGATCAGCACCTGCCGGCCATCGCTTACCGCATCGACATCGACCTCGATGGCCTGGTCGAGGAAGCGATCGAGGAGCACCGGCGAGTCGTTGGAAACATCCACGGCGCCTTGCATGTAACGGGCAAGCTCATCCTCGTTGTAGACGATTTCCATGGCGCGGCCGCCCAATACGTAGGAGGGCCGCACGACGATCGGATAGCCGATCTCGCCAGCGCCCACCACGCCTTCCGCAATGCCGGTGGCGGTGCGATTCGACGGCTGTTTCAGGTCGAGCTTCCTGAGCATGGCCTGGAAGCGCTCGCGATCCTCGGCGCGGTCGATGGCATCCGCACTGGTGCCGATGATCGGCACGCCGGCCTTCTCGAGCTGTTCCACCAGCTTCAGCGGAGTCTGTCCGCCGAATTGCACGATGACGCCACTCGGCTGCTCGACATCGACGATTGCCAGCACATCCTCCAGCGTGACCGGTTCGAAGTAGAGTCGGTCGGACGTGTCGTAGTCGGTGGAGACCGTTTCCGGGTTGCAGTTGACCATGATGGTCTCGTAACCGTCCTCGCGCATCGCCAGGGCCGCATGCACGCAGCAGTAGTCGAACTCGATGCCCTGACCGACACGGTTCGGGCCGCCGCCGAGCACCATGATCTTCTTGCGATCGGACGGCTCGGCCTCGCATTCCTCTTCGTAGGTGGAATACATGTAGGCGGAGGCAGCCGGAAACTCGGCAGCACAGGTATCCACCCGGCGGAATACGGGCTTGATGCCGCACGCCAGCCGTGCGCGCCGCGCCCGCTCCTCGTCGGTGCCCAGCAAGGCCGCCACCCGGGCGTCGGAGAACCCCTTGCGCTTCAGTTCGAACCAGCGCTCGGCATCCAGTGCATCGAGGTTCTGCCCCGACAGTTCCTGTTCCGTGACGAGCAGGTCTTCGATTTCGGCAAGGAACCAGGGGTCGATGGCCGTCTGCCGATGAACGTCTTCGAGAGACCACCCCGCGCGAAAGGCATCGGCGACGTACCACAAGCGATCGGCGCCGGCGGCGCTGAGCTCGCGGCGGAGAATGGAGCGCACCTGCCTCGGTGTGGACGCGGCCAGCAGCGGGTCGAGGCCCATGCGGCCGGTCTCGAGACCCCGACAGGCTTTCTGCAGCGACTCCTGGAACGTTCGCCCGATGGCCATGACCTCGCCCACCGATTTCATCTGGGTGGTCAGGCGCGGGTCGGCCTGCTCGAACTTCTCGAAGGTGAACCGCGGGATCTTGGTAACCACGTAGTCGAGGCTCGGCTCGAAGGATGCCGGCGTGACGCCGCCGGTAATCTCGTTGTCGAGTTCGTCCAGGGTATAGCCTACCGCCAGCTTGGCAGCCACCTTGGCAATGGGAAACCCGGTCGCCTTGGAAGCCAGCGCCGACGACCGCGACACCCGCGGATTCATCTCGATAACCACCATGCGCCCGGTTTCCGGGTCGATGGCGAACTGCACGTTGGACCCACCGGTATCCACCCCGATCTCGCGCAGCACCGCAATGGAGGCGTTGCGCAGCAGTTGATATTCCTTGTCGGTGAGGGTTTGCGCCGGCGCCACGGTAATGCTGTCGCCGGTGTGCACGCCCATGGGGTCGAAGTTCTCGATGGAGCAGACGATGATGCAGTTGTCCCTGCAGTCGCGCACCACCTCCATCTCGAATTCCTTCCAGCCGAGCAGCGATTCGTCGATCAGCAGTTCGGTGGTCGGCGACAGATCGAGGCCGCGGGCACAGATTTCCAGGAATTCCTCCCGGTTGTAGGCCACGCCGCCGCCGCTGCCGCCAAGGGTAAAGGAAGGCCGGATGATGCAGGGATAGCCGAGCCGACTCTGGACCTGCATGGCTTCCTCGATGCTGTGGGCGATGGCGGAACGCGGCGTTTCGAGCCCGATGCGCCGCATGGCGCGGTCGAACCGCTCGCGGTCTTCGGCCTTGTCGATGGCATCCTGGCTGGCGCCGATCAATTCCACGCCAAAGCGCTGCAGAACGCCCTCCCTGACCAGGTCGAGGGCGCAGTTCAGCGCCGTCTGTCCGCCCATGGTGGGCAACAGCGCGTCCGGCCGCTCGGCCTCGACGATCCTGGCAACGGTTTTCCACTCCACCGGCTCGATATAGGTGGCATCTGCCATGGCCGGGTCGGTCATGATGGTGGCCGGATTGGAATTGACCAGGATGACCCGATAGCCCTCGTCCCTGAGCGCCTTGCAGGCCTGAGCCCCGGAATAGTCGAATTCGCAGGCCTGTCCGATCACGATGGGGCCGGCGCCCAGAATCAGGATGGACTCCAGGTCGGAACGTCTAGGCATTCGCTTCGCTCATCATTGCCACGAACCGGTCGAACAGGTAGGCGCAATCCTGGGGGCCGGGGCTCGCTTCCGGATGGCCCTGAAAGCCGAAGGCGGGGCGGTCTGTTCGCCGGATGCCCTGCAGCGTCCGGTCGAACAGGGATATGTGGGTTGCTTCCAGGCAATTCGGCAGGGTCGCGTCGTCCACCGCAAAGCCGTGGTTCTGACTGGTGATGATGACCTGGCCGGTCGCGAGATCCTGGACGGGGTGGTTGGCGCCGTGGTGGCCGTGGGGCATCTTCACTGTCCTGGCGCCGCTGGCCAGCGCCATGAGTTGATGGCCAAGGCAGATGCCGAAGATAGGCAGACCGGTGTCCATGAGGCGTTCGATTGCCTGAATGGCGTAGTCGCAGGGTTCCGGATCGCCCGGGCCGTTCGAAAGAAAGATGCCATCGGGCCGGTGAGCAAGTGCCTCGTCCGCCGTCGACTTCGCCGGAATGACGGTTACCCGGCACCCGCGGGAAGCGAGCAGCCGCAGGATGTTGCGCTTGACACCGAAGTCGTAAGCCACCACGTGGTACCGGAACCGATCCGGCGCGGCATAGCCCTCGCCCAGGTCCCAGGCTCCCTCGCGCCACTCTTCCGGCTCGAGGCGGCTGACGACCTTGGCAAGATCCATCCCCTCGAGGCCGGGGAACTCACGCGCAGCCGCCATTGCCGCCGCTTCGTCGACCTCGCTGCCTGCGGCGATAGAGCCCGCCAGGGCGCCTTTTTCGCGGATGAGCCGCGTCAGCCGCCGGGTGTCGACGTCGGCAATCGCCACCACTTTCTGAGCGACGAGGTATTCCTCCAGGGTCGCATCCGCCCGCCAACTGCTCGCGCGCCGGGGCGTCTGCCGGATGACGAGCCCGGCGGCCCAGACCTTGTCGGATTCCACGTCTTCGCGGTTTACGCCGGTATTGCCGATCTGCGGGTAGGTCAGCGTGACGATCTGGCGCGCATAGGAAGGGTCGGTGAGGATCTCCTGATAACCGGTCATCGCCGTGTTGAAAACGACCTCGCCGACCGCCATGCCCGGCACGCCGATCGATCGCCCACGGAAAAGGCTGCCGTCTTCTAATGCAAGTAACGCAGGTACCAACTGGAGACGCCTCGTCACACCCTGATTGGCGCCCGCGCACCGCGACGCCGATCACCGTTGCAAAAAGGCGAGATCGATGCGCTCGACCTCGCCTTTTGAGGGCCTCATTCTAGCCGAGCCCGTAGGGCATTTCACGAAGAAGTTGCACCGTTCGACGTGGCGCTACCCCCGATGGAGCGAATGCTGGTTCGCGCGCATGAAGCGGACCTCGCCGCCCACGATGGTGTAGTCGACCCTGGTCGCGGGAATGTCTTCCTCGTCGATCGTCAGGATGTCGGCCGACAACACGACGATGTCGGCATACTTGCCGGGCGTGAGCGAGCCCTTCAGGTGTTCCTCGAAGGCCGAGTAGGCATTGCCGATTGTGTAGCTCTCGAGCGCTTCCATGCGCGTCATTGCCTGGTGGGCATGGAACGGCTCGCCCGTGTTCATCCTGCGGCTGACCGAGGCGTGAAACGATGCGATGGGATCGATGGATTCCACCGGTGTATCGGTGCCGTTGTTCAGGACGGCACCGGTGTCGAGGAGGTCCCGCCATCGGTAGGACGTCCGTTCGGCCCGCTCGTCGCCGAGCCTGGCAGGGATCCAGGGCCCGTCGGACGTGCAGTGAATGCCCTGGACTGCCGCTATGACACCGAGGTTGCCGAAGCGAGGAATGTCGTCGGGATGGATGTGCTGGGCATGCTCGATGCGCCAGCGCAGATCATGGCCGGATACATCTGCATCCCGCCAACTCCGTTCGTACAGATCGAGAACCTCCCGGTTCGCACGGTCGCCGATGGCATGGGTATTGACCTGAAATCCGTGGGCAAGCGCAACGCCGGCCGCCGCTTCGATGGCGGTCACCGATTCGAGCACCAGCCCGGTACTCTCTGCCAGATCGCTGTAAGGGGCGAGCAACCAGGCGCCATGGGCACCCAGGGCGCCGTCGATCACTCGCTTGATGGCGCGCACGGTCAGAAAATCGTTGCCTTCGGGCAGCATGCGATAGGCCGGCAGGTGTTCGGCCAGCGCTCTCGTGCTCTCGCCCTGAACCATGACATACAGTCGCACCGGCAGGTCGCCTTCGAGTTCCAGGCGATGCAATCGGTCGATCGCGGCGAACGAGCTGCCCGCATCCTGGAACGAAGTGATCCCGAATCGCAGCGCCTCTTCTCCCGCGAGCCGAGCCCGCCGCCTGGCGATGGCCTGGAGATCGGCGGGGTCGAGAAGCGCTTCGTGGCGCCGGATGGCGTCTTCGACGAGTTCCTGTGCGTTTTCCCGTAACAGCCCCGTCGCCCGGCCCTCGTCGTCGCGCACAATGGTTCCACCCGGCGGGTCGACGGTGTCGTCGCCTATGCCGGCCGCCGCGAGCGCGGCATCGTTGGCCAGGGCGGCATGGCCGCTGGCATGGCCCAGGAAAACCGGGTTTTCCGGGGCGGCGGCACTCAAGCCGGCGTTCACCGGCATTCCGTCCACGCTGGAGCCAGGCGGTTCTTGCCACTTCTCCTGATGCCAGCCGCGCCCGAATATCCAGGCGCCGGGTTCGGCCGTGCGTGCGGCGTCGGCGACCTGGCCGACGATTTCTGCCCAGCCCGAGGCCGCCGTGAAGTCCAGAATCTCCCTGGCTCGGCCCAGGGCGAGAAAGTGGCCATGTCCCTCGATGAAGCCGGGTAGCGCCAGGCGCCCGTTCAACTCGATGACCCGGGTTTCCGGCCCGATGTAGGCATCCATGGCCGCATCGGTGCCCACGGCCTCGATCCGGTAGCCGTCCACCGCTATCGCCTGTACGGTACCGTACGCCGGATCGACGCTGACCACCTTGCCGCCACGAAGCACCAGATCGGCCGGTTCGAGAGGCGCATGGCCCGCATCCGGCCCGCGATCGCAACCGACCGTCAGCAACCCGGCCGCGAGCAGGAAAAACAGCCGACGCGGAATCATCAGCCGGCAAGCCCGTTGCCAAGGGTCGCCACACCGCCACGAGCGTGCCCGCGGCCACCCGGAAGGCGCGCCCACAAGCTCAGTTCAGTTGCCATGCGAGTTTCGAGCCCGGCCCATTGGGACAAAGCCCCGCACGGAACACACGATCGCCGGGGGAGAAAAGGCGTGCAGTTCGGGTTCGCAGATTCACTATTCGATTGTAGGATTAGTCATGCTCATAACAAAGCACATGAGAGTCGACGGGGAAGCGCCATGACAATGACTGAGCGCAAGCTGCCCGAAGGCCCAGACAGGATATTCGAGTTGGCGGAGCCGGTGCTCAGCAGGCACTTCGATCCAAGTTCTTATGACTTGGGCGGCGGCACCGCTCTCGCGGCTGTCTGGCGCCACAGGCACAGCACGGACGTTGACCTGTTCATGGACAGCGCGGCCTACAGAGCCGTCTCCATGAATGACGAGCTGCGGGCCTCGCTCGAGAACGACCTTCGGGATGCACTTCACCCTATACGCCTGGACGTGATGCGCGGGTTCATCAAGGTGTTGGCGCCTGATGGCGAGATCACGCTGTCAACATCGGATGCACCGATTGAGATCGAACGTCCCTTCCCGCACAGGGTGGCAGGGTCATCGGTGGCGATTGAGCCGCCTGAACTCGTTATCGCCCGAAAGATACAAGGCCGAATGATGGGCAATGGCGTGTTCGTGGTTCGGGACATGTACGACATCGCGGCGGCATCCGTACTTGACAGGGGCGCGTTGGTCGCCGCGCTCGACACCATGACGGTCGAGGAGCGCGATGCATTGCGGAGCGAACTGGACCGCCTCCCCCAAGGGTGGACAGGCCACCCGTCAAGCGGACGCCCCATTCTCAACGCGGCCCGGCCAAAGTCCCTCGCGGAGAACGCTGAGCGTTGCGTGCATGTCGCCAAGGCGGTGCTTGCCGGGGACTGGGCTCCGGCCGATGCCCTGCGCGCCCACGCCGATACCAAGGTTATCGGCCGCAGGCGTAAACGCGGTGGTCTCAATGGGCCTTGATTTGGAGGCGGTCCGCGCCGCCTACGCTGCAGGCCCGGCTGGCGACGGATTTACCCATGTCCCGACCCGAGAGGAGCGGGTCGCGGAAAGCGAGCGTGAGCTCGTTCGCCTATGCATCGAGAGCGGACGGGATCCCGTGGCCGAATGCCTTGGACAGCACGGCGCTCTGATCGGAGGCCCCGGCAAGCCAGGGCGTACGCGCTCGCTCGTTTCTCGCCCGGCGGAGGACTACGCCCCCGTTCGGCTGGCGCCATCCTCGTGGTTCGCACACGACACGCCGACCGCCATGTCCGAGGATGCGGGGCGCGGAATCCTGGCCATGCTGGTCGCATCCTACATGGCCGGGGTGCGGAAGGAGGGCAGGCCAACGCCCGAGCAAATGCTGCAGGCGTTCGACGCCGACCCACCCAGCGACATCGAGCGCTTCTGGCTGCATGAGACTCTGGCTTGCGGAAGCATCAGGGAATTGCGCGCTGTGATCCAGGAAACGGGCATGTCGCTGGGCGTGTTCGTTCGAGCACTGCACAACGCTGACGTCCGGCGCCACGACGTGGCAAACTGGATCAACCAGTTTGCAGTTGCTCCGGATCAAAGCTGATTCGGCCAAGCGTTCGAGTTTTTGGCCCTGGAATTCCGAACGCCTGGCCCGCATCCGCTCGACGACGAGCCGGCATTTGGGCTGTCGCGCTCGGCGACGACGTAATGGAGGCGGTCCTGATCGACCGGCTGCTCCACCACTGCCACATTGTTAACATACGCGGCAACAGCTACCGGATGCGGTAGCACCAAGACCTGCTGCGATCCCGACGGTCGGAAGAGCCCGATGGCCGGGGGTAGGCGATTAATCCGCTCTGCTTCGCGAAGCGTTACGGGCCGGCCTCCGGTCGCTACGCTCCCTGCGTCCGGCCCAAAACGCCAGAAAGCCTCAAGCAGAAATCACTGCGAAACCCGAGGCGATCTTCCTCAAGAAGTGTGCAAATTTTAGTTTCCGTTGACAGACGGCACATCAAAGCGGCTATCGCCGGCTACGACCCCCGCGGCTTCTCGATCCTCAGCGGGCGCGCGTCGGACTGGCGCGCAAAATGGGGACTTCGGGCGCACCTACGGCCACCGTACAGGTCCAGGGGCGATGGAAAAGCGCCGAGATGGTGCACCGCTACGTCCGCAGCATGGGGGGCAAGGAAATCGTCCGGTTTCTAACCTGATCCCGCCCCGTCACCCGTTCATCGCGACGGCGTCACTCCCCCTCTCTGTTCAGCAGGTGACCGTCTTCAGCCGACTTCTGAAATGGCTTGCTCATCGGCAAGTTGGCGTCTCGCTCGATACCGCTCGCGTTCCGCCAGATATTCCCAGGAAGTGGCTCGCTGGAATCGATTTTCTCTTTCGGCGAGTAGTCAACACCAGGACCAATAGGATCCTGCTTTTCGATCGGCGGCGGTGGCGGAGTCCAAGCCCGCAGGTGCTGTCCCACGAGGTCGTAATACTCCGGAACTGCCGCCTCAACCTCGTCGACAAATGTTCGCCTTCCGGAAAACTTGCCCGCCAAGTCCCGCACTATCGCCACTTCAAAACGTGACGGCAACAATCCCTGTATGCCCTGCTCCAGGGTTTTCGAGTTTTCGATAACTGCCGACAAGGGCGCTTGAGTCTGACCACTTCTTCCTGCCCAGTACGCCCGGATCAGAACATCCGAACTGTCGACCTTCTTGAGTTGGCGGACAAGCCAGTTGATGCTGGCGCTGGCTCGCTTTCTGTCCCCCGGAGCTCGAACTGTCATCGAGCAGGCGACCGTTCGACGCTGAAGATTGACGGTGACATCGATATCTCCTGCGGCATGTGGGACGATAAAGGACGAACGCAACTCCTTCGACGCAACAAGCAAATCCGATGCATCTCGGAGTCTCATGACGGGATCCTCTTGGTGCTTTCGGGGCATGCGAATACCGATAGGTTGCCCGATTCGTCGATCAAGAATGAGGCAGAGATCCCGTTCCTCTTGGTGCCAACTCGAAACGGTGTTACTGATCTCCACCGAGTTGCGCTTGAATTGCTGATCCACGCGAACTCCAAGAACAAGCGCGCGCCATTCCGGATTCATGCGATCGAATCGTTTGACCCCGGCGCCCGGGTGTTCGAAGTAGTTGACCATCTCGTCCAGGACAAAGGCTTGCTCAACATCGAGCGATTGACGTTCCCTCAAGATCAGCGCCGCATGGGTCAATATGCTGACCCAGGACAGGTGGAAAAAGTCCACCTTGTTGCTTAGGCGCTTGGGCACGCTGTAAGGAGTATGGGTAGGCAACGGGACAAGCTGATTGGACAGTGTAATGACGGCGTCAATGCCCAGCCGCCTGGCCGCTTCGGCATATCGATGAACCTGGGCCTCATCGATTGCAGCGTTGTCGATTTTTGCCTCTAGTAACGCAGTCCAGCGGGAATTGCGCTTCGATACACAGATCAGACCGTCGGGTCGATCGATGGTGCCGTTCTCTCCATCGGGTAGTTTCACTTCTACATAACTGGTTACTTGGGCAGTCTTTCCAAGCTTTATGCCGCAACGCCCCAAAAGCACCTCTGCCAGCGGGCGAACAACGCGCAAGGTTCCCAAAAGCACCGACACCAGACGCTCTTCTTTTCGCGTCTGTGATGTCGTTGGAATGAGCCTGGCAGGTTTCAAACCATCGAGCAGCTTATCCAAATCGTTCTTCATCCTCTTGTTTTCCCCTTATGCAGTGTCCTTGGGGGGGATAGTCGGGCGTCCGCCCCGATGCACCTTCAGTCGTGAGGTCTTGACCGATGTGATGGAAACATCATAAGCCGATGAATCGGGGCAATAAAGCCCGCCCAAAGAGGCTGCCCTCACACAAACTTGCGTGCCTGCGACACCCGCCCGGGCATTCCCTGGGCGTTCTCCATGAGGTGGTCCCGATTCGACGGCAAGTCCGAGGGCGGTAACAAGGAGTTCGCGGATTGCTGTTGAGCCCTTACAAAACAATAGTTGCGTGCCGGCCGAGCCGACGTCAAACGCGTGACCGTAATCCGTCCCGTTTGGCGACAGCACGTGACCGACAGTATCATCCAGCCGGCGACGCAGACGCATCGGCTGGGTCGTGCGTCGAAAATGGCCGTCTGAGAACCAAACCCGCCTCTGACGGATCAGCGGTTGTCAGACATTGTCCCTGTCGCCACCTTGAAACAGGAGACCGCTGTGCTCGCCGACGAAATCGAAGCCATCAAGGCGACGTTCGCGCACGTCTCCCCGGGCCTGACGCCGGAGGACCGCGAGATCGCACGGCAATTGCGCGCGGCCGGGCTTTGGGAGCCGCTCTGCCGCACCGCCCTCTGGCAGGGGCCGGCATTCGACGGCAGGCCCGTACACAGCGAGACGAGCGCCCTCGCCACGATCTTGTCGCACACGGGTGAGCCGGAAGCGGGCGATTGCGAATTGGGCGACCGAATGCTCGACGTGGTCGGACGCGAGGCCCTCGCCGACGCCTTGCTGCGCCTCGGACGAGGGAGCCTGTGTCACGAGTCATGGTTGTACTGGAAGCGCGCCCTGGGGCTGCCCATCGTGCCCGCCGACGACGAAGTCGAACGGTTTGCGGACGGCTGGGGGGCGCGCTACGGCACGGCACCCTACCCCGACGGTGACCTGCCGGACGGCTGTATTCCCGATACGGACCCCGACGAGAACATCGCCTGGGGCGCCGATCCCGAGACCGGCAAACTGTACCCCATTCTGATCTAGGTGCCCTCGCGTGGAGCACCTCGACCGACTGTCCCCGAAGATCCGCGCGCTCTGGGAGGCGCTCGGGCGCACCGGTCCGCGTTACGTGCTGGTCGGCGGGGCAGCAATCGCCTTGCGCTTGGGCCACCGCCAATCTGTCAACGTCGAACTCGCGACCGGCCTGCCGTGCGAAGACCCCGACGTCTTGCGTCGGCGTTGGGCGGACGAGCGCCTCGGTCCCGACAAGTGGATTCGGCGCAAACCCGACCACTACATCAAGTTCTTTGCGACGGACGACGCCCCGAAGATCGACGTTCACGGCCAGGTGACAGGCGGCTGCCTGGATTCGCCGGAGACCGCCTCCAATGGCATGCGCATCGCCTCACCGACGGATCTGTTGCGCCAAAAGCTCGCCGCCATGTGTACGCGAGGTGAGGCGCGCGATGGATTCGACGCGGAAGCGCTGTTGCTCGACGGGCGTGCCGACCGAGAGCGCGCCGTCGCCGCCGTGCACCAGGAGTCCCTGCGCATGGGGCCGGGTCCCATCGAAGCGCACGGCCTGGGGCAACGCCTCACCTGGCTGTCGCGTTCTCCCTGGGCCGATTACGCCGCACTTGCCGACCTCGTGCCGCTACTGAAGGCAGCCTGGCCGACGCCGCCACGACGGGCCAGCGAGTGGGTTCATGGGCCCGAAGCGGTTGCCTCGTTGCGTCGCGGCCGCAACGTCGGCAGATCCACGTAAAGGCTGGCGAGACCAGCCCGTTACTCGCGGTTAGAGACCGAGCACGTCCTGCATGTCGAACAGGCCTGTTGACTTGCCTTCCAGGAAGCGTACGGCGCGCAGGGCGCCGCGGGCGAAGTTCATGCGGCTGTTGGCGCGGTGCGTGATTTCCACCCGTTCGCCGGTGCCGCCGAAGAGCACCGTGTGCTCGCCGACGACATCGCCGGCGCGAATGGTCTCGAAACCGATGGTCTGTCGGTCGCGGGCGCCGGTTTCGCCTTCACGCCCGTAAACGGCGACCTTTTCGAGATCGCGGCCGAGGGTGTCGGCGACGATCTCGCCGAGCCGAACCGCCGTACCGGAGGGGGCATCGATCTTGTGCCGGTGGTGCAGATCGATGATTTCGATATCCGTGTCTTCGCCGAGCACCCGGGTTGCCAGTTCGGTCAGCCGGAAAACGAGATTGACGCCGACGCTCATGTTGGGCGCCATGACGATGGCGATCTCTTCGGCAGCCTCCCGGATGGCCGCCACTCCCTCGGCGTCGATACCCGTGGTGGCGATAACTGCCGGCTTGCCGGCCGCCCGGCAAACCTCAAGCGCCCCGAGCGCAGCGGCCGGAACCGTGAAGTCGACGAGCACATCGAAGGCTTCGGCAACCTCGGCCAGTGAATCGACCACGGGCACGCCGAGCGCGCCGACGCCGGCAACTTCTCCGGCATCGGCGCCAACGAGGGACAGACCGGGACGCTCCACCGCCGCGCCAAGCTCTACGGAATCGTCCTGAGCGATTGCCTGAACCACGGTGCGGCCCATGCGACCCCCAGCCCCTGTTACGGCGATACGCTTCACGACCCCTGCCCGTCAATCCGTCAACTTGTCGAAGAAGTCCTTGACGCTCTTGAACCAGCCGCTGCCCTTCGGCGAGTGCGTGTGTTGGCCGTCCGCGTTCAGGCTGCGGTCGAACTCGCGCAGCATTTCCTTCTGCTCGTCGTTCAGGCGCACCGGCGTTTCCACCACCACCTTGCAGAGCAGATCGCCAATGCCGCCGCCGCGAACCGGCGTGACGCCCTTGCCGCGCAAGCGGAACATCTTGCCGGTCTGGGTTTCCTGGGGAACCTTGATCTTGACCCGGCCATCCAGCGTCGGCACTTCGAGTTCGCCGCCCAGTGCCGCCTGAGCGAAGGAAATCGGCACTTCGCAATACAGGTTGCGTCCATCCCGAACGAAGATGGGGTGATCGCGGACATCGATCTGCACGTACAGATCGCCCGGCGGCCCGCCACGCATACCCGCCTCGCCTTCCCCGGCCAGGCGGATACGATCGCCCGAGTCGACGCCGGCCGGAACCCGAACGGACAATGTCTTGCGCCTTTCCACCCGCCCGCCGCCGCCACAAGCGCGGCAGGGATCGGCGATGACCTTGCCGGCGCCGCGGCACCGTGGGCAGGTTTGCTGCAGTGAGAAAAATCCCTGGGCCACCCGGATGCGTCCGGAACCGGCGCAGTCGGGGCAGGTTTCCGGACGGGTTCCCGGTTTCGCACCGGTGCCGTTGCAGTCGTCGCAGGCAGCGAGCACCGGAACGGAGACCTCGACGTTGTCGCCGCGCACTGCCTGTTCGAGATCGAGGCTGAGCGAATAGCGGAGGTCCGCGCCCTGCTCGACGCTGCTGCGCCCGGAACGGGCGGCACCGAAGATGTCGCCGAACACGTCGCTGAAGATGTCGCCGAAACTGCCGTTGAAGCCGCCCGGCCCGGCGCCGCTGGTCGGGTCGACGCCGGCGTGGCCGAACCGGTCGTAGGCGGCGCGCTTCTCGCCGTCGCAGAGAATCTCGTAAGCCTCGGAGGCTTCCTTGAACTTCTCCTCGGCGTTGGCGTCGTCCGGGTTGCGGTCCGGGTGGTATTTCATGGCAAGGCGGCGATAGGCCTTCTTGAGGTCATCGTCCGACGCATCCCGGTTGAGCCCGAGCACCTCGTAGTAATCGCGTTTCGCCATGCGTTCTTCCCAGCCCGCCGACACGTCCGCCTGCCGCGATCGGAGCCGCGCGCACCCGCCTCGGGCGCCCCAGGCCGGGCCGGCGCAGTGTTGCCCCGGCCCCGGGTGTCAGCGAGACATGTTACTTCTTGTCGTCGTCCTTGACTTCCTCGAATTCGGCATCGACGGTATCGCCGCTCGCGCTGTCGTCGCGGGACCCGTCGCTCGCCGTTGCGTCCTGCGCCTGTTCGGCGTACATCTTCTGGGCCAGAGCGGTCGAAGCTTCCGTCAACGCCTGCATCTTCGCCTCGATGTCGGCCTTGTCTTCCTTCTTGACCGCCTCCTCGAGTTCCTTGGCGGCGTTCTCGACGGCGTCTTTCTCGGCATCGGTGGCCTTGTCGCCGGCATCCTGAACCGCTTTCCTGGAGGCATGCACCAGGGCGTCAGCCTGGTTGCGCAGATTGACGATCTCGGCGAATCGCTCGTCTTCCGCCGCGTGCGCCTCGGCATCCCGGACCATCTGCTCGATCTCGTCGTCCGAAAGGCCGCTCGACGCCTTGATGACGATGGACTGCTCCTTGCCCGTCGCCTTGTCCTTCGCGGAGACGTTCAGAATGCCGTTGGCATCGATGTCGAAGCTGACCTCGACCTGCGGCATGCCCCGGGGCGCCGGCGGAATGTCCCGCAGGTCGAACTGGCCGAGGGACTTGTTCTGCGCGGCCTGCTTGCGCTCGCCCTGCAGCACGTGAATGGTGACCGCAGTCTGGTTGTCTTCGGCGGTGGAGAACACCTGGGTCTTCTTGGTGGGGATGGTCGTGTTCTTCTCGATCAGCACGCTCATCACCCGGCCCAGGGTCTCGATACCAAGCGACAGCGGCGTGACGTCGAGCAGCAGCACGTCCTTGACATCGCCAGCGAGCACGGCCGCCTGAATGGCTGCGCCGATGGCCACGGCTTCGTCCGGGTTGACGTCGCGGCGGGCCTCCTTGTCGAAGAAGTCCTTCACCTTCTTTTGCACCAGCGGCATGCGCGTCTGGCCGCCGACCAGAATGACATCGTCGATCTCGCCGACATTGAGGCCCGCATCCTGCAGGGCAGTCCGGCAGGGGCCCAGCGTCTTGTCGACCAGTTCTTCGACCAGCGACTCCAGTTTCGCCCGGCTGAGCTTCAGCACCAGGTGCTTGGGCCCGGTCTGATCGGCCGTGATGTAGGGCAGATTCACTTCCGTCTGCTGGCTGTTGGACAGCTCAATCTTGGCCTTCTCCGCAGCCTCCTTGAGGCGCTGCAGGGCCAGCGGGTCGTTGTGCAGATCGATGCCGTTCTCCTTCTTGAATTCGTCGGCCAGATAGTCGATTACGGTGAGGTCGAAATCTTCGCCGCCGAGGAAGGTATCGCCATTGGTCGAAAGCACCTCGAACTGGTGCTCTCCGTCGATTTCGGCGATCTCGATGATCGAGATGTCGAAGGTGCCGCCACCGAGGTCGTAGACTGCGATCCTGGCGTCGCCGCGCTTCTTGTCGAGCCCGTAGGCCAGTGCGGCGGCCGTGGGCTCGTTGATGATGCGCTTGACTTCCAGCCCGGCAATGCGGCCGGCGTCCTTGGTTGCCTGGCGCTGCGAGTCGTTGAAATAGGCCGGTACCGTGATCACCGCATCGGTCACGGTTTCGCCCAGGTAGTCCTCGGCGGTTTTCTTCATCTTCTTCAGAATCTCGGCCGAGATCTGCGGCGGCGCCAGCTTTTCGTCCTTGGCCTGAATCCAGGCATCGCCATTGCTCGCCTCGACAATGGTATAGGGCACCATCTTGATGTCCTTCTGCACCACGTCGTCCTTGAATTTTCGGCCGATCAGGCGCTTGACGGCAAACACCGTGTTGCTCGGGTTGGTCACCGCCTGTCGCTTGGCATTCTGGCCGACGAGAATCTCGCCGTCCTCGGTGTAGGCGATGATGGAGGGCGTCGTTCGATCCCCCTCGGAGTTCTCGATGACCCGGGCATCGCTGCCATCGAGCACGGCGACGCACGAATTGGTCGTACCCAGATCAATTCCGATGATCTTTCCCATTTTCCCTGTCTCCAGATTCAGGCCGGTTGCTGCCGTGCCTTGTTTCCTTGTTTGCGTTTCCTTACTTGCAGATCCGGCTCAATTTGCAGACCTGGCTCTTCGTTTCGGTCAACATTGCCACCGGGGACCGCTTTGCCCTTGAACTGCGTTGTGCGGCGGATTCGCCCCGTCAAGCCTCCTGTTGGTGGACCGAGATCCTCAGTCCAGTGAAATCCGCACCCGGGTGCCGCCCGCGCTTCCGCTGCGGCATCGCCCCGTCGGCATTCGTTCATAGGTTGGTTCATTGGGGCAGCCGACGGTCTTTTCAACGCCGTGTGCCGGTGCTGGCAGAGCTATGCCGGGGCTTCGGGCTCGCCGTCCTCGGCCGCCGGTTCGCCGGGCGGCTCGTCCGGAGGTGCCTTGCTGACGATGACCTTGGCCGCTCGCACCACCCGGCCGTTCAGCAGATAACCTCGCTGGATCACCTCCATGACGGAATTCGGCTCGGCATCCGGGTTGACGACGGCTGCCATCGCCTCCTGCTGCGATGGGTCGAAGGGCTCGCCAAGCGGGTCGACCTGCTCGATGCCGTTCCTGCTCATGGTGTCGAGAAACAGCTTCAACGACAGTTGCACACCCTCGGCGACGGCGGCGGCATCCTGGGCGGTCGCGGCGCTCTCCACTGCTTTTTCGAGGCTGTCCGCCACTGCCAGCAGGTCTTTCGCGAATCGTTCGAGGGCAAAACGGTGTGCGTTCTCGACATCCCGGGTTGCCCGGCGCCGGACGTTCTCGGTCTCGGCCTGCGCACGCAATGCGGCATCGCGCAATTCGTCCGCCTCTTCGCGCGCGGCTTCCAGGGCAGCCTGCAGGGATTCCGGCGTGTCGGTCTCGCCGTTCTGTTCTTCCGCGGGCTGATCCACCTCTTCCGCGGGCTGATCCGCCGCGGTTTCCGATTCGCATTCGCCGGCGGCATCCGCCTCCGGCTTCGGGGACTCATCGGTCATGATGCCTGAATTCCTGTTCTGCCAAGGTTGAATCCACCTGCCCAATATGGGAGCGCCAGAATCCGTTTCAACCCCTTGTGCGGCTCATGGGGATCCGGCGACGGCTTCCTGACGCAGGGAGCGTGCGTAGGTGCGGGAGTCTTCGGTAACGCCCGCCCCGGCCAGCATGCGGGCCAGTTCCTCGACGCGGTCCCGGTCATCCAGACGCCGGATGGTAATGACCTGTTCCGCATCCTTCTCCACCAGCAGGTGCGCGTCGCCGAGCGCCGCCACCTGCGGTGCATGAGTCACGCAGATCACCTGGGTGTGGCGGGCGAGGCGGCGAAGCAGGCGGCCGATGACATCCGCGGCGGGGCCGCCCACGCCCACGTCCGCTTCGTCGAGCACCAGGCACGGCAACCGGGCGCGCGCCGCCGCAACCGCCTCGATAGCCAGGCTGATGCGTGCCCGCTCGCCTCCGGAGGCGACCCTGCGCAAGCTGGCCGGTGCGAATTTCGAATTGGTGGTCACCAGGAATTCAGCGGACTCGAGGCCCGTTTCCGATTCGGCGCTCTCGAATCCGACGCTCAATCGCCCGCCCTTGATACCCAGCGTTTCCATGCAGGCACTGACCTCGTCGGCGAAGCCCACGGCAGCATCCCGCCGGGCGCTGCCGACCTGGCCGGCAACCTTCTCGAATTCGGCACGGTACGCCCGAGCCTGTTCTTTGGCGGCATCGAGTTCATCGTTGCAGGCCGTGAGCGAGGCGAGTTCGGTCTGCATTGCGTGCCGGTGTGCAACCAGGGCTTGCGGATGCACGCGATGCTTGCGCGCCAGGTCCTGTACCAGGTTCAGGCGCTCCTCGATTTCCGCCAGTCGCTCCGGATTCGGCTCGAGCGCATCGAGATAGCTGCGCAGGTCCCGCAGGGCATCGTCGTTGAGTTCCACGGCCGACGCGAGCGCCTGCCTCGCGCCCTCGAGCGCGGGGTGCGGATCGTCGATGCCCCCAAGGGCCGCTTGGGTTCGGCGCAACTCGTCGAGGCCCGATAGACGCTGCAGCGCGCCGGTTACCGTGGCCTGGATGTCGTGCACCTGGGACAACCGCCGAAACTCCGCATCCAGCCCCTCGAATTCGCCCTCGCACAGGTTCATGCCATCCAATTCGGCCAGTTGATAACGCAGCAGTTCGGCACGATTGCCAATCTCGGCGAGGCGCTTCTCGAGGCCCGTAGCGGTCTTTTCGCTTTTCTTCCAGGCCCGATAGGCATCCGCCATCGACTCGCGCAGACCGGGCGCAACGCCGTAGGCATCCAGCAGGGAAAGCTGCACCGTTCTCTGCACGAGGCGCTGGTTTTCGTCCTGGCTGTGCACGTCGACCATCTCGGTCGCCAGTTCGCGCAGCGTGTGCAGATTTACCGGCGTCCCGTTGACGAACGCCCGAGACCGGCCGTCGCTGCCGACAATGCGCCGCATGAGGCAACGTTCCGGCTGGTCGGGGTCGCCGAGATCGCGGCCGGCCAGCACCTCCCGGGGACGGGCGATTCCCTGAACGTCGAATTCCGCGATCACCTCGGCCCGCTCCGCGCCGGGGCGGATCAGGCCGGCACTGGCGCGCTCCCCCAGAACCAGGCCCAGGGCATTCAACAGGATGGACTTGCCCGCTCCGGATTCGCCGGTGACCACCGTAAGGCCGCCGTCGAGGGCGATATCCAGCGCGCCCACCAGCGCAAAGTCGGTAATGGTGAGATGCCTGAGCAAGAGCTTGACGACCGTCGGAAAAGTCCCATAGTACTCGAACGCATTGCAATTGCCCCCGGGCACCGGCGCCATGCCCAGAGAACAGGTAGACGACCGCACCGAGCAGCTCTTCAAGCTGCTGGTGGAGTGTTATATCGACGAGGGCAGGCCGGTTCCCTCCAAGGCGCTGGCACAACAGCCGAGCGTGCAGGTCAGCGCTGCGACCGTGCGCAACATCATGGCCCGCCTGGAAGGCCGGGGGTTCGTCAAGTCGCCACATACGTCGTCGGGAAAGATCCCGACCAGCCAGGGATTGCGATTCTTCGTCGACAGCCTGCTGTCCGTCGAACCCCTGGACGAAACCGGCGTTCAGGAACTCGAATCGCAACTCAGCTCCGACATGGCCCCGTCGAAACTGGTGGAATCGGCGTCCAGGCTGCTGGCTCTGGTTACCGAGATGACCGGTGTCGTGACCCTGCCGCGCCGGGATGCCCAGGCGCTCCGGCACGTGGAGTTTCTCAACCTCGACGGCGACCGGGTGCTGGTGATCCTGGTGTACAACGACCGCGAAGTGCAGAACCGCGTGATTCACGTCGAGCAGCAATACGACGACAACGAGCTGTTGCAGGCGTCCAACTACCTGAACCGGGAATTCGGCGGCCTGTCGCTGGTGGAGATACGCCGGGAACTGCTGAGCAGCATGCAGCGCGACAAGGATCGCATGGACCGGCTGCTGCAATCCGCGCTGGACCTGGCTTCGCAAGCCTTCGAGCCGGAGGATTCCGAAGAGCGCAGTTTCGTCGTTTCCGGCGAAGCGAAGCTGCTCGACATGAGC
The DNA here is from genome assembly GCA_965221465.1 of Candidatus Azophilus sp. Lineage (GTDB taxonomy): Bacteria > Pseudomonadota > Gammaproteobacteria > Pseudomonadales > Azotimanducaceae > Azophilus. Next base: position 3,223,812 of record OZ244892.1, read on the forward strand.
GAAGACACCGAGACCGTCAGAAGCCTGTTCGAGGCATTCTCGCGCAAGGGCAGCATTCTGCACCTGCTCGACCAGAGCCTGAATACCCAAGGCATCCAGCTCTACATCGGCGAGGAATCCGGCTACAAGGTTCTCGACGAATTGAGCCTGGTGACGTCGTCCTACACGGTAAATGGCCGCATTGCCGGCGTGCTCGGCGTGGTGGGGCCGACGCGCATGGCCTACCAGCGCGTCATCCCGGTGGTGGATATGACCGCGCGCATGCTGGGCAACGCGCTGCAACACCCGTGATGGGCTGCAGGAAGAACGCCCCGGCCCGGCCCGGCAGGCAGGCTGCGCGTCGTTGCCGTTTCGACACGTCCGACAGCCTCACACCGCCAACTACACCCCCGGCGAACGATGGCAGCGCGGACTTTACCGGTCTCGACACGACCGGCTACCATGCGCAACCGCTTTCACGGGCCTGATCCGATGATGCTCCGTGCTGCCATGACGCTCGTTGCCGCCGCCGTGCTGCTGGCCGGCTGCTCGATGTCCATGCCGAAGATGCCCAGATTAAAGATGCCGAAGCTTGGCATTCCCAAGGTGCACAAGATCACCGTGCAACAGGGCAACGTCATCACCCAGGAGATGATCGACAGCCTGAAGCCCGGCATGACCCGCGCGCAGGTCGCGTTCGTCATGGGCGAACCGGTCGTGCGCAACACCTTCGACCAGGACCGCTGGGATTACATATACACCCTCGAAGTGCCGGGCATCCTCGATCGTGACTTGCGAATCAGTCTGCATTTCGAGGAAGACAAGCTTGCCTACTTCACCGGCGACTACGTTCCGAGCAGCGAGGAACTCGAGGATTCGGAAGACGGAGACGCCGCGGAAGGCTGACCGAGCCCGGTCCCGACCGCGGATGCCGGCAAACCGCTGAACCCGGACGCACCCGCCGAACCAATTCGCGCACGGCAAATAAAGAGTCAGTCGCGACCACCCAAAGCTCCCCCGGAATCGCCACAGCCCGCGCCGGGGAAACCGTTTCAGCGCGCCCGGCGCCGGCGTGCCTCTTTCGGGTCCATGGCCAGGGGCCGATAGAGTTCCAGCCGATCGCCCGGTTCGAGAACCGTGTCGCGGGCGACCGGGCGGCCGAACACGCCCACCGGCATCGACTCGAGGGGCAGCCCGGCAAATGCCTCCCTGCCGCCCACAGCCTGCAGCACCTCTGCGGCGGTGGCGCCCGATTTCACTTCCAGGGCAACCAGGGTCTGCCGCTCTGCCGTGCCGTAGGCGATTTCCACCCGCACGGCCGTCAAACGTCTCGGCGGTCGTGTGCGCGGCGGCAGAACGCATCCACCATGGAGTCCGCTGCGCGGGAAAATAGGCCCGCAAACGCCTTGGCGAGAAGCGCTTTCGAACGATGGAACCGAAAGCGCAGGAAGAGTTCCACCCGGCAACCCTGATTATCGCCGACGCTCGAAAGCCGCCACTCGCCGGCAAACTCGCGGAACGGCCCCTGCACCAGACTCAAGCGAATCGAGTAAGGCGGCGTCAGGGCGGCCGCGGTGGTGAATCTCTCCGTGAAGCCCTTGGCTGCCACCGTCAGCGTCGCGACGAACCGTTCGGGTTCGCTGACCAGCAACTCAGCGCTCCGGCACCAGGGCAGAAACTCCGGGTAGCTGCCGACATCGGCGACGACCGCATAGACATCCTCCACGGCCATCGGCAGCAGCGCGGAACGGCGCAATTCCGGCACGATTCAGGAGAGCCAGCGCCCGAGCATGCCGAACGCGTCGATGGCAGCGAGAAAGACCGCAAGCACGCCGAGGGGCGCCACCACCCCGGCCAGAATGCGCCAGACGAGCTGCCAGGCCCGGCTGTTCAAGCGCAGTTGGCTCCACACCACCTCCCTGGGCAGCACATAGGCCGCAAACAGGAGAATAAAGAGGCCACCCAGCGGCAGCATGATGTTCTGCGACAGGTAGTCGACGAAAGCGAATACGGTCAGGTCACCAACCACGTGGACCTCCGACCAGGCGTTGAATGAGAGCACCGTGCCGATACCGAGGAGCCAGCAGCAACCGCAGAGGGTGATGGCAACGCGCGAGCGTTTCGCGTTGTATTCCTCGACCAGGTAAGCCAGGGCCGGCTCCGTGATGGATATGGCCGAGGTGATCGCCGCGAAACTCACCAGCAGAAAGAAAACTGCCCCGAAAAGGGCGCCGAGGGGCAGGTTTCCGAACGCCAGCGGAATGGTCACGAACATGAGGCCCGGGCCCTGCCCCGGCTCGAGGCCGTTGGCGAAGACGATGGGGAAAATGGCGAGCCCTGCCGCCACCGCCACCACCGAGTCGAGGACCGCGATGGTAATCACGGTGCTGCCGATGGATGCGGAACTCGGCACGTAGGCGCCATAGGCCATGATCACGCCCATGCCCACACTCAGCGAGAAGAAGGCCTGTCCCATGGCGATCAGGAAGGCTTCCCCGGTTACCGATTCCCACTCCAGGCGGAACATGAAATCCACACCCTGGGCGAACCCTCCGCTGGTCACACCGTAGCCGAGCAGAACCAGCAACAGCACGAACAAGAGCGGCATGAACCACCGGATGGCGCTCTCGAGGCCCCGAATGACGCCACGGCCGACGATGAAGGCGGTAATCGCCATGAAGAGCGTGTGCCAGAGCACCAACTGCCAGGGGTTGGCAAGAAACTCGTTGAAGGCCTGATTGGCGTACTCGGCCGACACGCCGTCGAAGGTGCCGTCGGCCATGCGCAGTATGTAGAAAATTGCCCAGCCGGCGATGACGGCGTAGTACGACAGAATAAGGAAACCCGCCAGCACGCCCATCCAACCGACCAGTGTCCAGGTGGGCCGCTTGTGGTGCTGCTGGGTCAGGAAGCGCATGGTGTTGATGGGGCTCTGCCGCCCTTCCCGCCCGATCAAAACCTCTGCAAGCATGACCGGTATGCCCACCAGCGCGACACAGACGAGATAAACCAGCACGAAGGCGCCGCCGCCGTTTTCGCCGGCGATGTAGGGGAACTTCCAGATGTTGCCGAGCCCCACGGCCGAACCGGCGGCCGCCAGTACGAACAGCCAGCGGCTGGACCACATCCCGTGTCGCGATTCCGAATTGATGGCCATGGTGAGCCCCGCATCCCGTCTGAAAGGCCGCGGCATTTTGGCGAAAGGCTGCGAAGCCCACAAGCGGTGCGGGCTATAATCGGCAAGCGCCGCCGATCGGATGAGCACTCGAAGTGGCAAACTCGGAATGCGGGTACGCCCGGACACCGCCTGCCCCGGGCCTCGGGCTCCCATGAGCACCCAACCTGCAGCAAAGGCGGACAAGGGGCAGGCGCGCCGCATCGTCGCGCGGAATCGGCGCGCTACCCACGATTACGCCCTGGAAGAGCGCTTCGAAGCCGGCCTGGTACTGGAGGGCTGGGAAGTCAAGAGCCTGCGCGCCGGCACGGCACAGATTCTCGACAGTTACGTGCTGCTCAAGGATGGCGAGGCGTACCTGTTCGGCGCCCGGATCGCGCCGCTGGCAAGCGCGTCTTCTCACATCTCGCCGGACCCGGACCGCACCCGCAAGCTGCTGTTGAACGCACGGGAACTGGCCCGCATCTTCACCGCCACCCAGGCCAGGGGCTACGCCTGCATTGCCACCGCGCTCTATTGGAAGAACAACCGCGTCAAGTGCGAAATCGCGCTCGGCAAGGGCAGAAAACGGCACGACAAGCGCGCTGCCCTGAAAGACCGCGAGTGGGCGCGCCAAAAGGAACGGTTGTTGAAAACCGCACGCGGGCACTGACGGGGATGCCCCGCCTCGGCACGTAAAGCGGAACCCGGGTACCGACCCGTTCGTCCGACACTCCAACCGCCACATCGAACGCTTGCAGGACGGCCGCCAACTGGCCCGTTGAAAGACTTTGTTCATCTGTACAATTGTGACTGGCCCCCTTCCGTTACCAACTTTCGTCGCGAGGGCGTCGAGGCGCCGCGCTTACGGGAGTGCATTGGCGTTTGCAGCAGGAAGCTGGTGACGGACAAGTCCATTTGTTGCCAACACCGACAAGGGTCAGGCTTGCCTGTACACCTTCAACCCCTTATTTTCGTCGGCCTGCAACCATGGGACATCCGCTCGTGATCAGTGCTTACTCCTCGGCGGTCCAACTCGCCGCTGCCATCCGGGATGGGGAAGCGAGTTCCCTGGAACTCACCAATCTGTACATCGATCGCGTCGAGCGCTACGACAGCCGCATCAACGCTGTTGTCGTGCGTGATTTCGAGCGCGGGCGCGAGGCGGCCCGGGCTGCCGACGCCGCACTGGCGCGCGGGGAAGCGGTGGGGCCGCTGCACGGCGTGCCGATGACAATCAAGGAAGCCTACGACATCGAGGGATTGCCGACGACCTGGGGCGTCCCCGAGTTCCGCGACAACATCGCTACGGGGGATGCGGACTCCGTGCGCCGTCTGAAGGCCGCGGGCGCGGTTTTCTTCGGCAAGACCAATGTGCCGCTGAACCTGGGCGACTTCCAGAGCTTCAACGAGATCTACGGAACCACCAACAACCCCTGGAATCTGGGCCGAACACCCGGCGGATCGTCCGGAGGAAGCTCCGCCGCCCTCGCCGCCGGGTTGACCGGCCTGGAAGCCGGTTCCGACATCGGCGGCTCGATCCGCAACCCGGCGCATTTCTGCGGCATCTACGGCCACAAGCCGACCTGGGGCATCGTCTGCGACGAGGGCCACGCGCTGCCGGGGATGTTTGCACCGGCGGACATCGCGGTGGTCGGCCCCATGGCCCGCTCCGCCGAGGATCTGGCGCTGTCGCTGGATGTCGTCGCCGGCGCCGGGCGTACGGATGTCGGCGGCTGGCAATTGAACCTGCCCGGCCCCGCCAGAACGCGGCTGCGCGATTTCCGTGTGGCCATTCTGCCCAATCACCAGCGGGCGCCCGTCTCCACGGAGATGGCCGACCGCGTCCAGCAGATCGGCGACCGGCTTGCCCAACTCGGCGCCACCGTGTCGGACCGGCCGTTGCCCGATATCGACCTCGAGGCAAGTTTCGAAACCTATACCAGCCTGCTCTGGGGCGTGATGGCGATGAGCCTCACGGAAGAGGAAAAGGAAGAAATGCGCCAGGCGCGCGCCGCCGGCCTGGCGGACGACAGCATTCCCGGCAGCCTGGTGCGCTTCTCGGTGCAGGAACACGGCGAGTGGGCCGGGTTCAACAATCACCGTTTCGCGCTGCGCAAGGCATGGCAGGCCTTCTTTCAAGACTGGGACATCCTCGTCTGCCCGCAGATGGCGACCGATGCCTTCCCCCACGATCACGGCGAGTACCTGGACCGACGCATCATGGTCGACAACGAAGACCAGGATTACTTTCAGCAGGTGTTCTGGGCCGGCACCGTCACCGTCGCACACCTGCCGAGCACGGTGTTTCCCACCGGACCCTCGAAGGCGGGCCTGCCCATCGGGCTGCAGGCGGTGGGTGGAGAATATCAGGACTACACGACTATCGAATTCGCCCGCCTGATGGCGGACGAGATCGGCGGTTTCACGCCACCGCCAGACTTTCCGTAGCCCGCAGGGAGCCTTCAGCCGGGATGCGTGGCGTGCCGGCGCCTCGCCCCGTCAAGGTTCGACATTCAGCCGCGCACATTCCGCGGCAAAACGCATGGCCTCTTCGTCCCCGCTGATGGTGAGGCCGGTAATGCCGCAGTCTTCCCAGTCGCGGAAGCGGCGACGGATACGTGCCTTCGGGCCCACCAGCGCGCCCTGGTCGACGAATTCGTCCGGCACCGCCGCGGTGGCCTCGTCCTTGCGTTTTGCCAGATAGAGTTCCTGAACACGTTCCGCCGCGTCGCCGAAGCCCCGGCGCACCATCATTTCCTTGTGGAAGTTCTTGTTCCGGTGCCCCATGCCGCCGACGTAGAGGGCCACAGTGGGCTTCAGCCGGCCGAGCGCCGCACTGACCGCCTCGGCGGAGTCTTCCGTAACGATGACCTGGGTGCCCGCCTGAGCTTCGAATTGGGCCCGGGTCTTGCCGGCGCGGGCGAGCCCCTCGTCGATCCATTCCTGATAGAGGTGGGCGGATTCCGGCACGTAGCCGAGCGGCAGCCAGCCGTCGGCGACTTCCGCCGTCAGGCGCACGGTGGATTCCATGCCGGTGCCGAGCCAGATGGGAATGTCGGGATTCATGTGCAGAATGGACTTCAGCGGCTTGCCGACGCCCATGGCCCCTTCCCCCTCGTAGGGCAGGCTGATTTCGCGCCCGTCGTGGGTGACCGGCTCTTCCCGAGCCCAGATCTTCTTCATGATGGCGACATAGTCCTTGAGGCGGTAGTAGGGCCGCCCCCAGGGCTGGCCGTACCAGCCTTCGACGATCTGCGGGCCGGAAACGCCGATGCCGCAGATCGCCCGATTGCCGCCGGCCAGTTGATCCAGGGTTGCCATGGCCATGGCGGCGTTGGCCGGGGTGCGGCCGGCGAGTTGAATGACCGCCGTTCCCAGGCGGATGCGTTCCGTATGAGCCGCAATGAAGGCGAGCGGGGTGATGGCGTCCGACCCGTAGGCCTCCGCGGTCCAGACCGAGTCGTAACCCAGCCGTTCAGCCAGCTGCACCTTTTTCAACGGCAGCGCCATGTTGGGCCCGGAGTAGCCGAGCATGAGTCCGAGTTTCAATTGGCCTCCTCGTTTTTCTGTGTCGTTTCCGCCTTGGCAGCCGCCACCATTTGCCGCACGTCTGCGAGCAGGTGCTTGGCATCGTAGACCACCCCGTCCTTGATGGTGTAGCGGATACCCCCGGCGCGTTCCATCTGCCCGGTCTCGCGATTCAGCCGCTGGTGCCCGGTGCCGTAGAGCACCTTGAAGTTGGCGAGCGGATTGTCGTCGACGACGACCAGGTCGGCTTTCTTGCCGAGTTGAATGGAACCGGTCTCGCCATCGATGCCGAGCAGTTCGGCGCCGTTGATGGTGGCCGATTGCAGCACCTCCAGCGGATGGAAGCCGGCTTCCTGCAACAGTTCCAGCTCCCGGATGTACGCAAATCCGTACAGTTTATAGATGAACCCGGCATCCGAGCCCACCGTCACCCGGCCGCCGGCATTCTTGTAATCGTCGAGAAACCGCATCCAGCGCCGGTAGTTTCGCTTCCAGGCGATCTCGTCGGACGTGGTCCAGTCGAAGAAGTAGGAACCGTGCACCAGGGGGTTCGCCTCGAAGACCGCCATGATGTGCGGCATGGTGTACTCGTCGTGCCACTCGGCGAGCCTGGCCCGCATCAGGTCGCGGTTCGCCTCGTAGATGGTCAACGTCGGATCGATGGTGAAATCGAGGCCCACCAGTTCCTCGATGGTTGCCTTCCAGGTCTCCGACCCCGGCGCCGCGGCCTGCAGCCACAGGCGCCCGGCCTCGCCGAACCGGTGCTGTTCGTCGTAGTAGTTGTAGTGATAGGGGTAATGCTGGATTCGCCGGTCGTCGAACATGGCCTCGGGCAGGCCGTACCAGTGTTCCATGCTGTCGAGCCCCATGCGGGCGCTGTCGAGCACATTGATGCGCGCCACCGAAAGCTGGGCGTGGTGATAGGCGGTCTTCATGCCGAGCGATTTCGCCTCGTCGATCGCGGCCTCGATCAGTTCCGGCGCCGCCCCCAGGAACTTGACGCCGTCGGCGCCGGCCCGACGCACGCTGCGCACCCACTCCCGGGCCGCCGCGGGCGATTCGAGTTGCTCGGGAAAAAGGGCATGCACCATCATGCGCGGCGCCGCGATCTCGTTGCGCTCGCTAAGCACCTTGTGCTCTAGCGTCCAGCGGAGGCCCATGACCGCGCCCACATCCCGTACCGTGGTAACGCCGTGGGCCAGCCACAGCTTGAGCACGTACTCGGGGTCGGTCAGCCTGCCGGAGTAAACATGATTGGTGGAGCCGAGATGTGTGTGGGCGTCGATGAAACCGGGCAATACGTACTTTCCGCGGGCGTCGATCACCCGGGTTCCGGGGGCCTCGGCCACGGCGTCCCCATGAAAGCCGCCCGTGCCCGCGCCATGCAGACCGACAATGCGATCGCCTTCGATCTCGATGGTGATCGGCCCCTGCGGGGGCGCACCGGCGCCATCGACGACGATGGCATCGCGAACGATCAACCTCTCGAACGGCCCCTCGCTCTCATCGCCCCGAGGCGGTGCAATCGGCGGCCGCTCGACACCGAGAGACAGCGCCAGGGCGATCACTTCCTCGCCGGGTTCGACTTCCGGGGCATCGGCCAGCGCGAGCGATGCTGCGGCCAGGGCTGTCAGGGCGATGTAGCGGACAAACACGGGACCCTCCTTTTACCTACTCGTACCTACACGTACCTGCACGTACCTGCACGTACCTGCACGTACCTGCGCGTACCTGCGCGTACCTGCGCGTACCTGCGCGTACCTGCGCGTACCTGCGCGTACCTGCGCGTACCTGCGCGTACCTGCGCGGCCATGTAGCCTACTACACCCGCTGATCGCGGTTCAGGTAATCGAGCGAGCAAACGCCACTACCAAGGGCCGCTTTCTGTGCGGGCTGCACCTCGCCGCGTTACACCCGAGGTTATCAGATCAGGTCGTCGAGCCCGCAAATTTCGCACTCGCGAACCGCATTCTCTTCAGGTCGAATCGTCGCCACGTCGCACGCGATGTTCGCGGGTCGGTCATCGAGCCGGCATTTGCCGCTCCACGGCGCTGCCTTCCGGTCGAACCGGGAAATGGAGCCGCTAATCCTGTTCCTCCGCCCAGGGATCGTAACTCCCGAAGTTCCACAGGTTTCCTTCCGGGTCTCTGCAACTGTAACCCCGCCCGCCGTAGTCCTCGTCCTTGGGCGCCATGACGACCCGGGCGCCGACCGCCACGGCCCTGTCGTGGTGGGCATCCACATCGGACACGATCACGTAGGGGCTCTGCGACACCGGCACATCGGGCGACGGAAGCGGCTGTTGAAGCCTGCCGAACTCGTCATCCCAGCTCGACCCCAGCATGACCATGCCATTGCCCAGCACCAGTTGAGCGTGCGCGATCTTGCCATCCTCCGCGGGCACGACCAGATGCCGCCTGAAGCCGAACGCCGAGCACAGCCAGTCGATGGCCGCCGCGGCATCGTGATAGCGAAGCGTCGGAATGATCGACACCCTGGCACCGCTTTCGAAATCGCTCATGTCTGCCCTCTCGTATTCATGCAAGGAACCACCGCCGAAGTCCGTTCATCGCGAATCGGCTTTGGATCGCGCTTGCCGCCTCTGCGCCACGCAAAGGCCGGGTACTCATTTTGATCAATTGCCGGCAGAAAACAACGCAGTTCCCCGTGTTCATCGGCCATCTTGACAGAAGTCGGATGGGTGAGTTGCTCCAGATAGCCGCTATAGCGCGCGCCGTCGTCGCGCAGCGAGTTGCAGAAGCTCCAGACCTTGGAGACTGTGCTGGCGGTGTTCATTCTTGGATGCTTCTTCTCTTGATTTTGCGAGCGAGCGCCTTTCCCGCTTGGGTGAGACGATAGCGTTGGTTGCGGCTCTTCGGCGTTTCCGGGAAGGTCATCTCGACCAACCCCGCTTTCAGAGCTGGATCCAAGTACTCCTTGACGAAGTGAGCGCGGCTCTTCAGTCCCAGCTTTTCCTGCAGCGCAGGGCGATTCATCGCTTTCTTGAGCGAAGCAACCAAACGCTCCACATGTCCTGTTACATGTCCTGTATCATGTCCTGTCAATTGCTCTCTTTCATGTCCTGTTTCATGTCCAGCGACATGTCCTGTTACCGCAATCCGGGTTTGCTCATGCACAGGTAATCGCACCCGAAACCACGTGCGCTCATCATCGCCCTCAAAGACCGGGTCCGGGGAGCCGTTGCGCCGCATGGCCCGAAAAATCTTCGGGACACCCGTTGAACGTGCCTCGGCCAGGTCCAACTCCTTGAGAAACTCGCCGATGCGGCGATTGCGGTAACGGCGGCTGACGGCCTGCCCGCGCTTGAAATCCGCCATGCGGATGGACCGGTCCGCGCCGGGGTAGCTCAGCACCATTAGCTCTTCTTCCGTGATGCGCACCTCCACGGGTTCGCGTTCTCCATAGGAACGATGATAGATGGCGTTCACCAGCGCTTCCTCGATGGCGCCAATGGGGAAGTTCCAGAATCGCTCCGCTTGGGGTTTGTGGGGAACCTTGACGACAGTTTCCTTCAGGAAATTGCGCTCGATGTAGCCGATCGCCTCGCTCAGGATGACCGACAGCGGGCCGCGGAACTCCTTCTCTTCGAAGCGGTCGCCACCTGCGCCGTCAGGGAACCAGACCACATCGATCTGCGTTGCGGGGAAAAACCTGTGTGGCTGGTCGTTGAAAAACAGCAGCCCGACATTCTTGGGGAACAGGGCTTCCGGCGGCCCGCCAACGATGTTCATGCGTTGCCCGAGTTCCGATACCGATAGCTCGAGCGCTTCCTCAGCAAGGTCGCTGCCGATGTTACGGAGGTACTCGCAAACAAGCCTATGCGACAGATCATCGAGTGACGCCGTTTGGCAATAGCGGTCATCGAAGGGAACGGTCGCGGCCAAGCCAAGCAACTCGCGTTCGTCCTCGCCCTTGGCGCGCACCGTGCTGCTGAGCTTGCGGATGTAGTAAGCCCATTCCGGTTGCGTCTTGCCCAGGCTGACCTTGGCCTTGTATGGGCGGGTTTCGCCGCCGAACGCCCAAAGCGCCAAGATTGTCCGCCCATCGACCTCGTACGTGGCCGTTAGCGGGTGATAGTAAGGCCGGATCGCCGAGTTACCCAACTCCAACAGTTCGCGCCGAATTCCGTCGATGGAATCGGGATCGAGTCCCGCGGGCGGCAGCAACGGCCGGCCGTTGCATTCCTCGACGCCCAGCACCACGTAGCCGCCGCCGAGATTCTGGAAGTCGTTGGCAAAGGCACAGATGGTGTGCAAGACGTTCTTCGGATTCCATCCGGCTTTGTACTCAATCCGTTCTCCCTCAATCTGGCGCGGATGAAGAAGGTGGTCGATGTTGATGGGAAGTTCGCCGCTCATGGCGATGCAGCCTTGTGTCGCCGTCTCTTCCGCGTGCTGGTTTGGGTCCGCTCGGTTTTTTCGACACGGAGGTGCTCCAATAGAATTGACGCCGGTTCGTGGTTCGAACCCGGCGGGAATCGGGGGCCGGAGCATGCTCTTTTGGGGATTGATTGGCGCAGAGCCTCCGATCTGGCAAGTGGACTGTTTCGGTCAGTCCTGAACGGGCGAAATTCCATCGGATGGCCTTTGGATAGACTTGATCGTATTCTACGTGAGCGCCAACGAATTTGATTTAAAGGATTTGCAAGTCGCAACGACAAGAGTTGGCGCTCAGCACCTGATTCACGCACGGAGAAGATTCACGCACGGAGAAGATGAGCGGTGATGCGTTTCGACTTCAATCTGTGCTGGGCGGAAGAGGTGGTACTCGTCTGTCGTCGGCAATATCGGTGGGGAGAGAACGAAGACAGACAAGCGCCCAAGACCGGATTGTTTTCGAAAGTGCGGGGCGCATAGGGCATCGACATGATCGCTTTTGGGAAGGATCCGCTCACGCAACTCGCGTTTTCCGTATACGAGAATCCGGGCGTTTTTGCTGTTCTGCTCGGTTCGGGCCTGTCCCAATCAGCGGAGATTCCCACCGGCTGGGAGATCTCGCTCGATCTGATCCGCCGGGTGGCCCTTGCTCAGGGCGTGGGAGACCAGTCGGATTGGGCGACGTGGTATCGGGAGGAAACCGGCCAGGAACCCAGCTACTCGAACCTGCTGAAAGAACTCGCTCCCTCGCCGGACGAGCGGCGCTCGATCCTGCACAGCTACATCGAGCCGACTGACCAGGACCGGGAGGAAGGTAAGAAGGTCCCCACTCCTGCGCATAGGGCGGTGGCCGAAATGGTGCGAGCGGGCTTCGTCCGGGTAATCGTCACAACCAACTTCGATCGGCTGATGGAGAATGCCCTGCACGAGCGCGGCGTTGAGCCGACCGTCGCCACTTCGGTCGATACCCTCAAAGGCGCGGAACCTCTCACGCACAGTGCCTGCTACATCCTCAAGCTGCACGGCGACTACAAGGACGCGCGAATCCTCAACACCGACGAAGAACTGAGCGGCTACCCTAGCGAGTATGAAATGCTGCTGGACCGTATCTTTGATGAATATGGCCTGATCGTCTGTGGCTGGTCCGGTGAGTGGGACCATGCGTTGCGTGCTGCGTTGCTGCGCGCACCAAACAGACGCTATCCGGTGCATTGGAGCTCGCGCGGTAAGCCCGGAAGTTGTGCAGGGGAAATCATCGCGCACCGTGGCGCCAGACTGGTCGACATCACCGACGCGGATAGCTTCTTCACCGGCCTTTGGCAAAGGGTTCAGACGCTGGAACATACCCACCGCCAGAATCCGCTTGGAGTTGACCTGCTGGTCAACAGCACCAAACGATATCTTGCCAAGCCCGAATACCGGATCCCACTCGATGATCTGTTCAAACAGGAGACAGAACGTCTCATCGAAAAGATCGATTCATCAGAGTTCACAGCAAAAGGCGGATTGAATCAGAGTGAGTTTCGCAACCGCGTTGCCCTCTACGAAGCGGCAACCGAGCCGCTCGCCTGCATGGCGGGCGTCCTGGGTCGATGGGGTGACGACAACGAATTATCGCTGGTCGTAGAGATTCTCAGGGCTATTAGCGCTCATGCCGATAAGGTCGATAGCGGTTCCGTCGTATGGCAGAGGATTCGCACGTATCCGGCGGAATTGATCTTCACGGCCTATGGCCTTGGATTGGTTCGTTCCGAGCGTTGGCGGACGCTGCATCGCCTGCTATCGGCATCGATTTCTCGCAAGTATCACGATTCGCAACGGACCGTCGACCTCTTGTTTCTCCGTGCTTGGGAAGGTAGTGGAGATGATTACTGGAGACATGTTAGTGGGCCGGAAAAGCGCGAGACTCCAATCAGCGTACATCTTGGTACCCTTTTCAAGGAGTGGAGCAATACGTTTGTGAGCGTTACGGCTGACTTCGAGCAACTGTTCGGGCAGTTCGAAATCCTTGCCTCGCTCGTACATGTTGAAAGTAGCGATATCACCGCGCTGGACAATGCGCTCGCAATGCAAGGCGATTTGTGGGTACCGATGCGGGTCGGTCTCAGCGGCTGGCATAGTTCTGTTCGCGAACGAATTCTGAGCGAAATCCTATCCCGCGACTTGAAGCCCGCATTGCTGCAGGCGGGTTTTGGAGGCCGAAGCGCGGATTTTCTCAATAAATCGATAGAAAATTATCGCCGCATTGCCAACTGGTTGGATTTGCGGCCGTAACTCAGGGATATGCTGCTGTGAAGCAGCCAAAGTTGACTGCTCGCGAATAGGATTTCGCTAACGGCTATCCACTCCTCGATCACCGTTAGCTTTTGGTAGACTAAAGCAAAATTCTTGTAATCACCGAGCAATTTCTGATTGGGTCCGGCGTTGCATTCGCTGCAGCTTTCGAAGAAAGCAACTAACTAATCGGCCCCGAACAGGGTATCGGCGCCAACCACTCCAAGGAAGGCTTCCTCGCAGGCATTGATCGAGTGCCAAAGAGAATCCACAGACACAATGACTCTTGTTCGAAGTTCGGTCTGTGACTGCGTCAAATAGGTTAACACGGAGCTGACCGATGACTCGTTCGCTCGAATCCGACCCTTTAACTCCTCAATGCGTTGGCTATAAGTGTGATCGATACGCTTCTCGATTCCCTTCGCGAGGGCGTTGTAGCCCAGCCGACCGAGTTGTAGGACAAGAACAATCCCGATTGCTCCAGCTCCAGTTACAGCGCCAACGATCTCCATATCCACGGAACACACCCGTTAGTCTGGGTTCAGCTTGATATTTCGCTGGTTAGGAAGCGCGCGCATTCACTGCAAGCCGAATGCAGCGAACGGGTCTATTGTCGCTGCAAGACTCAGTGTTCCATCAAACATACAATCGTCAACGCCTACCGAACCAGCGACAACCGCTTCTCCCTGCTGACAGCAAGCCTGTGTTTCCCTCATCGGCAAGTTGGGGCAGGCGGATCTTCGACCCAAAACCGGATGCGACCCAGTCCAAGTGCACCGCTCGGCGCCCGTAAACTCGCCCACTTCGGCTCGGCTCGCAACCGTTACGCACCACCTGGGGCACCAGCCCGCAAGTCTCCCCAGCGGTCGTGCTCGGGGAGACGAATGGTGCCCGGAAGTTTGGTGGAGGCGGCGGGAGTCGAACCCGCGTCCGTTGGCGCGCCGCAATCGGCTCTACATGCTTAGCATCCGTCTATTGATTTAGCCTCGAACGACCCGGCGGTCAGGGTGTTGTCGGCGAGCTCGATTGCGTTTAACGCCTTGGCCCCGAGCGAGGCCGCCGCGCGATCCTGCTGCTTTGCCGTCGAGGTCACCCCGCAGGAAAGGGTTCGTCGACGTTAGCGGGCTTAGGCCGCTAGTGCGTAGTTTTCGTCGTTGGCAACTATTACAGTTGCAGCGATTGTTTAACGAGAGTCACTACCCTCTCGGCATGCACCTCTTGTTTTGCTACCCGCGTCGAAGCCATGTCGCCCCCATACGCTTGAAGCGGGGCAATGGTAGCACGCTTCAATGGGAACCGAGCAGATGAAAACGCGCCGCATCGCCATCCTGCTGCTCGCACTGGGAACCGCCGGAACGGCCGAGGGCGGACGGCTCGATCCGCACGCCTACATCGAGAAGGCGGTGGACCTGATCGAAAGCGAAACGTACGAACTCGCTCGGACGTATCTGGACCCCGCGGTAATCTCGCACCGCCTGTCGCCGGGCGAGCGGTCGCGCGCCTATTACCTGCGGGGCTATTCCTTCTACGCCCAGCATCTCTTCGCATCCGCCGCGGCCGACTACACCCATGCCCTGGAATTCAATCCCGACAATCCCGTTGCGCTCTTCGCCCTGGGCAGCCTCTACCAACACGCTGACGGGCGGGAGTACGACCCGGAACTGGCTTTGCAGCTATTCCACCGGGCAGCCGAATTGGGGCACGCGCCCGCCCAACTGTACGTGGGCAATGCCTACCTGACCGGCGAGGGCGCCGCCAAGAATGTCGAGCAGGCCCGCGACTGGTTGCAGGCGGCCGCCGAAGCGGGGTTCGCGCCGGCCATGTCACGCCTCGCCACCAGCTATCGCGAGTCGTACACCGACTCGCCCGAACCGGAGGTGGCCCGGCACTGGTACGAGCAGGCAGTGGCAGCCGGCGATACCGATGCGCTGGTGGCACTCGGCTTCATGTTCGAGAACGGCGAATTGGGCGAGCAACCGCCCGGTGCTGCGATAAAGCTGTTCAGCGAGGCTGCCGGGAAGGGCTCCGGCCTTGCCATGACGCTGCTCGGCCACGCGTACATGACCGGCCGCGGCGTGCCGACCGACTTCGCGCTTGCTCGCGACTGGTTTCTGCAGGCCACTGAACGGGACGCGCCCGGCAGCTTTGCAAGCCTCGGCCACATGCACGAAGCCGGTCTCGGCGTTCCGGCGGACATCGATACCGCAGAAAGCTGGTACGAAAAGGGAAGCGAGGCAGGGGATACGGATGCCATGGTGCGCCTGTTGTATCTGCTCGCCGACAGTGGCCGCGATGCTGAAGCCGCGCAGTGGGCGCACCGGGCATCCGCGGCCGGCGATGCCCGGGCGCTGAATGCCTATGCGTGGCTGCTGGCAACGTCCCGAACACCGGCAATTCGGGATGGAAAACTCGCGCTGGAGCATGCCCAGCGGGCGGTGGATCTGGATCGAAACGCCGCGTACCTGGATACGCTGGCTGCGGCCTACGCCGAACTTGCCCGCTTCGAGGACGCCCTGACGGTGCAACGCCAGGCATTGGCCGCAGCCGGCGACGACCCGGCGCTCATCGAGGAGCTGAGGGCGCACCTCGCGGCCTACGAGCAGGGCCGGCCCTGGCGGGAATAGCCCCTTTTTGGTACAAGACCGCTCGACTCCACTGCAGGACCCTCCCTTGAGCATCGATCGCAAACGCACTGAAACCGTTTACGGCATCGTCTGCCAACTCGCCGAAAGCGGCCGGGCCGTATTTCGTCCCGGCGATGTCTGCTCCGTGCTCCGCGAAGTCAACCAGCCCATGGGCGCCTGGCTCGTTCGGGGGGAATTCCACAAACTGGAAGAAGAAGCGTTGATCGAGGCGATTCCAGAGACCGGCGACTGGCGGCTGACCGCGGCGCCTTCCTGAAACCGGCCGAACCGTAGCAACATCATGGCAATTCCCATCCCGAGTCCGACACATGACTGAATCAACGTCCCCCGAGATCAATTTCGAAGCCACGCTCGAAGAACTGGAAGAACTGGTCAAGCAGATGGAATCCGGCGAACTCGGCCTCGAAGAGTCGCTCAAGGCCTTCGAGCGCGGCGTCAAGCTGACTCGCCAGTGTCAGGATGCCCTGAAGAATGCCGAACTCCGGGTGCGCGCGCTGACCGAAAGCGACGAATTCGAAGACCTGGATGCGGAGCATCCGGGTGAGCCCTGAACTGGCTGCGTACAAGTCTGCAGTAGAAGAAGCGCTACGGGGTTACCTGCCCGCCGAATCCAGCATCGCACAACCGCTGGTGGACGCGATGCGCCATGCCACCCTCGGCGGTGGCAAACGCCTACGGCCACTGTTCGTCTGCGCCGCCTGTAGCGGGTTCGGCGGCAGGCTCGAAACTGCCCTGGCGCCGGCCTGCGCGGTGGAATTCATCCACGCCTACTCACTGATTCACGACGACCTGCCGTCCATGGATGACGATGCCCTGCGGCACGGGCTGCCGAGTTGTCACGTGGTCTATGGCGAGGCCAACGCCATCCTGGCGGGGGATGCGCTGCAGGCGCTGGCATTCGAAACGCTTGCCCGGGCGCCCGGTGTCGACCCGGAAACCCGCGTCGCGGCCGTGGCAACGCTCGGCAGGGCCTGTGGCAGCAGCGGGCTGGTTGGCGGCCAGTGCTTCGATGTCGCATCGTCGGGCCGCTCGGTAACCCTCCACGAACTGCGGGAAATGCACGCAGCCAAATCCGGCGCCCTGATCCGCGCATCGGTCGAACTCGGGGCACTGTTTGCCGGCGCCGACGAGGAGCGCCTTGCCCTCACCATCGAATTTGCAAACCGCATCGGCCTCGCCTTCCAGATCGTCGACGACATCCTGGATGTCACCCAGCCTACGGAACGTCTCGGCAAGCCCGCCGGATCGGATATCGAGGCGAACAAGAGCACCTTTCCCGCACTGATGGGGGTGGAGTCGTCGCGGAAAGAGGCGAACCGCCTTCTCGAGGAAGCCTTGGCATTCCTGGAAAAGGCCGGCTTGAGCGACGGCCCGCTTGCCGAACTCGGCCGGGTTGCCGTGCAACGAGGGCATTGACGCGACTTCGCAGACGAAACGCCAATGCGCAGCACCGGTTGTTCCCGCATACGCGGTTCGAGCCGATCGGGGAATCGTCGATCAGAAATGGAGATAGCCGGAGGCGGCTGCCGGTTTGCCGTCCAGGCACAGGCCGGGCTTGTCGGTCATTTCTCCGATTACGGTGAAGTCGCGTTGCAAGCCGCCGTCGCGGGTGGTGAAGCACAGTACGTAGTCGTCGCTTTCACTCAGCGCGTGTTTAAGCGCCGCGCCGTTCGCCAGTGGCACCGCGGTGCTTTCCAGGCGCGCCCCGAGTGCCGACGCCCGGCACAGGTGGGCGAGGTCCTGCAGCAGGCCGTCCGATACGTCGATGCAACTCGAAGCACCGGCACGCAAACGGGCCGCGAGGGCAAAGGGGGGTTGCGGCCGCCAGTAACCGCATTCCAGTTTCGAGAGACGGCCCGGAACCGACACGGCAAGGTCCGCCGATTCCAGTGCCCAGGCTGCCCCCCCGAGGGGGCCGCTGACACAGATTGCATCGCCGGAGCGCGCGCCGCTGCGCAAGAGCAGAGAGCCCGCCGGCGCCCAGCCGTGCACGCTGACGGTCAGGGCAAGCGCGCCGGAGGCGAGGTTGCCGCCTGCGATCTCGACGCCGGCATCCCGGGCCGCTTCCGCCAGCCCTTTTGCAATCGCCGCGGCGCAGTCGCGGTCCGAATCCGGCAGATTGAGCGCCACCAACGCCCAGGCGGGGTCGGCCCCCATGGCCGCGAGATCGGAGAGGCTCGCCATGAGGCTCCGGTAGGCGATGAGTTCCGGCGCCGCCCCAGCAGGGAAGTGCACGCCGGAGAGGAAACTGTCGATGGAACTCGCCACCTCGAACCCGTCCGGCACCTCGAGCACCGATGCATCGTCTCCCGGACCCACGCGCAGCCAGGAAGAATCGCCGTTTGCGAAGGCGGCGACGATGGTGTCGATGAGTTCGAATTCGTTCACCGCCCGTCACCGGTTGGCGCAATCAGAAGGACTGCGTGATTGACGAGCGTCGATCGATTCGAGTTCGTTCACCGCCTGTTACTCCCGCCGGGTTTCAGGACGCGGTTCGTTTGCCCTTACCTTGCTCGCAACCTTGTCGAGCACCCCGTTGACGTACCGATAGCTCTGCTCCGCGCCGAATACTTTCGCAAGTTCCACATACTCATCGATCACCACGCGATACGGGATATCCTCGCGATAGAGCAATTCGCAGGCGCCGAGGCGCATGATGGCCAGTTCCACCTGATCGAGGGCACCGACGTCACGGTCGAGGAAGTCGCCGAAGGCGGCATCGAGGCTGGCCGCGCGCCGGGTGGTCATGGCGAGAACGTCATCGAAGAAGCCGCGGTCCGCCTTGGCCAGCGCCTTGCTGTCGTGGAATTCGGCGCGCAGGGCTTCAATACCGACATCGTTCATCTGCCACTGGTACGTGGCTTGCACCAGCGCGCGGCGCGCCTTGCGACGGGCATGGGGGCTCGGCTTTGCGGTTCGGGATTGCATCATCGATCAGCCCTCGCGCACCAGGCGCAACCGCAAATCGTCGCCAATCGGCGTGCATTCCTCGATGTGCCCGGATACGGCGTCGCGCAGCCGTTCGATGCGGTGATCGAAGAGCGGTCGCGCATCGGCCCCGAGAAAGCGCGGTGCAAGGTAGAGAATCATTTCGTCCCAGAGTTCCTCTCGAATCAGGGCGCCGGCCAGGGTCGGCCCGGCCTCCACGAGCACTTCATTGCAGTACCGTTCGGCCAGCGCACCCATGAGCCACTGGAGATCGACCCGGTCTGCGCCGCATTTCAGGCACTCCGCGTGGGGATGCGCGAGGTCCGGGTTTCCCGCATGGGCAATGAGCACGTCTCCGGCTTCGGCAAACAGGCGCGCACCGGGCGGCGTGCGCATGCCGCTGTCGGCCACCACCCGAAGGGGGGCGCGAAGGCGATTGTCGACCGCGAAGGCTTTGTCGCGCACGTTCAACCTTGGATTGTCGGCCAACACCGTGCCGATGCCGGTCACCACCGCGCAACTGCGCGCCCGCCAGTACTGTACGTCCTGCCGTGCTGCCGCGCCCGTGATCCACTGGCTTTCGCCGGACGCCATCGCCGTGCGCCCATCGATGGAGGCAGCCATCTTGATGCGGATCAGGGGACGCCCTTCGGCAAAGCGCAACCTATGGCCGGCGTTCAGTTGCAGCGCGGCCGGCAGCTTTGCGTTCTCGCAATCGATGCCAGCCGCACAAAGGCGCTCGAATCCCGTGCCGTTGACCCTGGGGTCCGGGTCGGTAGCGCCGGCGACCACCCGTTTCACACCGGCGGCGATGAGCGCATCCACACAGGCCGGCGTCTTTCCCTCGACATTGCACGGCTCCAGGCTGACGTACACCGTCGCCCCCTGCACGTCACCGTCGGCATCGCGCATGGCCTCGATCTCGGCGTGCGCTTCGCCGTGCCACCGGTGCCAGCCGCGGCCGAGTACCCGCCCGGCGCGCACGATGACGCAGCCTACCCGGGGGTTGGGCGTGGTCGTGTAGAGCCCGCGCTCCGCCAGGGTCAACGCCTCGTGAAGGTAGTCGAGATCCGTCTCGGTGATCATTGCAGGTCGGTTTCGAGTTTTTGGATTTCCGCCTGGAATTCGCTGACATCCTGAAAGGCCCTGTAAACCGACGCGAAGCGCACATAAGCCACCGCATCGAGCCCGCGCAGTTCGTTCATCACCTCTTCGCCGACGCGGCGGGAGGGCAGTTCCCGTTCCCCGGTGGAACGCAGCACGTGCATGATGCGGCTGACGACCCCGTCGATGGCCTCAACGGGCACCGGGCGCTTTTCCAGCGCGCGCTGCAGGCCCCGGCGCAGCTTCTCGTCGTCGAACGGCTCTCTGGAGCCGTCGGTCTTGACGATCTTCGGCATCAGCAGTTCCGCGGTCTCGAAAGTGGTGAATCGCTCGCCGCAAGCCTGGCACTCCCGACGCCGCCGCACGGAGCCGCCGTCGGCGACGAGCCGGGAGTCGATGACCTTGGTGTCATCCGCACTACAGAATGGACAGTGCACGGGGCTATACCTCTACCTCTGGTTCGCGGGTCACGTCCGCAGACGAGCCAAGTCTGCACCCGGGCGCCGCTTTCGTGTCGGGCTGGCGGTGTCGCAACGTTCGACCTCTAGTTCGCGGGTCACGTCCGCAGACGAGTCAAGTCTGCACCCGAGCACCGCTTTCGTGTCGGGCTGGCGGTGTCGCAACGTTCGACCTCTTGTTCGCGGGTCACGTTCGCAGACGATCCGATTCCAGCCCGGTGAGGGCATCGAGGGCGCCGCTCAGGTTCTTGACCGCGTGCACCTCCATGCCATCGATGGGCTGTTTCGGCCGGTTCGCATACGGCACGACGGCTCGCCCGAAGCCGTGCTTGCCCGCTTCGTGCAGCCTTTCCTGACCGTTCGCCACCGGGCGCACTTCGCCGGTGAGGCCGAGTTCTCCGAAGACGATGAGGTCCCGTGGCAACGCCTTGTCGCGAAAGGACGACAGCACCGCCAGCAACAATGCCAGGTCACCGCCGGTCTCCGATATGCGCACACCACCGACAACGTTGGCGAATACGTCCTGGTCGTTCAATTGTATCCCGCAGTGCCGATGCAGAACGGCCAGGTGCATGGCGAGCCGCTGCTGGTCGAGGCCCACCGCAACCCGCCTGGCATGGCCGCCTTGAACGTCGTCGACCAGCGCCTGCAATTCGACCAGCAGGGGCCGCGTGCCTTCCCAGGTAACGGTGGCGACGCTGCCCGGCGCATCGACATCGCCCCGCTGCAGGAATATGGCCGATGGATTGGCAACGGGCTTCATGCCCTGCCCCGTCATCGCGAAAACACCCAGTTCATTGACGGCGCCGAACCGGTTTTTCACGCCCCGCAGGGTTCTGAATCGGCTGCCTCCGGCGCTGTCCAGCATGAGAAAACAGTCGATCATGTGTTCCAGCACCTTGGGGCCCGCCAGACTGCCCTCCTTGGTGACATGCCCCACCAGCACGACAACGGTGCCCGTCTGTTTGGCAAGCCGCGTGAAAGCGGACGCCGTCTCCCGCACCTGGCCGACGCTGCCGGGCGTGCCGTCGACACTCTGCAGTTGCATGACCTGCACCGAATCGAGCACCAGGAGCGCCGGTTTGCGCTCTTCGACGAGCCCGACGATGACTTCGGCGCGTGTTTCCGCGGCAACCTGGAGCTGACCGCTGTCCAGCCCGAGCCGCTCCGCCCGCAACGCAAGCTGCTGCAGGGATTCTTCGCCGGTCACGTAGAGCACCGGAGCCCGCGCTGCGATGCGGGTGCATACCTGCAACAGCAGCGTGCTCTTGCCCGCCCCCGGCTCACCCCCGATCAGCAGGACGGAACCCCGCACCAGCCCGCCGCCGAGCACGCGGTCGAGTTCGCTGAAGCCGGTCTGCAGGCGGTCGGCCTCTTCCAGGCGGACATCGCCGAGGCTCACGACCTCGGCAACGCTGCCGCTGTAGCCCACCGCGGGTTCGCCACGAGAGCCGACGGTCATCCGGGACAGCACGTTCCACTCGCCGCACACGCTGCAACGCCCCTGCCACTGGGTGTGCTCGGCGCCGCAATCGGTGCACACATAAACGGTTTGCGGCTTAGCCGGCATATCTCACCAACTTCCTGCTGCAGACGCCGATGCACTCGCCCTGCGCGGCCGTGTTTTCCGTGTGCGAGGAGTACCCCATCGCGACGAAAGCCGGTGAGATAGGCGGCTTAGCCATGGGCAGCCCGCTCCCGGTAACGCCGGCCGCGTCCCGGATGGCGATCACAAACGATCACGGCCCCGGGGGCATATCGTCGTAGCGGTCGCGAGCCAGATCTTCGAAACGGGTGAGTTTGCCGATATAGCTGAGCCTCACCATGCCGATCGGACCGTTGCGCTGCTTGCCGATGTTGATCTCCGCAATTCCCGCGTCTTCCGTCTCCTCGTTGTACACCTCGTCCCGGTAGATGAACAAAATGACGTCCGCGTCCTGTTCGATGGCGCCGGACTCGCGCAAGTCGGCCATCATCGGCCGCTTGTTGGTTCGCGATTCCAGCGCACGATTGAGTTGCGCTGCCGCCACGACTGGGCAACCCATTTCCTTGGCGAGCGCTTTCAACGATCGGGAAATCTCGGAAATCTCGTTGGTGCGGTTCTCGGGCTGGCCCGAACCGCGCATGAGTTGCAGGTAATCGACGACGATCAGGCCGAGCCCCTTGTGCTGGCGCGCCACCCGGCGGGCGCGGGCCCGGATTTCGTTGGGGGTGAGTGCGGCAGTATCGTCGATGTGCAGCGGTTTGTCGCGAAGCTGGCTGACCGCCGCGGTGAATCGGGTCCAGTCGTTCTCACTAAGCTCGCCGATGCGCATGCGCGTCTGATCGATACGGGCCAGCGACGACAGCATGCGCATCACCAGTTGGTCGGCCGGCATCTCCAGGCTGAACACGAGGGACGGAGCATTGCTGTTCATGATTGCGTGTTCAACGAAGTTCATGGCGAGCGATGTCTTGCCCATGGAGGGACGGCCGGCAACGATGATCAGTTCGGACTTCTGGAGCCCTGCCGTCAGTTCGTCCAGGTCCGTGAATCCCGTGGCCAGCCCGGTGATGGCGCCCTTGGTGTCGCACAGCTCCGTAACCCGGCGGAACGTTGCGTCAAGCAACGAGTTGATCTCGACGGGCCCCTCGCTCTTCGACCGGTCTTCGGAAATCCTGAAGATCTCCTGCTCGGCGAAATCCAGCAGTTCCTCGTCGCTTTTGCCGTCGCGCGCAAACGCCTTCTCGACGATCTGATTGGCCGTGGCAATGAGTTTGCGCAGGGTGGAGCGGTCCCGGACGATCCGGGCATAGGCGCCGACATTGCTGGCCCCCGGGGTGCCTTCGACCAGTTCGGCCAGGTAGGCGATGCCGCCGGCCTTGTCGAGCAGCCCGCTCGATTGCAGGTTTTCAGAGACCGTTACCGCATCGAGCGGCTGGTTGTCCCGGGAGAGCGCCGCCATCGCCTCGAAGACGATGCGGTGCTGGGGCCGGTAAAAGTCGGTGGCCGCGACGATATCCAGAACATCGAACCAGGCATCGTTGTTGAGCATCAACCCGCCGAGCACGGACTGCTCCGCCTCGATCGAGTGCGGCGGCACCTTCAGGACGCGTGTTTCAGGCTGTATCGAAGGGGCGGTGTCCGACAAAACGCGACCCTGGCGTGTGGGCTTTGCGGACGCCGAAGCGTCGGTCTTTCTGCTCCACAAATCAAGGAAATTGTGGCGAGGCCAGCAATAGCGCGAGGCCGCTGAGCACGCAATGGCGCGATTGGCGCAAACCGGTGCTTATTCGGCTACGACTGCCAGCGGGATGTCCACCGAAACGCCGGAATGCAGTTGCACTGCGATCTCGTATTCGCCGACCTCGCGAATGACGCCTTCGGGCAGGCGAACCTGGCTCTTGTGCACCTCGACGCCCCGCTCGGTGAGGCCGGAGGAAATCTCCTGAGTGCCGACGGAGCCGTACAGGCGGCCTTCCTCGGAGGCCCGCACCACGATGGTCAGATCCGTGATTTCCCGCAACCGGTCGGCGTGGGCTTCGGCCTCGGAATGCCGTTCCTTGGCCGCTCGTTCGAGTTCGGCGCGCCGTTCCTCGAAACGCTGGCGGTTGTCTTCCGTGGCCCGTACCGCCTTGCCTCCGGGCAACAGGTAATTGCGCGCAAACCCGGGTTTGACGGTTACCTCGTCGCCGAGGCCGCCGAGATTCGTGATCGGTTCCAGAAGTATGACGTTCAAGTCGCCACCCTCACTTGTGCT
Source organism: Candidatus Azophilus sp. (assembly GCA_965221465.1). GTDB lineage: Bacteria > Pseudomonadota > Gammaproteobacteria > Pseudomonadales > Azotimanducaceae > Azophilus. Next base: position 3,248,022 of record OZ244892.1, read on the forward strand.
GGTCGGTATACGGCAGCAGCGCCAGGTACCGGGCGCGCTTGATTTCCCTGGCCAACTGCCGCTGGAATCGAGCGCTCGCGCCGGTAATGCGGCTCGGCACGATCTTGCCGGTCTCACCGATGAACTGCTTGAGAAGGTCGAGATCCTTGTAATCGAGATCGGCGGGGTCGCTGTCCACCGCGAACTTCTTGTGACGAAATCGCCGGCTCATGTCGCAGCCTCCGTGTCTTCGGTTTTCGCTGTCTCTTCAGCCTTGGCCGTCTCTTCAGCCTTGGCCGTCTCTTCAGCCTTCGCCGTCTCTTCGGCCTTCACTGATTCTTCGGTCCTGGCTGCAGACTCCGCCGCGCTGTCGTCCGGGCTCTCGGCCTGCTTGTCTGCTGCCCTGGGCTCACCGGTTGCCGACGCCTGTTTTTCGGAAGCGCGTTCAGGACGCCGGGCCGCACGCTCCCGCTCACGCTCCTGGTCCTTCAGTTCCTCTTCGTAGATCTTGGAGTTGCCGACGACCGCTTCCTTGCGGCGGACAACGAGGTTTCGCAATACCGCATCGTTGAACTTGAAGGCGCTCTCGAGTTCTCGCAGGGCCTCGGCGCCGACCTCGATATTCATGAGGACGTAGTGGGCCTTGTGAATCTTGGCGATGGGGTAGACGAGCTGACGCCGGCCCCAGTCTTCGAGCCGATGAACCTTGCCGCCGTCGCGCTCGATGAGCCCGCGATAGCGCTGGGTCATGCCGGGTACCTGGTCGCTCTGATCCGGATGTACCAGGAACACCACTTCGTAGTGGCGCATAGTCGTCTCCTTTCGGTGTCGATCGCCTCCGCCGCAACCGGCGTGAAGCAAGGAGTTCGGGTTTACCGCACCTGCACCCTCGCTACGTTCATTCACGAACCGGTGCGGCCAGGGAGCGCGATTCTAGGGAGGCGGGCCTTTTCTTGCAAGCGGCTTTCCTGCGGTTTTCGGGGCCGCGGAGCCGGTTCCCGCCGCCCGCTGGCGCACCGCTTCGAAAAGCAGGATGCCCACCGCCACGGAGACGTTCAGGCTCTCGACGCCACCGGTCATCGTAACGGCGGCGAGTTCGTCGCAGGTCTTTCGCGTCAGGGTTCGCAAACCGCCGCCTTCGCTGCCCGCCACCAGCGCTACGCTGCGTGTCAGGTCCGTTTCCGTCCAGGCTGCGCCGGCATCGCCCGCTGCGCCGACAATCCAGACATTGCGGCGTTTCAGCCATTCGAGGCGCCGTGCGACGTTGACGACGGAAAACAGTTCCGCCCGTTCTGCGGCACCGGCTGCCGCCTTCAATGCCGCTGCGCTCAAGGGCGCGCTGCGGCGCCTCGGCAACAGGATGGCCTGGACGCCCGACGCCACCGCGGTGCGTACGCAGGCGCCAAGATTGCGGGGATCGTTGATGCCTTCCAGCACCAGGAACAGCTTGGGGTCGGGCCAGTCGTCGAACCGTTGCTCGAACTCCGCTTCGCTCTGCAATTCCAGTTCGTGACAGTCGACGACGACACCCTGGTGTCCCGCGCCCGCCATTCGGTCGAGCCGCCGCTTGTCGACGAACTCGCGACGAATTCCGTGCTCGGCGGCGAGCGCGAGCAGGGCAGCGTTGCGTTCGTCCGTACGGTTTTTCTGAAGCAGCAGGGCACGCACCCGTTGCGGCGCTTCTTCGAGCACGGCAAGTGCGGCGTGAATGCCCGTGATCGTGGCCATGGCCGGGGCGCGTCAGCGGTTGCGAACGCCCGCGCCAGGGCGAAAGACCCGGCGCCCGGGGCTGCGGACCCCTTCGCGACGGCGGCGGCGCCCTCGCAACGGGGCATTCGCAAGCACCAGGTCGAGCCTGCCCAGTTCCGGCTGCACGTTCGTCAGGCGCACTTCCAGTTTGTCGCCCAGGGTGAAACGCGCTCCGGAGGACTCGCCGACCAGGCTCATGCTTGCGGGCCGATAGTGGTAGTAGTCCTGCCCCAGTTCGGAGACGTGCAACAGTCCCTGTACGTAGAACCCTTCGAGGTCGACGAACAGCCCGAACTCCGTCACGCCGGCGACCACCGAGGAAAACGTCTCGCCGACCCGTTCGGCAAGAAACGCACACTTGAGCCAGGCGTCCACCTTGCGTCCTGCGGCTTCGGCGCGGCGTTCGGTTCTGGAACTCTGCTCCCCGGCATTCGTCAGCCAATCGGCGGACGCCACCTGCCCGCCCCGTCGATGCAGGATGCGCTTGATGGCCCGGTGCACCACAAGGTCGGGATAGCGGCGAATGGGCGAGGTGAAGTGCACATAGCGTTCGAGCGCCAGGCCGAAGTGACCGCTGCGTTCCGGACGGTATTCCGCCTGTTGCATGGCGCGAAGCACCAGCATGTCGAACAGCCACCTGTCCGGCCGCTCGCCGATCGCCTGCAACGCGGCCTGCAATGCCGCCGGCGTCCTGTCCTCGGGCGACCAGCGCACGCCGCGGGCCGCGAACGCGCCGGCAAGCCGCTGCGCCTTCTCCGGTTCCGGCGGCGCGTGCACGCGGTACAGGGCGGCGCGCTCGTGGCATTCCAGAAAGCGTGCGGCACAGACATTGGCGAGGATCATGGCTTCCTCGATCAGGCGATGTGCATCGTTGCGAATGACGGGCGCGATGGCGGTCACGGCGCCGTTCTCGAGCACGAGTACGCTTTCCGGTGTATCGAAGTCGAGCCCGCCGCGCCGCTCCCGTGCCCGCCGGAGCACGCCGTAAAGGTCGGCGAGCGCCCGGAGCGAAGCCGCCACAGGTGCCTCCAACGACAGGTCTTCGCCCCGCAGAAAGGCGGCGACCCGGGTGTAGGTCATGCGCTCCCGGGAGCGTATCACCGCTTCGCAAAATCGGCTTTGCACCACGTCGCCGGCCCGGTCGACCTGCATCTCGCAAACCAGGGCAAGCCTCGCCTCGAGCGGACGCAACGAGCAAAGACCGTTCGACAGAACCTCGGGCAGCATGGGCACCACCCGGTCCGGCAGATACACCGATGTGCCCCGCGTCCAGGCCGCGCCGTCGAGGGCGGTGCCCGCCTTCACATAGTGCGCGACATCGGCGATGGCCACGACCAGACGCCAGCCGTCTTTTGTGGCTTCGGCGAAAACCGCATCGTCGAAATCGCGAGCCGTTTCGCCGTCGATGGTGACCAGGGGCAGGTCGCGCAGGTCCTGGCGATGCCCATGGCGGTCGGCATCGACTTCCTGCGGCAAGGCGTCCACCTCGGCACGCTCGTCCGCAGACCAATCCACGGGAATGGCCAGGGCCTCCAGGGTCGCTTCCACCGCACGCTCGCAGACGGGTCGGTCGATGTCGAAACCTGCTGCGTCCGACTGCTTGCGCCGCCGCCCGCCGTGCCGTTTCGCGCGGGGAGGTTTACCCGCCCGCCTTCCGGGCCTGTCGTGGGGGCGCCGGATTTTCGAATCAGTCAAGTTTGCACCCGCTCATCGCGGTCGTGCCAGGCCGGGGCATCGCCCCGTCAGTCGACCTGGAAGCGGATGGACAGGCCCGGCGTTGGTGCCGAGGAGAGGACTTGAACCTCCACGGGGTTACCCCCACTAGCACCTGAAGCTAGCGTGTCTACCAATTTCACCACCTCGGCGTGAAATGGGGGCGCAATGTACTTAAGCGCCTCGCGCATTGTCAATCCGAACGAGCCGGTTAACGGCAACTCCACCGATTGGTTACAATGCCCGGCCGTTGGACGCTCTCGGAAAGGGGTGCATGAACAAACCTGAACTGGTACAGATGAGCGAGTTGCCCGATATCGCCAGCCGCGAGCTGCATCAGCCCCAGGTCGCGCTGGACTGGGTCGGCATGAGCAACATCCACCAGCCGTTGCTGGTGAAGGACGACGGCGCCATAAAACAGGTTCAGACCAAGGTGCAGGTGTACGTCGACCTGGCCGACACCTCGGCGAAGGGCATTCACATGTCGCGCCTGTACCTGATCCTGGATGAGCATGCCGACACCCGTGCGCTGACCGCCGCCGGGCTCAAGCTGCTGCTCGCTTCGATCATGGAGTCTCACCGGGGCCTGTCCAGGCATGCCTTCGTCCAGTTCGATTTCGATTACTATCTGCGGCGGCAGGCGCTCGTGAGCGACAACTCCGGGTGGAACAGCTATCCCGTCACCATCAAGGGCTCGCTGCTGAACGGGGAAGTCCACCTGGAGATGGGTCTGGGCGTCTTCTACTCGTCCACCTGCCCCTGTTCGGCGGCACTGGCCAGGCAACTCATCCAGAACCAGTTCGAGGTGGATTTCGGCCCGGACGGGCTGGTCAAGGCCAGCGACGTGAAGAAGTGGCTCGGCACCGAAGAGGGCATACTGGCAACACCGCACAGCCAGCGCAGCATTGCCAGAATTCTCGTCAAGCTGAACGATGGCCTGGACGACTTTCCGATCACCAGCCTCATCGACAAGGTCGAGGCGACGCTCGGAACGCCGGTTCAGACGGCGGTCAAACGCGAGGACGAGCAGGAGTTCGCCCGGTTGAACGCCGAAAACCTGATGTTCGTCGAAGACTCCGGCCGCAAGCTCAAGTCGATGTTGCTGGACGACGGGCGCCTGCGCGACTTCTGGGTGCGCATCGAACACCACGAAAGCCTGCACGCCCACGATGCCGTGGGCGTATTCACCAAGGGTGTCGACAAGGGCTATCTGCCCATACCCTGACACGCGGCAACACGCTCGGGACAGGTGCTCCTCGCAACGGATGACCTCGCATGGAACAAATCATAACTATCTGATTTAATTTAAAAAACGATTTAACATGATATCTGGCGACCAGGCACCGAGAGCAGGTATACGGTACGTGCATCTGGCTAGCCGAATGGCGCACCAGGCGGCGAGATTTACCGCGACGATGGGCGCAAGCACGAGCCTCAACAGCGCCAGATACACGCACCGCACACCTGCTCTCTCCCAGCGTATTTCAGTTGTTCCTTGCGCGTCGTCGTCCCGGCGTGCCGGGTTCTGAACTCGCATGAAACAAATTTTCAAGTTATTGATTCTAAAGCACTCACTGACGCGGAGAGCCGTGGCTTCGATCCGGCGCCGAGAACCGGTATTTGCCAGCGGATTAATCGAAGCGTCAGGAGCGGGCAACGGAGCCCTGATTCGGGTTACAGATCGTCGAGTTCTTCGCGCGTCAGCGTGCGCGCCTCGTCCTCGAGCATGACCGGGATGTCGTCGCGGATGGGGTAGGCCAATCGGCTCGCCTTGCACCACAGTTCCTGACGGTCCTTGCGGTACGCCAGCGGCGCCTTGCTCACCGGACAGACCAGAATTTCCAGCAGCTTCGAGTCCACCGCAGGCCTCGCTTCCAATCGACGCATCGAGTCTACGTTATCGCGGCTCACCGCAACAAGCCGCCAGGCCGACGAATCGGCTCTTTCCAATTCGGCACCAGCCCGCAGCAGGAAGTTGGTGACGGATGCGGACTAGGAAAAAGGGCTGTTAAGGACGATCGTCTCTTCCCGGTCGGGCCCGGTGGAAACGATATCGATGGGCAAATTCACCGCTTCCTCGATTCTGCGGATATAGGCCCTGGCATTGGCAGGCAACCCGTCCAGGGAACGCACACCAACCGTGGATTCGCGCCAGCCCGGCAGGTCTTCGAACCTTGGCTTGATCTGCGAATAGTACTCGCTGCCGAACCGGGCAGCCCCGGTCGCGCCGTCCGGCTCTTCGTAGCCCACGCAGATACGGATGCGGTCCAATCCGTCGAGGACGTCGAGCTTCGTCAGGCAGAGGCCGGAGACACTGTTGATCTGTACCACCCGCTTGAGCGCCACCGCATCGAACCACCCGCAGCGCCGCGGCCGGCCCGTGGTGGTGCCGAATTCCCGACCGCGCTCGGCAAGCCGTTCGCCGGTATCGTCGAACAATTCCGTGGGAAAGGGCCCCGAGCCCACACGGGTGGCGTACGCCTTGGTGATACCCAGCACGTAGTCCAGATAGACCGGGCCGAACCCGCTGCCGATCGCCGTGCTGCCTGCCGTCGTGTTCGACGAGGTGACAAAGGGGTACGTGCCGAGATCGATGTCGAGCAGCGTGCCCTGAGCGCCCTCGAAGAGGATGTTCTCGCCTGCTTCGCGCAGTTCGTGCAGCAACGCCACCACGTCGGCGACCATGGGCCGGATTTCCTCCGCAACCGCGGCGCAACCCTCCAGGGTTTCGTTGAAATCCACGGGCTCCGCACCGTAGTACTTTTCGAGCACGAAGTTCTGGTAGTCCATCACCTCGCCCAGTTTGGCGACGAAGTCCTGCCAGTAGTAAAGATCGCCCAGGCGCAGGCCGCGGCGGGCCGCCTTGTCTTCGTAGGCGGGGCCGATGCCGCGCAGGGTCGTGCCGATTCGGTCGCGGCCGCGCGCCTGTTCCCTGGCAAGATCGAGCCTGGCGTGATACGGCAGAATGAGCTGACAGGCGGGGCTGATGCGCAATCGTTCCTTGACCGGCACACCCTGCGCTTCCAGGCCGGCAGCCTCTTTCAGGAGTGCGTTCGGCTCGAGGACCACGCCGTTGCCGATGCAGCACTGGACGCCCGGCCGCAGGATGCCGGAGGGAATGAGGTGCAGCACCGTCTTCCTGCCTTCGATGACCAGCGTGTGACCCGCATTGTGCCCCCCCTGGGTGCGCACCACGGCAGCGGCTTCTTCGGTCAACAGGTCGACGACCTTGCCCTTGCCTTCGTCCCCCCACTGGGTGCCCATGATGACGACGTTTCTGCCCACGTCGGCGCCTATCGATTGACCGGCGCGGCGGATCGGGAAGGATCGCCGGCCGTTGCGGCGAAAGCCGGCCGGCATTCTTCGCCGGCATCAGGGTGCGCACGCGGATGCTCGCACCCCGTGCGGGCACACGCCAGCTGCGTCTGGCTCGCCCGACCGGGCGAACATCGGATAATCGGTTTCATGGCGGGACCGTCGGATGGTTGACCGGACGGCTACCCCTCGTCGCTCTTCAGGTACTTGAAGAACTCGCTGTTCGGGTCGAGGACGAGCATGTCGCTCTTGTCGCCGAACACGTTGGCATAGGCATTGATGCTGCGTGTGAACTCGTAGAATTCCGGGTCTTTATTGAAGGCATCGGCATAGATGGACGCAGCCATGGCATCGCCGTCGCCGCGAATCTGCTCGGCTTCCCGGTAGGCTTCAGCCTCGATGACGACGGTCTGCCGCTCTGCGTCGGCGCGGATGCCGAGCGCAAGTTCCTGCCCCTGAGCGCGATACTGGCGTGCCTCGATTTCGCGTTCCGAGTTCATCCGTTCATAGACCGACGTGGACACTTCGGTGGGCAGGTCGATGCGCTTGACCCGCACGTCGATCACCTCGACGCCAACCGCTTCCTTCATCACGCGGTTCAGATCGGCAGTCAGTTCCTGCATGAGTTGGTCACGTTCCCCCGAGATGACCTCGTGCATGTCCCGGCGGCTGATGGCATTGCGCAGGCCCTCGTTGACCCGCTCCTGCAATACCCGGTTGGCCCGCTCCTCGTCGCCGGAACTGGCGGTGTAGTAGTTTTCGACATCGACAATGCGCCACTTGACGAACGAATCGACGATGAGCGGTTTTTTCTCGAGCGTGTAATAGGTTTCGGGGCTGGAATCGAGTGTCAGCACCCGAGCGTCGAACTTTTTCGCCTCTTCGGCGATGGGCAGCTTGAGGTGCAGGCCGGGCGGAACGTCGGCACGGCTGACCGCGCCGAAACGGAGCAGTATCGCCCGTTCCGTCTCGCGGACGATATAGACACTCTGCAACAGCAGCAGCATCGCCACCACGGCGAGAACGACGAGAACGAAATTGCGAAGGTTCATCGGTTACTCCTGAATCTTCAATTCGCAGGCCGGATTGCCTGCGCCATATCAATCTACCGGGTGTCGCGGTTTATGCGGCCGCTTGCAACGCGGTCGTTTATCTCGCGCATCACCGCGTCCGCCAGCGACCGCACAGTTTCCTGTCCGGCGGCGCCCCCCGCAACCGAACCACTCTGAGCGAGCCGGTCGAGCGGCAGGTACATCAGGTTGTTGCCCCCTTCCACGTCGACCATGATCTTCGAACTGCGGGAAAGCACCGATTCGATGGCATCGATGTAGAGACGGTCGCGGGTTACCCGCTGGGCAACGGTGTACTCCGAAAGCAACTTCTCGAAACGCTCAGCCTCGCCCTCGGCACGCGCCACCACCCGATCGCGGTAGGCGTTGGCTTCCTCGATGAGCTTCTGCGCCTCGCCGCGGGCCGTGGGGATGATGCTCTCGGCATAGGCGTTGGCTTCGTTGATGACGCGCTGCTCGTCTTCCTTGGCTTTCTGGACATCGTTGAAGGCATCGCGCACCTGATTCGGTGGGGCGCTCTCGTCGATATTCACCTTGCTGACCAGAATGCCGGTTTCGTAGCGGTTGAGATACGACTGCAGACGCTCCTGCACCTCGATGGCGATAGCGGCGCGCCCGTCGGTGATGACCTGGTCCATGACGGAACCGCCGACGACATGACGCAGGGCGCTCTCCGTGGCATGGTCGATACTGACCTCGGGGCTGCGCACGCGCACCAGGAAGGAGACCGGATCGTCGACGACGTATTGCACGGTCATGCTGACATCGACAATGTTCTCGTCCTCGGTGAGCATGAGCGCCTGGTGTTTCTTGGAGCGCACCTGGGTGACGTTGACTTTCTCGACCCGATCGATAATGGGCGGGTTCCAGTGCAGCCCGGGCATGACGACACTCTGCTGCACGGCGCCGAATCTAAACACCACCCCGCGTTCGCCCTGATCCACCTGGTACAGGCCCCAAAGACCGTACACGATGGCCAGCGCCACGACCCCCAATCCGAGCGCGCCGGCGCCGATGCCACCGCCGCCACCGCCCTGGTCGCGCCCGCCGCCGCGACGCCGGCCGAAGATTCCCGCCAGCTGTGCCTGCAGCTTCTTGAAGGCTTCGTCGAGGTCCGGCGGACCCTGGTCGCCGCTGTTGCCCCAGGGATCCCGGCCGCCGCCGGGTTCGTTCCAGGCCATGTGGTGCTCCGTCGATTGGAGAAGGGAGTGCGATTCTAGCTCGGTTCGGCCGCGAAATCCTGTAACAGGCGATCGAGATGCTTGCGAACCCCCGGATCCGCACGGACGGTCAACAGGGTTCCGCCGTCTTCCGCAATTTCTTCGCCGAGGACGGCGCCCCGCTCGTACAGCCAGGCGCGCGTCCGGCCGGCCGACAGGGGCAACGCCACCGACATCGGCGCCTGCACACCAAGCGCCGTGCCGATCGCTTCCACGAGCCGTTCCAGACCGTCGCCGGTAGTGGCGCTGACCCGAACGCTGCTGCCGTTCTGCACCGACCGGGCCTGCGAATCGTCGAGCAGATCGCATTTGTTCATCGCGGTGACCACCGGTACGGACTCGGCGCCGATCTCGGCGAGCACCCTGTCGACCTCGCACCGGCGCCAATCGGCATCCTCGGTACTGGCATCGACCACGTGAACCAGCAGGTCTGCGTTGATCACTTCCTCCAGCGTGGCCTTGAAAGCATCGATGAGCGCCGGCGGCAGGCGGCTGACGAAGCCGACCGTGTCGGCCAGCACCACCTCGCCGGCCCCTGGAACCTCGAGCTTGCGCATCGTCGGATCGAGGGTTGCGAACAACCGGTCTTCGGCAACCGTTCGTGCAGCGGTCAGCGCGTTGAACAGGGTCGACTTTCCGGCGTTGGTATAGCCCACCAGCGAAACGGTTGCCGCCCCGGTGCGGTTGCGCCGCCGGCGCCCTTGCTTGCGCCGGTCTGCCACCCGTTCGAGCCTCGACTGCACCTTGCGGATGCGCTCGGTGAGCATGCGCCGATCGAGTTCGATCTGCGTCTCGCCGCCGCCGCGCAGCCCGATACCCCCTTTCTGTCGGTCGAGGTGCGTCCAGCCGCGCACCAGGCGGGTGCGCGCATGCTCGAGCTGCGCGAGTTCCACCTGCAACTTGCCCTCGAAGGTGCGCGCACGCTCAGCAAAGATGTTGAGAATCAGTTCCGTGCGGGTCATCACGCGGCAACCCACCAACCGTTCGAGGTTGCGCTGCTGGCCGGGAGAAAGCTCTTCGTTGACCAGAACGAGGTCCGCCGCATGCTCGCCGACCGCGGCATGCACTTCCCTGGCCTTGCCCTCGCCCACCAGGAGCCTCGGGTGCTTTTCCCGGCGTTTCGCAACGACCTCCAGGGCAATATCGACCCCGGCGGATCTCGCCAGTTCGCGAAACTCGCCCGGATCGTAGTTTTCTGCGCCCCGAAACTCGACGTTCAGGATTACCGCGTGCCGGCCGGGTGCGAATCGATCGAAGAACAAGCCCGGCTCCCGCTGCCTCAGGCCGGTGGCTGGGCGTCCCGATCGCCCACTGGCGCCAGCCTCACGTTACGGGAGGGCACGACCGTCGAGATCGCGTGCTTGTAGACCATCTGGCTGACGCTGTTGCGCAGCAGCAGTACGAATTGATCGAAAGACTCGATCTGACCCTGCAGCTTGATCCCGTTGACCAGGTAGATCGATACCGGGATTCGTTCCTTTCTGAGTGTGTTCAGGTAAGGGTCTTGTAGCGAATGCCCTTTTGACATCTGGGTTCTCCTTGCCTAATCGGCGTTAAATCCGGCGGTCGAATCTGCAAATGAACCGCCAAGTTCAACCGGCTGTTGATTTTGCTGTCGCAGCGCGTTCTGCACCCGCCGCGACCCCCCTGACTGCCGGAAATCCACGGGGTTCCTGGAACTATGGCCACACCGCCTCGTCATTGCAAGGCGGCTCCGGCCCCCATGGTTAACCAACCTGGTGCCGCGGGCGCCGAAGCGAGCTCGCGACGACAGTCGATGAGCCGTGCGGGCTGGCCCGAAAGACGGACCGCGAGCGCTTCAATCGATGGCAGCCAGCACCTGCTCGGCGGCGGAGCGAGGATCCAGCCAATCCAGCTCCCTCAGTTCTTCCCACTTGCGCAGCCAGGTGAATTGCTTCTTCGCAAGCTGCCGGGTTGCGGCAATGGCCTGGTCGCGCATGACGTCCACTTCGTGTTTTCCCTGCAGGTGATACCACATCTGCCGATAACCGACCGCACGCATGGAAGGCAACCCGGGATGCAGGTCGCCGCGCTCACGCAGCGCGCGAACTTCGTCCGCAAGGCCGGCTTCGAGCATGGCATCGAAGCGCTGCTCGATTCGCCGGTGCAGCGCTGCCCGATCGTCGGGCATCACCGCAAAGGCCAGCACGTCTTCGCCGAGGCGGTGCACCGCCCCGCGATGCGCCTGTTCCCGCCAGTGGGCGGAGATGGGGCGGCCGGTCGCTTCATGGACTTCCAGCGCCCGCTGCAGGCGCTGCGGATTGTTGGGGTGGATGATTGCCGCCGCTTCCGGATCCACGCGGGCAAGTCGATCGTGGAGCGCAGGCCAGCCGTCTCTCGCGGCTCTCGCGACGATTGCCGCGCGGATTGCTTCGCTGGCTTGCGGCAGTTCCGCGAGACCGTCGCGAAAGGCGCGGGCGTAGAGCATGGACCCGCCGACGAGCACGGGCAGCCGTCCCGCCCGGAGCGCCGCCGCGACGGCACCGTCTGCATCGTCGACGAAGGCCGCAGCCGAATAGGAATCCGCAGGATCGCGGATATCGATGAGTGCATGCGGATACCTGGCCTGCGTGGCGGCATCCGGTTTGGCGGTGCCGATGTCCATGCCGCGATAGACCATGGCCGAGTCCATGCTGATCAGGCTGCATGGGATGCGATCGGCGAGCGCAAGAGCAGTGGCCGTCTTGCCGGCTGCCGTCGGCCCGAGCAGCATCACGATGGGCATGGTTCTGCGTTCGGCCCCTTTGCCCGGTCAGGCCGGCTTGCTACCGGCCGCGCAGGAACTGACGGTCGAGGTCTTCCAGGGTCTGCACCAGAAACGTCGGCCGACCGTGGTTGCACTGCTCCGCATTCTCCGTCTGTTCCATCTCGCGCAGCAGCGCATTCATTTCGGCAACGGTGAGGCGGCGGTGCGCCCTGACCGAGGCGTGACAGGCCATGCTGGCCAGCAGATCGTCCTGGCGGTTGGCGATTGCCCGCACCTCGCCCGTGTCGGCGAGTTCCGCCAGCACGTCCGTGGCGAGTTGCTCCGCATCGGCGCCGGCCAGGAGCGCCGGCACCTCGCGCAGGGTAACGCTGCACGGCCCGGTCCGGTCCAGCACGATGCCCATGGCCGACAGTTCGTCTCGGGCCGTCTCCGCCAGTTCCGCCTCTGCTTCGGTGGTGTCCATTGCCATCGGCACGAGCAGCCGCTGTGTGACGACACCCGTACCGGCCGCCGACTGTTTGAGCTTCTCGTAGGTGATGCGCTCGTGTGCGGCATGCATGTCCACCACGACCAGACCCCGGGCGTTCTGCGCCAGGATGTAGATGCCGTGCAGTTGCGCCATGGCGTAACCCAGCGGCGGCACCTCTTCGCCATCCGGCGCCGCGGCATCGCCAAAACTCGCCAGCGCCTCGGTGACGGCCAGCGTCGACCCGCCCGGATTCGGGACCGCCAGGCCGAGGGAACCGGTGGTCCCGCCGAAAGATGCGGCCGTGGCTGCGCCTGTGCGAGCCGGTTCCGCAGCCTGCATGGCAGCACCCGACGGCGCCGACACCGACCCCGGACGCACATCGCGCAGCGCCCGGTTCAATCGACCGAATATGAAATCGTGAACGTCCCTTGCCTTGCGGAAGCGCACCTCCGATTTGGTGGGATGCACGTTGACATCCACCTCGTCGGGCGGCAGTTCCAGGTACAGCGCGAACAACGGGTGCCGGCCGTGAAATAGAACATCCCGATAAGCCTGCCTGACGGCATGGGCCACCAGCTTGTCGCGCACCGCCCGGCCGTTCACCAGGAAATACTGGCGGTCGGCCTGGCCGCGCGAGTTGGTCGGCAGGCCGACCCAGCCATGCAGGCGCATGCTGCCGCGTTCTTCGTCGATGGCGAGGCTGCGCTCGACGAACTGCGGGCCGAGCACCGCCGCAAGCCGCGCCATGCCGTCACCGGCCGGCATCGTCTGGCGCCTGGCACCCATGCGCAGTTCCATGCCGACATCGAAGCGGGAAAGGGCCAGGCGCCGCAGCACCGCCTCCACCTGTTGCGTTTCGGTGCGTTCGGTCTTGAGGAAGCGCCGCCTGGCCGGGGTGTTGTAGAAGAGGTCTTCCACCTCCACCGTGGTGCCGGGCGGGTGTCCCCGGGGGCCGTCGCTGACGATCTCGCCGCCATGCACGGCGATGTGAAAACCCTGAGGCTCGTCGCGAACGCGGCTGCTGACGGTCAACCGGGATACCGAGGCCGCGCTGGCCAGGGCCTCGCCGCGAAAACCGAGGCTCTTGACGCCAAGCAGGTCGTCGATACCGGCAACCTTGCTGGTGGCGTGCCGGCTGACGGCGAGCGTCAGGTCGTCGGGATGGATGCCGTGCCCGTCGTCGGTCACGCGAACCCGCTTGACGCCGCCCTGTTCGATCAATACCTTGACCCGGCCGGCGCCGGCATCGAGGCTGTTCTCGACGAGTTCCTTGACGATCGAGGCGGGCCGTTCGACCACTTCGCCGGCAGCAATCTGATCCGCGAGGAACTGCGGCAGCAACGCGATGCGCTCAGCCACGGCCGTTTATTTCGTCGAATCGAAACATCGCCGGATCAGGACCGCACCGGGATCACGATGACCTGGCCGGCCCGGATGCGGTCGCCCCGCAATCCATTGGCCTGACGCAACCGGGCCGTGCTGGTACCGTGACGTTCGGCAATCTCGGAGAGCGTGTCGCCGCGTTCGACGACGTATCGCATCTCGCCTGAAACTTGGCGTGCCGCCAGCAGCGTGCCGGCTGGTGGCGAATTCCGCATGTATCGGGTCACCCCGGCGTGGATGGCGCCGACGATCCTGTGTTGGTGATCCGCGTGGCTGAGCCGGCGCGCTTCACGAGGATTGGAGATGTAGCCGGTCTCCACCAGCAGGCTCGGGATGTCCGGCGACTTCAGAACCACAAAGCCGGCCTGGCCGACCTTTCGGCTATGCAGCTTGGTGACGTTGCCCAGTTCCTCCAGCACGGCCTCGCCTGCCTCGAGGCTTGCGGCCAGATTGGCGTCCATGGAGAGATCGAGCAGCACCTGGGCAAGCACATCGTCCTTGTCGCCGAGACTGACGTTGCCGACACCGCCGATCAGGTCCGACCGGTTTTCCTTCTCCGCCAGCCAGCGGGCCGTTTCGCTGGTCGCACCGCGTTGCGAAAGCGCGTAGACCGATGCGCCGCTCGCGGCCGGGCTCTTGAACGCGTCTGCGTGTACCGAGATGAACATGTCCGCCCGCTTGCGCCGGGCGATCTCGATGCGCTTGCGCAGGGGGATGTAGTAGTCCCCCGTGCGGACCAGCACGGCGCTGTAGCCGGGAGTCGCATTGAACCGCGCGGCAAGCTTCCGCGCCATCTGCAGCACCAGGGTCTTCTCGTAGAGACCATGTGCACCGACGGCGCCCGGGTCTTCGCCGCCATGACCGGCATCGACGGCCACGATCACGTTGCGCTTTCCGGCCTGCGGTTGCTCGGTTGCGGGACCCGGCGGCGCACCCCCGCGGCGCTTTTCGAAAAGATCGACGACCAGGCGATGCCCGTACGGGGATACCGGATCGAGCTTGAAGTGCCGGGGCTCGAAATCGCCCGCCACATCGAGCACCACGCGACGGCCACTGCCCCGCGGCGCCGTTCGAACACCGACGATGCGTTTGTGTCCCCGAGCCGCGCTGCCGATGTCGAGACCTTCGGCGAGCGAGGCGTTCAGATCCACCACCACCCGTTCGGGATCGGCCAGTTGGAAGACGACGTATTCGACGGGCCCCGATGCTTCGAACACCACCCGGGTGTGCTCCGGCGCCTCGTGCATGCGCACGCGCTCGACGACAACGTCCGCCGCCAGGGACGCGCCCACCGTGAAGCTGCAGCATATCGCCGCCAGTCCGTGCGGCAGGCGCCTCCAAATCGGGGCCGCCAGCCCGCCTGGCCCGCATATCTCAGCAGCTTTCGTCGCCAGGGCGTCGACGTTTCGTCGCTGAAGAAAAACGCGCCATCCTGCGTTGTTGCGTGTGCTGGAGGCCGATACCGGCAATCGTTCGAAAAGCGGTGGCGGTTCCGCCATCCTTGACCTGCAAAGCTCGGTGTATCGCACGTCAGCGTGCCCGCTGTTGGCGGGGTTCCTGGGGCAGGCGCATCTCTGCCCGTCTGCCCTCGCCCTCGACAAAAAGCCCGATGTCGATGTCGGGGGTCGGCAGCCTGCCGGCGGCGCGCTCCGGCCATTCGATGAGCTTGATCGACCGGGTTTCGATGTGTTCGTCGACACCGATGAATTCGAGTTCCCGACTGTCGCCGATTCGATAGAAGTCGAAGTGGTAGACGCCGTAATCTTCATAGGGTTCAAGCAGCGTATAGGTGGGACTCTTGACCGCGCCCGGGAAACCCAACGCTCGCAGTATGCCGCGTACCAGCGTTGTCTTTCCAGCACCGAGTTCTCCCCTCAGGAACACCACGGCATCGCCGCCGAAGCCGTCTGCGCCAGTCAGCAATCCGGCCAGTTCGGCACCCAGACGAAGGGTTGCATGCTCGTTTTCGAGGTAATTCGTTGCAACGCCCATTGTTTACCCGAGCAATTCGACGATGGTTTCGAACAGGTCTGTCGCGACCAGGCCCCGTTCGCTGCCACGCTCTGCAGCCAGGTCCGCCGCGCGGCTGTGCAGGCAGACGCCGACGATTGCCGCATCGGCGGCGCAAAGGCCCTGGGCGAGCAGCCCACCGATCACACCGCTCAGCACATCGCCCATGCCCGCGGTCGCCATGCCCGGATTGCCGTGGCTGCAGACCCCCAGCAAGTCGTCCGCCGCACAGACGGTGCCGGGACCTTTCAGCACGGCCACCCCGCCGACAACTCCAGCGAGCCGCAATGCGGAACCAGGCCGGTCGGCCTCCACCTCGGCGACGGCGGTTTCCAACAGTTGCGCCGCTTCCGCAGCATGGGGCGTCACCACCGGCCGCCCGGCGGGCTGCACGTCGAGATCGGCCAGCCAGCGCAACCCGTCCGCATCGATCAGCATCGGCCTGGCTGTGTCCACCGCCCTTCGGAACAGGTTTTCACCCCATTTGCCGCGTCCGATGCCCGGCCCGATGGCCAAAGCGGTGGCACGATCGAGCAGATCGCCGACCGCATCCCTGTCGCTTGCGTCCTGAACCATGATTTCGGGGCGTCGAGCGAGGATCGCGGGTCGATGCTCGCCTCGGGTGATCACGCTCACCAGCCCGGTGCCGGTTCGCAGCGCCGCTTCTGCCGCCATGAGGGGGGCACCGCCCATGCTCAGATCGCCGCCGACGACAACGAGGTGGCCGGCGCGATGCTTGTAAAGATCGACTCCGAGCGAGGGCAGCGAGTCTCGCGTGAAGCTCAACAGCGGACAACCGGGCACCCGATCCAGAACGGATTGCGGCACGCCGAGTCCGGCGTGCACCAGCTCGCCCCGGTAGCCGAGCGCCGGCCCCGTGTAGAGCCCCAGCTTGGGGCCGATGAAGCTCACCGTGACATCGGCGCGAACGGCCTCGCCGAGCACCGCGCCGGTATCGCCGCTGACGCCGGTGGGCACATCCACCGCCAGCACCGGCCGACCGCTTGCATTGATTCGGTCTACTGCCTCCGCAAAGGCCTCTCGGGGCGGCCCACTGAGACCCGTGCCGAGCAAGGCATCGACCAGAACCTCTCCGCGCGCGGGCGCATCCGCGGTGTCCGGCATTACGCCCCGTTCGGCGGCCCATTGGCGCGCCAATTCCGCATCGCCCTCGAACGCGCCCGTTCCGACCTGCACGACCTGGGCATCCAGACCGGTTTCCCGGGCCAGGCCGGCAATGACGTAGCCGTCGCCCGCATTGTTGCCCTTGCCGCAGAAAACCGTGAGTGAGCGAGCCCGCGGCCAGCGCGCCGTCAACTCGTCGAATGCGGCGCGGCCGGCACGCAGCATGAGTTCGAAACCGGGAATACCGTGCTCGACGATGGCGATGCGGTCGAGTTCGCGGCATTGTGCGCTGGTATGAAGTCTCGTCACCGCGCCGCATTATACTGCGCCGATGACGCCGAATCCGGCAGCCGCCGACCGACTCCACAACGACATCGAACGCTGGGCAGAAGAGCTCGGTTTCGAACAGGTCGGCCTGTCCGGCGTAGACCTGTCCGAACAGGCGCCCCACGTGCGCCGCTGGCTCGAGCGGGGATTCCACGGCGAAATGGGTTATCTCGGGCGCAACCTGGAGAAGCGTCTGCACCCGCCGCTTCTCGAGCCCGGCACCTGCACGGTGATTTCCGTGCGAATGAACTATCTTCCCGAGGACTCGGAACCGCTCGAAACTCTCGCCGACCCGCGCCGCGCCTATATCGCCCGCTATGCCCTTGGGCGCGACTACCACAAGCTGATGCGCCGTCGACTCGCGAAACTCGCCCGGCGCATCGACGCTGCGCTGCAGGCGACGGACGCACGCTTCAGAGCGTTCACGGACAGTGCGCCCGTGCTCGAAAAAGCCCTGGGGGAGCAGGCCGGCCTCGGCTGGATCGGCAAGCACACCCTGCTCATTCACCCCGATGCGGGAAGCTGGTTCTTCATCGGCGAGATCTACACCAACGTTCGGTTGACGCCTACGAATGCCGTCAGGCAGGACCGCTGCGGCAACTGCAGGGCCTGCATGACCGTCTGCCCCACCGGCGCCATCGTCGGGCCGAAGCTGCTCGATGCGCGGCGCTGCATTTCCTATCTCACCATCGAGCACAAGACTTCGATACCCGAGGAACTGCGCCCGTCGATGGGCAACCGCATCTTCGGTTGCGACGACTGTCAACTCTATTGCCCGTTCAATCGCGAACCGGAGACGACGGGAGAGGAAGCGTTCAGGCCCCGCGCGGTGGACGTTTTTCCCGGCGAAACACGCGGAACCCTCGGTCACGGCAACGGGCTAACGGAAACACCGACCGGCAATGTACGGAATGAATCCGGCAACGGACCGGCAGGCGGCGCGGACCTGCCGACGGCATCCCCTCGATCTCGCCGCATTGACCGGGCGACCCTGCTGGAACTGTTCGCCTGGGACGAAGCGGCTTTCCTGCGCAACACGGAAGGGTCTGCCTTGAGGCGCATCGACTACGAGCGCTGGCAGAGAAATCTGGCCGTGGCCCTCGGCAACGGGCCGCCTTCGCCGCCGGTCATCGAGGCATTGCAGGAACGACTGCCCGACGCAACGCCGATGGTTCGCGAGCACATCGAATGGGCGCTCGCGCAACTGAAAGACAGGTCGGGATCGGATTGCCCATAGAAGCACCCGGAACGTAACCGTTGTTTCACTTGCACCGCACGCGAACCGGCTCGTTCAAGGCTCGCAACCCCAAATCCGGGAACGTGCCGAGGCCGATTCCGGCCCGAGCCGGACCTGCCAACAGGAGCTACGTTCCTTCCGATTTGCCTTCCGATTTGCCTTCCGATTTGCCTTCAGGCTTGCCTTCCAGCTTGAAAAAGTGCTCGCGGTAATACGCCAGTTCGGCAATCGACTCGCGGATATCCGCAAGCGCCCTGTGCTGGTTGCTTTTGGAG
Source organism: Candidatus Azophilus sp. (assembly GCA_965221465.1). GTDB lineage: Bacteria > Pseudomonadota > Gammaproteobacteria > Pseudomonadales > Azotimanducaceae > Azophilus. The sequence continues at coordinate 3,266,622 of OZ244892.1, forward strand.
AAGCCGGCGGCCAGGTCCGGGCGCCAGCGCCTGGCCAGTTCCTTGATGCTGCTGACATCGATGTTTCGATAGTGCAGGTAGCTTTCCAGTTCGGGCATGTGTCGCGCCAGGAAACGACGGTCTTGCCAGATGGTGTTGCCGCACAATGGCGATGCGCCGCTTTTGACGTGCCGTTTCAGGAAATCGAGCGTCGCCACCTCCGCATCCCGTTCCCCGACCCGGCTTTCTTCTACCCGTTCCAGCAGCCCGGAGGCAGTGTGGTGGGTGCGATTCCACTCGTCCATGCCTTGGAGCCGATCCGGCGACTGGGCGATGGCCAGATTCGGGCCCTCTGCAACGACCGCGAGTCGATCGTCGGTGACAACGGACGCGATCTCGATGATGACATCGCGCTCCGGGTCGAGGCCGGTCATCTCGAGGTCGATCCAGACGAGTCGGGTTTGCTCTGCCATCAGCTGACCTGGTGTCCTGTGCCGTGAGGTTCTAGCATTTCAAGGCTCGCTTGGCGCGCCAATCCGAAGCGCGTCCCGCCGGTAATATCGAGTATATTGGCCAGGGTCGCAACGCCGCAGTGGCGCGACGAGCAGGCTCCCGCAGGGCGCACCGCACAGGCGCTATGGACGCATTTCGAACCGTGGCAATGGGGTGGCCATTCCAGGCGAGCCCCGGCGGTCGAGTCACACATCCAGCCGAAAGGCGTCGCCGTCGTGCACTACCCTGCCGGCGGTCGGCCCGGCGAAATGGGTTCCGATGACCAGTACCGGGCGGTCGGCGTAACGTTCCAGAAACGCCTTTCTCGTCGTTGCGCTCATCGCCGCATCCACATCGGCGGTGCTCGACCAATCGGGGCGCGCCAGCTGACAGGGATGATGCACCATATCGCCGGTGATGACGGCTTCTTCGCCCCGTGACTCGATGTGCACGCTGACGTGCCCCGGCGTATGCCCGGGCGTCGGCTCGAGCCGCACCTCCGGAGTCACCTGGTGGTCCATCGGCACGAGATCGGCAAGGCCCGCATCGAAGATCGGTTGCACGGAGTCTTCCATGACCGGGCCGAACTCCTCTGCCTGGTCGTGCTGCCGCCAGTGCGCCAGTTCTTCTTCCGCGTAGAGGTATCGGGCCGCGCGGAACGTGGGTTGCCACCGATCTTCCACGAGGCGCGTATTCCAGCCGACGTGATCGACGTGCATGTGCGTACAGAGCACCGTGTCCACCCCATCCACATCGAAGCCGGCGGCCGCGAAGTCGGTGAGAAAGGCCCCCTGCATCCGGTTCCAGCGGGGATAGTTTCGCTCCTTGTCGTTGCCGATGCAGGTGTCGACGACGATGGTTTCGTCACCCCGCTCGATCACGAGGCTGTGAAACGACATGAGCAACCTGTCGCCTTCGATGAACGGTGCCATCCACGACAGGGACCGAACGAAATCGGGCGTTACCTGGGGGAGGATATGGCCACCGATGGTCGCAGAGGAGAGTTCCACCACGCGGGTCACGGTGACCTCACCGATGCGCCAGCGCAGGAACTCCGTCATGCCGCCGACACCGATTTCTGTTGCGGATTGTGGCCCAAGGCCTCTGCGCTGTGCCCGACCGTCATCGAGTCTCGGGAGTTCGTGTTCAGTTGCGGACCTCCTGTGCACGCCGCTGGATTTCAATCGAGTCGAGTTCGCACCTCGCGGCCGTTCCGTCGTCGCGCCGACAACCCGTGGGAACAGCGCCCGCAACTATAGCAGGCAGAGCCAATGCGGCGGTGCCCCTGGCCGAAGCACAAGCGGTCATCCGTGGTACGCGAACGCCCTGGCTTTTGCGTCACTCGAAGCTTTCAGGAATACGGCCTGCAAACCCACCCGGCGCCCGACTCGAGCCATACGTATCGGCCTCACTCCCCAAACCACACCGTTCGGGTCGCTGTGCTTCCCATGCCCCTCGCAGGGTCACCAGTAATCGCTGTACTGAACGGAGAAGCCTCGGGTTCGGCGAATGTCCCCGTCAGCAGCAATGTGCTAAGTTCAGTGGGCTTGGGCGCCTTTGCTGGAGCGCCCTGCGGTGATGATCGAAAAGAGACCCAGGAGTGACCCCATGACCGCCCAGTTGCACCTTCCCTCGCTTTTTATCGAGGGGTTCCGGGGCATTCAGTCGCTCGATTTGCCCAAGCTGGGACGGGTCACTTTGCTGGCAGGTGAGAATGGCGTTGGCAAGTCCACTGTACTTGACTCAGCCCGGTTATACGCGGCGAGAGGCGCCAGCAAGGTCGTGATGGGTCTGTTGGATGCTCGAGAGGAATACAGTGAGGGCATTGACGAAGATGGAAACCGAACAACGTTTCTGGACTTCCGTTCCCTTTTTCACCGCGGCGCCGAAGGTCGTGAACTCGCTCCTATTCGGATACAAACCGCCTCTCGCCAATTCAACCTGTCGGTTCGCCTCGTTGAGATGGACGACGAAGAAGCCAAGACCCTCGATCTTGAATTCTGGGAGGACGAGCAGCCGAAGGTGCTCAAAGTCTATATTGGAAAGCACAGCCGAATCATGCGCGCAGGTCCAATGGTCTACTTCGACCGCACTGGCCGGCGTTTGCGCGTCCGTGATGCTCGGCCGATTCGACAAGCCGCGTCCTCTGCCGAACCCTGGCCGTCACCCATTCAGAACGAGTCACTAGGTCCTGGGTTGCTGGGCAACGAAGAGATCGGTCGTCTCTGGGACGCGGTGACGCTCACGGATGGGGAGGATCTGGCCATCGAAGCACTGCGGCTAGTTGTTGGTGAAGACCTGGAGAGGCTCAACGTCATTGGCGAAGACTCGGCACGTTATCGCCAACCAAGGCGCCGAGCCGTCGCCAAGCTCAAGTCGCAATCGGCTCCCGTCCCGCTCAAGCGGCTCGGTGACGGCGCCAATCGACTATTGGCGATTGCCCTTGCGTTGGCGAATTCGCGTGACGGCATCTTGCTCATTGACGAGGCTGAAAACGGCATCCACTACTCCGTGCAAACCAACCTGTGGCGGATGGTATTTCGCGCCGCCGAGGCCGCCAACGTTCAAGTCATTGCCGCCACCCATAGCTGGGATTGCATTGCAGGATTTGCTGCAGCAGCCGTCGAGTCCGACGCGGACGGGACGCTGTTTCGGTTAGACCGATACGGAGGCGAACTTCACGGAGTGCTCTACTCCGAAGAGAACCTCGAGGTCGCCGCGCGTCAAAGGACCGAGGTTCGCTAAACCCGTGAACGCGCCGCCGCCCCACCTTCTCATCGTCGAAGGCAATGACGAAAGGCATGTAATCGGGAAGCTGCTAAGTCGCCATGGCGTGGGAACTCCGGAGATCGACCCCAAAGGTGGATTCTCAGAACTGCACAAGTCGATTTACAACGAAGTCAATGCGTCCGGGCGTCGAACGCTCGGCATCGTAGCTGATGCCAACGATCAACCCGATCAGCGTTGGCAATCAATCTCGGACAAGCTAAAGGAAGCCTCTTGTGCGGTGCCTGACAGCCTATCGCGAGATGGAGTGATCGTTTCGGGCCCGCGTGACATCCGCGTCGGCGTTTGGTTGATGCCAGACAATCAGCGCCCGGGCGAGCTGGAGGACTTCGTCGCCGATTTGATCCCCGAGGATGATCCGATATGGTCCATGGCTCAAGGCTTCATAGATGGCATACCCGAGGAACTGCGACTGTTTCGTCCGCAGAAGCTCTTGCGGGCTCAGGTTCATGCCTGGCTTGCGACGCGAAAGAAGCCCCGCCCAATGGGGCTGGCGATTGAAGCGGGCGACCTCAAACCCGACGCGGCCGTCGCACTCACGTTCTTGAACTGGTTTCAGAACCTCTTCGAGTCCTAAAGCCGCCCGCCCAACCACGATGGCACATGAACTAGTCCAGATTTTTCCTCATGTTGGTGCCGACAAGGACAGGCTCACCTGGAAGGTGTTTTCGCAGGCAGAGCCCGAGCCAGCGGACGGCTTGGCAGAATCTGACGACCGTGAATATGGCCGCAGCATAGAGAACTCAATGCCTAACGTGTTGCGTGCATTCATAGAGACCGCGGCCCATCTGCCCGAACCCTACAGGCGCCATGAACGGTGAAGTGCGGGGCATGGGCTCGAAACCGCCTGCCAGGCAATCATTGATTCCGGGCGAAACGACCTGCGAACGCTCGAAGCCTTCGAAGCGGCCACATCGAATCAGGCCGTCGACTGAGGGCTGGACAGAGAAACGGGATTCAGCCTTCTCAGACCGGGAGGCGATTTTTCGGGAGTATGCAACGCAACACCCAGGACTATGGGGGCAGCATGCTGGGACGCCTCCTTAACACACTCAGCTACCGGCTGAGCCGTGAACTACGGAACTGGCGAAAGGTCAACAGCACGCTACGCGCCAACGCATGGCCCTGGTACCAGAGGGTGCTGATCGTTGCTGGTAACCGACCACTGCTATATGCGCTCTGTTTGTTTTCTTTCGCAGTTGTACTATCAGCAACAATTTGGGGCTGTCACGCGCATTCCAGTCGGTTCTCAGTTGAAGCTTCAATGACGTCACTGCACGTCGATGGTCGCTTTTACGCACTGTGGACGGTGCAGGCCGCGGTCGCTGCCATGATCTATCCGATCGTGATCGGCTTTGTATCCCTGCTCTTGCAGCGTCGGCATTCTGCCAAGGCCAGTCTGCACATCTACTTGCACCACTCCGCTGCCATTCTGACGGGTCTGAGTGCGTTGTTCCTCGTGGCGGCCATGGCAATTCAGTTTTTCTTTCTTGCCCTGGCAGGTGATGCGGTTCTGGGCAAATGGCTAATCCTCGATGGCGTTTGGTTCCTGTTCAATATTCTGGGGGTGATCTGGTTTCTCGCCCGCACCTTTGATTATCTACGCCCCGAACGCCGTGCCGACATCACGCGTGCCTACGCTATCAATCACGTCTGGCCCGCAGAGATGCGCCGCAACTTGGAATACCACAGATTTCTCCATGCAAACCACTATGGCTGGCTGCCAGGGCCCATCTACGGTGATGACGAAACGGATTCCGACACGGCGATCCTGCTCGGACCCATCGGCCGCGGCATGGGGCGTATTCAGGTTGCCGGCAAGTACAAAGATCCACGGATGATCAGGGATGTACGATTTCGCACCTTGAGTCTGGTGATACGCAATTGCCAGCAGCGGGACCAACAGTCCGCGGAATCGCCAGATGATCAGCCGGATCCTCCATTTGAACCGCTTCATTCCCGGCTATTGGTTCTTCCTCTTGTTCCCGGTGAACTCTTCGATGAGAAAGCCGGGTATTGCCGCACGGAAGGGGGTAGTGGGTTACGCTGGTGGGAACGCTGGCTAACTCGCTGGTCATTCATAACGGTATCTGACACCGGGAAAGCAGCACGTCTGAGTATTGGCGACATCCTGAACGGTTTGATTACCGAGGTCCAGGCCGCCATGGATTCCGGTGAGGAAGTGGCCTTCCGGGATGCCCTACATGAAGTAGCCGATCTGCATGTGACTCTGCTTCAGGCCGGTGATTTTATCTCCGACATGGGGCAGCGTGACAACTATGCCAACCTTGTAGACCGCAGTCATGTATTTGAATCACGGATGCATGTCCTGTGGGCTCGCGAATATCGCCGACTGTATGAGGGCGCGGTAGATCGGCTTTCTGTAAGAGATACCTATTTCGATTATATGGCACACATGACAGCGCGCCTGATCAGTCGGCTGGGTGAGGTTCGGCCGGTAAGCATCTCATCAAGTCTGCTTCAATTGCCCCGTTACCTGCACTATCGACTGAACCGCTGGTGGTCGAGGACCGTTGAAGAACAGGGATTGCTTGATCATGGCGCTTGTAATCCCTGCACTCTCAACGTGCCTGCCTTCACGACGTACGAGTCAGCAATCAAGGAGTTCATAGGGGCCTGGGAATCCCTTAAGAATGACTGGTTTCCGCCGTCAGGCGAAGAGCTGTTTGAGTGGAGAGGTTACGGCGAGATTGCAGAACTCTATTCTGAACACCTCGACGGCACGCTGAGAATGCTGTTCGATAGCCTGTCGATTGGAAACAAGGAAGGCGCGGAGCGGGTGTGCGACGCATTCATAAAGTGGTGGAACACCGCAAATTTCCCACTCGATAGTTCCTACTACGACATTCGGGATAATCGCAAGCTGACCTTGGAGCTACTGCAAAAGCCCTGGGATGAGGTCAGGGGCATCTCTGATCTCCCCCTAACAGGAAACAATGAAGTAGGGACGCCGCAGGCCATATGGTCGAAGTGTATCCACAATTACTGGATAGACCTGTGTTGCGTATCGGTATATTCGATGCTGCAAATGGGCAAAGACTGTGACTGTGGAGAATCGCTACCCGCGCAGTTAGCCGTGGCAGTAGGTCGGGGTGAAGCACTGCATGCAGGGGGCTCCGAAATCGGGGAGCAATGGCCAATTCGGACGCTCGAGGATTTGTTGATTGCCATTATCCGCCAATACCATTTGGACGGTGGATACCGTTGGGGATACCGGGCACGCCTCGATAATGTGGTCGAGGCGATTTCCAGCCAGGGGAAACCGGCCATGGTCCCCGGCTGGACTTATTCGGGATGGGGCTTGGAAGACCTGGATTCCCTGCGAGACGGCCAACTTCTGTTCTTGTGCCTCCTGGCAAAGGAGGGAAGGCCACCAACGGCGCAACTGTTAGAAAAAATCCTGAAATGGTTTGCGGATGACGATGCGAGCCTGCGAGCAATTGTCGATCAGTTGAAGCAATGGAAAATCAGATTGGAGGAAGCGAGTTTTCTTGCCTATGAGAGTTTGTATTCCTGCATTCAGGCTCAGTTAAGTGCGATCTACAAGATGCAGGATGCGATTGCCGCACTGACCGCGAGCATTGACCAAGTAGTAAAAGGTATTGATGACTCCCGGACAGATCAGTTGATTTCTTCACAATTCAGCGAAATCAGGCGAAATCAGGTAGCAAGGTGGTGTTCTCAATCAGGGTTTGTCAAAGCACGTGCTCATATCCCTGTCTCGCTATTCCGGGAGGTCCAACATTCGACCAATGAGTTGGCCGAACAAAGGCAGATTATCCGTGAAATGAACAAGGGCCGATTTGTTGAACCACCGATGGTGCAGCTAGCCAGCAATGAGGATGAGTGGTTTGACCGTACCGTAAGTAGACGTGTGGCGAAGGAGGTCATGGAGGCGGTTTTAGGAACAATCGATTGCACTACGGTCGAAGTGGATGGCCCCGTTATCTATTGGCGGCAGATTAAATCGGCCGCAGCGAGAATACAAAAAAACGGTGGGGCACCGATACTACTCGTTGCGCACCGGGCTGAGCCGAGTTGGCTGTTGGATTGGACCAGAAGCATCTACGATGAGAGTGTGGAGAAACCTGAAGGTCTGCAGCTAATTCGCGACAAACAGTTTAAATCAGACGGGTATGTGGTTAGCTTGAACGATATTCCAGTGTTTGTCGCACCCATTGGTTCCGGATCATCGTACCTGATCTCGAAGGAATCACTGAATATCCTGGCATTTACGAAGTTTGAGGACGATGTGTATGTCAGGGTTTCGTATGAACCGATTGAGGGGAACGATGCGTTAATCAATCTCAGGGTGTCCTGGCGCTTCCAGCTAGACTTGAAAACAAGCGAGTGTTGGCAGTTTCGATACGTCGTTCCCTAAGAACCAATGAAGACTACGTGACGTAGGGCGCCAGGGTTTTATTTTTCAGGTACTTTCAGTCGATGATTGGAAACACCATTACAAAGATCAGCTAACCGGGAGTACGCATGATAATCGCAGAAGGGCCGTTTCAGCGCACTTCAAAAGGCTAAACCGGCTCTGGCGGGCCAGCGGCCCAGTCTGTCTAGTGGCCGTCGAGTTCAGCAGCGCTTCTCGGAGCATCGTCTCGTTCGAAACTTCGCGGGTGTGATCGGGCACGAACCTCCCAACGCCTTCTCCGGCCTCGAGTTTCCGCCATTTGCTGGTAAGTGAACACCCCAGCCAGCGCGTCGTCGCACGCTGGCAGGGGCCAAACAGAGCCTCACTCTGGACTTGGAATCGATCAAACACCCCTTTGCTTCGTCCTGACGATCGACGAAACACACCACTGTTCGGCATCCGGACATCGATTGTTTGAGACCATAGCTTGGTCCAAAATCAGCCGATGTCTCTCGATACTGTGGTGAAAGAAATGCACATTTCCGTCAGTCAAGCCAAGGCTAAACTGACCGACCTCGTCCGCCGAGCGGAGCGGGGTGCAGAGATCGTTCTGACGCGGCACGGTCGAGCGAGCGTCACGCTGACTCCACTAAAGCCCGCACCAAGCGCTGAGGGTCGAGGGAAGGTGATCGAATCCGTCATGAAAGCCGTTCGAAACAAGGAAACCCCAAGGCCGAATGCCGCTCGAAGCCAGGATCTTCTGTACGGCGACCACGGATTGCCAGAGTGATCGTCATCGACACTTCTGCGTTGATGGCTATCCTGTTGCGCGAGCCGCAAGCGAAGAGTCGCGGAAAGCTGTTTAGATGATCAACGAACAAGTTGCCGTGATCGGCATGGGCCAAACCCCGTACTACAGGCATGGTCAATCCCCCGATCCGGAATTCAAGCTTGCGCTGAAGGCGATACTCGCTGCCGCCGAAGATGCTCGGCTCGACGTTCGCGACATCGACGGATTCTGCTCTTACTCCGACGATCGGAATGAGCCGGTTCGACTCGGGACGGCGCTCAATACGAAAGACATTGCGTTTGCCAACATGTTCTGGGGCGGTGGTGGTGGCGGCGTCTGCGGAGCCGTGGGCAATGCAGTTGCTGCATTGCTGGCAGGTTATTGCAGGTATGCCGTCGTCTACCGCTCGTTATCCCAGGGAGAGTTCGGCAGGTTCGGGGCGGGTCGAGCACCAGCAAAAACAAGCGGTAGATTTGCGTACACGCTTCCGTACGGTGTGATGGGGCCAGTGCATCACGTTGCCCTGAGAACCCGGCGTTTCATGCACCAATACGGCGTGCAGGACGAGGTGCTTTGTGCCGTCGCAATGGCTTGTTATGCCCACGCGCAAAACAACCCCGATGCCATCATGTACGGGCGTCCGCTCACCAGGGAGAAATACTACAGTTCGCGCTGGATCGCAGAACCCTTTCGGCTGTACGACTGCTGTCAGGAGAATGACGGCGCGGCGGCAATTATCCTGACGACGACCGAGCGCGCGGTCGATCACCCCCATAAAGCGGTCAAGGTCCTGGCTACGTCGCAAGGCACGAGCCCTCGCTACGAGTTGTTGGGTCACTTCAACGACGATTATGGAACGGCAAATTTCACAACGGTGGCCGACCGGTTGTGGCGCCAGGCCGGCATCGCGGCGAAGGATATCGATGTCGCCCAGATCTATGAGAATTTCACGGGGGCCGTCGTCATGTCCATGGTCGAACACGGGTTTTGCCAACCTGACGAAGCGAACGACTTCTTTACCGTCGAGAATCTGACCCGGGGTGGTCGCTTGCCGATCAACACCAGCGGCGGAAACCTGGCGGAGTGTTACATGCATGGCCTTGGCCTGGTCATCGAGGCGACGAGGCAGATTCGTGGCACGTCTGCGAATCAAGTTGAGGGTGCCCGTGTATCGATGGTTGCCGGAGGCCCGGCGGCTTCGCCTGTGAGCAGCCTCGTCCTTTGCGAATAGTCGATGAGTGATCGCGAATATCTACCGGGCCTTGCACAACCCGTACCGGCTCGGGATGGGGTTGACGCACCTTTCTGGGAAGGCGCTCGCGAACATCGTCTGGTTCTTCAAAAGTGTCGGCAGTGCGGGCAATTTCAAATGCCACCCGAATGGATCTGTCACCGCTGCCACAGCTTCGATGTCGGGTGGGAGGAAGTCGAAGGCCGAGGGACAATCTACAGCTGGATGCGCGTTCATCACGCCAATTTGCCTTCATTGCAGGATCGTGTCCCTTACCTCGTTGTGGTGGTGGAAATTCCCGATGCAGACCGAGTGAAGCTGGTGGGAAATCTCCTGGGTGACCCCTTTCAAGATTTCGCCATTGGCGATGCAGTCGATGTTCAGTTTGAAGACAAGGCAGACAGCACATTGATTCAGTGGTGTCTCGGAAACAGGCAATCCGCCGGTCTCGATGACGACAAGTGATGTCGAACACAAGCCCGCATCCGTCACCAACTTCCTGCTGCGAACGGCGCCTCGACGCCCTCGCGACGAAAGCTGGTGGCGGATGCGGGTTAAATTGCTGGAAGTGTGTTCCATGTAATTCAGGAACCACACACTTGTTCCAGTCTCATCTCTCGTGAACCAAGGCTCGTGCTGCCCCTTCGCCCGCAATAGCGTTATGCTGCCTCGCGCAAAAGCAGAATCGAGAGCACCCGGCCAGCCCGACCGAACCGCCATGTCCGACACCCCACGCATCCTGCCCTGCCCGACCTGCAAGAAGCCGGTGAAATGGGCGCCGTCCAACCCGTTTCGACCGTTCTGCTCGAAACGGTGCCGGCTCATCGACTTCGGCGGCTGGGCCAACGAAAGCCACAAGATTCCAGGCGAGTCTTTCGACGACGTGCTGTCGGAAGACCTGACAACGCGGGGCATCGGTCCTGAACTGTCTGAACGGAGCTGACGGAGTGATGCCCCAGGCACGACTCGTCGAACCCGACGACCTCGAACTCGACGGCCCCGCCCTGATCGTTCAGGTGGTGGAACCGGCCAGCTACCGCGCCGCCCACGTTCCCGGCGCCGTACTGGTCGAGCCCCGCGAACTGGTCAGCGGCATTCCGCCGGCCACCGGGCGCCTGCCCGATCTGGAACGATTGACCGCGCTCTTCTCGCGCATCGGCTATCGGCCGGGCCTGGACATCGTTGCCTGCGACGACGAGGGGGGCGGTTGGGCCGGACGCTTTCTGTGGACCCTCGATGTAATCGGCCATCGCAACTGGGCTTACCTGAACGGCGGTATTCACGCCTGGATCGCCGCCGGCCGGCGCGTCGAGACCGGTCCGGGCAAGACACCGGCGGCGACCGAGGTGAGCCTCGAAATCGACACCGCGCCCATCGCCGAGGCCGACGATGTGCTGAAGGCGATCGGCGACCCGGCCCAAGTCATCCTGGATGTGCGTTCAGCCGAGGAATTCAACGGCCTGCGACGGTCGGCCAGGCGCGCGGGGCACATTCCGGGCGCCGTCAACCTCGACTGGCTGGCCTTCAAGAATCCGATCGACAGCCAGCGCCTGGTGCGCGACCTGGAGGGCCTGCTTGGCCGCCACGGCATCGGGCCGGAGAAGTCTGTCATCACCCATTGCCAGACGCACCATCGCTCCGGGCTCTCCTACCTGGTCGGCCGGCTGCTGGGATATCCGAATGTCCGCGCGTATCACGGCTCCTGGGCGGAGTGGGGCAACCGGGACGACCTGCCCGTCACGCTCGACGATTAGCCGGCAAACCTCACCCACTCATTTCGTCGCATGTGCTTCGAAGCGCCAATTGTGCGATTGTCGGCCGAATCCGAGCCACCGCCATCGGCAAGCCCAGGCACTGTCGCGGGCTGTCAGGCGGACCGGGCATTCGCGGCGGCCTCCGCCAGGGCTGCCCGGTGCCGTTGCATGATCTCCGCAGCCAGCGCGGCAGAATCCCACTCGTCGAAGGCTACCTCGATGCGCCCTTCCGGATCGAAGTAGAACGTCTCCGATCCGCTGAAACGCACCGGGAACCGATTCAGGAAGCACTCGGCCTCGAGCGTCCAGGTCACCTCCAGATGGTTGTCGCCCTGTTCGACTATCTCGTGCTCGGCGCTCAGCACCTTCGGGAACAGCTTGATGAAGTTGCGGAAGAACACGTCGAGGTTCCACTCCGTGACGTAGGGCTTGGTGCCCTTGGGGTCTTCGAAGTGCGGCGACTCGGCGAAGAGCGCCTTCCAATCCCCCTTTTTTTGTTCGCGAATGGCGTCGAAGTACCGCGCCACCGTCGCCGTCATCCGGGCCGGGTCGCAACGGGCCGTCGGCAACCGGTACTCGTACTTGCCGGCCGTGCCGTGCTCGCGTTCCTGTTCGTGGATGACGATCCCGGAGTGCTCGGTGAACGCCAGGTTCGTCCACAATGTCAGCGAGTCGAGGGCGGCTGCCAGATCCCGCAGCAGAGGCTGTGCAGCGATCTCGCCCAGCGACAGGATGCGGAAGCCCGCCGTGCCGATCACGGTTGTTCCCAACACGTTCTGGACCAGGTGGGCATGGTGCGACATCGACTCGTCAATGGTCCTGGCCAGCGTCTTGAACGCCTGCAACAGGCGGTGCTCCGGCATGAATTCGACGGGGTTGGCGAAGACGACGAAGCAGTCGAGGCCACGATGCTCGAGTTGCTGCCGAAACAGCCAGAACTGGTCGTCGACAATCGACTTGCGCGCCTGCGCGCGCGCCGACTGGATGCCGCTGGCGTCACGAAGGGCGACACGCAACGGCGCGTAGTCCAGCTGGCTCATCTCGCCCAGGATGCTGATGGTGCGCTCGAACGGCTTCATGAAGCGGGACGCAAGCAGGATGTGCCGTTCGGCCGCCGCATAGTCGGCTTTGAACAGGAACGCTTCGACGCGGTCCATTTCCACCAGCAGCGATTCCAGGATTCCTTCGCATGCCTGGTGTACGCGGACGAAGATGGGGTCTTCGACGTAGCGTTGTCGCCGGTCCGGCGCATACAAGGCGTGCACGAGGCCGGGCCGGACCAACCGGTCGTAGTCGAGGCCGGGCTCGCTCGGCGACCGGGCCAAACCAAGCTGGAAACCGAGTGCCCGGATCGCCAATTCGTGGCGCGATTGGAGCGTCGACTCGATGCGCGTGCCATTGGCGACCCGATCCAGCTTCTCGATGACGCGGTTCCACGCCGAGTCTGTCGAGGGCGGCCCAAACAGCTCTTTCGGGGGTTCGATTTCTTCCCCGGTTTCGAAGGCGATGTCGGCGATCAGCGTCAGTACCGCCGCAACCGACGCCGCCACGACATCGACTTTGGCAGCGTCGTTGATGTACTCGCGCGCGCCGGTCTCGTCGAGCGTGTCCTCCAGAATTTTCAGGACGACCTCCAGGCTGACCAGCAACGGCCCGACCTGCGCCGCGAGCGCCCAGCCCTTCATTTTCGGCCAGACCTCTTCTACCCGCGCGGTCTCAACATAGACGTTGTACTCGCGGTGGTCGCCCAAGGCCTTGTAGGGCGACCGTTCCGTGCGCCCCGGCAGGTCTTCGACCGTCTTTGTCACAGCAACTCCATTCCGGGCAGCCGGGTTGACCGTGTCCGGCTCTTCATCCTCTGATCTGTGGCTGGCTCCTCGCCGCACCCCGTGTTTTCACTACTCTTGCGACCCTCGCCAAGCTTATTCATGAAGAGGTGCGGCTAGCCGTCGTCGGCGCGACTGTCATTCGCTTCGGCGCCGCCGCTGTAAAACGCCAGCAACTCGCGGGCAATGGGTGGTCGTCGTCGATGTCTGCAAACCAAACGTATAGAGCACCCGTGGCGGCGTCAAGGCGGGTTCGCGCCGCGACCCGTACGGTCAAGGTACGTCCATACGATGCCGTTGCCATACGCGAACTTCGAATCTGATGAGGCCACGATTCATCCTCCGTTAATCTCAATGGACCCGATCGCGTAGGCAAACTGGACTGGTCGCGGATGTCGCATACGCTGGCGAAGCGCGCCCAATCCACCACGGCAGCGGTGAACCGATCGACAATCCCGCATAGCTGCCCTGTCAACCTGGTCCGGGTGCCGCGCGAGCTCCCAGACCGGCGATGTCCCGCTAGCCCGCACCCGTCACCAACTTTCGTCGCGAGGGCGTCGAGGTGACGGATGCGGGCTGGTTTTCCACCCTCACCGCGCAACGGCGTTCGTTGATGTAACATCGATTCTCAGTGCTCAGGTGGGTGTCATTCGCCATTGAGCATTCTCCCCGCCACAGGATCGGAGGACGGTACGCTACCCGGGCCTTTTTTCCGTGCGGAAATGTTGCGCTTGCGAGTTGAAATCAGGCGATCAGTCAAAAGGCAGTTATCCAAGACGATGGGAGACCACAAGTCGCAGTTGAGCGCTAAACGGGCTGCCGAACGGTCCGACGACGCTCGGGCTACCGTGCTCGACCGGGTCTTTGCCGCCATCCAGCACCTGTTGCCGCAGCACGCACTGTCACGATGGATGGGCAGGCTCGCCGCATCCGAAACTGTATGGGTCAAGAGTGGGTTCATTCGCATTTTCAGCGCCCTCTACGATATCGATCTTGCCGAAGCCGAAAGGTCACGCCGCGCCGATTACCGCACATTCAACGACTTCTTTACCCGGGCCCTGAAACCGGGGGTACGCCCATTCCCCGCAGACGAGCGGGTCATTGCCTGTCCCGCCGACGGCACCGTCAGTCAGAGCGGGCGCATCGAGGCGGCCACGCTACTGCAGGCCAAGGGCGTTCGCTATTCCCTCGACTCGCTGGCCGGGCAACTCGGGGATGGATTCGACGGCGGCAGTTTCGTCACGGTCTACCTGGCGCCGCACAACTATCACCGTGTGCACACGCCCTGTGCGGGCGTATTGACGGTCGCGCAGTCGCTGCCGGGGGCACTCTTTTCGGTCAATGCCAGAACGGCAGCCTCGGTCCCGGGCCTTTTCTGCCGGAACGAACGGCTGGTCTGCCGCCTGGCCACACCCCGCGGCGACCTGCTGATCGTGCTGGTGGGCGCATTGATCGTCGGCAGCATCGTGACACCCTGGGCCGGGCCAGCCTCTCCAAGTCCCGACCCTGTAACGCACCGTCCCAACCACGCCCTGGGCACGGGCGACGAACTCGGGCGTTTCCAGTTGGGGTCGACCGTGATCCTGTGCGCGCCTGCCGGGTCCGCCCGCCTCGACGCACTCCCCCCGGGCAAACCCGTCCGCGTCGGCGAGGCAATCGGAACCTGGATCTGACCTGCATCCGTCACCGACTTTCTGCGGCGGACGCCGATGCACTCTCGTAAGCGCGGCCGTGTGGTCCGTATGCGAGGGGTGTCCCCTCGCGCTCCCCGGCTGAAGGCTCCTGCCAGCCGGCTTGACATACTGTCGAGTATGCCTGCCGGTCCGCGCGGCCGCGCTTATACGGCGCGTTTTGCTTCAGCGACGAAACGTCGACGCCCTCGCGAGGAAAGTTGGTGACGGGTTCAGGCTCAGACGGCTCGCGCCGCAAGTGCGACGGACGGTGAACGATGCGATGATGGGTGCAATGCTCGACGGAAAGACAGCCTTCGTCACCGGCGCCGCCGCCGGGCTCGGCCGCGCCATCGCCGAGCGCCTGGCGAGCGCCGGCGCGCGGGGAATCGCATTCGACATCGAAGACTCCCGGGGAACGCTGCCTCCGGAATGGACCGCGATTCGGGGCAGCGTCACCGAAGAGGCCGATCTTCGCCGCGCCATGGCCCGAATTCGCAAATCGTACGGGCATCTCGACATCGTCGTCGCAAACGCCGGTGTGGTGCCGCCCTGGAGCGGCATCGAGACACTCGATTTCGGGCAGTGGGACGACGTTTTCGCCGTCAACGTGAAGGGCGTGGCGGCAACGCTCAAGCACGCCGTGCCGCTGATGAAGGAAAACGGCGGAACGATCGTGGCGATGGGGTCGTTGAACTCCCACCGCGCACACGGTTCACAATGCCTGTACACGGCGACCAAGCACGCGGTGCTCGGCATAGTCCGGGCCGCAGCGCTGGACCTCGGCCGATACGGCATCCGCGTCAACGCGCTCGGGCCGGGGCCGGTCGCAACGGCCGCATTGATCGAGCGTGTGGAAACCCGCGCGCGTGACGGCGGCCCGGCGATGGAGGATGCTCTGGCTCGTTTCGCGGACGAAACCGCGCTCGGTCGGATGACGGCAAGCGGCGATGTGGCCGGAGCGGCCCTGTTCCTCGCCAGCGATCTTTCCGACGGCATCACCGGGCAGTTGCTCGCGGTTGACGCGGGCATGACCTGACCGGAACCGCCGGTCGACGGGCTGGGACCGCAGCCTGCCGAGAAACTCTACACACCTGCGGCAGCCTTCTTTCATGGAACACTTATCCAAACGATTGATTTCATTGAATTCGCGAACCAAGGAAACCTTACCTTCGATCCGGCACCGAGAACCGGTATGCGGTACGTGCATGCGGCGCACCAGGCTCTGGCGCTTACCGCTACGGTAGGCGCAAGCGCGAGCCTCAACAGCGCCGCATACACGCACCGCACACCGGTTCTCTCCCAGCGTACTTCAGGTGTTCCTTGCGCGTCCTCGTCCCGGCGCGCCGGGTTCGGCACTCGCAAGCAATGATCCGCCTTGTTCGAACAATTCACAGTCGAACACAGCACGACCGGCAGGGCCTGATCGCCCGGGTGGTTCGCACGGTTCCATCGGCGATTCGCTTTGCGGAGCGGGCATCGTGGGAGTCTTCGACGACGAACGTGTGCCCTTTCCTGTTTTGACCGCATGGCCGGTTTCGTAGAATGCCGTCGTCGGAGGAGTTGGAACATGACTGGGAGCAACCCCCAAACGCGACGCGAAGTCGATCGATTCATGCGGGGCCTGATCCGCCGCAACCCGGGTGAAGCCGAGTTTCACCAGGCAGTGCGGGAAGTGGTGGAGACGCTGATGCCCTACGTGCTGGAACACCCGGAATACCGGAAGGCGCGCATCCTCGAGCGCCTGACGGAACCCGACCGTATCGTCATCTTCCGAGTGTGCTGGGAGGACGACCGGCACAACGTGCGGGTCAACCGTGCCTGGCGGGTGCAGTTCAACAACAGCATCGGGCCGTACAAGGGCGGGCTACGGTTCCATCCCTCGGTCAACCTGAGCATCCTGAAGTTTCTGGGCTTCGAACAGGTCTTCAAGAACAGCCTGACCGGGCTGCCCATGGGTGGCGGCAAGGGCGGTTCCAACTTCAACCCCAGGGGCAGGAGCGACCGCGAGGTAGAGCGCTTCTGCCAGTCACTGATGATCGAACTGCACCGGCACATCGGCGAGGACACCGACGTCCCTGCCGGCGACATCGGCGTCGGCGCCAGGGAGATCAGCGTGATGTTCGGGCAGTACCTGCGCCTCGAGAACCGCTACGCCGGCATCCTCACCGGCAAGGGATTGAGTTTCGGCGGCAGCCTGATCCGAACCGAAGCCACCGGGTACGGCTGCGTCTACTTCTGCGAGAACATGCTGAACCGCGTCGGCGACAGCCTGGAGGGCAAGTCGGTCGCCATCTCGGGTTCCGGCAACGTGGCGATTTACGCAGCCCAGAAATGCATCACCCTCGGCGCCCGGGTGGTGACCCTGTCGGACTCGTCGGGCTTCATCCACATCGACGGGGGCATGGACCGCGACGTTCTCGAGTTCATCCGCGAACTCAAGGAAGTGCGCCGCGGCCGGATCTCGGCAGCCGCCGAACACTTCGACCACATCGATTTCCACCCGGGCGAGCGGCCATGGGCCGTGCCGGTGGACGTCGCCATGCCCTGCGCCACCCAGAACGAGATCAGCGCCGACGAAGCCCGAACACTTTTGAAGAACGGGGTTCGCGCCGTCTGCGAGGGCGCGAACATGCCCACGGAACTCGCCGGCGCCCACGCGTTCGTCGACGCCCGCATCCTGTACGGGCCGGCCAAGGCCGCCAATGCCGGCGGCGTGGCGGTATCCGGCCTCGAGCAAAGCCAGAACGCCCTGCGCCTGTCGTGGAGCGCGCACGAGGTGGATTCCCGCCTGCAGACGATCATGCACGACATTCATGAAACCTGCGTGCGCCACGGCTCGGAGAACCGGCACGTGAACTACGTCAAGGGCGCCAACCTGGGCGGATTTCTGAAGGTCGCCGACGCCATGCTGGCCTACGGGATCGTCTGAACCCGGCGGCGACCCGCTACAATGCGGGGTTACTGCAACCGGAGATTACCGAACGATGTCAGAGACCCGCGTACCCATGCTTTCCGTGGCGGAGGCTGCCAGAAGAGCCGAATCCCTGGGCCTGAACGCACAGTTTGCCGACCTTTCGGTGTTCCGCATCCTGCTTCACAACGAACCGGTCGCCAACGCCATTGCGAACACCGTGACCACCCTGCTGTTTACCGGCAACGTTCTCGACAAGCGGCTGCGGGAGCTGCTGATCATGCGCATCGCCTGGAAGACCGGCTCCGTCTACGAATGGACCCAGCACTGGCGCATTGCCCGGAACATGGACATCCCCGCCGACGACCTGCTCGCCGTGCGCGACTGGCAGGCCTCGGAAATACTCGGCGATGCAGACCGGGCGGTGCTGCAGGCGACCGACGACACCCTGGATCACGGCTTCATCCAGCCGGAGACCTGGAAGGCCTGTTGTGCGCACCTCGACACCGAAGCGGAGCGCGTTGAACTGGTCATCGCCATCGGCAACTGGACCCTGTTCTCGCAACTGCTGCAAAGCCTCGCCGTGCCCCTGGAAGACGGTGTCGATGCCTGGCCGCCGGACGGGAAAGCGCCGCGCTGACGCCGTGTGCAAGCCCGCGTAACGAGCGGCCAGGCGCGCCAGCACCTGCACGCACTCGGCCTGAAAGTCGGCAAACGACGCGGTCGGATGGTTTTATTCTGCAAGCAATGATTCGAAACTGCTTGTTCGGCTCGGTTCTTGCCCGATCCAGCGGAAAACCCTTTCGAGATTGCGCGAATCTCAGACAAGTCGTTCCATGCGCATGCCGATCAACGCGGGTTGCGGATGGTCACGGTGCCCTGGGCCATGGCGCAAGGACGCCCGTCGTTTGTCATGTCGATGCGCACCACGGCCTGGCTGCGCGACAGGTTGAGAATCTCGGCGCGCGCCTCGACGGTGCCTTCCTTGACCGGCGCGGTCAGGTTGATCTTGAACTCGGTGGTCGCCGCCCACTGCCCCTGGCTCATGGCGGGATAGCAGACGCAGCCCAGCATGTGGTCGCAGAACGCCGACAGCACGCCGCCGTGCATGTTGCCGAAGCCGGTGAGGAATTCGTCGCGCACGGCAAGCCGCGCCGTCAGTGTGCCCGGCCCGGCATCGTAGATATCGATGCCCAGGAAACCCGGCAATCCACCGCCGGCATCGCTCGGAGCGTTCGTGAACGCTGCCGCCACTTTCTCGTTGAACGGTATTTCAGCCACCGCAATACTCCTTTTTCCTCAATTGACTCACTCCTTTGCCCGACGAGTGGACCCGACCCGTGTTTGGCAAGCCTGCCGGTTTCTTACAGGCACGTCACCACCTCGGTGCGCCAAGTCACGGACATGCAAGAAACACCCGACAATCGCTGGGAGAGAATCGGTGTGCGGTGCGTGTATGCGGCGCTGTTAAGGCTCGCCCTTTTGC
Organism: Candidatus Azophilus sp.; assembly: GCA_965221465.1. Lineage (GTDB taxonomy): Bacteria > Pseudomonadota > Gammaproteobacteria > Pseudomonadales > Azotimanducaceae > Azophilus. Next base: position 3,285,932 of record OZ244892.1, read on the forward strand.
CTATCGTAGCCGTATGCGCTGCCGCCTGGTGCGCCGCATGCACGTACCGCATACCGGTTCTCGTTGCCGGATCGAAGGTAAGGATTCCATGCTTCGTGAATTCGATAAAATCAATAACTTGAAGAATTTTTTCATGCGAGGGGTATCCCCTCGTGCTCCCCGGCTGAGGGCTCCCTCCACCCGGTTTGACATACTGTCGAGTATGCCTGCATCGGCCTCCAGTCCGCGCGACCACGCAGGCCGGCGCGTTTTGCTTCAGCGACGAAACGTCGACGCCCTCGCGACGAAAGTTGGTGACGGATGTGGGCTGGCCCACCTCAGTGGGGCGGAATCAGGCAGGAGTGAATGGACCGGTCGTCCGGCACCTGCCCGGCAAGGGTGCGGATGGCGAGTTCCGCATCCTCGAGCGCAAAATCGTGCGTATGCATGCGTTCCACCGGCACCCGACCGCTTTCGAGCAACCGGATGGCGCTGCCGTAACCGCTCGACGTCACGCCGATGGCGCCGCGGATGTTGATTTCCTTCACCACCACCAGGTCCGAGACGAAATTCTCCACCGCCTTGAACCCCTTCATGCCGGCCAGCACCACGGTGCCGCCCATGCGCACCATCTTCATCGCATCGACGATGGGCTGCGTGGCGTAGGCGCTGACCTCCACCACCACGTCGGCGCCGCGACCGCCCGTGATTTCCTTGACCCGCCTGACCGCATCCTCGTTGTCCACATCGATGCAATGGTCGGCGCCGAACGCCCGGGCGACCTCGAACTTGCCGGCGTCCGACTCCCGCCCGGTGACGACGACGGTGCCCGCACCCGCTTCCCGGCAGGCAATGACGCTGGCGAGACCGCGCTGGCCCGGCCCGAGTATGACGACCGTGTCGCCGGGCCCGGTGCCAGGCATCTCCACCGCCCAGCGGAAGCCTGCCCCCAAAGGATTGAACATCACCGCGATTTCCGGGGCGAGAGCCGCGCTCATCCTGTGCACCACCGAGTCGCCGTGCAGGAACATGTATTGAGAGTACGCGCCCCAGAGCCCCGGCGGCTCGGACAGCGGGATGTACGAGTAGATTCTGCGGTTGTCGCACAGGTGGTAGGCGCCGCCCAGGCAGGTTTCGCAGCGATGGCAGGCCAGCATCGTCTCCACCGCCACCCGGTCGCCCACATCCACGCCCCAGCGCGCCGCCGCCCGATCGCCGATTCTGGCAATGGTGCCGAGCGGTTCGTGACCGGGAATCACCGGCACGGGCGTGCGCAACTGCCCGTCGAACTGCTCGTAGTCGCTGCCGCAAATGCCGCAGGCCTCCAGCCGCAGCAGGGCCGAATCGTCGTCGATGTCGGGAATCGACACGTCCTGGGGGGTCAGTTCGCCGACGCCGGTCTGCACCATGGCGAATGACTTTTTCGGTACGTTCGGCATGTTCGCTCATTGCCTCCAGGCGGCTTTCACCGACACTTGGCCCCCCTCGGAACCCGCTGCGCCGGCGGACACTCGAACCGGACGATCGCACGGTTCTCTATCAGTCTTCCTCGAATCCGATTGCCGTCTCGTCCAGCTTCAGATCGCGCGCATTGGCCTTGACGATGTCGACGACATCCTTGGGATACCCGCCTTCACCCGCTCGCCCATCGATCTCGAGGCTGAGCTGCAGGCTGCTGCCGGGGGCACGGGTCAATTCGACCAGGAGCCCGTCCATGATGCGCGCGACGTCGAGCCCCGCACGATCGGGATCGATCCGCAGGCTCGCGAAGAATCGGCGAGGGGAAGGCTCTATCGGGTCCGGCTCTGCGCCGGTTTCGCCGGACACCGGTTCCACTGTGGCGGACGACCCATCCGAACGTCCGGATTCACCTTCACGGGGCTCCTCCTCTTCGTTGCGAATGGCTTCGCGACGCACCAGGAGGCCGTCGGCCAGGCTGCCGGGCAAAACAGCGTTACCGTCGACGACGTTCGTGTAATCGCCCGAAGCCTCATCGAAACCCGAAGCGTAGGCGTAGGGGCTGGCCAAATCCTCCAACAGCCGCCGAATGGCGTCGTCGACTGCCGCCTCGTCCCGCAGCCGCGGCAGATAGACATAGGAAGCCAGCCAGTCCCTGATTTCCGCGACACCGATGTGTGGATTTTCCGGCGGCCAGACACGTTCCAGGCACTGTGCGAGATTGGCGGGGCCCATCTGATCGATTACCGTGCCGTCGCTGACAACCTTGTCCCACACGGCCTGCGGGATGCCCTTCGCACCACCGCGATTCACCAGGCGTGCCGAGCGCATGACAAGGCCCGCACTGCCGATGGGGCCATCCGCAACCTCGTCGGGTGGCGCCGGAAAGAGCACGTGCACCCAGGCGCCTCGAATGCTCTGCAGCAGGGCTTGCTTGCTGCGCACCGCCTGTTTCTCGGCATCGCTTGCCTGTGCCTGGGTCAGGTTTGCCTGCAAATCGGCATCGTCCAGAATCGACCGCCAGGCCCGTTCCCGCCGGGCGTTCTCCCGCGCCGCCGAGACGTTCGAGGCGTCCGCAGCCACGAAAACCAGGGCGTTGCGGAAGCGGCGCTGGCCGCTGCCCCGTCGCTGCAGCGTCTCGCTGGCTACGGTAGCCGCCTCGGAACTCGAACCTAGACTGGCATCGTGCGGCGCCGACGGCGGCAGCACGACCAGCGCGGTGGAACGCCCGTCGTCGATGTCGGTGGGATTGTCGGGCGCCGCATGCACGCGAGGAAATCCGGCCCGGCTGCGCTGCTCCTCCCGCAAAACCGCGATGACATGCCGATCGGCCGCCTCGTCGCTCACATCCTGGGCGCGATCTGCGGCAAGCTTGTTGAGCGTCGGCTGCGGCGAAAACCAGTAGCTGTCGCCTTCCCGATACAGATGCGCGGAGCGGGATGCGATCTCCTGCAGCGCTTCGCCGAATATGGCGATCTGGTCGCCGGGTTGGGCGCAGGCAAGCCGCAGTTCCGTGCCGCTCATGCCACCGCGGGCCGTCCCGCCATGTGGCGCGGTGGCGAAGAACACGGCCCGAGCAGCAAGGGTTGCCGCCCGCGCCTTCAGCAGCCTTGGGCGCTGTGCTTCGATGCGCGCACTCAAGGACTGATCGCCGTCCACTTCCGATTGCAGAATCGGCCCGAAGGCTCCGTCGAGCGGCTCGAGCAGCGCGGTGCGAACCTTCGCATCCCGAAACGGCAGCAACGCTGGCGTAATCAACGGTGCGTTGCTCTCGCCGCTCCACAGCGCATAGACCGCGTTGGCCATGATCTTGAGAATGCCCCGGGTGCGCTGGAACTTCTCCAGCACCGACCAGTCCCCCGAGAACCGCCGCAGTAGCTCGGGATGCAGAGGGTAGGCGCGGCGCATCTGTGTTTCGTAGGCTGCCTCCCGCACTTCCGGCGGGAAGTCGGCTCGGTTTCCCCGGTATAGCCTGCGGAACGCTTGAATGGTCTCGTCCCGGGCCTTCTCGCCGTCTTCGTCGAGGGGCTGGAACAAGCGGCGGCGGACGATCTCGAAGGTCTCGATGCCGCTCGCCGGTGTCCAGGCCGACTGGATGCGGCCGAAGATCTTTTCGAGCCGCCGGAGGGCATCGAGGCCCTGCTCGTCGCCGACCTCGGCGCCCGATTCCGGTAAAGAACCGACGACGACCGCCCCCTCGACCGCCGCTGCCGCTTCCGTAAGCGACTGGACGAAGGCGTGAAAGGCATCGTATTCCAGGCCGCGCAACTGACGCGCGAAGGCAACGACTTCGTCCATCAAAATGAGGCACGGCGCCGCCTTGCGCAGGATCGGGATCAATCTTTCGGTTCCCGGGTTGGTGCGGGCCGCTTCCGAAGCGGTAATGCTCTCAAACGCTTCCCAGCCCCCCAATCGCCAGGCCAGAAAGCCCCAAAGCGTGCGGATTTCGCGGCTGCCCTCCGAATGCATGGCCTCGGCCGCGCCCTTGTCGGTGCCGACGAAGACGGCACGCCTGACCCGGCCGAGCCCCTCGACGCCGGCGGCATCGAAGATCGGGGCCATGCCGGGCAGTTCCCGGGCCTGGTATCCGGACTCCGCAGCCCCGGCCAGGTGGTACAGCGCCAACATCGTGTGCGTCTTGCCGCCGCCGAAATTGGTCTGCAACCCGATCACGGGGTCGCCACCCTTGCCGGCAAGGCGCTGAACCGTCGCGGCAAGCACCCGTCGCAAACCTTCGGTGGCGTAGGTGATGCGGAAGAACGCGGCCGGGTCGACGTATTCCTCGGCGCCCTCGCCACGGTCGACCAGCGCCAGATTGGCGGCGAACTCCGAGTCGGAAAACCGCGCTTCGAGAACGTCCGGGTGTGGCTCGCAGACCTCGCGCCAGGGGCGAAGCCGTGCCGGCGCTGGGGGCTCGTCGAGCGTTTCGATCTCGGCTTGAACCGGGCTCGGCAGACCGTTGGCGGCACGCTGTTCGTCGTAGAGTGCCCCGATGGCCTGATTTTGTGCTTCGGCGCCCACCGCCGCAGACAATTCGCGCAAGGCGTCGAGATGACGAAGCGCTTCGCGAGCCGACATTTCGCCGGAGAAGTGCGCGGCGCTGTTGCGCGCGTCCATCGCCAGCGACACGAAGCTGCGCGCCTTTCTGAGTCGCTGGTCGTGCCCGAACAGGTCATTCCAGTTGTCGAGCAGGGTTTTCAGCAGCGCATAGACATCGAGTTCTCCACCGCCGTCGTGGCCTCGTGCCCGGCTTGCGTAATGCCGCCAGTGCTTGCCGTGGCGATCCTCCATGTGCTTGCGGACATAGGCGCCGAGGCCGACCCGGAGTGCTTCGAGCCCCTGTTCGACCCGCCGTTTGGCCGCGAGCGCCACGTCCGTCTTGTCTCTGCCGCTCATGAGGGCGTCTCCATGTCAATCGGTCGGATGCGCAAACAGAACGCGCGAACGTTGCCGAGGTTGACCGTCAGCGGTCTCCGCTCGCCATGGGCCGGCATGATTGCCACCATGCTGGCGTTCGAGACGCGCGGCCGACCGCCGATGTCGGTGGCTCGAGAGCGCTGGCTTGCGCTACCCAAAATGCCCCTTCCTGCCTACACCCGGAACTCGCTCCTGGTTTCGATCACACATCGCGAAGGTGTGCTCAGGCAAACGGAACAACGCCTTCAACCGCCGCCTGATTCAACCGTCGGTCCAAGCTCGCCAACGGGCAGCCTTCCCGCACTGCCAGGGCCAGATAGCTGGCATCGTACGCCGTGAGGCGGTGGGCGCGCGTCAGGGCGGTGACGGCCTCGTCGTCGATATCGTCCGACCGTTGGATTGGCAGGCGTCGCAGCCGCACCAATGAAGCGTCGGCATAGCCCGGGCCGATGCGCCCACGACATTCTGCCGACAACAGCAGATTGCGCAACTCGTGCCAGAATACGCCCGGCGCCATCGCCGTCTCTCTGCCCAGGCGGTCCAGGGCGATGTCGGCCAACTCTGCTTCCTCGTCCGGGAGCACCCAGGCCGCGGCAACCGAGGCATCGGGTACGAACGACATCTGCGCGGGTGCCCCTAGTGGCGCCAAGAGAGAATCTCGGAAGTGGTCACCGCCTTGTGCTTCGCCCGTTCCCGGCGCAGCGTCGCGCAAAGCGCCACATGCTCGTTCTCACGGGCGATGCGCGTCACATGGGCCACGGGCACGGGACCCCGGCAGATCACCAGATCCTCGCCCGCTTCCACCTCCGCCAGCAGTGCGGAAAGGTGCGTTTTCGCTTCGCCGATCTTCACCTGTCGCGTCATGGTTTCCTCCTGCCCGGTTCGCTTGCTGCCCGGCAGCCGGCCCGCGTTGTGATCGAAACATCCGATTCAACATCGGAGGATAGCCGCGAAATCGACGTGGTCAAACGCTTGGTAAAGCGCGGTCCCGGTTCGTCCGATCATCGCCTCGAGCATGCTCGAGCACTCTACAACAGAGAGCCCTGAACTGGTGCCTGGACCGTTGCCGCCGTCTCTTCGAGCTTCGGCCACTCCTGCGCCAGCATGTTCCAGACCTGTGCTTCGCCGGTGCGGCTCTTGCGCTCGCAGATGTCGTAGAGACGATAAGCGAGCAGGCGTGCAGCTTCGCCCCGTTCCGGCGGCATCTTCGAATAGAGCCGTGCGGCGGCTTCGATGCCGCCGGTGGCCGACTCCAGTACGCGAGCGAGGTGCTGTGCGCACTCCCAGTCGGTAAGGCGGCGATCGGTGGTCGGGTCCCAGTCTTCGGGCAATTCGTCGCGGCGCAGCAGGCGCGCCGAGCCGCCTTGAGCGCTGAGGATGCCTGCATGTTGCAGCGCATCGACGCCGATGTCGTAGGCCTGGGCCATGGTGATGGCGTCACCCGATTTGCCGGCCTCCATGCCGAAGGCGTCGAACCAGTCGATGCAGAAGCGGGTGTCGGCGTCGTAGCCGCCCGCTTCCTCGCCGGAGATTTCGTCGCGCACCTGGTTGATGAGGGCGATGGCAGAGCGCACGGTCATCGGCGTGTCGTCGGGTTCAAGTACCTTGGAGGCGGCCGTGAAGACGCCCATGCCGGGGCCGAGCGCCGCCTGCGCCATATCCACCGGGCCGACACCTCCGGCGCGGATCTTTTCCAGGGCGCTGGGCAGCTCGGCACGGAGTCGGGCGACGAATTCGCGGCGGGTGACGATGGGAGCATCCGGTGGGCGTTTGCGACAGACGAGGACGATTGAGGAAGCGAGGGCGTTGAACCTCTTCTTCAGATTTCCGGCGAGTTCTGTCCGCATGGGCCAGGTTCCATCGATCATGTATCCGCAATCGGTAAGCCCTTGCAAAAACGTCGCCCAACCGGCCGAGATCAGCCCCTCCTTCGCGACCTCTGACTGTTTGAATGCGTAGAACATCGTTACCGGCAAACTGTCTGCACCAGACGCATACATGTTGACGAGCGCCTTACCGATGCCTTGCATGAAGAACGCTTCGGCTTTCTCCTTGCTGCCATGGCGGTAGGGCGTGGCGACGAGTTCCTCGTTCTTGGGGGTCAGCAAGCGCCGGAAGAGACCGGGCCACACCTCGCGCAACGCCAGACGCTGCCAGACAAAGAAAAAGTCAGACAGGTCCGCGTAGCCGATGTTGTCGTAATAGGGTGGGTCCGTTGCGATCAGCGCATTCTCCAAGAGCGGCGTTGCCTCCGCTGCGTCTTGCTGAATCACCGCAGCTTGGGCTGCGGCGCCGGGCGCTGCCGCAACGACCTTGGCAAGATAGTCGACCTGTCCGACATAGTTGCCGCTGGAATCGGAGAACGGATTCGCTTCGCAGTAATCCCACACCATAGGAAGCGCTTGTCGGGCAAAAACCTGCTGTACTTTGGCTCCTCCGGGATCCCAGAAATTGAGACTTGAGGACCGATTTGCCTGCCGGCTCACGCACAATCCCAAATACGTCGCCACGGCATCGGCGTAGGCTGCTGCGCCGGTGCCGCCGTCGGCGAGGCGGGGCGCGTCGGCGTCCATGCCTGCCGCCAGCGCATCCGCGAGCACCTGCTCCCGTGCCTCGGTGACCAGGTCCGAGAAGGTCGTCAGCGCGACGAGTTGGCGGTCGGTGAACAGGTCCGCGAATGTGGTGAGGCCATAGTTCGGAGTCTTGAAATCCCGCGGATTTGAAGGAAGCTGGTGTGCTGGGCGCCACTCAGACTCGGCCAGCCGCGCTACGCGCTCCATCTCCGCGGAGGGATTGAGGTAGATGCGCCCGGCTTTGCCCTGTGCCACAGTAGCCATTAGTCGTTCGCCCATCCGTCCCGCTTTGCCCTCAGAACGAATATGATCGTATGAAATCGGAGAATCGGAGATCACGCAGCGAAAGGCACGCCGCTTGCCGGCAGTTGTCCCCAACTTCCTATTCGCTAACTCTTCTGGCCCCACACCGCCAGATTTCACCCAAAACCGATAAGTCCCACGGCCACGATCAACCTCCGGAACGACGATCACCTCCTTTCCTTTCTTCGATGACAGCACGAAAGAGCTTGCCAGCGGCACCTGCGCACCACGCAGCATCGGGTCGGGCGAGGCGACGGTGCGAGCCCAGAGCCAGGCAATGACCGTCAGTTGCTTTCCGACATAGGGCTCGAGGTCCTTGCGCTCCACCGCCATGTCCGCCGTGACTTCGACCTGCGGATAGAGATGGCCGATGCGCGATTCGGCTTCATCGCGCATCCAGCGCCCGTAGTGGCGGATGTCGTCGGCCAGCCCCTGCGCACCGTCCCACACCCCAAGCGGGTTCCTCTCTGGATGGGCGGGCGGCAGGCCAGCGAATTTTGGCGGGATTTCGCAGGTGGCCTTCGAGACGAGTACGGCCACCGGGTTCAGGTCCGAACCCTGGGCACGCAGGCCGAGGCGCTGGGCTTCGAGGGGAATGGAGCCACCGCCGCAGAACGGGTCGCAGACCGGCGGCGCGTGCTCGGCAAGGTAGGCCAGCACCGCCTTGGCGTCGTTCGGTGGCGGCGCAGGGTCTCCACGGCCCCGCGCCAACGAGCGGGCAATCTCGAAACGCGCACGGTTCAGGATGCGCTCATCGTTGGTCGCCTCCCAGGGCACGATTTCCTCGATGATGCCGTGCAGGCGCTTGCGCTCGCGCTCCTGATCCGCTTCGGTCGGATACTCCTCCGGCCAGGCCGACGGGTCGTCAACAAGCTGCGCGAACAGCACCGCCCGGCAGGCCGCGAGAGGTCGTCGCGCCCACCAAAGATGCAGGGTCGAGGGGTGGCCGTGGCGAATCGACTTCTCCCGCGCCGAGGCCTTGTTGATGGCCTCCAAGGGCAGGGAGACCTCGATGAGTTTCTTGCGGGCCGAGGGCATCGACTGTCTTTGTCAGATTATTCCTGCAAACCCAAATATTGTTTCGAAAGCATCCCATCTGGGGCCGCCCGTGCGATGTCGGGCGGGATGGAGGGCACGTTCTGAAACACATGCTGCTTAATGAACGCTCGGCCAATGTGATTTTCGACGATCTTTACTGCCGGAGTGGCAGAAAACGTGTGCGTCGTCGCGTGAAACACGGATAGAGCCAAATCTTGTAACTGTTCATCCTCTTCGAGCCGACGCACCGCCAATTCGCGATCCTCGACTTCGGTACGCGGGATGTGCCTAGAGTGGCTCTTAAAGTTATCGTGCTCGGAAAGCCAATCGGATATCTCTGCTGCTTTTTTCGAACGGTCGCTCCTATCCTTGAACATGTATGTTTTGAGCCATGTACTCACTAGGGCCTTGGCCATATCCAATGCTGACTTGCATTGCACCAGTAGGTCGGGACCAAACTGACTGAGCATTGGTAACCATGCAGAGAGCTTGGCTGGATCGTCACATTCCTCCTTCGCCTTATCGAACTGATCGAGAATTGCCTGCGCGGGAACAGCCCTAACACCCAATGATGTTGGCAGCACCAATTGTGGGTCGGTGGGGCCGAGAAAAGAGTGCTTTCCCAACACTATTTCGTCCGCGGCGCAAGCAATCATCGTTGCCGCCGACATTGCCAGTTGCGGGACGAATACACGAACATGGGAAAACCGCGATCTAAGGTAGGAAACCACAGCTTCAGCCGCCTCGGGGGAACCACCCGGACTATGCAGAATCAAATCCAACTTGTCGCCTTCAAGCCCCTGGCTGACCTCCATGAACGCCTGCATGTCTTCGTCGCCAATAGAAACGAGCGCGGGCGGTGCAGCGTTCTTTTGCAGCCATCCGGACGCATAAAGGATGACATTGCGCCCGGTATAGCCATAGAGTTCGGCAAGGTACTTGCGGCGCACACCGTCGAAATCAAGCAGCCCCGGCTGTTGCTGTGTGCTTGCCAGCTCGGCAAGGATTTCGCTCCAGATAGGCACTCCAACGCCCCAAATGCCGGTTCAGTCAAAAGGAATTCGAGGAGCTAGTGGTAGTGATACGTTCGGCTGTCTTGGTTGCCTGTCGGTAGATATCCAGCGCCTTGTCTTTCTGTCGCCAGTTGCCGTAAACCTCCATAACTTCGCGGACTCCTGGTCGAGCAAGTGCCGCTTCAAGCAGTTTGGCGTGCTCATCCTCGCGTCTTGAGCTTGTACGTTCATCTTTCCGTTGCTGTGACATACCGTGAGTCTCCCTCTGTTAACAGCCCGGTGATTCGATCTTTGGCCGCCCATAACCAGTCGCAAACACTCATGATGCCGCTAACTGATCGATGAGTCCCATTCTACAACCAGTGCCGTAGTATCTCACTGGCTTTTTCTCGTGTGTCAAACAGCCGCAGCCTTGGTCGCCGCTGCGACAGGTTTGCCCCAGATCTCGTTAAATCCGGGTCCGATCCAAATGCGGGTGCCAAATATGGCAAGTGCCGGGATTCCTGAATGGTACCAGCGTCGACGAACACGACGGCCAGAATGAACAACTCGCCCGCATTCAGTGCCGCCAGCATCTCGTTCCTCGTGATAGTAATGGTGCGCGCATCGGCGCGGCGCCCCTTGAATTCGATGGCCCGTAGCCTGCAGGTCGCAAGGTCGCGGCATTCGATGTCGTAACCGCAATCTTCAGGGGAGATGTCCGTACGAGCCACTGCCTGACACCAAGGAGCGTACACTGGCGATGCTTGTTCCCTTAAATAGGGACGGCAGAGCCTCGGGTCGTCTTCAGGCGCTGGAGCCGTCGGGGCTTGTGGCAGCACAGGCGGCTGGAGCGATAACCGAGGTAATGTGCAATGACGAATCAGTTCAAGAGTGAGGCGCTGGCGGCGGCGCACGAGGCGGCACTCGGACTGGCCGAGGCTGGTCTAATGTCGAAGCAGACCATGCGGGAGTTTGACGAAATGTGCCTGACGCCAATTGAGGAGATGGCGCCCGAGGATATCCGGGCACTTCGGCTGCGGGAGAATGCCAGCCAGGCAGTGTTCGCCCGCTACCTCAACGTGACGACAGGGCTGGTGAGCCAATGGGAACGTGGCGAGAAGCACCCACGAGGGCCCTCGCTGAAGCTGCTGACACTGGTGGCGAAGAACGGCCTCGATGCAGTCGCGTGAGATATCGCGGCGTTGAGATCGCGTTGATCACGTCCGCCCTTGCTCTGTCATTCGCCGGTCTTGGTCCAGTCTCGTCGGGCTGACGATCCTCGACACTACGGTGGGGATACCCGGTCGGTCCGGCGTTACCGCAAGCAGACGAGTGAACAAATCCTTTGTCACGACGGCCGCGGCGCCTGCCGTGTATTCCAGGCCGTTTGTGGAAGCTCTCGCTTTAGCCGTCGACGAGGGGCACGTCTCGATGAGACGCGCGGCGGGTCTGCTCGATATGACCCTGGACGATCTGGCGGATCTGTTCACAACTCATGGCGTCGAGCCGCCTTTGGAATTGTGAAACGAGTTGATTCTTGCGTCGGGTGTTTTCACTCGGCCCGATCAAGACCGATAAATCAATCATAAGTTTCATTTTTCGATCGTTTGTGTAGACTGTCAACCAACTCCAAGGAAGGGACAACGGGATCATGTTTGGACAAAGGCTGCGACTGGCACGCAAGAAGGCGGGGCTGTCGATGCGGGCATTGGCCGATCAAACCTCCCCAAAGATCACCGCACAGGCGATCAGCAAGTACGAGTCCGACAAGATGATGCCGTCCTCGGCGGTGCTGGTCGGTCTGGGCAAAACCCTCAGTGTCTCCCTGGATTTCCTCATGGGAGGCCAGGTGGAGGCTTTGCAGGGGGTCGAGTTCCGCAAGCACTCGAGCACTTCAGCGCGGGACCGTGCGCAAGCGGAATCCATTGTCATCGAGAAGCTCGAGGGTTATCTGGCCATAGAGGAAATCCTCGAGTTGCTTCCGCCGGGCGACCCATTCGGCAATCTGGTGACCGAGCGCGTCGAAAGCTTCGAGCAAATAGATGAATTCGCAGATGGGCTCCGCCGACACTGGTCGCTCGGCAACGATCCGATTCCGAGCATGGCCGGGTTGCTCGAAGAGAAGGGCATCCGGGTGATCGAGGCGGACCTGCCTCAACGATTCGACGGGTTGGCTTGCGACGTTCTGTGCACCGGCGGCAGGCCCTCGACCGCCGCCGTCGTCGTATCCAGCCGGACCGGTGTCGAGCGCCGGCGTTTCAACCTCGCTCACGAACTCGCACACCGAGTCATCCGTGGGACCGGCAATCCGGAAATTCGACCCGAGAAGGCCATGGACCGATTTGCGGGCGCCTTCCTCGTTCCCGCCGACCATCTCGCTGAGGAAGCTGGCGCACGTCGTCATGGCATGACTTACCACGAGCTGATGCGCTTGAAGCGCCTCTATGGTGTATCCGCCGCGGCCATGCTGATGCGGCTCGGGCAAGTCGGCATCCTGCCGCAATCCGCCATCGAGTATGCCTTTCGCAGCTATGCACGTGCGTGGCGGAAGGAGGAGCCGGAGCCGATTCGGGACGACGAAGGGTTTGGAGCGTTCGAGCGACCGCAGCGTTTCGAGAGTCTGGTCTGGCGGGCACTGGGAGAGCGATTGATCCCGCCGGTACGTGCAGCGCAGCTATTGCATCGGCCGCTCTCGTCCGTGGAGCGCGAAATCCGGGGGCCGCGTGGCTGATGTCCGTCGTGGTGGTCAATGATGCCTCGTGCTTGATTGACCTTCGAAAAGGGCGGCTTTCCTGATCGAAGCGCTGGGTGTCTGGAAGTCTGACAAGTCGGTTTTCCTTCCCGGCCACCTCATTGAGCAGCGGCTCCGCGACATTCGATGATTCCGACCGAGTGAAGCGAGCGATAGTTTGTCACATCTCGCAGGCGCCCAGGTAGCCGTTATCGGAAGGCAATTCGACTTATCCAGCGAAACAGTGCGCCTTACGTTGGATTAGTGGGCAACGTGCAACAACAATGCAAAGATGGGAGCGTCACCAAGGGTCAAATGCATCCAATGCGTCTCTTTCCCGACCAATGAGATTTCGGTGGGACATCCGCCTGACCACCGTTTGGTTTCGGTTCCCGCGTGTCGGCTACTTATCAAACCTTCTTGAGTCATGCATTCGCGGAGCGCTTGATGGATTCCACCGTGATGGATCGCGAAACCTCGTTGAAACTGGGTTCAGGCCCGAAGAGCGGCGCGGGGTTTCGCACATACAGCGGCTGATGAGCGAGATCGCCCTCCACCAACACGACAGCCAGGATGAACTGCTCGCCTGAATTCCAAGCCGCCAGCATCTCGTTCCTCGTGATGGTGATGGTGCGGGCATCGGCACGACGCCCTTTGACCTCGATGAACCGCAGGCTGCCGGTTTCCGGGTCGCGGCTTTCGATATCGTAGCCGCGATCTTCGGCGGAAACGTCCGTGGGCTCCTGACCGAGGGCTCGTTCCCGCTGCATGACCGCCTGCATGCCTTGAAGCTCGACTTTCGTGCGTGCGGCTGCATCGGGGGTTTGGGATTTCTCGCCGGATTCCCCATCCTCGTCGTCCGCTGCGAGCAATCGGGCGGGTACCACCAGCGCCGCGCCGCAGATTTCCGGGGGCAACGGGGCGATGTCGCGCTGACGGGCAATGTCGGCGAGCCGCAACTCCAGACGGTCGCTCAGGGCCTCTGCCTGGCGTCGAACGTTTTCGGAATTCAACCTCGGTTGCTTGCCCGCCCGCTCCTGAGCTTCGAGTTCCAAAGCGCGATGCTGCAAGTGCATGATTTCCCGGCGCATGCGCTCCTTCACCGCCGCTTCGATCTTGTCGAGTTCGGGAAGACGGCGCTTCTTCACTTCCGCCAGGTGCCTGGGTACGAGTTCGGTGACCGCGAGGGTGCGCGCCTGTTCTTCCAGCGGCCCCGTGAGCCACACGCCATCCATGATTTCAGCCAACCCAATCTGTTCGTTCTCATGTAGCGGGCGGCAATCGAGGTAGGGCGCCGGCCCGCCGTCGACGGCACGGCCGGCCTCGTCGAGCCAGACGAACTGAAGGCGTTCGGAAATCGACTGCGGTTTGCCGCTGAGTATTGTGCGCCCATCGCGGATGGCATGACGCAGGGCGATGAGAATGCGCGGGCTTTCTTGCCGGTTCGTCTCGTCCACCAGTACCGCGCCACGCGTCAGCAGATTTCGATAGCGTTCCAGGGTCAGGTCCAGCAGCGCGTCGAGCAACGGGTGGCCCGGCGCCAACAAGGCGGCCTGGGGGTCGCCTGAAATGTGCGCCTTGTCGAAGCAGATGCGCAGGTACCGGGGCAGAACCGGGTCCGCGCGCCCGATGAGGCGGTCGCGATCCCGGAGGATTGCCGGAACCCGGGTGAGTTCGAAGCGCCCGATCTCGCGCGGACGCAGCATCCCGCCGGCCTCGGCAAACGCGGCCTCGAAGAAGGAATGGACGTGATGCGGTTGCAGGCGGCATGCTGCGGCCCGATCCATTTCGTCTCGCAGGCCCCGAACCCTGGCCGGATCGATTCCTTCCCGGGTGAGCTTGTTGCGGGCGACGAGGTCGTTGATGTGGTCCACATCGACCGCGCCGTCGATCGCCTGAAACAGCCTGTCCCGTACTTCCGGCTGTTCCCCGTAACGGATCGCTTCCATGAACAGTTCGCGCAACGGGCGCGCCTCGAACAACTCGCCGAGCACGTCGTAGACCTTGCCGCCCAGCGTCTTTCGCGCCGTTTCCAGCTTCTCCAGCAACCGCTCGTAAACCTCGCCTTCGCGAGTCTTGCCCGCCACCAGGTTCCACAGGTGGCAGACCTCGGTCTGCCCGATGCGGTGGATGCGGCCGAAACGCTGTTCCAGACGATTGGGGTTCCAGGGCAGGTCGTAGTTGACCATCAGGTGGGCGCCCCGCTGCAGGTTGACACCTTCGCCGGCGGCATCGTTCGCCAGCAGGAAGCGCACCGCCGGGTCATCGTTGAACGCAGCGATCGTTGCCCGGCGCCGGTCGCGCGGCACGCCCCCGTGAATGAGAGCAACGCTCTCGGTCTGGCCGATGCGGGCGCGGATTCTTTCGGCCAGATACTCCAGCGTGTCACGCGCCTCGGTGAAGACGACGATCTTGCGCCTCACCTCCTGGGCGGGGTCGTGCACCAGAGGGTCGTCGAGGATGCGGTCGAGCTGCTGCCATTTGGTGTCTTCACCGGACTGGCGAAGGGCATCGGCCATGCGTTCGAGCCGCCGCAACTCGGCGATCTCGGCCTTCAACTCGGCGATGGTCTGCGCCGCCGTGGCGCGATCGAGCAGGCGTTCCTCGTGGGCCTCCAACTCTTCCGCCGTAGCTTCGTCCAGATCTTCCTCATTGAACTCGGGCTCCGGATGCAGCTTGCGGGCGGCGGGCTTGCTTTCAGTGCGGCCCAGCGTCTCCTCGTCCAGACGCTTTTGCAGCCGCGACAGGCGGCGCTTGAGGGATTCGTGGATGGCGGCAGGAGACGACGCCATGCGGCGTTGGAGAATCTGCAACGCGAATCCCACATTATTCCGCAGTCTCGAACCGTCCGGGGCCACGCGGTCGGCACGGTTCATCTCCTCGCGAACGTAATGCGAGACTGCGTTGTATAGGTCGGCCTCGCGAGGCGAAAGATCGTAAGAAACGGTGTATGCGCGGCGTTCGGGGAACAGCGGACTGCCGTCGAAGCGGAACAGTTCTTCCTTGGTGAGCCGGCGCATCATGTCGGACGGGTCGACCTTGTGGACGCCCTCGCGGAAGCGCCCCTCGAAGCGGTCGGCGTCCAGCAGCCCCATGAAGAGCTGGAAGTCGGCTTCCTTGCCGTTGTGCGGGGTTGCCGTCATCAACAGGAAATGGCGAGCCAGACGCCCCACCAATGCACCCAACTGGAAGCGTTTGGTGTATTTCACCTCCTGGCCGAAGAAGCTCGCCGACAGGCGATGCGCCTCGTCGCATACGACCAGGTCCCAGTCCGGCGCCGCTTCCAGTTTCGCTTTCAGTTCGTCGTTGCGCGCCAGCATGTCGAGGCGCGCGATAATGCGTGGACGCTCGACGAACGGGTTGCCTGAAACGGCGGTTTCCACCTGTTCGCGACCCAGGATGTCGAAGGCAAGGTCGAACTTGTCGTTGAGTTCGTCCTGCCACTGCTCGACCAGGCTCCCCGGGGCGACGATCAGACAGCGTTCGAGGCTGCCGCGGATCAGGAGTTCCTTGATCAGCAGTCCGGCCATTACCGTCTTGCCGGCCCCGGGGTCGTCGGCCAGCAGGAAACGCAAGGGTTGTCGATCGAGCATCGCGGCGTAAACCGCGGTCAACTGGTGCGGCAACGGTTCGATCTGCGAAGCGTTAACTGCGACATAGCGGTCGAAGAGATAAGCCAGGCGTATGCGCAGCGCCTCGAAGGCAAGGCGGAACAGGCGGCCGTCGCCGTCGAAGGCGAAGCGCCGCGCCGGCGCTGTCTCGTGAAGCCTGGTCTCGTCATCGCGAAAGAGAATGCGCTCGCCGATTCCGTCGGGACCCTTCCAGGTCACTTCTACGGCATCTGCTCCGTACGAACGGGCGGCGATGATTTCCACAGGGCCATCGCCGTGGATTCCGGACAGGCGGCTACCGGGAACGATGCTCTCGAGTTTGATCATGACTGGTGCATGCCAGGTTGTGGGCGCTGCCGATGCAGACGTGTTCATTATGCCTGCGTGTCCCCGGCAGGGCATTTTGAGGCACGCGCACTGGTAGCGATTTCGAACTACAAAAAGTCAGATTGTCGCGGCTTTACAGCCAGCCCAAGACACGGCACACGAGATTCCCGCTTGATGTGAGCGGCGAACCCCGCGCATCTTTACGCCACCGGGCGCAACGGCGAAGATGCCCGGCACGGCGAAGAAACAGGAAACTCCCATGAAGATCAGCCTTTGGCCAAACCCGACGCAGACGTTTGCCGAGGTCGTCGAGTTGGCACGGCATGCCGAGTCGACCGGTTGGGACGGCCTGTGGTATGCCGACCACTTCATGCCCGCGGCGGCGGACACCAGCGCCCCCTGGCCGGAGGCCTGGATGACGCTCGCCGGGGTCGGCGCCCTGGTGCCGCGGCTCAGGCTGGGTACGCTGGTTGCAGGCAATACCTATCGCCACCCGGCGGTACTCGCCAAGATGGCGGCAACCCTCGATCACATGACCGACGGGCGGGTGGTACTCGGTCTGGGCAGCGGCTGGCAGGAGAACGAACACCGCCAGTACGGCATCCCCTTCTACACGGTGAAGGAACGCCTGCAGCGGCTCGACGAGGCCTGTGCGGTCATCAAGGCTCTTTTCAATGAGCAGACGGCAAATTTCGAGGGCCAGTTCTATCAGCTCCGGGACGCCACTCTGGAACCGAAACCCCTGCAGCAGCCGCTACCGCTGCTTATCGGCGGCGGCGGCGAAAAGCGCACCCTGCGTACCGCTGCCCGCTTCGCGGATGCCTGGAATGTCTGGGGCGACGTCGCCGTTCTGCGGCAGAAGATGGAGGTTCTCGATGGCCATTGCGCGGCGCTGGGGCGGGACCCGGGCGAAATCCACCGCACCGCCGTCGCCCTGTTGTTCATGAGCGACGACAAGGCCTTCCTGGAACGCATGCGCAACACCGACATCGGACGGCCGGCCATCGTCGGCACCGCGGAGGAAATCCGGGAGATACTGCACGACTACGAATCGATCGGGGTGGACGAGTTCATCGTTCCCGATTTCACCCTCGGCCAGGGCAACGAGAAGATCGAGATTCTGGACCGCTTTATCAGGGAAGCCGCGGGCCGCTGATTCCGCTGCCCTGCTGCTTGCGGGCAGAACCGTCACAGGAAGGGAATACGCACCCGGTCACCGCGGTATCGACGGGTCGTCGCAAGACCTCGTTGGACCGCAAACGACGGCCCCCTCAGATGGAATGCACGGCAGTACGTTGGCGAGTACATCGGCGTCCGTAGCAGAAGCCCGGTTACGGAGATGCGTTAGTCAGGAATCAGTGCGCGCCTACGAGGGATCTTGCCTTTCATTCTGCAAACCGGTCGGCCAACGACCGCCCTTACAGTTGCGGACCAAACGCCCGGATACCTGTGCCGCGAAGGTCAGATGTTACCGTCGAGAAACTCCGCAAGTTGGGACTTGCTGAGCGCACCGACCTTGGTGGCTTCCACCTGGCCGTTCTTGAACAACATCAGGGTCGGAATGCCGCGAATACCGTATTTGGCGGGCGTGGCCTGGTTGGAATCGATGTCGAGCTTGCAAACCTTGACGCTGCCGCTGTACTCGCCGGCGATCTCGTCGAGAATCGGGGCAATCATCTTGCACGGACTGCACCATTCCGCCCAATAGTCGACCAGTACCGGCGTGTCCGAGTTCAGAACGTCGCTTTCGAAGTTGCCGTCCGTGGTGTGAACGATGCCGCCATTGCCGCTCTGGTTTTCGGTTGCCGCCGTTTCCGCCATTGGTGTTCTCCGGTTGGTTGTGCTGAATATTGGGAGCGCGAATTTTACCACGGAAGGCCTCGCCGGGGTTCCTCGAAGGCCAGAGCTCGTGGAACCTGCTTCGCTGCCGGGCACGAGCGTGCGGACGGTATTGACCGGCCTCATTTCGAGCCGCCCAGAACGCCGGCGATACGCTTCGCAAAGTAGGTGAGAATGCCGTCGGCGCCGCCGCGCTTGAGGCAAAGCAGCGATTCGGCAATCACCGCTTCGTTCAGCCAACCCCGCTCCACTGCCGCCATGTGCATGGCGTATTCCCCGCTCACCTGGTAGGCAAAGGTCGGCACGCCGAATTCGGCTTTCACGCGCCGGACGATGTCCAGGTAGGGCATGCCCGGCTTTACCATGACCATGTCGGCGCCCTCGTCGAGGTCGAGGGCAATCTCGTGGATGGCTTCATCACTGTTGCCCGGGTCCATCTGGTAGGAGAACTTGTCTCCCGTGCCCAGCGTTGCGCTCGACCCCACTGCCTCGCGGAACGGCCCGTAGTAGGAAGACGCATACTTGGCGGAATAGGCCATGATCAGCGTATTGACGTGCCCGCCGCCGTCCAGGGCCTCGCGTATGGCACCGACGCGTCCGTCCATCATGTCCGAAGGGGCGATGACATCGCTGCCGGCTTGTGCACACACCTCGGCCTGCCGGCAGAGCGCCTCGACGGTGATGTCGTTTTGCACATAACCCGCATCGTCGACAATGCCATCCTGCCCGTGTGTGGTGTAGGGGTCGAGGGCAGCGTCGGTAACGATGCCGAGTTCCGGAACGGCCCGTTTCAACGCCTGCACGGCCCTCGGAACGAGCCCGTCGGGGTTCCAGGCTTCGGCACCGTCGAGGCTGCGCAGGGAAAACTCGATATTGGGGAACAGCGCCACCGCCGGAATTCCCAGCCGCGCCACCGTTTCCGCCTCGAGAACCAGCCGGTCCACGGTGTAGCGCTCGATGCCCGGCATGGGCGCCACCGGTTCCGTTCGGTTGACGCCGTCGATCACGAACATCGGGTAGATCAGGTCGTCCACCGTCAACGTCGACTCGCGAATCAGACGGCGCGAGAAGTCCCGGGCACGCACGCGGCGCATGCGGGTCGCTGGAAACCGGCGCGGCATCGAGGGTGCGGCAGCCTCAGGCCGCGGCGAATCGTTTGCGGCCGGCACGGCGGCCGGCAGCAATCGGCGCCCTGCGAGCCTGCACCGCCGCCGGCCGATGCGCCGCCGCCGGTAGCGCATCGATCCAGCCTGTAACCTTCCGCCACGCGGGCATTTCGTCACGCGCTGCCCGGCTGCCGATCATGTCGGCCACGCCCTGGCCGGAGCCGATGGCTTCGCCGTAGACGGATTTGTCGCGGACTGTCGCAATGACGGAATGACCCAGGCAACCGAGCAAGTGCTCGAGCCGAGCCTGGTTGTCTGTATGGGGTTGCACGCGATTGGCCAGTACGCCAAGCGGCCTCGGCGCCGCCCTGAAGTGCGGGTGAGTCAGTACCTGAGTGATGAAACGGCCACCCACCCGGACATCGATTGGGGACGGCAGGATCGGAACCAGAATCGCATCCGCATTCCGAAGCAGCCAATGCAGCCGACGATCGTCTCGGAGGGTGCCGGCGTCCACGATCAGATAGTCGGCACCGGCCGACTCCAATTCTTGCCACGACCGGTCGTCGCTGCTTGGTTCTTCCACGCGGATGACCGGTACCGCCGGCAATCGGGGCGGACGCTGTGCCGCCCAGTGCAGACTGGAACGCTGAGGGTCGCAGTCCGCCAGCACCACCTTGCTGCCGGCTGCCGCAATGGCAACCGCCAGGTTGGTAGCGACCGTGGTCTTGCCGCAGCCTCCCTTGCCGTTCAGCACCAGAATTCGGCGCGCGCCGTTCGCGGCGCCTGTGTCGCTCGACATCTTTGCTGCCGCCCTTTCTCCGAGTTTCGGCATGTGCGTATGCACCTGTCGGGCCGAGATGTCAAGCGGCGAAAGCCGCTGTCGCGGCAGATCGGTGGCAAGCGTGCAACCCCTTGATTCCCAGGTGTTAAGCCGCTCTCCCGGACAACCGGTCGCAGATGCGGCTCAACTGGCCCGCCACTGCAGAACCGCCGCGACTGCGACGACGGCGAACCCGGCCAGCGCCCAGAGGGGGAGCGGAACGCCAAGAAAAGGCGGTTCCGCAACGCAATCGCCGGTGCCGGAAATCATGGCCTGCAGCGCTTCGCCGAACATCCGGTTGCCGAGCAGATAGTCGAGGCCGGCGCCGCACGCCGGCACCTGGTCTGCGGGCAGGCTCTTGAGCCAGAGTTGGCGCACGGCGAAGGCGCCACCGGCCAGGGCAGAGAAGAGGGTCAACAGGGGATAGATTCCCCAGCGGGGATTGTGCGCCAGGCCCGCCCAGGCGACGAGCCCGGCAATGAGGAACCAGAGCCGCTGCATCAGGCACAGCGGGCAGGGTTCCATGCCCTCTACCGTAAACTCGAGAACGAGGGCTGCAGAGACCAGCGCCCCACACACGCCGACGATGGCGGCGGCGTAGTCGCGCGCCAACAAATCGCGGGTCACGTTGCATCTCCTCCATTGACGGTCAATACCACCTTGCCGATGGCGCGGCGCTCGGAAAGGTCGCGCATCGCCTCGGCGTACTGCTCCAGGGGGTAACGCTTGCCGACCAGAGGATCGATGCTGCCCGCCTCGAAGAGATCGAGAATTTCGCGGAAACGCTTTGCCTGCTCGTCCGGCGAGCGCATTGACCAGGCGCCGTAGAACACACCGACCACCTGGCAACTTTTCAGCAGGACCAGGTTGATGGGTACCCTGGGGATGTCGCCCGCGGCGAAGCCGATGACCAGAACCCGACCGTACCAGTTGATACAGCGCATGCACTGGTCGAAGAGGTCGCCACCGACCGGGTCATAGATGACATCGGCGCCTTTGCCATCGGTCAGCGCCTTGACCTTGTCCTTGAGTTGGCCGTCGCTGTAATCGATGGTCTCGTCAGCCCCGGACGCACGCGCAACATCCAGTTTCTCCGCAGAGCTTGCCGCGGCGATGACCCGGGCTCCCAGGGCCTTGCCGAGCTGCACCGCGGCAATGCCGACGCCGCCGGCGGCGCCCAGCACCAGCAGGTTCTCCCCGGGTTGCAGCGCGGCCCGATCCTTCAGCGCATAGTAGGACGTGCCGTAGGTGGTGCTGATGCCGGAAGCCTGGGCAAAGCTCATCGCCTCGGGCATCCTGTGCAGCCGCCGGCCCGGAACCCCCACGCGTTCGGCAAATCCACCATGCCCGACGCCGCCGAACACCCGGTCTCCCGGCGCGAAACCCGAGACGTTGGCGCCGGTGGCCGCGACCGTTCCCGCCACCTCACCCCCCGGCGAGAATGGAAAGGGAGGCTGGAACTGGTACTTGCCGGCGATCATCAGCACGTCGGGAAAATTGAGGGCGGCTGCCCGCACGTCGACCAGCACATCTTCCGGGCCCACGTCCGGTTCCGGCACATCTTCCAGCACCAGCGATTCCGGCGGCCCGTAGGCCTTGCAAAGTACAGCTTTCAAAGGGACTCCCCGTTACCGCAAACGGTCAATGCACATATCTCACCAAGCCGCTGCTCGAATTGTCAAATCTCTTCGGATTTCGCCCGGTTACTTGCGAGTTTCGAACCCGGCGCGCCGCCACGACGACGCGCAAGGAACACCCGACAACCGCTGGGAGAGAACCGGTGTGCGGTGCGCGTATCCGGCACCTTTAGAGCTCGTGCTTGCGCCCATCGTAGCGGTAAGCAGGTCCGCTTGGCGTGCCGGATGCGCGTACCGCATACCGGTTCTCGGCGCCGGATCGAAGCCACGGCTCTCCGCGTCATTGAGTGCTTTAAAATCAATAACTTGAAAATTTGTTTCATGCGAGGCCGGGTACAGTTCCGAACTCAGACTGCGCCGGTCTGAGACGACAGCTTTGCGGCCCACTGCTGTCCGTGCGCGACCAATTCCGGAAAGTAGCCGCGAAAATCATCGTGCAGGTCCGGCAGGCAATCGGCCACGAATTCCAGCAGAGCCTCGTTCAACTGCGGCTGGCGCAGACGGCGGGTGACGCTGAGCAACCCCCGCTGCATCGTCTCTCCGGACCGATACCGGGCGAGCAGGTCTTCCTCCACCAACCAGTCCAGGTAACGCCGTCCCGGGCCGTCCAGCCGGTGAGCGTGGGGTTCGAGGGTGGCATAGCAACGCCGGCTGAACGCTTCCAGCGGTTCGTCGTGACAGGCCGGCCAGTCCACAGCGAGGCAGTGGTCGGCAACGATATCGACGAACACCGGCGCCAGCCGGCGCAGATCCGACGGAAAGCGTCGGCAACTCTCGCGCACCCCGGGGGCGCCATTGCTGAATGCATCGATGCGGCGGTGCAGGCGAATGCCGGCCTGCAACGGCGCGGGCCACTGTCGCGGAACCGGGCCTTTCACGAAGTCACCGAGGATGGCCCCCGCAACGAGGCCATCGCCAAGCGCCCTGCCGCCGGGATTTGAGCGGACGGCGATCAGGCAGTGCGCCAGGAAATTCACTGCGGCGGTTGCAGATAGCTCTCGAGGAAGGTGTCGAAATCCACCTCGTCGGCCGCCTCGATGGCCTCCTGGTCTGCAAACGACTGCCGGGCCAGGGACTGTTGCCGGGTCAATTCCCGCCGGGTGGGCGGATGCTCGTCGAAGTACCCCTTGTGGGCGATGGACTGGTTGAGCGCAAACCGGAAGAACGGCGACTTCTGGCTCGCCATCGTCTCCAGAATTCGCGCCGATGGCGTCAGGCCGGAATTGCGCACCCGGGCACGCTGTTGTTCCACCGCGTCGGCATACAGGCCCGATTCGTGCGCGCCATCGAGCAGTTCGGCCACCAGTGCGCACTGGCTCAGGATAACTTCGGCCCGGTTGTCGCGAAGCTCGCCGCCTAGACGCAGACCCGGCTCGCGCCCACGCTCCACGACCGCGAGTTGAATCGCCTCGTTTTCCGCCGACTCCTCGGGGCTGTCTGCCGGGCTTTCGGCAAGCAGGCAGGAAAGCAGGAAGGCATCCATGAACCGGATCTGCTGCTCATCGATACCCACGCGCAGAAACGGGTTCAGGTCCAGGCAGCGAACTTCCACGTACTCCACCCCCCGTCGACGGAGCGCCGTCAGCGGTCGCTCGCCGGAGCGGATACGGCGCTTCGGACGAATTGCACCGTAGAACTCGTTTTCGATCTGCAGAAGGGCCGTGTTGAGCTGACGGTAGTCGCCATCCACCTTGACGCCGATGGCCTCGTAGGGCGGATAGGGTCGGGTCAGCGCCCGGTGCATCGTGCGGGCATAGGAATCGAGGCTGTTGTAGGAGATGTGCAGCCCGCTCTGGGCTTCGCTCTGGTACCCCAGCCGCCCCATTCGAAGCGACGTGGCATGGGGCAAGTAGAGGGTGCCCTCGTCGAAACCGTCCAGCTCGTGCTCGATGTTGCGCGCGAAGGAACGGCAAACGGCAGGAGACGCGCCGAACAGCAACGTCAACAGCCAGCTGTGCCGGCGGAAGTTGCGAATCAGGCCGAAATAGCGATCCGTCACGAAGTCCCGGTCGGCGGAGTGGCCGAGCGCCGCCGCGTACCGGCCCCAGAAAGAACTCGGCAGCGAAAAGTTGTAGTGGATGCCCGAGATCGTCTGCATCAGCCGCCCGTACCGATTGCCCAGCCCGTGCCGGTAGACCGTCTTGGCCATGCCTATGTTGGACGATCCGTAACGACCGACGGGAATGTCCGATTCGTCCCCGACGAAGCAGGGCATGGACGCCACCCACAGCAACTCGTCGTCGAGGCAGGAATAGACATACCGGTGAATCTCGTGAAGCTGGCCGATGCAGGCTTCCGGGGTCGCGTGTACGCCGGTAATGAGTTCCAGTTGCGCTTCCGAGAAGTCGGTGGTGATATTCGGATGAGTCAGGGTGGAGCCGAGTTCGCGCGGGTGGCTGCGCCCCGACAGGTTGCCGTCGGTAGCGACCCGCAGGCTTTCCTTCTCGATCCCCCGGCCAATGCCGGTGAGTTCCCCGCGGCAACCGCCCAGAGCATCGAGGATCGATGGCGGAATCTTCAGGTTCCTGGGACGCATACGGGACAAGATCGCTCGCGCGCTGCCGATTGCGGGGCGCGATGCCGGCTAGAAATCAACCGCCGGCCCGGCGGCAACGATGGCGGGGTCGACATCGAACCGGCTGAAGTTCTCCGCAAACTTGGCAATCAGGTTGCGTGCTGCGGCATCGTAGGCATCTTTGTCCGCCCAGGTGTCGCGCGGGTTCAAAAGGGCGCTGTCGACGCCAGGAACCGCATCGGGTATGTCCAGGTTGAACCCGGGTAGCCGGCGCGTGGCGACCTTCTCCAGACCGCCGTTCTGAATGGCGGCAATGATCGACCGGGTGACCGGGATGCCGAAACGGCTGCCCCTGCCATAGCCACCCCCGGTCCAGCCGGTGTTGACGAGGTACACACTGGAGCCGAAGCCCTCGATGCGGCGAATCAGCAGGTCTGCATAGACACCGGCCGGACGGGGAAAGAAGGCGGCGCCGAAACAGGTGGAAAACGTTGCCTGATAGGCCTCGGTCGAGCCGACCACGGTGGACCCGACGGCGGCGGTATAGCCGGAAAGGAAGTGGTAAGCGGCCGCTTCCTTCGAGAGCACCGAAACCGGCGGCAACACGCCGCTCACGTCGCAAGTGAGAAAAATGACGTTGTTCGGTTCGCCGGCGCGATTGTCGGGAACCTTGAGTTCGATATTCGATCGGGGGTAGCAGGCGCGGGTGTTTTCGGTCAGGGAGGAGTCTGTGTAATCCGGCTGGCGGGTCGCCGGGTCGATGACGACGTTTTCGACGATGGCGCCAAAGCGGATCGCATCGAAGATCACCGGCTCGTTCTCCCGGCTGAGGTCGATGCACTTGGCGTAGCAGCCGCCTTCGAAATTGAAGACGGTGCCCTTGCCCCAACCGTGCTCGTCATCGCCGATCAGGAACCGGTTCGGGTCGGCGGAAAGCGTTGTCTTGCCCGTGCCCGACAGCCCGAAGAACAGCGACACGTCGCCCCCCTCGCCCATGTTCGCCGAGCAGTGCATGGGCAGCACATCCTTCTCGGGGAGCAGGAAGTTCAACACGCTGAACATGGACTTTTTCATCTCGCCGGCGTAGCGCATGCCGGCCAGCAGCACCTTGCGCGCTGCAAAGTTGATCATGACCGTGCCCTCGCTGGCCGTGCCGTCCCGTTCCGGCCGGCAGACGAATTCCGGAGCATTCGCCACTTGCCACACCTTCTTGTTGCGCGGGTTGTAGCGGTCGGGCGCGATGAACAGCGCCCGGCCGAAGAGGGCGTGCCAGGCGTATTCCGTGGTGACCTCGACGGGCAGGTAGTGTTCCGGGTCGGCGCCGACATGCAGGTTCGAAACGAAGCACCCGCTGCGTTCGAGGTGCAAATGGACCCGGTCCCACAGCGCATCGAAGACGGCAGGCGCTATGGGTTGATTGATCGCCCCCCAATCGATCGCTTCGGATGTGGAGGGTTCGTCGACGATGAATCGGTCCTTGGGGGAGCGTCCGGTACGTTTGCCGGTTTCCACCACGATGGCGCCGTTGCTGGCAAACCGGCCCTCGCCGCGGACCACCGCCAGCTCGGCGAGTTGCGCAGCGGAGAGTTGGGTTTGAACGTTCGGGCGGGAAGTAGTGTCGATTTGAGCTGCCATGAGCGAGTTCGGTCCCCCGGGAGATCATCGATTATGCCAGAGCCCTTTCGCGGTCGAACCTGTCGGGTTCGAGGGACCGGCGCGCATGCCAGTGTCCTGTGCAGTGGGGACATGGTTTCAGAGCGGGGGGCAGGCGTCAATGCGAAGATGGACGCCACGCGACCGCTCCTGCGGCGCAGCCCGAACCACGGGTCTCGTGTCGCTATTGCCCATGGCCGTAGCGAGGCTGGCAAGAGGTGTGAGCGCACTGGGTGCGCCGAGTCTACGCCGAATCTGTCACCACCTTTCGTCGCGAGGTCGGCCAGGCGCCGTGCAAGCTCGGCCGCGCGGACCGGAAGCCGATGCAGGCATACTCGATAGTATGTCAAACCGACTGGAGGGAGCCGTCAGCCGGAGAGCGCGGGGGGCGACTTCGCTGGTATCGAGGGGGCCGCCGTCGTTCATTCATGAATTGGTCGGGCTCATGCTGAGCATGAGCAGTCGGGCATCAACTCCCCGAAATGGTTGAACGCCGGAAATGCCAGCCCCTGGCGAGAGGGGCGGCCGGAGTCCGGTTGACGCACCGTCAGCAGGTGCTCGATACCGTAGGCCGCCGCCGCATCGAGCACCACCTGACTGTCGTCGATGAGCAGTGTTCGGCTCGCCTCGAACGGGTGATTCTCCGCGAGCTGCACCCAGAAGGCCTCCGATTCCTTGGGATGGCCGTAATCGTGGGACGATACCGTGGCGTGCATCCCGTCGCAGAGGCGGGAATGGGCGTTTTTCACCGCCAGGCTGTCCCGGTGGGCATTGGTCACCAGAATGCAGCGCACTTCGGTGCCGCCGAGCCACGCCAGGAACGACTCGGCGCCCGGCCGATAGCGGATGAGATGCACGAGTTCGTGGTGCAGCGCCACGATTTCGAGGCCCGTGTAGCGCGCCCAGTAGTCCAGCGAGTAGTAATCCAGCGTGTGGCGGGTGTCCAGCATGTGCTGCAACAGGTCGTTCCGGGCCTGTTCGGTTGCCGCAGGGCACACATCGCAGTACCGGTCGGGCACCAGCTTGCCCCACAGGGTATTGTCGTACCTGAGGTCGAGCAGCGTGCCGTCCATGTCCAGCAGCACCGTGTCGATTGCCCGCCAGTCGATCATCGGAGCACCTATACCACTTCTCGTGGGATAATCCAGCGCGACCGGCCGCCAGCCCCACTTGTTCGTGAAACAGCTTGTTCGTGAATGCGTGCGGCTGGGCATCGGAGAAGCCATGATTCCATCGCGGGCATCGTCGCCTGCTATATTCTCGCCGTTTTCCCAACTTCATGGCTGATCGAAATGACGACAACACTGGCCGACCCCCTCTCCGATGACCTGGTATCCGAACTGGTGGCGGTCACGCGTCGGGCCGGAGCAGCGATTCTTGAAGTCTACGACTCCGATTTCGAGGTCGAGCAGAAGTCGGACGCATCGCCCCTTACCCAGGCCGACCTCGCCGCCCACGACGTCATCGCAGCGGCCCTTCGCGAATTGACGCCGGAGGTTCCCCTGATTTCGGAGGAATCGGACCGGCCGCCCTACAGCGAGCGGCAGCATTGGCGCCGGTACTGGTTGGTCGACCCCCTCGACGGGACCCGTGAATTCGTCGACAGGAACGGGCAGTTCACCGTCAACATCGCCTTGATCGAAGATGGCATGCCCCGCTTCGGCCTGGTCGGTGTGCCCACCCGCGGGCAGGTCTTTGTCGGGCATGTTGCCGCCGGACGCGCCGAATGCCACGAAGAGGGCTCGGTGCGGAAAATCGCCGGCCGCCCGATGGCGCCCGACCGACCGGTCACGGTAGTGGCCAGCCGCAGTCACGGCAACAAACGGCTGGAACGCTATCTGGAGTCGTTGGCCGCGGCATTTCCCGGTGTCGAGCGCCGCGGCGTCGGCAGTTCGCTGAAGCTCTGCATGCTTGCCGAAGGCGGGGCGGATCTTTACCCCCGGCTGGGGCCGACATCCGAATGGGACATCGCCGCCGCCCACGCCGTGCTTGCAGCCGCGGGCGGGGCCGTCCGGCAGCTGGGCGGGCAGCCGATCACCTACAACAAACCGGATATCCTGAATCCGGACTTCATTGCCGTGGCCGATGCAACCTTCCCGTGGGACGATCGGCTGAAAGCCTCCAACCGCTTGTAATTCAAGAAAAATCAGCCCCGAGAACGACTCGTTCGAACGCGGAATTGGGGGGTGACGAGGGTGGCCTCAACTAGCCGGCGCTACATGGTCGTGCGTTCGCCCTGCCGAAGAGAAATACACTGTATTTACATACAGCGCCGACTAGTGAGGCTTCCTAGAATGCCGAAAAATCGGAGAGAAAAAAAGGCGATTTCCGGCCCCTCGTGAAGGCCCTGGAGAAATCCCAAGTGACATCAAGAAGTTAGGCTGAACGATTCCATACTTCTTTCACTTTCTGCGATTTCATGCAATTTTTTCCTGGCAGGCGGCCCGGCGGCCACCCCGGTCAACCGCACTACGACCCCTGTGGGCGTCACGGCGACTGCGCCCGGGTTCAACCTGCCGAAGACCGCACGTCGTCGGTCGCTCTCCGGCCCAGCCCCTGTGTCGAGCGACCCCGATTCGAGACTCGCTTCAACCCGCATCCCGGTTCACCAGCTTGCCGGCAGTGAAACCACGCCGCGCAGGGTGATGGTGCGTTTCCAGTCGGGGTGTTCGATGTCGTCGAGGGCGAGTTCGGGCAAGCGGCGGAACAGCACCGTCAGTGCTTCAGCCACCTCCAGCCGTGCGAGCTGCGCACCGAGACAATAGTGCACACCGCCGCCGAACGAGAGCGGCCGGATACCTTCGCGGGCGATGTCGAATTCGTCCGGCCGGTCGAAAACCGCCGGGTCGCGATTGGCCGCGGCGAGCAGGGCGATGACCTGAGTGCCCCTGGCAATGGTCATGCCGGCGAATTCCATGTCGGCAAGGGCACCCCGTCCGGTGAGCTGCACGGAACTGTCGTAGCGCAGGAATTCCTCCACGGCCTGGGGCATGAGGCCCGGTTCTCGCTTCAACAGCGCGAGCTGCTCCGGGTTGCGGTACAGGGCAAGCAGTGCGTTGCCCATCAGGTTGACGGTGGTTTCGTGCCCCGCAGCGAACAGCAACTGGATGTTGGCGGTTAGTTCCTCCCGGGTGAGCTTGCCATGGTCCGTTTCGCTCTCCACCAGGGCGGTAATCAGGTCGTCCCGGGGATTGCTGCGCCGTTCGTCGCAGAGCCCCTGAAAATACGCCTGGCTTTCCAGCATGCCCCGGTTCGCGTCCTCGAGTTCCTCGGGTGTCATGGGCGTCGGGTCGATCAGCCGGCCACGCACCCGGCCACCGCCGACAAACTGCTCGCGGTCACGCTCCGGGATGCCGAGCAGGTCGCAGATGACAATGACCGGCAACGGGTGCAGGAACAGGCTGACCAGGTCGCCCCGCCCCGCATCGGCAAAGCGATCTACCAGATTCTCGGCAATGACCGCGATGCGCCCGCGCATGGCTTCGACGCGGCGCGCATCGAAGGCCTTGACGACCAGCCCGCGCAGCCGCGTGTGATCCGGCGGGTTCTGAAACAGCATCATGTGCCGCAGGTTGTCGATGGCGGGGCTGGCGCGGCGCGCGGCGAGTTGTTCCTCGGTCATGCGCGGGTCTTCGATGTGGCCGAGTTGCCGGTGACGCACGAGCGCCTGGCAGAGTTCGTAGCTGGACACCACCAGCAGGTTCTGCTCCGGCAGGTGCAGCGCGGGGCTGGTCTCCCGCAGTTGCCGGTACAGCGGATAGGGGTTGGCAACGATCTCCGGCGTGAAGATGGTTTCGAAGCTGAATTCAGGCACGGCTCACCCTCCTGTATGCGGGCCGGTTTTCGATTGCATCGGGTCGTCGAATACCTCCCCCACATCCACGGAAAAGCCGCTCAGCAGAACCGAATCCGCACGCTGGCCGCGACGGAATCGGCCGTGTTCGGTGTAGTTGTCGTCCTCGAGCACCAGCACGGTCACGGTCTCGTCCATCGGGTCGACGACCCAGTATTCCAGAATGCGCGCTTCCGCATAGTCCTGCGGCTTGCTGCGGATGTCCCGGTCCGGGTCGTCCGGGCTGACTACCTCGATGACGAGATCCGCCCCGAGCCAGAAGTCGTTTCGGCGGCGGCCATCGTTTGCATCGCACATGAACAGCAGGTCGGGCTCCCTGAACTTGCCGTCGCGAATTCGCATGCGCAACGGCGAGTATCTGAGCGCTCCACCGAGTTTCTGCTCGTAGGGCAACAGCGCCAGAAAAAGGAATTTGGAAATCGCCTGGTGACGATCGGTCGGCATGGACAAGACCTCGATACAACCATCCGTGAACTCGATCAGGACCTGGGTATGCTCGGTCAGCCTCAGGTACTGGTCCTGAGTCCAGAGCCCGTTCAAGGGTGCGAGGTCGATCGCCGCGCCGTTCTCGCAGGTGACAACACCCAGTTCGCCGTTGCGCGTTTCCGGGTTCCGGGGCTTGCCCGGTCTGGGGTTCGAGGCAGTGTTGGTGTGCATGATCAAACCAGCCGACAGTCTTCATTGTGGAGTGGCGAAGAAGCCTGTCAAGGGGCGATGTTCCATCCGGGGGTGTGCGATTTCGCCGCGCCGAACGGCAATCTCCGCCGCCTTGTTACAATGGCCCCAAGCACGCAATCGCAGGCGCTCATGACAAACGCAGACAAGGCGGCGTGGGACGAACTCGCCCAACGGGAACTCCGCGGCAAGCCCCTGGAAGACCTCACCTGGCTGAGCCCCGAGGGCATCCCCATCAAGCCGTTGTACACGCTGGAAGACCTGGAGAATCTCCAGCATCTGGACACCCTGCCCGGGTTCGAGCCGTTCGTGCGCGGTCCGCGCGCCACCATGTACACCAACCGCCCATGGACCATCCGCCAGTACGCCGGTTTTTCCACCGCTCAGGAATCGAACCGCTTCTACCGGGACAACCTGGCGGCCGGGCAGAAGGGCCTTTCTGTCGCCTTCGACCTCGCCACGCACCGCGGCTACGACTCGGACCACCCCCGGGTGCGCGGCGACGTTGGCAAGGCAGGGGTTGCCATCGATTCCGTCGAGGACATGAAGATTCTCTTCGACGGCATACCCCTGGATGCGATGAGCGTCTCCATGACGATGAACGGCGCCGTGCTGCCCGTTCTGGCCGGGTACATCGTCGCCGCAGAGGAACAGGGCGTCGCCGCCGGGGCCCTCTCAGGCACCATCCAGAACGACATCCTCAAGGAATTCATGGTGCGCAACACCTACATCTACCCGCCCGCGGAGAGCATGCGCATCGTCGCCGACATCATCGGCTTCACCGCCGAGCACATGCCGCGCTTCAATTCGATCTCGATATCCGGCTATCACATGCAGGAGGCCGGCGCCAACCTGGTGCAGGAACTCGCCTTTACCCTTGCGGACGGCATCGAGTACGTGCGCGCGGCATTGGCCACCGGTATCGACATCGACAAGTTTGCGCCGCGGCTCTCGTTCTTCTTCTGCATCGGCATCAACTTCTTCATGGAGGTGGCGAAGCTCCGGGCCGCCCGCATCCTCTGGGCGGAACTGATGGAGCAGTTCAACCCGAAGAATCCCGCCTCCTCCATGCTGCGCACGCATTGCCAGACATCCGGCGTCTCGCTGCAGGAGCAGGACCCGTACAACAACGTGGTGCGTACCACAATCGAGGCGCTGGCAGCGGTGTTGGGCGGTACCCAGAGCCTGCACACCAATGCGTTCGACGAGGCCATCGCCCTGCCCACGCCCTTCTCGGCGCGCATCGCCAGAAACACCCAGATCGTCATTGCCGAAGAGTCCCAGGTGACCCGCACCGTCGACCCGCTGGCCGGCAGTTACTACGTCGAGAGCCTGACCGCATCGATGGTGGCGGAGGCCCGAAAGCTCATCGACGAGGTGGAGCAACTCGGCGGCATGACACGGGCGGTGATCGACGGCATGCCGAAGCAACGCATCGAAGAATCCGCCGCCCGGCGGCAGGCGCGCATCGAGCGAGGCGAGGAAGTCGTCGTCGGGGTGAACAAGTACGTGCTCGAGCAGGACGACTCGAAGGTGGACGTGCTCGAAGTGGACAACACCCGGGTGCGCGACGGCCAGCTCAGGCTGTTGCGCGAGATACGCGAAAAGCGGGACGAAGCGACGACACAGGCGGCGCTGAAAAAGCTCACCGAAGCCGCCGAGAACGGCCAGGGCAACCTGCTGCAGCTTGGCATCGAGGCAACCCGGCGCCGGGCCACCGTCGGCGAGATGTCGGCAGCGCTCGAGAAGGTGTGGGGCCGACACCACGCGGTGGCGCGGGTGACGAAGGGTGTCTATGCCGAAGCGCACCGGAACGGCGAAGACTACCGACGCGTGGCCGACGAGATCGAGGTGTTCACCGAGTTCGAGGGCCGCCCCCCCAGCATCCTGGTGGTCAAGATGGGCCAGGACGGCCACGACCGCGGCGCCAAGGTGATCGCCAACGCCTTCGCCGACCTCGGCTTCGAGGTGCGGGCCGGCGAACTGTTCCAGACGCCCGAGGAAGCGGCCATCGACGTGAGCGAGTGCAACGCTCACGTGGTCGGCGTCTCGACGCTGGCAGGCGGCCACAAGACCCTCGTGCCGCAGTTGATCCAGGAACTGAACGCGCTCGGCAAGGAGGATGTCATCGTCGTCTGTGGCGGCGTCATTCCCAGGCAGGACTACGCGTTTCTGAAGGAAGCTGGCGTCGCCGCGATCTACGGGCCGGGCACCAACATTCCCAACGCAGCCAGCGACATCCTGAAGCTCATTCCGGGCAGGAACCGATGAGGCGGTCGCCGTCGGCCGCCCCAGAATCCATAGGCTTCGAACCAAAAGGAAATCCCCGATGATAGGAAGACTGAATCACGTGGCCATCGTCGTGCCCGACCTCGCCGCCGCGGCCGAGCTCTACAGGACGAGCCTCGGGGCGACGGTATCCGAACCCGTACCGCTGGCCGACCACGGCGTGACGACCGTGTTCGTGGAATTGCCGAACAGCAAGATCGAATTGCTGCATCCCCTGGGCGAGAACTCGCCGGTGGCCAACTTCCTGGCCAACAACCCCAGCGGCGGCATGCACCACGTCTGCTACGAGGTGCAGGATCTTACCGCCGCGATCACGCACCTCGAAAGCCAGGGCGCCCGGGTACTCGGCGACGGCAAGCCCAGAACCGGCGCCCACGGCCTGCCCGTGGTGTTCCTGCACCCGAAAGACTTCTGCGGCACGCTGGTCGAACTCGAAGAGGTTGCCTAACCCGGCAAGATGCTCACGCCCATGGCTAGCGGACCTTGGACAGATAAAGAAAACGATCGGGTCGTCGCCAGCTACTTTGCAATGCTGGTCGAAGACCTCGCCGGTCGCCGATACAGCAAGGTCGAGAACAACCGGAAACTGCAGGAACTGACCGGTAGAACGCACGGCTCGATCGAATACAAGTTGCAGAACGTCAGCGCCGTCCTGCGATTGCTTGGCGAGGTCTGGATACCGGGCTACAAACCCGCAGGGAACTTTCAGCGATCGCTCGTGGATGCGGTGGAGCGCTGGCTGGATGAGCATCCAGACGACATTGCGAGCCCTCACGTGCACGGAAAAGCGGCCAATCTCCAGGCACTGGAACAGTCCTTGCTCTGGATCGGCCCACCACCCTCCCACAGCAACGAACCGCCACCTTCCGAACTCGAGAAGGTTCTACCGAAACTGCTGAAACTCGATCGCGCCGGAAGGGACGAACGAAACCGCAAGCTGGGTTTGGCCGGCGAGCAGGTGGTGCTGGCCCATGAGCGCCACTGCCTGATGCGCGCCGGTCGCACCGACCTTGCCCAGCGTGTGAGATGGACATCGAAAGATGAGGGCGACGGGGCAGGATACGATATTTCCAGTTTCTCGCCGCAGGGTCGCAGGCGGCTCATCGAGGTGAAAACTACTTGTGGATGGGAGAGAACGCCGTTTTATCTCTCCCGCAACGAGATCGCCATTTCCGAAGAGCGCCGCGACGAGTGGCGCCTGTTGCGGCTCTGGAATTTCGCTCGTGAGCCCAAGGCTTTCGAACTGAGCCCTCCGCTCGACCTGCATGTGAGGCTCGCTCCTGCGACCTTTCTGGCTAGTTTCAGGTGACTGGGGTGGTTTCGTTATTCGATTGAGAAGCCGTTTCTTTTACGAGCAAAGCCCGAACCCGTAACTGGTTTCCTTCGTTCTCTAGAACAATCTCGCGACATACGAACATCGCGATGTGTTCCTGATTGCCTTCATGGCAATCGACGCTGTGGGCGCAAGCATCGCTGCGCCATGGCAATGTTCTGTTCCAATCAGCATCTGCGTAGCTTTGCACGCGCATACGCCTCGTTTAACCACCCTCAATCATTCATGTCAAACGGGAGTCTCTCCGACTACGGATTACGAAACGAAGCTTAGCGCCTCTGTGTGTCGCCGCCACCGGCTGGCCCAGAGGATTCCCGTATACCATCGGGTCGAATCGCGCGCATTGCTATCAGCTGATCCGTGGACACAGCCCCCGTATTCTTGGCGCCTCGGTGTTGGGATATATTACGTGTGTTGGCACTGCCAGTAATGTCGAGAGGCTCGAACGATGACGGATCTATGCATCAAACGTGACGGCAACGCATTGAAGGCTGTGGAGGGTTTCGCCCGCGACTACCCGCATCTGGCCGAAAAAATCAAAGAACTCGGAGCAGTCTTTCTGCACATGGGGGTCGGCCTGCGCGACGGACGCAATGGCGCCAGCAAAACCTATGACCTGAGCTTCGTTGACAATCGGCGGAGCTTTGCAACGCTTACTGCAACCCCAGGCAAAAAAGACCGCGCTACCAAAGGCCGCCTGCGAGTACAGGTACGATACCAGGGCAAGACCAAGCTTCAAGAATTTCAACGCATCTCAAAAACTGACAAGGCGCGCTGGCACGCGACGCAACTGGCCGGAGGCGACGACATTAAGCTCCTGCTCGACGGTATACTGATTGGCTTCGCCCACTGGGAACCTGCGTGACCGGCACTGATGATCAGGAAACAGCGTCGCAGCTTTTGGCGCAACTCGTTGTGCGAGACGCCACCTTAGGAGTAAGCCCGGTTGCGTTGAAACCTTCCAGCGATTAAACGGAACTTCACACGACGATTTGTCGGATAGTGTAATCATTTCAGCGATTTAGCGTCATTCAACTTGGATGCGTACTGGGAACATTTTCACCGGGTCGACGTCGAGCAGTTCGAAGGTGCGGCGTTGTAGCGGGGTCGGCTGTGTGGCCACGGCGAAGCGGTTCTCGCGATTGTCCGGCAGATGCACGGTGTTCAGCGCCAGGGTGGCCAAGTCGTCCAGCAAGGTGGGCAGGCTGTGCACGGGCAGACACTGGGCGGTCGCGAGGGCGTCGACGTTTCGTCGCTGCGGCAAAACGCACCGTCTTGCGCGGCCGCGCGGACCGGAAGCCGGCGCAGACATACTCGACAGTATGTCAAACCGGGTGGAGAGCCTTCAGCCGGGGAGCGCGAGGGGATACCCCTCGCAAACGGAACACACGGCCACGCTTACGCGAGTGCATCGGCGTCCTCAGCAGGACGTTGGTGACGGCTGCGGGCTAGTCCAAGTACCCTCAAACTGCGAATAAAGTCGCCACCGCAGCCGCCGCGCCAATGACGAGGACCACCAAGAAGAGGCCACGGCCATCTTCATCATCAACCTGCCTGCGGCTGACGATGGCGATGGCGGCGAGGAGAATGAGCGCCGGAACGACGAACTGAATGAGGTAGCGCATGGGAAGCCACGAATTGGTTTGGCGTTGCGAGCCTGTCGAAAGTTCCGATTCCCTACGCAGGCGAGCCCTCCGAAGGGGAGGCGATACATGTTTGTGAGCATGGCGGCAATCGGCGCCAAGACGAACCGGAGCCGTGTTCGCTCCATTGGCGCAGCGAGGCCGGCGTGACCCTCGATTGGTGGGCCGAGCATTGGCTGGCCGGGTTGCTGCTGGTCGCTTACACCGGCCTGCTGCTGCATCACGCCAACCTGGGAAGACACCGGGCGAAGGGAGTTTCGGGTTACTACGTTGGCGGGCGCAGCGCCGGCGGCTTCGTCATTGGGGTTTCCTTCTTCGCCACCTACGCCAGCACCAACAGCTACATCGGCAACGCCGGCAAGGGCTACGATTACGGCCTGCCGTGGTTGGCCTACGCCGGCGTCATGGTGTTCTTCACCTGGCTGGCCTGGACGACGGTGGCGCCCAAGGTGCGCCGCTTCGCCGCGCATTGGGACGCCCTCACCCTGCCGGACCTGCTGCACGCCCGCTTCGCTGCAAAGACGCCCACGTTGCGGCTGGTTTCAGCGCTGGTGGTGGTGGCCTCGAGCCTGCTTTACCTGATGGCCATCTTCAAAGGCGCCGGTGCCCTGTTCCAGCACTTCCTGCAGATTCCCTACACGGCCGCCATCGGCGTGACCCTGGTCATCGTCATGTTGTACACGTCCGTGGGCGGCTTCGTCTCCGTGGTGCGAACCGATGTGGCCCAAGGTTTGCTGATGGTTGCGGGGTCTGCGCTGATGTTCTACTTCGTCACATCGGCTGCCGGCGGCGTCAGCGTTCTGCCTGAATTGCGGGAGCGGGAGGACACCGCCATTCTCTTCGAGTTCGGCGGTGCGGTGCCCTTGGTTGTGCTCATGGGCATCGCCTTGAGCGGCAGCCTGAAGCTGCTGGTGGATCCCCGGCAAGTCGCACGCTTCTATGCCCTACGAGACGACCAAGCTTTGAAAGTCGGCATGTGGGTGTCCGTTGTCGGCATCGCCTTGGTGCAGTTCTGCCTGTATCCCATCGGCATGTACGCCCACTTCCTGGTGGAAGGCGTCACCGACACCGACAACATCGTGCCCCTGCTGATCAACGACCGCAGCGTCTTCCCGCTGGCGGTGTCAGACTTCCTCATCATCGCCATCCTGGCCGCCGCCATGTCGTCCATGGACAGCGTGCTGCTGGTGGCTGCCTCGGTGCTCTACAACGACATCATCAAGACCTTCAAGCCCAGCAAGCGGCCGCTGGCCTGGACGCGCATGGGCATCATCGGCTTCGCAGTCACCGCCGCCGCCCTGGCCCTGGACCCGCCGGCCGGCATCGTCGAACTGACGATCTTCTCGGGCAGCCTTTACGCCGTGTGCTTCTTCCCGGCCATCGTCTTCGGCCTGCACTGGCGGCGCGGCTCGGCCCGCGCCGCGCTCGGCGCCATGGCCACCGGGGTGCCGGTGCTGTTGGCTTGGCTCGCCAGCGGCCTGTCCGCCCACCTGCACGAAGTGTTCCCCGCCTTGGCCACCTCCTGCGCCACCTACGCCTTGCTGGCCCGCAACACGCACCAAGCAACCGATCCCTTGCGGGCGTGAGGACCGAGAGGCGGGGAACGGGCGCCTCAGTTCGGATAGTAGATGTACTCGTCGTCCGGAGACTCGGGCTGGTTCAGGTGCTTGTCGATGGACACGGGGTTCGAGGCGCGATGGAGCCAGCGCGGCGGGGCCTGTTCGGCGAGATGGGCCGCGAGCAGGGCATCGAGTTCAGCCACCTTGTCCTGCCGGGAGCCGGCAAGGTTGTTCCGCTCGGTGGGATCGGCGTTCAAATCGAACAGCCAGAGAAACTCATCATCGGGCCCGCTGCGCTGCAGCTTCCAACCCTGATGCAGAACCACGCGGTAGTTGTCCTGCGTCCAGAACAGCGTCTCGTGAGGGACGCCTTCGGCCTCGCCGCGCACGTGCGGCAGCAAGTCGACGCCGTCCATGACCCGGTCATTCGGCATCGGCGCCCCGGCTGCGGCGGCCGCAGTGGCGTAGATGTCGAAGTGGTGCACCGGCTCGGCAAAGGTCTGTTGCGGAGGGATCCGCGCTGGCCAGCGCATCATGAACGGCACGTGGATGCCGCCCTCGAAGAAGGTGATCTTCCAGCCGCGGAACGGCCGGTTCACATCGGGCAGGCCCAAGTAGCCCGCGCCGCCGTTGTCGGACGTGAAGATCACCAGCGTATTGTGCTCGAGGCCGTGCTCCCGGAGGGACTCCAACACCCGCCCCACGCTTCGGTCCAGCCCGCGAATCATGCCGGCATAGGTGCGCTCCGTGTGGCTTTCGATATGCGGGTAGGCGTCGTAATCCGCGCGGGTGGATTGCAGCGGCGTGTGGATGGCCCAATGCGCCAGGTAGAGAAAGAACGGGCGGTTGCGGTTCGCCTCGATGACCTGCACGGCTTGGTCCGTGTAGTAGTCGGTGACATGCCCGACAGGCTCGAACGGCTCGCCGCCGTTGTAGCGCACGCCATACCCGCCCTGCGTCCACAAAAATCGATCGATTGGATCGAACCCTTGCTTGGCATTCACCGCGTCGGGGTGGTCCTCCGGCAGAAAGAGCACGCCCTGCATGAGCAGGCTCTCGTCAAAGCCCTGCTCGTGGGCCGCCATGCCGTTGCTCTCGCCCACGTGCCACTTGCCGATGTGCACCGTGTGATAGCCCGCTGCCTCGAGCGTCTCGGCCAAAGTCACCTCGCTGGCCGGCATGCCCATGTCTTCCCATTCAAAGGGTTCGAAAT
The DNA here is from genome assembly GCA_965221465.1 of Candidatus Azophilus sp. Classification (GTDB taxonomy): domain Bacteria; phylum Pseudomonadota; class Gammaproteobacteria; order Pseudomonadales; family Azotimanducaceae; genus Azophilus. The sequence goes on from OZ244892.1 coordinate 3,324,502, forward strand.
CCGCATTCAGGATGGACGGGCGCCGCGGCGTACCGTCTCCTGCACGGGCCAGCCCAAGAAGGGGAGCCATCATCGAAGGCATGGGCGTGAACTCAAAGCCGAAGCGCGTGCCGTAACGGCCGGAAAGGATGGCCGCCCGCGACGGCGCGCAGGTGCCGTTGCCCGAGTAGCCCCATGTGAAGTTGACGCCGGCCTGGGCAATGGCATCGATGTGCGGTGTCTTGACCGTGCCGTCCCCCGCTCCGCCGCCGTTGGTCGATACGTCGTTCCAGCCCATGTCGTCGGCGAGAATGAGCACAATGTTCGGCGGCCGTTCGGACGGGGGCAGCGCGGCTTGCTCCGGCCCGCGCTGCCAAGGGACTTCCCGATTTGGCCCGATGTCGCGGCCCCATTCCACAAAAGCGCCGATTCCCCAAATGGCGAACTCGGCACGATAGACCCAAGCAAGGCCGGCCAGCAGCGCCACGCCCAGCAAGACTGCAATGCCCCTGCGACTCACTTGCGGATTCTCCCGGTCAATTGCCCGGCAGCAACGCGATCTTTTGCATCAACGGCAGGCGCACGGCATCCAAGTCACTCAACGGCGATGCCCGGTACTGGCCAACCTCCGCCGCGGTGTATGGCTGGAAGCCCTTGGGCAGTTGACCATGTAATCGACGCGCGCCCGGTTAGCCCAAGTTTACCAACGATTTTGACAAATTTTTTCATGTCGCCAGGTTACGTTGAAGAAAATCCGCGTATGGCACTACAAACGCGGCGAAACCGGTTTTTCCGGGCTCTCAGACGATCAGCTTCTGCGTGCCGCCAGCCGACGAATGGATGCCGAGTGCATCGAAGATCGCCTGCTGTCCCGGCTCCGGACGCGTTGCCTTGCGCACATGCAAGGTCCTGCCATCGGCGCGCTTGAACGTGGCAGTGACGCGCAAGCGCCCGGCGAGCGAGCGCCGGTTGTCCCGGCACGCAGACGCTAGTTGATGTAAGATGTTCCCCAAGGGCTCAGGTGGGCGTAATTCGCCATTGTGCATTCTCCAATTAGCAGTACCGGAGGACGTTACCCCACCTGGCCCTTTTTTATGCTCGGGTAGAAACCCGACCCATTCACCCGTTCATAGGCGTGACCGGCGAACAAGCGTCCTGTGCCGTCGGCATTGCCGATCACTGTGCCCGGGTTATTCGAATTCCAGGATCGGTTGATCCACTTCGAGGCTCTCGCCGGTTTTCGCCAGAACCCTCTTGACCGTCACGTCGTCCGGGGCACGCAGGCTGTTCTCCATCTTCATCGCTTCGACCACCGCCAGTTCCTCGCCGGCCTTGGCTTCCTGTCCCTCTTCCACCGTCAGGCGCACCAGCAGGCCCGGCATGGGCGAGAGCAGGAACCGGCCGAGGTCCGGCGGCGCCTTTTCCAGCATGTGCTCGGCCAGAGCGGCGCCGGCAGGGGAAAGCACCAGTGCATCCACCTCGGCTCCGCGGTGACGCAGCCGGTAGCCGGCCCCGTTCCGCTCGACCTGAACGCGCACCGCCTTGCCGTTTACGGTCGCTGCGACGATCGGTTGGTCGAGCCTCCAGGCGGTTTCGACACGATACAGGTCACCAGCGGACCGGACATCGAACCCTTCCAGGGTGGGCGTGACTTCCAGGGGATAGTGCTCGCCATTCACGATCACCACCCAGTCCTTGCCGACGCGGTATTGAAAGCGCCGCGTCTGGCCGCTGATTTCGCCGGTTCGGAGCGCGCGCCTGCAGTGCACCATGGCGGCCACCGCGACCAGATTCATGGGGTCTGTTCCCGGCACGTCGGCCGGTCGGAAGCCGTCCGGAAACTCCTCGGCGATGAAGTCCGTAGTGAGACGGCCCTCGCGGAATCGGGGATGAGCGACCACAGCGTTCAGGAAGCTGACGTTATGGCTGACACCGCGGATCAGGTAGGCGTCGAGCGCATCGCCCATGCGTTCGATGGCCTGCGGACGGTCTTCGCCCCAGGTGCAGAGCTTGGCGATCATGGGGTCGTAGTACATCGAGACCTCGCTGCCTTCGACGATGCCCGTGTCGACCCGGACGCTGTCGCTTTCCTCCGGCGGCCGGTAGCGCACCAGCCGACCGATGGAGGGCAGGAAGTTGCGGAACGGGTCTTCCGCGTAGACCCTTGCCTCAAGCGCCCAGCCGTTCAGCGGCACGTCTTTCTGGGCCAGCGGCAGCTTCTCGCCGGCAGCGACGCGGATCATCAGTTCCACGAGGTCGAGCCCGGTGATCATTTCCGTGATCGGGTGTTCCACCTGCAGCCGGGTGTTCATCTCGAGAAAATAGAAATTCCGATTCGCATCGACGACGAACTCGACGGTGCCGGCGGAGCTGTAGTTGACTGCTTTCGCCAGCATCACCGCCTGTTCGCCCATTGCCTTGCGGGTCGCCGCGTCCAGGAAGGGCGACGGCGCTTCTTCCACCACTTTCTGATGGCGGCGCTGGATGGAGCACTCCCTCTCATTGAGGAATACCGCGTTGCCGTGATTGTCCGCGATCACCTGAATCTCGATGTGACGCGGTTGTTCGATGAACTTCTCCGCCAGCATGCGGTCGTCGCCGAAGCTCGAGCGGGCTTCGCTGGCAGCGCTTTCGAATCCTTCCCGGCACTCCCGATCGTCGCGGACGATGCGCATGCCCTTGCCGCCACCGCCGGCGCTGGCCTTGAGCATGACCGGATAGCCGATTTCCCGGGCGACGGTCACGGCGTGGTCCGGCCCGTCGATGACCCCTTCGTGCCCCGGTATGGTGTTGACGCCGGCCTCGGCAGCGATGCGTTTGGAGGTGATCTTGTCCCCCATGCTGGTGATGGCCTGCTCGCCCGGCCCGATGAAGGTCACCCCGGCCGCTGCCAGCGCCTTCGAAAACTCGGCGTTCTCGGAAAGAAACCCGTACCCGGGGTGCACCGCATCGGCGCCGGTTTTCTCGATGGCCTCCAGAATGCGGTCGACCCGCAGGTAGCTGTCCACCGAGGGGGCTTCGCCGATGCGAACGGCCTCGTCCGCCATGCGCACATGCAGCGCCCGGGCATCGGCGTCGGAATAAACCGCCACCGTGGCAATGCCCATTTTGCGGGCGGTTTTCATGACGCGGCAGGCTATCTCGCCGCGATTGGCGATGAGTATCTTGTCGAACATCTTCCTACAGGTTTGTTATTGAGGATGCGCCTCGGAAGCGACGCCGGTTGCGAAGTGCGGCCGCCGACGGTCCTTTCAGCACAGGCCGTTTCTGTTCGTGCATGAATTCAGTTGGTGTCCCATGTCGCAAATACACTACCTTTCAGCGTGCCGCACAAGGTCTATGGGTTAGAGCGGAATGTTGCCGTGCTTGCGCCAGGGGTTGTCGAGGGACTTGTCCCGCAGCATGGCAAAAGACCGGCAAATGCGCTCGCGCGTCTCACGGGGCGCGATGACATCGTCGATGTAACCGCGGCTCGCGGCCACGAACGGGTTGGCGAACTTGTCGCGGTACTCGTCGGTTCGAACCTGAATCCGGCCCTCGTCGTCCTTTTCCTTGCGAAAGATGATCTCCACCGCGCCCTTTGCCCCCATCACCGCGATCTCCGCGCTCGGCCAGGCGAAGTTGACATCGCCGCGCAGGTGCTTGGAGGCCATCACGTCATAGGCGCCCCCGTAGGCCTTGCGGGTAATGAGCGTGACCTTGGGCACCGTGCACTCGGCGTAGGCATACAGCAGCTTGGCTCCGTTCTTGATGATGCCGCCGTATTCCTGGGCGGTGCCCGGCATGAACCCCGGCACATCGACCAGGGTGAAGATGGGGATGTTGAACGCATCGCAGAAGCGCACGAATCGAGCCCCCTTCTTCGATGCGTCGATGTCCAGGCAACCGGCGAGCACCATGGGCTGATTGGCCACGACACCGACGGTCGAGCCCTGCAGCCGCATGAAGCCGATGACGATATTCTGGGCATAGCCCGGCTGCAATTCGAAGAATTCGCCCTCGTCGGCGACCTTCAGGATCACTTCCTTGATGTCGTAGGGTTTCTCGCCGTCGTCAGGCACCAGGGTGTCCAGGGAAGGTTCGCGCCGGTCCGCCCGGTCGTCGGTGGGCCAGCGCGGCGGATTGTCGCGATTGTTGGCCGGCAGATAGTCGAAGAAGCGGCGGGTGAACAGCATGGCCTGCACATCGTTCGGGTAGGCCAGGTCCGCGACGCCAGACTTGCGGGTGTGCACGCTGGAACCGCCGAGTTCTTCCGGGGTGACCACCTCGTGGGTGACGGTCTTAACGACACCCGGGCCGGTGACGAACATGTAGGAGGAATCCTCCACCATGAAGATGAAGTCGGTGATGGCCGGCGAATAGACGGCGCCGCCCGCACATGGCCCCATGATGACCGAGATCTGGGGCACCACCCCGGAGGCCAGTACGTTGCGCTGGAAGATCTCGGCATAGCCGCCGAGGGAGGCCACGCCTTCCTGGATGCGGGCGCCGCCGGAATCGTTCAGACCGATTATCGGCGCGCCGACTTTCATGGCCTGGTCCATGACCTTGCAGATCTTCTCCGCGTGCGCTTCCGAGAGCGCGCCGCCGAAAACGGTGAAATCCTGGCTGAAAACGAATACCAGGCGGCCGTGAATGGTGCCGTAGCCGGTAACGACCCCGTCGCCCGGGATCTTCTGTTCGTCCATGCCGAAGTCGTTGCAGCGGTGCTCGACGAACTTGTCCCACTCCTCGAAGCTGTGGTCGTCGAGCAACAGGCGTATGCGCTCCCGGGCGGTCAGCTTGCCCTTGGCGTGCTGCTGCCCGATACGCTGCTCGCCGCCACCGAGTTCTGCGCGCGCCCGTTTTTCCTCGAGCATGGCCATGATGTCCTGCACGAAATTCCCTCACAGTCCCTGCGGACGGCGGAGAATAACTTGAGGCAGGCCACCGCACCACACCCGGAACCCACGAAAAAAGACGCCGGCCCGGATTCCCTGCGATGGGTCACCCACCCGTTACCGGTCGTGCCGGCAACGGGTCGATGACAGCGGTCCAGGGAGTGTCCTGGAACCGCAAGACCAAGCGAACGATGCTCCGAACGGTCGGAAATCGCTGGCCGCGTGCAGACTGAGCGGGCCAGCCCGCATCCGTCACCAACTTTCGTCGCGAGGGCGTCGACGTTTCGTCGCTGAAGGAAAAGGCGCCGTCCTGCGCGGCCGCGCGGACTGGAAGCCGGTGCAGGCATACTCGACAGTATGTCAAACCGGGTGGAGAGCCTTCAGCCGGGGAGCGCGAGGGGATACCCCTCGCAAACGGAACACACGGCTGCGCAGGGCGAGTGCATCGGCGTCCGCAGCAGGAAGTTGGTGACGGATTCGGGCTAGAAAGCGACCCGCAGCCCCGCTTCGATGGTGCGGCCCGGCTGAGGCACGAGATCCTTGACGATGGACGTGTGCAGCCGTTGCTCGTCGTCGGTCAGGTTTCGGCCCTGAACGAAAACCGTGACCGTCGTATCGTCCCACACGCCGGACCAGCCGATGTAGGCCCGCAAGTCGTCGTAAGCGTCGGTTTCCAGCTCGAATTCGGCCACATCGTTCTGCTTGAAGGCCCGGGCGTAGTCGATGTCGACATCGAGGCTTGCCCAGTCGAGCGAGAAGCCCAATCCGGCCCGTTGCGGCGGAATCCTTGGCAGGTTGTCGTTACCGGATACGTCCAGTTCCGCCGAGACGATGTCGTAGAAGGCGTTGACTTCCAGGCTTCCCTCCTGCCAGAGCGCAACTGTAGCGGCAGCCTCCAGCTCCGCCCCCACAAAGGTGGCGTCGGCCTGACTGAACTGTCTTACATCCAGCTCGTCTTCTTCCTCGCCGGTGGCGCGCTGAAAGACGAAATCGCTGAATTCGGTGAAGTAGACGGTTCCACGCATAAGCCAGCGCTCGCCCCGGGCATCGAGGGATGCCGAGAGGTTTACGGCCTTCTCCTCATCGAGGTCAGGGTCGCCGATCTCGAAGCTTCTCGTGGCGAAGTGCGGACCGTTCGAATACAACTCTTCGCCCACCGGGGCGCGAACGGAATAATCGGCGAGCAACCTGGCTCGCCAGATATCGCCGAGGGGTACGATCGCCCCCAGCGATGCGCTCAGGCCGCTGAATGTGTTGCTGCCGCCCGTAACCGGCTTGTGCTTCACCCGGTCGTAGCGGGCGCCGGCCTCCAGTTGAGCGGCGGAAAACGAACGCTCGCCGACCCAGAACAACCCCAAGGACCGGGTATCGACCGGCAGGGTGTAGGCTTCTTCAGCGACGACGGAGAATTCGCGGTCGCCGTACTGCACGCCGAAAGCGCCGTTCCAGCCGGCCCAGTCTCGGTGCGTCAACTCTGCGCGAGCCTCCCAGGCATCGTTTTCGAAGGCTGTTGCGACTTCTCCCGAGCCTTCGATTTCCTGATGTTCGTAGTCGTTGATGCCGAGCCGAAGATTGAGGTTGGCGAATCCCGGCAACGGGTCGACGAGGGCAGCCTCGATGTCGATTCGAGTCTGTTTCAGATCGGCGATCGGCGTTCCCTCTTCGCCGTGTTCTTCTTCGCCGTGATCCTCTTCTTCTTCGTCGTGCCCCTCTTCCTCCTCTTCGTGGTCCTCGTCCTCGTCGCCGTGTTCTTCGTGCTCATGGGCGTGACCGGGAATTCCGTACTCGGACTCGATGCGGCTGACCGATACCCCTATGAACCCGCGTTCGCCCACGAACGAGAAGCCGGCAGCGCCCCCGTAGGTTTCCATGCCGCTACCCGGCACCGTGCCGAAGGCCGGTTCTTCCTCGTCTGCATGATCCTCCTCGCCCTCGTGGTCCTCTTCCTCTTCTTCGTGTTCCTCCTCTTCCTCTCCCTCGTGATCTTCGTCGCCGTGTTCCTCTTCCATGGCCATGAAGCGCGCCGACTCCGCATACCCTGGAATGTCGTAGTCGTCCCGTTCCCTTGCAAAGCCGTCGAGATGCCACGCGAAGCTGCCGCTGCCGCCGTCGAGCCGGAAAGAGCCGTTCCTGCCGTCGCCATTGTCACCTGCACGTACATCGAGCCTGCCGTCGATACCCTCGGGTACCTCGTGCGGTATGCGTCCGGTGTGCGTGTCCACCACACCGCCGATGGCGCCGGAACCGTAGAGCAGGGTTGCCGAACCCTTCAGGATTTCAACGCGGTCCGCAATGAACGGATCCACCGTCACCGCGTGGTCGCCGCTGCTGACGGAAACGTCGAGGGTATCGATGCGATCCTCGAGCACGCGCACCCGGGGCCCATCGAGGCCGTGAATGACGGGACGGCCGGCCGCGACGCCGAACGAACTGTTGTGTATGCCCGGTTCGTTGCCCACGGTCGCCCCGATGCTGTCGGCGACCTTGCGGTCGAGTTCCTCGCCGGCCAGTACATCGCTGGCCTGGGCAATGCCCTCGGCCGAGAGCGGGTGGGCGATGACGAGGATTTCTTCCAGAACCGGGTCCGCGCGTTCCGGCGGGTCCTCTTCCGCGAATGCAAACACCGGCAGCAATCCGGCCAGTGCGAATGAAAACAGTTTGTTGAATTGCATGAATGCCTCCTGACGACAAACGGGGCGGCTTCCGGGAGAGGCCGCGGTCTTTCGGTTTTGTCAGTCAGGAAAGCGGGGGTGCCCGGGAGAGGCTGTACTCGAACGGACGGGATACGAGGGGTGCGGCAACCATCCCGGGATAGTCCACCGCGGCCCAGGACTGCGCCTCGAGAGCGGGGCCGTTGGCGTCCGGGGCCACTGCCGAGCCGAAGACGCCACACAGTTGGCAGACGTCTTCCGGGACTGCGGTGTCATGCAGGTGTCGATCGGCAAGAACCTGGGCACTGCCAATCACGAGCGCAGCGACACCCACCAGCAAATGCAGCATTCGCCTGCAGCGATTCAATTGCTTCAGCACGACATGATTCCTCGGGCGCGAGAATAGCACAGATGAGCCACGCCATTGCTGCAAACAATTCCATCGATCGATCAGGCTCAGAATGGCCCAACCAGATCGCCGCCATCCCTGCTGTGAATACCGATGCACTGGCGCGAATGTCGCCGCGCGGTTTCCTTGCAGGCCACTCCCCCGCTCCCCCGCTCTGGACTGTCGGGCGCCCAGAAGTGCAGTCGAGCAAACCGGCCGCTCCCTGCGTTTTGCGCGACAGCGGCGACTCGGCTAGGGCGAGTTGCGATCCTCGAACGGGACATCTACTGTTATGCGAGGCAGCAGACCACCGGAGGGCAACGTGCGCTGCGTCGGCGACATCCTGGAAGAGAAATCAGAAGAAGTTGTCTGGATCGGGCCGCTCGAGTCGGTCTTCGATGCACTAAAACTCATGAACGAGAAAAACATCGGCGCCGTGCTGGTGCAGATAGACGGCTATCTGGTCGGCATCCTGTCGGAGCGGGATTACATGCGCAAGGTGATCCTGGACATTCGCTCGTCCCAGAAGACCAAGGTCTCCGAGGTGATGACCCGCGACGTGGTGACCGTAACCCGGGAGGACACCATCGTTCATTGCATCGCCCTGACCCGAAAGCACCACGTGCGTCACCTGCCGGTGGTCGAGCACGGCAAGACCGTGGGCATGATTTCGCTGCGCGACCTCTTTCTCGACGTCATTCATCAGAAGGTGGGCGACATCGTCGAGTAGTTCTCGGGCGACGCAAGCCATTCGGGCGCGACGGCCATGGGCGCGTCGAGGGCCGACAGGAACGCCTCCAGCCGCTTCAGTTCATACGGCAGCAGCGCCAGCGGTTTCGCTTCGTTGTGTCCGACAATGGCCGGCCGGGCCCGGTTGTAGTGATCGAGGATTTCACCAACGGTGCGCAGCTGCCCGGCGTGCATGTAGGGGCCGGTTCCGCCGAGGTTGCGCAACGACGGGGTCTTGCGCGCTCCTGCCAATGTTTCGCCCGTCTTTGCGAAACGCAGTTCCGCGCATTCGTCCGGCGTTGCGTCGCTGTATGCGCCGAGGCAATTGAACGGGTCGGCCCTGACGCTCGCGACACCGGCTACCCGCCCCTTGTCGGGGAGCTGTCCCGGAAAGGGCAGCACACCGGTGTTGTGAAACTCGTTGTTGGTGAACAGCGGCCCATTGTGGCATTCGAGGCAGCGGGCTTTGCCGACAAACAGACGCAGCCCTTCGGTTTCGCGCCGTCCGAGTTCGGACCGCGTCGAGTCCCTGGTCTGCAGGCCTTCGACGTAGCGGTCGAACTCCGATTCGCCCGGCAACAAGAGCCGTTGGTACGCGCCGAGAGCCTTGCCCAGATTGACGAATACCCGCGTGATGGCTTCCCTGTCGGCCGGCGCCATTGCCGCCCAGTCTGCCTCGGAATTCGGGTCGCCGTTGGGGCCAGCGTTCTCCGGAAACCGGCCCCGGTCCGAGAGGTTCGGCAGCGGCCCGAACAGTTTCTGATACTGCTCGCGGTAAGCCTCGTCCTGCACGAGCACCATGGCCACTGTCACGCGGGCGGCCCCCTGCTCGAGGGGACTCTCCAGCGGACTGAGCGCCTGCGACCAGAGGCTGTCCTTGCGGCCGTCCCAGAAGAACCAGGGACTGTAGGCGGCGCCGACAAGACTCATCGTATTGAAATTGCCGATTTCCAGACCGACGGCTCTTGGCAGGTCTTCGGCAAACCGCATGGTCGGCCGATGGCAGGTGGCGCAGGAAACGAGCCCGTTTGCACTGAGGCGCATATCGAAGAACAGGCGGTGGCCGAGACGCTGCGCGCGGGGGTCGTCGGCCACCGAGTTGCCGGCATCCGGAGGCAATGGCGGCAGGTTGCCGAGCCAGAGCGATTGCAGCGCCAATCGTTCCTCGTCGGTCCAGGGCGCTTGGGGCGCTGGCGTGCGAAACCAGGCCCAGGTCACCGCCAGCAGCAGAATCATCGCGACGACCGCGGCCAGGTTGTGCAGGTAAGAGATTCGCACTCGAATTCTTGACGTCTTGCGCCTCTCCGTTCGGAGCCGGTTGGACTGGTCCCATTGGTTCGCGGGTTACGTTTGCAGACGAATCCAGCGTGCACCCGGTCACCGCTTTCCTGTCGGGCTGGGGCATCGCCCCGTCAGAGTTTCAACTTCACCGTCAACGAGTCTTCGACATCGAACGCCTCGATTTCGATCACCACTTCCCAGGCGCCACCCATGTGGAACCGCATGCCTTCGATGCGGTAGTTGCCCTGACCCAGATCGGCTGTCACCTGCGGCGCCGTCGGCAGCCCGTGATCGTGCTGCGGCATGCCGCCGGATACCCTGATCTGCGCACCTTCGATCGGCTCGCCTGCGGCGCTGGCGACGTGAATGTCCCAGGCGTGCATGCGATTGATGACCAGCGGTTGCAATGAACTCGACCAGGAAACCCGATAGCGGCCTCGATCGGTCGGAGCGGCAACCGCCGGTTCGGGATCGTAAGTAGCCCCAAGCGCGAGCCCCTGAGGAACCGCCCACAGGCCCCCGCAAAGGCAGAGACAAAGACCGATCGAAAGCACTCGCCACATCGCAACGCGAGGCTATCACGATCCGGGCGGGTTTGAACGGGTGCGCCCGTCAATCGCAACGAAACCGATGGCCGCGCTCTCGCCGCACGCTCGACGTGCTGTGAACCACCGTACGCGCGCCTGCTCGGCACATCCGGTGCTTACGCTGCTCTTGCCAGCCTCACCACCTCCATTGGCGACCGGGTCGGACCGGGCCTCAGGCCATGACCCCGTTGGGGATGGCCGGCTTCAGGTCGGGGAGATAGACTGGCTGACCGCCTTCGATCGAGCAACCGAGCAGGGTCGTCTGCCGGAAGGGGTTGTCGACGCGGTCGTCATTGGGGATGAGCTTGCCGTCTTCGATGCCGCCGAAACAGATGTTCCCCCGGCGCGAGTCGGAAACGGTATCGGGGGTCGCGGCGCCATCGACCGCCCCGGTTTCGTCGGCAGTTGCCAGCGAGCAGCCGGCGAGCGACAAGGCGCATCCGCAAACCAGTGAACGAAGGTGCCGGGCGACGGGCATTTCAGCACTCCAACAACAACCGTCCGCCACCTTATGAACGTTTCGTTACAGTTTTGTGACACAGGACACCAGGATCGCACTCGGTGAAAGAACCGCATTCGCAGGATGGAAAACCCGCCGGTTTCAGCCCGGCAACGGCCGTTGCCGTGGTCGTTGCCAACATGATCGGCACCGGCGTATTCACCAGCCTCGGTTTTCAACTGCTCGAGATTCAGTCCGGCTTCGCGATCCTGATGCTGTGGGCGGTTGGCGGTGTCGCCGCGCTTTGCGGCGCGCTCTGCTACGCCGAACTGGGGGCGGCCCTGCCGCGGTCCGGAGGCGAATACAACTTTCTCGGCCGCATCTACCACCCCGCTGCGGGCTTCGTCTCCGGCTGGATATCGGCCACCGTCGGCTTCGCCGCCCCCACGGCGCTCGCGGCAATCACCTTCGGCGCCTACCTGTCCTCCGTATTCGACGCGCTCTCACCGGTGCCCTGCGCCAGCGTCCTCGTGGTCGTCCTCACCCTGGTGCACATGGGTCACCGGCGGGGGAGCGGCGCCGTCCAGCGCTGGTTCACCGGCCTGAAGGTCGCCTTCATTGTCGTCTTCTGCCTGGTGGTTCTCCGGCAGGCGGGCGACGGTCAGCCCATATCCTTCCTTCCGGAACGCGGCGACGGCGCCCTGCTCACCGGCGGCGCCTTTGCGGTCGCGCTCATCTACGTCAGCTACGCGTACACCGGCTGGAATGCGGTCACCTATCTTTCCAGTGAATTGCGGGAGCCCCAGCGCGTACTCCCGGTGGTGCTGGCCCTGGGAACGGCGGCAGTCGCAATCCTTTACATCCTGCTGAATTTCACCTTTCTATACGCGGCGCCAATCGAAGCCATGAAGGGGAAACTCGACGTGGGTTATGTCGCCGCCCGGCACGTCTTCGGCGAACGGGGCGCCGACATCATGGGCCTGTCCCTCGCCCTGCTGCTGATCTCCACGGTCAGCGCGATGATCATGGCCGGGCCGCGGGTGCTGCAGGTAATCGGCGAGGACTTCCGGGCATTCCGGCCGCTGGCGCGAACCAACGCCGACGGCATGCCGTCCGTGGCGGTTGCGGCTCAGTCCGTACTGGCACTGGCATTCATCTGGACTGCATCGTTCGAGTCGATACTGGTGTTCGCGGGGTTCACCCTGGGCTCGAGCACCTTTCTCACCGTGGCCGGTCTGTTCGTGCTGCGAATCAGGCAACCGGCGCTGCCGAGGCCGTACCGGCTTACCGCCTATCCCATCCCGGCACTGGTTTATCTCGCGGTCACCGGCTGGACACTGACCTACATTCTAATGGAACGACCGCAGGAAGCCCTGTGGGGTCTCGCGCTGGTGGGCGCCGGCGCCGCTTTCTACGGATTGACGCGGCTGCTGCAGAACCCGGCCGCCCGGAAGCGTTAAGCGCGGCTTGCGATTACCGTCGCGTTTCGAAATCAAACCGGCAGGAGAGCCTTCAGCCGGGGAGCGCGAGGGGATTCCCTTTTCACGGAAAAAATTTTCAACTTATTGATTTTAAAGCATTAACTGACGCGGAGAGCCGTTGCTTCGATCCGGCCCCGAGAACCGGTATGCGGTACGTGCATCCGGCGCACCAGGCGGAGATGCTTACCGCGACGATGGGCGCAAGCACAAGCCCAAACAGCGCCGGATACACGCACCGCACACCGATTCTCTCCCAGCGGTTGGCGGGTGTTCCCTGCGCATCGGCGTCCGCAGCAGGCAGTTGGTGACGGATGCGGGTCAGCTCCCCGATCGGTGGTCACGATCCTGACCGGGTCAACTTTTGCACTCGGACCGCTGGCTTGGCGGGCCGGGGCAACGCCGTCTCGGTCACGGATCTTTGGCTGCGTCCCGCCAACGAACGTGCTAAAAGACGGTGTCGCCGCACAATCTGGCTGGAATTCGGGGAAGGAACCCTTGACGGTACTGGCGGAAATCCGGGCTGAGGCCCGGCTACGACAGACAGTCGATCGTCCGCATGGCACACCCGGGACAGGGCCGGCTGCGGTCGGCTGCAACGACATCGTCGCGGGTGTGCCCCGACTGCCGGATTCACCATTGCGTTGCTGGCCGCAGACGCGGTAGGGAGAAGACATGGGCGACGAAATTCCCCGCCGGCATTTCAACGCGGAGGACTTCAGCATCTTCCGGTTTCGTCTCGACGAAGAGACCAGATTGCTCGCCGAGCAGTTCGCTTCGTCCCGCTTCAGCCGGCGGGGCGACATCGCCGGGTTCGAACTCGAAGCCTGGCTGGTGGACCCCGAGGGCAATCCCCTGCCGAAGAACCACGACTTTCTCGAACGGTTGAACAACCCGCTGGTGGTGCCGGAACTTGCCAGCTTCAACGTGGAGTTGAACGGCAGCCCCACCGCCCTGGCGGGCCGCACCTTCACGCGGCTGCGAGACGAACTGGCGGCGACCTGGCAAGCCTGCCAGGAAACCGCCGAGGCGATGGGCTGTCACCTGGTGACCGTGGGCATCCTGCCCACCATCCGCGACGCCCTGCTGAATTCGGACCACATGTCGAAAATGGTCCGTTACCAGGCCCTGAACGACCGGGTGATGGCGCTTCGCGACGGCAAGCCGCTGCATCTGCAGATCGAAGGCGGCGCCGGCCTTGACATGTTGCACCCCGACGTGATGCTGGAAGCGGCGGCGACATCTTTTCAGATACACCTGCAGTGCAAGCCCGAAAACGCCGTCAGGGATTTCAATGCTTCCATGGTTGCTTCAGCCCCGATGGTCGCGGTCTCCGCCAACTCTCCGACCCTGTTCGGCCGCTCGCTGTGGGACGAGACGCGCATCCCGCTTTTCGAGCAGGCCGTCGACGTCGGCGGCCACTATCCCAAGCGTGTGGGATTCGGCAACGGCTTCGCGGAGCAATCCATGCTCGAGCTATTCCTGGAGAACCAGGAAAACCACCCGATCCTGATGCCCTACGTCAACGACAGTTCACCGAACGAGTTCAGCCACGCGCGCTTTCACAACGGCACCATCTGGCGCTGGAACCGGCCGCTGATCGGTTTTGACCACGACGGCCAGGTTCACCTGCGCATCGAGCACCGGGTCGTTCCTGCCGGGCCGACCATCAGGGACTGCGTTGCCAATGCCGCCCTGTTCTACGGGCTCGTACGAGGGTTCGGGCTCATGAACGAACCCGTCGAGACACGGATGACCTTCGAGACTGCCAGAGACAATTTTTACAACGCAGCGCGCTACGGGCTCGGCGCCAGGGTGGGCTGGAATGGGGGCGAGATCGGTATTCGCGAATTGTTGCTCGAAGAGCTGTTGCCGTTGGCCCGCCGGGGCCTCGCAAGCTATGGCATTCCGGAGCCCGAAATCGAGGAGTACCTGGGCATCGTCGAGGCCCGCGTCGACTCCACTCAGAATGGCGCCGCCTGGCAGAAACGCTGGATAGCGCGCAACGGCATGCACGCCAACGATCTGGTCCTCGACTACATTCGCCTGCAGGAGCAGGGCGACCCCGTACATACGTGGCCGCTGTGAGCGAACTCCGCCAGTTGGAAGCGGTGCCGCCTGGGCTGCTGGAGGCAGAGCCGGACGAACTGCTGGCATTGCTCGGCGGCCCAACGTTGCTCCACCTGAAAGCCGGCATGAGCGGGCCAGGCGCTCTTGCGCAAACCCTGTTCGTCAGCGTTCTGCTGCACGGTAACGAGACCAGCGGCTGGTACGCCGTGCAGCGGTTGCTGCGCGACGTTCCCACCCCGCCACGAGAACTCATGATCCTCATCGGCAATGTCGAAGCCGCGGCCGCCGGCATGCGCACCCTGCCCGGCCAGCAGGACTTCAATCGCATGTGGCGAGAGCCCCAGGGCGTGGCGCGAGACGTTCTGCGGTGTGTCGCAAAGCAGCCGCTACTGGCCGTGGTCGACCTGCACAACAACACCGGCAGAAACCCGCACTATTCGGTGCTTACCGACTTTTCCGCCGGGAGCCGGGGGCTGGCGGCCCTGTTTTGCGACACGGCCGTGTTCATCGAAGAGCCCGACACGGTTATGACCCGGGCATTCAGCCCGCAAACACCCAACGTTGCGCTGGAGTTGGGTCCGGTCGGCGACGCAGAGGCCGTGGGCCGCGCCTACGGCTTCCTCTGCAAGCTGATCGCCCTGGAGCGCATCCCTGAAGCCGCACCCAAGAGCACGCAGCTGTACCGCACCCTGGCTCGGGTGCATCCACCGGATGGCGCCCGCTTTGTCTTCTCCAACCGCGATTCCGACACGGTCCCGGCCGACTGGCTTCGCCGAGGGGCAACCGGCGACGCCGAAGCGGCGCCCCCAATCCGGGCGGATGGCTTCGACCTGGTGCTCGACGATGCCATCGAGGCATCCAATTTCGCCAGGTTGCCGGTCGGCACCCTGTTCGGCGTCACCGCGGGAGGCCCCGGCCTGGAAGTGCTCGACAACGGCCAGAAGAATGTCACCAGCCGTTACTTCGAAATTCGGAACGGCCGCATCCTGCTCAAGAGCCCGGTCGTGCCCGCCATGTACACGACCGACCCAGGCGTCGTCCGACAGGACTGCCTGTGCTACTTCATGGCCCCGCTGGACCCCAAAGACGGCATGTCCCAGGGCAGAGCGGCTTGAGCATCGAACGATTCTCCGCCGCTGCGGCTCTGGTCAGGCGGCGGGGTCGAACCTGATGAAGACCCGGGGCGCGAATCCCATCAGAAAACCCACCACGACGCCGCGCGGGTATTCCTGCTCCACTCGCGACGCTTCCTCCCCTGACACCGGCACTGCTACGTAATCCAGGGTTTCTTCGTTGCGCGTGATGCGCACATCGGGATTCTCGAGCAACCTGCGGTACCAGGCTCGCGGCCAGTGATTGACCGCCACGTAGAACTCTCCTTCGGACTCCAGACCGGAAAGCACCCGGTCGAACGAATTGCCCTCGGCATCGAAGGTGGTGATGGTCACGGTATCCGGCGAGACAGGCTGCAAATACCCGATCAGCGATTCGAACGCGACGACGATGAGCACCCAGACACCAAGCAAGACACCGACAATTTTCACTGCTTTCATGACGCTTCCCAGTCCATTCACTGCGGGTGCGTATCATAATCCAAACGGACGCCGGGGCGAGCCCGCACGGCCCGGGCCTTCAATCAAGCTGGAATGCCCGGTGAGAACCTCTCCCGGCGGATTCCGGGCAGGGTCGGCCGACCGCCGCAGGACGCCGGGGCATAGCCTGGTTGGGTACAATGGGCATTTCCGGCGTTACGAAACGCCGGCCCGTGGGAAAGACCCTATGCGCCATCCAAAAAAAGCAGTCGACGCCCGGGCGCCCCGCATTCGAGGCGGGGCTGACGAGCCGGGCTCGTCACCTGTTTCCAATGTCGGCAGGGCGGCCGGTTCTTGATCCTTCACGTCATCTGCTTCGCGCTCGCCGCCGCTCTGGCCTGCATCTGGAGCGCCATCGGCGCCGTGCGCGGAACGAGTGCCCGCCCCAGGGGCTGGACGGCGCCCCTGGACCACTGGGAACTGTTGATCGTCTTCGCAGTGGCCAACATGACCGCATTGGCCGCAGGCGTCGACCCGGCCGAAGACTGGTCTCTGGCGGCTCCGTTGTGGGTCTCGGCATCCCTGCTGCAGGGCCTCTTTTCCCTGGCGAACCTTGGGCCGGCACGGTTGGCGGCACTGTTGGTGTCGCTGGCCATGAGCGGCTGGATTTTCGCCATGGCGATTCAGGCCGCATCGAGCCCCGTTTAGCCGAAACCGCGCCGAACATTCCAGACCCCGATTGCTGGCGACCGCGTTCGCGACACCAATACAATAGGGCTCGGCTGGCGGCGGCGAGCCGCAAACGACAATCGCAGATACAAGGAGATTCACCGGTGGCCATCACAACGGAACTTTTCGACCTCAGCGGCAAGGTCGCGCTCTTGACCGGCGCCTCCAAGGGCATGGGGCTGGCCATGGCGGAAGCGCTGGCGGAACACGGCGCCCGGGTCGTCATCTCCAGCCGCAAGCTCGATCAATGCGAACAGGCGGCCGGCCGCATCAACGAGCGATGCGGGGAAGGCGCCGCCATCGCGGTCTCCTGCAACATCGGCCACAAGGACCAGTTGGAGAACCTGGTACGGGTCACCCACGACGAACTGGGGCCGATCGACATCCTGGTCTGCAATGCCGGGATCAATCCCTTCTATGGCCCCATGTCGGAGATTCCCGACTGGGCCTTCGACAAGATCATGAGTTCCAACGTGCGCTCCAACCACTGGCTCTGCCAGATGGTGGCTCCGGACATGGCGGAGAAGGGAGCAGGGTCCATCGTCATCACCTCGAGCACCGGCGCCTTTTTCCCATCCGAGGTGCTCGGCACCTACAACATCTCCAAGATCGCCGAACTGGGGCTGGTGAGAAATCTGGCCCTGGAACTGGGCCCGAAGGGGATTCGGGTAAACGCCATCTGCCCCGGCACCATCAAGACCGACTTCGCGCGGGTGCTCTGGGAAAGCGAAGAGGCCGCGCGCGGGGTGATTGCCGGTACGCCGCTGCGCCGTATCGGCGAACCGGACGACCTGAAAGGGGTTGCCGTCTTCCTGGCCTCCGACGCCAGCGGCCACATGACCGGCCAGGCGCTAACGGTCTGTGGCGGCATGTTCATGTGGCGATAGCGGTCAGTGGCGCTTCGGAAGCGGCCAGCGCGTGCTAGAGTTGGGACTCGAACCCTGGGGACACGAAGCCAATGAAATCGATCGTCTGCGACCTGGTGGGATGCGAATTCCCCCTGTTTGCCTTCAGTCATTGCCGGGACGTGGTCGCAGCCGTGACCAACGCTGGCGGGTTCGGCGTCCTCGGCGGGGTCAGTCACACGCCGAAGACCCTGGATATCGAACTCTCCTGGATCGATGAGCAGGTCAACGGCAGGCCCTACGGCCTCGACCTGATCGTCCCCACGAGCATGGACAGCAGGGAAGAGTCGCTGACGGCCGAAGAAATCGAGGCGCGGATTCCCCCGGAACACAAGGAATACGTCCGCAACCTGCTGGCGCGCTTCGACATCGACAGCGACGACATCTACCAATCCGGGCCATCCGACCGAGCGGGCGACAGCATGCGGGAGAAAGGCGCCGCCGAATTGCTCGACTGCGCGTTCACGCATCCCATCAGGCTGATCGCCAACGCCCTGGGAGTGCCGCCCCCCTTCATGCTGGAGCGGGGAAAGCGCGAGGGCGTACCCGTCGCCGCACTGACCGGCGCCCGGGAACACGCCATCAAGCATGCCGAAGCCGGGGTGGACATTCTTGTCGTGTCCGGCACCGAGGCCGGCGGTCACTGCGGCGAGGTTTCCACCCTGGTCCTGATCCCCGAAGTGCTGCAAGCCCTGCAACCCTACGCGGAGATCCCCGTGCTGGCGGCCGGAGGCATCGCCACGGGGCGGCAAATGGCGGCAGTGATGGCAATGGGCGCCCACGGCGCCTGGACAGGGTCCGTTTGGCTGACCACGGCAGAGGCGGAAACGGCACCGGCGGTCAAGGAAAAGTTCCTGAGCGCCAACTCGCGGCAGACGGTGCGCTCCCGGAGCCGAACCGGCAAGTACACGCGGCAGCTCCGTTCGGCATGGACGGACGCCTGGCACGCCGAAGAAGCTCCCGAGCCGTTGCCGATGCCGTTGCAGGGGCTGGTCAGCGAACCGGCGCTCACCAGAATTTCAAAACTTGCCGACTCGGGCCATTCGGGCGCCCGGCAACTCACCACGTATTTTGTCGGCCAGGCCGTGGGCCTGATGAACCACGTGCAATCCGCGCGGCAGGTGGTGTATCAGTTCATGGAGGATTTCGCCGAGGCATCCGAGCGGTTGTCCGGATTGCTGGAAGAAGACGCCTGAATTCCGGGTGTCGGCACAACCTCCAATCGGCGCCCGGCGCGATCATCGCCGACCTTGGCGCAATTTTCGGGGATTCCCCACCAACAGCGACTGCTGACTGACGGTCAGCCCCGATATCTCACCTGCTTTCGTCGCGAGGGCGTCGAGGTTTCGTCGCTGAAGCAAAACGCACAGGGCGAATGCATCGACATCCGCAGCAGGAAGTTGGTGACGGATGCGGGTCAGGCAATCGTACCCCGCGGCCGAGACCGAGGCGGTGTGCGGTGCGGGTGTCCGGTGCTCATCCGTCGAGGGCCGGCGGCTTGCGCAGCAGCTTCTTTTCGGCATGCAACTTCTTCCCGGTGAGCCGCCGCGCCCTCGATGCGGCCGTCGGCCGAGTGGGAATCCGCACCTTGGGGTGGCGCCAGGCTCGTGCGAGCAAGCTGTCGAGCCGCGCCAGGGCGTCGCTCCTGTTCTGCATTTGCGAGCGGAACCGGTTCGCCGTGATGACGATCTCGCCGGACCGGTTGGCGCGCCGGCCGGCCAGGCGCACCAGCCGTTCGCGAACGGGTTCCGGCAACCCGGCGCGGTCCAGGTTCAGGCGAAGTTGCACCGCGCTCGACGTCTTGTTGACATGCTGCCCACCCGGGCCCCCGGCGCGGATGAATTCGAACGCGATTGCATTGTCCGGAATCTTGCGCATATTCGATTCAATCGACCCGAAGCCCGGAACCGCCATTCTGTTGTTCCGAGGCAACACCTCGCGGCCGGTGGCCCCGCTCGAGGAATGCAGCCGTTATGATAGCCAACGGCGAAGCGAATGGGCGGAACAATCATGAGCGAATCGGGCGCGACAGGCGGCGTGCAGACACGGACGCGGCTGCTGCGAATGCTGGACCGGGTCGAGGCGCTGGGCAACAGGCTGCCGGATCCGGCGGTACTGTTCCTGCTGCTGCTGATCGCCGTCTGGATCCTGTCGGCCGTGCTCTCCCAGTTCAGCTATACCCACATCGACCCGCGCACGGGTACTGCGCTCGAGATTCGCAATCTCGCCACGCCCGAACAGCTTGCCCACTTTCTATCGCAGATGGTCTCCACCTTTGTCGGGTTTCATCCCCTGGGCGTGGTGCTGCTTGCCATGCTCGGTATCGGCGTCGCCGACCACACCGGTTTCATACGCACCGGCCTGAGAGCCCTCATGAACGTGACTTCGAAGGCGATCGTCACGCCCATGGTGCTGTTGATCGCGATCGTCAGCCACACCGCCGTGGATGCGGGTTACGTGCTGGTAATTCCTCTCGGCGCCGTGATCTTTCAGGCGGCCGGCCGGCATCCGCTGGCGGGCATCGCCGCCGCTTTCGCAGGCGTCTCCGGCGGTTTCAGCGCCAATTTCGTGCCCTCGGCGCTGGACCCGCTGCTGCAGGGCATCACCCAGGCCGGCGCCCAGATCATCGACCCCGAAATCGTGTTGAACCCATTGAACAACTGGTTCTTCACGTCCGCTTCCACCCTGCCGATCATCGCCTTGGGCTGGTACCTGACCGACCGGGTCGTCGAGCCGCGGCTCTCCGGAACCACGTTGGACGGCGACCTCGCCGACGCGCCCAGGCTCGAGCCGCTTTCGGCGGACGAACGCCGGGGCCTGACAGCAGCGCTTGCGGTCATGGCGCTGACACTTTTGGCCCTGTTCGCCAGCATGCTGCCCGAAGGCTCGGCCTGGCGATCGCCGGACGGGTATCTGACCGTGGGTTCGGCGCCGCTGATGAAGAGCATCGTGCCGCTCATCTTCATCGTCTTCATCTTGCCAGGCATCGTTTTCGGCTACGCCGCAAAGACCGTTTCCGGGCACCGGGACATCATCGCCGGCATGAACCAGGCGATGAGCGGACTGGCCTATTACCTGGTGATGGCCTTCTTCGCATCGCTGTTCATCGCCGAGTTCGGGCGCTCCAATCTCGGGGCGCTGATGGCGCTCGAGGGCGCGGCCCTGCTGAAAGCCGCGGCGCTGCCGGCCTTCGTCACCGTTATCGGGGTCATCCTCATCACTGGCGTGGTGAACCTGTTCGTCGGCTCGGCTTCAGCGAAATGGGCGCTGCTGGCGCCGATTCTGGTGCCCATGCTGATGCAACTGGGGCTGTCACCCGACCTGACCCAGGCGGCCTACCGGATTGGCGATTCCTCCACCAACATCATCACGCCGCTCATGCCCTACTTTCCACTCGTGGTGGTGTTCTGCCAGCGCTACGTGAAGCATTCGGGCATCGGCACGGTGCTGTCGATGATGCTGCCCTATTCGGTGGCATTTCTGGTGGTCTGGACGCTCTTTCTGCTCGCCTATTGGGCCACGGGGCTGCCGCTGGGGTTGCAGGCAAGTTACGCCTACTGACCGGGAAGCCAGTCTTTCACAACGGCGCTACCGTTCAGCGTACCGCAGAAGGGCCGGGGCAGCCGCAGCCTTCCCGACACATCCGGCCAACCGCCAGGCCGGCCTGCTCCGATCCGCCTGCCCGAAGTGCGGCCCCACAGCGTGCCGGGCATATGGGGTTATCGGCCAGGGCTCGCAACACCGCCGCAGCCAATCTCTTCGTGAAAGATCGATTTGGGGCCGGCGGGCGTCGCAAATCCGTCGAATCAGCCGCTGCGGTCGAATACGCGTTTGAAACGGCGGGTCTTGCCCTTGCGGGGGTTGATGATCACCGACATCAGCAGGCTGCCGTCCCGCTGGACTTCCAGCGTCCGATTCACCTTGCGCTTGCTCGACTCGTAATTCGAGGTCAGTTTTTTCGCCGACCAGGCGCTGTGCAGCCCCCGATACGCGCCGGGCCGGATCTTCTCTTCGCCGACGCCGTGATAGCTCAGCACCAGGCCGTGCTCGTCGGTGGCGATACTGAAACTCTGGCAGCGCAGCATCTCGGGGTTGGGGACGCCGGCGTCGCCTTCGGGCTTGGCGCCGCCGCCCACCGGTACGCCCACGCCACCGACACTCACCTGCGTCGAGAAGTTGCCCTCCAGCCCTTCCCACCAGCGCACATTCGCGTTGTCGGGCTGAATGGCCTGGCTACGCTCGATGTTGACGGCCCAGGTGCCGAGCAAAGCGGAATCCGCCCCTGCTGCGAAAGCCGATGCCGAAAGCATCAGGCCAAGTATCGCGAGCCAGGCCGGCGACACTTTTCTGCTGCGGTTCGGATTCGTACTCATACTCCTGTTCGACCCCCTGCAGGGGGCCATGCCTCCGGAAGCTCAATCGCCCGCTTCACATCGTAGCATTTGCCCAGCGTAATTCGGATGCGGGGTAGACGGTCAGAACCGGTGACGAATGCGAAACGTCAGCCAGCGCGGCCGGTTCGGGCGGGCGCCGTATGGCCGATGGGAGACGATTGCGTTTTGGTCGAGCACGTTGCCCACCACCAACTGCAACAGGGTGGATTTTCGAAAGTGCCACCTGGCCGTCAGGTCGACCGTTGCATGGCCGTCCGCATGCAGACCGTTCGCTACCGGCCCCTGTCCGGGCTCTTCGCGCATTTTCGATTGGTGCCTGACGGCGGCGGACAGTTCCCAGGCTGCACCAAAAAGGCCGATGCGAGCGAGGCCCCGGTGGCGCGGCAGGTACGGCAATTCGTCGTCTTCGTGCACCAGCCCCCATTGCGAAAAGCCGGAAAGAAAGCCTGTCTGGAATGCCGAGTCGGTGTAGGTATAGACCAGATCCAAATCGAGGCCGATACCGGGCGTCAACTCCCGGGTCCAGGCGGCAGTGAGTTCAGCCCCATGAACCTTCACGCGACCGCCATTGAACTCCTCACCCGCGTCGCAGCCGGAATCGCTGACACGACAGCGGCCGATCAGGTTTTCGTAATCGCTCAGGAAGCCCACGGCTTCGAATTGCAGGGCGGCAGTGCGCCAGCGAAGGCCGTACTCGAAATTCAGACTTCGTTCCGGATCGACGCCGGACGATCCCGGACCGGCGGGCGAAAACCCACGGTAGACGCCGCCGAGCACACCGAGCGTATCCGTGACCTGCCAGAAGATTCCGAATCCCGGGGACAGCACCGACTGCCTGTTGTCGAGCGTCGCGCCAGTCCGCAGGTCTTCGGATTTGCCCTCAATCTGCTCATGGCGCAGCCCGAGCGTCAACTGGAGGCCCCGCCAGTTCAGTTCCTCGGAAGCGAATGCCGCCAGCGCGATCGTATCCGCTCGGTCCACTACACTGGGTGGCCTGTCGAATTCGTCCCAGACCATTTCGCCCCCCCGCATGAGATAGCCTCGCGGCCGATGGTCGCGCTCCACCTCGTCGCCATGCAGGCGTACACCGACGGTGAATCGATGGTCGAACGCGCCGAACGCGCCATCCGCAACCACCGTCGCCTGAACGCCCCGCGAATTGAAAACGCGATCGCTGTCGGTGACTTTCAGGGTCTGGTCGTCGACCGGGATCGAATCCATGGCGCCGACGAGCAGGTCGTATTGCTGGCTGTATCGTGGCGGTGCGGCGAGCACGGATTGCAGGGAACTGCCGGCCAAGAATCCCGCCAGCTTGTTCCAGCGGCGCTCGAAGCGATTCCAGTATGCCTTCGCGTTGAGACTGACGCCGCCGACCAACAGGCCGTAGTTGAGGTGCGCATTGAAATGTTCGGACTGGAAGCGGTCGAGTTGCGAAGCCGGGTAGCGGCGTTCGGGATTGGCCGCGAAGTCTTCGTCCGTGAGGCCCAGGTAGGTTTCGTTCGAATCCTCATCCGCGTAGCCGAGCTTCAGCGTGAGCCGTTGATAGAACCGGCTGCCCGGCGTCCAACTCAGCTTGACGCCGATGTCGTTGCGGACGAAACCGGTATTGCCCCCGCCATCGAGTTCCTTGAAGCCGTCGCTGGCATAACGCAGACCCTCGAGCAGGAAACCGAAGTTCGAGTTGCCGAGCGGCCCGCCGTGGGCGATGGCTGCCTTGTGGAAGGCGTGGCTGCCATAGCTCAGATCCAGCTCGGAAAGCGACTCCGCCGGAACGTCCCGCGTCACCAGATTGATGGCGCCGCCGACAGTATGTGGACCGTGCCGAATGGCCGACGGGCCCTTGAGCACCTCCACACCCGTGATGCGGCTGATGTTTGGCACATAGTAGGCGGCCGGGGCCGAATAAGGCGCCGGAGCGATGAGCACCCCGTCTTCCATCAGGGTGATCTTCTGGCTGCGCTCCGCGGCGGCGCCACGAATGCCGATGTTCGGTCTTAGGCCGAAACCGTCCTCCTCGCGCACATAGATGCCGGGAACGGCTGAAATCGCCTGGTGCATGTCGGTCGGGTCGAATCGTTCGAGTTCCTCGGTGGAAACGACGCTGCCCGAGCCGGGAACGGTTTCCCGGACACCGATAACCAGCACCTGTTCGATTCGTTGGAATGGCTTGTCGGCCCCGGTTTCCTGTTCTGCCTGGGCAGGGCAGATCGTTGCAAACAACAAGGGACTGCAAAGCCATGACAGCCTGCATGCCATCCAGCGAAGTCGACTCCCGAAGGCTTCCGGTTTGGGGTAGAGCGTGTAAAGCATGGCGAACACTTCTGAGGACGAAACGCCATACTAAATGATAATGGTTTCTATTTGTATTAATTTTTTTCTCTGATTCACACTCCCCCGGACGGCCCGAGGAAAACGGCAAGTTCCCCGACCGGTTGGCCGCCCACAGTGCGCATGCCCGCTGAGATGCGCGGCGCAAAAGGGTATAACTACCCAATGCTTGCCATCACCAAACTCGATCTGGGCGGAGAGCGCGGATTCACCCACCGATTTGCGGCCGGGGCGATTTCGGTGGTGCTCGGGCGCAACAACTCCGGCAAGAGCCGCCTTGCCCGGACGATCGCGGGGCTGGAACCGTCGCCTCCGGGGACCCTGAATCTGGACGGCATCGACATTGGCAGGATCGATGCCCGACACCGGCGGATCGGGCTCGTCTATCAGGCTTTCGTCAACTACCCGAACTGGAACGTCTTCCGCAATATCGCCTCGCCGCTCGTCGCCCAGGGCGAGGATGCCCGGGCCATCGCCCGCACCGTGCGCGAACTGGCCGGTCGGCTGCAGATCGAGTCGCTGCTCGAAAGACTGCCGAGCGAGTTGTCCGGGGGCCAGCAGCAGCGGGTCGCCATCGCCCGGGCACTGGCACAGGGAGGCCGGGTGCTGGTCATGGACGAACCCCTGGTCAACCTCGACTACAAGCTGCGCGAGGAACTGGAAACCCAGCTCCGGCAACTGCTGCTCACCGCCGACCTGGCCGTGGTGTACATGACTTCCGACCCCAGGGACGCTTTCAATCTGGGAGACGAAGTGGTGCTGCTCGACCGGCGCGAAAAGCTGCAGAGCGGCACGCCGATCGACGTGTACCGGCAGCCCGAGTCGATGCGCGCCGCCGACCTGATGAGCAACCCCGGGGTGAACATCCTGGGAAACGGCGAGGCGCTGCGGCCCGAACACCTGTTCGTCAACCGGCGGCGCCCGGACGACCTCTGTTTCGAGGGTCGCCTGGAAAGTCTCGAAACCAGTGGCGCCGAGACCTGGCTGCATTGTTTCGTCGGCGAGCGGCACTGGGTGGCACGGCAGCCGGGCCTTTACCGCCAGCCGCTGGGCAGTACGATCGAGCTCTACGCCAACGCGGCAGACCTGCTGCGCTTCAACCCCAAACCGGGGCGGACTACCAATGGCAGCCATTGACATTCAGGACTTGAGCTATCGCTACACGGATGCGGAAGCGGTGCTGAGCGGCATCGAGCTTGCGATTGCGGACGGTGAGGCTCACGCCATTCTCGGCGGCTCCGGCGCCGGCAAGACCACCCTGCTGCACCTGCTGGCCGGGTTGCTGCGGCCGCAATCCGGGAATATCCGCTTCGACGGGCGGGACGTCACCGAGGTCGGCGGCGCCGAGCGCAACGTCGCCCAGGTCTTCCAGTTTCCGGTGCTCTATCCATCCCTGACGGTCTCGGGGAATATCGGCTTTGCGCTGGCCAACAGGGGTTGGTCGAAAGCGGCCGTGGGCACCCGGGTCGGCGAGGTTGCCGAACTGCTCGAACTTGTCCCGCTGCTGAACAGAAAGCCCGATGCCCTGTCGCTGTTCGAGAAGCAACTGGTCGCCATCGGCCGCGCCCTGGCCCGGCCGGACACCTCGGTGGTGCTGCTCGACGAACCCTTGACCGCTGTGGAACCGGCTACGAAATGGCGATTGCGCCGGGCGATGAAGACCGTCCAGCAGGAACTGAACCTGACGATGGTCTATGTCACCCACGACCAGGCCGAGGCCCTCACCTTTGCCGAGAAGATCACCATGCTGCACGAGGGCGCCGTCCTGCAAACCGGGACGCCCGTGGAACTCTACGAAACGCCATCGCACAGGGTGGTTGCCGGCTTCATCGGCTCGCCGGGCATGAACCTGGTCGATGCCGAAGCAATCGGCGGGAAGCTGCGCATCGGCAAGCGCGTCGTCGCCGCAGGCCAATACCCGGACGGACCCTGCACAGTCGGCTTCCGGCCGGAGTGGGCGAGAATTGCGGCCATGGACGCGGGCGCCGAGTCCGGCATCCCCGTCGACGTGCAGGGCATCCGCGTGCTCGGCACGGAAGAAGGCGAACCCGTGGGTCTGGTCACCGCCCGGCTCGGCAAGACCGTCGTCCATGTTCGACAGCGCCTGGATGGGTTGACGGCTGGGAAAACAGCCGGTGGAGCGATGGCCGACGCGCCGGGAACGAACAGCGCAGACCGCAACACCGGCCCGGATGAAACATGCATACACATCGACCCGACCCGACTGGTCGCCTACCGCGATGACCGCCTGGTGGCTCATGCTCGATAGCGCCCGAATCAGGCTCACCACCGAAGCGCGCGGTTTTCGTGGCGGCCGCCCGGCGCGCGCCGTGTTCCGGGCCGGCTGTCGGGGTTGATCGGCGGTGCGAACGAACAAGGCATGGCTGGGGGTGCTGCCCGTCGTCCTGGTGGTTGCGTTTACCGCCATCCTGCCGCTGATGACGGTAGTCAACTATTCCGTCCAGGACATCTTCGATATCGATACCCGCATCTTCGTCGGCCTCGACTGGTACCGCGAAACCCTGCGCGACCCGCGCTTCATCGATGCGCTCGAGCGGCAGATCCTGTTCACCGGCCTGGTGCTGGCAATCGAAGTGCCGCTCGGCATCTGGATCGCGCGCGCCATGCCGCGCAACAACCGTGCAACAGCCGCCTGCCTGATCGTGCTGGCCATCCCGCTGCTCATTCCCTGGAACGTGGTGGGCACCGTCTGGCAGATCTTCGCGCGACCCGACATCGGCCTGCTCGGCGCCGCCGTCTCTGCCCTCGGCATCTCCTACAACTACACCGGTTCTGCAATCGATGCCTGGATCACGCTGCTGCTGATGGACATCTGGCACTGGACATCCCTGGTCGCGCTACTGGTGTTCGCGGGGCTCGCATCGATACCGCGCGCGTGCTACCAGGCCGCCGAACTCGATGCGGCGAGCACCTGGCAGGTCTTCCGGTTCGTGGAACTGCCGCGCCTCAAGGCCGTGCTGACCATCGCCGTGATGCTGCGCCTGATGGACAGCCTGACGATCTACTCGGAGCCCTTCGTGCTGACCGGCGGCGGCCCGGGCAACAGCACCACCTTTCTCAGCCAGTACCTGACCAGCATGGCGGTCGGCCAGTTCGACCTGGGCCCGGCGGCCGCCTTTTCGGTGTTGTATTTTCTGTTCATCCTGCTGCTCTGCTGGTTGTTCTACACCGCCGTCATGAAGGGGGGCGATCGTGATCGCTGAGCGCAAGAAGGCGCACTGGTCGCTCTACCTGTACTGCGCCTACCTGCTGCTGCCGCTGTACTGGCTCCTGACCATGGCGGTCAAGCAGAACCGCGACATCACCGGCCGTCTGGAACTGGTACCGGCGAATCCGACCTTCGACAACTTCATCGAGATCTTCACCACGCCCGCCTGGTACGAGGCGTTCGGCAACTCGCTGACCTATGTGGTCATCAATACCATCGTGTCGGTGGCGTTCGCATTGCCCGCGGCCTACGCGTTCAGCCGCTACCGCTTTCTCGGCGACCGGCAACTGTTCTTCTGGCTCTTGACCAACCGCATGGCGCCGCCGGCCGTTTTCCTGCTGCCGTTCTTCCAGCTCTATTCGGCCATCGGCCTGTTCGACACGCCCCTGGCGGTGGCGCTCGCGCATTGCCTTTTTACCGTGCCGCTGGCCGTCTGGATCCTCGAAGGGTTCATGTCGGCGGTGCCCCGGGAACTGGACGAGATGGCACGCATCGACGGCCACTCCCGGGCCTGGTTCTTCTTCCGCATCTTCATACCCGTGATTCGCAACGGCATTGGCGTCACGGTGTTCTTCTGCTTCATGTTCAGTTGGGTCGAGTTGCTGATCGCCCGTACGCTGACGGCGAGCGATGCCAAACCCATCGTCGTGGCAATGACCCGAACGGTCAGCGCCGCGGGCCTCGACTGGGGCGTGCTCGCTGCCGCCGGGGTACTGACCGTGCTGCCCGGCATCGCCGTGGTCTGGTTCGTGCGCCGGCATCTGGTCACCGGTTTCGCCATGGGGAGAGTCTGATGGCATGGATGGCCTGGACCTGGCCGACGGCCGTCTTCTTCGCGGGGGTCGCGCTGGCGCTTGCCGCGATGACGCTGCTGGAATTGCGCCGGCCGACCGTCGAGCGCCGCGGCTTCCTGCCGATTGCCACTACCCGGGGAGACCGCTTCTTCATCAGCCTGCTCGGCAGCGCCTTCATCCATATCCTCTGGCTGGCGGCAACCGACATCTCCATCGTCGGCGCGAGCACATTGAGCCTCGGTTACGCTTTCCTGCTCATGAAAAAGGGCTGACCGGCTCGCCAGGGCACCTCCGTTCAGAGCAGCCTGGCGGGCGTGATGGTAGCGCGCGGCAACACCACCACTCCTGTTCGCAGCGAGTGAAGCGCACTGCAAACGCAACCCGATCAGAGGTTCCCTCGCCGCCGCCGGCGCCTGACTTTCTCGCGACAAAACTGCAAAGAAAGATCCCGAGCAGTGCCCGTAGGCTGTTTTTCCCCGCACCCGCAGTCTCTATACTGACGCGAGTGCCCGAGGAGGCGGGAGAACTCATGATTCGACGCGCGTTTGCGATTGCCGTTCTGCTCGCAAGCCTGGTCGCCTGCGGAAACGAACAGCAGCAGGAACCCGACGAGGCGGCAGTCGATTTTGCCGCCAATGCGGTGCGCTGGGCCGAAGCCGAGTTTCAGCCATCGACGCTGTCCGTCGAAGAGCAACTCGAGGAACTGGCCTGGTTCACCGCAGCCGCCGCACCCTACCGCGACATGGAATTGAGTGTCGTCTCCGAAACGCTGACCACGCACAAGTACGAATCGGAAGTGCTCGCGCGCGCATTCGAGGAGATCACCGGCATCCGGGTCGCCCACGATCTCATCCAGGAAGGCGATGTCATCGAGAAGCTGCAGACCCAGATGCAGTCCGGCCGCAACGTCTACGATGCCTACGTCAACGACTCCGACCTGATCGGCACGCACTCGCGCTACGGTTACGTGGTGCCGCTGTCGGATTTCATTGCCGGGGACGGCGCCGATGTCACCCTGCCCACCCTGGACATCGACGATTTCATCGGCCGAAGCTTCACCACCGGCCCGGACGGCAAGCTGTATCAACTGCCCGACCAGCAGTTCGCCAATCTCTACTGGTTCCGCTACGACTGGTTCAGCCGGGAGGATCTGAAGCAGCGGTTCCGGGAGGCTTACGGCTATGAACTCGGCGTACCGGTCAACTGGTCGGCCTACGAGGACATCGCCGAGTTCTTCTCCGAAAAGGTGCAGACCCTGGACGGCGTGCGCGTCTACGGCCACATGGATTACGGCAAGAAAGACCCGTCCCTCGGCTGGCGCTTCACCGATGCCTGGCTGTCCATGGCGGGAGCCGGCGACACGGGCATTCCGAATGGCGCGCCGGTGGACGAGTGGGGCATCCGCGCCGAGGGTTGCCGCCCCGCGGGCGCCTCGGTCAGTCGCGGCGGCGCCGCCAACGGCCCGGCGGCGGTCTACGCCCTGCGCAAGTACATGGAGTGGCTGAAACGCTTCGCCCCGCCACAGGCCCAGGGCATGACGTTCTCGGAAGCCGGCCCCGTGCCCGCCCAGGGCCACATCGCGCAACAGATATTCTGGTACACCACATTCACCGCCGACATGATCCAGCCCGGCCTCGCCGTGGTGAACGAAGACGGCACGCCGAAGTGGCGCATGGCCCCATCGCCCCACGGCCCCTACTGGGAAGAGGGCATGAAGCTCGGATACCAGGATGCGGGATCCTGGACCTTCCTCGAGAGTACCCCGCTCGAGCGGCGCAAGGCAGCCTGGCTCTACGCCCAGTTCGTGGTATCGAAGACGGTGTCGCTGAAGAAGACCCTGGTCGGGCTCACACCGATACGCGACTCCGACCTGCGTTCCGATGCAATGTCCCGCGAGGCGCCGAGGCTCGGTGGCCTCGTGGAGTTCTATCGGAGCCCGGCCCGGGTGCTGTGGACGCCCACGGGAACCAACGTGCCGGATTACCCCAAGCTTGCCCAACTGTGGTGGCCCAACGTCGCCAATGCCGTGAGCGGCGCCGTTTCGCCCCAGGACGCCATGGACACACTGGCCCGGGAACAGGACGAGGTGCTCGCCCGGTTGGAACGCATCGGCATCCAGGGCGACTGCGGGCCGAAACTCAACCCGGAATCGGACCCGGCCGACTGGCTGAACCGGCCTGGCGCACCGAAGGCTGCGCTCGCGAACGAAAAGCCGCCCGGGCGCACGGTACCCTACGATCGGTTGATCGCCACCTGGCGTGAAGGCTGAAATAGATGTGAGCGCAACTTTTGTGAACGCAACCTTTGTGAACGCAACTTTCCGTATTGCGGACGATCGCTGAAGCGGCCGCCATCGAGCGCCGGCGGCCATCCGAAAAACTGAACGAGTACACGACATGGGTTTCTACGACACACACATACTGCCTCACTTCATCGACTTCGCCTGCGGCGCCAAGCCCGTGCGCAAGCAGCGTGAAAAGGTCGTGCCCGAGGCGGAAGGCCGGGTCCTGGAGGTCGGAATCGGCTCCGGTCTCAATATCGAGTTCTACGACCCCGACAAGGTGAACATGGTCTGGGGCCTCGAGCCCTCCCTCGGCATGCGCGAAAAAGCCCGGCCGCGGGTCGAGGCGGCGCCGTTTCCGGTCGAATGGCTCGACCTTCCGGGCGAGGAGATTCCACTGGACGACAACAGCGCCGACACCGTCGTCATGACCTATACGCTGTGCACCATCCCGGGGTGGAAAGCAGCGTTGCAACAGATGCGCCGCGTGCTCAAACCCGGCGGCAAGCTGCTGTTCAGCGAACACGGCGCCGCCCCCGATGCCGCCGTGCGCCGCTGGCAGGACCGCATCAACCCTCTGTGGAACAGGATCGGCGGCGGCTGCAACCTGAACCGGGAGATTCCACGGCTGCTGACGGAGGGAGGCTTCGACGTGCGGCAGCTGGATACGATGTACGTCCCCTCGACGCCGAAGATCGCAGGATTCACGTACTGGGGTTACGCCGCCTGAGGCAACCGGTCACCATCACTTGCCAGCTTCGGTGGACCAGCGCTTTCATGGAACACTTTTTCCAGGCTATTGATTTTATTGAATTCATTAACGCGGGGGACCATTCCTTCGATCCAGCTCCGAGAACCGGCATGCGGTACGCGCATCCGGCACGCCAAGCGGACCTGCTTACCGCAACGATGGGCGCAAGCACGAGCTTTAAAGGTGCCGGATACGCGCACCGCACACCGATTCTCTCCCAGCGGTTTTCAGGTGTTCCCTGCGCGTCCTCGTGCCGGTGCGCCGGGTGGGGAACTCGCATGGAACAACATTCCAAGCGATTGATTTTAAAGCACTTCTTCACGCGAATAACCGCTCCTACGATGCGGCTCCGCGCACCGCACACCGGTTCTCTCCCAGCGGTTATCAGGTGTTCCTTGCGCGTCGGCGGGCCGGGTTCGGAACTCGCATCGGCGGAAGCCCTGGTCCGAGTTGAAATTGGCGTGGCCGGCCCCATCTTTTCGTTCGAGGGCCGGTTCGATCCGGCAATTGCAAAAGCGACTGAGGAGTATGACGACATGACCATTACCCGTTACGACCCCTACAACGCTCTCGCGTGCTGGCGGCGCGACATGAACCGCCGATTCGGCAACGGTCCGCGCGTAGTGAACGACGAATTTGTCGCCGGCGAGCGCAACTGGACACCGGCCATCGACATCCGCGAGGTCGAAAACGGCTATGTGCTTCGGGCCGACCTGCCCGGCGTGCAGCGCGACGAGGTGGAGATCACCATGGACCGCAACGTCCTGACGATTCAGGGCAAGCGCGAAGCGACCGAGTCCGGCCATGACGGCAAGGTACTGCGCAGCGAGCGCGTCAGCGGCAACTACCGTCGGCGCCTGACGTTGCCGGAAACCATCGACCGGGACGGGATTTCCGCCACGTACGAGAACGGTGTTCTGGAGGTCACGCTCCCGAAGGCGGCCGAAGCTCAGCCCCGCAAGATCGCCGTCGGCGAATGACGTTAGGCGTTGCTCGAACAACAACGCCCGAAAATCTCAACAGCCGCCTCCGGGACGCCTGAAAGGGCGTTCCGGAGGCTTTCCGAGTTTCCCCTTGCAGCGCCCCGTGACGCGCCGGCCCGCTATCCCTGAGCTTCCCGCCCTGCACTACCCCGGATATCTCACCAACTTCCTGCTGCGGACGCCGGTCCGCGCAGCCACGCTTTCTCGGCGCGTTTTGCTTCAGCGACGAAACGTCGACCCTCTCGCGACGAAAGCCGGTGAGATAGGCGAGCCAAGGCCACTGGCCCGGTACACCGATTTGTTGACCGTTCCGACTTCACATAGAATCGGCAGCGGGCTGCCGCGCTCCAGACGATTTGGAGCAGCCGCTCACCGGCAAGCGGCAATCCGACGGCCATTGTCGAAGGGAATCATCGTGCAGAACTCGAACCGGGTGCAAAGGTGCGTTGCACCGAAGTCGATGCTGTTGCTTGGCATCGTCCTGTTTGCCGCGACAGCGTGCGAAACCGTCGAGGTGGTCGAACCGCCGCCGGTTGTGGAAGCCCCGGTCGAAGTCGAACCCGTCGAAGTCGTCGAGGTTGAACCCGAGCCCGTGTTGAGCACCATGATCGTGCGCCTCAATGTCAGCTCCGACGAGGCAATGCCCCCCGGCGCAGTCGCCGTCGTGGCGCTCGAGGGAGCGGGCGGGACGATCGAACGCGAACTGCCGAAAGGCGCAAGGCTGGCACGCTTCGACGACCTCGAGGTCGGGCGATACGACCTGCGGGTTACGGTAAACAGCGCCGGCGTGGAGATCGGCGCCTACTCGTACTTTGTCAATCTCGGGGAAAGCGTCGGCGATGTCACCGTCAACATCGACTACCAGCGCGCCGACCTGCTGGTCGAAGCAGCGGTCGAAACCTCCATGCAGCGTCGCTACACGGGCAGGGCGAATTTCGACGCCGACGGTTGTCTCGGCCCGGGGACAGGCGACTCCCTGCGCCTGGAGATGGCGCTCTATACGGACGGCGACGACCTGACACTGGACTTCACCGGCCCCGAGGGCGACATGCTCGCGCTGTCCGGCCAATTGACGCCCGGCTCGTCGCCGCTTGCCGCCGGTGGTACGTTCGAGGCCGCCCATGGCGTGACCGGCCCCTGGAATCTCATCCACCTGTCGGAACCCTCGCCCGGTGCGGCAGCCGTTCTGGTCGAACTCGACAATCCGATTGGTTCGTGTCAGGCGACCCTGGAATTTGCCGGGTTGCTCCAGGACCCGCCTTCCATGGGGATTACCGGTTCCCGGGATGCCGCAGCAACCGTGGAGGTTCAGGGCCACGGTGAGACGCGGGTTGTCACGCTCGGACGCGACGAACCCGTTGCCCGTTTCGAGGGCCTGCTGATCGGTCCCTATGACGTCCTGGTGGAATTGCGGAACGCCGGCGGCGCCATGGCGACTCACCGGGAATCGGTCGAACTGGGCGCCGACGGCGCGCGCGTCGGCACCGTCATCGAGACGGAGTGGCCCATGCCGGATGCGGCCCCGCTGGCTGCCGGCGACGACTACAGGGCGCTGGCCGGCACCTTCTTCGGCAAGAGCGTGGTCACCGATGGCGCGCCGGAGTGCACCGGCAGCATTCCCCTGGTAGACACGACGACGCTGACACTCACCGCGGAAGACGAGGCATTGGCACTGCAGTTCGACAATTTCTACGGCCGGGTGCTGAAACTCTCCGGCGCCCCCGGGGAGAGCAACGACGCTCTCGCAGCATCGGGAGCCTACAATTCCAACGACGACCGCACCGGCACCTGGGCCATCGACCGTTTCGCCGTGCCGACCCCGCGCACCATCGCCGTTTCGGTGTCGTTTCAGAACGAAACGGATTCCTGCCAGGCCGACTACCTCTTCTCCGGCGTGCGCTGATTCGTTGCGATTGAAGCGTCCTGCTGCGGATCAGGATGCGGTATCCGACGCGGGCAACTGCGAGACAGGCAATTCCAGGATCATCCTGGTATGGCTGCCCAATTCCGTTTCGACACGAATGGAGCCGCCGTGGCCTCTCGCAATGTCGTTGCACAACGACAATCCGAGGCCCGTGCCCTCGTCGGTGGGCCTGGTGGTGAAAAAAGGATTGAAAATCATGTCGACGGCGTCGTCGGGTATGCCCGTGCCGTTGTCCTGCACATGCACCTCCAACCGGTCGTCAAGTCTACGGGTTCCCACCACTACACTCGGTTCATAGGGCCGGCCGGCCTCTTCTTCGGCACGGCCACGTTCGACCGTAGCCTGCCAGGCGTTGACGATCAGGTTCTGCACCACGCGGCCGATGTCCTGCGGGACGATTTCGATCTTGCCCGCCGCCTGGTCGAATTCCCGCTCGATGTCGAGCGGTGGTTCGTCGTTTTCCGCCTGCTTGGCGCTGAATAGCCCGATCTGGTCTTCGATCAGGCCGTTGATGGCGGTGGGCTCGCGCGTGCCGGTTCCGCCGCCCATCTTCAACATGTCGCCGACGATGCGTTCGGCGCGACCGCCGTGGCTGCGGATACGTTCGAGGTTTCCACACACGTCTGCGCAGATCGGTTCGAGCAACTCCTTTTGATCGTCGGTGAAACCGTTCTGGCTCTCTTCCAGTTCCTCCAGCAGTTCCTGCATCAACTCCACCGATGCCTCCGAGAAGTTGTACACGAAGTTCAGCGGATTTCTGATCTCGTGCGCCACGCCGGCCGTCAGTTCACCCAGCCCGGCGAGCTTCTCGCGGGCGACGATCTGGTTTTGCGCAAGGCGCAATTCCTCGAGCGCGCTTTCGAGTTGATCGTTCTTGCCGCGCAACTCTTCGGCGAGCTTCTCGACCAGGTTCAGCCGCTGAACTTCCAGGGCATGGCGCCGGAACACCTCGAGCGCCGAGGCCAGGTCGGCAACTTCGTCGCGGCCGCCGATGTCGACCGGATCCTCCAGGTCGCCCTCCGCCATGGCGAGCATTCGATTCGACAGGGCCTGTAACCGGGGGACCAACAGCCTGCCGATCAACAGCCAGGCGATCAGGACGGCGCCGACAATGCCGAACCCGTTGATGAAGTAAAGCTGGAGGAGTGCGGAATCGATGGCCTCTTCGGACGCCATGGCCGCTGCCGAGGCGGCACTTCTCGCTTCGTCGACAAGGCGCTCGACCGCGCTCAGCAAATCCGCCGCAAGACTGCGATTCTGGCTCACCAGGTCTGCCTGGCGATCGTCGAGAACGAGTTGCAGCGAGCGCAACGCGATCACGCCGTCACGAGCAAGGCCGAGTCTCCGCAGTCGCTCGACGACGGCGTTGTCGCCGCGCAGGGTCGTCAGGAGCCTGGCGAAACGCTCCTCGATGGACTCGAGGGATTCGGTGTCGAGTACGCCGAGCGCACTCTCGAGGAGCTGGACCGCCAGCGTTCCCCTGTCGCGAAACCGGGAGGCATCAGAAAGGCGTGCAAAGCCCGCGTCGAGACCCGCCAGCTCGCCACGCAAAGCCTGCACTTGCGAGCGCAACGCCATCCGTTCCTCGGCCACCCGCCGCAATGCGTCGATGTTGGTGATCAGCGCCCCGCCGGTGTTGCGCACACTATCGAATCGTTCGCCGCTGTGAATCGTCAGTTCCGATAGCTGAATCTCGAATTCCAGGCGTTGCCGCTGAATCAGTGTGCCGATTTCCGCGAGTTCGTCCGCGGATGCGGCAGCGGCGAGGCGCACGGCCGCCACCGCCAGAGCGCTGCCCTGCTGGGCAACGGCGAACGAACCGGCCAGCTGCGGCATGCTGGTTTCGTTGACCTCGGACTGGGCATCGCCAATCGTGTCGAACGCCAGCCAGGCTACGAGGCTCGCGCCCAGGGTGAGCGCGACAATGGTGCCGATGCTGGCATAAAGCTGCCCCGAGATTCTCGACAGGATGCGAGTGCTTTGCCGCACCCAATCCTGGCGCCGAACCCAGGCGGCGAACCATTTGAATCGTTCCGCGAGCCAATCGGTACTTCGAGTTATCCGGCGCAGGGCGCGCAGCATTGGCTCGATTTGCAATCGACTTGGCTGCCCCACCATCGTCCCCTCGTTTGCAGCGGACTACTGTAACCCTTAATCCCCCGATAAGGAACGGACCGGCGCCCCGGAATGAACTGCGTCATCGAGACCGGCAACGAACTCGACGAGCAACCGTCTGCCTCGTTGTCGGGGTGCAGCATCGCAACGTTGGGCGCACCCCCATGCTGCCGGTTGCTCATCGGTCTTCCTTTCGATTAACGTCCATGCAATCGCGCACGGCTTTCCGACTCGGTCGCGGAGAAAACCGACTCATGAATCTCGAAGAAGAGGCGCTTTTCGCCAACGACATCTTCTATCTTGCCTTCACGCAGAAAGACGTTGCGGCGATGGAGCGCCTCTGGGCGGAGGATCATCCAACATTCTGCATCCATCCGGGTTGGCCGGCGCTTCGAAAGCGAGAAGACATCCTCGAGAGTTGGCGGCAGATTCTCGAAAACCCGCAGCAGCCCGGAATCGACTTCTACAACGCCACCGTGGCGGCCGTCGGCTCGATGGCGATGGTGAACTGCTACGAGGAGTTGCCGGGTTCCGTCTGCGTTGCGACCAATGGGTTCGTACGGGTGGATGGCAGCATGCGCATGTTCCTTCACCAATCCGGGCCCTGCGCAAATCCGCCCGCGCCTTCGCGGGCGGGCGTCAATCCCCATTGAACATCCATCGGAACAGCGGGCGCCGACGCCGCAAGGAAGGTCGGGCCAACCTTTTCGGCGATACCCGTCGAGCTTCGCCGATACTGCCAAACGGGTCGTGCAATGCCGGAAAATACTCGATTCGACATAGCCCTGTGGGGGTTCATTCATGAGCAACGAAGAAGACCGGGCGGCAAGCGTACCCCAGGAGCGCCGGGACGCCTGGGGAGACAAGCATCATTTGCGCTACTCCGGCGTGGCGACCTTTATGCGCCGTCCCCTGCTCGAGAATCCCGACGACTGGAACGGCATCGACATCGGATTCGTCGGTGTGCCCTTCGATGGCGCAGTGACCAATCGCCCGGGCGCCCGGCACGGTCCGCGCCATCTCCGGGAGCAGTCCACGCTGATGGGGGCTTACAACCACCAGACCGGCGTGCAACCGCACAAGCTGGCGACAGCCGCGGACCTCGGCGACGTGCCGATGGAGGGCCTGTACGAACTCGACCGGGCGATCGCGGAGATCGAAGCATGGTATGAGCGTATTTGCGCTGCCGGCATCGCGCCACTGTCGGCCGGCGGCGACCACTCCATCACCCTGCCCATCATGCGGGCCCTCGCCAGGCGCACCGGCCCGCTCGGCATGGTTCACTTCGATGCCCACTGCGATACCGGCCCCGAACTTTTCGGCCACAAGCACCACCACGGCGGCCCCTTCCGCTGGGCGGTGGAGGAAGGTGCCCTGGACCCGAAACGCACCATCCAGATCGGCATCCGCGGTCCGTCCGAGACACTCTGGGCGTTCAGCCGGGAGCGCGGCATGACCGTGATCCACATCGAGGAACTCTACGCCATGGGCCTGCCGGCGGTGATCGAAAAGGCGCGCGAGGTGGTGGGTGACGGGCCCACCTACGTCAGCTTCGATGTCGATGGCCTCGACCCGGTATACGCCCCGGGTACGGGAACGCCGGAGGTCGGCGGGTTCACGACCTACGAAGCCATGCAGATGCTGCGCGGCCTGCGCGGGCTCGATATCGTCGCCGGCGACGTGGTGGAGGTGTCGCCGCCCTTCGACCCCTCTGGAGTCACGGGCTTGAACGGCGTTCAGATGATGTTCGAAATCTACTGCCTGATGGCGGAGGCAGCGGCCAGTCGAAAGGGCGGACAGTCAACACAGCGACCCCGCTGAGACGGAGCGGTCGGCGCACTTGCAATCGCGGCGACTCGTGACACCATGCCATTTCACCTTTTTTGTGGAACCCTTTTTCCAAGTGATAGGTTTTTTTGAATTCGTCAACGTGGATAACCGTTACTTCGATCCGGCTCCGAGAACCGGTATGCGGTACGTGCATACGGCTCGCCGAATGGCGCACCAGGCGGAGATGCTTACCGCGACGATGGGCGCAAGCACGAGCCTAAACAGCGCCATTCGGCGAGCCGTATACACGCACCGCACACCGATTCTCTCCAAGCGGTTTTCAGGTGTTCCCTGCGCGTCGTCGTGCCGGCGCGCCGGGTTCGGAACTCGCAAGAAGCAGCCGTGAATGTACGCGACCGCATGCGCGCGGTACTCGAGGCGGAAGCCGCAGCCATCCGGGCAGTAGCGGTCACCGACGAGTTCGTCCGCGCCGTGGAATGCCTGGCCGTCTGCCCCGGCAAGGTATTGACCACCGGCATCGGCAAGGCCGGGCACATCGCGCGCAAATTCGCCGCGACGCTGTGCTCGACGGCAACACCTGCGGATTTCATTCACCCGGCGGAAGCGGCCCACGGCGACCTGGGGCTGGTGGGCCCGAACGATGCAGTGGTCGCCTTCTCCACCAGCGGCAAGAGCCGCGAGGTGCTGGAACTGCTTGAAATGGCCCGGCGCCTGGGCGTTGCGCAGGTGATCGGCGTGACCTCCCATCCGGACTCGGAATTGCGCGGGCTGTCGGATTTCGTCCTCGACATGGGCGTCATCGAGGAACCCTGCCCCCTCGGACTGACGCCGAGCGCCAGCATTGCGGCCATGCTCGCCATCGGCGATGCCGTGGCGCTTGCGCTCATGGAGGTGAAAGGCGTTACGCGGGAGCAATGGGGGCTGCGCCACCACGGCGGTTACCTCGGCCGCCGGGCGCGCACCGACAACACCCCACACTGACCATCGCCACCGGCTCGAAAGGTCAATCCGGCCGATCCCGCCCGACTATCCCTCTCGTCGACGCGCAGAATTCGATTGCGGCATTCGGAACTCGCATGACAATCATTGCTCGCGGTAATGCCTGTTCGCGTAAACGGCAAGCCACAAACCGAGGCAGCAGATCAGAACGCCGACGATGGCCATGGAGTAGCGCAGCATTTCCGGGCTACCGAAAACATAGTCGGTGAGCAGTGCAACGGAAGTCGGCCCCATGCCGAGCCCGATCAGGTTGATGGTGAACATGTACAGCGCGGTTGCCTGGGCACGCAACGGGTTGGGGGTGATTTCGTGGAACGCTGCGACCGCGACGCCGAGAGGCAGACCGGAGATGAACTTGATGACCGCCATGCCCGCAAGGGCTGCCCAGGGGTTGTCCAGCAGCGTGACTCCGCCGGCCGGCACGATCAGCAGGGCGAAGGTCAAGGACGCCATACGTACGTTGATCATGTTGTCGCCGCGCCTGGCGCGCCTCGTTGCAACCCAACCGCCGAACAGAATGCCCGCGGGCCCGAAAATGAGCACGGCAATGCCGTAGTAGCGCGATACCTCCACGGCGGTCCATTCGTAGGTGCGAATGAAGAACGAAGGGGTCCAGGCAGACAGCGAATAGGAATAGAAGACCAGACACGTCATGGCCAGCCAGAACACGATGTAAAAGCGCCAACGGCCGGCGAACCATCGAAATGCCTCGAGGATACTCGTTTCAGCGACGGTGACGGGCCCCGTGTTCTGCCGTGCGGGTTCCGTGACGGTGACCATCAGCAACGCGAATACAAGCCCCGGCAGGCCGACGATCAGAAAGGTCATCTGCCAGGGGGCAATTTCTCCGAGCAGCGGCACTTCGGTGATGGTCGCACCGCCAACCCAGTCGATGACTACGCCACCCAGAATCAGCGCGAAGCCAACGCCCAGGTAGAGACCCATGGTATAGACACTCATTGCCGCTGCCCGTTGCTCGGGTCGAAAAGCATCGGAAATCATCGAGTACGCAGCAGGAGACAACGCGGCTTCACCGACCCCGACACTGACTCTCGCGGCAAACAGCTGCGCAAAGTTTTTCGCCAAACCACAAAGCGCAGTGGCGAAACTCCAGATGGAGACACCCACCATGACGATGACACGCCGGCTTCGGCGGTCGGCCAGACGCGCAATGGGTATGCCCAGAAACGTGTAGAAGACCGCGAAAGCAAAACCGTAAAGCAGGCTCAACTGAGTGTCGTTGAGCCCCAGGTCTGCCTTGATGGGCTCGACCAGCAGGACAATGATCGTTCGATCGAGAAAAGAGAGCATGTACAGCAGGGTGAGCAGGGTCACCATGTACCATGCTTTACCGGCCGGTGGATAGGCTTGTTCGCGGATCATGTCGTTTTTCTCTTGCCAGGCTCTTGCGACCCCATCAGGGGATCTCCCGTGGTGTCCAACTGATCTCGTTGACTTCCAAGCGTTGGCGGCAACTGCCGCAGATCATCCGGTACTCGGCAAACTGACCGCAAGGAGTGTGCGTAAACACCTGCGGGGGCCCTTCGCTGCCCACCAGCCATCGGTCTCCCCAGGCAGTCAGGGTCA
Source organism: Candidatus Azophilus sp. (assembly GCA_965221465.1). Taxonomy (GTDB): domain Bacteria; phylum Pseudomonadota; class Gammaproteobacteria; order Pseudomonadales; family Azotimanducaceae; genus Azophilus. The sequence goes on from OZ244892.1 coordinate 3,365,326, forward strand.
GGACGATCGGGTAAATGTCTCTACCTTTTTCCGTGAACCTGTAGTTTTTTATGCGTCGGTCACGCTCATCCACGGAATACTCCAGCAATCCCAGGTGCACAAGTGGCTTCAACCGTGCTGCCAGCACGTTACTGGAGATGCCCAGATGCCCCTGCAGTTCATGAAAGCGGCGCACACCTTGCGTAACAGCGTCCATGATGAGCATGTTCCAGCCATCTCCGAGCACCACGGTTGCCAGGTGTGCATCGCCCAGAGATGCCATCTCGTTGGCGATGCGTGTGCGGCGCGCTTGTTCGGGAAGCGGGCCTGTTTCCCGGTCAACCACATCACGGATTGCAATGCTGCCGACCACAGGCTCTTCGCCGCATCCGGCGCACACGAGTTGCGGTACAACCGGCTGCCCACATTTGGTGTGATAAAGATGTTCCGGCAGCAGGGTGGGGTCGAGATGCCAGATGCGGTGCCACCGCCAGACGGATAGCACAACCGGGTAGAGGTCGATACCCTTGGCGGTCAGGCGATATTCGAACAACAGGCGTCGATCGAAGACGGGCTTTTTGTAAAACAGTGCTTCGTCCGTCAGGCGCTTCAGCCGCTGGATCAAGGTCTGCCTCGGGACTTTCAGCCGGTCCTGAAAATCCTGGAAGCGGGTCGTGCCCAGGTAAGCTTCCTTGACGATCAGCCATGACCAATGATCACTGATAGCCTCGAGGGCTCGGCGCAGCGACGTGACCTTGGTCATGCAGCGTGGAGCCTGTCGGCGATAATTCCGGTGGCAGCAATGGACTCGGTATCTGTAGCCGCTACCACCTTCAGGTTGAAGATACGGCAACCGGCGTCTCGGTACGGCACGAGCATTGCCGCCACATCCTCCGGCGTGCCGAAAGGCACGTAACGTTCGAATTTGCCAAAAGGCACGTGATAGAACTTTTCCATGGCATCGGCGACCAGCGCTCGTGCCGCATCGGCCGTGTCTGCGACGCCTACCCAGGGCTGGTAGCCGTGTTGCCAGTCGACATCGGTTCGTCCGGCTTCCTCGGCGGCTTGCCGGATGATCCCGGAGGCTTCTTCGAAGCGTCGCACCGAACACCATGCGCCCATCCAACCATCCCCGAAGCGCCCGGTGCGGACCAGGGCGGCGTTCGATCGGCCGCCGACAATGATCGGTATCGAGGTACCGATGGTGGGCTTGATTCTAGCCTGGCTCACTTGAAAGAACTCACCTGCGAAATCGAACGGTTTGCCGCTCATGACGCCACGCAGGACGGCCAGCGATTCATTCATTCGCCGGCCCCGGGTCTTCGGGTCTACCCCGCAGACCTCGACTTCATGGCGATCTTCGCCGCCAATCCCGACGCCGAATGTCACCCGGCCCGGCGCAATCTCGTGCATCGTTGCCAGCTGGCGTGCCACCGGCAGCGGGTGCCGAAGCGGCAACAGATAGATGCTGATCATCACACCGATGGTGGGGTGCAGTTGAGACAAGGCGGCGATCTCGACAAAACCGTCCTTGCCGGCGCCGTTTCGAAACGAGACGTGATCCGCCATGAACACGTGACCGACGCCAGTCGCGACGACTTCGTCGAGTAATCTCCGCTTTTCGTCCAGGCCGAGTGTCCACAGGGTTACCGGCGTAGCCAGTCCGATCTTTACGTTGCTCATGCAAATGAACCCTTGCTCATGAAAGTGAATCCATGCGAGTCCCGAACCCGGCACGCCGGGACGAGGACGCGCAAGGAACATCAGCAATACGCTGGGAGAGAACCGGTGTGCGGTGCGTGTATGCGGCGCTGTTTAGGCTCGCGCTTGCGCCTATCGTCGCGGTAAGCGCCGCCGCCTGGTGCGCCGCATGCACGTACCGCATACCGGTTCGCGGAGCTGGATCGAAGAAACGGCTCCTCACGTTAACGAATTCAATAAAATCAATCACTTGGAAGAAGTGTTCCATGAAAGTCCGGCGGGCGTGTGTACCCGAGCCGATTCGATGGGGTAGGGGCAGCGATGGGGTAGGCGCAGCGTCGGGCTGGATGTGCAGGCGTTGCCGAACGGGTTGGTGGCTACAGTGCCAGGTCTTCGCCGCGTATCCACATGGCATGAAAGCCGACGTGGAAGCGTCGCGGCATTCGGATTACCGCTACGGGCCCCTGTTCAATGTCGGTTGCATCGAAAACCAGGCACCGCGAGGTCCAGGTGTTGCCGTCGTGAACGTAGGTCACGAGGTACCCGTCGTCTTCCTGCATGTCGAACCCGAGGCCGCGCTTCGGTGCAAAGTGGGTTTCGCTGCCGCAGCACCTGTCGCCGTAATCGTAGCGTTGATAACTGCCGTCCGACAGGTCGTATTTCATCAGGGCGTCGAACGTCTGGCAGCGGCCGCTCAGATCGTCGCCTTCACCCACCAGCGGGATGTACTGGTGATACGCATATTGGTTTTTCTCACCGAGAAACAGGCGGTTGATGGTGGGAAATTCCGAGTTGGTGTCGTCGAGCATGCGCTCTGTGGTTTTACCCGTCTTCAGGTTGAACCGCCATTCGTGCAACTGGTGCAGGCGCCGGCGCTCGGCCAACTGTGACGCTAGCGGCGCTTCGGACTTGTCCCGATGACCGCCCGGATTGGGTTGCCGGCAGCCGATCTGCACGATTTCATCGCCCTCTTCCCAGGCGTTGACCATGTGCAGGACATAACAGGGTTCGGCTTCGAACCACTTCACTTCGCCCCCTTTGCGCGGTATCACACCGAACCTGGCCGGCACGTCGGGATGGAAGCGCACCACCCGGCGACCGTGCTTCTCGAGTATGTTTTCATCGGCAAAGTAGGGCAGGTCGTGCAGGATGGCGTAGTTGGTCGTGACGCCAAGATCATGGGGCGAACGCTGCCCGGGCAGGTCGATGGGCTGGTCGAACAGCATCTGACCGTTGGGGTCGGCCAGGCCATAGCTCATGTAAGGCATTTCGTTCTGGTAGTTGAAAAACAGAAGTTCGCCGGTGTGGGGATCGACCTTGCTGTGTGCAGACAGATTGTGGTTGAGCTTGCCCTCGAAGTCTTCGGGGCCACGGGTTTCGAGACTGATGGGATCGATGGTGTAGGGTGTGCCTGCCAGATACCACAGGCTCAGCAGACGCCCTGCGTAGAAAATGATGTCGGTGTTGGAGTTGTCCTTGATCGGCGAATGCGGCAGATCGGGGTTGAACGGCCCGCACAATCCGGGCCAGACACTGTGCCCGACCCTGGACTCTTCCTGGAATTCGAAGGTGCGAATCCACTTCGAGTTGTACGCAGCCTTGCCGTTCTTGAAGCGAATGGCATGGAGCATCCCGTCGCCATCGTAGTAGTGGTACTTGTTGACCGGCTTGAAACGCTGATTCGGCCCGTTGACGATGTACATGCCGTACAGGTCTTCGGGGATTTCACCCTGCTCGACCACCAGATCGTCGGCTGCCACCTCTTCCGTAACGGGTGCGAAGAGCCCGTGGAGATAAGGGTGATCGAGCTCCCAGATCCACTCCGGTGCGCCGGGGGGCGGTTCGTTTTCAGGAGAAAAGGGCCGGTTGTTGCGGAACGTCAACGGCAACGCTGCCGCTGTAGCGTGCAGAGCAGGATTGGCAATCGTGGCGCTCATGGTCGTGTCCCGGATCACTTTTTCAACTAGACCTTACCAAAGTGCGATTGATTTTCAAGACCGGCATCAGACTCGATCTGCAGCAATGGAGGAACAATGGACGCTCTCACGGTAACTGCCGCGGGCAAGGCACTGCGGCGGGAGTTACAGGAGCGCTTCAACGCGACAGCAGCCAAGCATCGATCATGACATCGCCCTGAAGCCGCCAGGCGGCGGCTCCAGGGTATCAGGTCTACATGCGGAAGTTGATGCTGAGACCGTAGGTCCGCGGCGGAGCCCAAAGCGTCGTTACACCACCGAACGTGGAGAGTATGCCGTGCGATGCGTACAGCTTGTCGCCCAGGTTCTTGCCCCAGGCAGTCACGTCCCATTTTTCGCCTGCAGAGGTGTAACGAACGAACGCATCGATCACCGCGTATCCGCCCAGCTCGGACCGGGGGTCGTTGTTGGGTTCCGTGAAGTAATTTCCAGTGTGAGACACCGACAGGTTCATGTCGACATAGGCCCCATTGTCGACGGGAATGTCGTAGTCGAAGGTAATGTTCCAGCTGTCTTCCGGTGCTCTGGCCATGTCGTTGCCGTTGTTGTTGACCACGCTTCCCGTATTGGGGTTGGAGAATACGTAGTCGTTGTACTCGGCATCCATGACTGCAAAGCTGCCGGAAACAGTGAATTTGTCGGTGATGGCCGCCTGAAAGTCGGCTTCCAGGCCGCGTACGCTCGATTCTGCCGCGTTGGCGATGACCAACTGCAGATTGACCAGCTGGAAGACCTGCAGATCTTCGTAGTCCATGTCGAATGCTGCGACGTTGAGGCGGAAGCGATTGTCGAGCCATTCCGTTTTTGCGCCGACTTCGAAGCTGGTTACCTGTTCGGGCGCGATGGTTGACGTGGCAACACCTGGGCTCGTTGCCTGGCTGGGGAAGGCGCCGCTCTTGTAGCCCGTCGAGGCGGTGAAGTACAGCATGTGATCGTTGGTGACTTGCCATTCTGTCGAAAAGCGTGGCGTAAACTCGCTCCAGGATTCATCTCCCGAGGCGCTGAACGGCTTGCCGACGGGGCTGGCGGGGTTGAACGACGCGCCGCTTCCCAGGGGGATTGCCGGCGGTGTGCCGTTGTCCTCGTTATCGAAAGCTGCCTGGTCGATGTCTTTTTCGTCCCGAGTCCATCGGCCGCCGAGCGTCAGCGATAGCTTGTCGGTGACGTGCCAGCTGGCTTGTCCGAAGAGGGCAAGGCTCTCGGTGGTGTTGTCCTGGGTGAACGTGACGTTGCCGCTGAAAGGCGCGAATGGGGGGTTCGGGAAGCGTGTATCGAACGTTTCCGAACGCTCCGCATTTTCTTTCAGGTAGTAGATGCCGGTGACCCAGTCAACGCTGTCGGTGCTGCCGCTGAGACGGAACTCCTGGGAAAACTGGTCTGCTTCTTCTTCGGCCGAATCGACAACCGAGAGCAAGGCGGGCGGCGCCTCGGTGCCGCCCAGGGACTGAATCCAGTCGAGTTCGCTGGTGCGAAACCCCGAGATGGAGGTGAAGGTGCCCCAATCGAAGTCCGTATCGAGCCGGGCAAGCAATCCCATGACTTCCTTGTTGGCGGATTGGCGGACTGCGTGTGCGCACTCCCGTTCGTCAAGACCGGCGCTTGCGGCCGCCTGCACGACCTTGCTGGCATCGGAGGCCAGGCTCGAAGCCGGCGATGCGGCAAAGATCCGGTCGAGGAAGCGGCATTCGCCGTTGCTTTCGTCGTTGGAATAATCGAAGCCCAGCAGCACCTCGGAACGATCGCCCGGCGCAAAGCGGTACTGGCCCCGGACACTCGTGTTCTCCATGTCATCGAGGTCCTGACCGGTGTTGATGTTCCTGGCGAAACCGTCCCGGCTCCGGTGGCTGACCGTCAGTTTGGCCGCGCCGGCGCCAACGGGGCCGGTAACGAAGCCGTTGATACCGATCAGGCTGTCCGACCCTGCTGAAATTCCGGCCTTGAACTCGAACTCGTCGCTCGGTTTCCGGGTGTAGATGTTGATGACGCCGCCGGCCACGTTCTTGCCGTACAGCGTCCCCTGTGGCCCTCGGAGCACCTCGATGCGGTCGAGATCGTACAGGTCGAAGGACCCCGCGCCCGGTCGGCCGATGTAGACGTCATCGATGAACACCGCCACAGCCGGGTCTGAGCCGACCGAGTCTGACGTATTGCCGATGCCGCGCAGATAGAGCTGCGGCTCGCCGACGTTGAAGGTATTCAGATTCAGGTTCGGCGTGCGAACTGCGATATCGGCCATGCCGGTAATGCCGGCCTCGTTGACCTGGTCACCCTGGAAGTTGGTGACGGATACCGGGACGTCCTGCAGGCTTTCGGTGCGGCGTTCTGCGGTCACGATGACCTCTTCGAGAGCGGCGCCCCAGGCGGGCAGGCTTGCGCAATTCAATGTCAGGACGACACAAAACGCGATGGATCGACGTGTACTTTCCATACTGATGGGCTCTCCAGCTGATTTGTTGTGTTGGCCTTGCGGCGCAGCTTGATCGAGATTACTTGCGTATCTAGATTCGAGGCCGCACAAGCGTACAGGGAAACGCTGCTCGAATTCAAGCCGAATTCGCTTTGATGCTGCCCTTATCTGGAAAAGGAAATTGGATCACAGTCATATATCTGAAAAATATAGAAAAACCACAGAATCTGGTGAAATCTATTTTGAGAAGTGTTTTTGATGGCGCTGCCGCATGGCGCTGGTGCAAGCACCACGGGGCGAGCAGCGGCGAAGGATGGTCTTGGCCACCATGTTCGCACGCGCAGTTTTACCGGACACTTCCGCGTGCCGGCGCGCAACGGCCTGCTCACTCGGGCGTGAAGCGCAGCCGCAACAGGTTGCCTTCGCGCTGGAATCCGGCCTGCACGCAGATCGTCGTTGCGGGCTTCGGGCTTGCGACGATTTCCCGGGCGCCCTTGGTTTCGCAGACGCCAATGGCGTGGCGCAGCAGCCAGCTTCCGAGCCCCTGATTGCGCCATGGAGGCGCCACCGCCACCCCATCGATGCGGAATTGCAGCGGGGTAACGGGGTGCACCGCGTATGCGCCGACCACCTCGCCGTCGAGCTTGGCGACCCGCACCCATTCCGGGTCGATGTCGCCGGCGGGCAGCAGTTCCCAGGGTATTTCATCCCGGTAGGCGCGAAAAACGGGCACCTTGCGGGGGTCGAAGCGGCTCACGGAGTGTCTCGTCTACAGGTAACGGGGGGACCACCGCCAATCGCCAAGCAACTCTGACGGCGACGCTGACCAATTTCCAGAGACAGCAGGGCGCCTCCTCACAGACCCACCGGGCGCTCGCGAACCACCGGCCACAGGTCGCCCACACGGAGTTTTCTGTTCGACCGTCAAGATGAGAACCGCTCGAGAACGTCAACGGGGCCGGTCGCCCGCAATCGTTACCCGATGCAGCTTGCGGTGCTGGGGCAAGAAGTCGTTGACCGGCTTGTGCTGCGTCGAGCGGTTGTCCCAGATGACCGCGGTATGAGGTTCCCAGGAAAGGCGTAAGGTGAACTCCGGCGTGACCGTGTGCCGATACAGGAAATCGAGGATGTCCCCGCTTTCCGCAGCGGTCAGCTCTTCGATGCGGGTGGTGAACAGCGGGTTGACGTAGATCGCCCGGGCTCCGGTTTGCGGATGCGTGCGAATGACCGGATGGCTGACCGGTGGATTGGCGGCAATCGCCCCGGCCAGACGTTCCTCGCCTCCGGGCTCCGCCAGGCTTTCCCGAAACCCGTGCCGGAAGTCGTGCACCGCCCGCAGGCCGTCGAGCATCCCCTTCATCGGCTTCGAAAGTGCATCGTAGGCCGCCACCGCGCTCGACCAGAGCGTGTCGCCGCCGTATTCCGGGATGATCTGCCCGTGCAGCAGGGTAAACGTAGGCGGGGTGGCGCTGAAGGTCATGTCCGAGTGCCACTGCTCGATCTTCGAGGGCGCCTCCGGCGTGCTCTCCAGAATCTGCACGTCTTCGGTCCCGGGCACCAGCGGGTACGCCGGGTGGCCGAGCACCGGTCCGAAGCGCCTGGCGAATGCCTGGAAGTCGCGCGGTTCGATGCGCTGATCGCGGAAAAAGAGCACCTGGTGTTCCAGCGCAAGCGCGTGCAGCCTCTCGAAGAGAGCCGTGTCCCCCGCCACATCCGCAAGCGAAACGCCACTCACGAATGCACCGAGCGCGCCTGCCGCTTTCCGAACTTCGACCATGATGCAAGAATCCCGTACCAATCCGACCGTACCGGTTCGGAATGTCGGCCTTCCAGCCGGCGCCGTCAAGGGCCTGTACCTGACCGGCCGAATCAGGCCCCCGAAGCGGCCGCACCGCGGAGCGAGCAGAATGCCGGAAACGGAAGGCGTCATCCAATTCGAGTACAGCCTGGAACCGGCTCCGGACACGCACGTCGAAGCCGGCCTGTCGAACACGCTCTTGGCGTGGCGCTCCATACTGCGCCGGATCGGGCTTCTCGGCCAAAGGGCCGACCGCTACGGTGGGCTGGGCTATGGCAACCTGAGCGTTCGCGACCCCGAGAGGCCTCGCGAGTTCGTCGTGACGGCCAGCCAGACCAGCGGTTTCACCGCGCTGGAAACCGACGGATTGTGCCGAATTCGCGATTTCGACCTCGGCCGGTTCCGCGTTTCCGCCATCGGCGCCAGGCCCCCATCGTCGGAAAGCCTGAGCCACGCCATGATCTACGATGCCGACCCCGAGGTGGGGTGGGTGTTTCATGTTCACAGCCCCGAAATCCGTCGCCGGGCAGCAGCGCTCGAGCTACCCGTCACCGCTGCGGATGTGGCCTACGGTTCCCCCGCCATGGCAAGTGCCGTCACGGACGTTCTGGCCGCGAACGGCGAACGACCCCTCGCATTCGTCACCCTCGGCCACGAAGACGGGGTCTTCGCCTGCGGCGCGACAGCGGAATCGACCGGAGCATTGCTCGTCACGCTGCTGGCACGGAGCATCGGCGCATGAACGTACCTCCGGCCATACGCTGGCGCGACGGCAGGTTGTCCCTGCTCGACCAGCGCCGCCTGCCCGGGGCTGTGGACTACCTCGACATACCCGACATCGCTACGGCCATCGACGCCATCCGAACCCTCGCGGTGCGCGGCGCACCGGCCATCGGCATCGCTGCCGCCTATGCACTGGCCGCCGCCGCCCGCGATGCCGGGGCTGGGGCCAGGTTCACCGAAGTACTACGCGACGGCGGCGACGCCCTCATTGCTGCCAGGCCTACGGCCGTGAATCTGCGCTGGGCCGTCGAGCGCCTGCGCAACCGTTACGCAACGGACCCCGACCCCCTGGCACTGGTGGCGGAAGCCGATGCCATTCACCGCGAGGACGCCGAGCAGTGCCGCGCCATCGGCGAACACGGGCGCGGCCTCATCCGGCCGAATGCCAATGTGCTTACCCATTGCAATGCCGGGGCGCTCGCGGTCTCGGAACTCGGCACCGCCACCGCCCCGCTCTATCTCAACCACGATGCCGGCGTGCCCTTTCACGTTTTTGTCGACGAAACCCGGCCGTTGCTGCAGGGCGCGCGCCTGACGGCCTGGGAACTGGAGCGGGCGGGTATCGACGTGACCCTGATCTGCGACAACGTGCCTGCGAGCCTGATGGCGGAGGGGCGGGTCGACCTGATCGTCGTCGGGACCGACCGGGTCGCGCGGAATGGCGATGTGGTCAACAAGATCGGGACATTGAACCTCGCGGTGCTGGCGAACCATTTCGGCGTGCCGTTTTACGTCGCCTGCCCGTCGTCCACCTACGACCCGGACACCGCCACCGGGCGGGACGTAATCATCGAGCAACGCCCGGCCGAGGAGGTTCTACGTGGAGAATCGGCCGATGTGCCCGCCTACAACCCCGCTTTCGACGTGACGCCAGCCCGCCTGGTCACCGGCATCGTCACCGACCGCGGCATCGCCAGAGCACCCCTCGACTCGACGCTCGACGCGCTGCTCGGACAACGCTGAACACCCCGCTCGAGCGTCGGCGTTCCGGCAAGAGCCCGTAACAGGGGGAAAAGCAATCGTCTCGGCATCGGCGCCGACCGTCGCTCAGGCGCGAACCTGACTGGTGCGACGGAATCGACAACTCGGTTCGTACAAGTGCATGAAGCGATGCGCCGGCCCGACAGGAGTGCGGCGCCCGGCGGCAGGCGTGACCTGCAACCGAAAGTTACAGTGTGACGAAACCAGGAGACTCGATCATGAGAGCATCATCCCTATTGATTCCGCTCATTCTTGCCGGAAGCGCGGCGGCATTCGCCGACAAGCCCGGCAAGCGGTGGGAGGGTCCCATATCCATCGAGGAGGCAAAAGCCAAGACTGCCGAGCACTTCGGTCGCATCGACGCCGACGGCGACGGCACGTTGACCCCGGAGGAATTGTTCTCCGAAGAGTCCAGGCGGCTGCGCGAGGAGCAGAAACGCCAAAGGATGTTCGACCGCCTCGACGCCGATGGCGACGGCACAGTCTCCATGGAAGAGTTCCACAGTCGCATCGACCGGCTCACACGACTCGACACCAACGACGACGGACAGGTGACCCGTGACGAATTCCGCGCTGCCAGGCATCGCAATCCTTCGAAACGGCAGCGCGACGGCTGAAGCCGGCTTGGCGGAGCCGAGCGACGAAGAACTGGTGCACCGCGTCGAGCAAGGCGACGAGCAGGCCTTCGCACGCCTGCTCAACCGCCATCTGGGTGCGATTCACCACTATCTTTATCGCCTGACCGGGTCCAGGGCGGACAGCGACGACCTGGCCCAGGAGACCTTCCTGGCGGTTTGGCGACGATCCGGCACCTACCGGCCGGGGCGGGTCAAGTTCACCACCTGGCTGCACCGCATCGCGCACAACCACTACGTCGACCACTACCGCAAAGGTCGCAGGACAGCGAGCGAGGTGCACAACGCGATTGCGGAGACGGCCGATTCCGCCCCGGGGCCGCAACAGAGCCGAAGCGACGAGGAAGACAGGCGGCGCCTGCACCAGGCCCTGGCGCGACTGCCCCCGAACCAGCGCGATGCGGTGCTGCTTTGCCATCAACAGGGCCTGTCGAACCGTGATGCAGCCGTGGTGCTGGGCGTCGGCGTACGCGCGCTGGAATCGTTGCTGGCCCGGGCACGGCGAACGTTGCGCAAGGAATTTCCGCTGGAAGCCAAGGCATGACCAGGACGAACTTCGAAGACCGACTGAACGCACTGCTCAGGGAGCAGCACGATGCAACCCCGGGCCTCGAGCAGCGCATACGCGCCAACCTGCCTGCACGGGACCCATTGCAGGGATTGATCGACCGTATTGCGTCGAACTTCGCCCGTACGGCGCTGACCGCCGCCATACCGCTGGCGATCGGCTTCGCCGTCGGCTACGACCCCAACTACGCAGCAGACGAATTCGACACGGAGATGGTCGTCATTGCTTTCGTGGAAAACTTCGAGGAACTGGAAAGTGAATAGATTCCGATGGCTCGCCGCCGCCCTGGCGGTTTCCCTGATCGTCAACCTCGTCCTGATCGGATTCATGGCCGGCCGCTTTTCCGCAGGATCGCTGCATCGTCACGGGTTCGACCCGATGCTGGGAATGCGCGCATCGACGCGGTTCCTCTCGGAGGAGCGCAGGGAGGAACTGAAGCCCCTGCTCAGCCAGTTCCGCGAGGCAAGGCCGACGCTGCGCCGATTGCGTGGCGCCCAGCGAACGCTGCTGGACGCCATAACCGCAGACCCCTTCGAGCGCGAACCGCTGGAACAGGCGCTGGCCGGGTTCAGGAGCGACCTGCTCGCCGGTCAGGAAGCCGGCCATGCGGCGTTCGTGAACCTGATCGAGTCCCTGACCCCGGAGGAGCGCGAGGCCATGCTCGAGCGGCTGCGCAACCACCGCCGGGAACGGAAACCGGGAGGTCCCCCGTCCCATTCCCGTGGATAGGCCATTGCGGCAACCGAGGTGCCGATACGAGTCAACGCCGTTGGGAGCAGGGCCTCGACCTTCCATCGATTCACCTCGGTGCAGCATGGCCCGGTCGATTTGGACAAGCACTGCCCTAACCTGACGAAGCATCGATCCGCAGGTACTCCGGCCCCCATATCCCAACAGCTTTCTGCTGCGAACGCCGATGCACTCGCGTCAGCACGGCTGTGCTGCCTTCAGCCGATTTGACATACTGTCGAGTATGCCCGCATCGGCCTCCAGTCCGCGCAGCCACGCAGGACGGCGCGTTTTGCTTCAGCGACGAAACGTCGACGCCCTCGCAACGAAAGTTGGCGAGCCTTGCGGGCTGGGCGCCTGGCAACGCCACGTTCAGGGCAAACCGGGAACCCATTCATGACTCCCATTACCTGCATCGAGGATCTGCGCACGTTATTCAGAAAGCGGGTTCCGCAGATGTTCTGCGAGTACGTGGAAGCCGGTTCCTGGACGGAGAGCACGCTGCGCGACAACGTGAGCGCGTTCGACAAGGTGAAGCTCCGCCAGAAGATACTGGTGGACATGACGGATCGGTCCCTGAAGACGCGCATGGCCGGCCAGGATGTGGCCATGCCGGTAGCGCTCGCACCGGTGGGTCTGACTGGCATGCTGCACGCCGACGGCGAGATCAAGGCCGCCAGGGCCGCGGAGCGATGCGGTGTGCCCTTCTGCCTCTCGACGATGAGCATCTGTTCGATCGAGGACGTGGCCGAACACGCCAGCGAGCCATTCTGGTTCCAGCTATACGTGATGCGCGACCGGGATTTCGTCGGGCGCCTGATCGACCGGGCAAAGGCGGCCGGCTGCTCGGCCCTCATGCTCACCGTCGACCTGCAGATCCTCGGGCAACGGCATGCCGACATCAAGAACGGCCTGTCGACGCCGCCGAATCCGACGCTCAGGAACCTGCTCGACATCGCCGGCAAACCCCGCTGGGCCTGGGGCATGGCCCGCACCCGACGTCGTAGTTTCGGCAACATCGTCGGACATGTGGCGGATGCCAGATCCACCCGGTCGCTCTCCATCTGGACCGCGCGACAGTTCGACCCCAAGCTGAACTGGGACGATGTGCGGTGGATCAAGGACCGCTGGGGCGGGCCCCTGATCCTGAAGGGCATCATCGATGTCGAAGACGCCCGATTGGCGGCGCAGAGCGGCGCTGAGGCCATCATCGTCTCCAATCACGGAGGCCGGCAACTCGACGGCGCCCCGGCCGCGGTGGACGCGCTGCCCGGCATCGTTTCGGAAGTGGGCGAGCAGGTGGAGGTCTGGATGGACGGCGGGATTCGAACCGGCCAGAACCTGTTCCGCGCGCTGGCCCTCGGCGCCAAGGGGGCGATGATCGGCCGTGCCTTCGCGTATGGCCTGGGCGCTCTGGGTGAGGAGGGGGTGGTCACGGCGCTCGAGATTCTGCAACGGGAACTCGACCTCACCATGGCCTTCTGCGGGCTGCGTGACATCAGGGACGTCAGCCGGGAAGTAATCTGGCGAGGATAGCGGCAAGAACCCGCACCAGGCGCAGCGCTGGAACTCCCGACCGTGAACGTCGCAGGAAGCCGCAAGCAACCGCCGAAACTCTCGCGATCGATGCGAGACGGGAATCCGCGCAGTATCATTCCCGCATGTCAGTTTCCGAATCGCTCTCCCACTTCGTCGACCATCACCTGAAGGCCTGGCCGGAACTCGAGGCGCCATTCGACCCCGCCTGGCGGTCGCCGTGCGAGATTGGCGAACCGTATGGCCGGCCATCGGAAGACGGCAATGGGGATAACGAGGAATTCATCCGCTGGCGGCCGGTGAAACGATCTCTGGCGGACGACTTTCCCGGCCTCGAGAACGCGCTCGAGACGGAGGTTCACCCGGACATCAAGGCCTACTACGGCGCCTTCTGGTCCGGCAATCTCGAGGCGGAGGCGCCGGACGGTCACGTCAGCCTCATCCTGCTGTGGAACCCGGACGATGCCGACCGCCTGATCGAGAATCAGATCGGACACGCCCTGGTCAACCGCCGCAGCAAGAGCCCGCCGAGCCTGTTCTTCGCGTGCACGGAACCGGATTCGGACCTGATTCTGTCGGTGCGCAACGACACCGGCGAAGTGCTGCTGGAACGGCCCGGATACAAGCCCCTGCGCACGGTTGCCGGCAGCCTGGCGGAATTCCTGGACGTGCTGGCGCCGGTTGGGCCGAGCTGACGATGCAGCCGCTGACGCTCGATCCGGTGAAGTCGCTGTCCGGCCATGTACGCCTCCCCGGTTCCAAGAGCATCTCCAACCGGGCGTTGCTGCTCGCGGCCATGGCAGAGGGCCGAACCCGGCTGGTCAACCTGCTTCGTGGCGACGACACCCGGGTCATGCTCGATGCGCTGGCGGCACTGGGCATTGAAACAAGGGAAGAAGGCAACGACCTGATCGTCGAGGGCGCCAACGGCCCGCTGGTGAGGGATAACCGCCGCAGACGATTGCATCTCGGCCTCGCAGGCACCGCATTCAGACCCCTGACCGCTGCCCTGACCCTTGGCAACGGCGAATTCGAACTGGACGGCGTGCCGCGCATGCGCGAACGACCCATCGCCCATCTGGTGGAAGCGCTGGTCAACCTCGGCGCCGAGATCGAATACACCGGCTCGCCCGGCCATCCGCCGCTCATGGTGAGAGGCAGCGGACTGAACGGCGGAGAAGCAGTCATTGACGGCACCCTTTCCAGCCAATTCCTCACATCCCTCTTGCTGGCGGCGCCCCTGGCACGAGGTCCGGTCGACGTGCGTGTGGCAGGCGAACTGGTATCCAAGCCCTATGTCGACATCACCCTGGATCTGATGCGCCGCTTCGGCGTGGACGTGGAGGCGAGCGCCGACTACCGGCGATTCCAGGTCCCGACCGTTCCATACCGGTCGCCTGGACGCTATCTCGTCGAGGGGGATGCTTCTTCGGCAACCTACTTCCTGGCCGCCGGCGCAATTCGAGGCGACGGCGTCTGCGTGTACGGGGTCGGCGCCGACAGCATTCAGGGCGATCTTGCATTTGCCGACACGCTGCGCGAGATGGGCGCCCGGGTGACGGCGTTCGACGACCGAATCGAAGCCGCTCCGGGACAACTCCGCGGCATCGAGGCCGACCTGAATCACATTCCGGACGCGGCGATGACCGTCGCGGTGCTGGCGTTGTTCGCGAACGGCAGAACGCGCATCGGCAACATCTACAACTGGCGGGTGAAGGAAACGGACAGGCTCGCTGCCATGGCTCGTGAACTGCGCAAGCTCGGCGCCACCGTCGAAGAGGGAGACGACTATCTGACGATCGACCCGCCATCGCAATTGCGGCCCGCCGCCATCGAGACCTACGGCGATCACCGCATGGCCATGTGTTTTTCGCTGGCCACCCTCGGCGGCGTGCCGATCACGCTGGACGATCCCGCCTGCGTTGCCAAGACGTTTCCCGACTATTTCAGCGTTTTCTCGTCGCTCGCCCACTGAGCGGCGCTCTAGCGCGCAGCCGCCGCATTGCCGCTGGTAACGTTCGGCTGCAAGGTTACCCGGGGTTTCACCGCAGGAGCGGGGTTGGCGAGCGCATCGACCAGCGCCGACAACAGCGCGTGGTAACGGGATTCGAAGTCGGGTCGGCCGCCGTCGATCAGCGCGGCGAAACGGGGCGCTACAAGGGGGATCAACCGGGCGCTCACCAGAACCAGGGCGAGCAGCGAAGGATCGAGGCGCGCATCTGACTGGCCGTCCGCAAGCCGGGCTCCGAGGGCGTTTGCGCCGCGGCGAAACGCTGCCGCCCGCTCTGCACCGGCAACGGGCTCGCCGCCTTCGAGGCCTTCCCAGGCGATCAGCCGGGCGGCGTCGGCCTCGATTCCTGCTTCTCCTGCCCAGGGACAATCCCCCAGCCGGCGTTGCAGCACTGCCGCGAACAGGGCTTTCTTGTCCCCGAAGTAGTGATAGATCATCCGCTTGTTGGCGCCGGAACGCGCGGCTACCGCATCGATGCGCGTACCGGCGAAGCCTGTTGCCGAAAAGAGTTCCTCGGCGGCGGCGAGAATGCGGGCTCGGGTGGCTTCGGGGTTTCTGCGCGGCATTTTATAACCATATGTTTACCCAGGCCGCACAATGTTAACCGAGAACGGCTTCGGAATGCACCATATGGTTACTTTGGTTGGGAAGCCTTTCCTCTTTCACGGCAATAACTTTTCAAATGATTGATTTAATTGAATTAACCGACATGGGGAACCGTTGCTTCGATCCGGCTCCGAGAACGGGTATGCGGTACGTGCATCCGCCTCGCCGAACGGCGCGCCGGTTCCGGAACTTGCACTAACCCCGCCGGGGCCAAGTTCGACACACCCCGGTCCCAGCCCGCACCTCTCACCAACTCTCGTCGCGAGGGCGTCGAGTCAATGGGCAAGCGTGGTTGCGAAGACCGGAAGTCGATGCAAGCACAATCGACAGACCGTCAATTCGGCCGGAGGGAGCTTTCGGAAATCCCGAATGTCCTGCCCTGCGAAACGGGTGCATAATTGACGCTGCGCTGAACCGGTACCGTATCGCGAGGTGGCAACCATGCGGAAAACTGCTTTCCCCCCGATCGTTTTTCTCCTGGTCCTGCTCATGGCGGGCTCGATCTCCCCCGGCCTCATGGCCGCGTCGAAAGTCGAACTCGATGCGCGCGTGAACGCGACCCTAGAGCGGCTTCAGAAACACGAAATCGCAACCGTCGAGTTGATACGGAAAGCTTCCGGCATCCTCGTCTTTCCGCGGGTGCTGAAGGCGGGGTTCGGGCTCGGCGGCTCCACTGGCGAGGGGTCGCTGCTGGTCGACTACGAGCCGGTTCAATACTACCGGACAACGTCGCTATCGATCGGCTTCCAGATCGGCGGTCAGGCTTCCAGCGAGGTCGTGCTGTTCATGACCGACGACTCCCTTGAACGCTTCCGGCGAAGCGACGGCTGGGAAGCCGGTGTGGATGGCAGCATTGCGCTCATATCGGCGGGGATCGGCGGCGATGTCGATACGCACAACCTGCAAAGCCCCATCATCGGGTTCATCTTCGGCAACCAGGGGCTGATGTACGAGCTGTCGTTCGAGGGCTCCAAGTTCTGGAAGATCCACAAGGACTGAACGCGGTCGCCGGAAGCCACCGGCTCGGCCCGACTATCTCACCGGCTTCGTGCTGCGGACGCCGATGCACTCGTGTAAGCGCGACCATTTTGACATGCCGTCGAGTTTGCTTGCATCGCCCCCCGTCCCCGCAGGCACACAGGACGGCGCCTCGACGCCCGCGCGGGAGGCTCGAAATCCGGCGTGTCCTCAAATGGCGTTTGCGCTTTCCAGATCCAGCAGAAAGCGTTTCGTCGGCAACCCGCCGCCGAACCCGGTGAGCGATCCGTCGCTGCCGATCACACGGTGGCAGGGCACGACGATGGGCAAGGGGTTGCTGCCGTTGGCGCCGCCTACTGCCATCGCGGCTCGGGGATTGCCGATCGCGGCGGCAATGTCGCCGTAGGTGCGAGTTTCGCCGTACGGAATGGCGGCAAGCGCCTGCCATACCTTCATCTGGAAGGCCGTGCCCACAGGCGCGAGTTCCAGGTCGAAGGTTTGTCGGACGCCATCGAAGTACTCGTCCAACTGGCGTTTTGCCGCGTCGAAGGGAGCGTCGCGGCGAACCCAGTCGCTTTGCGGCCCCTGAGTCTTCGCCCCCGACGAGAAACCGATCGTGCGCAGCCGGCCGTCCGAACCTGCCAGCAGCAATGGGCCTACGGGGCTGTCCAGAAACGAATAAAACATCACACACACCTCGTTTTCATGGGTCAGAATTTGCAATAGCGTCTTTCATGCCTCGCCGGCAGTACGGCCATGCGGTTGTTCCGCCCCGCCGTACCACAGATACATCAGCGCGTAACCGCGCCAGGGCGACCAGTTCCGGGCTCGCCGTCGGGCGCCCGCTGCGGTGGTGCCGAGCGCCTTCAACACGCCCCAGTCGCTCTCCGGAAATGCGTCCGGGTCTCTCGCGACCCGCAACGCAATGTACGAGGCGGTCCAGGGACCGATGCCCGGCAGTGCGCACAGGCGCTCGCACAACGCCGCGCTATCGACACATTCATCCAGTTGCAGCGAACCCGCCGCCACCTCGACCGCCAGGCGCCGTATCCCTTCCCCGCGCCTGCCGGGCAGCCCGATTTCGGCGGGATTCGAAGCCGCCAGCACGGATGGCAGCGGGAAGGCGCCGTTGCCGAAGCGATCCATCAGCAACTCGGCCAGCCGCGTTGCCCGTTGAACGCTCACCTGTTGCCCCAGGACGGCGCGGACCGCGGTTTCGAACCCGTCCCAGGCGCCCGGCACCCGCAATCCAGGTGCCGTGCGCACCCGGGGGCCAAGCAGGTCGTCGCCGGCAAGGTGTGCATCGATGGCTGCGGAATCGGCATCCAGATCGAACAGCCGTCTCGTACGGCGCAGCACATCGCCCAGGTTGTCCTGCAGTGCCGGCGGCACGACTGCCGCGAGGCCGCCGTCCTCCCAGCGAACCTCCAAACAGGCCGAGTCGCTCGCACCGAGTCGTCGCCGGTACGAAAGGCCCTGCACCGATTCCACACCCGCGAGCGCACGCCGCGCCAGGTATCCGAATACCCAATCGGCGTTGTAGGGTTTGCGAACCGCCAGCCTCAGCTTCAGTGCCCCGGCCTGCCGGGCCGCCTTGCGAGCGCGCAAGTGCGATGGCGGGCAACCGAATACGGTCTTCATCTCATCGTTGAAGCGGCGCAGGCTGCCATAGCCCGAATGCATGGCCACCTCACAGAGCTGCAAGCCGCCGGCGTCGATCAATCGCTTCGCAAGCTGCACGCGGCGCATGCGGCCGAGGCTCGCCGGCGTCGCTCCCAGTTCCGACCGGAAGATGCGGTTGAGGTGGCGGCCGGTGCATCCCAATTGCGCCGCCAGTTCCTCCACGCCGTGGTCGTCGAGGTAACCGGCATCGATCATCCTGAGTCCACGCACGGCAGTCTCGCTGCCCACCGTCCACTCCGGCAACCGCCGGGCGTCTTCCGGGCGGCAGCGCAGGCACGGGCGGTACCCGGCTTCCCGGGCCGCCGCGGCCGTGGGGAAATAGCGCACGTTTTCCGCAGCCGCGGCACGCGCCGGACAGACCGGGCGGCAATAGATGCCCGTGGTCAGCACCGCAGTGAAAAACCGGCCGTCGAAGCGGGGGTCGCGGCTCAGGCGGGCGCGCTCGCAGATTTCAACGTCGGGGATCATTCGAGTGCATCACCAGCAAATCAAGCCGCCTGTCCGCGATTGATCGATTGCGTTTGTCACCATGCCTGATATCTATTGCGGGCCACGCCTGGCGTTGGCGGCCATGGTGAACTCTGAAAGCACGAAAACTCATGGGACGCACTATAATCGCCAATCGCCCCGAAACCTCGCAGGATCCGGACATTGTCCGCAATCGCCGCCGCCACCGACAGCCCGGTCAGGCTCCTGCCCGTCAGCATTGCCAAGCCCTGGGGACGGGAAATCTGGTACTCCGCGATCGAGAAACGCGGCGAGAGCGGCGTTGCCCTGGCCAACGGCGAGATACCGCTGTCGCAGTATCTCGACAACGCCGGAATCGACCCGCCCGTCGTGCTGCTCAAGGTGCTCGACCCTCATCCCGTACCAGTGCGCGGCGATCTCTATTTCGAGGTGCACGAATACAAGCGCGAAGCCTACGTGGTCACCGCCGTGGACCCTCTCGCCTGGCCGGACGGAATCGGCCACATCCGCTTCGGCATGAATCAGCAGGCCCGGGGACGGTTCGCGAACGACGACGAATTCCGCGCCGCGTACCTCGGCGCCGTGCGGGAGTACGAGGGGCTGCGACGCAGGATCGAGGGGGGCGAAACCGTCTCGAACGAGGAAGAAGCGGCGAAGAGAGCGGCAATGGATTCTTTCACCAGCCTGCGCGAACTCGCTCCGGGCGATGTGGTCGTGGTGCCGCCCTGGACGCCGCATGCGTTGCAGCACGGCGTCCGGGTCGTGGAATTCCAGACCGCTTCCTACGAGCGCTACATCATCTCGTTCGCCCAGAAGGTCGTGACCCAGGAGGGCTGGGACAGCGAGCGCGCCATAGCCGGCCTTTGTCTCGACCCCCCGCTTCCGCCGGATATCCGTTTCGTGGCGCGCGGCATCGAATCCATCGCATCCTTCGACGACTTCGGTGTGTGGCGCCTCGGCCCAAGGGCGAACGGAGACATTCGCCTGCCGGGTCGACCGCCCTACGCCCTGTGCATGGCGGTTGGCGGGAATGTCGGCATCGGGCCGCTCGATCTCGCCCCCGAGGAAGCCTGCCTGGTCTCCGCAGCGGCGCTCGCCGGCCTGCGCATCGTCATGGGCAACGATGCCCAATGTCTGCTTGCGGCGCCCGGCCTGTAAACGCGGCCGATCCTGTTCATGACTGAACTTGCGTGAAACAGCCTCGCACTCGCTCTGAATCGGTTGGCCGCCCGGGCGCGCGGCTGGCACTATTCCACATTGCGGTTTTACTTCACGAGCAGGGATTACTCCGATGGCCTTGACCAACGACAACGAACTGATCGTCGAACAGATTCAGATCGGACCGATGCAGAACTTCACCTACGTGGTGGGGTACCGCGAGACGCGGGAGGTGGTGATCGTCGACCCCGCCTGGGATATCGACAGCCTGCTCGCGCGCCTGGACGAACAAGACTATGTCCTCACGGGAGCGCTCGTGACCCACTATCACCCCGATCACATCGGCGGCTCGTTCGCCAACCACGACATACAGGGTCTGGCCGAGTTGATGGCAAAACGGCCGGTCAAGGCGTACACCCACATCGACGAGGCGGATGGCGTCAAGAAGGTGACCGGGCTTGCGGATTCCGATCTGGTCAAGGTCCGGTCAGGCGATACGCTCGAGGTTGGGGAGATCGAGATCGAGTTTCTGCACACACCGGGCCACACGCCCGGTTCCCAGTGTTTCCGCATCAGGAACACCCTGGTCTCCGGGGATACGCTGTTCATCGACGGATGCGGGCGCGTCGACCTGCCCGGGTCGAACGCCGAGGACATGTACCACAGCCTGCAGAAGCTAAAAGGCCTTCCCGACGAAACCCTGCTGCTGCCCGGCCACAACTACTCCCACGTACCGAACGCAACCATGGGCGAAACCAAACGGCAAAACACCTACCTGGCGGTGAAAGACCTCGAAACCTGGCGCATGTTCATGGGCTGAGGCAGACGCGCTGCCGGGTCGGTGTTTCAGCCCGGATCCGTCATCGACGTTCGTCGCGAGGGCGTCGACGTTTCGTCGCTGAAGCAAAACGCGCGGGGGGAGTGCATGGGCGTGCGCAGCAGGAAGTTGGTCACGGATGCGGGTCAGGGCAAGAGGTGTGCCACCGCATCCCGTTCTTCGATCAGTTCCGCTTCGGTTGCCACCAGTTTCTGCCGGCTTGCCGGGTCGATGTCCAGGCCTTCGACCAGCCGCCAGTCGCCGGCCGCGCAGGTGACCGGAAACGAGAAGATCAGGCCTTCGGCGATGCCGTAGCTGCCGTCCGAATAGACGCCCATGCTGACCACCGCATCGGTACCGAGCGTCCAGTCGCGCATGTGGTCGATGGCGGCATTGGCCGCCGAGGCCGCGCTCGATGCGCCGCGGGCGGCAATGATCGCCGCGCCGCGCTTCTGCACGGCCGGCACGAAGTCGTTCTCCACCCATTCCGCATCGACCAGGCCGAGGGCGGCGCGGCCGCCGACCGTAGCGTGCGAAATATCGGGGTACATGGTGGTCGAGTGATTGCCCCAGATCGCGAGCCCCGAGACCTCGGCAACCGAACAGCCGGTTCTGGTCGCCAGTTGCCCCACCGCGCGGTTGTGGTCGAGCCGCGTCATGGCGGTGAAGTTGCGCGGGTCGAGAGCCGGTGCATTGCGCTGGGCAATCAGGCAGTTGGTATTGGCGGGATTGCCCACCACCAGCACTTTCACGTCTCGGGACGCATGGTCGTTCAGGGCCTTGCCCTGCACCGAAAAGATCGCCGCATTGGCTTCGAGCAGGTCACTGCGTTCCATGCCGGCGGTGCGAGGACGGGAACCCACCAGCAATGCATGGTCGGTGTCCTTGAAAGCGACATCCGGGTCGTCCGTGCAGACGATGCCTTCGAGCAGCGGAAATGCGCAGTCGTCCAGCTCCATCGCCACGCCCCGCAGGGCATCGAGGGCTGGCGTGATTTCCAGCAACTGCAGGATGACCGGCTGGTTCCCGCCGAGCATCTCGCCCGCGGCAATGCGAAACACTAGCGCATAGCCGATCTGGCCCGCCGCCCCCGTTACTGTCACTCGCGCAGGTTCTGTCATGTCGATTTCCGGTTGTTTGCGCGCGTATTCTAGCCGCACCCATGCCCGAATGGATGGGTTGGATCCGTCCCCGTCAACGAGGAAATCGCAATGACCGCCTGGAAAAGAGAATTCGTCTCAGCCGTTTCACCAACCGCCGCGCGCAATGGGGCGGGCTTCAACCCCTGCCAGGGGCTGTACGTCTCACCCGTGGGCACCCGGCCTACCACGGCACTGATCGCCGCCCACTACAACGTCGACTTCAGCGAGCACTACCTGGGCGAGTTCATGGCTGCGCGCGGTTACGGGTTTCTGGGCTGGAATACCCGTTTTCGCGGCAACGAGGGCTTTTTCCTGCTGGAACACGCGCTCATCGACATCGGTGCCGGCGTGCGCTGGTTGAAGGAGCATGCGGGGATCGAGCAAGTGGTCATTCTGGGCAACTCCGGCGGCGGGTCGCTCATGGGCGCCTATCAGTCCCAGGCACAGGGTGTGACCATGACGCCAACACCCGGGCTCGAACTGCCGGACGCCCTGCACGATCTGACCCCAGCGGACTTCTACATTTCGCTGTGTGCGCACCTGGGACGGCCGGAAGTGCTCACGGACTGGTTCGACCCCTCCATCGTCGATGAAACGGACCCGGCCAGCGTCGACGAAGCCCTGAACATGTACAACCCGCTAAACGGGCCGCCGTACTCGCAGGAGTTCATCGCCCTGTACCGCTCGGCGCAGAAGGCACGTAACCACCGAATTACCGCCTGGTGCCACGCGGAGTTGCAGCGCCTGCGCGAGGTGGGCATGTTCGACCGGGCCTTCAACCTGTACCGCAGCTGGGCAGACCTGCGGCTCATGGACGGCGCCATCGATCCCTCTGAACGGGAGGTCGGGCGCTGCTATGCGGGCGACCCCAAGAAGGCCAACTTTTCCCCACGGGGCATCGGCCTGACCAACACCCTGCGTACCTGGCTGTCGATGTGGAGCCTCGAGGATTCCCACTGCCGGGGCGCACCGCACCTGAACCGCATCGAACTGCCGGCCCTGGTGGTGCAAAGCGATGCCGATACCGGGGTGTTTCCGAGCGATGCGCAGGCGATTCACGATGCCCTCGGGTCGACGGACAAACGCCTGGAAACCATTGCCGGGGATCATTACCTGCAAACGCCCGCGAATGCCCGGGACGGCGTTGCCGACATGCTGACCGACTGGCTGAAAAGCAGGGGCGCCTGAGATGCCCGGCAACACGACCCACCATCACCACCACTTCGACACTCCGCTCACTAGTCGATACAAGATGGCTGATGCCCTTGAACTACTCGGAATGTTGTCGGGATAGCCGCAAGCGTTAGAATTTCACTCCCTTCGCAACCGCCGCATCCCGATTCCAGCCGTGAAAATCCTAGCCGTCGGCGACATGCACCTCGGACGCACGCCTTCGCGACTGCCACCCGAACTCGCGGCACGGGCCAATGCGTTGGGGCCCGCCGAAGCCTGGCGTCGCACGGTGAAGAAAGCCCTGGAGACCAGCGTGCGGGCGGTACTACTCGCCGGCGATGTCGTCGAGCGGGAAGACGACTTTTTCGAAGCCTACCGGGAACTCTCCGGTGGCGTGGAACGGCTGGCGGAACAGGGCGTGGAGGTGATCGGCGTAGCCGGCAATCACGACGTCCGGGTGCTGCCGCGCCTTGCCCGCCAGACCGATGGATTCCGGCTCTTGGGTTCAGACGACCAATGGCAATGCCACCCGATCGTCGCAGACAACGAGACGATCAACCTCTGGGGCTGGTCGTTTCCTGAAGAAAAGGTGTTTGCCAGCCCACTTCCACAAGCACCGTTCGCCAGAAAGCCCGGAATCAACATCGGCCTGCTGCACTGCGACCGCGACGGCGGAGCGAGCCCCTATGCGCCGGTCAGCAGCACGGAACTCGACCGGGCAGGCCTCGACGCCTGGCTGCTCGGCCACATTCACAAACCGGACAAACTGACGGCGGATGCACCGAGCGGCTATCTGGGCAGCCTCACCGGCATGGACCCCGGCGAACCGGGACAGCGCGGGCCCTGGCTCATTACCATCGCCCGGGGACGGTTGGCGTCAGTGGAGCAGGTTCCGCTGGCGCCGTTGCGCTGGGAAACACTGGTCGTGGATCTCGGCGCCATCAGCGAGCCCGCTGAAGCCAAGGACCGTTTGCTGGCCGCAGTGCGGTCCCTCGACGAAACGATTGCCGCCACGTCTTCACAGGCCGATGCCATCGGGTTGCGGGTCATCTTCGCCGGCCGTACCCGATTCGGCGCCGAAGCCGCCAGCGCAATCTCCCCGGACGACCGCGAAAACGTCTATCGGGGGCCTCGGAACAGGCACTATTTCATCGAGACGTTGCGCACCGAAACCAGGCCCGAAATCGATCTGGCAAAACTCGCCGAGCGCCCCGACCCACCGGGATTGCTGGCCCAACGGCTGCTCTGGCTGGAGGAGCCCGAAGGGCATACGGAGCGAGACCGCCTGGCGGCGCTGGCGCGGCAGCGATTCGAGAGTATTGCGGGCAATGCGATCTGGCATGAGGTCCGGGAAGAAACCCTGGGCGCCCTCGAACCGGTGGAACGGCTCAGGGAAGCCGGATTCCGAGCACTGGAACGATTGCTGGCGCAGTCGTCGGACTCCGTTTGATGCACCTCGTGCGATTGAGCATCGATGCACTGCCGGGGATCGAACCGGGTTTTTCCTTCGACGCTGCCAGCACCGGTGTGAACATCGTCACGGGTCCCAACGCAGTGGGCAAGACCAGTCTGGTGCGAGCACTGGGGTATTTGCTGAGAGGGGCTCAATCCGACGACCCGCCGGCGTTGTTCCTGTCTGCCGAGTTCGACAGCGGCGAGACGCGCCTGCAAGTGCGCCGCAGCGGCAGCCAGATTCAGTGGATGCGCAACGGCGAACCGGTCACGCCTCCCCCCCTGCCGGGGGCGGACCAGATCGGCCTGTACCGCCTGAGCGTTGAGAGCCTGCTTTCGGGCGACCGTACAGATGAGCAGTTGGCCGCGGAGTTGCAGCGCACCCTGCGCGGTGGATTCGATCTTGACGAGCTTCGCACCGAAGTGTCGCCGCGTGTGGGGCGCCAGCAAGAAAAAGCGCTGCAGGCCGCCAGGAAGTCCCTGGCCGATGTCGAATCCAGGTACGAAAACCTGCGCCGCCAGGAGGCGGAATTGCCCGCCCTGGCCGCACAGATCGAAAACGCCGAATTGGCCGGAAAAGCGCGCGAACGACTGCAAACGGCCATGCAACTCCACGAAGCTGTCGAGGAGCGCAAGCGGTGCGAAGGAAGGCTCGCGGAATTCCCGAACATCCTCGAAAAGCTGACCGGCGATGAACTCCGCCTTGCAGACGACCTGGAATCCAACGTCGCAACACAGCGGGCCGAGTTGCAGAAGCAACAGGGCGCCCTCGATTCCGCAATCGCCGATCGTCACCACACCGGATTGGCCGAGTCGTGTCCAACCGCCGAAGATGTCGAGGTAATCGGCAAGCGGCTGCAGCAGCTATCGATTAATCGGTCGAGGCGCGAGACCGCCCGTGTCACTCTCGAAAAGGCGGAGGCTGCCCTGGGGCAGGCCGCATCCGATTTCAACGACGCCGCTCGGATTCCCGGGCTCGACCGCGAGGGTCTAAGGCGCGCGGAGGAGATCGCAGCTCCGCTCATTGCCGCGCGCAACAGAAGAAGGGAATTGGAACATCGCATCGGCCTCTGCGGCGCCCCTCCCGATGAATCGGAAATCGCGCGATTGCAACAGGGTTCCGAAGCGCTACGGACCTGGTTGGCCGATGCAGCCCGATCCGCAGACAGCAAAGCGGCGAATCGCCGCTCGCTCGCCGTTGCCCTTTGGGCTGCACTGGGCGCGAGTGTGCTCGCCGCTGGCCTGTCGCTATGGCAGCGGGACTTCGCGGCCCTGGCGGCTGCACTCGTCGCGGCTTCCGCTTCCGGGGCCGCTATTTTTCTTTTCCTCAGGCGTTGGCCCGAGGTACCAGCAGTCGGCGACGAGGCCAGGAGAGCTTTCGAGGAAACGGGGTTGCCGCCCCCCTCCTCCTGGAGCACGGATGCGGTCCGCGAAACCCTCCGTAGCAAAATCGAAACCCCATTGAGTGCATTGCAATCGCAGCGGGAACGGGCTGCCGAAGCCAAAGGATTGCGGGTGCAGTTCGAAGAAGCGGCAGCACAGGCAAACGAACTGGAGGCGAAACGGCAGGCGCTCGCCGAGGAAATCGGATTCGATCCCGCCCTGCCGCTTGCGTCTCTGGACCTGTTTCTGAGGCGTTGCCTGAATCTCGACGAGGCGCACCGGCGACGCGACGAGCAACGGGCGGAACTGGAGTTGATCGACCGCGACATCGATTCCGATCAGGTTCGAATCGCCGGCTTTCTCGATCGCTGGCGATTGCCGGATGCGGCTCCGCAGGCCGAGGCCGGCGCCAGCCAGGACGGCGACCTGCTGCAAGCTTCGTTCGATGCCTTGAAGAAACGGCTCGAAACAGCGGATACGGCCAACGAGCGCATTCGAGCCGCCGAAGGCAGCATGCAGTTGCTGCAACAGCGAATTGACGAGGACAGCAACGGCCTCCGACGCCTGTTCGACCGTGCAGGATTGCAGCAAGGCGATCGCGCCTCGCTGGAGATGCTGGTTGCTCGTCTCGATGGCTGGAAGCAGGCGGGCAAGGCGCTGGACCAGGCGCTCGGTCATGAGAATAGTCTGCGCGCACAACTCGAGGAACACGCCGAGTTGATCCACCTTGCGGACCGGGGTGAGGAAGCAGCACTGAATTTCCGTCTCCAGACGGCGTTGGACGGCGTCGGCAGACACACGGAACTGGTCGAGAATCGCAAGGAGATCGAAACCAGGCTCGACGAAGCAGGGAAAGAGCGTCAACTCGAACAGGCGCTTGGAGCATTGGAACGGGCGAGGGAAGGGTTGGCCGAGAAACTCGACGAGACCTTGCAACACACCGCCACCAACCTGTTGCTGGACGAGGTCGAAGGGGCGTTTCAGTCACAGCACGAGCCGCAGGTGCTGCGCCGCGCCACCTCGCTGTTCACCGCGGCGACCGCCCGCAAATTCACCCTGAAACTCGACCAGGGCGAGTTCAAGGCTGGCGACACGCAAGCCGGCGGCCTGAAGTCGCTAAGGCAACTGTCGTCGGGCACACGCATGCAATTGCTGCTCGCTCTGCGGCTGGCCTGGACCGAAGCCCAGGAACAGGGCGGCGAGAGGTTGCCGCTGTTTCTCGACGAAGCACTCACTACGAGCGACGAAACCCGCTTCGGCGTGTTGGCCGACAGTCTGGACAAACTCGCCGCGGCCGAGGGCCGGCAGATCTTCTATCTCACGGCGCGCCGCAACGAGGCGGCACTTTGGCATGAACTCACCGGCACGCGACCGCCGGTCGTCGATCTGGCGCAACTGCGCTTCGGTAAATCAGGCATGGAAGCCGAGGACTATCGCGTTGAATTACCCCAAGCGATGCCCGCACCCGAGGGCATGAGCGCCGAAGACTACGCCGCACTGTTGGGCGTGCCGCCGTTGCAGCCGCGCCTGCCCGCCGGAACCATCCATCTGTTCCACCTGTTGCGCGACGACCTCGACCTGTTGCACCGCTTGATGGATCGATGGCACCTCAGCACGGTCGGCCAACTTGAAAATCTGTTGCACAGCAGTGCGGCGCCCGGGGCAGTTGCCGATGCGACGATACGCTCCCGACTGGAACGACGATGCCGCGCGCTGCGCGTCTGGTTGGGTCTGTGGCGTCAGGGCCGAGGGCAGACTGTCGATCGCGGGGTTCTCGAACAGAGCGGCGCCGTATCGGCCCGGTTCATCGATGCCGCTTCCGAACTGACGCTTGAATGTGCGGGCAACGGACGGGCACTCATCGAGGCACTGCGCAACGGCAAACTGAGGGGGTTCCGCAACAACAAGACGGACGAACTCGAAGCCTGGTTGTCGGCGGCAGGATTCACGGACGAACGCCCGACGCTGACGACCGAGGACCGGCGCCGACTGACACTGCAATCGATGGCGCCCGAATCGGAAGCCACTGCCAAAGACATCGCCGCGGTCGTGAACTGGTTGGAAGCGGCAGGTCCGGACGATGCAGTTTTGCAGGGCGGCAGCATCGCGCTATATTCCGCTGACCTCGTCCCGCAGAGGCCTGCGGGCGACTCGTTGCAGACCGGCAGGGGCGGAATCGCTCGACGCCGAGGCCAATCTGCAATCAACCGGAGGACCGATTCGTGAACAAGCCAGCCGTCATTCCCGTGCGCACCATCGACGAGGCGTACCACAAGCTGCTCGACGAAGAGACGCGGCCCGTACCCGAATGCTATCGGCGCGACAATCCCATCGCGCCCGGGCCCACCCACGTGCCGGTCGAGCGCTACACATCGCTCGAGTTCCACGACCTCGAAGTGGAAAAGATCTGGAAGCGTGCCTGGCAAATGGCCTGTCACGAAGACGACATGCCCAATGTGGGCGACTTCGTGCCCTACGACATCGCCGGCCTGTCGTTCCTGGTGGTGCGCACCGGGCCGGAGGAATTCAAGGCCTACTACAACGCCTGCCTGCACCGCGGCCGCAAGCTGCGCGAGAACCGCGGCCGCGCTGCCACGGAATTGCGCTGCCCCTTTCATGGCTGGACCTGGAATATCGACGGCACCCTGCGCCAGATTCCCTGCCAGTGGGATTACCCGGGCCTGAAACAGAGCGAACAATCGCTTCCGGAGGTGAAAACCGGGCGTTGGGGACGCTACATCTTCATCAACCCCGACCCCGACTGCGAGCCGCTGGAAAGCTTCCTGGGCGACCTGTCGAGCCACTTCGAGGTTCTGCCCTACGAAAAGCGCTACAAGTCCGCCCACGTGGCCAGGATCATCCGCTGCAACTGGAAGGTGGCATCCGAGGCCTTCATGGAGTCTTACCACGTCATCGCCACTCACCCGCAGATCATCCTGGGCGACGTGCACGACGTGGATACCAAGTACGACGTATTCGGCAACTATTCCCGGGCGATCCGTTGCGGCGCCCTGGAGAGCCAGGGCCAGCCCGATTGGGACCCGCTTCCCGACGACGGCAAGCCGCGGCTACGCCATCCGTTGAACGGCTGGGTGTACGAGGCAACCGACGACGGGCTCGTGCGCGTCACGACTCCCAAGGGCAAGTGGGGTCTCTTCACCGCAAACGCCGAGCCCGTGGATGGCGAACTGGGCGACGTGAATCCGCATCTGTGCAATTGGGTCGGCGGACGTCAGCTACCGCCATCGCAACTGGAACGAGACATGGCCGAGCGCGACGCCAAGGACGACCGGGCCGAACCGACGCACCCGCGCGTTGCATTTGCCGACATGCAGCGCCAGATGCTGAAGGATGCCATTCCCTCCATCGCCGACGACATCGCCGACATCGAGTTTTCCTCGGTATTCTTCACGGTGTTTCCAAACTTCCACCCCTGGGGTTCGTTCAACAGCATCAACTATCGCTTCCGCCCCAACGGCCGCAATCCGGACGAGTGCATCATGGAGTGCATGTTCCTCTCGCCGATTCCCGAAAACGGCGACTACGAACCGGTGCGCGAGATCCACTGGCTCGGGCCGGACGACGACTGGACCGACGCGCCGGAACTCGGCATGCTGGCCAAGGTGTTCAATCAGGACATCCGCAACCTGCCCTACGTGCAGCAGGGCTTGCACGCCACGGCCAGGGAACACGTGCAGTTCGCCGACTACAACGAAACCAAGCCCCGGCACCTGCACATGCTGATCGACGAGTGGATCGCGCGGCCGTAGCGGCACGCTTCCGGCTGCAGGCGTCTCGACGGTCCGGGGCGTAACCTCCGGTTCGCTTCACGTTTACCAGAGACTCCGTATTGCTCCCGGGCACCGCACTCTTGTCGAGCCGGGAAACGCCCGTCATACGGGACGGAGGTCGCGGGCCAGGTGGCTGGCCTGCCGACCGAGCAATTCCCGCCGACTCTTGTCGAGGCCGGTGATGAGGTGACCCTGTTTGTCGGGGACGTGCAGCTGCGCCAGCATCGGATGCGAAAACGCCTCCGCGTCGAGCATCTCCGGTTCGTCCAGGTGGTTGTAGAAGGAATTACTTGCGAGGACGGCCCCGGGCTTGCTCATGGCGGCCAGCAAGGCTGCGTCTTCGATCGCTTCGGGATTGTCCGACAAGGTCTCGCCGGCCTGCATTTCAATGGCGTGCAGGCCGAAACGATACGTTCCGATCAAAGCAACGCCGGCCAGGCAGTCTGCAACCAGAAAAGCGGCACAAACCGCGTCCAGAGCGGAACCGCTGCCCTCCTGCGCCCGGAACGCCAACAGCATTCCCTTTCCGGGCAGGTGCGAGCTTCGGTATCCGTAGATGGTGCCGATGCGCCGGGCGACGGCCAGCGCGCGCTCGGCGACTCGCTTGCGTTCCAAACCGGTCAGGGTGAGCTGGTTGTGCAGATTGCCGACCAGCAGATACCGAGTCACCGGCTCTGATGCGGAATCGAATTCGATTGCGGTTGCGGCGCGCTCAGCGGTACGCGGCAGACCGCCACGCATCCGAACGGACCACCAGGCAACGAGCAACGCAATGGCCAGGAGCACCAGAACGCTCGAGGCAACCCGAATCCAGTCGGACGCCGCAGGCGTCGGGACGAGGCTGATCCGGGCAAAGCCGAGCAAGGTGTCGTCCAGCACGATCGGCCGAATGAACGGCGTTCCCAGCTCCAGCGCGCCGCTCAGGGCAAGTAACTCGTTCTCGACGGTGAAGATCGCCACACCGGCAACCCGAGGCAGGCCGGTCAGACGGTTCGCGACCACGCCCAGTTCGATCCGATCCTGTTCGATGAGCCCATCGATGCTGGCGCGCGCAGCCAATTCGGCAATCATCTCCCCCGTAGCCCGATCCTGCTCGCTGTCGGCATCGCCCCCCCAGATCAGGAATACCGCCGCGGACGACAGCAACGCTGTTGTCAAGGCAATCAGCAGGTTGGGCATGAAACTGGCCTGCATGGCTCTCTGGACCTCTTGTTCGCGAGTCACGTTTGTTCGGGAGTCACGATTGCACCCGCTCAATGCCTTCCCGCCGGGCCCGGGAATGGCCCCGTAATGCCGGACTTTCGGGAACGACCGGACGCGCCGGTGGCAATCGTTTCGGGATTCTGACCGAACCGGCGACCGGAAACCATGCGCCAACCCGGGCAGTGCGAGCGACCGCCCTTGTTGTGGAATCGGCTGCGGGTATGATGCGCCTTTGCCGAAGCAAACGACAATGTCAGTCTATTTCACCAACGAGTTCCGTGCGGGCCTGAAGGTTCTCCTCGAGGGCGACCCCTGTGCAATCCTGGTCAACGAGTTCGTCAAGCCGGGCAAGGGCCAGGCGTTCAACCGGGTCAAGTTCCGCAACCTGAAGACCGGCAGGGTGTGGGAGCGCACCTTCAAGTCCGGGGAATCCATCCCGGCAGCCGATGTGCTCGACCTCGACATGGAATACCTCTACTCGGACGGCGAGTTCTATCACTTCATGAAAACCGACGGCAGCTACGAGCAACTTGCCGCATCCCCCGAGGTCGTGGGCGAGGCGCAGCAGTGGATCACGGAACAGGATGTCTGCCGGGTGACGCTCTTCAACGATGAACCCATTTCGGTGGTGCCCCCGAACTTCGTGGAAATCGAGGTCACGGAAACGGACCCGGGCTTGAAGGGAGATACCGCCCAGGGCGGCACCAAGCCGGCCACCCTGTCGACCGGCGCCACCCTCAAGGTGCCCCTTTTCGTCAACCAGGGCGACAGACTGAAGATCGACACGCGCACCGGCGAATACGTCAGCCGAGCTTGACCCGGGCCACGCGGGTCAATACCGCGGGCAGAACCGAAGCGTCGTCGACATGAACGGCGGCAACGGCTTCTCCTTCCGAAGACCAAATCCGGATATTGCCCCAAGCCGCTTGTCGAGCGGACGAATGTCCTTTGCGGCCGATCAATTTCATCGCGAACCCGGGTTCTTGTAGCCGTTACACACCGCGCTGGTCGCGCCGCCGCTTGAGTAAGGCCGTTCGGACAGCGATGATGAGCCCTCGTTCGCATCGGCTGCCGGAGGGGCCGGCCATGAATATCGCCACGTTGCTGCAGATGGCAGCGGAAGCCGGTTTGGGCCGATGTGCGCTGACCTCTGGCGAGCACCGCTACACGGCAGCCGAACTGCAGGCGGCAGCCGGCGGTGCGGCAGCGCTTTTCCGCGACGCCGGAAGCGGATTCGTCTCGGTTCTGGACGTCAGCAGCCCGGCTACCCCCGTGGCGATGTTCGGCGCCGCCATGGCGGGCGTACCCTATGCGCCGCTCAACTATCGGCTGCCGACGGACCAGGTCGGCGCGCTGATCGCGCGGCTCGAGCCCCTGTTCCTGATTGCCGACGAGGACAACCGCTCTAAACACGAGGGCGCTCCGGGCATCGCGAGAGCTCTCGGGCGGGATGCATTTCTCGACCATGCCATCGCCCGCGAAGACCCCGAGCCGTCCTGGCCGGAAGACCCGGGCATCGCCGTTCAACTCTTCACCAGCGGCACGACGGGTCCCCCCAAGGCGGCCTTGCTTCGCCACGAACACCTCATGTCCTACATACTCGGCAGCGTCGAGTTCATGTCCGCCGGTGAAGACGAGGCGGCGCTCGTTTCCGTGCCGCCGTATCACATCGCCGGCATTTCAGCCCTGTTGAGCGGCATCTACGCCGGCCGCCGCATCGTTCAGCTCGCCAACTTCGAGGCGGAGGCGTGGCTCGATCTCGCCGAGCGCGAGGCCGTCACCAGCGCTTTCGTCGTCCCGACCATGCTGGCGCGAATCGTGGAGACGTTGGAGGAAGAGTCGCAGCAGGGAACAAGGAGGCGGGGCCTGGGATCGCTGCAGGCCATTGCCTACGGCGGCGGCCGAATGCCGGTGAGCGTCATCGAGCGGGCCCTGGGCCACTTTCCGGGTGTCGACTTCACCAATGCCTATGGGCTCACCGAAACCAGTTCCACCGTCACGCTATTGAGCCCGGAAGACCACCGCCGGGCCCTGGCCAGCGACGACCCCGAAATACGAGCCCGCCTGGGGTCCGTCGGTCAGGCATTGCCTTCCGTGGAGATCGAGATCAGGGACGAGAACGATCGGCCGGTCGCCGCAGGACAGGCCGGCGAAGTCCATGTCCGCGGTCCCCAGGTTTCCGGCGAGTACCGCGAACGCAGCGCGATCGACGCACAGGGCTGGTTTCCCACGCGGGACGCCGGCCATCTCGATGTGGAAGGCTATCTGTTCCTGTCCGGCCGGGCCGACGATGTGATCGTGCGTGGCGGCGAGAACATCTCCCCCGCGGAAGTGGAAGACGTATTGCTCACCCACGACGCCGTGGCGGATGCTGCCGCGGTGGCCGTCCCCTCGGAACAGTGGGGGGAAGCCGTGGGTATCGCGGTGGTGCTGAGGCCGGGCGCGTCTGCCGACGCCGAGGAGTTGTGCAATCTGGTGCGCAGCCGGCTGCGTTCTTCCCGGGTGCCGGAGGCCGTTCGAATCGTCGAGGAACTGCCTTACAACGAAACGGGCAAGCTGCTGCGCCGCGAAATCAAGCCCTGGTTCGCGTGAACCTTGCACGCCAGGCCATGGGCAACGGCGCTGTGGCGGGTGCCGCAAATGTCGGTCGAGATGCGCTCGGCAACCCGCCATTGGCTGCCGCGCTGGATGGTGTGCTGACCGATTTTGCCTCGCTGCCGGGCGCTGACCCGATCGCTGCGCTCAATGGCGCGCAGTTGCTTCTGGAACGCATGCTCTGCACCGGAGCCCGCTTCCGTGACAGCTGTTCGCCGGGCGGCTCGTGCCGCTTTCTGACCGCAGAGGACGGCACTCTGGCGGTCAACCTGCCGCGCCCATCGGATTGGGAACTGCTGCCCGCCTGGCTTGCCCGGATATCTCACCAACTTCCTGCTGCGGACGCCGATGCACTCGCGACGAAAAGTGGTGACGGATGCGGCCTGGAGACTGACGCCGAAAACCACTGGACCTGGCGCAGGGTCGCTGCGGTTGTTCGGAAGCGCTCTCGTCGAGTGCTGCTGGATCGCGCCCGCCTGCTCGGTCTGGCAGTTGCCGCACCGGGCGCGGCGGCATCGACGTTCAACGCGGGGCGAGTGCATCGACGTTCGCAACAGGCAGTTAGTGATATTTGCAGGCTAGAGAACGCCCCGCATCTTCAAGAAGTCGGCCAATTGGGCGAGGAATTGTATGACCCGCACTCCGATTGCGGTGACGAGTCGATCGCTCATCGCATTCGACGCAATCAATCGGGTCCCCGGTCGCATCGCCCCCTGGTGATCGACCTGTCGGCGCTCTGGGCCGGGCCCCTCTGCGCCAACCTGCTCTGGCTCTGCGGCGCGCGCGTCGTCAAGGTCGAATCGGCCGACCGTCCCGACGGCGCCCGCGAGGGCGACCCGGCTTTCCACGCGCTGCTCAATCAGGGCAAGGAAAGCGTGGTGCTGGATTTCCGCGCGGAATCCGGGCGCCGGATGCTCCGCCGGCTGCTCGAGCGCGCCGACATCGTCATCGAATC
The DNA here is from genome assembly GCA_965221465.1 of Candidatus Azophilus sp. Classification (GTDB taxonomy): domain Bacteria; phylum Pseudomonadota; class Gammaproteobacteria; order Pseudomonadales; family Azotimanducaceae; genus Azophilus. The sequence goes on from OZ244892.1 coordinate 3,399,834, forward strand.
GTCCCGGCCGCGGGCGCTGAGGCACCTCGGCATCGCGGCGGAGGATTGGGTGCGGAGCCAGGACGGCAGAACCTGGATCGGCATCACGGGTTACGGCCGCGACGAACCCGCCGGCAACTGGGTGGCCTTCGGCGACGACGCGGGGGTCGCGGCCGGGCTTGCCGACCTGATGTACGCCGCTACCGGCGCCTTCCAATTTGCCGGCGACGCCATTGCCGATCCGCTGACCGGCGTGCGGGCAGCCCGGGCAGCCTGGCGAAGCTGGCTGGCCGGCGGCAGCCGGGTCGTGTCGATATCCCTGGCCGGTACCGCGGCCCGCATGCTGGCCCGCGAGATCGACAGGTTGGGCACGGCGGAACTGATTCGAACGGCCGGGCACTGGTGGCAAGCCGTGCAGGACGGCCAAATCACGGCGGGCATCGAACGGCGCAGCCCAAAGGCATGCGCGCCAGCGTACGGCGCAGACACCGAAGCGGTGCTCCGCGAACTCCACCGACATCGCCCACCATCTTCCACATGTTGACGCCCAGCCACGCGCCTGATCACGACCGCCCGGTTTCCATGCGAGTTCCGATCCCGACACGCCGGGACGCGGACGTGAACGCAACAAAGGCGTGCTGGGAAAGAAGCGGTGTGCGGTGCGCGTATCCGGCACTTTTAAAACTCGTGCTTGCGCCCATCGTAGCGGTAAGCAGGTCCGCTTGGCGTGCCATTCGGCGAGCCGGATGCGCGTACCGCATACCGATTCTCGGAGCCGGAATGAAGGTAAGGTTTCCATGCTGATCGCGAATGCCGAACCATACGGTGCGGCCCCCGCCCGCATCCGTCACCAACTTCCTGCTGCAAACGCCGGTGCAGTCGCGACGAAAGTCGGTGACGGGCGCGGGCTAGCCGACATTCGCATTGCCGGGGCAAGGATCGCCGCCATCGGCGAACTCACGCGCCGACCGGGAGAGCAGGTGATCGATCAGCGAGGCGCCGCCGTGCTTCCCGGCCTCAACGATCACCACATTCACTTGATGGCCTACGCCGCAGCGCTCGAATCAGTGGCCTGCGGACCGCCCCGAGTCCATACGGAGGCGGAATTGATGGAGGCGCTGGCCCACGCCAGCCCGGCTGCCCACGGCTGGGTTCGCGGCATCGGCTATCACGAAAGCGTCGCCGGGGACATCGACTGCCAGTGGCTCGACCGGGTTCGCCCCGAGGTTCCGGTGCGTGTGCAGCACCGCACGGGACGCCTGTGGATCGTCAACTCCGCCGGCCTCGACCGCCTGGCCCAAGTCAACATTTCTCACCAACATCCTGCTGCGGACGCCGATTCGCTCGCGACGAAAATCGATGATAAATGCGGGCTGGCTTGCGGGAACCGGCTGCCGCTTCGCGGCCGGCGCGGGCGCTTCTTCGATCAGGACGATGTGCTCCGGGGCATGTGGGGTATGAGGGGCGCCGGCAACCCGCCCCTGGCCGCAGCCAGCCGCAGGCTCGCATCGTATGGCGTAACGGGCCTTACCGACCTGACCCCCGACAACGATACGGCTGCCGCTGCTGCATTCGAGGGATACCGGTCGTCAGGCGCCCTGCTGCAGCAGATCCGGGTCGGTGGGAAGCTTGGGATGCACCATTCCCTGGTGGGGCCCACCAAGGTGCACCTGCACGACTCGTCCCTGCCGGATTTCATGGACCTCGTTCGCTTGATCGAAGGCAGCCATGACCGGGGACGCGAAGTGGCGACGCACTGCGTGACCGAATCGGAACTGGTCTTCGCCCTGTCGGCGTTTCAGGAAGCGGGAGCCCGGCCCGGCGATCGAGTCGAGCACGCCTCGGTTACCCCACCGGCACTGCTGCAACAGATACGGGAATTGGGCCTGCTGGTGGTGACGCAACCCCATTTCATTGCGGAACGAGGCGATGCCTACCTGCGCGACCTGCCCGCCGAAGAACACCCCTGGCTGTACCGGTGCCGAGGGTTCCTGGATGCAGGCATTCCTCTTGCGGCCGGCAGCGACGCGCCATTCGGCCATGCGGACCCGTGGCGGGCAATGCGCGCAGCAGTTCACCGGCAATCGGCTTCCGGGCGTTCGCTCGGCCCGGACGAAGCACTGTCGGCGGAGCAGGCACTGTCGCTGTACCTCGGCTCGCTCGACGCGCCCGAAAAAGTGCGCCGCATGGAAGTTGGCGCCCGTGCCGATCTCTGCCTGCTCGACCGGCCATGGGGGCAGGCACGGACACGACTGCAAAGCGACTGCGTCCGGGCAACCCTTCAGGCCGGCCAGTGCGTATTTCGGCGCGACCGTCAGCCAGAAAACACCCAATCGACCGGTACGGCGATGCATGGCACGACCTGAAAGCAACCAACGGCTGCGATTTCGACCCACCTTACAGCCTGACCGGCAAATGAGCGATTCGGTTGAGATTTCTGCCCAGCCAAATCGCGACCCGCCGTCTCAATCCCTGATCTCGTCGATCAATCCCCAGGCAAGCGCCTGATCCGCGGTCACCGTCTCGCCGAGAATCGCCATGCGGGCGGTGCGCTGCCGGCCGATACGGCGGGGAATGCTGACGCAACCTCCGGCACCGGGAATCAGCCCCATGGCGACCTCCGGCAGCCGCAAGGTCGTATCCGGCTTCGCCAGCACCCGCGCCGCGAACGCCGGCAGTTCGATACCGGCGCCGATACAGGCGCCGTGCAGATGGAACGTACAGCGTTCTCGGCAGGCTTCCAGGTAGCGGGCCGGCATGTGCGTCATGCGCACGCTGTGGGCGCGGGCGAGATCGGTCATGGTGCCGAACTCGCCGAGGTCGCCCCCGGAACTGAAGCAGGGCCCCCTGGCAGACACCTCGATGCTGGCGATGGAAGTATCCTGAACGGCCAGTCGGAAGGCGTCGCTGAGCGCATCGCGCATGGCGACGGAGAGCGCATTGCGATTCTGCGGACAGTTGAGCACGACCATCAGCGTGTCCCCGCGTCGCTCGAGCAGCACGACATCGTTCGTGGGCTCCGCTTCGGGCTTCGGAGGCGGTCGCTCGCCGAGCCAGCGGCCGAATTCCGCGCCACCCTGCAATGCCGCGTACGCCAGCGACTCCATCGCCAGGGCGTCGAGCGGATCCAGTTCGCCGGTGACTCGCAATATCTGAACCAGTACGGCCGACGCCCGAGGATACGCCTCGATCCGTTTTGTCAGAGGTCGCAACTCCGAAGGCGTATCGACGATCAGGTCCATCGCGTCGGCCAAGCCGGAGGTGCGGTCTCCGCCGACGCCGATGACCGGAATCGGCTGCTGCGCGAGCCACGCGCTGAGCCCGGCAGCCCGGCCTTGTTCGAGGCGCGGTTCCCCGGCCAGATTCACCGCAATGAAACAGCGGCGTTCAGGGTCGTCCCGCGCCCAGTTGGGTTCGATCGACAGCGACAGCAGTTGCGAGGGTGTCAGGCAAGGTTCCATGACGCCCGATTCAGGTCCGCTCCCAGTCGGCGACGCCTCCGGGCTCCGGTTTGAACAACGGATGCGGCTCCGGCACTTCCGCACCCTCCAGCGCACCCCGCCATTCGGGCGCCCGACGTTCCAGCTTGGCAAGCAGGTGGCGCCGTTCGAACTCGAGCTGACCGAGCGACACGGCGATCCGCGATCGGGTCTTGTCCGGAGCGATCTTGCCGGCATCGAACCGGTAGCCTCGCGATTGCGCTTCGGCCTGCACGGCACGCAGGTATTGGGCGATGCACGCCATCGGGGAAGCCTTTTCCAGGAACCGGGACAGTTGCGGATGCCGAGAATACCCGCCGGGTGTATCCCCGGCAGCCAGGCGTTTCAGCACCGATTGGGCGAGCAGCGCCTCGCGCCACAACGCCACCAACCCCTTCGGGTCGAGATACTTCGGATGCAGGCTCCAGATGCGCAAGCTAATGGCCCTCAAACGGTTCGGGACAGGTTACCAACGACGCTGCGGACCGCCAAACAGGCTGGTGAAGTTGCAGCCTGCCTGCAACTCCGCCAGCGTCACCTCGACATCGCGTTGCACCGGTCAGCCCGCATCCGTCACCAGCTTCCTGCTGCGGACGCCGATGCACTCGCCCTGTGCGGCTGGCTCAGCCGTCGATTCCCGCTGCGGTCTGCTGCACCACCAGGTCGACCACGGCACGCAGTGCCTCGCTTTCGGTGTCGCCTTCCAGGCGGCGCAGGCGGTACAGGTCGAGTTGTTCGTCGGCGCTCGCGCCTTCCCGCACGATGGCAAGGCTGTGTCGGATTTCGTTTTCGCAGCCGAGCGCGCGGGCGTCTTCGCCGAGGTCTTCCACCAGCGCCTCGATCTCTTCGGCAATGTCGATGCGCCCGCCCCTGCGAGTGTCCCCGAGGAAGGCCAGCATGCCGTAACGCTGGGCCAGCCACTTGTTCTCGGCGATGATTTCCGTGGGCGGCTCTTCCGGCAGGTCGCCGGCGTGGTGTTTTCGGAGCAGCATGCGAACGAGGCAGGCATAGATTGCCGCAATGCAAAGCGCATCCTCCATGCGGGGGCACACGTCGCAGATGCGCAATTCCACGGTGGGATACTTGTGCGACGGGCGGATGTCCCACCAGATTTCGCTGCCGTCGCCAATGAACGCCATTCGCTGGTATTCGGCAATCAGGTTGTCGAACTCAGCGCGGGAATACAGGGGGCTCGGAACGCTGGTTCGGGGCAACGCCTCGAAGATGTTGAGCCGCCCGCACTTGAAACCGGATTCGCGGCCGTCGCAGAACGGGGACGACCCCGAGAGCGCGTTCAACAACGGCAGGTAGCGACGCATCGCCGTCATCACCCGGATACGGCTGTCGGCATCGCCGAAACCGGCATGCACGTGCATCCCGTTGATGACCAGCCGCCGCACCGATTCCTGAAAGGTGACGGCAAAGTCCTCGTAGCGCTCTTTTGCCGTCGGCAATTGCGATTCCCAGGCGGCGAACGGGTGGGTCGAGGCGGCCATGACCTCGGCGCCGTATTTCCGCGCTGCCTCGACCACCAGCCGTCGCGTCGCCGTCAGCGCCTCGCGCAGATCGGCTATCGAGTCGCACACCCGGGTATTGGTCTCGATCTGAGCGCGCAGAAACTCGTGCACCACCCCGTGGGGCCCGGCACTCTCGGCGCCGGCTTCGAATATGCGGGGGTCCGGGTCGTGCAGCAGGTCTCCGGAGGCCGGGTCGACGAGGAAGAACTCCTCTTCGATGCCCAGGGTGACGGTGGTGGCTGCATCGGGGTCTTGCTTGTTCATTCAACAGTTTCCAATGGGCCGCCTGCTCGTTGACGCCAGTTCAATCCTGTAGGGGATTGCGGGTGGCCAGATCGGGAAAGCGGCTGAAGTCCCGATCGGCCGTCCAGAGTTCCGTGACGCCGTGAGCGAGACAAAGCGCCGCGACGCGCGCGTCGTGCACCATTGGACCACGCACGCGGCCGGATTGCAGAAGTTGTTTCAAAGATTGCCAATGCAGGCTGCCTTCGCCGAGCAGTTCCACGACCGGCGATTCCATCCAGGCTTCGATCTGGTCTACCGCCTGAGCGACGGTCGACGGAGGATCGAAAATGCGCCGATGAGTGACGATTGCGAGGAACTCGTGGAGGCACGGCCATGGCAACCCCCAACTGACCCGCCCTTCGGCCAGGGTTGCGAGACGCGATGCCGCCTGCTCGTGCCACTCGGAGTCTGCCCGGTGCGCATGGACCAGGATGTTGGTGTCCGTAGCGATCAACCGCCGCGGCCCGCATAGACGGTTTCACGAATTCGCGACCAATCCACGTCCTGGTAGGGGGGTTGCAGACCGCGCCCGCCGACGCTTGCGTCTCGGAGCTTGAATGCTCGCCGTTCCGGGTCTGACCGCATTGCCAATCTCAACCCGCGCTCGATCAGGGAACGCAAGGTCATGTTTTCCCTGGCGGCATAGGCCTTGGCCTTTCTTGCCAGATCGTCGGAAATGTCGATGGTGGTTTTCAATATGGGTTGCTGGATAGTTCGATATGGGTTTACAGCATACTCATCGGTCAGGGCTGCATCAACGACGGCCGGCGTTTCAGCGCGGCTACCATCGACGCTGGCCTCGCCGTCGCATCAATACCAGGCCAAGAGCGGCGACGGCGACCACGGCAGCCGATGCGGCGGTGGCGATGACGGCGACGGCCGGCACCAGTGGCGAATAGTTGGTGGCCGTGCGGGAAAACAGCCACTCCGGCAGGGTGGTGTCTGCGCCGCTGGTAAAAACCGAAAGCGGCAGGTTGCTCCAGGAGAGCAGGAACGCAAACAGGGCGCCGGAAACGATTCCCGGCGCCAGTGCGGGCAGCGTGACTTCGCGCAGCACCTGCATGCGGGTGGCGCCCAGGTCGAAAGCGGCATCCTCCTGCAGCACATCGTAGTCGTACAGGCGGATGGAGATGACCAGGGTCACCACGGGCACGATCCAGACCAGATGCGCGAACGCGGCAGTCTGCCAACTCGGCGTGATGCCCAGTGCCGTGAAATACACCAGCAGCGCGAGCCCCAGTACCGGTTGCGGGAAGAACAGCGGCAACAGCAGGAAGCGCTGAAAGGTGCGGCGGCCGCGCCAGTCGTAGCGCACGAAAGCGAGCGCTCCGAACGTGGCCAGAATCAGGGAGACGGTCACCACCACCAGGGCGATCTGCAGACTGGTCAGGTGCAGGGTCGCGGTTGTGTAGCTGCCGAGCGCGTCCGCATAGGCATCCATCGTCCAGACCCGGTGCGGAAAACGCAGGTAGCGGGTGTTGGAAAGCGATGCCAGCAGCACCGAAATCATCGGGACGTAAAGCAGTGCCAGAACCAGCAGCAGCCAGCCGCCGCGCAACAGGCCCAGACGCGACTTCGACATGGCGTTCACCGGCGCGCCAGGCTGTCCACATCGATGCGTCTCAGCACCGGAAACACCACCGCCGCCGTCAGCAGAATGGTCAGCACCGTGAGTGCCGCGCCCAGCGGCCAGTCCTGGGCATAGTTGAAGCGTTGTTCGATGGCGTGAGTGATCACGGTGACGGCCTGGCCGCCCAGTATCCGCATTTCCGCGTTTGCACCGAGGGTGAGGACGAAGCAGAGCAAGGCGCCGATGGCGGCGCTCGGTGCGGCCACGGGCGCCTCGACTTCCCGGAACACCTGCCAGCCCGACGCCCCGAGGTCGCGGGCAGCCTCGACCTGCTCTTTCGGGATCAGCGACAGCCCCAGCAACAGCGGAAAGAGCACGAAGGGGAAGTGGATGTACACGAGGCCCAAAAGGGCAGCGAGTCGGGTATACAGAATCGAACCGACCGACACGCCGGTCAGCGCCTCGACGCTGCCGGCAAGGATGCCCCCGGCGGGCATCATGAACAACGCGATGCCGAACAGGCGCACACTTTCCGAGATGAAGATCGGCAGGGCAATGAGCACCGCTACCGGGGTTGCCCAGCGTCCCGCGCGCCGCATGGCTCTGGCCGTCGGCCAGGCGAGGCCCAGGCAGATCAGCGTCGTCATCGCCGCGCCAAGCGCCGACCAGGAGAGCGGCCGCCAGTAGCCGTCGCCGAACGCAGTCGCGTAGTTCGAAAACCCAGGGCTCGCCCCCAGGTCGAAGGTGCGCGCCGGCATGAAGCTGTACCAGGCGACAATGCCAAGGGGAACCACGAAACCGGCGAGGAGGAACAGGGTCACCGGAAACATGGCCGGAATGGCGGGGCTCAGGCGGCGCATCACTCGGACAACAGCACCGCGTCGCTGCGGTCGAACCCCCAGTCGGCCGGCTCGCCGGGAGTTTGCTGCGCGGCTTTTCCGGCCGCGACTTCCGCCACGATCGTGGTTGCGCCGGATTGCAGGTGATAGTGGGTTCGGGACCCGAGCATGTAGTCGTTGGCGACCGTCGCCGTGAAACGAACGTCGGCCACCTCGCCATCGGTCAGCCTGCGCACGAACTCCGGCCGCACCATCAGATACCCGGACGTGCCCCCGGGCCAGGCCACTCCCAGGTCGACCACGCGGTCGCCGTCCACCTCGAGAATGTTGACCTCTCCCATGAACTGGGCGACGAAGCGATTCGCCGGCCGGTAGTAGATTTCCATCGGGGTGCCCGTCTGCACGACCCTGCCCTCGTTCATGATGGCGATGCGATCGGACATCACCATGGCTTCTTCGAGGCTGTGGGTGATGTAGACGAAGGTCTTGCCGGTGCGACGGTGCAGGTCTTTCATTTCCACTTCGAGAATCTTGCGCAACCGGTAGTCGATGGAAGACAGGGGCTCGTCGAAGAAGAGAATTTCCGGGTCCGACGCCAGTGCCCGGGCGAGCGCGACCCGTTGCTGTTCGCCGCCGGAGCACTGGGTCACCCGGCGGGAATAGTAGGATTCCGGCAAGCGGACGATGCCCATGTTCTCCAGGGCATGCTGCCGCCGCAGTTGCCGCGGCACGCCCTTCATCTTCTGCGAAAACTCGATGTTCTCGCCCACGGTTCGGTGGCTGAAGAGCGCCAGGTTCTGGAACACCATGCAGGTCGGGCGCCGATTGGCGGGAACAGCGGTGATATCCGCTTCGCGCAGACGAACGCGGCCTGAAGTGGGGGTCTCGAGGCCCGCGAGGATTCTGAGAAACGTGGACTTGCCGCTTCCCGAAGGGCCGACGATCGTGAAGAACTCGCCTTCCCGGATGTCGAGGGATACGCCGTCCAGCGCGGTCACCTCGCCGTACCGCTTCGAGATCGCCGCCGTCGAGAGAATCGCTGCCACGTTACGGGCCTGCCCCCGAATCAGCCGCGCGTGCGGATGGCGGCCGCGTAGATGTCGTAGAGCCGGTCATAGCCGGGCACGATGTCGAACTCGACGGAGTTGCCGATGCGTTCTTCGAATTCGTCCCATTGCAGGGCGTCCAGCTGTTCGCGGCTGAACCTGGCCAGCACTTCGGGTTGGGCCATCTGGCTGACGGGTTGCAGATTGCCGTTGCCGTTGGCGACGATGTAGGCCGGTTCCGGCCTGGTGATCCATTCCAGGAAGTCGAACACCGTGTCGTTCCGGTTGGGGTTGGCCACCGCGGAGTTCAGTTCGATCCAGTTGATGCCGCCCTTTCCCCGGGCGGGCCCGCGCCAGGGCGTGACGGCGTAGAGCTTGTTCACGCCTTCCAGGCGGGCCGAGGTGATCGAATAGGTACCCCCCGTAAAATAGGCGTCGATCTCCCCGTTGATGACAGCCAGGTTCAATTGGGAGAAGTCGGTGGTGATCATTCTCGCATTGCCGATCCATCGCCGCGCGGTGGTCTCGAAGGCCGCATAGTCGCTCTCGCTCCGCTCTGCGAACGGGTCGATGCCGGCGCCCATGCAGATGTCCATGACGTTCCAGTCTTCGTAGGCCAGGATGCCGTAGCGGTTCGCGAAGTCGGGGTTGTTGAAGATATCCCAGCCTTCGTCCTTGGCCGTGCGCGGCGAGATCACATCGGAATTGACGACGAAATCGAAGGTCTCGAAACGTTGCACGACGCCGAGCAGGTGTTTGCCGTCGTCGCTCATTGCCCAGTGGTAGGGCGGCGCGAACTTGTCGAACATGGCCCCGTAGAGCGGTTCGAAGCGCTCCCGCGGCAGATCGCGGATCAGCCCCGCCGGCCACAATGCCTTGCGCGCCCAGGGATTGTTCAGATTGACGAAGTCCCAAACCGCCGTTTCGCCGGCCCGCAGGCGATTGACCGAAGTCGGGTCGGAGACGTGAATCTCGTAACGGATCGAGCCCCCGGTCTGCTGCCGCCAGAGGTCGAGCAACCGCGGGTCGGCATAGGCGTCCCAGGTCAGCAAAGCCAGCTCGTCCCGACTTTCGCCGGCCGGCCCGCAGCCGACAAGCGCGGCCATCCCCGCCGCCGCCGAACCCGCCACGAATCGCCGCCGGTTCATCGACATCTGCAGACCCGGCCGGCCGGGGAGCGGATTTCGCCCGGCGAGCCGCCGCAATCTACCGTAATCGTGCATCAATACCTCCCGCGCCTGCGATGGTGGAGCAAACCGCCGGGCGGGGCAATGCCGGAACGCGACCGGCAGATACGCTGAACGGCTCTGGATAAACTGCCCGCCCGGCGGCGGGCCCGGGACCGGTGCAGCCAACTTTCACGGAACACTTTTTCCAGGCTATTGACTTTATTGAATTCGTTAGCGTGGCAAACATGGCCTTCGATCCGGCACCGAGAGCAGGTATACGGTACGTGCATACGGCTCGCCGAATGGCGCACCAGGCGGAGGTGCTTACCGCGACGATGGGCGCAAGCATGAGCCCAACCAGCGCCGGATACACGCACCGTACACCGGTTCTCTCCCAGCGGCTGTCAGGCGTTCCTTGGGCGTCGTCGTCCCGGCGCGCCGGGTTCGGAACTCGCATACGGAACACACGGCCGCGCCGGGCGAGTTATCAACGCACAACATCTCCGGCGAGAGAACAACTGTCCGGGAATCGGGCCGGCCTGTGTTAGGGTGAGCCGTCGCGCTAGGAGGTGCCTGCATGATTCGCCCCATCGGCTTGTTCGTCTCGATCTGTATTGCCATGGTTGTATCGTATGGCTGCGAACGCGGCAGTGAAGGTGAGCCGGAGGCCGCGCAGCGGCCGGCGCCGGACGATTCGATACCCATTCGGGCTGGGGCTTCGGCGGGGAGCGCAGTGCACTACACCGAAGAGCGGGAGCCGTGCCTCGACCATGCGCCGTTGCGCAAGCCGCTGTTCGGCGATCTGCACGTACACACCAGCTTCTCCTTCGATGCGGCTGCCAACAGCATTGGCGCAACGCCTGCGGACGCGCACCGCTTCGCCAGGGGCGAAGCCATCGATTTCTGGCCGCTCGACGAGAACGGCAAGCCGGCGGGAAAACACGCCATCGACCGGCCGCTGGATTTCCTGGCGGTGACCGATCATGGCGAGTTTCTCGGTGAACGCGCACTGTGCCGCACGCCGGGAAGCTCCAGCTACGACACCCCGTTCTGCACGGAGTACCGTCGGGATCAGCGCCAGGGCATGGTCCTGCTCGGCCAGGTGATCACCACCGAGACGCCGGCTCGGATTGCGGAAGTTTGCGGCGAAGACGGAGCAGTCTGCCTGGCGGCGGCACAAGAGCCCTGGCAACGCATGGCGGCAGCCGCCGAACAAGCCTACGATCGCACCTCCGAGTGCACCTTCACCAGCTTCGTGGGCTACGAATACACGGGTACGCCGGGTGTTTCCAACTATCATCGCAACGTGATCTTCCGCAACGGCAACGTGCCGGCGTTGCCGGTGTCGTACATTGACGCACCCATCGACAGCGAACTCTGGCGGCGGCTCGATGCGGTCTGCAACGATGCCGGGAATTGCAGCTACCTGACCATTCCGCACAACACCAATCTGGCCAATGGTCGGATGGCGCCGTACATGGGCATCGAGGGGTCCGCGGAAGGCAAGCGCGCCTACGCATCGGTGCGCCTCGAACGCGAACCGATCGTCGAGATCTTCCAGCACAAGGGTGCGTCGGAGTGCATCAACGGGCTCACCTCGGTACTGAGCGCGCCCGACGAGCTTTGCGATGTGGAGGCGGTGCGGGCGATCGGACGCGAGGAGAGATTTGCCGACGCGATCGTGATGGACGGCGAACTCGTCGTGCAACAGAGCAGCATGGTCACGGCAGAGTGCGACGGCGAGGTGGGCGAATTCGGCATGCTGGGTGCGGGCTGCGTCGATGCGACGGATTTCGTCCGCTCGGCGCTGGCGGTCGGCCTCGAGGAGGAAATGGAGATCGGCCTGAATCCGGTAAAGCTCGGCATCATCGCCTCCACCGATACCCACGCGGCCACGCCTGGCGCCGTCGCGGAATCCGACTTCCGAGGCGCCGTCACGGGCGAGGTGACACCCGCCGAACGCCTGCAACCCGGTCTTCTCACATCGGGGCTCGAGGGCAACCCCGGGGGCCTGGCCGGCGTGTGGTCGGTGGAGAATTCACGGGACGCGATCTTCGAAGCCATGCAGCGCCGCGAAGTGTTCGGCACCTCGGGGCCGCGCATCGCACCGCGCTTCTTCGCCGGCTGGGATTATGCAGAGGGGCTCTGCGACGACGAGAATCTGGTTGCCCAGGGCTATGCGGGAGGCGTGCCCATGGGAGGCGACCTGGGCGGCGCCCCATCGACCGGGGGCCAACCCGCCTTTATCGCCTTCGCAGCGCGTGACCCGGGTCAAGGCGCTGCAAACCTCGACCGGCTGCAACTGGTGAAGGGTTGGGTGGATGCCGAGGGGGCAATGCACAACTCCGTGCAAACCATCGCCGGCGCCGGCGAATCGCGGGCCGGGGCAGAGACGCTCTGTGCAGTGGTTCGCGACAACGAGTTCGACGCTTCGGTGCCGGCGTACTACTACCTGCGGGTGGCGGAAGTTCCTACGCGCCGGTGGAGCAGTTACGACTGCGAAGCCCTCGGCGCCGCGGCCCCGGCGCACTGCAGCGACGGCAGCATGCCCGACACGATCGTGGAAATGGCCTGGACATCGCCCATCTGGTACCGGCCGGAGGCACCGACCGCAGGCGAATGACGGAAAGCGCGCCCGGTGGGTGAGGCCGCGCTCGACTCCACTACTGGGCTACCGATTTCGGCGTCGGCACGACGCGCTGCACGCTGATCGACTCGCGGTCGATCAGATCGACGACGCGCGGGGCTATCTCGTTCTTCCAGGTGTCGCTGCCGTAGACATCGGCATAAAGGCGTTCCCGTTCCTCCTCGGACTCGAAGCGGCGCAGCCAGATATAGACCGAGTCGTCCTCCTCGCCGCGGAAACTGCCGGTGATGACCATGCCATGGGCTACCTGGAAGGGGATCAGGGTGCCTTCCATGTATTCGATCCATTCATCCATCTTGCCGGGGAGCACCTTGTATTGTCGAAGTTCGTAGAACATGGGGATTCCATTGATTGACGGCGAATGCGACGACTATAACAGCGTCCGACCTCGTCAATATTGACGTCTCGTTGGCGGACAGGGCCCTCGAACCTGACAAATGCGCTCGCGGTCATTGTAATCTCGCCGGGCCCGCATCCGTGACCAACTTTCGTCGCGAGGGCGTCGACGTTTCGTCGCTGAAGCAAAACGCGCCGTGTAAGCGCCGTCGCGCGAACTGGAATGCGTTGCAGGCATACTCGACAGCATGTCAAATCGGCCGGAATGCGCACAGCCGCTCTTGCGCGAGTGCATCGGCATCCGCCTATGCATGCCGGACAGCGGTCAGTTTCCCTCGAGCTCTTCGATTCGCCTTGGCCAGGCGTCCTTCAGGAGGCGGGACAACGACCGGTCGGCGAGAACCCGCCCACCGGTCTGGCAACGGGCACAGTAGTTGCTTTCGTTTTCCGCATGCACGATTCGCTGTATCGGGGCGCCGCAAACCGGACAGGGTTGCCGGTACTTCCCGTGTGCGGCCATCTCGTCATGGAATGCGGTCACCTTGCCGGGAAAGGCATCGCCCGCCTTGGCGCGCAGGATGCCTGTCCAGCCGCGCAACGTCTTCCGGCAGGCATCGAACAGCCGTTTTCCGTCAGCGTCATCGACGTCCCGGGCGCGCTTGAAGGGCGACAGCCCGGCATGAAGCAGGATCTCGTCCGAGTACGCATTGCCTATGCCGGCAAAGATGCGCTGGTCGGTCAGCGTCCGTTTCAACGTGTGGTTCGAAGCGCCGAGCCGCTGCATGAAGTCCGGAAATTCGATCTCCAGGACTTCCAGCCCGCCCGGGTCGAGTTGCGCGAGCGCCTTGCGGCCACTGACGAGCCGCAGCGAGGCCCGCTTCTTCTTGCTCGCCTCGGTGAAGATCAAGGTTCCGGAGGAAAAGTGGAACGCCGCCAGCCCGCCCCGTTTCGGCGGCGCCCGGCCCTCGGCATGCCATCGCAACCGTCCAGAGATCATGAGGTGGATGACGACAAAGAGTTCCTGTTCGAGTTCGAACACCAGTTGCTTGGCAATGCGGCGCAACCCCGTCACCCGAAGGCCGCGAACCTCGTCGATCGACGGCGATACGGAACGCAGCACGAACGGGCTTGCCAGGCGGATGTCGAGCAACTGTTCGCCGACGACGCGCCGGTCGAGGTGTTCGATGTAGACAGTGAGGTCCGGCAATTCCGGCATCGTGCATTCCCCCCTGCAATTGCATCGCCCGGTGCGGTACCCGAGAATGCTACCCCACCTGACCCATTGGCGGCTCGGGCGCGTTTCGCGGCCGCAGTCGGGTAGCAGCTCGAGACATGACCCCCAAAACCAATGCGACGAGCGTTGCATCGCGATACTCGACATGCTGACGCAAAGCTTGCCGTTGTTTGCAGGTCGCACCGACGGTGCGGCACCGTGAACCAAGGCACAGCCCGACGGCTCTGGGTGGCGGGGGGCGGTATCGCCCTCGGCATCGGTATCGTCGGCGTGGTCGTTCCGCTCTTGCCGACGACCCCGTTCCTGATCCTGGCCGCCTGGTGCTTTTCCAGGGGGTCGCGGCGTCTGCACGCCTGGCTCATCGACCATCGCATCTTCGGCCCTCCCGTTCGAAACTGGCGGGAACACCGAGCGATTTCCAGAAGGGCGAAGCTCTCGGCGACGATCGCCATCGCCCTGATCTTCGCCGTGTCCCTCGTTCTCGAGGCGCCCCTGTGGGCACTCGTCCTGCAGGGGGTCATCCTTGCCAGCGTAGCTGTCTTCCTGCTGACCAGGCCGACACCTCCGAATTCCGCGGGTTGAGTGCAGCCGCCTGCCGTCCCATGGAACCCTGGGAGCCCACCTGCACCATCGAGACGCTCCGTGCCCGCGCCGGCATCCTGGGCGCGATTCGCCGGTTCTTCGCAGAACGCGACGTCGTCGAAGTGCAGACCCCCACCCTGGGCCTGGCTTCGGTTTCCGACGCGGAAATCGAAAGCCTTCGCACTACCGGGGGCAAATTCCTCCAGACGTCGCCCGAGTACTACATGAAACGGCTGCTGGCAGCGGGCGCGCCATCGATCTTCCAGATCGGCCCTGCCTACCGGGCGGGCGAATCCGGGCGCCTCCATCTCACCGAATTCACCCTGGTCGAGTGGTACCGGCCCGGTTTCGACGACGAAGCCCTGATGGTGGAGGTTGCCGACCTGGTGGATTCGATTCTCGGGCCGGAACCCTATGGCCGTCGAACCCATGCGGAGCTTCTGGCAATGCAGCCGGACACCGCGAAAGACTCGGATCTGCGGTTTATCGAAGCGCTGGAAAACCTTGCCGAGAGCCGGGTCTTCATCACCGCCTACCCGGCGGAACAGGCCGCCCTGGCACGCCTGCGGACGGACGACCCCGCAATCGCGGCCCGGTTCGAACTGGTTGTCGCCGGATTGGAACTGGCCAACGGCTACCATGAACTGACGAATGCGGAAGAGTTGCGCGCACGCATCCGGCGGGACAACCGTCGCCGGCGGCAGGCGGGAAAGCCGGAAATCGAGCCGGACGAACGCCTGCTGGCAGCGATGCGGCACGGCCTGCCGGATTGCGCCGGCGTAGCGCTGGGGCTCGACCGGCTGGTCATGCTGGCGCTCGGCGCGTCGAACATTCGGGAGGTGGTGCCATTTGCCCGGTGCTGAGCGAAACCCGCCAGAACCCCCTTCCGCCGATGCGCTGAATCCGCTTGACGGCAGCAATCAAGGCACTACACTTGCCAATCGGAAGCGGAGACGACGCTTCCGCCCAACCGCATCCAAGTTCACTACCCCTCAGTCTGTCCCTTGCAATAGACCCTGGAAACAGCACCGAAAGGTGTGCGAATTGGATCGGCATCCCGCGCAATTTCGCGCCGATCGTTACCAACGAGAGCAAACAGTTGCCATGCCTACGTATCTGAAAGACCTCAAGAGCAAACCGGTCGTGGAGCTGGTCGATCTGGCTCGCGAGCACGGTCTCGAGAACCTGGCCCGCTCCCGCAAGCAGGAAGTCATCGCGGCCATGGTGCGCAAGCTCGCCAAGGCAGGGGAAGACATCTTCGGCGAGGGCACACTGGAGATTCTCCAGGACGGGTTCGGGTTTCTGCGTTCCGCCGACAGTTCCTATCTCGCCGGCCCCGACGACATCTACGTCTCCCCAAGCCAGATCCGCCGCTTCAACCTGAGAACCGGCGACAGTCTGGCCGGCAAGATCCGCCCGCCCAAGGACGGCGAGCGCTATTTCGCCATGCTGAAGGTCGACGAGATCAATTTCAGCGAGCCGAATTCCAAGAAACACAAGCTGCTGTTCGAAAACCTGACGCCCCTGTTTCCGAACCAGCGGCTGGGGCTCGAGCGCGGCAACGGCAGCACCGAAGACATCACCGCCCGCATCATCGACCTGATCGCGCCCATCGGCCGGGGTCAGCGAGGCCTGATCGTCTCGCCGCCCAAGGCGGGCAAGACCCTGGTGTTGCAGAACATCGCCCAGTCGATCACCCACAACGACCCGGAAGTGGTGCTGATCGTGCTGCTCATCGACGAGCGGCCCGAGGAAGTCACGGAAATGCAGCGCTCCGTGCGCGGCGAGGTGGTCGCGAGCACGTTCGACGAGCCGCCCACCCGCCACGTGCAGGTGGCCGAAATGGTGATCGAGAAAGCCAAGCGCCTGGTGGAGCACCAGCGTGACGTGGTGATTCTGCTCGATTCCATCACCCGTCTCGCCCGTGCCTACAACACCATCGTGCCGTCGTCGGGCAAGGTGCTGACCGGCGGTGTCGACGCCCATGCCCTGGAGCGCCCGAAGCGCTTCTTCGGCGCCGCCCGCAACATCGAGGAAGGCGGCAGCCTGACCATCGTCGCCACGTCGCTGATCGACACCGGCTCGAAGATGGACGAGGTCATCTACGAGGAGTTCAAGGGCACCGGCAATCAGGAACTGCACCTCGAGCGCAAGATCGCCGAGAAGCGCGTTTACCCGGCCATCAACATCCGCCGCTCCGGGACGCGCCGGGAAGAACTGCTGATGAGCGAAGAGGAACTGCAGCGCGTCTGGATTCTGCGCAAGATACTGCACGACATGGACGACCTGGTCGCCATCGAATTCCTGATCGACAAGCTCAAGGACACCAAGACCAACGCCGAGTTCTTCAACTCGATGCGAGCGCGCTAACGCGACCTGCTTCCCGACAGGCCGCACCGAAACCGGCAGGAACGGCGAACGGCACCCGATTCTCAAAAGCGGTAACGTACACTTGCTTTGCGGATAGCCGAAGCCCCACTTCGGCAGGGTGCCTTACGTCGAACAAGGTCACGCTGTCGGGAGTGCCGAAAGTTGAGCGCTGCGAATTCTCCTGGCGCCGGCCGTACTCCGGCAACGACCGCGAGATGGAGGTTGGTTTCATGAAAACAGGGCTCGCCTTTGCAAGCAGCGTCGGCATCGACGGGGACTCGGCGCTGGAAATCTGCAGGCGCGCCGAAGCGGTGGGATTCGAGTCCGTCTGGGGCGGCGAGCACGTGGTGATGCCCGACTCCATTGCCTCAAAATACCCCTATAGTCCCGACGGCAAGGTTCCCGCCGAATCGGACACACCCATCCCCGACCCCCTGATCTGGCTGGCCTTCGTCGGTGCGGCAGCGCCGACACTGAGGCTTGGAACCTGCATTCTGATCGTGCCGCTGCGCAGCCCGCTGGTGCTCGCCAAGGAACTGGCAACCCTGGACCTGCTGACCGGCGGACGGGTTGAACTGGGGCTCGGCATCGGCTGGCTGAAAGAGGAGTTCGAAGCCCTGGGCGTCCCATGGGAGCGCCGGGGCGCCCGCAACGACGAGTACATCGCCGCCATGCGCGCGCTCTGGGCCGAGCCCCACGCGGAATTTCACGGCGAATTCGTCGACTTCGCGCCGGCAACCTGCAGCCCGAGGCCGGTCAACGGCACCATTCCCATACTGGTCGGCGGAGATACGGAACCCGCCCTGCGTCGGGCCGCTCGCATCGCCGACGGCTACTTTCCAGGCGAGCTCGACGCCGAACGCCTCGGTGCGCTGATTGCCCGGGTGCGCCAGGCCGCCGAAGCACAGGGCCGTGACCCCGACAGCATCGAGATCAATGCGATTTTCGGCGCCCAGATGGCCGATCCGGAGGCCGGTGTGGAGCAGATGCGCTCCCTGGGCGTCGGCCGCATCATGATTCCGGCATTCTTTTTTGCCGGCCCCGGCGGCCTCGACCGCCTGAGCGAGTTCGGTGAGCGGATCGTTCCCCTGACCCGCGATTAAACCTGCACGCGGTGGCGCCGATAGGATGCCGGCTAGTCGTTCGACCCAGCGGTGTTGGCCAGACCCGAATTGGCGTTAAGCAGGCCGACTGGGCAAACTGCGTCTCCGTTGAAAGCGTGAAGATCCAAGCATCACATGCCAACACAAACGAACAACAGCGGCGCCAACAAGTCGGCCAAGACGCAGCCACCGAATCCTGGCGGCGAAGTTGCTGTCTACGAAACACCCGACGGCGAAGTACGCGTCGATGTGCGCCTGGAGCAGGAAACGGTGTGGCTCTCGCAGCGGGATATGGGGACCGTGTTCGGAACCACACCGGAGAACATTCTCATGCACTTGCGGAATGTGTGCTCCAGCGGCGAATTGGAAGCCGAGGCAACTACTAAGGATTTCTTAGTAGTTCGAACCGAGGGGCGGCGGCAGGTGCGCCGTCGGGTGAAACACTACAACGTTGAGGCGATCCTCGCATGCCGAGGATCAAGCCGTCGGACGCCAATATGAGAACTGCTGTGGCGGTGCTCGAATGGACCGGGACGGGTCGACTATTGTATGTTTTTGGCTCCATCGTCGATCGCCAGCAGCGGGGGGCGGCCCATGACCGGACAACAGCCGAAAACCAACGATCCCCGAGAACTTCCGGCGTATTCAATCTCGGAAGCTGCTCATTACCTTTCTGTGCCCGCGTCGACCATTCGCTACTGGTCGGTGGGTCGAGCCTCATATGAGCCCCTGATCGATGTACCCTCGAGCGCGCCGACGCTGCTCTCCTTCCTGAACCTCACCGAGCTTCACGTGCTGGCCGCCATCCGGCGTGAGCACGAGGTGAAGATGCCGAGCGTTCGCAAGGCCATTCAGTACCTGGTAGCGCATGCGCACGGAGCGCTGGGAACACGCCATCCACTCATCAGCCACGACTTGGAGACGGATGGGCTGGATCTGTTCATCGAACGGTACGGGCAATTGATCAACATCAGCCGGGCGGGTCAAATCGCCATGCGACAGGTAATCAACGCAGCGCTTCGCCGAATCGTTCGCGACGGCTCCGGCGTACCGATCAAGCTCCATCCATTCACCCGCAACGCCATGGAGAAAACTCCAGCGATGATCGTCATAGACCCCAGGCTTTCCGCCGGACGTCCTGTCATTGCTGGCACCGGCTTAGCCACCCAGCTCATCGCTGAACGCTACAAGGCCGGTGAATCGATCACGGACCTGGCGCAGGACTATGAGCGCGAAAACGCAGAAATCGAAGAAGCGATCCGCTGCGAACTCCAAGCAGCCGCCTGAACCCACCCTCTTCCTTGATCGCAATCTCGGCAAGCACATCATCGCGAATCGGCTTCGTGACAACGGGATGGCCATAGAGGTGCATGACGATCATCTCCCTCCGGACGCCCCGGACGAGGATTGGATCGCGCTCGTCGGGCGCCAGGGCTGGGTGGCGGTAACGAAAGACAAGAATGTCCGTTACCGGATGGCAGAGTTGCAGGCAATCCGGCAGCACTCGGCTCGTGTGGTCGTGATTCGGATGAAGAACGCGACAGGGCCGGAAATCGCCGACGTGCTGATAAAGGGACGAAAGCGCATCGCTCTTTTCACGGCCAAGACTCCCGCGCCCTATGTGGCTGGCATCCAGAAGAGCGGAACTGTCAGCAAATACGAGATCGGATGATTGCCAACCGCAATTCGCCAATCCTCCTTTTTCCTGAGAAACGGGCGATGCTTGCTTGGGGAAGGAGGCTGCAGATACACATTCGAGGACTGGTCTGGCCAAAAGGAGTGCCGCACATGAAAGCGACCGCCGCAGCTATCTGCACATTCGTTCTGTTTATCGCCGGCGCCCAATCAGCCGAGCGGCAGCTTCTCTGGGGCGATACGCACCTGCACACCAGCTATTCCTTCGATGCGTTTCTGAACAACAATCTCTCCGTCGACCCGGACATGGCCTACCGGTTCGCCAAGGGCCAGCCCGTGATTCATCCCTTTCATCGGGCACGCATGCAACTCGAGAGGCCGCTGGACTTCCTGGTTGTGTCGGATCACGCGGAGTTCATCGGCGCGATGCGCGACATCTATCGCAACGGCTTGCAGGACGAAGATGCAGGTTTGTGGGACCGCATCGTCAACTGGTACACGACGCGCACGTTGCGCAAGGCGATCGATGCGCGGGAAGGCCCGCCGCTGTTCCGTCAACTGCTGCCGCAAGGCAGCGACCCCCGAGTGGCGGCAAGCGTGGTGAGAGACCCGGCCGCGAGCCCTATCGATGTCGACCCTGAAGTCATGCGCTCCGCCTGGGCGGATATCGTTGCGGCCGCCGAGTCGCACTACCGGCCAGGGGAGTTCACCACCCTGCTCGGCTGGGAGTGGAGTTCCATTCCCGGCGGCGCCAACCTGCACCGGATCGTGGTTACCGATGCCGATGGCGACCAGGCCAGCACCTTTCAGCCGTTTTCCTCCGTGGACAGCCCCTATCCCGAAGATCTGTGGCAATGGTTGGGCACCACGAGCGAAGCCACCGGCGCCCGATTCCTGGCCATACCGCACAACTCCAATATCTCCAAGGGGTTCATGTTCTCCGATACCACCCTGCGCGGCCAGCCCGTCGATGCCGATTACGCCGCCCGGCGCATGCGCTGGGAGAAGCTCGTCGAGGTCACCCAGATCAAGGGTGACTCCGAGGCGCACTTTCTGTTGTCGCCCGAGGACGAATTCGCCGGGTTCGAGGTTTACCCGTTCTACATCCAGCAGAACCTCGAAGAATACGTGCCGCGCCGCGGGGACTATGCCCGCTCTGCCCTCAAGACCGGCCTCGAACTCGAAGCCAGCGTCGGGGCGAACCCATTCCGATTCGGCATGATCGGTTCCACGGATTCCCACACCGGCCTCTCTACCCCCGATGAGGACAATTTCGGCGGCAAGATGGCCACCGACTCGACGCCGGAAATGAAACTGGAGACGGTCGTTGCCGGTGCCGCACGCGGCTGGACCATGTCTGCGTCCGGGCTGGCGGCCGTCTGGGCAGAGGAGAACACCCGGCAAGCCATCGTCGAGGCCATGCAACGGCGGGAAACCTACGCCACCACCGGGCCGCGAATCGGCGTGAGGTTTTTCGGTGGCTGGGAGTTTGCGGATTCCGTTCTGGACACGACGGATGCGGCGGCGGCCGGATACGCGGGCGGCGTACCCATGGGAAGCGAGCTGTTGGCGCCAGGGCAACGATATGCCGGAGGTGGAACTTCGAACCCGGATTCCGCCGCATCGACCGAAGAGCCGGAGCCCGTGAACGTTCCCGAAGCGGCAGCCGGCCCGACGTTCCTGGTGATGGCGCACAAGGACCCGGCGGGCGCGAACCTCGACCGCGTGCAAATCGTCAAGGGCTGGCTCGACGCTGACGGAACGGCTCGGGAACGGGTCATCGATGTGGTATGGGCCGGTGACCGCAAACCGGATGCCGACGGCAAGCTGCCGCCTGTCGGCAACACCGTAGACCTCGAATCGGCACGCTACAGCAACAGCATAGGCGCAACGGAACTCGCAGCCGTTTGGCGCGACCCCGCATTCGATGCGGCGCAGCCGGCTTTCTACTATGCGCGGGTCATCGAAATCCCCACGCCGAGACACGCGCAGTACGATGCCATCGCCCTGGGCATGGAGGCGCCGAGCTACGGCCCCTCCACAATCCAGGAACGGGCCTATACGTCACCGATCTGGTACCGGCCGACGCCGTCGGGAGAACCCACGCCCGGCGAAAGCCCTTCGACCGCAGCAGCACGCTGATCGCCAGCCCGCATCCATCAACTCGAGGTAAACCCATGCCCTACGCACATCCCGAATACCTGATCTCGCCCGCGGAGCTTGCCGCCGACCTGGACGGCAAGCGCATCCTGGATGCCACGATCGTGTTTGCGCCGGCAGCGGAAGGTGGCTTTCGTATCGAGCCCGGGCTTGCCCGGTTCGAGGAAGGGCACATTCCCGGCGCGCTCTTTCTCGACCAGATGCGGGATGCGTCGGAAACGTCATCGGAACTGGCGTTCACGCTGCCGGCCCCGCAGCAACTCGAAGCGCTGTTCCGCCGTCTCGGCATTTCCGACGACACCGAGGTGGTGCTGTACAGCAGCGCACACATGATGTGGGCGACGCGGGCCTGGTGGCTCTTCCACTATTGCGGCCATCGGCACGCGCGCGTGCTGAACGGTGGGCTCGACGCCTGGCGGGCAGGCGGATATCCGCTATCGACGGAATCGGCGAGCTACCCGGCGGGCGATTTCGCGGCGAATCCTAACCATGACCTGTTTGCAGACACAAACGCCGTGCTCGCAGCAATCGGAGATGCCGACGTCTGCACCGTCAACGCGCTGTCCCCGGAGGTATACGCGGGCGAAGGCGAGTTCTCCTATGGGCGCAAGGGGCATATCGCGGGCAGCGTCAACCTGTTCTACGACGATCTGCTCGAAGACGGCTGCTTCAAGGAAGAGGCGGCGCTCCGCCAGGCGCTCGATGCGAAGGGGCTGCTTTCCGCTTCACGGGTGATCAGCTATTGCGGCGCAGGCATTTCCGCAACCATCGATGCATTCGCCTGCCTGCTCTGCGGCAAGGAAGAAGTTTCGGTCTACGACGGCTCCATGGCAGAGTGGGTGCAGGACGAGTCGCTGCCGATGGAAACCGGGCATTAAGCCAGGTTGGGCTTACAGGCCGTGGTCTGACAGATCCCTGGCGATGTCCTCCGGAGTCGTGGGGGGTTCGTAGCGCGCCAGCACCTCGCCGTTGCCGTCGACCAGAAACTTGGTGAAATTCCAGCCGATGTCGGCGCCCTTGGGGCCGGCCTTGCTGGCGGTAAGCCAGCGGTACAGGTCGCAGGCTCCCGTCCCGTTGACCTCGATCTTTTCGAACATCGGGAAATTCACGTCGTAACGGGACCTGGCGAATTCGAGGATTTCCTCGTTCGTGCCGGGTTCCTGTTTTCCGAACTGGTTGCAGGGGAAACCGAGCACGGTCACCTTGCCTTCCGAATGCAGTGTACGCAGACCTGCGTACTGGGGCGTCAGGCCTCACTGACTGGCGAGGTTCACGATCAGGCAGGCCGCGCCCTTGTATTGATCGAACGATACCGGCTCGCCGGCAATCGCGTTCATGGTCAGGTCGTGGAAGGAAGACATGCATCGATCCCCAAGCTGGTACAACTGCGATTATTTCGCCACCGAGGACGAAAGTCCACGCACATGCACAGCGCCGAAGCCTACCGGCCGGGTCGCGGCGGCAACGGCAGGTTTGGGAGATCGGTGCAGGCTTTCGCCAGATGCTCGTTGCCTTGGATGAACTCGCCGAGATGGGTCAGGAGCCGGCCGAGTTCGGCATGGGCCGCATTGGACGGTTCGAGGCGCAAGCTGGCCTGCAAATGCTCCCTGGCCCTGGACCAGGCGCCGCTCATCATGGCCATGCGTCCCAGCGCAAGATGCAGTGCGGCATCGTCGGGGTGGTCTGCCAACCAGCCTTCCGCAGCCGCCATCTGCCGCTTCAGATTGGGCGAAGGAATGCGGCCATAGAGGTCCAGCAGCGCCGGGTGCCAGTTCCGCTCCAGCCCCTTGCGCACCGCCCGTTCCGCGGCGACGACTTCGCCGGTTGCGGCCAGGCGCCCGGCATGCGCGGCTGTCAGTTCCGGGTCGCGCCGGAGTTCCTTGGGCAGGCTCTGCCAGGCGTCGGCGAAGTCGTCCCCACCCAGCCGATGCGACCAGGCCCGCCGTTCCAGGGCCTGCAGCGTTTCGCCATCCACCGCTCTGGCCCTGCGCAGGTCGGGAAGAAGGTCGATGGCGGCCTGCCAGTCCTCGAGGCGCTCGTGGCACTGCCGCAGCAGGTCCAGCATGAACGGATGCCTGGGATTCATCTCGCGGACTTCGCGCAGCGTCGCCCGGCAATCTCGCCAGCGCTCTTCGTCGAAGAGCATTCGCGCCCGGGTCAGCAGCACCGCGGCGCGCGCGCCCGGCGTGCTCGCATCGGCACGGTCCAGCAACTCGTCACGACCTTCGGCATCGCCGGACTCGTGGGCCGCCTGCGCAGCCTGCAGATAGTTGACGAACGGTAGCGTGGCGTTGCTGCCCGCCTCGGTCAGCAATTGCCTGGCCGCATCCGGCTGACCTTCCGCCTGCAGCAGCAAACCGCGCAGGGTCTGCCTGTCGGCGCTGCGCTGACCGCGTTCCGCGCGCCAGGCGCCGAAGAGGCTCTTGCCACGGAGCAGGCGCACCATGACGTAGGCGAGCACCCGGACGACAAGGTAGGCGACGAACAGCAGCAGCAGTGCGAACCAGAGGCTCGTTTCCAGGGCGAAGCCTGCATACGACACCAGTACGTAGCCCGGGTCGCGGAGCATCAATGTGCCCACCAGCCCGCCGAGGACAACGGCCGCGATCAGCAGCAGCAGACCGGTTTTCATGGCGAGTTGCGGCGCGCTTCAAGCAACTCGTTCAACGAGCCAGAAATATCGGGCAGCGGCGACGCCAGGTCCAGGCGCCGGAGTGCTTCCAGGGAGTCGACGGTCTCCCCGACCCTCGGGTCCCGCGTGTCGAATAAAGCCTGTATCGATTCGATGGCGGCATTCAGGCTCGCCGCGTACACAGCCTGATCCCGCTCGAGAGCCGCCAACTGAGTCTGTTCCAGCGCCAGGCGCAGGTTGAATTCGAGAAGGTCTCTCTCGGCCGGGGCCGGGGGCCGTTCCAGCGACGAATCGAAACGGCGGAAGCGGACGAGCCGGCCGAGTTCCCGGCCCAGGGCGGCGAGTATTCCCGGTTCTTCGCTGGCGACCGAAGCCTCATCGGCAATGAAGCCATCTTCGTCGGGGGATCGCAGGTCTCCATCGTCGGAAGTCTCCGCCGGATGCGGGTCGGTGTTTCCCGCCAAACCCGTGGACGCCACGGCATTGCCGGTTTCGTCGAGGGACAATGCCGCGGATTCGTCCTCGGAGCCCCCCGGAGAAGCCGGATCGGTCGCTGCGTACTCCGGCGAAGCGAGCGCAAGGCCCGAGAGTCGGCGCTCGATTGCATGGAGGCGCAGGTAAACCGCGGAGGGGTCGACCGCGTCCGCCTGTTCCAGGCTCATGATCTCGGAGGCGATCATTGACCGTACGCCTGAAGTTTCCGGACCGCCGGTTGCAGCGAGCAGACCGTCCGCCGATCGCAACAACCCGAGGGCGGCGTCGGCATCGTGTTCGAAGCGTGCCTTGCGGTTGGCGGCTCGCAGCAGGGATTCCACCTCGTCGAGTTGCGGTTCGCGTTGCGGCGGCAGTTGCGGGACGGTCAGCCCCTCGAGGGATTCGGCGAGCGCGATTTCTGAAGCCCGCTGCCGTTCTTCGAGTTCGGCGCGAAACGCCTCGAGCGCGGCTTGCCGCTCGCCGGCCAGGCGCTGCACATCGTTGCCGAGCCGCATTTGCGCCGCCTGCAGTGCGGTCAGGCGTTCGTCGACGCCTGTGGAGGGATCTTGAACGACGAGCGAATAGTAGAGCCAGCCGAAGCCGCCGAGGGAAGCCAAGGCGAACAGGAGGGCAAGCATAGCAAGCCCTCGCCCCCCGGAACCTCGGGGCCGCCCGGGCAATTCGCTGTCGGTAGCGGCCGTGATCTCCTCAGCCATTGCTTATCAACCTCGCCTTGCCTTCACGTCGAGCAACTCCATACCGCGCCGTACGGCTTCGATATCGGCGCCGCCGCAATCGAGCACGCGTCGGAGGCCAAGCCCGGCGCCGAGCGCCGCGACCCGCGCCGAGGGCGCCAGCACGGCAACCCCAAGGTCGCCCGCGGCGGCCGTCCAGACACGCGCCGCCTGGCGGAGACCGTCGCCGCTCGAGGTGACGATGACCTCCACCCTTTCGGCATCCACGTCCGGCGACAAAGGATACCGCAGGTAGACTTCCAGGCGCGTGACCCTGGCGCCACGTTTCTGCAACTCATCGGGCAACAGGCTTCTTCCGCCCGCGCCGGTTACCAGCAGTATGCGCTTTCCGGTTACATCTCCCAACGCCTCGAGAAGCCCCTCGCCGGTTTCGACATCGGGCAGAGCAGCTTCGAACCCCCGCGCCGCCAATTCCGACCCGGTCCGGCGCCCGATGGCGAACAAGGTGCGCGCTTCACCCGCCAGCCGGGCACCGGCAATGCGTACGCCCTGTACCGACAGGAAGAGCCCGATATCGAACGGCCCCGAAATCGGCTCGAAAGGCTTGGGCCTGATTTCCAGAACCGGCGCCTTCAGCACAGTGTGCCCGCCGGCCCGTAGTGCCGCGGCAAGCTCGGACGCCCCCGGCTCCGAGCGTGTCACCCAGACGTGCAAGCGGGTGTCTCCATGAGGACCACCGGGGCCGGGTTCCGGTCACGCAACCCGGCATGCATCAAAGAACCCACCCCGGCGCACCGGGCCGACGACGCGCAAGGAACACTTGACAACCGCTGGGAGAGAACCGGTGTGCGGTGCGCGTATCCGGCACCTTTAAAGCTCGTGCCTGCGCCCATCGTAGCGGTAAGCAGGTCCGCTTGGCGTGCCGGATGCGCGTACCGCATACCGGTTCTCGGAGCCGGATCGAAGGTAAGGATTTCTTGGTTAGCAAATTCAATAAAATCAATCACTTGGAAAAAGTGTTCCATGAAAGCTCCGAACCCGGCGCGTCAAGCGGGATTTCTCCGTTTGACATTGAGGGCTACTCGACTGCCGACTCCGCCATTCGTTGCGGGGCGTCGCCGGCTCTTCCGAGAAGCGTTCGCCTCCAATCTCGGCACTTCGTTGCACCAGGGGGGTCAATGCGGACGCTCGGCTGTGGCGGCCAGCAGTGGGCCGGCCCCCTGACGACGCAGATCCGCGACGACCGCGTCCACGGCAGACTTCGGTTCCGTCCGCGTCGCTGCGGCGCGCAGCAATGTGCGGCCGTCGGGGGAACCCAGAACTGCGCGCAGTGTGAGGCCTTCCTCGCCCAGTTCTGCAAAGGCGCCGAGGGGCGTGCCGCAGTCGGCGCCGAGCGCGGCGCTCACCCCCCGCTCCGCCCGAACGCAGCGGGAAACGGCCGGATCGTTCAACGACTGCAGCAGTTCATTGACGCCCGAATTGCCGGCCAGGCATTCGATGCCGAGGGCGCCCTGGCCCGCGGCAGGAAGACAGCGCTCCACATCGAGCGCCTCGGTGATGCGGTGCGCCCAGCCAAGGCGCGTCAGCCCCGCCGCGGCCAGCACGATGGCATCGAATTCGCCCCGATCGAGCTTGCCCAATCGGGTGTCGACGTTGCCGCGCACCGGCAATACCTCGAGGTCCGGGCGCGCCGCGAGCAGTTGCGCCTGACGGCGCAGGCTCGAGGAGCCGACGGTTGCGCCTTGCGGGGCGGCATCGAAGGTTCCGTGGGGGCTGATCCAGGCATCCCGGACATCCTCGCGGAAGGCGACGGCCGCCAGCACGAACCGATTGTCGAGTTTCGCGGGCAGGTCCTTCATGGAATGCACGGCCAGGTCGGCATCGCCCCGAAGCAGGGCTGCCTCGAGTTCCTTGATGAACAGCCCCTTGCCCCCCAGGGTGCTCAGCCGTGCATCGAGACGCCGGTCGCCCTCCGTGGTCATGGCGACCAGTTCGACACCGAGCCCCGGATGGCGGTGCTCGAGTTCTGCCTTGACGAAATTCGCCTGCCACAGCGCCAGCCGGCTCTTGCGCGTCGCGATTCGCAACTCGGTCATCGGTTTCCGGGATCGGTTCGGGGAGGGCTCTGTATGCCTTGGCATCCAGCCATTTGCAAGCCGATACGGCCCGGCATCGGCAGCCATGCCGGGGATGCCCGGCCGGCAATCCGATATCGCTATAATTCGCGGATGAATGCTGACTCGCGCCAAATCCGCGGCCGTCTGAACGAAGCGCCCGACGCCCTGGTCGAGCGGTTCACCGCATCGGTCGGGTTCGACCGCCGCCTGTACCGGCAGGACATTCGCGGCTCCATCGCCCATTGCCGAATGCTCGGTCGGGTCGGCGTGCTGAGCGGCGAGGACGTGTCGTGCATCGTCGATGGCTTGCAGCGCATTCGGGCGGAGATCGACGCCGGCGAATTCGTCTGGCGCACCGACCGTGAGGATGTGCACATGAACGTCGAGGGCCGCCTGATCGAGTTGATCGGGGAAACCGGCAAGAAGCTGCATACGGGCCGTTCCCGCAACGATCAGGTGGCAACGGATGTGCGCCTGTACCTGCGCGACGAGATCGACGCGATTCTGCAGCAGGAAAACACGCTGCTGGCGGCCTTGCTCGACCAGGCGGAAAAGCACCGCGCAACAGTCATGCCCGGCTACACGCACCTGCAGGCTGCGCAGCCGGTCACCTTCGGCCACCACCTGTTGGCCTGGTTCGAAATGCTGCTGCGCGACCGCGACCGCCTGCTCGATTGCCGCGCCCGGGTGAACGTGCTGCCGCTCGGCGCCGGGGCACTGGCGGGCACGACCTACCCCATCGATCGCCAATCGGTGGCCGAAGAACTCGGCTTCGACGCCGTTGCCGGCAACTCCCTGGATGCAGTCAGCGACCGGGATTTCGCCATCGAATTCTGCGCGACAGCGGCCCTGACCATGATGCACTTCTCCCGCTGGTGCGAGGAACTGGTGATGTGGAACTCCCAACGGTTTGCCTTCATCGATCTGCCGGACCGCTTCTGCACGGGATCCAGCATCATGCCGCAGAAGAAGAACCCCGACGTGCCGGAACTGATTCGCGGCAAGGCGGGGCGCGTTTATGGCGATCTGCTGGCATTGCTGACGCTGATGAAGAGCCAGCCGCTCGCCTACAACAAGGACAACCAGGAGGACAAGGAACCCCTGTTCGATAGCGTCGACACGCTCGGCGACTGCCTGGAAGCGATGCTTGGCCTGATACCCAATATGGAGGTTCGGGCCGAGTCGATGCGGGCCGCGGCCGTGGAAGGGTTCGCCACGGCGACAGACCTGGCCGACTATCTCGTTCGCAAGGGGGAAACGTTCCGCGATGCGCATGCCGCGGTCGGGCGGGCGGTGGCGCACGCCGTGGAACATGGCAGCAGCCTCGATGCCCTGTCCCTGGAGACCCTCAGGGAACTGGCAGGCCCCCGTGTGGAGGCGGACGTATTCGCCGTTCTCGATGTCGACGGGTCGGTGGCGGCTCGCTCCCACGATGGCGGTACGGCGCCGGCAGCGGTCGACCGGGCGATCGCCGCGGCTCGTAACCGGATCTGACAAGGCTCTACCGTGCATTGGCTGGTGTTTGTACTGCTTGCGTCCCTGGTGGCCACCTGCGGCCAGAAAGGGCCCTTGTCGTTGCCGGAGGAAGAAGCGGCCCATACCGGTTCCGCAGCGGCGGCCGCTGTGCGCACCGCCGCCACGGACAGAACGAATACCGGGGGGTCGCCCGGGCAGTACGACCTGGCACGGATATCTCGGCAACTTGCTGCTGCGGACACCGATGCACTCCCCTGCGCGGCCAGGCTGGTGCCGGAATCGCTGCCGCCCGGACAGCCCGCCTGAAATGACGTTCCGCATCGACGACGGCGTGCTCCACGCGGGCTCGGTATCCCTGGCCGATGTTGCGGCCGCTGTCGGCACGCCTTCCTATGTGTACTGCGCTGAGGCCATCGCCGCCCAATATGCAGCGCTGGAGGAAGCCTTTCCCGGCGCTCAGATCTGTTACGCCGTGAAAGCCAATTCCAACCTGGGCGTACTGGGTCTCATGCACGGGCTCGGTGCAGGGTTCGACATCGTCTCCGGCGGCGAACTGCAGCGGGTGCTTGCAGCCGGCGCGCCGCCCGACTCCGCCGTGTTTTCTGGGGTGGGCAAGTCCGTTGCGGAGATCGACCTGGCGCTGAAGCTCGGTATCGGCTGCTTCAATGTGGAAAGCGAACCGGAACTGCATCGCCTGGCGGCACAGGCCGAACTGCTGCAACGCATCGCCCCGGTGGCCGTGCGCGTCAATCCGGACGTGGATGCAGAAACGCATCCCTACATCGCAACCGGTTTGAAGGAGAGCAAGTTCGGCCTGTCCCCGGACGAGGCTTTCGGCTTGTACGCAATGGCCGAGGGTCACCCGTGGCTGCAGGTGAAGGGCATCGCCTGCCACATAGGCTCGCAGATCGTCTCGCCGGCGCCGTTCCTGGCAGCCTTGGAGAATTTGCTGGAGATTGCCGGCCGGCTCGAAGCCGCCGGAACGCACGTCGAGCACATCGATCTGGGTGGCGGCTTCGGCATCGCCTACGACGGCGAAGCAAGCCTGGACGTTGCGGCCCTCGGCGCGGCGGTCACCGAGCGCATGGCGGCACGCGGCCTGCAACTGGTGATCGAGCCGGGACGGTTCCTGACCGCTGCCGCCGGCGTGCTGTTGACCCGCGTGGAATACCTGAAGCCGGCGCGGGATGCGGGGCAGCGCAGCTTCATCGTCGTCGATGCGGCGATGAACGATCTGCTGCGGCCGGCGCTGTACGGCGCCCACCATGCCGTCGATCGGGTGGAAGCACCCCCGGAAGAGGCCGTTCGAGGCACCTGGGACATCGTCGGCCCCATCTGCGAGACCGGCGACTTTCTCGCCAGAGACCGGGAACTCTGCGTCGCGGCGGGCGATCTTCTTGCCGTACGTTCGGCCGGAGCTTACGGCATGGTGCTGAGTTCCAACTACAATTCCCGGGGCCGGCCCGCGGAGGTGCTGGTCGAGGATGGATCGTTTCGGGTAATCAGGCACCGCGAACACATCGGCGACCAGTTGCGCCTGGAACGGGAGACGGCGGAAGAGCGAACATGAATCTGCGCTTCGCCAAGATGCATGGGCTCGGCAACGACTTCATGGTCATCGATCGGGTCACCCAGAACCTGGAAATCGAGCCGGAAGCGGTGCGCCGCTGGGCAAACCGGAGAACCGGCATCGGCTTCGACCAGTTGCTGACCTTGGAGTTTCCCACAGACCCCGACGCGGATTTCTGGTTCCGAATCTACAACGCCGACGGCACCCCGGCCGAACAATGCGGCAACGGCGCGCGCTGCATCGCGCAGTTCGTCCGCCGGCAGAACCTCAGCCCGAAGACCGAACTGGAATTGCAGACGGAAGGCGGGCGGATCCGCACCCTGCTCCTGGATCAGAGTGTGCGCGTCGACATGGGCATCCCCTCCACCCACCCCGACGATGTGCCGTTCGAGGCCGAGCGAGACCAGCTGAGTCACGTTTTCGAACTCGACGGCTGCGCCTGCGAACTGATACCGGTATCGATGGGCAACCCCCACGGCGTGCTGTTCGTGGACAATGCGGCCACCGCGGATGTCCCGGGCCTGGGCGGCGCCCTGTCCGTGCACAGTCGGTTTCCCCAGGGAGCCAACATCGGTTTCTGCGAGCTGGTCGATCGGGGCTTCGTCCGGCTGCGGGTGTACGAGCGCGGGGTGGGAGAAACCCTGGCGTGCGGTACCGGTGCCTGTGCCGCCGTGGTCGCAGGCCGCATGCAGGGAAAGCTCGACGAATCGGTCAAGGTCTCGTTGCCCGGGGGCAAGGTGCGCATCGCCTGGAAGGGCCCCGGCGCACCGGTTAGAATGACGGGACCCGCCGCAATGGTCTACGAGGGCCAACTCGAAACCTGAATGCATTCAATCGACGATCGACAGGTTATCGAGTACTTGCGAGCGAATCCGGACTTCTTCCAGACGCACTCCAACGAGTTTTCCGATCTCGAGGTGGGGCACGCCAGCGGTTCGGCCGTGTCGCTCATCGAACGCCAGGTCGAAGTGCTGCGGCCGCGCAGGGCGAGCGAATCGGCATCCATTGCAGGAAGCTTGTGAGGCATGCGGGCGACGGACGAGCGGGTTTCGGGCTTTCTCGATCACCTCAGGTTCGAGAAACGCTACTCCGGCAACACGATCAAGGCCTACAATCGCGACCTCGAACGGCTGGCTGCCGAGGTCGGCGTTCCCTGGACGGAGGTCAGGCCGCATCATCTCTCCGCCGCCACCGCGCGCCTGCACGCCGCCGGCTTGAGCCCGCGCTCCCTGCAACGCGTGATCTCGAGCGTGCGCAGCTTCTTCCGCTACCTGGAAAAACAGGGCGTCATCGAAGCAAACCCGGCTGCCAACGCCCGGCCCCCGAAATCGAGGAACAGGCTGCCGCGTACGCTGGATGCAGACAAGACAGCGCGGCTGTTCGACTTCGAAGCCAAGACGCCGCGGGACAAGCGCGACCTGGCGATGCTGGAGTTGTTCTACGGTAGCGGCGTGCGTCTGGCCGAACTGGTGGGCATCGACCTGGCCCATATCGACCTGCAAGGCGGATTCGTCACGGTTACCGGCAAGGGCAACAAGGTGCGGCAAGTGCCCTTGGGTGCGCCCTGCATCGCCGCCATCGAAAGCTGGCTGGCGGCGCGTGGCCCGGTGAATCCGGGGTCGCCCCTGTTTACGGGCCGGGGAGGCGCCAGGATATCCCCACGCACCGTGCAGCAACGCCTCAAGCGGCTGGGCGGGGCGCAACTCGGCAGTAACGTGGTGCACCCGCACATGCTGCGCCACAGCTTCGCGAGCCATCTGCTGGAGTCGTCCGGGGATCTGCGGGCCGTGCAGGAGTTGTTGGGGCACACGGACATCTCGACCACCCAGATCTACACGCACCTGGATTTTCAGCACCTGGCAAAGGTATACGATGCGGCCCACCCGAGGGCGGCGAAACAGGACAGCGAGGAATGACCCCCAACGGGGCGCCGTCCTGCTTGGCTCTCACGGAACACTATTTCCAAGTTATTGATTTTCAAGCACTCACTGACGCGGAGAGCCGTGGCTTCGATCCGGCGCCGAGAGCAGGTATACGGTACGTGCATCTGGCGCACCAGGCGGCGAGATTTACCGCGACGATGGGCGCAAGCACGAGCCCCAACAGCGCCAGATACACGCACCGCACACCTGCTCTCTCCCAGCGTACTGCAGGTGTTCCTTGCGCGTCGTCGTCCCGGCGCGCCGGGTTCGGAACTCTCGTGGAACAAGTCTTCAAGTTATCGAGTGTAAAGGCCGGCTACGCGGGATGGGTGCATCGGCGTCCGCGGCAGGAAGTTGGTGAGATGCGCGGGCTGGAGTCGTTTGTATTCAGGGCTCGCGAATAAGCGACCCTGTCATGGCCCGCATCCGCGTCATCACCTTCGACCTGGACAACACCCTCTGGGACGTGGTGCCGGTGATCAAGGGGGCAGAACGGCGGATGATGCGGTGGCTCGAAGAAGCCGTGCCCGAGGCTGTGCCGCTCTTCACCGACAGCAGCACGGCCGCCGAGATTCGCGCTGCGCTGATCGAGGAACAACCCGCAATCGTCCACGATGTCTCGAGGCTCCGGGAAGAGTTTGCCTTTCGCTGCATCCGCCGCGCCGGGCACTCGGCCGGGTCGGCACGGCGGCTGGCGCAGGATGCCTTTCGGGTTTTCCTCGATGCGCGCCACGAAGTCGAGTTCTTCGACGGCGCGCTCGACGTTCTCGAAGGCCTGTCGCGCGATTACACGCTGGGGTCGCTCACCAACGGCAACGCAGACCCGCAACGTCTGCAACTCGATCGCTTCTTCTCCTTCAGCTTTTCCGCAGCCGCTGTGGGCGTCGGCAAACCGGCCGCGGCGATGTTCGAAAAGGTGCTCAGCCACAACGGCGTTCGGGCAGAGGAAACCGTTCATGTCGGCGACCACCCTATCGACGACATTCAAGGTGCGTCCGGCGTCGGCATGCACACGGTTTGGGCGAATGGCCCCGAGCAGCGTGCACAGCGCAGCGAGGAAGCGAATGCCGACGCCACGGTCGAAATCGAGCGGCTCGACGAGTTGCACGAGGCGATAAGGCACATCGAGCGTCTTTGATCAGCACGGCACGCCCGTTTTTCAGACTTCAGAAGCCCCGACCGGCAACACGCACGTCCGCGAGCCGCATTCAGGGCGTTCGGTTATCCGTCTGCAGAGCGCGTTCGCCAATCAGTGCCCTGACCGCATCGAGTTCGGCGGGAATCACCGTCCGGCGGGATGGCTTCGAGTGCAACGCTTCGAGGGAAGGATGCCGCGCGACCGGCTTGCCGAGCGCTTCGTCGACGGCTTTCGGGAATTTCGCGGGGTGCGCCGTTGCCAGGCACACCACCGTACCCGGCAATTCGATGCGCTGTGCAGCGGCAAGGCCGACGGCAGTGTGCGGGTCTGCCACATAGCCCGTTTCCCGGTAGATCTGCCTGATGGCCGCCATGGTGTTCGGTGTATCCACGGCGGTGGAAAGAAAGACATCGTCGCCCGGAGGAGGGATGCGGACTTCCCCGGTTCGGTCGAAGGCATCCATGAAAGCTCGCAGAGCGTCGGCGTCCTCACCGAGGTGGTAGTAGAGAAAGCGTTCGAGATTGCTGGCCACTTGGATGTCCATGGATGGCGAGATGGTGAAACGCACCTCGCCCCGGCGATAGAGCCCGGTGCGAAAGAACACCGACAGGATGTCGTTGTCGTTGGTAGCCAGTATCAACCGGTGGATGGGGAAACCCATGCGCCTGGCGAGATAGCCCGCAAAGATGTTGCCGAAATTGCCGGTCGGCACGCAGAACGAGACGGGGCCGGGCAGCTTCAGGCTCGCGTAGGCGTAATAGACGATCTGCGCGAGAACCCGCGCCCAGTTCACCGAGTTGATCGCGCCGAGGGCGTACCTGGCCTTGAAATCGAGGTCGCCGAACAGGCGTTTCATGAGCCGCTGGCAATCGTCGAAACTGCCCTCGACGGCGATGCAGTGCACGTTTTCGTCGGTCACCGTGGTCATCTGCAATTCCTGCAACGGGCTGATGCGTCCATGCGGATACATCACGAAGATATCCATGGACGGACGCCCGCGAACCCCGGCAATGGCTGCGCTGCCGGTATCGCCGCTGGTGGCGCCCAGGATGTTAAGCCGTTGGCCGCGCTGCTCGAGTATGCGATCGAACAGCCGACCGAGCAGTTGCAGCGCGATGTCCTTGAAGGCCAGCGTCGGGCCGTGAAACAGCTCCAGCACGGGAATGTCGCCGGCTTGTTCCAGGCGCACGACTTCGGGATGATCGAACGTGCGGTAGGCGTCATCGACCAGACCTCCGAGAACCGGGGCCGGGATATCGTCGACGAATCGGGCCAGCACCCGCTTGGCCAATGCGACAAAATCCAGCGGGGCCAGCCTATCGAGTTCCCCCGTCATGTCGGGGATCTGTTCCGGAACCAGCAGACCGCCGTCCGGCGCCAGGCCGGTGAGCACGGCATCCTGGAAATCCAAGGCATCCGTTGCCCCCCTGGTGCTGACATATCGCATGACTGATTCCGCATTCCGGCGTACAGCTATGTTAACCGCCCGGTTCGAATCGACACCAACGCTTCATCCAGAGAGCCCTGACCGGTCAATCGAATTTGAGCAATCCCCGTCGGCACGAAGGTGAACTTTTCATGGAACGCTTTTCCAAGTGATTGATTTTATTAAATTCGTTAACGTCGGGGACCGTTCCTTCGATCCGGCTCCCAGCGGTTGCCAGTTGTTCCTTGCGCGAGTCGGTCGGCTTGGGCAGCGGGAGTTGCCGAAACAGGCGGGTTTGACGGAGGGTGCGAAAAGCGAAACGCCCCGGGGGAGAGGGGGAGATCCCACCGGGGCGTTTCTTGTGCCCTTTACGGGCCCAATATCAGACCTTGACGAATTCCGGATAGGCTTCGATGCCTGTCTCGGAGAGGTCCGCACCCGCGTACTCCTCTTCTTCGGAGATACGGATGCCCATGGTTGCCTTCAGAATGAACCAGACGATGGAGGCGGCCACGAACGTCCAGGCGACAATCACCACGATGCCCAGCAACTGAGCAGCGAAGGTCGCGTCCGGATTGGTGAAGCACACCGCCAGCAGGCCCCAGATGCCGGCCGTGCCGTGCACCGAGATGGCGCCCACCGGATCGTCGATCCTGAGTTTGTCGAGCAACACGATGGAACCCACCGCCAGCGCACCGCCAACAGCACCGATCAGCGCCGATGCCTGAATCGTGCCCGCCAGGGGCTCTGCCGTGATAGAAACCAGCCCTGCCAGCGCCCCGTTGAGCGCCATGGTCAGGTCACCCTTGCCGAACAGCACACGGGCCAGGACCAGTGCCGTGATCAGCCCTCCGCACGCGGCAATGTTCGTGTTCACGAACACCTGGGAGACCGCGTTGGCTTCGTCGACGTTGCTGACCTTGAGTTCGGAACCGCCGTTGAACCCGAACCAGCCGAACCAGAGGATGAACATGCCGAGGGTCGCCAGCGGCATGTTGGCCCCGGGCAGCGCGTTCACCTGGCCGTCGGGGCCATATTTCCCGGAACGCGGCCCAAGCAGCAACACACCCGCCAGCGCCGCCGTCGCGCCGCACAGGTGCACGACGCCGGAACCGGCAAAGTCGAGAAAACCGGCCGCGTCCAGGCCGCCGCCGCCCCACTTCCAGAACCCCTGCACCGGGTAGATGAAGCCGGTCATGACCACCGCAAACACCAGAAACGCCCAGAGCTTCATGCGCTCCGCCACGGCCCCGGAGACGATCGACATTGCCGTCGCCACGAACACCACCTGGAAGAAGTAGTCGGAACGAACCGAGTAATAGGTGTCGCCGCCGGAGGCAACGACCGCCTCTGCCGTGTTCTCCTCACCGATGCCGAGGCCCAGGAGCGGCAGCCAGGCGCCCTCGCCGGCCCCGGGGTACATGATGTAGTAACCGCAAATCATGTACATGATGCAGGCGATGGCAAAAAGCGCCACGTTCTTGGTGAGAATCTCGGAGGTGTTCTTGGCCCGGACCATGCCCGCCTCGAGCATCGCAAAGCCCGGGGCCATGAACATCACCAGTACACCCATTACCAGAAAGTAAAAGGTGTCCAGTGCGTAGTTGGTTTGAATCAGATCTTCCACAATCCTGTCTCCTGATAGAGCCGGGCGCGCCCGCCCTGGCTCCTTGTAACTGGTAGGCCGCTTTCCGCGCTGACGAGGTCATCCCTCTGCACGCCGGTCTGCGGCGACCGGGCGCCGAACCCGACGGTTCGGCATCCGCGGGCCGCAAACCGCGCAATCAGACGGCTTCCGGCCCTGTTTCTCCGGTGCGTATGCGCACCACCTCTTCCAGCGTGGCGACGAATATCTTGCCGTCGCCGACCTTGCCGGTGTTGGCCGATTTCGCGATGGCTTCCAGCACCTGGTCGAGCAGCGCGTCGTCGACGGCCACCTCCACCTTCACTTTCGGCAGGAAATCGACCACGTACTCGGCGCCCCGATAGAGCTCCGTGTGGCCTTTCTGGCGCCCGAAGCCCTTGACCTCGGTGACCGTCATGCCCTGCACGCCAATGCCCGAGAGGGCTTCGCGAACGTCGTCGAGCTTGAACGGCTTGATGATCGCTGAAATTAGTTTCATGTGTTGTCTCCTTGTGAACCCTTTGTTGTTTACACGTCCTCCGACGCTTGGCGGAGGTTCCCCGCGCGGGCGGGCAAGTTGTGGAAGACCCGTGTAACCAAGGATTCTCGCTCAATTAGAGGCTTTTCGATACCGATACCACGATGGTCTCTGTACAGCCCTCGAATCCGTCGAAGCACTCCGCGTCGCTGAGATCGGTGCCGATCAGCTGCAGACCCCAGTCGACGCCGAGCGCGGAGGTCGAAAGCCCCACCGCGTAGTCGATGTATTGATCCTTGGGATCGCCCACCTCGCCGATGCCGAAAGCGGCCCCGGCAGCCTTGCCGTCGAACAGGTTCAGCCCCAGGTGAACGTCCAGCGACAGGTTCTCGGCCAGCCCGAACGAATAGTCGCCGTAAAGGTAGAAGAAGCTGTCGGTCTCCGCGAAGTAGTCCGGCGACCAGGCAGCGCCCACCGTCAGATCCTGAAAGGAATAACTGCCATAGAACTCGACGAAATCGAGCCCCGGGTCGGCATCGTCTTCCGGGTAGCCGTAGTACAAGACCCCGACGTCGATGGCGGAGCTTTCGCTCAGGTCTGTGGTCCAACCGCCATACCAGTCGAGTTCCAGCGTTCCGGCAGACCAGGGGGCAACGTTCGATGCCCAGGTGCCGAGGTAGAAGCCGCCGTCCAGCTCGATGTCGAATCCGCCCTGGAGTGCCGGTGAGCGGTCGCCCTGGGAAATGCCGCGAAAGCGATAATCGCTGTAATAGCCGACGTTGCCGGAAAACTCCGCTGCCGAAGCATAACCGGCACCGCACAGAATCAGCCCGATAAGTAATCTCTTCATTTTGGACCCCTTGTTGGTTTGCATGTGATGTCTTGTGCAGACGCCGTCCTACAAACAGGATTCGTGCCAGCTTTGGAAAAATGTTTTATTTCAGTGACTTAGGTAGAATTTGCTGCGATCGCGCCGCGTCGTGCCCGATCGTGATGCACCAATTCGGTGCAATGCATTGCACAAATCTGGTGGCCGCAGCGAATTCGCCCGCTACCGGCTGGAGCAACAGCAACTGCTATGAAGAACGGCTCGGCACCCTGTTGTAACTCGTTACCGGGTCACGCGGCGAATACGCGGCGAATAAGAGAGGATCTGAATTCGAAATCCAGGCCGAGTGGTAGGAAAATTCGCATTAGACAGTGGTATTTTTCTCAATAAGCTACCGGATTTTTCGCAATAAGAAGCAGCATTGACCGGTGCCGGCTTCGGCAAACGGTGGGGTGTGGAACTGGTGGCCAGGGGCAGAATCGAACTGCCGACACGCGGATTTTCAGTCCGCTGCTCTACCGACTGAGCTACCTGGCCGAGAGTTCCGGCAAGCGAGGCGCTGGCCGGAGCAATTTGGGAGGGCGCGTATTAAAGCGACGGGCCGTGGTACCGTCAAGCAAGGGCTATCGCTCCGTCGAGCCGAAATGACGCTCGTTCGAGTCAGGTTTGCGCCCCGCGCGCCGCGATACGTCTAAAGCCCGCCAGGGCCGCAATCGTTGGCGAGATAGTTCTCCAGCGATTCGAACATCGCCCGATGGTGCTGGGGCCACCAGGGCAGGCTGTGCCAGAGGTCGACGATCTCCAGGTACTGCACGTCCTTGCCTGCCCGTTTCATGGCCCTGACGAACTTGCGCGACTGCTCGACGGGAACCCGCTGATCCCGGTCGCCGTGGAAGACGAAGATGGGGATTTCCGAGTCGCGGACGTGGTCGATGGGCGACATGCCGCCGATGGTCGGGTTCTGGTACTCGCGATTGAATGGGTTCTCGAATGTGATCTTGTCGAAACTGCGCAGCTCCGCGAGCC
The DNA here is from genome assembly GCA_965221465.1 of Candidatus Azophilus sp. Lineage (GTDB taxonomy): Bacteria > Pseudomonadota > Gammaproteobacteria > Pseudomonadales > Azotimanducaceae > Azophilus. The sequence goes on from OZ244892.1 coordinate 3,439,192, forward strand.
CCGCACCGGAGATGGCGCACTGGAACGGAGAGTTCTTGCGCACACTGGCGGCCATGGCGGCAAACCCGCCGTAGGAGTAGCCGAATATGGCGATCCGGTCCGGGTCTGCGATGCCCTGCTCGGCAAGCCAGTAGGCGCCGTCGTCCTTGTCATCCTGCATCTTCTGGCCCCATTCGTTGTCCCCGGCCCGCCACAGGGTCTGGCCAAAGCCTTCCGACCCCCGGTATTGCGGCTGCAGCACGGCGTAGCCGCGATTGGCCAGGAACTGCGCCCAGCGGTCCCAGCCCCAGTTGTCCCGCGCCCAGGGCCCACCGTGAGGCAGCACCACGGCGGGAAACGGCCTGTCGCCGGACGACGGAACGGTCAGATATCCGGGTATTTCCAAGCCATCTCGGGCCTCGTAGGTGACGAACTCCATGTCCGCCATCCTGCCGGGCTCGAGCAGCGGGAATCGGCGCCCCAGAGGTACGAGATCCTTGCCGTTGATCAAGAGGTGATAGGCGCCCGCTTCCCTCGGGCTCGTCGTCAACACGACGATCACCGTCAGGTCATCCGACATCGACACCCACCGGTGTTCCAGCCCGGAACCCAACGCCTCCTCGAGCCGCCGCTGCATCGACTGGCGCTTCGGTTCGGTGTATACCCGCTCGATCTTGTAGCTGTTGCCCACGAAACCGACGATTTCGCCAAAGTCGTCCGGATTCGAAGACTGCTCGACATTCAATGCCTCGATGTCTCCGCCGCCGAAGAGGGGTTCGCCCAGTTCCCGGGTAATCAGGTCGTAGGTGCGAATGACGTTCTTTTCCCGCCCGGTGTTGTCGACCATGTACACCCGGCGTCCGTCGTTGTCGAAGGCAACCGGAGACATGCCTTCCCGTTCGGCGGCGTACAGGCGGTGGTGCTCCTCCCACTTGCCGGTTTCGGGGTGCTTGTAGGAGTAGCGGATGTGCACGTCGTCACCGTTGCCCTCGAGCTGCACTCTGGCTCGAACGGTTCCCTCCTGGTCTGCGAATACCCTTTTGTTGCTCGCGCCCCGATAGACTCGCCTGGAGACGAAGTTTTTCAGGCTGACCTCGTAGATGTCGGTGGCGAACTCGCGGTCGATCGCTTCCACCAGGAACTTGTCCTTGTGCTGCGGCAAGGTGCTAAGCAGCCCCGCGCCGATTATCTCCTTGTTCTCGAGCAACTCGCGAAACCGCTTGCCCTGATCGTCGACGATGTAGATCTTGTCCCGGAACCAGAGGGTCGGACGCCCGCCCACGCGAATGTCGAACTTCTGCCTGCCGAATACCACCAGGTACTCGTCGTTCACCCAGAACACGCCCAGCGCCTTGACGTCCACCGGCTTGAAACGCCGGGGGGGTTGCGACAGCTCGCCGGTGCGCCAGACCGTGATTTCAGGCGGAGCGTCGATTCCAGGAAGCGTCAGGGCAACCAGCTGCTCGCCATTCGGCGAGACATCGACGCTGGAGATTACCGGGTCGTGAGTCCAGGCGTTGAGCGGTATGGTCTCGGCAACCGCGCGGAGCGCCGGACCCGAAACCGCCACGAGCAAACCCAGACCAATCAACCTTTGCATGGAGGTCAATACTTCAAACCGTGCCATTCCTGCAATCTCCGTTCTCGAACGGGAATCACCCTACCCGATATCAGAACTGCCTGGCCACCTGGAAGACCAGCGAGCGGCCGAGAAGATCGTATCCCGCACCGGGTATTGTATTGAAGACGCGGGTGGTTTCATCCCTGGGCACGCCATCGGCTACCGATGGCGGTTTGTTGTCGAAGACGTTTCGCAGGGTCGCCAGCACGACCCAATCGGTGTTTTGCCACCGCAGCGTGGCGGAGTGATACCACTCGTTGTCCGTAGAAGTTGGCCGGTCGCGGTTGGCGGTGCCCGGGTCGAATACCGGGTCTTCATGGGATTTGCCGACCATGCGGGCGCGCCAGAAGAACGTCCAGTCGCGATAATCGATTCTGAAATCGGTCCTGGCGATCCACTTTGGATAGCCCCAGTTTCCAACCGAGTCCCAGGAGTCGTCGAACACTTGCGAGCGCTGTGACACCAGCCGGGTCACCGTCCCGTCGATGATCAGGTCGAAGCGGTCGAATTCCTTGTCATAACGAAAATCGATGTCGGCGCCCGCCACGCTGCGCAGGCCGACGTTGAGAAGCGACGCATCCACGCCCGTAATGAAGCCGTTCGCGTCGCGCGGCAGGATACGATCGCAGAATGCATTCGTCCGGTTGGGAGAGTTGTAGCAGACATTCAGAATGTAGCTGGTGGAAGGATCCTCGACCGTGTTTTCAAGATCTATCTCCCACCAGGTATATGCCAGCGACAGACCGATTTCTTCCGGCTGCAGGACGACCCCGGCCGTCCACGAGTCCGACGTTTCCGCTATCAGGTCCGGGTTGCCTCCGACTATATTGAGAATGCTCGGCGCGCCCTGTTCGCCGTGGTCCGGAGGCAGGCCCTCGGCCGCGCAGTTCTGATACACCACATCGTCCGGGTCGAAGTTCTCGCCGTAGTTGATGCAGGGGTCGGCAAGCGAAGTGACAAATCCGGTCTGGTTGGCCAGGTACTGTTCGTACAGGTCCGGCGCACGGAACGACGTGCCGTAGGTACCGCGGAGACGCAGCATGGGAATAACCTGATGGTCGAGCGCCAGGCGATAGGTAATGTCATCGCCGTAGGAATTGTAGTCGGTCCAGCGCACGGAGCCGTTGAATACCGTCTCTTCAGCAAGCGGGGCCTGTTTCAGGAGCGGCACTTCCACTTCGGCGAACAACTCCTTGACCGTGTCGTCTCCGGTCGTGATTCCCGATGAGGTGAAACCCCATAGATTGTTGTTCTGCGCCTCGATGTCAGGCTCGTCGTGGATGTCCTCCTTCCGTATCTCGAAACCCAGCACGCCATTGACGTCCTCGCCGTTCGGAAACTCGAACAGCCGGCCCGTGACGTACCCTGAAAACTGCAGTGCCTTGTAGGTGGTCTCTCCCTCGATTTCCTTGGTGATGAACGCGAGCACATCTGCCGGTAGCTGACCGCGCAACAGCGCATCCTCAGTGAAGAGGTTTGCGGCAACGCAACCCGGAATGCTCGTGTCGGCGCAGACCAGGTTGCCTGCGGCGTCCAGCGTCGAGTTCAGCGAGGCCGCAACGCGATCCGACAGAAACGACGGATTGGTGTAGGTGCCGTTGGACCAACTGTAGCCCGCATGGGCGGCGTACGACCAGGACTCGGAGATATCGCCGTCGAGACCGACAAAGAAGTTGATGCGGTCGATCTTTGCTCCGGAATTGTTACTGGTCAGTTCGTAGCTGGGGAGCACCGGCTGCACGGCGAATCCGCCGAACGCGGCAAGCGGTCCGTAGACGCCGAACGGATTGGTCGGGTTGGTTGCCGGCACGACGGGGAAAAACTGGCGATAGCCGCTGAAGTCCTGGGAGCGGTGGTTGTAATAGAACTCGTAGTAGACGTTGGCGGAACGGCCCGCAATATCGAAATCCTTGTCGCCGAACGAGGTGACCGAAATCAGTTCGCGCTCGGGAACGAACGTCTGGATCTCCGGCTCTAGCACGTCGCGGTAGAACGGGCCTTCGTTGTCGTAGAGCGGGTCGGGGTCGGCCGGGTCGCTGACCGGATTCCAGCCGTTGACCGGAACGGTCGTAAAATGGGGAATCCCATACTGCTGCACTACGGAAAAATAGGGATTGGTCGGGTCGGGCTGTCCAAGGCTGGGTTCGTAGCGTGCCCATCCGAAGGGCGAAACCGCAAAGCCGTAAATGAAGCCAAAGCAAAGCGGTTCGCCGGTTTCCGGGTTTGTATTGTCCAATACGCCATCGCCGTTCTGGTCCGTGTAGCGCGGCCGCCGTTCGCACTCCGAATAGCCCCGATCCGCCGCGACCATTTCGGTCCGCTTCTGGTAGCCGGCCGATACGCTGAACGACCAGTCGCTGCCGACCTTCCCCCAGGTGGCGTCGGCAACATAGGTCTCTGCGCCGCCTTCGAGGGGAAGCAAGCCTTCGACGTTTATCTCGAAGCCGTCGAAGCGTTTCTGGGTGATGATGTTGGCCACACCGGCAACGGCATCCGCCCCGTAGATTGAAGAAGCGCCGTCCTTGACGATTTCGATTCGAGAGACAACGGTCCTCGGAACGGCTGTTAGATCCACCGAGTTGGTGGCGCCGCGCAGGCCCGACGGTCCCCAGCGCTTGCCGTTCACCAGCACAAGCGTACGTTGTTCGCCGAAGCCCCGCAGCGAGATCGACAACGCGCCCGGCCCGCCGTCGGTGACGAAGCCCGAGAAGCTGTCGTCTATCTGCTGGCCCGAAGCCGCCGTGGCGCCCTGAAGGATTTCAGCGGTATTCAAGAGCCCCGCAAGCGCAGAGGTTTCACTGGTGATAACCTGCATCGGCGATACGCTGGTGAACGCGTCCCGCCGGATACGCGACCCGGTTACGACGATTTCCTCCACCGTTCGCCGCTCTGCCACCGGCTCTTCCGTGACTGGTGCCGGCATCGATTCTTCCTGAATCGTCTCCGATTCGACGGCTTCCGATTGCCCGGCTTCCTCGGCAAGGGCGGTGTTCGCCCAAAATGCCCAAACGCCGCACAGCGATATGAAACGAATTGCACGCATGTTCATTCTCGATCCCTTACATGTCGTTTTTGTTCGACAAAATTACTCTTTGGTGTGAGGAATGTCCACAGATTAGCGTTGCCGTGATATCAAGGACAACAGGCAACGCATCCGCCGCCGACAGCCCGCATCGCGTCTTGCAATCACCGACCCGACGCGCGCCGGCACGATCGTTGCCGACAAGTCACTCCTCAGGCGGCACGTACCCTTCGATGGGGTCGATCGGCAAGTCGTCGAGAAACCGCTCCATCTGCCCTGCGAGGTAGCTCCGCGCCTCCGGGTCGATGAGCCTGAGGCCCTTTTCGTTGATTAGCATGGTTTGCAGCGCCTGCCCCAACGTGCTTGAAGTTGCGCTTCGCACGATCAGCCCGCGCCCAAATCAAGGGTCTGAAACGTGAACGTTGCTGGTCGCGACGATAGTCCCAGCCAAGTCCATGAACTGAACCACCACATCCGTGTCCGCAGGCACGTAGAGCGTCGTCTTATCGGCGCCCACGATTTCAACACGGTCGAGAGGAATCTCGTCGACCCTGCCGGCCCTGCGCGCTTCCGCGATGCATGCTCGTTCGACACACGCCGGCGTGTCCAATGCTATGGCTCGTCTGCGACCGCCCATACTCATCCAGGATGGTCTGCCATCCGGGTATCGGGTGGCAACGCCGAATATACCGACATCGACAGGCATCGGTGAGCGAACGGGCCTGCCGTCAGAATCGAGAACCACAATTGCTTGTTCGCCGAGCAAGCCCAGTTCCTTGGCCCTTCTCCGTAGCGGATGCTCGACTTCAGGTCTACCCCGTTCGCTGAATACAGTCTGGTCGATTGTCAGCGGGTCGAGCCCGGTCATTTGACGGAGAAAGTGGGCCATGGGCGCCCAGGAGTCAGTTCTGCTTTCCTGAAGATGAGCATAACCACAGTGGACGAGCAGCTTTGCGTCGCCGTCGACATCAAACACCCTCGTGGCAATGTTCCTTGCTTGCCACCAATCCCGCTGCGCCTGACGCCTTGTCTCGCCGGGAGGATCATTGGATGATCGCTGGTGATTCTCTATCTCGTAGGCAACGATTCGGTAACCCAGTTCAACCGCCGACCGGATGAGTTCGGCAAACACGACATCGTTCACGTAGTAACCAGTCTGCGGGACGGGGTAGCCGCGCGTATTGACAGGGTCACCGATCCAAGCAGCCTCGACAGCAAAATAGCGGAACCCCTGTTCCGCAAGCGGTGCCAGCAAATCCATGGTCAATAATCTGTCGGACGATGAATGGTGCCGTTCGTTCACCATTACGATTCGGTGGCCTTGCGCCCTTTCGGCCACATACTCCACTGCCGGGACGGCCGTCGCCGACGAAGACAGCTCTACACCCGGTTCCTGGTTTGACGGTCGGTCCGCATGCCAAAGTGCGGTCGCATGATTCCCAACGAACGATTCCACCTGCGCACGCATCATCTGATAGTAGCCATAGCTGGGCCCAGACTTGCAAGCATCGTTCAGCCTGCGGAGTTGACCCAGCGAAAACCACACGCCATTTTCGTAATCATCCGTTGCCAATCTCCGCAGTGCGGCAGGCTCACAGTCCGTTTCCCATTGCGCATTGGCGGGAAGGCACGCCGCCATGGCTACGAATGTAATTACCCAACGCCGCACAATCGCCGATCCGTCACTCCTCCGGCGGCACGTACCCTTCGATGCGGTCGATCGGCAAGTTGTCGAGAAACCGCTCCAGCTGCCCTGCGAGGTAGCTCCGCGCTTCCGGGTCGATGAGCCTGAGGCCCTTTTCGTTGATTAGCATGGTCTGCAACGCCTGCCATTCGGCCCAGGCCTTCTGGGAGACGGTCTCGTAGATTTCCTGGCCCTTCGGCCCCGGAAGCGGGGGGGTCTGAAGCCCCTCGAGTTCCTGTCGGTATTTGCGGCAGACGACGGTTCGGGTCATGGTCGAGGGTTCCGTTCGATTCGATCTGCGGCGCCATCGAGGACGCCAGCCAACAGTTTAACCGCGGGCGCCGGCATGCCGACAGGCTCGGTGTCGTCCGGGCGATACCAACGTGTTCGATCGCTCTCGGAGACCTGTGCAGGCTGCTCGTCCAGATTCAGGTACACCGGTTCGATGTCCAGGCGGAAATGCGAAAACACGTGACGGAACACCGTTCCCACATGGCTCTGTCGCACGGACTGCTCGTCGATACCCAACTCCCGGCAGATTTCGCTCGAAGTGATTCGCTCGCCTCGCTGCGGCGGAGCCCAGAGCCCGCCCCAAACGCCGTCAGCGGGTCTCCGCTCCAGCAGGCAGGCGCCCGAGGGGGTGGTGATGACGAACATTCGTGCCTTGCGCAGGGGCCTCTTTCCGGCTTGGCGGCGCCTGGGAAAATCACCAGTGCGGCCGCTGGCAAAAGCGCGGCAGCGGCCTGCCAGCGGACAGGCATCGCACTTCGGCACCTGGCGCACGCAAACCGTCGCACCGAGGTCCATGATTGCCTGGGTGTATTGGCGCAGGCGGCGTTCCGGTGTGTGCGATTCGGCGTGCTTCCACAGCGTCTTGACGGTCGCAGACCGCGTGATGTCGCCCTCCACGGCATGGAAACGGGCGAGCACCCGCCTGACGTTGCCGTCGAGAATGGCAGCCCGTTCGCCGTACGCCAGAGCGAGAATCGCACCGGCCGTCGAGCGGCCGACGCCGGGCAGTGCCTCCAGCCCTTCGCGCGAGGCAGGGAACCCAGTGCCCGACTGTTCGATCTGGATGGCCGCCCCGTGCAGATTGCGCGCCCGCGCGTAGTAGCCGAGGCCCGTCCACAGGTGCAGCACTGCGTCGAGGTCGGCTTGGGCGAGACTGGCGACATCGGGGAATCGCGACATGAATCTTTCGTAGAAGGGGACGACCGTCTGCACCTGGGTCTGTTGCAACATCACCTCCGAGACCCATACCCGGTACGGCGTCGGGTCCCGTTGCCAGGGAAGGTCCTTGCGGCCGTGCTCGTCGAACCAGGCCAGCAAATTGCGCGCGAACCAGTCCAACGTACGCTCAGTTCCTTTCGTCCACGGTATCGCCCAGCTTGCGCAGGAGGGAGCGCGCCATGCCCTGGTGTTGTTTCGGCGCCCGCGCTCCGATCAACCTGTGTGAGTCGCACGGTCGGGTATGGGTTTGGCCGATGTTCAACAGCATGCACTGAATGAACAGAATCGGATCGACCAGCGTCGACGCCATCGACGTTGCAGAGTGCCTCATACCAATCGCCATGCGCATGACAAATCGCTCTCTTCAAACAAGCTGCGGTCGTTCATTCTAGCCGGCATCCGCCACCGACTTTCGTCGCGCGGGCGTCGAGGCGGCGTCCTGCGCGGCCTCTACTCGGTCATCAAGGACTGCGACGCGTACGTGCGCTTCACCCTGCTCACCGGGGTCAGCAAGTTCTCGAAGGTGAACTTGTTCTCGGGGCTGAACAACCTAATGGACATTACCCTCGACCCCGAGTTTGCCACCATCTGCGGCTACACGGAGGCAGACCTGGATACGGTGTTCGCCCCGGAGATGGCGGGCCTCGACCGCGGCGAGTGCGCGAGTGGTACAACGGCTATAGCTGGCGGGGCGGGGAGCGGGTTTACAACCCCTTCGACGTTCTGCTGCTGTGCCGGCGACGCGAGTTCGGCGCCTGGTGGTTCGAGACAGGTACGCCCACGTTTCTGGTGGACATGCTCACCCGGCGCGGCATCAACACCTTCGAACTGCAGGGCATGGAGGCCGACGAGCGCCTGCTGTCGAGCTTCGATGTGGACGAGATCGCCGTGGAGGCACTGCTGTTCCAGACCGGCTACCTCACCATCGAGGAATCGGCGTATCGAGGCGGGCGCATGCGCTATCGGCTCGGCTACCCGAACCGGGAAGTGCGGCAGAGCCTCAACGACGTGCTGGTCGAGCGGCTGGCCGGCGGCGGCGAGAACCGGACGCTGCGTGCGGGGCGACTTTACGACCACTTCCTCGCCGACGATCTGGCTGCGGTGGAGGCCGAGTTCCGGGCTGTGTTTGCCGGCATCCCGGCGGACTGGCACCGGCGCAACGACATCCGCAGGTTTGAAGGCTATTACGCCAGCGTGCTCTACGCTGCGCTCAACGCCTTGGGGATGGAACTGAGCGTGGAGGACGCCTCGTCAGTGGGACGGCTGGACCTGGCGATGCGCTTCGACGGCCGCGTGTACCTGTTCGAGTTCAAGGTGGTGGAGCGCGCCGGCAAGGATACTGCCCTGCAGCAGTTGAAAACGCGCGGCTACGCCGACAAGTATCGCCATCTCGGCGAGCCGATTCGCCTGGTCGGCATCGAGTTCAGCGAGGCGACCCGCAACATCAGTGGCTTCGATGTGGCTGAGGCTTAGCCCGCTGCCGGTCGGACTCCGGGGCCGTACGCGTCGAACCAGGCCAGCAGCGTGCGCGCGAACCGCCCGGACGTACCCTCACTCCTTCTCTTCCAGGGCCTCGCCCAACTTGTCGAGCAGGGAGCGCGCCATGCCCTGATATTTCTCCGGCACCTGCTCTTCGATCAACTCCTCGGGGTTTTTGCGCAGTGCCGCGTCGACTTTCGCTTCCAAGGAGTCGAGCAGCGAATGCGCCGCTGCCCGTAACTCTTCGGGCACGTGCCGGTCGACGAGCTCCTTCGCGACCGCATTGCCCTCGGCCGCACCTGCTCCGAGCAGGGTGCGTTTTGCATCCAGCCGGCAACGCGGGTCGGCCGCCGAGCCGCGGCAGCGAAAATGGAAGCGCACGCCCGCCAATGCCGGGGCGAGGGGCAGGCCCCACTGCTCGATGCTGTCGCCCGGGTCGATGCTGCCGAGCAGCTTCAGCCGGTCTTCCTTGACGCGATAATCGCCCCTCGCTTCCACCCTGAGGCTATCCAGAGCGACGTTCAGTCTGTGCCGCTCGCCATCGACGACCCATGCGCCGTTCAGGCGTTCGTAGTTCAGCATCGCCGGCGCCGCCGTGGGCTTGCCGCCGGGATTCAGCAACTCCGCGGCTTCCGACAGCGGCTCGGTCAACAGGCTGCCGTCGATCTCTCCAGGCCCGGTGGAGAAGCGGGTATCCGCATCGATCGAAGCCGCCAGGGCGGCCGGTGTGTTGCCCCTCATCCTGATGGCCCCCCCGAAGTCGACCGGCGCGCCGATGGGGCTTTCGGAGCCCAACCACGCCGCCAGCCGGTGGCTGTCGACCTCGAGGAGCACCGGGCTCAAATCCAGGGTCACCGGCAAACTATTCACCCGCACGATGGCTTCCAGTTGCGCCGCGCCGCCGAGAAAGTCCGGCGCGTCCACGGAAAGTACGGTGGCGCCTTCCTTGTTGTCGAGCACGACGGTCACGTTTTCGAAGTTTTCGCCCCCGTACTCGATTCGTTCGATCTCGCAACGGCCGTCCAAGTCGTATGCCCGCATGAATTCGATGGGCAGGACGCTGTTTTCCAGCGGCGCGAGCGGCGGCCAGAGCCTGCCGTTCGGCATCGCCTGCATGTCGCACCTGGCCGTTGCATCCCGCATCTGCAAGGAAAGATCGCGGACGCTGTAACGATCCGTTTCCAGCAACAGGGTGCCGTCGATGGTCGCCTCCAGGGGTTCCCGAGCCGGAGCCGTGTAGACCAGGCGCGCCTCCAGGCCGGACGGTTCGCCCAACCCGACGTTGCGGACGCCGATGCGCGGAGCCCGCAGCAGACCGCCTTCGCCCTCGACTTCGAGTTCCCGAACCAGGGCTTCCTCGATACGCCACCGATCCGGATCACGGGGATTGCCGACCAGGGAGACGAAATCCGGGCGAACGGCCAGCCGCTCCGCCGACCAGGCCCGGTCGAGGTGGGTTGCGTGCAAACCCTCGGCAACCAGCCACGGGGTCGGCATGAACTGCCAGGCAAGGCCACCGCGAATCTCCACGTGAATGCCGGTGCCTTTTTCGAGTTCTGCCAGCAACGCCGGCTTGAATCGATCGGCATCCTGTACGAACCAGGCCAACCACCCGGCGACAGCCAACACTAGCGCCAATGCGGTGTATAGAAAGATTTTCAGAGTACTGCGCATGATCGCTAACCGGTCGATACCCGAGTCGGATTAGATTGTATAGATTAGACTCTTCCACCAGCATCGTTTTCGTGAAATTGAATCGAATAGGTCCCCATTGAGCGTCGGCACCTGGAACCCATCGGAACAGATCACCGAGTTGAGCGCCCCGGTGCTCGACGAATTGCTGGCGGCTGCAGCGCGGCCCGCCGAAGAGGACTTCGGCCTGTCGCCGGCCGACATCCAGCGTCTCGCCGGATGCGCGCACACCAACCGGGTGAACTGGGCGGAACCGTCGCAGAGCCTCGACGACGATCAGGTGATCGCCCTGATCCGCTTCTATACCCTGGCCGAGGGCCGATTTCCCGACTGGAAAGCAGGGGCGAACTCCCCGGTGATCGTACTCGCCAGGGCTCTGCGCAGCCGTGGCGCCTGGCCCGCCGAGTTGAACGCCTGGATCAGAAGCAACACCGACAACCGGTTTCTGCCCTACGGCAGCCTGATGGATCGGCTCTGATATCCCGTATACTCGCCGCCGGCAGCAACCGGAGCCGATTTCATGACAGCCGTGCCCAACGCCGCGCGCACCGCCAAGGTCACGCGGAATACCCGTGAAACGCAGATCGAGCTTGCCCTGAACCTCGACGGCACCGGTGCGAGCGACCTGCAGACCGGGTTGCCGTTTTTCGAGCACATGCTGACCCAGGTGGCCCGCCACGGGCTGGTCGACCTGACCTTGCGGGCCAGCGGCGATCTGGAGGTGGATGCGCACCACACCGTGGAAGACGTTGGCATCGTGCTCGGCCAGGCATTTGCGCAGGCGGTCGGCGACAAGCAGGGCGTTTCCCGCTACGGCCACGCCTACGTGCCCCTGGACGAAGCACTCTCCCGAGCGGTCATCGACCTGTCCGGCCGCCCGGGGCTCGAATACCGCTGCGACTATGTGCGTTCCCGCATCGGCGACTTCGATGTCGACCTGCTGCGCGAATTCTTCCAGGGGTTCGTCAACCACGCCCAGGTTACCGTGCACCTCGACAATCTGCGCGGCACCAACGCTCATCACCAGGCCGAGACGCTGTTCAAGGCATTCGGACGGGCATTGCGGGCCGCAGTCGCCCTCGACCCGCGAATCGAGGGACGGGTGCCCTCGACCAAAGGTTCGCTGTAACCGGACCCGTTCATGAGTGAACGACTGCTGTCGCCAATAGCAGCAATTCGGCGGGGCGCCCTGAGGTTCGCGCCACCCTGCGTTTTTTCTGCCGGCGCCGACCTTGCTACGTTCAATCACGCGGCGGAGCGGCTCAGGTCGCTTAGAGCATGCTGCTGATTCCCGCCATCGACCTGAAGGAAGGCCGGTGCGTGCGCCTGCAGCAGGGCCGGATGCAGGACGCCACCGTCTATTCCGACGACCCAGTGGCAATGGCGAAACGATGGGCGGAATCCGGCTGCCGCCGGCTGCACATCGTCGATCTCGACGGGGCTTTCGCCGGACAGCCGAAAAACGGGGCTCTGGTCGCTCGAATCGTTGCAGCAGTGCCGGGCATACCCGTCCAGATCGGCGGCGGCATCCGCACGGCGGAGACCGCTCGCGCCTACTTCGAGGCAGGGGTGGAAGCCGTCATCGTCGGCACCAGCGCCGTGAAGGACCCCGGCTTCCTGCCCGAGATGGCGGCGGCGTTTCCCGGCAAAGTGCTGTTCGGTCTCGACGCCAGGAACGGCAGGGCCGCTACCTCCGGATGGGAGTTCACTTCCGGACACGGCGCCCTCGATCTGGCGGCGCGCACGGAAGCCGTGGACCTCGCCGGCATCGTCTATACCGACATCGATCGCGACGGCATGCTCTCCGGCCTGAACATCGAAGCCACTCTCGAACTGGCTGCAACAACCCCACTGCCCGTCATCGCTTCGGGGGGGCTCAACGACCTGGACGACCTGGCCCGCCTGAAGGCAGCCGACGACCAGGCAGGTCGGCTTCTTCTCGGCGCCATATCCGGACGGGCGCTCTATGCCGGGACGCTCGACTTTCGCGACGGACAGGCATTGCTGGACGGCTGACGCTCCGCCGGCGCACAAGGCACAACCCGGAGCAAGGCCAGGGTCACCCGAACGGGACCGACATTCGCTGGCCCGCAGCTTTACCAAATCCCTGATGCAGACACCCATTCACCCACGTAAGCGCGGCCGTGTTTTCCCTATGCGAGGGCTGCACCTTCGTGCTACCGGGTTGAAGGCTCTCCGGCCAACCCGAAGTCGAGTCGCAGGCCTGCATAGGCGCCTGGTTCGCAAAGCAACGCTTATGCGCCGGCTCAGGTTCGGCGCGACCACGGTTGGTGTGATGTGCGGGCTACCGCGCCGCTTCGCCGAGTGCGAAAAGCACATCGTCCATGATCTTCGGCTCGCCCGGTTCGCCGCCGCCGAAGAACCATTGGCTGGGCTCCGGCCTGATGTCGATGTAGTCGCCCTCCGCCGAAGATTCCCAGGTGGTGACGTAAATCCGGGTATTCGCCCAGTCTTCGACCCCGAGGGCCTCGCCGCGGTAGAAAAACGTGATCGTGCCGGCATTCTTGTCGGCCGTGACCCGCGGCGACACGCCAAGTTTCTCTCCCTGGCGGTTCACGCTGCTTCCGGCCGCACGGTAGGTATAGCTGCTCCAACCCCGGGCGACATGGGCCAGGTCCCACGCCATCGAGTCCGGGGCGTTGGCATCGAGCAGGGGGAGCGCGGTCGAACCCTGCTGCCCCGGCAGGTCGAAGAACGTCGTCACCATGACATTGTCGAAGCCGAAGGGGGGCAGCCAGGGGGTGGTGATTTCGGCCATGGTCAAGGTGAGTTCGAGGTTTCGGCCGGCCGCAAGGGCTCGCACACCAAGAATCTCGCGCTGGCGGCTGCTCTCCGGTTGTTCCGGAATCAGATAACGCCCCGTCGGGCCATGGGCATCGTCCGGCGGGTCTTCCACAGAGACCGACAGCGTCGGTTCGGTCACCCGGCTCGTGTAGGCAATCCGCCTCGAAAGTTCGTTGCTTTGCGCCGAGTAGATCTCGATGTGGTTGGTCGCCTCCCCAAGGTCGCGTACGGGGACGGTGACCCGCCAGAGGCCCTGTGCGTCCGACACGAAGTCGATACTCCGATCGATATTGCCGTTCAGGATGACGCGCAGGGGCGCACCGCCGGCGCCGACCTTCCCGGTCAATTCGAAATCCGCCTCGAAGGTCGCTCCCTCGACGGCTTCGGCATCGACGGCCACGGCCAGTTCGTCCGGCGCCATCGGCTCGAGATTTCGTTCCCCAGTGGGCCGAAACAGTACTATGGCTCGCGCCGGGAGGCTCAGGCTCAAACGGCCATCCCCATCGGCAACCGCATCGCCGGCCCAGCGTTCTGCGAACAACGGCTCGACCCGGGTTCCCGCTTCCAGCCCGGCATCGAGGCGGTGCACGAGGATGCCGTGGGCGGCGCTGTTGATCAGCAGAATCGCAGCGTCTGCCCCCAGTTGCCGACGGTAGGCCAGGAGCCCGGGGCCGCTCGACTCGGATGCGAGAATCGTCAGGTCCCCCCGCCTCAAGACGTCGTGGTCGCGGCGCAGGGACGTCAGTCGCTGCAGGAAGCGGAAGTACCGCGAACCTTCGTCGAACGAGCCGGCTGCATTTCGGTATCCCCCCGCAAACATCGCCTGACGCGCCTCCACGAGGCCTTGTTCGGTGCCCTGGTAGACGATCGGGATGCCGGGAATGGTGAACACCACGGCCAATGCCTGCTCGAGCGCGGCCGGAGGCGCGGTGGAAAGGAATCGTGCCGTATCGTGGTTGTCGACGAAATTGGGTATGACGAACGGGTCCCGGTAGCCTTCCATGAAGGCGGCAAGGCGATAGGCGAGGGCTGCCGTCTCCATGCCTTCGGCCAGCACCCGGCGGATGCCGTGATAGAGCGGGTAGCCCAGCATGGAGTTCGGCCCGAGCTGCCCGCCCCGTTCGAGGTAGCCCGCGACCCGGCGTTCCCCGGCATTGTCGTAGGGCTCGGAGATGGCCGTCGCTTCGCCGAAGGTCAGGAAGTGCTCCTTGCCCAGTTGACGCGCGTGCGCATAGACGCCGTCGTCATCCCGCAGGAAGCGGTTCCAGAACGCGAACGGCACCAGGCTGGCGGTGTCCATTCGGAAGGCATCGACGCCGAACTGCTCCACCCAGTACTTGTAGATCTCCTTGAACGCCGCGATCACCCGCGGGTTTTCGGTGTTGATGTCGCTGACGTGCCCGAGCGAGTAGTTGTGTTCCTGGTGCAGCGAGGAGAAATCCTGTATTCCGGGGGTCCAGTGGTAGATGTCCGCCGCGGCGTGCTCGGGGTTCAGCCGATCGATTAGATCGAACGGGTACTGGGTCGGCGCGGGCTGGTGGGAGCCCGGTTCCAGCAGGCGGAAGTTCTTCGCGGTGTCGTCTGGGTCGTATTCGCCGTCGTAGATGAAGAAGTTGCCGACGTGATTGGCGATGATGTCCTTTACCAGGTACATCCTCCGGCAATGCAGTTCGTGGGATAGCCGTTTGTAGTCCTCCGCCGTCCCGAAATGAGGGTCGATTTCCTGGAAGTGCGTCGGCCAGTAGCCGTGCCAGCCGGTGGCCTGATAAGGCGTGCTCCACCACTGGTTGGCAAACACCGGCGAGACCCAGACGGCCGTGACGCCGAGCGTTTGCAGATAGTCGAGCCGGTCGACCAGGCCTTCGAGGTCGCCGCCGCTGAAGTGGGTCGGCAATGACGGATCGTACTCGCCGAAACCCTGGTCGTTGTTGGACGGGTCGCCGTCGTTGAAACGGTCGAGCAACGCCATGTAGACGACCTGGTCGCGCCATTCGGGCGACGGCACGTGCAACAACGGCTCACCGGTGGAAGCGCAGGCATCGGACACGGCGGGCGTTGTCTGACGGCCGGCACTGGATTCCTGCATCTCGTCGGATACGGCCGTTCCGCGATCTTCATCGGAACAGGCGGCAAGAGCGAGAGCCGCCACGGCAAGCAGGATCTTTCTCATCCGCAAAAAATGACACAGCGCCCAGCGAAGTTCCAAAGTCAGCGCCATGAATACGATTGCAGCGTCTCTTCCGTCATTGTGGAGAGTGGGCACTGCCCTCCGGCCCAAAGGTCCGCCCGACGAGGCCGATTCGTCAAGACCTTGCAGCCCCCTCGACGATCTGCAGCGCCCGTTCGAGCCATGCCTCGTTGTCCGTAGCTGTCATCCGCACGTCGGGAACGACACCGCTGGCGTGAATCGGACGGCCGTCGGGCCGGTAGTAGTGGCCGGTGGTGAGCTTGAGGGCACGGCTCCCGGCCAGCGGCAGCACCGACTGCACGGACCCCTTGCCGTAGCTTCTCGCGCCCAGAACGACAGCGCGCCCGTGATCCTGCAGGGCGCTTGCCACGATTTCCGAACCGGATGCGGAACCCCCATTCATCAGCACCACGACCGGCGCTCCGTCGAGCAGGTCCCCGGTGAGCGCCCGGTGCTCGAGGCGTTGCTCCCCGGGTCTGCTCTCCGTGCAGATCAGCAGTCCCCGCTCGAGCAGCGCATCCGCGGTATCGATCGAAGCACCGAGCACGCCACCCGGGTTGTTGCGCAGGTCCAGCACGAGGCCGGCGATTGCACCGGCCCCGTTCCGCTCTAACGCCCTGACCGATTCGGCAAAGTCGTTGCCGGTGCTCTTCTGGAACCGGGCGATGTGCACATAAGCATAGCCGGGCTTAAGCCACCGGCCACGTACGCTCTCGATATCGATTGCCTCCCGGGTCAGGCTGACGTCGAATCGCTCGCCCGAACGTACCAGGGTGAGCGCGACAGCCGAACCTGGAGGGCCGCGCAACAGGTCGATTGCCTGCAGCAACTTTCTGCCCTTCAGGGATTCGCCGTCCAGCGCGATCAAGCGGTCGCCCGCGACCACACCGGCGTTGGCCGCCGGGCCGCCCTCCAACGACTCGACTACGGTGAACCAGCCGTCCACGAGGCCGAGCTCGACGCCGATGCCGCCGAACCGGCCTGCCGTGTCGGCCCGCAGACGTTCGTAAGCGTCGCGGTCCAGGTATTTCGAATAGGGGTCCAGCCCGTCGAGCATGCCGCGCAACGCATTGCCGACGAGCTGCCCATCGGGAAGCTCCTCGACATAGTTGGCGCCGATGTAGCGAGCCGCCTGTTCGATGGCATCGGCCTCCCGCTCGAGCGCGGCCTCCTGGAACCAGCCCCGATAACCGACGATGCCGATCACCATGCCGGTGACGATGCTGGCAACGATACCGAAGAGGGTGACGAAGCGAATGCCCATTGACGGAGTTTACCGCGGCACGAAACGAACAGCGGCTTCGGGCCGCAGTGAAGAGTCGCGGCCGGGAGCCATCCTGCTCACCAGCCCACCGGTCGGAAGAGCACACGCTTGGTGAGCTCGAGGCGAAGCAATGTCTCGTTCGTCGTTCAACCCCGGCGACGGGCCATCCAGCGCAACGGGTCTGTGGACTTGCCGCGTTGTCGAACTTCGAAATACAGACCCGTCGTTCGCGTGCCGCCGCTCTGTCCCGCATGAGCGATCACCTCGCCGCTTTCCACCATGTCGCCGGGGCGCTTGGTCAGCCTGTCCGCGTGCCCGTAGAGCGTCATGTAGCCGTCGCCGTGGTCCAGGATTGTCAACAGCCCGAAGCCGCGCAACCAGTCCGCAAAGTAGTGGTCCGACAGAGTCGGACAGTGCATTAGATCGGTTCCAGGACGGGCAATTGCAACGACGAACAGATGCATTCCCGGCTGGACGGCTCCACCCCCGGTGAGTCTACACTGGGATTCGGTCAATGGATTTGGCAGCATGAACGAAAATGGCGGCGGACACCCCAAATCCAATGCCGAGTTGCCCAACGAATGGGGTCCACTACTAAACGACGGAGCAAACTAGCGCGTGACTGGTCGATACCTCAATGAGCTGAAACAGTTGAGCGCCGTCTATGAGGCGGCCTTGAGCGCCGACATCGGCTCACTCGCTAACACCGTTCAGACATGGGCAGAACGACCCATGATCATGGTGGGTTCAGGGGGGTCCTTCTCCACAGCCTCCTTCGCCGCATTTTTGCATGAGCATGCCACTGGACGGCTGACCCGCGCTGCGACGCCCCTGGAGTTGATTACTGGCAACTTGCCGGATGCTGGCGTTGCCTGCTTCAGCGCCAACGGTCGCAACCGCGACATCATGACAGCGTTTCGAAACGCATCGCTTCGGGAGGTGAATCCGCTCAGCGCATTGGTCTTAGCTGACGAGTCGCCGCTCGCGGACTTGGCGTCACGTTGGCACTACTCGAACGTAATTGCGGCACCTCACCCAGTCTTTGAGGACGGCTTTTTGGCCGTGGCCTCTTTGTTGGCGTCCTGCGTGCTACTGACCCGCGCATACCGCGCACTCTCTGACGCCGATGGGCAAATGCCCGAGACGTTGCATGAGTTGATGTCGAGCACGAGTTCGGTTACGCACCTTGATGAGCTCGGTTCGTTGCTCGAACCCCTCGCAACTCGCCAATACGTGAGCGTGTTGTTCACGCCGGCATTAGCTCCGGCGGCCGTCGATTTGGAATCCCGTTACGTTGAAGCCGCCCTGGGTGCGTTACACATCGCGGACTTCCGAAATTTCGGGCACGGACGACACGTCTGGATGGCGAAACGCTCGCAGCAAACGGCTGTCTTAGCCTTAGTCGGGGATAAATTGCAGCCACTCGCGGGCAAAACGCTGGATCTTCTTCCCAACGACATCAAGATCACGCGCGTCGATTTCCGCGGTACCTGGGACCTTCAAGGACTGGCGGGCCTCGTCGTGAGCTTACACGCGGCTGAAAGTGCGGGACACACGGCCGGGATCGATCCGGGTAAACCCGGCGTCCCATCTTTTGGTCGTGCCTTGTACCGCCTAGCGCCGCAAAGCGACGGCAAGCGACAAAGGGAACTCAATCGGGACGCAGCGATCACCCGAAAACGACAACCGATCGACAACCCGAAATGGATCGCACATTACGACGATCAGTTCGAAAAGCTAAATGGTGAGAGATTTGGCGGACTCGTCGCGGACTACGATGGCACGTTGTGTGACAACATCGCACGCTTTGACCCGTTGCGAGAGGATGTGGCCAGCGAATTGACGCGCTTGTGCGCGAGCGGGGCGGCAATCGGTATTGCGACCGGAAGAGGTCCGTCGGCCGGAGTTGCTCTTCGCGTGGCATTGCCGACGGCCTGGCACGCTCAAGTCTTGGTGGGCTACTACAATGGCGCCGAGGTGCGCCCATTGGCGGATACGACCGATCCGCTCTTGCCAGAACTCAAGCGCGACCATCTAATGCTCAAGGCCTTGGCAGTTGATTCGGTATTAGGTGAGGCACGAGTTCAAACTTGCAACATTGCCCAAGTCTCTTTGAGCCTCAACTCCGACGTCGACGTTGAACGCGCGGTAGCCCGTGCCTACCACTTGTTGCGCTCGGTGGGTATCAAGGGCAATGTTGTGGCTTCGAGCCATTCCATTGACATCCTCTTGCGAGGTCAATCCAAAGCCGATGTCGTCAGAGCCGTGCTACGCGGTTCCGATCAGGACAAACCAGTGTTACGACTCGGCGACCGCGGAAAATGGCCTGGCAATGATGCGCAACTACTCGACGACCCTTATGGCCTTGGCGTGGATGTGGTGAGCCCCCATCCCCATCATTGCTGGGCGTTATCTCCACCAGGCGTGAAAGGCGTCCAGGCGACGCTCTTTTTCCTCAAGCGTTTGACCTGGACGAAAGTGGGCGGCCGTTTGCGCCTCTCGCCGGGTGCGCGGGCATGAGTACGGCACGATGAAAAAAGAGCTCGCGGAAAGCCTGCTCGCTCGCATCATGGGCTGGGACGATGCAGCTAAGGCGCGCGAGCGCGCCCGTCTCGAAGTGCTCGCAGCCTACAAATACGATCAGTACCAGCAGTTCGCACCCGGTCGTCGTTTTTTGGAAAGTCTGGCGCTATGGCTCGCGCAGTTCGATGAAGGTAAAGAGCGTGACATAGCCTACGACTTCGTGTGCCGGCGTTTGGTGTTCATTTCCGATGAGGAAATGAACCAATTGGTGGAATTAGCGTTTCCGACCATCATCAGACCCATTTTACTCAGCGATGCAGCGGCAGATGGAGAAATCACTCCGAGTTATCGTGTGAAAAAACTCGTCGAATCCACTTCCTACCGTCGGCGCCTTCGTCAGACGCTAATACTTGGGCTCAGCGACGGTGCACGCACTGATCGCTTTCGTCGCGTCAATCCAAAGTCAATCTCCCACGAGCAAGTGTTCCATGCCTACGATGTGTCGATCGACAAGGCCGTCGATTTGAGCGACAAGCTCACAGAGGATCTGACGAGTATTCTGGGTGAACCGCCGGCCGAGGAGGAGGCCAAATTCAAATATGTGGTGTTGCTCGACGACTTTTCCGCCAGCGGCACCAGTTACATCCGCCCCGAAGGTAATGACGGGCAGTGGACCGGTAAGATCGCCAAAGTAATCGCCAAGCTGGAAGAAGGAGAGGGGCTGGGTTATAACATCGCCGATCACAGCGTGAGAGTGTTGGTGGTCATCTATATTGCCTCAGCAGTAGCGACAGATTACATACAAAATTCGATCGATAAGTTACCGTTTTCCAAAGGCACCATTGAACTGCACACTGTGTTTCCGTTAACCCAATCCTCACGCTTAGAAAGAGTAAACGAAGCGAATTTGTTCAAACTGCTTGAAGAAAGCAAGTATTTTGATTCCAGGGCCGATGATGAACACGGCGCCGTAGGAGGCACATCAATGCAGTTAGGCTACAGCGACGGGCGGCTACCGATCGTCTTGAGTCATAACACACCCAATAATTCGATTTATCTGTTGTGGGCGGAAGATGTGCATAAGGTGCTAGGATTGTTCCCGCGCGTTAGCCGTCACCGTAGGTTTGAATAACGATGCGTAATCCGTTTCGAATTCGAGCTTCGCAGCGTTCGGTCAACGACGAAGAATTTGTCAAGCTCTTCGGCTCCGGTGTACTTGAACTCGTAAAGACCATGGACGATCCGTGGGGTAGCCTCGTCTTTCTGCGCAGTGCGCCTGGTGGTGGAAAGACCACTTTATTGCGTTTGCTCACGCCGCGTCCACTTCAATTGACTCGTACGCTCGTCGACGACCCGCATGTGAAGTTGACCCACGACGGACTCGAAAGCACCGGGGCGGTTGGGAGCGTTGGACCCGAGGTTTTGGGTGCGATGGTCGCATTTACGACGGAGTATCGTGAACTGGCCGAATACGACCGCGGTAACAGTCTGTTTCGTGAACTCCTTAACTCACGAATCGTCATTGCTGTGCTGCGTGCATTGCTTGAACGCAGCGAGCGCGTGTTTCCGGATGACTTAGGCACGATGATGATCAATTGGGAACCCGAATCCACCGCGACAATCCCAGCCAGTGCCACAGGGGAGGAGTTGTTTCATTGGGCATCGAAAATCGAAAGCGGGTTTTACGAGCGGATGGATGAATTGAGTGAACCGTCCACGCCCAACGGTGGTCATGCACGCTTGGATGGCCTGAAATGGTTCGCTCGATCCTCGATTACCGACATTAGCGGACCTGTTAAGTTAAGGCGCATTTTGCTGCTCGACGAACTCCAATTTCTCTCCCAAGGCCAACGCGCGGGTCTTACTGATTTCATTACGAACGAGCGAGAAAACTGCGGGATCTGGGTGGCGGAACGACTAGAAGCGCTCAATCATAGGGATCTGTTGTCACAAGGGGCTCTGGAAGAGCGAGATTACGAAGGGGTCATACAGCTTGAGCGTCGTTGGGCAGGCAGCCGTGCCAAAGCCTACGGCAAATTCGTCGAGCAGATTGCAAACCTCCGCGCGGCCAAAGCAGAGGGCTTTGACAATCGCGAATTCTTTTCGCTGGTTGCCGACAAGGACGATGCCGCAACTTGGGATAACAAGTTTGATCTGGCTTGTGAACGAATCCAAGAACGCATCAAAAGCGCAATTGGTGAATCGAACCGTTTTGACGATTGGATTGCAAACGCAGGCAGCAATCGTGGTGATTCGTTTTCTCGTGCTGTTAGCTGGCGTATAACTGAGATCATGGTGCAACGTGAGCTACACCGCAAGCAATCGTCATTTTCATTTGATATCCTGAGCAATGAAGAGTTTGACAAGCGTGTGAAAGGCTCAGAGCGAGCCGCCGAGCATTTCCTTCGGGTCGAGGTGGGCGCACCCGTTTACTTTGGAAAGGATGCACTTGCAGTAGTCTCCTCATCTAACGTCGATCAATATCTCGATGTGGCCGGTGAATTTTTTGCGGAGATTGCCGCAAAAATACGAGGACCTCGAGATCGACCTAATGCGCTGGTGTCTGATCGACAAGACGCCATCATTCGAAGGGTCGCTGAACAACGCTGGGACGGTTTGACTAGGCGCCTTCCACAAGGCGTTGCGGCCAAACAATTGCTGATTGGCTTTTCGGCCTTTGCCCGCCACCATACTTTTCGACCGACTGCGCCTTACGCGCCAGGAGTGACTGGTTTTGCGATTACCATGAATGACCGGAAAACGCTAATCGATAGCGATGACAAAGATATCCCCCATCTCGCGGAACTGCGCAATGTCCTGACGTCACTCGTTGCGCACAACCTACTGGTGCCGAGTATCGATCGGCAACATGGCGGTAAATCCATCGTGTTGTTCTACTTGAATCGATTGTTGTGTGTGCATTTCAACCTTCCGCTTGGCTATGGTGGCTGGCGATTGAAATCATTAGTCGAACTCAACGATTGGATGAATCGCGGCGCAGTAGGCGAACGATCTACCGAGGTGATTAAGCTTGTCTAATGGGGGCACGATGCGCTGGGATCCATACATGCTTGCTAATCACGGTACGTTTGATGAATTTTGGTCGCAACACATAGCGCGCAGATCTCGCAAGCTGCTAATGGTCTTAGGACGCGGATTTGATCCCCGTGCATTGGCAGCGCTAAAGCAGTTGCAGTCACTCGGTGTAAGGCCGGACGTTTGGTTAATTGCGTTTGATAATGGATTGCCCGACAGTGGGCAGCGTGAGAAACTCACCCTAGCCAATCAAGAAGGACTTCTGACATTGGTTGGCACAGAAGCGCTAACCTCGCTGGAAGTCCGAATTGGCGGGGCGGCTACGAAATCCACCTCACGCAGCACGAGTAGCGCAATTGCGCAAGCAGGGCCATTGTTGGCTTATGATGATGTGATCGTGGATATCAGTGCGATGCCTCGCATGGTTGCGCTCACAAGTGTAGCAAAGTTGCTGTATGAGTTTGATAAGCAAGCGCTCAAAGGCGAAAGAAACATAAACTTGCACGTAGTTACTGCAGAAAGTGTCGCCACTGATCTTCGGAGTCACGGGAGCCTGATGGATGAAACCACCTCTGTCCTCGGATTTTCCGGGCAACTAAACGGCGTGGCGTCCGAGCACGTCCCGCGAGTGTGGTTTCCGATTTTGGGTGAATCCCAAAGCGAACGCTTGGGATTGATTCGAAGTCGCTTAGACCCAGACGAAATCTGCCCCGTCATTCCGTTTCCCTCGCGCGATCCGAGGCGCGGTGACGACATAATCACAGAGCATCGTGACACCTTGTTCGAGGATTTCCAAGTCGAGCCATCAAACATCTTGCGGGCGTCCGAATTCAATCCATTCGAAGCCTACCGTCAGTTGTACACAGCAATGGACCGCTACCGACGAACACTTAAGGAACTGGGCGGGTGTAAAGCCTTTGTGTCGCCGTTATCGTCAAAACTGTTGTCGATTGGTGCATTGCTCGCCTGCTACGACCACCGGCATGGTCAGATCGACGGACCCAGACTAATGGTGGGCATTCCGTACGTGGAAACGGCCGTCTATGGCGACCCCAAGGATAGTGAAGATATGCAATACGAACTATACTCAATGTGGATAAGAGGAGAGTGGGAGACATGAACTGGAAGGGGATACGCATAGATAAGACAAGCGGATCATTCGCATGGGGTACTGGACTGATCGCTATGGACATCATCGAATTTGAAGAGGATGAGTTTGCCGCCGTTGGCGGGTCGAGCGGTAACGTCATGACGCTTTTGGCGTGGTTTGGCTGGTCAACAACGCCGGTGGCGCGGTTTGGCGACGATTCGGTGGGCCAGTTCCTACGCGACGCGCTAAAAACCTCTGGCGTCGACACGTCCCACATAAGCTGCGAATCGCGGGTAGATACGCCCATCGTCATACAGCGCTTTAGGACGGATCGTGAAGGCCAGCGCGTCCATCGATTCTCGTTAACCTGTCCGGAATGTGGTGCTTGGTTGCCACGACATCGACCTATCACGCTTCAACAAGCCAACACACTGGCCAAATCCAAGGCGCGTCCTGACGTGTTTCATTTCGACCGGGTATCCCCGGGTGCCATAAGGCTCGGAAAAGTAGCCCGCGAGCAAGGAGCACTGGTGGTCTTTGAACCCGCCTCGGTGGGTGACGAAAAGAAGTTTCGTGAAGCGGTCGATCTCTGCCATGTCTTAAAGTACTCGCAGGAGCGTTTGGGTAATGTGCCGGACCTTGCGGTTACACAGGCACCCAAGCTCATCGTCGAAACCCAAGGCCAGCAAGGTCTGCGGTTCCGTTGGCGTAAGCGCTGGACGCATTTAGACGCGGTCTCTACTGAAAATCCAGTCGATGCCGCCGGTTCGGGCGATTGGTGCACCGCAGCGCTCATTCACATGATCGGCCAGCAGGGCAGCAAAGGGTTAGAGCAATTAAGGAAAGCAAGCTTGGTCGTCGCGCTGCGCACCGGCCAAACCCTGGCAGCGATCAACTGCCAATACATCGGCGCGCGTGGGGCGATGATGGTTATGAATGTTCGGCAATTGAACGGGCATCTATTCCAACTCAGCGACAAAGCACTTACCCTATTGGTAGAAGACGATACGTCCACGATAGGTGCCACGCCGCCTGATTACTGCTTACGTTGTGGACCGAATGAAGCGCTGTCCGCAGGAGATGCCAACGCAAGCACTGCGGGCGTCTGTTAGCCACATGAGTAACCTCAGTGTCGGGTCGCTCGTTATGCTTTGACGACGGCCTCCGGGCCGTCGTGCGATGAGAAAGTGAGCGTGAAACTGTGCGAGGCTCGTTCATGCCAGATGCTGTCTGTGCGACGACCGGATTACTCGGCGAGACACATTGCGTGCGCGAAGCGGATGACCTCGGGTGCGGAGTGCTATGGGATGTGGTCGTTACCGAACCACGTGCGGAACACATTGGTGTTCTTGCGCTCGACCAGCGCGTTTGTGTGCCGAGCTCGGGACCTGGTGACCCGCCCGACGCGCAGCTTCTCAAGGAGCGCGGCGATAGCGCGCCAGCGTTTTCCGAACGAAGGCGCAGACCCCGTTCCGATCCCGGGATTGCAAGATCACCGCCTCGGTGCCCTCGATGAAAGCAAGAAGCTGCCCAATGATGCATAGCCGCCGCGTTTGGAAGTTTACAATCATCCTAGGCTGATGCGTCAGACATCCCTTCACCTTCACTTCGAGTTTAAATCAACGTTCGCTTCACCCTCATCTCGCATTGGGCATTACGCACGAAATGCCGCAGCAATCGTGAGTGGTTACTGAGATGCCAGATGCTGTAATCGCTGCCGATCTACGGATCAGAAGGGAGCGGCATTTCTTGCTTGCCATCGACAACCTGGTGCTTCCCGCCGGAGAAGTGCATGCCTTGGTGGGCCACAACGGTTCCGGAAAGTCCACCTTCCTGGAGGCGGTACTGGGGCTGATCGACCCGGATTCCGGCAGCGTTCGCGTGTTCGGTCAGCCGCTGTCGGAGTTGCGGCGACGGACGTCGCTGCGTCGGGCACTTGGCGCGCAGATACAGGGCGCCACCTGGAGCCCCGGCATCCGCGTGGATGAAATACTGGGTATTCATCGCACCCACTACGGAACATGGCACGACGAGTGCGCAGAAGCGCTTGGCATGGGAGAGTTGATGAAGCTGAGGTACCGCAAGCTCTCCACCGGCCAGAAGCGTCGGGTAGACCTCGCCGTTGCACTCGCCCATCGACCTGACCTGGCCATCCTGGACGAACCGACCTCAGGACTGGACCCGAACTTCGCCGGAAACCTGACGGCTCTTCTACAGGGCCTGCGAGCCGAGGGATCCACGTTGCTCGTCGCCACGCACAACGAAGCAGAGCTCGGCAACGCCGACAACATCGTATGGCTGCAGTACGGCCGAGTGAAGGCAAAGGGAGGATTGCAGTCGTTGCTCGGCGAAATCCTGGGCGAAATTTCGATTTCGCTGGTCGTCGATCAACCGCAGGCGGCTACCTCTGCTCTTCAGAAGCATGCCAGCATCGTTGAAGTTGCCGGCAACAGAGTCAACGCCTACGGGGGAACTGCGCTGCGGCGCTTTGCCCTGTCCGGTGTAACCCACCTGCGGCCGGTCGAACTGCATGTCCGCGACGTGAATGCCGAGGACTTCCTGAGGCTGGTTCGGGAAGAGGCCGACGCATGACCAACGCGCCGTCCGTCGGAACCAATCAACCGCCATGGTTCGGTTCCTTCGCAAAGCTCGCATGGGTTGAAACGAGGGCCTACCTGCGGGACCCAATTGCAGTGTTCTGGACTTTCCTGTATCCGACCATCCTGCTCGTCGTGATGATGGCGCTGTTCGGCACTCCGGGAATTCAGGCGCCAAGCCTGGAAACCGACATCGTCGCCAAAGACGGTCAGCATGCGCAGTTGACGCAACTACTGGAACGGCGTGCGTCCTTATTCGACGGGGTGACGCTCGACTATCGGGTGATAGACGCCGATGAGCCAAGCCCGCGAGGCCGTGTGAGAGTCGAGCTGCCAGTCGACTTCAGGCCGTCACGCGACAACCCACAGGCGATTACGTTACGGCTCGAAGGGGAGCCTGACGCCAACAGCGGAAGCGTGATATCGATGATGTCTGCGGTGATTGCGGATCTGAATCTGGAACTCGCCGGGAAAGATGCAAGCGTTGTCTTGCATTACGAGATCGGCTCGGACACGGAAGCCTCACCCGCATACCCCCGGAGCACCTACTATGTGATCGGCCTGACCGTGCTGACGATCGTATCGACGGCCTTGTTTGGTTTCACAGGCCCGTTGATTGCGCTACGTGCGGAAGGCGGTCTGAAGCTGTTCCAAGCCATGCCCATCCGTCGAATCGCGTTCATGCTCGGTTACGCGACCTGCCGAGTTCTTGTTCTGCTCGTCTTCGCGTTTTTTTACATGTATCTGGGCATGTGGGCTTATGGGGCTGATCGGTCAATGTCCTCCGGCAGTTGGCCGTTGCTCATGTTTCTGGTCGCACTCTCGTCCGCGGCCTTTCTTTGCCTGGGCATGGCCATTGCCGGTTTGGTAACCAAGATCAACACCGCCAACGCCCTCATAAACCTGGTCAACCTTCCGATAATGTTCCTTTCGGATCTGTTCATACCGATCTCACTCATGCCGGATGCGATTGAATCGCTTGCCCGGTACTCTCCAGTGTATTTTCTTGCGGATTCGATGCGTCAGGCTGCCACCGGCACAGCAGGATTGCTGGAAATCTGGCCGACAATCTTCTATCTGATTGCGCTGGCGGCGATCGGGACCGTCATCGCCGCTTGCACCTTCCGCTGGAACACTCGGGGATAACCGTGCCGGGCGCAGCCCGACTGCATGCCCGAGATAGACTGCCCCACGCTTAGCTGTGATGAACCGAATTGCTCAGGAGCCCCGGCGACGGGCTATCCAGCGCAACGGGTCGGTGGACTTGCCGCGTTGTCGAACTTCGAAATACAGACCCGTCGTTCGCGTGCCGCCGCTCTGTCCCGCATGAGCGATCACCTCGCCGCTTTCCACCATGTCGCCGGGGCGCTTGGTCAGCCTGTCCGCGTGCCCGTAAAGCGTCATGTAGCCGTCGCCGTGGTCCAGGATTGTCAACAGGCCGAAGCCGCGCAACCAGTCGGCAAAGACCACCCGTCCCCTAAAGACAGCACGAACCGGACTGCCCGGCTCTGCTCGCATGACCAGACCATGCCACTCGAGGCGCCCGTCGGCACGCGGTTGCCCGAATCGGTTGACCAGCACGCCATCGAGCGGCCAGGGCAGCGTACCCTTGCGGTCGGCAAAACCGAACCCGTCGAGACCGGGTGAGCGCCGCTGCAGTTCGGTGAGCAGCGTCCGCAGGCGCTCCTGATCTTCGAGCAGCGCCTCTCGCCGACTCGTTCGGTCTTCCACATCCCGTCCCAGGTTTGCGATCAGCGTTCGGCGCTTTGCCCGGCTTTGCTCCAGTTCCTCGCTGCGGTCGACCAATCGCCGCCATTCCTCCCGTTCCGCCGTCTCGCGCGCGGCCAGCTCCGCCGCGTTTCGCTCGAGTTGCAACGATGCAAGTCGATAGGACTCCAGGGCATCGAGGCGCGCTCCGACGAGATGGCGGTGGTAAACCAGCAGGCGCTGAGCCGACGCGAGTGCTCCCTGGTCGAGCAACAGTTCCAGGAAATCCCGGTGTCTCAGCCGGTACGCGGCGGCCAGGTGCTGCCCGATGCGATCAGCCTCGCGAATACGGTTCTGCTCGAGTGTGCCGCGTTCCGCATCGAGCCGGGTCAGTTCCTTGCCGATGCGGGCGAGCGCCGCATCGCTGGCTTCCACCGCGGCGGCGGCTGCTGCCACGGCGCGGTCTTGCCCGCGCAGATCCGCAAGCAGGCGCAAACGACGCTGCTCCGCCCGGGAAAGCCAGGAATCCAGGTTGTTCAAACGGTCTGCAAGTTGCTGGAGTTCCGCCTGAATCCGCTCGCTGTCCGCCCGCTCTGCTGCCAGAGTCGAAACCGACTGAAGACCGGCCAGGAGGAAGAGGAAAAGCCCGATTTGGCGCCTGCACGGCACGCCGGTCACGCGCTCCGGCGCTGCCGAATTCGGGCAAGGCTCCGACCGGTCATTTCCGACGGAACCCCGAGACCCATGAGTTCCAGCAGTGTGGGCGCCACATCGGCCAGGGTCCCCCCCGGCTCGAACGACAGCTCGTCGGGGCCGATGTAAACGAGCGGCACGAGCTCCGACGTGTGCGCCGTGTGGGGTTGTGCCGATACGGCATCGTGCATCTTCTCCACGTTGCCGTGGTCTGCCGTGACCAGCATTCGGCCCCCATGCGCCGCCAGGGCCTGCTCGAGGCGCCCAAGACAGACATCCAGCGTCTCAACGGCGCGAACGGCCGCATCGAACACACCGGTGTGGCCGACCATGTCGCCGTTGGCATAATTGCAGACGATCAGGTCGAAACGCCCTGAAGCGATGGCCGCGACCAGTTCATCGGTCACCTCGGGCGCACTCATTTCCGGTTGCAGGTCGTAGGTGGCGACACCGGGGCTCGGGACGAGTATGCGTTCCTCCCCTCGGAAGGGCTCCTCCCGGCCACCGGAAAAGAAGAACGTGACGTGCGCGTACTTTTCGGTCTCCGCAATGCGCAGTTGCCGCTTGCCGAGCCGCGCCAGGCACTCGCCGAGTGTATTGGTGATTTCGGGCGGTTCGAACACGCAATCCGCAGCGATGTCGTCGGCATATCGGGTGAGGGTAACGAAACCGGTGAGCGGCGCGAAGGAACCTCGGTCGAACGCGTCGAAATCCGGCTGCGTCAGCGCCCGGGTCAGTTGCCGAGCCCGGTCGGCGCGGAAATTCATGAACAGGGCAGCATCGTCCGGCAGCAACCGTGGCGCTTCATCTCCAGCCTTCACGATCAGCGTCGGTTGCACAAATTCGTCCGATTCGCCGCGCGCGTAGGCAAGGTCGAGCCCGCGGCATGCATCCTCGGCCCGGAAGTCCGCCGCCCCGTCGACGAGCAGCCGCCAGGCTTTCTCGACCCGGTCCCAGCGTTGGTCCCGGTCCATGGCGTAGTAACGCCCCGTGATCGATGCGACCCGGCCGACCCCCAGCGACTTAAGCATGGCTTCCGCCCTTTGCAGCGAAGCACCGGCACTCTTCGGCGGCGTATCGCGGCCATCGAGAAAGGCATGCAGGCGAATGCGCGCCACACCCTTGCGGGCCGCCAGCCGCAGCAATTCGAAAACCTGCTCTTCGTGGGAATGCACGCCTCCGGGCGACAGCAGGCCCATGACATGCAGGGCGCCGCCGGCACGCCGAACCCGGGCAAACAGGGCATCCAATACCGCTTTGTTGTCGAGTTCGCCCTGTTCGACGGCCGCCTCGATGCGGCTCAAGTCCTGCAGAATCACCCGGCCGGCGCCGAGATTCATGTGCCCGACCTCGGAATTGCCCATCTGCCCGGCTGGCAGGCCGACATCCCGGCCCGATGCGGAAATCAGCGTGTGCGGCCGGGTTTCGAGAAACCGGTCCCAGTTGGGGGTTCGTGCCGCAGCAATGGCGTTGTGCTCCACCGCTTCCCGGTGACCGAAACCATCGAGCACGACGAGCAGCGTGGTCATTGAAGTAAGCCGGTCGTTCAAGACAACGAGAATTCCAACGGGTCCCGGCGCCGCCGGCTCGCAATCTAGGCCGGCACCACAGCGGGAGAACTCAGGGCTCCCTTATTCTAGCTTGACTGCGCGCCACAGGTTCAGCAGACGAAGCAACTCGCATGAAACGAGTTTTCAAGTTATTGATTTTAAAGCACTCATTGGCGTGGAGAATCGTCTCTTCGATCGGGCTCCGAGAACCGGTATGCGGTACGTGCATGCGGCGCACCAGGCGGCAGCGCTTACGGCTACGATAGGCGCCAGAGCGAGCCCTGACAGCGTCGCATACACGCACCGCACACCGGTTCTCTCCCAGCGAGCCTTTGTTGCTTTCACGTCCGCGGTCGGGCCTCGGAGTGGCAATTTGCGTGGAACAGTTTTTGCGGTGGTGACGCTGTATAATCGCCGCGGCGCCGGCGGGGCCGAGGCGGCATTCTCCGGCAGGGCAATCCGCAACGCATGCAATTCGGCGCCCCGCCGGCCTCGGGCCGGATGCTTACCGCAATTGACACCCAGCGGCCATGGACCAGGTATTCGAATTCATTGGCAATCACCCGATTCTCGTCGCCGCGTTCGTCATATTGCTGGCGCTATTCATCAGAAACGAGACTCGGCGCGGCGGTCGCTCGGTGAGCGCCCAGCAACTCGTCGACCTCGTCAACAGGGAGAACGCACTCGTGCTCGATGTTCGGGAAAAGAAGGAATTCGACGCCGGCCACATCGTCGATGCGCTCAACATACCGTTCGCCTCGCTGGACGGCCGGATGAACGAACTCAAGAAACACCGCGAGCGGCCCATCGTGGTCGCCTGCAAGATGGGGCAGCATTCCGGTACGGCCGGCTCCATCCTGCGGAAGCACGGGTTCGAGAATGTCTCCCGGCTTACCGGCGGCGTGGCCGAATGGCGGAATCAAAGCCTGCCGGTGGTGAAGGCATGACTGCCCAGGTTCGTCTGGAGCGCATCTATCTCAAGGATGCCTCCTGGGAGTCGCCGAGGAGCCCCCAGGTATTTGCCGAGAACTTTCAGCCGGAAGTTCAGGCCGATATCAACACGCGCTCCAACCGGCTGGACGACGACCGGTTCGAGGTCGTACTCACGGTGACGCTACGCGCCAAGCAGGAGGGCGGCAAGACGGCGTTCATCGTCGAGATACAGCAGGCGGGGGTCTTTGCGGTGGAAGAACTCGAAGGTGAACCGCTGCAGCGCATGCTGGCCACCCTGGGCCCGACGACCCTGTTCCCCTACGCGAGAGAAGCGATCGACAACCTGACCCTCAAGGGCGGATTCCCCGCATTGCACATGGCTCAGGTCAACTTCGACGCCCTGTATCTCGAGGCACTGCGCAAACAGCAGGAACAGGGCCAGGAAGTCACTCACTGACCGAGGCCGGCGTTGCCGTTGCGCACGTTTCGCGTGGGCAACCAGCAAAGGGCGCCCCCTGTTCGTCCAAGTCGAAACCATTCCCAACCGCAACAGCCTCCCAGCCATCCTGTTGCGAAAAGCCTGGCGCGGCGGCAAGCGCATCCGCAAGCAAACGCTGGCCGACCTCTCCCAGTTGCCCCCCCGATCTCGTCGAGGGCATTCGCCGGACAATCCCAAGAACCGCTTTGCCATGGACACGCAGCCGACCCCGTAAAGCGCCGCGCCTTCGAACTGCTCGACATCGTTCCCGTGAAAATGTTCCCAGTACGCGTCCAGGTTGAATAACGCTAAATCGCTGAAACGATTACACTAACTGACAAATCGGCGCGTGAAGTTCCGGCTACAGATCCAGTTCCGCGATCTTGCGGGTCAGCGTATTGCGCCCCCAGCCGAGCAGTTCGGCGGCTTCCTTGCGCCGCCCCCCGGTGTGCTTCAGCGCCGTGACTATGAGGGCGCGCTCGAAGGCCGGCTGTGCTTCGTCCAGGACGGGCCTTTTTCGGTTCGAGGCCAGGGCCGCTCCCACCCAGTCGGCCAGCGCCGCTTCCCAGGACAGGGAACGGGGCACCGCGCCTTGACCTTTTAGTTCCGGGGGCAGGTCGTCGATCAGTACCCGGCGCCCGGTGACCATGACCGCGAGCCAGCGGCAGGTGTTTTCGAGCTGACGAACGTTGCCGGGCCACGGCAGATCGGCAAGGTAGTCGAGCGTTCGCGAATCGAACTGCTTCGGTTCCTCGCCGATTTCCCGGGTGGCGCGCTCCATGAAATGGGCGGCGAGCAGCGGAATGTCCTCCCGGCGATCGGCGAGCCCGGGCACGTGCACCCGAATCACGTTCAGGCGGTGGAACAGGTCCTCGCGGAACCGGCCCTTCTGCACCAGTGTCTCGAGTTGCTGGTGGGTCGCGGCGACGATGCGCACGTCCACCTCGATGGGGTCGTAACCGCCCACCCGATGAAACTCGCCCTCGGCGATGACCCGCAGCAACCGCGTCTGCATCTTCATGGGCATGTCGCCGATTTCGTCGAGGAACAGGGTTCCACCGTTGGATTGCTCGAATCGCCCGATACGTCGCCCGGCAGCACCGGTGAACGCTCCCTTCTCGTGGCCGAACAGTTCCGACTCGATAAGCTCGCCAGGAATCGCCGCCACGTTCAGGGCAACGAACTGGCGGTGCGCCCGCGGGCTGTGCTGGTGCAGGGCACGGGCGATCAGTTCCTTGCCGCTGCCGGAAGGGCCGTTGATGAGCACCGTGACGTTGGAATTGGAGAGCCGGCCGATGGCTCGGAACACCTCCTGCATCGCCGGCGCCTGGCCGATGATCTCGCCATCGCCGGCGCTCAGGGGTTTGACCTCCGCTTCGTGCAGCTGACCGTGGGCTACGGCACGCCGTACGGCCGCCACGGCCTCGTCGATGTCGAACGGCTTCGGCAGGTATTCGAACGCCCCACCCCGATACGAGGAAACCGCACTGTCGAGGTCCGAGTACGCGGTCATCACGATCACCGGCAGGTCCGGCTTCGAGTCGCGCAACCGTTCGAGCAGCTTCAGGCCATCCATGCCGGGCATGCGGATGTCCGTGAGGACGGCGGCCGGGCGGTCGCTCACCAGGGCTTCGACGGCCAGATCGGCGTTCGCAAAGGTGCGAATGGGAATACCCACTTGACCGAGCGCCTTTTCCAGCACCCAGCGAATCGACCGGTCGTCGTCGACGACCCAGACGGCCGCGGGATCCTGGGTCCCGTTCATGGTTGCGCCTCCTCCGCGTGGGTAAGCGGCAGCATGACCGAAAACTGCGTGCGGCCGGGCCGGCTTTCG
Organism: Candidatus Azophilus sp.; assembly: GCA_965221465.1. Classification (GTDB taxonomy): domain Bacteria; phylum Pseudomonadota; class Gammaproteobacteria; order Pseudomonadales; family Azotimanducaceae; genus Azophilus. The sequence continues at coordinate 3,472,597 of OZ244892.1, forward strand.
CATTCGAGCAGGCCGTTGTGCCGACGAACGATGTTCTGGGCGATCGCAAGGCCCAGGCCGGTACCGTTCGACCTGCCGCTGATCATGGGATGGAACATCCGGTCGATGAGATGTTCGGGGATGCCCGGCCCATTGTCGATGACGTCGATCTGCACGACGAGCCGATGGCGGCGCCCGGCGATGGTGAACTGCCGCAACGCCCTGGTGCGAAGTGTGATGCATCCTTCCATCACGTCCTCGAGCGCGATGCAGGCATTGCTCACCAGGTTCAGCAGCGCCTGGATCAACTGGTCCTCATCCGCATCGACCGGCGGCAGGCTGGGATCGTAGTCCCGCGTCATTTCGAACTCCCGAGGCGCCATGCCCGACCCTGCGATGCGCGCCACATGTTCGAGCACCTTGTGCACATTGACCGGGGCGAACTTCGGGGGCCGGCTCGGACCGAGCATGTCGTCCACCAGCTTGGTCAGACGATCGGCTTCGCGGATGATGACCCCGGTGTATTCGGCAAGGTCCGGTCGGTCGAGCTCGCGGTCGAGCAACTGGGCAGCGCCGCGGATTCCGCCCAGGGGATTCTTGATTTCGTGGGCCAGCCCGCGAACCAGTTCCGCGGTGGTTTCCTGGACGTTGATCAACCGGTCGTCCAGGTTGATGCGCAGCAGCCGGTCCAGCGGCTGGGCTTCGATGAGCAGGTCACCGTCGTCCATGGGAACGACAGTCAGGTCGACCACCAATTCCTCCCCGTTCGGCAGGGAGAGGCGCTGCTGGCGCAGAGTGAACGATTGCTCCTCCGGCGAAGGGGCGGCTGCGTCGCGGAGGATCTCCCGCGGATTTCGAAACAGCAGGCCCAGGTGACCGCCCAGCACCCGGTGGCCGCTGACGCGGAACAGATCCTCCGCTGCCGGATTGACGAACTTGACGACAAGCGCCCCGGAGACCGCCACCACGGCAATGGTCTGGTGTTCAAGCACCTGCCGGCCCAGAGGTCTTCGGGAGTTGTTCATTCGATGTGCCGCCCGTTCCCAATGGCACGCCGTGCACTGCCCGGTGCACCCGACCACAGCAGACGGCGCCGCAAAAAAGGGTGGCAGCATGGCGCTCGGATGGGGAAGTCGACAACCACGGCAGAGTTACCGAGCAAGAATCGATCCAGCTTTCAACCATGAATCTGGTCTCGCCTGGGAGTCTTGTGCACCAAAGTAGTGCATGGAACCGAGCCGGTCAATTCGCTAACCAGGAAACCCTTACCTTCGATCCGGCTCCGAGAACCGGTATGCGGTACGTGCATACGGCTCGCCGAATGGCGCACCAGGCGGAAGCGCTTACCGCTACGATAGGCGCCAGCACGAGCCTCAACAGCGCCGGATACACGCACCGCACACCGGTTCTCTCCCAGCGGTTGTCAGGTGTTTCTTGCACGTCCGCGGCCCGGCGCGCCGGGGTGTAATCTTTCATGCAGATCAAGGGTGCAGGCGGGAGTGGCGCAGGAGGTGAAACGTGCTCGCTCGACCCGTGAAAACGATCTCGCCCGCATCGTCGACGATGAGGAGTTGCAGTCTGTGGGTGCCCCGGTCGATATTGGCCAGTTCGAATGTCGTCTCCCTGCCCACCGTACCCTCAGGCACGCCGTCCAGGGTGAGTTGCAGCCGGTGTTCTTCCTGCAATGTGGGGTCGACACGGGCGAGTACCCTGAGGTTGCCGGCATTGCTGCGCACCGCGGCATCGTCCTCGGGCGAGACGATGGTCGCGCCGACGTAAGGTGACGGAACCGCGCCCGGCGTTCGAGCGGGGCGTTCGCCCGAGAAAGCCTTGGCGCAGCAGAACGCGAGCACCACCGCCATGGCGCAACGTATCCCGATACCGCGTTCGTGGAAAGCAATTCCAATCTTCGGGTTCAAGGCAATTTCTCTTTTGGCTACTGCCTGTGCTGCGGCGCCGAGAGCAGGATTGCAGACCAGCCATCCGAATCGCCATTCCCGGTGTCTTTTTTTGCCGGGACGGGATGCCCGGCAACCGGTTCCGCAACCCGTCGCGGGGCATTGCCGCTTTCCGAAGCAGTGCCGCCGCTCGAGCTACGCCCGAGCGGCGGCAACGAGACAGCAGTATGCGCGTAACGGCGTTGCGCGTCTGTGCGTTATCCGACCTAGACGGAGTAGTACATCTCGAATTCCACCGGGTGGGTGCTGGAATTCAGGCGATCCACTTCTTCCTGCTTCAGTTCCAGGTAGCCATCGATCATGGCATCGGCAAACACGTCGCCCGCTCTCAGGAAATCACGGTCGGCATCGAGTGCTGCAAGCGCCTGTTCGAGGGAGCTGGCAACCGTGGGCACGCCTTCCAGCTCTTCCGGCGGCAGGTCGTAGAGGTCCTTGTCGAACGAATCGCCCGGGTGAATCTCGTTCCTGATGCCGTCGAGGCCCGCCATGAGCATGGCCGCAAAGGTCAGGTAGGGATTGCCGGTGCTGTCCGGAAAGCGCACCTCGACGCGGTAGGCATTGGGATTGCCGCCCTGGATGTAGGGCACGCGCACGGATGCGGAGCGGTTGCGCGCCGAGTAGGCCAGCAGCACCGGAGCTTCGAAGCCCGGCACCAGGCGCTTGTAGGAGTTGGTGCTGGCATTGGAGAAGGCGCAGATGGCGCGGGCATGCTTGATCACGCCACCGATATAGAAAAGTGCCGTCTCGGAAAGCCCGGCATAGGCGTCGCCGTGGAACACGTTGTTGCCGCCGGCGAATATCGACTGGTGCACGTGCATGCCATTGCCGTTGTCGCCCACCAGGGGCTTGGGCATGAACGTTGCCGTCTTGCCGTAGGCATCGGCGACGTTGTGCACGCAGTACTTGTAGATCTGCACTTCGTCCGCCTTGCGCACCAGCGTATTGAATCGCACGCCGATCTCCCCCTGGCCGGCAGTGCCCACTTCGTGGTGGTGCACTTCGACGACGAGACCCATGGCCTGCATGGCCGAGCACATGGCCGAACGCAGGTCGGCACCGGAATCCACCGGGGGAACCGGGAAGTAGCCGCCCTTGACCCCCGGGCGGTGCCCGAGGTTGCCGCCGTCAAAATCCGAGCCAGATTCCCAGGCTGCCTCTTCGGCGCCGATGGCATACATGGCGCCGCCCATCTCCACCCTGTATTTCACGTCGTCGAAGACGAAGAACTCGCACTCGGGGCCGAAGTAGGCTTCGTCACCGATACCGGTGGATGCGAGGTAGGCTTCGGCTTTCTTCGCGACGGAGCGCGGGTCGCGCTCATAGGGTTGCATGGTCATGGGTTCGACGATATCGCAACGCAGGTTCAGCGTGGCTTCGTCCCGGAAGGGGTCGAGGACCGGTGTCGAATCGTCCGGCATCAGGATCATGTCGGACTCGTTGATCGACTTCCACCCGGCAACCGAGGAGCCGTCGAACATGAACCCGTCGGCCAACGCCTCCGCAGAGACCCGGTCAGCCGGAACCGTGGTGTGCTGTTCCTTGCCCCGCGGCGAAGTGAACCTGAGATCCACCCATTTGACATCGTGTTCTTCAATTAGCTTCAGTGCGTTTTCTGACATCTCTCTACCTTGTCTGGTTTTGCATCTACCGTTGCGATCGATATTGCTTCTGTTTCAACCGAGGCGCCACGCGAGCGCCGCCCCATTCCGGCACACCGGCCGCAATCGGGCGAGCTGCGCAAGCCCTTCCCCGCTCTCGGCTCGGCGGCCAAACGCGGGGACGTCGGGATACCAAAGCAATATGCGTACCACCTCCCATCCCATGCGCCCTGACCCGGCCCAAGCCCGGCTTGTGCGCACTACCATGGTGCACAAACTCGGGTCGTGCACCAAAAGACGGCACAGGCCGACCGCGACCGTCAGGCGCCACGAACCACCAGGATAGCGCGCAAGCACCGCGGTTTGCGAACAAACCCGGCCCGCGCCCGGTCATCGCTTTGCCGTCGGGCCGGGGCATCACCCCGATCGCACCTTGACGCGAATGCGAAGCTCGCGTCCGTCCCGCGCCGTTTCCACCACCTCGTGGCCATGTACCCGGCACCAGGCTGGAATATCCTCGAGTGTCCCCGGGTCGGTGGCGAACACGTCCAGCAGGGTGCCCGGAGGCAGGCCCGTTATCCTGTCCTGGGTCCGGATAACCGGCAGCGGACACAGTAACCCCCGAGCATCCAGGGTTTCAAGGGGGGCGTGCCGACTGCCGGCCATTCAGACGTGCCAGGCAGCGGGAATCTGCGAGGGCGGCATGGGAGCCACGCTGAATTCGGTTTGCTCCCCATGCGGGTCGTCGGCAACGACGGTTACGCTCGGGGCACTGCGGCCCTGGCTGTAGCGGGCGAGAACCCTCGCCGCCAGCTCGACATCGCCGACGTCCGGCCTGCCATCGATGAGGCAGAGCGGACCCTTGTGGCTGGTGGGGCGAAGCGCAATGAACTGCCTGCGGTAGCCTTCCAGGTAGACATTCTCGCCTTCTTCCCGGCCCACGATCATCTTGAAGTGAGGCGCCGGACGGATGTGGCGCCCCACCTTGAGCAGCATGATGTCGTCGAATTCGTAGTCGCGGCTGTCGCGGCTACGCCACAGGTCGGAGAGTTTCCTGGCGTACTGTTCGTCGGTGAGAAAACAGCAGCCGCCAGCGGGCTGCGCCCAGTCGGTGAAGCCGAATCGCCTGGCCAGCTGCATCTGCGGCTTGCGGTTGCGGCCTTCGAATCCGTACAGCGCCTCGCGCTCGACCCAGCCTTCCCGCTCCGGCAGTGTCGGCGGCAGGTTTCTGGCGCTCAAGGGTCTGAGCAGCCGGTCGTCGGCGCCGGATTCCCGGGCGATGATTTCCATGGTGTCGCGCCGCTGGCTCTTCGGACGCTGGCCGACCACCTCGCCGGTAATCACGAAGTCGAAACCGCGCTCCTGCGCCAACGACCAGGCCAGGGCCTTGCCGACCATGAAGACCTTACAGTCGAGGCAGGGATTCAGGTTGCGTCCGTAGCCGTACCTGGGTTCCAGCAGCACCCGCTTGTATTCTTCGATGACATCGACGATGTGCAGCTTGATACCGAGTTTTTCCGCCACCCAGAGGGCATTGTTGCGCTTGGGTCGGGCGTTGCGCTTGGCGCGGATCGCATGGGTGTGCCCCTCGACGCAGAAGCCGGTGAAGAAGTTGATGCCCTCGACGTGCACCCCCTGCTCCATGACCACCTTTGCGGCCAGCATGGAGTCGAGGCCCCCGGAGATGAGCGCGACAGCCTTGATCGGTTCGGCCATAATCGCCGCCCCTCAGTTCTTCCGGTCGCGGGAAGGATCTTTCCGGTCGTTCATTTGCACACCCGCCAACCATCCTCCGCGAAGCCCGGCGCATCGCTTCCCCGGCGTGGGCCGCGCAGTGTAGTGCCAGACCGCAGTTCAGGCAACGAATCCGGCGCGCCCACGGGCACTGCAAAGCCGCTGCCATGAGAGTTCTGCTGCAACGCGTATCGAGTGCTTCGGTCACCGTGGAGTCCTCGGTGGTCGCCCGAATCGGCCACGGCCTCCTCGCCTTCGTCGGCGTCTTTCCCGACGACGGGCCGCAACAGGTCGACTGGCTGGTCGAGAAGACGCTGGCATTGCGCATCTTCGCCGACGAACACAAGCCCATGAATCGCTCCGTGCTCGATGTCGGCGGCTCCGTTCTGGTGGTTTCCCAGTTCACGCTGGCGGGGGACGTCAGCCGGGGCCGGCGCCCCGGATTCAGCCGCGCCGCACCTCCGGAACAGGCCGAAAGGCTCTACGAAGCCTACGTCGATGGCCTGAAAAGCCGCTGTCCCGACGTGCAGACCGGCCGCTTCGGCGCCGTCATGCAGGTCGCCCTGGTCAATGACGGGCCGGTGACGTTTCTTCTGGAAAGAGACGGAACGGGTTAGCGTCAGTCGTTTCCGCTGCGCTTCTCGGCGACGCGCGCGAACAGGATGCCGACTTCGAACAAGAGCCAGGTGGGCAGCGCCAGCAGCAACTGGGAGATCACGTCCGGCGGCGTGAGCAGCATGCCGCCAATGAAACACCCCACGATCACGTAGGGTCGTTTTCTCGCGATGCTGCTGGCGGTGCTGACGCCCGACCAGACCAGGAGCAGGGTCGCGATCGGGATTTCGAAGGCAAAGCCGAACGCGAAGAACATGGTCAGCACGAAGTCCAGGTAGCGGTTGATATCCGTCATCATGGTCACGCCCACCGGCGTCACGCTGGCCATGAAGGCGAACACCAGCGGAAAGACCAGGAAATACGCGAATGCCATGCCGAGATAGAAGAGCGATATGCTCGAGAACAGCAGCGGCAGCGCGAACCGCTTCTCGTGCTTGTACAGCCCCGGCGCGACGAACGACCAGGCCTGGTGCAGCAGCACCGGCATGCCGACGAAGATCGCCGCGTACACCGCTAGCTTGAACGGGGTGAGGAACGGGGTGGCCACCTCGGTGGCGATCATGTTGCCGCCGTCGGGCAGGTGCGCCATCAGCGGCGCCGCTACCAGCTCGTAGAGGTCGTTGGCAAAGAAGTAGATGGGCAGGAACAGGACGAATACGGCCAGCAGGCCACGCAGGATGCGCTGTCGAAGCTCCACCACGTGCGCCATGAAAGGCATCTCGGCGCTGTCGACCAGGGCGTCGTGCTCGGCTGCGTCGTCTGCGGGGCTCTCGCGGCTTGTGGCGGGCGTGGAATCGGTGTCGGATTGCATGGGTCGGGCACACCCGGCCTAGCGGGTTTCCTGAAACTCATTGCTCGCTTGACATGCCGATTCGAGCTGCGGCACGCCGAATTGCGGGAACCTGTCGAAACAGCGCATCAGCCGCCTGTCTTTGCGGTTTGTGCCGGGACATCCTCGCCTTCGGGCGGTGGGCCCTGCAACGGTTCCGGCGGCGGCGATTCCTGGGCCTCTGGAGGTGCGGCAGCCGTGGAATCGATGCGCGACGCTTCGGCGGCGACGTTGGCGGTCGCCTTCACTTCCCGCTCGATGCGCTTCATCTCCTCCATCACTGCTTCGTTATGCAGTTGCTTGCGCACTTCGTCCATGCCGATCTCCTTTTCGATCTCGGCCTTTACCGACTGGAAGCTGCGGCGCATGCGGCCGAGCCAGAGCCCAAGGGTGCGCAAGGCCTCCGGCAACCTTTCCGGACCGATGACCAGCAGGCCGACCACGGCCGAGAGCATCAGTTCCGGAAAACCGATATCAAACATGCGTATCCTGCCGGGTCTCGGTTCTCTGCCCGGCGACTTCGCCTTCGATGACGCCGGGGTCCTTGTCGGTCTCGGGTTTCGCCTCTTCGTCAGTTACCGCCTTGCGGAACCCGCGGATCGCATTGCCGAGATCGGAACCGATGTTCTTGAGCCGCCGCGGCCCGAATATCAGCAGGACGATCGCGAGGACGACCAGCAGTTCAGTAAGTCCGAATCCTCCAGGCATTGTCAGCCTCCTTGCGCAAGCCACGATGTCGGCGGGGGACGGGCGCCATGCTGCGCCCCATGGACACCGCAGCAGTGCGCACGGGTCAGGCCGCCGCCGTTGCTCATTATAGGCGCGATACCGGCGCGCTGCGTCCTCCGCGCAGGAGCAGGCGCAATAGCCCGCTGTCGTCCCTGGGGAAGTCGGCCATTTCTTTCATGGAACACTTTTTCCAAGCAATTGATTTTATTGAATTCGTTAGCGTGGGGCACCGTTCCTTCGATCCGGGTCCGAGAACCGGCATGCGGGTTCCGCAGACACCGTCACGCCCTGATCAGCAGGTACGAACCTACCGCAGCGCTCAACAGTCCGGCGATCGCGCCGAGCCCTTCGGCGGATGCCTGCATGGCGGGTTCCCAGAGAAGCAGGGTGGCCACGATCACCAGGGCCGCACCGGAGAGGCGTCGGCGCCGGCGCCCCTGACGCAACCGGGCGAGGGACACCTCGAGCTCGCGCACGCTGGCCCGCTGTTCCCGGAGCGTGCTTTCGAGCCCGTTCAATCTGCGGCCCGTATCGAGCATCAGTTCCGGCAGCCGCGGAAGCTGCTCCAGGATCTCCGGCGCCCGCTCTGCGAAACCGCGCACCATGGCCAGCGGCCCGACCCGCTCCTGCATCCAGCCCTCCATGAAGGGTTTGGCGGTTCGCCAAAGATCCAGTTCGGGATAGAGCTGGCGCCCGAGGCCTTCAATGTAGAGCAGTGTCTTCTGCAACAGAACCAGTTGCGGCTGAATCTCCATGTCGAACCGGGCTGCGGTGCGGAAGAGTTCGACCAGGAAGTGTCCGAAAGAAATCTGGCTAAGGGGTTTGGCGAAGATCGGATCGCAGACGTCGCGGATGACCGCTTCGAATTCCCGCTCGTCGGTGCGCTGTGGAATCCAGCCCGATTCGAAATGCAGCCGCGCTACCCGCCCGTAGTCCCGGTTGAAGAAGGCGACGAGGTTGCGTGCCAGATAGTCCTGGTCGCGACTTTCCAGCTCGCCGACGATGGCACAGTCGAGGGCGATGTAGCGGGGGTTCTCCGGGTCTTCCACATCGATGAAGATGTTGCCCGGGTGCATGTCGGCGTGGAAGAAGTTGTGCACGAACACCTGGGTGAAAAACGTCTCCACGCCCCGGTCGGCCAGCGCTTTCATGTTGGTGCCCCGGGCGCGCAATTCGTCGATGTTGCCGATGGGAATACCTCTGACCCGCTCCATCGCGAGAACGTTGGGGCGCGTCAGGTCGCGGTAAACGCGGGGAACGTACAGCAGCGGCGACCCGGCGAAATTGTCCCGCAGCCGCTCTGCATTGGCCGCCTCTCGCATCATGTCCAGTTCGCCGAGCACCACCCTGGCGTGATCGCTCGCCACCTCCGGCAAATGCAGCCGGCGGCTCGCCGGAACGTGCCGGTCGATCCAGGCGGCAAGTCGGATCAGAACGTCCAGGTCGTCGCGGACGATGCGTTCCAGGCCCGGCCGAACCACCTTGAAGACGACTTCTTCGCCGCTGCGAAGCACGGCGCCATGCACCTGGGCGATCGATGCGGACGCCAGGGGCTCCTCGTCGAAATGCTCGATGCGCGCGCCGAACAGGTCACCCAGGGCCGTTTCCACCATGACTCGGGCATCCGCGCCCGGAAAGGGCGGCACATGATCCTGAAGCTTCGCCAACTCGTCCGCGTAACCGGAGGGCAGCAGGTCGCGGCGAGTGGACAGCAACTGACCGAACTTGATGAAGACCGGCCCGAGTTCCTCGAAGAATAGGCGCAGGCGCACCGCCGGGCCCTCGCCCCGCGCGGGCAACCACCGGCCGGGCCAGACCTTCAGCAACAGGCGTGCGGCACGGGGCAGATCGTTCTCGAGCAGTGCATCTGTCGGCAAAACCCCATCCAGCCGATGGCGGAAGGCTGCGCGGCCGATCTGCAGCACGCGGCGTTTCATTCGGGCGCTCCTTCCGACTGCGACCCGTCGCGGCTGGACGTTTGCGAAACCCGGTGCTGCAATGACGCGTCGGCGCAGCCCTCCGGTTGCCCGCCCGCGGACGACTCCAGCGCTGCCACCCTGGCGGCCAACCCTTCGATTTCCTCGCGCAAACCGGCGATTTCCGCCCGGGCGCCGGCAAAGCGGTCGCGATTCGCGAGCGGTGGCGCTGCAACCTGGCGCCAGGCTCTGGCGGCGCCTTCCGCAACCGAACCGGCAACGGCGCCCGCCAATTCGAGCGCGCCGAGCAGGTCGTCCCCTCGAATCGGCAGGGACAGACCCTGGGGCGCCAGCGATCGGAAGATCTCTGCCAGGCCGGCAGGCACGGCCGTATCGCCATCGATCTCGACCCGCGCTGCCGCGCTGCTGCTCGGCGCCGCGAGCCACGCCACCAGGTCCTGGAACCTGCCGCTGACCGTGGCATCCGGCGAATCCGCCGGCCCGCGGGTCACAACCAGGCGGGTATTGTCGACCCGTACCGAGAACACCTGGGCAGGATCGGTGCTTTCCACCTGGATCGATCGGCCGTCCAGTGCGGCAAGGCGTTCCCCGGCGCGCTTGTCCAGGCGCAGCGTCGCGTTTGCCAGGGATTCCGCCGCCCTGGCAAGCAACGACTCGAGGTCCGCGCTGCCGCTTGGCATTTCAGGCAACTCCCCGGTGAATCGCCGCTATGCCGCCCAGCAGGTTGTGGTGCTCGACCTCGGTGAACCGGGCATCTTCCAACATGAGTTCGAGCGTAGCTTGTGACGGATGCGCTCGAATCGACTCGACGAGATATCGGTAGCTGCCGCCGTCACCGGCGACCAGGCGCCCGGCCGCCGGCCAGAGGGCCTGCCAGGCCGAGGACAGCCCTTCGAGCACCGGATTGACCGGTTTGGAGAACTCCAGCACCAGCAGCACGCCGCCGGGTTTGAGTACCCGCCTGATCTCGTCCAGCGACGCCTGCTTGTCGGTGAAATTGCGCAGCCCGAATGCGATCAGGACACGATCGAATCCATCCGCAGGGAACGGCAGCGATTCCGCCGCTGCCCGGCAGAAGCGCACGCCGGCCATGCCGCAGTCGAGCAGGCGGTCGCGGCCGGCCTCGAGCATGTTGGCGTTGATGTCCGCAAGCACCACGGCGCCCGGCTCGCCAACCAGCGGCGCCATCAGCCGGGCGAGGTCGCCGGTGCCGCCGGCGAGATCGAGAACGCGGTGGCCCTTGCGGAGACCCGCCATTTCCACCAGCAGGCGCTTCAGCAGCCGGTGGCTGCCCAGCGACATGAAATCGTTCATCAGATCGTATCGATGCGCCACGGAATCGAATACCCCGCCCACCAGTCGGGTTTTCTCTTCCGGGCTCACCTCGCGGTCGCCGAAGCGGGTCTTGTGCTCGAACTCGCTCATGGGCAGGAGTTTACTCCCCTTGGACGCCGGTGCTCACCCACGCCCGGCCCGACCTGTTCGTCAATAAACGACTGCGGCTGTCAATAGCAGCGAAACTCATGAGCGTGCTCCCGCCGCGTGCAGAACCTGCCGTCAAGCTTGGTAAGCGCGCTCTATCTGCGCACACCCTGCGCTATCACACCTGTTGCCGGCCGTTCGTGGAACACTCTTTCCAAGTGATTGATTTTATTGAATTCGTTAACGTGGAGAACCGGTCCTTCGATCCGGCTCCGCGAACCGGTATGCGGTACGTGCATGCGGCGCACCAGGCGGCGGCGCTTACGGCTACGACAGGCGCAAGAGCGAGCCCTAACAGCGCCGCATACACGCACCGCGCACCGGTTCTCTCCCAGCGAGACTTTGTTGCCTTCACGCCCGCGGCCCGGCGCGCCGGGTTCGAAACTCGCGACGTTCATTCATGAACAGGTCGGGTAGCAAGGCGGGAGAGTCAGGTCTTGCCGGGCGTGAAATGGCCGACCGGGATGGCGGGAAGCCGGGAGGCATTGGCGGCCTTCAATTCGGCCAGGTAGTCTCCCCAGTAACGGTCCCGATGATCGGCCAGGTCCTTGAGGTATTCCCAGGCGTAGATGCCCGTGTCGTGACCGTCGTCGAAGGTCAGGCGAACGCCGTAGTTTCCGACGGGCTCGATGGCCGTGACCGCCACCTGTTTCTTGCCGGTCTGCAGGCGTCTCTGGTCCGCGCTGTGACCCCGAACCTCCGCCGAGGGCGAATACACCCGCAGCAGCTCCGCGGAAAGCTCCGAGGTGGCATCGCCGTACTGCAGAGCCAGCATCCGGCTGCGCTTGCGGTAGGTGATCTTCGAGGGTCGCACGTCGTTGCCCGTTACGTCCGACCGGTCGCTCAGAGGATGTACCTGGACAGGTCCTGGTCCTGGACCAGCGCCTCGAGGTGTTCGTCCACATAGGCGGAATCGATATGCACCGGCGCGCCGTCGGTCTCGCCCGCGGAAAACGAGACTTCGTCGAGCAGCCGTTCCATCACGGTGTGCAGCCGGCGCGCACCGATGTTCTCGGTGTTCTGGTTGACCTCGCAGGCAAGCTGGGCAATGCGTTCCAACCCGTCCGGGGCGAACTCGATACCCAGATTCTCCGTTCCCAGCAAGGCCTGGTACTGCTCGGTGAGCGAGGCATCGGGCTCCACCAGAATGCGCTTGAAGTCTTCCGCGGTGAGCGCGGAGAGTTCTACCCGGATCGGCAACCGGCCCTGCAGTTCAGGAATCAGGTCTGACGGTTTGGATACGTGGAAGGCCCCGGAGGCGATGAACAGGACGTGATCGGTACGCACCATGCCGTACTTGGTGGAAATCGTGCAGCCTTCGATCAGCGGCAGCAGGTCGCGCTGCACGCCTTCCCGAGACACGTCCGCGCCGGTGGCATTGCTGCGTTTGGCCACCTTGTCGATCTCGTCGAGGAAGACGATGCCGGTCTGCTCCACGGCTTCGAGAGCCTCGGCTTTCACCTCTTCCTCGTTGATCAGCTTCGCCGCTTCCTGCTCCCGCAGCCGCTTGAACGCATCCTTGATCTTCATGCGCATGGACCGCTTGCGGCCCGTGCCGAGGTTGCCGATCATGTTCTGCAATTGGCTGGTCAGTTCCTCCATGCCCGGCGGGGCCATGATTTCCACACCCACCGGCACCGCCTCGATCTCGATCTCCACTTCCTTGTCGTCGAGTTCCCCTTCGCGCAGCTTCTTGCGGAAGATCTGCCGTGTTCCCGAGGATCGTTGATCGCCGTTGCCATCGGCGTTGAATCCCGCACTCCGCGGTTCCGGCAGCAGGGCATCGAGCACGCGTTCCTCCGCCTCGTCGTCGGCCCGGTGCTGCACCTTGGCGAGTTGCGCTTCGCGGCGCATCTTCACCGCCACGTCGGCCAGGTCGCGGACGATCGACTCCACGTCCCGGCCCACATAGCCGACCTCGGTGAACTTGGTCGCCTCCACCTTGATGAAGGGCGCGCCGGCAAGCCTTGCCAGGCGTCGGGCGATTTCCGTCTTGCCGACGCCGGTGGGGCCGATCATGAGGATGTTCTTCGGCGTGATCTCCTCGCGCATCTCCTGGTCGAGCTGCATCCGCCGCCAGCGATTGCGGAGCGCAATGGCAACCGCGCGCTTGGCGGCATCCTGGCCGATGATGTGCTTGTCCAATTCGTGGACGATTTCTCTTGGCGTCATCAGGGAGTTGTTCTGCATGGCGGTTCGTCCGGCGGGTCAGCCCGCGGCGAGAGACTCGATGGTGTGCTGGTGATTCGTGTAGATGCAGATGTCGGCGGCGATGCCCAGGGCTTTTTCGACGATCTCCTCGGCGCCGAGGCTGGTGTTGTCGACCAGCGCCCGGGCCGCGGCCTGGGCGTAGGGCCCGCCGGAACCGATGGCAATGACCCCGGATTCCGGCTCGATCACGTCGCCCGTACCGCTGATCGTCAGTGTGGCCGTTGCGTCGGCGACAACGAGCATGGCTTCGAGCCTGCGCAGCACCCGGTCGGCTCGCCAGTCCTTGGCCAGTTCGACGGAAGCGCGGGTGAGGTTGCCCGAGTATTTCTCGAGGGCGCCCTCGAAGCGTTCGAACAGCGTAAACGCATCCGCCGTCCCGCCGGCAAATCCGGACAGGACCTTGTCATCGTAAAGGCGCCGAACCTTCACGGCATTGCCCTTCACGATCGTGTTGCCGGCAGACACCTGGCCATCGCTGCCGAGGGCGACGCAGTCGTCACGCCGGACGCAAAGGACGGTGGTGCCGTGTATCGCTTGCATGAGAACCGATAGTGGTGGCTGTCCGATGCGCTTTCAAGGTGTCAGCCGGGATTGATTCGTATGGCCGACAGGTTCTGTTCGCGCAGGCGAGCCATGACCTGGTCCGCTTTCTCCGCCGAGTCGATCGGGCCCACGGTGACACGGTGCCAGGTGCCGTCGCCCAGCACCACCTGGCCGAGGCCCACCGGCAACCCCTGCAGCAGCAGCCGCGCCCGGAGTTGGTTCGCCTCGCCGGCATCGCGGAACGAGGCGGCCTGAATATAGATTTGGGTCACTCGAACCGGTGCAGCCCGTGCCGGTTCCGGCGTCGACCGGCTCGCGCCGGAGGCAACGGGTGTATCCGTCCCCGCGTCGGGCGGTGGCACATTGGCCTGCGCTCCGGGGTCGCCGTAGGAATCGGGGTCTACCGGTACGGACTCGCGAAGAAGTTCCGGAAACTCGAAGACGACCTCGAGATCGTCCTGACCGTTGGTCATGCTGGGCATTCCGGCAAACTGCTCGGAGACCAGCCCCGGCGCGAGCACCGTGAGCCCAACTCCGCCGGCGCCGAGCAACAGGCCGCCCAGGAAGCTCGGGACGTGGAGCCCCCGGCGTCCAGCGGACGGTCTCTTGCGTGTGCTGCGCTTTGCCGCCACGATTCAATGTGCTCCCCGGACCCCTTGTTCGCGGGTAACGCTTGCATACAGGTCGCGTTTGCACCCGGGCACCGTTTTCTTTTCGGGCTGGGGCATCGCCGAGTCAGCCCGACCTGTTCACGATCGACCTGCTGCGGCCATCATATAGCAGCGAAACACTCGAGCGTGCGCTTGCTGCGTGCTCGATCGTGTTGTCAACCACGGCAAGCGCACTCCGGCTCCGCGCAGACAGTATTTTCGCCTCTCGTGCCACCCTTGCTACATCCATTCACGAACAGGTCGCGGGCTGCAACCGGGACTTGCCCCCGCCATCCGACCGGCTTCAAGCTCGGGGGGATTGCTGCCCCAACAGGTCATGCATCCGCCATTGCTCGCAAGTTTAACGCCGATCGTACCTCGCAACAGAATCGGTTGCTGCCGGCAACCCCTTACTACCGCCCGGCACGCTACGTACAATGTCCCGATGGCGATATTGCGCAGCAGAATCGATTCCGGATCGCCGGAATTCAGGGCCAACAGCGAACACCACCGGGCGCTGGCTGCCGATCTCCGGGAATTGACGGCCAGGCTGGCGCTCGGCGGCGACGAGCGGTCGCGCGAACGGCACGCCGCTCGCGGCAAGCTGTTGCCTCGGGAGCGGCTCGAGGGGCTGCTCGACCCCGGCGCGCCCTTCCTGGAGGTGGGCCTGCTCGGCGGCTACGAACTCTACGATGACTGGCCGCCCGGCGGCGGCATCATCACCGGCATCGGCCGCGTCTGCGGCGAACCTTGCGCCATCGTGGTCAACGATGCGACGGTCAAGGGCGGCACCTACTACCCCATCACCGTGAAGAAACACCTGCGCGTCCAGGAACTGGCCGCGGAGAACCACCTGCCCTGCATCTATCTGGTGGATTCCGGAGGCGGTTTCCTGCCCCTGCAGGACGGCATTTTTCCCGACCGCCAGCATTTCGGGCGCATCTTCTACAATCAGGCGAACCTGTCCGCCGACGGGATCCCGCAAATCGCCGTGGTCATGGGGTCGTGCACGGCCGGGGGCGCCTATGTACCGGCCATGTGCGACCAGGTGGTGATCGTGCGGAACCAGGGCACGATCTTCCTGGGAGGCCCGCCGCTGGTGAAGGCCGCAACCGGCGAAGAGGTGGATGCCGAGTCCCTCGGCGGGGGCGACGTGCACAGCAGAACCTCGGGGGTGGCCGACTACCTGGCTGCCGACGACAGCCATGCCCTGGCGCTGGCCAGGGAGATCGTCGCCAACAGTCACGTGCGCTACCGGCCAACGGTCAAGACCCGCAAGGCCGTGGAACCGGATGCCGACCCATCCGAACTCTACGGCGTGCTGCCAAGAGACAACCGCACGCCCTACGACGTTCGTGAAGTGATCGCACGCCTCGTCGATGGCAGCGAATTCCACGAATTCAAGCCGCTGTACGGCGAAACACTGGTTTGCGGCTTTGCGCATGTGGACGGCTACCCGGTAGGCATCCTGGCAAACAATGGCATCCTCTTTTCCGAATCGGCACTCAAGGCCGCGCACTTCATCCAGGTGGCCGACCGCCGGGGGGTACCGTTGCTGTTCCTGCAGAACATCACCGGCTTCATGGTGGGCAAGAAGTACGAAAACGAAGGGATCGCCAAGAACGGTGCCAAGATGGTCACCGCCGTCGCCTGTGCCAGGGTGCCGAAGTTCACCGTGGTGATCGGCGGGTCGCACGGCGCCGGCAACTACGCCATGTGCGGGCGCGCCTATACCGGCAACATGCTCTGGACCTGGCCGAACTCGCGCATCTCGGTCATGGGCGGCGAACAGGCCGCGCACGTGTTGGCCACCGTGCGCCGCGACAGCCTGGAAACACGCGGCAAGACCTGGCCGCAGGCGGAACAGGACGCCTACATGGAGGGGATACGCGACCAGTACGAAACCCAGGGCCATCCCTATTACGCCAGCGCCCGGCTCTGGGACGATGGCGTGATCGACCCCCTCGACACGCGCCGCGCCCTCGGCCTGGCGCTGGCCATGGCCTGCCGCACCCCCGAACAGCCGAAATCCCGTTTCGGCGTGTTCAGGATGTAGCAATGAGCATACGAACGCTGCTCGTTGCCAACCGGGGCGAGATTGCCTGCCGGGTCATCGACACCGCGCGGCGCCTGGGTATGCACGCCGCGGCGGTCTATTCCGATGCCGATGCAGGCGCGTTGCATGTGCGGCGCGCCGACAGCGCCCACCGCATCGGCCCGGCGCCCGCGCTGGAAAGCTATCTCGGCATCGAAGCCGTGCTGGCCGCAGCGGAGCGAGCCGGGGCCGACGCGATTCATCCCGGCTACGGGTTCCTGAGCGAAAATGCCGAATTCGCCGATGCCTGCGCCCGCGCCGGAATTGTTTTCGTGGGCCCATCCAGTGACGCCATCCGCGCCATGGGCTCCAAGGTGGAGGCCAAACGACTGATTGCCGCCGCGGGCACGCCGGTAGTCCCCGGTTACCACGACGACGATCAGGACGACGCGGTGCTCGAGGCAGCCGCTCGAGAAATGGGCTTTCCGCTGCTGATCAAGGCCTCGGCCGGCGGCGGGGGCAAGGGCATGCGGCTGGTCGGCGCCCCGGAGGAATTCCGGGACGCCCTCGCGGGAGCGCGGCGGGAGGCTGCCGCCGCCTTCGCCGACGAGAAGATGCTGCTCGAACGCTACCTGGTCAACCCGAAACACCTGGAAGTGCAGATTCTGGCCGATACCCACGGCAACACCATCGGCGTTTTCGAACGGGACTGCTCGGTACAGCGCCGGCATCAGAAGGTGATCGAGGAGGCGCCCGGGCCTACCGTGGACGAACCCCTGCGCAAGCGGCTCGTGGAGGCCGCAGTCAACGCGGCCAGGGCGATCGACTATACCGGCGCGGGCACGGTGGAATTCATCGCCGAGAGCCGAGGCAACGCCACCGACTTCTATTTCATGGAAATGAACACCCGGCTGCAGGTGGAACACCCGGTCACCGAGGCAATCACCGGCCTCGACCTGGTGGAATGGCAGTTGCGCATCGCCGACGGCCATTCCCTCGACATCGAACCCGCCGCATCGGGCCACGCCATCGAAGCGCGCCTGTACGCGGAGAGCCCTTCCCGGGGTTTCCTGCCATCGGCGGGCAGATTGCGGCGGCTTCGCCTTCCCGGCAACGTTCGGGTCGATACCGGCGTGGACGAAGGCGACACCGTATCGGTGCACTACGACCCGATGGTGGCCAAGCTCGTTGCCCACGGGCCATCCCGCGATGCGGCCCGCCGCGAACTGATCGAGGCGCTTGCAAACACCGAGATCGCCGGAATCGAGCACAACGCCGGATATCTGCGCAACCTGCTCGCCCATCCGCAATTTGTCGCGGGCGACTACGGCACCCACCTCGCCGACGAAGAACACGAGGCCTTGACCCCGCCGCTCGAACCCCGGCACTGGGCGCTGGCCGGCCTCGCCGCGACCGCGGGCGGCACCGGTCCCTGGTCCCGCGGCGACGGCTGGCGGGTCAATCGGCCACCGCACATCGAGGTGCGGCTTGCACAGGGCGGTACGGAGCAGACCGTCCGAATTCACCAGGGCCGAATAGCCGTGGGCGACCTGTCATTCAGCCTTGGGGATCTGAATGCGGGCGCCGACTCGCTCGATGTTCGCCTCAACGGGCGGCGCTACGCTGCCGGGCTGTTGCGCGACGGCAGTGCCATACACCTGATGCTCGACGGCGAAACCATCGTCTTCGAGCGGGCACAGGATGTCACCGCGGGCCAGGCGGACCGGCTCGATGGCACCGACCGGATTGTCTCGCCCATGCCCGGGCAGGTGATCAGCCTGGCGGTCGCGGTCGGTGACGATGTGCAGGCCGGCGACCTGCTGGCCGTCATCGAAGCCATGAAGATGGAGCACAGCATTCTCGCACCCTGTTCCGGTGAGGTCACTGCAGTGCACTGCGCCGCGGGTCAGCGCGTCGACGAACACACGCAACTGCTCGAGATCGAGCCCCCGCAGCAAGCCGCATAGTGCACCAAGCCGCTTGTCGAATCGGGTCGAAGGCGCGCCCGGGCATCGACGCGTCACTCCGTTCGGGCCTTGGGTGCGGGAAACGCCTCGTGCAACTCGTACCGGCCGCTATCGCTCTCGCCGAACCATGACTTCGTAACGCCCCTTCGGGCCGACGAACGCCGAGGCGACCCAACTCACCAGGCCGACCACGATGGAGCCGAACACGGCACTGAAAAATCCGTCCACGGAGAATCCGGAGACGAACCAGTCGGCGAGTTGCAGCATGGCGGCATTGACGACCAGCAGAAAGAGGCCAAGCGTCAGCAAGGTAAAGGGAAGCGTGAGCAGCACGATCAGCGGACGCACCAGTGCATTGATCAGCCCAAGCGCGATGGCTGCAAACAGCAGGGCACTGCCGGAACTGACATGAATGCCGGGCACCAGCTTGTCTGCAACCCAGATTCCCGCAGCAATGATCAGAGTACGAACGACGATGCCCTTCATGCCGGCCTCCAGTTTCGACCCGCGTGGACCATACCACCTCGATCGCCGGCATGTCCTGCTTGCCGGCAGGCGCATGCGGATATCCGCTTAGCAGTCGTGACGGGGCTGGTCCGGAGACTGGGCGCGCTTGGACAGCCCCGGGTCAGGGATGCGTAGCATGCGCCGGTGCTTCCATGCTCAGGCGCGCGGCAGGTGCGGGCCGTACAGGTACAGCAGGGCGTCGTTGAATGCGGGCGCCAGGATCGTCGTGTGCGTGTGGCCGGGGTACATCTTCGAAGTGAACTCGAGCCAATCGTTGGGGGTGGTGTTGAGCACGCTGACGAGGTCGTTGTAGTTGCGCCCCATCTCTTCGTAGAACGGCACGCCCCCGTTGGCTTCCATGGCGCCGAACGACAGGTACATCTTGGTGTCGTGGACCAGCTTGCCCTCGAGCACTTTCCTGACCGCGCCGATGTAGTCGACCTCGGTGTCGAATAATCCCGGGCTGCCCAGGAAGTACTTGTCGAACAGCTTCGACTGGCGCCGGAAGGCGTGAAACGTGAAGGTGCCGCCGTAGGAGTCGCCGAGGATACCTGCGGGATTGTCGGTGACCTCGTAGCGGGAACGGATCATCGGGTCCAGTTCTTCCTCGAGGAAGCGCAGAAAGTTGTCCGCTCCGCCAATGGTCTGCTCCGGGGGCAGTTCTCCGGCTTGCAGCGGCGTTGCCAGGTCGGTGTGCGTATAGTCCCGGGTGCGGGCGTTGGGCTTGTCTTCCAGGTAGTCGATGCCCACCAGCAGCAATGGTGGGAAGCCGGGTTTCACCAGGTCGACCAGTTGCAGGCGGCAGATGGTTGCTGCCATGGACAGCGCCCAGGCGCCATCCAGCACATAGACCAGATCCAGCGGGCCGGCGGATCTGCCGGTGAGTTCCAGCATCTGCGCACCCGGCTGCCAGACACCCACCGCCAGGCTGTCGCCCACCGCCTCGGAACGAAACGCGAAACTCTCGGACCCGCGCAATGGCCAGGGCGCATTCAAGCTGGAAGCGCCACTTTCGCCGGAGCCCCGGGCAGAACCCGACAGCGTGGAAGCAGCAGCCAGCGTCGCTGCGCTGGAGACGAATTCGCGTCGTTTCATGTTGATCTCCTCGTCCGTTCAGACCCTTCAAATCGGCCCGCCAACCGGCCTGTGATCGGCGGCGAACACGGCCTTCGTTTGCCCGACGAGCAAACGGTTCCCGAGTGCAAACTCGACTGGTCTGCAAGCGTGCCCTGCGAACAAGAGGTAATGACGCGCAGGCGGCAATCGACCTCACTCTTCGGCCATGCCGGTTTGCAGCGCGCGGCGCCGCGACTCGGTGGCCCGCGTCCGTCACCAACGTTCTTCGCGAGGCCGTCGAGGCGACGCGTAAGCGCGGCCGCGCTTACGCGAGCGCATCGGCGTCCGCAGCAGGAAGTTGGTGACGGATGCGCGCTGGCCCGCATCCGGTCTGGTCAGACGTTTTTGCAGAGGCACTGGCTTATACCGTTATCCTGCTCGATACTCGTGGCACCGACACCTTGTTTCACCAAACCTGCCGAGGACGGCACCATGATCGCGACCGTAGCGCACCGCATTACAGCACCCACCCACAGAATCGTTGCGACCATCGCCGCCTTCGCGATCGCGACGGTCGCAGCCCTGTTTCCAACACCGTCTTCAGCCGGGCAGACAAGCGCTGCATCGGCCGATGTCGAGTCCATCGATGCGATCGTCACCGCCCTTTACGACGTCATCTCGGGCGATGCGGGCGTGGCGCGCGACTGGGAGCGCTTCCGGTCGTTGTTCGCGCCCAACGCGACCCTTAGCCCCGTGGGGCAAACCGAAGGTGGGTCGAGTTACGGGCGCCGGGTGATTACTCCTGACGAATATGCGGCTGACGTCGGCGACCTGCTGGAAGCCGACGGTTTCCACGAGATCGAGATTCACCGGGTGACCGAGAAGTACGGCCGGATCGCGCACCTGTTCAGCACCTACGAGTCGCGGCGAGCGGCGAGCGATCCGGAACCGTTTGCGCGAGGCATCAATTCCATTCAACTCATGCACGACGGCTCGCGCTGGTGGATCGTGTCGATCTTCTGGCTCGGCGAAGGGCCGGACCATCCCATTCCGGCGAAGTACCTGCCCCGCCGCGGGACCTGACACTGTCTTCAAGCAGCACTGAACAGGTTGGGCCCGTGCTCGATGCAGTCGTCGAAGGCTGAGACTGCCTCGAAACCGGGCCGAGCCGTCGATGGCTGGTGGGCGCGGCTGGATTCGAACCAGCGACTTCTGCCATGTGAAGACAGCGCTCTGACCAACTGAGCTACGCGCCCGCCATTCGGCGTGTTTGCCGAACGAGATTGACGAGTGTTCACGGGAAGGGCGCCGGGGTCAAGGATGCAATCGACTCGACCCCCAGCTTTAACCCGGATATCTCACCAACTTTCGTCGCGAGGGCATCGACGTTTCGTCGCTGAAGCAAAACGCGCCGTCCTGCGCGGTCGCGCGGACCGGAGGACGATGCAGGCATACTCGACAGTATGTCAAATCGGGTGGAGAGCCCTCAGCTGGGGAGCGCGAGGGGGCACCCCTCGCATATGGAGAGCCCTCAGCTGGGGAGCGCGAGGGGGCACCCCTCGCATATGGAGAGCCCTCAGCTGGGGAGCGCGAGGGGGCACCCCTCGCATATGGAGAGGCTTCGGCCGGGGAGCGCGAGGGGATACCCCTTTCATGGAACACTTTTTCCAAGTGATTGATTTTATTGAATTTGCTAACCAAGAAATCCTTACCTTCGATCCGGCTCCGAGAACCGGTATGCGGTACGCGCATACGGCTCGCCGAATGGCACGCCAAGCGGACCTGCTTACCGCTACGATGGGCGCAAGCGCGAGCCTTAAAGGTGCCGGATACGCGCACCGCACACCAATTCTCTCCCAGCGGTTGTCAAGTGTTCCTTGCGCGTCATCGTCCCGGCGCGCCGGGGTGGGAACTCGCATAGGGAAAACACGGCCGCGCTTACGCGAGTGTATCGGCGGCTGCGCCATCGCCCGATCAGACCTGCTTTCGCAACATCCGGGCATCGTTTATGGTGCGGTCAGATTCGACAGACGGGGAAACGCGATGCCAATCAATCCGGAAGCAGTGGGCGAGACCGGGGGACCCGCCACACAAAGCTGGACATCGAAGGATGCGCTGCTCTACGCCGTCGGCATCGGCGCCGGGACCGGCGAACTCCCATTCACCACCGAGAACACCAAGGACACGCCGCAACGGGTGTTTCCGACCTTTGCCGTCATCATCGGTGGGGGCGGCGTGCCGATGGACAAGATCGGCAGCTTCAATCCGGCACTCATGGTGCACGGCGAGCAGGGCATCGAGCTCCTGGACGAGATTCCGCCGGACGGTCGGCTCGAGAGTCGCGGCCGAATCGCGGGCATCTGGGACAAGGGCAATGCGGCACTGATAGAGATGGAATCCGAAGCCGTCAACGCGGCCACCGGCAAGCCGCTGCTGCGCACGCGAGCCTCGCTCTTCTGCCGCGGCGAAGGTGGCTGGGGCGGCGACCGGGGCCCCTCTGCAAAGGTGGAATTCCCCGATGCCGAACCCACCCATCGGGTGACCTACACCACGCGCGAGGACCAGGCCCTTACCTACCGCCTGTCCGGAGACCGCAACCCGCTGCATTCGGACCCGTCCTTTGCCGCCGTGGGGGGGTTCGACCGCCCCATCCTGCACGGGCTCTGCACCTACGGGTTCACGGGTCGCGCGCTGCTGCACACCCTCTGCGACAGCGACCCGTCCCGCTTCCGCTCCATGAACGGACGCTTCTCGCGGCCGGTGATGCCAGGTGACACCCTGACGGTATCGATGTGGGTCGACGGCAACCGGGCGCTCTTCCGCACCACCAACCAGGACGACGTGGCGGTCATCGACCAGGGAGTTTGCACGTTCGACTGAACAGGCCTCGCTCCG
This sequence comes from Candidatus Azophilus sp., assembly GCA_965221465.1. Lineage (GTDB taxonomy): Bacteria > Pseudomonadota > Gammaproteobacteria > Pseudomonadales > Azotimanducaceae > Azophilus. Next base: position 3,495,322 of record OZ244892.1, read on the forward strand.
CCATTCGGCCGGTTCGGCAGCTTCAGCGGCAGCCGCCCCGATCTCGCCACTGCGGATTCCCTGCGAGAGCCGAACGTCCTGGCTCCGAGGGGTTTTGCTCAGCATCATAGACTTCAGGCATTTGAGAGGCGGGAAGTCGACCGGCCCGGCCGCGCACATCCTGCCTTCGCTTGCGGTACAGTCTCCAAGCCAGCGTTGGCCAGATCGAACATCGACGGGAGGAATACCAAATGCACAACAGTGAAATCAATCGCAGGCGGCTGCTCGGCGGGGCGGCGGCGCTGACCGCATTGGCAGTGGCGCCCTGGGGGAGGGCGGGTGTTCACACCGGGTCGGATGCGCTGGTGGTCGACGGGCTCGATACCTCGTCGCCCCTCGAAGGCTTCATCGACCTCCTGGAAACGGGCGGTGTAGACGTCGTGCACAAGAGCATCTCGGGACTGGCGAGCCTCGGCCAGATACTCGAGCTTATCGATCGCAATCCCGATCGCGTGGCGCTCGCCCGATCGGTAGCGGACATCCACGCAGCCAACGAGGCCGGCAGGATCGCGATAATCGTGGGGTTCCAGAGCGCGAACCATCTGGAGCGGCTCTATTACAAGAGGCCTTTCGAGTCCTACGACACCATGAAGAGCGTGTTCCGGGCCTATGTCGAACTCGGCGTGCGGGCGCACGGCATTACCTACAACGTCACGAACCTGTTCGGCGGCGGCAACATGGATCACAACGTGCCGCTGACCAAGGCCGGCCGGGTACTGGTGGAAACAATTCACGAGCACAATGTCATCCTGGATGTGGGCGGGCATTGCGCCGAACAGACCAGCTTCGATGCCATCGCCATCTCCGACGGCGTGCCGGTGGTCGCCACCCACACCAACATGGCTGCGCTGAACCCCAACATGCGCGCCATCAGCGACCGGCTGGCAGAAGCCATCGCCGGCACCGGCGGCGTGATCGGGCTCACCGCCATCAGCGACTTCCTGGTGCGCCACCCGGGCGTTCTGGAGGAGTACCCCGAACGCAGCCCGCGGGCGCAGATCGAGACGCTGGTCGATCAATACGACTACCTGAAGAACCTGGTGGGTATCGACCACGTGGGTCTGGGGCCGGATTTCATTTGGGGTTGGGGACCCAGCCTCCCTCACCCCCCGGGCGCCGACATGGTGTTTCCCGTGGATTCCTTGGGCTACGGCACCGCCCATACCGTCGAGGGATTCGAGGACATCTCAGAGTTGCCGAACCTGGTCAGGCACCTGCGCGAGCGCGGCTGGAACAACGCCGAACTGGACAAGATGCTGGGCGAGAACTGGATGCGCGTGTACAAGCAGGTCTGGGGGACCTGAGGGCCGGTTCGACAGGAAGAAAATCAGTACCTGAACGTGCCACGGGAGCGCCGCGCAACCCGCTACTTGCGTGCCGAAAACACCGGATTCGTCCCGAACTGATCTTCGCGAACATCCTTGCCCGTGGTCACGTGGTACTCGACACCCTTGACCACGCATTGCAAGTAGTGCTCGAAGGCTGTTCCGAAGAATCGATCGAGGTAATGGGTTTCCTCCTCTTCGCTCCAGCCAGGCTCGACATAGGGGAACACCGTTATGCTGAACTCGCTGCCTCCCGCAACACGCGACTCGATTCGCCAGGATACGCGACACGTCTTCTTGCTGGCCGAGCCAACTTCCATGTCGTAGCCAACACCGTCCAGCCAGGCCACGAAGTCCCTTCGGTAGCGAATGCCACTGTAATAGGTAATCGAATCCCGCGACCCAACACCCGGCCAACTCTCGACAGTAGTCGATGCGCAGAACGGATGGCAGCGTTTCAGGTTGCCTGGCGCGGCGATTCGGTTCCAGATTTCTGCAGCCGCGGCATCGATGGCAATACCGGCAACCATGGCGTTGCCAGCCTCGAACCCCCGGGCTCGCAAATCTCGCTTCCAGTCCTGCGCGCCCGATATTCCCATATGCGCCGATACGCAGATCGCAAAATACGAACAATGACGAAGCGCTACGATTTGGGCCTAGACGGAGAGTTTGAACCGCCCGAATCGAATACGTCTTCAATCGTTGGCGCCTCGAGCATGTTTTCAGCCCAGGTCTCCAGATCGGCAGTGGACGCCTGACCCAGTCTTTCCGCGACTTCAGGTGACAGCAGACCGAATCGCCGACGCAGTTGTCGTTCCAGGAGCGCACGCTCCCCCTCGACTCGGCCCTGCTGAACACCCTGCTGCATGCCCTGCTGCATGCCCTGCTGCATGCCCTGCTGCATGCCCTGCTGCATGCCCTGCTGCATGCCTTGTTGCATGCCTTCTTCGCGAGCCCTTGCGATCACTCCAGCCATGGTCGAACTGTCCTCGGGATACAACCGTCGATAGCGCCGGTATTCATTTTCGGCGAGACCGGCATAGATGTCGATGAATTCAATGTACTTGGCGCGCTTGTCGCTGTCCGGCTCGAACTCCAGCAACCCGCGCACCGCGTCGGCGTAGACCTCGACCCTGCGACTCTGAGGGCTCCGCATGTTCGGCAGGTTGGCCCGCGCCACGAGGTTTTCGCTCTGCCGCCAGCGCTCGGCGGGAATCTCCTCGAGCTTGCAGGCGAGATACTCGAACGTCAGATAAGGACGGCGTTCGGTGCCCAGCGAAAGCGAAGCGGGGGCCTTCCCGGCTGCTCGCAAAAAGACAGCGACCGGCACGACGCGGTCTGTCTCGTAAAGCTCGGAGAGGTCGAGGCAATAGTGCGCCAGCCGGCGCAGCGAGAAGCGCCGTGAGTCGGTTTCTTCTTCGAGCACGAACAGGATTGCCTCGCGACGGCCATCGGCCCACTCCACGAGAAGCGGGACGTCCAGCTCCCGAAAGCGATTGCCCAGACGTTCCTTGAGTTGTTCCTGTCGCGCCGGAACGATGCGCACCGGGTCACCCGCGGCGGGCGCCTCTTCGGGCGCGAAAAACGCCAGGGCATCGCGGGGATAGTCGAGAATCAGGTTCTTGAAATTCTGATCGTGACTGAACGCGTTCGCCATGCACCGCCGCCCTGTTCCTTCTCAATGAGAATTCCGCAAACGCCAGTGCAGGCGCTATGGGCATTGGCTGAAACGACCGTGAGCAATTTGACCCGGCAGCGCGCGGCAAAAGTCCAACTGCATCCGAACGCCGAGGCACTCTCCGCCGAGCTCCTCGCTTTCGCAACGCACCTTTAATCCGGATCGTTTACCGACCTTGCCGATACGCGATCGCCGACAGCAAGCTCCGCGCAGTCGTTAACGTCGGCGCCATTCCGGCGGAGCCCGCTCCATGCACAAGCCCCTGCGCGCCGGCATCAATACGACCTGGGCAGGCCCAGTACGTGCTCGGACACGTAGCTCAGGATCATGTTGGTGGAGACCGGGGCAACCTGGTATAGCCGGGTTTCACGAAACTTGCGCTCCACGTCGTATTCCTCGGCGAAGCCGAACCCGCCGTGGGTTTGAACGGCAACCTCGGCCGCGGCCCAGGAGGCATCTGCCGCCAGCATCTTGGCGATGTTCGCCTGTTCGCCGACGTTCTCGCCCGCCTCGAACAACTGCGCCGCCTGGTGCACCATCAATTCCGCGGCCCGCATCTGCGCATAAGCCTTGGCGATGGGAAACTGCACACCCTGGTTCTGGCCGATCGGCCGGCCGAACAGCACGCGCTCGTTGGCGTAGTCCCGGGCGCGCTCGATGAACCATTTCGCATCGCCGATGCATTCCGCCGCAATCAGGATGCGCTCGGCGTTCATTCCGGAAAGGATGTAACGGAAGCCCCGGCCCTCCTCGCCGATCAGGTTTTCGGCCGGCACCTCGACATCGTCGAAGAACACCTGGGTGGTGGAGTGGTTCATCATGGTGCGAATCGGCCGGACGGTGAGCCCGCCGGCAGCCCGGGCCGCGTTCATGTCCAGGATGAATATGGAAAGGCCATCGATGCCGCGCGACACCTCTTCCCGGGGCGTGGTCCGCGCCAGCAGCAGCATGAGGTCGGAGTGTTCGGCCCGGCTCGTCCAGATCTTCTGGCCGTTGACGAGGTATCCGCCCACCCGGCGCTCGGCGACCGTCTTCAGCGCTCCGGTATCGGTACCGCTCGTGGGCTCGGTCACGCCGAACGCCTGCAGGCGCAACTCGCCGCTCGCAATTCCCGGCAGGTATTTCTGCTTTTGCGCCTCGCTGCCGTGCCGCAGCAATGCGCCCATGATGTACATCTGTGCATGGCAGGCCGCACCGTTGCAGCCGGCACGCTGAATCTCCTCGAGGATTGCCGCCGACGCGGATAGCGGCAGGCCGGAACCCCCGTATTCCTCGGGAATCAGGGCGGCGAGGTAGCCGGCATCGGCGAGCGCCTTCACGAACTCGGACGGATAGGCCATCTCGCGGTCGAGCTTGCGCCAGTAGTCGCCGGGGAACTGTTTGCAGAGCTTGATGACCTCCTCGCGGATTTCGGGGTAGTCCGTGCCCTGCAGGCTCGATACGGTCATGAGATCTTCCTTTTGTCTGGATATTCCAGACGTCTTGTTTGCGCGTCACGTATACAGACCGGCCAAGTCTGCGGCTGAGTGCCGTTCATCATCGGCCTTGGGCATCGCCCCGTGAGTCGTTCGTCTCCATCGGACACCGTCCGTAGCCCGCAGGCAGCCTGGAAAACCGACTGCTCCCGTGTGAAATTCCTTATATTGATCAACTGCTTATGAGGCGATCACGGGAGCCGAAAGCCTCGTAGTTTACGCCCGGAGCGTTCGATTTCAATGCCGATACATTCAAAACAGACCCATCTGCCGATCGTCGCCGATCACCCGCTCGAAGTTGAGGCCGAGCGTGGCCAGCACCGGCTCCGCCACCGGTTTGACCTGCTTGGCCACGTAGTGCTCCCGATCAGGTTGCGCGGTGATGTTGTCCAGCGGTTCCGGGCCGGCGCGGGTGATCATGTAGGCCACCACCCGGCCCGGCGGCGATTTCGACTTGCGCGCCGCAGCGACATGGGGTGGCGTCTGAGCCCTGTATTCCTCGACCGGCTTGCGCAGCCCTTTCCGGTAGACCAGCCAATCGTCCAGGGCTCCCGACCGCAGCCGGCTGACGAGGTCGCCGAGAAAGTCCTCGATGGGCTCGTCGTTGAACAGCCGCCCGAAGAGTTCCCGTTGCACGTGCTTGGCGAGCTCGGTCCAGTCGCGGCGTACCACTTCCATGCCCGTGAACTCGACGTCGTCCCGGCCCTGGATCTGCCCCGCATACCGCTTGCGGGCACCTCCGGAGCCGGACCGCGTGACGGGCAGAAACAGCTTCCGATAGACCTTTTCCAGTTCGAGTTCCATGCGGCTCTCGACCCTGGTCTCCAGCCGGATGTGTTCTGTCAATTCGGCATTCAACTCGGCCGCCAGCACCTCGCCACGCTCCAGCGTATCTTCCTCAACCCCTCCCGAGGCAACGAAAAGGCTGTCCGTGTCGCCGTAGAGAACCTGGAAACCCCGCTCTTCGAACCAGCGCTTCGACCACAGCAACAGGTGGCGTCCCTGGCCGGTGATGGCATTGGCGATGGCCGGGTTGTAGAAGCGGCAGGCGGGCGTACCGAGCACGCCGTAGAAGGAATTCATGAGTATCTTGATGGCCTGGGAGGCGACCGCATCGCCGTCGCGCCTGGCGCGCTCCCTGCGCGGGAACAGTTCGTCGAGGATGCCGGGAAGGATGCCGGGTTCGCGGCGGAAGCGGGCGCCGCCGGCAAGTTCGATGGGGTCTTTCGCCACGTCCCCCTCGCGGATATAGCCCAGCGGATCGATGTTGTAGGTTCGAATGACACTGGGGTAGAGGCTCTTGAAGTCGAACACCCAAACGCCTTCGTGGAGCCCCGTCACCGGCTCCAGCACATGGCCGCCCGCCTGGGCAGCGTGCACGAGGCTGTCGCTGCTGGTGACGCTCGGCGCGACGATGCGGCGCTTGTGCAATTCCGCGAGGTAGAGAAAGTCGAAGGAAGCAATGCTGCCCGCCACCCGGTCCGGCGGCATGCCCGTGAGCCGGCTGCGCGCTACGGCCAGGTTGACCAGACCGAGTCGTTCGAGAATGGAGAGGGCAAGGCGCGCGTCGGTGCGGGCGTAGCGGGCGAACGCCGGAAGATCGTGCTTGTAGTTGTGGAGAATCTCCCCCACCCGGTCATGCGCATCGCCGCTCAGCGCCTTGCCCTCGCCGAGCACCTTGCGCGCGACCGCATCCAGCGAGTAGTCGTCCATGCGCACGAAGGCGCCGCGCAGCAGATCGACGCCATCCAGCACCAGGCGTCCCGGGACCGTGGCCTGGCCGCTGCCGAAGTAGCCGCGCGCCGGGCGGATACGCAATTGCCCGGGCTCGCGTCCCAATTCGAAAGGATGGCGCACCCGCGCGGCGATGCGCGCCAGCACGGTCAGGTCGAAATCGATCACGTTCCAGCCGGTCAGAACGTCCGCATCCAGATCGCGTACGCGGCAGCAGAAGGCATCGAGGGCCGCCCGTGCGTCGGCGCAGGCCACAGCCCGCTTGGGGCTCGGGCGGCCGCTGCCGTCGACAATGAACACTTCGTCCACGCCGCAGCCATATAGCGCTATGGCCAGCAGCCGTTGCGCCCGGGCATCCGTCTCGATGTCGAACGACAGCACGCGTGGTTCGAGGCCCACCGCCGCGGGCGCAAGCTCGGGGTCGTCGAATACCCACTTGCACCCGGAACCGGCGTGCGGCTCGCCACTGATGCTGCACCCGCCCCGAATGTCACGATCGATCAGGTAACGCATGGCGAAACGCACGTCGGCCTCGAAAGTCTGGATGCCGCGGGCATGCAGCCGGTCCCTGACCGCGGGCGCATCCGCTGGCGTCGGAACGGTTACCCGGCGGGTCGCCTCGCCGGCAAGGGAAACGCGGTCCGAGGGCGAGAGGCGCGCACCCTGCCAATCCGAAGGATCGGCCCGGCTCGGCGCATCGGCGGGCACATGAAAATGCGGGGACTGGCGCCGGTCCCGAATCAGGAACGTGTCCCCGTTCTCCAGGCGCCCGAACAGGTGAACCACCGGCACACCCGACTCGATGCGATAGGTTGACTGGTATATGAAGCCGCGGTAGCTGGGCCGCATATCTCACCAACTTCCTGCTGCGGCCACCGATGCGCTCGCCCTGCGCGGCCGTGTACTCCACATGCGAGATTCCACCCCGGTGCGCCCGGTCGCGGACGCGCAAGGAACACTCGACAACCGCTCGGAGAGAACCGGTGTGCGGTGCGTGTATGCGGCTCGCCGAATGGCGCTGTTGGGGCTCGCGCTTGCGCCTCTCGTAGCGGTCAGCGCTGCCGCCTGGTGCGCCATTCGGCCAGCCGCATGCAAGTACCGCATACCGGTTCTCGGTGCCGGATCGAAGGTGAGGTTTCCTTGGTTCGCGAATTCAATGAAATCAATCACTTGGAAAAGTGTTCCATGAAAGGGGTGTCCCCTCGACGCTCTCGCGACGAAAGTTGGCGAGAGTTGCGGCCTGGCCGGGTCCGGCACGAGTCTGCCTCGGTCAGGGGTCGATCAACACCCCCGGGTTCATCACCCCGCGCGGGTCCACCGCCCGCTTCGCGCCCCGGAAGGCCTCCGCGAACAGGCCTGGCCGCTGCATGTCGTAACCGGGACGGTGCATGCGGCCGACGGCGTGGTGGTGGGTGACCGTGCCGCCCGCGGCCACCACCGCTTCGTTGGCCACCGACTTGATTTCCTGCCACTGCTCGAATTCCGCCCCCAATCGCGCCGGACCGGAAAAACTGTAGTAGGGCGCCGGCCCGTCCGGATAGACGTGGGTGAACCGGCAGGAGAGCGAAGCGCCCTTGCCGAGCACGCGGTCGAGCACGGCATGCATCCGTTCGCGAACCTGGCCGTCGAATTCGGCGAACCGGTCCCAGGTGATTGCCGTTTCGAACGTATCGGAGAGCAGACCCAGACCGTTGGCGACGCCGGCATTGACGCCGATGAAGGCATTGCGCCAGGCACCGACCGCGCCGCCGCGCCCGGTGGCCTTGCCCGTTCCGTCGTCGATGCGCACGGACGCGTCATCGATGCTGCCGCCGCATTCCCGGGCAATGGCAACAGCGGCATGGATGTTCGTTCCCTGCGGAACGTCGGCAGATTCGAAACCGGTCACCAGCAACGCTTGTATCCCCTCCACACCCGCGGCCCGGCCCGCCTCTTCCGGGTCGAGCAGCCGCAGGTTGGCCGGCCACAGGTTGGCCTGGACGATCTGCCGGACCGCTTCGGCGCCCGCCTGCCAACTCGGGAACAGGATTCCGGCGCTGGCCCGGAAGGTCGGCCGCTTCTGCAACCTGAGCCAGCACTCGCTGATGATGCCGAGCGTCCCCTCGGAACCGATCACCAGCCGATCCGGGCTCGGGCCGGCGCCGCTGCCCGGCAGACGCCTCGATTCCCACCAGCCCCGCGGGGTCAACATGCGGATGCTCTCGACGAAATCGTCGATATGGGTGTGGTTGGTGGCGTAGTGTCCCCCGGACCGGGTGGCGACCCAGCCGCCCACGGTGGACCAGGGGAAGCTCTGGGGAAAGTGGCGCAGCGTCAGGCCTTCGGGGCGCAGGGCGTTTTCCAGGTCGGGGCCCAGCAATCCGGCCTGCAGGCGCGCCGCACGCGAGGTGCGATCGATCTCCAGCACCGCGTTCAACCGGTCGAGGTCTATCGTCACCGCCGTTTCCGCATCTTCCGGCACGTTCAGGCCCCAGACCACCGAGGTTCCGCCCCCATAGGGGATAACCGTGTGGCCGGCGCCATCCGCCCACTCCAGGGTGCGTTCCAGTTCCTGCTCGGTACGGGGATGGGCAACCGCGTCCGGCGGGTTGTCGAACCGGCCCCGCAACGCCGCGAGCAATTCGAGGGCGTGGCCGCCATAGGTATGCAGCAGGCGGTCCTCGCCATCCGTCGACACCCAGCCACGCAACGAGTCCGGAACCTCGAGCCGCGCCGGCCGGATGGCGATGTCGACCAGCACCGGTACCGGGGGCGGCTCCACGTGTACGCCGGTGCGGCGCGCAATGGACGCCGCGGCTTTCCTGCGCTCCGCTTCCGTCGGCTCATCGGCCACGTGCCCCCAGGTCCAGAAGCTGCGCTTGCGCTGTTCTTGCGGCACTGTCATCCCCTTCGCATTTTCTTGTTTCGACACCGCCCGGCCTCGGTGTCGCCGCCGGCCATGGGCTGCACTTCCGAGTGCATGGGCGGATCATGGACACGTGGCCCGAAAACGTTCGGAAGCAGCACTACGTTCTCTTCGAGCCCTGACATCACCCCGTTGATTGCATTGTTGCCGACGCGGACTGACAGTTCCAGGTGCGCGCGCCGATCTGCTATCTTTCAGCGCGTTCCCGGTCTACGGATTCCAGCATGCCAACACCGCCCACCCAGTTGCCCATCGACTACAAGGGCAAGCGCTACTCCGGAATCTATTCGGTCTCCGGCGGCCTGTTGATCGCCCGCATTCCCGGAATCAGCTCCAGGAGCGCCGAGGTGGAAGGGGAAGAACGGGCCGCGGCGCAGAACCTCTTCACGGCCATTCTCGAAGACGCGGAAAGCGCCGGTCTGCTGTAGATCTCTCGAGCCGGCTCCACGATTGCGGTCCGGTTTCATGTCGAGCGACAGCCAACGAATTCAATGTCATGGGCGGGTTGGAGCACATGCCTCGTCGGTCTGAAGCGAAGCCGCGCCGAGCCTCTCGAGCGGGCACTTGTGGGTGCAGGCACCGATCCGTCGTTACCGGGTTGATGGAGCGCTGCCCGACAGGCCCCGTTCGCGCAGATAGGCGCGTGTTCTCCTGCGGTAGCGGAGCGCCGTTTCCCAACGCTTGAAGACGTGCGGTTGCCTTTCCTTGTAGGTCTGCTCATGAGGGCTGACCCCGTCGAGTTGCGCGGTCCAGGCCGAATCCGGCTCGTACCCGAACTCGACGAGCCACGAAACCATGTCGGGGTGCGCATCGAGCTGAGCCCTGACCCGCGGCAGATGGTCCCGCCATGCGGCAATGCGAGAGCTGTCCAGGGGCCGAACTCCCGACAGCGACCGGTGCGCGCGTTCCCCCGGTTCCACGCCTTCCGGGTAGTCCGAGAAGCGTGCCCGCCGTTCGAGCCCGTATCCGTCACCAGCTTTCGTCGCGAGGGCGTCGAGGCGCCGCTCGATGACGGCCTGCACGGTGTCGGGCCCGGCCACCAGGTCCTCGAACCGCACCACCAGGCAGCGCGGATGCGTCTCCAGCCTCCGTATGGCTTGCGCACATTCGCGCCAGTGTCGGAAGCTGCGGAAATACACCCCCGGCTTGCTCGAATGCCGGCTCGTCACCACGGCCCGGGGATCGCGCAGCATGGCGATGAGGAAGACCTCGCCGTCCGCCCGGAAGGCCTGCTCGATGCGAATAGTGTCCGGCGGCTTCTTGGAGAGATACGGGGTTTCGCCCGCCGCCGGCGCCGTGAACAGCGAGGCCTCGTGTTCTGAACGGCCGCCGAAAGCAAAACTCCGCCACATCAGTTCCATCAGCAACGTCGTGCCGCTGCGATAGCAACCGACGATGTGTACCCGCTGCCTGATATCGCTACCAGGTTGCGGCGTCGGCCTTGTCGAGGTCGAGCCCGTGCGCCTTGGCGAATTCCAGCGCCGTTTTCCTGGAGCCAAGATTGTTGCGGGCAAGGCTAGAAAGGGCGGCAAAGGCGATCCACTCACCGGAAACCTCGAAATGGTAGCGCAGCCGCTCCCGGGACTCGGACAACCCGAATCCGTCGGTACCGAGTACGGTGTAGGGCCCCGGAATCCAGGGTGCGATCATGCCCGGCAGGGCCTTCATGTAGTCGGTAGCGGCGATGAAGACCCCCTGCTCCTGCGCAAGCAGGGTGTGCACGTAGGGCCGGGCATCGACGTCGCCGACCCTGAGCAACTCCTGGCGCTCGATGGCCTGCGCTTCCCGGGCCAACTCGTTGTAGCTAGTGACGCTCCACAGGTTGCAGGGCATGTCCAAGTCGTGCAGGAGGTCTCGTGCCCGCAATACCTCCGTCATCATGGCGCCGCTGCCGAACAGGTTGACCTGGGCGTCGGCTTCCCGCCGAAAACAGTACATGCCCTCAAGCACGCCTTCGCGAACGCCGTCGGGCATCGGCGGCATCGGATAGGCCTGGTTGGTGAGCGTCAGGTAGTAGAAAACGTCCTCCCCGTCCCTGTACATCGCCCGGATTCCGTCCTGGACGATCAGCGCAATCTCGTAGGCGAAGGCCGGGTCGAAACTCTTCAGATTGGGCACCGTGCTGGCGACGAGCTGGGAATGCCCGTCCTGGTGCTGCACGCCCTCGCCATTCAAGGTGGTGCGGCCGGAGGTACCGCCGAGCAGGAAGCCCTTGCACATCATGTCCCCGCACGACCAGATCATGTCGCCGACCCGCTGGAACCCGAACATCGAGTAGAAGATGTAGAACGGAATCATCGGCAGGCCATAGTTCGCATAGGCCGTACCGGCCGCCAGGAACGACGCCATGGCGCCGGTCTCGCAGATGCCTTCCTGCAGGATCTGACCGTCCTCCGACTCCCGGTACGGCGCGATGGTGCCGGCATCGACGGGCCGATAGCGCTGCCCCGCCGGGGAGTAGATGCCGGCCTGGGGAAAGAGCCCGTCCATGCCGAAGGTGCGGGCCTCATCCGGCACGATGGGCACCACGTATTTGCCGAGCCTGCCGTGGCGCAGAAGCCTCGACAGCATGCGCACGACCACCATGGTCGTCGAGACATTGCGCGTCGTGCCTTTCAGCATGGCATCGAAGAAGCCGATCTCCGGGGGTTCCAGACGTTCGCAGTGCACGGTGCGTTGCGGCAGGAATCCCCCGAGTGCTTCGCGCCGCGCCAACAGGTAACGGATCTCGTCGGAGTGCTCTGGAGGCCGATAAAACTCGGCGGCGACGGTGGCCTCGTCGGACAGCGGGATGTCGAATCGCTTGGCGAGTTCGCGCCGCTCGTCCGGGCTCAGGTGTTTCTTCTGATGAACCGTGTTGCGGCCTTCCGCTCCCGGTCCCAGTCCATCGCCCTTCACCGTCTTCAACAACACCACGCAGGGCTTGCCGGTGACTTCCGCCGCATGCCGGAATGCGGCGTAGATCTTGGCGTGATCGTGGCCGCCGCGCTTGATGGAGCGCACCTCCTCGTCGGTCAGCGTCTTCATCAGTTCGCTGAGTTCCGGCGTGTGTTCCACCCAGTGCTCGCGCACCGCGTCTCCGGGCGATACGGTGTACATCTGGTAATCGCCGTCCACCGCCTGCTCCATGCGCGCCTGCAGCACCCCGTGCGCGTCACGCGCGAGGATCGGGTCCCAACCGCCGCCCCAGATCACCTTGATGACGTGCCAGTCGGCGCCCCGAAACGAGCGTTCCAGTTCCTGGATGATCTTGCCGTTGCCGCGCACCGGGCCATCCAGGCGTTGCAGGTTGCAGTTCACCACCAGCACCAGGTTGTCCAGGCCCTCGCGGCTGGCGATGTTGATGGTGCCCAGCACCTCGGGCTCGTCCGACTCGCCGTCGCCGATGAATGCCCACACCTTGCCGCCGCTGCGCTTCTTGAGCCCCCGGCTTTCCAGGTACTTGGCAAAGCGGGCCAGGTAGATGGCGCTCGGTGTCGAGAGCCCCATGCTGGCCGTGGGCATCTGCCAGAAACCGGGCAGGCGTCTCGGGTGCGGATAGGACGGCAGGCCCCCGCCGTTGCCCAGTTCCCGGCGAAAGTTTCTGAGTTGATCCTCGCTGAGGCGCCCTTCCAGGAAGGCCCGGGCATAGACGCCGGGGGATGTGTGGGCCTGGAAGTGCACCTGGTCGTCGCCGGCGCTGCCCGTCCTGAATACATGGTTGAATCCCACCTCCATCATGGTGGCGGCGGAAAGGTAGGTGGCGATGTGGCCGCCGACGCCGGAGCCGCTGTCGTAGGCCTGCAACACCATGGCCACCGCGTTCCAGCGGATGATGTTGCCGATGCGGGTTTCCAGTTCGATGTCCCCGGGGTAGCGGGGCTGGTCCTTGACGTCGATCGTGTTCTTGTACGGGGTATTCAGCGCCGCTTCGGTGAGCACCATTCCCTTGCGGCTAAGGTGCTGCTGCAGCTTGACCAGGAGCGACTTGGTTTCCGTCTCCCCCCGGTTGTCGAGTACATCGTCGAGCGCTTCGACCCACTCTTCCTGTTCGAGACTCCAGCCGTCGTCGGCATGACCGCTTGCCTGGTGCATGAACTGCAAACTACTGAAGATAGGGCCTCGGGTCCAGCGTCGACAGTGGCCCCTGGCCGCTCGGGTCAGTCGGAATCGTTTGCGGCAGCCCGTTCGAGGCCGATGAGGAAATCGGCAATGCGCAACATGCCCCCATAGCCGCCGGCATCGCCACTGTCGATGCGGTACTTGCCGTTGACGACCAGGGCCGGCACGCCGGTCACCCGGTAGACCCGGCCGAGCGCATCGGCTTGCCCCAGGCGCGTCGCGACACTGAATGAGTTCAATGCGGCCCGGAAATCCTGCGGCTCTACATCGACCTCGGATGCGAACAGTTCCTCGGCGACCTCGACCCGGCGCAGGTCGAGGCCGCGCAGGTGAATCGCCTCGAACAGCGGCATGTGCATCTGCTCGCCGATGCCCAGCGATTCCGCCGCGTAGAACATGCGCCCGAGCAGTGCCCAGGTTTCGTTGAAAACGGCCGGAACGCGACGGAACGCGACATCGCCCGGCAAACCGTTCAGCCAGTCTTCGAGAATCGGGTCGAATCGGTAGCAGTGGATGCAGGCGTAACCGAAGACTTCGGTCACTTCGATGCGGTCCGGGTCGAGGGTATCTACCGCGACCGGCAGACGATGGTAGTGGACGCCTTCCTCATAGGCGGCTGCAGATTCCTCCGCCATGGCCGGTGCGCCGGCCAGCAACCAGCCGATCAGCAGGAATGCGGCCAACGATCTGCAAACGTTCATCCCCTTCGCTCCTCCTATTAAGGCCCCGGGTCGCTCGCTTGCCCCCTGGCAACCGACGCCGGCGCCTTCGGCAATCAGTGCAATCCCTGCAGGTAGTCGGCCAGCACGGCAATTTCGCCGTCGGTCAGCCCCTGTGCCACGTCGCGCATCATGCCGCCGAACGCTTCGTCGGTGTTGCGCTCGCCCTCGCGGTACGCCTTGAGCTGGGCAATGAGATAGGCGGCCGGCTGACCGCTCAACGCGGGAAAACCGGCGAGCGCATTGCCGTTGCCGGTAGGCGAGTGACAGGCCGTGCAGGCGGCCACGCCCTTCTCCATGATGCCGCCGCGATAGATTGCCTCGGCCCGGGCGATGGACTCGTTGTCCCCGGATGCCTGGCGAACCTTGCCGGGCAGGGACGCGTAATAGGCCGCCATGTCCCGCAGGTCTTGTTCCGTCTTGCCGAACAGTTGGCCGGTCATGAGAAGTATGATGCGTTCATTCGACTGAATGAGCTTCAGCTGTTCGAACAGGTACTTCTCGTTCTGGCCCGCCAGGTCCGGATAGGTGGGGTCGAGGCCCGTGGCGCCATCCATGCCGTGGCAGGCGGAACAGGGAAGCGACAGCGCCTGGCCCGCAGCCGGGTCGCCGGCGCCGGAGGCAGCGCCCGCCAGCATCAGGCCAAAGATACCCACCCAAACACGAAACTGCATAACCTGTGATACTCCAGAGAAACCGGACACTCTGCCGGTGGTCGCCCCGCGAATCCGGCCGCTGACTCGGCAGAATCGGTGTCGCAGCAGCCGGCGCCATCCGCCGTGCAAATCGCCCGCCTGTCAGGCGCCGGTGTTATGGTGTCACGCGCCCGCCCGGAAAGTAAGGAACCGGGCAGCGCGCTCCGACCGGGCGCGGATTATACCCAAAAAGGGATCGGGAAAAGGGATCGGGCAACGTGAATCCAACGGCACGCCTTGCAAGCAGCTTTCTCGCCAGCGCGCCGGACCTCGACCGCTGCCCGCCAGGCGACGAACCGGAAGTTGCCCTGGCCGGGCGATCGAACGCCGGCAAGTCGAGCGTCCTCAACCGCCTGACCGGCAACCGCCGCACCGCCAGGGTAAGCAAGACCCCGGGGCGAACCCGACTGATCAACTTTTTCGATGTGGCCGGCGGCGGCCGGCTGGTGGACCTGCCGGGTTACGGCTACGCAAATGCCCGACGCGACGAACAGGCGCGCTGGCAGCAAGCGGTGAACGAGTTTCTGTCCTTCAGGGAGCAGCTTGCCGGGGTGGTTCTGGTTACCGATATCCGCCATCCGGGCGCCTCCTTCGACGAGGAACTGATCGACTGGGCCGCCGCATCGGCAATGCCGCTGCACGTGCTGCTCAACAAGGCGGACAAGCTGAAATCCGGCGCGCAGCGCCAGGCGCTCTCGCGCTACCGTCTGCAACACACCGACCACATCACCGTGCAGGTCTTCTCGGCCGCCAAGGGTCTCGGTGTGGAGGAACTCCTCGACGTTTTAGAGCGCTGGCTCCGCGGCCCCGGCTGAAATAAACCGCTCCTTGGCGCAACCTGTTCGCGACTGACCGCCGCGAACATCGAACCCGGTGCGCCGGGACGCGGACACGCAAGGAACACCCGACAACTGCTGGGAGAGAATCGGTGTGCGGTGCGTGTATGCGGCGCTGTTGAGGCTCGCTCTGGCGCCTATCGTAGCCGTAAGCGCCGCCGCCTGGTGCGCCGCATGCACGTACCGCATACCGATTCTCGGGGCCGGATCGAAGGAACGGTCCCCCACGTTAACGAATTCAATAAAATCAATCACTTGGAAAAAGTGCTCCATGAAAGCGTTACAAGAGTAGTGAATCGTTGACGAACAGGCCGCGTCAGGCTTCCGCGATCAGTGCGCGTCCCTGGTTGCGCACGTTGCCGACGGCGGGCGCGACCTTCCAGGCTTCCATTTCCTCGGACGGATAGGGCTCGCAAAGGTCGGCAACCTCCCCGGTGTCGGCATCGAGCCAGCGAACGTAGTTGCCTGGATGGACGATCACCGGCATGCGCTTGTGGATCTCTTCCATCATCTCGTTGGCAGCCGTCGTCAGAATCGTGAAGCTTTCGATGACCTCGCCATCGATGACCGACTTTTCCCACAGGCCACCGAGGCAGAACCAGCGCCTGTTGCGGCAACCGATCGCATACGGCGTCTTGCGGCCGCGTGGACCCGACCACTCGTAATAGCCGCTGACCGGCACCAGGCAGCGCCGGCGCCGGTAGGCGCTGCGGAACACCCTGGAGGTCGCCGCGGTTTCCGAACGGGCATTGAAGGTGGAGAACTTCATTTCCCTGACGGGCCGGTTCCACCAGGCGGGTACCAGCCCCCAGCGAGCGAACGCCAGTTCCGCATCGTCGGCGTCCGCCCTGCGTCGCACCACCGGCGCGGTCTGGGTAGGCGCCACATTGTAGGCGGCCTCGGTCCCCGGAAAGTCGCCGTGACGGGTGAGGTCGAAGTGGGCGAGGTATTCCTCGTAACTCACTTCGGTTCGGAAAAATCGTCCGCACATGGGCCGTTACACAGTGTTCGAATGCCAAGGCTACCATCCCCGCGAGCGCCCGGCGCGGAAGCCTTTAATGCCGCTGATGGTGGCTGTTGTCTTACCATTCCCGCGGGCGCCCGGGGCGGCTTATCCGGGTTGCGCCGCCTCCATCTCCAGGGTTCGGATATCGTTCAAGAGGGTATCCGCATGCAGAAACGAAACGCTGTAGATATTGCGGATGCGCCTGGCCCGGTCGATCAGGTAGACGCGCAATACGTGCGACAGGGTGCCCAGGGGATTGCCGGCGGCGTCGTAGTCCCTGATGACCCATTGGCCGTACTCGTCGAGAATCGGATCGAGTTCGGCCTCGGAACCGCAGGTGACAAATCGCCAATCGAAATCCGGGTTTCTGAAATATCCGCTGTAGTCGGCCAGCACCTCGGGCGTATCGTGGCGAGGGTCGAAACTGAAGCTCACCAGGCGCACCTTGTCGCGCAGTTGCGGCGTCTCCAGCAGCCGGTTCTGGACGCCGCGCAGCACATGGCTCGCCAGCGGGCAGCCGTTGACATCGTTGCAGGTGGTGTAGATGAAGCTCAGCACCACGATCTTGTCGCCGAGGAATTCGTGTACCCGCGCCGGCATGCCGCGACTGTCGAATACCGCGCCATCGCCCGCGGAACCGAGCGGCGGCAAGGCGTAGGTACCCGGTTCCGGCGGCGAATACTCGAGATCGGCGTAACCGGGGGCGAGCACCGTGGGTTGCGCATGCTGGTGGGCGCCGTCGGCCGCCTGCGCCAAACCGGTCGCAGCCGCCAGAGCCAGGCAGCCGGCCAGTCGAAGCGTTGCGCCAACGGGCCTTGCAGATAGTCGAACCACGACGCCGGCGCACGCAGTAGGGCCAGGCCGGCAGCTATCGTTCAGGCCCGCGACCCGACGGCTATGGTTCGCCTGCCCCGGCACGGGACTCCTTGCGCACCTATGACGTTTTGAGAAGAACTGCATCGTCGAAAACGACCGACGCAATCACGGATGACGGACCACATGCCAAACCTGACCGATCTGAAACCTCTTCTGCTCGCTGACTAGCGCGCGGCGACCCGTGCCGGCGGCTTCTTGCCGTAAAGTGCGTAGGCGCCGAAGCGCATCTGGTGCGGAGCCCCGAGCTTTGCCTCCAGAAAATCGATGGCGAAGCGTTGCGTCAGTTTCTGCCCGTCCCAGTCGTAGAGCTTGAAGTACTGCAGGTCGTTCTCGCCTTCGGTCTTGTCCCAGTTGGCCAGCAACGACGAGGTGAAATAGATGCGCTCGCCGTCCCAGCTCTGCGAGGCCATGTTCACCTGTTCGCCGATCTGTTGCTCGAGAACCTGGCTCGGCGTGTGGGGGTCGCTAATGTCGAACAAGCGCACCTTGCCGTCGTTCCAGGTGTTCACCCACAACAGGTTGTCGTCGGCCGAGATGGAGATGTCCACCGGCAGCGGGATCTTTGCGGCATCGCCGATGTCCGCAACATCCTTGGCGTGCCAGTCGCCGGCAGCGTCCTCGTGGATCAGCCAGATTTTCGAGGTCAGGGCCGTCGTTGTGAAGCAGTAGTTGCTGCGCGACCCCCAGGCGCAGCGAATCTCCAGGGGTGCGCCGGGCACATCGAGGATTTTAATGGGCTTGCGGGCGTGCATATCCCAGACGATCACCGTGTTGCCGAAGCGTTTCATGGCTTCGGCGTCAGCCATCATCCGGCCCAGGTTCATCATGTAGTTGTTCCAGCCGGTGAACGAGGAGGTGATCAGCACGTTGCGCCTCGGCAGCGCGCGCACATCGTAACCGTAGCCGTCGGCAAAATTGCCGGACTTGGCGGCGCCCTGCAGGTTGTCGTCCGTCGGCATCCAGTGCGTGGCGATGTAGTCGCCGCTGTTGGTGTACTCCACCAGCCCGGTACGCCCGCCATGGTCGCGGTTGTTCGAAAGGCCGGTGATCATCATCCGGCCCGGCAGTGCGTAACTGGTGTGCGGCCCCACCACACCGCCGCTCTGGGCAACGAAGTCGTCTATGGTTTTCGCCAGGCGCGGCGCCGCCGGGTCGGTGTGGATGTCGAAAATGAAGATCCTGCTGGTATCGAGGCCGCTCGCCCACAGGTGCCGGCGGTCGTCCGTCAGCCCGGAATGGTGGGCCTCGTTGCGGCCGCCGACGGAAACGCTGTGCACTACCTGCCCATAATCGGGCGAGCCCGGGTTGACATCGACGGTAACCAGCTTGTCCTGCTCGTCACCGACGCCCTCCATGCCCAGGGTCCAGATGTAAACGAAGTCTTCCTGGCCGACGATCTTGGCCATGTAGGGCGACATGCAGGTTTCGTCGGCACGCGCCGGCATCCACATGAAGAAGAAGACGGAAACGACGGCAATCGAGGCCGCAAGCGAGTGTTTCACGATTTCTGCGTTCTCCGCTAAGTCGATCGAGGCCGCTATCCTAAACCCAAATCAGGCCGTTTTGCATGCCGGGGATCTGCGTACCGACTGTCTCTGCCCCGCGTCGCGGGCGCGCCCAGGCAGATTGTTGCGACCAGTCTGACTGGTTAGTATCGAATCACGGCGGTGGTTTATTCGGTCTACGAAGCGAAGGCGCGCTTTTGCGAGGTGATTCGGCACGCACGGGAGGACAAGAGAGTGCTGGCATTCTATCGTGGCGAATCGGTTGTCGGAGCGGCGTGAACGGATGCTGCCCGTCCGGTTCATTGTCGCTGCCTTTGCAGTAGCTCCCGCGATGGCCGCCGATCTCGAGCGCGTCGGGCGCGGCGACGAGCGGGCCGGCTACGAAAACACCGGGTTCGTGACGGATTCCCGCCGCATCGACGCGCTCGACGGGGAACCCGCGAATCTGGCCGCATTGGTCGCCAACCCGCCCCTCGGTCTGCCGTCCCTGCCCGCCGACCAGGCCGTCACCCCGGCCGGCATCGAGCTTGGGCGGCGCCTCTTCTTCGACCGCCGGTTGTCGTTCAACGGCACCCTTTCCTGCGCCATGTGCCACGTGCCCGAACAGGGATTCACCCAGAACGAACTGGCGACACCGGTGGGAATCGAGGGCCGCTCCGTGAAGCGCAACGCACCGGCGCTCTACAACGTCGCCTACCGCAAGGCACTGTTCTTCGATGGCCGGGAGGACAATCTCGAACAACAGATCTGGTCGCCGCTGCTGGCCCACAATGAAATGGGCAATCCTTCGGTCGGGTCGGTATTGGCACGGTTGCGCGCAATCGACGACTACGCAGCCGCTTTTCGGGCCCTGTACGGTCGGCCGGTCGGCATGGAGGCTCTCGGCAGGGCGCTGGCCGATTACCAGCGGGCACTCTTGTCCGCCGACTCGCCTTTCGACCGCTGGTACTTCGGTGGCAAGGCCGATGCGGTGAACGAGTCGGCCAAGCGGGGTTTCGCGCTCTTCGTCGAGAAGGGCTGTGTGGAATGCCACCGCATGGAAGACGGCCATGCGCACTTCACGGACGACGACTTCCACAACACCGGGCTGGGATTTCGGCGAACCATGCAACCCATGAGGCGGTTACAGCTCGCACCCGGCGTCATCGTCGAACGGGAGGACCACACCCCGGTTGACCGAATCTCCGACCTTGGGCGCTACGAGGCCACGGGACTGACCGATGACCGCTGGAAATTCCGCACCCCGAGCCTTCGCAACGTGGCGGTGACGGCGCCCTACATGCACGACGGTTCGCTGGCGACGCTCGAGGCTGTCGTCGAATTCTACGACGCGGGCGGCGTGCAGAACGAAGGGCTCGACCCGCGCATCCGGCCCCTTCGCCTGACACCCGGGCAGAAAACCGAACTGGTCGACTTTCTGTCTGCGCTGAGTGGCAGCAATCTCGATGCCCTGGCTGCCGATGCCCGCCTCGCCCCCATCGGCGAAAGGAACTGACGCGCCCGGGTCAGTGTGCCTCGTCCCAGTTGGCGCCCGTGCCGCAATCCACCACCAGCGGCACCGCCAGTTCCGCTGCCGAAGACATGCGTTTACAAACCTCTTCGACCAGGGCGTCGACCTGGTCCTCCTTCACTTCGAACACCAGTTCATCGTGCACCTGCATGATCATCAGCGCATCGAGCCCGGCTGTCGCCAGCCAGCCATCGACGCCGATCATGGCCCGCTTGATGATGTCTGCCGCCGTGCCCTGCATGGGGGCGTTGATGGCGGTGCGCTCGGCGGCCTGGCGCTGCATGACGGCGCGGGCGTTGATCGACGGCAGGTACAGCCGGCGACCGAACAGCGTCTCGACATAACCCTGGCTGCGCGCCAGCTCCCGGGTTCGTTCCATGTAGTCGTGCACGCCGGGGTAGCGCGCGAAATAACGCTCGATGTAGTCCTTGGCCAGGGGCTGCGAGATGTTCAGTTGCCGGGCCAGGCCGAATGCCGACATGCCGTAAATCAGCCCGAAATTGATCGCCTTGGCGCTGCGGCGCTGGTCGTCGGTCACCTCCTCCAGACTGCCGCCGAACACTTCCGATGCCGTGGCGCGGTGGATGTCCCGGTTGTCGGCGAACGCGGCTCTCAAGCCCTCGTCACCGGACAGATGCGCCATGATCCTGAGTTCGATCTGGCTGTAGTCGGCCGCGACCAGGCAACGGCCCGGCGGCGCCACGAAGGCCTGCCGCACGCGGCGGCCTTCCGCCGTGCGGATGGGTATGTTCTGCAGGTTCGGGTCGGTGGAAGAGAGCCGACCGGTGGCCGCCACCGCCTGGTGGTAGGAGGTGTGCACCCGCCCGGTGCGCTGGTCGATCTGCAGCGGCAACTTGTCGGTGTAGGTCGACTTGAGCTTGTTGAGGCCGCGATACTCCATGATGGTGGCCGGCAGCTCGTGGCCGGCGCGGGCGAGGTCCTGCAATACCGGTTCCGCAGTGGAGGGCTGGCCCTTGGGCGTCTTCTTCAGAATGGGCAGGTCGAGCCGCTCGTAGAGAACATCCTGCAACTGCTTGGGGCTGTCGAGATTGAACCGGCCGCCACCCTGTTCCCAGGCCGTGGCTTGCAGTTCGTTCATCCGCTCGGCCAGTTCCCTGCTGTGGTCGCCCAGCAAACCTGCATCGATCAGAGTGCCGTTGCGCTCCACACGGGAGAGCACGCTCACCAGGGGCAGCTCGATCTGCCGGAATACGCGCTCGAGGGCAGGTTCGGCCTCGAGTTGCGGCCAGAGCGCCTGGTGCAGCCGCAATGTCACGTCCGCATCCTCGGCTGCATAGTCGGAGGCAGCCTCCAGGGGAACCTGATCGAAGCTCAACTGTCTGGCGCCCTTGCCGGCAACATCCTCATAGTGCGTGGTTTCGATATCGAGGTACTTGCGTGCCAGGTCGTCCATGTTGTGCCGGCTGCCGACGCTGTTCAGCACGTAGGACTCCAGCATGGTGTCGTAGGCGATGCCGGCAAGGTCGACCCCGGCACGGGCCAGCACGCTCATGTCGTACTTGAGGTTCTGGCCCACCTTGGCCCGTTCCGGGTCGGCCAGCAGGGGGCCCAACTCGTCGAGTACGGCGGTCAGCGACAGTTGCTCGGGCGCCCCCGTATAGCGGTGGCCGACGGGAACATAGGCGGCATCGCCCGGTTTCACCGAAAAGGAAAAGCCGACCAGGTCAGCCTGCATGTAATCGATACTCGTCGTCTCCGTGTCGAACGCGAACAGGTCGGCCTCCTGAAGGCGCTTCACCCAGGCGGCGAGGCGGTCGGGCGTCGTCACGCACTCGTAGTCGCGGACCGGTTCGGGTTGCCTTGCCGCCGTGCCGCTGCGGAGTTCCGCCGTCCAGGTCTTGAACTCGAAGGTCTCGAACAGGGCCAGCAGGGTGTCGTTGTCCGGTTCCGGCGGGCAGAGGTCGGCAATGCCCAGTTCCAGTTCCACGTCGCACTTGATGGTCGTCAGGGTGCGGGAGAGCGGCAACCCGTCCAGGCTGTTGCGCAGGTTCTCGCCCACCTTGCCCTTGACCTCGTCCGCCCGAGCCATCAGTTCGTCCAGGGAGCCGAACTGGTTCAACCACTTGGCGGCCGTTTTGGGCCCCACGTTCGGAACGCCCGGAATGTTGTCCACCTTGTCGCCCATGAGCGCCAGATAGTCGACGATCAATTCCGGCGGCACGCCGTGCTTCTGCACCACGCCTTCCCGATCGAGCTGCTGCCCCTTCATGGTGTCGAGCAGGCTGACGTGGGGGCTGACCAGTTGCGCCATGTCCTTGTCGCTGGTGCAGATCAGGGTCTCGCGGCCAGCTGCGGACGCCTGCCGGGCCAGTGTTCCAATCACGTCGTCCGCCTCCACTTCGGGGACGATCAGCAACGGCATGCCCATGGCGCGAACGAAATCGTGCACCGGCGCGATCTGCTCCCGCAGTTCGTGCGGCATGGGCGGGCGATTGGCCTTGTACTCCGGATACAGGTCGTCGCGAAAGGTCTTGCCCTTGGGGTCGAAGACCACCGCGATGGGGCTTTCGGGGTAATCTGCCGCGAGCTTGCGCAGCATGGCGACGATGCCCCGCAGCGCCCCGGTCGGACGGCCGTCGGTGGTCTCGAGGGGCGGCAGCGCGTGGAATGCGCGGAACAGGTAATTCGAGCCATCCACCAGAATGACGGGTTTGTCGTTCGCTTGCGCCTCTGCCACCATGCCCCCTGCGATTCCGGCCGGAACCTTGCCAACATATACGCCTTATAATTTAGCCGTTCGTCGAATTACAAGTGACCCGCCCCATGCACCGCGCAAGAACCCACGTTCGGGCGTCGAAAAGAGGCTGCCTGCTGCTCGCGCTGCTGCTGTGCCCGGCCCTCGCAGCCGCGGAGCCGGCCACCACGGCGCCGACGCCCGAAGGGCTGCGGGGCCCGGATATCGTCATCATTGCCGGCGAAGAGCGCACCATCTACGAGTACCGGCAGAACGGGCACCTGCGCATGGTGAAGATCGTGCCCGACTGGGGCAGACCCTACTACCTGCTGCCGCAGGACCCGACCGCCGGCTTCGGCGACCTGGAAAGGGCAGAATCGCTGCTGCCGACCTGGGTGATTGTCGAGTTTTAGGCGCGGCAAGTGAGCAGACCCGCCGTCATGCCCCTGTGCGTCGACGAACTCGCCGAGTTTCTTGCCCGTTACGATGTCGGCGAACCCCTGGAATGCCGCCCGGTCACCCACGGCATAGAGAACAGCAACTTCTTCGTCACGACCGCCATGGACGGCGCGACACGTGAATGGGTGCTTACCGTTCTCGAGCAACCTTCCCACTCGGGCCACGCCTACGTTCCGCTGCTCGACCTGTGTGGCGCTGCCGGTCTGCCGGTGGCGCCGGTCGTTCGCAACGCCTCCGGTGACGCCCTGGAGACACTGAACGGCAAGCCGGCCGTGCTCGCGCCCAGGCTGCCCGGCAAGCATGTCGACCGCCCCACACTTGGCCAGGTCGAGACGCTCGGCAAGTTCATTGCCGGCCTGCACGGCGCAACAGCCAACCCGGGTTTCGACATCCCCCGCTATCCCCGTGACCAGGCCTGGCTTGCCCGGCGCGCAGCATCCATTCGTGGCCACATGGCCTACACCGACGAGCGGCTGGTCATCGATTCCGCCGAGCGGGTAACGGCCATGCTGGACCGCCAGGACGTACAGGGCCTGCCCACGGGCGTCGTGCACGGGGACCTGTTTCGCGACAACGTCCTGTTCGACGGCCAGGCATTGACCGGGGTGCTCGACTTCCACCACGCCGCCCGCGGATACCTGGTCTACGACCTGGCCGTTGCCGTCAACGACTGGTGCAGCCGCTCGGACGGGAAGCTGCACGCCGGGCGCGCCGCTGCCCTGGTAAGCGCCTACCACCGGGCGCGGCCGCTCTCCCTGCTTGAGCGGTGCTTCTTTCCCGGTTTCCTTCTGCATGCCGGGCTCGCCTTCTGGCTCTCGCGGCTGGTCGTGGCCCTCGAGACGGACACGGCTTCCACCGCCCGATTCAAGGACCCCGACGAGTTCAAGGCCATCGTCGCCGACCGGTATGCGCATTACTTCGAACTGGAGTTTCTCTCGACCGCCCAGGCCGGTTGAGCCCCCGGTCGACACATGGGGGCGAATCACCACTCGGTCTCGCACGAAATGAATTTTCAAGCTATTGAATTTATTGAATGCTTTAACACGGGGAGTTGTCAGGTGTATCTTGCACGTCCGCGGCCCGGCGTGCCGGGTTCGAAACTTCCATGGAAATGCTCGATGCCCGTCCGGGAGGGTTTGAGGCTACAATGCGCCGCTTCAATGAAAGGGAGCGCCGAGCGGCACGCCTGTTTCCGGCGCGACCGCACGGGACACATCATCAACACCTGGAGCGAAAACAATGGGAAAACTCGACGGTAAGACAGCGCTGGTAACCGGCGCAGGTGGAGGCCTCGGACGCGCGCACGCCCTGTTGCTTGCCGCGGAAGGCGCAGCGGTCGTGGTCAACGACCTCGGCGGCGCCCGGGACGGTTCCGGCGACGGTTCCTCCGCCATGGCGGACGAGGTGGTCGCGGAGATTCGGGCCGCCGGCGGCGAGGCGGTGGCCGATTACGGTTCCGTCTCCGACGAGGCAGCCGCAAAGAGCATGGTGCAGGCCTGCGTCGACAATTTCGGCAAGATCGACATCTGCATCAACAACGCCGGGATTCTGCGCGACAAGTCGTTCAAGAACATGACCGACGATCTCTGGGACATCGTCGTGGACGTGCACCTGCGCGGCAGCTACCTGGTGGCCAAGGCTGCCTGGGACCGGATGCTCGAGCAGGGCACGGGCGGACGCATCGTCAACACGAGTTCCACTTCCGGCCTGATCGGCAACTTCGGCCAGGCCAACTACGGCGCCGCCAAGGCCGGCATAGCAGGGCTGACACGCGTGCTGGCGGTGGAAGGTATCAAGTACGGCATCACCGTCAATACCCTGGCCCCCACAGCCTGGTCGCGGCTCACCGAAGACATTTTGCCCGAAGACGTGGAAGCGCGGTTCGCACCCGAGAAAGTCTCCCCCCTCGTGGTCTGGCTCTGCACCGACGACGCCGCCAAGGTGACCGGCCGGCAATTCTGTGCCGGCGCCAACCGGATTTCGCTGCTTTCCTGGCGGGTGGATGAAATTGCCCAGGGCGAACCGACGGACGAACCCATGACGGTGGAGGAAGTCGGCGAACGCATGGCCGCAACCACGGACGACTGGCCGAAGCTGCTGCGGCCGATGGATGTCTGACAGCCACCTGCCGGGCTCCAGGGAACCGCGTTCTCGGTAGTGAACTTGGTGCCGCGGCCGGGGCAGTCGGGCGGCCGGTTCCTCCATTGCCCCGAAACGCCGCAGCTCAGCCTATTGCCGTCGTGCTTGGGCATCATGGGGGAGACCTCGTCCAGCGCAGATGCAGGAAAACGGGGCATTGGCGAGGGCGGAATTCCAGAGATGTCCCACTTGCCCTCGAGGTGATGGCTGATGGCGCACGGTTCCAGTGTGTCATAGGATTACGGTATGACCGACGACCGCGTGCAATACACCCACAGGGCCAGTCCCGAGTTCTGGACGATCGTTGGCACACTGGTTGCCATGGGCGCGTTGATCTTGACCGTGACCGGGTGGCTGAGGGAAGACATTCGAGACGTTAGCGCCGGTCTGAAGGCCCTGGAGGGTCAAGTGAACGCCTTGGCCGTTGGCTTTGAAGCTCTGGAGGTCAAGGTCGATATGCTCGACAAGCGGGTCGAAAAGATCGAAAGGCGGGTCGAAACGATCGAAAGACGGGTCGAAACGATTGAAAGACGGGTCGAAACAATGGACTCGCGCCTCGCGGTGGTTGAACGCCACGTGCTCGGCATCGCCTCCGTAGACCGGAACGAAGAGGGCGCCTGAGCCCTCGGCGGGCTCGAAATTCGGGGCTGGCTGGTGCGTCCGGACATGGCTGATCCCGTTATCCTGATCATGGACATCCACGGCGGCCCAGTCTGGTCCAGCCGCAATCATTGGCACGGGCGTCTGCGCGGCACCAAGGTGCTTCTGGTTTGGTGCTGACACTCCGAATTCAGACGCGCACAAAACCGCAACACGCACTCGCAACGGTAACAGGGAAGTCGAGCCTGATGAGCAGGAAGAACGCGGTAGACAGCCTCAGTGAGTTCAAAGCCAGGGCCTCCCAGTTCCTGGAAGGGATACCTGCCAACGGAGAGGAGATCATCCTGACACAGAACAGCTCCGCCACGGCAGTCGTGCAAGACTACCAAACCTGCCGGAACTTCAAGAACGGTCCGGCATACATGAAGCTCATGGTGCACGGCGAGTCCGACGTCGAGGCGGGCAGGCTCATGCCCCAATCGCAGGCATTTGCCGACGTGAAGGAGCGACTTTGGATGGGCGCGGGCTTATGGTCGGTCCGGTAGTAAACTGTCGTCTATCGCAACACCGAGGAACCAGACGATGGCATCAATCGGACGGCTTCACTGTCTTGGATTCGCATTGGCTATCGGCCTGCTCGTATCCTGCCCGCCCCCCGGCAACGCGGCGGGCCCGGTGACGAAGGAAGGTTTCGCCGAGACCGACGACGGGGTACGCATTCACTATCGACTGCTCGGCCCAACCGATGCGCCGACACTCTGGGTGGGCTACCCCTGGACCGAGGGTTGGGATCGCATCATGCGTGAACTGGGCGCCACGAGCAGCAGTACGGAAATCAATGCGGAACTGATCGAAACGCTGACGGCACGATACCAGGTGCTGCATGTGGACTATCCCCGCGGAACCGGTGACAGCAGCGGCCCCCTGCCCGGCGATCTCGAGCCGGACAGGGTGGCGAAAGACTACGTGGCGGTGGCGGACGCCGCCGGCATCGACCGCTTCGTCGCCATGGGGTATTCCTGGGGCGCAGGGTTCGGCATACATGTGGCGAGTCGAACCAGGCGCTGTGCGGGCCTTGCAATCGGCGGCTGGCCGGTGCTGGATGCCCCTTATGCGCAGATTCTGGAAGGCTCGCGCGCACAATCGGGCAGCCTGCCTGCCGGAACGACTGCTCAAAAGGTAATGGCTTCCAACACCGCCTTCTATGCCGATATCGTCGACAGCGACTGGGACGAGGAAGCAGCAGTGGCGTTCATGCGCGACCGGGCCGGGCTGCTGTATCTCTATGTCGGTTCGGAAGATGTGGGCGTCCCCTCGATGGGGCTCGAGCTTCCCATCGCCGAGCCGATCGTCGAGAACCGCGAAAAGCTCGAAGCCGCCGGCTGGACGGTGGACGTCATCGAAGGATACGACCACATGAACCTGCCCCTCGATGCCTGGTTGCCCCGTGTGCTGGAGTTTCTCGACGGCAAGACCTGGTAGCCGAAGCGCGCTCGACCGCGAGGCCCCATCCCGATCTGCGCCTGCCGCACGGCCCGGACAGGCCGACGACTGTTCTCCATTTGACATCGGTAGGTCATTGGCCTACAAACGCGCATGGAGTTCGAGTGGAACGACGCCAAGAGTGCCGCCTGTTTCGCGGGTCGCGGCTTCGACTTCGCGTACGTAGCGCACGCATTCCTCGATGAGGGTCGAATCGTCGGATTGGACCGGCGCTGGGACTACGGCGAGGACCGTTACCGGCTGCTTGGCGCAGTAGAGGGTCGTGTGTTCGTGGTGATCTACACGATACGGGGCTCGACGATCCGCATCATATCGGCCCGCAAGGCCAACCGTCGAGAGGTTCGGGAATATGAGCAAAACACGGTTGAGGATTGATCTGGACAGTCTGCAGGGCGTTCCCCGCGGGAAAGTCGACCCCGAGGTGCTGGATGCAACCGGCGAGGACGAAATCGCCCGCCAGGCGCGCGATGACGACGCCGAGGCGATGCGCGACATGGGGCGCTACGCCCGCCGGGTGCGCCGCCGGCTCGGGTTTACACAGGTCGAGTTCGCGCGGCGCATCGACGTGCCTCACGAGACCATCCGAAACTGGGAACAGGGGAAACGCGGCCCGACGGGTGCAGCCAGGGCGTTGCTCAGGGTCCTCGACAAGGCGCCGGAGACGGCGCTACGAGTACTTGGCTGACGCGGTCAGCGGCAATGTACGTCTCTGCAGCATGAAATACACGATCAACGTCTAACCCGCATCCGTCACCAACTTCCTGCTGCGGATGCCGATGCACTCGCGTGAACGCGGCCGTGCTCCTTCCACCCGGTCTGGCAGACTGTCAAGTATGCCTGCACCGGCCTCCAGTACGCACGGCCGCGCAGGACGGCACCTCGGCGCCCTCGCGACGAAAGTTGGTGACGGGTGCGGGCCAAGAAGGCTATTCCAGGGAAGTCGCAAACGATTACGCGCGGAATACATCACCGAGGGTTGGGTTATACTTCGCCCGATTTCCGACGCAGCGAACACGGTCACGGTGCCATGAGAGATACAGTTGTGTTTATCCCGTTTCACGCACCCGGTTTTCATCGGCCGTTTCGATCATATCGCCCTTTGGTCCATTGTTTGGCGTGCTGATTGGCGCGTTATTTGGCACGTTATTGAAAAGGAACTGTCGAATGCTCCGATTTATTGGTGTAGCGGTCGCCGGCCTGCTGGCGGTCAATCCGTATCTTGCGGTTGCCGGGGAGAACCCGCAAGCGGGTCAAATCTTCCTGTCCGGCGTGGGCGCCATGATCGATGAGCCGGACGACTACGATATCGGCACCGTGGGCGTCGGCATCGGCTACGCGTTCACCGACAGCTTGGCGGGCGAGGTTTCGTACCTTGGCTGGGATGGCGACGGCGATACGTTGTGGTTCACGGCTTTCCGGTCGCTGGGGCAAGCGGGCAATCGCGTTCAACCCATGGTGCTGCTCGGTGGCGGGCGAACGAAATACGACACCGACGGCATGGAAAGCGACAATCGCGCCCAGTACTTCGCCGGCTTCGGCGCCTTCGGCGGCCTCGGGGAACGGTTGTCTTGGCGCGCGGATTTGCGAGCGGTGCAAACCGATGGCGACGGCGTCAAGCCCTTTGGCCAACTCGGTATCACCGTTTTTCTTGGCGACGTATCCCCCGCTCCGGTGCGGCGCGACGAACCCAGCGTTCCTGTTTGGCCCCAGCCGGAAGAAGAAGACAAATGCCCCGATGTTCCTGCCGGCGTGCCGGTGGACGAAGACGGTTGCCCGCTGCCGCTCGATTCGGACGGCGATGGCGTGCTGGACGACAAAGACCGGTGCCCGGATACCCAGGCCGGTGCAGTGGTGGGTGAGGATGGCTGCTACGTTCATCCTGACGAACCGATCACGTTCACCATCGTGTTCGACACGGACGAGTCCGTCATTCGCGCCGACCAGGAGCGCACCCTGCGCCAGGGCCTCGAAATGCTGCGGAAGTACCCCATTACCGATGCCGTTATCGAAGGTCACGCAGACTGGCGCGCCAGCCAGGCGCACAACCTGCCGCTATCCGAGCGGCGGGCGGAAAGCGTACGCGACTACCTCGTGGCGCGCGGCATCGACCCGGATCGTCTGACCACTGTCGGCTACGGCGAACTGAACCCCGTTGCCGACAACACGACGCCGGAAGGCCAGCAGCAGAACCGCCGCGTCACGACGATAACGGTTCAGGTTCGGCAAGACTGAGCACGGCAGTTTCCCGGAAAGCGCGGCATCGATCCCTCGGTGCCGGCGCTTCCCGGGTTCGTGCGTCACATTCGCACCGAATCCCGCGCGAGGCCATCTGGCGTTGCGAACCGGACGCAACGAACTGAGCAACCGAAGGCCGAAGCGCACCCTCGACAGCATTTCAAATCGGTCGCTTGAAAAAGTGTTCAATGCGAATTCCGAACCCGGTGCGCCGGGACGAGGACGCGCAAGGAACACCTGAAAACCGCTGGGAGAGAATCGGTGTGCGGTGCGTGCATGCGGCGCTGTTGAGGCTCGCGCTCGCGCCTATCGTCGCGGTAAGCGCCGCCGCCTGGTGCGCCGCATGCACGTACC
Source organism: Candidatus Azophilus sp. (assembly GCA_965221465.1). Taxonomy (GTDB): domain Bacteria; phylum Pseudomonadota; class Gammaproteobacteria; order Pseudomonadales; family Azotimanducaceae; genus Azophilus. Next base: position 3,525,711 of record OZ244892.1, read on the forward strand.
GCATACCGGTTCTCGGTGCCGGATCGAAGGTAAGGAATCCTCGGTTAGCGAATTCAATAAAACCAATCACTTGGAATAGTTGTTCCATGCGAGTTCCCAACCCGGCGCGCCGGGACGAGGACGCGCAAGGAACACCTGCAATACACTGGGAGAGAGCAGGTGTGCGGTGCGTGTATCTGGCGCTGTTTGGGCTCGTGCTTGCGCCCATCGTCGCGGTAAATCTCGCCGCCTGGTGCGCCATTCGGCTAGCCAGATGCACGTACCGTATACCTGCTCTCGGTGCCGGATCGAAGGCCATGTTTGCCACGCTAACGAATTCAATAAAATCAATAGCTTGGAAAAGTGTTTCATGAAAGAAACCCGGCCTCGCTTACGCGAGTGCATCGGCGCGCGCAGCAGGGAGTTGCTGAGATATGCGGGCTCGCCCGATGCCTGCTCGAGGCTGGTGCGAAACGGGGCCGCAGAATCACCGTTCGACGATAAGGCTCGCCGCCAATAGCGGCAACGCCGTCCTACCAGCGGGCGCTGAACTCCAGCCTTACGCCATGCACCGGGTCGATGCCGTCGCTCTCGCTACGCATCACCATCAGGCCAACGCTGAGATTCGGCGCGTTGACCGTGGGTGCGACGAACCAACCGAACCCATACTCCATGCTGCCCGTGGCGCCGCCAAATCGCATCTGTGGACCGCTGATGAACCGTCCGCGGAACGCGCGGAGCCCGTAAGCCGCTTCGGCGGTGTACCGGCCACCTTGGGAGTAGCCGTGTCGCGATTCCAGCGGGCTCTTGGCAAAGAGCGCATCGAGCCCGCCGGTTGCCGGGCCGCCCCAATCCTGGGTCAGCGTCAACGATGGGCCAAGCCCGGCCACCGGATTCGGGCGATAGAGGAACGAAACGGCGTAACCGCTGTTTTCGAAGTCGTCGTCCGAGTGCGAGACCAGCGTGCGGCCCTGGAAGGACAGCTCGAGGCCCAGGGTCGGGACGGTCCAGGCCAGGCCGCCGCCAACTTCCACGCCGGTACCGGTTTCTGCATCGCCGCCGTCGTGGCGCCCGCCGATCTCCAGTTTCGGGACGATAGCAGACCCCTGATTGCCGACGGCAATGGCCCAGCTTCCCTCCAGTCCAAGCCGGATTCGGCTGATCTCGCCCTGGCTGCCGGGCAACGCCAGTGCCTCATCCAGTTTGGTGCGCGCCCAAAGCGCATCCGAGGTCAGCGCCAGCGCCAGCCCGGACCGCGACCCTCGCCCGAAGAGATCGCCCCGAGCGCCCCCGGCAGCCATCGTCCAGCTGAGGTCCGACTTCAAGAGTTGCCCGTTGCCCGGCCGCAGCGTCATCTCGCCGCTGCCGAAGCCCGCAGCGCCCCAAAGCTTGATTCTCTCGGTTGCCTGAATCGAGCCGTAGGGTATTGCGGAAATCAGTGACGCCTTGATTTCCTCGTCGTCCTGCTCTGCCGACAGCGCATAGTCGTTAATGGCGCTTCCCTTGCCCGAGCTTTGCGCGACGGCAACGCCCGCGAGCCAGGAGTCGGTGCCGTAGTCGAGCCCGAGCATTCCCGACGTCAACTCGCCATCCGGCGTGAATTCGCCGTCCCGGCCGCTGAAACGAGACTCTGCAGCGCGGCCCCACAGGGCGAAATTGCCGCCGTTTGCGTCTTGTTTTCCAGTCAGGGTAAAGCTGCTGCGACGCAGCACCTCACCGATGCCAAGTGTCTGCGAGTGCGGCAAGTCGCGTTCCATATCCGGGGAATTGCCGACACCCATGTTGTCGGACTGGTTTTGCAGGCCAGTGCCAGCCACAGTCGCACCGCGGAACAGTGCCGAATCGTCGCCCTCGCCATGGATGTCGTTCCATGGGGCGCCATCCTCGGCCCCGAAGCGGTCGCCCGGCATCAATGTCGCCCCGCCAACTGCGCCTTCGCTGCCGGCCGTGCGTGGCGCCGCCATTCGTTCGGCAACGCCGTCGAGGGCCTGCTCGGCCACGGCTCGGCCAAAGCGCGTCAACCAGCCCTCCAGAGCCTCCTGATCGTCAGCGGACACTGCGACTACGGTCACATTGAACGTGTCTTCGACAGTGGCGCCGGACGAGTCGGTGGCGGTCACCGTAACGGTAGCCGAGCCCGCCGCCAGGCCGCTCACCGTCAGCGTTGTTCCCGACAGCGACACCGTTACGATGCCGGTGTCTCCGGAGACGGCGGAAAGGGTCAGCGAATCCAGATCCGGGTCGCTGAATACACCGGAAAGGTCCACAGTCGCCGAGGTGCCCGCCGTCACCGTCAGGTCGACGAGCGGGTTGTCCACAACCGGCGCCTGGTTGTCCGCCGAGACCGTGATGGCGAACGTCAGCGTCGCCGCGTCGGATGCCTCCCGATTGTCGTCGGCGTCTTCTGCCGTGTAGGTGTACGTGGTCGCCGACTGCGCTTCCGTCGGTGTGCCGCTCAGCATTCGGGTCGCCGCATCGAAGCTCAGGCCTGCCGGCAGCGCCGGGGTGATGCTGTAGGTCAGCGTCCCGTTGCCGCCCGTCGCCGCAGGCAGCGTCACGGCCATGATGGCTTCGTCTTGCGTGTAGGTCTGGTCGTCGATCGTCTGGTCGCCAAAGCTCGGGGCGCTGTCTTCCGGCGCTTCTATCGTGATCGCGAAGGTCAGCGTCGCCTCATCCGACGTCTCCCGGTTGTCGTCGGCGTCCTCTACCGTGTAGGTGTACGTGGTCGCCGACTGCGCTTCCGTCGGTGTGCCGCTCAGCATTCGGGTCGCCGCATCGAAGCTCAGGCCTGCCGGCAGCGCCGGGGTGATGCTGTAGGTCAGCGTCCCGTTGCCGCCCGTCGCCGCTGGCAGCGTCACGGCCATGATGGCTTCGTCTTGCGTGTAGGTCTGGTCGTCGATCGTCTGGTCGCCAAAGCTCGGGGCGCTGTCTTCCGGCGCTTCTATCGTGATCGCGAAGGTCAGCGTCGCCTCATCCGACGTCTCCCGGTTGTCGTCGGAGTCCTCTACCGTGTAGGTGTACGTGGTCGCCGACTGCGCCTCCGTCGGCGTGCCGCTCAGCGTGCGGGTCGCTGCATCGAAGCTCAGGCCTGCCGGCAACTCCGGGGTGATGCTGTAGGTCAGCGTCCCGTTGCCGCCCGTCGCCGCCGGCAGGGTCAGCGCCGTGATCGCCTCGTCCTGTGTGTAGGTCTGGTCGTCGATCGTCTGATCGCCGAAGCTCGGGGCACTGTCTTCCGCCGCTTCTATCGTGATCGCGAAGGTCAGCGTCGCGGCATCCGACGTCTCCCGGTTGTCGTCCGAGTCCTCCACCGTGTAGGTGTAGGTCACTGCCTCCTGCACCTCGGTCGGGGTGCCGCTCAGCGTTCGCGTTGCTGCGTCGAAGCTCAGACCGGCCGGCAACTCCGGGCTGATGCTGTAGGTCAGCGTCCCGTTGCCGCCCGTCGCCGCCGGCAGGGTCAGCGCCGTGATCGCCTCGTCCTGCGTATAAGTCTGGTCGTCGATCGTCTGATCGCCGAAGCTCGGGGCACTGTCTTCCCCCGCTTCTATCGTGATCGCAAAGGTCAGGGTCGCGGCATCGGACGATTCCCGGTTGTCGTCGGAGTCTTCTACCGTGTAGGTGTACGTCGTCGCCTCCTGCACCTCGGTCGGCGTGCCGCTCAGCGTTCGCGTTGCTGCGTCGAAGCTCAGACCGGCCGGCAACTCCGGGCTGATGCTGTAGGTCAGCGTCCCGTTGCCGCCCGTCGCCGCCGGCAGGGTCAGCGCCGTGATCGCCTCGTCCTGTGTGTAGGTCTGGTCGTCGATCGTCTGATCGCCGAAGCTCGGGGCACTGTCTTCCGCCGCTTCTATCGTGATCGCGAAGGTCAACGTCGCGGCATCCGACGAATCCCGGTTGTCGTCGGAGTCTTCTACCGTGTAGGTGTACGTGGTCGCCGACTGCGCCTCCGTCGGGGTGCCGCTCAGCGTGCGGGTTTCAGCATCGAAACTCAGGCCCGCCGGAAGTTCGGGGCTGATGCTGTAGGTCAGCACACCATTGCCGCCCGTCGCCGCCGGCAGCGTCAGCGCGGTGATCGCCTCGTCCTGGGTGTAGCTCTGGTCGTCGATCGTCTGGTCGCCGAATGTTGGCACCCGATTTACCGGGCCTCCGCCACCACCGCCGCTCGACACCGTCACCGTGAACGCGGTCGAGGCCGTGCCGCCGTTGCTGTCGTTGGCCGTTACCGTGACCTCAGCGCTGCCTACCGCCACGCCGGTGACCGTCAACGCCGAGTCCGACACCGCCACGGTCACGTTTGTCTCGTCATCCGAGGTTGCCGTGTACCTCAGGTCGTGGCCGTCGGCGTCGGTGAACACCGGGCTGCCAGCCGTCTCGAGTTGCACCGTCAACTCGGAACCGACCGTTACTGTCCGGTCGCCAATGGGGTTGGCCACCGTCGGCGGGTTGTTCGGGGTGCCTTCCGCCGAAATCGTGATGCTGAACGTCAGGCTCACCGCGTCGCCGTTTGTGTCGGTCGCGGTGTAGGTGTAGGTCGTCGCCGACTGCGCAGCGGTCGGCGTGCCGCTCAGCGTGCGGTTCGTGGCGTTGAACGTCAGGCCCACCGGGGCGTCCGGGGTCAGCGTGTAGGTCAGCGGGATGTCCCCACCGGTCGCCGCCGGCAGCGTCAGGTCCGCAATCGCCGTGTTCTCCGTGTAAGTCTGATCGTCGATCGTCAATGCGCCGAAACTCGGCAAGCGATTGGCCTCGATGGTGATGGTGAATGTCAGGGTTGCCGTGTCGCCGTCTTCGTCGGTCACGGTGTAGGTGTAGGCCGTTGCCGCCTGGGTGCCCGTGGGCGTGCCGGTCAGGGTGCGGTTCGTGGCGTCGAACGTCAGGCCATCCGGGGCGTTCGGGGTCAGGCTGTACGTCAGCGGGGCGTCGCCGTCGCTCGCCGCCGGCAGGTTTAGCGTGGTGATCTCCGTGTCCTGGATGTACGTCTGGTTCTCAACCGTGGCCGGGGCGAAGGTCGGCATCTTGTCCGCCGTGATCGTGATGTCGAACGTCAGGCTGACCGCGTCGCCGTCGTTGTCGGTCACCGTATAGGTGTACGTCGTCGCCGACTGGGTGCCCGTGGGCGTGCCCGTGAGGGTGCGGCTGGTGGCGTTGAAGGTCAGGCCGTCCGGGGCGTCGGGGCTCAGGCTGTAGGTCAGCGGCGCGTCGCCACCTTCCGCCTGCGGCAGCGTCAGCGGGGTGATCGCCGTGTTCTGCACGTAGCTCTGGTCCGCCACCGTCCGGGTGCCGAAGCTCGGCGTCGTGTTGGTCGAGGGCGTTGCCGTCACCGGGCCGGCGGCAGCGCCCTCGCCGGTGGCGTTGACCGCGCGGATCTCGAAGGCGTACTGGGTGTCGTTGGTCAGGCCCGTGATCTCGTGCCGCACGGTGGTGGCGCCGCTGCCGGGGATGTCGGCCCAGGTTTCGGTGGACGGCACGCTGGAGCCCGCACCGTAGCGAAGCTGGTACTTGCTGATGCTGTCGTTGTCCGGGTCGGTCCACGTCAGGATCACCCTGGCGTTACCCGCCGCCGCCGCCAGACCGGTCGGCGCCGCCGGCACCGGCAGCGCCTCGACCGTGATGTTGAAGGTGAGCGTCGCCGTGTCACCGTCGTCGTCGGTGGCGGTGTAGGTGTAAGCCGTCGCCCGCTGCGCCGTGGTCGGTGTGCCGGTCAGCGTGCGGTTCGTGGCGTTGAAGGTCAGGCCATCCGGGGCGTTCGGGGTCAGCGTGTAGGTCAGCGGGATGTCGCCGTTGCTCGCTTGCGGCAGCGTCAGGGTGGCGATCTCCGTGTTCTGCGTGTACGTCTGGTTCTCCACCGTGGCCGGGCCGAAGGTCGGCATCTTGTCCTCGGCGATCGTAATGGTGAACGTCAGGCTCGCCGTGCTGCCGTCGTTGTCCGTGACGGTGTAGGTGTAGGCCGTCGCCGCCTGCGATGCCGTCGGCGTCCCGCTCAGGGTGCGCCTCCTGGCGTTGAAGGTCAGGCCCTCCGGGGCGTCCGGGGCCAGGCTGTAGGTCAGCGGGGCATCGCCGCCTTCCGCCTGCGGCAGCGTCAGCGTGGCGATCTCCGTGTTTTGGACGTAGCTCTGGTCCGCAACCGTCCGCGTGCCGAAGCTTGGCGTCGTGTTGGTCGAAGGCGTTGCCGTCACCGGGCCGGCCGCCGCACCCTCGCCGGTGGCGTTCACCGCGCGGATCTCGAAGGCGTACTGGGTGTCGTTGGTCAGGCCCGTGATCTCGTGCCGCACGGTGGTGGCGCCGCTGTTCGGGATGTCGGCCCAGGTTTCGGTGGACGGCACGCTGGAGCCTGCGCCGTAGCGCACCTGGTACTTGCTGATGCTGTCGTTGTCCGGGTCCGTCCACGTCAGGACTACCCGGGCATTACCCGCCGCGGCGGCCAAGCCCGAGGGCGCAGACGGCACCGGCAGCGCCTCGACCGTGATGTTGAACGTCAGCGTCGCCGTGTCACCGTCGTCGTCGGTGGCGGTGTAGGTGTACTGCGTCGCCCGCTGCGCCGTGGTCGGTGTGCCGGTGAGGGTGCGGTTCGTGGCGTCGAACGTCAGGCCGTCCGGGGCGTTCGGGGTCAACGTGTAGGTCAGCGGGATGTCGCCGTTGCTCGCTTGCGGCAGCGTCAGGGTGGCGATCTCCGTGTTCTGGGTGTACGTCTGGTTCTCCACCGTGGCCGTACCGAAGGTCGGCATCTTGTCCTCGGCGATGGTGATGTCGAACGTCAGGCTCACCGCGTCGCCGTCGTTGTCGGACACCGTGTAGGTGTACGTCGTCGCCGACTGCGATGCCGTGGGCGTACCCGTGAGGGTGCGGTTCGTGGCGTTGAAGGTCAGGCCGTCCGGGGCATCCGGGGCCAGGCTGTAGGTCAGCGGGGCGTCGCCGCCCTCCGCCTGCGGCAGGGTCAGCGTGGCGATCGCCGTGTTCTGCACATAGCTCTGGTCCGCAACCGTTCGCGTGCCGAAGCTTGGCGTCGTGTTGGTCGAGGGCGTTGCCGTCACCGGGCCGGCCGCCGCGCCCTCGCCAGTGTTGTTCACCGCGCGGATCTCGAAGGCGTACTGGGTGTCGTTGGTCAGGCCCGTGATCTCGTGCCGCACGGTGGTGGCGCCGCTGCCGGGGATGTCGGCCCAGGTTTCGGTGGACGGCACGCTGGAGCCCGCACCGTAGCGAAGCTGGTACTTGCTGATGCTGTCGTTGCTCGGATCCGTCCACGTCAGGACTACCCGGGCATTACCCGCCGCGGCCGCCAGGCCAGTGGGTGCCGCCGGCACCGGCAGCGCCTCGACCGTGATGGTGAACGTCAGCGTCGCCGTGTCACCGTCGTCGTCGGTGGCGGTGTAGGTGTACTGCGTCGCCGGCTGGGCCGTGGTCGGCGTGCCGGTCAGGGTGCGGTTCGTGGCGTTGAAGGTCAGGCCCGCCGGGGCGTTCGGGGTCAGCGTGTAGGTCAGCGGGATGTCGCCGTCGCTTGCCGCCGGCAGGTTCAGCGTCGTGATCGCCGTGTTCTGCGTGTACGTCTGGTTCTCCACCGTGGCCGCGCCGAACGTCGGCATCTTGTCCTCGGCGATGGTGATGGTGAACGTCAGGCTGACCGCGTCGCCGTCGTTGTCGGTGACGGTGTAGGTGTACGTCGTCGCCGACTGCGATGCCGTGGGCGTGCCCGTGAGAGTGCGGTTCGTGGCGTTGAAGGTCAGGCCGTCCGGGGCGTCCGGGGTCAGGCTGTAGGTCAGCGGCGCGTCGCCACCTTCCGCCTGCGGCAGGGTCAGCGTGGCGATCTCCGTGTTCTGGACGTAGTTCTGGTCCGCAACCGTTCGCGTGCCGAAGCTTGGCGTCGTGTTGGTCGAAGGCGTTGCCGTCACCGGGCCGGCCGCCGCACCCTCGCCGGTGGCGTTCACCGCGCGGATCTCGAAGGCGTACTGGGTGTCGTTGGTCAGGCCCGTGATCTCGTGCCGCACGGTGGTGGCGCCGCTGTTCGGGATGTCGGCCCAGGTTTCGGTGGCCGGCACGCTCGCGCCTGCGCCGTAGCGCACCTGGTACTTGCTGATGCTGTCGTTGCCCGGGTCGGTCCAGGTCAGGATCACCCTGGCGTTGCCGGCCGCCGCTGCCAGGCCAGTGGGTGCCGCCGGCACCGGCAGCGCCTCGACCGTGATGGTGAACGTCAGCGTCGCCGTGTCACCGTCGTCGTCGGTGGCGGTGTAGGTGTACTGCGTCGCCGGCTGGGCCGTGGTCGGCGTGCCGGTCAGGGTGCGGTTCGTGGCGTTGAAGGTCAGGCCCGCCGGGGCGTTCGGGGTCAGCGTGTAGGTCAGCGGGATGTCGCCGTCGCTTGCCGCCGGCAGGTTCAGCGTCGTGATCGCCGTGTTCTGCGTGTACGTCTGGTTCTCCACCGTGGCCGTACCGAAGGTCGGCATCTTGTCCTCGGCGATCGTGATGGTGAACGTCAGGCTCACCGCGTCGCCGTCGTTGTCGGTCACCGTGTAGGTGTACGTCGTCGCCGACTGCGATGCCGTGGGCGTACCGGTGAGGGTGCGGTTCGTGGCGTTGAAGGCCAGGCCGTCCGGCGCGTCCGGGGCCAGGCTGTAGGTCAGCGGGGCGTCACCGCCTTCCGCCTGCGGCAGGGTCAGCGTGGCGATCTCCGTGTTCTGGACGTAGCTCTGGTCCGCAACCGTGCGCGTGCCGAAGCTTGGCGTCGTGTTGGTCGAAGGCGTTGCCGTCACCGGGCCGGCCGCCGCGCCCTCGCCCGTGTTGTTCACCGCGCGGATCTCGAACGCGTACTGCGTATCGTTGGTCAGGCCCGTGATCTCGTGCCGCACGGTGGTGGCGCCGCTGTTCGGGATGTCGGCCCAGGTTTCGGTGGCCGGCACGCTGGAGCCCGCACCGTAGCGCACCTGGTACTTGCTGATGCTGTCGTTGCCCGGATCCGTCCACGTCAGGACTACCCGGGCATTACCCGCCGCGGCGGCCAGGCCCGTGGGCGCAGACGGCACCGGAAGCGCCTCGACCGTGATGTTGAACGTCAGCGTCGCCGTGTCACCGTCGTCGTCGGTGGCGGTGTAGGTGTACTGCGTCGCCCGCTGGGCCGTGGTCGGCGTGCCGGTGAGGGTGCGGTTCGTGGCGTTGAAGGTCAGGCCCGCCGGGGCGTTCGGGGTCAGCGTGTAGGTCAGCGGGATGTCGCCGTTGCTCGCTTGCGGCAGCGTCAGGGTGGCGATCTCCGTGTTCTGGGTGTACGTCTGGTTCTCAACCGTGGCCGTACCGAAGGTCGGCATCTTGTCCTCGGCGATGGTGATGTCGAACGTCAGGCTCACCGCGTCGCCGTCGTTGTCGGACACCGTGTAGGTGTACGTCGTCGCCGACTGCGATGCCGTGGGCGTACCCGTGAGGGTGCGGTTCGTGGCGTTGAAGGTCAGGCCGTCCGGGGCATCCGGGGCCAGGCTGTAGGTCAGCGGGGCGTCACCGCCTTCCGCCTGCGGCAGGGTCAGCGTGGCGATCTCCGTGTTCTGGACGTAGCTCTGGTCCGCAACCGTGCGCGTGCCGAAGCTTGGCGTCGTGTTGGTCGAAGGCGTTGCCGTCACCGGGCCGGCCGCCGCGCCCTCGCCCGTGTTGTTCACCGCGCGGATCTCGAACGCGTACTGCGTATCGTTGGTCAGGCCCGTGATCTCGTGCCGCACGGTGGTGGCGCCGCTGTTCGGGATGTCGGCCCAGGTTTCGGTGGACGGCACGCTGGAGCCCGCACCGTAGCGAAGCTGGTACTTGCTGATGCTGTCGTTGCTCGGATCCGTCCACGTCAGGACTACCCGGGCATTACCCGCCGCGGCCGCCAGGCCAGTGGGTGCCGCCGGCACCGGCAGCGCCTCGACGGTGATGTTGAAGGTGAGGGTCGCCGTGTCACCGTCGTCGTCCGTGGCGGTGTAGGTGTACTGCGTCGCCCGCTGCGCCGTGGTCGGTGTGCCGGTGAGGGTGCGGTTCGTGGCGTCGAACGTCAGGCCGTCCGGGGCGTTCGGGGTCAACGTGTAGGTCAGCGGGATGTCGCCGTTGCTCGCTTGCGGCAGCGTCAGGGTGGCGATCTCCGTGTTCTGGGTGTACGTCTGGTTCTCCACCGTGGCCGTACCGAAGGTCGGCATCTTGTCCTCGGCGATGGTGATGTCGAACGTCAGGCTCACCGCGTCGCCGTCGTTGTCGGTCACCGTGTAGGTGTACGTCGTCGCCGACTGTGATTCCGTGGGCGTACCGGTGAGGGTGCGGTTCGTGGCGTTGAATGTCAGGCCCTCCGGGGCGTCCGGGGTCAGGCTGTAGGTACGTGGGCCTGCGGCAGGGTCAGCGTGGCGATGGTGCACAGGCAACCCCGTGCCGAGCTTCGTCGTGCCGCCGTCACGCGTCGCCGGTGGCGCGCGCTCGTCAGCGGCGCGTCGCCGCCCTCCGCCTGCGGCAGGGTCAGCGTGGCGATCGCCGTGTTCTGCACATAGCTCTGGTCCGCAACCGTTCGGTGCCGAAGCTTGGCGTCGTGTTGGTCGAAGGCGTGTCACCGGGCCGGCGGCCGCGCCCTCGCCGGTCGTTCACCGCGCGGCCGAAGGCACTGGGTGTCGTTGGTCAGGCCCGTGATCTCGTGCCGCACGGTGGTGGCGCCGCTGCCGGGGATGTCGGCCCAGGTTTCGGTGGACGGCACGCTGGAGCCCGCACCGTAGCGAAGCTGGTACTTGCTGATGCTGTCGTTGCTCGGATCCGTCCACGTCAGGACTACCCGGGCATTACCCGCCGCGGCCGCCAGGCCAGTGGGTGCCGCCGGCACCGGCAGCGCCTCGACGGTGATGTTGAAGGTGAGGGTCGCCGTGTCACCGTCGTCGTCCGTGGCGGTGTAGGTGTACTGCGTCGCCCGCTGCGCCGTGGTCGCGTGCCGAAGCTTGGCGTCGTGTTGGTCGAAGGCGTCGCCGTCACCGGGCCGGCGGCCGCGCCCTCGCCGGTGGCGTTCACCGCGCGGATCTCGAAGGCGTACTGGGTGTCGTTGGTCAGGCCCGTGATCTCGTGCCGCACGGTGGTGGCGCCGCTGCCGGGGATGTCGGCCCAGGTTTCGGTGGACGGCACGCTGGAGCCCGCACCGTAGCGAAGCTGGTACTTGCTGATGCTGTCGTTGCTCGGATCCGTCCACGTCAGGACTACCCGGGCATTACCCGCCGCGGCCGCCAGGCCAGTGGGTGCCGCCGGCACCGGCAGCGCCTCGACGGTGATGTTGAAGGTGAGGGTCGCCGTGTCACCGTCGTCGTCCGTGGCGGTGTAGGTGTACTGCGTCGCCCGCTGCGCCGTGGTCGGTGTGCCGGTCAGCGTGCGGTTCGTGGCATTGAATGTCAGGCCGTCCGGGGCGTCTGGAGTCAGCGTGTAGGTCAGCGGACTATTGCCGCCAGTTGCCTCAGGCAGCGTCAGGGTGTTGATTACCGTGTTCTGGGTGTAAGTCTGGTTCTCGACCGTGGCCGTGCCAAAGTCCGGCATTGTGTCGACTGTGGGCGTGACCGTCACTTCGTCGGACTCGGCGCCCGCGCCTTGCTCGTGGTAACCGCGCACCTTGAAGGTGTAAGTCGTGCCGTTGGTCAGGCCTGTAACGTCCTTGTCGGAAATCGACAAGGAAGCGCTGTCGGCGATGTCGGCCCAGTCGATGTAGGCGCCGCCGTCGCCCTCCTTGTAGGTGTACTGCCACTTCTGGATCGCCGGACCGCGCTGCTCCACCGTTGCCGCCAGCGTCGCCTTCGCATCACCCGCCGTTGCGGTGAAGCTGGTCGGCTTGCCCAGCAGGTAGAGCGGCCTGCCGCTCTCGCCATCGAGGTCTTGGGCGCTGTGCGCATCGCAGATGTACGAGTAGACGAACATGCGGACATCGTAAGTCGTGTCTGCGAGCGACACGCCAATCTCGTTGGGCTGATTGTGACCCCGGGTTTGCGCGTTGATGGTGAAGCGCTTATCGGAAACCTCAGTGCCGAGATCTTCATACACTTCAAAGATTCCCCGGTCGGGACTGTTCGGGTTGGTGTCATCCCAACCGGCCAAGCCGTTCTTCCTGTATTGGACGGTGTAACTCGAGGCTTCACAAGCCGTGCTGCCGGCACTCCAGCTCCAGACCACGTCGAGATCCATGTCCGCGGAACCCGGCCCCACGCTGACGATCGTTGGGGCAGCCGGCTGCCCGTCGATCGACGGTATCGCCGTCACCTCGGCCGAGGGACCTTCGCCGCCCGCATTCACCGCGCGGAGCTCGAAGGTGTGATACGGGCCATTGGTCAGACCCGTCACCGTGTGCGTGGTCGTGTCCGCACCGCTGTCTGGAATGTCCGTCCAAGGCACGCTCACGCCTGGCTCGCCATCGCTTGGATCCGACTCGTAGCGCAACTGGTACTTGGTGATGGTGGAGTTCGACGGGTCGTCCCAGTTCAACGTCACCTCGGCGTCGCCCCCCGTCGCCGTCAGATTCGTGGGCGCGTCCGGCAACGGCGGTGGCTTGGCCGTCACCTGGTCCGAGGCTTTGCCGTTGCCCCGGACGTTCACAGCCCGAATCTCGAAGGCGTACTCGGTGCCGTTGGTCAGGCCGGTCACGGTGTGGCTGGTGGTGCCGGCGCGGCTGGGAGTGATGTCCGTCCAGGTCGCGCTGTCCGGCACGGTGGTGCCTTCGCCGTAGCGCACCTGGTAGCCGGAGATGTAGCTGTCCGACGGGTCGGCCCAGGCCAATTCAACCTGCGCATCACCCGCCGTCGCCGTCAGGCCGGTTGGCGCGCCCGGCACCGTGGATGGGGACGCGGTCTTGAAAACGAAGTCCTGCTTGAGGCCGACCCCTTCGGCGCTCCTGTGCTGGACGTTGAAGTCGTTGTCCCCCAACACATCCATCAGGGTGCCCTTGAACGTCACCTTCTTGCCCGTCAGGTCGTAGATGAGATCATTGTCGAGATTGTTCTCGTCTACGATCAGCCATGATGCTTCCTTAATTAGAATGGAAATGTCCAAAATGAACACGAAGTCCTTGGTGTAGTTGACCAAGTCGCTTGGGGAGATCTCCGTTTTGCCGGTGTAGGACGTGATGCCGGAGGTCGAGAACGTCGGGATATCCAAAAATTCCTGAACTCGCGTGGTGGTGTCCCCGCCCGGCGGCGTAATTTGCCAGAGCATCCCGGAGTCGTCGTTCAGCTTCAGGCCCGTGAATCCGTGCGATGACAGCAGCGGGTTGGGACCTTTGGTGAATGCCTTGCCATCCACACTGCCCCGGCCCTCAATGGTCACGGTTTCGCCGTCATCGTAGAAGGTGAACTCCAGCGTACGATCCGAGGGCTGGGCCGGATCAATGGTGATGTCGAACGAGAGGGTCGCCGTGTCGCCCTCGCTGTCCGTTGCGGTGTAGGTGTACGTGGTCGTCGCCTGGGAATCGCCCGGCCTGCCCGCGAGGATGCGGGTGTTCGCGTCGAAGGTGAGGCCCGTCGCCAGGATCGGGCTCAAGCTGTAGGTCAGCGTGCCGTCGCCGCCCGTCGCCTCCGGCAGCGTCACCGACGTGATCTGCTCGTGCTGCCTGTAGTTCTGGTCGGCGATCGTCTGGGTGCCGAAGCTCGGCCGCGGGTTCAAGCTCACCGACACCGAGGCCGTGGCATTGTCGAAGCCGCCGCCGCTGGCGGTCAGGCTCACCGTCGCATCCAGTGCATCGACCTCGGCCGCGGCCGGCGCCATCCTCACGGTCACGGTCTGCGGCGTGGCGTAGTCCGTGGTGGTGAAGGTCAGGGGGGTCGTCGGCTCCACGGTCACATTCGTGTTGTCGCTGGCCACGGCCACGGAAACCGTGCCGCTCGGCGCCGTGGTCGGCACCACGGTGAACGTGTCGCTGGCACCGGCAAGGATCCTGAGGCTGGCCGGCGTCACCCGCAGCTTGCCCAGCGTCAGGCTCACTTCGCTGGCCGGCCCGACACCGCCACCGTTCACCGCGCGCACGGCGAAGGTGTAGGTGCCGCCGCCCATCAGGCCCGTCACCGTGTGGCCGGTGGTGCTGGCGTCGCTGTTCGGCACGTCCGTCCAGGCCGAGTAGTCGCCGTTGTCCTGCTTGTAGCGCACCTGCCACTTGCTGGCGATGGGGATCGCGCGCCAAGTGAGATCCACGTCGCCGATGTTGGCGCCTTCCTTGGCCGCCAGGTCAGTCGGCGCCGTCAGGAGCTCCTGGGAGGCCACCACCGTGATCTTGAAGGTTGCCGTGGCTTCGTCCGCCGCGCCCGTCACGTTATCGGTGTCGGAAACGGTCAGGGTGTAGGTCGTGGCCGCCGTCACCCGCGTCGGCGTACCCTTGAAACGCGGCGCGTTGCTCGCACCCAGGCCGACGCCGGTGTCGTCGGGGCCGTCGCCATCGTAGGTCAGGCCTGCGGGCAGCGCCGCCGGATCCAGGGTGTACTTCAGCTTGCCGTTGCCGGAGTTGGACCACACGAACTGCTGGTCCACCGTCTCGCCCACGGTGAATTCCTGGTCCGCCGGGGCCGCCGTCAGGCGCGGAACGCTGTCCACCGTCGTGCCCCGGAAGTCCAGCGTAGCCGTGTAGGTCGCCGCGGACTCCATGCGTTCCGTGCCCAACTGGTCAATCACCTTGAACCGGAAACTCGTTGTGAAGCTGTCGTTGTCTTCCGGCGGGAAGAACGCCAGCACCTTCACCGAACTCGACTGCTGGATGTCGGTCACCGGCACCGTTTCGTTCACGCGCACGTCGTCCTCGTCCGCCCTCGAGTTGCGGCCGTAGGGCACCGTCTTCAGCGTGCCCTTGTGCGGCAGCGTCAACACCTTGACCTGATAGAACTCCGCGGCGCTCCTCGTGCTTCCTGGCGTGAAGGCGAATATGCTGTCGGTGCCCCGGGACGCCACCAACTGGGTGCTCGGCTTGTTCACGATCTGCGTGAAGTCGGCGCTGGTGGGGGACGATGCAGGCGACTCGAAGATCGCGGTCACCGTGGTGGCGGCCAAGTTGCCGTTGCCGAGGGCGTCCTGCACCACGCCCGCCGGCAGGCCGACGCTGAACTCGCCGTCCACTCTCGGCGTGATGGTTACGGTGTAGATCCCCTGGTTTGCGTCAACCAGGGTGGGCTCCGAAGCGTCCGCGTTGGTCAGCGTGATGTCGCCGGCCTCGAATCCGGTGACCGGCTCGCCGAACGTGAAGGTCGCATCAACCGGTGCGGTGACCGTCCCCGAAACGCCCGTGATTGCCACCGACGGGCCGGTGTTGTCCAGCACGTACGTGTCTTGGTTGACGAGGGTCGGCGTCTGGTTCTCGAGCGCATTGCCGGCGCAGTCCGTGATCACAGCATCCGACTTCAGCGCTACGGTGACCTCGCCGTTGTAGTTGGCCAACCCGCCGCCGGAGAGCTTCATGAAGTAGGTAGTGAGGCACGGATCATTCGACTGATGGTTGAACGGTCTCAAGGTCAGGGTCGGCTGTTCCGTGATTGGCGGGTCGAAGGAGACCTCGTAGGTCCCCGGTGTCAAGGCCTCCGCCCTCCGAACGGTTTCGGTGAACACCAAGAACCAATCCACCGAGTCCAGGTTTGTCGGCGACAGTGGGTCGTCCGGGACCTCCGTGCGCCCCTTGATGTCGTCGTAACGCCGGATGACGTGGATTCTCGGTGCCGTGTTGTCCAGCACGTAGGTGTTGTCGTTGGTCCCCGTCGGCGTCGTGTCCGTCAGCGCGTTGCCTTCGTCGTCCTCGATGTCCTGGTCGTTCGCGAACGACAGCGTCACCGTGCCGTCCAGATCCGCCAGATCGCCGGCGCTCGCCTGCACGTCCCAGGTGCTGCCGCTGGCGCCCTCTGCCGTCACCGTCAGCGTCGGCGTGCCCGCGCCCGCAACCTCGAAGTCCGCGCTGGTCACGTTCTCCACCGCCTCGCTGAACGTCACGCGCCAGGTCACCGCGTCCGCGTTGGTCGGCGAAGTGGCCGGGTCCTGACGCAGGATGCTCGACACCCGCGGCGGCAGGTTGTCCGACAGCGTCACGCTCGTGGTGGCCGCGGGGCCGTTGCCGGCGCTGTTGATGGCGCGCACTTCGAAGGTGTAGCCGGTGCCGTTGGTCAGGCCGGTGACCGTGTAGGTGGTGGCCGTGCCGTCGCTGAGGCCCGTCCAGGTGTCGGTGGCGTCGTCGAACGGCAGGTCGGCGGTGGCCTTCCAGCGCACCTGCACGTCGTCGATGACGCTGGCGTTGGTGGGCAGCGTCCAGTTCAAGGTGGCCTGGGCGTTGCCGCGGGTGGCGCTGAACTCCGTCGGCGCGTCGGGAATGGCCAGCACGGGTGTTGCGGTGGCGGTGTTGGAGGCGTCGCTGTTGCCTTCCACGTTCACGGCGCGGATCTGGAACGCATACTTGGTGCCGTTGGTCAGGCCGGTGACGGTGTGGCTGATGGTGGTGGCGCCGCTGCCGACGATGTCGGTCCAGGTTGTGCTGTCCGGCACGGTTTCGCCTTGGGCCTGGCGGAACTGGTACTTGGTGATGCTGGTGTTCTGCGGGTCGGTCCAGCCCAGCGTCACCTGGGTGTCGCCCGCGGTCGCGGTCAGTCCCGTCGGCGCGGCCGGCTCCGTCGGCAGCACAGTGGCGCTGCCTTCCACGGAGGGGCTCCAGGGGGATCTCTCTCCATATGGCGAGTAATTGTCCTTGCACGGCCCACTGTAGGCGGTAAGGCGAACGTCGTATTCGACCGGGTCCAGCGCGACCCCGAGATCGCCGACCTGCTCGATCACGAACTCCCGCAAGGTGTTCAAGTTGTATGTGTTGCTGTCGAGCCGGAACCGGCCACGATCGGCGTCGTTGGCGGGCAGGTTCTCCGCGTCCAGGTCATTCCAGTCGTTCAGCGTCGATTTCTTGTACTCGAGCTGGAACCACGAGGGGCTCAGGGGGTCGGTTTCCAGCGAGCAGACCCCGACCGTGTCGTCTTTCCAGGTCCAAGACACCGTGAGCTCCGCAACCCCGGCCGTGAGGCGCAGGTTCTCTGCTGCGGCAGGACGAATCTGGTCAACGGCGTTAGCAATGAACGTGTCCGTCACCTTGCCGCCCCTGCCATCGTTGGCCGTCACTTCGACCGTCGTGGGCCCGTCACGCCCAGTGGGCGTCAACTCCAACTTGTCGCCGTTCACCCTGTTGCGCACAGGCGGTTGCGGTACATTTTTAGCCCCTGATATTGCCGTGTAGCTAAGGGTGTCGCCGTCGGGGTCCGTAAACACAGGCGAGAGGTCTATGGTCACCGGCGCAAGGTCAGTGTCATTGTGAGGGTTAGTGCCAATCCTCAAGTCGTCAATGGCGCTGGCAATGATCGGCGGCCTATTCGGTGCTTCCGGCGTGGCCGAGGCGGTGGCCGCGGGGCCGTCGCCGGCGGTGTTGGTGGCGCGCACTTCGAAGGTGTAGCCGGTGCCGTTGGTCAGGCCGGTGGCCGTGTAGGCGGTGGCCGTGCCGGCGAGGTCTGTCCAGGCGTCGCTGGCGTCGTTGAACGGCAGGTCGGCGGTGGCCTTCCAGCGCACCTGCACCGCGCCGATCACGCTGGCGTTGGTCGGCAGCGTCCAGCTCAATTCGACCTGGGCGTTGCCGCCGGTTGCCGTCAGGCTCGTCGGGGCTTCGGGCACCGCCAGCTTCGGCTGGGCGTCCACCGCCACCGAGTCGCTGCTGCCGGCGCCGTTGCTGGCGCGGACTTCGAACTCGTAGGGCACGCCGTTGTCGAGACCGGTCACGGTGTGGGTGGTGGCGTCCGCCGCCAGCCGGGTCCATTGGCCCCAGCTCGTGTCCGCCCTCTTCTTGTGGCGCACGTCGATGCTGTCCACGGTGCCCTTGTCCGGCAGGTCCCAGGTCAGGGTCACCTGGGTGTCGCCGGCGCTGGCCTGCAGGTTGCTGGGGGACGAGGGCTTCGACAGCTGCGGCGTGCCCTCGACGCTGGCCGACGGGCCCGTGCCCGCGGCGTTCACCGCACGGACCTCGAACAGGTAGTCGGTGCCGTTGGCCAGGCCCGTCACCCGGGAGCGCTCCGCCGTGCCGGCCAGGGAGGTCCACTGGCTCCAGCCGGTGTCGGGGGCCGTCTTCACCTTGTGGCGCAGCTCGACGCTGTCGATCTGCCTGGTGTTGGTGGGCAGGGTCCACAGCACCACCACCTCGGTGTCGCCGGGCACCGCGCTCAGGTTGGTCGGCGCGCCCGGGGCCACCAGCGGGGGAACCGGGGTGGCCGAGACCGACGCCGCCGCGCCGGGGCCGGAGGCGTTCTCCGCCCGCACCTCGAAGTTGTAGAGCTCGCCGTTGGTCAGGCCGGTCACCGTGTGGGTGGTGGCGTTCGCGGCCAGGTCAACCCAGGCCTCCCAGTCCTTCGCCGTGTCCGCCTTGTGGCGCGCCTGCACCTTGGTCAGCGCGCCAGAGTTGGTCGGCAGGGTCCAGCTCAGGACGACTTGCGTGTCGCCGGGGGCCGCCGCCAGGCCGGTCGGCGCGGTCGGCACCGCCACCGGCGTC
The DNA here is from genome assembly GCA_965221465.1 of Candidatus Azophilus sp. Lineage (GTDB taxonomy): Bacteria > Pseudomonadota > Gammaproteobacteria > Pseudomonadales > Azotimanducaceae > Azophilus. The sequence continues at coordinate 3,544,168 of OZ244892.1, forward strand.
GAATCCACCTCCGCCACGGCGCCGCGGCCGGCGCCGTTCAGCGCGCGCACGATGAATGTGTACTCGCTGCCGTTGGTCAGGCCGGTGACCTCGTGGCTGGTGGCGTCCTTCGCCAGGTCGACCCAGGGCTGGAAGTTCGCCGCGCTCTTCAGCTTGTGTGCCACCTGCATCCTGTCGATTTCGCTGGTGTTGGTGGGCAGGTCCCAGGTCAGGCCGACTTTGCCGTCGCCGGGGGCCGCGGTCAGGTTGCCGGGGGCTTCGGGGATCGCCAGCTTCGGCGTCGCCGTGACGGCCGAGGCCGCGCCGGCGCCGTCGGCGTTCACCGCGCGGATCTCGAAGGCGTGCAGGGTGTCGTTGGTCAGGCCGGTCACCGTGTGACCGGTGGTGCCGGCGTTGCTGCCGGCGATGTCGGTCCAAGGCTCGCTGTCGGGCACGCTGGCGCCTTCAATGTAGCGGACCTGGTACTTGGTGATGCTGTTGTCCCGCGCATGGGTCCACGTCAACGTCACTTGGGTGTCGCCGGCCGTCGCCGCCAGGTCGGCCGGCGCGGACGGCACCTTGCCCGGCCCCGCCTCGGGCGTCGCGTCCACCTTCGCCTCGGCGCCGCGGCCCGCGCCGTTCAGCGCGCGCACGATGAAGTTGTACTCGGTGCCGTTGGTCAGGCCGGTGACGTCGTAACTGGTGGCGTCCTTCGCCAGGTCGACCCAGGGCAGGTAGTTGGCCGCGCCCGACTCCCGGTAGGCCACCTGCATCTTGTCGATTTCGCTGGTGTTGGTGGGCAGGTCCCAGGTCAGGCCCACCGCGCCGTCGCCCACGGTGGCGGTCAGGTTGCCGGGGGCGTCCGGGACCGCCAGCTTCGGCGTTCCGGCCACGGCCACCGGGTCGCTGCTGCCGGCGGCGTTGGTGGCGCGGACCTGGAACTCGTAGGGCACGCCGTTGTCGAGGCCGGTCACGGTGTGGGTGGTGGCATCCGCCGCCAGCAGGGTCCATTGGCCCCAGCTTGTGTCCGCCCTCTTCTTGTGGCGCACGTCGATGCTGTCCACGGTGCCCTTGTCCGGCAGGTCCCAGGTCAGGGTCACCGTTGTGTCGCCGGCGCTGGCCTGCAGGTTGCTGGGGGACGAGGGCTTCGACAGCTGCGGCGTGCCCTCCACGCTGGCGGACGGGCCCGTGCCCGCGGTGTTCACGGCGCGGACCTCGAACAGGTAGTCGGTGCCGTTGACCAGGCCCGTCACCCGGGAACGCTCCGCCGTGCCGGCCAGGGAGGTCCACTGGCTCCAGCCGGTGTCGGGGGCCGTCTTCACCTTGTGGCGCAGTTCGACGCTGTCGATCTGGCTGGTGTTGGTGGGCAGGGTCCACAGCACCACCACCTCGGTGTCGCCGGGCACCGTGCTCAGGTTGGTCGGCGCGCCCGGCGTCACCAGCGGGGGCGCCCGTGGCGTCGCCGCGCCGGTGGCGGGGTCGCCGTTGCCGGCGCTGTTGGTGGCGCGCACCTGGAAGGTGTAGCCGGTGCCATTGGTCAGGCCGGTGACCTTGTGGCTGGTGGCGTCGGCGGACGGCAGGTCGGTCCACTTGTCGCGGGCGTCGTCGAACGGCAGGTCGACCGTGGCCTTCCAGCGCACCTGCACGGTGTCGATCTCGCTGGTGTTGGTGGGCAGCGTCCAGGCCAGGTCCACTTCGGCGTTGCCCGCCGTGGCGCTGAGCCCGGTCGGGGCGCCGGGGACCGCCAGCTCCGGCGTTCCGGCCGTCCGCGCCGCCGGGCCGGCGCCGGACGCGCTCTCCGCGCGCACTTCGAAGAGGTAGTCCTGGCCGTTCTTCAGGTTGGCCACGGTGTGGGTGGTGGCGTCCGCGGCCAGATCGGTCCAAGGCTCCCAGGTGGTCTCACCCCGGGCCTGGTGGCGCACCTGCACCTTGTCGAGCACGCTGGCGTTGGTGGGCAGGTCCCAGCTCAGGCTCACCGAGCGGTCGCCCGCGGTGGCCGTCAGGTTGTCCGGGGCGTCCGGAACCGCCACTTGCGGCGTCGCCTTGACCGCGTCCGAGGCGTCGCCCGGCAGGCTGCCGGCCACGGCGCGGATCTGGAAGCTGTACTCGGTGCCGTTGGTCAGGCCGGTCACCGTGTGGGTGACGGTGGTGGCGCCGCTGCCGGGAATGTCATCCCACAGGTCAATGCCCACGTTTTCAAAGTCGAAAATCTGGTACTTGGTGATGCTGTCGTCCCGGGGATCTTCCCAGTTCAGGGTGACTTCCGTGTCGCCGGCCACGGCGGCGAAGTTCCTGGGCTTGGCGGGCGGCTCGACCGCCTCGGCGACGGTGATGTTGAACGTCAGGCTGGCCGTGTCGCCGTCGGCGTCGGTGGCGGTGTAGGTGTACTGCGTCGCATCCTGGACCGCGCTCGGGGTGCCGGTGAGGGTGCGGTTGGTGGCGTCGAAGTTCAGGCCCGCGGGGGCGGCCGGGTTCAGGCTGTAGGTCAGGGTGCCGTTGCCGCCGGTGGCTTCGGGCAGGGTCAGCGTGGCTATCGCCGTGTCCTTGGTGTAGTTCTGGTCGGCGATGGTCTCGGTGCCGAAGCTGGGATCAGTGTCGACCCGCGGCGTCGCGGTGACGGTGTCGGAGGCGTCGCTGTTGCCGGCGTTGTTCACCGCCCGGATCTGGAAGGCGTATTGCTGGCCATTGGTCAGGCCGGTGACCGTGTGGCTGGTGGTGCCGGCGCCGCTGCCGGTGATGTCGGCCCAGGCGGTGCTGCCGGGCACGCTTGCGCCTTGCGCCTGGCGGAGCTGGTACTTGGTGATGCTGGAATCGTTCGGGTTGTTCCAGCTCAGGGTGACTTCGGTGTCGCCGGGCGCGGCGGCCAGGTTGGCGGGCGCGGCGGGTACCGGCGGCGGTGTTGCCGTGTAAACGATCTTCTGATTGCCAAACGCAAGCTCGATGTGGAAATCGTTGTCGCCCAAGCTATCGAGCACGGTGCCGGAGTACGTTACCGTCTTGCCCGTTGGGTTATAGATGTCCCCGTTGAGGCTGGCCTTGTCCACGATCATGTACTTGCGGTAGGTGTTGAACAGGATGGTGAAATCGTTGCTGTAGTTGGCCAGGTTTAATATTTCGTTGTAACCCGTGAAGGAACTCCTACCGGTCTTGGTGAAGTCCGGCAGATCCTCGTAGCGCCTCGATGGGGCGCCGTTGGCGAGCGACGCCGGATGAAAAGCCCAGAGTTCATCGGTATCGTCTATCTTGATGTAAATGACGTGTTCCGGCACGGTATCCCCGACATCTGTGAAGCCAGACATATCCAGGCTTCCGGAGGCGGCAATGGTGGTGGTGGTGCCGTCATCGGAGAAGGTGAAAGTTAGCGTGCGCGCTGGAGTCGGGGCCCGCGGCGTCGCATCCACCGTCGCCGCGCCTTCGCCCGCATTGTTCTGCACCTGCACCTGGAACGTGTACGCCGTGCCGTTGGTCAGGCCCGTTGCCGTGTAGGAGGTCGCCGTTCTCGACAGCAACTGCGGCGTCCCCCATTCGGTTTCCGACGCCTCGCGGTAACGCACCACCACCTTGCCAATGAAACTCGTGTTCGTCGGCAGCGTCCAGTTGAGCGTGACCTGGGCGTTGCCGGCGGTGGCCGTCAGGTTGGTCGGCGCATCGGGCGCCGCCAGCTTCGGCTGGGCGTCCACGGCCACCGAGTCGCTGCTGCCGGCGAGGTTGCTGGCGCGGACCTCGAACTCGTAGGTCACGCCGTTGTCGAGGGCGGTCACGGTGCTGGTGGTGGCGTCCTTGGCCAGCCGGGTCCATTGGTTCCAGCTCGTGTCCGTCTTCTTCTTGTGGCGCACGTCGATGGTGTCCACGGTGCCCTTGTCCGGCAGGTCCCAGGTCAGGGTCACTTGTGTGTCGCCGGCGCTGGCCTGCAGGTTGCTCGGGGCCGACGGCTTCGCCAGCTGCGGCGTGCCCTCCACGCTGGCCGACGGGCCCGTGCCCGCGGCGTTCACCGCACGGACCTCGAACAGGTAGTCGGTGCCGTTGGCCAGGCCCGTCACCCGGGAGCGCTCCGCCGTGCCGGCCAGGGAGGTCCACTGGCTCCAGCCGGTGTCGGGGGCCGTCTTCACCTTGTGGCGCAGCTCGACGCTGTCGATCTGCCTGGTGTTGGTGGGCAGGGTCCACAGCACCACCACCTCGGTGTCGCCGGGCACCGCGCTCAGGTTGGTCGGCGCGCCCGGGGCCACCAGCGGGGGAACCGGGGTGGCCGAGACCGACGCCGCCGCGCCGGGGCCGGAGGCGTTCTCCGCCCGCACCTCGAAGTTGTAGAGCTCGCCGTTGGTCAGGCCGGTCACGGTGTGGGTGGTGGCGTTCGCGGCCAGGTCAACCCAGGCCTCCCAGTCCTTCGCCGTGTCCGCCTTGTGGCGCGCCTGCACCTTGGTCAGCGCGCCAGAGTTGGTCGGCAGGGTCCAGCTCAGGACGACTTGCGTGTCGCCGGGGGCCGCCGCCAGGCCGGTCGGCGCGGTCGGCACCGCCACCGGCGTCGAATCCACCTCCGCCACGGCGCCGCGGCCGGCGCCGTTCAGCGCGCGCACGATGAATGTGTACTCGCTGCCGTTGGTCAGGCCGGTGACCTCGTGGCTGGTGGCGTCCTTCGCCAGGTCGACCCAGGGCTGGAAGTTCGCCGCGCTCTTCAGCTTGTGTGCCACCTGCATCCTGTCGATTTCGCTGGTGTTGGCGGGCAGGTCCCAGGTCAGGCCGACCTTGCCGTCGCCCGGCGCCGCGGTCAGGTTGCCGGGGGCGTCGGGGATCGCCAGCTTCGGCGTCGCCGTGACGGCCGAGGCCGCGCCGGCGCCGTTGGCGTTCACCGCGCGGATCTCGAAGGCGTGCAGGGTGTCGTTGGTCAGGCCGGTCACCGTGTGACCGGTGGTGCCGGCGTTGCTGCCCGCGATGTCGGTCCAAGGCTCGCTGTCGGGCACGCTGGCGCCTTCAATGTAGCGGACCTGGTACTTGGTGATGCTGTTGTCCCGCGCATGGGTCCACGTCAACGTCACTTGGGTGTCGCCGGCCGTCGCCGCCAGGTCGGCGGGGGCGGACGGCACCTTGCCCGGCCCCGCCTCGGGCGTCGCGTCCACCCGCGCCTCGGCGCCGCGGCCCGCGCCGTTCAGCGCGCGCACGATGAAGTTGTACTCGGTGCCGTTGGTCAGGCCGGTGACGTCGTAGCTGGTGGCGTCCTTCGCCAGGTCGACCCAGGGCAGGTAGTTGGCCGCGCCGGACTCACGGTACGCCACCTGCATCTTGTCGATTTCGCTGGTGTTGGTGGGCAGGTCCCAGGTCAGGGCCACCGCGCCGTCGCCCGCTGTGGCGGTCAGGTTGCCGGGGGCGTCCGGAACCGCCAGCTCCGGCGTTCCGGCCGTCCGCGCCGCCGGGCCGGTGCCGGACGCGCTCTCCGCGCGCACTTCGAACAGGTAGTCCTGGCCGTTCTTCAGGTTGGCCACGGTGTGGGTGGTGGCGTCCGCCGCCAGATCGGTCCAAGGCTCCCAGGTGGTCTCACCCCGGGCCTGGTGGCGCACCTGCACCTTGTCGAGCACGCTGGCGTTGGTGGGCAGGTCCCAGCTCAGGGTCACCGAGCGGTCGCCCGCGGTGGCCGTCAGGTTGTCCGGGGCATCGGGAACCGCCACTTGCGGCGTCGCCTTGACCGCGTCGGAGGCCTCGCCCAGCAGGCTGCCGGCCACGGCGCGGATCTGGAAGGTGTACTCGGTGCCGTTGGTCAGGCCGGTCACTGTGTGGGTGACGGTGTCGGCGCCGCTGCCCGGAATGTCATCCCACAGGTTGATCCCCACGGTTTCAGAATTGAAAACCTGGTACTTGGTGATGCTGTCGTCACCGGGGTTGGCCCAGATCAGGGTGACTTCCGCGTCGCCGGCTATGGCGACCAGGCTCCTCGGCTTGGCGGGCGGCTCCAGTTCGTCGTAGATAGCGGTGACCGTGGTCGCGGCGGCGTTGTCGTTGCCGGCGGCGTCCTGGGCCACGCCCGCCGCCACGGCGACGCTGAACTCGCCCTCGGCCTTCGGCGTGATCTTCGCCGTGTAGACCGGCGCTGCCGGATCCGGCTGGGCGAAGTCGGAAGCGTCGGCGTTGGTCAATGTGATGTCGCCGGCCTCGAAGCCGGTGACGGACTCGCTGAAGGTGAAGGTGGCATCCACCGCTGCGTTGACCGTTCCGGAAACGCCCGTGATGGCCACCGTCGGCGCCGTGTTGTCCAACTCGTACGTAATCTGATTGCCGCGGGGCGGGGTCCGGTTACGGAGCGTATTGCCAACGCAGTCCGTGACCTGCGCATGATTCAGCGTCAAGGTGGCCGTGCCGTTGTAGCCAGCCAACGCGCCGCCGGAAATGTTTACGACGTAGGGAGCGTAGACTCCGCAGGTATTCGGATCATCGGCCCCCGGGGTCACGGTCAGCGTCGGCTCCTGCGTGATCGCCGGCACGAAGGTAACCGTATAGGCAGCCACACTGCCGGCCCCCGAATGGCGCATGCTTTCGTTGTATTGAACCGCCCACTGCACCGAATCCCGGTTGGTCGGCGACTTCGCGTCGGTGTTCCCAGTTTCGCTGTCGTAACGGTGAATTGAAGTTACGTGTGGAGGGGTCCTGTCCAGCAGGTAGGTGTCGTCGTTGGTCCCCGTCGGCGTGGTGTCGGTCAGCGCGTTGCCGGCGGTATCCTCGATGTCCTGGCCTTGCACGAACTCCAGGTTCACCGTGCCGGCCAGCACCACCAAATTGCCACCGGCCACCTTCACGTCCCAGGTGGTGCCGTCCGTGCCGACTGCCGTCGCCGTCTCCGTCCCGTCCGTACCCCCAACGTGGAAGTCATCGTCGGACACATTCACCACCGCCTCGCTGAACGTCACCCGCCAGGTCAAGGTCACCGCGTTGGTGGGCGAAGTTGGCGGATCATGTCGCACGATGCTCGCCACCCGCGGCGCTTGGGTGTCTGCAGTGACGGTGATGTTGAACGTGAGGCTGGCCGTGTCGCCGTCGGCGTCGGTGGCGGTGTAGGTGTAGGCTGTCGCGCTCTGGGCCGTGGTCGGAGTGCCCGTCAGGGTGCGGGCGGTGGCGTCGAAGGCCAGGCCCGCCGGGGCGGCCGGGGTCAAGCTGTAGGTCAGGGTGCCGTCGCCGCCGGTGGCCGCGGGCAGGTTCAAGGTGGCGATGGCGGCGTTCTGGGCGTAGGTCTGGTCGGAAATGGTCTCGGTGCCGAAGCTGGGCGCGGAGTCGGCCTCCGGCGTGGCCGTGGTGGTGGCCGCGGGGCCGTTGTTGCGGGTGTTAATGGCGCGCACTTGGAAGGTGTAGCCGGTGCCGTTGGTCAGGCCGGTGACGGTGTAGGTGGTGGCCGTGCCGTCGTTGAGGTCCGTCCAGGTGTCGGTGATGTCGTCGAACGGCAGGTCGGCGGTGGCCTTCCAGCGCACATGCACCTTGTTGATCTCGCTCGTGTTGGTGGGCAGATCCCATCTCAGGTCCACCAGGGTGTCGCCCGCCTTCGCGGTGAAGTTGGCCGGCGCATCGGGTATCGCCAACCTTGGCCTCGCATCCAGGAGCCGCCCGGCTGTGCCGCCTATACTGTTCACGGTTCCTACATGAAAGGTGTACAACCTGCCGTTCGTCAGCCCCGTGAATGTATAGGTGGTTGCATCCGTCGCCAGTTCGACCCACGGCTGCCAGGTTGCCGCGTCCTTCTCCTGGTAACGCACACGTAACGTCTGGATCTCGCTCGTATCGCTCGGCAGCGTCCAATTCAGGATCATCAGGGTGTCGCCCGGCGTCGCCGTGAAGTCTCCCGGGAGCACGGACCCCGGTATGGGGGCGGCCGTCACCGTGGCCGAGGCATCGCTGTTGCCGCGGGCGTTCACGGCGCGGATTTCGAAGGCGTATTGGGTGCCGTTGGTGAGGCCGGTGACGGTGTGGGTGGTGGTGCCGGCGCCGCTGCCGCTGATGTCTTCCCAGTTGGCGGTGGTGGGCACGGTGGAACCCGCGCCGTAGCGCACCTGGTACCTGGTGATGTTGCTGTCGTTCGGGTTGGTCCAAGCCAGGTCAACCTGGGTACTGCCCGCGGTCGCGGCCAGGCCGGTTGGCGCGGCCGGCACCGTGGCCGGGTTCGCCGTCTGGAAAACGATCTTCTGGTTGCCCATGGCGAATTCGATGTCGAAGTCGTTGTCGCCCAGCGTGGATTGCAGGGTGCCATTGAAGGTCGCCGCGCCGTTCGTGATCTGATAGATATCGCCGGTGAAATTGGCGTTGTCCAACTGCAGCAGCTTGTAAAAGGTCGAGAACCGAACGTGATAGTTCGAGATGTAATTGACCAGGTTGGTCACTTCATTGGTGCCACCGTAGGAGCCCTCGCCAGTGGTCACAAAATCAGGCAGCGCGTTGTAGCGCCTGATCGGGATGGAATTGTGCGGATGAATCCCCCAGATATCCGTATCGTCCATGCGGATGCTCGAGGTGTCCGACGGCACATCGTTTCTCTCGAAATTGAAGCCTGAGGCATCCAGACTGCCCGAGGCGGCGATGGTCACGGTGCTGCCGTTATCGGAGAAGGTGTAGGTCAGCGTGCGCGCCTGGGTCGGGGCCTCCGGTGTGGCCGAGGCGGTGGCCGCGGGGCCGTCGCCGGCGGTGTTGGTGGCGCGCACTTCGAAGGTGTAGCCGGTGCCGTTGGTCAGGCCGGTGGCGGTGTAGACGGTGGCCGTGCCGGCGAGGTCGGTCCAGGCGTCGCTGGCGCTGAACGGCAGGTCGGCGGTGGCCTTCCAGCGCACCTGCACGGCGCCGATCACGCTGGCGTTCGTGGGCAGGGTCCAGCTCAATTCGACCTGGGCGTTGCCGCCGGTTGCCGTCAGGCTCGTCGGGGCTTCCGGCACCGCCAGCTTCGGCTGGGCGTCCACGGCCACCGAGTCGCTGCTGCCGGCGAGGTTGCTGGCGCGGACCTCGAACTCGTAGGTCACGCCGTTGTCGAGGGCGGTCACGGTGCTGGTGGTGGCGTCCTTGGCCAGCCGGGTCCATTGGTTCCAGCTCGTGTCCGTCTTCTTCTTGTGGCGCACGTCGATGGTGTCGACCGTGCCCTTGTCCGGCAGGTCCCAGGTCAGGGTCACCTGGGTGTCGCCGGCGCTGGCCTGCAGGTTGCTGGGGGACGAGGGCTTCGACAGCTGCGGCGTGCCCTCGACGCTGGCCGACGGGCCCGTGCCCGCGGCGTTCACCGCGCGGACCTCGAACAGGTAGTCGGTGCCGTTGGCCAGGCCCGTCACCCGGGAACGCTCCGCCGTGCCCGCCAGGGAGGTCCATGCGCTCCAGCCGGTGTCGGGGGCCGTCTTCACCTTGTGGCGCAGTTCGACGCTGTCGATCTGCCTGGTGTTGGTGGGCAGGGTCCACAGCACCACCACCTCGGTGTCGCCGGGCACCGCGCTCAGGTTGGTCGGCGCGCCAGGGGCCACCAGCGGGGGAACCGGGGTGGCCGAGACCGACGCCGCCGCGCCGGGGCCGGAGGCGTTCTCCGCCCGCACCTCGAAGTTGTACAGCTCGCCGTTGGTCAGGCCGGTCACGGTGTGGGTGGTGGCGTTCGCGGCCAGGTCAACCCAGGCCTCCCAGTCCTTCGCCGTGTCCGCCTTGTGGCGCGCCTGCACCTTGGTCAGCGCGCCGGAGTTTGTCGGCAGGGTCCAGCTCAGGACGACTTGCGTGTCGCCGGGGGCCGCCGCCAGGCCGGTCGGCGCGGTCGGCACCGCCACCGGCGTCGAATCCACCTCCGCCACGGCGCCGCGGCCGGCGCCGTTCAGCGCGCGCACGATGAATGTGTACTCGCTGCCGTTGGTCAGGCCGGTGACCTCGTGGCTGGTCGTGTCCTTCGCCAGGTCGACCCAGGGCTGGAAGTTCGCCGCGCCCTTCAGCTTGTGCGCCACCTGCATCCTGTCGATTTCGCTGGTGTTGGTGGGCAGGTCCCAGGTCAGGCCGACTTTGCCGTCGCCGGGCGCCGCGGTCAGGTTGCCGGGGGCGTCCGGGACCGCCAGCTTCGGCTGGGCGTCCACGGCCACCGAGTCGCTGCTGCCGGCGGCGTTGGTGGCGCGGACTTCGAACTCGTAGCTCACGCCGTTGTCGAGGCCGGTCACGGTGCTGGTGGTGGCGTCCTTGGCCAGCAGGGTCCATTGGCCCCAGCTTGTGTCCGTCTTCTTCTTGTGGCGCACGTCGATGGTGTCGACCGCGCCCTTGTCCGGCAGGTCCCAGGTCAGGGTCACCGTTGTGTCGCCGGCGCTGGCCTGCAGGTTGCTGGGGGACGAGGGCTTCGCCAGCTGCGGCGTGCCCTCCACGCTGGCGGACGGGCCGGTGCCCGCGGTGTTCACCGCGCGGACCTCGAACAGGTAGTCGGTGCCGTTGACCAGGCCCGTCACCCGGGATCGCTCCGCCGTGCCCGCCAGGGAGGTCCACTGGCTCCAGCCGGTGTCGGGGGCCGTCTTCACCTTGTGGCGCAGTTCGACGCTGTCGATCTGGCTGGTGTTGGTGGGCAGCGTCCACAGCACCACCACCTCGGTGTCGCCGGGCACCGTGCTCAGGTTGGTCGGCGCGCCCGGCGTAACCAGCGGGGGCGCCCGCGGCGTCGCCGCGCCGGTGGCCGGCTCGCCGTTGCCGGCGCTGTTGGTGGCGCGCACCTGGAAGGTGTAGCCGGTGCCGTTGGTCAGGCCGGTGACCTTGTGGCTGGTGGCGTCGGCGGACGGCAGGTCGGCCCACTTGTCGCGGGCGTCGTCGAACGGCAGGTCCACCGTGGCCTTCCAGCGCACCTGCACGGTGTCGATCTCGCTGGTGTTGGTGGGCAGCGTCCAGGCCAGGTCCACTTCGGCGTTGCCCGCCGTGGCGCTGAGCCCGGTCGGGGCGCCGGGGACCGCCAGCTCCGGCGTTCCGGCCGTCCGCGCCGCCGGGCCGGTGCCGGACGCGCTCTCCGCGCGCACTTCAAAAAGGTAGTCCTGGCCGTTCTTCAGGTTGGCCACGGTGTGGGTGGTGGCGTCCGCCGCCAGATCGGTCCAAGGCTCCCAGGTGGTCTCACCCCGGGCCTGGTGGCGCACCTGCACCTTGTCGAGCACGCTGGCGTTGGTGGGCAGGTCCCAGCTCAGGGTCACCGAGCGGTCGCCCGCGGTGGCCGTCAGGTTGTCCGGGGCATCGGGAACCGCCACTTGCGGCGTCGCCTTGACCGCGTCGGAGGCCTCGCCCAGCAGGCTGCCGGCCACGGCGCGGATCTGGAAGGTGTACTCGGTGCCGTTGGTCAGGCCGGTCACTGTGTGGGTGACGGTGTCGGCGCCGCTGCCCGGAATGTCATCCCACAGGTTGATCCCCACGGTTTCAGAATTGAAAACCTGGTACTTGGTGATGCTGTCGTCACCGGGGTTGGCCCAGATCAGGGTGACTTCCGCGTCGCCGGCTATGGCGACCAGGCTCCTCGGCTTGGCGGGCGGCTCCAGTTCGTCGTAGATAGCGGTGACCGTGGTCGCGGCGGCGTTGTCGTTGCCGGCGGCGTCCTGGGCCACGCCCGCCGCCACGGCGACGCTGAACTCGCCCTCGGCCTTCGGCGTGATCTTCGCCGTGTAGACCGGCGCTGCCGGATCCGGCTGGGCGAAGTCGGAAGCGTCGGCGTTGGTCAATGTGATGTCGCCGGCCTCGAAGCCGGTGACGGACTCGCTGAAGGTGAAGGTGGCATCCACCGCTGCGTTGACCGTTCCGGAAACGCCCGTGATGGCCACCGTCGGCGCCGTGTTGTCCAACTCGTACGTAATCTGATTGCCGCGGGGCGGGGTCCGGTTACGGAGCGTATTGCCAACGCAGTCCGTGACCTGCGCATGATTCAGCGTCAAGGTGGCCGTGCCGTTGTAGCCAGCCAACGCGCCGCCGGAAATGTTTACGACGTAGGGAGCGTAGACTCCGCAGGTATTCGGATCATCGGCCCCCGGGGTCACGGTCAGCGTCGGCTCCTGCGTGATCGCCGGCACGAAGGTAACCGTATAGGCAGCCACACTGCCGGCCCCCGAATGGCGCATGCTTTCGTTGTATTGAACCGCCCACTGCACCGAATCCCGGTTGGTCGGCGACTTCGCGTCGGTGTTCCCAGTTTCGCTGTCGTAACGGTGAATTGAAGTTACGTGTGGAGGGGTCCTGTCCAGCAGGTAGGTGTCGTCGTTGGTCCCCGTCGGCGTGGTGTCGGTCAGCGCGTTGCCGGCGGTATCCTCGATGTCCTGGCCTTGCACGAACTCCAGGTTCACCGTGCCGGCCAGCACCACCAAATTGCCACCGGCCACGTTCACGTCCCAGGTGGTGCCGTCCGTGCCGACTGCCGTCGCCGTCTCCGTCCCGTCCGTACCCCCAACGTGGAAGTCATCGTCAGACACGTTCACCACCGCCTCGCTGAACGTCACCCGCCAAGTCAAGGACACCGCGTTGGTGGGCGAAGTTGGCGGATCATGTCGCACGATGCTCGCCACCCGCGGCGCTTGGGTGTCCGCAGTGACGGTGATGTTGAACGTGAGGCTGGCCGTGTCGCCGTCGGCGTCGGTGGCGGTGTACGTGTAGGCTGTCGCGCTCTGGGCCGTGGTCGGAGTGCCCGTGATGGTGCGGGCGGTGGCGTCGAAGGCCAGGCCCGCCGGGGCGGCCGGGGCCAAGCTGTAGGTCAGGGTGCCGTCGCCGCCGGTGGCCGCGGGCAGGTTCAAGGTGGCGATGGCGGCGTTCTGGGCGTAGGTCTGGTCGGCCACTGTCTCAGTGCCAAAGCTGGGCGCGGAGTCGGCCTCCGGCGTTGCGGTCACCGTGGCCGAGGTGGCGCCGTCGCCGGTGGCGTTCACGGCGCGGATTTGGAAGGCGTAGGCCTGGCCGTTGGTCAGGCCGGTGACGATGTGGCTGATGGTGGCGGCGCCGCTGCCGGTGATGTCGATCCAGGCGGTGCTGTCGGGCACGGTGGTGCCCTGGGCCTGGCGGACCTGGTACTTGCTGATGCTGGTGTCGGAGGGGTTGTCCCAGTTCAGGGTCACCTGGCCGTCGCCCGGCGTTGCCCGGAGGTTGGATGGCTGGGCGGGGGCGATGGCGCCGGTTACGGTGACGGTGAAGGTCTCGGTCACATCGGCGGCAAGGGAGGAATTGGCGGTGACAGTGACCGTTGTCACGCCGGTTCCCACCGCGGTCACACGCACGTTGAACGTTGCGAACGAGAATCCGCGAACGCCATTAACCCGATTGATAATCTCCGCCGTGGCCACGGACGGGTTGGCGCTGGTTGCCGTTAGAGCCAATCCAGAGAACGAGCTGGCGGTGGCTGCACTGGCGACTGCCGGCAACGGGGGATTGACATACTGCCTGCCGCCATTGACAGAGATCGTGACGTCATCGAACGAAGTCATATGTCCCGAGCCGTTCGAATCAATGACGGTGATGTTGAACTTGTCCTCCGCCCAGGCGCCGCTCGGGTCCGTCGCCCTGAGCGTAATCTCCGCGGTGCCCACCGTTACCCCCAGGACTTCCAAGCTGGCCAACCCGTCGGGCACCACGTTTAGCACATTCCTGATGCTGGCCACGGCGGGGTTGGCGCTGGTGGCCGAGTAGGTCAGCGCATCGCCGTCGGCATCGGAGAATATTTCCTCGCCCGCTAGTTCCAAGCGCCGGGCAAAAACTTCATGGCCAAATGGAGTGTTCAGCCACACGCCGCTATCCGGTATCGGCCTCACCACCACCGGTGTCCGGTTGCCCGCGGCGACGGTGATCTTGAAGCTCAGGCTGGCGGTGGTGCTGGCGGCGTCGGTGGCGGTGTAGGTAAAGGTGGTTTCCGCCAGGGAGGCAGTGGGCGTGCCGCTCAGGACGCGGGTGGTGGTGTCGAAGCTGACGCCCGCGGGCAACGCCGGGGACAGGCTGTAGCTCAGCGCGCCGCTGCCGCCGGTGGCTTGGGGCAGCGTGACGTCGGTGATCTGGACGAACCGGGTCCAGGATTGATCGGCGATGGTTTGGGTGCCGAAGCCGAGGGTGGCGGCGGTCACCGTCACCTTGAACGTGGTGGAGGCCGTGCCGCCCGTTATGCCGTCATCGGCGGTTACGGTGATGGTCGACTCGCCTTCCGCCACGCCGGTTACGGTTACCGTGGAACCGGAAACCGCCACCGTGGCCTTGGCGGTGTCGCTGGACGCCACCGTGTAGGTCAGGGTGTCGCCGTCGGGGTCGGTGAACGTTTCGCTGCCGGCGGTTTCCAGCGCCACGCTCACGTCCGAGCCGACCTGCACGGTCTGGTCGGCGATGGTGTTGGCCACCGTCGGCGCGTTGTTCAACGCGGTGGTTGCGATGGCGGAGTAGTCGCTGTTGGGATCGCGCGGCTCCACCGAACTGTCTTCACAAGGCCCGCTGTAGGCGAGCATGCGAACGTCGTAGTCCACCGGGTCGAGGGCGACCCCGATTTGACCGGCAGACCCCTGGGCGCCTTCCTTGATCACGAATTGGCGCAGGCTGCCCTGGCCCGGGCCGATCAATTCAAACACGCCGTGGTCGACGGCGTTGGGATGGGTTTCATGGCCCTCGTGCCAATCGTCCCCGAGCGACGTTTTCTTGTATTGGATCTCGAAACCCGACCGGTCTCCGGTGAGCAGGCATACCCCGCCCGTATTGTCGGACCAGTCCCAGGTCACCGTGATCTGGCCGGTGCCGGCCACCAGGCTGACAATCGTCGGCGTCGTGGTCTTGATGGCGTTCTGGACAGTGACTTCAAACTGGTCGGAGACCGTATTGCCGCTCGGGTCGGTTGCCGTCACCGTCACCGTCGCGGTGCCCAGGGAGAGGGCTCCGCTGACCGTCAGCGTCGAACCCGTCAGAGAAACCGTGGCGACGTTCGTGGCGCTTGATGAGGCGCCGTAGGTCAGGGTGTCCCCGTCCGGGTCACTGAACACCGGCGTCAGGTCGATGTCGCGCGAAGTGACCCGCGAAATCTTGATATCCGCGATCGGGTTCGCCACCACCGGCGCGCCGGAGGTCACGGTGACGTCGAAGGTGTCCGAAGCCTGGCCGCCGTTGCCGTCGTCCGCCGTCAGCGTCACCTGGGCTGTGCCCGCGGCGACGCCGGTCAGGGTCAAGGTGGTGCCGGTCAGCGATGCGGTCGCAGTCGCGGTGGCGGAGGAAGTCACTGACAGCGTCAGCGTGTCGTTGTCGAGGTCGGTGAACACGGCGGAGACGTCCACATCAACCGTCGCGTTCACCGCCACGGATTGGTCGTCGACCGCGTTCGCCACCGTCGGCGCCCGGTTCCCCTGGTTCACCGTGACGATGAAATCGTCGCTGACCGTGCCGCCGTAGCCGTCGCTCGCGGTCACGGTGATGGTCGGCGTTCCCGCAGCGACGCCGGTCACGGTGACCGTGTTGGCCGCGTTGTCCACCGCCACCGTGGCCAGCGCGGTGTCGCTGGAAGTGGCGGAGTATGTCAGCGGGTTGCTGTCCGGGTCCGCGAACACCTCGCTGCCGGCGGTTTCCAGCGCAACCGCCACGTTCAAACCCACATCGACGGTCTGGTCCGCAATCGCGTTCGTCACCGTGGGCGCGTTGTTGGTTACGGTGACGTCGAATTCGTCGGATACCGCAGCGCCGTAGGGGTCGGTGGCGGTTACGGTGATTTTCGCCGTGCCGGGGGCCCCGCCGGTCAGCGTCAGCGTGGTGCCGGACACCGCCACGGTGGCCTTGGCGGTGTCGTCCGACGAGGCTGAGTAGGTCAAGGTGTCGCTATCCGGGTCGCTGAAAGTCGACGAAATGTCCAATGTCGCGCTGACTCCCGACACTGCCGACTGGTCCGCGATGGCGCTGGCGACGGTGGGCGCCTGGTTGGACGGAAGCACGGTGACGCTGGCGATTGCGCTGTACGCGCTGCTGGCCACGTCGCACGAAGTGTCGGGGCTGTCGCTGTTGGCCGCCATGCGAACCTGGTATTGGACAGCGTCCAGCGCTACGCCGGACTGGGAGACGGGCTCCCTGCCCTCGGCGTTCGCGTCGATGGTGAACGTGGTCAACAAGGTGCCGTTTGGCGCCAGGCCCCGGTCCCAGTTCTGCTGGTTGTACAACTCGAATACGCCATGGTCGGCGGTGTTGGCGGTGGATTGCCAGGCCAGCTTCCAATTCGGTTCCGTGGCTTTCTTGTACTCGATCTCGAAGCCCGAATTGGCTCCGGCCATCGAACAGGCGCCGCCGGTGGTGTCGACCCAGCTCCAATTCACCACCAGCCCGGCGCGCCCCGCTTGCAGCAGGGAAATCGACGGCGCATTGGTTTGCGAAGTCTGGGACTGGGCAGGCGTCGCGGTGACGGTGCTGGAGGCGTCGCTGTTGCCGCCGGCGTTGACGGCGCGGATTTCGAAAGCGTATTGGGTGCCGTTGGTCAGGCCGGTCACGGTGTAGCCGGTGGTGCCCGCGCCGCTGCCGGTGATGTCGCCCCAGGTTGCCGTAGCGGGCACGGCGGACCCCGCACCGTAGCGGACCTGGTACTTGGTGATGGTGCTGTCCTGCGGGTTGGACCAGGCCAGCGCGACCAGGGCGTCGCCCGCCGTGGCGCTCAGACCGGTGGGCGCGGCGGGTGTCAGTGATTCGATGGTGATGTTGAACGTGAGGCTGACCGTGTCGCCGTCCGCGTCTGTGGCGGTGTAGGTGTAGGCCGTCGCTTGCTGGAGCGTGGTCGGGGTGCCCGTGAGGGTGCGGGCGGTGGCGTCGAAGGCCAGGCCCGCCGGGGCGGCCGGGGTCAAGCTGTAGGTCAGGGTGCCGTTGCCGCTGCTGGCTTCGGGCATGGTCAAGGTGGTGATGGCGGCGTTCTGGGTATAGGTCTGGTCGGCAATCGTGACGCCGGCGCCGAAGCTGGGCGTGGCATCGTACTGCGCGGTCACGGTAGTCGCCGCCGCATTGTCGTTGCCGGCGGCGTCTTGCGCCGCGCCCGCCGCCACGCCGACGCTGAAGGCGCCGCCGACGGTCGGCGTGATCATCGCCTTGTAGGTCGTCCCCGATCCGGAGAATTCCGATGCGGCGGCGTTGGTCAGGACGATGTCGCCGACGTCGAATCCGGTGACCGCCTCGGTGAACGTGAAGGTTGCCTCAACCGCTGCGGTGACCGTCCCGGAAACGCCCGTGACCGTCACTGTCGGCGCCACGTTGTCCACCACGAAGGTGTTGTCGTTGGTGCCGGTCGGCGTCCGGACCCGGACCGCAGTGCCGTCGCAGTTTCGGATAACCCCGGTCGGCTTCAACGTCATCGTCACCGTGCCGTTGTAGTTGGCCAGGTCGCCGCCGTAAACCTCGACGGAGAAAGCCAGCCCCGCGTCCCCGCGGCGCACGCATCTGCGGGCCGCGCCCAACCTGTTCGCGACCAGCGTCGGCGCGTTCGCGATCGGCGGGTCGTAGGCAACCTCGTATGCCCCCGGCCCGCCGGCCTGCCCGTACAGCACCAGTTCGCTGAATACAACCTGCCACGTCAACGTGTCCGCGTTCGTCGGGGAGGTTGTTGGCATGTGCCGCGTGATGTCTTCCACGCCGGGCACCGTGCCCGTCGTCACGCTCACCTCGCTCGCCTGGCCGTTGCCTGCGGCGTTGGTGGCGCGCACTTGAAACCTGTATTCGGTGTCGGGAGTCGGGTCAAACGCGTCGAAGTCCGTGCGCGTGGCAGCGAGATTGGTCCAAATGTCGGTGGTGTCATCGAACGGCAGGTCAGCCGCGGGCTTGTAGCGGACCTGGATGTTGGTAATCGAGCTGGTGTTGGTCGGGATGGTCCAGGTCAGGTAAACGTGCGTGCCGCCAGCGCTGGCGGTCAGGTTCGTCGGCGCGTCGGGGACGGCCAGTGCCGGTGTTGCGGTGACAGTGCTGGAGGCGTCGCTGTTGCCATCGGCGTTGACGGCGCGGATTTCGAAAGCGTACTGGGTGGCGTTGGTGAGGCCGGTGACGGTGTGGGTGGTGGTCTGGTCGTCACTGGGGTCGATATCGTCCCAGGTGGCGGTGGCCGGCACGGTGGAACCCGCGCCGTAGCGGACCTGGTATTTGGTGATGGTGGAATCGTTCGGGTCGGTCCAGTTCAGCGTGACCGCAGTGTCGCCCGCGGTGGCGGCCAGGCCGGTGGGCGCGGCGGGCGGCGGTGCCGGCGTCGCGGTGGCGGTGCTGGAGGCGTCGCTGTTGCCATCGGCGTTGACGGCGCGGATTTCGAAAGCGTATTGGGTGGCGTTGGTGAGGCCGGTGACGGTGTGGGTGGTGGTCTGGTCGTCACTGGGGTCGATATCGTCCCAGGTGGCGGTGGCCGGCACGGTGGAACCCGCGCCGTAGCGGACCTGGTATTTGGTGATGGTGGAATCGTTCGGGTCGGTCCAGTTCAGCGTGACCGCAGTGTCGCCCGCGGTGGCGGCCAGGCCCGTGGGCGCGGCGGGCTGGGCCTGGGCGACGGCGGCGGTCGCGAGCGAAACGACCGCCAGCAAGAATGCCGCGAATGGGGCGAGCTTTCTGGTCATGGCCGCAGTCGCCCTGCTCGCAAGCAGCAACTGGCAAAGTCTGCAGCCACTGATTCGAACGCCCCTGCGCCGACTACGCGGAGAGGGTCCGAGTTGAGCGTTTCCTGCGGGTGCAAGTTTTTTCGACCCCGGAATGTTGATCGATGTCTACCAGCGGCCAGCGGCCAGCGGCCAGCGGCCAGCGGCCAGCGGCCAGCGGCCAGCGGCCAGCGGCCAATGATTATCCCGCGCCGGATTCTAGCATCAATACGTTATCAGGTTGTCAAGGATGGATTTTTTCTGTTTCGCGGGGGAATGCGGCAGCAAGTCGCGCCAGGCTCGGGGCCTGCCGTTACGACATCGCGGGGCAGTTAGCCTTCGACGCTCATCGGCTCGGAATTGACGTCCCGTTCGTCGAGTTCGCGGGTCCAGGCGGCGAACTCGAGCAGGATGCCGTCCGGGTCCTTGAAATAAATCGAACGTACATAGGTCGTCTCGGTGAGGGTCGGGCTGGCCTGGAATTCCGAATCGTCGTGGTTGACCACGGCCGTAGCCTCGATGCCTGCATCGCGAAGTTTCTGCTGATACTCGTCGATCTTCTCCCCGGGCACGTTGAAGGCAACGTGGTTCATCGATGCGTGTGCGGAGGTGATGCTGCCGCCGCCCACCAGGTTTTCCGAGTGGGTAACGCCGGGGATGCTCTCAGGCGCATCCGGAAACCAGAAAAAGGCCAGCATGTCGCCATTGCCGATGTCGAAAAAGAAGTGCTGGCCCATGCCGCCCGGCAGATCGATGGTCTTGGTGAGCGGCATGCCCAGAATTCCGGAGTAGAAATCCACGGTCCTTTTCATGTCCTTGCACACCAGGGCGAGGTGATTGATGCCCTGGATCTCGAATTTCTCGTTGACTGGCATGTGCCTGTGCCTCTCTATATCTCTATATCCGGTTGTTCGCAGGTCAGCCCGGTTGTTCGCGGGTCGGGTTGTCGATCGAGTCAATGTGGATGCCGGGCACCGCTGTACGGTCGGAACAGGGCATCGCTTTGGTTAGTTTGCCTGTTTCGTTATCGAATTGTCATATGTGTTCCGGGTCGGGACATTTCGGCGCAATGACGGCCAAGCATGGACGCCACCAGGTCATCGCAGTTGGTTGCGGCAGGCGGGGCCTCGAGGGTCTTCGGGTTGGCCATGAAGCGTTCTTCGGGAGCCAGCGTTGGCCGGCTATCGATCTTTCTCATCGCCCAATCCCAGATGTATTGCGCATTGCCGAGCAGCCGCCAAGCGCCGAGCGCAGGGATTCGGCCATCTCCGCTTCGCGCCAAGGCTCGGCCTGGCCTGCCAACGGCTTGGTCGTCTGGCCCGACCACCCCTTTGGAAGATGGGCAAGCATCGTGCCGTCGCCCATGGTGATGTCGGTCAGGTCAAAGTACACAGCCAAGGCGCCCGCTGCTGACTCGGCGGCCAATTGGATGTGTCGGGGGAAGCCTTGCGCCATGTCGGCAGTATACGCCGCACCCAAAATCTGCGGCAGTCTGGAGCCCCCTATCCTTCCCGGAGATATTGCCGAGTTAGGCTGAGCCATTCGTAGGGCGATATGCCGCTCTACTCGGCACCTCCCGTTGCCGTGCCGCGGACGGGTCATCGGAGTGCTCACTTCCATGCCGGGACAATGCCAACCTGCCTCGATCCCCGCATGTGCACGGCACTGCGCGCGAAATGAGAGGCCGGTGCTGGATTTCCAACATGCGGCAGTCAACGGTTACGATGTCGATGTGTTCGACAAGTCGACCCGCGAACAAGAGCAGGAGAATTCCAATGAAAACACTCATTGCCGGCATGTTGCTGGCGTTTGTTGCAATTGCCGCAGCCTCGGATCTGACCGTACGGGACCCGGCCAGCGTCGGCATGTCGGCCGATCGGCTGGATCGCATCACCGCGCATGCGCAGCGCCACGTCGACGAGGGCAAGCTCGCGGGCGTCGTGACCCTCGTTGCCCGGGACGGCGCCATCGTCCACTTCGAGGCCGTCGGGCAGCGCGGCGCCGAGGACGAGCGGCCGATGACGAAAGACGCGCTCTTCCGCATTTTCTCGATGACCAAGCCGATCACCGCCGTCGCCGCCATGATGCTCTACGAAGAGGGCCTGTTTCACCTTACTGACCCGGTCGACAAGTTTGTTCCCGAGTTTGCCGGGATGACCGTGCTCGGCAAGGACGGCGTGGTCAGGCCGGCCGAGAACCGGATGACCATGCAGCAATTGCTCGGCCACACCACCGGCCTCTCCTACGGTTTCAACCCGGACGACACGGTGGACAAGCTCTACCGGCAGGCCGACCTCTGGCAATCGAAAGACCTGGACGAACTCGCGCAGAAGCTCGCCGAGATTCCGCTGAAGTTCGAGCCCGGCGCCGAGTGGCACTACAGCGTTGCTGTCGACATCACCGGCCTGGTGGTGCAGCGCCTGACGGGCCTGTCGTTCGATGTCTTCCTGAATGAGCGTCTGTTCGAACCGCTCGGCATGACGGACACCTTCTTCAACGTGCCCGCCGAAAAGATGGACCGTTTTCTTCCCAACCACACCTGGAACGACGAGAACGAGAAACTCCAGCAGTTGAAAAAGGACGAACCCTTCCCATACACCGGGGTGACGCTGTTCTCCGGCGGTGGCGGGCTGGTTTCCACGGCCATGGACTACCTGCGCTTTTGCGAAATGCTGCGCCGGGGCGGCGAACTCGACGGCGTGCGCATACTGAGCCCGAAGACGGTGGCATACATGTCGACCGACCACCTGCCGGGAGCGCTGACCGCAGGTGTCGCCGGCGAGAACCCTACCGCCGCGCTGGTGGGCGGCGGCTATGGCTTCGGGCTCGGCTTCGGGGTCTTGAACGACCCGGTCAGGAACGGCGTGATCGGTTCCGCCGGCGAGTACATGTGGGGCGGCGCGGCGGGGACGCTCTTCTGGATCGACCCTGCCGAAGAACTCGTCGGCATCGGCATGATTCAACTGCTGGGCTCGCCCTGGCCATTGCGCACGGACATGAAGGTGCTGACGTATCAGGCGCTGACGGAGATGAAGTAAGCGGCTGTTGGGCGTCGATTCCCTGGCTTTCCGGCACGCGCAGCAACCCTGCGTTTACATGCAAAGCCGGGGGAACGGTCGGCATCTGCCGAGCTGAGCATCCGGTCGCCGGGAAATCAAAATCGTAGAGAGAGTCTGGTTGCAATAAAGGGTCAACCCGATACGACCGGGCTTGGCAATCCTTGCCCGAGTCCGAACCGCTTGGACAGGGCATCGTTACAACTGACGCTTCTTCCCATATTGGGTATTATCATTCCCAATATGGGTACAACTAGTCGTCAATCAGAGGTCGGATTTCTCGAATCCCGGCTCGCCGACGTGCTGTTCACGCCGGTAATGCGACGGGTGTTGGCGTTGCTTTTCGGGCAGCCGCAACGGAAGTACCAGAGCAGCGAGCTTATCCGGCTGGCCAATTCGGGCACCGGCGCCGTACATCGCATATTGACCCGACTCTCGGCCACAGGGCTCGTGTCGGTGGAGAAAGTCGGCAACCAGAAGCACTACCAGGCCAACGCCGAATCGCCGGTATTCGAAGAACTGGCCGGCCTGGTGCGCAAGACCGTTGGCCTCGTGGATCCTTTGCGCATTGCGCTGGACCCGTTCAAAGACCGAATCGTCGGGGCCTTTGTGTACGGGTCGATTGCCAGGGGGACGGAACACGCCGGCAGCGACATCGACTTGATGGTCGTTGCCGACGACATCGACTACGCGGAGTTGTTCGCCGCTTTGCCGGATGTCGAAGCTACGCTGGCCCGTTCGGTGAACCCCAATCTGATGACCTGCTCGGAGTGGCAGCGCAAGCAGGACGAGCCCGACAGTTTCACCGCACGCGTGGCATCGCAGCCTGCGCTATTCGTGATTGGCGATGAAGATGCCCTCGCAGAATCTCGATAATCTGGTCGAGATAGGCAAACTCGAGCGGGAGCCGCCGTCTGTGCGCGAGCAACAAAATGGTTTTGCAGCCCTATATTGATTGACTTCGCTGCATCCATGTCTGTGGTGGCCTCAATGTGTAAGACGATAGCCATTGCGAACGACTTCGCGGTGCACCGTTCCAAGTGCTGAGTAACAATATGGGTCGCGGCATCCAGGCGGCAATTCGTCGGTCGACGGATGGCTGCTACGACCGAGCGCTATCACTCCCGGTCCTGCGTCCGGCTGGCGCTTTCTCATCGGTTCGGTATTCCATTGCTGGCAAGTTCGCACGCGACACCGCGCCAATGGCCGGCACGATGCCGGCTGAACATCTGGCAATTTGCACGACTCGTCCCGCAACAGGATTGTTCGATGCCTTGTACCACCGGCGACGCCTCCTGCCGCACCGCGCGCTCAGGGCGAAAGCCGGTCCGTGCTACAGTTTCATGCTTCGATTCAACGCTCGCTGATGGAGTACACCATGCAAGAAGCCGAGCCGGTTTATCCCGTGGGCAATCGCAATCGAGTCCCGGTTTCGCAGCCGAAGGGCCGGCACCCCCTCGCACCCTCGGATTATCCGGAGCGCGACGGTAATCCGATGGCCGAGACGCCCATCCACTGGCGTGCCACGGTTGACGCAACGGAGCCCCTGCACGGGTATTTCGAGCAACGGAGCGATGTTTACGTCAACAGCGACATGCTGATGTACTACATGGAGGGGGATCTCCGCCGCAGCGTTGCGCCCGATGTGTGGGTGGCGTTCGGCGTGCCCAAGTTGCCGGAGCGTCGCACCTGGCTAGTCTGGCTGGAGGGCAAGGGGCCGGACTTCGTGCTGGAGATCACGTCGAGGTCGACGAAGCGCGAGGACGAGGGGCGCAAGAAGAGCGTTTATGAGCAACTTGGGGTGCGCGAGTACTGGCAGTTCGACCCGACCGGCGATTACCTCGATCCGATCCTGAAGGGGCGGGAGTTGGGGCCGGACGGCAAGTACCGGGATCTGGTGCTTCAGGAGCGGGACGGCGTGCTGTCCCATCCGAGCTTGCTGGGGCTCGATCTGTGCCTGCAGAATGGGCGGCTCTACTACTTCGACCCGGTGCGCAAGGCGCGCCTGCTGAGCCCCGCGGAAGAGCGCAACGCACGCCGGGTTGCGGAAGCGCGTGTAGCAGAACTCGAGCGCCGGTTTGGCGCGGAGTGAACAAAAGGCCAAGCCTCGTTGCGCGCCAATGAATCGTCCGAAATCCGATCAGGAAGGCACTCCGTTAGCTGGGGTGACACGTCGCCGATGAAGCGCGCGTCACGTCAATCATGACCGCCTCCGGCACTTTCGTCCTACGATGCTCGCAAGAAGTGTTTTCCAAGGAAGAGATTGCCACGCTCGAAGCCTACGGCGCGCAATTCGAACGCCTCTGCGACGGCCGCCGAAAGCCTGCTACTCCCGCGCAACGTCGTTTCGTAGAGGTTGCGAATGGCCGCTGCGAACCGAAGACCGTGTACGAAAAGGTCTGGCTCAAATATCTGAAACGACTGGAATGGGAAAGCAATCCCGAAAACCGGGCCGCCATGGGGCCGCGCCGCAGGGTCCCGGACGATCGTGCGGATTGGAAGCGGATGCGTGGCGCATCGTGGGGGGAAATGATGCGACGCTCAAGAGGTCTCGACGACCCTTGATACCAGCTTGAATCCATTTCGCACGCGACACCGAGCCAATGGCCGGCGTGACGCAAGCTGCACATCTGGCAATTTGCACCGCACGTCCCGAAACAGGTTCGTTCGATGCTACGTGCCGCCGGCACCGCACGCTGCTACGCCGAATTCCCTAGGCGACGCCCGGTCCGTGCTACAGTTTCATGTATCGAATCAACGCTCGCTGATGGAGTACGCCATGCAAGAGGCCGAGCCGGTTTATCCCGTGGGGAACCGCAATCGAGTCGCGGTTTCGCAGCCGAAGGCTCCGCGTCCCCTCGTTCCCTCGGATTACCCGGAACGCGACGGCAATCCGATGGCCGAGACCCCCATCCACTGGCACGCCACATACGATGCTGCGCTCCCATTGCATGAATTCTTCAAACAACGGAGTGATATCTACGTCGGCAGCGACATGCTGATGTATTACATGGAGGGAGGCCTCCGCCGCAGCGTGGTGCCCGATGTGTGGGTGGCGTTCGGCGTGCCCAAGTTGCCGGAACGTCGCACCTGGCTGATCTGGTTGGAGGGCAAGGGGCCGGATTTCGTGCTGGAGATCACCTCGAGGTGGACGAAGCGCGAGGACGAGGGGCGCAAGAAGAGCGTTTATGAGCAACTTGGGGTACAGGAATACTGGCAATTCGACCCTACCGGCGATTACCTCGACCCCATCCTGAAGGGGCGGGAACTCGGGTCGAACGGCAAGTACCGGGAACTGGTGCTTCAGGAGCGGGACGGCGTGCTCTCTCATCCGAGCCTGCTGGGTCTAGATCTCTGCCTGCAGGACGGGCAGCTCTACTACTTCGACCCGGTGCGCCATGTTCGGCTGCTGACGCCCGCGGAAAACCGAGCTGCCACGCGAAAGGCAGAAGCAGCCTTGCGCAACGCGGAAGCAGCCTTGCATGACATGCAGACGGAACGTGACCGGGAACTTGCCGCCCGCCAGGCGGCGGAGGGTCGAGTTGCGGAACTCGAGCGGCAATTGGGCGCGGAGTGAAAGAGCTTCCTAACCCGAAGCCCCGTCGAAATAGCTCTTGAACCCGGCCGGCGCATAGGGCCCGATCACCCCGAGCTCGAGTGCGCCGATGCCCTCGGCGTTGGTATCGCTTGCCCGCACCACCTGCTGCACGTGAACGTTCTCGGGTGCAAGCAGGTCGAGTTTCGCCGGGTCGAACGATTCGTGGCCCAGGGCCAGTTCGTCGTGCCACAGGCCGTGCCGCCATTGGGGGTGCCCGTAGCCGAGCCCCTTCATCTGGAATCGCAGGGTCGGCGTCAGGGAAATCTCGCGCCGTGCCCCGGCAAGCCCCTGCATCTCGATTTCCGCATGCTTCGCAAGGCGCGTGTTGGCGTGGTACGACACTCGGTGGGCCGTGCTCGCCATGGGTTCCACCGACGCATCGGCGGCATCGGCAATGTCATCCTCGGAAGCGTTGAGCGGCGCTCTCAACGCCTCGCGAAACAGCGGCTCGCCACGCGTACCGTCGAAGAAGATGGCATGGGTGACGTGGTCTTCCCAGAACAGGGGCGCCCAAAGGAAGAAAATCCCGGCAGGAACGACGGGGGCGCCGAGCGGTTCCGGTTGCCCCACCGGACGGACGCCCCAGGACCGGTCCTTGGTAGCACGGCATTTCTCGGGGTCTACGTCGATATCCCCCTCCGGCGTGCGAACCGTTCCGCTCCAGACGCCGAACTGATCGAAACGGGTCGCATCCAGGAAGCGCCGCGCCCCTTGCCACAGTGTCTGCCGCCCTTCCTGAATCGCCCCGGTACGCGCTGAAAACTCGAGTTCGCAGCCCAACCCGCTGTCGTTGTCGTCGAGCACCACGCGGGCCCGGCGCAACGGCTCGATTACCTCGATGCGCATGGGGCCGACGCGGGTCTCCGTTCGTTCAGTGGGCGCGCGCCGTGAGCCGAAGAAGCAATGCTGCCGGCCGCCGGGCCGAACGACACTGAACGCGCAATCCAGAATCCCGAGGTGCGGATAGACTGCCATGGTGATGCCGAAGTACCAGGAGCCGTCCAGCGCATACCCATTGAACCAGGTACGGTCGTAGAAGTTGCGGTCGCTGGTTGCCGGCTGGCCGAGTGGCTCCGGCGTCTGGTGAACGGGGTAGTCGTCGAATCGGTTCAGCATCGGGCCAACTCCTGCCGGCAATGTTTCACGCGCGTCTTGTAACGCAGGGCGGTTCGAGCGGCGCGCAAAGCGATGCGCTGCCGGATGCGCTCGTACTCGCGCAGCACATCCCTCGGCACGCGGCTGTGGCCGGGCAGCACATAAAAGCCGAGCTCCGGAAATCTGGAGGTGTAATCAGGATACAAGGTGCGCACTGCCCAGGCACTCCGGAGACCACAGGATGGCATCATCCAGACTCGGTACACAACCAAACCCTGCCGTCCTGTTCCGACCGCGGGCTTTCCATCAACGGATAGGGTCAAGGACCTCGAGAGCGAGACGACAGACCAACCTCGCGATTAGCTTTAATCTGCCGCACCGCGACGATGACATAAAGTGTCGCCGGATCGATGTCCAGCCGCTTGTTCCGGTTATCCGCGCGACGCACCTTCTCGCCACAAATACCGGAAACTAGGTGCTGTCCGGTTGGACGATCCGCTCAACGTGCGTCGGGAGTTGCTCGTTATAGCGTCGGGCGAAGCAACTGTACCCCAAATCCAGCAACTCATTAGAATCGATCGCTTGAATTCCGTTCCACGAAAGGAGCACAAGCATGTCGATTCCCTCCCATCCAGACCGGGTGACGCCTGGCTGGCTCACGTCTCGACTGAATCGCGCCGGGTTGGCGGGCACGGTCAGCGAGGTCGCCTGGGAGAGCATCGGCGCCGGGCAGGTCGGGGAAAACGCACGGTTCATCATCAGGGCTGACGGCGACCTGCCGAAGACCCTGGTCGGGAAGTTCCCGTCCACCAATCCGTCGAGCCGGCAGCTTGCCGTGCAACTGAACAACTACGCCCGGGAAGTGTTCTTCTATAGCGAACTCGGCCGCACCGTGGACATTCGCACGCCGCGCTGCTTCGCCGCCGAGTTCGATGCGGAAACCCACGACTTCGTGCTGCTCATGGAAGACCTGGCGCCGGGCGTGCAGATCGACCAGATGTCGGAGTGCAGCATCGACCAGGCCGCGCTCGCCCTAGAGGAACTCGCCCGGCTGCACGGGCCCCGCTGGGGCGATGCACGACTCGCCGACCTGCCGCTGTTGGCTCCCTCGCAACTCGGCGACGGCGACGAATCCCCGCACCCGATACTTTTCGCGGCGTTCGTGCAGCGCTACGGCGAACGGCTGAGCGCCGAGCAGATGGCGGCGGTGAATCGCTTCGAGCAAGGCTACCCGGCTTACGGCAACGTGAAAGCCCCGGAAACGGTGATCCACATCGACTATCGCCTGGACAACATGATATTCGGCGGCCCGCACCCGCTCGCCGTATTCGACTGGCAATCGGTGAACCGCGGCAACCCCTGGGTGGATGTCAGTTATTTCATGGGCACTTCGATGTCCCCGGAACGCCGGGCAGCGAACGAACGCCAACTGCTCGACCACTACCTCGATGTGCTCGGCAGCTACGGTGCGAACCCGGACCGGGATCGTTGCTGGACGCTGTACCGACACTTCGCCCCGGCCGGGCTCAACATGGCGGTGCTCGTTTCCACCCTGGTGGG
Source organism: Candidatus Azophilus sp. (assembly GCA_965221465.1). Lineage (GTDB taxonomy): Bacteria > Pseudomonadota > Gammaproteobacteria > Pseudomonadales > Azotimanducaceae > Azophilus. The sequence goes on from OZ244892.1 coordinate 3,571,965, forward strand.
CGAAACCGAGCGCGGCAACGACATGTTCATGGCCATGGCCACGCGCAGCATCCGCATGAGCCTGGAGCTCGGCGCCTTCGACCTGCTCGGCTGCTAGCAGGCATCCGTTACCAACTTCTTCCTGCTGCCGACGCCGATGCGCCCGCGTAAGCGCGGCCGTGCTCCTTCCAACCGAAAGTTTCGCCGGGGTGTGCGCACAAACCTGCCGATGCGCGGCGGAGGCTCGGTGTCGTGGCGAATGTCGCGGAGACGGCCATCGGCCCCAAAACGATAGTCAGCGTCGATCATTGTGTTCGGAATTTTCAATTTGACGCATCGACTGCGTCCCTACTACCGTTGACGACGATTTCGTATTCACCGATTGGCAGCGGGGTCAGGACGAAGCTTCGGCGTTTCCCGCAAGGCTGAAACGACGCGCCGCCAGTCTTTTTTCTCAACTGTAGCGAGGCTTGCCATGATCAAACTACCAACCCGATTGGTGACCGCGGCCGCTGCCGCCCTTTCGCTCATCGCGCCGGCCGCTGTTCAGGCCGACGACACCACCCGTTCGAACCGATTCTGGTGGCCCGAACGGGTCGACCTGAGTCCGTTGCGTCAGCACGGCGCCGAGTCCGACCCGATGGGGGAGGAATTCGACTACGCCGAAGCATTCGAGTCCCTCGACCTCGCGGCCGTGAAGCAAGACCTCGAGACACTGATGACCGACTCCCAGGACTGGTGGCCCGCCGATTACGGCCACTATGGCCCGCTCTTCATTCGCATGGCCTGGCACAGCGCCGGCGTGTATCGCGTCGCCGACGGCCGGGGCGGCGCAGCCGGCGGCCAGCAACGCTTCGAGCCGCTGAACAGCTGGCCCGACAACGCCAACCTCGACAAGGCGCGGCGGCTGTTGTGGCCCATCAAGAAGAAGTACGGGCGCGCGCTCTCCTGGGCAGACCTGATGGTGCTGACGGGCAACGTGGCCCTGGAATCCATGGGCTTCAAGACCTTCGGGTTCGCCGGCGGGCGCGAGGACGACTGGGAAGCCGACGAGATGTACTGGGGGCCGGAGACGGAGTGGCTCGCCGACGAGCGCTACAGCGGCGACCGGGAACTCGCGCAGCCCCTGGCCGCCGTGCAGATGGGCCTGATCTACGTGAACCCGGAAGGCCCGAACGGGGTGCCCGATCCGCTGCTCGCCGCCAGGGACATTCGCGAAACCTTCGGCCGCATGGCCATGAACGACGAGGAAACCGTGGCGCTGATCGCCGGCGGTCACACCTTCGGCAAGGCACACGGAGCCGCAAGGGCCACAGGATGCGCCGGCCCCGAACCGGCAGCGTCAGACATCGAGGAACAGGGATTCGGCTGGACCAACAGGTGCGGCAACTCCGGCGGCGTCGACACCAACACCAGCGGCCTCGAAGGCGCCTGGTCGGTGAACCCGGTCGCCTGGACCACCCAGTATTTCGACAACCTGTTCGCCTTCGAGTGGGAGCAGACGAAAAGCCCCTCCGGGGCGACCCAGTGGGTGCCCGCCGGCGGCCAGGCATCGAGTCTGGTGCCCGACGCCCACGACCCGGCCAAACGTCATGCGCCGATCATGTTGACAACGGACCTTTCGCTGAAAGTGGACCCCGTTTACCGGGAGATCTCCAAGCGCTTCCACGAGAACCCGGAGGAATTCGAGTTGGCGTTCGCCAAGGCCTGGTACAAGCTGACGCACCGGGACATGGGCCCGACGAGCCGCTATCTCGGCACTGAAGTGCCCGATGAAGTCATGCTCTGGCAGGACCCGGTGCCGGCCATGGACCACGAACCGATCGATGCAGACGACATCGAGGCGCTGAAGGCGGAGATTCTCGCATCCGGTCTCGGCGTTGCGGAACTGGTCCGCACCGCCTGGGCATCGGCGGCCAGCTATCGCGGCACCGACATGCGCGGTGGCGCCAACGGGGCGCGCATTCGCCTGGCGCCACAGAATGGCTGGGCAGTCAACTCGCCCGACGAACTGGCGGCGGTGCTGACCCGTCTGGAAGCCATCCAGCAGGCCTTCAACGGCAATCAATCCGGCGACAAGCGTGTATCGCTGGCCGATCTGATCGTGCTGGGCGGTTCCGCGGCGATCGAGAACGCCGCCGCCGATGCCGGCCGCACGATCGAGGTGCCGTTCACGCCCGGGCGCACCGATGCCGACGAGGATCAGACCGATGTGGATTCGTTCGCCGTACTGGAACCCACCGCGGACGGTTTCCGCAACTACTTCGGCAACGGCAACCGGCGCTCACCCGCTGACATGCTGGTCGAACGCGCCGGGATGCTGACGCTGACCGTTCCGGAAATGACCGTGCTGGTGGGGGGCATGCGCGCGCTGGGCGCCAATGCGGGCAACGCGAGCCACGGTGTGTTCACCGACCGGCCCGGTACCTTGACCAACGATTTCTTCGTGAACCTGCTGGACATGTCGACCGCCTGGACGAAATCCGCGACGGACGAAGGCATCTACGAAGGCCGGGGCCGCACTTCCGGTGACCTCCAGTGGACGGCAACGCCGGTAGACCTGCTGTTCGGCTCGCACTCCGAATTGCGCGCCATCGCCGAAGTCTACGCCGCGGACGACGGCGCCGCGAAATTCGTCGACGACTTCGTCGCCGCCTGGGCCAAGGTGATGAACCTCGACCGGTTCGACGTGAAGTAGATGGAGGCGCACGCTCAGTCGGCATGTGGCGCTTGCAGCGCGTCGTAGCGGAACAGGCCGTCCATGGTTCGTCCGCCCGCGCGTTTCGCCGCCCGGTTGCGTAGCCAGGCCCTGGCGCCGGTGAGGTGGAAAAGCGTGGCGTTGCGGCGCGAGCCGTTCTGAATCCTGGCCGTGCGCGCGCGGCGCAGGTCTTCGTAGCGCTTCAGTCCGGCGGTCACGGTAGCGTCGGAGACGAGACAGCCCGCCAGCACGGCGGCGTCCTCGATCGCCATGGCCGCGCCCTGGGCCATGAAGGGCAGGGTGGGATGGCAGGCATCGCCCAGCAAGGTGACCGCGCCCTCGCCCCATCGGGTCATGGGTGCCCGGTCGTGCAGCGCCCACTTGTAAAGGGAGTCGGGGTCCATGTTGTCGATCAGGGCTCGAATGTCCTCGTGCCAGCCGGCGAAGTCGCTCTCGAGTTCCGCCAACTCGCCGCGCTCGGCCCAGGACTCGACCTCCCAGCCGGTCTTTTCGACGACGCACACGCAGTTCACCAAGGCGCCTGAGCGCACGTAATAGTGCACAAAGTGCTTGCGCGGCCCCCACCAGGCGGTGGACATGGGCCGCACCACGCCGGCTGGCAGCCGCTCTGCCGGCACGAGTGCCCGCCAGGCCACGTTGCCGGTGAACCTTGGCGCATCGTCACCAAAAAGTTGGGCACGAACCGCCGAGTGGATGCCGTCGGCGCCGATCAGCGCATCCCCTTCATGCACGCCATCGCTTGCGATGCCGCCGGCACGGTTCCCAGTGCCGGCTTCGCCACGAATGGCGACGCGCACCCGGCCATCCTGCTCGAATTCTGTCACTACGGATGCGGTGTTCAACTCGATGGCCGGGGAAGCTTCGGCCGCCTCCACCAGCACCCGCAGCAAGTCGCCACGGTGAATGTGGTAGTAGGGAAAACCGTAGCGGTCCCGTGCGGTCCGGCCCAGCACCGAAGCACCAATCACCTTGCCGGAATTCCAAGCCCGAAACTCCGTGCCTTCGGGCAGGAAGGCGCAAGCTTCAAGCGCCGGTTCCAGACCCAGGTGGTGCAGAACGCGGGTGCAATTCGGGCTCAGTTGAATGCCCGCGCCGATCTCTCCGAATTCGGCGGCTTGCTCGAACACGGCCACATCGAAGCCTGACCTGGCCAAGCAAAGCGCCGCAGTCAGCCCGCCGATGCCGCCGCCGGCAATGAGTATGCGCTGGCCGCCCATCGGCATTGTCATGGATCGACTCGCGTTCTCGACCAAGGGACTGAGCGAAAGGAAACCAGGGACGATCGACAATAGTAGTATGTCGACAACAGAACACAAAGGCCCAACGGTGCTCGTCGTGAGACCGGCCCGATCTCTCCCTTCGCGACCGCTGCCTGCCCATTCCCCTTAAGCGCCAATTCGGTGAAATCTCCCATGCCATGTAGTCGGACCGCCAGGGTTCGGGCGGTTACCCTTCCTATGCAACCCTATGCAACGCATTCGACACGTCACCGGAGTTCCCTATAGCATTCGCACCTTCGTTGAACTATCGCCCCGGAGGGAAGAACGCCGCCATGGAACGGCCGCAAACGACGCATCAGGCATTCGCGCCCGCTACGGGCTCCGCCAAAAACGGCCGGAAGCGAGAAAAAGCCGAGGCTTCGGTTCCAGGGTGGCGGTCGTGAACCGGGTGCTGAAGCTCGGCATTCCTGCCGGCAGTCTCCAGGAGGCCACGCGGGAGCTGTTTCAGCGTGCGGGGTATCGAATTTCGTTCACATCGCGCTCCTACTACCCGGCCATCGACGATGACGAGATCGAATGCACGATGATCCGTGCCCAGGAGATGGCCCGCTACGTGGAACAGGGCGTGCTCGACGCCGGCATCACCGGGCACGACTGGGTCGTCGAGACCGGGGCGGATGTCGAGGAGATGTGCGAACTGCGGTTCTCGAAGGTGAGCCGCAAACCGGTGCGCTGGGTGCTGTGCGTGCCGAACGACTCCGCCGTTCAATCGGTGGCAGACCTCGAGGGCAAGCGCATCGCCACCGAGGCCGTGCGTGTGACCCGGGATTATCTCGAACGGCACGGCGTCGCCGCGACGGTGGAATTCTCGTGGGGCGCCACCGAGGCGAAGCCGCCAAAGCTCGCCGATGCCATCGTCGAAGTGACCGAAACCGGCAGTTCCATTCGCGCCAACAACCTGCGCATCGTCGACGAGGTGCTCACCAGCACGCCGCGCCTGATCGCCAACCACGCGACCATGAAGGATGCGTGGAAGGTCGAGAAGCTCGACAACCTGGCGCTCATGCTGCGTTCCTGCCTGGCGGCGGAAGGCAGGGTGGGCCTCATGCTGAACGCCCACCGGGAAGATCTGGACACCATCACGGCACTGCTGCCGGCGCTGCAGACGCCCACGGTGTCCGGCCTTTCCGGCGAGGGCTGGGTCGCGCTGAATACCATCATCGACGAGGCGACGGTGCGAACGCTGATTCCCAAGCTGAAGGCTGCCGGCGCTCGGGGCATCGTCGAATACCCGATCAACAAGATTATCGACTGAGCGCGCGGACCGGAGGCCGGTGCAGGCATGCCTGACGGTATGTCAAATCGGCTGGGGGGAGCCCTCAGTCCGGGGGCGCGAGGAGTGCCCCTGGATTACGAAAAGCACGGCCGGACAGGCGGGTAACGGGAAAACGGGAGGATGTCTGTGAATAACAGCGAAAGCGGCGGCGAACCAGCCACCACAGGGACCGGGGATTCTCCCGCACCGGAGACGCCTGCCGGGTCCGCCGACAATCCCATTGCAGCCACCGTCGGCGGACGCTACTCGAAGTACGTGCTCGGCGTTCTTTTGATCGTCTACGTCTTCAACTTCATCGACCGCCAGATCATTTCCATCCTCGCCGAGGAAATCAAGGCCGACCTCGGCATCTCCGATGGCGACATCGGCTTTCTGTACGGCACGGCTTTCGCGGTGTTCTACGCCATCTTCGGCATTCCCCTCGGCAAGCTGGCCGACGTCTGGACGCGCAAGAGCCTGATCTCCGTCGGCCTGGCCTTCTGGAGCCTGATGACTGCGCTGTCCGGGACGGCGCGCAGTTTCGCGGCGCTCGCGACCTACCGATTCGGCGTCGGCGTCGGCGAAGCGAGCGCCTCGCCGGCCGCCTTCTCGATGCTCTCCGACTACTTCTCGCCCAAGGTTCGGGCCACCGTGCTCGCCGTCTATTCCACCGGCGTCTACATCGGCGCCGGCATCGGGCTTTTTCTGGGCGGCGTCATCGTCGACGCCTGGAAGGAGGCCTTTCCCGACCCCGCCCTGGCGCCGTTCGGGCTGAAGGGCTGGCAGGCGGCTTTCTTCGCCGTGGGGGTTCCCGGCCTGCTCATGTCGATCTGGGTCTGGACGTTGCGGGAGCCGGTGCGTGGCGCCAGCGAAGGGATCGCGACAGAGCCCGAACCTCATCCGGTGCGCGAGACACTGCGTTCGCTGTACGCCGTGCTGCCGCCGTTTACGGCACACAACCTGCTGCTGCTCGGCGGCCTGCGCGCACTGGGCATCAACCTGGCAACCGCACTCTTCATCGCCGCCGCCGCCTACGGAATCAACATCCTGATGCCGAGCCCGATTCAATGGATCGCGCTCGGCACCGGCATCTACTGCGCCGCATCCTGGATGCACTCGCTGGGCCTGCGCGACCCGGAGTGTTTCGCCATGATGTTTCGCTCCAGGGCATTCGTGCTCGCCTCCACCGGCTTTCCCTGCATCGCCTTCGTGACCTACGGCGTCGGGTTCTGGGGGCCGCCGTTCATGCTGCGCGTGCACGAGGTGGAACTCGCCGAAGCCGGCACCGTTCTCGGCCTGGCCGGGGCCATCGGCGGCTTGCTGGGGGTAACCCTGGGCGGCATCCTGTCGGATCGCCTGAAGGAGCGCACCGGCAACGCGCGGCTCTGGGTGGGCATCGCCGCCGTCGTCCTCTCGATCCCGAGCGGGCTGCTGTTCCTGTTGACCGACAACGCCTGGATCGCCTACCTGGCGAGCTTCCTGTTCAGTTGCACATCCCCCATGTGGATCGGCGGCGCTGCAAGCACCGTCAACGACCTGGTGATGCCGCGCATGCGGGCCACGGCTTCGGCTTACTACATTCTCATGATCACCTTCATTGGCCTGGCGCTCGGGCCGTTCATGATCGGCCAGTTCAGCGACTTCTACAGCGCCGGCGGCCTGGACGACGGCACGGCGCTGCGCAACGCCATGATGTCGGCCCTGGTGATGCTGCTCGCGAGCACGCTGCTGCTATTGCCCGCCATGCGTTACCTGCCGAAAGAGGAAGCGGCCCGGCTCCGGCAGGCCGAGCAGGAAGCCCTTTGAAGCGCCTGCCCCGGGCGATTCAGCGAAGGGCAAGGCACCGAGTCGAAAACCGAGGCCAATAGCAGCGGCGTTCGCGCAGGGGCTGCCATGCCTGCATCGGGGTCGATGCCGAGGTGCTGATGCCGGGGGCCGTCGGAAAAACTCGTTTCGAGTCGGCTCAGGCGCTCCAGACCGCAGCAAACCAGTAGTGGTCGAGCAGCAGAAAGACGAAGAGTGCGAACAGATAGGCAATGGAGTAGCGAAACGTCTGGATGGGCGCGGCAGGGCTCTGGTTCGCCAGCAAGACGATCGACCAGTAGAGAAAACCTCCGCCGAGCGCGACTGCCGCGGTCAGGTACAACCAGCCGCTCATGCCGATGGCCACCGGCGCCAGGCTCGAGGCGATGAGGATGAGCGTATAGACCAGGATGTGCCGACGGGTCGCCGCCTCGCCGTGGGTCACCGGCAGCATGGGAATGCCCACGGCTTCGTAGTCCTGCTTGCGGTCGAGCGCCAGCGCCCAGAAGTGGGGCGGCGTCCAGGCAAAGATGATGAGCACCAGCAGCAGGCCGCCGGGCTCGACGGTGCCGGTCACCGCAGTCCAGCCGAAGAGGGGCGGCGCGGCGCCGAACAGCCCGCCGATGACGATGTTTTGGGGCGTGGCGCGCTTGAGAAACAGCGTGTAGACCAGCCCGTAGCCCACCCAGGACGCCAGATTGAGCCAGGCCGTTAGCGGATTGATCCACAGGAAGAGAACGGTCATGCCGGTGACGCCCAGCACCGCCGAGAACAGCATCCCCTGCAGCACGCCGACCCGGCCGGTAGCCACCGGGCGCCGCTCGGTACGCGCCATGCGGGCATCGATCTCGGCATCGGCGATATGGTTCACCACGGCTGCGGAAGCTGCGACCAGGCCGATGCCGGCAGTGCCGAGCGCCAGCACGTCGAGCGGCACCATGCCGGGCGTCGCCAGAAACATCCCGACCACCGCGCAGACGAGCATCAGCAGCACGACGCGCGGCTTGCACATCTCCACGTAGTCGCGCCAGGACGCGGCCGGAATGACGATCTCGTTCAAGAGGGAGCCCCCGAAAAAGCGCGGTAGTTTACTGTAACCAGCACCAGCAACAAGACCGCGCCCCCCGCATTGTGCAGAACCGCAACCCACAAAGGCAGAACCAAAAGCACATTGGCGATGCCGAGGGAAAGTTGCACCGCGAGCGCGCCCAGCACCCAGACCCCGAGCGTGCTCTTGTCGGCCAGCAATCGCCAGCCGAGCCAGCCTGCGACCAGCAGCACGGCGAGAGCGCCCAGGCGATGGGCGACCTGGATGGCGATGCGTGCTTCGTTGTCCATGATGCCGCCCAGGTAGTTGGGGCCCACCGACTGGAAGATGTTGAAGCCCTGGGCCAGGTCCATCGGCGGCGCCCATGCGCCGTGACAGGTGGGGAAGTCGGGGCAGGCGAGGGCCGCGTAGTTCGAGGTGACCCAGCCGCCGAGGGCGACCTGCACGACCAGCACGGCCAGCGCGGCCAGCCCGAGCCGCAGGTGCCGCGCGTCGACGGCCAGCCCGGCACCCAGGCCCAGTCGCAAGGCCAGTAGCCACAGCAGGCTCAGGGTCGCGAATCCGCCCAAGAGGTGCGCGGTAACCACCTGCGGCCAGAGCTTGAGCGTCACCGTCCAGGCGCCGAAGGCCCCCTGGAGCATCACCAAGAGCGCCAGCGCAATCGACAGTTTCAGCGGGGTTCCGGGCCGGGCGCGGTACGCCTGCGCGGCAATCACCAGAATCAGCAACCCGAGTGCCGTGGCGGCGTACCGGTGGATCATCTCCGTCCAGGCCTTGTCCGCCTCCACCGGCGCGTCCGGGTAGAGGGCCTCGGCCGCCCGAATCTCTTCGGCAGTCTGGGGAATCGCGAGGTGTCCGTAACAGCCCGGCCAGTCGGGGCAGCCGAGCCCGGCATCCACCAGGCGGGTGAATGCGCCGAGCACGACCACGACGAACGCCAGCACGATTCCGGCCAGCACCGTTTTCTTCATTGCAGAGCGCCCCTTCAGCGCGGCTTCAGGCATCGTCTTCTACCTCGAGCAGGCTCGCCAGATCATCGAGAATCGGCTGGTAGTTCGTCTCGGCCGGATACTCGAGCACCACGTTGCCCACCGGGTCGACAAGGTAGACTGCGGGATCGAGCGCCCTTTCGCCGTCGCTGGTGAAACGCAGGAAATGCGGGAACCGGCCCGGCGGGGGCAGCGGCTCGGCCCGGGGAGGCGTCACCAGGGCCAGGCGCACCCGATTGCCGTGATCGTGCAAGCGCTCCGGCACGGCTCCGATTTCCTCGAGAGATTGCTCGCACGCCGCTGCACAGTCGGTTGCCACCAGCCATATCCACCAGGCGTCACGGCCGTCCACCGGCATTCCCGATTCGTCCCTTAGGCCGAGTTCGCGCGCCAGTGCCGGCGGGTCGACAAACGTGCCTCTGTTGGTCGTTTCCAGCAACGTGTCGCGTTCCGCCAGCCAGATCAGGCTGAACACTCCGAAGGCGCCAAGCAGCGGGAATGCGGCGAGCATGAGGATGACCTGGGGCCGATTCCGTTTGGCGATGTGTTTTTCAGCGTTCATGCGATGCCTTGCGTCTCTGGCGGCCTCCCAGTCTCGAGGCGCCTGGCCCGCACCCGTCACCGACTTTCGTCGCGAGTGCATCGGCGTCCGCAGCAGGAAGCTGGTGACGGATGCGGGCCAGGACCGACCGGCTGTCCGGACGCACGCCCCGCCAGATGGCAAATGCTGCCGCGGCCTGCTCGACCAGCATGCCCAACCCGTCGGCGACCGTCGAAGCCCCGGCTTCTTTCGCCCAGCTACAGAACGGCGTGTCGCCGTCCCGAGCGTACTGCAGGTCGTAACAGGTCGCCTGCCGCGCAATGCGTGCGTCGATCAGCGCGCCATGCCCGGCGAGCCCCGCGGAAGTGCCGTTGATCACCACATCGAATTCGGGCGAAAGGGTGTCGAGAGCGGCGCTTTCCACTCCGGCGGGATAACCCTCAGCGAGTGCCTGCGCCCTGGCAACCGTGCGGTTGGCAACGACCACGCGCCGGGCGCCCGCTTCGAGCAGAGCCGGGACAACGCCGCGCACCGCTCCGCCGGCGCCGAGCACCAGCAAGGCGCTTCCCTTCACTTTGACGCCCAGCGCCATCAGATCGCCCACGAGGCCTTCGCCGTCCGTGTTGTAGCCCGCCGTGCGGCTGCCGTCCACGGCGACGGTATTGACCGCTCCGCAGCGGAGGGCCGCGCCCCGGGCTTCGTCGACCCAGTCGAAGGCATCGCCCTTGAACGGCAGCGTGACGTTCAGCCCCTGCCCGCCGGCGGCCAGGAACGATTCCGCCGTCTTGCGGAAGCCCGCCGCCGCCGCCGGCAGTTTCTCGTAGCGCAGATGCTGTCCGGTCTGTGCGGCGAAAGCTCGATGGATCTCGGGCGACAGCGAATGGTCCACCGGATTGCCGATCACTGCGTAGCGGTCCATCAGCGCAATACCGTCCCGTCCAGGGTGCGCAGCTCGCTCGGGCGATTGCGTGCCGACGTTCGACCCGGCACCACGTAGTCGACCAAGGAGCGGAACCGGCGCCGCACGTGCAATTCGTTTGCCGTACTCGGCCGCCCCGAGCGGTTGGCCGACGTGGACACCAGCGGTCCGCCGAAGGCGGCGCAGATCGCCCGGGACTGGGCGTGCCCGGGAACCCGGACCGCCACGCGACCGGCGCCGTTCGACCGGCTGCCGGTAATCCACCAGGGAAAGCGGGTATTGGGAACGAGCCAGGTCACGGCGCCGGGCCAGGTCGATTCCACCGTACGACGCTCGGACTCGGTGAGTTCGCCCAATTCCGGTTCGAAACAGGATGCGTCGGCGCCGATGACGATCAGCCCCTTGTCCGGGTCGCGCTGCTTCACCGCAAGCAGCCGGGCCACCGCCGCGCCATCGAAGGGATTGCATGCCAGACCCCATACGCCTTCCGTCGCATGCGCCACCAACCCCCCGCCGCGCAGGTGCCGGGCAGCGCAAAGAACGTGGAAACGGTCAGCTCTAGCCGCCATCCGTCACCAACTTCCTGCTGCGGGCGCCGATGCACTCGCCCTGCGCCCTCGCGACGAAAGTTGGTGGCGGATGCGAGCTAGAGTTCTGCCTGCAGCCGCTCATTCTGCGCTTGGATATTGGCCCGGTTCTGTGCCCGGTCCTCGTCGAGACGGCCAGCCAGTTCGGCATCGCCGACCGCCAGCATCTGGGCGGCGAGATAGCCGGCGTTGCGCGCCCCCGCCTTGCCGACGGCCACGGTCGCGACCGGAATGCCGCCCGGCATCTGAACCGTTGCCAAGAGCGCATCGAAGCCGTTCAGGGGGCCACTGTCGATGGGAACGCCGATCACCGGCCTGATGGTGTTCGCAGCCACCGCACCGGCAAGATGAGCCGCCATGCCGGCGCCGCACACGAAGGCGGCACAGCCCCGTTCGACCGCTTCCGCCACGTAGGCAGCAGTGGCTTGCGGCGTGCGGTGCGCGGACGATATGCGGACTTCGCGGTCAATGCCCAGGCGATCGAGCACGGCGGTACAGTTCTGCATGACAGGCCAGTCCGACTCCGACCCCATCAGGATGGCTACGAAACTCACGACGATCTCCGGTTTCAGCGAGGGGCGCGAATATACCCGCCGGGAGTCAAGCGGACAAATCCCGACAACTCCAATTGCACGAGAGCCCCGATTACCGCGTCCACGGGCATCCCCAGGGCCACGGCGATTTCGTCCGGCGATGCCTCGAGCCGGCTGACCGCCTCGTAAACCGGCACCAGTTCGGGTCGCGGCCCCGGCGGGGTTTCCCTGGCCAGGGCATCGTAACCCAGCTCCGCCAGCACATCCTCGGCATTCTCGACAAGCGCCGCGCCCTGCTTGATCAGCCAGTGGCAGCCGGCACTCAGGGGGTTGCCCACCGGCCCGGGCACGGCCATGACGTCGCGGCCCTGTTCGCCCGCTGCCTTGGCGGTGATGAGCGAGCCGCTGCGCCGGCCGGCTTCCACCACGACCACGCCCTGGCAAAGCCCGCTGATCAACCGGTTTCGCTCCGGAAAGTGCCCCTTGAACGGCGCCGCATGGGGCGGGTATTCGCTCAGCACCGCGCCGCCCGCCTGGACGATGCGTTCCGCCAGGCCCCGGTGCTCCCGGGGATACACGTCCTGAAGCCCGCTGCCGAGAATGGCCCAGGCGCCGCCGCTCTCTGCCCTGAGTGCTCCGCGATGGGCGGCGCCGTCGATGCCCCGGGCCAGACCCGAAACCACCGTGGCGCCGTTGTCGGCAAGGCCGCGGCCGATGGATTCGGCTATCTGCAAGCCTCTGCGGGTGGCGGTTCTGGCGCCGACGACCGCCACCCAGACCCGGGGCTCGCTATGCAGAACGCCGCGATAGTAGAGCGCCAGGGGCGGGTCGGGGATGTGCTGCAACCGTTCGGGAAAGTCGTCGTCGCCCAGCACGGTGAATTGGATGTCGGCCGCCCGCAGCCGATCTATCGGCCAGCGCGGCGGTTTGCCGAATCGATCGAAGGCGGCCACGGCATCGCCGCATTCCGCCAACCAGGCGCGCACCACCCGCCTCGTTTCCTGCTGGCTGAGGTAAAGCAGAGCCTCCGGCCCCGTCAGCGAAGCGGCCATCATCGCAACCCGTGCGCTCGATCTCCCGGGAGCCGTTAGCATGGCGCGAGGAAACTGCCGGCGAACAGTCGAGATCGCCGTCGCGTCTTGTGAGCGAAAGACTCCACTTTCACGGAACGGGTTTTCGGGCGATTGGTGTTGTTGAATTCGTCAACGTGGTGAACCGTTCCTTCGAGCCGACGTCGAGAACCGGTATACGGTGCGTGCACCGGTTCTCTCCCGGCGTGATCTATAATCCCCGTCCTTGCGTTTCAACAGACCGATCGGCCGCCGATGGCGATATTGACAATCCTGGAGTACCCGGACCCTCGGCTGCGCATCAGGGCGCAGCCGGTCAAAACGGTCGACGAGTCCGTCCGTCAGCTTGCCGAGAACATGCTCGAGACGATGTACGCCGCGCCCGGCATCGGCCTTGCGGCAACCCAGGTCGATGTTCACAAGCGGGTGATCGTCGTCGATGTCTCCGAAGAACGGGATTCGCCGCACGTGTTCGTAAACCCCGAACTCGAGCTTTCCGGCGAAACGGTCGAGACCAACGAGGGCTGCCTGTCGGTACCTGAAATCTACGAGCCGGTCACGCGTCGCGAACGGGTGACCGTTCAGGCCCTCGACCGTGAAGGCCGACCCTTCTCCCTGGAAGCGAACGGCCTGCTCGCGGTCTGCATCCAGCACGAGTGCGACCACCTGGAAGGAAAGTTGTTCGTCGACTATCTTTCCAACCTCAAACGGGCACGCATCCGCAAGAACCTGAAGCAGAAACGCGCCTGAGTGTTCCTGGCCCGTCGCCTCCGAAACCATGAAAGGAAAGAACCGGGGCAGATCCCTGGCATTCGCCGGAACCCCGGCATTCGCCGCCCACATTCTCGAGGCGCTGCTTGCCGCCGGCCATGTGCCGGTGCTGGTGCTCACGCAGCCCGATCGCGGGGCGGGCAGGGGCAGAAAGCGGGTTCCCAATCCCGTCAAGCGCACGGCCATGGCGGCATCGCTGCCGATCGAAACGCCGCTGCGTCCAGGCGACATCCATCCTGTGCTGGCGTCGACCCGGGTCGATGTGCTCGTGGTTGCCGCCTACGGACTGTTGCTGCCGCGTCAGGCTCTCGATACCCCGAGGCTCGGCTGCGTGAACGTGCACGCTTCCCTGCTGCCACGCTGGCGCGGCGCCGCACCCATAGAGCGGGCAATCATCGCCGGCGATCGGGAAACCGGCATTTCGATCATGCAGATGGACGAGGGGCTCGATACCGGCCCGGTATTCCGGCGGGCGCGCATCCCGATCGAGCCGAGGGCCACCGGCGATGCCGTGGAGAACGCCCTTGCAAAACTCGGAGCCAAGGCATTGCTGGAGGTGCTCGATGACCTCGATGGGCTGACACCATGCCCCCAGGAAGGGCGGGTGACCCTGGCGCCCAAGCTCGCGCCGCAGGACAGCGTGCCCGATTGGGCCGAGAGCGCCGTCGACCTCGACCGCCGTATCCGTGCGCTGGCACACCGCGCGCCGGTCTGGGCCACCCTGGAGGGTACCCGCGTACAGATTCTGGCCGCCGCGCCACGCGAAGAAAACGGCGGCGCGGAACCCGGCGCGGTTCTACCATCCGGCCGAAAGGAGATCCTCATCGCGTGCGGCGACGGCGCCCTGGCCATCGAGTCGCTGAAGGTCATCCGCGGCAAGGGCCGCGCCATGGGCCCCGGCGATGCCAGAAACGGCTTTCCCGATCTGTTTCGCCCCGGGGCGCGATTTCGGTGAGCGGGCAGGCCCAGGCCCGGGCGGCCCGCAATATCAAGGCGATACTGTCCGGCTCACGATCCACGGACTGGGCGGCCGGCGGCCCGAACCAGACGAGCCTCAGCCTGGAATTGACCTACGGCAGCCTGCGCCACTACTTCTCCCTGGCGGAGCAGATCGATTCCCTGCTTGCCAGGCCGCTGCGGCCCAGGGACCGGGATGTCTACGGGCTGCTGCTCGCCGGAGCCTACCAGTTGCAGCGCACCCGCATTCCGGCGCACGCAGCCTTGTTCGAAACCGTGGCGGCCACGAAACTGCTCGGCAAGCCGTGGGCCAAGGGGCTGGTCAACGCCGTCCTCCGCAAGCTGTCCGCAACTCCGCCCAAACGAAGTGCCGAGCACCCCGCGTGGCTGGAGGAAAGGCTGCGAACCGAATACGGGGCGGATGCAGACCCGCTCATGCAGGCCAACAACTCCCGAGCACCCCTGTGCCTGCGGATCAACCCGCTGCGAGCCGACCCGGCGGACTATCGACTCAGGCTGAAGGCGGCGGAAATCGAATTCTCGGACACCTGGTTACCGGAAGCCCTCGTGCTGCGCGAACCACGACCCGCCGCCACCTTGCCCGGTTTCGAGGCGGGCCATGTGGCGGTGCAGGACACCGCCTCGCAACTGGCCGTGGCGCCGCTGCTCGACCGGGCGGCGGCCGGGCAGCGGATACTGGATGCCTGCGCCGCCCCCGGGGGCAAGCTGTTCCGCCTGATCGAGGCGGACCGCGGCTTGTCGATCACCGCCATGGACATTGCACCACACCGGCTCGCCGCATTGCGCACGATCGCCGAACGGCTCGGGCATGACGATTTCGACTGCCGAGAGGGGGACGCAGCCGGTCTCGACTGGTGGGATGGGACGCCCTTCGACCAGGTGCTGCTCGATGCGCCCTGCTCCGGCACCGGCACCTTGCGTCGGCACCCGGAGATCAAGGTGATTCGGCAGCCTGCCGATATCGCTCGCAGTGCCGTCCAGGAAGCCCGTTTGCTGGCAAATCTGTGGCGCACCGTGCGCCGGGGAGGTACGCTTCTTTACTGCACCTGTTCGATACTCGCCGAGGAGAACGATCACGTGGTGGGTTCGTTTCTGGCCGAGCGCGACGATGCGCATCCCTGCCCTATCGCGCTGCCAACCGGTCGCGCCACCCGGCACGGCTGGCAGCTTCTGCCCATCGAGCCGGCCACGGACGGGCTCTACGTGGCCCTGATCGGTAAACGGCCGTGAAGATTCTGATACTCGGCGGCGGCAAGGTGGGCGGTACGCTGGCCGAACATCTCGCCAGCGAGGCGTTCGACATCACCGTGGTCGACAGCGATGCCGGCCGGCTGCGCGAACTGCGCGACCGCCTCGATATCCAGACCGTGACCGGCTGGGCCTCCCATCCGGACGTTCTGCGCAGCGCCGGCGCCGAAGATGCCGACATGCTGATTGCCGTGACCGGCAGCGACGAAGTGAACATGGTCGCCTGCCAGGTCTGCTACTCGACGTTTCGTACGCACACCAAGATCGCGCGGGTGCGCTCGGCGGCCTACCTGCGCAGCAATTCCTTCTTCTCGAAAGACCACCTGCCGGTGGACGTGCTGATCAATCCGGAAGAGGTCGTCACCGAACAGATTCGCCAGTTGCTGGAAAACCCCGGCGCGCTGCAGGTTCTGGATTTCGCCGAAGGGAAAGTGAAACTCGTCGCCGTGCGCGCCTGGTCGGGCAGTCCCCTGGTCGGCAAGGAACTGCGGCGCGTTCGCGAGCAACTCCCCAACGTGAGCACCCGGGTTGCGGCGATCTTCCGCCGCGGGCGGCCCATCCTGCCCACCGGCAGCACCATCGTCGAGGCCGACGACGAGGTGTTCTTCATCGCGGCCGCCGGGCACATCAATGCGGTCATGGCCGGGCTGCGGGACGTGGAACGTGCGTTCAAGCGCATCACCATCGTCGGCGGCGGGCAGATCGGGGAGCGCCTGGCGCTGGCCATCGAGCCCTACTTCTCCGTCAAGCTCGTCGAACGCGATGCCGGGCGCTGTGCCGAACTCGGCGAGTCCCTGCATCGGGCGGTCGTCCTGCAGGGCGACGGCACCGATCGGGAGCTCTTGATCGACGAGAACATCGAGCAATGCGATGCCTTCTGCGCCGTCACCGACGACGATGAAGCAAACATCATGTCGTCGCTGATGGCCAAGCGGCTTGGCGTACGCCGGGTAATGACCCTGATCGGCAAGCAGGCCTATGTCGACCTGGTTCAGGGCGGTGACATCGACATCGCCATCTCGCCCCAGCAGGCAACCACGTCGAGCCTGCTCACGCACGTGCGCCGCGGCGATGTGGCGCGGGTGCACAGCCTGCGCCGCGGCGCCGCCGAGGCCATGGAAACCGTAGCCCACGGCGACGAGAAGAACTCCCGGGTGGTGGGCCGCCGTATCAAGGAAATCAAGCTGCCGCCGGGCACCACGGTCGGCGCCATCGTGCGCGGCGAAGACGTGATCGTATCCCTCGGCAACGAAACCGTTCGGTCGGACGACCACGTGATACTGTTCCTCACCGACAAGAAGCACATCGCCAAGGTCGAACGGCTCTTTCAGGTCGGCCTGAACTTCTTCTGATTTCCGCCCGTCGCCGTGCACCTGCCCGTCATTCTGCGAGTCACCGGCATCCTGCTGACGCTCTTCAGCCTGGCGCTGCTGGTGCCCATCGTCGTGGCGCTGATCTACGGCGAGGACACCGTCGAGACCTTCGTCACCGCCTTCGGCATCACCGCCCTCGGCGGGCTGACACTGTGGGTGCTCAATCGCGGCGACCAGGACCTGCGCACCGGGGACGGGTTCATGATCACTGCGCTTTTCTACGTGGGCCTGGGGCTGTTCGGCGCGTTGCCCATCTACCTAGCCGAAAGCACGGCGCTCAGCTTCACCGACGCAGCATTCGAATCGCTGTCGGGCCTCACCACCACCGGCGCCACCGTCATGACCGGCCTCGACGATTTGCCGAAATCCATCCTGTTCTATCGCCAGCTTCTGCAATGGTACGGCGGCATGGGAATCATCGTGCTGGCCGTGGCGGTTTTGCCGATGCTGGGCGTCGGCGGCATGCAACTCTATCGGGCGGAGTCACCCGGCCCCGTCAAGGACAACAAGCTCACCCCACGAATCACCGAAACCGCCAAGGCGCTCTGGTATCTGTACCTAGGCCTGACGGTCGCCTGTGCAACGTTTTATTGGCTCGCGGGAATGAGTGTGTTCGACGCCATCTGCCACAGTTTCTCCACGGTGGCCATCGGCGGTTTTTCCACCCACGATGCCAGCATCGGCTTTTTCGACAATGCCGCCATCGAGAGCGTCGCCATCGTCTTCATGATCGTCTCGGGAATCAACTTCGGGCTGCACTTCATTGCCTGGAACCGCAGGAGCCCGCTGCTCTACGCCCGGGACATCGAAGTGCGGACGTACCTGCTGGCGTTGGCCGCGGTGGCCCTGGTGGTTTGCGCGATTCTCGTGCGGCACCCCGGCGCCGAGTCATCGCCCATCCGCCACGGTCTCTTTCAGGCGATATCGATCACGACCACCACCGGCTACACCACCCGCGACTTCAGCGCCTGGCCTTCCGTTGCCCCCATCCTGCTGCTCTTCGCTGCCTTTGCAGGCGGTTGCGCCGGTTCCACCGCCGGCGGCATCAAGATGATTCGGGTGCTGCTCATATTCCGGCAGTGCATGCGCGAGATCCGGCGCCTGATCCATCCGAACGGCGTCTTCCCGCTCAAGCTCGGCAACCGCAAGGTGCCCGACCGGGTGATGGATGCGGTGTGGAGCTTCTTCTCAGCCTACGTGATCATCTTCCTGACCATGGTCTGTCTCGTGCTGGCCGTCTCTGAGCTGGACTTCGTGACGGCGTTCTCGGCCGTTGCCGCCTGTCTCAACAACCTCGGCCCGGGGCTCGGCGAGGTGGCGCCCAACTACCAGGCGCTCCCCGATAGCGTCACCTGGCTGTTGATGTTCGCCATGTTGCTCGGGCGGCTGGAGATATTCACGCTGGTCGTGCTGTTCACCCCCGTTTTCTGGAGGCGTTGAGGATGCAGCCGTCCGGAACCGGCCAGGCGAGAGCCGCCGTTTTCGCCGATGGAATATTGGAAAAACAAACGTTTTTCATTGTTTTATTCCGGTACGCGGCCTTTCGGATACACCGCAGGGTAACCCGGGGGCTGTTTCTTGAAGCGTTTGTACTCCCACTGGTATTGAGCCGGGTCACGCCGGACTAGCCCCTCGATTGCGCGGTTGAGCAAGCCTGCGAAGGTTTCCGGATCGGCGGCGTCGAACTCGTTGCCGAGTGCTTCGTAGGCGAGGCTGAAACCGCCCTGAACCCGGCGTGCGCTGCCGAGCATCAGTGTCGGCCGGCTGCGTTGAAACAGGCGATGAGACAGGGTGGCGGTCAGCGCCGGTCGGCCGAAGAAAGGCGCATGGACACCGCCGCGTCCTTCGGGAACCTGGTCCGGCAGCAGGCAGACCAGGCCGCCGGACTCGAGTTGACGATACGCGGCCCGCACTCCCGCGGCGCCGGTGGGGTACATCCGTGCGCCGAAGCGCTCCCGGGAACGGCGCAACGGCGCTTCCAGTGCCCGCTGCCGGGGCGGATTGTAGAGGGAGACCAACCCCGTCTCGCCAAGTGCGAAGCAGAGAAATTCCCAGTTTCCGAAATGCGGCACCAGCATCAGGACGCCGCCCGTCCGCAATGCATCTTCCAGTGCCTGCCGGCCCGTCTCGGACACGATCAGCCGTTCGAGGCGCGCTCGCGGCCAATGCGTCAGGGGGCCGCTTTCGACGAGCAGGCAAGCCGTTTGGCCGAGGCTCTTGCGCACCAGCCGTTCTCGTTGGCGCCGGTCGAGCCGGGGAAAGCAAAGCGACAGATTCGTGCGGGTGACCCTCGCCGCCCTGGTATCGAGACGGCCAATCAGCCAGCCGCATGCAGCCGCGCCTCGACGACCAGTGCTCAATGGCAGCCAACCGAACAGCCGGGTCAGCGCCGCGAGCAATGCAATCATCGAGACAGGGCGGCACAGGCCGCGTGCGCCGGACATCCGATGAGGTGGTCGTTCACCAGGCCCGCGCTCTGCATGAAGGCATAGCAGACGGTCGGCCCCACGAAGCGAAAGCCGCAGCGTTTCAATGCCGCTGCCATGTTGCGGGAAACTTCGGTCTCCGAAGGCACATCCGCGAGGGTCCGCCAGCGGTTCTGAAGCGGGCAACCGCCCACAAAGGACCACAGGAACTCGGAGAATGGCTCCGGCATCGCCAGCATGGCCTGTGCATTGCCGATGAGCGCCTCGAGTTTCCCCCGGTGGCGGATGACGCCGGGGTCTTCGAGCCAGGCCTCTACTTCGCGATGGCCCGCATCCGCCAGACGAACGGCATCGAAGCCGAAAAAAGTCTGCTGCATGTGCTCCCGCTTTCTCAGAATTGTCAGCCAGGAAAGACCTGCCTGCATTCCTTCGAGCGCGAGACGCTCGAACAGCGGCTGCGAATCATGCACGGGAACGCCCCATTCCTCGTCGTGATACCGGATGTAGAGCGGATCGTTTCCGGCCCAGTCGCACCGCCCGGATTGCTGCTGCTGTTTTGACCCCGAAGGCGCCATCCCTTATGTTCCGCCGATGTTCGTGCCCCTGCATTGTAATGGCCGTACCCGACGAATTCCGGCCGCCGCCCCGGTTTTCCGCGAGCGTCGTGTCGCAGCACGGAAGGGAATGTCCCGTTGATTAGCGGCTTGCGGGCGGTCGCCTTCTACACCGTCTACGTGTTCACTGCCGGCCTCTGGGGCGCCGTGGTGTTGCTGGTGGGCTGGGCATTGCCCTACCGGGCTCGCTTCGCCTTCGGTGTCAGTGTGTGGTCGCATTTCGCTCTCCTCTGGCTGCGGCTCACCTGCGGTGTGAGCGCCAGGGTCATCGGCGCGGAGAACATTCCGAGCCGACCCTGTATCGTCTTTTCCCGCCACGAGAGCAGTTGGGAAACGTTGTTCCTGCAATCGCTGTTCAAGCCCCAGGCAACCCTCATCAAGCGGGAATTGCTGCGCATCCCGCTATTCGGCTGGAGCTACGCGATGATGAAACCGATCGCGATCGACCGGGGCTCTCCGCGAGCGGCATTGAAAAAACTCATTGCAACGGGGCGCAATCGGCTGGCTGATGGAATCTGGGTGGTGTTGTTCCCCGAGGGAACCCGCATGCAACCCGGTGAAACGGGCAGCTTTCAGGCGGGCGGCGCTGCCCTTGCTGCCGCAACCGGCGCGCCCGTTGTCGTGGTTGCACACAACGCGGGCACCTTCTGGCCCGCACACCGGCTGCGGAAAAAACCGGGGGTCATCGAGATCCGCATCTCGCCGCCGATCGCCACGGAAGGCAGATCGTCAAAGGAAATCAACAACGAAGCCCATGCCGTCCTGTCGCACATGATGGGGGAGCCGGCTTCGTCGGCTGGCGCCGCAGACAGCCTGGCAGAACAGTAACCAACCCGTTACAACGCGTGAAAAATCCTTTAAATATCGAGGTTTACGACCGATAGCGCATTCGTCTGGATGAACTCTCTGCGCGGCTCGACGTGGTCGCCCATGAGCGTTGTGAACATCTGGTCCGCCGCGACCGCATCGTCTACTGTCACCCGCAGCATCCGTCGCGCTTCCGGGTCCATGGTGGTATTCCAGAGCTGATCGGGGTTCATCTCGCCAAGCCCCTTGTAACGCTGGATGTCGACGCCGCGCCGCGCTTCGGCGGAGATCCACTCGACCACATCCGCGAACACCCGAACCGATTCGCTTCTGTCGCCACGCTCGATGCGGGCGCCTGCTTCGAGCAGCCCGTCGAGCGACTCGGCGAGATCGGCGACCGCCCGGTAGTCGGGGCCGGCAAAGAAGCTCCGGGGCAGCAGAACGCGTTCGGTCATGCCTCGGTCGACGAACTCGACCAGCGGGCAATGGGCCCGATGCTCCACATCGAATTCCACCTCCACCCTGGCCGTATCCCCGAGCGCCCGGTCGAATTCCTCGCACCAGCCGGCCATTTCCGCCCGGTCCCGCAACATGTCGAGACTGACGATGGGCAGGTCGATCAATGGCCTGGTGACCGTTACGGGATAAACCTGAGTCAGCGCATTCAGCCGCACCAGGAGCGCCTGGTAGCGTTTGGCCAGCGCCTCGAATTCGGAGTGCTCCATTGCCGAAGCTTCCGGGCCGACGAACAGCCTCGTCCCTTGCAGGGCCAACCCGAGGAAATAGTCGGCCAGTTCCCCGTCGTCCTTGACGTAATTCTCTTTCCGCCCCTTTTTCACCTTGTAAAGGGGGGGCTGGGCAATGTAGATGTGGCCCCGCGCGATCAGTTCGGGCATCTGACGGAAGAAAAACGTCAACAGCAACGTGCGGATGTGAGAACCGTCCACATCGGCGTCGGTCATGATGATGATACGGTGATAGCGGAGTTTTTCCGGCTCGAACTCATCGTGCCCGATGCCGCAACCGAGCGCCGTCACCAGTGTGCCGACCTCCTGGGAAGACAGCATCTTGTCGAATCGCGCTTTTTCCACGTTCAGGATCTTGCCGCGCAGCGGCAGAATCGCCTGCGTACGCCGGTCACGGCCCTGCTTGGCGGAACCGCCCGCGGAGTCACCCTCGACAAGATAGAGTTCCGAGAGCGCCGGGTCTTTTTCCTGGCAGTCGGCGAGCTTGCCGGGCAGGCCGGCAACGTCGAGAGCGCCCTTGCGCCTGGTCATCTCGCGCGCCTTGCGGGCTGCCTCCCGAGCCCGGGCGGCATCGATCATCTTGGTGACAACGGCTTTCGCATCCTTGGGATGCTCGTCCAGATAAGCGCTGAAATAGCGTCCAACTTCTTGTTCTACCGCCGTTTTTACCTCGCTGGACACGAGCTTGTCCTTGGTCTGGGAGGAAAATTTCGGGTCCGGCACCTTGACCGAAACCACTGCGGTCAACCCCTCTCGGGCATCGTCTCCGGTGGTGCCGACCTGGTCCTTCTTGAGCAGCCCTTCCCGCTCGATATAGGTATTGAGCGTTCGTGTCAGGCCTGCCCGGAACCCGGCGAGGTGCGTTCCACCATCGGCCTGGGGAATGTTGTTCGTGTAGCTGAACACCTGCTCCTGGAAGCTGTCGTTCCATTGCATGGCCACTTCGACGCCGGTGCCGTCCTCCCGCTCGGTGTTGAAGCTGAATAACTCGTTCAGCGGCGTCTTGTTGCGGTTCAGGTAGGCGACGAAGGCCTGCAGACCGCCGTCGTAGACGAAGTTGTCTTCCTTGCCGGTGCGTTCGTCGACAAGCCGAATGCTCACGCCGGAATTGAGAAACGCCAGTTCGCGCAGTCGCTTCGCCAGCAGATCGTAGTGGAACTCGATGTTGGAGAACGTCTGCTCGGAAGGCTCGAAATAACACTCCGTACCGGTCGACTCCGTTTCGCCCACGACCTTGAGCGGCGCCTTCGGCACGCCGTCGGCGTAGGTCTGTTCGAATACGTTGCCATCGCGCCGGACGGTGAGGCGGAACTCCCGGGACAGGGCGTTGACGACGGATACTCCGACGCCGTGCAGACCGCCCGATACCTTGTAGCTGTCGTCATCGAATTTTCCCCCGGCATGCAGCGTGGTCATGATGACCTCCGCTGCGGAGACGCCCTCGTCAGGATGGATGTCCACCGGAATCCCGCGCCCATTGTCGCGAACCGTCACCGATTCGCCCGGGTGAACGATGACCTGAATGGCGTCGCAGTGCCCCGCCAGGGCTTCGTCAATGGCATTGTCGACCAACTCCTGCACCATGTGATGCAGCCCGGTCCCGTCGTCCGTATCGCCGATATACATGCCCGGCCGCTTGCGAACCGCATCCAGACCGCGCAGTACCTTGATGTTGCTCGAGTCGTACTTTTTATCCGACATCGTTTTTCCGTATTGATTGGCTGTTCAACCGCTCGGCTCGCACCGGCAGCGCCGGAGACTAGGCCATGGCGTTGATTTGCCCCTGTTCCACGTGAAACATTGCGGTGTTTTCCCGACCGAACAGGGTTTCGAAATCCTCGCTCGGTGGCCGTGTCGACGTCGAAATCACCTGGCAGCCGCTCGATCGCAGCAATTCCAGGAGTTTTGCGCCATGGATGCCGTCCAATTCGGCGCCCAGATCGTCGATCAGGAAGACGCTTCGCTGCCCGCTGCAGTCCTTCAAAAGCTGCGCCTGGGCCAATATCAGGGCAATGGCCACCAACTTGCCCTGGCCCCGAGAGAGCGTCGCGCCGGCATCCCTGCCGGCAACCCTCAACGACAGGTCGGCTCGATGTGGCCCAACACCGGTAGAGCCCGATTTTACATCGTTATCCACGGATTCTCCCAGGACTTTCGCCAGTTCTTCGTCGCCCCACCCGTTTTTGTAGGCCAGCTCAACCGGAAGATCGGTTACCAGCCCGGAGAGGGCCGCCTGGAAGCGAGGAATCAGATCGGCAACGTATTCGACTCGGTAGTCGTGTACCGATTCTGCCTGTCGAACCACGGATTCGGTCCAGATTTCGATTGCGGTACCGGACCCCGCCACTCCCCAGGCCCTCAACGCCGCGTTTCTTTGCCGCACCGCCGACAGGTAATCCTTGAGCGCAGCCAGGTAGCCTGGTTTCACGTGAAACATTCCCCAGTCGACGCACTGTCGACGTTCTCCGGGGGCGCCAAATATCAACTGGCTTACCTCCGGCAGGATCAGGTGCACCGGAAGAAGTGCTGCAGCGGCCGAGAGGCGCCGCGCTTCCTTGCGATCCACATGCAACTCGGTTCTGCCAGAACGATCCCTCGACAGCCCCAGAGACCGTCCATCCTCCAGCTCGGCCCTTACCAGTAGACTGGGCGCGTCATGCTGAATGATCGGTGCTATTCGGCGTCCGCGAAAGGAACGCCCCCTGGCCAGCAGATGCACCGCTTCGAGCACCGTGGTCTTGCCGGCACCGTTGGCACCGAAAAAATAGTTGAATCGGCTATTCAGGCTGAGGGCGACCGAAGTCAGGATGCGGAAATTCGAGACCTCGAGGTCGCGGATGATCACGGAGGACAGCGTCTGGTGCGCATCCGTCTCCAACCTCCTGCTGCGGACGCCATTGCACTCGCGTCAGCGCGTTTTGCTGCAGCGACGAAAGTTGGTGACGGATGCGGGCTAAAGAAGGGATGCCCGGGCCGGTGTTGACGCAATTGAATGCCTGGCGAATGTCTGGAAATTGGCTGGCGTCGCGAATGCGTGGTTCTTCACAGCCGCATCGGCATCACGACAAAACTGGCCAGATCGTCGTCGGCAGCCTCGATGAGCGCGCTGTTGTTGCTGTCCGACACCCCGAGGCTCATGTTTTCGGACGGAAGCACGTTCAGCACATCGTTCAGATAGCCGATGTTGTAGCCAACCTCCATGGGCTCGCCGTCGTAGCTTACCGCGACGATCTCTTCGGCCTCTTCCTGTTCCGGATTGTTGGCGCGGACGGTCAACTGATCTCCATCCACCTGCAATCGCACGCCCCGATACTTCTCGTTGCTTAGTATCGCAGCCCGTTGCAGGGCAAGCCGCAAGGTATCGCGATCGCCGACGATGGTTCTCGATACGTCTGAGGGTATGACCTTCTGGTAGTCCGGAAATTTCCCGTCGATCAGCCGGCACGTCAGGCTGTAGCCGCCTCGGCTGACCGTCAAATGGTTCTCGCTGACGGACAGCCGCACTTCCTCGCTCCCCTCGTCGAGCAGCCGCGCAATCTCCAGAACGCCCTTGCGCGGCACGATCACCTGCATCCGCTCCACCCCGGAGACACCGGATTCCAGCGTGCAAATCGCCAACCTGTGGCCGTCTGTCGCGACCGTGCGGAGGTGCTCTTCGGTCACCTCGAGCAGCATGCCGTTCAGGTAATAGCGCACGTCCTGCTGCGCCATCGAGAAACCGACCTTGTCGACCAGCCGGCGCATGTCGTCGCTACCGAGTTCGACCCGGACCTCTTCGCTGCTGCTCTCGACCTTGGGAAAGTCTGACGGCGGCAGCACCGCCAGGGAAAAGCGACTGCGGCCCGACTTGACCAATGCACGTTCTTCGCGCACATCGACCGAAACGACCGCATCCTCGGGCAGCGCGCGCCAGATATCCGCGAGCTTTCGAGCCGGTATCGTTGCTTCCCCTTCCTGTTCGACCGTTGCCGAATCGACACCAACGACCAGGCTCACCTCGAGGTCGGTTGCGGTGATGGTCAATTGCCCGTCTCTCGACGCCTGAACATGAAGATTGACCAGTATGGGCAATGTCTGGCGACGCTCGACCACACCGGTGGCCAACAGCAACGGGCGCAACAACAGATCGCGATCAGCACTGAATTTCATGGCCGTAGTTTACCGTCTTGTAAACGATAGCGGGCGACTACCAAAAAAGCGAACGAAATCAATAGCTTACACCTTGGACCAGAGGCGATTCGACCCGACTTGCGTTCCGAGTTCTGCCTCTTTGCCCGCTGATCGGCGGGCCTGCCTGTCGAGCAACCCGGGAATTGGCCGGTATGGAACAGTCTCGCCGGGCCGATGCTCCCCCGATCAGTTCGACAACAGGCGGCTGAGATTCCGATGGTCTTCCTCGAGTTCCGCCCCGCCGTCCTCCATCAGTTGCCTGATTCTCCGGCACGCGTGCAGAACCGTTGTGTGGTCTCTACCGCCGAACGCTTCGCCGATTTCCGGCAACGAATGGCTCGTCAACTCCTTGGCCAGGAACATGGCCATCTGTCGGGGCCGCGCAATGTTGCGGTTGCGTCGCTTCGACAGTATCTCGGAATTCTTGATCTTGTAGTACTCGGCGACCGTGCGCTGGATGTTGTCAATGCTGATCTGGCGATCCTGAATCGCGAACAGGTCCCGCAGGGCGCGCTTGACCTGATCGATGGTGATCGTGTTGCCGGTAAACCGGGCATTGGCGGTCACCCGGCGGAGCGCCCCTTCGAGTTCGCGGACATTGGAGCGGATGCGTTCGGCTATGAAGAACGCAACGGCCGGGTCGAGGTGTATGCGTTCGGCTTCCGCCTTTTTCATGAGGATCGCAACGCGGGTTTCGAGTTCGGGCGGTTCCACCTCGACCGTGAGCCCCCAGACAAAACGCGACTTCAGCCGTTCCTCGAGCCCGTCTATCTCGCTCGGATAGCGATCGCAGGTGAACACCATCTGGTGGCCACGTTCCAGCAAGCCATTGAAAAGATGAAAGAATTCTTCCTGAGAGCGCAGCTTGTTGGCAAAAAACTGGATGTCGTCGATCAACAGCGCGTCGGCCGAGCGATAAAACTCGCCGAACTTTCTCATGGTGCCTTCGCGCAGCGCATCGACCATGTCCTGTACGAAACCCTGGGAGTGGACATAGACCACGTGGGCGCCGGGCGACGAGCATTTGATGTGATTGCCGACGGCCTGCATCAGGTGGGTCTTGCCGAGACCGACGCCGCCGTAGAGCAACAACGGGTTATACGATTGGCCGGATTGATCGGCGACCTGCAGGGCGGCCGCCTTCGCGAGCTCGTTCGACTTGCCCTCCACGAACGTGTCGAACGTGAAACCCTTGTTGAGCACCTGCTTGCCGGCCCGGGTTTTCTCCAGGCGGCGGACTTTCTTCTTCTTCTTGCCAGTGCCATCCGCGCGCAACGGCTCCCTGGGCACGAGGGCGATGTCGCCGATCTCGACCTCGGCGGCCACCGGCCTGCCCGGCTCTTCCTCCTGATTCAGCAGTTCGTTGATGCGCCCGAGAAAAGCGACCTTGACCTGGTCTCTGACATAGCGGTTGGGCGCGAGAAGTTCGAGCCGATTGTCATTTCTTCGAGCCTGCAATGGTTTGATGCATGTGTCGAACTGCTGGCTTGAAAGCTCCCCCTGCAATTGATCGACACATCGCTGCCACACCGTCCTTCCCACGTACGTTGCTCCCGACTGGCTGATTGATGTTTGAAGGGATAGAGGGGCATTCTACTCACCGTCAAACTGGCTTGGAAACAACGCGTCGAACAAATCCCCCTCGGAACAGGTAATGCCAATAAATTCATACGGTTAACGAGAGGTCGAAGAGACCTTGCCCGCGGCGAATTCGCCTCGGGATGTGGGCAATTCTCTGAACTAGCTGTGGATAACTTTTTCTTTTTGTTTCAAATTCAGGACATTAACGCAATACACCCCTTTTTGCGCCGGCCAAACCGGTGCGACACGGCATCTTGCACCCCCGAACGAGGCGCCCGATTGCGCCGGACGTTCACCCGGAAATCGCAGGCTTGCCGTGCGGTGACCGGATGCGGCTTGCAGCACCTGTCAATCTTCTGGATTTCCTGTGGACATCCTTCGGGATCCCGGTCATCCCCAGGAAATGCATCGGCAATGCCCCCGCTTGTCAACAGGAACATACATCACGCAAAGCCATGGCATGGTTGACCCAATCCGCTTTATGCACAGTTTTTCGCCTTGCCAACGAGCAACAACAAATTTGTAACATTCATATTGTTCTTGTCGTATCTCCGGTGGATAGTGGCAATTTGCCGCCAATGCTGTGCGACATTGCCGCGTTTGCCTCGCGTTGACACTCAGGAATGCCCTCAATAGAATCGCGCACCCTTCATCAGCCCGCCGGTGCGCCGTGAAAAGAACCTTCCAGCCCAGCAACCTGAAACGGAAGCGCCGACACGGTTTCCGGGCACGAATGTCGACCCGCGCCGGCCGCAAGACGATCAACGCCCGCCGCGCCAAGGGCCGCAAGCGATTGACGGTCTAGTCTCCTGCAGCAGCGGTCCGTAGTCGTTCCCGAAACGGTGCGCGTGGCGGTGACCTGCAAACGATAAGGCATTGGGGCTCGATACGGCAGCGTTCGAATCCGGGCAGACCATTGCCGCGGGCTGCCAAGCGGCCGGTCGTTCCCTGATCGTATACGATGCGTTCCCGCCTCGTAGAACGAGGCCGCGAGGACTCGAGCAGCCGGTGGCAACCAACGGTTTTCCGAAACAATATCGCCTGAACCGACCTGGCGATTTCACCCGTGTGCTGCGAAATGCCCGCTACCGCAGAAACCGGGGGCCGTTACGAATCCTTGCCGTTGCGAATACAATGCCGGGTGCCCGGCTCGGTCTCATCGTCGGCAAACGGGCAGTGCGCCGGGCTTGCGACCGAAATACCCTGAAGCGCGTTGCCCGTGAAGCCTTCAGGACCGCGCGGCCGCACTTGCCCGCAATGGACGTGGTGGTGCAATTGCGTGGTCCGGCGGGCCGCAAGGAACTCGGAACCTGGCTCGAAGAGGCCTTCAGCGCGATGGCGGAACACACAGACAAGAGGCACCGACCATGACGAAAGGTCGCTGGAAGTATCGATTTGCCGTCGCGGATTGCCCGGAGCCCAGCCAGGCGCTCTGCGTTCACCGCCGGGAATCCGTGTTCGAGCGCTGCCGGCCGCTGTCCGATCTCGCGAGCAAGGCCATGACGGCGTTTTTGACGGGTGCGGTCAGGCTCTATCAATTGACGCTGCGACCGTACATCGGCGGACAGTGCCGGTTTCATCCGACCTGCTCCGATTACGCACTCGAGGTGCTGGAGAACCACGGCCCGCTCAGAGGCTCCTGGTGGGCCCTGAAACGGCTGCTGAAGTGCCACCCCTTTCATCCCGGCGGTTTCGACCAGCCCCCGCCGAGGAGAACCTAGCCCACATGTCACGCCAACTTCCTGATGCGGACGCCCATGCACTCGCGTAAGCGCAGCGGTGTTTTTGATATGCGAGGGGAATCCCCTCGCGCTCCCCAGCTGAAGGCTCCTAATATGCGAGTTCCCAACCCGGCGCACCGGGACGACGACGCGCGAGGAACAACTGAAATACGCTGGGAGAGAGCAGGTGTGCGGTGCGTGTATCCGGCACCTTTTAGGCTCGTGCTTGCGCCCATCGTAGCGGTAAGCATGTCCGCCTGGCGTGCCATTCGGCGAGCCGTATGCACGTACCGTATACCTGCTCTCGGCGCCGGATCGAAGGCCATGTTTGCCACGCGAACGAATTCAATAAAATCAATAGCTTGGAAAAGTGTTCCATGAAAGGGGAACCCCCTCGCGCTCCCCGGCTGAAGGCTCTTTATTTGCGAGGGGAATCCCCTCGCGCTCCCCGGCTGAAGGCTCCTAATATGCGAGTCCCGAACCCGGCGCGCCGGGACGAGGACGCGCAAGGAACACCCGACAACCGCAGGGAGAGAACCGATGTGCGGTGCGTGTGTACGGCTCGCCTAATGGCGCTGTTAAGGCTCGCCCTTGCGCCTATCGTAGCGGTAAGCCCCTCCGCCTGGGGCGGAAACCCCTGGTCAACGACTTGATGGAGCGCTGATGTCGATGTTTGCCCCGGAAGTGCAGCGCATCGTTCTGCTGATAGGCCTCGCGGCTGCGGGCTACCTGTTGATCCTCGCGTGGAACGAGGACTACATGCAACCGTCCGCACCGACAGCGGCCGCAGGGGCGCCGGAACTGAGCGACGGGCCCGTGGCGCCGGATATCGTTCCGGAGGCGCTTGTCGGGGATGCGCCGGCAGACCCAAGGGCAGCGGATTCGGATATTCCGGATGCCTCGTTGATCGGCACGCGCTCGCCGCAGGACACCGGCAGGGCGGCCGCTTCCGAAACCGTGCCCGACCGGCTGGTGCGCGTATCCACACCCACCCAGGATGTCTGGATCGACCGGCTTGGCGGCGACGTGCTGCGGGTGCGGCTGCCGAAATACCCGGTGACGCTCGATCAACCGGACCGCCCGTACAGCCTGCTCGATGTGGGCAACGGCCGTGTGTACATGGCCCAAAGTGGGCTGATCGGGCCGGACGGCCTGGATTCCGGCACCGACCGGCCTCTTTTTCGCGCAGGCTCCGACCGCTACCAGGTAGAGGCCGGGGAATCCTTCGAGCTCGTACTCAGCGCGGAGCACCAGGGCGTCCCGGTGGAAAAGGTCTTCACCTTCAACGGCGACGACTATCTGATCGATGTGGCCTACCGAATCCGGAACCCCCACGACAGGCCATATCAAGCGAGCCTGTTCGCGCAAATCAAGCGCGACGGCAAGCGGCCGGAAGGCGGCGGCGGTTTCAGCATGGGGCCGCAGCCCTACGTCGGGGCGGCGCTGACCACCACCGACACCCGCTACGAGAAGCTCGAGTTCGAAGACCTCGACGAGGCCCCATTCCGCACGACCGAGCGCGGTGGGTGGATGGCGGTGCTGCAGCATTACTTTCTGAGCGCCTGGATCGCCAACGAGGCCGAGGAAAACACCTTTTACGGCCGCAAGCGTGCCGACGGCACCTATACGGTCGGCTTCACCGGCCCACTGCTCTCGGTAGCCCCCGGCGCCACGGGCGAATGGCATTCGCGCCTCTATGTCGGGCCGAAGGACCAGAAGCGGCTCGATCAGATTGCCGAGCACCTGAACCTGACTGTCGACTACGGTTTTCTGTGGTGGCTGGCGGTACCGCTGTTCTGGATTCTCGACTGGCTGCATGGCTTCGTTGCGAACTGGGGGCTGGCAATTGTCCTGCTGACGGTGCTGGTGAAACTGGTGCTGTATCCGCTGTCGTCGGCGAGCTACAAGTCCATGGCCAACATGCGCCGGGTTGCGCCGCAGATGAAACGAATCCAGGAGCGCTATGCAGGCGATCGGCAGAAGCTCTCCCAGGAAATGATGGGCCTTTACAAGAAGGAAGGCGTCAATCCCCTGGGGGGCTGCCTGCCGATGTTGTTGCCCATGCCGATCTTCATTGCGCTCTACTGGGTGCTCTTCGAGAGTGTGGAGTTGCGGCAGGCCCCGTTTCTGCTTTGGATTCAGGATCTGTCCGCGAAAGACCCGTTCTTCGTTCTGCCGTTGCTCATGGGCGGCACCATGTACCTGCAGCAGGCCATGTCACCTGCCATGGGCGACCCGATGACGGTGCGCATGATGAAGATGATGCCCATCGTCTTCACGGTGCTGTTCCTGTGGTTCCCCGCGGGGCTCGTGCTTTACTGGCTGATCAACAGCGTCCTGTCGGTGGCGCAGCAGTGGTACGTCATGAATCGAGCCGAGGTTGCCGCCGCAGCCAAGGGTTGACCGGGCGCTGCCACCGCCGGGCGAGCCGGCATTTGCCGCAAACGAACCCGATTCTTCCCGCGACCTGCCCAGGATAAAGATGCGAACAGGACGACCGACGGGCACGCCGAGCGCCTGAGCCGAGAGGTTCCGATGCCCGAAACGGGACTGGACACCATCGACACGATTGCAGCGGTTGCGACGCCGCCGGGCCAGGGCGGCATCGGTATCGTGCGTGTTTCGGGTCCCCTGGCGGCTCGCATCGGCGCCACCCTCACCGGCGGAGAACTGCCAAGGCGTCGACCCGCATTCCGGGGTTTCATCCGTGACGGCGAGCTGCTGGACAAGGGAATCGCCCTGTTTTTTCCGAACCCGGGCTCCTTCACCGGAGAGGACGTGGTGGAGCTTCAGGGCCACGGCGGCCCGATGGTGCTGCAAATGGTGCTCGAAGCCGTGCTGGCGGCGGGGGCGCGGCTTGCGCGGCCGGGCGAGTTTACCGAGCGCGCCTACGTCAACGGCAGGATCGACCTCGCCCAGGCGGAGGCGGTGGCAGACCTGATTGCCAGCGCTTCCACGGCTGCAGCGCGCGGTGCCCTTCGTTCTCTGGAAGGGGCTTTTTCCCAAGAAGTCAACGATCTGGACGCGCGGATCACCCGACTGCGGGTGTACGTCGAGGCGGCGATCGACTTTCCCGAAGAAGAAGTGGAGTTTCTGGAGAGCGGTCGCGTGGCAGAGCGCATCGATGCGATCTCGGAATCGCTGAGGGCGCTGCTCGATCGGGGCCGGCAAGGGGTGTTGATGAGCCAGGGGATCGGCATCGCCCTTGTCGGACCGCCGAATTCCGGCAAATCGAGCCTTCTGAACCGCCTGACCGGCGAAGAAACGGCGATTGTCACCGACATTCCCGGAACCACCCGCGACCTGCTCAAGGTCGACCTGGTGATCGACAATCTGCCGGTTCGGCTGGTGGATACCGCCGGCTTGCGGCAGACGGACGACCCGGTGGAAGTGGAGGGCGTGCGCCGCGCGAACCGGGAAGCCGACCGGGCCGACCTGGTGCTGCTGGTGAACGACTTGGCGAGCCCTGGTGACGAGGATTTTGCAGCGGCCTGGCCGGATGCCCTGCCCGTCGACAACAAGATCGACCTGGTCGGGGCGGAGCCCGGCATCGATCGGTCGCAAACCCCAGCCCGGGTACGAATCTCCTGCCTGACCGGGGCCGGAATGGACAGCCTCGAGGAGGCCATCAAGGAACGCGCCGGCTTCGCCGGGACGGAGTCTGCGTTCAGCGCCCGCCGCCGCCACCTGGTCGCCCTCGAGCAGGCAGGCGAGGCGTTGCAGGCATCCGGTCAGCGCCTCGAGGAGCGCGCCGCCGGCGAACTCGTTGCGGAGGAGCTTCGCCGGGCGCACCTGGCGCTTGGTGAAATCACCGGTCAGACTGCTCCGGACGAGTTGCTCGGCGAGATCTTCAGCACGTTCTGCATCGGCAAGTGAGTGGCCTCAAACCCGCATCCGTCACCAACTTCCTGCTGCGGACGCCGATGCACTCGCGCAAGCGTGGCCGTGTGTTTCGCTAAGGCTCTCCACCCGGTTTGACATGTTGTCGAGTATGCCTGCACCGGCTTCCGGTCCGCGCGGCCGCGCTTGCAAGGCGCGATTTGCTTCAGCGACGAAACGTCGACGCCCTCGCGACGGAAGATGGTGAGACATGCGGGGTAACGGGTCGGGCCAGGTTGCGTGTTTACCGGATCGATGTTGGTTTTTCCCCGTAAAACAGACGGCCCATAGCTTTTGCAGTGCAAGATTGTTCCGCGAGAGGAACATCTCCGTTGGCGTTATAATCCGCGCCCCGCAAGCGAAGGGAATCCGGGAAGCGCCTGGCCTGACACCCACATGTACAGGCGCGGCCAGGGTGGTTCCTGCGATTGGTTCAACCGGTGAGCAACGCACAAACAAGCAGCAACGGATTCCTCGATCATCCGGAACGCTTCGACGTCATCGTCATCGGCGGCGGCCATGCCGGCACCGAGGCGGCGCTCGCATCAGCCCGAGTCGGCGCCTCGACGCTGCTTCTGACCCAGAGCATCGAGACGGTCGGCCAGATGTCCTGCAATCCGGCGATCGGCGGTATCGGCAAGAGCCACCTGGTTCGGGAGATCGATGCGCTCGACGGCGCCATGGCGCGGGCGGCGGATCTGGCCGGTATCCAGTTTCGCGTTCTCAATGCCAGCAAGGGGCCGGCCGTGCGCGCTACCCGGGCTCAGGCCGACCGGGCGCTCTATCGCGGCGCCATCCGAGCCATTGTCGAGCAGCAGGAAAACCTCAGGGTATTCCAGCAATCCGTGGTGGACCTGCTGGTGGAAGACAACGCGGTAGCCGGGGTGGTCACCGCCATGGGCCTGTCGTTTCGGGCGCCAGCGGTGGTGCTGGCCACGGGCACCTTTCTCGGCGGCAGGATCCACATCGGGTTCGAGAATCAACCGGGCGGCCGCGCCGGCGATGCACCGTCCAACGCGCTTGCGGAACGGCTGCGCGCCCTGCCGTTCCGTGTCGGGCGCTTGAAGACCGGCACGCCGCCGCGCATCGACCGCCGCAGCGTGGACTTTGCCGCATTGATCGAACAGCCGGGGGACGAACCCGTTCCCTATCTCTCGTTCCTCGGGCAGCCGCACCCGCGACAGGTTCCCTGTCATATCGCGGAGACGAATGGGCGCACCCACGAGATCATCCGGGCGGCGCTCGACCGCAGCCCGCTGTTCACCGGCGCCATCGAGGGCCCGGGGCCCCGCTATTGCCCGAGCATCGAAGACAAGGTGGTCCGCTTTGCCGAGCGGCAGCGCCACCAGGTGTTTGTCGAACCGGAAGGGCTCGAATCTGCGGAACTGTATCCCAACGGCATCTCCACGAGCTTGCCGTTCGATGTGCAGATTGCGCTGGTGCAATCCATGCGCGGCTTCGAACGGGCACATATCACGCGGCCCGGCTATGCCATCGAGTACGACTTTTTCGACCCGCGGGACCTCGAATATTCGCTGGAAACCCGAGCGTTACCCGGGCTTTTCTTCGCCGGACAGATCAACGGCACCACCGGCTACGAAGAAGCAGCGGCCCAGGGGCTGATTGCCGGGTTGAACGCTGCCCGGAAGGTGCAGCGGCAATGCCCGTGGTTTCCCCGAAGGGACGAAGCCTATATCGGTGTAATGATCGACGATCTGGTCAATCTCGGCGCGTCGGAGCCCTACCGCATGTTCACCAGTCGCGCCGAGTACCGGTTGCGCCTGCGCGAGGACAACGCCGACGTGCGGCTCACCGGCATCGGCCGCGAACTCGGTCTGGTGGGCGCCGAGCGCTGGCTCGCCCACGAACGCAAAATGGCGGCCCAGGCGAAGCTCCGCGCGCGCCTCGAGGCCGAACTCGTCAAGCCGGGCAGCGATGCCGCCATGCAACTCGAGGCGGCATCGGGATCGAAACTCGCCAGCGAAGTGAGGCTCATCGATTTTCTCAAGCGGCCGGAGGCGACGATCGGGCAGGTGCTCGGCGTCCTTGGCGAGACGGATGCAGATGTGGAACTGCAGCGAAGTATCGAAACCGAGGTCAAGTACGAAGGCTACGTCAAGCGACAGGATGCGGAAATCGCCAAGATCCGGCGCAATGAAACCGTCGAACTGCCGGATGAGTTGGACTATGCGTCGATACCGGGGCTGTCCATGGAATTGCGGCACAAGCTCGCAGAAGTTCGCCCCGCCACCCTGGCTCGCGCGGCGCGCATCCCCGGCATGACCCCGGCTGCGCTTTCGGTGCTGCTGGTGCATGCGACCCGGGACAACGCCGGCAAGAAACACGCGGCCACGTCCTGACGCAAGCGGGTTGGCGAAATCAGTTGCCAGAACAGACCCGCTCGCTGGAGCGCTGCAGCGCCTGGGCGTGCGGCTCGATGGCTCCGGGTTGCAGTCGCTCGAATCCTACCGGGCGCTGGTCGCACGCTGGAACCGGACGGCCGGGCTGGTCTCGAGGAATGACCTTGGGCGGTTTTTCGAACGGCACGTCCTGGACAGCCTGATACTGGCCCCGATGATCCGCGAGCGGGAGAAGTGCAACGGCGAATTCGAACGTGCGGGGGGCGATGCTGTCGATGCCGCTCCCCTGCCGATTGCCGATTTCGGTTCCGGAGGCGGGCTGCCGGGTATTCCGCTTGCCATTGCGCTGCCCATGCTGACGTTTACGCTCATCGATCGCAGCGAAAAGAAGGTGCGCTTCTTGCGGCGCGCACGGGACGAACTTAAATTGGCAAACGTCCGGGTGCTGTGCGCGGACGTCCGACGATTGCAGGGTTGGACGTGCCGCGCGGTCGTCGCCCGGGCAGCGATGCCGTTGCGGCTCTTGTGGACCGAGTCGCGGGCGGTACTGGCGCCGGGGGGTTACCTGCTGGTACTCGACAGGATCGTGCAATCCCGGGAACCGCCGGAATCCGATCTGGCAGACCTGCAGAAGCAGTGCGAGCGCGCATCGATTCGGCGGCACTGGACGGAGATGCCCCAGTCCGGCGGCTGGCATGGCGTTCTGGATATACGGGAGGTGAACCCTTGACTCGGGTGATCGCGGTCGCGAACCAGAAGGGCGGTGTCGGCAAGACGACCACCAGCCTGAATCTGGGCGCCTCGCTGGCGGTGAGCGGCAGCAAGGTGCTGCTGATCGACCTCGACCCGCAGGGTAACGCGACCACCGGCGCCGGCATCGAGAAAAACGAACTCGAGCGCTCGGTGTACGATTGGTTGATCGACGATGCCGGCGCGGCGTCCATCATCTGGCAATGTCCGGGTTCGTTCGATCTCGCGCCGGCAAACGGCGACCTGACCGCAGCCGAAGTGGCGCTGATTCGTGAAGTTCGCCGTGAAGTCCGGCTGCGTCAACGCCTTTCCACCATGACGGCTTCCTACGACTATGTCTTCATCGACTGCCCGCCTTCACTCAACGTGTTGACGCTGAACGCACTGGTGGCCGCGGATGGGGTGCTGATTCCGATGCAGTGCGAGTATTTTGCTCTCGAAGGCCTCGCCGCCTTGCTCGGAACCATCGAGGAAGTGCGGCGGCGTACCAATCCGGGGCTCGAGATCGAGGGGGTGCTGCGGACGATGTACGATCCGCGCAACAGGCTGACGCTGGAAGTTTCGCGCCAGCTTCTTGAGCATTTCGGCGAGGCGGTGTTCCGAACCGTCATCCCGCGCAATGTTCGCCTGGCGGAGGCGCCGAGTCACGGGCGGCCCGTCATCTTCTACGACCGGCTCTCCCGGGGGGCGGTGGCCTACCAGGCGCTCGCCGGGGAGCTTGCGCACAAGTACCCGGCTGCAGCCGGTTCCAGGTAGGCGCGGCTTTCCAATGCGGCTATTCTTGCCGGGTCGCGAGCAAACCGAGAGGCCCTGATCGAATGAGCAACCGACGTTTGGGCAGGGGGCTCGACGCGCTGATGGGCCCCGAGTTCGAACCGGCAGAGCAGCCGGAAGGCCAGGCGACGGTTCCGCTCGACGAGATTCACCCGAGCCGCAATCAGCCGCGGCGTACCTTTCACACCGAATCCCTGGCGGAGCTGGCTCAATCGATAAAGGCCCAGGGCCTGATGCAGCCCGTGCTGCTGCGACCGCGCCCTCAGGGAGGCTACGAACTCGTTGCCGGGGAACGGCGCTGGCGTGCTGCGGGGCTGGCGGGCCTGCGCGACGTGCCTGCGGTGATCCGGGAGGTCACGGACCAGCAGGCATCGGTGATGGCGCTGATCGAGAACATACAGCGCGAAGACCTGAAGCCACTCGATGAAGCGGGCGCACTGCAGCGGCTGCATGACGAATTCGGCCTGACCCACCAGGAAGTGGCGGACGCGGTGGGCAAATCGCGCACGGCAGTGACCAACACACTGCGCCTCCTCGGCCTGGAAACGGCGGTTCGGCAACTGCTGGACGAGGGCGCGCTGGAAATGGGCCACGCCCGAGCGCTCGTGGTGTTGCCGGCCGGAACCCAGGCCAGCGCCGCGCGCACCATCGTCGCCAAGGGCCTGAACGTGCGCCAGACCGAGGCGTTGGCGCGACGCCTGTTAAAGGGTGACGGCGGCAGGAAATCGCCCCAGGTCAAGGATGGTGACACCCTTGCATTGGAACGGTCGTTGGCCGAGCGGCTCGGCGCGCCGGTGTCGATCCGCCACAACGCCAGGGGACGGGGCCAGGTGACCATCAGCTACGCATCGCTGGATGAACTCGACGGCATCCTGACCCGCCTCGGATGAACCGGGGCGCACCAGCCGTGCAGATTTCGGCCCGTTCGCCGACGTCCATTTCGCAGGAAACAACGCCTTCGCAAGAAACAATGCAAAGAGGCCCGATCGAATGAAGGTGCAATCGACCACCAGCGACCGAGTGACCCTGGTCACCATCGACAGGCCGGAAGTCCGCAATGCAGTGGATGGAGAAACGGCAGACGAGCTTGCCGAGGCATTCAGCCGATTCGATGCCGACGCCGCCGCGGATGTCGCGGTGCTCACCGGCGCCGCCGGCGTATTTTGCGCAGGAGCAGACCTGAAGGCCGTCGCCGGCGCGTCGAATCCGCCGCGATTGCGGCCGGAAGGCAACGGGCCGCTGGGCTGCACGCGCATGCTGTTGTCGAAACCGGTCATTGCGGCAGTGGAAGGGTTTGCCGTGGCGGGCGGGTTGGAACTCGCGCTCTGGTGCGACCTGAGGGTGGCGGCCCGGGACGCCGTGTTCGGGGTCTACTGCCGCCGCTGGGGCGTGCCGCTGGTGGATGGCGGCACCATTCGCCTCCCCCGGGCCATCGGCCACAGCCACGCCCTCGACATGATCCTGACTGGGCGCGGGGTGAGCGGCGAGGAAGCGAAAGCCATGGGGCTGGCCAACCGGTTGACGCCTCCCGGGGAAGCCCTGGACGGAGCGCTGGATTTGGCCCGGAGCCTGGTTGCCTTTCCCCAGCTCTGCAT
The DNA here is from genome assembly GCA_965221465.1 of Candidatus Azophilus sp. GTDB lineage: Bacteria > Pseudomonadota > Gammaproteobacteria > Pseudomonadales > Azotimanducaceae > Azophilus. The sequence goes on from OZ244892.1 coordinate 3,610,481, forward strand.
GCGCAACGACAGGCTCTCGTCGTATCGGCAATGGGGCCTGCCCATGGATGCAGCGTTACGGGAAGAGACACGCCTGGGTCTCGAGGTGATCGACTCGGGCGAAACCCGCAAAGGCGCTGCTCGCTTCGCCGCGGGCAAGGGACGGCACGGCAATTTCGAGTCGATTTAGCGGCCGGAAACGCCACGCAACCGCTCTATTTTCGCCTGGTTGAATCCGCGTTGAATGCGCCGGGACGCATCCGTATAATGCGCGCCGCCTTCGGCCCGGCCTGACAGGGTTTCCTGATCGGTCGTGCGCAACGAGCCACGAGTGGCCCGAGAGCATGGGTCTGGCTTATCGAATCGTCATAGTGCAGCTTGCCGCAGCCCTGGCGGCGGCGCTGGTTTTGTTGCTCGTTGCAGTGGCAGAGGCGTTTGCGGCGCTTTTGGGCAGCCTCGTCTGCATCGTGCCGACGGCCGGATTCGCGGTTTGCGCCACGCGCTGGCGAAAACCCGGGGCGATTGTCGCGGCGGGGGCCTTGAAGCCGATGACGACGGTCGGCCTGATGGTGGCGGTGCTTGTATTGGTGAAGCCGCCGCCGCTCGGGTTCTTCGCCGGGCTGGCCGCGGCGCATCTGGCGTATCTGGCGGCGCCGTTCCTGGACCGGAACGGGTCACGGGATAAAGGCCGCCGCCCATAGGGGGCTGACGGGGCGATGCCCCAGGGTGACAAGATGACGGTGCACGGTTGTATGCGTGCCTCATATTGCGGTTTGAATTTCGAACAACGAGGCCCCAAATAGGGCTTGGAGCATGTCCCTCGGCGACGGCCGCGCGAATACACGGCCTGGCGGGTGGTTCCATGCCGGACTCGGCAGCGATGAAGCTGGGGCGCGTTTGACGCTGACTCTAACGCTCCTGCATACGAGCGGGGATTGACAAGACAAGATGGCATCGGGTGAAACCCAGACAAGCGTCGAGTACATCAGGCATCACCTGACGAATCTCACCTATGGCCAGCATCCGGACGGCACCTGGGGGTTCGCCCATTCCGCCGAGGAAGCGCTGGCCATGGGGTTCTGGTCCATCCACGTCGACTCCATGGGCTGGTCCATCGGTCTCGGGCTGATCTTCCTTTATCTGTTCCGCCGCGCCGCCAGGCGGGCGACGGCCGGCGTTCCCGGCGGTTTGCAGAACTTCGTCGAGATCATCGTCGATTTCATCGACGACACGACGCAAAGCATCTTCAACCACAAGAACGATCTGGTGGCGCCCCTGGCGCTGACGATCTTCGTCTGGGTGTTCCTCATGAACCTCATGGACCTGGTGCCCGTCGACTGGATACCGATGCTCGCCGCCTCCCTCGGGGTGCATTACATGAAGATCGTGCCGACCACTGACCCCAACATCACCATGTCCATGGCCCTTTCGGTCTTCGGGCTGATTCTCTACTACAGCGTGGCGCGCAAGGGCCTGGTCGGGTTCCTGAAGGAGTTGTCGTTTCACCCCTTCCCGTCGAAGCTGGCGATACCCGTCAACTTCGTGCTGGAAATGGTGACGCTGATCGCCAAGCCGCTATCCCTGGGGCTGCGGCTCTTCGGCAACCTGTATGCGGGCGAGATGATCTTCGTGCTCATCGCCCTGATGTTCACCGGCGGCATCGTCTTCGCGCTTGCCGGCGGCGTCTTCCAGTGGGTCTGGGCGGCGTTTCACCTCATCGTGATCACCTTGCAGGCATTCGTGTTTGCGGTTCTGACCGTCGTCTACCTGGCCCAGGCTCACGATACGGAAGAGCACTAGCCGCGAAGAAAATATCCAACGGGACAGTCGCCCGAAGGATGGGCGGCAACAACATTCGAAACTTGGAGCGACAATGGAATTAGCAGTTCTTCTTTACGTAGCGGGCGGCCTGATGCTGGGCCTCGGCGCCGTGGGCGCAGCCATCGGTGTCGGCGTTCTCGGCGGCAAGTTCCTGGAGGGCGTTGCCCGGCAGCCCGAATTGCTGCCCATGCTGCGCACCCAACTCTTCATCGTGCTCGGCCTGGTCGACGCGGTGCCCATGATTGCGGTCGGCATCGGGCTCTACGCACTGTTTGCCGTAGCCTGAGTGCCGCGGCCAGAACGGATCGGGAGTAAGCGATGAACCTCAACCTGACTCTCCTCGGCCAGAGCCTGACGTTCTTTCTGTTCGCCTGGTTCTGCATGAAGTTCATCTGGCCGTTGCTGAAGAACGCCATGCGCGAGCGCCAGGAAACCATCGCCCAGGGTCTGGCGGCCGGCGAGGAAGCCGAACGCAAGCTTGCCGAAGCCGAGAGCGGTGCTGAAGAGGAACGCGCCCAGGCGAAAGCCGAGGCGGCGCAGATCATCGAGCAGGCGCGCCAGCGCGCCGGCCAGATGATCGAGGAAGCCAGAGTCGAAGCCCGGGAAGAGGGCGAGCGCCTGGTGGAGGCGGCCCGCTCGGAGATCGACCAGGAAGTGAACCGCGCCCGGGAGGCCTTGCGCGTCCAGGTGGCGGCACTGGCCGTGAGCGGCGCCGAAAAGGTGCTGGGCGAAACCATCGATGCCAGCCGCCACAGCCAGATGCTCGAACGCCTGGCGGCGGAACTGTAGAGACGGGGCGGCAGGTTCATGGCAGAACTCGCAACGCTCGCACGGCCCTATGCCGGCGCGGTGTTCTCCCTGGCCCGGGAGAGCGGCGCGCTCGATGGCTGGGCACGGCGCCTCGGTATCATGGCCGCCGCCGCGGACGAAGAGCGGGTACGCACGCTGCTGGAGTCGCCCGAGGTGCCGGCGGAACAGAAGGCGTACCGTCTGGCGGAAGTGTGCGGCGACGAAGTGGACGACCGCGGCCGCAAGTTCCTGCTCGTTCTGGCGCAAAACGGCCGGCTCGGGCTGCTAGGTGAGATATCCCGACGTTTCGATGAATTGAAGGCGGCCGAGGAGCGGAATCTTGACGTCGAGGTGCTCTCGACGTTTCCGCTCACCGATGCCCAGGCCGAACGCCTGAGCGATGCGCTCAAGGCCAGATTCGACAAGGAAGTTCGGCTCGTCAGCGACGTCGACCCGAGCCTGCTCGGCGGCGCCATCGTGCGGGCCGGGGACACGGTCATCGACGGCTCGGTGCGCGGCAGGCTGGACAAGCTGGCCGAGTCACTGGCCAGGGTGTAAGCGCCCGACACGCCGGGCAGGAAAGCGGCGGTCGGTTGCGAACGGGACACGTCTCGAGAGGCGGCCCATCAACAAGAGGACCAACGGGGCGATGCGCCGGCCCGACAGTAATGCGGCGCCCGGGTGCGGACTCGAAACGGGAGTAACGGTGACCCGCGAACAAGAGGACAAACGGTGGGATGCGCTGCCCCAACAGTAATGCGGCGCCCGGGTGCGACCTCGCAACAGGAGTAATCGTGACCCGCGAACAAGAGGACAAACGAAGGAATGCGCCGACCCGAAACTAAAGTGGCGCCCGGGTGCGACCTCGATAGGAGAGTAATCGTGACCCGCGAACAAGAGGAACAGACATGCAGCAACTGAACCCTTCGGAAATCAGCGACATCATTCGCCAACGAATCGACAGCCTCGACGTGCACGCCGAGGCCCGCAACGAAGGCACCGTGGTCAGCGTCTCCGACGGAATCGTGCGGATTCACGGGCTGGCCGATGCGCAGTACGGCGAGATGATCGAGTTTCCGGGGCCCCTTTACGGGATGGCGCTCAACCTCGAACGCGATTCGGTGGGGGCGGTCATCCTGGGCGACTACCTGTCTCTCTCGGAAGGCATGACGGCCCGGTGCACCGGGCGCATTCTCGAGGTGCCCGTGGGTCGCGAACTGCTTGGCCGTGTGGTCGACTCCCTCGGCAATCCGGTGGACGGCAAGGGCCCGATCAATGCATCGGCCTCGGCCCCGGTGGAGAAAGTCGCGCCGGGCGTCATCGCGCGCCAGTCCGTCAGCCAGCCGGTGCAAGTGGGCCTGAAATGCATCGATGCCATGGTGCCCATCGGCCGCGGCCAGCGGGAACTGATCATCGGCGACCGGCAGATCGGCAAGACCGCCATCGCCGTGGATGCCGTCATCAACCAGAAGAACAGCGGCATCAAGTGCGTCTACGTGGCCATCGGCCAGAAGATGTCCACCATCGCCAACATCGTGCGCACCTTCGAGGAGCACGGGGTGATGGACAACACCATAGTCGTCGCTGCCAGCGCCTCGGACCCGGCGCCGATGCAGTTCATCTCGGCGTACTCCGGATGCTCCATGGGCGAGTTCTTCCGGGACGAAGGCGAGGATGCGCTCATCATCTACGACGACCTGACCAAGCAGGCCTGGGCGTACCGCCAGATCTCCCTGCTGCTGCGCCGCCCGCCGGGCCGGGAGGCTTACCCGGGCGATGTCTTCTATCTGCACTCGCGGCTGCTCGAACGTGCCTCGCGGGTCAATGCCGAGTACGTCGAGAAGATCACGGACGGGCGCGTCAAGGGCCAGACCGGCTCGCTCACCGCGTTGCCCATCATCGAGACCCAGGCGGGAGACGTTTCCGCCTTCGTGCCCACCAACGTCATCTCCATCACCGACGGCCAGATCTTCCTCGAAACCGACAACTTCAACGCCGGCCTGCGCCCCGCCATGAGCCCGGGCATTTCGGTTTCGCGGGTGGGCGGCGCGGCCCAGGTGCCGTTCATGAAGAAGATTGCCGGCGGCATCAAGCTGGCGCTGGCGCAATACCGGGAACTGGCGGCATTCTCGCAGTTTGCCTCCGACCTCGACGACGCCACCCGCCGCCAGCTCGAGCACGGCCAGCGGGTGACGGAATTGATGAAGCAGAAACAGTACGAGCCGATGTCGGTGGCCGACATGGGCCTGGTGCTGTTCGCCGCCAACGAGGGTTATCTCGAAGACGTCGAAGTCGAGAAGGTGCTCGACTTCGAGGCGGCGCTGCTCGGCTACATGCACGCCGAACACGGCGAGTGGATGCAGAACATCAACGAGACCGGCGCCTACGACGATGCCATCGAGCAGACGATGCGCGATGCCATCGAGACCTTCAAGCAGACGCAGACCTGGTAGGAAGACCGGGCGATGGCTGTCGGCAAGGAAATCCGCAAGAAGATCGGTAGCGTCGAGAATACGCAGAAGATCACCTCCGCCATGCAGATGGTGGCGGCCAGCAAGATGCGTCGCACCCAGGAGAGGATGCGGGAGGGCAAGCCCTATTCCGAGAAGATCCGCCAGGTCATCGGGCACCTGGCGAACGCCAACCCGGAATACCGGCACGTCTTCATGACCGAACGCGAGATCGCGCGCATCGGCTACATCGTCGTCTCGACGGACAAGGGCCTGTGCGGCGGCCTCAACGTCAACATGCTGCGCGAACTGGTCCGGGACATGGCCGAGTGGCACGGGAAGGGCATCGAGGCGGACCTGGCGCTGATCGGCAACAAGGCAGCGGCTTTTTTCCGCTCTGTGGGCGGCAATGTGTCGGCGGCTGTCAACAACGTCGGCGAGGCGCCGGTGCTCTCGGAGCTGATCGGCAGCATCAAGATCATGTTCGATGCCTACGAAGAGGGCCGCATCGACCGGCTCTTCATCGTCGCCAACGACTTCGTCAACACCATGACGCAGCGACCCCGGATCCGGCAGTTGCTGCCCCTCGATCCGGAAGAGGACGAGCATCTGAAACGCCGCTGGGACTACCTCTACGAGCCGGACGCCCGGCAACTGATCGATGGGCTGGTGATGCGTTTCATCGAATCCCAGGTTTACCAGGCCGTTGTCGAGAACGGCGCCTGCGAGCAGGCAGCCAAGATGATTGCCATGAAGAACGCCACGGAGAATGCCGAACAACTCATCGAGGAACTGCGGCTCATCTACAACAACGCCCGTCAGGCAGCGATTACCCAGGAAATTGCTGAAATTGTCGGCGGCGCGGCGGCGGTGTGACGCCTCGAGCAGGCATTCAACACACCCATCGGAAACGAAATCAAGGAAATCAAGGAAAGAGAGGCACAACGAGCATGTCGAGCGGTCGAATCGTGCAGATCATCGGAGCGGTGATCGATGTGGAATTCAATCGGGAAGATGTCCCGAAGGTTTACGATGCCCTGAAAGTAACCCATAGCGGTACCACGCTGGAAGTGCAGCAGCAACTGGGCGACGGCGTGGTGCGCACCATCGCCATGGGCTCGAGCGACGGGCTCTCCCGGGGCCTCGAGGTGGCGAATACCGGCCAGCCGATCTCCATTCCCGTCGGCGAGGAGACCCTCGGGCGCATCATGGACGTGCTCGGCAACCCCATCGACGAGAAGGGGCCGGTCAATGCCCAGGAGCACATGCCCATCCACCGCAAGGCGCCGACCTACGAAGACCAGCTCGGCGGCAACGAGTTGCTGGAAACGGGCGTCAAGGTCATCGACCTGATCTGCCCCTTCGCCAAGGGCGGCAAGGTGGGGCTGTTCGGCGGCGCGGGCGTCGGCAAGACCGTCACCATGCTGGAGCTGATCCGCAACATTGCCATCGAGCACGCGGGCCTGTCGGTGTTCGCCGGTGTCGGCGAGCGCACCCGGGAAGGCAACGACTTCTACTACGAGATGGAGGAAGCGGGGGTTCTCGACAAGATTTCGCTGGTGTTCGGGCAGATGAACGAACCGCCCGGGAACCGGCTGCGTGTGGGGCTCACCGGGTTGACGCTGGCCGAGAAGTTTCGCGACGAAGGCCGCGACGTGCTGCTCTTCATCGACAACATCTATCGTTACACCCTGGCGGGAACGGAAGTGTCGGCGCTGCTCGGGCGCATGCCTTCGGCGGTGGGTTATCAGCCCAACCTGGCCGAAGAGATGGGGACACTGCAGGAGCGCATCACGACCACCAAGTCGGGCTCGATCACCTCGGTGCAGGCGGTCTACGTGCCGGCGGACGACCTGACCGACCCCTCCCCCGCCACGACGTTCGCGCACCTCGACTCCACGGTGACCCTGTCCCGGGCAATCACCGACCTGGGGATTTACCCGGCGGTGGACCCGCTGGATTCCACCAGCCGCCAGCTCGACCCCAATGTCGTCGGCCAGGAGCATTACGATGTGGCCCAGGGCGTGCAGCAGACGCTGCAGCGCTACCAGGAACTGCGCGACATCATTGCCATTCTCGGCATGGACGAGCTTTCCGAGGAAGACAAGCAGCTCGTCTACCGGGCGCGCAAGATGCAGCAGTTCTTTTCGCAACCGATGTTCGTGGCGGAGCAGTTCACCGGCCAGTCCGGCGAATTCGTCACCCGGGAAGACACGGTGCGCAGTTTCAAGGGCATCCTCGACGGCGAGTACGACCACCTGCCGGAAAACGCCTTCTACATGGTGGGCAACATCGAGGATGCCGTGGAGAAGGCGAAGACGCTTTAGGGTCGGCAGGGAGATCGAACGATGGCCACGATGCACTGCGACATCGTCAGTGCCGAGAAGGAAATCTTCTCCGGCGATATTGCCATGGTGAGCTTGCGCGGCAGCATCGGCGAACTGGGCATTTTGCCCGGCCACGCGCCCCTGCTGACGGGCATCCGGCCGGGGCCCGTGCAGTTGCGGCTGGAAAACGGCGAGGAAGAGGTGTTCTACGCCTCCGGCGGATTTCTGGAGGTACAGCCGGGCATGGTCACCATCCTTGCCGATACCGCATCGAGGGCCGAAGACATCGACGAGGCCGCGGCGGTGGAAGCCAGGGAGGCGGCCGAGCGCGCCCTGGCGGAGCAGGCCGCCGATTTCGACTTCTCGGTGGCTGCCGCAAGGCTCGCCGAAGCGGCGGCGCAGCAACGCACCCTGGAGGAGTTGCGCAAGCGGCGGCGTTGAGGTTGTCGGCGGCCGACCTGTTCTAAAGCGGTCGTTGCGCGGCCGGCATTTTCGGCGCTATTGACGGCTGAACAGTCCATTTGTGAACAGGTCGGGTATAACGCAGTTACCGTCGACCGCGCTGCACAATCGAGGGGCATTGACTCGTCTTCCTCTACCGTCTCCATGCTCCCTCCCCAGTCAGCCGTCTCCTTACCCGGCCGCCTCCCTCGGGCCGCTGAATTCCCGAACTGCAGCGCAACGTGCTCAACGCACCACCCACCTTCTGCCCACTGTTTCCCCTCGCCTTCGTTCCCCCCTCTGAATACCTGTGCCGTGGGGAAGCCCGCACAATGCCCCGGCAGCTTGCGCATACTTGAATCCGTTCGTTGTGCCGCGTTTAATCGGCTGAATCGGCTACTGAGCGCGGAAGACGACACGTGGAAAACCTTAGGTTCGCTGAAGAGATCGTGCTGCTCCTGCTGCACGACGGCAAGGGCAGGTTCGCGCATGTGTCCGACTGGTCTTCCCGTTATGCGTTCGGCGGCAGCGTGCTGATGGACCTGGCGCTCGAGAACCGCATCGACACCGATCTCGAGAAGACGATACTGGTGGACGCGACACCGACCGGCGACAGCCTGCTCGATCCGATGCTCGAAGAGATCGCCAGGGAACCGGAACCCCGAGGGCCCCGCTACTGGGTCGAGCGGGCCGGCAGCCGCGAAGAGGAAATCCGCGAGGGCGCCGTGCAGCGCCTGATCGAACGGGGCGTTCTGCAGCGCAGCGAAAACCGGATTCTCTGGGTCTTCCACGCCCAGCGCCACGACATCGTCGACGACAAGCCGACCCGCGAGGTAAAGCTGCGCATCATGAACATGCTGTTCGGCGACGAGTTGCCGAGACCGCGCGACGTGGTGACGATCTGCCTGGCGGACGCCTGCGGCATATTCCGGGAACTGCTGTCCGCCAGCGAACTGGAACAGGTCTCGGAACGCATCCAGCAGCTACGCCGCATGGACCTGATCGGCCAGGCCGTCTCGAAGGCGATCTGGGATATCGAATCGTCGCTGGCAAGCACGGTGCAGTTGCATGTCTACTAGAGCGAGAAGCAGCTAACGACATAGCGCAAACGCTATTGAACAACGTCGCGGCCTTCAGCGATGCGACGAAACACCATTGACAAAGCCCGCCTCCATCGAAGGTGATTATGAGCGAGAACGAGAGCTTGGACCTGGCGGCCGTGGCCGAATTGGCCCATCCGGGGGAGGTGCTGCGCGATTGGATCGACGGGCACGGGATCACCGTGGCTGAGGCGGCCCGCCGGCTGAGCCTCTCGCGGGCGACCCTCAATCGAGTGCTGGCGGGACAGCGGCGAATTGGCGCTGAATTGGCCGTCACGTTGGAGGAGATGGGTTGGTCGGACGCGAGCTTTTGGCTGACGCTCCAAGCGCAGCAGGACATCGCCCGGGTCAGGCGCGAAAGGTGCGCCGCGTGAAGCAGGGAAGCAAACCCGTTAACGAATCATTGTTTCCTTATGATTGAATCAATCGGAGCCAAGGATGTGCCCAATAGACCGCGATGAAGAAGGCATAGCCCGTACCCGAGGAATCAATCCTGCTGCCAGGCGGCTGCAACTGGGTATGAGTGCGATCGTCGGGCGCCCGGACGGCGCCGTGGTGGAGTTGTTTCCCGATGGGACAGAGGTTGTACTGCACCCGCCCAAGGAACCTAGCGAGAGATTGGATCCCAAACCTTCACGCCGCCCGCACGGACCAAGCCTTTGATCCGGACAATCAATGCTGTGACCGGGCCGTCCAGAGCCGGGAAAAGTGCGTATTGTAAACAGCAGCCGGACTGGGAGCACCATCTCTACGATTTGGACGATTGGGCACGACGACTGGGTGAAGTCGATAGCCCTGCTGTTCGGGAAACTGCTTGGACAAACCTACTTCAGCGATTGTCAGGAGACATGAATAGTGGCTGTTCGCCGATCACGCTGGACCATGTGTTCGAGTCCCGAACAATTGAAGAGGTTGTGGTGCCCGCGAAGGCCCTCGGCTACCGGGTGTGTCTTTGGGTTGTCTGCGCGGACGTTCCGCATATCTGCGTCGAGAGGGTTAAGAAGCGCAAAGATGAGGGTGGACACGGAAGCTCCGCGAATACGGTTTTGGATCTCTATGAGAGCGCCCTGCATGTCGCCTCCGAAGTCAGAATCGAGTGCCACGAGACCCTATTGAGCTATTGTCAAATCTGGTGTCTGACAAGTTGATCATGCGGCAGCCTTGCCGTCCTCTGTGTGCTCGACTCCATCTTTGAACTTCACGCCTTCAGTCACCTTGGCCAGGTGTCTGAAGCCGCGCAGTTTGCGCCAGGAATCGTCTGCGCATATTCCCATCTTATAGATCATCGTCAGCATCTTGGTGCGCGTTACACACCCCTTTTCCTGCCTCGATCGATGTCGGATCGTCGCGAAGCTCGACTCAATCACATTGGTCGTTCTGATGTGCGTCCAGTGCTCTGCCGGAAAGTCATAAATCGTCAGCATGTCGTCGCGATCTTTTGACAAACACTCGGTGGCCTTTGGGTACTTCGCTTCGAATCGTTCGACAAAGTCGTCAAAAGCCTTCTCAGCCTCCGGTCGACCCTCGGCCATCCAGATGTCGTGTAAACCGTGCTTGGCTTTTTCCTGAACCGATTTCGGCAGATAGTTCAACACGTTGCCGGTTTTGTGCATCCAGCATCGCTGGACCCGTGTTTCTGGATAGACTTCCTCCAGCGCCGCCCAGAAGCCCAGTGCACCATCATTAATGGCCAACTTAGGTGGCCGCTTCAGGCCACGCTGCTCGAGTGACAACAGCACCTCTCGCCAGCTCTGTTTCGACTCTCGCACACCGTCCTCTATCGCCAGAAAGTGCTTCTGGCCGCGGCTGTTTACGCCGATGATCACCAGGGCACACAAACGACCCTCATCGCCTCTCAGGCCGCTGTAAATACCGTCTGCCCAGATATACACCCACTCGTCATCCACTCAGCGCTGGCACCAGTCTTTGTACGCTGTTTCCCATTGACGCTTCAGGCGACAAACCACATTGGCCGACAAACCCTTGGCCTCCGGACCCACCAGTGCTCGCGACGCGCTCTGCATCTGACCAGTAGATATTTCCTTCGGGTGCAGCCACGGAATCGCTGCTTCGACAGTGGCGGCCTTGCGAATGTAGGGCGGCACCACAGAAGACCGGAAGCTCACCGGCTCTCCCTCGCGACTCCGGGTTTTAGGTATCTTGACCAGTACCTCACCGATCCCTGTCAAGATCTGGCGCTCAGGCTGGTAACCGTTCCTCACCACTCGCTGGCGGCCCTCGCTGGTCTTGTCCTCCTGGTAGTGCAACATCAACTCCGCCAGTTCTGCCTGGATGGCTTCTTCGATCAACTTTCTCGCTCCTGTTCGAAGAACGTCTGTCAGTGGGTCGATTGCCTCTGGTGAATCCAACCGGATAACAGTATCGTTGCTCATGTGTGGCGTGTCTCCTTTGCCGATTTTGATTTGTTGCAAAACCAATTTCAGCAGGGCACGCCGTATTCTTCAATTCTTACCAGACACCAGATTCAGTTATAACTCTGCCTTTTTATGGGCATGAGAAAAATAGAGGCGACTGAGCGCCGTGATGGATAGTCAAGATGGCAGAAAAGTCGAAAATTGAATGGACAGATCACACCTTTAATCCGTGGTGGGGATGCACGAAAGTCTCTCCTGCATGTGACCATTGTTACGCGGAGGCCTGGGCTAAGCGCACAGGACATGATCTTTGGGGTGCGAAAGGTGAACGCCGCTTCTTTGGTGAGCAGCACTGGCGAAAGCCACTGAAGTGGAGCCGGGAGGCAGAAAAGAACGGCACGCGGGCGCGCGTGTTTTGTGCGTCGATGGGCGATGTGTTCGAGTGGGGCGCAAAACTGTCGGAGTGTCGAGAACAGCTCTGGGGTCTCATTGAAGACACCCCAAATTTGGATTGGTTGTTGTTAACTAAACGTCCTCATCTAGTGATGCGGCTGGCTCCGTGGGGCGAGGACTGGCCTGAAAATGTCTGGGTGGGGATTACAGCCGAAAACCAGCGGTTTCTCGATAAACGAGTAGATTCGCTGTTAGCTGTACCAGCTAAGTATCGATTCTTGTCCTGTGAACCCCTGTTAGGTGAGCTTGATATCTCACAGTGTGCAGATAGCCTTGATTGGTTAATTGCAGGAGGCGAAAGCGGAGGACACGCGCGACAAACCGACCCTAACTGGATTCGTTTGCTGAGAGACCAGTGTTTAGAATACAGCGTGGCTTTTCATTTTAAACAATGGGGAGATTGGTTACCCTTCGATGGACCCTGCAAGGACCAGCAGTTCCAGAGAGTGGGCAAAAAACGAGCCGGAAGGATATTGGACGGAAGAACATGGGACGAGTTACCGCACGGCTATGACAGAGCCGCTATTTCCGGAGCTGGGTGAAGGAGGCAAATTAAGGAAACCACCAGCCGTCAAACCGATGGAGGGGCACCTCTGGACGGCTTCAAAATCTAAACTCATTGATGAGTACATTCACCGTTTCCTGTTGGTAACCAAACATGGTGCCTACCTAGATCTCTTTGCTGGACCTAAAGGCGAGCAGTTCAACGACGATTGGTCGGTAAAACGCGTCTTAGAACGGCGCAGTCCAAACAACCCAGCGCTTCGTTACTACGGGCTTTGTGATGCGAACCCTAAACAACTCACGCACCTCGAGAGTTTGGCCAAACAGCACGCCGACAGTGGACACAAAATCAAAATCTATCGCGGCGACGCAAATGTTCAGATCGACCGAATGCTGTCTGACCTTCCGGAGATGGCAACATTTTGCCTAATCGATCAGCGCACTCTGGAATGCACGTGGGACACCGTTCGAAAAGTCGCAGCGCACAAACAACGCTACAAGATCGAAGTGTTCTATTTCCTAGCGCAGGCCTGGATGGACCGGGCATGGAAAAGCACCAACGACAAGGGCCATCTACGGCAGTTTTGGGGAAGGGATGACTACGAGACCTTTATTCAGCTGGAATCTGTACAACGTGCTCAAGCGTTTTGTCGGCGTTTTAGCCAAGAGCTTGCATATGCCCATGTTCACCCATACTCGATTCACGAGAAGGGCAGTGATAGCAAAACGATGTATTACATGATTCATGCATCAGATCATCCAAGAGCGCCGGTGTTTATGTCAGAGGCATATGCACGCGTTCGGCGAGACAACTTAGATGGCGCAGAGCAGGTGTCCTTTCTAAAAGACTAACGTAGTCTACGTTGTGAGCTTGCGCCTCTGTTCGATGAACGAACGCAAAGCGATGAGTGCTGGCAACACGGGCAGGTTCTTGAGTTACAATTCAACAAATGCAACCCGTCATCCCCCTTACCAACCCCAAGAGCACTACGAGCACAAGAGCACATATAGCACCATTAGCACCGTGAGCACACGACCGTGTTCTAAATTAGTGTTTTGAAAACAATTAAAGATCATTTTTTCATAGAAATATTACACACAGAATTTTACAAACATATTCTAGCTCCCACTCACCTAGGTGAATCATTTCACTTTCCACTCCTAGTGCGTGAAATACATTGCACGTTACGTTGCAGAAAGATGCGCTCGTTTCGCATAATAGGTCCTGCAGTTCGAGCACTTTATCCGCTTGAGTCTCTAAATCACGGTGACCGGGTGATGCCTCCAAATCTCACTCTGGTAAGAGAATCGCCCATAAAGCAACGGTGGCGTCCAAAACCATCAGCTCGGACTGTCCTTATTCAAAGGAGAGCCACATGGCCACAGCCAAACAAACACAAACACGCAAGCAGCGCATAAAGGAGCGGGCCAAACGACGCCGATTAGATCTCTGGCCCTATGTTCCGGAAGACAAGAACTGGAATCGCATTGGCAGCGATGGCTTCAGCACCATCCCGAGAACCTTGACCTTGGTCGGTACGATCGCCGATATGTTGGCAGAAAAGAACAAACGCGTATCAACGACCTACTTTGGCCTCTGGTGCCGGGTTTGGGATACCGGCGTCGTCATCGTCGAAAACGAATACGAACTGGCAACTGAAGCCGGGTTTACCGGCGAACGCCGCGTCTATACCTGGCGCGATCGCATCAAACAACTTGAGGCGTTGAACTTCATCATGGTTCAACCCGGTCCCAAAGGACCCTACCAGTTCATCTTGATCATCAACCCCTATCAAGTGCTTTATGACCATCGTCAAGCCAACAACATCCAGGACCAATACTGGCTCTCACTGGTGGAACGTGCCGAGGAAATCAGCGCGAAGGATCTAGACAAGTACGTTGAAGCCTTAGCTACCCCTACGGCCCCGGAAAAAAAGCCCAAACGTAAGCGCAAGCGAAAGCCTACTTCGTAGCGTCCAAGGCACTGTGTAGCGAGACCAAGCCCGAGTGTACTGGGCTAGACGTTGTGATTGGCCTATTCCACTCCAGCCCCGTAATTCAATTGACCAAAGTTGCCAAACACGCCTGAATCGGTTGTCCGACTGCTTAAACGACTTATCACGCGAAATACGCGCCTCGTTGACTAACAAACCTATCCCGACTTCCGCAACTCAACCCTGATTTCAGCTAATTTTCCCGGTTTTGGGGTTCGTGGCGCCTCTAAGGTGTTGTTTTCCTGACCTGAGGCGCGACGGTGCGCCTGTAGTGCCGACCTTGCCTCTTGAATTGTCGGCCCGTTGGGGCACGCTATTCGTCCATGTTTGTGCGTGCCAAGCGACCTTTCAAAGACGGCAAGGAGCACCGCTACTGGAGCTTGGTGGAGAACTGCCGCAACCGCAACGGCCGGGTGGTGCAACGCCAGCTTCTGTAACTGGGCGAGTTCAACGACAGCCAGCGCGCCGCCTGGTGTCGCTCGATCGAGGTGCTGCAGGGGGATCGCGAGCCGGCGCCGATGGCGTTGTTTGCCGACGACCGGGAAGCGCCGGACTTGGACTGCGAGGTGGTGCGGACCGACGTCAGTGCGTTGAGCCTGCATCGGCCGCGGCAATGGGCCGCGTGCTGGCTGTCGCTGACGCTTTGGGATCGATTGGAACTGGATCCGTTCTGCGGGCCGCGGTTGCCGGTGAGCCGGCAGGGCAGGCGGCGGCTGGATGTGCTGAAGACGCAGGTCTGCTAGCAACTGATCGACCCGGGCAGCGAGTGGTAGCTGCATCGGCACTGGTACGAGCGCAGCGCCATGCGCGATCTGCTGGAAAGCCCCATGGGGGTCATTGCCGACGACACGCTGTATCGGTGCCTGGACAAGCTGCTGATCCACAAGGCGGCATTTTTCTCGTTTCTCAAGGACCGCTGGACGACGCTCTTCCACGCCCGCTTCGACGTTCTGTTGTATGACCTGACCTCCACGTATTTTGAGAGCGACCCGGTGTTTTCGGACAAGCGACGGTTCGGTTACAGCCGGGACAAGCGGCCGGATTGCGTGCAGGTGGTGATTGCCCTGATCGTGACGCCGCAGGGGTTTCCGTTGGCCTACGAGGTGATACCCGGCAACACGACGCTGGCCGACTTCTTGCGCAAGATCGAGGCGCAGTACGGGCGCTCGGATCGGGTCTGGATCATGGATCGAGGCATTCCCACGGAAGCGACGCTGGCGACGATGCGCGCCAGCGAGCAGCCGGTGCACTACCTGGTCGGCACCCCCAACGGGCGTCTCAGTCGGATGGAGAAGGCGATTGTCGGGCAGCCCTGGCGGGCGGTGCGCGATGCCGTCGACGTGAAGCTCTTGGCCGAAGGCGGCGAACTCTACATCCTGGCGCAAACCCGGACGCGGGCGTTGAAGGAACGCGGCATGCGCCGGCGCCGTAACTGAAGAAGCTGTGACGGCGGTTGCACGAGTTGCAGGCACAACGCGTGAGCCGGGATTCGCTGCTGTTGAAGCTCGGCGCCGCGAAGACCGAGGCGGACCGCGCCTATCGTCTGGTGGACATCCGCCTGCCCCAAGCACGATCTGGCCATTCGGCCGGTCTTCCATCAGCGCGAGGACCGGATCGAGGCGCACATCTTCGTGGCGTTCATCGCCTACTGTTTGCAGGTGACGCTGAAAAACCTGGCAAAACCCTGCGCCCCGGGACTGACGCCGCGGGCCATCCTGGATAAATTTGCGACCATACAGATGTTCGATGTGCATCTGCCGACCACCGATGGGCGGCACCTGACCTTGCCACGCTACACGTAACTCACGGCGGATCACCAACTGCTACTGGATCAGCTCAGATTGCGTTTGTCGGAGCAGCCGTTACCGAGAATCTCGGTCTAGACGAACCTCCGACGCTCTTCCCCAACGGCACGTTGTAATGTTGACCTTTGGCTCCTGTGAACCCCAAATCAATGAGTTACGAGCGATTTGGCGCTGAGTTGCGGAAGTCGGGCTAATCGCGTCTACCGAAAATGGCCCGAAATCTTCAACAACGACGCTACCCTGACTTCCGCCGTTCTCGACCGCCTACTCCACCATGCAGAAACCGTCGTCATAGAGGGCAAGAGCTGCCGGATGAAAGACGCCAACACCGAATCGTGAACGCCAAAAATCGGCTCGAAATCCTACAACTTCACGCCGTTGATAGCAGACCCTCGTTACCGAGATCTCGCTTACCGTAGTGGGGGTTCCCCCGCGCCGCGCGCCTGACTCGGTCGGGCTACGCCCTCACCCCCTGGGTGCGCGGCGCGGGCTTTCTCGTCCTGATTTACGCTGCAGAGGAGCCTTGGGTGCGGCACAGCAGACTTACTGCGCACGTCACCCGTCCAGCCAATCCACCAGATCGTCGAGCACTTCGCGGCGGTTGGTCTCGTTGAACAACTCATGCTGGCCATCCTCGTACAGCCTGCGGGTGACGGTGAGCCCGGCCTGCTCGTAGCGCGCAAACAGCCGGTGGAGGTTTTTCAGGTCGTTGTGAACCGGGTCTGCCGTGCCCGAAATGACGTGAATGGGCAGGTCGCCGGGTATGCCGGCAATGTGGGCCGGTGACGAGGCCTCCCTCGCGCCCCGGAACAACGCCATCAGGCTGCCGGCCCTTAAAACCGCGCCGCAAAACGGGTCGTCCACGTACTTCTGCACTTCGTCCGCGTCCCTCGACAGCCACTCGAAGCCGCTCGCGTCCTCCCCATCGAATGCCTTGTTCGCCTGCCCGAACAGCAGGTTGGCCATCAGTTCGCTGTCGCCGTCCGTACCGAGCCGCCAGGTTTCCAGGCGGGCGATGAGGCGAGGCAGAATCGACCCCAGGAAGCTGTTGAAACCCGGCGAACCCGACAACACCACGGCATCGAGGGTGTCACCGTGGCGGCAAATGTACTGTTGGGAGAGCATTGCGCCCATGCTGTGGCCAAGCAGGATGCGCCTGCACCCGGGGTGTTCCCGGCCGATGCGCTCATTCAAGCGGCGGGCGTCGGCGATCACCGCCTCCCAGCCACCGTCGCCCAAGTCGCCAAGCCGCTCCGGGTCGGTGCGCCCGTGGCCGCGATGATCGTTGCCGTAAACCACGTAGCCTGCTTCATTGAGCCGCTCCGCCACGGGCTGGTAGCGGCCGATGTGCTCGCCCATGCCGTGGGCAATCTGCACAGCGGCCCTGGGCGCCACCGCCGGCATCCACCGGCAAAGGTGGATGGCCTTGCCGTCCTCACCTTGGAAGTCGATTGTCTCCATGCTCGAGGCAGCCTCCTGTCAAAAAGATCTTCGCGCGATGCGGGATAGTGCGCCACCCATTTTCATTCTCTCAGGTCATGGGAACCTTGGCGATCTGCGCTTCGATTGCCTTGGCAACGTCATCCGCAACAGGCAGCTTCTTCCTGGCCCATGCCCAACGCTCGTGAAACAGCGCGACCGTCTCATGCGCTTGATCGAGGACGAGTGCCTTGGGCAAATAATCTACTGTGTCATGGTTGGCGCGCTTCTTGTGGAAATCAGCTTTACCGGTTTCCTTGACGATGCCTCGTTTGCTGGAAATTACTAAACCCTCATCGTAACTGACAAGCATAAAAAAGGGCTCTGATAGTGAGCCCCTTTTTATGGATTCCAAATCCAGATAGATTAGAAATCGTAACCGAATGTCACACCAATCTGGCGAGGGCGGTTAAGACCTGCGAGCCGTCCGTCGTAAGTACCAGTTACATAGATATCATCAAGCAAATTACGTATGAACAGGGTCGCGTACCAGCCCGCATCGGGATCCGATACCTTGACACTGCCATTCAGCAGAGTGTGATCCTCGCCACCAGCTGATTCAGCAACTGGACGTAATGCCGTTATATTGGTGTTTATCTTTCCGAAATTGTCGGTCAACTCGCCTCGATAGATGGCATTAACGTTCATGTCCATTTCGAGACCTTCGAAAACCGGGCGAGTGTAGTCGACATCCAAGGTAGCTGTTTCGTGTGAGGTGGCGCCAATCTCATTGCTGCCCATAGAGCCATATTGAGTGATTTCAAAAAACTGAGCACCCTCAAAACCCTCGTTCAAGCTAACGTCTGAATCCATGAGATTCCCGCGAAAGCTAACGGAAAGTCCTTCAACAGGGGTATACCAGGTCGCGCCAAACTCTATGCCAGTGATCTCTGCATCACCTACGTTTGCTACGATACCGAGCGGATTCGCCCCGGCAGGCAACGCCTGAACAAAGTCTTTCCAGTCGGTGTAATAAAGCGCAACATCGTAAGCCAGCGTGCCATTGCCCAAATCAAAGCCACCTTTTGTTCCAATCTCGTAACTCCACAGAGTATCAGGGTCGATAATCGAAAAGTCAGAGGCGTCCAATCCAAGTTCGGGGATGCCGGTAGCCAATACGCCAAAGTTCAGGAAGCCGGAGCGGAAACCTTTGGCAATGTTGAGGTAAGCCATATTACCGTTGTCAAACTCATACTTGACATTCAACTTTGGGCTGAACTCCGAGAATGTATCCGATTGTTCTTCGCCCAAAACAAACGGTCCGGGAACCTGAATGGCAAAAAGCGAAAAACCGCCGGGGAAAATGGTTCCCTCCTGCACATCCAAAATAGTCTGACCGAAGCGGTCATCTTCAAAGTAACGGCCACCGACCGTGTAAGTCCAGTTACCTCGCTGGTAAGACAGCTCACTAAAAATCGCCCAGCTTTCGCTCTCCAGGTTAGTAACTGCAGAGGGTGTATTGAATAAAACACCACCCCCTACATCAAATTGAACATCTACAGTATTGGGGCGATCGCCTTCGCGATAAAATGCACCCGCTATCCACTGGAAGGGGCTGTCGTTGTTTGAAACAAAACGCAGTTCATGAGCTCGAGTGTCTGAGTAAGTGTAGCCCTGTGCAAAGACGGGAAAGCCAATGAAGTCAAGATCGTAGTTGGTTTCTGTATCCGTATAAGAGTATTCAACAGTGAGATTCTCGGTATCGTAACGACCTGACAACGACATCGTTTCAGTCTCGAGCTCATACAATGTAGCGAAACCGGCGTCACCGAAACGGACAGGCTCGGTAAAGTCAGGACCGTTAGTAGTATTACCAAGGGTGTCTTCGTCTTTTGATTTCCAATACGCTGCCTTGACTGTCAAATTGTCAGTCGGTGTATAGGTCATTTTTGCCCGGGTTGACGTAAAGGATTTATCGTTGATGTCGTCTCCTAAAAGACCATCGCCGTCATCGATAAAACCACCCACTTCCCGCTCGCTGTGTACCAGGCGAACTGCGAGCACATCTTGTATCAGTGGGACATTAAGGGCCGCATCAAAGCTGTAACTGTCGTCACCGTCTTCGGTGTTATAACCAGATAGCCTAACAGACCCACCAAAGGCAGAAGCATCTGCTTCGTTTGTGATGACCTTGATCGCGCCGCCGAGAGAGCTCGCACCATACAGAGTTCCTTGTGGGCCTTTCAGGACCTCGACTCGTTCTACATCGAACATCTCCAATGACGGTACGAAACCATAACCAAGCATGGTGATTGGTGATTCATCCATGTAAAAACCTACTGGCGAGTCATGACCAACAAAACCCCGCACACCCCGCATACCCAGATTATTCGATGTTGCGTTAAATGTGCTCGTCGCTGACAAACCCGGCACCACTCTGGTCAAATCCAGAATACTCGTAACACCGGTATTTCGTAAATCATCCTCATTCAAGGCCTGAACAGAATACGAGATGTCGGACAGGTTTTGTGCACGTTTGTTAGCAGTTACTACGATCTCTTCGATCTCTTCCATTTCCGCTGCGCTAACAAGCGCCGGCGCGGAAAGAGCGACCAGGCAAGCGGCCGAACAGGCGATGGCTTTCTTCACTGAATGTTTCATTGACCCCCCCAGGGTTAGGGATTAAAGTCTTGTTGTTTGGCTTGACTACGCCATCAGGTAAACGCTGAATACAGCCAAACCATGCACGGGACAAAGCCCACGTGGTTACGCAATATACACCAACATCTATGGCGATATTGAAAGGCAGCCCTTGACGTTTTGGTTTTGTCCATATGCGGGTACGATTTGCACATTGTGTGCCTCCAACACGCCGGTCGAAGCAGGACGGAATAGGCGCCCTTTCCTGGCAATTTCAGCTGCAAAAAGCCCGAACCATGGCAGCCCCGGGGCTTTTAAACTACGAGATTGTTTCGAGCCAGTTCCTGGGAATCGAATCCCAGTGTCAAGCAAACTTCTCGTGGCCTGGTAACAACAATGCAGTTTTTTACGTCCTTGTCGATGTCGTAAAGACTGACGTGGGTTGCACCGCCGATGGTGTACAACTCTTTGGGCTCGCTCGCTGCATCGAAGAAGCCGACCGTTAAAGGTGCCGTCATCGGCGCATTACTACCGATGATGCCGAGGTACGGCGTATACAGATGCGGTGCCATTGCGGTGGCGTTGTAGCGAGGGTAGTCAGCATTGACGAACAGCGGCGTTTTGTGCGTATAGTTTGGGTACGTCACTGCGCCAGCACGGTCGGTTCGGCAGAAATCGTAGCCTTCCTGCACGGCGGGTGGGGAATTTTCCGGCGGCGGACTTTCCAAACCCAGCAAGTCGACGTTTTCCTGAACGCGAGTTTCGTAATACTTTTGCTGCGCTTCATTAGCCATTTTCAATGCAGCGACCGCCGTTTCACGATCCATTGCGCCAAAGAACGAGACTTCGTTATTCAGCATACCGCTGACCGTGGCGATCGCATTCATGCGCTTGTCCGTCAATGCGGTCGTGACGATGTTGGTTGCGCCAGCACAGATTCCGAGCCCAACGTCCGTCTAATAGAGATTGTCCCACGCCGGTTTCGAGTGCTTCCAGATCTGCAACGTAGGGCTAAACCTGTTGATCGAATCGTCGTCGAAACTTCCGGCGTGAAATAGCGGAATTTAACCCAAATTGGCGAGGGTTGGTGTTGGAATCTGTACACCTAGCTGTTGCAACCACGGCACCGGGTTCCAGAACTCTTCCAGTTGACAGATTTTGCCGTCTTTGAACTTCACTTTGATCGCAATCTCGATCGTTGGAGCGTCATCCTCTTCAATCACAATACCTTTCAACCCCCAAAGCATCGCGAATGCACCCGTGGGCCGGAAACTCCAGTTCGCGAAACCTTGCTGCTCATCGCCTGAGTAACCAAGAAATTCAGCGCCATAGCTGAAGCTTCCCGGCCCCACCTTGTTCTCGGGCGGCAGATCGATCCCTGCCCAGTGGGCCTCCTTGCCCTCGACCCTGACGCCGGCCGGCATATCGATGGTTACCAATTCACCATGTACAAGCTCATCGAACAAAGCTCGATCCGCCTTGTCCCGAGTCTGCATATAGAAAAAAGTCCGCAGTTTTTCTTCTGGTGTCATTGCGCTAATACCCCTCGTTAGCCTTCGACGTATTCAACTCCACTATCGAGCCGCACTCATATGCGCTTACTCGACGGGAATTCTTCCGACACGATCACCGCGGAAGGTTCCGATCCAGTACTCGCCATTCACTTCGATTACGGTCGTTGAACTGCCGAACGCGGGCGTACCTTCTTTTTCGATGACATTCAGGATTTCGAGACTCTCCGGATCCATTTCGAGGAAACCGTAGTCCTGGCCACAAATCGTGTCAAAGTTGACAACACAGGCGCTCGACTCTTCGATCGACCCGTTGTGACCGGTTACAAATAGCGTTCCGTCCGGTGACCAGCGCATATTGTCGGCACGATCAAACGGAATCGTGACAGTTTCTTTCGCAATAATCGCGCCGTTGTCTCCCAGCGAAAAGCGCGTAACGGAGCCGTCCCCATACCCCCCAACATACATGGTCTTGCCATCGTCGGATACTTCGATTCCATTATTTCCGGGGAGTTCGCTGCCTTCCATGTAGCGCCAACCTGAATCGGGGTACCAGAGCAAATTGTAGCCGCTCGCGCGACCCGCCATGAATTCTTCCAAGGATCGCGGGTCGGAGACTTCGACCGTTATCGTTGTAGCAATGCCGCCCCCCGGCATCGGCACGACCGAGTTACCATAGGCCTTCCCGGGCATGACCATGCAGCCTTTCCAAAGTAACGCAGGTTTGTCGTCAGCAAAGACAACGTCGAACACTTCTACCGATTCACGAGTGGTGTGATTCACAACGTACAATTCATGCGCACGATCGTCATTTACCCGCAATCCGATACCGTGATTCACATTGCCTTCGACCGGTCTCGGACCCGGGCAGCCATTAAACTCGGGCGAATCTGATTCCTCGACAAAAGAAATTGGCATCGGATACCACTCTTTGCTCTTCGCATTGATGGCGTATATGTCAAATCCGGTTCCCGCACCGACGATCCAGTGGCTATCCGGCAAATGCACCATGTCCTCGACATTCCTGGGCCCGCAGACAAACTCGACGCCATTTATCGGCGAGCAGCCCGTTGTGCTTTCGACAGACGCCGGATGCCCTGCCTCATTCGAAGAATTACCGCACGCCGCTAATACAAGAGTCATTAGCACCCATACGCCGTTGCCATTGTCAGTTCGTCGCATCCTGTAATTTCTCCTATTGAGTCAGCCGCGAATATATTTGACTGTGAAAACTGGTCGGCCAGAGTCGAATGACTTGGCGGTGTACCACCCGCCTCGCCGGCACCCACACCGACCCGTGCCAGGAACAGCGTCCAGAATCCCGCTGCCCACCCGTACAACGCAGTGCACATGCTCCAGAACCCTACCGCTGCAGCGACGATGTTTTTGCGATTGGCACGATCGGAAAATCGTGCAATCGGAATCGCGAGCGTCGAATAAAATGGTGCGAACGCCAGGCCGCCAAGCAGGTCCAGTTCGGTATCGGAAAGAGCGAACTCCGGCTTTATGTTCGACAGCATGACGGTTATAAGGCCGCGATCTATTGCGCTCGAGGAATAGCAAAGCGTCAGCAACAGCAGCACCCAGTAACGGCGAGCGCTGGATTGAGAGTCAGATTGCATGGTTCGATGCGTCATTGTCGTTGTTCTTGAGGGACCGAATCGTTTAACACCACCCATTCTTGCTTAGTTTCGCACCAGGCGCATAGGAAAAATAACCGCTTCGATGGCGAACACCCGTTTCAGCCGCTGCATCGAGGTCATTGGAGCAAGGGGTCTATCGGTCTCGGGCTCCTTGGTTTCGTGGGTGGGCACGACGCGCTCACGGTGCTTGCAGTTTGGGGCGAACACACCGTGGAATCGAAGGCCTCGCCAGGCTCCAGATCAAGGAAGGCGTGGTCCGGGTCGCGGACGAGAGGCCCTGTCTTTCCAGTAGTCTGGCCACGCGCTTGGCTGTGCGGTGCAGCAGGCGAGCAAGCTCGGCCGGGGTTGGCCGGGGTGCCCGGTGAAGCGTCGGGCGTGCCTGATCGCAGGAATACACGCCGTCAAGGAACAGCATGTGGAGGTGGATGTTCAAGTTCAGCGCCGAACCGAATCGCTGGATGAGGGTGACTGCACTGGTCTTGGCGCCGGAGGCGACGGTGAAACCGGTCTTCTTGATGAGGTATGTGGAGATCGCGCGGTAGACAACGCCAAGGACCTGGCTTGACACCTGAGGACGGGCGGCAAACAGGAAGCGTAGCGGGTATGGGAAGTTCAGCACCCACTAAAGACCTTAGTGGCCATGGACTGAGGGTGTCCGCTGGATTTCCGATCCAGGGCGGAACGCCCCGCTCCTGGAAAGTGGAACGCGAGACGGGCCGGCACCGGCCCCGTGCTATCCTGCCGGCCATGGATTTGATCGACGAGGCGTATCGGGATAACGGGGTCCTGCGCGACCAGGATCGGGTCTCTGCGGAGGTCTTTGTGGCGGACCGCGACCGTGCGCAGATGACGGGGCGTGGCGTACCGTTCTTCTCCGGTCGGGAGGCCGAGATCAGTGCCTTCCGCAAGGTCGCCAATGCTCTCCTGCTTGGGCGACAGGGCAACGCGACGATCGTCGTGGAAGGGCCACCTGGCGCGGGCAAGAGTGCGCTAATGGGCCAATTCATGGAGGAAATGCGGTCGTTTCCCCCCGTAGGCTCCGGGCGGCGCTGGCTGCCCGTGGAAATCGACGCCGAGGTTGCCGAGTCGCCCGCGGACATCGCGGACGAAATCGATCGAGCAATCGTTGCCAGGTTAGCGAAAGGTCTATTGGCCACCGGCGAAGGGCGGGAGGCGAGTGGCGAAACCACCAGTCTCGTGAAGAGGCTGGGCGAGTACTGGGGTGCGGACCTCAATGCAGCGAAGGCCCGAGTTCGGGCCAGGGAGTTTTTCGACCGCGGTGGCAGCGTATTGGGATTCTCCCTTGGCGCGTCGCGTGAGGGGCCGCCGCGTACCTTGACGCAAGCCGCCGGTCGCCGGCCCGCGTGGCAATCCTGGCAAATCGTGCTGATGATCGACGAAGCCCAAGGCATCGAGCCGGGCCGTTCAGGCGCCGGTAGGGAGACTTTGAGCGCGATGCACCGAGGCAACGTCAAGGCCCCGATCTCGTTTTGCGCCTTTGGCCTGCCGGGCACGTTGGCAGCGCTGTCTGAAGTGGGCGTTTCGCGCCCGACGGGTGGCCGGACCATCCACTTGGGCAGTCTCGACGACATTGCCGCGGGGCACACGGTCAACCGCTGTTTCGAGACGTTCGGCGTGGCGAACGGCGCACCTTGGCGCGAGGTGATTTTGGCGCGTTCAGCGAACTGGCCACAACACCTTGCCATCTATCTCACAGAGGCCATCGATCAGATCGGCAAGGCAAGCCGGAAGGGTCGGGACGCTTCAGCGGCCGACCTCCGCGAGACGATTCGCTTGGCAGACATGGAGTGCGCGCAATACTACGGGCGGCGCGTGGCACGCTTGGGGCTGCGCTGCGGCGAGTTCGAGGAGCTCGCAAGGGAACTCGCTCCGTTCCTCAAAGAGCGTGCCGGAACGGCCCCGTACAGCAAAGTCCTCCATCGCGTCAACGAGATCATTCGGACGAACCCTCTGCTGTCCGGTTCAAGCGCAATGGACTTCATGCAAGACGCGGAACACGCGGGCCTTCTGGCTGTTTCCTCCAGTGCGGGTGGAAGAGCCTGCTCGATGCTCATTCCCTCGTTCGCGGGATACCTTCTGGGTGAGCCGCTGCCCGACCTGAATGCGTCGGTGCCAACCCAACCGTAGATTTCAAAAGACCCTTGCTTGTCTTTGAGTTACCCTAAGCCTTGGTGTGCCGTCAGCCTGCCATTCATCGGCGCCATGCCTCCTTCCCACGGGCACTCATGCCAGACATCCTTCATCATCAGCGCAAAGGACAAATAACCGCGCGAAACTTGGCGATCTGCAAGTATGGCGATGGAAAGTTCGCTGAAATTCAACGCGATCAGGCTGGGCATCCGCCGGTCGCTACGGGTGAAACGAGGCGATCGAAGGTGTGGAGGGGAGTGTTCTGCAATTCGGTCGCAGACTTAAACCTCGATACGTTGCGTCTGCGCCTCCGACCAAGCCCTTGAACCCGTTAGCCCGACAGGAAGCGTACTGGGGCGAACGGCAACCCGTTCGCCCCAGTCGCAAGGCCGCCCGAGGTCAGGCTTTCAGGCGGACCATTTCGTTGAGCACGCCGTCGAGGCCGCCGTACACGGAGAGACTGCCGACTTTCTCGGTGATCTTCTCCAGCGTTTCCAGCTCCTTGAGGCGCAGCGCCACCGCGTTGCTCTCCATGACCTTGGCCGTGTTGAGCAGCGAACGGGTCGCATTGGTTTCCTCACGACGGCGGATCACGTTGGCCTGAGCGGCCTTTTCGGCCTCAACCACCTTGCCGAGCAGCACCTTCATGTCGCCCGGCAGGATGATGTCCTTCACGCCAACGCCTTCGACCGCGATGCCAATGCCCGCGAACCGGTCCACGACGC
The DNA here is from genome assembly GCA_965221465.1 of Candidatus Azophilus sp. Lineage (GTDB taxonomy): Bacteria > Pseudomonadota > Gammaproteobacteria > Pseudomonadales > Azotimanducaceae > Azophilus. The sequence continues at coordinate 3,636,608 of OZ244892.1, forward strand.
GCTGGGCAACCGCCCGGTCGATGGCTGCCTTGTCCTCCAGCAACGCATCCAGGGTGCGCGTTCCCACCGCGGCGCGAAGGCCGAACTGGATCTCCTTGTACAGGTGATCGAGCGGATCCTTGGCCGCCCGCACCGCCTTTTCCGCGTCAACATAGCGGTAGGTGGCGGTGAGGTTCACGCGCAGGCTGACCTTGTCCCGAGTCAGGATTTCCTGGCCCTGTACCTCCAGCGTCTTGACGCGCAGACCCATGACGTCAACCATGACGCTCGGGCCGCAGTTCCAGAACGCATGCAGGCCGGGCTCGAGCGTACCGGTCAACCTGCCTTCGACGTAAGCCCAATCGGCATCCACCTGCCGGCAATGCAGTTGCCGCTCTGCCGAGTTCGCCACTTGCGCGGCGAGCCCCGGCAGCGCCGGGAACGGGCGCCCATGTGACGTATAGCGCTCGTCACCAGCGTTTTGCACGGTTATCAGCCGTGTAGACCTCTTTCAAGGAAGTCTTAGCCGGAATGCCGGACTCGAACCGGCAACCACCAGTTCTCAGACTGGAGCTCTACCCAATTGAGCTAATTCCCCGTACAGGCCAGGTGCATACAAACCGCTCGATACACACCGTGCGATGGGTAGCGTTGGTGCGCCGGGCGGGATTCAAGGAACCCGCACCACAAGAGCGCCATACGCCTCCCAGCCTCTCTTTGGACGAGGCAACGTTCCTCGCCCTTGGCCCCACCCCGGCCAACGGGTGGCGCCTCTGCTTTCGTCAACGCAAAAAAAACCCTGGGCGGCAGGCCGACCAGGGCTTTCTCTTGCCTGGAAGGCCAATTCGCGTTGGCTTCCAGGTCCGTTGTGGAAGCTCAACGCATTGCCGGCTCGCCGTTGTGGACGGATAGACCAGCACACCCGCAAAACCAACGTGAATCAAACGCCAACGCCTTACGGCCGCTTTCGCAGACGCACTGGCGACGTTCGATCAACGCAGTATTCGCACTCGTCCGGTTCACAGGCTTGCTCCTTGCAACGCCATCTTCAAAACAGTGGGCGCGGCAGTTTATGGATGCGTGGCCGCTTGTCAACCGTTTTTTCAAAAAGTTCTTTTTTCTGCGACCGGACTTCATGGTCATTGCGGGAAAGGGTGTGCGGCAAGTTCGCCATGAGGCGCGGGGCTTCTCTGTCCGAAACACTTCGGACGAGACTTAACGGCAGCACCCTTCAACAACAGACGGGCTACACTTTGAATTCGCTGCCGAGTTGTTCAAAGAAAGGGGGCCACCTCTATTCTCACTTAAAGGCGAATCCGCACTATGAAGCCATCGGGTGGCTGCAGGCAAGTCGGCAACCTTTGCCACGACTACACATACTTCAGCACATCGGGCTGCTTGACACCCATATCGATAGGCGATAAACACCAAAGATGATTAGGAGCTTCCGCTGCAAGGATACCGAGCAACTTGCGGCTGGATATCGTGTGCGGCGCTTCATCAGCTTTGAGCGGGTCGCCCAACGCAAGCTCGCGCAGTTGGACGCCGCCACGACACTCGACTTCCTGCGGGTACCAACCGGCAACCGGCTGGAAGCACTTAAAGGCGATAGAAAAGGAACCTACAGCATTCGGATCAACGATCAATGGCGGCTCTGCTTCAGTTTTTCAGCCGGAGACGCCTACAACGTGGAGATCGTCGATTACCATTGAACCCGACTCAGGAGAGAGAATCATGACGCGTCTGGACCCAATTCACCCCGGCGAGGTGCTAAAGCACGATTTCATGGAGCCCCTTGGCCTGTCCTCGACTGCGCTGGCAAAGGCGCTCGGCGTGACACCGGCACGAATCAATGAAATCGTGCGCCGCCGCCGGGGAATCACGGCTGAGACCGCCCTGCGTTTAGCTCGTTACTTCAACACCGATGCCCGTAGCTGGATGAATCTCCAGAACCGCTACGAACTGGAGATTGCGGAGCGGGACAAAGGCGAGGCATTGCGAATGATCCGTCCCCGCGAGGCCGCTTGATCCGTTGGGCTAGAGGTTCTCCACGGATTTAGGAACCAGCGAACCGCAAGTTCCCACCGCGCATAGGAAAAATAGCCGCGTCGGCACCAGCATGGAGATGCGCTGCCCGCCCAGCCCCCGGCTCACTTGGGCGCTGGCCCGGGTTAACCCAATGGTTCGGTGCTCAAAACCTCCCTCACGATGTATGGCAAGCGCTCGACGAGATAGAGCGGCAAGGACAGCAGCCAATAACGGACAAGGCGAGTGGCGTCCCTGGTGCGCACTTTCGCCCGCGCCTCCTGAAGGCTTGGTGGAGAGGCGTCAAACCGAACCGCCAAGGCGGGTGCTTTCTCCCCAACGAATTGATGCAGTGATTTGAGGGTACCGACACGGCCTGCCTTCACCTCTATTGGCACGATCTTGCCCCCCAGTTCGACCACATAGTCCACTTCCGCATTATTGGAGCGGCCTTCCCGCAGCCAATAGGTGAGTTCGCGATTGGGCCGCGGGGCAAGCAGATGTTGGAGGTGCTGGCCAATGAACTGTTCGGCACTGGTGCCGGCGTTGACCAAATCGGTGGCTTCGCTGCCCTGAATCGTCTCCCAGCCGACGCCGCAGATCGCATTCATCAGCCCAACGTCCAGAAAAAGCAGCTTGTAGACGTTCTCCTTGAGGTCGGCCTGCAGTGGCAAGCCCGCTTTTGCCGATGCCGTTGGGGAATTCCGTGAAGGTCATCGGCCCCACATGGAGGTAACTTACCCGACCCACGGGCATGGAGAAGGCGTGATCCGCCAACGCGAATTCCATCAGCGACCCGGCAGCCAAGACCGGCAGGCCTGGCATCTTTCGTAAACAAAGGTCATGGCCGGTTCGCCATAAAGATTGACGTCAAGAACCGATACATGCCGCGTGAGGGCCGCAGACGGGGCCGCGTCTGGAGTATGTGACTATCGGCGCAGGTGTGCGCAGATCAGGGAGACACACTTGAGCACGAAGGCTGCCACTACAGACGGACAGGAACAGGACTCGCCGCGCTATCTCACCTGGGTGCTGGTCGTCCTGTCGCTGATCGGCTTTTTCAACTACATGGACCGGTTCGTAATCTCGGTCCTCGTCGAACCGATCAAGGCGTCGCTGGGATTCTCCGATTCGCAGATGGGACTGCTCACCGGGTTCGCGTTCGCCGCGTTCTACGCGACATTCGGCCTGCCGCTCGCGCGCCTTGCAGACAGCAAGAGCCGCATTGCGCTGCTGTCCGTCGCGATGGCGGCCTGGAGCATCATGACGGCCGCATGCGGTCTCGCACAGAATTTCGTACAGATGTTGCTGGCGCGAATCGGCGTTGGCGTCGGCGAAGCCGGTTGCGTGCCTGCGAGCCACTCATTGCTGGGCGATTACTATCCGCCAGAGAAGCGGGCGTTCGCGCTGGGCGTTTTCCAGGCGGGTGGCGGTCTCGGCACGATGGCAGGGCTCGTACTCGGCGGGTTGATCGCCGAGGCGTTCGGGTGGCGTGCAGCCTTCATGATCGTCGGCCTGCCGGGCGTACTGGTTGCCGTCCTGGCCTGGATGACGGTCCGCGAACCCCCGCGCGGGCGCTACGACCCGGGCACCACGCATGAACCCGTGTCGACCAGGGCGGCGTTCAAGACGCTGCTCGGGCGGCGGACGTTTCGGCAGATCGTCATCGCCTACTCGCTGGGACTCATCGGGGTCTACGGATTCGCGCAGTGGATCCCGGCATTCATGATGCGCTCGCACGAAATGACGCTCGGCGAGGTCGGCATCTGGGTGGGGCTGGCGAGCGGTGCTGGATCTTTCATCGGCATCGGGCTCGGCGCCATTTTGGCGCCCAAGGTCATCGAGCGCGATCGCCGTTGGGAAGTCTGGTGGCCCGGCGCCGCGTACGGGCTCTGCGTGCCTGTCTATCTGCTGACTTTCGGTGTCGGTGACACGACACTCGCCCTCGCCCTCGCCTTCGTGGCGAGCCTCATCGCCGGCAGCGGTATCGGGCCGGGAATGGCGAGCGTGCAGACGGTCGCCGAGCCACGTCTGCGCGCCACGGCCATCGCGTTCGTCATGTTCATGAGTGCCGTCATCGGCCAGGGCGGCGGCCCGTTCCTGATCGGGTTGATGAGCGATCTGCTGACGCCGCAGTACGGCATCGATTCGTTGCGCGTCGCGCTGATGCTCACGAACGTATTGCTCGCGTGGTGCGTGATCCACTTCTGGCTCGCCGGGCGCACGATGCTCGATGAAGCTGTAAACTGACGAAGGTACTTGCCATGGATTTCCCGGACGCGACCCGCGCGCTGATCGAGATCGCCGAAGTGCTGCGCCAGGACAACTACAGCGAAGCCGACGTGCGCGGCATCCTCGGCGAGAACTGGCTGCGCGGGTTGCTTCAGCGACGAAACGTCGACGCCATCGCGACGAAAGTTGGCGACGGATGCGGGCTAAGCAATCTGGAGTGACGTGATGTTGCTGATTGACCTCCTCACGATCGCCTCACTCGTGCTGATGCTGGCCGCCTGGTTCACGCCCTCAATGCCTCGGCGTCACTCCGTCCTGTGGGTGTCCGCTGGAGCCGCGCTCGTCATTGCCGCAGTCGGGCTACTCGACGCTCGTTGGCAGCTGGCAGCCGGCGGTGTCGTTGCATTGATCGTCCTGGCGACGCTTGCGATCATGACGGCTCGAGGCAAAACTCTTTCGAACAAGGTCCCCTGGATCTCGGGCGTATTGTTCGCGGCCCTGTCGATAGTCGCAGCGCTGATGATCCACTGGTTTCCCGTGTCGCCTCTGCCAGAGCCCGTCGGGCCTTACAAAGTCGGTGTGACGGACTTCGTGCTCGTTGATGAAAGCCGCACGGGTGTATTCACCGATGAGGGGAAACCGCGCCGCCTGCTGGTGCGTGCCTGGTATCCGGCGGAGAGCGTGGACGGCATCGAGCCGAGGTTCTATTTCGACGCGCATGAATCGGAGCACACGTCGGCTGTACTTTCGCGCAATCTCGGCCTGCCACCGTTCGCGCTGACCCACCTCGAGCATGTACGCACCCATTCCCATCCCGATGCGCCGATCCTCTCGTCCGGCGACCTGCTACCGACGGTGCTCTACAGCCACGGCTACGCGAGCTACATCGGTCAGAACACAGCGCTCATGGAGCACCTCGCGAGCAAGGGTTACGCGGTGTTCTCGATCTCGCATCCGGGCAGCGGTGCGACGCTCCGGTTTCCGGACGGAGAGGTATTCGAAACCGACGATCACTACGACCCGACCGGCGCGGCGCTATACGCGGACGAGAAACTGATGGACCTGTCGCTCGAAGTCCTGCGTGCCACCACGCCCCAGGAGGCCTACGACACGCTCAACGCACTAGATGGCTATTCGCTCGAGATCGAACGCCCCATGTACATGATCCCACCGCCCATCTGGAAGGCAGACGTGCTGTTCGTGGCGGCCGCGCTGGAAGCCGGCGACGTGCCCGACAGCGTCCGACCGCTGATCGAGCGCATCGACCCGCGACATCGTGCCCACGCCGGCATGTCGTTCGGCTCGTCCACGGCAGGTGCATCCTGCTACGCCGATCCGGAATGTGATGCGGCCGTTCTCATAGACGGCGGCGACTTCCACGACATGGAGGGCAAGTCGATTCATGCGCCGTTTGTCGTCTACAACTCCGACCTCCGCCTGGTATTGGAGATGCTGGGCGCAGAACGGACAGACTACGTTCCGCATGCCATGACGGATATGCGTTACGAGCGTCTCGAACTGGCCGGGCTGCGAGACGACACGTACTTTCTGATGCAGACCGACATCACGCATATTGGGGTTTCGGATTTCGCGCCTTACATGAACGGGCCGCTCGGAGATCTGGCCTTCGGTTCAGCCGACGACGACCGGCACCTCGCCTTGCTGAACGAGGCGGTCGGCCAGTTTCTCGATCGGCACATGCTCGGCCAGCAGATCGACTATCCCGATCGGGTCGTCGAAGAATTCGAGGGCATGATCCTGGAACGCGACCTCTCCGTTGTTCGTGACTGGTGGGTCGAGACGAACCCAAGAGATCGAACGGTAGGCGTCGTGTTGACGACGGAATTTGGCGACATCGAGCTGCAGCTCTATCCGGAGAGAGCACCTGAGTCCGTCGCCAACTTCCTGCAGTACGTGGATGAAGGCCATTTCGACGGCGGCGCCTTCTACCGCACCGTACGGCCCGACAACCAGGCTTCTCGTCCGGGGCTGGCGCCAGTCGAGATCGTGCAGGGCGGCATCATGCACGACCTGATTGTGGGTGCAGACATGGAAACGATCACCGCCTGGTCACCGCCTGTACCGCCCATCGCGCACGAACCTGACGGCGACACGGGACTCGTCAATCGCAAGGGCTCCATCGCCTATGGCCGCCTTGCGCCCGGCACCGCGGCGTCGGAGTTCTTCATCAATCTAACCGACAATCCGGGCTACAACGCGGGTTCCGACGTGGGCGACGGTCTAGGCTATGCCGTCTTCGGCCAGGCCGTGAAAGGCATGGATGTGCTGAGGAAGATCCAGCTCGCGCCCCTCGCACCGTCGACTGATATCCCCATAATCGGGGAACAGCTTCTCGCCGACCCGGTTACATTTGCCGCGGTTCGGAAAACCCCGGATTCCCCGTAACCGCCCATGAGCCATCTACCCGCTTCCTACGCCGAGTCATCGGCACGATTTCGAAGCACAGCCGCCGCCGCTGGCGCGAATTTGGCGCAATACGTACACCCGACCGAGGAGGGTCCGGACGGCCAGCCACTGACAGTCGACGTTGCGTTGTTCGGCAGATCGGACGCACGCAAGGTCTTTTTCAATATCAACGGCGTGCACGGGCTCGAGAGTTTCCCCGGCGCGGGGGCACAGATAGCGCTGATCGAGAGTGGCGCGCTCGCTGCATTGCCGGGAGATTGCGCGGCCCTTTTGATCCACTGCCTCAATCCATTCGGTTGGGTCTACGGCTGCCAGCGCAACGAAAGCAACGTCGACATCAATCGCAATTTCATCGATTTCGCGGCGGCGCCCCGGACCGGGAAAGTCGTAGACGAAATCGCCCAGGCCATTGCCATCGATACCATGTCGTTTGGCGCTCTGGATGGCGCCACGCGAAAACTGGCGGCCATATCGAATGGCGCGTCGGCCGGCTCGGTTACTCGCGCCATCATGACCGGTCAGTTCGAGGACCCCGACGGCCTGAAGTACGGCGGTAGCTGTCCGGAGTGGTCCAACGATGTCCTGCGCGACACGGGATGGCTGATCTTCACGACCGGCTCGTATGCGAGCGCCTTCGTATTCGCCGCCGGTATCTACCTGATCGGTCTGGTTACCTGCGTGGCCTTCGGCACGGGTAAACAGATCGTCGACTAACCGCAGACCTGTTCGAAGACCCTGAGGAAGTTGCCGCCGAGGATGCCGGTGACGTCTTCGTCCGAGTAGCCGCGCGCGACGAGTCCCCGGGTCAGGTTCGGGAAATCGAGGTAGTCGGAGAATCCGACCATCGTCGCCAGCGGGTCGACCTGGTGCTCCTCCCGGAATCCCATCTCGCTGACGAGCGGAATCATGAGTTTCTCGAGCATCCACTCCGGCAGCATCATCGGCCAGTCCGTGCCGATACCGACGTGCTCGGGCCCGACGAGATTCGCTGCGTAATCGACATGGTCGAGGAAATCGTTGACGTCCGCACCCGGCGTCTCGCGCAGGAAGAACGGCACCGTCACCATGCCGATGACGCCGCCGGTCCCGGCCAGCGCCTTGATCTCTTCGTCCGATTTGCACCGATCGTGGGCGCAGACGGCCTCCACCGCCGTGTGCGAGGCGACGACCGGTTGCGTGGAAAGCTCGCATGCATCGAGCGTCGTCTGCTTGCCGCAATGCCCGGTGTCGACAATGATGCCGAGTTCATTCATCAGGGCGATCGCCTGCTTGCCGAAATCGCTTACGCCGGCGTTGGTCCGGTCCGTGCATCCCGCCGCGATGATTGTCTGCGAGTTGTACGTAAGCTGGACCATCCTCAGGCCCAGCTGGAATCCTGCACGCAGCACATCGAGCGAATCGAAGGCGCCGGAACCCAGCTGCGTCGACACGTAACCCGCGGCCTTGGCCTCTTCCTTCGCCCGTCTGAAATCATCGGCCCTCAGCGCCTTGATCATCCATTCGCAGCCGTCGAACTGGTATTGCGCCGCACTGAATGTGCGCGAGAACTGATCCAGATTCGAGAGTTCGACCTGGCGATTCCCGCCCGTGACACCCGACTGAAGCCAGTGATCGCCGAAGATGTCCAGCCTGCCCTCGGAAGCTCGCCGCATCGGCAGGCTCAGGCCCTCGACCAGTACAGTGAAAAGATCCTTCTTGGCGTTCCACATCGCCTGCAGTTCATCGGACATTTCCTCCGGATAGAAATCGGGCCCGATCGGGCCCTGGTACAGCATGTCGATGACGATCGACTCGTCGTGCAGCCGCTTCGCGCGCGTTTCCTGTTCTTCCGTCAGGCCGAAATCGAATGTGCCGTAGTCAGCCATGGTCGCACTCCTCTTGTTGTTCTGGCATTCAGGCGGCTTCGAGATAGCCGTCGCGGATGTGCCCGGTCGTTTCGACCCATGCGGCCCAGAGCCCGACGACGAGCGAAGCACACAGCATCAGGACGGTGAAAGTCGGCGACCCCCCAACGATTTCGAGAGGATTGACATCCGTTCTGAGCCACAGCCACGCCGCGGAGAATCCAACGGCTGCCGCCAACAGATGGCTGGTCGTCTGTAGCACAGTGACCCGGGCCACCCAGCGCCGCATGCCTTCGCGCTCGCCATGCTGCGTCGCCAATGCCGGGATCGTCATGACGCCGAGCGGCAGATAGAAGATGACAATGAGTCCGACGAGGCCGCTGACAAGACTCTTGAGGAGGATGCCGGTTGCGATGATCGCAAAACCGAGCCCGAACCGACCCGCCGCGGCTGCTTCGCGGTAGAACTTCAATGGCTGGCGCGCGATCTGCGCGATCTTCTGTTCGTGGAGCTTCCTGCCGATGGCTTCGAGCCACCCGGTGCCGCTGAATACGCTGGCGCCCAGCCAGTATGCGATAAGGGAAGCGATACCTGCCAACACCGTGGCAAACACGGCAAGAGTCTGATAGCTGTTCATGGTTCTTCTCCCGTGCGACCATCATACGCCTCGAGGGCGCGTGAGGCGCCGAGCTTCACATGCGTCGAAACACCCACCGGTCAATGCACAGGTTCACCGCGCGATGCGTACACGTCTCCTCTTCCCGCTGATCGTCGTCCTGTCGTTCCTCCTGCCCGCCGTGCCGGTTGCGGCCCAGGAAGCCGAATCTCGAGATGCCGCGGGCGCATAGGAAAAATAACCGCGCGAAACTTGGCGATCTGAAAGTATGGGGCAGGTCTCAATGTCGATCGGGCGTGCCTGATCGAAGGAATACACTCCGTCAAGGAACAGCATGTGGAAGTGGATATTCAAGTTCAGCGCCGAACCGAATTGGATGGCCGAACACGTCAGCACGCGGCTATTGCATGCCTGACAGGCCCTACCAGCGTCTTTCGGCCGATAATCGCCGCTATGCCTCGTGAATCGCTCAGGACGCATCTTCTCTTGACTAGAGTCCGTTGTTTTAGGGCATGCGGGGGACCAACGGGTTTGAGTGCTGCAGTTTGCGGAATTCTCTTTTTAGTGTGTTCGATCTAAATTTTTCCGTCGGGTCGAACTGTATTCTCTAAATTTGTTGTATATGTGAAATAAAATTCCTCTATTTCTGATTTTGTGCTGAATAACGATAAGTCTGCTCAGCGTACCGGAAGTAAACTTTGAAGGTGGCTAAAGGGGATTTCAGTTGCCGGGAAAGCTGCGCATGCGGTTTTATGTGGCTTTGACACGTTTGTTTGATAAAAGAGGTGGGGAAGATATGACAATAGTGTATTCTCCCTGCAGGTGGAAATAATCGTCTTGTAACTCACAACGAAGCGTAATGAATAGGCACTCCAATCCCGCTCTTGAGTCGGCTTGGGCACCCGCAATTGGCGGTGCGCTGCCCGGCTTCAGTCATCCTCTTGGCAGCCTTGGTGCTTGGAGTCCGGACGTGGCTGTCGTTGGTGTGTGTCCAGACGCGCTTCACGGGAAGGCTGAAGTTTTGGCTAACGCGTTGACCTCCGGGGACGAAGAAGCCGAGGCTAAGGCCATGGCCTTGATTTGCCTCTTGATTCGAGATCGAGTTTCCTCCGCGCTATTCGATGAGCGAATGGGAGTGCTGCCTAGCTTTGAAGCCCACGTCGAACGGGTATTGGAGAAAGTGGTTGCCGACATGGAGGTTGGTACGCCATGAGCGGCCCACAACGTGACTAAGATGCCGCGGACAAGGCTGTTGATGAGTTTAGCCAACAAGAGGCAGCTGCGCCGGCAGCTTCGAGGCTAGTCCGGGAGCTTCACCAACTCACCGCCACCACCGTTTCTCGTCCGGTTCTGAATCCAATCTACGAGAAGATCGAGTCTGAGCATGTGACTGAGATGTTGGCCACTTACCGAGAAGCGGCGCAGGAGGAACGAGTTTTCCGAAGAAGCGGACGCTGGTTTCGCTTTGCTTATGTCCTCGTTGGCGTTGCAGTTTTCGTCTTATGTCCTCGTTGGCGTTGCAGTTTTCGTCTTCCTCACTCTTTTGTTGCTGCCACACCAAGCAGACACTTACTTCCAATTGTTGGGTGCGTTGGGGCTATTCGCCACTGGGGTGGCCGGAGGTTTAGGCCTGAGCGAGTATCGGAATCGAATGAGGCAGTGACTTTCCTTTTTCGATTGACAGCGACGAACACCAAGCCGCCCTCAAACGGAAAGGTCCAAGCGAGGGCCACATCCGCGAAAGCGAGTCCAAGCTGACGGACGCCCAGAGCATCGACGTCACCAAGGTCCCCCTTCGAGGCAAGGTGATCTTCGGCACCACCGTGCGCCTGATCGCCAGCGACACCGGAGACGCCATCACCTACAAGATCGTCGGCGAGGACGAAGCAGACCTCAAGGCGGGCAAGATCTCCGTGATGTCACCCATCGCCCGCGCCCTAATCGGCCAGTCAGTGGACGACGAAGTGACCGTGAAAACGCCGAACGGGGAGACGAGCTACGCGGTGGATGGGGTGGATCATGTGTAGGGAACATCACGTTAACCGCAGCGGCACCGGAAACTACGGACGTTGCAAGATCAGACAAAGGACGTGATTCGGTACTCTTGGTTCTGGCTGTGGCTGCTGACGGTTTCGGTCGGCGTTTGGTACGCCTACGACAGCGTACTTCAAACATTGCCTGACCTTTTGGCGAGTGTTCTGCGCATTGATCACTTCGTCAGCGATGTTGACGTCGACGCACCTGTGTGGTGGTTGCTGCAGATTCTCCTGTTGATCCTGCTGTGGTGGCGCGTCATCAAGGTCGTTGTCCTGCATGGCTCTCCCGTTAACATAGGCCTGACGATCTCGGAGGGCAGAGAGGACGACAGCGGCCAGAGTGGGAGGATGGTGCATCGAGTCTGGATCGGAGACTTGAATGTCCATGAAACAGAGTACAAAGGTCAATTCTGGTACGGTGCTGTGTTCAGGTCTCATCCAAGCAGCGACAAGTTGGTGCGCTCGCGCCTTGAACTGCTCCTCCTCGCCCTACCGTTCGGCTGCACTCTGCATGTGCAAGAAAGCCGTGTCTTCATACATAAGGACGGGCACCAAGCGCGAGCTAGGAAATACCGACTGGTTTGGGACTAATATGCGAGAGTGCAAGACCTTACGACTCCCGATAAGTTCCGCAGCGAAGTCGTCAAGCACCTGAAGCAAACTGGTCAGTACTTCGACAAGGAAAACCGCGTAAAGCGGATCGATGGCCTCAACTGGTATTTCTACCTGGGAGGCGGTGGGTGCGTCATGGACGACTTCGGCAACCGAGTGTCCTTCGAGGTCTTGGGAGAAGAGAAGAAATACAAGGTAACGGAACTTGGCCCCCGCAGGGACGAGGAGAAGCTGGCCGAAAACGTTAACGAATTGCGGGTGCTTGTGAAGGGTCATTTCCAATCTACTTGGAACGGTAACACCGGTTAGCAAGCAACTACTTCACCACACAATAGGCTTCCACAAGAAGAAGCGGAGAAACACGCTTTCAGCACTCGCTCACAACTTCGTGATCTTCAGGATCGCGGTGGTCCGGTGCACGATGTCTGCGAGATGTCTGCGAATTGCTGGACTTCCTCAGGTTCTAATGGCCGTTGGAGGACTGCTTGCTCGCGGTAGGAGAGCCACTTCTTGAGCACTTGGTAGCCGCCGAGTTTGTAGTGCCAGACTCCTGCCGGGACGTTGCGCCAGAAGGCGTTGGCGTATAGGTGGATGTCGAATGTGGATTCCCCGAGTTGGGGTAGTGAATCTGAGATTGCGGCGCGCTCCTCGGCCGTGAATGGGCGTTCGACAGGTTTTCCTTGGCGGGGCATCACCGCGTTATATCGGCCGAAATGCCCCCAACCAGCGGTGATGGCGAAATCTTCTCCGGCCATGTTGCGCCCGTTGGCTGACGTTTTCCTCCGAACTGGCCATGAAGGACACGTTTCAAAAAACTAAAGGCCGGGTGATGGTGACGCTTGAGGATCCAGAGCATCGCCGGTACAAAAAATTGTCATGCCCGCGTTTACCCACAGAATAGTCAATGAGGAGCTGCGGCATGTGGCCCGGCCCATTATCGAAGCCTGCCTAAATGCCATCGCTCATATCGGAGAAGCGTATTTGATCGCGGAGTTTACCGACCGCTTTCCCTACATGGTCATAGCGAAGCTGGTTGGCGATGTGCTGGAACTGGGCATTGCGGTCCGGGTGTGAGGCGCCGGCGCGCTTCTTGTGGTTGACGCGTAACGCGAAGCCCATGGTCTTGAGCAGCCGGGCGACGGTACGTGCACCCACCGCGATGCCGAGCAAGCGCGGTTCGTCGGCGAGCTTGGCGGTGGTGCGGTGCGTCCACTCAAGTCCGGTGATGGGGTCGCCGGCGGTCTCCGCGTCCATCAGCGCGTCGATGCGGGCGAGGATTTCCGGCGTTTTTTTCCGTCGCCTTGCGCCCGCCGCAAAGTACCCACATCCGCAGTCATGCCAATGTTGGTTTCCTGGATTGTTAGAAACGCATCCTCGGTTGCGTATCGAATATCGCAGACAGTGGCGAGTGCAACACCGCCACCAACGGCGCCGCCCTGAATGCAACAAAGCACGGGAACTCTGGCTTCTTCGAGGCAGCTGAACGATTGATGCGTGTGCAAACAGTCGCTGTAAGAGGGCAGCACGACGCTGCAGCCTCTGCCTGCTGTCATCTGTACCCGCTGTGTCAACACTGTCGAATGAGCCTAGATCCGCGCCTGCTGAGAAGTGTGGCCCAGTCGAGGAAATCACGATGACCCTGGCCTTAACGCCTCCGTCGATATCACGGATGATCTCCGGCAGTTCGCGCCAGAAGTCGGCATTCATGGCATTGCGCTTTTCGGGTCGATTCAGGACGACATGGGCAATATGGTTCTCGATCTGAACGTCAAAACAGGCGTAGGACATTGGGGTCTCTCCGTAGAGTCGCAAGAAATCCAATTTACGGATTTTGGGGTGGTATGCTCTAACAGCCCGCCGGAAGGGAATGACCTGTCGATTGGACCAAGCTGATGACCCAATCAAATACAACGCGTGCCATTAGCTTCGCTTTAGGCACTCTGCTTGGCGCTCTGGCATGCACAGCCCTGGCCAACGGAGAAAGCTATTCGCCCTACGCTGACCGCGACTATCCTGAAAGTGTTTATTGGGGTGATACCCACGTCCATACCAGTCGGTCGCCGGACGCTTACACCATGATGAATCGGCTGGACCCGGAAATCGCCTATCGCTTTGCGAAAGGTGAATCTGTTGTTTCTCATTCGGGTTTGAAACTCCGCATCAGCAAGCCGCTGGATTTTCTAGTGGTGTCTGACCATGCTGAATTCACTGGCGTATTCTCGGGGCTCGACAACGCAGATCCAATACTGCTGGATACGAAGTTAGGCAAACGCTGGCACGACCTTTACTTGCGGGACAAAAGAAGTGACGTGATGCTGGAGTTTGCCAGTATCCTCTTCGGCAAACAGCCGGCGAACGTTGATGAGAGATTCCGGCGGTCCATTTGGAAAGCTGCGGTTAATGAAGCAGAGAATCACAATGACCCGGGGAAATTCACCGCGTTTATCGGCTATGAATGGACATCCACTGTCCATGGCGACAACCTACATCGCAATGTGATCTTCCGTGGTGGTGCCGACGCAACCGAGCACCTGGTGCCATTCTCGTCGCTGGATTCGGCTGATCCCGAAGCCCTTTGGTCATGGATGCAAAACTACGAGGAAACCACCGGAAGCCAAGTTCTGGCAATTCCTCATAATGGCAACTTGAGCAATGGAAAGATGTTTGCGGACACAACTCTCTCAGGTGAGGATCTCTCCCCACAATATGCCAAAACCCGGTCGCGTTGGGAGCCGCTTTATGAAGTGACTCAATTCAAGGGCGATGGTGAATCGCATCCCTATCTGTCGCCCGATGATCGTTTCGCCGACTTTGAAACCTGGGATTCGAATAACATGAACCACACCCCAAAAGAACCGCACATGCTGCGTCATGAATATGCCCGTTCAGCGCTCAAGCAAGGCTTGGATTTTGAGGACCGACTCGGTGTCAACCCGTTCAAGTTCGGCGTGATTGGTAGCACAGATTCGCATACGGGTTTTGCCACGGTCGCGGAGAACAATTTCTTCGGCAAGCTGGCCAACGAAGAGCCCAACGAGCCAGGGCGGCAGTACCGTGAAGGGCCGATTCCCGAAGCCCAGGCGACACCCTACACCTACACGGCTTCAGGTCTTGCAGCCGTTTGGGCGAAAGAGAATACCCGCGAGTCACTGTTTGACGCGATGCGGCGCAGGGAAACCTACGCCACCACCGGTCCCCGGATCTTGCTGCGCTTCTTTGCGGGCTGGGACTTTGAGCCGGGCAGCGAGGTACGCATCGACTTTGTCGAACTAGGCTACCGCAAGGGCGTCCCGATGGGTGCCGATCTTACCGATGCCCCTGATGGTCAATCACCGAACTTTCTCATTGTCGCAAGCAAAGACCCCGAAGGCGCCAACCTTGATCGAATACAGGTGGTCAAGGGCTGGCTGGACAGTGCTGGTCATACCCATGAGAAGGTCTACAACGTCGCCGTTTCTGACAATCGCAGGATTCGCAGAAATGGCGAGGTGAGGCCGTTAAGGCATACGGTTGATGTAGACAAGGCCAACTATCTCAACACCATCGGTGACGTGACACTGGCCACAGTCTGGACAGACCCAGATTTCGATCCGAAGCAGCGTGCGTTTTACTATGTCCGGGTCCTGGAAATTCCGACCCCCCGATGGACGACTTATGATGCCGCATACTTCAACGAACCAAGACCCGAGGCAGTGCCCTCAATCATACAAGAGCGCGCTTATTCCTCACCCATTTGGTACACGCCGTAGACAATGACGACCGGGTACCTACGTCATTAGTCAGTCGTCGATGAATCAGCGATCGACACGCTTGGGCATGTGAACGTCCGATGCTATGCCCAGAGAGCCGTTCGAGCCAACACTTTGCGACCCCAAGCGTCGGGCAGGTAGTCATCAATCAGTGCTGGCGCTCCGCGCAGACACTCCAGCGTGATTTCCGCGTGTCCAAGCGGCAACTGTACTGGGTCCAAGGAGAAGGACGCTGGTTGCGCAATCCAGGATGGATCGTAACGGAATGCGAATCGCGTCAGCCGACCATCGGATTCTTCCAAAACGCATTCGGCAGCCTTTATGATGACTGCCGGCGGCGAATTCAGGTAGATGTCAAAACGCGCGCGTTCAATCATCGAACAGACTCCGCGGCGATCGCAGAAGTTGTTCGAATTCCCTCTCCACGCCGAGCAGACTTCCGGCCCGGTAATACTTTTCCATCGAAACCGATAGTTCGCCTTGTTCCATCTTTTGCAGCGTCGCGCGGCTGACACCGATGCGAATCGCAAATCGCGCCAGATTGTCCCCGGGAAAGCGGCGTTTGCGCGATTCTTTCAGGTTCTGGCCGAGTTGTGGAAGTCTCATGCCGGCGATAAATACCAAAATAATGGTAAAAGTAACTCAAAATACCAAAAATGGACAAGTATTTTGGTACTAACAAAGCTGCACGGAAGGATTCCGGTTTGCCCGCGACAAGCGCAGTCAGGCTCGATGGCGAACACCCGTTTCAGCCGGTGCATCGAGGTCATTGGAGCAAGGGGCCTATCGGTCTCGGGCTCCTTGGATTTGCGGTTGGGCACGACGCGCTCGCGGTGCTTGCAGTTTGGGGCGAACACACCGTGGAATCGGGTGAGGTTCAACCGTCGGCGAGGAATCAGGGCTGCCAGGCGGGCTATGAAGTCCAATGGATCGAGGACGACTTAGGTGGTGGCGTCGCGAAACGGCTGCTTGAACTTTTGGACGACCCGCTCCCGTTCGTTGGTGGAGAGGCGCGCGCCAGGCCCCATCATTGCACGCACACAGCGTTGTTCGGCCGTTTGCGAGCACGCTGGCACGAATCCAAGCAATTCGCGGTCACCGATAGCAACAATTTTGATTGGAAATTTCATTGCTGCGGCCTGTTTCAGGCACCTGTGCACGCGTGACCGCGATTCCGCCACCCACCCACTTTCATTCTCTCAAGTCATGGGAACCTTGGCGATCTGCGCTTCGATTGCCTTGGCAACGTCATCCGCAACAGGCAGCTCCTTCCTGGCCCACGCCCAACGCTCGTGAAACAGCGCGACCGTCTCATGCGCTTGATCGAGGACGAGTGCCCTGGGTAATTGTGCTCTTTCCGCAAGGCTCTTTAGTTCCGAATCGGTAAATTCATCGAACCTCGCGCTCCGGCTCACTTTCAGGGCTGCCTTATCGTCCGGTAGATATGGGATGGTCGAAACGAAGTCATAAGCAGGGGCAAGATGCGGTTGGTGTCGGTCGGGATATATGAGCGACCAGTTTTTGAGATGCATATCGGCATTGCCGATCAGGGTATTGAAGACGAGCCTGCGGACGAATTCCCGCACATCGTTCTCGTCGGTTTCAATGGCAAGGACAGATGCGATATTCATCATGCTCGCTTTTTTGTACTTGTCGGCAGGATAGAGCCCGAAAATCTGAGCAAAGTCTTCAATGTGAACGGCACTGCCGTCGCTCAACCGATCAAATCGCTCAATGGCCAGCGCCTTCCCTTTCGGAGCCATGACGTCCTCCGGCAGATTGCCTACGGCATCGAGGTCAATCAGCTCGACCGCAGGAACATCCATACCGAGCTGACGAGCAAAGGTCATCATTGCGTATTCGTTTTCCGGTATCCCATCATGCTTTTCCCATGGGAGCTTGACGATCCACGATCCCCCCACCCCCTTCGCCGGAATTGTGAGACCGCCGGTCGCATTGCTGATGGCGGAAAATTTGAGCTGCACCCCCGCCAGTGAGAATCGAAGGGCTTTTTCTTGCCGCTCTTCGAGCAGAGTCGGGTCTACATCGACGCCCGCATCGGCAGGCCATGCTTCTCGGTCGGCAGGTGTAACCGTAATCGCGCCAGGAAGGTCTGCCCCGAGAACCCAGATGAGAAAGAACTCCCGCTCGGGATGAATGCCTGCCCGTTCTGCCAGGTATTTCCTGAGACGATCTTCGGGTAACAAGTTCGAAAAGAAAGGCATGACTTTCATGCTGTAGGAGCGAAAGTCCGTGATGAGATCACCGAGGCTGTCCTTGAATCCCAACCCGAGCACGGGCCGCTCCGCATCGGCAATATACGCCTCACTAAACGCAAAAATGGTCTTGTCATTGGGTAAGCGTGTCAGCGTGCCAACGGGTTCGCCATGAAGATTGACGTCGAGAACCGATACATCAGGCATGATCGTCATCCTCCAGGCTGTAAGCGGGTTTCGGAGGCTCCATGGCAGGCACCCGATGGACGATCTTGTTTCTGATATCCGTAAACTGGGCCAAAGCCTTTTGAAATTCCTCCCGCCCGGCCTGCTGGGCCTTTACTGTCTTCAAGAACTTCTTCAGCGCACGAAACGTATCGGGCGAGACCGATACATCGAGTTGCTGCAATTCACGAACACGCCGCTGCAGCTGTACCAATTCCTTGGCTGGAAGAGAAAACTCACTTGCGTTTTCAAGCGCCTGCTGTAGCTGCGCAAAGTAATTGGCTACCGCTGTTCCCGTTCCACCAGACCCTGCGACAACCGCTCGTTCCGGTCGCGTGACACTGCGGATAATCGCATTGACAGCGGGCGTCGCCTTCCGCGGCACCAGTGTCACCTCCAGGTTGAGCGCACGCGAAAGCTCCACGAGGCTGGACAGGCGCAGGTCGACCCCGCCATTTTCAATCTTGGATATGTGGCTTTGCGGCACGGCCGCCCTTTCTGCCAGGGCTCTTTGGCTCAAGCCTTTCGCTTCCCTGGCGGCTTTGAGTATCCGTGCGACCTGTTCGATAGTTTCGTTCATGCCAAACCCATTTCGATCTGCATTTATAGATAGTTAATGATATTAGATATATATTAATACATCTTTCTGAAGAGCCAATCTAGAAGCAATCTATATTTATAGATCGCGCAGAGGAATCGATGAATTTTAACAGATCATTTCAATGTCCCGCGCTCGAGGGCTTGTACATACGTATTTCGCCCGAATCCGTCACCATCTTCCTGCTGCGAACGCCGATGCACTCGCGTAAGCGCGGCCGCGCTTGCACGGCGCCTCGACGCCCGTGCGACGCAAGTTGGTGACATGTTGAACGACACACCAAAAGCCTTTGTTTCAATTGAAATGCGTGAACTACCAGCCTATTTTCGGGAATTGCGGAAAATGTTTTACAGAATTTTCCTCAACAAGAACCAACTGAAAACAGAATGGAGAGCAATGGTGCATTGCGGCGCACGGCTCGGGCAATTATCTGTGATAGTCAATGTTTTTGCTGTAATTCGTAAGTCGACTGTCTAATTCGAAACAAGGTTCTCGAACAAGACGAAGAATGTCACACGCGAATATGAAAGCCATCGTTCTCGATGTTCTGATTCGTGATCACTGTAGTCATGGCGTATTGATTTTTCGAGCTATTTCATTTGGTGTTTGTACCGGCTGCGCAAGGTGGGTTCAGGATTGCAGAACCGGCAATCTCGCAGTCCGGCATGAAGGCGGCGCTCGCGTGCAAACTTGACTCGGCTTCAAGCGAGACCCGCGAATCAGCCCGACCTGTATACGAATGGACGCAGCGAGGCGTCGACTCGGGTTTCGCTCCGGTGGTGGCGACGTCATTGCAGCGCTTTTTGGTGGCCCTGCCCGTATAATTCGGGGCATTGCCCCGCTGGAATTGCACCGCTTCCATGGCTGATCCGGCCAAACTCGTCGCCATCGTACTAGCCGCAGGCCAGGGCAGGCGCATGCGCTCGGCGCTGCCCAAGGTTTTGCACCGGCTGGCCGGCAAGACCCTGCTGGAACACGTGCTCGGCACCGTCGCCAAATTGGCAGCCGTCGACACCTTCGTCGTGGTGGGTCACCAGGCAGACCGGGTCCAAGACGAAACCGATACCGACGCAAATTGGGTGCGGCAGACGGAACAGCTCGGTACCGGCCATGCCGTTGCCCAGGCAGTCCCTTTGCTGAATGACGACGCCACAGCCCTCGTTCTCTACGGAGATGTACCGCTGGTCTCCGCGGCGACCCTCGAGGCCTGCGCCGCCGCTGCCGCAGACGGCGCCCTGGCGGTGGTCACGGCCGTGGTCGACGAGCCGGCGGAACTCGGCCGCATCAAACGGTCTGCGGGAGGCGACATCCTTGGCATCGTGGAATATCGGGACGCGTCGCCCGAAGAAACGGCAATCCGCGAAATCAACACAGGGATACTTGCCTTGCGCGCCGGCGAACTGAAGGAACTGCTGGCGGCGGTCGAGCCCCGCAATGCCCAGGGCGAATACTATCTGACCGACATCGTCGGTCTGGCTGTGGGGCGGGAGATCCCGGTAAAGGGTGTGTCCATTGAGGACCCCGTCGAAGCCATGGGCGTCAACGACCGGGTCCAGCTTGCCGCGCTCGAGCGCATCTACCAGCGGCGCGAGGCACGCCGTCTCCAACTCCTGGGTGTCGGCATGGCCGACCCGGAACGGGTCGACATTCGCGGCGAAGTGGTGGCCGGCGAGGATTGCTTCATCGATGTCAATGTCGTTCTCTCCGGCAGGGTGAAACTCGGCAGCAACGTTCGGCTCGGCGCGGGTGCGGTGATCGAAGATTCGATCCTCGGAGACGGCGTGGTCGTCGAATCGTATACGGTGGTTCAGGGGGCGGTGGTCGCGGCGCATTGTCGGCTCGGCCCCTTCGCTCGCGTACGGCCGGGAACCGAACTCGGCGAGGGCGTAAGGCTCGGCAATTTCGTCGAGACCAAGAAAGCGCGCCTGGGCCGGGGCACCAAGGCCAGCCATCTGGCCTATCTCGGCGATGCGGAACTCGGCGATCGCTGCAACGTGGGCGCCGGCGCCGTCACCTGCAACTACGACGGCGAGAACAAGCACCGCACCGTCATCGGCAACGATGTCTTCGTCGGGACGAACAGCTCCCTGGTGGCGCCACTCGAGGCCGAGTCCGGCGCGTTCATTGCTGCCGGTTCGACGATTACCGCAAAGGTCGGCCGCGGCGAACTGGCGGTGGAGCGCAGCAGGCAGCGCAACATCAGGGGCTGGAAGCGGCCGGGCCGGCGTACGCGCGAGGAATGAGGGCATGTGCGGAATCGTCGGCGCTGTAGCCGATCGCAACGTGGCGCCCATTCTGCTCGAAGGGCTGCAACGCCTGGAATACCGGGGTTACGACTCGGCGGGAATCGCCGTCATCCCGGCAGGCGAAGCGCGCATGGCGGTGCGCAAGCGTGCCGGCAAGGTGCGCGAACTCGCCGACGAATTGCGCGCCAATCCGGTTCAAGGGGGTGTCGGCATTGCCCACACCCGCTGGGCGACCCACGGCGTGCCCAACGAGCAAAACGCCCATCCTCACGTCTCCAGCGAACGCATCTGTCTGGTGCACAACGGCATCGTCGAGAACTTCGAGTTGCTGCGGGCAGAACTGGAGGCCGAGGGCTACCGCTTCGCATCGACAACCGATTCCGAGGTCATTGCGCACCTCGTCGACTTTCACTACCGGCTCGAGAAAAACCTGCTCGAGGCGGTGCGCGCCGCCCTCCGCCGCCTCGAAGGCGCCTATGCGCTCGGCGTCATCGCCCGCGACAACCCAGGGCGCATCGTTGCCACCCGGGTCGGCAGCCCCCTGGTCGTGGGCGTCGGCATCGGCGAGAACTACATCGCCTCCGACGTGCTGGCGCTCAAGCCGGTCACCGATCGTTTCATCATCCTCGAGGAAGGAGACCTCGTGGAGATCACCCGGGACGAAATCTCCATCTGGAATCTCGATGACGAGTCGGTGGTGCGCACGACCCTCAAGGTCGAAACGGCGGCGGAAGAAGTCGACAAGGGCGATTACCGCCACCACATGCAGAAGGAGATATTCGAGCAGCCCGTTGCACTCGGCAACACCTTGGCGGGACGCATCGGCAGAGAGCGGGTGCTGGAGCACGCATTCGGCGTGAACGCCGGCGCCGTATTCGACCGCGCCCGGGCGGTGACGATCGTCGCCGCCGGCACCAGCTTCTACGCGGCCGGTGTCGCCCGGTACTGGTTCGAGGAACATGCGGGCATTCCCTGCTCGGTGGAAATTGCCAGCGAATTCCGGTACCGCAAGCCCGTTGTGGCCCCCGACAGCCTTTTTGTCACCATTTCCCAATCCGGGGAAACGGCAGACACGTTGGCGGCGCTCAGAGCCGCAAAATCTCTGGGCTACTTCGCTACCCTGACGCTCTGCAATGTCGCCACCAGTTCCTGCGTGCGGGAGTCGGACCTGGCGCTGATGATTCAGGCAGGGCCCGAAATCGGGGTTGCGTCCACCAAGGCGTTCACGGCCCAACTCGTTGCGCTGGCGCTGCTGCTGGCGTTGCTCGGCCGCAGGCGCGGGCTGGACGAGGCAACGGAAAGCCGGCTGGTGGCGGGCCTGCGCGGGCTGGGTGCGGTTGTCGAAGAGGCGCTCGCCCTGGACGGCCGCATTCGGGAACTGGCGGAGCGCTTTGCCGACCGCCACCATGCACTGTTTCTCGGCCGGGGCATCATGTATCCGGTGGCTCTCGAAGGGGCGTTGAAGCTGAAGGAGATCTCCTATATCCACGCCGAGGGCTACCCGGCGGGCGAACTCAAGCACGGCCCCCTGGCGCTGGTGGACGAGGACATGCCGGTGGTGGCCGTTGCCCCCAACGATGAACTGCTGGAGAAACTGCAGTCGAACCTGCAGGAGGTGCGTGCCCGTGGCGGGGAGCTGTTCGTATTCGCCGACCGCAACTCCGGTTTCCGGGACGGCCCCGGGGTCACCGTCGTCCGGCTGCCCGAAGTCGACCCGCTGCTTGCGCCCATCGTCTACACCGTACCGCTGCAGTTGCTCGCCTACCACGTCGCCGTGCTCAAGGGCACCGATGTCGATCAGCCCAGAAACCTGGCCAAGTCGGTGACGGTCGAGTGAGAAACCGTAGCCTTTGCGGATGCGGCAAGCAGGCCGGCAAGCTCGATGTCATCGGCCTCGTGCGCCGCCGGCAAGGTTCCGCGAATGCCGCAAACCGACGTTGGCCGTTCGTGGGCAATACCGTCTTCCTCTGCATGCTGGCGCTTTCAGCGGTGGCGGGCGCCGAGTCGGTCGGAACGGTCGTGCATACGACGCAAGGTTCGTTCGAAGGCGTGGTCGAGGACGGTGTGCATGCCTTTCGGGGCATACCTTACGCCGAAGCGCCGACAGGGCATCGGCGCTGGCAACCGCCCCAGGCTTTGCCCGGGCACAGGGACGTCCGGCCAGCGCTCGAATTCGGGCCGGCCTGCCCTCAGGTGGGAACCGTCGAGCCCACCGATGAAGATTGCCTGTCGCTCAACGTCTGGACGGCGGGCCTCAACGACAAGGCTCGACCGGTCATGGTCTGGATTCACGGCGGCGGCTTTCGGGGGGGCTCCGGCAACGTGCCCGGCGAACTGTTTGCCGCTCGGGGCGTGGTGTTCGTTTCCATCAACTACCGTCTCGGGCCCCTGGGCTTCTTCGCACATCCCGCCCTCGACAGCGAGGTGGCGAATTTCGGCCTGCTGGACATGATCACGGCGCTCGAGTGGGTGCGCGACAACATTGCTGCGTTCGGAGGCGACCCCGACAGAGTGACGGTATTCGGGCTGTCTGCGGGCGGCATGGCAGTGAGCCTGCTGCTGGCCAGCGAGGCGGCCGGGGACCTGTTCCACGGGGCCATCGCGCAGAGCGGCTACGGCACCTGGGCTCTGCCGCGCAGCAACAATGCGCCGCGGCCTGCTCCGCTCGGCATGGACATGAAACGTGCCCGAAGCGCGGAAGCGATGGCGCAGGAACTGGTCGAACGCGTATCTACGGATGTCGAAACGGCTGCGGAGTTGCGCGCCCTGGATGCCATCGCGCTCATGGATGCGGTGCAGGGGTTTCACCTGCCGGTGGTGGACGGCGCCACGCTTCGGGAAGAGCCGGGCATCCTGTTCCTGGCCGGCAGGCAGCACGATGTGCCCGTCATCACCGGTGGCACCAGTTTCGACGGCAGTGTCATGCCGTTCTCGGGAATTTCCGCAAAGGACTACGAGCGCATCTGGGGGCCGGACTACGCGGCGGCGCGCGCGCTCTACCGGGAAGATTTCGATGTCGGCCCGGAACGCGGCATGGCGCGGCTCTTTGGCGACAGCCGCTATCTGATCGCTGCCCGGACGCTGGCACTGGGCATGGGGCGCAAGCAGTCGCCCGCCTGGCTCTACTACATCGACCTGCCCGTCGCCGAGCCGCTGGACGACTCGCCGGGCACCCCACATGGCTACGATGGCCGTTTGCTGTTTGCCGGCGCGGAACTGCCGGATGCCGACCAGCGTGCGCTTGCCCAACGCCTCATCGGTTACTGGCTGGAATTTGCGCGCACCGGCAATCCTAACGGCGGAAATCGCCTGCAATGGCCGGCCTACGCGGCCGAAGACGACCGCTGGCTCGTGTTCGGGACCGAAGACCAGGTGCGTCGCAGCGTTTCTCGGCAACGGCTCGACTTCATCGAAGCCCGCTATCGGAAACGAATGCACGAATCGGGAGAAGCTGCCGACGGGCGTTAGCCGCACCGGCTCGTGAATGAACGTAGCAAGGCGGCAAGAGTGATGAAATCACAGGGTGCGCGAAATGGAGCGTGCTCAAGGCGCGGTTGGACCGCATGTTCAACGCTGCTTGCACGTTCGAACATGAAGTCTGTCGTTGGAAACTAGAACTGCGCCAGGAACAACCCCTCCGGCACAGCTACTTGCAAGATAAAACACCCCGGCAATGAGCTGGTGGAATAGGCGGGTTGGTAGCGCCGGCGTTGGCGCGCGGCGCCGAAAACACGGAAACTGATCGGGCAGGACATCGCAATTGGACGTCACCCACATACTCGATGGTTTGAATGAGCCGCAACGCGAGGCGGTCACGGCGCCGCTCGGCAACGCGTTGGTGCTCGCCGGTGCGGGCAGCGGCAAGACCCGGGTGCTGGTGCACCGCATCGCCTGGCTGATTGAAGCCGAGGGAGTCTCGCCCCATGGGGTGCTGGCGGTGACGTTCACCAACAAGGCGGCCGCGGAGTTGCGGCACCGCATCGAAGCACTGCTGAACATCCCCGTGCGCGGGCTCTGGGTC
The DNA here is from genome assembly GCA_965221465.1 of Candidatus Azophilus sp. Lineage (GTDB taxonomy): Bacteria > Pseudomonadota > Gammaproteobacteria > Pseudomonadales > Azotimanducaceae > Azophilus. The sequence goes on from OZ244892.1 coordinate 3,661,434, forward strand.
GGCACCTTTCATGGCATCGCCCACCGTCTGCTGCGCATGCACTGGCAGGAGGCGAAGCTGCCGCAGAACTTCCAGGTGCTCGATGCCGACGACCAGCTCCGCCTGGTGAAGCGGGTCATGCGCGCCCTCGACATCGACGAGCAACGGTGGCCGCCGCGCCAGGCCACCTGGTTCATCAACGGCCACAAGGACGAAGGCCGACGGGCCGGGTCGCTTCCCGACGACAGCGACCTCTTTCAGGTGACGCACAAGCGCATCTACGAGAATTACGAGGAGCTCTGCAACCAGGGCGGGCTGGTGGATTTCGCCGAACTGTTGCTGCGCAGCCACGAACTCTGGCTGGACACGCCGGAACTGCTCGCGCACTACCAGAACCGCCTGGGACACCTGCTCGTGGACGAATTCCAGGACACCAACAGCATTCAGTACGCCTGGTTGCGGGTGCTGGCCGGCAGCGGTGGTCGTGTGATGGCCGTTGGCGACGACGACCAGTCCATCTACGGTTGGCGTGGCGCCCGCATCGAGAACATTCAGCGATATTCCAAGGATTTCGGCAACGTCACCACCATCCGCCTGGAGCAGAATTACCGCTCCACCGGCAACATCCTGAACGCGGCCAATGCGCTGATTCGCAGGAACGCGGGGCGCCTCGGCAAGGAACTGTGGACCGCAGGCGAAGACGGCGAGCCGATCGGGCTTTACGCGGCTTACAACGACCTGGACGAAGCGCGGTTCATCACCGAGCGCACACGGGCGATCGTCGACAACGGCGGCAGCCCGGGAGACGTAGCGGTGCTGTATCGCTCCAATGCCCAGTCACGCGTCATCGAAGAGGCGTTGATGGTGGCCGGCATTCCCTACCGCATCCACGGCGGCTTCCGCTTCTTCGAGCGGGCCGAAATCAAGAACGCCCTCTCCTATCTGCGCCTGATTCACGACCGGCACGCCGACCCGGCGTTCGAGCGCGTGGTCAATACGCCGACGCGCGGCATTGGCGAAAAGACCGTGGAGGCCATTCGCCTGGAAGCCCGCGAACGAACGGTTTCCATGTGGCAGGCATGCAAGGATGCCATTGTCGACGGCCGATTGGCGGGCCGTGCAGCGGGTTCGGTGGGGGCGTTTCTGAAGCTCATCGACGATCTGGCCGAGGCCACGGAAGACCTGGAACTCCACGAGTTGACGGACTACGTGGTCCGCGAGACGGGCCTTCTGGCGTACCATGGGCGGGAGCCGGGCGAGCGCGGCCTCGCGCGCAAGGAGAACCTGCAGGAACTGGTGAACGCTGCCCGGCAGTTCACCGGCGAACTCGTATTTCCGCTGCAGGACGACGATGCTGCGGAAGTGTCGGTGCTGCAGGAGTTTCTCGACCAGGCAGCGCTCGATGCGGGCGAGACCCAGGCCGGTTCCGGGCCGGCGGTGCAACTCATGACCCTGCATTCGGCCAAGGGCCTCGAATTTCCGACCGTGTTTCTCTCGGGGCTCGAGGAAGGCCTGTTTCCGCACCGCATGTCCACCGAAGCGCACGAAGGCCTCGAAGAGGAACGCCGGTTGTGCTACGTGGGCATGACCCGCGCCATGCAGAAGCTGTATCTCACCTACGCCGAAACCCGGCGGCTGCACGGCAGCGATTCGTACAACCGGCGCTCGCGCTTCATCGATGAACTGCCCCATGAGTCGATCAATGAAATCCGCATGAAAACGGGGGTGGAACTGCCGTTCGGTGGGCTCGGACAGCAGAACCGGCAGCCGTTGCAGGAAGACGGCGCGCTGCGCATCGGCCAGCGCGTGCACCACGGCAAGTTCGGCGAGGGCATCGTGCTGCAATGCGAAGGCGGCGGCGAACGCGCCCGGGTGCAGGTGAACTTCGCCGGCGCCGGCGAGAAGTGGCTGATGCTCGGTTATGCGAACCTCGAGGCGCTCGATTGAGTCGCCGCCGGGCCGCATGTGGCGGGATCTCGCCAACCACTCCAGGGAAGTGCGTTTTGAGTAGTTGGCTGTGGCAGCATTCGGCGAGGCCTGGCATCCGCACGGCAATGCTGGGGGCGGCACTGTTCGTCAGTGCGGCCGGTGTCGCCGCGCAGTTGCACCCGCCCAGGGCGATAGACGACCTGCGTTCGTTGCCCGAAGCCACGCTGGCCGGCTGGTTGCAGCAGGCCGACACGCCGGATTACGCCGCCCGTCTGATGAAGTACCGTTCCGGCGGCCTGACGCAGTACGCGCTGGTGGCCACGCCGCACGGAAAACCACCAGCGCGTGGCTACCCGGTTCTCATGGCCAATCACGGCAACCATCCGAACCCGCCGCGTTACGGCATAAGCGCCGATGGCACCGATTCACGGCCGGGAGACTACTACCGCGGGGTTCCTTCCGCCTATGCGCGACAGGGTTTCCTGGTGATCGTGCCGGACTATCGCGGCCACAACATTTCTGAAGGCGCCGAGTACGCCCGCGGCCTGCTGGCGACGCACTACTACACCGAAGACGTGCTCGGCACCCTGAGTCTCGTCAGGGAGGTGCCCGACGCCGACGAGCGCAACGTCTTTCTCTGGGGGCACTCGCTCGGCGGCGAGGTCACGCTGCGCGCGTTGCTGGCGGCCGACGGAATCCGGGCGGCCTCGTTGTGGTCCTCGGTTGGTGGTTCGCTTTGGGATCAGGCGTATTACTACGCTCGATATCAGCAACCGCTTGCCGAAGACCACATGGGTCTTCCCAAGGGCGCTGTGGATAGCCTTCGAGCAGACCTGCGGCGATTCGAACCTGTTTTCGATTGGCGCTCCGGCGAGCCGCTACGCCATTTGGACCGCCTGGCCACGCCGGTCATCCTGCATCACGCAATTGGCGATCAGGGGGCCGCCTACGACTGGACGCGCTCGCTGGCGGCGGAACTGGCCCGGCTGCGCAAGCCCTACCATTTCCACAGCTACACGGGGGATGACCATCTGTTTGCCGGCTCGCAGTTCGATGTAGCGATCAGGCGGGACGTTGCCTTTTTCGCCCGACATATGGTGCGCTAGAAACTCGCAGCCCCCACTAGAACGCGCTTTGAAACCACCAGAGCGCAGCCACGGTCACGGCAAAGAACACCAGCAGAAGATAGGACACGGGGTCCACGCGGCCCGGCAGCTTGTACCAGCCGTCTTCTCGCTGCGCGAGGCCGTTCGCTTCGAAGTGCTGGCGTTGACCGCGAATGGTGTACGGGGAGTACTCCGCCTGGCGCCCATCGAGGATCAGGCTTGCCGTCAACGACACGGCCACGTTCACGACGCCGCCAATCAGGCAGTACCACGGCCAGGCGATGTCGGTCTCGGTGGCCACCAGCCAGATGACCACGAAGCCTACGGCCACGCCGATGAGCACGCCCTTTTCGGTGGCGTGCTTCGAAAAGAAGCCAAGGCCGAACATGCTGAGCTTGGCGCCGACGAAGTAGGAACCCACCTGGCTCAGGGTTTGCAGGATGGACCCTTCGCTGCGCGCATACAGCAGCGCCGGCAGGACGATGGCCGCCGCCCAGAGCACCGTGAACAGTCGGCTTGCCTCGAGGTAGTGCTCGGGTGATTCCGAAGGCCTCACGAATCGTTCGTAGAAGTCCACCGTGGTCACTGTGGACAGGGAGTTCAGCGAAGAGTCCAGGCTCGACATGGAGGCGGCGATCACCGCGGCGGCGAGCACGCCCATCAGGCCCGGCAAGCCATAGTCCGAGGCGAACTCCAGAATGATGGTGTTGCCGTTGTCGAACTCGCGGCCACCGTAGTAGGCGTAGAACAGCACGCCGAGGAACATGAACAGAAAGTAGATGAAAAAGGCCGCGAAGCCCATCATCAGGAACGACTTCTTGGCATCGCCAATGCTCTTGGCCGCCAGCGTGCGCTGCACCATCATCTGATTGGCGCCGTACACCGTCGTGTGAAACAGGGTCATGGCGATGACCCCGGACCAGACCGTTGCTTCCCTGGTGACATCCAATGAGAAGTCCAGGGTGGTGGTCTTCCCGGACGCGGCGAGCGTGGCGAGGGTTTCCTGCAGCGGCTGCGGCAGTTCGCCGATCAGTGCCGCCGTGATGATGGCCGCGCCCACGAGCAGCACGCCGGCCTGAATGACATCCGTCCAGATCACGGCCGCGATGCCGCCCAGCAGGGTGTAGGTGAGCGCAATCACGCCGACGATCAGGATCGAGACATTGACGTTCACGCCGGTGATGAACTCCACCACCAGCGCCGTGGCGTACAGGATGGCAGCGGACGTGAGCGCCTGGGAGATCATGAAAATGCCGGACATCACACATCGCGAACTCGGCCCGAAGCGCCGCTCCTGGTACTCGTAGATGGAGGGCACGCCGGAGTTGTAGAAGAACGGCAGGAAGCAGGTGATGACCAGAAAGATCACCAATGGGTAGTTCAGGTGGATGGCGATCACGGCGAGGCTTTCGCTGTAGACCCAGGCAGGCCCGCCGAGAAACGACAGCGCGCTGACGTACGTGGCGATCACCGAGATGCCGATGGCCCACCAGGGCATCGAGCGGCGGCCGAGGAAGAAGTCCTGCGCCGTCTCCACCTTTTTGCTCAGGGCGAAGCCCAGATAGAGATTGGCCCCGAGGTAGGCGGCCAGAATGGTCCAGTTGAGGCCGCCGAATTCGCTCATTTCAATTCCCCGGGCTGCCGCACTGGCCGCGAAAGGGGACGGCAGCTGGCCCCCTTCCGCCTCGAGTTGCATCCTGGAGCGTGGCGGCTCAGTTCAGGGTGTAGGTCGCGCTGATGCCCCAGGTTCTCGGATTGTTCCAGTTCGCCTACAAGGATGCGAGGTCGCTGGCGGCGCCATGAGTGCCTGCTTGGGCCATTGATAGCTGCGCTGGCCGATGGGCATTGAATCGCGACGCGCCAACCAATACCCTCGAGGTCAGCTCACCGTTGCCGGATCCATCCATGAGCAAACGATCACGCAAGGCGACTTCCTATGACGTGGCGCGCATTGCCGGGGTCTCCCAGTCAGCGGTTTCGCGGGTGTTCAAGCAGGGCGCGAGCGCATCGGAAGCCATGCGCAAGCGCGTTCTGGCGGCTGCCGCGGAGGTGGGCTACCAGCCCAACGCGATTGCTCGGGGGCTGATCACCCAACGCTCCAACATGGTGGCCGTGCTCATCTCGCGGATGACCAACCTCAACTACCCCGAAGTGCTCGTGCAACTCACCCAGGCGTTCTCCGAGCGGGGCATTCGCGTACTGTTGTTCACCATCGAACGGGAAAGTGAAACACCATCGGTGGTGGAACAGTTGCTCCAATACCAGGTGGACGGCGTGGTCACCGCCGCCACGCTGCAGGCGCCGCAACTGGAGTTGCTCGATGGCGCCGGAATTCCAGTGGTCTTCTACAACCGCTCGTTGCGTGACGGTCGCGTCAGTGCCGTGCGCTGCGACCAGGAACAGGGCGAGCGCTGGCTGGTGGGTGAGCTGGGGGCCGCCGGCCACCGGTCGTTTGCCATCATCAGCGGCCCCGCGGACAGCGCCGTCAGCGTCGAGCGCACCTCGGGCGCACTGCGCCGGCTCGAGGAACTCGGCATTACCAACACCCCGGTCGTGCAGGGCGACTACTCCTATGAGTCGGGACGCCACGGGTTTGCCGAACTGATGAGGATGGGGCCGAATCCGCCGGATGCGGTCATCGTCGCCAACGACGTCATGGCAATCGGCTGCATCGACGAAGCGCGGGAGGCGTTCGGGCTGGCCGTACCGGCGGACATCTCTGTCGTCGGCTTCGACGGCGCCGGCCCCGCAGCCTTCGCGGCTTATCGGCTGACGACCGTCCGCCAGCCCGTGGAGCGCATGACCCACGCCACGGTGCAGATGCTCCTGGAGCGCATCGAAGACCCGGACCTCCCCGCGGAGGAACGGGTATTCGCCGGCACGTGGGTGCCCGGCGCGTCCGCCAGGCTCCCAATCGCCTGAAAAACCAAGGACACACTCATGAAGCACAGCACCGAGCGCATTCTGACCACCCATGTCGGGTCGCTGCCGAGGTCGAAAGCCGTCACCGATGTGGTGTTCGCCCTGGAGAACGGCGAAGCGCGACCGGAGGCGGGGCAGGTGTTCAGGGACGCGGTGGCAACGGTTGTGGACCAGCAGGTTCGCGCTGGCATTGACGTCGTCTCGGACGGGGAGATGAGCAAGATCAGCTACGCCACCTACATCAAGGACCGCATCACCGGCTTTGCGGGCGACAGCGAACGTCAACCGCCCGCGGATCTCGAGGACTACCCCGGTTTCCTCGAGCGCCAGGCCCGCTCCGGGGGCACGCCCACCTACCGGCGTCCCTGTTGCGTCGGCGAGATCCGGGTGAAGGATCTGGGGCCTGTGCAGGAAGACATCGGCAACTTCAACCGGGCGCTCGAGATCGGCAAGCCGGAGGAGGGGTTCATGAACGCCGCCTCGCCCGGCGTGATCGCCTTGTTTCAGCCCAACCGCCACTACGACACCCATGAGGCCTATCTGTATGCGCTGGCCGATGCCATGGCGGCCGAATACCGGGCCATCACGGAAGCTGGCCTGATCCTGCAGCTCGATTCGCCGGATTTGGGGCTGGGCCGGCACATGATGTTCAAGGGCCGCTCCGACGAGGAGTATCGGCAATTGGCGGGGCTGCACGTTGAAGCCTTGAACCATGCGCTGGCGGGCATACCGAAGGAGCGCGTGCGCATGCACGTTTGCTGGGGCAACTACGAAGGCCCCCACCACTTGGACGCGCCCATGGAGGTGGTGCTGCCCATCGCACTCGAGGCCCATGTGGGGGCGCTGCTGTTCGAGTCCGCCAACCCGCGCCACGCGCACGAGTGGGAGGTGTTCAGGGACACTGCCTTGCCGGAGGATCTGATTCTGATTCCCGGCGTCATCGACTCCACCACCAATTTTATCGAGCATCCGAAGCTGGTGGCCGAGCGCATCGGCCGCTTCGCTGACATCGTGGGGCGCGAACGGGTCATTGCGGGCACCGACTGCGGATTCTCCACCTTTGCCGGCTTCGGCGCCGTGGATCAGGACATTGTCTACGCCAAGCTCGGCGCCCTGGCGGCAGGCGCGCGCATCGCCAGCGACCGGCTTTGGGGCTGACGCGCAGTTCGTGCGCCTCAGGAAGGTCTCATAGACATTGGGCCAGCACGGCGACCTGATCGAATTGGGTCCAGTCCGCCACCATGCGCCCGCCCAGCACGCGCCAATGGGAGGTGCCCAGAACGTAGACATCGCGCCCGGTGGCGGCAACCCCGAGATAGTCGTCCCCGTGACGGGCCACCAGGCTCCAGCGCACGGCCACGTCGTGGCCCGAGCCTGCCCAGGGTTGCGCGGCGATGTGGTCGAGGCGCAGTCTGGCGTCTCGAAAAGGCACCCGGCGCGCCTGGTAGTGCGCGGCTATCCCCGAGGCGCCTGACACCACTTCCAAGGGTGATGGGTAGGCCACGGCATAGGGTGCGACCCGCTTGCCGATCTGCTTCGGGTCGCCACTCACCCAGAGTGCCCGCAGCAGGTCAGCGGCAAAGGCTGCCCAGGGGTGATCCACATCCTTGGTGCTTGCGGTGCGCTGTGCTGCCCGGGTGAGCCAGGCTTGGGTCTCTGCATCCCGGTTGCAGGCCAGGGTCTCGGCGGCGGCGATCGCATCGAATCCCAACTGCTGCAGCAGCGGCAGGGTGTCGCGCACCAGCCACTCCTCAGTCACCCGGCCCTGTTGCACCAGGCACTCAGCAATAGTGCGCAACTGAGCCTTGCGGTGGGTGGCGGGCCCCCAGGCGCTGTCGCCGCTGTTGGTCATGGTGCTTAGGATGCGGTGCGAGGAGAGCTTGCCGTCACCCTCGTCTGACCATATGACGTTCTCGCCAAGCAGCAGTCGATCCGGAAATGCAGCCAGCATCGCACGGGTGTCGTCCACGACCTGCTCGGCGCCGCTCACCAAGCCGCTGAGCGCATACACCCGAACGTCGTCCGCGTAGTAGCGGTGAATCAGCTCGACGCCCCGCTGCTCCCAGATTTCATAGGTAATGCCGAGGATGAAATCCACCAGTTCGCTGTCTGCTCCGAACCGGCCTGGCGATTGCTGCATGACGATACCCCAGCGGATTGCGCGGCATTGTACTTCGTATGCACCCCGGGACAAGCGAGTCGGGAATCTGCTCAGCGGGGTGCTGAGGGAGAGCCAGGCGCATGGCGGCGTTCTGTTGACCGAATTCTGCATACGAAGTACATTGCTTCGCCGCCGATTTGGGCTCGGAGGAACTGGCCGAGGCGCCACTGCACGCGATGGATCTGCTTGCGCGCCGAGTGCGCTACGACGACCTTGTGCCCTGCACGACCGCCTTCATCGACACCCGCACGCCCGGCAGCGACTTGAAGGAGAACTTCACCATCATCGGGCCGGGTGTCTCGGAGAGCCCGGATCAGCATGTGCACATCGACGTTCCCCACGGCTTCAACATCGGCGGCGCCCGGCAGCCGCCGCATTGCGTCAACTCCCAGCACAGCCACGAGACGGCGGAGGTCTTCGTCGTCCATTCGGGGACCTGGGCGTTTCGCACGGGGGAGCATGGCGAGGACGGCGAAGCCATCCTGAAGCCCGGTGACGTCATCTCGATCCCGACCCATGTGTTTCGCGGTTTCGAGAACATCGGGGAGGACACCGGCTTTCTGTTCGCCATTCTCGGTGGCGACGACCCGGGACGGGTTCTGTGGGCGCCCCATGTGCTCCAAGCCGCCCGGCAGCACGGGCTGGTGCTGCTCGAGAGCGGCAGCCTGATTGACACGGCAAAGGGGGAGCAGGTGCCGAACGGCGCCAAGCCGATGCCGGTGCCGACCCGGGAACAACTGGCGCAGCTCCGCGTCCTGGACGATGCGGCGCTTGCAGGCTGCGTGCTGCGGCGGGACGCGTTCCTTGCTGCGCCCGCTTCGCTGCTGGCCGCCGGCGGCATTGCCGAGACGCCGATCGTCGGGGTGCAGCAGCCAGGTGGCGAAGACCCGGTGGGCCCCGGAAAGCTCGAGTGGCCGCATGGCTTCCAACTGCGACATCTGCGCATTGCCCCGGGCATCGCGTCAGCATGTTACCGGCGCCATCAGGAGGAGGTTCTGTTCGTGCATGAGGGCCAGCTCGCGGTGGAGACTCTCGATGCTGTGGTCGAGCTTGGCGCCGGTGACCTGTTCACCTCGCCAATCGACGCCACACGCCGCATTCGCAATACCGGCAATGCGCCGGCGGAAGTCTACTCGGTGCTCGGCAGCGATGCGCCCACCGCGGAGCGAGTCCGAGACGCGTCTGAATCGCAGCCAAGCCAGGAGACCCGAGATGATCCGCCAGGTTAAGTCCGGAATCAGCGCCGATGCGCAGAAATCGCTCGCCGACCGAGTGAAGTCGACGGTGGAGGGCATTCTCGCCGATATCGAGAGTCGGGGTGACACCGCCGTGCGCGAGCTGTCGGAAAAGTTCGATCGCTGGCAGCCGGAGCGGTTTCGCCTGAGCCGAGCCGAGATCGAGGCCTCGGTGGCGGCGCTGCCGGAGCGGACCATCGAGGACATTCGCTTTGCCCAGGCGCAGATTCGCCGCTTCGCGGAGATTCAGCGCACCGCATTGCAGGATGTGGAGGAGGAGACGCTGCCCGGCGTGATCCTCGGCCACCGGAACATCCCGGTCGCCAGCGTCGGCTGCTACGTGCCGGGCGGCAAGTACCCGCTGGTCGCTTCCGCGCACATGAGCGTGCTCACCGCCAAGGTGGCGGGGGTCGCCCGGGTCATCGCCTGCGCCCCACCCCACGGCGGTCGCCATAACGACGCCATCGTCGCGGCAATGCACCTGGCCGGGGCTGACGAGATCTATTGCCTGGGCGGTGTGCAGGCAGTGGGCGCCATGGCCATCGGCACCGAGACCATCGAGCCCGTCGACATGCTGGTCGGCCCGGGCAATGCCTATGTCGCGGAGGCCAAGCGTCAGCTCTTCGGCCGGGTGGGAATCGACCTGCTGGCGGGCCCCACGGAAACGCTGGTGATCGCGGACGACTCCTGCGATGGAGAGTTGGTGGCCACGGATCTGCTCGGCCAGGCGGAGCACGGCCCCACCTCGCCGGCCATTCTGCTCACCAACAGCCAGGCGTTGATCGATGAAACGATGACGGAGATCGACCGACAGTTGCAGACCCTGGAAACCGCGGAAGTCGCCGGTCAGGCATGGCGGGACTATGGGCAGGTCATTCTTTGCGATACGGAAGCGGAAATGCTCGCGGAAGCGGATCGTCTGGCGAGCGAGCACGTTCAGGTCATGACCAGGAATCCGGATTACTTTCTGGAAAACCTGACCAACTACGGCGCACTGTTTCTCGGCCAGGAGACCAATGTCTCGTACGGCGACAAGGTCATCGGCACGAACCACACCTTGCCCACCCAACGCGCGGCGCGCTACACCGGCGGCCTTTGGGTAGGCAAGTTCATCAAGACCTGCACCTTCCAGAAGGTCAGCCCGGAAGCCACTGCCGCCATCGGCGAGTACTGTTCGCGCCTGTGCGCCCTGGAGGGTTTTGCCGGGCACAAGGCGCAGGCGGACGTGCGCGTGGCGCGTTACGGCAACCGCTGAGCAAGTGACGGCGCAAGACCCAACTGCCAGGACGGTGCGCAACCGGCAGCTCGTGGAGGACCTGTACGCCACGCTGAACGAAAACGTGCTGGGGTCGATAGACCGGCACTGGAAGCCCGACATGATTTGGGACGGCCCGGCGGGCATCGGCGTCAAGCGCGGTGTCGAGGAGTTCGAAAACGACTACCGGGCCGCCTTCATCCACGCCTTTCCCGACAAGTCCGCCGCCGATGTGGTGCGCGTCGCCGAAGGCGATTGGGTGGCGGGCACGGGCTTCCAGGATGCGACCTTCGCCAAGGACTGGCTCGGCATACCGGCTACCGGCAAGCCCGTGCGCGTTCGCTACATGGACTTCTGGCGCATCGAGGACGACGGCAACGGCAACCCGAAGCTTGCCGAAAACCTGGTGCTGATCGACATCCTCGGCGTCCTCGAGCAGGCCGGCTACGACGTCAACGCCGTGCTGCGCTACGTGGGCTCGAAACCCCCCGAGCACTTCGTGGAGAACGCTGGCGACGAGGGCCTTGGCGATTAGCTTCCTGGAGGCCAACCAACGCAACAAGCAGTGCATCTGGCAGTTCTGGTCGGCGCTGGCGGGTGCTGCAGACTCGGAGTTGGCGGGGCTCATCGATGCGGCCACGGCGGGGCAAGCCCGCTGGTTCGGTTCGGCGCCGATAGACGACCTGCCAGGCAACTCGGCGTACTTGCACCACTACCTGCTGCCGCTGCGCCACTCGTTCCCGAACCTCGAGCGTCAGACCCACATTTTCATGGGTGGGGAATCCAACGGCAAAGCGGACGGCGCCCAGGATGGACGGCTGTGGGTCGGTGGCACGGGCCTGCTGACGGGGGACTTTGCCCAGGACTTTCTCGGCTTGCCGGCCACGGCCGGGCGGGTTTCCATCCGTTGGGGCGAGTTCTTTCTCATGGAGGACGGCAGGATTGCCGAGGCCTACTTTCTGCTGGACCTGATCGACCTGATGCAGCAGGCCGGATTGAACCTGTTGCCGCCCGCCCGAGGCAAGGACCACGTCTATCCGGCGCCGGGTGGCGGCGATGCCGTCTTTCTGGCGCCCCAGGATGCGGAAGCGACCGGCCAATCGATGGCCCTGATCCGGGCGTTCCTGTTCGACAGCCTGAACAGCTACGACCAGCGGGCTCTCTCCAGCATGGGTGTGGCGGACTACTTCTCGAAGAACGTACGCTGGTACGGCCCCGGCGGCATCGGCGCTTGCCTCGGCCTCGACGAGTTCGAGCAGTTGCACCAGCAACCCTGGTTGATCGCCTTCCCCGACCGCAAGGTGCAGGACCTGGACAGCCTGTTCGCGGAGGGCGATTTCGCCGCGTCATCGGGATGGGGAGCGGTCAGCGCAACCCATGCCGGGCCCTATCTCGGTCACCCGGCGAGCGGCCGCACGATCACCACCAACGGTATCGACTTCTGGCGTCGCCAGGGTGACCTTTACGTGGAAAACTGGGTGTTCGTGGACATGATCCACCTGTTTCGGCAGTTCGGCGTCGATCTCCTGGCGGGGGTGTCGCGCTAAGGCGCATCCGGGCTAAGGCACCAACCCCGCGGCCCTCTCCAGCACGTCCACGCCTTGTTGCTTCAGCCAGTGGAGCAGGTCGATGAACACCCAGTTTTCCATGAGTTTCCCCCCTTCCCGCCGGTAGACGTCGACCACTCGCATGCCTGCCGGTCTGTCGCTCGCCGGCAGGCCGAGAAAACCGCCCGCCGCCCGGTTGGTGAGGTTCGGCCAGCCGAAGAACGCGGCGTAGCGACCCTCGGCGATGCGGCACACATGGCCGTTGAAGCGCTTGTCCTGCAAGCCCTCCCGGAACGGGTACTGATGCTGCCGCTGGTATCGCGGAATGGTCATGGTCGCGCCGATGCCGGCCGGGCCGTACCAGATCATGTCCTCGTGCCAGCAGCGCGCCAGATACTCCGGCGGGCAGCGATCGTCCCCGGAGCGGTTAAGGGCATCCAGGTCGTCGATCATGCAGTCCAGCACCTCGTGGGTGCGGCCGGTCTCCTCGGGGTCCTGATCGAGCATCAGGATGCCATCTTGGGTTCTGGGGCCGGGGTAGGCGAAATGCTGGCCGGTAGCCTGGGGCAGCGGTCGCAGACCGACCCACTCCATCAGCCCGATCAGGTCGAGGAAGAAGCCGCTTTCGACGATCTGCCCGTGGGCGACGCGGTTGAATTCGGCATAGCGCAGCATGGCCATCCGGCCAGTGGCTGGCAGGCCGAGCCAGGGCCGGTCGAGAAGGCCCATGAAGTGGCCCATGCTTACCACCCAGACGCCGTTTCCGACATGGTTCTCGCCCGCAAAGAAGACGTCCTGGCGGCGCTGCACCGACCGCCAGGCAGCCCGGAATGGGGCCCAGAAGTGCTCGTGGACCTGCTTCGGCCCCGTGAGTTCGTTGAAGGGATGCACCGCCTTCCAGGAGGCGCCCGGCGACAGATGCAGGTTCAGAACATCGGCAACGCCGCTCTCGGAGGCGGCGTCCAGCCTGTCGAAGTAGCGTTGCACAAGGGCTTTTGCTGCGCGTAGCTTACTCACGGGTTCGCCTTGGCCTGCGTTGCTTTGGGGATGGCTCGAGCGGACATTGTACGGCTGGCGAGCCGGCGATGCCGGAAGCGGGCAAAGGAAGAATGACGGCCCGCAAGGTGTGGTCTGGGGATACGGCCGACAGGAATGGCTGTAGTCGAGCCCCAGGCGGGCGAGCGGGCAGTGCGCCACATTCGAGATGGTGAGCGATGCGGGCTACGTTCGCGCCTGCCAGGCCGAAAAGGAATCGCCCGTCACGGTGCCCCGTTCGATTCTATTCAAACCGGTGAGAAACCTGACCCTCGATCATGTTGAGCGGGCTGACTCATCGCTGCCGAGACGCCCTTCTGGATCCCGAGTACAAAACAGGGCTACCACGCGACGACCTGGGGTTGGATGGTCGGATCATTGACGCTTTGGGCGGCGGAACAATCTCGGCAACCGGCTTTCCGAACCGGGTAACCAACACGGGCATTCCCGTTCGACCAACCCGGTCGAGAACGGCCAGGCAAGTGGCCTTGAGTTTTGAGATCTGAATTTCTTCCGTGCACACAGCGTTATCATGGTCAAGGACCATGGTCTATCTTGACCCTGCCGCCTCGTGTATTGGGCCATGTTTGCCGGTTCATTGCTCGTTGAACTCATCCTTTAACAAACGCGGCAATGCGATCTTTCATATCTGGACCGACACCTGCGCCGTTGTAAATCTCGTAAGCGAGCCCTTCGGTCAACCCCATCCCATCCGTTGCTTTGAGTAGTTTTTTATAGGATCTGAGAGAGTGCCAGGAGTTTTGCAACATCTCTTTGCAATATGCGGTGACGCAGGATTCAAACGCATCTTCCGGGAACACTCGAACAACGAGCCCCATCGCAAGTGCTTCCTCAGCGTCGTAGGTTCTCGCTGTCAGCATCATCTCCGTCGCTTTGGACGAGCCAATTTTCCTCGGCAAACGCTGGCTGATGCCCCAAACAGGTTGCAGTGCCCACTTGCCATGGGTATCCGCAAATCTTGCATTGGCGCTTGCGACGATCAGATCGCCTGCCAAGGCAAGTTCGAGTGCGCCCGTATAGCAATGACTGTGAACCGCTGTAACGACTGGCTGAGGCAGATTTGCCAGGGCCTCGATCACTTTCGCCTGAAAGTTGGGGTACGGCAGTTTTTCGCCAGCCGCAATGTCCCGAAGGTCATGGCCCGCGGAGAAGCACTTCCCAGCACCCTTCAGAACCACACAGCCGATGGTGTCCTGCTGTGACCCTATATCCTCGACGTGCGCCGAAAGCTCCTTGAACAGCGCCACGTTTAACGCGTTCAACTTTTCAGGACGGTTGAGCGTCAAGCAGGCTATCCCGTCAATGTCATTTCTCGAGACCAGTGCGGCCATAAGTACCTCATTTGAATTGCGCCTGCGTATGCATTGTACAGGAATCAAATGTCGACTGACTTTCGAACATGGCAACAGTAATCCAATACCATTTGAATTACCGCGTGGATTTAGTAGCCTTGTATCGCGACTTGTTTGCTAGCGATGGGCAAGGAAACATGAAAGACAAAGTAGCGATTATTACAGGGGCGGCATCGGAGGTAGGTATCGGTCGGGCCACTGCGGAACGCTTCATTGCGGAGGGGGTCAAGGTCATCTTGACCGACGTTGTTCAAAAGAGTGGGGAAATCGTTGCAGAGCAACTAGGGTCAAACGCAGTATTCAAGTTCTTGGACGCCAGCAATGAGGCGCACTGGATCGACGCCATCGCTTTTGCTCAGAAAGAGTTTGGAAGGCTCGATATCGTGGTTAACAACGGAGCCACCTTTGACACAAAGGCGATCGATGAAGTTTCTTTTGAAGCATTTGAGCGCGTATTCAAAGTCAATGCGGGCGGGGTATTGCTTAGCTGTAAGCATGCGATTCCCGTGATGAAGGAGAGTGGCGGTTCGATTATCAACATATCCTCGAACTCCGCTGCGATTGGATACCCGATGATTCCTGCTTACTCGGCATCCAAGGGCGCGATCAATTCAATGACTAGATCGATTGCCGCAGATATGCGGCTTCGAAACTACCCGATCCGTGTGAACACCGTTATGCCTGGTGGCGTTCGGGGAGCCACCGCACGCGCTGCAGTATTGGAACTGGCCGGTCTCGACTCGGAAAGCAACGAACCCGGAGCAAAGGAATTAAGGGAGTCTTGGCTACCGCCGGAGAATGTTGCGGCGGCCGTGGCTTTTCTAGCCTCAGATGACGCAGCGGGAATCAATGGAACGGAGTTCTTTGTGGACAATGCGCTATCGTTCACCGTGACAAATTAACTGCTAGACAGTCACTGGCCGATGGTTGGAGATCAAAAAACAAACAGTATGACATCAAGACTTACGGAATAAGTACCGATTATTGCTGGCTCGACGAGAGGAATAGGTGCTAGTGCCGCACATTTGGACTCATTGATAGTGGATTGAACACGACAAGTATTCGCGACACTAATGATATGAGGCGGGCGGCCAATCAAGAACCTTTGCTTACGTCAGTCGGCATACTTCCACGGGTACTCCGTTCAACCAGGACATATGACTCAAAGGCTCAAAAGCATCGGATGGCATGAGCTCGTTGCAATTTGCGCCTGGAATTCGTGCTGCGACACTCATTCCGCAAATGCCTTTCTGCCCATAGCCGTGACTCATGGCAACCACCCCCATACCGACTTCATCCGACACCCTCAACAACGTTTCGATACTGCCGTAGTCGTTGTAGACGCGTATGGAGTCACCTTCGAACAACCCTAGTGTTTTTGCGTCAGCCGGATTCATGTGCAAGGGGTTTTCTGTAATCGTTCCCTTTCTGAATCTGTGAATGTTGCATAACCAAGTATTGTGCATTGCGTTAGTGCGCAGTGAAATCAAGCGCAATTGACCCTGGGGCGCGGATTTGAACTCTTGAAAAATGCTCTCGCAACGATCGAACAGTCCCGCACTCTCGAACTTTGGTGGGCAGCAATCAACTTTCTTGTCCGGGTGTTGCAAGCACCTTTCGAACAACTCGTCCTTTGGGCGCGGCTCCAGAAGTGCCGTCTGATGCGGCATGGTTTTGATTTCTTCGACCGACAACCCACTTACGGCCAGCATCTGATCAAGGGGCGCAAACCCATCTTGGCCTGAATCTGGTTCATCCAGAACGGAGCCCCACCCCATCGCCTGACTCAG
This sequence comes from Candidatus Azophilus sp., assembly GCA_965221465.1. GTDB lineage: Bacteria > Pseudomonadota > Gammaproteobacteria > Pseudomonadales > Azotimanducaceae > Azophilus. The sequence continues at coordinate 3,677,766 of OZ244892.1, forward strand.
TTTGCTCGCTATCCACCAGTCTTCCTTGCGCTGTCCAACAGGACTTACAACGGCGTCGGTATACTGCAAATACGGGGTACCCGACTGATGACCGTTGGCGAGTACAGAGTTAATATCTGCTCTTTCGAGCCAGTCCGCCGCTGCCAGAGTGTAGTCTGCCATTTCTGACATCGAATTAAGGTTGATATCAACGTTGACCATCAACTCCAACTTCGAAAACGCATCTCGCATCTTCGATTCACCTGCGATTGAGAACATCGGGTTGCCGAAGAACGTGATCAGTGCATTGATGTCCCCGCCTTCGATCAGGCTGGGAAGCAGCACTCCCGGCAACGCGGCCACATCGGTCGGCGCCGGAATCTCTCCGATGGAAGTCACCAGTGGCTGAGGTCTCTCGGGAGGCACCGGCAACTTGTCGTCACAATAACCTGTGGGGCTATAAGTACCGCCTTCCTTTCCTAGATTACCGGTGATGAAGTTGACCATCTCGACCAGCCAAAAGCCCAATAACCCCTGCCTGCTCTGGTTGAGGCCTGTTGCGGAATAGACAGCGGCAGATTTCGCGCTGATTATGTCGTTCGCTATCGATTTTAGCTTCTCTTCGCTGATGCGGGTGACTCGAGCAACTCTTGCAGCGGGATACCGCTCTACGAATTCTTTAAGGCCTTCCAGGTTCTTTCCGTGCTTTCCAACTAACGCTTCATCGATACCATCTTGCAAAAAAATCTCGTTGATCAGCGCGGCCAAAAAGTAGATATCGGTCCCTGGGGTGATGAGCACTGTTTCGCCCGTTTCGGGCGTTGAGGACTCGATCTTGCGCGGATTGATAAAACAAACTTTACCGCCGCGACGCTTGATTTTCTTTACGATCTCCAAGGAGTCATTCGGAACAGCCATGTTGACCCAACGCGAGATTTTCGGGTTGGCTCCAATGCACAACAAATACTGCGTATTGACAAGATCCGGCAGCATAAAAGACATGCTCCCGTAAATTTCAGCAATACCTGCAGTTTTGTTGGCCGCGTCTTGTGTATTCGCGTTAAACAGCATGCGCGAGCCAGATTCAGCCATAAACCGATTGACGGCAAAGAAGCCACGAGAATCGAATACGATTGGGTTTCCGAAATAAATCCCTACACTATCCGGGCCATGCTCCTCGCGTATGGCAGCTAGGCGCTGTCCGATTTCAGCGAAGGCGCTGTCCCAACTAATCTCTTTGTACCGTCCGACGGTTTCACTACGTGGGTTCGTTCTCTTCAAGGGTGCGTTGAGCCTGTCCGGGTCATTGTGGACATCCAAAAACGACAACCCCTTGTGGCAAGGAATGCCTCCGCTCGGGTGTTCGGGGTAGGGCTCTAGTTTCTCCATCTTTCCGCTGGCATTGAAACGAACCATTATTGGGCACGCTGGTTCGCAAATTCGGCAAAAAGTTGGCTTAGTCACACTCACAGCCAGATTCACTTTTTTCGACCCTTCCTCCATAGAAGCGCCTGTGTTCTTCCGGTTGTTCCAGTTGGGTCAAAAAGTCCATCGCACCTTGTGTGCGTATTCAGATAGCTCTAGCCGCGCGATGTCCTGATTGCTGGATAATCTATGCAGTATAGGAATCTGTTCGCGCAAGGACTCAAATCGAATCTTCAGCACCTCGAGTTGAAGTGCGGCACGTTCTCTTCGAGGAATCGAATGAGAACAAGCAATCGAACCAAAGCCCTCCACCAAGTACCCCACTGGATCATTGCAATATCGGATGGCGTCGGCACGCAGTTCACTCATGGAGAATCGGTCCTCAGAATCGATAGGACACCTCTACGCCCCAGTGTCTGGGCAATCCGTAGTTGCCAATCGATCCGATGCTCGTCGCATGAACGATCTGGATAATGTACTCCTCGTCGGTCGCGTTCTTTACAAATCCTCGTACAGCAATATTGTTTGAAGGCGTTGTATAAGTGGCATACAGATTAATCAGATTGTACGCGTCACCTTCATCCGTATCGTTGTCGTAAAGTCGATACTGCGTTTCGGACTGATGGTACCACTCGCCTCTAAGTGTGAGGTCGCCTGCCTCGCTCAGTGGTACATCGACATTCAACCCTAGCGAAGCCGTCAATTCCGGCGCGCGCTGTGTCGGGTTTCCTTCAATATCCACTACACCAAGAGCAACTGCGTCCATCCGCGTAGCTCCGGCGAGTTCCGCATTGATTTGGGCGACGCTGTCCAGGAGTAATCCTGCCTTTTCAATCTCGCTATCGTTGTAGGCGATTGCAGTATCGATTGAGAACGCGTCATTCACTCGCCACTGCCACTCTACTTCTACTCCTCGCATCCGAGATTCATCGGTATTCAGGATGATTGCGCCAACTCCGCCGGCCGGCGTCACAAACGACTGCTGATTTTCATAGTCATAGTTAAAGGCGGTCAAATTCAGAATCATCGACCCATCAAGAAGGGTCATCTTCAGCGCCGCCTCCCAAGACTGAATTTCCTCGGGCTCGTATTCCCCGGCGCATGTACTGAATGAAATACCACCTGACTTGTACGCTTCCTGATACTGCGCGTAAAACAGTACGGTTTCCGATGCATTCCATTCCAATCTCGCTTTTGGATCGGTCGACGACCAAGACTGGCTCGTCTCGACGTCAGGGCACAGAGGAATAACGAGCGGATCGGCAGGTATGAAGCCAAGCGCAAACAACGTTGGCGAATTGATCGTAAAGTCGCCAAATTGGCTTGTATTCTTGTCGTCCTCCGAGTGTCGGAGGCCGAAGTTTATCCGCCAGTCATCGCTCAACTGATAGGTCACATCAGCAAAGAAAGCGAGAGATTCAGTCTCTTCAACCACGTTGGTTCTGTTGATGTCCGGCCCTTCTCCGAAGAACCCACCAGATGCAAACAAGCCTGCCAGGTAAATCGGAGTTTCCGAAGTAAATTCCTCGTCAAAATAGTACGCGCCCAAAACCCAATCGAGTCGATCATTCAATCCTGCGCCGCTTAGATTGAATTCTTGCGTGAGCGATTCAGATTCCTGAATTCTCGGATCGCCGTCGATTCCTATCAGAACGCCTTGGGCTGTCGTGCCATCGGCAGCAAATATCTGTGGCCCCTCTGTATGATCGATGTATCCGGTAATTGACTTGAACGAAGCTGTTTCGTTGATCGCCCAATCGAATGTCAACCCGGTCAGCGTAGTTTCTTTATCCCTTCTGGGATCGACGGCACTCTGATTCACCGTGTGGGGCGAATCTGGCCTATCGTCCGGGAGGGTGATCAAGCCATCGATGCTGAATGTGGATTCGGGATTGAACTCGAGCGCCTGCTCGACAGCGGAGGTTTCCTGCTCCTGGTAAGAGATACTCAGGTCGACAGTTACTGCATCCGAGGGAAGCCATCGGAGAGCGCCGCGTACTGTATTCTGCTTGTCATCACCGAGTTCACGGTCGCCGGTGCCGACGTTTTTCAAGTAGCCATTGTGATCTGAATACGAGGCTGACAATCGTCCCAACAATCTGTCTTCTACAAGCGCGCCACTCACAAAACCGTTCATTTTCGTGGCACCCCAATCGCCGCCACCAACAGTGATCTCGCCTGTGAACTCTTGTGTTGGCTTGGCGCTGATATAGTTGATCACGCCACCCGTAGCATTTCGACCGTAAAGTGTACCTTGCGGCCCGCGCAAAACTTCAATGCGTTCCAGGTCGAGCAACTCCAGAGTCGCCATCGATGCACGGGGAAGAAAAAATCCGTCGACATGAGTAGCAACACCCGGCTCGGCGTTGCCATTTTCTACCTGCATGCCAATCCCTCGTATGGTGACCATGGATGCCCCGGCGTTTTCGGAATAGTTCAGGCCGGGAATACTAGTTTGAAGATCGGCAACCGTCGTGATGCCTCGATCCTCGATCTGATTTTTGCCGAGCGCCGAGACCGCTGCCGCGACTTCCTGAACCGACTCGGAACGTTTTTGCGCTGTAACGATGATCTCTTCAATCGCCTGTTCCTCTGCTGCCACGATGCTCGAACAAAGCACCAGACAAACCCATGCAACCGCAAATGTCAGGATTTTCATTTACACCCCTCCTAGTTAGTAGAAACTCGCTACCCCGGAATAATACACGAACGTTCATATAATTAAAACCGCATTGTCTGCGGGTTTGCGATCCAATGCCCTTCACTTGCCTCATTTCGACACGCCAGAATCACACGGGCTCCATTTTTCGCCAGAACGAGCGCAGACTCGAAGCCGATAGTCGCCCCGGTGATTACAGCGGTTTTCCCGTGTTGATCTGGAATATCGCTCACGCCCCATCATTTCTCTAACATCGGATTGTCGCCGTGAAAATTAGCTGGTCGCCACCTCTAGAATTTGCGAGCACGCATGCTGCTGCGCCGATGCGTACCGCCGGATTGATATACAGCTGCTCTGCATCTGCGAACACGTCGTCAGCAGGCGCAGGGCCAATGCAATCCGCTGGGCAGATTTCCAAACGGGAATAGGCTGCAACACTGGGAACAGCGATTACGTACGCGATAATTCTCCTTTTTGCGACAAGCCCCCTGTTTGACCGAGATTAATCAAATAGTATTTAATTAATCAAGGGAAAGCCAGGGCAATTTTCGAAAGTGGTTTTCAGGTTGCCCTATGCAACAGACATAGCAGCCCGGAGGCAGTACTGATGATTGACACAAGTGAACTAGGATTCGATGACCCGGACCATCCTCTGTTTCACCATCCCGACGATCTGTCTGAAATTGAACACTACGAAGACATTGTCCGAGAAGCGTGCAAACTGAGAGAGCTAGGTGAAGTCATAGAGGGAACAGGAACGCACTTTGGCCAGTTCAAGTTTCCAAGCACGATGGTGTTGCCCAGCCGCCAATCCGAAAGCTCCTTTGCCGCACTCAGTTATAACGCCGTAAAGTCTGTCCTCATGAACACAAGAGACTTTTCCTCAACGATATTCGAGGACACTGTGGGGCAACTCTGGGGCCGGAATATCGCTTTGATGGACCCGCCGGAACACACCGCCATACGCGCACATGTACAAAAGGCATTCATGCCGAATCTCGTAGCCAGCTGGCATGAGGACATAATTGTCCCGTTGATGGAGGAGCGCTTCGCTGCAATCAGGCACAAAGGCAAAGCAAACCTCACAAGGGAGTTAACCGGTTTCTATCCGTTTCAAATTTTCTGTGAAGTTGTAGGCTTTGATTCTCGAGACGTCACTGATATCTCTCGGTGGCTGAAAGAAATCATGGAGTTTGGCAGTGATCCCGAGCAAGGTTATCGAGCGTCAGAGCAGATCAAGAACTACGCAGCTAAAATCATCGCTGATCGGAGAAAGAACCCTAGAGGTGACCTTATATCGGCGCTCTCGCAAGCGGAGGTCGACGAAGGTCCACTCCCCGATGACCTGTTTGTTGGCATTGTCATTCACCTGCTTCAGGGAGGCGTGGATACGGTATTCAAGATTTCCAGTTCCATGATACAACTACTGCTTACCCATGAGGAGCAATTCAAAAAACTCAAAGCGGATCGGTCTCTGATCCCCGGCACAGTAGAGGAATCCCTAAGGTATCAAGGCGTACTCAGTCATATGCCACGCAAGGTAATGAACGACACTGAGCTAGCCGGTGTCAAAATACCCAAAGGGGCGATCATGTACGTTTTCCATGGGGTCGCTAATCGCGACCCGGACCGTTGGCCCGATCCGCACGCTTTTGATATAACTCGCAAACCCATACAACACATGGGCTTCGGCAACGGCCCACACATTTGTATCGGAATGCATTTGGCAAGGGCTGAACTCGCGCTCTATCTCGAACATGTTCTTGATGACCTGCCTAATCTACGATGGGATTCATCGTTAACCTCCGTACCCCAGGTCACAGGGTGGTCGTTTCGCGCTCCACTGGAACTGCCCGTGGAGTGGGATATTGCTGAACCAGCGAAACAGTGAGCGTCTACACGATGAAAGATCTGGACTTGGCAACCAGGCTGGCGATTGAAGATGTTCCGATCAAGTACATTGACGCGACAACGCGCAATGATCTTGCTCAATTCGCGGATTGTTTTACAGAAGACGCGGTGTTTGATGCATCCGAAGTCTTCCCGGACCATGGCTTTCCATACCAAGGGCGCGAAGCCATCGTTGAGGTATTCAAAACCACGCAAGATTCCATGGAACTGGTCTGTCAGGCGCATCTGTCAACGATAATCTACGGATTCAGCGGACAATCGGCCAAAGTACGCTATCACCTTTCAGAGACAGGAAAAGTAGCTGGCGAGAAAATCACGTACGGCCAAAGCATCTACATGGATGACTTGGTGCTCTGCGAAGACAACACCTGGCGAATAGAAAAGCACGTGCTATTGCCGGTGTTTCAGTACACGATCGAGAGTGAAGTCCTCACTATCAAGAACACCAACCCGGCCAAGCTATAGTGTGTTGACGCGGAGTTTCGATAATCATGCCCTCACGCTGCAACATCCCATAGAACCGGGAGTTTAGTCGGCGATCGCAGTTGAATACCGCGAACTTCGACGTCGACCCATTGATCCGAGTCCTTGCGCAAGTCATGTAGATTGTCGAGCACACCAGTGAGTGCAATGCGCAATTCAGACAATGCCAGGTTCATCCCCAGACATGCATGAATACCCATCCCGAACGACGCCAAGGGGATCTTCTGCCTGGTTATGTCAAATCTGAATGGATCGGGCCAACGACCCTCATCATAATTGGCAGCACAGGGAACTATGTATATTCCGCTCCCCGCCGGTATGTGCGTGCCACAAACTTCAACATCCCTGGTTGCAACGCGCGGGATTGCTCCGGCCGAGCTGCAAATTCGCAGGCTCTCCCATATCGCCCCATCGATTAGCAAACGATCCTGTTTTAGCAGCTCGAACTGCTCTTCGTGGGTCAGCAGGAGATACAGAAGATTTCCCATCTGTCTTGATGAAGTGTCCAACCCTGCAGCGATCAACAGCTTTATAAAATCCAGAACTTCTCCGTTGGTGAGTTTCCGGTCATCAACAGTCGAATCCAGCAAAAAGCCGATCAAGTCATCGCGCGGCTGATCGATGTGCGTGTCAATCACGCGCTGATACATGGCATCCATTTTCCCAAAGGCCGCCATCCCCTTCTCAGGGTCACTCGCAATCCGAAACGCATCGGTCGTATTCTGAGTAGCTTCCTCTAACATGTCTTCAGGGACGCCCAATAGCTCCGCGATAACAAGATATGGAAACTTGTTGTTGAACTGGCTGATGAGTTCTGCGCGCCCATCCTTGGCGAAACTCTGCAATGTTCGATCGATGATCGGGCGCGCCACAGCTTCTAGTTCTTCAACAACCATCCGATGACTGAACGCCGGTTGCACCAGCTTTTTAAAGCTCGTGTGCTCTGGTGGATCCATACTCGGCAATACTTCGCCAAACGTCATTCGAATAGACATGTAGGCTTCGTGCGACGAAAACGTTTGAGGGTCGCCAGTGATTGTTTTCATCGCTTCCCAACCTACGACCAAAAACGTATCCCGATCCTGATCCGGGAACATCACGTTATTGGGGAAGAACACGCCGTCATATATGTTGTTTCTTCCGGCGACGATACCATTGTGTTTGCGCGCCAACTCCGAGAAGGGCCTGTATGGATCACGATGCATGTCCAAAGGGGTTTGCGGCAGATCTACGTACTCACTGCCGAAGGGATAGGTTTCTAGATCTTGTTCAGATTGATCGGTCATCGTCTTTCCATTGTCTGTCGGTGTTCGCGTCGGGGTTCGCCGCACATACTCTGCAATCTTGAAAGACAAAAATCAAATGTCATTTGATAAAAGGAGACTATTCCATAACGGGTCGAATCAAGTGGCAACCGAAAAACAAAAAAGCTTGGAAGAGCAAGCGGGTTCAGGCCATGAACGCGAGATTAAACCGTCACCTAACCATTCAGTGCCGCTTGATACGCGCTCCAGACTTCCGGTGGCCAGCCTTGCTGCATGTCGCCCCACCCGCTGCACCCATCAATTTGCCACTGCGCAAGACAGAATTCACCGAACATCACGCTACCTGCGTTCGGAGCTAGAACCCGACTGACTGCTGTCGCCTTTGCCTCCATGACACGACCTGTGACATCTGTAAGTTCATAAGATGCGCCGATCAATCGACCCTGGGGGTCGCGCTCCGTCACTTGATCGGCTCTTTCGATCATGCCAGCTTCCCCCTCCTTTACCAAATAGCCGTGCAGTGGCATATCTGCCTCGTGCCAAAATTTCGGATTGAAAAGAAAAAAACAGTTGTCTTCGGACACGGCACCAAACGAATAGCAGACAGGTGTGGCGCCCAATAGTTCTGGGGATATGCTTTTCCAGGGCCCGACATCGATTGCTTGGCGAGGATCCCGTGATCCCCACCCATGATCAGCGATACAATAGCAGTCGACGGTCATTGTCTCGCCCTTGAGTTTCAAATCACCCGTGACCCTGCACAACTGATCTATATGCCAAGGTTCATTGGTCACAGGATGAACGTTCGCTGCCGCGGGAAGTACGCCTTCATAGATCAGATCAAACGCAACCAAGTCACCGTCATCGTAGCCAATCCGATACTTCTGGAGATCCTCAATGACCTTCAGGTGCATGCCGGAAGGAAAAGTGAAGTCTCTTCTATCACGCCTCTCACCCAGCTTGAGTAGCGGATAGTTTTTGTAGTAGCTCATTTCGGCAATGTTGGATACCTGCCCTTCCCACGCGAATACTCCACCGGAGCCAATACCCAAATTGTGAAACACTATGTGATAGCACCACACATAGAGTTGCCGCTCCGGAACATAAAACCCGAACCAGGAACTATCCATCTGATAAGTTGCGTCCCCTAGATGAAACGCTTCATCCTGCGGCGTCAGGAATTCTGTGTTGAAGGCAGACATCGCTACGAATCTCCCTCGCACATGTATTGATTGGCTAATATAGCCATTGGAGTTTGTTCGATGGGAAGGTTGCTGACAGAAAAATCACCGACGCTTTCTCTCAATACCTTTGTACGGACAAAAATCGTCATTGCACGAAACGCGGCGAACGTCAGGTAGTAGTGCATATGATCGAGCTTTCGACCAGAGTATCGCTCATAGATGCTCACGACTTCGTTGCGGTCAGGTATACCTTCCAAAAGCTCGCACTGACCCATCAAGCAGTAGTTTTGTTCGATAAAAATCCACCACGCAACGTCGACCTCTGGATTTCCAAAACAAGCCATCTCCCAGTCAATTACCGCAAGACACTCGTCATCAGAGAACAACATGTTTCCCGGGCGTGCATCCCCCCAGCAAAGCACTGTTTCGCTCTCCGGGGGTTTATTCTCCACGAGCCAACGAAATATCGATTCCGAAACCGGAGCCCAATGTCCACTTGACCCCCAGTCGTGATAGGCATGCCAGTACTCCAATTCAGCTTCAAACGCAGGAACTTTCGCATCACGACCAGATACGGGTTCGACCCCGATCGCTTTCCAATCGACATCGTGGATCCTTGCCAATGCTTGTAGTCCTGAGGCCCACAGTCTCGTTCGCTCTTGTGGACTAGAATCGAAAACCCATCCCGACGTCAGGAACAGCGGATTGTCGGGTGGAACTTTTCCTTCGATCCATTGCATCACGTAGAATGGCCTGTCCAAAGGACTGTCGGTTTCACACATCCAATGGATTTGAGGTACAGGGACATCGCTCGCCTCGTACAAGCACTTGATCATGCGCGCTTCAGCCAACAGGTCCGCGTCAAGGAACAACTCCACCGCAGGTAGCACTCTGACAACGAATCTATTGTGCGCGTCCCTTCCTGCCTGGTCCCATTGATAGTCCATGATTAGGGTATCGGCCGAAAACCCGGCGTTTGGCGTGATCACATCCAAGCAGACGAGGTTGCGCGCGGTCGACATCTGTTTCGCAAACCATGGCGTTAGCTTTGACCTGACATCATCTGCGACTTTAGTTTGATCACGCAGCTTCACATTCAGATTATCGTTTTCTTTCTCCATCCGATCACTCTACGTCCTTATTGTGGTTGCATAGTATTCAGGGAGCATGACCGCGCTCATCACACGCCTTCGAAAAATAGCATTAAATAAATGAATGTACAATCATACGACATGTCCGGTTTGTCGCGTATAACAAACCAATCATCACTCGCACTTGATCCAACTGATATACTCTTGACTGCCTAGCATCCAGGTAAAAAATATGAGAAAGAGTGGTCGGCCGAGCCAGCCCATTCTGCATGCAGAAATGATTGTCGATACGGCGTTGAAGCTCATTGACGATGAGGGCATGGAAGGCTTCAGCATCCAAAAACTGGCCAGAATCCTCAAGGTCAATCCTGCTTCGTTCTACCACCATTTCAAGAACAAGGACGAAATCCTCGATGCTGTTCGACGAAAAATCGTTTTAAGTAGTCGATCTCCGCGCGCAAAGGACCCGGACTGTTGGGAGGATGCCTTACTGACAATGGCAAGATCCTACAGGAACGCGATGGTAAAGCACCCAAACGCGACACTACTGGTGAGCAATCACAATCCTCGCCGTCATAATCACAATAACTACGAGCGATGCCTTCAAAATCTTCAGGACGCCGGTTACGACTTGTCCGATTCCCTTTTGTTGATGTTGACGATCGAGGTCTTTGCGTTCGGAAGTGCCGTATTGGAGTTTACGAACGGTAGAAAAATCGACTTTGGCGATGTGAACGAAGATAGCCATCCTCTTCTTCACGCGGCGGCCAAATCCGAAACCTTCGATATCAAAAAGAATTTCTCACGAATGTGCCAGTTAATTCTATCTTGAGACTCTATCTGAATACTCCCGAATTAACCGCTGATCCCTAAACCACGTTTCACCATGGCACTGTCAACACCCGCCAACTCTCACGACCATGCCGTCCATTTCTTCGGTCACATCGATCTGACAACTCAAGCGACTTCTGTCTGTGGCTTTATCCTGAACCTCCAACATGCCCATCTCGAGCGGGTTCGCTTCTCCCAACTTTCGAAACCACGCCTCATCCAAGATGATATGACAGGTTGCGCAACTGCACCCGCCACCACACTCTGCCAATATTCCATCGACCCCGGCACCAAGTGCTGCTTCCATCAGAGTCATGCCAGGGTCTGCCTTTACGTCTACTGACTCTCCATCCTCTGTAAGAAACGTGATACTGACCATTTCAAATCCCGATCGAATGTAGAGAATAGAATATACGAATCGACTTCTGAAAAAGAACCTATACGGGAATATCACCTTCGATGTATCGATCGATCATCTCGTGCAAATCGCGAACGCGTGACTCCTGGTAGTTGGCCAAGCTGATCGCATTCTTTGTACCCCTCGACGCTTTCATTCCTTTCTGAATCAATTCCATGTTTTTCATGTCTTGATCGAAGACGAAGCCCATCGATTCCATGTTGGTAGCATCCTGAAAAGCCACATCGTCTTCGAGCACCTCCAGCCGTGCTGGTTCGGGCTTGGGCTTGGCTTTGTCGTATCGTCGAAGAACGTACAGTTCCAACAAGCAGCTATCGGGATCGTCACCGTTCGGCTTGAACTGGTATATCAGTGTATTGAGCCAGGTGCCCCCCCAGGGGAAAAAGTTGGGAAATACTGTATATTGAATGACATCGAGCATTTCGGCATCGGACCGATCCGAATGATCTACGCCAGTTGCTCTTGTTGCCGCTTGTCGCATGGATTCTGCTAGAAAACTACGGGCGTTCATTCCATCTGGTAATCGCAGATGATCTGGTTGGCTCCCTTTGAGCGCTGAAGATCCGCCAAGCATTGCGTTCACGATTTCTTGATCTGAAAGCACTTCGATATGAGGACTATGTATACCTTGAGGGTTCAACATTCGATTGAAGTGCTTACCCACATAGTTGTCATATTGAGAGTGCTCGTCCGCGAGAAATGGCAGCAATTGCGGATGAGTTGCGATCGTATGGTAACCTTCGGAGAACGCCTCGATGCCTGCTTTCCAGTTGCACGGCAGTTTTTTCTTGAGGTGGATATAAGTATAGGTGTCGTCGAGTGGGAACGCGTCAAAATGTGTCCAGAATTCTCCCATATATTCTTTGAGAGAAACACAATCGGGGTCGAAATTCACAAAGACGAACCCACCCCAAAAATCAACTTTCGCTGTGCGCAGGCTCAGTTCTTCATCGGATAGATGTGCAAAGTCCCACTTGCAGGGTACGTTCTTGTGTTTGCCGTCAATCTCGTATTCCCACGCATGAAACGGACACCTGAAACCTTCAGTTCTACCGTCATGGGTGACCAGTTTCCTGCCTCTATGCACGCAGAAATTGTGCAACGCTTGCACGTCGTCTCCGGAGGTGCGAATAATGATCAGCGACAGATCACCGATTTCATATAAAAAGTAGTCGCCGACGTTTCGGATTCGCTCTAACCGACCGGCCATTTGCCACACTTTGGACCAGACATGTTTGTACTCCTGCTCGAGAAACTCACGACTCGTATATCGAGATACAGGAATGTTGTCACTGCTCGTGAAAGTGTAGTTTTCTTCCGTCAGTACGACGGGGATACGGTCTTTTTCGTACCTGTAGATGTCCTGAACCGATGGGGTCTTGCGCTTTTCCGTCGCTTTACCTGTCTCGTCAACCGCTGCACCCATGTGTACCCCCGCATGAACTTTTCCGACCCACACAGATTAAAATAACAAACGCATGTATATATATCAATCCCAACGGCGAATTCGTTGCACCAAATCACTTATCCGCCGGTGAACCCTGTAACTGGCGAATTCCCGGTTCCGCGTAGTAGTGGACTCCGGTCGGCACCCAATCAACCAAATTTAGCAGGATCCTCCGTCGCCATCAGCCCGGCCTTTACCTGAACCAACACGCTCACCGCCCTGAGGATGCCATCGGCGATGTTGCGTGTGTCCGCATCGACGAGCGCGGCGACGCGGCCATCCGCCAGGCGATTGGCAAGAGGCACAGACGGATACTCGGCGGACCTACGCGCGTGACCGCGGTCTTCAAGCGCGCAAAATGGATGCACATTGCAGGCGCGCAATGCGGCGGGCCCGGAACCGCAGCAGGAGGCCATCCTGAATGTCGCGTAATTCGCCTTTTCGACCGGAGGGACGCAGTAGGCGGCGGTCCGACCACCGAATCTGAGCTTTGGCGCGAGTGTAGTGGACGCGCCATGCGCGCTGCTCGGACAAGATAACTCCTTGAGAGACAGGCATTTATTCTTCTGGCTGGTAAACTCGGGCTAGCGGCACGAGCAGATTTCCCTGAAAGAGCTCGAGCATACTTCTCACGCACTCTCTGTTTGCCGATTGGCTTCCTTCCGTCATGTGTTGATTCAAACCCAAGATGGTTGCGTCCATGGCCAATCTGACACGCCTTTCCTTGTCTCGGGTTATCTCTCCGGTTTCCAAACCGAGTTTCACCATTTTCTTGAAGTGATCCGGCCACTCTCTGGTCTGAACCGCCTCACGCACTTCAGGATTCCTCAAGGCTTCAATCCGAACCACTGCGTTGAAGCGCGCGAGGGATGGGTCGTTTTCGTATGCTTCGAGCGATTTCATCAATTGCGAAGACAGCGCCTCGAAAAAACAGGTCGCATGGTCTAGTGATTCGCGAGCAATACCAAGCATCATGTCCTGGATCTCACGATGCACCGTAATGAAGATGTCTTCCTTGCTGTCAAAGTGATTGTAGAGGGAGCCGGGGGTGACGTTCGCTTTTTTCGCGATCATGCGACAAGACGAGTTACTGTACCCGTTTGCAGCAAAGCTCTCTCGCGCTGCGAGCAGTATGGACCTTCTAGTCACTCGACTGTCGGTATTGGCAGGCCTCCCAGGACGTTTTGCGGGTAAGCTCATGACCTCTTACAACTTTCAAACGAAACCGCAGCATGCTAATTAAACGAGCGCCATTTGGCAACTTCTTTTTGATTTTCAATCAGTTGCAAATAAACTCCGACCCTTTCCATAAATAATAGGATGTTTGTTTATTTAATGTTATCATGCAAAGCGTAGTCTATGCGGTCGTTGTGATCTTTCATAAACGCAGGGGTAACGAGATGGCCACCAAGACTCGGGAAGGTGTCGAACAAAAACCCACCTTTTGTCGGATTTGCGAAGCTGGGTGCGGGGTACTTGCCGATACGAAAGACGGCAAGATCCTCAAGGTCAGACCCAATAAAAACCATGTGTTATCACAAGGATACATGTGTATCAAAGCTAGTGGCGGGGTTGATACAACCAACGACCCGGATCGAGTGACTCGACCGCTGAAGAGAATTGGCGCACCAGGAGAGTTCGAGCCTTGTACTTGGGAAGAAGCGATAGACGACATCACGCAACGATTGACATCCATCCGCGCTGAATACGGTGCTCACGCGTTTGCAACCTATTTCGCCTCCGGCGGTGCGTTGAACGCTTCTGCTGTACTTTGGTACAAAGGCTTTGTTGATGCGTTGAAGGTCAAGTGGCGCTACTCAGGCAATCACGAGGACGCCGCCACGCGCATCGCGGCCAACGAATACCTGTACGGTATCGCTTCACCCTATGTTTTCGTGCCGGATTTCTGGAACACACAGTTTGCTATTATCCTGGGCGCAAACCCGTATGTTTCCCACGGTTCATTGTTCTGCGAACCGCAAACAAAAAGGGCTCTCAAAGACATACTGAACCGCGACGGTCGGGTTGTCGTCGTCGATCCGCGACAAACTGAAACTGCGAAGGACTTCGAACATGTCGGAATCCGCGCCGGTACTGATGCCTATCTTCTGCTCGGGATTATCAAAACGCTAGTCGATGAAAGTCTGATCGATCACGAATTCATCAATGAGCACGTCTCAGGATTCGACGCTTTCACATCCCATTTGACGGAGATCTCTCTGACTGAGTGTGCCGACAAATGCCGGTTGCAAGTCACATTCATTCAACAGATCGCCAGAGACTTCGCTGCGGCTGAGTCTGGCGTTGTTTATGGCCGAGTCGGCACCTGCACACAGAAATATGGAACGCTAAACAATTTCCTACAGGATGTCGTCATGGTAATGACGGGCAACCTGGGCAAACCCGGCGGATTCCTCAAGGGTTGGAGCCCCCTGCCCGGCAGCGATTCGTTCAACGCACCCATAAATCAAAACCCGACACGCGTTAGAAAACACCCTGACGTTGCGGGTTTCCACCCGTCGACATCACTCCCTGCAGACATCACTACACCTGGCGATGGACGAGTCAGAGCACTGATGACCTTGGGTTGCAACCCAATGTTGAACAGTCCGGTTGGTGGGCCAGTCCTGGAAGCCGCGCTGGAAGACCTCGAGCTTCACTTTTCTTTGGACCACTACGTAACGGAAACCAATCGACACGCCCATTATGTCCTGCCAACCACAACCATGTATGAGCGGGACGATCTGCCCGTGACAACCGTCGGGTCCATGCTCAGACCTTCGATCTGGGCGACCAAACCGGTAGCGGAAAAGCGTGAACAGGTTAGGGAAGAGTGGCAAATACTGCAAGAAATTGCCAAAAAAATGGGACTGGGCGGGGCCTACTCAGCGCCAGCGTTGCGCTGGCTGGCTCGCGTAGGCATTGAACCCAAACCTTTCCAGCTTTTCGACCTTGCTGTACGTACTGGCCCATGCGGAGACTTTTTCGGACTTAGAAAAGGCGGTATCAATCTGCGTAAACTCTTCGCTGAGTCGGGTACCGGAATCAAATTGAAGGACAAAGTACCAATCCAAAACATATCCGCCGTTATGAAAACGGCGGACAAGAAAATTCAGATTTCACCAACTTGGTTATCCGATGAAGTCAACAAGCTACTTTCAGAAGCGCCCGACACGTCGTATCCATTCATGCTAGTTGGCCGACGCGAACTCAAATCGTATAACAGTTTTATGCACAATTCACCAACACTTTGGCCGGACGGACGCGGTCAAACGGCAATGCTCAATCCGGCCGACGCAAAGGCGTACGGCATCGAAAACGGGATGAACTTCGAAATCACTTCGAGGAGTGGATCAATCACCATTCCAGCTCAGATCTCAACGAGGGTTACGCGAGGACACGTTGTCATTCCACATGGTTGGGGGCACAACGGCGGTTGGTCCAGGGCAAATGCGGCAAAAGGAGTGAGCCCGAACATCCTGACCAGTAGCCAGGTGCAAGACACAGACGCGATCACGGGGGGGACCATCCTCAATGGTGTTCCCATCAGAATCGGCGCGATTACATGACACGGTGTCGATCAGTCGGTCACCAATGAGTGATCGAATATCGCAAGTCAACCGACAAGCGCTCTTATTCGAACCTGCAATCAAAGAGTTTTGCTATGAAATTTGGAATTTTTTATGAAATCCAAGTCCCAAAGCCATGGGACGAGGATGCTGAACACCGTGCCTTTCATGAAGCGATAGACCAAGCTGTTTTGGCAGACAAGCTGGGATTCGATGTCATCTGGTCCGCAGAGCATCATTTTCTCGAGGAATACAGTCACAATTCTGCGCCAGAAATATTTCTCGCCGCGGTTGCTGCGAAAACCGAACGTATTCGAATTGGTCATGGGATAAAACACCTCACCACCAACCACCCGCTACGCGTCGCCGAGCAAGCTGCAACCTTAGACATCATTTCAAGCGGAAGGCTGGAACTAGGATACGGCGAAGGTTCCAATACAACGGAACTGCATCCATTCGATGTCAGATTCCGAGAAAAGCGAGAGCTTTGGGAAGATGCGGTAAAGGCGACCGTCCCGTGTTTCTATAACGATAGTTGGGCATACTCCGGCACTCACTTTGAGTTTCCAGCACGAAACGTTTTACCCAAGCCAGTACAAGAGCCACACCCTCCACTCTGGGTGGCGTGTTCGCAATTGAAGACCATCCGCGACGCGGCTCGTTGGGGCATGGGTGCAATGGGATTCGCGTTCATTGACGATGTTGCTGCGAAGGCGTGGGTGAACGCGTACTACAACGAGTATCTGAATAATCTTGATCCACTAACCGATTATGAAACGAATCCACAGCTAACCTGCAGCTATTACTTCTCTTGCGGAAAAACCGATGAGCTTGCGAGGAAAAAGGCAGACGGCGCAACGTTCTTCGAATTCGCGCTCGGAAACTATCAAAAGAACGGCCCGTTCGATGCAGGCACAACCGATTTCTGGGGCCAGTATCTCGAATGGAGGAAAACCGAGAAGGCGGCGAAGAAAGAAAACGCTCTAAGCAAAACCCAGATGATCGGGTCGCCGGAGACATTGCGCCAGAGACTTCGTGAACTACACTCGCGCCACATCGATCAGGCCTTGTTGATTGCGCAGACAGGCAAGACAACACATCAGCAAATCTGTGAGAGTCTGGAAATCTTCGCCTCAGAAGTGATGCCGGAATTTCATGATCTCGATCAAGAACACCAGAACTGGAAACAGAAGGTTCTCAACCGTGAGATTGTGCTGGAGGACATCGATACGAGTTCGCATCAGAATCACGGTGGCGCGATTGATCAATCAATCAAAACATCGCATCTGGAACAAGAAAGGGCATTCGCAAAGAACATCTGACGAGCGACGTCTGCCTTATCGCCAACACGAAATCCCTGTTGATAGAGTAGCGGTTTGCTTTAGAAACTCGAATGTCCAACCAGGTAACCGGGTAATGCGTCTTGCGTCAAACAGTATCGAGTTGGTGGTCCACTTCTGTGCGATACACCTGGTTACCGGTTCGGTTGTATCCGGCAATGGACGGCGGAGCGGCACCACGACGGGCACTACAACCCCAGCCTCTGCTTTGCCAGAATATTTCGTTGAATTTCATTTGAACCGGCATATATGGATGCCGCGCGATTATTCAAATACCGCGGCATCGCTGCCGCTGCGGTGAGTGAGCCTATTGGCTCTACTTCGCTTCGAAATTCGCGAACGCCAGGTTGGAATGGAACGGCGTAATGAGTAACAGCCTGCAAGAGCAGTTCATCAATTCGCTGACGAAGTTCGGTCCGCCGGATCTTTAAAGCAGAGGAAACCGGCCCGACTGATTGTCCGGATTCCACTGCAGAAAATGCTCTATTCTCGAAAGCGATGAAGGCTTGCACCTGAACCTCTAATTCCGCGAGATGCCTCGCGAACGAAGGGTCTTGATGCAAATCCTCACCGATAGATGCTTGTCCCTGTACGAACTCTCGCAGATGATTGATTCCAACCATCATCGCCGTGGCCGAACGCCCGCCTCGCTCATGACTGAGCAGGTACTTGGCCACAGACCATCCATCGTTTTCCTCGCCCAGACGGCTCGATACCGGTACTCGTGTATCGTCGAAAAAAACCTGGTTGAATTCGTGATCTCCCGAAATCGACATGATTGGTCGGATTTCAATGCCAGGCAGATCGATGTCGAACAAAAGAAACGTAATTCCCTGCTGTTTCTTGGCAGCATTGTCTGTCCGCACCAAGCAGAAGATTCGATTGCACACGTGCGCGTGCGTCGTCCATGTCTTTGTCCCATTGATGACGTATTCGTCCCCGTCGCGCACGGCCGCGCACTTCAACGCAGCAAGGTCTGATCCGGCGTCGGGCTCCGAATACCCTTGTGCCCACCAATCCTTGCCTTCTCGAATCCTTGGAAGATAGAACTGTTTTTGTTCGCTGGTGCCATAGTGCATGATTGCTGGCCCGACCATTTTCGAACCATTCGGAGGCAATCTGGGTGCCATTGCCAAACTCAGTTCCCTCTGCCATATCGTGTGCTGCGCCAGATCCCATCCAGTGCCACCCCACTCGACAGGCCAATCGGGTACCGCCCACCCCTGTTGGTTCAGAATCCTTAGCCACTCTACTGCCACCGGCTTGTCGGCATATATGCCTGCCTCGAGACGACCCGCTTTACGCAATTCGGGCGTGAGATTCTCGTTCAGGAAGGTTCGGACTTCGTCAGTAAACGACAGTTCGTTATACATATGTCAACAACAATCACCAACTTTCTGCTGCGGACGCGGATTTCCGCGCCGGACCACAGGTGCCGCTCAATTGAGGCGACGGCGGCGGGAATGGTCTCCGCGAGGGGCATTCTCGGTTGAACTCGAGAGTCGTGCCCTCAGGCTGGCGCAGGATTTCAGTGAGTTCCATAGCTCGGAAGATTACTCGGAAGTGCTCGGAAGGCAAAGTGCTTCCGAGCTTGGTTCCGAGCTCGGGGCAACTCGAACTCACCTGCAAAATCGGCGCAATGCGCCTGAAAGCCGCCAGGCACGACGTCTCGATTCACTTGCCCATTGCACCGAAGTCAGGCCGTTGCCGGATGCTTGCGCTTGTGACAGCCTCATCGCGAAACAGCCTGGGATAGTAGTAGTTCCTGAGGGCGGCATGAAAATCGCGCACGCGTTGCTCATAGGCCATCGAGGCCGCCATGTTCGTGCCCGCAATGGCCTGCAGGGCGCGGTTGGAGAGTGCGGGCGGTGACAGCCAGGCGAGCGTACCCGACAGTCGGTCACGCTCGATGCGCCCTTCGCGATAGGCCTGCGACAGCGGCTCGGCGGTCTGGTCGCCGACTTGCTGAAAGGCGTAGTACCACTTCCACTCGAATGGCCGGTCGACCTGCGTGTAATCCGCCCACTGCGGATGGCGCTCCACGAAGGGCTGCATGGTCGCGGACTTCGGCAAGTCCCAGGCGTCGTTCACCGCCTCCCTTTGAAGAAGCATGATTTCGCCGCCGTCCGGCACGGGCACGGCAGCCTCCACGGAACTCTCGATGGCGGCGGGGACGACGACCGCAAGCGCCAGCCACGCGCCGACCAGCGCGGTCAGGTTGACGGGGCTGCTCCAGCCGAAACGGTCGATGGCGGCGCAAACGCCCCACCAGAAACCGATGTGCAAGACCACGACGAGGCTGGCAAGGCCAAGCTCCAAAGCGCCTGTTCTGCCCGGCAATCCGCCAACCCAGAGCGGCACGACCAGGCACAGCATCAGTGCGCCAACCCGCAAGGCCGCCCGCGCCAGCCACGGGCTGCCCGGGCTCGCTGCGGTTGCGCCGAGCAATTCGTAGCGCCCCGCCGCGCGCTCCCGGGAACGCAGGTCATGCAGCAGCAGGATCAGCAACAACGGACCAAGCAGGTTTGCGGCGAAGGCGAAGTCGAAACGGCCAATCAGGGCAAACTCGGGATTGTCCGCGTCGGTTTCGTAAATCTGCCCCTCCAGTGCAAGCGCGCGGATATGGTGCTTCCAAGGCGACGTGTCGCGCTGGCCGAGCGCGGCAAAGGCGAAATCCGACGGCCGATCGTAGGTCAGGTGGAAGGTGTAATAGGCCACCTCGCCCCAGTCCTGGTACAGCCCATCCACCACTGCCCGCTCGGCGCGGTCGGCTTCGATCAATTCGTTCAGGGCCGTGCGTTGCGCGGTGACCTCGCGCAGACCTAGAAGTACTGAGACGGCCGCAACCAGCACGGCGATACCGAGCCAAAGCAACGCCGCACGGTCATTGATCAGAAACCGAAGTTCGCGCTCGAGCCCGGTCATGGCTGCATCCTTCGTGCGGCAAGAAGGCCGCCGATGGTCAGCAACAGCAGCCACCCCGCCAGCATGGCGACGAAAGCCCCGGCGCGAGCCAGGCGTTCCCCGGCCGCGGCGGGCTGGAAGGAGAACGTATCGAGCACGCTCCAGTTTTCGGCCGACATGCGCGTACGCCGTTCGGATGCGGTGTCGTTGCTGCGATTGATGTCAACGATGTAGTCGAGTTGCTCGGCATGCACGCGGTTTAAGCCCTGCACGAAGTCGAAGCGCACGGCCTCGGCTTCGCGCAGGAAGCGATGGTGGGTGGCCAGGTCAGTCCCCGACAGCGCGCGGGAACCTGCGGCGACCGCCACCACTGGGGAGAGCCAGCCAAAGGCGGCGGCGAACCGGGCTTGGGCCACTTCGAGCGCCATGCGCTCTTCGGCATGTCTGTTCATCACTTCGGTCAAATCCGCCTCCGCGGTTCCAGCGACCACGCCCCGAAAATTGACCGGCAAGTCTTCCAATCGCTGCACATTGTATTGCGCCAGCAGATTCGCCCTGAGCTGCTGGAAGGCCGGCGCGTCGGCATAGTGGCTATCACCGACCACGCGCAGCTCGGCCTGCATGTCGAGGTCGGTCATGAGCTTGCCCGGAACGGGGATTGCGCTGCTTGCAGATTCGACGGCAATGCGCGGGACGATCAAGGCGGTGCCCAGCCAGAGCAGGGCCAGTATGGCGAGGGCAACGCTGCGCGACCGGGCGACGCTCGACACCAGCAGGATGAGACCGCACCAGACCAGCAAGTAAACCGTGTAAAGCCCCATGACGCCCACGCTGGCCAGCGGCGCAGCGCCCTGCAAGATGGCGACCGCGCACATGACCGCAAGGGGCAGCAACAGCGCAAGGGATGCTGCCGCCAGGGCCATCCACTTGGCGATGTAGAGCTGAATACCGGTCACGCCCTGCGCCAGCAGCGGCACCAGGGTGTTCTCTTCGCGCTCGCGAATGATCAGGCCATGGCCGATGGCGATCAGCAGCAAGGGCAGGAATAGCTGATAGACCAGCGCGCCCGTCAAATCCTCGAATCCGCCAAGTTCGGCGCTCGCCCTGGCGTCGGCGAACATGGCGGTGTTTTGCCGGTGGCCCTCCAGGAAAATCGATTGCCCGGTGACCGGGTCCACGCCCGGGTCGATCATCGCAAGGGGCGCGGGGGCGCGGAACACGTAGTGACCGTAATGCACCATGCGATGCGGGTGGCGGTCGGGCTGGGACAGAAAGGTCTCTTCGGCAGCCGCCTGCTGTTCCGCGCGCCCGTGTTGCTCCTTGCTCATCCTGAGCGCCGTCACAACGCTCGTCGAGGTCAGCAGCAGCACGAAGATCAGCAACGTATTGAGCGCGAGCCGTGACCTGAGCCACAGCCGCCACTCTTCCCCGGCGATGGTGAACAGCTTGCCCATCATGCGGCCGCTCGGGTGGCGAAGGCGGCGTGCACCGCCTCGGTGTCGATGCGGTCCATGCCCGATGGCCGGTCGAAGGTGCCTACCAACTCGCCCTTGCGCAGAAGATGGATGCGGTCTGCCACATGGCAGGCGCCGTAAACGTCATGGGTGACCAGCAAAATGGTTCGGCCGTCTTCGGCAAGATCTCTCACGAGCCGATTGAAATCGTCAATTGCCGCGGGGTCCAGGCCGGAGGTCGGCTCGTCGAGCAGCAGAATCGGCGCCTCTCTCAGGATTGCAAGGGCAATCGCGACCTTTTGGCGCATGCCCTTGGAGTAGGTTTGCATGCGCTTCTCGCGGGCTTCGGGCTGCAGCGCGACGCGGTCCAGGGCGGCATCGAGCGCTTGCCGGTCGGTATCCTTGTTGGCGAGAGACAGGAAGTAGCGCAGGTTCTCATAGGCGTTCAGGTGACCGTACAGCTTGGCCGCCTCGGGCAGGTAGGCGATGGCTTGTCGGGCAGCGCTGACGTTTTCGTGCACGCTGCGGCCCTGAACGTGTGCGCTTCCCGACGCGGGGGCAAGAAAGCCGAGGAAGGTCAGCAAGGTGGTCGACTTGCCGGCCCCGTTGCCGCCGAGCAAGGCATGAACCTCGCCTTGCTCCAGCTGCAAGGAGACATCCTTCAGCACTTGCTGGCCGGAGCGCTGAACGCTGAGCGCCTGGGCTGAGATCATGGACATCGATTGAATCTCCAGGGTTGGTTGAACACGCGGTCTAGAAGTATCTGAGCCAGGGCCTGCTGCGCTTCTCGCGGTGCTTGTAAGAAGCGAAAGCGCGCGCGATGGGGTAGTGCGCCAGCGCCAAAGCCAGGGTGCCTGCCCAAATCCACGCCACGCTGCTCGAGCCGAAACGCTCTCCGTGGGTTGCGCCGAACACCAGGAACAGCACCCAGTAGGCGGCCAACAACACATACAAGTGCACGACGTACATGAACATGGGCACCGAGCCAAAAGCCTCAATGGCGCGCAACAGCTTGTTTCCGACGCGCAGGACGTCGATGGACGCGATGCGGGTTGCTGCCGTGCTTTCGTTGGTCATGCTGGGCGGCTCTGGGGGTGATTCGGGCTGGTCCATGGTGCAACCGGAAGTGGTCGCACCATGGACCTGATCAAAGTCCTATTGCAGCTAGAACGAGTAGGACGCCGTCACCCGGTAGCGGCGCGGCGCACCCGGCTCGACCCAGACATCCGCGTACGAATTGGTGTAGTACGTCTCGTTGAACAGATTGTCCAGGTCGAAGCGCACGGCAAACCGCTCCGTGGGCGCGATCTGGCCGAAGAACCGGGCGGTGGTGTAGCTCGGCAGATTGAAATCGAAGGCCGTGAACCCCAGCCGCTTGTCCGTGTATTGAAGGCCGGCGCCCACCTGCGCGGGCATGCCGCCCACCTGGAAGCTCTGGCTGACTTGCAGGTTCACCTGATGCTTCGGCGAGTTGATGAGCGGGTCGCCGTCCTCGATCAGCACGCCCCAGTCGGCTTCGAGGCTGTTGGTTCTGAATTCGGCGTCGATGTACGCGTAGGACAGCCACAGATTGAAGCCCGCTTCGAAGGCGAGGTCTGCGTCAACTTCGAATCCGCGACTGCGTGCTTTGCCCGCATCGTGGGAAGACCAGACGTCCTGGCACTCCGGCCGGTCGTCGTTCACCAGAATGTTGCTTTGGTCCACCTGGAACAGCGCAAAGTTGAGCGAACCGGATACCCCGGCTGAGAATTGCGACGCATCCAACTTCAGGCCGACTTCCGCAGACTCGGTTATGTTGGGCGAAAACTGGTTGCCCTGGCAGTCAAAGCCCGCTTGTTGGCGAAAGCCCTCGCCGTAGGACGCGTAGAGGCTGGCACCCTCGTTGACCAGGTAGACCGCGCCAAACTGCGGTGAGACGCGGGTGTCCGATGAGGTGGTGGTCGTCGCGGGAACCGCGCGCAGGTTCGTCAAGTCATGGTCAAAGTCGTCCCAGCGCAAGCCGAGGCGAACCTGCAGCCGATCGGTGAGGTCGATCTGGTCCTGGATGTAGATGCCAAGCCCTTTCAGGTCTTCATCTCGGTTGGTGTTTGGCCCAGGCACCGGTTGCGGAGACTGGCCATAGACCGGGTCGAACACGTCCAGGAAGAGATACGCCGCCGGGTCGAGCGTGCTGATGTCGGTGTTCCCCGGAAACCAGCCAGGTCGGTAGCGCAAGATGAACCAGTTGAGTTCGAAACGGTCGTAGTCGGCACCCATGAGCAGCCGGTGGCGAAGGGCGCCGGTGTTGAACTCGCCCGCCACTTCAGCACGGGCCACGAAGTAGTCCGAATCGAACTCTCGATAGCGGAAAAACCGCGACAGGGTTCGGCCATCCAGGAAATAGGTCTGGCGTCCGCCGAAGTTGGTTTCGGAGGCGCCGCCGGCAAAGGAGGTGTCTCTGTACCCCAGGCCGGCCAGCAGGCTCCAGTTGTCTGAGAAGTTGTGCTGGGCCTCGAGCTGATGGCCGAGCACTTCGGTCTCGATGGGCCCGTCGCCGGGCTCGCCGACGAAGGTACTGCGCGGCGTGAAACCATAGGTCTCGGAATAGGCAACGCCGCGATCGAAGGGAATCTTCTGCTCCGTGTACTCCATTTCGTAAGTCACGCTGGTGGTTTCGGCAACATCCCAGGTGATCGACGGATAGAAGCCCACGCGCTCGGTCTCGACCGTGTCCCGGAAGCTTTCCGCATCCTCGTAGAATCCGACGATGCGCAGCCCCAGCCGGTCGCTGGCGCCTGCCGTGGTTTGCACATCCCCTTCGAAGCGCATTTGGTCCCAGCGCCCATAGCTGGCCAGAAAGCTTCCTGTTTTCTCGAACTGCGGCCGCTTGGTGATCAGATTGACCGTGCCGCCGGGCTCGCCGCGCCCGAACAGCGCAGAGCGCGGCCCCTTGAGCACTTCCACGGACTCGATGCCCGCCAGGTCCCGTGGGCCGGCGAAACCGCGGCCGGCATTGAAGCCGTTGACCAGGAATCCGCTGGGCAGATTGATGTCTCCAGCGAAGCCGCGCACGGAGAAGGCGTTCCACAAACCGCCAAAGTTGTTTTGCCGGGCAACGGATGCCGAAAGGTCCAGCGCTTCGTCGAGGTTGATCGCGCCGGCCTGGCGAAGCAACTCTTCATCGATGGTCTGGTCCGCCGAGGGCTTTTCGAGATCGTCGAAATTTCCCTGGTACGCGCGGCGCTTGCCGACCACGAAAACCTCCTCCACGACCTGATTGGAGGCGTCCGTTTCCGTGTCTTGGTCTGTGTCTTGCGCTGCAACGGGCAGCGCCTGGGAGCAAGTGAGTGCGGCAGCGAAAGCGAGCGCCGCCAGCCTGGGTGTGTGTTCAGTCATTTTTCGATCCATAAACGTTTGCAAGGCCGCAAGGGCATGCGCGCAGCGCGAAGCAGAGTTGCGCCAGCGCCCTTAGCGGCGCCAGGAAATCAGCGCGTTCTAGATCGAAGGAGGGCCGGTGGGCGGAGGCCGGACGGCGTGCAGACGCACTGGCCGTGCCTGTCTACAGGGCTTCGCGGCAGTGCGGACCGAGGTAGTGAACGTTGGTGCAGCGAGGCTTGTGGCCGGAAGCAGCCCTTCCAGCTCATCGGTCAAGCTCGCAATACAGGCAACGCCATTGTGCTCATGGGGGTTGGAGCCGAATTCACTCGCGTGCAGAACGAAGAAGACTTGCCCTGCCAGGAACAGGGTTATGCCGAGCCTTCGTATCCAACTGTGCTTGGTGATTCGAAACATCGCGACATTTTGCACGAAATGCGGGCCGATACAAAGTTGGGAGTTTCGTTGCTATTGGCGGTCGCAGAAAACTGTTCATGGAAAGGTCTGGCCAGGTGCGCGGAGTTGCGGCGCAACCTCGGCAAGACATTGTTTTTCCTTGGAAAAACCGGTGGCGCGACTATGCGGCATCAACGCCGGGACATGGTCTTCGCTGTTTGTTCGATGGCGGTAGCGGTATCCCGACTCCTTCGTACTCCTTTCACTAGACATACGCGAGTGCGTTTATGTTTATTTGGCCATCGTGGAGTTTTGAGCCTGCATATCAAAATATAATTTGTTTTTCATATACATATTGCGTAGCATCGGGCTCGGGGTGGTAAAAGCCCCCCGATACATCGTGAAAAATGTGGAGAGAGTCGCATGTACAAATCAATCTACGCGGCGACAGCGCTCAGCGTCACTTTACTCGCAAGCCAATTCGTACCCTCGAACAGTTACGCACAAGCAGCAGAAAATGACTCTATTGAGGAAATCATCGTAACGGCACGTTTCCGGGAGGAAACAGTTCAGGACATCGGCGCCAGCATAAGCGCGCTTGGGGACGAACTCGAAAGAGAAGGCATTCTGGATTTCGAAGACGTTGCCCGTCGAACTGCTGGGCTGAATCTTTTTGACCGCGGTCCGAACCAGAATGAAGTCAGCATCCGCGGCATCTCGAACAATACCGCGCTGTTCTTCGCTGACAACGGTCAAGCGGGGCCGCTCGTCAGCCAATTCCTGGACGATATCCCGATAGCCGCTTCATTGGGCAGCCAGCGAGACCTGAATTTCTTCGATTACGAACGAGTAGAGATTCTGCGCGGTCCGCAACCCACTCTTTTCGGTGAGGGTTCCGTCGGGGGTACGATTCGGTACTTCACCAGAGACCCTGATCTGTCGGGCGATTCCGGTAGTGATACGGTCGTCAAAGCAGGGGTCTCATCTACAACTAGTGGCGGTACCAATTACTCCATATCGGGCGCGACCACTGTTGTGCTGTCTCCCGATGTCTTCGGCGTACGCCTCGTCGTGAATCAGCGAGACGACGACGGATACATCGACAATCCGGTTCTCGATGACTCCGACTTCAACACCTACGAATCCACGAGCGGACGGCTCATTGCATTGTTAACTCCGAACGATCGGTTTTCTGCCCGTTTCTCTGCACAATTCAGTCGAGACGAAGCAGGCGCAACGAATCTCGTCAATGCGCCTGCACCGACAACGGACGCAAGCGATCTGCAACTCGCTGCTGTCGTTGGCGGAGCACATGATGACGATTTTGACTTGTACAGCCTGAAACTCGAATACGACTTTGGCTCATTTGCCCTCAGTTCAATTACGGGCTTGTACGAGCGTGAACGTGAAGTCAGCCAGTTTAACGCGCCCAGCCTGGCTGTTTTCTGTCCATTCATTATTGGTGCCGGTAGTACTTGTACACCGACTGGATTTTCGAACTCTGAAGACGAAAGCTTCACGCAGGAGGTTCGCTTTGTTTCGAATCTCGACGGCCCCTTCAACTTTATAGCAGGCGCTTACTTTCAGGATACCGAGTTGACTACGTTTATCGGCGCGGATGCACCTGAATTCGAGAATCCGGTATTCACGAATCCGGCCACTTCATCGATATTCCTGTCTGAAACCGACTACGAATCGGAGCAGTTCTCTGCTTTTGTAGAAGCAACGCTAGAACTCTCTGACAGATTTCGTTTGATTGCAGGTGTCCGCCACGTCGACGAAACAATCGAGGCCACGGCAATCACCGGCACGAACCTCAACCCATTCACTGCTCTGGCAATCGGGCTGCCACCTCTGCCGATGCCAACCTCGGACGGAATCGCGTTGACCCGGTTTTTTGGATTCGATGTCCAGGAAGAATTCGAACTCAAAGAGTGGCTGCCAAAGGTTGCGGTCGAGCTCGATGCGAGTGAAGACGCCCTCTTGTACGCATCGTTTTCGGAGGGAGTAAGGAACGGTAACCTGAATGCGCCAAACTCGGCAGCGATCGCGGCTGGCTTCGACCCTGCTGGATTCGCTCGACTCCGAACTCATGATCAAGACAGTGCAAAGTCTCTCGAGTTCGGAATAAAGGCACGTTGGAATGACGGGAAGCTCATTACGAATGTAGCCGTGTACCAAACAAAGTACAAAGATCCTCAAGTACAGACTTCAGTGCCACTGGTCCTCGCGGTCAACGGGCCAGATATAGAAATCGAAGGTTTTGAATTTGAAGGAGTATTACGCGCGAATTCTTATGTGGAAATCTATGCAAACATTGGTTACCAAGATGCAGCGTTCGATGGCAATATCTTGCTGATCCCTGCTGCCGCTGCCCTTGGATTCCCCTTCGACGTGGTATCCGGCAATGAACCGGCCAACGCCCCAGAGTGGTCGATTTCCGCAGGCATTGACGTAAGTGCTCCCATTAGCGATCCGGGATTAACCTTCGTTGGGCACCTGGGCTATCAATTTGTTGACAGTAGTTTTTCCACGCCACAGAACTTCCCTTCTACAAAACTGGACGATCAATCGTTCGTAAATCTGCGATTAGGTCTGGAGGCGGAAAAGTGGTCACTCATTGCGTACGCGAAAAACCTCACAAATGAAATTCAGTATCAGCACATCGAGTATACCGCTGCGCCATATATCAACGCTCAAGGAGAATTGGACAACGCGGTTGTTGGCGCGAGTGTCAATCGGCCCAGAACTGTAGGCTTAGAGTTTACTTTGCGACTCTAGAATCGGTGTGGTACTGAATGGAACGACGCATATCGTTCTGCCGGAATTGCCAGGCTGCATGCGGTGTCGAACTCGAAGTGGAAAACAACAGAATCGCTTCCATTCGAGGCGACACCGTGCATCCGCACAGCAAGGGCTATCTGTGCTTCAAAGGCAAAACGAGCCTCGACCATCAAAATGGCGAAGATCGCCTCACACAAACCTATAAGCGGAACAATGGCATTAGAGAATTGCTCTCGCCAGAAGAAGTCTACGATGAAGTAGCAGACAAATTATCTGGCCTGTTGAATCAATATGGGCCAAGGTCGATTGGTTTGTATTATGGCACCGGGACGAATCAAAACCCCCTGAACCATGCGGTAGTAAAGAGTTGGCTTGGCAGCACTGTCGGGTCGCCCAATCTGTTTTCGAGCATCACGATCGATCAATCTGCGAAGTGGGTGACTGCTGACCGGCTAGGGTTTTTCGCAACCGGCAAGTATGTGGGTCCCGATTGCGATGTCGCGCTCCTGGTGGGTACAAATCCATCGGTTTCCCACATGGGCGCACCGACATGCCCCTATCCGTCACGACGCAATCCGCTAAGCCATCTCCGGCAGTATCAGCGTGAAGGTCATAAACTCATCGTCATCGACCCGAGAGAGACCGAAATCGCGCGTAAGGCGGACGTTCATCTCCAGATTGACCCGGGCGAAGATGCAATCGTGCTTGCTGCGATGTTGCATCACATTTTTAAAACGGGGGTGGAAGACCGGGGCTTTATGGGTCGGTTTGCTACTTCTGTTGACAAGTTGCAAAAACTTGTACAGCCAATCACACCAAAGGTTGCAGCGAAGCGAGCGAATGTTCTTCCTGATGAGATCATCGAGGCTGCTGAGCTTTTCGGGAACGCAAAGCGTGGCAGTGCATTTTCGGGAACGGGCTCCAATATGTCGCCGTACTCGAACCTGGCAGAACACCTGATTGAAACGCTAAATGTAGTGTGTGGAGGCTACAGAAAAGCGGGCGATCCTATAGCAAATCGCGGTCTCTTGTTTGGCGCTGTGCCTGTGACAGAGACGGTGGTCCCACCTTCTCGTGGGTGGGCAAGAAGTGAGCAATGTCTGTCGGGTAACACCGGCAAAGTAAGTGGTGAGTTTCCGACTGCGCTACTACCCGGTGAAATCCTGAGTGAGTCGGTTGAGCGAATCCGGGCATTGATTGTCGTCGGTGGCAACCCTGTTGGCGCCCTCGGTGATCCGACGCATACCCGGAAGGCGTTCAATAGATTGGACCTGCTAGTGACGCTCGACATGCGAGAGACCGAAACAACGGAGCTTTCAGATTTTGTAATCGCAGTCAAGGCGCCCTATGAGCGGGACGATTTCACAGGGTTATCGGATACTCACACGCTGACGCCGTTCGCGCAGTACACGAAAGCAGTGATCGAGCCGTTACCATCTCTGGTCGATGATTGGGAATTCTTCTGGGAAGTTTCACAGCGAATGAATCAGTCGCTTGAAATCAAGCGCCCGGCAATTGGCCTGCGGGACGATGTCCACCGAGGCATTCGACTCGATATGAACACGAAGCCGAGCACCGGAGAACTCATATCGTTGCTGTGTGAACTCGGTGGCAACGTTTCTATTGAAGAGCTGCGCTCAGATCCTCACGGGTTTGGCTCAGCCGACGAACCAACAGTCATTGAAGCTGCGCGGCAAGATGACGGTAATCGATTGAATGTGTGTCCTGATGATGTCGTCGAAGAATTTCAAAGCTACCTTCGAAAAACGTCAGACGCACGCTTCGATCTTCTGTTGGTCTGTCGAAGGCGTTTGGAGACGATGAACAGTGCGTATCGGAATGCGAATCGAACGCTGGGCAAACACCCATCGAACGTGGTGCACATGGCGCCTGAGGATATGAAGCGTATCGATCTGGAAGAGAATCAGTTGGTCGAAGTCAGTTCCAGTTGTGGGTCAATGAAGGCCACCGCACAAGCCGATGCCACACTAAAGCCTGGTGTCGTTTCAGCGTTTCATATGACGTCGAACGATGGTGAATCGGGTGTCAACAACTTGGTGTCTCTCAGCGAAAACCTCGAGTCGATCAACTTTATGCCACGACAATCCAGCATTCCCGTCAACATCAAGCCGCTAGTTTCGGCAGTGAATTAGGACGCAACGCAATTGACCAAAGCCACCATGCCCCAAGCGACCATCACGGACGAGATGATCGCCCTCTGCCTTGGACCAAAACCTGGCACCACGGGAGACC
The DNA here is from genome assembly GCA_965221465.1 of Candidatus Azophilus sp. Lineage (GTDB taxonomy): Bacteria > Pseudomonadota > Gammaproteobacteria > Pseudomonadales > Azotimanducaceae > Azophilus. Next base: position 3,708,513 of record OZ244892.1, read on the forward strand.
AATGAACATTGGCTCAGGAAATCGGACCACGCTCGAACTCCTCGATAAAGTGGACGAACTCGAACCCCTGATTCGGCAATACGCCAGAAATGCAGAAGCCGATCGCAAAATATCGACTCCGGTAATCGATGCACTCCGCGATGCCGGATTTTTCCGCATGTGGATACCCAAGGCGCTTGGGGGACTCGAAATCGACCTTTCGAGTTCCTACCGAGTATTCGAAGCGCTAGCGAATATTGATAGTGCAGTTGGTTGGGCGGTCCCAAATGCAAACGGGCCAAGCATGGCAGGTGGCGCGATCCACCCTGATACGGCAAGAGAGATTTTCGGGAACCCGATGACCATCGCCGCGGGCTCGCCATTTCCGCTCGGGCGCGCGACCGAAGTGGAAGGAGGTTACCGTGTTTCTGGAACGATCTCGTTTGTCAGTGGCTGCGATTATTCGAACTGGATCGCTGGATCCACGATGATTCTCGACGATGGCAAGCCTCGCATGAAAGACGATAAACCTCTGATCATGCGCTGTCTGTACAAGGCTGAGGATCTCGATATCACAGGCAACTGGAACACGCTGGGCATGCGGGGGACCGGGAGTCACGATGTCGTTGTCGATAACGTGTTTGTGCCGAACTCTCACACCCACTTGCTTGGACCCATAACAAACCCCAATCCCCCATTCGATGGGCATCTGTATCAATGCGGACCCATCGCGGGCACACCTTTCGTAACCATCGTATGCTTGTCGAGTGCGCGTAATGCGCTCAACGAAGCCTTGGATCTTGCCGCAAGGAAAACACCCGCCTTTGCTCCAGCGACTGTCGGCGATAGGCCCGTGGCGCAGTCACAACTTGCTCGAGCACGAGCCAAACTGGATGCGGCCCGTGCTTATTTGTTCTCGAGCATTGATGAGCTTTGGGAATGCGTAGTACAGGGCAAAGCCCCAACGCAAGAGCACAAGATGGATTTGCAGCTTGCGGGATCCTTTGGAACACAAGCTGCAGGCGAAGTCATCGAACTGGTCCGAAGTGTGGCGGGAACCTCAGCGATTCAAGGTACGCTGAACTTCGAGCGTTATCATCGGGATGTCGCAACGCTCACACAGCACGCCTTTACCTCATCGGCAAGATTTGAATCCGTCGGCAAGCTCATGGTGGACAGACCCACTGATTGGGCGTTTCTGTTGTACTAGAAGACGGAGAAACAGTCTTGAATATAGGAATCTTGAGCAGCCAGGTAACCGATCGCCTCAACCCACGGGTGACGATGTCGGAGGTTATTGATGAGGCTGTCGGTGCCGAACGATATGGGTTCGACAGCTTTTGGATTGTCAATAGTCCGTGGGGGATGGATGCCATGACCGCGGCGGTCGTGGCAGCGCAACGAACGGAACGCATTGAACTCGGCACCGCGGTAGTGCCCGCCTTTCCTCGACACCCAGTCGCGATGGCACAGCAAGCGATCACGACCAACATGGCTCTCGAGGGCCGATTCACGCTTGGCATTGGTGCATCTCACCAGCCCATCATGGAAGACGAGTACCACGTAGGTTTTAGCCGACCTGCGCTGCGGATGAGTGAGTACCTGGGAATACTCGTGCCGCTGTGCCAGGGTGAACACGTGGAGTGCAGAGGTGAGTTCTTTGGCGCCAACATCAGCCTTCGTCCCCCCGGTTTTCGTCCGGTGGAGGTCATGGTCGCAGCAATGGGCCCATTGATGCTGGAAGTAACCGGAAGCCTGGCGCGTGGCACGTTGCCCTGGTTGGTAAATGCTGAAAGACTCGAGCAGGTCATCGTACCCAGGATCAATGCAGCAGCAATGGCTGCCAACAAACCACCGCCACGGGTAACGGCAATCCTGCCTGTCGTTGCGACCGACGATATTCCGGGAACGAGGGCGCTCGTTCACGCTTTGCTCGAAACCGGACCGAAACGGGAGAGCTACGAAGAACTGAAGCACCAACAAGGTGCGACAAGTCACGCAGACATCGCAATCATTGGCAATGCCTCCGAGATCGGTGCGGAGTTACAACAATTGAAAGCCATTGGTATCAGCGATTTTATCGCCGCGCCATTGCGCGTGGACGAGACGTCGTATGAAGGCACCTGTCGAGTTCTTGCTGGGTTGAAGAGTTCATTGGCAGACCACAAATCTGCGATAGCGTAGTCCATCGGAGCATGCGATCAGGTGGATTAGACGCCGACGAATTGAGTCGTCGATACCGCGGTTGCGACACTTCGAGCTTTCGGGTCCCGATACCTGTCATGGCGTTCTCGAAATGCCTCCCACTGAGTCAGGTCGCCAAAGCAGAACTCTTCAATTGCGGTGTAAGGACTATCGGTGGTGTTATCCGAAATGCTCACGTTGTATCCGGTTGCGCCGCAGCCATCGAGGCGCTCTTGGACGGTCGGGCCTCGGTGATTATTCCAGTAAGCGATGCGATCTTCGGTGGTTTGTAGCTCGTTCGCTTCCAGAAACTGGTAGACGTAAATCTGGCTGGACTCGATTCGGGGGATAGGGTCGGTATTCGGGACATACTCGACCTTCGGCTCGATAATTGCCTGCTCAATCGTGTGCCATGGCCAATAGGGTTCAACGATTTTCTGAAAGTCATCCGTCGGGTGCGTGCCAAATGGCTCATGCGGAACCATGGGCTGTCGACCCGTGGTGAGCATTGCGACACCATCGAACTCGGACAAGTTGCCGGTTGAGCCTGGCTCTTCAAAAAGCGCCACTCGATATCGTTTGATGTCAGGCCCTGCACCTGCAGTGTATGCCTGCATGATTTTCGGCATGTGGCCGACTAGCCAGTGCGCGACCAGCGTCTCTCGCAGCACGCCGGGTCGACGCCGAATGAGATAGTGCACGTTTGTTTCAGAGTTGTGTTCTCGCGTGGTCACCGGACCTCTCCAGTTCAACTTGAAAATACGCGTTACCTAACCAAATCATACTAATTCTGAATCTAATTGCATTGTTTTTAGGAAATTATTCATCATAGGATATAAGTGGTGGTCTATATGTGAATATTCAGATTCCAGCGAGGTGGTTGTTGTGCAAATAGTAAGACTGTATTCCGGAGACGACGGAGAGTCGCACTTCGAAGATATCGAGATAGAGTTGAACCCTGCCGGATCCGGAAGGTATTCGCAGTTGTTCAAGGGCGATGGTGTCATTTTTCGTGAGGTGGACGGGGATTATTCGCTGGAGTTTCACAACGCGCCGAAGCGGCAGTTGGTCGTCAATCTGACTGGATACGTGGATCTCGAGGTGGGAGATGGAACAATTCGTCGAATGGGTCCAGGGTCGATTCTACTTGCGGAAGATCGCACCGGTCGCGGTCACAAAAGCAACGCCGTAGAGGGAGAACCCCGCACCTGTTTGTTCATTCCAGTGGACGACGACGCGCCGCTGTATTGATGAATCTAGCCTGCGTCCGTCACCAACGTTCGTCGCCAGGGCGTCGACGGTTCGTCGCTGAAGCAAAACGCGCAGGACGAGTGCAATTACGCATATCCACCTCGTATTCGAGAACATTTGGATATTTGTGACTACATTGCGGCCAACAATGAGGATTTCGACAAAACAGCAGGACAAAATCGTATTTCCATCTAGCAATGACCATATCGATGAGATACGCTAGAACCCGCTCAATCGAAATCGCGCAGGGAGGGTGTGGTGCTCACTGCTGAAGACAACAAGCGACTGACTTGTGTTTCGGCTGGTACGCCCGTCGGAGACTTGATGCGACGCTACTGGCATCCGGTTCTATTATCGAGAGAGTTACCTGATCCTGATTGTCCACCGGTTCGGGTTAGATTGCTTGGGGAAGACTTCGTCGCTTTTCGCGATACGTCCGGTCAGGTCGGCATCGTCGAATCTCGCTGTCCACATCGCAAGGCAGAACTGTATTTCGGTCGAAACGAAGAGAGCGGGCTGAGGTGCATCTTTCACGGTTGGAAATTCAACGTTAATGGCAATTGTGTCGACATGCCCAACACGACCGACGCTGCCGCCAAGAAAATGAAACCTCGTGCCGCGATAAAGGCGCTGGAGGTCGAGGAGAGCAATGGTGCGATTTGGGCGCGGTTCAAGGCTAGGGAAGGCACGACGCATTCAAAAGGCTTGTCCCGGTTTCCCTTTATTGGGCTGCCGGATTCACATGTTCATGTTTCAAAGTTTCTGCAAAAGACCAACTGGGCGCACCCGCTGGAGGGTGCGATCGATACTTCTCATTTCACCTTTCTGCACGGTCCCGTCGCAGCTCCCGAGCGCCAAGAGAATGAGAATCCGGAACAGGCGAGATTCCGATGGATTGCAGAAGACGGCGCGCCCAGAATGCACCTCATCGATCACGACGCGGGCATGGCCATCGGCGCCGCACGTAGTGCCGATGGCGAAGGCTCGTACTGGCGGATTACGCAGTTCTTGATGCCCAACATGGTTCTAACACCCCATGCGTTTCCAGGTGAGACGAATTTTGGTGGTACATGGACCCCCATCGACGACACAAATACATGGGTATTCAACTATGCCTATAACCTGCATCGTCCATTGACGGATCGAGAACGCGCCGACTATGAATCCGGCAAGCGGGGCGGCATTCCTGCAACCGACGAAAATTTCTATCCACTGGCCAATCCCGATAATGAATTCATGCTCGACCGCGAGTTCCAGGCGAGTGGCGAACCGTTTTCCTTTAGCGGCGTCAAGGGCGTAAAAGAGCAAGACGCCGTCGTGCAATACAGCCAGGGAACAATCCACGATCGAACGGGTGAGTTGCTTGTTCAGACGGATCGGGCGGTGGTCTATTTCCGCAGACACATTCTCGAGGCCGCACAGGACCTGGCCGACGGAGAAACGCCATCGAGTCTAAGAGGTGCGGAAGTCTTCAGGGTAGGCTCCGGTGATGCGATTAGCGGCACAGATTCAACTTTCGAACAGGTGCTCGAAAAGAGATTCGGTTCCCCAAGTGGATTGATTGCGTCTGACGCTTCAAGTTGATTGGAGGGAAGAGCCATCACATACGTTTATCCTGCCGTGTGGACGGGTGCTCATTGCTTACAGCATTGGTACCAGATTCAGACAAGCGTATCGACTACCGGCGCGGTCGGTCTCGCACATGGCCCAGTGGCGGTCATACTCCTGACAGGGGCAAGATATGCATGATCTGGTAATAAAGAACGCATCGTTAGTGGACGGCACCGGGTCACCTGCGCATCTGACTGACCTCGCAATCAGTAACGGCACGATTGTCGATGTCTCGCCGTCAATTGCAGAGCGTTCGGGCAAAACCCTCGATGCTGAAGGCAAATTGGTAATGCCGGGCTTCATCGATATTCATACGCACTACGATGGGCAAGCGACGTGGGATGATGCTTTGGAGCCTTCCTCCAGTCATGGTGTAACAACCATCGTCATGGGAAATTGCGGTGTCGGGTTTGCGCCGGTAACTCGAGGGCAGGAAGATGAGTTGATCGAGCTCATGGAAGGTGTGGAGGACATCCCTGGCACGGCTTTGCACGAGGGAATCGACTTCGTGTGGGAAACCTTCCCTGAATACATGGATGTGCTCGGCCAGAAAAGATGGAGCATGGATGTCGCGACCCAGCTTCCACATGGTCCGCTCCGTGTGTATGTGATGGGTGAGCGAGGCATAGAAAACGAAGCGGCGACGACCGAAGATGTTACAGCCATGCGACAGGCGACTGTGGAAGCAATGGAAGCAGGCGCATTGGGCTTTTCGTCGTCTCGAATCCTCGGTCATATGTCGATGAGTGGCAAACCCGTGCCGGGGACGTTTGCTCACGAAGACGAACTATTTGCAATCGCTCAGGCAATGGAGCCGTTTAAAACAGTATTCGAGGTTGTGCCCGGTGGGTCGACTGGACGAGGTGGTCTGGAAACCAGCTGGTCCGAGGAAGCCTTGTCGGCGGAGCTGGATTGGATGGGTCGCCTGTCGAAGGAGTGCGGGCTTCCCGTCACGTATTTCATGATCGAGTATCTGGAAAACCCCGATGCATGGAGGGAAGCCTTCGAGATCACCGCAAAAGCAAACCACAGTGGATCACGATTGTACCCGCAAGTCGGCACGCGTCCGGCTGGTGCTCTGCTAAGCTGGCAAACTTCTCATCCGTTTATTGGCAGACCAACCTACGTGCAGCTTGCGGACCTTCCGTGGGAGCAGCGATTACAAGCTCTGCACAAACCGGAAGTTAGAGATGCGATAGTTAATGAAAAAGACTTGCCGCCAGTCTCTGAGCTTATCAATGACCGCATTCACTTGATGGTGCCTCAGTTCCTGGATCGGGTCTTTCTCATCGAGTCTGAAGTCGACTACGAGCAACCGACCGAACAGTCCGTTGCGGAAATCGCGAAGAGGTCCAACGAAAGTGCGGACGAAATAATGTACGACCATCTCCTCACAAACGGAGGCACTGGCACGATAATCATGTTGCCAAACTATCTGGGCGGTAACAGTGACAGTTTCCAAGCGATGCTGGTTGATCCCAACTCGGTGATTGGGCTTGCGGATGCGGGCGCACATTGCGGCTTCATTTGCGACGCGTCGTGCTCCACATGGTTATTGTCACATTGGGCGCGAGATCGCAAGCGGGGTACGCTACCGCTCGAATATGCGATCAAGAAACACACCTCGGACAATGCAGACCTCTATGGTTTGTCCGATCGTGGCGTTTTGGCGGTTGGAAAGCGAGCTGATATCAACGTCGTGGACTTCGACAACCTGACGATTGATCCGCCTCACCTGGTTCACGATCTACCGGCAGGTGGACCGCGATTCCTGCAAGCGGCACGCGGGTATCGCGCTACGATCGTGGATGGCGTTCTGGTACGTGAGCATGACCAGGACACGGGTGCGCGACCCGGAAGACTGGTCAGAGGCAGAAGATGAGATACTTACCGTTCTTCAACGATCACCGTCTCTAGAAAGTTGTGTTTGATTTGTTGTGCCAACTGGATGATGTCGACTTGATTCACGCCTTTGGCTGACAAAAAGTGCTTGTCGACGAGTTTCATCGCCGTGCGTTGGTCTTTGGTACTTATGAAACCGGCAACGTTGTAGCGTCCAGCACACTCGACAAGATAGGTAACTTCATCGAGCGATTCGGCGTTTTCCAGAAATCGTTCCGTTTGATTGGGCGCCACGTTGATGCGGAATATGGCGCCGAAGTGATTGCCTGAGCTTGCAGTATCGACCAGCAAACTGAAAACGACGATCTTGTTGTCCTGAAGACGTTTGAGTCTTTGGCGAACTGCTCCTTCGGATACGTTGAGTTTTCTGGCGGCTTCACGATTGCTCTGCCGACCGTCCCGTTGAAACTCTGCGATAATTGCTTCGTCTAGTTCGTCAATCACCGTATCGTGACTTGAGGTTGACATAGCGCACCCTTGATTTACGAATTCTCAGTACAGCGTGTGTCTCGATCTGAGCGATGCCGCGAATAGTGGATACCTGGTTCGACAAGACATGCGCCAACTCCTGACGATCTTTGGTATTGATCGTGACAAGAATGTCCGGTTTGCGCATGAGGATCATCACGGCTTTGACTGCGTCTAGCGCAGCGAGTTCCTCGGCCACACTATGAACTGAACGCCCGCTGACAGAAACGTCAACGGTCGTCTGAAAGTCGTACCCCGCGCTGTGAAAGTCCTTCCGCAGCGCGACACGCATCACCTTGTCGTCTCGCATTTGGCGTAGCCGTGTCGCGACCGTGGCTTCAGCAACGCCAACTGCTTTCGCAATGGCGTTGTTTGGCGTGCGCGGGTTTTTCGCTAGAACTTCGAGAATGTTGGTGGATATTTCGTCGAGTTGCGACAATCTGGACTTACACCTGATCCGGCTATTTGCGTAACCTTAACAACGAGATGATACGCAATCAAACAAATTTTAATTTGGAAACTGCGTATATGGAACCTATAGCCATGGGAGCGTTGTTGTGCAACATGGCAATGATGTCCTCAGGAGCATCCATTATGTGAGTAGTATCACCTGTTGAAAGATTACAAATGCAAAATATGTTGACTATGATTTCAAGATGCGTAGTCTAGTCATGTGCGCGTCAGCACGAAGAGGGTGATGTGATAGTTTTGTTTATCAAAGTCGATGTAAAGGCAGGAAAGGAAAGCGAATTCGAGGACCTCGTTCGCCAGATGTCAGAAGCCTCGCTGAGAAACGAGCCGGGTTGCTTGCAATACAATTTGTGCAAAACGACGGAGCATGACAACTTCGTCATTCTCGAGAAGTATGCGGACCAGGCGGCGTTGGACGCCCATAGGAAGGCGGGTTACTTCAAAGAGCTGGGGGGTCAGCTACGTGGGTGCATTGAAGGAACGCAACGCCACGAAATGAACGTATTGGTCTAGCCAGCACCCGTCACCAACTGCCTGCTTCGGGCTAATCCGGGTCGAAAGTACTCGTCAATCCGTTCTGCCCATACAAGGGCGACCAGTGGCCCATGCGACCTTTCCATCGGCCCCTCTCTTTGACAAATATTTCGGTGACCCGAGCCGCGTAATTCGTGATCGTGGGCCCGTTTGTGACTTGGGCGTTTCCAGCCAGGTAATACATTACACCAACGGTGTTATCGCCGAGTTTCACGGTCTCGATGTGCTTTGGCTCGACGTTGAAATAGTCGTACTTGATTTTGCTCTCGTGTGGCATGACGATTTCGAGAAGGCCTCCGTGAGACTGGAATTCCAGAGCGCCATCTTTCGCGTGGATGTCAGGCATCTCTTCCAGTTTCGTGCGCGAGTAGTTTGTCCGTTCGTGCAGATAGTCGATGACATCCTGTTCTTCACTAGATATCGCCATGTGTGTAACTCCGTGGATGATGTTATTGAGTATTACCTCTTCGAGCCTGGACATACAGCGCACGGCCTCGAACCGCGAGTATTGACTGGAGAGGTTGCAAGAAGAGTTTTCAATACGATAAAAATAACAGTTTGAACGTTTGCGCTCAATCATACTATGATTGCAGGCCAAATATAGGTCAAATACTGCATCTACGTGCTGTAGAACTTGTATAATGCGTAGACAACCTGTTGTGCAGCAAGAGATGTTGGACGAAGCAGAGGCCGGCACTCCGGAGGATTGGGCAACTCGGACACCGGACGCTGTGGCTGTTCAGTTCGAGGACGACTCTCTGACGTATGCTCAATGGAACGACCGAGCAAATCGTGTCGCTGAAGGGCTCGCTCGTGCAGGATTCGAAAGCGGAGATCGACTTGGGATGCGATTCAAGCTTGGATTCACCTGGTTCATCGTCCAACGAGCGTGCCAAAAGCTGGGTGTCGTCCAAGTTACGGTCAACTACAGACTCACAGCCGAAGAGGCACTGTATATCCTCGAGGACAGCGGTGCGAAAGGGCTGGCATGCGATGACGATGACCCGAGCGCATGGCTGAAACACGACGTTGGAACTCTGCTAACACATGGCGCAAAGCCCTCGAAGCAGTGGCTGCGTGTCGAAGACCTGTTGGTCGAGAATTCGCCGAGAGTACGCTTCGGGCAGGCTCGCCCGAATATGGTGATTTATACCTCGGGAACCACCGGCAACCCCAAAGGCGTGCCACCGGCAGACCCGCCCGCGACGCCGGAGGAGGAGGAGCGCCTCGAACGATATCTGCGTTCGATAGCGAGTAGACCGCTTCGTCCGGATGGGCGAAGGGTGGTCATGCTCTCGCTTCCTGTTCATCACGGCGCCGGACCGCTGGCGGCGACAGTAGCGACTGCGACGGGTGGAACTACCGTGTTGCTGAGCCCGTTCGATGCAGAGAACGCGCTGAGGACGATCGAGAAGCACAAAGTGAATATGTGGACGGCCGTGCCCACGATGCTGCAACGTATTCGATCGCTCCCTGGCGAAGTGCTCGCAAAATACGATGTATCGTCAATGCACACGCTGGTTACGGGAGCGGCCCCCGTAGGGTCAGACCTGGCAAGGTGGGCAGTAGACTACTTTGGGCAGGTGTTGTGGGAAACCTACGGCTTGAGCGAAGCCAACATGGTTGGTGCGGTGAGCCCTGAGGACAAGATACGCAAACCGGCAAGTAGCGCCCGAATTCATGCCGGCGTGAAGGTTGCCATCATCGACGAAGATTGGAACGAGTTGCCGCGAGGCGAGGTCGGAGAAATCGCGGTGAATACACCGCTGGTATTGAAAAACTACATCGGCAAACCGCCGCTCGACAAAGATACGTTGCGCAATGGTTTCTACCGTACCGGCGATGTTGGATACCTGGATGAGGACGACTATCTGTTCATCACGGACAGAGTCAAGGACATGATTGTCGCCGGCGGTGTGAACATCTACCCAGCGGAAATCGAAAAGGTCGTTGCGTCTCACGGCGGAGTATTATCTTGCGCAGTTATCGGCACTCCGCACGAGGAATTCGGCGAACAGCCCATGGCGTTTGTCGTCAGGGCCGACGGAGCATCGGTAACGGAGGATGACCTCCGAGAACATGTCGGTGAGCGTCTCGCGCGCTACAAGCATCCGAGGGTGTATGAATTCGTCTCCGAACTACCGCTCAACCCGACCGGAAAGGTCCTGAAAACCAGGTTGCGAAAAAAATACTGGGAAGGACGTGAACGAAACATCTAAGGAACGTAAATGAGAGAGACTGAGTACCTGAAAGGGGAGGTGCCGGACGCAAAGCCCACCGGAAAAGAGGCGATTTCTACGAAGGTGATCAGCGAACACGTGTTGCTCATCAAAGTCGACAGGCCCCATCGAAAAAACGCCTTTGATTTCGCGACCGCGCAAGCGCTCGAGAATGCGGTGGATGCGTACGAGGAAGACGACACGCTGTTTTGTGCCATTCTTGCGGGATCGGAAGACGTGTTCTCATCTGGTCAAGACCTGATTGCTGCCCGCTACGGCGACTTTGGTGTGACCACGCGGCGTGGGGGTTTTGGGATCATGAACATCCCTCCGGCCAAACCCATGATTGCGGCTGTCGAAGGGTTTTGCCTGGCAGGAGGACTGGAACTCTGTCTTGCTTGCGATCTCATTGTCGCGGCGAAGAACTCGAAAATGGGTCTACCCGAGGCGCAGAAATCGTTGGTAGCGATCGGTGGTGGTTGTTTCAAGTTGCCAAAGAGAATTCCTTATCACCTTGCCATGGAGCTTGCGGTTACGGGCAAGACCTGGACCGGGGAGAAGATGGCGGAACTGGGGTTTGTCAATCGAGTGACGGAGCCGGGCGAAGCATTGAATGGCGCCATGGAATTGGCTAAAGAGGTCATTGCCTGTGGTCCCGTCGCAGTGAAGGCTGCCAAGCAAATCGTCAAGCACGCATATGATTGGAGCGACGATGAAGCGTGGATCAAGCAACGCCAGTACTCGGATGTTGTTCGACGCTCGGAGGATTGGCAGGAGGGGTTGCAGGCATTCGCTGAGAAAAGAAATCCAGTTTGGAAAGGAAGATAGGTGTTAATCGAGCCGACACTACAATCAGAAGTACTTCGAGAACAAGTCGCCATTGTTACCGGTGGATCTCGAGGGATCGGTGGTGCAGCGGCAGAAATGCTGGCCGCAAACGGGGCGCATGTTGTTATTGCGGATCTGGACAAGCGGGCCACAGAGGAGGCCGCGTCTAGAATCTGCAACGAGTACGGCTCGGAACGTGTCTCGACTTTTGTTGCGGACCTCATCGGTGCCGATGCGTGTGATCGGTTGGTTGAAACAGTGCTGAATGAACGCGGGCGCATCGATAGTGTTATCAATAGTGCGGGCTACGCTTGGGATGGCGGTATCCACGCGATGTCTGACGAGCAGTTTCAGGCGATGCTGGACATCCATGCGGTTGTTCCATTTCGTATTGCTCGAGCCTGCGCGCCCTATTTCCGACAAGCGGCAATAGATGACGATCAGGCCGGTATTGAACGACATCGAAAAACAGTCATGATCTCTTCGATGGCGGCACAATGGGGTCTTGTCGGCGCCGGGAACTATGCGACGGGTAAAGCGGCAATGCTCGGATTGATGCGTACACTCGCTCAGGAATGGGGAAAGCACCGAGTCAATGTCAATGCCGTCGCTTTTGGTGGCGTGCAGACCAGATTTGGGTTGCCGCAATCGGAAGATGAAGTGATTGAATCCGGTGGTCACAGAATACATGTTGGAATAGCGCACAAGCGGGCCGCGGCCCTCGGGTTGAAAATCAATCGAGATGCGACGCCAACAAACGAAGAGATTTATACCCCTCGTGCCAACAAGAACACGTTGTTCGGCCGCAATGGAACCATTAGAGAGGCAGCGGATGCCATCTTTTGGCTCGCATCTCCATTATCCGATTTCGTGACTGGACAGGTTATCGCCGTGAGTGGCGGTGCGCAGGGTGGGATGAGCTGAATGCCACGCGATGAAATTGGGTTGCATCGGAGGGCATGCAGCCAATGATCAGGCGACCGATACGGGATAACCTCCTTTCCGACTTGGGCGCCGATGGCCGCTTGCTTGCAGCGAAATGCCAAGAATGCGGCCAGGTTTTCTATCCCGCAAACGTCGAGTTTTGCATGCGATGTTTTCATGAAGAGCTCGATGTGATTCGACTTGGTGGAGAGGGAAGAATTCATTCGTACGCGCATAGTGAAGTGGATGCCGAATTCATAAAGGCACCGTATGTCTGTGGGATCGTAGACATGAACGAAGGTGTAAAGGTATTCGCGCCTATGCATCCGGACCATCTGGATCATCCGGTCAGCATCGGCATGCTCGTTAGGTTAGTCGTCGGAGAAGTATGGAAATCTGGCGACGAGTCGGTGGTTGGTTATCACTTCATACCAGCCTAGACGGTTCAAGTTGGAAACTGTTGAGAAGGGGCCGCGGGATGCGTGATGTTGTAGTTCTGGGAGTTGGTCAGACCACATTTGGAAAAATGCCTGAGCGGTCGGCGACCGATCTCGGGCAAGAGGCGGTTCGTGCAGCGATAAAAGATTGCGGCATCGACCCCAGGGACATTCAGGTCGCGTACACCGCAAGGCGGTTCGATGCGCAAGACGATTCTCAGAGAATCTTGATGGCGCATGGGATTACACGAATCGAAATGTTCAATGTTGAGAATGCGTGTGCTGGCGGGTCAACGGCGGTGCGAGGTGTTTGGAAGGATATCGCTTCTGGTCTGTACGACGTTGGCATGGCAATTGGCACGGAGGCGGTTACCGGCATGCCGAAGACAGGTGCTCTGGCGTCCAGGGATGACCTCGATGCAGAGCTTGGTCGTACGATGCCGGTTGCATTCTCGACGGTTGCACGACGTCAGATGGAGCTGCAGGGTGCGACGGTTCGAGATTTCGCTCGAGTTTCGGCCAAGAATCACAGGCATGCGATGCACAATCCGTTTGCGCAATATCGAAAAGAGCTGAGTGAAGAAGAGATACTGAAGTCTCGTACCGTTTGCGATCCCATTACGCTGTTGCAGTGTTGCCCCAATTCTGACGGTGCGGCAGCGGTAATACTCAGTTCGGAAGCGTATGCTCGGCGGCATACCACGAAAATGGTAAAGATCTCGGGGTCTTCACTCGTTTCCGGCGACTATGCTTTCAAGCGAAGCGATATCACTGAAAGCCCATTTAGCATAGTGGCAATCGAAAACGCATACGAGATGGCTGGCATCTCGCCGGAGGACATCGACGTTGCTGAAATACACGATGCTTTTGCGAACGAGGAGCTTCTGCGTTACGAAGATCTGAAGCTCTGCAAACGTGGTGATGGAGCCAATTTATTGAGAACGGGCGCTACTGAACTCGGCGGGAAAGTGCCCGTGAATCCAAGCGGTGGTTTGCTCTCGTTGGGTCATCCCCTGAGTGCCTCGGGTGTGCGGGTTGTTGGGGATATCGCTCGGCAACTGAAAGGCCAGGCGCAGGGCATGCAGGTCGAGTCCGCTAAAGTCGGCGTCGCACATATGCTGGGTGGGTCTGTAACGGGTCTCGATGGAGGCGCTTGTGGAATCTACGTGCTGGTTCGTTAACACGCTCGTTTCTGAACCAGCAACTCGATGGTCGTAATGCGGCTGCTATCACGCTTAGAAGGGGAGCCAGGTGAACATCGATAGAATCAAGACCACGCACGTTGGCAGTCTGCCTCGGCCAGATTGGTTCTCCAGTTCGTGGAAAACGCTGCGTGGTGACATGACAGCAGAAGCGCAGCAGCAACTCCAGCGTGCTGTCGACGAGATTGTCGAATTTCAGGTCTCGGCAGGTGTCGATATCGTCAACGATGGCGAGCTCTCGAAACCCAGTTATGCCACCTATATCACATCCCGTCTCGATGGCTTTGGTGAAGGTGATCCCGATGAAGCCAGAGCCAGTGGAATACTCGGCGACATTATCGAGTTTCCCGAGTATGCGCAGCGCTTGATCGAGTCAGGGCGCGTAGACGTGGACGAAATGCGCCTGGTCTGTGTGGACGAGGTCAAAGCCAACCCGCACGGTGGCGAAGAAATAGCGCGTGATATCAATTGCCTGGCGAATGCCATTGCAGGCAAGGAGAATGTCGAAGGATTCATGAGTGCCGCTTCGCCTGGCGTAGTTTCTGTATTCCAGATCAACCAACACTACGCCAGCCAGGATGCTTATCTGGAAGCGCTGGCCGAAGCCATGCGGCCGGAGTACGAAGCAATCGCGGCAGCTGGTTTTTTGGTGCAATTGGATTGCCCCGATCTCGCCATGAACCGGCACCTGGGATTCTATCGACAGGACGAGCAGGAGTTTGTGAAGTCTGTTGCTCGGAACGTCGAGATTCTCAACCACGCAACTCGCAACATTCCTGTCGATCGATTGCGGATGCACGTCTGCTGGGGCAATTACGACGGTCCACATCACTGCGATGTGCCGCTTCAGAACATCATTGACGAGATTCTAAAAGCGAGACCGGCTGGATTGCTCCTGGAAGGTGCCAACCCAAGGCACGCGCACGAGGTCGAGGTGTTTTCCAGTGTAACGCTCCCAGCCGACAAGTATTTGGTACCGGGTGTCATTGACACCTGTACCAATTACATCGAGCACCCGGAACTCGTCGCGAATCGAATCGTTGCCTATGCGGAACGGGTAGGTAAGGAACGTGTATTGGCGGGCACTGACTGTGGTTTCTCCACTTATGCCGATCTGCCGAACGTTGTGCCGAGCATTGCGAGAGCAAAATTGCAAACGCTGGCCGACGGAGCAGCGATTGCTTCCGATAAGTTGTTCGGCTAACCAGGCGGGACTTACCCTTCGGCTTCCCTGTAGAGACGCGTGAAAATGTCCCAGTAGCGCAGGCCCAAGGTGTCGCGGCGCGCCACCGGCATCCACCGATGCTCCATAATGGACCCGAAGCAACCACAACGAACCCAATCTCATGCCCAGAGCCATCCTGGTCACCGGCGGCGTCCGCAGCAGGAATCTGGTGGCGGTTGTGGTCTACGTGCCATGAGAAATAAAGACAGGGGCGTGGTAATCCGCGAAGGGGCGTAAGCTTGTTCCTGGTACTTGTGCAAGCAACTAATTGCTCTCTTGTTCCTCCCCCTGGCTATTCGAATTCTTCGGTGTCGATCTCAGCCTGCGTTGGCGCCGGATACCGCGGACCGTTCACTGTATTCTGGTTGACCAGCTCGTCCACTCGGGCGAGCGTTTCTGCGGACAACTCGGCATTGAGCGCACCCCAGTTCTCCTCGAGATGATCGATCCTGGTCGTTCCCGGGATGGCGTGAACCTGCTCGCCCTGCGCCAGAACCCAGGCCAGAGACAACTGCGCCGGCGTGTAACCCGCGTCTTCGGCAACTGCGCGGTACTGAGGCAGCCACTCCAAATTCCGGGAAAAGTGCGGTTCCTGAAAGCGCGGCATTCCCCGCCGAATGTCCTTTTCGGCAAAGCTCGCCGGGTCGATGTCCACCGACGTCAGGAAACCACGTGCCAGCGGCGAGAAAGCTACGAATGCGATATCGAGGTCTGCGCAGGTATCCAGCACCGCGATCTCGACGTTGCGGCTCCATAACGAGTACTCGGATTGCACTGCAGCTATCGCGTGCACAGCATGAGCCTTGCGAATCGTGTCCGCCGATGTCTCCGACAAGCCAATTGCCCTGACTTTGCCCTCTTCTACCATGCGACCCATCTCGCCGACACTGTCTTCAATGGGAACTGTGCCCTTGTCGTAGCGGTGCAGGTAGTAGAGGTCGATGACCTCAGCTTCCAAGCGGCGAAGTGAGTTCTCGATGTCTTCACGCAGTTTCTCTGGCCGCGAATCGATTGTGCGAACGCCATTCTCACCGCGCATGCCGCACTTGCTGACCAGCACGATGCTGTCACGGTGCTTCTTGAGAAAAGGACCGACCAGCTGCTCGTTACGACCAAAGCCGTAGAGCGCGGCACTATCGAAGTGCGTGATGCCAAGATCGAGCGCCTTCTGCAGAACTGCTTCACCCTCTTCTTCTGGCGGCGGTATGCCATAGGCGTGCGACAAGTTCATGCAACCAAGACCGATCGGCGGAACCGACCACTGGCCGAGCTTGCGACTCCCGGTAGTCATCAAAACTGCTGCTCGACCTTGTGCAGTACGCGATAGCAGTCGAGCACCTGCGCGACGGAGGAATTCGGCTCACGGCACTCGGCAATCGCTGCAAAGAACTCCCGATCCTGCAATTCGATGCCATTCATCGAAACATCGACATTGGACACATCGATGGGGTTCTCGTTGCCGTCGACAAGATCATCATAGCGGGCAATGTAGGTACCGTTGTCGCAAATGTATCTGAAGAACGTGCCGAGCGGTCCATCGTTATTGAACGACAGCGACAGCGTGCAGATCTTGCCGCTTTCGGTCTTCATTTGAAGCGACATGTCCATCGCGATTTCGAGCTCGGGGTGATGTGGACCTTCCATACCGTTCACCTGAACGATCTTCTCACCTGCCTGGTAGGCGAAGAGATCAACCGTGTGCGCTGCGTGATGCCACAACAGGTGATCGGTCCAAGAACGCGGCTCACCTGCGGCATTCATGTTTTTTCGGCGAAAAAAGTAGGTCTGCACATCCATCTGCTGAATGTTCAGCTCGCCTGCCGAGATCTTGTCATGCACCCACTGGTGCGACGGATTAAAGCGTCGCGTATGACCACACATGGCAACCAGCCCGGTTTCTTTCTGCTTGGCAGCAACGGCTTCAGCATCGGCGAGCGAATCCGCCAACGGAATTTCAATCTGCACGTGTTTTCCGGCGTCCATGCACTGAATGGCCTGGTCGGCGTGCATTTGCGTTGGCGTACAGAGAATTGCTGCCTCAACGCCGGGTTGCTCCAGCGCATCGGCGAGGTCCGTACACGCGTGCGGGATGCCGTAGTCTTCCGCAATCGCCTGCGTCGGTTCCAGACGACGACCGACGAGAGATACACATTCGACGCCATCGATGTTCCTTATGCCATCAAGGTGTTTCTTGCCGAACGCGCCAGCTCCTGCCAATGCAACTTTCATGTCTTGCTCCGAGTCAGCTTTTGTTTTCGAGAATCAGGTGACCGACGGCGGTGTTCGATGCCGGCACATGATAAAAACGGTGTAATTCGTTGACCTCGTCGTCCAGCGCGCCACGCATGATGAGCCACATGACGAGCTCGACTCCCTCGGAACCGGCCTCGCGCATGTACTCCACATGCGGCATGTCCGCGAGGTTATGCGGATCGTTTACAAGCCGGTCGAGGAAATTCTTGTCGAACTCTTTGTTGATCAGGCCCGCTCGCGGCCCCTGCAACTGGTGGCTCATGCCGCCAGTGCCCCAGATCTGGACGTTCAGGTCTTCGTCGAAACTCTCGATTGCGCGTCGAATCGCTTTGCCGATGTTGTAGCAACGTCGACCGGACGGCGCAGGGTATAGAACGACATTGACTGCAAATGGAATCACCTTGCAGGGCCACGCATCGGGCTGGCCGTACATTAGCGACAGCGGCACGGTCAACCCGTGATCGACTTCCATCTCGTTGATCATTGTCAGGTCGAAGTCGTCCTGAATGACCGACTGGCTGATATGCCAGGCAAGGTCGGGGTGACCCATCACTTCAGGTACCGGGCGAGCCCCCCAGCCTTCGTCGGCGATGCCGAATTTCTCCGCACAACCAATGGCGAATGTAGGAATCAGACTCATGTCGAACGCAGACGCATGGTCGTTGTAGACCAGAAAAACAACGTCTGGCTTCTCGCTCTCAATCCACTGCTTTGAAAATTCATACCCCTCGAAAACGGGTGACCAGTAGTCCTCACCGGTCTTGCCGAGATCGAGCGCTGCGCCGATAGCTGGAACGTGCGACGTAGCTACCCCTGCCGCAATTCGAGCCACTAGTCCTGCTCCTCCATGTATCGATTGCCTTCTACAGATCGGCCGCCCGATAGCATCATTTGACGATACTCCGGTTGCGTCATGCCCGTCATGGAGGCGGCGCCGATTTCGAATGATTGCTCGTCTGTGAAGAACAGTTTGGCGAAAAAGTAGACATTTCCGCCCAGCGAAATAACCTTGTTGTAGTCTCGATCGAGTACCGCCTGCTTCTGTTCGTCGGTGATGTTCCATTCATCCAGATACGCGGGCTCATCCGCCAGAAAGCGCTCCCGATTCTCGGCTTTCATCAGCGAATAGAAAAACTGATTCAGGTGATATCCCTGGCGCGCACGCGACGAATCGAAGATCGTTGTTCCCGGAATGTCGTTGTACGGTTTATCGAGTGCCATCAGGCGACCTCCTCGGGCCAGTACAACCGCATCGGGTTCGTGACCAACAGCTTTTGTTGCAGTTTTTTTGTTGTCGCGATTTTTGGAACGTAGTCAACCAATTGCCCGTCGTCCGGCATATGGGACTTCATGTTCGGGTGCGGCCAGTCGGTCCCCCAGAGCACGCGATCCGGAAACGTTTCAACGACACGCTTCGCGAACGGCACGACGTCGTCGTATCCAGGCGGACCTTCTTGTGAAAGTCGTTCCGGGCAGCTGACCTTGGCCCAAGAGTTGTTGTTTTCGGCCATGAGTGTCATGAAACGGTCAAACTCGGTACCGTACGGCGATTTGCTCACATCGGGTCGTCCCATATGGTCGAATACGATGGTGCCGGGCAACGATGCGAACACGTCGGCAAGCCCCGCCAGATCCTGCGACTCGAAATAGATTACGAGATGCATTCCAAACGGCTGAATTCGCTCTGCGACTTCCGCTAGCGTGTCGTACGGCAGAACATCGACAAGCCGTTTGACGAAGCTGAACCGCAAGCCTCGGACGCCAGCGTCGTAAAGCGACTGCAATTCTGCATCGGTGACTTCACGC
The DNA here is from genome assembly GCA_965221465.1 of Candidatus Azophilus sp. Classification (GTDB taxonomy): domain Bacteria; phylum Pseudomonadota; class Gammaproteobacteria; order Pseudomonadales; family Azotimanducaceae; genus Azophilus. The sequence goes on from OZ244892.1 coordinate 3,727,807, forward strand.
TTCACGGATGCGACGCCACGAGCCTTGCCGTCGGCGGCCTGAACCGCATCGACAAGCGCGCGATTATCGGTACCGTGACAGGTCGCCTGGACTATGACATTGCGTTCGAAGCCGAGGAAATCCCGAAGTGCCCGGAGCTGATCCTTGGAAGCGTCGCACGGTGTGTACTTTCTCTGGCGCGAAAAGGGAAACTCGTCGCCGGGGCCAAACACATGACAATGGGCGTCGACTGCCCCGTCAGGCACCTGGAATACGGGTTTCGAAGGAGCTGGATGAAACTCCAGCCAGCCCTCGTCCATTGTGAACTGCGATTCGCTCATCGACCTTGGTTCGTCAGAAGTGCGTCCAGTCGCGGATATACGCGGCGCGCGTTTTTCTCAAAGACCTTTTCGCGATCTTCGTCGTTCAGATCGAGCGCGTCGACGTATCTCTTTGTGTCGTCGAAATAGTGCCCGGTTTGCGGATCGATACCACGTACGGCGCCGACCATTTCAGATGCGAACAACACGTTGTCGACGTCGATTACTTCGAATAACAGGTTGATGCCGGGCTGGTGATACACGCACGTGTCAAAGAATACGTTCTTCATCAAGTGCTCGGACAGTTCCGGTTGTTTCAACATATCCGCGAGACCGCGATATCGACCCCAGTGATACGGTACGGCGCCGCCACCATGCGGGATGATCATGCGCAGATCCGGGAAATCGGCGAACAGATCACCTTGCAGCAACTGCATGAATGCGGTCGTATCGGCGTTCATGTAATGTGCGCCGGTCGCATGAAAACAGGGATTACAGCTCGCAGACACATGAATCATTGCGGGCACGTCGAGCTCGACAAGCTGCTCGTAAATCGGATACCAGTACCGGTCGGTCAATGGCGGGGACGTCCAGTGCCCACCCGAGGGGTCCGGGCTCAGGTTGCAGCCGACAAATCCAAGCTCGCTGACAGCGCGGCCCAGTTCTGCGATCGGTCCAGCCAGCGACTCACCGGCAACCTGGGGCAACTGAGCTCCACCAACGAAGTTCTCGGGGTAAAGATCGACGACGCGTTTGATCAGGTCATTGTTGGCACGCGCCCACTCCATCGATGTTTCCGGATCGCCAACATGATGCGCCATCGCTGAAGCGCGAGGCGAGAATATCGTCAGATCTGCACCACGTTCGCGCAATAACTTCAGTTGGTTGTGCTCGATGGTCTCGCGAATCTCGTCGTCGCTGATACTCGCCGGGGCCGGCGGTTCCAACGAGGGATTGTCTAGACGATCAAGCTGCGCCTTGCGGAATTCCTGGTGCGGCTCGGGTGCGGTTGTGTAGTGGCCGTGACAATCGATGATCAACATTGCTCTCTATCCGTCCTGCACGAAGACGTTGCCGTCCATCAGTTTACGAGCCGTTCGCAATAGCGCCGATCGACCCGTCGAGTATGCGCCGTCCTCGTGGCGTAGTTCGATATCGACCGTGAAACGACCACTCGGGTGCTCTACCTCAATAGCGCCCCCTTGCGGATTGCCGGCGATGGAAGTGCCGACGCTACCAGCAATGCAACAACCTGCGGCTACGCTCGCCGCACCCAATACGCCAATAGACTGGTGTACGCGATGCGGTATAAACATTCGAGTCGAGATGGCGCCACCAGCCCGTGCCGCCGCAAGCAAACTCATCTTGGGGACGGTCTTGTCAGTAACGTCACCCAGGTTCATCAGGGGGCCGACCTGCAATCGAATCGCCTCGACTTTCGCCCGCAGTTCGCTGTCGGCCTCGAGCTCCTCTGGCAATTCATAACCGCTCTTGCCGAAATCGGCCGCGCGCATGAGGACTACCGGCATGCCGTTGTCGACGCAGGTCACCTCGATACCTTCGACGACATCCAGAGCGCTACCCGTCGGAAGCAATGCACCACAGTTCGATCCCGCCACGTCGGCAAAATCGATCATCACTGGCGCCGCTGTCCCTGGAACCCCGTCAATCTCGGCGTCGCCTTCGTATTGGACCTGCCCGCCCGGTGTCGAAACGGTTACGACTGCGATTCCGCCTGAATTCAACATGCGGACCCGAATGACGGTTTCATCGGCCGATGCTGTAACCAGGCCGCGCTCGATCGCAAAGTGTCCGACACCTGAAAGAATGTTGCCGCAGTTCTGGCCGTCGCTGACGATGGCCTTGTCGACAACAATCTGCAGGAACAGGTAGTCGATATCGGCATTCGAGTCTGGAGATGACGAAACAACGGCAACCTTGCTTGTCAAAGGGTGTGCACCGCCCATGCCGTCGATCTGTCGGGAGTCTGGCGAACCCATGATGCCGAGCAGTATCGCGTCTCGAGCGGCCGGTTCGTCCGGGAGGTCCTCCTCGAGGAAGTAAAGCCCCTTGGACGTACCTCCACGCATCACCATTGCGGGAATTGATCGCAACATGGGCTAATCTTCGGTATCCACCCAGCGCAGGCCTCTTTCGGCCAGCCTTCCGCGCATGTTGTAGATATCGAGGCCAAGCTCGCCTGCTTCGAATCGGGCCCGTTTGCCCTCTTCATTGGCGATGCGCTGCCTCGCTTTCTCAATCACATGTGCTGCCTCGTGCTTGCTGACGATGACTACGCCATCGTCATCTGCAACAACGATGTCACCCGGTACCACGGTCTGGCCAGCGCAAACAATCGTCGTATTGACGTTCGCAACGGTTTCCTTGACCGTACCTTGTGCGCACACGGCTGCCGACCAGACTGGAAACTCCATTTCGGTGAGCGTCGCGATATCGCGAACGCCGGCATCGATCACGAGACCGCGCACACCGCGAGCCTGTAACGAAGTCGCGAGCAGATCGCCAAAGTAACCGTCGCGGCACGCGCTGGTTGGCGTGACGACGAGAATGTCGCCTTTCCGGCATTGCTCGACGGCGACATGAATCATCCAGTTGTCACCGGGCGCGACTTCGCAGGTTACCGCAGTCCCCGCGATGGAAGCGGGGCGGTAGATCGGCCGCAGCCCGGCATCGAGCAATCCTTTGCGACCCTGCGCTTCGTGCACGGTCGCCACCCCATATCGGGCAAACTCATCAGCATGCGTTTGTGCCGAGCGATCGATGTTGGTTACACAGACAGGCATGGTTATCTGGCTATTGGTCACGAGTACTGGAGAATGCGCATTATTGCCGATTTTGTTGCCAAAGTTGGCCGGAATCGCGGTCTTGCCGCGAAGAACGAATGCGTCATTACCAGTCGACCTGGCATTAGGGCTTCAGTTCTTCGAGCGGCTCGCCGTCATGCACGTATGGTCCAGCTGCTTCAGTAAGCACGAAGACGATGCGACACGGAACGTTCTCGCTCGGATTGCGCCATAGATGCATCGTGCCGCGCTGCACGATGACGTCTCCGGCACGGCAGGTTTCAAACGCCCCATCATCGAGTTCGAGCTCGACTTCACCCGACAGTACGATGCCATAGTCCAGGCTGTTGGTACGATGCATGGGCGATTCCCCGCCGGGGAGCATATCGACTACGCGTATGACCGACCCCCCATTTAACGTAAGGCCGACATCACGCGCCGCGCCATCGACTTCGTCGTTCAGATTCACGGGAACTTCGGCTGCGCTCCAGATGGTTGCGAACGCTGCGACGCCCGATGGAATTGTTTCAGGCTCTAGCTCGTCGATTGAGCGAAACACGGCATGACCGCTGGCGTCGTGCCCGGTAACCACTCGACGAAGACTTTTGGATAGATCGGCCAAACGGTTCAATTTTCCTTTCAGTAAGGCAAACCCACATAATTCTCTGCGAGCGTTACCTGTGCCGCACGTGAAGACCTCAGGTATTCGAATTCTGTTTGTTGAATTCGCTGGTCGAAACCCGATGCGCCGGGGAAGTTGTGCAGTAGCTGCGTCATCCACCACGAGAAACGCTCGGCCTTCCAGACCCGTGCCAGTGCTCTGGCAGGATAGTCGCCGAGAGCTGATTCGTCGTCATTAGCGTAATAGCGGATCAAGGCCCTGGAAAGATAGTAGATGTCCGATGCAGCGAGATTGAGGCCCTTGGCACCGGTCGGGGGAACAATATGCGCTGCGTCACCGGCGAGAAACAGCCGGTTCCACGACATGGGTTCACAGACAAAACTCCTCAAAGGAGCGATCGACTTCTCGATGGATGGCCCTGTTATGAGTGTCTCCGCAACCTCTTTCGGCAGCCGCGAGTTCAGTTCCTCCCAGAATCGATCATCCGGCCACTCGGCAATTTCATCGTCGACCGGGCACTGAACGTAGTATCGACTCAATGTCTGCGATCGCATCGAACAGAGCGCAAATCCCCGTTCATGCCCGGCGTAAACGAGTTCTTCCGCTACCGGTGGCGTCTCGGACAGCACGCCCAGCCAACCAAATGGATAAACGCGTTCAAACTTCTGCAAAACGCTCGCCGGCAATGCGTTGCGACTGACGCCGTGAAAACCATCGCAGCCAGCAATGAAATCGCAGTGAATTGTTCGCGTCTCACCGTCCTTCTGGTAAGACACGCACGGGCTATTCGAGTGCAGATCGAGAATCCGGACATCCTCGACCTCGTGAAAGACGTTGCCGTTCATCGTGTCACGAGCATCGTAAAGATCGCGGGTTACCTCCGTTTGCCCATAGACGGTGACAACAGCACCATCGGTGAGTTCGTCGAACGCGATGCGCAGAGACTCGCCACGATAGGCAATCTCGACACCACTGTGCGTTTCGCCCTCTTTGTGCAGTCGATCGGCAACCTGAGCTTCCTCGAGCAAGCTCACCAGGCCCTGCTCGAGCACGCCGGCACGAATTCGACCGAGAACGTACTCCCGACTCCGTCGTTCGAGTACGACATTGTCGACATTATTCAGGTCGAGAAGCTGCGACAGTAGCAATCCAGAGGGACCTCCACCGATTATTGCTACGCGTGTTTGCATACCCGTTGTTCTATTGCACCGAACAGGAGGTCACCGCGCTTTGTTCTCGACTCCATGAATACGGTGTCGCCGAAACTCATGAAAGACGTTTTTGGCTCGCCGCCGTCAACCATCTCAATGGCGCGTCGTTCCGAAATGCAGGAAGAACCAACCTCTTCATAGTTCTCGTTCGAGACGGTTCCCGAGCCGATGATTGTGCCGGCGCACAATGAACGGGTCGCAGCTGCGTGCGCAACGAGTTCGTGAAATCCGACGCTCATGGCGCCGCCGTGTGCTTTACCAAAGACCTCATCGTTCCACTTGACTTCAAGAACCAGCTGTACGCGACCATCGACCCATCCATCGCCCAACTCGTCCGGTGTCACAGCAAACGGTGCTACTGAGCAAGCTGGCTTCGCCTGTATCCAACCGAATCCGGTCTTCATCTCTTTGGGAGCAATGGCACGAAGCGACCAATCGTTCAGTTGAATAATCAATTTGATGTGCTTCATTGCCTTGGCGGGGCTGGTGCCCATCGGCACCTGGTCGACGATGACGCCGAATTCTCCTTCGAAGTCGATGCCATCTGATTCGTCGGGGAACAGGACATCGTCGTTTGGTCCGTAGAATAGGTGCGACATGCCCTGATACATCAGCGGCTTGTCGGATTCGATGGGGTCGAGACCGAACGCTTTCTGCATCAACTCGCCGTGTGTGTCATAGGCTGAGCCATCGAGCCATTGCCAGGCACGTGGGAGTGGCGCCGCGAATCGGGTATCGCTCGTCGATTCGCCGTCACCTGCGTCGAGCTTCGACACCACTGGCTCGAGTTCACGGCATGCTTGCTGCCAATTCTCGATTGCCCACTGCATCGTCCGACCGTTGCCGGCCCCAAGCTGTCGAGTGCCATCCTTTGACACAACGACCAGTTCACCATCCGGGTTCTTGCCGGGGATCGTTGCCAGTTTCACCACAGCTCCTTATTCGTCGAATATTGCGACAGCACGTGTCCAACCTGCCGATGCGCCCCGAATCTTGTGCGGGAAACAACTTACCGTAAAACCCGACGGCGGCAGCACTTCAAGGTTGTGCAGCTTCTCGAGGTGGCAATAGCCGATGTCACGACCCGCCTTGTGACCCTCCCAGATCAACGACTTGTCGCCGGTCTCCTTGACCTTTTCAGCGGTATACGAGAAAGGCGCATCCCAGCTCCAGGCATCGGTGCCCGTCACTCGGACACCCTTTTCCAGGAGGTACATGGTGGCCTCGTAGCCCATGCCACAACCGGTGTTCACGAAATTCGGATCGCCAAGAGCCTTCCCGGCGGCGGTGTTGATGAGAACGATGTCCATCGGATTGACCTCGACACCGATACGATCCAGCTCCGCTTCTACTTCAGCGGCAGTGACGACGTGCCCGTCTTCAAAGTGCCGAAAATCGAGTTTGATGCCCGGGCGAAAACACCAGTCCAGCGGCACCTCGTCGATCGTAATTGCCCTTTCGCCGCCGTTCATGGTTGGATGAAAGTGCCAGGGCGCATCGAGGTGCGTGCCGTTGTGGGTCGACAGCTTAACCTCCTCCGCTGCAGCAAATCCTCCGCCGCCCGGAAAGTCATCGGCCTCGACACCCGGGAAGAAGGTCCGCGCCTCCGTCACCGTTTCAGCGTGCTGCTTGTACTCGATCTTCGGCCGCATGAACGGCGGATCGGAAATCACGTCATTTTCGAGATAGATGGAAAGATCAACGAATCGTTGTGGCATAAGGGCCTCCAATACGGGGCGAAAAACAATTGCTTTTGTGGATATGCATTTATGTGATCTATGAGAGTGCGCCTCAGCAATTACGAAGTGCGGCCGCCCAGCGTTTCAGCGAACCAATCGGCAATATACTCGGTGCCAAATGACATGTTGTCGGCGCCCACATGCTCTACGCCGCCTTCCCGTTCGGTGAAGAATTTGAGTTCACGTTTGGGCGAGTTGACCAGTTGCTCGAAACTCTGATGGGCGTAATCGACATTGATCTGACGGTCGTGCGCACCGTGAGTGACCAGGAACGGCACCTTTATCTTCTCCATGACACCGTTCAGGTGCATTCCTTCCGCCTTCTCGAAGAACGCATCCATATCTTCTGCACCGAATACCCACATGACGTGCTTCCAGTAATGAGGTACAGGATTCTCCCCTTCGCGCTTCAGGCGTCCCTGCTGGACCTCGGCCCAATTGTGGTTTGCGCCCCAGCATGCGCCAGAGGCGAACCGGGGTTCGTAAGCGACCGCTCGCGGTGCAAAGTGACCACCCAGCGAAATACCCGTCATCCCGATGCGCTTCGCATCGACAAACTCCTGTTCCTCCAGCCAGTCAACCCAGGCTGACGCCCATTCTTCGCTTGCATGCGTGGCCGGCAATTCCTGCAGCCTCAGCGCCTCGCCAGTGCCGGGCTGGTCGACACAAAGGCAGCTGATGCCGCGTTTCGCCAGCGCGTAGGGGAACCCGCCCAGCCAGAGCATCTCCTTGCAGCTATCGAGGCCGTTACAGAAGATGACGACCGGACGCGGCCCTTCACCCTCGGCGAGCGTCAGATAGCCCGCGATTCTCTTGCCTTCACCGTACGGTATTTCGACCCGCTCGACATTGTCGCCCGCATATCCGGTGCCGCGCGCAAATGCGTCCAGCGCTTTCTTGTAGGTTGCCATACGGCCCGGATGCCCCAGACCCTGCATGCGTTCCGCCGTCACGTAATAAATGCTTGCTCGTTTCAGCTTTGGTGCGGCAGAAAACTCGCGACCGTTTCCGAGGTCTTCTTCGGCGAGTTCCACGAGCGTGTCCGCCTTCTTGACCCATTCTTTCAGGAACTCGGCCGTGCCGGCATCCTCACCGTTACTGGCGGCGTCCTTGATCGGTTGACACATGTCGACGATCTCGCCGATCTTGCCGCCGTTCTCGAGCGCAATCGCAACGGACAGGTTCCAGATGTAGTTCGGGAAGTATTCGAAAAGCGCCACTGGAGTTCTTCTTCCTTTTCTATAGAGGCTCGGACGTGGCCGCAATCATCTCGGCCGTCGCTTGTGGGAGGTTGACTAGCGGGCCCTTGCCGATCTGGCCCATGCAGATTGCGACCGACGACTCGACAACGTACTTGCAGCGCTCGTAGCGGCGCCTCTGGAAGGCGGCAAACGCGTCAGCTACAGAATCGGCGCGAGCAAGCTCTTCGGCGAGCACGAGGCTGTCTTCGATGGCCATACCGGCACCCTGACCCAGATGTGGCGTCGTACCGTGAGCCGCATCGCCGATGAGCACGACATGCCCTTTGTGCCAGTCGCCCTCGAGAAAGTGCCACACGAGTGGCCGGTAGACGACTTCGTCGTCGTCGGTAATCTGGTCAACGAGTTCGGCAATGCCTGGCGGCGCGTCCTCGAGTTTTTCGCGCATCGCCCTTGCGAGCCCCTCGCGTGGATACCGCGGATTTTCGGGCTCAGGCGTTGTGAGGAACATGTACACCGTGTCGTCTGAGAGCGGCACCAGCCCAACGCCCATCTTTCCATCGTAGGCTCGCATGTTGACCATGTCGTCGGGCCGGCGCAGGTTATACCGCCAGACGGCCTGCCCGGCGAACTCCGGCTGCTTGGCGTTCGGAAACAATAGCTCTCGCATTTGCGAACTGACACCGTCGGCCCCCACTACCACGTCATAGCGGCCGCTGGAACCATCGGAAAAACCAACCGAAACTCCATTGTCGTCTGTCAATTCCGTGACAACGACACCGAGACGAATCTTCGCACCTTCCGCTTCGGCCCGGTCGGCAAGCACCTTCTGCAGCGCCGGACGGCTGATGCCCACTTGCCCGGGGTATTTTTCAACCAGTCGCGTTACCGGCACTTTGGCGGCCAGCTCCCCATCGGGTTTGTATATTTCAACGAAGTCGTAGCCGTAACCCGATTCGATATAGTCATCGATGACACCCAACTCCGCAACAGCGCGGACGACATTGGCCTGCTGGATGATGCCAACCCCGTAAACAGACCAATCCGGGTCTTTCTCAATGACTTCAGTCCTGAATCCACGTTGACCGAGGGCAATCGCGGAAGTCAATCCGCCGATTCCGCCACCAACGACAAGAACTGACAGATTCTTCATTCTTCTACCCAAATGACGGTTTAGCTTTCATGGGCAAACAGCCTAACGCCGCAATATCTATCAGCCAAGCTAATTGTCTTTATGGTTACCTAGAAACTTTCTTGATTTATTGGTTCCGAAGGCACCTGCTTGACGATCGGCAATACTAATGGATCGCCATAACGTCGCCTTGTCGGTCTACTTTCGGCAACCCTTTGTTCTCGAAGAAGAAAGTGGCATGCGAGACACCAGTGCGTTGGTCGCCCTGTTTGGGGCGTCTGTACGCCAACCCTTGCGGTACGTCTCACGCGCGACGCGACTGTAGGGCGCCGGGCTGACAATCGCCCGCACTTCGATCTGTTTGTGCGGTTCGACTGTTGTCTTGGCTGTGCCGCCGTTCTCCTCGCCCCAAACAACACGAACTTCAGCACCCATTGGCAGCGACGGGTCGATGGTCGCGAGGCTGAGCGCCTGCTTTTCGTTATAGCTGTACCCCGAAAACATGGAGAGACCGACGACGTTGCCGTCTGCGTCAACAACGCTGTCATAGTTCGAAGACGCGTAGTTGGCAAGCGGCAAGTCGAAGTATTTGTATTGTTCGCCGTCGGGGTCAAACAATGACGAAACGACCTTGGCGATATCTTCCGGATTCCATGCAAGCGTCACTTTTCTGCGCTGTCGTTGGGGGTCCAACGACTCGAGTGCTTCGCGACCATGAAAATCGTGATCGAATTTGACGAAAAATCCGTATCCCAATTCCCACGGGTTCAGATAATAGTCTTCGATTTTGTTCGATACGAAACTTCCGCCGATTGACCCGGTCGCCTCATAGCTGTCGGCTCCTAGCCACTCGCGATAGGGCTTTAGCTTTTCGCCCGTATAGATTGCCGGCAAGGGCGATGGGATCCAGCCGGACTCGAGCGTGTTCGAGGGGTACGCGCGGCCACCGCAAGGAACAATACCAAACTCTTGACCAGCTTCGAGAATGGCTTCTCGAATTTCGTCCTGTTCCTCGTACGGACCCCAGATCTCGAGGCCAGGAGCGCCGGACATTCCGTGACGCAGTGTGCGGACTTGCCGACCTGCGATGTTCATCGTCGACATGTTGAAGAACTTCAGTTGCCCCAGTGGCCCGCCATTCAACTTCTCGATGATGTCCCACGCTTTCGGGCCTTGAATCTGAAATCGCCAAACTGAGCGCGTGACAGGTTTCCCCATGGGCCGCGACGGCGATCGGTCATCAAACTCGAGATCGACATCGTACCCACCAGATTCGGCATGGAAGCACAGCCAGTTTGCCGCGGGTACACGACCAACGTAAACAAACTCATCCTCCGCCAAGTAGAAGATTATCCCGTCACCGACTACGTGCCCATCAGGTGTCGTTGGCACGTACTGCTTGGCCTGGTTTACCGAAAATTCCTGCATTGAATTGACTGCTGTGTCACTTAGGAGCTTTAGCGTGTCTTTCCCGCGCAGGTAGAGGTTTGCCATATGGTGACTCTGATCGAACACTACTGCGCTGTTTTGCCAAGCCCATTGCTCTGATCGCCAGTTGTGGAATTCGGGAGCAACTACCGGATACACGTAGGCACCTTGTTTCGAATTTCGCAACATCCCGACGATGTCACTGGTTCCAGCGAGAATCTGTTCAAGATTGCTTGCAGTCATGGGTGCGTTCATATGGTTCGACGATGCCACTTTCGATCTCTCCTACGCCTGGTGTAATTCTGTCATCGAGAGGCACATGGATTCCTGATGGCCCAGGTAGTCCTTCTGAATCTGGTTGTTCAGGATTTGCGTATGGTCGTAAACCAGATCTCGCAATTTGGCCAACGGATAAGGCATCTTGTGAAAGATGTTGCCCAGGGTGCGTGCGAACTCGACCTGGTGATTGGCATAGGCGACGCGCTGTTTCTCATAGTCTGCGAAACCCTGCCGAACCGCGGAACGATCGCTCAGAACTTTGCCGTCCAGGGATTTTGCCAGGAAGTAACCATCCTCGATCGCCATCCCCATACCGTACGCCGCATATGGGGAAACCGGGTGCGCAGCGTCACCAATGCACGCAATTCGGCCCTTCGTGTAGTTGCCGAGGGACGGTCGATTGTATATATCCCATGGAAATACCTGAGTCGCGAAATCGGTGGCATCCAGAAGGCGCGGTATCGGACCGTCGAAGTCGCTCACGATGTTCCGAAGGTAAGGCTTTGGATCAGCTGGCTCAGGTGCACTTTCCTTGCGTGGCTCGACGACCCACCACTCGAATGCCGGCTTACCGTCGTGCAACATCGGGAAGTAACTCGCCTGGTACTTGTGAGAGTGAGAAATCACGCCGAGATCAGAGGGAAGCTCGTCGATGGGGTCACACCACGCCAGCCAGACTCGCAACCCAATATGAAACAGCTTTGGATCACCAAAGGCCTGCTGCGAGACCTTCGAATGGATGCCATCTGCTCCGACCAGGATGTCGGCGTCCACTGGATCGCCTTTCTCGAAGTGGAGGGTCACGCCTTCACCCGTCTCTGTGTAGTGCGAGAACGCACGATCGGGATGAATGATCCCGTCTGGCAATAAGGCGAGCATCTTGCCGAAAGCACTCTTGCGGAGCACACCGTAGTGCCACCCCTCAATACCGAATGCCTCTTCGACCTTCGAATTCCAGGGAAGATCTGCACGCAATTTGCGTCTGTTATTGCGAAACTCGACCCGGGCCTTGCTGCCGAAGTTCTCGAGCCCGATGCCGTAGTGCCGCAGCACAGCGAGAACCGGCACACTCAGAAGAACGGCGCCACCCAGAGGCCGCGGTTCAGGGTGGCGCTCGAAAAGTTGCACCTCGAAGCCGCGCTGCAACATTGCCAACGCGGCCGAAACCCCTCCGGGACCCGCGCCGACGATCGCGACGCGTCGGCCCTTTGCTGCGCTCATCGTCTAGAAGTCAAATCCGACTCTGAGCCCAAAGGTTCTTGGCGGCTCGAAAGCCGAACCCGCGACGTTAATGCGATCGTGATCGCGCGACCCAATATCCAATGATTCATTTCTTGGCACCCCGGGAGACTCGAGCAATGGCTTGAATAATGATTTTGCATGTGACCAATTGAGCTTATCGCGGCATCACCTATCATCACAGAAAATTATTTTTATGGTTATCGACAAAATTTTCTTATGAATTAAACGCTTGGGTGAGTTGAGATCTATCGATTGGCGATCATATATCCGTATTATTTATTCTTTATATGAAAAATATTGATTTTTCTTATGTGTTCTCGGGTGATTAGATGAGACCCGACTTGTACGTCTGGCTCGACTGCGGACGGCAAACGGGTCGACTGGTTTTCTGGTTGCAATCGGGAGGTGAAACAGATGGCCACACGGAATTGGTTCAGTCGTGCAGCAGGCTCGACCGCTGCAGTACTTGCTGTTGCCGCATTGATAGCAGAGCCGGCGCTGGCGCAAGGCAACGAATTGGTGCTCGAGGAAATCGTGGTGACGGCGGAACGACGAGAAACCTCGCTGCAGGAGACGCCCGCAGCAATCGTCGCGATAACCGGAACGTCCATCGAGTCGGCCGGCATCAATAATCTGAATGAACTGACCTTGATGACGCCGGGAATCAACATCCAGGGCATCAATCGAAATCAGCAATACGTGGCGATGCGCGGCAACGTAACCGAAGGAGGCGACGCGGGTCTGGCCCAGTCGATCGGCTTCTTTATCGACGGCCTGTATTTCGGCCGTTCGTCGCTTTTTAATCAGAGCCTGTCCGATGTGGAACGCGTTGAAATACTGCGCGGCCCGCAAGGAACCCTGTGGGGGCACAACATCGTTGGCGGCTCGATCAACGTCATCACGAAGGATCCGACTCAGGAGACGGAAGCGGACGTCAAGGTTTCGATCGGAAATTACAGCCGGCAGGAAATTTCCGCTCGCATCGCGGGCGGGCTGTCGGATACGGTCGCCGGGCAGTTGTCGTTTGCTTCTGAAACAGCTGATGGATACGTGACGAATCTCGATAGCGGTCAGGATCTCGGCTCAGAAGACGTTTACCTGATTCGTGGCAAATTGGTGTGGGACATTTCCGACAATTTCACTGCGAAGCTGACTGCAACCTATCAAAATGACACGTCCGGGATGAACGCACGCAATCTCTTGCCAGGGCCAGATGCTGTCATGAAGCTTGCGCCACCACCGGTTCCGGTTCCACCGGACCAACTGCTGGTGTTCGAAATTCCCGAAAACTACGAGGATGAGACTTATCAGCGTTCGGCTATTGGTAGCAATGACTTTGACGTAAAAGTACTGAGCCTGGGTCTCGACTACACCTTCGAGAACGGCGTGACCTTCTCGAGTTTGACGGGCTCTGTCGATTCCAGTGGGTTCGTCGATAACTTCGGTTTCTTTCCCTTCCCGGAAAGATACGGAAAAATCGAGCGCGACCATTCATACGACAACACATCGTTCTCTCAGGAATTCCGACTCTCCGGTGACACCGAGTCACTGTTCTGGCAAGTGGGCGCCTACTATTACGACGCGAGTAACGAACAGGGTCAATCGACCGGAACCAGCGGCTTTCCATTCACCCGCGCGGGTGGCAACAACATCGCTGACGTGGAAGGCAACAACGACGGGGAAACGCGCTTTCAGGACTTTGCCGATTCCGAAACGGAAAGCCTCGCCTTCTTCGGACAGGCGACGTGGTCGGTCAATGACTGGCTCAGCTTGACCGCCGGCGTTCGGCACACCGAGGTCGACAAGGATTTCTACACGCTTATTGACGGCGAACCGCATCGTCGGTGGTTTCAGCGGCAGGGTCTGGATTGCACCGACGTGGCCGATGCAGGTCCGCGCTATTGCCGCATCGAAAGAAACGAGTCTCAGAGCTGGTCGAACACCTCGCCGAAAGTGACCCTGGACGGGCAGTGGGACAATATCGGCCCGTTCAACAGCCTGATGGCCTATGCCACCTATTCCGAAGGATGGAAGGAAGGTGGATTTCAGTCTCCTAATTCATCGATTCAAGACGTCGAGGAGTTCAGGATCAGACCGGAATCCGCCGAGAACACGGAATTGGGATTCAAATCCAGATTCTGGGAGAACCGCGCCACCTTTAACGTCACCGCGTTCCGTACGGACTACATCGGTCAGCAGACCAGCCAGATCGTGAACGATCTGCTTCTCACGTTCAATCTGGATTCCGAGATAGATGGCGTCGAGGTCGATGGAAGCCTTGTGGTCGCCGAGTGGTTGACGCTGCACTACTCGGCCGCGTTCTACGACTCGGCTTATTCGCCCGGCGCATCCATCGGACCGAATCCTCAGGATGACGTAAGCGGCAACAACACGGTCGGCACGCCGGATTTCAGCTACACGTTGAGCTGGGATGCGGGGACCGTACTCGAAAACGGAGTGGAGTTGTTCTTCCTCGGCGGATACTCGTTCACGGATGCCGTCGAGTCCGACCCGGATAATGCTATAGGCGCGGCTGATGCGGTTGGCCGCGACCTGCTGCGATTCACGGAGTCGGAAATGCTCAATGCGACGCTAGGTATTCGCCGAAACAATTGGGAGGTTGCTGTTTGGGGCCGAAACCTGCTGGACGACTTTGTAGCGACCAATGTCGCCAGCTTCGCGGACTTCTGGCTGCTGAATGCCTGGGCGGCGGACGATCCGAATGTCGCCGTGTTCGAAGGAACACGCACGGAGCCGATGACTTACGGCGTCTCACTCCGCTGGATGTTCAACTACAATTGATTGCCGAGTAAAAAAAGTGTGCAGGGCAGGTGCTATTGCTGGGCTTTGCTTGCGTGCTTTCGGCATGCACTCAGCGGGACCAGGTTGAATCGCAGGGGCGCGTGTCGATCCCCGCCGACACGCGCCCCAAGTTCGTGTTGATCGTCGCTGGCGACCTTGGCTGCTCAGATTTGGACGTTTTCGGTAGCGAGAACATTAAAGGCTACGTTGCTGTCGAGTTTGCGGCGTTGTCACCCACGATTGAAGCGGCCTGACTCTTCAAGCGCTCCAGAAGCCACAACAATCCTTGATCGGCCACACGCGCACTGTGGTATTGAACCATCAAGCGCATCGAAGGAAATTCGAACGGCAAGGGCGCGGTGGCCAATGGCATGACGGCCTTGAACGCATCCGCGAGTCGCTGCTGCATGACCGCCAGGCGATGCGTTCCAACCAGGAACCACGGAACGACAGAGAAGTTTGGTGCGAACACAGCCATTTTGCGTTTCTCGCCCAACTCCTCAATGTGTCTTTCGGTAAACGTCGTGTTCCTTTCGGGGCCGATCCGCACGCCAACATGCGAAGCGTTGAAGAAGTCGTTCTCGGTAATGTCACGCTGAAATACCGGATTTTCGGCCCAGCCGACGATGACGTGCGGTTCCTCGAAAATCACATCCGACGGGTGCTTCGAAACCATGAATTCTTCGGGCACCAGCATGGCGTCGATTTCCCCGCGTTCGAATTCGACCTGAATCGCATCATCGGGGAGCCGCGCATCCAGACGAACTGCCGGCGCGATGCGTTCGAGTTCAGATGCGAGCGGTATCAGGAGTACTGTCGTTATGTAGTCGGACGCCATAAATCGAAACACGCGTTCGGATCGAGTTGGATCGAACTCGGTCGACATCGAGATCATCCCATCCACCTGGCTCAAGATACGCCGTACTTCGGGCTGCAAGTTTTCAGCGTAAGACGTCGGGATCATGCGCTTCCCATGCAGCACCAGGATGTCGTCCTTGAAATAGTCGCGGAGTCGACCGAGTGCGGCGCTCGCCGCAGGCTGACTGACAAACAGCCGCTCGGCCGCTCGTGATACGCTTCGCTCCTCCAGCAGCACATCCAGTGCTACGAGAAGATTGAGATCCAGACCCTTCAATCGCATGATCTTCCTATAATCTGCGTGACTGTTTTTCTATAAAAACAAACAATTGGATTTATAGCAACTGGAATGGTGTGATCGGATTCCAAACACCCGCCCTGGGAGGTCATTTATGAACATCATCGGCCCTGATTCACTCGTCTTTGGTGTTGACGACGTCGAAGCCTGTGCTCAGTACTTTACCGACTACGGATTGCAACCTGCTGGCGAAGGCCGGTTCGAAGCGCTCGACGGCACCTCTGTCGTCATCAAGCCGCAAGACGACAAATCGCTGCCGCCGGCGCTCGAAACAGGCAGCACGTTGCGAAAAACCGTGTATGGTGTTGCCGACCAGAATACGTTGGACGCCATTGCGGCGGAGCTCGGCAAGGATCGAAACGTGAATCGGCTCGATGACGGATCTCTGGAGTGTTCCGACGATCTCGGCTTCGCGCTCGGGTTCCAGATCACGATACGCAATGAAATCTCGTTGCCCGCCGAGACGGTCAATTCGCCCGGCGCGCCTCCCCAGCGACCTGAAAATGTGGTTGGCGTGGAACCAGGTGCCGATCCAAAACCGAGAACACTTTCACACGTCGTCTACTTCGTGCCGGATGCGGAGAAGTTTGAAGCGTTCTATGCGGATCGACTGGGATTCGTCACGACAGACCGCTTCACGGGCGTTGGACCGTTCATGCGCCCTGCCGGTACCAATGAACATCACACCCTGTTTTGTATTCAGACCCCGCCCTTCATGCAGGGTTGCGAGCACTTCACGTTCCATATGGGCGGACCAACGGAACTATTGCAGGCAGGAAAACGACTCATCGACAAAGGTTACGAATCGTTCTGGGGGCCGGGCCGCCACGTCTTTGGCTCGAACTGGTTCTGGTATTTCAATAGTCCCGTCGGTGCGCATGTCGAATACGACGCCGATATGGATCTTCACGATGACAAATGGGTGGCGAGAGAGGCTGAAATGGCGGAAGACACCTCACAGATCTTCCTGTTTACCTTGCGGGACAACTGGATTCCTACCGGTGGACCGCCCGACAAGTAAAGACAGTGAAGCCTGCGAAGAAGTTTTCGAACTTTGCCGCTTCGATGACCTGGAGGACGGCGAGGTTCGCGGCTTCGACCGGTTCGGCGAAGGTCGCGATACTCTTTTCATTGTTCGCCGCGGTGAATCGCTCAACGCGTATCGGAACAAGTGTCCGCATCAGGGGGCGTCGTTGCCCTGGCGTGAAAATGCGTACCTGAACAAGGATGGCACGCACATCGTCTGCAACGCGCACGGAGCACTGTTCGACATTGACAGTGGCAAGTGCGTGCGTGGCCCGGCACTCGGCCGTGCGCTGGACCGAGTCGAAATCAGGGTTTCTGACGGCGGCAGAATCCTGGCTGATGGCCTGAGCCGTCGAACGAACTCGAGCGTTTGCGGCAGGTTGCTGACCTGTGCTTTTGCTCAGCAACTTTGCATCCCATTGTGACCCGCATTCGTATGCCGCAGTTCTTTGCCACTGAGGATGCCGCCCGCAGTGTTTGGGAAAAAGGTTGCGAAGCGATGACTGAGTATTTCGGTCTTGTAAACGACAGACTTTCGGGCCAGCCATGGTGGTACGGAGACACATGGAGTGTTATCGATGCCTACCTTTACTGGATCTACTGGCGATGCGAAGGTGCGGATTACGATGTTGGACCATTCGCATATTTCAGTGCGCATGCGGCACGCATGGAGGAACGCCCATCCACACAACGAGCGCTGGCATTAGAGGCGAAACTCCAGGCGCAGCTTGAATCGGAAGGCCTGGCTTTTGCACCGCCCGCCGTAAAGTAGTGCGCGTAGCCCGTCACACAGACACGGGCCGCTTCGCCTATGTCGATGCTATCTCAGCATCGGCGTCTTTCTTCTTCGCAATTTTGTGCGCGTCCTCAGCCAAGCCGTTTTTCCAGTAGCTGGAAATGTACGCCTGACGTGAGTGCAGCCCTCGCTCTTTCTTGAAGTATTGGCGCAGCGCTTTCATGGTGTCGAACTCGCTGGCAGCCCAGATTGCAGGCTCACCCGACAGCCACGGTTTGTCGCGCACGCGCTTCAAGACCGCTTTGCGCCCCGCATCGTTATCGTGAGCCTCCACCCATTGAATGTCGATGCCAGCCGGCGCTGCAAGGTCAACGCAATCGTTTTCATCGAGTACTTCGATGACGGCATACCCCACAGCGGTATCGGGAAGTGCGCTCAGATTAACGCTGATCGCCGGCAGCGCAGTCATGTCGCCAACGAAGAAGTACCAATCGGCATCTGCCGAAACTGCCTTTTTGGGCCCCGGCCCACCAACGCGAACCCGATCTCCAACCGTCACCCGGGACGCCCACGCGGAAGCTACTCCGTGATCGCCGTGAATCACGAAATCCACATCGATTTCACAAGATTGCTCTCTGTGATGCCTGACGGTGTAGGTTCTTACTGCAGGAGTATCGAGACCCTCGCTTGCCAACATCAACTTGATATAGGCGCCTTCCTGATCGGCGGGGAAGCCCGCCAGTTCTGTACCACCCAGGGTAATTCGGCGCATGTTTGGCGACACGTCGTCAATGGTCGAAACCTCCAGCAGCCGGGCCGTACCTCTGGCCACTTACTCCTCCAGCTCGCCTTCACCGGATTTCACGAGAACGCCGCATTCACGCACGTAATCGCCCCACGCACCGAGCAGATCTTCGACGATTTCAGGGTGCATGGCCGCCACATCGTTTCTTTCCGATGGATCGTCGGCAAGATTGAACAGTTGCCAGGGCCCGCCAGTGCCGATTGGGGTGCCTGCCGGTGTGCCCCGGTCGAACCGTGCCTGCTCCATTGGCACACCGGATATGGGTGGCGGGCCAGGGCGCTCAACGCCCATGTAGAAGTCATCCTCTCCAACCCACAGCAGTTTCCAATCGCCTTTGCGGATCGAACCATGCCCCCCATGCTCTCTTCCGATCGCGACGTCAGGACCACGGGCACCGGTGAAATCTTCACCCTTGATCAACGCGGCAAACGAGCGGCCGGTAATGGGGATGACCCCTTCCTGCTCAGCGTATGCATCGATGTCTGCGCCGGCCAACTCGAGAAAGGTCGGTGCGATGTCATAGGTTGCAAGGATTGCATCGTTGCGCCCAGGCGTGAGCCCCAGACCCGGGGCGCTGACGATTGCCGGTACGCGATGGCCGCCTTCAGCGGTAAATGATTTGCGCAGGTAAAAGGGCGCAGCACCGGCCTCTGCCCAACCTGGCCCCAGATAAGCCCAGGAGCCTGGCTTGCCGATATGCTCCAGGCGGTTGTCCCCCTTGGTGAAAGCGGGCTGACCGCTCGAGCCTTCCGCACCGTTGTCGGATTGAAAAACTACGATCGTGTTGTCCAACCGACCACTGGTGCGCAGATAGTCCATGACACGGCCAATCTGGGCGTCCATGCGTTCAACCATTGCAGCATAGACTTCCATGGTTCTCGAACTGCTGGCCTGTTCCTCGACGGTCAGGCTATTCCAGCGAACATAATCGTCCGGCAGGTGGGGCAACTGCACGCTCTGTGAGGCGAAGTTCAGCGCCTTCCAGGCATCGAAACGCTGCTGCCTGAGTACCTCATAACCCGCGTCGTACTTTCCCTTCTGTCTTGCTACATCCTCTGCTGGCGCCTGAATTGGCCAATGTGGCGCAGTGTAGGCAAGGTAGGCAAAGAACGGCAGGGTATCGTCTTGCTGAGCATCCAGATATTCAATGATCTTGTCGGTGAAATAGTCACTGGAATAGAAATCTTCGGGCAACCGATCGACCACCTGATCGCCATCGCGGTACCGCGCTCGAGAGCCGTCAATAACACCCACCTGGTCGGCGTAATGACTGCCGCCGCCATCCAGCAATGCAAAGCTGCGATCGAACCCCCGTGCCGCAGGAATCTGGTCGTCTGCCGTGCCGAGATGCCACTTTCCAGCCATGAACGTGCGATAACCCACGTCCCGCAATCGGGTGGCAAGACTGACCACGCGATGACTCAGGTAGCCTTCATAACCCGGCCGCCCGGTGACATGTATCTGCATCAGTCCCTCGCCGGCGCGGTGATGGTCGGTACCTGAAAGCAACTCGGCACGGGTTGGCGCACATATTGGCGCAGAGTAGTAGCTGGTCAGCACAGCGCCGTTGGCTGCCAACTGGTCTATGTTGGGCGTGGCGATCTCGCTGCCGAATACGCCGAGGTCGGTATAGCCGAGATCATCGGCCATGATGAGCAGGAAATTGGGTCGCCCGTTCTGTTTGTCAGGCGCCGGCGCTTGCGACCCGGTATCGCCACAGCCCGACAACGTAAAGGCAAGCCAAATCAGCAGCCAACGTATTTTCGAGAAGTAAGCCATGAGATTTGCTTTTGATGGCGGGAGCGATGATTCCACGCCGTTATGGTTCGTTAAGGCGCACGCGTGCACTTGCAAAAAGCTGCGTGACTACCACCATCGCGGCAGCAAGAGCGGCATATGCGAACAGAGCCGTGCCGAGATCACCGATCGCATTGCCTAACGCAACCGCGGTCATGGGTGCTAGAAACTGCGCCAGGAAGAACGTGCCCTGCCACAGCCCGACGCCACGGCCTCTGATCGCCAGCGACAGCATGTTCATCACCCAGGCCAGGAACGTCGGTATCAACAGACCGCAACCCAGACTTACGCACACCACGCCAAACATCGTGAGCGGCACACCGGCAACGAGCCCGATGAGCACATAACCCACCGTAACAAGCAGGAAGCCGGTCATCAGCATGTTCGAGATCGCCAGGCGAGATTTCAGCAACCCGAAAACGAGGGTACCACTCGCAATGGCCAATTGGGCGATGGCAGACATGCCGCCAATGAACCCGGGCGTAACCTCAGTGTTCAGTGCCAGAATGTCGCCGAACTTGACGATGGATACATAAAACACGATTCCCAGGGCAAAACCGCCAACAAGCGTAGGCAGCATCTGTTTCACGGGTGGGCGCTGACCAGCTGCACTGGCGTGCTGGGCATGGCTGGTTGGCTCGAACAACAGAACCTGACAAGCCAGTGCAAGGGGTATTGCAATCAGATACATCAGAAACGGCCCTCTCGAGCCCAACACGTCCCCCAGGATTCCGCCAATGGCGACGAGAAAAATACCCGAAATACTGATCGCTGCGACTTGAATGCCCAGCCAGCGCTCGCGTTGTTCGTCTTCGAAGTAGTCACCGATGAGCGTTGTCGCAGCGGTCATGATGGCGGCCTCGGTAATGCCCAGCGCGAACCGTGAGGCGATGATCAGATAAAGGTCTTTCAGGAAATAAGGCAGCACACCCGTAGCCGCATACAGAACCAGGGCAATCACCAGGAATGACTTGCGCCCCACTCGGTCTGCCAGCCAACCCGCGGCAGGTGAAAACAGCGCAAGACACAAAGCCGGCACCGTCATGGCCGCAGGAACCAGGAATGCGCTACCCTGAACGTGAGCAAACTCCCGAGCAAGAAGCGGTATTACCGGCACCAGGCTGATGATTGCCATGACAGGCATGACGGCCGCCATGATGATCAATGCGCCCTGGGTTGTTCCAGCTTGCGGGTTGTTGTTCGACACAGGTTTTCTCCCTAACGTAACACCGACCCTCTCGCACCCCACGCACGGCATGGTAACGGAGTGTGGGCCGCGGTGCCGATTGGTGTGTAAAACGGAATGTCCATATGTTCGTTATAGCAACACGCACAGACGTATAAATACATTGAATTGTATTTATACTGTGAATTCAAATTGTTAATACCTGGCTGCGTCTTGCTGATCGAGGACGCGACTACACGCTGACTGACAGAACTGATGTGAGTCGTTTGTCGAGCCGTTTTCTTGTTTTGGGTATCAAAACCAAACTTCCTTTTCTGAACAAGAGTACGCAACGGCTACCTGCCGGAGTGCCGGATGCTGGAGGGAACCCGCTTCGTGACGGCAAAGGGTCGGAAGACACTCAACCGATCGGGTGGCGAAGCTGCTCCCGTTCGGACTTGCAGCATCTGCGCACGACCAGTCCGATCGAAGCGACGTCCGCAGCAGGAAGTTGGTGACGGATGCGGGCTATCGAGAGCAGAGTCTATGCTGTGCTCTGTTCACCTTCCAGAAGAGTCTGCATGATTTTGCGAACCTTGGAGGCTGGCCGATCGGCGATAACGAACAACTCTCTCTGAAGTGTCGCCGCGTCCTCCAGGCGCTCTTCCACGGTTTCAATCGCTTCTTTATCCTGCTGCCGAATTTTTATGTCAGCCAAACGTTGAACTTCATCCAGCTCTGCATCCTCCAAACGGAAGTTTCTAACGGATAGCCCGTAGTAATGTGTGGTTGTTTCCGTTTCGGGTGTAATACCATGAAGCAGATACAACGATCCCAAGCCATCGGGGACACTGTCCTGGCCGTCGATACGTAACGTTATTGGCAAGCTGGTCCGGATCAACTCAGGCCCGTAAAAGTCGGTTAACGAAAGGAAATCCGATAGACCTTCAAAACGCAAAGCCTCGCCGAAAATTTGTGCATGATGATCCGAGAAGGGGACCTTTGCGACTCGTTTGACTCGAAAGCTTCTCTCGCGATCTTCCATCTCAATGGTCGGAGATTTCATGGATTCGCCACCGGCAATGTGATAATGGATATAAGGCAGGTGGGTCAGGTCCATCAGGTTATCGATGAGGAGCACGCTGCGGCCTTCCAAGTGCAAGTAGTTGGGTGAGCTGTGCCACCAACCATCGACACCCAACCCGAAATCCTCATAGGGAGGAATCAGGTCTACATCGCATGTCTCCTTATCCCCCATCCATATCCAACAAAACGGACCACGTTCTTCAATTGGGTACGTGGGCTGGCAGAATTTCGACCCGGTACCCTGGGAGGGAATTTTGACACATTGACCTGTGTCGTCAAAAACAAAGCCATGGTATCCGCAAACCAGCCTGTCACCCTCTACTTTGCCGTTTCCTAAAGGATAATAACGATGGGGGCACAATCCGTACATGGCTACCGGCGCGCCATCCTGTTTGCGATACATGGCCACCGGTTTGCCGAGTATGGTGCGCTCCATGGGTTCGCGGGTGATCTCATCCGCAAAAGCGGAGATATACCAGCGATTGCGAACCATGCCTGAATCCGTAGAGAATGGATACATGACGATTCCTTCCGTTCTACACGCGCGAATGACAAGGCAGGTTGTCGACGCCTAACATGGTTTCTCACCGATCAGGCCGAGCAATTCGGCAGCGTTGGCTCCTAGCAGTTTTCGGTGCGCGTCGCCTGCTACTTCAGATAAAAATCCAACGGGATCGGGTTCCGCCATATCGAACGGGTAATCGGTTCCCAAACACAATTTGTCAGCGCCGTGGGTATCAATCAAATTCCGCAATTGGGTTGTGTCGAACACCAAAGTATCGAACCAGATGTTGCGCAAATACGACGAGGGCTCTTTTGCAATATGTTGACGACAGTCTTCTCGCGCGCGGAACGCGTGATCCATACGACCCCAATAGCCGGGCAGATAGCCCCCGCCGTGGGCAACACATATTTTTAGCCCGGGATGCTTCTCGAGGACACCACCGAAAATCAGATGACTGAGCGCAATGGAAGATTCCAGCGGGTTACCAATAATATTGTTGAGGTAATGTTCACTAAGACGCTCACCATGGGTAAAGCCCAGTGGGTGAATGAAGATTAGAATGTCCAGCTCTTCGGCAACTTTGAAAAAGGGCAGGTGGCTCGGGTCCGCCAATTCCCTGCCCGCTACGGATGTACCAATCTCGATGCCTCGCATGTCATGTTCGTTTCGGCAGCGACGCATCTCTGCAGCTGCCATTTCAGCATTCTGCAGGGGTACAGTGCCGATGCCGACCAGTCGCTGGGGTTCGCTGGCGACGGCTTCGGCAATCGAATCATTGATCGTTTCCGCCAGTGATCTACCGAGTTCAGGGGGCGTGAAATAGTAGTATTGCCCCGGGTTGGGGCTGAGCGCCTGCACATCGACACCGAGACGATCCATATCTTCAATGCGTTCCGACACACCGTTGAGTCGGGACCCAATCGTCTGAAACATCTTTGCGGTAACAGCGTCTGATTCTGGACAAGAAAAAGGCAACCCGTGCGCAAGATCGGGCATTTCATCGCGGATTCTGGTGTCGGCGGCAGCAACATTCATATGCGCATGAATATCGACTACCAAATGTTCCCCTTTTTGCGCAACAACAATAGGCTCGGCGTGGTTTGAACAGGGCATCTTAGTATTGGCCATCTTTTGGCAGTGGCCCCCAATGATAGGTTCGGCCGTGCGTTTCCTCTGCAACCACGTTGTTGGTCTGCTTGCCCAGATAGGTCAACTGGCTCGTGATCACATCGCCGGGGCGCATCCAGCGATTGCCGTGGGACGCGCCATTACCAGGAGGAGAACCTGTTGCAAGCAAATCGCCGGGTACCAGCCGAACACGCTCAGAGGCGTATGATAAAATTTTCTCGGGCGAAAAGATCATGTCGGTCACAGGCCAGTCCTGCATTACCTGATCGTTCAGCTTCAACTCGATGCGGATTTTGTCGAAATCGACAAATTGTTTCGGCACGACGAAGGGGCCGAGTACCTTGAAGTTTGGCTGATGCTTGCTGATCCAGTCATATTGGAAGCGAACATCGTTACGACGGAACTCGTCGACCGTGCCGATGTCGTTGATCATTACGTAGCCGGCAATCAGGTCGTTGGCTTCTTCCGGATTCATGTAACGTCCGGTTTTACCCACGATCACGCCCAATTCGAGTTCCCAGTCAGGGTGTTCTCCGATAACGGGTAGCGGAATTTCATCATTGGCGCCACACAGCGACGAATGAAGCCCGGTCCAGAAAAACGGCATTCCAGTTCTAGCGCGCTCATCTACCTTGGCAAGATTGCGCTGATAAAATTGCTCATCGCTTTCACCGGGTTTGCGATCATGCTGGTTAAACTTGTTGTGAGTCATCATTTCCGCGACGTGCTTGCGATAATTCGAACCGGCACATAGCATGTTCGGATGCGATACACAGGGGTGGCATTGGAGGTCGGCAAATTGAAGGTCGCTACCCTGGTCTTTTGCCACTATGTTCACCAGATTGTCGAAGTTCCTTTCCCAGTCGTCAAAAATCTTGTGGGTGTCATGAAAACGATCGGAAACATCGATCACGGCGCCGCCGGGCAGGACGATGCCGGGAAAAGGTTTACCTTCCATTCTAGAGTACGTGCCGATACCGAATGATCCTTCAGCCAGGCCTGTTGTTCGGTCAAATGCAGTCATGTTTGTATACCTTGCTGTGAAACGGCTCAAATAAAGTAGCGCTCGGGGCCGTCACTGAGCCAGATATCCATCACCGTCTCACTGATGTCATACAGGTTTGAACCATCCGCTTCACAGTATTGGTCTGTATCAGAATAGATTTCGAAGCGCGCTCCATCCGCCGGGCTCTTCCAAACATCAAAAATATGACAGCCCTCAGGATGGCGGCCTACGCCCCAAACGAGTTCATACCCCTGATCGTTAAGGAATCGATGGGTTCGGAACTGCGCTTCAAAATCCTGTACTTCGAAAGATACGTGGTGACAGCCAGAGATGCTGTCTTCCTGCATAAACGCAATCAGATGATGATCGACGTATTCATTGCCTCGGTTAAGTCGGTGGAAGCCGACAATTCTTGCCTCGGGCATTCCGGGTACGTGGTAGGTATCGCTGGCGATGAAGCCCAGTTTTTCCTTGTACCAGGCTGCAGCAGTATCGTAGCTTTTGACGTACAACGCGAAATGTCCAAGTTTCCAGAGCCGCGCAGGGCCCAGGTCGCGTATTGCCTGCTTGCGCCCACGGCGATCGATTCTATATGGCTTGTTTAAAACCAACTCCGGATACTTGATATCTTCCGGCGCGCGGCGTTCGACACCGTGGACGATCAGAATCTGGTACCCGTCCGGATCAGTCAATTCTACAGCGCGTGCAACGCCGGGAATGGTAGTCATGTCGGCTGGGATGGCGCCATGTTCGGCAATAGCCTCATCCAATACAGCGTCATCATCGGCTTCAAAGGCTGCCCCGATAAAACGATCTTCATCTCCCTTGAATGCGACATAGGCGGCAAGATCGCCACCCTGGGTACGCATGACGAGACGCTCATCAGTTCGCTCTTCTGTGATCAGCCCGAAGTCGTTGGCAAACTCTTCCTGGGCATCGAGATTACGAACGGAAAACCTGACGTGGTGGGGGCCCTTTAATCGCATATCGTTCTCCTGTAATGACGCTTTTTTGGTTTTAGCCGATGGCAACCATAGCTACCGCAAGTACAAATCCCCCAGCTGCAAATTTGAGGCCCGTCTTGTAAGCGGGCAGTTTCCTGAGAAACATGAAGAAGGAAGACAGTGCGAAGAACAGCAGGGACGCGCCAAAGAATATATTCAGGTAGTACATAGGGCTGCTAGTGGTCGCCTTGTGAAGTTTGACCATCTTCGCAATTACAGGGGTGTAATCTTCTTCTGTCATTACTACGGCGCCCGTCGCCTTGTTGTAGGTTCCGGTGTCAAATCGCAGTATCTCTTCACTTTCTTCGACTACCTTGAACCCTCTGACACGAAGCTCTTCCGCTACCGCTCGAGCGGGCAGGCCCGGGTCCAGTTCGCGCTCTGTTGTTTGTTCATACTTGAGAAAGTCGGTTGAACGAAAAATCAACAGAGTTCCGCTGAGAGCATAGACCGTCATGATTCCGGTCAGAAAAAAGCCCAGGTAGCGGTGGTATTTGCGAATGGTATTGGCACTTTGTAGGGTATTCATCGTTGTAGAATCTGATTGCATTACTGTCGAAACGGATACAAGTGCTGATATCAGCGCTATTGATCTTGAGCCCGCGTATTTTAGAGACGTAGTTGAAATTAAGAAAATAGATTTACAAGATATTCCATATAGATAGAATTAATACTATAAGGCGCGGAAGGAAGCAAAGGCATTAAAGTGAAATTGGAGAAGCTCGACCTCAACTTGCTTGTTGTACTGGAATGCCTGCTGGAAACTCAAAGCGTTTCGTTCACTGCAGAGCGGCTAAATGTCAGTCAACCGACAATCAGTGCCGCTCTCAAGCGGTTGCGCGACTACTTTGACGATGAGCTGCTGATTCAAGTGGGGCGGACCATGCTTCCCACTTCAAAGGGCGAAGAGCTAGCTCCCGCGGTGACCGAGTTGCTCGACATCGCACGGTTCAAGATTGTAAAGTCAGGGCTCTTTGAGCCTTCCACTTCAGCGCGCCGTTTTCGTATCAGTGCGTCAGACTATGTATTTGACATCCTCCTTGCTCCTGTCATCAGAAGTATTAGCCAGCTTGCTCCGCAGATTGAATTTGAAGTCTTGCCTATAGCCCCGGAGATGACGCGTCAATTCGAAAAAGCCAACATTGACCTGTTAATAACCGTTCCACAGTTCATTTTTGAGGGGCATCCCAGCAAAGCGCTTTTCAGCGATGAAGATCAGGTAATTGCCTGGAACCAGGGTCGATATGCCAATGGGTTGTCAACCAGGCAGTTCAAGCAGGCAGACTTCGCCGCTGTCAGATTCGGGGAAGAGTTGAGGCCGGCTGTCTCTGACATGCACTTTGATGCCCTGGGCCTGCATCGTAAAATATCCATGCAAGTTCCCAGTTTTTCTGCGTTACCAGCAGCAGTCGTTGGTACTGACCGTTTGGCTGTGATGCATCGCAGGCACGCTGAATTCTTCAAGTCCTGGTACCCCATCTCGTTGCATCCTTTACCAGTCGAGGGTCATGAAACGCACGAGGTCGCCCAATGGCATCGGCTTCGCGAAAACGACGGTGGGATACTCTGGCTTTTGGATAAACTGAAATCCGCAGCGGATGCGTTGTCCCAATAAGGGCATTGGGAAATGAACTTTTCGAAAAAACCGAGAAGCCACGCCGACCTCGCCTCCGAGGGGGGTCGGAGAGCCATCCAGGAAACGCTGTTCCTGCTGTCGGTACCCGGCATGCGCGAGTCCATTCGGGAAGGCATGGAAACGTCAGTCGAAGATTGCATCGAAGCGCTTGATTGGTGAGTTGGCGCATCGCTTGCCGGCGCCCCGATCGACCCGCCACAATCCAAAAGCTCACTCCATGAGGAGCGCCCAACGGTGGACGCAGACGAATAGGGACGGCCATAGTTGGGCGCCAGATCGGCAAATTAACAAAATTAACAGCGTTAACAAATTGTCTGTTAACACTGTTAATTTATGTTAGATTGCCGTCATGGATCGCACTAGCAACCCCTATGTCCCTGGTGCTGGCCTGCAACCCCCAGAGCTGGCAGGGCGTGACGGTTTATTGTCGGACGCCGCCATTGACATGGATCGCGTACTCACCGGACGCCCGGCAAAGGGCTTGATCATGCTGGGGCTCCGGGGAGTGGGTAAAACCGTCCTGCTGAACCGGCTGCGCTCGACTGCCGATCAAAAAGGTTTCCGCACTGCCCGTATCGAAGCGCCCGAAGGTGCCTTCCTGCCCCAGTTGATCGTGCCGGAACTGCGCCGATTGCTCCACGGCCTCGACCTGCGCCAAGCCGCAACTCACCGCCTGCGCCGCGCTGCCAACGTGTTGGGAAAGTTCGCCCGGGCGTTCAAGGTGAAAGCCGTTGACGCTAATTTGGAATTCAGCGTCGACCTGTCGCCGGGAGAGGGCGATAGCGGCAATCTGGAACAGGATCTGCCCCAGCTACTGATTGCGCTGGCCGAAGTGGCCGCAGATCGGCAATCCGCGATCGGGTTGTTCATTGACGAAATCCAGTATCTTTCGCCCTCTGAATTC
Organism: Candidatus Azophilus sp.; assembly: GCA_965221465.1. Lineage (GTDB taxonomy): Bacteria > Pseudomonadota > Gammaproteobacteria > Pseudomonadales > Azotimanducaceae > Azophilus. The sequence goes on from OZ244892.1 coordinate 3,756,518, forward strand.
GCAGCCGTCATCGTGGCCTGCCACGAAATCGGGCAACGAAATCTGCCTTTCCTTTTTGTCGGCGCCGGATTTCCGCAAGTGGCGGCGCTGGCGGGCAAAGCCAAGTCCTACGCGGAACGGCTGTTCAACTATCCACAGGTAGGGGCATTGGAAACGGATGACGCCCGTGACGCGTTGTTGAAGCCAGCGCAAGCCGAGGGCGTCGCATTTGACGATGTGGCCGCAGAGCAAGTCCTCCAAGCGGCGGAGAACTTTCCCTACTTCATTCAGGAGTGGGGCTTCCAAGTCTGGAATGCCGCGCCCACCAGCCCAATCACGAGCGAGATGGTCCGCGCAGCCACACCCGACGTGGTGGCACACCTTGACAACAACTTCTTCCGCGTTCGCTTCGACCGTCTGACGCCCCTCGAGCAAAAGTACCTTCGAGCCATGGCCGAACTCGGGCCGGGGCCGCACGGCACGGGCCGAATCGCCGATACGCTGGGGGTTCCCGCGTCCTCGGTTGCTGCCGTGCGTCAGCGTCTCGTCGCCAAGGGCATGGTGTGGAGCCGGAGGCACGGCGAAACCGCCTTCACGGTGCCGATGTTCGATGCCTTCATGAAACGCCAGATGCCGGAGTTGCTGAAGCATGTGCCGCAGGCGCGGGGCAGATAGCGACTCGAGAACGAAAGAACCACCATTTCGGGACATGAGCTCAAAACGATGAAGGACGCTATCGAGCGTGGTTAGCTTGCATCTGGTGAGCGATGCAGGCTAGAACCCGCCGCGGATGGTGATTCCCATGGTTCGCGGCTGTTGAAGGTAGGTGTCTGCCAGGGCGCCGATGGGCCTGGTAATCACGTTTTTCTCCCCCGTCAGGTTTTCGACAAAGAAATGGACGCTCCAATTTTCCTTGATGGCCCCGACACGCAGATTCAGCGTCACCAGCCCATCGTTGATCTGGCTTTCTTCAGGATAGCCAAACCCGCGGATGTTGACCTCGGTTTCATCCGACGCCAGGTAGTCGGCGCGCAAATGACCCCGGAATCCGGCAGCGAGCCCAAAGGTGTAGTCTGCTGAAATGGAGTAGGTGTACTCCGGTACCGCGTCCATGGGTTCGCCCGCGCTGTGCGTGAGCGTATCTTCGGTGTATTCCCCGTCGTTGAGCCCGAAGCTCCCTTCGACGAAAAAGCCATCGGTCAAACGAAGCGTGCCCTGAAACTCGAACCCCAGAACTTCGGCGGTGCCGCCGTTGTTGAAAGCCTGCACGCCGAGCGGGTTGCCGACGTACACTTGAATGTTCTCGTAATCCATGAAAAAGGCTGCGACTTCGTACCTGAAGGCGCCGTCTCCCAGAACGCCCTTGGCCCCCACTTCATAGGTGGCGAGGTCTTCCGGATCGAACGTATTCGGCAGGCCAATGGAAGATTCGGAGTCGAAAAACTGCACGCCTCCAGACCTGAAGCCCTGGCCGAAGCTCAGATAGGTCATGAAATCTTCGTTGAACCGATACTTGAGCACGGCCCGCGCCACGGTCGAGTCGTTGTCGAGGCCATCGACCACCCCGAGTGGGCCTCCAAACAGAGACACGATGTTTTCCGATTCGCGCTCGTCCGTGTAATGGCGAAGACCGAACGTGCCCTCGAGGCGGTCGGTGATCTTGACCACCGCCTCCCCGAAAAAGGCGAGCGATTCCGTCTTGATCAAAAGGTAGCCCTCCAGGGCTTGAACGGGCAGCACGTTCGGGTCCGGGTAGTAGTCTGAAACCAGCGGAGCGAAATGCTCTGAATCCTTGTAGTACACGCCCGCTGTCAGCAGCCAATTGTCGGCAATTTGCGCATTCGCTCTGACTTCCTGGGTGAGCGTCTCGACGTCCGTGTCAAGGGAATATCCGATGTTCGTGATGTAATTGGGCACAGCGATCGTGTTGCCGAACAAGGGCGCCCAGTCCGTGAAACCCGGGGCGAACGATTCTACAAACGCCTTGTACGGGGCAATATCGAATGCGGTAACGACATTGCGGTCCTGGTAGCCGGTCGAGCTCGTGATCGACCAGTTGCCGAAATCCCACTCGAGAACCAGATTCGCCATGTCGTACTCGGTCGAGCTTGGAACCGGATAGTAGGCGCTCGATTCAAAATCGAATTCGCTGTCGGTGTACCCGAGAATTGCCACTTTGTTTTCTTGCGTCTCCCACAGAAAACTCGCGGTGAATCGATCGCTCGGCGTGAACACCGACTTGACGCGTATCAACCACCGGTCGAGGGTATTGGCGTCTTTCCCCTGGAACGAGCTGTCCACCCAACCCGGAGATTCTTCGTAATAGCCGGCAATCCGTACGCCGAACACGTCGGAATTCAGGGGCAGGTTTCCGGCAACCCAGCCGCGAAAACCCTCGTTGCCCTTATCGACGGTCCGACCGCTGACTTCCAGGATGCCGTCAACCTCGCCCGGAGTCGGGTTGCGCGTCAGGTACTTTACGGTGCCGCTGATGGAGCCTTCGCCGTACAGGGTGCCCTGGGGGCCCTTGAGCACTTCGACGCGCTCGATATCGACCAGGGGAAAGGAGAGCCCGTAGCCTGTGGTCTCGGCATTGATCGTCATCTCGTCGACGAGACGGCCCACGGTGGGCAACAGGCTGCCGGGAGGCGAAATGCCCCGGATTCGAATGGTCTCGGTTATTCCGCCCAGGGAACCGACAAACAGGCTCGGCACCTTGAACTGGATATCCGCAAGGCTGATGGCGCCCATGGTTGCGACGTCGTCCGCCGTCAGCGCCGACGCCGACATGGGCACGTCCATCAGGGACTGCTCCCGTTTCTGCGCGGTGACGATGATTTCCTCGATCGTGTCGTCCTCCGCTGCGACCGCCAACGAGGCGGAGAAAGCGATGCTGGCGGCGCCAGCGGCAAGAAAGATAAATATCCGGGCCGGTTTCATGAATTCCCTCCGATGGTCCTGAGAAAAGCCGTAGCTCGATGAGGTATAGACGCAGCGGCATCGATTTTCCTCACCAGCGTGCTCAACAGTACGCCACCACCGGACTACGCCCTGCACCTGACCGAGCCCAACAGGAGGCTATGAACTGCGGTGCTTCCAGTATCCAGGGAAACGGCGAAGATGCATGACAGCCAAGATGAAAAGGGAATCGCCCACTTCCGCGTAAAGCACGCCATAATGGGAATCGCTTCACTAAGGATCTGCGGCAACCGTCTTCCATCTCTGGCCATGCCTTGGGCAAAAAACAGCCCTTTGTATGGCGTCGTGAACTTCCGCAGCGAAGTCAAGCCCAAGGCCCGGCTGTACTCCCTCGTAGTAATCCACCGCCTCACCAAATTCCGCCTCGGCTTCCGGGTGGAACGAATAGCTCACTCGGGGAATTTGTTTCGAATGGCCTCGAACACCTGTTGACCCGGAACTGCAGCGACGCTGCCATCTTGCAACTCAGCCAGTCGCCGCCGTGCCTCACGCCCCCACTCCCGGTCGATTTCAGATTCTGTACGGTTCAATCTGCGAAGCAGCGAGTCGGCAATGAGCGCGCGCTCCTCGACCGGAAGGGAAATCGCCTCCTGAATAAGTTCCCCAGTATTCACACCATCTCCATGCCCGTATGACAGCAGCGGCAAGACCAACTCCCTCGCAAGCAGCTCTGCTAGCGAATTCGGAGCAACCAGCGCTCCTGCAGAACTGGTAGGTTCAATGGATCGGACCGCACTTCTGACGAAGACTACCACGGGCATCAATGTTGGCACCAACACCGGATATGAGCATTTGAGACGGCGCCCCCAACTCACATCGGCAAATGCGACTTCTCGCGTCGCCGGGACGCCGGTTCGTCGAGGTGGTGGCCCGTGCCTGGACCGATGCTGCGTACAAGGCGAGGCTCCTCGACGATGCAACCGCTGCAATCGCGGAACTCGGCCTTGTTGGTCTGCACCCTGTGCTCCTGCTATCCCCGGTCGGTGCTCGGGTTGCCGTCGGCCTGACGGGAGGGGAGTAAGCCGCCACCGGCCGCGCGGATGCCCGACCCGTGCGCCAATCTCAGGCGGGCGAAACAGCGGGCCAGACCGACAACTCCAACACCACGGCCGCGAACAGGCTGAAACCGACCCAGGTGTTGGTGCGGAACGCCTTGAAGCAGGCAGCCGGGGCGCGCGCGCGGATGAGCATCTGCTGGTAGGCGAACAACAAGGCGATGGCGGCCAGGCCTGCGGCGTACCACCAGCCTGAGGGAAAGCCGTACTCGAGGGAGAACATGGCCAGCATCGACAGGGTGCCGGCTTGCAGAGCGAATACCGTCAACCGGTCGTAGCGGCCGGCGAGAACGGCCGTGCTGCCGATGCCGGCCTCGAGGTCGTCGTCACGGTCGACCATGGCGTAGAGGGTGTCGTATGCGACGATCCAGAGCGCGCTTGCCGCGAACAGCCACCAGCCGGCGGCGGGGATGCGCCCGGTCACCGCGGTGAATGCCATCAGGATTCCCCAGCTGAAAGCGAGACCCAGGCCCAGTTGGGGCAGATTCGTCCACCGCTTGAGAAACGGGTAGAGCACGGCGACACCCAGTCCGGCAACAGCCAGCATTCGGGTCGTTTGATTGAGCAGGATCAATAGCGATGCGGCCGCCATGCAGAACCCCGCAAAGAGCCCGACCGCCTGGCCGAGGCCAACCTCGCCGGTGGCGAGCGGCCGATTGCGGGTGCGCTCGACCTGCGGGTCGAACTTGCGGTCGGCGATGTCGTTGATCACGCATCCCGCCGAGCGCATGAGGAAGGTGCCGAGCACGAATACCGCGACCAGGACGCTGGACGGGGTGCCGCCGGCCGCGAGCCAGAGTGCGGCCAGTGTCGGCCAGAGCAAAAGCAGGGTGCCGACGGGCCGGTCGAGTCGCATGAGCCGAAGGTAGGGGGCGATGCGGAAGGTCTTGCGATGCAGCAGATTCATGTCGTACCCGAACCCGGTCTGTTCGCGAACAGAATACTGCGGCCGTCAACAGCAGCGAATACATTTGCGAGCGCTCCATCGGGAAACTCGACGTGCTGTCCGGCCCGCCTCGAGCGGGAGCCGGTCCGCGCACCCCGTGCCATCGCGTCTCTTGCCATCTTGTTGCCATCTTGCTGTTTTCGTTCACGAATTGGTGCGGCCAGTGTTCTGTACCACCAATGCGCTGCTTCGCAGGGTAACGCAAAAATGCTGTGGGTAGGCGGAGCCCGCCGAGCATATCGACTTCATGGCCAGGGGTCGTAATACCATTGCTGCCCTTGTGCGGCGCGCCCGCTGAAAGGCAGCGCATCTGTGACGGAGGGCAATATCGCGGCAAGTGAGCGCTCTCGCTGCGCGCCGTCGGGTGCTTTCGCTACGCGTGCCGGCCTTGCTACGCGCACCGATGAAATGGCCGGGTCAAGAACGCGTTGCGCCCGCCCGCCGGAGTGACATCGGGGCGCGTTCGCTCGAGTTTCGATTCAGTGTCGCCCGTTCATTGATTTTTCGTGGCCGCCCAAGTAGGTTAGCGCCCCCTTCGAGAGCGGGAGACGTCGGCCTCCAATGAAAAAGTGGCAATGCATCGTATGCGGATGGATCTACGACGAGGCCGAGGGCTGTGAGGAGGAGGACATTGCCCCCGGTACGCGCTGGGAGGACATCCCGGATGATTTCGTGTGCCCGGAGTGCGGCGTCAGCAAGGAAGATTTCGAGATGATCGAGGTCGGCTGAGGGGCCGATACCCCAGCCCGGGTGCACCGCACCGGTCGAGCAAGGGGCAAAACCGCCGATGGCCATGTTGCGGCCCGGCGAGTTGGCATCTCGTTTCCCGCTCCAGGTCCCGGAATCAGGCTCCGGACGAGATCTTGTCGAAAATCGCTGTGCCGGGCAGCGCCTGCATCCCGCCATCGATATCCAGAATCTTCCCGGTCACGAAACTGCTGGCATCCGATGCCAGATACAAAACGCCAAGCGCAAGGTCTGTCGGGGTGCCCATGCGCTGCATGGGTATCCAGCGCACCGTCTCGCGCAGCAGGGCGTCGTTGCTCTTGATGAAGTCGGTCGCAGGCGTATCGACTGCTCCGGGGGCGACTGCGTTGACGCGGATGTGCGGAGCAAGCTCATAGGACAGGATGCGGGTCATCTGATTCATGCCGGCCTTTGCAGCCGCATAGGCCGACGCATGTCTGTCGACCATCCAACTCAGCGCCGAAGAGACGTTTACCACAGATGCCGTGCTGCTTTTGCGAAGATGGGGCATGCACAGATGTATCAACGTATAGGCCGAAGACAGATTGAGCCGCATCGAATCTTCGAACTGAGACATGGTGACCGAATCCACCGGGCCGTATCCCTGGCCACCACCACCGGCATTGTTGATCACCATGTCGATGCCGCCGAATTCGTCTGCGGTTTTCTGCACCAGGTTTTCGAGTTCTTCTTCGCTCGATACATCGCAGCGGACCGCAATGGCCTCTGTACCGAACGATCGCGCTTCCTCCGCGGTCTTTTCGATATCCGCTTCGCTGCGGGCAACGCAAACGACCCTTGCGCCCATTTCTGCAAAACTCAGTGCAATAGTCCGGCCGATGCCTTTGCCTGCGCCGGTAACAATTGCCGATCTGCCATCGAGCCTGAACGCATCCAACAACATATGAGCTCTCCTTATCTGTCTGCGGGTGATCTGTCTGCGGGTGCAACCGCTTCACTCAGAAAGCGCGCGGTTTCATTGAAACTCCTGCTGAGATCGCGGTACTGGTCGGACAACCAATCGAGCAGTGCCTGCAGGTAGGCACCCATCAATATCTGAACCAGCAGGTCGATCGAATAGTCTTTTCTGACATCGCCCTGCTTTCGCCCGGCTCTGACCAGTTCGGCCATGGATTGTCGCAGCAGCGCAAATCTTGCGCGTGAGGTGTCGGCATCGCCGATGGCACTGAAGCCTTCGACCATGAGCATACGGGTCAGTTCCGGTGATTTGCCGACATCGGCAGCGGAATGGCCCATGAAACCGTGCAGTCTTTTCCGTGTGGTCTTTTCCTGCGCCAGTTCGTTGTCGATGTAGCCCACCAGGCGCAGGTCCATGGTGTCGATCAATTCGGTGACGATGGCTGCCTTTGACGGAAAGTAGTTGAACAGGGTGGGCTTGGATACGCCTGCTTTCAGCGCAATGGCATCGACGGTGGTGCCATCGAAACCGTTGCTTACAAACAGCGACACGGCCGCATCACGGATACGCTTGTGCGTCTGACGCTTTTTCTGTTCACGCAGGCCCCAGGCTGGTCTTGTGGCAGTTGTCGGCATCTTTTCTCGAAGGACAGGTCTCGGAGGACCGGAATTATTTCTTTACTATAGTTAATTATTTTACTATGGTAAACAAAAATATGGAGGCGATCATGGGCTTGCTGCAGAACAAGACTGGGTTGGTAACCGGTGGTGGCGGTGGCATCGGGCGCGCCATCTGCCTGACATTTGCTGCAGAAGGCTGCCGAGTGGTGGTTGCCGACTTCAACGACGAAAGCGGCCACGAAACGGTAGCAACGATAAAGGCCGATGGTGGCGAGGCGGTCTTTGTGTCGACAGACGTCAGCAAAGAGCCGCAGGTCAGCAACATGGTGAACACCGCGGTAGAAACCTTCGGCCGTCTGGATGTCGCCTGCAATTGTGCCGCACTCAGTCGTGGATCGGGCCCGATTCATCTTTTCGAACGCGAGGTGTTCGACGACACATTGGAGATGTGTCTGACCAACACGTGGCTTTGTCAGAAATACGAAGTCATGGCGATGCTCGAGTCCGGCGGTGGCAGCATCGTCAACATCTCATCCAACGCCTCGCTGCGCGGGCAGGCCAACAACACCGCCTACGCCGCTGCAAAAGGCGGCGTAAACATCCTCACGAAGAGTTCCGCCCTCGAATACGCTGCGGCAGGCATACGCATCAATGCGGTTTCGCCTGGCGTCATCCGAACACCGGGGCTCGAAAAGTATTTTGCAGAACACCCGAAGATGGCCGAGCCATTGAAGCGCTCTGCCCCCATGAACCGATTGGGTGAGCCGGAAGAGATCGCCGAGGCAGTCGTATTTCTCTGCTCCGATCGAGCTTCCTTCATCACCGGACAACTGCTGGCGGTGGATGGTGGGGGCGCGGTGAAGTAGCCGCCGAAACAAGGAGGAAACGTACATGCAGCAAAAACTGGTCGTGCGAAGGCGCGCACCGATACCGTTGCCCATGCCCTATGGTTGGTTTCAGGTCTTGTATTCGTCAGAACTCGCCGCTGGAGAGTCCAGACCGCTGGAATACTTCGATCAGGAACTGGTCGCCTTCAGAACCGAATCGGGTGTGGCCAAGGTGATCGACGCCTATTGTGCACACATGGGCGCGCACCTGGGATACGGCATTCATGAACGCACCGGCGCAGGGTCGGCCGTCGTGGGCGAAAACATCGTTTGTCCCTTTCACGGCTGGCAGTTCAATGGCGAGGGGCAATGTGCGCACATTCCTTATGCGAAAAACCTGCCCCCTCGAGTGCAGCGTGGCGAAACGGTAATTCGGCCCTGGCACGTGCGCGAGGTCAACCAGTGCATTCTCGTCTGGTACCACCCCGACAATATCGAACCTCTGTTCGAGCCCGAGACAGTGGCTGAGGCATCCGCCGACAACGACGAATGGGGGGAGCTACAGACATTCACCTGGGACATCAACACCCACATGCAGGAAATCGGTGAAAACGCCGTGGACCCCGCCCACTTCAAGTACGTGCACGGCACGGATGACGTGCCTGATGCGGAATCCCTGGAGTTCGACGGTCATACCCGGTACGGCTTCCTCAGAACACGCAATCCGACACCCCAGGGCATCGTCGAAGGCTCGATCGAAAATCGCAACGTTGGCCCCGGCCTCTCCGTGGTCAGGTTTCGGGGAATCTGCGAAACACTGCTGCTGGCCAATCTCACCCCGGTCGATGCAGAGAACTCCCGCGCCATGTACGCATTCATCCAGAAGAAGAATGACGGCGACAGTCCTCCGGGCAAGGTGGGCAAAGCCATCGTCGCCAACATCTGCCAGCAGATGGAAGAAGACTGCATCATCTGGAATCGCAAGAAGTACTACGAACGCCCGCTGCTTTGCGACGGCGATGGCCCGTTCGCCAAATTCCGCAACTGGTACGGGCAGTTCATGCCGGAACTGCAATAGCGGCCACGATGGCTGCGACTACACAATCCGTGCACTCTTTGCGTAGAGTGTCCGCTTTCGCCCCCGTTCACAGGCACCCATTCACAGGTAATTGACATGTTGCGCATCGCCCCGTCACCGAGTTCATTCTGCTTCCTGCTGGCGCTTTGCTTCGGCCATTCAAACGCGCTTGGCGCAGAAGCCGGCATGGCATCCAAGCCCAATGTCATCATCATGCTGGCCGACGATCTCGGCTGGAGCGATGTCGGTTTCCACGGCGGAGACATCGACACGCCCAGCCTCGACAGACTGGCCGCGGAAGGTGTACAGCTCGGTCGGTTCTATACCACTCCGATCTGCTCGCCGACGCGAGCGGCACTGATGACCGGACGCAACCCCATCCGCCTCGGCGTCGCCTACAGCGTGATTTTCCCCTGGCACAATATCGGCATTCACCCCGACGAACGCTTTCTGTCCCAGGCCTTTGCCGATGCCGGCTATCAGACCGCCATGGTGGGCAAGTGGCATCTGGGCCATGCGCAACAGACCTATCACCCCAACAACCGCGGCTTTCAGCATTTCTACGGTCACCTGCATACCGAGGTGGGTTATTTCCCGCCTTTCGCCAACCAGGGAGGCAAGGATTTTCAGCGCAACGGCGTCTCTATCGACGACGACGGATACGAGACCTTTCTCCTGGCGGACGAAGCATCGCGCTTTATTCGCGAACGCAACAAAGACCGGCCCTTCTTTCTTTACATTCCATTTCTGGCGCCCCACACGCCACTGGAAGCACCCGACGAACTGCTGGAGAAATACCAGGATATCGAAACCGACCTGCCGCCCGCCCGCAGCCGACAGACCGATAGCACACGGCGGGTTGCCAGCATGCTGATGCAGCCGAGTGCTCGCCCTGTTTACGCCGCCGTGGTCGATGCCATGGACCAGGCAATCGGCCAGGTGCTGAATACGCTGGATGAGCAGAACATCAGTGACGACACGCTGGTACTCTTCTTCAGCGACAACGGCGGCGCCGCGTATTCGGTGGGAGGCGCCAACAACGCCCCACTTCGAGGCGGCAAGGGTGAGGTGTTCGAAGGGGGCATTCGCGTCGTCTCCGTCATGCGCTGGCCGGCGCAGCTCGATGCCGGCGGTCGCATGGATCAGATCATGACCGCCATGGACCTGTTCCCCACGCTGATGGATGCAACCGGCATCGACCCGGGCGAGCATTTCAAGTGGGACGGCAGAAGCATGTGGCCGTCCATTGCCGATGGCGTTCAGGCGCCGCCCACAGACGATATCTTTTTCACCTCGGAAACACCCATCTACGGTCAGTTTCATTTCACCGTCTTCAATGACGAGTGGAAGTTCGTGCAGGAAATCGATCAGGACCAGATTACCGTGTCGATCATCAATCATCTGTTCCGCATTGACGAAGACCCGAACGAATACAACAACCTGGCGGAAGCATACCCGGAGGTCGTGCAGGACTATGCCGAGCGGGTGAGGAACTGGCGGGCGCTGTACCCCATCGCCGGCACCCGATCGTCGTTGTCGCCGCCGCCGGGCTGGAGAGCACCGAAAGACTGGGCCACCTACCCCCATCCCGTGGAGTCGCTGCAGGAAGAACCCGCGCGGGGCATGGCGCCCACAGAGACCACAAAGCGGATGCTCGACATGCAGCACGGTGAACGGGGCCGGCTGGTTTACGATTGCGAAAGCCGCTGGTACCTGGCAGGCCTCTGCACGAAAAACTGACGCGCACGGGCCGCGATCATGTACCGGGGCGTCTCCGCTGACACCGGGCAGCGTGCCCGGATCCTTGCTCTTGAAAGCAACGAACTCGCCAAGTGCGATAAAAGATTCGAACCAGGCGCGCCGGCCCGCGGACGCGCAAGGAACATATGCAGTACGCTGGGAGAGAGCAGGTGTGCGGTGCGTGTATCCGGCACCTTTTAGGCTCGTGCTTGCGCCCATCGTAGCGGTAAGCATGTCCGCCTGGCGTGCCGGATGCACGTACCGTATACCTGCTCTCGGCGCTGGATCGAAGGCCATGTTTGCCACGCTAACGAATTCAACAAAATCAATTGCTTGGAAAAAGTGTTCCATGAAAGTTCCCAACCCGGCGCGCCGGGACGAGGACGTGAAAGCAACAAAGGCTTGCTGGGAGAGAACCGGTGTACGGTGCGTGTATCCGGCGCTGTTGAGGCTCATGCTTGCGCCCATCGTCGCGGTAAGCACTTCCGCCTGGTGCGCCGGATGCACGTACCGTATACCGGTTCTCGGCGCCGGATCGAAGCCACGGATCTCCGCGTCAGTGAGTGCTTTAAAATCAATAACTTGAAAATTTGTTCCATGAAAGTCCTGACCAAGGGCGCCCGCGATCGGGCCTTGCGCAAACGAACACATCCCTGCCCCAATCGTTTTGCGCGCTTTAGACCTGCAGTATTGCGCGAAATGAAGATTGACAGACATCGCAATTGCAAAATGCATGGGCTCTCGCTAACTTGGCGATAGCCAGATGGAGTTGCCAGATGCCAGTACCACAAGTCGCACTCGTCACCGGCGCAACCCGGGGCGCCGGCAAGGGCATCGCCCTCGGGCTGGCCGCGAAAGGCATGACCGTCTATGTCACCGGCCGTTCGAGCCAGTGCGCGAGCGCGACACTGAAAGGGGAAATCCTCCCGGGCACACTGACTGACACGGTGGCCGATATCAACGCCGCCGGCGGTACCGGCATGGGTGTTACCTGCGACCACGCCGACGATGAACAGACACGTGCGGTGATCGAGCAGATCGAGCAGGAACAAGGGCGCCTCGATGTGCTGGTCAACAATGCAGCACACATCGACGATACGCTGATCGACCCGGGCGGTTTCTGGGAAAAGCCGCTCGATCTGGCAAACATTCTCGACGTCGGGCTGCGCTCGGCTTACGTCGCCAGCTACCATGCAGCACCTCTGATGATCGGAAACCACTACGGCCTGATCACCTTCACCTCGTCTTTCGGCGGCGTCTGCTACATGCATGGCCCTGCCTACGGCGCCCAGAAGGCCGGATACGACAAGTTTGCCGCCGATATGGCTGTCGATCTCGAGAATGAGAATGTCGCCGCAGTGTCATTGTGGCTCGGGCCCCTGCGCACGGAACGAACCAACGTGGTGCTGCGTCATCGAGGGGAACAGTACGACGAATTCATGGCCATTGCCGAAACACCTCAGTTCAATGGCCATGTCATTTACGCCCTGGCAATGGATGACGAACGCATGCAGAAATCGGGTCGAACCCTGATCACCGCGGAACTGGCCATGGAATACGGCATAACCGATGTAGACGGCAGACAACCGCCTTCCTATCGCGACCAACTCGGAGAGCCACGCATTCCCCACCCCGCCAGGGTGATCTGAAGCAGGCCACATCGGCACCAGGCACAGTGGATTGCTCTCGACGTAACGGGAAAGCGACTCGGTCCGGGCCGGTCGGGCAACCCGGCAGCAACACCGGCAGTTCCGAGTTTTGCCCGCCAACCCGCTCGTGAACAGGATCGATTCCGACATGTCGAAAACCTCTCCTTCCATCGCCAGAAAAAGCGCCGAAATCTCAACGTGGGGTTTCGAAACAGACGTCGCCATTGTGGGTTGCGGCGCCGCCGGCGTCTGTGCCGCCATTGAAGCCGCCGACGCCGGCGCCAGGGTCATCGTCTTCGAGGCCGCCTCGGCCCCCGGCGGCTCTACCGCCCTTTCCGGAGGCGAAGTCTATCTGGGTGGCAGCGGCGGCACCGTCATGCAGAAGAAGCATGGCTTTGAAGACAGCACGCAGAACATGTTCGACTACCTCATGATGCAGCACGGGCCTCAAGCCGATGAAGAGAAAATCCGGGCCTATGTCGAAGGCGGCGCTGCCCATTTCGACTGGCTGGTCGCCCTCGGCGTGCCGTTCAAGGATACCTTCCTCGACGAACGCCTGGTCGAACCGGTCACGGACGATTGCCTGATCTGGAGCGGCAATGAAAAAGCCTGGCCTGAAATCGAACACTGCAAACCCGTACCCCGCGGCCACGTGGTTCAGCAGGAAGGCATGGGCGCCGGCGCCAAACTCTTCGAAACCCTCGAGACCAATGCCACAGAGCGCGGCGTCGACATTCAATGCGATGCACGCGCGTTGTGCCTGGTCGTCAATGACGAAGGCGAGGTGGAAGGGCTCATTGTGCGTATCGACGGCGAAGAAAAATCCTGCCGCGCAACCGCCGGTGTCGTTCTCTGCGCCGGCGGGTTTATCATGAACGAAGAAATGGTCCGGACCCATGCGCCCAGACTGACCCGCTGTACCACGCCCATCGGCAACCCCGGCGACACCGGCTCGGGCATTCAGATGGGCATGTCGGTGGGTGGGGCCGCAATCAACATGCACGAGGGCTTCGCCAGCATTCCCTTCTACCCGCCGGCTACCCTGACTTACGGCATCGTCGTTACCGACAAGGGGCAACGCTTCATCAATGAAGACGCCTATCACGGCCGGGTAGGCACACATCTGCTGGAACAGAACTGCGAACGTGCCTACCTGATCGCAGACGTCGAAGCCTACGCCAACTACGAAGAAATGAATTTCATCAACGCCGATGTGGTCGGTACCGGCGAAACCATCGAAGAACTGGAAGCAGAACTGAACATGACACCAGGCAGCCTGTCGCGGACGATGGAAATCTACAACCATTATGCCGAGGCCGGCGAAGATCCCATGTTTCACAAACAGCCCGCATGGCTGCGGCCCCTCGAGGCACCGTTTGTCGCCCTCGACGTCACCCCGGGCCGCGGCTGCTTCATCCCCGGTTTCACCCTCGGAGGGCTGGACACCCGCCCGACCGGCGAGGTCAAGCGCAGCGACGGCAGCATCGTGCAAGGGCTTTACGCCGCAGGTAGAACGGCCGCCGGCGTTCCCCGCCGCGGCAGCGGCTATAATTCCGGCATCAGCGTCGGCGACGCGACATTTTCAGGGCGCCAAGCCGGCATCGCAGCCGCCAGGCGAAGGCAGCACACGGGCGACTGAAGTCTTCTCCGGTCGACAGGCGGTAACATGTTCTCTGTAAAAGAAAAAGTCGTTCTGATTACCGGCGGCACCCGGGGAATCGGCCTCGGCATCGCCAGGACATTCGCCGAAAACGGCGCCAAGGTTTATGCCTGCGGCCGAAACCGCCCTGAAGCCGGTACGTTTCCCGAAGGTTCCGGCATCGAATTCATCGCTGCGGACGTCAGAGATGCGGAAAGCGCGCAGACCGTCATCGACGGCATCATGAGCGGCAGCGGTCGGCTCGACGTGCTCATCAACAATGCCGGCGGCGGCCCGCCCGCCGATGCCGCCACCGCCTCGCCCCGCTTTACGGAATCGATCGTCCGGCTCAATCTGCTGGCGCCGCTGCTGATGAGCCAGCTCGCCCACGATGCACTGAAGAAAAGCGGCGGCAGCATCATCAATATCGCCAGCGTCTCGGCGATTCGTTCCTCACCCGGAACGATGGCGTACGGCGCAGCCAAGGCCGGGCTGCTCAACGCGACCATCTCTCTCGCCCAGGAATGGGGGCCCGAGATTCGAGTCAACGCGATCGTTGCCGGGCTCATCAAGACCGAAGCCGCCGACGCCCACTACGGCGGCAGCGAAGGCATGGCCAGACTGGAAGCCAGGCTGCCCGGCAAACGCATGGGCACACCCGAGGATATCGCCGGCGCCTGTCTGTATCTGGCCTGCAATCGGGCCGCCTATGTGTCCGGCGCCTCGCTGGAAGTCTACGGCGGCGGCGAACCGCCCAGCTTTCTCAGTTTCATAGAGGAATCGGTCAGTCGTTGAAGCCGACGATGCGACCCCATCGATAGTCGTACTTGAGCCCCTTCACCGCCAGGGTCGTGTCGGCATGGGCCACCCCCGGCAGCGTCATGATTTCTTCATTGACGAGGCGTACCAGTTCCCCACCGTCTTTCACCAGCGTGATCACCAGAATGTCATAGCGGCCCATCATGGTTGCCACGAATCTGGCCACCTCCATTTCTGAAATGATCTTCGCGGTTTCTTCCAACCGCGACAGATCGGCGCGAATACCGATATAGGCCATGATCGGCTGTTCAGGCCCGGCAAAGCTGGTCAGCGCCTGAATCTTGATGATGTTGTTTTCCTGCATGCGCTTGATGCGCCCACGCACGGTGCCCTCACCCAACCCCAGTTCGTGGGCAATTTCGCGATTGCTGCGCCGCCCGTCCTGGGCGAGGTGTTCCAGGATTCTGCGGTCTACTTTGTCAATGCGGCTCTTGCTCATAAGCTGGGCACGATCTCCGTGTGGTACTTTAGGACATCAATGGTCAGGCCCGGGTACATGCGGCCGATGCCATCGATGTTGCCCACCTCCTTGTGCAGGAAGTAAGACAGTTCATCGAAAGACCGGGCGCCGACCAGAATCTCCAGGTCGTTGGAACCGGTGGTCAGGTGGACTGAGAACACTTCAGGCAACTTCGCCAGATCGCGGCCAACGTCCTCGGCGTTACGGCTTTCGACCTCGATGCCGATGGCCAGCAGCAGGTCGTAGCCGGCTGCGGCAAAGTCTGTGACGGCCACTACCCGCATGGTTCCAGTTTCTTCGAGACGGCGGATGCGCTTTCTGATCGTGGACGAGGTCGAATTGAATTTCTTCGCAATATCCTGGGTGGCTGTGCGACCGTCTTCCTGAAGCAGCGAAATGATCTTCATGTCGAGTTCGTCGGGAATATAGCTGTCTTTGCTCAATGCCTCTTCGCCAAGCACATCAGATTAGTAGGCATTCTCACGTATTTGGCCATCTTTGTCACCAAAAACAAGTGCTTTGCACACTTTCACTTTGCATTTTCACGAAATGTGATAATGTGCCGCCATGGCGAATCGTGAATTGAGCACTCTGGCCATATGAGCACTCCGAGCATGGAGGAACGCATCGATCGGCTCGAGTCCATCGAGCAGATCCGGCAGCTTGTGGCGAAGTATTCGCTGTCGCTCGATATGCGCGATCTGGATGCACACGTCAACCTGTTCGCCCCGGACATTCGAGTGAGCCGCTCTGCAGTGGGGCGCAACCATCTCAAGCGCTGGCTCGACGATACCCTGCGGCTGCAGTTCACCGGCACCTCTCATCACACCGGCAATCACATCATCGAGTTCGATGACGCCGATCGTGCGCATGGCGTGGTTTATTCGAAGAACGAGCATGAGACGGGGGACGAGTGGGTCATCATGCAGATGCTCTACTGGGACGATTACGAACGCATCGCCGGCAGATGGTACTTTCGACGGCGCCTCCCCTGCTACTGGTACGCCACCGACCTCAACAAGCCGCCGATCGGCGAGAAAAAAATGCGGTGGCCCGATCGAGAGCCCTATGACGGCGCATTTCACGAACTCTTCCCGTCCTGGGAGGATTTCTGGAAGACCCCGCCCGATGACGATGAGCCCGAGGTGGCTGCGCCAGCAGAACTCGAGGAATTCCTCACAACCATGCGCCGCGGCGCGCCGGACCCCCGCATTCGAGTCAGATAGCATTGGATGCACTCTCCACACTGCCGGCCGCCCTCGATCACGCTGCTGAAACCTGGGGCGACAAACCGGCAATCGTCGAAAACGACCGCACGGTCAGCTTTGCCGAACTGCGTCGGTCTGCCAGACGACTGGCAAGATCGTTCATCGGCAACGGCATGCAGAGCGGCGACCGCTTCGCGATCTGGGCGCCCAACAGTATCGAGTGGCAGGTCGCCACCCTGGCCGGACAACTGGCCGGCTGCGTACTGGTGCCGTTGAACACGCGTTACAAGGCCGCCGAAGCGCAGGACATTATCACCCGAGCCGGGTGCAAGGCGGTCTTTCATGTCGGCTCTTTTCTCGATACCGATTACGCAGACATGCTCAGTGGCGTGGCTGTTCGGCATAAGATCGATATTCGGCTGGCCGGCGACTGGCCGGCGCCGGGCATCGACGACGAACAGCTCGATGCCCGCATCGCCGAGATTTCGCCCGATTCGCTCATGGATGTGCTCTTCACTTCCGGCACCACCGGTGCGCCCAAGGGCGTCATGTGCACCCACAGTCAGAACCTGCGGGTTTTCGACACCTGGTCGAAGGGCGTCACCCTGAACGAGAACGACCACTACCTGATCGTCAACCCTTACTTTCATTCCTTCGGTTACAAGGCTGGCTGGCTGGCGGCGCTGATACGCGGCGCCACCGTTTACCCGATGCCGGTGTTCGACCTCGATGCCGTCATGAACCTCGTGCAGAAACACGGCATCAGTTTTCTGCCCGGCGCACCGACGATTTTCCAGTCTTTTCTTGCTCACCCGCGCCGCAGCAGCTTCGATCTGACATCGCTGCGCTGCGCGGTCACCGGAGCAGCATCGGTGCCCGTGCAACTGGTCAGAGACATGAAGGAGGTACTCGGGTTCGATGAGATCTACACGGCGTACGGCCTGACGGAATCCACCGGCGTGGTCTCGTTGTGCAAACCCGGCGACGATTTCGAGACCATTGCCACCACCTCGGGCCAACCCATGGACGGCATCGAGGTGCAGATCGTACGGGAAGACGGCAGCATCGCCGAAGCAGAAGAGCCCGGCGAAATACAGGTGCGCGGGTTCAACGTCATGAAGGGCTATCTCGACGACCCGGCCGCCACCAGCGAAACCGTTACAGGCGACGGCTGGCTGAAAACCGGAGACATCGGCTACTTCACGCCTGCGGGCTACTTGCGCATCACCGATCGTATCAAGGACATGTATATCAGTGGCGGCTTCAACTGCTACCCGGCCGAGATCGAAAACACGCTGCTCGGCCACGACGACGTTCAGGACGTCAGCGTCATCGGCGTGCCCGATGAACGCATGGGCGAAGTGGGCAAGGCATTCATCGTGACCCGGCCCGGTGCATCGCTGACGCCGGACGCGGTAATCGCCTGGTCAAGAGATCGCCTCGCCAACTTCAAGGTGCCGAGGCAAATCAGCTTCGTCGACGAGTTGCCCCGCAACGCGTCCGGCAAGGTGCAGAAATTCCTGTTGAAAGATTGGTTATAGCCCGCATCCGTTGCCAGCTCTCGAAACCCTCACGAAGGAAGTTGGTGGGATATGTGGCTTAATGGTTTACTGCCGTTGGCTTTGTCTTTTGACAAGAGCCGCCGTACACGGAAGCTTGATTGCGGTGGTGTGGAAGGACGGTAGGGGACCCCTCCGTCAACTCGAGTTTCGGATTTCCCTGGGCGTCTTCCCGAACGCATTGCGAAATGCACGTCGAAGAATACCGGGCTGCTTTTTGTCAGAGACGAGTCTGCTGCGCGAATACCCAGGCCAACAAGCGGTGAATCAGCGCACCTGTAACACACGGGCTGGAAGAGGTCGAAGTTCTGTATGGTGAGCAGAGACGTGTCTGCGATAGACACATACTCCACAAAGCCTTCTCCAAACGAAGGAGCCAGGTCCCACCTGACGCCATGACCAGCGCAGGAAACGACCAGGTTCCCTCTGGAGCCCTTGGCCAAAATCGACCCCTCCTCTGCCCCGGCTGTACTTTGGATACAAGCAAGCACGTCATCTTTCAGTGAACGATACTGTTCGGGGTAAAAGATCTTGTCGAGCAGCTTACGTCGAGCTGAATTGGTCATTGTCGATCACAGCGACCTTCGAGCCATGTTTGACTGTCGAATACTCATCCGCTAATGCATACGGTCAAAATACATTGCTCCAATTATGCGAGCAATAGCATCTTTCGAGTCGAAATTGGCATTGGCCGAGTTGACTCCCGAATGCCCTCCTCGATCGCCAGGAAGTGCTTGCGCCCCTGAACATCGCGGTCAACCACGACCAGCAGCCAGCGCCGGTGATCGCTGCGCACGTTCACCTAAATCCCATCGACCCAAAGATAGACAAAGTCATCGCCACGCCAGTCACGTCGGCGCCACTCGGCGTACGCCGCTTCCCAGACCCGCTTCAAGCGCCCGATCGTAGTCGGCGACAGGACCTTTGTGGTACAACTTGGCCGACTGAGCCGAGAGACAGGCTTCGATGATGGCGAGTGAGAAATGACCGCACTATGGATTATTGTTGCTTGTATTACCGCATACGCCCTGTTTCGTGGGCTGCGCAAGTTGAAAGAAGTGCTGTCCATCATCAATCAGGGAGAGCCGGAGGCGCCCGAAGGCGTCGCCGTGATACGTGATGTCGAGTTCAAGCAAACAGATTCTGACCCTTTGCTACTGGATATATATTTGCCTGAGGGGAACGATAAACCGCTGCCGGTACTGATGTATATCTTTGGCGGTGGCTGGGTCACTGGCAATAAGCACCAGTTGGCGTGGTATAACCTGCAAAACTTGGCTCAACACGGTTTTGCTGTGGTGAGTATCAGTTATCGTTGGAGCAGCGTTGCCAAGTTTCCAGCGCAAATACACGACTGCAAAGCCGCTTTGCGTTGGATACGAAAGAACGCCGAGCAGTACAACCTGAATCCGCACCGTATAGGCGTCATAGGCGCATCTGCCGGGGGGCACCTTGCCTCCTTGATGGGTACCAGTGGCAATGCTGCAGATCTCGAAGGTGAATTGCAGCCTGGTGAAGCAGCATTTGCTGGCCCTGTGCAGGCGACTGTGAATTTCTTTGGCTTGTCGGATATGAGTCAAATCGAAGATCAGCGGCAGCGGCTGAGAAATGTGATTGGTCCCAGAAGTTACAACCGCAGGGATTCCATTGTGAGTCTTTTGTTTGGCGGCTCGCCGGCAAATATGCCCAACCAGGTTCAAAAAGCCAATCCAGTGGCTTACGTCGAGGCGGGTATGCCTCCGTTTCTACATATTCACGGTGCGAAAGACCGCATCGTACCCCTTGGCCAGAGCGAATTGCTGCACGATGCCTTGTTGACAGCCGGGAATGACACTGAATTGCATGTCGTCGAGAAGGCAGGGCATTTGAGCTTTTCTCACTATCAAACGGAAGAAATATTCAATAAAGTGAAATCGTTTTGCGAACGGCATTTGAAATAACCGAGTAACCGAAAACACACTGACGTCGTTGACGGAGCCAACATGCCGTACAGGAAGCGAAAGCTGCCGGGTATATTCGCCGCTTCCCAGTGACGATTACGCACTCATCCGTCGACAATCCTCTGATGGATCCGAATCCCAACATGGGGAATACGTGCCGGTTGATCCCACCAACGAGTTGAGCGTCGCGAAACAGAGTGTTTTTCTCGGCGCGCCACAACCATCTCATCTGGCGATGTCGACTATCCCCGAAGATCGCCTTGGCGACGTTAATCGGTCGCGATGAATCAGATCGAATGGAGTCCTTTTTGAGCATATGACGGCGGTTTCTGTTGGTATCTTGAGGGGCTACAGACAGAAATCAGGGGGGGTGCGGCTCGTGTTTGGTTGCCGTGCGATAGAGAACCTGATTTACAGTCGATGTGAACAATCGACAACGAGAAAGAAGGAGATAGTCATGCCACACAGGTATCTGAAGAAACATGGATTATCAACCGCGCTCGCTGTTGCGATAACAGGACCTGCGGTTACGCAAGGCGCGGAAACTGCGTTGGAGGAAATTGTTGTTACCGCCACAAAGCGGGAGACATCGCTGGCCGACACTGCTCCAATAGCGACGGCCCTTGGTCATGGGTAGCCGGGCACTACTACATCGATGCTTCCGGGCTGAACTTTATTGACCTCACTTTCGAGCCTGCCATTCTAACGACCCGGCATTCCAGTTCGATCCGGCGTACAGCAGGATTTGAGTCTACGCGTTGGTTTGCAAAAGGCGGAGTCCTGGAGCGTTACCCTGTTTGGCCGTAATCTAAACAATGAGTCTGAGATAGTTGCGTCCAGCTACGGAACATTCTGGGGAATTCCTCGGCCGAGGGAAATTGGCGTCACCGCCGAGTTTCAGTTCTGAATCCTTGCAAGACACCATGGCAGATGGGTTCGCTACCCGGGCCTGTCTGGTGCTCTATTCGGCGAGTATCATTACCTGACTAACCCATCGGTGGGAGGAGCCCTGGAATGGACAGTTACCGTGCTATTGAAAACCTGATCTACGAGTCGATGTGGATGATCGATAACGAACAAGAGGAAGAGATGATCCGCACGATGATGAAGGATTGCATCCACATTACGCCACCGGGCATGACACGAATGCCCGCCATCGACCAAGCCGAGTGGGCCGGCAAAGTGCATAGGCGATGGGGGCCGGACAAGCGAAACAGAACCAAACACATAGCCTCGAACGTTCACATCGAGGTAGACGAAGAAGCCGGGACGGCAAGTTCCCGAACCTACCTGACCATTGTGCAAGGTGTGCCCGAAGTCGGCTTCCCTCTGCAGCCTATTTTCTGCGGCACATACCACGACACGTTCAAGCGCAACGCTGAGGGAAACTGGTACTATGCAACGCATCGTTTGGAAGAAGAGTTGATGGGGGAAACTTGCAATCATCGCTCGGACTTCAGCGACGGCAGCTGGGATTCCGATGAAGAGCACCCGGATCGGGTAAGCTGATCGTTTTTTTGGCGCAGAATTGGTTTGGCTATGACTTACAGAAAACTCGAAGGCAAGGTGGCGATCATTACGGGTGCCAGCCGTGGGCTTGGCCGGGGCCTCAGCAAGGCTTTCGCCGAATACGGCGCTCGACTGGCCGTCTGTGCCCGGAATGAAGCTGCCCTTGCTTCTCTGCAGGAAGAAATTGAAAACGACGGCGGTGAGTGCTTCTATCAAACGTGCGATGTCATGCACGAAGACAATATGCGGCGCTTCGTCGAGGCCGTTATTTCTCACTATGGCAGGGTGGACATCCTGCTGAACAATGCCATGAAAATGCCCAGTGGGAAGATGCCGGAGTTCGACAATGCCGAGTTTAACGCCGCTGTCGACAGTGGCCTTAAATCGACCAATGTCATGATGAACCTGGTGCAGCCGCACATGAAAGCGCAGGGCGGCGGCAAGATTCTCAACTTCACGTCGAATGCGGGTACCCGAGGAGCCATTAGCGCTGAACAGCCCTATCCTGCAATGTCGGGCTACGCCGCTGCCAAAATGGGCATTGTCGGTCTGACGAAGGCTGCGGCATCTGTTTGGGGTGCTCATAACATCAACGTGAACTGCGTGGCACCATTGGCCAAGACCGAGGCCGTTAGTGAGTTGTTTGAATCGATGGGTTTGCTCGAGGAGGAAATGATGGCCAATCCGCCAGGAGTCTTGGGGCGGATGGGTGACATCTACGCCGATATTGCGCCTCCCATTGCGTTTCTATGTAGCGATGAATCCAACTTCATCACCGGTACAGTTCTGGCAGTAGACGGCGGCATGAGCGAGTTGGGTTGAATGTCCAAATTTACCGCCAGGTTCGCACACGTCGGGTTTGCAATAGCCGACCTCGATAAAACGATGCGCGAGATGGAGCGCGTTCTGGGCAGCGAATTTCCTCATATTTTGGAGGTGGAGGTAGGTGACCTCAACTACCGCGGCTCGCCAACCAATCCAAAATTGCGGGTGGGTATCGGTTCCGCCAACGGGGTTGGATTAGAGCTCATTGAACAGTCCGACGAATCGCCCTCCCCGTACCTTGAAGACGTCAAGAACGGATTCGAAAGGCCTCATCACCTGGCGTTCGCCAGCACGAATTACGACTCGGACAACGACCATCTGATCCAACAGGGCGGTGAAGTCGTTTTCTCCTCCAATGAGGCCGGAACAAGGTTCTCGTATTACCTGTTCGAACAGTTGCCTGGACTGATGATTGAAGTCATGGAGGTCGACGATGATCAGCTATGACGGTCAGGTCGTGGTTGTCACCGGTGCCGGGGCCGGCAGCATAGGCGAGACTCACGCCAGAACATTTGCAAATCGTGGTGCATCCGTTGTTGTCAACGACATCGATCCAACGGCTGCCGACGCGACGGTTGAAGCAATTGTTGCCGACGGCGGGCGCGCAATCGCAAATTACGATTCAGTACTCGATGGCGCCGACTTGGTCGCTCGGGCAATCGACACTTTTGGTCGCGTCGACGTGATGCTCAATAATGCCGGTATTGACGGGGTCGGTCCGGAGGGGCCGCTTGACGTCGCTGACTTCTCGGAAGAATTTTGGCGACGCACGCTGGACATACATCTGTTCGGGACTTTCGCTTGCACCAAAGCGGTTCTGAAACACATGCAAGATCAGGGCTACGGTCGGATTCTGGTGACCAGTTCCCCAACAGGCATTTTTGGTTGTACTGGTGCGAACGCCTATTCGACGGCCAAAGCTGCGCTGTTTGGCTTTATGCAATGTGTCGCGCTCGAATACAAGGACCAGGGTATTACCTGTAATGCGCTGGTGCCTGTGGCCTCGGGTGGAACCACACGAACGAAGCTGCCACACGAGTGGGTGGAGTCTGCCAGGGCAGAGTTCGTCTCCGAGTTTGCCGCCTGGCTGGCGCATCGCGAGTGTCCCATATCCGGCAAGGCGTTCGAAGTGGGCGGAGGCTACATTTACCCACTGCGTTTTCAGGTGGGATCGGGCATTCATCTGGAACAGGACGATTATTCCGCAGAAGCCATAGCCGATTGCTGGGAGCAATTGACAAACTACAGCGACTGCTTCTACCCGGACATCGGCGATTTTTCAGTTGTACTAAACAAAATAGCCGAAGAAGCCGGTGTGCCCAGCATGGAGCCTGTGCGGCTTCCAAGCCAGGGATGCTGAGACGGAAACCCGGTTCGCTGAGCGAACTTCGATCGCCGGACAATTGACGATACCGACACGATGAAAACTGAAAAAAACACAATGGTACCCATGCCGGATGGCACCAATCTCGCCACGGACCTTTACTATCTGAACAACTAGATTGGAAACGGCAACTACGCGGGTCGAAAGGTGAAGCATCTGGACGACTGTGTCGTTGCCCGGCGAAATGCGTCAACACCGATGATCGTCGGCACTCCAGCACGCGTCCGTCACCAACTTTCGTCGCGAGGGCGTCGACGTTTCTTCGCTGAAGCAAAACGCGCCGTATAATTGCGGCCGCGCGTAAGCGAGAGCATCGGCGTCCGCAGCAGGACGTTGGTGAGATACGCGGGCCAGCAGAGGAGAGAACATTCAGTGGCAACCATTCAGGTAACCGACCGGCAAGGGCATACTCATGAACTCACCGCGTACGACGGCGCGAGCCTGATGGAAGTGCTGCGGGATGAGGGTATGGGTATCGAGGCGATCTGCGGCGGCCAGTGCGCGTGTGCCACCTGTCATTGTCATATCGACACCGCCTGGTTCGACCGTTTGACACCGCCGGACGACGATGAAACAGAACTACTCGGCTCGCTGGAAAACTATGACGCGTCCAGTTCCAGGCTGACCTGCCAGATTCGGGTATCCGACGAGTTGCAGGGGCTCGTGCTGGCGGTGGCGCCGGAAGAGTGAGCGTCAGCCGTCAACCAACAGGGGGATGCCCGGCACCATGACCATTCGCGCGATAGATGAGGAATACGCCCTGGTGGAAAAGGAAATCGACGGCAGAACCTACGTCGATTTCGCGGAAAACCGGCAGTGCCTCACCGAATTGTTCGGCTGTTTCGACACCTACGCCGATTCTGAACTCGTGGTATATGAAAGCGATCGCTTTACCTACAATGATGTTACGCGACATGCAGCAGCGCTCGCGCATCATCTTTCCAAGGAATTGAACATCGAATCCGGCGATCGCGTCGCCATTGCGCTGCCCAATTCGACAGACTGGATTATCGCCTTTGTCGCCATCGCGTCGATCGGCGCGACACCGGCCCTGATCAACGCCCGCGCCACCGATCCGGAACTCGAACACTGCCTCGGCACCACCGACTGCATCGCGTGCTTTGCCGATCGAGCCCTTCCCGTCGATCTGCCGACTCTGGGCATGCGTGATACGTGGCCCCTCGGTGCGGGCCGGTACGCGCTGCCGCTGACACCCCGAGCGGGTGAGGACGAAGCGCTGCTGATGTTTACCAGCGGCACCACCGGCAAACCCAAGGCGGCCTCGCTGAATCATCGCGGCCTGATGTCGGCATTGAAGACCATCGCCTACTCCAGCGCGATCGTCGCCAGCCAGCTGGCTGAACGCTACGGCATCGACTACGCAACGCTCATGAACATGCGGCCACCGCCGGTTACGCTGCTGGTGTTTCCCCTGTTTCATGTCAGCGGTTGCCACGCCACTTTTCTCAGCGCATTGATGCAGGGCGGCAAACTGGTGCTCATGCGCCGCTGGGACGCCGAACGTGCTCTGCAACTGATGGCGGACGAAAAGGTGACTGCCTTCCCCGGCGTGCCCACCATGCACTGGGATATTCTGCGCCTGGACAAACACGACGAATACGATCTCAGCAGCCTGACGGCCCTGTCCATCGGCGGTCAGGGCACCGCGCCGGCACTGCTGGAAGCCATGGGCGAAGCCTTTCCATCCGCGGTGCTCGGTACCGGTTACGGCATGACGGAGTGCAACGGGACGGTGACCCTGACGATTGGCGAGTCTTATGTCACGAACCCCGGATCGGCCGGCAAATTCGTCGCCACCACTCAGGGAGAGATTCGCGATGAAAACGGCAACGCCCTGCCCACGGGTGAGGTCGGCGAGATCCACGTGCGCAGCGCCACCCTGATGGCAGGCTATGCCAACTACGACAACTCGAAGGTGTTCGACGAAGACGGATGGTTCGCCACCGGCGACGTGGGTTACCTCGATGAAGAGGGCAATCTCTACATCGTCGACCGCCGCACCGACATGGTCATTTCCGGCGGCGAGAACATCTACTGCGCCGAAGTCGAGCAGGCGGTGGACCGGCACCCCGCCGTGGACGAATCGGCCGCAATCGGCGCTCCGGACGAAAGACTTGGAGAACGCCTGGTCGTAGTCGTCAGGCTGCTGCCCGGAAACACCCTTTCAGAAGCCGAACTGCTGGAACATTGCGGCGGGCTGCTGAGCCGCTACAAGCTGCCCCGGCAGGTCTGCTTCAGCGAAGACCCGCTGCCGCGCAACGCCTCGGGCAAGATCGTCAAGCCTCGGGTGAAAGAGATGTTTCTGACCACTGGAGATTCTTCGTGAGCTATCCCGCAGACACAAAAATCGTCGATCTGATGATGGGCATTCCGGTCAGCGAAACCAACAAGGAATGGTACGACAGCTTTCTACCGCTGTTGAAAGACAAGGAGAGCATCGAGCAGTTCAGCTTTCCCGCCCAGTACATGTTCAAAGACGTGCCGAAACTGGAAAAGACCGACGATTACGTCACCTTCCTCGTCGGCGAAATGGACAAGTACAACATCGATATCGCCCTGGTCGGTTATTTCGAGGGCTCGGAAGCGGCCGCTGCTGCGAAGCGTCAGCACCCTGAACGCTTCATCTTCGATTTTCCCGTGGATCCGAACGGCGGCATGGACGTCATTCGCGCCATCCGCCGCGCCGATGACGAATTCGGCATCGGTTCCGTCAGCGTATTCCCCTGCGGCTGCAACCCGCAGGTACCTATCGACGACCGCAGAATGTGGCCGATCTACACCCTTTGCTGTGAGCTCGACATGCCGATACTGGTCAATGTAGGCGTGCCCGGGCCCAGAGTACCCATGGCGCCCCAGAAGACCGAACTCGTGGACGAGGTCTGTTACCACTTTCCGGAACTGAAGTTCGTCATGCGCCACGGCGGGGAGCCGTGGGACGAACTGGCCGTGAAGCTGATGCTGAAGTGGCCGAATCTCTACTACTCCACGTCAGCCTTTGCGCCCAAGCACTACCCCGAGTCGATCATCCGGTATCTGAATACGCGCGGTGCAGACAAGGTCATGTACGCAGGATACTACCCGTCCGGACTCAGCCTGGAGCGAATATTCGGCGACATGCGGCAGGTGCCAGTCAGAAACGACGAGATATGGCGAAAATTCCTGAGCGACAACGCGCGCAAGTTGTTCGGGTTGCCGGCTGCCTGACTTACAACCGCACCGCCAGCTC
This sequence comes from Candidatus Azophilus sp., assembly GCA_965221465.1. Lineage (GTDB taxonomy): Bacteria > Pseudomonadota > Gammaproteobacteria > Pseudomonadales > Azotimanducaceae > Azophilus. The sequence goes on from OZ244892.1 coordinate 3,783,647, forward strand.
GGCGGCAGACTCCATGGCCCCCTCGATATAGCCGACGCCGGTGCAGTCACCGATCGAGTGGGTCGTGAAGCCGGCCGCCTCGAAAGACTCCGCCAACCGGCTATCTGCAGTGGCGCCCTTTGCAACGATAACGTGATCGGTTTCGACGCTGGCACGCTCGTCAGCGAGGGTATAGCTGACACGGTGGTCTTCAATGGCAATGTCGGCGGCGCCCTTGACGAGGGTTACGCCCAGATCCTCGAGTTCCTTCATCAGCCGCATGCGCCTGACGAGGTACAACCCCTTGCCGGCGTGGGGGGCATCGTCGACAACCGTCACTGTCCGGCCACGCTCGGCCAGAAACTCCGCCAGTTCCAGCCCCACCAGTTCGGCGCCGATCGTGACCACCCGCTCTCCGAGGGGCAGCCAGACTTTCGAAGCCTGCCTGACCCACCTGGTATTGCCGGTTACACCCGTCATGGCGCCGGCTTTGACCATCATGCGCGTCAGCGCCGACGTTTTTCGGGCCAGTTCCGGGTGGGATTCCGTCAGCACCAGGGCGCGCATTTCTTCACCGCTGAAGACAAAATCCTGGTCGGAACCGGGAATGCCTTCAGGCATGCCGCGCCGGGCGCCCGTGGCAACGACGACTTCGTCGATGTCCATGCGGCGAAGGACATCGACATCGGCATTGACACCCGGATGCACTTCGACCTCTGACGCGTCGATCTGTCGCCTCAACCATTCGAGCAGACGGCCATTGGGTTCATAGGCGATGCCGGCAAAAGCCAGCGTGCCACCGAGACGCTTGCCGTTGTCGAAAAGACTCACCCTGAAGCCACGTTTGCAGAGCAAGAGCGCCGCCTCCATACCGGCCGGTCCTCCGCCGACAACCGCAATGTGCCGCGGCCTGTCGGTGGCGATCAGTGCGCGCGCAACCTCACGACCGGTTTCGGGATTAACCGCACATTTGACAGGCTCGAGTACGTAGATCTGGCTGATACAGCAATAGCAGTATACGCAGGGGCGAATCTGCTCCGGCTTGCCGGCAACGATCTTGTTGGGCAGGTCCGGGTCGGCCAGCAGCTTCCTGCCCATTGAAAGGATGTCAAAACGGCCGTTGCCGATGAATTCGTCGGCAGCTTCCGGTTCGATGCGCCCGGAGGCGATGACGGGGATGTCCAGCGCCGCTTTGATGGCCCCGGCACTGTCGACATTGTGATTCGGCACATGAGGCGTGTGCGATTCCGAATGCAGTGCCCCACGACCTGCATCGTGATAGGCGGTCACGGTAATGGCGTTTACGCCTTCGGCTTCAGCCATTCTGGCGGTGAGAATGGCATCCTCGAGAGTGATGCCGTCGTCCTTGCCGTACTCCTTCGCATCCAGTTTGCACCAGACGGGAAAGTCGGCGCCGACCTCCTGGCGTACTGCCGCAATCACCTCTAGCAGCAGCCTCGACCGGTTTTCCAGGCTGCCTCCGTATTCGTCGTCCCGTCGATTGAGCGCGGGCGACAGGAAACCCGAAATCAGGTAGCCGTGGCCACCGTGAATCTCGACGCCGTCCATACCCGCTTCCTTCGCGCGGGCGGCGGCAGCAGCAAATTTCGAGATCGACAGTTCGATGTCTTCCTTCGTCATCACGTGCAGATCGACGGGCGGCGTATCTGCCCCCATGAAGGCGTTGATCTCTTCCGGCAGCATGTGCTCGAAGAGGTCCATGGCGCCCATCTTCGGCATGGACGGTATCCACACCGGCCTGCCCTCTTTCATGTCCTGTGCTGCTACCAGGCCGCCATGGTGCAACTGCGCCGCCACTTTCGCGCCCCGAGCATGTACGGCATCGGCCAGGGCTTTCAGCCCTGGAATATGACGGTCTTCGGAAATGGCAATCTGGCGCGGCTGGTTGCCGCCGTGGGGCCAGGCAATGCCCGGCACGCCGAGAATGATCAGACCCACCCCCCCGCGAGCCTGCCGTTCGTGAAAGGCGATGATGCGTTCGCCGCAGCTGCCGTCTTCTTCCGCCAGGTTGACGCCCATGGCGGTGACCGCCATGCGGTTTTTCAACTCGAGCGTGCCGATCCGTGCGGGCTTGGTCAGGTGGGCGAAATTCGCGGCCATCGATATCGGGCTCCAGGATTATCCGCGGGGTTCTTTGGGAAGCCCAAGCGCACGTTCGGAAATCACGTTTCGCTGTATCTGATTGGTGCCGGCGTAGATGGTGTCGGTGCGGGAGAACAGGTACAGGCGGCTCAGGTCGGTCATTTCATAGTCGGGCCCGACAACATCGCCTGCCTGGCCGAGCACGTCCATCGCCAGTTCGCCAAGTTCCCGATGCCAGGTGGCCCAGAAGATCTTGTAGGTAAACTGGGGGCCGCTCAGTGCCCCGGTCTCTGCGCCGGACAGCATGCGCAGGGCGCTGGCGCGCATGGTCTGCAAACCGCGCCAGGCTTTGGCGATGCGTTGACGGATCAGCGGATTGCGCGACTGGCCGTTCTCGTTCGCAGCGGCAATAATCTGGTTCAGCTCGTTCCTGAAATGCATCTGCTGGGCCAGGGTCGAAACGCCGCGCTCGAAAGACAACGTACCCATGGCCACCTGCCAGCCCTTGCCGGCTTCACCGACCAGGTTTTCTTCAGCGGTGACGGCACCGTCGAAAAACACTTCGTTGAACTCCGAGTCGCCGGTCATCTGCCGAATCGGTCTTATGTCTATACCGGGTTGGTCCATGGGCACCAGCAGGTATGAAATGCCTTCTCTGCCCTGACTGCCGGGCGTTGTGCGGCAGACCAGGAAACACCAGTCGGCCAACTGCGCCAGCGAGGTCCAGATTTTCTGGCCTTCGATTACCCACTGACCTTTTTCAAGAGTCGCCCGGGTTCTGACGTTGGACAGATCCGACCCGGCGCCAGGTTCCGAATAGCCCTGACACCAGTACTCCTCGCCGGCCGATATTTTCGGTAAAAAGCGCTGACGTTGTGCATCGTTGCCGAAATGCAGAATCGTGGGCCCGGCGAGTTCTATGCCCATGTGACCGATGCGGCCCGGGGCACCTGCCCGGGCATACTCCTCAGCGAAGATCACCTGGTGGGCAAGGTCCGCATCGCGCCCGCCATACTGTTCCGGCCAGCCGATTGCGCTGAGCCGCGCCCGACCCAGTTCCTGCTCCCACTCGAAGCGCCGCTCGGCCGCCTCGGTCTGGGATGTCAGACCGCGGATATCGGCAAACGGCCCGGAAAGCTGCTCGTCCAACCAGCCTGCGACTTCGGCACGAAAGGCTTCCTGCTCTGCTGTAAAACCCAGCTTCATGCGCAATCCTCCAGGCCGATCGACGATGCAATGGATTCGTCGAGGTCTGCGTTCGACCCGAACAGCGAGGCGGTCGCGCGGGCACGCTTGAAATAAAGATGTCCATCGTGCTCCCAGGTAAAGCCGATGCCGCCGTGCAGCTGAATCATGCGCCCGGCACAGAAACTGAAGGCTTCGCTGGCCTGAACCTTGGCCAGTGCCGCCATCTGCCGCAGATCGGCTGTGTCTTCAGAGGCAGCGCAGGCGGCAAGATAAACCGCAGAAATCGCCGCCTCGACAGACACCATCATGTCGGCCAGCTGGTGCTTTACGGCCTGAAAACTGCCGATGGCCCGACCGAACTGAACGCGCTCACCGGCGTATTCCACCGTGCGCGCAAGACAGGTCTCTGCAGCGCCTGCAGCTTCTGCACCGAGGGCGATGCGCGCCAGGTCATGGGCGCCTTGCACTGCCGCAGCGGCGGCATCGCCTGAAGCTATCCGATGCCGAGTCAACACCCCGCTATCGGCGACCGAAACATGCGCCAGGCGCCGGGTCTGATCGAGGGTCGGCACGGCTTCGATCTGCAGGCCTTCGGACCCGTTGGCGACAAGAGACAACACCGCACTCTGCCGATCCCAGAGAATCAGTCGATCGGCAGCGCTGGCATCGGGCACGAACTCGGCTCTGCCGCCGTCGAGACAGGCCACAGTGACCTTGTGTTCTCCTGCCGCGATCTTCTCCAGCGCTGCGCTCTGCGACAATGCCTTCAGCACGCTGACACCGAGCACCGCGGTGGTCAGCAATGGCGAGGGCAGCAGCGTTTTGCCCAGTTGCTCGAATACCACGGCCGCTTCGACCATGCCGAGGCCCTGACCGCCAGACGCCTCCGGCACCAGCAGACCACAAAGACCGAGCTCTACCGCCAGCGTCTGCCACGTTTCCGGCAGGAAACCGGTATCTGTGGCCATTGCGGCCCTGACTTTTTCGCTGGCGCCTTCGCTGCGGGCGAACTCCTCGACCATCGAGGCGATCAATTTCTGTTCTTCGGTGAATTCGAACTGCACGAAACCTCCTCGCCCCGCGACCTGTTCCCGAGTCGATCGGCGGCCGACTACCGGTCTGCCAGTTCGTACTGGCTCATGGGAATGCAATCGATCCGGTCGAAATCGATGAAGCGCATGGCGCTCTCGAGCATCTGCTGTTCCCGCGCCTTGTACAGCGCTTCGTCGCCGGGTGCGTCGTAGAAGGCCATGCGATCGGTCATGGCGGCAGGCGGGAAGTTCTCTTCCACCACGGCCGTGAATGGCGGCTGATCGGGGGCCAGTGCTCTGACCACGACATTCTGTCGATAGCCGAACGTAGACTGAATATCGATGGCGACCTGGGTGTGTTTTTGCTGCCAGATTTCACGCCACTCGGCATGGCTCAGGCGGTCGGGCTTCTGCAGTGCAACCACCTGGTTCATGCCCGGCGTTCGCCCATCGTCGTCGGCAGGAAACTCGCGATTGACGATGGGTTCGGACTCGGTCACCAGGTAAGCGGCCAGCCCAGCCACATGGGGCGATATGCAACTCAACCAGCGCTCGGGGTAGTTGGCGGAATCGACCCAGAAACCGAGCATGCCGTCGTATGGCCCGTATGTGCTATCGATTCGATAGGCTGCCGCGGCTGTTACGGCACTATCGGCCACGCACACCCGAAGCCGCCTGGCGCCGGCAGCACTGAGCGAGCCACCGACGGTTTCGAGGAGGGTCTGGCGAAAATCATCCGCTGCTACGGGCTCCGGTTTCCACAGAAGAACGACTATTTTTTCCATCTGTTCACCTGCACCAATTCCCTTCCACGAAACACTTTTTCAAGTCATTGATTTTATTGAGTTCATTAACGTACGGAACCGTTCCTTCGATCCGGCGCCGAGAACCGGTATGCGGTACGTGCATGCGGCGCACCAGGCGGCGGCGCTTACCGCTACGATAGGCGCAAGCACGAGCCCAAACAGCGCCGCATACACGCACCGCACACCGGTTCTCTCCCAGCGGTTGTCAGGTGTTCCTTGTGCGTCATCGTGCCGGCGCGCCGGGTTCGGTACTTTTCGTGATCGGCGTTGTCGACACGTCTAACTGAAGATGGAAGCTTTCGGACCGATCTCGTCGGCAATCGCCTGCAGCCGTTCGCCATCGAGACCGTAGAATTCGACGGCGTTGCCGCCGAGAATCTTGCGGCCGTCTTCCTCCGGAAAACCGGCGAAGGTTTCGGCAAAATATCGGTTGGTATTCGGCCAGGTGCCTTCCGGATGCGGGAAGTCGCTGCCCCACATGATCTTCTCGAGGCCGATCTGCGCACGCCCATCGAGATCGGGCCGCTTCACGCAGGACGCGCCGATGCCGATGTTGCGGGCAAAGTAACCGCTTGGCGGCATCGACAGGTGGCTTTTGAAATCCCCCAGCTTGGCGGAGATTTCAGCCTCGTTGTATTGGAAATCCATCAGCTTCAGCCAGGGCGGCAGCATGAACATGGTGCCGCCTTCGACGATCATGGCTTTCAGCTTCGGAAACCGCTCGAAAATTCCACCCCAGATCATGAAGGTGAGGGGCCGATACAGCCACCACATGACTTCCGAGACATAGATGCCCATGGCGCCGGGTAATTCGTCACGCCGATCTTCCATGGGAAACGCCTGGCCGAAATACTCGCCATGGGGCGCGGGGCCGGAATGGAAGTGAATGATGACACCGAGATCTTCACAGGCTTCCCAGAAGGGGTCGTACTTGATGTCGTGGTACGGGGCATGCTCTTCCCATAGCGTGGGAATCATCACGCTTTTCAGGCCGTTCTCGACGCACCAGCGCACCGCATCCACAGCCTGGCCCACGTCCCACAACAGCGGTATCGAGGCCACGCCGATATGCCGGGCCGGATCGTTGGCGCACAGTTCCGCCAGCCAACGGTTGTGGGCCATGGCGCCGGCCCACTGCAGCTCCGGCATCGTGCCCTTGGGCGACAGCCCCAGGCCGGCACCGAAGGGCGGCGTGTTCTTTTCGGTGATGCCATCGGGAAAGATGATTTCGGCGGCAATGCCATCGCCGGACAGCATGTTCAGCCGCTCCTTGTAATCCCAGGCGCCGGTCAGCTCTTTCTCGATGGGCGCGCGCCATTTGTCGTTGATCTCCTTGATCAGAAACATCGACTCCGACTTGTCCATCATCTCGTGAGTGATCGGAATGGCCATGTCCAGCATCTCGTGATATTTGGACTCGACGTAGGGCCTGTAATCTGCGACGGGCAGACCGGCGTGACAATCGGTGGAAACTACCAGTACTCGATCAGACATCTTCAGTGTTCCTCAATTTGGTTAACGTTTCGCCCCGCGGAGCCGTGACCCCGTGCGCCCGTCCCGATCGATGGCGAGGCCGCCAGGCAGGGCGCCAAGGCCCGATGTGGCTTTATCCACAAAAGAAACGGCAGTGTGCTGACGCGTCATCCAGGGGCCTGCGCTATGCGTCGCGCTTCGGGCCACCCGAGGTGCCGGGCCAGCGGGAGCCGCTGATTACGTCGGAATGCGGCCAGAACGCATCACCGTCAAGCGCACCCTCAAGGGTAATGTCGCGCTTGGTGGGCATCGCCTGTTGCAGCCGTGCCGAAACCTCTCCTCTCACGGGCAATAGCGCGGCGATAGGGTCCCAGGGGCTTTCCCGCAGGATCAGTTCGCCCTCGACCCCTTCGATATGCACGGGCTGGTAAGCAGATTCGACCCGCACCACGTGGGGAGGAAAGTCGTAGGCTCTTTCGGCACCGCCAACGGCGCGTGAAACCTTGACCCACCACTCGTTCTCCGTCCAGTTTTCCCAGGCCAGTGCGCCGGTCTTCCTGCCGTAATACTCTGCGAACGTATACCCCTGGTGCGACACCCTGGCGCCGACGTTGTCACCCATCAGGTAATAGTCGATTTCGGCCAGATACTTCGGCTGCCCGTTCATGTCACGACTGATATGTACGGCGGATTCCTGGTCGATGGCATAGCCGATGGCATAGAGACCTTGCTGGCCGTCGTAGTTCGCGTCGATGGTGATCAGGCAGCCGTATTCCGGCACATCGGGCACCGGTACGCAGTAGATCGACAGGTGCACGTTCGACGTCTCGCCGGGTTCGATGCCCGGCGGCAACAGGGCTGCGATCTTGTCGGGGTCGGTGGGATAGTCGATCTTCAATATGGGCCAGAATGAAATGTCACCGGCGTTCATTTGTGGTGCTTCAGTCATGTCTTCTCCTTTGCAACAGTCGCGTTATGGTCATGAAACGACGATCAGATGCCCATGGGCTGCAGTGTGATCGGACACTTGCCCTGGGCGAGATTCGCAGCGCGGTCGTTGAGGGTCGCCTCCATTTCTTCGCGACCGATCATGATGACGAAGTCTTCGTTGCGAATGCCTTCGATCACCACCTGGGCGAGTTCGTCGAGATCCTGCACGGGCAGTTCGATGCCGGCACGCTTCATGCCCTCCATGAAATCGTCGAAGGTGGTTTCCTGAGAGGCGTCGACTGCTTTGGTTCTGGCCAGTTCGGGCGGACGATTGCGCTTGGTTGTCCATATGCCGGTTTTGAGCATGCCACCGGAGGGATAGAAGATGGAAGCGCGCAGGTTGGTTTGTTCACCGACCAGATGGGCGTGCAGGCACTCGGTCATGATCGACACCGCGGCCTTGCTCGAGGCATAGACCACCTGCTGCGCCAGCGGGCTGATGCCGCCATCGCCCGACGAGGTGTTGATGACGTGCCCTTCCTCACCCGAAGCGATCATGCGCGGCACGAAGGCCTGCACACCGTGGACAACGCCGCCGACGTTGACGCCATGTACCCAGGTGAAATCGGACGGCTCGGTTTCCCACAGGGGCATGTTGGGTGCGGCGACACCGGCGTTATTGCACAGAACATGACAGGCGCCATGGGTGTCGTAGGTAAAGTCGGCAAGCGCCTGCACCGATTCAGGCTTCGATACGTCCACCACGAAGCCGGTCGCGTTGTCGCCAACTTCCTCCAGCGTGGCATCCAGTGCGGCCTTTTCGACGTCGGCGACGACGACCTTCATGCCCTCGCCCAGAAAGGCCTTGACCAATGCCTTGCCGATTCCGCTGGCGCCACCGGTCACCACGGCAACGCGATCACTGAGTTCTTTCACTTGTCAATTCTCCTCGACTGGCGGCAGCAAGCTGACGAGGAACTCGCCCTTTGCCGCGACATTTTTCTCGACGTCGTAGTCGTCGCGATGGATGAACTCGAGCATCGAGACATAGATCGACCCCGGAACGATCTCTGCGGTCGTATTTTCCGGCAGTTGCTCTGCGCCACCCGCTTCGATGAGAGAACATATGCCACAAACGAGTGGGATGCAAGGATTGTCGAATACTTGTCACTATTCGCATTGATTTTAAAAAATATTACGAATATGACATGAATTTTCCCGTTCGATCGATCATAATCGCGTTTCGCAATGCAGGACGAATTCATGGGTACCTTCGCCTTGACAGGCGGCGCCTCGGGCATCGGGGCCGCTTTGTCCGAACAATTGCTCACTGCCGGACACCAGGTCATCGACGTCGACATCAAGGGCGCCAACATCGTCGCCGACCTGTCTACCGCCGAAGGACGCAACAGCGCTCTGGCTGAAATAAACCGTCTGGCGCCGGACGGTCTCGACGGTTTCATTCCCCTGGCAGGCCTCGCCTCAGGCACCGGCCACCCGGGGCGCCTCATTACCGCAGTCAACTATTTCGGCGCGGTCGCAATGGTAGAAGGGCTGAAACCCCTGCTGGAGAAAAAGTCCGGCGCCGTGGTGCTGATCTGTTCCAACTCGGCGCCCATGTCCGCCCACGATGACCCGCTGGTCACCGCCCTTCTCGCCGGCGACGAGGCTGCTGCACTCGAGACCGCCGCAAACGAAACCGGCCTGGAATACATGGCGGGTAAACGGGCTCTGGCTTACTGGATGCGACGCAACGCCTTCGACTACGGCCGACGGGGCATTCGCATGAATGCGGTCGCCCCGGGCCCCATCGACACACCCATGACGGCCGCGCTCAATGCCACACCCTTCAAGAAAGCAGTCGATGCGTTGCTTTCCATGACCCCCGTGGAACGCATGGGCAAGCCCGAGGAAGTCGCCAACACCATTCGCTTTCTGCTCAGTAACGAGGCGAGTCTCGTGCATGGTACCGTGGTTTTCGTCGATGGCGGATACGACGCGGCAACGCGAACCGATCAACTCTAGAAGACGGAGCGCCCCATGAAGCATCCTCACTCCCTGAACGGCAAGGTCGCCCTGGTCACCGGCGGGGCACGCGGTATAGGACGAGCAGTCGGTGATGCCTTCATCGAAGCAGGCGCTCTGCATGTCGTCTACGCAGACATTCTTGCAGACCGGCTTGCAGAGATGGAAACTTCCGCAGAACGCAGCACCGCGGTTCTGGATGTGACCAGCGAAGATGACTGGCAGCGCACCGTAGCCGCCGTGCAGGAAACCCACGGACGCCTCGACGTGCTGGTCAACAATGCCGGCATTCTGGTATTCAACCTGCTGGCCGATACCACCGCCGACGAATTCCGCCGCATGATGGAGATCAACGTCACCGGCGTTTTCCTCGGCATACGCACCGCATTACCCGTCATGAAAGGCCAGGGAAGCGGGGTCATCGTCAATACCTCGTCTTCCAGCGGGTTGCTGCCCAGCAACTTCGTCGGCGCCTATTCGGCGAGCAAGTGGGCGGTGAGAGGGCTTACCCGGGCAGCCGCGCTCGAGGCCGGGCCGGACGGTATCCGCGTCTGCAGCATTCACCCCGGCGGTGTGAATACACCCATGACCAACCCCGGCGAAGCCAGCCAGGAAGACATCGACCAGTCTTACCAATTCGTGCCGTTGCAGCGCGGATGCCGGCCGGATGAAATCGCGAACGGCGTAACCTATCTGGCGTCCGATGCCGCTGCCTATTGCACCGGCACCGAACTGGCCATCGACGGCGGCCTGACTGCGGGCCTGTATTTCGCGGGGCTGCCCGGCTCGCCGATCTGATATGCCAGCTTATTGGGTAGTGTGGTTGTCCGGCCCCCAGTAGGCTTTCATGTCTGTCACCCGATAGTCGTCGTCGAACTGAAACACGTCGATGATGGCGGTCTTGAACTCGCCGCCATCCGGCATGGCGACAACGGCGGCAAACGGAAAGGCCGCACGATTACCCGCACAGCGGACCTCGCCGCTCAAGGCCAGTTTGGCCTTTGGGGGGAACGCAGTGGTTTCATAAAAGTTGACGATAGCGTCGATGCCGTTTGCCGGTTCGGTCCCGATCGGGTCTTCCAGGCGGGCATCTTCGGCATAGATTTCGCGAATGGCGTTCGAGTCCTGATTACTGACGGCGTCGATGTATCGATCGACGACCGCGCGCATTTTTTCCGTGTCCATGTGGCCCTCCTTCAGACCTGATTCAACAATTGTGGCTTCAGCGATGCCAGGGCGGAAAACTCGACCAGCTGACAGGGCATTTCTGCCGGAGGGTCGGTGGCTCTGATGTAGCGACCGAGCATGCCACCCTGATCGTGCCGGCAGGTGTTGAGCCAGTTCGGGTAATCCGGCCCGGGGTCGTCGTGAGCAATGACGATGATAACGCTGCCGTCTTCTTCGCAAGCAACCGTCTGTTTATTGACCGATGCCGGAAAGAAACGATAGTCCATCGATTCGCACCAGTAATTCGAAAGCTGCAGATTCCACGACTCGCAGTCGGGAATGTCTTGCAGATGAACCACCAGCGCCTCATCGGGGGCGAGCTTCCAATAGCTCTGATAGTAGTGAATATTGGCATCGCCACCGGCGTTCCGACAGCGTACCTGATCGTCCTCCGGCAAACGGTTCAGGTGCTGGTCGCGATAGATGCTCATCCAGTCGATAAACAGATTCGCCGTGTTTTCCACAAAGGCGACGGTACCGAGCAGTTGCGTCGGAAAGGTGTCGACATCGAGATTGTTGTTCTCGCGCTGGGGGTTCTGGCACTCGATCGACAGTTGCGCAATCTCTTCGCCCTGGCGATCGCCGAAAATCTGCCGGACCACCATGAGACGGGTATTGGGCGACATCTTCAACCAATTGCCCTCTTTCGGCGTGGCGCTGACAAAGAGCTCGAAAGAGCCATCGTCGTTGAAGCTCATCTCGCCGGAATCGATATAGCCTGTATCGACCATGCCGGCATCGTCGTTGTAGTTTCCGCCCTTGCAACCGAAGCTCAGCCAGGTGACGGTGCCCCGGTGACCGTAAATGCGATAGTCGAAGCGGCCGTCGAGCACACAGTTCTGGTAGTAGAAATCCGGGTTGTCGTTGCCGATCTTCTTGGTTTCGTCGGCAAGCCGGAAAAAATCGGGAAACTGCGGGTCGGCATAATCGATGGTCGATTCCAGCCCACAGCGCAGCAGGCGGGTGAGGTAGCGGTAGCCCATGGCGCGATTGAACGCGTCCGAGGGTGTATCGGCGCGCAGCACGACCTGTCCTGCCGCTTTCAGCCGATCGCAGAATTCTTCCCACAAGCTGCCGTCGAGAATCTGCTGGTTTTCCATCGAATTTCCCGAGCCTCAATCAATTGCAATACGGACTGTATAGTATATTGATTTGAGACGAAGACACGGTTTATCGCATGCCTCATGGCGCCGCTCTTGCCATGGCCAACCATAAGCGGCGCCGGAGCAAGCGGGCTGCCTGGAAGAAATCCATGACCAGCTTCGGTCTGGTCTTCGGCGTTCGCAGCAGGAAGTTGATAACGGATGCGGGCTGGCAGCGCCTGGCCTGGCCTGGCGCGACACACCATTGGTCAAAGCGGGAGCTGACAATCATGACCGACAGGCTGTCCATGGAACGGATGATGGCAGCGGCAACCCGGGAAACCGGCAGGGCCCGATTTTCCGACCTGGAGTTCGTGCCGGCCCTGACGAAGCTGGTCGATTCACTGAACAACGAAGCCCGCCTCAACGCCCTCGGCGTGCAATTGCAGAAAGACCGCTTGACGGATTTGCTCAAGACGCGCCTGCGCCTCGAGGCATGGATCGAAAAACGCCCGGACATCGAAGAGGAAGAACTCGCCCCGCCAGTGGTGATTCTCAGTCTGCCCAGAACCGGCACGACCATGCTGCAGCGGCTGATGTCCACGGACCGGCGCTTTCAACCGATTCACTGGTACGAAGTGCGGTTTCCGATTCCAGATCTCGACTGGGATTTCAGCGAAGCAACGGACGCGCGCATCCCCGCGGCAAAGGCGGAGGTAGCGGCGCTGATCGAAGCCAACCCCAATCTGCTGTCCATACACCCCCTCGATGCCATGGCCGCCGATGAAGACCTGCTGCTGCTCGAGACCACGTTCTCGAGCAACGTACCGCCTTCTCAGGCAGACATTCCGAGCTACAACGCCTACTACGAGAACGACGATGCCCTGGCGGCAACGCGATATCACAGAAAGCTGTTGCAGTTTCTGCAATGGCAACGGCGGCAGACCGGCGAGAAGGTAGACGGCAGGCCGTGGCTGCTGAAATCTCCCGCCCACATGTTCACCATCGACGCCATGCAACAGGTCTACCCGGGCGCGCGCTTCATTACATCGCACCGGGACCCGCTTGCCTGCATCCCTTCCATCAGCAGCTTCTACTACAACCAGTGGGTGGTCTACTCCGATGACGTGGACCCGACCCGCTGCGGCCAGGCGGCATCGCACTTTTTCGCTGCCTCGTTGGAGCGGGCCCACGCGGCATCGGTGGCGAATCCGGACAGGTTCCTCGGCTTCGAATACGAAGACCTGATCCGACATCAGGATGACGTGCTGGCACGGATTTACGACTTTCTCGGCCTGCCATTTACCGACGAGGCGCGCAGGGGCATCGAACAACATCGCGCTGAAAACCCGCGCGACAAGCGCAAGCCCCACGATTACACACTCGAGCAGTTCGGGTTTACCCGGCAGAGTCTGCGAGAGGCGTTCGGCAAATACTGCGAGCGACGTGGTTACGTTGGGTGATCGATTCGATCAAGACTGGGGGTTTCGGGCGTAGGGTGCGTTGAAATCCCAGCTTTTCTCCTGCCTGCGGTGGCGAATTCGCCAGCCCTGTTCCGTGCGAACATAATCGTCGACGTACCACAGGCCGATAAAGAACTGGTGGGTGCGCTCGCCCGCGCGCAGGTTCATCGGGTTGAAACACATGACCCGCCCTGACGCCTCGTCGCCGTCGAGGCGAATCTGAATGTTGCCCATCAGATGCTGGGTATGCGGAAACCCGGCCAGGGCCTCGGTGAGAAACTCGATGGAGCTGTCGAGATCGCCCGCCTGGCCACCGGTTGCGGTGTAGTCGATATGGGCATCTTCGGTAAAAACACCTCGAAGCGCATCGAAACGCTTCGAATCGATCAGTTCGGCGTAGAGATTCACGAGGTCCTGAATCTCCAGCCGATCGGATACTTCCTGCAATGAAAGCGGCATCAACCGCTCCTTTTATCAACTATCGACCATCGACTGTCGGCTATCAACCGTCATGAACTGCCAGCCCGCGTCCGTCACCAACTGTTGTCGCGAGGGTGTCGAGGCGCCGCGCTTGCGCGAGTGCATCGTCGTCCGCAGCGCGAAGTTGGACGGATGCGGGCTGGAACACGCTCAGGAACCGCGTCAACTCCGCGCCCGGCAGATCATCGCCTCGGCGTAGCCGCTCAAGGCATCGATTTTTTCCTGTACCCCCATGGTTTGAGTAGAAGGATCATAGGGATTGCGGAAGCCGACGAGCGCATCGGTAACGCCCATTTTCTCGAGCCGCTCGACGCCATCGGGTGTATAAGCGTCCATCGAGATCGCGTAGATGGAAAACGGGCGGTCAGCCGTGCCGAAACGCGCCCTGAGGTCGTGCAGCTTATCGATCAGCGGCCCGGCTTCTTCCTTGTCGCCACCGGCGTGCATCCAGCCATCGCCATGCAACGCGGCTCGCTTCAGCGCGGCGTCGCTATGGCCTCCAATGTAAATGGGCACCGGAGCGGATGGAACGGGATTGATCCTGATCGCCGGCAGGTCGTAAAAATCGCCGTGGTACTCGAAGTAATCACCGCTGAACAGACCGCGAAGAATTTCGATCTGCTCATCCATGCGTTTACCGCGCTTCGCCCACTGTACACCGCACACCTGAAAGTCTTCCGGCCACGGGCTCAAGCCCACGCCGAATCTGAAACGGTTGTTGGACATCACCGCGAGGGAAGAGACCGTCTTGGCCACCAGCACCGGATTGCGCACTGCCAGCTTCGCGACAAAGGTGACAAATTCAATTTGCGAGGTCACCGCCGCCAGCGTCGACGCCAGCACAAACGGGTCGATCATCGGGCTGGCGCCGATGAATTGCCGGTCGCCGCTGACGAGATAGGGGTATTTCGTATCCGAATCGCGCGGAAACATGATGCTGTCGGCAAGGCCAAAGCTGTTGAACCCGGCCTTCTCCGCTGCGACAGCCAGCGGAACGTAGTGCGACGGGTCGCACATGCTCTCCATGAGTGTGAAACGCATTTTTCTCCCCCTGTGATCGTGTTGGGCGTACCGTTATTGCGCCCGGAAGTCGGGCCGGAGTCGACTACTGCATGTCTCTAATCAGCGACGGTATCAGAAAACACCGAAGCATATCTCTGAGCCTGAATTCATCGGTGCGGAAAGGCGTGTCGACGACTTCCAGCGAGGTGATGATGAATGTCGCCCAATCGACGTACTTCTCGAGGGTCACGCCCTCTCGCAACCGGCCTTCCTGAGCGGCGCGCTCCCATGTCGGTTGCGTGCAGGTCATGCCGGCCTCGTGGAAACCCTGCAGCGTCGAATCGACGCGCCCGACAAGCTTGTTCGTCTGCCCGAACAGCAGGGACAATGCCGGCCGTACGGAAAGCTGGCGGTAGAACCAGACCATGTCTTCAATGATCTGAGCCTCGAGGGTGGCGTGCTCGAAACGCTGGGCTTCGAAGTCGGCCATCATGTCGTCGAAATCTCTGAGCAGCGCCTGGCTCAGCAGTTCATCCTGATCGTCGAAGTATCGGTAAAAGGTCGTACGACCGACACCGGACGCGGCAATGACCGCGCTGACCGTGGTCTTGTCGACCCCCTGGTCGTGATAGAGGCGCACCGCGGCATCGAGAATGGAGTGGCGGGTTTCTGCTGTACGCTGCTGTTGTCGAGATCTCAAGGCCTGCATAACAACACATAATATGAGGTTTTGTTCTCTATGTATATACAAAAGGAACTCATTTATGTATTGTGTTCCCATTCTTGTGTTCAAAGGGAGCGCGCAACCATGACTGCACAACTGCCCATTCCATTCGGCTGGTATGCCGTCGGCTACAGCACAGACCTCGACCCCGGCGATGTCGAGCCCATTTTCTACTTCGATCAGCACATGGTGCTGTTCCGCACCGAGAGCGGAGAAGCGCGCGTTCTCGAAGCCCACTGCCCACATCTGGGCGCACACCTCGGCCATGGTGGCAAGGTCGTCGGCGAAAACATCGCCTGCCCCTTTCACGCCTGGGAAATGAACGGCGATGGCGAGGTCGAGCACATCCCCTACGCCGAAACCATGCCCAAGCGAACCACCCAGGGTCCGTGCATTCGCAGCTACCCGGTGCAGGAGCGCAATCAGATGATCTGGGTGTGGTACCACCCGCGCCACGTACAGCCGCTCTTCGAACTGGAGGACATTCCGGAATTCTCCGATCCGAACTGGACAGAGCTCGAAAACTACGAGTGGGAATTCAACTCACACCTTCAGGAAACCGGCGAAAACGCCGTGGACATCGCCCACTTCGTCTACGTACACAGCGCCCGTGAAATGCCCAAGGCCGAGGTGATCCTCGACGGCTTCAAGCGCAAGACCGAAATGACGACCCTGGGCCCGGTCATTGACGATGACGGCAACCTCGACATGGACAGGCTCGAAGACAGCCACCTCGTCACCAAGTCCTGGGGGCCGGGCATGACCTGCCAGGAATTCAGCCGTGCCTTCAAGACCGTCATGATGGGCAGCGTCATTCCCATCGATGCGACCCGGCTGAAATTGCGCTTCTCGTTTACCAAGCCGAAAGACATTTCCGAGATCTTCAACGTCTATACCGATGGGCTGATCGCAGAAATCGTCCGCCAGGTTGCCAACGACATGCCGATCTGGGAGCACAAGATTTACCGCGAAAACCCCATTCTCTGCGACGGCGATGGCCCGATCGCCAAGTATCGCAAGTGGTTCAGCCAGTTTTACGATGACGGCAACGAAGAAACGCCGGTCAAGCTGGTAAGCAGTAACTGAAGCCCGCAGTTGGCGGCAGAGGCGCCAGCAGGCTCCCGTTGCGGCGTGGGCCTGAGCCTCTTTCAACCCTCTTCTAAGCCTCTTCCACCCCGGCGATGTGTTTGGCCGCCTGAAAACCGAATGTCATCGCCGGCCCGAGGGTCGAACCCGGCCCGGGATAAGTGGGCAATATCGCCGCACTGCAGTTCCCGACCGCATACAGGCCCGGAATGCTCGTGCCGTCCTCGCGCATGACCTGGGCGTTGGTGTTGGTGGCGAGCCCGCCATGGGTGCCGAAGTCTCCGGGTGTCAAACGCATGGCGTAGAAAGGCGCTTCGTCGATAGCAGCGAGACAGGGGTTTGGCTCAACCCGCGGGTCGCCGTAATAGCGGTCGTATGCCACGTCTCCCCTGCCATGTTCCAGGTCTTTGCCGGTTTCGGCGTAGGCATTCATTCTGCTGACGGTTTCTTTCAGGTTTTCCGCATTGATGCCCAACTCGGCGGCCAACTCGTCCAGGGTATCTGCTTTGGCGACGAACTTTTCTTCGAACCAGGATTTGGGAATCGTCCAGTCGGGTTTGACATCCGGCGTCATCAGCGGCCCGGCCAGATACGTGCGGCGGAAGCGTGCATCGAATATCTGATAGGCCGGCACGCAGGGACTATCCTCGGAATGCCGCTCGAAAAGCTGTAACTGATAGGCCATGTAGTTCTGAGATTCATTGCCGATGCGTCGCCCGTCCATATTGACCACGCAGGAACCCGGATAGGATTTTTCCATGATCGAAAGGCGCGGCGCAGGTTCCCCCGGGGTGACCAGCGTGGTGCACCACCATGCGCCCTGCATCAGGCGCGTGGCCGCCCCGATGCGCAGACCCTCGCGAATCGCATCCCCCGTATTGGTCTTGCAGCCGGCACTCCAGGCCGCACTGGTGGGTTTGGGCAGATACTGCTCACGCATGGCCTGGTTGTGTTCGAACCCGCCGGCAGCGAGCACCACACCCCGGCGGGCGCGAATGCGACAGGGCTGGCCCGATTTTTCCACGACTGCGCCAACGACCGCGCCGGCATCGTCGGTGATCAGCTCGCGCATGGGCGTTTCGCGCCAGATTGGAACGCCCCGATCTTTCAGCGACAACCACAATCGCGTAACGCCGGCACAGCCGGTACACAGCCGCCGGGCGATGCCCCATTTCAGCAGCCAGGGCAGTTCTACCAGCCATTTGCCAACCAGACGGGCGGTGATTCCGACCCAGCCCGGCTGGCGCGCCATGAGAATCGCTGCTTCCGACTGGGTGAAATGGATATAGCCGAAAAGCCGCATCATGTGGTGGGTCAACTGCAGGTGGGCGAAGTCGCCGCCGAGCTCGGAGGCGTGGACGGGTTCCGGGTCGAGCGAGCGGTGGCCTTCTCTGGCGCCGGGTCGATCGGTGTAGTAGTCGGGATAGTGTTCGAGCGAATGGTAGCGGACCCGGGTGCGCGCATGCAGAAACTCGATCATCTTCGGACCGTTTTCGATGTAGGCATCGAGCATTTCGCCGGGCACGTCATTCGAAGGAATGGTCTGGCGCAGATACTCCCGCGCATCCTCCAATGTATCTTCGGCGCCGGCTTCCTGCGCGTAGCGGTTGCAGGGTATCCACACCCCGCCACCGGAGATGGCGCTGGTGCCGCCGATCTTTTCGGCCTTCTCCACCAGCAACACATCTTTCACGCCAAGTTCATGACAGCAGAGCGCAGCCGTCATCGCCCCGTTGCCGCTGCCGACGACCAGCACATCAACCTCGTGATCGAACGAATCGCTCACCCGCGTTCTCCCTGAATCTCGGGGTATACGATCCGGATTCTACCCCGAAATCACCAATAGTCGCGAATTTTGACAATTAATGCCCTTACAACAAACTAAATTCGCGATAATCTTGACTAAAAGCGCGCAGTCGGTAACACTAGTCTGCCTCAGAATCCAGGAGGCGAATGAAAATGGCAACCACTGCTGAATACGGCCTGGGGTCATTCACCTTTCCGCGCGGCTGGTTCATGATCGCCGATGCCGAAGAACTCGAAGACGCCGTGCTGCCGCTGAGATTCTTCGGTCAGGAACTGGCACTGTATCGCGGCGAAAACGGTCAGCCCATTCTGCTGAATGCGATCTGCCCCCACATGGGCACCAACATCGCCCGCAACACCACATCTTATGTTGTGCTCGACGGCCACACCGAAGGCGATTCCATACGCTGCCCCTATCACGGCTGGCGCTTCGGTGCAGACGGCAAATGCAACGACATTCCTTACCACGACGGCCCGATCCCGCCCAAGGCAAAGCTGAAAGCCTGGCGGGTCGAAGAGCGTTACGGCTGCATCTGGGCGTGGCACGACCCGGAGGGCGGCGAACCCGATTACGACATTCCGGCGATACCCGAGTGGGACGACCCCGCATGGATCAACTGGAAAATCGACCACCTCGGAGAGCTCGATACCCATCCGAAAGAGATTCTCGACAACATGGCCGACTCTCCACACCTCGGCCCGGTTCATGGTTCTACGCTTTCGTACTTTGAAAACGAGATCAACGATCACATCGTCATTCAACGCCAGGGGGGTGGACACAAGACCCTGGCCGATAGCAATACCCTGCTCGAAACAGATACTTTCTACACGGGCCCCGCAATTCTGCTGTCGCGTCTGACCGGCTTCTACACCGCCCTGATGATCATCACCCACGCACCGATTGACGATGGCCGCGTCAAGGTATGGCACGGGCTTCTCGTCAAGAATGAAACCGAGACGGTCACCGAAGAAGATATCGCAACCGCGCGGCAGTTTCAGGCAGACAGCCTGGCGGCTTTCGCCCAGGACTTCGACGTGTGGGAATCCAAGGCGCCTGCATTTCAGGTCATGCAGGTAAAAAGCGACGGGCCGTTCCACAAGGTTCGGGAGTGGTACAGTCAGTTCTACAACCCGCGCACAGAAATTCAGGATCGCCAAAGCAAGGTGAATGGCAGGTATTTCAGCAACTGGCTCGAGCCAGCGCCGGAAGCGGTTGTGGCGCGAGGGCGATACTGATCGCGCGGCTGAACCTCAGGGTCGGATTCTCGAAGTCGTATCGATGAAGCTGGCTTTCAGCTCCATGAACACCCCCGCCGACCCGCACCCGGCGGAGCTGGCCCGGGCGCTCGAAGAACGTGGCTTCGAGTCGTTGTGGTACGGCGAGCACAGTCATATCCCCTGCGCGCGATTGACACCCTATCCGCCGGGCGGCGAAATGCCCGACCCTTACAAGAACATGATGGATCCGTATCTGTCGTTGATGACCGCTGCAAACGCCACCACGACCCTGAAGCTGGGTACCGGCATAGCGCTGTTGATGGAACGCGACATCTTTTCGCAGGCGAAGACCATCGCCACCCTCGACAGGCTTGCAAACGGGCGCCTGATAATCGGTACCGGCGTTGGCTGGAATCGGGAAGCCTTCGAAAACGTGAACCCGCACCCGTTCCACAAGCGCTATGCAGTACTTCGCGAAACCGTGGAAGCGACACGGGCGTTGTGGACCGAAGATGAAGTGAGCTATCAAGGCGCCTACATCCGATTCGATTCGGTCTGGTCCAACCCCAAACCCCACCAGCCCGGCGGGCCGAAAGTCTTTCTCGGGGCCATGGGTCCACTGGGCCGCCAGCATGCGGCACGCTGGGCCGACGGCTGGTACCCGGTGGACGTCGCCATGGGGGATGTGGCCGAAGCGGTGGCCGGCTTCCGCGAACAGGTCAATGCAGCAGGTCGCGACCCCGACGATGTCGAAATCAACATTCAGATCATGGATACCCACAATCTCGACAGGCTGCAGGCCTACAGGGATCTGGGCATTCAGCGGGCTACCATCGGCGTTTCCATGGATCTCTGGGACCAGCCGGAAGCGGTCATGCCCATGATCGACAAATATGCAGAAGCGATCCCTAAACTCTCCTGACTGGAGCAGCAGATGATCCTGAAAGACAAGGTCGTAATCGTGACCGGCGCCGGACCGGGGATGGGCCAGGCGCTCTGCCGGGGCGCCGCGAGAGAGGGCGCAAGGGTCGTAGTCTCGGCGCGCTCTGTCGATGCCATTGAGAACATCGCCGCCGACATCAGATCGAATGGCGGCGAGGCCATTGCGGTGCGTTGCGATGTCTCGAACAATGACGATTGTCAGGCGATCGCCTCGGCCGCGCTCGATGAGTGGGGGCGCATCGACGGCCTGGTCCACTCTGCCTATTACCACCCGGATTGGGCAAACCTCGAAACGCATTCGCTGGAGCAGATCACCCGGGCATTCGACGTGATTGCCGCCGGCGGCGTGAGAATGGCTCAGGCCGTCATTCCAGCAATGAAAACACAGGGCGCCGGCTCTATCGTCAACATTTCGACCCTGGCCAGCCGTAAACCCATGCCCGGCGAAGGTGGCTACGCCATGGCCAAGGCGGCGCTCAATCAACTAAGCAGACAACTGGCAGTCGAACTCAGCGGCACCGGCATCCGGGTCAACACCGCATTGATGGGGTGGATGGACGGCGTACCGCTCAACACCTTCTTTTCCGCCATGGGCGATGAAGGGGAAGCATTCCGCAAGCAGCGCGCGTCGGAAATACCCGTCGGCCACATTCCACCGGATCACCGGTGCGCCCGGGCGGCATATTTTCTGCTGTCGGACTACGCTTCCGAAATAACCGGCGCGGCCCTGGATGTCAATGGCGGTGACTGGGTCGCGCCGTGATCGGCCCATCGGCGCCCGGCCACCGCCGCGCGCGATGCTCTGACCGCCAACATCGCTCGACTCCGGCATGCACGACGTGGCGACGGACGCGCCGATATTGCCTTTGCAATCGCCGATGCGGCGAACGTCTGTTCCGCCATTTCACATCTATCTGACTGAAACCAGTGAGAAAACGAGAGTGCTCAGGATTTTGAAGCGCAAATGCGTACAAGTAGGCTCTACTGGATGGCTCTACCCAGCTGACTCATACGGCATTTTGAATTGCTCAGGTGAGAGAAATCTGGTTAAAACGTTGTTGCTGATTTGGGCCACAGCGTTGTCGTAGCCGTTATGGCATAGCGCACCTGACCATGCGATGGACCCTGTTGAAAACACAGCACCCCCGGCTGGGGTTTCGAAGAACGTCAAGTCGGCGCGAACAGCAGGATCATCACCGTGCGGCATCGATGCGGTAAGCTCTTCCACAACGCGAAGCATTTCAGGCGCTTCACTCTCAGAGGTTGCGAGCACCAGCGCATGAGCAGGCGAACCTAGATTGCGGTCATATCGATCAATTTCTTCACCGACAGCGCCTCCACCTCGTAAACCAAAGTCTCCAACGATGTCACCACCGACACCTTCGAAGATAAATGCTGCTCGTGGGTCACTGGCAGCCTCCGTTTTTCGATAGTAGGTGGATTTGGAAAAGCCTTGTGCTGTGAAACCAACACCAACCAGTGAGTTTGGTGGACGTCCTTGATTGCGCCATAGCCCTCCATACTCGCCATTGAAGGCGTGATAATACTCTCCGGGTTCGGAAAACCACGCTCGTGTCCCACCTTCAGCTCGCCTCACCTCCATGGCACCAGGCCATTCGTCGCTGAAAGCGACACGCCAGTAAAACCCGTTTCCGCCCATGTACATCAATCGGCCGCTGTTTGCGAGGTATTGTTCAAAGGCATCAAACATCCTGGTTGAGAGATACTCAGGGTGAGTACCCGTGATCACAGTCTGATAGCCATCGAGCCTCTCCACGCCATCCCGATGAACGTCGTGATCGGTAATGACATCGTATTCTCTGCCGGTAGCTTCCAGCCAATGCAGGATCGCTGTGTCGGCATTCAATCCCCACATTGTCGTATCGGGTCTCCAGTTGAGTAATGGGCGCAGGTAGGAGGAGTAGTGGATACCGCTCTTGTCGCGGTGAAGTTCGTACAGAGAGGCCCCAAACTCTGGGGTCTCCAGCAGCATCGCCATCTCGGGTAAGACCTCCAGGTGCCCATCACCAAGGAGTTGATCGACCATGTAACGTGCTCGCTCGTTCGCATAGGCCAGGTATGTTGCTGTGGACGCCACGAATGCGATGGGTGCATCTCTGGTGGTTGGCGCTGGAACGACAAAAAACGAAAGGTAATCTGTTTCTTGTTTAGATGTGATGCGGGCTGCATACAACCCCGATCTGGTACCTGGTGGAACGGTCCAGTTGAATGATGGCTGCCAACGCATATCGTAAATGTCGTCTGCGTGAAAGTGGATGGCGCCGTATTCGATTGGCGCGACTCTCCAATCCCTGACGTCCCCTGTCCATCTGAAACCGGCAACAGCCCTGTTGGGCAAATTCTCTAGACGCCCAGTCAATTGGTTCTTTGAGAGATCCGATATTCGCCGAGTGGAAATGGCGAGGGAAAAGTCCCAGAAACCTTCAATACTGGAGTCTGTAATATCAGGGTGTGTACTCCAGATCAGTTGGTCAATCGAATCTGCGCTAATGGCACGAGAGAGTAATCTTGGTGCTTCCAGTCTGCCGTTGAATCCCGAGTGCGGACGTCGAATGTTCCTACGATCGATCGATACCTTTGCAGCAAATGCGACTTCGTCGGCGGAAAACGTACTCAGTTTGCCTTCGCCGACCCCAGAGGCTTGGAAGAAGGAGGTACCGTCAATTGCACTATTTGAGATTGGTGATTGGTGGATACTCACTGTGCCGGCATC
This sequence comes from Candidatus Azophilus sp., assembly GCA_965221465.1. Classification (GTDB taxonomy): domain Bacteria; phylum Pseudomonadota; class Gammaproteobacteria; order Pseudomonadales; family Azotimanducaceae; genus Azophilus. The sequence continues at coordinate 3,806,946 of OZ244892.1, forward strand.
AACGTTGTAAGAAACGCCGACAAGACTCCATCGCTTCACAGGTAGCGCCACTTGCAGCTTGACGAGCGACCGATCTCCGGTTTGAAAGCTAAGGTAACCAAATTCTGAAATCGCAAGCTCCCCACCTGCAAGCCCGGAAGCAATGACCTGTATGCTGTTGGCTTGCCCTTGTCGAGATGCCATAGTTGGGAACACTGCGCACCCGAAAGAAAACGACCTTATGCCTGAATCATTTTCAGGACGAGTCTCAATCCAGGCGAATGATCCAGAGGATAGCGTTTGCCGCTCGCCTTTATGGGTGCCTGAGAATCCCGCTGCGATTTCCTCCAATACGAGACCTGGCGAGCCTTCTTCCGTACCGCCGTGTGCGATTCGAATGAGATCAGCCTGGTACTCTGTTTCATCTTCGACGTGGACATAGAATGAAAGTGACTCCCCCTCGCTGACATTGATTCGGTTTCGGTATCCGGCAAACTTTTTCTTCATTGTTGCTATACACAGAATTGCATTAGGTAACTGAATCTAGTCAATGATTAGGCGATGCAGGTGGTGAGCGATGACCCGGGACAACATGGATTTATTGTATCTTCTGATAGAGCAAAAACCAGAAACTGAATCCAGGCTGACCATAGTTGCTTCCCTTCCCTGTCTGATGGCAGATAAGCCAGCGCCTGGGCAATCAGTACATCCGCTGGCTGGTGATAAACCTTACAGAGGCGAAATCGAAACGGCACTTGCCTACCACGACATTACTCCATCACCATCCCTTGACCGGTTCGGTCGCAGCTATCTCGAGTGGATTCGGCTGTGAAGCCGCGCCATGGTGTTTTTTTCAAAGAAGAGATTTCAAACCCTGCTTGTTTGCTTTGCCCTCGGGTAGGAAGGGCGACGACCGCTCACTCAGCCTCTGCCTTCTGCACCGCAAAAATCGAAGAGTAGCTACCCTTGAAGTCTGGCGGCATCGGGCTGGGCTCATCATCGTAGCGGTAGGTAGAGGGTTCTTCACCACGGACCAGTTCGCCGGAGAATGCGATTCCGTCCATCAAGTTGGTAATCGGTATGGCGTCACCTGCAGAGTAGGTATGGAGAAGAAGAGGTCGAATCTTGGGCGATATGTTGGCGGCTGACCCGTGGACGATGCGACAGGAATGAACAGTCACTGAACCTGCAGGGCCTTTCAACCAAACGACATCTTCAAGGTTGACGGTCGCAAGGTCGGCGTCGTCAATAAACCCTGTCCAATTACCCTCAGAGTCGGCCAGGCTGTACAGTGACCCCTTATGACTACCCGGTACAACGCCCATCGGTGCCATCTGTTCGGTCACGTCGGTGAGATATACGCCGATTGTCAATGGAGAATAGTTCGTATGGGGCCAGAACTGGATATCCTGATGCCACTTGACTTCTTCACCACCTTCGCTCCACTTGAAGTTTAGTTTGGAATGATGAAAACGGACACTCGGGCCGAGTAGATCTTCCGCCAGATCAACAATCGGACCACGTAGGCCAAATGCTTCAAAATCGATATGATGCAATACAGTGTGGGGAATCCGACGCAGGCGGGGTGTGGATCGCGTATGACAGGGCTCGACCAGGATCGATGCACTTGATCGATCGATATGCCGACTTTCTTCTATGAACTCGTCTACGGCCTTATTCAACCGCTCAAGCCAATCGCTGGCGATGAACTGGTCCAACATCAGAAAGCCAAAACGCTCGTAAAATCGAAGCTCCTGTTCACCTAGTACATGCATGGCTGAGTATTGTTAATCTGACTCCATTGCGCTTGGCTTGCTGGTGGGTTGCACCATGACGCCACGAGAAATCATATCGCTATATCCCCTGTATCGCCGTTTCCACAAATCAGGGTCGTAGCCAGAGCGCCCGAGGACCTTTTTGATATATGGATCCATCAACATTGTTCCCGTCTCCAGGAAGATGAACAAAAACGGCAGCCATAGTCGGTCAACTTCCGCTCGAATCCGGCCCTGGGCATCCAACCGGTCAATGGAACCACGAACGATGTCGTAGTAGCGACGAAACAATTCAGCCCCCCATTCAGTTTCCTCGAGCAGTGCGCGGCGGAAGTAGCGAGAAAACAAGGGCCAATCGTCAGCAATATTTGCGACCCATGAGTCGACGGTGGACAAAACCTCTTCGCCGGTAAGATCCTCAACATGTTCATCGCCTTCGCCATAGAATGCTTCGAACTTCTTGATGAAGTACTCGTCCACCGCCTGACGTAAACCGTCCTTCGATCCGTAATGATGTTTGATCAACCCTATTGAGACGTTTGCGTCATTGGTAATGTCTCTGACGCTGACCCCGTCAAATCCGGACTCACCAAAGAGCTTCATGGCAGAAAGCAGAAGGCGATCCTTTCCGGATAGTGATTCAACTACGTTTAGTTGTGGACCAGGCATCCGGTTTGATCAATTCGCTAGTTGAAACACAGGTAACCATGACTGAAGGCGACTTGCCGATCTTCCGTAAGCACTTCGAAGAACAGGGTGTCGGTTGACTGTTCTTTCACTTGTACCGAGATTGTTGAAGGCGTGAAAACCATTGCTGTGAAGCGCCCACCTAGACGTGAAACGCGCTCGGGTTGTCCCTCCAGGCAGTTGTCGACCAACTTCGAAACTGCGAGTGCCAGCGTGGCGGTGCCGTGCAGGATAATGTCGGGCAGCCCGGCAGCGCGCGCTACCGCTCTGTCGGTATGTATCGGATTGAAGATCCGGGCACACTCGGTGTAGGTGTGGGCTGTGCCTGCTCCGATTTCGATTGGCCAATGATGCAGCACTTCATCCGATTCTGAGATGGGGGTTGTCGGCATTGCATCAGCTGAATCAGCTTCCCCGATAATCTCCACGCCACGACTGATACCGAGCTGATAGGTACGACAGACAAGCTCGCCAGACTCGTCTACTGTGTCCAATCGAGTAGCCTGTGCCGCGCCGGGCTTGATCGCCCGTAAATCAATGATCGTTGCTGTTGTTGTTAATCGATCGCCAGCACGGATAGGTCGAAAAATATGTAGATCATGTGCAGCGTGCACACCCCGGGCCAACTCTTCCGACGTGACACTTTCATAGCCTTGAAGCGTTCTCGAACTCAACAATACAGGCCACTCGAGGCAAACGGGAAACAGCGGGTGAGCAAAAACATCGCCTGCTGTCGTATCCATGTAACGTTCATTGAAGTCGTTGAGACCAGCCGCGTAAGCCATCAGCCACCTGGCATCGACCTCGTGAGTCTTCGGTTTCGTGGCCTTGCCGACTGTTATCGCACTCAATGGCATCTTAGATTACGAACTCAACCTGCAAACCAATAGTGCGCGGTGTCAGGAACTGAACACCCGTGCCTGTCCGTACAATGGGCTCTTCTTCCTCACCGAGGTTTTCGCCGAACAGCGTAAGGGTCCAGTTTCCAGCCCTGACACCCAGGCGAACATCGGCAACGTTCAAAATACCCGACTCCAGCCCTGAGCCTGCGTCGACTTGTCTGTCACGATAGGCGTATGTTGCGTTGATGAATCCTTGCAAGCTATCGCTGAGGGACCATTCGTAAGTACCTCCTACCGCAAGGTTCTTTTCGGGTACGTTTGGCAGCGCCCCATCTTCGCGCACGGTGGCTGTAGCCGCAGCTAGTGCCGTGTTTACATTCTTGAACTCTGAGTCGTTGATGTTACCAGAAACTCGCAACACCAGATTCGAAATGGGTTTCCAATTTATTGCCAAATCGAAACCGTTTACCTCGGCGTCCCCTCCATTAGCCAGCGCGATTGTTCCTGGGACATTGAACTGCAGTTGTATTTCCTGCCAATCGGAATAGTAGTAAGCCGCTTCGATTGCTAGCCGACCATCCAGAAACTGATATCGCGCACCAAGCTCATAGGTCCAGACTTCATCTGGTGCTATGGTTGTGCCTGTAGACACACCGACACTTGCGGCCAAGGCAACCTGCGCGGCAGTTTGTGTCGTGCCGCTTCTGAAACCCTTTGCGGCGCTTACGAAGATCGAACCGTTGTCATGTGGTGTGAAGTTCACGGCGACCCGCGGATTGACAGTTTCATAGGTCGTACCAACTGATGCAGCGGAGACCATCAAGGCGCGGTCAAAACCATTGGCAGTCTTGCGGTCGTCCTCGAAGTAGCGGATGCCAATAGAAGGTACAACCAGACCGTCGAAGAACTCGTACGACACTTCAGCGAACACGGCCCACGCCTCTGTTTCGATATCTCCGATGGTGTCGATGAGCGGTATCGTGAAGCCGCCACCAAAATCCAGAAAGAAATCGATATCCGAATGAATTTCGGCATCGGAGTAGTAGGCGCCAATCAGCCACTGCGCGGGGCTCTCGTTGGTCGAAACCAACCTGAATTCTTGAGTCAGCGCTTCGGTTTCAAAGGTGGAATCGTTGAAGAACTGGAAGCCGGCTGTGAATAGTGGAAACACAAAATCGAGCTCATATTCGGTGTATGAAGTTGCGCTGATGAAGCTCATGCCGTTCAGATCAACGTCGAATGTGAGCGAGGATGTATCGAGTGACGTTTCAATAAAGCCCGGATTACCACCGATTCCAGCCATCGTGGGCTCATCAAATTCTATACCGGTCAACGGGTCGAGTCTTGAAAACGTATTGGCACCATCCAGCTCGTTATCCACCGTCCAATGCGTAAATGTGATATCCGTGTTGTTACCTGCATATAACGCTTTCAGTCGCACGTTCCGGCTTTCAAACTCATTGATGTCGTCGTCGCTGAGTTCTGGACTGTCGACCCAACCTGGACGTACAACTATACCTCCCGAAATCCGGACTGCGAAACGCTCACTCAGCGGGATGTTGAGCACACCATCGAAGTTGTAGCCTCTGTCACCGTCTTGAGCATCGCGACCGCCGACACGAAAACGGCCACCGAGTTTCTCTGTGTCTGGCTTTGGCGTAATGATTTTTATGCTGCCCCCCATAGAGCCTTGTCCGTAGAGGGTGCCCTGCGGGCCGCGCAACACCTCGATACGTTCCAGATCAAACATGTTAGTAGGTGGTGCGATCTGCAGATTGGTTACCCCGAACGCCACATCATCAACGTAGTAGCCAAGGGTCGCATCTCCTGTCGTGCCACTGGCGATACCGCGCAAAATGATTGTTTCGAAACCAGGTGCCGTTGCAGAGACGACAGATGCTCCTGGAACAAATTGGACAACGTCCGGCAAGCTGTCGATGCCGTTTTGGCGCAATTCCTCTCCAGATAGCACCTGTACCGACATCGGAACGTCGGTAATGGCTTGTGCGCGTTTTTGTGCTGTAACGATGATTTCTTCAATCACCGTCTCTTCAGCAACGGCAGATTCCCCTAGCAATAGGAAAGTAGCAATACATACGTATAGTTTAGAAAAAGCACCTAATTTCCGCATACGTCGCGATAAGCCATTAAATAACATTGAAATAGTCTCCCGTCTCTTCAATTGAGCAGAGTATACACTTGTTTAGTATCTGTGCAATACTACATTTTTCTGGAACCAGCCTGGGATTCTTGCGCAACAAACATGCAGGCACCGAGCGCAACTACACCGACTCCCAACCGTCAGGCGACTTATACGGTTGCTGTATTGGCTGTCGTGTATGCGTTGAATTACATCGATCGGCAGTTGATCGTGATTCTGCAAGAGGCAATCAAGCAGGACCTGGGGTTCGCGGACTGGCAGCTTGGACTATTGTCTGGATTCGCTTTTGCCGTTTTCTATACCTCTATGGGAGTGCCGATCGCGCGCTACGCCGATAGAGCGAATCGTCGCAACATAATTGCACTCGCCATCGCCACCTGGTCACTTATGACCGCAGCCTGTGGCGCGGTGGGTAATTTCTGGCAGATGTTCCTGGCTCGTGTGGGCGTGGGCGTTGGTGAAGCTGGGTGCAGTCCGCCGGCACACTCCATGATTTCTGACTTGTATCCCCAGCAGCGACGCGCGACGGCAATGTCCACCTACAACCTGGGAGTCTATCTCGGAGTACTCGTTGGTTTCATTGTCGGGGGTTGGCTAAACGAAATCGTTGGATGGCGATTCACTTTCTTGATTGTTGGATTACCCGGCGTGGTGATTGCATTGCTTGTTCGCTTCACGGTTCCAGAACCCCCGCGTGCGGCTGTCTCGGACTCTGTTGCGGCCCCGTCGATTCGGACAGTACTTGCCTTATTGTGGCGGCGAAAGTCGTTTCGCCATCTGGCGCTCGCTGCCGGGCTACACGCGTTCGTGGGTTATGGTGCAGGAAACTGGGCTCCGTCGTTCTATATCCGTTCCCACGGTGTGGGCACGGCAGAGCTATCGTTGTGGATCGCGCCGATAGCAGCTTTTGCAGGAGCAATGGGGGCACTGGCCGGGGGTTACATCGCTGACCGACTCGGCAAGCGTGATGTCAGATGGAACATCTGGTTACCCGCGGCTGCGATTCTGGTATCTGTACCTTTCTCCCTGGCCGTATACACACTGAACGGATTCCACGCAGCCATTGTCACTTCCATTGTTCCGGTAATGCTGGGTGCAACCTACCTCGGCCCCATGCTGGCAATGACTCATGCGCTCGTCGGAAGTCGCATGCGTGCCGTTGCTTCAAGCGTGTTGCTTCTGGTGTTGAACCTGGTAGGCATGGGATTGGGTCCTTGGGCAACTGGATTGATCAGCGATCTCTTGGCACCTGAGCTTGGCAAAGAAAGCCTGCGTTTTGCACTCATGATTGTTGTGCTGGCGAACGTGTGGTGCACGGTCCATTATTTCCTTTCAGCGCGTACTTTGAAGTACGACCTGAGTCGAGCACCGGCGTAACCATGCAAACGATTTATGACCTTCTCCTTGAAAACGTTAGCGATTCATCCGGCGCCTTGTGCGCGGTAGATGGTGAACGCCGCATGACGTTTCAAGAGGTAAAAGACGAAGTCGATTTGATCGCTAAAGCTCTGCTTGCCCATGGCGTAGTCCGTGGGGATAGAGTGGCGACGTTGTCACCGCCCAGCATGGAGTTCTGGCTGACTTATCTGGCAACTACTTCTATCGGCGCAATCTGGCATGGCATCAATCCGGTATACCGCGATCGAGAATTTTCATACTTGCTGAATGATGCAACACCTAAGGTTGTCTTCTGCGTTTCGCCATTCGATGGCCGACACTACGACACTGAATTACAGGAAACGGAGAGCGAGGCCGGGCTGTTCGTTACATTTGGTGACGCGCGAGGCTCCGCAATTTCCGCGAGTGAATTCTTGTCCTGTGCGGATAATGTGTCCGAAACTGCGTTAAATGACGCCAGGGGACAAGTTGATCCCGTTGATACGGCTGTGATCGTCTATACCTCCGGTACAACGGGTCAGCCCAAGGGCGCAATGTTGTCGCATGGCACGATTACGAGCTCGGCTAAGGCCAATGCGTCATGGATGGGTGAAAATCGACTTCGCTGCACCGTATGTGCGGCCCCGACCAATCACGTGGGCGCGTTGAACAACGTGTGCATGAACGTATTCGCAGCGGGTGGGTACATTGTTTTCCACCACAAAGTTGACGTCCAGGCGCTCGGCAAGATTCGGGAAGCAGAGCATCCGACCTATCTGGTCACCTCGCCGACTGGTTTTCTGATGACCATGAATGTGCCGGGTTTCGATCCTGAACGTCTTGACCACACGAAGCTGATCGTCTGCGGCGGTGCAACTACACCGCTGAGTATCTTGGACATCTGGTCAGGTGTGGGCTGTCCGATTTCTTCTGTCTACGGGCAAACTGAGACCTGCGGCATCATCACGTACACGGACCTCGATGCGCCTCTCGAAGATGTCGCCGAGACCATTGGCAAAGCCTTGCCTGGTTGTGAAATGCGAGTTGCGCGTGAAGACAATTCGCCGTGCGACTTCGGAGAGAACGGAGAGATACAGTTTCGTGGCCCATACATCATGTCCGGATATTTCAATCGTCAGGACGCCACGGCAGAAGCGTTTACTGAAGACGGCTATTTGCGCACCGGAGACGTTGGCTATCTACGCGAAGACGGCAATTTGATCTTTGTTGGCCGTATCAAAGAGATGTTCAAGTCTGGTGGCTATAACGTATATCCGCTTGAGATTGAGCAATCCATCGCAGAGCACACGGACGTTCTACTCGCGGCCGTGCTGCCGGTACCTGATGAGCTTTACCAGGAGGTAGGGCACGCTTTTGTCATGCCACCTCCTGAAAAACAGGTTACGGAACGCGAATTGCGAGAATTCCTGAAAGCGAGGATCGCCAACTACAAAGTACCGAAAACTTTTACCATTGCCGATGAGTTGCCGCTGCTACCGAACGGCAAGGTCGACAAGGTTACGCTTGCCGATCAACTGACACAGAGGAGGTAAGCGTGAACGATTCTATAACCGTACGCAGTATGCAATTTGAGTTCAGTGACGAAATGGAACTGGTGTTTATCGAGCACGATCCTGAATTGTCTTTCTTATTCCTGGGCACATGGATGTTACTTCCTTACCTTGAACCGTATTTGATGCGCACCATGCGTAAAGCGATGACTGAGCACCGCGGTGCGCTTGGTGATTCCAGCCTGGTTCATGACATGCGGCAGTTTTGCTCTCAAGAAGGCCAGCACTATCAGCAGCACGCTAAAGCTAACGAGATCATCCTGTCGATCATGCCGGAGCCGTCACGTCAGAAAATGGTGGTACTGCTCGAGGAAGTTGAGGCTCAATACAAGTCCTTCAGCACAGAACAACCGCTTGCGTGGAATCTGGCGTACGCGGAGGGCTTCGAAGCGTACACAGCAGCAGGAGCCCGCACACAAATGGAGTTGCGCGTGTTCGATTACATGAAGAATCCCATTCGCGATCTGATGCTCTGGCACATCATGGAAGAGTTGGAGCACCGCACGGTTGCATTCGATGCGTACGAAGTTCTAGGCCGCGGTTATCTATATCGATTGCGAAACGGGATTTGGGCGCAAAAGCACTTCGTTGGTCTGGGTCGAGAGTTAACGGCTATCATGCTGGGAGCTTTTCCGGAACTGGTTGCAGCGCACCAGGATGCGGAATCGAAACAGGTTCGAGAGCGTCACCGCAATGTGTATTACCGGCGTACGATGAAGAACCTGATCGGAATCTACATGCCATGGTACTCACCCAGGAAGCTCAATCTGCCACCCATGTACAAAGAGGCGCGCGCAGAGTACGACAGCCGGGCGTTGAGTACTGCCAGTTGATTCCTGAGTAATAGGGAGCCCCAAGAATGACTGACCCGATTCCTATACCCATCGTACCCACAGAGGGCCTGACGGAAGCACTTCATGTAGCGGGAGAAGATGTGCCGTTCGTTGACATTGGCGACGGCACGCTGATCCAACTACTCATGGTGGATTTGACCCAGAATATCTGGATCACGCGCAATCGAATGCAACCTGGTACAACCGTGATCAAGCACTACCACACGGGGCCAGTTTACGCATTCACCGTGGAGGGTCGGTGGTACTACGAGGAGTATCCAGAGACGGTGAACGAGCCCGGTTCGTTTCTCTTTGAGCCGGCCGGGTCCGTACACACACTCAAGACTCCCGCTGAGCAAACTGGTGAAACTGTTGTTTGGTTCATGATTAACGGTACGAACATAAACGTCGACGAGCAAGGCACCGTAGTTTCGATAGCGGATGCCCACAACGTTCTTACAGGTTATCGCGTGCTCTGCGAGGCACAAAAGCTGTCTTCAAATGCAGTTGTCGTCATTGGTGAGACGCTCTAATGCGTGCGGTTGTCATGCGTCCTGATCGGTTATCCGTTGAAGAGCGTCCGGTACCTCGGCCCGGGGCTGGGCAGGTTCTGGTCAGAACGCTCGTCTGTGGAATCTGTGGCTCGGATGTACACCTATATCGCCACGCACAGAGTTTCCACGACATGGGTGTTGCTGCTGGGGTGCCAAAGGATACTCTGGATCGCGGCATCATCTTGGGGCATGAGTTTGTCGGTGAGATTGTCGAGTATGGGCCAGCTACACAACAAACGCTCGCTATCGGAGCACGTGTCCTGAGCATACCGTTTCTTTCGAATGACCAGGACCGCCTGCCTCATGGTGCGACACCCTTTGTTGATGGCGCTTATGCAGAGTACTTTTTGCTGTCCGAAGAGTTTCTGCTATCAATACCTGACAACCTGGAAACCGAAGCGGCAGCATTGACCGAACCGCTGGCTATCGGTCTGCACGCTGTCAATGCTTCAACTGTCGTCGCCGAGCAGGTGGTCGTTCTCGGGTGCGGTCCTATTGGTCTGGCAGTGATCGCCGTTCTGAAGTCGCGAGGTTGTTATCAAATCATTGCGTCCGACCTGTCTTCATTTCGTTGCGATCTTGCGGCACGAACCGGGGCAACCGTCATTGTGGATGCCAATCAAGCCTCCCCGTTCGATCACGTCGATGCGTCGATGTCTGTGGCCGTATACGACTGTACCGGGGTTAGCGGTATGATCGAGAGCAGTATCCAAGCTGTGCCGTGTGGTTCTGAAATCGTTGTAGTGGGGATTTCCCACGGACAGGAAGCAATCACTCCGTCCGTAGCTATTAGTAAGGAAGTCACGATTCGTTTTGTCAGCTTCTACGAACAGGATGAGTTTGCATCCGCTTTGCAGTTAATCGCGTCTGGAAGGATTGATTGGCGATCCTGGATCTCCGAACAGGTGTCGTTGGATCAAGTTGCAAGTGCGTTCGAACGGCTCGCTACCAATGAAGAAACCGTGAAGATGCTGGTGAACCCAATGCTGCCTGACAGCTAGTTTTTCACTCAAAGCCAGCGACGAGCGTTTGGAGAACGTCCGTGCCAACTTGACTGGACGCTTATTGCACGCGAGGCACAAGACCCGGTGGGTTGGAAGAGCATTATGCGGGACGAATACATGAATCACCGAGTGCCTCGAAAGGAGCCAAAGAGGCACGATCCCCGGAGACATCATGAACAATCTCGACTTGTCGGATAATCGCGATCGGCTGCTGCCGAGTGTATTGCAGCTGCAAGCAGCAGCCATTCCGCAGCAGCGGTTTCTGGTATCCGACCACGCCAGCCTGACCTTTCGAGAGGTCGACGAAATCAGCGCCCGGCTGGCAGCGGGCTTGTCCGAACTCGGCGTGACGAAAGGGGATCGTGTGGCGTTCTTTCTGAGCAACCGGGTTGAAGTGGTGCTGCTCGCGTTTGCGGTCAACAAACTCGGCGCCATCTGGACGCCGATCAATGCCGACTATCGTGGCGAATGGCTGCGCGACACACTGAGCCGTTGCCGCGCGCGGGTCATCGTTACCGACAGCCGGCAGGGCCCTCACCTGGCCAACGCCGGGGAAGCGACGGCAAACACCGCCCTTGTGGTGTTGGATCGTTGCAGAATTGCCGACCTGGAGGCCACGACGACGTACGAAACACTTCTGCAATACGAGCCCATGGACGTCGACTACTCGGCCTTCGACTATGGCGATTCCTGCTGCATATTGTGGACCTCCGGCACCACCGGCAAATCGAAAGGTGTACTTCAAAGCCACAACAACTGGATCCGTGCCGTAACGGGCTGCAGCAGACAATTCCAGTCTGTCGCGGGCGATGTCATCTATTGCGCCCTGCCGCTCTACAATACGGCGGCGTGGATCACCAGCATATACCGCGCCCTCATCGAAGGCCTGCCCGTCGTCATCGAAGACAAGTTCTCGGTCAGCAACTTCATGAGCCGCATCCGTCAGTTCGAAGCCACTCAGACTTTCGTCATAGGATCGATGGGGGTCTTTCTATGGAATACACCTGCACAGGATGACGACGCGGAAATCCCGCTTCGTGTCGCCGGCATCACGCCGATGCCACCGGATATTCTCGAACCCTTCCAGAAGCGTTTCGGTGTAAGGATTCTGCCCGGCGGGTTCGGCATGAGCGAGTTGCAGGCCGGGCTCACCCAGGGCCCGGGCATCGAGGGCGTTCCCCATCACGCCATGGGGTTCCCCTACGACGACATCGAACTGAAGCTGTGCGACAACGACGGGAACGAAGTCGCGCCAGGCGAACCCGGCGAGATGTGGGTGAGAGCGCTGGCGCCCCACGTGTTGTTCAATGGCTATTTCGACAACCCGGAAGCAACCGCGGCCGCGTTCGAGGGCGAGTGGTTTCGCACCGGCGATATCGCCCGACAGGACCCGGACAATCGCGCCTATTTCTTCGTCGACCGGAAAAAGGACAGCGTACGGTTCGCCGGAAGGAATATCTCCACCATGGAGGTGGAGAGCGTTGCCAGACGCCATCCGGCGATACGGGACGTGGCCGTCTATGGCATACCTTCTGCCGTGCTGGCCAGCGAAGACGAGCTGAAACTCGATGCCGTTATCGAACCGGGAGAAACGCTCACACCCGAGGCGCTGTGTCAGTTCATCAACGAAAACGCGCCGCACTTCTTCGTGCCGCGATTCATCGACTTCGTCGACGAGTTGCCCTATACACCAACCAACAAGATCGAAAAATACAGGCTGCGGGACAAGGGCGTTGGAGAGCAGACCTGGGACCTGAAGGCGTCCGACTATACCGTCAAGCGCTGACGCGAGCGCCGTGGCGGTTGCAGCGCCTTGTCCCGCATCCTTCGCCAACTTCCTGCTGCGCATGCCGATGCACTCGCGCAAGCGCCTCGACGCCCTCGCGACGAGAGTCGGTGACGGATGCGGGCTATCCCTCCGCGCCCAATATCAACCCGCTGGTGGGCACCCCCGTACCACCGGTGACCAGTACGTGCTCGACGTCATCGACCTGATTGACCGATTCGCCCCGAACCTGGCGTACCCCTTCGAGAATACCGTTCATGCCGTGAATATAGGCTTCGCCGAGTTGACCGCCATGCGTGTTGATGGGCGATTCGCCGTTGCGGGCATGCTGACCGTCACGCACGAACTCTTTTGCCCCACCACGTTCACAGAAACCGAACGCCTCCAGCTGCGGCAGCACGAACGGTGTGAAGTGATCGTAGAGCACGGCGGTTTGAAAGTGTGCGGGCTCGAGCCCGGACAATCGATACAGCCTTTGCGCGACGATCTCCATCTCGGACAGTCGCGTCAGATCCTTGCGGTAATAGCTCGTCATCATCTGCTGATCGTCGCCCGCGCCCTGAGCCGCCGCTTCCACGAGCACGACGGGTTTGTCGAGATGCTTCGCACGTTCGGCAGAAACCATGACCATAGCGCAAGCCCCATCGCTCTCCTGACAACAATCGAGCAAACGCAGGGGCTCGACGATGAAGCGGGAATTCTGATGATCGTCCAGCGTAATCGGTTGCCGATAGAAGAACGCGGCGGGATTCGTTGCCGCAAAGTCTCGCGCCGCGACGCTGACACGGCCCAGGTCTTCGCTGGTTGCGCCACTTTCGTACATCATGCGCTGGCCGACCATCGCTACCCAGGAAGCAGGCGTCATCAAGCCGTAAACCATGTACCAGCCCAACTGCACGGACATGAAGTTGTTCGGATGCTGCGGCAGCACGTTGGCCTGGCCGAAGCGGACGCCAGAGCGCTCGTTCATGGCGCGATAGATCACGACCACGTCGGCAACACCCGAGGTAATGGCCATGGCGCCCTGCAACACCGGGGCGCAGGCCGCGCCGCCACCGTACTCGGTGCGGGAAAAGAAATTGAGCTGACGGCCTCCGATCAGACGATGTATTTCCACCTCCATGTTGTTGTCCATGGAATAGGTGGACATGCCGTCTACTTCAGCTGGATCGATGCCCGCGTCGGCGAGGGCCGCGCTGACGGCTTCGATCGCAAGCTGGATTTCACTGCGGCCCGAGTTCCTGGAAAACTCGGTGGCGCCTATGCCGGCAATGGCGGTCTTGCGGGCGATGGTTGCGTCAGTCATGCCGCTTCCTCCGCAAACGCCACGACAACGTTGCCGGAAACGTGGTTTCCCAGCCGGTTATCTCCCCGCACGGCCACATCCACAGTGCGTCGAGCCACGCTCACCGCCACCACTTCACCCCGCAGGCGCATGACATCGCCCGGATAGTTGGGCATGCCCAGTCTGATTGCCACCTTTCTGAGCCGGCTTCCCGCCCCGGACCAGTCCGAAACAAACCGGCCTACCAGACCATTGGTGGTGAGAATGTTCATGAAGATGTCCGGCGAACCGAGCGCCTGGGCCGCATCCTTGTCATGATGAACGTTCTGGTAGTCCCGGGTTGCCATGGCGCCACCGACAATCAGTTTGGCCGTGATGTCCATGGACTGCTCCGGCAACTCATCGCCCACAGCTATGGATTCGAAATTCACAAGCGAACTCCCGTATCGGATGTCTGCGCCAGAATCCGGCCCGCGTCACCGAGCTGAGCCCTGGCGCCACCCAGCGAAAACTCGATCTGTTTGGAAGCCAGAAAATACCGGTGTATGGGAAACTCCCGATCGGCGCCAATGCCGCCATGCAGATGCTGAGCGGTGTGCGCGATGCGATGCCCGGCTTCGGCTGCCCACCACTTGGCGCTGCGGGCTTCCAAGGTGGCATCGAGCCCCTCGTTCAGGCGCCAGGCAGCCTGCCAGACCACTGAGCGCAAGGCCTCGCAATCGATATAACCGTCTGCGGCCCTGTGCGTGACTGCCTGAAAACTCGATATCGGTCTGCCGAATTGGTTGCGCTCGCCAACATATTCGACGGTCTGTTCCAGTGCTGCAGTGCTGACACCGAGTTGCAGCGCCGCCAACCCCGTCAACATCCGTTGCAGCGCCCACTCACAAGCCTCCGGTCCGGTCGCGACAACGTGTTCGGCATCGACCCGGTAACCATCGAAACGAAGTACGTCATGAGGTTCGCGACTGGTGTTTTTCTGCGCCTCGACCGTCATCCCGGGCCGATCGACAGATACGCAAACCAGTACGGTACCGGCGCGTTCGTCCTGTGCCGCAACCAGTGCGGCATCTGCGATGCGTGCATAGGGCACGTCGGGGATGCTGCCGGTCAGCTTTCCACCCGCATGCACCGGTCGAGTTGCGTCAAGCGCAATGGAACAGATCCGCCGGCCTGCAGCGAGTTTCGACAGCAACGCCCTGGCCCAATCTGCCTCGCAGAACTGCTGTAGTGTCATTGCGGCAACGCTGTTGCAGAGCATCGGCACCGGCGCCAGCACCCGGCCCTGAGCTTCCAGCAAGCCAGCCAGTTCATCCATGCCCAAACCGGCGCCACCACAGGCTTCGTCGATGCAAAGCCCCACCAGGCCGGCTTCTGTCAGCACCTGCCAGAGTGACTTGTCCCAGGCTTCACCCGATCGATCGAACCGGGCCTGATAACCATCCGCCGTCTCGCCGCTGAAAATGTCAGCCGCGAGATCGGTGACCGCCGTGTAGTTTTCCGTTGCCGCAAAATCCATCAGACAGGCTCCTCGACGGGTTTGAACTGGGGCAGGGTCAGACCTTCCTCGACTTCCTCGAAAAACACCTCGACCGGCATGCCGATGGCGATATCGCGTGGCTTTACGCCGGGTAGCTGGGTGACCAGCCGGGTTCCCTCTTCGAGTTCGACCAGAACGATCGGGTTCGGGTATTCGAACGGTGGAATCTCCGGGTAGTGCATGACAACGAAGCTGTACACCGTACCGCGGCCCGAAGATTCGACGGTATCCCACGACATCGACCGACATTGGCAACACATGGGCCCGGGTGGATGGCGCAGGGTTTCACAGGCCGTGCAGCGTTGAATGAGCAGTTTTCCTTCGTTGGCGCCATCCCAGAAAAAGTCGTTGTCGCCATTCTTCAATGGCGGCAACCGTTCGATCTGCATCGGGCCATCTGCTGCGGCCCGGGATTCGGCCCGGGTTGCAGGTGCATGGGGCTTGTATTGAAACACCCGAAAGCGCATCTCGCCGACCAGTTCGTCCCGCTGGTTGTAGTGTCGTGACAACTCGGTCACGAAGAACCCTGTACCGAGCGCCGTGATCTTCTCTGCAGAGATGGATTCGATCTGCGAAACAAAGCGAAGGTCGTCGCCGACCACCACATCGGCGAAGTATTCCTGTTCGCAATTGACCGCGACGACGGCCTCGTACCCAGCCGCCTCCATGGCCACCAGCGCCGCAAACGGGTTTGTTTCCGCAGAACCCGGGGGACGTACGCCCTCGTACCCTATCATGGTCCACACCTGCAGCATGGTGGGTGGCGCAACGACCTGGCCGGCATCGTTCAATTCAGGGGCACCCTGCACCTGCATCGCTTCGCACCACTGCCTGATCATCGGCGCATTCACCGTATCCCAGGACAGATAGGGGCCTGTTTCCTTCTGCAGAAATTCCGACTGCAGTCGGGCATGCAACTCAGTGGCAGCCTCGCTCATGGTGTTCCCTCCACAACTATCGGTGCAGTGACGTCACTGCCGTGCTGTATCGCAGGCGTTCGACGGGCGGGTCGTTGCCGAACAACCCCCGGTAAAACAACGTCGCCAACCATTCCGACAACTCCGCTTCCGAATATTCGAACCGGCTCGACGCATCGTTGCGGTTGATGAAATAGTCACGGAGAAATCCCTCGCCGATGCTGCCGAGCGCAGACACGACGAGTTCGTTGTGGGCATCGGTCATGCCGCCTTGCGGGAATATCCTCGGCATCAGCGCCACCAGCTGGTGCAACCGACGTTGTTGTACGGTCCGCCAGCGGTTACGCACGGCCGGGTCGGCAGCGGCCAGGTCGAACACACAGCGCATCATGCCCGGACTTGCGGAATATGCCCGGACAACAAATCGAGTATGGGCATGTATGCGGCCAAACCAGTCACCCCGCCGAACCCCGGCTTCAATCTCGTCGGTGGCGACGAACTGCTCGATAAACTCCTCCACGAGTTCATGAAAAAGCTCGTTCAGATCGTCGAAGTATCGATAGAAAAGCCCGGTCGCCACACCTGCCTCGCCGGTGACGTCGGCAATTCGCACCTGGTGACAGGTCAGATTCTCGAGTGTTCGACGGGCAGCATCCTTGAGCTTCGCCCTTGCCGCTTCGCCCCGAGGGCTCAGATTGGCTTGTTTCGTCGATCGTCCAGCCATGCGCGCAATGTAGTTGAATGTAAATTCACTTTCAACTACATTGCGCCCGGTTCATGGAGGCAGCGCATGCGCATTGACTTTACCGACGAGCAGAAAGCACTCCGCCGCGAGTTGCGCGCCTATTTCAAAGACCTGATGACGCCGGAACTGCGCGATGCAACACGCGGTGTGGAAGGGGGCGATGCGTATAAATCGGTGATCCGGCAGATGGGCAAAGATGGCTGGCTGGCAATCGGCTGGCCGAAGGAATATGGCGGCCAAGGCCGCACCTGCGTCGAGCAGCTGATCTTTTTCGAAGAAGCCCAGGCCGCATACGCTCCGCTGCCTTTCGTGACCATCAACACCGTAGCCCCCGCACTCATGGAGCATGGGTCCGAGGCGCATAAGAGCTTTTTCCTGCCGAAAATTGCCGCCGGCGAGCTGCACTTCGCCATTGGCTATACAGAGCCCGGCGCCGGTACCGATCTTGCGTCGCTGACGACTCGGGCCGATCGAGTAGATGATCGCTGGGTGATCAACGGCACCAAGGTATTCACCTCTGCTGCGGAAGCCGCCGACTACATCTGGCTTGCAGCGAGAACCGATCAGAGCGCGGCGCGGCCTCACGACGGCATTTCGATCATGATCGTCGATACCCGCGACCCGGGTTTCTCATTGAGCCCGATTCACACCGTCGGCGATATCCGCACCAACGTCACCTATTACAACGATGTGCAATGCAGCGACGACATGATTGCCGGCAAGCTCAACGGTGGGTGGCGCCTGATTACCTCACAACTCAATCACGAGCGCGTCGGCCTGGCCGCCATCGGCATTGCCGCCACCGCCGCATTCGAAGAGGTCATCGACTGGGCGCGCACGCCCGACGAAGCAGGCCGGCGACCCATCGATACACCGTGGATTCAGAGCACCCTGGCTGAAGCCAACAACCGCCTCGGCGCCATGCGGCTGCTGTCGATGCGCATGGCATGGGCCATGGATCGCGGCGAACCCGAGATGGCCTTTGCCAGCGCCATCAAGACCTGCAGCGCCGAAACCACGATTCTCGTCTACAGATTGCTGATGGATGTGGTCGGTTCGACATCGACCCTGCGATGGGACAGCCCCGCAGCACGGATCGAGGGCGAACTCGAAGGGGGTTACCGGCGCTGGCAGGTCAATACCTACGGAGGCGGGGTCGTCGAGGTCATGCGCGATATCGTTGCCGCCGCCGGGCTTGGCATGAGAGGTTACCGGCGCTAGCCCGCAAATCTCACCAACTTCCTGCTGCGGACGCCGATGCACTCGCCCTGCGTGGCCGTGCTCCCTCCAGCCGATTTGACATACTGTCAAGTATGCCTGCATCGGCCTCCGGTCCGCGCAGCCACGCAGGACGGCGCCTCTACGCCCTCGCGACGAAAGTTGGTGAGATTTGCGGGCTGGCCCGGGTCAGCCTTTTCGCTGCCACTTGCTCTTGGTCACGCGAAAATCGTCGCTGAGCACATCCTGGGTTTCGAACAGGCGTTCATAGCCGGTCAGGGAAATGCGCCATTCCCCGTCGATCTTGCGGTACTCGTCGCGATAGATGCCATTACCCTGAATCATGACCTTCATGGAAGGCATGATGATAATGTCATGCAGGTACCAAAGACCGGTGGCCGTAGATTCGCTTGTCAGCGTAATCTCGGGGTGGTGGCCTGTGTGCATGCTCAGCATATCCGGCCCATCCATGGATCTGCTGAGAAACTCGATGATCTCTGCCGCGCTGTCGAATGAAAGATCACCGTCGCTGTACCGCGCCCGGGCGTCTTCGGTGAGTACCTCTTCGGCCATCAATGCCCACTCATTGCCATCGAGGTAGCGGAAGTACCTGGCTTTGAGCTGTTTTATCTTCTCGATCTCGACGAGGTCCATGGTTTACCCCTTTGTAAATCTTCGCGTCAGTCTGTTTTTTGCAAGTTCAGAACCCGGCACGCCGGGACGAGGACGCGCAAGGAACACCTGACAACCGCTGGGAGAGAATCGGTGTGCGGTGCGTGTATCCGGCGCTGTTTAGGCTCGTGCTTGCGCCCATCGTCGCGGTAAACATCTCCGCCTGGTGCGCCATTCGGCGAGCCGTATGCACGTACCGCATACCGATTCTCGGAGCCGGATCGAAGGAATGGTCCCCCACGTTAACGAATTTAATAAAATCAATCACTTGGAAAAGTGTTCCATGAAAGCGGCGCCGTTAGTTCAATTGCAACTGTTCAGCCGTATCCGTCAGGCGCGACTGCAGCCAGTAGATTTCGTAATCGTTGCGTTGCCCATCCTCTGCCGCTTTCAGCAAGGTCTGCAGCGCTTCCTGGCGTTGCAGCAGGGCCGAGGCGTTGACCGGATCATCTGCCAGCACGACCTCCATCACATGCAGCGTCTTTACCGGATTACCCCGATCGAGGTAGCTCTGCCCCAGGGCCAGAAGCCCGTTGGCGCCGGCCACCCTGGCCAGGTCCGCATAAACTTCCCGCGCCGGCACCGGGTACAGCTCAGTGGTGGAGTCGAAGTGGAACCAGCCCATGTAGTACTCCCAGATGCTCTTCACCGCCCAGTCCACCTTACCGTGATTCTGAGGCAGGTGCAGATGCGGCGGCAGTCGGATTTCCTGCATCGACTCGTGGACGGTCTTGCCGGCATTCATGCTCGACACGGTTTCGTCGTGAACGTACTGCACCGCATCGCGAATACGGGTCATGTCGGTGCGGATCGCATCGGCTCCTTCGGTGGGGTTGAAGTGGCTGGGCACGACCATTGCCGGCTCGAGCTTCAATAGCAGGTCCAGTGACTGCACGTACTCGATGGGGGTGCGCACCTTTTCCCCGCGCATGGTGAAGACGTTGGGGAACTGCGGGAACTGGGGCCCGAAAAAATCGCCGGTAAACAGGATTTTCTGCGCAGGCAACCATAACACCGCGTTGTCGGCGCCCTCGGCCCCCGGGGTACCGATCACCTGAAACTCCAGACCGCCGAGTTCGAAGGCATAGGTTTCCCAGTTGCCGACGGTTACGGTCGGCTCCACACCGCCATAGCGCATCATGGGAATGTCGGGGCGCTCATTCCATGACGGCATCCACGGAAAAAGTGTGCGGTTACGGCGATACTGGTAGGGTTCCAGTTCTCTCAGATAGCGCTGCTCCTCGGTGAACTCGTCGTGAGCGATGATCTCGGTGCCATCCTCCCGGAAATACGGAGTGCCGCCGATGTGGTCGGCGTGAGAATGGCTGAGCACGATGTACTTCACTGGCGCATCGGATACCTCTTGCAGAGCCTCCAACTGCCTGGCGGTCTGTAACACCAGCCCGGTGTCGAAGATGACATTGCCCTCGCCCGTAGTGATCATCATGACATTGCCGACCCCTGTGGCCATGTAGACGTTGTCGGCAAGCTGGCGCACCTCGATCGGTCGCTTGATCAGTTCCACGGCGCTGCCATGGCTGCCTTCGCCGTCGGTAGTACCGGGAAGTCGATCGACAGCGGCGTCGGCGATCGCGTCCAGAACCTCGAGCTCCGCCTCTTTCACGATGTTGTCGCCCGCGAGCAGCCACAGGCCGAGCGCGACCAGGATGACCAGGGCTGTCAGCGGCAGCTTGCCGATAGCACCCCCTTGCCCGCGAATGTTGCAGATAGAGACATGCATGGGTTTTTCTCCTCGACAGGGCGGTCGGCCTGGTCCGTCATCTCCCGCCAAAAGACCGGGCCACGTATCCGCGACCGGTCGAAACCCTGCAACCGCTTCGTTGCGATATTCAACCCGGAAATAGTCAGGGATAAGCATGCCGCACGGTTTGCACGGTGTTGTGACCTCGATGCAGCGCACCGAGATGGACGTTGAAGTGACCGGCTTCCAGTTCCGCATAAAATTCGTGCACGTTGCCTAACACTTCCGGATAGGCGAACTCATCGTAGGGCACCTCGTCCTTGCTGAACAGTTGTACGTCACTTGCTTCGGGTGTGGTATGGAATGTCGGTGACAAGAGGGGTGCTCTGAAGACCAGGTAGACCTGGTTGATGTCGACAATGGTGCCCACGGTATGCAGTTCCATGGCATCGATGTCGACCGTGGCGCCGGTTTCTTCCTCGACTTCACGGGCAGCACCTGCCTGAGGGGTTTCTCCTTGCTCCAGGTAGCCGGAGGGCGTGGCCCAGAGCCCCTTGTCGGGTTCAGTGGCGCGTTTGATCCAGAGGACTTTCTTTTCCCACAGCGCAAAGCAGGATACGAGGATGATGGGGTTCTGATAGTGGACCCGGGCGCAGGCGCTGCAGGTGTATCGAGGGATGGGGACTTCAGCGGTCATTCGGAGTTCAACGGGGTGACCGCATTGACTGCAGAAGTTCATCGGGGGTTGCGCTTTGCGGCTGCCATCGACCCCATGTCTTTGCCTCGCCGGACTGCCTTCAATGTGCTGCCGTCGTACGCGTCGAGCCCGTGTCGGTTACCGTCGCGGTCGGTGACGATTCAGGCTCGCTTCTCGAGCAATCGAAACCGTGCGCACGAGCGCGATCGTCAAATGCCATGATCCGTGTTTCCGGTATGATGGAAGATGTCCGTGTAATGCAGTCGACGGGTATCGTCCTGCCAGCGTTCGAGATGGCTGCGCCCTGACTGTAGCCGGTTGATCCATTCCGCCAATGATCGTAATGTAAAACCGCGATTATAAATATAACTAGCGAAAATATAATCAAAATACACAAAAAACAACCGGGAAGGACAACAACGGAGTTCGACCGGGAATTGCAGTCGTCAACGGCATACACCCCGGACGAACTGGACATGAAGATCATTGGTCTCCTGCGGGAAGATGGCCGCATGTCCACGCAACGCATTGCAGCGGCGCTCGACTCCACTTCCCCGACCATTCGAAAGCGCATTCGGCGATTGGAAGACACCGGCGCCATGCGGGTCGTCGCAGTCACCGATTTCGCCGCGGCGGGGTATGACGTGCTCCTGGCGATTGGCGTTGAAGTCGAAAGCCGCAACGCCGAAGCGGTGGGAATGGATCTCGCCGCTTTGCCGGAAGTGTTTTCCGTGAATCTCACGACAGGGGTCCATGACATTGAAATTCTGGTGGGCGCGCGCACGTTCAATGAACTTGCGACGTTTCTCCATGAAGAAGTGGCCGAGATCGATGGCATCGGCCGACTCTCTCCGGGTCTTACCGTGGAGGTCTACAAATTTCAATCGGAAATGGTGCCGAAACTCTCTTAAGCCGCCGGTTACCGGCACGAACTGGTTTTTGACACTGGACATGGGGCCTCGTTGGTTGCATGTCCATTTTCCCCGAAATCGTGTATTGAGAAAAAAATCGGCCGTCATTTACGTGATTCGCGAGCAAAATCGAAAAAAAATTGCGCAAAAGGGTAGACTCGCCGGTTCGGCTATAGCATATTGACCCTGTTTGACCAGATCCATGGTGAGCTTCCATGTCGGCACAGGCGATACGAGACAAGGCATCCAGCACGGTTCCAGGGGCCGACTTGCTGGCTCGGGTTCGAGCCTGCAGCGACTTGATTCGCGAACACGCGGCCCGAGGCCGTGCGGAACGACAACTTCGACCCGAGGTCATCGAGGCGCTCGAGGAAGCGGGTTTCTTCAAGGCGGTACTTCCCACCCAATGGGGTGGCTACGCGGTATCGCCGCAAGCGTTCTTCCGCGCGCACATGGCCATCGCGGAACTCGACATGAGTACCGCCTGGGTGGCGGGCATCGTTGCAGTGCATGCCTACCAGCTCGCCATCATGAGCGATCAGGCGCAGGAAGATGTCTACAAGGACGAGCCCAACACGCTGATCTCGAGTTCCTACAACCCGGTGGGCGGCAAGGTGGAATTGTGCGACGGTGGCTTCCTGCTCAGCGGTCGATGGGGTTGGAGTTCCGGCTCCGGGCACTGCAGTTGGGTTCTGCTCGGCGCCATCGTTCCAGGCGAGGGCTATCGAACCTTTCTGGTGCCCGACTCGAACTACGCGATCGAAGACACCTGGCATGTCTACGGCTTGCAGGCCACCGGCTCCAACGATATCGTCATCGATACCCCGGTTTTCGTGCCGGAGCATCGAACGCACAAGCAGCTCGATGGTTTCAACTGTGTGCACAATCAGAGCAATCCTCTCTACAGCATCCCGTGGGCGCAAATGTTCGTGCGTGTGGTTTCCACGCCGGCCATTGGTGCGGCCAAGCATGCGGTGGCGATCTTTACCGGCAATGCCGGTACCTCGAGCACGGACCCGACCAAATTGCAGGGCGATCCTGACGTAACCCGGCGCGTGGCCCAGACCCTCAATGACATAGACGAGGCGGAAACGATCCTCTATCGCAACTTCGATCGCATGGTCGCCCATGTCGAAGCGGGTGAAACCATACCGTTGGAATCGCGGGCCCTGTACCGCTATCAGGCAAGCATTGTCATCGATCGCATGAGCGCTGCGGTAGATCGCCTGTTCGAAGTGGCAGGTGGCCGTAGCGTCTTCAACGGCGCGGAAATCCAGGACATCTGGCGCGACATTCATATTGCGCGCGCCCACGTCGCCAACAGCCCCACTGCGTTTGCGCGCAATTTCGGCGGCATGGCGTTGGGTGCCGAGAACGCGGACGTGTTCATCTAGCGACAACGATTTCAAGGGTACCCCGTGACTACAGATTCCGCAGGGCCACCGCGTGGTGACATCGCCAGGGTCGGTGAACTCGATATCCATTACTCGAGCCATGGTGAAGGCAGCGAATGTGTGGTCTTCGTGCATGGCAGTGGCCCGGGGGCCAGTGGCTACAGCAACTTCAAGAAAAACATCGAGGATTTCGTTGCGGCGGGCTTCCGCGTCATCGTGCCGGATTTGCCGGGGTTCGGGTATTCCAGCAAGCCCACGGGCATCGACTACACGACGGAATTCTTCAAGTCGCACCTGATTGGGCTCCTCGATTCCATTGGCATCGAATCGTTTGCCCTCATCGGCAATTCCCTGGGTGGCGCCATCAGTATTCGAGCCGCCCTCGATCATCCGGATCGTGTCACCAAATTGATCCTGATGGCGCCGGGCGGAATCGAAGAACTGGAAACCTACATGGCGATGCCCGCCATGGCGAAGATGATCCGCAACTTTGTCGATGGCGCCTTGGATCGCGACGGCCTGGGGCGTGTCCTCGAGACCCTGGTGTTCGATCCGGTGCACGTGACCGATGCCCTCATCGACGAGCGATGGGCGATCTTGCAGAACCAGCCGCCGGATGTGTTGGGACGGATGATCATCCCCAATATGGAAACCGAACTCGAGAACATTCAATGCCCGGTCTTGAGCTTCTGGGGTATGGACGATGAACTGCTGCCCGCGAGCGGCGGGCAAAAGATCACGCAAGCCTGTCGTCCCAGCCGACACGTGGAAATTGCCGAGTGTGGCCACTGGGTCATGGTTGAGCACACCCGCGTATTCAATACCACGTGCGTAGACTTCCTGGCGAATGACTGATGTTGGCCGAGGAACGAATCCAGGAGATTGCAGAGGCGCTCTACAACGGCCTGTGTGAGCGGACCGCGATCGCGCCGATCAGCGCGGCGGAACCCGATATCGACATCGACGATGCCTACCGGATCAGCCTGGCGTTCCTGAGGTTGCGGGAAGCCGCCGGTGAACGAGTGATCGGCAAGAAGATCGGGGTCACCAGCGCGGCAGTTCAGGAAATGCTGGGCGTGTTTCAACCCGACTTCGGTTTTTTGACCGATGGCATGATCTGCCCGGAGGGTCGGATCGATACGCAGACGCTCATCGCTCCACGGGCAGAGGCGGAGATCGCATTTCGACTAAAGGCCCCCTTGAAGGGTTCCGGTGTGACCGCTGCCGATGTGCTCGCGGCGACCGACACAGTGATGCCGTGTTTCGAGATTGTCGATTCGCGCATTGCCGATTGGCAGATCGGGATTTGCGACACGGTTGCCGACAACGCCTCTTGTGGGGTGTTTGTGTTAGGGGCGGAGGTTCCGCTCGGCAATCTCGATCTTGCGGCGCTCGAGGTCTCGGTGACCAGGAACGGTGAGTTTCTGAGTAAAGGCATCGGTGCGGCGGTGCAGGGCGGGCCGGAAAACGCCGTGGCCTGGTTGGCGAATACGTTGGGGGCGTATGGCATTCCGTTTGCAGCAGGCGAGATCGTCCTGTCGGGCTCCATGGTGCCGTTGGCGGATGCGGTGGAGGGGGACCTGTTTCACATGTCCGTACCGGGGCTCGGTGAGGCGGAAGCACGCTTCGAGTAAGTCGGATCCATCGAACAACAGTTGGAAGAATCAGCGGGAAGCCAAAGGTGACAATCGGTTGCGCAATATTAGGGTCCGGCAACATTGGGACGGACCTCATGATCAAGATTCTCGAGACGTCGACTCGGCTGGGGCTCGAGATGCTGGTCGGTATTGAAGCAACGTCCGAGGGCCTCGCGATGGCGCGCGAACAGGGCGTCGCCACTACGCACGAAGGAATCGAAGGCGCGCGAGGAATGACCGAATGGTCCGGCGTCGAGATCGTGTTCGACGCGACCTCCGCCCGAGCCCACGCCGTTCATCATGCGGCCTGTCAGGCGGACCGCAAGCAACTGATCGATCTCACACCCGCTGCGATCGGGCCCTATTGCGTGCCGGTGGTCAATCTCGATGAACACCTGAACGAAACCAACGTGAACATGGTGAGCTGTGGCGGTCAAGCCACCATCCCGATCGTGCACGCCGTGCGTCGAGTTGCCGAGAAGCTGCCGTATGCGGAAATCGTGGCGTCGGTGGCCTCGAAGAGCGCAGGGCCCGGCACCCGTGCAAATATCGACGAATTTACGGAAACCACCTCGAAAGGCATCGAAGCGGTAGGTGGTGCCGAGCGCGGCAAGGCGATCATCGTGCTGAACCCGGCAGAACCACCCATGATCATGCGCGATACGGTGTACACGTTGTCGATCGGGGCGGAACCCGCGGCCATCGAAGCTTCCGTGCAAGAGATGGTCGCCGATGTGCAGAAGTACGTGCCGGGGTATCGGTTGAAGCAAAAAGTGCAGTTCGAACGATTCGGCAGCAACGACCGGTTGAAGATTCCCGGCATGGGCGAATACGAAGGCATCAAATCCACCGTTTTCCTGGAGGTCGAAGGCGCGGGACATTACCTGCCGAACTACGCGGGGAATCTGGACATCATGACGTCCGCGGCGCTCGCGACCGCAGAGAAGATCGCGGTGCTGAAATTTGGAGCAGCGGCATGAGTGGCAAAATCCACGACCCCGCGCAGGAAAAGATCTACATACAGGATGTGACGCTGAGGGATGGCATGCATGCCATTCGTCATCTCTATGGCATCGACCATGTGGCAGCAATTGCCAAGGCACTCGATCGAGCGGGTGTCGATGCGATCGAGATCGCCCATGGCGACGGCTTGAATGGCGGCAGCTTCAACTACGGTTTTGGTGCACACACCGACTGGGAGTGGATAGAAGCCGTGACGGATGTCGTGGAGCACGCGATCGTGACCACCCTCATCCTGCCGGGGATTGCGACCAGGGAAGAGTTGAAACGGGCCCATGCGGCAGGGGTGCGTTCCGTGCGGGTGGCGACCCATTGCACGGAAGCCGATGTGGCCAGGCAACACATCGAGATCGCCCGCGAGCTCGGCATGGACACCATCGGTTTTCTCATGATGAGCCACATGAGCGAGCCGGAAGATCTTGCGCAACAGGCAAAGCTGATGGAATCGTACGGCGCGCAGTGTGTTTACGTCACCGATTCCGGTGGCGCATTGGATATGGATGGCTACCGCGAGCGCCTCGAAGCCTATGACCGCGTATTGGATGAATCGACCGAACGGGGGGTGCATGCCCACCACAACCTGTCCCTGGGCGTGGCGAATTCGATTGTCGCCGTGCAGGCCGGGGCGCGCCGTGTCGATGCATCGCTTGCCGGCATGGGCGCGGGGGCAGGCAATGCTCCGTTGGAAGTATTCGTTGCCGCCGCTGAGCGCAAAGGTTGGCTGCATGGCTGCGATCTCTACGCGTTGATGGATGCCGCCGAAGATCTGGTTCGGCCGCTACAGGACAGGCCGGTGCGCGTTGACCGCGAAACCTTGTCGCTGGGCTATGCCGGCGTGTACTCCTCGTTTCTGAGACATGCCGAAAAAGCCGCCGCCGACCATGGCCTGGACGTCAGAGAAATCCTGGTAGAGCTGGGGCATCGCCGCATGGTGGGCGGGCAAGAAGACATGATCGTGGATGTCGCCCTGGATTTGGCAAACAGCAAGTAGAGGCAGTAAAAAACGTGAGTGCAAGAGGACAGGTTCAATCCCTCGGTTATGTGCGCATCGGCATGCGCGATCCCGGCGAATGGTCGAATGTGGGGGAGCGCATTCTGGGTTTCCATTCCGAATTGCAGGCGAATGGCGTGGTGCACCTGTCTTTCGACAGCGCACCGGTACGCTTGATTGTCGAACCCGCCGCCGAAGACGGGTTCATTTGCGCCGGGTGGGAAGTAGCGGTCGCTGACTATGAAGCGACGGTTCGAACCCTGGTCGAGGCCGGTGTCACGGTCGCACAGGGCGATGAATGCGGGGCAAAAGCACGATTCGTCGAGCGCTTCGTTTCGGCTCGAGATCCCGCAGGGAACGCCTTCGAACTCTATCCCGCACGAACCGGGGGTGGCCGATCGTTCACGTCTCCGATCGAAGGGGTGGCCTTTGTGGCTGACGATCTGGGCCTCGGACATATCGTCCTGCCGGCGCTCGAACACCAGGCCGCCAGTGACTTTTATCAGTCCCTCCTGGGCTTTGCCTTGAGCGATGAATTGACCCTGCCGCCGCCGAAGGAAGACCTGCCGGAGATGCGCGTCCATTTCCTCCATGCGACGAGCCCCAGACATCACAGTTTGGGGTTGTTCAATGGGCCCGCGCCCTCGGGTGTCGTGCATCTGATGGTGGAGTTGACCAGTCTCGACGCGGTGGGCGCCTGTCTCGACCGCGTCAACCAGGCGGGTTTACCGATTACGGCGACGCTGGGCCGGCATGCCAACGATGGCATGGTGTCTTTTTATTTCCTGGCTCCCGGGGGCATTCCTGTTGAAGTGGGTTACGACGGCCTGCAATTCGATTGGCAGGACTTTGTCCCGACCAAAAGTACGGTGGGGGACCTTTGGGGTCACGTCTACAGCTTTCCGGAGCAATGAAGATGACCGACAAGACAACCACCATCGAAGAGATGGTCGCCCAGTTCGAGAGTGGCATGACAATAGGGATTGGCGGCTGGGGGGCGCGACGCAAGCCCATGGCCTTCATCCGTGCATTGGCCGAGAGCGATGTCGAGGATCTCACGGTCTTGAGTTATGGCGGGCCCGATGTCGGCATGCTCGCCGCCACCGGCAAGATCAGGAAGCTCGTATTCGGGTTCGTGTCCATGGACCTGGTTCCCCTGGAAGGACACTTTCGGCTCGCTCGTCAGAAAGGTGCGTTTGAAGTCATGGAACTCGATGAAGGGATGTTTCAGCTGGGGCTGAAGGCGGCCGCTTCACGGGTTTCGTTCTTGCCCACTCGGGTGGGGGTGGGCTCGGATGTGCTGACCACCAACCCGGAACTCGAGATGGTGCAATCGCCGTACGACGACGAACAGTTCGTCGCGATGCCGGCATTGAACGTCGATATCGCGGTCTGTCATGTCAACGAAGCCGATGTGTTGGGCAATTCACGGATCAGCGGCCCCGACCCGTTTTTCGACGAATGGTTCTGTCGAGCATCGAAGCGTGCTTATCTCACGACGGAGGCGATGGTCGATACCACCAGTTTCAACGACCCCCTGAAGGCGCTGCAGATGCCGATCGAGCGCAACCTGATCCACGGCGTCGCGGTAGCGCCAAGGGGAGCGCATCCCACGTCCTGTGGCCCGCTCTATGGAATCGATGTCGCGCACTTGCGGGCTTATAACGCGACCGCAAAAGGCGGGTGGGCTGCTTACTACGATGATTACGTCGCGGGCAAATCCTTGAGCGAATACATCGACACCGTGGGCGGCGCGGAACACGTCGACGCCTTGCCGCTGCCCGTCTTTTAGGAGAAGCCGCGATGAGTTACACACTGGCTGAGCTGTGCATCTGTGCCTCTGCCGAAGCCTTTCGCGGAGACGGCGAATACATGGTGACCAGTATCGGGCTGGTCCCTCGGTTGGCGGCGTCCCTGGCCAAGTCCACGTTTGAACCCGGCCTGATGATGACGGACGGCGAAGCCTACCTGGTCAGTGAGCCGGTACCGGTGGGTCCTCGGGGCGACTATACGCCGAAGATAGAAGGCTCGATGACCTATGAGCGGGTCTTCGACATCGTCAATCGGGGCATGCGCCATGCCATGGTCACACCGGTCCAGGTAGACCGGTATGGGCAAATGAATATCTCGGTGGTTGGCGACTATGCCGCACCGAAAACGGCGTTGCTCGGTGTACGCGGTTACCCGGGCAATACCATCAACAATGCCAATTCCATGTTCATCCCGAGCCATGACAGGCGCACCTTTGTCGAGGGTGAAGTGGATATGGTCGGTGGCATTGGCTACAACCCGGCGCGCTGGCCGGACGGCAGGAAGCCACCGTATCTCGATTTGCGCCGCATCGTCTCCAACCTGGCGGTCATGGACTTCCAGGGCGCCGACCATGCGATCCGAGTGATCAGTCTGCATCCGGGTGTGAGCATCGACGAAGTGCGGGAGAACACCGGTTTTGCCTTGGAAGCGATCGATGGTGTCGGTGAAACCCATGCACCGAGTGCGGAACAGCTCGAGGTATTGAATCGATTGGATCCTCACAATCTGCGCGCCACCGTTTTCCCCGGCGACCCCCCAGGAAAACGGGCGGCATGAGCGCGTAACGACGAAGGCCAGGTTCGATGCTGGGTACTGCGCTGACGGAACAACTCGGGTGCCGGTTACCGGTGATCCAGACCGCGATGGGATGGGTGGCCACACCCGAGTTGGTCATCGCCTCGGTCTCCGCTGGTGCGATGGGTTTCCTGGCCGCAGCAGTGATGACACCGGAAGAGTGCGAAGCGGGGATTCGGCAGATCAAGGCAGCCACCGATGCGCCCTTCGGTGTCAACCTCCACTCCTTTCAACCCGGCGTCGATCGTATCGTCGATGCCTGTATCGATCACGATGTAGCGGCCATTTCTTACGGTCGCGCACCCTCCCCGGCCATGATCGAGAAAGCAAAAACCAGGGGGATTCAGTGTGTGCCGACCGTTGGCGCGGCCAAACATGCGTCGAAAGCGGTTCAGTTGGGTGCGGACATCCTGGTCTGCCAGGGTGGTGAAGGTGGCGGTCATACGGGTGAAACCCCGACATGGTTGTTGCTCGCGCAGGTGTTGGATCAAGACCCGGGCGTGCCGGTGGTGGCGTGCGGCGGATTCAAGGACGGACGAGGACTGGCGGCAGCCCTCACCTTCGGAGCGGATGGCATTGCCATGGGCACACGATTTCTCATGACCGCGGAAAGCCCGACCCCGGCATCGACACTGCAGCGTTATGTCGAATCGGATGTGCTGGACATCAAGGTTTCGACAAGACTGGATGGTCTTCCGCAACGCATGATCATGAACGAGCGATTGAACGCGCTCGAGAACGCATCGCCGCTGCGCATGTTGGCGATAGCCGTGCGCAGTGGCTGGCAGTTCAAGCACCATACCGGCGCCACCTTCAGAGACATGGTGGGGTCGGCGTGGCAGATGGCGAAGGATTCGGATACGTCATTCGCGCAGACCCTTCTGGCTGCGAATGCGCCCATGATCATTCAAGAAGCGATGGTCTCGGGACGCCCCGAAGCGGGTGTTTTGCCCAGTGGCCAGGTCGCCGGGTTGATCGATGACCTGCCGACCTGTGCAGACATGTTGCAGGAACTGGTAGCCGACGCTGAAACCCGCCTGAGCAGAGGGGCTCGAACACGACTCGAAGGGGCCGAACATGCCGTTTGAAACGGAAGTGAAAGACAGCGTGGCAGAACTCGTCTTTGCCCATCCCCCGGTGAACGCGTTTTCAGGGGCGATGTGGATGGAACTGCCGCACATCGTCACGGAGTTGGGTCAGCGACAAGACGTCAAATGCATCTTGATCCGCGCCGAGGGCAAGGGCTTCTGCGCGGGTGTGGATATCAAGGAACTGGCCGAGGACGCGAGCGCCATAGTCGAGGTGAACAAGGGAAATTTTCTCACGTTCAAGGCGATTCACGAATGTGAGATTCCGGTCGTCAGTGCACCGCATCGGTTTGTCCTCGGTGGAGGTATCGGGGTTTGTGGGGCCTCGGATGCGGTGATCGCGGCCGACGATGCCTATTTTGCCTTGCCGGAAATCGATCGAGGTGCCATGGGCGGAGCCTCGCACATGCAGCGGTTGTTTCCCCACGCCAAGGTGCGAGCAGCGTTCTTGACCGGCGGTAGCATTCAAGCCGAAGAAGCCGCCGCACTCGGGGGCGTCGAAAAGGTGGTCCCGCGCGAAAACCACCTCGACGCGGCACGACAGTTTGCGGCGTTGATCGCATCGAAGTCGCGCGATGCACTGAGGATCGCCAAGCAGGCGTTGAACGGCATCGAACCCTTCGATGTCGATCGCCACTATCGCTGGGAACAGGGTTTCACCTTCGAGATGTACATGCACGAAGACAGTCAAGCGGCCAGAAACGCGTTTGTCGAATCCGGAAAAGCCGCCGACTTCAGCGACGGGAAGGAATAGGTGACGGATGCGGGTTGGAGTTTCAGCGTGGTGAAGATACGGCAGAACACCTGCGCGCAGTGGACGGTACCAATGGCCGTGAACTCCGGGACGGGATCGTCGAACCCGGGCTTTTTTGGGGCTGCCACGGCCGAGGCCGACGGCGCGTTGTCCGTACGTGCGAAACGGGCCGTCGGTATGACTTGCACAACGAAAGCATGAGGAAAAGCACATGGCGGAAGCGTACATAGTCGATGCATTGAGAACGCCCACCGGCCGTCGGAAAGGGGGGTTGGCGGAAATGCACCCCGCAGACCTGGGCGGTCACGTCTTGAAAAACCTGGTCGATCGGAACGACGTGCCCGGTGAAGACTACGAGGACGTGGTTTTCGGGTGTGTCGACACCATTGGCCCACTGGCGGGTGACATTGCCCGCACCTGCTGGCTTGCGGCGGGCTTGCCGTTGCAGGTACCGGGCGTCACCATCGATCGTCAGTGCGGTTCATCCCAACAAGCCGTGCACTTTGCCGCTCAGGCCGTCATGAGCGGCACCATGGACGTGGTCGTCGCGGGCGGTGTTCAGGCGATGACGCAGATCCCTATCTCGGCGGCGATGCTGGCCGGTCGGGAATTCGGTTTTGGCGACCCGTTCACCGGCTCCCCCGGCTGGGTGGAGCGATTTGGGGATGGCCTGGTCACGCAGTTCAATTCGGCACAGATGATCGCCGACAAATGGAATCTGACGCGCGAAGACCTGGAAGAGTATGCGCTAGAGTCCAACCTGCGGGCGTTCAGAGCCATCGACGAAGGTCGTTTCGAACGCGAAATCGTGCCGGTGAACGGTGTGACCATGGATGAAACACCGCGTCGCGGTACGACCTTGGAGGCGATGGCGGAACTGCAGCCGCTTCAGGAAGGGGGCAAGATCACGGCGGCCGTATCGAGCCAGACGTGCGATGCGGCGTCCGCGATGCTGATTTGTTCGGAAGATGCCGTGAAGCGCTACGACCTTGCGCCTCGGGCCCGCATCCACCATATCAGTGTGTTGGCCGACGATCCGATCTGGATGTTGACGGCACCGATGCCTGCGACCAGGCGCGCCATGGAAAAAACGGGCATGTCCATGGACGACATCGATCTGGTGGAAATCAACGAAGCTTTTGCACCGGTGGCGATGGCCTGGTTGGCCGATACGGGCTATGACCATGCCAAAACGAACGTTAACGGGGGTGCGATTGCGTTGGGTCACCCACTGGGCGCGACCGGTACCAAGCTGATGACGACATTGCTGCACGAGTTGGAGCGCACGGAAGGTCGTTGGGGTTTGCAAACCATGTGCGAAGGTGGCGGTCAGGCAAACGTCACCATCATCGAGCGGCTCTGACATGAGTGCGTTGTGTGAAGGTCGCACCGCCATTGTCACCGGCGCGGGTGGTGGATTGGGGCGCAGCTATGCCCTGGCGTTGGCCGCGGCAGGTGCAAACGTCGTCGTCAACGACATCGACCCGGAAACTGCGGCGCGGACGGTCAGTGAAATCACCGAGGCGGGCGGACAGGCGCTCGGCAATACCGGAGATATCACGGATCACGAGGACGCCGGACGCATCGTCCAGCAAGCCATCGCCACGTATGGCGATTGCCATGTCATTGTCAACAATGCCGGGATCTGTCGAGATCGAATGTTCACGTCCTTGAGCCCCGATGACTGGGACGCCGTCATCGCGGTGCATATGAAAGGCCATTTCTGTATTGCCAGCCATCTGGCAAGACACTGGCGTGGGCAGTCAAAAGAAGGGCAGCCGGTATCCGGACGCATCATCAATACCAGTTCCGGTGCGGGGCTGCTAGGCTCGGTAGGCCAATCGAACTATTCTGCGGCCAAGGGCGGCATCTTGAGTTTGACGCTGGTGCAAGCGGCGGAATTGGCGCGCTACGGCGTCACGGCCAACGCCCTGGCGCCGCAAGCGCGTACGGGCATGACCGAAGAAGTCTTTGCAGAGATGATGAAAGTGCCGGAAGACGGCAGTTTCGATCAATACCATCCGGACAATGCTGCTCCGCTGGTTGTGTGGCTTGCGAGTCAAGCCTCGGCCGAGGTCACGGGTCAGTGCTTCGAGATCTTTGGCGGCAAGCTGTCGGTTGCAGACGGTTGGCGAACCGGTCCCATGCGTGACAAGGGCGATCGTTGGCAAGCGGAAGAACTGGAGGCCGTGATTGGAGAGTTGCTGGCCGAAGCGGTTCCGGCGCAACCGGTCTATGGATCCTGAGTCATGGATCTGAAAACCACACCGGACTATGTCCCCGGACACGGGCTGCTGAAGGATCGGAAAGCGATCGTCACCGCAGCGGCGGGAACCGGCATCGGATTTGCGGCGGCCAGAAAATGTGTGGAAGAAGGGGCAGAGATCCTGATTTCGGACATTCACGAACGGCGTCTCGAAGAGGCGGCCGAGCGGATCGAGGCCGACACCGGGCAGCGACCGGCGACCTGTCTGTGCAATGTCACCGTGCAATCGGAAGTGGATGCACTCATGGACCGCTCGAAGGATCTCTTCGGTGCACCCGATCTAGTCATCAACAATGCAGGTTTGGGAGGCACTGCAAATCTCGTCGACATGACCGATGAGCAGTGGTCGACTGTCCTGGATGTGACGCTGAATGGCACGTTTCGCATGACGCGGGCCGGCATGCAGGTCATGTCCGATCACGGTGGGGTCATCGTCAACAATGCCTCCGTGTTGGGTTGGCGGGCGCAAGTCGGTCAGGCCCACTATGCGGCGGCAAAGGCCGGGGTCATGGCGTTGACCCGCTGTGCGGGCATGGAAGGCGCGGAACTCGGTATTCGCGTCAATGCAGTCGCACCGAGTCTTGCCATGCATCCTTTTCTTGCCAAGGTCACGACCGATGAGTTGCTGGCAGAGCTGACCGCCAGGGAAGCCTACGGTCGGGCGGCTGAAGTGTGGGAAGTGGCGAACGTCATGGTGTTTCTCGCCTCGAATTACTCGAGCTACATGACCGGCGAGACTGTCGCGGTCTCCAGCCAACACGCATGAGGGGTCAGGCGCGGTGACGCTCACGGTATCGATTTCTGAACTGCCGGGTTGTGTGGGCCGGTCTTTGGGGCCGACAGATTGGCTGTCCATCGAGCAGGATCGAATCGACCAGTTTGCGCAAGCCACGGAAGACCATCAATGGATCCATGTCGACCCGGTGCAGGCGGCGGATGGACCCTTCGGGACCACCATTGCCCACGGTTATCTCACTCTCGCATTGGTGAACAAGTTCTTGCCGGAACTGATCACGGTGACCGAATCGTCAATGGGCGTGAACTATGGATGTGAAAAGGTGCGCTTTCCCAGCCCGGTCAAGGTGAATTCCAATTTGCGCGGTGTCGGTGAAATCCTGGCGGTTCTGCCGGTTGGCGAAGGTCAGCAGGTGACGATCCGGGTGACAGTGGAAATCGAGGGCGAAGACCGGCCGGCGTGTGTCGTCGATACGGTGAGCCGGTTTTATCCTTAGCTCGCATGAAACAAATTTTCAAGTTATTGATTTTAAAGCACTCACTGACGCGGAGAGCCGTGGCTTCGATCCGGCGCCGAGAACCGGTATACGGTACGTGCATCCGGCGCACCAGGCGGCGGCGCTTACCGCGACGATGGGCGCAAGCATGAGCCCAAACAGCGCCGGATACACGCACCGTACACCGGTTCTCTCCCAGCGAGCCTTTGTTGCTTTCACGCCGCGGCCCGGCGCGCCGGAGTGGAATCTTTCATGGAACACTTTTTCCAAGCTATTGATTTTATTGGATTCGTTAGCGTGACAAACATGGTCTTCGATCCGGCACCGAGAGCAGGTATACGGTACGTGCATCTGGCTAGCCGCATGGCGCACCAGGCGGCGAGATTTACCGCGACGATGGGCGCAAGCACGAGCCCAAACAGCGCCATTCGGCGAGCCAGATACACGCACCGCACACCTGCTCTCTCCCAGCGTATTGCTGATGTTCCTTGCGCGTCGTCGTCCCGGTGCGCCGGGTTCGGAACTCGCATACGGAAAGCATGGCCGCGCTTGCGCGAGTGCATCGGCGTCGCAGCAGGAAGTTGGTGACGGATGGGGGTTGGACAGCAGAAACACACGAGGATCGTCGATGGGGGAATTGCAAAACAAGGTCGCATTGGTGACGGGGGCAGGACAAGGTGTCGGCCAGGGCATCGCTTTTGCGCTTGCGAATGCGGGTGCGGCGGTGGCCGTGACCGGTCGCACGCGCTCGAAGCTGGAGGCTACGGTGTCTGAAATCGAAGCACGCGGCGGTCGCAGCATTCCGATTGTGTGCGACGTGAAATCTGCAGAAGACGCAGAAGCTGCGGTGAACGAGTGCGTGGATCGGTTGGGCGGCCTTCACATTCTCGTCAACAATGCTCAGGAAGTCCCGATGGGCCCCTTGCACAAGGTGGACGATGCGGCCTTTACCGCGGGTTTCGAATCCGGTCCATTGGCGACACTTCGACTCATGAAGCTCGCTTACCCTCATCTCGAGGGCGGTGGCTGCATTGTCAACCTCGGCAGTACCGCCGCGATGCGGTGGGACATGTCGGGATACGGAGCCTACGCTGCCGTGAAAGAAAGCATTCGTGCGCTGACCCGAGCGGCCGCGTGTGAGTGGGGTCCGGAGGGTATCCGCACCAATGTGATCTTGCCGCATGCCAAGTCACCGGGCCTCAAGTGGTGGATGGAAAACAACCCCGAAGAAGCGGAGGCGTTCCAACAGAGCATTCCTCAACGTCGTGTGGGTGAGTGTGAAGAAGACATCGGACGGTTCGTCGTTCAGCTGTGTAGTGAAGGTTCCCGCTACGTCAATGGACAGACCATTGCCGTCGATGGCGGCCAGGCTCGGCTGGGGTAGCGCCTCGACGCCCTCGCGACGAAAGTTGGTGACGGATGCGGGTCAGGGGAGTATTGAAGAACGTGAAACAGCAGAACCGGGGCGAGTTGCATGAAACCAGGCGCTATCTTTCCGCATCAAGAAATCGGTAACGATCCGGCCATAATCAAGGACTGGGTGCAGACCGCAGAAGGGCTGGGCTATTCCCATGTGGTTGCCTATGACCACGTGTTGGGTGGGCCGCTCGAGAGCCGTACACCCGAGCTCATTGGGCCCTACACGGAAAAAGATGCGTTTCATGAGCCCTTTGTGTTGTTTGGGTTCATGGCCGCCTGTACGAGCCGCATCGGGTTCGCGACCGGTGTCTTGATCTTGCCGCAACGCCAGACGGCGTTAGTCGCGAAACAGGTTGCAGAGCTCGACCTCCTGTCCGGTGGCCGCATGCGCCTGGGGGTCGGTACCGGTTGGAACTTTATCGAATACGACAGCTTGAACGAAGATTTCAAGACCCGCGGACCTCGTCAGGTCGAACAAGTTGAAGTACTCGAGCGTTTCTGGGCAGACCCGATCGTCAGTTATAGCGGCGACTACCATGAGATCGACCGCGCCGGCCTGAACCCTCTACCGAATCGGCAGATTCCCATCTGGTTTGGCGGTTTTACCGACGTCGCGTTCAAGCGTGCCGCCCGAGTCGGCGACGGATTCATGTTCGGGGGGGCGCACGAATACAACGTCCGAGGCATTGACCGGGTCCGGCAATTCGTCAGCGAGACGGGTCGATCGGTGGATGCATTCGGGGTCGAGGCCTTCATCGATTTTCAGGATCGGGAGCATTGGCAATCGTGCGCGGACGACCTGGCCGGATTGGACGTCGATTACCTGTCGATGCGCACCATCACTCAGGATGGCCAGGGATTGGAAAACCCGCAGTCCCATATTCGAGCGCTGGAGGCGTTTGCCAACGAGGTCGACTTCGGATGAAGAATCCGGGTCTGACCCGCATCCCTCACCAACTTCCTGCTGCGGACGTCGATGCACCCACCCCGAGCCTCGACCCCTCGCGAAGAATGTTGGTGAGAATTTCGGGCTAAAGGCGCTTGCCCTAATCGATACTTGCGCTCTGAATCAGCGCGAGTCTTTCCTCTAGTTCTACTATGATTGCGCTGAGGTGTAGCTTCCTCAACCGATATGAGAGCACTTAACGCGCTACACGGCGAACGTGCTGGACTGCAATGAACTTGGAGATTTTTGCCATGCCAGACTGGCTTATTCCGTCGTTCGTCGGCGGATTGTCCACCATCGTGGTTATGGTGTCTGTTCTATTGGTGCGAAACCGCCGGTCGCTGCTCACATACCACATGACTCACGAGAGAATTGGTATTTCCACAGTCGACGAAATCCACGGCGAGGTGTCCGTGACAGTAGGCGGCAATCAGATGCAGAACCTCTACCTCAGTAATGTATGGCTCGTGAATCGCAGCATACGAGATATTGAAAATCTAGAGGTGAAGATCATCTCTGGAAATAACGATATGCAGCTGATGAGTGAACAGACGTACATTGAAGGAACCGCCAACGGCCTGGAACACACTACCGAGTATCGGGAAATTGTGAATCAATTGCTTCAGTCAATTGAAGCAAGCCAACGGGCAAATGCCGCTGGCGACAATGCAACGGCAAGTGAGATCAACTCGTCCCAAGCCGCGAATTGGCGAAATTATCTAACACAGCGTTGGTATGAAGTGCCAGTGCTGAATAGAGGCCAGACCATCCGTTTCACTTACCTGACGAACGTACAAACTAACGTGTCACCACTAATCGTTGTCGAATGCCAGAAGGCGGGCGTCCAAGTGAAGTTCAAGCAGCCATATCAGCCCGTGTGGCATTTGTGGGGTGTTCCTCTCATACAGGCAAACCTCAGTGGGATGGTCATCGGACTGATTGTCTGGGTTTACCTAATCAATTCGCTAACATCTGTCTGGCTTGCGGCGCTTCTGTGTTTGCTTATCGGATTCTTCGGCAACGTCCCCGGCGCGTCCATGATCAGACTGTACTGGTGGGTTCGCAAGCGCTTGATCGGATAATACCTCAGCCGACCATCGCTAATGGAGGACTCACCGTCAGTCCTGTTGGAATGACTGCTGAAAACCTACCTGGGAGTGCGTTCTGCGCAACCAGCACCCCAGTCCAACTGATTGCTGATCGGAATGCCGCATCGTCGCGTCTCCAAGAGTTCAAGGAAAGCCGCGATTTAGAGAGGCCTGCTGAGTCAAGGAGGGAACTGCGGCCGCCATCGCCACTACCGGAGGACACGACATGACCCCACCGACCTATGCCGGCCGGACTGCCACGTGCCGACAACGGTCGAACTTGCCGCATGGATGGCCGTGGCCGAACCGCGGCATCCCGGTGCTCAACCTCGCGGTCATGGACCCGCGCACCGCCTGCGAGCGGCTGCGGGACATCCTCCGCGCCCGCTGATTCCTGATTCGTAGAACTAGAGCCTTGCGGGGTCGGGCGAACGCCCGGCGGACCGGAGGGAGGCGCGGCCATGCCCGAGGGCAGCTCGGACGACGACCCACCGTTCTAGACGGTCCATCCGTCCTCCCCGGGACCGGCGCTTTGGCGCCGTCCCCCCTTTTTTGCTGCCGGCTTCGAGTCGCCACGCTGCAGAAGCGAGAGGGCGGCTTGCGCGGGGGGCGTTCCGGCCACAGGGTAGAGCGAGCATGTCCCACCGCACCGGCAGCATCTTCGACCGTGGGGCCCTCCTGGTCCGCGACTTCGTCACGCCTTCCTCGCCATGCCGTCGGCGCCAACATCGGAAGGGGGTGGCGCCTACGACCCCGCCGGGGCCGCTCGCCAAGGCGGGCGTTGTCTCGCCGCGCAAGGCCCTTGTTGTTTCTCACACAAGTTCATTAGAAGCCCAGGGTCATTTCACCCATTGACCCATGAGCGAATGAACGATGGTGATGGAACAAAGCAAGAAATCCCAAGTTGTTTCCCCACGACCCGAACCGCCCCCCTCGCCACTGGCCCTGCGCAAGTTCCAGGAGAAAATCTGATGTATCAACGCCACTTCGCCTTCACCCGTATGCCCTTCGAAACCCTCCCCGAAACCGACGAACTGTTCCCATCCAACGCCCGACGCGAGGCCGAGGCCCGACTCGCCCATCTCATCGAACTCAAGGGCATCGGCCTGCTCACCGGCGAGGTCGGCTCCGGCAAAACCACCGTCTGCCGACGCGTCACCGCCAACCTCCATCCCGGTCTCCACCGTGTCTTCTACGTCTCGCTGACCACCGGCAACGTCCTCGACATGTACAAATCCATCGCCTGGGAACCCGGCCTGCCCACCGAACGCTCCCGCGCCACCGCCTACCGCGCCATCCGCGCCGAAATCTCCCGACTCGCCATCGAAGCCAAGCAACTCCCCGTCCTCATCGTCGACGAGGCCCATCATCTGCGAAACGATGTCCTCGAAGACCTGCGCCTCCTCGCAAACTTCGCCATGGACTCCGAAAACCGACTCTGCCTGATCCTCGTCGGACTCACCGAACTGCGACGCCGACTCACCATGGCCGTGCACGAATCGTTGTGCCAGCGCCTCGTCGTCCGACACCACCTCACCGGCCTCGAGCGCGACGAGGTCAACGCCTATCTCACCCATCGACTGCACCTCGCCGGCTGCGAGCTGCCCCTGTTCGAACCACCCGCCGTCGACGCCCTGCTCCAGAGCACCCGCGGCCTGCACCTGCCTGGCGGAGGAGGCATACGTCGTGGGCAAGGTAATGTGGACCGTCCGGAGCGTATGATTGCGTCCGTGACACGGACTTAGACTCGCTACACTCGCTGCCAAGAATCGAGGTGTCAACGGCCAATTGCCGGAAACTAGCCGTTCCCTAGCCAACACCGCACCGCTCATGCAATTGTTCCGTTAGTCCTTTGGCTCGTGAAAACGAGTATCATTGGGGCCAAAATTGAAATTTGGGTGGAAGGGAGAACCACTTTGATCCAGGAATAGCACTTCGGCGGAACTGTTGGCTAAGCTGGAACTAGGTAGGTGGTTGAGACTGGGGATGTGGCCTTTTCGAGAAGTTGTGTCACCGCGACCATAAGCCGCTCGACGGACAGAAAAGTTGTACGAAATACATAGAGGATCGTCTAGAATTCGATTCACTTGGGGACGATTGATTGCATGCGAGGAACGCTGCGGACTTGCCTCCGCGAGTGTGGTTAACTCTGTATGAATATAGTAGAAACAAATTGGTGAACAAGACTTAGACTTTTTTGATGGAAGCAGCAACACAAAGCTCCGGAGAGTCCGCTCAGCTTGAGAAGACAATCCGCGAAGGAGCTGACAGAAGTGAAGCGGTAGAGACAACGCTCGCGACGAGCGAGCGGATTATCGCCCGGGTTACGGATGGGATATACCGTGAGCCGTGGGCCGCATTTCGTGAGTTGGTTGCGAATGCGTACGATGCGGACGCATCACATGTGATCATTGAGACCGGGCAGCCGGATTTTCAGCGGATGACCGTGCGGGATGATGGGATAGGAATGTCCCCTAAAACTCTTGCATACATACTGAAAAACATCGGCGGCAGCTCAAAGCGGACTTCTGCGGGAGCAGAGTTGAACACGGTGGACCCGGACGCTCCAGATGTCAGTCCAGGGGGACGGCCGCTCATAGGCAAGATTGGAATCGGAATGTTCGCTGTTGCTCAGTTGACACAGCACTTCCAGATTATCACAAAGGCCGCTGGGGAAAAGTACAGGCTGTCTGCGACAGTAAAGCTTCGCACGCATGATGAAGAGGATATTAAAAAAAATAAAAAGGATTACGTAGCTGGTAAAGTCATCATCGTATCTGAGAAAGTGCCCAACGAGGATATAGATTCGCACGGGACTTCGGTTGTTCTTTACCAACTGCGCGACGAAATCCGCAGAACCCTACAAAGCGTCAGGCGTTGGGAGGCAGCCTCGGTACAGGCTGCGGATGGGCAGGCTGTATCAAAGCCGCCCAAGTATCATATCGGTAACTCCATTAATGGACATCATTGCGAGCCAAATCTACCATGGAAAGAGACAGATGATGCTAAGAAGAGGTTTCATCGCTTCTTTGAAGTCAGCAGTAGTGCGACTGGGAGATCCGGCAAGTCGGCTAATTTGGAACATTTCGACGAATACCTGCGGCTAATATGGAAGCTGAGTCTCTCACTACCCCTGAGTTACATCGGTAAACATCCATTCGATTTTGATGGGTCGGACGAACTGCATTTCCTGAAGTTTCCAGAAGGGGATGGACAAGCGGAGAGTATCGATCTCTCTCCGGCGGAGACACTACGTGAACATCTAGAATTACAAGCTAGCACCGACCAAGTTGGAAAGTGTTTCTCGGTAACATTGGATGGAGTTGAGCTTAGGTGCCCGATAAAGCTTTCCAGGGAGTTAGTCGCTAAATCACGCGTTGGCTCTCCCGTGATAATCGTAGGACGTCAGGAAAATCCTTTCGACCAGAGTGACCTTGAGCGGGCAGGTGGCCGTTTGTCCTTCGAGGCCTACTTGTATTGGAATAGCCGAATCGTACCAAAGGAGACTTCAGGGGTCTTGATCCGTATTAGAGGGGCAAGCGGCACGCTTTTTGAGCGCACATTTCTGAACTATCTGGTTTCAGAACAGACTAGGCTTAGACAAATAACAGCAGAGATATTTGTCCACGAGGGACTGGACAGTGCCATCAATATAGACCGCGAGTCATTCAACTACAGCCATCCTCATTTTTTGTTTATTCAACGATGGCTGCACACGGCGCTGCGCCTTCTTGTGAATCGACTCAAAGGCATAGCAAAGGCAGACTTAGAACGAGACAAAGCCGAACAGAGTGATGAGACATTGAGATACGCCCTGAAGGTTTGGAATCGGCGCCTTGGGGACGACGCGGACCCACCTTTCGGTGAAGAGCCGATCATTACTGTACCAAGTGAAGTTGGGGATGTGAGCCTAGAATGGCCGACAGAGCAGATTTTCACCCGAAAAGGAAAACCAGTTGGGCCAATTAGAATTAGTGCTCTCGCGGCAGTACTGGAGGCATACAATGTGTTGTCCACGTTAAGTATCGAGGACCGCGTCCAGATCATCAGGGATATTCTGGGCATCCCAGAATTAGACGGATAACCGATGGCGTCTGAAGACTCCGGTGGGAAGTGGTCCGATGGCGTTTTGCCTGCGCAGATTGATGAGCCGGCTGTACCGGTAGAGTTAAATAAACTGCTGCCCTGGCACACTCCACGTAAGCAGCTAGTTCGTGAAAAGCAATGGATCTACTTTGCGCGTCGGTTGATCAAGAACGAACTAGGGCGTCCAGGGTTGCCACAAGAAGGCGATGTTCAACCTGAGGTCAAGTACCTGACACTTCCCGGTATCGACTACCTTGACGTAAAGCAGCTTGGAGAAGAATGTAAAGGACTACAGTGTAGCTTGACGAGTACGGGCTTCCAAGCGGGAGGTGAGGGAAACCGTGAGGCCGCGAGAGCCAAAGTGAGAGAACAGTCTTTAGTGGATGCAGGTACTATAACTGTAAAATCGCACACGTTTCCAAGGCGATTCGAGGATATCGTACAAGTGAACGGTTCGGCATACAGGGACCTAAAGTCTCGCGGGCCTTTCCACATCGTAAACGTTGACGCATGTGGGTCCGTCGCTTCCCCCGGAGCAGCGCATAAAAACCGGCTGATCGACGCAGTGTACCGGATTGTGGAATTGCAACTCGAACTCAAGAAGGGGCGGTGGTTGCTGTTTGTAACAGCGGACGTTCGGCCCGAGTCCCTAGCGCCCGAGACATTAAACAAACTCTGTGAAGCGATTTACAAAAACGCAGATGAGAACGACGTTTTTCGAAATACGGCGCTGCCGCTTTTGGACTCAAGCGCAGAAGACATACGGGAGGCGGTGCAAGATGCTTCGGAGGAAGCGGGGACAAAATTTCTGCAGCTATTTGGACTGGGGATGGCGAAGTGGATTCTTCATCTTGCGCGCCAGAAAGATTGGGATATGCAGACCCATCATCCGTATTGCTATTCCACGATGCCGAGTAGCGACGAGACGCCTTCTATGGTGTGCCTAGCATTCGAATTCCTACCGCCGCCACCAGGATTGCCCGACCTGTTTCAGGTTGCGCAGGCGCAACCTGCGCCGGGTCCGCAGCATGAGGATACGTCGATTCGCGCTGCCAAAAAAATAAGGGATATGGCGAATGCGGATTCGCAAATCAACACGGACGAATCGCTTCGTGTCCGGATGGTGGAAAAGCTGCGGCGTTTGCTAGAAGAGGCAGGTTACGAACAGGCAGTTTTAGCTGACATCGGAGCATGAGACTGGACGGCACTCGTATTACAAGGAATTTCGAGCGCTGACCGGATGGAATGGGCGACAGCTCGCGCCAGAGGTGGTGGAACTGCCTCACTAACTTGGTCAATTTGCGCAGAAAGTGTCCCTTCAAGAACATAGTTGTCCGGAAAGCCCTGGAGCTTCAAAGCTTCAAAGACGCTGAGCCGACGCATACCACTCGGATGTACGTGGACTTCACGGTGTCCGTAG
This sequence comes from Candidatus Azophilus sp., assembly GCA_965221465.1. Classification (GTDB taxonomy): domain Bacteria; phylum Pseudomonadota; class Gammaproteobacteria; order Pseudomonadales; family Azotimanducaceae; genus Azophilus. The sequence goes on from OZ244892.1 coordinate 3,851,150, forward strand.
GAGACGGTAATGCTTGGCTTGTCCCAAGCGAGCGTTTTGAAGCTCCTTGTAGACGTCTTCCCCTCCGCAAGTGTTCCGTCCAAAAACTTACGTGACCGAGGCATCATGCACCAATGGTTCTCGTGAAACGGGATTGCGTTTCTGTCGATATCGGGATTGAAATAGACTGGCTTCGGAAAGTCACGAATGGCGTCTGAGACAGTTTTATGCTGTCCATTACCGCTCGGGGCTGACCAGCGTTCCATCGCGCGTGTGCATCTGGGAAAGGCTACTAGAAACAATCGGCGACGGTGTTGTGGTACAGAGTGCGAGGCGGCATCGGCGAAGAATACGCTAACGTCAAATGCATTCCTCTCCAAGCGTTTAATCTCACGGTCAAGCAGGCGGCCACGTTGGTAATTCTTCAATTCGGGTACGTTTTCCATAAGCATGAATTGAAGAGGGTTCCTGTAACGATGGAAGCATAATGCCAAGGAGAAAAAACGACGGACTAGCATGCTGCGAGGGTCGTCGGATGAGGAAGACCTGTTTGCGCGCGAGAACGACTGGCAGGGAGGACCGCCGATTACGCCCGTCGGAATGAATTTACTGCCATTATGGCAGTCTATATCCGGGAACTTAATTGTTCGCAGATCAGCGACATGCCCGCGGCTCACTCCCTTGCGGTTGCGATTCCAGGAACGAATCGAGTGAGGACGTACATCGTAGGCTAGGCCAATGTTGAAACCAGAGTGCTCGAAGCCTAGGTCCAACCCTCCGCAGCCAGCGTACAGGGAAAGAAGCACCACGCGTTACCTCTAAGTTTTTGAAATACTAGCACACTACAGGATGGGTTGGGGATCCGCGGTGGCGGGTGTGCAGTACGGTACGCTCGCACGCGGGAACCCGGCTACCAGTTCGCGCTCGTGAAACAAGGTACGAACCTCGTAGCATATACTAATCGGAGAGATTACAAGAATAGAACGGCCGATATCGTAAGCACAGAGCGAAGGAGCGAAATCATGCGGGGGATTCGGTCGACGGGGACGAAGCCAGAAATGGTTGTGCGCCGACTGCTTCACTCGATGGGCTACCGTTACAGATTGCATGTAGCTGGGCTACCCGGTCAACCAGATATCGTGTTCCCATCGCGTCGCAAGATCATCGAGGTGCGTGGTTTTTTTGGCATCAGCACGATGACGCAGCGTGTCGAATCACCGAGCAACCAAAAGTCAACCGGAACTATTGGCTGCCGAAATTGAAACGAAATGTTGAGAGCGACGCAAGAAATCAGAGCATTGGGAAGGGTCACTCTGGTGTTGTGGGAGTGTGCCGTGCTGGCTGGACCGGGATTTTTGGAGGAAGGAGTCAACTTTCTTGGTGGTGTGTGAAGCGTTGTGGCGCGCACAGCCGCGTCACGGCGAGAGTCGCTGCCAAGGGCATCTGATAGGGCAACAGCTAAGAATACTCAACTCCATTGGACGAGAGTTGTGGCCGATTACGCACACCGATTTTGGCTATACGCCCTTGACGCTTGTTTTGCGTTGTGGGGTGATTGATCGCTTGGGGATTACCGACTCACCCAAAAGCGCTCCGAGAGCAACGGAACAAGAAGATGGCCCAAGGTAGCATGCCGACCACGATGCCGAGTCCAGCCGACCGGGGAGAATTCAACTTTCCGCCGCGGACGCGACAGGTGCAGAATGGCTCTGGTTCGACGAAGAGATGATCTGGCGCCGCGTATACGACGAGACGCACAGCGTTTGCGGCGAGGCAGTTCAACGCAACATTCGGAGATGAAGGGCGCGCTAACCCCGTCGGCAGGTTGACAACCCATTCGCATTGAGCGTGTTCAAACCAGTTTTGACTTCTACCCCCCCCCCCTCGACGGTGAAAGCAATCATCCTCAAGGCATCCCGGCGGCTCGGCAACGCCGTCACCAAGCTTAGCAACCGGGGGTTTTTGCTTCGGCAGAAATGATGAGCTTCACTTCAGCACTGGCACCTTGCATTGGCCAATAGTTCCAAGGCCTCCTTCGCCGCGCTATGGGACGCTGGGTTGACGGAGTGGAAGCGATTGAGTCGTTCACCAAAATAACCGCCGAGGCCGCAACCGGAATTCACGCACGTCCATGCGCGGCAGCCCGCTATCGTTGAGCCGAGCCGCTTCGATGACTGGCTGGACCCTGATGCGCCCAAGCAAGCGCTGCTGTGCATTCTGCCGCCCCCGCACCCGGGCCTTACGAAGTTAGACCAGTCAGCCACTTGGTCAATAATGTCTGCAACGACGCGCCAGAGTCGCTTGAGGCCCTCTGAGCAAGAGACTACTACCCACGAATATTTCGACTATTCTTCTAGGCGCTACCGTGCCCCAATGCGCACAGCGTTTTTTGACTCCGCTTACGATATGCTCACGCTAAAACGGATCAGTTTGTAAAAACTCTACAAAACAGTCACTTATGAGGATAGGAGATGACAAATGGCGTTTGCGGGCTAAACTTGCTAACCCGTTTGGTGGTGGGCGTTCTTGCAATCTGATCGCGGATGCGGGCTACCCTCCACTCACACGGCAATGTGTCCGGTGTCTGCGGGCGCCCAGATGCGCAGCAGCGCATCGACATCTTCCGGGGCCTCCTGGAGCAGTCGTTTCCCTTCCCGGATGACCGCTTCGATCAGGTGTGCGTGGCGGGCCAGGTCTGCGATACGGAACTGGGTATCGCCGGTCTGCCGGGTACCCATGATCTCCCCCGGGCCGCGCATCTTCAGGTCCTGTTCCGCGATATGGAAGCCGTCCTGACTCCCCCGGACCACTTTCAGCCGTGCCCGGCCGGTGTCGCTCAGCTCCTCGGCGTAGAGCAGGATGCAATGGCTCTTTTCGCTGCCGCGACCGATCCGGCCCCGCAGTTGGTGGAGTTGCGCCAGACCCAGCCGCTCCGGGTTCTCGATCACCATCAGAGTCGCATTCGGTACGTCGAGCCCGACTTCGATGACGGTGGTGGCAACCAGCAGCCGATAGTCGCCACTGTGGAAGCGGGCCATGACGTTCGCCTTCTCGTCGCTCTTCATGCGTCCGTGGATCAGCCCGACACCGATGCCGGGCAAGCGCGCCCTCAACGTCTCCCAGGTTGCTTCCGCCGAGGTGGCCTGCAGTTGCTCCGAGTCCTCGATGAGCGTGCACACCCAGTACGCCTGCCGTCCATCGGCCAGCACCCGGGCGATGCGGTCGAGCACTTCGTCGCGGCGGGTAGCGCTGATCAGGGCGGTTTCGATGGGCTGGCGCCCCGCGGGCAGTTCGTCGATCGTGGAGACGTCCATGTCGGCATAAAGTGCCATGGTCAGCGTCCGCGGGATCGGCGTCGCCGTCATCACCAGTTGATGCGGGGTATGGCCCTTGGCGCGCAACGCCATGCGCTGATGTACGCCGAAACGGTGTTGTTCGTCGACGATGGTCAGCGCCAGGTTGCCGAACGTGACATCGTGTTGAAAGAGCGCATGGGTGCCGACGGCCACCAGTGCCTCGCCGTCGGCGAGCGCCTGCAGCCTGGCCTGGCGTTCGGCCTTCTTCAGCCCGCTGGTCAGCAACACGACCTGGATGCCGAGCGGGGTGAGCCACTCGGAGAAGTTCAGATAGTGCTGCTCGGCCAGTATCTCGGTGGGCGCCATCAGAGCGGTCTGCGCCCGGTGTTCGGCGGCGCGGATGGCGGCAAAGGCAGCGACCACCGTCTTGCCGCTGCCCACATCGCCCTGCACCAGCCGCAGCATGGGCGTGCCGAGCGTCAGATTGTTCAGCACGTCCGTGACCACCCGTCGCTGGGCGCCGGTCAGCTCGAAGCCGAGGTTCTTCAACAGCGTTCGGCCGAGTTGCCGGGCACGCGGCAGCGGCATGGCGACCTGTTCCGCCCGGCGGCTCTGCCGGTAGCGCATGACCAGGTAGTAGGCGGTCAGTTCGTCCCGGGCGATGCGTTCCTGGGCGGCTTCGATGTCCTGGTCCGTGGCGCCGGCGGGAGGCCGGTGCAGATACAGCAGGGTCGCGAAGGGCAGGGCATCCTGCTGCGGCCAGTCCATGTCCAGCAACTGCCCGGTCAGTGCGCGCAGGCGCCCCTGATTCAATCCCCGGGTCGTTGGATACACCGGCGTCAACGCGCCTTCCAGCGGGGGCGGAACATCGACAAACACCCGGTACTCCGGGTGCGCCATTTCCCTGCCCCCGGGCCCGAACCGCACTTCGCCAAAACAACGCACATGGTGTCCCACCTTCAGACTCGCGAACTGGCGCCTGGCGAAATGGAAGAACCGAAGTGTCAGGTAGCCGGTGTCGTCCTGCATGATGACGGTCCAGCTCCGCCGCCGCCCTTGATGAATCCGGCTCTCGACCACCTGGCCCTGTACCAGGCAGTGGCGGCCCGGTTGCAGCCGGTTGAGGGGAACGGCCCGTGTGCGGTCCTGGTAGCGATAAGGCAGGTGCAGAAGCAGATCGATCAGCCGGTATACGCCTAGCCGGGCCAGTGTCTCGGCGAGACGAGGCCCGACGCCCTTCAGGTCCGTGATGGGAGAATCGCCGTCCGGCCTGCTGTCCCTCGTTGCGATCAAGACAGCCCGAAGGTCTTGCAGAGATTGCGCCGACGGCCGGCGGCCTGGTGGAATAGTGTGTGCTTGACAGCACGTTGAGCGTGCGGCGGGAGCACGGCCGGCGATTTCGCTGCCATTGACGGCCGCAATAGTTCATTCATGAACAGGTGCGGCCAATACCAGGATGCCGTCGACTTCCACCGTTGCTCCCCGGGGCAGGCTGGCGACACCGACGGCGGCACGGGCCGGAAACGGCTCGTCGAAAAACTCCGCCATCACCGCGTTCACCGCCGGAAAGTCGTTCATGTCGGTGAGATAGACGGTCAGCTTCACCGCCTGCGACGGCGTACCGCCAGCTGCGGCAATGACGGCGCAGAGGTTGCGGAACACCTGCCGGGCTTCGCTCTCGAAATCCGGCGCGACCAATTCCATCGTCGCCGGATCCAGGCCGATCTGCCCCGACAGGTAAACGGTGGCGCCGGAACGAACGGCCTGGGAATAGGCTCCGATGGCCGCCGGTGCATCGGCCGTGGCAATGGTGTCGCTCATTGGTGCGTTCGCCTCATGGTAATGACGTTGGGGATGGCGCGCAGCCGCCGCATCACCCGGGCCAGGTGAAGGCGGTCGGAGACCGTGACCACCACGACCACCGAACTGACCCGGGCATCCCGCTCTTCCACGTTGATTCGATCCATCCCCGCATTGACGGCGGCGATGGTGGCGGCCAGTTCGGCGATGACCCCCTTCTTGCGGTTGACCTCGATGCGCAGGGCGGTGGTGAACTCCTGGTCGGTGGTGGCGGCCCATCGGGCCGGAATGGTCTGCTCGGGGCTGCGCCGGCCGATCTCGCGCATGTTCTTGCAGGTTTCCATGTGTACCACCAAACCCTTGCCCTGGGTCATGTGACCGACGATGGCATCCCCGGGAACCGGGCCGCAGCAGCGGCCGTAGGTGACCACGAGCCCTTCGCCATCGTGAACGGCCATTGGCCCTTCGTGCTCGACCGGAACGGCTTCGTAATCCGAGTCGTCCGCGGCGAGCAGCCGTTGCGCCACGGCATAGGCCGCCACGTCCCCGTGGCCGATGGCTTCCAGCACCTCGTCGAGCTTGCGCACGCCGAATTCCTTGAAAACCCTTCGCAGACGGCGGAAGTCCAACTCCTTGATGCTGGTGCCGGCATTGGTCAGGGAGCGGTTCAGTAGCCGACGCCCCAGCATGATCGATTCGGCGCGCTCCTGATTCTTGAGCGACTGGCGAATGGCGGCCCGGGCCTTGCCGGATACCGTGAAGCTCAACCAGTCCGGGCTCGGTTTCGCGCCCTTTGCCGTGACGATTTCGACGCTCTGACCGCTCTCGAGTTGCTGCGACAGGGGCGCCAGCGCTCGGTCGATGTGGCAGGCGATGCACTCGTTGCCGATGTCGGTGTGTACCGCGTAGGCGAAATCCACTGCACAGGCGCCGCGTGGCAGTTCCATGATGTCGCCCTTGGGGGTGAACACGTACACATCGTCGGGGAACAGGTCGATCTTTAGGCTGTCGATGAATTCGAGGGGGTTGCCGGCCCGTTGCTGCAGTTCCATCAGGTCGCGCACCCAGCGCCGGGCGCGCTGCCCGCCCCGGGTCTTTTCCTCGCGCGCCTTGTAAAGCCAGTGCCCGGCGATGCCGTGGTCGGCGACTTCCGCCATGTGGGTGGTGCGAATCTGCACTTCGATCGGCACGCCGTGCATGCCGAACAAGGTCGTGTGCAGCGATTGATAGCCATTGATCTTGGGGATTGCGATGTAGTCCTTGAATCGCCCGACTACCGGCTTGTAGAGGTTGTGCACGATACCGAGGGAACGATAGCAGGCGTCTTCGTCGTTGACGATGATGCGAAACCCGAACAGGTCCATGATGTCTTCGAAGGACTTTTGCCGGGTCTTCATCTTGCTGTAGATGGAATAGATGTGTTTCTGGCGGCTGGTGACCGTTGCCTCGATGCCTTCCGCTTCCAGTGACGTCTGGATGGACTGATGCAGTTTCGACAGCAGCGCCTTGCGATTTCCCCGGGCCTTCTCCACCCGTCGCCGGATGCTCTCGGCGCGCAACGGATGCAGCGCGGCGAAGCCGAGGTCTTCGAACTCCACCATGACGTTGTGCATGCCGAGGCGGTTGGCGATGGGTGCGTAGTAGTCGAGGGTTTCCCGCGCGATTCGCCTGCGCTTCTCCGGGGACATGACCCCGATGGTGCGCATGTTGTGCAGACGGTCGGCTATCTTGACCATGATGACCCGGATGTCCTTGGCCATGGCCAGCGCCATTTTCTGGAAATTCTCTGCCTGGGCTTCCGCCCGGCTTTCGAACATGACGGCGAGCTTCGAGACACCGTCGACCAGTTCCGCAACGGGCTCGCCGAAGCGGTTGCCCAGGGTCGACTTGGCCACGGCCGTATCTTCGATCACATCGTGCAGCAGCGCCGCCATGATGGTCTCGTGGTCCATGCGCATTTCCGCAAGGATCATGGCGACCGCCAGCGGGTGGGAGATGTATGGATGCCCGGTGCGCCGGTACTGGCCCGCATGGGCGTTGTCGGCGTAGACGTAGGCGCGGCTGACCTGGGCGACCTGTTTTGCGGGCAGGTACGCCGAGAGCACCTTGGTGAGGGAATCTATCGTGCAGGGTGCAGCGACATCGTCGCGCCTTGCGGTTTCCGCGAGTCGCGAGACGAAGTAGGACTCAGAACTCGTCGTCTCCGATATGGTCATCGCCAACGCCGAATGTCACCTGCAGTTCGTCATCCTGAGAGGCGGCTTCCTGCTCGTCAAGAATCTCGTGGCTCACGAGCCCTTCGGCGATCTCGCGCAGGGCGATGACGGTAGGTTTGTCGTTTTCGACGGGCACCATGGGCTCGGCTCCGAAATCACGCATCTGGCGCGCGCGCCGGGTGGCCAGCATGACCAGTTCGAAGCGATTGTCGACGTTTTCGAGGCAGTCTTCTACGGTGACTCGTGCCATGGAATACCCTGCAAATCAAGCAAACGAGCAAGTGTAGATGGGCCGACGGATCATGACAAGAGTTCATCGATCAGGTTCCGCCGGCGATTGCACTGCACGGTGCGTTTCAGTCGTTCGGCCCGGATGATGGCAGCCATGTCTTCGAGGGTGGTGTCGAACTCGTCGTTGACCACCAGATAGTCGTAGTCCTGGTAGTGGGACATTTCCGCGCGGGCTTCCCGCAACCTGCGTTCGATGCTGTCCATGGCGTCTTCGCCGCGCGCGACCAGGCGCTGGCGGAGGGCCTCCCGGGAGGGCGGCGCAACGAAGATGCCGATCGTCTCCGGTGCCGTGGCGCGCACCTGTGCGGCGCCCTGCCAGTCGATTTCCAGGATCACGTCACGTCCGGTTGCACGTTCGCGCCGGACGTTTTCGAGGGACGTGCCGTAGTGATGCCCGAAGACCTCGGCATGTTCGAGAAAGCCCCCTTGCCCGGCCATTTCCAGGAACAGGTCGCGACCGATGAAGTGGTAGTTGACACCCTCCCGCTCGGTTGGACGGCGCGGCCGTGTGGTGTGCGAGACGGATACGCTCAGGCACGGGTCTCGTTGCACCAGCGCCCGCACGAGACTGGTCTTGCCGGCGCCCGAAGGGGCGGAGATGGCCAGCAGAAGGCCCTCGGCCGCCGGGGGCTGACTTTCGGCCGGCACGCTCATTCGACGTTCTGTACCTGCTCGCGAATCTGCTCGATGATCACCTTCAGGTCGACGGCCCGGGAGGACATCTCCGGCAGCAGGGACTTGGCGGCCAGGGTGTTGGCCTCGCGCATCAGTTCCTGGCAGAGAAAATCGAGCCGGCGGCCATGGGGGCCGGAACGGTTCCGTTGTGCTTTCGCCTCGTCCACGTGAATTGCGAGCCGGTCGAGTTCTTCGGCCACGTCGGCCTTTTGGGCGAGCAGTGCAACTTCCTGTTCCAGGCGCCCGGGGTCGACATCGACCGCCAGCTCGCCAAGCCTCGCGTTCAGCCGGCTCTTCAAGTCTCCGGCAATGCCGGTGGCCAGCTTCTCGAGCTCGAGAACGATCTCGCCGACGGTGTCGAGCCGCGTGCCGATGGCATCCTGCAATTCGCGCCCTTCCCGGCTGCGCTCCTCGACAAGGCCGTCGAGGGCCTGCTCGAACAACGCCTGAACGGCGGGACCGCACTGCTCCGGGTCAATGGCTGCCGGCTCCCCGAGCATGCCGGGCCAGCGCAAGAGGTCCATGGGGTTCGGCGCGTGAATCTCGGGTGCGTCGCGGCGCACCTGTTCCAGCACCGCGAGCAGCTTGAGCATCAGCGGGCGGTTCAGTTCGGTGACGCCGGCCTCGGCCTTGCTGTCGGTGCGCAACGAACAGTCGAGCTTGCCCCGATGGAGGCGGCGGCGCGCCCGGTCGCGCAATGGGCTCTCCAGCGAACGGAGTTGCTCGGGCATGCGGAACTGTGTCTCCTGGTACCGGTGATTCACCGATCTGAGTTCCCAGACCAGTTGCAGTTCCGGCGTTTCCATCTGGCACCGGGAAAATGCGGTCATGCTGTGCAACATGGGCGGAAGTTTAACCCGGATGGTCGTTGGAAGGACGGCAAGCGGCGGCGCCACCGTATAATGCCGGTGGCGTTTCGGAGAAATGGATGGGCAATGCGACCTAGCGGCCGTCTGGCGGAGGAGATGCGTGCAGTGCGTATCACCCGGGGTTACATCAAGCACGCCGATGGTTCCGTCCTGGTGGAATTCGGCGATACCAAGGTGATCTGCACGGCCAATTCGGAAGGCACGGTGCCCCGATTCATGCGCGGAAAGGGCCGGGGCTGGGTGACCGCGGAGTACGGCATGCTGCCCGGGGCGACGCATTCCCGAGGCGACCGGGAAGCGGCACGCGGCAGGCAGGGAGGGCGCACGATGGAGATCCAGCGATTGATCGGCCGCTCGCTGCGCGCCACGGTGGATACCCTGCGACTCGGGGAGAAGACGATTCGGGTCGATTGCGACGTCATTCAGGCGGACGGGGGGACGCGCACCGCCGCGATTACAGGCGCAGCCGTGGCGCTCCGCGACGCGCTGGTCGGAATGGGTCGCGGGGCCGCGTTCCGGCAATTCGTGGCGTCGGTCTCCGTCGGCATCTGGCGTGGCGAGCCGGTGCTCGACCTCGACTATGCCGAGGACTCCACCGCAGAAACCGACATGAACGTGGTGCGGCTCGCCTCCGGCGGTATTGTCGAAATTCAGGGTACCGGCGAAGGCGCACCCTTCAGCGACGGCGATCTGGCACGGCTCCTGGAATTGTCCCGAAAAGGCACGTCCGAGTTGCTGGCGATTCAGAAAGGCGCGCAGCCGGATGGCTGACTACGCCGACAAGCGGGCGTTCATCGAATTGATGTTCAATCAGGGTGTGCTCCGGTTCGGCGAGTTCACGCTCAAGTCCGGCCGCAGGAGCCCCTACTTCTTCAATCTCGGCGCCATCGGCGACTGCACTGCCCTGGCCGCCCTCGGTGAGTTCTACGCGGAGGCCCTGGTCGCAAGCGGCCTCGATTGCGACGTGCTGTTCGGACCGGCCTACAAGGGCATACCCATTGCGGTCGCCGCGGGCATCGCGCTGGCGCGGCGCGGCATCGAGGTCGGGGTGGCATTCGACCGGAAGGAAACCAAGGATCACGGCGAAGGGGGCATGCTGGTCGGCGCAGGCCTCGCCGGCCGCCGGGTCGTGTTGGTGGACGACGTGATAACGGACGGAGCCACCAAGGAGGAAGGCGCGAAGTTGATCGCCGCACACGGCGGAGACCTGAGCGGTCTTCTGATCGCGCTCGACCGCCAGGAAAAGCTCGATGGGAACGAGACGGCGTTCGCAGCGCTGCGTTCGCGGCTGGGAGTGCCGGTGCGGAGCATTGCGACCCTCGAGGATGTCATCGCCTGGCTGGACCAGGCCGCGAGCCCGAACCGGCGCCCCGATGGCCTGGCCGCGTCGATCAAGGCTTATCGCGACCGATACTGCATTCTGAACGACTGACTGCGGCACGACGACGCGCAAGGAACATCAGCAATACGCTGGGAGAGAGCAGGTGTGCGGTGCGTGTATCTGGCTCGCCGAATGGCGCTGTTTGGGCTCGTGCTTGCACCCATCGTCGCGGTAAGCTTCTCCGCCTGGTGCGCCATTCGGCGAGCCAGATGCACGTACCGTATACCTGCTCTCGGTGCCCGATCGCCAGACATCATGTTAAATTAATTTCAATTAAATCAAATATTTATGACTTTTCCTTGAAAGCCACGCTTACCCCGCGGTGATCTTGGTACCCACCCCTGCGTTGGTGAAGATTTCGAGCAACAGGGCGTGGGGCACGGTGCCGTCGACGATCTGTACGCTCTCGACGCCCCCCGCCACCGCATTCAGCGCGCATTGCACCTTGGGCAGCATGCCGCCGCTGACCACGCCTTTCCCGATCAGTTCCTGTGCCTCGGCCGCCGTCAGGCTGGCCAGAGTCTCGCCGTCGTCGATAATCCCCGCCGTATTCGTCAGCAGCACGAACTTCTCCGCGCCGAGCGCCCGGGCGATGGCATCGGCCACGAGGTCCGCGTTGATGTTGTAAGACTCGCCCTCCGGCCCGACGCCGATGGGTGCGATCACCGGAATGAAGCCGGCTCGGGCCAGCGTGTCGAGCACGCCGGCGTTCACCCCCTGAACCTCGCCGACATGACCGATATCGATGATCTCTGAGGGTTTCGGGTCGGCGCGGGAAAGCTCGAGCTTGCGCGCCTCGATAAGACGCCCGTCCTTGCCGGTGATGCCCACGGCGCGACCGCCCTGCTGATTGAGCAGGGAAACGATTTCCTGGTTGACCATGCCGCCGAGCACCATCTGCACGACATCCATGGTGGCGGCATCCGTCACCCGCATGCCGTCGACGAACCGGGTGGGGATGTTGAGCCTCTCCAACAGTTCGCCGATCTGCGGACCGCCGCCGTGCACCACGACCGGATTCATGCCGACCAGCTTCATGAGCGCCACGTCCCGGGCGAAAGTGGTCTTCAGACGCTCGTCCACCATGGCGTTGCCGCCGTACTTGATGACGACGGTCCATCCCTGGAACTCGCGGATATACGGCAGCGCCTCCGTGAGTACGGAAGCGACGTTGCGGGCCTGTTTTTCAGAAACGGGCATGGCCGGTCACGGGCACTTCAACGACGGGTCTACGTCGTGCAGTTGCGCCGCGAAGGTCTCTCGGATCCTTGCCAGGGCGGGCGCGTCGTCGGCCTCGAAGCGCAGCGTCAACATGGGGCTCGTGTTGGAGGCGCGAATCAATCCCCAGCCGTCGGAATAGTCGACGCGGAAGCCGTCCATGTCGGTAACCCTGCCGACGCCGAAATCGGCCTGGCGGCGGAGTGCTTCGATGATCTCGAACTTGCGTGTCTCGGTCGTTTCGATCTTCAATTCCGGCGTCGAACAGGTTTCGGGGAACTCGGCGAACACTGCGTCGACACTGCCGTTGTGCAGTTCGCCCGAACCGAGAATCTCCAGCAGGCGGGCGGCGGCGTAGAGCGCATCGTCGAAACCGTACCAGCGGTCGCTGAAACAGATGTGACCGCTGAATTCGCCGCCGAGCAAAGCGCCGGATTCCCTGAGCTTTGCCTTGATGTGGGAATGCCCGGTGCGGCACATGATGGGCTCTCCGCCGAGCTGTCGAACCAGCTCGCCGAGGCGGTGGCTGCACTTGACGTCGTAGACGATGCGAGCCCCCGGGTTGCGCGCCACGATGTCCTTGGCGAGCAGCATCATCAGCACATCCGGCCAGACGATGCGGCCGCCGGGGGTGACGAGGCCGATTCGGTCGCCGTCGCCGTCGAAGGCAAGGCCGCAGTCGGCGCCTTCCGAGCGTACGGCGGCGAGCAGGTCTTCGAGGTTTGCCGGATCGGCCGGGTCCGGGTGGTGATTGGGGAAAGCACCGTCGATGTCGCAGTAGAGCTCGATGACCTCGCAGCCCAGCGCGCGCAGAAGCTGAGGCGCGATGCGGCCGGCCACGCCATTGCCGCAGTCGACCACGACCTCGAGTGGGTGGACGATCTCGATGTCGCCAACGACGCGCGCAATGTAATCCTCGGCAATGTCTGTGCGGCTCGAACTGCCCTGGCCCCGGCTGAATATGCCCTCGTCGATACGCGCCTTCAGCCTCGCGATGGCGTTTCCGGCTAGCGCCCGGCCGCCGAGCACCATTTTCAGGCCGTTGTAATCCGAGGGGTTGTGGCTGCCGGTGATCATGACGCCGGCCCCGGTACCCAACTCGTGAGTCGCAAAGTACAGGAGCGGCGTCGGCACCTGGCCGGTGTCGATGACCTCGAGGCCGCCGGCGATGAGGCCGTCGGCGAGGGCCTTTTTCAGGGCCGGGCTGGAATGACGGCCGTCGTATGCGATGACAATGCGGGTCTGACCGCTGTCTTTCGCTTCGGCGGCATAGGCCCGGCCGATCAACCGGACGATGTCTTCCGTGAGGTTGCGGCCGACCAGGCCGCGGATGTCGTAGGCGCGGAAGATGCCGGGGTCGATGCAACTCGGTTGCGTGTCGATGGTTGTCCCCGAACCGGCTACGCGCTCGACGACCGTTCTCTCGTCGGGCGGAGTTCGCGTCTTGTTGGTTGCATCGCTCAACTTGCCGTCGACTCCCGGCTTGCCCCGGCCAGCGGGGCGGCGAATAGTTCGGCGATGTGACCCACCAGACCCTGGGCCAGGGATTGCTTGCTCTGTGGGGGCAGCGCCAGTTCGCCGCCCCCCCAGATGAGCGTGGCAGCGTTCCTGTCGCTGTCGAATCCGATACCCTGGCGCGAGACATCGTTGACGACGATGGCGTCGAGCCCCTTGCGGCGCCGCTTGTCCCGGGCGTGTTCGAGCACCTTGTGGGTCTCGGCGGCAAACCCGACCACCACGGGCCGTTCGGGCAGCGCTGCCACGGAGGCGATGATGTCCGGATTCTCCTCGAAAGCCATCTCGAATCGCGGGCCGACGGATTCTTTCTTGATTTTCTGCTCCGTCGCCCTCGAAGGACGGTAATCGGACACGGCCGCAACGCCGATAAAGAGATCCTGCTGGGCGATGCGGGCATGCACGGCATCGTACATGTCCTGTGCACTGGTGACGCCGACGACATCGACACCTGCCGGCGGTGGGAGAAGACAGGGGCCGGAAACCAGCGTGACCCTGGCGCCGGCCGCCGATGCAGCCGCGGCCATGGCGTAACCCTGCTTGCCGGAACTGCGGTTGGTGACGTGGCGTACCGGGTCGATGGATTCCTCCGTGGGCCCGGCGGTCACCAGCACGCGCAAGCCTTCCAGGCAGCGCGCGGCAAAGTTCCGGCGGACGACTTCGAACAGGTCTTCGGGCTCGACCATGCGGCCGGGGCCCGTCTCGCCGCAGGCCTGTTCGCCGTCCGCCGGACCGACCAGCAACCGGCCGTCGCCACTGAGAATGTCGGCATTGCGCTGAGTGGTCGGCGCGCGCCACATGGCCTGATTCATGGCCGGCGCCAGCACGATGGGGGCATCGGTTGCCAGGCACAGGGTCGAGAGCAGGCAGGGCGCGAGCCCCCCGGCCAGTGTTGCCATGAAATGTGCAGTGGCCGGCGCCACCAGCACCAGGTCGGCCCAGCGGGCCAGTTCGATGTGGCCCATGGCGGCTTCTGCTTCCTTGTCCCGCAGGTCGTCCCGAACGGGCCGGCCGGAGACGGCCTGCAGGGTCGTGGGCGTGACGAAATCGGACGCGCTTTCGGTGAGCACGACCTGAACGTCTGCGCCCGCCTGGCGCAAGAGTCTTACAAGGATTGGGGTCTTGTACGCGGCGACTCCGCCGGTCACCCCGAGCAGAATGTGCTTTCCGGAAAGGTCCATGGGGTCATGGTAGCAGCAATGCGCGATGACCCGAATATCCGGCGAACGGGCCGAATTGCCGCCCGCAACGCGCCGGATGCGCTTTCGGAAGGGTAGTCATGGGGATTTCGAGCCCCCCGAGAAGGAGAATCCGTTGAACGACAGGGTACGGGTTTCGGCGAGGATGGCGTGAGCCGTCACTCGATCAGGGATTGGCCTCTCTCGGAGCGGCCGCGCGAACGGTTGCTTGCCGCGGAACCCGAACGGCTCACCGATGGGGAACTGCTGGCGGTGCTGCTGCGCACCGGTACCCGCGACCACAGCGCGTTGGCGCTCGGTCATCGGCTGCTGTCGCAGTACGGTTCCATCCGGGGTGTGATCGATGCCCCGGCGCGTACGCTGCTGCGTGGCGAGGGGCTTGGGCCGACGAAGGTGGCGAGCCTCAAGGCCATTCTGCCGATCACCGCGCGGTATGCGGCATGCGGGCTGGTCAATGGCCGGGCCTTTGCGGGGTCTCAGGATGCCGTCCTCTTTCTGACGGCGGAATTCGGGGGCCTGGAGCGGGAAGTGTTCGCCTGCCTGTTCCTGGATACCCGGCATCGGCTGCTCAAGTTCGAAAAGCTGTTTCTCGGGTCGGTGGACCGGGCGAACGTGTACCCGCGGGAGATCGTCAAGCGGGCCTTGTACTGCAATGCAGCGGCCGTGATCTTCGCCCACAATCACCCCTCGGGGGTCGCCGAGCCTTCGGTGGCGGACATCGAGTTGACCGAGCGATTGGTGGGCATCCTGAGAGAACTGGATGTGCGGGTGCTCGATCACCTGGTGGTCGGCGCGGAACGGACGGTATCGATGGCGGAGCGGGGCCTGTTGTGAACGGATGCGGGTTAAGATCACAGTCGCTTGCAGCAGCGAGTCGATCTGCAGCAGTCATCGCGGGAACCGCGCCGAGAGTGACTCGAATGACACCTCATGACGCACTGGTACTGTTCTCCGGGGGCCAGGACTCCACGACCTGTCTCGCCTGGGCGTTGAATCGGTATCGGCAGGTCTACACGGTCGGCTTCGACTACGGGCAGCGCCATGCCGTGGAGTTGGAATGCCGGGCCGGAATCCGGGAGCGGTTGCCGACAATCGCGGATTGGAAGGGCTCGCTCATGGCAGATCGGCTGGTGCGGCTGGACTTTCTGCCGGCCCTTGTGGAGTCGGCCCTGACCTCGGAGGACGCCATCGAGGTTGCCGAGTCGGGGCTGCCGACGACCTTCGTGCCCGGTCGCAACCTGCTGTTCCTGACAGTGGCGGCCGCTCTTGCGCACGGGCTCGGTGTTCGGCATCTCGTCGGCGGCATGTGCGAAACCGACTTTTCCGGATACCCGGATTGCCGGGACGACACGATCAAGAGCCTGCAGGTGACGCTCAACCTGGGGATGGATGGCCGATTCGTGATCGAAACTCCACTGATGTGGCTCGACAAGGCAGGAACCTGGGCATTGGCGGAAAGCCTGGGAGGACAGCCGCTGGTCGATCTCGTGAGGCGGGATACGCATACCTGCTATCTCGGCGATCGAACGACCGAGAACGATTGGGGTTGGGGATGCGGCTCCTGCCCGGCATGCGAGATCAGGCGCGATGGATACCGGGCCTTTCGCGAAAGCACGACGGCTTGAGCCGATGACGGCGGCAGTCACCCCAGGCAGGCGGAACACGTGACGTACTCGGTCAAGGAGATCTACCCGACCCTGCAAGGCGAGGGTGCCCAATCGGGCAGGGCCGCAGTGTTCTGTCGGTTCAGCGGCTGCAATCTGTGGAGCGGGCTGGAGCGGGATCGGTCGACGGCGGTCTGCCGGTTCTGCGACACCGACTTCGTGGGCACGGATGGGCCGGGAGGGGGCAAGTTTGTCACCGCGGAGGCTCTCGCCCAGCGAATCGTCCAGTGTTGGGAAAGTCGGGCCGGCAAAACCGAGCATCGATTCGTCGTTTTCACCGGTGGAGAACCCGCTTTGCAACTCGATGACGCGCTGGTTGAGACACTCCACCGGACCGGTTTCGAAGTGGCGATAGAGACGAATGGCACCCTTCCGCTGCCGGATTCCATCGATTGGGTCTGTGTCAGTCCCAAGGCCGGGTCGAAACTCGAGGTGGTTAAGGGAAACGAGTTGAAGGTGGTGGTGCCGCAACCGGGCGTCGATCTCGAGGCGTTGTCCGCCCTGGACTTCCGGCACTATTTCGTTCAGCCCATGGACGGTCCCCGGCTGAAGGAGAATACCGAGGAAGCGATCCGCTACTGCCAGAGCCATCCCCAGTGGCGTCTGTCCGTTCAATCGCACAAGTACCTGGGCATCGCCTGATCGATCGCCTGCATGTCTCACCAACTTTCTTTATCGGCGTCCGCAGCAGGAAGTTGGTGAGATTTGCGGGCTGGGTGCATCCTGACCAAGCCCCCTTTCAGTTCGTCCGCCTCGATTTTCTCGGGATTGAATTGCGAATTCGCAGGGGGCGTGGTCCAGAGGGATTGCACGTGTTCGCCACGTCGTGTCGGCCTGTCACATATTCCATAAAATCAATAATTTGCGCCGCGAATCCACTGAGTTGTGCAAGCAGGTCCATCCCTTGACCCGCTCGGGCTTATTCCATACGGTGAGGGGCAAAGGAAAGAATCGGACCGACGGTTTCGGGATGTCGTGTCAAGAAAACCAGGCTCACCCAGTGCAGATTGGCGCCCGAAAGGAACTGGCGTCTTTGCGCCTCGGCACAGGTCGTACTGTGCTCGCGCCCGGGCATCGAACGAAGGGATGTGACAGCGAGGCTCGCTGGTGAGCGTTTCATGAAGTTCCGACCCGACATCCCCGGCGACCTGTTTGGCGGCGTAACCGCTGCAATCGTCATGCTGCCGATGGCATTGGCTTTCGGTGTTGCTTCCGGTCTGGGGCCCGCCGCGGGGCTCTACGGCGCCGTGGCGGTGGGATTGTTCGCCGCAGTATTTGGCGGCACACCGTCGCAGATCTCCGGCCCCACCGGGCCGATGACGGTGGCCATGGCGGCTGTTGTCGCGCTGTATGCCGACAGTCTGGCGGTGGCCTTCACCATTGTCATGCTGGCGGGCCTGTTGCAGATCGCCCTCGGATTTCTGCGCATCGGCAGTTTCATGAGTTTCACGCCCTATTCGGTCATCTCCGGATTCATGACCGGAATCGGCGTGATCATCATCGTTTTGCAGGTCATGCCCCTGCTCGGCGCCGAGCCGGTTCCGGGAGGTCCGCTCGCGCAGATCGGGGCTTGGCCCGAGGCCATCGCCAACTTCGGACCGGACGATCTTGCCGTCGGTGGTATCGCCCTGGCGGTCTGTGTTTTCTGGCCGGTTCGGATTCGGCGGTTCCTGCCTGCCCCGCTGGCTGCCCTGGCGATCGGTACCTGCGCCGGGCTCTTCGTTTTCGACGGTGCAGGGACAATCGGAGCCATTCCCGATGTGTTGCCGGTTCTGTACGCGCCGGCACTCGAGTGGGGCTCGGTCGGCGCCTTGTTGGAGCCGGCACTGATCATCGCGCTTCTTGGATCGATCGACAGTCTGCTGACTTCGCTGGTCGCGGATTCGCAGACTCGCACGCGGCACAATCCCGATCGGGAACTCCTGGGCCAGGGCCTCGGCAACCTGGCCGCCGGCGTGCTGGGGGGGCTGCCGGGTGCCGGAGCCACCATGGGAACCGTGACCAGCATTCGGGCCGGAGGCCGTACGCCGCTGGCGGGCGCTCTGGCTGCCGTGCTCCTGCTCGCCCTGCTGCTGGGGTTCGGGTGGCTTGCGGAACCCATTCCGCTGGCTGTTCTGGCCGGGATTCTCGTGAAAATCGGCTGGGACATCATCGATTGGCGTTTCGTCGTCCGCTTGCGGGCGATTCGTCGCGAGTACGTGTTCACGATGCTCCTCACGTTTTCCACGACGGTGTTCGTCGACTTGATCACGGCAGTCGCACTCGGGCTGATTGCGGCGGGCATCCTGCGCGCGCGCGATCTGGCAAAGGGCGAAATGGACAATGTGCTTTCCGTGCCGCTCCTGGACGCTGCCTTCATTCCGAATCTGGACGAATTCGATCCGGCGCATCTGCCGGTCGGGCTCGTCAGGCTCAAGGGACATTACTCGGTCGGTTCCGCCAACGAACTGGCCCGCGCAATCTCTGCGGACATCGAAGATCACGATGTGGTCATTCTCGACTTTTCCTTCACCACCGAGGTGGACGACAGTGCAGCGTTGGCGATCGAAGATCTCGTCGAGACCGCGATCGAGCAACGCACCGACTGCATCGTCGTGGGCCTGGCCGGTGAAGTTGCCGATGTATTGCGTTCGCTCTCGGTGTTCGGGAGCATCCCTGCAGAACATCTCGTGGACGATCTCGATGAGGCCAAACGGCTGGCCAGCCGACTCCTCGACAATGTCTCCCCGGGCTTGCCGAAGCAAGGCGAGTCGAACTGACGTGGCCGGGCCTGTTTGTGCTTGAACGCAGCGGCTGGACGCACCAAGCCCTCTTTGGTATAAACGCGCGCTCGTTTTTGGGGCTCCGAAATGTCTCGAGTCTGCCAGGTGACCGGCAAGCGGCCGATGGTCGGCAACAACGTGAGCCATGCGCACAACAAGACGCGGCGCCGGTTCTCGCCGAATTTGCACTATCACCGATTCTGGGTGGAAAGCGAGAATCGATACGTGCGCCTGCGCGTGTCCTCCAAGGGCATGCGCATCATCGACAAGCGTGGCATCAACGCCGTGCTTGCGGATATCCGGGCACGCGGCGAGAAGGTCTGACGCCGCCCCACGCACGCGACGGAGAATCACATGCGCGACAAGATCAAGCTCGTCTCCACCGCCGGAACGGGCCACTTCTACACCACGGACAAGAACAAGCGACGCACGCCGGACAAGCTCGAAATGCGCAAGTTCGACCCGGTGGTGCGCAAGCACGTGCTGTACAAGGAAGCGAAGATCAAGTAACCCGGCAAGTGCCCGAGCTGCCGGAAGTCGAGACCACCCGGCGCGGGCTGGAAGACCGGATCGTCGGCCGCACCCTCCGTTCCTGGGCTGTGCGCAACCCGGCATTGCGCTGGCCAGTCGAAATTCCCCCGCATCTCGAAGGCAGAAAGCTCGTCGCCCTGTCGCGGCGCGGGAAGTACCTGCTGTTCGAGTTCCCCGAGGACACACTGATCCTGCATCTCGGCATGTCGGGAAGCCTGCGCCTGGCGCCTGCAGGTGCGCTGCCAGGCAAGCACGATCACGTCGACCTGGCCTTTTCCGGCGGCCGAACCGTGCGTTTCAACGACCCCCGCCGCTTCGGCAGCGTTCTCTGGTGGCGGCACGGCACGCCGCCGCATCGCCTGCTCGAGCACCTGGGCGTCGAACCGCTGACGAGCGAGTTCACCGGAGCCTACCTGAAAGAACGGGCTCGGGGCCGCAAGTTGGCGGTCAAGAACTACATCATGAACAACCGCATCGTCGTCGGCGTGGGCAACATCTACGCCGTCGAGTCCCTGTTTCTGGCCGGCATCCGGCCCACCCTGGCCGCCGGCCGGGTGACGCGCAGGGCGTACGATGCGCTTGTCGCAGCGATCAAGGAAGTGTTGCTGCAGTCACTCGAAGAAGGCGGCACCACCCTGCGGGATTTCGTCAGCAGCGACGGACGCCCGGGCTACTTCAAGCAGCGGCTGAATGTCTATGACCGGGCCGGCGAACCCTGCCGCCGCTGTGGCACTGCACTGGTGAACCGACGCATCGGCGGCCGCAGCAGCGTGTATTGCCGAGTTTGTCAGAGCTGACCCTGCCCGAGGGAAGCGCGCACCGCCGGGTGCACGAACTTGCTGATGTCGCCGCCGAGTTCCGCAATCTCCCGCACCAGGGTCGACGAAATGAAGGAACACTCCTTTGATGTCGGCAGAAACACGTACTCGATCTCAGGGTCGAGGGACTGGTTCATCTCCGCCATCTGGAACTCGTAATCGAAATCGGTCACCGTGCGCAAGCCGCGCAGGATGAACGAGGTGTTCTTGCTGCGGGCGTAGTCGACGAGCAGGTTGTTGAAGCCCTCGACGGAAACCCGGTCGCCAAACTCGGCGAGGACCGTTTTGCAGAGGGCAATGCGGTCCGCGAGATGGGTGCTGGGATCCTTCTGAGCCGAGGTGCCGATGGCCAGTATCACGTGATCGAACAGGTTGAGAGCCCGCCCGACGAGGTCGGTGTGCCCGTTGGTAATCGGGTTGAACGAGCCGGGATAGACGACGACTGACATTGCTGTTCCGTTCATCCACAGGGTCGGACAGGACGGGCCGCGATGGTAACGGCAGGCTCAAGGTGAGGCAAGGAGCCCGAAGCGGGTGTCCCCAACCGTCGACTCTTTCAGAATCCGCCAACCTTCCGTCTCGATGCTGCCTCGTCTGTCGAGTTCGAAATACACCCGGGCGCCCCGGCGCAGAGACGCACAGGTGTGCAAGGCGTCGAGCGCCGGGCCGAGGAGATTTGAGGCGAACGGTGGGTCGAGAAACACGATGTCCCATGCCGCCGCCTGTTCCCGGAGGAACGAGACTGCCGATTGTCGTCGAATGGTGCAGTTTCCTGCCCCGAGCCGTTCGGCGTTTCGGTACAGCGCCTTGATCGCACGACGGTTGTTGTCGACGAGCACGGTACTCTGCGCACCGCGGGAAAGCGCCTCGAAGCCGAGCGCACCGCTGCCCGCGAAGAGGTCGAGGCAGTCGCGGCCCTCGATCTCGCCGGCCAGCCAGTTGAAGAGCGTTTCCCGCGCCCTGCCGAGCGTGGGGCGTGCGGTCGCGTTGGCGGGCACCTTCAGCTTTCGCCCTTTCCACAGACCGCCGATAATGCGCACTTCGTTTCTGGTCATGCAGTCGATGTTCCAATCCGTTTACCCGCAAATCCCACCAATTCTCGTCGCGAGGGCGCAGGGCGAGTGCATCGGCGTCCGCAGCAGGTAGTTGGTGAGATATGCGGCTTAGAGACCCGAGCAGCCGAGCCGACGATGGAGGGCCATGTTGAGCGATCCGGCGCGGAAAAACGAGGGGCCGATCTGGCAGCGCCTGAAGCAGGGCCTTGGCAAGACCCGCGGCCGTCTTGCCGAAGGCGTCGGCAATCTGCTGCTCGGAGAGCGCCGGATCGACGAGGACATTCTGGAAGAACTGGAAACGGCGCTGCTCTTGACGGACGCGGGCGTCGATGCCACGCAACAGATCGTCGGAGAGCTTTCAGCCCGGGTGAAACGCAGGGCCTTGAACGACACGGTCGCGCTGCACCGGGCTCTCGGAGCGTTGTTGAAGGAAAAACTGGCGCCGTTGCAGAAACCGTTCGAAGTGGGGACGTCCCGCCCCTTTGTGCTGCTGTTCGTCGGCGTCAACGGTGCGGGCAAGACCACCACGATCGGCAAGCTGGCCAGTCGTCTGCAGGGGGACGGGCTATCGGTGCTGCTGGCTGCGGGCGACACGTTCAGGGCGGCTGCCGTGCAACAACTGCAGGCCTGGGGGGAACGCAACGGCGTCGCTGTCATCGCCCAGAGCCAGGGTGCGGACAGTGCGTCGGTTCTCTACGATGCGGTGCACGCCGCCCGGGCTCGCGGTTTCGATGTGCTGCTCGCGGATACGGCCGGCCGCCTGCAGGCCAGAATCAACCTCATGGAGGAGTTGAGAAAGATCCGCCGGGTGGTGGAGCGCCTCGATGCTTCGGCGCCCCATGAAGTATTGCTCGTCCTCGATGGCGGCAGCGGCCAGAACGCCCTCGGACAGGTAGCGGAGTTCGATGCGGCAGTCGGCGTCACCGGAATCGTCATCACCAAGCTCGACGGCAGCGCCCGGGCCGGGGTGGTCTTCGCCATCGCCGAGCAGCTTCGACGGGCGGGCCGGACGATTCCGGTGTATTTCATCGGCGTCGGCGAGGGGCAGGACGATCTGCGCCCATTCGATGCGGACGCCTTCGTCGATGCGTTGCTCGCGCCCGACCAGCCCTGAGAGGCGCAATGGGACGAATCGAATTCCAAAGCGTGCTGAAGCGTTTCGACAATGGGTTCGAGGCGTTGCGTGACGTCTCCCTGTCCTTCGAGGATGGGTCGATGACGTTTCTCACGGGCCATTCGGGCGCCGGCAAGACCACATTCCTGAAACTGCTGCTCTGCCTCGACCGGCCGACCCGGGGCCGGATTCTCGTCAACGGCGTCGACCTCGGGCGTCTCCGGGCAAGGGGCCTGTCCTGGTATCGCCAGGGGCTAGGCGCGGTGTTTCAGGACCATCATCTGCTGACGGCGCAGTCCGTGTTCGACAACGTTGCCCTGCCCCTGCGCGTCGCGGGCATGCGTGAGCGAGACGTCGGCCGGCGCGTACGGGCGGCGCTCACCCGGGTGGGGTTGTTGGAGCGGGAATCGATGCTGCCGGTGCAGTTGTCCACCGGCGAGCAGCAACGAGTGGGAATTGCCCGGGCGGTGGTCATCCGCCCCCGCGTCCTGATTGCCGACGAGCCCACGGGCAATCTCGACCCGGCGCTTTCCCGGGATATCATGACGCTCTTCCAGCAATTCAATCAGGTGGGCGCCACGGTCATCGTCGCCAGCCACGATCTGCAACTCATCGGCAGTCTCGATCACCGCATCGTCGAACTGTCCCATGGTTCCATCGTCCGGGATATCCGGCCGACCCCCGGCAGTGCGTGAAGGGGCGAGGAGCCGGCTCGACCGGATAGCAGCGCCCGGTTGCCGGATCGGTTCGACAGGTTGATCTCGGAACACGAGGCACGGCATGGCTGAGCGCAGCAATCGGATGGGGCGCAGGGCGCCGAAGCCTCCCTGGCCCCGACCGTCGATTCGCGGCAGGTGGCGGCGAGACCACCTTCGCGTGGCCCGCGACTCCATGCGCCATGTTTCGCGCCGGCTCGCCGCCACCTTGCTCGCCTGGCTGCTGGTCGGCATCGCACTGGCATTGCCGGCGGCCCTGTTCCTGGTGCAGTCCGGCCTGTCGGAACTTGGCAGCCGCTGGGACCATCGGCCGGGGCTCTCCATCTATTTCGAGCCGGGAACCAGTCCGGACGCACTGGCCGGCGTGTTGCGCAAGGAACCCGGCGTCGATCGGGTGGATGTGACGACACAGGAAGATGCGCTCGAGGAATTCGGCGCCCAGGGACAGTTTGCCGATGCGCTGGCTGTGCTCGAGACCAACCCCTTGCCGGCATCGCTGCGGCTGGTGCCGGTTGAGGGAGCGCCGCCGACGGACCTCGACAGGCTCGCCGAACTGGCCGGGCGGCATCCGGGGGTGGTGGAAGTCGCTGTCGAGAGAACCTGGCTGGAACGGGTGTCGACCGCTGCCGAGGTGGCCCGCCGGCTCGGCACGATTCTCGGGGCGTTGTTCGCGCTCGGAGCCGTCACGATTACAGCCACCTCGGTTCGGCTGGCTATCGAGGCGCGCCTCGAGGAACTCAAGGTCATGAAGCTGGTCGGCGCCAGCGATGCGCAGGTGCGGCGGCCGTTTCTGTACCTTGGCATGTTGTATGGCCTGGGCGGCGGCGTGCTGGCGGCGATGATTCTGAGTGTCGGATTGACAGCCGTGCAGGCGCCGCTGGCCGATCTTCTCGGCAGCTTCGAGGTGCCATTCGCACCGGCGGCATTCAATATCCGCTTTCTGGCCATGTTGCTCGGCACCGGCACGGTGCTTGGCATGACCGGGGCGGTTCTCGCAGTCAGGCAGCGGCGGGCCAGCCTGGATATCCTCTGATGCCATGGCGCGCCGCCGGCCCGGATGTTGCTCGACCGCCGTCGGTCGGGGCGGTGTCACAGGTGAGGGTTGAAGTTTCGGATTCAGGCCCAAGATACAAGGGAGATGGAACATCTTGACCGATGTGCGGGTCAATACTAGAGACCAGTGCCCTGTCCCAAAGGGGCAGCACAGCAGGCAAGGGCGCACCGGGCTGCTTCTTGCATGCCGGGCGGCGTCAGCGACGCGTTAGCACTCGAATGTCGAGAGTGCTAAACTGCGCCGCAGAGCGCAGGATGGCCCCTGGCCTTGCATGCATCCGGAGATTCAGGATGACAATGCGGCCGGTGCCGGCCGATACAGTGGAGTGAGTGGCAGGAAAGCCGATGTCAACGAACATTTTGTCGATGGACAGCTTGTCGCCGGGACGCGACCTCGCGAGTTACGTGCAGACCGTGAGTGCGTTCCCCATTCTCTCGGCCGAGGAAGAAAAAGCCCTGGCCGAGCGCTTCTATTACGAGAACGACCTCGACGCCGCCCGCGAACTGGTGCTCTGCCACCTGCGCTTCGTCGTGCATCTGGCGCGTTCTTATCAGGGCTACGGCCTGCCCCAGGCCGATCTCATCCAGGAAGGCAACGTCGGGCTGATGAAGGCCGTCAAGCGGTTCAATCCTGAAGTCGGCGTACGCCTGGTGTCGTTTGCCGTTCACTGGATCAAGGCGGAAATGCACGAATTCATCCTGCGCAACTGGCGCATCGTCAAGGTCGCCACCACCAAGGCACAGCGCAAGCTGTTCTTCAATCTGCGCAGCGCCAAGAAACGCCTGGCGTGGCTGACGCAGGAGGAGACCGAGGCGGTTGCCGGCGAACTCGGCGTACCGCCCGAGGAAGTCGCGCGCATGGAAAGCCGGCTGGCCGGGACGGACCTCGCCTTCGACGGCTACGATTCGGACGACGGCGAGAGCAACGCACCGGTGCACTATCTGCCCGGCGAGGGGCTGGCTGGCGCCGACCCTGCGGAACTCGTTGCCGCCGAGAACTGGTCCGAGACATCCGGCGAACTGCTGCAAGCGGCTATCGCCGAACTGGACGACCGAAGCCGCGCGATCATCGCGGAACGCTGGCTATCCGAGAAAAAGGCGACACTCGCGGAATTGGCCGAACGCTACGGGGTGTCCGCAGAACGAATCCGTCAGCTCGAACGTAACGCCATGAAAAAGATCAAGGCGAGCTTCCTCGACGGCCCCGTGTCCGAGGACCTGATCGCCGCCTGAGCCAGCGCACCTACATCCGCCGCCGGGGACGCATGACCCGGGGTCAACACCGGGCGCTCGACACCCTTTCCGACCTTTACGTCGTCGATCCACAGCCTGGGGACTGGTCCCGGACATTCGGGCGCGCGGCTCCCATGGGCATCGAGATCGGCTTCGGCATGGGCCAGGCGCTCCTGGACTGGGCCGCCGAGAACCCGCAGACGAATCTGGTTGGCATCGAAATCTACGAACCGGGTATCGGCGCCCTGCTCGCCGGCATCGAGCGCCGGGAGTTGTCGAACGTGCGCGTGCTGCGCGGCGATGCCGAAGCGCTCCTGGAGGCGAAATTCCAATCTGCGAGCATTGCGGAAGCTCGAATCTGGTTCCCCGACCCCTGGCCCAAGAAACGCCATCACAAGCGGCGCCTGATTCGGCCGGCGTTCGCGGCGTCGATGGCCGACCGCCTGGCCCCCGGCGGCGCGCTGCGTATCGCGACCGACTGGGCGCCTTACGCCGAGTGGATTGCGGATGTGCTCGACGCCGAGCGCTCCCTGGAACCCGCGGCGGGCGTGAGCGACCGTCCGGAAACCCGTTTCGAGGCGCGTGGCCGACGGCTCGGCCACGCAATTCGCGAATTCCACTATCGAAGGAAGAACTGAACGAGCGCGTCGAGGTGCTGCAAGCCGTGGGGCGTGGCGGCAATTCGGTCGCTTTCGGTCAGGCCGAGCGCGGTGGTCTTCTGCCAGACGGCTTCCACCCTCTCCCAGGAGAGCCCGGTGCGGGATTCGAACAGACTCTGCTCGGCGCCCTCGACAAGGCGGAGCACGTTCATCATGAATTCCCCCGGCACATCTTCAGGACTCACCCGAAACGTGTCGGTGTGGCAGGGGTTTTCGAGATACAGGCGCGGCTGCCGGGGGTTGCGGGTGCGCAAGGTTTGATGCCGGGGAGCTCGTGCGTGTTTTGCCTGATGCGGGGTGCCGAAGGTCGCTTCTGTCGGAGCCTCGCGATCTTCGTAACCGGCTCCACGGGGCCGAGCCGTTGTCGCACCCAGTTTGCCGTGTGCACCGGCTCCGAGCCCGATGTAGTCGCCGAATGTCCAGTACACCAGGTTGTGCAGACAGGCGGCGCCTGGCCGGGCGTAAGCGGATATCTCGTAACGGGCGAATCCTGCCTGGCGGAGCAGCGTGCGCCCGGCGTCTTCCATATCGGCAATCGCGTCCTCGCCGGGGATGCCGGCAGGCGTACGCCGGGCAAATTCGGTCCGGGGTTCGATGGTCAGTTGATACCAGCTCAGATGTTCCGGAGACAGGGCAAGAGCCGCCTGCAGATCGGTCAGGGCCTCGTCGATCGACTGCCCCGGCAACCCGTACATGATGTCGAGGTTGATGTTGTCGAACCCGCCGCGGCGGGCTGCTTCGATGCAGGCTCGGGTGTCGTCCGGGCCGTGAATGCGCCCGAGACGCTGCAACGATACCGATGAGAACGACTGGGCTCCGATCGAAAGGCGAGTGATGCCGGCGTCGCGATAGCCGGTCAGTTCACCCCGTTCTGCCGCGCCCGGGTTGGCTTCCATGGTGATCTCGGCGCCGTCGCGCAGGTAGGGGCGCAGAGTCGCGATGAGCATTTCCATGGCCTTCGCGGAAAACAGGCTCGGTGTTCCGCCCCCGAAAAAGACGCTGTCGAACGGCCGGTTTTCCACCGCGCTTCCAGCACCGATACGATGCAGAAACTCGGCCTGCAAGGCGCGGACGTAGGCATCTTCCTGAAGCTCGCCGCCCAGGGGATGGGAATTGAAATCGCAGTACGGACACTTTTTCACACACCAGGGGAAGTGCACGTAGAGGCCCAACCCGCATCCGTCACCAACTTTCGTTGCGAGAGCCAGTGCGTCGGCGTCCGCTGCACGAAGTTGGTGACGGGTGCGGGCTGGATCCGGCGGCCGTTCAACGCTTCCGCGACTCACGGCGGCAGTGGGGCGATTCTCCCCGCCGGTCCGCTGCTGAACGGCGCCCATACCGCACCTTCCTTCAAGACGGGCTGTCGGGTAGCTGCCGACGTTTGCGCAGCGCGACCAGCAATGCCCGAACGGCCTGGCCGCGGTGGCTGAGCGAGTTTTTCTGTTCCGGTTGCAGTTCCGCCGAGGTGAGGCCGAGTTCCGGCACGAGGAAATGCGGGTCGTAGCCGAAACCGTTTTCGCCCCTGGGTTCATCGACGATCGTGCCGTGCCATTCTGCGGTGGCGATCAGGGGCGCCGGGTCGTCCGGCGTTTCGAGGTACACGACCGCGCAGCAGAATTGCGCCCGGCGATCCCGAATACCGGTGAGTGCCGCGATCAGCTTGCGGTTGTTGGCGTCATCGTTTCGTGCCGGGCCGGCGTAGCGGGCGGAGCGGATGCCCGGTTGGCCGCCGAGAGCGGTGACGGCGAGGCCGGAATCGTCGGCAATGGCGGGGAGCCCGGACGCTCGGCTCGCGTGTCGGGCCTTGGCGATGGCGTTCTCGATGAAGGTGCAAGCCGTTTCCGGCGCAGGCTCCAGCCCCAGATCGCCCTGGGCTATCGGAGTCATGCCAAGGGGAGCCAGCAATGCCCGCAGTTCGTCGAGTTTTCCCGCATTGCCGCTGGCGAGTACGACTTCCATGAGGCTCATTCGTCCCAAAAGAGTTCCTGTTGAAAGGTCAGGTCGAAGGTGCGCTCTCCGGGCGGGGTGATGGCGATGGAAAACCGCAGCACCTCGCGGTCGGTGTGGCGCACTTCGGCGATGTAGTAGAGCGCGTTCTCTTCGCGGATTTCGCGGAACTTCAATGCGCTCAGTTGCCCCAGCAGGTTCTTGACCGTTCCCGCGACGGCGGCGGGGGTGCCCCGGCCATTTGCATCGAGCACGGACAGGTTGACGATGCTCAGGTCCCGGGCGCGCCCGATTCCGTAGGTGGCGGCGACCTGGGGCTTCAGAAAGGTGCTCGGGAAGACGACGTAGTGGGCTTCGTAATCGCCGATGGTCTCTTTCTGTTCGGCCCGGGCCGTTGCCGACAGCGCGAGCACCAGGGCCAGCCCGACGAAGACCGGCAATGCCGAAATGCGGCAAGGGACGATCATGGGGCGCTGCTGCCGGGCCGACCCAGGCGGTAGAAGGCGATGGAGCCGAACAGGTTGGGAAACAGGTTCATGAGCGGCCGGTTGAGGTGATCGGCACTGACGACGAACCGTTCGATGATGCTGAGGCCCTTGGCGCGAACCAGTCGCTCGAAGTCCTTGAACGTGCACAGGTGAATGTTGGGCGTCTCGTACCAGGTATGCGGAAGGTGTTTCGCCATCGGCATGCGTCCCCTCACCGCCAGGTGCAACCGGCTGCGCCAGTGGCCGAAATTGGGAAAGGTGACGATGCACTCCTGGCCGATGCGCAGCATCTCGTCCAGCATACGGCTCGGCATTTTTACGGATTGCAGGGTTTCCGTCATCACCACCATGTCGAAACTGTCGTCGGGAAAGTTGTCGAGGCCGTGGTCGAGGTCCTGCTCGATGACGTTGACGCCCTTCTGCACACAGGTTGTGATGTTCTCGGCGCCGACATCGAGCCCGTAACCGTTCACACGCTTGTTGTCCTGAAGCCAGGCCAGCAGGTCCCCCTCGCCGCAGCCGAGATCGAGCACCCGGGCGCCGGCGTTGACCAGATCGGCGACGAGCTGGAGATCAGGCCGCATCGGGCGTATCCACAGAGGCGCTCCGCTCCGCCTCGTCCGCCAGACGATTCATGTAGGCCCGGAGCACCTCGACATAGCGCGGCAGCGGCAGCAGGAACGAATCGTGCCCGTGTTCCGATTCGATGACGGCACTCGCCACGCTCTTGCGTGCGGCGATCAGGGCATCGACGATTTCCTTCGATCGCGCCGGCGCAAAGCGCCAGTCCGTGGTGAACGACAGAACGAGGAAACTGGCCGTTGCCTGTCGCAAGGCCGTCACCAGGTCGTCGTCGAAGCGGGCGGCGGGGTCGAAGAAGTCCAGTGCCCGTGTCATGAGCAGATAGGTATTCGCATCGAATCGCCGGGAGAAGCTCTGCCCCTGGTAGCGCAGGTAGCTTTCCACCTGGAATTCCACGTCCCGAGCCTGGCTCATGTCGCCGAACTTGAGCTCTCGCCCGAATTTCCGGCCCATGCCGTCGTGGGAAAGGTAGGTGACGTGGCCGATCATGCGTGCGAGGCCCAGGCCCTGGTCCGGGTTGGTGTCCGTCGAACGGTAGTTGCCGCTCTTGTACTCGGGATCGGAGACGATGGCCTGACGCGCGATCTCGTTGAAGGCGATGTTCTGGGCCGAGAGCTTGGCCGCACAGGCGATCAGCACCGCGGCGCGCACCCGGTCGGGGAAATCGATGGCCCATTGCATGGCCTGCATGCCGCCGAGGCTGCCGCCGACGACCGCCGCGAAGCGCTCGATGCCGAGATGATCGGCCAGCAGCGCCTGGCTGCGCACCCAGTCTTCTGCCGTCACCAAGGGGAACTCCGCGCCGAACGGCTTGCCGGTTGCGGGGTTGCTCGAAGCCGGCCCGGTGCTGCCGTGACAACCGCCCAGGTTGTTCAGGGAAACGACGAAAAACCGATCGGTGTCAATCGCCTTGCCCGGGCCGATGCAGCTGTCCCACCAGCCCGGCTTGGTGTCGGTCTCCGCGTGATAACCGGCGGCGTGATGGTTGCCGGACAGGGCGTGGCAGACGAGAACCGCGTTGCTGCGCCGGGCGTTCAGTACGCCGTAGGTTTCGTAAACCAGGTCGAATCCATTCAGGGTCTCGCCGCATTGCAGGGCGAACGGGCCGCCGAATCGAAACACCTGCGGTTCGACGATGCCGACCGACCCGGCAGGCACGGCTTGTTCGATGTCCGCGCCCATGTCAATCCGTTGCACTCAACCGATCGGGAAGCATCAGAAGACGGCACTGAACAGCGGCGGCAGGATGCGTCGCATGACGCCAATCGCCAGGATCACGAGAATGGGGGAAAAGTCGAGCCCCCCGA
Organism: Candidatus Azophilus sp.; assembly: GCA_965221465.1. GTDB lineage: Bacteria > Pseudomonadota > Gammaproteobacteria > Pseudomonadales > Azotimanducaceae > Azophilus. The sequence goes on from OZ244892.1 coordinate 3,881,518, forward strand.
GGGGCGGGATGACGCGTCGGGCAGGCTTGAGCAGGGGTTCCGTGATCTGCTGAAGCAGACCGAGGGCGGGGTGATAACTGCCCGGCGCGATGAAGCTGGCGATGATGACGATGAGAATGCACCACCAGAACAGGTCCAGCATGCGCAGCAGCACGTGCAGAAGGCTGCCTCCGACGATGGCCGACGCACCGCCGGGGTAATGGTCGGCCATGAGCGCCAGTGCATAGATCATGATCGCCGCGGTCAGCCAGCAGGCGACAAAGGAGGCCAGATCCAGGTTCCGGTAGCCGGGAACCACGCTGCGCAAGGGCTTCAGTATCGGGTCGGTTGCCTTGACGATACCCTGTGAGATGGGGTTGTAGAAATCGGCCCGGCATGCCTGCAGCAGGAACCGGGCCATGAACAGAAAGCCGGCGATTTCCAGCAGGAAACGGAGTGCAAACTGGATTGCCCCGCTCATTCGCAGGCGAATCCTGCCGCAAGCTCGCGTGACCGCCGGCTGGCCCGGCCGAGCGCCGCGACGATATGGCGGTTCACCTCGTGTTCGTCCAGGGCATCGATTGCGGCCTCCGTGGTGCCGCCCGGAGAGGTGACGTTGCGGCGCAGTTCCGATGGCGCCGTGCCTGTCTCTCGGGCCATCCGTGCAGCGCCCCAGGCGGTTTCGACGGTCAGCGTGGCGGCCAGGTCCGGCTCGAGGCCGAGATTCCGGCCGGCTTCCGCCATGGCTTCCATCAGGTAGAAGAAGTAGGCCGGGCCACTGCCGGAAACTGCGGTTACCGCATCGAGCAGAGCCTCTTCTTCGACCCATGCCGTCCTGCCGACAGCGCCGAGAATTCCATCGGCGGTCTGCCGGTCGGCGGGGCTGGTATTGGCGTTCGCGTACAGCGCGGTGACTCCGGCACGGAGCAATGCCGGGGTGTTCGGCATGCAGCGGACGATCGGCTGATTCGGCGAGGTGAGGGCCGCGATGCCGTCGACGGGCACGCCCGCACAGATGGAGACGACGAGGGTGCGCGGCGGAATCGCGAGGCCTGCGAGCACGCCGGCGAGCACCTGCGGCTTGACGGCCAGCACCACGACACCGGCGAATTCGACGGCCTGTTCATTGTCGGCAGTGGCATGCGCACCCAATGCGCCGACGGCTGCGCGGCAGTTCGCGTCTGGGTCGCTGGCGACGATGCTTGCCGCATCGTGACCGGCGTCGATGAGGCCGCCGATCAGGCTTTGCGCCATGTTGCCGCCGCCGACGAAACCGATGTCGCGAGCGATCAAGGTCGGCCCGCCGCGCTGCCGGTTGACGAGGCCTGTTCGCGGGGCCCGAAAATGGCGGTGCCGATACGCAGGTGAGTTGCCCCATGGACGATTGCGGCGTCCATGTCCCGGGTCATCCCCATGGACAGGGTGTCCCAGTCGTCCCCGCCCGGGGGCGCCATCGATTCGAACAGGTCGTGCATGCGGGCAAAGCTTAAATCGGGATTGCCCGCGTTTTCCAATACGGTCATCAGGCCGCGCACTCGAAGGCCCGGCAGGGCGCGCATGGCAGCCAGCATTTCCCCGGCTTCCGCTGGTGTTACCCCGGCCTTTGCGGGGTCGGCGTCGATGTTCACCTGCAGCAGAACATTGAGGGGATTTCGCGGGTCGCGGCGGTTCGCGAGCCGGCGGGCAATCTTGAGCCGCGCAACGGTGTGCACCCAGTGGAAGTCGCGCGCCAGCAAGGCGGTCTTGTTGGACTGCACGGCGCCGATGAAGTGCCACGTGATGGAAAGGCCGGCGAGGCGAGCGATCTTGGCTGCCGCTTCCTGGGCATAGTTTTCGGCGAAGTGCCGCTGGCCGGCGCGGTAGGCTTCGGCGATGCGCGCGGCGGACGTTGTCTTGGAAACGGCGATCAGCACGATGTCCTGGGGCTGCCGGCCGCAGCATCGGGCCACATCGCGAATGCGTGCATTGACGGTCGCGAGATTGTCGGAAATCGGAAGCAAACTGAATCTGCCGGTCAAATGGCCGAAGTCGCACAGGCATGGGCGCTCGTGTCCCAAAGCCTGGCGCGTGTCGAGGGGGAATAATACTACAGGGGTCCGACGCCATTCAGAGCGGGTTCGCCGGATTGTCCGTCCATCGGGCGCTGCTGCCTGGCCCGGTTGCCGCAAACGTTGCGGGGGAGGTCGCCATGGATCTCGGACAAGCGGCCGGTTCGCCGGAGCGCATCGAGGAACTGCTGGCTTACTGCGTCCGGCAGGGAGCATCCGACATGCATCTCTCCGCGGGTCTCGAGCCCATGCTGCGGGTGGACGGTGACCTCGGTCGTATCGAGGCGCCACGTTTCGAGCCCGGTGACCTCGAATCCGCGATTCGCGGCATCATGAACGGCCGCCAGCGCAAGGAGTACGAGGAGTTTCTGGAGACCGATTTCTCCCTGGACCTGCCGGGTATCGCACGTTTTCGGGTCAACGCCTTCAGGCAGAATCGCGGCCCCGCTGCCGTGTTTCGCACCGTTCCTTCAGAGGTGCCCTGCATGCAGGCCCTCGGCATGGGCGGGGTATTCGAGGCCATCAGCCTGGAGCCAAGGGGGCTGGTGGTCGTGACCGGCCCGACCGGGTCGGGCAAGAGCACGACGCTGGCGGCAATGGTCGACTTCGTCAACGAGAACCGTGCCGCCCACATTCTGACCGTCGAGGACCCCATCGAGTTCGTGCACCCGAGCAAGCGGAGCCTGGTCAGTCAGCGGGAGGTCCATCGGGATGCCAGGAGCTTCAACCGGGCGTTGCGGGCGGCGCTCAGGGAGGACCCGGACGTCATTCTCATCGGCGAGATGCGCGACCTCGAAACCATACGGCTGGCGTTGACGGCGGCGGAAACCGGGCACCTGGTCTTCGGCACGCTGCACACGGTATCGGCGGGCAAGACCGTGGATCGCATCATCGATGTTTTTCCCGCCGAGGAAAAAGCGGCGGTACGCACCATGCTGTCCGAGTCGCTCCAGGCCGTGGTATCACAGACGCTGCTCAAGCGCATCGGCGGCGGCCGGGTGGCGGCGCACGAGATCATGCGGGGAACGCCGGCGATCCGGAACCTGATCCGCGAAGGCAAGGTCGCGCAGATGTACTCTGCCATCCAGACCGGACGCAGTGCGGGCATGCAGACACTCGACAGTGCATTGCGTGCCCTGGTGGATTCAGGCGTTGTCGACCGCGAAGCCGCCCGGATACAGGCGCGCACGCCCGGCGACTTCTGACGCGAGGCCCCGTCAGCGATGCCGACGCATGCGGCCGCCGAGCCAGGTTTCGGCAATCAGCCGCGCTGCCACGGCGTGGTCGTCCGCGCCCGGGTCGACGAGCCTGGCCTCTCGGGTGGTCAGGCGCTCGTCGGTCATTTCGACGGGCTTCGAATAGCGTCGTTCCAGCAGCCTCGCAAAGCGGCGGGCATGCCCGGACATTGCGCTCTCGGTGCCGTCCATGTTGAGGGGCAGCCCGACGATCAGGCGATTCGGCTTCCAGTCGACAATCAGCCGGTCGAGTTCGGTCCAGTCGGGTGTTCCGTCCCGCGCCGCCAGGGATGTAACGGGGTTCGCGGTACCGGTAACGGTCTGACCGGCGGCGATACCCATACGCCGCATTCCGAAGTCGATGGCCAGTACGGTGTCGGGACCTGGGCCGCCCGGCCCGGAAGAGGCGTCGCCGCGCTCAGGCATGCCCCGCCTGGCCCGACATCAATCGGATATCGATACCCAGGCTTGCGGCCGCCTTGTCGATGCGTTCCTCGAAGGGAACGTCGAAGAGGATATCGGTGCTGGCGGGGCAGGTGAGCCAGGCGTTGTCCGTGAGTTCCCCTTCGAGTTGCTGCGGCCCCCAGCCGGCATAGCCGAGCGCCACCAGGTAATTGTATGGCCCGCGGTTGCCGGCAATGGCTTCGAGCACCTCCCTGGCCGTGGTGAGTTTCAGGCCGTGACCGAGGCTCATGGATGCCGGAAAGTCGCCGTCGTCCGAATGCAGGACGAAACCCTGCTGATTGGACACGGGCCCGCCTTCCAGGATGGGAACGCTCGCCAGTTCCGGCGCCCCCGACAGGCCGGATTGCTCGATCAGTTCACCCACGGAGATGGACGTGGGACGGTTGATCATCAGGCCCATGGCCCCGTCTTCGCTGTGTTCGCAGACGTAGGTGATGGTGTTGCCGAAGTAGGTGCCCGCCTGGTTGGGCATGGCGATCAGGAAGTGGTGCTTGAGATCCACGGGGCGCTCCGGCGCGTTCGATTTTCGATCTTGGCAGCTTCCGCCGAGGTAGTAAACACGCGGCAGGCGCCGGTGGGGGGATTGGGGCGCGATTGTCCGCGCAACGGCCGGAGCAACGCTGCTGCAATCGGCGTGAAATGCTATTGGAGCAACGCTCCCTCACGCGCAAACCGCCAGCGGTGGACGATTTCCAGCCGGTCGTAAGACTTGCGCATTTCCGTCGGAAAATGGCTGAACGGCGCGGCGAGGCGAACGGTGCGCAGGGCGGCCGCATCGAGCGCGGGATGCCGGGAGGATTCCAGCACCCGGGCGTCGAGCAGCGCCCCGTCCCGACGAATGACCGCGAGCACCAGCAGTTCGCCGGAAAGCCCGCCGGGCGGGTAGTTTGCCCGGCCGATCCGCTCGATCTTCTTCTGCCACATGTCCAGGTAGGCAGCCTCCTCGGAGGACGTTGCGGAGCTGCTGGTGATGCGTTTCGTTCTGATTCCGCCGGCCTCGACAGTTGCGGATTGCTCCCGTCGGGCGTGGGCGTTGGCGATTTCCTTTGCCAGCGCAGAGTAGTCGAGGCTGTTGTTTCCGGTTGCCGGCTCGGGCGTGGCAACGACAGTCGGGGCGATGTCGGCGGCCGGGGCGGTTTCCCGGGCCGCGCGATGCCCGGTATCCGCATCCGAGATGGCCGACTCTTCGGGAATGGGAGCCGACTGCGCCTCGTCGTCCGCAGCAGGAAGCTGGTGGGATATGCGGGCCGGGGTGAGCCTGATTTCCAGGGCCTGAGCGCCGGTGCTGCTGCCGGGGGCCGGCAGTTCGATTCCCAGGATCAGCGCCGCGTGCAATGCCGTGGCCACCAGCAGTGCGACCGCCAGGCGCAGGCCGCGCCGAGGGTCGAAGCCGCGTCGCGCCCAGGATGCGTGATCGATCGTCGTCATGCCATGTTCAGACGGCCTTCCGGCGGTCCTTCACCTCTGGCCGGCGCGTCGGCGGCCCGATGCGGAGCCTCGCCGGACCGGTAGTTCGCGAGGGGCGAAACCAAACGCGTCGAGCCTGTACCCCGGCGCCGCTTTGGTGTCGAAGTCGGGCATTGCGGGTCAGCCGAGCCTGTCTGCAATGGCGTCGAGCAGGTCGCCGGCGATGTCCAGGGAGAATTGGTCGTCCAGTTCCCTGACGCAGGTGGGGCAGGTCACGTTCACTTCGGTGAGATAGTCGCCGATGACGTCTATGCCGGTGAACAGCAGCCCGCGCCGCTTCAGCTCCGGCCCCACTTCCGCGGCTATCCAGCGGTCGCGCTCGGAAAGTTCGCGCCCCACCCCACGGCCGCCGGCGGCCAGGTTGCCCCGGGTTTCGCCCGCCATCGGGATTCTCGCAAGCGCATAGGGAACGGGTTCGCCGTCGATCAGCAGAATGCGCTTGTCGCCATCGGCGATTTCCGGCAGGTAGAGCTGTCCCATGATCGACTCTCGGCCGCCCCCGGTGAGTGTCTCCAGGATCACGCCGAGGTTCGGGTCGCCGTCCATGACCCGGAATACCGAGGTCCCCCCCATGCCGTCGAGCCGCTTGAAAACCACGTTCCGGTGCGTGCGTTGAAACTCCCGCAGCACATCTTCGCGCCGGCTCACCACCAGCGGCGGGCAGCATTGCGGGAAACGGGTGGCGAAGAATTTCTCGTTGCAGTCGCGCAGCGACCGCGGGCGATTGACGACGAGCACGCCGGCCTCCTCCGCCCGTTCGAGCAGATAGGTGGCGTAGACGTACTCCATGTCGAAGGGCGGGTCCTTGCGCATGAGAATCGCGTCGAAGTTCTCGGCGGGTTCCCGAATGCAGTCGCCGAGCCGGTACCAGCCGCTGCCCGCATCGGCAAGCGCCCGGGCATCGGCCGGGTCGAGGCTGTCGGCAAATGGCTCGACAAGGCGCAGGGATCTGGCGCACAGTTGTATGCCGTCGTCGTCGAACAGCAGGTCCCCTTCGGTGAGGTAGGCAAGATCCCAACCCCGCGCCTGGGCCGAGCGAATCATGGCCAGGGTGGTGTCCTTCGCGAGCGAGAGGCTATCCAGGGGGTCCATGACGAAGGCGATTCGGGGCATGTGTCGATCGGGCCGATGAGCGGTGCTGCCGAAAGTAACCCGGCGCGTAGCGCGCGGCAACCGTGCTGGAGATTCCCGTGGAGAACACATAGAGTGTCTGCACAGGAACAGAAGACCTGTCCGGTTCCACCGATCTCCTGATCTTCGACAGTGCGGGGATGGCTGGCGGGGCCGGTCCGCAGCCACGGCTGCGGGCGAGGCGGAGACTGTTGTTTGAGTAGTAATCTCGGCTCTGCCACACTTCCATGTGGTGCACCGGTTGAACGGGGAGGGTCTGCGGCGGATCGGTTGGCCATTGGCGTCGCATTCCCGTTCCGGTGTCTGCGACCCGGCGGCGTAACCGAGGCCTTGGTCTCCTGGCGCCGAACCGTTCAGAGTCGTTCGATTGCACCGTAGACCCGCAGCGCCGGAGTCGCTCGACGGACGATCCCGGCCGGTCGTGGACGGACAGCTCTTGATCGACTTCCTGGACGAGGCGTTTGAACTCGTCGGCTCGATAGATTGGCTCGCTCGTGCCTGGGCCGACAATCCGGAGAACCACCGATACCCGCAAAGCCTTCTGGAAAACCTGCACACCCTGAAGGGCGGCGCCCTGCTGTGCGGCTTGAGCGAGGTTTGCGAACGGGTGCACCAGCTCGAAGACCTGCTGGCGGAATTCCAGGACCCGGGGCGCAAGGCCGAGGAAACCCTGTTCGTCGAACTGAACGCTCAACGGGACAGATTGTCGGCCTTGTTGCGCGTTGCCGGAGAAAATTCCGCAATGGACCCGGCCGCGAACTCCGCGCCGGGGCGAGACAGGATGGTTTCCGTCGCCCAGGTGTTGCCGAGGCTCGAAGCCGGCGTCCAGCTGATGGCGCACATGCTGGGCAAGGCCGTCGAACTCCACGCCGATGACACCGACTTGGCATTGGAGACTGGCGTCGCGAGGCGGTTGGCGATGGCGCTGGAACACGTGCTGCGCGATGCCGTGTGCCACGGCATCGAGGCACCAGAGCACAGGCGCGCCAACGGCAAGCCGGAATTGGGTCGCATAGACGTGCGAGTTTCGCGTCAGGACGACGAACTTGTCATCTCGGTCGAGGACGACGGCCAGGGTATCGATGTGGCTCGAATCCGCGAATTGGCGCGTGTGCGTGGGCTGCTCGCGGGAGACGCCGAGGTTCGTGATGCCGATTGCGCCCAGGTCGTTTTCGCGCCCGGCCTGTCCACGTCGGAGCAGGTTGGTCCGGCCTTCGGCAGAGGCGTTGGGCTTTCGGCGGCGCGCACGGGGATTGCCCGGCTCGGAGGCCGGATGTGGGTGGATTTCCTGCCGGTATCGGGCGCCAGATTCGTCATGCGGATTCCTTGGGGGATTCGTATCGTCGGCGCCTGGACGATGCTGGTGCGAAAAGATCGCTATGCCGTCCCCGATGACCTGGTGGAAGAAGACGTGCCCGTTCAGCCTGGAACCCTGCAGGGAATGGCGCACGGTGGCGTTTTCGAGCACGCCGGCGCTGCCTGGGAACTGTGGTTTCCGGGTGAATTGCTCGGTTTCGGCCGCGCTGGCGGAGCCCGGCCCGCCGATGGAGCCTTGCTGCTGCTGCGTTGCCGTGGGCGGCGGATCGCCCTTTACGCAGCTGTCGCGCGGCGCCGCCAGGATATTGTCGTGGGCGCTGCACAATACGGTGCGCAGGATGGGGCCGGGGCATCCCTGGCAACGCTTTCGGACGACGGCAGCCCCGTCGTGTTGCTGAATCCGTGCGCCCTCCTGCGTGGCTGACCCGCATCCGTCACCAACTGCCTGCTGCGGACGCCGATGCATTCGCGTAAGCGCGGCCACGCTTGCACGGCGCGTTTTGTTTCGGCGACGAAACGTCGACGCCCTCGCGACGAAAGTTGGTGGTGGATGCAGGCTGAGCGTGCCGGCGACCGCGGCAGCAAGTTGTCGAGATATCCGCGTTACCGCCAGCCCCAGGCGTGACGGATAGCGGCGATTGCCGCCAGCGGCGCCGTTTCCGCACGCAGAATCCCGGAACCGATGGAATACGCCTCGATGCCGCGGTCTGCTGCCCGTGCCAGCTCTTCGTCCGTCCAGCCGCCTTCCGGCCCCACCAGAACGGTCGTGCTCTCGACGGGCAATTGCCGTTGCAGCGATCGCGCACCGGGATGCAGCAGCAGCGTTTGCCGACAATCGAGCGTGCCGATGAACTCGTCGAAATGCCGGACTTCGTTCAGTCGAGGCAGGAAGGCGCGGCGGCTCTGCTCCGAGGCGCCGACCAGGATCCGGCGCCAGTGCTCGTAGCGGCCGAGGGCCCGTTTGCGGGCCATGCCGGTGCGGGCGGTCTCGAGCGGCGAGAGCCGATGGACGCCCAACTCCGTCGCCTGGCGCAGCAGCCGGTCCATGGCGTCGCTCTTGAGCAGTGCCGGGGCGAGATGAATCTCGAATTCGGGGGGTGCCTCTTCGGCAATCAGCGCGCCGCGTTCGATGCGGCAGGCGTCGCGGCTTGCCCGGCTGACGGCGGCATTCCAGACCCGCCCGCTGCCGTCGAAGAGTTCCACTTTCGCTCCGGCGCGGATGCGCAATACCCGAATCAGGTGGTGCGATTGGCGTGAATCCAGGGTAACGGCGTCGCCGCAGGGTGGCTCGACGAAAACCCGAGGCGTCATCGCGACGCAGCTGCAGCGTCCGGGGCCAGTCCGAGGTTCTCGCAGATGCGGGTGCTCGCCCCCCAGCGGTTGAGCGTGTAGAAATGCAGGCCCGGGGCGCCGGCCTCGATCAGGTCGCGGCAGAGCGTCGTGACCACTTCGACTCCGAACTCGCGAATCGCCGGTTCGTCCTCCCGCAAGGCTTCCAGGCGCTTGTAGAGCCAGCGGGGCACGTCCGCGCCGCAGCCTTCCGAAAAGCGCACGAAGTTGCTGAAGTTGGTCAGCGGCATGATGCCCGGCACGATGGGAACATCGATGCCCGCAGCCTCCGCTCGCCGGCAAAAGTCGACGTAGGCGTAGGGGTGGTAGAAGTACTGGGTGATGATGCCGTTGGCGCCGGCGTCGACCTTGCGCTTGAGGAAATCGAGGTCCCCGGAGGGCGAGGTGGCCTCGGGATGCACTTCCGGGTAGCCGGCAACCTCGAGTTGCAGGGCATCGCCGCAATGAGCCCGGATCAGGCGTACCAGGGCCTCGGCGTTGTTCGGATAGCTTGCGCCGCCGATGCCGGAGGGCCTGTCGCCGCGCAGCGCGACCAGGCGCTGCACGCCGGCGTTCAGGTAGTCGTCGACGAGGATTTGAATCTGCTCTTTGCTGTCGCTGCCCATGGAAAGGTGCGGGGCCGCAGCCAGGCCGTGGCCGAGCAGGCGCTGCACGGTGTCCGCGGTGCCTTCGCGGGTCGAGCCGTTGGCGCCGTAGGTTACCGAGAAGAACGCGGGTCTGAACCGGTTGAGACGTTCGGCGACACCGAGCAGACCGGTTCTGCCTTCCGGTGTGCGGGGCGGGAAGAATTCGAAACTGAGCCTCACGGAGGGAACCTCGCTGTCCCCGGGGCTTTCCTCAGGCGGCAGCCAGTGCCTCCGCCTTGTCGGTGCGCTCCCAGGTAAACGTCGCTTCGGTGCGGCCGAAGTGCCCGTAGGCGGCGGTGTCCCGGTAGATCGGCCGCTTCAGGTCAAGCATGGCGATCAGGCCTCTGGGGCGCAAGTCGAAGTGTTCACGCACGAGTTGAACGATGCGCGCATCGTCGATACGGCCGGTGCCGAAGGTGTCGATGCCGATGGAGGTCGGTTCCGCGACCCCGATGGCGTAGCTGATCTGGATTTCGCACCGTTCCGCGAGGCCGGCGGCGACGATGTTCTTGGCGACGTAGCGGCCGGCGTAGGCGGCGGAGCGGTCGACCTTGGACGGGTCCTTGCCGGAGAAGGCGCCGCCGCCGTGGCGGGCCATGCCGCCATAGGTGTCGACGATGATCTTGCGCCCGGTCAACCCGCAGTCGCCGACGGGGCCGCCGATAACGAAATTGCCGGTGGGATTGATGAAGTACCGGGTGTCCGGGGAAAGCCAGTTGGCAGGCAGCACGGGCTTGACGATCTCTTCCATCACCGCCTCCCGGAGCGTTGCCTGGCTCACATCGGGGGAATGCTGTGTCGAGAGCACCACCGCGTCGATCGCCATGGGCTTGCCCTCGTTGTCATAGCGGAAGCTCAGCTGACTCTTGGCGTCCGGACGAAGGAAACTCAGGGAATTCCTGCGTTTCGCCGCCTGCTGCTTGACCAGCCGGTGGGCGTAGGCGATGGGCGCGGGCATGAGCACGTCGGTCTCGTTGGAGGCATAGCCGAACATCAACCCCTGGTCGCCGGCGCCCTGCTCGCGGTCTTCGGTCGCATCGACGCCCATGGCGATGTCCCCGGACTGCTGCCCGAGCGCATTGACCACCTCGCAATGGTGCAGGTCGAAACCGCTGTCGAAGTCCGTGTAGCCGATGTCGGCTATGACCTCCCGCACCAGCGAATCGACTTCGAGATCGGCCGTCGATCGGATTTCTCCGGCCACCACCACCAGGTTGTCCTTGATCAGGACTTCGCAGGCGACGCGCGAGTCGGCGTCCTGGGCAAGCATGGCATCGAGCACGGCGTCGGAAATCTGGTCTGCCATCTTGTCGGGGTGGCCTTCCGAAACCGATTCGGAGGTGAAGACACGGTACTCGGGCATCTGGCGTTGGCCTGTTTCGAGAAAAACGCGCCATTCTACCGGATGCCGGCCAGTTTTCGTTGCCATGCCTACGACGGGCGGCGAGAATACTGCTCCATGCTTTATCTCATCGTCCCGGAATCCAGCATGGTCCATTTGCGTTTTGCATACGATTGGCTCCGGCCCTCGCGAGGGTTCGAGCCGGTTCCCCGCCGCGTCCTCAGGGCGCTATCTTGAGTTCCCGAACCGACCGCGCCAACGCCATCCGTGCCCTGTCCATGGATGCGGTGCAGCGGGCCAATTCCGGGCACCCGGGCGCGCCCATGGGTCTGGCCGACCTGGCGGAAGTGCTCTGGCGCGAGGTGCTCGAGCACAATCCCCGGGACCCGGGATGGTACGACCGCGATCGGGTAGTGCTCTCCAACGGCCACGGCTCGATGCTGCTCTACAGCGTGCTTCACCTGACCGGCTACGATGTCTCGATCGACGACATCAAGGCGTTTCGGCAACTGCATTCCCCGACGGCGGGCCATCCCGAGTTCGGCGAGTGCCCCGGTGTCGAAACCACTACCGGCCCCCTCGGGCAGGGCCTGGCCAACGCCGTGGGCATGGCGTTGGCGGAAAAGCTGCTCGCAAACGAGTTCAACCGGCCCGGCCACGAAATCGTGAATCATCGCACCTGGGCGATCGCCGGCGACGGGTGCCTGATGGAAGGCATCTCCCACGAAGCCGCATCGCTTGCGGGCACCCTCGAACTCGACAAGCTCATCTGCCTCTACGACGACAATGGCGTTTCCATCGATGGCAATGTCGACGCCTGGTTCACCGAAGACGTTGCGGGTCGATTCAGGAGCTACGGCTGGCGTGTCATCGAAGCGGTCGACGGCCACGATGCGCAGTCTTTGGTGCAGGCACTCGGGGCGGCGGTCGAAAGCGACGGGCGCCCGACGCTGCTGTGCATCAGGACGATCATCGGTTATGGCGCGCCGAACAAGCAGGGCACGGCCGCCGTGCACGGCGCCCCGCTGGGAACGGACGAAGTGGCGGCGGCGCGGCGCGCACTCAATTGGGGGTATGAGCCGTTCGAGATTCCGGCGGCTCTTTACGAGAGCTGGAGTTGCGTCGCCAGCGGCGAACAGGCTCAGGCGAAATGGCAGGCGGCATTCGAGAGCTACCGGGCGAAGTTTCCGCAACTGGCGGCGGAGTTCGAGCGGCGCATGCAGGGCCGGCTCCCGGATGGCTGGGCCGATGCCATACGCGAGTTGACGGTAACGGCACAGGCGGAAATGAAACCGCTGGCCACGCGGCAGTCGTCCCAGGCCTGCCTGAACGTGCTCGGGCCTCGCCTTCCCGAGTTGTTTGGCGGTTCCGCGGACCTCACCGGTTCGAACAACACCCGCTGGGCCGATGCGGAGGATGCGCGCTACCTGAGCTTCGGGGTGCGCGAATTCGGCATGACGGCGGTGTGCAACGGCATGCTGCTGCACGGCGGCTTCCGGCCGTTTTCCGGCACCTTCCTCGTCTTCATGGAATATGCCCGCAATGCGCTCAGGCTGTCGGCGCTGATGGGCATACCCAACATCTACGTCTACACCCACGATTCGGTGGCCCTCGGCGAAGATGGCCCCACGCACCAGCCGATCGAGCAACTCACCAATCTGCGTACCACGCCGAATCTCTCCACCTGGCGGCCATGCGACACGGTGGAGTCGGCGGTAGCCTGGGAGCAGGCCGTTGCGCGCACCAACAGCCCGACGGCGCTGGTTTTCTCGCGGCAGAAGACCGTGCCGCAATCGAGAGATGCCGATACGCTCGACGCAGTGCGGCGTGGCGGCTACGTGCTTTCCCGCGAGGCCGACGGGCTCGATGCGGTACTCATCGCCACCGGGTCGGAAGTCGACCTGGCCGTCAGGGCGCAGCAACGGCTGGCGGAACTGGGAATCGGCGTTCGGGTCGTCTCGATGCCGAGCACGGATGTCTTTCTCGCCCAGGACCGCGAGTATCGCGACTCCGTCATCCCGCCGGACCAGCGCGCCCGCATCGCCGTGGAGGCGGGTCATCCCGATTACTGGCGGCGATTCGTGGGCCTCGATGGCGCGGTGCTCGGCATCGAGCGGTTCGGTCTGAGCGCGCCGGGCGCCGAAGGCATGGCCGAGTTGGGCATGACCGTGGAGAACCTGGTCGCGCTTGTCGAGGAAACACTGGGTCGCCCGATCGCGGATTCGGCTGGCGAATGAGCGCGGAGCGCACGCGAATGCCACCGTATGGGCCGGTTGCGGGCTACCCTTCGGCAACAGGAGCGGGCATTCGGTACGGACAGACGGCGCGCCGGGCGAACACGATTGCCGCTGCCATGCGTGCAAGCCGGCAGCGGATGCCGGCTCTCGCACTGCTGTCGTTTACTGCCTCTACGTCCGCGCCCCGGCCTCGGCGTGGAAACTCGTATACGGAAGACCATGCCAGGCGCGGTCGTCGCCAACCTTGTCGAGATTTGCTCTCCGGAGCGGTTTGTCCAAGTCTTTCCGCATGAATTTCCAGCGGATGGAGGAACTGGATCTCGCGGGCAAGCGCCTCTTGATCCGCGAGGACCTGAACGTGCCGATCGCTCGGGGAGAGGTGGCGAACGATGCCAGGATTGCCGCGGCCCTGCCGACGGTGAAGCTGGCGCTCGAGCGGGGCGCCCGTGTGTTGCTGATGTCCCACCTCGGCCGCCCGCGGGAAGGTAAGTTCGACCCGGCGTTCTCGTTGCGGCCGGTGGCATCGCGACTAGAGGACATGCTCGGCGAGGCGGTGCCGCTGTTGTCCGATCTGAATGCAGCGGCAGCCTCGGATGGGCGCATTGCGTTGCTCGAGAACGTCCGCTTTCTGAGCGGTGAGAAAGCCGACGACGAAACGCTGGCACGGCGCCTGGCTGCACTGGCCGACGTGTTCGTCATGGATGCATTCGCCACTGCACACCGTGCCCAGGCGTCGACGCACGGGGTTGCCCGGTTCGCCCCGGTGGCCTGCGCGGGGCCGCTGCTCGCGAACGAACTCGATGCGCTTTCCCGGGCACTGGACAATCCGCGACGGCCGCTTCTGGCAATCGTCGGCGGGTCGAAGGTTTCCACCAAGCTCACCGTACTCGACAAGCTCGCCTCGCTCGCCGACGGCATCTTTGTCGGGGGCGGTATTGCCAACACGTTCATCGCAGCGGCCGGCTATCGCACCGGCAGGTCTGTGCTGGAGGCGGACCTGCTCGAAGTTGCTGCGGGGCTGGCGGAACGAGTCGATGTCCCCCTGCCCCATGACGTCATGGTCGGCAAGCGCATCGACGAACACGAAACCGCGGTCGTTCGCCTGCTCGACGAGGTCGCCGACGACGAGATGATTCTCGATATCGGGCCGGAAACGGCCAGGCGCTGGAAAGCCCGGATGGCGGATGCCGGCACGATCCTCTGGAATGGGCCGCTCGGCGTCTTCGAATACGACCAGTTCGGCGAGGGAACACGCGTGCTGGCGGAGGCCATCGCCGACGGCGAGGCGTTTTCGGTGGCAGGCGGCGGCGACACTCTGGCCGCCATTGACAAGTACGGCGTGCGCGAGGGAATCTCATACATTTCCACGGGCGGCGGCGCCTTCCTGGAATTCGTCGAAGGCAAGACCTTGCCGGCTGTCGCGATTCTGGAGAGCCGCCTGCCAAACTGACCCGGCCACTCGACAATGAAGGAGAACGGTCTTGGCAACTCAGCCGAAAAGCGAAACAGCAGCTCACTTTGCCCGTGTAAGTAACTCTATTCGGAAAGCAATGGCCCAAGTGCAAGCGGTGCGTGACGCGGACCTCGCCGCCCGGAAGGCTACTACGCAAACGGAAGTCCAGCCGAACTCGACCAAACGGAAACAACTGGCGGACTGACCGACATTCCATGCTTCTCCTTGGTTCGCAATGGTGGCGGTAGAACGATTGGAGTCTTCTCGAAGCTAAAAAGCGCGAAACTGGCCCGCATCGGTCACCAAAACCTGGTCACTGACACCATGTTGGCTTTTTGGAACGGGCCGGCGACCCGCGCTCGAATGGCGTCAATTCACGCCCTTGCGCAAGATCCTGCCGTACGGTTTATCGCTGAGAACGCCGTCGCGGACAGCAATTCGGCCATTGACGATGACGACGTCGAAACCGTCGGGTGGCGTCTTCGGCGCCATCCAGGTTGCCCGCGCCCTGATGTTCTCGGGTGCGAATACCAGGAGGTCGGCTTGCATGCCCTTTGCGATCGAGCCGCGGTCGCGGATGCCGGTCACCCTGGCGGGCAGGCCGGACATCTTGAAGATGGCTTTTTCCAGCGACATGCGGGGGTCGTTGACGACGTATTCCTCGATGACCTTCGGGAACGAACCGTAGCTGCGCGGATGGCTCATCGATGGCGACCCATCCGTGGAAATCGCGATGTTGTCGGCGAGAACGAACACATCGTGTGCGACCGCGTGCTGCGTGAAGTGCGCGGCGCCGGGACCGCCGAAGTCGAACACGTCGATCAGTACGTCGACGAACGAAAGCGATAACTCATCCGCGACCTCGGCCAGGTTCTTTCCCTTGAATTTGCCACTGGTAATCAGGATGCGTTCCGGACCGCCGCGCTCCGTGACGCGCTCGAGAAGCGCTTGCGCGAGGCGCGGCCGATCGTTTTCAACGGCATCTTCAAACTCGCTGCGTTGCTTGGCCCATGTGGGATACACGAGCCACAGGTCGGCCATTCCGGCAAGATATGGATAGACGTCGCCGGTGATGTCTACCCCGGTCGCACGCGCTTCTGCCATCCTTGCGACGACGTCGGTCGCCTCCTGCCGCGATCGGCCGCTGACGATCTTCATGTGGGCCGCATGCACGCGTGCGTATTCGCCCTGTGCGATGAGTTCATCGATGGCTGCGAGGATCTTTCCGCTGTCCTCGGTGCGCATGTGACTCATGGTGACGCCATCCTTCGCGCCAACGGCTTTCGCGAGTGCCACCAGTTCATCGGTCCGTGAATAGCGGCCCGGGATGTACTCGAGGCCGCTGCTCGAGCCATATGCGCCGGCGTCCATTTCTGCTTCGATGATGTCGATCATGGTGTCGAGCTGGTCTTGCGTCGGCACCGGCTCGGTCCCGACCCCACTCATCCAGCGCAAGGAGCCCAGACCGACCAGCGTCGCGATGTTTGGGGCGATGCCGGCCCGCTCGACCTTGTGCGTCCACTCCAGGAGGCTTCGCGGATACGCCGCGTCGATGTCGGGCGATTGCATCGATTCGCGCCATTGCTCGAGGGAAACAGTGTTGTTCGTGCTGAAACCCGGGGTGCGACCGTCCTGCCCTGCGACCTTCGTCGTAACGCCCTGCAGGACGAAACTCTCCTGCAGACCCGAGACGAGCGGGTCGCCGTGGGCATGCGTATCGATGAACCCGGGCGTCACGACCTTGCCGGTGGCATCGATGACTTCATCCGCCGTGATTCGTGATTCGTCGACCGGGCCGACATGAACGATCTCGTCGCCATCGATCAGAACGTCGGCGCGAAATGGCGCCTTGCCCGTACCGTCCACCACAGTTCCTCCACGGATGTGAAGGCTGTACCGGGCGGAGGTGTCGACGCTGGATTCGGGGTCTCCGTATCCGATCGGCCCGGCGACGAGAAGGGCGCAGATAATCGCAGATTTGACGGGATTCATGCTGTCGTCCACCTCGGATTCTTGTTCGCAGGTCACGTTGACGAACGACTGCGGCCGTCAATTGCAGCGAAAGTCTCGAATGTGCTTCCGCCGCGTGCTCAACGTGCGTTCTTGTTCCGCGCACCCGGCGCTTTCACACCCCTTGCCAGACTTGCTACGTTCATTCACGAACAGGTCGACCCTGGTGCAAGGATGATTATTACAGAGCCTCAGGGTCAGCAATACTCGACCAGATCGTGTTGTTGCCTCTTTTTCGCTGGGTCAGAATCGGATCAATTGCCGTACGTTGTTTGGGGGAGGCCCGATATGAGCGCGTTTTCATTCGTGGAACCTGCTTTTCGAGTGATTGGTTTTGTTGAATTGGCAATCGTGGGGCACCGCACACCCGTTCTCTCTGCGCGGGTGTCGGGTGTTCCTTGCACGTCGTCCTCCCGGCGCGCGGGGTTTGCAACTCGCATCGCGTTTCTGCTTGGGGTCGTTTCCGTCCTGGGCGCCTGCAATGGCGAGCCGATTTCGGCTGAAAACGCGCCGGAGCCCGTCGAGCGGTTCGTGCATCAGATCGACATGATGCCGCTGGTCAGGCGATTCCTGTCTCCGGAAGGTTTCATGGATCAGGAGTTTCCGCCGACGGTAGCGATACCGAGCCCGTACCTGAGCGACTTTTTCGGTGCCCAGGCAATAGGAGACGTGACGCGCGAAGAAATCTTCGCCGACTTCGTTCCCGCCCATGCGGCACTCGAGTCCGAAGACGAAAACTCGGTAACCCTGAGGTTTGGTGAGGGATTCACCGCGACGTTTTACCCCATCAGTACGCTCGTCGTAATGGGTAACGAGGCTCCCGTCAGCCATGTCGTTCTGAGTGGCGATAGCTGGCGGCAGGCGCGCGCCAACGTGCAGACACTGGTCGAAAAGATTGCCGAGATCGATCGGGCCGACGCTTACCTGGTCGAGAACGAATTCCATGCACTGGAGCAGGTCACCTACGAACTGATGAACAGCGATGTTCGGGCGACTGTCACCGTCGACCCGGAACTGGCAGCGTTTCGCCGTTCGCAGGACGGCATATTGCTGTTTCCCGAGGCGGTGCACGGTATTTCCAAGGATGCCGATGAGCTCATGAAGGTGATCGAAGCCGGTGGGTTCGACTGGATCGGATTCGAGTCGCTCAATACGGTCCAGCAACCCGACCTGGATGCGTTCAATGACGCCGCTGCGGGTACGCCGGAGTACGACGAGGCCCGGGGCAGACTCGTCGACTACTACGCGGATGCCTGGAACGGGCGAGCGGGGCCGAAGACAACGGGCGAGGAAAATTATTACTTCAAGCTGGCCGAGGCGGCCCACGCTGCGGGCGCCCGCGTCATTGCCATCGAAGGCAGCAGCCTGGAGTTCCTGTTCTTCCGCTACGGCGAAACCGCATTTGGCGGTTCGGTGCGCAGCCTGGTCTGGGCCAACGCCATACCGGCCTCGGGTCGAGGCATCCTGTTCGGAGGCGGCGCCCACTTCCACTATCCGGACGTGCCGATGGTTCAGGACTTCATCCATGCGCAGGCGCCCGACCGACCGTTCTTCAGTGTCCGGGACCTCTGGGCTAAGACGGAAAAGTGAATGTGTCTACCAACCATCGATGGTTCAACCCGAGTATTTCACCAGCTTTCGTCGCGAGGGCGCAGGGCGAGTACATCGGCGTCCGCAGCAGGAAGTTGGTGAGACATGCAGGTTGGCGCGAATGGAGCCACTTTGCGTCACTTGCGCTCGATCGTGAGTTTCGAACGAGGAAAGTACACGATCGCGTCGAACTGGTCGGTCAGCACCAGGTTGCGGAACAGCATGTTGTGGTTTTGCGCGTAGGCGGTACCCGGTGACGACACGGTTTCCTCGAGGTTGCCCGCATCGTCGAGGTCGATCAGTGCGATGGTGTCGCCGAACTCCCTGTGGAAGGCATCCTCGAGGCTGTCTGCGCGATCGATCTCGCAACTCTCGCAGCGCGTGAGGCTGGCGATCACGACATAGTCGTCGCCCAATACGCGATGGAAGCGGGAACCGACCGATGCCGTTCCCGACTGGATGCCGGTGTGCGATACCGCATCGACGACATCGAGGTGTTCGGCGCGTTTCGCAGCATGCCAGTTGTGCATCCAGACGACGGCGCGTCGATTGGCGTGGCGCGTCTCGCGCAGCGTGAAGAAGATCTTGGCCCGCACCATGTCGCCGATTCGATAGCCGGCAGACGATGCCGCGTTCTGTTTCTCGGCAAAATCCGGGTCGTCCCTGGATAACGTATTGCTGAAATCCATCATGTAGGTCAGCGTGTCGATGCTGGTGCGCAAGCTCAGCACGTGCATTTCGAGTTCGCGAATCGCCGAGTTGCCGACTTCGGCGACGAATCTGTCGCGATTGGCAAGAATGACGTCTTCGATGGCGATCAGTGCATCGACGATTTCGAGACGCTGTTCGGGCGTGTAGATGATTTCACCGGCCCGGTAACGGGAACTCGAGAAGACGATCGAATCGAGGTCCGTCTCGTGTTCGCCGTTGTAGAACGCGTACTGATTGAGCACATTGTGGGCCCAGGTCGGAATGCCGATCGACGTCTCGGCGAAGAATGCCCGGATTGCCCTGGCATCGGTTACAGGCTGTTCCGGCTGGTAACCCGTTACGACGATCGAGTCGTCCGGATTGGCGCGGTTCCATGCCCGAATCCAGAGCAGCAGCGCTCTCATGCGCTCCGAATTGAACGCATTGAGATAGAGCGCCTGGTGCGGCGGTATCTCGATCGCGTCGGAGGCGATGTACGCCATGATGTTCTCCTCGATGGCCCACATCGTTTCGAGCACGAACAGCCGCACGTCGTGTTCCTCGACCAGGTACTTGAAGGCTTCGACGCCGAACCTGTGGAACTCGTCCAGGAAGTGCGAGGACTCGGCGAGCGAGATGACCGACGCATCGCCGATGACATCGTCGATGACGACTCGCATCTCTTCGGGCAGTGTCGACGGGGACGGTGCATCGCTGGCAATGGCGCAGCCAAACGCGGACGCGAGCAGGAATATGAGGAATGAACGCATGAAAGGGCTGGATCGACCTGTTCGTGTATGAACGTCGTGAGGCCGGCAAGAGGTGCGAAAGTACAGGGTGCGCCTTGACATATCTCTATTCGAAGAGTTGTACCGTACCGCCGGTGTGGATAAAGAGGACATTGTCCTGGTCGCCGAATCTGCCCTTGCGCGCATGATCGATGAGGCCTGCGGCTGCCTTCCCGGCATAGACCTGGTCGAGAAAGATGCCTTCCGTTCGTGCAAACAGATCGATCGCCTCTTCGCACGCGTCGGTTCGTTTCCGGTAGCCGCCGCCGACGTACGAGTCGTCGGTGATTATGGGCGCGGCGCCGAGATCGATGCCGAGGAACTCATCGACACGGTCGAGCACGCGGCGTACCTGCTGTATCTGCGCTGCCGTCGAGCGGGAGGCATTCATGCCGATGATCGTACCGCCCCAGTTCGAAAGCGTCTGGCCGACGATCAGCCCTGCCTGGGTTCCTCCGGAGCCGGTCGCGACAACGATGCTGGAAAATTCGATCCCCCGATCCCTTTCGTATTCGAGTATTTCGCGAAACGCATCGACGTAGCCGATCGATCCCAGCCCGTCGGACCCGCCCATGACGAATCGCCTTGCCTGGTAGCCGTCGTTGGAAAGCTCTTCTGCCAGGGCGATACTGGCGGCCTCGAGTTCCTCGTCCTCGTCGTTTTCGAGATGGTGGAAATGCGCGCCGACCCTGTGACTCAAGAGCTGGTTGCCGGTCAGCACTTCGGGTTTGCCCCCACCCAGCACGAGGTGGACATTCAGGTTTGCCGCCGCGCCCGAGACGGCCGTCGACCGGCACCAGTTCGACTGGTTGCTGCCGCAGGTCACGATCGCATCGGCGCCTGCGTCGACCGCATTGCGGATCAGGTACTCGAGTTTGCGAATCTTGTTGCCGCCGAAGCCGAAGCCGGTCAGATCGTCGCGTTTGCAGTAGATCGAGCATCCGAGTATCTCGCTGAGGCGGTTCAATCGATGTATCGGCGTCGGCAGTCGGGCGTACGACATGCGGGGGAATCGATTGACGAGCTCGTCCAGCGTGGCTGTCGGCGCGCGCAGATTGTGTGCCATCTCTTTCGTCATGAGGGATTTCGATCGGTCGCGCCAACGGGTCGGCTCGATGCTCATTTATCGAACAGGCTTGCTTACGACTGCAAATGATTTATTGTGGCGCAAAGACTTAAATTTTGTGGGTCAACAGGCTCGGGTCGCACCTGTTCGCGAATGGACGGTTGCGGCCGTCAACAGCCGCGAAATCACCGGTTGTGCTCCCGCCGCGTGCTCGAGGTGCTGTCAGGTACTTCTCGAGCGCGCTCCTGCTACGCGCATCCTGTACTTTCACACCTGTTGCCAGCCTGCCTGCATTCATTCACGACCGGGTCGGGCCAGGTACCGAGTTTCCTGATATATGGCAGACCGACTTCCTCCATTGGGCTGGGTTCGAGTCTTCGAAGTGGCGGCTCGCACCGGCAGCTTCGTTGCCGCGGCAGACCTGTTGTCGGTCTCGCCGGGCGCCGTCAGTCGTACGGTCAAGGAACTCGAAAACTACCTTGGTATCAAGTTGTTCAGGCGCCTGCCGCGGGGGGTGGAACTCACCGCAGTCGGTCGTGAATACGCGAATCGTATCGCACCTGCAATACACCAGATCGGGGAAGCCTCCATCGACGTTTCGCACAGGAAACGGGCGCGTGTTCTCAGGGTTACCGTCATGCCCGCCCTCGGAGAGCGCTGGCTCGTTCCCCGACTGGGCGAGTTTCGCGACGAGTATCCCGATATTTCCGTCGAGGTCTCTGCGGATTCGGCCGTGCTGGCGCTCGAAGAGTCGAACTTCGACGTGGCGCTTCGTTATGGGGCAGGCGAAGGCGTTTCGGCGAAGATGCTCAAACTGTTCGATGATGCAATTTTCCCGGTGATGTCGCCGGATGTCGTCACCCGCGAAAACATCGTCGATCACGCCGATGTCTTCAAGGTGCCCGGTTTGCAGGACAAGTACTGGGCCTCGGACTGGGACGCCTGGTTCGAGGTCGCGGGTATCGAGCCGGACAGCGACTGGCGGCTGACTTCGTTTACCCTGTACAGCATGGCGCTGTCTGCCGCGATCTCGGGGCAGGGCGTCGTCATGGGGCACCGGATTCTGGTGGAGTCGGACCTCCGCGAAGGCCGGCTGGTCGAGCCATTCGAGCTCAGGGTGGCTTTGCCCAAGAGCTTCTATTGCCTGGAAAACGCCAATCGACCGAGGTCCGAATCGGTTACGGCCTTCGTCGAGTGGCTCGGTGGGCAGGCCGGCGTCTCGGGCTGAACGAGGCCCCTGCGTCAGAATTCCTGAGCCTTGCCCCACGACAACTGATTTGCTCGAGTCGCCGACTTCCTGCAGACAAGCATGTAACAATCGCGATCCGGAAATCGTCGAGTTCCCCATGGACACCGAGTTCGGTCTTTCGAGTCTGCTGCCGCCAGTGGCGGCAATCGCACTCGCGCTCTGGAAGAAGCGCGTCTTGCCGGCGTTGTTCGTCGGCATTTTTGCGGCTCACGTCGTCCTCGACGGGTCGTCCGTTCTCGAATCGCCATTCCGCATGCTGGATCACATGGTCCGGATCGCCGGCGAACCGGGCAATTTTCGCCTGATCCTGTTCAGCCTGATGATCGGCGGGCTGCTCGCTCTGATCAAGGATGCCCAGGGTTTCAATGCGTTTGCCGCGACCCTCGAGCGCAGCGGCGTAAACGTCGACAAACGGACGGCTTTCGGCACGACCTACCTTCTCGGTGCGAGCCTTTTTCTCGAGGGCTGGAGCAACATTCTGATCAACGGCACCACGGTCGGGCCGCTGTATGACAAGCTGGGCATATCGCGCCAGCGCATGGCCTACTTCGTCCACACCGTCGGGCTTGCCGTTGTTGCCATGGTGCCGATCAACGGCTGGGCGGCGTTCTACATGGGTCTGCTGCTCGCCCAGGGCGTGACCGAGCCGTTCGGTTTCCTGCTCCAGGCGATTCCGTTCATGCTGTACAGCTGGGTGAGCCTGTTCCTGGTGCTGTACGTGATGCTGTCGGGGCTCACTATCGGGCCCATGCGCCGGTTCGAAGTGGCCGCACGCGAGAAACACGAGGCCGACGCGGAGCTGGCGTCGGACGGTGGCGACGACGATTCGGAGTCGGGGCCGCGCGGGCGCCTGGAGTACATGCTCGTCCCTGTCGTCACCCTGGTTATCGGTGTATTCGCGAGCCTCTACCTGACCGGTGACGGCGACATCACTCGTGGGGATGGCTCGCGGTCGGTGCTGTATGCGGTGGCCGCTTCCATCGTCGCGATCGCCGCCGTCCTGCTGGTTCGCCGTGAATACGGCTTCCTGCAGATCGAGGAAAAACTGGTCGGCGGGATGACCGAGTTCTTTCCGGTCGGAATCCTGATCGTGTTCGCGTTGTCTCTGGGTGACCTGACCCAGCAACTGGGGACCGGGAACTATGTCGCCGGTCTCACCGGCGGAGCCCTGCCGGCATTCGTGCTTCCTGCCCTGATATTCGTGCTCGGCGCCGGCATGTCGTTTGCGACGGGCACGTCGTATGGCACGTATTCGATCATGGTTCCGATCGCCTTGCCGCTCGCGGCTGCCACCGGGCTCGACCCGGCACTGATGTTCGGCGCCGTCATTGCGGGTGGCCTGTTCGGCGACAACTGCTCACCGATATCGGATTCGACAATCGTGACGAGCATCGGCACGAACGTGGAGATTATCGACCATGTCGTGTCGCAGTTGCCTTACGCGCTCGTAACGGGTGCCATTGCAGTTGTCGGGTTCCTGATCCTGGGTGCGCTATGAAGTGCTTGCGACGGTTGATTCCCGGGCTGCTTCTGGTGGCAATGGCTGCCGCGCAAGCAGGCTCGGCTCAGGATGTCCTGCGTGAACTCGAGAGCGGCTTCGCTGCGGAACTGCAAGGGGAGGGTGTCGTTGGCGCCGGCTTCATCCTCACCGACGAAGACGAAACCGTCGGCCGGTTTGGCTACGGGTTTTCCGACGCGGCAAACGGTAAACGAGTCGATGCGAACACGATTTATCACTGGGCGTCGGTGACCAAGGCGTTCACCGCCGTCGCGATCATGCAGCTGATCGAGCGTGAGCTTCTGACGTTGGATGCGTCTGCTGTCGATTTCCTGCCCGAGCTGCGCGCGATTCACAATCCGTTTGGCGCCGTCGAGCAAATCACGGTCCGACGGCTTCTGTCGCACTCGTCGGGGCTGCGCAGTCCATCCTGGCCCTGGAAGGACAACGGCGCCGAGTGGCAACCGCACGAGCCGCATTCATGGTCGCAGTTGGTCGCGATGATGCCGTACACCGACGTACGGTTCGAACCGGGCAGCCGCTTCGGCTACTCCAACCTGGGGACGATCGTCCTCGGACAGATCGTCGAGCAGATTTCAGGCGATGATATCGAGGTCTATATCGACAAGAACGTCCTGAAACCGCTCGGCATGTACAGCGCCTATTTCGATTCGACTCCCTGGCACCTCGAAGGTGTGAAATCGCACGGGTACTTCATCGAGGACGGGCAGATTCGGGATATCGGGCCGGACGTCTACACGGGTATCACAGCGGCCAACGGCGGCCTGAACGCGTCGTTGGCCGACATGAGCCGGTTTGCGCGGTTCGTTGCCGGGACGATTCAGCATCCCGACGTATTGCGTGCCGATACGCTGCGGACGATGTCCGTGCCCGGACACGAGTTGAGCAGCGACGACGAGCGACGCGTGAGTGTCGGACTTGGCCTCTTCGTCACGGAAAACGCGATTCCGGGCAGAGACGAACGCGAAATCTGGATTGGGCATTCCGGCTATCAGCTGACACATCGGTCGTCGGTCTACGCGAATCCGAGAACGGGTCAGACTGCCGTCGTCGCCGCGAACACCGTAACGCGAGGCACGGGCAATCCGTCCGAGGCGAATCTGCGGAGACGTCTGTTCACCGAGTTTTTCCCGGTTGCGGAGGAAGGGGAGTGAATCGGCCTTCGCAGCAGGAAACTGGTGAGACATGCGGGCGAGGTGTTCCGGTTTTGCTGGCCGGTCTGATGCTGCTCGTCGGCTGCGCTGCGATGCCGATATCGAGCGCCGAACCTTTCGAGGCGGCCTGGGCGGCGGTGACCGACCGGTTCGACGAGGACCTCACCGGCAATCGCTATGTCGGCGGCAGCCTGTACTTCGTGCACGACGGAAAAACGATCGGCGCCCACCACTTCGGCCAACGAACGCTCGAGCCCCGGCGCCCGGTTGCTGCAGACACGATCTATCATTGGGCATCGATCACCAAGACGTTTACGGCGATCGGCATCATGCAACTCCGCGACCGGGGGCTGCTCAGCCTGGACGATCCTGTCACAAAGTACGTCCCGGTACTGCGCGAAGCACACAACCCCTACGGCAGCATGGATGACATCAGGATCCGTCATCTCCTCACGCACACCTCCGGTTTGCGCGGGTCGACATTTCCGTGGGGAGGCAGCGAAGACTGGCACGAACATGAGCCCAAGGAGTGGTCGCAGTGGGATGCCATGCTGCCTTATACGCAACTGCACTTCGAGCCGGGAACGTCGTATTCCTATTCGAACCCGGGCACGAGCCTGCTCGGCCGGATTATCGAGGCAATCACCAACGACGACATCGAGGAGTATGTGGACAAGAACATCCTGAGGCCCCTTGGGATGTACGACAGCTACTTCGACGTCACGCCCTGGCACCTGAAGAGCCGGCGGTCGGATAACTTCTGGGTCGATGGCGAAGAGATCGAGGCGAATGGCATCGATTTCGATACCGGCATGACGGCGGGCAATGGCGGACTGAATGGGCCGGTCGCGGATATGGTGAAGTACGTGAACTTTCTATTGGGGGTCGGTGACGGCGGCCACGAAGTTCTCGATCGTGGGTCGCTCGAACAAATGTGGATACCGCATCACGTACACGAGGAATTCCCACGACTGACAGAGTCGATGGCGACGACATTCTTTGTCATCGATTATCGTCCCGCAGCCGGCGAACAAACCCGATATATCGGGCACACGGGTGGGCAACTGGCTTTTCAGTCGTTCATCTACCTGCAGCCGGGCTCGGGTACCGCGGCGATCATGGCGGTCAATGCGCGCACGACGTCAATGGAGCGCGACCTTTACAACGACACGCGACAGCACCTGTTCGAGCGGGTCTTTCCGCTGTTTCAGGCTCGCTGACTCAGAATTCCTAAGCCTCAGAATCACCAATAATCGCTTGCGGCCGGCGCGCAGTTGCGACGAAATGGTACGCGTCAAGAATCCATAACCTGGGGAATGTTCGGGGGATCTTCAATGTTGAACAACAGCCTCAAGACATGCGCGGTTTTCTCGATAGTCACGGCGACTTTTGCCAGCTTTCCCGTCACCGCTATTGCACAGGCGGAGGTTGACGAGGAGATTGAAGAAATCGTGGTAACCGGATCGAGAATCACTCGCCGGCCAGCCGAGAATCTGCTTCCTACCGTTGCAATCGATGGCGAATATCTCGACCGCAGGGGAAGTCTCAATCTCGGCGAGGCGATCAACGAAATCCCGCTGTTCTCGTCGACCGGTATTGGCGATACCGACTTCAATCAGTCCGAAGCGGACGTGGGGCTGACCTTTGTCGATCTGTTTGGCCTCGGAACGCAGCGAACGCTGACGCTGGTCAACGGCAAGCGAGTCGTTTCCTCCGCAGCGCCGCAGCCAAATCGCAGCGTCGGCACCTCCGGTCTGCAGGTCGACATAAACTCGATTCCAACGGCACTGGTCGAGCGTATCGACACGGTCACGATCGGTGGCGCTCCGATATACGGCGCCGATGCGATCGCCGGCACGGTCAATGTCGTGCTCAGGGACGACTTCGAGGGACTCGAGCTGGATCTTCAGGGCGGCCAGTCGGGCGAAAGCGATGCCGAAAACGTTCGCGCCCGGATGGTATTCGGCAGCAACCTGGCGGACGATCGCGGGAATATCGCCGTTGCAGTGGAATATTCGGAACGCAACGGCCTGCTGCAAAACGCGCGGCCGGGAGCAAACGACATTCAGTTGACCAACCCCTTGCTCGCAACCGACCCCATCGGCTTTTTCACCGCGAATCCACCGTTGCCGTTGAACACGTTCCAGACGGACACCGGATTCCCGGGCGTGTCTCAATATGGAACGCCAGCCATCGACCTGCTCGGATTCGGTGCACCAGCGGTGTTTGGCGACATTCCACTCGGGTTTCTGGAGGATGGCGCAACAGGCGATATCCTCATGTTCGACGAAGGCGGAAACCTGATTCCAGTCGGCATCGGAAACGGCAATGGAACCTACCTTTTTTCGCAGAATCAGCCCGACTTCCCGGGGCTCTATCGCCAACTCGACTTTACGCCGATGCTGAATGACATCGAGCGCGTCAATGCAATGACACTGGGGCACTATGACATCAGCGACTCTGTTCGCCTGACCGTGCTGCTGAGATTCTCGGAACTCGATGCAGCCCAGCCGGTCGGTCAACCCGTAGTCGCCGGAACGCCGTTCTTCAACCTGTCGATTCCGGTCGCGAGCCCGTTTATCAACCCGGATGCCAGAGCGAAGATGAACAGCGGCGTCATCGCCGGGTCGGCCGCGCTCTTCGGCGCGCCGTTCCCGTTTCTGCTGCTCGGTCCCAACATCACGGTCGGCAGGACTCTCTCCGACCTCGGGACCGCGGCAACCACCGCCAGTGGCACCAATTGGAGCGGCGTGCTGGGTTTGGAAGGAGATTTCGAGGCAGGCGACAGGGAGTTCACCTGGAGTCTTTCCTACAGCCAGGGCAGGGCGAAGTCGAGCAACGTTTCGGGCGCCATCAATGCGGCGCGATTCGGCCTGGCGACGGACGTGGTCATGGTCGACCCCGGCGCCGATGGTGTGGCGGGCGCCGGTGACACGATCATCCTCGATTCGTCGACGTTTGCCGACATTCGCGACATGACATTCGACGCCAGTCGAAACGCCTGGGTCGACGGTGCGACCGGTCAACAGATTGTTTGCCGATCGCGGGTCGAAGGCGCGGCCGGCGCCACACAGTCGGACATCGACTCGTGCATGCCTTACAGCCCATTCGGTGCGTACAACGATGCTGCCACCATCGACTACCTGAGTGCCCTGTCGACGCTGGATACGGAAATCGAGCAGCGATTCATTCAGGGCAACATTACCGGCGATCTGTTCGACATGCCGGCGGGTCCGCTGCAATTCGCCGCCGGGTTCGAATATCGCGAGGAGGAGTCTTCGTTTCGAACCGATCCTCTGACGCAATCCGGTGGTCTGGTCGGGGCGAGCGCCGGCAGTCCGGACGTTGCCGGCGAATTCGATTCGACGGAGTTCTATGCGGAATTCGTGGTTCCGCTGTTGAGCAACGAATTCGTCGAACAGCTCAACTTCGAAGGCGCCTACCGACGTATCGACAACAGTATCGCCGGCTCGGATGACGTGTGGACGGCGGGCATTCGTGCTGCGTTTGCTGGCGGCGTCACGCTTCGCGGCAATCAGACTCGTTCCGTGCGGGCGCCGTCCATCGCAGAACTGTTTGCCGGCCAAAGCCCGCTCTTCACCGGGGTCGCCGACCCGTGCGCGAACAGCCAGATCAGCGGCGGGCCCAATCCGTCGGCTCGCGCCGCCAACTGTGCCGATGCCGTGGTGGCTGCGGGAATCGCACCGGATACGGCGACAGCCCAGACCTGGCTCGCCAGTTACACCGGCGCAATCACGGGAGTGCCGGGTTCTATCGGGGGCAATGTCGAGCTAGAAAACGAGAAAGCGGATTCATGGACGATCGGCGTTGCCTGGCAACCGACCTTTGTCGACGGCCTGGTGGTCGCCCTGGACTACCAGGAAATCGAGATAGAAGACGCCATCGAGAATTTCAACGGCAGTCAGGTTGTAGCCGCCTGCTACGACAGCAGTGGTTTCCCCGGGACGGATGCCTGCGGTCAGTTCACGCGTGACGGTGCGTCGTTCATCTTGACCGGCTATCAGGCAGGCTTCATCAATTCGGGCCTGTTGGACTTTGCCGGCTACACCTTCAATCTTGCCTACGGTTTCGACGTCGGTCCGGGAACCATCGACATCGATGCGACCGCTTTCCGACTGGAAAAATACGATTCGTCCACAGACGGGTTCGACGTCACGGACAACGTCGACCTGGTAGGGCGCGAAAAGCTTCGCGGTCAGTTCGCCTTGACCTACAGTCAAGACAAGTGGACGGCACAGTGGCAGGCGAACTACGTTCAAGGTGGCTGGCTGGACGCGGCAGCAAGGGACAATGACGGAACATCGGTGCCCCTGTTCGAATTTGCCAAGACCGATTCGCAAACGATCCACAATCTCTATCTGGGATACGACTTCAGCGACCGGTACAGTGCACGCTTCATCGTCAACAACCTGACCAAAGAGACGCAACCGAATTACTTGACACAGTTTGCTTCGGTGCAGGCACGGATTGGCCGCACCTACGTACTCGGGCTCAATGCAAGGTTCTGACCGGGCGATACCTCTGCCAATCCAGGAAGCAGTGCCCGGATGCGAATTTGACTCGTCGATAAACGTGAGCCGCGAACAAGGGGTTTAGTACCTTACCCCGAAGCAGCAAATCGGTATTGGGGGTTTCGGACCCCCATGCTCTTCTCGAGAGACGACAAGCTTGCACCGAATCCCCATTGTCGTTGTGTGTACCGCCGTTCTGCTCTTCGCGTGCAGCAACGACGACCGGCAGACGCGCACGGACGTTCACGAGGCTGCGGCCTTCGGGGACTGGGGATTCGACACATCCGCAATGGATCGATCGGTTCGGCCCGGGGACGACTTCTACCGGTATGCGAATGGTGCCTGGCTGGCAACGACGGTAATCCCGGACGACAAGTCCAGGGTGGGGTCGCGGTCGATGATGCAGGATCGCAACAATGAACGCATCGAGGGGCTGGTCAAGGCGTTCGCCGGCATCGAGGCTGACGCGACGATGTCGAAGACGGAGCGAATGATCGGCGATCTTTACGCCTCGTTTCTGGACATCGAGACCCGCAACCGGCGCGGCCTGGAGCCGCTGGGGCCCGAACTCCAACGGATTCAGGCGATCGACTCCCACGACGATCTGGCACGGGAGTTTGCCCGCTACCCGGAGACCGGCGGCAAGTCGCCGTTTTCGGGTTTTGTCGACACCGACTTCAATCGGCCGGATCGGCAATTGTTCTTTCTGGATGTCGGCGGGCTCGGCATGTTCTCGGCTCGGAATTACCTCGGTGACGACGATCGTTACCGTGGTTATCGAGACGCCTACGCCGAGTGGGTCCGACGGGGGCTCGAACTGCTGCAACTCCCGGCTGACGATGCTGACGTTGCATCGGTTATCGAGCTGGAGATTCGCATCGCGGCCAGTCAGCCCTCCGCCCGGCAACGACGGGACTTCGCGAACTCCATGCATCCCTATACGCTGCGGCAAGTCGGAGCCGAATTCCCCGGGTTTGCCTGGGAACCGTTTTTCGGCGAGCTGCACATCGATGAATACCCGCACCTGATCGTTCGATTTCCCGACAGCGTCGGCAAGCTGGTCGACGTCATTGCCGGCACACCGCTGCCCGTGTGGAAGGCCTATCTGTCGTTCCATGTCCTCAATGGCAATACGCAGTACCTTGACGAGCAATCCCGGGACGCCAGGCAACAGCTCTACAGCCGAGTGGTATCCGGCCAGGCAAGCCATCGTGACAACGAGGCGGAAGCGCTGCGATTCGTGCAGCGTGTGTACGGCTTTGAAATCGGGCGGGCATTTGTCGAGCGCTACTTTCCGGAATCGTCCAAACGTCGGGTCGAAGCGATGTTCGACGTGCTGAAGTCTGCCTTTCGAACCCGACTCGAGCGCGTCGACTGGATGGACGATGCGACCCGCCGGGAAGCTTACGCAAAGCTCGGCGGTATGACCGCAAAGATTGGCTATCCCGACGTCTGGCGGGAGGCGCCGGACATCCTCATAAGCCGCGGCATGTTGTACGAAAACGTTCGGGCAGCACGCGTCGGGCGATGGCGTGCATCGGTTCGCCGAATTGGACAGCCGCCCGATCGCGCAGCATGGGGCATGACGCCTCAGAGTGCGGGCGCCGGCTTTCACCCGGCATTGAACGAGATCACGGTTCCGGCCGGCAACCTGATGCCGCCATTCTTCGATGCGCACGCCGATCCGGCCGTCAACTACGGCGCCATCGGCGGCGTGCTCGGCCACGAACTGTTGCATGCGTTCGACGACATTGGTCGCCACTTCGATGCCGCGGGAATGCTCCGGGATTGGTGGACACCACAATCTGCAGAAGCATTCGAGCAGCGTGCGGCGGTCGTCGAAGAGCAGTTCAATCGGTACGAAGTGCTGCCGGGACATTTCGTCGACGGCAAGCTGACGCTCGGCGAGAACATCGCCGACATTTTCGGCCTTGCGCTGGCTTTCGACGCGTACAAGGCTTCGGGGCATGCGGACAAACATCGGGCATCGGGGGAGTTCACGCCCGAGCAACGCTTTTTCCTCGGATGGGCACAGATGCGCCGGGCGATCGATCGCGAGCAGTTGCAAATTCAGCTTATCGAGACCGGTTCCCATTCGCCGCCCCACCTTCGGGTCAACGCGGTTCTCCGCAACATCGATGCCTGGTACGACGCCTTCGATGTCATGGAAGGCGATGCCCTCTACCTCGCGCCGTCCAACCGGGCCGACATATGGTGAGGTTCCTTCCGGTCGCGTGCGCGTGCCTGGCTGCGGCGTATGCATTCGCAGGCACCGAGGACGAAGCCAGGGGTAACGCACTCGAAGCCGTGGCTGCCGCCGCCCGTCCGATCGAGTACATCGCCCCGCACGTGTCGGTCGCCGATCTTTCTTTCCTTGCGCGCTACATCGGCGACGCAAGAGTCGTCGGCCTTGGCGAAGCGACGCACGGAACGCGGGAGTTCTTTCAGTTGAAGCATCGCCTGTTCCAGTACCTCGTCGAAGAACTCGGCTTTCGAACGTTTGCCATCGAAGCGAAATTCGAGGAGAGCCTGGCGATAGATCGCTACATCAAGTCGGGTGAGGGCGATGCCGAAGAACTGGTCAACGGCCTCGGCTTCTGGACGTGGGACACCGAGGAGGTCATTGAACTCGTCCGATGGATGCGGGCCTACAACTCCCGTGGTGGCGAACAGTTGAACTTCTACGGCTTCGATGTGCAGGGCGGTAACGAAGCACTGCAGCGCGCTGTGGCTTTTGTCCGCAAGCATGCGCCCGATGCGACCGAGAACATCACGAAGCAATTTGACGCCTTTCTTGCGTTCGAAACGCTTGAAGGCGATGCGCGCGAAGCGGCGAAGTCGGAAATCAACAGCCCGGCTTCGCTGACGCGGATGCAGCGGGCGGCAATGGATCTCGCGCTTTTTGTCGAGCGCAACGAAGCGCCTCTTGCGGGCAAGGCGGGCGCTCGCGATTACCAGCTCGCGCGGGGCGCAGCCCAGGTCAGTGCCTGGTGGCTCGCCATGGCGCTGCAACCGGACGAGCGAAAGTACTACCGCTCCACGTCGGTTACGGATGTCAGAGATCGTGGCATGGCCAACCTGGTCCACTGGATCCGTGACATCGAAGGCGGCGATGAGCGCATCGCACTCTGGGCGCACAATGGCCACGTCGCCATGACTCGCGACATGAACGACACACGGGTTCTGGGCATGCTGCTCGAGCACGAGTTGGGCGAGGACTATTACGCCATCGGCTTCGCATTCGAGAAGGGCAGCTTTCAGGCGTTTCGCCCGGCGACCGATGAAGCGCCGGCGACGTTCATGGTACATACGGTCACTGCGGGGACCGATGAGTCCGTCGACGGGCTTCTTGCCGATGTGGGCGCCGACGCTTTCTTTGTCGATCTGGGCGAAGCGGCGAGCGACGGCGCAGCACGGCTGTGGCTCGAGGTGCCTCGGCGCATGCGCTGGACCGGCGCAAGGTACTCGGACGAACTCGAGGCAAAGCACCCGCCGATTCCGGTGCTCGATGCCTTCGATGCGTTGATCTTCGTCCGCGAGACCACGCGCGCCAGGCCGGCGGCACGCACGCGTGCGCGGTTCGGCATCAGCCCGACCTGGGATGAACACGAATGAATGCCAGGCACGTTCTTGTCGCTCTGGCGATCGGTGTTGTCTTTCTGGCAAACGGTCCTGCCGGTGCGCGGCCGCTGGAACTTGCCGACTATCTCGAGTGGGAGACTGCCGGGTCACCGAAAATATCCCCGCGAGGTGATCGCGTCATCTACATCCGGTCGAAGGTTGACCCGGTCAACGATCGGTGGTCCCGCGAACTGTGGGCAATGAACACGGACGGCACCGGCAAGGAAATACTCGGCAAGGGCTGGAATGCAATCTGGTCACCGAGTGGCGATCGCATCGCGTATGCGGCGAGCGGCGACAATGGCACGCAAATCCTGATTCGGGGCCTGACCCAAGGTGGATTCGGG
The DNA here is from genome assembly GCA_965221465.1 of Candidatus Azophilus sp. GTDB lineage: Bacteria > Pseudomonadota > Gammaproteobacteria > Pseudomonadales > Azotimanducaceae > Azophilus. The sequence continues at coordinate 3,914,734 of OZ244892.1, forward strand.
GAGCCGAGACTGGCGACCGAAGAGAAGGTCTCGCCGTCGTCGATCGTCTGGTCGCCCGACGGCGCCAAACTGGCGTTTGCATCGACGATTCCTGTCACCGACACCTGGACTGTCGAGTTGCCTGCCGCACCCGACGGGGCCAAATGGACGGAAGGGCCGACGGTCGTCGACCGGCTGCACTTTCGGACCGCCTCGGGGAGTATCGCCAATTCGCGCAGGCATCTTTTCGTTCTCGACCTCGAAACCGGCAACGTCGAACAGGTCACGAGTGGCAACTGGTATGTCGGTGCGCGCTATTCGGGGATGTTCTTCGGTTCGGCATTTGTCTGGTCTGCCGATAGCCGGCACCTCATCTTCGACGGTGATACCGAGCTCGACGACGTGCTCGAGAACATGGACCGCTCCAACATATACCGCGTCGACATCGAGTCGAAAGAGATCGAACAGCTTACGGATGAGCCGGGATTCTGGCGCACGCCCTCGGCATCGCCGGACGGCCGCTACGTCGTCCACAGCGGTTACGCGAAGTCACCCGACACCTTTGCGCCCCGGGAGTTGCGTCTGATCGACCTCGAGAGCGGCGAATCCCGAATACTGGTGCCCGACTTGCCCGACGAGGCCTATCGATTCGTGTGGGCCGAGGATGTCAGCGGCGTGTTTGTCACCCAGGACCGGGCAGGCTCGACGAACATCGAGTTCGTCGACCTCGACGGCAACACGCGTGCCGTCACCCGGGGCCGGCAACGCCTGTACCTGGGTGGGGTCAGCAAGACCGGTATCGGCATCGCGTCCCATACGACGCCGACAACCGCATACAACGTGGCCACCATCGCCATGAACAGTGGCGAAATTTCGCTGCTGACCGCGGTGAATGCCGACACCATGGCCGAGGTCGATCTGGGCGAGGTGGAAGAGTTCTGGTACCGGTCTGCCGACGGGCAGAAGATTCAGGGTTGGTTGTTCCACCCGCCGGACTTCGACCCCGACGGGAAGTACCCGCTCATCCTCGAAATACACGGGGGGCCGCACTACATGGCCGGCAACGATTTCAGTTTTCGGCTGCATCAATTCGCCGCGCGCGGTTATCTGGTCCTCATGACCAATCCGCGTGGCAGCACCGGTTACGGCGCCGCGTTTGCCAATGCGATCGACAATGCATTCCCGGGCGAGATCGATTCCGGCGACCTGCTTGCCGGCGTCGATCGCATCGTCGGGCGAGGCATCGTCGACGAAGACCGCATCCATGCGATGGGCTGCAGCGGTGGCGGATCCCTGGCCGCATGGCTGACGTCGCATTCCGATCGCTTCGCTGCCGCGGCGGTGAGTTGCGCCGTAACCAATCACATCAGCCAGGCAGGCACATCCGACATTGCCGGATGGAGCTTTGGCAGCTTTCCCAAGCCGTTCTGGGAAGACCCCGGGCCCTGGCTCGAACACTCGCCCATCATGCACGTCGGCAAGGTGAATACGCCCACACTGGTCATGGTGGGAGAGCGCGACGGACGCACGCCGGTGTCGCAATCGGCCGAGTACTACGTCGCGCTCGAGGCTCGGGGCGTTCCGACCAAGCTCCTGATCTTCAAGGGTGAAGGGCACGGCCCCTGGCGCAGCAAGCCCTCGAACCTGTTCCGCACCCAGGAGTATCTCGACGAGTGGTTTTCTTCCTATGCACGCTCGATGCGGAAGGGTCGTTCAAGAGAATGACCGCCTCGACGCCCTTGCGTAGAAAGTTGGTGACGGATGCCGGCTAATGATGCTCTTCCGGCGTAAAGGCAACGGGCATCCGCACAATGGCATTGAACCAGATGGAACGCAGCATGGCCTTTTCTCCGGTGGGACGAATGTCCGGGATGCGGGTGACGATCTCTGTGAGCAGCGCCTTGAGCTGCATGTGCGCGAGCCGTGCGCCCAGGCAGACATGGGGCCCGGTACCGAAGGCCAGGTGCTTGTTGGCGTTTTCCCGGGTGATGTCGAAGCGATGCGGGTCGTCGAAGACCGCCGGATCCCGGTTGGCTGCCGGATAGGAGAGGTAGACCTTGTCGCCCTTTTTCACGGGCTGGCCGCCAATCTCCGTGTCTGCCATGACGGTACGGCGGAACTTGATGACCGGCGGCGAGTGGCGCAGCACCTCGTCGATGGCATTCGGCAGGTATTTGTCCAAGTCGCTCTCGAGCAGTTCGTACTGCTCCGGGTGCTCGTGCATCAGCCTTATGAAGTGCACGGCCGTGCCGCGGGTGGTTTCGTGGCCGGCGATCGACATGGTGACGAAGAACATGTTGATCGAAAGCTGGTCAAGGGTTTCCCCATCCACCTCATTGTGAATGAGGCTGCTGAGCAGCGAGGCGTCCGGCTTTTCCCGCTTCTCGGCGGACAGCGCATCGCTGATGGCAAAGAGCTGGAACAATGCCGGTTCCTCCCCCTCCACCCGGTTTTCCGTGTCGGCGGCCAGGTTGCCGAGCCGGAACACCTGCTCGCGCATCTCGTTGGGGATGCCCATCAGCTTGCAGAAGGTGTACACCGGCAGGCGGGATGCCACGTCGAAGACGAACTCGCACTCACCCCGTGGGGCAACGGCGTCGACGATTTCCTTGGCCGCCTGCTGAATTTCAGGCTCGAACGCAGCCAGTTGCCGCGGCGCGAATGGGGGCAGCAGCAGGCGCTTCATGGCCAGGTGCTGCCGCTTCTCCATCCCCATCAGGTTGGCCTGCTGGCGCTGGAGCGACTCGCCTTTCAGGTCCCAGATGATCGGGCCACCCTCGTGGGAGGAAAACAGGTCCTGGTTTCTGGAAACCTCATACAGGTCCTGATAGCGCGTCAGCACCCAGAACCCCTGATCCAGTTGGCCATCGGGCAGCGGGGACTGGTAGCTTTCGTTGGGCGGGTTCCAATGCACGGGATCGGACTGCCGCCAGGCATCGAAGAGCGCGTGGGGCGGCCCTTCGAGACCCGGAATCAGGTCCGGATCGACGAGATTGGTGTCGATTGGTAGACCCTTCAGCTGGGGAGCGCGAGGGGATTCCCCTTGCTTGACAGATGGCGGCATGGCTGGATTCTCCGTCTGGTTGGCCTTGGTCATTTCGGTGCGACTCGATCGAGGCGCTGCATCCAGGGTGTGATGTCGTCCTCATCTTGCAGCGCCGAGAGCGCCGCACGGGCTTCTTCGGCGTACAGCAGGGCATTCAACTGCCCGATCAGCGCCAGATCCGCGTAGGAAAGGGCGTCACCGACCACCCACTCGCGACCCTCGAGGAGCGCGTTCAATGCACCGAGATGGCGCTCCACGTCACCTACAATCTGGTCGCGCGGTTTCCTGCCGACACCCTGGGCCTGAGTCAGCTGCCCCACCGTGTTCAGGATCATCGTCTTCAATTGGGGCCTGGGCACGCCGGGCATGGACTCGGCAAACTCGTCCAGTGCCGCCTCCAGGTTGTTCTCCCAGGAGAGCCGCATGGTCATTTCGTAGAAGTACAGACTCTCGTCCGCCCACTCCTCGATGGCATGGGCGATGGCGGCCTCCCGAGGGTCGCTCGGTATCAGACTGGGGCCTGGGTGCTTGCGTTCCAGATGGAAAATGATGTCCGTGGAGTCCCAGACCGCGTGGCCTTCATCGACGATGACCGGGAACTTTCCCGTGGGGCTGACGTCCTTGTAGGCCCCTTCTCCGACCTTGGCCCGGGCCACCTCGTGCACGTCGAAGTCGATGCCCTTGTAGTTCAGCGCTCGGCGCACTTTCTCGGTGAACGGCGAAGTCGCGAACTGGTACAGCGTGATCATGCTTCATCTCCCCTGTTCCGGCTGGTCAGCTTCTCGATGACGACATCGAGCTTGTACTGGTCATCCCCCGGGCTGCGTGGCGCTTGGGCGGCGCAGGCGTCCTTGATCTCCGTCCAGCGTTCCTCGGCGTAGTCGATGACGTGGGCATGGGAGATCGCCAGGAAACTGCCGGCTTCGACCGCGGCTATCGCCTTGTTCGCCACGTCTTCGGCGGGCATCCCCAGCTTCATGGCGGCTGCGCCCGCCTCGTTCGGGCTTTCGGCGCTGCCGAACACGGCCTGTCGTCGTTCGGAAGCTCTCCATAGGCTCGACTCCACCAGGCCCGGACAGAGCACGGTGACGCCCACATGGTCTGGCAACTCTCGCCGCAACACGTCGGAAAGGCCCAGCAGCGCGTGCTTGGTCGCGGTATAGAGCCCCCCGAAGAGATGCGGCACACCCAAGCTGTGCTCCGACCCCGTGTTGAGAATCCACGCCGGTTGGTCGCTCGCGGCGAATCTCGGCACGAATGCGCGGATGCCGTTCAGGACGCCGCGGACGTTCACGGCGAAACACCAATCGAACTCGTCGGTGTTGGTTTCCCACAGCGGTTTGGTGGCATGCATCACGCCGGCGTTGTTGACCAGGATCGCGACGTTGCCAAAAGCGGCCCATGCGGCATCCGCCAGCGCCTGAACCTCTTCCTCCACAGCGACATCCACCTGCCGTGCGATGCTCTTGACGCCGCTCGACGCCACCTCCGCCGCCACGGCTTGCGCAGCTTCGAGTTCGATGTCCGCCACCGCCACATTGGCGCCCTTGGCTGCAAGGGCCAGGCAGATGGCCCGACCGATGCCGTTGCCGCCCCCGGTCACCACAGCGGCCTTGCCTTCAATTTCCATGGTCCTCCTCAAAGTTCGACGATCAGGCGCTTGCCACTGACCTTACCCACTTCGCTTCCTCATTGGTTGGCCAAGTCAACGGCCCAGGATTCGGTCGGAGATGATGCGCTGCATGATTTCCGAGGTGCCCTCGAAGATCTTGGTCAACCGCGCATCCCGCCAGTAACGCTCCACCGGGTAGTGCGTGGTGTAGCCTGCGCCACCGAGAATCTGCAGCGCTTCGGAGGTCACCCGCTCGGACATTTCAGCCGCGTAGTACTTCACCATGGCCGCTTCCTTGTCGCAGCGGCGCCCTGAATCGATTTCGTTGCACACGTAGTACATGAGCTGCCGCGCAGCTTCGATTTCCGTCGCCATGGTGGCGATCTTGAAGCGAATCGCCTGGAATTTGCCGATCGGCCGGCCGAACTGCTCCCGCTCGTTGGCGTACTCGACGGCCACGTTGAAAGCGCCCTGGGCGGCGCCTATGGAACGGGCTGCCGTATGTGCACGGGCCACTTCCAAACCCTGCTGGATGCCGACGAAGCCGCCGCCACCTTGGGTTCCGCGTCGCTCCGGGGCGTCGAACGCGGGCACCCGCACATTGTCGAATTGCAGCTCGAAGGTCTTCCAGCCGTGGTAGCCGATTTTGGGAATCGGGCTGCCGACCACGCCGTCCGGGAGCTGGCCGCGCGGCTTTTCCACAGCGATTGCGGTCATGCCGGCCTGGCGCTCCTCGCGGTCGGTATCGACGCGGCAGATGACGCTGATGAAATCTGCCTGGTCTGCGAACGTGCACCAGTACTTGCTGCCGTTGATCACCCAATGATCGCCGTCCCGCCTTGCCCGGCAGGTGACGGCGGCCATGTCGGAACCGGCGTTGGGTTCAGACATGGCGAAGGCGCCCAGGTAGTCGCCCACGGCCATGCGGGCGATCCTGGCATCCCGCGCCTCCCCCCAACCCGGAACCGAACGATGGAAGCCGTTGCCCCGGGCAATGATGCTGGCCACGCTCATCCAGCCCCGGGCCAGTTCCTCGGCCACCAGGCAGTACTCGAACACGCCCAGACCGAGCCCGCCCTTGTCCTCCGGGATGAGGATGCCGAAGTACCCCAGTTCGCCCATCTTCCCGATCAGCTCACGGGGGATCAGGCCCTTGTCCGGGTCCAGCGCGTTGGCCACGGGCAGCACTTCGTTGGTGGTGAATTCCCGCGCCGATTCCTGGATGAGCTTGCGCTCTTCAGTGAAGTAGCCGGTCATTGGAGCAGGCCGATCTGCCGGGCGCGGTCGAGGACCGGCTGATAGAGACGCACGGTCGCAGCATCGACCAGCATGCCGCCGGCCCCCGCGGCGCCGTCGCCGGACTGCACCGATGCTTCGTAGGCATCCACCATCTTCCTGGCCACGGCGATTTCCTTTTCCGAAGGCGCGAAGATCTCGTTGGCGTGCTCGATCTGGCTCGGATGAATGCACCACTTGCCCACTGCGCCCAGGGTCGCCGCCCACGAGGCCTGTGCCCGGTAGGCATTGGCATTCCTGAAGTTGCCGAACGGGCCGTCGATGGCATCGATGCCGGCGGCCCGACAGGCGGCGATCAGGCGCACGCGATGGGCGTGCCACAGGTCACCGGGATAGCGCAAGGATTCGTCCCGCTCGTGGCCGAAGCGCATGCCCATGCTCGCCGCCAGGTCGCCAAAACCGAGGATCAGCGCTTCCAGCCGGTCTGAACAGCGGGCAATGGCCTCCACGTTGCCGAGCCCTTCCGCCTCCTCGATCAGCACTTCGAGACCGATGGGCTTCTTGATCTTCAGCTTCCTTTCCAGGGACTTCAGCAGGGTCTCGAAGAACAGGAGGTCAGAGGGCTTCTTCACCTTGGGAACGATGATCACGTCGAGGTTGTTCCCGGCGCCTTCCAGGATGCTGACCATGTCGTACACGGCCCATTCGGTTTCGTGGTCATTGACGCGCACGGCCCGGACCTTGCTGCCCCAATCGAGGCCATTGAGAGCATCCACCGCGGTCTGGCGCGCGCCTTCTTTCGCATCCGGGGCGGTGGCGTCTTCGAGATCGAGAAAGACCAGATCCGCTGCGGATGCCGCCGACTTCTCGATGAACCGCTCGCTCGAGGCGGGCACGGCCAATTCGGACCGGCGCAGTCTGGGTTGATTCATGCCTTGTTCCTGCTGATGTTGAATTCTTCCAGGACCTCTTCCGTGTGTTCGCCGAGCATGGGCGGCCTTCGGTACAGGCCCGTGGGCGTTTCGGTGTATTTGATGGGGTTGCCGACGATCGATACCGGCGGGTTGTCCCCGGGCAGATCGAACTCCGCGATCATCTCCCGGCTCTTCACGTGAGGGTCGGCGAAGATGTCGGCCGCCGTATTCACCGGCCCGCACGGAACCTTGCCGCCGAGCGCCTCGAAGATTTCCTGTTTGGTGTGCTGCCGGGTCCAGGCGGCGATTTCGCCTTCCACGTAGCCCTGATTTCGACGCCTGATGAATGTGTTCTTGGTGCGCTCGTCCTCCAGCAGGTCGGGGCGTTCCATGGCTTCGCAGAGCAGCGCCCAGTGGCCGGGCCCGGGGGCTGCGATTGCCACGCCGCCGTCCCTGGTGGGAAACAGGCCGAACGGCATCAGGTTCGGGTGGTGCTGGCCCCGGGCCGGCAGCTCCTGCCGGGCGTAGCCGTAGTTGACGAGCACCGTTTCGGTGAATGCGAGCATGCCGTCGTACATGCCCACATCGCAGAACTGGCCCTCGCCGGTAGCTCGCGCATGATGTATGCCGGCGATCACCGCCATGGCCATCAGCGTGCCGGGGTAGATGTCGCCGACGCTGACGCCGCTCGGGTGCCCGACCGAGCCCTCCGGCCCGGTGATGGCCACGTGTCCGCTCATGCTCTGGGCAACGATGTCGTAGGCGGGCCAGTCTGCGTAGGGGCTCTTGCCGGTGCGCGGATCGCCGAATCCGCGAACGCAGCCGTAGACGATTTTCGGGTTGCGGCCCTTGACCGCTTCGTAGCCCAGGCCAAGCCGGTCCATGACCCCGACCCGCATGTTCTCGACGATGGCGTCCGCGTGCTCGCAAAGCTCGAGCAGCACTTCCCGGTCGGCTGGCTCTTTCAGGTTGAGCACGATGCTGCGCTTGTTGCGATTGATGCTGGCGAAGTAGCCACCGTAATCCACCCCGCCGGATTCTTCCGAAGAGACGTTCGCGTAGTCCGGCGGCAAGGGGGGCACGGCCCGGGAACCATCGCCGCCGGGTGGCTCGACCTTGATCACGTCGGCGCCGAGGTCGGCAAGCATGGCGGTGCCGAACGGGCCGGCAAGCGCCATGGTGCAGTCGATGATGGTGACGTCTGAAAGCGGCCCGGTGCGCTCTTTCATGGCTGGCCCTCTATGATTGAGAAGTCGGGCGTCGCTTCAACACCACCGCGCGCTCCCCCTCGAATACCACTTCGTCGCGCTGGTTGACGCCCCAATGCTTGAAGCGAACCAGCCCCTCGGCGGGGTTGTCCCCATCCTGCTTGCTCAGCACTTCGGTGAAGGCGCTGACCGTGTCACCGTGGAACACGGGCTTCCTGAAACGAATCTTGTCGAGCCCGGTTTCCTTGACTGCGTTTTCGGCCGTGTCCTGGGTCGCGAGCCCCATGACCATGGACGCGGTGATGAACCCGAATACCAGCCGTTGGCCGAATGGGGTCTTCGCCATCTTGGCTTCGTTCCAGTGCCCGTCGGCGCTGTTCATCACCAGCTTGGTGAGCAGCTGGTTTTCCACTTCGCCGATCGTTGTGCCCCGCGCGTGACGGATTTTCTGGCCGACGTGAAAATCCTCGAAGAAGTTGTTGCTGCTGGTCAGAGCGCTCATGCCGGTTTGCTCCTGCTTCGTTCCCCTTTTGGCTGCCGCTTGGCCACCAGGTTGGTGCGTTCGTACTCCACCACGGTCTCCCCGTGCTGGTTGGTGCCGACGGTGCGCCAACTGACGATGCCGGCCGTCGGCCGGGATTCCGATTCACGCAGGTCGATGACCGTGCTTGCCGCCGTGATGGTGTCGCCGGGGTGTACAGGCGCCCCGAACTCGACCTTGTTCACGCCCAGAAACGGCCCGCCGGCCTCCGAAAGATCTTCCACCGACAGACCGATTACCGTCGACAGGACGAGCAGCGGATCGACGACCAGATCGCGGTGTCCGGCTGCCTTCGCGTATTCCGCGTTGACGTAGAGCGGGCAGTAGCGCAGCGCCACGGATGCGAACAGCGTGGCGTCCCCGGCGGTCAGCGTGCGCCCCCAGTGATGTGTAAACGATTGGCCCAGCGCGAAGTCTTCGAACTGGTGGCCTCGTCGCCAGAGTTGAAAGTCGGAAAAGTCCGGGTCGCTCATATTCACTTATCGGTTAACCAATAAATGAATGCTGCCTCTTTACTTATTGATTGTCAAGCAAATAAAATCGGCGCTGGCACGGGCGGCAGGCAAGGGTTCGAATGGCCGAAACAGCCGGGACAGTTGGGCGCGTACAACCTCGACGCACACAGGAAGAGAGAAAAGCGCAATCGGAGCGCCGGATCGTTCGTGCCGCCATGGAGCTATTCGCGACCCAGGGCTATCTGCAGACGACCATGAATCAGGTCGGCCAGACGGCCGGGTACACGGGCGGCCTGGTCAGTCACCGCTTCGGCTCGAAGAAGGGCCTGCTGAAAGCCGTGCTGACGCACATCTCCCAGCGATTCCTCGAAGATCAACTGCGCCCTTCCACGGAGGCGCCGAGCGCCGAGCAGGCGCTGCGATCCATCGTGGAAATCTACCTGAAGGAAGTCACCATCCGACAAAGCCGGATCCGTGCACTCTACGTGATCATGGGCGAAGCGTTGGGTGCAGTGCCCGAGGTGCAGAGTGAAATTGCCGAGTTGAACGAAGGATTCAGGTCGCGACTGACCAGGCTGGTTCAATGGGGGCTGGACAACGGTGAATTCGACTCGGGGGTGGACCCGGAGGCAGCGGGCATACTCATTCTCGCGCTCCTGCGCGGTGTCACCATGCAGGCACTCGCCGACCCCGAGGCCATCGATTTGAACCGGATGATCCCGTTGGTGCAGGCCAGCGCATTGTCTGGCCTCAGATCTCGCGCTGCCGCCTGACAGAGCTTGGCGAGGGCACTCGGCTGCGAGGACGTCCTGTCGGCAATTGGCCGGGCAGCGGGGCGGTCTTGGCGGGTAAAGCACTACCTCGCAGCAACGACGACACCTTTTGCGGCCTGCGAGCGCCCTGTATTCCGGCATTGCCCGCATCAGAGAATTCGCCTGTATTCGATATCGCCGGCGGCATCTTCCACGACGATCCTTATCGGCCAGCCGGTGTAGAAACCGCCGCCCATCCAGACCTGCATCCTGCGCGTTTCGCCACCGGCCGAAATCTCGATGTCGTGGCGATTGGCCCCGGTCCAGTAGAAATGACCGACGAGGACTTCGACCGGGTGCCGGGTAGCGGTGACCGACGCATCCGTCAGCACGCCATCGCCACCTCTGATTACCGCGTCGATTGTCCTGGTCTCACCGTCCTGCATGGTTGCGATCGACTGGCCGAGCGTCAGCCAGTCAACGGCGGAACCGGTCAGCTGCGGTGGTGCTGACGGATCCATGTCGATGCGCACGTTTTCGTACTCGCCGACGGACGACTTGACCTGTCCGAGGGTTGCGGTGACACCGTCGGGGCCGAAAATCGAAGAGATTCTGTCGGCGCCGATGACGGCATCGTTCTGCATCAGCACGAACTCGGCACTGAAGAGAACTGCCTCGCCTTCGTTGGTCGCCCAGCCCGGCGCATCCGCAAAATGCTGTTCCTTCCAGTCACTGGCAGCCTTGATGCCAGCCAGCCGGGCGTCGAGCGCTGCGCGATCCAGCCAGTTGCCGTTCGTCATCACACCGGCGATGTTGCTGAACGCTCTGATGTCTTCGAGCGGGTTGCCCTCCAGCAGCACGAGATCGGCGCGGGCACCCGCGGCGACGATGCCGCTGGTGCCGGCCTCACCCATGAACTCCGCGGGCGCCGTGGTGGCTGTCGCGATTGCCTCGAATGGTGTCAGGCCGGCGTCGACGTAAAGTTGGAGCTCATCGACGACGCCGAAACCGACAAATGCCCACGGGTTCGGCGCGTCGGTGCCCATCAGGATACGGGCTCCGGCATCGTGGAATGCCTTCACCTGGGCTTTTTCCTGGTTGAACAGGAGGTTCGAGCCCCGGTACGTTTCCTCGGTCCAAGCGGTTCGGGCCATGGACCCCATCTGCCAGAATGTACGCACCGTGTAATCTAGATACTCCCAGGCCGGGCGCTGCATTTCCGCGACGGCGCCATCCGGTGACATCGCCGTGCCCCGAATCGTAACGAGGGTCGGCACCGTCCAGATACCAGTGGCTGCAGCGGACTCGGCCAGCGCGGCGAGCTTGTTCGCGTCGTACAGGCCGTCCACGCTGGCCTCGCCGGCGCCGAGCCGCCTCGCAAACTCGACGAATTCGGGGGCGAATCGCCACAGGTGCTGCTCGCCGTCGGCAGCCGACGCCTTGCCGATACCGATCAGGTGCTCCGCCGTCTGCATGCCGGCTTCAAACGCATGTTGCGTCGCAACGGCGTTCGGAATGTGCCCCGCGAACGGAATGTCATGAGCCTTTGCTGCTGCTGCGATTGCGTCGAACGCTTCCTGCGACAGGTTCGAATAGACCTTGATGAAATCGTAGCCTGCAGCCTTGTGTGCAGAGACGACCCGCAGAGCGTCTTCCGGCGTCAAGACGAGATCGCTGCCGTAATGGATGACGGGCGCGCCGTCGACGATGCGGCCACCCGCAAGGATACGGGGCCCGACGATTTCACCGCTCTCGACACCGTCGCGCAGTTCGAGCAACGGCGCCTCGCTCCACATCGAGCGAATCAGCGTCACGCCGTTGGCTGTATACAGGTCGAGATCCGTTTGGGTCATCGGATGCGCATGCATGTCGGCAAGCCCGGGAGCGAGATAGCGCCCGGCCCCGTCGATGACCTCGAAGCCGTTGGGCACTTCGATTTCGGCGAACGGCCCGATACCCGTGATCTGCCCGTCAACGACCAGAACGGTCTGCCCCTCGGCGACACCCTCGGTCTGCATGGCCACGACGCTGACGTTCACGAACGCGTGCCCGGACTCCTCGGTCGTTTCAGGTTGTGACGCGCTGTCGCAACCACCGATCAGCAATGCCGCAATGGCGATTCGTATCAGTTTCATTGTGTATGTGCTCCCGGTCATCACGATCATGACGCAGCTTCCTGTTCTGTCGCGACTCGTCGAGCCGCGTCTTCCATCAAACCCCGCCGGTCGACCTTGGTTGTGCTCGCCAGGGGCAATGCGTCGAGAAACCAGACGCGTCGCGGGTACAGGTACCTGGCCGCATTGTCCTTGACGTGTTGCTGCACGGCCACCTCGCTGAGGTTCGCATTCGATGCGACGACGAATGCAACGGGCATCTGGCCGCGAATGGCATCGGCAACGGGCACAACCGATGCCTGTATCACATCCTGGTGCGACTCGATGGCCTTTTCCACTTCGCCCGGATAGATGTTCTCACCCGAGCAGACGAACATGTCGTCTGCGCGCCCGACAAAGTAGTAGAAGCCGTTTTCGTCGACTTCGAACAGATCGCCCGTGTCGAACCAGCCGTTTTGAAAGCGCGCGGCCGTTACTTCGGGCAGATTGAGATATCCCGTCATCGCACTCGGTGCACGCACCTGCAGGGCGCCCTTTTCGTCGAGCTTCAAATCGACGTGCGGCATGGCGTGGCCAACCGACAGCGGCGGTCGCTCGATTCCACCCGGGTGCGGGCCGAACAACCCGCCACCCGTCTCCGTTGTTCCGTAGGAATTCAGCACGCTGGCCTGGGGCATCATCTCTTTCGACTGTTCGACGATAGCCTCGGTAACCGGTGCCGACCCGATGTAGACCGTAGTCACGCCGGGCAGGCCCGGGCGGCCGATTCGCTGCCACACATCGTGGAGTATCGCGATCATCGTCGGCACACCGGTGATCACGGTGACACCGTGCCCGTTGATGGCGCCAATGAACGCTTCCGCATCGAACTTCGACATCAGGACGATGGAGCCGCCACCCGACAGGAACGATGCGATGAACACCAGGGCGTTCATATGGAACAGGGGCGCTACAACGATGCCGCGTTGCCCGGCAAAAAGCGTCGCATCGGTACCGCCAATGATCGCATCGACCATCGACAACTGGCTTCGATGCGACAGGACGACGCCCTTTGGCCGGCCCGTCGAACCCGAGGTGTAGAGAATCAGCGCAGTGGACGCCGAGTCGACGACGACGTCCTGTCCGGTGCCGTCGGGCAGCTTGTCGATTGCGATGGTGTCGACTGTCGACGGCAGCAGGCCCTCGGCACTCGAATCGGCGAAAGCGATTTCGATGCGCGCGTCGCGGCAAATGAACTCGACGACATCGCCGGGCTGTCTGGTATTGACCGGCACACAGACGCAGCCGGCTCGCATGATGCCCATGTAGGCCAGCAGGTATGCCACGGAATTGGCGGCGAAAATGCCAACGGGTGTACCTGGCTCGACACCGCGGGACTGCAATAGCCCGGTAAAGGCAAGCGTCCCCTGCTCGACCTCCGCGCAACGCCACATTCGCTCATTGCCGGCGGTATCGATCTCGACGATGGCCGGCTCGCCCGAACGGCGCCGCTTCCCGAGGATATCGCCGAGGTTTCGATAGGTGTCGTTCATCCCGCTCTCGAACTGAAGGTCGCACGGCCCGCAGCAACGAGCTTGCCGTCGTCGTCGAACAGGTCGACATCGGAAACCGTAACGGTCCGCCCGGCCTTGCGTACGGTCGCAACGGCCTTGAGCGAAGACCCGATAACCGGGCGAAAGTAATCGGTGCGAAAGTTCACGGTCGGCCCGCCAAACCCGAGCACCATCATGGCCGCGTAATACCCGGCCGTATCGACAAGGCAGGCGATGGGGCCGCCGTGCATCTGTCCGGAGTCGGGAATACGCTCCATTTCTGCCCGCATGGGCATGGAAAGCACCAGTTGGCCTCTCTCCCTGTCCAGTTCCTCCACACGGATTCTGCAGAATGAGTTGAACGGCGACATCTCGATATTCGCCTGGATCTTTTCCTTGCTGTCGAATTCCGCCACGGGACTCTACCTCCTACGCTGTAACGACGACCTTGCCGAAGGCTTCACGGTCCTCCAGCTCGCAAATCTTGTCAACTTTCGTCGCCAGGGCGTCGAGGCTGAATTCACGCCCGGCCCGCATCGCGTGGAACATTGGTGTCGATGCCCTTCAACGACCCCCTCGGGCGCTCAATCGGCACAGCCTGTTCCGGCGCCCGTCAGCGCCAACCGGCGCGGTCATAGATGCGCACCGCCTCGGCCTGGTTCTGGCCGAGCAACCCGGCGCTGATCTGGTCTTCCTTGAAGCTGCCGAGCGCGGCGATGGGGCCGGATGCCTCACCCACCACGGGATACTCGTTGTTGCCTTCGGCGAATACCTTTTGGGCGAAGTCGCTGGTGAGGTACTCCAGGAAGCGCACCGCGTTGTCGCGATTCGGCGCGTGGCGCGTGACGCCGGCGCCGCTGATGTTGACATGGGTGCCACGTCCGGCCTGATTGGGGAATACAACGCCGATCTGATTCACCATGCGTTGATCTGCTTCTTCGGAACTCGCCAGCCAGCGCCCGACGTAGTAGGTGTTGGCAAGCGTCAGGGCGCACTCCCCCGAAGCGACGGCAGCCAGATTGCCCGTGTCGTTGCTTTGCGGCGGGCGGGCGAAGTTTGCCGCCACGCCGCTGGCCCACGCCTCCGCGGCGGCGGCGCCCAGGGCATCGATCAACGATGACATGAGCGACAGGTTGTAGATGTTGGACGATGAACGCATGCAGACTTTGCCGCGCAACGCCGCATCGGCGAGGTCTTCATAGCGCGCAACGGTTTCCGCCAATGGGCTGTCCTTGCCGACGACAATCACCCGCGCACGCTTGGACAGCCCAAACCAATGACCGCCTGGCTCGCGAAGGTGGGCGGGGATGCGCTGTTCAAGCACCTCGGATTCGACCGGTTGGAAGATTCCGCGCTCCTGGGCGCGCCACAATCGGCCGGCGTCCACCGTGATCAAGAGGTCGGCTGGCGTGTACTCGCCCTCGTTGGCGATCCGCTCGATCAGGGCGTCGCTGCCGCCCTCGATGAGGTTGACCTCGATGCCCGTGCGTTCGGTGAACGTGTCGTAGAGCGTGAAGTCGGTGTCGTAGTGCCTTGCCGAGTACAGGTTGACCTGTTCAGCAGCGATGGATGGGGCCAAGGCCGCGAGGCCGGCGAAAACCAGGGCGGCCGCCGGTGAAAATCTCTGGATCATGATTGAAATCCGGTCTTTGAGAGTTGACGTGGAAACCCGAGCCTCACAACAAGTGAGAACCACTATCGAGTTTACGATAAACGAGCACTCCGGCCGGATCAAAGGCCAACTTGACCCTCGCACCGAGCGCAACCGTGGGCTCTGTGCCATGCAGCGTGCGCAGACGCTCACCGCCCGCCTCGAGGACGACGAGATGGCGTTCGCCAAGGAACCGGCTGTCCACCACCTCGGGGTCGTTGGCGGCGCCCGGCGAAAGCTGCACGGACCCGGCCCTCACAATCACCTGGTATGGCTCATCTGGCTGCACTCCCTTGCCCGGCAGGTCAACTCGCCCAAAGCCGGTTTCAATCCCATCCGTCGCGCCCACGCCTTCAATGGCGTTCGAATCGCCGAGAAGTTCCGGAATGAAGCGCACTGCAGGTGTGTGCCAAATGGCTGCGGGGGTGTCGTCCTGCAGGATGCGGCCCTGGTGGAGCACGGCAATGCGGTCGGCCACTTCCATCGCCTCCCGGGCATCGTGGGTCACGATGATGCTGGGCACGCCACTGGTGCGCAGGGCCCGACGGGTATCGTCCCGCAGGCGGCGGCGCAGGGTTGCATCGACGCTGGCAAAGGGCTCGTCGAGCAGCATCACCGCAGGCTCGGTGACCAACGCCCGAGCCAGTGCCACGCGTTGCTGCTCGCCGCCGGAAAGTGTGTGCGGGTAGCGCTTGCCATAGCCCTCGAGCCCGACTTGCTCGAGGTGTCTCGCCACCCGCGCATCGCGCTCGCGCCCGCCGAGCCCACGCAGCCCGAACGCCACGTTGCCGGCAACGGTCAGGTGCGGAAACAGCACATGGTCTTGAAAGACCAGACCGAAACCACGGGCTTCCGGCGGCGGCTCACGCCCCGGTCTGGCCAATTCGGCGCCGTCAAAGAAGATGGCGCCCGCCTGCAATGGCTCGAGCCCGGCGATGATGCGCAGCAAGGTGCTTTTGCCGCTGCCTGATGCGCCGAGCAGACAAACGATCTCGCCGGCGCTGACGGACAGGCTCACGTCCCTGAGCACCGGGCCGGCGCCATAGCCATGACAGACCTGCTCGAGCCTGAGCGTCACCTTCGGCGTGGCGCCCGCCGCATCGGCACGCGCCTGCTTTTCGTTACAATCCTCATCCATGTTCGATCAGGCGCCAACGTCGGCTCGGGCCGTGCTGCGGATGCCTCGCGTCCCTTCGCCTTGGACCTTGGGCGCCTTGGCCATCGCCTTGCCCATCGCGGTGCCGATAGCCGCCATTCTGCTCACCTTCGCCGCCCCGGAATCAGCCGTCTGGGCGCATCTGCGCGAGACCGTGCTGCTGGAGTACCTGCTCAACACCGTGGCGCTGCTGCTGATGGTGGCCGCCCTCGCCCTGCTCTTGGGCGCCGGTTGCGCCTGGCTGGTCGCCACCAAGGAGTTTCCCGGGCGCCGGATGTTTGCTTGGGCGCTGATTCTACCCTTTGCCGCGCCGGCATACGTGGTTGGCTACGCCTATGCGGACCTGCTTGCCTATGCCAGCCCCTTGCAGAATTGGCTGCGCGACCTGGACTTGCTGCGCGAGGGGCTGCCCGCGATCCGTTCCCTGCCCGGTGCAGGCTTGATATTGGGCTTCACGCTTTATCCCTACGTTTACCTGCTCTCCTACGTCGCATTCACGGACCAGGCGGGGCCGCTCACCGAAGCGGCAAGAACGCTGGGCGCCTCGCCCAGGCGGGCGTTTTTCAGCATCGCCCTGCCCCAAGCCAGGCCGGCGATTGCCGGTGGCCTGGCGCTGGCACTGATGGAGGCTGCGGCAGACTTCGGCGTGGTCGAATTCTTCGGCGTGCCGACGCTGACCAACGGCATTTTCCGAACCTGGTACGCCCAAGGCGAGCAGCAGGCCGCCATGCAACTGGCCGGCTGGCTGTTTCTGCTCATCGTGGTGCTCGTGGTTCTGGAGCAATGGGCACGGCGCGGGCTGCGCGCCAACCCGGTGTCGCGGAACATGCCGCCCACCCGTACGCGCCTGGCGGGTTGGCGCGGCGGCCTGGCCACGCTGGCATGCGCGGTTCCATTGGTGTTTGGCCTGCTGTTGCCGGCCGCAACGCTGTTGCGCCACGCGCTGGTCAGCGGCGACCCCAGCCTCGGCACTTCATTCATCGGCTATGTGACCAACAGCGTCGCGGCGGCATCGGTGGCGGCGGTGCTGGCCGGGCTTTGCGCGCTCTGGCTCAACTACGCTCTGCGCCTTCAAGGGCAGGCGCAGCTGCTGAAGCTCGGCGTGCGCACGGCGACGCTCGGCTATGCGATTCCCGGCATGGTGCTCGCGGTCGGGCTGATTGGGCCCCTGACCGCCCTGGACAAGCAGTTGGCCGGCTGGCTGAACAGCGCCTTCGGCATGCAGACCGGGCTGCTGCTCACCGGCAGCATGGCCGCGTTGGTGTTCGTCTACCTGGCACGCTTCCTGACCGTGGCGTTCAACAGCCTGGAGGGCGGCATGGCCCGCATTCACCCCAACTACGACAGCGCCGCCCGCAGCCTGGGCTCGAGCCCTGGTGGGCTCTTGGCACGCGTTCACTGGCCCTTGCTAACGCCGGCGCTGCTGACGGCCATGTTGCTGGTGTTCGTCGATGTGATCAAGGAATTGCCGGCAACGCTCATCCTGCGGCCGTTCAATTTCGAGACCCTGGCGACCCGCGCCTACCGCCTTGCCTCGGACGAACGCCTGGCCGAAGCCTCAACCGCTTCCCTGACGATCCTTGCCGTCGGCCTGGTACCCACACTGGTGCTCGCATGGCGGAACTTCGCGACGCGGGCGCAGGAAGAGTTGCACCGGGACAAGCTGAAGGCGCAGAGATGAGTTTAATCGTCGACACCAGCGTTTGGTCGCTCGTCCTGCGCAGGCGGGACGTGCCCGAGGAGCCGGCGGTGAGACGATTGCGGGATAGGCGCCGACTTGCCGGGAGCCTCGGGATAGGCGTCGCCAGCACGACGACTCACCGGACAGCACAGCAGACAACTGGCCAATGGCTTGCTTGGTGGCAGTGCTACGATCCATTCAATCACCGGTTCGCTGGCGCGTGCGGTTGATCAAAGACCCAGCACTCGAGCCGCGATGACATTTTTTTGTACTTCCGTCGTGCCGCCAGCTAGCGTGATGGCGCGATCGAAAAAGTATTGCGAGACGGCCACTGCGGTATGAGCTTTGGGTTCTCCAATGAGAGTACTCAGTGACCCGGACTCCAGCAGCATTGGCTGTTCAGGAACAGCATAGAGCCCCAATGATTCTACTGCGAGTTCGGTCAATCGCTGCTGCAGCTCGGTACCTTGGATCTTTGTAACGGATGACAGTGCCGCAGCACCCGCCAGGTCTTGTTTCAACAATCCAAAGACCTTCTGTTCCGAAGCGTCGAGACTGGCTAGATCGATTTCGATTTTGAAGAGTTTTTCTCTGAAATCCCGACGTTCCAGTAATGGTGTCGAGCCTGGCGCAGGAGCTCGGCTGGCAAATTCCCTCGTTCTCTCGAGGCATACGTGTATGGCAGCAGCGTAGCTATGGGCTCGCTCGCCGACCAGGAGGAACTTTGCGACAGCCCAGCCGTTGTTCTCTTCGCCGAGCAAAGAAGAACTAGGTACTCTGACGTCTGAAAAAAACACCTGGTTAAACTCGTGGTCTCCGCCGAAGGTCAAAATAGGCTGTACTTCAATGCCGGGCAGGTCCAAGTCGAACATTAGAAAGGTAATGCAAGCCTGAGGCTTCTCGCCATCGCTGGTGCGCACCAGGCAGAAGATCCTGTTGCATTCATGGGCGTAGGTTGTCCAGATTTTGGTTCCATTGATGATGTAATCATCACCATCTCTCTGCGCCCGACACTGCAATGCGGCCAGGTCCGAGCCGGCATTGGGTTCAGAAAACCCCTGCGCCCACCAGTCTTCGCCGCGGCGAATGCGCGGCAGAATCTGGCTTTTCTGCTCTTCGGAGCCATATTCAATGACGACAGGGCCAACGTAGTCGACGCCTTGGACCATCAGCGTCGGAGCGCGCGCAAGCGTCAGTTCCCGCTTGAAGGTAACGACTTTTTCCACGCTCCAGCCCGTGCCGCCATACTCCACTGGCCACTCGGGCACGGACCAGCCTTTTTCATCGAGAATGCCTGTCCACTCTTCCGCGACCGAGCGGGGCAAGCTGTATGAAGCATAGGCGTCGCCGAAGTGACGTAGTTCGGGAGTCAGTTTTTCCCTCAGAAAATCGCGAACTTCCTCAGTAAACTCCCTTAATTCAGCGTGGCTGACCATGTTGATTATCGCCCCTTGAAGACAGGGGGCACCTTGTTCATAAAAGCTGTAGCTGCCTGTTTGTGGTCCTCTGTGTTCATGGTCCGCACGATGTTCTCGGCCTCGAGGTCGAACACCTCGCTCAGAGTCATGTGTTCCGCTGCATTCAGGTTCCTTTTCATGTAGCCAAGCGCAATCGTCGGCAAGCTCGCGAGATGTTTGGCATATGCTTGCGACTCCTCCTCGAAAGTCTCGGCGCTCGCGATTTTATTCACCAGACCGATCTCATATGCTTCGCTGCCGGATATCACATCCGCCATAAAGTAGAGTTCTCGTGCTTTTGCGGTGCCAATGA
This sequence comes from Candidatus Azophilus sp., assembly GCA_965221465.1. Classification (GTDB taxonomy): domain Bacteria; phylum Pseudomonadota; class Gammaproteobacteria; order Pseudomonadales; family Azotimanducaceae; genus Azophilus. Next base: position 3,934,381 of record OZ244892.1, read on the forward strand.
GTTGCGGCAGGAAGTAAGTACCGCCACTATCGCCCGATAGACCTACCTTGGCGAAAGCGGTCGTCAGCTTGGCGGTGTCCAGGCAGAAGCGCAAGTCGCAGGCAAGCGCCAGAGCGAGCCCGGCACCAGCGGCAGCACCAGCGATAACAGCGAGTGTCGGCTTTGGTATTTCGCGCAACAACCTGCTCATCTCCATGCCACTGCGAATGGTTTTCACCATGGCGCCGTGGGCGGCCTCAGGATCGGTTTCGTCGCCGCCGATGTTTCCCGATACCTGATCGTTTACGTCGCCGCCGGCGCAAAAAATTCCACCGGCCCCCGTCAACACAACGCACCGCACATCGGCGTTGACTTCTGCACGAACCAATGCATCGCTCAGTGAACCGGACAGGGCCGGACTGAGTGTATTGTGTGCGTGAGGACGATTGATGGTTAACGTTAAAATGCCGTCTTCAAGGGATTCCAGTAGCTCGCTCATTGGCAGTCTTCTCGACTATTGGGGCACGGACACAAATAGTATACTGCGTGTCAATTACCTGTAAGGCAGGCGGGTTCTCAGCGACAGGTGACGGCAGGCCAGAGAACGTCCCGCATGAGAGATCGTTGTTCAGCGGGCCCCAAATCGTCGCCCATCCATAGCAGCAACTGCATGTGCATGATGATCTCGACGATGCGCTCGTTGGAAAGCGCTTTGCTGACGATTCCCTGTTTTCTGCCTGCTTCGATCACAGGAAACCAGGTCTCATTCATGTGACTGATGATCTGAGGATTTCCTCGAAGCAGGAACTGCTCGATTCGATGATTGGTCGCTGCCAGAATGATTTCGACCAACAAGGTGTCTTCCTGCCCCAATCGGACCGTGGCGATCGGGCCCTCAATCAGTGCTTGTTCGAAGTCTTTGAATCCTCTGACTTTCTTTCGAATACTCGTGCCCAAATCTGCCATGCGATGCGCGATCAGGTGTTCAATCAGCGCTGTGCGATCCTCAAACACTCTATACAGGGTTTTGCGAGAGATATCGGCGGCATCCGCGATGTCCGCCATGGAAGTTCGGTGAACCCCGTATTGTCTGAAGCATGAAAGCGCAGCCTCGCGGACGACCTGTTTCGAAGTGGGGTTATCGCCCCAACTGACGCCGATTGTGTTTTTCCTTCTCGCCATGAAACCGTCCGCTCGTTGCGACTATTGATTCGGAAACTGCCAGACTCGCGCAGATGGTATCACCTGGCGATGTTCGATCAATTGCGTGACGCATGCAACAATATGTGTGACATTAATGCAATGCAATCGGTTCTGGCTTAAACTCGAGTAGCGTTCCACTCGATTCGGTCAGGCGGCAGTGCTGTGGGACGCGTAGATCGTAGATTGGGAGAATGGTCATGACCAAGTTGGATCTGGTCGTGCGTGGCGGTCGAGTTGTGGACGGTAGCGGCGACGATGGTCGTACCGCAGATGTGGCCGTGCGGGGCGGCACCATCGTCGAGGTGGGAAAGGTGGCTGGCAAGGGCAAGCGGGAAATTGCTGCAGACGGTGCCATTGTCACACCGGGTTTCGTTGACATACACACACATTACGACGGTCAGGTTACGTGGGCCAATCGGCTATATCCTTCCAGTCACCACGGTGTGACGACGGTGGTGATGGGCAACTGCGGTGTCGGGTTTGCGCCTGTGCGTCCCGACGATCACGACATGTTGATCGAGCTGATGGAAGGAGTGGAGGATATCCCGGGCGCCATTCTGCACGAGGGGTTGTCCTGGGATTGGGAGACCTTTCCGGACTACATGGACATGTTGGCCGGGAGGCAGTTCGATGTGGACGTTGGCGCGCAGATTCCACATGCGGCGCTCAGGGTTTACGTCATGGGCCAGCGCGGCGCCGATCGTGAACCGGCAACGTCCGATGAGGTCGCGGAGATGCGTCGCATCGTCGCCGAAGGTGTCGCCGCCGGGGCTCTGGGGGTCTCCACGTCGCGCAGCCTGAACCACCGCACCAGCAAGGGCGCGCCGACGCCGTCGCTGAAGGCGGAATATGAGGAGTTGCTCGGCCTTGCGGTTGGCCTGAAGGATGCGGGGCGCGGCGTCTTCGAGATGATCTCCGACCTCGATGACCTTGACGAGGAGTTCGAGTTTTTCCGCGGCATGGTTGCCGAGAGCGGGCGGCCCATGTCCATCTCGTTGGCCCAGGGGCTGAACGAGTGCGGTTGGCGAGCGGTGCTCGGCAAAATCGAACAAGCCAACGCCGACGGCCTGACCATGCGCGGTCAGGTTGCGCCACGCCCTATTGGGATTCTAATGGGGCTCACGACGACCATATGCCCGTTCTCGACGCGCAAAGCCTACAAGGAAATCGCCACCTTGCCGGTGGCGGAGCGCATCGAGGCCATGCGTGACCCGGCGCGACGGGCGGCGATCCTCGGTGGCGAGCCGTCCCCGGGTTTTGCGGTCATGCAGCAGAAGATGGAAGGCGGACGCAAGGTGTGGTTGCTGGGCGACCCGCCAGACTACGAACCACCGCCGGAAAGCAGCATGGCCGCACGAGCGGCGGCCACGGGCCAGGATGCGTGGTCCTACATCTACGACCGCCTGATCGAGAACGAAGGCAGGAACATCTTCTATTCACCGTTTGCCAACTACGAGGACGATAACCTCGACTGCTGCCGCGAGATGATCCTGCATGAGAACACCGTCATGGGGCTGAGCGACGGTGGGGCGCATGTTGGCACCATCTGCGACGCCAGTTTCATCACCACGTTGTTCACGCATTGGGGCCGCGACCGCGACCGCGGCGAGCGCATCGACTTGCCGACGCTGGTGAAGAGCCAGACGCAGGATACCGCACGGGCCGTGGAACTCCACGACCGGGGCATCGTCGCGCCAGGGATGAAGGCGGACCTAAACGTCATCGATTTCGAAAACCTGAGTTCGAGGATGCCGGAAATCGTGCAGGACCTGCCTGCGGGCGGATCGCGCTTCGAGCAAAAAACCAGCGGATATCTCGCCACCGTGGTCAGCGGTGAGGTTACTTATCGCGACGGAGAGGCTACCGATGCATTGCCGGGCCGGCTGATACGCTGACGACGGACCTCGCGCACCAGCACCGCTGATCGGCGGGGCAGTGCTGAAATACTAACGGAATCGCCTGGCCTCGGCGACGAGCGCTTTGCTGATCCGATGGCATATCAGGTGATCGAGTAATGAATCGCGGTTTGCCCAGGATGGCATTGCGTAGCGACCAAACAGACCAAGAGATACGGCTTTTTCCCCGGGGGCAGGCGATTGGTAGCAAGATTGAAACGATACTGGACAGATGAGCCCGTTCAATGAACTTTTGGCGTCGCTGCGTCTGCCTGCAATCGCAGCTCCCATGACGGCAATCTCTACGCCCGATCTGGTTGGCGAAGCCTGTGCCGCTGGCATTATCGGTGCTTTTCCAACTAGCAATGCTACGTCGATAGCAGAACTCGATGACTGGTTCGGGCAGATTCAGGACCGGCGGGCTGCGAGTGAACGGCCCGTCGGACCGATCGCGGCCAATCTCATTGTCGGCAAACAGAACAAGCGGCTCGACGACGATGTGGACTGCGTCATGACCCGGCGACCTGAAATGGTAATCACCAGCGTGGGCAGCCCGGCGCCTGTCGTACAACCGCTGCAGAGTGCCGGTTGCCTTGTTTTTGCCGATGTCGCCTCCGAAGCGCACGCCCATAAGGCGTTGAGCACTGGCGTCGACGGGCTGGTTTTGCTTTCTGCGGGCGCAGGCGGCCATACAGGCTGGGCAAACCCCTTTGCATTCGCGCGTGCGGTCAGGGCGTTTTTTGACGGCCCGCTGGTGCTTGCCGGTGGCATGTCGGACGGGGCGGCGCTTTGGGCGGCGCAGTGTCTAGGTTATGACCTGGCCATGTTTGGAACGCGGTTTATTTCAACGCATGAAAGCAATGTGACCGTCGAGTGGCAGGCTGCGCTCGAGCGCTGCACCATGGATGATGTCAAGCTGATAGCCGCGCCAAACGGCATCGCGGCCAGTGGGCTTCCGGGTGATGTCGGTAGCGCCGGTCACACGATTTCCGCCGTGAATTCGCCACAGAGCGTGGCCGAACTCGTCGACGAGATCGAGGAAGGCTGGCGGGAAGCCCGTCGAGCCTCGAGGCGCATCCTGGATTCGTAGAATCGAACACCAACGATAAAGTGGATACACGCATGGGCCAACCCATAAAGAACAGAGTTGTGGTCGTTACCGGTGCTGGAGCGGGCTTCGGCCAGTTGATCAGCCAGAAATGCGCGGCACTCGGCGCCAGAGTTGTCTGTGCAGACATCAATGCAGAAGGACTGGAAAAGACCATCGCGAACATCGCAGAAGCAGGTGGGCAGGGCATCTCGCATAGAACCGATGTCGCCAGCTATGCCGATATGCAAGCGCTTGCCGCAAAGGCAGTCGACGAATTTGGCGCGCTAGATGTCATGGTAAACAATGCCGGCACGATGCCGCTTGCTTTCTATAGTGACCATGCGGAGGCAATGGTCGCATGGACTCGCTGCATCGATATCAACATCAAGGGCGTACTGCATGGCATTGCTGCAGTATACGACCAGATGATCGGTCAGGGCCGGGGCCATGTGGTCAATATCTCGTCGATCTATGGAAATTTTCCCGTAGAGGGCGCAGCAGTCTATGGTGCAAGCAAAGCCGCCGTTAACTTTTTGTCCGAGTCTCTCAGAGTGGAGGCCCAGGGCAAGATCAAGGTGACCGTCGTTAGACCTACCGGCGTGCCGATGACCGGTCTGACCAGTACCATTGTCAACCAGGAAGCGACTGTTGGCATCATTGGGCAGAATGCCGAAACAGCCAGTGCACGACATGCGGAGTTCATGGCTGGGCAGGCTCCTCCTGAGGTCCTGGACAAGGACAACATTGCCTACTTTGGGCTCGACCCCGACAGCCTGACCGACCAGGTTGTTTACGCCATTAATCAGCCCTGGGGCGTCTCAATCGCAGAGGTTACGGTGCGCGCCTCTGGTGAGCGATTTGTTCTCTAGCCCGCATCCGTCAGCAACTCATGGCCATGGCCGTCATCTTCGGGGCAATCCCAGACCACGCTGAGCGACAATGTTGCGCTGGATCTCGCTCGACCCGACAGCGATCTGCACTGGCAGTGCGTGAGTCCACCACCTGAAGGCGCCATCACCGAGCGTCACCATGGGATCGTTGTGCAGAAACAATCCTCTCGGGCCGGCAAAATCCATGGCAAGATGCGCAATCTGCATCGACATGTCTCCAGCGATTGTTTTGTAAATGGCGGACTCGACCAGCACGGAATCACCTCCAGCCTGGTTTGCCACGACTTTGTACATTAGCAGCCGCAGAGCCCTGTTCAATGCACGCAGACGCACGAGCCTCGAGCGCACATCGGCTCGGTCAGAAAGGGTATCCCCGGAGATGTCTCGAGACTCCCGGGCGAATTGCAGGAGCTTGTCGAGTTGCAACTCATAGAGCCCGGCGTAGCCAACACCCGCTCTCTCTCCTTCGAGCGCAGACATGGCGACACGCCAACCTTGGTTCAGCGGACCCAACAGGGTGTCGTACGGTATTTCGGCGTCGTCAAAAAACACTTCGTGAAATTCTATGGGTCCACCCATCGATTGAATGGGACGAACCGTGATGCCCGGTGTTTGCATATCCACCAGAAAGACTGATATGCCCTTGTGCTTCGGAGCATCCGCATCGGTACGCGCCATCAACATGCAATACCGGGCCTGCGCTGCGTAGCTCGTCCAGATTTTCTGTCCGTTTATCTTGAAGCCCGCGCCGGTATCATCTGCCCGCGTTCTGAGGCTCGCAAGGTCCGAACCCGCGTCAGGTTCGGAGAAGCCCTGGCACCAGATCACTTCACCTGCTGCCATCGGCTTTATGTATTTCTCCTTTTGATCGTTAGTGCCGAACATCATGATAGCCGGGCCGATGTAGTTGAGATTCATGAACTGCGGCCCGCGAGGTTCGCCCCGGCGCCACATTTCCTCCCGCACCACGTTCTGATGCCAGATGTCTGCCTCACCACCGCCGTACTCTTTAGGCCAAGCCATGGCAAGCCAGCCTTTGGCAGCCATCTTTTGGCAAAACTCGAGGGTAAAGGGGATGATTCGGTCATCGTTCACCCACAGATTTGTCCACCAGGTTGGTAGCTCTGCTTCCAAGAATGCTCGCAGTTCGCGGCGAAACGCCTCAGCTTCTGACGGGTACTCGAAATGCATTACCGTATCTCCCTTGCAGACGTGCGCCACATTCGGCAAGTACGACCGGCGCGAACATGAGCGATGCAGTCGCCTGGAAGCGAGGCCGCGGTCAGTCGACTGAAACTCGAACTTGGATTCCGACAGAGTGTGTTGGCTCGAAGCGGATTCATTTGTTTCGATTATCGCGGGGAACGCCCATATACAGTGCCGAGCACCTCGGTGCGGTATCCGAGCAACGTCAGCAACTCGTCAGATGCGCCTTCCAACACCTCGTCATTCAAGGCGAGGAACCAGTTCTCCTGAGTGCGGTAGATTGGTCTTACGTACCAAGCGAAGGCTGCTGCGCGGGGAGCCCCAGACAGGTTGCTGCCGGTTCGATGCCATACACGGCCATCGAGCGCGACAACTGTTCCCGCTGGTGCTGTTGCGGGTAGCGGCCTTTCCTGGGGTGGTGCGGACGGATCGTCCCGACGATGGCTGCGGGGCACCATCTCGGTAGCTCCGTTATCTGCGGTGAAATCGTCGAGCAACCAACTGAAATTCAATCCCTGAGGTTCCGTCGGCCATGGCGGCGGATATCCACCCTGATCCGCGTGTAGAATTCCTCCTTCACTGCCTGGCTCTACGATATTTGCGGAGAAGCCGCTGAGAAGCGCATGTGGACCAAGTACCTCCTCCAGCAACTCGAGCACAAGCGGATGTTGTATCAGGTCTACGAACACCGAACCCCGGTTGAGGAGATTCCATACGCGCACGTTGCCTGTGTCATGGTCGATGAGATACTTGCCTGGCGTGCGCCCATTGCAGGCGTCGTTAGCCGGGCCGGCGTAAACGGCATCGCGTGCTTCGCGAAGTTTGTCTCCTGTGAGTAACTCGGGGAGTAGCGCAATCCCGTACTCGTCGAGGTCTTCGATCGCTTGTCGGGCGGAGCCTGCCATCGGCGGAAAAACGCTCATCGAACCACACTACAGCGCTTTTCCGCGGGCGGCGTGGGTTGTTCCAACATGCTTCGATCCTCGTTTTCCTGCAAGAGTTGCGTATGCTGGCCTGCCGTCAAAACAGATCAGTTACCTTGTCCCTGCCCTTCAGCTGAACCCGCTGGCCGGCCTTTGTGTTCGCTACGACTCCAAGGCCCAGCCACTCTTTGAGTTCGGGGCTGAGCGTTGCCTTAGTTTCTTCCGACAACCCCACGTTGAAATTCCATTGCGGACGAATGAAGGAGCGACTGTAGTATCCGAACAGCAGAGCTCGCTCTTCATCTTGCGTCACATTGGGGCCAGAGGTGTGCCAAATTCGCCCTTCCATCGCAACAAGGCTTCCCGCCTTTGCTTCGAGCGGGATCATCTTGTCCGCCATGTCGGCTGGAATGTCATTCATGCGCTCGAAGCGGTGACTGCCGGGCATGAACAACGTCCCTCCGTTTTCGCCGCGAACGTCATCCAGGCACCAGATCGCGTTGAGGCTCCAGGGAGCGTGCCAGGGTTCGGGTAGAACCAAAGCCAGATCGGAGTGAATGGTCATCGAGCCACTGCCTGGTTTTGCGATATTGGCTGTGAAGTTGGAGATGACGAAATCATCGTCGAGCAAGTGGCGAGCGATCTCCAAGGCCACGGGATGAGCAATGAGTTCGACAAAGACCGGATCGAGATCGAGCAGATTGAACACACGCACATTGTTCGGGTTCGGGTCCAGCCCCTCCATGTATGTCGGTATGCCCCTGCGCTCACTCTCGGCCGCGGCTTCTACCAGGCGATGGCGCACATCAACTGTTTTCGCTGGATTGAGGATGTCTTCGACGACGCAGTAGCCTTGCTCGTCAAGGCTGGTTTTGTGGGCCGTCGTCAACATGAAAAATTCGTCCTTGCTGGCGCTAGTCAATGTCAAAGGTGACTTTTATTGCCCCAGAGCTCTTGTCGGCCGCAGCGGCAAATGCCTCTACCGCACCATCGAGTGGGAAACGATGTGTGATCATTGCATCGGCGATGTGAGGGTGCTCGAACAGTATTCTCGCCGCTTCAACAAAACTGCGATCGGGCTGCGTGCACTTGTAAGCTATCGAAGTGATGAGGGTGAGCTCCTTTTGACATAGCTCCGGGACAATCGGTGTGGCCTCCCAGAAGTTGCCCAACATCAGAATACGGCCATCGGGCTTTGCGCAATTGACGGCTTCTTCCATCGATTTCTCATTGCCAACAGCGTCGATCACCAGGTCGTAGCAGTCGCCGACGTGCAAGTTGGCGCCTAGCCGATCGGCGGCGGCCTGTTGGTGTGGATAGCGCGCTTTGACCGAAAAATCCACGCCCCAGGCCTGCAGGCAGGCGGCACTTCCCAGACCTATCGAACCGGCGCCGATCACCAGCACGTTGTCTTTGCTATCCAGCCCGCAACGCGAAAACCCTCGAACACAAACTGCCAGCGTTTCAACCAGATTGGCGATTCGTACATCCAACCCCGTTGGCAATTCCACCAGAGAGGCTTCCGGCACGAGCACCGATTCGGCCATGCCGCCATCCCGAGTCAGGCCCGACACCAGTGGCATATCATGAGTCTGGCAATGCATGATCAGGCCGTCCTCGCAAGCCAGGCAACTGCCGCAGGAGTGAAACGGCTCGATTGCCACTGCTTTTCCATCGGGTGTGTAGCCGGCAATCTCGTGACCTGGTATTCGCCCTTCCAGCATGCCCGTTGGTAACAGGTGGAGGTCGGTACCGCAAATTGAGCTCGAGATTACGCGGACCAGGACACCGGTGCCTCGGGGCTCCGAACAATCAGCGAAAACAGGCATGCTGTTAACGATCTTGATTGCCTTCATGGTCAGGAACTCGCGGGGCTGGTTGCTGTACTCTGCTCAACCCTCAGGTGCAACCAATATTGCCGGCAACAGAACATCTTTGAGGAATTCTCTTTGTTTTGCCGGGCTGTCATCGCGCATCACGAGCAGCGCATGCATGCTCGCGATGATCTCGATAATCCGGTCATCTGACAGATTCTGTTTCACAACGCCCTCTTGCCGACCACCCTCGATAGCGGTCAGCCAGATGTCCTGATTGCCTTTGTAGACACGCTCGTTGCCTCGAAGCAGGAACTGCTCCAAGTTGTGATCTGTTGCTTTGTGAATGATGTCGTTGGTCAGCTTGTCGCTTTGCGCGGCGGAAACGGCAGTGACGGAACCTTCCAGCAGCGCTTCTTCGAAGCAGGTGGCCCTGGCAATCCGATTCTGTATTTTGTTTGCTATTTTCGCCCATCTCGATTGCAAGATCGCCTGGATCAGTTTGGGGCGATCGTTGAATACCCTGTAGAGTGTCTTGCGGGATATTCCGGCAGCCTCGGCGATGTCATCCATTGATGTGCGCTGAGGTCCGTACCGTTCAAAGCACTTTGCTGCAGCTTCGATAATCTGCTGCTTGGACTCTTTCGCATTCCCCCAGGCGATTTTGGAATTCTGCTTTTTCGGCATAGAGGCCCCCATAGACTATAGTGTTGTTTCATGTGGCATGTGCTGGTTTCCGGAGTGATCGATGTTTTCGTTCTAGAGCCATTCATGCAAAGCGCTGAGTCACTGTATGCGGGTCGCAGGCAGGGGCGCATGCCATCACGCCTCAGCCAGCTGCCTTATGTCGATTCCAGCGGCGACCCGATCCCATTCGTTGGTCCTTGGCAGATTTCTCAGCTTCGCTTTCTGTACCCGCATCGTGTGGGTCTTGGGTAATTCGCCGACAATCTCGACGTATCTCGGCACCATGTATCGCGGCATCGTTCTGGCCGCCACCTTCACGATAGCTTCAGGGTCGATCTCGAATCCTTCGGCAGGCACGAGGAAAACCTTGATCTCATCCTCGACGTTGTCCGCTGGTACAGCAATTGCCGCACACTCGGCAACATGTTCATGGGCGGCGATCTGCATCTCGACTTCGAAAGAAGAGATGTTCTCGCCGCTTTTACGGATGACATCCTTGCGCCGGTCAATAAAGTAGTAATTGCCGCACTCATCCTGCCGGAACACATCGCCTGTATGAAACCAGCCGCATCGCCAGGCATTCTCGGTCGCATCGGGGCGGTTCAGGTAGCCGGCGTTCATGGTGTGGGGTGCCCTGGTGCGAACAAGCAGTTCGCCTTCCAGTCCCAAGGGAACATCTTTTTCGTCTTCGTCCACAAGCCGCGCTTCGTAATGCGGCCAACCCTCCCTCAACTTGCCGCAACTCGCCGGTACATCGATCTTCCAGTTGAGGCTTGCGATCGGAATACTCGTTTCCGTCATGTTGTAGCCGGTACCGGTCACCACGCCAAAGCGCTGATTGAACGATTCGATGTTCGGCAGAACGGGCGCCATCAATACAAATTTCAAGGGATGCAATTTGTCATCCGATGCTGTGGGTCGACTCATCATGAAGTGTGCCATGGCGCCCATCAGCATCGTAATGGAACACGCATATCGATCGATATCCGCCCAGAACTCCTCTGTCTTGAAGCTGGGTCGCATCACGAATCGACCACCGACAGACGCCATCAACAGTGGCTGGGTTCTGCCGGGAATGTGATTGGCTGCACCGGTGTAGTAGTACGCTTCGGCATCGCCGAACGAGGAGACGTCTATTGATGCTGCCGTCGCGTTCAATTGACCCCAGGTAATGAGAACGCCTTTCGACGGGCCTGTGGTCCCGGAGGTATAGACAACGCAGGCGATGTCTCTTGGTTGCGGCAGAACAATGTCCGTCGTTGCAACAGATTGGTCAATCAGATCGTCGCGGATGACGATCTCGAACGCCGATTCAGGCGGCACTTTCGCAGACTGCATGATGACGACACGTTCGAGGTGCAGGAGTCGCTCACTGACGGCTTCGACATGCCGATGAAACTCCTCGGCAACGGCGATCACCTTGGATCGACTGTCGTTCACGGCGTGGACCAGAGATTCACCACGAAGCAGGGGGCTTAGCGGCACTTCTACAGCTTGAATCAGGGCTGCGCCGAGCCAGACATGCTGGCTGTCGAGACAGTTCTCCATCATCGTGGCAACCGTGTCGCCCTCACCGACACCCGATTGCCTGAGCGCATCTGCCCACCTGCAGGCCAGGTCTCGAGACTGTGCAAAGGTCAATGCATCGCCGCCGACCTCCTGCATCCATGTTTTGCCCGGCGTTTCTTCGGCACGTTGAAACAAGGCATGCAGGTAGGTCTTTTCGGTATCGATCATCGGCGCAGCACCGTGCAGGATCGACTTGCCTCGGTGCTAGCTTGCCAGCCGATGAGTGGGCGCAAGCTTTTCGCGATCGATGCCGTATAGCTCAGCGACATTGCCCGAGAGTATCCCTTCGAGCTGTTCCGCGCTAAGCCCTTCGGTCTGCTCGGTAAGTACATCTTGCGACCATGGCCAGGTCGAGTCGCTGTGCGGGAAGTCGCTCGCCCACAGCAACCGACGCCAGTTCATCTGGTCGGCACTCTTGAACGCCACGTAGTCGTCCTGAAAGGTGGTGTAGATGTTTTCACTGAAATACTCGGAAGGCATCTTCGACAGTTGCACCCCCGGATCCATCCAGTTGCGATGGCGTTCGTAGCCGTGATCCATGCGGTACATGTAATGAGGCACCCAGCCCGCATCGGCTTCGACACAGACGACCCGGAGTGCCGGGTAACGCTCGAAAACGCCGCCGAAGATCATGGTGCCAATGATGTCCTGGTTGAAGCGGATGACGCCGAGGAAACCGTTGAGGCGGGAGCCACGCTGGTTCGGGTCACGCGCGGGGACGATGTGAAAGCTGAGTGGCAGCTCGAGCTCTATGGCGGCTTCCCAGACGGGGTTGTATATCTCGGAGTCGTAGTCCTCCAAAGCGGGTACGTTCGGCATCATCACGCCCCGCAGGCCTGCTGCCTTGATGGCATGCATGTCAGCCACACCCTCGTCCGGCGTGCGCATCGCGGTTTGCCCGCAGCCAAGCAATCGATCGGGGTGAGCGCCGCAGTACTCGGCAAGCCAGCGATTGTAGGCATCGAAACACGCCTTCTTGTACTCGAAATCCGGATGATTGGTCACCACCATGCCGACGGTAGGATAGACCACCTCGGCAGACACCCCGTCGGTATCCTGATCGGCCATGCGGGCGTCCGGGTCCCAACCACCTCTGTGCAGGTCGTCGAACTTTGTTCTTTTGGCAAGCTCCTCCGGCTTTTTCCCGGCGGCGGCCACCAGACCCATTGAGATAGTGTTTTTCATACCATCGATGACGTAGACGTCACCGCGTTCGCCGGCGTCAACGATATGGGGAGCTTTGTCGCGCCACTTGGCGTCGATGTAGTCGAGGTAGGTGTTCGGTGCCTCGGTTATGTGCGAGTCGGCTGAAATGATTGGAAAAGTCATAAGTGCTCCTTGGGCGACCGAAAGCTCGATCCTGAGTCTCGACCTGCAGACACGAAGTTAACTCATGCTGTATTTTTGCGCAAGGTTACAGATTGTGAGTTTTGAGCCATACTGACAATCGAACGCCCAAGCGCGACGGCGGCATGGCCGCGCGCCAGGTCTCGGTCTTCAGGAACCCTGATGTCGCTGAATCGCACCTCTAACAGGAGATCTGCGCCGAGCGTCTGATTGCGCCTGAAGGTGAGGCCGGGGGATTCGCGGTCAATCGCCGGAATGGCTGTCTCGCCATCTGCCGTTGTAGTCGAAACCAGCAGCGCCGCCGTTGCATTGCCTTCAACGCCTCACCAGGTATCGATGTGCGGACGCTTCTTGCCCGTGCGAGCCGGAGTCCTGGCTGTCTCGAGCCCCATGGCGAGCCATTTGCGAGTCTCGGCAGGATCGATAACATCGTCGACCTCCGCCTTCGAAGCGCTTCTCAGTACGCTGCCGCGCTCGTAAATTGCTGCCACCTGTTCCTGGAAGAACCGTTCGCGTTCGGTCTCGTCGTCAAATGCGGCGAGCTCTTTGGCAAACGCCAGTTCAACGTCGCCCTCGACACCCATCACGCCAAACTCGCCGGTCGGCCAGGCGACGGAGAAAAACGCCTCCTTGAAGCTGCCCCCGGCCATTGCCAACGCGCCCAGGCCATAGCACTTTCTCGTTACGACACTGAAGACCGGTGTGCTGATGTTCGCTCCTGTGACGAACATTCGACCGAAGTGACGTAGCTGGGCGGTTTCCTCTGCCTCCGCGCCGACCATGAAACCCGGTGTATCGCACAGAAAAAGCAAGGGGATATCGTAGGCATCGCACAACTGGGTAAATCGAGCCGCCTTGTTGGCGCCTTCGCTGTCGACAGCGCCAGAGAGATGCACGGGATTGTTGGCGACAATGCCGATTGGCTTGCCTTCGATCCGAGCGAACGCCGTGATCATGCCAATGCCGTAGGTTGAGCGTAGCTCGAGCACCGAATCCGTATCGGCCAATAGGCCAACCAGGCGGCGCATGTCGTAAACGCGCAGTCGATTCTCGGGTATCGCGTGGCGCAACTCTCGCTGGTCGGCACACTGCCATTCATCGAGATACCCCTGGAAGTAACTCAAATAGCGCTTTGCTACTGCCATGGCTTCAGCTTCGTCATCGACCAGGATGTCCACCGCACCATTTTTGGTGAGCACGTTCATCGGCCCGATGTCTTCGGGGTTCACCTTGCCCAGACCGCCGCTTTCGATCATCGGTGGCCCGCCCATGCCGATGTTCGAACCCTTGGTGCTGATGATCACATCACAGCAGGCCAACAGCGCTGCATTGCCCGCAAAACAGTAACCATTGTTGACACCGATGAGAGGTGCGGTACCGGACAGACGAGCCAGGTTCGAGAAGGTATGCGAATCGGGCCAGCAAATATCGATATCCGTGTCGCCGGACCGGCCACCACCGCCTTCCGCAAGCAGTACCAGAGGAATGGCGTGCTTTTCTGCCAACTTGAAGAGGCGGTCTTTTTTCTCATGGGCGTGCATGCCCTGAGTGCCGGCCAGCACCATCCAGTCGTAGGACATGGCGATTACACGCGAGTTGCCGGCCGCGAAGAGATCTGAATTGACCCGACCGATTCCGGCCACAAGACCGTCGGCGGTGGTGTTCTCGATGAGGTCCTCCAGGGAACGCCGCGCACTTTGGGCAGCCAGCGCGAGCGGGCCGTATTCGACAAAGGTACCGTCATCGATCAGGTCGGCCAGGTTTTCCCGGGCCGTGCGATAACCTCGCGCGTGACGCCTGGCCACCTTGTCCGGTCGGTTTTCATCCAGGCCAAAGCTGCGTCTGCGATACACCTCGGCGAGGTCGGGCCTGATCGAGTCGAGGTCGAGTTCGGCCTGCGAAGACTGACCATCGCCGTCAACGTCGTGTTCCAGGATGACGGCCAGAACAGCGCCTTCGAGAACCGTTTCCCCTGATGTCGTTCTGAGTTCCTGCACTGTGCCACTGACCGTTGACGCGATGACGTGCTCCATCTTCATGGCGTCCATGATCATTACTGCCTGCCCCCGTGTCAGCTCACTGCCGACCTCCACTTCGACCGCCGCGATGCTGCCCTGCATGGGTGCGAGGACAGGCACGCAGCCCGTCGGCAGCTGTTGGGCGTTCGACCTTGCCTCCGCCATCGGCCCCGCGAGCGCGGGCATGTCTGCGCCGGGCGCATCGGCCATTGCGTCCATGAGCTCGGCAATGTGCGTTTCAACAAACCGCGTATCAATGGTGTTTTCCAGCACATTGGGATGGGTTAGCAGACTGGCGAGAAATTCCTTGTTGGTCGGTACGCTGATGCGCATTTCTGCCAGGCATCGATTGGCACGGCTCAACAAAGCGGGCCAGTTGTTTTCAGCGTGCCGCACGATGACTTTCGCGAGCAGCGAGTCAAATGCAGGAGATGTGACGTAACCGGCGTATCCGTAGGTATCTACCCGGACGTCCGGCCCGCTTGGCAACTCGAACAGATCGAGCTTGCCTCCAGCAGCCTTTGCGCTGCCGTCACTCTCCATGGTTTCCATATTGATGCGCAGTTGCACGGCAGATCCCCGTGGCGGTTCCGGTTCCTGTGCCAGGTTCATCTCGTCCAGGTCTTGCCCGTCGGCGATCAGCAGTTGAGTGCGCACCAGATCGACATCGGTAACCATCTCGGTCACGGTGTGTTCGACCTGCAAGCGGGGATTGACCTCGATAAAGGCAAAGGGTGTCTGCTTGTTGTCAGGCGAAACCAGAAACTCTACGGTACCCAGATTGGAGTAACTCAGGCGTTTGCCGAGATTTATTGCGGCATCGAGAATCTGTCGCCGCAGATCGACAGTCAGCGAGGGGCTTGGCGCTACTTCGATGAGCTTCTGGTGGCGCCGTTGCAGCGTACATTCACGCTCCCAAAGATGGTTGATGTTGCCGTGCTCATCACCGACGATTTGCACTTCAATGTGTCGGGCATCACAAAAAAACTGTTCAACGTACAAAGCGTCGTTGCCAAAAGCAGTTTCAGCTTCGGAAGCGCAGCGCCTGTAGGCCTCTTCTACTTCATCGGTGCGCGTAACGAGCCGCATGCCCCGCCCGCCACCACCGGTGACCGCCTTGATCAGCATGCTCTGGCTTTCAGGAAGTGACTCGAAAAAGGCGATCGCCTCATGAAGACTGACAGCCTGACCGCTGCCTGCAACGACGGGTATGCCGCTATCGACTGCCAGTTGCCGTGCAACGACCTTGTCTCCGAGCTGCTTCAACACATCGGGCCTGGGGCCTACGAAGACAATTCCGGAAGCCTGGAGCCGGTCGGCAAAATCGGCGTTCTCGGACAAAAAGCCGTAGCCGGGATGAACGGCATCGCATTGACTCTCGACCGCGATCTCGACGATGCGATCGGCATCCAGGTAAGCCGGCACGCCCCTGGCTTCCAGGGCGATGGCTTCATCCGTCCTGTAACGATGCAGGCTGGTTGCATCGTCTTCCGAATATATGCTTATCGATTGCAGGCCAAGATCCGACGCCGCCCGGGCAATACGAATAGCTATCTCACCGCGATTCGCGATGAGCAGTCTGTCGATTTTATTCATGGCCGATAATGGTAGCGGAACTTGCGCGGTCCAGTTTGAAAGAGGTGTGAGATTGAACGCGAGGCTCGGGTGCTGTTGACCTGTCTATTCGACAAAGGGCGCCCTGAATCACTTTCTATTCCAATGTGGTTTGACGCAAGAAACACGAAGTGTATCATGAGAAACCATGTTGATTCTGTGTCGAACCGCCCTGTTCCATAATGCAGTAAAACCAGGTGCAGTCCCGGTGCTGTTCGGAGGATTAGGATGAGCGGTCAACTTCAGCCTGGCCCGTGGTTAGCCATTCACGAGGAGTTGGGCGTCCGGCCTCCGGCGGTTGACGACAGGCCCCCGGGGACGTTTGTGGAGCTTCATGCGGAGTCCATTGCAGACAGCAGTGCATTGCGGTACTTCGAGCGGGACATTTGCTACCGCGAATTGAACGAGTTATCCAACCGCGTGGCCAACGCCTTGGTGACGCTTGGTGTTGGTCGCAATGACGTCGTGGGCCTGCACATGCCCAACATTCCCCAGTATGCGATTGCCCTGGTTGCGCTTTCAAAACTTGGGGCGACCGGTTCCGGGGTCTCACCGCTGCTGGCACCTGCTGAAGTGGCGCACCAGCTTGAAGACGCAAGCGTCAAAGTACTGATTTCCCTCGACAGCCTGGCAAAAACAACCCTTGATGCACTCGGCGGTCTCCCGGAATGCGTGACGGCGGTGGTCGTGACAGGCGCGGATGATCTTCGACGACCGTCGGACCTGGAATGGCCAGTGCTGGACTCGGTCGTCTGCAAGGCTTTCCTCGATCTTACCGCCGATGCGAGTTCCGAGTTTCGACAGGTCGACCTGCCGCCCGACCACGTTCTGCTCATCCAGTACACCGGAGGCACGACGGGAAAGCCCAAGGGCGCCATGCTGACCCTCCGCGGCATCATGTACCACATGTCCATCTTCAACATTTATCGTCCATGGGAAGTGGCAGCAGAAACTGTGGCCAGTGCGTTCCCACTGTTCCATGTTGCTGGTGTGTCGCTGATGCTCATCGCGCTCACGTCCGGAGCCCGGTCGATATTGATTCCCGATGGGCGCGACCTGGACCACTTCTGTCAACAGATGGTCGATTTCCCGCCGACACGACTGGCGGCGGTGCCGACGCTTTACCAGATGATCGCCGATCATCCCCTAAGTGCGAAGATCGATTTCTCCCGCCTGAAGAGCGCACAGACCGGGGCGGCGCCAATCACCGGAGAAGACCGCAAGCGCATCGAGCGCATGCTGAAGGGTACGGTGCTTTCGGATGCCTATGGCATGACGGAGTCAGGGCCGACACTCGTGGTCAACCCGCCCGAGCGGTGCAAGCCGGAGTCGGTGGGCATGCCGATTCCAACGGTGGATGTGCGCATTGTCGATATCGAAACCGGTAAGCGGGAAATGCCCTATGGGGAAGCGGGGGAGATCGTTGCTTCGAGCCCTTGCCTGATGAAAGGTTATCTCAATCGACCGGAGGAAAGCGCCAATTCGCTGCGCGAGTGGCATGGCAAGACCTGGATGTACACAGGTGATGTAGGAACCATGGACGAAGAGGGCTACGTTTACCTCAAGGACCGGGCCAAGGACATGATCATCGTCAGTGGTTTCAAGGTATTTTCAGTGGAGGTGGAAGACAAGTTGTCCGCGCTCGACTTCATTGCCTGTTCCGCGTTGATTGGCAGCCCCGATTTGAACCGGCCTGGTAGTGAGGTTGTAAACCTGTACGTGGAGTTGACGGCGGAGGCGAGACAGTTGAACCCCGACCGGGTTCGAGCGGAAATTCTCGAATTCTGTCGAACTGAAATGGCGCCCTACAAGGTGCCCAAGATCATCCACCTGGTGGATGCCATACCTCTGACGGCGGTGGGCAAGGTGGACAAGAAAGTGCTTCGTGCGCAGGCGGCGCCGGCATGATCAAAGTCGTTATTGCTTTGTTGCTTTGCGCTGTCCCGCTTTCTGGGATCGCAGCGGACACTGTTCCCGATACGATAGGCAGGCAACAGTTCGAACAGTGGTTCAACGAGATTTCCAACTGGGGGCGCTGGGGAAAGAACGATGAACTTGGCACTCTGAATCTCATTACATCGGACGTCAAGATCAAGGCCGCTGGTTTGGTGAGACACGGAATCACCGTTTCCCTGGCGCTCGACCTCGACAAGGTCAAGAGCGATTACAATCCGCACCCCTTCGAGCACACATCCTCCATTGCCCGCGTTGGCAGTCAAACCTTTGCATCCGACAGATATGCCGTGGCGTACCACGGCGCAACGCACTCGCATATTGATGGATTGGCTCATGTTATTCACGAGGGCAAAATGTACAACGGCTTCTCTGCCGACTTGATTGGATCGAGCGGTTCAAAGAAGCTCGGCATCCACAACATGAAGGATGGAATCTTCACACGCGGTGTGTTGGTGGACATGGCGTGGTTTCGCGGCGTGGATTTTCTCCAGCCGGGCGATGCCATTACAGCGGCCGATCTCGAGGCTTGGGAGGCGAAATCCGGCATCACAATCCGCGCCGGTGATGCGCTGCTGGTGCGAACCGGCCGGTGGCAGCGCACGCGACAGCTTGGACCAAGCCACCTGACAGATGGGGCTGCCGGCCTGCATGCGTCTGTTGCCAAGTGGCTGAAACTGAGAGACGTAGCTGTGCTTGGCTCTGACGGGGGCAACGACGTCATGCCGTCGGGGGTTGAAGGGGTGCAGGCTCCACTCCATGAACTTGCCCTGGCCGGGTTGGGCATGCCGATTCTGGACAATCTCGATCTCGATACGCTGGCCGGTGAAGCGTTGAAACATGGGAGATGGGAGTTTCTGTTCATTGGCGCACCGTTACGGGTTCAGGGCGGGACGGGCGCGCCCCTCAATCCGCTGGCCGTGTTCTAGCTGACATCGCCCCAATGCAGCTCGATCACTACGCAACACTGGGCAGATCCGGTTTGAGGGTAAGCCCATTGTGCCTGGGAGGCATGACCTTCGGCCTCGAGCGCGGGTGGGGGTCGTCCGTCAAGGAATCCAAGCAGGTAATCGACTGCTACCTCGACCGGAGCGGCAACTTCATCGATACCGCCAACAGCTACAACCTGGGCCATTCCGAGAAGATCATCGGCGATCACATCACCCACGACCGATCGAAGCGTGACCGCATTGTCGTTGCGACCAAGTTCAGCGCCAACCTCCATGACGGCGACCCGAACGGTGGCGGAGGGAACCGCAAGTCAATCATTGCTGCGTGCGAACAGTCGTTGCGCAGACTCCAGACGGACTACATCGATCTCTACTGGATGCACTGGTGGGACAAGTTCACGCCGATCGAAGAAACCATGACCGCCATGGACAGCCTGGTCACGTCCGGCAAGGTCCGCTACATCGGCTTTTCCAATACTCCGGGCTGGAAAATAGCCCAGGCGCAGGTCACGGCAAGCTTCCTGAAACAGACCCCGCTTGTCGCTTTGCAGATCGAATACTCCCTGTTAGAGCGAACCGCGGAGGGTGAACTGCTGCCACTGGCTGAAGAATTCGGGCTCGGGGTAACACCCTGGAGCCCGCTCAAGGGCGGGATCCTGAGTGGAAAACACACACGCGACAACCTGGCTGAATCGAAACCCGGGCGTGGGGAGTTGATGAAGTCCAGAATCGACGAACGCACGTTTACCATTCTCGATCGGCTACACGAAATTGCTGCGAGCAACGACATAACGGTAGCGCGGGTGTCATTGGCGTGGTTGCGGTCACGTCCAACGGTCAGCTCTATCATTGTCGGGGCACGAACCGTTGAGCAGCTCGAAGAAAACGTTGCCTCGCTGGAAGTCGAACTGGCCGCTGACGACATCGCGGCGCTGGATGATTTGACGCAGCCGCGCTTCGGTTACCCGATCAACATCCTCTCTACAGGTCGCCTGACGGGATACGGCGGCTTGACCATCAACGGCGAGAGTTTCCCGGAGTCTCCCCTCGGGCGGCCTGCCCGTGACAAGGTTTACTAGGAGAGATGTGATGTTCGGAGGAGCGCGATGAGCGATCGACTCGAGGCTGGTCCGTGGCTGGCGATTCACAAGGAACTGGGCGTAAAGCCTCCGGCATTCGACAGCAGGCCGCTCGGTACATTTGTAGAGGAATATGCAGAGTCCATTGCCGAGAACGGTGCGTTGCGGTACTTCGAGCGCGACATCGGCTACCGGGAATTGAATGAGCTATCCAACCGCCTGGCCAATGCCTTGGCAACACTGGGTGTCGGCCAAGGTGACGTTGTGGGTCTGCATATGCCCAATGTTCCACAATATGGCGTTGCCCTGGTTGCGGCGTCCAAACTCGGTGCGGTGGCCTCCGGTGTATCACCGCTGTTGGCACCTGCCGAGGTAGCGAGTCAGCTGGAAGATGCTGGCGTCAAAGCGCTGATTTCTCTGGACACTCTCGCGAAGCTCACGCTCGAGGCCCTCGACGGGCAGGGCAGTCTTCCGCACTGTTTGAAGGCGGTCGTCGTGACGGGTGCCGATGATCTCAGGCAACCCGTCGGCCTGGAATTGCCGATGCTGGAGTCAGTCGCCTGCAAGACTTACCTCGAACTCACCGCCGCTGCGAGCCCGGAGTTCAACCAGGTTGACTTGCCGCCCGATCACGTTTGCCTGATCCAGTACACCGGCGGCACGACTGGCAAGCCCAAGGGCGCCATGCTGACGCTGCGCGGCATCATGTACAACATCGTGATTGCTCATCTTTTCCGTCCGTGGGAAGTGGGGGCAGAAACGGCATTCAATGCCCTGCCGCCAACCCATATCGGCGGTTGTGGAACCTTTCTCTGGGCCTTCAGGTACGGGGCGCGGATGGTGCTGATTCCGGATGCGCGTGACATTGACCATTACTGTCAGCAAATGATCGAGTGCCCGCCGACGCGGCTGTCCGGTGTACCGACGTTGTACCAGATGATAGCGGATCACCCCTCGAGCGCAGCAATCGATTTTTCTCAGCTGAATTTCGCAATGTGCGGAGCAGCGCCCATCACCGGAGAGGATCGAAAGCGTATCGAACACATGCTGCAGGGCACCGTGCTATCAGACGGCTATGGCATGACGGAAGGAGGACCGACAGTCATCGTCAACCCGCCGCAGCGTTGCAAGCCGGAATCGGTGGGTATACCCATTCCCTCTGTGGACGTGCGTATTGTCGACGTTGAAACGGGTATGCGGGAGCTGCCCTACGGGGAAGCGGGGGAGATCGTCATTTCCAGCCCCTCGCTGATGAAAGGCTATCTGAATCGACCAGATGAAACCGCCAACTCACTGCGCGAATGGCATGGCAGAACCTGGATGCACTCGGGCGATGTGGGCGTCATGGATGAAGAGGGCTACGTTTATCTCAAAGACCGGGCCAAGGACATGATCATCGTCAGTGGCTTCAAGGTGTTCTCGGTGGAAGTTGAAGACAAGCTATCTGCGCTCGATTTCATTGCACTATCCGCGTTGATCGGCAGCCCGGATGTAAAACGGCCTGGCAGTGAGATCGTCAACCTGTATGTCGAGCTGGCCCCGGAGGCGAAACAGTGGGAACCAGACCGAGTTCGAACGGACATTCTCGAATTCTGCCGCGCTGAAATGGCAGCCTACAAGGTGCCCAAGGTCATTCACCTGGTTGACGCCATTCCCTTAACGCCAGTGGGCAAGATCGACAAGAAGGTGCTTCGTGAACAGGCAGCGCAGGAGTATGCAAATTGAAATGGATTCTTGTCGCTATCGAGCGCCTCTGCCAATCGTCAAGCAACCAAGCCCATGACCTTCATGACGTTACCCCCCATGATTTTTGCCCTATCGGTTTCGCTCAGTTCAGAAATCTCCTCTTCCCAGTCCGATGGCTGCGCCAATCCTTCCGGATGCGGCCAATCGCTACCGAACATGACTTGGTCTACGCCGACCATTTCAACCAGACGGTAGACGTTCTCCTCATAGAACGGGTGGTAGAACACGTTTTTACGCATGATCTCGTGAGGATGACGGCCAAAGGCCTGCGGCATCTGTCTGTAAACGAGTTCAAACCTGTCCCATAGCGGGTAAACCCAATACGTGCCCGTTTCAACATAGGAAACGTTCAACTTGGGGAAGCGATCGAACAAACCGTGACAGATCAAAGAAGCGAGGTGATGCTGGCATGCAAGGTGATTGACGTCCATGACCTGCTCTAGTGTAGATGTGCGGTCAAACGGAAGATATTCTTCACCGTCAGTAGCCGCCACAGCCTTGTGCCGTTGGTAGACGTCATTGTAGCCATTGTCCGAGGTATGAAACGTAACGAAGATACGGTTTTCCTCTAGCAGTTTCCAAATCGCATCAAACTCGGGCGATGCCATTGAGCGGTAGCCGTCTGCGCCAGCAACCGGCGCAGGGCGAATCAGAACGACTCTCGAGCCATTCTCGATAATCCACCTCGTCTCTTCCAGCGCTTTGTCTGCGTCCATGAAGGTCACTACGGGAGTCACGTAAAACCTGCCGTCGTCGCCGAAACCCCATTCCTCCTTGATCCACCGATTCAAGGAATGGATCACAGCGTGGCAAAAGTCCGGGTCATGATCCATGTGACCCTCGATGACGTTCGCAAGCGATGGGAATACAAGCGCTCCAACTATGCCGTGCTCATCCAGCATCTTCACGCGCTCGGGCGTCTTGTACTGATACTCGGCTTTGCCCTTTTCAACCACGTTGAATGCTCTGAATGGTTTTCCATCGGGATTGTTTCCACGATAGAACTCAGCGTGACAGCCTGGAGCAGCTACAACTTCAAACGTCGGGTTCGGTATGAACTCGGTAACCTCGCCGTTGAAGGCAATCTTGGTACGACCATCTACTTCAACATACGTCATTGTGTTTTTGTACTTGTCCGGCAAATGACGTAGCAAAGCCTCCGGCGGCTCATAAATGTGGTTGTCGCAATCGAACAATGGAAAAGGTGATTTTGATGACATGTTCCCTCTCTCACGATGGCCAACTTGATCCAAGCAACGAAAACGTATTCCGATTTCGGCCGTGATTCAACTGAATCAATTTGAATCAGCCCAGAACCCGGGGAGCGAGCTCGCGCCAGACATCAGCCTCCGGCTTTGGCCCTCGGGACTGGATGGCCACGTGGTCGGCACCGGCGTCGAGGTGGGTGCGTACCCGGGTCGCAATGGTTTCCGGGTCGCCCCAGGCAACTACCGCGTCGATGAGGCGGTCGCTGCCTTCGCCGTTGAAGTCGTTGTCGGTGAAGCCGAACCGACGCAGCATGTTGGCGTAGTTCGGCCCCTTGAAATACAGGCCGGCAAACTTTCTGGCCAGTGCCCGAGCCACGTTGGGGTCGCTCTCAAGGATCACCGTCACCTCGGGCACGAGCAACGGCCCGTCACCGATCACGTCCCGCGCGGCGCCGGTAAACTCGGGCGGAATGAAGCAGGGGTGGGTTCCAGCGGCGCGTTCCGCGCTGAGCGCCAGCATCTTGGGACCAAGCGCCCCCAGCAGGCGATTTTCCGGCGGCAGGCCCGCGGCGTCGAGTTCGTCCAGGTAGTTGCGCATCTTTGCCAATGGAGAGATCTTGTCGTAGGCGTCCCCGATCAGAAACTTGTGGCTACCACCGATTCCAAGCAGGAACCGGCCACCGCTGTCGGCCCGCAGCTTGTTCACGGTCCGGGCGACCTCGGCGGGGTCGTGGCGCCAGATGTTGACGACACCAGTAGCTATCGTCAGCCGCGTAGAGGCTTTTAGCGCCAACTCGCATCGCTCGAAAATGTGGCCACCATCGAACCCGGGGATCCACAATGCTCGGTAGCCGAGTTCTTCTGCCGCCACAGCCAGGCTTGTCGCCTTGTTCGCCTCATAGAAGTACGGCGAACGGCTCCACACGCCGACTTTGCCGAGTTGTTCACGTAGCGGCTGCAGGTCTAGCCCGCAGCCGTCACCGACTTTCGTCGCGAGGGCGTCGACGTTTCGTCGCTGACGCAAAGCGCGCAGGGCGAGTGCATCGGCATCCGCAGCAGGAAGTTGGTGACGGATGCGGGCTACTTGATTGGCGCCGCGGTTCGTCTCGCGCACACTTTCGATCGCCCCAGCCCCGCGGCGGTTGTCTCGTGCGCGGTCCGCCACACGGGCGTCCTTGACTGCCTTAGGCTCACGAGTGTGCTTCTGTCCGCCGTCCTTGGGCGTCGGGCGGGACCGCGGCCGAACGACAATCTCCACCTCGGCGATGCCGGCGTCGTGCTCGCGCCACATGGCAAGGATGTGCGCCCCGTAAGTGTCCGCCACCCACTCGCGCCTGAATCGCGACGGGAGCGCGAGGCGCACGACGCCGCCGCGCGACTCTACAAAGGTCAGGGGCTCCAGCCAGGGGCCGTACACCACCTCGTCGACATCGGCGCGCAGGCGTTGGCGAATTCTTTCCCAGATTTCGACCGAACGCGTTTCTCGATCAGTATCGACCATCAATGACGCTCCTGGTTGCAAACGGGCGGCGGAAACGTTGCCGGCTCGTAGTTGAGATCCAGCCCGAACTCTGCAGGGAATCGGCGGAACAACTCATCCATCGAGAAGCCGACGCCCTCTTCGGCATCGATCACGTTATTCGGCTCGACAGGGCGATAGAGCGCAAGCCGACCGCCCATCACTCCGAAAAGCTGGCCGTTGACCTGTGCGCCGGCGTCGCTCAAGAGGTAGGCGACAATGGGCGCAACATGCTTCGGGTCGCGCCAGGTCCCGAGGGCGTTGTCACTGTGGAATGCAGCAGCCTGTTCCGTATCGGGAAGCCTGATATCGATGAGCCGCGTTGCCGCACCAGGCATGATTGCGTTCGAAGTGATCCCGTACTTGGAAAACTGGGTCGCGGTTCCCCACATCAGGCCGAGCACAGCCGCTTTGGAAGCGCCGTATAGACTGGTATCGAGGGCGCCAACAGCGCCATGGTCGGCGGCAATGGCGGCCGACGATGAGAAGTAAATGAGCCGCCCGGTGCCTTGCTTGCGCATCACCGGGATGGCGGCGCGCACCGGGCAGAATTGCCCCCTTAGGTTTACCCGGACCACGGTATCCCACTCTTCTTCAGACAGTTCCCAGAGCGGCTTCGCCGGGGCCATGATTGCGGCATTGCACACGAGCCCGTCCAGTCGGCCGAAGCTCTCGACTGCGGCCTGTACCACGCGCTGCCCGCCCCCGACCGTCGCGACGTCGTCGTAGACGGCGACCGCTTTGCCGCCGAGTTCGCGGATTTCGGCGACAACGTCGTCGGCGGGGGCCCGCGAGGGTGTACCGCCGCCCTCGCCATCGCCGCCGAGGTCGGACACCACGACCCGCGCGCCTGCCTCGGCAAACTCGAGTGCAAGCGAGCGGCCAATACCCCGTCCGGCGCCAGTGATCGCGATACTCTTGCCCTCGAGTCGGTCCGTCATGGGTTTTGTATCCTGTGTTTCAACTCGAGCTATCGTAGTTGCTAAAGACATGATATACAAATAGCATAGATTGTGTCATAAGTAGACCGTCTGGCATTGGAGGTTCAATGGAATACGCAAAGATCATCGTCGATCGTCCGCTGGAGTACGTTCAACGCATAACGCTCAACTACCCTGAAAAACGGAACGCGCTCACTAATGAAATGCGTCGGGAATTGTTTCATGCACTGGAAACTGCAGATGTCGACGATACGATTCGCGTAACGATTATTCGTGGCGCCGGCCCCGGCTTCTCGACGGGCTACGATCTTTATGAAGGGGCGACGAATCTCAATACGCAGGGCCAGCCGTTTCACACGGCAGGTGGGCTCGGCAATTGGCCAAGACACCTTGTTGAAAGCTGCATCCGAATGTGGGACCTGTGCAAACCGATCATTTGTCAGGTGCACGGCTTCTGCATTGCCGGTGCGGGCGAGCTGGCCGCTGGCAGCGATCTCGTGTATGTCGCCGAAGACGCGATGATTGGTTATCCGATAGTCCGTAATGGTACCCCGCCGAACCTGCAGATTTTCCCCTGGCTTTTGGGAATGCGGCGTGCTTCGGAGATGATGCTGACCGGCGATTCCATTACTGGCGTGGAAGCTGTCGAGGGTGGGCTCGCCAACCGTGCCTTCCCTGCCGATGAGCTTGACGATGCCGTCCTGCGCATGGCCGAGCGGGTTGCCAAGGTGCCCATCGACGTACAACAGATGAACAAACGCGCGTTGCACAAGCAAATGGAAATCATGGGTATTAGAACCGGAATTCGAATGGGTGCGGAGATGAATTCGCTGGCCAGACACACCGATAGTTGTCAGGCGCAAATCGCGTCGTTGCGCGAAAATGTCAAAGCAAGCTTCACTGAACGCGACGCGGCCTTCGGCGATTACACTGCAAAAGAGTAAGCTCTCTTCAGATTGCGGAAACGTTGACTGAAAACTGGATTCAATGCGAGTTGCACCCTCTTCGCAAGCGCTTCTTCCTTCGTCGCAGCCTGGTAGCCAAGCTACAGATCAGAGCTTCAGCGCTTCAGAGCTCAGGGTCTTGTAGCCTTTCCAAGGCACGAACAGAAAGGGGAAAGCGGGAGAGCATGCCGCCGTCGACCTGAACGACCTGACCAGTGACATAGGCCGCATCGTCAGAGGCGAGAAACAGGATGACGCGAGCGACCTCCTCGGTAGACCCCAGATCGCGTGTCGACAAGAGGGGGATGAATGCCTGGTACATCTTCTCAGTCATCGGGTTCGTGGATATGCATCCGGGAGCGACCGCGTTACAGCGAATCCCCCGTTTACCATAGGCCGCCGCGATGTGTTTGGATAACTGGTTCACGCCCGCTTTCGAAACCGCGTAGGCACCACGAATCGGTTCCGCTACGAGACTGGATACAGTGGACGTGTTTACTATGGACCCTCCGCCGAGCTTCAACATTTCGGGTATGACATGCTTCATGCACAACAGATATCCACGTAGATTGACTGCCATGGTTCGATCCCAAACTTCAAGCTCCAAGGATGCCGCATCTGTTTGGCTATCGCGCCCGATGACATCCGGCCCCAATGCTGCAGCAATGTTGACCAGGACATTGATGCGCCCGAACGCTTCCAGGGCTTGCGCAACCATTTGACTGACGTCCGCCTCGATTGCGATGTCCGCTCTGACAGCCAGTGCTTCCCCTCCGGTCTGCACGATCTCAGAGGCCACTTGCCGGGCACCTTCATAATTCTTGTCGGCTAATACCACTCTAGACCCTTCTACTGCCATCAATCGTGCTGTAGTGGCGCCGATTCCCGTGGCCGAACCTACGATGACGCTGGTTTTTTCCTCGAGTTTGCCCATGATCTTGTTCCCCAGCGCCCGGTTTGGGCACTATCTTATAGTCATGCTCTCCTCCAGGCACGCTGTGATCACATCATCTGCAAGCGGAAACCCAGCTGCAGCCGGGTCCTCCTTGACTACCGTCTTCAGTTCGTCGAGCCGGTCCCTTTCAATCTCAATGGCCAGTTTGGCGGGGACGCCGCACCTTTCCTGCAACGAGACGAACTCGGAAATCACCCTATCCAGAATCTGTCGATCGTCGTCGTTGGGGTCGATGGGGATGTCCAATCCTCGAGCGAACTCCCTTATCCTGGGTCGATAGTGGGATGGCAAGTTCTTCATGACGATGGGCAAGTACACCGCATTGGCCAGCCCATGAGAAACTCCGAACAGGGGGCCAATAGCGTCGGCGAAGTTATGTATGGGATTGCAACCGAGCGCAGACACAGACGCCATGACGGACATGGCGCTGGCGGTCTGCAACTCGGCTCGGGCGTCGATGTCGTTGCCGTTTTCTACCGCGATGGGGAGGTACTGGTAAACCAACCGTGCAGAGCGGAGGGCAAAAGCGTCGGCCATGCTGTTGGCTCGAGTTGAAAAGAACGACTCGATGCTGTGGCTCAGGGAATCGAACGCGGGTTCAGCCGTGAGTTTGGCTGGCAGTGTCACGGTTAGCTCCGGATCCAGAAAGGCAAAGTCCGAACCCATGTATGCATGAAAAAAAATGAGTTTCTTCCTTGACTCCGCATCGAACAGAGCTGAACTCGCTGAGACCTCGGCTCCGGTGCCGGCCGTAGTGGGAAGTGAGATGTGTGGGATTCCAAGCGGCTGGGCTTTGGGCCGCTTGTAAAAGACAATGTGGCCCGTCATCAGGTCGGTGATGTTGTCCACATTCATTCCCAGCAAGACCTTGACGCACTTGGCCGTGTCGAGAACACTGCCGCCCCCGACTGCCAGCAATCCGTCCGCACCGATCTCGCGGTACCATTTGGCGCATTCACTGATGTCTCTGGTGTCGTTGTCCTGGCGAACACCGTCGAACGTGCCAGCAATCTGCACGTCCTGGCCTTCGAAAACCTCCCGTACCTTTTCGACGACACCTGCTTCGATCAACCCCTTGTCGGTTATCAGTGCCACGCGTTGACAACCTTGATCGGCAAACGTTTTCGGCACCCACGAGCGGCAACCAGGCCCTACTTGAATCGCGGTTGAAAAGTCCCAGCCCAACTTTCTGGGTTTGGTCATTGGTCAATCTCCTCCGGCGCCAATCCAATTCGCCTCCAATTCGTTGATCTGGCAGTTTGCTTGGCGAAAATAACACCCACATTCCGCCTGGGCCAAATGGCACAATAATCATATCTTGTATAATATGCAAAGCGGGATTAGACTGCTTGCTGCCCCAGCAAGCAATGGAGAGAGGCCCAATGATGCTGCCGAAATCCAACCAATTGTTTTCATGGGAATTATTCAGCCTCACTCGACTTGTTTCGGTTGCGTTTGCGCTGGCGTTCCTGTCGATGACCTCGGTGCTGCTGCCGGCTCAATCGGTTCGAGCTGAGAGTGCGAACGTGATCGAGGAAGTCGTGGTGACCGCCCGAAAGAGGGAAGAATCCTTGCAGGAAGTACCGGTTGCTGTAAACGTGCTGACGGAGGAAATGATCAGCGCCGGGCGGATCGAAGGCATTAGAGACCTTGGGACCATCGTTCCCGGTCTGATTACCACCGAATCGACATCCAGCACTGCTGGCCTGGTCTTTTTGCGTGGCGTTGGCTCGGGCAGCCTCACTCCGCTCATCGATCAGGCCGTGTCCGTAAACGTTGACGGTGTGGGTATCAGTAGCGCCTCATTGATGAATGCGAGTATGTTCGATCTGGAGCGAATCGAAGTGCTGCGTGGGCCGCAGGCTCTGTTTTTCGGCAAAAACAGCCCGGGCGGCGTGATAGCGCTTCATACGAATGACCCGGTTGACGAGTTCGAGTTTGAACTTTCCGCAATGTACGAAACCGAAGGCCAAGAGCCGATTGTTCGGGCCGTTATCTCTGGGCCTTTGGGCGGAACGCTGAAGGGTCGCCTCTCAGTGGGCTGGTCGGATGCGGATAATTCTCGATTCGATGCCCACAACTTGGATGTGTTTGAAACGGGTCCTGGGGGTGTTCCCATTCAAACAGCCCATGCGACCGGAAAGGGTCCACAGCAGACCGAGAAGATCTACGCGATTGGCACCTTGCTTTGGGAGCCCACTGATCAGTTTTCCGCGAAACTGAAATATGCTCACCTGGAAGACAATCAGGATGGTCACACCATCTTCAACTTCCAGCGCACCCAGTGCGGACTCGGTGCTCCGCAGGTTGTGTACCCCGTAGCGGGCGTCGATAACTGTAAAATGGATGGCAACGTAATAGCCGGCGGAATAAGTCCCTTGCTCACCGCGGCGGACCCCAACCACCCGAACTACCAAGGCCTTGGTTTCCATGACAACGAAGAGGCGTTCATGTCCCTCGAGATCAAATTCGAGATCAGCGAAACGGTCGAACTGACCTCGGTAACCGGCCACTACAACCAATCCGATGAACGGATTGCCGAGTCCAGCTTTCAGGCAGCAATCGGGTTAATGAACTCTTCTGCCTACGATAAAGAGCAATGGAGCCAGGAATTTCGCCTGAACTCGAACTATGATGGTGCGTTCAACTTTACGTTGGGTGCTTTCTATGAAGAAAGGAAGATCGAGGCTCAAAATGCAGTAACGCTAGGCAGCAACATCATTGGGCTTCCCATAGCGCTCCTAGGCGTATTCCCGATTCCTATCGGTCAGCAGTTTACCCCGCAGGAAAGTACCGCTTATTCGGTCTTCGCTCAGGTCGATTGGGAACTCTCTGAACAGTGGATGTTGTCCGTCGGTGGTCGTTATTCGTATGAAGAGAAAGAGTCTGTCTTTGCAGTCAATCACTTCGCCATCGCCCCGGGTGGCGGGCCGAAAATCAACATTCCCTTGCTTGAACCCAATCCGGATTGGGATAATTTTTCACCGGAAGCGACGCTGAGCTACCAATACAACGACGACGTCATGTTCTTCGCGAGCTACAAAACCGGGTTCAAATCCGGTGGTTTTGACGCAGCCTGGAAACCCGGTGATCTTCTCAGCACTTACGGGCTTACGGGAATCCCATACGACAACATCTATGACGAAGAGGAAGTCGATGGTTTCGAAGTCGGGATGAAATCAACGTTGCTGGATGGAACGCTGCGCTTCAATGCTACGTTGTACAGTTACGAATATGACGGCCTGCAGCTCACAAAATTGCAATTTAGCGAGGGCGGGGTTCCCTCGCTTCGAGTGCAAAACGCGGCATCGGCCACTGTGGAAGGCGTGGAGCTGGAAACACTGTGGTTGACCCCTGTGGATGGCCTGACGCTGACCGTGAATCTTGCTTTCAGCAACGCTGAATATGACGAATTCGTAGCTGATTGCCATACCGCACAAACCATCGCGGCGGGCTGTGCTCTGAATCCTGATCCAGCCACCGGAAGGTTCACCGGTGCCGACATGGCTGGAGAATCGCTGTCGAATGCGCCGGATGTGAGTGCGACTATAGCTCTGGATTACGTGGTTGCGACGAGTAGCAACTGGAATATGGGTTTCAATGTGACAAGTTCTTACAAGGACGACTACAATCCTACTGCTCAGTTGTACCCGAAAAGTTGGTGGCAGGACAGTTACTGGGTGATCAACGCATCGTTAAGCCTGTTTTCCTCCGATGACACCTGGGAGTTTTTTGTCAGGGGCATAAACCTGGGCAATGAATACTACGCGGCCACCGGCTCAGTTTCACCGTTCTCTGGAAATCCGGCACTTACCGGGACCAATGATGCCAGTGGGGCACCGGATTTCTTCCAGTTCGTCAACGGCGGGCAACAGTTCATCCTTGGTATGACGCACCGCATGTAAGAGATTGGGTGGGACTCGGGTGTAGTTGGAACGGGTAGCCTATTCGAGCACTAATGAGCGACTTGCACGAATTCACCGCAGAGATTCGTGATTTCCTCGAGCGCAAACTGACGCCTGAACTTCGCCACTTCGGTGAGGCGTATACCGGATACGATTGCCCACGCCCTGTCGCGGAGGAGTGGACACGTATTCTCGATGATCAGGGTTGGTCGGTTCCAGGCTGGCCGGTCGAACACGGCGGAACCGGCTGGAGTACCGAGCAGTTGATGATCTTCAAGCGGGAACTGACGCTTGCGCGTGCGCCGCGGATGGCAGTGCAGGGTGTGGACATGGTAGGGCCGGTCGTCATCGAGTTCGGTACCGATGAACAGAAAGCCGCTCTGCTGCCACGCATCCGTCGGGGGGAAGACTGGTGGGCGCAGGGCTACTCCGAGCCGGGCGCCGGATCTGATCTGGCGTCATTGAAATGCCGGGCAGTGCAGGATGGCGAAGACTACATTATCAACGGTACCAAAATCTGGACCACTTACGCACATGAGTGCAACAAGATCTTCTGTCTGGTGCGTACCAGCAATGAAGGCAAGCCTCAGGCGGGTATCTCGTTTTTGGTGTTCGACCTGGGTTTGCCGGGTGTTGAAGTTCGTCCAATTCTCACCTTCGGAGGAGAGCACGATTTCAACCAGGTGTTCTTCACAGACGTGAGAGTGCCAGGGTCTGCTCTTCTCGGTAGAGAAAACGAGGGTTGGACTGTCGCCAAGTTCTTGCTCGTAGGCGAGCGAGCTTACAGCTATGCGGTTTATGTGCACGACTACTTGAAGAGAATCCGAGAATTCGTGAATCAGCATGGAACGAATATCCAGTCGCCAATACAGAACCCGGCGCTGCGAGCGAAGCTGGTCAATATTGAAATCGAGCTGGCAAGCCTCGATGCCATGGAACAGAAAACCCTGGAACTGATGAAGCGGGACACCGCAGCGGCATCGGCATTGGCTTCAGTGAGCAAGATTCATGGCAGTGTGTTACGACAACGCGCGTCCGAACTCGGGGTCGAAATGATGGGCGCCTACGCCCTACCACAACAACCTCGATTGATGAAAAACGATTCGTGGCACAAACTCATCGGTAAGCCGACTGCCAATACGGCAGTTGCTGTCTCTCAATACTTCTCGGACCGCGCGATGACCATCGCATCAGGAACGACGGAGGTTCAAAAGAACATCATTGCAACCCGGGTATTGGGTCTTTGAGGGAGAAGTACTGCTAGCCGTCGTAGTCACCAAAGAACCAATCGCATTCGGCTAGCCCTGCATCGAGATTCTAACGCGCTGTTTTCATCATGGCCTGGCAGGTCGCGGTGCATCCAGCCGGGTACTGCATCAAACCTTGTCATGCCCGGTACGCGCGGCATTGCAGTTTCCCTTTTTGTGCTAGTGGGCGGGTTAGGGGATATATCTACTTGTTGCCCCTGGCGTTAGCCTTCATGTAGACACAGGAGAAAAATAGTGTATCTTTGTACCAATATACAAATGCCGCCATTTGTAGCAATGATCATTGCGGTTGAAATCACCAACTACGCGGAGGAGAGAGAAAGTGCATCAACTCGAGCAACCATTTTCTGAGCGCTATATGAAGTTCGCTCGATCGACGTCGGTCACACTCGCAGGCGCGCTGCTTTTGGCCTCGGTTCTGGTGCCTGCCAGGGTGCTTCACGCAGAAAGTGCCCAGGCGATCGAAGAAGTTGTGGTTACGGCGCGAAAAAGGCAAGAGTCCTTGCAGGAAGTGCCTGTAGTGGTGAATGTGCTCACCGAAAACGCGATCAACTCGCAGCGCATCGAGTCGATTAGGGATATTGGCACCATCGTCCCTGGCATGGTTGCCAGCAAGACCATCTCGGGAACGTCCGGGATGATTTACATCCGAGGTATCGGCACGGGCTCGGGAAACCCCGCATTCGATCAGGCTGTGGCCATCAACGTGGATGGCATGGGAATCAACAGTGCCCAAATGATGAATGCCGGCATGTTTGACCTCGAGCAGATCGAAGTGCTCAAAGGGCCGCAGGCGCTGTTTTATGGCAAGAACAGTCCCGGTGGCGTGATTGCAATTCATACCAACGATCCGGGAGACGAGTTCGAGTTGGAACTTACCGGAATGTACGAGGACCAAGGGCAAGAGACGACGCTGCGCGGCATTATCTCTGGCCCCATAACGGATACTCTTGGCGCGCGCATCGCATTCAACCGGTCTAAGGCTGATGACAGTTGGGTCGACGTCATCAACTTCGATCGGTTTGAAACCGGACCCTTGGGCCCCGTACAGACGGCTTTCGAATCTGGAGATATCGAACTCGAAACCACCTTCGTGTTGGCAACTTTGTTGTGGGAACCGACGGACAATTTTTCCGCGAAGCTCAAGGTAGCCCATCTGCAGGATGACGAAACCGGCCCAGGTTATGGCGCGATTCAAAAGGTCTGGTGCCCAAGTGGTCAACCCCAGGGTGCCGTCTACCCGGTCCCCGGCGTCCCTTGCAAAGCTGATGACGTGGCTATTGGCTCGGGAGTCAATCCGGCATTCACCGGAGCGCTCAAGGATGGCCAGTACGCAAATGAAACCGAGGGGTTTTTCGACAACGAAAACAATTTCGCTGCGTTGGAGATGAACTATCACCTGGAAAATAGCCTCACGTTAACGTCAGTGACGGGTTTTTTCGAGAACGAGGAAACCCGCTTTACAGATTCCAATTTTCAAGTTGCTTCCGGGTTGCCCGCGACCTTTTTCACGACCCTGGATCAATGGAGCCAGGAGCTTCGCCTGGTGTCGGAATTCGATGGGGGTGTGAATTTCACGTTGGGTGCCTACTACGAGGACAAGGAAATCGGTCGGGATACCGATGTTGCGGTCGGGGTTTCGAATCTGATACCGGTCATTGGTGTCGCGTTTCCGGTTTTTATTGGTCGACAAATCAGCGAGCAAGACGGTACTGCATGGTCGGTGTTCGGCCAGCTGAACTGGGACTTGAGCGAGAACTGGACGCTGGCGATTGGTGGACGCTATTCGCATGAAGAAAAAGAAGCCGCCGCGCAAATCCAAATCAAAGATCCCCATGTATATGCTGCGGCCGGATTGCCTGGCCTTCCTACGCTAACCGACGTTCCGCACCTCAACCCGAAAACGGACTGGAGCAATTTCTCGCCGGAGGTGACGCTAAGCTACCAATACAATGACGATGTCATGTTCTTTGGCAGCTACAGGGAAGGGTTCAAGTCCGGTGGTTACGACTTTAGCTATGGAGTCGCACCCCGGCTGCTGGCCGTGATTGTGCCGGGCGGGTCTCTAGACAACACATACAATGAAGAGAACGTGGACGGATTCGAAATTGGCATGAAGTCGACGCTATTCGACGGAACGTTGCGATTCAATGTAACGGCCTACAGCTTTGGTTATGAAGACCTGCAGCTCTCCAGATTCAACGGCCAAACGCTTTCGTTCAGCCTCTTCAATGCTGGCAAGGCATCCGTCGATGGCCTGGAAGTGGAAACCCTCTGGGTAACGCCGCTCGATGGATTGACGCTATCGGCCAATGTGGCGTGGGCTCAGTCCGAATTTGACGAGTTTGTCGCGCCCTGTTGGGCCGGTCAGACCATTGCCCTCGGATGTGACACCGCCCTCGGGGGTGGGGCTTTCGGGAGTGACAAGGCAGGTGAAAACCTGCCTTTTGCCTCAGATCTGAGCGCCACGCTAGCTGTTAACTATGACACAGCAGTCACCGACAACTGGAACCTGGCACTGAACTTTTCCGCGTCTTTCAAGGATGACTACAACCCTGTCCCGGAGACCCCGCCCGAACCTGCGTTGCAGGATGCGTTCTGGTGGGTCAATGCCGGGGTGAGCCTGTACTCTGCCGATGACAGGTATGAGTTCTTTGTCAGGGGTGTCAACCTGAGCGATGAAACCTTCAACATCAGCGGAGCGGCGGCGCCTTTCCAGGGTAATGCTGCATTTAGCGGCACGAACGACCCGAGCGGGCTGCCTGACTTTATCGCCTATGTCCAGGGCGGCAGACAGATCATGGCCGGCTTGACCTTTCGATTGTAGGTCTGGAGCATGCGAGGTTCGATGGCGAGGCGAACGCCCGCCCCGCCATCTTCTCAATGGCACTCACGCCATTACCAGGGTACAAGTTTAGCCAGTCATGATCGGTCCGCAAGAACTCACGCAAGAGATCCGTGACTTTCCTGGCGACGAGTTTACGTCGGAACTGCGTTATTTGAAGAAAAAGTGCACACAATGACACTGGAAAAGAACGCAGCCAAACTCGCCAACCCGGCCATCTACGCTGACCCTGAAGGGTTGAACGAGATATTCACGCAGCTACGCTCGAGCGGGCGAATTGTGCGTGCGGAGCCGGAAGGGATGCGGTCTTTTTGGGCGGTCACCAAAGCAGCAGATATTCGGTTTGTGGAAATGAACTCGGACAAATTCATCGCAGAGCCATGGCCGGCCATGCTGATGAAGGATCAGGAGGAGAAGAACACCGAACTCTTTGGCAGCGTTTCAGGGCCCTCGACCACGTTGGTCAGCATGGATGGGCGAACTCATCACAAGCATCGCCTGATCGCCCAGGAGTGGTTCATGCCCCACAACGTCAGGAAACTGACTTCGGACATCGATGCCATCGCCCGTACCTATATAGAAAAAATGGCTGCGATGGACGGCGAATGTGACTTTGCGAAGGACGTTGCTTTTTGGTATCCGCTCCGTGTCGTCAACTCGATCCTGGGTTTGCCTGAATCTGTCGATGCCGAGTTTCTACGTCTCACACAACTGTCGTTTGGAGCGGCGGACCCGAATGTAGAGGCGTCGATCAAAGATCGCTTGGAGCGGTTTGCGCAGTCGCATATGGGGTTTATGAGCATTTTTCGCCCGATTATTGAGGGCCGCCGGGCCGATCCCACGGATGATCTGGCCAGTGCTTATGCGAATGCCACCATTGATGGCGAACCTCTCGGTGAAGCCGAAACGCTCGGGCTGTTCCTGATCACGGCGACGGCCGGGCACGACACAACCAGCGCCACAACCGCCGGTGGTCTCAAGGCGCTGATCGAACATCCGGAGCAGTTCAGAAAACTGCAGGAAAACACCGACCTTCTGCCGAATGCCATCGAGGAATTCCTGCGGTGGGTAGCTCCGGTCAAGCACTTTGCCCGCACCGCGACTGAAGATGTGCAGATCGCCAACCAGACGGTTCGCAAGGGCGAGAAAGTCGTGGTTTTCTTTGCCTCCGCCTGCCGAGACGAAGAAGTATTCGATGATCCCTTCGAGTTCCGAATCGATCGTGCACCCAACAAGCACCTGGCCTTCGGCACGGGCCCTCACCTGTGCCTCGGCATGCACTTGGCAAGGCTCGAGATCAGGCGCTTCTTCGAGCAGCTGCTGCCTCGTCTGGAGACCATTGAACTCGCAGGAGAAGGCACTTACCTGCAGGCAAATCTGGTCAGCGGCCTTACCTCACTACCTGTGAAGTACAGCTTCCGTGCCAATTGATGGCGTAGAGACGTTCAAGCGTCTCGGCGGGGCTCTGATGTGATCGGTTGGATCTGTCGAACAAGAAACCAACCCGAACCGATAATTCCCACAATCAAAGGAACCCTGCTATGGACTATCTCCCTCTTGGCAATACCGGCCTCTATGTTTCACGGTTCTGCTTCGGTGCCATGACGTTCGGCGAACAGGATCAAGAGCAAAGTGCGTGGATCGGCAACGAAGGTCAGCAAGCTGCCAATCGCATGGTGGCGACCTGCCTGGATGCCGGCATCAACTTTTTTGACACCTCCAACGCCTATGGCTACGGCACATCTGAGCGCATGCTGGGCAAAGCGCTTGCCGGCAAGCGTGAAGACGCGATTATTGCCACCAAGGTTTACTTTCCTTCCAGCGGCGACGTCAACAGATTGGGCGCGAGCCGAATGTCCATTATGAGAGAGGTGGAAGGCAGCCTGGAAAGACTAGGTACCGACCGAATCGATCTGTACCAACTTCATCAATGGGATTCTTCCACCCCTATCGAAGAAACTCTTCGCGCACTGGATGACTGCGTGAAACAGGGTAAGGTGCGCTATATCGGCCTTTGCAACTCTTCTGCCTGGCAGATCGCCAAAGCCGACGGTGTTGCCCGTCTGATCGGCACCGAAAGGTTCTGCTCTGTTCAGGCTTACTATTCCCTCGTTGGTCGGGAACTCGAGTGGGACATCATTCCTGCCACCAAGGACCTGGGGTTGGGCACCATGATCTGGTCGCCGCTCGCCGCTGGTTACCTGTCCGGCAAGTACACGGGTGACGACACCAGCACGGGTCGCCGCAGCGCGATGGAGTTTCCGCCGGTTGATTTCGCGCAAGGTGCCGAGATTATCTCGGCTCTTCGCGAGATCGGCGAGGCACATGGCGGTGCATCACCCAGTCGGGTCGCGCTGAGCTGGCTTCTTCATCGAGACGGCGTGACTTCAGTGATCATTGGTGCTCGCAAACAGGAGCAGTTGGAAGACAACCTCGAAGCGATTCACCTCGAACTGAGTGACGATGAGTTGAACAAGCTGAACGAGGTCAGCGCACGATTCCCAGTCTATCCTGGTTGGATGCCCGATATGCAGCGAGGCCAGGATTTTGGCGCCGCGCTCGAGCACTCGAAGACTGTCATGAGCTGATGAAAGTACGCCGGCAAATGCTGCACGAGGATTTGCAGGCCGGTGCGGTCTACCGGCAGCAGATGCTGGCCAAGTATCTCTTTCGAACCGAGTGGTCGACCAAGCTGGCGCACAGGCTGATCAGTTCCAAATTGCCTGGCCTGGTTCACGAATCCATAACCGTCGAGGAACGATACCTGCCAACGAGTGACGGTGAAGGGAAGATTCGCGTCAAGTTGTATCGTCCCAATTCTTCATCGGGCAAGTTACCGCCAATGCTCTATACGCACGGAGGCGGTTACATCACTGGCGCGCCGGAGCCATTTGCGGGTGCGGTGGCGAGATTCATCGAGCGCAGGCCCTGCGTGGTCGCCGCACCTGCCTATCGCACCGCCTTCGTCAAGCCGTACCCTGCGGCCTTCGATGATTGCTATATGACCCTTTTGTGGATGCGGGACAATGCCGATGAACTGGGCATTGATGCCAGCAAGTTCATGATTGCGGGCCATAGTGCGGGTGGCGGTCTGACCGCGGCGGTTACGCTCAAAGCGCGGGATACGGAAGATGTGCAGGTTGCATTCCAGATGCCGTTTTACCCCATGATCGATGACCGGCAGCCCCAGGACCCCGCTCTCGAGATGGATGCGCCTGGGTGGGATGACAAGACCAACGCCTTTGGCTGGCGGAGCTACTTGAAGGCTCTGCACACGCAGGATGTTGAGGTTCCTGCTTATGCCGCGCCGGCCAGAAACACCGATTACAGTGACTTCCCCCCGACCATTACCTTTGTAGGCGAGTACGAGCCATTTTACTGGGAAACCGTCGAATACGTCCGCCGGTTGAAGGCAGCCGGAGTCGATGTTGCATTCAAGGTGTACAAGAAGTGTACCCACGGCACGGACATGATTGCGCCCAGCTCGTCGCTTGGACAGGACGCCATCGCGTTTTCGCTTGACAACTACGCAATCTTCCATGACAGGTATGTTGAAGGATAGAAACGATAGGAGAACCCTTGGAGCTCCGGAAGCGTGGTCGAGATAATAGAAAACCGAGCGCAGATAACGCCAACATGGCTGTCAGACACCTTGGCGGCCGCCGGAATCAGGGCGACAGTCACCGACGTGGAAATAGAGCCCATTGTGGCGGGCTACTACGGCAGCAGCAGTCGTCTGACCCCAAGATACGCAAAGGATGACGACGCCCTGCCCGCCTCTCTGTTTCTCAAGATGGCGACCGAACACGAAAGCGCTCGCGAGCGTGCAGTGCAAGGGGGAATGTACCGTTACGAAGTGGGGTTCTATCGGGATCTGGCAGATCGGGTCAATATCGCAACACCGCGCTGTTACGCGGCCGAAATCACGAATGACGGCTCCGCCTTCGTGTTGCTGCTCGAGGATGCAGCACCGTTTGTGCAGGTCGATCAACTGCGCGGTTTGAATCTCGCGCAAGCCAGGCTTGCCATGCGGGAGCTGGCCGGTCTCCACGCGCCGACGTGGCAGGGCAGAGGTATGGAGAAATGCGACTGGGCGAAGATCGACGGGACGACGGCGAACGCCTTTGCTCGAGGCATGATTCAGCTTGAACCCGCTTTTGTGCAGCGTTTTGGCGCAGCGTTGTCCGGTGCAAACATCGACGTCCTGGATCGTTTGACTCGCAGGGCTCCGGATTACTGGCGTTATTCCCTCGAGTGCAAAAATCAGGTAGCCGCGCACTGGGATTTCCGGGGCGACAACATGCTGTTCGGCCAACGCAATGGTGAACCAGCGATGGTCACAATTGACTGGACGGGCCTGTTGAGCGGTGGCGGTAAAGACTTGGGTCATTTTCTCGGCACCAGCTTGCTGCCGGAAGTTCGCAAGGCACACGAATGGGAGCTTCTGACGCAATATCACGAAACGCTGCTGGCACAAGGCGTGACCGACTTCAGCCTGCAGGAATGCATGGACGATTATCGAATCAACCTGCTCTATCCCGTCTATGTCGTGGTGAGTGTCACGCCCTCGGTAAACGTCGATGCTCGGGGCCAAAAGCTCTTCATGTCGATGTTCAACCGCGCCTGTGAGGCGATTAGAGACCTGGACGCCTTGGATCTCATCGAATCCCTATAGCTAGGTGCTTGCCGAAACCGAAAGTCGAATCGGCACACCGTTCAGCAGCGACGTGGCTGACAATTCTTCGTGGTCTTGCGCCCGGTCGCTCGTGAGCATGTTGGCATTCACGCCGCCGCCCTGGTTGGCTCGCTGCCAGCCCCCATTGTGCCCCCAGCCGTGGGGCAGTGCGATGTTGCCGGGTTTCATGTCGTTGGTCAGTTTCACCTGCACGTCGACTTCGCCCCAAGGTGATTCGATGCGGGCAATATCGCCGTCGCTCAAACCATGCCGATGCGCGTCTTCGGGATGTACTTTGGCCGTTTGCCCACGACCCTTTCTCATCGTCGTCTCCACGTTGTGCAGCCAGGAATTCTGCGAGAGCATCTCGCGCTGTCCAAGCAGCCGATAGGGAAACTCCTGGTACTGGTCCTGATAGTCGCGGAGACGCTGCATCTCCAAGGTGAGTTCAGACCGGCAAAGATCCACCCGCTTGTTGGCGGTGCGAATCTTCTTGTCGAACTCGCCCGTCGGCATGTAGGGCATCAGGTTGTAGCCGTTTTTATGCTGGGTGACGAGCTTTTTGAACGAGATGCCGTTGCGTCGCACGCCAAAGCAGTCACCCCAGGCACTGGTTCGGATGATCATGTCGTAAAAGAACTGAGGCTTGACCTGATATCCGAGGCGGGCAAGCAGGCGAAACAGCATCGAGTCGTAGCAGCCGCCGAATCCCATCGCCTTGCAGATGTCGTTGAAAATCTGCCACTCCGGCTTGACCTCACCCTGCGGCTCGGCAACCGCCTCTGTTGCCCACATTGAGGGACGCAACATGCCCGACATGTTGAACAAGGGGATGTCTTCGCGCTCATACATCGTGGTCGCTGGCAGGATGTAGTCGGCAAAGCGATTGGTTTCGTTGACGTAGAAGTCGAGCGACACGTGCAATTCCAGGCCCTCGAGGGCTTGCTCGAGTCTTGCGCCGCCCCCGGGTGCGCACAACATCGGGTTTGTGCCGACAGTAAAGAGCGCCCGCACCTGGCCTTCGCCGGGCTCGAGGATATCTGAAGCCAAGGACGTGATGGGCAGGCCGAGGGCGACATCGGGCTGCCCCGTCGTGCGGCTGGGACGCGTGCCGAAGGTGTTGGCGCCGACACTTTCCACAACCTTGCTGAAGTCGAAAAGGCCCTCGCCGAACAGCATCCCGCCTTCGGTATCGACATTGCCCGTCACCAGACAGAGCACCCCCTGCAGAATGTTGCACAAGGTGCCGAACTGCTGAGTGCAGGTGCCGGTACGACCGATAATGCAAGCTGAATCTGCATTGGCGAAATCTCTGGCCAGCTGCCGAATGTCGTCGGCTGGGATGCCAGTGTGTCCAGCAGCCAGCTCTGGCGTGATCCCGTCAAGCTCGGATGCGAACGCTGCAAAGCCTTCAACCTTTCCTTGCATCCACTCGTGATCGACCAGGCCTTCCGTGACGATTGTTTGCAGCATCGCCGACAAGAGCCACGCGTCAGTGCCAGCGTTTATGCCGATGTGTTCGTTCCGGCGTGCGGTTTCCGTATGGCGTGGATCGACGACGACCACACGGCCACTGCGCTCCTTGACTTCGCTGCAGGCTTCACGCAACAAAGGTTCGGTGAACAGTGAGGAGTGCGCAACGTACGGGTTTGCGCCGATGATCAGGACAAAGTCGGTGCGCCATAGGTCCGGCCGTAGAATTGCGCCCAGCGAGCCGTACAGCAAATGAGCCGCGACCATCGGCGCCGCCGTATCCTCTGCGGACGGCGCGTAGGACCACTTGATGCCCATGACGTTCTTGAAGGCACCTAACCACATGATCAGCGAAGCGTAAAACGACGCGGGATTGCCGTTGCAAAGCGCAACGGATTCAGCGCCATGGTTGTTGCGAACGGCGGTCAGTTTTTCCGCAATCTCGGAATAGGCAATGTCCCAACTGATTTTCTCGAACTCACCGCTGGTCGCATTGCGTTTGAGGGGATGCAGAATGCGGTCGGG
This sequence comes from Candidatus Azophilus sp., assembly GCA_965221465.1. Classification (GTDB taxonomy): domain Bacteria; phylum Pseudomonadota; class Gammaproteobacteria; order Pseudomonadales; family Azotimanducaceae; genus Azophilus. Next base: position 3,976,602 of record OZ244892.1, read on the forward strand.
ATCGTAGGTCATCTCGGCAGCAGCCTGGGCCTTTGCGCAAATGTGGCCTCGAGACTGCACGTGATCCTTGGCGCCTCGCACCTTGGTGATGCGTCCATCTTGCACTTCCACGTCGAGACCGCACATGGGTTCGCAGATGCGGCAGAATGTTTTCTTCTCGATGACCTTGCCCATTGAATTGATCTCTCCAGTTACTTCACTTCGCGACAAGCGTTCAGGAACGCAGTCTTTGACCCCTCATCGCCAACGCGGGGAGTGACTGCGCAGGTCTTGCCCTCCGCCCAAGACTCGATTCTTCCGCCATCGGCAATCCGGCTCCGAGACTGGCTGCCAGCATCAGGGCCAACGTTGCTCCACCGCCGTTCAAGCGTGGTTCTCTTCGATACGAATCGAGAACTTGTCCATGTAATTTCGATATCGGTTACGAATCTGTTCACGAGTCACGCCGAAATCCCTCTCGGGATTGTAGGTGAGCCGACCCCCGTGACGACCCCGTGGATGTGCATCGATGTAGGCCGTCAGCTCATTTCGGGCCTGATCGGTGAGCGGCAGGTCGATTGCTTTGTAGATTGACCCCAGCGTACCCATCACATCGGCCATGTAGTCGTGAAAGTGGACATGGGTCACGGAAGCCATGTCGATATGGTCGATGTCACGGAGCAGCCCACCGATCATCCCGTCCGCCATGTGGATAGCCACCTCGAATCCGTGCCGAGGATCGGGCGTTTTGTGCGTTTCGCGGAGTACGTAAGCGTTCATTGTCGCGTTGGAAACCGTTGATGAGGCGGGGTCACGGTGGGTGACGATCAGGTGCGCATCGGGGAATTCTCGGTTCAGCGCCGGTAGGAAACCCAGATGGTGAGGCGTCTTCAGAACCCAGCGCTTGTCCAGGCCTTGCAGCCAATTCAGCGCCTGCAAGCTGCGCTTGATCAGGCTGTACATCCTGGTGGGATTCATCTCGTTGTAGAACCAGTGATTCCAGTCTGGCGTGTAGGTCTGGGGCATGTACATCAAGGGACATCCCGCCATCGCCATGAAGCAGAGTTCCTCCATTGCGTCGGCGAATGAAATGTCGTACATGAGCCTCGACAGTGGCATCAGTGCATGGATGTCTGCTATCGCCTGCCGTCCCAACTCCACCCGATCTTCCTCGGACAACTGCTCTTTTTGATTGGGATCGATCGAAGGAAAGGGTGTCCTCGATTCCCAGAAGCTCAGCGCCCGCAGGCGCGAGTCACTGCCCATGATGTTGGAAAGATTGGTCGTACCGGAGCGAGGAATCCCGGCGATGACGATAGGCTGCTCTATTTTGACCTCGGCAATTTCGGGATGATCGCCGAACAACTTTTCCAAACGGCTGCGCTGGACAATCAGGTTGGCGCACTCTGCGGCCAGCAGCTTCTTGCCCGCTTCCGAGAACCCACCCCGACGATCGCCCTCGAGCAAAAATCGCTCGAGATTTTGAAAAAAATCCTCATCCCGATGAACAGGCACATCCGATGTGTCCTCGGCGAACTGCAAGATTCCCTTCAATGAAAACTCTATCGGGATGGCAGCGCGCTCGGCCAGTATCTCTTTACCCCGTGCGGAGACCGCCGGTGCAGCCAGATCGTCGACCGTGATTTCGTTGATCATGGGCTTGCCCTTTCCTGCGTCGTCGGGCTAAGCGGGCCGATTGGTTCGGCCATGAAACAGGTGATTGGGACGGATCTTCTCGTATTCCACCAGTACCGGCTCGAATTCTTCCGGTGTACAGGCATGGATAATGATGCCGTCGGCACCCGCTTCAAACTCCTCGAGCCAACGCTCGGCACACTCCTTGGGCGTACCGATCGCAGCAGAGCGCCACTCCTTCGGGAGCACCTTGTCGATGGCTGCCAACTGTTCGAAACTGGCGACCGCGTCAATCCAAGCTCCCACCGAGGTCACGGCTGGCTGCTGCCTGAATCGCTGGAGTTCTTCCATGTCCCAGTCGTTTATTCTGGCCAGACCTTCACCATAACCGGGCACCTGCAGGTATGAGGCGAGTCGGGCCGTAATGTACTCGAGATATTTCCGCTCAGTCGGGTTGCACAGGGTCGCCAGTACTGTCCATACCTTTGCTCGACCCACTTCCCTTCCTGCTTCCCGTTCACCTTCGCGGATGCAGCCTACCGCCCGCGCCACCGCTTCCGGTGACATGAACGTATGCAGATGTGCGCCATCGTAAAGCGTGCCGGCGTTTTTCAAACTCCGCGGACCGAACCCGACAAACAATATCGGAACGTCTTCATGAACGTGGTCGCCCATCAAGCCGAGGTGCGGAAATTCGCCAATGTCACCGGAGTAGTTCTGCATCGACTTGCCGCTCAACATGCGCTTGATGACATCGTAGTACTCATGCTCGCGTTTAAAGGTCACCGGCATCATGCCCCAACGCTTCGTCATGTGCGCGTTACCTTTGCCGAGGCCGAGCGCGAACCTGCCACGCGATATGCGATTCATGCTCGAACAGAGCGCCGCGGTGTACATGGGATGGCGGGTGTTGGCGTTCGTCGCTGACGTGCCGATGTAGATTTCTTCGGTCACGGCGGCGACAGCCCCGCATAGGGTGCCGATTTCCTTGAAGTCGGCGCGTTCGGAAACCATGACGTTGCCGATGCCGAGCTGTTCAGCGTACTTCACCTGTTCCAGGTCGCCTCGGGTGTCCGAAGCTGCGCCCGGGAACGCGTAAAACCCCAGTTCGGGAAACTTGGAGGTGTAGGTTGGGTAGTTCCGGTCTTTTTCGTTGATCATGGATTCATCCAGTGTTGCAGGGCTGCGCAGTTTCGCTCGAACAATCGGGTTAACAGCAGCCGGTTGTGTGGTGCATCGGGCATGCCAAGTGCGGCGATCATCGTCAGATAAAGCGAGGAGACGATGTTGTCACGATATGAAGCCATCGCTGTCTCGATGGTGTAGGCCGGGTCTTTCCGCGCAATTTCCCGCGTATGCATTTCCAGTAAATCCGATTCGCAGGCCAGTCTGTCCTCGGGCGAAAGGCTGCTGTTCAAGAAGTAGGCGACATCGGCGACAGCGTCACCAATACTGACCAGGGCAAAGTCAATCAGGTATGCCTGTGGCGACTCGGCGTTGCTGTGGTCGAACAGCAGGTTGTCGACGCGGCAATCGACATGGATCAGCGTTCGATTATCAGGCTCCAGAGCGAGCCAATCGTATACTTGCGGCGTCGCCCGTTTAACAACTTCATGTTGTTCCTCGGTCAGCAGATGGCCGAGCCAGGCATCCAACTGCTCGAGTGCGTTTTCAGGGAGCGGCATCCGCGGTCTGATCCACTCCAGGTCGTTCAATGCTGGTTCGTTCCAGAACTGGCGGTGCAGTTTGGCAAGCTCGAGGATGGCAGCACGGGCTTCGGTTACCGAGCAACCATTGATCTGGTCGCCTAATTCACACGTTTCAGAGAGATCCTCGCAGACCATATTGAACTGGCTGCCATCGTCTGCGACCGCTACGAAGTAGCACTCGGGAATGGCTGCCTCGCAATGATCGGCCAAAAGCTGCTGGACGTTGGTTTCGGTCAGGAATACGCCCGCGCTCTTGATCGCTTCGATCTTTACCCGGTCGTCAGGATGGAACTTGCAGACAACTGAGCCTGGTGCGGTGCCGACCGCTGGAGAGTGCGCTCGATATTCGATTGTCGCCTTGACGGTGGTGCCGGTGTTGCCGGCCCCGAGCGGTTCCAGGCGAACGTTTCGGATAGCAGGAACGTCCATGCCCGCTGCTGCGAAAACTGATGCCAACCATGGACCATCGACCTGGTCGATCGATGCAAGCAATTCGGGCATGGCTACCCCCATACACCATTGGTTTCCTGGATCTGAATGGGGTTCCAGAATTCGCGAATTTTGCCGTCCACCACGCGAAACAACTCGATGCTGCTGTAAACTAAGTCCTCCTCTTCCAGAGTCGTGGCGCGCATTTCCCACAACAGGGTCACAAACTCGCCATCAACCATCATCTTGTGGATGTTGAATTCGAGCTCGGAGAATACGCGCGCGTAGGTGTCTTTGACCCGCTGAATGGCGTCATCCCTGCTCATGGTCTCGACTGACCCCGGATAGTGTCTGATCACCTCATCGGCGATCAGTTCCTCACCGAGTCGATAGTTTCTTTTGTTCCACAGCTCGTAGTTGTAGGCCTCCACAACTTCTCCTGGGGATCTCGTGGTCATTGACTCTCCCGCAGAGTTGACACAAAGCATCAGTAATGTATCGTTGTCACCAGTGTATACAAGATTCACCTTTCGTAGCAATGATCTTTGGTGTTGGCAATTGCCCACTTTGGTGGGGAAAAGTGATACAGCATCGAGCTAAACAACGCCGCTACGACCGGAACCTCAGGTTCGAGTGGGCTGCCTGACTGCATCAGCCAGGTGTCGGGCGGGCGTCAGGTTACATTGGGTGTAAGCTGGCGAATGTAGATCAATTGGCGGAGCCGGTGCAATGGAATTCGAATACCCGGCGGAGGCTGAGGCCTTTCGCACGGAATTGCGGCAGTTTCTGCAGGAAGAGCTGCCATCCTGGTGGATTGATACTTGGGCCGATGATGATCGAATCATCCCTTTTACGCTGGAGTTCTGCAAGAAGCTGGCCGCAAAAGGCTGGCTGACCATGGCCTGGCCGAAGGAGTACGGCGGCGGTGATGCCGATATCTGGCATCAGAATGTCGTTCGGGAAGAAATGTGGCGCATCGGCGAACCCCGTGGGCCGCAGTACATGAATCTCAACTACATCGGGCCAGCCATCATGATGTTCGGCACCGATGAACAAAAGGAACAGTACATCAAGCCCATGGCAGCGGGTGAAGTACTCTGGTGCCAGGGGTTCTCTGAACCGGATGCGGGTTCCGACCTTGCAAGTCTCAGAACACGTGCCGAGGATACTGGCAGCGGCTTCAAGATCAACGGCCAGAAAATCTGGACCAGCTACGCGGGCCATGCGGAGTATTGCTTTCTGATGGTGCGCACAGACCCGGATGCCCCGAAGCACAAGGGCATTTCGGTATTCTTGGTGGATATGAAAACGCCGGGTATCACCGTTCGCCCCATTTACTCGATGGGTGGCCCGATTGAATTTCATGAACTGTTTTTCGACGATGCGGAGGTGCCCTACGAGGCTCTGCTGGGCCCACTGAACCAGGGCTGGTACGTGGCAATGTCAGCCTTGGAGGGTGAGCGAGCCGGAGTCGGATATGCCGGTTTGTTTGATTTGCAACTCGATGAGCTTGTGAAATTCGCAGGGAAAACGAAGGACGCTTCGGGCCACAGTCTCGTTGAACGGCCCGAAATAAGGGGCAAGCTCGTTCGTCTCCGTGCATTGAACAGGGCCTTGCGGTTGCTTATGTACAAGGTTATGTCAAACCATGCTGGTGCTGAATCTGCACTGGTTGATTCTGCTGTTGTCAAGACGCTCGCTGGGGATATGTCGGTGCAGATCGCTCAATTCGCCATGGAGGTCACGGGTCCCAAAGGCCACCTGCTGGATGAGGACCCCCTGGTGACCCTCGGTAATGGCGCCTATTCGTGGTGGGTGCGCGCTCTGCCTGTCCAGATTGCCGCCGGGTCCAGTGAAATCCAGCGAAACATCATCGCTCAACGTGGTCTGGGCCTGCCGAGAGGGTAGTCATGGATTTCGATTTGAATTTTGTTCAGTCGCAGTTGCAAGAGACCGCGCGGCGGATGCTCGAGGACAGGTTTTCCACACAGCAGATTCGAGAAGCGGAAGAATCTGCGGATGGTTTTCCGCGATCGATCTGGGAAGAAGCCTGCCAGCTAGGCTGGCCGGAGATATCGCTGCCGGAGGAGTTTGGCGGTGGCGGCTGCAGCCTTCTGGATATGTGCGTACTAGTCGAGGAGGTTGGCCGTGGCGGCGCTACGCTGCCGTTGGTAGTCAGTTCGGGGGTGGCTGCAACCCTGCTCGAACGTTCGCCACGGAGTGAAGTTCGCGACCGGATTCTCTCTGAAATTGCTGAAGGGAACATCGTCTGCCCCGCACTGATCGATGAGCAGGGCCGCAACGAGTGGGATGAAGTGCGGCTTCCGCTTGGTGCTGAAGGCCGGTTGTCCGGCAAGAAGATTCTCGTGCCTTTTGCTTCGGCGGCCGATGAACTGCTGGTAACCGCAGTCACCCCCGACGGTGAAACAACCATTGTTGTGGTAAACCCAAACTCAGATGGCGTCTCGATCGTGCGTCACCATACAAAGGTTGGCGTGCCCCTGTTTGCGGTTGAATTCAACGACACTCCAGTACCGGCCGAACGGGTGATTAGCGGGGGTGATGGGGCTCGGTCAGCACTTGACGCAGGGTTGCAAACGGGGTCCCTGTTGGCAACGGCTGAGGCGGTCGGTTTAGGTGAAGCGCTGATCGAAATGTCGGCGGAATATGTCACCGTGCGCAAAGCCTTCGGTCAGCCTATCGGTGCGTTTCAAGCGGTCGCTCACCCCTGCGCGGATATGCGCATCAACACGGACACGGTACGCCTCCTGGTGCACGAAGCAGCCTGGCTGATGGGCACCGGCCAGGATGCATCGGAAGAGGTCGCCTCTACGAAGGCGCTGGCGAACGAATTTTTCGAACGCCTTGCCAACGATGCGTTTCGAGTCCATGGCGCAATTGGCTATTCCAACGAATACGATCTTCAACTCTATACGCGCCGGCTACAGGGGTTTTGCCGGACGATGGGCGAGACCCAGGAGTCCTTGGAACGGGCCGCAGTGGCGCTGGGAATCTAGCCCCTTTGGGCTGCGCGTTTTCCGCCAACGTCACCGGCCATGCGACCAGCCTTCGCGAGACGCTTGATGCGTTGCCAGGCCGGTAGATCAGGTAAAGTTTTCTCCATGCTCGAAGCCTACAAGATGGGACCTCGCCGTTGCCTGGGGTCAATCGGGACGCATGGCATCGTCAGACCTGATCGCGAACCAGGCGATCGAGTAGTGGGGTTGTCGATTTGGCGAAATTGGCCGAGCCGTTCGGCAACAGGAGGGGCTCGATGAAATTCGGTATCGCGCTCGCGTCCGAGGTCGATTCCTGGCGATGGGCGGTACGGGCGGAAGAGTACGGTTTCAACTCGGTCTGGTTTTACGATACGCAATTGCTAAACCCCGATGTGTTTGTCTGCATGGCATTGGCCGCTGACAGGACCGAACGCATCCGCCTTGGCACAGGCGTGCTCGTACCCTCCAATCGCATCGAACCGGTGACTGCAAACGCGTTGGCGAGCCTCAACAAGCTCGCACCCGGGCGGATAGACTTTGGCGTGGGCACCGGATTCACTGCGCGTCGCACCATGGGCCTGAATGCAATCACGTTGGCCACGACCCGCATCTACATCGAGAGAGTCTGTGCTCTGCTGCGTGGCGAAACCGTGACGTGGGATTTCGAAAACAAGATACGAAAAATCCGCTTTCTCAACCCGGATAAAGGTCTGATCAACATCGAAGACGAAATCCCTCTGTGGCTTTCCGCTTTCGGGCCAAAATCCATGCGACTTGCCGCTGAACTCGGTGCAGGATGGCTCAACTTCAGCACGATGAAGGGAGCAATGGAGCGGCTCGAACAGATGCAGCATTGCTGGCAGGAATCGGAACGTGACCCCGTCGACCTGCATGCACAGTTGTTCTTCATCGGCGCCGTGCTGACTGGCGACAAACCCACGGACGATACCCGCCTGATGGAACAAGCTGCACCGGCTACCGCTGCGATGTTTCACACTTGGGCAGACAACCCTGTTCGCAAAGCTGACCATGATGCAAAAAGCCCTGCCGATACCGCAATGCGCGATTATCTGAAAGTACACGACAACTATGAACCCGCCGATGCGCGCTACCTGAGCAATCATCGCGGTCACCTGATGTTTGTGCGTCCGGACGAAACCCACGTCACACCGGAACTGGTTCGCAACACGACCTTCAGCGGCACCGAAGAAAAGCTGGTCGGCAACCTGAAGGCACTGAGTGACGCTGGTTACGAGCAGGTCAACGTGCAGTTGATGCGTGGGCATGAGTACGCGATCGAAGATTGGGCGCGCGTATTCGAGCAGGTCAACGACGCCACCTGAAATGCTGTTGCGCGTGGTGGCGTTGCCGCCAGCGGTCCGCAACACGATGATGCCGAGGAACAGCCAGTCAAGCCTGGATGTCGATTCCCCGATAGCCATCCTCCATTGCTTCTCTTAGTAGTTTGGCGAACCTGGCACCACCGCCCTGGTAAGCAGGATAACGGTTCTTCTTGCCGTCATGACCGGCAACGTTCGAGTTGTAGCCGACGAACCAGCCTTTGCCCTTGCGCAGCAAGAGTTTTTCGTAGCTGCGTTCAACTTCGTTTACCCAGAAACGTTCAGCGTCTTTCTCGGCCTCGAGACGCGTGCAGCCATGCGTCAAGGCATGGTGTAGCAAATCCGTGACGCCATCTACATTGACCTCGATAGCTCGCGGGAAGTTTGAGGTGCCAGAGGCGCCTTGCGGCCCGGCGACCATGAGCAAGTTCGGGTAGTCGTGAGCCATAAGGCCGAAGTACGTGATCGGGCCCTTCTGCCACTTGTCCTTGAGTTGCCTGCCTTCGACACCACGAATATCCATTCGATCGTAAGCGCCGGTGAAAGCATCGAAGCCGGTGGCATAGATGAGAATGTCAAGATCGAGGTGTGCCTCAGTGGTTTTCACGCCGGTGGGGGTGACGCACTCGATTGGCGTTGCAGCGATGTCGATCAGCTTTACATTATCCCTGTTATAGGTTTCAAAATAATTGGTTTCCAGGGGCAGTCTTTGCATGCCGAAACCGTGATCTTTCGGGATGAGCATCTCGGCGGTTCCGGGATCCGTGACGCGTTGGCGGATGCGACCCGCAATGTACTCGGACAGTTCTCTATTGGCGGCCTCATCTGAATGAATCTCGACGAAATTACCCACGAGGATGGCGAAGCCGGATGTCCGGTATAGCTGGTCCCAGAAGGCGCGGCGCTCCTCTTCCGGCACGTTCCAAAAGCCCCGCCGGTCCGGCTGATGCTCAAATCCACTGGGTGTCGCCGCACAGATTGCAAAAATCTCATCGTAGCGAGAACGGATGTCTGCCATTTCCGATTCAGAGATTGGAGAATTGTTGAGTGGCGAGCTCCAGTTGGGGCGGCGCTGAAAAACGATTAGCTCATCCACCTTGTCTGCAATTTCCGCGATGATCTGGATGCCGGTGGCTCCGGTGCCCACGATGCCGACTCGCTTGCCTTCGAGTTGCACTGGATCTTTTGGCCACCAGTAGGTATGGAAAGACTCACCCTCAAAGGTGTCCATGCCTGCGAAGTCCGGCAGAGTCGGTGCGGATAGCGGCCCAAGGGCCGTGACGACAAAGCGGGCGCAGTACCGACTGCCGTCACGCAAGGTCAACAACCAGGTTCGCTGTTCTTCCTGCCAGTGCAAGCATTCGACGAAGGCGTTGAACCGGATGTGACGACGCAAATCGAATTTGTCGGCGACGTAATTCAGGTACTCGAGGTTCTCGGGTTGCGACGAGAACCGTTCCTTCCAGTGCCATTCAGCCAACAACTCCTTGGAGAAAGAGTAGCCATAGGTGTAGCTTTCGGAGTCGAATCGGCAGCCTGGATAACGATTGCGATACCAGGTTCCGCCAAGGTCATCGTCTCCTTCGAGCAATATCGCATCGACTCCCAGGTCTGCAAGGCGCTTGATCTGATACAGGCCGCCGACACCTGCGCCGATGACAATGACGTCGTGATACTCATCCATCTCGTTCATTATCGCGACGCGGCAAAGGAACAATTGATAAACGGCTTTTTCCGAGCCAATCCTGAAACTCAGGCGGGACGGGCCTCCATGACGACCGCTTGGGTGACGGCGCGGTCCAGGTCGTGTTCCGACAACTCGCCCGACTTTGACACCGCGATGTCGTGGTATGCAGCGTCCCCAGGATGTTGGCGCAGGTAGTCGGTCAGCAATTGGCGGACTCGGTCCGGCTCGTCGACGACGATCGATGCCTGGTAGGGGGCGTTCACGCCTTGCAGGACAAGCCGGACTCGCGCGCCCTCGCGAAGATTGCGCCACCATCGGGTGTCCTTGCTGGTGAAGCAACGAATGGTCTCGCCGTCACGGACGTAGCGCAGCGGCGTGCTGTAGGAGCGCCCGGTGCGGACCCCGGTGAAGGTGATCAGCAGCAGGCTGCTGCTCATCAGAAAGTGCGCGGGAGAGCGCAGCAGCAGGCCGACTGTGGGGTTGATTATCTTGAACAACGGCTCCGGGATTCTCACGGCTTGGCTCCTTGCGTTTGGCGGACGGGTGACGGCGTAGCGCGCAATACCGGTGCCCGATCGTCATCGTTGACGCACCGGGCGGTGCGGACTACCCTGCGGACTGTGTGAATGAGTGTGTGAAACGTAACACATGGCAACCAACCTGGCTATCGATGATGGGCTTCTGGCCAAGGCCTTGGAAATCGGGGGAGAGAAAACCAAGAAGGCGACGGTCAACAAGGCGTTGCGCGAGTTTGTCGCCCGCCGGGAACAACGGAATCTGCTCGAGTTGTTTGGCGCATTGGACTGGGACGAGGACTTTGACTACAAGCGCGAACGCAGTCGAACCTGACGCATCGAGACCGACCGGCGCCGGCTCGATTGTTCTTCGCACGTTCGCGGGCTGTTGCACCGGGGCAAGCTGAAGGCGCAGAGATGAGTTTATTCGTCGACACCAGCGTTTGGTCGCTCGCCCTGCGCAGGCGGGACGTGCCCGAGGAGCCGGTGGTGAGACGATTGCGGGATGCGCTGAACGGCGGTGAGCCGATTCATACGACCGGCATCGTCCTGCAGGAGCTTCTTCAAGGCTACCGGGGCCCGAATGCCAGGCCCGCGATCCTGAGTCGATTTGCAGCGCTGCCATCTATTGCACCCACGCGCGCCGACCATGTCGATGCAGCGGCATTGCGCAACCGCTGTCGGCGTGACGGCGTACAGGTTGGAACCATCGACGCTTTGCTGGCTCAGCTATGCATTCACTACAATCTGGTCATGCTGTCTACCGACCGGAACTTCGAGCGAATCGAACAACGTAGCGGTCTTCAACTCTGGTCCGGAGGTTAGCCCGGGAAGGGTCGCTTGCCTGGCCGCCAACCGCGACGACGGCTAAGGCGCCTCCAGATACTTGAATACGCCGTAGCCGGATCGGTCGTTGGCCTTGTCCACCACGTACTCGATCGGGACGATCTGAAGGCCCGGCCATTGCGTGTACTGGGCGAACGAAAGGGTTTCCGCCAGAAGAAGGTCAACTGATACGTCCTGCGCTTCCCCGCTCTCGTTGACTGCCGAAAACCGGCAGCGATAACCGGAAACAAAACGGGAGCCCGGCGGCTGAAACAGATTTGACAGCCACATCCAGGCATCCGATTGCCTGGCAACGTGCACGCGCGTGGCCTTTGGGGCTTTTTCCCGATCGGTAATTCCGTTGTTCGCCAAGTAAGCTTGGGCAAACTTCTCGCAATAGATGGAAACGGAGGTGACACCGTTCGAATCGGACGGTGACGCACTATCACTGTTTGGTGGAACACGACTTTCAACGTCACTACCGACAAGCACCGCCAGCAACAGACTGAGAGGGAAGAGCGTGATTGCGCAAACTCCTGCGGGTATGAAACCGCCAGTTAACCACACAACCAACAACGATGAGCGTCGGCGCGAGAGGGTCTTTTCAATCCGCCATCCCAAGGGCAGCAAGCAGAAAAGCATACTCCTCCGCCACCTCCCGCAATGAATCGAACCGACCCGACCTGCCGCCGTGCCCGGCACTCATGTTCGTCTTGAGCAGCAGGGGATTGCTGTCGGTCTTCAGTGTCCGCAACCTGGCGACGTACTTGGCGGGTTCCCAGTAGGTCACCCGGGGGTCGTTCAGCCCCGCGGTCACCAGCATGGGCGGATAGGCGCCGGGTTTCAGTTGATCGTATGGCGAGTAGGAGCGGATCAATGCGAACGCCTCGGCATCCTCGATGGGGTTGCCCCACTCCGGCCACTCCATGGGCGTCAGCGGCAGGGAGGCGTCGAGCATGGTGTTCAGCACGTCCACGAACGGCACGTGGGCGGCAACCGCACCCCAGAGTTCGGGCGCCTGATTGACCGCGGCGCCCATCAGTTCCCCGCCGGCGCTGCCTCCGGCGATGGCGATGCGGCCCGGCGCCGAGTAGCCGTTGTCGATCAGCAATCGGGCGACATCGACAAAGTCGTTGAAGGTGTTGGTGCGCTCGGCGAGCTTGCCGGCTTCGTACCAGTGGTAGCCGAGATCGTCCCCGCCGCGGACATGGGCGATGGCGCAGACGAAACCGCGCTCGAGCAGCGACAGCCGCGTGGTCGAGAACGACGGCGAGATGGCATGGCCGTAGGCGCCGTAGCCGTACAGGTATAGCGGCGCCGATCCGTCGAGGGGGATTTCCCGGGGTCGGACAATGGAAACGGGCACGCGGGCGCCGTCCCGTGCCGGGGCCATGAGCCGTTCGGTGACGTATGGCGCAGCATCGTAACCGCTCGGGATTTGCTGCGCCTTGCGCACTTCGAGTTCGCCGCTGTCGAGGTGGTAGTCGTACACCGTGTCGGGGGTAACCATGGAGGTGAAATTCAGCCGCAGCGTGCGCGTCTCGAATTCGGGGTTGTCCCCGATACCGACGCTGTAGACGGCTTCGGGAAACTCGACCTGGCTGCCGGTTCCTTCCCGGTCGATGAGCCGCACTCGATCGAGCGCAGCCACCCGTTCCTCGACGGCAATGAAATCCGCGAAAGCGTGAAAACCAAGGATGTAGAGGCTGTCCGACCCTTCAAGCAGCGACACCCAGGCAGATTCCGAGAAGTCGTCTTCCGACGCGGTGGCGATGCGGGTGTTCTTGTGCCGGTCGTTCGTGCGGATGACGAACCGGTCGCCCTGATGGTCGACGGTGTACTCGTGATTCTGCCGGCGCGGCGCAACGATTGCGGGCATCGCATCGATGTTGTCGGAGGGAATCAGTCGCACCTCGGAGGTGACATGGTCGCCGGTGGAGACGATCAGGAAGCGTTTGGATGCGCTGGTGGTTACGTTGACAAAGAAGCTTGGGTCGGGTTCCTCGTAGACGACCGCATCTTCGGTGACCGGTTCGCCGAGGCGGTGGCGCCGCACCTGGTAGGGCCGCCAGTTCTCGTCGACCACCGTGTAGAGAAATGCCGAATCGTCCGCCGCCCAGGCCGGGGCGCCGATGGTGTTCTCGATGACATCCTGCAGCGGCTCCCCGGTGGCGAGGTTTTTTACCGCGAGCCGGAATCGTTCCGAACCGTCGGTGTCCGTGCTGTAGGCCAGCAACTCCCCGCCGTGGCTGACGGCCAGCGCGCCAAGGCGGAAATAGTCTGCATCCCGGGCAAGGGCCGGCTCATCGAGGATGATCTCGGCGTTGCCGGTCGGGCCGAGGCGAGCACCCCGGTCACCTGCTGGCCAGCGCGACCAGATTCGGTACTCGCCGCCCTCTTCGTAGCGCCACTGGTAGTACCAGTCACCCTCCAGCGCCGGGACGCCGGCTTCGTTGGGCTGCCGGCGCCCCTTGATCTCCCGGAACAGCGTATCCACCCGTTCGGCGTGCGGCGCCATCACTGCCTCGAAGTAGTCGTTTTCCGCTTCGAGGTAGGCAAGCACATCCGGGTCGTCCACGTGCGGATAGCTCGCATCCTTCAACCAGTGGTACGGGTCTTCGATCGCGACGCCGTGGTACGTCGCGGTGTGCGGCCTTCGTTCCGCTACAGGCGGCTCGGGTGGCGCTTTGGGATCGGTCATGCGCGCATATTAGCCGAAGGCCCGGAACCATGCCCCAGATCAGCGCGACCACCGCAGTGGTGATCAGCCACATCGCGTGCGGCACCTCAACCGTGCCCGTGGGGGCATAGACTCGCAACAGAAAAAGCACTTTCGGTCTTTCCCCCCTGCTGGTCTAGGCTATGATGCGCGCCGATTGGGGGGAGAAAACGGACTCTTGGATGCCGCCAACCCCCGTTCGTAATGAAACGAAGGTAACGTGAACTACAAAGAACCACTCCCACAGGGATGCCCGCCTGACGCTGCGGAAGAAATTACCTCCGCACGGGCGGTGTTTCGCCTGGTCCGCACCAAACCCCCATCCCATAGTGACTTCCGCTCTCAGCGTGCCGAAAATCCCAGCCGGTCTTTTCCCGGCGTGGATGAGTGTCAAGCGCGAGGACTGTCCGTCTTCGGGCGGCGTGGAGACGCAGAGCGGGCGAACCTGCTTCCGAACCTCCGAGACCGCTTGCTATGCCGCGTCCAACTTCTGCCCGGCGCAGGCCGCATCCACCAAACAGGACGAGGCTCCCATCACACTTGGTGGCCACTCGCGAACTACGACATCCTTGCGTCGTGCCATATTGATCCATGAAGACCATTCGCCTGTACCAGACGCTATTCCAATACGACGGCCCGCAAGTCTTCGAGGCACGCGACCGTATAGGAGGGCACTATGTGGGTGTAATGGCACCGGACGACTACAAAGACTGGGATAACGAGTGTCTCGTGGCTGGGGTTGAACCCGAGCGCTTGAGACAATTCCGTGCGGGAGTCATCGACCTCCGCACACTATTGCTCGATTCCGCCCCAGAGCTGCGGTACCGAGGTGCATTGCCAACTCACTTGGAGGCTGAGTTCGAGGTGCAGTCCTTGTCTGGTGGCACCATCGAAGACGGGTTGCTCCCTCAGCCGGGCTTTCAGCTACACGAAATTCCGGCTAAAGATGCGGTTGTTCAGCAAGCCCAAGAAAGCAACAACCTTGTTCTCAGGGTCTCTGTAGAGCCGCCTGAAGCGGCGACGGAGCACCGTATCCGCGCTACTACTCTGGCGGAGCTTCTGCACCGGATTCAAGTGCTCGTTAAGCGTGCACACAGTTTCGCTGCCAAGGGGCAAGATGCCTCTATGCGGCGCCCTGGTGAAGACCGCCTTGATGTAATAGTCCCGGCAGCCGCTGGCTCGTTCGAACTGGTGCTAGAAGCGCAGCGAGACGACTTGTTCGGTGACAGACTAAGCGCCGCCATGCAATTGCTCGATAAACTGCTGGGGGATACCAAAGAGCTTAGTAATGCGAGCGATGCCGTTGTGCAATACCGTGGCCATCTTGCCGCTGCCTACTTGCGATTGCTGCGATTTCTGAGCGAGCACGACACCGGATTGCGATACGCTTGGGCAGCGCCACATTCCGAGCGGGCGAGTGGATGCGCAATTTCGCATTCCGAAGCGAGCGCATTGGTGGACTGCCTGTCAGAGGTCGAGGATCTTGGCCGTGAGCAGGTGGTCTTGGAGGGAATCTTCGTGCGCTTCGACCGACAGAAAGGACAGTGGGGGCTCCAAACCGAGAGCGGATTGCGACGAGGCGAAATCAAAGAGGCTGCTACTAGTCTCGATGGTTTGCAGGTAGGCGCACGCTATTGCTTCCACTGCGATGAGGAAATCGAGCAAGCCTATGTCACGGGCAAGGAAAGGCGGGTTCTGTTTCTGCGCGACCATGAGGCCGTGCAGCATTGACAGCCGCTGTACAGGGCGCTGACAGGTAGGCAGCGACGCCCGAGACTACTCGGCATCGCTCCACCAAGAATCCCTGATGAAGTTCATACGAATTCCCCGACACCTGCTTGAGAAATCTAGTGATGCGATAAGGGCTTTTGGAAATGTGCCAGCATTCGTGTAGTTGACTGTTCTTATTGTATCCGTCCACAAGTCTACGCACTTGCTGCTCAGAAAGGTGAGTGACAAAACTATCCATTCGTTCGAAACGATACTTGGCCCGACTTCCGCAACTCAGCGCCAAATCGCTCGTAGCTCAATCCGGCGTCGTCAACAGGGTCTGTGGGGCCGGCGCTGACCAACCAGAGAATCCCGGCGTTCGCTGCAGGGCTATCGCGCCATGAACGAATACGTTTTGTCCAGCCAAATTTGTGGGTACTGGGCAGACCTAGCTCGACCCGTGCCGAGATGTTAAGAATAAAGGACTTCGGGGAAGCGAATTGGCGGTCGCCTTAATCTGACGTGGTCTGCATGAGCGCAGCCAAGTGAAGCTTGAGCTTAGATCAATCAGAAGCAAGCACTCCTTCGATTGTTTTCATTGCGATTTCCGGAGTCGGAGATGATTCTACCAAGGCTCGAAATACCTTCTGATAGGCAGCAATCTCGGATGCAGGTACCTTTCCGAATGCGGGTCTCCCGCGCTTGGGACGAAACGCCTTCAGTTTGCCTTCCAAACGCTGAAGTCGTTTCCGATCAGTTGAAGACCATCCATTGATCTCTGCCGACTTGACTGCAACTTCGCTCAGACGTCCCAGCGCCTCGTCGACAAGAACGCGCGCATCGGGCGCTTTCAAATAGCCCGATGATGCCAATTCGTAGATTGATTCCGATTGATCAAGTTCGTTGAGCAGTTTTCGGAAACCGAACCGTCGGGTAGATGCGTTTCGACATCGTAAGGAAATGCTGCGGGCTACCGCCTCTAGTTGATTTTCCAAATTTCTGGTGTGTGGGCCCGGTTCGAAATAATCACGTCGGCCATTGGGCAGGATTCGTGAGTCGATCACATGAACCTCGCCCACGCACCATCGATTGAATCGCGCCTCAGGGAAGAGGTGGTCAAAAACTCTTTCATCGCCAATCTGCAGATTGCCTTCCCGTGCCCGAAGGCCGCGAATCGAGAAGCCCTTTGGTATCGCGCCATAGTAGTCGGTGTGAGCCAACCATCCCAGTGCGGCTGTAGTTCCACCGTCCACGGCCGGAACGGTAAAGCTCTCAAACTGGGTGAAAGGGTGCTGACGGTCGTCAGAAAGATTGAGCGTGGCTCCAAATGGCCTGTTGATAGGCGCGTCGGCACCCCGTATCCGAATGTCGAGAGACGACAAAGGCGAGCCGTATTTCTCAAAAAAACGAGACACCTCACCCGCAAATGGGAAGTTGTCAGCCAGAGGAACCGGGCATATTTCGGCGATGTATGACTGAACTGCATCGCTATTCAGAAGTTCCCCCGCCGCGTGCCTGGCGACACTTCTTACCTCGACTTCGAAAAAATGGTCTGGCCATCCGGACCCATTCAATTCTGATATGTCGACACACGATTTGATGATTTCGTTGGGGCTTCGATTGTTCTCTGTAGCGTACTTTCTTAGGGCGTCGCCGTCCCAAACCAGCTCGACAACACTCTGGCTGGCGCTAGAACGGGTTCGAAAAACAACACTGTCTGCGAACGCCAATCCGGAAAGGCGGCCAACCCCCCTGAATCCAATGTCGTGTCCCCGACGCTTGCGGCTTTGAGCGACCGTAATCAGCTCTCTTTCAGCGGCCCGCCGCGATAACCCCGGGCCATTGTCTCGGATCTTGATGCAGCGGTTTGCCGGGTCTACGCTGATGTCAACCCTTCCGTTGGATTGGTGTTTAGAAGACTGAATCGCGTCGGATGCGTTTTGGATGTACTCCCGATAAACGGCAAGAGGGGTGTCGTACATTCCTGTGGTTAGAAGATTGAATATGCCGCCACCAACGAAATATGGAGAGGCTGTACTAGCCATCGGCGGCGCATTCCTTCAAGGCATCCAATCTGCTCGTATCAATCAGTTGCGTATCTTGTTCAAACAACCCTGCGTCCTCCACCAGCTCTTCTTCGGACGGCAACAGCGCGGGGTCTGGGTCGAGCTTGTCGAAGACGGGCAGAACTCCTTTACTCTCAGTTATGGGTTGGGTCCGGGTGTCCATGGAATGGTATGAGCCAACCTGCCGTACCAGTTTGTCCAGAGTTCGGTCCGAAGCCAACAGGTTATAGCGCTGCCTCTTGTGGCCCCCAGCATTCGACTCCACGTCCGCCAAGTACGTGATGAGCTGCTCTTCCTGGTCTTGGGATAGACTCCGTCGTAGCTTGAGGTATTCGTGAAGCACTTCGCGACCTGCACCAAACTCATAGTGGTCCCGGTGAAATATGAATGCGTGGGGCAGACCAAGAAGTTGCTCGAATCCGTCGGGTGAGTCGCCATAAGCGCGCTCGAAAAACGACGGGCTTCCGCTCACCACGCCGTGCGTCGCCTGCAGCATTACCTGGAAGGACCGCAGATAATAGCGATTCCACTTCTTCCCAACGTGGGAACGGTTCTTAAGCGTGACCGGCTGGTAGCGCATCGGAAACGACCAGATGCGAATACCCAATTCTTGGTTCAGTTCGATGTTGAGGCGCATTCGCATGTACAGGTCCTGCGGCGCATCCATGAAGTTGTAGAGCATGTAGTTCGAGAGTGATCTGAGGCCGTGGTCTGCGGCCATGCGTACGGAAGCTTCGTAAGGCTTGCGTACGCCGATGTGATCAAACGCAATCCGCAGAGGGCTGATGCAGATTGTCGCCATTTCGCGCAAGAACATGGGTGACTTGGACAAAATGCGAGCGTCAACCCCTTGGTTGAAATCAACGCGGCGCTTCCTGGGCTTCTCGCCAGATCGCGCAAATGTTGCGCCGGCTTGAAACCCCAGGTCCCGAATCTCGGCAATGACCTCTTGGTAACGAGATGAGGCGGTAATGTTGTTGTCCATCAGGACGAGGTCCTTCCTTGGACCATGGGCGGCATCTACACCTTCGACGAGCCGCGCTAGTGGAGGCATCTCCTTCTGCGCGCCCTCCAACTTTGGGACGCCGCAAAATGAGCACTTGCGTACACAGCCCCGGCTGGCATATCCAAAATACGCGTCACGAACGGGATACTCGTAATCGATGTGCTCGAGGATGCTGTAATCCGGTATTCGTTCATCAATCGGTGTCCCGGCAACATCGTCTGCGCCGAACTCGCAATCCTGCTCGGAAAGTTGCAGTGAACGAGCAGGTGGGCCATCTAGAAGACCTTGAATGAACCGCACGCCCGCCCAACGCGGCTCCGCCGTAAATTCGCCGTGCATTAGCGACGCGGCGATTCCACCGACGAAAACGCGCTCTGGCTGCCCGCCCGCATATTGGATGGCTTGATCTATGGCAACGGAGGTTCGCTTCCACTCAAAACTGAAGAGGGTGGTCACATAAACCCGGTCCCACGGTGTATCCAACAGCGGAAGCATACCTTCGATGCCGCCGAAACCGAGTTTAGCGAATTGGATGTGGTCGCCACGGTTTCGGTGATAGGACGCGAGCTTCATGAGCCCTAGCGGGGGGTATTTGTTTCGGTATCCGGGTTCGATCAATAGTATTCGTTTCTGCGACTTCACGCGACTCTCCTGGGTCGCTTTCCGGGCATAAGAGCCGCTTGAATCTTCGTCTGAATATTGGTGAAATCCTTCTCAGCAAGTTCGTTATTAAGAACCTCGAAAACCGTTCGCAGGACGTTCCTCGACTGCTTATTCAGGTGTGCCCAAGCATCATTGGTCTTCGTCCTTCGAACCTGTCGTACCTGGGTGAGCGCGGTCTCAACGTCCTTCTGTTTTCTGTGCAACTGTTCGCGCTCGGCCTTAGGGCGCTTCCGTTGCTTGGAGGCGGATTCTAAGTTTGACATGGCCCGCTCCAGTTTTTTGATTGTGGCTTGTTGCTCTTCTACAGACACGAACCCTATTTCGATGGAAGTTTTGGCGGAGTCAATTTGTTCTTGTGCACGGGTCGTGAGGACCTTTACAGACTTATTCCTCTGAACAGATTCATTCCTGATTTCCTTTTCCAGCAGTACAGCCTGATCTTGGAATCTATCTTGTAGTTTGCTCCATGTTCTAGACTCCTCGAAATTGTCTCGTTGCGCATTCGGCATCAAAGAAAGATCTGTGACGTAGATTTCACCAAAACACCAACGCGCGAGGTTTTGAGAGCGAAACAGTTTCTGGATGATTCTGTGATCGCCAACTGCTATGTTGTGCATTCGCAAGCGAAGCCCGGAGAATGCTACATCTGCAAGTGCCCCGTGCCTTTCGTGTACAGCCAACCATCCCCACCACCCGCGCGCGGGGTTGCTCTCCAGAGGAAGAGGCACAATATTGGTCACCTTGACGGTCCGGGGGTTGTTACCCCTGGCATCGGCGGTTTCGAAGGTGTCTTTGAAAGGACGCCTTACGTCTCGACGGACGTTCCCCGCGCTATCGAGAATCAGTATATCGACTGAATCGAGCGTCTGAGGGAAACCGCTCTTTGTAGCGATTTCCTTGATTTTGCCTGCATAAGACCACTGACTCGGGTCGAAAGCAACGGGTGCGGTCATCGCAAGATAATCACCCAATGCGCGCTCCTTTAAAAGAGAGCTATTCTTTGGAACACCTTCCAGTGTTACCTGTAGGTAGCGATCTTGGTCACCTGTCTCCTCTTCTTTAATCGTCGAGTGACTTTCGATTGCCTCTACTATCGTCGCAGGCTTTTGACCACGCTCCGTCAGACGGTTAATTCCATCGGCGTCGAACTCTACTGTGCACCTCCTACCGTCTCCGTCTGAAGTTTCGAATAGGAGTTTATTGCAGTAACTAATGCCAGCCATCCGGCCGATGCCTCGAAACCCAGCATTCTGCACCGCGTCAACATCGGATCTACCCTTATTCGAACTGCCTAGGTCAAGCAGGTATTCTGCAGCAGCTTCTGGACTAAGGCCGGACCCGTTATCGCGTATTGTCAAGGTTCTAGATGTTGAATCGATTCTAACCTCAATTGCGCCTTCACTGGCGTCAAGTAACCCCATACGGCGAGCGTCTCTGATGCTGTCGTAGGAATTTTGTATGTACTCGCGAATACTGTGTAATGGCTCGCTATACATCCCGCGGGTGATGGTCTCTAGCAGATGTACGCCGAGTGTTGGCTGTCGGTTGAATGTCATGGACTCACCCTTGATAATAGGCGTTGCGAGGGAACTTAAGCTTCAGTGTTCCGGAACTAAATCGCGTGTGATTGACCATCAACTCCCCCTTCCGAAGGTAAGGGACTCGTTTGGATTGGCGACCCGGCAAACCTTTGATTTCAGGATCTTTGTGGGCTTCAATTGCGGTAGTTCGTCCAAAAACTTGCGTTCCACAATTCCCTGTTACACGGCTGTCAACTCCAGTTCTGAACTGCTCTGCCCCAAAAAGAATGATACCTTCGGACCGACCACGCTCGCTGATTTCTCGCAGGTGTCGGGTGATCGTTCTGCCTTGGCCATGCGTTGGCGCAAACTTATTCAATTCGTCGGCGAATAAAATCACTGTTTCAATGTTCTCGTACTCTTCAACTTCATCGTCGTCTGTAGTCGCTTCCGTATCCCCCGTCTTGGCACCTCGAATGAGTTGAATAATATGCCCCACAACGAAGCTCTGGAGATAATCTGGGAGTTGAGCAATGTCAACGACGACAACGTTTCCCGGGGAAAGATGCCCTAGAATATCGCTTAGCGATACCTGCGATAGTTTGTCTGCATTGATGCTGATTTCGTCAAAAATCGGGTTTTTTGTGCGCTGGCTCAATAAGCGCGAAAAGCGCCTCCACGATACTACCGGTATAGTCTTGTCTGGAGTGCTTCCAGCCCATTCTCTGACTGAGTCTCGGAACCCGTTCCAGTTCGATCCTTCACTGACGTTTGTCATACAGTACGTAGCACAACTAACTAATGTGTCTCGTGAGTCATCAATGTCTTCGAATATCAAGTGTAGGTTTTTCAATACGTCTTCTACTTCGTAGCTGTATCGGTACGCGATGCCCGCCTTTACGTTTTTCTCCACAAGACTCGGGTCGAGTTTTGTTTGTGCATGAGAGGCAGAAGATGAGTCGGAGAATGGGTAGAAATATGTCACATTTTTCAATGGCTCTGCTTCGAGGCCACACTTCTCCCAGTCCTCAGTTGTTCCCGCTGTTAGATCGGCGGCTTTTTCATGTACGCGAAGAAGGTCAGAGCCTTTGACGTTCAGTATCAGGAAGGCGGTTTGGTCCCCTCCTTTCCGCCCCCACC
This sequence comes from Candidatus Azophilus sp., assembly GCA_965221465.1. Lineage (GTDB taxonomy): Bacteria > Pseudomonadota > Gammaproteobacteria > Pseudomonadales > Azotimanducaceae > Azophilus. The sequence goes on from OZ244892.1 coordinate 3,998,544, forward strand.
CGTCTCCGCCTTGTCTTTGTTGTATCGCGGACAGCAAAAACATGGCGTAGCTTGTTTTAGTGGCAAGCCCAGAGACACCTGAAATGTTCAGATGAGCGCCTTCTGGACCGATTAGATAATCCGCGTCGACGTCAACATGTAGCGTCAATTGGGTATTCTCCGGGCCCGACATGGTAATGAACCCGGCGGGTGTGGAGCACCTGTAGTCCTCTATTCCAAGCGCTTGCCTGACTTCCAGCTCTTCGGGCCAATGAACCTTCGCGCCGTGAGGAATCGGCATTTCAATGTCGAGGGAGTTGTAAACTACTTCGGCGTCAGCGTAGGTAGTCACTACGCGAGAGACTCTGGGCGCGATTGTAGATTTGCCGAAGTCGGCCGACACATATCCGCTAAGAGGGCTAAGTTCGTCCGATACCTGGAAAATTTCATGAATGATTGCGTAGAAATGCCCCGTATCCCTGGTAGCGTCCTCAGGGGAAACAATGCGCACAAAGTCAAACGGTTTCAAATGAACGTCGGATGTGAGCCAAAACCGAACATGTCCTGTCGTTGTGGGATTCTGCTCTGTCGCAATCACCCTTCCAATTGGATCTGTGTTACTCACCAAAACTTACCTTTTCTTTGCAGTAGATTAGGAATAGCATCATTAGAGTATTGCTCGCATGATCATCTCGCTTCGAAATCGCGATTTGATATATCGTTCGGTCAAGTAAACGGGGTAGAGGTGGCTCGCCCAGCGGGAATCTGTCGAAGGCGTTGCCGGATGCCTAAGAGCAAGAATGTGGCTGGAGATTCGGTCACAGCGACCAGCGTCAAGCATCGGCTCGGGACCTGTTGCGTCATCCGGAAATACCTCAAGTTTCACAACCCCGTCAGTGGAAAAGGAGCCCGGATTCTGCATCGAAGCTCTTAGGCGCAAGTACCAAGCACCGATGGTTAGATTTCCGCGCGGAACGTGGACCTTGTGAGCGGGTGTCCTATGCCAAGGGTTGAGGTGAGCCACTTGCGTCCCAACGCGCTTGGCCTTAGCTCCAGAACCAACTCGCCGATTTAGTTTAAACGACTTGGATACTCCCACCACGTTCCGGAAAGCTTCCTTGTTTTGTTCAAGATTTTCGTAGAATTGGAGAGAGCCGTCGATTATGAGTAAGCGGTCGCGGCTCACTTTTCGTGCTGCGGCGTAATCACGAATCAGGTCGGTCTCTAGTCTGTGCATTTCGGAGAGGACCCTTTTTCGTGCACCGTCAATCGGTTCCTCGTTTTCGTCAACCCGGTAGCACTCTAAGTCGAGAGCTATCATGGGGGGCGAGGAATCCGCCGCACGACGAACTTGTTCTCGCATTTTACGTAATTCACTGTCGCGAAAACTGTCCGGCAAAAACAGTATGTTTTTGTCGGTATAGTCCTCTACCGCGATTTTCAGACCATTCAATCTTGTCGCAGCAACGCCCACCTGTGCCATGAAGATCGGCAGAAAACGTTCCTTTGGGTCGCGGATGTAACCTGCGTTGATTGTTCGCATCGACCCGTCCACAAAGTAACGAAAGAGCGATGGGTCTGTGGAGGGCGCGTCTGGGACTTCTATCTGACTTAGCTTGGGCCTCGGGCTCTCGAATGGCCGATAGTCAAGTTTTGGACTCGGGAATTCATCTTCATCGCCAGTGATTGTCGCAGCGCCGGAAACCGGGCTGTAACACTTCAACCCTAGCTTTCGAAGAGCGCCAAGAACTCCTGCCATGCCTTTCCTTAAAGCCGCACTTGGGCCCCACCAAGAGGGCCATTCCCCCAAGACGTTAACAGATCAACGTCTTGTGTCGCGTGGCGTTATGCTATTAACCTGATGTTAACACTGCCAGTATCGTGTTCGTAACCCGCGTGATGGTCCAGCGCGAGATTAGGGTGAAGCAAAGGTTGATTCCAACGCGAATTGAGGGTGAAGGGATGTTAGCCGCATGTTCTCGGAATGATTGCGGACATCCAAACGCGGTGGCTATGTACCGTCAGGCAGCAAGGTTCGCCCAACTCGCGGAGCAAGGCGGCATCTGCGGTAAAGTGTACTGTTTTCATGGGGTTGCGCGGCTAGAGCAGACAATGATCATTGTCTGCGGTCCATCGGCCAGCAGTAACGGACTCGGACTTCCGCGTGGAAGACCTCTTGGCCAACTTGCGTCTCCTATCCGGCTCGCTTAGACCGCAGTGGCAATGCAGTGGTTTCCACTGTCGTCAAGTCGAGGCGAGCGGAAGCATGGTCGATATCGAACCCAACCAGGCCGCCGCTGGCGTCCAGATCGACGTTTACTCCATCGGCAACCTCCAGCGCTTCAGCACTGGTCCCGTCGCTGAGTTCCAAGCAGAGGCCGTCCGTTTCCTCGTAGTAGTGCAGCTTCATTTGTTCCTACTCGATTGCAGGCCTCAAGATTCTTCCATCTCGTCCCGAATCACTCGCAGCAACGGGATGAGCGCCGGAATCTCCTCCGCTATGACCCGCCAGAGGAGATTCGTATCCACGGCGAAGTAGGCAGGGGCGATGCGATTTCGCAATCCGACGGTGTCGCCCCATGGTATTTCGTCGTGCCGCTCGCGCACTTCGTCGGGAATCCGCTTCGCCGCCTCGCCAATCAAAATCAGATTGCGAACCGTCGCGTCCAAGGTCAGCTCGTCGTTGAGGAACGCGGCGTGGGTCATGCCAGTGGTGTATCTGATGACCTTGTCCGACGCTTCGATCATGTCTGCCAAAAAGCATCGCCATTGCCTGGTCGGTACATCGGACGGGTCAAACATGGACGGCCTCCCGCTTTACATGGGAACGGGATTCCTGCCGCCCCTCGTCCAGCACCCAATGCCGAGCCGCAACCTCGTAGGGCGAATTGAGAATGGGGGATTGGTAGAAGGCATCCGACATGTCGGCATTCTATCCGAAGGCCCGCTACCTCGCTCCGCGCTCGATAGGAGTCAAAACGAATCCGCCGGATCCACATCCATCGCCCAACGCACGGCGCGTGGCGCGGTTGCGTCGGCGATGCCGGTAGCGGCCTCTCCGGACATTGCGCAACGATTCGAGAGACGGTGTGGCGCTTCCCAGAAGCAGGGGAATGTCGAGCGTCTGGGCGCGCTTGACGGCAACGTCGCGCGCCGAATAAGGCCGTCAGCTCAATGACTCAAGCCAAGGATCCACCGCGTTTCGCGCTCCCGCTTTCACGCGAGCACATGCCGACCGACTATTCGATTTCGCTGGAAGTGCTGACGTCAGCCTACGCCGCCGGTTTTGCGTTTGAAGGCCCTCAAGACGATCATTCTGGACTATTTTCGTGCCGTCGAAACCGCCTCACCGGACCGGATGGCGGCCACCATCGAGCGCTACGCTTCTGACGACTACAGCTTTCGCGGCGTACATCCGTTCAACGAGCTGGTACGCGCAGAAGCCGTCGCGACCACAGCATGGAAGCCGCTGCGCACTTCCTTGATCCCGATGCAACGGCGCCAGGATATCTTCTTCGCCGGGCCAAACTTCATCGACGGCACACTCTGGGTCACCAGCATGGGAGCCTTCATGGGCCTGATGGACAACCCGTGGCTGGGGATACCGCCCACCGGCAAGATCGTGCTGCTGCCCTACTGCGAGTTTCATCGTATCGCCGACGACCGGATCGCCGAGTCCAGCGCGGTGGTGTACAACATGATCCCGGAATAGGCAGTGTTGCCCAGTAGGAAGACCGCAGACATGACGGTCCTTGACGTGAGGCCAAATCGCCGCTCCAGGTAGTCGAAGATGGGCGCGCAACCGAAACGCCGATGGCCCACCACGGCGTCGTGCGCCGACCGACGAAGTAGTGTTCCGCAGTGCGCGCCCGCTTGCTCAGGAAGAATCCGAGAACGAGGTTACCGACGATGCAGGCGATCAGAATCGCCCAGTTTAGAATGCCGAAATTGCTGATTTACACGTCCAATGTGATGGAGAGTCGCTCGAGAATCTGGTCGAATCTGAACGTGCCCTCGTATGAGCGACTGATTGGCGCACCGCGATTCTCACCGCAGCGCACGCCCGCGTTCAAACTGGTCACTTCCCACATGTTGGGAATATCGAGCGAACCTGACGAGTTTCCGTCCACAAACAACTCCATGCGCCCCGACGTTGTCGACGTCTTGCGTCCGCGCAGCGTCAGCCGATGCCGACCGCCCGACACGCGGTCAGCGGATTGCAATGAATAGCGTTTGGCACGCGTGAATATGTAGATGAACTCCACATGCCCGTCCCTCATCAGGAACTCGTATCCGGCCATGCTGTCGCCGGATGCCAGCAATACGCCATTTCCTGGGGCCCTGACGATTTCCACATCGGCGGACATGGTGAAATCGTAGTTGAATATATCAGGCGCACTGCGCGGATCGATCCGCGTGGTATCCGGGTAGAAGAGGTAATGGGCACGCGGCGTCGGCGACACATCCGACTCCAGCGACAGCAGATCGTCCTCGAGCGGCAGCACATTGTTGCGCTCGGCCTCTCGTCTCCACGCGGTAACCATCCTCTCGACTCGCTCAGGATGCTCGGCGGAACGGTCGTGGATTTCCGCAAAGTCGTTGCGGGAATCGTAAAGTGCCCAATGGTCATCCTCGAAACGCGTGCCGGATCGATGCTGCGTCACCGCCTTCCAGCCGTCGATCCAAATCGCCCGATCACCCGCAGTTTCGTAAAACTGGACGCGCTTGCGGGTTGGTGACGTCGGCGAGTCCAGCGTGTAGCCCAAGCTGATGCCGTCCACCGGTTCCGACGGAATGTCCGCCAATTCCAGCAGCGTCGGCATGATATCCGTCACGTGATGGTATTGCCCGCAGATGACGCCATTCGGCAATCCTCCGCCGGGCCAGTGGACGATCAATGGCGCGCGGATTCCCCCTTCGTAGGTATCGCCCTTGTAGAATTTAAGCGGCGTATTGCTTGCCTGGGCCCAACCTGGGCCGTAGCTGGGTTGACTTTGATCGCTGCCCACCTTGTCGATGTTCGCAATCAGTTCGTCAATGGGCTCCGGTTCGATATAGACCGCGCGATGCACGTCGAGCCTACCCGCGGGCGGGCCCCATGAACCCGCGCCGTTATCGGACATCGCCAGAACGATGGTGTCCTCGAGATGCCCGGTCTGATCGAGGAATTCCACCAGGCGTCGCAACTGGCTGTCGGTGTGGTGAAGAAATCCCGCATACGCCTCCTGCGTTCGCGCGCCGAAACGCCGCTCTTCATCGGAAAGATCCTGCCAAGCGGGAACATTTTCGTCGCGGGGCGCCAGTTCGGCGGTTTCGGGCGCGACCCCGAGCGCCTTCTGGCGACTGAACCGCTGTTCCCGTATCTCATCCCATCCGGCGTCATAACGGCCTCGATGCATCAACATGTAATCGGGCGGCACATGGTAGGGGAAGTGGCAAGCGCCGAAGGACAGATACAGGAAGAAGGGATCCGCCGCCGACGCAACCAGGTGATCCCTGATGAATGCCATGGACTGGTCGACCAAGTCCTCGGTCAGATGGTAGCCCCCCGTCTTGTCCGGATAGGTCGCGGCGCGGTTGCGAAACAGTTCCGGGTGCCAGTGGTCGGCGGCGGCGCCGAGAAAGCCGTACCAATGGTCGAACCCGCGGCCCGTCGGCCACTGGTCGAACGGTCCGACCGCGTTCCGACCGGCCACTGTGGACAGGTGCCACTTGCCGACCGCGTAACATCCATAGCCTGACGGCCCAAGAATTTCCGGCAATGTCCGCACGTCGCTGCGGATCCAACCGCGGTAGCCGGGATGATCGCGCCCCCATTCGGCAATACTGCCCACCCCGGCGGCATGCGCGTTCAAACCGGTCAGCAGACTCGCTCGGGTCGGCGCACAAAGCGACGTGACATGGAAATTATTGAAGCGGACGCCGTTGGCGGCCAGCGCGTCCATGCACTCCGTGGGCACATCCGACCCATAGCACCCCAAATCGCCGAAACCGACGTCATCGAGCACGACAACCAGGATGTTCGGTTTGCGGCCCGGCTCCCGCCGTCGCCCAGCTGGCGAGTTTGTTGCGGTTGCATCCAGCGTCTGACAACCACCGCTCATGGCGGCGGCCGCCGCCACGGTGGATGATTGCAGAAGTTTTCGCCGTGTGAGGCTCAAGTCAACCGCCCCTCAAGCGTGCAATGGCACGTGCAAATGCTCAAACATAGGTCCAAGGTGTTTTCTGTAGTTCTTCCAGAGCGCCAGCGCGTCCTTGTAAATCGGTTCGCGCACCTGGCTGGCGCTCGGCGTATTGACCAGACGCTTCGTCTCATGGAAGTTCAGCACTTGCGCTTCGAACGGCAACCCCAAATAACTTAGCATGCGCCGCGCCTGCCCCTCCAGATCTGCGACTGTGTCCTCATAGCGCACGTCGAGAATCCGGCCCGGACAAAGCCTTTGCCAACATAAACCATTCAGGCCCTTACATAACGTTGACCACAGGTTGCCGGAAACTCATACTCTTGGAGAAGTGGAATTTCATTGGCGCACTTCGCCGGTGGTGCCCGAACTGGAATAAGACAGCACCAGCCAGGGGCAAAGGGAAAAGCGTTGGAGTTTGAATGGGACGACGAGAAAGGATGGACAACCGGATTCGGACCATCAGCGCAAGGGAAGCCTCCTACCAAGAGCGCAGAGACTATGAGTCAGGATGACGTTGACACGATGCGAGTGGAGTACGACTTTTCGAAGGGCGTCAGAGGCAAGCACCACGAGGCCTACCGCCGCTGCACCAACATCGTCGTACTGGAGCCCGATGTGGCGAGAGTTTTCCGGGATTCCGCAGCAGTGAATGGAGCCCTCAGAGCCATTGCACAGGTTCCTCAGGCCCATGTGCCCAACCCCCCGGAACAAGGTGCCATCTGATGATGGAACCGAAAGACGCACTTTACTCGATCGCGCTAGCGAGAAACGCGTCTGTGTTCATTTTCCACGTTCAAACCGGTAGTCGAAGCACCGCAAGTCCTCCTCGTAAAGCGATTCCACGCTCTCTCTAAGCGCCCCTGTCGTAGTAGCGCGAGTAGTGCCCGAGCCCCAGCCGCTCCGTGACGCCAGGACGGAAGCCCTCAAACAGGCCATCGGCACTCTCCACCAGCCGCAGCACCGTCTCCACCCCTTCCGGGCGCTTGAGGTCCACCCCAATGGAGCGGCGGTTGCGCGCCAGAACGTCCTTGGGCGTCGCTGCATTTGGGCTGATCCGATCCACGCGAATCACTTCGGCACCCATGTCCGAGAGCATCATGCCGCAAAAGGGCCCCGGCCCGATGCCCGCCAGTTCAATGATGCGGTAGCCCGCCAGCGGTCCGCCCATAGCCAATCCTCGAATGCCAAGTACGCGAAGGCGCCAGTTTAACGATGAAGCCAAAACAGGGAAACCGGCAGTTCACAGCAAGTTTTCCTTGCAACATAATTTGATAATTAGATAATTTGTGCATCCAGAGCTTGTCAACAGGAGAAACTGATGAGGAGCGAAAACTCTTGGATCGGGACCAACATCAGCCGGTTGCGTTCGGATCGGCAGTTAACTCAAGAGGAGCTCGCCCGCCTAGCCGGGATCACTCGGGTCACCCTAGGAAAAGTCGAAAGAGGTGTCGTGCTGCCAAGAGCATCAACCCTCGGCGCGTTGGCGCGCTCGCTCGGTGTCTCCGTTCGTGAGTTGGTGGAACCTGTCCCGCGCTTGGAAGGAGTGCGTTTTCGCGCTGGCCGTCGCGTTCACAGCCGAGAGCAAATCCTCGCAGAGGTGGCGCACTGGCTGAACGGCTATAGCTGGCTGGAACGAGAGCTTGATGACCTGCGCCCTTACCAGTTTGCCTCCATCAGAGCGGATGTCGACCCGCCGATAGTCGCGAGAAAGGTGCGGGAGGCAGTTGGGGTCGGACCGTTTGAGCCGATCCGGGACATCTGCGGGTTGCTTGAGCATGCTGGCGTCAAGGTGCTGCTGCATCCGACCCAGCGCGAGTCCTACTTCGGCCTGAGCGTGAGCAGCGAAGGCGGCGGCCCCGCCGTCGTGGTCAACACATGGGACCGCATCTCGGTGGAACGGTGGATTTTCACCGCCGCCCACGAGTTGGGCCACTTAGTGCTGCACCCAAACCAATACAATCGAGCCGATACCGGGGAGTCCAAGGCCCCGGAGCAAGAGGCTGACGCATTCGCCAGCGAGTTTTTGATGCCCGCCACCGCTTTCATGCGCGAGTGGGACGAGACTCGGGGGCATCCGTTGCTCACTCGTGTGCTGAAGGTCAAACGCATCTTCCGAGTCAGCTACAAGACCATATTGTTCCGCCTCGTCGAATCAGGCCGGGAGCCCAAGTCCGTCTGGGCCTCGTTTCAAGCCCAACATAAGGCGTACTTCGGGGCAACTCTCAAGCGAGCCGAGGAGCCACGTGCGTTGGCGCAGAGCGAGTTCGCCTGGGACTGGCGGCGAGCCGGCGAACCGGAGCGGCTGTCCCCGCATGACTTCGTGGAAGACCGCCTATGGCGCTTGGTGCGGCGCGCGCTTGAAGTGAAGTTGATTTCCCTTGGCCGTGCGGCCGAGATCGTTGGATTGACCCTAGACGACATGCGGATGCGGGCGCGGGCTTGGTGCGCATAGACGGCTCGGCACCGACTGTCCTTTTGGCCGATGCCGACGTGCTGATCGATTACCGTGATACGGATCTAGGCATAGTCGCGCTGGTCGCCGAGCACCTCGCCCCTGTGACGGTTGTGTCACAGGTTCTCGATGAGGTTCGTGAGGTCTCCCATGCCGATGCCCTGCGGCTAGGGATTGATGTGGTCGAGCCCAGCATTGATCAGCTTGTCGAGGCCGGCAGTCGGAGAAGTAGGACGTCGTTCAACGATCAGCTCTGCTTCCTGCTCTGCCGCGACGCGGGCTGGACGTGTGTAACCAACGACGGCGCGCTCCGTCGCTTGTGCAAACAGAACAGCATAGTCACCCGCTATGGCCTGCGACTGATGGTGGATCTTGTCCAAGCCCGCGCACTTTCAGCTGAGCGATCCATCAGTATTGCGCAGCAGATTCATGCCAACAACCCGCTGCACATCAACCAGCGCGTCCTTGGACGGTTCATCGCGGCCGTGCGGCGGCTATCCGATTGAGGGCCAGCTTGTTCGATTCGAAGCCCCATATCCGCTGCGCGAAAGGACCTCTTCAATTACGGGCAGTTCTGTTGTACGGCACATGCCTTGATCGTCTGGACGACGGCTTCAGCCTCGTAGACGAGGCGAGTTGTGTTTCGCAAACGGTACCAATTGGGCAGTATGCGCTTGACGTCAATCCACCGCAAATGGACGATATGCCGATGGTTCTCAGCGGTTCTGTTGCATTGGGAAACAACCATGAAGAAGGACCCGGCGCAAGAAAGACCATGAGTCGGCGCAATTCGACTGTTTTGCTCCTGCTGATGATCGCAGGGGCGCCCGCAGTGCAAGCTCAGCTGACCGAGAGTGAGGCGCTCCAATTCATGGCGCGCTTCGAGGCTGCCTTGGCCAGCGAGGACTTCGCCAACGTGGCGCCGCTCATCCACCCGCAGGCGGTGTTTCGGTTCAGCGAAGGCGACCATTCCGGCATGGCGGAAATCCAAGCCGCCATGGAGCGCACTTGGGCCCACGATGTTGACGGCGAAAGGTACTATTTGACCAACAAGCGGGTTCTGCATAGCGGCCATGACGCTGCCACCGTGCTCTTCACTTGGAACTGGTCGGGCGATTCGGCGGAACACGGGCCCTTCGAGATTGTGGGACGCGGCACCGTGCAACTGGTCCGCCACGATGGGTCCGTCAAGGTCCTTCTGGAGCATCTGAGCCGTTAGATCCCATTCCTGTTTCTATAGCCGGGTGTACGTCAGATTTGTGAGATTTGGAGCCACTATGTGTTGGCGCGGCGTTCCCAGAAGTCGTCGAAGCGGTTGCTGATGACAGCGCAGCGGAGGGCGAGGATGGCGTTTGCGCCGTTGACGGTCCAGTGCATGCCGCCGCGCTTGAGTCGACCGCCGACGAGGTTCCTGCATGCGCCCTCGATGACGCCGGTGGCGACGCAAAGGCCCATGGCACGGAACTCGGGGTAGCGCATGCGTTCCCGGTTCCGGGAGAAGTAGTCCCGGTCCTTTCGGGTCGCCTCGCAGGAGTCGGCGTGCCTGCCGAGTTCGGCGATCAGTTCGTCGATGCGCCCTTGGTCAAGCTCGTCGCGGCGCTGCTTGCCCCAGGCGGCGGCGAGGTCGGAGCCGTGTCCGTAGATGGCCTTGGCGGCGTCCAACAGGTGCTGCTTGGCGTGGAAGACATCGCAAGCTCCTGGCGCGCGCCATGAGCTCAATCAATCGGGTTGGGAATGGCGGGCGGCAAGAACGGCTCTGGTCGTGGGGAAACAACTTGGGATTTCTTGCTTTGTTCCATCACCATCGTTCATTCGCTGATGGGCTAATGCGGGAAATGACCCTGGGCTTCTAATGAACTAATGTGAGAAACAACACTTGTCAGTCACGAGGTCGATGCGCCGCCTGAAAACTCCCTGCAGGTTAGATTCCGCACCGCGCCTCCCTCCGCCAACCTTGTCAGTCGGCTGCCGATCCTCGTCCAGCACGGAATGCCGCACGGGAACCTCGTAGGGCGAGTTGAGAATGGGGGATTGGTTGAAGGCATCCGACATGTCCGCATTTTGGCCGATGGCCTGCTACCTCGCTCATGTCTCGACAACGAGTCAGAACGAATCCGCCGGATCGACATCCATCGCCCAACGCACGGCGCGTGGCGCGGTAGCGTCGGCGATGCTGTCCAACCCTTGGTGCAGCGCCCGCCGCTGGTCGGCCAGCAGCATAAGCTGGTAACGGTAGCGGTTGGCCAGCCGCAGCATGGGCGCCGGGGCTGGGCCGAACGCGTCCAGGGAACTGGGCAGGCGCTCTTTCAGGCCCTCCAGGAAGCGGTGCGCGGCGGCGCCGTCCTCGGCTTCGGCGCGAATCAGCGCCATCGGCCGCGTCGGCGGCAGGCCGGCCCGTTCGCGAATGGCGAGTTCCTGTTCCGCGAAAGCAGCGTACCCTCCCTTTACCAGTTCCTGCAACGCGGGGTTCTCGGGTTGCAGCGACTGTATCCAGACTTCGCCGGGGCGCTCGGCGCGTCCGGCGCGTCCCGCCACCTGCACGATGAGTTGGGCCGTGCGTTCGGCGGCCTTGAAATCGGCGCTGAGGAAGCCCGCGTCGGCATTGAGGGCGACCACCAGGGTGACGTTTGGAAAGTGATGGCCCTTCGCCAGCATCTGGGTTCCCACGAGAATGGCGGCCCCGCCCTGTCGGATGCGGCCGAGTTGCTCTTCCAGCCGACGCTGGCTGCGGGTGGTGTCCCGGTCGATGCGGTAAAGAGGCACATTGGGAAACCGGTCTTTCAAGCCGGCTTCGGTGCGCTGCGTGCCGGTGCCGAGGGCCAGCAGGTCCGTCGCGCCGCAGGCGGGGCAGTTGTCGGGAATCGTGCGGCGCGCACCGCAGTGGTGGCAGGCGAGCGCCGCGGGTGCGCGATGCAGGGTCAGGCGCGCATCGCAGGCCGTGCAGAGCGCCTGCCATCCGCAGGCGGCGCACAGGTAGACCGGTGCGTAACCGCGCCGATTGAGAAATACCAGCACCTGGGAATCGGCCTTGAGATGTTGGGCGATGCGGCGTGCGAGGGGTTCGCTCAAGCCGTCGATGAGGCGGTGCCCGCGGATGTCCAGCACGCGGGTGGGAGGCAGCGCGGCGCCGGTGGCCCGCTGCAGCAGGCGGCGATGCCGGTAGCGGCCTCTGCGGACATTGCGCAACGATTCGAGCGATGGCGTAGCGCTTCCCAGGAGCAGGGGAATGTCCAGAGTCTGGGCACGCTTGACGGCAACGTCGCGCGCCGAATAGCGCAAGCCTTCGTGTTGTTTGAACGAGGTGTCGTGTTCTTCGTCGACGACGATGAGCGCGAGGTTTTGGAATGGGGTCAGCACGGCGGAGCGGGTGCCGATGAGAATCCGGCTGACGCCGTCGCGGCATCGTAACCAGGCATCCAGGCGTTCGCGGTCGCCAAGGCCGGAATGAAAGACATCGGCCGACCCGTAACGCCTCCTGAAGCGTTCGACGGTCTGGGGTGTCAGGGCGATTTCCGGAACCAGCACCAGTACCTGCAAGCCGCGTTCGAGCACATCGGCCATCACCCGCAAATAGACCTCGGTCTTGCCGCTGCCGGTTACGCCGTCCAGCAGGGTCGGTGCGAAGCGACGCCCAACGGTCCGCAAATCGTCCACCGCGTCCTGCTGCTCGCCGGTCAGCGCCGGCGGCTCTTCCAGTTTGCGTGTCGGTTCGCCGGGCACATTGTCGAACGACGCGCCAACCGGCTCGCCGGGTTCGATCACGCCCTTCTTCGCCAGCGCGGCCACCGTGGCGCCGGTAAAGCCCTGATCGCGCAGGTATACGGCGCGGGCAGAGCCGCCGCACCCGTCGATAAGCTCGAGCAGCGCCTGCTGCCGCGGCGCCCGTTCCAGAGAGGGGGCTGTTGCGGCGGTGCGTCGCCAGACCTTCTCCCGGCGCCAGTTCAGTGCGCCGCCCTTCATGGCTGCATTGGGCAGCATGGTGGCGAATACCTCGCCGATGGGGTGGTGGTAATAGCCGGAAAGCCAATGCGCCAGCGAGAACAGTTCGTCGGTCATCGCACTTTTCGAATCGAGGACGGCGAGCAGCGGCATGGGGTCGGCGTGGGGTTCCGCCGGGTTCCGGTCCACGCAGACGCCGACCAGCGTCCGATTGGTGAAGCGAACTCGCACCCTGGCGCCCCTGACGGGTGCGTCCATGCCCTCCGGTACCGCATAGTCGAACGCCCGATGCAACGGCACGGGCAGGGCGATACGCACGATTTCGGTCATGGGTTCTGGGGGCGGCCGAGTCTCATTGCACTCACCTTGCCATCGGTCGGGCGTTTGGTACACTGCGCGCCCGCTTCGAACAGGCCCTGGGTGGGGCAGACATGAAAGCCGGCATTCATCCCGAGTACAACACCATCAAGGCGACCTGCAGTTGCGGCAACGTCATCGAGACGCGCTCGACGCTCGAGGAAGACATCCACATCGATGTGTGCTCCCAGTGTCATCCGTTCTACACGGGCAAGCAGAAGATTGCCGACTCCCGTGGCCGGGTGGAACGATTCCGCCGGCACTTCGGCACCCGGGGCAACGTCTCGCGCTGATTGCACCGCCGGGGTATCCGGCAGCATCGGAATCGCTGCAACCGTACAGGCACAATGTCAGCCTGTCGGTTGCAAGGTACAATCGGCGGTCCAATGAAATGTCTGTACGAGATTTCGCGCATCGTGGCGGTCGGGGTGCGGTGCGGCGCCCGATTGTCCCGCATTCTCAGGCGCGCTCTGCTGCCGCTGCTGCTCGCCTGCCTGGCGCCGGCGCTCCCCGATGCCCATGCTGCGGGCGACGGAGAAAAGGCGTACAACGACATGCGCGAGATGAACGGTCTCTATCCGGACGAAGCCTGGCAGGACTACGTCACCGAGATCGGCGAAAGGCTGCTGACCGCGTCCGGGTACGACGCCGGCAATTACACGTTCACCGTGGCCGACAGTTCCAATGTCAACGCGTTCGCGACCGAGGACGGTTACATCTTCATCTATCGGGGCCTCATCGCCTTCTGCCGCAGCGAGGATGAACTGGCCGCCGTCATCGGTCACGAGATCGGCCATGTGGTGGGCCGGCACGCTGCGCGGTCGAAGGGGCTCAATCGGCTAGGCGGGCTGCTCGGCTGGCTTGGCGTGATCGCCACGAGCAGCTTCGCCATGAAGGATCTCGGCAACACGCTAACCGCTACGGCCATTACCCGGGAGGGCCGGGAAGACGAGTTGGAGTCGGATGCCTATGCTGCCGAATTCCTGGCGAATGCGGGCTACGACCCCCTGGCGATACTCGAAGTCATCCATGTGCTGAAGGATCAGGAACTGTTCGCCAAGTCCGTCATGAACCGGCCGAGCGTCTACCACGGCATCTTCGGTTCCCATCCGCGCAACGACAAGCGCCTTAACGATGTGGTGAACAGGGCCGTTTCCCTCGCGAGCCCGACCACCAAGCCCCCCGAGCGCGATTTCTGGGAAATGGTGGACGGTCTGGTATATGGCGACGAAGTCGCAACCGGGCTCGTGAAGGACGGCGTCTTCTATCACGGCAGCCTGCGGTTCGTGGTCGAGTTTCCGCAAGGCTGGGACGTGACCAACACGGCCTCCGCCGTGACGGGCCGGGATGTCAGCGGGGCGTCGGCCGGCTCGATCGTCGTGCGGCGGCAGAATGCCCCGGCGGAGGAGCAGACGCCGGAAGAATACATCCGCGAAACCCTGAAGCGCGACGACACCGAGAACGGCGAGGCGCTGGTGGTCAACGGCTACGAGGCCTACGTTGTCGATGTGAAGATTCTCGGTGGCGACGACCAGGTGCGGAAACTGGCGCTCGTTTACAAGGATGGCGGCATCTACCTGGTCAGGGGCACGCTCGGCGCCGTTGGCGATCCGGCGCAGTTCGAGAAGGACTTCCGCACAACCCTCGAGTCATTCCGGGCGATGACGGCGGCCGACCTCAAGCTCGCCCAGAATCAGCGCATCGAGGTGATCATGGCCAATCCCGGCGACACCTACGAACAACTGGCAAAGAGAGTTTCCATCAAGGAGTATCCGGAAGAGACCCTGCGCATCTTGAACGGCCATCATCCGCGGGGCGAGCCCCGGGCCGGAGATTACCTCAAGATCGTGCAGTAGCCAGACCAGTTCGTGGATAAACGTAACTCGACCGGGTCATGACCGCAGCTAACGAAAGTGCAGGTAACGACGCGCTCGACGAATCACTCAGGAGTTAGAGAATATGCACCGATTACTGGATTTTGCAGGCAAACGAATCGTCATCACGGGTGGCTACTCGGGCATCGGGGCCGCACTGGTCGAGACGCTTCGAGATGCCGGCGCAGACGATGTGGCTGTCCTGGACATCAAGGAACCCGATGCCGACATGGAACAGTTCATTGAAACGGATATGGGCAACCCGCTCTCGATAGACAATGCGATCGGACAGCTGACAGCCGAAGGCGAATCACCCGTTGATATCCTGTTCAACAACGCCGGGGTGGCTGCGACGTTTCCATCGGATACCGTGATGCGGATCAACCTTCTGGGATTGAAACGACTCACCGAACGGTTGATGCCGACCATGCGATCCGGCGGCGCGATCGTCAACACCGCATCTGTCGCCGGGAACGGGTGGCCCAACCACCTGGACGAGATCAAGCAGCTCCTGGATATCGATAGCTGGGACGAAGGCGTTGCGTGGATTGCAGATCACGCCGATCTCGTCGGCGATGGTTATTTTTTCTCCAAGGAGTGCGTTCAGGTTTACACAATGCGGTCGGCCAAAGCCGCAACCGGGTATGGATTACGGATCAACAGTGTTTGTCCCTCGCCGGTAGACACGCCATTGCTTCCAGCGTTTCGAGAAACCATGACAGATCAACTGATCGATTGGGCGATCGAAACAGGGGCGGGCAGGGTGGCAACCGCGGAGGATCAGGCGCGCGCTTTGCTCTCGTTGGCATCGGATCTTTCGGTTTACGTCAATGGCGTGAACCTGCATGTCGATGGAGGCTATACAGCCGCAATTCAGATGGGGCAATTCACACCGCCGGGGTCGAACTGACCGGTCTCAGCTAGGCATTAGATGCGCTCGAGCTTGCAGTATTTTTGATATTGGCTCGCACACACGGGCGCTCGTCCCCCGGGGATTGCTGCCGCTCCGACGTGCCAAGGGATGCGCAGGACGAATCCAGGCCTTCAAAAAATGTCCTCGGGCTTCACGTCCCGCTCTCTGCCGCGCGGCGTAAAGATATCTTCGGGCTCGATCTCCTGCCCTGCGCCGGGCGATGAATCGACGCCGCCCCTCGAGCCGCTGCGGGGCGCGTATTCGGCCAGGAAGTACTCGAAAATCGCTTCTTCCTGATCGTTTGCCGCCGGTTCGCCGGTTTCGGGGTCGATTTTCACGGTCATGACGCCGGCAGGCTGCGCCGGGTACGATTCGGCGCGCTCGCGCAGCGCGACCTCCATGTAGTCGATCCAGATCGGCAGCGGCGTGTTCGACCCGTACGCCCCCTCGCCGAGCGGGCTGTGGTCGGGGAAGCCAACCCACACGGTGGTGACGACATCGGGGTTGTAGCCGTTGAACCAGGTGTCGGCGGCATCGTCGGTGGTTCCGGTCTTGCCGGCCAGGTCGTCCCGCTCGAGTGCCAGGGCGCGGCGGCCGGTGCCGCGGCGTATCACGTCGCGAAGCATCGAGTGCATGATGTAGGCGTTGCGTTCGTCCAGGACGCGCACGGCCGGCTCGATGCCAACCTCGTTCCGAGCGGCAATCAGGTCCTCGAGATTGACGGGCTCCTCTTCCGGAAGGTCTGGCGGTGCCTCGTCGCAGTCTCGGCACGCCTGCGGGTGGTTTGTCTCGAAAACCGTGTTGCCGTCGATGTCGACTACCCGATTCACGATGTGGGGCGTCACGCGGAACCCGCCGTTGGCGAATACCGCATAGGCGGCCGCCATCTCGATCGGCGTGACCGCCATGGTGCCGCCGCCGATCGCAAGCTGGGTGTTGCGGGGAAAGGTGCTGGTATCGAAACCGAAGCGGCGCACATACTCCAGGGTCGGCCCGGCGCCGACCTCGAGCAACACGCGCATCGATACGAGGTTGATCGACCGGTAGAGCCCCTCGCGAAGCCGTGTAGGGCCGTTGTAGCGTTCGTTGTCGTTGCTCGGCCGGTAAAGCGCTTCGAGGTTGCTGTCGTTGAAGACGAGCGGCGCGTCCATGAACACCGACGCCGGGGTTATGCCCTTGTCCAGTGCGGCGGAATAGACGAACGGCTTGAATCCGGAACCGGGCTGGCGGGCGGCCTGCAGCGCGTGGTTGTACTGATTCATGGCAAAGTCGAATCCGCCGTCCAGCGCGAGCACGTCGCCGGTGTCGGGGTCGATGGACACCAGCGCGCCCTGGATCTTCGGCAACTGTGCCAGGCGCCACCCTTCTTCTACGGGTTGCAGGCGAATCAGGTCGCCGACCTGCGCCACATCGGCCGGTTTGTCGGGCGAGCGCCCCAGGGCGTCCACGCCAAGGAACGGACGAGCCCAGCGCATGCCCTCCAAGGGCACGAGGGCGCTGCTGCCGTCGGCGAATGTCGCTACCAGATGCTCGTCGGTTACCTCGACCACCGCCGCGGGCGCGAGGCCCGCGAATGTCGGCAACCCGGCAAGGGCATCGACTGCCTCCTCGGCACTGTCGAATCGGGCTTCCGGGCCGCGATAGCCGTGGCGCCGGTCGTAGCCGGTCAATCCCTTGCGCAGCGCACGGGTTGCAGCCGCCTGCAGCGAGCTGTCGAGGGTCGTGAACACTTCGTAGCCGCCGCTGTACAGGTCGGGGAATTCGGCGATCAATTGCTGCCGAACCCACTCGGCGGCAAAGGGTGCGGCAACGTCCACCTCGCGGTTGAACATCCGGGCCGTGATGGGGGCGTCTACCGCGGCCCGGTACTGTGCCTCGTCGATGGAGCCCTGGCTGTGCATCCGGGAAAGCACCAGGTTGCGGCGGCGCAACGCGCGTTCCGGGCCGTTGATGGGGTTGCCGGCCGTCGGCGCCTTGGGAATGCCGGCCAGCATCGCCAGTTGCGGCAGGCTCAACTCTCCGAGTGTCTTGCCGTAATAGGTGAGCGCGGCGGCCTGGGCCCCGTAAGCGCGTTTGCCGAACGGCACGACGTTGATGTAAAGCTCGAGAATCTCGTCCTTGGTCAGTTCGCGCTCGACCTTGAGCGCCAGCAGCATCTCCTTCAACTTGCGCAGCACGCGCCGTTCCAGGGTGAACGACACGTTGCGTGCGAGTTGCATCGTGATCGTGCTGGCGCCGCCGCCGAGCGACCCGCCGGTCAGCAGGTCGTGCATCAGCCCGACGACGTCGTTGCTGAGCGAAATGAAATCGATGCCGCTGTGTTCGTAGAAGCGTTTGTCTTCGGTGTCGAGTACCGCACTCAGGAACAGCGGCGGCGCCTGGTCGAGGCTGACGGGGATCAGGCGGCGCTCCCCGAACTCGCCGAGCAGCGCCCCATCCTCGCTGAAAACCCGCAACGGCGTTTCCAGTTTGACGTGCCGATAGCTCTCCGCTGTAGGAATTTGCGGGTTCAAATAAAGGAAAACGCCTGACAGACCGAACACGCCTCCTGCCAGTATCGTAAACGCAGACCAGATCAGAGCGGTTTTCCAGGTGAGGTTTCGGCGAATCATGGGCTACAGGCGAATTTCCGATGCGGCGTGCCCGACGAATCGGCGGGCAGATCCGATATGGGTCTGATCGGCAAAATGCGCAAGCGGCTGCTTGGTGTGGACATCGGTTCCGCCTTTGTAAAGGTTCTCGAACTGTCCATGAGCAACGGTGGCTGCCGCGTCGAATCCTGTGCGCTCGAGGCGCTGCCGCCCGATGCCGTCCTGGAGGGGAATATTAGAGATGTTGCGGGTGTTGGTGAAGCACTGCGCAGGGCACATTCCCAGGCAGGGTGCCGGGTCAGGCGTGCCGCCCTCGCCGTGGGCGGGCCGTCGGTGATTGCCAGAACGATCGCCATCGATGCATCCCTTGCCGACAGGGACATCCTGGGCCGTATCGAGGCGGATGCCGATCGTTACATCCCCTATCCCCTCGGCGAGGTGGCCATCGATTTCGAAGTGCAGGGCCTCGCCGAGCACGACCCGGGTCAGGCGGAGGCGCTGCTGGTCGCCTGCCGCAGTCAGGACATCGACCGTCTACTCTCGGTGCTGCGTGCTGCCGGCCTGGAAGCGGCCGTCGTCGAGCCGGAAGATCAGGCCGTGGAGCGGCTGTTCGAACGGCTCGCGCCGCAATTCGAGCGACAGGTGGGTGAGCTGGTGCTGGCGATGGCGGACATCGGGGCGACGGCAACCACCTTGCGGGTCCTGGTCGACGGCAGGGTGGTGTTCAGCCGCGAACAGCGCTTTGGCGCCGGGCAACTGGTCGAGGCCGTAAAGGAACGGGTCTCGATTTCGTGGCAGGAGGCTGCTGCAGCGGTCCGCAATGGCAAACTTCCGGGCGATAGCGCCGAGTCGGTGCTGCAGCCCTTCAACGAGGAAGCCGCCCGGCTGCTTTCGAACGCGCTGCGGTTCTTCTACTCATCGGGTCACTACAGCGATATCGATGGAATCGTGCTGACCGGTGGCGCCGCTGCGACGCCGGGCCTCGGGGATGCGCTGCAGCATGAATTGCAGGCGCCGGCAACGGTCGCTGCACCGTTTGCCGGCATGTCGGTTTCGCCACGGGTCGATGTGGAGGCGCTCGCGGCGGATGCGCCCGCACTGGCGCTCTGCTGCGGGCTGGCGATGAGAGGCTTCGAATGACCTTGGCCCGCATCCGTCACCGACTTTCGGCGCGAGTGAATCGGCGCCCGCAGCAGGAATCTGGTGACGGCTGCGGGCCAGGTGCAAGTGCCAGATCGAGCATCAACCTGCTGCCATGGCGCGAACAGGAACGGTCGCGCAGTAACAGATTGCTGGCCGGCGGGCTGGCGGGGGCGCTGCTGGCGGCCTTGTTGCTGGTTTGGGCGGCCAGTTGGTCCGTGGAACGGCGAACCGGTGCCCAGGAGCAGCGCAATCGTCTGCTGGAGGCGGAAAACACGGCTCTCGAGAGCCGCATCGAGGATGCACGGGCTCGAAAGGCTCGACACGAGCGAGCGCTCACGCGGATGGCCGTGGTACGCCACCTGCGCGACAGCGGCAGCAACACGGTGCGGGTATTCGATGCCCTGGCCGACACCATGGTGGAAGGTGTCCACTACAGCCGCATCGAACGGCGTGGCGACCTGTTGACAGCGCAGGGATTTGCCGCATCCAATCGTCTGGTTTCCCCGCTGATGCGCAACATCGAAAGCTCGGCGCAGTTCACCGCGGCCCATCTCGAGCGCCTGCGCGAAGAGCCTCATGGCTCGACCTATGGCCCGGAAGCCAGCACCTTCGTGATGACCTTTCTCCAGGCCGGCCCGGTTCTGCCTCCTGGCGCCGGCGGGGAAGGTGCGCCCGGTTCTGTCGGACTGGAGGGTTAGACATGGATTGGCGGGAACGGCTCCAGGGATTGCGGCGTTTTCAACCTGCTGCGCTATCCCTGGAAGATGCCGGTTCGTGGCCGATCTGGGCAAAGTCGACGGCCATGTTGCTGGCAGCCGCGTTGGCGATGGCGGCGGGCTATCCCTGGTTGCTGGCCCCCGGCCGGGAACGCCTCGCGTTGGCACAGCTCGAAGAGGCCGAGCTGCGGCGAGCCTACCAGCGCAACGCCGCCCGGTTTGCGGCGCTTTCGGCGTATCAGGGCGGTGACGAAACGCCCGAACCGGCGGTGACCGAACTGCTGCGGCAGCTGCCGCGAGAGGTGGAAATCCCCGGCTTGCTGGATGACATCACGGCCGCGGCGAAGGGCCATGGCCTGGTGGTGCGAAGCCTCGACCTGAAGCCGGAACAAGCGGCCGGGTTCTTCGCGGAACTGCCCATGGAAATAACCGTGGAGGGTGGTTTCCACGAAATTGGCGCCTTTGTCAGCCGCGTCGCGGGCCTTCCCCGCATCGTCACCCTGCACGACTTCGACCTCGAGTCGGGGCTGCCGGAGGCGCCGGCGGACCGGGTCCGCATGCAATTGACAACCCGAATCTACAGGCGTCTGGACGAGCCGGGAGGAAAACCGTGAGAGTCGTTGCAATCGCCTTGGTAGTCGTCGCCGGTTGCGGTGTCGACGACGACCTGGCGGACATCCGGGAATTCATGGCACGAGTACAGACCGATCAGGAGGCGCAGGTGCATTCATCCACGCAATCGACCGCGAACGAGAGGTTTGTCTACCGGCACGGAGGGCGTCGCAGCCCGTTCAGTCCGTCTGCCGGATGGCGTGGGCGCGAGGGCGGGTCCCCCGTTGCTTCAGCTATCGCAGGTGAGGCAGCGCCCCGGCCATTCCTGCAGCGCTACCCGCTCGGAAGGATCGCCATGGTGGGCACGATGAACCGGGGATTCTCGCGCTACGCCCTGGTGCGTGTCGATGGCGGCGAGGTGCATCGTGTCGGAGTGGGGGACTACCTCGGCGAAGAGCGCGGACGCATTCGAAAGATCGAACCCCGGGCATTGCATCTGGTCGCATCGGCGCCGGATGGCGAGGGCGGTCGGGTTCAGCGCCCGTACACGATTTCCCTCGACTTCGGGTCGGCAGAGAGCCGGGAGGATTTGCAACCATGAACCGGATTCGCGGCGTATTTCAGTTGTTCCCTGCGCGTCCTCGTTCCGGCGCGCCGGGTTCGGAACTTGCATATGGAAAACAAGGCCAGGCAGGGGGAGTCGATCGGCGTTTGCAGCAGGCAGTTGGCGAGAGTTGCGGGCTGGCAGCAGCGGTCTTCGCGTTGTGGGTAGGCGTTGCGCCGGCGGGTAGCGCGGCTGCTGCAACGCCGGTGACGCTGACGGCGGCAACCGAGGCGCCTGCTGCCGAGGCAAACGACGACTCCTACGTCCACGGCTCGAGTTTCGGCGCCGGGGCCGTCGATGCGGAGTACATCGATGCCGGGACGGTCGATGCCGGGGCCGAAGCGGGGTCCGCACGCCTCGACGACGGCAACCTGTCGCTCGACTTCCAGGACATCGAAGTGCGGGCCGCACTGCAGTTGATCGCCGAATTCTGCGGATTCAACCTCGTGGTAAGCGATTCCGTTGCCGGCCGCATCACCCTTCGGCTGGAAGACGTGCCCTGGGAGCAGGCGCTGGCGCTGATATTGAAGATGCGCGGCCTCGGGCAGTGGCGGGAGGGCGATGTGCTGCTGGTTGCGCCTGCCGAGGAGGTCGCGGCGCGCAAACGGCTCGAATACGAAAACACCCGGGCACTGGCCGACCTCGAACCGCTCGGCAGCGCGTTCATACAGGTCCGGTACGCAAAGGCTGCACACCTTTTCGAACTGTTCGCGGCATCCGCCGGGGAAGGCTCCCTGTTCTCGCCCCGGGGCCGCGTCATCGTCGACGAGCGAACGAATGCCATCATTCTGACGGACACTGCCGCCAACATCGAAGCCTTCCGACAGGTGATCGGCAGGCTCGACGTGCCGGTTCGACAGGTGCTGATCGAGTCGCGCATCGTCACCACCAGCAACAACGCGTCCGAACGACTCGGCATACGCTGGGGAGGCGGCGCGGTCACGAATAACGGTCGATCCCACATCAGGTATGGCGGGTCGCTCGCCACTCTGGGTGAATTGCACGATTCCGGAGCCACCGAGCCGGGCGGCATCGGCCTGTCGTACCCGGAAGGGCTGGTGGTCGACCTGGGCGTCTCCCGCTCGGGCGCATCGAGTTTCGGTGTCGGCATAACCGGGGACGGCTATCTGGTCGATCTCGAGATTTCGGCCCTGGCGGCGGAGGGCTTCGCCGAAGTCGTGGCGCGTCCACAGGTCGTAACCGCCGACAGAACGGCGGCGGTCATCGAGTCGGGTGTGGAAATCCCCTACCAGGAAGCGACCAGCAGCGGCGCCACGTCCACCGCATTCAAGGACGCGGTTCTCTCCCTGCAGGTGACACCGCAGATCACGGCGGACGACCGCATCGTCATGCAACTCGACGTCAAGCAGGACACGGTCGGCCAGATCTTCAACGGCATCCCTTCCATCAACACCAACCGCATCCGCACCGAAGTGCTGGTCGACGATGGCCAGACGGTGGTGCTCGGCGGCATCTTCCAGAAGATCAGGAACCGCTCGAAGGACAAGACCCCGCTTCTGGGTGACGTACCGCACCTGGGTCGCCTGTTCCGCCGCGATGCCGAGTCCGAAGACGAACAGGAATTGCTGGTTTTCGTCACACCGAGCATCCTCAAGGAACAATCGCTGAACTCGCCCGCCGCGAACCGCTGATGCGCAATCCGGAAGTCGATGCAGGCATGCTTGACAGTGTGTCCAATCGGCTGGAGGGAGCACGGTCGGACTCCGGTTCTCGGAGCCGGCTTCCCCACGCTAACGAAATCAATGGCAATCGCCATCCGAGCGTTGAGAGGCGTGGCCGCGGTAGAATTCGGCGATGCGACAGAACATCTACTTTGTCGGGCTGATGGCGGTGGGCAAGAGCACGATTGGAAGGTTGCTCGCCCGTTCGCTGGGGCGGGAATTCTTCGATTCCGACCATGTCATCGAGGAACGCGCAGGCGCACCCGTCGCCTGGATCTTCGATGTGGAGGGGGAAGAGGGTTTCCGCGACCGCGAACAGGCCGTGATCGACGAGTTGACACGCAAGGAAGGCATCGTCATGGCGACCGGTGGCGGCACGGTATTGCGCCCTGCCAACCGCAATGCGCTGGCCGGCCGCGGTTGCGTGGTGCATCTCGACAGTTCCGTCGATCGACTGGTCGAACGCACCTGCCGCGACCGCAATCGTCCCATATTGCAGCAGGGCGACCGCCGGGAAACCCTGACCCGCCTGCTTGCCGACCGATCGCCGCTCTATGCCGAAATAGCGGACTACCGGTTCGTCACCGACAGCAAGGGCGCGAGGGCGATGGCCGGCTTGATCGAACGCACCCTGCAGGACGATGGGGTCGTGGCATGATCGAACTCGAGGTCGATCTCGGCCCGCGCACCTACCCCATTCTCATCGGCGCCGGCCTGTTGCAACGCCCCGGAATCCTTGCGCCCCATCTGAGCGGCAATCAGGCGATGGTGGTCACCAACCGCACGGTGGCGCCGTTGTACCTCGATGCGTTGTGCTCGGCCCTCGGTGAGGTGCAGGCAGACATTGTCCAACTGGACGACGGAGAACGATTCAAGACGCTTGCAAGTTACTCGCAGATCGTCGATGCGTTGCTCGACAAGCGTCACAGCCGCACGACCACGATCGTCGCACTGGGCGGCGGGGTGGTGGGCGACATCGCCGGCTTTGCCGCGGCCACCTATCAGCGCGGGGTTGCGTGCATTCAGGTTCCCACCACGTTGCTCGCCCAGGTCGACTCCTCGGTGGGCGGCAAGACGGCGGTGAATCACCCCCTCGGCAAGAACATGATCGGCGCGTTCCACCAGCCGGCTTGCGTACTCGCCGACACCGACACCATGGCCACGCTGCCGGAGCGGGAATACCGGGCCGGGCTCGCCGAGGTGTTGAAGTACGGCATCATCCGCGACGCGGCGTTCTTTTCCTGGCTGGAAGACAATGCCGCCGCCCTGCTGCGAAGGGAAACCGGGGCCGTTGCCCGGGCGGTGCAAACCTCCTGCGCGACCAAGGCCGAGGTGGTGGCGCAGGACGAGCGGGAAAGCGGCCTGCGGGCGATCCTGAACTTCGGCCACACCTTCGGCCATGCCATCGAGACCCTCACGGGGTACGAGCAGTTGCTGCACGGCGAGGCCGTCGCCATCGGCATGGCTCTGGCTGCGGACTGCTCGGCGCGCCACGGGATGCTCGCCGAACGGGACGCGGCACGGGTGCGCGCGGCCATCGTGGCGCTGGGCTTGTCGACCGAGGTACCGCCGGGTATCGAGCCGGCGGCGATGCTCGATGCCATGGCCGTCGACAAGAAAGCGGTCGATGGCCGCATGCGTCTCGTGCTGGCTCGCAGCATCGGCGATGCGGTGGTCGTCGAAGACGTGGTTCGCGATGCGCTCGTGGCCACCTTGTCCGACAACCGGCACTGACGGGCCGATATCCCCCAGCAAACCTGAAGCCGGGCCGCGCAGGGCGAGTGCATCGGCGTCCGCAGCAGGAAGTTGTTGACGGATGTGGGCTCGACAACCCGACTGTCTACGGCAGTTCGGTCGACCCCATGAGGTAGCGGTCGATTTCCCGGGCGGCCTCGCGGCCTTCGTTGATGGCGCGCACCACCAGCGACTGGCCGCGGCGGCAGTCTCCGGCGGCAAAGACCGAATCGACGCTGGTCTGGTACTTGCCGTAATCCGCCAGGTAATTGCTGCGTTCGTCGTAGGCGACGCCGAGCGGGTCGGAGACGGCGTGCTCGGGGCCGAGGAACCCCATGGCCAGCAGCACCAGGTCGGCGGGCCACTCCCGTTCGGTTCCCGGCACGTTTTCGAAGCGGCCGGCCTCGAGCTCGACATCGACGGTGCGAATGCCCGCGACCCTGCCGTTTTCGCCGCCCACGAACTCCACGGAGGAGATCAGGAAAACCCGCGGATCGTTGCCGAACTTCACCGCGGATTCCTCGTGGCCGTAATCCGTGCGGAAGATCAGCGGCCAGGTGGGCCAGGGATTGTTCGGTGCGCGGGTGGCGGGGGGTCGCGGGAACAGTTCGAAGTTGACCAGGCTGCTGCATCCGTGGCGCAGTGCCGTACCGATGCAGTCGGTGCCGGTGTCGCCGCCGCCGATGACGATGACGTCCTTGTCCCTGGCCGAGATGTAGTTGCCGTTGGCAAGGTTCGAATCGAGCAGGCTGCGGGTGTTCTCGGTAAGAAAATCCATGGCGAAGTGCACGCCGTGCAGGTCCCGGCCCGGTATGGGCAGATCTCGCGGAACGGTTGCGCCGGTCGCGAGCAGCACGGCATCGAATTGGTTCTGCAGGGCGCGCACGTCGATGCTGCCGCTGCTGCCGTCGCCGACGGGCGCATTCACCCGGAACTGCACGCCTTCCGCGCGCATCTGGTCGAGGCGACGCTCGACGATTTCCGTCTTGTCGAGCTTCATGTTGGGGATGCCGTACATCAACAGGCCGCCGATACGGTCCTCCCGTTCGTAGACCACGGTTTCGTGACCGGCCCGGTTGAGCTGCTGTGCGGCGGCAAGCCCGGCCGGCCCGGAGCCGACCACGGCGATGCGCCGCCCCGTGCGAGCGGCCGGCGGCTCGGGCACGATCCAGTCTTCCTCGAAACCCCGGTCGACGATGGCCATCTCGATGTTCTTGATGGTCACCGCCGGGTCGGTGATGCCGAGCACGCAGGCGCCCTCGCAGGGGGCCGGACAAACGCGCCCGGTGAACTCGGGAAAATTGTTGGTGTTGTGCAGCCGGTCGAGGGCCTCGCGCCAGTGCCCGCGGTAGATGAGATCGTTCCATTCGGGAATGAGGTTGTGGATGGGGCAGCCGTCTTCCGACTGGCAGAAGGGCACGCCGCAGTCCATGCAGCGGGCGCCCTGCACCGTCAGCTTTGCTGTGTCGTGGCCGGTGTAGATCTCCTTGAAGTCGAGCAGGCGTTCCGACGCGTCGCGATAGGGCGCCGCGTCCCGGGCGTACTCCATGAACCCCGTGGTCTTGCCCATTGCAGCTTATCCCGCGGCGACGGCTGTCTTGCGCTGTTGCAGAACCCGCTTGTAATCGACGGGCATGACCTTGACGAACTGCCTGACGCTGTGCCGCCAGTCGTCGAGGACGGCGCCGGCCACGGTCGACCCGGTCAAGGCACGGTGGTTTTCGATGAGGCCGCGCACCTCGGCCAGGTCGCTTTCGGTTTCCAGTGCTTCGAGTTCCACCATCTCGGGGTTGCAGAGGCCGGGGAAGTCGCCGGCGGGGTTCCAGACGTAGGCGATGCCACCGCTCATGCCGGCGGCGAAATTGCGCCCGGTGGGGCCGAGGATGACGACGCGCCCGCCGGTCATGTACTCGCAGCCGTGATCGCCCACGCCTTCGACAACGGCATGGGCGCCGCTGTTGCGCACGCAGAATCGTTCCGCCGCCATGCCGCGGAAGTAGCAGTCGCCGGAAGTGGCGCCGTAGAGAGCCACGTTGCCGATCAGAATGTTGCTCTCGGGGGCGAACCGCGACTCCCTGGGGGGATAGACGATCAGCCGCCCGCCGGAAAGACCCTTGCCCACATAGTCGTTGGCATCCCCTTCGACCTCGAGAGTGACGCCCCGTGCCAGCCAGCAGCCGAAGCTCTGACCCGCACTGCCGCGGAACTTGAAATGGACGCTGCCCTCCGGGAGCATCTGCGGGCCGCATCGCCGGACGATGGCATTGGAGAGCATGCCGCCGACGACCCGGTTGGTGTTGACGATGGGCATCTCGTGGCGAACGGCCTCGCCGCGTTCGATGGCGGGCTCGGCAAGTTCGATCAGGCGGTTGTCGAGGGCTCGGTCGAGGCCGTGGTTCTGCTCGTGCATGGCATGAGCGCCAAGGAACTCCGGCGGCTCCTCGGGCGGCGTCAGCATCGCTGTCAGATCGATTCCCCGGGCTTTCCAGTGCTCGGCCGCATCGGCGACATCGAGCGCATCCATACGGCCGACCATTTCGTTGACGGTGCGGAAGCCAAGCTCGGCCATGATCTGCCGCAACTCTTTGGCGACCATGAAGAAATAGTTGATCACGTGTTCCGGCTCGCCGGCAAACTTCTCGCGCAGCGCCGCATCCTGGGTGGCGATACCCACCGGACAGGTATTCAGGTGGCACTTGCGCATCATGATGCAACCGAGCGTGACCAGCGGTGCGGTGGCGAACCCGAACTCCTCGGCGCCGAGCAGACAGGCGATGGCCACGTCGCGCCCGGTCTTGAGCTGGCCGTCGGTTTGCAGCACCACCCGGGAACGCAGATTGTTGACCACCAGGGTCTGGTGGGTTTCGGCGATGCCGAGTTCCCAGGGCAGGCCGGCATGCTTGATGGATGTCAGGGGCGATGCCCCGGTACCGCCGGAATCGCCGGCGATGACCAGGTGGTCGGAGCGCGCCTTGGTGACACCGGCAGCGACCGCCCCCACACCGACTTCCGCGCCGAGCTTGACGCTGATGCGAGCTTCGGGGTTGCCGTTCTTGAGGTCGTGGATGAGTTGCGCAATGTCTTCGATGGAATAGATATCGTGGTGGGGCGGCGGGCTGATGAGACCGACGCCGGGGGTCGAGTGGCGGATGGCGGCAATGATCTCGTCCACCTTGTGCCCGGGCAGTTCGCCGCCCTCGCCGGGCTTGGCGCCCTGCACGATCTTGATCTGCAACTCGTCGGCGTTGGTGAGATAGTCGATCGTCACGCCGAACCGGCCACTGGCCACCTGCTTGATGGCGCTGCGCCTCGAATCGCCGTTGGGCAACGGGGTATAGCGGCTCGAGTCCTCGCCGCCCTCGCCGGTGTTCGACTTGCCGCCGATACGGTTCATGGCGATGGCCAGCGACTCGTGGGCTTCGGCGCTGATGGAGCCGAAGCTCATGGCGCCCGTGGCGAAGCGCGTGACGATCTCGCTTTCGGGCTCGACTTCGTCGAGATCGACGGCGCCGCCGTTGACCCCGTTCCTGAACGCAAGCAGCCCGCGCAGACTGGCGTTGGCGGTGTTCTCACGGTTGACGCGGTCGGCGAATCGCCAATAGGCGCTTTCGTCGTTGGCGCGAGACGCCACCTGCAGGTCGGCAATGGCCTGGGGGTCCCACATGTGCGTGTCGCCGTGCCGGCGCCAGTGAAAATCCCCGGGATTCGGCAGCACCGCGATCTGGGCGCCGCGACCGGGGTAACCCAATGCGTGGCGGCGTTCCATCTCTTCGGCGAGCACGCCGAGGCCCACCCCCTGAACGCGGCTGGCCGTACCCTTGAATGCCCGCTCGATGACATCGTCGGCAAGCCCCACGGCTTCGAAGATCTGGGCGCCCTTGTAGGATTGCAGGGTGGAGATGCCCATCTTGGCCATGACCTTGAGCATGCCCTTGGCCGTCCCCTTGCGGTAGGCGGCGATCACGTCTTCGTTGTTGGCAATGTGCGGCGCGTCGTCGAGGTATCCCTTTTCCCGGGAGTCCCAGAGGGCCTCGAATGCGAGGTACGGATTGATGGCATCGGCGCCGTATCCGGTCAGCAGGCAGTGGTGGTGCACTTCCCGGGCTTCGCCGGTCTCGACGACGATGCCGATGCGGGTGCGGGCGTGGGTCGCGACCAGATGATGATGCACCGCGCCGACGGCGAGCAGGGCGCTGACCGGCACCCGGTCGGACCCGACGGCGCGGTCTGAAAGCACGATCAGGCTGTAGCCGTCTTCGATTGCCCGGCTCGATTCGGTGCAGATTCTCTCGAGCGCCGACTCGAGGCCATCCCTGCCGGAGCCGGCCGGGAAGGTGATATCGACCGTCGCGGTCTTCCAGCCCCGATAATCGAGGTGCCGGATGGCGGCCAGTTCGTCGTTGGAGAGAATCGGGTGCGGAATGCGCAGCCGGTGCGCGTGGGCTTCGGTGGTCTCCAGCAGGTTCCGCTCCGGGCCGCAGTAACACTCGAGCGCCATGATCACCTCCTCGCGGATGGAGTCGATGGCGGGGTTGGTTACCTGGGCAAAGCGTTGCTTGAAGTAGTCGTAGAGCATCCGCGGCTTGTCCGACATCACCGCCAGGGCCGCATCGTTGCCCATCGAGCCGAGCGGGTCGCGCAACTCCCTGACCAGGGGTTGCAGCATGATCTGCATGGTCTCGACCGTGTAGCCGAAGGCGTTCATGCGGGCGGTGAGGGATGCCCGGTCGGGAGCCGGGGCCTGGGCGGCAGGCAGTTCGTCGAGATCGATGCGCTGCTTCTCGAGCCAGGCGCCGTACGGGCGTGCGGCGGCCCATTCCGACTTGATTTCGTCGTCGGGGATCATTCGGCCCTGCTCGAAATCGATGAGGAATATCCGGCCGGGCTGCAGCCGCCCCTTCTCCACCACCGTTGCCGGGTCGACCCGCACCACGCCGACCTCGGAGGCCATGATGCAGCGGTCGTCGTCGGTGATGTAGTAGCGGCTCGGCCTGAGGCCGTTACGGTCGAGCACCGCGCCGATGCAGGCGCCGTCGGTGAAGGCGATGGATGCCGGGCCGTCCCAGGGTTCCATCAGGCAGGAGTGGTATTCGTAGAATGCCCGGCGGGCCGGGTCCATGCCGCTCGCCTGCTGCCAGGCTTCGGGGATCATCATCAGCACCGCTTCCTGCAGCGTGCGCCCCGTCATCAGCAGGAATTCCAGCACGTTGTCGAAGGTGCCGGAATCGGAACAGTCGGGCTCGACGATGGGGAAGAGCTTCTCGATGTCGTCGCCGAAGAGCGGGGAGGAGACCACGCCCTGGCGGGCATTCATGGCGTTCTCGTTGCCGAGCAGCGTGTTGATCTCGCCGTTGTGGCACATGAAACGGTTGGGTTGTGCCCGGTCCCACGACGGGAAGGTATTGGTGCTGAAGCGCGAATGCACCATGGCCAGGTGCGACTCGAAATCCGGCTCGGCGAAGTCCTCGAAGAAGGGCGTCATCTGGTCTGGCGTCAGCATTCCCTTGTAGACGATGACCTTGGACGACAGGGAACAGATGTAGAACGATTGCCGCTGCACCAGGCGCTCGTCGCTGCGCAGCAGGTGGGTGGCGTGCTTGCGAATCAGGTAGAGCTTGCGTTCGAACTCGTCGCCGGTCGGCGGATTGTCGGTGTCGGCGCCGATGAAGAGCTGAGCCATGTGCGGCATGGCTGCCCGGGCCGCGTTGCCGATGTCGGCGCCGTCCGGGTCGACGGGCAATTGCCGCCAGCCGAGCAGGCGCTGGCCGGCGTTGCCGATTGCGCCTTCCAGCAGGCTCATGCAGGTTGCGCGTTCGCCGGCATCGGTGGGCAGGAAAACGTTGCCGACGCCGTAGCTGCCGGGACGGGGCAGGTCGATACCCAGTTCTTCGCGGGCGGCCCTTCTGAGAAAGCGGTCCGGCAGGCCGAGCAGCATGCCGGCGCCGTCGCCGGTGTTCTTTTCGTAGCCGAGCCCGCCGCGGTGCTCCATGCAGGTGTTCATCGAGAGGGCATCCTCGACGATGCCACGGCTCGGTCGTCCCTTGATGTCGCAGATGAAGCCGACACCGCAGCTGTCTTTCTCGAAAGCCGGATCGTACAGCCCCCGTTTCGGAGGCAGGCCGGGAATGCTCGCTGTCATGGACAGCCTCTCATGTCGATGTTCATAGGGATTCCGGCGGGCTGCCTGCTTGACCGACCCAGGTTAAGCCGCCGAACAACACTCCGTTGACCATTTGCCGAAATCGAATCGTTGGCGTTGTTCGACGCTGCCGGCAAAGGAACGGTTCGCGTCAAAACGCGAACCCGCAAACATCCCAAAAAAACGCGGCTGAATCAAGTTCGGCACGCAGTTGTGCCTATCTCGCCAACCTTCGTCGCGAGTTCCGAACCCGGCGCTCGGGGACGACGACCTGCAAGGAACATCTGTCATACGCTGGGAGAGAGCAGGTGTGCGGTGCGTGTATCCGGCGCCGATTGCAGGGACCGCCGGTTTCCGCAGGCGGTATACTGCGCCACCGAAAAAGCGGGAGCTTCACGAGCCACCATGCTGAAACGGGTTCTGACCCCCATCGCGGTGCTGGTCGTTGCGATCGGCATCGGTTCCGCCCTGGTGCTGAACCGTCCGGAGGCCAGGCAGCAGCCGACCCGGCCGCCCGTACTGGTGGTGGAGACCCTCACCGCAACCCGCATTCCCACGACTTTCACCGTCACCACACAGGGTGAAGTCGCGCCGCGCACGGAAACCACGCTGATCTCGGAGGTGAGCGGCCAGATCGTGCAGGTGTCGCCCTCGTTCGTCAGCGGCGGATTCTTCAGCAAGGGCGAACTGCTCGTGCGCATCGACCCGCGCATCTACGATGCCCGCGTCAAGCGTGCCCGGGCCAACGTCGCGGCTGCCAGAACCCAGGTTGCCACCGAGAATGCCATGGCCACGTACGCGCTCGAGGATTGGCAGCGATTGCAGGAACTGCAGGCGGACAACGACTGGCGGCGCGAGCACACCGGCCACGGCCACACCAAGGATGCCCCGTCGGAATTGACATTGCGCAAACCGCAACTTGCAGCGGCGCTGGCGCAATTGGAGTCCGCGGAAGCGGAACTGGTCGAGGCCGAGGGCGACCTGGAACGCACCTCGATCCGCGCACCCTACACCGGCATGGTGCGCGAGAAGCTGTCGGACCTCGGGCAGTACGTCCGTGTCGGCGACCGGCTGGCAGCAGTATTTGCTGTCGACTACGCCGAAGTGCGGCTGCCGCTCACCCAGGCAGACCTGCAGTTCCTGGATTTGCCTCGCACTTCCGACGCAACTCCGGTGCCGGTGACGCTCACCGCCCGGGTCGCCGGCGAGGAGCGTCGCTGGGACGGCGAAGTTTCCCGCACCGAAGGCGTCTTCGACAGCCGCACCCGGGTGCTCTATGCCGTTGCCCAGGTACAGGATCCCTATGGCCTCGAAGTCGCGAGCCAGGAGCCCTTGCGCATCGGCACTTTCGTCAATGCGGAGATTCAGGGGCGGCATGGCGGCGCCCTGTTCGCGGTGCCCCGCCATGCGGTGTACCAGGGAACGACCCTCTGGCTGGTCGACGAGGAAAATCGCCTGGAATCCGCCGAGATCGGGATCGTCCGGGCCGAGGAGGAGTACGTCTACGTCGACCGCGGGCTCGAGCCCGGCGACCGCATCTGCATTACCCCCATGGAACAACCGCTTCCCGGCATGCCGGTGCGTACTTCATGAGCGAGGCGCTCCCCGGCAACGCCCCGCACACCGGCCGCGGCGGCATTATCGGCTGGTTCGCCGGCAATCACGTGGCGGCCAACCTGCTGATGCTGTTCATCGTCGCAATGGGTCTCTACGGGGCTTTCACCGTCACCGTGGAGACCTTCCCGAAGTTCGAATTCGAGACCATCGACGTGCGGGTGCCCTACCGTGGTGCGGCCCCCGCAGAAACGGAGGAGGGGGTGGTCGTCAAGATCGAAGAAGCCATCCAGGACATCGACGGCATCAAGCAGGTTTTCGGTTTTGCTCAGGAGGGCGTCGGGCGCGTCACCATCGAGGTTCGTGACGGCTTCGACCCGGGAACCGTGCTCGACGAGGTGAAACTGGCCGTGGACAGCATTTCGACCTTTCCCGTGGAAACCGAACGTCCTGTCATCAGCAAGGCCCGATTCCGCCGCCAGGCGATCAGCGTCCAGGTCTCCGGCGACATGGACGAGCGGGACTTGAAAAACCTCACCGAGCGTATTCGCGACGAGATCGTCGCCCTCGACGAGGTGAGCTATGCGGAAGTTCGCGGTTCGCGTCCCTTCGAGATCTCCGTGGAGATACCGGAAATCACCCTGCGCCAGTACGGCCTCACCCTCGACCGGGTGGCCGGGGCCATCCGCGCCTGGTCCGTGGACCTGCCCGGCGGCAGTATCCGCTCCGACGGGGGTGACATCCGCCTGCGCACCAAGGGGCAGGCCTACACCGGCGAGGAGTTCGAGCAGATTGTGCTGCTCTCCCGGGAAGACGGTACCCGGGTCCGGCTCGGCGATATCGCCACGATCGACGATGGTTTTGCCGAGACCGAGTCCTACGCCTTTTTCAACGGCAAGCGCAGTTTCGGCATCGAGGTGATGAGCACGGAGGACGAGAACGAGCTGGACGTCACCGCCGCCGTACGCGCCTATGTCGAGGAAACCGCCGCCGCCATGCCGCCGGGGGTGACCCTGGAGACCTGGGGCGACCTCAGCGTGCACCTGGAAAGCCGGATGGACATGATGTTCAAGAACATGTTCATCGGCGCCATCCTGGTGTTTGCCATTCTCGGGCTGTTCCTGCGCCTGAAGTTTGCCTTCTGGGTCATCGTCGGCCTGCCGGTCGCCTTCCTCGGTGCGTTGATGATGCTGCCGCTGCCTCCCATCGACATCAGCATCAACGTGATCAGCGTATTCGGGTTCATCCTGGTGCTCGGCATCGTGGTCGACGATGCCATCGTGGTGGCGGAGTCGGTCTACGCGGAGACCGAGAACCGGGGTTACTCCACATCGAGCATCGTCGCCGGCGCGCGGCGGGTTGCCGTACCCGCCACCTTTGGCGTGCTGACCACCATCATGGCGTTTGTACCGATGCTGTTCTATACGGGGCCACTGTCCGCGCTGACCGGATCGGTCGGATGGGTCGTGGTGCTCTGCCTGGCGTTCTCCCTCGTCGAATCCAAGCTCATCCTGCCCTCGCACCTTGCGATCATGCGGTCTTCCGGCACGTCGGGGAACGGCCGGGGCCCTGCCGAAGCGGTCGATCGCTGGATGAAGAGGTTCATCGAGCGCCGTTACAAACCGATGCTCGATGTCGCGATTCGGCACCGATACACGACCCTCGCGATGTTCCTGGGCCTGCTGATTCTGACGATCAGCATGGTGGCCGGCGGCAAGGTGCGTTATGTCTTCTTTCCGGAGGTCGAGGAGGACATGCTGGGCGCCAACCTGGAACTCTACGACGGTGCGCCGGAATCGCTGGTTGCCGACGTGGTCGACCGCATGAACGCTGCCCTGCGTCGCGTCAACGATCAACTCAAGGCGGAGACCGGCAGCGAAACGGACATCGTCCGCAACGTGTTTGCCCACATCAGAGATGGACGGTCCGGGTTCTTCGCGGTGGAATTGGCGGGTGGCGAGGAGCGGGTGGTGACGCCTCAGGTGGTGGAACAGCGCTGGCGCCGCGAAGTCGGGGACATCGCCGGCGCCAGGGAACTGCGCTTCGTGTCCACCATGCATCTCGGTGGCGGACCGCCCATCGAGTTCAATCTGGCGGGGCGCGACTACCGGCAACTGGAGGCGGCCGCGGCGGATCTCGAAAAGCACCTGGCGAGTTTCGACGGCGTTTTCGAGATCCTGGTTTCTGCCAATTCCGGGCCGGAGGAGGTGCGCCTGGCCATCAAGCCGGAAGCCGAGGCTTCCGGGCTCACGCTGCAGAACCTCGGCCGCCAGGTGCGAACGGCGTTCTACGGCGCCGAGGCGCAACGCATCCAGCGCGGCGACCAGGAAGTGCGCGTCATGGTGCGCTATCCGCGTTCGGAGCGGCAATCGCTCGGTAATCTCGAGAACATGTGGGTGCGAACGCCCGACGGCCGTGAACTGCCCTTCGGCGAGGTGGCGGACTACAGCCTGGAACGGGGCTACGACGCCATTCAGCGTGTCGACGGCCGGCGCAGCGTACGGGTGACCGCCCGCTCCGACCTGAGTGTCGTCGAGCCGGCACAGATCGTGCGCGAGGTCAACAGGGACTTCATGCCCGAATTGCGCGCCCGCCATCCCGGCATCGACACCGATGTCTCCGGCAGCGCCTACGAGGAACGCGTCGGCCTCACCCAGGTACTGATCGGGTTCGGAATCGCGATGTTCGGCATCTACGCGCTCATGGCGATTCCGCTGAAATCCTACGTGCAACCGCTGATCATCATGGGCGTGATCCCGTTTGGCATTGTCGGCGCCGTTTTCGGCCACATGCTGCTCGGATTCGCGGTCAGCGTGATATCGATGATGGGCATCATCGCCCTCTCCGGGGTGGTGGTGAACGACAGCCTCATCATGGTCGACTACGTGAACAAGGCGGTGGCTGCGGGTTCCAATCGCATCCAGGCCGCCATTCAGTCCGGAGCCGCGCGCTTCCGGGCCATCCTGCTGACGTCGCTCACCACGTTTTTCGGGCTGATTCCGATGGTGCTCGAGACCAGCATGCAGGCGCAGA
Organism: Candidatus Azophilus sp.; assembly: GCA_965221465.1. GTDB lineage: Bacteria > Pseudomonadota > Gammaproteobacteria > Pseudomonadales > Azotimanducaceae > Azophilus. The sequence goes on from OZ244892.1 coordinate 4,033,991, forward strand.
TCGTCATACCCATGGCCATCTCCGTTGCCTTCGGCATTCTGTTCGCGACGCTGATCACGCTGGTGCTCGTGCCGTCGCTCTATGTCATCGCGGGTGACATCAAGGGGTTGTTCCTGCCCCGCCGGACGGAGGTTTCCGCTACCGGATAACGGGTTACCCGGCAGTCGCTGCGAGCGCCGGTATCGGGGCGTCGACGATCGGGTTGCCGTTGACGGTGATGGACAGATGGCGCGAGCCCGCCCAATAACGCACTTCCACGAAGTGATGCTCTTCCCACTCCAATTCGACGTTGGTCCAAAGGTAAAGCGGCTCCTTCGCCGATGGCCGCCGCCGTTTGCGCACCACGCCGTCGAGGCGGAGTTCCACCGCATCGTCGTCGCAAAAGCGTACCTCGAAGGGCTTGCCCCGGTACGCGAACCGATGGATGTGCATGTTTCTCCCGCCAGCGCCGGTCAGGTTGCCGGTTCTTCCGGAGGCGGCGCATCGAACAGGCTGCGGAGATGCTCCTCCGGCAACGGTCGGGTCAGTTTGGAAACAGCCCAGGTCAGCGTGACGGAAACGATCTCGCCCATGGCCGCGCACGACCAGGGGTTGGGCGCCTCGCGTTGCAGCCAGGCCGCTGCATCGCGGATGGCGCCGGGGCCGAACCATTGCGGGTCGATCACGCCGCTGTGGAGGATGCTGAACACGGTTACCCCACCGATCAGCCCGGAGAAAGCGCCGGCCCGGGTAACGCCACGCCAGACGGCGCCGACCACCAGGGGGCCCGCGAACGCCGCCATCATCCCGCCGGTGCCGATCCAGACGATCAGGGCGACGTTTCTGTCGACCAGCGCCCAGGCAAGCGCCGTGCAGAACAACATGATGAGCACCGTGGAAATCCGGCTGATTGCCAGCACCCGCTTGTCGACCGTGGCTTCGTCCAGGTGGGGGGCATATCTGGGAATGTAGCTCAAGCGGTACAGGTCGTTGGCAACGATCTGCGAACTCGAGACCACCAGGCCGTCCGCGGTCGACATGACGGCGGCGAGAATGCCCACACCCAGGAGGGCTGCGAGCCAGGCGGGGAACAGTTCGATGAACAGCAGCGCCAGCGCATTGTTGCTCGATTCGCCCGGCTGCAGCAGCGCATCGCCCAGGATGGCGCGGGCCAGCAGGCCACCGAGACCCAGCATGCCCAGGATCATACCGAAGGTGAGCGCCAGCTTGATGAACCGGCGCCGCTCGCCGGCGCTCTTCAGCGCCCAGACCTTGTTGCCGATATGGGGCAGCATGCCGAGCGGTATGTGCGCCAGCAGAACGGCGGCGATCGACCACCAGGAATGGTAGAGCACGGAATCTGCGTTCAGCCAGCCGACCAGTTTGGGATCCTGCGAGCGCAGGTTGTCCACCATGCCCGAATAACCGCCATCGACGCCAAACCCGGTTAGAAACATCACCACCAATGCGGCGCCGATGGCCACCATGATGAACCCCTGCACGCCGTCGGTGAGGATATCCGCGTGGGCGCCACCCAATACGACATAGGTCATCAACACCGCGGCCGTCGTGGCGAGGGCCCATTCCGGGCTGATGCCGAGCATCAACTCGAACATCACGATGCCGGAGACGAGCTGGCCGGCCAGATAAAAGAACAGCAACAGCGAGAAGATCGAAACCATGGTGCGTACCGCGTCGGACCGATAACGGCTGCCCAGGTATTCCGGGATCGAGCGGTTGCCGAACCGGTGCCCGCTGTTGCCGACCACCCGCATGCAGACCCAGACGCCGACATAGACCCCCAACGGGTAGAGGAATGCAGACCAGATCGCGGCGAATCCCGTTTCGTAGACGATGCCCGGAAAGCCGATGAAGGTGGCGCCGCTCGCTGTCGTCGCCGCAAAGGCGAAGGCCAGAAAGATGGGCCCGTAGCTGCGGCGTGCCGTGGCGAAATCGTCGGCATTCCTGACCCTGATTCGCCCCCAGATGCCGAACGCGACCATCAGCCCGATGTAGAACACCAGGAACACCCAGGACCAGCCGATCAGGTCCATGCCTTCCCCTCCTTATCCAGTGGTACGCGTCCCAGTTGCGCGCGTCGCTTCCGGTTATGTGCGTCGCGTCGTTCGCGGATCACGTTGGCGAACGCCTCGAGTTTACACCGGGGCAACGCTTTTCTGTGGGGCTCGGGCATCGCGCCGTTGGTTTTTGTTACCACAATGAGAGTTGCGGGCTCTCCGGGCGCGGCGGCTCGAACAGGTCGGTGCGCAAGGTGGGCATTTCGGCATCCTCGAGCCCGTGCTTTCGGCACGCCTGGGCGTAGCGGGAGGCCAGCAGTTCGGCGAACGGCCCCGTGCCGCGCATGCGCCTGCCCCAGGCAGAGTCGTAGGCCTTGCCGCCGCGCGTATCGCGCACGGCTTTCATGACCCGCTCTGCCCGCAAAGGGTAATGCTCGGCGAGCCAGGCCTCGAACAGACCCTTGACTTCGAGCGGCAGGCGCAACAGCACATAGCGCACCGCCCGGGCGCCGGCCGCTTTGGCTCGGGCAACGATCGCTTCGAGCTCGTGGTCGTTGATGAACGGAATCATGGGCGCGGCCATGGCGCCCACCGGCACATCCCTGGCGCTCAACCCCTCGATGGTGCGCAGCCGCGCCGCGGGGCCTGCGGTGCGCGGTTCGAGCTTGATCTTCAGCGCATTGGAAAGGGTCGTCACGCTGACCATCACGTTCACCAGTTGCCGTTTCGCGAGTTCGGCGAGCAGGTCTGCATCGCGCAGGATGAGCTGGCTCTTGGTCACGATGCTGACGGGATGCCGATGCTCGAGCGCCACTTCGAGGATCGTGCGGGTGATCTTCAATCGCTTTTCCCCCGGCTGGTAGGGATCGGTGTTGGTGCCCATGGCGATCGTTCGACACTGGTAGTTGGATCGGCCGAGTTCTTCCAGCAGGCGCTCCCGCACGCCGGTCTTGTAGAAGATGCGGGTTTCGAAATCGAGGCCCGGGGACAGGTCGAGGTAGGCGTGGGTTGGCCGCGCATAGCAGTAGACGCAACCGTGTTCGCAGCCCTTGTAGGCATTGATGGACCGGTCGAAGGGAATGTCCGGCGACTGGTTTCTGGTGATCAGCCGGACGGTGCGGTCGGGAAAGAACTCCGTCGCCGGGTTCGGTTCCGGTTCGTCGTCGAGAACCCAGCCATCGTCCACTGCTTCGCTTCTCGTCGGCAGGTAGCGACTGGCAGGATTGATGGTCGCCCCCCGGCCCTTGTGGACGGTTCTGTCTTCCATCTCTGCCGATTCCAACTGGGCCGCCAACAATAACTGTTCATTTATACAGTATCAAGACCGCCTGGTTCGAACCCGCGATTCATGCCGACCCGGTCCCGGTACTCCATCTGCTTTCCATTCTCGCCAGCAATTCAGCTTCACGCTCTCCGCCAACAATCCCATGCTCGTCTCCGATTCTCGGAATTCCCACCTCAATATGCAGCGCCCAGCGCCAAATCATCCTGCCTGCGGCATCCGGTTGCAGCAAACGCACACGCCCGGATAGCTGCTAGACTGAAGAAAACAGCCAAGGAGTCGTTCATGATCGTTGTCAATGCCCGTATTGAGAGTACGCCTGCCGCCGTGGAGGCCATGCGCGACGCCATCGTGACCATGCAGGCCGCCTCGCTCGCGGAGGACGGCTGCGAGGACTACAACTTCGCCGTGGAGCTGGCAGACCCCGGCGTGCTGCGCATTACCGAGCGCTGGGCGAGCAAGGAAGCCCTGGGCGCTCACTTTCAGACGCCGCACATGGCCGAGTTCCAGGCGGCCATGCAGGCGCATCCGCCCGGGAACACCGCCGTTCACTTCTACGAAGCCACCGAAATCCAGATGCCGCGATGATCGTGCTCTGGGACGCGGCCACCGCGCGCCTTCCGTCCTCACTGGATGCTTCATGAATCGGGCATGCCCGGCGAGCCCGCATATCTCATCGGCCCGCGCATCGGTGAGACGCAGACGGCCGAGTTTCAAAGCCTCGACATCGAGGGGAAGATCCCCGAACCGGTCGACGATTCTGCGATGTGGCGCGACCGGGATGGCTGCTGACAGCGCATCCCTTGCGGTCAGCGCAACTTTCTCGGTCAACGCGCCATTGAGCGCAACCGTCGAGGCCGCTTATTCGTCGCTCATCGCGCCAAATATGTGCAGCAGCGACATGAACAGGTTGTAGAACGAGACGTACAGCGTCACGGTCGCGCGGATGTAGTTGGTCTCGCCGCCGAGAACGATGGCGCTCGTCTGCCAGAGGATCGCTGCACTGGCGAAGAGCACGAAGCCGCAGGAGATGGCGACGGAGAACGCCGACAGGTCGAAGAAGAAGCTGAGCACCACCGCGCCCATCAGCACGAAGAAGCCCACAACCAGGAACCCGGACAGGAAGCTGAAATCCCGACGCGTGATCACCGCGTAGGCGGAAAGCCCGACAAAGGCTGCCGCTGTGGTGCCGAGCGCCGAGGCCACCAGGTTCGGCCCGTTCGCCAGACTCAGATAGGCATTCAGGATGGGCCCGGCGGTAAAGCCGAGGAAGCCCGTGAACAGGAACGCGAACACGATGCCGAGCGCGCTGTCCGCAGTCTTGTGCACGGCGTAGAGCAGCCCGAAAAAGCCGATGATGGTGATCAGGAACCCCGGGTAGGGCGCATTCATCGCCATGGAAACCGTGGCGGTCACCGCGCTGAACGCCAGCGTCATCGCCAACAGCAGATAGGTGTTGCGCAGCACATTGTTGACCGCGACGGCGGTCGGGGTGCTGGTACGGGAGGAAATCAGGTTCGGTTGTGCCACTTCGGTGCCTCTCAAAGTCGATGTCTCTGCGGATATATAGGGAATCCCCGCCGCTATTTCAAGTGACGTTTTCAACAGGCTTCGCGAATCGTCCCGCGCCGCCTCCGCCAGCCAACCGCTTCGGCTGGAAACCGGACAAGTCCATCTGTTGCCGACAGTTGCAGATCACATATTGACAATTTGAAGATTCAATCTGCGATATGTCGAACATGTGGATCGATCGAGTGGCCTCGAAACGGTTGAGCCAACTCGCCTCGACCTATCCGGCCGTCCTCGTCACGGGCGCGAGACAGACTGACAAGACCTCCTGCGGTCAGTCGTCGATCTGCAGCAGGCCCTGCACGCAATCCGGTGCACTGATTTCGCCGTCGAGCAGTGCCAGCACCCCGTTCACGAAGGGGGCTTCGAGCGCGGACGCGGCTGCACGGGCCGCAAACAGGCGCGTGGCCCGCACGCCTTCCGACACCATCACGGTGCTGCCCAGGGCTTCGTCGAGGCGCTTTCCCGAGCCGAGCAATTCGCCGGTGCGTCGGTTGCGGCCGTGGGGCGAGGTGGCGGTCACGTACAGGTCGCCGACACCCGCGGGGCTGAGCGCCGTATCGGGTTCTGCTCCCATGGCGGCCAGCAGCCGGCAGCCCTCGCGGAAACCGGCGGTGAAGACTGCCGCCTTGAGGTTGTCTCCACCGAGTCCATCCTCGCCGACGAGCCCGTCGCAAACGCCGCAGGCGAGGGCGATGACATTCTTGAAGGCGCCCCACAGCTCGACACCGAGGGGGTCGTTCGCGTAGCGGAGTTTCAGCGTGGCGGTCGAGAGGCGTTCGGCCAGCGTTCGCGCTACGGACAGGTTTTCCGAAGCAACCAGCGCGGTGGTCAGGACACCGTCGGCGACCTCCCGGGCGATGGTCGGTCCGGTCATGACGGCCAGGGGGCTCGCACACCCAGTCGCATCCAGCTTTTCCGTTATTGCCTCGGACACCAGCCGTTCGCCCGGCGCCAGCCCCTTGGCCAGGTCCAATAGCATCTGACCGTCGGCAAGCAGCGGCGCAAGGTCGTCCACCACCTCGAGAATCACATGGGAAGGCAGTGCCAGAACCACGATTTCCGCGGCATCGAGCGCCGAGTTCAAGTCCATGGTTACCTTGGCGAGGGGCAACTCGACGTCCGGCAGGTATTTCGCGTTCACCCCTGACTCGCGGATGGCGGCAAACACCTCTTCCTCCACCGTCCAGCCACACACCCGATTGCCGTGCAGCGACCAGGTGCGTGCCAGGGCGGTGCCGAAGTTGCCAAGCCCCAGTACGGCAATCGAGGTCATCGGTGGGATCAGACCCGCGGGCCCACGCGCCAGAACCAGACGCCGGAGGAAACCGATCCGGCCTGCCGGTACTTGGCCGCAAAGGCGCGGAGGGCATTGGCGATGACCAGCGGGTCCTCGATGCGCGTCAGCCTGGCTTCGAAGAGGTCTTCGCCGACTTTCAGCACGACGTCGGGGTCGTCAGTGACCCAGGCAGGCCAGTTCTTGGTTTCCGGGCGAAAGGCCAACACGAACAGGTCGCCCTGCAGCTCGGCGCAGCCGATCGTGACGGAATGCGGTAGAAAGTAGGGGGCTGCAACCTGTATCGCGATTTCGAGGTGTCTGTTGGCGAAGCCCCAGTCCTCGGGATAGGGTTGCAACTCGCCGCGCAACCAGAGCCCGGGGCGCCGATCCTGGGGTTCGCAGGCGCCGAGCATCAGCACCATGCCGATCGCCAGAACGAGTCTCGACGCCGTGTCGATCATCGTATCGATCGTTGGCTCTCTATTGCGCTTTATTCTCAATTGCATACTTGCTGTTGCCGTGCGCTTTCTGCCGCTGCGTTTCTTCCGCGCAACTCTGTCTCCCTCGCAACTCTGCGGCTCTGCGGCGAAACGACGTAACCGCCCCCGGGGCGGCTACGGAACCCTGGTCCCAGCGCATCGGGGGCGCGCGACGTCGACGCGGTCAACGTCGATCAGGAGAATACCGCCGGTCGAGAACCCAGCCGGACAGGCATTGCGGATGCGATCTCGGGCGCTACCGGAACAGACACCGCGGCGTGCTCTTGCGGATGCGAGGGCGGTGGTTTCGGCTTGGGCAACTCGCGGCTGGTATCGGGGCCGAGCACGTACAGCGCGGCCAGGGCAATCAACGTCCAAACGACGAGGGACAGGGCCAGTTTCATCTAAGCGTTCTCCATGATTCCGGCGCGGCGGGCGACCGGAGCGCGGGTATTCTAACCGCGGGTCGCCCGGGGAAGCCACGCCGGATTGCTTTCCGACACGCCGGGTCGCGCGTGTATCGTTCGCGCGTCAGGCTTGCAGGCGGGTCGAATCTGCATTCGGGCGCCCCGTCAGGTTAACGCGCATGCCGCAGAGGCAGACCTGGCTGTCGCCGGTGCGCAGGCCCCGCTGTTCCGCGGCGGTCAACACCGCTTGCAGGTCCGCGCAGGTGACATCCATGCCGCCCAGACCTTCCGGCCGCCCGTCCGTGCACGGCACGAAGCGCACGTCGGCGTTGTCCAGGGGAAGTACCGGATTGCCTTCGCCGGTCAGCGGAATCTGTGCGATTTCCGACCAGCGCGCCGCGACGCTGCCCGGGTCGTCGCATTGCACTTCTGCCGCGGCTATGCCGGTAACCCGCTCCAGCCGCCGGTAATCCTGCCAGTTCGGTCCGGCAGGTTCCCAGGGGCCGTCCGGGTCGTGGGCCCGGGGGCCGAACTGCTCGTCGATTTCGAAGAACGACCCGCCGGTATCGCGCGGATGCAATTGCATGTGGCGGTACTCCGAGGTTTCGAACTGCCCGACGATACGGATGCCCAGGGCCTCCACCCGGGCGCGTCGTGGGGCGTGCTCGTCGCATTGGGTGATGACCATGTAACCCCCGTTGCCGCCGCGTCGCTCGAGATAGCGCCCCCCTGGCGTGTCTTCCCGGATCGGCGCAAGCACTTCCAGAATCTGGTTGCCGATCGGCAGAAGCGCGTTCTCCAGCCCGAATTCACCGACCCCCGGGTCCCGGTGGGCGACCGCGATGCCGAGCACCTCCCTCAATTCCTCCTCGACCGGCTCGAGCTTTTCCGCAACCAGCGCAATCTGCCGCAAACGCAACCACATCCGACTCACTCCTCGTTTTAATCCACCCTGAAGCCCGTGCCACCCTGAAATCCGCGCCCGTCGGCCATCGCTCGGCTGCCCGGCTCCGGTTCCCGGAGTATACCGTTACCCGATCGGGGAACGGCTACCGTCACGGATGACCTCGAGTTCGCGGGACGACGACGGGGGGAATATCCGACAAGCGCTGCCGCCTGGTGCGCCATTCGGCTAGCCGCATGCACGTACCGCATACCGGTTCTCGGTGCCGGGTCGAAGGTAAGGTCTCATTGGTTCGCGAAGTCAATGAAACCTATCAACTGGAAAAGTGTTCCATGAAAACCAATCGGAACCTGGCGGCAACCGCGTGATGCCCTTCGCCGGCAGAAACACTTGACTTGAACCCACGAACTAGCGCGCAATCGCGGCTATGCACTTGCCAACCTGTCTGATCGGCGACATCGGTGGAACGAATGCACGCTTTGCACTGGCGCGCCCGGACCTGCCCGGCTACGCGCGGGAACGGGTATACGCCTCAGCCGGTCACGCATCTCTGGAGAGCGCCATCGACACCTATCTGCGCGAAGTCGGTTTGCCGGGCGCCGACGGCATTTGCCTGGCGGTGGCCGGGCCGATATCCGACGGTACCGCCACGCTCACCAACAGCCGCTGGAACATCGCCGAACGTTCGCTGCGTGCGGCTTTCGGCGCCGCCCGGGTGCGGTTGATCAACGACTTCGAAGCCGTTGCCCATGCACTGCCCCGGCTCGGTAACGCTGACCTGCTGCCGATCGGCAAGTCGACCGCACCCGACCTGTCCCGAGGCAACTTCCGGGTCGGCGTGCTGGGGCCCGGCACCGGCCTCGGGGCCGCCGGGCTCGTGCGCGAAAACGATGCGACTGCCGTACTCGCCACCGAGGCGGGCCATGTGGGCTTTGCGCCGGAAACGCCCGAGCAGCGCGAACTGCTTGCCCGGTTGCACACCCGATTCGAACGCGTGTCCGACGAGCGTGTGGCATCTGGAGCCGGTCTGGAGAATATCTACCAGGCACTCAATGGCCGTGCCGCCGGAGCGGCGGAAATCTTCGAGCGCGCTTACAAGGGACGGCCCGCAGCCACGCAGGCAATCGAACTCTTCTTCGAAGTGCTCGGCCAGATCGCCGGCAACCTGGCACTGTCCATGGGAGCGTTTCAGGGCATCTACATTGCCGGCGGCATGGTGCAACGAAACCTGGAATCGTTCCCGATGAACCGGTTCCGGTCCGGCTTCGAGAACAAGGGACGGCAGCGGATAATCATGGAGAAGGTGCCGACTCTGGCGATCCGGCATCCCCAGCCGGGGCTGCTTGGCGCGAGCCTCGTCGCTCAGCGAATGCTCGACTGATGCATGCGGCGCCGGCCGGCGCTCGCGCCGGGTGCGAATCCCGCCCGGTGCTTGTCGCATCGCGGCCTGGTCGTTTTAACTCGTTGATCTAAATACGTTTATTCTCGAAGATCCGGGCCGGTTTCGGCTTCTGGCAACGTTTCGGGGGTAATTTTCCGGCTTGTCGCAGCGCGAGTCCCGTTTGCCGCAAGCCAGTTTTGTTCCACCGATTTCTGTGACATGTTTAGCTACGGATTTTTCCATGCAACAAGCTTGCAATAACAGAGCCGTCACGGGGCAACGCCGAACATGCGCGGAAAACAGTTGGTGAAGAAACGGATATCGGCCGGCGTATCGCTGGCGATCAGCGGCATGATGGGCCTGCCGGCACAGGCGGAGTCCGGGCCGAGCGGCATCGTCGAGGAAATCGTCGTCAAGGGCATCCGTTCGAGCCTGAAGGCCGCCATGGACACCAAGCGAGATTCCGTCGGCGTCGTCGATGCCATCACCGCGGAGGATATCGGCAAGTTTCCCGACACGAACCTCGCCGAGTCGTTGCAGCGCATCACCGGGGTTTCCATTGACCGCGAGCGCGGCGAGGGTGCGCGGGTGACGGTCCGCGGCTTCGGCCCCGATTTCAACCTGGTGACGCTGAACGGCCGGCAGATGCCCACACACAGCGGTCTCGGCCGTTCGTTCGACTTCGCCGACCTGGCTTCCGAAAGCGTCTCGGGGGTCGAAATCTACAAGACCGGCCGGGCGGACGTGCCCACCGGCGGCATCGGCGCCACAGTCGACATCAAGACACTGCGACCGCTCGAGAACGGCCAGGCGATTGCCAATTTCAGCGGCAAGGCGGTGCGCGACAATTCGACCGTCGACGGCGAGAAGTACACCCCGGATCTCTCCGGCATACTCAGCCAGACGTTCTTCGACAACCGGGTGGGCGTCGCGGTATCGGCGAGCTACCAGGAACGGCACAACGGCGAAGCGTCCGCCTTCAACACGAGATGGCTCGAACGGGATGGGGCGAACGTTCCCGACAACGGGCAACAGAACAACCTGCCCGCCGCGGGCGATATCGTCGCCCTGCCCCAGCAGATCGTCTACCAGCTCGACGAGTGGGAGCGTGAGCGCATCAACGGCCAGGCCACCCTGCAGTGGCGGCCGGTTTCGAGAGTAACGGCAACCCTCGACTACACCATGGCGCGCCTCGAACTCGATCACCGCTACAACAACATGTCCATCTGGTTCAGCCCCACCGGCCAATCCGGTGACTGGTCGGACGGCCCGATCGTCTCGCCGCTGGTCTATACGGAAAGCGACAACCAGCCGGACATGCCCATGGGCGCGGGGGTGGATGCTTCCAGGAACGAAATCGATTCCGTGGGCGTGAACCTGGAGTGGGACGTTACCGACCGCCTGACAGTCGACCTCGACTACCACGAGTCCACTTCCGAACGCTCGCCGGACAGCCCCTTCGGCAGTTCGGCATTGATCACGGTGGCGAGCTACGGGCGCCAGGCGGCCACGGTGGACTACTCGGGCGGCATTCCGGTCACCGATGTTACCGCCAGCGACCCCCTGTCTCCCGACGACATGCGGATCACGGGCTCGGTCTTCTCCAACAGCTGGGCCAGGATGGATATCGAGCAGGCAAGGCTGAAGGCGAACTGGGCGTTCGACGAACTGACCGACATCGATTTCGGCGCATCGTTGACCCAGGTCGACAATTTCGAATCCGGCAGCAATGTGCAACGCAACACCTGGGGGCAGAACCAGGCGTCGGCCTACGGCTCCATCGCCGACCTGATGGTCCCGGCCTCGCTGGAAGGGGTATTCGACGGCATTTCCGGCGGCGAACGGATTGCCAACCGGTTCTTCCTGTTCAACATGGAAGAGCTCGCGGAGCGCGCCGAGTTTCTGCAACGTCTGCCCGCCAGCGATTCGTTTTACCTGCCCACCGCAATCACGGACGGCGACTGCGGCACCGGTTTCTGCGCAGACGGCGACCCGGGCTTCGGCAACCGCTTCGAGGAGGATTCCGTCGCCGCCTACGTGCAGTTCAATCGCGGCGGCAACGTTTTCGACCGGCCCTACAACCTGCGAGCCGGCCTGCGCTACGAGGAAACGGAAGTCACGTCCAGCGCCGAGTCCGTCGATTACGTGCGCATCGACTGGGTCTCGACCAACGAGTTCGCCGCGATCGAGGCCGACAATCTCATACCGTCCGGGCTCACGGCCGACTACAAGGTCTGGCTGCCGAGCGCCGACTTCGACGTGGAACTCGCAGACGACCTGAAGTTCCGCGTTTCCTACAGCGAGACCATCGCCAGAGCCGGCTACGGCGACCTGCGGGGCAATCTTTCCATCGGCTCGATTCTGGGCGTGGTCGAGGGCCGGCACGTCGCGGACGGCACCGTCGGCAACCCGGGCCTCGCACCGCACGAAGCAAAGAACCTGGATTTTTCGCTGGAGTGGTATTACGGCGAGGCCAGTTACGTTTCAGTCGGCTATTTCGACAAGTCGGTGAAGAACTTCGTCACCTCCGCAGAGCGCGAAGACGTGGTGCTTTTCCCGAATCTGGCCCACCCCGCCCTCGGGCCGCTCTACGATCAGGCCATCGAGGCGCTGGGCGTCACGGCATCCAATGCCGACATTCGCGACTACATCTTCACCAACTTTCCCAACGATCCCGGTGTGGATGTGGCCGCGCAGACGATCTCCGGCGTGCTCGACCGGGATGCCGCCGCCTTCTTCGACGTGGAAACGCGCATCAACTCCGACGACCGGGCCGAAATCGACGGTTGGGAAATCACCCTGCAGCACGAGTTCGGCAATACCGGCTTCGGTTTCATCGCCAATGCGACCTTCGCCGACGGCAGCGCCCGGTTCGACGATTTCTCCGACGAAGCGCAATTCGCGCTGCCCGGTCTCAGCGACACCCGCAACCTGATCGCCTATTTCGACAAGTACGGTCTGCAGGTTCGGGTGGCCTACAATTGGCGCGATTCGTTCTTCACCGGAGGCGTCACTCAGCCGAGCTACACCGACGCGTACGAGCAGTGGGACGTGAACGCCAGCTACGAAATCCGCGAAAACCTGGTCGTCTTCGTCGAGGGCATCAACGTCACCGACGAGACATTCTTCGAGTATGCGCGCAGCGAGTTGCAGTCGAACCGGGTCGGTCTGAACGGCGAACGCTACCAGATTGGATTCCGCTTCTCGTATTGATCGAGCCCGGTTGACTGGCGGGGCGTTACGCGCGATTTCGCGAGCCTTGCAGCCACGGGCGAAAGCCCGGCCGGATTCGATGCACCATGCAATCTCCCCAAGCATGTTGCCCGGCGCTTGCGGGTGGACACCGGCGCCCGCTCGCGGGCGGCCATGAACGATGGACGGCCGCGTACAGCGTGTGATCGTGCTCGGTGGCGGAACCGCCGGCTGGTTGGCGGCATGCACCCTGGCAGCGGAATTCGATTCCGGTCCCGGAGGAATCTCTGTCACCCTGATCGAGTCCCCGGATGTCGCGACCGTCGGCGTCGGCGAGGGCACCTGGCCGTCCATGCGCTCGACGCTGCTCAAGATCGGTATTTCCGAAGCGGAATTCATCCGCAAGAGCGGCGCGTCGTTCAAGCAGGGCACGCGATTCGAGGGCTGGCTGCACGGCGGGCAGGATGCCTATTACCATCCGTTTTCCCTGCCCGAAGCGTACAGCGACATCAACCTGGCGGAGTACTGGTTGCCGCATCGCGACACGATTCGCTTCGACGAGGCCGTCACCCCGCAGGCGCGGGTCTGCGAGGCGCGAAAAGCCCCGAAGCAGCTCGCTACACCCGAGTACGCCGCCAATCTCAATTACGGTTACCACCTGGATGCGGCGCGCTTCGCCGACCTGCTGAAACGTCATGCCACCGAAAGGCTGGGGGTGCGGCATGTTTCCGACCACGTTACCGGCGTTCAGGCCCACCCGAACGGCGATCTCGCCGCGCTCGTCCTGCGGCATGCCGGCGAAGTGCCCGCCGACCTGTTCGTCGATTGCAGCGGCTTTGCCTCGCTGTTGCTGGGCGGGCACTACGCGGTACCGTTCACGAGGGCGCAGCATACGTTGTTCAACGACACTGCCCTGGCCGTGCAGGTTCCCCACGCCGACCCGACGGCGCCCATCGCTCCGACCACCCTTGCTGCCGCCGGCAGGGCCGGATGGATCTGGGACATCGGCCTGCCCGATCGCCGGGGGGTCGGCTATGTCTTTGCCGGCGCCTGCATCGGCGAGGACGAGGCCATGGCGGAGTTGGAGCGCTACCTGAGGAAGACGGGCGCGCCAAAGCCTCTCCACGACCTCGGGGTGAGGAAGATCGCCTTCGAGGCCGGCCACCGCGCCCGTTTCTGGCACCGGAACTGTGTCGCCATCGGCAATGCCGCGGGCTTCATCGAACCCCTGGAAGCCTCGGCACTGGTGCTGGTGGAACTCGGCGCGCGCATGCTGGCCGACCGAATGCCGCACGATCGCCAGGAAATGGACCGGGTGAGTGCGCAGTACAACGAGCGGTTTCTCGAGCGCTGGCGCGGGGTCATCGCCTTTCTGAAGCTGCACTACGCACTGTCGCAACGCAGCGATACGGATTATTGGGTCGAGAATCGCAACCGCAACACGATTCCGGACGATCTGGCGGAGTCGCTCGAGCGGTGGCGAACCCGCGCCCCCTGGCATCGGGACGAGACCCATGTGGACGAGATGTTCCCTTCGGCGAGTTATCAGTACATCCTGTACGGCATGGAATTCGCCACCGAGCCTCCGGCATCGCGCCGCCGCGCCTTCGCAAGGGAAACGAAACGGGCGCAGGAACTGTTTGCCGCCATGCCCGAGAGGGCGGCTACCCTGATCCGCAACCTGCCCACCAATCGGGAACTGATCGAAGGGGTTCTCCAGGGCGGCTTCGGCGAGGGTTGAAGGGGTATGGCGCTCGAGGTCGCTGAGGTACCGTGTCGAACTACCAGCTGCTGAACAATGTCGAGCATCGGTCGATTCGGGTCATCACCCGGCGGGGCGCGCGCTTCGGCGACAACGTGATGTTCGCGCCGACATTCCCGGCCGAGATGCGGGCGGTGCAGGCCCACTACCCGATCCTGTTGCACAGGCCGTCGGAAACGGAGCGGTTCATACCCATTGCGCTGTTCGGCTTCGAGGCCGGGGAAAACCTGTTCCTGGAGGGCGACTCGTGGCGCGCCGCCTACATCCCGGTCGCCATCCGGCGGCAACCGTTCGCAGTTGCCTCGCAGAGGCGCAATCCAGCCGCCGCCGGGGAGCCCGTGATTGCCATCGACCTGGACAGCCCGCGTGTCAGCGAGAGCGAAGGGACACCGCTTTTCCGGGAGCACGGCGGCAACAGCGAGTATCTGGAAGAGGTGGCAACGCTGCTCGAGGCGACGCGCACCGGCCATGAGCGGAGTGCGGCCCTCGTGAGTGCCCTGCTCGAACACGAACTGATCGAGGGCATCACCCTGGACATTACCCTCGAGGACCGGTCGCGGAACCAGTTGCAGGGCATGTATGCGGTGAACGACACCCGACTGCAACAGCTCGACGCAAGCGCACTCGGCGAACTGAATCGCGCCGGATTCCTGTTGCCCGCCTACATGATGCTCGCGTCGCAATCCCAGCTCGGCCGCCTGGTCGAGCAGCGCAACGTCCGTCTGGGCGGTGGCTGAGCGGCTCCCGGCGATGGACGTTTCGCGACGGGTGGACGAGGCCTGCGGCCTGAATGTCGCCGACCTTCCCGGGCAGGTGCTCGGCTCGACGGAGCCGCTGATTCTGCGCGGCCTGGTCTCGCATTGGCCTGCGGTCGCGCACGGGCGTGATTCGAACGATGCCCTGGTTTCCTATCTGCGCCGCTTCTACCGGGGCAAACCTGTCTCGACTTTCGTTGGGGCCCCCGAAATCGAGGGACGCTTCTTCTACAACGACGACCTGACCGGTTTCAATTTCCACCAGGTGGACTCGGACCTCGATCAGGTGCTGGCCAAACTCGTGGCGTGCCGCGGAGAGAAGCAGGCGCCCGCCTTCTATGTCGGTTCTACCGCCGTGGATGGCTGGCTGCCGGGATTTCGGGCGGAAAACGACATCGACACCCCGAACTGCGACGCCATGGTCAGCATCTGGATCGGGAACCGCAGCCGGGTGGCGGCGCATTTCGATTTCCCGGACAACCTGGCCTGTTGCGTGGCAGGCGCCCGGCGGTTCACCCTGTTTCCTCCGGCTGAACTGCCCAACCTGTACCCGGGTCCCGTCGACCTCACCCCGGCGGGGCGGCAGATCAGCCTGGTGGATTTCTCCGCGCCGGATTTCGATGTCCATCCGAAGTTCGCAAAGGCGTTGCAGAGCGCATTGGTAGCGGAGCTTGCCCCGGGCGATGCACTGTTCGTTCCGGGCATGTGGTGGCATCACGTGGAAGCCCTGGACGACATGAACGTGCTGGTCAACTACTGGATGACACCCACGCCGGCGTACCTGGGTTCGCCGGAAGATGCGCTCACCCACGCCATCCTGGCGATCCGAAGCCTCTCGGCCGAACAGCGCCGGGCCTGGCTCGACCAGTTCAACTACTATGTATTCGATGACGAAAAACAGTTCGACCATATTCCCGAATCGGTCAGGGGCAGGCTGGGCAACATTGACGAAAACACGGCTCGCAGCTTGCGGGCGGAACTGCTCAACCGGCTGAATCGATGAGGGCGTGAATGCCCGGGTTGCCGGTAGACCGGCGGAGTGCATCGAGCCTGTGCGGGTGTTGCGACCCTCTGCGCCTGGCCTGCAGCCCTTGTGTGGCACGCTGAACGGTAGCTTGTCTGGCACAGAGGAAAACAGACCGGTTGGGCAAGCGCGTAACGGAGGATTGAGGAGGGCCGTGTGAATTCGAGCATTGGCGCCAACGGCAGGGGCGTGCGGCGCGTGGTGATTGCCGGCGGCGGTACGGCGGGTTGGATGGCTGCGGCGGCGATCGCCAAGCTGATCGGCAGAAACATCGAGGTCACCCTGATCGAATCGGACGCCATTCCCACCATCGGCGTCGGCGAAGCCACCATTCCCACCATCCTTACCATCAATCGGCTGCTGCAGATTCCGGAGCCCGAATTTCTGCGCGCGGTTCGGGGTGGCTTCAAGCTGGGTATCCAATTCGAAAACTGGCTGCGGGCCGGACACCGCTACATCCACTCCTTCGGCGAATCCGGTCAGGGGTGCTGGGCGGCGGGCTTCCATCACTTCTGGCTGAAAGGCCAGCGTCATGGGGAAAGCACGCCCTATTGCGACTACAGCGCCGAATCGCTGGCGGCCGAAGCAGGCCGCTTCGCTGTGCTGTCGGAGCAGAAGCTGAACTACGCCTATCATCTCGATGCGGGGCGCTATGCTGCCTGGCTGCGAAAGCTCGCCGAAGCCCATGGGGCCGTGCGGGTCGAAGGCACGATCGAGTCGGTAACCTGTGACCCCGAAAGCGGCTGGATCGAGGCGCTGCGGCTGCAATCCGGCCAGGTCGTCGCCGGCGACCTGTTCCTCGACTGCACCGGGTTCCGAGCGCTCCTGATCGAGAAGACACTGAATACCGGGTTCGACGACTGGTCGCACTGGCTGCCGTGCAACGCCGCGCAAGCGGTGCAGGCGGAGTCGATGCAACCGCCGGTGCCCCATACCCGGGCCATTGCCCGGCCTGCCGGCTGGCAGTGGGTCATTCCCCTGCAACACCGCATCGGCAGCGGGCTGGTCTATGCCGCCGACTTCCTGTCGGACGACGAAGCCGCCGAAACGCTACTGGCGAGTATCGACGGCAAGCGGCTGATGGAACCCCGGGTCATCAAGTACTGCACCGGTCAGCGGAAACGGTACTGGAATCGCAACTGCATCGCCGTCGGGCTCTCCAGCGGATTCGTGGAACCCCTCGAATCCACCAGCATCCATTTCATCCAGAACAGCATTCTCTGGCTGCTGCTGATGTTTCCCTACGATGGCATCGCCGCACCGCTGGTGGACGAGTACAACGCCGTGCTCAGGCGGGAGGCCGAGAACATCCGCGACTTCGTCGTCATGCACTACCATCTGACGGAACGCAGCGACAGCGCGTTCTGGAACCACTGTCGCACCATGCCGATTCCCGACAGCCTCGAGCACCGGCTGGAACTGTTCCGGGAGACCGGGAGAGTCTTCAAACCCCAGGACGACGTCTTTGCCGAGAATTCCTGGGTTCAGGTCATGATGGGACAGGGCATCGTTCCGCGGCAGTATCATCCCATTGTCGACATGATGAGCGATGCGGAGCTTGGCGCCTTTCTGCGCGGCCATCGGGACCGGGTCCGCAAACTGGTGTCCACATTGCCGGCGCACGGCGAATTCGTCGCACGATACTGCGAACAGGCTAAGCAGTAGCTTTCCTGCCGCTGCAGGCGCCGAATGGCGCAGGTTCGCTGGTGCGCGCCTCGCCTCCGGTGGTGAGCGCCGCTACGGGGTAAAGCGCACGTTGTCGATCTGGATCAGGGCGCCCTGAGCCGTTCCCCACGGCGGGAAGATCATGACGATCTGCAACGTGGTCCAGTCGACGCCGGCAAGGTCTGCCAGATTGAAGGTGTAGTGCTGCCACTCGCCCTCCACCGGCGAGGCGCCCTCGACGCTGGTATTGAGGTTCACTTCCGCGAACCGGCTGGCATCGGCAGACTCGATCTTGATCAGCCAGGTGTCGTCGTCATTGTTGGGGTGCGACACCACCCGGGCATCGAATTCGAGCTTCGTGTAGCCGCTGACATCGATGGAGGTGTCCGCATCCGGGTTGCCGCCGTAGAGGAAACCCGAAACGGTTCCGCCGGCGCCGGTAAACGACAGTTCGGCGACCTGACCGTAGTCGCCGCCGACATCCCGCACGGAGACGCTGGCGCCGCCACAACAGTCCCAGAGTTCCCAGGCATCTTTCAGCCCGTCTGCAAACACCACCAGCCCCGGCCCCGCAGCCGGGCGGCTGGTCCATTTGACGTCGTCGAGGCGGAAGACGACGCCGGTCTGCTCGGAGAAGGCGGGCCAGATCACCAGCCCGGTATTGACATTGGTGAGATCGAGGCCGCCCTCGACCAGTTGCGAGACGGGGACCCGGACCGTTTCCCAGCCGCCGAGACCCACCACGCCGATGGGCTGGTCGCCGGACGTGCAGGGAAAGACACAGTCGACTTTCATGACGAATCCGCTGGCATTGCCGCCGGCGTCGACCACATTGATGTCGAAGCTGACCGATGCCTCGGCAAATTCCGACAGGTCCATGCCGTTGCTCGACTGCACGAACAGCCCGGCCGCGCCGGGACCGGCGTAATCGACTTCGAGCACATCGCCGCGTTCGCTGTCGGCTACCACGCCCCAGGAAACGCTCGGGCAACCTTCGCCGTTACCGAAGCAGGAGCCCCAGCCGATCTGTTCGTCGAAGGCACCGACGCCCTGGTCCCAGACGGAAGCGGGCAAACCGTCATCCAGCACCGCAAGCTCGACATCGCCAGCCGGTGCGGGGAGTTCCCAGCGGATGTTGTCGAGATCGAAGGAAACCCCGTGCTGCTCGTCGAAACTGGGAAAGATGACGATGCCGGTGTTCACCCGGGTGAGATCGAGACCGGCGCTCACCAGGTCGGCGATGGCAACTTCCACTGTGGTCCATTCGCCCCGCACATGGGTCGATACGTCGAGCACCTGATCGCCGGACGTACAGGGGTAGATGCAATCGATCTTGTAGGTCATGCCATGGGTCGAGCCTGCCTCCAGTCGCAGGTCGAAGACAAGCTTGCCCGCGGCGAAATCGCTGAGGTCGATGCCGGCCGCCGACTGGATGTAGAAAACGCCGTTGGCATTGCGGTCGCTGAAATTGACGTTCAGGATGTCGCCGCGATCCGGGTCGGCAGCGGCGAGGACACTCCAGGTGACGTGATTGCCGCTCGCTCCGTCGAAATAGTCGCTGCCCGTCAAGGTATCCCAGGCGCCGATGCCGTTGGTCCAGACCGGGTCGACCGCGTCGATGAAGACGTTGGCCACGTCCCCATCGACCTCGCCGCCGGGGGGCAGGATGCCGCAGCCGTTGCGGGTCGGGTGTGCGCATTTCAAGCGGATGTTGTCTACCTTGACCCGGGCTGCGCCGGTGGGTTCCAGCACGAAGAAGCTGACGATCGATTCGGTGTCGAGCGGGTCTGAGCCGCTGTTGTCCGGGTGCAGCAGGTCGTTCACCTCGATGGATATGCTGGTCCACTCGTCGGTTGGCAGGTCTGCAACGGGCAGCGCGACCTGGCCGAGGGCGGGCCAGCCGCTGTCCATCTTGATCAGCAGGGTGCCGTTCGGGTCGGTTTCGGCGCTGTCGACGTAGAGGTCGAACTTGAGTTCTCCGGCCCCCAGCACCCACCAGCTCGGATTGTTGCCGAACCCGAACAGGCTCGTGGGCTCGCCGTCGACCGCGTTGATGGAGATATTGCCGGAGTTGCCGGTGACCACTTCGATCACCGTGCCGCGGCCTTCCTCCGCCACCTCGGCGAACGACAGGGCGCCGCCGTTGTTCCAGAAGGAGTTGACCGCCAGAGGGCGTTCCACGGCTTCGCCGCCGATGGTCCAGGCAAGCGCTTCCGCGCCATCGGAGTAGAGCGGAAAGCTTGCCACGAACGGGGACTGGGATGGCGGCGTATCCAGGGTGCGGTCTGCATTCGAGTTGCAGCCGCCGCCGTCCGCCTGGTCGTAGGAACAGCGATAGACGCGCACGTAATCCACGGTCATTTCGCTTGGCAGCATGGCCGTGTCGACCGGCCCGGGCGCGTTGCCGCCCACCGCCAGGTTGAGCAGCAGATGGAAGTCGGTGTCGAAGGGCGCGGCGCCTTCGCCCAGAACATAGCCGGTTTCGCGGTCGGCGTGGAAATAGCTGTACCAGTGGTCCGAGGCGATGGTCATGTAATGGGTGTCGTCGATGTACCAGCGGATCTCGTCTTCTTCCCACTCCATCGCGTAGACATGGAAACCGCCGGCGGGATCGATGGATTCGACGGACTGGCTGGTGAACTGGTTGAGCGGCCAGGCGAATCCGTGATGCAGCGAAATCCAGACATCCTCTGCTTCCGTTCCGGCGTTGACCACTTCCATGATGTCGATTTCGCCGCTGGACGCCCAGCCGCCGTAGGGCGATTCGGTCGGCAGCATCCAGAACGCGTTCCACAGCCCCTGGCCGGCGGCGGCGCGGATGCGCGCTTCGATACGGCCGTAGGTGAAGTCGAACCGGCCGGCGGTGCGGATGCGCCCGGAGGTGCAGCAGAAGCCGGGGCGGGGTTCGTCAGCCAGTGCCGAGATCGTCAGGTTGCCGTCCGCCACCACCAGATTGTCGGCGCTGTACCATTGCTGCTCATTGTTGCCCCAACGATCGAGCCCGACATCCGAACCGTCGCCCAATTGCACGTCCCAGGCCGACGCATCCAGGCTGTCGCCATCGAATTCGTCGCTCCAGACGAGTTCCCATTCCTCCTCCGCGACAGGATAGAACGGCTCGGTTTCCGCGGAATCCCGGCCTGAACAACCAAAGACCAGTAACGAAAGCAGGACCAATGCCCATGGCTTCGGCCGCCATTCGAGTGACTTGCGCATTCCTCTGACCCGTCTGCATGAAATCCGGTTCGACCCGACTTCACTTATCCTCCAACATCGGCTGCCGGGCAACCGAAACTCGATGAAGCGGGTCTTTCGCGAGACAAGATGGTTTCGTCAGACCGATTTCCGGTTCAGGTAGCGGCGTACCGCCGCGCTGTAGTTGCGGCTTACCTTCACCAGGCTGCCGCCCTGCATGCTCAGCCGGTACTCGCCCTTGGCCAGGGAGTCGGCGGTTTCGATGCGTTCGAGATTGACGGCCGTAGAGCGGTGTACGCGGGCGAAGCGTGGGTCGTCGAGCTTTTCCAGCAGTCCGTTCATGGTCGAACGGATGACGTGGGTGCGGTTGCGCAGGTCGTGCAGACACATGTAGTCGCCGGCGGCGTCCACCCAGACGATTTCGCCCTGGTCGAGCAACTCCATGTGCGAACCGTCCCTCAAGGCAATGCGACGCTCGGAATGCCAGTCGGCCGCGGCGCTCGCCGCATCCATGTCGAGCATCGCCTTCACGAAGCGGCCCTTGCTCTGGTGGCGGCTCGCCCTGTCGGCAACGGCTCGCCGTTCGCGGACGCGACGCAACGCCCGAGAGAGGCGGGTGTCGTCGATTGGTTTCAGTACATAGTCGACGGCATTCACTTCGAAGGCATCGACCGCGTATTTCGAGAAGGCGGTGACGAAGATCACCAGCGGCAGGGTGTCGGCCTGCATGGCGCGAACCGCGTCGAATCCGCTCATGCCCGGCATTTCCACGTCCAGCACCAGCAGATCCGGTTCCAGTTCGCGCACTGCCGACAGCACGTCGCGGCCGTTGCGGCACCTTGCCACGATATCGACGCCGCCGCAGGCGTCGAGAGAAGCGCACAACAGATCCAGCGCCAAAGGTTCGTCGTCGGCAATCACGGTGCGCAAGGAACCCATCGGCTACTCGGGTCGGAGTCCTGCTGCACGATTGCGCCGCCTTTCAGCGCCCGCTTTCATGGAATAAAACTCACAAGCTATTGATTTTATTGAATTCGTTAACGTGAGGAACCGTTTCTTCGATCCGGCTCCGAGAACCGGTATACGGTACGTGCATGCGGCGCACCAGGCGGCGGTGCTTACCGCGACGATGGGCGCAAGCACGAGCCCAAACAGCGCCAGATACACGCACCGCACACCTGCTCTCTCCCAGCGTATTGCTGATGTTCCTTGCGCGTGGTCGTCCCGGCGCGCCGGGGTGGAATCTTTCATCGAGGTCACGTACCGGCTACTTGGGTAGCCGCCGACATTCGGTCGGGACGCAGGTCGCAGGGGAACGACATGCGCACGGCAAAGGGGTCCTCGGGTCTGCCGAACTCCAGTCGATGGCGGCCGGGAAAGAGCGCCTCGAGTCGTTCCCGAGTGTTTTTCAGCCCCACCCCGCGACCGTTGCCGACTTCGGCCGCATCCATGCCGGGACCGCTGTCCGTCACTTCGACATGCAGCGAACCGGCCGACACCCTTGCCCGGATCCCCAGGCGGCCGCCGGCTTCGCTGGCGGCAATGGCGTGCTTGATCGAGTTCTCCGCCAATGGTTGCAGGAAAAACCCGGGTACCAGCACCCGCCGGGCGCGTTCGTCTATATCCAGATCGATTTGCAGGCGCTCGCCGAACCGGGTCTTCTCGATGTCGAGATAGAGCCCCAGCATCTCCAACTCCGTCGCCAGGGGCACCGGTTCCAGTGGGTCTGCATCCAGGGAGTGGCGCAGCAGGGCGCCGAGCCGGGAGATCGTCTCCTGGGAGGCTTCCGTGTCGCCGAGGCGTACCAGGGCGCTCACCGCATTCAGGGTGTTGAACAGAAAGTGCGGATTCAACTGGTAGCGCAGCATTTTCAGTTGCGCTTCCTTTGCCAGTGCCTCGGCGCGCAGCGATCTGGCCGAAGCCTCCAGCACCTTGTGCTGCTCGGCCTGCAGCAGCCGGTAGTAGTGGACGACGTAGTGCAGCCCCGCCCAGCAGAGAAAGATGAAGATGGCGCCGAAATACCAGCCGCCGAAGTCGGCCCAGAGCCCCGAAATGCCGGTCATCCACGCGAACGTGACCATGCGCAGCAGCGTCCAGACGAGCGCCACGCCGGCGACGGCGGCGCAACCCGCAAGCACACGGGCAACCGTCCTGAGTTCGCCGATGGCCTGCAGCACGCGGTACAGCGGCCAGGAGAACAGCAGGCCGAGCACGCCCTGCAGAAGCGTGTGCAACACGTGGGGCCATTCGACGGTGGCATACCAGACCGTCAGGGTCAGGAAGGTGATGGCGGACAGGCAGAACCAGAACGAGCACTGAACGGCCCACCACTGCCGTGGCGGCCAGTGGCCGGATTCGGCGTTGCGAACCCCCTCCGTGGCGTTGCTCCGATCCTGCCAGCGGAGCGCCGCGATTCCCCCCGCATTGCTCATGTGCCGATTCTGCGCGGAATTGGGGGCTGGGGGAAGGTCCGTCGCATGGGCAGCGTTGCCCGAGCCACGCATGAGCGGTGCGCTCCGTTCGTCCGGCGTGCGGGGCGAGGGCCTTTCGAATCCGGTTCGTCTTCCGGCTGACCCCGGTAAACGCAAACCGTTCGTCCGCAAAATCCGGGCTGTGTTAGCGTTCCCGACATCGAGCCCACGGGAAACTGCAGTGCACCGCGCAATGCCATGCACCTTGTGGGGCAACCCGTACGCCCGAAACGGGGACCGCGGCCAGCCAGCGCAGCCGCTTTCATGGAACACTTTTTCCAAGTGATTGTCAGATCTTTCCCGGCCGTCCGCGGCCCGGCGCACCGGGTTCGAAACCTGCCCGTGCTTGTCGTCGCGGGCATCGCGCTTTTTGCGGTTTCCGACGCCCTGGCGGAGGCATCCGCTTCAAACCTCGACCCGGATGGTTGGCCACGAATCGAGAGCGCCGTGGGCGCCGATGCGGCGGTTGAAGCGCGCATCGAGCGCCTGATCGCATCCATGACCCTCGAGGAAAAGGTCGGGCAGATGGTTCAGGGCGAAATCGCGCACGTGCAGCCGTCCGATTTGCGCGAACACCACCTCGGATCGATCCTGAACGGCGGCGGTTCCTGGCCCGACGGCAACGCCATGGCTACCCCGCGCGACTGGGCGGAACTTGCCGCAGCCTACCATCGCGCTTCCATCGACCGAACCGGCGGGCGCGCGGGCATACCGGTGATCTGGGGCACCGACTCGGTGCACGGCCACAACAACGTCGTCGGCGCGACGTTGTTTCCGCACAACATCGGGTTGGGAGCGGTCGACGATGTCGAACTGGTCGAGCGCATCGGCGCGGCCACCGCCCTGGAAACGGCAGCGACCGGCATCGACTGGGTATTCGCGCCGACCCTGGCGGTGGCGCGGGACGACCGCTGGGGACGAACCTACGAGAGCTACTCCGAAGACCCGCGAATCGTCGCGCGGCTCGGTGCTGCATTGATCCGGGGGTTGCAGGGCGCCACCGACGAAGAGCGGTTCGGCGTCGGCCGCGTGATCGCAACCGCCAAGCATTTCGTCGGCGACGGCGGCACGCGCGACGGCATCGATCAGGGCGACGTGTCCATGGACGAGCTGGCATTGCGCGACGTGCACGGTCAGGGCTATTTCACGGCCCTGGCCGCCGGCGCGCAGACCGTCATGGCATCGTTCAGCAGTTGGCGCGGGCAAAAGATGCACGGCAATCGCTACCTGTTGACCGACGTATTGAAGGGACGCATGGGTTTCGACGGCTTCGTTCTCGGCGACTGGAACGGTCACGGACAGCTTCCCGGTTGCGGGGACGACGCCTGTGCAGCCGCGATCAACGCCGGCATCGACATGGTCATGGTCCCGGAGGACTGGCGCGCGTTCATTGCCAACACGCTCGAACAGGTGCGTTCGGGAATCGTTCCACACGCTCGAATCGACGATGCCGTTACGCGCATACTCCGGGTCAAGCTGCGCGCGGGCCTGTTCGAGAAATCCGCCCGGGAGCCGGTGTTGCCGGAGTGGATCGGACACCCCGACCATCGTGCCCTGGCGCGCCGCGCGGCCAGGGAATCGATGGTCCTGCTGAAAAACCGTGCCGGCCTGCTGCCGCTCGACAGCCGTTCTCACATACTCGTTGCCGGCCACGCCGCTGCCGACTTCGCCGCGCAGACGGGCGGCTGGACGATCACCTGGCAGGGAAGCGGCAACGATGCGTCCCACTATGCCGGGGCCACGACGATTCTCGACGGCATCCGCGAGGCTGTAGAGGCCGCGGGAGGCCAATTGACCCACGATCCCCGGGGACGGTTCGGCGCCAAACCCGATGCCGCGGTGGTGGTATTCGGCGAAATGCCCTACGCCGAAGGCGCCGGCGACCGCAACCATCTGGAATACCGCCGCTACAACCGTAGACCGCTTGCGACACTGACCCGGCTGCAGAAGCGCGGCATTCCCACCGTCGCGGTTTTTCTTTCGGGCCGGCCTATGGTCGTGACCGGGGAACTCGCGCAGGCGGATGCCTTCGTTGCCGCCTGGCTGCCCGGCTCCGAAGGGACTGCGGTCGCCGACCTGCTGTTGACCGACCCGGACGGCAAGCGCCGCCATCGGTTCACCGGCCGCCTCCCGTTCAGTTGGCCCCGGGACACGACTCAGACGCCGCTCAACCGCGACGATGACGTCTACGACCCGCTGTTCCCGGTCGGCTTCGGCCTCGACCCCTGATCGATTCCGGCGGGCGCCCGTCAGACGCGCTTGCCGCGACGAAGGGCGCGAGAGCGAACCCCTGACCCACATCCATCACCAACTTTCGTCGCGAGGGCGTCGACGTTTCGTCGCGAGGGAGTCGACGTTTCGTCGCTGAAGCAAAACGCGCAGGGCGAGTGCATCGGCGCCCGCAGCGGGAAGTTGGTGACGGATGCGGGCCAAGGCGCCATTCGGCGAGCGGCATACACGCACCGCACCCCGGTTCTCTCCTGGTGGCGGTCAGGTGTTCCTTGCTCGTTTGCGGCCCGCGCCTCGGGTTCGAAACTTGCATTCGGCCGGTATCGGCTGACCCCTGCGGAAACGCTCAGCCGGGCATCTGTTCGAGTTCGATGCCCCGGGTTTCATGGACGGCCCGTATCACGAAGAAGATGGAAACGACTGCCGCTGCCGCGTACCAGGCGTAGGCCCCGGCGAGCCCGATCGCTGCGAGCAATATCGGGAAGGTCATGGTGACGCCGAAATTCGACCCCCATTGCGCCAGGCCGCTGACGGCCAGGCCGGAACCGCGAATCTGGTTGGGGAACATCTCGCCGAGCATGACCCACATGACCGGCCCCCAGGAGCCGTTGAAGAAGAAGACGTACAGGTTGGCCGCCACCAGTGCGACGGTGCCCATCGTATCGGTCATCCTGAGCGTTCCGTCGGCGCCCAGACTGGCGCTCGCAAACGCCGCCGTCATGATGCCGAGGGTGACCGCCATGCCCACGGACCCGGCCCAGAGCAGCGGCTTTCTGCCGATGCGATCGATCAGCCCCAGGGCAATCAGGCAGGCGCCGATGCTGACCGCGCCGGAGATGACGTTGATGAGCAGCGCATCGCTCTCGGAGAAACCGACCGATTGCCACAGCACCGCCCCGTAGTAGAAAACGACGTTGATGCCCACCAGTTGCTGAAAGGTTGCGAGGCCGATTCCTACCCATACCAGCGTGCGAATGCGCCCGGTGCCGGCATCGATGAGGTCGGAGAAGCGAGGGCGGTGGCGGTCGGCGGCGAGCGATGTCTCGATTTCCTCGAGCTTTGCGGTGCCCGCCGCGGCGCCGTACAGCTTCGCCAGCACGTCCTGTGCGTGGGCCGTTCTGCCTCGGACAACGAGATAGCGCGGGCTTTCCGGAATGAAGAGCAGGCCCACGAAGAAGAGCACGGCGGGAGCGATTTCAATCCAGAACATCCAGCGCCAGGCTGCGAACCCGAACCAGAGGGGTTCGGTGGAGTGGCCCGCCACGCCCGCCAGCAGATAGTTGCTGACAAACGAACCGAACAGCCCGACGATGATGGCCATCTGCTGCACGGTGATGAGGCGCCCCCGGTAGCGGGCCGGCGCCACTTCGCCGATATAGGCCGGCGCCATGACGCTTGCGGCGCCGACGGCCATGCCGCCCAGCACCCGATAGAGGACGAATTCGAGAGATCCATCGGCAATTCCCGAACCCCAGGCGCTGACGGCAAAGAACAGGGATGCGACGATCAGCAGCGCCCGCCGCCCGAATCGGTCGGCGAGTCGCCCGGCGAAGAATGCGCCCGCTGCACAGCCGAGCAGCATGGACGCCACATTGAACCCGGTGCCGACGCTGTCCGACCCGAAGGCCCGTTGCAGCCCTTCCACGGTTCCATTGATCACGCCGCTGTCGAAGCCGAACAGGAAACCGCCGAGGGTGGCGATGACGCTGATCAGCACGATGAAGCTCAAACGGCTCTCTTCGGGAGGGGTATCTTGTGGCATGAGTTTGCGCCTTCTCAGCTTCCGCTATGCTCGCGAATGCGGGGTGTGGGTTGCAGCCGATGCGGAGCAGATGGACGAGCGCCCCAACGCGTCGGCAATCGAAGAACGAGCGACTCGCGCATTACTGCGAAGCATCCCGGCGGAGCGTCGCACTGTCAGCGCACCCAGCGCAGCGTGTCGTCGAGCGCGCGTTCCAGTTTGTCGAACACCTCGCCGACCTGATCCTCGGTGATCACGAGCGGCGGGCAGATGGCCATCGTATCGGTGAGGTTGCGCAGGATGAGACCGTGTGCCTCGCACCGTTCGTTGCAGTACGCGCCCACGCCGTTGGAGGGGTGAAACGGCGTTCGTGACTCCTTGTCCGCCATGAGTTCGGCGGCCCCGATCAAGCCGGCGCCGCGGACGTTGCCGACCAGCGGATGCTCGTCGAGTTGCTGCAGTCGTTCCTGGAATACCGTTCCGACGCGCGCCGCATGGGCGAAGATGTCCCGCTCTTCCATGAGCTCGAGGTTGCGCAGCCCCACGGCGGCGCAGACCGGGTGGCCGGAGTACGTGAAGCCGTGCCCGAAGAGGCCTGCCCGGTTGCTCGCTTCGACGAATGGGTCGTACATGAACTCCGGTATGAGCACTGCGGAAATCGGCTGGTAGGCGGAACTCAGCGCCTTGGCCACGCTCATGGTCGTCGGGTGGATGCCCATGGTCTGGGCGCCGAACGGGTTGCCGGTGCGGCCGAACCCGCAGATGACTTCGTCGTCGATGAACAGGATTTCGTGCCGTTCGAGCACCGCCTGTACCTTTTCGTAGTAGCCCGTCGGCGGCACGATCACGCCGCCGGCTCCCAGAATCGGCTCGGCGATGAAGGCCGCGATGGTCTCCGGGCCTTCCCGGACGATCAGGTCTTCGAGGTTGGCGACGATTCGATTGCAGAAATCGCTTTCGCTCTCCGAGCCTTCGGCGTCGCGGTAGTAATGGGGGCGGTCGGTGTGCAGCACCTGTGGAATCGGCAGGTCGAAGTTGGCGTGAAAGGGCGGCAGCCCGGTCAGCGAGCCGGAGGCCAGAGTCGTACCGTGGTAGCCGCCCAGCCGCGAGATGATCTTCTTTTTCTCCGGCTTGCCGATGGCATTGTGGTAGTACCACATGAGCTTGATCTGCGTATCGTTGGCATCGCTGCCGGACAGCCCGAACAACACCCGCCCGGCATCGAACGGCGCCATGGCCTTAAGCTTTTCGGCAAGCAGGATGCTCGGCTCGTTGCTCTTGCCGCCAAAAAGCTGCGAGTAGCTGAGCGTCTTCATCTGCTCCATGGCCACCTGTACGAGTTCCTCCTCGCCGTAGCCGAGCGCGGTGCACCAGAGGCCCGCCAGGCCCTCGATGTATTGATTGCCGCGGTTGTCCCACAAGTAAACGCCCTTGGCCCGCGTGAGCACGGCCGGGCCCTTCTCGCGGTGCAGTTTCAGGTTGGTGACGGGGTGCAGCAGGTGTTCGAGGTCCTTTGCCTCGATGGAACCCGGGGGAAATTCGTTGTGCAGCGGTTCTGCCATGATGCTGTTCCTTGCAGGTGTTCGGCGGCGGGTGGCGACGACTGCAATCACCCCACGCATCCCGCCCACCGGTTCGCGTAGCCTGCATGACCGCGGCGGGCTTGTCGAGACAGGATGCCGGCGCCTGCCTGCCAATGGCTTCTGGCGGGTTGAATCAGGCGGCTTCGGCCACCAGCCTCAAATCCAGGGCCTCCGCGACCCTGGGATGCCGAATCGCACCGTAGTGCACGTTCAGGCCGGCGGCAAAGCCCGGGTCGCGCCGGAAGGCCTCGCGCCAGCCAAGCCCGGCAAGGGCTTTCACATAGGGGAGCGTGACGTTGTTCAACGCCTGGGTGGCAGTCCGCGCAACCGCCCCCGGCATGTTGGTGACGCAATAGTGAACCACGCCTTCCTCCACGTAGATGGGCTCGTCGTGTGTCGTCGGCCGGCTTGTTTCGAAGCAGCCGCCCTGGTCGATGGATATGTCGACGACTGCGGCTCCGTCCTTCATGGCCCGGACCATCTCCCGAGTGAGGAGCTTGGGCGCGGCGGCACCCGGTACCAGCACGGCGCCGATCAAGAGGTCGGCGGCCAGGGTCTCGGCACGGATGTTGTGCTGCGATGCCATCAGCACCCGCGCCCGGCCCCGGAATTCGGCACTGAGTTCCCTGAGGCGTGCAACGGACTTGTCGAGAATGGTCACGTCCGCCTGCAGGCCCACCGCCATGGCCGCAGCGTTGGCGCCGGCAACGCCGCCGCCGACGATGACGACCTTGGCGGGCGCGACGCCCGGCACACCGCCGAGCAGCATGCCCCGCCCGCCGTTCGCGTTCTGCAATGCAAAAGCGCCCACCTGAACCGACATGCGCCCGGCGACCTCGCTCATGGGCGTGAGCAGGGGCAATGCCCCACCGGGGGTCGTGACCGTTTCGTAGGCGATGGCCGTCACGCCGGATTCCATCAGCGCCAGTGCCTGGGGCCTGTCGGCGGCAAGGTGCAGATAGGTGAACAGAACCTGCTTCGGCCTGAGCCGTTCGCATTCGTGCAGTTGCGGTTCCTTGACCTTGACGATCAGGTCGGCGGAAAACGCTTCCTGAACCGAGCCGATTCGCGCCCCGGCGTCGCGGTAGTCGTCGTCCGCAAAGCCGGCCCCGGCTCCTGCCCTCGCCTGTACGACCACCTCGGCGCCGCCAGCAACGAGTTCGGCTACCGAATCGGGAGCCAGGCCGACACGGTTTTCATGAATCTTGATTTCCCTGGGGACTCCGATTCGCATGACCGCCTCCTCCGACGCGTTGTTGGACGATCACTGTAGCCCAAGGGCAATCGAAGTTGATTGCTTTCTTGCAAATCAAGCGCCAATATTCGCGTTGAAACCCGGTAAAACAGCCAATATATGCAAGATTATTCGAATATTGACCGCCTGGATCGACGAATCCTCCATGAACTGCAACTGGACGGCAGGCTCTCCAACACCGCCCTGGCCGAGCGAGTGAACCTGTCCGAGTCAGCCTGCCTGCGCCGTGTCCGGAGCCTCGAAAAAAACGGCATGCTGCGGGGCTACGTTGCGCTGATCGACCAGTCCGGCGCCGGCTATCCGGACAACGTCTTCGTCCGCGTCACCCTGCACAGCCAGCAGCGCGACGATCTTGCCGCATTCGAGCTCGAGGTCGGCAAGCTGGCCGAAGTCATGGAGTGTTATCTGATGTCGGGCGACGCGGACTACCTGTTGCGCGTGATCGTAAACGATGCCCGGGACTACGAACGCATTCACAGCCAGCACCTCACGCGCCTGCCCGGCGTCGACCGGCTGCATTCCAGCTTCGCGCTGCGCACCGTCGTCAAGAAAACCGAAGTGCCGATCCGGGAAACCCTTTGACCGACCAGCCCACCAATCTCGCCAACTACTTGGAACATTTGTTCCGCGAAAGATGCCACCCCGGCACGCCGCGACGATGACGCGCAAGGAACGCCTGAAATACGCTGTGAGAGAGCAGGTGTGCGGTGCGTGTATCCGGCGCTGTTTAGGCTCGTGCTTGCGCCCATCGTCGCGGTAAATCTCTCCGCCTGGTGCGCCGGATGCACGTACCGTATACCTGCTCTCGGTGCCGGATCGAAGGCCATGTTTGCTACGCTAACGAATTCAATAAAATCAATCGCTTGGAAAGAGTGTTCCACGGAAGGTGTGGCTGATTCAGTTTTCGTAGACGCGTTGTACCCGTTGCGAGATGCCGGTGAGCAACTCGTAGGCGATGGTGTCCGCCCGCTGCGCCACCTCGTCGATGGGCAACGCCGCCCCGAACAGTTCCGCCCAGTCGCCGACCGCTACCCGCGCACCCGTCACGTCGACCACCGCAAGGTCCATGGACACGCGCCCCACGAACGGGCATCGCGCACCGCTCACCACCGCCTCGCCGCGATTCGACAAGAGTCGCGGCAGTCCGTCGGCATAGCCGATACCGAGCACCGCCAGGCGCCGGGGCGTTTCGCTTTGCCAGGTGGCCCCGTATCCCACCGGCTCGCCGGCCGGCACCTGACGAATCTGCAGGACGGGCGCTTCCAGGGTGGCCACGGGCCGCACCGGGTTCGGTGCATCCATCCACGGATTCCCGCCGTAGAGCCCGATTCCCGGGCGTGCCAGGTCGCCGTGGTAGCGCGCATCGAGCAGGCTTCCCGCAGAGTTGCCGATGCTCGTGGACACGCCCGGAAAGCGACCCGCCACCCGCTCGAAACGCTGCAACTGGATTTCGTTCAACGGGTGACGGGGTTCGTCGGCGCAGGCCAGGTGCGTCATGACCAGGGACACCCGGAAGCCGTCGAATGTCGACGCGGGTACGTCCACCGGAAACCCCAGCCGGTTCATCCCGGTGTCGAAGTGCACTGCGATTTCCCGATCGCGGTAAGACGACCAGGCCGCCAACTGGTCTTCATGATTCATGACGGGAATCAGCCCAGCCTCCGCCAGGAGCCCCGCCGAGTCGGGCAGCGCGCCCTCGAACACGTAAATCGCCCCGCCGACGGGAACGCCTTTCAGAGCGAGGCCCTCGGCAACCGTGGCGACAAAAAAGTGCCGGCAGCCGAGCCGATCGAACACCTCGGCCGTTTCCGCCAACCCCAGCCCGTAGCCGTCCGCCTTGACAACCGCGCCGCATTCACCAGCCACGGCAGCCCGGTACCGCCGGTAGTTGGCGGCAAGGGCATCGCGGTCGACGCGCAGTCGTGCAGGCATACGGTTTCTCCGAAGGTCGCAGCCGCCCCATTGAAAACAGGGTCGACAGGAAACCAGCGTTCTCGAGCGGGCTCCATCTTTGCAGTTGAACCGGGATTTTCAAGCGGCCGGATTGCTGCTCTTCCGCTCGCGCCGACGGCAAGCCCGCATACCTCACCAGCTTCCTGCTGCGGGCGCCGATGCACTCGCCCTGCACCGCCTTGTTTTCCGTATGCGAGTTTCGAACCTGGCGCACCGGGACGATGACGCGCAAGGAACACCTGACGACCGCTGGCAGAGAACCGGTGTGCGGTGCGTGTATGCGGCTCGCCGAATGGCGCTGTCAGGGCTCGCTCTGGTGCCTATCGTAGCCGCAAGCGCCGCCGCCTGGTGCGCCATTCGGCGAGCCGGTTATTGCACGCAGTCAGGTGCTGAGTATGCCGGTTATCTCCCCGGTTGCATCGTCCAGGTCGATGTCGAGGGCGTTCGGGTGCGACGGAAGCCCCGGCAAGGTGTTGATGTCCCCCGCCAGGGTGACGATCTGCTGTGCACCGGCCTGTACGCGCAACTCCCGTATCGGCAGGGTGTGCCCGGTGGGCACGTTCAACAATTCCGGCTTTGCGGATACCGAAAGGTGGGTCTTGGCCATGCACACCGGAAAGTTCCACCCCAGTCGCGCAAAACGGTCGGCCGTGTCCCGTGTTCGCGGCCCCCATTCGACGACGTCCGCCTGATAGATGCGTTCCGCCAGGCGCTCCACCTTTGCCTGCAGGGACTCGTTGTCCGAATACAGCAGCTTGACGTCGGCTTCGGCATCGTGGGCAACATCCCAACAGGCGGCAGCCAGATCGGTCATGCCCGCGCTGCCGGCGGCGAAACCGTTTGCCTCGGCAACGGCGACCGCGCCGGCTTCCTCGGCAGCGCGACGGGCGGCTTCGACTTCGTCGCGGGCATCCGACGGGAAGCGATTGATCGCGACCACCGCCGGCAGCCCGTACATGTTGACGATGCGGATGGCATTGGCCAGGTTGAGGGCGCCGGACCGCACCGCATCGACATTGCGCCGGTCGAGCTCGCCCCGTTTCGACCCGCCGTGCCACTTGAGCCCGCGAACGGTGGCGACCACCACGGCGGCCGCCGGCGCCGGACCGCCCTGGCGTATCTTGATGTCCATGAATTTCTCGAAACCGAGGTCGGCGCCGAACCCGGCTTCGGTTACGGTCAGATCGGCCGTGTTGACGGCGAGACGATCCGCCAGGATGGAACTGCAGCCGTGGGCGATGTTGCCGAAAGGGCCCATGTGAACGATGGCCGGCTGCCCCTCGGCGGTCTGTACCAGGTTGGGTTTCAGGGCATCGCGCAGCAACGCCATCAGCGACCCGATGCCGCCGATGTCCCGCGCCCGCACCGGCTCCCGGTCTTTCGTCCACCCGAGCACGATGTCGCCCAGCCGGCGACGGAGGTCGGAATATCCGGAGGCCAATGCCAGTATGGCCATGATTTCGGATGCCGCCGAAATGTCGAAGCGCGCCTCCCGCATGGGCCCGTTCACGGGGCCGCCGACGCCGGTGACCACCTGGCGCAACGAGCGGTCTTCCGCATCCGTGACCCGCCGCCAGGTAATTCCGGCCGCTTCGAGATTCGGCACCGCCTTGCGATGCGCGGCGTTGTCCGCCATCGCCGCCAGCAGGTTATGGGCCGATTCGACGGCGTGGAAGTCGCCGGTGAAATGCAGGTTGATCTCGTCGGCCGGTTGCACCGTCGCGCGGCCGCCGCCGGTCCCACCGCCCTTGTGCCCGAAAACCGGGCCGAGCGACGGTTGCCGAATCGTCAGCGCCACGCTCCTGCCGAGGCGCGCCAGCCCCTGAGTGAGCCCGACTGCGACCGTGGACTTGCCTTCCCCGGCCGGCGTCGGGGTAATGGCGGTGACCACGACCAGCCGTCCTGGAACCTGCCGTTGCGGAATGGCATCCACCGGCACCTTGGCCTTGACAGAGCCGTAAAGCTCGATGTCGCTGTCTTGCAGCCCCAGTTCCGATGCCACTTCGGCGATCGGGCGAAGCGTCTTCCTGGCCATGGCTCGATTTCCCACCCATCCGCGAACATTCCGGCGCGGCAGCAACACTGAACACCGCCTTCGGGCTCGAAGTCAATTAAGCGGTTCGCAAGCTTCTAATGGGAAGTCGCCTGTAGTAAAACTGCTGTCGCATTCCACTATTGCTGGGGCGCAGTGGAGGGAGTGAAATGCCGGACGGGCGGCCGTATCGATACGGTTTTCTGTTAACGCCGGAGTTTACGCTCATCGCGTTCTCTTCGGCGGTCGAGGTATTGCGCATGGCGAACCTGACGTCGCAGCAGGAACTGTACCGATGGTCGGTGCTGACCCTGGACGATGCACCCGTCGCCTCGAGCGCCGCGCTGGAAATCCGGCCCAACCTGCCGTTTGCCAGAGCCCGGGAACTCGATACCCTGTTCGTCTGCGCCGGCGTCAATGTCAGGAAAAACTGGAATCCCGAGTTCGGCGCCGAGTTGCGACGTCTGGCCGCCACCAACATGCCCCTCGGCGCGTTGTGCACGGCGTCCTACCTGCTCGCCCGGTCCGGCGTCCTCGACGACCATCGCTGCACCGTGCACTGGGAGTATCTGACCAGCCTGCGCGAGGAGTTTCCGCGACTCACCGTCAAGGACGACATCTTCGAGATCGACCGCAACCGCTACACCTCGGCAGGTGGAACCGCGCCCCTGGACCTGATGCTCTATCTGGTATCCCGGGATTACGGCCGCGACGTGGCATTCGCCATCTCCGAGGAATTTACCGTCGAGCGCATTCGCGACCTGGGCGAGACCCAGGAAGTGTCGGTGCGCAACCAGTCGCCCGGCGCCCCGGACTACCTGAGCGATGCCGTGCAGCTCATGAAACACAATGTCTCCGAGCGCCTGTTCGTGGAGGAAATCGCGAACTATCTCGAGGTTTCCACCCGTCAGCTCGAGCGGGCCTTCAAGCGTCATTTCGGCACCTCGCCGAGCCACTACTATCTGCGGGTGCGGCTGAACGCTGCCCGCAATCTGTTGCGCCACTCGAGCATGACCGTGCGCGCCATCGCCATAGAGACCGGTTTCAAGTCGCTGCAGCACTTCAGCAAGTGCTACTACGATCATTTCAAGGTGCGGCCCACCCAGGAGCGTGGCAGGTGAATCGAAGCTCTGGCTTTAGCCCGGATCCGGCATCGACTGTCGTCGCGAGTGCATCGGCGACCGCAGCAGGAAGTTGGTGACGGATGCGGTTCGGTACCGGGCCATGAGCAGACGACGCGCCGGCGGCAGGCAGGCACGCAAGGCGCAACGCAGCGCGCCCCTGGCCGATGCAATCAAGCCCGTTCGCCCGGGCGAGTCCGGCGGCCGGTTCCAGCCGTTTTCGGAAGCCGATGCCGCCGCGGTCACCGAAAACGTGTTCCGGATTCTCGAAGAAGTCGGATTTGCCGATGCGACACCCCACTGCATCGACACCTGTACCGCCGTCGGCGCGGTGCTCGGCGACGACGGCCGATTGCGCATGCCCCGGGCCGTGGTCGAGCAGGCCATGGAACGGGCGCCCCACGACCTTGTCCTGCACGGACAGGACCCGCGCCACGATCTGCACATCGGCGGCAGCCGGGTCCATTTCGCCACCGCCGGCGCCGCCGTCATGATCGCCGACCCGGAGAGTGCCAGTTACCGGGACTCCACCGCCCAGGACCTGTACGACATGGCGCGCCTTGCCGATACCTGCGAACACATTCACATGTTTCAGCGCACCTGCGTGCTGCGCGACATTGCCGACAACTACGCCATGGACCTGAACACGGCCTACTGTGCGGTGTCGGGCACGGCCAAGCACGTGGGGTCGAGTTGGGTGCACTCCAGCCACGTGGAAAAGACACTCGAGATGCTGCACATCGTCGCGGGCGGCGAGGCGGCCTGGCGGGCGCGGCCCTTCGTCAGCCAGTCGAACTGCTTCGTGGTGCCGCCCATGAAGTTTGCCGTGGATGCGCTGGAGTGCCTTCGGGTTGCCGTCGAAGGCGGCATGCCGGTGTTGCTGCTCTCGGCCGGGCAGGCGGGCGCCACGACCCCGGCCTGCCTGGCGGGCGCCGTTTCGCAGGCCTGGGCCGAATGTCTCGGCGGCCTCGTCTACGTGAATGCCATTCAATCCGGTGCCCCGGCCATTCTCGGCGCCTGGCCCTTCGTTTCCGACCTCCGAACCGGCGCCATGAGCGGCGGGTCCCCGGAACAGGGCCTCCTGTCCGCCGCCTGTGCACAGATGGGCGTCGTCTTCGATCTGCCGTTCGGTACCGCCTGCGGCATGACCGACGCAAAACTGCCGGACTTCCAGGCGGGGGCGGAGCGTGCATCCACGGTGCTGGCGGCGGCGCTTTCCGGCGCCAACATCGTCTACGAAGCCGCCGGCATGTATGCAAGCCTGCTCGGCACCTGTCCAGAGAGCCTGCTGCTCGACAACGACGTGCTTGGCGCAGCGATGCGCGTGACCCGGGGCATAGAGGTGACGCCGACAACCCTGAGCTTCGATGAGATCGACCGGGTCTGCACCGGCGGCGAGGGTCATTACCTGGGTTCCGATCGCACCCTCGAGGTCATGCAGAGCGAATACATCTACCCGGAATTCAGCGACCGCAGCAGCCCGACGGTGTGGGAAGAGAACGGCAAGCCCGATCCGTTGCAGGAAGCCGTGCGCAGAAAGCAGGCCATTCTGGGCAACCATTACCCGCGACACGTTGGCGACGCGGCGGACGATGCGATCCGGTCGCGATTTCCGATCTTTCTTTCCCCGGAAGCAATTGGCAGAGGATAAGCAACGATGAACCAGGCCGTTTCCGACAACCAGGATTTCGACGACGACATCGATCTCGCCGCCCTGCCCGACGGGGAACTGATCGAGCAGATGCACGACGACCTGTACGACGGCCTGAAGGACGAGATCGTCGAGGGCACCGAAATCCTCCTCGGGCGGGGCTGGCCGGCCGACAAGGTTCTGCAGGAAGCGCTGGTGGACGGCATGACCATCGTCGGCATCGATTTCCGTGACGGCATCCTGTTCGTCCCCGAGGTTTTGCTGGCTGCCAACGCCATGAAAGGCGGCATGGCGGTGCTGCGGCCGCTGCTTGCGGAAACCGGCGCCAAGCCCATCGGCAAGATGGTCATCGGCACCGTCAAGGGCGACATTCACGACATCGGCAAGAATCTGGTCAGCATGATGATGGAAGGCGCCGGCTTCGAAGTGATCAACATCGGCATCAACAACCCGGTGGAGAACTTCCTGGAAGCCATCGCGGAACACGAGCCCGACATCCTCGGCATGTCGGCGCTCTTGACCACCACCATGCCCTACATGAAGGTCGTCATCGACACGCTGGTGGAAAAGGGCCTGCGCGACGACCTGATCGTGCTGGTGGGCGGCGCGCCGCTCAACGAGGAGTTCGGGCGCGCCATCGGCGCCGATGCATACTGCCGGGATGCAGCCGTTGCCGTCGAGACGGCCACGGCGCTGATCGCGGAGAAGCGTGTGGCCGAAGGCTGACGCGGAATCGGGCAATCTGCCCGTTACCGGCGAATCAGCCACGTGTAGACTGTGCAACATGTCGCCGGAAATCTGGACAATCGTTGGGGTGGGTGTCGCCATAGCCGGGCTGACCTTGAACAGCGTGCGGCGTCTGCGCGTGGACCTGATCGCACTCGTGGGCCGCCTCGACGGGCGCATGAATCTTCTCGACGAGCGCATGGACCGCCTCGACGGGCGCATGGACCGGCTCGATGGGCGCATGGACCGGCTCGAAGAGCGCATGGATCGCGACAAGAACGAACTGCTCGAGCGTCTCGCCCGCCTCGATGCCGGCCAGGGTGACATGCGAGAACGCATGGCGCACCTCGAGGGCTTGCTCGATGGCCTGCGCGAAGCCATCACCCGCGCCCAGCCGGCCTGACCCACCGGCGACGGCCGATCAGCAACGAATGCGGCTGTTTTCCGGGTCGTACAACGGCCGCAGCGACGCTTCAGCCGGAAAGCGCACTCCCGCCACCTCGATCTCGAATGCGCCCGCCCCGGCCCCGGACAGGTCGTTTATAGCGGCCCCTTCCACGTAGCCGAGACCGACGCTGCCGCCGAGCGTATGGCCGTAGCTGCCGGATCGAATGTAACCGGCAATTTCGTTTCCGTACCAGATGGGCTCGTTGTGATGGAGCAGTGGTGCGGGGTCGAGCAGCCGGAATTGCACCAGGCGCCTGACGATACCGGCCTCGCGCTGCCGGAGAAGCGACTCGCGGCCGATGAAGCCGCCGGGCTTGTCGAACTTGCAGGTAAAACCGAGGCCCGCTTCCAGAGGCGTGTCTTCGTCGGTGATGTCGTGCCCCCAGTGCCGATAGGCCTTCTCGATGCGCAGCGAGTCCAGGGCATGGTAACCGGCATGTGCGAGCCCGAAGGCGGCACCAGCCTCGACGATGTGTTCGTAGATGCCGGCCGTGAACTCGGCAGGCATGTAAAGTTCCCAGCCGAGTTCCCCGACATAGGTGATGCGGGACGCCCGGACGAACCCGTAGCCCAGCTCGATTTCCCGGCTGGCCGCGAATGGGAATGCCTCGTTTGCGAGGTCCGCGGGGGTGAGGGATTGCAGCAGCGCTCGCGATTTCGGGCCCATCAGCGAGATCACGCCCATCGCCGAAGTCACGTTGGTGAGAACGCAATGCGCATCCGCGGGAATGTGCGCCTTCAGCCAGTGAAAGTCGCGCACTTCCGCTGCCGCCGCCGTGACGATGAGAAAACTGTCCTCGGTGAGGCGCGTCACCGTCAGGTCCGCCTCGATGCCGCCCCGCTCGTTCAACCACTGGGTGTAGACGATGCGCCCCGGCCGCACATCGACATCGTTGGTGCAGATTCGGTTGAGCACCGCCCTGGCATCCCGGCCTTCCAGGCGAAACTTGGC
Organism: Candidatus Azophilus sp.; assembly: GCA_965221465.1. Lineage (GTDB taxonomy): Bacteria > Pseudomonadota > Gammaproteobacteria > Pseudomonadales > Azotimanducaceae > Azophilus. Next base: position 4,073,043 of record OZ244892.1, read on the forward strand.
AAACGAGGATTGATCGAACAGCCCGACGTTTTCGCGCACCGCCCGGTGTTCCGCAGCGGAATAGTCGAACCAGTTCTGGCGCCCGTAGCTGTACGCGTAGTCGGCCGACTCTCCCCTGGGGGCGTACCAGTTGGGCCGTTCCCAGCCGGCGAGTTCGCCGTGGCAGGCCCCGGCCGCCTGCAACCGGTCGTACAGCGGCGAACGGCGAACGCCGCGCGCGGTTTCGAATTGGCGAAACGGGTAGTGGATGGCATAGAGCAGGCCCAGGCTTTCGGAAACCCGTTCGCGCAGGTACCTGCGATTGCGCTGGAAGGGCATGTTGCGGCGGATGTCCACCTCCCACAGGTCGGCGGGCGGATGGCCGTTGCGGATCCACTCCGAGACGACCTTGCCGATGCCGCCGGCGGATTGCAGGCCGATGGAATTCAGCCCGGCGGCAACGAAGCAGTTGGCGTACTCGGGCGCCTGGCCGATGTGGTAACGGACGTCCGGCGTGAAGCTTTCCGGGCCGCAGAAGAACTTCTGGATGCCGGCTCGCTCGAGCGCCGGCATGCGCGCCATGGCGCCTTGCAGAATCGGCTCGAAGTGCTCGAAACTGCCGGCGATTTCATCGAACGAGAAATCCTCCGGTATGCCGTCGACGCCCCAGGGGCGCGCATGCGGCTCGAAGGCGCCGACCAGCAGCTTGCCGGCATCGTACTTGTAGTAGGTGCAGGCATCGTAGTCGCGAATGACCGGCAGGCTCGCATCGAGCCCCTCGACGGACTCGAACAGCGCATAGTAGTGCTCGCAGGCCTGCAGCGGCACGTTGACGCCGATGGAGGCGGCGAGGTCGCGGGTCCACATGCCGGTGCAGAGGACGACGCAGTCCGCATCGATCTCTCCCTGTTCGGTGGCAACCCCCGCGACCCGCCCGCCCGCGGTGCGAATGCCAGTCACGGCCACCTGTTCGACGATTCGGGCGCCGGCACTGCGGGCGCCCCTGGCCAGAGCCTGGGTGATGTCCACGGCGTTGGCGTAACCGTCCGTCGGGATGTGGATACCGCCCAGCACATCGCCGGTCTCGAGCAGCGAAACACGTTTCTCGATGTCATCCGGGGAGACCACATCGACTTCGAGCCCGAACACCCTGGCCATGGAAGCGCTGCGCTTCAATTCCTCGAAGCGCTCCGGGTCGGTTGCAATCGAGAAGGACCCGCAGCGGCGATAACCCGTCGCCTGCCCCGTCTCGCCTTCCAGTCGGTCGTAAAGCTTCCTGGTGTAACGGGCGAGGTTCGTCATGTTGATCGACGGGCGCAGCTGCCCGATCAGCCCGGCGGCATGCCAGGTCGTGCCGGAGGTGATGCGGCTGCGCTCGAGCAACAGTACGTCGCTCGTCCCGGAACGCGCCAGATGATAGGCGATGGAACAACCGATGACGCCGCCGCCGATCACGATCACCTCCGCGCGCTGCGGCAACACGGGCTTGCTGGCGGGGGAATTCGCCACCGGTCAGCCGCGCCGCCGGGTGCAGCCGGTTTCGTTCATCAGGCTCGAAGCCTCTCGCTGCCGGGATCGTAGGCCGGTTCGGCAAGAATCCGCAGCCGGTAACGCTTGCCGATCAGGCCGACCTCCAGTTGCGTGTCGGGCGCGGCAAGCTCCGGGGGCACGTACCCGAAACCCAGGCTCCTGCCGACAAAGTGGCCGTAGGCTCCCGAGGTCGTGACCCCCACGCAACGCGCCTCTTGGAACAGCGGCTCGCCGCCACGCACGTCGGAATCGTGCGCATCGACCTCGAAGTAGATGAGTTGCAGGTTGCGGTTTTCCTGCTCCAGGGTTGCCTGCCGGCCGACAAAGTCGCGGTTGTCGAACTTGACGAACCGCTCCATGGCGGCATCGGTCATCGTCACCTCGTTGGTCAGTTCCGCACCCCAACTCCGGTAGGCCTTCTCCATCCTGAGGCTGTTGACGGCATAAAGGCCGAAGTCGGCGAGGCCCAGGCCGGCGCCCGCTTCCTGGAGCGCATCGTACAGCTTCTCCAGGTGTTCCATGGCCGGGTGCAGTTCCCAGCCCAGTTCGCCCACGTAGTTCACCCGCAAGGCCCGCAGCGGCACGCCGGCGACGCTGATCTCCCTGCCGCTCAACCAGCGGAACGAGGCGCTGTCGAGGGATGTGCGGGTGAGCCGGGCGAGAATCTCCCGCGAACGGGGACCGGCGAGCACCAGAACACCACGCTTCTCCGTGACGTTGGCCACCTGCACCCGCTCATTCGGCAGCTTCCCCTGCATCAGGCGGTCGAGGTCGCGCACTTCGGCGCCGGCGGCGGCAAGCACGTAGAAACGGTCGTCCGCCAGGTGCGTCACGGTCAGTTCGCCGCCGATGCGGCCGCCCTCGGAGAGGTAATGCGCCAGGACGATGCCACCGTTGCGCGGCATCCGGTTGGCGCAGAGCCGGTCGAGGAAGGCTCGCGCGTCCGGGCCGGTGACGTCGTACTTGGCAAAGCCCGAGAGGTCGAGCAAACCGGCGCGCTCCCGAACAGCCAGGCACTCGTCGCGCACCACGTCGAAAACGTTGTTGCGGCGGAAGCTCAGGTCTTCCCCGCGCCCGTCCGGGGAGAACCACTTGGGCCGTTCCCAACCGAAAGTCTCGGTGTAGACGCAACCCCGCGCCAGCAGTTTGCCATACAAGGGGCTCGTCCGATTGCAGCGGGCAGCCGGCAATTCCTCGCCCGGCATCGGCGTGAAGTAGGTCATGGAATAATCCTGTCGGCCCTTCGCCTTCATGTAGCGCTCGTCGGCAAAGATTCCGAAGCGGCGCGGGTCGAAGCCGGTCATGTTGATTTCCGAATCGCCCTCGAGGATCCACTGGGCCAGGTACTTGCCGCAGCCGGCCCCCTGGGCGATACCGAACGACGAGCCGCAGCAGAACCAGAAGTTGCGCAATCCCCCCACCGGACCGAGCAGCGGCGGTCCGTCGGCGCAGTGTGGAATTGCCCCGTTGACGATGCGACGGATGCCCGCCGGTTCGAAGACGGGCATGCGTTGCATCGCCCGCTCGAGCCAGGGCATCAGACGTTCGAGATCTTCGGTGAACAGTTCGCTGTCCGACTCCCAATGCGGCAATCCCGAGGGAGGCCAGCATTCGGCCAGGTTGTCGTGCTCGTAGATGCCGATCAGGCCGGATTGCTGTTCCTGGCGCAGGTAGGCCGACGCATGGGGGTCGCGGATTATCGGAATCTCCGCGTCCCGGTCGGCAAACTCCGGGACCGGCCCGGAAACCAGGTAATGATGCTGAATGTTGCAGATGGGCGCGTCCGCTCCGACCATCCAGGCGACCTGCCGGGCGTAGCATCCGGCGGCATTGACCACATGCTCGGCAACGACGCGGCCTTGTTCGGTAACCACCTCCCATTCCCCCGACGGCAACGCGTTGATGGCGGTGACGCGATTGTGGCGAAGGATCCGCGCCCCGAGGTCCCGGGCGCCCCGAGCCATGGCCTGGCACAGCCCGGCCGGGTCGGCGTGGCCGTCGTCCGGCGTCCAGGCGCCGGCCAGCACACCGTCGGTATTCACGAACGGATTCAGTGCGCGGATCTTGGCCACATCGATGATTTCCATGCGAAAACCGACACTCTGGGCAATGCCGCGCACGGTCTCGAACCAGTCGAGGTCGTGCTGGTTCAAGGCAAAGCGGATGCTGCCGGAGCCGTGCCAGCTGACGAACTGCCCGGTGATCTCCTCCAGGCGCTTGTACAGCGAGATACTGTAGTCGTGAATCTTCGCGAGGTTGTAGTTGCCGACCAGATGCGGGCACTGGCCCGCCGCATGCCAGGTGGAGCCGGAAGTGAGTTCCCCCTTCTCGATCAGCAGTGCATCGCTGCAGCCCGCTTCCGCCAGGTGATAGAGCAGACCCGCGCCCATGATGCCGCCGCCGACGATCACGATGCGGGCTTGACTCTCCATGACGCTCTCCGTTGACTGATGCAGTCAGAGCCTGATGCGGCCATGCCTCGGAGCAGGCTTAAAGGCCGCTCCCGGGTGGAAAACCGACTCGTTCGACGATGCCATCGACGAACGACGGGTCAGGCCGCAAGAATGCCTCGAATGGCCGACCAGGGCGACCGTTCGATGCTTGGCGAAGCGGGCAATTGCCGCAATCCGCTGCAATTTTCCATGTCGAGAATGATTCGCTACATGTCGCATCCAGGCAAACATGGGGGGAATAGTCACGCGATTCGCGGTTCAAACTGACATGTGGAGGACGCTACTCTATACTGGTCAGGGAAGCGGGAATACTTTTCGGAGGGGAAATCTCATGTGGGAACGCAGTAAACTCAGCCTTGCCGTGTCTGCCGCTCTGGCCACGGCTGCCGCCGGCGTCTCCGGCAGCGCGGCCGCCGAAGGGGAATCCCGAGGCATCGAAGAGGTGATTGTCACCGCCACCAAGCGGGCCGAATCCACCCAGGACATCGCCGTTTCCGTCTCGGCCCTGCAGGGCGATGCCCTCGAGGAACTCCGAATCAGCAGCTTCGACGACTACATCGAGCACTTGCCGAACGTGGTGATGATGGGCGTGGGCCCGGGTCAGAGCGAAATCTACATCCGCGGGGCGGCTACGGAACAATCGAAGAACACCATTGCCAGCATTCAGGGCTCCTCGCCCGCGACCGCCCTGTACCTCGACGAACAGCCGGTCTCCTTCGGCGGCCGCAACCTCGACGTCTACGCCACCGACCTGAACCGCATCGAGGTGCTGCCCGGCCCTCAGGGCACCCTGTTCGGCGCCAGTTCCCAGTCCGGCACCGTGCGCCTCATCACCAACAAGCCCGATCCCACTCGCTTCGAAGCGGGCGTCAAGGTGGGCGCGATGACCACCCGGGGCGGCGATGTCAGCAATTCCCAGGAAGCGTTTTTCAATCTGCCCCTGTCGGATCGGGCCGCGTTGCGCGTCGTCGGTTATCGCGACAACCAGGCCGGATGGATCGACAACATCCTGAACGACCCGGACAACGGCGGCTTCTCGCCGGTCATTGACCTGCTGAATCGCAACGACATTTCGGCCTCGCCGGTCAATCCCGCGAGCACCTTCGAAGCGGCGGACAACAGCCAGCTCGTCGAAGACGATTTCAACGATGCCGACTACCTCGGTGGGCGCATCGGCCTCTCCTTCGAGGTCAACGAAGACTGGGAGGTGCTGGTGCAGCACGTCCAGCAATCCCTCGACACCGACGGGGTGTTCGCCTACGACCCGAATCTGGACGGCGAGAGCAGCACCAACCGCTTCACCCTCGACAGCACCGAAGACGACTTCGGCCTGACCACGCTCACCGTCGAAGGCCGGGCGGGCATGCTCGACCTGATCTATGCCGCGGGCTACCTCGACCGGGACGTGGACGCCTACGTCGACTACACCGACTATACCAATGGCGGCGGGTACCAGGTGTATTACCTGTGCCCGGGCTACGCCGACGACGGCACCTGGGCCAGGAGCGGCGCTGCCAGCACGCCGGTGATGTGCCACGACCCCGAAGCGCAATATCAGGAGATCACCAGAAGCAAGCGCATGACCCACGAGTTCCGCATATCCACGCCCCAGGAAAACCGGGCGCGGGTGACCGCGGGGGTCTTCTACGACGACCAGAAGACGGAGGGCATCGGCGCCTTCGAAGATGCCGCCACCCGGGACGACGGTGACGGCGCCTGGCCGGCCCTGGCCATGGTCGGCGATGCCGGGCCCGGGACCAATTCGACCAGCACGCCCTACAACCCCAGGGTGAGTTTCATCAACGACTACACCCGCGACATCGAGCAGATCGCCGTCTTCGGCCATGTCGAATTCGATGTCTCCGACAGCGTAACCGCCAGCTTCGGCGCCCGCTGGTACGATCTCGACTTCGGGTTCAAGGGCGCCAGCAGCTTCTCCTTCGGCTGCAAGTACGGCCCGGAACTGTGCGACTCCAGCGTCGCCAGAGGCGGGACCGACGAGTTCAGCCGTACGTCCGGAAACAATGTCACTGCCCGGCTGCAAGCCCTGGGTCAGGGAACCCTGGAAGCACTGATGGCAGCCGGCCGGGAAAACTGCCGCGCCGACGTGCGCGACACGTCGGCATGCCGGGGCGGCGTCTTCAGCCGCGGAACGGATTTCAGCGCGGCGGAAGCCCTCTATGCGGACATCCAGGACGGGTCGTTCAATGTCGACGACCTGAACGACGACGGCGTCTTCAACGAATCGGACGTCATCATGCGGGCATCGCTCGACTGGCGAGTCAACGATGGCCTGATGCTCTTCGCCACCTACGGTCAGGGTTTCCGCCACGGCGTCACCAACCGCAACGCCGGTGTCGGCGCACGCAATCCCCGCGGTCTCCCCGCCTACGACGGCTACCGGGTGCCGGCCATCGCCGAGACCGACGAGATGGAGACCTGGGAACTCGGCATGAAAGGCGATTTTGCCGACAACACGCTGCGCCTCAACGCGACCTTCCACTTCTCTGAAATCTCCGACCTGCAGGTCTCGCGCTTCGACCCGGCAAACGTCGCCTTCCTGGTGTTCATCGAGAACGTCGGCGATGCGGAGATCATGGGCCTCGATGCCGACTTTACCTGGCTGCCCACGGAGAACCTGACGATCTCCGGCGCCATCAGCCTGCTCGACACCGAGATCACGCGCCTCAATGCCCAGTTGAACGAGATTTCCGTGCCGGAGGGCAGCGAACTGCCGTTCAGCCCCGATTTCGCCGGCAGCCTGCGCGCCCGCTACGACTTCCACGGGGCCTTCGGCGGGCAGACCAACGCCTATGTCAGCGGCAGCATCAGCTACTCGGGCAAGAGCAAGTCGGGCATTGCCGGCAGCGCCTTCTTTGTCGAAGACTCCCTGGCGCGCAGCCGCGGGCGGGGTTCCGGCCTGTCGATTGCCAACGAGGGCGGCCTCTTCGCCGGCGGCAACTGCGGCACCTACGATGCGCCGAGCTTCTGCCCCAACGGCCGCTACGTCCAGGACAGCTACGCCTTCATGGATGTCGCGTTCGGCATCGAGCGAGACAACTGGAGCGCGGAACTGTTCGTCGACAACATCACCGACAAGCGGGCCGAACTGCACATCGATACGCTGCAGTACGTCCCGAAGGTGGTCACCAATCGGCCGCGCAGCATCGGCGTTCGCGTCTCCTACGATTTCGACGGGTAATCGGCGCGGAAGACGCCCGGGTCGATACGCCAATGGGCAGGTGGCTGTGTCTGCCTGCCTGCTCGATTGGTTCGTGGACAAGCTGCTGTGGTATCTGCGTCGAATTCCGGCGGCAACTCTCGCGAACAAGCGTGGCGCGTTGGCCAAGCGTTGCGAATGCGCAAGCTGGCTCCTGCACGAGTGCGCTTCGACAGTGCGATCACTACGCTTGACGGCTTCGCGACGTTCGTTTGCCAACAGGCCTGGACGATCAGGAACGCAGCAGTTTGTTCAGGTATGGGGGGCGGCTAGCCGCACCTGACACTGGCCAATGCAGTCAGATTCGCAGAGTGGTGCGACATTAACGCCTTACAGCGATGGGGCTGCGGAGCGACTCGACCGGGCGCGGAACCTGATCCGGTCCGCACGGCTCGGCGAGGCGATATCCCTGGCCCAGGGCCTTCTCGATTCCGGCCTCGACGACGAGGAACGCATCGAAGCGCTTTACCTGCTCGCGGTGGCGCTGCGTCTCGCCAACCGTCCCCGCGACGCTCTGGCAGCATTGCAGCGCCTGCACGGCGAGGACGACGGGCACGCGCGCGCCTGGCAGGAACGGGGCCACATCTGTGCCGCGCACGGCTGGCGAGCGGAAGCCATCGAAGCCTATGGGCGGGCCGTGGCGAGGAACCCCGCACTGACCGCCAGTTGGCGTGCGCTCGCCGAACTCCAGGAGCAGGCCGGCGAGGGGGAAAAGGCCCGACAGGCTCGGGAATGGCTGGAACAACTGCAGCGCCTGCCGCCGGAACTGATACACGTCACCGATCTCATTTACGAAAACAAACTCCACAAGGCCGAGCAACTCTGCCGTAAATTCCTCGAAGACAACCGCCGTCATGTGGAAGCGATGCGTCTGCTCGCGGAAATCGGCACGAAATTGAAAATCTACGACGATGCCGAGTTCCTGCTGGAAAGCTGCCTGGAATTCGACCCCGACCACCTGCAGGCACGCATCGATTACACGAATCTGCTTGTCCGCAAGACCCGGTTCGAAAAGGCGAACGAGCAGGCGCGCCGGCTCGTGGAAATGCAGCCGCACAACCGGGCTTTCAAGACCACCCTGGCCACGACCCTGGTCGGCCTCGGCCGGTTCGACGAGGGCATTGCGCTCTATCGGCAGCTTCTCGAAGAAGATTCCACCCGCAGCGAATTGCATCTGTTGACCGGCCACGCGCTGAAAACCACCGGCGCATTCGAGGATGCCGTGCAGTCCTATCGGCAAGCCTGTCGCCATCGGCCCGATTTCGGCGATGCGTTCTGGAGCCTCGCAAATACCAAGACGTACCGCTTCACCGATGCCGAGATCCGGCACATCAGGAAATACGAACAGGCGCCCGACACCGCGGAGGACGATCGAATCCACCTGTGTTTCGCCGCCGGCAAGGCGCTCGAGGACCGGGCCGATTACGATGCCTCGTTCGACTGCTACCGGCGAGGCAATGCCCTGAAGCACCGGCAAACCCGCTACCGGCCGACGACCGTCGAAAGCCGGGTGGAGGCCCAGATCGAGACCTGCAACGCGGAGCTGTTCGAGGGCCGGCAGGGGGTCGGCCTCGATCGCCCCGATCCGATATTCATCGTCGGGCTGCCCCGTGCGGGCTCGACGTTGCTCGAGCAGATCCTCGCCTCGCACAGCAGGGTGGATGGCACCATGGAACTGCACAACATCCTTGCTCTCGCACAGCGTCTGCGGGGGCGGGCGGCGGAGAAGACATCGAGATATCCCGGCATTCTGCAAGACCTCGACCACGACTACTTCCGCCGCTTCGGAGAGCAGTACCTCGAGGACACACGAGCCTACCGGGGCACCGCGCCACGTTTCATCGACAAGATGCCCAACAACTTCATGCACATCGGGCTGATTCGACTGATTCTGCCGAACGCCAAGGTGATCGATGCCCGGCGCAATCCCATGGCCTGCTGCTTCAGTTGTTTCAAGCAACTGTTCGGCGAGGGGCAGGAGTTCACCTATGGGCTCGAGGAGGTCGGTCGCTACTACCGGGCGTACGTTCGGCTGATGGACCACTGGGACGCGGTGCTGCCGGGGTTCGTGCTGCGCGTCATGCACGAAGACGTGGTGGACGACCTGGAAACTCGAGTGCGGCGCATTCTCGAGTTCTGCGAACTCCCGTTCGAGCAGAACTGCATTGACTTCCACAAGACGGAGCGAAACATCCGCACGCCGAGTTCCGAACAGGTGCGGCAACCCATCTACCGGGAAGGCATCGACCTCTGGCGCCGCTTCGAAACCCACCTCGAACCGTTGCGTCAGGCCTTGGGCCCGGAGATCCTGGAACGGTACCCCGGGAGTTGCAGCCGGCCGCAATCATGAGCGGTATCGACCCCGAAACGACCCGATCGCTGTTCGAACTATACCGGGCCGGCGCCTTCGCCAAGCTGGCCGAACGGACGCGGTCGCTGCTCGGCGATCACCCTCGGGAACCGGTGCTGCATACCCTGCAGGGAGCCGCCTGTCTGGAGCTCGGGGAAGCGGATGCCGCCATTGCGAGCTACCAGCAGGCGCTGGCGCTCCGGCCCGGTTTTGCCAAGGCGCACAACAGCCTGGGGATCGCCTGTCTGCGCTCGGGCCGGGTTGCGGAAGCCGCCGACAGCTTTCGCCGCGCCATCGACAACGACGCTCGATTTGCCGAACCCCGGTTCAATCTCGGCATCGTCCACGAGAATGGGCGGCGTCTGCAACGGGCCGCCGAACAGTACGAGCGGGCAGTCGCCCTGGAACCCGGCTACGCCAAGGCCTGGAGCGCACTTGCCAGGGTGCGCTGGGAGCTCGGGGAGGTCGAGGGAGTCGCTGAGCACTATCGCCGGGCACTGGCGATCGACGATCGAAACCTGTCGGCGCACCGGGGGCTCCTGCAGTTTCTCGAGCAGTCCAATCGCTCCGAAGAGTTTCTCGATGCGCTCTCCCAGGCCCGCGTTGCATTGGGGGCCGATCATCCGCTGGTGAGGATGCACGAAGGCCTGGCCGCCGCCATGCAGGACGACGACCGGACGGCCCGGGAGCGATTGGAGGGCTGCGAATTCGACACCGCGGACCAGGACGGCCTGCACGACGAAAGAATACGGCTTGCCCACCTGGCGGGCATCTGCGACCGACTGGGCGATACGCGCGGCGCCATGGAGTACGCGGGCGATGCGAATCGCCTGTCGGCGCGTTTGGGCGCTCGGAAGGGTATCGACAAGCAGCGGTTTCTCGATTTCATCGACCATCGGAAACGGTATTTCCGGCGAGAGAACATCGAGCATTGGCGCCGCGAGCCGGCGGCCGAAGAGAGCGAACACCCCAGCGGCGGCGACAACCGGCAGTCGCCGGCCGTATCGGGAGACGCGCCGCAACCGGTGTTCATCGTCGGCTTTCCCAGGTCTGGCACAACGCTCATCGACACCATGCTGCGCGGTCACCCGCAGATCGAAGTTGCCGAGGAAAGCGATGCCGCAGCAGCCATGATCGACCGCCTGTCGGGCGAAGCCGACGATACCCTGCCTGCGCTCGGCGCTCTTTCCGGGCAAGCGATCCGGAACGCTGGGGCCGAGTACTTCGAAAGGCTCGCGCGGCACGTCGGGCCTGCCACGGCAACCGCCACGGTCGTCGACCGATTCGGCCTGAACATGATCTATGCCGGGGAAATACTCCGGGTGTTTCCCGATGTCAGGTTCATCCTCATGCTGCGCCACCCCGCCGACTGTGTGTTGAGCGCCTACTTGCGCACCTTCACGGAAACCTCGGCCAACGCGAGTTTTCATTCCCTGGAAGAAGCTGCGTTCCTCTACGACGAGGTGTTCGGCCTCTGGGAGCAGATCGCCGAACTGCTCGCTCCGCGCGTTCTGGAGGTTCGCTACGAGGATCTGGTCGAGAATGCCGAGGGAGCCTGTCGCGCCGTAGTCGATTTCATCGGGCTGCCGTGGCACCCGGCCGTACTCGATTACCAGCGAACGGCCCGAGAGCGGCCCTACATCCGAACCGCAAGCTACAACCAGGTAATCCAACCCCTGTATTCCGGGGCAAGCGGGCGCTGGCGGCGCTACCGCGATTTCATCGAACCCGTGCTACCCACCCTCGAACCCTGGATCGACCGCTTCGGGTACACGCAGTAGCCGACCCCGCTGCAGCGCCGTGCCTTCGAACTGCGCGACGTCGATCCCGTGAAAACGTTCCCAGTACGCGTCCAGTTTGAATGACGCTAAATCGCTGAAATGATTACACTATCCGACAAATTGTCGTGTGAAGTTCCGATTGGACTATTCGACCATTCGGCGCGTGAAGTCCGGTTCGAGGTCGGCGACAGCAGCAAGGATCAAACACCCGCATCCGGGCCGAGGGCTGCATTCAGAACCCGTTGCGAAAACACCGCATTGACGCCGATGTCGTTGCTGGCCGTCGTCAAGGCGCGGCGGTCGGGGTGCAGACGCCGGCGCGTTGCCTCGATCAACCCGTGGTATCGGGCCATGCCTTCCGGCTCCTGGCCGTAGAGCACCCACAATTCACGCCAGTCGTGCGCGAAATCCCTGAGCAGGGCACTGTATGACCGCACCAGTTTCGGGTCGTTATCGGGGTTTTGCGAGAAATCGGCGATCAGGTCTTCCACCAGGGCCGTGCATTCCCCCGGCGCCATTACCGGCAGGCTGGTAAATCGTTCCAGCCGCAAGTCCACCTGCTTGCCCGGCTCGAATTCCACCGGTCGAGCGGCCACAGCCACACTCGCCGGGTCCCTTGCCTCCGCTTCCCGGACCATCCGCCAGAAGCGCGACGAGCCGCAGAGATCCACCACCAGGTGCACCCGGTCCTGCGAACTGCCGTTCTCGACCCGGTGCCGGCGCCAGGAATCGAATATCCAGCACTCCCCCGCTTCCATGTGCAGGCTGTCGCGGCCGCAGTGGAAGACGACCTCGGGCCGCGTGACGATCGGGATGTGGATGCGCACGCGGCTGAACCAGTGGTAGTTGAAATCCACATGCAGGCTCACCTCGGCACCGGCATCGAGCTTCATCAGCCGGGAACGGGAAAGCACCTCCCCGAAGCTCCCCATGACTTGCTGCATGTAGGCGCAGCGGGCGAGGTGCCGGGTCGGTTTCTTCTCGCCTTCGAAGGAGTCGTTGTCGCCGCCGCCGCTCGAGATCAGCGGGATCGCCCAGTTGCCCCGCATCCTGCTCGGGTGTCCCATCCAGCGCGCGTCGCCGAGGCCGAGCAACTCCTGTTCCAACCTGCGCGAATCGAAGCGAAACGGCAGCCGGATAAAAGGTCGGTTCAGGCGCATGCACACGACTCCGACACGCGGAGGCTCTCGAGCAGCTGCCCGCCTTCGGACGAAGGTCGTGTCAAGCTCTCGAACCACCGATCTGGATGGAAGCCGGCCGTGAATGGCTGCCAACTCCGGGTGCGCCGAATCCACGGCCCGCCTGGACAACCCCGGTTCACCCTGCAACCTGCATAACCCGCCATCGGGTCAGTGTCCTGCCCATGGGAGCGAGATTCAAGGATCGTATCCCGCCATCGGGCCGACTCTGGTCGAGCCGAAGTCGCCGGAACTCGATGAGTGCTTCTCTCGGCGGCGACTAATGGCACCAGGAGCGGTCCCGGAACCTGCGTACTTGAATCTGCCGCTGGCATCCCCAAATTCCTCTGTGTGAATTCGTGAGCAAACCAGAGGAGTACCGAACCATGAGCGAGACATTTGGAGGCCCTTTCACCCAACTGCTCAATCTGCAGCGGGCTCTGAGCCGCGCCCGAACCGGCAGTCTGCTCGACGCCGTCACCAGCGGCCGGGGCGCGTACCCGCCCATCAATGTCTTTCGTGACAGCACCAACTACATCGTGGTCACGGAGCTGCCGGGCGTGAGCCGGGACGCGATCGATGTCCAGGTGCACAAGAACCGGATTCGGCTGACCGGCAGCAAGTCGCTGAACTACGGCGACGACAACAGCATGCACCGCAAGGAGCGTGCGGCGGGCCGTTTCGACCGAACCGTCACCCTGCCGTTCTCGGTCGACCCCGACTCGGTCACGGCCGAACTTCGCAACGGCGTGCTCGCGCTGAAGCTCTGCCCACCGCAGGAGGAGCAGCCGCGAAGCATCGCACTGAACTAGGAGGATTCCATGAGCGACACGACCCGATCGAACGATCAATTGGCCGTACAGGAAAAACAGGCGCTGGAATCGAACGGGGAACAGACGGCGGAAGGCCGGTTCTTCCGTCCGCTGACCGACATTTTCGAGACCCCCGATGCGCTGACCGTGGTGATGGAAGTGCCCGGCGTCGACCGCGACGACATCGAAATCCAGTTGGACAACAACCGGCTGACGGTCTCCGCGCGCATCGGCCTCGAGCGTTACGGCGCTCTCGACCCCGTGTACACGGAGTACGAAGTCGGGCATTTCACCCGATCGTTCCAGGTCTCGAGCCGGATCGACCGGAACAACATCGCAGCCTCCGTGGACGATGGCGTGCTGACGCTAAGCCTGCCGAAGACGGCCGAGGCGACCCCGAGGCGCATCGCCATCAATTGACGGCAAGGCGCCGACCCTTCCCGGGAAACCGGCGGCTCGATTGGCTCGGGCTGCCGGTGTTCCCAGCGGCCTGCCAGGAACACCCCGCAGCCGTCGATCCTTCATTGTCGATCGATTGAACACCAGCCCGGATCGGTAACCAACTTCCTGCTGCGGACGCCGATGCACTCGCGTAAGCGTGTCTGCCTGGTGCGCCATTCGGTGAGCCGTTCGGCCAGCCGTATGCACGTACCGCATAGCGGTTCTCGAAGCCGAATCGAAGGAACGGTTCCTCGACGCCCTCGCAACGAAAGTCGGTGACGGATGCGGGCCAGGCGGTGTCGCCGGAATCGCAATCCCGGTCGCGTTGCACACCGTTCAAGCGTGGTATCTTCCGGCAAAATCGGGCAAATTCGAACGCGCACGGTGAGAGGAAGGCTGCATGAACACGGATGTCATCATTACCTGCGCGGTCACCGGCGCCGGCGACACCGTGGGCAAACATCCCGACCTGCCCGTGACACCCGAACAGATTGCCACTTCGGCCATCGATGCCGCCAAGGCCGGCGCAGCCATCGTGCATTGCCACGTCCGGGACCCGGTCACCGGCAAGGGCGCCCGGGACGTATCGCTCTACCGGGAGGTGGTCGCGCGCATTCGCGACTCGGCCACCGATGTGGTGATCAACCTCACTGCCGGCATGGGTGGCGATCTGTTCATCGGCCCGGACGAGACACCGACGGAGTTCGGTGAGGAAACCGACCTGGTGGGCGCGCTCGACCGAATCCTGCATGTCGAAGAGCTTTTGCCGGAGATCTGCTCGCTGGATTGCGGATCCTACAACTTCGGCGAAGGCAGCCTGGTTTACGTTTCCACGCCCGACATGTTGCGCCGAGGCGCAAGCCGCATTCAGGAACTCGGCGTCAAGCCGGAACTCGAGATATTCGACACGGGGCAGTTGAGTTTCGCGCTGCAGATGATCGCAGAGGGCCTGATCGACGATCCGCCTCTCTTTCAACTCTGTTTCGGCATTCCCTGGGCGGCTCCGCCGAACGTGGGAGTCTTCAGGTCGTGGGTTGAGATGTTGCCGACGGGCGCCAACTTCACGGCCTTCGCGATAAGTCGCAACCAGATGCCCTGGGCGGCCCAATCGGTACTGCTCGGCGGCCACGTTCGGGTGGGTCTCGAGGACAATCTCTATCTGCAAAAAGGGGCATTCGCCACGAATGCGCAACTGGTCGAGCGTGCTCGCGCCATTGTCGAACTGATGGGCTGCCGGATACTCGGGCCGGACGAGGCGCGCGAGAAATTCGGGCTGGAGAAACGCCGCTGAGGGCGTCGACGTTTCGTCGCTGAAGCAAATCGCGCCGTGTAAGCGCGAGGGGGCACCCCTCGCATATGGAAAACACGGCCGCGCTTACGCGAATGCATTGGCGTCCGCAGCAGGAAGTTGGTGAGATATCCCGGCTGGGCCGCGGCGCCCCGCGGGAAGTGCCCGCTGCCGTAAGACGAAACGGGCAGGAAGAAGAATCGACAGCATGCAATCGGCGCCGAAAGCAAAACGGGTCCGTGTCCTGACCGTCATCGGCGCCGGCGTCATCGGCGCCGGCTGGACGGCGCGGGCACTGGCCAATGGGCTCGATGTCGTCGCCTGGGATCCGGCGCCCGGCTGGCGGGAGAAGCTGAAAGCCGCTGTCGAGAACGCCTGGCCCGCTTGCACCGAGATGGGCCTGCGCGACGGCGCCTCCCTCGACCGGCTACGCTTTGCCGAATCCCGGGCTGCAGCCTGTTCCCAAGCCGATTTCGTCCAGGAATGCGCGCCCGAAACGCTGCGTCTGAAACAGGATCTTCTCGCTCGCATCGATGCCGAGACTGAAGCCGAAGTCGTCGTCGCCTCCAGCACATCCGGCTTGCTGCCGACCGACCTGCAATCCGATTGCCGGCATCCGCAGCGCGTGGTCGTCGGCCACCCCTTCAATCCCGTTTACCTGCTGCCGCTGGTGGAGGTGCTGGGCGGCAAACAGACCTCGGACGGCAGCGTCGAGGCTGCGACCGCCTTCTACCGGGAACTGGGCATGCACCCATTGAAGGTGCGCACCGAAATCGAGGGGTTTCTATCCGATCGGCTGCAGGAAGCCCTTTGGCGCGAACTGCTTCACCTGGTCAACGACGACGTGGCAACCACCGACGAACTCGATCGAGCAATTGTCTACGGGCCCGGGTTGCGCTGGGCCATCATGGGCACCTGCCTGACCTTTCACCTGGCCGGTGGCGACAGGGGCATGGCCGATTTCATGAAACAGTTCGGCCCGGCGCTCGAGTTGCCATGGTCCCGGCTCGAGGCGCCGGAACTCACCGATGTGCTGATTTCGAAGCTGGCTGACGGCACCCGGCAGCAGGCCGCAGGGCGCAGCGTCAAGGAACTGGAGCGATTGCGCGACCAATGCCTGGTCGCCATCATGCAGGCGCTGAAGCGCTTCGAGATAGGCGCTGGAAAGACGCTGGCGGAGTACGAGGCTCGCGACTCCGGCGACCGGTGTCTGCCGCCCGTGAGAGGGCGGTCGGAAACCGTGCGCTGACCGAACTGGCCGCGCAGGCCCACGGTAGCGCAAAACGTATGGTACGCGGCGTCACCAACGACGTCCCGTCGGAACGAAGGAGAGCTACCGGTCGCAAGATGACACAGACGACAACCCCAGCCCGCACGCAAGTACCCCCATGGAATTCGCACTGACATCCGAGCAGCAGTTGGTCGTGGACACGGTACGCGACTTCGTGGAGCGGGAACTCTACCCCCTGGAGGAGGATGTCGAACGCAGCGGGCAGGTGCCCCCCGAGATTGGGGCAGAGATCAGGCGCAAGGTCATGGACCTCGGTTTCTACGCGCCGAACCTGCCCGAGGAAGTGGGCGGCGGGGGCCTCGATCACCTGACCTTCACGCTGCTGGAGCGGGAACTGGGCCGGCCGTCGATGGCGCTCAGCGTATTCTGGGGCCGTCCATCCGGCATCCTGATGGCCTGCAATGAGGAACAGCGGCAGCGCTACCTGATCCCGTCGGCCCGCGGCGAGCGATTCGATGCGCTGGCCATGACCGAACCTGCGGCGGGCTCGGACGTGCGCGGCATGCAGTGTTCCGCCCGGCGCCACGGCAGCGACTGGGTCGTCAACGGCAGCAAGCACTTCATCTCCCACGCCGACCTTGCCGACTTCGTCATCGTGTTTGTCGCCACCGGCGAAGAAACGACGCCCCGCGGGCCCAGGAAACTCATCACCTGCTTCCTGGTGGACCGGGGCACGCCCGGGTTCGAGATTCGCCCCGGGTACGATTCCGTCTCCCATCGGGGCTACCACAATTGCATCCTGACATTCGACGATTGCCGGCTGCCGGCCGGCCAGGTACTGGGCGAGGTCAATGGCGGCTTCGACCTCGCCAACGAATGGCTCTATGGAACCCGCCTCACCGTGGCGGCAATGTGCGTGGGCCGGGCTCGTCGCGCCTTTGACCTGGCGCTCGGCCATGCAGCCGAACGGCAGCAATTCGGCCAGCCCATCGGACGTTTCCAGGGAGTGTCTTTCAAACTCGCCGACATGATCACCGAAATCGATGCAGCAGACTGGCTGACGCTTGGCGCTGCCTGGCGACTCGACCGGGGGCTCTCGGCAAACCGCGAGATCGCTTCCGCCAAGCTCTATGCCACCGAAATGCTGTCCCGCGTGACCGACGAGGCCGTCCAGATTCACGGGGGCATGGGGCTGATGAGCGACCTGCCCCTGGCGCGTTTCTGGCGGGATGCCCGGGTCGAGCGCATCTGGGACGGAACGTCCGAAATCCAGCGTCACATCATCGCTCGCGACCTGCTGCGGCCGTTGGGTTCATGATTCGGGCTCGAATCGCTGCTGCCGGGCACGGCTTGCAAGCCGGCGCAGTATCGGCAAGCGCAGTGCGCCGACCGACATTGCGATTCATCCAGCGGTGATCGCGTGACTCCCTCACGGACGCCATCCCCTAAGGAAATGCAGGGGAAGAGCGAGCGGCCGTGCGAAGCCCTGCGGTGGAGTCCGCGTCTTGGCAGGCTTTTGCGACCCGGGAGCATCGCAGTCATCGGCGGCCGCCATGCAGCGGAGGTCGTCAGGCAATGCCGGCGCATGGGATTCAGCGGCGAGATCTGGCCCGTCCATCCCGCGCTGCAATCTGTCGAAGGACACCCGGCATTCCGCTCCGTGGCCCATTTGCCCGGTTCGCCGGATGCCGCCTTCGTCGCCGTGAACCGGAATGCCAGCGTTGCTGCGGTCGCCGAGTTCGCGCAGATTGGCGCCGGCGGCGCCGTCTGCTTCGCCTCCGGTTTCCTGGAGAGCGAAGACGGCGCACAGCTGCAGCGTGCCCTGGTAGCGGCCGCGGGGGAGATGCCCATCGTCGGGCCCAACTGCTACGGCGTGCTCAACTATCTCGATGGCGCACCGCTCTGGCCGGACCAGCACGGCGGGCGGCGGCTCGAGCCTGAGGAACGCGGCGTCGCCATCGTCACCCAGTCCTCCAACATTGCCGTCAGCCTCACCATGCAACAGCGAGGTCTGCCGCTCGCTTACGTGGTCACTGCCGGCAACCAGGCGCAACTGGGCGTGTCGGACCTGGCCGCCGCCATGATCGAGGACAAGCGCGTCAGCGCTCTCGGCCTGCACGTCGAGGGGTTCGATTCGATTCCGGGGATTGAGGCGCTGGCGGCAATGGCGCGGGCGCGTCGAGTGCCCGTCGTGGTCATGAAGACCGGCCGTTCGGAACGTGGACGCGCCGCTGCCCTCAGTCACACTGCCTCCGTGGCCGGGTCCGACGCCGGCGCCCAGGCGTTCCTGAAGCGGTTGGGCTTCGCCCGCGCCCGAGGCATCGGCGAACTGCTGGAGACATTGAAGTTCCTGCACGTACACGGGCCTCTCCAGGGCACTCGTCTCGGAGTCATGTGCTGTTCCGGCGGCGAGGCAAGCGTGGTCGCGGATGCGGTGCAGGACTCGAGTCTGACCTGCCCGGAGCTTGTGGCGGAGCACATCGCTGCCGTCGCCGCCACGGTGCATCCGCTGGTGTCGGTGGATAATCCATTCGACTACCACACATTCGACTGGGGCGACGAGGCGGCCCTGACCGACACCTTCACGGCGTTCGCCCAGGGCGGGTTCGACGCCAACGTGCTTTTGCTCGACTTCCCACGCGCAGACCGCTGCGTGGACGATGACTGGTGGATGTCGGTGAACGCCTTCGAGCGCGCCTTGGAATCCACTGCCGGCAAGGGCGCCATTGTGGCGACGATGGCGGAGAACCTGCCGGAAACGACTGCCGCCGAACTCATCCGACGCGGCATCGCTCCACTGGTCGGCGTGCGCGACGCACTGACCGCCATGGCATGCGCGGCGTCGATTGGCACAGCCTGGCACTCGCCGTTGCCCGCGCCACTGCTTCACCACCGAGTCTCATCCACGCAGGCCAGGGTGCTCGACGAGGCAGAGGCCAAGTCACAGCTGGCTGCCTTCGGTCTCGAGATTCCCCGCGGCACGGTAGTGCACACCGCCGACGAAGCGGTAACCGTAGCGAAAACCATCGGCAAACCGGTGGCGCTCAAGGCCCTCGGCATCGCCCACAAGACGGACCGCGGCGCGCTGCGGCTCGACATGAGCGATCCCGACGACATTCGCGCCGCCGCTTCCGCCTTGCTCGACCAGTTTCCCGTTAACGATTCCCCGAGTGACCCAGCTATCGTCGGCGGGGGTGAGTTTGGCCCCGGCGGGCTGCTGATCGAGCGCTTCGTGGCCGACGCCGTTGCCGAGTTGATCGTCGGCCTGCACCGCGACCCGCAATTCGGCCTGCTTCTCACTCTGGGTTCCGGCGGCGTATTCGTGGAGCTGGTTGCCGACACCGTGACACTGCTGCTTCCCACGACCGAAACCGAGGTGCGCGAAGCCTTGTGGTCGCTGAAATGCGCCCCGATTCTCGAAGGGTTTCGGGGTGGCGAACCTGCCGACGCCGATGCCGCATTAGCGGCGATAATGGCCATTGTCGGTTTCGCGGTGGAGCATGCCGATTGTCTGGAGGAACTCGACGTCAACCCGCTCGCACTGCGTCCCGTTGGCTGCGGAGCCGTGGCGCTTGACGCGCTCATTCGAATGCGTGAACCCGAAGCGACCGGTGGCCCGGCTGCCGCAGACGCGCCAGGACACGCCTGAATGGCAAACGGAGCGGAAATGGCGGGCAGCATTCGTCTTCGAAGTTTCCAGCCGGGTGCACCGGGTGCCCGCACCGCATTCCGGCTCTCGACACTGGTTCGACGAGGCTGTTACCCACGATAGTGCATTCAATAAAATCTACGATTCGAGAATCTGCCATGAACGACGTTATCAGAACCCGTCGCGAGGGCGCCGTGCTGGAGGTGACCCTGGACCGGCCCAAGGCCAATGCCATCGACCTTGCCACCAGCCGGGTCATGGGTGCGGCATTCAAGGCATTCCGTGACGATCCGCAGTTGCGGGTCGGCATCGTTACCGGCGGCGGTGAGAAATTCTTCAGCGCCGGATGGGACCTGAAGGCTGCCGCCGGAGGCGATGCGGTGGACGGCGACTACGGCGCTGGCGGTTTCGGTGGGCTGCAGGAACTGCCCGGCCTGAACAAGCCGGTCATCGCCGCCGTGAACGGCATGGCGGTGGGCGGCGGCTTCGAACTGGCGCTTTCCTGTGACCTGATCCTCGCATCGAGCGCGGCACGTTTCGCGCTGCCGGAAATCCACGCCGGCACCATCGCCGATGCCGCCACCATAAAGCTGCCGCGACGCATTCCTTATCACGTTGCCATGGGAATGTTGCTGACCGGCCGTTGGATGGATGCCGAAGAAGCGCACCGTTGGGGCATCGTCAACGAGGTGCTGAAGCCCGACGACCTGCTGCGCCGCGCCTGGGAACTCGCCCGCATGCTCGCCAACGGCCCGCCGCTGGTGTTCGCAGCCATCAAGGAGGTCGTTCGCGAAGCGGAAGACGAGCGCTTTCAGGACGCGCTGAACCGCATCACGAAACGACAGTTTCCCGCGGTTGACCGACTCTACGACAGCGACGACCTGCACGAAGGCTCACGCGCCTTTGCGGAAAAACGGGCTCCCGTCTGGAAAGGGCGCTAACGCTCTCGAACGAATTCGATGTCCGATGCGACCTCCGATGCCGCTTCGTTGCAGCGGTGCGCGTCTAGCCATTCGAAAGCGCCCGGGAGTTTCGAGCTACATGTGCCGGGGCCGCCGACAGCACCGGGAAGGCTTCAACCGATCAGGAAATCGAGCGCCTTGATTGCGGCGACCGTTACGCCGAGGGCGCTGAAGAACTTGACGGTCATGCGCAACTCGAGGTCTTTCATGTCGGAACGTACCAACGCGATCTCTGTTTGCATTTCCGTGCGCAGTGCACCGATTCCCTGCTGCATTTCCGTGCGCAGTGCACTGATTTCCTGCTGCGATTCCGTGCGCAACGCTCCGTTTTGCTGCCGCATTTCGGTGCGCAACGAACCGAATTCCGTGCGCATTTCCGTGCGGAGTTCCCCGATCTCGGTGCGAACTTGTGCAATGTCGGCTTTCGTGGCCATGTTCTCAGCGATGGGAATCGAGCGCGCGGCCGCAGTCGCCTGTTCGTCGGACACGCCGGCGCTGCGGAAGGCATCGTAGATTTCCTTGACGATTGCGCTCATCGGATGCGTCTTTTGGCTCGAGAACTCCGGGATGGAACGGTTCGCAGCATAGCAGAAAGCAAGGGTACCGCCCGGCGGCGGTGACTGAGATCGCTGTGCGAAATTGCCGACTCAGTCCTTGCAATCTACCCGTACGCCGTACTCCTGCCCACTTTGGTAGAGCCAGTTGGCGGCGTACTCGGCGAAGCTGCGGCGCACGATCGTCTCGAAGACGTCGAACTCTCCCGTGCCCGTACCGCGACGCACCGGTGCATCGACTGCAACTGTGGAATCCGGTCCGTCGCGCAACAACGCGATCAGAACGGGCGCCTTGCCAAGCACTGTCTGCGCGCATTGCCCGGGGTGGAAGACGCGCCGCTGCAGGTCCAAGGTGCATCCCTTGGCCAGCGCTTCCCGGGCACGGTGGCCGCCGAGGCGTATGCAAACCTGGCCGCCCGTAAGGTCGGTGAGCGCGAAGATGCGCCCGGCAAGGGCAGTGTCGAGGCGCTTCTTCAGCGTCGCCTCCCGCCCGGGTTCCGTCACGATCAGCCATTCGTCGGGACCCAGCCAGAAAGCCCGGCAATCGCCCTCGCTCACGGTGTTGACGGCGAGCGGCAGCGGTTGCCCCAGTGCGTTGCCGACAGACTCGGCAAACCCGTCCACCGTTGGATCGCCACGCAGGTTCAGGTAGCCGCGGAACGGCAGCACCTCCATCGAAACGCCGCACGCTTCCGGGGTGCTGTTGCGGACCTCCGCCAGAAACGGTTCGAGCACATGGCGCTTGGGCAGCGTTTCAGACACGCTGACGTTCTCCTTCCAGATCGTAGAACACCGGCGATACGACCTTCACCTCGACGAAGCGTCCGTCCCGCAACGCGGCATGAATCGTCTCGCCGCGGCGCGCCCGGCCGCTGCTCAAGAGCCCAAGGGCGATGGGATGCCCCAGGCAGGGGCTGTCGTAGCTCGAGGTGACGTGACCGAGCAGCGGTATCGGCGGCGAGCCGCCTGCCACCTCGACCAGTTGCGCGCCTTCCGGAACCAGCGTGCTGCCGTCCGCGGGCAGCAGGCCGACCCATTGCTGCCGGTCACGGCGCTGGCAGTCCGGCCGCTGCAACGACCGCTTGCCCAGGTAGTCCTTGTCCTTGGCCAGCAGCCAGTTCATGCCGAGATCGATGGGCGTCACGGAACCGTCGGTGTCCTGGCCGACGATCACGAAGCCCTTTTCCGCCCGCAACACGTGCATGGCTTCGGTACCGTAGGGAACGATGCCGTAATCGCTTCCCGCCTCCATCAGCGATTCCCATAGAGCCGTAGCGTCATCGCTCTCCACGTTGATCTCGAAAGCAAGCTCGCCGCTGAAGCTGACCCGGAATACTCGCACCGGGAAACCGGCCAGCCGGCCATCGCGCACGGACATGAACGGAAAGTCCGCCGCAGCGAAATCAATGTCGCCCTCGAGGCTCTCGAGCACCTTCCGGCTGTGCGGCCCGACCAGGGCGAGGGTCGACCATCGGTCGGTCACCGAGGTCAGGTAGACCTGCAACTCCGGCCACTCGGTCTGCAGCCACCGTTCCAGCCAGGCGAGGACCGTCGCGGCGCCTCCCGTGGTGGTGGTGAGATAGAAGCGATGCTCGCCGAGCCGCGCAATAACGCCGTCGTCCAGCACCATGCCGTCTTCGCCGAGCATGATGCCGTAGGCGCAACGCCCGGCCCGCATGGCGCCGACGCGATGCGTATAGATTTTCTCGAGGAACTCCACGGCATCCGGACCCACGACCTCGATCTTGCCGAGCGTTGAAGCATCCATGATCGCGAGCGACTCCCTGGCGGCCCGGCATTCCCGGGCAACGGCCGCGTGCATGTCCTCTCCGCGCGCCGGGTAATACCGGGGCCGCAGCCACTGCCCCACCACCTCGAACTCGGCGCCTGCGCCCACATGCCACTCGTGCAACGCCGTCTTGCGAACCGGATCGTAGAGGTCACCGACGTGCATGCCCGCACAGGCTCCGAAGGCGACCGGCGTGTAGGCCGGCCGGAAACGGGTGGTGCCGACAACGCTGACCGGGACATCCAGAGATTCCGCCAGCGCCCTGAAGCCGTTGACGTTGGCGAGCTTGCCCTGATCGGTGCCGAATCCCAGCGCGGTGTAGCGCTTGACGTGCTCCACGCTGTGGTAGCCCTCGCGCACAGCCAGGCGGATGTCCGCAACGGTGGTGTCGTTCTGATAATCGAGAAACTGTTTCGGAGAGCGTTCCGGAGCGCGCGGCGACGGCGTTCGCCAGAAGGACGCAGGCGGATTCGAGGTTTCCGGTGCCGTTTCCGGCAGAGCGATCTCGACGGGTTCGAATCCGCAGTGGCGTGCCGCATCCAGCCCGGCCCGCAGGCCCTCCTCCAGGCAGGAACCCAGCCCCAGGGTGCCGGCTGCGGCGCCGGCCGACGCGTTGTCCTGGCTCGGGGCTCCCGGTACGAAGCAATGCAGGGACTCGTCCCAGACCACAGTACCCCCTGCCTGGGAATGGAGATGAACAACGGGGCTCCAGCCGCCGGACATCGCCAGCAGGTCACAGTCGATGCGCTCGGAGCCCCCTTTGGCGTGACTGCCGCTCGTGGCCAGGGGAACGATTTCGGCGGAGCGAATGCGCCTTCGTCCGGTGACGTCACGCACCCCATACCCGGCCCGAACCTCAACGCCCGCTGCGGCTGCGACGTCCGCCGCTTGTTCGGCGCCGGCGCCACGACAGTCGATCACCGTCGTCTCCGCCCCAGCGTTGGCGAGATCGACCGCCGTTCGGTAGCCGCTGTCGTTGTTGGTGAATACCACCGCCCGCTTGCCCGGAAAAACCGCGTAACGGTTTATGTACTCCGAGACCGCTGAAGCCAGCATCACGCCCGGGCGATCGTTGTTCGCGAAGACCAGTGGACGCTCGCAGGCGCCGGTGGCCAGCACGACGCGACCCGCCCGTATCCGCCAGAGACGTTGGCGGATACGTGGGGCGCCGTTCCTGGGTTTCTGGGGTGTTTCGTTTCCGCACCGCTCCAGAACAGTGAGAAAGTTGTGATCGTAGTAGCCGAAAACAGTGCTTCGCGGCAGTACGGTGACCTCCTGCATTGCCGCCAATTCGTCGATTACAGTTGCCAGCCATTCGCCGGCCGGGCGTCCGTTCAGAGCGGATGTCTCCCGCAGCAGGCTGCCGCCCGGTTCGCTGCGTTCGTCCGCAACAATGACCCGGGCGCCGCAGCGGGCGGCCGCCAGAGCCGCCATCAGGCCCGCCGGACCGGCGCCGGCGACCAGCACGTCGCAATGTGCGTTTCGATGGGTGTAGGTGTCCGGGTCGGGATGTTCCGGGGCAAAACCCAGGCCGGCCGCGCGGCGAATGATGCTCTCGTAGAAGTGCCACAGAGCCCGGGGCCGCATGAAGGCTTTGTTGTAGAAGCCGGCGACGAACAGTCGGTGAAACCGGTCGATCACGGCCATCAGGTCGAATTCGAGGCTCGGCCAACCCTTCACGGTGGTCGCGGTGAGACCTTCGTGAAGTTCCAGTTCGGTCGCCCGAACGTTCGGCGTCGTTGCCGCACCGGTGCCCACCTGAACGATGGCATTGGGCTCTTCCGGACCGCTGCCGACAATTCCCCGCGGCCGGTGATACTTGAAACTGCGGCCCACCAGGCGCACGCCGTTGGCCAGCAGTGCCGAGGCCAGCGAGTCGCCCGCATAACCGCCGTAATCCCGCCCATTGAACCGGAATTTCAGTGGCCGGGAACGGTCGATTCGGCCGCCCTCGGCAAGACGGTCAGGTTGATGGGGCACTAGCCGGACCCGTTCGTGAATGAAGGTATCGAGGTTGGCAAGACTATCCCGTATCCGTCACCAACCGTCGTCGCGACGGCGTCGACGTTTCGTCGCTGAAGCAAAACGCGCCGTCCTGCGTGGCCGCGCTTACGCGAGTGCATCGGCGTCCGCAGCGGAAAGTTGGTGAGGGATGCTGGCTAGTGAAAACACGGGGTGCGCGGACCGGTTTGCGCTCGAGAACTGCTTGACAGCACATTTTGCACACGGCGGGAGCACGCCCCGTGTGTTCGCTGCTATTGAAGGCCGCAGTAGTTCACTCATGAATGGGTCCGTCCAGAATTCCCGGCATCCTCGAATCGATAAGTCACCGTATCCCGCTCCGCCACGAACCAGCGGCGGCAGCCGTGGGTGTGCGCCCACCATTCCCGGTGAGCGCCCTTTGGATTGGCGCGCATGAACAGGTAATCCGCCCATTGTTCGTCGGTGAGCGTCTCGGGCGCGGCGGGTCGCCGGATGTCGGCCTCGCCCCCGTAGCTGAATTCCCCCTCGTCGCGCTTGCCGCACCAGGGGCACTCGATCAGCAGCATCTGCCCGCTCTCGCCTCAGTGGGCCACCGCGGCGGCGCCGTGCTCGTCGACGAGGGCGCCGGTGCTGAATCGTTCCAGGCTGAACGGTGCATTCAGTTCGTGGGGCGTGTCCTGGGCGATCTGGTGTGCGAACACCCACCCGGAGCCCGGGGTTGCCTTGAATCCGCCGGTGCCCCAGCCGCAATTGAAGTAGAGGCCTTCCACCGGCGTGTTGCCGATGATGGGGCAGGCATCCGGTGTGACATCGACGATGCCGCCCCACTGGCGCAGCATCCGCACCCGGCTGAACACGGGGAACAGTTCGACGATCGCCTGGGTGGCGTGCTCGATGGTCTGAAAGCTGCCGCGCTGACCATAGCCGTTGTACGCATCGATGCCGGCGCCGATCACCAGTTCGCCCTTGTCCGACTGACTGATGTAGCCGTGTACGGCCGCGGACATGACCACCGTGTGCAGGACGGGCTTCAGCGGTTCGGACACGAAGGCCTGCAGCGGATGACTCTCGATCGGCAGGCGAATGCCGGCCATCGCCGCCACCACACTGGCATGTCCTGCGACCGCCACGCCGACGCGGCCGGCCCGAATGCGCCCCCGGTTCGTCTGCACTGCCGCGATCCTGCCGCCGGTCACATCCAGGCCGGTGACTTCGCAGTTCTCGATGATGTCCACGCCCAGGGAGTCTGCTGCCCGGGCGAATCCCCAGGCTACGGCATCGTGGCGGGCGACGCCGCCCCGCCTTTGCAGGGAGGCGCCGAGAATCGGGTAACGGGCGCCGCGGGCGGTATTGACGATCGGTATCGCCGCCTTGATTTCGGCGGGGGTCACCACCTCGGCATCGATGCCGTTCAGCCGGTTGGCGGTCACCCGCCGCTCGATCTCGCGGAGATCCTGCAGGCTGTGCGCCAGGTTGTAAACGCCGCGCTGGCTGAACATGACGTTGTAGTTGAGGTCTGTGCTCAGGCCCTCCCAGAGTTGCATCGACTTTTCGTAGAGGAGCGCGGCTTCCGTCCACAGGTAATTGGAGCGCACGATGGTGGTGTTGCGCCCCGTGTTGCCGCCGCCGATCCAGCCTTTCTCCAGCACCGCGACGTTGCGCATGCCGTGGTCTTTTGCCAGGTACCAGGCCGTCGCCAGGCCGTGACCGCCACCGCCGACGACGATCGCATCGTAGCTCCGGCGCGGTTCCGGGCTGCGCCAGGCACGCTGCCACTTCTCGTGGTACGAGAGGGCGTTCTGCAACAGCGAAAATGTCGAGTACTTTTGCCGTTTCAAGTCACTTTTCCCGACCGTTGTCGTCGGTTCGCCGGGCCAATTCAGGTTGCGCTGCGGTTTGCATCGCCGCTGTCGCGCAACCGGGCGTTTTCCGGATCGAACGGGCTCTCCGGGATCACCACAGCTTCGTGCCAACGCCCGAGAATGTCGATCTCCATCCGGGTACCCGGTTCGGCATGCTCCGGCCTGACCATGCCGAGGGCCAGGGACTTGTCGACCCGGAAGCCGAAGCCGCCGCTGGTGGCGCGCCCGATCGTCTCGCCACCTCGCCTCAGTGCATTGTTGCCCAACGCATCGGCATCTTCGACCCCGAGCACCTCGAGGGTTACCAGCAGGTGACCGAGCCCCCGCTCTTTCCCCGCCAGCAATGCGGAACGCCCCAGGAAGCCGCCCTTTTCCGGACGGACGAAACGATCCATTGCCGATTCGTAGGCGGAGTATTCGATGGAAAGCTCCGTGCCGATCATTCGGTAGGATTTTTCGAGGCGCATGGAGTCCATGGCGCGGATGCCGAATGGCTGCAGATCGAAATCCCGGCCGGCCGCCCACAGCGCATCGAACAACTCGTTCTGACGAGCAATGGGATGGTGCAGTTCCCAACCGAGTTCGCCGACGTAGTTCACCCGCATCGCCTTCAGCGGAATACCTGCGATCTCGATGTCCTGCGCGGTCAGGAAGCGGAAAGCGTCGTTGCAGAAATCCGTCTCGGTCAGACCCTGCAGCAACATCCGGGAATGTGGACCGGCGATGACGAATACACCGATTTCGTCGGTCAGGTGCTCGAACCGCACCGACCCGTCGTCGGGCATGCGCTTGTGCAGATAGTCGTGGTCGAGCCGTTCCCAGGCCGCCGCGGACACCAGATAAAAGGAATCGTCGGACTCGCGAGTGACGGTGAATTCCGAGTGCACGCCGCCGCGTTCGTTCAGCGAGTGGCAAAGGCCGATGCGTCCGGCGCGCGGGGGCAGGCGATTGGCAATCATCCCATCCAGCCAGGCAGCGGCCCCTGCCCCCGATACGCGGCACTTGGCAAAGGCCGTCATGTCCAGAAGCCCCACTTTCTCGTGGACGTGCAGGGCTTCCCGGCCTACGGCCTCGAACCAGCGCGAGCGCCGAAACGACCAGTCGTCCTCTTGGGCCATCCCGTCGGTGGCGAACCAGTTTGGCCGTTCCCAGCCCGATTTCTGGCCGAAGACGGCGCCCATCCGCTCGAGCCGCTCGTAACAGGGCGCAGTCTTCAGCGGACGCGCCGCCGGGCGTTCCTCATCGGGAAAGTGGATGACGAAGACGTGGGCATAGGCCTCCTGGTTCTTCTCGATCAGGTAGTCCTTCGTCGCATAAGCCCCGAAGCGTCGCGGTTCGACCCCCAGCATGTCGATGCCAGGCTCGCCTTCGACGATCCACTCGGCCAACTGCCAGCCGGCGCCGCCCGCCGCAGTGATGCCGAAACTGTGGCCCTCGTTCAACCAGAAGTTGCTGAGCCCCCAGGCGGGGCCGACAATGGGGTTGCCGTCCGGCGTGTAGGCGATCGCGCCGTTGTACACCTGCTTGACGCCGCACTCCCCGAAGGCCGGCACCCGGGCGATTGCGGCCTCGATGTGCGGCCCCAGGCGATCGATGTCTTCCTGGAAAAGCTCGTACTCCGCATCCGACGCGGGGCCGTCCACGTAGCAGCAGGGCGCGCCTTTCTCGTAGGGCCCCAGGATGAAGCCGCGGTTTTCCTCGCGCAGGTACCAGGAACCGTCCGACTCGCGCAGCACCGCCATCTCGGGCAGCCCCTGTTCCGCTCTCGCGACGAGTTCGGGATGGGTATCGGTGACGATGTACTGGTGCTGCACCGGCATCACGGGAACATCGAGCCCGACCATGGCCCCGGTGCGGCGGGCATAGTTGCCGCTAGCCGAGACAACATGTTCGCAGACGATGTCGCCACGATCGGTCTGCACGCGCCATTCGTTGCCGCGCGTGCGTTCGATGCCGGTCACCAGGGTGTTGCGCTGGATGTCCGCGCCCCTGGCCCGGGCTCCGGCGGCCAGGGCCTGGGTCAGGTCGGCCGGCTGAATGTAACCGTCGCCGGGGTGAAACAGTGCTCCAACCAGCCCCTCGGTATTGCAGAGCGGCCACCGTTCCCCGATTTGCGCAGGGGTGAGGAACTCGACATCCACGCCGATGGTGCGGGCCGTGGCCGCGTACTGGCGGTACTCGTCCATCCGGTCGCGATTCATTGCCAGCCGCAGGTTGCCGACGGGCTTGAACCCCACGGCCTGTCCGGTTTCCGCTTCCAGCCCCCGGTAGAGTTCGACCGAGTACTTGTGAATCTGGCCGACGCTGTAGCTCATGTTGAAAAGCGGCAACAGCCCGGCAGCATGCCAGGTGGAGCCGGAAGTCAGTTCCGCCTTCTCGAGCAGAATCGATTCGCTGCCCCAACCCTTGCGGGCCAGGTGATAAAGCGTGCTGACGCCGACGACGCCACCGCCGATTACGACTGCGCGGGCATGTGATTTCATGGAGCATGCCTGTAAAGACGACCAGCCGGATACGGCGTTCGATGCGCCGTCGATGACGCCCGAGCTTCGATGAACCGGCCGGTCGGCAGAGTAGTCATTCGCATCGAACCTGGCATGCCGGGTGTCGTAATCGCATACAGCAATGTCGCGCTATTGCACACAGGATTTGCCGGCCTGTCACACACTTCCCGCCGAGCAGGGGCGTGCAGACGCCTGATTCTTCATGTCGCCAGGCAACCACAGGTGGCAATGCGAATGAGCGAACGAATGGGGCGACGCAGACGATCCGGAGGCCGAAGCGCACGGCACGCAGCGCGGCTCGAAACCTGTGCGCCCCAGGCGCCATTCTTCGAGCGTCGCATTCCCTGCTACGAACTGCTCGACGAAGGCGCCCTGGCGCTGATCGAGACCCAGGCGGATACGATTCTGGAGGAGATCGGCATCGAGTTTCGCGGCGATGCCGGGGCACTCGAACTCTTTCGGCATGCCGGCGCGAGCGTTGCCGGCGAGCGGGTACGCTTTCCCAGGGACATGTGTCGTTCCATCGTCCGCGCCTCCGCGCCACGGGAATTCACCCAGCACGCCCGAAACCCGCAGCGCAGTGTCGTCATCGGCGGCAACCGGACGGTGCTCGCGCCCGCCTACGGGCCGCCCTTCGTGCGCTGCCTGGACAAGGGCCGCCGCTACGCCACCATCGAAGACTTCCGCAATTTCGTCAAGCTCACCCATGCAAGCCCCTACCTGCATCACTCCGGAGGAACCCTGTGCGAACCGGTCGACCTGCCGGTGACCAGGCGCCACCTCGACATGGTGTATGCCCACCTCGAGTACAGCGACAAGCCGTTCATGGGGTCGGTGACCCATCCGGACCGCGCCCAGGACAGCATCGACATGGCGAAAATCGTCTTCGGCGACGCGTTCGTCGACGCCAACACCGTGATCGCCAGCCTGATCAATGCCAATTCCCCCATGACCTACGACGCAACCATGCTGGGTGCGGCACGAGTCTACGCCCGCAACAACCAGGCAACGGTCATCTCCCCGTTCATCCTTGCGGGCGCCATGTCCCCGGTCACCGTGGCCGGCACCCTGGCGCAGATTCTTGCCGAAGCGCTCGCCGGCATGACCTTCGTTCAACTCGTTCGCCCCGGCGCGCCCGTGATATTCGGCACCTTCTCGTCGTCCATCTCGATGCAGTCCGGCGCACCCACCTTCGGTACGCCCGAACCGTCGCTGGTGCTCTACGCCGCGGCCGCCCTGGCGCGCCGGCTCGGCGTGCCGTTTCGCAGCGGCGGCGGGTTGTGTGGGGCGAAGATCGCCGATGCCCAGGCTGCCTTCGAGTCGGCCAACACCCTGCAGGCGGCGGCGCTGGCGGGCGTCAATTTCATGCTGCACACCGCGGGCTGGCTGGAGGGCGGGCTGACCATGGGGTACGAGAAGTTCGTCATGGATGCGGACCAGGCCGGCATGATCGGGGTGCTGCTCGAGGGTGTCGACCTGAGCGAGAATGGCATGGCGCTGGACGCCATCCGCGAAGTGGGCCCGGGCAAGCACTTTCTCGGCGCAACCCATACCCAGGCGAATTTCGAGACCGCCTTCTACCGTTCGAGCGTTGCGGACAACAACAGTTTCGAGCAGTGGGTCGAAGACGGCGAACTCGATGCCGCCCAACGCGCCAACAGAATCTGGAAAGAGACGCTCGAAAACCATGTGGCGCCACCCCTCGACGAGTCGATCGATGCGGAACTCAGGGCATTCATCGAACGCCGCAAGTCGCAACTGCCGGACACGGAGTAAGGTCGCCGTGCGAACGAATCGAAACCGACGCCATCAATCTCGCGGTCTGGTCCGGAATTCGCCGCTGCCTGACGAGAAAACACGCGTATCGTCGAGCCGTCGCAAACACGCTTCCCGACGGGCAACCGTGCCCGCGGATGCTCCCGGAGCCGCAGCAGCGGCCGGCGAACCAGTTCTGGTCATTGCCTGCGGAGCACTGGCAAGGGAACTGCACGCGCTCAAACGGGCAAACGGCTGGGAACACCTTCGCATCAAGTGCCTGGATGCCAGGTTGCATCACCGTCCTGCGCTGATACCCGGGCGCCTGCGCGATGAGATCGCCCGCGCCCGCGCCCGGTATCGCCGCATTTTCGTGGCCTACGCAGACTGCGGCACCTATGGAGAGATCGACCGGCTGCTTGCCGACGAGCCCGGCATCGAGCGCCTTCCCGGCCTGCACTGCTATGAGTTTTTCGCGGGGGCTCCGCTGTTTCGGCGTTTGTGCGCCGACGAGCCCGGCACCTTCTACCTGACCGACTTTCTCGTGCGCTTCTTCGACCGCTTCGTCATGGGCGCACTGATGCTCGATCGGCACCCGGAACTGCGGGATGCCTACTTCGGCAACTACCGCCGCGTCGTCTACCTGTCGCAGACCCGGGATGAGAAGCTTCTCGCCGCGGCCAGGGAAGCGGCCGAGACCCTGGAACTCGAGTTTCGCCACATTCACTGCGGCTATGGGGCGCTCGAGTCGACGCTGGCCCGGGTATCTCACCCGCCAGCCCGCAAATCTCACCAACTTCCTGCTGCGGACGCCGATGCACTCGCCCTGCGTGGCCGTGCTCCCTCGGACGGCCTTGACGTGTTGGCAGGTAGGCCGTCGGCGCGCTCGAGGCCGGACCGGGAAATCTGCCGCACAGGGGCCCCATGAACCGTGGAAAAGATCGTGGTCAGCTGGCGCGACATCCCTTCCCAGGTGATCGTCAAGCAGGGCAGGAAACGCGCCAGGGTGCTGTTGAGTTCGCGCTTCCAGCAGGCCGTGGACCGGGCAGCGATGCGCGCCCGCAAACGCAGCGAGGACGCCTACATCAGCGAGTGGGCGCGCGATCGAAGCCGCATCGAGTGCCAGGACGGCCAGCAGCCGGACCTGCAGGCGCTGGCCGACGACATCGCGCGCGACCTCGAAGGCAGTTATTCCGATGAGCGCCTGCTGGCGCTGATCAGAAACCACGGTATGGCCGAACCCCGGCGCCGGGAAACGGAGTAGAGAAATGCTGTTCGAAGACGAACCTGCCCCGGGCGAAAACCTGCCCGTATTGCCCGGCCATTCCTCGCCGGGTCGCCTCGAGCGCGTGCTGCGCTCGGGGGCATTTGCGGTGACCGCAGAAGTCGCGCCGCCGGATTCGTCGGACCCGGGCGATGTCTACGAACGGGCAGCGGTGTTCGACGGTTGTGTCGACGCCATCAACGCCACCGACGGCTCCGGAGGCAACTGCCACATGTCGAGCGTTGGGGTCAGTTCGCTGCTGACCCGGCGCGGTTACGCCATGATCCTGCAGATGACATGCCGGGACCGGAACCGCATCGCCGTGCAGGGGGATGTGCTCGGCGCATCCGCCATGGGCGTGGCCAACATTCTCTGCCTCACCGGCGACAGTGTCTCGAATGGAGATCACCCGGAAGCCAAGCCGGTATTCGACCTCGATTGCATGACCTTGCTCGACACCATCCGCACCATGCGCGACAAGGGCGAGTACTTGAGCGGACGCAAGATCGATAGCCCGCCCCGGATGTTTCTCGGCGCTGCGATCGATCCCTTTTCCTCCCCGAACGACTTGCGTCCGCTGCGTTTCGCCGAGAAGGTGGCTGCGGGCGCCCAGTTCGTGCAGACCCAGTACTGTTTCGACCTCGACCTGTTCGGGCAGTACATGCAGCGGGTGCGCGATGCCGGGCTGCACGAGCAGGCGTTCATCCTGGCAGGCGTCGGGCCCCTGGCCTCCGCCCGTTCCGCGGAATGGATCCGTTCCAACGTGCCCGGCGTGGTCATTCCCGATGCGTGCATCGACCGCCTGAAGGGCGCAAAAGACCAGGCCCGGGAAGGTGTCGAAATCTGCAAGGACATCATCCACCGGTTGCGGGAAATCGAGGGCGTTCACGGTGTGCACATCATGGCCTACCGCCAGGAACACCGGGTGGCGGAAATCGTGGAAGCGACCGGAATACTGGATGGCAGAACTCCGTGGCAACCGGAAAGTACAGCTGCGGTCGGCGGAGCGGTGCAATGACCGATACCCTCATCGCTTCGGCCTCCCGGGAGGTGGTCATCGGCTTCGAGCGACCCTTCGTCATCATTGGCGAACGCATCAACCCGACGGGGCGCAAGGTGCTGGCTGCCGAAATGAAGTCCGGCGACTACAGCCGGGTCTCCGCCGACGCCGTCGCCCAGGTCGAAGCCGGGGCGCACATGCTCGACGTCAACGCCGGCATCCCGCTGGCCGATGAACCCGCGATCCTCGCCGAGTGCATCGAGTTGGTGCAATCGGTCACCGATGTGCCCCTGTGCATCGATTCCTCCATCGTTGCGGCCCTGGAAGCGGGGCTCGCCGTCTACCAGGGCAAGGCGCTGGTGAACTCCGTGACCGGCGAGGAAGACCGGCTGGAATCGGTGCTGCCGCTGGTGGCGAAGCACGGCGCCGCCGTGGTTGCCATATCCAACGACGAGACCGGCATCTCCGAAGACCCGGACGTGCGTTTCGAGGTCGCGAAGAAAATCGTCGAGCGCGCCGCCGACCACGGCATTCCGTCGAACGACGTGGTGGTCGATCCGCTGGTGATGCCGATCGGCGCGATCAACACTGCCGGACGGCAGGTCATGCACATCCTCCGGCGGTTGCGCGGCGAACTCGAGGTCAACACCACCTGTGGCGCCTCGAACGTGAGCTTCGGGCTGCCCAATCGCGGCGGCATCAACAGCGCCTTTCTGACCATGGCCATCGGCGCCGGCCTGACCTCGGCGATCACCAACCCCCTGCACGGCGAGGTTGCCCAGGCAGTGCTGGGCGCCGACGTCATGATGGGCAACGACCCGGATTGCACACGCTGGATCCGCAAGTACCGCGAGCCGTCGATTCAGGCCGCCAACGGCCGCCGCCGCAGGGAACGCAACCGCCGGCGCCGCGCCTGATCCGCGACGCCCGGCCAACCCTGGACAACAGGTTCGAGCTTGATCGAACGGCAGAACATCAAGCTCGGTGTTTCGGTCAGGGGTTGTTCCGCGAGAGACTATACGCCGGCGCGCCGGGCCGCGGACGTGAATGCAACAAAGGCTCGCGGGGAGAGAGCCGGATCGAAGAACTGGTGCCACATCAATAAACACTCGACAAAAGATTTGGAGATTGGTTTCGTGAAAGCCGGCCAGCCTCCCGCACTGTGAGACCCTCGAGTCATGCCAGAGCGCGTAAAGATCGTTTTCACCCCGTCCGGCCGGCGCGGATCCTTCGATCTGGGCACCCCCGTTCTGGAAGCGGCGCGTCAACTCGGCGTCGACATCGCCTCGATCTGCGGGGGCAGGGCTCTGTGCGGCCGCTGCCAGGTGCTGTGCAGCGAGGGTGACTTTCCCAAACACGGTATCGTCTCGAGGAACGAGCACCTCTCCCCATTCACCGCAACCGAAAGGGAATACGGCGAGCGGCGCACTCCCCTCGCGCCGGGGCGCCGCCTGAGTTGTCAGGCAACCCTCCGGGGCGATCTGGTGATCGACATTCCGCCGGAGAGCCAGATTCACCGCCAGGTGATCCGCAAGGAGGCCGAACAGCGGACCATCGAAATCGACCCGGTGATCCGCCTGTACTACGTCGAGGTCGAAGCAGCGGAACTGCACGACCCCAGGAGCGATGCCACCCGTCTCCAGGACGCCCTCACAGCGCAATGGGGCCTACCGAGCCTCGAGTGCAGCACGTCATTGCTGACCGCTCTGCAGCCGGCGCTTCGGGACGGCGAATGGTGCGTCACCGTGGCCTTGCACCGGAACCGCGAGATTGTCGCTGTCTGGCCAGGGTACCGGGACGATGCGTACGGCCTCGCGGTCGATGTCGGCTCCACCACCATCGCCGCCCACCTGTGCGAGCTGTCGAGCGGCGAGGTGATCTGTTCGAGCGGCATGATGAACCCCCAGATCCGTTTCGGCGAAGACCTCATGAGCCGGGTTTCCTACGTCATGATGCATCCCGAGGGCAGCGGCGAGATGACCGGGGCGGTGCGCGGCGCCATCAACGAACTGGTCAGCCGCACCAGTGCCGAGGCCGGAATCGCGCAACGGGACATCCTGGCCATCGTTTTCGTCTGCAATCCGGTCATGCACCATCTGCTGCTGGGCATCAGCCCGGTGGAACTCGGCGGCGCGCCATTTGCCCTGGCGATCGATACAGCCGTTGACGCCGCTGCCCGCGACCTCGAAATCGATATCGGTCCCGCTGGTGTCGCCTATGTGCTGCCCTGCATTGCCGGTCACGTCGGGGCCGACACCGCGGGGGTGATCCTGTCGGAACAGCCGCACGAGCGCGAGGAAATCAACCTGATCGTCGACATCGGCACCAATGCGGAAATCGTCCTCGGCAATCGGCGCCGGCTGCTGGCCTGCTCGAGCCCGACCGGGCCCGCCTTCGAGGGCGCGCAGATAAGCTGCGGGCAGCGGGCGGCGCCCGGCGCCATCGAGCGCGTGCGCATCGATCCGCAGACGCTGGAAGCCCGCGTCAGAGCGATCGGCTCGGACCTCTGGTCGGACCACCCCGAGTTCCTCGCTTCGCTGCCGGGCGGCGTGGTCACCGGCATCTGCGGTTCGGGCATCGTCGAGGCTGTCGTCGAAATGGTACTGGCGGGCATTCTGACCGCCGACGGCGTCATCGACGATTCCCTCGCGAGCCGCACCGACCGACTTGTCCGCGAGGGACGCACCTTTTCGTATGTACTTTACCCGGCGGACGCCTCCATTTCCGTGACACAAACCGACGTCAGGCAGATTCAACTGGCAAAAGCCGCGCTCTACGCCGGCGTGCGGCTGCTGATGGACGCCCTGGAGGTGGATGCCGTGGACCGGGTGCGCCTGGCCGGCGCCTTCGGCAGTCACATCGACGTCAAGTACGCCATGGCGCTCGGCATGATTCCCGATTGCCCGCTCGAACAGGCCGGCCCCGCCGGCAACGCGGCCGGTACCGGGGCGCGTATCGCCCTGCTCAACGACGCCGCGAGGGAAGAAATCGAAATGGTGGTCAAGCGGATCGAACGGGTGGAGACTGCAGTCGAGCCGAAATTCCAGGAGTATTTCGTCGACGCAATGGCGATCCCGCACGCCATCGATTCGTTTCCCAGCCTGACATCCGCCTTCTCCATCCCGGACAAACTCGTCACGGCCGGCGTCAGGCATTCGACCGCAAAGGCAGCCCGGCGACGACGACGGAGCCGGAAGCACTGAGGGCGGGCGCGCCAGCGTCTGCAAGGGCAACCAATCGATCGCGGGCGGGCGATTGCCCGAAACGCGCTATAGTGGCGCGGCTATCCGTCGGCACGCGCGCTGGCCCGACCTGTTCGCGAATGGACAGCCCGCAGCTGGCAAGTGCTTCGAAGCCACTGGGTGTGCAGAGCAAGAGCGCGCTCACCGTGCCTGACGGCAGGTTGAGCACGCGGCTGGAGCACGGGCCGCGATTGCGCTGCCATTGACGGTCGCAGTCGTTCAGTCGCGAACAGCAGGGGCCGGGCTCCGTGCATCGAGTTGCGGGCCCGACGGGTAAGGAACACCGGGGGAAGGAAGAAATGGGACCGGGCAATTCCGCCCTGCCGAAACAGGGCGCGGTGGCCACGCACGGGGTCTGGAAGGGCCTGCATCCGGGCATGGCCCTTGCCGCCAAGAGCATGGTTGTCGTCTTTGTCGTCCTGTCGGTCGCATTCCTCGACCGGGCGGGCGTTCTGTATTCCGACGTTCGCACCTGGATCGAGGGCACCCTGGACTGGTACTACGTGCTCACCCTCTGCGTGGCGGTGTTTGTCTCGCTCTACCTCATGTGCAGCCGCCATGGCGGCATTCGCCTCGGTGACGACGATTCTCGGCCGGAGTTCAGCAACTTTTCCTGGCTGGCGATGCTGTTTTCGGCGGGGCTCGGCATCGGGCTGCTGTTCTTCTCCATCGCGGAACCGCTTTATTACTTCGACAACAGCGAACCGGGGGGCTATCCGAACAATCCCCACGCCGACCGCGCCGGCGCGTTGCTGCCGGGCATTCGGCGCGCCGAGCACGCGGTACGGGTCACGTACTTTCACTGGGGGATTCACGCCTGGTCGGTCTATGTCATCGTCGGCCTGTGCCTCGCCTGGTTCGGCTTTCGCAAGAAACTGCCCCTGACCCTGCGTTCCTCGCTTTATCCCGTCATCGGCGACCGCATCCACGGACCGGCAGGGCATCTGGTCGACCTGCTGGCCGTCTTCGGCACCGTCTTCGGTGTCGCCACCTCCCTCGGCCTCGGGGTCAAGCAGATGGGCGCCGGGCTCGACACCCTGTTCGGGTTCGACCCGGGCATCGAGACGCAGATCGTCCTGATTGCCGCGATTTCCACGGTGGCCACCCTGTCGGCGGTTTCCGGGATCGGCCGGGGAATCCGCGTGATCTCGGAATGGAACATCTACCTGACGGTCGTTCTGCTCGGCTTTTTCCTGTTCTTCGGGCCCACCGAGTGGCTGCTGGGATTCCTGGTCACGACGGCCGGCAACTATCTCTGGACATTCGTTCCCATGGGTTTCTGGACCGCCGGGGAAGACGGCGCCGCTCTCTGGCAGAGCAACTGGACGGTGTTCTACTGGGGCTGGTGGATTTCCTGGGCGCCGTTCGTGGGCATGTTCATCGCGCGCATTTCGCGTGGCCGAACGTTGCGGGAATTTGTCGCGGGGGCGATGTTCGTGCCCACCGGGCTCGGCATCGTCTGGATTTCACTCTTCGGCGGCAACGCCCTGTACCTGGAACTCAACGCCGCCGCCGGCGTCGGCACGGCCGGGCTCATGGAACTGGTGCGGGGGGGAAATCTCGAAGCCGCATTGTACGAGACCATTGCCGCCATGGGCGGAGTGCACTGGCTGACCTGGGTCGTCTCGGCGCTGGCGACGTTTCTGCTGGCAACCTGGTTCATCACCTCCTCGGACTCGGGCACCCTGGTCATCACCACCATGCTGAGCATGGGCGACGACCATCCGCCGCGGCGATTCCGGGTAGTCTGGGGCTTCGGCCAGGGGCTGGTCGCCGCCGTGCTGCTGCTCGCAGGTGGCCTGCAGGCGCTGCAAACCGCCTCCATTGCCGCCGCGCTTCCCGTCAGCCTGGTGCTGCTGTTCATGATGTACGGCCTGTTGCGTTCCCTGGCCGAGGAACCTGCCGCCGGCCCAAGCGGTTCGTGAACGAACTTTGCCGATGAGGAAACCGACATGGCTCATTTGACTCCGCTCGAGCATCACGAGATCGAGGATGCGTCCGTTCTCGAGCGCTTCGAACACTACCGTCGGACCCGGGGCTTCACGCCCAACAGCATCCGCACGATGGCGCGGCGTCCCGGTATCGTCAAGGCGTTCATGGCCCTGAATCAGGCAGTTCTCTACGAGGGCACGGTATCCGAAGAACTCAAGATGCTGGTGAGTCTGGCGACGAGCATGGCGGCGGGTTGCCGCTACTGTCAGTCGCACATGGCGAACCTGTCGAGCCTTTTCGATGCCCCCGACAACAAGATCGCGGCGATCTGGGAGTTCGAGACCAGTGACCTGTTTTCGGAGCCGGAGAGAGCAGCCATTGCGCTGGCAATCAAGGCGGGGACCTTGCCGAACGACGCCTGCCGGTCGGACTTCGACGAACTGGCAAAACACTTCGACGAGGGACAAATCGTCGAGATTGTGGCGTCAATCGCGTTGTTCGGGTTTCTGAACCGCTGGAACGACACCCTGGCCACCGAGCTGGAGCCATTGCCGAAAGAGCGGATACAGCGGGTGCTGCCGTCGTGGCAGGAAGGCAAGCACGCCTGAATAGTGCTGCCTGATTGGCTTCGCATCGGAACGGCGCTCATCAAGGCGACGGCCGTTGCAGATCTCCGGTGTCCGTCCCTTCAATCGCGTCTGAACGAGGCTTCCACGCCCAGGACGCTGCGCCAGAAAGAAAGCATCTCGTCGCGGAAAAGCGCCGCTTCGCCAGGCCCGCTGCCGATACGAGGGCCTTTCCTCCCGTACCCCGCTTTCATGGCATAGACCATGACATCGCGGTCGACGAGGGAGGGATCGGGCGCCGCGGTCAGTGGATGAATGATGGCGCCATCGTCCGCGATGTAGGTCGTGGGCGCGCAGGGGGCAACGACGCCATCGGCTATCTCTTCAACGGGCGTATCCCGATCGAAGCTGTGCTGGGCGCCGCCGACGAGGCGCACGGTTGCCGAACCGCCCGCCAGCCGCATCGCCTGGCAGTGCCCCTGTACCTGAGCGGGCGAGCACCACTCGTCGGCGTCGCCCATGAGCACATGGACAATCGTCGAGCCCACATCGGGGTTCAGAAACTGCTGGCCGCTCCAGGGGTAGGCTCCGAGCACGGCGGCCAACCCCCGGTCGGCTCCCAGGACCGCATCGGCGAAACATCGGGTCGCTGCGGTAAGTCCCGCCGAGCCGCCGCGGCTGTGGCCCTGCAGCCCGATCCGGTCTGCGTCGATCTCCGGCCGGGCCGCCAACGTTCGCCAGGCGGCAAGTACATCGTAGGCGCTGGCCGCGAACGAGAACTGGGTTTGATCCGCGACCGTAGAAGTGACCGCTCGGGCGCCGAAACTGTCCAGCACAAAGGTGGCAAACCCGCAATCGGAAAGGGTTTCCGCATGCCGCAAGTGAGAGGGCGCAATGCCCAGGCTGCCCGGCAGCACGATCACCAGCGGCAACGGCGGTTCCGCCCCCGGGGGCAGGAACAGTTTGCCGTCCAGGGTCACGGCGGGCATGTCCTCGGGCGCATTGATCGCCTGATGAAAATTCACCGGGGATGCTGAGGGAATCTCGACGGTTTCGCCGACGGCGCCATTGGCAAAGGCGATGGTTTCTTCCCGGAATCGCACGTTTCCGCCGCCGTCGCAGGCAAACTGACTAACGGAGTATTGCCGTGGACCAACCGGACAGCGGTCGTCGGCTTGACAGGTGACTCATTCGTACGCTCGAACCGCGAACATGAAGGCCGGAGCATAGCGCAGTCGAGAGCACGATGTCCGTTCGATCCGCGAATCGTAACCAAGGTTCGGTTCGACTTGCGCGCTGCCGTCGGAATGTCGCCCCTGTCGGTAGGAATACGGGGAATCGTTTCACAATCTGTCGATCGGGCTCTGACGCCCGCCAGATGACCGTGGGCGCTTCATCGGCCGGCATGCTCCCTTGCTTTGCTTGCAGCGCTGCCCGAGACTGCGCCGGTAGTTTACGAAACAGGTGCAGACCGCCATTGAAAATCGTTTTCGGCTGGCACCTCGATGGGCAGACCTTTCCTGAAATCCCGGACGGCGGCGCCTGTGCCGTTGACGCGGCCGTTGCCGGACCGCTGGAATTTCTCGACCTGCTCGAGACGCGGCTCGGACTGAACAGCCCGAGCGTTGCACCTGCATTGCGCATCGCCCAATACCTTTCCCGCCTGCGTGCCCTGGACGACGGCGAGCGGTTTTATTCCCGATCGCTCGCCGCGGACGGATGGGCCACGGCTCGGCTGCTGCTCGGTTGGCGCGACGAACTCGTAGCCGCCGGCTGGTCGCCCGGTTCGACATCCTGGCAGAGCCCGCGACTGGCAAGTTTCGCCAAGGTCGAAACGGAACAGGACACTTTGCTTGCGCCGGGGCCCGCCGACAGGGTCAGGTCGATTGCTGCCTGCCTTGCCGACGCAAGCCCGGTGGATGAATTGACACTGGTCG
Organism: Candidatus Azophilus sp.; assembly: GCA_965221465.1. GTDB lineage: Bacteria > Pseudomonadota > Gammaproteobacteria > Pseudomonadales > Azotimanducaceae > Azophilus. The sequence goes on from OZ244892.1 coordinate 4,114,305, forward strand.
ACGACGTTCGACCGTTGCCGCTGGTTTGGCGGCGCCTGATCGCAGCGTTGGGCCACGCCGGGGCCAAGATCGATTGCGCCACCCTCGAGCCCGGTGCACAAGACGATGACCTGGCGCTCGTGCAGGCCCTGCTCGCAACGGGCAAACGCGCCCGGCTGACCGGCGACCAAAGCTTCGCGTTTGTAGAATGCGACAACGAACTTGTAGCTGCCGATATTGCTGCCGAGTGGCTGACTGCTTCCCCCGACACCAATAATGACCTCGCCATCGTGCGCCAGGGCGATGGAACCATTCTGGATGCTGCCTGCCGGCGCCTCGGGCTGCCAAGACCGGGCGGCAGTTGGCGCTCGCCGTATCGCGGTGCGCTGCAATCCCTGCCGCTGGCGTTCGAAACCGCCTGGCAGCCCCTGGATGCGGCGCGGTTGCTGGAAATGCTAGTCATGCCCGGCTCGCCGGTTCCGCATCAGGTCGGCCGTTGCTTCGCCGAGGTGTTGCGGGCATATCCGGGATCGGGTGGCACCGATTGGCAGGCCGCCTGGCCTCGAGCCATCGAGCGTTGGCGCGAAAAACTGCACACCGACGGCCTCGACGAAGCCGAAATCGACAAGGCGATCGGCAAATCGATGGCCGAGTGGCGCGGGTGGCTCGAGCCGGACCGGTTTTCCAGGACCGCCGGCATTCCGGCTCGGGATGCCGACGCAATCTGCCGGAAGGTTCAGCTTTGGGCGCAACGGCGGGCTGCCGCGAGCGCCGACACTGTTTATCGCCAGACCAGCAGCACCGCCGGCGCCCTGGCCAATACCATTGCCGCTTCCGGAATCGACCCCATCCCCAAGCCGCAACTGGATCGGATGATCGATGCGGTAATCGCCGACGGCGTCGCCCGGCCCGGAACCGTTGCCGAATCGGCGTCCTGGACCACGGTCGATGGGCCGGAGCAGATCTGGCGCCACGTACCCGCTGTACTCTGGTGGGGTTTTTCCGATCCGGAGGCCTCAGCACCGAGACCGCCCTGGAACGATGCCGAGAAGGCCGAATTGGTCGCTGCCGGTACGGACCTGCTGTCTCCCGGCGACTCCATCGCCCGGGACCTCGGTGCACAGCGCCGCGCCATTCTCGGCGCCACTCGGCGGATACTGCTTGTCAAGCCCAAGCTGACAGCGGCGGAACCTGCCGCGGCTCACCCGCTGTGGCACGAGATTGCCACTATGCACGGGCTGGAAAAGGTCATCGTCGACGGCCGTTCGCTGCGCCGCCGTCCCCGAATCTCGCTCTGCGCGCGCAACTGGCAGCCGCTGCCGGTTGAAGCCAGTGCGCTTCCCCGGCCGATTCGCGACTGGTCGGTGGCGCGGAACCGGGTCGGCGCCCGCGACACGGAATCGGCCACCAGCCTGGAAAGCCTGCTCGGCTGTCCATTGAACTGGGTATTGCAGTACAGGGCGGGCTTGCGCACGGGCGGCCTTCTGGACATGGCGGAAGGCAACCAACTGAAGGGCATCGTCTCCCACGCCGTACTCGCACGGTTTTTCGCCGGGCCGGTGCCCGATGATCGTGCTGAAATCCGGCGCCGCGTAGCTGCCATGCTGGACGACCTGCTTCCGGAGATCGGGTCTTCATTGCTGTTGCCCGGGCAGGTACACCACCGCGACGAGTTGCGGCGCAACACCATCGAGAGTGCCGTGGCGCTGGTGGGCATGCTTCGAAGCGCAGGCCTTTCAGTGTCCGCCACCGAGCAGGAATTGACCTGCAACCTCGACGACCGGACAGACCTGGTCGGCGCCGTCGACCTGGAATTGGCGACGCGCCAGGGAACGCCCGCAATCGTGGACCTCAAGTGGTCCAATCGCGCCAAGTACCGACAGGAAGAAATCGAGGAGGGTCGACCGGTGCAACTCGCCACCTACGGGCGTTTGCTGCGCGGCCAGTCGCCCGCCTTCCCACCCGCCGGCTACTTCATGATCAAGCAACAGCGGCTCCTGGCGGTGGATGCGGAACCCTTCCCCGGGCACGCGAGGATCGAAGGCAGCGATCTGGAAGCCGTGTGGGGCGCTGTACTCGAAGCCCGAAGTCGCGCCCTAGACCGGCTGGCAGCGGGTCAAGTCGTCGCCACCGGCGTCGAGGCGGAGGACGGCCAGGCGGAGACGCCGGCAGACCCCACACTGACGATCGACCCCCCTTGCCGTTTGTGTGCATACGGGGGGTTGTGCGGCGTGAGCGCGCTTTCATGACCGAGCCGTCCGATGTGCGCAACCCCATCGACCTGGTCATCGCCAGTGCCGGTACGGGCAAGACGTATCGGCTGGTCAGCGAAGTGCACAAGGCGATCGAGGATGGCGCCGAAACCGGTTCCATCATGGCGACCACGTTTACCAACAAGGCGGCAGACGAACTGCTGGAGCGCGCCCGCTCCAACCTGCTGGAAGCAGGCAGGCCGGAGCAGGCCGCGGGCCTGCTCGCTGCACGGTTCGGCACGGTCAACTCGACCTTCGGCAGGATCGTAACGGAATTCGCCCTGCACGCCGGCCGCTCGCCGGTGGCCGACGTCATCCCCGATGAGCGACAGGCGCGCATGTTCGCCATCGCCGCGGAACGGGCCATCGATCCCCGTTCGGGGGAGATTGCCCCGATTGCACAGCGTCTCGGTATCGAAAACTGGGAAGCGGACGTACGCACACTGGCCGACCTGGTCCGTCAGAACGGCATCGTTCCCGCCAGCCTCGAGCGGCAGGCCGATCGATCGTGGCGGGGTTTGCGCGAGATTTTTCCGGCTTCAGACAATCTGTCGTCGGCCGAACTGGACACTCGACTGCGCACGGCGCTTGCCCAGGCGAGGGTCGACCTGGAGCAGGTCAGCGACACCACGAAGAAAACCCGCGATGTCAGAGCAACCATTCGGAAAGCCAGTTCGACCCTGGAGTCCGGGCGGCGGTTGCCCTGGTCCGAATGGGTACGACTGACGAAACTGCAGCCCGCGGTAGCGAGCCGCGAGTTGGTGCAGCCGGTCGTGGAAGTAGCGGGTCTGCACGCCTCGCATCCCGGCCTGCATGGCGACCTGGAGACGTACATCCGCGGCGTCTACGCGACCGCCGCCGAGGCACTCGAATTCTATGCGGATTACAAGTCGACCAACGGGCTCGTCGACTTCATAGACCAGGAACACGAGGCGTTGCGGCTGCTCGACGACCCCGAGGTGACAAGCCGCCTGCGCGAAACGCTCGCCCGCATTTTCGTCGACGAATTTCAGGATACGAGCCCCATCCAGTTGGCCCTGTTTCTCGAGATGTCGCAAATCGCCGATCGCTCGTTCTGGGTGGGTGATCCCAAGCAGGCGATCTACGGCTTTCGCGGCACGGACCCGGAACTGATCGAGAAGGCGGCGAAGCAGATCGTGCCAATGTCCGGTGGCGAGCAGGACACCCTTGCCACCTCCTACCGGTCGCGCCCCGGCCTGGTCGAATTCACCAACCTGCTGTTCACGCCGGCATTCGAGGCGCTCGAATTCGAACCGGAATCGGTGCGCATCGAATATTGCGACCGCGACGATGGCTTGGGGCAGGCGCCTCCGCTCGAATTGTGGCGGCTCGAGGGCGGCAATTTCACGCAGGCGCTGGAGGCGCTCGCCGACCAGGTGCAAGCCGTGCTCCGGGAACCGAGCAACTACCTGGTCAACGACGGTTCGCCCACTGGATTGCGGCCGATTCGCGGTTCCGACATCGCCGTTTTTTGTCGCAGCAACAGCCGCTGCGCTGAAGTCGCGACGGCGCTTGCACGGGTGGGCGTGCACGTATCGCTGCAGCGCCCCGGTCTGCTCGGCACGCCCGAAGCGATGCTCGCCCTGGCGGCACTCCGCTACCTGGTCGACCCGGGCGACAGCCTGGCGATCGCCGAGATCGCTCATCTCTGCGAAGACTACGGTGATCAGCCCGCCTGGTTCGAGCGCAGCCTGTCGGATGCGGGCATACGCTCGCTTGCGGCGGAACTGCCGGTGCTGAAAAGCCTCGATGGCGCCCGGGCCGAGCTTGCCGAGTTGACGCCCCGCGAAGCCCTCGAAACGGCGATGACGGCTTCCGGGGTTCTCGACCGGGTACACGCCTGGGGGAACGCGCTCGACCGGGTTGGCAATCTCGACGGGCTCAGGGGAGTTGCAACGCAATACGAGGAAGAGTGCCGTGTCCTGCGCAGCGCGGCCACTGCGGCCGGGCTCGTGAGCTGGATTGCAAGACTCCAATCCTTGGCGCCGGAGTTGCCACCGAGCACGGATCCGTCCGCCGTCCACGTCCTGACCTACCATCGCGCCAAGGGGCTCGAATGGCCCATGGCGATACTGCTCGATCTGCATGCGGCCCGCGACCCATCCGCCTTCGGCTTCACCGTCGAGAACCGCGGCGATTTCGATGTCTGGGCGCCACTCGAGGGACGCTGGATACGATTCTGGCCCTGGCCCTACGGCTCTCAGCGAAGGAACGTCCACATCGACGCCACGGCCCGGGACACCGACGAACACAGGCGCGCCGCGGCCCGCGAGCACGCCGAGTCGGTTCGACTCCTGTACGTGGGCATGACCCGGGCGAAGGACTATCTGGTGCTGGCCGCGCGCGGTTCCGTAAAAAAAGGGCTGGAGGTGAAATGGCTCGACCGGCTCGTGGACAAGGGCGCCAAACCGGTCGTCGATGTCTCCCGACTGGAAACCGGCGGCGTGCTCTCCGTTGGCGGTACGGATGTGCCGGTCGTTTTCCATGGCTTGGCCGCCGACGATGCGTCTCCGTCCTCCGAAGACCCGCAGCCGGTGCATCGAATGCCCGAGGTCGCGGAGAAATCCGAATTGCCGCCGTACCGCATCGTACCGAGCCACGCAGCGGCCGCAGCAGACCCCGGGGCAAGCCTGGTTGCACGCATCGAACTGGGCCCCCGGATCCCGTTATCCGGCAATCCCGACATGGCCATGCTTGGCGAAGCGGTACACGCCTTCCTTGCCGGCGACCGTCCCGACAGCGACCATTCCGCCAGGTGCGAGCGCGCCGGCGAGACCCTTTCCCGCTGGGGGGTGAGCGGGCTCGCGTCCGAAGATCTCGTGCGGATGAGCGACCGCCTCTATTCGTACCTGGAAACCGAGTGCCCCGGCATGAAAACCCGTTCGGAAGTCCCGGTCTTTGCGAAACGCGATGGACAGCGCCTGCACGGCCGCGTCGACCTGCTGCTGACCGACGAAAACCGCGCCATCGTCATCGACCACAAGAGTTACCCGGGCGCTTTCGACACCTGGGAAGCACGGGCACTTGGCCATGCCCCGCAACTGGCGCTATACGCAGCGGCGGTAAGCGACGCAACCGGCGCCACGGAAGTGCAAACCTGGGTACACCTGCCAATCGTCGGCCAGTTAATTCGGGTGCGCTCGGAACCGTGACGCCCCGGGCTGGCCAATCGCCCATCTCGCGACGACAATACTGCTATGACCAAGCAGTACAAAGGTGAAGCGTTGGCGGCGGCGCACCAGGCGGCGCCCGGGCCGGCCGAGGCCTGGTTGATGGGCAAGCGAGCCATGCGCGTGTTCGATGAGAAGTGCCTGACGCTGGTCGAGGATATGGCGCCGGAGGAAACCTGTGCGCCATGGCATAGCGAGAATTCGAGCCAAACGGTATTCGTCCGCTACCTTAACGTGACGACTGGGCTGGTGCGCCAGTGGGAGCGCGGCGAGAAACGTCCCGGTTTCGTTTCTTGAACGCACGCACTTATCACGCCATACGCCTGCGGGACGAGGACGCGCTCAGCTTCAAACTGGCGGAGCGGTTGCACCATGGGCGCTAAGTCCGCTATCGAGTGGACAGACGCAACCTGGAATCCGGTGACCGGGTGCACGAAGATCACACGCGGTTGTGACCACTGTTACGCGGAGCGTTTCGCTGAGCGATGGCGCGGTGTTCCCGGGCACGCGTATGAGCAAGGATTCGACCTGCGACAGTGGCCGTCGAGACTCGACCAGCCCGCACGATGGCGCAAGTCCCGGATGATCTTCGTCAACTCAATGAGCGACCTATTTCACAAGAGAGTGGAGCGCAGCTTTGTCGACAGTGTCTTCAAAACCATGGAAACGGTTGACAGGCACATCTATCAGATACTGACAAAGCGCAGTTCGCTGATGAGGAGTTACCTTAGTCAACGGTATGCCGACGGCTCGGCTCCAGACCACATCTGGTGCGGAGTGTCAGTTGAAGATAGCTCGGCAACTGCAAGAATCGAACACTTGCGAATGGCGCCGGCCACTGTGAGGTTTCTATCTCTTGAGCCACTTCTGGGTCCTATAGAAGACATCGATCTGGAAGGGATTTCCTGGGTAATTGTTGGAGGAGAAAGCGGCCCGCAGGCCCGCCCCATTCAACCGGAATGGGTCCGATATATACGCGATCTCTGCGCCCGAGCCAACGTACCATTCTTCTTCAAGCAGTGGGGAGGTAAAACTCCTAAGTCCGGTGGGCGTAAATTGGAGGGATTGGAACATAATGAAATGCCCGAACTGCTGACAGTGAAGGAGAGCTATGCCGTTCGAATGGCAACCTAACGCCCCGCCACCATCCATCGAACCGCATAGCAAGGCGAAGCTGCAGGTTCTGCGTAGTTATCTTCGCGCGTACTTCGACAGGCTGAACATCAATCCCGCCCGAGAGGTGTTCAAACTCGACCTTGTTGATGGGTTTGCGGGAGGAGGCACATTCTTGGACGGGATCGACGAGGTTTCAGGCACGCCCATGATCATGCTCGAAGAAACCGAAAGGGCTGCCGTCAGGCTAAATGAGAATCGGACAAAGCAACTGCGTATCGACTGCAACTTCTATTTCGTGGATAAGGAGAAAGCGCAAACAGACCATCTTCGAAATGCTCTCGGACAGCGCGACCATCACCTCGACGGCGATAGAATCGTTATCAGAAACGGATTATTCGAGAATGAGGTCGAGTCCATTATCGCCTCAATTCGGCGGCGACAACCTCGTTCGGGACGCGCCATTTTCCTTCTCGATCAGACTGGGTATTCGTAAGTGAGACTCTCGCTCGTTTCTCGAATCTTCCGCGAACTCCCGGCCGCAGAGGTGATACTGACGTTTTCGGCAGATGCGCTCGTGAATCATCTGGCGGCAACTCCACAAATCACCAAGTCGGCAGCGCCGCTTCAGTTGACCGATTCCCAGATTCAAGACTTGATCCAGCAAAGGGGCGGAGACGGTGGCAGAGCGCTTGTGCAAAGAACGCTGCGCAACCACATTCGGACCGTTACCGAAGCGACGTACGACACGCCATTCTTCATTCGGCCAAGGCATTCAAGGCGTGCTTTGTGGTTTCTTCACCTTTCAAGACACCCAACGGCGCGTGACGTAATGATGCAGCGGCATTGGAATATTCAGAATACCTTCGAACACTACGGTCGAGGGGATTTCGGTATGTTGGGGTGGGATGCTTTGAGGGAGTCGGAGACCCTCCCGTTGTTTCAGTTCGGCGAACTTGATGAGCAGCAGATGCAAACTGAGCTATTGGATTCTCTACCGCGGGAGTTGTTTGGGTTCGTGTCTGAAAATCCAGTCACCATCGATGCCTTGCGCCACATGCTTGCGAACCGGACGGCCGCACGCTTTTCCGATCTGGAAGAAGCCATTGTGAGACTTGCGCAGGAAAGGGAATTCGAAGTCCTCGATTCGGAAGGCAAGGTGCGATCTCGCTCAGTTCAACGGCTGTCTCCAACGGATCTTGTTGCGCTTCCTTCAACACTGTTGCTTCCGGGGCTGTCTCGCCGAACGTGAACAATCCGGAGCAACGAATTCGAGCTATGCGGATCCTTGCATCGTGGTGCATCGCTGAGTCAGTGGACACGCAAACGCAACGTTCGTGTGCATGCAGTAACCGAATGCGTGCTAATCGGACAGTTTTCGTGCGGTCAGGGTACATCCCATGAAAGAAGTCCAGATGGCTCTCGATCTCACCGGGAGGCCAAGCGCACGTGTCATCCTTGAGCGCATCCGAAAAGAGAGCCGCGACGAGTCTGAGAAGGGGCGCTGGTTCGAGCAGTTGTTCATGCGTGTTGCGCTCCAGGAACCGGAGTTCGACATAGACGGCATCTGGCGCTGGCCCGACTGGCCCGAGCGGGAAGCGTTGACCGGGCTGGACGGCCGCGACATGGGCGTCGATCTCGTCGCCCGGCTAACCTCCGGCGAATGGGTCGCTATCCAGTGCAAGTGCTACGACGAGCGGCACAGGCTCGGCAAGGGCGAGATCGACAAGTTCCTTGGCGGCTCGCAGCAGTCGATTTTCCGCTTGCGCTGGATCGTGGCGACATGCCGATGGAGTCAGATCGCAGAGAGAGCGATCCAGAACGCGCATCCGCAGGTGACGCAAATTGACTTTCGCAACCACCTCGACATCCAGATCGAGGACCACGATGCAGAGCGCCCTGTGCAGGAACCGTGGCCGTTGCAGACGGAAGCGATCGACGATGTCGTCAGCGGTCTGGCCAACCATGATCGGGGCCGGCTCGTCATGGCCTGCGGCACCGGCAAGACCTTCACGGCCTTGCGCGTCGCCGAGGAAATCGTGCCGGACGGCGGGCGGATCCTGTTCGCCGCGCCGACTATCGCGCTGGTATCGCAAGCGCGGCGGGAGTGGCTCCGGCAAACGGCGAGAAGGCTAAACAGCGTGGTCGTATGCTCCGATCCGACCGCGGGCGGGCGCAACGAAAACGAGGATATCCGCATCTCCGAACTCGAGTGCCCGGTGACCACGGACCCGGCAGAGATCGCGCGTTCGCTCGACGGCAACGACGCGACCCGGGTGGTGTTCTGCACCTATCACTCGCTGAGACGGGTTACGGAGGCCCAGGCCGATCACGGGTCCCCGGCGTTCAATCTGGCCATCGCCGACGAGGCCCACCGCACTACCGGGGCGCTCATCGACGGGAATGTTTCGCGGGGCGCCCGCAAGGTTGACTTCCAGGAGTTCCACGACGACGCAAGGCTCCACGCACACAAACGCCTCTACATGACTGCGACGCCTCGAATCTACACGGAGAGTTCCAAACGGAAGCTGGCCGACCGGGGCATCGATGTCGTCGACATGGGCGACTACGCGGTCTATGGCCCCGAACTCCACCGTCTTCCCTTCAAGAAGGCCGTGAATGCGAAGATGCTCTCCGACTACCGGGTGATCGTGCTTGGCGTGAGTCAGGGCAGCGTCACGCCCGGGTTGCGCCGCCGTCTCGAGGAGTTGGACGATTCGCCGAGCGGCAAACGCGCTCCGACCACCAACGACATGACACGTGTGCTCGGCGTCTCCCTCGCGGTAAACGGCGTCACCGAAGGCCGCGCCCTGGAACGGCCGGGCAAGCTGCCGCGGACGATGGCGTTTGCCAATAGCATCGCGCGCTCGAAGTGGTACGCAAAGGCCTTGATGGAGAGCGAGGTCCTTCGGGCCACCACGAGGCGAATGTGGGATGGGCGTGCGATGAAGGTCGTGGCACGACATCTGGACGCGTCGGCGAGCGCGCTCCAGCGAAACCAGGAGTTGCGGGCGCTTGCAGAAACAGACCGGGATGGGGAATGCCGCCTCGTGTGCAACGTCAAGCTCTTCACCGAGGGCGTAGACGTGCCGTCGCTCGATGCCGTCGCTTTCCTCGATCCTCGGGACAGCCAGGTCGATGTCGTACAGGCCGTTGGACGTGTCATGCGCAAGGCCGAGGGTAAGCGCTTCGGCTACATCATCGTCCCCGTCGTGGTCGAACCCGGCCAGGATGTTGCCGACGCGCTGGCTCGGGGCAGCGAGGGCTACCGTACTGTCGGGCGCGTGCTGCGGGCGCTTCAAGCGCACGACGGACGTCTCGCAGAGTCCCCAGCCAACTTCATCAAGGTGTATGAAGCCGACAGTGGCAAGGCGCCTGGAGAGTCTAGTAGTGGCGAGGCTCGCGACGTAGACAAGCATCTCCAACGCGAACTTGAACTCAAGGAAGCCGAGCAGGGTATCTATGCGCACGTGGCCGCGGCCTCGGGACTCGGCAGGCCCGGACAGATCGTCGCCGACGAGATCGCCGACGCGGTGCGTCGGGCGAGTGGTGTGCTTCAGGAGGAATCTATGGAAGGCCCACTCGCGGAAGCCCTCGACCTCGTGCCCGAGGACGACGGCGGCGCCAAGGGAGTCTGTACGGTAGCCGCACTGATGCTCTGCAACGCCTGCCTGCTGCAGCGCCGTCTGCGCGACGAGCCGCAAATGAAGACCATCATGAGCCTCGACAAGGTCGCGGGCGCGAAGCAACCCAGAGAGATTCTGGAAGCGGCGTGGGAGGCGATCCTCGACAAGGACTACGCGCCCGTGTTTCGACCTGCCCTGGCCGTGCTCGGCGCGCTGCGCGAAGGAAAGGCGATCGACGACGCCATGCGCGTGGTCGCGGAGTGCGCCAATCGGGTGGCCGACTCCCTGAGCGATCTCGGCTACGACCACGCCGGGCCGCTCTACCATCGCATCCTTGGGTCTGCCAAGAGCGACGGGGCGTTCTATACCAATAACCTCTCGGCTGTCATGTTGGCGCGCCTCGCGTTCACGCGGGACTGGGTGGACTGGTCGGACGCAGAGGCGGTTCAGGCGCTGCGCATCATCGATCCAGCTTGCAGCCTGCAATATGACCCTGGGTGCGCCAACGGTGGACTACGCGCGCATGAATCTCGCTACCATGCCACACGGTCCGCAGGGCGATGGACCGCCGAAGGCCGGGTCGCTGGAAATGCTGGCGGCGGCGGGTGACGAACTGGACCTGGAAGCAATGATGGCGCCGCGGCAGTCTCTCGGAGCCTTGGAAGCCGCACAGGTCGACGAGAGCGAGGAAATCCGGTTCCCGTTGCACGACGTTGACGCTGTAATCATGAATGCGCCGTTCACGGACAACCGAAAGAGAAGCCGGAAATTCAGCGCAGAAACCGTCAAGGCCATGCAGCGGCACGAACTCGACATTCGGGACCGGCTATCAGCGCGAGACCCTGCGGCAGGGCAGGTGATCACGACGAACAGCATCCGCACGTTCTTTACTCCGCTCGCGGACCGACTGCTAAAGTCGGACGAGGGCGTTCTGGCCAAGGTGGTTCCTGCCACGGCCTGCACGGGAGCATCGGGTGTCGAAGAACGTCGCTTTCTGGCCGAGCGCTATCATGTCGAGCGCATCGTTACCACCCACGACCCGAAACGGATCAACTTCTCGGAAAACACGAGCATCCACGAGTGTCTGTTGGTATGCCGACGTCATCCGCAAAGTGAGCGTCCACCGACAGAGTTCATATCCCTGCGCGCCATGCCCGATAACGTCGACGAGACAATCGAGGTTGCTGAAGCAATCGCCTCCGGCAATCTCGGCCAGTGGGGACGAATTCACCGATGGCCCGCTGATCGCGTGCGCTCCGGAGACTGGACTCCGGTGCAATGGTTCGATGGCATGCTCGCGGAGACGGCGTTCAAATTAGAGCGCAACGAGTTTCTGGAGCCTGCTGGCCTTCGCTATGCGATAGGTCCGGATGGGAGGAGCGTGCTCGATGCTTACGAAGTCGCCGAGATGGATGACTCTGGAGCAATACCAGGATTTCATTCAGTCAGTGGGAAGCTTAGACGTACCATGTTGGGCGAACCTGATGTTTGGTATATCCCGCGACGTCGCCCGAGGCGAAACATGGATCGCTGGATCGAGCAAAGCCTCCGCCAGCGAAGCCAGCTTCTCGTACCTATGCGCCTCAACACGGTGAGTGGACGGCTCACAGGTCTATGGTCAGCCCAGCCGTCATTCGGATGGTGGGCCCCAATCCTGGTCGGGGACGAGCACACTGCGAAAGCACTTGCCGCCTGGTGGAATTCCACGCCCGTCAGACTGATGCTGCTCCATCGCAGAGCACAAACGTTGACCTATCCTACTTGGCAACTCGCCCACCTTCGGCAAATCCGAATACCCAAACCGGACAATCCAGCATGGGCCGCGCTCAAGTCAGTGTTCGATCAGACTTGTGAAATTGAGTTATTGCCCATGAATCAGGCCAAGACCTGTGAGGTTCGCAAGCAAATCGACGACGCGGCAGCGCTGGCGATCGGCACTGAATCCGATTTCCTGGCCGACTGGAGGATGCGATTGGCCGCGGAGCCGACCATCACCAACACCCGAGCGGACACATGATAGAGACGCACGTTCCATTACAGTAGAAAACCTGGAAGCGATACCAAGGAAGGATTAGTCATCTCATCGCGGGCGGCTCTTCGGGGCTAATTCCTCGCGGCTATAGCGCGAGTCATCCCAGATTCGTGTCTGGCTTTGGTTGTCCCGGAATAGGAATGGGGATATTCAGTACCTGTTGCGAGTGCTGTCTCCCCCATGCAATCCCTTCTGAGTTTTCGAACACCTTACAGAACGGAGTCTTTTCGAAGAACAGCGTGTACTGATGATGTAGACTTCGAACCAAGTCAGCGAGACGACCAGTCAGAACTTGGGCAGGCATCCCAATTTCTCTTGCCGCGTCGGCATCGATGCTCCTTCCGTGACTCTTGTGCAAATCCCAGCTACAAAAGAACTTGACTGCTTTGTCAATTGCGTCGGAGTCTTTTTCGCGCATCGCATACTCTGTCAACCACGTTCGTGCCAATTCCTCTGACAGTTCATTTGCGCTGCGACACTGTTCGAGCAGGTGCAGGTCATACTTCGAAAGCAACGGGACGTACGCTGTGAGAGCCTTAGGGCCTTCCTTTGCCAAACGCTCTTCCAATCTTTCAAACCCGCGAAGAATTGCCCGGGCCGGAACCCCGTTTAGTTGAGGATCAATCGGGCCGATCGTACCTTCCGGGAGCATCAGTATTTCATCTCCGGCAAGACACATGAGAGTGGCGGCGCTATACGCATTGCCTGGGATCAAAAAACGCAGCTTATTAAAGCGTCCCCGCAAACGTCGGACGATTCGTTCGGTGGCTTCTGCCGATCCACCGTTGGAAACGAGAAATACGTCAGCATCACTTCCGTCTACAGCTTCGATCAAGTCGCTGAATCCAAGCAGGTCTCCATCGTCAATTGAAACAGGAGCACCTTCTGGCACGTCCGAAGTTTGGGTTGCGTAACAGAGTAAGGGTCGTTTCGTCTCGGTTTGAATTCGCGTAATTGTAGTAAGGCGAACCTCAAATGGGTTGAATTCACCTTGGGATTGGAAGAACTCCTGTAGTTCCCCGTATGATTTTGGAAGCGGGTCCGGATACTGACTGTTAGCCAACCTCTCCGGGTTTTCTGGCGAAGTATCTGATTCTTCCGCCATTACCGGTGCTGCTTCGTAGAGCTTAAGTCGGGAGTCTTGCTCATCACGATCTCTGTCGATGCCACAGCAGTGTGCGCGGCGACCGGTTGTTGTCCCATTGCGATTAGGGCTTGCTCGTGGACTTTGGCCGCTTCCCTGTAGATATCCATGACATCGGCGACCGTCGGGTCGAATTCTCTTAGCTTCAGCAGTTTGTCTGTGCAGTTCGCCATGTTACTCCCCGCGTTCTGGTATTTTTGCTTCTAATCGGGCGTAAGCCTGATCCAATTGCTCATTCTAGGGTATGTGCATTCAGCATGCACGGATAGAGTGTGTCATCTGACGCCACGCCAAGCACCGGATGTGGCCCCGCCCTGGAGTCGGTGGCGCGCGTGACGACAGTGGCAGTGTCGGCATGGCCGAGCAGGCGGTCGACCGTGAAGAGGCCCAACTCACTCATCACGGTGTGGGACGCCAAAGTGTTCCGAAGGTCGCGTAACCGCACCCCGTCGAGGCTGGCGTGATGAGGGTTTGGCCCCGCATCACGCCAGTTTTCACACGACGCGTGCCTTTCTCTCTTCAGGGAAGCATCCACGCGTGGCAGGCGGCCTTGGGAAGCTCGGCCAGCGCGTCCGTGGAAAGCGGAACGACACCCGAACCAATTGGCTGTCTTGAAGTTCCAACCCAGCCTCGAATTCCAATTCGCTCGGCCTACTTGGTCAGTGACGCAATAACGCCGTCGACAACCGCTTCCGCCTTGGCGCACATCTCCTCGTCGGTGGCGCCCTGTATCGGGTGCTCGACGAAAACGGCGTGTGCGTCCTTCATGCCGAGCGCTTCGGCCTGGGTGGCGGCTGCATCGACAAACTCCGCCGAGGCGATGGACACCGCGGGCTTGCCCTGAATCTCGAACCATACCGTGTCATGCAAACTGCACGTGGTACAGGAGCCTCAGTCAGCCAGCGCCTCGATCACGAAATCGTTTTTCGAGGCGATGTCTGCCCGCAACGCATCCGGCGCCGGTTTGGTGAACGTCGGCTTGGCGTAGCGATTGACGGTTATCCCCGGCAGGCGTTCCTGCAACAGCGCCTGCAGCCGGTCGAGCAGCACATTGCCGCGCGGCTTGGAGATGTCGAGCAGCGCGACGTTGCCGGATATGGCACCCGGCCGCGGCGTTGGCTGACGTTCCACCGGCACGCGTTCGTCGGTGGGGTCCAGAATGGTTACCACGTTATCCTCCTTCAGTCTGGTGCATTGCAATCGATTCGGCGTCCCGGCCGCCCTTGGCCTCGACTTGCCGCGATTCACTGCACGATCTTTTTCGAGACCGGCATGGAACCGGTCTCGCCCGCGAGCCAGCCGTGGAAGGCGGCCGAGAAACTGCCGGCCTCGGAGCCTGCCACGACAATATGAATGTCCGCTTCACTGCGGAATTTCGACACTTTCCGGCCCAGCGCCTCGTCGTCCATCTGCTCGGCCACGGCGCGCTTGAAGCCGACCGCGGATCGGTCGTCCTCGACCAGTTCCCGTATCGGCTTGGCTGTCACTTCTTGTATGCGCGCGCGAATCTCGTCCTTGCCGTAACCGCCGCCGACCAGGGTATCGACGTGTTCCGGTGCGATGACCAGCAGCGTTTCTCCCCACAGGTAGGCCTTGGGGTGCAGCATGCCTTCGAGGCCCAGCCCCAGGCTGCCGGCGAGTTGCGCTGCACTGCGCGACTCCTGGTCGACCGTCAGCACGGGGCCGCTGGTCATGGCATACACCGTCAGCACCGAATCCTCGGGCTCGAACCCGCGTTCCACATGCAGCGGCGACCAGGGGCTGCGCTCCTCCCATTCCGCGAAACACATGCTGAATTTCATGGGGTTGCCCAGCGTCGAGCGCTCGGTACCGCCGGGTTTCGCGCCGCCGATGTTGCGAATCGCCAGCCGCAATGCCCGACCGATGGTGGCATTCGCCCGATTGCCCTGGCCGAGCGCGCCGAGCTTCATGTTCATGCCGAGCCGGTGGCGGATGGGGCCGTTGACCACCACGACGGGGCTGGCGCCCATGGTCGTCGCCATGACGCCGTGGATATTGAATTCGTCGGTGCAGACCGCCTCCAGTGCCGTCAGTACCACCGGCAGGTATTCGGGCTTGCAGCCGGCCATCACGGCATTGATGGCGACCTTCTCCACCGTTGCCTCGCCCATGTTCGGCGGTACGGTGGCAATCGTCTCCTGGGGGTCGCGTGCGGTCCCGCCCAGCATGCGCATCACCCGCTCCGGGGTTGGGGGAACGAGGGGCATGCCGTCGCTGAACCCCTGGTCGAACATGAATTCGACCGCGTCGTCGTGGGGTGCGATGTCGATGCGTCGAGCGCGCAAGGGGCTGTTCTCCGATTCGGCCTGCAACCGTGCCGCAATGGTCGGGTCCACGGACATTGACCCGCAGCCCGGGCGCCACTCCGGAAACGCCGGCCAGTCGATATCCGGTTCGCCGGCGCCGGCGGTACGCGCCAGGTCCTCCAGCGCCCGGCGCCACTCCTCCCTTACGAAGCCGACCAGGTCGTGCCGACTCTCACCCGCTGCATCGGCGACATGGAGCGTCGGCACCGTCTCGATATCCCAGGCAAACGAAACCTTTAGCGACGAATCGTCCAGCATGGGAACGGTGAGCCCGTGGCGCTCCGTCAGGGTGCGATTGCCTTCCCGGGATTGACCGCAGACGAAGAAATCCACCTTGCCGCCAAGCTCGCGATAAGCGCTTTCGATGAGCGGCATCACGTCGTTGCAGGTGGGGCAATCCTCCTTGACGAAGCAGACCAGCGCGGGCGCGGAACCGGGAAAGGCGTGCGGCTCGCCGCTGTCGTCTTCAAGCAGGAAGGCAGGTGGCTGGGTCATCCAGGCCTCTTTTTCGCGGGTCACGTTTACGGACGAATCGAGTTTGCGCCCGGGCACCGCTTGCCTGGCCGGCCGCGGCATCGTCACGTTGGCGACCTTAACGCAGCACGACCCGCGCGCCAAGCAGGTGCAGGCCGGCCTGCGAGCCGTGCGGAACCACCGTTTGGCAGCAGCACGGCTGTGCCGCGGGCGCATCGATCGCTTTGCCGATCCCCCCGGAACAATGCGCGAGGCATTGCATTCATCGATCGGAGCGCAGCATTGCGTATCGGCATATGCTCCAGCCTGCCGGGAATGCGGCACTCGGCTGCAGACTCGACTCGCCTGCACGAGCGCCGCGAAATCAAAGGAATCAAGGCCTCTCAGCGGTCTCCTAGTGGTTTCTGCCGAGTGTCGAATTGATCGACCCCGTCTCACTGTGTCCGGTTCGCGTGCCGGACAGGATCCTTCAGGAAAGCACCGCGCAAGTAGCGGAGGGCGCGCTCAGCGGGGGTCCGCAACGAATATCGGGATGGTGCGTGACGTCTTGTTCCTGTATTCCTCGTAGGGCGGAAACGCCGCCACTGCCAGTGCCCACAACCGCTCCCGTTCCCCCTCGTCCTCGACTTCGCGAACGCGCATGGGCTGGACTTCGGTAGCATCGCGCAGTTCGATATCCGGGTCGGCGCGCAGGTTGTAGACCCAGACCGGGTTGTCGGGCCGTCCGCCCTTCGAAGCCACCAGCACATAGCTGTCGCCGTCCTTGACGCGCATCAGCGGCGTCTTGCGAATGGCGCCCGTCTTGTTGCCCCGGTGCGTAAAGAGGATGCAGGGCATCCCCGTATCGAGCAAGGTGGTGCCCTCGGTACCGCCGCTGCTTTCATAGAGTTCCACCTGCTCGCGAACCCACTTGACCGGGGTCGGGATGTACTCTGCCATGTCGTGATTTCCTCGTGATTGCTTCCGGCGAGTCTAAAGCATGTGTCGCCGGGCTGCCCGGTGTTGGAAAATCGGGCACGGGCGATTTCTACTGCAGACCGCCAATCACGGCGGTCACCGGCACCCTGGCGGGCTTCTTCCGGGTCAATCCCATTCGGTGAAGGCCGACGTGATCGACATCGACCTTCTCCAGACCGGCGAGGACCGCGCTGCCTGGTTCATTGCGGTCTGGTCGTTAACCAGCAAGATTGGCAGACGCTTGGCTCGGCCGTCGTGCGGGGAATGCTCGAACTCGCCGGATATGAGCCGGAGCCCGAGACCGGCATGGACGAGGGTTCGACCCTGGACCTGAACTGCTTTTCGTGTTCGGCCTGGCGACCGCTTTCAGCTGACCACCCCGTGGGCCTGGAACTACCCGCTGACAAAGGCCAGACATCTGGATCTGCGCAAGAGGCTGGCCGAAGCACGGGTGTCCGTCGGATAGTGTTTGCCCGACCTGATTCAATCCGATCGAAAAACGCTCCGAGCGGATTCGAACCCCGCGAATACGCTTGAATTATTGCCAAGTACTCGACAACATGGAACGTTTTGTGTCTGCAAACAACAGTCATGGAGGGGATTGGCGAAACATGAACAACACAAGTGGCGAATCCATTCGGGAACGTACGTTCCAAGTCGCTTTCGGCAAAGCCGGCAAACAGGCAAAGCGTTTTGACACCGTATTGCTCGCGTTCATTCTGGCAAGCGTGGCCGTCGTCATGCTTGATTCAACGGTAGACACTCAATCGGTTTTGTCCTACCGGCTTCGTATGGCAGAGATTGCATTTACCGTACTTTTCACGATCGAGTATGTTGTCCGGCTTTGGTGTCACCCACGCCCTGCCCAATACGCACGTAGTTTTTTTGGCGTTATAGACTTTCTCGCCATCATTCCCACCTATATCGCTTTTCTGGTTCCAGGCTGGGAAACACTTGCAGTACTACGCGTTCTTCGAGTAATGCGAATACTGAGAATATTCGAACTTGGCCGATTTTCTCGAGCAGCCGATCTGATCAGCACCGCTCTGATTGCTGCTCGCTATAAGATCGGCATCTTCGCTACGATTGTCGCGCTTGTGGTGATGATCGCTGGTGCATTCATGTATATGTTGGAAGGCCCGCAAAATGGATTCACAAGCCTGCCAAAAGCCGCATACTGGGTCATTGCAACGCTCACCACCGTAGGTCATCCAAGTCTCTCACCAGCAACGCCGGTGGGTCAGATGTTTGGTTCGTTGATCATGATTCTCGGCTATGCCTTCATCGCTATTCCTGTTGGCATAATCACATCGGAAGTTGTTGCAGTGCAGAGTAGCCTCAAAGAGATTCTTGGGGCCGAGGAAAGCGAACGATTGGAGTACAAATCTTCGGCTTACTATAGTTACGAAAACCCAGACGTTCCTCAAAACGTCATTTTCCTCGCCTCTGTGCTAAAACCCGTCGCAGGATTCTTGAATGGAAAAGGCGGAACACTGGCAATTGGCGTGAACGACGATGGCCAGGCTATCGGAGTTGAGAATGACCTCGAGGCCAAAAGTTGGGATGTCGACAAGTATGTAAATTCGATCACCAACGCCATCATATCCGAGCTTGGCGCCGTTGCCGGCACCATGACAAAGATCAGCATTGAAGACTTCGAAGGGCGAAAGATCTGCCTGTGCGAGATTCAGCGATCTCCGGACCCTGTGTATCTGCGCACTCCCAAGAATTCAAGATCGTTCTACGTAAGAGTCAACAACTCTACCAGAGAGCTATCCGGGCCGGATTTGGTCAGCTACATTCGAAAGAGATGGAACTGATGACTGAATGCCGGGCATTGAGTACTCGTTCAGGATGATTGAACTCGAAATCTCATTGGGTCGCCTCGTGCGGTAAGACCCGTGCGAGGGGCGAGTGCCGGTCCAGAGACCTCATGGTACGATGCGGCCATGCTGCAACGACCGCGTAACGAACAACGGGCGGTGGAGTCTCCGCTGCGTAGGGGGCTTGATTCCAGTGAGCGTTTCGCGCCTGACGAAGTGCGCACGACACCTGAAGCTGCCACGGCCATTGATTCGCGGATTGCAGTCACTTACGGGGACCCGTGCGACCTGCTGCCTCCAGAAGCTTTTCACGCAGATGGGGAAACGCCGACGGACCGGCACGCCATACGATCGGCCTGCGGCTTGCCGGAGGACGCCGCGAAGGAGCGCATCGCGGCGGTTGAGGCCCGATTCTTCTCGTGCACCGCGGGATGGCGCGAACCGCCCACGAGCGAAGAGTTCTACCATGCCGTGCGAGCCTCGGCGCCCACGCCCCGCCAGAAGCACGTCATTGAAGCTTGGCTGTCCGAGGCTGAACACTGTGAAATCCTGCGCGCATGGCTGGAGGAGGCTTACTCCTGGCGGGACCTTGTCGGGGCGATGCACCGAATTGGATACCGGCGCAACGAGTTGGGCCGCTACCTCAACCAGTTCGCAAAAACGCCGCTCTGAGCGCCGTTTCGCTTGCCTGCCCTCAAAATACTCAGCGTCGATACCGTGAATGTGTTCCCAGTACACGTCCAGATTGAAAAACGTCAAATCGCTGAAACGATTACACTATCCGACAAGCTGGCGCGTGAAGTTTCGCTTGGACTATCGTCAGCGATAAACCGGAGTCGTAGCACGATGAGTGACTTGGTGTTGTCAGATGATGACCTCAATGCGTACCGTTCTGTTGCAAAACGGGTGAATGATCCGAATGCGCGTTGGAAAGAAAAACCTGGTCGCCACAGGCAACGTAATCACGTTGCTGAAACCGATGACGGTATTCGGTATCGCGTTTATCTGCGAGAGAACATGGACGACGCAAATGACTTTTCGTGCGGTCTGGCGTTGATCCAGACAGGAGGGAAACCCCTCAGTCTTATTCGTTACAATGGCTCCAGCCACCGCCATGGCGACATCCACTATCGATGCCATATTCATCGTGCGACGGCGGAATCCATGAATGCTGGGAAGAAAATCGACAGCCACGCCGAAGAAACGAATCGATACAGGACTTTGGGCGGAGCGCTCGCCTGTCTGATCGAGGATTGCAGCGTGCAGGGCTTGAAGGCTCGGCATGATGAACCGGACCTGTTCGATGGCTCTTGAACAAGAACTTTTGGAGAAAATGCTGTGCGAGAGGCTTTGCGCGCGAGTCCGAATTCACAAGCGCGAAGATGGTGTTCTCATGCTGGATTCACCGTTTACGTTTCCCGACGGTGACCACTACCCGATCTATCTTTCCGAAACCACGGCGGGTAGCGTCATGTTGAGTGATCGTGGCCACACACTCATGCACTTGAGTTACGAGCATGACGTCGATGCGTTCTACGATGGCACACGGGCGGTTCTCCGCGAGCAGATTGTCCGAGAGAGCGACATCGATGAAGACAACGGTGTCTTTACGGCTGAAACGTCACCGGACCGGATTGCGGATACTGTGTTCATGTTTGGCCAGGCACTCACCAAAATCCATGACCTGATCTTTCTCAGCCGCGAGAGAGTGACTTCGACATTCTACGAAGACCTCAAAGTCCTGTTATTTGGAATGATCGACGAAGAGACAATTCAGCCGGACTTTGTGCCGCCGGGCGTTCCCAATGGAGACGACTATCCAGTCGACTACCGGCTTGAAGGTCGGGAAGGATCGTCGATATTCCTTTATGGAGTTCCCAACCGCGACAAGGCACGCCTGACTACTATCATGCTCTCGCACTTCCTGCTGAACGACCTGGCATTTGAATCCATAATCGTGTTCGAGGACCAGCAACAGATTCCTCGGCGCGATCTCGCACGACTGACAAACGTTGCCGGAACTGCGGTCGCGTCCCTGGAGGCAGAAAGCGATCTTCACAGGAAGATCAAGAAACTTGCAGCGTGATCACAACTTGGTGTGCACTTGGGGAAAATCACTCGGACCCGCGCGCTACCGACGGACGCAGCGTACTTGGTTGATCAAGGCTCACGTCGATTGACGGAGCCAGTGGTTCGGAATGCCAGTCGTAACACCTGGCCGCCGGTGGCCTCCGCCAATTTGAAGCTCCAGCCGCATTGACAATCGCCGCGGACTCGGAAACCCTAGCGGCACTGTCTGCTGCCCGTGGAAACCCCTCCATGTTCACCAACAACCCGATCGCCGGGATTCCGCATTTCGTTCCGCCCGCTGCCCTGGAGGCCTACGTGATTGCGATGACGGTACTCGTGGCGGCCGGCACCCTGTTCGACATGGTCCACCGGAAAAATGCCAGGTTCTTCTTCGAGAGCTGGCGTCGTGCCGCGAATCGGGGGTCGCGACGCGTCGGTGCGGGAGAAATGGCGTCACTGGCCGTGCGCACCTTCTGCATGGAGGTGCTGACCTCGAGCGAGTTCTGTACGGTGCGGCGGCGCATCGCCCACCTGTTGACCATGTACGGCTTTCTCACCCACGTCGTTGCCTCGGTGCTGCTCGTCTTCGCCGCGCCGCCGGCTGCCCCGGCGCCGGGCGTGCTTGTCTGGATGTGGCACATCGGTGCCCTGATGGTCTGCATCGGCGGCTACTGGTTCTGGTTCTTCATTCGCGCCGACGTGGCGGCGGAGGGCAATTCCCCTTTCCGTATCGTGCAGGCAGACCTGTTCGTGCTGTCGCTCCTGGCGAGCGCAACCTTCGGGCTCGCGTGGTCGCTGTCCCAGGCCGGGGGCGCTTCGGGCTGGGCAACGCTGCTGTTCTGCCTCTACGTCATTGCCAATACGGTGCTCTTCGGGTCGATCCCCTGGTCGAAGTTTGCACACATGTTCTTCAAACCCGCGGCGGCGCTCGAGAAACGCGTGGCGAACGCGAACGGTTCGCGACACGGTCTGCCCGAGCCGGCAGATAAACCCGAATCGCTCGGCGGCGTCCGCGGATTGCCCAGCAACTACTGATGGCCGACTGAACCATGCCCACTTTCGTCTACATGACTCAATGCGATGGCTGCGGACACTGCGTGGACATCTGCCCGTCCGACATCATGCACATCGACACGACGTACCGCCGGGCCTACAACATCGAGCCCAACATGTGCTGGGAATGCTACTCGTGCGTCAAGGCATGCCCGCAGAATGCCATCGATGTGCGCGGATACGCCGATTTCGCACCGCTCGGCCACAGCGTTCGGGTGCTTCGGGAAGAGGCCAAGGGCACGGTCTCCTGGCGGGTGGAGTTCCGGGACGGGCGCGTCAAGCAGTTTCAATCGCCCATCCGCACCACACCCTGGGGTTCGATTCCATCGCCGTCGGAATTGCCGCCGCCCACCCCGGAAGACCTGAGTTCCGAGCAACTGGCCCACGAACCCGAGGCGCTCAACGTGCCGGACCTGCCTGCACTGACCCCCGACCGGTTCAGAAAGGGCGTTGCCGGCCTCGCCGCGCCAATCGAGAACAGGAGCATCTAGTGGGGCTATTCAATCGGCGCAAGACCGTTTTCGTAGACGCCGACATCCTCGTGATCGGCGGCGGCATGGCCGGCTGCGGGGCCACCTACGAAGCCCGGCACTGGGGCCGCGATCTGAAGATCGTCTGCGTCGAGAAGGCCAACATCGAGCGCAGCGGCGCGGTGGCCCAGGGGCTCTATGCAATCAACTGCTACATGGGCATGCAGTGGGGCGAGAACCAGCCGGAAGACCACGTGCGCTATGCGCGCAACGACCTCATGGGGCTGGTGCGCGAAGATCTCGGCTACGACATCGCCCGGCACGTCGATTCCACCGTGCACAAGTTCGAGGAATGGGGCCTGCCCATCATGCGCAACCCGGAAACCGGCCGGTATCAGCGCGAGGGCAAGTGGCAGATCATGATTCACGGCGAAAGCTACAAGCCGATCGTCGCCGAAGCCGCAGGCAAGGCTGCGACAGAGGTCTACAACCGCATCATGGTCACCCACCTGCTGATGGACGAGAAGCGCGAAAACCGCGTCGGAGGAGCCGTCGGCTTCAACGTGCGCACCGGCGACTTCCACGTTTTTCGCGCCGGTGCGGTCATCGTCTGCGCAGGGGGCGCATCGCACATCTACAAACCGCGCGCCGCCGGCGAGGGCATGGGCAGAACCTGGTACGCGCCCTGGAGCAGCGCCTCCGCCTACGCCCTTCCGATTCTCGCCGGCGCGAAAATGACACAGATGGAAAACCGCATCGTCCTCACCCGTTTCAAGGACGGCTACGGCCCGGTCGGCGCCTACTTCCTGCACCTCGAAACCTACACCGAAAACGGTTACGGGCAGGAATACGAGTCGAAGTGGGCCGAGCACACCAGGGCGCTGGTGGGCGACTACATCGACAGGCACCCGGTGCCGACCTGTCTGCGCAACCATGCGTTCCTCGAAGAGGTGAAGGCCGGCAACGGGCCCATCCGCATGGTCACCCGGGAAGCGTTTCAAGATCCGCACAAGGAAACCGTCGGCTGGGAGAACTTTCTCGGCATGACCATCGGCCAGGCCGTGGTGTGGGCGTCTCAGAACATCGATCCCAAGCATACCAATCCGGAACTGACGACGTCCGAGCCCTACGTCATGGGCTCGCACGCCACCTGCTCGGGCGCCTGGGCGAGCGGGCCGGCTGACTGCGCACCGGCCGATTACCAATGGGGATACAACCGGATGATGACGGTGGAGGGGCTCTTCGGCGCCGGCGACACCATAGGCGGCAGCGCCCACAAGTTCTCATCCGGGTCTTTTACCGAGGGCCGCATCGCCGCCAAGGCGGCCGTCAGATTCGTAACGGACCATGCCGGCGAGCATCCCACCATCGGCGAGCGGCAGTACGGCGATCTCCAGCAACAGATCTTCCAGCCCCTGGAGAACTACAGCGTCGGCCGCAACGAAATCGTCGCGGGAACCGTCTCGCCAAGCTACATTCTGCCGATCAACGGCCTGCAGCGGCTCGAGCAACTGATGGACGAATACGTCGGCGGCATCGGTGCCCACTACACCACGAACGAGCCGATGCTGAGGCGCGGGCTCGAATTGCTCGGCATGCTGAAGGAGGACCTCGCCCGCCTTGCCGCCGAAGACCTGCACCAGTTGCAGCGAGCCTGGGAACTCCGCCACCGGGTTCTGGCATCGGAGGCGGTGACGCATCACACCCTGTTCCGGCAGGAAACGCGCTGGCCAGGCTACTACTACCGGGGCGACCACCCGAAGCTGGACGACAAGGACTGGCACTGCTTCACCCTGTCGCGCTACGACCGGCACACCGACGAGTGGGAACTGGAGAAGGCGCCCGTCTATCACATCGTCGATTGAACGGCAGACCGCTTGTAAATGACCATCTGGTCGAAAGCGCAAGGCGCCGATTTCGGAGATTCCCGTAAGCCTGCCCGGTCAGGCAGTGATTCGTTCTCTCCCGGTATAGACGTTGAAGCGGTCCGATTTGAGGAACCCGACAAGGGTGATGTCCTGGTCCTGTGCCAGTTCCACGGCCAGGCTCGAAGGCGGGCCGATGGAGGCGACCAGCGGCGCGCCGGCGACCGCGGCCTTCTGCAGCAGTTCGAAACTGGCCCGGCCGCTCAATAGCACGCCTCGGCGCGCCAGGTTTCCGTCGCCGAGGTACGAGCCCGCAAGCTTGTCGAAGGCGTTGTGCCGGCCCACGTCTTCCCGCACCCGTTCCATGGCGCCGCTCGCATCGAAACTCGCGGCGGCATGAAGGCCGCCTGTGCGGGCGAACTCCGTCTGTCGGGAGCGGAGTGCCGCCGGCAATCCCTTCAGCGCCGCGGCAGAGATGGCAAACGTCGATGGCGGACGCGGCTGTATCTGCACGCGCACCGCTTCCAGTGAGGCCTTGCCGCATACCCCGCAACTCGACGTGGTGTAGAAGTGCCGCAGCAATCCGCCCGCATCGACGCCGATGTCATCGGCAAGCTCCACTCGAATCACGTTGCGGATGCCCTTGTCCGGGCTGGGTGGCTGGCAGTGCTGGACCCGGCGCACGTCGCCGCTGCCCCTTATGATCGCTTCCCCTGCGAGGAATCCGATCGCCAGTTCCTCGTCGTTGCCGGGCGTGCGCATGGTGACCGAAACGCTCTGCTCGATGCGTTCGCCGCCCGCCGTGTACGACAACCGGATTTCCAGCGGCTCCTCGACGGTGATGACATCCTTTCCGGGGCGCCGCAGTTCGTCCGGCGAGATCTTTTCGATGTCGACCCTGAGGCTGGCGGCGGTCAATCGGCCGTCAGGAGCATGCGGTGGCGATTCAGTCACTGGAGAACCAAAAACCTGGAGGCTGTTTCACATTGCCCGGGCCAAAACCCTTATTCGTACCCAATGCCACGCACGGCAGATTCGGTGCGCTTCGGAAAGCGCAAAACCGTCGAGGGCACAGTAAAGCGCGCCGAAACGCATCGAATTTTCAATAGCCGACACGAGTCAGCGGGTTGACCGTCCCGGTGCCGGGCCGCGGCGATCTGTTGCGTGCAACGCAGCAGTCAGGCCGGCAGCAGCCCGACCTGCTCGCTGGCCCGGCTCAGGTGCTCTTCCTGCCAGGGGGAGCGATGATTGGCGGGCCGCACCTCGACGGCGGTGACCTTGTATTCCGGGCAATTCGTTGCCCAGTCGCTCAACTCGGTGGTGACGACATTGGTTCCCGTGGAGGGGTGGTGGAACGTGGTGTAGACGACGCCGGCGGCGACGCGCCCGGTCACCTCGGCGCGCAGCGTGATCTCGCCCATGCGGCTGGTCACCGAAACCCAGTCGTCGGTGCGAATGCCGCGCGTCTCCGCATCGGCGGGATGAATCTCCAGGCGGTCTTCGTTCAGCCACTCGATATTGTCCGTCCGCCGGGTCTGCGCGCCCACGTTGTACTGGGTGAGAATGCGCCCGGTGGTCAAAAGCAACGGGAATTTCCGGTTCGCCCTCTCGTCCGTCGGCTGATAGTCGGTAAGCACGAACAGGCCCTTGCCGCGCACGAATTCCTTGCGGTGCATGATCGGCGTGCCTTCCGGTGCGGCCTCGTTGCAGGGCCATTGAACGCTGTGGACCCGGTCGAGCATGGCGAAGGACACGCCCGCAAACGTCGGCGTAAGCCTCGAAATTTCGTCCATGATCTCGCTCGCCGAGCCGTACTGCATCGGGTAACCGAGTGCCCGGGTGAGTGCCTCGGTGACCTGCCACTCCGTCATGCCGGTCTTCGGCTGCATCACCGGTCGCACCCGGTTGATGCGCCGCTCCGCATTGATGAAGGTGCCGTCCTTCTCGAGGAACGAGGTGCCCGGGAAGAACACGTGGGCGAACTTGGCCGTCTCGTTCAGGAACAGATCCTGGACGATCACGCACTCCATCGAGCCCAGCGCTGCCTCGACGTGCTGGGTGTTCGGGTCGGATTGCGCGATGTCTTCGCCCTGGATGTAGATGCCCTTGAACTCCCCGGCACAGGCGGCATCGAGCATGTTGGGAATGCGGAAGCCGGGCACGCCGGAAAGGCCGACGCCCCAGTCCTGTTCGAAGGTGGCGCGCACGGCATCGTCGGTAATGTGTCGATAGCCCGGCCACTCATGGGGGAACGACCCCATGTCACAGGAACCCTGCACATTGTTCTGGCCGCGCAACGGGTTGACGCCCACCCCCGGACGGCCGATGTTACCGGTGGCCATGGCCAGATTTGCCATGGCCATCACCATGGTCGAGCCCTGGCTGTGCTCGGTGACGCCGAGCCCGTAGTAGATCGCCCCGTTTTTCGCCCCGGCGTACAGGCGCGCGGCGGCGCGGATGTCTTCGGCGGCAACCCCGGTGATGGCAGCGACCCGCTCCGGCGAGTTCTCTTCCAGCGCGGCGAATTCGAGCCACTCGCCGAACGACTCGAGGTCGCAGCGCTCGTTGACGAATTCCCGGTCTACCAGGCCTTCCGTCACGACCACGTGCGCGAATGCGTTCATGAGCGGTACGTTGGTGCCCGGCAGCAGCGCCAGGTGGTGATCCGCCTCGACATGGGGAGAGCGCACCAGGTCGATGCGCCGCGGGTCGGCAACGATGAGCTTTGCGCCCTCACGCAGGCGCCGCTTCATCATCGAGGCGAAAACCGGGTGCCCTTCGGTGGGATTCGCACCGATCACCACGATCGCGTCCGCCAGTGCGATGGAGTCGAAATTCTGGGTGCCGGCGGAGGTGCCGTAGGTGGTTTTCAGCCCGTAGCCGGTGGGCGAGTGGCAGACCCGCGCACAGGTATCGACGTTGTTGTTGCCGAACGCCGTCCGCACCATCTTCTGCACCAGCCAGACCTCTTCGTTGGTGCAGCGCGACGAAGTGATGCCGCCGATGGAAGCGTTGCCGTATTTTGACTGTACTGCCTTAAGGCGCGTTGCGGCCTGTTCGATGGCCTCTTCCCAGGACACGACCCGCCAGGGGTCGGTAATGCGTTCGCGCACCATGGGTTCGAGAATCCGATCCTGGTGATTGGCGTAACCCCAGGCGTAACGCCCCTTGACGCAGGAATGGCCGTGGTTCGCCTTGCCATCCTTGTCCGGCGTCATGCGCACCACCTGGTCGCCCTTTACTTCCGCCCTGAACGAGCAGCCGACGCCGCAGTACGCACAGGTGGTCTTCACCACCCGGTCCGGCACGCCGTGCTCGATCACCGACTTGTCCATCAGCGTCGCCGTGGGGCAGGCCTGCACGCAGGCGCCGCAGGAGACGCATTCCGAGGAGAAGAAATCGTCCGCGCCGGTCTTCACCACCGAATCGAAACCGCGTCCGTCGATGGTGAGCGCGAAGGTGCCCTGAATCTCGTCGCAGGCGCGAACGCAGCGGGAACAGACAATGCACTTGGACGGGTCGAAGGTGAAATAGGGGTTGGAGGCATCCTTCGGTGCATCGAGGTGGTTGGCGTGTTCGCTGCCGTTGGCATAACGCACTTCCCGGAGGCCCACGGCGCCGGCCATGTCCTCGAGTTCGCAGTCGCCGTTGGCGGGGCAGGTAAGGCAGTCGAGGGGATGGTCGGAGATGTACAGTTCCATGACGCCGCGCCGGATTCTGGCCACCGCATCGGTCTGGGTGCGTACCACCAGGCCGGCCTGAACGGGCTCGGTACAGGCGGCCGGCATGCCGCGGCGCCCGTCGATTTCCACCAGGCAGAGCCGGCAGGAACCGAAGGCGCTCAGGCTGTCGGTGGCGCAAAGCTTGGGTATGGGGATGCCGGCAGTGGCAGCGGCCCGCATGATGGACGTACCGGCGGGCACGGACACCGAGGTGCCGTCGATGGTCAGCGTCACCGTCTCCGCAGCAGCAGAAGCCGGCGTGCCGTAGTCGAAATCGTGAAGTCTCATTTCAGCCCCAGCGCGCTGCGTACCGGGATGGGCGTCATGCCACCCATCTGGCAGAGGCTCGCCTCCTCCATGACGTCGCACAGATCGCCAATGATAGCCAATTCGGCGCTGCCCTGTCCGTCGCCGCCGGCCGTTTGGTCCGCACCCGGAGCAAGACGAAATCCCTTTGCCATCAAGGTCTCCACGGTCTCCTTGCCGCGCACTGCGCCGATGCGGCAGGGGGTGCACTTGCCGCAGGATTCGTGGGCGCAGAAGGCGAACGCGAACTGTGCCTGCTGTACCAGGTCGACGGTGTCGTCGAAGACCACCACCCCGCCGTGGCCGATGCCGGCGCCCAGTTCTGCCAGCGCTTCGTAAGTGAGCGGCGTATCGAGCTGTGCATCCTGCAGATAGGCGCCGAGGGGGCCGCCAATCTGCACCGCGCCCACCGGACGCCCGCTCAGCGTGCCGCCGCCCCAGTCTTCGATCAGTTCGCGCAATGGAATGCCGAACGGCAATTCGATCAGGCCGCCGCGGCGGATGTTGCCGGCCAATTGAAACGTCATGGTTCCGGCGGAAGGGCCGACCCCCAGTTCCGCATAGGCCGCGCCGCCCCTTTCTAGAATGGCAGGGACGGCAGCCAGCGTAATGACGTTGTGCACCAGGGTCGGGCGCCCGAAGAGGCCGGCAACGGCGGGCACCGGCGGTTTCGAGCGCACTTCCCCGCGCTTGCCTTCCAGGCTCTCGAGCAGCGATGTCTCCTCGCCGCAGATATAAGCCCCGGCGCCGACGAAGAGTTCGATGGCGAACGTCTCCAGCAGACCCATGCCCCGGGCCGCCTCGATCGCCTTTTGCAGGATTTCCGCCGCCAGAGGGTATTCCGAGCGCAGATAGACGATTCCCTTGCGGGACCCGGTCGCGTGGCCGGAAATGAGCATCCCTTCGATCAATCGGAAGGGGTCTCCCTCCATCAGCAGCCGATCGGCGAAGGTGCCCGAGTCGCCCTCGTCGGCATTGACCACGATGTACTTTTCGTCCGCCGGCGTTTCGTGCACGGTGCGCCACTTGATGTGGGCGGGAAAGCCGGCACCGCCGCGGCCGCGCAAGCCGCTCAGGCAAACCTCCTCGAGGATGTCGGCGGGCTCGCGTTCAAGCTGTGCGCGAATCCACGTCGGGTTGTAATCGAATGGGTCCACATGCCCGCAACGGTCGAAGACCAGCCGCGTCTGCCGCGCAAGCTCCGGCAACGCCTGCACGAGCCCGAGCCTGACCGAATCCAGGTCGTCCGGGTCGCGGACCGGGCCGTAAGCCACCCCGTCGATCTCGACCATCGGTTCGAGCCAGCTCAACCCGTGAGATCCGGTGCGTACCACCTGTCGTCCCTGGGCGGCCAATGCATCGGCGATGCCATTCGCGCCGAGCGCGTTGGCCAGGGTCTCGTTTGGCACCTTGGCGATGCTCATGCCGTCAGGCCCTCCGACGTGGCACGAACCATGGGGCTGCCGTTCACCGTGGCGTTGGGCCCGTTCGCACAGAGCCCTAGGCAATAGACGGCTTCCAGACTGACGCTGCCGTCCGCGGCGGTCTCGCCGAGCCCGATGCCGAGCTTGCCGGTCACCGCCGCGGTGAGCGACCGCGCCCCCAACGCCTGGCAGGCTTCCGCCTGGCAGATGCGGATGTGCTTGCGGCCGGGTGGTTCCGTGCGCAGATCGCTGTAGAAGCCGACGATGCCGCGGACCTCCGCAACGCTCAGATTGAATACGTCGGCAACGGTTTCCAGATGAGTAGAGCGAATCCAGCCGCAGCGCTCGACGATGCCACGCAAGGCGGTAATCGGCCCACCGATGCGGCCGATATGGCGCTCAACAAGTTCACGGACGTCGTTGACGTCGTCCACGGTCGGCCATCGTGCAAACAGGGCCCGCGAATATAGCACGCCTGCCTTGCTGCCGGCCGCGCCGAAACCGGGAACCCGCGGAACCTGTCGCAAAGCGGGATTTCGATGTCGGAATGGGTCGGATGAGCCCTACACCCAGGTCCGACGAATCGGCGCAATTTCTCGACTGCTTCAGGAGCATCGCTTTCTCGTCGCCACTGCACGGCCCCCGGCACATCGGTCCACCGGTGTGCCGGTTCGGCCGGCCGAATCACATGCTCGGCTCATCGGGTCGGGTTTGAGCCGGCGCGGAATGGCGTCAGTCGAGCTAACATGTTCGCCATGACCTTGGCGAATGCACTGACCGGGTTGCGGCTGCTTGCGGCGCCGTTCTGCGCGTGGGCAGTAGCCACCGGCCGGTGGCGTCTGGCCCTGGCGTTGTTCGCACTCGCCGTGCTGACCGACCTGCTCGATGGCGTGGCGGCACGGCGCTTCGGCCAGGCAACCCCGGGCGGCGGGTTCTTCGATCACGCCACCGACTGCACCTTCGTCACCCTGACGCTGGCGGGGCTCGCCGCCGTCGGCTGGGTGCCCTGGCTGCTGGTGGCGCTGATCCCCTCGGCATTCGTGCAATACACCTTCGACTCCGGCGCGCTGGCCGGCCGCGCCCTGCGCACCAACAGTCTCGGCAAGATCAACGGTGTCGGCTATTTCGTTCTGGCCGGCACCGTCATCGGCCGCGAAGCGTTCAGCCTCGATTGGCTCGTGCCGCTGCTGATTGTCGTTTTCGCCTGGGTTCTGGTCGCAACCACCCTGGCCTCGATGGGCGACCGCTTGCTTTATCTGGTCAAGATCCGCCGCTCATCGTAGTGAGGTGTTACCGGGACGACGTTCCGCTCAGGCTTGCTCGGCCGTTTCGTCGCCCGGATAGAGTTCGAGGCCCGGGTCCGACTGCAACAACGGGAGCCCGAGAATCATGTCCGCAACCCGTTCGGCGACCATCATCGTGGGCGCGTTCAGATTGCCGTTGGTGAGGGTCGGAAACACCGAGGAATCGACCACCCTCAACCGCTTCAGGCCGCGCACCCGGCACTGAGGGTCCACCACGGCCGATTCGTCTGCGTCATCGCCCATTCGGCAGGTGCAGGAAGGGTGGTAGGCGCTTTCGACGTTGTCGCGCACCCACCGGTCGATGGCTGCATCCGACACGACCCCGGCGCCGGGCTGAATCTCCTCACCCCGGTAAGGGTCGAGAGCCGGTTGGCGAACGACACCCCGTATCAGATGGATGCAATCTCGCCAGACGCGCACGTCGTCGGGATGCGTCAGGTAATTGAACAGGATGCGGGGGCTCGCGCCGTTGTCGGGCCGGTCGATGGCGACCGTGCCGCGGCTCTTCGGCTTGTTGGGCCCCACGTGCACTTGAAAGCCGTGGCCATCGAACGCCTGAGCGCCGTCGTAGCGCATCGCTGCGGGCAGAAAGTGAAGCTGGATGTCCGGCCACGCCATCTCCGGCCGGGAGCGGACGAAGGCGCCGGATTCGAAGTGATTGGTGCTGCCCAAACCGTCCTTGAACAACAGCCAGCGCAAACCGATACGGGCTTTGCCGAGCGGATTCAGCACCCCGTTCAGGGTGATCGGTTGCAGGCATTGATACTGACAGTAGACCTCCAGGTGATCCTGCAGGTTCTCGCCGACCGCCGGCAGTTCGTGCACCACCGCAACACCGGCGTTTTCAAGGACATCCCGCGGCCCGATGCCGGAGCGCTGCAAGAGGACGGGCGAGCCGATGGCGCCGGCCGCCAGAATGACTTCACGGCGAGCAAGGGCCTGCATGCGCCGGTTTCCGCGGTGAAAGGCAACGCCTCTCGCCACATGATCCTCGAGCAGCACCGAATCGACGTTGGCGCCCGTCAACACCGTGAGGTTCCGTCGCCCCCGCGCGGGCGCCAGGTAGGCACGAGCGGAGGAGGCCCGGTTCGCACCCTCCACGGTCATCTGCATCCGGCCGAATCCTTCCTGCCGGTAGCCGTTGCAGTCATCGGTGCGCGGATAACCCGCCTGCACACCCGCCTCGATGAATGCGTCGTACAGGGGATTGCGGTTGTGGTTGTTGCCGCTGCCCGTGGCCAGCGGGCCGTCACCGCCGCGCCAGGCGTCCGCACCGCCCTGCCAGTTCTCGGAGCGCCGGAAATAAGGCAGGCAATTGGCATAGTTCCAACCCGTAGCGCCCAGCGCCTCCCACTCGTCGAAGTCGCGCCCATGCCCGCGCACGTAGACCATGCCGTTGATCGACGACGACCCGCCGAGCACCTTGCCCCGGGGACAGTCGAGGCGTCGGCCGCCCAGCCCTGGCTCCGGTTGGGAGACGAACCCCCAGTTGAACCGCCTGATGTTCATCGCGCTGGAGAAAGCCGCCGGCATGCGGAGGAACAGGCTGTTGTCGCGACCGCCTGCCTCGATCAGCAGCACGCGGTTTTCGGCGACGGCAGACAGGCGGTTGGCCAGTACGCAGCCTGCCGAACCGGCGCCTACAATGATGTAGTCGTAACTGTCTGTCCCCAAGGGGCGGTCCTCGCTTGGCGACGCAATCGGCCCGGACGAATTGTCGTTCCAATCCGGCGGGACCATTTCACCCTTTCGCCAAATTCAAGCAGGCCGGGGAACCCTCCGCAGGGCGGCGCCAGGTTGCAAACTCGATCCGTTCGACAACCTGACGGGCGATTGGGAGAGTCAGTCGAA
The DNA here is from genome assembly GCA_965221465.1 of Candidatus Azophilus sp. Classification (GTDB taxonomy): domain Bacteria; phylum Pseudomonadota; class Gammaproteobacteria; order Pseudomonadales; family Azotimanducaceae; genus Azophilus. Next base: position 4,147,288 of record OZ244892.1, read on the forward strand.
TCGATACCTGAGGCTCGCCCCGAACCAGCGCGGCGGGCCGAACACCTGGATCGTGTAGAACCCGAAGCCGGTGATGTCGTAACTGTACGTCAACGACCGCTCATCGGTCAGGTTGTTGACGAAGACGCTGGCTTCCCAGTTGTCTTCGGGCGAAATGTAGGTCAGCTTCGCATCGATCAAGGTGTACTTGCCGCCTTCGGTCACTTCCTCGTTGACGACGTTGAAGTACTGCTTGCCAACGTAGTTCAGCGACGCCTGCGCAGCGAATGCGCCGCCATTGCCCAGGCCCCACTCCTTGCGGACCACGGCGTTGGCGCTGAAGTCCGGTGCCAGGGGCGCCTTCTGGTCGTCGATTTCGGTGCCGCCGTCCGGCGAGGTGCCGTTGACGGTGGTATCGAGAACGCTGATTCCGGCCAGGAAGTCCCAGCCGTGACCGGGAGAGACCGTGAGTTCGGCTTCGCCGCCCCAGAACTCCGCCTTCGAGTTGATCAACCGGCTGGTCGTATCGGCGAAAAAGAACGCCTGGAAGTTGTCGTAGTCGTAATAGAAGGCGCTGCCGTTCAGCCGCACCCGGCCGTCGGCCCAGGTGGTCTTGGCGCCGAGTTCGTAGGCCATGAGGATCTCCGGGTCGAACCCCACGAAGTCGATGTGCGCCAGGTCGAACCCGTCGGTGGGCGTGTTGAAGCCGCCGCCTTTCACGCCCCGGCTGACACCGAAGTAGACGAGGTCGTCGTCGCCTACGCTCCAGTCGAGCTGCGCCTTGCCGGAGAATTCCTCGTCCTTGCGCTCGAACGGGTGGGGCGATCCATCCACCAGAAATCCCGTGAGATCGTAGACCCCCGGTTCCGCCGCCAGCAGCGCTTCGCCCTCCGCCCTGAGCGCGGGATCGGTGATCAAAAACGGCGGGCAGAACCCGAAGCTGGCCGGCGCAGCCACATCGCACTCGACCATCTGGTAGACGAAGTCCTTGTCGTCCCGGGTCCAGCGCAGGCCGGCGGTCAGCAGCAGGTCATCGGTCAGGTTGTAGTCGACCTGCCCGAACACCGAGATGGTGTTTGTTTCGGAGTCTCCGGCGAAGCGCGGCAGGTAGCCGTCGGACGGAAACGCGAAAGCCCCGGAGAAGTCGTTCTGGATGTACAGGTAGTAGGCGCCGGCGATCCATTCCATCCTGTCGGTGGCGCCGCTCACGCGCAGTTCCTGGGAGAACTGCTCGATGTCCGCGGTGGCATCGTAGGTCACTACGCTGTAGCGGGTGCTGTCGTCTTCCTCGGCGTACACCTTGTCGCTCGCCGTGTAGTCGGTGACGCTGACCAGTTCGACCGCCTCGCCGAAGCTCGTGCGGAAGATGCCCGTCAGGTTGACGGTTTCCCGGTCGACGCCGCTGTCCGTGCGGTCGTACGCCCCTTCGAGTTCGTCGCCGATGCCGTCGTCGACCCGTCCGCCGGCCGCATCGAAGAGCGCACCGCCGCTGAAGAAGCCGTTGGTTCCCACGGGTTGGTCTGCCGTGAAGGTGCCGCAGTCGGTGTCGCCGGGTTCGCAGAAGACGATTCGCCCGTCGGCCCGGATTTTCGATGCGGCGGAGTGAAAGACACCGCCGCGGGTGTCGATGTCGGTGTACTGGCCGATCAGCAGCAACGACGAGCGCTCGCCGATGTCGAAGTCGATCAGGCCGCGCACGGACTGGGTATCGTCCGCCCGCAGATCGGGACCGATGGCGTTGTCGACATAGCCATCGTCGGTATTGCTGTAGAACGCAAGCCGGCCCCGCACGGAGTCTGAGAGCGGACCGCCGAACGCACCGGTGATGCCGAGCTGCTCATACTCCCCCACCGTCACTTCCAGATAACCGTCGGCCTCGTCCGAGGGCCGGTTGCTGATGAAATGCACGAGACCGCCCGTGGCGTTGCGACCGTAGAGCGTGCCCTGAGGTCCCCGCAGTATCTCGATGCGCTCCACGTCGAAAAACGGTATGCCGGACGCGCCCGGCGAGGAGATGTAGGCTTCGTCCCGGTACAGTGCCACCGGCGCTTCCTGGCCCTCCGCGAAGTCGAGCTGGCTGACGCCGCGGATGGAGAAGAGCGCGATGTTGGCCGTGTCGCCGGTATTGCTGGTGGTGACCAGGCCCGGCGTCTGGGCCGCCACGTCCAGCGAATTGTCCCAGCCGAGCGCGGCAATCTGCTCCGCGTTGAAGGCGGTCACCGAAACGCCCACGTCCTGCAGGCTCTGCTCCTTCTTCTGGGCGGTGACCACGATCTCCTCCAGAATCTGTGCGTTGAGCCCGGCAGGAATGGTCAATAGGAATGCGGCAAACAACGCCGCCAATTTCGTTTGGGGTTGCATCGATTTCTCTCCAGCACCGATCGAGTTTTTATTGAACACTGGTTCAACAAGAAAATCCAGCGGTTCTGCTCGACCCGCGTATCTCATCGACGGTCGTCGCAAGGGCGCGGGAAGGCGCGAGGGGTACCCCCTTCATGGAACCGATTTCCAAGTGATTGATTTTATTGAATTCGTTAGCTTGGGGACCCGTTCCTTCGATCCGACGGCCCGCCGCGCTTACGCGAGTGCATCGGCGTCTGCAGCGGGAAGTTGGTGGCGGATGCGGGCCAGATGCTCCGTCGGCGAGGCGGGGGCTCAGCCGGAACCAGGCTCGCCGGCACTGCTCAATTGCAATTCGAGATAGTCGACGCAGAGCTGGCGGGCGCGCGCCGTGTCGATGCCTTCCGCTTGCAGGGCGCCGCGCAGCCACAGGCCGTCGATCAGCGCTGCCAATCCTTCCGCGACAAACCGCGCGCGCTGGGCGGGCAACAGCTTGCGCAACCACCAGGCCAGGTTCGATTGCAGACGCGCCTTGTTGACGCGCTGCAGCCGCGTCAGCGACGGCACATGAATCGCGTGCCCCCAGAACGCGAGCCAGACGACGATCGCTTTGGGATTCACCTGCTGTTGCGCGAAGTTGCTGTCGATGATGTGCAGGATGCGCGCCCTGGCGTCCGCAGGGTCGATGCCCTCCGGCGCATCGCGCGTGGAAAGCTGCTTGATCAGCTGCCGCATGGTCGCTTCGAGCAGCCCTTCCTTGCTGCCGAAATAGTGGCTGGTGATACCTACCGATACCCCGGCCTTCTCGCTGACCCGGGCGATGGTCGTGCCGGGGAAGCCGAACTCGTGAATGCACTCGAAGGCCGCCGCCATCAGTTGCGCCTTGCGGATCGGCCCCATCCCCAGTTTTGGCATCCAACGGCCTCCCGATCTTTCAATTGCCGGCAAGCGGCGTCGCGGTCGAAGACATCCCCTGCCTCCGCCGGTAAACGAGCCAGCCGATGGCGACATAGAGCCCGATCACCACCAGGCCCACCCACTCGATCTCGAACGGCGTGAACTGATACAGCAGTATCAGCCCGAAGATCAGCGTCCAGTGCATCGCGACGTAGCGCGGGCCGCCAAGCCGTTCGACCTTCAGGTTCAGGTTGTCGGTATAGAGTCGGGTCAGCGAGTCGAGGGAGTTGACGACGAAGACCACGCCCACGACGATCATGAACAGGTTCAGGATGCCGCTCACCGCAACCTCCTGGGTGTAGTAGAAGTAGATGACCGAAAACCACAGTGCGAGCGGTACCGACGGGACGATGAGCAGCGACGCCAGCAGTTGCCAGGTGGCCAGGTTCCGCACGAAGCGTGCGACAAACTGGCCGATCATGATGCTCCAGGCGAACCACCAGTACAGATAAAACGCATGGTGATCGCTGATCGGGGTCACGAACCGGTGCATGTTGGCGAAGTAGTCGCCCAGTCTGCCGAGCATCCTGCCCATATCCGGCAGACCCATCGCGCTCATTGACCACATTGCGACCGCGAGCAGCCCGAAAAGGGCAACCGACGTCACGCTCAGAACCTTCACATACCGGATATCGGTGCTGGACAGAACCGCGAGCAACACGACCGCCGCCACGAGCCCGTACCGGAACGTCGGAGAAATGCCATCGATATAGGTGGGCAGGTAGAACAGGAACAGGTAGCCCGTGAACGCACAGGTGCCGATGACCACGGCGTTGTTCACGAGCTTTACCCAGGGAATCTCGAAGAGCTTCAGCCGGGGCTCGACGACGAGAAAGTAGAACGTCGTCAAGAAGTAGAAGGTCCAGATGAGGAACCCCCAACTGCCGAAGATCACCGCCAGGGGATTGGCGAAACCGTAGGTATCTTCGGCTTCGTACATCGGGAACTCCGCCAGCGGAAACATGATGAGACCGACATCCATGCCGGAAGTGAACAGAATCGACATGAACGTGAAAAAGGCCGCCGGATCCGAGCCCGTCATCCGCAGCTTCGCGAATCGGCAGACAACCAGGATCGAGACGACCAGTACGGCGATCGAGGCGACGGAGATGATGAAGTTCATGTTGCTGGAACCCCGAAGTAGTCGCGATACCAGTCGATGAACCGTTTAATCCCGGTTTCCAGTGGCGTTTCCGGCACGAAACCCAGGTCTTGGAAAAGGCCGGAGGTGTCCGCACAGGTTTCCGCCACATCGCCCGGTTGCAGGGGCAACAGGCGTTTCGTTGCGGGTCGGCCCAGGAACCGCTCGATGAGCCCGATACAACCCAGCAGGTCGACCGGATTGTTGCCGCCGACGTTGTACAGCCGGTAGGGGGCCGCCGATGCAGCCGGGTCGGGCGCGCTGCTGTCCCAGCCGGAATGCGGCGATGCGCATCGGTCCAGTGCTCGCACAGTCGCTTCCACCGCATCGTCGATGTAGGTGAAATCGCGTTTGTGCTGCCCATGGTTGTACACGTCGATGGGATCGCCTGCGAGGATATGTCGGGTAAAGGTGAACAGCGCCTGATCGGGTCGTCCCCAGGGGCCGTAGACGGTGAAATAGCGCAATCCCGTCGTCGGCATGCCATACAGGTGGCTGTACGCGTGTGCCAACAATTCGTTCGACCGCTTGGTGGCCGCATACAGCGACAGGGGATGGGCCGCGCCATCGTGCTCCGAGAAAGGCGACTTAGTGTTCGCACCGTACACCGAACTGGTCGAGGCGTAGACGAAGTGCTCGATCTGCGCCTGCCGCGCCGCCTCCAGCACAGTTGCGAATCCGGTGAGATTGGCTTCCATGTATGCATGCGGGTCGACCAGCGAATGCCGGACCCCGGCCTGGGCGGCCAGGTGCACCACCCGGTTCGGCCGGCGCTCCCCGAAAACCTTCTGCATGGCCTCGCCGTCCGTCACGTCCACCTTCTCGAAAGCAAAGCCCGGGTCGTCCTGAAGCGGCGCGAGACGGGCGTGTTTCAACTCGACATCGTAGTAGTCGTTGAGATTGTCGATGCCGATGACCTCATCGCCACGGTCGAGCAGGCGCCGGGCCGTGAAAGAGCCGATGAATCCCGCCACGCCGGTAACGAGCACTTTCATCGTATGCGCATGGGGCTGACCGAAGGGATTGCCGGGCGGACGCCGCTTCTCGGGTCTTGCGCGGTCGCTTGCCGGAATGGGCGTTGGGGCGGATGATGGAAAGGTCGGGGTGCGGACAAGGCAATCGGGCCGGCTGCAGCCCGGCGCGGGCTGATTCCGCGTAGTTTACCGCGTTCAAGGAGGCGGACATGTGGGATTTCGATTTCGGGCTGGGAGAATCGCTGGACATGCTCCGCGACAGCGTGCGCGACTTCGCGAGCGCGGAAATTGCGCCCCTGGCCGCCGAGATCGACGCGACCAACGAATTCCCCCGGGCTCTCTGGCCCAAACTGGGCGCCCTTGGCGCGCTGGGCATCACCGTCGAAGAACAGTACGGCGGCGCCGGGCTGGGGTACCTCGCACACTGCGTCGCCATGGAGGAGATCAGCCGTGCATCCGCATCCGTCGGCCTGTCATACGGCGCTCACTCGAACCTGTGCGTCAATCAGATACGCCGGTTCGGCACCGACGAGCAAAAGAACAGCTATCTGCCGAAGTTGATTACTGGAGAGTTCCTGGGCGCCCTGGCCATGAGCGAACCGGGCGCCGGTTCCGATGTCATGAGCCTGAAACTCCGCGCCACCGAAGATGGCGACGGCTGGCGCCTCACGGGCAACAAGATGTGGATCACCAATGGCCCCGGCGCCGATGTCCTGGTGGTTTACGCCACGGTCGACCCGGCTGCGGGCCCCAAGGGCGTCACGGCGTTTCTGATTGAGCGCGGCATGCCCGGTTTCTCACCCGCGCCGAAACTCGACAAGCTCGGCATGCGCGGGTCCGACACCTGCGAGCTCGTATTCGACGACTGCTTCGTCCCCCGCTCCCAATTGCTCGGAGGGGTCGGCCAGGGCGCAGCCATCCTGATGAGCGGTCTCGATTACGAACGGGTCGTGCTCGCTGCCGGCCCCCTCGGCATCATGCGCAGTTGTATCGACCTGGTGCTGCCCTACGTCCACGACCGGGAGCAGTTCGGTCGCCCCATCGGCTCCTTTCAGCTCATGCAGGGCAAGATGGCCGACATGTACACCACCATGAATGCCTGCCGATCCTATGTTTATTCGGTGGCTGCCGCCTGCGACCAGGGGCGCACCACGCGCTTCGATGCCGCGGGCTGCATCCTGTATGCCGCGGAAAAAGCGACATGGATGGCGAGCGAGGCGGTTCAGGCACTCGGCGGCAACGGCTACATCAACGACTATCCCGCCGGGCGCCTGTTGCGGGATGCCAAGCTCTACGAGATCGGCGCCGGCACCAGCGAAATCCGGCGCATGCTGATTGGCCGGGAACTGTTCGAGGCAACCGGCAACGACTGACCCCGACATCGGCGCACCTGGCGGCACGAGCGCCCGAAACCTCATATTCGAATTTGCAGATTCAAACACCAATTCTGTCTGCTGCTGCAGACGGGAACCGTGCCGGAAAAGCTGCTGGTACATCCGTCGGCGCGGCAATTTGCGGCAACTCCAATCACGGGGCTCTTGCTGTCAGCAGCCGCAAGAGCCCCTATAATGCCGCGCTTCACGCCAGACCGGTTACCGAAACGTGACGCACATTCGCATTCTCGCTGCCATTCTCGCCCTGGCTGTTCCGGGCGCCAATGCCATTCAACCCGCCGCTTCCGCAGACGAGGTTCGCGAGCGCCTGCGCGCTTTCGGCCAGGTGTGCCGTGTCGGGGAACGCTGTCCCGGCCAGTCTGCAGACGCCGCATCGCAGGGTGGCGCTTCGAACTGGACGGTGGTCGACTCGGTCGATGAGCCGCCGGAGCAGGCCGTGACCAGCCGGTGGGCGCTATCCGGCATCCAATGGCCCGAAACTTCCGCCAGCATTGCCTTGTCACCTGGAATGGGCTCCTCGATGCGATTCACGTACCTGAATCTCGACGGCGGGGAGGAGAGCCGCTACGGGGCCTGGATCAATCACTCGATGACGCTCGCGGTCGGGGAGCGGGAGCAGGAATTCCAGGTCAAGCAGCCTGCCAAGGAACCGCAGACGTTGCTGCTGGGGCTTGGACCGTCCCTGTTCGTCCGGCAGGCACTGAAAGACGGGGCGGGCGAGACACTGCGCGTTCGATTGAATTATCGGGATGCCGGCCCCGCAGAGTTCCTTTTTCCGTTGGACGGCGCGGCAGAGTCGCTGCATGCCATCGGTATCCTCGACGAAGCCGCGCTTGCAGCCATGACGCGCGCCGCGGGCGGCGAAACCGAGACGTCTGCCCCTGCCGCCGAAGCGCCGGCCCCCGCTGCACTGACGGCGGGCGCCGGTCCCCGTTCCGGCCAGCAGATCTACGACACCTTCTGCTTCGCCTGCCATGCCACCGGGGTCTCCGAAGCGCCCCTGTTCGGCAGCCTCGCGGAATGGCAGCCGCGCATCGACAAGGGCATGGACACCCTGGTCGCGACGTCGTTGACCGGCTTCGACCTGATGCCCCCCATGGGCACCTGCATGACCTGCAGCGAGGACGAGATGCGGGACGCCATTCAGTACATGATCGACACCGCACAATAGGGCCTATCTCCCCACCATCGACTCCCAGTCGATGGAACGGTAGCTGAGCGCTTCGGCGGCATGGGCGGCGGTAACGCGGTCCGACCCTTCGAGGTCGCTGACGGTCCAGGCCACCTTGATCGCCTTGTGGTAGCTGCGGGCGGACAACCGGTAACGGTCGATCGCCTGAGTAAGCAGTGTCTGCGCCGCACTATCCAGGGGCGCACGCTCTGCCGCGAGCGGCCCGCGAAGGTGCCCATTCAGGCAGCATTGACGCTCGATCTGCCTGGCCCGCGCGTCGGCAACCGCCTCGATCAGCGGCGCCGTGTTGCCGTTTGGCCGGGTTCGGTCTGCGAGCAGTTCCTTCGGTAGATTCGGCAACCAGATTTGCATGTCGATGCGGTCGAGCAGCGGGCCGGAAACACGCGCCTGATAGGCCTGCACCTGGTGCGGCCGGCAGCGGCAATTGCCCTCGCTGCAGACGCGTCCGGCCGGACATGGATTCATTGCCGCGATCAGTTGAAAGCGGGCCGGGAACGTCACCCGGTAGTTCGTGCGGGTAATGGTGGCCTGGTGCGATTCCAGAGGCTCGCGCAGCAGATTGAGTACGGCCGGGTGGAAGTGCGGCATTTCGTCGAGGAAGAGCACGCCGTGGTGGGACAGCGACGCTTCGCCGGGTGTGGCGATCTGGCCGCCGCCGATGATGGACGGCGCACTGGCGGAGTGGTGCGGGTCGCGGAAGGGCGCCTGGTCGTAGATGTCCCGCAGCAATCCCGCACTGGAATAAACCGCTGCGACTTCGAGCGCCTGGGATTCGGTGAGCCGCGGCAATAGCTCGACAATGCTGCGGGCGAGCATGGTCTTGCCGGTGCCGGGCGGGCCAACCATGAGGAAGTGGTGTCCGCCGCCGGCAGCGACCTGCATCGCCCGTTTGGCGGTCTCGTGGCCCTTGACCAGACCAAGAATCTCCACACCGGGGGCCTGTTCGCCGACCGATGGCGAGTGCTCGATGGACCGTACGCCGTTGGGCTGCCGAACCAGGGCGACTGCATCATTCAGGTTACGGCAGGGCGCCAGCACATGTGACGCGACCAGTTCGGCCTCGCGTCTGTTGGCTTCCGGGACGATCAGGATCGTTTTCGGGTTTTCCAGCGCGAGCGCCGCGGGCAGAATCCCGCGGGTGTGGCGCAGGGTGCCGTACAGGCCCAGCTCCGCCAGGAACTCGAAGCGGGAGAGATGCTCCACCGGCACCTGGCCTGAAGCCGCCAGCACGCTGATGGCGATGGCCAGGTCGAATCGGGCGCCCTGCTTGGCCAGATCAGCCGGAGCCAGATTCACGACGACGCGCCCGTCCGGAAAACCGAAACCGTTGTTCTCCAATGCGCTGCGTACCCGGTCCCGGGCTTCGCGCACGGCTGCTTCCGGCAAGCCAACCAGCGTGAACCGGGGCAACCCGCCGCCGATGTGGGTTTCGACGGTAACCAGCGGCGAGGCCATGCCGATCTGGGCGCGCGAACGCACGGCCACGCCGGCCGGGGCGGCCCCTTCAAGCACGGTAGGCGCCGCGGAGCCGGCCGGCAGGGTCAATCGTCCCGCCGCTCGAGCGCCTGGACGCGGCCCGAGAGTTCCTCGACCTGGGTCTGGAGTTCGCGCATTTCCTCGAGGTGATCGTCGAATTCCTGCTTGGGAACCAGCCGGAATGCCGCCAGGAAATCCGCGACAACCTGCTGTACCTGATCGGCAACGCCAGCCCCGGCCGTACCTTCCAGCAGACGGCCGATGCGGGCGAAGAGGACATCCAGCGGCGATCTTGATTCGGTCATGATGGGCGCTCCCGGTGCACGAGAGGCATGTTAACCAGTGCCCGAGGCCGGCTCCACCGCCGAATTGCCCGTCGGGCCGTGCGAGATCGCCTCGCCGAAAACCCCCGGGTGCGATCGTTCGATGTAGAGGTCGAAGTTCGGGTTTACAGGCAGGTCAAGTATGCAACCTGGCACCGCCTTCTTGTCGCACTGGGACATCGTCTCGTCGGACTCCGCCGCGGACCGAATATTGCCCTCGGCGCTTTTGCACTCTCAATTGGGCAATCCATTCGAGATTCAGGACACTGGGTTAGACTTACGGCGTCTACCGCACCAAAAGAGGTACTTAATGTCCGACATCGACATCGAAACCGTGGAACTCGAGCCGCAACCGGCGATGGTTGTCTGCCGCAAGGTGCCGTTGGCGGAACTCGGCAGCGTGCTCGGCGACATTCTGCCGCGGGTCCATCGGCACATCGTCGAGGCGGGGCAACAACCCGCCGGCATGCCGTTCATGCGTTACTTCAGCATGGACGGCGTTGCCTGCGACATTGCCGCCGGGCTGCCGGTAGCCGAGCCGATCGACGAAGCCGGCGACATCGAAAACCACCTTCTCCCGGGAGGAACCGCGCTGACAGCCCTGCACGTGGGCGCCTACGAAGATGTGGGCTCCGTCTGGGGCGCCGTCATGCGGCGTGCCAGCGAGCTTGGTTCCACACGCAGTTTCGGCGGCTGGGACGTCTACGCCAACGATCCCGGCGAGGTCGCGGAGGATGAGCGGGAAACCCGGGTCTACCAACCGCTTTGAAGCCGGGCGCGAGGGGTCTGCCACACCCGGCATTCACGGGCAAGGTAGTCTGGCGTAGCGCGCTTGCACCCGGTCGTTGCTCATCCGCCGGGCTCGGATATGGCCCAAACAGTCAGACTCGCTGGTGAACAGGTTCGGCTAGCATCTCGCGCGATATGCCGGCGCGCATTTCTTGCCAAGGGCGGCGACCATCGCGCGTCGAAGAGCAAAAGAAGAACGAAGGCGCGGCCAGCGCAACATGCCATTGGAACAGACCCCGATTGACTGCAATGAACAAAGCGAAAACGGGCAGCAATCCTCACTTCGAGGGGGGGATTGGCGAGAATCGCGCGCCAGCCGAACCTCCGCTCATGCCCTGGCCCTCGCAGATGGCGCTTGCCGGAAGCCGGCTTGCCCCTTCGGGTCTGCACGCCGGCGCAGACTCGGAGCCCGCACTCGTACAGGCGCTGGCGCGCGTGAACGCCATGCTGTCCCATACGGGCGAGCCGTCACTCCCCATATCGTTCGATGTCGTCGAGCGGAATCCGGGCCTGCCGTCCCTGGCGGACGACGAAAGCTACCGGTTGGAAATCGCTTCAGACGGCGTGACCGTCAAGGCCCCGACGGTCGCCGGGGCACGGCACGCGTTGACGACCCTCGAGCAACTCGCTGCAGGCTCGGGAACTTTCCCGATCGGCTCGATCGAGGACCGGCCCAGGTTCCCGTGGCGAGGGCTGATGCTCGATGTTGCCCGGCATTTCGTGAGTCCGGCAGCCTTGCTGCAGGTCGTCGATGCCATGGCTTTCTTCAAGCTGAACGTCCTGCATCTGCACCTCACCGACGATCAGGGTTTCCGCTTCAGGAGCGACAGCTATCCCAGGCTCGCCAGCGCAGACAGCTACAGCACGGAGCAATTGCGGGAACTGGTCGGCAGGGCCGCGAGCAAGGGCATCCGCGTGGTCCCGGAACTCGATATGCCCGGTCACGTGACGAGTTGGCTCGTGGGCTACCCGGATTGGGCGCCGCCTGGTGCAGTCGAGCCGGGCAGCGACCGGGAAACCGGTAACCGACGGGAGGCAGGCAAGGATGAAGATGCTCGCCCCGCCGTTGCAGACAGCACACGCTTCGGGCCCCATCCGGCTGTGCTGAACGTGGCGGACCTAGCGGTCTATCGCGCCATTGACACCCTGTTCGGGGAACTGGCGGAGGTGTTTCCGGACCCATACGTGCACATCGGCGGTGACGAAGTGCTGCCGGGCTGGTGGCAACGGAGCGCCGAGGTCCGCACATACATGAATCGCCACGGCCTGGCGGATGCCGTGGAATTGCAGGCGCACTTCAACATGCGGGTGGCGGCGATTGCGGCCCGCCACGGCAGGAAGACCATCGGCTGGGACGAAGTGCTGAACGGGGGAGCGCCGGCCGGCATGACCGTGCAGGCATGGCGGGGAGCGACGGCCCGGGATCGGGCGCTTGCCGCGGGCCACCCCTGCATCGAATCGGCCGGCTACTACCTCGATCTCTTCTTCCCCGCTGATGTGCATCACGCCTGGGACCCGCGGGCGCCGCTCGACGAGTTGCTGGCCCGCGAAGACGCCCTGCTCGAGGACCCGCGATTCGCGCATGTCGCCGAGGGCATGAAGTGGACGCACCAATGGCGCGAGATTCCGCTGACGCCGCAATCCGGCGAGCATTCGGCAAACGATGGGATGGACGATGTCCTCGGCGGCGAAGCCTGCCTGTGGGCCGAACTCGTGGACGAACGATTGCTGCCGGTTCGGCTATGGTCGCGAATGCCGGCCGTCGCGGAACGCCTGTGGTCGGAAGCGATACCGGGCGACGACATCTCCGCACGGCTGGAAGCCTCCCTCGACCAACTCGCCGCCGCCGGTCTGGTTGCGGTGAAACAGACAAGCCGCAGGCTGCTTGTGGAATTCGGCGTGCGGGAATCGCAGCTCGATGCGGTTGAACTGCTGGAACCGGTAAAGTGGTACGGGCGGCTTCTGGGTGCGGTTGCGCTGCAAGCGCGCATCGAGGGCGCCGAAATGCCGACGGCACGCCCTTATGAAACCGAAACGCCATTGAATCGCCCCGTAGACGCGCTCCTTCCCGAGAGCTTCGCTGCGCGACGTTTCACCAGTTTGCTGAACGGGCAGGATGGCCCGCTGCGCCAGGAGTGCAAGCGACTGCTAAAGATCTGCAGAGCCGGGAAACTGGCAGCGGACCTCGAAGGCCCCATGGACAATCTGGCTCAGATACTGACGGTCGTACTCGATGTGCTCGACGGGCGCATCGGCAGCGAGCCGGCCCTCCACGCCCTGACTCCGGCATCCGAACCCTGCGGCGACTGTATTGTTGCCATCGCCCCCGCGGTGCGGGCCTGGCTGCGGGCCCGATGAGCCCGGAAGTGGCGCTGTCGTCCGCCTGGCATCTCGACGCAAAGGTGCAACCGCTCGGCGGCGGAATCATCAACGACACCTTCCTGGTCGAAGGCGCCGAAGACAAGCTGGTGCTGCAGCGAATCAACCGCATCGTCTTCCAGGATCTGGAATTGCTCATGGACAACGTCGCCCGGGTCTCGGCACACCTCGGCGCCAGACGACCCGGATGGACGGCGTCGCTGGTACCGACCGCAGCGGGGGATTCGTTTGCCCGCGCCGGCGACGAGGGGTGGCGCCTGTGGACCTGGCTGCCCGGCGCCGGTGCCCTGCAAGTCGTCGAGACCGACCGGCAGGCCCAGGTCGCAGGACGCGGATTCGGGCAGACCTACCACTGGTTGCAGAGCCTCCCGGGCCCGAGGCTCGAGGACAGCATCCCGGGTTTCCTGCAACTCGACCGCTACCTGGCCGAATTCGACCGCTCGACGGGCGCCCCCGCGGACCTCGCCCGGGGCGTGGATGCCAGACGAGAACTTGCTGCCCGGTTCCGCAGTCGTACCGGGTACATCCACGGCGACTGCCGGGTCGAGCACCTGGTTCTCGACAATGCCGGAGAACCCGCCGGCGTTATCGACCTGGATACGGTCATGTGGGGCAACTGGGCGTGGGAATTCGGCGACCTGGTACGGTCGATGTCCGGTGAGCAACCCCTGGCTTCGCGTTTCGGAGCAGCCGCGCGAGGTTATCTCGACGAAGCCAGGGTGACTGCAACCGCCGAAGAACTGGTTCTAGCGCCACGCTACACCACCTTCATGCTCGCGGTCCGGTTCCTGACCGATCATCTGCAGGGCGACCGCTATTTCAAGGTCGCGAAACGCGGCGAAAACCTGTCGCGTGCAAAGGCCCAGTTCCGCCTGCTCGAAGCCATGGAGTCGATGGAAGGCGAAATGCTGGAACAAGCCCGAATCGTGCTCGACGACCCGCGATGAGCCGCCCCTGGCGATCGTCCCGCCAATCAGAAACTGAAGGCTGCTTCGACAAAGAACTGCATGCCGCGACCTATTCCGACCAGTTGATCGTCGCCCGTTGGCGGCCGGAACGGCGCCGGCCCTGCGAATGTCAGGTATTGCTCGTCCGTCAGGTTTCTGCCGATCAAGGACAGTCGCCACGACCGATCGGACGCCAACAGCGAAACATTGAGATCGATCGTCGCGTAGCTGTCTTGTACGAGGTCGCCGAGCGGGTTGGTCACCGGGTGGAACGGATTGCGGGACGCTCCGCCGACGATGTAGTCATCCTTGTAGGCCAGGTTCGGGCTGATGCGCAAGCGCAGGTTGTCGCCGATGTCGGTCTCCCAGTTCATGGCCAGATTGCCCGAAATCTCCGGTGAGAAACCGGCGTCGCGACCCTTCAGGTTTTCACCCGAAGCAGCAAGCAGGTCGCCCGTGATCTCGGAATCGAGGAATGCCCAGGAGCCCGAGAAGCTCAGACCGGGCACGGTCGTTGCCCAGGTGAAGTCGACGTCGATACCGGCCGTGGTGACTTCACCGGCATTGAACGTCGCGAATGCGAAAACTGCCGGGTCGAAAATCTGCACCTGCTGGTTTTCGTAAACGTAACGGTAACCCGTTACGTTGAGTGTGACCGCGCGATCGAGAAACTGCGATCTGAGGCCGACTTCCCAACCTTCCGACTCTTCCGATTCGAAGCGCAACAGGGCTTCCGCAGCAGCACGCACGGCCGGGTCCGGGTCGACCAGGCCCACCACGGAGCCGGTGGGCAAGGTATTGTTGTCGACGCCGCCCGACTTGAAGCCGGTCTTGTAGGCGCCATAGACGGATACGTTGTCGTTGACCCGATAACGAAGCACGACCTCGGGTGAAACGTTGTCGTCTTCGAACTCGACGTCCCCCGTCTGGAAGCCGGAACTGACGGTGCCGAACAAGGCCACGACACCGGTGTGAACATAGGGGAAGTGAATCGACGTACTCTTCTTTTCGTCGGTCCAACGCACGCCACCGGACAATTCCCATCGGTCGGACAGCTCGACATTCGCGCTTGCGAAGAATGACAGGGCTTCAGCATCGATCGGCCGGTCGGCGAGCCAGTCAAAGGTGGCGCCGGTCACCGGATCCGGACCGAAAGGGAGGCCCAGAATGGCGCCGATGGGCCCGAGCAGCGTCGGGTTGAAGGCATTCTGCGAGGTTCTGTGCCCAATGTCCCGGTCTTCCCAGAACCCCCCGATCTGGAAATTGAAAGGCCCTTCGAAACTGCTCGCCAATCTGACTTCGAGGGTGGTCTGCTCGAGGGTGTTTTCGAACGGTGCGGGCAGGCCGGCAGCGCTGCCATCCGGGTTTTGCCCGGTGGAATTGAAGGTGTCGTTGTATTCGTTCTCGAGATCCACATAACCGGTCAGGACGGTCAGATCGAAACTGTCGGTGAGCTCGATATCCAGTTCCAATCGGGCGAAAAACGTGTCCGTATCGTTGTATGCGCGAGAGATGTCGCGACCTTCGCCGGGAGACCCGGCAGGCACCGTATCGATGAGCGGGTGCGCATCGGGCCCGGTGAACCGGCCGTCGTCGATATCGCAATCATGGGTGGGCAGGAAAAGATCCAGCCCCGGGGTACCGCCGAAAGCACCCCCCAGGAGAACCGACGGGTCGGGCAGGCCGTCGCCACCGCAAAAGATATCGATGGCGTTGTTCAGGATGTCGGAGCGCTGCTCGTTGTAATTGAGTTTGAGATTGGCGGTAAAGCGCTCTGTCGGCTCCCAGTGAAACGTGACCCGAGTAATCAGGTTATCCAATCCCCGCTCGGGGTATGCCGTGGGGTTGCCGGGGGCAATCTTGACGAACTTGTCGATGGTTTGATATTCGCCCGCGATTCTGACACCCAGGGTGTCGCTGATGGGGCCGGAAACGTAGCCGCCGATGGTCGTGCCATCTTCTTCGAATTCATGGGAAGCCTTGACGCTGGATTCCCACTCGTCGGTCGGATTGGCAGAGCGCAGCGACAAGACGCCCGCAGACGCCGCCTTGCCGAAGTAGAGCGACTGCGGCCCTTTCAGCACCGCTACCTGCTCGACGTCGAAGAAGGCGCTTTGCAGCAGCCGTTGCGTACTCACGGAAACGCCGTCGTAGTTCAGGGCAACCGCAGAATCGAAGGCGTTCGAGATGAACGACGAACCAATGCCGCGCAACGTGATTTGAGCGCCCGCACCCGACCCGCCAACGGAAACATTCAACGCGGGGACGCGGCTGATCAGATCGGTGGCCTCGTCGATTCGGAAGATGTCCAACGTCTCTTCACCGATGACGCTCACCGCCACCGGGGCTTCCTGTATGGATTCCTCGACGTTGCGCGCAACCACCAGGATTTCTTCGACGAAATCGTTCGAGTCGACGTCGCCCGGCTCGGCAAACGAAAGTGCGGGCAAGGCCAGAACGACGATCGCAAAGCGCGAAAACGGCCGACTGTGCATTGGTTGTGTATTGAAACGACAGGCGTCGTCATTGCTTGGATGTTTCATTGGTCTCCCCATGAGCCTCGATCAGCGAAGATTTGCCGCCTCGAACCGGATGACACGGGCTCGAGGAAGCTTCACTTGAAGGTCTCTGGACTATAGACCAATTCGTCGTATGGGGCCACGTCAGGAATGGCCTCCCCTGCCTGGCGGCGTAGTGCCGCCGGGGCTGGCGCCCGAACCGTCCGCGCTGGCGGACGATTGCAGCGGTTCTGCTGCGTGGCGTGCGAAGCTATCATGTCCGCAACCCACAGCTCGATCTGTCCGGTAAATCTCATGCGCTTGCTGACCGTCCTTCTGATCGTTGTCTCTTCAGTCGCGCTACGGACGACCGCATCCGAGCCGCCGCGCATCTACACCGCCCGATCGATCATCACCATGGACGAGTCGCTGCCCCGGGCCACAGCGGTTGCGGTGGCCGACGGTCGCATCACGGCGGTCGGCGACCTCGATTCGATGGGCGCTTGGCGCAACGCGCGCGATCACGTCATCGATGACCGATTTGCTGACAAGGTGCTGCTGCCCGGCCTGATCGACAACCATCTGCATCCCTTGATGGCCACGATGCTGCTCAATACCCGCTGGATCACGCCACACCGCTGGTCCTTGCCCGGAAGGGAAAAAGTGGAAGCGACCCGGGGACGCGACGCCTATCTCGAGCAGGTCGCCGCTGCGGCGGGGGAGCCCGGCGCCGGACCCTTCATTACATGGGGCTATCACGAACTGTGGCACGGGGTGGTGCGCCGCGCCGACCTCGACCGGATCGTCCCGGCGCGTCCGGTGATTCTCTGGCAACGATCGTTCCACGAGATCGTCGTCAACACGGCCGCGCTGCAATGGCTCGGATTCGACCCGGAAGTGGATGCACCTCCGCTCGATGTGGACTTCGAGCAAGGCCTGTTTTCCGAGCGCGGGCTGTCTGCCGCTCTGGGCCGCCTGGTTCCCTTCCTGCTGACGCCGGAGCGCCTCGAGGCCGGGCTCGAAGCGGTGCGCTCGATCGTCCATCGGGGCGGTATCACCACCATTGCCGACATGGGTGTCGGCCTGTACTTCGGGCTCGAACAGGAGGCGTCGCTGCTGGGGGCCGCTTTCGGTGGCGATTCCTCGCCGATGCGCATCGTGCTGGTGCCCGTAGCGTCGGGCCTGCCGGACCCTTCCGAACGCGATGCCTGGCTGCAGACAATCGAGGAATTCCCGGCGGCGGCAGCACCGAAGGTGCGTATCGGCAGGCATGTCAAACTGCTGGCCGACGGGGGATTCTTCGCCCAATACATGCGCATGAATCCTCCCGGTTACATAGACGGCCACGAGGGGAAGTGGCTGACCCCGCCCACCGAACTGGAAACGCTCGCCCGGCTGTTCCGGGACCGGGGCTATCAACTGCACATTCACGTCAACGGTGACGAGGGCATGGATACGGTGCTCGATATCCTGGAACGCGCACTGACGACGAAGTCCTGTTCGTGCGAGGGCATGACTTCTGGCGCGGCCCAGGCTGCAGGCGCCAGCCCCGACCATCGCACGACCCTGCATCACGTCGGCTTTGCCACCAACGACCAGCTCCGGCGAGCGAGCCGGCTGGGCGTGGTCATCTCCGCGCAACCCTACTATATCTGGGCACTGGGAGACCTCTACGCCGCCCACGGGCTCGGTTACGACCGCGCCTCGCAGATGTCGCGCATAGGCGCCATGATGCGCAACGGCATTCCCACCTCCCTGCATTCCGACTTCACCATGGCCCCGGCGGCGCCGCTCACCCTGGCCTGGGTGGCCGTCAACCGGGTCACTTCCGAAGGCTCGCTGATGGCGCCGTCGGAACGAATCACCGTCGAGCAGGCGCTGCGCGCCGTCACGATCGATGCCGCCTTTGCACTGCGCATGGAGCAGGAGATCGGCAGCATCGTGGCAGGCAAACGGGCGGACTTCACCGTGCTGGAAGCCGACCCGTTCGAAGTTGCACCCATGCAACTAAAGGACATACCGATCTGGGGCACGGTTTTCGAAGGCAAGCCGCACCCCATACTCGACGCGGGAAGTCCTTGACCCGTTGTCAGTCTGCATCCAAGTCTCGCGTCTCCGCGCGCACGCTTTAGCTGCTACGCACTTTCATGGAACACCTTTTCCAAACGATTGATTTTATTGAATTCGTTAGCGTGGCAAACATGGCCTTCGATCCGGCACCGAGAGCAGGTATACGGTACGTGCATACGGCTCGCCGAATGGCGCACCAGGCGGAGGTGCTTACCGCGACGATGGGCGCAAGCACAAGCCCCAACAGCGCCGGATACACGCACCGCACACCTGCTCTCTCCTAGGGGTCATCAGGTGTTCCTTGCGCGTACTCGTCCCGGTGCGCCGGGTTTGGGGCTCGCACGGCAAAATTCGCCAATTGCGTTGGCGGTCTGTTACCCGAGCGCCTTTGTTTCCATTACGATCTGTACGCCCAGCATCAGCGTCAACAGCAGGGTGACCGCAAACGCGACCCAGGCGACGATGAATTTCCAGCCGGCCGGCCGCTTAGGTGCGGTTTCGTCGGGCACACTCGCGGCGTCCGGGACGCTTGTCCCGCCGGCCTGGGTTCCTTGGTCTTGTCCTTCCTGTTGCGCCATCGACCTGACCGCGCCTACCACGTGTTCCAGTGCGTGATTTTGGCCACCGGCGGGCGACTGGCGGGCTTGAAGTCGGTGCCCTTCGTGTAGGCCACCGGCAAGAGAGCCACCTGCATGACGTCGTCCGGGATGCCGAGCAGTTCGGCAACGGCCTGCTCTTGCAGCAGGTGCAGCGTAGTCAGCGTCGAGCCGAGCCCACGCGACCGCAACGCCAGTTGAAAGCTCCAAACGGCCGGGAAGATTGAACCGAACAGGCTGCCGAGCATCGTTACCGGTGTGTCCGCGGCGGGACGGCCCGCCACGCAGGGAATCATGTGGACCGGCACCTCGTGCAGATGGTCCATCAGGTACATGGCGGAATCGAACACCCGCCGGGACTGTGCATTGCCGGCCTCTCGGTTGGCTGCGTCGAGATACGGCTCGGCTCCTTTGCGGTAGAGATCGGCCAGTGCCTTTCGCTTGTCGGCATCGTCGACCACCATCCACCGCCAGGTCTGGGAATTCGAGCCGGTGGGGGCCTGCACGGCCAGTTCCAGGCACTCGTCGATAATCGCCCGCGGAACGGGTTTTTCCAGGTCGAGGCGCTTGCGCACGGCGCGGGTGGTGGAGAGCAGCGCGTCGGTCATGGCAACATCGAAGTCCATCGGGGTTCCTCCGGTTCTAGTGCGGCGGGCCGGCATTATGGTTGCCGGAAGTTCGGGGAGCAACGCGCCGCCGAGTTTGGGACATCCACTGACGCGGAGAGGCGTTCCTCGGATCCAGCGCCGAGAACCGGTATGCGGTACGCGCAACCGGCGCGCCAGGCGGCCGCGGTTACCGCGACGATGGGCACGAGAGCGAGCCTCAAAGGCGCCGGCTACGCGCACCGCACACCGGTTCTCTCCCGGCGAGTTCTCGTTCGCCGCGTGTCCCCGGCCTGGCTCACCGAGATTCGGACTCGCCCGCAGTGGCTGAGGTGGGCGGCATTTGTCTTCCGGTCGATTGCGTTTACCATGGATGGTCCTCCGGTTTCCGCGAGAACGATCATGACTGTTCGGCTTTGCATCGGCGCGCCCGATTCCTCCGGCTGTTTCTCATTGGCATCGCCTCCCGTCATTCGGCGCCGCTCCATGACGAGCGCGAACATCGGCAGGGGTTGCCTGCTGGCGGGGTTGCTGTGGGGATCTGCCCTCGCGGGCCAGGTCGTCGCCGACGACATGTATGCGGCGATCGACGAGGCGGCCGCCGCTGTGGAAGACCGGGTAGTGGCATGGCGACGTGACGTGCACGAGCATCCGGAACTCTCGAATCGGGAATACCGCACCGCGAAACTGGTCGCCGCACACCTCACCGACCTGGGGTTGGAGGTTACCACCGGCATTTCCAACACCGGTGTGGTCGGCCTGCTGCGCGGCGGCAAGCCGGGGCCGGTGGTGGCGCTGCGGGCCGACATGGATGCCTTGCCGGTCGTCGAACAGACCGGGCTGCCCTACGCCTCGAAGGTCACCGCCACCTACCTCGGCAAGGAGGTCGGCGTAATGCACGCCTGTGGCCATGACAACCATGTCGCCATCCTGATGGGCGTGGCAAGCGTACTCACCGGGTTGCGGGACGAGTTGCCCGGTACCGTGAAGTTCGTCTTTCAGCCCGCGGAAGAGGGCGCGCCTCCCGGCGAAGAGAGCGGCGCCGAACAGATGGTCAAGGAGGGGGTTCTCGAGAATCCGGAGGTCGATGCCATCTTCGCCCTGCACGTCTTCCAGGCCGGCGCCACGGGCATGGCGAGTTACCGTTCCGGTGGCGCCATGGCGAGCGCGCAGACCTACGAGATCGAGATCGTCGGGCGCCAGACCCACGGCGCCCGGCCCTGGGAGGGCGTCGACCCGATCGTCGCCGGAGCGCAGATCGTCACTGCCCTGCAGACCATCGTCAGCCGGCAAGTGGACGTCACGGTCTCACCCGCCGTGGTGACGGTTGGCACGTTCGAGAGTGGCATGCGCTACAACATCGTTCCCGACCGGGCGAAGCTGACCGGTACGATCCGCTCCTACGATGCGGAGACACGCGAACTGATTCACCGCGAGGTTCGCGAAATTGCGACCGGCGTCGGCAGCGCCCTCGGCGCCGAGGTTACTGTGAACATCAGCCGCGGCGTACCCGTCACCTACAACGATCCGTCCCTCACGGCAGCCATGGTGCCCACCCTGGAGCGTATCTACGGAAAGGGCAACGTGATCCCCGCACCGCGCCAGACCGGCGCCGAGGATTTCGCGTTCTTCCAGGAAAAGGTGCCCGGGTTCTATTTCTTCATCGGCGTGCGACCCGTGGATGTGCCCGCCGACGAGGCCATCCCCAATCACTCGCCGTTCTTCTACGCGGACGAAGCCGCCCTGCTACCGGGTGTACGGGCCATGGCCAACGTGGCGTACGACTATCTCAGCGGCAACGCCGGGTACTGAAAGCCCGGCTCGCATCCGTCAGCGACTTTCGTCGCGAGGGCATCGACGTTTCGTCGCTGAAGCAAAACGCGCCGTGCAAGCGTGGCCGCGCGGCCGCGAGTGCATCGGCGTTTGCAGCAGGAAGTTGGTGACGGAACCGGGCTGGTAAACAGGCCGCCCGAGCCGGTTCAGGGCCGCGACTTGCCGGCTTGCTTTTTCGGCTTCTTCCGCCGCCGGGCGCCGAAGGTACCCCGTGCGATCTTGCCGCGCCTGGTGCGAACGTCTCCTTTACCCATGGTTCAATTGTCCTGTGTCACATGCACGCTCCTCGAGGGCGCGCATTATAGTCCCCAGCACTCCAGATCGTCAGCGAAGATGACGGCCCCCTGGTACTCCCGCTCGATGGCCTCGATGCTCTGGGACTCGCGGCCCCGCGTCCGGTTGGTGCGATGCCCCAGCAACAGCATGCCGGCGTTTGCGCGGGCAGCGACCCGGCCGAGCTTGCTGGGAACGGCGAAGGACTCGCGGGCTGCTTCCCGGGCGGTTTCCGGAATCGCGTGAGAGACCACCAGGGCATCGACATCCTTTGCGAACCCGGCGACCAGATCCTTCCGATTGGAGAAATCGCCGGCGAAGACGATGGACTTGTCCGCAGCCTCGACCCGCCATGCCAGGGTGGGCACGTCGCCATTGTGAACCGGAATCGCCGACAGCCGGATGTGCTCGGTGCCGAACCCGGTCCAGCGTTTCCGTCCCTTGGCGGGTACGTTCCTTACCTGCAGCCGGTAGCCGCTGTCGGGTTTGCGGACAAGGGCGCCGGAAAGATGAGGAAAGGCGCCGTCAGGGCCGATCATGCGGTTGACGAAGGTCTTGGTGTCGGGATAGGACTCGTCGCCCTCCGGCCCGAGAACCGTCAGCGGCCGTTCCCGTGCAAGGAAGGTGCCGCCGTGAATGAATGACGCAAAATCCGCGCTGTGGTCGGCATACAGATGCGTGAAGGCGATGGCATCCAGGTCTTCGAAACGCGCCCCGATCTGCTCGAAACGCAGCGATGCGCCGGGCCCGGCATCGACCAGCAGGCGTGCGTGGTTATCGAGCCAGACGACATAACTCGAGGCGCCCTGGGCATCGTCCAGTTGCGGCCCGCCCGCGCCGAGAATCTGTATCCAGACGCCCTGCTTCCCACAGGGTGGCGCATCGACGGCGAACGCGCCGGGTGTCAATGAAGCGCAAACGAAAAGAATGGCTGCAACCGGCAACTTGTGTTTCATTCGATACCTCTCAATGGCTCAATAGCCGTCGATTTCTGCGATCAGGGAAGCCGCAGAAGCCTCGTCGGGCATCCGCCAGTCGCCGCGCGGGGAAAGGCTGACGCTGCCGACCTTGGGGCCCGGCGGCAAAGTCGTGCGCTTGTACTGCTGGGCGAAGAAGCGCTCGAAGAACACCTTCAACCATCGCTTGACGGTTGCAGTTTCGTAGCGTCCCTCGAAGGCGATCCTGGCCAGTTGGTAAATCTTCCTCGGCTCGAATCCGTTGCGAACGTAGTGATAGAGGAAGAAGTCGTGCAGTTCGTAGGGCCCGACGATGGCTTCCGTTTCCTGGCTGATGCGGCCGTCCCGCGGGGGTATCAGTTCCGGCGTGATCGGCGTGTCGAGAACGCGTTCGAGAACGCCCGCGAGTTCGGCATCCGCACGGTGGCGGGCGTACCAGCGCACCAGGTATGCCACCAGGGTTTTCGGCACGCTCGCATTGACGTTGTAGCCGGCGATGTGATCGGCGTTGAAGGTGCACCAGCCGAGAGCCAGTTCGGAGAGATCGCCGGTGCCGACGACGATGCCCCCGACCTGATTGGCGTAGTCGAACAGCAACTGCGTACGCTCCCGGGCCTGGGCGTTTTCGAAGACCACATCGTCCTCGCCGCTGTGTTCCAGGTCCTCGAGGTGCTGGGCGACCGCCGCACCGATGGGAATCTCCCGCAGGAGAATGTCCGTCGCCGCGGCAAGCTGCAGGACGGACGTTCTCGTATGCGGGCTGGTTCCGGGGCCGGGCATCGACAGCGCGTGCAGGCGCTCGGATGGAAGGTCGAGTCGATGCAGGGTGTCCAGGCAGACCAGCAGGGCAAGCGTGGAGTCGAGCCCGCCAGAGAGCCCGATGACGAGTCGATCGGCCGGCGAGCCGAGCAACCGGCGGCTCAATCCGGCAGCCTGGATGCTGAGGATTTCACGGGCTCGCGCATCGAACTCGTTTTCGTCCCCGGGTACGAACGGCTGAGCGGTGTATGCGCGGTCGATGCCGGCGACCGCCGGGACCTCGTCTGCGATTCGGACCCGGTGGTGGCGCCCGCCCCGCGCTGCGTTGGCGAAGGTTCCGTTGCGCATGCGGTCCCGGCGCAACTGGTCGAGGTCGAAGTCGGCTGTCAGCATGTTGGCGCCGAGTTGGAAGCGTTCGCTTTCCGAGATCAGGCGGCCGTTCTCTGCGGCCAGCAGATGTCCGCCGAATACCAGGTCCTTGCTCGACTCCATGAGCCCCGCGCCGGCGTAAAGATAGCCGCACAGCCATTGGGCGCTGGACATGCGCACCAGATCCCGTCGGTAATCGGCCTTGGCCACCAGCTCGTTGCTGGCGGAGAGGTTGAGTATGAGATCCGCGCCGGCAAGGCAATGGCGGGCGCCCGGCGGCGTCGGTGCCCACAGGTCTTCGCAGATTTCGACGGCAAAGCGGCAGGGTCCGACCTCGAACACCTGGTCCGGACAGACCCGCACGTTGCCGAATTCCGTTTCGTCTTCGAAATCCACTTCCGCCCCGGATGCAAACCAGCGGCGCTCGTAGAACTCGCCGTGGTTGGGCAACGCGGTCTTGGGCACTACGCCCGCGATACGGCCGCCACCGATCACCGCGGCGGCATTGAACAGCCGCCCGTCCGGGCTCGGCCAGGGCGTTCCGACGACGACGGTGGTCTCAGAGCCGGCGGCAACGAGCCGGGCGAGCGCCGCGCGCGTATCGGCGAGCAGCTTCGAGGTGAACAACAGATCCTCGGCGCTGTAACCGGTGAGGCAGAGTTCGGGAAACACCGCCACCGCCACCCCGTCTCGTTCGAGGCCGGGAAGATGCCCGAGAATCTCCTCGGCATTGGCCCGGGGTTCCGCCAGATGGACAACGGGCGCGATCGCGGCAGCCCTCAGGAAGCCGAAGTCGACATAGTTCACAGGTGGCGGCGCCATGCCCAATTCTAGCCCGCAAGGCCGACCCATTTCCTGCCATCGGCCAGGAACCGCCAGCCCGCATCCGTCGCCAACTCTCGTTGCGAGGGCGGCGAGGTTTCGCAGCTCACAAATGCGATCGGCACGGAAGGCCTGAGTGTTGTGTTGACAACCGCAGCGGGGAATTTTGTGGAGTTAGCAGCCGCTTTCGTACGCTACATGCGAAAAAACCACGAATAAGAGACGAAATATGGGGGTTTTCGACCGATAAGAGCTGGAGAGACAAGCCCCGAACGGGCAGCAGCCAGGTTTGCTGACAGGCTCGCGTTTTCACCCCAAAGTGTGGAGAATTGCGGGCTCGCTTTTTCCGACGAACCAACGAGGGGACGATGAATTTCGAGTTCTCTGAAGAACAGACCTTGTTGCGCGACCAGGCGCGCGGCTTTCTGGGGGAGAATTGCCCGATGGGCAAGGTGCGCGAGGCGCTCGAGAGCCAGGGGGCAATCGATGCGGACCTCTGGCGCAAGGTGGCGGAGTTGGGCTGGACGGCCACGGCAATCCCCGAGGAATTCGGCGGGCTCGGGCTCTCTTATCTTGAACTGGTGGTGATTGCCGAGGAACTCGGGCGCGCGGTAGCGCCGTTGCCCTTTTCGTCGTCGGTTTACCTGGCGACCGAGGCCCTGCTCATGGCCGGCAGCGCCGAGCAGAAGGAGAAATGGCTGCCGCAACTGGCAAGCGGGGATGTCATCGGCACCTTCGCGCTCGGCGAAGGCGGCGGCCGGCCCACTGCCCGAGGGTTGCAGACCACCGCCGACGGCGGCGCGCTGAATGGCAGCAAGGTTGCCGTGGCCGACGGTGACATCGCTCATATCGCCGTGGTGGTCGCCGCCAGCGATAGCGGCGACGGGGCGAGCCTGAACCTGGTCGAACTCGGTCAGCCCGGCGTCACCCGAACGCCTCAGCGCACGCTCGACTTCAGCCGCAGCCACGCGCGCCTCGATTTCGACAAGGCTGCCTGCGAGCCTCTCGGCGCGCCCGGCACGGGCTGGACGGCAGCGCAGAAACTGCTGGACCGTGCCGCGGTGCTCTTTGCCTGGGAACAGGTGGGCGGCGCCGATGCTGCCCTGGAACAGGCGAAGGAATACGCCATGGGCCGCTACGCGTTCGGCCGGCCGATCGCCTCCTACCAGGCGATCAAGCACAAGCTGGCCCACGCCTACGTCAACAACACCCTGGCCCGCTCGAACTGCTACTACGGCGCCTGGGCGCTGAACGTCGACGCACCGGACCTGCCGCTTGCCGCGGCCACGGCCCGGGTCTCGGCCACCCAGGCGTATTACTACGCATCCAAGGAAAACATCCAGACCCACGGTGGCATGGGCTACACCTGGGAATTCGACTGTCAGTTCTTCTACCGGCGCGCCAAGCTGCTGTCGGTGAATATCGGCAGCGAGGGGCAATGGCAGGACAAGCTGATTACCGCCATCGAACAGAGCAACGTGGCCTGACGGCAACAGGAGCAAGACATGGATTTCAACGACACCCCCCAGGAAGCGGCATTCCGCGACGAGGCAAGGGCATGGCTCTCTGAAAACGTGCCGACGGAAGACGATCTTGCCGGCCTCGACGGGATGGCCCGGGCGAAGCTCTGGCAGAAGCGCAAGTTCGATGCCGGCTGGGCCTGTATCCGCTGGCCGAAGGAATACGGCGGGCGCGGCGCATCGGCCATCGAGTCGGTGATCTGGAACCAGGAGGAAGCCAAGTTCGGCGACCTGACCGGGGCGGTGTTCAGCATCGGTCAGGGGATGGCGGCGCCGACGCTCATGGCCTGGGCCACGGAAGAACAGAAACTCCGCTACCTGCCGAAACTCGCGAGCGGCGAAGACATCTGGTGCCAGCTCTTCAGCGAACCGGCCGGTGGGTCGGACCTCGCGGCACTGCGCACCAAGGCCGAGAAGGACGGCGACGACTGGGTCGTCAACGGCCAGAAGATCTGGACTTCCGGCGCGCACTTCTCCGACTACGGCATCATGGTGGTGCGTACCGACCCCACTGTGCCCAAGCACAAGGGGCTTTCGTATTTCTTTCTCGACATGAACTCGCCCGGCGTCGAGACCAAGCCCATCAAGCAGCTTTCCGGCGATTCCAATTTCAACGAAGTGTATTTCACCGACGTTCGCATCCCGGATTCCCAGCGGCTCGGCGCCGTGGGCCAGGGCTGGCAGGTGTCCATCACTACCCTGATGAACGAGCGGCTTGCCATCGGCACGGGCGGCGGCGGCGGCGAGTTCCGCAAACTCGTCGAACTGGCCCAGACGGTGACCATCGACGACCGGCCGGCCATCGAGAATGCTGCGGTGCGCGCCAAACTGGCCGACTGGCACTGTCGGCGCGCCGGCCTCAAGTACACCGGCTACCGGGCCTTGAGCGCCCTCTCACGGGGCGACACGCCCGGGCCCGAAAACTCGATCGGCAAGCTGGTCAGCGCCCCCATGGCTCAGGACATGTCCTCTTTCGCCATGGACCTCATGGAGATGTCCGGCGCGGTCTGGGAAGGCGACCAATCCGAGCCTGCGTGGGTGTTCCCGGCGACATTCATGGGCATTCCGGGCGCGCGTATCGCCGGCGGTTCCGACGAGATCATGGCCAACATCATCGCCGAACGGGTGCTGGGCATGCCCCAGGAACCCCGATTGGACAAGGGCATACCCTTCAACGAGGTGCCCACCGGCGCAAACTGACGCCGAGAATCGTTCTTCGAACCCGGCTCCAAGAACCGGTATGCGGTGCCTGCATCCGGCGCGCCAGGCGGACGCGCTGACCGCGACGATGGGCGCAAGCGCGAGCCTCAAAGGCGCCAGATACAGGCACCGCACACCGGTTCTCTCCCAGCGAGTTATTGGTCGTTGCACGTCCGCGACCCGGTGCGCCGAGTTCGAAACTCGCGTATGGAAAGCACGGCCAGACGGCGCCAGTGCATCGATGCCCATGGCAGGAAGTCGTTGAGACATGCGCGCCAGCGTCAGCTTGCGGCGCATTGCCCTGGCGCACCAGGGGCTGACCGGCAAGCGCAAGCTCGGCCGTGGCATCGGGGGGGTGCGTAGCGCGCTTCAGCGGCTCGGCTACGTGCAGATCGACACGATTTCGGTGGTCGCCCGGGCTCATCACCACACCTTCTGGTCACGGGTCGGCGGTTATCGGGACGACCTGATCGATCGCCTCATCGGGCGCGGCGAGGCCTTCGAATACTGGAGCCACGCCGCGGCGTACCTGCCCATGCGCGATTATCGGTTCTCGTTACCGGCGATGCGTGCTTATCGCAACGGCGAGGAACGCTGGATACGGTCCCGCAATCCCAAGCTGATGCGCGCGGTGCTCGAGCGGATACGCGAGGAGGGGCCGCTGCGCGCCAGGGACTTCGTGGCAAGCCCTCGCGGTTCGCCGGGTTGGTGGGACTGGAAACCCGCCAAGGGCGCGCTCGAACAATTGTTCATTCAGGGCGAGTTGATGTGTGTGCGCCGCGAGGGTTTCGAGAAGGTCTACGACCTGGCCGAGCGGGTGTTGCCGAGTGACGTGGATGTTACGGAACCATCGGTGGACGAGCACGCGGCTCATCTCATCGACATCACCCTGCGTGCGCACGGATTCGCCGCGCCGCGCACCTTTACCTACGGCATTCGCCTCGGCAGCAGAAACGCGCCGACCCGGGCAGCGGTGAAGGCATTGCTCGGGCAAGGCGTCGACGACGGTACCCTGTCCACTGCCGAGGCCGCCGACGGTCGCGTGTTCTACGGGCGGCCGGACGTGCTCGCGGAGCGCCCGCGCAAGCCGCCGCCGACCGTGCGCATCCTTTCGCCCTTTGACAACAGCATCATTCAGCGCGACCGTGCCCTCGGGCTCTTCGACTTCGACTATCAGCTCGAATGCTACGTCACGGAAGCGAAACGGCGGTGGGGTTATTTCTGCCTGCCGCTGCTGTTCGGCGATTCGTTCGTGGGGCGGATGGACTGCAAGGCCCACCGCGCCACGGGCACCTTCGAGATCAGGCGCCTGTACCTCGAGAAGCCGCTCGGCGAGGCGTTCGACCCGGCTTTCTCCGCAGCCGTTTGGGACTATGCGCAATACACGGGTTGCGACACGGTGGAGGTATCCAGCGTCAGCCCGGCGCGCGAGCACACGAGGATGGCGCAGGCGTTACACGAGCATGGGGCCGATTGCCTGCCACAGGGCAACCCCGCCCAGGACAAGCAACACCAACAGGGTGATTCCCGCACCGGCGGCGCGTAGCGGGTGTGTCGGCCGGTCTGCGTGCAACCCCAGCGGGTGTGCGATGCGTGCCAGCACCAGCAGCGTGCCCAGCACGTGCAGCAGCGTGGCATTGCCGCCGTTGAGTTCGATAATGCCCATGAGAATCAACGCCAGCGGCACGTTTTCCAGGAAGTTGCCGTGCCGCCGTATGGCGGTGGCGAGTTCCATGTTGTCGCCGTGCAGCATCGTGATGCCGGTCTTGCCGCGCATCGCGCCGACCTTGAACACGAGAACGAGGTGCATCGCGACCAGGATGGCCGCGTAAAGGGCGGTAGCGTGAAGGGCGGGATTTGTAAGCATGATGGGGCCTCCTTCGGTCAAGCCGTCATTGTGATCGCCCGCGGCCGATCGGACAAGGCAGCGAGGCACCCGGGTCTTTTCGCGCTACCCGTATTGCACACCGTCAGCATCAGGGCATGTAAACACCATGATCCCGAAGCCACACCGGTCACTGTCATGTCACGAGGGACTGACGGACCTTTTGCAGGCTCATCTCTCATGACAAGACCGCTGTTGGCAACCGCCGAGCATAGCCGGTAAGGTTCGCCCTCGCGCCGAACCCGGGCGGCTCCGGCGCCAACGAGGAACTCTCAGCGGGAACCCCCAAGGCACGCCGCTCGCGGCAACAGGCGGAATTCGGCACTCGAGCCGAACCGTTCGCGGATGGACGTGGCGAGGGCGGCGCCTGTGGTAACAGCATTGGGTGCGTGGCGGCAATGAACGCACCAGGGAGAAGCAAATTGGACATTCACGGCAGGTGCGCGCCCGGGTTCGAGCGCGTCAGGGAGGCTTTCGAGGAGAATTTCAGGGAACGGGACGAGTTGGGCGCATCCGTTGCAGTGACGCTCGAAGGCGAAACCGTCGTCGACCTCTGGGCCGGCTGGCGCGACCGCGCGAAGACGTTGCCCTGGGAGGAAGACACCATCGTCAATGTGTATTCCACCACCAAGACCATGGCTGCCCTGACCATGCTGCTGCTGGCCGACCGGGGTGAACTCGACCTGCATGCGCCGGTGAAAAAATACTGGCCGGAGTTCGCCGCCAACGGCAAGGACAAGGTGGAGGTGCGGCACTTCATGAGTCACTCGGCGGGGCTCTCGGGCATGGACGAGCCGATGGCGGGCGACGACCTCTACGATTGGGACAAGGTGGTCACCGCGTTGGCCCGCCAGGCGCCCTGGTGGGAGCCGGGCACGGCCAGCGGCTACCACGCGGTCACCCAGGGATACCTGATGGGCGAAGTGGTGCGCCGCATTACCGGGGAAACCCTCGGCGCCTTCTTCCGCCGGGAACTGGCCGAGCCGCTCGGCGCCGATTTTCATATCGGCACCGGCATCGAGCATCACCACCGCATCGGCGAACTGGCGCCGCCCACGGCAGCACCGGCGGCCGAGGCGAAAAAAGGTTCCATTGCCGCACGCACCTTCGCCAATCCGCTGGTCAAGGCGAGTTCGTCGGCAACGGCAGCCTGGCGCCAGGCGGAGATTCCCGCCGCCAACGGCCACGGCAACGCGCGCTCCGTGGTGGCCGTGCAGACGCTGGCCGCCAACCTGGGCGTGGCCGCCGGCAAGCGACTCATCTCGGAGGCGGGCTGCCGGGCGGTCTTCGAGGAGCAGTGCTTCGGCACCGACCTGGTTCTGGGCGTGCCCATCCGCTTCGGCATGGGCTACGGCCTGACCACCGAACTGCTGCCCATGGGGCCGAACGAACACATCGCCTATTGGGGCGGTTGGGGCGGCTCGACCGCCGTGGTGGATCAGGATGCGCGGCTCTGCGCCTCCTATGTCATGAACCGCATGGAAGGCAACCTGATGGGCGACCTGCGTGGCTTCAAGCTGTTGCAGGCGGCTTACCGGTCGCTGTAGCGCACCGTCCAACCGAAACACAGGATGCAATGCCGGCGCGCGCCGGCGCGGCCGTTGCGGCGTTGCCTGGTCGCCGGCCGAATCCGCCTCAGGAAACCTGCCGGTCGCGCCCGGCCCAGTAGGGTTTGCGCAATTCCACCTTGAGAAGCTTCCCGGAGGGGTTGCGCGGCAGGTCTTCCACCCAGTCGACGGATGTCGGGCACTTGTAGCCGGCCAGGCGTTCACGGCAGAAGCTCATGACCGCCTCTTCCGAGAGGCTCTCGTCGGCCCGCTTGACGAGGGCCTTCACGGTCTCGCCCCAGCGGTCGTCCGGCACGCCGATCACGGCGGCATCGGCGATTCCCGGGTGTTGCATCAGCGCATTCTCGATCTCCGCCGGGTAGATGTTCTCCCCACCGGAGATGATCATGTCCTTGACCCGGTCGTGGATGTACAGGTAGCCGTCGCGCAGGTAGCCCGCATCGCCGGTGCGGAACCAGCCGTCCACCAGGGCTTCCCGGTTGGCTTCGGGGTTTTTCCAGTAGCCTTTCATGATCTGCGGGCCGCGAACCCAGATCTCGCCGACATCGCCTTCAGGCTTTTCCTCGAGGCTGGCCGTATCGACGATGCGTATCTGGTGGGTGGCGATGGGCTGGCCGCAGGAGCGCAGCAGATGTGCCCGCTCGCCGCCGGGGTCGTGGTCATCGTCGTGCAGCAGGGAGACGACCCCACTGGTTTCCGTCAGCCCGTAAGCCTGGAAGAACTTGCAGCCGAAGGTCTGCATGGCCTGCACCAGCACGCTCTCGGAAATCGGCGAGGCGCCGTAAGCGATGCATTGCAGGGACGAGTAGTCGGCCTCGCCAACACCGGGTACTGCCAGCAGGAACTGCAGCACCGCCGGCACGAACAGCGAATGGGTAATGCGCTCCTCGCCGATGAGGCGCACGATGCGCGGAAGGTCTACGTCGCGCAACATCAGGCTGCGGGCGCCATGAAACAGGCCGACCACACCCCAGCCGCTGCCGGAGATATGGAAGAGCGGCATGCAGATCAGGTTGACCGTGTTTGCGTCCATCTCCAGGGCCGAGAGGCTGTCGGACAGGCAGGCCAGGAAATTCGTCTGGTTCAATTCCACGCCCTTGGGCCGCCCGGTAGTTCCCGAGGTGTAGAGCTGATAGCAGGTGTCGTCGTCGTCCACCGGCACCTCGGGGTCGATGTCGGGCCGTCCGGCAAGCCATTGATCGTAAGTGGGATGGCCGGTCTCTCCCGGGTCGCCGAGAACGACGATCGTGGTGATGCCGGGCAGTTCCATGCGGCCGATGGCGTCGAGAAACTCCTCCCCGACGAGCAGTACCTTCGATTCGCTGTCGTTCAGGATGTATTCCATCTCCGGCACGGCGAGCCGCCAGTTCACCGCAACGGATGCCGCATTGACCTTGGCGCCGCCGAACAGGAAGGGGAAGTACTCCGGCGAATTCCGGTCGAGGTAGGCGATGCGGTCTGCGGGCTCGACGCCCGCTTCCAGCAACGCCTGCGCCACCCGATTCGACTCGGTATCGAGCTGCGCAAAGGTCCAGCTGCGGCCGTCGTTCACGTAGACGAGCGCGGTCCGCTCCGGCCACTTTGCCGCCTGTTCCCGCGTTACATCGGCCAATACGCGCATCGTTTCCCTCCTCCTGACGGCCGCGGCCGCCCTTGCCTGATGACCAGCCGACTTCACAGCAATTCCATCGCCATGAAGCGCCAGCCCGCATCCGTCACCAACTCCCTGCTGCGGACGCCGATGCACTCGCCCTGCGCGTTTAGCTTCAGCGACGAAACGTCGACGCCCTCGCGACGAAAGTTGGTGACTGATGCGTGCTAGGTGAGAGTTTAACCCGGACGCAAAGCTTCTTTGTCAGCTACCCGTGTGGAGGACGAGGGTGATTTCGTGCCGGCGGATAGCAGGGAGCCAGACGACGAACGAAACCCGGGGGCGCGACGGGCGGGACCGATGCCTATAATCCGCGGCGAGATCGATTGTGGTGGGTGTAATCCCATGGAAATCGCCCTGATCTGGGCCATGGCGAAGAATCGCGTGATCGGGCGCGACAATGGGCTGCCCTGGAAGCTGCCCGACGACATGCGGCATTTCATGACCACCACCATGGGTCACCCGGTCATCATGGGGCGCCTCACCTTCGAGTCGATGAACAAGCCCTTGCCCGGCCGCGCCAACATCGTCTTGACCGGCCGGCCGGGATACGCGCCGGAAGGCACTCTGGTCGCGAGGAACTTCGACGAGGGGCTGGCCATTGCCCGCGAGCAGTGCGCCCTGGCCGAACGGAATACGGCGTTCGTCATCGGCGGCGCCCGCGTATACGAGACCGGGCTGGCGGTGGCGACGCGGCTGCACGTGACCTGGATAGACGCGCACATCGACGGGGATACCCGGTTTCCCGTGGTCGATTGGAGCCTCTGGGAGGAGACCTCCAGCCGGAGTCATGCTGCCGATGCGACGCACGAGTACCCCTTTCGAATTGCCACCTACGTGCGCAGGTCGGGTTGAAGCGCCCGCCAGCAGCGGAATGCGACGGAACTCACCCGTCTCGTGGGTAATTTGCCCGCATGTCATGCCAACTTTCGTTGCGAGGGCGTCGACGTTTCGTCGCTGCAGCAAAACGCGCCGTCCTGAGTAGTCGCGCCCTTTGCTCGCCATGACCGGGTCGGGCACTCCCTTGAACGCCGTAGGCGCAGGGTTTCGGTCAAGCCTCAGTGGAAAGATGCGTCCATGCCAGCCCATCGATTTGATCGAAGTGTCGGTCGTAGGAAACGAGGTCGGCTCCTGTTTCCATGGTGTGGGCGGCGATCCAGATATCGTTCGACGGCAGGGGCCGGCCCTTCGCCCTGAGCGCCGCGGCAATACGAGAGTAGCGGTCGGCGGTGGTCATGGTCATGGGTGTGACGGCAACGTGTGGATTCTCGAGAAAAGCATGCAATTCACTCAGATTGCGTTGCAGTCGCGAGCCGTTCCTGAATCCGTACAGCAACTCGCCAATGACAATGAATGGCATCAGAATCGCCTCGGATCGCCGCACCAGTTCGGTCACCGGTTCGTGCCCGCGCTTGAGGTGGGAATAGGCGTTGGAGTCGAGGAGTATTCTCACCGCCACATCTCGGCATCGATCTGCCCAAGCTCGTCGAGGTTTCGGACCATCGCGGTGGCTTCCTCGTCCGTCCAGGTGCCGATCAGGTGATCCAGCGAGGAGCCGACGATGTTGGTGTTTTCGTCAGGCTCCGCGAGGCCCGCTCCCCGTCGCAGCAGTTTCAGGACCGCACGATTGAGCGAAACGCCCTCCCGGCTGGCGAGTTGCCGGATCCGGTGTTCCAGTTCGCGGTCGAATCCCCTGATCGTGAGCTGGTTCATTTCGAATGACCGATGAGTCACTAATTGAGTCAAGATGACTCACGATAGCGACTCACCCGTTTCGGGTCAACGCGCGATCCCATTGGGTGTTGGCAACAAGTTGACTTGTCCGGTTTTAAAACAAATAAACCGTCCGGTTCTCCGATCCTGGCTCTGCCCGCTGCCGCCGCCCACCTACACGGCCTCCGACAGCGGCTGCGGGTACAAATGGCCCAAGGTATGATGGCGCCCCCCCAAACCGGTTCGAAGCACGCATGATCGTCAAGCCCCGTATCCGCGGATTCATCTGCACGACCGCGCATCCCCGCGGTTGCGCCGCCCATGTCCGTGAGCAGATCGACACCGTGAAGTCCGCCGGCCCGATCGATGCGGGTATCGAGAATGCCCTGGTGGTGGGCTGTTCCGGCGGCTACGGCCTGGCCTCCCGCATCGTGGCGGCGGCCGGTTGCGGGGCGAATACGCTGGGCGTGTCGCTGGAGAAACCCCCGACTACGAAACGGACGGCGACGGCGGGGTGGTACAACAACGTTGCCTTCGAAGAGGCCATCGACGGTTACGCCCGAACCCTCGACGGCGACGCGTTCGCCGACGAGACCAAGGCCGAAGCGGTGGAGACCATTCGCCGGGACATGGGCAGCATCGATCTGCTCGTCTACAGCCTGGCGTCGCCGGTGCGCCTGCATCCGCGAACCGGAACGCTGCATCGTTCCGCGCTGAAGCCCCTGGGCGGGGCGTTGACGATGAAGTCGCTGAACGTGGACAAGGGCGAGGTCATCGACGTGGAACTCGAACCGGGCAGCGACGAAGAGGTCATCGATACCGTGGCCGTCATGGGCGGCGAGGACTGGGAAATGTGGATCGATGCCCTGGCTGGGGCCGACCTGCTGGCGCCGGGTTTCCGGACGCTGGCGTTCACTTATCTCGGCAGCGAACTGACCTGGCCGATCTATTGGGAGGGCACCCTCGGCAAGGCCAAGGAAGACCTCGACCGGGCGGCCGCGGCCATCGGCGAGCGCCTGCATGGCCTGGGCGGTTGCGCGCGAGTGGCGTCGCTCAAGGGTGTCGTTACCCAGGCGAGCACGGCGATTCCGGTGGTCTCCCTGTACATGGCGCTCCTCTTCAAGGTCATGAAGGAACAGGGCGTGCACGAAGACTGCATTCGGCACATCTACCGGCTTTACGCCACGCAATTGGCGACCGGCGCCACCCAGCGCCTGGACGAGGTGGGCCGCATTCGTGTCGATGACGTGGAACTGTCGGAGCCCGTTCAGGGCGAGGTCAAGCGTCGCTGGGATCTGGTCAGCACGCAGAACCTGGCGGAACTGGGCGACCTGCAGGGGTTTCAGGACGACTTTCTGAAGATCTTCGGTTTCGGGTTTCCCGGCGTCGACTACGAGGAGGACCTCGACCCGACCCTCGGCCGGGACATCGGCTGACACGACAAGGCGGCATTTGCCGCTGGAGCGACCCCCATTTCGTTGCTTGAATTCCGGGCATGCCGGAGTTGTCGAGCCAGCATTGCCTTCCATGTTGCGTAGCATGCGAATGGGCCGACGTGCGCAGTTCCCGGGTTGGCCGAGGGGATTCGTTCGCCAACCTGGCGGGAGACCAGCAGCAGAACCCCATTGTCGCACCGGGAAGCGAGCGTGCTACGGGAACTTCGGTCATGTTCAAGCAACGCAAAGCACGGTCTGGGCGGATGGGCCGGCGTTCGAGCGCCGGCAGACACTGGCTGGGGGTTGCCGAACGCTTGGACGTGCCGGCAGCGAGCGGTTGCGCACGCTGCCGCAAGTCAAACGCCGCGCCGTGGCAGCGAAGGGTCGGCAATGCCCTCGGGCGGCAGCAGGCTTGCGGCTAACGCCCGGCCGTTCCGGTACGGGTTTTATCCGATCATAGCCGTCGGGTTTTTGCTGTTCGAGCCACCGGGCATTGCTCAGGCCGTGGCGGTCGGCTGCTGGTGTGCGCTCTGGCCGGCGGTCACCGATCTGGTCACCCGCAATGCCGATGCGCGCCGCAGTTTGGCGGTTCACCTGCTGGAGGCTCTGCTCGCCTGCTTCCTGTTCGCGGCTGCCGGCATGCACCCGGCGCTGCTCGGCGCCGTCTGCATCCTGCTGATTGTCAGCAACACGCTGCAGGGTGGGCTTCGGCAAGCCCTGAAATGCATCGCATGGGGCATTCCGGGGCTTGTGGGAGGGTTTCTTGTAGCGCCCCCGGCGGTGCTGCCCGATGCGACTTCCCTGTTCGCCGGGCTGTTGCTGCTGGCGTATTGCGTGCTGATCGCGAATGTTGCCTTTGCCCGGGTGCTGACCACCCATGGTGGCCGGGCCGAGGCCAGGGCCATGAATGCGCGCCTGCAACAGTACCTGCCGCACACCCTTGCCCGGCGCGTTGGATCGACGGAACAAACCCGGCTGGAAAGGCGTTGGCTGGCGATTGTCTTCGCCGACCTGACCGGCTTCACGGCCATGGTCGAACGCCTGCAAATGGAAGAAGTGGCCACCGTGCTCGACGGCTATCTGCAATGCATCGCAACGGTTACGCACCGTTGGCGCGGCACGGTCAGCAAGGTGGTGGGCGACGGCGTCCTGCTCGTCTTCGGGGAGGAGGGCAACCGGTCGCAACGACAACTCGTCAGCGATGCACTGGGCTGCTGCCGGGAACTGACGGAGGCTCTCGGACAACTCTCGGACGACTGGCAGGGCCGCGGCCTGCCTGGGTCTGCTCGAATCAAGACAGGCGTCGCGAGCGGCTACTGTTCGCTCGGCGACTGGGGCGGCGGCGGCAGGCTCGAATACACGGTGATCGGCTACCCGGTCAACCTGGCCAGCCGCCTGCAGGGCCTGGCCGGCTCCGGCGAGTTGCTGGTGTGCGAGCGCACCGCGCTGCTGGCGGATGCGCCACTGTCTGCCGCGATACGCCGCGACGTCAAAGGTTTGGGAGAGGTGACGTTTCGCAAGGTCGAACCCGCCGGCAAACCGCTGCTCGACTCGAGCCGGAACGAACGGGACGATTCGCTGACTGCAGCAACAGACGAGGCCATCACGCGCCCGAAATGAAAGACGTGACCCGGCGCTCACGCGATGCGCTCCAGAGTGACCCGCGTCCTTCACCAACTTCCTGCTGCGGACGCCGACGCGCTCGCCCTGCGCGTTTTGCTGCAGCGACGAAACGTCGACGCCCTTGCGACGAAAGTTGGTGACGTAGTCCGGTTAAAGGGCGAAGCCGCCCGCCGCGTCTGCTAAGGTGCGCCGGTTTTGTTGCGGAGTGCGGCATGGAAAAGGTCTTCCTCGAGGCCTGCCGAGGCAAGCCGGTGGACCACACACCCATCTGGCTGAACCGTCAGGCGGGCCGGTACATGCCGGAATACCATGCGGTCAAGGGCCAGATGTCGAGCCTCGAGTTTTTCAAGAACCCGGATCGCGCCGCCCAGGCAGCGCTGGACGCACAACGCATTCTCGGTGTGGACGCAGCCATCCTGTTTGCCGACCTGCTGCCGATTCTGGAACCCATGGGGCTGTCTCTCGATTACAAGCCGGGGGTGGGGCCGGTGTTCGAGAACCCGTTGCGCAGCGAAAGCGACATCGGCGCGCTGGTCAACGCGCCCGCGGAAGAGGCAACGCCATACATCGCCGAAACGGTTCGCAACATCCTCTCCGGGGTGCCCGCGGAAATTGCGCTGATCGGGTTCGCCGGCGCGCCGTTCACGCTGGCTTCCTACGCCATCGAAGGCAAGGGTTCCCGGGACTATCGATTCGTCAAGAAACTGATCTACGAGGCGCCCGACCTGTGGCGCCGGTTGCTCGACAAGCTCGTGGAGCAACTCGAGAGCTACCTGAGCCTGCAGATCGCCAGCGGCGTCGATGCGGTGCAACTGTTCGATACCTGGGCGGGCTGCCTGTCCGCAGCAGACTTCCGGCACCATGTGCTGCCGCACACCCGACGCCTGATCGACAGCGTTCGCGGTCTCGGGGTGCCGGTCGTCTATTTCGCCACCGGCAATGCCCATCAGCTTGCCGATGTCGCTGGCATGCAGCCGGACGTGATCGCGCTGGACTGGCGGGTGCCCCTGGGAGCCACCTGGTCATCGCTCGGGTGCGGGGCCGTGCAGGGCAATCTCGACCCGGTCGCGCTCTTTGCGGACCGCAAGGCGATCGCCCGGGAAGCGCAGGCCATACTCGACGAGGCCGGGGGCCGCCCGGGCCACATTTTCAACCTCGGCCACGGCATTCTGCCGGAAACCCCGGTCGACAACGTGAAGTACCTGGTGGACTACGTGCACGAGCACGGCTGAATCGGCTGCCGCTCGGCCGCTGTTGCAGCACCGCCCGGAATGCCCGTCGTCCAGCTAGTCGAGGTAGAAGGTGTTGCCATCCCGGGCCAATGGTCAGCGCTGCATCCAGGCTGCCGATGTCGTCCAGCTGGTCCAGGTAGAAGGCATTGCCATCCGGGTCGCCGACGGTAGCCATGAAGCCGCCCCCGTAGAAGGCCAGCGCCTGTTCGAAATCGGCAACGAACACGTTGACGGATCAGCGTTTCGCGATGAGCCGCTCAATGACTGCCACCGAATCGGCACAATCGCTCACAGGGGCTCGCGCAATCTGGCGATTGTGCCGAAATGGGCTTTCCCGTATGGTAGCGCGAGTCTGGACCTCCGCCGATCTGAACGTTCAATTGAATGTAACACCTTCATGTCGAGCCTCTTTGCCATCCTGGCGGCGTTCCCGGCAATTGGCCCGGGCGCAACTGCGGCTCGAGGCACACGGTAGTTCGATTCGGGATAGATGATGAAAATATATGTAGGCAACCTCCCCTGGCGCATGAACAATGACGAGCTGGAGGAACTCTTTGCGCAATACGGCGATGTCCGTTCCGCCAATGTGGTCATGGACCGGGAAACCGGCCGTTCCCGGGGGTTCGGGTTCGTCGAGATGAGCGATGAGGGCGCACGCACCGCCATCGAGGAACTCAACGAAACGGAAGTTCACTCACGCCGACTGCGCGTCAGCCAGGCCAGGGAAAGGTCCAGAGACCGCCGGCCGCCTCGCTAACGGCCTCCCACAAAAACCTGCCGCGTCCCGGCCGGCTGCGTTCCGGCGCCGGGGCGTCGCTCTGGCAGGGACATCGACCGCTGCACCAATAGTTCCCGTCGTTTCTTCTGGTCTCGGCGGGTCAGCGTCCGTTACGCCTGCATCTTTCGCCAATGCTTGTCGCGAGAGCGTCGAGGCAGCATGTGGGCGTGGCCGTACGGATAGGCAGCCGGTGCGAGCAGTCTCGACAGTGCTGTCGACCAGTCGAGGGCGCCTTCAGTTTGCCGGCCGAAGCCTGCGGGTGTTGCGCGCCTGCGCGATCAGCCCGGCGTAGACGGCGCCGTTGATCAGCACGACGGCGGTTCCGAGCACCAGGTGCCATTCCATCGAAATGCCTGGCGGATAGACGATCGGAATCAGGTAGTGCTCGATGAAGCCGCCCTGGTAGCCGGCGTCACCCGCCAGATCGCGAAACCGGTTCTCCCAGGCGGTGAGCGGGCACAGGCGCCCCAGATACTGCACGTAGATGGCCCAGGCGACCGCCGGCACATGCAGCCACAGTACCCAGCGGGCGCGAAACGCGATGAGCCCGCCGACGACCACGAAGACGATGTACGCGAAGTGCGCGACGATCATCGAATCGGCGGCCAGGCGGTATCCCATCGCCGCAGTCGCTCACCATCGGTCGGTCACGGCGCCGCCGCTTGCAGAGCCGACCAGCCGCGCGTACTTCGCGAGCAACCCTCGTTCCGCATAGGGAGGTGGCGGCTGCCAGGCTGCCCGCCGGGAGGCGAGTTCCGCATCGCTCAACGCCACATCGATCGTCCTCGCCTGCGCATCCACGGTGATCCGGTCGCCATCTTCCAGCAGCGCGATGGGGCCGCCCTCGAACGCTTCCGGTGCCACGTGGCCGATCACGAACCCGTGCGACCCGCCGGAAAAGCGCCCATCGGTAATCAATGCCACTTCGTTGCCCAGGCCGCGCCCGGCAATGGCGGCAGTGGGTGAGAGCATCTCCCGCATGCCGGGCCCGCCCCTGGGCCCTTCGTAGCGCACCACCACCACGTCGCCCGGGCCCACTGCGCCATCCATGATCGCCGCCATGGCCGCCTCTTCGCCGTGGAAACAGCGCGCCGTACCGGTAAACGACAATCCCTCGTTGCCCGTGATCTTGGCCACCGCGCCGTCCGGTGCGAGATTGCCGTAGAGAATCACGAGGTGGCTGTCGGGCTTTATCGGGTTCGACAACGGCCGGACGATCTCCTGTCCCTCAGGGTAGGGCGCCACGTCCGCCAGGTTTTCCGCCAGGGTGCGGCCGGTAACCGTCAGGCAGCCGCCGTGCAGCAGCCCCGCTTCGAGCAGCATTTTCAACAGCGGTTGAATGCCGCCGATTTCGATCAACTCGCTCATGCCGTACCGGCCGGCCGGCCGCATGTCGCCCAACACCGGCACACCGGCGCCGATACGCGTGAAGTCGTCGAGTTCGAGCGGTATTCCGGCGGCGCTGGCAATGGCCAGCAGGTGCAGCACGGCGTTGGTCGAGCCTTCCAGCGCAATGGCAACGGTGATGGCGTTTTCGAAGGCCTCGCGGCTGAGAATATCGCTTGGCTTGATGCCGCGCTCGATCAGGCGATAGACGGCGCTGCCGGCGTTGTAGCTGTCCTGGCGCTTCTGCTCCGAAACGGCTTCCTGGGCGGAACTGTTCGGCAACGACAGGCCGAGGGCCTCGATGGCGGAAGCCATGGTGTTGGCCGTGTACATGCCGCCGCAGGAACCCGGGCCGGGAATGGCCGTCGATT
This sequence comes from Candidatus Azophilus sp., assembly GCA_965221465.1. GTDB lineage: Bacteria > Pseudomonadota > Gammaproteobacteria > Pseudomonadales > Azotimanducaceae > Azophilus. Next base: position 4,188,323 of record OZ244892.1, read on the forward strand.
CCACCTCCTTCAACTCGGCAGCGTCGATGCGCCCGGCGGCATGCTGGCCGACGGCCTCGAAAACGGAAATGACGTCGCGCCGCTCGGCACCGAGCTGGATGGTGCCGCCGTAGACGAAGACCGCGGGGCGGTCGATGCGCGCGATGGCCATGGCGCACCCCGGCATGTTCTTGTCGCAGCCGCCGATGGCGACGAACCCGTCGAAACCCTGGGCGCAGACCACCGTCTCGATGGAATCGGCGATCACTTCCCGCGAGACCAGCGAATAGCGCATGCCCGGCGTGCCCATGGAGATGCCGTCCGAGACCGTGATGGTGTTGAAAACCACGCTCTTGCCGCCGGCTTCGTCGGCGCCCAGGGCCGCCGCATCGGCCAACTGGTCGATGTGCATGTTGCAGGGCGTGACCATGCTCCAGGTGGAAGCGATGCCGACCTGAGGCTTGGCGAAATCCGCCTCGGTAAACCCCACCGGATAGAGCATGGCCCGGCTCGGCGCCTGGGCGATGCCGTCGACGACAATGGAGGAGTAAGGCCGCTTGTCAGCCATGATTTCGTTTCCCGATGGATGGCGCTGCACGCGGCTGAAGCGCCTTGACCAGCACCTTGGCGTTCCGTTGAACGCAGATGTGCTGCCGATAGCTTTCCGGCAGCGTGTCGCTCGCGGCCTCCGCAAAGCCGTTCTCGACGAACCAGTCGCGGGTCTGGGTGGTGAGAACGAAGAGGCGCTCGAAGCCTTCTTCCCGTGCCGCATCCTCCGCTGCCGAAAGCAACTTGGCACCGATGCCGGCTTCGCCGCCGCGGTGTGCCGGATGCACCGCCACGCACGCCAGTTCCGCGCTGGTTCCCGCAGCTATCAGCGCGCAGCAGCCGGCGACGATGCCATCCACTTCGGCTACGAAGAAGCGGTCCAATTCGCGTTCCAGGCGGTCTTTCGAGCGCTCGACCAGAACGCCGGCTTCCTCCAGCGGGCGGATGATCTCGACGATGTCCGCCACATCGCTGCCCTGGGCGCGGCGCACCACCCGCCGGTCTTCCAGGGTGACCTGGGTGCCCACGCCTTCCGCGGTGAAGAGTTCTGCCAGCAGGGCGCCGTCATCGGCATGGCTCACCATCTGGCCACTGGCGACCCCGCCGCGCACGGCGCCGAGCAGTGCCCGCAGGTTGCGCCGGGTCGTCTCGCCGAGCAGACGGGTACCCAGGGCTTCCTCGAGTTCGTCGGGCGACAGGTTGGCCAAACGCTCGCCGTTCGCGCGGGCAAGCCAGGGCGATTCGTCCAATACGATCAACTTGTCGGCCCCGAGCGCGATGGCGGCCTGCTCGGCGAGTTCGTCGGCGGCCAGATTGAATGCCTGGCCGGACGGCGAGTACCCCATGGGCGAGAGCAGCACAATTGCGCCGGTTTCGAGGGAGCGCCGGATGGCGTCTGCGCGGATGCGCCGCGGCCGGCCCGCCAGTTCCAGGTCTGTTCCGCCGACCACGCCGATGGGTTTCGCGGTCACGAAATTGCCGGTGACCAGCTGAACTTCGGTATTGTGCAGCGGGCTCGTCGGCAGGCCGGTGGAGAACAGGGCCTCCAACTTGGAGCGCAATTGCCCGTGAACGCCGGCGATGACACCCATGGCGGCAACGTCGGTGATGCGCCGGGTGATGCCCTGGTGGCTGTGGAAGGCGCTATCCGGCAGTGCCCGGTCGATCTGGGGACGGGCACCGTGGACGATGACCAGGCGCGCCCCCAGCACGTTCAAGAGCGCCAGGTCGTGCACGATATTGACGAGATTGCCGTGCAGCATGGATTCGCCGGAAAGCGCGACCACGAAGGTCCGGCCGCGGTGTGCGCTGATATACGGGGTGGACGCTCGGAACCAGCGTGCGTATTCCTCGGTTTTCATGTCGGCTTTCCAATGCGGCCCGCGGGCTGATCGCATGCGAAACGGCGCTCGGATTATAGCTGCGCTCGGCGGCCGTCCATAGCAGAGAAACACACGAGCGTGCTCCCGCCGCGTACTCGACCTGCTGTGAAGCACGGCAAGCGCGCGCTCGCACTCCGCGTACCCGGTGCGTGCACATCTCCTCCCAGCCTCACTGTGTTCATTCACGAACAGGTCTGCCTGGAGTTCCGGTTCGGGATAGAATCGAGGCGTGGATGCGCACTCATTGCCCGCCGGCCTGATCGAATCGGTGGACCGGTTCGCGGCGCGGGAAGGGCTCGATTTGCCGGCCGAAGCGCGCCGTGTTTTGGCGCTCAGCGAATTCGCCCAGCGGGTGGCGGTTCAGCAGCGGGCGTGGTTTCTGCAATCGGTCGAAACGGCACGATTTGCGGAACCCCTGGACGAATCGGGCCTTGCCGCGGAACTGGCCGACCTCGAAACGGAAGACGTGGCGGGTCTCAAGCGGGCGCTGCGGCAACTGCGCAACCGCTGCCAGTTGTGGGTGGTCTGGCGGCACCTCACCGGCGGTGCAACCCTCGAAGAGACCACCGGGGCGCTGTCGTTCATGGCCGACCGATTCATCGGCGCGGCCCTCGATGCAGCCGCATCCCGCGAGACCGGCCGTGCGGGCGAGCCGTGCGGCAACGAATCCGGCGATCTGCAACGTCTCGTCGTGTTCGGCCTAGGCAAGCTGGGTGGCCGGGAACTCAACCTCTCCTCCGATATCGACCTGATCTTCGCCTATCCGGAAGAGGGCCGGACATCGACGGGGCTCGTCAACCAGCAGTTCTTCACCAAGGTGGGCCAGGGGATCATCGATCTGTTGCACCCGGTGACCGTGGACGGCTTCGTCTTCCGGGTCGACATGCGCCTGCGGCCCTATGGGGCAAGCGGCCCGCTGGTGATGCATTTCGGCGCCATGCAGCAGTATTTCGAGACCAAGGGCCGCAGCTGGGAACGCTACGCACTCATCAAGGCGCGCACCTGCGCGGGCGACATCGAGCGGGGAGAGGAACTGCTCGCCTCGCTGAAACCCTTCGTCTACCGCCGCTACCTCGATTTCGGCTCGCTGGAATCCATGCGCGACATGAAGGCGCGTCTGGCCGCGGAACGGCACAAACCGAACGATGTGAAGCTCGGCCCCGGCGGCATCCGCTACGCCGAGTTTGCCGTGCAGGTTCAGCAACTGATCCTGGGCGGCCGTCACGCCGGCATGCAGAAGCGCGGCTTCCTGGAAACCCTCGTGGAACTCGAGCGGGCCGAGCATTTCGATGCGGAAACCGTCGCGGAACTGCGCGATGCCTACCGCTTCCTGCGCGATTCGGAGCACTGCATCCAGGCGGAAGCCGACCGGCAGACGCAACAGCTTCCGGTAACCGAAAACAGCCGCATGCGGCTGGCTTCTGCCATGGGGTTCGATTCCTATACCGCCTACCTGTCTTCCCTGGCCGGGCACCGCGACAACGTCGAACGCATTTTCGACCGGGTGGTGGGCGCCGAGACCCCACGCACCGAAGGCGGCCTGTGGGCAGGGCGGAACGACCCGGCGCAACTGCTCGAGGCCGGTTTCGACGACCCCCGGCGCGTTGCCGAATTGCTGGACGACCTCTCCGGCGCGCGAGACCGTTCGTCGGTCAGCGAGGAGGGCCGCAGCCGCCTCGACACGCTGATGCCGGAACTTCTGCAGATTGCCTGCCGGCAGCCGCACCCGGTGCGCGCCGTCGAGCGGCTCGTGCCGATACTCAAGGCATTGCTGCGTCGTTCCACCTACCTGGCGCTGTTACGGGAAAACGCCGAAGCGCTGCAGATATTCGTGCGCCTGGCGGGGCAGAGCCGTTGGGTGGCGGAACAACTCGCCTCCCAGCCGGTTTTCATGGAGGTGCTGCTCGACAAGCATGCCTGGGACCTGCTTTCCGGCCGCGACAGCCTGGTGGAGGAACTCGGCACGGCGCTGGCGGCCGCTGCAGACGAGGAAACCCGGGTCGACACCTTCCGGGCATTCAAGGAACAGCGTGTTTTCCGGGTGGCGGTGGCGGAGACCCGGGGCCTCTTGCCGATCATGCACGTCAGCGATTACCTGAGCTGGCTGGCCGAGGCGGTTCTGGAACACGCCATCCGCATCGCCTGGGAGCAGTGCACAACAGATGCAACGCAAGCGACGGAACGGCGGCCATTCATCGCCGTCGGCTACGGCAAGCTGGGCGGGCTGGAACTGGGGCCGGATTCCGATCTGGACCTGGTGTTCGTTCACGACCTGCCGGTCTCGGCCTCGCCGTTCCTGCACCGGCTGGTGCGCAAGCTGATGCACCTGCTGACGGTGCGCACCTATTCCGGGCCGCTCTACGAAATCGACATGCGTCTGCGCCCCTCCGGCAATGCCGGCCCCATCGTCTCCAGCCTGGCGGCCTTTCTCAATTACCAGAGCAAGCAGGCGTGGACATGGGAACACCAGGCGCTGGTGCGGGCACGGGCGGTTGCCGGCGACCCGGAACTCATGGCGTCCTTCGAGGCAGCGCGCCGAGACCTGCTTTGCCGCGAGCGCCCGGTCGACAGCCTGCGTGCCGAGGTGCTCGAAATGCGCAGGCGCATCGAGGCGCACCATGGCGCCGGGCTAGACCTGAAGCGCGGCGCCGGCGGCATTGTCGATGTGGAATTCATGGCGCAGTTCCTGGTGCTCGCCCACGCCCATGCCCACCCCGGCCTCGCCAAATACTCCGACAACGTTCGCATTCTGGAGGAGGCCGGCATGACCGGTGTATTGCCCCAGGAGGAGGCGGAGCGGCTGGTGCTGGCGTATCTGGCCCTGCGCGGCGAGGTGCATCGACGATCGCTCGACCTGGCGGATTCTGCTCCGGCCGATGCGGCGCTCACCGTGCATCGGGAAGTGGTCTGCGAGACCTGGGAGCGGCTTTTCGACGAACCGCGGCCGCTGATCGCACCTGTTCGTGAATGAATTGCTACACCAATAAACGAATAGGTGCGGCCGCCGGCATTGAATGTAGAATGCGCGCCTGCAACCCGAAGTAGAACGCACATGTCCGAACCAAGCTTCGACGACCGAGACGGCTATATCTGGCAGAACGGAACCCTTAAACCCTGGCGCGAGGCCCAGGTGCATGTGCTGACGCATACGCTGCACTATGGGCTCGGCGTATTCGAGGGTGTGCGCTGCTACGACACGCCAAAGGGGCCGTGCATCTTCCGCCTGAACGAGCATACGCAGCGGCTCTTCGACTCGGCGCACATTCTCGGCATCGAGATTCCCTACACCCGGGACGAGGTCAACGAAGCCCAGATCGAGACCTTTCGCGCCAACGAACTGAAGGAGGGGTACCTGCGGCCGCTGGTGTACCTGGGTTCGGAGGCCATGGGTCTGCGCGCCCACGGGTTGACGGTGAACCTGACCGTGGCCGCCTGGCCCTGGCCGAACTACATGGACGAGGACGCCCGGGTGAAGGGCATCGCCGTGCGCACTTCCTCCTATACGCGACATCACGTCAACATCACCATGTGCAAGGCGAAGTCGAACGGCAACTACACCAACTCCATACTGGCATTGCAGGAAGCCCTCGAGGCCGGCTGCGACGAGGCGCTCATGCTCGACAACGAGGGCTACGTGTCGGAAGGCTCCGGCGAGAACATCTTCATCGTCCGCAACGGCCTGATCCACACGCCGGAACTGACGAGCTGCCTCGACGGCATCACCCGGGACACCGTGTTCCAACTCGCCGACGAGTTCGGCTTCGAAATCGTCGAACGGCGCATCACCCGCGACGAGGTCTACATCTGCGACGAGGCGTTCTTCACCGGCACCGCCGCGGAGGTGCTGCCCATCCGCGTTCTGGACGGGCGCCGCATCGGCGACGGCAAGCGGGGACCCATCACGGAGCAGTTGCAGGCCGCGTACTTCGATCAGGTGCGGGGGCGGCGGAATACTTATCCGGAGTGGCATACGGCTGTTTAGGGGTGACACCGTAATGCGCGACCAGCGACAGAGACGTCGACGACCGTGAACGCGCAATACGGACCAGCGCCCTTGCTACCACTGGCGCGATACCGATTTCGATTCAGCCCACGCAATCACTCGCGTGAATCTGCCGAGGTATTGTCGCGCATGGGCTATCTCGGCTCCGCGTGGCGTGGTGCCTTCGGTCACGCGCTCCGCAAGACCGTTTGTGTGACACGGTTGCCTGCATGTGAGCCTTGCGTATTGGTTCAATCCTGCCCTTATCCGTACCTGTTCGAGAGCAGAACGCCGCCGGGAGCCGCCAAGCTGAGCCGCTACCCGCGCACGCCCGGGCCGTATGTGCTGGAGCCAGCGGACGATCGGTTTGACGCTACGGACGAAACCTATGCCGAGCGGACTTCCGATACTGCTGTCGGCGACGAAAACGCAGACCCGGCGTGGCCTGCATCCACCCGTTTGGGGGTAATCCTGTTCGGCGCAGCCAACGACCGGCTTCCCTACGTTGTGCATGCATTGGATAGGGCCGCACGCAGCGGCCTGACATCCAGGCGAATCGAGTTCGAACTGGTCGATGTGCAATTGGAAACGCAGGAGACCCAAACCAGGGTAGCGAATAGCTCGGCCGAAAGAGTGGACGGCGATGCCACAGCGCAAGACCGGAAACCGGCGCCGACGCCGATTGGTAGTGGGGATGGAACCGGTGACTCCCCGCCGCGACACTGGTCGACAATCTACGTACCTGGCGGCGCCTTGGCGTCTATCGCCGCAGAACAACCATTGCCGCCCGAACCACCGACGGGAGTTTCCATCCGGCTGCTGACGCCACTCAGGGTCAAGCGCGGTGGACACTTTGCCGGCACGTCGGATCTCGACTTTCGCACTTTTTTCGGCGGACTGCTGCGCCGAATCTCATTGTTGACCTATTTCTTCGGCGATACACCGCTGGAAACCGACTTTGCGGGATTGCTGCGGCTGGCTTCATCGGTTCCTGTGACAAATGCCAAGTTGCAATGGAAAGAATGGACCCGTTATTCGTCGCGCCAAAACACCAAGCTAAAGATGGACGGCGTCGTGGGAAGCTTCGATGTGATTGGGGCTTCGCTCGAGCCCTTCTGGCCTTACCTTTGGCTCGGCCAGTGGGCGCATGCCGGCAAGGGTACGTCGATGGGGCTCGGCCGTTACGTGCTGCAGCCTCTTGGCGCTTCGCATGGTGGCGACGTTGCCGGAAACGCCAACTCTGCGGGCGGGAATGGAAGTGCGGAGCAACCGTGGGCCACGCCTGCGCGATTGTGATCGGTGGTTCGCATACCCAATTCGCTGGCAGGCAAACTGAATCGCCCCTTTGCACCGACCGCGAACCATCACCCGCCGCAACCTTGCGGACTAAGCAACCGAACGACAAATCTGTAGCATCTGCGTCATCGAGATGCGAAAACAGACCGCCAAATTGGAACCACAGGACTATCCCCGCCGCGTTTTGCTTGCCGTCACGGGCTTGTCGCCCCAGATCGTCACCGAAACGGTGTACTGCCTTGCGGTACAGCGCCAGCCCGCCTTTGTGCCGACGGAGGTGCGACTGATCACCACAGCCGAGGGCGCCGACCGCGCCCGGCTGGAACTGTTGCACGACGATACGGGTCGGTTCCACCGTCTTCGGGCCGACTACTCGCTGCCGCCCATCGATTTCCGGGCAGACCGAATAAACGTGCTCGAGGATGCCGCTGGCCGGGCACTAACCGACATACGAAGCCCCGAAGACAATACGTGCGCGGCGGACTACATCACAGGCATCGTTCGCGACTTGAGCCGGGACGGCGATTGCGCGCTGCACGTTTCCATCGCTGGCGGGCGCAAGACCATGGGGTTCTACCTCGGCTATGCCCTTTCCCTGTACGGCCGCTCTCAGGACCGGTTATCCCACGTGCTGGTGAGCGCGCCCTTCGAATCCCAAACGGAGTTCTACTATCCGACGCCGCAAAGCCACGTAATCCGCCGACGACCCGACAATCGCCCGATCGATACTCGCAATGCAGAGGTCGCGCTCGCGGACATCCCCTTCGTGCGCATGAGAGACGGGCTCGACGGCGACCTGCTGGAAGGCCGCGCGAGCTTTTCCTCCGTGGTGGCCGACGCGCAGCGAGCGATGCCGCCCGTCCGCCTGGCGTTGAAACCGGCGCGCCGCGAGGTGATTGCCGGCGGCGAAGCGCTGGTAATGAGCCCGCGTCAGTTCGCCTTTTACTGGATGCTGGCGGAACGGGCGCTCAAACGTCTTCCAGGTTTTCACTGGAGCGAGGAAGGTGCGGGCCGCGAACTGCTTTCGTACTACGCTCGGTTAGTTGGCGAGCACTCCGGCGAATACGAACGCTCCGAAGAAGCGTTCCGTCACGGGTTGACTGGCGAGAACATCAACCCCGACAAGGCACACGTCAACGGCGAACTGAAGCGGATGCTCGGCCGCCGCCAAGCCGCGCCCTACGTGATTGCAAAGGGCGAGCGAATTCCTGGGACCCGGTACTACCGCATCGGACTGACGCTCGCGCCGAAAGAAATCGAGGTTTGCGGGGACCGCGTCGCTTTAGCCGGTGGACGGGAGAGGTTGCGCGCGGCGAATCCAACATGACCCATACGCTCGTTACCTTTTTAGGCCGCACGCCGAGACTGCAAAGCTCGGGCTACCGACGGGCCACATACAGGTTTCCGGACGGCACGGAAACGCGGACCGCCTTCTTCGGGCTGGCACTCGCAGATCATTTGGCAGTAGACCGGGTAGTTGTTCTCGGTACGAAGGCAAGCATGTGGAGCGTTCTGGTCGAAGGACTGGCCGATGAAGGGCAAGACGCGAAACGTGACATCGTCGAATGTCGAGATCACGGTGAGATCGAGGATGACGCGCAAACAGAGAGCGTTAGGCTTGAACTTGCTGATGCCGAAGAGTCGGGCAGCGCGTCTCAGTCTCTGCTCGATCGCGTAGAACCGATCATGACCTCGGCGGTGGGGCGCGACATATTGCCGAGGGTCATTCCTTTGGCCCGCGACACGCGCGAGCAGTACGAGATTCTGCAACAAGTCGCAGACACCGTCACCAGCGGTAGTGTCAGCTTCGATCTTACCCACGGATTCCGACATCTCGGTATGGTCGGTTTCATGTCCGCGTTCATGCTCGAACGCGTGCGCGACCTCGAGGTGGTAGGGCTGTGGTACGGCGCGCTGGACATGACGGATCAAGAAGCCGATAGCACGCCGGTGCTTCGGCTCGACGGTCTGACCCACGTACGTCGCTGGGTCGATGCACTAGACCGCTTCGACAGCAACGGGGACTATGGCGTTTTTGCCCCTTTGCTCGTCAACGACGGGGTGCCGCAGGACAAGGCACGTTGCTTGGAGAAGGCTGCATTTTTCGAGCGCATTTTGAATCTCTCTGCCGCCGCGCAGCAATTAACAAGCTTTCTGCCCGTTCTTGAACAGCCGCTTGCCGGAGCCTCCGAACTGTTTCGCCAACGCCTCGCGGACCGGTTGGCTTGGGCGCGGCAGGTCAGTCTCGCCGAACACCAGAAGAAACTTGCATTCGAGCACTTGCGCCGGGGAGACCTCATGCGCTCTGCGATTTTCGGTTGGGAAGCGCTGGTGACGCAGCAGTGCGACCTCCGGGGCTATACGGCCGGTGACTACTACCAAGGACGCAAGCCGGCGATCGATGAGTTCGAAAACGCTTTGAAGATTGAGCCGCGGAGGTCGGCAAAACGCAACGCTTTTCACCAGCTAAAGACCATTCGTAACACGGTCGCTCACGGGAATCCTCCGAATTCGAGAGATCGGGCCATGTTCAAGGATGCCGCACGCCTGCGCGCGGAACTGGAAGGGGCGCTGAAATGCCTGTTGAACGGTTTGCCGGATGACTGATCGCTTGGTCGATCCAGTGATATGCCGGTGGACTCGTCACTCGATAGAGATGGGCGGTACACGCCGCGGGGCCGCGACCCGTGCGGACGGGTCGATCATCTTACATGATTTACGGAAAACGCATCGACGGGTCAATGGGTCGTGTGCGTCGATGGTATTGGATAACTGAGATCATGCAACAACTAGACTGCTACTACCGGTTTCGGACGCTGACTTCGGCAATGTCGAGCAGATTGGGCAGTGGCGCACGCTGCAACTTAAGATACTCGTGTGAAGTTGGTGGCGCGTCGCCGGGATTGGAAAGATTGGGTTCGCGCCGGACGAAGAGTGAGCGGCAACCTTGCCATCCGGGCGGGGAGCGGGCCGGTAATATACACTGCGGATTATAGAACCGGTGAGGAACCGTCGCTGAAATCGGAGATCATGGGCGCATACGAAAACAACGGCTGTGAGGACAGCAAGCTGCTCGACGCGACTTGCAGGATCGCGCTCGCCGGGTATCTGCACGACCTCGGAAAATTTGCCGAACGCGCAAACATGCGTGTGGACCGAGAGGTCTTGGAGACCAACAAGCAGCTTTATTGCCCTAACCCTCGGCCGCACCCGAACAGTCCCGGTTGGTTCTCACACGTGCATGCTGCTTACACCGCGCTTGCCTTGGACGCTCTAGAACCCAGTCTGCCGCGAATCAAGGGTGCTGACGTCAGTCCCTTCGACGAATGGGGCACGGAACGCTCCAGCAGCAGTGATAACTCGCTGATCAATGCGGCCGCGATGCACCACAAACCGGATACGTTCCTTCAATGGATCATTGCGACTGCAGATCGCGCCGCATCGGGGTTGGACCGCGAAACATTCGATATCTACAACCGAGACGAGCGCCCTACAACCGGTAAAAACCACTACACCGCCAGACAACTCACCTTGTTCGAACAAGTCGATCTGAATATCGGATTCGAACGGAATGCCGAAAACACACAACACACACCAGCCTGGAAATATCGCTACCGTTTGGCGCCGCTGTCCCCAGGCAACATATTTCCCATGCCCGCAGAAAACTATGAGACAAACGACCAAACTGCGGCCCGTGCCGAGTATGCCGAGCTTTGGGAGCTGTTTCAGGAAGCACTCGGCAGCATTCCAGCATCGCACCGAGATAGCCTGTCGCTGTGGCTGGACCACTTCGACTCACTCTGGCTGACTTTCACCCACGCCATCCCCGCCGCAACCGCGTTCCGGACGATTCCAGACGTCTCGCTATACGACCACTCCCGCGTTGTAGCCGCACTTGCGGCTGCCATCTGGCGCTATCACTACGAACGCGAGGACGATCCCGACGAGGTTCGGGGCCAGCTTGCCAACCGGGGGGACTGGGACCAGCACAAGCTGCTTTTCATCCAAGGTGACCTCTTCGGGATTCAGGACTTCATTTTCGCTTCTGGTGGAGAAACTACGAAGCGGGCGGCGAAGCTGCTGCGCGGCAGGTCCTTTTTCGTCACCCTGCTAACCGAGTGCGCCGCCCTGCGCGTGATGGATGCACTTTCTCTGCCTTCCACTAGCCAAATCATCAACGCAGCGGGCAAATTTCAAATCATTGCTCCAAATACCAGCCAGACCATCGAAAAGCTTCAGGAGGTGCGCGAGCTATTGGATGCATGGTTTCTCCAGCATACCTTCGGCCAGTCGGGCATCGGTATTGCTTGGACTCCGGCGTCCTGCAATGACCTACAGATGGGAAGCCGCCACGGGGGCCCTTATCAGCGTCTCGTCAAACAACTATTCGAGGCGCTGGAAGAGGCCAAGCTCCAACGATTCGACTTGTGCGCCAAAAGTGCGCCACCTGCGGCATTCGACGGTTATCTGGACGCGGTCGGCAAGCATGGTCTCTGCGCAGTCGACGGACGATCGCCGGCAGACAGCCAGCCGAAGCACGCAGTTGCGCTGAGCCCCTTGGCGCGAGACCAAATCACAATTGGCGAGTTGCTCACCGTGGACGACCGGGACCGACTGCTGGTCTCTCGCGATGCTCTGGAGGGTCCAAACGTCCATTCCCTGCGGAGTGATGTCCTGGGCTTTCGAATTGGATTCTCCGGCAACGAGGCTGCATCCGGTCGGTTCGGTTCTGAAGTCACCACCGGAAATCTCCTTAGAGTCTGGGACTTCTCGTTGCCCAAGGATGAAGATTCCCCTTCTTTCACTGGCTATGCGAGGCGAGACATCAATGCTTGGGTTCCACGGTTCGACCAGGACGACCTGACGGATTTGTCGCGGTACGATGGCTGTACGGATTCCGATTCTGGTCCGCTCGAGGTCGACGCGCTGAAGACATTCGACGTGCTCGCATGTGAATCGAGGCGAACCGGCACGACTGAGAATGCCGAGGACGAATCCCCTCAGTGGATAGGAGTTTCCGCCGTCATGACCCTCAAGGGAGACGTCGACAATCTGGGCAGCATCTTTCAGAAAGGATTGCCGGCTCCTAGCCTCTCGCGCATTGCGGCACTGTCGCGGCAGATGAATGCATTCTTCGCGGTTCATCTGCCGTACATTTGCCGGACCAGATTCCGCAATACTTATACTGTGTTCGCGGGCGGCGACGACTTCTTTCTAATCGGGCCGTGGACGCAGCAGATGGAACTCGCCGCGGAGTTGCGGAAGGACTTTCGCCTCTATGTCGCGGAGAATCCGCAGCTCAGCTTCTCGGCCGGCTTGACGATGACAAAGGCGGGGCTACCGGTCCGCCGATACGAATCCATGGCAGAGGCGGCTCTCGACCATTCCAAGCACCACCGCCCCGCCGAAGGTCCGCCAAAAGACGCGGTCACTTGTTTCGACCGAACAGTAAGCTGGCCGCGCTTCAGCGAGTTGCTGCAAGCCCGAAAACGTCTTGCCGATTTGGAGAAAAGATCGGGGTTGAGCCGCGGGTATGTATACGGACTGCTCGATCTGATCGACATGGTCGGGAAGCTTGAAAAGAGCCCGGAGAACGCAAGGTGGCGATCGCTGTTTTACTATCGAACCTGGCGCGCTCTCGAGCGCATCCGCGGCTTGAGTATGGAGGAACGTCGCTGCCGCTTCGAACGGCTGACGGAGGAGATTGTTGGCGGAGGTATCGAACGATTCCGCGGAGACTATCGCATCGTATTGGCCGCTCACCTGTACAGAAATCGATCGTAGGAGCAAGCATGGCAAGAGTACAGAACCCAGGTCGCAAACATCAAAGGAGTCCAGTGCGAGATCGGCCAGCCGCTAGCATGCAGCCGCTCCTCGAAAAGATTGTCCTTGTTCCCAGAGCGAATGGTGCATTCAGCCCCGACCTCTTCGACGGAATCGCCTGGGAAGCGGCTCGGAATATCGCAACCGAAGACAAAAAACTAAACAAGACCTCCCAGCTACGCAAGTTCTACAACGAGTTGCTGATGTGGGAGGAGAGAGTCAACGGAGGTGAACCTGAGGGAGCGAAGGACAGACTGGCGCGACATCTTCCCCTGATTCGGATGCTCAACGCCAAGGCAGCTTACGCGCAGGGTCGAGAACACGTCGGCGAGAACTTTGTGAGCTTGCTTCGCAGATGTCTCGAACAGGTCGAAGATAATCCTGAATCCCTGCGGTACTGCCGGCTCTTCTTCGAGGCATTCATGGGATTCTACAAAGTAGAACGTTCGAACGATTGAGGTTAATGGCAATGCGGCTCAAAAGTATCTCTCAAATTTCAGGGGGCATCGAATTGGTCACCGGTCTTCATATCGGTGCCGGCAGCGACGAGATGCGCATCGGCGGTACCGACAACCCGGTGGTCAAGGATCCCCTCAACGGCCGCCCTTACATTCCTGGTTCGAGCATCAAGGGCAAGATGCGCAGTCTTATGGAGTGGCGCGCGGGGACAGTGGCCGAAACGAACGGGAAGCCTCTCGGATTCTCGACGCTTGCCGACATGGGTGAAGTACATAGTGACGAACGCCGGCTTGCTGAGAGTATTCTCAAGCTGTTCGGCGGCGCGCCGGACGGCACCGCTGGGGGCGATGTCGATGCGCTCATCAATTCGACTGGCCCAAGCCGTCTTGCGTTCTGGGATTGTCCGCTCGCCGACGACTGGATTTCGAGAATGACCGAGCGAGGCTTGCCGCTCACTGAGATCAAGATGGAGAACACCATCAACCGAATCGGTGGCGCGGCGTTGAATCCTCGCAACACCGAGCGAGTGCCCGCCGGCGCAAAATTCGAATTTCGACTCACCATGCGTGTCCATGATGACGAAGATCTGTTCGATGAGGTCTTGCAGGGCATGCGGCTAGTCGAACTGACGGGCCTCGGAGGCTCTGGATCCCGCGGATACGGGAAAGTTCGATTCATCGATCTCGAACGCGACGGTACTTCAATCCAAGTCGAGTACGATTCCGCCCAGGTCTCTACGTGAACGCCCAGTTAACACGCTCAAACGTTGCAATCCAGATGGCGTATCTCCGACTCCAACTGGCGCCACTCTCGGCGTTCGGCACGCCGCTCAAGGGCGATACCCTGTTCGGCCAGCTATGCTGGGCGCTGGTCAATCGCCATGGCGCCAAACGGCTCGACGATTTGTTGGTGGACTACACGGATGGTAAACCGTTCGCGGTCGTTTCCGACGCCTTTCCTTCGGGACACTGGCCTCGACCGATTCTTCCCCAACGGATGTTTGGGGAAGCCGACCCGGCGGAGCGCAAGCAAGCTCGAATGCGTATCTGGCTACCGCACCCGGATTTCGAAAGCCCCGTGAGCGATTGGTTGTCAAAGACGGTGGAGAACCCAGATTGCGGCCCTGCGACCAAAAATGAGGAGGAAAGCCGGTTCGCTCATACTGAAAACTCGATCATTCGAGAAACGCGGACGAGAAACTCGATTGATCGCAGGACCGGAACAACGGGTCAAGGATTTGATCCCTATGCAACCGAAGAACAGAGGTTTTGCGAGGGTACCTACTTCGACCTCCATATCGTTTACGACGCAGCACGGGTCGATGCCAGCGATATCCTCGTAGCAATGAGGGACATCGGCGCACTCGGCTATGGACGCGACGCGAGCATAGGCCTTGGACGATTCAGGGTTGTCGAGGACGATGGGAGTACTAAGTTGTGTGGAGCAATCAAGGCGCAGGACAACGCCAACGCCTGGTTGACCTTGGCGCCATTTGCACCACAAGGCCTGTCGTTCAATCCAGAACAGAGTTGGTACCGCCCATTCACTCGCTTTGGACGCCACGGTGATCGTGCGGTTATGACCGGCAAACCATTCAAGGCGCCGTTGCTCCTTGCCGACACCGGTGCCGTAATGACTTGTGCGAATGGACAATTCAGAATTCGACCGTTCATTGGTCAGGGACTAGGTGGAAGTCAACAATCGATCTCTCGAGCGATACCGGAAACCGTTCATCAAGGTTACGCGCCGGTTCTCGGCATCCATGTCCCCGTGCCGCCTCACACCTGTGGGGAAGAGGCAAGATGACGAGGCAGTTTCTGTCATCTTGGCGTGTCGATATCAGCACCCTGGGCCCCGTACATGTCGGAAGTGGTGAGCAATTTGAGCCGATTGGCTACGTTCTGGACGAAGAGTCAAATTCGTTCTTCGAGTTTCCACCGATCACCCTATCGGAAGCATTCAGCGACAATGACATGGATAGGCTTCATAGTCTGGTTGCCGGAACGTACAACAACCATACGATTCCCACGATTCGGAAGCTAATCTATGACAGGCGACTGGATCTGTCCCCATATGCAACTCGCGCAGTGCTGGCAAGCCCGGACATCCAAGCACTGTACGAACAGAACATTGGTACTGTTGCCCAGCATGAGACCGGGGCAATCAATCGACTGGAGATCGAAAAGACCTTCGCCGACTCCTTCAGTGGTAAGCCAGTACTGCCTGGGTCGAGCCTGAAGGGCGCTATTCGCACCGCGCTGTTAAATCACGCGAACCAGGGTCGATCACTACCAAAGGAAGATCGTAATCGGGTCAACAGAGATTCTTCGTTGGCTCTACAGAAGCGGCTATTCGACTACCGTAACTTCGACGGAGATCCGATGAGACTCGTCCACATTGCGGACGGTATGTGGATCGGCGAATCAGGAGATGAAGGGTTCACGGCCGAAACGGCCGTCGCGTTCGCTGTCAACCGCAGGAAACAACCCATAGTGAAGGAGGGCAAGGAATTGCCGTCACGCGCCCAGGAACAGGGGCTTAACCAAATTGTCGAAGTAATTCCTGGAATGCGCTGGCGTAAATTCCGTAGCCGACTGACACTTCACCTCACCGATCTCGAGCACGATAATCTTCCGAAAAGAAAGCTACGATGGTCCGCGCAGGAAATCGCTTCGGCTTGCAACGACTTCTATCGTCGGGGCTTCGACGATGAGGCGAAAAAACTACTTGATCGCGGGCTCATCTCCCAGACCTGGTACAAGACATGTTTAGGGCTCATTGAAGGCGCTACCAGCCACCGCCTCGATTCCAACCCGGCGTTCCTGCTCCGGGTTGGACGACACAGCAGCGCCGAGTCCATGACACTGGACGGAGTGCGTAGCATACGAATCATCAGGGGCAATGCGAAGCCCGAATACCGAGACGAGGCATCGACTTGGTGGCTCGCATCAAACGACAGGAATGCAGAGACCAACTTGACCCCATTTGGTTGGGTGCTCGTGGAACTCGCGGAAGGCGATTCCGAACCAGTAGATCGCCCCGAAGTTCTCGCGCAGCTAAACTCGTTTCAGGTGGCTGCGAATCATTGGCGTGGGCAGGTCCATGAGCGTCTTGTAGAACTACAAGCAAGACGTGATGCGAAGATCGAAAAGGACGCGGAGAAGAAGCGCCAGCAGCAGAAAGAAAAGGCAGAGGTGGAGAAGGAGAAAGCTCGTAGGAATGAGATGACCCAGGAGGAGAGGGATCTTGATGATCTCCGGCGCCTCCTGGAAAAGGCACGCAATAGAGAGAATCAGACGGCAACGGCACAGTTGCGTGAGAGAACGACGCTCTTGCTTCGGAGTGCCCACGATTGGCCCGATAGCTCGAAAACCCAGGCTGCTGACCTTGCCGAAGCGGTGTACAAACTTATTGGTTACCCCAAGGGCAAGAAGGGGAAGGAGCGCAAGGAGCAGATTGCGCACCTTCGCGGAGACCAGCCATGAGTTCCGACCGGTGGTAACTCTCCACGCTCGAGGAATCGCACTCCTCGAAGCCACGCCAAGAGCAGGAGCACGCGCTGAAACGAAGGGACACCGTCGGCGCAAATCGTCGAGGAAAGTGAGATGCATCGATTAATTCATCACCATCGACAGGAAATCCTGGCGATGGCGGCTCGGCATGGTCTAGAAGACTTGCGCGTATTCGGCTCAATGGCCAGAGATGATGCCGACGATGCCAGCGACGTCGACCTGTTGGTAGAACTCCCCGAAGGTACGAGCGGTCTAGCCCTAGGAGGGCTGCTTATGGATGTTCAGGACCTTCTGCAACGCCGGGTGGATGTCGTGACCGAACGATCTTTGCATCCGCTGCTTCGCGACCGTGTGCTGAAAGAGGCACAACCGCTGTGAGTCCGACGGCCACGTCGGACAAGATCCTGCTGATTCACATTCTTGAATGCTTGGCGCGAATTCGAGAGTACACAGATGGCAATCGCAACCACTTCTTCGAATCCCGGTTGGTGCAAGACGCCGTCATTCGAAACCTCCAAACGCTTGCCGAGTCCACCCAGCGGCTCAGCGACGCGGTCAAGGCCAAGAGGCCAGAAATCCCCTGGCGGTCGGTCGCGGGCTTCCGCAACGTGCTTGTGCACGGATACCTTGGGCTCGATGTTGAAGCAGTCTGGACCGTTGTCGACAACGATCTGGGTCCGTTGGAGGAGGCTGTTACGAAGATGCTACGGGCGCTTGACGGGGAGGGCTGAACGTGAGCGAACCTCGCAATGAGTCGGCAAACTAACATGACGGCCACCGTTCTCCTCTGTACCGTAGGCGGCAGCCATAAGCCAGTAGTCAAGGCCATCGCCTCAGTCGACCCTGACTACACATGCTTTTTCTGCACAGACAAGGACCCGGAATCCGGCAGACCGGGATCCATCGTCCAGGTAACGGGCAAGGGGAAGGTCGTCAAGGCACATCCAGGCGACAAGACGCCCACCCTGCCCAACATCCCCACGCAAGCAGGGCTCACTGAGGAACGCATCAAGATACGTACTGTTCCTGCGGATGACCTCGACGGCGCCTTTACTGCCATGCGTAGTGAAATTGCCGAGTTGGCGTCCCGGTTTCCCGATGCGAAATTCGTTGCGGACTATACCGGCGGGACCAAGACTATGACTGCGGCGTTGGTGTGCGCGGCCCTGGATCGAACCGATTTGGAGCTTCAACTCGTAGCTGGCGCGAGGCCCGACCTCTTGCAGGTGGCCGCTGGCACCGAGCAAACGATGGTAGCGAGCGTAGCGCGGCTGCGCCTCGACCGAACGATGACACCCTTTTTCGAAGCCTGGCACCGGTATGCTTACCACGAGGCGGCTGAGGGGCTCGAAGCCATTCGCATTGCCACAGATTCTCCCGATCGCGCACGGCTCGCGCTTGCGCGGAATGTCAGCCGTGCGCTGGCGAACTGGGACGACTTCGATCACATGGAAGCACTTGCACAGATCGATCCTTTTTTTGGTCAAATTGCTTCTGATTATCCGAGTATGGGCCATGACCTGCATTTGTTGACTCGCAAGTCTGACAAGCGAAACGAGCCTGCGCGCATCTACGATCTATGGTTGAACGCTGAGCGGCGGGCGGTGCAAGGCCGATACGACGACGCCGTGGCCCGCGTATACCGGCTATTGGAGTGGACTGCGCAATGGCAGTTGCGTACCAAGCTTGGGATCGATACCGGCGACATGCCGGTGGAGTGGCTTCCTTCCGATTCGCGGACGGTCCCAAACCAGGAAGGTAAGCACCAGGTCGGATTGCGACAGGCGTGGCAGGTCGTACTGGAGAGGGTCGACGGACCGGCGCGAGACTTCATTTCCGAGAACGAAAGCGAGTTGCTCCACCGACTGCAAATTCGAAACCACTCGATACTGGCGCACGGATACCAGCCGGTATCCGCAGACGATTGGCAGAAATTCCGCGAACTGATCGAGGGCCGGTTTCTTCCGGTGTTTCGCAAATTGGCGGCCGAAGCCGGGCTTAAACGCCTGCCCAGTCAATTGCCAAGTAAAGTCCCACAGTTGGTGCATCGGGGGCGCTGAATTCGCTTTAGCTGCGCCCCGCGGCTCCCTGCGATCATTGGGCTTTCTGCCTACTTGTAAACGACTTGAGCGAATCGCCGGGCGTTCCCCGTAATGCGAAATCCGCGTCTCGTTCAAAGGGCGCCCCCGGGCATGAATGCGTGCCCCGCAACCTTGCGACGCCAATGCGTCGGCAAAGGGAGTGCTTCAATACGTCTTGATTGTTGATCAGGGTCCTTCATGCCCAACCGCGCACTCTACATCGCCGCATACGACGTTTCCGACCCGAAGCGATTGCGAATGGTGCACCGAACGGTCAAGCGCTTTGCTACGGGTGGACAGAAGTCCGTTTTCGAGTGCTTCCTCACCCCGGCGGAACGAAGCCAATTGCTCACCGAGGCGCGCGACATCATTGCAGAGGAAGAAGACCGCCTGGCGTTGCTGCGAATCGAGCAGCGCGCACAACCGATATTGCACGGAATTGCCACTCCGGTGGTGGACCCCGAATACTATTTTGTTGGCTGACTTTGGCAAAAGGGCAACCCGCATGACCACCCTGTACATCGACCGCAAGGATATCGAGCTTCGCGCCCGCGGGGGCGCCTTGGAGTTTTGTGAGCCGGACGGAAAGCGGGGCTCGGCGCCATTGGCGCATCTTGAGCGGGTTGTGCTGCGAGGCCGTGTTCACCTTACAACCTCAGCGCTTGGTGCGATCGTCGAGGCAGGTGCGAGCGTTTTGATGCTGAGCGGCCGGAACAGCAGGCAGATGTGCGTATGCCTTGGCCGGCCACATAATGACGTTGTTCGGCGCCTCGGCCAATTCGACTCCTTTCGCGACGCGGGCGCGCGTCAAGAGTGGTCGAGGACGCTGATCCTTGCCAAAATCCGCGCGCAGCTTCGCTTACTCAAGCGTGGGCTCGAAAGCCGGGCTGACAAGCGTCGCCCCCTTTTTCGGGCGGAAAGACAACTCATGGCGAGCGCTGAACGCTTGTCGGACCAGACGCAACAGCGCGATCTGGCAAGTCTCCTCGGCGTTGAAGGAGCGGCTTCCGCTGCATATTTCTCTGGTTTCCGCGAGTTGTTTCCACCATCTGTGGAATTCAGAAGTCGAAATCGCCGCCCGCCCCGCGACCCGGTCAACGCCTGCTTGTCGCTCGGATACACGTTGCTACACTTCGACGCCGTGAATGCTTGCCACTCGGCTGGGCTCGACCCGATGCTCGGTCTATACCACGAGCCGGCATTCGGGCGAGAGTCTCTTGCCTCGGATTTGATCGAACCGTTGCGGCCACATGTCGATGAATGGGTCTGGGGGCTATTTCGCGACCGGGTCCTCACGAACGATTCCTTCTCCAGGGACAAAGGCGCCGTCTTGCTCGGCAAGTCGGGCCGGAAGCACTTCTACGAAAACTACGAGCCGCTCGCAAAGGGGTTGAGGCGAGTACTGCGCAGGCAATTGTCTACAGCGGCGCGAGCATTTGGCGACCGGGGCGCACAAATGCACTCGGCGCGAGAGCACAGGGCTTAATAATGAAACCACTCTATCTCCGAGGTGCCGAACCGCTGCTCGTGTCGCTGGACGGACCGGCGCTGAAGGTGTCAACTGAGACCGCCGCCGACCGTCGGTATCCGCTTGAGCGCATATCGCGCGTTGTCGTCAGCAATCGGGTGTCGTGGTCCACCGAGGCATTGCTTGCCTGCGCAGACGAGGGTATCACCGTGTGTTTTCTTCGCGGCGACGGAGCTGTGCGCGCCCGTTGGACTGGCCCTGCTTCAAAGCGCGGCGAGCTTCCACAGTGTTGGCATGACTTTGTCGACCGACCGGACTGGGAAGCACAGTTCATGCAATGGCGGTCGGCCCTACGGCGTCGCGCGATTCGATTCTGCGCCATGCGATTGGGTTGGTCTCCGCATCGGGACCTGGCCGATCTTGCGAGAGCTGTACTGAATTCCACCGATGGGTGTGCGAGTGGATTTCCAATTCGAGTATTCAGAAAACGCCTTCACAGCCTGGCGCGTGCATTTGCTGTAGCTGAGCTGACTAAACACGGCTTGAGCACAGACGAATATGCAGAAGTGCAGTTGATCCCCGTGCTCGCAACCAGTATCCAGTGGGGATTGCATCCCGAACTCACTCGGTGGTGCCATGACCAAGCGGGCGATTGCATGCGGCATGGGAAGCCGATTCACGACGTCGAGACAGCCGTCATGCTGTTTTTCGAAAAGCACACGGATTCGGCCACCTTTCACGTTCGCGATACCCTGTTGCACCTCGGGCGTTTTATGGCGTCGCTCCGGTAATGCCAGCGCTCCGCAAGGTCCCATGGATCGTCTGTTACGACATTGCAGATCCTCGTCGACTGGCTCGCGTCCACCGCGAAATGAAACGCCACGGCGTTCCCATGCAGTACTCCGTCTTCCTTGTCAGGGCCACCCGCAAGACAGTGGTTCGGCTCTTGGCGGACAAAGTTCGCCCCCTGATTGATCCAAGGTTCGACGACCTGCGGGCTTATCCATTGATGTTGCAATCGAAGCCCGCTGTTTTCGGGCGCGGTACAATCCCCGACGAAGTATCCCTTCTGGACAAATGGCATGTGCTGGTGAAGAATCATGCCGCTCCAGAGCATTCCTGAGTTTGCTGACTGGCGCGATATGATTGAAGTTAGATTGCGAATCTGTGATGTACCCCGCAACGGCCTCTGTAACCAGTTGACTAATGGAGGTAATTTGCTGCGAGCTATTTGAACGACAGACCTGATGAAGAAGGGATTAAGACGCGCGTCCAGGTAATTTAAATCGCGTACCACAATTTGAACGACAGACCTGATGAAGAAGGGATTAAGACAGCGCGTTCGGTACGAACTACATCGTACATGGCGATTTGAACGACAGACCTGATGAAGAAGGGATTAAGACCCAGATTTCAGATAATATTAAATGGGCGGCTGTGATTTGAACGACAGACCTGATGAAGAAGGGATTAAGACAGCCAGAGTAGCGGTCTATGTATGCGTATTTGGATTTGAACGACAGACCTGATGAAGAAGGGATTAAGACGAGCTTGAACGGGCCGATGGTGATTCAACCACTATTTGAACGACAGACCTGATGAAGAAGGGATTAAGACCTGTTGTAGGTGCGCGTTTCAGCCTTGGGATCATTTGAACGACAGACCTGATGAAGAAGGGATTAAGACGGATGCGCGTGATCGGGATTGGCTCGCGGCAGACAATTTGAACGACAGACCTGATGAAGAAGGGATTAAGACCGGTGCTGACCGGCGCAGGACATTGCGGTACACGGCATTTGAACGACAGACCTGATGAAGAAGGGATTAAGACCTCTGCTGCATGTCAATGATGACCGCCGACCGTATTTGAACGACAGACCTGATGAAGAAGGGATTAAGACTGGATGTGGACGGTGATTTGATAGTAAGTCATATTTGAACGACAGACCTGATGAAGAAGGGATTAAGACAACTTAGGCCATAATCGTCTATCATGGTCATTATTTGAACGACAGACCTGATGAAGAAGGGATTAAGACTTCCAATTGCATTTAACATTAATCTTCTTACCTTTATTTGAACGACAGACCTGATGAAGAAGGGATTAAGACGCGATTCGGGAGAGGTCTTGAAGTACCCTCGAATTTGAACGACAGACCTGATGAAGAAGGGATTAAGACTCATGATGATCTCATTCACACCGTCGGCCGAATGATTTGAACGACAGACCTGATGAAGAAGGGATTAAGACGGGGTGCTTCGTAGAGATTTCCGGCATCGTTAAATTTGAACGACAGACCTGATGAAGAAGGGATTAAGACCAAAGAACTATCTCCTATCTGATTCCTGGTAGCGAGATTTGAACGACAGACCTGATGAAGAAGGGATTAAGACTGTAGATCGTATCTCATTTCAGACTCTAACCAGATTTGAACGACAGACCTGATGAAGAAGGGATTAAGACCCTTCGAGAATCTCTTGCAAAGTTTTCTCATATTTGAACGACAGACCTGATGAAGAAGGGATTAAGACGAACTGCCGTTGCTCGATCCGCCGCCATTTCCGCATTTGAACGACAGACCTGATGAAGAAGGGATTAAGACGCTATTGCCGCAATGGGTTAGGCCAGCAAGCCTATTTGAACGACAGACCTGATGAAGAAGGGATTAAGACGGGCAACCGTAGTCCCAACCAAAGGTTTGCCCGATTTGAACGACAGACCTGATGAAGAAGGGATTAAGACTCTGAAAGCAATTTTGATTATCCCTCGTAACTGGATTTGAACGACAGACCTGATGAAGAAGGGATTAAGACCTCATCATTGATGACAACATCATAATCGGGAACCATTTGAACGACAGACCTGATGAAGAAGGGATTAAGACTTACGGTAACCTCATTCATTCGTAATGAGAAAATTTGAACGACAGACCTGATGAAGAAGGGATTAAGACGATTATGCTACAGTCTCCGTTAAATGAATCGAAAATTTGAACGACAGACCTGATGAAGAAGGGATTAAGACAACGCATACGTCAGTTTTCCGCCGTCAAACATATTTGAACGACAGACCTGATGAAGAAGGGATTAAGACTCCCTACGAAGTTCATACAAATATGTCTCCGCTATTTGAACGACAGACCTGATGAAGAAGGGATTAAGACCTCATTTGTCCGTCAACTACCATGTAGCCCGGTTATTTGAACGACAGACCTGATGAAGAAGGGATTAAGACTTGCAGAACTTGACCAATCGACCGAACAATCCGATTTGAACGACAGACCTGATGAAGAAGGGATTAAGACGCAACAGCCACCCGGTCAGTTAGCTTTCACTCATATTTGAACGACAGACCTGATGAAGAAGGGATTAAGACTCTAACCAGTTTGCGTGCTTTGCCCGCTACTCTTGCATTTGAACGACAGACCTGATGAAGAAGGGATTAAGACTCTCACCCGGATCCCTATGTCGTTTGGTATATATTTGAACGACAGACCTGATGAAGAAGGGATTAAGACGCGTCGGGAAAGGCAACCAGGATATATCGATTCATTTGAACGACAGACCTGATGAAGAAGGGATTAAGACGATCTCACTCAGTTACACCACAACTCTATGGATTTGAACGACAGACCTGATGAAGAAGGGATTAAGACCCAATTTCCGCGCCATCGTTGTCAATGAGCTTGAATTTGAACGACAGACCTGATGAAGAAGGGATTAAGACAAATCTTTGATGTCGAATTCGAGAGTCGGTGCGCCATTTGAACGACAGACCTGATGAAGAAGGGATTAAGACGGTAGGTTTCCAAGGGGATTCTCAGTAGGGTCGAATTTGAACGACAGACCTGATGAAGAAGGGATTAAGACTGATTTGGGCCGACCTTGATCCTGACGTCTATTTGAACGACAGACCTGATGAAGAAGGGATTAAGACCCATTCAGCCTAGTTGCATCTCGCCCCAATTCCAATTTGAACGACAGACCTGATGAAGAAGGGATTAAGACGCGTGCAGGCAAGCAATAATGCTGCCTTTTTTGCACCAATTGAACGGCAGACCTGGTGAAGAAGGGATTTAGACTCGTCAATGGCACCTATGTCAGTACCGTGATGTTCGATACTCCGTAAGTGGCTGTTCTGCGGCGTCATTATCCATCGTCTGACTCAGGTGCGTCCTTCGAACCGATTAGCAACGCGTGAAGCGTCAATCGAAAACTGCAGGGCTTGGAGCGCGCCCCTTGTCATTTGACAGCAAATGCCGCCCCACCGCATCGATCAACTCGTCAGCGAGGTGTTCTCCAGCCAGCGCCGCCGGCGCGTGCATCGCGAAACCGTGAATCGTCGAACTGACCCATCGCGCCAGGAACTCCGTGACGAATGCGACCGGCGCCTTGGGGCGCAGCAAGTCGCGGTGTGCTTCGAGCCAGGCGGTCGAAAGTGCGAAGAACTCGTCCTGGATGGCGCCCTCTACCTCCGCCACCGCCGCCCGCGGCACTTCGGATTCGAGTGTGGCATAAAGCGCGGGGTTGGCTGAGGCGTAGGCGATCTGGGTGCGCACGATGTGGGCGATCAATTCGCGGGGCGACCCGGAAACCGGTCCGGCGCGCAGATTCGCATACCAGCGTGACATTTCCCGGCGCCGCAGTTCGGCGAAGATCGGTAAGCGGTACGCCGACCCCACCTTCCGTTGGAACTGCTGTTGAGATTGGATCACTCTTTTTCACCGACGGGAGTGATTTTCGATGCAGAGCGATGATTTGAAGGCTGGCGATGAGGGGCGTGGCGAGGGGGCGCCTGCTAATGGAACGGCGGCGGTTAGGCGCAAGCGAAGGACGCGGCGGTCCTGGAGCGTGGAAGAGAAGATCCGGATTGCACGCGAGAGCTTTGCCTCGTCGGAAACGATCGCGGCGGTGGCCGAACGGCACGGCATTCCGCGGAACCGATTGTCGACCTGGCGAACACTGTTGCGTCGGGGCCGTCTGGTTGCGCCGCCCTCGTCGCCGGCAGGGCCGGATGTGGGCTTCGCCGCCGTGGAGGTGGACGCGGCGCCGTCGGCGGTGATTGAAGGACGCGGCGTGACGGTTCGGCTGGAGGGGGCCACCGACCCGGCCGGGATCGCGACCATTGCGGCGGCGCTGGCGGGGCAGCGGTGATGGTGTCGTTGGCCGGTCAACGGATTCTGGTGGCGAGCGAGCCGGTGGATTTCCGCAAGGGTCATGACGGGCTGGCCGCGGTGGTGCAAAACGAGCTGGGTCTGGACCCGTATTCGGGGGTGGCTTATGTCTTCAGAGCCAAGCGTGCCGACCGGATCAAGGTGCTGTGGTTTGACGGCACGGGCCTGGTGCTGGCGTACAAGCGCCTGGAGCAGGGCCGGTTTGCCTGGCCGTCGGTTCACAACGGCGTGATGCGGCTCTCCCGGGCGCAGTTCGAGGCGTTGTTCGAAGGATTGGACTGGCGTCGGGTGTGGTCGGTGAAGGTGCGCAAGCCGCGCGTCGCGGCCTGATTCTCGAGGCGGCCGCAGCGGCTGGCGATCGGCCCGTTTCGGGCCGATTTTCGTTTATAACTCCCTGATATTTTGTTAGTATTTCGCGATGCAAGCGCAGCTGCAAACGGTCGATCTCAAGGCGTTGCCAGACGCCCATCGGAAGCTCTTCGAAGCGCAGAGCGCGACGCTCGAGCGCGAGCAGGCCGACAACGAAGCGCTACGCGCGCAGGTCGAGTTGCTCGCCGATTCCAACCGTCGCTTGGAACACCTGGTCAACGAACTGCGTCGGCTGATCTTTCACCGGAAGTCCGAGAAGTTGAGCAGCAACGATCGCCAGTTGGCGTTCGAGGATCTGGAAGGGGCGGTGAGCGAGGTCGAGGCCGCCATCGAGCCGAGCGTGCCGGTGAGTCCGCCGGCAGGCAGGCGCCGCGCCCGACGCAATATCGGGCAACTGCCGAAGCACCTCGAGCGCATCGAACGGATCATCGAGCCGGACAGCACGGCGTGTCCCTGCGGCTGTGGGGAGATGGTGCGCATCGGTGAGGATCGCAGCGAACGGCTCGACATCGAACCGGCAACGCTCCGCGTCATCGTCACGGTGCGCCCGAAGTACGCCTGCCGCACCTGTGAGCAGGGCGTCGTCCAAGCGGCGGCGCCGGCGCATCTGATCGAGGGCGGGCTGCCGACCGAGGGAACTCTGGCACAGGTGCTCGTTTCGAAGTATGCGGACCATTTGCCGCTCTACCGCCAATCGCAGCTGTACGCGCGCTTGGGCGTGACGTTGCACCGCTCCACGCTGGCCGGCTGGGTGGGCAAGGCATCGTTTCATCTGCAGCCGGTGGTGGACCGGCTGGCCTGGCACCTGAAGCGGTCCGGGCATTTGTTCATGGACGAGACCCGGGCGCCGGTGCTGGATCCGGGCCGTGGCAAGACCAAGACGGGGTATTTTTGGGCACTGGCCCGCGATGAACGGCCGTGGTCGGGTTCGGACCCGCCGGGGGTGGTGTTCTTCTACGCGCCTGGCCGTGGCGGTCGCCACGCCGAGGGTTTTCTCACCGGATTCGAAGGGAAGCTGCACGTTGACGGGTATGCCGGCTACAACGTGGTGGCGGTTCCCGGCAAGGGGGTGGTCCGCTGTTTCTGTTGGGCTCACGTCCGGCGCAAACTGTGTGAGATCCAGGACAGCCACCGCTCGGAGGTTGCCGCCGACGGTCTGCGGCGTATTGCGGCGATGTACGCTGTGGAGAAGGAAATCCGTGGGGAACCGCCCGAGGTTCGGCTTGCCGTGCGCCAGGCGCGCACTGCGCCGCTGGTCGAGGACTTCGGGGTGTGGTTGCGCCGGCAACGCGCCCGGGTCTCGCCGAAGTCGCGCCTGGGCGAGAAGCTGGCCTACATCGGCAATCACTGGGAGGGGTTGCAGGTGTTCCTCACCGACGGCCGGGTCGAGATGGACAACAACGTGGTTGAAAACGCGATCCGGCCGCTGGCGCTGAATCGCAAGAACGCATTGTTCGCGGGCCATGACGAAGGTGGCGCGGCCTGGGCTCGCATCGCTACGCTGATCGAAACGGCGAAGATGAACGACGTCAACCCCTACGCCTATCTCAAAGCCACGCTCGAAGCCATCGCCAATGGGCATCCGGCCTCGGAGATCGACCGCTTGCTGCCTTGGGCCTTTACACCAGCTTCAAGCTGATGTGCAGGTGGGGCTGACGCACCGCTTACGAAGATCGCCTGTTTGCCGGGGAAGTACTCCTAGAGCGAGTCGATACCGACGCCGGCGCGCTCGGCGATGCGGTTGGTGCTGGCGCTGGCATAGCCGGTCTGGACCAGAACCCGAGCAGCAGCCTCGAGAGTCGCCTCCACGGTGGCGATCGCGCGACGCTGCCTCGGCTGCTTGCGCATGGCGTGTAGGGTTTTGGCGGGGGTTACCGCGGTCATCCGCTATGGGGCAACAGTCGGGATTTCCTGCCGGACCCCGGTCGATACATCCGCCGCATGCGGCGTCGTCACGGCAACTGTGTCACCTTGGGCGTGTTGGGGAACAGGCGTCAGGTGGTGCTGACGGGGCCGGACGCAAATCGCCTCGTCCTGCTCGACGCGGACGACAACTTCTACTACCGCCGGGGCTGGGACGCGCTGAACCCCTATTTCCCGGGCATGGTGCTGCTTCGCGAGGTTGCCGACCCGAATCGAAGTCGAACCAGCAGAGCTTGTCCCATGCAGGCTTGGCATGCACCGATGTCTCGACCCAGGAGCAGAACTCGTTTTCACATGG
This sequence comes from Candidatus Azophilus sp., assembly GCA_965221465.1. Taxonomy (GTDB): domain Bacteria; phylum Pseudomonadota; class Gammaproteobacteria; order Pseudomonadales; family Azotimanducaceae; genus Azophilus. The sequence goes on from OZ244892.1 coordinate 4,216,618, forward strand.
ACATCCGGCATCGAGCCACCCTTGAACGCATGTCGAGCAAACGGTCGCAGCCCTTTCCGAACTTCAATTGGCAGCAGACAACCTCATGGGAATGTTTCGATAACCAAACAGTGCCGAGTTGATGAATGGGGTCGGTTCGTCCATCTCGATGGTGCCGACGTTTTCAACCAGCGCCTTTAGCAGCGCAGTCATTTCCATCCTGGCCAGATGTTGCCCGATGCAGACGTGAGCCCCGTGCCCAAGTGCCAAATGGTCACGAGGGTTTCGATCTGCGATAAACGAATCCGGTGATTCAAAGTGGCGTTCGTCCCTGTTTGCAGAGCCGTACATGATGACAACACGCTGCCCTTTCCGTAGAACAACGTCTCCTGCGCTATAGTCCTTTATGGCTTTTCGCGTGAACCAGCGCAATGTGGCGCCGTGCCGTAACGCTTCGTTGACTGCGCTGGTAATCAATGACGGGTCGGCTTTTATCTTTTGCCATTCCTCCGGGTTTCTCGCAAGCTCCACCAACAGGTTGTTCGTGGCCAGAATGGTCGTATCCAAACTCGGCAGCGCCAGCCCTAGAATGACCTGCCCGGCTTCGTCGAGTGTCATCACCCCTCGATCGATGGATTCATACAACTGCGCAGCCCAGCCGCCAGTCACCAATTCGTCGGGTTTCAGGTCATGAAAGAAACGACGTCCCTGAAACATGGTTTTCAGGTGACCGAAGTACGCCTTCCCAAGCGGCCCGACCGTTTCAAAGCTGGCAACGGCCCAGGTCATGATATTGCGTCGGCCTTCTTCAGGTATGCCGACCAGCGTCGAAACGACGTTCAAAGGCAAGTGGCTCGACAAAACCGCGCCGGCATCGAAGGTACCCTTGCCGATGCACCTGCGAACCTGTTCGCCGATCATGGTCTCGAACTTTGGTTGCAGGCTTTCAATCGACGCCGGCATCAGAGGAGCCATCAACTGCTTTCGATATCGTTTGTGCTGTTCTCCATCGGAATTCGGGGCCGTCTTTTCACCAAAACGACCGATCAAATTGGATATCGGGTTCAACGAGATACCGTGACCGGATAGCAGTACATCCGATGCCTTGAGCGCATTCTTCACGTCGTCGTAACGCGACAATACGGGGAACTTCGGCTTCTTCAAATAAACGATCGGCCCAAGATCCCGAATGGATTTGTAATGATCAAACGGATAGGCCAGGGCGCGAGCCGAAAACAGGTTTTCACGATAGACGGGGGCGTTCATGCTTGCTTGTACCGCAGTGGCGTTCGAGAGCTCTGCAGACAGCCGGCGACTTCCGGGACGGCTGCCTCACTTTCCTGCAAAGGTGCGACGATGGCCTCGCGATCGCTGCCGGCAAGGTGGGCAACGGGTTCAACCATTTGCTTGACTGAGAAATTACCAGGTTTGTCGACCACTGGCGCTGACCCTCATTCGCTGCCGAGAAGGCACTTTCAGCTACTCATTATCCAGAGCGAATCAGTACAATCTGCCCAGGCAGTGGACTAAATTCGCTACTACATTAACCAACTGCAAGACCTGTTGGATGAATAGGGAGGATGGAGATGGCAATGAATTGGGGTTCGAGCCGACTTCTGGAATAAAGTCGCCCCGGTGAACGTGTGAACGGGTGATCGCAAGGCATAGGGCCGCGCCAACCCCGACGGTCAAACACCAGTCGAGCCCCAGTCGCCCCATGACGAGGCGAAGCTGGCCACGCACCCGATAAACGACTACCTGTACATGGCTTCAAAAGTCCCTTAGCGCAAGGAATTGTCCCGTTCGGTCCATTAATATGCAGGGTCGGTAGCCCATACTCCAACTCTTCGCACCGTAGAGGGCAGGGGATCCTCCGCAACATGGCATACGTCATTACAGCCGCCTGTGTAGCCGACTACTCCTGTGTCGAAATCTGCCCGGTCGATTGCATCAGCCCCGGCCCCGATGAACAGGGGTTCGAAGATGCCGAGCAGATGTACATCGACCCGGTCCGCTGCATCGACTGCGCGGCCTGTGTGGAAGCCTGTCCGGTGCTGGCGATTTTCGAGGACGATTGCCTGCCCACAGCGATGCGGCACTATGCGGAGATCAACCGCCAGTACTTTGCGGAGCGGGGTTCATGACTGGGAGTCGCACCCTTCGCATCGCCGTGGTCGGTACCGGCCCTGCGGGGATGTACGCAGCCGAGCACCTTATCGAAGACCGCAACCTCGATGTTGAAGTCGACCTCTACGAACGCCTGCCCACTCCGTGGGGATTGATCAGAGGTGGCGTGGCGCCGGATCATCCTGAGAAGAAACTCGTGGTCGAGCGCCTGTTCGACTACTTCCTCAAACACCCCGGCGTGCGCTATTTCGGCAATGTGGAAATCGGCGTTCATGTCCAGCCTGGTGAACTGGCGCAATGGTACGACGCCGTGATTTACGCCGTAGGAGCCAGCGGCGATGCCGAGCTTGGCATCGCCGGCGAAAGGCTGCCAGGCTCCTGGTCGGCGCGCGAATTCGTGGCCTGGTACAACGGCGACCCGGACTTCAGCCACCTGAACATCGACCTTTCCCACGAGCGGGCCGTCGTCGTCGGCAACGGCAATGTCGCGCTGGACGTTGCGCGCATCCTGACCATGCCTGTGGGGGAACTCGAAAAGACCGATATCGCCGATCATGCGCTTGCGGCACTTCGCAACAGCGCCGTCAAGGAGGTGGTGATACTCGGGCGACGCGGCAATTTGCAGGCTGCCTACCACAATCCGGAGCTGGAGGAGTTGGCGCACCTCGAGGGAGTGGAAGTTGCCGTCGACGGGGACGATTTGCCGAACGCGGGCGATCCCCTCGTTCAAAACGCCGATTGGGAGACGCGGCGCAAGCTTGCGACCTTGCGCGACATGTCCGATCGACCCTCCAACGGCGCCGACAAGCGCATCCTGTTGCGTTTCCTGTGTTCGCCGGTCGAGATCCTCGGCGATGCCAGGGTCGAGCAACTCGAGGTGGTGCAGAACCGGCTCGAACGCGATGACAGCGGCAGGTTGCAGGCACGTCCCACCGGGCAGCACTCGCTCATCGACGCCGGGCTCGTATTGCGATCGATCGGCTATCGCGGAAAGCCGATTGCCGGCCTGCCGTTCGACGACCGCCGGGGCGTCATCGAGAACACGAATGGGCGCATCGGTGCTGAAAACGGTGTGGTGCCTGGAAACTATGTAACCGGTTGGATCAAACGGGGTCCCCGCGGCATCATCGGCACCAACAAGAAGTGCGCCCGAGACACGCTGCGCTGTCTGGTCGAAGACATCGAGGCGAATCGGCTGGCGTCGGCAAAGCTGGGTTCGGCCGAGGTGCTCGCGCAAGTTCGTGCACGTCAACCCCAGGTCGTGCTACGCCCAGGCTGGCTTCTGCTCGACCACGCGGAGCGCACGGCCGGACGCCGACAGGGTCGCCCTCGAGTGAAATTCACCGAACATCGAGATCTGCTCGCACATGCGACAAGCAGTTGATGCAGGGATGGCTCTTCCGGCATCGCCTTCAGTGCTGACGTCCCATTCGGAGCGATTCCATGGGTCATGAGAAACGCACCTTTTGCAGAATCTGCGAACCATTCTGCCCCCTGGTTGCCGAGGTCGACGAACGGGGTAAAGTCTCGAGGTTGAAACCCGACCCCGATCATCCAATCGGCAGCAAGCCCTGTGTCAAGGGTCTGTCCTTTCTCGAACTTCATAACGACCCGGACCGGCTGAACTGGCCGCTGAAGAGAAGCAATTCCCGTAGTGAGCCCAAAGGCATCTTCGAACGCGTAAGCTGGGATGAGGCGATTTCGGCATCTGCCGCCAAGCTTGTCGAAATCCGGGAACGATACGGCAAGGACGCCGTGGCAATCTATATCGGGAATCCGAATTCTTTCGACGCCCGGGGGCAATTGGCCTGCTACTATGCCCTGCCAGCCGGGCTTGAAACCAAATCGATCTTCACGGCTGGAACGCAGGATTGCAACAACAAGGTCATTACGGAAATGGCCATGTACGGCAACTCCGCCTTCTTGATCCCCGACCTCAGGAACACGATGTACTTTCTGTGCATCGGAGCCAATCCAAAGGCCTCGCACTGGACTTGGGTGGGCGTACCGAACGATGGCGGCCAGATCCTGAAGGACATCAAGTCCCGTGGCGGAAAAGTGCTTTTCGTCAATCCGCGCCGCACCGAGTCATCCACGTCTGAAACCGGCGAGACCCTCCAGATCAAACCGGATACCGACCTGTATTTTCTGGCCGCCCTGTCGCATGAAGTCCAGCTTTTGGGCGGTTTCGACGAAGAACTGCTCAAGAAGCACGGAAAGCACGTCGAGGATTACAAACAATTCATCAGCCGATGGCCCTCCAGGCGCGTAGAGGGTGTGACGGGCATTCCCGCGAGTCGCATCAGGGAAATCGCCGCCGACTTGGTGGCAGCGGACGGAGCGGCCTGCTACCTGTCAACCGGGGTCAACCAGGGGCGCCAAGGCACGCTGAGCTTCTGGCTGGTTCAAATGTTGAATTTTGCAACCGGGAATCTGGGTCGGGACGGCGGCACGTACAAGGCAACCGGCGTTGCTGACCCGCAGCCTGCCCCGGTGATCACGCATCATGCAGACACACCCGACGGTGTCATGCCCGTGTGGGGCCTGGGCGCACTGCCCGCCACCCTGCTCCCGGAGATCTTCGAACAAAACGATGTTCGCGCACTGGTCTGCTTGGGCGGCAATCCGCTCTTGTCAATGAGCGGCGAACGCAACCTGCGTGAGGCGTTCCAGAAGCTCGAGTTCATGCTGTGCGTCGACATCATGCCCAACGCGACGACGGAACTCGCCGACTACGTGCTGCCTGCCGCCGACTGGCTCGAGCGCGAAGACATCACGGCGTTTTCCTGGGTTCTCGGCACTCAGTTGACACCGCATGTTCAATACACGGAAGCCATGGAGCAGCCGACGGCGGAACGCCGAACCGATTGGTGGATTGTCTCGCGCCTGCTGCAGGCGATGGGTTTGCCCTCCGGCCTGGACGAGCCCGATCATCGCAACGGATTCAAGGCGATCGACGAAATGCTGTCGAATCGCGGGCTGTCCGTGGAACAGCTCCGGAAGCTGCCGCACCAGACCGCCTTTATACCGGAAGCGCCCAAGGCAACGGTATTCGACCGCTGCCTGGTGCATGAAGACGGCAAGATCGATTGCTATCCCGACATTTTCGTCCGCAGCGGTCTGTACGATCGGTGTGAGGAGATTTTCGACCAGCTTCGGCGCGAACCGGCCGACACGCTCAAGCTGATTTCGATGCGCACGACCTACATGCATAACAGCTGGATGGCCAACGTACCCTCCCTGCGCAAAGGCCATCTGTCCGACAACCGATTGCGAATGAACCCTGTCGATGCGGACAAGCGCGGTCTCTTCGACGGTGACCGGGTGCGGGCGTTCACCGACTACGGGAGCGTCCAATGCCGCATCGACATCCGCGATGACCTGCGCGAGGGTGTTGTCGCCATGACGCACGGCTACGGCCATGGCGGAGCAACGGCCATGAAAGTGGCTTCGAGCAAACCCGGCGCCAACTGCAACCGCCTGTTGCCAACGGGCTCGAAGACTTATGAACCCCTCAGCTACATGTCCTGGATGTGCGGCGTGCCGCTTCAGGTTGAGAAACTGGTCGACGGTCGGGGCGCAATGGCCTGAACTCGTCCTTGGAGGTGAGCCATGAATCGAACGAAACGAACCTTTTGCCGCATCTGCGAGCCCATGTGCCCATTGCTGGCGGAAATCGATGACAGCGGGAAGGTCGTCGATCTCAAACCCAACCCGAATCACCCTGTCGGCGGCACACCCTGCCATAAGGGATTGAGCTGGTTGCCCGTTCATCACGACCCCGACCGACTCAACTGGCCCCTGAAACGCATGAACCCGAAGTCGGAGGCCAAAGGTGTCTTCGAGCGCATATCCTGGGACCAGGCGCTGTCCGAAATCGGTGAACGACTGAAATCCATACGCCATCAGTACGGCAAGGACAGCGTGACCTTCTGGCACGGCAATCCGATCGCCTTCGCATCGGCAGCCGGGACGGTCATCATGTCCATGGCGGAACTGTTCGAGACCTCGACCCGGTTCAGCCCGGGCACCCAGGATTTTTTCGACCGCGCCCTGGTCCTGCACGCAATGTATGGCTGTCCCATGCCGCTGATGATTCCCGATCTCGAGCACACCGACTACCTGCTTGTGGTCGGGTCCAATCCCCGCGTTTCCCACTGGACGCTTTTTTCCGTACCGAACGACAACGGTCAATTGCTGAAGGACATCAAGGTTCGCGGCGGCAAGGTCCGCTTCGTCAACCCGCGGCGAATCGAATCCTCGACGCCGGAAACCGGTGAGACCGTTCAGGTCAAGCCCGACACCGATGTCTATTTCCTCGCCGCCCTGTCACATGAGATCCACCGGCTGGGCGGATTCGATGAAGAAATGCTGACGAAGCATGGGAAGAACGTCGAAGGCTACATCGACTTCGTCAAGCGTTGGTCGCCGGAGAAGGTTGCGTCGGTTACTGGCGTGGAAATCAGTGAGATCAAGACGATCGCGGCCGAGATCGTTGCCGCGGAATCGGCCTCTTTCTATATTTCCACCGGTGTCCATCAGGGCCGTCAGGGCACCCTCAGTTCGTGGCTGCTCGAAATGCTGGTCGTGGCGACAGGCAATCTCGGCAAGCAGGGCGGCAACTACAAGGCCACCGGTGCGGACGAACCCACGCCCATGCCGCTATTCACCAGCCACGTCGACACGCCCGACGGCAAGCTCCCGCAGACACTGGCAGGCGCCATTCCCAGCGTCATCTTTCCAGAAATGGTAGAAGACGGCAGCGTGCGGGCCATGCTGTGCTTTTTCGGCAATCCACTCATGTCCATGCCCGGTGAAGACCGGCTGCGCGAAGCCTTTGCGAAACTGGATCTGCTCATCTGCGCAGACATCTATCACACGGCCACCGCCGAGTTGGCCGATTACGTGCTGCCATCGACCGACTGGCTGGAGCGGGAAGACATCACCGGCTTCGGATTTCTCGGCGGCAATCAACTGACCCCGCATGTGCAATACACCGAAGCATTGGCCGAGCCTGCGGAGGAACGTCGCAACGACTGGTGGATCGGCGCCAGGATACTCCAGGAAGTGGGCTTGCCCTCCCCGCTGGACGAGCCGGACCACCGCAATGGTTTCAAGGCCCTGGATGCCGCCATGGCCAAGTTCGACCTGTCCGTGGAAAAGCTGAAATCGATGCCTGAACAAACGGCACTGATTCCTCAGGAGCCCAAAGACACGGTTTTCGACAAGTGGATCCTCCACGAGGACAAAAAAATCGACTGCTGTCCAGAGTGCTTTGCCGACGGCGGCCTGTACGAACGATTCGAGCGCATACTCGAGGAATTGAAAGCGGAATCGCCGGATGCATTGAAGCTGATCTCCATGCGAACGCCCTACATGCACAACAGCTGGATGCCCAATATCGAACCATTGCGCAAGGGCAGCCTGTCTTCCAACAAACTCCGCATCAGTGCCGAGGATGCGGCAAAGAGAGGCTTGTTCGAGGGCGACACGGTGCGCGTATTCAACGACCACGGCAGCGTGACCTGCCTGATCGAAATCCGCGACGACATGCGCGGCGGCGCGGCTGCCATGTCACACGGTTACGGCCACTTTGCCCCGAACATGAAGGTGGCCTCCAACAAGGGCGGCGCGAATTACAATCAGCTGCTGCCCATGGGCTCGAAGACCTACGAACCCTTGAGCTACATGTCCTGGATGTGCGGGGTGCCGATCGAAGTCGAAAAGGTGTTCGACGAATCCGCGCAAGGCCTGCGGTTATCCACTGCGTAGTGAGTTGGGCAAGTCAGAGGCGTCAAGTTGTCCGGGAGATTTCCGAGTCGAACACAATGAACACCGAAGACAGGGCTCTGCAGTAACGACCGCAACCGGGCCGCCAGACGACAACACGCCCGAACGGGAAAAACAGATGAAAACCATCGATCGACTACACCATGTCTGCCTGACCGTGAGTTCGGAGAATTTCGAAGAGGTCTGGCCAAAGGAATTGGCGTTTTTCGCTGACTTTCTCCGCATGAACACCTACAAGATCGACGTCCGCGAGATGGATGAGGAGATCACCCTGCAGGGGCTCGAGCAAGGCATGGGGCTGGGTCCGCAGAAGCCGGTGGTGTATGCCGACGACGGTCGGGCGATCATCGACCACTTTTACTATGTCGCTGGCGAGGACATGTCCGAAACCGCGTGCATGATCGACCTGATCGTCTTCCTGTGCCAACCCGGGCAACTGACCCAGGTTCAGCCCGACATGCACACGCAGGGGCTGCGCGGCATGACGCTGCTGACCGACAACATCGACGCGGTCCACGAACGGGGCCTCGAGATGGGCATCGAGTTTCTCAGTGCGCCAACGACACAGAACTGGGGCGGCCTGGGTGAAGTCCGGCACATGGTGGCGAAAGATCCCATGGGCAATCCGATCGAACTGGTGCAAACCGACGAGATTACCGAGCCCGGTGACGGCAAGATTCAGCGAGTGTTCTCCATCAACCAGAATACGGCTGACCTGGACAAGGCGCTGGGGTTTTTCCGCGACGGTTGTGGCATGTCGGTTGCGGCGCGAATCGAGCATGCAGGCGCCGGTTTTGCGACCTCGATGGGTATCTCGGGCGAGGCAAAGGCAACGACGTGCTTATTGCAGGGTACCAATCCGGATGCAAAGACCTTTTTCGCGCTGACCAGTTGGAGTGAACCCGAACTGCAGCCGTTTTTATTGAAAGAGGGTTACACGGCCAGCTACTACCGCATGTGGCACTGGGTCAGGGGCAACAAGGAAGGCGCCCAGGAACTGTGGGACAAGATGGAACCCCAGATGAGCGTGCCGGCGATGGGCCCCTATTGTTACCCTTCGCCGCGACCTTGGGGGGAGGTGACCATGAGCTTCTTCATAGATCACGATGGGGTGCATCAGGAGTTCGCCAACCATGTCGAAGGCGGCTGGCACGGATTGGGCGAATTGGTGGATCATCCGGAGTTTTCGAAACAGTTCGGTGTCTTTGAACGGTAGATAGTCGGCCTTGAAAGACCCTTTAACAGTAAGCCGGTTGTTGGCTGATGTATCTGCGGGCAGAATCGGTGACAAGTCTCTGCTTTCGTCCAATGAAGTTTCAGCGGCGATCGCGTTGCGAAGAAAGGATGTGGTTTCTGAATCTGGTTGGCGGAAAATAGATGTCTGCGAGCGGAGAAAAGGACAGACGTCGGGTCGACCCCGCGTCAAGTTCTGCACTGTTGACGAAATGATCGAACAGTCCGCTTCGTATTGTGGCCAAGGAGGTCAAGATGATGGACCATGACGTTTCGGTCAGGCCAGCAACCTGCAGAGTATGCCTGGCATACTGCCCGGTCAGTGTCACGTTGGAAGGCGGACGCGTAAGGAAAGTGGAAGGAAACAAGAAATCGCCGCTCTACGAAGGGTTTATCTGCCCCAAGGGAAGGGCGTTGGCAGGCGTGCACAATCAGGACAGGCTCAAACACCATCTGAAGCGACAAGCTGACGGCAGCTTTGTGCCGATTTCTTCGGAGCAGTTGATCGAAGAGGTCAGTGACAAGCTTCAGACACTGATTGACCGTCACGGGCCCAATACCGTGGCCACCTACTTTGGTGGCCCCTCCATCGAACATCCAGCTCTTGGGTCCATAGCGACTGCGTTCTTTCAATCCATTGGCTCAACCAGCATATATAGCGCGCTGACCATCGACCAGCCCGGCCATCCTATTTCTCAAGCCTTGCATGGCATGTGGGGCGGCGGCTTTTCCCATATCGACGACCTGGATCTCATTCTTTTCATCGGCACGAACCCGATCATCTCGAAGCAATACGTGGGTGCAAACCCTGGCGCAACAATAAAGCGGCTGAAAAAGCAGGGCGCAAAGCTGATCGTTATCGACCCGCGCCGCAATGAAACGGCTCGACACTCCGACCTGTTTTTACCAGTGATTCCTGGTGAGGATCCCACAATTCTCGCGGGTCTGATCCATCTGCTGTTTCAAACGAATGCGATTGATGTCGGTTTTATCGAGAAAAATGTAGATGGCGTCGACATGCTGCGCGAAGCAGTCGCGTCGTTCACGCCTGACTATGTTGCGAAACGCTCAGGTGTGCCAGAAGACGATCTGCGTAAAGCTGCAGAGATGTTGGCGCAATCAACGATGGCCAGCGTGTGGTCTGGTACCGGGCCATCGATGGCGACGCGTGGCACTCTCACTGCCTACCTTGGTTTATGCATTCAGTCACTGCGTGGGTTTTGGCCCGGCGAGGGCGCCAAAGCCAACCGGCATCACGTGCTGATGCCATCACGGACACCCTGCAAAGCACAACCGAATCCACCGTCTCCTGCCTGGGGCTTTGGCCGAAAATACCGCATCAACGGGTTGCAGGAAACAGCAGCCGGTCAGCCGACGGGTGCTTTGCCCGGAGAAATCCTGACACCCGGTGACGGGCAGGTGACGGCCATGTTCATGCACGGGGGCGCAGCGTTGACCTGGCCGGACGCAGACCTTACGAAAGAAGCCATGGAGTCACTGGAGCTTTTGATCGTTTGCGAGAATCTCGCGGAGCTTACGCCGACGTCAAAACTCGCTGATTATGTCATTGCTACCAAACTGCTGTTCGAAACCGCTTCTATCACGCTGAATACCGAGTCATCCTATACTCTTCACCCCGGCCTCGGCTGGGAAGAACCCTACGCGGCCTATCAGAAGGCGATTCTGCAACCGCCGGCAGATGCCGATGTCCTGGAAACCTGGCAGATCTACTATCGCATTGCCCAACGGCTGGATTTGGAGCTTTGCTTACCCGATCATGCTGACCCGGAGTCGGCATTTGCCATCGATATGGTGAATGAGCCTTCGACAGACGAGTTGTATGAAATCGTGTGTCGTGAGTCAGTCGTACCCTTGGCGGAAGTCAAGAAGCACCCTGACGGGAAGGTTTTTGAAGAGGCCACCATGCACGTTGGGCCGCGTGATGCGGAATGCGATGCACGATTGGTGGTTGCCGACTCGACGATGATGGGCGAGTTGAAAGAGGTGATTGACGAGCCCGTCGAGCTGCGTCGCGGTGTAGACGACACCTACAGATACCTGCTGATACCGCGCAGGATGCAGCACATGCAGAACGCCCAGCGTTTGCCGAAGGCGCAGTTGCCGAAACTGCAAACCTCGAGCGCTGCTTATATGAATGCTGCTGAACTCGAGACGATGAACCTCGAGCCCGGCGATAAGGTGAAGATAGCGTCAAGACATGGCGAAATGATCGGCTTTGTCGACATCGATAACAATCTTCGAAAAGGCGTGCTTTCCATGTGTCATGGTTACGGCGTAGCTTCCGGTGAAGATGGTGACCCTGCCGAGATTGGCGCCAACGTCAACCAGTTGGTCAGTTGGGACGATGACTTCGATCCATATACGGGCATGCCCCGCATGGGTGCACTGCCTGTGTCCATCGTTGGGTTGTAACGGAAACAACACCCAGCCGCGAGCAGCGTTATTCCCCCACGCGGGTCTTGTCTGGTTCTGCTGCACCGAAGCACTGGTGGCTATGGCATCGAATACCCGATTGACAGAAGCCAATTCAAAGCACAAAAGCGCTGTCTAATGAAAAGTCCACTTTGCCGCGATTCTGTCCCACATTGGGTGGTACGTTCCGCTGCTTCAAAAAGCAGGCTCATGCCTGTCTTGAACTATCAACCAACAGGGGTGCAACCAACAGGGGTGGAGAGATGAAAACCATTAGATCACCATTTGTTTTCACTATAGTGCTGACGGGCTTCGCGTTGATGCCATCACAGAGTTTGGCACAGGGTGAAGCGATGATCGAAGAAATTCTGGTGACGGCTCAAAAGCGTGAACAGGCGATTACCGACGTACCGTTATCGATCGAAGCACTCTCGCAGGATAACCTGGACAAGGCCAACATCGCGGGAATTCGTGAACTCATTATCGCGTCACCAAAACTGAAGGCCATGTCCAATTTCAGTCAGGGCGCCTCGGTCCTGACGGCCCGCGGTATTGTCGGCAGTACCAACCTGGACCCGACGGTCTCAACCTACGTGGATGATATTCCAATCGGTATGGCCGGGAGTGGTTGGGCACCTAGTGGCAATATGTACGATACGAGCCGTGTCGAGATACTCGGCGGGCCGCAGGGTACCCTGTATGGCCAGGGTGCATTGGCCGGCACAATGCGTATTTTCACCAATGATCCCGATACCCAGGAGGCCTCAGCATCCATCGAGCTCGGCTATGCGGATGTCACGGATGGTGATGAAGACTTCAACTACAGTGGCGTGGTGAACATCCCTGTTGTCCAGGACAAGCTGGCAGCGAGGGCGAGCTACAGCAAACGTGAAGAAGGTGGCTTTTTTGACGGCTTGTCGTTTTTGACCGGTCCAATAGACGACTACAACGAAGCTGACTACGAAGATATACGGGTCAAGGTCCTGGCTACCCCCACGGAAGACCTCACCATCAAGGGAACTTATTGGCAATCCACGGTCCGCTCTCCATTATCGGACGCGGCTTTTGGTGGTATTTTTTCCTTGATACTCGGCTCGGCAAGTCCACGCGAAAACATTGGCTGGATCGAACTCGGCCAAAACAATTCAGACCTGGACGCCTGGTCCATCAATGTCGATTATGACTTTGGGCCGGTCACCGTGACCAATACCTATTCCGAGATAGATTACGATTTCTTGCAAAACCAGGTGGCAGCTATTTCGGATGGTTTCGCGGATCAGAGATCAAACCAAACGACCAATGAGTTCAGGGTGGCTTCTGATTTCGATGGTCCATTCCAGTTTATCGCGGGGCACTTTTACCTGGATGGCCACAACGGATTCGATCTTCAAATCGGGCTGCCCTTGCCAACGTTTTTCTTTTTGGGCCTGAACAGGGTATCGATAGACTCGGAGGTCAGCGCGTTCTTCGGTGAGGCGACTTATGAGCTATTCGATGGTCGTGTCACACTCCTGGCTGGCATCCGTGATTTCACGGACGATAGAGACTTCTTCCAGGCGGTCTCTGCCGTAGACCCCTTGCCAAACCCCACCTTTGGGCCCGCTACTAATCGCTCTGAGAAATTCAGCAAGACCACCAAGCGATTCAATATTGCTGTGCAACCGCTGGAAGACCAGGACTGGATGGTATTTTTCAATTACGGCCAGGGTTTTCGTAGCGGTCATTTCAATCCCCAGATAGCCGTTGATGGGGCAACCCTTGCAGGTTTTCCGGGTGACGTAGAAATCCTGGGGCAGGACGTCAACACCAGCTACGACCTGGGTACCAAATACACCCACCCCAGCGGCAGGTTTTCTGCCGAATTGACTGCGTTCTGGTCGGAACTGGAGGGGGCTCAGACGTCGATCGATTTCACTGGTGGCGCCCGGCTTTTTGCCGCGACCTTCATCAATGCAGGCGACCTGGATGTTTTCGGTATTGACTACGCCCTTACGTTCAGGCCAACAGACTCGCTGTCATTTGATTTCCAGGGGGCTTACCTTGACACCGAGTGGGGAAATTTGCTGCCGTTGATCGATCAATTTTCGGGTCTGGCTGAAGGCGGCCCGGCCACCGGCGTACCCAAGCATCAGTTTATTGCTGCTGCCACCTACACGCGACCGGTGGACTGGTGGGGCGGTCTCGAGTTCACGGGTTACCTGGATTATCGCTACGAGTCGTCAAGTACCGATACCACGGGCGTTCCCGGTAATGTTGCACCCAAACACGATAAACTCAACTTGCGATTGACCCTGGCCCGGGCGGGTTCATGGGCTGCGTCACTCTATGTCGATAATTTGACAGACGAGGATGACGTCATCTCTACCGCGTTTAACGGCTTTAACACGGTGTGGCGACCACGCCAAATAGGCCTGAACTTTCGTAAGGACTTTACGTTTTAGATCCTACGGCACCTCGACGCCGTTGCGGCTCGAGATTTGCCATGAGCAACAGCGCTGCCATGACAAAGCCGATCATGATCATCAGCGGTTCCTGGTAGCCGCCGAACAGGTCGCGCAGGAGGCTGAGCAACGGCGCACCGACCACGGCGACGATTGGAAAGAACAGGAAAAACCCGAAGACGTGTGCGAACTGGTCTGCTGGGAAGTGCGTTGAGATGATCTTGGCCTGCAGGGGTATGAGACCCCCGGCGCCCAGGCCGAGAAATACGGCGCCCACCAACATCAATTCGCTGATTGCCAGTGAAAAAACGAGCAGCCCGATGCAGTTGCACAACGCGGCCAACACGAAAACGGTCCGATAATGCAGAAAATCGGTCAGCTTGCCGACAATCAGCTTGGCCGCCAGCATGACGCCCGCCAATACGGATATGACCGCAGCGGCCTCCTTGACGCCGAAGCCGATGGATTTCATGTAGATGGCCGAGTTGTACTGAAAGCCGATGAATGCAACGCTGTCGAGGAAAAAGGCAACAGCCGGAACCAGGAAAAACCGGTTGGTGAAGAGCCTGATCATTGGAATGGCCGGCGCAGCCGAGCCTTCCGGCTGTGCCGCCTCGGCCTCGGATGCTGCCGCGTGCCCGGGTTTCGGCATGAGCAGAAAGAACATCGCTGGCGCGAGACCAAGGGCCAGCACCGCAGAAGACACCCGAAACACCCAGCGCCAATCGTGCTGAATGAGGCCCTCCGCAACCAGGGGTGGGATGGCGATGCCGCCAACCGATACCCCCATGGCAGCGATTCCAATGGCCAGACCCATTTGTGTGTGGCCACGGAACCACTTCACCGCCAGGGTCTGGCTGGCCAGCGTGCCGGTCAAAGCGGTGGCGAACGGGAGTATGAGTGCATAGCAGAGAAACATCTGGAGAAAAGACCGGGCCATGGACCCCAGCCATAGCCCACCCGCAAATACGAGCAACCCGATGGGCACGACCCGGTTCATCGGATAACGATCCAGAAATCGGCCGACGAGCACGGAGAACATCCCCATCACCAACATCATGACCGTGCTGATAACCATGATCTGCGTGACGGGCGTTCCGAATTCCTCCGACCAGGGATCCACCCAGAAGGTGAAACAGAAACCCATGTATCCCAGGGTGGCGGCCTGAAACACCACGATCAGGGCGACAACCACCCAACCGTAGTAGAACCCGAGCGACATCTCCGATTGCCGTCAAGCGATCCGCATTACCAACGTGGTCCGCGGGCTGGAGCACAACGTCATGGCGCCAAGACCGAGCGGCGACAACCTCGGCTCGCTCTTGCCGAGCAGTCGATAGTCGTTCCGTGCCGGCATTTCGGTGCTCCTTCAAAAGCCAATGATCGAGTTCAGGTATTCGGAACGATCGGCAGCAGAATGTGGGACGGTCTTTCCGCGTCGTGAAAGACCGTTTGTTCGGCGACGACCATCTCGTTGCCGGTATCCGTAAACAGGCTTTTCCCGGAATTGGGATTGGGATCGAACAGCGGGAAGTTGCTGGACGAGACCTGCAGGCGGATTCGATGGCCGGCCTTGAACACGTAGCTTGTCGGCGAAAGCTCGATTTCCATTTCCTGTACCTCGTTTGGCGTCACCGGACCGGGCTTTTCCTTGCGGTGTCGCAACCTGGTTACGCCGTCGCAGATGTTGTGAGAGTTGCCGTCAGCATCCACATCCAGCAGTTTGCCGGTGAAATCGGTATCCACCGCCGATGTTGCAGCCCAGAGTTTCATGCTGACCGGCCCGGTAACCTCCACCCGCTCCTCGAGGGGTTGCGACGTATAGACGAGCACGTCGTCCCGCGATTCGATGCTGCTTTGCTCGAACATGCCGGGCGGTATTCCCAGATTGAGGAATGTACCGCCTCTGGATGGAACTGGATTCGCCGGATCATAGCGAAAACGATCGATCTCGCCGGAGATTGGCGTTTCCCAAGATAGGCCGCCATCTCCGCTGGCGGTGTTGGCGTTTCCGCCGCTGTGCAGGTACAGGGGCGTCCATTGTGTGCGCGCGAGCGGCCACTCCCATTCGTCGCGCCAGACGTTGTCGCCCTGCACGTAGAGGGTGATTGGCGCTTCGTCGACAAGACCGGTATCGATGCCCTTGAGCCACTGGTCGTTCCAGCGCCCATAGAGTGCTCCGTTCTCCTTGGCGGGCGTCTTGACCATCATGTTCATGTCGATGGCGACATCGCAGGGGAACAGCACCTCACCCATCGGCACGGCCTGGGGATTGTTGTGGGTGGCGTGGGCATCCGGCGAGACAATCAGCTTTTGAAACGGCCCATTCTCTCTGGCGCTCAACGCTGCAAAATCCTCGAGCTGGCCGCGAACGAAGAGGTCGTGCCAGCCGGCGAGGTGCAGCATCGGAATCGAAACGTCATCGCGTCTAAGCGCCCAGTCGAACGATTGCCAGAAAGGTGCGTCCGGATCGTCGATGTTGCGCAGCCAATCGGTCAGCCAGGGCGCATAAACCTCGAGTTGCGATGCGGCCTCGTTCAGCGGCATGGACAGGTAGGCCTCGGACTTGCGAGCTATGCTCTGTTGCAGGTCCACCAACGTCTGCTGCAACTCCGCCGCTTCCGGGCTGGCGGGGTCGGCGCTCATGCTCTGAATCATCAAGGGGATCAATTTTGCCGAGGTCTCGCGCAGAACCTTCAATGCGGCATGTTCATCCGAGTAGTCGATGCCCCGTCGGCGATTCTCTTCGTCGGCAAGCGATGCATGCCACAAGAGGAAGATGTCCAACTGCACGACGCCGCGGGCATAGAACCCGAAACCGTTGAAAAGGCTGCCGGTGATCATCGGCGAGGCCATCAGCAGCCCTTCGGGGTTCTCCAGCGCCGGCAGCCATTGGGTTGCGCCGACGTAAGAACCGCTGGCCATGCCAATCCTGCCGTTGCACCAGGCCTGTTGGCGCAACCATCCAATCAGGTCGACGCCGTCCTCGGTTTCCTGAGCCAATGGCTGAAATTGTCCTTCCGACTTGAACCGGCCCCGGGTGTCCTGCAGCGCAAGGACGTAGCCATCGCCGGTCATCCGTTCGAAACCGAGGGGCATCATCTCCTTGTCATAGGGCGTGCGAATGGCGATTACGGGCCAGGGCGCCGTATCTCGATCGTCGGGCAAGAAAAGCTTGGTGGCCAGCCCGACGCCGTCGCGCATGGGCACCATGACGTCGTTTTCGACTCTCAAGTAGGGCTCCTCAACAATCCTTCAGGCAGATGCCACTATAGGTTCATACCGACCGTCACGCCAATCTGACGCGGCCTGGTAATGCCCGGCAGAGAGCCGTTCAGATAGCCGACCTCGGTAACCTCATTGGTGACGTTGCGTACGAAAACCGTAGCGCTCCACGTCTCCGGGCTCGAGACCGTGAAGCTCAGATTGAGAAGACCGTAACCATCGGTTTCCGTGGCGGTGCCAAACGCCGGATTGATCACGAGCCCCGTGGCGTCCTTCTGGCCGGAGCGATAGCGGAAGTTCAGGTTAAAGGCAAAATCCAGTCGATTGCCAATTGGCCGCATATAGTCGGCGTTGACAGTCAAGGTCTCGTGCGCAACACCCGGTAGTTGGCCACCGTCGACGAAATCAGTCTGCAACGGCTGCCCGGTAAGTGCCGGCATCTGCTGAATTGCCGTCTCCACGAAGGCAAATTCCGGATCGATTGCCATTTCGGTATCCAGCACACTGCCGGCGATTCCGAACGTCAATCCCTCGATGCCCGTCGCAAAGTTGACGTTGAATTCCATGCCCCAGACGTCCACATCGCCGATGTTGGTAATAAATCCAGTTGCACCGGCCCCGAGTGGGTCGACAATCACCTGCTGGATGGTGTTCTGCCAATCGGTATAAAACACGGCCGCATCGAAAGCGACGCGTCCGTCGTTCAGATACCCCTTGGCGCCGACTTCATAGCTCCATAGCGAATCGGGGTCGACAACCGCCGGGTCTGCGAGCCCGAGGGCTATCGCGTTGTTTCGTACCGAGAACTGGTTTAGAAGGCCCGAACGATAGCCCTTCGCGATGTTGCCATAGATCATCACGTCATCGTTCAGGTCGTACTTCAGGTTGAATCTTGGATTGAAGCTGTCGAACGAGTCCTCGAGGAAAGCAAGTTCCGTGAAGACGTCGTCCATGAATACCCGGTCGTCCTTGAAATATCGGCCGCCCACCAGCAATTCCCAGTCGCCGAATCGATAACTCGCCTCGCCGAATACCGAATAGCTCTCTGAATCCAGGGTCTGGGTCTGCGCGAACAGGGTGATGCCACCAGCCCCCACTGCCAGGAAGAATGGAGCCTCGCCCTCGCGATAGTAACCGCCCAGCATCCATTTGAAGGGCCCGTCGTCGTTGGAGATCAGCCGCAATTCGTTGGACGTTATTGCCTCGCCCGCGATTGCGACATCCGCTGCGATGGTGGTGGTGCCATTGTAGAAGAACTGCGGGATGAACGGTTCATAAACCGAGAACGTGTTTTCCACCGTTGCGAAACCCAGATCGTACGACAACGAGCCGCTGAACAGATCGAACTCATAGCCGTAGGTCGTCTCCACGTCACCATCGAGTATGCGTTCCATATCCTTCGGATCCGCGGAATTCGGGTTGTTGCCGAAGATGTCTTCCGCTTCGTATTTCCAATAGAGCCCGCTGATCGTCAACTTGTCGTTCGGCGTGAACGCAATTCTTGCCCGTACATTCTCGAACTCGTTGTCATTGACGTTGTTGCCCAGGTTGCCGGTCACGTCGTCGAGAAACCCGCCTTCGTCCCTGGTGCCGTAAACGACTCTGGCCGCCAGCTTGTCCTCGACGATCGGGATGTTGACGGCGGCATTGAGCCCGGAACTGGACTCGCCGTTTTTCGTTCCAAAATGGGTCGCCTGTACCCGGACGCCAAACTCGGTCGGGTCGGGTTGGTTGGTGATCACCCGGATGGCGCCACCCATGGCTCCCTGGCCGTAGAGGGTGCCTTGGGGCCCCTTCAGTACTTCCACGCGCTGAATATCGAACAGGTCCGCCCCGGGTGCGAAGGCATTGCCCGGAATCGACACGGAAGTGTCATCGAGGTAAAAGCCGGTGGTGGCATCCGCGCCAATGGTGCTGGACAGGCCGCGTGTGGCCACGACCGCAAGTATCGGCGCAAAGGGCTGGGTGATCGACACACCAGGAACCGAATAGGCCAGACGCGAAAAATCGGTGATGCCCTGATGGGCCAGGTTTTCCTCTGAAACGGTGCTGACCGACAAAGCTGTGTCGTAGACGTTTTCTTCGCGCTTCGTCGCGGTGACGACGACTTCCTCAATTACGCCTCCCGAGCCCCCGCTTGCCGAACCCGCTTCAGCTTGCGCCATACCCGAAATGGTCAAGGCGAGCGCGCCGCCAACTGTCGGAATCAAACTGGAGAAGAACCGTTTACCGTGAATCACTGGAGCCCCCTTCAATTCATGACTGGAAGGGTGAAATCTATCAGCAGAGCCGGTATTTTCGTGGCCGCAAAAGGACAATCACCTCAGCGCGAGGACAAACGAACGATTGCCGGAGCGCGCCTCACTAAAGGCGCTATTGCCAATGGATTCTCGGTTCGTTTCTCGTTGGTTGCAGGCGATAGGTATGCTTCGCGTAACCCAATAGCATGGCCGCGTGCGTCATGTTCTCCGGCGGTACGCCGAGGTATTCGCGTAGCGGCGGCCACTCTTCCATCGCCATCATCAACAGACCCACCCAGCAGGTGTCCACGCCGAAGGTCGGTGCAATCAGTTCCGCATAGGTCATGGCGATGGTGCAGAACGTCACCGCGGAGACCGAGTTCTTCGGCGAATGAGTCACGAATACCGCCGGTGCGTTGTGGGTGGGGGTATCGATGCCTCGCTGCTCCCACGACTCCAGAATCGGTGGGAACGAATAGCGGGCCCAGTGATCGACATCGTTGTCGACGATGTGCCGCATCCAGTCGAATATCCGGTCCCGCAGTCCCGCCACCTCCTCATGGGTGGCGAGCACCGACCACTGCACCTGCTGCAGGTTCATGCCGGTCGGTGCATATCTGGCGACGTCGACGATCGACAAGAGAAGCTCCCGGTCCAGCGGTTTGTCCTGGAAGTTCCGTATCGCCCGGCGTGACTTGAACAAGTGGGTCAATTGCTCGGAACTCGGATACCGCTTCCTGTCGATCGGGATCAACTCCTCGGGCCTCATGCTCTTGCCGGTTCTCGCCCCGTGATAGGAAATCGCTTCATGGGGACACACGGCTACGCAATGGCCGCAGTTGAAACAGGCATCCTCGGCCCCTTCGATTCCTATCGGCGGCGCGCCCGGCTCAGGCTGCGCCAGCAGGTAGATCGGGCACTCCTCGACACAGGCGCCATTGCCGTCGCATCGGTCTGCATCAACGGTAAAGAAATTCATCGCGTTCTCCTGTCCGATGCATTGCCATCCATCCACGCTCGCGCCCGATCGTTGAGCCCGAGCGCGTCATTTCCAATCTGTTCCTGCGGTAAATCGAGGTCTGTCCTCGTATTCCGCAACTCCGCTGCCGGCGAGGAGCTGCCTGACCCCATGCCTGGTTTCCGACGATGCCACACACATGCCTTCCGCTTCGATTTCATAGTCGAGGCCGGTTCGGTGATCGGCTTCCCAGGTCTTGAGCATGCACAGCTTGGTATAGGCGAGCGCCACCGGTCCGGACTTTTTCAGTTCCGCAATCAGCCTGCCAACCTCCTCATCGACTTTCTCGAGCGGCACCGCCTTGTTGATCAGGCCGATGGCTGCCGCTTCCTTGCCGTCGATTTCCCAGCCTCCCATCATCAGTTCCTTGGCCTTTCTCCAACCCACTATTCGGGTCAGCCTCTGGGTGCCTCCCCAGCCGGCGATCAGGCCCGCCCTCGGTTCCGGCTGGCTGAACACCGCCGTCTCGGCGGCGACCACGAAATCGCAGGTATGAAGTTGTTCCATTCCCCCACCGATGGCGCCCGCTTTGGCAACGCCAATGATCGGCTTCTCGAGAGTTTCCATCTTCCGCATCAGCCGGTGCCCAAACTGGCAGTACTCTCGAAATTCGTCGGACGAGAAATCCCAGTCCGGCTTTAGTTCGGTGAAGAAAGGGCCGCCGCCGTTGTGAAAGCCGTCTCCGCCCGCCGATATGACGATTACGCGGACCCCCGGATCGTCTGCGGCATCGTCGAGCGCACGGTCGAGATCCACGCAAACGCCACGGACCATGCCGTATTCCGGCGGGCACAGCTTGGTAATCCAGGCGACAGCGTCCGCCTTCTCATAGCTGATGTTCTCGAATTCCATAACGCACCTCGTTCACTGATTCTGAAATACAAAGGCGAAGATGTTCGTGCACGTCGCTGCATCCAATTGGATCTGCTTCTCGAGGCGGCCGCCGAGTTCTTCCAAGCAGTCCGGAGTGTCCCAGAACGACACTTCGTGCAGGTCGGCCATGGCGTTCGGATTCCCCAGCGGCAGTCCGGGACATTTTCATGGAGTCACACCCTCGGGTCGGTGATTCGCTACCTGCAATAGCGCTGTCCGTGCTCGTCAATCGTGGAATAATAAATCAAGTTCGAGAGCCCGCGGTCGAGGCCGATGACCTGACCCGTCATCAGCGGCGAGTCGCTTGCCATCAGCTTGACGATTTCAGCAGCAACGACTTCGGGGTCTTCCGCATAGTCCGGCACCTCCATGCCTGCCTCGGCCAGCACATGCCGCAGCCCCTCGGTATCGATCATGGCGGGGGCAACCGTGTTGACGCGAATGCCGAAAGGCAACAGATCTGCTGCGGCCAGCTTGGCAATTCCCACCAGGCCGTGCTTCGCGCCCGAATACGCGATGTTGTTCGTATTCGCCCGCACGCTGGCGCCCGAGCCGGTTACCACGATGGATCCCCTGATGCCGGCGTCCTTCATGGCCCTGGCCGCATGCTTGATGCCCAGAAACCCGCCTTCGTAGATGACCGCCAGTGCCTTGCGAATGCCGTCGAGCGGGCAATCCAGCACATTCCTGCCGACAGCCGGGTCGATCGCAGCATTGATGGAGGCCATGTGCAGGGCGCCCCACTCGCCAACCGCCCTATCCACCGCGGCAATGTTGTCTGCCTCGATGCTGACGTCCATCTGCATGGCAAGCGCGGTTCCGCCGTCGGCCCGTACGTTCGCGGCGGTGCGTTCGGCCGCATCGCCATCGATGTCGGCGCATAGCACTTTGGCTCCCGCGGCGCCGAGCAGCCTGCAGGTGGCGGCGCCAACGCCCGAGCCGCCGCCTGTAACCCAGCCCACCTTTCGGTCTGCGCTATCTGCCATGGGACCCCCCGTGTTCTTCGCTCCGCCATGCAATCGAGTGGCAGAACAGCGATTCTGTCATGCTACGCCGTGGTGCACGCATTGCCATGCACGGTATCGACCAGGCCGGCGGCGCGGCATTAGCGGCGACTATCCGACGATTCGTGACAATACACCGGACGTTCGGCGATGGTGCCAAAGGCGTTCATCGCCTTGATGGTGTCTAGATACTCCTTGATTACGGAGATCTTTCGGTCATTGACCTCGAACAACCAATGGTAAGTCTGGTTGTAAACGCCACCATCCTGCAACGGCACATGCACGACGGTTTCGACCGCAACGCGGTTTCCTTCCGCCGTGATGCCGACGATATCGTTCGAAGGCTGCATTCCTTTGTCGTCGTGTACATCCAGTGAACCCGACATGATGCGCTCGAGTTCTTCCTTGTTGTACTCACCGGCAAACGGAAACAGCGCCTTGTCACCGATTACCCAGTAGTAGCAGTCCTCGTGCACGAGGTCCATGGCATCCTTGATCCGCGACTCCACCAAGGCTGTCAGAAATTCGGTAACCAGACCTTTGTTGAACTCAATCGTCACTTCAGTTTCCTCCGTCCGCCGCTACTCGCTCTCTCGATGGTGCAATCGATCTTCCAAGGGTTGCCGAGAGCCGCCGTGCCTCATCCAAGCACAAGCGTCAGCGCGGCCAATCCGAGGAAAAGCACCAAGCCCCCAGCCATCAACTGCCCCAAAGTGACCGCGCAGGTGGCGAACGGGTCGTATCCCGCCGTGCCAAGCAGCAACTAGGGAAAAACGCCTCGCAGCAATGCGACCATACGATTCGCGTACCCGTTCTTGCCGCAGGTTACTTCCATTCCGAACCAGCTGTATAGCGCCGACGGTCCTCGAACGACGCCTCGCTGTTTCCGCTCAGGAACTGGCTGACGCCATGCCTGGTTTCACCGCTGGCGAGGCACATGGCTTCCGCCTCCCGCTCGAATTCGAGCCCGGTTCGATAGTCCGTTTCCCAGGTCTTGAGCATGCACAGCTTCGTGTAGGCCAACGCCACGGGGCCTGATTTCTTTAGATCGGCAATCAGCCGGTCGACTTCTTCATCGACCATGTCGATGGGTACGGCCTTGTTGACCATGCCGATTCGTTCCGCTTCCTTGCCGGTGATTTCGTAGCCGCCCATCATCAATTCCTTTGCTTTGCGCCAGCCGATGATGCGCGTCAGCCGTTGGGTCGGCGACACCATTCCCGCCCTCGGCTCCGGCTGGCTGAAAATGGCCGTATCCGCCGCGACGACGAAGTCGCACGCGTGCAGGTGCTCCATGCTGCCCCCGAGCGCCCCGCCCTTGGCCACGCCGATGATGGGTTTCTCCAGCCTGTCCATCTTTTCCGGCAGGCGATGAATGAACTGAAAGTACTCTCTGAGTTCGTCGGGCGTGAAGTCCCAATCGGGGCTGAGTTCGGTAAAAAACGGGCCGCCGCCGCCGTGAAACCCGTTGCCGGCCGCCGAGACGACGACCACTCGAACTATAGGGTCATTGGCGGCATCGTCCAGCGCTTTTTCCATGTCGAGCATTACGCCGCGGACCATCGCGTTTTCGAGCGGGTGGTTCTTGGTGATCCAGGCTACGCCGTCCGTCTTTTTGTAGAGTACGTTCTTGAATTCCATCGCGACCCCTCGGTTTGCGTGCACCCATGCAGGCTAATTGGGAAGTGCCTTTTCCTTCGATTGCATACTCATGAGAATCGCACCGATCGACGTTGTCGATGAATCACGCCGGACGGCGCCCGCATATTGGCCGGTTGCCGAGGCTATACCGCCTCTCCTGCCCCAAGCACGCTGTTTCGTTTGTTGTTGGCCAGGTCCTCGTAGAAATTTCCGATCCGTTCCATGCTGTATTCGCCTCTGACCGAAAACCTCGTCCAGTGCGGGTACAGCAATGCCGGCTTGCTGACCTCGTTCAGCGTATCGAGTTCCGAATCGCCAAGCCGAATCTCGATGGCGCCCAGATTGCCGGCCAACTGTTCCGGTCTGGAAACGCCGAGAATGACGGACGAGACGCTTGGCCGATGCAGCAGCCAGGCCAATGCGATGTTGGCCGGAGTCGATTCCTGTTGTGCGGCGATGTCGATGACCGCATCCAGAACGTCAAAGCAGTAACGGCTATCGACCGGCGGTATGGAAATCATGGCCCGGCGACCTTCGCCTTTGCCGTCCCGCGTGTACTTGCCGGTCAGAAATCCCCCGGAGAGCGGGCTCCAGACCACGACGCCCAGACCTGCGTCCTCGGAAGCCGGCACAATCTCGTGTTCCAGGTCCCTGCACACCAGGGAGTAATGGGACTGAGTAGCGCAGAGCTTTTCGAGCCCCTGCTTGTCCGCAATCGCCTGGGCCTTGGTAATCTGCCAGCCGGCGAAGTTGGAAACGCCGATGTACCTCACTTTTCCGGCCCTCACCAGGTCGTTCAACGTGGCCATGGTTTCTTCGAGGGGCGCAAAGAAATCGAAGCTGTGCACGAAGTAGAGGTCGATGTAGTCGGTGCCCAGGCGCTTCAGGCTGCCATCGACCTCGTTCAGGATGCCAGCCCTGCTTGCACCCAGAGCTCGATGCTCTTCCGGTTCCGCGCTGAAGTACACCTTGGTCGAAACGATCAACTCTTCTCTCCTGCCCTTTATCGCTGCTCCCAGAATCTCCTCGGACACACCGTTGTTGTAAACGTTGGACGTGTCGATGAAATTAATGCCGGCGTCCATCGCCTCGTCAACTACGGCCGTTGCTTCTTCAACCGTCGTAATGGTACCGCCGAAGGTCATGGCGCCGAGGCAGAGGCGCGAGACATGAAGGCCGGAATTTCCCAGGTTGGTGTATTGCATGGTCTTCCTTCTGCTCAGCCTGCTCAGTGCCGGTAGTAGCTGTCCGGCTTGTCATGCACTTCGTCCATCCAATAGGCGACTTCATGTACCTGCTTGCGGGTGAACATGGTGTAGGGTTGCACCACGGGTGGTTGGCTCACATCGCACAGGCGCTGGTCCTGTTCCGGCGTCAACGTGAAATCCAGCGCTTGCAGGTTTTCCTGCAATTGCCAGAGCTCTTCGGCGCCCACCACCAACGATGCGACGCCTGGCCGATTCGCGGCCCAGTTCAACGCCACCTGGGCCATGGAACGCCCCGCTTCTCGGGCCACTTGCTCCAGTTCCCGGAGAATCGACCAGTTGCGCTCATTGAAGCGGCCGTCCATCGAGTCGTTGCCGGTCACCCCGATGGCGGTCAAGCGGCCTTCGCCTTGAGCGCCTACCGGCGAATTCGTGCTGGGCTTGTATTTGCCGGCGAGCAGACCCATGCAAAGCGGACTCCAGGCGAGAATGCCCATACCCTGCGTAGTGGCAAGATCGACGAACTCGCGCTCGATGTTCCTCTCCGCCAGCGAATACTCCAATTGCAGGGCGCAGCACTTCTCCATGCCGCGGGCCTTTGCCGTTCCCTGTATCAGGCCGGCGTACCAGGCCGGGACGTTGCTCAGCGCAAAGTGAAGAATCTTGCCCGCACTGACGAGGTCGTCCATGGTTCGCAGCACTTCCTCGGCCGGGGTCATGGTGTCCCAGAAGTGCATCGTGTAAATGTCGATGTAGTCTGTGCGCAGACGCTCGAGCGATGCTTCGACTGCACGGGCGATGTTCTTGCGGCCGTTTCCCCCGGAATTGACGCCGTCGCCCATGTTGCAGTTGTACTTGGTCGAAACGACCACCCGATCGCGACTGCCGCGTTCACTCAACAGTTCGCCGAGCACGGCCTCGCTTTGTCCACCGTTGTAGGCATTGGCGGTGTCTAGAAAATTCCCGCCTGCATCCAGATAGGCATCGAGCAGGGCGCCACCCAGCTTCTTGTCGATCAGCCATCCTTCGTAGCCGAAAAACTCGGCATCGATGCCGAAGTTCATGACGCCGAGGCACATCCGGCTCACTTTCATGCCGGTGTCGCCGAGGTTGTAGTACTTGTTTATGGACATGACAGCGGTTGTGACTCCGTTTTGTCTTCGAAACTCGTGAATTCCTGCTGTTTCACGATCCACGGGCCTCTCGTGTCTTCGACCCGTTGGTCGGCGGATAGCATTCCTCGTGCCGGTCGCTCGATTGAACTGAGCGCAGTCAGCTCCTGCGGTCCGGATGCATTTCGTCTTCTTCCCACTGCCCTTCGCTGAAGTCCACCCGGTGGTTGCAGCACTCTCCCATCAGGTCGGTAACCAGCATATGCGTGGCGTACTGCCACTCGCCTTCGTCGTTTCGTTTGAAGGTGTCGTGATAGGTTCCGCAGAAAATCGGCTGTAGCGGAAACCCGACCTCGGGCACGGCCTGCATGATGGTCAGGTAGCAGCGCGACTTCGCCGTTCCGGAGTCTTCGTCCACTTCGATCTTCAGGTTCGTAATCTGGTGCTGTGTTCGATTGCGCCGGTCGGGCCCCCAGCGGCGGTGGGACTTCTTCGACCATTCGGCCATTTCGAGGGCCGGCGTTTCCGTCATGTTGGGCGGTGCGATCATCGTACAATCACGGAACAATTCCGTGATCATCTCGTACTCCTTTTCGTTGTCGATCAGCCAGGTCATGTCATAGACGAGGTTTTCGATTTCTCGGTAGCTGTCCACTGTTCTCTCCTTTATCGGTTCGGGTTGCGGCATGGATCGATCGTCGGGTCCAATCCTACTCGCAGAGCAGGGCAGATCGTGGCCTCATGCTCGATCACGAGGCTTGATCTGACCTTGAAGTCCCTTCCGCAGTGAGAAATGCACACCGGCCCTGGCCCCGAATCCGCCGCCGACTTTCGTCGCGAGGGGTAACCCCCGCATACGGAACACACGGCCGCGCTTAAGCGAGTGCGGTGGCGTCTGCAGCAGGAAGTCGGTGACGGATGCGGGCTGGCTATTTGGGCAACAAGCGCGGCTACTGAAATCAGGCAGGGAGCAGATGTGGGCCGAGCCGCGCGATCTCTGGCGCGACGGTGACTGCAACCCGTTCGTTCAGCGCCGCCGGACCGCAATCGGCTGCATACCGAAGGTCTTCTTGAACGCCCGGTCGAATCCGCTCACATCGCTGTAGCCCACGGCGCGACTGATTTCGCTGATGGGCTGTTCGGTTGTCGTCAACAGCTTTTCCGCGCGCTGCATGCGGGTCTGGACGACATACTGATGAACGGTCATCCTGTAATGGGCCTTGAACAATGCCGTCGTCCGGTTGGCGCTGAACCCGGCGATGCTGGAGAGCGTTTCGATGGACAAGTCTCCGGCCGGATTGCTTTTGATATGTTGCCGGACACGCTCGAGGTTATGCCGGTCCGACTGGGACAATCGGTACGACGGGGCAGCCTCCCTCTCGCTCAACCGCGCGGCACGGAATTCCAGAAGACACAACAACTCGTTTGCCTTGGCTTTGAGGTAGCTGTAGCGCAGTTTGCCTTCGAAGTCGGCGTGCAGCATCTCGTATGCACATTGCCGCAGCATTGTGCCGGCGCCGTCGTGGCTGAAGTAGGATACCTGATCCTCCATCTCGGCCACGCAGTCCCTGAGAACCGAGAGTATATTGGGCACCTCCACGTCCAGAATCCTGTTGTCTTCAGGCAGCGAAGCGGGCAGTGTCAGATCCACCGCCATAAAAGTGGATTTCTCCGGAAGCCGGCGTTCCATCCGCCCGTGGCCGCTGACCTCACCGAAAAACATCAAGTTGTTCCTCGACGTGTTGAGCACCGGCACAACCTCCTCCATCGGACGCAACTGTACGCCGAAGTGGACGGAATCGTCGTGGAGCGCTCGATGGAACATCGTGCTTTCCGGGGTAATCGATACCAGGATCAAGATGAGATGTGGATCGAGGCTCACGTACTCCACGAACCCGTGGGCCGTGCAGGGCGCAAAGTCACGCCGGATGCCCTTGCCATGGCAACTGACGCTGAGGATGCCTTCCGTCAGGTCCGAGGTCAGAACGCCTTCTGACTGGGAACCCAGGCTATCGAGTACGTCGCGAGCATCCCAATAGGGCCGATACCACGTATCGAGCGACATCATGAAGTCGAATTTCTTCCTCAACGTACCGAGACCCGGTGTCCGCCTGATTCACACTGGATGTTTACCAATCCTTGCGGCTGTTGGCAAACCGTGGTGCTACTACTGTGCAACGTCAGTCACCTCGAGAGAGGCGGTAGCACTACGCCGAAGTGCTATAGTCCGTCACATGCATCGCCAAACACATCCCGCAACCGCCTCCTTGCGCCTATCGTAGCGGTAAGCGCCGCCGCCTGGTGCGCCATTCGGCGCGCCGTATGCACGTACCGTATACCTGCTCTCGGCGCCCGGTTCTCAGACGTCATGTAAATTTTTTCTATCAAATTAAACGGTTATGACTTATTCCACGCGAGCCTTGATCGTCGCCCCGGCCTGGGTCGGAGACATGGTGATGGCGCATACCCTGGTGCGGGTGCTTCAGGGCGAGCACGGCGAGGGCACCATCCACGTTGTCGCGCCACCTCGGACGGCGCCGCTTGCAACCCGCATGCCGGGTGTGGCGGCGGTGCACGAACTCGATGTCGCCCACGGAGAACTGGGCCTCTGCCGACGATGGCGACTGGCGGCGGAACTGCGGGCGCATCGGTTTCAGGCCGCCTATGTATTGCCCAACAGCTTCAAATCGGCGCTCTTGCCCTGGTGGGCCTGGATACCGCAGCGCGTCGGGTGGCACGGCGAGACGCGGTATGGGCTGTTGACCGATCGTCGCCGGCTCGATGCGGCGCGCCATCCGAGAATGATCGATCGGTTCATGAGTCTGGCCTTGCCCGAAGGCGCGCCATTGCCCGAACCCGTGCCGCGTCCGCAGCTGTCGGTAGATCGCGTTAATCGGCAATCGGTGCTTGAAAGACTGAAACTTTGGCCCCGAAAGTCGCACCAAGCTGATCGTCTGGACGCCGATGTATCGACCTCGCCCGATCTACAACGCCACGTGCAAGGGTTGCCCCCTAATGCGCTCCAGCCTGAAACACCTTCCAATCCGTTCGACCGGACTCAGTCACCCCTGATGCCCGCGCAGCGGAATGCAGACGCTCCCGCGGCGCAGTCTGACGAGACAGGCGGTGCAGACGAACGGGACCGGCGCCAGAGCACAGGCCTCGACCCGAGCGGAAGTTTCGACGTTGACGGAATCGAATTTCCGGCCAAGGACGAAGACGCGGACCGTGGTCGATTCCCGCCGATCGCCGTGCTTTGCCCCGGCGCCGAATACGGCGAGGCAAAGCGCTGGCCCGCCGCCCATTTCGCCGTGGTCGCCAAAGAGCGGTTGGCAGCCGGGCACGTCGTCTGGATTCTTGGCTCGGCGGCAGATACCGCGACCGCCGCCGAAATCGTGCGGGAAGCGCCCGATGCGATGGATCTGACCGGCCAGACAAGCCTGCTCGATGCGATCGATCTGCTCTCCCTGGCGGATGTCGTCGTGACGAACGACTCCGGCCTGATGCACGTCGCCTGCGCGCTGGGTCGCAAGGTGGTCGCGATCTTCGGTTCGACATCGCCGGAGTTCACGCCGCCCCTAAGCCGGCAGGCGACGGTAATTCAAGATCGACTCGACTGCCGGCCCTGTTTTCAGCGGCAATGCCCCCTGGAGCACCTCGATTGCCTGCGCGGCATCGCGCCGGAACGGGTGATCGCGGCCCTTGCACGCTGAATTGACGATTCGAACCATGCGCGCCGGGCCGCGGACGTGAAAGCAACAAAGGCTCTCGGTGCCCGGTCGCCAGATATTATGTTGAATGTTGTTCAATTAAATCAGATAGTTATGACATTTTCCATGCGAACTCCGATCCCGGCGCGCCAAATGCTCCTACCACATACCGGTTCTCGCCGTCGGATCGAAGGCAGAGTTTCTGTGGCTAGTTAAATCAGTTGGTTGGAAATCCGTTCGGTGAAAGTGCTGCTGGTGAAGATGTCCTCCCTGGGCGATGTGGTGCATGCCTTGCCGGCGGTCACGGATGCCGCCCGCAACGGCGTGCGCTTCCATTGGGTGGTGGAAGAGGCGTTTCAGGCAGTGCCGGCGGCGCATCCGGCTGTCGAAAAGGTGTTACCCATTGCCTGGCGCCGTTGGCGTCGCCGGCTGTGGCGTTCGCGCGGGGAAATGAGGGGTTTCTTCGAGCTGCTTGCCGGCGAGCGCTACGATCTGGCCATCGACTCCCAGGGCCTCGTCAAGAGTGCACTCGCCATGAAGGGCGCCAGGGTTCGAGAACGAATCGGTTTCTGCCGGGATTCCGCCCGCGAATCCCTGGCCGCGGGCTTCTACGATCGCTGCGTTTCGGTGCCGAGGCGGCTGCACGCGGTGGAGCGGCAGCGTCGGCTGTTCTCGGGCGCCCTCGGCTATGTCTGCGACGCCGCGGAGGATATCGATTTTGGGCTGGAACCCCTTGGCCGCGGGCAAACTGCCGAGTCCAGCCCGCACGGCAGATCTGCGCAGCGGAACCGAAACAGACCGGTTACGGAGCCGGCCGGCGATCTGGCTACGGAGCCCGCCGCCGACCGCCCGGAACGGGGTCGCAACACCATCGCTCCGTATACCAATCCGGAAACTGCAACGGAACGCTGCCTGTTGCTGCACGGCGCCACCTGGGCAACAAAACTCTGGCCGGACGCCATGTGGGTCCAATTGGCCCGGATGGCCACAGAGGCCGGGTTCGAACCGGCATTGCCCTGGGGCAACGTCGAGGAACGGGCACGGGCGAAGCGCATTGCCGAGGCGAGCGGCGCGTCCCTTTTGCCAATGCTCGGCCTCGAAGAGCTGATGGACGAACTGCGGGCCGCTCGGGTGGCGGTGGGTGCCGACTCCGGCCTTGCCCATCTGGCCGGCGCGCTGGGTGTGCCCACCGTGGTGCTGTACGGCAGCACCTCGCGTGAGTTGACCGGCTGCCGGGGCAGGCGCGTTCGCAACCTTCAGGCAGACTTTCCCTGCGCCCCCTGCCTGTCTGGAACCTGCCGCTATCGGGGCCCGGCGGTCCATTGGCGCGGGACGCCCGTCACGCCGCCCTGTTATGGCAAACTCGATCCGGAACGGGTGTGGGCGGTGGTATCGGAAACCATGGATGCACATAGCCTTCTGCATATTTAAGTATTTTCCCTACGGCGGCATTCAGCGGGACCTGTTGAAGATTGCCGGCGAGTGCCGCGAGCGGGGGATGCGGGTGCGCATCTACGCCATCCGCTGGCTGGCGGAGCCGCCCGTCGGCATCGAAATCTGTGTGCTGCCGGCGAAGGCGCTGAGCCGGCACCGCCTCTATGAGCGATTCGCGCAATTGGTGCAAGACGATCTTGCCGAGCGGCCGGTCGACCTGGTGGTCGGCATGAACAAGATGCCCGGCCTCGATGTCTACTATGCGGGCGATACCTGTTACCAGGACAAGGCGCACACGCAACGCGGCTTCCTGTACCGGCTTTTGCCCCGTTATCGCTCGTTCCTGCGCGCTGAGCGGGCCGTCTTCGCACCGGCGGGCAGCACCGAAATTCTGACCATCGCCGATGCCCAGGCGGCCGTGTTTAAACGCTGCTACGGCACGCCGCCGTCACGCTTTCATCCTTTGCCTCCGGGCATCGAGCGCGACCGGGCGGCGCCGCACGACCGGCAGGCCGTCCGCGCCCGCATTCGTGCCCGACTGGGCATTGCAGAAGCAGACAGGTTGCTGTTATTCGTTGGCTCCGGTTTTGTCAAGAAAGGCTTGAGCCGGGTTCTCCGGGGCTTGCGCGCCCTGCCTGGGGGTCTTCGCAATCGCACGGTGCTTTACGTAGTGGGCGACGACAATTCCGCCAGGTTTGCCCTAACGGCCCGCCGGTTCGGTCTGGCGCGCCGCGTCTGTTTTCTGGGCGGCCGAAACGACGTGCCGGATTTCCTGCTTGCCGGCGATGGCCTGGTGCTGCCGGCGTTGGACGAGACTGCCGGCATGGTGATACTCGAAGCGATGATTGCCGGGCTGCCGGCGCTGGTGACCGCCAATTGCGGTTATTCCGCCTGGCTCGAAAAGGCCGAGGCGGGATTGGTGACGCCCGTTCCATTCCGACAGGAGGTATTCGATGCGCAACTCGTCGACCTGCTGACGTCGCCGGAACGAGACCGCTGGTCGAGAAACGGCATGGCGATCGCTGCCGACGAGACCATCTACCGCATGGCCCCCGCGGCGGTCGATCTGTTGGAGCGATTCGCCAGGGCGCGCAAGGCGGCGGCCTGATGCCGGGAAGTCGCGAATGGACGATGACGGCAGTGACGTTGCACACTGCCGTGTCTCGCGCATTTCGCCAACCTTCTGCTGCGGATGCCGATGCACGCGCAACGAGAGCCGGCGATTCTCGCCAATGCCGATCACGCGTCCGGTCGTTGCAGAGCCGGGGCGAGCAGCGCCGCGCCGCCCGCAAGACTGCCGCATTGCCGCTTGGTGCTCGACTCGTCGAACAGTGCGAAGGTGAATTGCGCGACGCGCGCCGAAGGCGGTGGAGCGTCCGGCTTGTGGTAAGCGGGAAGAATGGGCTACGAGGCTGAGAGTTACCTGCGCCCCGGACTGAGCGGTGTGCTGGCTGCCGACCGGCTTTTGCAGTGGGCGGAAACCGTCGAAGGGGACGTCTATCGCGAATGTCGCGGCCGCCGAACCATGCGCGTCGTGCTCGCCGGCAAACCTTACTTCTTGAAGTTTCATTGGGGTGTCGGCTGGGGAGAGATACTGAAGAACCTGCTGGTGGGAAAGCGACCAGTGCTTGGCGCCGAGAACGAGTACAGTGCCTGCCGGCGCCTGCAACGTTGCGGGCTGAATGCACCGCAGGTTGCCGCGTTCGCTGCCGCGGGGGGCAATCCGGCGACGCGCCGCTCGCTGATCCTGTGCGATGAACTGACCGGCTACGTGAGCCTCGAGGATGTGGTGGATGAATGGAGCGAATCGCCCCCCGACCCGACTGCGTGCCGGCGCCTGGTCATGGCAATCGCCGGATTCGTGCGGCGCCTGCACGAAGCCGGGGTCGTGCATCGGGATCTGTATCTCTGCCACCTGATGCTGCGTGCGGACGCCTGGGCGGCAGGCAGGGTCGAACTGGCGGTGCTCGATCTGCACCGCGCGCGCATTCTCTCCCCGGTGCCGGATTACTGGCGCCGGCGCGATCTGGCGGCCCTGCTGTTCTCGGCGCTGGATGCACCGTTGCACCGCCGTGCCTGGCTGCGCTTCGTACGGGTTTATTCGGGGCGGCCCCTCCGGCAGACGTTTGCCGCCGACGGAACGTTTTGGCGCTCGGTGTATCGCCGGGCGCTCGAGCTGTACGGCAAGGGTTTGCGCAAGGGGCTGGTCGAGGGACGCTTCGAGCCATGACCAACTCGACGCGTACGCGGTGACCAGCAGCAAATGCCGTTCAGCCTCGACGAACTGACCTCTCTCGGGCGCGATCTTGCCCCGCCGTTCGAGATCGCCCTGGTCGATGGCAGTTGCACGGTCACCGAAATCCATCGCCTGCTGCTCGGCAGGCGGCTGGCGGCTCGGGGCAGCCACCGGGGCAGGGATGTTCTGGTGAAGCTGTTCTTCGGCAAGGGTGCGCGCCGCGCCTGTGCCCGGGAACGGCGGGGGGCCGACCTTCTGCAATCCAGTGGCGTCGCCACCCCGAAACTGCTCGGCGAATCCGTCACCTCGCCGGCCGGTGGATTTGCCTTGTTCTACGAATTCCTCGCGAAAGCGCGGCCGATCGGCACCGGGCAGTCGGCCGATGTCGATGTCCATGCATCTCGGGCCGTCGAGGCCCTGGCTAGTCTGCACGTTAGCGGGGCGGTTCACCGTGATGCGAACCTCGACAATTTCCTGGCTTGCGGCGACTGCGTGTACGTCGTCGACGGGGCAGCCATCCGGACGGCGCCGTCGAATCTGAACGAATCCGCAAGCCTCGAAGCGCTGGCAGCATTCCTGGCGGAATACCCGCCTGCGGAAGACCATCGCGTACCCGCGCTTCTGGAAAGATACGCCAGCAAAAGGGGATGGAAAGCGCGCGCCGACCGTCGTTCGCGCCTCGATGCGAAACTGGTGGCCGCTCGACAGCGCCGAGTGCGTCGGTTTCTCGCCAAGACGGAACGGGCATGCACCGAGTTCCACCACGAAAAAAGCTGGCGGCGTGTTTGCCTGGCCAAGCGCAATCGCTGGACGGATGCGCTGGCGGCGTTCGCCGAGAATCCTGCGGCCCACCTTGCGGATGCGGAAATCGTCAAGAACGGCCGCTCTGCTACGGTCTTTCGCATCGCGCTGGACGGCAAGCCACTGGTGGTAAAGCGATACAACATCAAATCGCCGATGCATCGTCTGCGGCGCTGGTTCAAGCACCGTGCGCGCATCGCCTGGCGCAACGGCCATCGTCTGGCCTTTCTCGGCATACCTGGCGCGGAACCCCTGGCACTGGTCGAACGCCGCTGGGGGCCGCTGCGGGCCGAGTCCTGGCTGGTGATGCCCGATTGCGGTTCCCGGGATATTCAGGCGGAGGTGGAAGCTCGGGGTTGGTTGGAGCCCGTCCTCGACGGCGTAATCCGCATTTTTCGAGACCTGAAAACCGCGGGCCTGTACCACGGCGATACCAAGGCCAGCAATTTCCTCGTTCAGGACGGCGAAGTTTGCCTTGTCGACCTGGACGCCCTGCGCGAGCACCCCGGGTCTGCACGCGATGTGGCGCGATTTATCGAGAATTTCAACGGAAAAGCTCGGGCGCAGATCGAGGCCCGCCTTGCAGCCGCCGGGCTCACCGGGAAGATATCGTGATTATCCTCGGCCTCTCCGGCGCCCTGGGTCACGATCCTTCCGCCGCCCTGCTGGTGGATGGAGAAGTCGTGGCCGCCGCCGAGGAAGAGCGATTCGTGCGCGACAAGCATGCCAAGCAGCGCCTGCCCATCGAGTCGGCCCGTTACTGCCTGACCGCCGCGGGCGTCGACCCCGGCGATGTGGACGTGGTGGCGTTTCCCTACGCGCCCATCTCTCTTGTTTCGCCGGCCCGCTGGCGCTTCGCGCGCGGCTACTGGTACGCGCCCGACCGGGCACTGGATGCGCTGCTGAACGGCAACCGCCGGTTTCGCCGCAATCGCCGCCGGGTCTACGAAGCCGGGCACACCCTGGGCATCGATTGGTCGAACACCGAATTCGTGCCCGTGGAGCATCACCTGGCCCACGCCTCGAGTGCCTATCACCTCTGCGGATTCCCGGAAAAGACAGCCATTCTCGGCGTCGACGGCAAGGGCGAATACACCACGACGTTTTTCGGTTACGGGGAAAACGGCCGCATCCACCGCATCAAGGAGTTTTACGACCCGGACAGCCTGAGCGGCGTTTACGGCGCCATGACGGAATACCTCGGCTTCGAGATGCTCGACGGCGAGTACAAGGTGATGGGCATGGCCCCGTACGGCGATGCGGAGCGCTTCGATCTCTCGCGTCTGATACGCGCCGATGGCGACGGCTTCCGGGTCGACACGCGCTATGTGAACACGGTGGGTCTGCGGCGCTACAAGGAGGACCGGGCGGGCTTCTATTTCAGCCCCCGGCTCGTCGACTGGCTGGGGCCGCGGCGCCGGGGCGAATCCGTCGACGAGCCTTATGTGCACTACGCCGCAGCCATGCAGCAACTCTACGAACGGCTCTGCCTCGACCTGCTCGAGACCTGGCTCGGCGACATTCTCCGGGAGACCGGCCGACTGGCGTTCGCCGGCGGCGGCGCGCTGAATGTCAAGTTGAATCAGCGGATTCTGGCGCTCCCCCATGTTCGGGAGGTGTTCGTGCAGCCGGCGTCCGGCGATGCGGGCACCTCACTTGGCGCTGCAACATACGTTGCCGCCGAGCGGGGCGAGCTGCCGGGCAGGATGAGCCACGTATTCCTCGGCCCGCAATACGGCAATGCCGACTGTCTGACTTTTCTGGAACCGATTTCCGAGCGGGCCGAATGGCGAAAACTCGACGATGTGCCCGGTGAAGTGGCGGAATTGCTCGCTGCCGGGCATCCCGTGGCCTGGTTCCAGGGACGCATGGAGTTCGGCCCGCGGGCTCTGGGCGCCCGCAGCATTCTCGGGTGCCCCAGTGTTGCCGGCATGGCCGACCGCATCAACGAGCAGATCAAGTTCCGCGAACGCTGGCGGCCGTTCTGCCCGAGCGTGCTCGACCGGGTGGCGCCGCAGATGGTCGGCAGCGATCACCCCGCCCCATTCATGACCATCGCCTTCGACGTAACCCCGGCATGGCGAGCACGGGTGCCGGAAGTAGTGCACGAAGACGGCACGGCACGCATTCAGGTGGTGGAGCGGCAGACCAATCCACGTTACTACGCGCTGCTCGAAGCCATGGAACGCTTGACGGGCAACGGTGTCGTGCTAAATACGTCGCTCAATCGGCGGGGAGAGCCCATCGCCTGCAACCCGGGCGATGCGCTGGACGTCTTCTTCGGCTCCGACCTGCAGTATCTGGCCATGGAAGATTTTCTGGTGACCAAACGCGATGCATAGGAAGCGCCGAATCGACGCTTTGCCGACGCGCCGGGTTGGGAACTCGCATGAAACGAATTTTCGAGTTATTGATTTTAAGGCACTACCTGACGCGGAGAGCCGTTGCTTCGATCCAGCCCCGAGAACCGGTATGCGGTGCGTGCATGCGGCGCACCAGGCGGCGGCGTTTACCGCGATGATAGGCGCAAGCGCGAGCCCTAACAGCGCCGCATACACGCACCGCACACCGGTTCTCTCCCAGCGTGCCTTTGTTGCTTTCACGTCCGCGGCCCGGCGCGCCGGGGTGGAAATTCGCATGCAATGGCTCAGGGTGACATGAAAAGGCGTGAGCGCAGGGTCACCCGATTCGTGCAGATCTGCCCGAACGACGGTCCGCCGTTTCTCGACCTTTGTCGCATCTATGCCAAGGCTGCGGCAAAACTCGGGCTCGCCCCGACGACGGTCTTTCTCGGCCCGTCGCGCGTGGAACCGGTACCGGAGGGTAATCACTATCTGGATGCCGTCGATCTGCGCGCCACCGGGGCGCTGGCGGGCAAGCTGCGAAGCCTCGTGTCGGACTGTCAAGACAGCCTGGTGCTCTGCCACCGGTATCGCTCGTACCGGGTGTTCTCGCGCTCCCGATTGAAAGCGGCCAGGGTAATAGCGCTCGCTCACGAGCACGGGTTCTTCAGGCGCCGGAGACGCCGGATCGGCCGCCTGCTCTTCGGTCGGGATGTCCTGTTCGCGGGCGTCTCCCCGACCATCGTGGAAGAACTGCAACGGGCCGTGGGTACGGCGCTGCATCTGCCCAACGCCGTCGATGCCGACGCCCTCGAATGGTCGAGTCGGGCAACGGCGCGGAGTGAGTTGGGGTTGCCCCCTGACGGTGTCTGCATCGGAGTAATCGGGCGCCTGCACTACAAGAAGAATCCCGAACTTGCCCTGGATGCGTTTCGCCCGTTTTTCGAACGGCACGGCCCGGCGCACCTGGCGGTCGTCGGCGACGGCGACTTGCGCCCCGAACTCGAAGCGCGTGCAGAAGGTCTGCCGGTCACCTTCACCGGGTTCGTGCGCGATCCCAGACGCCTTTACCGCGCATTCGATGCGGTGCTGCTCACCTCGGGCGCCCCGGCGTTTCCGAACATGGTGGCCCTGGAAGCCATGGCGGCGGGGGTACCCGTAGTGGCGCCACGGTTGCCGGATGCGGTCGGTGTCCTGGGCGATGCGGGGTTCTACTTCGATCGCCACGGCATCGAACCGGTCGCGGCGGCATTGCGGCGAGCGGTTGCCTCGGAAGCGTCCCCGGTCAGCTGGGAACGGCTGGGCGACAAATTCTCGGTCGACGCGGTGGCCCGGCGACTGCGGCGGCTGCTGGCCCGATAGAATCCAGCCCGGCGAGCCGTATACCGGTTCTCGGAGCCGGATCGAAGATAAGGTTTCCTTGGTTCGCGCATTCAATACAATCAATCGCTTGGAAATCTGTTTCATGCAGGAGCGCTTGCCAAAACTATTCACGAATGACCCCAGCGAGGCTGGCAAGGCAGCGCGCATCGCACGGGAGGAACCGGAGGCTACAATGCCGTCTGCCGCCATGGACCTCGACTACGACAGTCTCGACCGCATGCGCCGCAGCCATCCCGCCTGGCGCTTGCTGCGCTCACGGAACGCACCCCTGGTAGCGGGGTTTCTGCATCGCTTTTTCCTCGAGCCGAACCGGCGTGCAACGCCGCAGGGCGAACTGGCGGAAGCCCTGGAAGACGAGTTGTTTGCATTGCGGGAACGCGTCGGCGAAGAGGCATTCCCTCGCACGGCCGCCGAGTACCTCGATGACTGGGCCGACCCGGAACGTGGCTGGCTCAGAAAGTACTACACCGAAGATTCGGACGAACCCCACTTCGACTTGACGCCGGCAGCGGAGAACGGCGTTCGCTGGCTCGCCTCTCTGTCGGGACGGACCTTCGTGGGAACCGAGTCGCGCTTGCGTACACTCATCGGCCTCCTGCGGCAGATTCGCGAGGGCGCCAATGAAGACCCGGAAGCCCGAATCTCGGAACTCGAGCGCCGGCGAGCCGACATCGAGGCGGAAATCGAGGGCATCCGCGCGGGCGAACTCTCCCTGCTCGACGACACCGCGGTCAAGGATCGATTCCAGCAGTTCACGCACATGGCCCGGGAGTTGCTCGGCGACTTCCGCGAGGTGGAACACAATTTCCGCCTGCTCGACCGCAACGTTCGCGAGCGCATGGCGCTGTGGGACGGGCCCCGCGCGGAGTTGCTCGATGACGTGGTGGAACAGCGGGGCGCCATTGCCCAATCGGACCAGGGGCGCAGTTTCAACGCCTTCTGGGATTTCCTGATGTCGCAGGACCTGCAGGAGGAGTTGACCGGGCTGCTCGATGCGGTGCTGGCATTGCCGGCGGTGGTCGACATGCGCCCCGATGCGCGCACCCGCCGCGTGCATTACGACTGGCTGGAAGCCGGCGAGCAGGCCCAGGCCACCGTACGGCGGTTGTCGCAGCAGTTGCGGCGCTTCCTGGACAATCAGGCCTGGCTGGAGAATCGCCGGATCATGGAGATACTGCGCGGAATCGAGGCCAACGCTGTCGCGGTGCGCGACCGTCCGCCACCTTCTTCTTTCACCGAAATCGCCGCGACCGCGGTACGCGTGCGCCTCCCCATGGAGCGTCCTCTCTACGCGCCGCCGATCAGTCCGTCGATCTCGACACTCGTACTCGAGTCCGGCGAGGACGAGCTGGACACGGCGGCACTCTTCGCCGAGTCGGCGGTCGACAAGGCGCGCCTGGAAGCGCATATCCGCCACGCCCTTCAGGACCGCTCACAGGTTACGCTGCGGGAACTCTGCGAGGCACGGCCCCTGGAATACGGCGTGGCGGAACTGGTCGCCTACCTGCAATTGGCGGACAGGCTGAACGCCCATGTGGACGAGGAGACGGAGGAATGGATAACGTGGCATCGCCCCGAACGACGGAGTCCACAGGATTCGGACGGTGAGGCACCAACGGAGCGCCCATTGGGGGAAACGGACAAAGGGGAATCGAAGAAGGGGGAAGTCATGAAACGCACGAGGCTGCCACGGATCATTTTCGCCCGATGAGCGACGGCGAACGAAACAACGACAGCGCCAATTCGGCCGTCGACCCGCTCGGCCGGGTTGCCGTTCGGCTGCTTCGTGGCGTGCTGTTCCAGGATCGGGAGCCGGGGCTGTGGGAAGAACTGATCGGGTTGCGCGCGCACGTGCGCGACCACATGAAAGTGCTGGCTCTCGATCTCGTCATCGACGAGAGCGAGGGCTATGCTTACCTGCATTCGAGGAACGATGACGGCGACCGCACGATCCCCCGGTTGATTCCCCGGCGGCCGCTCTCGTTCCACGTCAGCCTGCTGCTGGCGCTGTTGCGCAAGAAGCTGGTAGAACAGGACGCCGGCGGGGAAACGCGGCTGGTGATGAGCCGCGAAGAGATCGCGGACCTGCTGCGAATCTTCATGCCGGAGAACAGCAACGAGGCGCGCGCCATGGATCGGCTCGATGCAGACCTGAATCGCATTGTCGAACTGGGGTTTCTGCGGCGCATGAAGTCGCAGGACGGTACGGCTCGGCGCGAATTCGAGGTGCAACGGTTCCTGAAGGCGTTCGTGGATGCCCAGTGGCTGACGGAATTCGACAGCCGGCTGGCGGAGTATCGGTCCGAATTGGAGAGACAGTCGTCATGATTCGCATGTCGAACAGGGCCGTATCGTGAACCGCGATCGACACGAAACCGTGTCGCTGTTCGACAGCATCACCGACGACGCGCTGTCGGGATACCGCCTCGAGCGGCTGGAGGTGTTCAACTGGGGCACGTTCGACAAGCGTGTCTGGACGCTGAAGCTGGACGGCAGGAACAACCTGGTAACCGGCGACATCGGCTCGGGAAAAACGACTCTCGTGGATGCGGTAACGACGCTGCTGGTGCCGGCACAGCGCGTCGCCTACAACCGGGCTGCCGGTGCCGCCAGCCGCGAACGCACACTGCGTTCCTACGTGCTCGGACACTACAAGACCGAACGCAACGACAGCGGCGCCGCCGCCAGGCCCGTGGGATTGCGCGACCACAACAGTTATTCCGTCATTCTGGGCGTATTCCGCAACCGGGACTTTCAGCAGGCGGTCACCCTCGCCCAGGTGTTCTGGATCGCCGATGCGCAAGGCCAGCCGGCCCGATTCTTCGCGGCTGCCGAGCGCGAGCTTTCCATCGCCGAAGAGTTTGCGGGCTTCGGCGCAGACATCGGCAACCTGCGCAAGCGACTGCGCAATGACGGCGTGGATCTGTTCCAGAGCTTTCCAGCCTACGGCGCCTGGTTCCGACGCCGCTTCGGCATCGAAAACGAGCAGGCGATGGAGTTGTTCCACCAGACGGTGTCCATGAAATCGGTGGGCAACCTGACGGACTTCGTTCGCGGCCACATGCTCGAACCATTCGATGCCGGGCCGCGGATTCGAGCCCTGATCGATCATTTCGACGACCTCGACCGGGCGTACCGGGCCGTGCTGACCGCCAAGCGGCAGGTGAGCCTGCTCGAACCGCTGGTGGCGGACTGCGCTCGGCACGGGGAACTGATCGAGAGCATCGAGCACCTGCGCGGCTGCCGGGATGCACTGCGCAACTATTTCGCCGTGCTGAAACAGGGTTTGTTGAACGAGCGCCTTGCCCGGCTCGAGGCGGATTTGCAGCGGCAGGGCGACCGCGTCGAGCGGCTGGCTGCGAACCGCGATAGCCAACGACGCGAGGTGGAGGACATCCGCCGGGCAATTGCCGAAAGCGGCGGCGACCGCATCGACAGCCTGGCCGCGGAAATCGGCCGCCTCGAACAGGAGCGGGACCGCGCCAGAGAAAAGGCAGGCCGTTACCGGGAACTTGCCGCAAGCTTGAACGAGGCAGCAGCAACCGACGAGCCCGAGTTCCTGCGGCAGCGCGAACGGTTCATGCAACTCGAAAACGTCCTCGACGACAGCAGCGACCGGCTGCGCAATCGGCTGACCGAAGACAACGTGACCGCCCACGGCCTGCAGGCGGAACTCGACGAACTGCAACGCGAAATAGAGGGCCTCGAGTCACGGCGCAGCAACATTCCCGAACGACAGGTGGCGCTGCGCCGGCGGTTGTGCCGAGCGCTGGGATTTGCCGAGGAACATCTGCCGTTCGCCGGCGAATTGTTGCAGGTGCGCGAGGACGAACGCGACTGGGAAGGGGCGACGGAACGCGTGCTGCACAATTTCGGGCTGTCGCTGCTGGTGGAAGGCAGTCGTTACGCCAGGGTAGCTGCCTGGGTGGACGAGAACGACCTGAAGAACCGGCTCGTCTATTACCGCGTGCGGCAGGGTGGGAAGCAGGAATACCCCAGCCTGCACCCGGAGTCACTGATCCGGAAACTGTCGGTCAAACCGGACTCCGGGTTTTACGGCTGGTTGGAGACGGAATTGGCCCGACGTTTCGACATCGCCTGCTGCCCTGACCAGGCGCAGTTTCGCCGGGAACGGCGCGCCCTGACCCGGTCCGGCCAGGTCAAGCTGCCGGGTGAACGCCACGAGAAGGACGACCGCCATCGGCTGGACGACCGTTCCCGCTTCGTGCTCGGCTGGAGCAACGAGGCGAAAATAGCGGCACTTCAACAGGACCGCGAGCGCAAGCGGGCCGCCCTCGACGAACTGGCAGCGCGCATCGACGCGACCAATCGCGAGTACCAGGACGTCGAAGCGCAAAAACGCAATCTGGCGACGCTGCAATCGGAGTACACGCGGTTCG
Source organism: Candidatus Azophilus sp. (assembly GCA_965221465.1). Classification (GTDB taxonomy): domain Bacteria; phylum Pseudomonadota; class Gammaproteobacteria; order Pseudomonadales; family Azotimanducaceae; genus Azophilus. Next base: position 4,259,245 of record OZ244892.1, read on the forward strand.
ACGAACTGGACTGGGGCACGGTGGCCGCGACCATTCAGCGCCTGGCCGACGAGCGCGACCGCCTGTTGTCCGCCTCCGACGTGCTGCGGCAATTGAAAGAACAGCTCGACCGTGCCAATGACGCGCTTCGGGCAGCAGACAAGAAATTGGAGGACTCCCAGGCCAACCGTGCCAAAACGGAAGCGCGAAACGACGACGCGCGCAAACTGCTCGCGAACACCGAGGCCGAGGTGCGCGAGACGGCCGCACCGACCGAGTCCCAGGCCCAAGCGCTGCCCGCCCTTTGTGATGAGGCGCTGGGCGAGCACCGCTTGCGTATCGACTCGTGCGACAAACGGCAACAGGACGTGCGCGAATGGTTGCAGAAACGCATCGATGTCGATGAAAAACGCGCCGGCCGCCTCGGCGAGAAAATCGTGAAGGCGATGTCGGAATTCCGAGAGGAATACCCGCAGGAGTCGACCGAATTCGATGCGAGTATCGCCGCCGGCCACGAATACGCCGCCATGCTCGAACGCCTGCAGGCCGACGACCTGCCCAGATTCGAGGCGCACTTCAAGCAGTTGCTGAACGAGAACACCATACGCGAAATCGCGAACTTTCAATCGCAACTGGGCAAGCACCGCGAGGGCATTCGCGAGCGCATCGAGCGCATCAACCGTTCCCTGGCGCAAATCGACTACAACCCCGGGCGCTACATCGAACTGGAGCCGAAATCTGCGCCCGATGCGGACATACGCGAATTCCGCAATGACTTGCGCGCCTGTACCGAAGGGTCCCTGACCGGGTCCGACGACGCGCAGTATTCGGAAAGCAAGTTCATGCAAGTCAAGCACATCATCGACCGCCTCCGCGGGCGGGAGGGCCTGGCCGAGCAGGACCGTCGGTGGGCCGCGAAGGTGACCGATGTGCGCAACTGGTTTGTTTTCTCGGCCAGCGAGCGCTGGTGGGAAGACGGTTCGGAGTTCGAGCACTATACGGATTCCGGTGGAAAGTCCGGCGGTCAGAAGGAAAAGCTGGCGTATACGGTGCTGGCCGCCAGCCTCGCCTATCAGTTCGGGCTGGAACGCGACCGCGTGCGTTCCCGCTCCTTCCGGTTCGTGGCGATCGACGAGGCCTTCGGGCGCGGCTCGGACGAAAGCACCCAGTACGCGCTGCAACTCTTCCGTGCGCTGCACCTGCAATTGCTGATCGTCACGCCACTGCAGAAGATTCACGTCATCGAACCGTACGTCGCCGGCGTCGGGTTCGTGCACAACGAGGATGGCGGCGCATCCAGGTTGCGCAACCTGACCATCGAGGAGTACCGCGAAGAACGCGAGCGGTTCAATGGCGCCGGGTGACGCGGGGCGCCCTGCCGCAGACGCAGCATGGACCACGCCGGCGCAATTGCGCCGCAAGATCGGGCGGCTATGGGACCGGGGCACGATGCTGGCCAGTCTCGTTACCGGCGAACCCCTGTTTCCGAAGCGGTTGCCGATTCGCGGCCCGAGGTCGGCAGAGCTGGTCGAGCGATTCGACGAAGCCCGCAACTGGGCCATGGCATTGCGCGCCATGGCGAACGTGCGCATGGAGGAACGGGTGTTCCGCCATCGCGAACTCGGCTCGAATTCCCTGCCTCGCGCGGCATGGCTGGATAGCATGGACGACGCCGTCGCATTGCTCGGCAAGTCGCGCGACCGCCAACGGTTCGAAGCGGTTCTCGACCTCACGCGCCGCCGCCTGCCGAGTCTGCTCGGGTGGTTGTCGAGGCGCCCCATGGCTGCTCTCGAACAGGCGCTCGACTGGGAAAGGCTGCTGGGCGTGGTGGCCTGGATCGAGGAACACCCGCGACCCGGTATCTACATTCGGCAGATGGACGTTCCGGGCGTGCACACGAAGTTCATCGAAAAGCACCGCAGCCTGTTGAGCGAATTGCTCGATTGCGCCTTGCCCGCCGTTGCCATCGAGATGGGTCAGACGGGCGTGCGCCGATTCGAAGGCAGATACGGCTTCAAGGCAAAGCCGGATCGCATTCGTTTTCGCATGCTGGATGCTTCATGCGAAAGCTTCGGTTTTCGTCCCCTGGCAGACATCGAAACGGATGCCGCCACCTTTGCGGCGTTGCAACCAGGCGTATCCCAGGCGTTCGTAACCGAGAACGAGATCAACTTTCTCGCCTTGCCCAACGTACCGGAAAGCATGGCGATCTTCGGTGCGGGTTATGGGTTCGAGTCCCTGGCCAAGGCGCGCTGGCTCGATGCCTGTCGACTGCGGTACTGGGGAGATATCGATACGCACGGATTCGCAATACTCGATCAGTTGCGCGCCCACTTTCCGCATGCCGAGTCGTTCCTGATGGACCGTGCCACGTTGCTGGCCTGCGAATCGCTATGGGGGCAGGAGAAAACACCCGTGGAGCGCGACCTGCCTCGGCTGAATACCGCGGAAAGGGTGTTGTATCAGGACTTGTGCGCCAACCGACTCGGCGAACGGGTGCGACTCGAACAGGAACGCATCGGTTTTGCCCGGGTACGGGAGGCCCTTGACAGCCAAGTCCACTCGGTGGGGGGCACACGCAATCTCGCCGCCCGTCGCGATGCCTGACCTCCGAAACCTTGTTTGTCAGTGGAGTTTGTCTGATCGCAACCGCGGCAGACTGCGCCGTTTGTTTCGCGGTGGAAACGGTGTTGTGCCAACCGCCGCACGTCAAGCACCCGATAACTGTACGGTGGCGGTAGCGTCGCAGCGAATGGATTTTGTCAGGGCGCAAGCTCGCGCCTGCGGAGGTAGGCGCGCAGCAAGCCCGCATGCAACTGCTGCAGATTCTCGCGGAGCGATACGGCCGCTGGTCCCGCCCGGCTTTGTTCCTCTGGAGGCATGAGTTGCAGCGCGCGCACCACGTTGAATGCGCTTGCTGGCGGGCTTTCCCCGTTCGTTTCTGCGAATGCACGAGCGAGGCGCGGTTCGTGGATGAGCATCCAGGCGGGGAACCATTCGGCGGAAAGTTCCTCGCCGTCGTCCACAGCCATGGCCGCCTGCCACGCACGCGCAACGCCCGGGTCTTCGAACCCCGTTGACTCGACGAGATCGGCAAATCTGTCCGGCGCCAAACGGCACAAGTCGAACCAGCAATCGAGCGCGCGGATGCGATTGCCCAGTCGGTACTCGGCGGTTGCCAGCCGCGCGAGCAGCACCGGCTGTGAACGGTGTTGCGGCACCGCCTGCACGGAACGCTCGAGGTCCTGCCAGGCGCGGGCCTGCTCGAAGGCGTGGCTGGCGTGCCGGTCAGGATTGTCGGGGTCGAACAGGCCGGGCTCCAGGGCCTGACCGATGTCCCTCCAAAGGGGGTCCAGCAACTCTGCCGCCTCATGGCGGCCCAGAAACCCGTGGGCCGCGGGCAGCCAGAAGCGTTGCATCTGCTCGATCGATTCGAATGCCTGAGCCAGGCTCTTCGGTTTTGGCGCTTCGAGAGCGGCAATCAAATCCTCGGCGTGGCCCAGGGACCGGTAATCGGGAATCCGCTCGGACACGCGATTCAATTCGTTGCGCGCCCGTTTCGGATCGCGTGCGAGGATTGCCTGGCGTAACGCATTGCTGCTGTCGACCCGTCCGCCGTCGAGGAACAGGTCTTCCTGCACGCTTTGCGCGGGCCTGTAGCGGTGGGTCACCAACTCGTTCAGCAGCGGGTCGGAGGATACAGCCAGCATGCGGCCTGCATGTTTCCCCACGCCAAGGTACGCAACCTGTTCGGAAACCAGCCCCAGCTTTTCGACGAACGACCGGGCCGATGTGAGGATTTCCCTTGCTTGCCACGCGTCTGCAAGCGCCTCATCGAGGCTCACGACTTTGCCGGTGCGCCAGGCTTGCTCGCATTCTTCGGAGAGCTGGTTTTCGGCCTTCAGCAGTTCGACCGGGGAATATTCGTGGTGGGTCTCGAGCAGGCGGTGGACGGTGAATTCGATGGACATTGCCAGGAGGGGGAGTTCTCGAGAGTGGCTTCGGTGAGTAGAGCGAATCATGCCCACTCTACAGCACGCTGTTCAAGGACAGGTGCCGGCAATGGAGAGCCTTTCAAGAGAACCTCGCCTGTGCCGCGCACTGCTGATCTGTGAGGGAGATTGCCCGGTTGGTCAGGGACGGGGCTTGTGTTTGTCGGTCGACAAGGCTGTAGACGCGCAGCATCCGATTCAGGAACCCTGGAGGTGTGACTTGTCGGTTTTTCCTATTCGTTATTGGTTTTGGCGAGCAGTTCCGCTCCCGTGGCGCAGTCGATGATCCAGCAACCCACCTCGGCAAGGCGCTGTGCATCCGTCACCTCGGCAAGACGTCGAGCCAGCTGTTCTGCTGTTGTCGTGTCAAACTTGCGTTCCGCCAGACGGCAAAGCAGTGCCCGCTCCTGGACCAAGCCTTGGCCGATGCCTTGTTCTATTCCCTGTTCGAAACCTTGTTCTAGCCCCTGTTCTATCCCCTGCCGCAACCATTCGGCTTCCCATTGCTTCGCCCGTTCCGCAAGCAGTGCCATACTGTTCTCCTGTTCCTGCAAATCCCGCTGCAATTCCGACACCGTCGCGGCAGCGCCCGAATCCGGGAACATGCTCGGCGCCATGGACGCCAACCATTCCATTATCGTCCCAAGGACGAGTTCGCTTGTGTCAGCGCCGACTTCCCGTGGCTGCCATTTCGACAGTGCCCGAATGTGCGGAACGATTCCCGCCGGCGAGGCCAGGGCGTCCAACTCGAAAATCGTCGAAACGATATTGCGCGAAGGCAAATGGTGTTGTGCCAACCGCCGAACGTCAAGCGACAGGTAACTGTACGGCAGCGGTAGCAGCAATTCCCCCTTGTCCGTCGCCGAGATCTCCGTGGCGGCACCCGGCGCATTCCAGGTGCGCGAGCCGGAGTGAAGCACCACCGGGAGTAGCCGCAACTCGCCGTCCGCATCGGTTTCACCCTGCCGTATCAGTTCGTCGTGGGCCATCCATGCATAACGCAGCACGCGGGACGCCATCTCTCGATCCACAGTGGACTGAAACTCCAGCAACACCACCAGCGAGCGGCCCGATTGGTCACCGTAGTCGATGCGCCATACGGCATCACCGTGGCGCTGTTGGCTATCGGTGTCTACCCAACTTGCGGACAGTTCCCGCAGGGAGCCGAAGTCGAGCCACTGCGCAGCGGGCGCCACGAAACCACGCAGCAGGTGTTCGACCAGAATGGGCAGGCCGAACAACCGCTTCCATGCTGCGTCGTGGTCCATGCCGGGAGGATGGCTGGAACGCTGCATTCAAGGAAACCGGCGATTGACCGATGAATGCGTAAGACATTGCCGAATTCCTGCCGGTTTTTCCTGGAAGGCGTATGCCTGTGACCGTTCGTCGGCTTGGTGGCATGATGGTCGCCTTTAGAGTCGACCCGGATTTGATTTGCCGGCTCCATGGACTGAATCGGTATGGAAAGAGGTCAAGCCGAAAAACTACTTCAAGTTGCCGTGGCCACTCCGACCGCGCGTTTCCGGGAAGGACAGTGGGAAGCAATCGATGCATTGGTGAATCAACGCCGGAAGCTGGTGGTTGTGCAGCGCACCGGTTGGGGCAAAAGTTCCGTCTACTTCATCAGTACTAAAATTCTCCGCGATCGGGGGGCGGGCGCAACAGTGATTGTGTCACCTCTCCTCGCGCTGATGCGCAATCAGATCGATGCTGCAAAACGGCTTGGGATTCAGGCGGATACGATAAACTCTACCAATCCTGGGGATTGGGATGCCATTACGCGGAGATTGCTGGCAGATCAGGTGGATACGGTGTTGATCTCTCCGGAACGGCTATCCAATGACGAATTTGTCGAGAGCGTTCTTCTACCGATTGCCGATCGCATAGGGTTGCTGGTGGTGGACGAAGTGCATTGCGTTTCGGACTGGGGCCACGACTTTCGTCCCGACTACCGCCGGTTGTTGAATGTGCTGCGCCAGTTGCCTCCGAATATGCCCGTGCTGGGTACCACCGCCACGGCCAACAACCGCGTAATCCAGGACGTCAGTGAACAACTCGGCGAGATAGAAATTCAACGAGGTCCTCTGGTTCGCCAGAGCCTCAGATTGCAGACACTGCGACTGGCCGACCAGGCCGCACGATTGGCTTGGCTCGCGCGGCGAATTCCAGAGCTTCCGGGCACCGGGATCGTTTATGTGCTGACAATTCGTGATGCCGAACAAGTTGCCGACTGGCTGTCTCTTCAGGGAATAGAGGCAAGCGCTTACCACGGAAGCGTAACTCACGCGAGCTTCCCTGACAGCAATTCCTATCGGCAGCACCTTGAAGAGCGGTTGCTCAACAATCGACTCAAGGTGCTCGTTGCCACAACCGCATTGGGCATGGGTTATGACAAGCCCGATCTCGGCTTCGTCATTCACTATCAGGCACCTGGCTCGGTGGTATCGTACTACCAGCAGGTGGGCAGAGCTGGCAGGGCCATTGACCGGGCCTTTGGCATGCTGTTGGCTGGGCGAGAGGACGACGAGATTCACGACTACTTCCGCCGTACCGCATTTCCCACTGAAGATGAAGTGTCCGAGATTCTCGATGCACTCGGACAAGGCGAAGGGATGAGCATATTCCAGTTGCAAGAGCACACGAACATCCGTCAAGGACAGATCGAGAAGGCACTCAAGATTCTCAGCGTCGAAAACCCCGCCCCTGTGATCAAACTCGGGCCGAAATGGCAACGGACCCCGGTTCCCTATGCCATGGACCGCGACCGCATCAAGCGCCTTACTGATCAACGTGAAATGGAATGGCGGCAAATCCAGGACTACATCGACACCGACCAATGCCTGATGGCCTACCTGCAGCGTGCCCTCGACGACCCCAGCGTCACCGATTGCGGACAATGCGCCAACTGTCTGGGCTATCCTGTCGTCGGCCCTGCTCTTGACCACGGATTGGAGGTCGCCGCAAGTCGCTTCTTGAGGAAGTCGGATGTTGCATTCATGCCCAAGGTGAGAGTGCCTGTGGACGCATTTCCGGAATACGGGTTTCAGGGGACTCTACCGCAGGAACTACGTGCGTCCGAAGGGCGGATTCTGTCTCGATGGGGCGATGCGGGGTGGGGTCGCCTGGTTGCCGAAGACAAGCACAGGGGTCGCTTCAGGCATGAGCTTGTAATCGCGTTTGCCGCATTGATAGAGGAAAGCTGGCGGCCCGACCCGCCGCCGGAATGGGTAACGTGCGTCCCGTCCCTGAACCGTGTCAATCTTGTGCCGGACTTTGCAGCCCAACTTGCATTGCGGCTTCAGCTACCGTTCCATAACGCCATAAGGAAGGTGCGAGCGAACCAGCCTCAGAAGCTGCAACAAAACCGATTTCACCAATGTCGAAACCTGGATGGAGCATTCGAAATCGCAGAAAGCGTAAATCGGGGGCCAGTTTTGCTCGTTGACGACGTAATCGACTCTGGATGGACAGTGACCGTACTCGCAGCTCTGTTGCGGCAAACGACTGGCGGCGCTGTGTATCCTGTCGCATTGGCATCGGCCGCCACGGGAGTCTGAATGACTGTTCCTCCGAATACTCAAGCGATATTGCTTCTTACCTCTCACTTTTCGAGATCGAGCAGCAATTCGGTCAAACCCCTCGCCCCGAAGGAGTGGGGGAGGTTTGCCTTGTGGCTCAAGGACAACGGGCTGACTCCGGAGAATCTTCTTGTATCTGATCCGAAGGCACTACTCAAAGGGTGGTCGGACCGCCAAATTACGCCTGATCGGTTGGAGGCGTTGCTGTATCGCGGTTCTTCCCTCGCTATCGCGATGGAAAAGTGGCTCCGCGCCGGGCTGTGGATATTGAGCCGCTCAGATGTCCATTACCCCTCCCGGCTCAAGAACCAGCTTGGGCTCGCTTCCCCTGCACTTATCTTCGGGTGCGGTAATGAGTTGCTGCTCGATAGGGGTGGGCTCGCAGTGGTTGGTTCGAGAAACGCTTGCGGCGATGACCTTGACTACACTCGTGATTTGGGCGCTGCCGCGGCAGGTGCGGGATACAGCGTCGTTTCCGGGGCGGCACGCGGCGTCGACGAAGCGGCAATGCTGGGAACGTTGGAGAGCGAAGGAACCGCTGTGGGAGTACTGGCGGATAGCTTGTTGCGAGCGTGTTCCAGTGCGAAGTACCGGCACCACCTGTCGAATGGAAACCTCGTTCTGATATCGACGTTTTACCCGGAGGCAGGTTTCAATGCGGGCAATGCCATGCAACGCAACAAGTACATTTACTGCCTGGCCGACGCCGCCCTGGTGATTCACTCTGGTACGAAAGGCGGTACCTGGAATGGGGCAAACGAGAATCTGAGAAATCGTTGGGTGCCCCTCTGGGTGAAAAAAACAACAGACGCTGCTGCCGGCAATCATGCACTCTCCCAAGCGGGTGGCCGCCTGCTGAACGCGGAGGTCGCGCGGGCTGCAACGGTCCGCGAATTGTTCGTCAATAGCGAAAATGTATCGTTGGAAGTGGACACTCACGACGAGGATTCGGCCAGCGCGACTGATTCCGGACAGACGCCGATGGAAGAAAAGGGCAATGCCGGTGTTCTGCCTGGCGCTCCCGGGCCTGCGAATACTCGGAAACAGGAGCATTCCAATTCTGCTGGGGACTGTTCGGATGCCGTGCCGAAAGGGGGAGGGTGTGAAGCGTCTGCATCACTCCGCGAAACCTACCTCGGCAGCCCTGTAGTTTCTTCCGACAACCACTGGGCGAACTCCCACGTCGATGCTGCGTTCTACGAGCTTTTTGTCGAGAAGCTCTCCAAGGTTTGCGCCAACGCCAGCAAGACTCCGGATGAATTGGCCGCATCGTTTGGCTTGCACAAGGGGCAGGTCAATGTCTGGTTGAAGCGCGCACTTGTCGAAGAAAAACTCAACAAACGCGTCAATCCTGTCCGTTACGAGTGGAATAATGCGCAACAAACTTCGTTTGCCGAATCCAATCCAACCTTTGGTTTGCCGTCGGATGGGCAAGAGTCTTTTCCGGAATCCCACACGGGTGAGTAATTGTCCCTTCGAGCGAAGCCTCGCTGGGTGGTTCAACATAGAAGTCACCGATCCCGGCACATGGCATGGCGGGCAACTCGCTGGTAACCTCCCATCCTGTTGGCCGCCGGTCTACTTGATGCCGCAACGAACGTGAAACGCGCCCGATCAGAGAGTTTTTTGCAACGGAATCGGCCTGCATGAAGGCGCAGATTCTTATCGTCGGCGTTACGCTTTTGACGGCGGCTGTCATGAGCGCAACTCACGCACACGCGCTCGAATCCCGAATCGATTCGGTTACCGTTTATCCCGACGGAGCGAACGTGACGCGCGTTGTGCAGGTTTCGCTCGCAGAGGGTGTGAACGTCGTGACTCTGGAGGGCTTCCCCGGCGACATCGAATTGGGGGGCGTAACGGCCAGGGCGGAAGACGAGCGGGTCGAAGTGCGGTTCGTGCGGCTGGACGTACGGGAACAGCGTGACGCGTACGATGCGGAAGTCCGGCGTCTGCAAGCCGCAAAAACGGAAGTGGAGGAAGCGATCGCGGAGATCGACGATCGCATTGCTGCGGGCGAAATGCAGCTCGAGTTCCTCGAGGCGCTCGCGCAGGAGTACGCAAGCAAAGAGCGCAGCGAGGCGGCATCCGGAAGGGCGGACATCGCTTCCTGGCGGCAGGCCGTGGACGCCATTGGCAGCGGCGCCGGTGCCGTCATGGGCGAGATTCGCGCTTCCCGCAAGCTCAGGCGCGAGCGCGAGAAAGACCTGTCGGTGCTGCAGCGGGAACTCGATAGCAAGCGCGGGCGAGATGCAGACTCTGCCTCGTTGAAGCTATCGCTGGTTTCGCAGGCTGCCCTCGAAACCAGCCTGCGCGTCAGCTACTTCCAGTGGGCGGCCGAGTGGGAACCGTCCTATTCCGCGTATCTGGATTCGGCTGCATCCCAATTGCGACTGCTGCACGAGGCACAGGTGTCTCAGACGACCGGCGAGGAGTGGCGGGACGTGCAACTCACGTTTTCCACCAGCGAACTGGACGACAGCATGCAAGCGCCCGATCAGGAGAGCAGGTTTCTGGATCTTGCAGACCCGGGAGCGCACAAGAGGGTACAAATGCGCCAGAGGGAGAGTGCATTCGCAAGCGATAGTGGAATAGAAGAAGTCGTCGTGACGGCGGCGCCCAGAAGCGAGAACCCGTACTCCATCGTTTATCGCGCCAGCGATCGCACGGATGTCATCAACAGTACCGATCAGGCACAGGCGGTGCCGCTTGGCGAGTATCGCCTGGGCGTTTCGCTGGTGACGCGGGTCACGCCACGCCAGGATGCGCGCGCATACCTGACTGCAAGATTCACGCACGATGGCGAGACGCCCCTGTTTGCAGGGCCAATGCGCGTTTTCGTCGACGGTACCTTTGCGGGCGTTTCCGACTTGCCGGATCTGCTTTCGCAGAGCGAGGCCACCCTTCCCATGGGGCCGGACCGCCAGTTGGAGGTTACCGTTGTCGATCAGGGCGGCGAGAAAGGACGTGCGGGCCTGCTGAACGCCCGAAACACGCAACTGACCGATTTCCTGTTCGACATCGCCAACCGTCACGCCCGGGAAATCGACCTGGAAGTGGTCGATTTCTATCCCGTACCGCGGGACGAACGCATCGAGGTCTCGGTTCCGCGCAGCGCTACCGCGCCGGATGAGCAGGACCTGGACGATCGCCCCGGGGTGGTGGTCTGGCGCAAGGCGCTCGGCCCCGGCGAACGCTGGCGCATCGTTCACCAATACGAAGTGAACTACCCGACAGGCACCGTGCTCGACGAATATTTGGAATAGCGTTTGACGCGTGTCTTGCGGTAGCCACCACCACGCAGTGGGAACCCGAGGCCGCGGCCGTCAAAACAGCAGGAATACCGCAGCGGCGGCGCCCAACAGGGCAACAATGAGAAGGAAACCGTACAGGTTCAGCAACAGCGCGAACTTGACGAAGGTGCCGAAACGGCTGCCGCCGTAAAACCGGCGCATGCCGACGAAGTAGTACACCGCAAGCGCCAGCATCAGCAGTTGCGGCGCGGCCGCAGCCACTGCGTTCGTTTCCGGCAGCAACACGGCAACGGTGAACGCCAGAAAGGCAACGGTGTGATTGTGCATCGCGAACACCAGGTGCTCGGCGTAGAAGCGCCCGCTGCGCATATAGACGAGTTTGAGCAACAGGGCGAACAGCGGGAGCAGACAGAACATCGCGATTGGCAGGTTCTCGAACCAGGTCCGTAACGCATCCCAGGGACGGTGCAGGATGTCGATCAACTGGCCGATCGCATAGCGTTGCGTGTCGTCGGCCAACGACCTGTCTTCCGCCGACATCCAGCGAGCACCCTGCACCAATGCATTCGAAAATGCGGAATTGCGGAGAATCTCGGTCAGCTTGCGGCGGCGATCTTCATTCAGAACAGGGGCGAGACGGTTGAACGCGTCCTGCTGTTCTGCGGTCAGCGAACCCGCGGTGATCTCCGACGGCGGCGTTGGTGTTCCAGTGCCGTCAATTCCCGAGGCTTCCGTGGCGGCAACGCCACGACTGGCAGTGAGGTTGGCGGCGGTGTTTTCACTCTGTGGACGGGGCGGCGCTGGGGCTTGTTCGGCATCCTCTTCATCGCCATCGCCATCGCCATCGCCATCGCCATCGCCGGTCTCTTCATCTTCGAGGTCGATCTCAAGCCACGGTCTTGTGCCTTCCGTCCTGCCCCGGTCGAAGAGTGTCTGCACGTCGCTTGTCCGCATCGGGTCTTGACCCACTCCGGGCCCTGCGGGCAGATCGATGCTCAGGGAAAGCACGAAAAAGAAGACGATGCTTGCGAACAGGTACAGGCGGAACGGCGACAGGTATCCGGCGCGACGGTTTCGGGAAAATTCGAGGGAAAGGAGGCCTGGCCGGAACAGGAGCCTGGGCACTGTCCTCAAAAAACGCGAGTCGATCTCGAAGGTTTCCGACAGCACCTCCCCGACAATCGGGAAGACATTGCGGCGATAATTGCGGTCGCTCTGCCCACAGACACCGCAGTAATGGCCGAGCTTCTCGGCGCCGCAATTGTCGCAGACCACGCGGTCGTAATCGGCATCCCGCTGCCCACAGCGAACGCAGAACCGGCCTCTAAGCCGCGCGTTGCAATTGGCGCAACGTCGCCGGCGTCGTGGCCGCTCTTTCGGCGCCCCGGTGGACGCCGCCTCCGTTCGGTCGATCGGCACCTCCACGCGCCGATCATGCCGTCGGGATGGAACGGCTGCAACCGCTGAGCGCGGTTTGTCCATAGCAACGTAAAATTGCGCACTTTTGGCAACAAGAGTTGCACACTTCTCGAGGACATTCGCCTCGGGTTTCGCAATGATCCCTTCTCGAGGCCTTATGGCATTGCGGGCCGGACGCAGGCATCGCCCGGATCAAGCTTCGTCGGCTGCGATTGGGTTTCGAACGTGCATGCCGGAACACACAGTCGGGCGTTCAGCCGTATAGCCGAGTTGCGCCCGGGGGGCGGGTCTTGAACCGACGATGCAACCACAGGTACTGCTCCGGACACTTGCGGATCTCGCGTTCCAATACCTGGTTGATCCTGCACGCATCCCGCCGGTCGTCACCGCTCGGAAACCCCTCGATCGGAGGGCTGAACTCGATGGTCCAGCACCGCTCGTCGTAGTTTCGACGATGGCTCAGCATCACCACCGGCGAGTCGTTCAGCGCCGCAAACCGCGCAGTTGCCGTGATCGTCGCTGCCTCGACCCCGAAGAACGGTGCAAACACCGAGTGTTTCGGGCCGTAGTCCTGATCGGGCGCATACCAGACAGCCCGGCCCGATTTCAGCGCCCGCAGCACCGCGCGCGTGTCCCGGCGCTCGATGACGCCCCGGAAGTAATGCCGCCGCCCCCATAGCTGCACCCACTCCAGAACGGGATTCTTGTTGTGCCGATACATCACATCGATGCGGCCGGCGTCGGCAAGTGCCTGGGAGATAATGTCCATGCAGCCGAAATGTGCGCCGAGCAGCACCACCCCGCGTCCCTGGGCCATGGCGGCGCGATAGTGCTCTGCCCCAACGACGGTTATGCGCCCGCGAAAGTCCCGCAACGGGTTCATCCAGGCAACACAGAGCTCGAGCACCCCGAGGGTCACTGCCTCGAACACGCGCCTCGCCATCGCCGTCACCTCCCGGGCATCGAGTTCGGGAAAACAGAGCCTCAGATTGGTCTCTGTAATTCGTCGACGCGGGCCCCGGAAGCGGAAGACAACACGCCCGAGGTGCTTGCCGAGCGGAAACAGAACCCCCAGCGGCAAGCGCGCTATCGCCCAGGCCACGCCGACCAGGCACCAATCCGGCCAACATCGCAGTGACAGCAGTCGAGGAGGAGGGTGCTTGCGATTGCTCATTTCCCGTTACTCCCGTTACGGCCCATGCCGGGCCGCCAACGCGCCACGGCAAACTGTGGATGAGATTGGGAACCGGTACATCGGCAGCGAAAGCGCCCGGTCGCAACGTGGAGTTGCCGAATTCTATCAACCCGCCCCTGTTACACCACCCGGCTCAATCTCCCACTGGTCACCCCTGTGGTACCATCCGGCCCGAGCCGATAAAGGCCACCCGGATTGAGCCGCCTGCAATTCCCTTCGCTCCAGACTATCAAAGCCCTCGTCGTCGGCGATGTCATGCTCGACCGCTACTGGCGCGGCCCCACTCGGCGAGTTTCGCCGGAAGCACCGGTTCCCGTGGTCGATGTCGAACACACCGAAGATCGTCCGGGTGGCGCCGCCAACGTGGCGCTCAATCTGGCGAGCCTGGGCGCGTCGTGCACGCTCCTCGGTTGCGCCGGCAGGGATGCCGCGGGCGACGCGCTGAGCCGCAAACTCGACGCATCGGGCATCCGTTTCGACTTCATCGTCGCTCCGGAAATCTCTACGACCCTGAAGTTGCGCGTGGTCAGCCGCGAGCAGCAACTCGTGCGCACGGATTTCGAAAAGCCGGTGCCGCCCGAACCGGCCCGCAGGCTTTCGATGCAGGCGCTGCAGCACCTCGAAGACGCCGCCGTCCTGATCGTCTCCGACTACGACAAGGGCGCAATACAGAATCCGGCGCCCTTGATCGAGGCAGCCCGGCGCGCCAACGTTCCCGTGGTCGTCGACCCCAAGGCAAAACCCTTCCGTGCTTACGCCGGCGCCACGATCCTGAAGCCGAACGAGCGGGAATTCGCTGCTGCAACGGGCGATTGGCGCAGTGAGGCCGAACTCGGCGAACGAGCCGTATCGCTCTGCGCGGAACTGGAAATCGGCGCCCTGGTCGTCACCCACGGCGCCGGCGGCATGAGCGTCGCCACCAGCGAGGGCTTTCAGCACCTGCCGGCACGCCCGGTTGACGTATTCGATGTGACCGGGGCAGGGGACACTGCCGCTGCCGTGCTCGGCATTGCTTGCGCCCTCGGCTGGCCCGCACTCGATGGCGCCCGCCTCGCCAACATCGCCGCCTCCATCGCCGTCACCAGGGCAGGTACCGCGGCAGTCAGCGGCCCCGAACTCGCCCTGGTGGCAAGCCACGGCAGCCTTGCCGATCGCGGCATTCTCTCCCGAGAACAGTTGGCGCTTGCTGCAAAGACAGCAATGGACGTCGGCGAGATAATCGTGTTCACCAATGGCTGCTTCGACATCCTGCATGCCGGCCACGTTCGCTACCTGCAGGAAGCCCGGGCGCTCGGCGATCGACTGATCGTCGCCGTGAACGACGATGCCTCGGTGGCCCGCCTCAAGGGTCCGGGACGTCCGGTCAACGGGTTGGACCGCAGGCTGCGTGTGCTCGCGGGCCTCGGGTCTGTGGATTGGGTGGTCGCCTTCGACGAAGACACGCCGGTTGCCCTGCTTGAACTCCTGAGGCCGCAGGTGCTGGCGAAGGGCGGTGACTACAAGCCTCATGATGTCGTCGGCGCGGATTTCGTCCGCTCCTACGGCGGTTCCGTGCAGGTGCTCGCCCATGTGGAAGACTGCTCGACAACGACGATCCTGGGACGCATGCAGGTCAGCAACCCGACTCGTTCATGAATAAACTACTGCGGTCGTTTTCACTACTCTTGCCAACCTCGGTACGTTCGCTCATGAACAGGTCGGGTTGAAGCGGGCCAGTCTTTTCATGCGAATCGTCAGCTGGAATGTCAACGGCTTGCGCGCCTGCGTGAAAAAGGGGTTCCTGGACTTTCTGCATGGCTCCGGCGCCGATGTCATCGCGCTGCAGGAGGTCCGCGCGTTCGAACACCAGCTCGATGCGGCCACGCGCGCACCGAAAGGTTGGCACACCCGTTTTTTCCCGGCGGAACGCCCCGGCTACAGCGGCGTAGCCATCTATTCCCGCCGCCCCCCGGACAGAGTGGAAACCACACTGGGCGAGCCGCGCTTCGATGTGGAGGGCCGCTTCATCGTCGCCCGTTTCGGGCGGCTCTCGGTTGCCTCGGTATACTTCCCCAAGGGCAGCGGGCGCGACCGCGACAACAGCCGCGTGCCCTACAAGCTCGATTTCTACGCGGCGGCGTTCGAACGCTTGCAGGTATTGCGCCGCCGCGGCCCGGTGCTGGTGGCCGGCGACTACAACACGGCCCACGAAGCCATCGACCTGGCGCGGCCGCAGTCGAACCGGAAAAACAGCGGTTTTCTTCCCGAGGAGCGCGCGGAACTCTCACGCTGGCTGGATGCCGGCTGGGTCGATACGTTTCGCGCCCGCCATCCCGGTGCGCCCGGCCACTACACCTGGTGGCGCCAGTGGGGCGGCATGCGGGAGAAGAACGTCGGTTGGCGCATCGATTACGTGCTGGCATCGCCGGGCGCGGCCAAGCGCGTGCAGGATGCCTTCATCTGGCCGGCGGCGATGGGTTCGGATCACTGCCCGGTGGGCGTCGACCTGGCGAAACCAGGCTGACTCCGACAACTTCCTGCATGCAGCCACAGCCGCATCAGGATTGTGTGTCAATCGGTGGCAGACAGGACCGCTGCGTTTTCTGCGAGGTGGTCGGGGTTCAGCGTTCCGACGACGACACTGCTGACACCGGGATGACTGGCGACATAGCGAAGCGCTGGTGATTTCTCGCGCCCACCTGCCAGGGCTTTCTTGACGAGTACGCCGCAGCCCTGCTTGCCTGCCAGTTCGATGACGCCTGCTTCGGCGCGTTCCGTCGGGTTCAGGGTCGCCATGACCAGGTCAACTTGCCGCTCCAGGGCAGCCCGGGCTCCTGCCGGCGACTTGTGCGAGATGCCCACGGCGCGAATCAGGCCCTGTGTCTTCAGTTGTTGCAGGCAGTCGAGCGTTCCGAATTCTTCGAGAATTCGTTCGTCGTTGCCGTCCGAGTGAATCAGCACCGCGTCGAGATAATCCGTTCTCAGCCGCTGCAGCGAGCGGTGTACGCTCATCGCCGTGTGTTCCGGGCTGAAATCGTGACTCGACCGATTGCCGTCGAACGCCTCGCCGACCTTGGTGACGATCACCCAGTGTTGCCGCTGTCCGGCGAGCATCTCACCCAGGCGTTCCTCGCTTTTGCCGTAGGCCGGGGCCGTATCGATGAGATTGATGTCGAGCGAGCGCGCCCTGTCGATCAGGCGTCTTGCTTCCTGGAGGGTGGGCAGCCGAAACGGACGGGCATAGTTGACCCCGGTGTCGCGGCCCAGTTTGACGGTGCCGAGACCCAGCACGGATACGTCGATTCCGGTTACGCCGAGTGGCCGGTATTCCATCATGCACCCCAGGGCGCCCGCCCGACGGCGGCGGCCGGCAGGTTCAATGGGCCGGGAGAGGGGTGTTCCGGCGGCGGCAGCAGGCTCAGCACCCGATCGCCGAGGTCGGGCGCCAGGGTGAGCTTGGTGGGCCAGCAGACGATGCAGGGCTCCACGGCTTCGGCAAACGCGTGGTTGGGCCGCACTCCACCTCGTTGCCGGGGTTCCGCCCGGTCGATCCGCCAGGTTTCGAACGTGGCGAGGCTCCAGTCCATCCAGGGAAAGCAGGTTTCGAGTTCCAGCCTTGCCTGTCGGCATTGCTGCTGTGAGCTGCGCTCGATGCCGCCCGTGGAAAGCCGGCCGCCGAGGTGCCAGAGCAAACTGCCGGGCGCCGAGTCGTCTGCGTCGTAATGACTGGTAATCGTAAACCGGGGCTCGCTTCCTTTGGCGCCGGCCAGCCAATGGGCGTAGAGCGGCGCGAGCTTCGGATGACGCACGATCACCTGGTGCAGGGGCCGGCGCTGCATGGCGATGCCCGACAAGCCGAGCCCCTCGAGTAGCGCGTCGTTGTCCGCGCCTGCTGCAAGAATCAGCCGATTGGCCGTCAGCGTGCAATCCGCGAAACGCACTTGCACGTTCCCGTCGAGGGTGCAGGCATCGGCGGTCAGCGTGTGGCGATAGGTGCCGCCGGCAGCGAGTGCGCCGAGGCGTTCCACCAGGGCCGTCGTGTCCAGCACGAAATCCTCCAGGCGATAAACCGACCCGCGAAAGTCATTGTCGCGAAGCGCCTCGGGATAGTCGTGCCGGTCGAGCCGTTCCACTCGGCCGCGAAGCGCCTTGCTTGCGAAGAATGCCGACAGCCTGTCGAGGGTGTTCGCGCCTGTAAACAGATGGAAGTGGCTGCAGCAAAGCTCGAGGCCGCGGAGGTCGACCTCGCCGACGCCATCGAGACAGGCGCGCCATCGGGGGAGGGCCTGGCTCATGGCTTCGCCGGCCGCGGTGAGGGCGCCTCCGAGCGCGTATTTGATGCCGCCGTGAACGATGCCCTGGGAAGCCAGTGTCTGGCCGCTGCCGAGACTGTCCGATTCGAACAGGACGGCACTGTAACCACGCGATCGCAGCACGTTCAGCAACCAGAGACCCGCAATGCCGCCGCCGACGATTATCGTGTCGATCCTTGTCGTCATGCCTGGCATCGGTGGGGCTGGATGTCGTTTCCCGCGTATCAGAAGTACATTGGTAACAGGTTACTTGCGGCTGACAATCCTGTAGGTTTCCTCATAGATCCGCTTTCTGGGCCCGATAGTGACGATATCGATGCAATCGCTCGAATTGATTGCATAGATAATGCGGATCCTTCCCAAACGGAAGCTGCGCAAACCCTGCAACTCATCGACCAACGGTTTTCCGCTTGTCGGGTTTTCGACAATTGTGCGTAGCGCCTCTCTTATTCGGCGCTTCAGGGCGGGATGGGAGTGACGTATCAGCGCAACCGTCTCTTCGGGCACCTTGAGCCTCATGCTGCAAAACGACCCGGTCGCGAGTCATTCGCCAACCAGCTCGTTCAGTGTGTACAGTCGGGCTTTTTCTCCTTTCAGCCTGCGCAATCCACCCTTGATTTCGTCCATCAAATCGGCATCGGACTTGATTGCGACCGTTTCCTGCCAACTTTCAAATTCGCTTGGGCTCAAGAGCACTGCGGCGGGGGCGCCATTCTTGGTGATGATGATTTCCTCGTCCGTCAGGTTGACGGCTTCGATCAACGCACTCAGCTTCATTTTGGCTTCCGACAGGGACATGACTTTCATGGCTTGACCTATATTCAAGTCGACCCGAATATTGATCATTGTCCATCGCCAAGAGCGAATGTTCAACCGCGACCGACATCCTCATCGGCCGACACCATGACATTGTCCGACGTCAAGCCGCATGGCCGCACTGCCACGCCTCTTCGCGGGCACGAAGCCCGATGTGAGCGCGCCCTTGACCCGACCTGTTGACGGCCGCAATAGTTCATTCTCGAATGGCCGGAGTTGGCCATTGACCGGCGACGGGTACGAGTGCGCGAGCCACGCAACGACCGTTTTTTCATCGTCGTAAACGACAAACAGACGGAAGACAGACAGATGAGTACACCAATTCATGGCCAGTGCGCCGAACGGTTTGCAGCCGTCAAGGCAGCATTCGAACGAAACTTCAGTGAGGGTGGGGAGGTCGGAGCCCGGGTTGCGATCATCGAACGCGGAGAAACGGTGGTCGATCTCTGGGGCGGATACACGTCTGAAGCACGTGACGAGGAGTGGCAGGACGACACACTCGTTTGCTGCATGTCGGTCAGCAAGGGGGTGGTGGCACTCTGCGCTCATGTGCTGGCGTCCCGTGGTCTGCTGGACTACGACAAACCCGTTGCAGACTACTGGCCGGAGTTTGCCGCAGCGGGCAAGGAACAGATTACGGTTCGGCAGGCGATATCCCACCAGGCCTCTTTGGCTTTCATCAATAGCGCAGAGCCGGGGGATGCGATCGATTGGACAACGTTCACCGGCAAGATTGCGGGGCAGCAGCCCAATTGGGATGTTGCGACCAAAGAGACCTACCATTCGGTCACCATCGGTTACATCACGGGCGAAATCGTGCGGCGCATCGATGGGCGCCCGATCGAGCAATTCATCGCAGAAGAACTGGCAGGGCCGCTGGGCGCCGAGTTCATTCTCGGAGTTGACGATCGGGATTTCGATCGTGTCGTCGAGCAGATCCCCAA
Source organism: Candidatus Azophilus sp. (assembly GCA_965221465.1). Lineage (GTDB taxonomy): Bacteria > Pseudomonadota > Gammaproteobacteria > Pseudomonadales > Azotimanducaceae > Azophilus. The sequence continues at coordinate 4,278,714 of OZ244892.1, forward strand.
CCCGGATAACGAGTTGATGAACGGTGGTCTGGTCAACGAAGACACCATGCGCATGTACGTGCCGATGCCCGCCGATTTCATTGGCTCGAGAGAAATGACCCGGCATGTCTTTCCATCGGGCAGCGGCGTATCGAACGGGCTGGCGCTGGCAAAACTGTTCGCGCCGTTTGCCAACGGCGGGCATTACAACGGGGTCGAGCTGTTTACGCCAGAGGTGATCGCGGCGGCGAGCGAGGAGCAGTGGCATCATCCCGACTACAAGTTCGGCAACGACTTTCGTGTCGCGCTCGGGCTGCTCCTGAACATCGATTTCAACTACTGGGGGCGCGAAGGCAATGTAGGCACGGCCGGTGCCGGGGGGTATGCCACCTTCGCAGACCCGCGCAACGGTATTTCATACGGCTACACGCCGAACCGTTTCAACTCCGGGCCGGGTCTCGGAGATCAGCATCGAAACCTGGTGGATGCGCTCTACGAATCCCTGGCCTCCTGTTGACCGCTGCCGCGCTCTCTCAGGACAACCCCGTTCTGCTCCACGTATTCCTGCCAACGCTCGAGCAAGGCTGCGAACCTGTCACCTTGCTCTTTGGAAAGATCTACGCGTTCGGAAGGATCGTTCTGGAGGTTGTGGAGTTCCCATTGCCCGTTGCCCTGTGGCGGTTGGGACATGACGATCTTCCAGTTGCCCATTCTGAGTGCACGATGGTTCATCAACTCCCACCCTACGGCGTAGCCCGGCCCGTGAATCGGACCGGTACCACCGGCAAGCATCGGGACCATTGATGCACCTTGCAGAGGCAATGTCTCCCTGCCCCGGTAACGTGTTCCCGGGTGCTCCACGCCTGCCAACGACAGGAAGGTGGGCAGCAAGTCCATGACCGTCAGGAATCCATCGTAGCGATCGAACGCTGCGTCACTGCCGGGATGCCTGACGATTGCCGGGCTCGAGATACCACCTTGTGCGGTGGTCGACTTGTGGAGTTTGCCTGGCGCAGCGCTGACCCTGGCCCAGCCAGGCCCGTAACCTACGAACGAATTGGCTTTGCCGAGATTGGAGTAGCTGTTGTCACAACAGGATTGAACGAACGGCGCCCACATCGGCAGGCGAGGAAAGTCCTTCGGGTCGGCGCCGTTGTCCGACATGAAGAAGATTACCGTGTTGTCGTACTGCCCAAGGTCTTGCAGCGTCTGCACCACCTCGCCAATGTAGCGATCCATGTCATCGACCATTGCCGCATAGATTTCCATCGATCTCGCCAAGCGTTTCCTTTCTTCGTCGGACAGTGCGTTCCACGGCATCGTGCCGGGCAACAGGGGTTGGCCATTTGCAGAAGCGTCAACGAGGTTCAGCTCTTTCTGTCGTTTGAGACGACGCTCGAAAACCACCTCGTAACCCTCGTCGTACGCACCATGGTACCGGGCGATCGATTCTTCCGGGGCCTGCAACGGCCAGTGTGGTGCGGTAAATGCCAGATACGCAAAAAAAGGCCGTTTGCTGTCCTTTTCCGACGTCAAGTAGTCAATCAGCTTGTTTGCGTAGAATCGGGAGGAGTAGAAATCATCGGGTAGCTGCGTGATCTTTCCATTCTCACGAAACATTGCCGTGTTGCGGCCAGCGCCCGGAACCACCTGCCTGTCATCGAAGTGACCGGCGGCGCCCTCGAGCAGCGCAAACGATTGCTCGAAACCTCGAGCGTGGGGGCTGGTGTGTTCCTCCAAGCCCAAGTGCCACTTGCCCGTCATGTAGGTGCGATACCCGGCATCGCGCATGAGTTCCGGCAAGGCTGCGACCCGAAAATTCAGGAAGCCTTCGTAACCGGCGTGACTCCTCAATTCAGGCGCTACCCGATCCATCAACTCTGCCGTACTCCCCAGGCCGGCCAGGTGGCTGTCGGTACCGGACATCAGCATCGCGCGCGTCGGCGAACAGGCAGGTGCGGTATGAAAGTTCGTCAGTTGAATGCCGTCCTTTGCCAGAGCATCCAGATTCGGAGTATCGATCTCGCCGCCGAATACACCAATGTCGGAGTAGCCCAGATCGTCGGCGACGATCAGTAGTATGTTGGGGCGCTGCGAAACACGAGCCTCGTTCTTGCCGTTGGCGCGCGGTAACTCCCCACATCCCGCGAACAAGATCAGGCCGATAGGCAATAGAGTCCTCGAGCACGCGGAGGAAACTCGCGCAAGTGTTTTCGATGCCATTGACCACCGCAGTCGTTTGTTCATGATCAGGTGTGGCTGGAATCCGTGAGCCGAATTGAGGTCGCTGGTTGGGTTGCATTTTAGGTGGCGAGTCGGCCGGCCTGCCACCGTTGCTGGATATCGCGGTCGAACCAGTCGAACATTGTCGATTCATGGTGGCTTCAGAACGTCTTTTGCATGATCTGCGCACATCGGAAAGGATGTCTTCCACGTATGCACTTCATCTTCCGTCCATGACCCGGCTTCTCTACCAGATTCTGCTCTGGCTGAGCCTCCCCGCCGTGCTGATTCGGCTGGAGTGGCGGGCGCGCCGGGAACCGGAATACGGAAAGCGCATCGGCGAGCGGTTGGGGCAGGCGCCTGCGACCATACCGCCGGGCTGCATCTGGTTTCATGCCGTTTCCGCGGGCGAGACCATCGCCGTGGCGCCGCTGATCGCGCAGCTTGCGCAGGAATTCTCGAATGATGACGGCCCGCCGTTCCTGGTCACTGCCACGACGCCGGCCGGTTCCGCACAGGTCAGCCAACGCCTCGGGCGCGCCGTGCACCACTGCTATGCGCCGTACGACTTCCAGTTTGCGGTGCGTGCCTTCTTCGACCGGGTGCGGCCGCGACTGCTGGTGCTGGTGGAAACCGAGCTGTGGCCGAATCTGATCGACGAGGCACACCGTCGGGGTGTTCCCGTATTGCTCGTCAATGCGCGCCTGTCGAGGCGGTCCGCGGGGGGTTACCTCCGGGTTCGCAACCTGACACGCGGCATGCTGCGGCAGATCGATGCGGTAGCCTGCCAGTACAGGGACCACCTGGAACGGTTCAATGCGCTCGGGCTGCCCCGAGAGCGAGGGCGAGCGCTCGGCAATATCAAGTTCGATGCCGTCCTGCCCGAGGATCATGCTGCGCAGGCGGCGGCTTTTCGGCAGAGACTGAGGTTGGGACGGGCGCCGGTGTGGATCGCGGCCAGCACGCATCCGGGAGAGGACGAAGCGGTTCTCGGCGCCCATGCACGGGTGCTCGAGCGTTATCCGCAGAGCCGTCTGCTGCTGGCGCCCCGACATCCGGTTCGGGCCGATGGCATTGCCGATTTGGCTCGGCAACGCGGATTCGCGACGCTCAGGCTGAGTTCTGCCGCTACAGACGACGCGGGCGATCGACTTGCTCAGGTAGGCTCTACACTTGCTGACAAATCGCCTCGCCACTCTGACCGGCCTGCCAGGTTTGCGGATCCCTCCAATGCGTCTTCTTCCCACCGGGCAGATTCGACCGCGACGGACGCGCGCCCGGCGGTCGCTCCCCCAAGCGGGAGAGGCGACGAACGGGAACACAGGGAACCTCCGCAAGCTGACCAGCAGCACGCGCATTACAGTGCACCGGTGGTCCTCTGCGATACCATCGGCGTACTGCAGACCCTGTACGGCCTGTCGGACGTCGCCTTCCTCGGGGGCAGTCTCGTCCCGGTCGGCGGTCACAACCCCATCGAAGCCGCCCTCTGCAGCCAGCCTCTGGTAACGGGTCCGCACACCTTCAACTTCGAGGAGGTGTTCGCCGCCTTTGCGGCTGAGCAGTGCATTGCCCAGGTGGAGACACCGGCGCAACTCGCCGATGCCGTCATCGCCGCGTTTGCCGACGAGAAGGCACGCAACGCTGCCGGAGCGCAGGCGTTACGCGTGGTGGAAGCGAATCGCGGCGCGACGGAGCGCCTGCTCGACCTGTTGCGAACCACGATTCACGCCGTGATTACGTAACTCTGCTCGACGGTGCCGACGAGACCCGCTGGTTCGCAAATCCCACGAACTTTCGTCGCCAGCGCATCGGCGTCCGCAGCAGGAAGTTGGTGAGATATGCGGGCTCGGGGCGGCTATCGCGAACCCGGGCTCATGCCGCGATTGCGCAGCGAAGCCTCCCGCGTCACCGTATCGGCAGGGTCTGCATAACGGTTCAACTCGGTGAGGTGCTGCTCTCCCAGGATGCCGGCTGCCTGCTGCAACCGCATCAGGTCGATGACGTAGTTGTAGCGCGAGTCGGCGTAGTCGAACTGCGAGGCGTACAACCGCTGCTGCGCCTGCAACACGTCGACGATGTTGCGGGTGCCCACTTCGTAGCCCGTCTCGGTGGCCTCCAGCGCCGATTCGCTGGAAGCGATGGCCTTCATGCGCGCGCCGACCCGCACTACATCGGTAGCCACCCTCTGGAAGAGATTGCGGGTGTCGCGACTCACGGTCAGTCGCTGATTGAGCAGGTCTTCGCGGGCCTGCTCGGCCAGGGCCCGGGCTTCCCGGGTGCGGGAGTTGGTGAAGCCGCCCTGGTAGATGGGCAGTGTCATCGACAGCGCCCAGGTGGTGGTGTCGATCTTGTTGGCCAGAAAACTGGCGCCGCCGGTGACGTAGTGGCTGCGGGTGATGGAACCGTCCAGGGTCGGAAGGTGGCCGGCGCGGCGCGCAGCGATGGTTCGATTCGCGGCTTCCAGTTGCGCGATGGCGGCGGCGATGCCGTGGTTGGTCTCGAGTGCCGTCTGCACCCATTGCTCTTCGTTGCCCGGGCTCGGATCGACCACCGGCAGGTCTTCCGATATTCGTTCGAGGCGCTCGAAGGGGGCGCCGATCAGGGTTTGCAGGGTTTCGAAAAAGATGTACCGGTCGCCGTCGACCTGGATACGGTCCACCACCGCATTGTCGTAGCCGGCCTGTGCTTCGAGCACATCGGTGATGGCGACCAGCCCCACGTCGAAGCGCTGCTGAACCTGCTCGAGTTGGCGGTTGACGGCGGTTTCCCGGGCCAGCGTGGCGTCCAGGCGATCCTGGGCGCGCAGTACGTTCAGGTAGGCCTCCACCACACGTACGATCAGCAATTGCCGGGCGCCTGCCAGGCTGGCCTCCGCGCCCGCCACTGACGATCTGGCGCTGCGCAGGTTGTGCCAACTGCTCAGGTTGAACAGGGGCTGGTCGAGCCGGGCTGCCCACTGGTGCTCGTTGAAGTCCTGGTCCGCCACCGGGGCGATGGTGCCGAACGTGGGGCTGTCGGGATTGAAATCGAGCCGCGGCGGCACCGGAAAGCTGCGTTCGTTCCAGCTTGTCGACCCGGACATGCTCATCCTGGGCAGCAGGTTCGAGCGCGCTTGCGGGATGAGTTCCTTGCGCGCCTCGTAGCTCGCCTCGGCCGCACCGAGCACCGGGTCGTTTTCCAGGGCCTCCCGATAGGCATCGGCAATGTCGATTGCCTGTGCCGTGGAGGCGGTGAGCAGCAGCGTCACGGCGGCGGCGCGCAATCGGGGAAGGCTGGCATTGCGAACTGAATCGTGCATGACGGGCCGTGGGTCTCAGGATTTCGGGAAGGCCGGAGTTTAGCAGAGCGCGATTGGCAAAACCGTAGGCGGTCGCCCCGGCAGTTCGTGGAATCCGGTCAAGGCGCCGCGTGAGAAATTTGATGCCGGTTCGATCGGCAGACGGCGGCGAGGGCGCTCCGGTTGCCCAATCGCCCGCGGTTGTTCTACCGTGGCCGCATGATCACCAGTGCGAACTGACGCGCACGGCCATGTCGCGTGCGTTCACCATGCTGCTGGCGCTGCTCGTCGCCGGTTTTTTCGTCGTACCCGAACAACAACAGCGCAACTGGACCCTCTATCTCGCGGCGGCGGCGGCCCACGCATTTCTGTTCGACGGGCGAACCGTGCGGGTCGCGTTTGCGGGCCGGGCGGGATGGTCGGTGCCGCTCTTGCTCGCCATGCCGCTCCTTTCGTTGCTCTGGAGTGGGCCCGTTGCCGGGGAACGTGCGGCCGACCTGTTGTTGGCGGCCTATTGCATCCTGACGATCTACGTCGGCATCGTGCACCTGACCCGGCATGCTCCCCAGCAGCTGGCGCGGCTTCAACAGGTGCTTCTACTGGGCGCCAACCTGGGTGCGCTGCTGTCCTTGGGGCACTGGGCAGCGACCTGCGACCCCGAACTTCCGCGGCTCCCGGGCTGGCTCGGCCTCGACAACCCCGTGCATGCTTCCATCCTGCTGCTGGCGGCCACGCTGCCGGTTTGCGCCGCCATTGCGCGGGGCAAGCTGGGGCTTCGCTGGGGCTGGGCTTGCGCGGCGCCGATTGCCTTCGTCCTGCTCGCCGGCCCACGTGCCGCCCTGGTTTCCTGGCTGATTGTCGTTGCCGTCGTTGTCGCACCGCGGCTGCGCCTGCGAGCCACGCTGGTTGGCGCAGCGGCGCTGGCCATTGTCGCAACCGCAGCGCTGATCGCGAGCGACGCGCTTCAGGCCATCTGGCTCGACCGGGGGCTGTCGTTTCGCCCGGCAATCTGGGCGCAGACCTGGTCGGCGTACCTCGCCTGCAATCCGTTCATCGGTTGCGGCATCGCCGCGCCCCTGGAAATCGAATACCAGCCCGGAAGCGTCACCGATCGCGCCCACAGCCTCTACGTCGCGGCGGTCTATCACCAGGGAATCCTGGGCACGGCGGCATTCCTCGGCGCCATGGCATGGCTGCTGCACTGCGTTCTTGCCGGGAAGGACGACGCACGCGTGCCGGATGGACGCACTGTCCATAGCTCGAAGCTTCGTTTCATGCGATGGCCACCCCTGACCGGCGAGCGCCGCGACTGGGCAGCCGTGCTGGTGTTCGTGCTGCTTGCCAGCACCACCAGCGGCGATCACCTGCTGGTGCGAACCACCCTTTTCTGGTGCTACTTCTGGCTGCCCGTCATGGTGCTGGCTGCATCCACCACAGTTAGCGGCGGAAGGGAAAACTCTCCAGCAACCGCTGCTTGACCGCATCGATGCCGGGCCGGACGTAGTCGTTGAAAGCCGTTTCCGGGTCGAGGCCGGGCAACCGCACCGGGTCCGGCCGCAGGTCGAAAACGCCGTAGTAGTCGTCGAACTTGTGCCGGCCACCGATCAGTGCCCCGGAGGCAGTAACCCAGCGATTCGGAACGCCCAGCGCATCGGCGAATATCAGGCCGTGCAAGCCAGTGGACAGCACGGCATCGCAGCGGGCGATTTCGGCGAGCAGGTCCGCGACCGGGGAGGTCACATCCAGCAGGCGAGCGTGCCGCGTCTCTTCGACGAATGCCTGCACGTCGCGATGCTCGCGGTCCGCCAGGTGCGGGATCACGCCGATTCCGTAACGCTTGCCCGGTACGCCGTCGAGCAGCAGTTCGGCCAACAGGCCGGGGTCGCCCAGGCACGGCGACGTCTGCACGTGTTCGCAACGCGCCAGCGTCAACGGGCCGCGCAGGGCATGCAGCCTGTGCACGCCTCGCAGGCGATCCTCGCTGCGCAGTGAACCGGAGCCCCAGATGTCGATTTGACGACGAAAACCGAGACGGTGCAGCGGGTGGCACTTTTCGAGCCTGGCCAGCAGGCTGCCCGCAGCGGCCAGGTCGCAGCGGCGCGGGTCGGCATACACGACCCGGCGCCCGCTCAGCCGCTCGCAGATGAGCGGCGAGAACCAGTCGCCGGCATTCTGACGACGGCCGCGCGACCAGAAGAGTTTCAGCGCCTGCATGTCCTGTCGTCCATTTCGCGAGGTGCGGAAGTCATCGAAACCGCATCGTACCGTCAATTCCGGTCACGGCGAATTCCTGGCTCGGCCCGTTCGCGAATGGACGCAGCGAGGCTGGCAAGGGGTGTTACCGCGCTCAGGCGTTGTGTGACAACAGGTTCCGCGCGTGGTAAGAGCACCGCCAGTGCTTTCGCTGCCATTGACGGTCGCAGTAGTTCATTCGTGAACAGCACACCAGTATCGCAAGGAACACCTTGTATATCGTCGATGCCCTGTATATTTTTGCCTCAGCATGGAATTGCAGATCTGCATGAAGCGCACGGACAACCGTTACAGCATCGATTTGCCCCGCCACATGGCGGAGTGCGATGCAAACTACTTCCGTCTCATGCGGCTCTTCCCCGCGCTGCGCGAACGCGCCGGCGAAACGTTGAGCGTCAATGTGGTCGGGCGTCGTACCGATGTGAGCCTCGAGGTCATCGAGCGCGGTCCGTACACCACCCTGATCCGGCTGCGGCAGGGGCGGAAAGAGCGCTGGGACCTGAACCCCGGCTTCACCGTGCGCCTGTACCACGATGCTCGCTGCGCGGAAGTGGTGGAATACCAGCGGGCGCGACACTTCAAGCCCGTATATACCTACCCGAACGACGCCATGCGCCAGCGCGACGAGAAGGCGCAGGTGAACCGGTTTCTGGGTGAATTCCTGTCCTATTGCCTGCGCAACGGCATCGCGTTGCGGGAAACCGCCGCCGTATCCTGATGGCGGCCGGGGAAAAAGCGCCCTCGTCCGTCCCTGTTCTGCACATCACCGACCTCCACCTGCTCCGCGACGAGCGGGCTCGCCTGCTCCACGTGAACACCACCGAAACGCTCGAGGCCGTGCTTGCCGCGGCAACGGAAGAGCGGCAGCCGGCGGCGCTCCTGGTGACCGGCGACATTGCCCACGACCCGGTTGTCGCCACCTATCGCCGCTGCCTGAAAATCCTTCGCGAGTTTCATGCCGGCCCCCTTCTCTGCCTGCCCGGCAACCACGACGTCGCGCAGCCCATGCAGGACGCGGGCATGCCCACCGACCCCATAAGCCTTGGAGCCTGGCGCATCCTTCCCTGGGATACCCACGAAGACGACCGACCAAAGGCGATCTGGGACGAGGGGGCCTGGCTGGCCCTGCTGGAGGAAATCGATCGGGCCGAAGAGCATCTGGTAGTCGCCACGCACCACCCGCTGGTGGATGTCGGCTGCCCCTGGCTCGACAAGGATCGGCTCGATAATGCCCCGGAACTGTTAGAATGCCTAGCGCAAGCGTCGTCGGCGAAATCGGTAGTATTCGGCCATGCCCACCAGACGATCGAAAGGCGCCACGGAAACCTGGCGCTTCTCGGTACGCCATCGACCTGTTTCCAATTCGAGCCTCACTCGCTCGAATTCAGTCTGGACGGCACCGGGCCCGGATACCGCTGGCTGCACTTGCATGACGACGGCAGTCTCCGCACCGAAGTGCGGCGAATCGAGCAGATTCTCTGATACCAGGAACCATTACCTCCCCATGGCAGTTCAATACTCGGCAGAGTCGCTGCAGGTCCTTTCCGGGCTCGAGCCGGTGCGGCGGCGACCCGGCATGTACACCGATGTATCCCGTCCCAATCATCTCGTCCAGGAGGTGGTCGACAACAGTGTCGACGAGGCGCTGGCCGGGCACGCCCGCGAAGTCGAGGTCACGCTGTTCAAGGACGGCTCCATCGAGGTGATCGACGACGGCCGCGGCATGCCGGTGGACGATCATCCCGAGCACGGCATAACCGGGGTGGAACTGATTCTCACGCGCCTGCACGCCGGCGCCAAGTTCGACGACAAGAGCTACACCTACGCGGGCGGCCTGCACGGTGTCGGCGTGTCGGTGGTGAATGCTCTGTCCGAGTGGCTCGAGGTGGAGGTCAAGCGCGGCGGGTGCGTTTATCGGCAGCGCTACGAATCCGGCGAGCCGGTCACCGGCCTTGAAGCGGGCGGGTCGGTGGGCAGGCGCAACACCGGCACCCGCATCCGTTTCAAGCCGGACCCGGTCTACTTCGACTCCCCCAGGGTCGCGCCCGCGCGCCTCCGGCACCTGCTGCGCGCCAAGGCGGTACTGGCCCCCGGGCTCGCCGTGAGCCTGACCATCGAGGGCAAAGAAGACGAAAGCGACCACTGGGTCTTCGAGGACGGGCTGGTCGGTTACCTCGACCAGTCGCTACAAAATGCGGAAACCCTGCCCGCCTCGGCCTTCGCCCACAGCGCCGAGGGCAATCGGGAGGCGGTGGACTGGGCGGTGAAGTGGGTGGTGGACGGCGGCGATCTCGTTACCGAGAGCTACGTCAATCTGATTCCCACTGCCCAGGGTGGCACCCACGTCAGCGGCCTGCGCAGCGGGCTGACACAGGCGCTGAAGGAATTCTGCGAATTCCGCGGCCTCCTGCCCCGGGGCCTCAAGCTGACCGGCGACGATCTCTGGGACCAGTGCGCCTATGTGCTCTCGGCGAAGCTCGCCGATCCGCAGTTCTCGGGGCAGACCAAGGAGCGCCTGTCTTCCCGGAATTCGGCTGTATTCGTCGGCGGCGTGGCCAAGGATGCCTTCAGCCTGTGGCTGAACGAGAACCCCAACGACGGCGAGCGCATCGCCGAACTCGCCATCGGCAACGCCCAGCGCCGGGCCAGTGCGGCGAAGAAGGTGGCGCGCAAGAAGACGATCGCGGGCCCCGCGCTGCCCGGCAAGCTGGCCGACTGCTCCGGCCAGGATACCTCGACTGCGGAACTCTTCCTGGTGGAAGGCGATTCGGCCGGCGGTTCCGCCAAGCAGGCGCGGGATCGCGAATTCCAGGCAGTCATGCCGCTGCGGGGCAAGATTCTCAACACCTGGGAGGTGGATGCGAGCCAAGTGCTCGACTCCAGGGAAGTGCACGACATCGCCATCGCCGTCGGCGTCGACCCCGGTTCCAGCGACCTGTCGAAGCTGCGCTACGACAAGATCTGCGTGCTTGCCGATGCGGATTCCGACGGCGCCCATATCGCCACCCTGCTCTGCGCCCTCTTCCTGAAGCACTTCCGGCCGTTGGTTGAGCAGGGTCACGTGTACGTGGCGATGCCGCCGTTGTTCCGCATCGATGTCGGCAAGGAAGTCTTCTATGCCCTCGACGAGGCCGAAAAGGAAGGCGTGCTGGACCGAATCGCCGCGGAAAGAAAGCGGGGAAACGTGGTCGTGCAACGCTTCAAGGGCCTCGGCGAAATGAACCCGACGCAACTGCGCGAAACCACCATGGACCCGGAAACCCGCCGACTGGTTCGCCTCACCCTCGATTCCGCGATCCGCACCCAGGAAACCATGGACATGCTGCTCGCCAGGAAACGCTCCCCGGACCGGCGCAACTGGCTCGAAAAGAAAGGCCACGAAGCAAGCCTTGTCTGAGCCGACGCTGCTTTGCCGGCGCACTCGGTCTCGGCATGAACCGAGTTTGTCCGCGAATGCCGCACTGTTGCGGGGCAGGTCGCGGGGCAGGAAGAGAACACCAGGCTGAAGGAAAAAATGGAACCCACCGAAATCGAAACGATGCCGCTGCGCACCTACACCGAGCGCGCGTACCTGGACTATTCCATGTACGTCATCAACGACCGCGCGCTGCCCCACATCGCCGATGGCTTGAAACCAGTGCAGCGCCGCATCGTCTATGCCATGGGCGAACTCGGTCTCGACAACAGCGCCAAGTTCGCCAAGTCGGCCCGCACGGTGGGCGACGTGCTGGGCAAGTTCCACCCGCACGGCGACAGCGCCTGCTACGAAGCCATGGTGCTGATGGCGCAGCCGTTCTCGTTCCGCTACCCGCTGGTTGAAGGGCAGGGCAACTGGGGTGCGCCGGACGATCCCAAGTCGTTCGCCGCCATGCGCTACACCGAGTCGCGCCTGTCCGGGTACGCCGCATTGCTGTTGGATGAGACACGACAGGGCACCGTCGACTTCACGGCCAACTTCGACGGTTCCATCGACGAGCCGGTGCTGCTGCCGGCCCGGGTGCCGATGCTGTTGCTGAACGGCGGCACCGGCATCGCCGTCGGCATGGCCACGGACATTCCGCCGCACAACATCAACGAGGTGGTCAGCGCCTGCATACACCTGCTCGACCGTCCCTCGGCATCCCTCGAAGACATCATGACGCACATCAAGGGGCCGGATTTCCCCTCGGACGCCCTGATCGTGACGCCGCCGGAAGAAATCCGGGAGGTCTACGCAACCGGCCGGGGCAGCATCAGGGCGCGGGCGGTCCATGTCCGCGAGAACGGCGCCATCGTCATCACCGCCCTGCCGTACCTGACCTCGCCGGCCAAGGTGCTGGAACAGATTGCCCAGCAGATGCAGGCGAAGAAGCTGCCGATGCTCACCGATATCCGCGACGAGTCGGACCACCGCAATCCCACGCGTCTGGTGCTCGTGCCCCGCTCGAACCGGGTCGATTGCGACCGCCTGATGAGCCACCTGTTCGCATCCACCGACCTCGAACGCAGCTACCGGGTCAACCTCAACGTCATCGGGCTCGACCAGCGGCCGCGGGTGAAGAATCTGGTCGGCATCTTGAAGGAGTGGTTGCAGTACCGGCAGGAAGTGGTCACCCGGCGCGTTGCTCACCGCCTGGAGAAGATCAACGAGCGTCTGCACGTGCTCGACGGCCTGCTGGTGGCGTACCTGAATCTCGACGAAGTGATCCGCATCGTTCGCGAGGAAGAAAAGCCGAGGCAGGCGTTGATGCGGCGCTTCGGCCTTTCCGAGATTCAGGCGCGCGCCATTCTCGATATTCGCCTGCGCCAGTTGGCGCGCCTGGAAGAGGCGAAACTCGTCGACGAGAAAAACGGTCTGGAAGCGGAGAAGGAGGAGTGCGAGAAGGTCCTGCAGTCCCGGGCACGGCTCCGAACACTGATCAAGAAGGAACTGCTGGCGGATGCGGAAACCTACGGCGATGCGCGTCGCTCACCCTTGGAGCGTGTCGAGGAAGCCGCGGCTTACAGCGAGGAAGACCTCATCTCCAACGATCCCATCACGGTTGTCCTGTCGGAGAAAGGCTGGGTCCGCGCCGCCAAGGGCCACGAACTCGACCCGGAGGAACTCGCCTTCAAGACCGGCGACAGTCACGGCCACTCGGTGCGTGGCCGCACCAACGAACTGCTCGTCTTTCTCGACTCCACCGGCCGCAGCTACAACGTTCCGGCAGCGAGCCTGCCTTCCGCTCGCAGTCAGGGCGAACCGCTGACGGGCCGGCTGAAGCCGCCGGAAGGAGCGCGTTTCGTCGGGGCGAGCATGGGCAGCGCGGACACCCGGGTACTGCTCTGCTCCAGCGCCGGTTACGGATTCGTCGGCAGCCTGGGCGACATGGTCACCAAGAACAAGGCTGGGAAGGCGTGTCTGACGGTGCCGGCAGGGGCCTCGGCGCTGCCGCCGGAACCGCTCGGCTCCGGCGAAGGCCGGCAGGTCGCCGCTGTCACCAATCAGGGACGACTATTGCTGTTCGCCCTGGACAACCTGCCGGAACTGGCGCGGGGCAAGGGGGTAAAGCTCATCAACATCCCCCCGGCCGCGTTCAAGGCGGGGGAGGAGCAACTCGTGGGCGCTGTGGTGCTCGGGGAACGCGATGCATTGAAAGTCCACGCCGGGCAGCGCTACCTGAGGCTGAAACCCAAGGATCTCGAGCATTACGCCGGCGAGCGCGCCCGCCGGGGCCTCAAGCTGCCACGGGGTTTCCGGCGGGTCGACGGCGTCGACGTGGAGCGGCGCGGATAGCGCCGAGCGAACGCGACTCGACAAGCGGTCGCCACGAGGTCGACTGGCGCAACATTGCTACCGGGTCAGGAGGACAGACAGCCCTTGGATGTACCCGCAACGCTATCGGCTTTCCTCCTGCAGTTCCGCCGTCAGGTCCGGGTCCGGCATGAGCACGAACTCCGGATAGGCTTCGAGGCCCAACTCCGCCGAATCCTGCCCGACTTCCTCCACCGAACGCGAGACCCGAACGCCGAGGGTCTTGTCGATGGCATACCAGATCACGAGCGAGATGCTGAAGACGACAGCGCCGACGGCCAACACGCCGACCAGTTGAACCAGAAAGTTGCCGCCGCCGGCAATGCACACGGCGAGGGTTCCCCAGATGCCGGCAAAGAGGTGCGCCGGAACCGCGCCGACCACGTCGTCCAGCTTCACTTCCTCGAGAAACCGTATGCCCGCGGTGCAGATGACCCCGCCGACCGCACCGATCAGAACCGCCCAGCGGTGATCGAGGATGTCCGGTGCTGCCGTGATCGACACCAGCCCGGCGATGGCGCCATTGAGCCCCGCCAGCAGGTCCACGCGACCCAGAATCGGCCTGGAGACACTGATGGCCGCCATCACACCCCCGGCCGCGGCCAGGTTCGTGTTGACCAGCACGTTGCTCATGGCCACCGCATCGATGGCGCCCCCGAGGGCGAGTTGCGAGCCGCCGTTGAAGCCGAACCAGCCGAGCCAGAGTATGAATACACCGAGGGTGACGATTGGAATGTTCGAAGGTACGGTGGGCCTGACACTGCCATCGGCCCGAAACTTGCCGAGCCTCGGCCCGACGATCAGGGCGCCGGCCAATGCCGCCCAGCCGCCGGTGGAATGGACAATGGTCGAACCGGCAAAATCCTGGAACCCCATCTCGTTCAGCCAGCCGCCGCCCCAGGTCCAGGCGCCGACCATCGGGTAGATGAAGCCGGTGAGCAGCGCGGTGAACAGGAAGAACGACCAGAGCCGCACCCGCTCCGCCAGCGTACCCGAAATGATGGATGCGGTCGTGGCCACGAACACCATCTGGAAAAACCAGTCGGACATCGTCGCATAGCCGTTCTCGATCACCGCGGCCCGGGCACTTTCGTCGCCGCCAAGCAGCGCCGCCTCATCCGCCGATGGCCCGTAGAAGAACGTCAGGGAACCGATCCATCCGCTGACGTCGACATACATCAGGTTGTAACCGACGAAAAAGTACATCAGCCCCGCAATGGAATAGAGGCCGATGTTCTTCAGGCAGATGACCGAGGCATTCTTGGTGCGCACCGACCCGGATTCCAGCATCGTGAATCCGGCACACATCCACATCACCAGCGCGCCCCAGATCAGAAACGAGAACGTGTTGAAAACGAATCGGGTCTCTTCCGCCACCGCGGCCGAAGCCCCGGCCGGCAGCCCCAGCAGCAGGAGCGCGGCGAGCAACCCCGCGCCGGCTCCGCGCCCACCTATAGCATTACGAGTGTTGTTCATTTCCCCTCCGTACCAGTCCGTGGCTAACCACCGGCGATAATACGACCATCGACGACCCTCCAGGAAGTGAAGCCGTCCACGTCCTCCGGGACAGCGAGTGCCGGCACGCCGGGACGACGACGCGCAAGGAACATCAGCAATACGCTGGGAGAGAGCAGATACACGTACCGTATACCTGCTCTCGGTGTCCGGGCACCAGATATTATGTCAAATAGTATTTTCAATTAAATCAAAAGGTTAGGACTTGTTCCATGCGAGTTCCCAACCCGGCGCGCCGGGCCGCGGACGTGAAAGCAATAAAGGCTCGCTGGGAGAGAACCGGTGTGCGGTGCGTGTATGCGGCGCTGTTAGGGCTCGCTCTGGCCGTTGGCGTTGTTCGACGCTGCCGGCAAAGGAACGTGCGTGTATGCGGCGCTGTTAGGGCTCGCTCTGGCGCCTATCGTAGCCGTAAGCGCCGCCGCCTGGTGCGCCGCATGCACGTACCGCACACCGGTTCTCGGCGCCGAATCGGAGGAGAGATCCTCCGCGTGAGTGAGTGGCTTAAAATCAATAACTTGAAAGTTTTTTTCATGCGAGGCGTCCCCTCCGGTCTACGTTCGTTTTCGAACAGGAGGGACCTCAATCTTCAGCCTCGAGATCCCGCAGTTCCGCCGGGTTCCGCGGCAAGCGGATGGCGACCCGGGCATACTCGCCCACCTCGGATTCGACATCGATGGAACCCCCGTGCCGAGTGACGATGTCCACCGACAGCGACAGCCCCAGCCCGGTACCCTTGCCCGTTTCCTTGGTCGTCACGAACGGCTCGAACATGCGCTGCCTGAGGTCTTCCGGAATGCCGGGCCCGTTGTCCCGCACCCAGAACTCGAACCCGTCGTCCAGCCGGCGGCTGCCGATCTCCAGTTCCGGTTCGTAGTCGCCATCGACTGCCAGACGCTTCTCCTCGATGGCCTGGCAGGCGTTGGTCAGGATATTCAGAAATGCCCGGCTCAGATCCTGAGGCACCACTTCGAGCATGCCGATGCCATCGTCCATGCTTTCCCGCATCCTGACATTGAAATCCGTGTTCTCGGCGCGCATGGCGTGATAGGCGAGGTCCCGGTACTGCTTAAGCAGCGCGTTCAGGTCGGTCTGCCGCCAGTCGCCTGCCTTGGAGCGGGAATGCTCGAGCATGCTGTGGACGATGCCGTCGGCGCGGCTGCTGTGTTCCCGCACCTTGCCGAGGTTCGTTCTGAGGTCGCCGAGTATTTCCTCGATCTCTTCCACAGCTTCGGCGTCCCGATCCTCCGATTCCGCGAGGATTTCGCCGATCTCGTCGATGAGTTCCAACGACACTTCCGTGAAGTTGTTGACGAAGTTCAGCGGGTTCTTGATCTCGTGGGCGACCCCGGCGGTCAACTGACCGAGGGAAGCCAGCTTTTCCTCCGCCACGATCTGCTCCTGGGCGCGGTGCAGCCGCTCCAGGGCGCCTTCCAGATCTCTGTTCTTTGTATCGAGTTCCTCCGCCAGCTTTTCGACCAGATTCAGCCGTTGCACCTCCAATGCGTAGCGCCGGAACACTTCCAGCGCATTCGCCATGTCGGTGACCTCGTCGTTGCCGGAAACCGCCACCGGCGCTTCGAGATCGCCGCCGGCCATGTCGCGCATGGAGGCGGCAAGGCCGGTCAGACGGCGCACCAGGTAGCGGCCGACGAACAACCAGCCGATCAGCACGGCTCCGGCCACGCTCAACAGGGTCAGCAGCACCAGCACCAGGATGCCGGTGGCCGCAGCGGACTGCGAACGGGCGTTCACCGTCACCGCTTCGGAGTTCGCTTCTGCGACCAGTCGCTCCATGTCTTTCAGCAGTTCCGCCGATGCCTCGCGGCCGGCCGCCAGCGATTCGCGTTCCTGGCGCAGCCGGTCGAGGGTCTCTCGGCGCAGTGCGAATATGCCCTCGGGCGACTCGCCGATTTCCACCAGGCGCTCGATGTCCCGGGTCAGCGTGCCGACGGGCGCGTTTGCTTGCAATCGCCGCAGCGCACGTTGCAGGTTGTAGGCAGCGCTGTTGAAGCGCTCCTCCAGGGGTTGGAGCAGGTCGCGGTCGCCGAGCAGCAGCGTTTCACTCATGTGCAACCCGGCGAGATTGGCCTGGCGGCCGATTTCGATCAGTTCGCGATAGCGGGCCAGTTCTTCGCCCCAGTTTCGTTGCGACAGAGGTTGCGGTCGGTCGTCCAGACTGCGCATGCCTTCCACCAGAAAGAACCCCTGATCGTCGATGGCGGCCGTCGCCTCGCGCTCGATTCGCCGGTTGACCTCGCCGAGTTCCTCGGACAACTGCTGCAGGGAACGCTCGATCTGAAGGCGCTGTTCGGAAGATCGGTACACCGCTTCGAGCAGGGATCCGAAACTGCGAAGACGCGCCTCCAGGGCCTGCACCCGCTCGTCCAGCGCTGCGCCTGCGCTCAGTTCATCGACGACGCCGAGCAGTTCCTCGCGCTCCCACAACACCTCGGCGGATACCGCCTCGTGCTCGCCGAGGGAGGACGCCGAAACCATGCGCACGGCGCCGTTCACCAGGGTGGCGCTCTGGCGCGCCACCTCCACCGCCCGACTCAGATTGGGAATGCTCTGCTCGGCAAGGCGCGACTGATAGTCGACAATCCGATCCAGGAAGTAATAGGCGACAAAGCTGGCAATGCTGACCAGCGCCACGCTGCCGAACAGCCCCAGATAGATCTGCGGGCCAATGCCGACGCGCCGTTTCGGGCCCCGCAATTCCATCCGCTCCGGTGCGTCCGGAACCGTGGGCGCCGCGACCGGGCCGTTTTGCCCTGTATCGGTCATTGCACGGTCATCTTCCTAACCGGCCGGACCGTGCCGTTGCCGTCGATGACGGTCAACCACACCCGGTCGGAACCCTGGTTGTCGTTGGGGCCGTACCCGACTCGGAATCCGCCGATGTCGATGTTTTCCGCCTGCCGCAGCGTCGCCAGAAACGCGTCGGGCGTGGGCTCGGGGCCTGCCCGGCGCAGCCCTTCGGCGACCAGTCGGCCGGCCAGGTATCCTTCCAGAGAGACGAAACTGGGCTCGCTCTCGGGGGAAACGGTCGACAGCGCTTCTCGATAGGCGGCCACCGCCGGAAGGCTGTAGTCGCCGGGAAACGGCACGACCTGCGTAACGTAGACGCCTTGTCCATCCGCACCGAGTTCCTGCGCCAGCGGCAAAGCGCCAACGAAAGAGAGGCTGGCGAATACGGGGTTGAAGCCGACTTTGCGTGCCCAACGGATCAGGGTCGCAGCCGGTTTGTAGGCGCCGACGACGATGACCGCTTCCGGGTCGAAGCGGCGCAGGTCGAGCAACGGCACCTTCACGCTTTCCGTATTGCGCGGATAATCCACATCGGCGACCAACGTCAGGCCATGGGCGTCGAGCGCCCTCTGCACACCTTCGAGCCCCGCCCGGCCGTAGGAGTCGTTCTGATAGAAGATGCCGATGCGTCGAATGCCCAGGTCGGCGGTCAGGCGAGCGACGAGCTCCACCGCTTCCTGGATATAGGAAGCTCGCACATTCAACACGTTGGCCGGCTGACCGGCGTCGCGGAGAAACTGCGCCCCGGTAAGCGGTGCGACGTAGGGCACGCCGGCGTCTCCGGCCAGGAGCTGCGCCGCTCGGGAGGTGGGCGTACCGACCGCCCCCACCAGGGCGAACACATCGTGCTTTTCGATCAGTTCGCGGGTGTTCGCGACGGCGGCTTCGGGTTCGTAGGCATCGTCGAGTGCGGTCAGGGCGAGGCGGCGGCCATGGATGCCGCCCCCCCGGTTGACTTCCTCGAAGGCGGCGAGCAGGCCCTGGCGCATGCCGACACCCAGGGCGCTGGCCGGCCCGCTCAATGCCGCGGACTGGCCGAACCGGTATTCTCCCGGCTGCAGCGAGCCGTTCGTGGTGGCTGAATTTTCGCTCGCAACGACCGGTGCGGCCAGTGTCAGCAGTGCCGCCCCGGCGAGCAGCAAACGCTGCATCAGTCCGCTCCGGGCGCGGCGCTCACCGGTTTGACTGCGTTCCAGCGCAACGCCAGACAGGTCATGTCGTCGAACTGCTCCATGCCGACGGCGAATTCCTCGACGGCCGCTACCACGACATCCACGAGGTCTCCCATCGCTGCATGCCGTTCCGAACCCAGGCGATCGTCCAGGCGGCTTTCGCCGAATTCGTCGTCGGTACTGTTGCAGGCCTCGGTGATGCCGTCGGTGTACAGGAACAGCGCATCGCCGATGTCGAGCCGGACTTCGTTCTCGTTGAACTCGTGGCCGGGCAGCACGCCGAGCGCCAGGTTGCCGGTCTGCGGCAAGGCATCGATGGAGCCGTTGCCGCTGCGAACGATGCGCGGCGGGTTGTGGCCGCCGTTGCTGTACTGCAGGAGGCCGTCACGAAGATCCAGCACACCGTAGAACAGTGTGACGAACATGCACGCATCGTTTTCCTGGCTCAGCAGGTCGTTGACTTCGCTCAGGCAGTCGGCGGGTGAATGGTGATTGCGTGCGGCGGATTTGAGCAGCGCCCGGGTCACCATGGTGAAGAGCGCCGCCGGGATGCCCTTGCCGGAGACATCGGCAATCACCATGCCCAGTCGATAGTCGTCGAGCCTGAAGTAGTCGTAGAAGTCGCCGCCGATCTCCCGGGCCGGGGTCATGCTTGCATACAGGTCGTAGTATTCGCTCGGCGGCGGCACGGCGGGCAGTACCGACATCTGCACGTTCTTGGCCACCGCCAGTTCCTGCTTCAGCGAGACGAGGCGGTCGCGGGAGGCCAGCGCCTGCTGGATCATCTCGATGTGCGCCAGCGTCTTCTCGATGGTGATCTGCAGGTCCTTGAAGTCGATGGGCTTGGTGACGAAATCGAAGGCGCCGCGGTTCATGGCCGTGCGGATGTTGGACATGTCGCCGTAGGCGCTGATGATGACGGCGCAGATCTCCGGGTTCGCGGACTCGAGCTGGCTCAGCAGGGTGAGGCCGTCCATTTCCGGCATGTTGATGTCGGAAAGCACCAGGCGGATGTCGGGGTTTTCAGCCAGGGTTTCGAGTGCTTCCCGGCCGTTGCGGGCGAACAGGAATTCGAACTCGCCCTTGCGGATGCGCCTGCGGAACCGCTGGCGAATCAGCAATTCGAGGTCGGCTTCGTCGTCGACCATCAATATTCGGGAAGTGGGCATGGCTGCGGCTCTGCGTCTTCCCCGGGGCGCTCAGATGGCCCCGAGCGCCTCTTCGCGGCTCTCGTGTACCGCCAGAATCTTGTCGAAGCCGCTCACCGCAAACACTTCCGCGATCTGCGTCGACAGGCCACAGAATACCGCCTTGCCGCCCTTCGATTGCGTGTCACGCGCTGCCACCAGAAGCACCCGCAAGCCGGCACTGCTGATGTAATTGAGCCCGCTGAAGTCGAACACCAGGCTGGATTGGCCACCTTCCAGTTGTTCCTTGATCGCGCCCTCGAGCGTACCTGCGTTGGTGCCGTCCACGCGCCCGCTGGGACACAGAATCACCCCGTTGTCATGCTGCTCGGTCGCTATCGAAAGTTGGGTCTGATCGCTCATTCATGTCTCCGTTTTCATTTGCAGGGTAATCCGATTGACGCCGCCCTCCCGTTCGTAGCTCGCGTCATCGGTAAACTGCGTCACCATTAACACCCCCAGGCCGCCGACGGGCCGTTCGTCCAACCCCAGTGACGTATCCGGCTTCGGCGCATCCTGGAATGGGTCGAATGCGGTGCCATTATCCTCCAATAGCGCGACGACGCCATTCGCGGTACGTTCGAGGCGCACGCGCAACAGGGGTTCCTCCACCTCCGGCAAGGCGTAATTGACGCTGTTGGTGACCAGTTCGTCAAGGACCAGGTTCAATCGAAAGGGGATTTCTCCTTCGATGGAGTGGCGCGCGGCAAACCGTTCGATGGCATCCGCCAGCGCACCCAGGGCCTCGGTGAGGTCCGGCGCCAGAGACACTTCCACACTGGTCTCGGAGGAGGCTGGTTTGCCGGTATCAAGCATCTGCCGGATAGTACACGTAACTTCGTTCGAGGGCATCGTGAAATTCCCTCAGTAACCCGGTGACCTGCGGCAGGTCCTGCAATTCCAGGCGCCCGGCGCCGGAAGCCGCCCGCGCCTGGCCATCGAGCAGTTCGTCCAGCCGATTCAGGACGGCAAGCGGCTCCGTCTGCAACGCGCCCGCCGGCGCAGCGCCGAATGCCTCCAGGTTCGCGCGCATGCGCCCGAGGCAGAAGCACAGCGAATGGGGCAACCTGGCATCGTGCACCAGCAGTTTCAGGATGCCGCCTTCCTCGAAGGTGCCGCCGTACTCGTGGCCGTAGGCTTCGAAGGCGTTGCAGGCGCGCAGCAACACCGGCCATTCGCCGTCGCCGTGCACCTCGGCTCGTGCCGCGCCGCAGTGCGCCAGGAGCATCGAGGCCACCCGTTGCGACCGCTCGACATGCTTGCCGAGTTGCATGAAAGACCATGCTTCGCCGTGGCGCATGGCGGAATCGCAGATGCCGTAAAACTGCTGTACGCCTTCCGCGAGGTCGCGGTAGAGCAGTTCCGGTTCTCGATTCCAGACGTCGACGAGCCGTGTCCCGCGCAGTGTCAGGTACTGCCGATTCAGACTCGACCAGATACCGGGGCCGATGGTGCTGCGAACCTCCCTCGCGTTTTCGCGGGCAGCGGTGAGGCAATTGAGAATCGATGCGGGCTCGCCGGTCTCGAAAGTCAGGATATCGGTCAGCAAGTAACCGTCGGCGAACAGAAAGTCGTCGTCCTCCAGATCGCCGAGCGATTCGAATTCCGACGGGTCGGTTCCGAGCCCTGCGAAGAGCAGTTGCCAGCCCCTGGCCACCTCTGCCGCCGAAGCGACCGGCAGCCGCTGCAACTGCAGACCGAGCAGCCGGGCACTGAACGCCGTTCGCTCCAGGTATCGGGTCATCCAGTAGAGGCTGTCGGCTACCCGCGCAAGCATGGTCTTGTCGTCATGCCTCGACGATCCAGGCGTCCTTGGCCCCGCCGCCCTGGCTGGAATTCACCACCAGGCTGCCCTTGCGCAGCGCCACGCGGCACAGTCCGCCGGGCACGACGCTGGTTTCCGCCCCGTGCAGCACGAAGGGCCGCAGGTCGACGTGGCGCGACTCGACGCGGCCGTCGATGAGGCAGGGGGCTCGGGAGAGGCCCAGGGTCGGCTGGGATATGTAGTTCTCGGGGCGTGCGCGGATTCGGTCTGCAAAGGCTTCGCGCTTGGCTCGCGTAGCGTGGGGGCCCACCAGCATGTCGTAGCCGCCGGATTCGCCCACGGCCTTGACGACCAGTTCGTCGAGGTGGTCCAGCGTGTAGGCGAGCCCCTCCGGTTCGCGGCAGAGGTGTGTCTGCACATTCGGGAGAACGGGTTCCTCGCCAAGGTAATAGCGAACGATGCGCGGCACGTAGGCATAGACGGCCTTGTCGTCCGCCACCCCGGTGCCCGGCGCGTTGGCCATGGCCAGGTTGCCCTTGCGGTAGACGTCGAAAAGGCCCGGTACCCCGAGCATGGAGTCGGCGCGGAAGGCGGCCGGGTCGATGAATTCGTCGTCGATGCGCCGGTACAGCACGTCCACGGGCCTCTGCCCCCGCGTCGTGCGCATGAACAGGCGGTCGTTCTCGACGACCAGATCGTCGCCGCGAACCAGTTCGATGTCCATTTCGGATGCGAGAAACGCATGCTCGTAGTAGGCCGAGTTGTAGATGCCCGGGGTCAGGAGCGCGATGGCCGGGGAGTCCTTTTCGGGCGCGAGCGAGCGCAATACGTTCAGCAGTTCCGTCGGGTAGTGCTCCACGGGGCGCACCCGGTAGCCGCGGAACACCCGGGGCCAGGCGCGCCGGATCGCCTGACGGCAGGCCAGCATGTAGGACACGCCGGACGGCACGCGCAGATTGTCTTCGAGCACCATGAAGCCGTCGTGGGTGCGGACAATGTCGCTGCCGCAGACCGAGACATAGGCATCGAGCGGCACCTTCACCCCTTCCATTTCGGGCCTGTAGTTGGGGCAATTGCGCAGCAGGTCCTCGGGGACCACGCCGTCGCGAACGATGCTGCCCCTGCCGTAGATGTCGGCCAGGAACAGGTTCAGCGCCTGAACTCTCTGGACGAGGCCCTTCTCGATCTGCTGCCACTCGCCGGCAGGCACCAGCCTCGGAACGCAATCCACGGGAAAGACCCGCTCGATGGACTCGTCGTCGCCGTAGACGGTGAAGGTGATGCCCTCGTGCAGCAGGGCGCGACTGACGCGTTGCTGCAGGCTGCCGAGATCCTCCGCCGAGAGTTCCTCGAGCGCTTCGATCAGTGCATCGCAATGCGGCCGCGGCTGACCCGGAGCGGCGAACATCTCGTCGAAATAGCGTTCGTGCAACTCGTAGCCGTCGAAAAGGGCGGGGCGGGCGACAGGCGGCTGCTCGAGCCCGGAGTCGGCGCCACTGTCTGCGTGGTCGGCATGCAAGGCGGATCGACCCTCCCAATCGATGTTCGCGTCGTCGATCCCGCAGGCGGGACAACGACTTGCGGGTGGCGCACCGAGACGAGGCAACCACCGCGACCGTACTCGATTCTACGCCCGTACCGAGTCGTTGCAAGTGCGCTTCCCGGCGCGACTGGCGGAGTTTCGACGGGCAGGAATCGGTTGCGGAGTCACCCCCAAACGATGAGAATGCGCCACAGGTGCAGGGAGTTGGCAGAATGCCCTTCCGGGCATCGATTCTCCACGTTGGACCGATCGGCGATGCCTTGGCCGACGTATGCGAGGAACGAGTCGCCTGCAACCCGCCGCTTTATTCGAATCGGGCCTGCCATGCCGACAACGGCTTGCAGGAAACAGAAAAGGGACAAGAAAGGGATTGAAGATGAATTTCGTCGCAACATCGAGGTCGTTTCAAATTCGCGTAGCGCGGGCCGGTGCCGCTCTGCTGGCGCTGTGTGCGGCAAACCTCGGGTTCGCCCAGGCCGCCGATGCAGGCGCCGAAGCCGCCTCGGCATCGGGTGCAGCCATCGAAGAGATCGTCGTCGTCGGCTCTCGACGCCGTGACCGTTCGGCGGCCGATTCGCCCGTTCCCGTCGATGTCATCGGCGGCGACGAGTTCGCGGCCCAGGGCGACTCGAACATGGATTCCCTGATCGCGAGCCTCGTTCCCTCCTACAACGTCGGCCAGGAACCCATCAGCGATGCGGCGACGTTCATTCGCCCGGCGACGCTTCGGGGCATGTCGCCGGACGCGACGCTGGTGCTGGTCAACGGCAAGCGCCGCCATCGGGCCGCCGTCATTGCGCTGCTGGGCGCCGGCATCTCCGGCGGCGCCCAGGGCCCGGATGTTTCCGTCATTCCCGCCATCGCGCTCGACCGGCTCGAGGTGCTGCGCGACGGCGCCTCCGCCCAGTACGGCTCGGACGCCATCGCCGGCATCATGAATTTCGTCCTGAAGGAAGACAATTCCGGCATGACCGTCGATGCCAAGTGGGGCAGCCACTACGAAGGCGACGGCGATGCCCTGACGCTTTCCACCAACGTCGGCCTGCCGCTGACGGAATACGGGTTCGCGAACCTCAGCTTCGAATGGAAGGAGTCCGACCCCACCAGCCGCAGCCGTCAACGGGGCGATGCCCAGGGGCTGATCGATGCGGGCAACACCAATGTCCGCGAGCCCGCACAGATCTGGGGTGCTCCGGAGTACTCGGACGACTTCAAGCTCTTCGGCAATTTCGGTATCGATCTCGATAACGGCATGGAAGCCTATGCATTCGGCAACTGGGCGGAACGCCAGGTGGAAGGCGGGTTCTTCTTCCGTAATCCGCACACCCGGGGCGGCGTTTTTCGCGGGCCGCAAGTGGATGGCGTGCCCACGATCAAGGTGGCCAATCTCTCCGGCGACCTTTCCTATAGCTGCCCGGTCATTCCCATCGTCAACAACGTGGCCGACGCCGGCGGCCTGGCGGCAGTACAGGCCGACCCCAATTGCTACACCCTCTATGAGAAGTTCCCTGGCGGTTTCACGCCACAGTTCGGCGCCTACATCGACGACTACGCTCTGGCCGGCGGCCTGCGCGGGCAACTCGGCGACTGGTTTTTCGATGTCAGCGCGGCGGCGGGGCGCAGCAACGCCGAGTTCTACATCTACAACACCATCAACCCGCAACTGCTCGGCCAGCGTAACGATATCCCGCTCTACTACGAGGCGGGGGCCTATACCGAGACCGACCGGGTGGTCAACATCGACTTTTCCCGCCCGGTCGACTTTGCCGGTTTCTACGGGCCCGTGAACGTGGCGCTCGGCTTCGAGTACCGGGACGAAACCTTCAAGATCACCAACGGCGAACCCAACTCGTTCTACATCGACCGCGAATACGGCCTGGCCGAACAGGGCTTCGGCATCGGCTCCAACGGGTTCCCGGGCTTTCAGCCGGGCGACGCCGGCAAGAACAAGTCGAGCGCCGTCGCGGCCTACCTCGATCTCGAATCGAACGTGACCGAGCGCCTGCTGGTCGGGGCGGCGCTGCGCTACGAGGATTACAAGGAATTCGGCGATACCCTCGACGGCAAGGTTGCCGCCCGCGTACAGGTGGCGGACGCGTTCGCCCTGCGCGGCGCGATCAGCACCGGCTTCCGGGTACCCACGTCCGGTCAGGCGAACCTGCGCAACGTGACCACGGAATTCAATATGGGGCAACTCGCCGATATCGCCTCGCTGCCGCCCACCAACCCGATCGCCGTGCAGAAAGGCGCCGAGGCGCTGACGCCCGAAGAGTCGGTGAACATCACCGTCGGCGCCGTGTTCGAGGCGGGGCCGGCGAACGTCACCATCGACTACTACAACATCGAGATCAAGGACCGCATCGCCTTCACCAGCCGCTTCACCCTGACACCGGAAGACATCGAGGCGCTGCTGGCCGCGGGCGTCAGCGATGCCCGCAGCTTCACCTCGGTGCGGTTCTTTTCCAACCAGCAGACGGTCAAGGCCCAGGGCGTCGACCTGGTCGTGACGCTGCCCTTCGATCTCGGTGGCGGTACGTCGACCTTGACGGGGGTCGCCAACTGGTCGGACATCGACCTCACCAAGTACAACCCCGCATTCACCAGCGACAATCGTCGACTGCAGATCGAGCGGGGCCGACCGGATTCGCGCTTCGTGCTGACCTGGACGCACCTGCAGGGCCCCTGGCGCTTCATGGCCCGTGGCCGCTACTACGGCGACTACTACGACGCGACAACCAACGACGCCTCGGTATCCTACTATCCCGACCCGGAATTTCTGGTTGACTTCGAGGTCTCCTACGACATATCCGAGCAGGTCACGCTGCTGGCGGGGGCACAGAACGCCTTCGATACCTATCCGCAGGAGAACCCGGCCGGCGAGGTGGCGGGGCTGATCTACCCGGAAGCTTCCCCGTTCGGGTTCAATGGCGGGTTCTATTACCTGCGGGCGCGCTGGGAACGGCAGTAGCTCGCCGGTGCGGGGCAGGGATTGCTATTCGACGGTCCCTGCTCCCCCCGTTCCGGCTTGTCTGAACACAGGCCGCGGGGAAACCGCACCATGACGAGGAACCCCCGCTACGACATTCTTTTCGAACCCGTCCGGATTGGCCCCGTAACGGCGCCCAACCGGTTCTACTGTACTCCCCACGCCCTCGGCACCGGCAACGGCATGCCCCACACCCGCGCGGCGATGCGTGCGATTCGCGCCGAAGGCGGTTGGGGAGTGGTGAACACGGGTTATTGCTCCATTCACCCGAGTTCCGACGATACGCCGCTGCCCTATTGCCGCCTCTGGGACAACGACGACATACGCGTGCATGCCCTGATGGTGGACGCCGCCCATCGCCATGGCGCCCTGGCGGGCGTGGAACTCTGGCACGGCGGCACCAGCACCGGTAACCGCATGACGCGCATGCCGCTGGTGTCGGTTTCGGGCATCGCCGGCCAAACGACGTATCCGGGCTGGATGAACCTGGCCGGGTCGCGGCCCATGGACAAGCGGGACATCCGCGAGTTCCGCCGCTGGCACGTCGATGCCGCAAAGCGGGCCCTGTCTGCGGGCTTCGACATCGTCTACATATACGCCGGCATGAACTACGGGCCTTACCAGTTTCTGCTGCCGTGGTTGAACAGGCGTACCGACGAGTATGGCGGCAGTCTCGGAAATCGCGCCAGGCTGACCCGGGAGATCCTGGAAGACCTGAAGCAGGCGGTCGGCGACCGATGTGCCGTCGCCCTGCGCTTCAGTACAGACCAGTTGCTCGGGATTCCGGGTGAGCACATGGAATCGGAGGCCCACGAATTCGTATCGATGCTCTCCGACCTTCCCGACCTCTGGGACCTGAAATCTTCGAACTGGGTGGTGGAGACCGCGTCGGCGCGATTCGCGGAGCAAGGCGCCCAGGAACCCTTTGTCGCTTTCGCCAAGCCGCTGACCTCGAAACCCGTAGTCGGCGTGGGCCGATTCACGTCGCCGGACGCCATGGTGAGCCAGATCAGGCGCGGCATCCTGGATCTCATCGGCGCCGCGCGGCCGTCCATCGCAGACCCGTTCCTGCCGACAAAGATCGACGAGGGACGCGAGGACGAGATTCGCGAGTGCATCGGCTGCAACATCTGCGTCTCGTCGTATCACGATGGGGTACCCGTTCGTTGCACCCAGAACCCGACCATGGGCGAGGAGTGGCGGCGCGGCTGGCATCCGGAACGCATTCCGCCAGGAGACCCGGGCACCAGCGTTCTCGTCGTCGGGGCCGGCCCGGCGGGTCTGGAATGCGCGTGCGCGCTGGGCAAACGCGGGTTTGCGGTAACGCTCGCCGAGGCTGGAACGAGCCTGGGCGGTCGGGTTTCGACCGAGTCGACGCTGCCGGGTCTCGCCACCTGGGCTCGCGTGCGCGACTACCGCACCCAGCTGATCGGCTCCATGGCCAACGTCGAGGTCTATCGCGACAGTTCGCTGCAAATTCATGACGTTTTCGAGTTCGGCAGCGACCAGGTGGTTGTCGCGACCGGTGCGTACTGGACCACCGATATTCTGGACGACAACGGATGCCCGTGCGCAGGATTCGACAACGAGGCGGTATTCACGCCGGAAGACGTGCTCTCGGGGGCAACCCTCGAAAGCCCCGTCGTCGTCTACGACTTCGACCACTACTACATGGGCGGCTGCCTGGCCGAACTGCTGCGGCAACAGGGTCGCGACGTGACGCTCGTCACCAACGCGAACGCCGTCTCCGCGTGGACGTTCATGAACAACGAACTGGCGAATATCCGCTCGCGCCTGATTGAACTCGGCATACGCACCGAACTCGAGCACACCGTTACCGGGTTTGCCGGCGGCTCGCTGCAACTGACCGGCGTTTACCGCGACAGGACGGTGAAATCGATCGATTGCGGCGCCCTGGTCGTCGTCGGCGTCAGAAAACCCAACGACAGCCTGTACCGGGAACTGGCTGCCGATGCAGAAGGCCTTGCCGAAGCGGGCATTCGCAGCGTGCGAAACATCGGCGACTGCCGGGCGCCGGGAGCGATCGTGCATGCGGTGTATTCCGGACACGAGTGTGCCCGGACAATCGACGATGCGCACAATCTCGAACCGATTGCCTGGGAGCGTCCGCAGCTTTTTTGAGGACGCCAACTCGCAGACCGCGCCCGACGCCGGTTCGAGTCTGCAATAGGGCGCCGCTTTCCTGTACGGTTGCTCGAGCTTCTCGGATCGGGATTGTGGCCGGGCCGAGCGCTTCAGTCGGGCTTGCCGTAGTCGTCCATGCTGTAGCACTCGAAGATCAGGTGAATCCGGTCGGTAGCGCTGTCGTTGCTCACACCGTGGATGCGCTTGTTGTTCACTTCGACTATTTCCCCGGCGGGCAGGTGCCTTTCCTGCCGGCCGACCCGAAACAGAACCTTCTCGTCGGTGACCAGCGGCACGTGAATCTTGTGAATGTACGGACTGGCGTCGCCGTCGCAGTGCCCGGCGATGTCTCCGCCCGCCGGCACCCTGGCGAACATGACGCGCGGAAATCGGTAGTCGGTGTAACCGAGTTCCCGTGCTGCCTGGGTCATGACCGGTAGCAGGACATTCTTCCATTCGTCCCAGAGCACCGGGTGGTCGCTGTAGTCGAACACCCGACCCGTGTCGGCGATGAATCGAAACACGATGTGGCGGGTTTCGTTTAACTGGGCGATCCGGTTGGGCTTGGCTTCGTCCTGCAAATCCCACAGCGACTCGGGAATCTGCTTTACGCGCTGAACCAGGGTGGCGATGTCCGCCGATCCAAGACGCCTGAAATAGTCGGCCTTGGGGTATTTGTGCGCCTCGGAGAACTCGTAGCCGAACCGGTCGATGAGCGCACGCTCCTTCTCGGCGACCAGTCGCTCCAATTCGGGACCGAAGGCGCCGACAAAGCTCTTCGGGCGAGGGCTCTCGTTGAGGGGCCGGGCGTTCTTCAGGTAGTCGACCATGGGGTTCGTTATCGGCGTTCCGGTTTCCTCGAACAGCCGGAATGCCTCCTCGCGCAGGTTTTCGAAACGTCCGATGTGAATCGCGCGGCCGCCTCCGGACCGGAACATGAGCTGGAACAGCCAGCCGTAA
Source organism: Candidatus Azophilus sp. (assembly GCA_965221465.1). Taxonomy (GTDB): domain Bacteria; phylum Pseudomonadota; class Gammaproteobacteria; order Pseudomonadales; family Azotimanducaceae; genus Azophilus. The sequence continues at coordinate 4,308,300 of OZ244892.1, forward strand.
TAGCCGATGCCCTCGGGATAGTTTGCGAAATGCTCAGAACGGAGCCCTGGCAGGTGATTGCGAGCGGGCCGCCGAGCATCGATGACCCTCGGCGCCACTCGCGTCAGGTGCGTGAGCAGTCTCCTGCTTTCGGCAGAGCCGTCGCCCAGCTTCAGGAACCGGGCAACCGTCTGCTCGAAATCGAGGGTGCCGCGATCGGAGAGCACCTGGAAGACGAACTGGCCCTTGCGGCGGTAGTCGCTGAACATGGAGACGTACCAGTCCCATGGGTTGCGCACGAAGCCGATTGCAGGCAGGTGCGCGTGCGCGTCCGGCAGATCTTCCAGGTGGCCGTGATACTGAATCATCCGCGCGCCCGAAACCCGATTCATTATCAGCTTGTTGAGAAAGGTCCCGCCCGTGCGCGAGACGTGGATGTAGACGAAGCGGTCGGTGACGATCATGGCGCGACCTGAAGCACTGTGCTCGTGTCGGGTTGCGACATTGCCCGGTCAGGCACGCATCTTCGAAGCGCTCGGGTCGTACGGGGGCTCGGACAACAGGCGGGCCGGCCGGCGACCGTCGACGAGGTGCACGGAAAACGCCTGCGTCGATTCTCGAAGCCAGGGCGTTTTTACGTAGCCCAGCGCCAGGCTTTTCCCGACCCGGTGTCCGTAGGCGCCCGACGTGACGAAACCGGCGTATTCACCGTCGACCCAGATTGGCTCGTAGCCCCAGGCATCGGCCTGCCCGGCATCGATCTCGAGCGCGACGAGTCTGTGTTCGGGCTCCCGGTCTCGGTCGGCAAGCGCCGCCTCGCGGCCGACGAAGCTGCCCTTGCTGTAGTCGATCCACCGGTCCATGCCACACATGGCCGGCGTGTAGTCCGGCGTGAACTCCCGGGACCAGATGCCGAAGCTCTTCTCCATTCCCATGGACACGAGGGCGCGGTTGCCGAAGGGGCGGATGTCGAATGTTCTCCCGGCTTCGACGAGCCGGTCGTAGACGGCGCCGGCGAAGGTCGTCGGAACGTAGATTTCGTATCCGAGTTCGCCGGTGAACGACACCCTCGCCACCTCCGCCTCGGCCAGCCCGACATCCATCGCGCGCACCGACATGAACGGCATGGCCGCGGTTTCGAAGTCCCCGCTTGCCGCCGATTGCATCAGTTCCCGGGATGCGGGGCCGGCAATGGGTATGGCGGTCAGTTCGTCGGAACGATTGCGAATGTCGATGTCGCAGTCGCCGGCGTGCTGTTCGAACCACAGCATGTGGTATTCCTGCAGGTAGCCGGAGCCGACAATGCGGAACCGGTCCTCGGCAAGGCGCATCAGCGTCAGGTCGCCTTTCATGTGCCCCGAAGGCGAAAGCATGGGGCTCATTCGCATCCTGCCCACACCGGGCAGACGGCCGGCGAGCATCCGGTCGAGAAAGGCAATGCTGTCCGGGCCCGACACCTCGTACTTGGCGAACGAGGTTCCATCGATGATGCCGACACCGGCGGCGACTGCCCGGCATTCCTCACCGATCGGGTCGTGGGAGTTCGAGCGCCGGAAACTCGGCCGTTCGACCGGTTCGCTTCCTTCGGGCGCGAACCAGAGGGGCACTTCCAGGCCGAAGGACGAGCCGAAAACCGCGTTCGCCGCCACGAGTCGGTCATGCAGTGCCGATGTCTTGAGCGGGCGCGCTGCTGGCCACTCGTCGTTGGGACAGAGCAGGTAAAAGCGATTCTCGTAGAATTCCTTCGCCTTCTCGACCGTATAGGCATTCGACGCATAGGGTCCGAAGCGATTGACGTCCATCGCGAATACGTCGCCCTCGGGCTCGCCGTCGATCATCCACTGGGACAGTGCCAGCGCTACGCCGCTGCCCTGGCTGAATCCGGCCATGACCCCGCAGCAGGACCAGTAGTTGCGCACGCCCCGTACCGGGCCGACGAGCGGGTTGCCGTCGGGTGCGAACGTGAAGGGCCCGTTGACGATGCGCCGGATGCCGGCTTCGGCCACGGAGGGAAATCGCTCGAATCCCCTGGTCAGCGCCGTTGCAATGTCGTCGAGCCGAACTTCGAGCAGGTCGGTTTCGCCGAATTCCCAGGGTGTTCCGCCCACGGACCAGGGTGTGGAGTTCCGTTCGTAAACGCCGAGAAGAACGCCGTCGTGTTCCTGGCGAAGGTACATCTCCCCATCGAGGTCGAGAACGAGGGGCAGTTCGCCGTCCCAGCCGGCCAATTCGTCCAGTTCTTCGGTCAGAAGATAGTGGTGTTCCATGGGGACGATGGGCACGTGCACGCCCGCCATGGCGCCGACTTCCCGAGCCCAGAGCCCGGCAGCGTTGACGATGTGTTCGCAATGGATGTTGCCCCGGTCGGTCACCACGGTCCAGCTGCCGTCCGGCCGGTGCACCAGATCCTCCACCATCGTATTGGTATGGACCTCGGCGCCGCCCTTGCGCGCGGCCCTGGCCAGCGCCTGTGTCGAACCGTAGGGATCGATGTGACCTTCGTTGCCGTCGAACAGCCCGCCGATCACTCCGGTGGTGTCCATGATCGGGCAGAGTTTCTCGATATCCTGCGGCGTCAGCAGGTGGCTGTCGATGCCGAGCACCCGGTGTTTCGCGTGCTCGTAGTTGATGTTCTCCCAGCGCTCTTCCGTGGCGGCGACCTGGATGCCGCCGGTCAGGTGCATGCCGACATCCTGACCGCTGATCTCTTCCACCTCCCGATAGACCGAAATGCCGTAGGCCTGCAGTCGCGCCACGTTGGGGTCGCTGTTCATGGCGTGAAACCCGCCGGCGGCGTGCCAGGTGGACCCGGCGGTCAATTGCTTGCGCTCGACCAGCATCACGTCGGACCAGCCCAACTTGGTCAGGTGGTAGAGTACGGCGGCCCCGACGATGCCGCCGCCAATGACGACGACGCGCGTATGGTCCTTCATGACAGTCGACCGTTGTTCATGGGGCAAGAGCTTGTCTCACGCTTCGACCGGCCAGGGCGCAAGCCCGTGGATGGCGTTGCGAATGTCCATGGACAGATTGATGGAAGCCACCCTCTGTTCGGCCTGGAAATCGTACAGGCTGACGGTCGAGGGCGACGAACCTGCCGCCACGAATCGCTCGCCGACCGCGCAAAGGCCGCGGGCGAACCCCTGGCGCAACTCGCCCGTATCCTGCTTCGCCGCGAACTCGAGCGCCGAATCGGGGTAGGAGGCGGTCTTGAACGCCAGGTTACCGCCATCGCGCTTCGCATATCGCAGGCAATCGCTGCCGGTGTCGTTCAGCAGAACGCCGTCGCGATAGGGGCGCGCGTTGTGTGTCTCCGCCGGCAGCGAGCAGACCACCGTCACTTCCATGCCGTTGCCGAGATGCAGCAGCGCCCGGGTTCGCAGACCGCTGAAGTAGATGCCTGTGCTGTCCACGTGAACCATGTTGATGTGGTAGTCGTTGACGGGCACCGGACCCGAGTTCGACTGCGGGTCGAAGGTGTGGCCGGCCCATCGACCGTATTGCCGGATCAGGTGGTAGCCCCAGACGAATTCCCGAGTACCGAGATCGAAGGCGAGCAGGCTGTCGAATCCCGGCGATGTCAGAAAGACCTTGTCTTCGTAACAGCAGATCTCGTGGCAGTCGTCCAGATAGCGGTTGCGGCTGAATGTCTTGATGCCGAAAGCCCGGTCGCAGCGGAACAGCACATCGCTGCCGGCGACCAGGACGTCCTCGTCCGTCAAGGCGATGCCGCGCAAGCCCCGGTCGCCGCTGGCGCCCTCGAAGTCGATCTCCGTGGTGTTCCAGTCGTAGAGTTGCTCCAGCGTGCGCGCTTCGAAGTCGATGACGAAGACGCCGCCCTGGCTCTTGTCCCTGTGGGCGCCGCGCACGACCGATGTCGCGACGAGGGTTGGCAACCGCAGCGCCACGATTCGGTCAGTCCCGGCCGTCGGCGGCCTGGCGCCGGTTTGCATTCATGGATGGCCGAACTTAGGCTGGCGTCGAGAACACATCAGCCAATATTACATCAGCCGCCACCATGGACATCGAGGTACCGCTGCGCGATCTCGGCACCGTTGACGCCGCCGCGTTGCGCGATGTCATCCTCGCCCAGGAGGAGGCCGCCTGGCACGAAGACCGGTCGCGCCAGGAATCGTTCTACGTCCACGACCAGACGCGGTCCATCGTGATGATCGCCCTGGACGACGATCGCTGGCCGACCGGGGCGGTCAGCCGGGGGGCCGGATGGAGCCGGATAGCCGATGCAGCTCTGCCGGTGATGCAGAACATCGTCCGAAGGCACTATCCCGAGGGCGGCGAGGTCGTTCGCGCCATGGCCGCGAGCCTGGATGCCGGATGCCGCATCCGGGCGCACAGCGACGTTCACCAGTCGTTCCACTGCGCTCACCGCATCCATGTGCCGATCTCGACCAATGCCAAGGTCTGGTACACGATCCACGGGCGGCCCTATCGACTCGAGCCGGGCCGGGCCTACGAATTCAACAACCAGGCCCAGCATAGCGTCACCAACCGCGGAACCGACGATCGCATCACGTTCATTTTCGACTATGTGCCGCCTGGCCCGCTCGCCCATGACCCGGGGCGTGGCAAGACCAGGCCCAAGGACCTGAGCATGCGCCTGCCCGGCCTTGCGTTCCGTGTTCCACCCGAAACCCGGGATGCCAGCAACTGATCGCCATGTGCAACTCGAACCCGCGATCCCGCCTCATGAAAGATCCCACCGCGGCGCGCCGGGACGACGACGCGCAAGGAACACCTGATAACCGCTTGGAGAGAACTGGTGTGCGGTGCGTGTGTGCGGCGCTGTTAGGGCTTGTGCTTGCGCCCATCGTAGCGGTAAGCGCTGCCGCCTGGTGCGCCGCATGCACGTACCGCATACCGGTTCTCGGAGCCGGATCGAAGGAAAGGTTTCCTTGGTTAGCGAATTCAATAAAATCAATCACTTGGAAAGAGTGTTCCGCGAAAGTTCCCACCCCGGCGAGCCGTATGCACTTACCGTATCGCTGCTTTCGGCGCCCGGTACAGGAATGAAAACGAAACGTGTGCTGGTCGTCGGAGGCGGGTCGGCAGGTTGGACGGTGGCTGCCTACCTGAACGCCGCGTTGAATACGGGCAATCGCCGAATCGCCGATGTCGCCCTGGTCGAATCGCCGGACGCGCCCCGCATCGGCGTCGGCGAAGCGACGGTGCCGAACATAAACCGCACACTCGCCATGATCGGCATCGACGAACTGGAATTCATGAAGGGGGTCGATGCCACGTTCAAGGCATCGATCCGCTTCGTGAACTGGCTGGACGGGCAACGCCGCTTCTATCACCACCCGTTCAGCCGCTTCGGCGCGGGGCTGCGGGACGACGCCGGCCGTCGATGGCTCATGAGCGACCGCTCGGTTCCCTACATGAACACTGTGTCGGCACAGCCGGTACTGTGCGAATTGGGGCTGGCCCCCAGGACATTCGATCAGCCCGATCTCGGCATCCCCGTGGGCTATGCCTTTCACATCAATGCGTTGAAGTACGCGGACTACCTGCGGGACTTTTCGACGGTTCGGGGCGTTACCCATCGTCTCGAGCACGTGACCGATGTCGAAATGGCCGAAGACGGCGGGATCGCCGCGCTCCAGACGCGAAGCGGACAGCGCCTGGAGGCGGAGCTGTTCATCGACTGCACCGGATTTGCCGCCATCCTGATCGAGAAGGCGCTGGGCGTTCGCTGGGTGGACTTCTCCCGATGGCTGCTCTGCGATCGCGCCCTGGTCATGCCCGTTCCTTACGAAACCCACTACCCCGGGTTCGTCCGCCCGCACACCTTGGCAACGGCCCTGTCTGCGGGCTGGGTCTGGGATATCCCCTTGCAAAACCGGCGAGGCGTTGGTTATGTCCATTCGAGCGCTTTCATCGGCGAGCAGGAGGCAGAGCGCGAACTTCGTCGATACGAGGGCGATCACGCCGAGCACCTCGACACCCGGCTGATCCACTTCGAGGTGGGCGTGCGGGAGCAACTCTGGCACCGGAACTGCGTGGCCATGGGGCTGGCCGGCGGTTTCCTGGAACCGCTGGAATCGACGGGCCTGTACCTGAACGAGGTCGCGGCGGAACTGCTGGCCGAGCACTTCCCCTTCGGAGAGAACATGGAGCCGCTGGCGTACCGGTTCAATCGTCTCATGCGCAATCGCTACTACGAGATTCTCGATTTCATCAACATGCACTATTGCCTGACGCGCAGGTCGGATTCGGAATTCTGGCGGGAGGTCGGCCGGCCCGAGCGCATCAACGATCGGCTGCGGGCCAAGCTCGACTTCTGGCGCATCAAGCCGCCGACGGCTTCCGACTTTGTCGATCAGTTCCTGCCGGGACAGGCAACCGGGCCGGCGGGTGAGACGGCTGACAGCATCGACGGCAGGGTTCCCATCGACACCGGCAGGCTCTGGAACCACCACAGCTACGAGGCCATCCTCTACGGCATGGACTTCCTGCGCGACGAATGCGACGAATGGTTCGGCCGGTCCCGTCCGCGGCCTGCCGTCCACCGCAAGGTCATCGACGGAATCCAGACCGCACAGGCGAAACTGCCACGGCACGATGCCTGGCTGCAGCGCATGGTGGGAATGCCGGACTACACCGCCTGACGCCGTGCCGATGACATTCAACGATGCCTTGAAAACAGGGGACTTCGCGATTACGGGCCAATTGAACCTGGCCGACTCGCCGGATGCCGGTGCACTGCTCGAGCAGGGCGAGATGCTGCGTCCGGCTGTCGATGCGGTGCAACTGCTCGAAAGCAAGCAACCGCACATCTCCGGCATCGCCGCGGCGGCGCTCCTGATCCGCAGCGGCGTCGACCCGGTCGTGCACATGAACTGCCGCGACCGCAATCGCCTGGCGCTGCAGAAAGACCTCCTCGGCGCCGCCGCCCTCGGCGTCACCAGCGTGGTGATCGCCCGCGGCGCAAAGATCCCGAAGAGCGCCAGTGTCGGTGTGCGCAACGTGTTCGATACACCCGCGCTCGAATTCATGGCCTATATCCAGGGCTTGAAACAGGGCGGCGACAAACGGCTTTCGCCGGATTTTCTGATCGGCGCCAATGCGGAGATGTTCGAGCCGGCAGAAGACTGGGCGCCCAGGAACCTCGTCCGCAAATGCGATGCGGGCGCCACGTTCGTGCAACTGCAGGTCTGCTTCGACATGCGCGTTGCCCGTACCTACATGGCTCGAATCGTCGCCGCCAGGCTGACGCACCGGGCCAGTTTTCTCATGGCGCTCTCACCGCTGCCGTCGGCCGAGGCGGCGCGTTGGATTCGGGAAAACGTGAAAGGCGCCCTGGTTCCGGATTCGATCGTTCGGCGCCTGGAGCAGGCCTCCGACCCCGAGAGCGAGGGTGTGGACATCTGCGCTGAACTGCTCAGGGAGGCGGCGGCGATTCCCGGCGTTTCCGGCGTCAACCTGTTGACGTTGGGCAACCTCGAAACCATTCCGGCCGCCATTGAAGCCTCCGGCCTGCGCGCATGCGAATGACGGGACGGTGGTTACCCTGCGCGGTCCGGACGACGCAGCGTGATCGGGCTGAGCCGGGGAAGCTGGTGCGGAAACGTGCCTGACCCGGTCGCGGGGGGAATCGCGATGACAAATCGAAGCGCAAAGCGGTTTCAGGAAGCGCAGCGCCTTCTGCAAGCCGGTGAAGCGGCGTCCGCCGAAGCGATCTGTGCGGAAGCGCTCCGCAGCCAGCCGAACGACGCCAACTTCCTGTGCCTTTCGGCCCGCGCGCTGGTCAAGCTCGGCCGGTATCGGGAATCCGGCGAGCAGATCGACCGTGCCCTGGCACGCTACCCGAGGTTCGCCCGTCCCCATGAGGTCCGCGGCGAACTGCTGGCTGCCCAGGGCCTGGTCCGGGATGCTGCCGATGCCTACCGCAAGGCCTTGGAACTCGATCCCAAACGGCAATACGCCCGGGTGCGTCTGGGACAGTTGCTGCTGGTGTTGGGCGAAGTGGACGAGGCTCGGGCATTGAAGTCCGAATTCATGGAACTCGACCAGGACAATCGGGACATCGCCAGTGCCGGCGAATTCGAGAAGCAGGAGAACTTTGCCGAGGCCGAGAACATCTATCGGAGGATTCTGACCCGCCACCCGGATAACGTCACCGCGATGCGCCTGTGGGCACGGCTCGGGGTGCGGGAGAAGCGTTACGGAGAGGCGGAGGTGCTGCTGCGCCAGGCGGTAAAGGTGGCGCCCGGGTTCGCGGGCGCCTGGTCCGACCTGTGCGGTGCGCAGTTCGAACAGGAGAAGTACGACGACGCCGCGGACAGCGCGCGCCAGTTGACCCGCTTGAAACCCGGTTCGGCGGAAGGCCGGGTTTGGCTGGCTGCGGTGGCCGCCGCACTGGGAAACCACGCCGATGCGGTCGAACATTACGACAGTGCGCTCGAGGTGGAGCCCGATCACTCCGGGGCCATGTGCGGCAAGGGCAATGCGCTGCGCACCGTCGGCGACCGGGAGGGTGCGATTGCCGCCTATCGCAGCAGCATCGAGGCGCGACCGCTCCATGCCGAGGCCTACTGGAGCCTTGCGAACCTGAAGACGTTCCGCTTCGAGGAAAACGAGGTCGAGGCCATGCTGCGGATGCGCGACGACGAGCGCGTCGAGCCGGAGGGACAAGTGCAACTGAACAATGCGCTGGGCCTGGAGTTCGAGGCGCGCGGCGACTACCGGAAGGCATTCGAGTTTTTCGACCATGCCTGCATGTTGCGGCGCGAGCAGGAATTCTACGACCGAGTCGAGAACGAAGAGCGGACCGATCTGACCATCGAGACATTCTCGAGCGAGTTTCTCGACAGCAACGCGGACAACGGCTGCCCCGATCCATCGCCCATCTTTATCGTCGGCCTGCCGCGTTCGGGGTCGACGCTGCTCGAGCAGATCCTGTCCAGTCACTCACAGGTCGATGGCACGCACGAACTGGCCGATCTGGGCAGGATCGTCCGCTCCAGACCGATGCTGGTGGAACCCCCCGCCCGTTATCCGGCTTCGATCGTCAATCTCGAACCCGGCGAGTTTCTCCGCATGGGTTCGGACTACATCGAGCGCAGCCGCCGGCACCGGGGCAAGGCGCCGTTCTTCACCGACAAGAACCCCAACAACTTCGTGCACGTGGGCCTGCAGCGCCTGATTCTGCCCAACGCAAAAGTCGTCGATGCCCGGCGGCATCCGCTCGACAGTTGCTTCGGAAGTTACAAGCAACTGTTCGCCGCGGGCCAGCCGTTTACCTACGACCTGGTGGAACTCGGCGAATACTACCTTCAATACCGGCGCCTGATGGACCATTGGCGAGAGGTCCTGCCCGGCAAGGTGCTCGAGGTTTGCTACGAAGACGTGGTCGCCGATCTCGAAGGCCAGGTGCGGCGGATTCTCGACCACTGCGCGCTGCCGTTCGAAGCATCCTGCCTCAGGTTCCACGAGACGCAACGGCCGGTGAAGTCGGCGAGTTCCGAGCAGGTGCGCCTGCCCATCTACACCAGTTCCATCAACCTGTGGCGCCACTACGAAGAGCACCTCGGGCCGCTGATCGAGACGCTCGAGCCGCTGCTGACGACGCTGCCCGAAGCCGACCGTCCCGAAAGCCTCGGCGGCCCTGCGTCCGGCTGAAATTGTATTGGCTCGGGCGATCTGCCTATAATCGAAGCCAAGCATGTGCGCTTGCCAGGGGAAGGGTATCGAGCGCCGGCCCGCATTCGGTTGGCGCCATATCGCCCCGTCACGTTAACGAAGGGGGTCGACGATGCGCCAGAAAAATCCTTTTTCCATGAAACCGATCGCGGCCGCCGTCTCCGCGACGATTGCGGCGCCCATGGCCGCGCAGTCCCAGGAAACGCAATCCGGGGACGAGCGTGCCGACGATCGTCTCGAGGAGATCATTGTCACCGCAACCAAGCGCGAGCAGAACGCTCAGAAGATCCCTTCTACTGTGCATGCCCTGCCGGAAGCCATGCTCAAGGAAATCGGCGCGCTCAATACGGAAGACTATGTACGCTTCATGCCCAGCGTCAACTGGATCAACTTCACGCCCGGGGTGAACAACCTCGTATTCCGCGGCATCAACACGACCACCGGCAACTTCATTTCGACATCCAGTGCGTCGATGTACCTGGACGAAATCCCGGTTACCCAGACCAACGGTGCCCAGCCAGAGATCCGCATGCTGGACGTGGCGCGCACCGAAGCGCTGTCGGGCCCCCAGGGGACGCTTTTCGGCGCCGCGGCGCAGTCCGGCACCCTGCGTGTCATCACCAACAAGCCGGATCCGACCCGGTTCGAGGCGAGCGCCGACCTCGAGTATCGTGGCGGCGAAACCAGCGATGCAAGTCACAGCCTCACCGGCGTGGTCAACATCCCGTTGGTGGAAAACCGGCTCGCCTTGCGTTTTGCGATGCAAACCGCGACGGACGGCGGCTTCGTCGACAACGTGCTCGGTCACACCCCGGACACCTGGTGGGGCGAGACCGCCGCGGAAAACGCGGCAGCAGGCGGCAGTTGGGGCGCCAACAGGCTGCAATGGGGCCAGCATCGCAACGACGATGTCGCCGAGAAGAACTACAACGAGACCGATTACACGGCCTTCCGGGCCTCGGCGCGATGGGATGTGAACGATGCCTGGAGCGCGACGGCCGCCTACCATTACGGGGAAACCGAAGCCTACGGCAGCCCCGCCTACAACCCCTTCGTCGGCGACCTGGAGACCATCGAGTTCGTCAGGGACTACAACCACACCAAGTGGGACATGGTTTCCCTGCAGATCGAGGGCGATCTCGGCTTCGCCCAGATCGTCTCGGCAACGAGCTTCTTCCAGAACCAGCGTTCCTACGAAATCGACAACACGATGTACTACAAGTACTACACCACCAGGGCCTACTGTGGGGACCGGGGTGAGTGGGCCGATATTCAGTATTACTGGCTCTGGGAGAACACCGCGACGGGCCGGGCGATCTATTCGCCGTTGTATTGCGTGATGCCGGCCGCGAATCCGAACGGCCCGGTGGACCAGCTTCCGGAAGTGATCGGTTCCGGCCAGGGGCCGGAGTGGCAGGAGCGGTTCGCCCAGGAAATCCGCATCACGCACGAGGGCGAGAACTTCGATTGGCTGGCGGGCTTCTACTACGAGGATGCCAACGATTCCTGGAATTCCATCTGGATGAGGGATGCCCACGTACCATTCAATGAAACCATGTCGTATGCCTTCATGCAGGATTGCGCCAATGCCCAACCGGGCGACCCCACCTATCGAAACTGGCAGTGCAATCCGGACAACTACCCGTCCGGTATCCGCTCGGGCCCCGGCGATGTGGCCGCGGCCCTGGCAAACGCCGATGCCTACTGGACATCCTGGGACGACACCGATTGGGAAACGATCGCTGTTTTCGGCGAATTCACCTGGCATGTAAGCGACAAGCTGAATGTCACGGTCGGCGGTCGCTGGTTCGAAATCACCAACGAAAAGGTGTACACCAAGATTCTGGCGGGACAGGCGGGCGGCCCCAAGGACAAGCTCACCGGCGGCTTCATTCAGCCGCGCTGGGACGAGAACGACATCAAGCAGACGGGCAAGATCAACCAGTTCGTGCCAAAGGTCAGCATCGACTACAACGTCAACGAAGACATGATGGCCTACGCGCTGTACTCCGAGGGCTACCGGACCGGCGGGGTCAACCGGGCGAACAAGCGGGCGATCTGGGATCGGACGCTTTGGGGGCAGGTCTTCGAGCCGGACAAGCTTGCCAACTACGAGGTGGGTTGGAAGTCGCGTTTCGCAGATGACAGCGTGCAACTCAATGCCACCTTCTACTACATGGCCTGGGACCAGTTTCAGCACGAGGTGGTCGATCCGAGCTCCGGCGAATGCGTCGACATCAACGCCTCGGGCCCCTGTTCGGGCCTCGATGCGTTGCCCTGGCTGTCCATCGTCGGCAACGTGGGCGATGCGCACAGCACCGGCATCGCCGCCGAATTCGACTGGGTGGCGACCGAGCAGCTGCAACTCGGCGGCAATGTCCAGTACCTGATCGAGGCGCAGATCGACAGCGTCACTTCCGATGAGCGGGCGGGCATCGTCAAGGGCCAGCAGTTGCCCAATGTGCCGGATTGGCAGGGTGCATTGTGGGGCACGTACACGTGGCCGGTGCAATTTTACGGCGGCAGCGAGATGTTCCTCCGCGGCCAGGTTTCCTATCGGGGCAAGACGCATACCGCGCTGGTCCCGAGAAGCGAGGACGGCGCCAATCCGTCGTTCGACACGGAAGACTATGCCATCGCCGACATCCGGCTCGGGCTGCGCTCGGGCGACGACCGGTGGCAGGTCGACGTATTCGTCAGAAACGTGGGCGACAAGCGGGCGCAGGTCTACCGCGGCTCCGACGGCGGCGCCTGGCAATGGGGCAGGACGGGCGAGTACGCTCGCTCGAACAACATCTGGACGGTGCGTCCTCGCGAATTCGGTGTACGTTTCCTGACCCGCTGGGGCGAGTGAGCGCCGCTCGGGGCGTAGGCGCGGCATCGTACACCAGCACTCTCGCAGCAGTCGTCCGGTTTTCCCGGCACGTCCTCGTCCGGGCGCGCCGGGCGGGGTGTCGTTGTCCGACGCCGGGTCGCGGGGCGGCGCCATCGCGCGCCGATCGTTTGCAAGATTGCTGACTCTTGCCGGCCTTGGCGCCGCAACGGTGCGAACGGGATGGCCGGCCGCTTTCGATGTGCGCTTGCAGGCCGAGATCTTTTTCGAGCCCCATATTCCCACCGCCCTGCGCCGAGCGCTCGACTATGCCGGCGACGACGGCTTCGTCGCCTCCATGCCGCAATTGATGTACGCCCGGACCCATGCGCCTTTCGACAACATCGTCTGGAATACCTGGTTTACGGCGAACTCGGAGGAAAGCGTTGTCACCACGCCGGGCGGCAATCGGGTTGTCGTTGCCGTTCACGGCGGCGGCATCTTCGGCTCGCCCGATCGTTTCGAGCGCAGCCTGAATGCGGACCAGTATCGCCACAACAGCGAAGGGCTGACCGGCCAGACCGCGGCAAAGATCACCACCCGGGAGGCTCACGACCTGCTTGACGGCCGCCTGCCGGACGGCAAGCGGTTTCCGGTCTATTCATTTGCCGAATTCAAATCGGGCATCGCCGGTCTCCCGAGGCGCTACGGCGTCATCCTGGACTTCGACCTGGCCAGGCGGTCGAAACGCGGCTACGAGACCTTCGAAGTCCTCGAGGACGACCCGAACATGATCGTACGGGCAGGCGGGGTCGAACAGAACATCGCCTATCTGGAGAGGTTTCGGAGCCGCCACGATACGCAACTCATGGGTAACTGGCACCCGTTCAACCGTATCGACCCGGAAGTACCCCAGACCCGCATCCCGTTTCTGGCCGGCAACCGGGGCGGCATCGGCAGCGAAGGTCGAAACCAGGGTCTCGGCTGGGGTTACGACGCCGAATACGGTATGGGTGGAGACGCCAGCATGGTGGGCATGGCCCGGTACGTGGCAGTAGCCACGCGTCCTGCTGCCGCCAGCTTGCGCCATCTCGAGTTCGAGCCATGAGGAATCAACGGAGTGGGACGACAAGGCGGGGCCTGCTGCGCGCCGGCGCGTTGCTCGGTATCGGCATGCTGGCCGGGCGGTCGACCCTTGCGAGAGAGGCCGGGTCCCGCATGGTGGCGAGAATCTTTTTCGATTCCTATCTGGCGCTGGCGCTGCGTCAGGCGTTGATTTTCGCGGGCGCCGACGGTTTTGTCGCCTCGCTGCCGCAGCTTCTGCATGCCCGGGTTAATGCCGACTACGACAACATCGTCTGGAATACCTGGTTCTCGGCGAATTCGGAGGAATGCGTGGTCACCACGCCACAGGGGAATCCTGTCGTGGTCACCGTTCACGGCGGTGGCATCCTCGGCAGCCCCGGGCGGGTCGAACGCGCTCTGCGTGCGGACCTGAATCGCAATAACACCGAAGGCTTGACAGGGCAATACGCCGCGAAAATCACGGCCAGAGAAGCGCGTGGCCTGTTGCGGGGCACGCTGCCGGACGGCGCAGAGTTTCCATTGCACGACTTCCAATCGTTCCGGCAAGGCATCCGGGACCTGCCGCGGCGCTACGGCATCGTGCTGGATTTCCCGTCGGCAAGAGCAGCGGCCAACGGCTACGTTTCGTTCGAGGTGTTGCGGGACGATCCGATCACCATCTGCCGCGCCGGCGGCGTCGACGCGGCCGCCGCCTACCTGGAGAAAGCCCGGTTGCGCAACCAGACCGTCAAAATGCGCGTTTCGCACGGACACGACGGCATCGACCCCACCGAACCTCAGTGCCGCTTGTTGAGCCTTGGCGGCAACCGGGGCGGGGAAGGCAGCGAGGGTTACGAGGGCCTGAGGTGGGGGTACGGGGAAGACTGGGGAATCGGCGCATCGGGGCCCGTGGACATGGGCCGATACGTGGCGGTCGCCCCGCTCGGTCCATTTTCCGACCTGCAATCCCTGGACTTCGAAGTCTGACCATGGCCCGCATATCCCGGCGACTTCCTGCTGCGGACGCCGATGCACTCGCGCAAGCGCGGCCGTCTTTTCCATATGTGAGATTTGCAGGCTACCGTTCCGCCCTTGTGCCCGCCGGGTCGGGGCATTGCCGCGTCAGGTCATTTCCTGTGCGAATTCGGTGTTCCCCTTGCGCAGGCTCGCATCGGTGCCGAGCGCGTAGTGCTTCGACATGTCGGGGGAATAGCGGCTGGCCGGCGGTTTCCTGCCGAGCGCTTCGGCCATGGCCCGGATGTGGTGCGGCCCCGCGCCGCAGCAGACGCCCTGGTAATTCACGCCGAGCGCAAGGGCTTTTCTGGCGAATTCGGCGATCTCGTAGCGATTGCAGGCCAGGGAATCCAGTGCGGTCGGAAACGGGATATCCGGTATGCAGTCGCAGCCCGGGTCGGTGAGTGCCTGGAAGTTGACCTCGTCCGGCGTCGTCCGGAACGGAACGGGCAGGGCGGCCAGCGGGCCTTCGACACGCCCGCTCAATTCCTCGAGCAGCGGCAGCATGGTCCAGGGCCCGCGGGTGCAGTTCAGGCCGACCACATCGGCGCCTGCGTCCTTCAGGCGTTGGCAGGCCTCCGGCACCGTGTAGTCGTCGCGGAGTGCCTGGTGCACGGCGAGGGTGATCACCGAAATGGCGCCGGCATTCCTGATGACCTCGAGGGCAATCAGGGCTTCCTCGGCGAAGGAAAAGGTCTCGCCGATGATGAAGTCGACGCCTGCGTCCATGGCCCAGCCGACCTGTTCCTCGAACATGGCCCGCGCTTCTATTGCGCTTGCCGCATCGCCGGGCAAGTACACGTTGGTGTTGCAGATGTTGCCGGCCACCAGCGCATCGCCTTCGGCGGCCACCTGCCTGGCAAGCTCGAGCGCGGTGCGGTTGATGCTCTCCAGGTCGCTCTCGCGCCCAACCAGCCGGAGCTTTTCGCGATGCGCGTAGTAGGTGAACGCCTCGATGACATCGGAACCCGCGTTCATGAATTCCCGATGCAACTGGACGACGGCATCGGGGTGTTCGAGCACCACCTCCGGGACGAAGGACCCGGCCTGAAGGTAACCCCGGCGTTCCATCTCGAAAAGATACCCCTCGGCGCAGATAACGGGACCGGTATTGAGCCGCTCCAGCAGGTTGGATGATGTCATGTTGATCTCCTTGTCGTGCCCCTGATTCTCGAACGGGATTATCCAACGAGCCGACGGTGCGAGACGTCTGCGGCTCGATCGGCCGGCATCGATTGCGTTGACAGGGCGCAGTGCAATGCGTCAGGCTTCGACGAGGCGGGGGTTGAATCCAGGGGAGGATCGTCGCCCAGCGTTGTTCGTACGTATCGGCGATGCAGCTCCCACCGCAGGGGGCGACAATACCCAAGGCATTACGCTGCTCTTCACGCCCGTCACCCGGATCGTTCGACCGATCCGCAAGTGTACATGGTTCAGCACTCGCACCAGGAGAGGATTGCCATGCCGGAATTGAAAATGGAAGCCGAGATCGTCTTCGAGCCGCATGTGCCGAGAGCACTGGCGCGGGCGCTCGACTACGCAGGAGAAGACGGCTTCGTGGCGTCGCTGCCGCAACTGCTTCATGCCAGGACTCACGCCGATTACGACAACATCGTCTGGAACACCTGGTTCACGGCCTATTCCGAAGAAAACGTCGTCACGACACCGCAGGGCAATCACGTCGTGGTCGTGATTCACGGCGGCGGCATATTCGGATCGCCTGCCCGCTTCGAACAGGTGTACCGGGCGAGCGTCGACCGCTCGAGCCCGGATGGCTTTACGGGGCAGTACGCCGGCAAGATTTCCCGGTCCGAAGCGCTCGACGCGCTCGAAGGCAGGATGCCGGACGGCGCTGAGATTCCGGTGTATTCGTTCGACGAGTTCAAATTGGGCATCGCGGACCTGCCCATGCGCTACGGCGTGGTTCTCGATATCGAACTCGCCCGCGCCTCGAAGCGCGGATACGAGGAATTCGAGGTGCTCGAGGACGACCCGAACATGATCGTGCGCGCCGGCGGGGTCGAGGCCAACATCGCTTATCTCGACAGGTACCAGGCCCGCCACAACACGAAACTGGCCGGCAACTGGCACCCGTACAACCGGATCGATCTCGATCAGCCACAGACTCGCATCACCTTCCTGGCCGGCAACAAGGGCGGCGTGTTTTCCCAAGGCGATGACCCGGAAGAATGGGGTTACGACGCCGAGTACGGCATAGGCGGCGATGCTTGCATCCACAACATGGCCCGGTACATCGCTGTTGCGCCGCGGGACCCGTCGATCAGCCTCAGAAACCTGGATTTCGGCCCCTGAGTGCTTGTCGTGACGCCGGCTCCGATAACAGCATCCGGCCGATTCGACAGTCTGTCGAGCATGCCAGCATCGGCCTCCAGTCCGCGCAGCCACGCTGGACGGCGCCTCGACACCCTGGCGACGAAAGCTGGTGAGACTTGCGGGCCAGGCTCGGTCGGTTAGCCCGACCAGTTCGCGAATGGACGAATCGGCAATCGACTTCTACGACGGGCTCAGCGTCCTGTATCGGCACAACATGGGCTGGGACTGGGATGCGACCATGCGCAAAGAGGGCGTGACCCTCGACCGCATGCTGGTGCGAACCCTGGGCCGGTCGGGACCTTTCCGGCTGCTCGACTGCTCCTGCGGGATCGGCACCCAGGCGATCGGGTTGGCGCTGCTGGGCCACCGGGTTCATGCAACGGACCTGAGTTCCGTGTCGATCGACTGCGCCCGGGCGGAGGCCGAGCGCCTGGGGGCCGAAATGAGCTTCGGCGTTGCGGACTATCGACGCCTCGAAGAGGATGTAACCGACACCTTCGACATCGTCCTGTCCTGCGACAATTCCATTGCACACTGCCTCACCGATGCCGACCTGGGTGCGGCGCTCGGCAGCATGAAATCGAGACTCCGGCCGGACGGCCTGCTGCTGCTGAGCGTACGCGACTACGACGCACTCGTGTCGGAGCAGCGGCGTTTCAACAATCAGCACGTTCAGGACAGGTCGGACGGCAGACGCATCGTGTTCCAGCTCTGGGACTGGGATGCCGATGGCCGCCGGTACACGGTGCATCAGTTCCTGATGCGCAATCGCGACGGGAGTTACAAGGTCGACCACTTCGAGACGAAGCTCAGGGCATTGCTTCGAGACGAATTGATCGTCGGTCTGCGCAATGCGGGATATGACCCGGTTCGATGGCATCCGCCCGAGGACACCGGCTATTACCAGCCGATCGTCACCGCCGCGATTCGACCAGGCACAGCGATACGATGACCGACAAGCGACTGTCGCTGCAATTCCGGCCGGACGAGAATCAGAGCATCGGCGGCGAGTCGGACTTTGCGGACAACCTCGATCCGCGAACGGGGGCGGCAATTCGATGAGCGAAACGAGAATGGAAGCGGCGATCATCTTCGAGACGCACCTTCCCGACGCCCTGCAACGGGCGCTCGAGTACGCCGGGGACGACGGGTTCGTGGCATCGTTGCCCGCTCTGCTTCACGCTCGCGCGAACGCGCCCTTCGACAACGAAATCTGGGACACCTGGTTTTTCACGGCGAACTCCGAAGAGACCTTGCTGTGCACGCCCGCAGGCAATCCTGTGGCGGCGATCGTGCACGGCGGCGGAATCTTCGCGACCCCGCAACGGTTTCGCCGCCTGTACATGGCCAGCACCTGGCGCGACAGCGAGGACGGATTCACGGGTCTCTTCGGAGGCAAGATCCTCGATGCGGAGTCGCGCGCGATTCTCGAAGGCCGGTGCGCGGACGGCACGGAGATACCGGTGTATTCGTATAGCGAGTTCGCAAGTGGGGTGTCCGGGTTGCCGCGCCGCTACGCCGTGGTCATGGATTTCGAGGTGGCCAGAACGTGCAGCTGCGGCCTTACGCCGTTCGAGGAACTCCGGGAGGATCCACTGACGATCGTCCGCGCCGGCGGCCCCGAGGCGGCAGCCGCCTATCTGGACAGGGCTCGGGAGTATTACGGTACAAACGTGATGGGTAGCTGGCACCGTTTCAACGACATGGACCCGTTGATCCCGCAAGCCTGGATTCCGTTCGTCTACGATTGCATCGGCGGGGCCGGTGACCGGGGCGACCGCAAGCAGTCGATGCGCCTCGAAGGCGACATGGACATCTGGTTGACCCACTATCGGATAACCAGGGACGCGGGCTTCGGCATCCGCGCAGACACGGCCCTGGTCAACACGGCACGCTACGTCGCGGTGGCGCCGCGCGAAGCTTCGAGTGGCGTCAGAGAGTTGACGTTCGAACCGTCGCAGCCGGGGGGTTGAAGAGGAGCCTGACGATTGCCGCGGTGGGAGATACAAGGTACAGAGACAAAAAGGGGCAGAGGCACTGAGGTGCTGAGGTAGGCACTCACAAAGGCAAGGTACTGAGCTACAGAGGCACAATTGCACTCAGCTACAGAGGCACAAAGGTACAAAGGTACGCAGGCACAAGTGCACAAGGACACAAGGACACAAGGGCACAAGGGCACAAGGGCACAAAGATGCAAAGGCACAGAGGTACAGGATGAAGCAGGATCGGCCATTGGCGGCGCCGGAGACGGAATGATGAATATGGAAGCAGCCATGTTCTTCGACTCCTACCTGCCCGATGCGTTGCGCCGAGCCCGGGAATACGCGGGAGTCGACGGCTTCGTGGCATCGTTGCCGCAACTCCTGCGGGCTCGAGTGGGCGCGGACTACGACAACGAGATCTGGAACAACTGGTTTTATCCCAACACCGAGGAGAACCTCGTTCGGACGCCGCGGGGCAATCGCGTCGTCGTCACCGTTCACGGCGGCGGTGTCTTCGCCACGCCCGAACGCTACGAGCGCCTGTTCCGCGCAAGCACCGACCGGGACAGCGACTTCGGCTTCACCGGCCTTTTTGCGGGCAAGCTGTCGCAACAGGAAGCACGGGACGTCCTTGCGGGGCGCATGCCCGACGGCGCCGAGATTCCAGTCTTCGGCCTGGACGAATTCAGGCGCAGCAACGATACCGGGCTGCGCCGCTACGCGGTCGTGACGGACTTCGAGGTGGCAAGAAAGGCGGCGTGCGGCTACGTCTCGTTCGACAGGCTTCGCGAAGACCCGGTGATGATTGTGCGCGCGGGTGGAGCAGAGGCGGCATCGGCATACCTGGAAAAGGCACAGGCGCGCAATGACACGAAAACGATGGGGAGTTGGCACCCGTTCAACAATATCGACACCCCGGACCAGCCGCAGACCCGCGTACCCGCACTGGCCGGCAACCGTGGCGGCGCCGGTAGCGATGTCGACGATGGGCACCTGTATGGGTACGACACGGATTACGGTATCGGCGGGGATAGCTGGATTCACAGCACCAGCATGATCAACATTGCCCGTTACGTCGCGGTCGCACCCCCCCGTCGGGAAACAGGCGTTCGCGATCTGGGCTTCGTGGCGAATCATCAATCG
Source organism: Candidatus Azophilus sp. (assembly GCA_965221465.1). Lineage (GTDB taxonomy): Bacteria > Pseudomonadota > Gammaproteobacteria > Pseudomonadales > Azotimanducaceae > Azophilus. The sequence goes on from OZ244892.1 coordinate 4,328,292, forward strand.
GCCGGCCGATCTGCATGCCCTTGACCCAGCGAGCAAGCTGCCGCCGCTCGGTCCGCCGGCTTGGCGGCGGCAGGATGGCCACTCGATGAACCCGCTGCAACTTGGCGACATTACCGTTCACCGGATTGTCGAGCACGAGATTCCCGTCTACCTGCCGACGGACCTGTTCGACGAGGCGACGCCCGAGGCGATCGAGCCTTATCGGAACTGGCTCGTGCCGAAAGCCCTGTGTCCGAAGACCGGTTGCCTGGTCATGCCGGTCGTTTCCTACCTCGTACGCACGCGCCACCATTGCATACTCATCGACACCTGCGTGGGCTGTAACAAGACTTATGCCGAGCCGTCCGCCTGGCACGGGCGCAGGAACGAACGCTGGCTGGTTCGCCTCGCGGCAGCGGGCGCGAGCCCGGAAGACATCGACTTCGTGTTCTGCACGCATCTGCACTCCGACCATTGCGGCTGGAACACCCGCCTGGTCGACGGCCGTTGGGAACCCACTTTCCCAAACGCCAGGTACGTGTTTTCACGGGAAGAGTACGAAGCCACGGAAGCCGAAGGGTACGCGCTTTTTCTCGACAACGTGCTGCCGGTGATGGAGGCGCGTCAGGCAGTGCTGGTGGACATGGACTATGCGCTCGACGACCAGCTCTGGCTCGAGCCGACGGTCGGCCACACCGCCGGCCATGTTGCGATTCACCTGCGATCGGGTTCGTATCGTGGCGCCATGTGCGGCGACCTGATCCACAGCCCCCTGCAGCTCGCCGAGCTGGATTGGAGCTGCAACTCCGATTTCGACCTGGCCATGGCCAGAACGACCCGCAGGAAGTTCCTCGACACCCACTGCGATACCGACACGCTGATCCTGACCTCGCATTTCCCGTCGCCGTCGGTGGGTCACATCGTTTCAGGTGCTGCCCGTTACGACTTCGACTATGCCTGATTCGACCAGAGCCATGCGGCGTACGTTGACGATGGGCTAAGCGATTCAATGGAGATTGCGCCGGACGTTGTTGCAGCGGTGTGAACTTGGAGCACTGACACATGAAAAAAGGAGTAAAGATCACGTTTTGGTCTATCGGCGCGCTTGTGCTGATGTTGGGAATTGCGGTGACCTGGCTCTACCAGGCAGGGCAGGACAGGTCCGCGCCGCCGAAAACCAAGAAGCCGCCGAAGCGCAATGCCGAACTGGCAACGAACATCGATCTGTCTCCCGCTCGTTGGGATAGCGACAAACTCGCCGCTCTTTTCGAGCGAAACGCAAACATGGGTGGCACAGATACGCCAGCGAGGGGCAACAACGGCGCTATCGCGGGAACCACCGGCGCGCCGGCTGTTCACGCCGGTTTAACCGCGCTCGAGCAGGGCGGCTCGGCAATCGATGCATTGATAACGACCTCACTTGCCCAGATTGCTCTGGCAGGTGGCGCCTGGGTGAGCTACGCCGGCATATTCGAGCTCGTTTACTACGATGCGGCCAGCGGCCAGGTCTACAATCTCAACGCGGGATACAACACGTTCCTCGAAGAAGACGACCCTGCATCGATCCCCGGTCCTGGTGCCGGGCCGAGCGGGCGCACCGCCATGGTTCCGGGGTTTTTCGCCGGTGTTGAAGCAGCACATGAGCGGTTCGGCAAGCTGCCGTTCGCGTCGTTGTACGAGCCGGCGATCTTTATCGCTGACGAAGGTATGACGGTCACGCCGTTTCAACAACAGCTGTTCGACATGCGCGCAGACGTTCTGACCCGGCTTCCCGAAACCAGGGCCATATTTACTGCAGAAGATGGCTCGATCCTTCGCGAGGGCGACCGCTTTAAACAGCCCGAACTGACCAGAACCCTCAGAGCAGTGGCAAGCCAGGGTTCAGATTACATCTATCGCGGCGCTTGGGCGGAGAGCTTCGTGGCTGCCGTTCGGGCTGAGGGCGGCAAGGTCACGATGGAAGACATGAACCGGTACGAGGTTATCTGGCAAGACCCGTTGTCATTGGATTTCGGCGACTACAGGCTCTACATGCACGGTAGGCCTGCCCAGGGCGGTACACACTTGGCCGAGTCGTTGAATCTGGCGAAAGCTTCAGAGCTATCCGAAATGGGCGACTACCGGCAATCGCCCGAAGCATTCTTCTGGTTCAGCCAGTTCACGCATCCGTTTGCCGTCAGTTTCGTTCCGATTGCGTTCAGGGGCGCACTGTTCGCTGGGCTGGACACCGGCATGGAGAACCGTGCGACCGAAGCTTACGCGCAGGCGCTTTGGGAAAGAATGGCCGCGGGCGACTTCCTGTTTACGACCGCTCCTTCGGAGGATCCGAAGCACTCGGATGCCATCGTGGCCATTGATCGGTGGGGCAGCATTGCTGCGGTCACGCACACGATCAACACCAGTGCATGGGGCGAAACGGGTATATTCGTCGACGGTGTATCCGTACCCGATTCAGCGTCGTTCCAACAGGCTGCCCTGACAGAACTGGAGCCCGGCAGTCGTCTCCCGGATCCGACCGAACCGCTGATCCTGTTCAAGGATGGAAAACCCTTTGGCGGGTTTTCGTCAATCGGCGGTGGTTTGCACCAGAAAACCTATGCCGTTCTGTACAACATCATGGCGAACGGTGCTTCGCTTGAAGAGGCGATGGATGCACCATCCACACACCTGCCCGCCTTCGATACTGAAGACTTCACGAAACCACCTGCCGTGCAGGTGGCGGAAGGTGATTTCTCGCCAGAATTGCTCGAGGCTGTCCGCAGTATGGGGCTCGAGGTCATCGAGTTTCCAAACACGCTCGAGGGAAGGGCGCCGCGTGGATATGTCGTTGCCGCGACGATCAATGAGGACGGTTCCTACGAGGCTGTTGCGCCCAGACTGCTCAATGCACCCGCTGAAGCATACTGAGACCGTCCCAATCTGGAATTATCCGCGAATCGCTCGGTAGGCCCGTGCGATCAAACTGACGCCATGCCGATTGCTCTGTTCGTGCACGCGGTTGTAGAGCAGGGGTGAGATCAGGTACAGCACAATTCCCGTTCCAATTGCGATAAGGCCAAAAACCTCGAAGGCGTCGGTATAGGTAGCAAGCGCCGAGTCGATATCGGAAATGTCCCCCTGTTCTTCCAGGCTGGTCAGTTTTGCGAGCTGCCCGGCAACAAAACTGCCGATCGAGAGTGACAGGAAGTAGGTGCCCATCATCATGCCGACGACGCGCTTGGGGCACAGGCGCGTGATCATGTCCATTGCGATCGGCGCCATGCATAGCTCGCCGCAGACCATCAGGAACAATATGGCCAGGAACCAGAACAGTGCGATCTTCTCACCGCTGCCGGCGATGGCTGAACCAATGACCGGCATGTAGAAAGCCAGCCCCATCAGCAGGATGCCGAGCGCGAACTTGACCGGGATGTTCGGGTTGCTGTTCCGACCTCCGAGCGCCGTCCACAAGATCGTGAACAGCGGCGCGAGGACGATTACGAACATCGGCTTGGTGGCTTGCAGCTGGGACGCCTGTATCTCGACGCCAAGGATCTGTCGGTCCACGAGACGGTCGGAGAACAGATTCAGCGAACTTCCCGATTGTTCGTATAACGACCAGAACAGGATCGAAAATGCGATGAGAGCGGCGACAACGAGCATCCGGTCACGTTCGGTTGGATCGCATCGGAAGAACGAGAAATACAGGATGCCGGCGCCCAGGGCGGCGCCGAACCCGCCGAGGGCGGTGCCGACAACGTGATGGTTCTGGATCAGTTGCCAGGCAACGAGGACCATCACCGCGGCGCCGATGTAGTTGAGCCATTCCAGATTCAATCCGGCAATCATCGGTACTTTGAGTTTTTCGGGGTCCGGTGGCTCGGCGTTCCCCTCCAGGTACCTTTGGCCCCAGAGGAACAGGAATAGCCCAGCCAGCATGCCGATGCCTGCCAGGCCAAAACCATAGGCCCAACCGTAGGTGTGACCGAGATAGCCGCAGAGTAGTGGGGCCGCCGCCGCACCGATGTTGATGCCCAGGTAGAAAATCGTGAATCCGCCCTCGCGTCTGGGGTCGTCCTTGTCGTATAGCGCGCCAACCAACGTCGAGATGTTTGTCTTCAGGAATCCGACGCCCGAGACGATCAGTGCCAGCGACAGGAAAAACAGATTCAGATACTGCCCATCTCGCTCGACGACGCTTTCCCCGTTTACGACCGCCTCCATCGCCGGCGGCCCTTCGAAGGCCATCAGCAGGTGGCCCGCAGAGAGCAGAATGGCACCGACGGAAACCGCCTTTCGCGAGCCGAGATATCGGTCTGCAAGGATGCCGCCGATTACCGGAAAGCCCCAGGCAAGCGCCGTGTAGGCGCCGTAAATGGCGTAACTCTGTTCGTCCGAAAACAGGAAGTGCTGCGTCAGGTAGTAGATCAACAGTGCACGCATGCCATAGTAGCTGAAGCGCTCCCAGAGTTCGGTGCCGAAACAGATCATCAGCCCTTTGGGATGTTCGAGCGGCGATAAGGACATGGGCGCCTCTACTTTCGGTTCAAGCGTTCGAGGAACCAACCGACGTATGGCGTCCTGTAGTCGACTACCTCGGGAAAAGAACGGATGCCATGCCGTGCAGTCGGGTCAGTCGCGAGAACCAACCTGACACCCTGCTCGAGCAATGACCGATGAAATTCGTGTGCTCGAGTCGGCGGCGTATTCTTGTCTTCGTCACCCGTCAGCAGGCCAGCTACCAGACATCGTAGTTTTACCTGCCCGTCCTCGAGGGTGCGGAGTCTCGTCGTGGCGACGGTGATGCCCATCGCGACAGAGCCGGATTTGAGGAGGGCGGGTGTTGACGAACCGGTTCGGCCAGCCAATGCCAATCAGTCCGAGGCGCCTGTTCCGTTAGCATAGCCGGCCGCTTCCGGGCGCCAGGCAACATCGCGGCCCTGCCAACCTGCGTCGAGCCGGGCGTAGATCTCGCGTGCCTCCTCGGTGTTGCCGAGCGCCACGTGGGCGCGCGCCAACCCGCGCAGGGAAAGGGGACGGTTGGGCATGCGCTCGAGCGACCGCTCGAACATCGACAGCGCCTCTTCGTGACGGCCGGCGGCGAGCAGCGCTTCACCGTAGAGTTCGTGGGCGGGTTTCAGCGGGGTCGGCGCGCCATTCGGGGGACGCCCGGATTCGGCAATGTCGACCGCTTCGCTCAACAGCGCCAAACCCGCATCGGTGTTGCCGCGGGCGATTTCCAGCAGCCCGGCGACTTCATTGCTCATGATTCGCAAGGGTTTGTCGGTGAGTGCGTAGTACGAGCGGGGTTTGTCCCGGGCTGCGGCCTCGTCCGCCTTTTCGGCAAGCAGGTTGGCGATTCGTTCGGCAAGATCGAAATCGCCGGTGTGAACGGCGCCAAGGCCGGCGGCCAGCAATTCCGAGTCGCTGGTCTCGTCGGTTATCGCGTCGGGCTGCCAGGCTTCCCGTTCGATGATGTAGCGCGCCTTGACCTCGGCCAGTCTGGAAGCGGCCATGGCGTCGTCGCCGGCCCGTTCGGCGATGTCTTCGATGCGTTCGATCCACAGTGCGGCACGCTCGTAGTCGCCGCGCTGCAGGTCTCCATACTGGCCCCAGTCGAGCGCATGCACCATGTCGCCCAAGTGGTCGCCGGGCTCGTACAGGTCGACGGCCGCATCGAAGGCCGACTGATTGGATGCCGAGACCTCGTCCCACATGCCGCGCTGAATGAAGATGTGCGACGGCATGTGCCGGGCATGGGATACCTTTTCGGCGATGCGGGCGAAGACGTGTGCGGCCGGCAGGGCAAGGGGTGCGTGCACCGGGTCGTCGAAGGCGTGAATGGTGTAGTGCGCCGCGCCGGGATGATTGGGGTTTCGGTCGAGCAATTGCAACGCGATCGCACCAGCCAGCACGTTGTGGCGCATGGCATCGTCACCGCGCCCGGCAGCCATCAGTAGCGACAGCGAGTAGAAGGCTGCAACTTCCTCGTCGTCCGGGTACGCCTCGTACAGGTCGTGCATCGCCTCCATGTACGCGCGCCGGCGCGTCAGGGTGTCGTCTTCGGCCAGGAACAGTGCTTCGACGGCCCGGACAAAGCCCTTTTCCGGGTCTGTAGGCGCCTTGGCCAGGCGTGCCGCCGACGTGTCGCCCAATCGGTTCAGTATGGCCCTCGGCGTCTCGAGGTCCCACTCGCTGATCAGCGGGTGGTTGTAACACAGCGACTCGCCCCAGTAGGCCAGGGCGAAATCGGGATCCAGCCGCTGCGCTTCCTGGAACTCGGCACGCGCCTGTTTCCAGCCGAAGCTGTGCATGATGGTGACCCCGCGCAGAAAGTGATCCTGGGCAGGGCCACTGGCGGATGTGGGGAATGTGATGGAGCCGAGCCCGGCGAGGTCCGCCGACTGCAGCAGCGACGGGGCCGCCAGAAGAATTGCGAGGATGAGTGACGCCAGCCGTTTCATTTGCCCTTCCTGGTTGTTCAGCGATTGTCCACACGATGGTGCGCCAGCGGCAGCCTTTAAGCAAGGATTGCCGATCCACCCTATAATCCGGGCCATGGCCGAAGCGATTGCCACGACGCCGCGTGTTACATCAGACCTGTCTACCGGAGACCTCGGGTCGCATGTGCTGACGCTGGGCACTGCCAATCGAACAGCATTGCGCCGGGTTGTAGAGGAAATTGGCAGTGGATTTCGCAAGGTTGCTTACGACCTTGTATGCGGTGTGGCCGAGTTCATGGCGCCGAGCCGCAGCCACGATTGCAAGCCAGAGGCTCTTAAAATCTCCGAAGACGCTGTAGCTGAGTTTTCAATAAGTAGTAGTCAGTCATTCTCGGTGGCTAGAAGGTATTGAGCTGTTTTTACTCAATACCTTCTAAAGCAGAGAGAGCATTAGTCATCTAGATGACAATGCAGAACTTTTGTCTGCACCCTCTCACAAATACTCCTCAACGTTAATATTCACAAGCTCCTGAGATTTGACCCATAGTTTGTCAATATCTTTATCCTGGTAGTGGGTATGGTCGATCTCATAGGGGATTGGGTTACCGACTAGCTCGTTTTCTCCATCTGGGGCGTACACGACCTTGGGTTTCGCGTCGTCTGCGACGAGGGCTTCAATGGCAGGTAAGGCGCCATCGTATAAACTATGATTTTGACCTGCCGCACGACCATCTTCTACAAACTTGGTCCAACCTGCTTTTATTTCTTCTGATCGACCTTCTTGACCATTCAGGTTGGTTCTTGCAAACCCGGGATGGCAGGATAGGGCCATGGAGCTAGAACCCATTTTCTCGAACTCTTCGTGCAGCTTGACCATAAAGAGGACGGAGCAAAGTTTGCCTTTGCAATATTCTTGCATCTCATCAAAATCAGATGCTTGCTCTATCATCAGATTATCGATATCGAGGTCATCTTCCAGAAGTGTTTTATAACCGGCGCTCGAGAATGTCACGATTCGGCTTGCATTTTTCAGCACTGGCAACAATAGAGCAGTTAATGCAAAGTGGCCCAAGTAGTTGACCGTTAAAACAGTTTCAAGTCCGTCAGCCGTTTTGGTGAATGCTGTAGAGCCGCCACCGGCGTTATTGACCAGGAAATCTATATTGTCGTAGTTCGAATTCACTCGATCACAAAATTCTCGAATACTGGTCAAATCAGTAATTTCTACTACTTCCAGTTCAAGTTGGGCGTCAGGTATTTCCTTAAGCAGTTTTTCCCTGGCTTCTTCCAATCGTTGTTGGTTCCGTGAGGCCATAATAACTTTGCAGTTGTTCTTGGCTAAGTGATAAGTGACACCGTAGCCGGTTCCGCTATTCGCACCGGTGACGATGGCTTTTTTGCCTTCGAGATTGGGGATGTTTGCGTAGTTGTTCATTGTTGTTCCTCTTTTGAGGTTGCCTACATCCAACTCAGTAGTGCAACACTCGTTGGAAGTTTGATTTCGCCTGTCTTCCGGGCGTAAAGAGCTGTCGGCGAAACTCGACTTTCTCGTAGATATCGTTACGATGCCGATTGACTACTCAATCTCTCGCTACGGACGACGAGGACCGGAATGGGTCGGCGTTCATGAGCGGATGAAAGGAAATACTGACTCTGGTCTGTCTGGCCTGAGCAGCCCGCTGCTTCACGAATTCGTCGAAAGTGTCAATTGGCAACCGTGTTTTTCCTTGGCATGGATCTTCAATGGAGGATTACCGCAACACCCACTGAGTGGAGATTGTAGATCGCTGTTCAAGAGCGACTACATGCTGCTCCAGGTTACGGTGACGCCGAACGTGCGGGGTGGGCCCCAGACGCCGATACCGCCCGGGCCGATCACGTACATGTGCGAGATCCAGTCCTCGTCGGTCAGGTTCTTGCCCCACAGGCTGACATCCCAGCTTTCGTCGATTGCGGTCCACGACACGCGCGCATCCCACAGCTTCCTTTTGTCGGCTCTGATCGATTCCGGTCGGGTATAGTCGAAGTGCATTTCATCGGTATAGCTGTAATCGATACCGGCCTCGATCGTCCCGAACCCGGTATCTACGGTGTACACGGCGTTCAGGTTGAAGGAGGATTTCGGCGCTCGAGTCAGTTCCACGCCGCTGTAGTCGGTGCCATTGATGATCAGGTCGTCCGTGTCGGTATCGAGATAGGCATAGAAGCCGCCGATACGCAGGTTGTCGGTCGGATACCAGGTGAACTCCGTTTCCAGACCTGTGATTTCGGCTTCACCGATATTGGTAGTCAGGAAGGTACCGAAGGGTGTTGTCGGCACCGGCCCGAAACGTACGACCTGCAGGTCGGTGTAGTCCATCAGGAAGGCCGATGCGTTCAGTCGGAACGTGTCGCTGATATCGGACTTGAAGCCGACCTCGTAGTTGATCACTTGTTCCGGATCGACCGGTTCGGTTGCTGCAACTTCGACACCCTGTGAACCGGCAAAGCCGCCGCTCTTGAAACCGTTCGAGATGGTTCCAAAGAACATGGTCGAAACATTTGGCGAGTACTGCAGGGAAACCATCGGTGAGAAGTCTTCCCAGCTATCGCTTGGTTCGACAATGAAGGCCTCGGCGATGATACCGAGGCTTCCCCGACCGGGCGCCGCCGCGACGATGGCACCGTTGTGCAGACAACCGGGCCAGTTTTCGAACGCCGTACCGGTCAGATCGAGACCGCAGTTGACAGCCGTCGCCCTGTAGTCTTTCTCGTCAATGGTGTAACGGGCGCCGAACGTCAGTTTCCACGCATCCGAGAATTCCCAGTTGGCCTGACCGTAAACCGCATAGCTCGTGGTCTCGTTTTCAGTGCGTGTGTACTCGATGCCGATCGGAAACTGGCCCGAGTCGGCACGATTCATGTCGAGCCGGAATCGCTCTGGCCGATCGGTATCCTCGGTGAAGAAGTACAGGCCAACGGTATAGTTGAAGCGGTCGGTACCCTCTGAAGTCCAGCGAATTTCCTGCGAAAAGGTATCGATAGCTTCTTCGATGTCATCGATGACATCGACACCGTAAGGGTTGCCGTCGGGCGCGGTTCCACCGCCGGCGGGCGCACCGATGGATGCCATTTCCCAGTCGGTATCTGCGCTGCGGAAAGCGGTAATGGTCGTCAGCGTGCCGTTCTCGAAATCGATTTCACCGGTCAGGCTGATGCCCTGGGCGTCACGCTTCGAGAAACCGTCGGCGGGCTGGGCGTTTTCACGAGGGCCGGCACCCAGGGTTTCCCGGATGAACGTCGGGTAAGGAAAGTTGCCTTCGACGATCGGGGTGCGTCCCATGTCCTCGCGATCGTCATCCATCGCATCGACGATCAGTGACCATTCGCTGCGCTCACTGTAGTAAACCAGCTGGCCACGGACTGAGTCGGAGTTTTCGTTCTGGTGATCCTTGTCCAGCAGTATGTTGCGGACAAATCCATCGTGCTCGCGATGCGAGTAGGTCACCTTGCCGGAGAGATTCTCGCTGATGGGCCCGCTGACCAGGCCCTGGATGCGAAGAATGCCTTCGTTGCCACCGGTCGCTGCGAATTTTGCCTTGAACTCGTCGCCGGGTTTCTGGCTGACGACATTGACGGCGCCGCCGATGGCGTTCCGGCCGAACAGTGTTCCCTGGGGACCGCGCAGCACCTCTACCCGTTCGAGGTCGAACATGTCGAAATTGATTGCTGCCTGCCGGCCGATGTAGACACCGTCCAGGAACAGGGCTGCCGAGTTGTCCAGCCCCGCACCGTCTTCAGCGGAGGAAATCCCTCGCAGTGCGGGATAGGTTTGTCCTGGTGCAAATTCTGCGTAGGAAAGCCCTGGCGTATGGTTTGCAATGCCGTCGAGGTCGTGAATATCGGCCTTGGCCATCATTTCACCGCTCAATGCCGTCACGGCAATGGGAACATCCTGGACGTTCTCGGCCCGATAGGTTGCGGTGACGACGATTTCCTCGAGTTGCGCGGCGTAGGCGCCACCCGCTACTGCAACAAATGCGCATGCCAGCGCAGTTATCCTGCCCAACTTCAGATTTCTTGTCATCTTCTCCTGCCCCGGTTGATTGGCTCGACAATCGATAACGAGTTGATTGTTCCGGTTGCGCCATCAGACATGGCGCGCTGCCCGTAAGGGGCGGCAATTGTAGTTTTCTAGTGCGATACATACAATGCTCTCCGCCGTTGTTCATCGATGCTTGTCGCTTGCCATGTAACTGGCCCAAGTCCTTGATATCAAATGACTTTCGGCGGGGGACTGAACAAGTCGGTGAGGGAAACGAGTGTCTCCTGCGATTCCGCATCCTCTCCCGAAAGGCGCTGTATGAAGCGTAACAGCGATCCAGTCGACACCCTCGCCGCCTCGCCGAATAACACCTTTTGTTCATGGCTGCGCAAAGCGAGCTCTCGATTGATCGGGCAGCGATACTGCAGCGTGTAATCCGGAGCCTGACGATGAATCCTCCCAAGTACGTGTTTCTTCTTCTGATTGTCACGGCCTGTGCCACTTTGCCGGTGACAGCCGACGATGGCGGCATCCGCCTGGTACGGGACGAGTGGGGCATGCCCCACGTCTATGCCGACTCGATTTACGATCTCTACTACGGTTACGGCTACGCCATTGCCCAGGACAGGCTGTTCCAGATGGAGATGTCCCGTCGCAGCACCCAGGGCATGGTTGCCGAGGTGCTCGGTGTCGATTACGTGGAGTTCGACAAGAGCACACGCGCACTGTTCGAACCGGCCTCCATCGAGGGCCAGCTGGCACGGCTTTCGCCCGAAGACAGGGACGTTTTCGACGGCTACGCGGCAGGCATCAACGCCTGGCTGACCAAAATCGAGCAGGACCCGGCAAACCTCACCCCAAAACAGTTCATCGATCTGGGTTTCAGCCCATCCCGGTGGTCCGCCTACGATGTGGCGATGATCTTCATTGGCACGATGAACAACCGGTTCGGCGATTTCAACACCGAACTCGACAACCTGTTCATTTACAACACGCTCATCGACCAACACGGCGCAGAGGAGGGTGCGGCCCTGTTCGACCTGATGAATCCGAGGTTCACCGATTCCGGGTCGACAACGATTCCTGCTTCGGACTGGCGGCGCCCGGCATACGACTCCCTGGCATCGACCCAGCCGACGAATCTGCATCTCGACTCGCGAGGTTCCTTCGCTTCGGTGACTACGGGGTTCAGCAATTGCTTTGTTCTAAGCGGAAAAAAAACGGAATCCGGTCATGCCATCCTGGTGAATGGCCCGCAATTCGGGTGGTTCAACCCCTCCTATGTCTACTCCATCGGTCTTCACGGGCCCGGAATCGACGTCGTGGGAAATTCGCCGTTCGGCTACCCCATGATCATGTTCGGCCACAACGGCACAATTGCCTGGGGCAGCACCTGGGGCGCAAGCGACATCGTCGACCTGTACGCACACCAGTTGGATCGCGATGGCCGTTATCTTTATCAGGGCGAACGGCTGTCTCCTGAACGTCGAACGGAGATCATTCGCGTAAAAGACCAGGCGCCCGTCGAGCATGAGTTTTACCGAACGGTTTATGGGCCGGTAGTGTTTCACGATAACGAAGAGAACATCGCCTATGCCAAGCACCGCTCGTGGGACGGCCGCGAACTCGACACCCTCCTTGCCTGGCTGCGGGCAACCTGGGCCGAGGACTTCGATTCCTGGAAACAGCAGGCCGAAAAATCGGCAATCAATGTCAACATGTATTACGCCGACTCGGACGGCAATGTCGGCTACTTCCACGGCGGCCATTTCCCGAAGCGGGTACCCGGCCATGACAACCGTCTGCCCGCCACGGGCGATGGCAGCATGGACTGGCAGGGCCGCCAGGACATCCACCTGGCCAATCCCCACACCTTCAACACATCCACCGGTTTTCTTTCCAACTGGAACAACAAGCCGGGCCAGGGTGCGATGAATCCAGACCACTTCTTTGCCAGCTGGTCCCGTGCCGACCGCAACGATGTCCTGGATGAGGCGTTATCGACAAAAGAGGAGTTTTCTGCTGAAGAAGCGTGGGATCTGATCGAGTCGAGTTCCCATGCCGACATGACCGTTTCATACATGCTGCCATTCATGGAACGTGCGGTTGAACGTTTGGCGGTGCCGGATCTATCCTCCACGATATCCCTGTTGCAGTCGTGGGACCGGAAATACTCGGACGAGGACAACGACGGTTACTACGACGACCCTGCCATTGCCATCTACTGGGCATTTCTCGATCACCTGGTAAAAGACACGCTCGAAGACGACCTTGGTGAAGCGTTTCGCTTCTTCGCATCGAGCGGAAACGGCGAACCCAATATTCCGACGAGCATCAAGGCCATTGTCGAGGCCCTGGACGGCAAATCCGGCTTTGATGTCTTCAATGGGCGAGATCCGAATGAGGTCATCGTTTCGGCTCTCGGAAAAGCCGTCAGGGATGCAGGCCCGGTAGCTGTCATCGCACACCGTTATTCCAACAGGAACTTCATGGGTATTCCCCAGGCCGGTGACGATGAAACACTGCAATGGCCGGAACAGCAGAATCGCGGCACGGAAAACAACATGATCGTGCTGCAACCCGGTTCAGTAGAAGCCTGGGAAATCGCGCCGCCGGGTCAGAGCGGGTTTATTCATCCGAACGGCTCACGAAACCCCCACTATGACGACCAACTGGATCTCTATCACACCTTCGGTCGCAGAACGTTGAGCTTTTACGATAGCGAGGTAAAGGAAAACAAGGCAAGCGAAGAAATCATTCATCCGTCTGTTGAGCAATCGACAAGAACAGAACCCGACAACGATTTTCACAATGCCTTCATTTATCGAGAAACCGACCTGCCGGAAGCCGGGCCCGGTGTCCTCGAAAACTGGACACTGGCAATCAAGGACAACATTCATGTTGCGGGCATGCCGAATACGGCTGGCACCCCGGGCTTGAGAGGCTTTGTCCCGGAGCAAGACGCTTCGGTGGTCTCGAGGCTGAAAGCGGCCGGCGGGCTGATCGTCGGCAAAACCAATCTGCATGAGCTGGCTTATGGCATCACCAGCAACAATTTCGCGTTTGGCCCCGTGAGGAATGCGGTCGACCCGAGCCTTTTTGCAGGCGGCAGCAGTGGTGGAACCGCGGTCGCGGTCAAGTTGGGCCTCGCCCGAGCAGGCCTAGGGACGGACACGGGTGGCTCGTCGCGAATCCCGGCTGCGCTGAACGGCATCGTTGGTTTCAGACCGACAACGGGCCGCTATCCTGCCGATGGCATGACGCTGATCTCCAGCACCCGGGACACCGTGGGCCCCATGGCAAGAAATGTCGGCGATGTCGCGACCCTCGACAGGGTTCTGAGCGGCGATTCGACGACCGCCACCGTCCTCACGCTGAAGGGGTTGAGAATCGGCATTCCTCGCGAGCACTTCTACGAAAAGCTGGAGACAGACATCGATAACCGCATGCAGGAGGTAATCGAACTATTGCAGCAGGCCGGCGCCGAGACGATCGAAAAGGATATTAGTGGCATCGGGGAACAGAACGCGAAAGTGGGATTTCCCATTGTTCTTTACGAAACCGGCATCCTGCTCACCGGGTATCTGGAAAGATACAGCCCGCACCTGTCCCTGGAGGGTCTCGCTGCACAGATCGCAAGCCCGGATGTAAAAGGTGTGTTCGAAGCAATCACCAGCGGCGCTGTCACGGAAGCGGACTATCGCCAGGCCCTCGATGTAGAACGGCCGAAGCTGCAACAGATGGTTCAGCGCTACTTCGACGAAAACAGTATCGACGTCATCCTGTTTCCAACGACACCGGCAACCGCAAAACCCATTGACGGTTCAGTGACCGCCGTAATGATCGACGGCGAAGAACGAGACACCTTCACGACGTTCATCCGCAACACCGACCCGGGCAGCAATGCAGGTATCCCCGGTCTGTCGATACCGGCGGGTCAGGCTGGCAACGGCGCATCCATCGGCATTGAAATCGACGGGCCTGCGGGCAGCGATGCAAAGCTGCTGGCCATTGGAGAATTGATTGAAACGGCGCTGGCACCCTTGAACCACAAGTAGAGGGCGTGCGACGAAGCTGACCGCACTGCTACCGAGGTAGTCACAACGTCAATTGCGGAACCTGTATTGACAGTCATAGTACGGCTGGATGCTGCGCGGCAACGGAATCATCGACCCTTAAGCAATTGGTCTTCCCAAGATGAAAGAGGATTCGCTCTTGGGCAATGGAATTTGCGACGCTCTGGCACTGGCAAGCCTATCCAAACAACTCCCGGTTGGCGCGCCGCAGGAACAGGAGCCCGATGGCCGCGTTGAAGAAAATGAAGAAGTTGTGCATCACCAGCCCGAAGGCCGAGAGCCGGGCGGCGTTTTCGGGGAACAGCACCACCCAGATGGTAATGGCGGCGGCGCGCATCGGCGTTGGAATCGCTGCGGCGAAAAAGATCACCGGAAGCACGCCCAGCATGTCGACAAAGGAGGCTTCGACACCGAAGAGGCGCAGCGCCAGCGTGTAGACCACCACCGCACCGAGCAGTGCGGGTGAGCGTATCGCTGCGATGACGAGGTAACGCAGCGGTGATGCCTCGCGAAACGCCTTCAGGATCGACCGTTCCCGCAGGGCCTTGCCGCCCGGAACGATGCCGCGAAACCAGGCTACCCAGAAAATGAAGAGCGCCAGTACCCCCAGCCCGATCCAGGGTATCAGGCCGAATATGGCCGGTAGCGAATCGGCGGCCATCAGGTAGCCCACGTTGGCCCAGAACGTGAGATAGAGCAGTTCGCAGAACATGATGAAGAGCATCGACGAGCCGACCTCCCAGCCGGGCACGCCGTCCCGTCGATTCAGGTAGAGCGCCATGGCGCCCTTGCCCACCTGCTCGTTGACGATGGAGATGATGTAGGCGCTCGCCCGTATGGGCAGGATGCCCGTCCAGGGCACGCGCGCGTTGAACCAGCTGACCACGCGCCAGACCACCGTGGAGTCGATGAGAAAGAAAAAGACCGAGTAGGGGATCATCAGCGCCAGCCACGCGCCCCAGGACACGCTCGCGAACACCTGCAGCATGTAGCTGGCCACGTCCAGGCCCGCCCGCGCTGCCGCGGCATCGATGCGGGTGTACAACCACGCGAAGCATGCCAACGTGACCAGCCAGAGCAGCGCGCGCTGCCAAAGGGGCGCGCCGGGCCGCGCGTTGTCGGTTTCTTCGGCAGTCATGGGGAAATTACGATAGCTCCGATCCGGATATCATTGATGTCGGCTCGCAGTCTATGGCATCGAATTTCTGCATTCAAAGCAGAATCTACAGTTCCCGCGTGTGGCCGGCCCGCAAGTGTTGGGAACAACTGCAAGGCGCCGCACGACAGAGAGTGGCAATCCGCATTGCTTACGCCTTAGACTGCACAGGATGACAAAACCCCTCACACTCTACGGCGTGCCCTTTTCGCAGCCGGTGCGCGCCGTCATGTGGCTTCTGCTCTACAAGCGGATGCCGTTCGAGATGGCGCCGATCAATCCGGGTTCCAGCGGCAGGAGCGGCAGCCGGAACCCGGAATTCCTGGCCAGGAACCCCGGCGGTACCATCCCCTGCATCGAGGAAGCCGACGGGTTCGTGCTCGCGGAGGCGCACGCCATCCTCTGCTATCTCTGCAACCGGCACGGCTGGACCGATGTGTATCCGGAAGAAGCCCGTCGACGAGCGCGAATCGACTGGTACCTGCATTACCACCACCGGAGCATTCGGGATGCTTCCCTGGGCCTGATCGCACCGAAGATCCGCAAGGACCTCGACATACCCGAGGCGATGCAGCAGGCAGCCCAGGCAACGGTGGCGCGCGCCTTGCAGGCCCTCGACACCGGCTGGCTGGCCGAGCGCAGGTTTCTGGCTGCCGACGAAGTCACCATCGCCGATTTCGCCGCCTATGTGGAGATCGGCCAGATGCAGGCCGGCTTCACCAACGTCTACGACTTCTCACCCTTCGAGAACGTGCAGCGCTGGCTGGACGACATGCGGCAACTCCCCGCCCACGACGATGTGCATGTCGTACTGTCGGAACTCGGCGACATCAGCCAGGAAGCCCCGAGCATGGAGCGCATCAGGAACGCCAATGTGCGCGCACTGTCGACGCTGAACGCCCGTATCGCGGAGTTGCGATGACATCGCGACACCCCGCAGCTGCGAGCGGGGCCAAGTGTCAGGCGTTCCGTGCTACTGCATGGCGAACCGTTACAGAGCGCGCCGTGGCGAGGACGTGCAAGAAACACCTGAAAACCGCAGGGAGAGAGCCGTATGCACGTACCGCATACCGGCTCTCGGAGCCGGATTGATGGAAGAGCAATCCATGTCGATGAATGCATTAAAATCAATCATTTGAAAGCTCTTTTCGCGCGAGCCAGCGCCCGGGAGCCGTCTCCCCCGAGCGGCATCGGCACCGTCAGGGCCGGCGCAATTCGAGCCCCTCGAAGTTGCCCTCTTCGCGCCACTTCTCGAGCAGCTTGAAGAAACTGATCGAACCCGCGCCGTAGGGTGCCGACTGGGCAGCGTGGGGGTGTAACTGCCCCTCGTTGTTGTAGTAACCGGGCGTGCATTCAAGGCTGCCGAGCCCCGCCAGCGGACCCCCTTCGAAGCCGAGAATGGTCTGCACCCAGGCCTCTTCGGCTTCCCGTGACACTTCCACTTCGGCGAAACCGTTCTCGAGGGCGTGGCCGATGATGTGCGTCTGGTGGATGGCGCACTCTTCCAGCAGGTGCGGAAAGTTTGCGGTAAAGGCGGCCTGGGAGATCTGCGAGACGAACAGGTTCGGAAAACCGTGGCTGCCCATGCCGTGCAGGCTGCGCGTGCCGTCCTGCCAGTGTTCGCTCAGCAGCCTGCCGCCTCGGCCGACCGCGTCGAAGCCGGACCGGCGTGTAAAGCTGGTGCCCACCTCGAAGCCGGTGCTGTAGACGATGCAGTCCACCTCGTATTCGATTCCGGCCACCACCAGCCCGTTTTCGGTGATGCGCTCAACGCCCTTGCCGTCGGTATCCACCAGATGGACGTTCGGCCGGTTGAAGGTGGGCAGGTACTCGTCGTTGAAGGTCGGCCGCTTGCAGAACATCTGGTAATACGGCTTCAGCTTTTCCGCCGTTTCGGGGTCGTCGACCAGTTCGTCCACCCGGGCGCGAATCTCTTCCATCTTCTCGAAATTCGCCAACTCGATCAGTTGCTCGATGGACAGGTTGGCGCCCGGGTCGGCATGCTGAAACCGGTACACGACCCGGTGGACCAGATCGGTCCAGCCGTCGTTTACCAGGTCGGTATCCTGGGGCACGCCGGAGACCAGCGCATTGAAGTTCTCCATGCGGTGCTTCTGCCAGCCCGCCTGCAGACCTGCCGCCCACTGCCGGTCGGTCGGCGCGTTGCCGCGCACATCCACCGACGAGGGCGTGCGCTGAAACACGTATAGCTCTTGCGCCGCTTCGCCGAGAAAGGGCACGCACTGGATCGCGGTGGCGCCCGTGCCGATGATGGCCACCCGCTTGTCGCCGAGCCGGTCGAGGCCGCCGTGCGGGCCGCCGCCGGTGTAGGTGTAATCCCAGCGGCTGGTGTGGAAGGTGTGGCCCTTGAAATCGCGCAAACCGGGAATGCCGGGCAGTTTCGGGCGGTGCAGCGGGCCGCTGGCCATGATCGCGAAGCGTGCCCGGATGGCATCGCCGCGGTCGGTGTGCACGATCCAGCGGGATGCCGCTTCGTCCCAACGGAGTTCCGTGACCTCGGTCTGGAACAGCGTACGGTCGTAGAGGCCGTAGTGTCGACCGATGGCCTCGGCGTGATCGAGAATCTCTCGGGCGTAGGCGTACTTTTCCTTCGGTACGTAGTTCAACTCCTCGAGCAGCGGCAGGTAGCAGTAGGATTCGACATCGCACTGGGCGCCCGGATACCGGTTCCAGTACCAGGTGCCGCCGTAATCGCCGCCCTTCTCGACGATCAGCACATCGTCGATGCCCGCCTCGCGCAGGCGCGCCGCTGCCGTCTGGCCGCCGAAGCCGCCGCCGACCAGCACGACATCCACTGCATCGGTTTTCGGTTCGCGTTCGATTTTCTCGTCGATGTAGGGGTCGTCGAGGTAGTGCGCGAATTCGCCGGTCATCTCGACATATTGCTCGTTGCCCTCGGGGCGCAGGCGCTTGTCGCGCTCGACTCGATACCGCTCGCGCAGGGCATCGGGGTCGAATTCGAGTTCGGGGGCTGTTTCGCTCATGGCTTCGTGCTCGTCTCCATCCGCCCGATACCTTAACCCGTTTGCCTGCCCGTTCGATACGGGGCGATGCCCTGCTTCACGCGAACCGGAGGTCGATGCAGGCATACTCGACAGTATGTCAATTCGGCTGGAGGGGACACCCCTTTCATGGAACACTTTTTCCAAGCAATTGATTTTGTTGAATTCGTTAACGTGGGGGACCATTCCTTCGATCCGGCACCGAGAGCAGGGATACGGTGCGTGCATCCGGCACGCCAGGCGGACATGCTTACCGCTACGATGGGCGCAAGCACAAGCCTAAAAGGTGCCGGATACACGCACCGCACACCTGCTCTCTCCCAGCGGTTGTCAAGTGTTCCTTGCGCGTCCTCGTCCCGGGGCGTCGGGTTGGGAACTCGCATGAAAAAACCGCCCGCTGGGTACAGAATGTGTACCCGGAAACAATGGACAAGCTCGGGGGAGGGCAGTTGTGACGGATTCCGTGATAGACAGAACGGTGGGCTTTCGCCTCGGCGGTGTTGAGGACACCGAGACTGCGTTCACCGTGCCGCTCGGGGAGGCGGCGTATTCGTACGCCAGGCGCGAAAACCCCACGGTGACCGATTGCGAACGTGCGCTCGCCGAGGTCGAATCGTGCCAATGGTGCGTCCTGACACCCTGCGGCATGGCTGCCATCGACACCGCCCTGTCGGTTTTCAACGACGCGAACGATCGGCGGCCGTGGGTGTTTCCTGCGGGTGTCTACAGCGGTACCGCGCAGTACGCCGCCGAGGTGCTGAAGGGCCAGCGCGGCGTCGACGTTTGCTTCGCCTACCCCGCCGGAACAACCTCGACGACGGCCTGCGTGATTGACGCCATCGAGGGCGAATCGCCGGCACTGGTCTACATCGAACCCATTACGAACCCGATGCTCGATGTCGTCGACGTGCCGGCGGTGGTGCAGGCCGCCCGTCGGCAGGGTGCGCGGGTCGTGGTCGACAACACCGTCGCAACCTCCTACCTGTTCAAGCCGCTCGCTGCCGGCGCAGACCTGGTCGTGCACAGCGCCACCAAATGGCTGGCAGGACACAACGACATCCTGGCCGGCGTCATCGGCGTCGACGATCCGGACCTGCGCGCCCGGCTGCTCGTGCAACGCAGTACGATCGGGTCGGTAATCAGCCCGGACGATGCGGGGCGGCTCAAATCGGAACTCGCGACGTTTTCGCTGCGGGTGGCGCGGCAGAACGCAACGGCTGCCGAACTGGCCGAACACCTGGCGAAACACCCCGATGTCGCCCGGGTTCGGTATCCGGGCCTCGCTTCCGATGCCGGCCATACCGCGGCACGGCGCCTGTTCGAAGGGCGCGGTTCCGGTGCGTTGATCACCTTCGATCTCGCGCGGGACGAAGACGGCTGCAGCCGCTTCGTCGATGACCTCGGCCCGCACATCCCGCACATTCCGTCCATGGGCGAGGTCACCACGAGCTTTCTGCACATCAAGGCCTGTTTCGGGGCGGGGTACGAACCTTCGACCATTCGGCTCTCGGTCGGGGTGGAACCGTTCGACACCATCGTCGAGCGTCTCGAGCAGGCATTGCGGACCGATCGGCGGTGTTGAGCAGCACCATTCGTCCCGTCGTCGGCCGGTTCGGGCGACGACCCCTGCCGTTTCGAGGGCAATCGGGGTCAGACCGATGTCTGGGGACGTATCGCGGTGCCATCGTGGAATCGGCCGAGGCGGAATTCGCTCAGATCGATGCCGCTGTCGACACCGGTCAGCAGGCCCGCAATGGCCTTGCCGGCCCCCGGGCCGATGCCGAAGCCGTGGCCACTGAAGCCGGTGGCAATGAAAAAGCCCGGCAGCGCTTTCGCCTGATCGATCACGGGAATCACGTCCGGCGTCATCTCGATCATGCCCGCCCAACTCTCGACAATGGGGACGGCGGCCAGTTCCGGAAAGAGGGCGTCGGTGTTCCGGCGAATCTGCCGAAGAATTCCGGCATTCGGTTGCGGGTCGAGCACCCGGTATTTCTCGAAGGGAGACGGCTCTTCCAGCGGCCATGTTTTCGGCGTGGACCACTCCTCGAAAAAGGCGCTGCCGAAAGACAGGCGCAGGTTGTGCATCTCCAATCGATACGCGGGCAGAAACCTGGGGCCGAAGCGGATTGTCGATGGCGTGATGGGATGGTCCAGGGTGGTTCCGTGGGCGAGCGTGTATCCGCCGTCCAGCCGGCGGCGCAGGGCAACCCGGCCCTCCGCCATGTTGCCCTCGCACACGACCGCGTTGGACGGAGCGGTGCGGGCCACGGTGCCGCGCACGCGCAACTGCGGCAAGGTAATGCCGAGCGAGCGGCAGAACATGGATGTCCAGGCGCCCGCCGCGCACAACACCGTCGACGTTCGGACCGTGCCGTGTTCGGTGACGACCGCCGAAACCCGTCCTGCGGACACGTCGATTCCGCGTACCGCGCAGGCGGTGAGCATGACAGCGCCTTCCCGGGCAGCGGCGCGGGCCAGTGCCGGGGTTGCCAGGTGCGGTTCCGCACGGCCGTCGCCGGCGGTATAGAGGGCGCCGCGCCAGCGGGTCGTGGCCCCCCGGACCAGACCCTCGACTTCCCTCGCATCGATGAGTCTCGAGCCGATCCCGTAGTCTTCCGCGGCCTCGAGCCAGGCAGCGTACCGGTCGAATTGCCGGTCGTTCTCGATCAGGTAGAAGGTGCCTTGTTCACGGAAGCCCACATCTTCGCCGATGGTGCCGCTCAACTGCCTCCAGATGCGCAGCGACTCGACGATCATCGGCAGTTCCCGAGTGTCCCTTCCCTGCTGGCGCACCCAGCCCCAGTTGCGGCCGGATTGCTCGCCGGCGACGAGTCCTTTCTCGCAGACGACGACATCTACCCCCTGCCGCGCCAGAAACCAGGCGGTGGAGACGCCGACGATGCCGCCGCCGACGATGACGACATCGGCCCGTTCGGGAATGGCGGCTGGCCGATCGAGCGGACGAGACCATGTTTGCGAGACGAGGTTTTGCGGTGCGGATCGGGACATCGGATTACTCGGCGCGTCCGTGACGATTCTGGTGACAAGCGAGCTTGTGCGCAAGGCGCCGTCAGGCCAAGATGGTTTCTCCTGAAACCACGAAGATAGCCGGGCCGATCATCGACGCCGCAACCAGGCCCGCCGTGCCTCCGACCGACCCCTGCCGGTCGACGGGGCGGAGCACGATGAAAACGAAAGCCGGCCCGACGATGCCCGTCGCCGGTGCTGCCGGGCTGATTGCCGTCGTGTCGGTTCTGGCCGCCTGTGCTCCCCCTCCGGAGCATTCCGCAGGCCGCGAATCCGGAGCCACACCCGAACCGGCAACGCAGTTGCGCTCAGACCCCCTTCCTCCTCAGCACCCCCGGCGCGGCGGCACGCTGCGCACCGAATACAACTGGATACCCTATGTGGCCGACCCGGCTACGGACAGCATCGGCACAGGTCAGGTCGGGTTGTCCATCGCGGAATCCCTGATCTGGGTGGGCGAGGATGGAATGCCGCAACCGCAACTCGCCAGGGCCTGGGAGGTCGACGCGGACGCAACCGAGTGGACCCTCCATCTGCAGGACGGCGTGACATTCAACGACGGCAAGCCTTTCGGTGCCGATGACGTCATCTGGAATCTGCAGCACTGGCTCGACCCGGACACCGGCTCGCCCATGGCCGCCAGGCTCGAGTTCCTGTCGCCCGACGGCATGGAAAAAGTGGACGATCTCACCGTCAAGCTGCATCTCGACCGCCCCGAGGTCAATCTGCTTCTCGCGCTCTACGACTATCCGAGCATGATCGCCCCCGAAGGAGGGTGGAACGACTTCTACAGCGGCGACCCGGCGGATGCGGTCGGCACGGGACCCTTCCTGCTGGAGTCGTTCGTTCCCGACGAACGCATCGTGTTGGTGCGCAACCCCGGCTATTGGCAGATGGGGTCCGACGACCGGCCATTGCCCTATCTGGACAAGGTCGTCGTCACCGCGGGTTGGGACGATGCGGCCCGGCTGGCGGCCTTGGTCGGCAACGAGGCAGACATACTGACCCCGGGGGAAGGGATTCTGTCGATGCTCAGACGATATACCGACAGAATCGATGTCCAGACTTATGTCACGGGCTTCGTCACACCCATCGTCATGCGTCTCGACGTGCCGCCGTTCGACGACGTACGGGTTCGCAATGCACTGAAACTGGTCCAGGATCGGGAGAGAATACGCACCCTCGTCATGCCCCTGGGCCCGATCGGTCACGATCACCTGATACCGCCGGGCGATGCTGCCTATTGCTCTGTTGCCGATACGGGCCGGACGCAGGACATCGAACGCGCCAGGTCGTTGCTGGCCGAAGCGGGCTACCCGGACGGCATCGAAATCGACCTTGCCGTTCCGGATGGCGACTTTCGGGTGAGCTTTGCCCAGGTCTACAGGGAGATGGCGGCGCCGGCGGGCATTACCGTCAACATCAACGTCCTTCCGAGTTCCGCATTCTGGGATCGATGGATGGAATGGCCGTTCGCCGTCAGTGGCCTGAACGGACGGGTCCCGGCCACCGCGAACATGAACCTCGCCCTTCGTTGCGGCGGCGAATGGAACGAAACCCACTACTGCAACGAAGCGTTCGATGCCCTTCTCGACGAGGCCGATGCCACACAGGACGTCGAGCAGCGAAGGCAGCTTTACTGCCGCCTGCAGACGCTCATGCAGGACGAGTCGGGTTACCTCGTCCCCTTCTGGGGTGCTACGTTTACAGCGAGCCGGAGCGAGGTGCGCATCCCTCGCGACTGGTCTCGGGGCGGTTTTCTGTGGCACGAGATGTGGTTGTCGAACCCGGCTGACCGACGCTGATCGATGCTTGCATTCCTGTTCAACCGCATCGGCGCCATGCTCATGACCATGCTGGTCATCTCGGTGCTGGTCTTCGTCATCGCCGAGGTGGTGCCCGTCGATCCCGCCCGAAGCGCACTTGGGCCCTATGCTCCCCAGGAAGCCGTCGACGACCTGCGCGACAGGATGGGCCTCGACCGCCCTGCGCCGGTGCGGTATTTCGACTGGATCGCCAACATCCTGCAGGGCGATTTCGGGGAGTCGATCCACTATCGGCGACCCGTGGGCGACCTCGTTGCCGTTCGCGTGCAGCGGTCTCTGGCGCTCGCCGGCCTGGGGTTTGCGTTCATGATCCCGATAGGCCTGGCGCTTGGATGTATTGCCGGCATCAACGCAGGCAGGCTGCCGGACCGCATCGTTTCGTTCGCAAGCAGCATCTTCGTATCCGTTCCTCCGTTCGCCAGCGGGATTATCCTCATTGTGGTGTTTTCGCTCTGGCTGGGCTGGTTCCCCGGGGTGAGCATGCCGGACCCCGACGCCGGAATTCTCGACTCGGCGAAAAAGCTGGTTCTGCCGATTCTGGTTCTGTCGCTCGATGAAATCGGCTATCTCGCTCGCATGACGCGGGTCAGCATGGCCGAGGTCATGGGCAGCGATTACATCCGCACGGCGGTGCTGAAAGGCATGCCGCAATCGCAGATCATCTGGCGCCACGCATTGCGCAATGCATTGATCGCGCCCTTTACCGCCATCATGTTGCACGTCAACTGGCTGATTGGCGGTGTGGTGGTGGTGGAAGTGCTGTTCAACTACCCGGGTCTCGGGCGGCTGCTGCTCGATGCCGCCATGCGCAACGACATAACGCTGCTGATGGGAGGCACCCTGGTGCTCACCTTCGTGGCGGTGGCGTCCCAGATGCTGGCGGACATCGGCCTGTACTTCATGAATCCGCGGATTCGGTTCCGATGATCGGCGCGGTTTTTTCGCGGCACGATCGGCTTCTGAACGCCCTCGCGGCGCTCACCGCCTCGCGCCATGCCGCGGTCGGCCTCGCCATCGTCCTGTTCTGGGTATTCGTGGCCGCTGCCGCCCCCCTGATCGCGCCTTACGAGCCCACCGAGATGCATGACGCCAGGTTGGCGCCGCCTTCGCTGCAACACTGGTTGGGAACGGACCACCTGGCCCGGGACGTGATGAGCCGCCTGTTCTGGGGAACGCGTACGGTGGTGGCGCTGGCGCCGGTTTCCGTGCTGCTGGGCATGCTGATGGCCGCCCCCCTGGGGCTCGTTTCCGGCTACGTCGGCGGCAGGCTCGATACCCTCATCATGCGCGGCGTCGACATCCTGATGTCTTTCCCGACACTGCTGATCTACATCCTCATCATCACCAGCTTCGGCCCTTCCGTAGCCGTCGTCGTCATCTCGATTTCGCTCGGGTCCATTCCGCCCATCACCCGCATCGTCCGCAGCCTCGCCATGGACGTGCGCACCAAGGACTATGTCAGTGCAGCTCGCCTGAGGGGCGAGCGGCGCCGCTACATCCTGCTGCGGGAGATCCTGCCGAACGTCAGCGGGCCGATCGTCGTCGATGCCACCATCCGCATCGGTTACGCGATCATGGCCATCGGCGCCCTGGGCTTTCTCGGTCTGGGCATACCGCCACCGACGCCGGACTGGGGCGGAATGATCAATGAGGGGCGGCAGTGGATATTCGCCATGCCCTGGACCGTACTGGCGCCGGCTGCCGCGTTGAGTTCCATGGTGGTGGGGCTGAACCTGCTTGCGGACGGCATGCGCGAGAATGCACGGGCACGATAGGAAATCCGCGTCATGACAGAACCGCTGCGAGAACCCGTTCTGAGGATCGACGGTCTGGACGTCAGCTATTCCACGCGCGCCGGCCCCGTTCGGGCCGTTCGAGACGTCTCCATCGACATCGCCCCGGGCGCGGTGCTGGGGCTGGTGGGAGAGTCCGGTTGCGGCAAGAGCACGCTGGCATTCGCGGTGATGAACTACATGCCGCCGAATGCCGCGATAACCGCGGGTCGCATCCTGTTTCGGGGCCGGGACATCGTCGGGATGAGCAGCCGCGATCTGAGGCGTCTGCGCGGCAACGAGATCGCCATGGTGTACCAGGACCCGATGGCCGCGCTGAATCCGTCGCTCAGAATCGGCCCCCAGTTGACCGAGGTGCTGGTCGAACACAAGGGGTCGAACCGCGATGAAGCCAGGGCAGCCTGCATCCGCATGCTGGAACGGGTTCGCATGCCGGATCCGCCGGCCATCATGGAACGCTATTGCCATCAACTGTCGGGCGGCCAGCAACAGCGGGTGCTGATCGCGATGGCGCTGCTGACCGACCCGGCGTTGCTGGTCATGGACGAGCCGACAACGGGCCTCGATGTCACCGTCGAGGCGGAGATACTCGATCTCATCGGCGAACTGAAGCGCGACCTTGGCGCTGCGGTTCTCTTCATCAGCCACAGTTTCGGCGTGATCGGCAGGGTGGCGGATCGAGTGGCCGTGATGTATGCGGGCGAACTGGTCGAACAGGCGTCGGTTCGAGACATCTTCCGCGCCCCTCGACACCCTTACACCGTCGGGCTCCTGGGGTGCATTCCCAGAATCGATTCGGCGATACGGCGGGGGGGCCTGTTTCCGATTCGGGGACGAGTGCCCGCATTGAACGATGCGCTGCCGGGATGCGTGTTCGAGCCCCGTTGCGACCGAGCGCAGGACCGTTGCCGCCGGGAAAACCCCCGGGCTCGGGAGAGCGCACCCGGGCATCCGGTGTGCTGTTTCTATCCCGATAGCCCGAGTCCTGCCGAGTTGCAGATTCGCAATGTTCCGTCAGATATCGCCGAACCTGCTGAAACCGGCGGCGTCCCGGTTCTGGAAATCGATGGGCTCGAGGCCCGCTACCGGGCAAGGGGTGCCGGTTTCGCGGGCATGGCGGGCAGGCATGGAAAAGGCGTCGTCAAGGCAGTGGACGGAGTCAGCCTGACGGCGGCGAGCAACGCCACGCTCGGCATCGTCGGCGAGTCCGGGTGCGGCAAGACGACGCTCGCCAAGTGCATTGCCGGTCTGGTGCCGCCCAACGATGGAACACTGGCCTTTGCAGGGGTCGACATGGCGCGGGTCGTCGAGGACCGTCCGATCGCCATGCTCGAAGAGTTGCAGATGATCTTCCAGAACCCGGACTCGACGCTGAACCCCAGGCGCACGGTCGGAGAAGCGATCGCGCGTCCGCTGCAACTGTTCGGAACCGTCCCCAAAGCCGGGATCAGGGACGAGGTCGTGCGGCTACTCGAGGCGGTCAAGCTGGGTGAGGAATACCATGACCGCCTGCCGAATCAGTTGAGCGGCGGTGAGAAACAGCGTGTGGCGCTCGCCCGGGCATTTGCGGGCCGGCCCGGCCTCGTCCTGTGTGACGAGCCGCTGTCGGCGCTGGATGTCTCTGTCCAGGCGGCAATCATGAATCTGCTGCAGGAGTTTCAACAGGAATACGGAACCGCGATCCTGTTCATTTCGCACGACCTGAGCGCCGTCCATCAGCTTTGCCATTCCGTCGCCGTGATGTACCTCGGCCGGATTTGCGAGACGGGCCCGGTGGAGGCGCTGTTCGAACCGCCTTTTCACCCCTATACGGAGGCACTGCTTTCCGCCGTTCCAATTCCGGACCCGGAGCTGGAGAGAAGCAGCATGCGCCTGACCGGCACGGTTCCGAGCGCCCTCGACCCGCCGACGGGCTGCCGGTTCCACACGCGCTGTCCGCGCAAGATCGGGCCGATCTGCGAGCAGGAGGCCCCTCCCTGCCGCGAAGAGAAAGAGGGGCACCGGATCTACTGCCATATCGAACTGGACAAATTGCGAAGCGTGAAGCCGGTGTTCGATTCCGCCCCCTCGACATGACCCGCGTCTGCTGACGCGCAACTCCCATCCATCCCGTGCCGACGGATAGCAGAAGCACAAGGATCCGGGGAAACCGCCACGTTCAGCAGCTACTGAACAAAGGCCACCCCCTCTATCTCGATTCGGTCGCGTAACGGCCCGGTCAGGCCGTGGTTCGCGCAATTCCGCTCCTGGATTTCACGATTCCTGGTGGCGT
This sequence comes from Candidatus Azophilus sp., assembly GCA_965221465.1. Taxonomy (GTDB): domain Bacteria; phylum Pseudomonadota; class Gammaproteobacteria; order Pseudomonadales; family Azotimanducaceae; genus Azophilus. Next base: position 4,355,893 of record OZ244892.1, read on the forward strand.
TCTCGATTGTGCGCAGGTCCCGACAAGTTTGCAGGTCGCGATCACGGCCGGGGCATCGGGCTTCGGTCATCGAGCATGCGCTGCACGTTCTCGCCCTTTCCTGTCATTTCCCAGCGGGTGAGTTCGATCGGCACCCAGGCTGCGGCCAGAAGCTCATTGTGGAATGCCGCCAGGTCGAAGGCCGCGCCCAGTTGGCGTCGGCGGTCGGCGAGCAGGCGCTCGATCTGCAGTTTGCCGACCAGATACACGATTCCGCCGGTAGGGGCCGCCAGAAAGTCGAGCGCTTCCTCGCTTGCGATACGCTCGTCCAGGGGAATGGACATCAGTGCGGCGACGGCTTCGTCGACGCTCATCTCGCCCAGCGCCATTTTCACATCGACGATGATGCGCATGGCGCGCAGGCGCAGAAAATTGTAGATCAGTTCCCGGCTTCGGGGCCGTTCGTCGTAGTAGCCGAGCTGAACGGCGGTTTCCTCCCAGTAGGTCGACCAGCCTTCGCTCTTGAAGCGGTCTCTGCGGCCCGCGCGAATCGGCGACGGGTGGCGCCCGGAGACGATGCCCTGCATGTGGTGCCCCGGTATCCCGTCGTGGAACAGGTTCGTGCTGGGGTCGACGCGCATGATCGACTCCCAATAGGTCTGCGTGTAGGGGTGGTCTTCCGGCACCGAGTATTTCACGACGCCGTTGCCCGGCGTCCGATAGCCGCTGAGGGCGGCCCATAACGAGAATGCCTGGATGTAGGCGGGCATTTCGGTTCTTCGGTAGGGGCCGACGTAGTCCGGGATATCGAGCGCGCGCCTTTCCTCGAGAAAGCGGCGGATCGACCGGGCTTCCGCTTCGGTGCGTGCCGCGTACTCCGCGGTGGTCCTGGCGCCGGTCAATTGCGGCAGGCCACGGTTGCGCGATTCCTCGAACGACGTGAAGGCCAGATAGCGGGCGAATTCCTGCTCCCCGAGCCGCAGGATGTCTTCGGCGTCGAACGGCAGCAGCCAGATCCGCCGCAGGATCCAGTCGTACAGGTCACGGCCGATGGGCCGTGCGCCGGCCATGCCGGGCAGGCGGTTCTCGAGCCATTGCCGATACGATTCGAGGGCCAGGCCCATGTCGGCCGCGGCCGCATCGAGTTCGTCGGCCAGTTCTTCCGGGAAATGTGTGCGCAACCTTTCCGCAAAAGCGGTGCTGGCGGCGCCAGCGTTGGCGAGGTCACGCAGTGCCCAGCGCGCCATTTCCCGCACCGGCTCCGAGAGGTTCCGTTTCGCCTGCTCGAGAATCGCCGGAATGCCGCGCATGTGAGCCAGTATCGCCGCAGCACGATCCTGCGAGAACGGCGGTGGCTGCTGCACGAGCCGGCCGAGGCCGCTCAGCGCCGCGCCGCTCAACATGCCGAATGAGGAAACCGACGACAGGTAGAACGCCGGATTTCTGGACGTGGCGCGATAGATGTGGAAGCCGTAGTCGAGCATGTCCAGTTCGGCGCGAACGAGCAGGTAGTCGACCTTGTCCGGTATCGGCCAGCCTGCCGGGTCCAGGGCATCGAATCGGGAACGCAGGTCGCGGAGTTGGGTTTTCTGCCTCTCGATTGCACTTGTAGAGAAATCGGGGATGCCGTTGGCAATCTCGGGTTGCCGCAAGCCCTGCGCTGCCGCAAAGATCTGCGCAAGATCGTCGCGCACCGCCTGACCGGCCTGCGCCGTCCCTGAATCGGCCAATAAAGCGACCAGAAACACCATGGCCACCCTCGTCAACGAGGGGCCGAGCGCCGTTCCGATCATCTGCATCTGCAATATGGCGAGTTGCCGGTCATCGGTCCTCCCTCGAGCCGACGGCAGGGTCGTTGCAGTTGAACCATCGACTACGTTGATCCATCCGTCAAGCGCCAATGGAGGGGCGCCCGTCGGGGGCCGTTTCGGCTGTTTGGGCAGCCGCAATAACGAACAGCATGATCGTGGCGAGTTGCTTAGGGGCCGCGCAAAAACAACCTCGCATTTGGAGACGATCAGAATTGCGGGAGGTGCCGACAACGACGGTGCCTCGATTCTTGCGCACATCGTAGATCCCATAGGGCACGGCCAGGCCGCTGGCATCGCTGCGGAAGTCGTGGTCGTTGACCTGCTTGGGTTGGCGACACCAGACGCTCCCGGGATTCTTGAAACGCCCCATCAACTCCTTCTTCTTGCAGTCGATACTGACCACGGGCAAGCCGGCACGGACGAAGCCCCGCCGCACCCGGCTGATTTCCCGGAACTGCCGCTCCCGGTGAGCGCGATAGTCCGGCTTGGGCGTAAAGCCGGAGGCGATGTTCTTGCGCGCGGTCTCGAGCGAAAACCCCATCTCGGCCAACAGCCGCGCCACCGTCCTGGCGCTGACCTCGATGCCGAGACGACCCAACTCGTCGGCGATCTTCGCGGTTGTCTTGCGCGTCCAACCCAATCCGCAGATGGGGTCGCCCGCCACCTCGTCCTGCAGCAGCGTCTCGATACGATCGGTTATCCGCGGCGTTTTTTTTCCGCCGCCGGCCGCCCGGCGCCGGGTTTGCGCAGCCGCTCGGATGTGACATCCCCGGCCAACAATTGCCGCCGTCCCTTCGCGACCGTATGCGGGTCGATGCCCAACAAGCGGGCGATCCGCGCATCACCCCCCGCGCCGACCTTGAGCGACTCGAGCCCCGCATAGCAGCGCCGCTGACGTTCGTCGAGCAGGCCGAAAAACAAAACGATTGCGGCGTTCAACTCGTGCGCCAATGCCGCCTCCGTCGCCTCCCCGCCGGCTGCCATTTCCCGGCGTGCCGCCCGTTGACAGCGCGGGTCGCTTGGCCGAGCGGACAGGTATACGAACACCCCGTCGAACTTCTCCCGCTCCAGCAATCCCCGCCGGTGCAGGCGCCGCAACGCCTGCCGGGTGTCCACATGCAGTGCCACATCCAGCTCGGTCACGGCCAATCCCGCCTCGGAACGCTCGACGAAGTGCCGACAGGTGTTCTGCAAGGTGCCGAAGCGCGAAAACCAGGCCAGACCGTCGGACCACAGGCCGTCGGCGTCGAAGCGGCACAGTGCGCGCAGGGTGTAGTACTTGCCCCGGTGGGAATAACTGGTCAGATACGACAGTTCCGAGAGCTTGCGGAACACGGTCATTCTGACCTGCGTTCCCAGCGCCTGCATCAAGTCGTCGAGGGTGCAGACCCGCTCGGCTTCCAGCAGGCGTTTCAGGGCGGCGGCGTCGTAGGTCGCGGTTCTCATAGTGTTACAGTTGCCTTTTTAGCGCATCAGATGACAAATGTAACATTTTCAGGACGACTCGAACAGCGCGTAGGCCGCATTCGAAAAAGGCGCATTATCAATGAATATGGAGGCTATCCGGACTTTTTTGGTATCGATGACAGGTAGGACTATTGTGCTACAGTTCACCAAGTATAGGTGAAGTTATTATTGCGCGGTCCCTAAGTGGTGATCGATCTCGATCCGGCCACCTAGAAGGCGGCCGCCTGGAAGCGAGCCACCTAGAAGCCGGCCAGCTAGTAGCTGGGCACGCATCGCTTAACCCAAGTTGAGCCGGGCGCGGATCTCGTGGAGCTTCACCAGGCGCCACAGGTCCATGTCTTTGCATCCCTTGGCATCGATGAGGGCATCGATTTCCCGTTCGCGCTCGGTGCGGCGCTCAGCAAGGGCCAGCGCGATGTCCGCCGCTGACTTATCGGAGTTCTCCTCCTCAAGCGCCTTGCTTGCCCGGCTGGTCACGATGGAGAAATTGCGTAGGAAGCGTTCCCTTTCCTCCCCTGCCGGGCCTCCACAGCGCTCGACGGCGTAGTTTGCCGAGACAAACTCGTTGTGGATGTAGAGCGGCTCCATGCGGTAGCCGAGCTTCTGCACGAAGTAGATCTCAAGCCCGATGTAACCCGCGACGAAGATGACTGCCAGTATGGGGCCGATTTTCATAATGGTTCCATGGCAACAATGGAGTTGCCGCCATTCTACGCGACGCAAACGGCACTTTTCGTGAGGAACTTGAGTGCAAAATCCTAGGCTAAAGCCTGTTGAGCGGAATACTGGTAATGCAAATATGTTCTATTATCATTTGCAATCAGAAATGATGTCTGCTCATCTTGCCCGCAACGGGACTTATCCATCTGAACCAGCAACTGGAGGACAAGCGCGGCCTATGAACACAGTGATCGATCAACTGCCATCTGCGCTTCGGGCAGGTGCTTTCGCCAGTGCGCTCTTGGCGGTGGCTTCCGCACCTGCATGGTCACAGGGCGGCGGCCAGGAAAGTGATCCAGTTGCCATTGAGGAAATTCTCGTAACCGGGCAGAAGCGCACGGAAACGCTGCTGCAAAGCGATGTGGCCGTAACGGTCATGACCGAGGAGTTCATTGACGAGGCGCGCATCCGCGACCTGCGGCGCATTGACGACCTGGTGCCCAACGTGCAGTTCAACGAGACCGCCCAGCTCAGTTCGGTGTTCGTAACCATCCGCGGCATCGAGTCGAACCCCTACATCGTCAACCGGGCGGCGCTTTACATTGACGGCATTCCCTTCCGGGAACTCAGCAATGCCGTGCTCAGCCAGATAGACTCGATCGAGGTGCTGCGCGGCCCGCAATCAACCCTCTACGGCGCTAATAGCGAGGCGGGACTGCTGATCATCAACAGCCGCCAGTCGAATCTGAAGCAGGAGGCTGACGTCCGGCTGACGGCAACCACCTTCAACGGCGACCAAGGCTACACGCTCGATGGCTTCCTTGGCGGCACCTTGGTCGAAGGCGCGATGTCGGGGTCGCTCGCGTTCCGGGCGCAGAAGGAAGACTCGTACATCTCCAATCCGGCTTCACTGACCGGCGAGCCGGGGGAGATTCGGGACCTGTTCCTGCAGGCACGCATGACTTGGCAGCCCAGCGAACAACTGACGATCAACGGCACCGCCTACATTCTCGATACCAAGGCCCCGGGCCTGTTCGATCAGGAGTACCCGCCGATTGACCGCAACCTGTACGACAGCCTGTACGGCGACTTCTTCAACGGTGGGCGCGAGGTCGGACGCTTTGAGTTCCTGAACGACGCACCCAAGCACACCGACGAGCAGGACGTGTTGGCTGGCCTCTCGGCCACCTATGAACTGCCCTACGGTGCGCTGGATGCGGCCTTTTCCTTCACCGAGCTGGAAAAGGACTCGGCCGGCCTTGATCTTGACCTGACTGCGGGCAGCTACTTCCTGTTCCCCAATCCGTTTTACATGCCCGACAACCCGTTGTTCGGCCCCCCGTTCTTTGAAATTCCGGGCCTTGCGGGCCGCGAGCTGGAAAAGGAGGAGTTCTGGAGCGGGGAACTGCGCTTCACCTCGCCGGACAGCGACCTGTTCAGCTATATCGTTGGCGTGTCCTGGTACAAGGAGGACAAGCGTACCCTGTTGACCACCAGCGCCTTCAACCCGATGCTGGATGACTACAACCCCTACGTGCTGACCCCGCCGCAATTCGCCAAGGGCGAAGACATCGCCCTGTTCGGTTCCGCGACTTTCGCGCTGGGCGTCGAGGCTTTAAGCGCGACGGTGGGCCTGCGTCACGACTGGGCCAAGCGCGAGACGGTGCAACAGGAAGGCCCCCCGCTAAACATCGGCCTCATTCAGCTCAACTTCTTCGACATTCAGTTGGAGGAGGACTTCACTGAACTGCTGCCTCGCTTCGTGCTGAGCTATGAAGCCTCCGAAAGCCTGAATTTCTACGCAAGCGCATCCAAGGGATACGTGCCTGGTGGCTTCAACTTGACGCTGGCCGAGGACGCGAACATCAGCGAAGACCTGACCATCTATGACAAGGAGTCGGTATGGAGCTACGAGGTCGGGGCCAAGACCCGCCTACCCGATGGCCGCGGCTACCTGAACCTGGCGGCCTTCTACATTGAATCCGACAACTGGCAGGAAGTCCGGGTGCTGACCGACGAGATGGGCCGGGTCACCTCATCAGCCTTCATTGGCGCCAATGCCGACATCCAGAGCTACGGCTTCGAGATTGAAACGGTTTACGAGCCCATCGAGCGATTGAAGCTGGTGGCGAGCTTCGGCTATACGGAGGCCACTTACCAAGACTTCCTGTTCCAAGCCGGTGCCCAAGGCGAGGCGGTGCAAGAGTTTGACCTTGACGGCGAGCCGGTCAAGCTGGTGCCGGAATTCGACGCCAACTTCTCCGCGCTCTACGAGTTCGAATCCGGCTTCTTCGTGCGCGGCGAACTTAGCGTGACGGGAGACACGCCTCTCGATGAGCGCAATCGGGCGGTGCGGGACACGGTGGCGGTGGTCAACCTGCAGGCAGGGTATGAGCGGGACCGGCTGCGGGTGCAATGGTTCGTGGAAAACCTGACCGATGAGCGCTACCCGTCCGGCCTGGCCTTCGAGCACTTCCTGTTCGGCGCGGACGGCACCTTCTATGCGCCGCTCGATGCGCCCCGCATCATCGGAGTGGAGGTGGAGGTGGGATTGTGAGGTCCGCAGCATGCCTGATACTGATGACTGCCATTTCGCTGCCAGCGCAAGCCCAACCGCCCAGCGAGATCGAGGGGATCATCGTTCGCGGTGAACTCCTGGAGCGCTCGCTGCAAGACACTCAGACCAGCGTGTCTGTCATCACGGGCGAGGAACTCGATCGAAGCGTTCACAAGGACCTGTTTGACGTCATCGACCGGATTCCCGGCGCCGGGTTTGCGCAGCCGCTCGGATGTGACATCCCCGGCCAACAATTGCCGCCGTCCCTTCGCGACCGTATGCGGGTCGATGCCCAACAAGCGGGCGATCCGCGCATCACCCCCCGCGCCGACCTTGAGCGACTCGAACAGCGCGTAGAGACCGCATTCGAAAAACGCGTATTATCAATGCTTGTGGGGGCTATCCGGGCATTTTAGTATCGATGACAGGTAGGACTATTGTGCTACAGTTAACCAAGTATAGGTGAAGTTATTATTGCGCGGTCCCTAAGGACCGGCAGGCTCAATCCCAGCGGAATTCCCGGAACCAGCGGTTGGGCGGCATGGCCAGGGCATCGAGCAGCCATGGGGTGACTCTGGCCGGCAGGTTGTCCCGGGTCGCCCAGCAACTGTCATCGAACAAATCCGGCTCGGCGATGTGCGGTTCGCCTTCGAACCGCTCTGCTTCGAACAGGAAATTCAGACCCTGGTGACGTCCGGAAATGTAGGGAAGAACGCAACGGGGCTCGAGATGGACCGGCAGTACCCCCGCCTCCTCCCGGCATTCCCGCATCGCTGCCTCGCTGACGCTCTCGCCCTGTCGCTGATGGCCGCCGGGCAATCCGTAATAGCCGTCCATGAAACCGGTTGCGGACCGGCGCAACAGGAAAATGCGGTCGCCGCGCACGAGCTTGACGTGAACGACCACGGGAAATCCGTCGCGCTCGGGGCGGGCCGCCGGGTTCGCGGTCGGGTTCCGTTGCGACATCTCCATCTCCTTCACGTCTCACAAAAACCAAAGCCACCGCTTCATGCCGGCTCGACCTGATCACGAATGAACGACTTCTGCCGTCTATAGCCACGAGGTCAGTAGTCGAACTCCCGCCGCGCGCTCAAAACGCGAACACTACCGCGCGAGTGGATATCGGGTGAGAATTGCACCGATGAACGAGCAAACGCAACCGGGTGTCCTGTGCCACGATTACGCTGCCTTTCAGAGGGTGCAAAACTGTCGAGGGCAAGGCGCGGTCCGCAGGTAATGTCTGGACATTGGCAAGGGCCGCAACACGGCCATCGGCGGTTTTGCACCCTCTCGAAGGGTGCGCCGCACCAGGGCTATGGGGGTGATGCGACCCTCGATATGTCCGGCGGGCCGCGCCTTCCCACAGCCCTTGTGCGGCGCGCTGAAAGGTAGTGTATTTGTGACACAGGACACTAGACGGTCACCGAGTGCCTCGCTTTTCGAGCGCGATGGCTTCCTGGTGGTGAAAGGAATGGTGGGCGCGGAGCTTTGTACCCGCATCCGCCGGTCCGTGGTAGCGGCCTTGGACCCATTGCTCGGGCCGGCGGAGTTCGAGGCGGACGTGGGCTATCCGGGGGCACCCACGGGTCTGGAAGCGGCGGGCGGGCGAACGCCCCGGCGTCTGCTGCTCGCCGCATCGCGCTTTCCGCAGTTGCGGGACTGGGCGACCTCGTCGCGGATGCGAACGGAACTCGGGGCGTTTCTCGATGGGGAACCCGTGCTGTCCCAGTGCCACCACAACTGCGTCATGACCAAGCATCCGGGCTACAGCAGTGCGACCCTCTGGCATCAGGACATTCGCTACTGGTCGTTCGACCGGCCGCAACTGGTGTCGGTGTGGCTGGCCCTCGGCAGTGAGATTCGCAGGAACGGCGCGCTGAAAATCATCCCCGGCAGCCACCGCCTGGAACTCGACCGCGGGCGGTTCGACCGGGACCTGTTCCTGCGCCCGCGCCTGGCCGAGAACAAGGCGCTGATTCGCGAGGCACGGGATGTCGTGCTCGAGCCCGGCGACGTGCTGTTCTTTCACTGCCGGGCGATCCATGCGGCAGGCAAGAATTCGAGCGACGATCTCAAGCTGTCATGCGTGTTCACCTATCACCGTGCGGACAATCGTCCGATTCCGGGAACCCGTTCCGACCGCTACCCGGCCCTGCCCCTCCGGCCCCATGGTCACGAGGAAAGCCCGTGAGCGCGCTGTGCCCGGCTGGCGTCGGCCGGGCCCGATGGCTTAGGGTTCGCCCTCGACCCCGATACAGGAAAGCGTAAGTTCATGCCAGTCAAGCTTGCGGTACTCGACCTGGCGCCCATTGTGGAAGGCGGCGATGCCGGGCAGGCGTTTGCCAATTCGGTCGATCTCGCCCGGCATGCGGAGCAATGGGGCTACGCCCGCTATTGGGTGGCGGAGCATCACAACATGCGCGGTATCGCGAGTGCCGCCACGTCCGTGGTGATCGGGCATGTCGCCGGCCAGACTTCGACGATCCGCGTGGGCGCCGGCGGCGTCATGTTGCCCAATCACGCGCCGCTGGTGATCGCCGAACACTACGGCACCCTCGAATCCCTGTATCCGGGGCGTATCGATCTCGGCATCGGGCGGGCTCCCGGGACCGATCAGCTGACCGCCCATGCATTGCGACGCACCCTCACGGGCGAAATCGACGACTTTCCCAGGGACGTGATGGAACTCAGGGACTACTTCGCCGACCCCGAACCGGAGCGGCGGGTGCACGCCGTGCCCGGGACGGGGCTGAAGGTGCCCCTGTGGATACTCGGTTCGAGCCTCTACGGGGCGCAGCTTGCGGCGCTGTTGGGGCTGCCCTATGCGTTCGCCTCGCACTTTGCGCCGGCTGCGCTCGACCAGGCGTTGGCGACCTACCGGGAACACTTCGTCCCGTCTCCCCAACTCGCCGAGCCGTACACCATGGCGGGGTTCAACGTCTTCGCGGCCGACACCGGCGAAGAAGCGCGGTTGCTGCGCACGTCTTCTCAGCAGTCGTTCCTGAAACTGCGGTCCGGCAACCCCGGGCCCCTGCCGCCGCCGGTGGCGGACCTGGAAGCGAATCTCGGCCCGGCGGAACGCAATCTGCTCAGCCAGGTCACGGCCTGTTCCGCGGTCGGCGCACCCGATGAGGTGCGCGATTCGATGCAGGCATTCGTCGACCGCACCGGCGTGGACGAAATCATCGTGTCTTCCCACATCTACGACCACGGTGCGCGATTGCACTCCTACGAAATCGCGGCAACGATTGCGGCAAGTCTGACGAAGGGGCGCACGCCGCACGCGGTGGCCGGTGCCGGCGGTGCGACAGGCCGATAGGTAGTGCACTTGTAAGGAGTTACACGCGATCAGGCGCTGAGTTGCGGAAGTCTGGCTAAAGGGTGCCCTTGTCGAGGTCGAGGGCGCCACGCGCCAGGTTGAGCCGCAATACGTCCGCTGCGCCCTCGGCCAGCCGCCAGGCGCGAACCCGCCGATACAGCAATTCGAGCGGATGGCCGACCACCAGCGCCTCGCCGCCGTGCAACTCGATGGCGGTATCGACGATTGCGGTAATGGCTTCCGTCGCGAACACCTTGCACATGATGCACTCGTTGACCGTGTTGGCGCCGGAATCCGCCAGCCGGGCCGTTCGATACAGCATGCTGCGGGCGGCAAAGGTCTGCATGCGCATGTCGGCGTAGCGCAGGCGCACACCTTCCCGGTCGCCGCGCGGTTTGCCGTGCCGGTCCAGCGTACCAAGACGGTCTGTGGTGAGACCGACCACCCAGCGGGCGAGGCCCACACAGGTGGCGGCGAGCGCCAGGCGCGTATCAGAGATCTGGCCCATGGCCCGGGGCAGGCCATCGCCGGGCTTGCCGACGATGTGACGCTCGGGCACCCGGACATCGGTGAATTCGAAGGCCGCGTGATGGCTGCCGTCCAGCGATTCGAAGCGCTCGGTCATGCTGACCCCCGGCGTCCCGGTATCGATCACCACCATGGCGGGGCCGCTGTCCTCGATGCGCACCAGCGTATTGATGAAATCCGCTTCGGCCCCGCCGGTGACGTAGGACTTGCAGCCATTGACGACGAGATCGCTGCCGTCGAGCCGGCCGGTGGTCGGATTGCTTTCGGGCTCGGTGAATCCGAAAGCCGCTCTTTTCTCGCCACGCAGCATGGGCTGCAGATAGTCGCGGGCCAGCGGCTCGGCGCAGCCTGCCAGCACGCCGGGTCCGGGGCCGAATGCGGCGTCGAGGAACGGCGGATTGCCGGCTGCCAACTCCTCGCGCGCTACGGTAAGAGCCAGTGGTCCTGCGGCCGTACCGCCATGACTTTCAGGTTGCGTCATCTGAAAGAACCCGGCTTTCCGGGAGGCCGCGACCGCTTCGGTTCGCATGCTTGCCGAGTGCAGACGATGGGCCAACGCCGTGGCCCGCTCCTGTAGCGCTCGCAAGTCCTTGCCGAGGCCTTCAGGCATGGGTTGTTGTGCTCACAGCACGGGCCCGATCAGGATGACGACGATGAGCAGGGCAAACAGCACCATGAGGCCCACTGCGTAGAGAATCAGGCTCTCGCGGCGTGCCTGGCCGGCGAGGAATTTCTCCACGTCCTCGGGCTCCCTCGCTGTCATGGCGCTGGTCAACCGATAGCGCGTCAGCCCGTCCCGTTTCGGCAGGCGCACGAAGAGTTCCGGCGTGCGCTCGAGCATCCTGACCACGGGCATGAAAGCGATGCCGGTGTGACGCGCGATCTCTGTGGGGTGCAGGCCCTTGCCGGGGTGCGCCAGAAAACAGCGATACATGTCGAACAGCCTGCGGACTTTGCCGCGAAAGCGGAAGGTGAACGGAAACAGGCTAAACATGTGCGCAGGTCGATTGCCGCGGCTCGGCAAGTCTAACAGCAGATGCGTCAGCGGCCGCGCCCTTGCGTTTCAAGGGTTGCGTGCGATCAGCACGCAGCGCTTTGGAGCGGGGTGGCCTTCGATCGTGCGGGTGCTGTCCGACGGGTCCAGGGCCTCGGTGAGGGAGTCGAAGTGCATCCATTCGGTAGAGCGTTGTTCCGCCGTGGTCGTGCGATTCAAGTCCGCCAGGCGAACGTCGGCGAACCCGGCTTCGGCCGTCCAGCGCACCAGGCCTTCGGGTGTGGGCACCTGCCAGACATTGCGCATGCGCGCGTAGCGGCCGCCGGGGTTCAGGGTTTCGGCGCTCTCGACCACGAGGCTTTCGATGATTGCGATGCCGCCTGCAACCAGGCATCGCCGCAGACGCCGCAGGTGGTCCAACGGGTCGCGGCGATGATAGACGACGCCCATGCTGAACACCGCATCGAAGCGCCGGCAGCTCAGTGCTTCGGGCAACGCTTCGAGCGCCAGCGGTAGCACCTGGTTTCGATCGTCGCCCACGCATGACTGGATTGCCTGGTGCTGCACACAGCAGAGCACGGACGGGTCGATGCCGACGACGAGAGCGGCGCCGGCGCCCAGCATGCGCCAGCCGTAATAGCCGTTGCCGCAGCCGACATCGAGAACACGCAACCCCTCGAGATCGACGTGAGGCGCGACACGCCGCCACTTCCGGTCGGAGCGCCACTCGCTGTCGACGTGAATGCCGTACAGCGAAAACGGCCCCTTGCGCCAGGGATGCAACGCCAGCAGCGCCTCGCGCAGCCGTTTGCCCTCCGCTCGGGGCAGTTCGCCCGCAACGGTCACGGTGTCTCCGAACGAAATCGACGAGGGGCGAACGGCCGGCCTGCTCTCCAGCCCGGATCCATCGCCGGCTTTCGTCGCCATGGCGAGTGCATCTGCGTCCGCAGAAGGAAGTAGGTGAGATATGCGCGCTAAAGCCCGCAGCCACTTCGCGGAGTCGCCGTGGCCATGCAGATTGTGAAGCAGCAGGTCACTCAGACCGGACCAGTCCGGCAAGCGGGCAAAGAGCCCGTCGAATCCCGGTGCCAGGGGTTCGGCGCGACCTTCGGGCTTCATGACCAGGCCGCGAACGAAGCCCAGTTCAGGCAGCGAAACCAGGTTTTCACCGGGGCGAAGCCGGCCGCCTCCAGCCGCTGCAGGTGGACTTCCTCGGAATCCACGATCATCACCTTTTCCAGCGCGTTTCGTTTCCCGCTGATTTCCAGTTCGCTGTAGCCGTTGGCCCGCTTGAATGCCAGGTGAGCTGCGTCGAAGAATGCCTGGTCTTCCGCGGTCGGAAAGTCGATCTTCTCGGAAAGCAGCAGCAGCCCGCCCGGCGCCATCTGCTCCTGGAAGTGGCTCATCAACGTCGGTCGCTCGGCGGGGGGAAGGAACTGCAGCACGTAGTTCATGAGTATGACATCGGCGCCGCTGACGTCGGTCTCGCGCAGGTCCGCCAACCGGAACTCGACCCGGGCGTCCCTCACCAGCGCGGCGGCACGATCGAGCATGGGTTTCGAATTGTCCACGGCGACGACCCGGCACGGCCGGTTTCCCAGTTGGTGAAGCAGGGCCAGCGTTGTCGCCCCCAGGGAACAGCCGAGGTCGAACACCAGGCCCTCGCCTGCCGGCTCGATTGCGCGCTCGGGACGCTCGCCGACCCGTTCCGTGGGCGCGACCCCGGCGTCGATACTGCCAGCGTCCGCCCGGGGAACCGGTCTTGCCCCGGCGAGGTGACGTGCCGCCAGCAGGCCGGTGAGGGGAATCACCGTTTCGTAAGCAGGCACGCTGCGCCGGATCATGTCGGGGAACACCTCGGCAACGTTTTCGTCGAACGCGAAGTCGACCAACTGATTGTGGGGGCCCCGGTATATGCGATCTCTGCGAGACATTGCTGTGATGACCTGCGTGCTAAACTCGGCGATCCCCTGAACCCGGCGTTTCAGCGCAATGGACAGCGACGCGCTCAACAATCCGGAACTTTACATCAATCGCGAATTGTCGCTGCTGGAGTTCCATCGCCGGGTGCTCGCGCAGGCCAAGGACGATGCCGTGCCGCTGCTCGAGCGGCTGCGGTTCCTGTGCATCTTCAGTTCGATACTCGACGAGTTCTTCGAAGTGCGTGTTGCCGGCCTCAAGCAGCAGGAGGCCTATGGCGCACAACACCGGGGCCCGGACAACATGACGCCGTCGGAACAGTTGCGCCGCATCGCGCAGACGGCCCACGAAATCGTCGACGAACAGTACGTCGCGCTCAACGAGACGTTGTTGCCCGCCCTTCATGGTGAGGACATTCGCTTCATCGGCAACGAAGACTGGAATGGCCCTCAGCGGCGCTGGATCAAGCGCTTCTTCAACCATGAACTGGCGCCGGTGATGAGCCCGATCGGTCTCGACCCGGCGCATCCGTTTCCCCAGTTGATCAACAAGAGCCTGACCTTCATCGTCACCCTCGAGGGCAAGGATGCCTTCGGCCGCAACAGCGGCAAGGCCGTGCTGCAGGCGCCGCGGTCGCTGCCGCGGGTGGTCCGCCTGCCGGATTCCTGCGCCGCCAGCCCCAACGAGTTCGTGTTGCTTTCCTCGATCATCGCCGCCCACGCGGGCGACCTCTTCCTCGGCATGAAAGCCACCGGCGTTTACCAGTTTCGCGTCACCCGCAACAGCGATCTGTTCGTGGACGAGGAAGAGGTCGACGACCTGCTGCGCGCCCTGGAAGGCGAATTGTCCTCCCGGCGTTACGGCGATGCGGTACGGCTCGAGGTCGCCCAGGACTGCCCGGACGATCTCGAGGCCTTTCTCGTGGCTCAGTTTCACCTGTTGCAGGACGACGTATATCGCTGCAACGGGCCGGTGAACCTGATGCGCCTGGCCACCGTGCCCGACCTCGTCGACCGGCCCGACTTGAAGTACCCGGGATTCACGCCGAGCGTTCCGGAGCCGGTACGCTCCGCAAACGACATGTTCGAGGCGATCTCCCGCGCCGATGTCCTGCTGCACCACCCGTTCCAGTCGTTCGCTCCCTTCGTCGAGTTCCTGCGGCAGGCGGCCCGGGACCCGGGGGTGCTGTCCATCCGGCAGACGCTCTACCGCACCGGCACCGACTCGGTGGTGGTGGAAGCACTGACGGATGCGGCCAACAACGGCAAGGAAGTTCTGGTGGTCATCGAACTGCGCGCCCGCTTCGACGAGGCGGCCAACATCGAGTTGGCCAACCATCTGCAGAGCGCCGGCGCCCATGTGGTGTATGGCGTGGTGGGGCACAAGGCGCACGCCAAGATGTGCCTGGTCATCCGCCGGGAAGGCGCCTCGCTGAAACGCTACACGCACCTCGGCACCGGCAACTACCACACCCGCACCGCCCGGCTGTACACGGACTACGGGCTGTTCACCCGGGACCCGGACATCGGCGAGGATGTGCAGAAGGTCTTTCAGCAACTCACCGCCATGGGGCGGGCCGGTCGCCTGAAGAAACTGCTGCAGTCGCCGTTCACCCTGCACAAGTCCATGCTCGAACTGATCGAGGGCGAGATTGCCAACGCCAGGCAGAACGGCACGGGCCGCATCATGGCCAAGATGAACGCGCTCATCGAGCCGCAGATCATCCAGGCGCTTTACCGGGCGAGCCAGGCGGGCGTGCAGGTAGACCTGATCGTGCGCGGAATCTGCGGGTTGCGGCCCGGGGTGGAGGGTGTCTCGGAGAACATTCGGGTGCGGTCGATCGTCGGCCGCTTTCTCGAACATCCCAGGGTTTTCTACTTTCTGAACGGGGGGGAGCCCAAGGTGTTCATCTCCAGCGCCGACTGGATGGGCCGCAATTTCTTCAATCGGGTGGAAACCTGCCTGCCGGTCGAACACGAGAGCCTGAAGCGGCGGGTCGTCGAGGAAACGTTCGACACCTATCTGAACGACAACTGCCAGGCCTGGGTGCTGCAGAGCGACGGCACCTACACGCCAGTGGGTCACGAAGCGGGCAACCGCAGCAGCGCTCAGGAGACATTGCTCGCGCAACTGGCGCATTGAGCCGGTTGGGCCCGCTGCAACTAGCCCGTCCCGATTTCCAGCGCCATCGGCAACGCGGCGAAGTACTCGGCCTCTTCCTTCAGGTTCAGGCTGGTCAGCGGGTGCTTCGCCAGCCACTTCCCCGGAATCGTCAACGTGAGTTCGTCGTCTCGCGCGATTGCGCCGATATGGGGCAGCGGCTTCTTGCTGCGGCTGCGGTTCAGTATCACCGCCACGCGCAGCAGCACGGCGAGGCGCAGAATGTGTTTGTGGGCAAGCATGGGTTCGGTCTCCACCGAAAACTTGCGCCGGTGGCAGCGCACCAGGCTCGCCAACTGAAACTGGTCGGGCCTCGAAAACCCGGGCATGTCCATGTGGGCAAGCAGGTAACCGCCATGCCGGTGGTAATGGGTGTGGGCGATGTCCATGCCGATTTCGTGCAGGTCGGCTGCCCAGGCCAGCAGCAACCGGTTGGACGGTTCGGTGAGTTCCCAGGCGGCCGCCGTCTGGGCAAGCAGGCTGAGCGCCGTGTCGCGCACGCGCTTGGCGTGGGTGATATCGATGTGATAGCGGACCATGAGGTTCTGCACGGTGCTGTTGCGAATGTCGTGGTCGTGGGCCCGGCCGAGCAGGTCGTAGAGCAGGCCTTCACGCAACGCCCCGCGGCTGGCCCTCAGCGTGTCGAGACGCAGCGCATCGACAACGGCGGTGAGTACCGCCATGCCGCTTGGAAAGACAGGCCGCCGCTGCTCGGACAACCCGGGCAATCGCACGTTGTCGACGTGCCCCGCCTCGACCAGGCGTTCATTGATCGATGCGAGCCCGTCGCGCGAGATCACCGTGGCCGGATTGCCCTCCAGTTGGGTCAGCACGTCCCGGATGGCAAGCACAGTGCCCGACGCGCCGATGGCGAGGTCCCAACCGACCGCCCGGTACTGGTTGCGCACGGCCTGCAACTGTTGCCGGCAGTGATTGATGGCAGCCTGCATCGACTTGCGGGTCAGGCGGCCATCCGGGAAGTACCGGTCCCTGATGCCGACGCAGCCGATATGCAGGCTCTCCATGATCTCGGGTTGAAACGAGCGGCCGAGGATGAGTTCCGTGCTGCCGCCGCCGATATCGACCACCAGCCGGCGGTCGTCGCTGTCCTCGAGCGTGTGGGAGACGCCGTGATAGATCAGGCGGGCCTCCTCGCGCCCGGAGATCACCTCGACCGGGTGTCCGAGCGCTGCTCGAGCCTGGGCGATGAACTGCGCCGAATTGCGGGCCTTTCGCAGCGTATTGGTGCCGACCACGCGGACGTTGTCCCGGTGCAGGTCGCGCAGACGTTGGCCGAAGCGCTCCAGGCAATCCATGGCCCGCTGCGCCGCGGGCTCCGAGAGACGATTGCCGGTGCCGAGCCCTTCCCCGAGCCGCACCATCTCCTTGATGCGGTCGACGACCTGCAGGTGGCCGTTGGACTGATGCGCAACGATCAGGTGGAAGCTGTTGGACCCGAGATCCAGAGCCGCCATTTCACGGATGGACACGGTTCACCCCGCTGGTCAGTCGGGCAGCCCCAGTACCCTCTTGGCGACGACGTTCAACTGCACCTCGCTGGTCCCGCCTTCGATGGAGTTGCCTTTGGAGCGCAGCCATTGCCGGGTGCAGGTGCGTTCCCGCTCGCTGAAAGCATCGCCCTCCCAGCCCGTTGCGGCGACGCCCATGGTTTCCAGCATCAGTTCGTACTTGCGCTTGTTCTGTTCGGTACCGTAGTACTTGAACATGGAGGCGAGATGGCCGCTCTGCTGGCCGGCTTTCGCTTCTTCGCCGACCCGGGCGAACGTGAGTTGCAGCGCCCGGTCGTTCATGCGGTGACCGCAGATCCGGTCGCGGACGACCGGGTCGTCGATGCGGCCGTCACGGTCGCCGAGGTAGTGCTTCGCCACATCCTCCAGCTTCGAGCCGGTAACGCCGATGGCCGAGTTTCCGCCGATGCCCGCGACCATGTTGCGCTCGTGCTGCAACAGGCGCTTGGCTATTGTCCAGCCCTGATTGAGCTCGCCGACCAGGTTGCGCTTGGGAACGCGTACGTTGTCGAAAAAGGTCTGGCAGAACGGTGACGAACCGCTGATGAGTTCGATGGGCGAGGTGGAAACGCCATCGCTCGCCATGTCGAAGAGCAGAAAGCTGATGCCTTGATGCTTCGGCGCCTCGGGGTCGGTGCGCACCAGGCAGAATATCCAGTCGGCGTGGTTGGCGTAGGAGGTCCAGATCTTCGAGCCGTTGACCAGGTAGTGATCGCCCCGGTCCTCGGCCCGGGTCTGCAGACCGGCCAGGTCGGAGCCGTAGCCCGGTTCCGAGTAACCCTGACACCAGCGGATTTCGCCGCGGACGATGGCCGGGATGTGTTCCTGTTTCTGCTGTTCGTCGGCGAATTCGAGCAGCGCCGGGCCCAGCATCCAGATGCCGAAGCTGTTCAGCGGCACCCGTGCCTTGATGCGCGCGAGTTCCTGCTGAAGCACCCGGTCTTCCTCGAACGACAGCCCGCCGCCGCCGTAGTTTTTCGGCCATTGCGGTGCGGTCCAGCCGCGCGCCGCCATGCGGTCGAGCCAGATTTTCGAGTCCGGGTTCTTGAACGTTTCCCGGCGTCCGCCCCAGATCACTTCGTCTTCGGGGGTCAGTGTGCGCATCGACTGCGGGCAGTTGTCCTCGAGCCAGTCTCGCACTTCGTTGCGGAATTGCTGCAACTCGTTCACGTCAGCGGGGCCTCTCCAGTTGGTCAGCGGGCCATTGTATGGAAATGGGCGCGGAGGTGGTAGGCGCGCCGGCAGGGCACGCGGCGCACCGCTATCGCAACCCGATTCGGATGGTTATAGTGCCGCAATCGATTTCCGAAGGGTTCGCATGAGTCAGTTCGATGCCCGGGAATTCCGCACCACGCTGGGGCAGTTCGCGAGCGGGGTAGTTGTCGCCACCGGCTGCCTCGACGGTACGCCTGCCGGCTTCGCGGCGCAGTCGTTCACCTCGTTGTCCCTGGAGCCGCCGCTGGTGGGGCTGTGCCCGGCCAGGTCGAGCCGGAGCTGGCCGAAGCTCAGGGAAAGCGGCAGTTTCTGCATCAATATCCTCTCCGCGGGCCAGCAGGCGGTGAGCGATGTCTTCGCCCGTACCGGCAACGACAAGTTCGCCGACCTGGAGTGGCGTGCGGGCGCGACCGGTTCGCCGATTCTCGCCGGGGCGCTGGCGTTCATCGACTGTGAACTGATCGAGGAACACGATGCCGGCGACCACACCATCGCGGTGGGAAAGGTGCACGATCTGGGCATTCTCGATGCCGGCGCCCGCCCCCTGGTGTTTTTTCGGGGCGCCTACGAACTGCTCGACGGCGCCGGATAGCGGGGGCTGTTCGCCGCCTGCCGCGGTCAGGCGGCGATGAATTCGCCCGGTCGGCGCTCGGCCACCGCCCGTATGCCTTCTGCGGCGTCTTTCGTTCCGCGCAGCCACTTCTGCTCGGAGAGTTCCCGTTCCGTCGCCCGTGCCACCGCATCCGCCAGACCCTGACGCATGGTGGCGCGCACGGAGGCGACGGCGAGCGGTGCGTTCCCGGCGATTTCCCGAGCGAGTTCGCGCGCCTGTTCGCGCAGGTTCTCCCGGTCGGTGAGTTGGTCGACCAGGCCGATCTCCAGGGCCTGTTGTCCATTCAGACGCCGACCGGTATACAGCATCAGGTTGGCCGCCTGCTGGCCGACGAGGCGCGGCAGGGTCACGGAAATGCCGAACCCCTGGTGGATGCCCAGCTTGACGAAGTTGGCCGAGAATCGCGCCTCCGGGGCGGCGATGCGGAAGTCGGGCACGAGAGAGAGGCCGAGTCCGCCGCCGATGGCAGCACCCTGAATGGCGCCGACCACGGGGGTCTTGTTCGAGAACAGCCGGACGGCCTCCCGGTACAGGCTGCCGGTGGTCGCTTCGAATGCGTCTTCGCCGAAACTGCCGCGGCCGACGTCGTCTCTCGAACTGAAATCGGCGCCGGCGCAGAACGATTTGCCTTCGGCCGCCAGCACGATGGCGCGACAATCGGTGCGTTCGTCCAGGGCTTCGAAGGCGTCCGCGATCTGGCCGATGAGGCGCTGATCGAAGAAGTTGTGCGGCGGCCGCCGGATCTCCACGGTGGCGACGTAATCGTCGATGGTCACGGCGATGTCGTCGTAACTGCCGGTGTCTGTCATGGTTCAATCTCGTCGCAAAGGCGGGAATGTTAGCCTATCGTCCAGAGGGTGCACACCGACATGCAAGAACCGGATAGCGCACAGGGCCGGAAAGGCGCGCGGGCCACGACTCCGGGCGAGGAACCCCGGCCCTTCGTCAGCCCCGGCATCTGGCAGCTTGCTTTCCCGTCGATTCTCGGCAACCTGTCCTATTCGCTGGTGGCCATGGTGCAGACCAAGTTCGTCGGCGAACTCGGGCCGGGCGCGCTGGCGGCCGTCGGCGCGGGACAGCGCGTATTCTTCGCCATGCAGGCGATCCTGATGGCGGTAAGCGCGGGCACGACCGCGCTGGTCGCCCGTGCCTGGGGCGCCGGGGACTACAGCGAGGCGAGCCGGGTCACCATGGCATCCCTGGCGCTGGCGGGGGTTTTCTCGCTGGCGGTCATGGTGCTGGGCGTTCTCTATGCACGTCCCGTCGCCAGCGTCTTCGGGCTCGACCCGGCCACCCTCGACCTGGCCGCGGAAAACATCCGCATGTTGAGCTGGTTCAATCTCGCCTTTGCGGTGACCTTCATACTGAGCGCCGCGCTGCGCGCCTCGGGAGACGCCTGGTCGCCGCTCTGGATCGGCTCGCTGGTCAATCTGATCAACGTCCCGCTGCTGTACGCTTTCGTTTTCGGCAACTTCGGCTTTCCGCGACTTGGCGTTGCCGGGGTGGCGGCGGCGGCCGGCGTGTCCTTCGCCCTTGGCGGCGCCGTGCTGCTCGGTCTCTGGCTCATGCAGAAGTTTCGCATCCGCCACGTGAAGGGCGGCTGGTGGCGGCGGGAACGCCTGCAACGATTGCTGCACATCGGTTATCCGGCCGCCTTCGAGCAGCTTGTCTTTCAGTTCGGTTTTTTCGTCTTCCTGATTCTGATCGGCAACTTCTACGGCACCGAGGCATTTGCCGCCTACAATGTGGGCGCCAACATGCTCATGGTCTGCTTCATGGTCGGGTTCGGTTTTTCCATCGCCGGATCGACCCTGGTCGGACAGCATCTCGGGGCGGGCGATCATGCGGGCGCGGAACGAAGCGGCTGGCGGGCAGGGGGGCTGGCGATGCTGTCGATGGGTGGGCTGGCCCTGCCGGTCATGGTGTTCGCGAACGAACTGGCGAGCCTGTTCATCGGCGACGAACCGCAGACCGTTGCCTACACCGTGCAGTTCATCGTGCTGATGGGCGCCATGATGCCGCTGATGGCGATCGAGTTCGCGATCGGCGGGGCGTTGCGGGGCGCGGGCGACACCCGCTTTCCGCTCGTGGCGACGTTCATCGGCCTCATCGTCGTGCGTTGCGGGCTGGCAGCGGCATTCACCTGGATGGAATTGCCCGTCGTCTGGGTCTATGCGGCGCTGGTGGGCGACTACCTGGTCAAGGGCGCCATGCTGGTTTCGCGGTTCAAGGGAGGGCGCTGGAAGACGGTAGTGCGCACGGAATCGCCGGGGCTCACCGGGCGTTTCTGATGGCCGCGGAAGACAGGTCCAGGCGGTATTCCGCTTCGTTCACGCCGTCGCAGGCATCCATCAGGGCCGCCGGCAGGGTTAATTCGCCCAACGCCCGAAAGTTCCCGTCGAACAGGCGGCCGAACACCAGGAAGCGCACGCCATGGCTCAGCAACTCCTCGAGTTGTTCGTCGCGTTCGTGCGGCCCGCCGTAATAGCGGGGGTCGGCGATGCGCACCAGGGTGTCGGTGCCGACGATGAAGGTAGCGCCGGGAAACTGCCGGGCTTTCGCCGAGAACATCGGCAGGCGGGTCAACCAGACGGGGCGGTCGAGCGCCTCGAGTCGCGCACCGATCTCGAAGTAGTCGAGAAGCGGTTTGTCGACGTTCTCGATGGAGAGTTCGTAAGCGCCCTGTTTTCCGAGGCGTTCTTCGGCGATGGCCAGCATGCGCCGGTGGCCGTCGTGCAGCGGGTTGAAAGACCCGGGGAACAGCAGGGCGCCGTCGTGGGGCGCCGTGCTGACATGGTCCGCCGAGCCTTCCACCAGCGCACGCCAGGCCGGCGCGGCCCGCAGCGATTGCATGGCGGCTGGGCCGGCGCTTCGCAAGCCGAGGGCGGCCAGCAGGGTCTCCCAGCCGGTCTCGGCCAGTTCCCGTTCCTGCAGGGCGCGGTCGCCGCTCGAGAACCGTTGCACCTCCAGATGAAATCCCCGATCCGCCGTCTGCACCGCAATGTGGGCCCGGCTCTTGCCTCGCTTGACCCGGTCCGTGGCCAGGCTCGCGGTGCTGCCGAAACCGAAGGGACGAGTGGCCCCCAGGCGTTGCGCGCGCTGAAAGCCGGCCATGGCGAGTGCCCGGGCCGTTGCGCCGCTGCATGCCCGGTCCGGGGGGTTGCCCAGCAAGTCCTCGAGGCTGGCCATCGAATAGGGAATGCTCGCGTCCAGCACGGTGCGGGATGCTCCGGCGCTGCCGAGCATCTCCGCGAGCAAGCCGGTGCCGCCTCCGGTGACATGCAATACGCCCTGCCAGGGGCTCGCGTGGAGCAGCCGCGCCCGCTCGCTCATTCGTCACTCTTGCAGAAAGGCGCGCGTAATGGCGACGAACTCGTCGAGCTGATCGTGGTGCACCCAGTGTCCGGCGTCTTCGATGTTGGCGACACGTACATCCTGGAAATAATCGACACGGCCGTCCTTGGCGGGGTCGGCAGCCCAGCTTTCGGTGCCGCGGAACAGCAAGGTCGGGCAGGTAATGCGGCTGTACAGCTTGAACTGCTCCTGCTGTGACAGGGCGACCGGCGCCATCGAGCGGACGTAGTTGTCGAACTTCCAGCTGAAGGTGCCATCCTCGTTCTGGATGCTGCCGTGTATCGTCAGGTGCCGGGCCTGGGATTCGGTAAGGTGCGGGTTTTCCGTCTGCATGCGTTCGTAGGCATCTTCCAGCGAGCGGTAACGTTTGGGGATGCGGCCGGAGATCTGGCGGAGATCCCTGACCCAGTTGTCCAGACGTGTCTCGACCGGTTGATTGAGGCGTTCTTCGAGGATTTCCGGCGGCGGCCCCATGCCTTCGATGGAGACGAGCTTGGTGACCGTCTCCGGATAGAGCCCGCTGTAGAGCAGCGCGATGGAACCGCCCATGGAATGGCCGATGATGGTCACCGGCGTGTGGTTTCGCTGATGGAGCAGTTGCGCGATGTCGTAGACGTAGTCGACGTGGTCGTAGCTGCCGCCGAGCAGCCACTGGGAGTCGCCGTGGCCGCGCAGGTCGGGGGCAATAATGCGGTAGTCGTCGCGGAACGCCTCGGCGACCCAGTCCCAGTTGCGGCAGTGGTCGCGCCCGCCGTGAATCAGCAGCATCGGCGGTGCATCGTCGTTGCCCCAGGCGACGTAGTGCAGGCGCAGCCGTTGCGAGAAGTAGATGTTCGATGTCGGGCCTTCCATGGGCTCGTCCTCCTTGATCGGAACGGTGTGCGCTGTGGAAGAATGGCGCGGGCCGGGAATGGTACTTGCGATTCCCGGCCCGCGTCGACACCGTACCGCAACGCCTTGCCCGGGCACCTACCCCGGCGCCTTGCCGCGCAAAGACCCTGGCTGCGTTTTTTGTTAGCATGCCGCGCTCGGTCCCGATTGACGGGGCGAGGGATTTTGTGGGGATTTCCCCGGACAGAGAAAGGGTAGAACGCATGGGCGATGTGGTCGTAGTGGACAGCGTGCGAACCGGCTTGGCCAAGTCGTTTCGTGGAAGTTTCAATCTGACCCGGTCGGACGACATGCTGGCGCACTGCATCGATGCGCTGCTCGACCGCAACCCGAATGTTGCGCCGGACGAAGTCGAAGACGTGATTGTCGGCGCTGCCGACCACGTCGGCGAACAGGACGGCAACCTGGCCCGGCTCGCCGTGGTGCTCTCCAGGCTGC
This sequence comes from Candidatus Azophilus sp., assembly GCA_965221465.1. Taxonomy (GTDB): domain Bacteria; phylum Pseudomonadota; class Gammaproteobacteria; order Pseudomonadales; family Azotimanducaceae; genus Azophilus. The sequence continues at coordinate 4,379,328 of OZ244892.1, forward strand.
CGATCTCCGTGGCCGGCTCGACCATCAACCGGTTCTGCTCATCCGGCCTGCAGTCGATCGCTTTTGCGGCCAACCAGATTGCCTCGGGGCAGACGCAGGTCGCCATCGCCGGCGGCGTCGAGTCCATTTCCATGCGCACGCGGCAGGAATCCGGCAAGGCGGAACTCAACCCGATTCTAAAGGAGCAAAAGCCCGACATCTTCATGGCGATGGGCAACACGGCGGAAGTCGTCGCGCGCCGCTACCAGGTAACGCGCGAGACTCAGGACGAATACGCGCTGCAGAGCCAGCAGCGATACGCCAGGGCCGAGCAGGCGGGCTGGGTCGATGAGGAGATCGTTCCCATGAACGCGACCATGCTCCAGATCGACAAGCAGACCGGCGAACAGAGCAAGGTAGACGTGGTTGTCGAGCGGGACGAGTGCAACCGGCCCAATACGACGCTCGACGGCCTGGCGGGGTTGCCTCCGGCTTTCGAAGAGGATGGCACGGTGACCGCCGGCAATGCCTCCCAGTTGTCCGACGGCGCCTCGATGACGCTGCTCATGAGCGCGGAACGGGCCGGGCAACTCGGCGTGCAACCGATGGGCATCTACAGAGGCTTCACGGTCGCTGCCTGCGAGCCGGACGAAATGGGAATCGGCCCCGTATTGGCGGTGCCGCGGCTGCTCGAGAACGCGGGCGTGAAAAAGGACGACATCGACCTCTGGGAACTGAACGAGGCGTTCGCATCCCAGTGTGTCTACTGCCGGGATGCTCTCGGGCTCGACAACGAGATCTACAACGTCAATGGCGGCAGCATCAGCATCGGCCATCCATTCGGCATGACCGGCTCGCGAATGACCGGGCTGGTGCTGCGGGAACTGAAGCGCCGCAAGCGGAAATACGGCGTGGTGACCATGTGCATCGGCGGCGGCCAGGGCGCGGCAGGCCTCTTCGAAGCGGCTTGACGCCCTCTTGGATACACATTGAAACGGTCGCGAAATCGACAGGAAACACCCGAACGGGACAATGATCGATTCCTCCGCGCAATTGAAGACGATACCGAACAGGGAGATGCTGGCGCTTGGCAAAGGCGACCGCGGATAGTGCGGTGCCCGCGGGGAAACCCGAGCCGGTCGGCAATCCGAACGGCGAACAAGAGATCTGGAAATGGTGTTTGACAAGGGCTGGAATCGCGCCTGGCGCGTATTGATTCTGGCCGTGACATTGCCCCTGGCGGCAGGGAGTTTCGCCGCGGCGAAGGAAGCCGGGCAAGCAGGGGAAGCAGCGGAAGCAGGAAAGAAAGAGCAGCGGCCCCAGCCTGCCCGGCTCAGTTACGCCTCGGTCAGCGATGAGGACCTGACCGCCATCGCTGCCCGCTGGGATGCTCTCGATGCCCAGCAGCGGCGGGCGCTGCTCTCCGAAGTGAAGATGCGGATGAAGCGCAAGGGTACCGCCGAGGGCGTGCTGCGGGTCAACGTAAGGCGCCGCTACGGCACCGTCGTTAGAAGCCCGAACGGTGCGAGGGCGACGCTGCGACTCGAGGTACGATCCGTCAAGAAGCAGGGCAGCCGGCAATTCGGGGTCGGGTTCGAGCATCGCGCCGGTCAGGACGAAGCCGCTCCCGGGGAAGCAGAGCCCGACCGGCCGGTTCGCAGGGTGGCCGACCCGGACGGGTAACCGTCCATGGAAGCCGAAGGCGCGACGCTGCTGGTCGTCGACGACGACCCGGAAATTCGGGAACTCACCCAGGCATATCTCTCCAGGCAGGGATTCGATGTCGACTGTGTCGACGGTGGAGCGGCCATGGACGCCTATCTCGCAGAGCGGCGGCCCGATCTGATCGTTCTCGACCTGATGCTGCCGGGTGAGCATGGCCTGTCCATCGCGCGGCGCCTGAAGGGCGAAGGGGACATCCCCATCATCATCGTCTCTGCACAGGGGGAGGATGTCGACCGGATCGTCGGCCTGGAGGTGGGTGCGGACGACTACCTCGGCAAGCCCTTCAATCCCCGGGAGTTGCTGGCGCGCATACGGGCCGTGCTGCGCCGCATCGACCGGCCGCACGAGGAAGGCCCGGACGATTGCGTTCGCTTCGGCCCGTTCGAACTCGATGCCGCTGCCTACCGGTTGACCCGGGACGGCGTGCCGGTGCCGTTGACGTCCGGCGAGTTCGACCTGCTGTGCATCCTCACCGCACATCCCAACAAGGTTCTGGACCGGGACCGGATTCTCGATCTCCTCACCGGCGCCGAACGTTCCCCGTTCGATCGCAGCATCGATGTGCGCGTTACCCGGCTGCGCGGCAAGATCGAGGCCGACCCCGCCGAACCGGCCTACATCAAGACCATCTGGGGCAAGGGCTACATGTTCTGCCCGGGCGCTGACGTGCAGTGAGCAGGTGTGCGGTACGGGTATGCGGCTCGCCGACCGCCGCCTTTTCGGGGTTCGTGGCAGGCACCCTTCGTCGCGACAAGCGTGTCTGCCTGGCGTGCTGGATGCCGTATTCCCGACCGATCGAATAACGGGTATACCTGCCTGGCGAACGGCGTAAAATCAACAAGTTGAAGATAATCCACGGGGTAATCGAGATTACGACTCTCCTGAGTGCGAGTGCGCGATGCCGGAGGTGAGCAGGCATGGGGGCTGAACGCGACGGGTCCCGGCTCCGCAACCGGTGGGCCAACTCCCTGCTTTTCCGCACCAGCCTGACCCTGGGTGTCAGTTCCCTGGCCATTGTCGGGATCGCGGTGGCGGCGGTCCAGTACTTCGTGGTGCAACCCATCGCCGAACGGTCTGCCGACGACGAAGCGGCGCTCTTGGTGCTGTCCGCACAGACCTGGGTCGAGCTTCCTCCCGAGGCACGGCGGTATTTCGAACTGGAACTGGCCGAGAACCACGACCTCATCGTCAGTGCCGTTCCCGAGCAGTATGCCCCGGTGCAATACGACGAGTCGCCCTTTCTGGCGCTGGTGGAAGAGAAACTCAGCGAGCGGTTCGACGGGCCCGTGCAGATGTCGCGTTCCGAGGAGTTGATCTGGGCGACTCTGCCGATGGCCGGCTACGAATTGCAGATCGGCTTCTCGCCGATTCGGCGAAACGTGCAGACCACCTACATGGGCATCGTCGTTGCCGGCGCCGGTGCGGCGGTGGTGTTCGTGACCTCGCTCTTCATTGCGTTGCGCATCACCCGGCCGTTGGTGCAGGCCGCCGAGCGGGCGGAAACGTTCCGTGGCGGTTTGAACTTCGACCCGCTGCCCGAGGAAGGGCCGCGGGAACTGGTGGTGCTGGCGCGAAACTTCAACACCATGGCGCGCGAGATCGCGGCGCTCCTGACGAATCGAACCACCCTGTTGGCGGGCATTTCACACGACCTGAAAACGCCTCTGACCCGCATGCGTCTCGCGGTCGAGCTGTTGCCCGACGACGTCGAGCCGGGCCTGATCGAGCGGTTCGAGCACAACCTGGAGTCGATGGACGAGTTGATCACCGATGCGCTGAAGCTCTCGAGCGGCGACCACGAAGCGAATCAGGACGTTGACCTCCAGCCGTTCGTCGAATCGGTTCTCGCGAGCTACGACACGCCCATGTCCCTGGAGTGCCGGGATTGCCCTGCCGAGCCGGTACGGGTGGCACCGGGCGCCCTGCGCCGGGTGCTGAGCAATCTGGTCACCAACGCACGACAACACGGCGAGAACGTGCGGGTGCGCATTCATGGGCGGGAAATACACGTGGTCGACTCCGGCCCCGGCATTCCGCCGGAGCACAGGGAGGCCGTTTTTCAGCCCTTCTACCGGCTGGACAGTTCACGAAGCGCCGCCACGGGAGGCAGCGGGCTTGGGCTGGCCATCGTCCACCAGCTTTGTCAGACCCACGGCTGGCGAATCGAAATCGGCTCCGGCCCCGGCGGTGGAACCGATGTCTGTCTGGCGATCTGAGCATCTCGAGCGGGTTTTATCGATCATGGGCGTCTGTGCCGGGAACGGCGCCGGGCAAGGCGTCCGGTTACAAACTGACACAAATTTCCGATGGCCGGTAATTCTCTCGTAACACATTTTCGAGATAGTAGGTCCCGAGAAGCGGCCCAAGAAGCTGCTTCCCCATGAGGCAATCTCTATCCCCTTAGACCTTTATTGGTCTACTCCAGCCGCCGGCTTCCTCTCCAGGCCGGCGGCTTTCTTCTTTCTGGCCCAGACTCTCCATTCCTCCGTGGCATCGTGCCTTCCATGCCACCCAAAATCCTTGATCGCGATCAACTGAGCTCGCCAACTCGCTCGAGAAGAAAGCCACGCTTCAAGAGCCGTTGAACCGCGGCGGGTGTTGTTGGATACTCGCGCACCTTCGATAACCCACACCCAATCGTTCACACAGGGGACAATATGGCCATCGAGAAGTTTCCCGTGGAAGCAAGCCACATCATGATGTTCGCCCGTTCGGTGGCGGACGAAAACCCGATCTACTACGACGAGGATTACGCCGCAACCACGGAACCGGGCCGCATCATCGCGCCACCCACGTTCGCCCAGGCGAGCGCCCAGTTCGACCCGGACTACTTCCTGCGCCCGAAGATTGGCAAGCCCTGGTTCGGCTCCGGCAAGGAAGCCACCGGCGTCAAGCGGGACAGTTCCGGTGGCGGTGGCGGTGGCGGTGGCGGTGGCGGAGGGCTGCACGCGGAGCAACACTTCGAATACCACCGTCACATCGGCCCCGGGGACGTCCTGACCGCCACCGAGAAGCCGGGCAAGACCTGGGAACGCGAGAGCAAGCGGGCGGGCAAGCTGGTGTTTTCCGAAACCGTCACCGAATACCGAGACCAGAATGGCGAACTCGTCATTACCGCACGCGGTGTGGGTGTCCGCACCGAGCGCCCGGTCGAGCAATAGCAGCCGAACAGGAGGACTGGCAATGGCACTGAAAGCAAGCGAACTTAGCGTCGGCGACACCTATTCGGAATGCCTGGTGGAAGACCTGAAGCGTACGCAACTCGTCCAGTACGCGGGCGCTTCCGGCGATTACAACCCGCTGCACTCCGATGAGCCGTTCACCCGGGAGATCGCCGGGTACCCGTCGGTTTTCGCCCACGGCATGCTGACGATGGGCATGACCGGCCGCATGGTCACCAACTATGTCGGCGATGGCCGGCTGAAGAAGTACGGCGTGCGCTTCACCAACCAGGTGTGGCCGGGCGATACGCTGAACTCGACGGCCACCGTCGAAGAAATCACCGAGGAAGACGGCGACCCGGTCGTGAACCTGAAGGTGGAGACGACCAACCAGGACGGTCTGGTGGTCGTGCGCGGCTACGCATCGGCCGTCGTCGATTCCTGATGGGAACGGCGCTGCACGAAGTACAGGAGCGACCATGACCGGTCTCGACGGTGAAGGTGACCTCAAGGAGGCCGCCAGACAGTTCAACATGCTCGAGAGAACGCTTTTCGAGCACCGCACGCTGACCCTCTTTGGCGAGATCACCAAGGATGTGGCCCAGCGCACGGCGGAGCGCCTGCTCAGCCTGTCCTTCGAATCCGACGACCCCATCACCATGTTCATCGGTTCCCCGGGCGGCCACGTTGAGTCCGGGGACACCATCTTCGACATGATCGGCTACATCAAACCCACGGTCCGGGTGGTGGGCACCGGCTGGGTGGGCAGCATTGCGACCCACATCTATCTCGCGCCGGAGCGGGAACACCGGTTCTGCCTGCCGAACACCCGTTTTCTCATCCATCAGCCGGCGGGCGGTTTCGGCGGCGATGCGACGGACATCGAGATTCATGCGCGGGAGATCGTCAAGACCCGCGAGCGCATCAACCGCATCATCGCCGAACGCACCGGGCAACCGCTCGAACGGGTTGCCGAAGACACCGACCGCGATCACTGGATGAGCGCCGAGGAATCCCTGGAATACGGGCTGGTGGGCAAGATCGTGGCCAGCGCGGAGGAAATCGGCTAAGCGGCCCCTGCTCGGCGCTGCCTTCCGCTTTCGACCAGATCGAGAGGGTCGTGTGGCCGGCGCTGAAAGCCGGCCCTCCCGAGTCAGACGATTCTCGACCCTGACTTGCCCCAGTACTTGTCCTTGAGCAGCCGCTTGTAGAGCTTGCCCGTTGGAAGCCTGGGCAATTCGTCGATGAAGTCGATGCTCTTCGGGCACTTGTAGTGGGCGATGCGGTCGCGGGTGTAGGCGAGCAATTCGGCTTCCAGGTCGTCGCTGCCGGAGACGCCGTCTGCGAGTTGCACGACGGCCTTGACGGCTTCGCCCATTTCCTCGTCGGGCACCCCGATCACCGCGACATCGAGGATCTTGTCGTGCATGATCATGGCGTCCTCGATCTCCTGGGGATAGATGTTCACACCACCGCTGATGATCATGAAGGTGGCCCGGTCGGTGAGGTACAGGTAACCGTCCTCGTCCACGTAGCCGACATCGCCGAGTGCCGTCCAGGTCGGGTGCTCGGGGTGCTGGGCAGAGCGGGTCTTTGCCGAGTCCTTGTGGTATTCGAACGGCAACGCCGGCATCTCGAAGTAGACGATTCCCGCTTCTCCGATGGGCAGTTCCCGGCCGTCTTCGTCGCAGATGTGGATGACACCCACCAGCGACTTGCCGACGGTTCCCGGGCGCTCGAGCCACTCCTCGGGGCCTGCGTGGGTGAAGCCGTTGAACTCGGTGCCGGCGTAGTACTCGTACAGAATCGGCCCCCACCAGTCGAACATCTGACGCTTCACGGCCTCCGGGCAGGGTGCGGCGGCATGAATCGCCACCTTGTGTGAGGAGAGGTCGAACCCGAGGCGTTCCTCATCGGGCAGCTTCAGCATGCGGCTGAACATGGTCGGCACCCACTGACTGTGGGTGACATGATGCTCCTCGATGGCTCGGAGTGCTCCGACGGCATCGAAGCGGGGCATCATTACCACGGTGCCTCCCATGGTCTGCACCGCAATGCAGAAGGATGCCGGAGCGGAGTGATACAGGGGTGCGGGCGACAGATACACGGTCGACTCATCGATGCCCCACAGCATCTTCTGTACCGCCACCAGGGGCCCGGCATCGTCGTGTATGGGCTGGTCAGGCAGAGGACGCAGGATCCCCTTGGGCCGGCCGGTCGTCCCGGAACTGTAGAGCATGAAGGTGCCCGCCGGTTCTTCGGCAAGGTTGGTTGCGGGATATGCCGCCGTCGCTGTCTCGTACGATTCGTAGCCGTCGACGATGCCGTCGACGAGCAGCCGCGTATGGCAGCCGGGCGCGAGCGGAGGAATATCCGCGGCAACGCTGCCGAGGTGAGCGGATGCGATGAGGGCCTGCGCCTCGCAGTTGTCGACGATATAACCCGCCTCCTCGGCGGTGAGATAGCGATTGACCGTGGTGATGTAGAGACCGGAACGGAACGCCGCCCAGACGACCTCGAAGAAACGGAGGTTGTTCTCCATGAAGATGGCGATGTGATCGCCCCGGCGCAGGCCACGATCCCACAGCAACTGGGCAAGCCGGTTGGAACGTTCGTTCAGTTCGCCGTGCGTGACGGCCTCGCCGGTCACGGCGTCGATCGCGGCCGGCTTGTCCGGAAACTCGATGCCCCACTTTCCCGGATACATGTCGCCCCCCGTAATTTCCAAAAGGCCGCATGGTGGCAGATGCGGCGAGCTTTGGAAACTTGCATGGCGCTTTTGCTGCTGCGACCAAACGTCGACGCCCTGGCGACGGAAGTCGGTGAGCGATGCAAGGTAAACTCGTGCTGAACGATCAGGGAAGATTCACATGGACAAGGAGCAATGGCTGGCCCAGGTTCAGGAGCCGATCATCGATCCGGAGCGCCCGATCTGCGACCCCCATCATCACTTGTGGGACAACGCGCGCAGCCGGTACCTGCTCGACGAGCTTCTGGCCGATACGGATACCGGGCATAACGTGGTCAGTACCGTGTTCGTCGAGTGCGCGGCCATGTACCGTGCGGCCGGGCCGGAGGCCTTCAGGCCCGTGGGTGAGACCGAGTTCGTCAACGGCGTCGCGGCCATGTCGGCGAGCGGCGGTTTCGGGGACATGCGTGCCTGTTCGGGCATCGTCGGCTTTGCGGACCTGACGCTCGGCGCACAGGTGGGCGAGGTGCTCGATGCCCACATGGCGGCCAGCCCCCGGTTTCGCGGCATCCGCCACGCCTCAGCGTGGGATGCCAGCCCGGACGTGCGCAATTCGCACACGGATCCTCCCGAACACCTGCTGCTCGATCCCGTTTTTCGGGAGGGCTTTGCGGAACTCGGGCGGCGCGGCCTGTCCTTCGATGCCTGGCTCTATCACGCACAGATACCGGATCTGACCGATCTTGCCCGGGCCTTTCCCGACACCGCCATCGTCTTCGACCACTTCGGTGGACCGCTCGGCATCGGGCCGTACGAGGGCAAGCGCGAGGAGATTTTTTCGCGGTGGCGCTCGGACGTCGAGGAATTGGCCCGGTGCGAGAACGTCTACGCGAAGCTGGGCGGCATCGTCATGCCGATCAACGGGTTCGGCTTCCACAAACGGAGCGTGCCGGCCAACTCGGACGAACTGGTCGCCGCGACCGGTCGCTATTTCCGCCATGCCATCGACTGCTTCGGAACGGCGCGCTCCATGTTCGAGAGCAATTTCCCGGTGGACAAGGCGAGTTGCTCCTATCCGGTACTCTGGAATGCCTTCAAGAAGCTGACGATCGATTGCTCCGAAGACGAGAAGAACCGGCTCTTTCACGACACGGCGGTGGCTGCCTATCGGCTGAATTGAATCGGTTGGCCCGCATCCGGCAGCAGGATTTCATTCGTGAACGGCGCGGGTCAGCGATCCGGGTAGAGAATCTCCGACTTGTACCCGGCCGCTTCCATGGCGGCGGCGACCCGTTGCTGCTCGCCGGGGCAGAGCGCAATCATCGAACCCCCGCCGCCGCCACCGGTCAGCTTTGCGCCCAGCGCACCGTTACGGCGTGCGATGTGGACGAGTTCCTCGAGTTCGGGTGTCGAGACCTGCAGGGCGTTCAGGTAACCCTGGCACAGGTTCATGAGTTGGCCGAGTTCGTCGAACCGGGCCGCTTCGACGGCCTCGACACCCGCATCGGCAAGCTGGGCCATCTGATCGAAGACCGCCTCGATTCGTGCCGGGTGCTTCTGCCGCGCTTCCCGGACTCGGGCAACGGTGCGCGCCGTCAGGCTTTCCCGGCCGGTCAGGCCGAGAACCAGGGGTACCGGTTGCGGCAGTCTCAGGTCGCGGAATTCCGGCTCGGCGCCTTTCCTGAATACCAGCGGTCTGCCGTGGGTTGCCACGGTATTGTCGATGCCCGATGGTGTGCCGTGGGCCTTTTTCTCGCTTTCGAATGCCAGCCGGTTTATCGAGTCGTCGTCAAGGTCGAGCCGGAATTCGTGGCTCAGGGCTCTGAGGACAGCTACCGCCAGGGCCGCTGAACCACCGAGACCCATGCCCCGGGGCAGGTGTGGCATGAGTTCGATGGTCATGTCGATGCCGGTCAACTCCAACTCTTGCAGCATCGTGTTGACGGCGCCGGTGACGCCCTGGGTGACACCGGGCTTCACCTGCTGTTCCAGCCCCCAGCGCGGGATGAGCACATGCACGCCATCGCCGCCCTTGCGCGCCACCGCCTCCACTCCCAGGGGAATGGGCAAGGCAATGGCCGGCCTGCCGTAAACCACTGCGTGTTCGCCGAGCAGAATGACCTTGCCGCATGCCGAACTGCGCTCGGCCTGTTCCGGTGTCGTCACCTTGCGCGTCAGGTCCTGAGCGATTTCCCTGGCTTTCCAGACCTTGATTTCGCCGGACTCGATGAGCCCTTCCACCACATGTTCGAATACTGCCTCGGGCACGCCGGCAGACGTGGCGACGTTGCGGGCGTGCAGCGTCATGTGGCCTTTCTGTATCCCGTCCGTGGCGAGAGCTCGGAGCGCGGCCAGGTTCTGAGCCAGGCCGACCGCGGCCAGGATGCCGGCCAGTTCCCCGGCGGAGGGCGAGCCGAGCAGGCGAAGATTGATGCGGGCGCCCGGATTGGCATCCACGGAGCCGCCGATGGTGCCGACTTTCACCGGTATTTCGATCTCGCCCACCAGGTCGCCGTCGGCGTTCGAGTACCAGCGGGACAAGGCTCGGTAGCGGCCGCTGCGCGCAGCGTAGGCGTGAGCGGCGGACTCGATGGCCCGCCAGTCGTTGCCGGTGGCGATGGCCACGGCATCGACGCCATTCATGATGCCCTTGTTGTGGGTCGTCGCCCGGTAGGGGTCGACCTGGGCCAGATCGCTCGCCAGCACGATGCCGTCGCGCACTTCCTCGCCGCTGTATCCCCTGCCTTCCAGATTCTTGACAGGTATCCGTACGCTTGCGGTCGCGACCGACCGGTCGGTGAGGTTGGACAGGATGCGCAGAAAGACCTTGCCGCCGGTAATGGTTTCCACCAGGGCGGCAATGCCCTCGCACATGGTGTTGATCAGGTTGGCGCCCATGGCTTCCCGGGTATCCACCAGCAGGTGCAGCACGACCATGTGCTCGCCCCGGGAACTCGAATGCACGTGCACCTCGATGTCGCGGGCGCCGCCGCCCCTGGCCACCATGTTCGGGTGCAGGCTGTTGGCCAGTGCCAGGATTTCCGCCTTGCGCGCCAGCAGTTGCGTCTTGGCCTGCGCCGGGTCGGTCATGCCGACCGCCTGGACCTGACCGATCAGGATCGGCTCCGGGTTCGACGCCGTGATACCGCCGCTCAGGCGGGTGAGCCTTCCTATCCCGGAGAGCCCGGCAACGATGGAAGCCTCTTCCACCACCAGAGGCACCACGTAGTCGCGTCCGTTTACGAGAAAGTTGAGGGCTATGCCCATGGGCAGGCCAAAGACCCCGACGACATTCTCGATCATCTTGTCGGCAGTGGGCAGGCGCAGGGTGTGCCCGGTACCGGCAAGCAGGCTCGTGTCTTCGTCGTTCAACAGCCCCCGTTCATGCAGCGCATCGATGCGTTGCCCGATGGACATGCGAAAGAAATTGGGGATGCGGGAACTGATTTCGGCGCGCTGCTTACCGCTCGACGGCTCCCGCGGTTGCGGCGGAGGGGTGTTCGACTTGGACGCCATGGGCAGCGGTCTCCAGGTTGAGAATCTTGAATCCAAGCGCCTCTGCAGCGGCCGCAAACCGGGGCACCGGTTCCGGGGAGTCGGCAATGGCGACACCAATGTCTCCACCGCCGGCCCCGCAAGGCTTGTAAACCAGGCCGGAGCCCTTCGCGAGGCGTTCGGCCGCCAGATGCGGTGCGGAGTAAACCCCCAATCCGGCGGCATTGTCCAGCGTTTTCAGGGCAGCGGTGTAGGCGTCGAGCGCCTCGGCGGACGGGTCGTCGAACAACTCCGCCGAGCAATTCGCAAGGGCATGCAATGCGGCAAGGTTGCCGCGTTCGAGGTAGTCGCGGAACAGCTGGAGTTTCCGGTGCGTCCGTGCCGGTTCGCCGACCCAGACAAAGCAACGATGGATCAGTGGGTCGCGGCAGGGTTGCGCCTTGCCGTCGGCAAAGCGAAGGCAGCCGCCGAAGAAACTGGCGGCGATGTCGATGCCGCTGCCGTGCCCGTCCTGCAGCCGCCGATGCGCGGCCAGGGCCTGGGCGTGGTCGGGCGGGTCGCCCCTCTGCGCGGCGATGGCGGCTTGTACGGCGACGCATAGCGCAGCGCTGGAACCGAGCCCCAGCTTGACCCCGGAATCGAAGAAATCGTCGCTGCGCAGGGTCACGGTAACGGGCGCTGCGGCTGCCTGCGGAAACCCCTGCAATACCTGCCAGGGAAGAATGGCCGCGGCGTCCTTTGGCAGAGTTTCGGGCAGACGCTCGAAGGCCACGCCGGCGGCTTCGAATCCGGTGGATGCAATTCGCCACGAACGGCTGGTTTCGACCGAGCAGCCGGCGAATCGATCGATGGCCAGTACAGCGGCGGGTGCGCCCTCGAGCACCGCATATTCTCCCCAAAGAACCACCTTGCCGGGCGCGCTCGCGGTAATCATCCGTCGATCACCCGGGCGCCATCTCCGAGGCCCGTCGTCACGGTTTCGCGAACCCCCGGCAGCGTGCGCAAAAGATCCTGCACCGCTTGGGCGTCCGGAGCTTCGCACACGGCCTTCACCTGGGGCCCCGCGTCCACGGTGAAGAAGACGTTGCAGCCGGATTCGCGCAGGTCGCGCAGTGCCCGGATGCAGTTCATGGTGCCGGCATTCCAGTAAAGCAGTGCCGGGTCGCCGCTCAGCATGAGCCCGTGCATCCTGAGGCAGCTCGCTTCGGACAACTCCGCAAGGCGCCTGAAGTCGCGGCGGAGCACCGTATCGCGCATCGTCGGGAAGTCCCCGGCGGTGGCGGCGACCCAGGCATCGAAATAGGGCGACGAGCGCCGCGAAATGGCCATGCCTTCCCGGGACGAGACGGTTTTCGGGGTCGTCGACGTGATGGCGACGATCACCGCTAGCGGCCAGACATCCGCGCCCATCAGCTGCGACGCCTGCCAGTGGGGCCCGGTCAGCGTGACGAAGCCGCCGTACATGGAGCGGGCCGCTGAGGCGGAACCGCGCCGCGCCAGTGCCGACCGCTCACCGATTGAGAGGCCAAGGCCGCAATGCGCATCGACCGCGGTGGCCAACGCCGCGAAACCCGATGCCGACGAAGCCAGCCCCGCGGCAGTGGGGAAACTGTTGCGTGTGTCGATGGCAAGTGGGGGAATGTCGTGGTCGCGCCGCCAGTCGGCGAGCGTGGCGCCGATTCTTGCGTCCGCGACGGCGGCGCCGTTCAGCGAGAACGAGTCGGTCCGGGCGTCCTGCACCCGTGTCGTGGTGCAGAGCGTATCCAGCGTGATCGACAACGAGGGCGCTGCCGGAAGGTTCCCGGGTGCATCCTGTTTGCCCCAATATTTCAAGAGCGCGATGTTGGGGTGGGCTCGGGCGGTGGTGGAATGGGCGGGCATGTCAGAACCTTTGTTTCCCGGCGCATGATACTGCGCTCGTGGACTGGGCGACGGCCCTACTTCAGGCGCTTGCGGCGGGGGCTGTACGCCATCGGGAAGGTTACCGACATCCGCCTCGCGCTGGAAAGGGCCTTGGCAATACAGAATTCGACGTTGCTGAGACTGGTTCAGCCCATGCGGTCGCGCCGGCTTAGGCCCGGTCGACGATTCACGCAGTCGTTGTCGAGCAGGAAGGGCGCTATACCGCCGAGTGCCTGGAAGTAGCCGTCGTCACGCAGGGCAATTCCCTCGACGAGACGGTGGGCAATGCTGAATGATCCGTCGGAATCCGCGGAAGCGCCGAGCTGCGTGCGCGAGCGTAAGGCATCGGGCAGACGCGGACGATCGCGCACGCATGCTCGGGATCGGCCATGAGGCCTGAATGGCGGCCGTTTGTTGACACGCATTCGGGCGCGCGGCAGGGTGCGCGAGGTTTTCCGGTCAGGCGATTGCGAGGCATGTGGATCCGGTCTTCGTTGTTGGCGCCGTTGTTTGCGGCAGCTCTCTCTGCGGCTTTCGACATTGACGCGAAAACCATCGAAGTGGCGCGCGCGGCGTTCGATGACGGCCGCTTCGTCGAGGCGGCGGAGATGGCCGAAGCGCTCGGCACATCGCAGGCCCTGACCCTGGCAAGTGCCGCGCTGACCCAGCACGGCTACCACATCGCCGAACGCGGCGAAGAACAGATGTACTACGAACGCGCCATGGAACTCGGAGAGAGGGCGGTGGGCCTCGACCCCGACAACGCGGTGGGACACTTGCGCTGGGGACAGGCCATGGGACGCTACGCGAAGACGATCGGCGTGGTGAAGGCCTTCCGCCAGGGGTACGGCGGGCGCATCCGCGAAGCATTCGAAGCGGCGCTGGCCCTGGATCCGGACATGGCTGAAGCGCACATCAGCCTGGGCGTCTGGCACGTGGAAGGCATCAAGGAAGGGGGATTCATGGCCCGCATGGCGTTGGGGGCATCCAGAAAGACCGGCACGCACCACTACGAGCGGGGCCTGGAACTCGACCCGGAGTCGAAGACGGTGGTTTACGAGTACGCCCGTGGCCTGTCGATGCTCAACAAGCGCAAGAATCGAAGTCGGGCTCGAGAGGCGTACACGCGGGCGCTCGAATTGCCGGCGCGAAATGCCGCCGACCGCCTGCTCGACCTGAAGACCGAGTCGAAGCTGGCGAAGCTCGGCGGTTGATGCTCCCCTGGGTTGCAGCAACCTTTCCGGAGAATCCCAGGCGCCGGTGCCGCGTGCCTCGAGTAGTTGGACCGCATCCGTCACCAGCTTTCGTCGCGAGTGCATCGGCGTCCGCAGCAGGAAGTTGGTGACGGATGCCGGTCAGCCCCGAATTCGAATCCTGCGCTTGGCGCCGCGCTGTGCGCGGGCGGTACTCCCCGGCGTCAGCCCAGGTAGTCCGGCGGCGGCGTGAACCCGAAGCCGGCGGCTTCCATCGCCTGGGCTGCGCCGATGGTGATCAGGTCGCCGTATTCGGGGCCCACGATCTGGACGCCGATCGGCAAACCCTCGTCATCGAGGCCGGTGGGAATGGCCGTGGAAGGCAGGTAACTGGCGCTGGCGAGCCCCGCCCAGAACACCTGGTCGAAATAGGGCTGCTCCCTGCCATCGACGACGATGCTGCGTTCTCCCATGGGTCGATGGTCGTGCCGGAAAGCGGACGTGCACATGATCGGCATCAGAACCAGATCGTAGCGCCCGAAAAACTCGTGCCACTTCCAGCGCAGGTGCGAGCGCAATTCGTCCTGTTGTTTCCACAGCTTGAACGACGCCACCTGGGCGCGAAAGACGCGCGCCGCGTCGCTGTCGTCCTCCGGGTCGAGCGCGGCAACGTATTGCCGTAGCGTTTCGTAGTCGGTATCCGGCATCCGGGCCGCCATGGTGGCCTGCAGCAGCACGCTGTAGGTCTCGTGTGCGCGGGTTGCATCGAACGCGGGTCGTGTCGTCTCGTCCACCGATGCGCCGCCGTCCCTGAACGCTCGTGCCACCTTTTCCACTCGCGAGCGCACCTCGGCGCTCACCGGCACTCGCTCGTCATCGGCCCACACGGCTATTCGCAGGTCTTTCAGGGTGCGTCCGTTCAGGGATGGCAGTTCCAGCCGATAGCCGCGCGCCACTATCTCGTCGGGCCCGGCCATGACCTTTAACGCGGTCTCGAGGTCGTGGGCTGAGCGCGCCAGCGGACCGATCACGGAAATGTCCGGCTTGCTGCGCATGTCCCCGGGCGGCGCATGCCCTCGCATCCAGATCAGGTTCCAGGTGGGCTTGTGGCCGAAGACGCCGCAGTAGTGGGACGGATTGCGGATGGAGCCGCCGATATCGGAGCCGGCTTCGATGCCGGCGAGGCCAGCAGCCAGCGCAGCCGCCGAACCGCCCGAGGACCCGCCGGGTACCCGGCTGTGGTCGTAGGGATTGTTGGTGGCGCCGTATACGTCGTTATAGCTCTGGAAGTCGGCCAGCATGAGCGGAACGTTGGTCTTGCCGAAGACGATGGCTCCGGCCTGCTTGAGCTTCTTGACGGATTCGGCGTCTTCGCCGGCGATGTTGTCCTTTCAGTCGGGGTTGCCCCAGGTCGTCGGCGTCCCGGCCAGGTTGTACGACTCCTTCAGCGTCATGGGTACGCCATGCAGCGGGCCGAGTTCGTCCCCGGCGGCGACAGCCCGGTCGGCGGCCCGGGCTTCTTCGATGGCCTGCTCGCGGACGTCCACGACCAGTGCGTTCAGCGCTTCGTCGTACCGGTCGACGCGGTCGAGGTAGTGACGCAGAATCTCTTCGCACCCGAATTTCCGGGCACGGATTCCGGCGGCGATGTCGGTTGCGGACAGAAAGGCAAGTTCGCTCATGGGCTTTTCGGATGGATGCGGCAGAAGCCGCTACTAATACCCCATCGCCTCCCGCAATGCGAGCCTGGATGCGAGTTTCGAACCTGGTGCGCCTTCCGACCCGCCGGGTTGAACGAGCCGTTGGCTTGGCTCATATTGAACCCTCACACCGGAAGACATGCAGAGCGTCCCATGACCCACCTCAGCCGCGAAGAACTCGAAGCGGGCCTGGCCCACATTCAGGCATCGCCAAAGGACGAGGGGGTGCTGGAGATGATCGTGCGCCGGCCGCGCATCAACGAACGCGAGGTGCTCGAAGAGGCCAGCCTCGATTGCGAATCGGGGCTTGCCGGCGACAACTGGAGCGCCAGGGGCGGTGACGCCGACCCCGCAGTGCACCTCGACATGCAGCTCAACGTGATGAACTCCCGAGTCTGCGCCCTGGTCGCGCAAGACCGGGAACGCTGGGCGCTGGCGGGCGATCAACTCTATGTCGACCTCGACCTGGGTGGCGAAAATCTGCCGCCCGGCACCCGGTTGCAACTTGGCGAGGCGGTCATCGAAGTGACCGCCGTACCGCACACCGGGTGCCGGAAATTCTCCGCACGATATGGCCCCGACGCTCTCAGGTTCGTCAATTCGCGCGCGGGCCGGCGGCACAACCTGCGCGGCATCTGCGCCCGCGTGGTGGAACCGGGCACGATCCGGGTGGGCGATGTTGCGACGAAGATTCGATAGGGAGACGCCCGAGCCCGACAAGAACCCGGCGCCCGCATTCAAACCCGATTCATCGGCGCACCCGACAAGACATCGATTTCCGGATCCGGGTAGGAATGGCGGCGAATGGCCGCGTCAAGCAGGCTCGATGCGCCGGGACCCGCGCCCCGGGAAATAGACCTGGCGAAACCAGACGTACGCGGCGATGCCCATGAGGCAGTTGGCGGCGGCCGTCGCCACGAATATTCCCGGATATCCCCAGAGGTGATTGAGGAGCAGGGCCAGGGGAACGTTCAGCACGAACATCCGCGCGAACGAAAGAACGGTGGACGGTATGGGTCTGCCGAGGCCGTTGAACGAGGCGGAGGCCATCATCAGCACGCCCCAGAGCCCGTGGCTCCAGGGCACCAGGGCGAGGTACAGCACCGCTACCTCGATGACTTCGGCATCGTCGTTGATCCAACTGGCGAACGTCCCGCCGAAGAGGAACAGCGCCGCCGCGGCGACGAGCCCCCAGGCGAGGCAGAAGACGTACGTTGCATTCATCCCGGCGCGCACCCGGTCGGGCCGATTTGCGCCCCAGTTCTGCCCGACGAACGGCCCGATGCTCGCGGAGAGCGAAAAGAGGGCGATGATGGCGGTGATTTCGATGCGGGAGGCAACCCCGAACCCGGCGACCACCGTCTCGCCGTGACCGGCGAGAAGGCGAGTGATGACCGCCGCGGAGATGGGGCCGATCAGTTGCGTCGCCATGGCCGGAATGCCGATGTGCAGAATCCGCCGGGCCGAGTTCCAGAATTGCCTGAATATCTGGTTCGTGCGAATCAGTCCGCTTCGGTAAATGTAATGGAACAGCACGATGGAGCAGAGCAGCCGGGTCACGGTCATCGCGGTGGCCGCGCCGGCCAGTTCCATCCTCGGAAACCCGAACCAGCCGAAGATCAGTATGGGGTCGATGGCGAGGTGTGCCACCGAGCCGATGGTGATGACCAGGCCCGGAATGTTGGCGTTGCCGGCGGCGCGCATGATGCTGCTCGCCGTCATGGTGAGGGTGAACAGCACCGCGCCGGGATAGTAGATGTCGAGGTAGCTGTGCAGCAGCGGCAGCATTTCCTCCGGTGCGCCAAGGGCGAGGAATACCGGATCGATGGTCGCCCAGCCGACGAAGGCCAGAATGGCCATGGCGCCGCCCACCAGCAGCATGCTGTGCGTGCCGAGCCGCCGGACGTCCTCCCGGTCGCCGCTGCCGACGCCGCGGGCGATGATGGAGGAGGCGCCGATACCGATGCCGAGCGCAATGCTCGACAGGATCATGGTCAACGGAAACGTGAACGTCATCGCCGCCACGTGCCCGATGCCCAACTGGCCGATGAATCCCATCTCGAGGGTCTGAACGAGAATCGCCGAAGTAATGCCCAGGGTCATGGGCGCTGTCAGTTTGAGCAGCGATTTCGATACGGAACCCTGGCTGAGATCTTGCTGTGTCATTCGCCTTCGATGCCGCGAAGCGACGTTGGGGCAGTTGAGGCCTGAACCGGAACACGCATATTGCACCAAGCCGCTCGTCGAGTGGATGGATGTCTTTCGAATTCGATCGATTTCATTGCGAACTCGAACTCATCTACCCGTTACGAACTGCGCTGGTCGCGCCCCTTGGTGAAATATGCGCGTCAACGCCGGGGCGCCTTTGGGGACAGGTGCGCACTGCCGAATCGGTAAGCCACCGCAATTCCAGGCGTTGCCAACACCCGCGCCTGAGGGCTTTTCCGGTATGCGCGGGTTGAGCGACAATGCCGGACCTCCAGTTCGCCGATCAGGTTGCCGATTGAGTCGAGTTCGAACCCGGTTGTCCCATTGCCGCGGGGCCTTGGCGTTGGCCTGCCAGGCCGGCTCTCGGGGCATGGCAAGATGCTGACGTATTCCCCAAAAGTCTCGCTTTCCGATCGGGACTCCGCAGCCTGCCTGGCCGTTGCGCTCGAAGCGGCGGATCTGGCGGGAGCGGCGACGCTGCCTTATTTCAGAACCGGAGCACAGGTCGACAACAAGCGTAACGAAGCGGAAGTGGGCAGGAGTTTCGACCCGGTCACTGCAGCCGATCGCGCCGCCGAGACGCTCATTCGCGAGCGGCTGCACAGCGCGTTTCCCGATCATGGGCTGTTCGGCGAGGAATTCGGGCTGCAGGAGGGCAACGGCCTGACCTGGGTCATCGACCCCATCGACGGCACCCGCGGCTTCATTGCCGGCATGCTGCACTGGGGCGTGCTGCTCGGTTTGTTCGACGGGCAGGAACCGGTGCTTGGCGTCATGCACCAGCCATTCACGGGCGAGTTCTTTTTCGCTGGCGCGGAAGGGGCGCGCTACCGCCGCGGCAGCGAAGAAAACGCTCTGCGGGTGCGGCCCTGTGGCGCCCTTGGCGACGCGGCGTTGGCGGCCACCACCCCGCTCATGTTCGCCCGGGGCGCGGAACGAGCGGCATTCGACCGGGTCGAAGCGTGCGTGCGGTTCTCGCGTTACGGCGGCGACTGCTACAACTACGCGCTGCTGGCAACGGGTTGTCTGGACCTGGTCGTGGAAGCCCGATTGCAGCCGTACGACATTCAGGCTCTCATCCCCATCGTGCGGAGTGCCGGCGGCCTGATCACGTCCTGGGCCGGTGGCGATCCATCGATGGGAGGGGCCGTGGTGGCGGCCGGCGATGCCCGGGTCCACGAACAGGCGCTGCGCCTGCTGAATCCATAAGGCGTAAATCCAGAGAGCACGACGGGCTCTTTCATGGAACACTTTTCCAAGTGATTGATTTCATTGAATTCGCGAACCAAGGAAACCTTACCTTCGATCGGGCTCCGCGAACCGGTATGCGGTACGTGCATGCGGCGCACCAGGCGGCGGCGCTTACGGCTACCATAGGCGCAAGAGCGAGCCTTAACAGCGCCGCATACACGCACCGCACACCGATTCTCTCCCAGCGGCTGTCAGGTGTTCCTTGCGTGTCCGCGTCCCAGCGAGCCTTTGTTGCTTTTACGTCCGCGGCACGAAACTGGTGGGGCAGGCGGGTCAGTCCGATTTCGTGGAGAGCCTGCCGGTGACCAGGTCTTGCAGGGTTTTCACCACCAGTTTTCGCTCTGCGGCCTGCACCCGCGCTTCCAGGTCTTCCACGCGGTCGCCGGGATGGACGGCGACCTGAACCTGGGCAACGATCGGGCCTGTGTCGTAGCCGCTATCGACCAGGTGCACGGTGGCGCCGGACCATCGTTCGCGGGCATCGAGCACGGCCTGGTGTACGTTGCGGCCGTAGAATCCCCGGCCGCCGTAATCGGGAAGCAGGGCGGGGTGGTTGTTGAGGATGCGGCCGGGGAAGGCGGCGAGGGTCCAGTTGCCGAGCTTCTTCATGTAGCCTGCGAGCATCACCCAGTCGGCCCGTGAATCCAGCAGCGCATCGCGTATCGCGCGGTCGAGGGCATCCGGTTGGGGGTGCGTCCGGCTGCTGAGATGCAGCGTCTCGATGCCGGCGCGGGCGGCGCGACACAATGCCTTGGAGCCACTGTTGTTGCTGATTGCCAGCACCACCTCGGCCGGTATTTCGCCGGCGGCGCAGGCGTCCATGATGGCCTGCAGGATCGAACCCCCGTGGGATGCAAGTACGGCGATGCGGGGCATCCGGTTACCTTGCCCAACGACCGCACGGGCAGCATGGCGCTGCCGAAAAGCACCGATTGGGATGCACGGTTCGGCGCGCGTTCACCCGTATGCCTGCGCCGGCAGCCAGGTCACGAGGGCCTCCCAGTTGAAGATGACGAAGAGCCCGATCGTCTGCAACACGATGAACGGAATCACGCCCCGGTAGATCGTGCGGACATCGATTTCCTTCGGAGCCACGCCCTTCAGGTAGAAGATCGAAAAACCGACCGGCGGCGTCAGGAAGCTGGTTTGCAGGCACACGGCGAACAGCACCGTGAACCAGACGGGGTCGAATCCGAGGTTGACGACAACCGGCGAGACCAGGGGCAGGATGATGAGGGTCAGTTCGATCCAGTCGAGAAAGAACCCGAGCAGAAAGGTCGCGAAGAGGATCGCGATCACGATGCCCGCCGGACCGAAAGGCAGGTTGAGCAGGGCGCTTTCGATCAGTTCGTCGCCGCCCAGGCCGCGCAATACCAGGGCGAAAGCCGTAGCGCCCAGCAGAACCCCGAAAATGAACGCGGTGGTGCGCGTCGTTTCGACCAGGACCTCACGGATGACGCTGCGGTCGAGTTGTCGCTTCACCCAGGCGAGAAGCAGCGCCGCCGCCGCGCCGACTCCGGCTGCCTCCGTAGGTGTCGCCAGGCCGAGGAAGATGCTGCCGAGCACCGCCAGGATCAGCAGGGCCGGCGGCAGAATCGCGGCAAAAAGCGAACGGATGGCTTTCCAGTCCACGGCTTCGCGATCGCCGGCCGGCGCGGCTTCGGGGCGAAACTGTGCGTAGAGCAGCAAGTAACCGATATAAAGCCCTCCAAGCAGCATGCCGGGGAATACCGCGCCCAGAAAGAGGTCACCGACGCTCATGGCCATGCGGTCGGCCATCAGCACCAGCATGATGCTCGGCGGGATCAGGATGCCGAGCGTGCCGACGGCGCAGATCGTCCCCGACGCCAGGGCCTTGTCGTATCCCTGGTTCAGCATCACCGGCAGGCCGAGCAGGGCCAGCAGCACCACGGACGCGCCGATAATGCCGGTGGTGGCGGCGAGCAGCACACCGATGACCGTCACGGTCACGGCGAGCCCGCCGCGGATGCCGCCGAACAGCCGCGAAAAGCTCACCATGAGTTCCCTGGCGATTCCGGAGCGGTCGAGCATGAGGCCCATGAATATGAACATGGGCAGCGCCACCATCACCCAGTTCTCCATGACGTTCCAGGAGCGGTCGACGATGAGCGAGGTGTAGTTCCAGTCGATGGCGAAGGGCACGTCGAAATCGACGTGCAGCACGATGGCGAGCGCCGTAAACAGGACGGAGAGGCCGGCCAGAATCCAGGCCACGGGGAAGCCGGTGAACACCAGGCCGATGAAGCTCAGGAACATGCAGAGCGCCAGGATCTCATTCGGCTCCATGGGCGCCCCTCGCGGTGTCGGGTGAAGGCTTCGCTTCAGGCATCCGCTTTGCCATTCCCTTGCCGGTCCGCTTTTTCGAGGAACAGGAAAGACCAGACCCGCGACAGTCGCGAGACAGCCGCGATCAGCAGCAGCCCGAACCCGAGCGGCAGCATCGCCTTGATGGCCCACCGGTAGGGCAGCCCGCCGGGCGATGCGGAAATTTCACCGAGTTCGAAACTCGCTGCCACGAAGGGCACGCTGTAGATCAGCACGACGGCGACAAAGGGCAGCAGCAAGAGCACCAGGCCGTACAACTCGATCCAGGCCTTGAGCGTCGGCGAGAACCGTTCGTGCAGCACATCCACGCGAATATGCGCATCCGCCTGCAGGGCATAGCCGAGACCCAGCAGGAACCCGGTGGAGTAGATGTGCCACTGGATTTCCTCGAATTCGATGCGGCCTTCGCCGAAGACGTAACGCAACAGCACGTTTGCGACGATGACGGCGACCAGCAGCAGCCACAGCCAGGAAGTCCAACGGCCGATGCGCGCAAGCCAGGGGTCGACGGCGCGGGACAAGGGGGTATCCGGCAACTGCAACGGCGGCCCGGCAGCGGGCGCCTCGCTGGTTCGTACGCCGGACATCAGAAGTCTCTCGGCAGGTAGCCCAGGGCCTTCCAGTGGGCGTAATCGGACCGAAAGGCGTTCTGGGATGCCAGGATGGCGGCGAAATCGTCGTCCTGTTCCGCCTCCTCCTCGAGAACCGCCGTGGTGATGCGCTCGAGTTCCCGAAGAAGATCGCCGGGCAGCGACCGGGCGTCGACGCCGACCTCGGGAAAGCCGGCGATCACCTCTCCCTGCAGCGCTTCGCTGCGTGCGAGATTGCGCATGACGCCGGCAGTGCAGGCCGTTTCGATCAGCGCCTGGTCCGCGGCGGAGGTTGCCTGCCACACCTCGGTGTTGATCACCATGTGAGAGGCGGTGGAAGGTTGGTGCCAGCCCGGATAGTAGTTGTAGGTGGCCACCCGGTTGAATCCGAGCGCCTGGTCGACGATCGGCAGGGCGTATTCCGTGGCATCGATGGCGCCTTTCTCCAGCGCCTGAAAAATCTCGGCACCGGGCAGCATGGTGACCGATGCGCCGGCCTGCTCGATGACCTTGCCGCCGATGCCGGCAAAGCGGATCTTCAGGCCCTGCACGTCGGCCAGGCTGGTGACGGGTTGCCGAAACCAGCCGGCCGTCTCGGGCCCGGTGATGCCGCAGAGCACGATGTGCGCGTTCTGCCGGGCGTAGAGCGCCTGACCCACTTCGCGGCCGCCGGCCTCGAACCACCAGGCGGCGTATTCCCAGGGCTCCATGCCGAAGGGCACGGCGCCGAGCAGGGCGGATGCGGGAATGCGGCCCTGGTCGTAGCCGAGCCAGGTGTAGCCCGCTTCGACCTTGCCGTCGCGCACCGCTTCGGTGATCCCGAACGCCGGCACCACCTCCCCCGGCTCGAAAATGCGGATGTCCACCGCGCCTGCGGAAGCGGCGCGCAGCGAGTCGGTCACGTAGATCGGGTTGTCGCCGAGTACCGGCATGGTGGTCTGGAACGAGAGAGGCAGGCGCCAGTACACGCGCCGTACCACCCCTGCGTCGGTGCCGGATGTCGCGGCGGCAGGTGCGCTTCCTGCAGGTCTGAGCGCCAGGCTGGCGATCGTCCCGGCGAGAAAAGCTATTGCCACGGCGACCGCCGCGGAGGTGTTGGTGATCTTGCTGCGGCTCATCGTTACCTTTGGCAATCTGGCTGCCCGGCAGGCTCCCGGCTCGAGAACTCAACTGTAACCTGCCGGTTCGGCCGGGGCTACTAACCCGCATCTTTCACCAACTTCCTGCTGGGGACGCCGATGCACTCGCGACGACAGTCGGGCCGGGATCTCGGGGCCGGGTCTCGCCCCGTTCGGCGGTTGTGGGCAAAATGGGAGACTTGGCGATCGAACCCGGCAGGTTCGGGAAAGCCCGGCTCCCCCGCAGACAAGGATGTGACCGATGGCGGATGTGGTTTGTTTCGGAGAGATCATGTTGCGGCTGACGGCCCCGGGCCACGAGCGCCTGTTGCAGTCGCCGCGCTTCGAAGCAGCGCTCGGCGGGGCGGAAGCGAACGTGGCGGTTGCCCTTGCGGGGTTCGGCGTCGATGTGGCCGTGGCTACCGCCTTGCCGGAAAACCCGCTGGGCGATGCCACGGTTGCCGCCCTGCGCGGATTCGGCGTCGATACGCGCAACGTCGCCCGCCGCGGGCAACGAATGGGCATCTACTTCGTCGAGACCGGGTCCGGCTATCTCGGCACCAGGGTGACCTACGATCGCACCGGGTCGGCACTGGCGACGGTTGAACCCGGCGATTTCGACTGGCCCGCCATACTGGCCGGCGCCCGATGGCTGCACGTCACCGGCATCACACCCGCACTGAGCGAAGCGGCAGCGGACGCGACCCGCGCGGCGGTTGCGTGCGCCCGAACCCTCGGCGTCAGGGTTTCCTGCGATGCCAACTTCCGCAGCAAGCTCTGGAACTACGGTGCCTCACCCTCATCGGTGATGAAGGAACTGGTCGCGGATGTGGACGTTCTGGTGGCCGGCGCCGACGACTTTCGCGAAATGTTCGGCATCGTTGCAGACGTGCCCGCGGGCAGCGACTACGGAGACCTCTTCGAGGCGCTGAGCGGCAAGGCAATGACCGCGTTTTCCAACCTCTCGCTGGTGGCCGGTACCTGGCGGGACCTCCGCGGCGCCAACAGTAACGGCTGGTCGGGCTGCGTGCGTTCGCGTACCGGTTTCCACCGCGGCCGCTACTACGACATCCG
The DNA here is from genome assembly GCA_965221465.1 of Candidatus Azophilus sp. Lineage (GTDB taxonomy): Bacteria > Pseudomonadota > Gammaproteobacteria > Pseudomonadales > Azotimanducaceae > Azophilus. The sequence goes on from OZ244892.1 coordinate 4,403,759, forward strand.
CCACATCGCCGACCGCATCGGCACCGGCGATGCGTTTACCGCCGGGCTGATCCACCGCCTGATCGAGGGGGCGCCGCCGCCGCAGGCTCTCGAATTTGCGATTGCTGCGGGCTGTATCAATCATGCGATTCCCGGCGACTTCCACCGCACCGGTGTCGGCGAGATCGAGGCGCTGTCGAGCGGCGGGGCGTCGGCCCGTGTGCAGCGTTGATTGAGGTGCGAATCCGCCGATCGAAGAATCCGACCGGCCGGCGCGTCTGCGGCGCCGATGCGGGTTCGCTTGATTTCGCGGAATCGTCTAGTAAAGTCCTCGCTTTCGCCTTCCGGTCGGCAGCCGGAAACCACCGGGGATATTCATGCTGATAGCGACGCCCAAGGAAACCTGGCCCGGCGAACTGCGCGTGGCGCTCGTGCCGGCCGGCGTCAGGAAGCTGGTGGCGGCCGGGTTCGAGGTGGCCGTCGAAGCCGGCGCGGGGATGGCAGCCGGCTATCCCGACGGCGAATACGAAGCCGCGGGTGCGGCAGTGCGTGCGGACCGGACGGCATTGCTCGGCGCAGCAGACATCGTGTTGAGGGTGCGCAAGCCCGATTCGGCCGAGACGGCGCTGCTCGAGCCGGGCTGCGTTCACATCAGTTTCCTCGACCCGTTCAACGAGAAGCCCCTGGTCGAATCGCTCGCCACGCGGGGCGTGACGCTGATTTCCATGGAGATGATTCCGCGCACCACCACGGCGCAGAAAATGGACGCGCTCTCTTCCCAGGCAAACCTGGCCGGTTATGTGACGGTCGTGCTGGCGGCTCATCACAGCCGCAAGGTCTTTCCGATGATGATGACACCGGCGGGCACCATTGCCCCTTCGCGGGTCTTCGTCATCGGCGCCGGTGTGGCCGGACTGCAGGCCATTGCCACTGCCAGACGGCTCGGCGCGAGGGTGGAAGCCTTCGATACGCGTCCGGTGGTGGCCGAGCAGGTACGTTCGCTCGGCGCAAAGTTCGTCGAGATCGACCTCGGCGAAATCGGACAGACCGAGCAGGGTTATGCGCAGGAATTGACGCCCGAACAGCTCGAAATGCAGAAGGACGGGCAGAAGCAGGTCATCGCCCGGTCCGATGTCGTCATTACCACGGCCCAGGTGTTCGGCCGCCCGGCGCCGCGCATCGTCACGGCCGACATGCTCGGCGCCATGCAGCCCGGCAGTGTGGTCGTGGACATGGCGGTGGAGTCCGGAGGCAATGTGGAAGGTTCCGTGGCGGGGGAGGCGGTCGAAGTCGACGGCGTCCGCATCGTCGGCCTCGGCAACCTGCCCTCCGAAGTGTGCAGGCACGCCAGCGACATGTACTCGGCCAACCTGGTCAACCTGCTCGAAGAGTTCTGGGACGTCGAGGGGAAGGTCCTCGACATCGACCCGGAGAACGAGATTGCCGCCGGATGCGTGATCGCCCGGGACGGCCGAATCGTCAACCAGACCATCGCTGACCTCTGACGGAGGGAGACATGGAAGCCGTATTCCTCGCCCTTGTACTGATGCTGTCGATTTTCCTTGGCTTCGAGTTGATCTCGAAAGTGCCGGCGACCCTGCATACGCCACTGATGTCCGGCGCCAACGCCATTTCCGGCATCACCATCGTCGGTGCACTGATCTCCGCCGGCGCCGGGCTTGCCGAGGCGGCCACCTGGCTGGGTGCCCTGGCCGTCACCTTCGCAACCGTCAACGTGGTGGGCGGCTACCTGGTGACCAATCGCATGCTGGGGATGTTTCGCAAGAAGGACGACAAGGCGAAGCCCGGAGCGGCGTCGTGACCCTCGAGTTCATCAATGTCTGGTACATCGTCGCTGCGGCGCTGTTCGTATTCGGGCTGAAGCAGCTCAGTTCCCCTGCCACGGCCGTGCGGGGCAATCTCCTGTCTGCCATCGGCATGCTGATCGCCGTGGTGGTGACGCTCTTTTCCCAGGAGATTCTCGAGTTCCGCTGGATACTGGTGGCCGCCGCGGTGGGCGCGATCATCGGCGCCACCGCGGCGCAGCGCGTCGCCATGACTGCAATGCCGGAAATGGTGGCCCTGTTCAACGGCTCCGGGGGCGTTGCGAGCCTGCTGGTCGGCTGGTCCGCGCTCTACAGCACGGGCAACACCACCTTCACCGACATTACCATCCTGCTCTCCATTCTCATCGGCGGGGTGACTTTTTCCGGCAGCATCGTCGCCTGGGGCAAGCTGTCAGAGGTGATGACCAGCCGCGCCATCGTGTTCGGCGCCCAACGCCTGGTCAACGCCCTCATTCTCGCTGCCCTGGTGGCGAGCGGTGTGCTTTTCTGCATGGAACCGAGCGTCCAGTCGCCCTACCTGTATGCCGTCGTGGGCCTGAGTTTCCTGTTCGGCGTCATGGCGGTGATGCCCATCGGCGGCGCAGACATGCCCGTGGTGATCTCGCTCTTGAATTCCTACTCGGGCTTGGCCGCCTGCGCGGCGGGATTCGCAATCAACAACAACATCCTCATCGTCGCCGGGTCGCTGGTGGGGGCGGCCGGCATCATTCTCACCAACATCATGTGCAAGGCCATGAACCGCTCGCTTGCAAACGTGCTGTTCTCCGGGTTCGGCGCGGTGAAGACAGCGACGCGGGTGGAAGGCGAGGTGAAGCCCATCGACGCGGAAGACGCCTACCTGATCCTCGAAGCCGCCTCGTCGGTGACCTTCGTGCCCGGTTACGGCATGGCGGTTGCCCAGGCACAGCACGTGGTGCGCGAACTCGGCGAGATCCTCGAGAACAACGGGGCCGAAGTCTCCTTCGCCATCCACCCGGTTGCCGGCCGCATGCCCGGGCACATGAACGTGCTGCTGGCCGAGGCCAACGTCTCCTACGACCAGCTCGTTGAAATGGACGACATCAACCCGCGCATCGGCAACATCGACGTGGCCGTGGTGATCGGCGCCAACGATGTCGTGAATCCGGCAGCCCGGCAGGACGAGAACAGCCCCATCTACGGCATGCCGATCATCAACGTCGACCATGCCCGCACCGTTTTCGTGCTGAAGCGCTCCATGGCCTCCGGTTTTTCGGGCGTGGACAATCCGCTGTTCTTCGGCGAGAACACCCGCATGCTGTTCGGCGACGCCAAGGCATCGATCTCCGGCATCGTCGCCGCCTTCAAGGGTTGATGCGAGTCGAAAAACCGGCGCGCCATTCGGCGAGCCGTATGCATGTACCGTATAGCTGCTCTCGGTGTCGGATCGAAGGCCATGTTTGCCACGCTAACGAATTCAACAAAATCAATTGCTTGGAAAAAGTGTTCCATGGAAGTTGAACCCCGGTGACGGCTCAGGTTGGGGATGAGGCGCGAGCGAGGCTGCTGCCCCTGGAGGGCGGCCGCAACTTCCGCGACCTGGGCGGCTATCGGGCTGCGGACGGGCGCACCGTCCGATGGGGGCAGGTCTACCGAGCCGGGTCGACGATCAATCTCACCGACGCGGATTACCGCCACCTGGCCGGGCGCGGCCTGCGCGTGGTCTGCGACTTTCGCTCCAACGAAGAACGGACCGACGAGCCCGCGCAGTGGTCGGAAATTGCGGGGATCGACTATCGTACCTGGGACTACTCCCGCGATCGCGGCGAGGAAGGTTTCAGGAGCCTGGCGGAGTCGCTCCGACAGCCCGGTCTGACCACCGAAAACGTGCGCACGATCATGCTCGAGTCCTACCAGGACATCGTCGAGCGCCACAAGGACCGGTTTCGCGAAGTCTTCGTTTGCCTGGCCGATGGTGAAGTCCCGCTGGTCTTCAACTGTTCTGCCGGCAAGGACCGTACCGGCATTGCCGCCGCCCTCGTTCTTACCGCGCTCGGTGTGGGTCGTGACGACATCGTCCGGGACTATGCGCTCAGCGAACGGGTTTGCGACTTCGAGGCCGAATTGCTCCACTCGAACCTGGGCGAGCAGGCTCGCAAGGACGATCTGTTCAAATGGGTTGCCAGCACACCCGTGGAGGTGTTGCGGCCGCTCCTGCGCTCCGACCCGGCCTACATGGAACACGCGTTTGCGTACCTGGATGCGAACCACGGTGGCGCGATGGGATATGTCCGCACGACACTCGGGATCGATGACGCTGCGCTGGGGCGCATTCGCGACTGCTTGCTGGAATAGGAAAGAGGGCTGATACCCGTGGAACTCTACGACGTCATGCGCACGACCTTTGCCGCCCGGGAATTCACCGACGACCCGGTGCCGGATGCGGTGTTGCACAGGATTCTCGACAACGCCCGGTTTGCCGCGAGCGGCGGCAACCGGCAAGGATGGCGTGTACTGGTGGTCAGGGAAGCCGCTACCCGCGAAATGCTGGCAGCGCTGATCGAACCCACCATGAAGCGCTACCTGGCGCAGACGGCGGCCGGCGAGGCGCCGTTCAACACGATCGATGAATCCCGGGTTTCGGAGGAGCAGATCGCTGCGGTGAAGCCGTCGCGCCGCTACATCGAGAATGTGGTCAACGCGCCGGTCATCCTGCTGGTATTCGTCGACCTCGGTGTCGTCGCTTCCTTCGACAGCGGCCTCGACCGGGTGGGCGTGATTTCCGGCGCATCGGTCTACACGCTGGTTCAGAACATCCTGCTCGCCGCCCGCAACGAGGGATACGGCGGTACCTTGACCACGTTCGCGGCTCCCGAAGAAGCGGCATTGCGGGGCCACCTCGGCGTTCCCGATCGAATGGCGTTTGCGGCCATGATTCCTCTGGGTCGCCCGGTGCGGCAACTGACCCGGCTGAAGCGCAAGCCCGTGGAGGATATCGCCTGCCTGGAACGGTGGGACGGCCCCGGGCTCCAGAGTTGAGCCACCCCTCCGTTCGCGCTTCGGTTGAAACATCCGACGCCGGGCTGTAATTTCTCCTTGGGGCATTTCAGGGGGACGGCGTGGACCAATCCGGCGAGTACCGCATACCGGCCGAGCGGGGCGCGGTCTGGCGGGCGCTCAACGACCCGGCGGTGCTGGGTCGATGCATCGAAGGTTGCCGCTCCATCGAGAAGCGTGCCGAAGACGAATACGCCGCTGTCGTCCGGGCCAGGGTGGGCCCGGTGCGCGCCACCTTCAACGCCACCCTGCAACTCACCGACGTCAACCCCCCGGAGAGCTACACGATCAACGTGGCAGTCAAGGGTGGGCCGGCCGGCTTTGCCCGGGGGTCGGCGACGGTGTCCCTGGCCCCGGACGACGATGCGACGGTACTCCGCTATGCGGCAACCGCAAACGTCGGCGGCAAGCTGGCGCAGATCGGGTCGCGGCTGATCGATGGCGCGGCGCGCAAGATGGCAGACGATTTCTTCAAGGCGTTTCATCTGGAAATGAGTGAACCGGCGGCAGAAAGGATTTGACGAAATGAACATGACGATAACGGTGAACGGCACATCCCACGCACTGGATGTGCCGTCGAACACGCTGCTGGTGGATCTGCTGCGGGAACGATTGCAATTGACCGGCACCCACGTGGGTTGCGACACCAGCCAGTGCGGCGCCTGCACCGTGCACCTCGACGGGCGCGCCGTGAAAGCCTGCAGCCTGTTCGCGGCCCAGGCGGACGGTCGCTCGGTGACCACGATCGAAGGTATCGGCAAGCCGGGTGCGCTCCACCCGATGCAGGAGGCGTTCAGGAATTGTCACGGCCTGCAGTGCGGCTTCTGCACGCCGGGCATGGTCATGCGGGCCATCGACCTCGTCCGGCAGGGGGATGGGCTCGATTCCGAAGCGGTCCGCAAGGGGCTCGAAGGCAACCTGTGCCGCTGCACGGGCTACCACAACATCGTCCGGGCGGTGCTCGAAGGCCAGGCGTCCATGGGTGGGAATCATGAGTGAAGGCAATGGCATCGGCGCATCGGTAAAGCGCCGCGAGGATGTTCGCTTCCTGACCGGTTCGGGGACCTACACCGACGACATGAATCGGCCCGGGCAGGCCTATGGCGTGTTTCTGCGTTCGCCCCATGCCCGCGCCCGCATCGGGTCGATCGATGCTTCGGAAGCCCTTGCGCTCGACGGCGTGCTGGCGGTCTATACCGGCCAGGACACGGCGGCCGATGGGCTCGGCGACCTGCCCTGTGGGTGGCTGGTGAAGTCCAGGGACGGGTCCGACATGGTTTCGGCTCCCCGCCCGCCGCTGGCGGTTGACCAGGTCAACTACGTCGGAGAACCCTATGGGCTGGTCGTCGGCGAAACCCCGGCTGCGGCCCAGCAGGGCGCGGAACTGGTGACCACCGAGTTCACGGAACTGACGCCGGTCGCCGATATTGCGACTGCGGCCACCGACGAGACCATTCACGAGGGCTTGAAGAGCAACGTGGCCTACGACTGGGCCCTTGGCGACGAGGAAGCCACCGATGCGGCGCTGGCCGGCGCGGCCCACGTGACGCGGCTCGACCTGACCAACAACCGCCTGATTCCGAACGCCATCGAGCCCCGCGCTGCCATCGGCGTTCACGATGCCGCCAGCGGCGAGTACACGCTGTACACCACGACCCAGAACCCGCACCTCGAGCGCCTGGTGCTGTCTGCTTTCGTGCAGATTGCCCCGGAACACAAGCTGCGGGTGGTGGCCCCGGATGTAGGCGGCGGGTTCGGTTCGAAGATCTTCATCTATCCCGAAGAGACAACGGTGCTCTGGGCGGCGGCCAGGCTCGGCCGACCGATCAAGTGGACCGCGCAGCGCTACGAATCGTTCCTGTCGGATGCCCACGGCCGCGACCACGTCACCCAGGCGGAACTGGGCCTCGACGGCGATGGGCGATTCGTGGCGCTCAGGGTACGCACCACGGCAAACCTCGGCGCCTACCTGTCGACATTCGGTTCTTCGGTGCCCACCTTTCTCTACGGCACCCTGCTGGCCGGCCAGTACAAGACGCCGAACATCTACGTCGAGACGCTGGGTGTGTACACCAATACCTGCCCGGTGGATGCATACCGGGGCGCCGGCCGGCCGGAAGCCACCTTCGTGGTCGAGCGGATCGTGGAAACGGCCGCCCGCGAACTCGGGCGCGACCCGGCGGAACTGCGGCGCATCAACATGATCCAGCCGGAGGATTTTCCGTACGAAACCCCCGTGGCGCTGGTCTACGACACGGGGGACTACGAAGCGAGCCTCGATCGGGCCATGGAGCTTGCCGATTACGGCGGCTTCGAGGCGCGCCGCCGCCAGTCTGCCGCACGGGGCAAGCGGCGCGGCATCGGTTTTGCCTGCTATATCGAGGCCTGCGGTCTCGCGCCGTCGCAACTTGCCATTTCTCTGGGTGCGGGGGTCGGCCTCTACGAGAGCGGCGAAGTGCGCGTCAACCCGACCGGTTCGGTGACCGTCTTCACCGGGTCGCACAGCCACGGCCAGGGTCACGAGACCACCTTCGCCCAGGTGATTTCCGACAAGCTCGGCGTGCCCTTCGACGACATCGAGATCGTGCACGGCGACACCGGCCGGGTGGAGTTCGGGCTCGGCACCTACGGCTCGCGGTCGCTGGCGGTGGGTGGCTCTGCCCTGATTGTCGCGGCCGACAAGATCGTTGCCAAGGGCAGGAAGATCGCCGCCCACATGATGGCAACCACCGACGACAACGTCGACTTCGAAGACGGCACCTTCTCGAGCGGCAACCAGAAGGCGACGATCCAGGAAGTAGCGTTCGCCTCCTACGTTCCGGCCGACTATCCCGAAGACCTGGAGCCGGGGCTCTCGGAGAAGGCCTTCTACGATCCCAAGAACTTTACCTATCCCGCGGGAACCCACATCGCCGAGGTGGAGGTCGACGAAGAAACGGGGGAGGTCGACCTGGTCAGCCTGGTGGCAGTGGACGATTTCGGCGAGATCGTCAATCCCATGATCGTCGACGGCCAGGTGCACGGCGGGCTGGCCCAGGGCGCCGGGCAGGCGCTCATGGAACACGGCCGCTACGACGACTACGGGCAGCTGCAGACGGGTTCCTACATGGATTATTGCATGCCGCGGGCGGACGACCTGCCCGATTTCGTCGTCGACACCACGGTGACGCCCTGCACCCACAACCCCCTGGGGGCGAAAGGGTGCGGCGAAGCCGGGGCCATCGGCTCGCCGGCGGCCATCGTCAATGCCGTTTCCGATGCGCTGGACGGCCACAACATTGCCATGCCCGCGACCTCGGAGCAGGTCTGGCGGGCGCTGGAGGGGAAATAGATGTACGCGTTCAACTACGCCAGGCCCGCCACGCTTTCCGAAGCCGCAAGGCTTTACGCAAGTGCGGAAGACCCCGTCTATCTCTCCGGGGGCCAGACGCTCATACCGACCCTGCGCCAGAGGCTGGCCGCGCCCACAGACGTCATCGACCTGGCGGGCGTTGCCGAGTTGAGTGGCATTTCCGTCAGCGACGGCACGGTTGCCATCGGCGCCTTTACGCGCCACGCAGTGGTGGCGGAATCCGCCGAGTTACGCGCAGCCATTCCCGCACTGGCGGACCTTGCCGGCCAGATCGGCGATGCTCAGGTGCGCAACTGCGGCACCATCGGCGGGTCGGTGGCCAACAGCGACCCGGCAGCGGATTATCCGGCGTCCGTGGTTGCGCTGGGCGCCACCGTACACACCGACAGGCGCAGCATTGCAGGGGACGATTTCTTCAAGGACCTGTTCGAAACGGCCCTGGAACCGGGTGAGATCATCGCCTCGATCGAGTTTCCCATTCCCGACCGCGCTGCCTACCGGAAGTTCCCGAACCCGGCTTCCCGGTATGCCGTGGTGGGGGTCATGGTGGCCGACTTCGGCGGCACCGTGCGTGTGGGCGTTACCGGAGCCGGCCCCTGCGCCTTTCGCGCGCGCACCATCGAAGACATGTTGAACAGCGACCTCAGCCCCTCGGCCCTCGATTCCGTGGAGGTGCCGGATGCGGGTTTCAACAACGACCTGCACGCATCGGCGGAATACCGCGCCCATCTCGTCAAGGTGATGGCCAGGCGTGCGGTTTCCGACCTGATCGGCTGAGCGGGAAACACGCCTGTCGCGCCAGGGTCAGAGCGGGTGAACCCATAACCGCATCGGTCATGCTCGAGCCCGCGGTCGTCGACACCAATGTCATCAGTGCAAGGCGAGGTGCTTGCCAGCGAACGCAGTCAGGCCAGCCCGAGAAAGACGGCTATGGCGCGGTTCAGTCGAACCCGTTCCGGAGGCGGCAAGCGACCGATGCGTTCGCCGAGACGGCTTTTGGGGACTGTGGTGATCTTGTCTACCATGATCCGCGATGTTACTCGCAGTCCATTGTGGCCGTCGGGTTCGATGGCAATGCGGAAAAGGGGCGCTTCCGTAGCGTCCGCCGTAAAGGCACAGACCGTCACGGAAGCGGTCGCGTCGAAGCGGTCGTCCTGAACGATTACAGCGGGCCGCGGTTTACCCGCATAGCCCCTGCCGGACAGAGTCCAGATTTCGCCGCGTTTCATTGTGCATCGTTATCCGACACGGCATCGATAAACGCTTGATCGAGGTCGGCGGCCGGGCTTGCGGACACCGCGAGGGATTGACGGTGCGCTTCCGCAACAAACCCGGGCGAGCGCGTATCGGGCACCCAGATCTGAATCGGCCGCAAACCCGCGGCACGCATTCGCGCACGGTGACTCCGTACCCGGTCCCGGGACCTGGATGAATGAGCCTGGTCCGCCATAGTCGTCGTTGCACCGGCAACACCTGTTACATGTAACGTAGCGCGGGCGTTGAGCCTGTGTCAATCCTGCAAGGCTGAAAGAGGCATTGCGGACCAACTCGGCAGCTATTGTTTCAGATTGAGGTCGATCGACGGGGCAAACGTCATAGAGCCCATTCAGGAGAACTTCGATGAAGAAGCGTAATACCCTTGTGTTTGCCGCCGCGTTCCTGCTGGTTGCGTGCGACAGACAGAGCGGCGAACCGTCGCAGCAGTCGCTGGAACCGCGAGCGGAAGCAGCGAGCGAGGAGTCGGCGGAGTCAGAGCCGCTATTCGGCGAGAAAATGAAACTGCCGGCGCCTTCGGGGCCCTACCAGGTGGGGGTCGGCGAATTCAGCTTCACCGACCCGACCCGCGCGGAATACTTCGACCCGAGCGCGATGCGGCGGCTTCATGCGCGCATCTACTATCCGGCGGACCGGGTCTCGGGCGCGCCGCGGCTTCGCCACACGGATCGGGAAAACGACCTGATTGCAGAGCATTTCATTCTCCCTGCCAGTGAGGAGCAAAAACTCGCGACGCGCGGCGTGGTCAGCCATTCGTATCCCGAAGCGGAGCTATCGAGCGCCGAGGCGAGTTTTCCACTGCTCGTCTTCTCGCACGGCGGTTGGGGATTCCTGGGCTCCAACATGGTGCAGATGGAGCATCTCGCGAGCCACGGTTACATCGTGGTCAGCGTCACCCATCCTTATGTTTCGTCGCTGGTTCTGTTCGACGATGGCGAATTGATCACGCCCGACAGAACGCTGATGGAAAGCTTCATGAATACGGCTTTCGACCCGGGATACCTCGAGCAGTTCCTTTCCCCGGACCCGGCGGTGCGGTTGCAGGCTGCGCGTGACAACATCGCCGCCACCGATGGCATGACGAGCCTGGCGCCGCATTTTCTGATCTGGCGTGACGACATGATCGCCGCCGCGGATGCGGTCGAGGTGGGCAGGGTTCCGGATGAACTGCAGATGGTGGCCGCGAAAGCGGATGTTTCCCGGCTGGGCTATTTCGGCATGTCCTTCGGCGCAGCGGGTGTGGCGGCCGCACACAAGGACCGACGCGCATCGGCTGCGATCAACCTCGATGGCGGCAACTGGGACCCGGCGCTGCTCGACGCCGACGTGCGCGTGCCGACGCTCGTTTTTCATCACGACCCCGACAAGGCAATGCAGATGTTTCCGCCAGAGCTTCTGGCCGAATTCGGTGACGCCACGTTCCACGCGCACAGCGAATTCACCTACGAACCGCTCGAGACCATGGGCACGCGAGACGACGTCGTACGGTTGATGGTGACGAATGCCGACCACATCGATTTCACCGACCGCTCGCTCCTGCCCCGGTCGTTGCGCCCCACCGGCATCGACGGCGCCACCTTGCAGAACATCATGAACGACTACTGCCTGGCGTTTTTCGACCGATACGTCAAGGGCGACGAGGGTGCCTGGCCGGCGGATTTGGCGGGCAGGTACGAGGCCGTCCACGAGGTCGATCTCGCGTACGTGCGCGACTGGGCGATGGCAGGCCGGTAAGAGAAGCGCGGTCAGGCCGCGACGGCGCTGCGCATTGCCGTAACGAACTCCTCGGGCCGTTCCAGGCCGATCGGCAGGGCAGCCGCCCCCGAAGCGACCAGCGTCCAGCCGATCCGGACCTGGGAATTGTCGACGGGTAGAAAAAGGCGCACGCACACCGCCAAGTGGTCGAGAACGATGACGCTCATGATCAGCGTTGCAACGGCGTGAGGGGACCTGCGGCAAACGCTGTCGTCATCGCGATGAAGGATTCTGGAGTCTGGGTCAGCGAGCGTACTCCTGCAGGAAGGACAGTACCGCATCGTTGAAGGCATCGGGGTATTCGAGCAGCATCAGGTGGGCGCCGAGCACCTCGATGCGTGCGCTCGGTTGATGCGCGGCAACCCAGCGCTTTGCCGCTTCCGCCCAGTCGTGCCGGACAATCTGCATGACGGGCACCGTTTGTGCCGCACGGCTCGAAAGCGCGGAGAAGTCCCGCCGCGCAGCATCTTCGAGCAGCATTGCCGCGCGTTCCGGGGGCAGCGCCGCCGCGGTCTCGGTCATCCGGTCCAGAAGCGCCGCAGGGGCCTCGCCTTCGAAGCCCGCCGCCATGTATTCGCGGAAGAAGGGCAGGTAGCCCTCGCCTCCGACGGTTTCGATCAACGCCGCGACCTCGTCGGCGAAGCCTTCGCCCCAGTCCTCGGCGCCCGATTTGACGATCCTGGGCGATTCGTCGACCAGCACCAGTGCCTTGACGCGCTCGCAGCCGTGCCTGTCGAGATAGGCCAGAACATCGTACACGCCGAGCGACCAGCCGAGCAGCACCGCCTCGGGCAACTGCAGGATATCGAGCAACTCGTGCAGGTCGTCGCCCCGTTGCGCGTAATCGTTGCCGGCAAGCGCCTGATCGGAGCCGCCCTGAGACCTCGGGTCGTAGGCGATGACCCGGAAATGTTCGGCAAATGCAGGAATATTCTGCTCGAACACCTCGATCGAGCAGGCCCAGCCGGGCACGAGCACCAGGGGCATCCCCGCGCCGGCCTGTTCGATCCTTATGCGCGTACCGTCGGATAGCTCGAGCATGCCGGCAAGGCCCCGTGAATCGGTGTCCGCACCTGGAAGTTGGTGACGGATTCGAGTCAGAAATACACGCCGAATTCCATACCGATGGTGCGCGGCCGGCTCACCACCCATCTCGGGCGCCCCGGCGTCTCTGCAGCGATGGAACGATTGTCGCCCAGATTCGCGATCTTGTCGGTGAGATTGCGGGCGAACAGGGCCGCCTTGTAACGCTCGCTGGAGAGACCCACACGCAGCCCGATCTGCTCGTACGACGCCCGTGACCGCGGAACCGCATTGACGAAGGAAAGGCTGTGGTCCACGTAACTGATATCGGCACGCAGGAACAGGTCCATTTCGAACATCGCGTTCGGGACGAGATAGTCCACCACCAGGGACGCGGTCCACTCGGGCACGAACTGCAGCGGGTCGCCATCCTGGTTGATGCCCGCCACGGTCTCGGTGAACTGTGCGTCGGTGTAACCGACGTTCAGGGCGAGGTTCAGATTGTCCGCCGGCCGGGCGGTCAGTTCGAGTTCGACACCGCGGCTGCGCGCAGCGCCGAAGTTGCCGCGAAACTGGAATCCGCAGATGAGTTGAATGCGCTGCTGGATGTCGTCGAATTCGATGTGGAAAACGGTGGCGTTCAACCGGGTCGCCGGGTTCAGGTCGGCCTTGATGCCGGCCTCGTAGCTGACCAGGTCGTCGGACTGGTAACTGGATGTCTCGACATCCTGCAAACCGAGCGCCGCCAGGTCTTGCGGACAGCCGAGAGTGTCGGGGATGGGCGTATTCGCCCCGCCCAGGCGAAAGCCCTCGGCCACCGATGCGTAGAGAAACAGGTCGTCCGTTGCCTGGAACTCCAGCGCCCCCTTGAAGATGAAGCCGTCCTCGCTCTGCTTGCCGGTCTCGGGAGGCAGGCCAAGCAGCGGCTCGTCCTCCCCGAGCGGAACACCGGCGGCGAGACCGGCCTGCCATCCCGAGAATTCGACGGTGGTATCGAACCAGCGCGAACCGAAGACGACGCTGAACCGGTCGGTCATGGCGTAGGAGACCTCCCCGAAGATGCCGAGTTCCTCCACTTGCGCCGGGCGGTCCGAGGTATACACCAGGTCGCCGAACGGCCAGATCGCCTCGAGCGGCCCGGGAATGCCGAGCACCTGCTGCAGTTCGGCGAAATTGTCGTTCAGACCCCGCGCGTAGTTGCGCGGCTGATAGTCTTCGCTGTCGTCGATGTCCTGGTAGAAGGCACCGGCCACGAAGTTCCAGGGGCCGGCCAGGTCGGAAGCGAAGCGCACTTCCTGGACAAACGTCTCGAACTCCAGCGCCTGGAAGATGGGGGAGGTCACCGGCTTGACGCCGATCACGTCGAAAAGCCCGAAGCCCCCCGCTTCACCGGGAAGCGCCTGCAGGAAATTGATGAACGAACCGCTGGCTTCGATCTCGAAGGTGTCGCGCTCGAACCAGGACGTGGCCGAGGTGAAAACCCCCTGATCGACTGCGTAGTTGAGGTTCAGCGTGTAGAGCGTCCATTTGTCCTCGCCGCCCTCGTCGACGTCGAAATCCCGGTTGTGTTCGAAGTTGTCCGGTTCGTTGTCGGCCAGCGGAAAGCCGTCGAGGTCGGTGTTCTGATGCATGATGCGCGCGCGGATGGAGAGCGCGTCCGTCGGTTCGATCAGCAAGTCTGCCTGCATCGCGGCCACCTGCTGGGAATCGACGTCCTCGACGATCGCTTGCGGCGGCCCTGCCAGCGCCGCCGGGGCGCCGAGGTGATCGGCAATGGTGCCCACCTGGCGGTCGAAGACACCGCCTCGATCTTCGTACAACCCGGAAAAACGGGCCGCGACCCGGTCGCTGAAGGGAACGTTGACCGAACCGGATATCAGGTAGTTGAGATCGTCGGAGCGGCGGCTGCCAGAGAGTTCGCCGCGGACCCAGCCCGAGGTCGCCTCGAAGTCGGGTTGCCGGGTGATCTGGCGGATGGTGCCGCCCAGGGAGCGGGCGCCATACAGTGTGCCCGACGGCCCGCGCAGCACCTCGATGCGCTCGAGGTCGAGGATTCTCGGGTCGATGGTTTCGGTGATTGGCGTGTCGTCGATGTAGAAACCGGTGGTGTTGGTGCCTTCGATGCCGCGCAGCGACACCGTGCGGTTGGAGAGTACCCCGTCGGTCGCCGCGCCGAAGGACAGGTTGGGGATGGTCACGGCGTAGTCGAAGAATTCCGTCAGCCCGCGCTCGCGAAGATCGTCGCCGGAAATCGACGAAACGCTGAGCGGCACGGACTGGGCCGATTCCGATCGCTTCGTGGCGGTGACGATGATCTCTTCGAGCACCGGCTGTGCGTGAATACCCGCTGGCAGTACCAGCAGGCAAACGGTGAGAAGGCCCCGGCGCTGCCGGGAAGACGGTTTGGGGTGACGTAACATGAGGCTACCTCCCTTGCTTGTCGATTGCGTGCGCTCCCTCACCGACTGCATTCATGCCAGCCCCAGGGTACGGATCGCGCAAGGGCGATGTTATGCCGGATTCCGGTTCTCGGATATAAGGAATTTCCCTTACCTCGCCAGGCGGTTTTGCACACCCGAGAATGGTGCGCCGCACAAGGGTTTCGGGCGTGCTGCGACCCTTGGCGATGGTTTCGGACATGCCCTGTGGGCCGCGCCTTCCCACAGCCTTTGTGCGGCACGCCGAAAGGCATCGGACTTGTGACGCTGGACACCAAGCCCAGCCAATCAGCGGTTGCTAGCGGGAGAGACGATAGACCAGCGCGGTGCGATTGTGGGTGCCGGTCTTGCGATACAGGTGGCCGAGGTGCTGCTCGACCGTTTTCGCGCTGATCTCGAGCCGGTCTGCGATCTGCATGCTGGTCAGCCCGCGGCTGACGAACCGCACGATCTCCCGCTCCCGAGGGGTGATGGCGAACTCGTCGAGCCTGGCATCGGATACGATTTCGCCGTTCTGCGGGGCCTCGACCCGTGACCGCAGCCGGTCTAGGTCATGGGACAACTGCTTCAACCGGAGGGAGCCGGCGATCTGCGCGGCGAACAGCCGCGCCTTCAGGTGGTCTTCGGCTGCGTAGTGCGGTTTGCCGCGGGCTCGATGAAAACCGAACAGGCCCAGCAGGCCCCGATTGTCGCCCACCGCGAATATGATGCTGCTGTGGATGCGCTGCGGATGCAGGAATTCCCGGTAGTAGCCCGAATGCACGTAGCTGCGCTCGCTCGCGATCACCTGGTCGGTGGACACCACCAGCGGGCGCCCGCTTTTCGCGCGGCGCTTCAAGCCGGCAAAACAAGGGTCCAGGCTCCGGTAGTGCGATTCGTAGGCCCTGACCGGTTCGGCACTGACGTTGTAACCGAAACCGTTCCAGATCGGGTGGTCGCCGGTGTTTTCGCCCATCGCGTAGAACACGCAGCTTCTCGATGCGAACAACTCGCTCATCGAATGCATCAGCGAAGACGGAAAACGCTTGTCGCCGGCGCATTCGGCCGCGCCTGCTGCGATCTCCAGAATGGTGTCGACTTGCGCGTCCGATATTGTGGGCATCTCGGTCTCCGCCGCCTTTTCGACAGTTGTCTTGGCGAGGGCGTCTCGAAGCCGCCTGGATTGGGCTCGACGGCCGCATTAGTCTACACCAACGGAATCGAGCCTGAAGGGGCCGTGCTTTGGCCCGCCAAGGAAAGCGGCGTTCGCGTCACCCGGTTACGGTGAACTCGATGCTGCCAAGGGCGCCGTAGTCGGCCCGGTAGCTGCCCGGAAGCGCCGGGTGAATGCCGCCGCAGGCGCCCGTGATGAACAGCATGTTCTCGGCAATGGAAAAGCCGCGCGAGCGCGATTCGCCCAGCATCCAATCGAGCGCCGTCAGGGGGCCGCCGAGAGCATCGGTCGCCGGTGCGGAACTGACCGTCTCGCCGTCTCTTTTCAGGGTCACCTGAATGTCGTCGTACGAGTCGAGCAGCGGCAATTGCGAGCCCGCGATGTAGCGGTCGGCGCTGATGCTGCTGGCGACGAAGCTGGCTGCGTTCAGATTCTCGCCGTCGGCAAACGCCATCCTTGGCACCTCGATGACGGGCCCCGCCGTTATCGGGGCGCCGTCGGAGCCGATCACCACGCCGATTTCGCACTCGAGCATGACTCCGGGCGCACTGGGGAACGAGGCCCCGGGCATCGTCAACCCGGCGGCGAACAGGGTGCCGAGCAGCGGATGTGGGATTCCGAACTGCTCCCGGGATTCCGGCGCCGTCATCCCCGCCTTGCGGCCGGCCACCGCATCGCCGGCCACGGCCGCAACCAGGGCCTTCTGAATCTCGTAGGCCTCGTCGAGGGTCAGGCCGGCGGGCAGCTTCGGCAGCGTTCCGTTGGCCCGCGTCGCCGCAGCCATGGCTTCGATGAGGCCGTCCATCTCATCCATTGGTGTCATCGTTGCTTCGGGGATTCCTGTCATGGCGTCGGGAGCGGTTAGTGTACCCGCAGATTTGGGCCACTCCGATCGTCCGCCTGTCTGGCCGGGTTTCGGGCTGTTAACATGCGCGCCATGTCCTACGACCCCGACAACGTTTTTGCGAAGATTCTCCGCGGCGAGTTGAGCGCTCACACCGTTCTCGACGAAGAGCATTGCCTGGCGTTCATGGACCTGATGCCCCAGGCTCCCGGCCACACGCTGATAATCCCCAGGGAGCCGGCTGAGAACCTGTTCGATTTGAGCGACGAGGCCCTGTCGCGCCTGATCGTCGCCACTCGGCGGGTGGCCCGGGCGGTGCGCGCGGCCTTCGACCCGCCGGGCATGATGATTGCGCAGCTCAATGGTGCCGAGGCCGGGCAGACGGTGTTTCACGTGCACTTTCACGTCATTCCCCGGAAAGGCGGTGTCGCCATGCCGTTGCATGCCCGCACGGTCGCCGATGCCGAAGAACTCGCGGACCACGCGGCCAGGATACGCGCACAAATCGACGCCGCCTGAAAAGGCAGTTCAATACCAGTCCCGGCGCCTTCCATCGCCACGCATCCGTAGAGGGCTGGTTTGCATATCCCTCCAGCTTTCTCCGCGAGGGCGTCGAGGCGCCTCGCATGGAACACTTTTCCAAGTGATTGATTTTATTGGGTTCGTTGACGTGGCGAACCAGTCCTTCGATCCGGCTCCGAGAATCGGTATGCGGTACGTGCATCCGGCGCACCAGGCGGCAGCGCTTACCGCTACGATGGGCGCAGGCACGAGCCTCAACAGCGCCGGATACACGCACCGCACACCGGTTCTCTCCCAGCGAGCCTTCGCTAACTGTCTTCGAGGGTTTCCAGGTACTGGTCCTGCAATCGGCGCATGCCGTGCAGCCAGCGATCGTAGTCCGATGCCTTGCGGCGGATGTATTCCGCGACTTCCGGGTGCGGCAGCACCAGAAAGCGCTCGTCCCGCAGCGCCTCGATGACCGCATCTGCCGCCTGCTCGGGCTCGATCATGCCGTCCACCGCTGCCACGCCGGGGCCTTCTGCCGTCATGGCGGTGCGCACGGCCTGCGGGCATAACACCGATACCTTGATTCCCTGGCGTCCGTGAGTGATGGCGATCCACTCGGCCAGGGCAACGGCCGCGTGCTTGGTGACGGCGTAGGTGACCGACCCGATCTGGGTCAACAACCCGGCGGCGGAAGCCGTATTCAACAGATAGCCGCCGCCGCGAGCGATCATGCGTGGTACCAGGTGGCGCGCCGCCCAGACGTGGGCCATGGTATTGATGCGCCAGATGCTGTCCCAGACTTCGTCGGGTTCGTCGAGCTGCTTGCCGGTGCCGATGCCGGCGTTGGAGCAGAACAGGTCGATGGGCCCGACGTCGCGTTCGGTGGTTTCGATGAGGTCCAGGATGTCCTGCTCCACACCCACATCGACCCGCCGGCCGGTGCCGCCGATGGCCGCCGCAACCGCGGACGCGCCGTCGCCGTCGAGATCGGCCACCACGACGTGCCGGGCGCCCTCCGCTGCAAAACGCTCGCACATCGCCCGGCCGATGCCGTTGGCGCCGCCGGTGACAACCACGATCCGGTTCGCGACTTCCATCTTTGCCTCCAGGCGGTGAATTCGGATCACCGTAGACGTTTCCCGCGCTCGGCGCCAGCCATGCCGGTTCCCCACGTCAATGAATTCAACAAGACAAATCACTTGGAAAATTCGTTCCTTGCGAGTTCCCAACCCGGCGCGCCGGGACGATGACGCGCAAGGAACATCTGCAATACGCTGGGAGAGAGCAGGTGTGCGGTGCGTGTATCTGGCGCTGTTGGGGCTCGTGCTTGCGCCCATCGGCGCGGTAAATTTCTCCGCCTGGTGCGCCATTCGGCGAGCCAGATGCACGTACCGTATACCTGCTCTCGGTGCCGGATCGAACGTAAGGTTTCCTTGGTTCGCGAATTCAATGAAATCAATCACTTGGAAAAGTGTTCCGTGAAAGTCAGCTTGCCGGACACCGGGAGTGAAAGTCCTCCCGAGGTTGCGCTTGCATCGCCGATCGGTGAGTCTTGGTCGTGTGGCTGTCACGCACGCCTTTTGACCGGGCGTGCACAATCGGGTCGATGGAGTCTCCATGGCATTGATCGGCATATTTCTCCTGGGTTTCATCGAGATCAGCGCGCCGCTGCCGGTGGTTATCGCCATGGACGGGCCCATGGAACCCGCGTTTCTGGTCATCGCTGTTTCGGGAACGCTTGGGACGCTGTTCTTCGTCTACCTCTCGCAACCGATCCGACGCTGGCTGGTGCGGCGCTACGGCATGGACAGCGTGCTGTTCACACGGACGGAGCGCTTTCTGGTCCGATACGGAGCGATCGGGGTCGGGCTCCTCGCCCCGATGATACTCGGCCATGCATTGACCGCGGTCGCCGGCGTGGTACTTGGCGCCCCGGCCAACAAGCTGGCGGCCTGGACCATCGCCGGCGTCTGGTTGTGGACCCTCGTCTACTATGCCGCGCTGCTCACCGGAGGGTCGCTGCTCTCGATGGGCGGCTGAGCGCGTCGTGTTCACTCTCGAGGAGCTTGAACGAGCCAGCGCCCTGATTGCCCCGTATACGGCGCCCACACCCGTTTACCGGTGGCCGGGGTTGTGCAGCCGGGCCGGCTGCGAAGTGTGGCTGAAACACGAGAATCACACCCCCATCGGGGCTTTCAAGGTGCGGGGCGGCCTCGTCTATCTGGATGAACTGGCCCGCGCGAACGGCTTGCCGCGTGGCATGGTCACCGCGACCCGGGGCAATCACGGGCAGAGCATTCCCTTTGCCGCGCGCCTCCACGGCGTGCCCGTGACCGTGCTGGTGCCGGAAGGCAACAGCGTCGAGAAGAACGCGGCCATGCGCGGATGGGGAGCAGACGTGGTGGAGCACGGCCACGACTTCGACGAGGCGCGGGAGGAGGCCGGCCGGCGCGCCGAAAATGAAGGGCTGCTGTTTGCCCCCTCGTTTCACCCGGCGCTGGTGCGCGGTGTGGCTACCTATGCGTTGGAACTGTTTCGCGCGGTGGCAGACCTGGATGTGGTGTACGTGCCCATCGGCATGGGTTCCGGCATCTGCGGCGTGATCGGCACGCGCGACCTGCTCGGATTGAAGACCGATATCGTCGGCGTGGTGGCGGCAGAGGCGCCGGCGGTGGCGATGAGCGTCGCGTCGGGCCGGGTTGTCGAGACCAACTCTGCCGATACCTTTGCCGACGGCATGGCCTGCCGGGTGCCGATGCCGGAGTCCGTGGCCATCATCGGCAAAGGGGCTTCCCGGGTCATTCAGGTGACCGAAGCGGAGATCGCCGCCGCCATGCGCGCCCTCTATGCCGACACCCACAATGTTGCCGAGGGCGCGGGGGCGGCGGCTTACGCCGGGGTGATGCAGGAACGCAGTGCCTTGAAAGGCAAGCGTGTGGCCGCAATTCTTACCGGCGGCAACGTGGATACGGATGTGTTTCGCGCCGTGCTGGCGGGAACGACGCCGACACCGGCTTCCGGCCGCTGATTCCCCCCGGGGCGCGTCGCCTCCGGCAGTGCGGGAACGCGGTTTTGTACGTTTCCGCGCAATTGGCCGTAGGGCACAGTAGCGAAACCTCGATTTCCTCGCGGCCGTGATTGGTGGCGATTCACTCGGCCAGGCGACAGACCCGAACTGCATCGCCTCGGGCATGACCGGGGCTTTCCCCGGCGTCGCACCGGCTGTGGCGAATGCAGTAGAATGCGGCGGAGCCGTCCCGTTCCGGGACAAGCGAGAAGCCTGTGCCGGGTCGTGCGAGGCGCTTTCTGCGGGAATAGCTCAGTTGGTAGAGCCCTTGCTTCCCAAGCAAGCTGTCGCGGGTTCGAGCCCCGTTTCCCGCTCCAATTGCGCGGCCCACACAATTAACAGGACAGACCGATGCTACGCAGCCTGATGGTCGCAGCCGCCGTCGCGGCAACCCTTTCAGCCCCGGCCGGCGCCGCCCTGCCGGAGGGAGTGCCGACATTGGCGCCCATGCTCGACCGCGTCAATCCCGCGGTGGTCAACATCGCCACGTCGACGACCGTAGCGGTCCGCAATCCCCTGTTCGAAGACCCGTTCTTCCGCCGTTTTTTCAATGTGCCGGGCCGGCAGCGATACCGCCAGACCCGCAGCGCCGGCAGCGGCGTAGTGGTGGATGCGGAGCGCGGCTACATCCTCACCAACAACCATGTCGTGCAACGTGCCGACAACATCGACGTGACCTTGGCCGATGGCCGGTTGCTGGAGGCGACGCTGGTGGGCAGCGATCCCCAGGTCGACCTGGCGGTGTTGAAGGTCGAACCCGCCGAACTGGTGGAGATCGGGTTCGCCGACTCCGACAGTCTGCGCGTCGGCGATTTCGTGGTCGCCATCGGCAATCCGTTCGGGCTCAATCAGACGGTGACCAGCGGCATCGTCAGCGCGCTCGGCCGCAGTGGCCTCGGCATCGAGGGATACGAAGACTTCATCCAGACCGATGCCTCGATCAATCCGGGCAACTCCGGAGGTGCGCTGGTGAATCTCGAGGGCGGTCTGGTGGGCATCAACACCGCCATCTTCGCCCCCTCGGGGGGCAATGTCGGCATCGGTTTTGCCATACCCGCCAACATGGCCCGCGCCGTCATGGAACAACTCATCGAGCACGGCGAGGTACGACGGGGCCATCTGGGCATAGTCGTCCAGGACCTGGCCCCCGAACTGGCCGAGGCGTTCGATGTCGACTTCCGCGAAGGGGTGCTGGTCGTGGAGGTCATGCCCGAGAGTTCGGCCGAAGCCGCCGGCCTCGAGCCAGGCGACATCATCACCCGGGTGCGCGACCGCGCTGTCAGCAACGTGGACGAGTTCAAGAGCCGCACCGCGACCATCTTCATCGGCGATTCCGTCGACCTGGTGGTGCTGCGGGACGGGCGTACCCTCGATGTCGAACTCGAGGTCAAGGAGGACGATCTCGAAAAGGTGCGCGGCTCCCGAATCGACCGGCGCTTGTCGGGCACCGAGTTGCAGAATTTCCGGGATCAGGAAGAAGTCGGAGCCGGCGTCCTGGTCACGGGGGTGGAAGCCGACAGCCAGGCGGCCCGGTCGGGCTTGCGGCCGGGCGACGTGATCGTCGAAGCCAATCGGCAGGCGATTCGCGACCTGCGCAACCTGCGCGAGGCGGTTCGCCACAACTCGGAGCAGATCCTGCTGAGGGTATACCGCTCCGGCCGCTTCGGTTACATCGGGATTCGCTAGCGGCATTGACTTCACGCAGCATGGCGGCTTTCACTGTGCCCCCCGGTGGGGTTGACTCGAGGGGCCGTGCCGGGGAGCCTGCCTAACAGCTTGGGCGATTACTATCTTGGGGAGCCGAATACATGGGCCTTGCCGGCGCGCCGTCTGTTTCGCGGCGGCCATCGGCGCGGGTTGCGTGCTGGTGGGCATCGTCGCCTTGCCGGCCCACGGCTATGAACCGGAAATCCACCAGAAGCTCACCTTCCTGGCCGCCAAGCAACTCGATCGCTGCGTCGCGGGCTCGGAGGTGCCGGGCCTGAATGCCCTGCAGGTACGCATCATTGCCAAGGCCAACACGCGCCAGGCCGATGCCAACCTGTTCGTGCGCATGTTCCGCTGGAACTACTACGACCGGAGTGGCGTTGGCGACCGGGAAATACTGTGGATTATCGACACGCGCTTCCACGAGCACTTCGACCAGGTCGTTCGCCGTATCGGGTCCGCAGAAGATGCCAACGACCGCTATCGCAACCTGGGACGCATCGTCGGCTACGTTCAGGACGTCACGTCTCCCCCCCACGCCGTACCGGTCTATGCCACCCGCTGGTGGCGCTTGACGTTGCAGGACCGATTCGACCGCTACCCGGTGGACGAGGAAGGGGTTGCCGGCCTGGTCGAAGCAAGCTGCGGGGAGGTCATGAACCCGGCTCCGGACTATCACTCGGTACTCGAAGAGGCGGCGCGGGGTACCCTGGCGGCGGTTCAATCGCCGGTTGAGGGATTGCCGGTGACCTGGGAGATATTCTGGAGGGCGCACGAGAACCCCGGCAGGTTCGGTTCCTATGGCCCGGCGGGCAACAACTTCGGGCGCGGCGCGCGATTCCCCTGCGGGCAGAGGGAACGCTGCGTGCTTCTGGACGACGATCCGCTGTATGCGGACTTCGCGATGCGACGGCACGCGGCCGCAGTGCTTGCCACCATGCGCGCCATGACGATTGCGCAACGGGTTGCCGTGCCGGAGCGAAACGCCAGTGCGTCCGCAGAGTAGCGACAGGGTGCAGTTTTGACTCGATTGACCCGCATCCGCCAGCAACTTCCTGCTGCGGACGCCGATGCACTCGCCCTGCGCCTGGTCGCCCTCGCGACGAAAGTTGGTGACGGATCGGGGCGAAACGGCCCGTTCGCGCCATCGGCACCGCTTGTAGATCGGTACTCGTTACAATGCGGCCCGGCCTGACGCCCTGGAATTTCGGCGACCTTTCGGCTCAGAGCCTGTCAGGGCAGGCGGCGCTCGCCGAGTCGCTCGGATACGAGTCGTTCTGGCTGCCGGAAAGTCATTTCGTCGAGGGCGCGATTCCCGATCCGCTGATGCTGCTGGCCGCCGTTGCGGCCGCGACGCGCAAGCTGCGGCTCGGCACCACCTCGTACCTGGTGCCGTTGCGCAATCCGCTACAGGCAGCCGAGCAGGTTGCGGTGCTCGATGGACTGTCGAACGGCCGAGTCATCCTGGGTGTGGGTCGGGGCTATGCGCCCGCCATGTTGCGCGCTTTCGATGTCGCGCCCAGGGAAAAGCGAATACGGTTCGAGCGCAATCTCGAGTCGATGATACGCGCCTGGACGGGAGAAGCGGTGCCATCGGGGGATGCGGGAGAAAAAGTCGTTCTCGATCCGCTGCCGGTCCAGAAGCCGCATCCGCCGGTCTGGGTGGCGGCGTTCGGCCCCAAGGCGCTCACCCAGGCCGGACGCCTGGGGTTGCCCTGGCTCGCCTCGCCCATGGAGACGCTCGAAGACCTGAAGGCAAACCTTGCGATACACGGGGAGGCGGCACGGGCTGCGGGGCACGGCGAGGTGGCGGTCCGGCCCATCATGCGATCGGTGTTTCTCGGACGCCGCCGCCGCGAACTCGACGAACTGAAAGCGCGCCTCGATACCGCCGGCCGTCCGCGCCGGGACGAGAGGGCCGCGGTCGACGACTGGGCGATCGTCGGCGACCGCGGTTTCGTCGCCGCGAAGCTCGACGAGTACCGGGAGGCCCTTGGGGTTACCCACATGGTGGTAACGCGGTTGCGGATCGACGGTATCGAAGAAGAGCGGCTGCGCGCATCCGTTGCAGAAGTCGCGGAACTGTTTTGACGGTCGTAATCGAAGAGGACGGCGAGGTCATGAAAGATCCCGCTCCGGGGTGCCAGGTTGGGAACGTTCATGGAACACTTTTTCCAAGTGATTGATTTTATTGAATTCGTTAACGTGGGGAACCGTTCCTTCGATCCGGCTCCGAGAACCGGTATGCGGTACGTGCATGCGGCGCACCAGGCGGCAGCGCTTACCGCTACGACAGGCGCAAGCGCGAGCCCTAACAGCGCCGCATACACGCACCGCACACCGATTCTCTCCCAGCGGTTGTCAGGTGCTCCTTGCGCGTCCTCGTCCCGGCGCGCCGGGTTGGGAACTCGCATGCGAGAAACTGGTACGCATGTACCGTTTTCCGGTTGTCGGTGCCTGATGGAAGAAACGAGTCTCCGCGTCAGTGAGTGTGAAAAATCAACAACTTGAAGATTTGACTGATGCAATCGGCAGGTAAACCGGATTACAGGAAACGGCGGCAGCGGGTGTTCCTGGTGCTCTCGGGAATCTTTCTGGGAACGCTCGCGCTGCTGAACGTGCTGGGCATCAGCCGCTTCATCGATCTGTCCTTCACGGTGTTCGGGCTGTCGATTCCCATGGTGGTCGCCGTCGGGGTGCTGCCCTACCCGATTACCTTCCTGTGCACCGACCTGATCAGCGAACTCTTCGGCGAGAAGCGCGCCAGGGACATGGTGTGGGTGGGGGTGCTGCTGAACGGCTGGGTGGTGTTCCTGCTCTGGCTGGGGGGTGCGCTGCCGGGTTTCGAGCCCGTCGACCCCGCCACCGGCCTGCCGTTGCCCGACGAAGCGGGCCGGTTGCCGATTTTCTACGAAGTCCGCCAGCTCGCCTTCGGCGCGGTGGCGGCATCGATGATCGCCTACATGGCCGCGCAGTTCTGCGATGTGCGGCTCTTCCACTTCTGGAAAAAACTCACGCGTGGCCGCCACCTGTGGCTGCGCAACAATGCCTCCACCATGGTCAGCCAGTTGCTCGACACCACGGCGGTGATACTGATCACGCACTTTTACGCCCAGGCGCTGCCGGTTGCCGCCGACGAGCCGCTGTGGCCGCAGTTGCTGGTGTTCATCGCGTCCGGATACGTCTTCAAGCTGTCGGTCGCGGCACTGGACACGGGGCCGATCTACCTGGCCGTGCATTGGCTGCGGCCCTACCTCGGCCTCGACCGGAACGAGGAAGCGGTCGAGGACTGAGCCGATCGCCCCCGCAACGGATTGCCAGCATCGCCGGCACCGTTCGATTGCGTGAGAATCGCTTCGTGCTTTGTCCAGACCGGGTGGAGAGCCTTCAGCCGGGGAGCGCGAGGGGATACCCCTCGCAAGAAGAGAGCCTTCAGCCGGGGAGCGCGAGGGGATACCCCTCGCAAGAAGAGAGCCTTCAGCCGGGGAGCGCGAGGGGATACCCCTCGCAAGAAGAGAGCCTTCAGCCGGGGAGCGCGAGGGGATACCCCTTTCATGGAACACTTTTTCCAAGCAATTGATTTTATTGAATTCGTTAGCGTGGCAAACATGGCCTTCGATCCGGCGCCGAGAGCAGGTATACGGTACGTGCATCTGGCGCACCAGGCGGAGAAATTTACCGCGACGATGGGTGCAAGCACGAGCCCAAACAGCGCCAGATACACGCACCGCACACCTGCTCTCTCCCAGCGTATTGCAGATGTTCCTTGCGCGTCATCGTCCCGGCGCGCCGGGATCGGAACTCGCACATGGAAAACACGGCCGCGTAGGGCGAGTGCATCGGCGTCCACAGCAGGAAGTTGGTGACGGGTACGGGCTGATTTACCGTTCCACTTGGCCGAGGTTGGCGTGGATCACGGCGCCGTTGATCGCCGGATTGCAGGAAGCCCAGAAAAGGGTTTCCGCAATCTCCGCGGGTTCGAGGAGCCGGTTGAACGCCGACACGTTGCGCACCGCATCCATCGCTTCCGGGGGAACGTGGGCTCTCAGCATCTCGGTGTCGGTAAACCCGGGGCAAATGCAGGCGGTGTGAATGCCCGACCCGGCCAGGTCCTGGCAGGTGGCGCGCATCATGCCGATCAGGCCGTGCTTGGAAAGGGCGTAGGAGAAGCTGTTGGGCACGGCCTTTTCCCCGAGCGTGGAACCGACGTACAGGATCGAGGAACCCGGCTTCATGTCGGGGATGACGAATGCGTTCAGGCTGTTGGGCGCGACGAGATTGACTTCCAGGGTTTCCCGCAGGCTGTCGCTCGCAGTTCGTGCGGCGCTGTCGTTGACGAGACGGGAGGCGTTGTGAACGAGGACGGTTTGCGCGGCGTTGGCGAGCTTCGGCCGCAACCGTTCGCCGATGGCGTCCAGAAACGACGGGGCTGCGAGGTCGCAGGGCACGTGATCCACCGTATCGATGGGGCAGGGTCGGCGGGAAAGATTGACAACGGCGTATCCCTCCTCGAGAAAACGTTGGGCGGTGTGCAGGCCGATGCCGGCGCTTGCGCCCGTGATCAGGGCGCACTTCATGGGACGTCTGCCTGGCTGTCTTTTTCGGCTTCTTCGGCTTCGGCCGTTGCCGTGTTGTCCGTGGATTGCGCGCCATGCCGGGAACAGGCGTCTCCGGGCGCAAAGGAAGCCTCTGCCCACTGGCCGGGGCCCGAAGACACCAAAACGGTCATCCTGTGCATGTTCAGCGCCGCAACGTCGCGGTGGCGCATCAACTCGCTGCCAAGCCATTCGGCGAGCGCCTCGATGGTGATATTGGCAACGGGCAGGGTCAGAACGTCTCTCGGCAGGAACGGAATGCGTTCGCCATTGAAGTGGGCCACCGTATAGCCGTCATCGTCGGCGATGGAGAGATGGGGCGAGCGGTCGGGCAGCAGGGTGCGCTCGTCGAGCCTGTCGCACAGCGCCTCGAGCCGGGTCTTCACGACGTTGTAGTCGAACGCCAGGCCGTCCGCGCCCACCTCGGCATCGATGTGCGCGGCGACCCGGAAATTGTGGCCGTGCAGGTTCTCGCGCTCGGTTGCCGAGAAGATGGTGAAATGGGCCGCGGCGAAATGCAGGGCCTCCTTGCGGATCTGTATGGTGGTCAACGCCATGGCCCATGCTAACCGCAGCCTGCGGGATCGACCAACCCCGGGGTGTCGCTCCGTCAGCCGATCGCCGCGGCAAATTCCGCGAGGCTTGTAAACGTCCAGGTCGGATTGGCGTCGGCGGGTTTGGCGGCGCCGAGGGAGGGGCGGTCGATCCAGACGGTATCGAGGCCGGCGGCGGTGGCGGGCACGATGTCGTGGAACCGGCTCTGGGCGACATGCAACACGGGGCCCTCGACCCGTTGCAACGCGGCCTCGAACATTTCCGGTGCGGGTTTGTAGACGCCCACCTGCCCGGCCGTGATGACGTGCTGAAATGGCACTTCCAGGTGTTTTGCGGACAGTTCGAACAGGTCGTCGTCGATGTTCGATACCACCGCCAGATCGAAGTGCTGCGCGAGCGAACCCAGGGATTCCACCGTATCCGCAAACGGTGGCCAGTGCGCGATGCTGTCGGCAAAGCCTTGCAGGTCTTCTTCGCTGGGGGTAAACGCCAACCGCTTGCCGAATCGCTGCAGGACCCGGGCGAGCACGGTCCGGTAGGAACCGCCCTCGGCCTGGGCTTCCGGTTCGTAGCGGCTGTAGCACTCCAGCACGAATTCGTCGATCACGTGCACGTCGTAGCGCTCGAACAGGGGCTTCAAGCAGGCGAGGATGCCGGCCTCCCAGTCGATGAGGGTGCCGTAGCAGTCGAAGGTCAGGGTTCGATAATTGGCCGGGTCGATGCCATTGCCACTTTTGTCACTCATATTGAATCCGGTCGAGTATCAGTCCGTAGAAGAATTCACCGTCCGAGCCCGGCGCGACCCGGTCGAAATACCAGCCGAGGTGCCGCTGACACTCCCCACAGGAGGCGATGCGCCAGTGAAAGCCCATGAACCAGCTATCCGCAGCTTCCGGCGATCCGACGATGTTGCAGCCGAGCGCTTCACGGAAACAGCCGATGTGGAACAGAAAGCCGTACGGATTGGTGAAGCGGTGATCGTGGCTGCCGTTCACCTCGATGCTGTCGGCCTTCCTGCCGATCACCGTGGAGCAGGTTCCGCAATAGATGAAATCCCGGGCGTCCGCTTCCTCCCGGTCGAGCAGGGCCTGCAACTCGGGGTCGAGCCTCTCACGCGCCTTTTCGACAACATCGCTCATGCCGACACTTTAACGGAAAATGCCTTCAAGTGATTGATTTAAAAGCATTCACTAACGGGCAGAATCTATCATCCGATGCGACCCCGAGAACCGGTTTGCGGTACGTGCATAGGGCTCGCCGAATGGCGCACCAGGCGGATGCGCGTACCGCGACGATGGGCGCTGCGGACAACTGGTTTCGATAGCATCTTTCAGCGTGCCATGGAGTGCAAGGGGGTAGTGCCGCCCCGGTTCGCGCTCGTGACGGTTCGTCAGAGCAGTGACTTCAGGTCCATTGCCGGGTTGGCCAGGGCTTCTGCATCGACTTCTCGGCCGATCAGGCGGCGGCAGATCATGAACTCCTTCGGGCTGTTGACGGCATCCACGGCAACGATTGTGCCGTTCTTCAGGTGAAACACGGCAAAGCTGTTTGCCGCCACGTCGCCGCGCGGCACTTCGGTGTCGCCATCGGCCGCAAAGCCGACCATCTGCAGCTTGAGTTCGTACTGGTCGGACCAGAACCAGGGCACCGAGGCGTAGACCTTGTCGGCGCCGCACATGTTGGCTGTCGCGACGCGCGCCTGTTCCATGGCATTGGGCACGGATTCGAGCCGCAGGCGCCGGTCGAGCAGGGGGTTGGGGTGATTGGTGCAGTCGCCGGCGGCAAAAATGTGCGGGTCGGCGGTGCGGCAGCGGTCGTCGACGACGATGCCGTTGTCGCAGGCGAGCCCGGCATCGGCCGCCAGTTCGACATTGGGCACGATGCCGATGCCGACGATGACCAGGTCTGCATCGAACGCCGCATCGCCGCAGAGCACGCGGCTTACGCGTCCGTTGCCGGCAAACCCGGTGACCGTCATGCCGGTGTGCAGCCGCACGCCGCGGCCGTCGTGCAGGTCGTGGTAGAACCGGGACATGAAGGGGGTGGTCACACGCTTCAGGATGCGGTCTTCCATCTCGATGACGCAAGCGTCCAGGCCGGCCTCGATGCAAACGGATGCCACCTCCAGGCCGATGTAGCCGCCACCGACAATCACGGCCTTGCGGCCGGGCGCCATCTCGGCCCTGATGTCGTCGACATCGGCGATCGTCCGCAGATAGTGGATGCCGGGGAGGTTGCTGCCTTTGAGTTGCAATCGGCGCGGGCGGCTGCCGGTGGCGAGCAGCAGCTTGTCGTAGGCCAGCGTTTCGCCGTCGGACGTGGCGACCGTTTGCGCGGAACGGTCGATGGATTCCACCCGCACTCCGGAACGGATGCTGACGTTGCGGTCGGCATAGAATTTCTCCGGCCGCAGGTAAACGCGCTCCAGACCGTGCTCGCCGGCAAGGTATTGCTTGGAGAGTGGCGGGCGCTGATAGGGGATGTGGGGCTCGTCGCCGACAATGACGATGTCCCCCTCGAAACCTTCCTGCCGCAGGCTGGCGGCAGCCTGGCCGCCGGCGTGTCCCGCCCCGGCAACGATCATTGTCGACACTTGAAAGCCCCGTTTCGCGAATGCCGGCTATTCTAGCCCGCATCCGTTACTAACTTCCTGCTGCGAATGCCGATGCACTCGCGCAGTCGCGGCCGCGCTTACGCGGCGCGTTTTGCTTCAGCGACGAAACGTCGACGTCGTCGCGACGAAAGTTGGTGACGGATGCGGGCCAGATGCACCGGGCGAACCTGCCAGCCTGACGACGCGGGGATTACTCCAGATCCTCAGGCAGGTGCTTGCCCGCAATCCAGTAGTGCCAGGCGGCCCAGAGTTCCACCAGGGTGCAGATGGCGAGCGCGTAGCGCACGGATTCGTCGCCGAAACGGCCGGAAAGCAGATCGGTCAAGTAGCCGACGGCGAAGGGGCCGAGGCCGAGCCCGATGATGTTCAGGATGAATAGCAGCACCGCTGCGGCCACTGCCCGCATGCGCAGTTCCACCAGGCCCTGGGTCTGGGAGAAGGTGGTTGCCTGGTAGAAGTTGCCGAACAGCACCGGCACGATCATCAGCATCAGCGCCCAGTAGGGGTTGGGCAGGAAATACACGGCCAGGGTAGGCGGCACGATGCCGGCCAGCGCCACCGCGGCGATCCAGAGGTACCAGCGCTGGTCCCGGGCGCCGAGGCGGTCGGCCAGGAAACCTCCCCAGGCGATCCCGACGGCGCCGGGTATCCCGAAAATGAGCCCGAGCCAGGTGCCGAGTTCGCCGGTGGACATGTCGTGCACCCGGATGAAGAAGACCGGCGCCCAGCCTGCCAGCCCGTAGCCGACGAAAGCCGTCAGGGCGCCGCCGAATGCCATGTGCCGGAAGGTGCGCTTGCGCCACAGAAAGGCAAAGGTCTCCATGGCCGTCGGCATGGGGCCGGTATCCGTCCGGCCTTCGGAGAGGCCCCGGCGCGGCTCGCGCACGGTAAAACGCACGATCAGGGCGAGCAGCAGCCCGGGAATGCCGACCACGAAAAATGCAGTGCGCCAGCCGAAATACTCGTTGATCCAGCCACCCGCGGTGAAGCCGAACAGGATGCCGAGAGGAATGCCGAGCGAATAGACGCCCAGTGCGGAAGCCCGGCGATTCGGGGGATAGTAATCCGATATCATCGAGTGCGCGGGTGGGCTGCAACCCGCTTCGCCCACTCCGACGCCGATGCGCGCGAGCAGCAGATGCCAGAAATTCAGCGCCAGGCCGGAAATCGCCGTCATCGCGCTCCAGACGGCCAGCGCCAGGGCGATCAGGTTGCGGCGGCTGTGACGGTCCGCCCAGCGGGCGATGGGGATGCCGAGCGTCGCGTAGAAGAGCGCGAAGGCGAAACCGCTCAAGAGCCCGAGCTGGGTATCGGTCAGACCCAGGTCCAGCTTGATGGCTTCCATCAGGATGGAAAGGATCTGGCGGTCGATGAAGTTGAAGGTGTAGACGACCACCAGAACACTGAGCGCGTAGGTGCGAAACGACGTCTGCGCGCCGTTCGGAATGGCGCGTTCGCCGGTCATGCCGGCTCCTTGGGACCTGGCTCGAAGAGTGCCGGGCCTGGATTCCTGGGGCTGGGTTTACGTGTGCAGTTGACTTGCATCTCGAGCGACAGGCAACAAATTCGATGTCTTGGGCGCCTGGGGCACATGCCTCGTCAGTCCGGGAGGAAGCCTTGCTGGCTCAATGGCCGGACGCGACAGGCGGCCTGCTATTTCTTGCCCCTGTCGCCGGGCACCGGCATGGGGAACGGCGTGACGTTGCCCGTGGTCGTTTCCGTAACCTTGGCCACGCCCTCCTTTTCGACTTCGTCGATGCGGATCACGGCATGCATGGGGATGAAACTGCGTTGTACCCCGTCGAACTCGGTGCGCAGCTTGTCCTCGCCCGGGTCGATGACCACCTGGGTGCGCTTGCCGAAGATGTAATCCTCCACCTCGATGAAACCATAGAGGTCGCTGGAATAGATATTGTGGGCGTAGACCTCGAAGATCTGGCCCATGCTGTGGAACAGCACCTTGTAGATGTGGGTCTGGTCGTCACTCATGCGCCCTATATAGGTACTACGGTCCCAGGTTGCAACTCTTTATCGATTTTGGCTGCCCGGAGACTGCGCCGCAGCACCCGATCCTGATGTTCGCGGATCGAGTTTGCAGATGCATCGACAGTCAAGCCGACGACAGCCCTTTGGTGTCCTGCTTTACCAAATGTGTTGCGATTCTCAATGCTGTGCCGCACGCTGGAACGTAACGATCTCGCGAGCAAGGACACCAAGTTGGTCTGAGGCATCGCTTCGTTGAGTTTTGCCTCTGTCGGCCCTGAAGTGGGCAAGGTGGCGCCGTCTGTAGTAGATTCGCGTCCCGCCTTTTGCCGGGCATCCTGAAACCATCCCGAAACAGATGTCGACCGCTACCGCCAAACGGCTCTTCGTGAAGACCCACGGTTGCCAGATGAACGAGTACGACTCGGCGCGAATGGCCGACGTGCTGCGGGAGAGCCATGGCTTCGAGCGCGCCGCTTGCGAGGCCGATGCGGACCTGATCCTGCTGAACACCTGCTCGATCCGCGAGAAGGCCCAGGCCCGGGTATTCGATCAACTCGGTCGCTGGCGTGCGCTCAAGAATCGCAAGCCCGGCCTCCTGATCGGCGTCGGCGGCTGCGTGGCAAGCCAGGAAGGGGCTGCCATCGCCGAGCGGGCGCCGTTCGTCGATATCGTCTTCGGGCCGCAGACGCTGCACCGGCTGCCCCAGATGGTAGACGAAGCCAGGTCGCGCATCGCCGGCCCGGTGGTGGACATCAGTTTTCCGGAAATTGAAAAGTTCGACAACCTGCCGCCGCCGGGGGCCGACGGGCCGAGCGCCTTCGTCTCCGTCATGGAAGGCTGCAGCAAGTACTGCACGTTCTGCGTGGTGCCCTATACGCGCGGCGAAGAGGTGAGCCGGCCGGTCGCCGATGTTCTCGCAGAAGTGGAACAGCTTGCCGCCCAGGGTGTGCGGGAGGTCAACCTGCTCGGTCAGAACGTCAATGCGTACCGGGGGCCCATCGACGGCGACCGGGCGGACCTGGCCGAACTGATCCACTACGTCGCCGCCATCGACGGCATCGAGCGCATCCGTTACACCACCTCTCACCCGGTCGAGTTCGACGACAACCTGATCGAGGCCTACGCCGATGTGCCGGCCCTGGTCGACCACCTGCACCTGCCGGTGCAGTCCGGCTCCGACCGGGTGCTTGCGGCCATGAAGCGCGGCCACACCGTGCTGGAATACAAGTCGAAGATCGGCAAGCTTCGCCGCGTGCGCCCGAACATCAGCATCTCGTCGGATTTCATCGTCGGGTTTCCCGGGGAGACCGATGCCGACTTCGACGCCACCATGGCGCTCATCGAGGAGATCGGTTTCGATATCTCCTTCTCCTTCGTCTACAGCGCCCGGCCCGGGACGCCGGCGGCCGGCCTGCCCGACGTCACGCCCGCCACCGTCAAGAAACACCGCCTTGCCATCCTGCAGGATCGATTGCGCGAGCAGGCCGCAGCGATTGCGGAGTCGATGGTCGGCAGCCGCCAGCGGGTGCTGGTCACGGGCCGGGCAAAGCGGGGAGCGGGGCAGTTGCAGGGGCGCACGGAAAACAACCGGGTGGTCAACTTCACCTGTACCGATGCGGGGATGATCGGCAACTTCGCCGAAGTGGCAATCACCGAAGCCCTGCCGAATTCGCTGCGCGGTCAACTGGCGATGGCGGACCGTGGCGATCCGTCGAGCCGAGCTTGCCGTCGGCAATTTGCACCCTCCGAGAAGGCGGCGCATTCGTGACACGGAACACGAGTCGCAGACGGGGGCCGGACGAGGCGCAACCGCAACACGTACAACTGACCACCGCGATCGAACTCGAACCCAACGATGCCCACCGCCTGGTCGTGCTCTGCGGCCCCTTCGATCAGAACCTGAAACACCTCGAGAAGCGCCTCGGGGTGCACATCCGCAACCGCGGCAATCGCTTCCAGATCAGCGGGCCCGATCAGGGCGTTCGTGCAGCCGGCGCCCTGCTCACGCAACTCTACCGCGAGACGGCCGAGCGCCAGGCCATCGAACCCGACCTGGTGCACCTGTTTCTGCAGGAGTCCGGCGTCGAGGCACTTCTCGCGGAAACCGACGGGGAGCCCGGCAAAGCAGGCGAGGCGATCCGCACGCGCCGCAAGACGGTCAGGCCCAGGGGCCGGAACCAGACCGAATACACCCGGGCCATCCGCCGGCACGATCTCACCTTCGGTATCGGTCCGGCCGGCACCGGCAAGACCTATCTGGCCGTCGCCTGTGCCGTCGAGTTTCTGGAAACCAACCGGGTGGCGCGCATCCTGCTGGTGCGGCCAGCGGTGGAAGCGGGCGAGAAGCTCGGGTTCCTGCCGGGGGACCTCGCCCAGAAGATCGACCCCTATCTGCGGCCCCTGTACGACGCCCTGTTCGAAACCATGGGCGTGGAGCGGGTCAACAAGGCCATCGAGCGCAACATCATCGAGGTGGCGCCGCTCGCCTACATGCGCGGGCGCACGCTGAACAATTCCTTCATCATCCTCGACGAGAGTCAGAACACCACCATCGCGCAGATGAAGATGTTCCTGACCCGCATCGGTTTCGGGTCCACGGCGGTCGTCACCGGCGACATTACCCAGATCGACCTGCCCGCCGGACAGAAATCGGGGCTGGTCAACGTGCGCAACGTATTGCGCGGGGTGCCGGGCATCGGCTTCACCCACTTCGGGTCCCGGGATGTGGTGCGGCACCCGCTGGTGCAGACCATCGTCGAGGCCTATGCCCGCCATCCGGACGAATCCGGCCGGGGCAGGCAGTCCCAGGGCGATGCCGGTTGAGGTGCAGATCGCTGCCTGCGACTGCAGTGCGCCCGCGGCATCGCAATTGCGCCTCTGGGCGGAGCGGTCGCTCGAGGGCGAACGGGCTGCCGTCTGCGTGCGGGTGGTGGGCGCCGCGGAGGGAGGCGAACTCAATGGCCGGTACCGCGGCATCGAGGGGCCCACCAATGTGCTGAGTTTCCCGTGCGGGGCGGACGTTCCCGGCGAGAAACACCTGGGCGATGTCGTCGTCTGTGCGCCGGTGGTGGAAGCGGAGGCGCGCCTGCAGAAAAAGCGCGCCTGCGATCACTACGCCCACATGGTGGTGCACGGGGTGTTGCACCTGCGCGGCTTCGACCATCGGACAGCGGCTGAAGCGCAGGAGATGGAGGCTCGCGAGGTCGCCATACTCGACGGGTTCGGCATATCCGACCCGTATGCCGCATGAACGGACGGCTCGCGCCGTTCGCTCGGGGTCCCGTCGCGGCGGTTGCCCTGTCGCTGGTCTGCGGGGCGCTGTTGCCGCTGACGCTGGCGCCGTTCGACTGGTGGCCGCTCGGTGTGCTTTCCATCGGCGGCTGGTTCTGGCTGCTGAATTCCCACCCGCAACAGGCCGCGGCAATCGGCTTCGCGTTCGGCATCGGCAAGTTCGGGGTAGGCGTCTCCTGGGTGTACGTCAGCATGCGCCTCTACGGCGGCGCGTCCGTGTCCCTGGGGTTGTTTCTCGTGGCGCTCTTCGTGGCGGGCCTGTCGGTGTTCACTCTGCTGCAGGGGTGGCTCTACGCCCGCGTCGCCGGTGGCCGCCATGCCCTGTTGCAGGCGGCGCTGTTCGCGGCATTCTGGGTGCTCTTCGAATGGCTGCTCACCTGGTTTCTGACCGGGTTCCCCTGGCTCTACCCGGGCCATGCCCATATCGAGACCCCCCTCGGCCACCTGATTCCCGTGGGCGGGGTCAGCCTGGCGAGCCTGGGCATCGTGCTGACCGCGGTGTTTCTCGTGGCCGCAGTGACGAACCGGCGGCGCGTGGCTGCACTGGTGCTTGCGGCGTTGCCCTGGCTCGGGGCCTATGCGGCCGCCCAATTCGACTGGGTGCAACCGGGGCGCGCGTACCGTGTGGCGCTAGTCCAGGCCGATGTCGATCAGTCCCTGAAGTGGCAGGCCGAAAACCGGATGCCCATCGTCGAGCGTTACCTGGCGATGACCGAAAACCATTGGGAAAGCGATCTCATCGTCTGGCCGGAAGCGGCGATTACCCTGTTCGAACACCAGGCAGGCGATGTGCTGGAACGACTGGACGAGCGCGGCAGGGCTTCCGGCGCCGCGCTGGTGCTGGGCATCCCCACGGCGGAGGTCACGCCCGACGGCGATTGGCTGATCTACAACAGTACGCTGGCCGTCGGCGCCGGTAGCGGACGCTACAGCAAGCGCCGGCTCGTCCCCTTCGGCGACTACGTGCCCTTGGAAGACCAGTTGCGCGGGCTCATCCGCTTTTTCGACCTGCCCATGTCGGGATTCCGGCCCGGCCCCCGGCATCAGGGGCTCCTGGACCTGGGCTTCGGCCGGGCGGCGATGGGAATCTGCTACGAGATCGCCTATGCGGAATT
This sequence comes from Candidatus Azophilus sp., assembly GCA_965221465.1. Lineage (GTDB taxonomy): Bacteria > Pseudomonadota > Gammaproteobacteria > Pseudomonadales > Azotimanducaceae > Azophilus. The sequence goes on from OZ244892.1 coordinate 4,439,880, forward strand.
GACCCGGGTATCGGCCATGGAGGCGGATGTGCTGATCACGGTCTCGAACGACACCTGGTTCGGCGACAGCATCGGCCCGCCGCAGCACGCGCAGATTGCCGGCGCCAGGGCGCTGGAGAATGGCCGCTGGCTGTTGCGGGCCACCAACGACGGAATCACTGCCATCGTCGATCACCGCGGCCGCGTCAGGGGCGCTCTGCCCCGTTTCGAACCGGGCGTTCTGACCGGCGAATTCCGCACCATGAGCGGAAACACCCCCTACGGCCGCCACGGCGACGGCTGGCTGGTGGCGTTGTGTTTCGCCGGCCTGGTTTTCGGTGCATTGACGTCCCGGAACCGCACCGCGAAGTGATATATTGCCGCCCTTTGACCAGGGCAGATCATGGCCGCCGCACACGAGAAGTACGATCCCCAGGCGGTGGAACGGAAATGGCAGGCGAAGTGGGATCGTGAGGGCACGAACTGCTTCACCGAAGCCGACCTCAGGAACGCCGGGGATCCCTACTACAACCTGATGATGTTTCCGTACCCGTCGGCGGAAGGGCTGCACATCGGCAACATCTACGCCTATACCGGCGCCGACGTGAACGGCCGCTACTGGCGGCTGCGCGGCAAGGATGTGTTCGAGCCCATCGGCTTCGATGCCTTCGGCATCCACTCGGAAAACTACGCACTCAAGGTCGGCGCCAATCCGAACGACCTCATTCCGCGCAACATCGAGAACTTCACCCGCGTGCTCGAGCGCTTCGGCGGCATGTTCGACTGGAATCACACGGTCAATACCACCGACGTCAGCTACTACAAGTGGACGCAGTGGGTGTTCCTGAAGCTCTACGAGGGCGGCCTGGTGGAACGCCGCGAGGCGCCGGTGAACTGGTGCCCGTCCTGCATGACGGTGCTGGCCAACGAGCAGGTGATTCAGGGGCTGTGCGAGCGTTGCGACGCCACCGTCGAACAGCGTCAACTGCCGCAGTGGTTCTTCACGATCACGAGATACGCCCAGACGCTGCTCGACAACCTGGAGAACATCGACTGGTCCGACAAGACCATAAAGGCCCAGGCCAACTGGATCGGCCGCAGCGAAGGCGCCGACATCGACTTCGGTGTCGCCGGGCGGGACGACAGCATCCGGGTGTTCACGACCCGGCCCGATACGCTCTTCGGGGCCACCTACATGGTGCTGGCCCCCGAGCATCCGCTGGTCGATGCGGTGACGACGGCGACGCAGCGGGAAACCGTGGATGCCTACCGTGCCGAGGTTGCCGGGCGCGGCCTGGTCGAACGCCAGAAAACCGACAAGCAGAAGACCGGGGTTTTCACCGGCGGCCACGCGGTCAACCCCGTCAACGGCGCGGAAATTCCGATCTGGATTGCCGATTACGTACTGATGGGTTACGGCACCGGGGCCATCATGGCCGTGCCGGGACACGACGAGCGGGATTTCGACTTTGCCACCGAATTCGGGTTGCCCATCCTGCGGGTGATCGCCGGCCCCGGCGAGGATGCCTCGACGCCCCTGGAGGCCGCACAAGCCGGCGATGGCGTGCTGGTCAATTCGGGCCGCTACGACGGCCTGCCGGTGGCGGAGGGCAAGCGCGCCATCGTCGCCGATCTCGAAACCGACGGGCGGGCGATCGCGCGTGTCAACTATCGCCTGCACGACTGGTGCGTTTCGCGACAGCGCTATTGGGGCCCGCCGATTCCCATCGTGCACTGCCGGGATTGCGGCGCCGTGCCGGTGCCGGAAGAGGATCTGCCGGTGGAGTTGCCCTACCTGGAAGACTTCCGGCCCGACGACACCGGTGTCAGCCCGCTGGCGCGGGCGAGAGACTGGTACGAGACGACCTGTCCGGCCTGTGGCGGCGATGCGCACCGGGAAACCGATGTCACCGACAATTTCCTGTGCAGCGGCTGGTACTTCCTGCGCTATCCGTCCGCCGGGGTGGACGGTGAACCCCTCGACGCCGAGTTGACCCGGAAGTGGTTGCCCGTCGACTGCTATATCGGCGGCCACGAACACGCCGTGCTGCACCTGATGTACGCCCGCTTTCTCACCATGGCGCTGAACGATCTCGGCATCGTCGATTTTGCAGAGCCGTTCAGGAAGTTCCGCGCCCATGGGCTCTTGATCCGGGATGGGCGCAAGATGTCGAAGAGCCGCGGCAACGTGATCGTCCCCGACGAGATCATTGCGGATCACGGGGCGGATACCATGCGCCTCTACTTGATGTTCCTCGGGCCCTACGAACAGGGCGGCGACTACCAGGGCAAGGGAATCCAGGGTCCCCAGGGGTTCCTCAACCGTCTGTGGCAGAGCGTGCTGAGCGCGGTGGCGGAAGACCCTGGCGAGGCGTCGGACCCGGATATCGAACGGGTGCTGCACAAGACCGTCAAGCAGGTGACGGAGCAGCTGGCGAATCTGCAGTTCAACACCGCGATTGCCGCCATGATGGAGTACCTGAACGTCTTGCGGGCCGGCGGCCGATTGCCGCGGCAGGCGGAGCTGAAACCCCTGGTGATCCTGCTGGCGCCGTTCGCCCCCCACGTTGCAGAGGAATTGCACGAGCGGCTCGGAGAGACCGGCGGCCTATTCGCGGCCGCGCGCTGGCCGGAATACGACCCGTCGAAAATCACCGATGAGTTCGTGGAGATCGCCGTGCAGGTCAACGGCAAGTTGCGCGGCCAGGTCAGCGTGCCCAATGCGGCGGCGGTGGAGGTGGTGCAGGAGGCGGCCCGCAACGACCGCAACGTTGCCCGCCATCTGGACGGCAAGACGGTGCGCAAGGTCATTCACGTGCCGAACAAGCTCATCAACCTGGTTGCCGCGTGAGGCACAAACCCGGCTTGGCCCGCATCCGTCACCGACTTTCGTCGCGAGGGCGTCGACGTTTCGTCGCTGAAGCAAAACGCGTCGTCCTGCGCGGCCGCGCAGGGCGAGTGTTTCGGCGTCCGCGGCAGGAAGCTGGTGACGGATGCGGGCCGGGCGCCGTTGCGGTCATCTCCCTGGCGACGCTTCTTTTGCCCGGCTGCGGCTTCGAGTTGCGCGGCTGGGAACTCGAAAGCAGCGTCGAGAGCGTTTACGTTGCAACGAAGCCGCACATCCGCCTGGCCGGCGAATTGCAGCGAGCGCTCAGGCAGGCAGGGGTGAGAATCGAAGCGCGACCGACCGCTGCAGCGATGATCGTGGACCTGCTCGACGAACGGCGGCAGCGCCGCACCGTCGCGGTGACCGGCAGCGCCCGGGCCGCGGAATACGAGGTGAGTATCGGCGTGCGCTTCGCCATTCGCACCGGCGCAAAGGTCGTGCGGGAACCGGATTGGCTGGAAGCAAGCCGGGTGTTCACGGTCGACCGGGACAACATTGCCGGCACTGCCGGGGAACAGGCGCTGATCGAAGCGGAACTCGCCGACGATCTGGTGCAGCAGATCCTGCGCGCCCTGAATGCGGCGTCCGCCAACGTGGCGCCCCCGGCCGCCAGCGGTGCAGGTTAAGCTCCAGGACATCGCGGCGAACCTGGCCGCTGGCCTGCGGCCGGTTTACCTGGTTACCGGCGACGAGATTCTGCTCGTCGAGGAAGCCTGCGGCCTGGTGCTCGCGGCGGCGCTCGAGGGGGGGTTCGCCGAGCGCACGGTGCTGCACGTGGAACCGGGTTTCAATTGGCACGAGTTGCTGCAACAGGCTGCCTCGCTTTCGTTGTTTGCCGAGAAGAAGGTTCTCGATCTGCGCGTGCCCGCCAACCGATTCGACAAGCAGGCATCCGCCACCCTGCGCGAGTACCTGGACAACATCAGTCCGGACAATCTTCTGCTCGTGAGAACGGGCCGCCTGCAGTCCCGCCAGCGGTCCGGCGCCTGGTACAAGGCCATCGATGCCGCCGGCGCCGTGGTGACCGTCTGGCCGATCGGTCAACGGGAATTGCCGGGCTGGCTGGCCCGGCGGGCGCGCGCCATGGGTCTGGAGTTGACCCGCGATGCCCTCGCCTGGCTCGCCGACCGCGTGGAAGGCAACCTGCTGGCCGCGGCACAGGAAATCGACAAGCTGAAGCTGCTCGACCTGCCGCAACCCATCGATGCAGAGAGCCTGGCCGCCGCCGTTGCCGACGCCGCGCATTACGATGCATTCGAGTTGATCGACGCGGTGTTTGCCGGCGATGCCCCGCGGGTGCGGCGCGTGCTGGCGACGCTGCGCGAAGAAGGTATCGCCCTCTTCGCCCTGTTGGGCGCATTCACGAGCCAGCTCCGCGCCATCGATTCGGGCGGCTGGATGCCGGCACAGCGAAAACAGCTCGTTCCCGGTTTCAGGCGACGCGCCGGTTCTCCGCAGCGGGTGCTTGCCCTGGTTGCCCTGGTCGACCAGCAGGGCAAGGGCGAACTCCACGGCGATGCCTGGCTGTCCTTCGAACGCCTGCTGGTGCGCCTCTGCAATGTGCCCCTGCCGTCCCTGGAGCGGGAGGCGCGCTACCTGCGGCGGCAGTATTCCGCGCGCTGACGGAAGCGGGTCAGTTGACCCGGGTCTGCGCTTCCCGACCGAGTTCGACGAGATGCAGCGAATCGCCGGAGTTTTCGAAGACGGTCACGGAACCGTTGTCCGGTGGGAAAATGACCACGCGGTCGTCGCCGAGCGCCGCACCGACGGCGACGTTGATGGCGATGAAGTGGCAGAAAACGACGCAATCCCGGGGCTGGGAGCGGATGCAGTCCGCCAGCGCATCGCGCCAGGCCAGGAGGTCGCCGCCCAGATCGAGCCAGCTGCCCGCCATGGCCTTGCCAAGCCAGGCGGCCCGTTCGTCGGGGTTCGTCGTGGGAAAGGGAATTTCCGCGACCCGGGGTTCGATCGTCACGGCCTCTCGCCATGAGGCCGCCAGGGGTTCGGACGTCTGCCGCGCCCGGGCGAACGGGCTCGAGAATATCGGCAGCGGGCCCTTGCCCTCGAGTTCCGCCGCGGTTGCCCGCGCCTGCTCGCGCCCGAGGTCGTCGAGACCCGGGTCGAGGCCCTCGCCGACCCGAGCCCTGCCGTGCCGCACCATGTAGACTGTGGCCATCCACCCGTCCGTTTTTTTGCTGGTTCGCCCTTCTGGGGTTCCGTAAAATAGCGCGCTTTGCCCGCTATTGGGAGTATCGGTGACCATACTGGAATCGGGTCTGCCGCCGGACCTCGAACTCGACGCCACAGTATCCGTACGGCAGGCGTTCGACCTCGACCTCGACCTGGAAGTGCCGGCGTTTTCGCAGCGTACGGACTACGTTCCGGCCGTGGACGACGACTACCTGTTCGACCGCGACACGACGCTGGCCATCCTGGCGGGCTTCGGCCACAACCGGCGGGTGATGATCCAGGGCTACCACGGCACGGGCAAGTCGACCCACGTCGAACAGGTGGCCGCGCGGCTCAACTGGCCCTGCCTGCGCATCAACCTCGACAGCCACATCAGCCGCATCGACCTGGTCGGCAAGGACGCCATCGTCGTCGAGGACGGCAAGCAGATCACTGCCTTCAAGGAGGGAATTCTCCCCTGGGCGTTGCAGAATCCGGTGGCGCTCTGCTTCGACGAATACGACGCGGGCCGCCCGGATGTCATGTTCGTCATCCAGCGCGTGCTGGAGGTGGAGGGCAAGCTCACCTTGCTCGACCAGAACAAAGTGATCTCCCCGCACCCTCATTTTCGCCTCTTCTCCACCACCAACACGGTGGGTCTCGGCGATACCACCGGGCTCTATCACGGCACGCAGCAGATCAACCAGGGCCAGATGGACCGCTGGAGTATCGTCACCACCCTGAACTACCTCGAGCACGATGCGGAGACGGATATCGTGCTCGGCAAGGCGAAGAGCTACGCCGAAACCGAGGCCGGGCGCCGCGCGGTGTCGAACATGGTTGCCGTTGCCGATCTCACCCGTCAGGGGTTCATCAACGGCGACGTGTCCGTGGTCATGTCGCCCCGCACGGTCCTCACCTGGGCGCAGAATGCCGAGATTTTCGGCGATACGGGGTTCGCCTTCCGCCTCACTTTCCTGAACAAGTGCGACGAGCTCGAGCGCCCCATCGTGGCGGAGTACTACCAGCGCTGCATGGGCGAAGACCTGGGCGATGCGACCGCGGGCATCACGCTGCGGACAGCCTGATCGGGGGCGCCGCCATGCCGGTCGAACCGGAACATCCCCTCGAATCCTTCAAGCGCGCCACGGTCGCCACGGTGCGGGCGATTGCGGAAGACAACGAAGTCGAGGTCGCCTTCGGCCAGGGCACCCCGGTAGCGCGCGGCAACCGCCTGCGCATGCCCCTGCCCACCCTGGGCTGCGACGATGCGGAGATCGATGCCGTACGCGGCATGGGTGACGAACTGGCCTTGAAGCTCCGTTTCCACGACGAGGCGGTGCACAATCGCTATGCGCCGCGCAGCGGGCCCGCCCAGGAAATGTTCGAGTGGATCGAAGATGCGCGCATTGCCTCCATCGGCTCGCGGCGCTTCGAGGGGGTGGCGCGGAATCTGGAGGCGTCGCTGGAGGCCCACTGCCGCCAGGCGGAATTCGACGCGGTCGTCGATGTGGCGCAAGCGCCCCTATCGGTGGCCGTCGGCCTGCTGGTCCGGCAGCATCTGACCGGCCGTGACCTGCCGCCCTCCGCGGAAAATCTGGTCAGCTTCTGGCGCGATCATGTGCGCGAGCACGCCGGCGACGACATCGCGGCGCTCAAGGGCTGCCTGCACGATCAGCGCCGCTTCGCCACGGTCTGCCGCGAGATCATCGCCGATCTCGGCCTTGGCGCCGACCTGGAGGAACCGATCGAGGAGCAGCAGAACCGGGACGAATCCGAGGCAACCGACGAGGAAGCCGAGGGCGATGCCGAGTTCGACCCCGACGATGTCGTGCTCGACGACGAGGGCCTGACGGACGAGTCCGCCGACGGCGAGGCCAGCCTGGTGGAAATGGATGCAGACCTCGATTCCGAGGAACTCGGTTCGGAGGCCGACCCGGACGAAGCGCCCCAGGTCATGCCCGACGATGCCGGCCGCATCCGTGTCGATGTCGACTACGAGGCATACACCGGCGAGTACGACGAGGTGGTGCCCGCCGAGGAACTGTGCGACCCGGAAGAACTGACGCGCCTCAGAACCCTTCTCGACCAGCAGCTCGTACCCCTGCAGCACGCCACCGCCAAGCTTGCCAATCGCCTGCAGCGACGCCTGATGGCGAGGCAGAACCGTACCTGGGAGTTCGATCTCGACGAGGGCATTCTCGATTCCTCGCGTCTCGCCCAGGTGGTGGTCGACCCCATGAGCCCGCTGGCGTACAAGCAGGAAAAGCAGATGGACTTCCGCGACACGGTGGTCACCCTGCTGATCGACAGCTCCGGTTCCATGCGCGGCCGTTCCATCACCATCGCCGCCATGTGCGCCGACATACTCGGGCGGACGCTGGAGCGGTGTTCGGTGCGCGTCGAGATTCTCGGTTTCACCACCCGCGGCTGGCGTGGCGGCCGCTCGCGGGAGAAATGGATCGCCGACGGCAAGCCCGCCCACCCCGGGCGCCTGAACGACCTGCGCCACATAGTCTACAAGGCTGCCGACGATACCTGGCGCCGCGCCCGCAAGAATCTCGGGCTGATGATGCGCGAAGAAATGCTGAAAGAGAACATCGACGGCGAGGCGCTGATCTGGGCGCACAACCGCATCGTCGTGCGCGCCGAAGAGCGCAAGGTGCTCATGGTGATCTCGGACGGCCTGCCGGTGGACAACTCCACCCTGCTGGTGAACCCGAGCAACTATCTGGAACAGCACCTCAAGTACGCCATCGACACCATTGAGACGCGCTCGCCCGTGGAACTGCTCGCCATCGGCATCGGTCACGACGTCACGCACCACTACCGCCGGGCAGTGACCATCACCGATGCGGAACAACTCGGCGGTGCGATGACCGAGCAACTCGCCGCGCTCTTCGAGGCGGAAAAGGCGGGGGCGTGACGCCGCCTGCGCCTGCGGGGCGCCCGGGTTGCCGGTGGGATTATTCCCTGATGACCTGCAGTCGTTCGATTTCCGGCGCGCCGCTCATCACCTCGGCGAGACCGGGCCCGGCGGCTCTGAAGTGCTCGGTCTTGCCGTGAGCATCGAGGTCTTCCTGGGTGTCGTACAACTCCAGCATCAGATAGTTGCCGTCCTTGTCCTTGCACATCGAGTACATCCGATTGCCCGGTTCGTTGGCTCGAACCTGGTCGATCAGGTTTGACATGTGTGCTTCGAAGGCGGCTTCCTTTCCTTTTGCGACATGCAGTCTGGCGATTACGGCGATCATGGTGTCCTCCGGGAAAGAGGCGAGAATAACAACCGGCGTGCCGATGCCCAAGCCAGTGCTTTCACCAATCTTGCCTTGCCGGTCCTGGTACGCTCGTTCACGAATCAGTCCGGCCGGGAATTCGAGGCGACCGACCTCGCCCTGTAGATTCGAATGGGTCGCGGCCGGCTGATCGCCGAACTCGATGCCTACGCGGCGCGTTTTCCCGACGAACGGGCAACGGCGCTGCGATTTCGCGAATTCGTCCGGCGCCACGAGGCCTGTTTCGAGCGGCGATGCCTGCCCGGCCATGTGACCGGCAGCGCCTGGATCGTGGATCGAAGCGGCACGCGGGTGTTGCTGACGCATCACCGAAAGCTGGGCCGCTGGCTGCAGCCGGGGGGTCACAGCGACGGGGAACCGGACGGTCTGGCGGTGGCCCTTCGCGAAGCGCGGGAGGAAACGGGTCTGGAACTGGTTGCCTGTTCCGAAGCCCCCATGGACCTGGACATTCACGCGATACCGGCCTGGGGCCGGGACCCGGCCCATCGGCACTACGACCTGCGGTACGCTCTGAGGGCGCGATCCGACACCTACAAGGTGAGCGCAGAGTCCCACGACCTGGCCTGGGTCGGCATCGATGCGCTCGAGGCCTATTCGAACGAGGCATCGATCCTGCGCATGCGACGCAAATGGATGGACGGGTATTCTCGCGGCGACGATTGACAGCGTGGCGGCCTGCAACAAGGCGCACGCTGTGGTTGCGGGGCAGTTCGGTGGCAGTTTGGCGGCGGGCGATGGGGCGGCTCCAGGACGGCATCGCAGCCGGCCGGCAACGACGATCGGTTCACGATTCGATCCGGCGGCCGGCGGTTTCCGAATGCGTTGACAGTGCCATTGGCAATACCTAATGTAGCTGCGTCGGTGCGGCGTTTTCCAGGTTTGGGGGATGGGCCGGTATCCGGCAGCTTGCAGCGGCTCATCGATCGTGGCCGGCAACGGTCGCGGCAGAGGGTCGGCTCAGGCAAATCGAGTGCTTCGACAACCTGGATATGGAGAGGTCAACGATGAGAAAACTGATTGCCTGCCTGGCGGGCCTGAGTGTGCTTGGGATTCCGGCAGCGGTTCTTGCGGAAGAAACGGCCGAATCGGCCAACGACATCATCGAGGAAATGGTCGTCACGGCCACCAAGCGCGAAGAGTCCATTCAGGACGTACCGATCGCCGTGTCCGCGTTCAGCGGCGAGGACCTGGCAGCGAGAGGCGTGCAGGATATCTACGGATTGCAGGAGGTTTCGCCCTCGATCGCGGTCTACAGTTCCAACAGCACCTCCAACGGCGGTACCCTGCGCATCCGCGGGGTCGGCACCACGGGCAACAACCCGGGCCTCGAAGCGGCGGTGGGCACGTTCATCGACGGCATCTACCGCTCCCGGGCCGGCCTTGCCTTCACCGACCTGACGGACATCGACAGAATCGAGATACTGCGCGGCCCCCAGGGCACGCTGTTCGGCAAGAACACGGTGGCCGGCGCGGTCAACATCATCACCCGCAAGCCGGAATTCGAGAACAGCGCCAGCCTGACGGTAGGCATGGGCAACCTCGATTCCCAGGAGTACGGGTTCATCGGCAATGCCGTGCTCTCGGAAGATGTGCTGGCCGGCCGGATCGCCTACAGCTACCGCAAGCGCGACGGTTTCTACCAGGACATCGACTCCGACGACGCCTGGGACAACCGCGACCGGCACAACCTGCGCGGGCAACTGCTGTGGACGCCCAACGACCGGGTGGAAGTGCGCTTCATCGGCGACTACACCGAGAAGGACGAAAGCTGCTGCCCGGCTGCTTTCTGGATTCCCGGCCCGACCAGTGCAGCGGTTGCAGCGCTCGGCGGCGACATCACCCCCTACGAAGTGGGCAGCGACCTGCGCGTCGGCACCAACTACGAACCCTACGAGGATGTGGAGGACTGGGGCCTGTCGCTGGACGTGCTGTACGAAGTCAGCGACACCATGAGCTTCCGCTCCATCACCTCTTATCGGGACTGGCAAGTGGCCCGGGGGCAGGACATCGACTTTACCAATGCCGACATCCTGCACCCCCAGGATTCGGACGAGACCTTCCAGAACTTCTCCCAGGAATTCCAGCTGTTCGGCGAGAACGGCGACCTGTCCTGGCTGATGGGCGGCTACGTCTACACCGAGGATCTTGATTCCACCGAATATGTAGTGTTAAGCCACGACGGCGGCAACTATATCGGGCTCCTATTCGGCAATCCGGCTGTCGCGCCATTATTCATGGGTGACCCAGCCGGGCGGGGAGTTCCCGGCCAAGGCTACGACGCGGTCTTCTTTTCGGAAACCGTAGGTTGGTCTCTGTTCACCCACAACACTTGGCAGGCCACCGATGTCTTCGACATTACCGTCGGCGCACGCTATTCCTGGGAGGAAAAGGAAGCCGGAATGATCATCAACGGTGCGCCGTTCGGCGAATTGATCAACGACCCGTTCTGCATTTCATTTGGTTTCATTCCCGCGTTCTTCCCCCTCTGCGACAACCTCAGCTATAACGCCAAGGAAGACGAAAGCAAGCTGACTGGCACGGTGAAAGGCTCGTGGAATGTAAGCGATGACGTGAGCATTTATGTCGGTTATAGCCGTGGTTACAAGGCGGGCGGCTACAACCTCGACCAGGAAGCCGTCGGGTTCCGGGACGAGACTGGCAACTTCGTGGATGAAAGCCGATTCGACCCGGAAACCTCGGACTCGTTCGAACTCGGCATCAAGGGCCGGTTCCTCGATGGGCGCTTGACGGTGAACACCGCCGTATTCCACACCACCTTCGACGACTTCCAACTCAACACGTTCACGGGGCTGGGATTCACGGTAGGCAATGTCAAGGAAGCCGTCTCCACGGGTGTGGAACTGGAATCGTTCCTTACCCTGGGTGACGGCGTCTTCCTGACAGCGGGCGCCACCTACACCGACGCCCGTTACGGCAACGATCTCGTCGAGGCAAACGCCAGCATCGAGGACAAGCGCTTGACCCAGTCGCCGCTTTGGCAGGCCAGCGCATCGGTGTTCATCGACCGCGAGATCCCCGACTCCAACTACCGTTGGATTGCCAATGCCAACTGGTCCCATGTCGGGGAAGTCAACACCGGTTCCGACCTCGACCCGGAAAAGGTTCGCGAAGCCTACAACATGTTCAATGCGCAGTTGGGCATCAAGACCGCCGACGGCCGCTACGAAGTCATCGCCTGGGGCCGCAACCTCAGCAACAAGCGGGTGAACACGCTGGTCTTCGACTCGGTATTCCAGGGCGGAAGCTGGCATACGTTCGGCAACGAGCCGCGCACCTACGGGTTGACACTGAAAGCTCACCTGATGAACTGACGGGGAATCCCCCGGGCCTGCGCGCAAGCTTGTCGTGCGAGCGCGCAGGCCCCTCCGCAGTCGCCTGCCCCGAAGCAGGCCCGCTGGATTCCTCGATCCCGATGCACGCTTGCATTCGAGTTGCATCGGGAACACAGGCTCGCTGGTAGAGAACCGCTGTGCGGTGCGTGTATACGGCTCGCCAACGGCTTGCCGATAGCTCGCGATGGCTTGGCGAACGGCGCTACTTGCGCCCATCGTCGCGTCAAGCACATGCCCCCCGGTGCGCCATTCGGCGAGCTGCCGGCGAGCCCTGTGCACGCACCGCATACCGGTCCTCGGCGCCCGGTCGAAACAAAAGTACCCAAGTCCACCCCTACGTCACCGACTCTTGTCGCGATGGCGCTGACGTGCCGCGCTTGCGCGAGTGGATCGGCCTTCGCAGCAGGACGTTTGCCGGCAGCTGTCCAGATACGCGGGCGATACGTGTTGCTTCAACCCCGCCGGCGTTTGACACGGGCAATGGGCGCGCCTATAAGGAAATGGGAATCTAAATGGTTCTGGCCGACCACGAACCGACACAGGGGGAAATCATGAGACGTGCAACATTCATTCGCCCGCTGGGACTGACCTGCGCTGCCGGCGCTCTCGGTCTCTGGGCATCCTTGCCGGCATTTGCGGAGGAAGACGCCAGCGGCATCGAAGAGGTGATCGTCACCGCTCAGCGCACCGAGGAGAGCATTCAGGACGTCCCGATCGCGGTGACGGCGCTGACCGGCGGCATGCTGGAGGACCGGCAGGTGATCACGCCGTCCGACCTGCAGATGAACGCGCCGAGCGTCAGCTTCACGCCGACCAATTTCGGCAGTTACAGCTTCAGCATCCGCGGCATCGGCCGGCTGGTGATCGGCACCACGGGGGAAGCCGGGGTGTCGTCGCACATCAACGAGATTCCCGTGGCGACCAACCTCACCGCCATCGAATTCTTCGACATGGAACGGGTGGAGGTACTGCGCGGGCCCCAGGGCACCCTCTACGGGCGCAACGCCACTGGTGGCGCCATCAACTTCGTCACCGCCATGCCCGACTACGAAGACCCCTCCGGCTTTCTCGATTTCGAATACGGCGACTACAACCACCAGCGCGTCAAGGGCATGTTCAACGTCCCGCTCGGCGAAACCGCCGGGCTGCGCGTCGCCGGTTTCAAGCTCGACCGCGATGGCTATGTCGAAAACCTCGCCTACGGTCAGGTGGGCACGGACGGCTCCACCCTCCAGGGCATCGACGACGATGTCGACGGCCGCGACATTACCGCCCTGCGCGCCACTTTCTCCTGGGATTTCTCGGATCGCGGCAACGTCTGGGTACAGTACAGCCTGTTCGAGGAAGACGACGACCGGGCGCGCATCAGCAATCAGGTCTGCGTGCGCAACACCATTCCCACTACCGGGTGCAAGCCCAACGAGTACGGCTTCGAATCGCCGCACCTCGGCGCCACGACGGGTGGCATTTTCGGCGGGGCCGCGGGCGCGCTGCCCTTCGGCGTGGACGGGGCCGACCGCTCGCTGTTCGCCTTTCCGCGACCGGAAATGGACAGCTTCCGCCAAACGCACACCGACTTCGAACCCCTCTACACGGACGACGAAGACCTGTGGCTGATGGGCCTGACCTACGAATTCGACCAGGTGACCCTGAGCCTGCAGGGCGCGTATCAGGACCGCACGTTCGTGGCCAGGCAGGACTATCTCATGGACGTGGGGGCGACGTTGAATCCGACGCCACTGAATCCGGCCGGGGTCTGGCCGACATCCTCGCCCGCGACCCTCAGCCCGGGGGGCGACTGGACGTCGGACACCTGCAACCTCTTCGACGGCACGGCGGGCATTTTCGGCGGCTGCGTTCTGGATGTGGACCAGTCCCGCGTCTTCGCCTACGACCAGGCCGATGCCGACATCGAGTACTGGACGGTGGAAGGTCGGCTGCAAAGCACCCTGGAAGGCCGGTTCAATTTCCAGATCGGCGGCAGCCTCTACGACTCGAAGTCCCACGGCGATTATTACGTGCTCGCCAACACCCTCGACCTGGTTGGGGTCTTCGGCTCGGCCGCGCTGGCCGCACCGCCGCTGTACCCGACCTTCTTCAACAACACCAGCGACCCCGGTGGAGGCGCCCTGCAGGACGGTTGGGCCGCATTCGGGGAGGCCTATTTCGACCTGACCGATCGCGTCAAGCTGACGGCCGGGCTGCGCTACAACGAAGACAACAAGGAAGTTCGGGACACCAGCGTGCTGTTCAATGCCATCAACGCCAATGCCGCCTTCGGCGGGTTGTTCGGCCCCGACCCGATCTGGGTGCGCACACCGTTGTTCCTCAATCTTGCCGGCCTCGCGCCGCCGCCGGACCCGAAGTTGCTGGAGTTCTGGGGCGCCGAGCAGGCCTACGCGGAAAACGCGGCGATGTTCGCCCAAGGGCTCGGCGCCATATTTTCCGGGGACTTCTCGGGAATCGCGACCGCGGCACAGGCCTTGAACGCCATTGCCGCAGCCATTCCGCCGGTTGCGGGCTTCGGCGAGACGCGGTTCGTGACGGGTAGCCCGAGCGAGGCGGACTGGACCGAGCTGAGCGGCCGCATCGGCATCGACTGGCAGGTCAACGACACGTCCATGATCTACGGCTTCTACAGCCGCGGATACAAGCCGGGCGGCTTCAACCCGGCCATCCCGCCGGCGTTCCAGGCGACATCGGCGTTCACGTTCGATCACGAGCAGGTGGATGCCTTCGAGGTGGGCGCCAAGAACACCTTCATGGACGGCCGCCTGATGCTCAACGGCACCTTCTTCCTCTATGACTATGCCGCGCTGCAGGTGACGCGCATCCGCAACAACAGTTCGATCAACGACAATATCGATGCGGACATCATGGGTCTCGAGATCGAGGGCCTGTGGCGGCCCGAAGCTATGCCCGGAATGGAGGTGGACTTCTCCTACGGCTGGCTCGATACCGAAGTCTCCGGCTCCGAATCCCTCGACCCGGTCAACCGCACCGGCGGGAACGACGACTACATCCTGCTCAACAACATCGATCCGGGTTCGCTCACCGGCGTCAACTACGTGGCGCGGCAATCGCAGATCACCCAGGCGGTGGTCGATACGGCCCTGGCGGCCGGCGGCGCGCTCGACATCCGCAACGGCGCCACCGTGCAGAGCGTTTCGTATCCGGCCAATGCCAACGGTGTCTCCATTCCGGCGTATTTCTCGAGGGCATTCCTCGCCGGCCTGGGCGTGGAAACCCTCGATGGCATTCCCGTCAGCCTGGACGGCAACCAGTTGCCGAACTCGCCGGAACACAGCATCCGGCTGGGCCTGGCCTATACCTGGCAGGTGCCCGCACTTTCGGGTTCGCTGACCGCGCGGTGGGACTACTACTGGCAGGACGATTCCTACGCCCGGGAGTTCAACAGCATCGGCGACCAGATCGACAGCTGGGACCAGCACAACGCCACGCTCATCTACGAGAGCAACGACGGTCGCTGGATGCTGAAAGCCTGGGTACGCAACATCGGTGACGAGGAAAACGTGACCGGCAAGTACCTGACGTCGGATACGTCCGGTTTCTTCCGGAACTACTTCCTGACCGAGCCGCGCATATTCGGCGCATCGCTGCGGTTCAACTTCGGCGGCTGAGCCGTTGCGTCAGGCCGCCGGGGGATTCCGCCCCGGCGGTCTGCTTGCGACTATCCGACGGGGCCATGCCGCGGCCCGACGCCATAACATTGCCCGGGTGCAGACTGGGCTTTGCTGCTACGAGACCGGCCGGCGAAACGTAACCACGATTCGGTTCCCGCCACCGCCCGGCTTCGTTGCGGGCGGGCTCAGGCGTACAGGTGGCAGGCGACCTGCCTGTCCGGATTCGAGCCATCCTTCAGCGGCAGCAGTTCGGGCGTCTGTTCCCGGCAGATATCCATGACCTTGGGGCAGCGGCCGGTGAAGCGGCAACCCGGCGGGATGTCGATGGGCGAGGGGATCTCGCCGCGAATCTGCGTGGACGTTCGTTGCCGTTCCGAGACGGGGTCCGGTTCCGGGTTGGAGCCGATCAGCACTTCCGTATACGGGTGCCTGGGCTGAAAGAAGACCGCATCGGCGGGGCCCACCTCGACCAGGCTGCCGAGGTACATCACCGCCATGCGGTCGCTGACGTAGCGCACCATCGAAAGGTCGTGGGCGATGAACAGCAGCGTCAGGCCCATCGATGACTTCAGTTCGTCGAGCAGATTGACCACCTGGGCCTGGACCGAAACATCGAGGGCCGAGATCGGTTCGTCGCAGACCACGAACTCCGGTTCCAGTATGAGCGCCCGGGCGACGCCGATGCGCTGCCGCTGGCCACCGGAGAACTCGTGGGGATAGCGGGCCATGTGGTCTGCCTGCAGGCCGACCCGCTGCAGCCATTCGGCGCACCGGTCGCGGATCTGCCGGCTGCCGAGATCGGAATGCAGCCGCAGACCCTCGCCGACGATCTCGCCCACCGTCATGCGCGGGTTCAGCGAGGAGTAGGGGTCCTGAAATACCATCTGCATGCGCCGGGCGTAGCGTCGGAAGTCCCGAGGCCCGTAGCGTTGCGGCAGAACTTCACCCTTGAACGCGACCGTACCGCCGGTCTTGTCGTGCAGCCCGAGGATAGCCTTGCCGAAGGTCGACTTGCCGGAGCCGCTTTCGCCGACCAGCCCGACAATCTCCTGCTCGGCAATGGCAAGGCTGACATCGTCCACCGCCTGCACCTTCCGGTTGCGGCCGATGGGGAAGTGCTTGGTGACGTTGCGGGCCTCCAGCAGGCAAGCGCCGGGCCGCTCTTCGAGTTCACTCACGTTCCTGGTTTTCACCTCGTTCGTTTCGGTAATGGATGCCGGCTGCCTGCTGCCCCGCTTGCGGGTGGTGCAGCCAGCAGCGGGCATGGTGCGAGGGCGACAGGTCGAAGGGGTCGGGGTCGTGCGGGCCGCAAACTTTCATGGCATAAGGGCAGCGGGCGCCGTAGGCACAACCGTCCGGGGGGTCGAACAGGTCAGGCGGGCTGCCGTCTATGGGTGTCAGCACCTGTTCGGCGTCCGGGTTGTTGGTGGGCATGGCGGCGCTCAATCCCAGGGTGTAGGGGTGGGCAGACCGATAGAACACCTCGTCGACTGACCCGTGCTCGACAATCTGCCCGGCATACATGACAGCGACCCGGTCCGCCATGCGCGCCACCACGCCGAGGTCGTGGGTAATGAGCACGATGGCCATGCCGTTCTGCCGCTGCAGGTCGCGCAGCAGGTCGAGAATCTGCGCCTGAATGGTGACATCGAGGGCGGTGGAGGGTTCGTCGGCAATCAGAACGGCGGGTTCGCAGGCAATGGCCATGGCGATCATCGACCGTTGCAGCATGCCCCCGGAAAACTCGAACGGGTATTGCGTCGCCCGTTTCTCCGCCTCCGGGATGCGGGTCATCGCCAGCAGTTCCACCGCCCTGGCCAGTGCCTGCCGCTTCGAATGGCCCCGGTGCACCTGCAGCGTCTCGGCGATCTGGGCGCCGATGGTCATGGTGGGGTTCAGCGATGTCATCGGGTCCTGGAAGATCATGCCGATCCGCGCGCCCCGAATGCTCGTGCCGTCGATGTGGGTGCGCCCGAGAATCTCCGCACCGTCCAGCTTCGCGGACCCGGACGTGATGCGACCCGGCGGCATCGGGATCAACCCCATCATGCTCTGCACCGTCACCGACTTGCCGCAGCCGGATTCCCCGACGATCGCCAGCGTCCTGCCCGCATCCACGGAGAAATCGACCCCGCGCACCGCCTGCACCACACCACCGTAGGTATCGAACTCGACTTCGAGGTCGGAGACTTCCAGTAGTTCAGGCACTTTGCGGGTCACGGAGAGCTTTGACAGGACAAGAGTAAATCAAAAGCGGGGCGCGGAATACGGTCCTGCGGTATGGTCTGTAAGCGCAACGACTCCGACGATTCCATTGTCAAGGAAGTTGGTGGGCCGCACCAGGAAAATGCAGTCTCTGAACGCTGGGGCGTCGCCCCGTTCCCGTAATCGTGACGACGACCCCGGCGCTGTAGCCGATATGCAGGACGATGCTCTCACCCTGATCGTGCGACTGGGACGAGTTCTAATTCGTTGCCGCCTGGCGTGCCAACTCCACCGCTCACGGATTGAGCGCAGGTGCAATCCTGTCAGCCCACTCCCGGCCGGCCTGCAAGTCGCTCTCGGTCACCCTGAAACGGTCCCGAAAGACGATCTGCGACACCCGCTTGCGTGTTCCCTCGGGGGAGTGCTCGTATCCGATCACCCATCGGAAGATACTGCCGACCGTCATGCGCGCGGCATCGAATTCGGAGATTTCGCCCATGGGAACGATGGCCTCCTCGCTTTCGTGCGTACAGCCGGCAGTGAGATCGACCAGCCTTGCTACGAATTCGTCTTCGCCGATTTCGACGACGTACCCTTCCCACTCCTGAAGTGCAAGCAACGTGACCGTGCCCGGCAACGAAACGACCGGGCGGCCGCTACCAATCGAGGCATGCCGGTCGGTAGAGTCGGACCGATTCTCGCTTGCCATGGTCACAATTGGGTTCAAATCCACGCTCGCGGCGGTGCCGCCAGAATCTCTTCGGCTATCGGGTCGAAATACGAACGGCTTGTGCTGAAAAATCTGGACAGGCGGCCGTCCGCCTCTGGAAGGAGTTCCATGCGTGCGGCTTCCTGCATCACCCGATTGTCTTCGAAATAGGCCTGCCAGTTGTCGCTGAGTGCACGCCAGCGCTTTTCCCGTGCGAGACGCAATCGCTCGACGTTCAAGCCCAGCAGGTCGATGGTCTTTGCTACCTTGCCAGGATCGAATGCAGCACTTGTGCAAGCTGCGTTGTCGGCCGCAATCCGGCCGTCGAACCGCACGCGGGTCAGTGCCGGCAGTGCCGGCAGCATCCTCGGGTCGACGAAGTCGGGGCTCGCCGCATCTTGCTTGGCTTCCCCGCAACTGCGGTTGCGTCTTGGAGATTTCCGCCATCGCGCATCGTCGTCGGTTTGCCAGGTTCCGCCCTTGCAGCATGCGATCATGTTCGTTGTGTCAAGCGACTTGGCAGCACCTAGTGCGCGGTCGCTCCGCGGAATGACGTGCTCGACTTGCCTGTCCTGGTCGGTAATGTCGATTTCGCAGTATCCGCAAAGGCCGTGTTGGATATCCTCGAGGGCAGACACCAGTTCGCGATAGGCCGCGCCGGCCCGATGGCTGCGAAAACCCTCCCAATCGGCGCGTTCGCCGTCGCAGTCGATATAGTCGACAAGACCGGCGGTTGGCTCGTTCAGCGCCCGGATACGCTTCACTGGGACTGCCCCATGTTCTTGAGCAGATTGCGACGCCTGATCTCGACATCGGCCCGGTCGAGCGCGGGGTCGAGAGGCGACAATTGGTCCAGATTCTGCCGAATGTCGACAGCCGCCGGAGACTCGCCCTTGCCATCCGCTACAAGATCCGTGTATTCCGCCAGCTTTTTTGCGAAATCGTTGCCGCCCGGCCGTTCGTCCACCCCCATTACTGTCGCAAGCACATCGCCCGCTTCGGCGCCATAGGTCGGGGCGGAAGCCGGCTCCGCGACGATGCCGCCATGCTTCCGCCGAAGCTCCAATACATGTTCCGGTTTGACGGTGGTCAATACCTGCGGGCTATGCGTGGAGACGATGAACTGTGTCCGAGGAAAGGTTCTCGCGAGGTCTGCCAGGACCCTCTGCTGCCACGAAGGATGCAGATGCAACTCGATCTCGTCGATCAGCACGACCGCTTCCGACCCCAGAGGGTCGTCGAGATGGGGATTCCCCTGAGCCATCCGTCGCGCCAGGTCGGCCGCCAAGGCGAGCATGATCCTGTAACCGCCGCTCAATTGATCGATGGAGAGTTCTTCCCGATTGCCTTCGTCCGGTTGCACGGAAACCACGAAACGAAGCGGACTGAGTTCGGTTCGCGGGCTGGACACGCCGGGTAGCATTGTTTCGATGGCTCTGCGCACGGCCCTTAAATCCTGCAACTCATGGCTGAAGTCTTGACGTTCCTTTTGCTCCCTCAACTCCTGGTTTTCCTTGGCGTAGAACCAATTGAAGAAGTCCCGAAAGTCAGTCCGGGCAGACAACGCGCCTTGCAGCGCTGCATAGCGTGGAAACTCGGTCCTGAACCCCCGGCGGCGCTGGGGTTGTTCGAAAACAGCCCGGTCGGTGTCGTAATAGGCCACGATGGGCAGGTCCAGCGGTCTTTTCCCCTCCCGGTCCGCAGACACGATCGCGTCCATCGCTTCCTTCAACTCCCTGCGGGCGGGAGTTCCGCGCGGCCTCTCCATGCGAAAGCGCAGGTCCCACGCGACGCCGTTAACGGCCGTTACGGCGACCCTCAACGGCAGTTGGTCGCGAGTGTCTGATTCGCGAAATCCGATGCCCGTCACATCCGGCAGGAGCTTGGGAATGCTCCCGAGACCCGTCGCAATCGCACTCAGTACGCTGGTCTTGCCATGCGCGTTGTCTCCATGCAGCACGATCAGGTCGGGATTCAGCGGCAGATCGAGTTTCTCGATCGCGCGATAATTCTCGATCTCCACACGCGCCAGTTTCATGATCGCCGTCCCGCGGTCCTGGGCAGCGTCAACAACATCCGCAATGCAAGCACGGTCATCTGCCCCTTTTTGGTGGTGTCCTGTCGCGCAGATAGGCGGGCGAATCAGCCTCTGACACCGCACCGGCCAACACATCCGCACGCGGGCGGCAGGAATCGAATATCGTGGGGACGGTCATCGCTCGCTTTCAAATTCTCGGTACGGGCGCGGCGTTGGAGTATGCGCAGGATCGCGCGCCCCGGTCAATCTGGGGAAAAGTCTGGAAAGCGGCGTCGCTCTGCGTCGGCGAAGCTCCCGCCCTGCTCGATGACAATTTGGCGTGAGGTTCCCGGCGTTCGTTTCGTCACATGGACAATACCGATCGCTTCTGGTCGTTCTGCTGACCGTTTCGAACTGTTGATCGTCTCATCCGGGGCGCCCATTCAGACCGGCAATTGATGGCAGGATTCTCCTCAATCCGTGAGGAAGTGCTCATTGGCAACTGTCTGACGGATCGTCGTGCCAATCAATTTGCGCAACTCACCTTAGCCATTGCGGAAGCACTCGGGAAATCGGGGATTCGTGTATACGCTCATTCGGCCCCCCGCATCCGCGCATCGAGGGCATCGCGCAGACCGTCGCCGAGCAGGTTGAAGGCGAGCACGGTGATGCTGATGAACAGGGCCGGGAAGATCAGTTCGTGGGGATAGGTGAGCATGGTCTTGATGCCCTCGTTGCACATGCTGCCCCAGGAGGCCTCCGGCGGCGCCACCCCCATGCCGATGAAGGACAGGAATGCCTCGGTGAAGATGGCGCTCGGCACCGCGAACGTCAGGGTGACCAGGATGACACCCATGGTGTTGGGGATCATGTGACGCAGCACCAGGTAGCCGGTGCCGGCGCCGAGCAGGCGGGAGGCGCTGACGTAGCCCTCTTCCCGAATCTGCAGGATCTGGCCGCGCACCAGCCGAGCGGTGGCCGGCCAGCCCAGCAACACCAGGGCGATCACCAGGGGCGCGATGCCCGATTCGCCCG
Source organism: Candidatus Azophilus sp. (assembly GCA_965221465.1). Taxonomy (GTDB): domain Bacteria; phylum Pseudomonadota; class Gammaproteobacteria; order Pseudomonadales; family Azotimanducaceae; genus Azophilus. The sequence continues at coordinate 4,461,174 of OZ244892.1, forward strand.
GCTGCACGCCCGAGGCGACGCGGATGAGGATCATGAACAGCAGAAACGGCAGTGCCACCACGAAATCCGAGAAGCGCATGAGCAACTGGTCTGCCCAACCGCCGAAAAAGCCGGCGGTGGCGCCGTAGACGACACCGAACAGGATGTACAGGATCGGCGCCAGGATGCCGATGAAAAGCGACACCCGGGCCCCCGACATCAACCTTGCGAGCATGTCGCGGCCGAGGTAATCGGTGCCGAGCGGGTGAAAGGAGAGTTCCACGCTGTCGCCTTCGCGCAATTCTGCGCCTTCCGGAATCAGCCCTCTGGCGGCCGCTTCTTCCAGGGTGATCACCCGTTCCACGTCGACCTCGATGGTCTGGTGGGGGCCCGTCGGCCGGCCGTCGGCGTCGAGTTGCACCACGGAGTAGAAATAGTTTCGGGGCTTCAGGTCCAGGCGGTCTTCGAAGGCGGCCTCGTTCGCATTGAAGATGTCGAACAGGGGCAGGCCGAAAGCCTTCTCTTCGCCGATGGGGAAGAGGTTCCGGTAGACGCGGTAGCCGTGGGCGTCCGGCACCGGCGTCCAGATCAGCCGAACCGCCTGGGTGGTCGCCGGTTCCGCGAGCCGCAGACCGCTGCCGGGTTGCGCTGCGGTGGAACCGTCCCAGGGTGCATGGGGCGCGACGACGGTGGCCCGGGCAGCCGGCCCCGGCGCCCGGCTGATCTGGTCGACGTCTTGCAATTGGGGGTCGACCGTCCAGACCCATGGGCCGGCAACGGTGAACACCAGCAGCGTAACGATGAGGTACAGCGAGAACAGTGCCCGCCGGTTGCTTTTCAGACGGACCCAGGCATCCTGCCAGTAGGAGAGCGACGGTCGGGTAATGACCTGAACGGCCTGGCCGCTGCGGGCGGCTTCGAAATCGCGGGCAGAGAAAGTCGGCTCGCTCAATGCCCTACTCCAGCCGTACCCGCGGGTCGATGAGCCCGTAGACCAGGTCGACGACAATCACCATCAGCACCAGAAAGGCGCCGTAGAACACCGTGGTGCCCATGATGACGGTGTAGTCCGACTGCTGCACCGCCTGCACGAAGTAACGCCCGAGCCCGGGAATGGCAAAGACGATCTCGACCACGAACCCGCCCGTGGTGATCACCGCGATGGACGGCCCGAGCACGGTGACGACCGGCAGGATGGCATTGCGCAACTGGTGATGGGTGAAGATGCGCGGGGCCGGCACGCCCTTGGAACGGGCGGTGCGCACGAAATCGGAGTTCATGATTTCGAGCATCGACGAACGCATGAGCCGGGTGAGGTAGGCCATGGTGCCGAGGCCGAGCACCAGGGACGGCGCCAGCATGTGGGCCACGGTGCCCCAGCCGGCCACCGGCAGCAGCGAAAAACCGAGCAGGTCGTTGATGTTGACCAGGGTCAGCTGGCCGAGGGCGGCAAAGACGAAACTCGGCACGGAGATGCCGAGAATCACCAGCAGCATGATGACGATATCCGGCAGGCGGTTGCGGTTCAGCGCCGTCAGGGCGCCCCAGAGAATGCCGCCCAGGGCAGCGAACACCACGGCGAGAATGCCGAGCGTCGCCGAAACCGGGAAGTGCTCGCGGATGATGTCGTTCACCCGGCGGTTCTCCTGGGTGAAGGAAATGCCGAAATCGCCGCGCGCCAGGTTCGCCATGTAGATGCCGTACTGGGTTGCGAGCGGCTGGTCGAGGCCGTATTTCGCTTCCAGGTTGGCGCGGATCTTTTCGCTGACGGCCTTGTCGCTGGCCAGCGGGTCGCCCGGCACCATGTGCATGGCAAAGAAGGTGGCGGTGGCGATGAACCAGACCGTGACGGCGCCCTGCACGAGACGCTTCAGCGCGTAACGGCCCATGATCTCCTGGCGTCCTGTCTTGTCGATGCGTTGCCTTTTTCGACGGTGCAGAACCGCCCTGTTGCACCCTCGCGAAGGGCGGCCCGAACAAGAACTGTGGGGGCGTTTCGACGCTTGGCCATGGGCTCGATATGCCGGGCGGGGCGCGTTTCGCAAGGGCGCCGCGAGGCCGGCAGTGTCCGGCCGGGCGGGCGGGCGTCAGGCGTCCGGGTCGATGTACGCATAGGTGTAATCCTGTTCCGCCCCGACCGCCCGGCGGACGATACCCTTCAGGCGCGGGTCGCTGACGTAGGCCTGGCCGCGTTCGTAGTTGACGATGAGCGGGGCATCTTCGTGGATGATGCGTTGCATCTCGTTGAAGGCATCCATGCGCACCTTCGGGTCCAGCGACCCCTGGGCGATGCGCACCTGTCGGTCGTATTCGGGGTTCGAGTAGCGCCCGCGGTTGTTCAGGTTCCAGGACGCAAGCAGGTCGCCGAAGGTCAGGGCATCGTTGTAGTCCGGGCCCCAGCCGGCCAGCACCAGGTCGAACTGGCCCTTGGTCATCTTGTCGAGCCGTTGTTTGAAGATCTGCCGGTCGATGCGGATGTCGAGGCCCAGGTTCTTCCTGAATACGGCCTGGAAGTACTCCGACTGGATGTTCGAGACGGGGTTGTCGCCGGTGAGCATCACCAGCGGCGGGAACTCGTCCAGGCCGAGTTCGATGCGCGCCTGCTCCAGGTGCTGCCGTGCCCGGGGGATGTCCATGCGGTGCTTCGGGGCCGGGTACTCCTCGCGAAACTTGCCGCGGACGCCGTCGAGGAACACCGGAAACAGCGATTCCCCGGGCAGGTAGCCGGGAATCTTGATGACCTTGTAGACCAGTTCGTCCGGGTCCTGGGCCAGCAGCATGGCCTTGCGCAGATTGTGGTTGCGGGTAAGGCGTTCGGGCCGGTGGTTGAACTCGATGAAGAATACCGTGCCGTCCATGAAGCGGTCGATGTGCCAGCGTTGCTCCATGGCCTCGGCCAGGTTCTCCGCCGTCAGCGAGGCCATGGCGATCTTGCCGTCCTTGAAGAGGTTCAGCACCGCGTTGGCGTCGGAGACGATGTAGCCGACGTTGATGCGGTCGAGGCGGATGCGGTCCTTGTCCCAGTAGCGTGGATTCTTGCGCAGGTCGAGCGACTGGCCGTGCACCCAGCTCTGCATGACGAAGGGCCCGTTGTAGAGCAACTGGTCGGCATCGGCGCCGTAGCGGCCCTGTGTCGCTTCGTAGAAATCCTGCCGCACGGGGTAATAGGTGGAGAACGCGGTCAGCTTGTCGAAGAAGGCGACAGGACGTTCGAAGTCCACCACCAGCGTGCGGTCGTCCTCCGCTCGCGCGCCCAGGGCTTCGATGGGCAATTCGCCGCGGTTGATGGCTTCGGCGTTTCGGATCGGGTAGAGAATGAAGGCGTATTCCGAGGCGTTGGCCGGATCGAGCGCGGTGCGCCAGGCGAAGACGAAGTCGTGAGCGGTAACCGGCTCGCCGTCGCTCCAGAGCGCGTTGCGCAGGTGGAATACCGCCCGCTCGGCGTCGATCTGCCAACGTTCGGCCATGCCGGGCGCCAGCCGCTGGTGCTCGTCGTAGCGCAGCAGCCCTTCCATGACGTGGGCGATGACGATGCCGCTCACGGCATCGGTAAGCAGTGTCGTGTCGAGTTGCGGAGGTTCCTCCGTCAGCCGGATGGTGATTGCGTTGTTGGCGGCATCCACCGCCGTACTGCTGCCGGTCACCGATGCAGTGAGGCTCGCCAGCAGGTTGAGCAGCCACATCAAGAGGGCGAGAACGGCCACCGCCGCGACCGCGTAAATCGCGAGCTGTTTGCCGGCAGATCGGTTGAACGACTCTTCGCTGGCGGGGCTGGCGGCGATAGGGGCGGGCATCACTTGCGGTAGCGTCGGGTGGACATCAGCCCTTTTGGTAGAAGGAATCGCGCGCTCGAGAGGCGTGTACGACGGGAACGTCTTCCGCCTCGATTGCGGACATCCACTGCTTTCTTTCCAGGGCGGCACGGACCCAGGGGGCGAGGGACGCGGCTTTCTCGGCCTCGCGTTGCTCGCGGCCCTCGACGAATTCCGGCAGCACCCGATCGGCGAACAGTTCCAGGCTTTCGCAGATGTGCTCGTGCCGGTTCTTTCCGCCCTGCTGCAGGAAGATGATCTGGTCGATGCCGACATCCTGAAAATCGCGGATGTGCTCGGTAAACCGCGCCGGTGTGTCGATGCCGGGCGAGGCGATGGTGGGCAGGTCGCGGTCGCGCAATTCTTCGTACTCTTCCCAGAGCCGGGTGTGGCCGGGCCTGGTGTCGTTGGCGACCAGCGCGTTGATGGCGTAACGGAAGAACGCGAACCCGTCGGCGCCGCGACGATGCGCCTCCTGCGGGTCGTCGTGCAGGGAAAACCCGGCCACCACGGCGATGTTGGCATTGACGCTGTGTCCGAGGGGCACGCACTCCTCGGACCGGATGATGGAGTAGTAGGTGTCGGCCCAGGTGCGCGCCTCGTCGGGGTCGACGAAGGTGAACGCCAGGGCTCCGAGCCCGTTTCTGGCGGCCACCTCGATGGTGTCGCGATTGGTGCAGGCCAGCCACATGGGCGGATGGGGCTTCTGCAGCGGTTTGGGCAACACGTTTCTGCAAGGCATCGAGAAGCTCGTGCCTTCGTAGCCGGGATAGGGGTTCATGACCATCATGTTGGCGATCTGCTCGGCGGCCTCGAACGACATCGCGCGCTTGGTCTTGGCATCGATGCCATAGCCGTGCAGTTCCAGGCGGGTGGCGCCTTCGCCGATGCCGAACTCCACGCGGCCGTTGGACAACAGGTCGAGCATGGCCACGGATTCCGCGGTGCGCGACGGGTGGTTGTAGTTGGCGATGACCTGCCGAATGCCGAAGCCGACGCGAATGTTCTCGGTCTTCGCCGCCAGCGCCGACAGGAAGACGTCCGATGCCGAGCAGTGGGAATACTCTTCCAGGAAGTGGTGCTCAACCGCCCAGGCGTAGTCCAGGCCCAGACGGTCGGCAAGCCGCACCTGCTCCACCGCCTCGTGCACCAGGCGGTATTCCGCGCCATCCTCCCAGGGCTTGGGCAATTGCAGTTCGTAGAACACGCCGAACCTCATGGACGGCTGCTCCGCACCTCGGTGGCTCTTCTCATTCGCATCTTTCCCGCGTCGACTCGGACATCGAATTTAGCCACAGGCACTACCGTATTGAGAAGAGCCTCCGGGTGCCGAATCGTCCCGGCCTGGCCTGAGGCATTGAATTGCTTTCGCGCTGTGCTGTCGGGAATGTTTGAAGCTGCCGCCGAACAGGGCCTACTGCGGTGTTTGCGTCCCCCGACCGCTGGCAATCGTGCCGACGGGTGCCGCGAGAACAGACGTCAGGAAACGGCGCATGTCGGCAGCGAGTTCTCCGCGGGTGGTTTCATTCACCCAGATTCGATGCCCCGATGAATAGTAGTTCGTCTCGACGCGATCCCGGTCGATACCAAAATTCGCGCAGACTCGCTCGGTGTCCATGAACGGGGTGTACAAATCGAAGTAACCGACGCCGAGTTGCACCTTCATTTCCGGGTTTTGCCGCATGACGGCGGCCAGCTGGCTCGCCACTTCGATACGACCGGTCCGCTTCGCCTGTCTATAGGCCTGCGCACTCGCGATCGTGCTCAGATCGGGGCCCCAGGTCCAGTCGCGCCCGACGGCCGGGTTCCAGAGGTAATAAGACCGGTCCATGCGTACGCCCAGGTCGGTGCCGAGATGAATGTTGATGGCCGCGCCGTACGCGTCGTCCTGCCTGAACGTGGAAGGGTCTCCCTCCACGGGTACCGACGCATTCGGGTCGGCTGCTTTGGAGGTAAAGCGCCCGTCGCTGTAGCCGACGATTAGGCCATCGGCGCGAAGCAGTTCGGTGCGGAATCTTGCGACGGATACCCGCAACCGCTCGTTCAGCATGAAATCGGCGTCGAGGCCCATAAAAGAAGACATCTTTTCGGCGACCGAGCGCAGTTTCGCGTCCTTCATGGCAGTGCCGCCCATCAGTGCGGCGAAATACTCGGTCGTTGCAAACTGCCGAGCACGGGCCAGGAACTCGTCGAAGTCGACATCGGTACCGGCCTTGCCGTGGTAGTGCGCAATTGCGGCCATCGTCGGCAAGAAACTGACGTGGCTCAGCGGATTGCCGACGATGGGATCGAGTGCGATGAAATCCAGCGCCGGGCCGTGCAGCATCAACCCGTTCAACGCCATGTGGTGCGGTGGCAGGAGCAGCCGGTAGGCAAGGCTGGTTGCACGCGTCGAGCCGTAGCTCAGGCCCAGGATATATTTCGGCGAATTCCAGCGTTGATTGACGGTAATCCATCGATGCATGAAATCCGCCATCGACGCGGTATCTGCCTGCATGCTCCAGAAATCCGCATCGCTGGCATTGCCGATGGCACGGCTGTAACCGGTGCCGACCGGGTCGACAAACACCAGATCGGCGATATCGAGGAGGCTGTCGGGATTGTCGATCAGCAAGAATGGCGCAGCCCCGTCGTCCGCGTCCGGCGCACCGGGAATGCGAACGATCCTGGGGCCCAGCATTCCCATCTGCATTCCGCCGGCGGCCGCGCCGGGGCCACCGCCGAACACGAAGACAACCGGCCTGCCGCTGTCCTTCCCCTCACCTGCGACGTATGCCACCGACCAGATGGCGGCGACAGGCTCACCGGCGTTGCTTTTCAGGATCGTATCGCCAGCGGTCGCGGTGTAGGCGATGGTTTTTCCGGCTGCCTGGATTCGATGTTCGCTGACGAAAAGGTTGACTGGGGCGCCTGCGATTTCGCTGGCGGTCGCAGGCGTGCCGAACTGCAGCGAGAGGGCTGCCAGGAACGCAAGCGGCCCGGACACGCGGTGGATTGATTGAGTCTTTGTCACGTTGCTGGTCTCCAGGTTTTGTCGCTCGATGAGCTTCGCATCAATGCGATCGACGATCGTCGTTCTGGCCTGGTGTCGAAATGCGCCCTTCCGGTCATTGGCACGTCGATTCGGAGTCAGGATAGCCAGGGGTATTCTTCGAGGTGCCGTCGTTCGAATGCTCGAATCCGATCGGCTCGCAGAAGCGTGCTGCCTATTGCATCGAGCCCGAGCACCAGGCTTTCCTTGCGCAGCAGGTCAATCTCGAACGCGATGGCTTCCCCGCCCGGCAGCAGGATTTTCTGGGCCGGCAGGTCGATGCAGATGTCGCCCAGCGTCTTGTTCGATGCAATTTTGCCGAATCGCGAGAATTGTTCCTCCTCGAGTTCGATCAGCAAGAGGCCGTTTCGCTGGCAGTTGTCGAAAAATATCCCTGCGAAGGTCGTGCCGATCAGCGCACGAATGCCGAGTTGTTCGAGACCCCAGACCGCGTGCTCGCGGCTCGATCCGCAGCCGAAATTCGGTCCTACGGCAAGAAACTTCGCGTCGCGCCAGCCGTCCTGATTGAGAACGAACTCCGGGTTCGGCTCTCCGGAAACCAGGAAGCGCTGATCGAAGAAGACGCCGCGAGCCAGCCCCTCCCTGTCAATGCCCTTCAGGAACTGCTTCGGCATGATGACGTCGGTATCGATATTGGTTGCGAGCATCGGTGCAACCTTGCCTGTTTCAACGCCAAAAGCCTGCATCAATGGGTCTTCGCTTCGAGTTTGCGGACATCGCACAATCGTCCCGTGACGGCCGCAGCTGCGACCATGGCAGGGCTCATCAGGTGGGTGCGAGCCCCCGCGCCCTGTCGCCCCTCGAAGTTTCGATTCGTGCTCGATGCACAACGGTCTCCGGGGTTCAAGACATCGCCGTTCATTGCAAGGCACATCGAACAGCCGGATTGCCGCCATTCGAATCCTGCCTTGACGAAGACATCCGCCAGGCCTTCCGACTGAGCCTGTGATCGCACTGTCGAAGAGCCGGGTACGATAATTGCGCGCACGCCGTCGGCCACCTTCCTGTTCCTGACGATTGCAGCGACCTCGCGCAGATCCTCGATGCGAGCGTTGGTGCAGGAGCCGACAAATGCATGGGAAATCGCGATGTCTTCCATGCGGGTTCCCGCCTGCAAGCCCATGTATCGAAGCGCCCGTTCGAGATCTTCGCGTTTCTGTGGGTCCGTTTCGTCCGAAGGACCCGGAACCGCACCGCCTATGACGACGGCCTGGTCGGGGCTGGTGCCCCAAGTGACCATGGGTTCGATGCTCGCCGCATCCAGCGCAACCTCTGTGTCGAACTGCGCTTCGTCGTCCGTATGCAGGATAACCCAGGCCTTCAGTGCGGCGTTCCAGAGTTCGCCTCTGGGCGACCGGGGCTTGTCCCCGAGGTAAGCAAACACCTTCTCGTCCGGCGCAATGATCGCGCCGCGGGCGCCGGCTTCCACCGCCATGTTGCAGACTGTCATCCTGGCCTCGACGCTCATGCCATCGATGGCCGGGCCGCAGAACTCGATGGCATATCCTGTCGCACCCGAGGCGCCGATGTCCCGGATCAGTGCCATGATGACGTCTTTCGAACTGATTCCCGCACCGAGCGATCCTGCGATCGTGACCCGCATGGTTTTCTGGCGCTTGTAGACAAGCGTCTGCGTGGCGAGCAGGTGTTCGATCTCGGAGGTGCCAATGCCGAAGCCGAGCGTCCCGAAAGCGCCGTAGGTGGTCGTGTGGCTGTCACCGGCAGCCACGACCATGCCCGGCAGGATGAAGCCCTGCTCCGGCGCAACGACATGCTCGATGCCCTGGCGGCGGTCGAGAATGTCGAAGTACTCGATGCCGAACTCTTCGCAGTTTTTGGCAAAGTAGTCGACTTGCACCGCGCCGCCTTCAGTAGGTCGTACCGGAATGCGCTTCGGCGCCGTGGAATTTACGTGGTCGACAACCGCCAGAGACGTTTCGGGACGCCAGGCGCGCCGACCGGCGTTGCGCAAGCCGCTGAAAGCTTGAGGGCTCGTGTACTCGTTTAGGACCTGACGGTCGACGTAAAGCAGGACATGACCCCTATCGTCCAGTTCGCACACAGTGTGCGAATCGACCAGCTTGTCGTACAGGGTCTTCGATCGTTGCATATCGGCACGCGTCGTTGCGGTTGAGGTGCGCGGAAAACGCTATGCTAGTAAGTATGTATCGTAAATCAAGGCAACATATGTGGTGTCGATGAACACATTTTATGGTCAATCCCGGGCGATCGGGTTACTGACTCCTCCGGATTGATTCAGGTAGCTTTTCAGGTACTCGACGCAAACCCGCAGTTTTGCCGAATGCGACAGCCGGGTCGGATACACGGCCCAGATGTTTGCTTCCTGTGTGTACTCGGGAAGTACCTGGACCAACTCGCCGGAATCCAGGAAAGGTTCCGTGTCCCACATCGATCGAAGAACGATTCCCATACCGAGTCGAGCCCACGAGAGGACGATCTCGCCATTGTTGGTGGATAGCGGTCCCCCCATCGGCACCGGCACGTTCTTGCCGTCGCGGGTGAGGTGCCAGACCCCGAATGGCGAGTTGCGTTCCCTCAGCACGAGGCAATCGTGCTCCTCGAGGTCCTCGATTTTCTCGGGCACACCGCGCTTGTCCAGGTATGCCGGGGCAGCGCAGAGCACACGAACGTTGTTCCGCAGCAACCTCGATATGTGCTGTTGCGGCAGGTCCTCGCCGACGCGGATTTCGAGGTCGAATCCCTCGCGAACGATATCCACTGCCCGGTCGAAGACCTCCAGTCGAACTTCGAGACCGGGGTGTTTCTTCATGAGTTCCGACATTGCGGGTGCAATCCACTTTCGACCGAGCCCGAACGTTCCGCAAACGTGGAGCAGGCCCCGTGGAACATTCTGGGCCTGCGTGAGGTCATCGACCATGTCCTCGATATCGTTGAGGATGCGCATCGCCCAGCGCTGTGTGCGCTCGCCGTCGTCGGTGAGGACGAGGCGCCGGGTCGTGCGATGCAGCAGCCTTGTTTTCAGCGTTGCTTCCAGGATGCCAATGCGCTTGCTGACGTATGCCGGGGATTGGCCGAGTTCTTCAGCTGCTGCCGCAAAGCTGTGCTTGCGAATAACCGTGAGAAAGACATGGAGGTCTTTCGGTAGCGGTAATTCCCTGCCCACGGTGACTTCGCCGCTCATTGGTTGTTCTCCGTTCGAATGCGCATCAATATTAAACACAAATCGTGTTTTGGCATACCACAGGTTCGGTGTTTCTTACTCAATCGCTAGGTAATACTATCGGCAGGTCAAAACAGCCGAATTGCCGATACGACAGGACAGGGGGATTCAAAATGACACATTCCGGGATCATTGCAACGAATCACGCGTTGCCGGTGCGTTTCATGGCGCTCTTCTGCGTGGCCTTGTGTTCGGGTGTTGCGACGAACGCCGCTGACGCCCAAGGGGCGACCGACAGTGCGGCGATCGAAGAGGTCGTTGTGACGGGTAGCCGAATCCAGCGATCCGGCTTCGAGACGTCGACGCCGGTCACGGTGATTGGCGCGGAGGCTATCGGCGAGTCGGGCCACGTAAACATCAACGACGTACTGCGCCTCGACCCGTCTATCGGTGTCGGTCTCAGCAGCGCCAACAACAGTCCTGGTGGGCTGCCGAACGCTCAAGCCGGCGCGGGTTTTGTCAATCTGAGAGGGCTTGGCACCGACCGCAGTCTCGTTCTGGTCGACGGCAGGCGGCGTGTCTCCGGTAGTTTCAACTCATCCGCCGTTGACATTTCCATGATTCCCGCCGGACTGATCGAACGCGTCGAGATCATTACCGGTGGCGCTTCTGCCGTATACGGCGCAGATGCGGTGAGCGGCGTCATCAACATGATCATGAAAGACGATATCGACGGGCTCGAGGTGTCTACGGGATACGGCTTTGGCACGGAAGGCAGCGGCGGAGAGCGCATCCGGTTCGATCTGACCGGAGGTTCCGAGTTTGCCGGTGGTCGCGGTTCGGCCGTATTTGGTTTCAGCTACAGCAAGGAAAACGAGCTGACAGCGCTGCAGCGGGACTTTTCCTCGCGGCAGTTGACGGTGATAAACAATCCCGACAACACGGGTCCGGCCGATGGCATCCCGGATCGAATCCACATCAGCGACGATAGCCTCTGGATTTTTCCGTATACCGGTTCATTCAATATTGGCGGCACCTGGTACACCATCGATCCGAACGTCCGACCCGTAAACCGCGGAGGCCCGATATATGGCATTCGCGGTATCGACGCGGAGGGCTTTCGGCCGATCGACTTCAATCGGTTGCGTACAGAGCATGAACTCATGGCATTCCGGTTCGATATGGATTTCGAACTGAGTGACGCAGTCAACTTTTTCGTTAATGCGGACTTCGGCGAATCCGAATCTCTGGGAGCGGGTCAGCCGGACAACACGCTGCCGGTTCCGGGAGTTGCACTCAACACGATCCGACGGGAGAACCCGTTGATTCCCGCAGACCTTGCCGCATTGATGGACGCCAACGACGTCACATCGTTCACTTACAATCAGCCGTATCGGTCCTGGGGCAATCGCTCCCCCATCATGGATCGCCGCAGCCATACGATTACCGCCGGCTTGCAGGGCGTATTCGGCAACGACTGGAACTGGGAGGTATATCTGCAGGACGGCCAGTACGAGAACGATTCGACATGGCAGAATTTCACGTTGTTCGATCGGGTCGCAGCAGCCATCGACGTGATCGCCGATCCGACGACAGGAGAGCCCGTGTGCCGCAGCGGCGCCGCAGGTTGCGTGCCGTTTTTTCCACTTGGCCCCGATCGCCCATCGCAAGCGGCGCTCGACTACATCCAGATTCCGGTCTTGCGTTTCCATCGTAACGAGCAGCGCATCGCTTCCGCTTCGTTGACGGGCAGTTTCGCGGCACTGGCAGCGGGTGATGTCCAGTTCGCGGCAGGGCTGGAATATCGCGAGGAGACTATCGTTACTCGGGACGAAGAAGCTGCTCAGCAAAACCTGGTGCACCTGTTCCGTGGGGCGCAACCGCAAGACGCCGATCAGTCGGTTTCGGAAGCGTACCTCGAAGTGCTCGTGCCGATCTTTGCCGACGCAGGTTTCGCGAAGAACCTGGACCTGGAAGCTGCCGTTCGGCTCTCGGATTACGACACGATCGGCAATACCGCAGCAACAAAACTCGGCATCAACTGGGCGCCCACGGACGATTTTCGCATTCGCGCGTCCGTGGCGAGCAGTGTTAGGGCACCGAATCTGTCGGAGTTGTTCAATCCCGGCATCACGGCGGGGGCGTTCCTGACCGGCTCCGACCCGTGCGATGCAATCAATATCAACCTGGGCTCCTCGACGCGACCGGCAAATTGTGCAGCACTCGGGATTCCATCCGGTTGGGTAGACCCGCGAGTGGGTGCGCGAGAAGTCGTGACCGGTGGCAATCCCGATTTGCGGGAAGAGGAATCGGATTCATTCACGGTTGGTACGGTCATCGCACCCACATCGGTCGACAACTTGCAGATCTCGATCGACTACTGGGACATCGAGATCACCGATGCCGTAGGGTCTTTCGGCGTCACCGACATCATCAACAAATGCGTCGACTCGGCAACGATCGACAATGCGTTCTGTCCTCAGATCGAGCGTGACCCCGGGCCGGGTTTTTCGCTGAACAGGATCAACGTTGCAACGATCAACGTCGGCAAGCTCACGGCGACGGGCGTTGACTTTGCTGCCCGGTACGGCATCGACGCCTGGAACGGCTCGATAGCAATCACCCTGGGCGGAACCTGGCTGCTCGATCACGAGCAACTCGTGGACATAAACGACCCGACGTCCCTGCTGGTGACCAGGGGCAATCCGGATAACCCGAAGTTGCGCGTGAATCTCAATCTGACATACGACCGCGGCCCCCTCAATGTCGGCCTGAATACCCGCTATATCGGATCGGCGAAGATGGATCCGAACGTGAGCGACGAGTTTTTCGACCGCAACGAGTTTGGCAGCAAGGTTTTCAACGATCTGGTCATCGGTTACGAAGTCGGCGATTCGCTGCGGCTTGCAGCGATCGTCGTCAACCTTGCCGATGTCGAGCCGCCGCGACGGGGGAACAACATCTACTTGGGTACGCGAGGAAACTACGATAATTTCGGTCGCTTGATCTCACTGAGGGCATCCTACGGTTTCTAGAAAGCCAATACAGCAAGCCAGCACGGAAAGCCGGGACATCTGGGCCCGGCTCTCTTTCGTTGGCTGTAGAATGTTCGAATGCCACGACGAGATGAACTCAGGGAAAGCAGGCTCGTGACCCTGCGATTGTTCACTGCATATCTGTTCCTCTTGTTTCCGGTGGCGGTGACTCCGGCGAGCGCACGGGAACAGGGCCCGCAAGAGCCGCCTTTCCTGCCGACGCATCCGATCGCCATCCACAACGGCTACCTCATCGACGCCACCGGCGCGCCGCCCAGGCTCGGTCATACCGTGATCGTCGCAGGCGACGAGATCGTCGCAATCGGTCCGCACGAAGCGGTGGAAATTCCGCAAGGCGCACAAGTGATCGATGCCGAAGGCATGACAATCATGCCGGGGATCATCAATTCGAACCAGCACATCCAGCTCAATCCCCTGTATCCGGCGGGCACCGCAGATCTCCCATTGGCGGTACTCAAAACCCGCTGGGAGGAAAGTTTCGCCCGAATGCCGCAGCGCGCGTACGTCTATCTCATGCAGGGCGTAACCAGCATGCGCCATACAAGCGGACCGGCGGCCCGATTGCTGCCGCTGGCAAGAAAAATCGAGTCGGGAGAACTGGCCGGGCCGCGCATCTTTCTGGGCGGCGCACTGTTCATGAGCCCGCAACACTTCGAACACTACGTTTCACGAAACGATACGCCGGAAGACGCGGTCGACTGGTTGAGAAACGAGTTCGCCTACAACGTGGTCGACGACCTGGAAAAAGACACGGACAAGTTCCTGGGACCGGAATTCAATTTCTGGAAGCTATACATGTCGGACGAGTTGTACGACGGCAGCAACGACTTCTCCGACGAGCAGCTCGAGTACATCATCGACAAGGCGCACAAGCACGGCAAGATAATCGATGTGCACGCAGGAGCGCACAACGAAGGGCTGGCCCGCATGCTCGAATTTGACGTCGATACGCTGGAGCATCCCTTTTACGGTCACAGCCTGATCGACCAGGATGTCATCGACGGATACGTCGAGAAAGGCGTCATCGTCGATACGCTGCTGCGGGTCATGGTGGCCGGTGCCGAGCTTGCCGAAGATCCGCACCGACTCAACGAGTCCCTCTACATCATGTCGATGGAGCCCGATGAGTATCGCTTGCTGCTGCGGTATCGCGAGAAGATGCTGCTGAACCGGAAAAACCCCGCCGATGCGAGCCTGCCGATTTACGAGACCAATCAGGCGCCACAACAGGACGATAACGCTGATCGCACCTTTACGCTAAGGGGTCATTCCTACGACGAGCAGCAGCGACGACGCCGGACATCCCACGAAAACATGCGGCGCTTCATTCGTGCCGGCGCCAGATTCGCGCTCGGTACGGACACGCCATCGTTTCTGAACTTTCAGCAGGAAGACCCGAATGCGCGGGAATTCCGTTACATGATTGCAGAAGGGATGGCGCCCATGGACGCGATCGTCGCGGCGACCCGGAACGGTGCTGAAGCGCTTGGCATGGAAGACAGGCTCGGAACGATCGAGGCAGGCAAACTGGCCGACGTCATCGTCGTTGCCGGCAACCCGCTGGCGGATCCGGACGCGCTGAAACGAGTCTACGCGGTGATCAAAGGTGGCGTTCGTTACAAGTAAGACGCTCACTTGTTACCTGTTGTTACCCGTGCGCGTAGACTGACACCGGCAAGGCGACCGCAATGAGCAAGGATTACACGCGCCTGGCGACGGATCTCGAGGTGTCGAAGGTCATCATCGGTCTCTGGCAAATCGCCGACATGGAACGTGGCGGCCAGGCGCTGGATCCAGACGAGCTTGCCCGCAGCATGCGCCCCTACGTCGACGCGGGCCTCACGACCTTCGACATGGCGGATCACTACGGTGCTGCAGAGGAGATCGTCGGCGTGTTCACGTCCACTTGCGACGCGGACGACCGGGTACGGACGCTGACCAAGTGGGTCCCGGACCCCGTCGAGCACTCCGAACAGGCGGCGCGAGCCGCGGTGGAAAAAGCCCTCGCGCGCCTGCAGACCAATTGCATTGACTTGATGCAGTATCACACCTGGCACTACGCCGACCCACGCTACCTGGACCACCTGTTCCAATTGCAGGCGATGCAGGAAGAAGGCCTGATCCGACGACTGGCATTGGTCAACTTCGACACGGCGCACGTCAATATCGTGCTCGAATCCGGCATCGACATCGTTTCCAACCAGGTCTCGTTTTCGTTGCTGGATCTGCGTGCGGCCAATACGATGACCGAGCTGTGCGAGCGAAAAGGCATTGCTATCCTGGCCTTCGGAACACTCGCCGGCGGGCTCCTGACCGAGAAATGGCTGCACAAACCGGAACCGGGTGAGAACGACGACCTGACCTGGTCGCAGATGAAATACAAACGATATGTCGATGTGGCGGGCGGCTGGGACAAGTTCCAGAATCTGCTCAGGGCCGTGAAACGAATGGCAGACAGGCACGGTGTCTCGATGGCCAATGTGGCAACCCGTTACATCCTGGATCGGCCGGCCGTCGGCGCCGTCATCATCGGTGCGCGTCTCGGCGAAAGCGAACACATCGAAAACAACCGGGCGTTGTTGCAGTTCGAGCCCGAAGAGAGTGACTGGGGCGAAATCCGAAGCGCGCTCGCCGAGCTGCATTCCATTCCCGGCGACTGCGGCGACGAGTACCGGAAGCCGCCGTTCCTCACGGCATCCGGCGACCTGAGTCATCACCTGGAGGCATTGCCGCCGCCGTACCCAACGCGGGTCGGTGCAGACGGTCGCATGCTGGCGCTGAGCGGCACCGTCTGGGAAGACATTGCGGGCTATTCCAGGGCGACGCGCAACGACGATCGCATCCTGGTTTCAGGCACGACGGCTACCCACGGTGACCGGGTCATCGGCGGCAACGACCCGGCCGCGCAGGCGCATTTTGTCATCGACAAGCTCGAGGGAGCGATCCAGTCGCTGGGCGGGCGCCTCGAAGACGTCGTGCGAACGCGAGTTTTCATTCGCAACCTGGATGACTGGGAAGCTGTGTCGAGGGCACATGGGCAGCGCTTCGGCGATATCCGACCGGCGAACACGTTGGTGCAGGCCGGTTTGATCGGCGACGACTATCTCGTCGAGATGGAGGCCGAAGCGATCTGCCATCGCCCTTGATTTCCGGTAGACGCAAGCGATGCGGGACGGGTTGCCGATCAGCTCTTGCGCCATGACCTCGCAGGCATCGGATTCCTCCGAGAGACGCATTCAGGATCACAGCTTCCACCCGTTCGCAATTCGCAATAACTGGTGTAGGTTGGGTGCGGCAACCTGGCTGCGAATCCACCGCATTGTTGTCGCCGTTGGCAAAGGGCATGCAGAACGCGATTGCAGAGGGCGAGAGTCGCTTTTGAGTCGGAGAGGCTTGGAAAGAAGTGATGTTCGATAACTACAAAAGCAAAACGGTGCGTGTCAATGGTGTCGACATCCACTGCCGTGTCGGCGGCGACGGACCTGCTCTGTTGTTGTTGCACGGTCACCCGCAGACCCACGTCATCTGGCACCGGGTGGCCGATCGCCTGGCGCAGGCGTACACCGTCGTCGCGGCGGACTTGCGAGGCTATGGCGACAGCGACAAGCCGCCGGCATCCGAAGCGTCGATGGCATACTCGAAACGGGAGATGGCCAGGGATCAAATCGAGTTGATGCGCCACTTCGGTTTCGAAGGATTCCGTGTGCTCGCACACGACAGGGGCGCCCGCGTCGCACACCGGCTAGCACTCGACCACCCGGACAGCGTAGAACGAATGATCCTGCTCGATATCGCACCGACCCTGTCCATGTACGAGCAGACCAACCAGGAATTCGCGAGGGCCTATTGGCACTGGTTTTTCCTGATCCGCCCGGCGCCGTTGCCGGAGACCCTGATCGAATCCGATCCCGAAGGCTATCTCCGTGCCGTCATCGGTACCCGCAGTGCGGGGATGCAGCCATTCACCGAAGAGGCATTCAGCGACTATCTTCGTTGCCTGGAACTACCGGGCGCAGCCACCGGCATTTGCGAAGACTACCGTGCCAGCGCCGCCGTCGACCTGGAGCACGACCGGGAAGATATCGAGAGGGGCAACCGAGTGAGCTGTCCGCTGCTTGTGTTGTGGGGCGAGGATGGAATCGTCGGGCGTTGTTTTTCGGTGTTGGACGAATGGAAAAACGTCGCCTCTGACGTTAGTGGCTGCGCATTGCCGTCGGGCCACTACATTCCTGAAGAGGTTCCGGATACCTTGCTGGAACACACATTGAGGTTCATGAAAACGCAATAATCGAACGCGCACTCTCTTGTTCATCGAACCTTCAGCGGAAGCATTAGTAGCGACATCGCTTCGGCCTGGCCCGAGGCATCGAGCAGCGTTCGCGTTAGACTGGCTCGCCGGGTTGATTGACGCGTCTGCCGACTACCGCTGTTCGAGGATTCCGCCATGTCGAACGATCCCCTGTTGAGCCCGTTCAAGCTTAAGCACCTGACCCTGCGCAATCGGGTCATGATCACCGCCCACGAGCCCTCCTATGCGGAGGACGGCATGCCCAAGGACCGGTATCGAGCCTATACGGTAGAGCGGGCGAAGGCCGGGGTTGCGCTGACGATGACGGCGGGCTCGGCATCGGTGGCGCGCGACAGCCCACCGGTCTTCAACAACGTGCTTGCCTGGAAGGACGAGGTGGTCGGCTGGATGAAGCGGATTGCCGACGAATGCCACGAACACGGCGCCGCGGTCATGATCCAGCTTACCCATCTCGGCCGCCGCACCCGCTGGGACAAGGCGGACTGGCTGCCGGTGGTTTCCGCCGGACATGCGCGGGAAGCCGCTCACAGGGCGTTTCCGAAAAAGGCGGAAGACTGGGACATCGAACGCATCGTCAGGGATTACGCCGATGCGGCCGAGAGGATGAAAGCGGCCGGCCTCGACGGTATCGAACTGCAGGCCTACGGCCACCTGATGGACCAGTTCTGGTCGCCATTGACCAACACGCTCGAAGGGCCCTACGGCGGCGAACTGTACAACCGGGTTCGCATCACGCTCGATGCCTTGGCGGAGATACGCGGGCGCGTGGGGCCCGACTTCATCGTCGGCGTGAGATACACCGCGGACGAGCGATTGCGCGGCGGCCTGACGGAAGAGGACGGGCTCGAGATTTCGCGAATCCTCGAGGACAGCGGCATGGTGGACTTCCTCAACGTGGTCCGGGGACACATCGACACGGATGCGGGCCTGACCGATGTCATTCCGGTGCAGGGCATGCGCAGTGCGCCGCACCTCGACTTTGCCGCCAAGGTGCGTGCCCTGACCGGCATTCCGGTCTTTCACGCTGCCAGGATTGCGGATGTGGCCACGGCGCGTCATGCGATCGCCGCCGGCAAGCTCGACATGGTCGGCATGACGCGGGCTCATCTGGCCGACCCGCATCTGGTGCGCAAGATCGTCGAGGGGGGCGAAGATCGCATTCGCCCCTGTGTCGGCGCCAACTACTGCCTCGATCGCATCTATCAGGGCGGTTCGGCGTACTGCATTCACAATCCGGCAACGGGCCGGGAACTGACGATTCCGCATCGGATTCCGCCGGCCGATGTCCCGCGACGTTTGCTGATCGTCGGCGCCGGTCCTGCCGGCCTGGAGGCGGCCCGGGTCGCCGCCGAGCGTGGACATGACGTCACCGTTGACGAGGCCGCAAGCGATCCGGGCGGGCAGGTGCGGCTGGCGGCGCGTTCCGAGCGCCGGCGGGAAATGCTGTCGATCGTCGAGTGGCGATACGAGGAATGCGTTCGCATGGGCGTTGCTTTCCGGTTCGGCAGCATCGCCGATGCAAACACAGTCCTTGGCGAAAACGCCGACATCGTCATCGTCGCCACGGGAGGCTTGCCGCACACGGACGTTCTCGATGAAGGCAACGAGATGGTGGTCTCGGCCTGGGACATCCTGTCCGGGGACGTTTCGCCCGGCAGCGATGTGCTCGTCTACGACGATGCCGGCGATCATGCCGGATTGCAGGCCGCCGAAGTGATTGCCGATACCGGGGCGAAAGTCGAGATCATGACCCCGGACCGCTCCTTTGCCCCCGAGGTCATGGCCATGAACCTGGTTCCCTACATGCGCAGCCTGCAGCAGCGCGACGTCACCTTCACGGTCACCTGGCGCCTGACGAGCGTCCGTCGATCGGGCAACCTGTTGCGGGCCGTTGCCGGCAGCGACTATGGCGACGCCAGGCGGGAACGGCAGGTCGATCAGGTTGTCGTGAATCACGGGACGTTGCCGCTGGACGAGCTCTACTTCGAACTCGAGCCGCATTCCGTGAACCTGGGCGAAATCGACCACAAAGACCTCGTCAGCGGCCGTCCTCAGACCATCTGTTCGAATCCGGAGGGAGCATTCCGGCTCTTTCGCATTGGCGACGCTGTCGCTTCCCGCAACACGCACGCCGCGATTTACGACGCGCTGAGGTTGGTGAAGGATCTGTGAGGCTCCATCGAGTGGGAATCGGGCGAGGCTGGCGGCGCATTGAAGCCCTGACCGGCCGCTCGAAGAACAATCCTTGCCCGTAGTGGGTTAAATTGCGGCCCGGACTGTCGAGATGGTTGCAGAGTACGTTCCCGATATGGGTTGCCCTGAAGCCGGAGGCCTGGTGTGCCGATGAGTGAATTCTGCGGGGCGCGATGCCGCTTCTTCGTCAGGGCGGTAGTTTGCGCATTCTGGATTTTGTGCGCATCGACCGTTGCCGCCGACCAGATTCTTCGCTATGCCGAATTCGGGCCCAATCGTGGCATGCGCGAGCCGCTGCAGCGGTGGCTCGCCGACGAAATACACCGGCGCTCCCAGGGCCAGCTGGTCCTCAGAACCTCGTTCGGCGGCTCGCTGATCGGCGCCAGGAACGTGCTCAGGGGCGTCGCCGCGGGCGTCGCGGACCTCGGCACGATCGTCGCCGCCTATACGCCGGCCCAGTTCGAGCGATACCGCGTTACCGACCTTCCGGTGGGGGACGACGATCCCTGGGTGGGCCTGCGCGCGGCCTACGATCTGGCTACCGGCGAACCGGAGATCGTGGAGGAGTTCAGGCGTGAGGGGGTGCTCTATCTGTCCAATCTCTCCTCGACGACATTGATACTGGCCTGCCGGTTTCCCGTCACCGAGGTGGAAGATTTCCAGGGGCTGCGCATGCGCGCGGTTCCCCCTCACGATCAGGTCTTCAGGTCCCTCGGCGCGGTAGTGGTGGGGCTGCCGATCCCCGAGGTCTACCAGGCGCTCGACCGGGGACTGATCGACTGCACCCAGACCTACTGGCTGTCGGTGCTTGCCTATCGTCACTTCGAACCGGCCCCGGAACTCACCGAACTGCACTGGTCGCAGAACCTGGCCTATTCCATGATCATGTCGAGACAGACCTTCGATGACCTGGCACCCCGCCACCAGGCAAGCATCCGCCGGCTCGGCGAGGACGCGATCGACCATGTGGCGAGGCTGACGGTGGAAGAACAGCAGCGCGCCAGAACCGCCGCCCTGCAGCAGCCGGCCGTCACCGTGCACCAGCTTGCGGAGAATGCAAGGCAACACCTTCGCGAGGGTGGCGAAAAGCTGGTGGATGCCTACCCGGGAAACCGGCGCTTGTTCGAACGGTACAAGACCCGGGTGCAGGCATACAGGAAGATTCTCGACGCGAGCGGTTACCCGTGGGAGCGGTAGCGGATCGCTGGGAAGCGCGCTACCGGCGGTTGCTGAATCCCCTGACAAGCGTCTTTCTCGTTCTGGCAATTGCGGCGCTGGTGTTCATCGGCGCGTATCTCCTGGTTGCGCTGGCAGGCCAGGCACTCGAGGTGGAGGTGCCGGATCAGTTGCTGCTGGTCGCCGAGGCGATGGTGATCCTGGTATTCCTGACACAGGCCTCGGTCGTCTCGAACGAAGAACACATCCGGGTGGATGTGCTGGCCCGGCGGTTTTCCCACCGGGCGCAGGGCCGGCTCCAACTCGTCAACCATCTGTTCGGTGTGCTGTTCTATGGATTGCTGACCGTTGCCGGCCTGGCTGCACTGGCCTGGGCCGTCGGTACCGGGGCGTACCAGATGGGTCTGTTGTCGGTACCGGAGTGGATTACCCGTCTGGCGTTCGTGCTGGGCGCTTCGCTGGCGCTGATCAGGTCCCTCGGCGCGGCGCACCTGTGGTTTCTTGGCAGGAGGGCGTCGTGACGGCAGGGATGGGCCTGGTGGGCATCAGCCTGCTGCTGAGCCTCGGGCTTGCGGCCATCCGCATACCCATCGCCTATGCGGTTCTCGCCGGCGCCTCGTTTGGAATCTACCTGCTCTACTCGGTGGGAGACGGCGGGGCGTTCGATGCCTCCGCGGGGGTTGCGCCCCTGCTGACGATACTCGCCGATGTTCCCTACAGCTTTGCGCATTCCTACGAGTTGGCAACGATCCCGCTCTACATCCTGCTGGGGCACTTGGCGCAGCGGGCAGGCATTACCTCGGACGTGTTCAGCGCCTTGCGGGTCATCCTGAGCGGTACGCGCGCCGGGCTGGTCATGGCCTCCCTGGGTGGCTGTGCGGGTTTTTCGGCCATTTCCGGTTCCTCGGTTGCCTGTGCGGCCGCCATGGGGCGTGTGGCCGTTCCCGAAATGCTGTCCCGAGGCTACTCGCAGACGCTGGCAACCGGCGCCGTTGCCGCGGGAGGCACCCTGGGTTCGCTCATTCCTCCGAGCATCGCCTTTTTGCTGTTCGCCATACTGGCGGAGCAGTCGCTGGCGCAGCTCTTTCTCGCCGGCATTCTTCCGGGGCTTTTGACGCTCGTGGGGTTCGTCGTGACGGTCCTGATTTGGAGCAGGCTCGAGCCCGATGACACCCCCGACGCGGGCATCGCCGCACCCTGGAAGGAAAAAACGCGCGCGCTCGGTTTGCTGTGGCCCGCTGCGCTGATCCTGGGGATCATCGTGGGTGGCCTGGTCACGGGTCTTTTCACCGTGATTCAGGCGGCCGCCGTGAGCGTATTGGTCGCGGTCCTGATCGGGTGGGCGCGACGGCGGCTTTCCGCCACGGAGATGGTTGCGGCGCTGAAGCGAGCCGGGCTGCAGTCCGGTGCGCTCTTTGCGATCAGTTTCGGCGCCAAGGCGTTCACCGTACTGGTTGCGGGCGCGGACATGTCCACCGCCATGATCGAGTGGATGACGGCATCGTCCATCGAGGGATGGATGGCCATCGCCGCCATCGTGCTGGCATTGCTGCTGATGGGAATGTTCCTCGACCCGGCCGGCATCATCCTGCTGGCGGTGCCGGTCACCCTGCCCGTCGTGACGGGCGTTGGCTACGATGTGGTCTGGTATGCCGTGGTCTTCGTCAAGGTTCTGGAGATCGGGCTGATCACGCCGCCCCTGGGATTGAACATCTTTGCGCTCAAGGCCTCGCTGGACGCTTCCGAACCGGTACCCCTGGAGAGAATCTACAAGGGTGCGCTGGCGTTTCTGGCGATGGACCTGGTGGTGCTGGTGCTGCTGCTGGCGTTTCCGGACATTTCGCTGCTGCTTCCTGACCTTCTGGGGCAATAGCAGGGGGTGGAACAAGCCAATTGACGTTCCATCGGGCGGATCGTTCAATATCGGTATCCAGGATCGCCGGCTGCTCATGCGACGACAGCGCAAAACGCGAACACCATTCACTCCGGACCCGGAGCAGGTCGCGCTCTGGCCGGAAAAGTCGGGGAACGCGATCAACGGGCTCGGCGAAACCGAAATTCGGCGGCCGACGCCGATCATGTGGCACGACGCCGGGATGCTCGAACACGGCGATCTCCAGGACTGGTTCTGGGCGCAGGGGGTGAAGGAGCCGGCTCTTGCCGAAAAGCGCGCTGCTCGCGAGGAAGTCATCGCCACCGAATCGGCGCCGATCGCCGAACGCAGGGTGGAGCGATCAGCAGGTGAGAATTCGCGACTGGTCAAGCAACTCGCTCTGGAAGCGAAGGCAGACCTGGTTGGCATCGTCAAGCCGAAACCCGAATGGGTGTTCGAAGGCTATGCGTTCGAATACGACTGGATCGTGATGCTCGGGGTCGCCATGGAGTACGAGCAACTCGCCACCGCTCCGGAAGTGACCTCGGCGATCGAGGTGGTCGACAAGTACACGAAGGGCTGGGTGGTCGGCAGGCCGGTATCGGACTGGATACGGTCCCAGGGTTATCCGGCGGAGCCGCGTGGCGGCCCCATGGCCGGGCCCATCAACCTGCTGCCCGCGGCCATCGAGTGCGGTTTCGGCGAACTCGGCAAGCACGGGTCGCTGATCAATCGGCAATTCGGGTCTTCGTTCCGGCTGGCGGCGGTATTCACCGATCTGCCGCTAATTGCCGACGGGCCGGACGATTTCGCGGCGGACGATTTCTGTGTCGGCTGCCAGGTTTGCACGAACGCGTGCCCGGTGGATGCGATCGCGAACGGGAAGCAGACCGTGCGCGGCGAGCACAAGTGGTACGTCGACTTCGACAAGTGCTTTCCGTATTTCGCCGAAACCTATGGTTGCGGCATCTGCATCGCTGTCTGCCCCTGGTCCGCCGCAGGACGTGCGCCGATTCTGGCAGAGCGCTGGACGAAGCGGCGGGAAAAGCGAAAGGAGCGGTCTGCGCCCGACCCCAGACGCTGATCGAGCTCGTTCAGACACGCGCCGCTCACCGGTTCTCTCCCAGCGGTTGTCAGGTGTTCCTCGGGCGTCCGCGGCCCGGCGTGCCGGGTTGGGAACTCGCATGCAGAAAACACGGCCGAGCGGACGCGAGTGGATTGGCGTCGGCGCCGACGGCACGGTTGCATACCGGATATTGTCCAGGGAATCGAGTGTTTCTTGAATTTGAGCATTGACAATTATACAAATTTGGATATTGTCCATTGTGTATTTGGTAAGAACCCTGGCCGGCGCCATGGATCCGAGGTTTCTCCCCCACAACTCTCACCTGCTCCATGAAGGGCGCTTTACAGAAACCGATCCGCAATTGAGGCATCTCGGGGGATGCCCGTATCGACATCGCTCATCCCTTCTGGACAGCCTGCCGGGATCTGCGCCCGGGATTTACAGCCTCGGAGGCGGCCGGCAGACTGGGAAGTCGACGCTTCTGAAACAGTGGATGGCGGAACTCCTCGAGAGCGGCGCGCCTCCAGAATCCATCGCGTACTTTACCGGTGAGTTGATCGACGACCACCACAGTCTTCTGTTACACCTGCAAGAGCAGATTGCCGCGGCGCCGGATGTCGGGCCGAATTATCTGATCGTCGATGAAGTCACTTACATTCGCGACTGGGACAAGGCCGTCAAGTATGCAGCGGACGCCGGGTTGTTGCAGCGAACGGTGCTGATGATCACCGGTTCGGATCTCGGCTTCATCCAGGATGCCCGAATGCGGTTTCCCGGAAGGCGGGGCACCGCGGAAGTGGTCGACTTTCATCTCCACCCGCTGTCGTTCAGGGAATACCTCACCCTTGCAGGCGGGATGGGCAGGTTGAACGGCTATCTCGACAATCCCTCCGGCATTCCGGAGGCCCTGCTCGAATCCGTGTTCGCTGCATTTTCCCGGTATCTCGTCCACGGTGGATATCTGACAGGCATAAACGACCTTGCGGCGTTCGGAACGATACGCAGGAGCACGCTGGCGACCTATTCAGACTGGATTCGCGGCGATGTGCTCAAGCGCGGCCGCCGGGAGCCGTACCTCCGGGAAGTACTGGCTGCCGTAGTCAAGCGATACGTCAGCCAGGTTACGTGGAATGCGCTGGCGCAGGATCTCTCCATCGACCACCCGAGAACCGTTGCGGACTACGTGGGGTTGCTGGAGCGGATGGACGCGGTTCAGGTACTGCCGGCCCTGATCGAGGACAAGCTGGCGCCTGCCCCCAAGAAAGCCAGAAAGATCGTGTTCGGCGACCCCTTTATCCTGCACGCGGTTCGTGCCTGGCTGAGGCCGGAAGTCGACCCGTTCGAAACTCAGATCAAGGCCGCGCTGAACGATCCGGTATGGGAATCGAAGATCGTCGAGGCCTGCGTTGCGAACCACCTGCGCCGCTATTTTCCGACCTACTACATCAAGGCGCATGCCGAGGTGGATGTGGCTTACGTGCGTGACGGTCGATTCTGGCCTGTCGAGGTCAAGTGGACCAGCCAGCTTCGCCCTAAGGCGGTGAAGCAGATAGCCCGCTACGCAAATGGCCAGATCTGGAGCAAAAACCGCGGAACCGGCGAAATCGACGGCGTCCGGGTTTTGCCGTTGCCGATCCAGTTGTTGCGCCTGGCGGATTGACTCGTTTCATGGAAGGGCTCGGCGTGTCACCGGGTCAGGGAACGGGCGAACTGGGCCTTGATGCACTCGTCGTAGATGCCCATGACACGGTTGAAACCGTCCTGGCCGATCAACAGCGGGTTGCTGCCGTCTTCGGAGCCTCGTGCGTGGAGCTCGAAAACGCCGACTACCCAGGGGTGCGTGCTGATGAGCCCCTCGACTCCGCGTTCCTTGCCGAGGTTCCAGAACCGATGCAGCGAGCCGTGCATCTGGTTCAATGAATCGATGTCACCGGGCAGAGCCTGGCCTCCCCACATGGCGACCGTGCGGGGTTCTCCCCGGTCTTTCACGGTGAGGATGGTCGACAGGGTGCCGGGCGTGTGCCCCGGCGTCACCACGAAGGTCACGCTGGCATCGCCGAGTGTCAGCACGTCGCCGTCGGCAACCGCCCGGTCACGTTCCGGCTGGACCACCGGGGGATAGTTGGCCCTGACGAAATAGGGCATCGAGATATCGTTCGGGAGATAGTCCCAGTCGGCTTCCGACATCAGGATCTGCATGCCGAATTGCTGCTTCAACCAGGGCGCCCCGCCGTAGTGGTCGACATGACCGTGGGTAACCACCAGGTGCTCGATGTCGTTGGGGTCGAGCCCGAGTTCTGCCATGCCGGGCAGGAGAATCTCTTTCACCTGCCGTTCGTTGGTCAACGCATCGAACAGAATCAACCCGTCGCCCGTATCGAGTATGAACGTACCCCAGGCATACATGCCGATGTAGTAGAGGTTGTCGAAGGCCGCGAAGGGCTCGATGCCCGGCGCGTCGGGGTCGAGAAAGCCGGGAATCGTCCGGATGGCCAGCGGAATCGTGTTTTCTGCCGGGCCGCAGAGGAACCCGTCCGAAAGAAAGCGCCAGTCGCTGCCCGCAATCTCCTGAGCCCGTTGCACGTGGGCGGTGACGGCAGGGAGTTCCCGCTGTGCGGCGGTCGGGTCTTGCTCAGCAGTTGCCGGCTCGGAGGATAGCGCCAGCGCCAGGAGCATGGAGAAAAGAACAGTCTGTCTCATGGGTCGATTCCCCCGGATTCAGTGCTGGACCACGGACACGAACGGCAGTGACCTGGCAGTTTGCGTGTCGACATTGAACAGCCGCTCAGTTATCGACGTGTAATAGACGGGCTTGTCGATGCAAGGGTCGGGCAGGTGAATGGTGGTGTCCTTGCGACCCTCGCGCTCGTAGCCGACCTCGTCGATTGCCTCTTTTTCGACGAAAATCCTGAATGCGTCCACCGCGTCCTGCTCGGGCAGGTCGCCTTCCACATAGGCGCATTCCACCATGAGACCGTTGGGGTCGAAGGTGTAAATGGAGTGCATCCAGCCCTTGTGGTGCATCGATTCCATGACTTCGAGACCATGCCCTAGCCACCGCCGGCGCATGGCCGCCAGGCCCTCCGCATTTTTCGCTTCCCAGGCAACGTGCACGTTGGCGGCGCCAATTCCCATTGCCTGGGTGATATTCGTGCTCGCATTGCTGTGGGCCTTGGCGCCGAAGGCATTGAGGTCGTAATAGGCCAGGTAGGAACCGTCCCCGGCATCGTAGAACACGTGCTTGTACTTGTTGCCCCTGGTGTCGTCGGCCTCGATGCCGACAATCCGGAAATCCATCGCTTCCGTATAGAACTTGTGGGTCAGTTCGGGATCGTGGGTGCACAGTGCCAGGTGATTGAGTGCCATGCCGTGGTCTCCCTGATAGCCGGGGGCTTGCCCGATTGCTCAGAATTTTGCTGAATCGGTCCGAGGTTCAACTATAGCCCAATCGGCAGCCCTCCAGGATGGAAGGACCTGTTGGCTGCCATTGACGATATTTCTATCGGAAAGGCGATAATGCGGCTTTGCGAAACGACAGGAGCAACAGACAGTGAGCGATTTTCCGATAACGGTGGGTGGCGTCTTGTACCCCGGATTCGAGATGCTGGACTTGTTCGGCCCACTCGAGATGTATTCGATGCTCGGGCCCGAAGCGGTGCG
Organism: Candidatus Azophilus sp.; assembly: GCA_965221465.1. Taxonomy (GTDB): domain Bacteria; phylum Pseudomonadota; class Gammaproteobacteria; order Pseudomonadales; family Azotimanducaceae; genus Azophilus. The sequence continues at coordinate 4,488,492 of OZ244892.1, forward strand.
GATCGTGACCGTGGCGGAGAAAGCGCAGCCGGTCGCCTCCGCGGTGGGCATCGCGATCGATGCGGGTCCGCAAGTGGTCGCACAGGCAGACTTCGTCAATGCGCCGCAACTCGACATTCTGCTGGTTCCCGGGGGGTTCGGAACGCGCCCGGAACTCGAAAACCCTGCGATGCGCGATTTTCTGCAGCGCCGCGCAGCGAGCGCCCGGGTGGTCTCGTCGGTATGCACCGGGTCGGCGCTGCTGGCCGGGGCGGGGCTGCTCGACGGACGACGGGCCACCTCCAACAAGCAACTGTTTGCGCTGTCTGTGCAGGCCGGCGAGCGCGTGGAGTGGGTCGAAGCGGCACGATGGGTGGAAGATGGCAAGTTCTGGACTTCATCCGGCGTGTCTGCTGGCATGGACATGACGCTTGCGATCATTGCCGGGCTGGCCGGCGTCGAAGCCGCCGAATTCGCCAGCAAGGCCGCCGAATACACCTGGCATCGGGACGCCGGCAGCGACCCGTTCGCAGGCGAGTTGAACAGTCTGGCTCATTTGCTGAATTGACGGCTGCACAGTACGTGCACGAGTTTGTGCCGGCGTCGGCTCGGGCGACCTCGACCGGCAGTTCACCCTGCACGGAGGCGCATTCTCCCCCTGCCATGCAAGCCGTGCCGACCGCCTTTGCCGGGAAAGTGGCATTTTGACTCGTGCGTGTTCACCTGAATGATCGGGTCTTGTGGCCAGAATCAACTATCGGCGACGGCTTGCCACGGCGTTGTCAACAGTCGCGTCGGATGTTTGACGCGGGCCGCCACGTCACTGGATTTCGAGGGCATGATCGGTGTCTCCCGGCAGGGCGTGATCCAGGCCTCCAGGCGGGTCGCCGCGTCACTCGAATTCGGGTGATAGGAGGTATCCGTTCATTTTGTTTACTCTGCCCGGCTTTCGTTCCTTAGAATGGCAGCCTTCGAACTGAGGGGCGGCGATGATGCCTGGTGTCAGAAACCCAATGCCGGGGGTCGTTTATCCGACGCAGGCCGCGCTCGAGCGTTATTTCACGAATGGGCCGCTGGGTGAGGAAACGCTGGCCGAGGCCCTGATGTCGGCGCTGGGTCGATGGCCGGACCGCATCGCCGTATCTTCCCCTGAGGGCGAGATGACCTTCGCCCAACTCGATCGCGACTCGGATTGTTTTGCCGGCGCGTTGATGGAGATGGGCCTCGAGCCCCTCGATCGGGTGGTGTTTCAGGTTGTCAACAGCATCGAGATCGTCGTCGCCATCGTCGCCTGCTGGAAAGCCGACCTGATACCCGTGTGCACGCTGGCCGCGCACCGCGATGCGGAAATCTCCTATCTGGCCGGCCACTCGGGCGCCAGGGCGCATTTCATCGGCATCGAAGAACGGTTCGACTTCGTGGGCTTCGCAAGGAACATCGCGACCAAGACGCCCTCCATGGAACACCTGGTGGTGGTTCGCGGCGAAGGCCCCGACGATCTTCCGCACATGGCGGCGATGATCGCCTCCCAGGATAGAGAGACAGCCCGCGCCCGCATCGAGGCGATCGAACGCGACCCCTTTCAGGTGACGGTGTTCCAGTTGTCCGGAGGCACCACCAGCATCCCCAAGATCATCCCCCGCTTCAGCAACGAATATCTCTACAACATGCAGGCGTTTGCGGATTGGGAGTACTTCGACGAGACCACCGTGACCTTCATGCCGCTGCAGGTCATCCATAATGCGGCCATGGTGTGCATCGTGTTTCCGACCCTGTTGCGCGGGGGCGAGGCGGTCGTCACGGCATCGGTCGACCCGGCCACCGTTTTCGGCCTGATTCAGCAGCGCAAGCCCACCTATTTCGGGGTTATCGGCGCGGCGCTCAGCCGGATGCAGCAGGTCGGCGCCAGGAACCTGCTGCCGTTGAGCCAGGTAAAAGGCGTCTTCAGCACGAATGCCGCACGCAAGACGGAGGAAGTGCTCGGGGTGACGGGGCTGCACCTTTTCGGCATGACCGAGGGACTCATCGCCTTCGGCCGCCCCAGCGACCCGGAGGAAGCACGTTTCAACACCATTGGCCGCCCGATATCCGAGTGGGACGAAATCCGAATTGTCGAGCCCGGTACCGAGAACGATGTGGCGCCCGGTGAAACCGGCGAGCTGGTTTCCCGCGGGCCGTACACCTTCTGCGGGTACTACGATGCGGAAGAACGCAATCGCGAGGTGTTTACCAGCGATGGCTACTTCCGCTCGGGCGACCTGATGGCTGCCCATGAAATCGAGGGAAAAACCTACTATTCCTTCGAAGGGCGCCTCAAGGACATCGTCAGCCGCGGCGGCGAAAAGATCAATTGCGAAGAGGTGGAACACGCTGCCCGTCGCCACCCCGGGGTCGGTGACGTGCTGATCGTCGCCATGCCCGACCCGCAATACGACGAACGGGCCTGCGCATTCGTCATCCCGTCGGGTGCGGAGAAGACACCGGATGTGAAGGAACTGATGGAGTTTCTGGTCGGCGAGGGAATGGCCAAGTACAAGTGCCCGGAACGGGTCGAGGTTGTCGATGACTTTCCGCAGACCGATTCGGGCAAGCCCAGCAAGCCGCTGCTGAAAGCAATGATTGCGAAAAAACTGCGCAAGGAGGCCACGGAACGCGCCCCAGGCTGAGCGAGTTGCCACGCGTTTGAATGACTCCACCCCGGCGTGCCGGGCCGTGGAGCCAGATCGAAGGAACGGTTCCCGACGTTAACGATTTCAATAAAACCAGTCGCTTGGAAAAAGTGTTCCATGAAAGCTTCGAACCCGGCGCGCCGGGCCGCGGACATGAAAGCAACAAAGGCTCGCTGGGAGAGAACCGGTGTGCGGTGCGCGTATCCGGCACCTTTAAAGCTCGTGCTTGCGCCCATCGTAGCGGTAAGCAGGTCCGCTTGGCGTGCCATTCGGCGAGCCGTATGCGCGTACCGCATACCGGTTCTCGGTGCCGGATCGAAGGTAAGGTTTCCTTGGTTCGCAAATTCAATGAAATCAATCACTTGGAAAAAGTGTTCCATGAAAGGCACGTTCGAACATGCAGGCGTACCAGGAGATGGGGGGTCGCGATGCACGAACGGGTGTGTCCGGAATCATGATGACGCTTCTGGCGGCCGGCGGTAACATGACGTGACGATTGCTGTATGGAGGCCATCATCCGGCGGATCGATCTCAATCTCCTGTACGTGCTGCGCGAGCTGCTGAAAGAACCGAACACCACCAAGGTTGGCGAGAAACTGAACCTGACACAGTCTGCGGTGAGTGCATCGCTTGGCCGGTTGCGCTGGGCCTTTCAGGACGAGTTGTTCGTGCGCTCCGGGCGCGCCATGGTGCCCACACGGCGTGCGGAAGGGTTGCTGGAACCCGTGGAGGAAATCATTCAGCGCATTGAAAGTCTCGTTGAAGAGGTGCACTTCGAACCGGAAAAACTGCGGCGTCACTTCACCGTTGCAACGACGGACTTTCTCCTGCAGAGAGCGGCCGGGCCGATCATCGCGCGAATCCACCCCGTGGCGCCTTCGACGCGCGTGATCTTTACCCAGATCGCCGCCGACACCCGGGACCGGATACGCTCCGGGCACCTCGACCTCATGATTGCACCGTTCATCGGCACGTTTCGCGAACTCGAACAGGTGAGTTTCCAGACGCTCTACACCGACCACCTGATCGTGGCGGTGTGGGCAGGCTCGAAGAAGTACGACGATGCGATCACCGAACGGCAGCTGCTGGAAGCGACGCACCTGGAATTCAACCCGGGGATGAGCGGCGGGCTGAAATCCAGCACCCAGACCTTTCTCGAGGAGCAGGGGCTGCGGCTCGAGTCGGTGGCCGAATTCACGACGCTCACCACGTTGCTCTATGCATTGCGTCATTCCGATGTGATTTCCATCATGCCCGCCAAGGTCGTGGAAGCGCTCGGCGCCGATGCCGACGTCAAGGCGCTCGAGTTGCCCTACGACATGCCGGAGTTCGAGGTCGGGCTGATGTGGAACCGTGCATTCGAAAACGAGCCGGAACACCTGTGGTTTCGCACCATGGTCGAGCACGCGCTCGCGGACCTTTGAGGGGCAGTTTCATGGCAAGAACCTGGCGAATCGGGCAAATCGTGCCCAGTTCGAATACCACCATGGAAACCGAGATTCCCGCGATGCTGCGTGCGCGCGAGTCCGTCCGCGACGACCGGTTCAGCTTTCACTCGAGCCGCATGCGCATGCAGAAGGTAACAAAAGAACAACTCGAAGCCATGGATGCGGATTCGCTGCGTTGCGCGGCGGAACTTGCCGATGCCGATGTCGACGTCATGGGCTATGCCTGTCTGGTCGCCATCATGAGCATGGGGCCGGGGTACCACAAGGTCAGCGAGGAGCGGTTGACGGACATCGCAGCGGAAGCCGGCCATCCCGCGCCGGTGGTCACATCCGCCGGCGCGCTGGTGGAAGGCCTCGGCGATCTCGCCGCGAAACGGGTTTCGCTGGTGACACCCTATATGCGGCCGCTCACGGAACTCGTGGTCGACTACATCGAAGACCAGGGCATCGAGGTGATCGACAGCATTGCCCTCGAGATCCCGGACAACCTGGAAGTGGGGCGCCGCGACCCCATGCTGCTGCTCGACGATGTAGAGGCGCTCGATATTGAGGGCGCCGACGCCGTGGTGCTCTCGGCCTGCGTGCAGATGCCCTCGCTGGCCGCCATTGAGCCGGTACAGCAACGACTCGGATTGCCGGTCACATCGGCTGCCGCCTGCACCACCCGCAAACTGCTCGAAGCGCTGGGGCTCGAACCGATCTCTCCCCGGGGCGGCGCGGTTCTTGGCTGATCCAACTGGTATCTCGGCATATGCCTGTGATATACATGTCGTGGCAGATCCCGAAACGAAGGCGTCTCGATGGAAACCACGGTCAAACTCTTCACCAACGGCCGCAGCCAGGCGGTTCGCATCCCCAAGGCCTATCGATTCGATGGCGTCAGTGAGGTCTTGCTACGCAGGGAAGGCGATGCACTGATCCTGGTGCCCGCGCGAAGGAGTTGGGAATCGTTTGCGCAGGAGGCTCCTCCCGTAGACGACGACTTCATGTCGGAGCGTCCCGATCTCATCGACGATGACACCGTGGAATTCTGATGCATTTCATGCTGGATACCGACATCAGCAGCTACGTCATACGCAAGCGAGAACCTCGCCTGCTCGCAACGCTGCAGACCCAGGCTCGTGCGGGAGCCGAAATCTGCGTATCGTCGATCACCTATGCCGAGTTGCGGCTGGGCGCCGAGCGGTCGCGGAGCCCGGCGAGACACCAGGCGGCCATCGACAGTTTCTGCAGTCGCATCGGACGGGTTGCAGCCTGGGACAAGGCGGCCGCGGACAGGTATGCGCCGCTGCAGGCACGGTTGTTCGACCGGGGCGGCCCGATCGGGCGAAACGACACGATGATCGCTGCGCACGCGCTGAGCCTCGATTGCGTGCTGGTCACCAACAACCGGCGGCACTTTGTCAAGGTGCCCGATCTGGTTGTCGAGAATTGGCATAGAGGCGAATAGCGGCAGGTACATCGATGAGCCTGTCATGAACCTGCGCGAGCAGATCGATCAAAGCTATTCGGCTGCCCTCGAGGGGCTGGACATTCCCTGGATGCTCGAACAGTGGGCGGAAAGGGCGCCGGACAAGGTCTGCCTGATCTGGTGCCCGTTGCATGGCGAAGACCGAAACTTCACTGATGCCGAGTTGTTCGAGGATTAGTATCGTGACCCTGAGGTAATCGAGACTTCCTTTGACGAAAACGGTTCGTTCGAGACCGGCGACATTGTCAGGAACGACGAGAACGGCTTTCTGAAATCACGGAAGGCTTGTGAAGGCCGGTCAATGCCGGGACGTTATGGGCGAGAGCATTGAGATTGGCAGCAGGAAGTCGGTGAGATCTTCAGGCAAGATTCATATGTTGATGCCGATTGAACAACAAGCAGGGAGGTCATCATGCATGGAGTTCACTGGAAATCCGGTATGGGGCGAATGGCTTTGCTGATCGCAGGTGCCGTGCTCGGCGCGCTGCTCGGCTACGTGTATCAGGCCGGCGCGCAGGAGGATGGCGATGGCGTGTACGTGGTGGTCAGTGCGAGGGTGCTCGACCCGGACGGCCTCGAGCCTTATGCGGAGGCAGCGGGGCCGCTGGCTCTCGAGTCGGGGCTCGAGATACTCGGGCGCCTCGAATCCGTGCCCGAAGATCACGTTTTCGAAGGCGAGTGGCCCTTCGATGGCGGCATCACCATCGAGCGCTTCGAGTCCATGGAAGCGCTGCGGGAATTCTGGTACTCGGACGTCTATCAGGAGGCAATCCCGTTGCGCGAGGGCAAAGTGGATATCAATTTCGTCGTCGCCGTTCCGGGCAGTTGACGAGCGCGTTCGTGAGGCCCTGCCGCCCGGCGTGCGCTACGATCCCGAGACGTATACCAACGAGACGCGCATCGTGTCCGAATTCGACGGCAGGTTTCAGTTCGTGGGGGCATCTACTACGTGGACGCCGACAGGACGCAATTGGCGATGTTGCAGAGTTTCCACTGCTTGGCGTGCCCCGCATCCTGACTGATCGGCGAGCATGTCGGTGTATCTCTATTCGTCAACAATCTCACCGACGAAGACGGGCTTCTGTTCGTGCAGAGCGGGCCGCTGTACGCGGCGGCAGTCGCCACGAGAGAGACGCCCCGGGAATTCGGCATAGAGTTCGCGTACCAGCTGTAATCGCAATCGAAAGGAGCCGGAGCCCAGGCTCTGGCTCCTTCGCGATCCGGTAGTCGTTTCTGCCTTCCGGCCCACAGCGAAAGAGGCCCGATCATGGCGGATACGCTGCCCATCAGGACGAAACTGGCATTCGGCGTGGGCGCCGTCGGGGAAGCGTCCACCAACTGGATTTTCAACGCGCTCACCTTCTTCTATTACAACCAGATCCTCGGCCTGTCCGGCACCCTTACCGGCGCTGCCGTCTTTATCGGCATCTGTTTCGATGCGGTCAGCGACCCCGTGGTGGGGTCTCTGTCCGACCGCACGAGATCGCGTCTGGGGCGGCGCCATCCCTGGATGTTCGTCTCGCCGCTGCCTGTCATCGTTTCGATCTACCTGATCTACCATCCGCCTGCGGGTTTGCAGGAATGGTCGCTCTTTGCCTGGTTTCTGGCGTTTCTGATCGTGATGCGGGTTTCCATCACGTTCTTCGCCGTTCCTCACCTCGCCCTGGGTGCGGAACTTTCCGACGACTACATCGAGCGCACCAGGGTGATGAGCTACAACAACATCTTCAGCTATGCCGGCGTCATCGTCATGCACAGCACGGTCTGGTTCCTGGTCTTTCCGTCTTTCGACAACGGCCGCATGACGCAGCAGGCCTACCTCCCCATCGTCTTTTTCGGCTCTGCGCTCATTCTTGCGTCGATCATGGCCTCGGCAGCGCTCACGAGGGACCGGATACCGACCCTGAAACCGGTCTCGAAAAATCTGCCACCGTTCAAGGCGTCCCACGTCTTTCTCGACATTTGGGCCACTCTCGGGAACAGGAACTACCGGTTTCTGCTTGTCGGGGTCTTCGTGCTGTCGGTGATGATCGGCACGCACGAGACGCTGAGCATCTACATGGTTACCTATTTCTGGGAACTGAGCGACCGGCAGGTGGGCTGGCTGATCCTGAACAACGTGTTCGGATACGTCATCGGCTTCGCCGTCACCGCCAGGATTCACAGCCGATTCGACAAGCGCCTGACCATTATCGGGACGGTTGTCGGCCTTTCCGTTTTCTGGTCTTCCGCCACCACGCTGGGGCTCCTCGGCCTCGCGCCGGCGAAGAGTAGCTGGGAACTCGTCGTGTTCATCATTGGTCTAGGCACCCTGGCTTCGGCCTGCGGCAGTATCGTCAACATCAGCGTCATGTCCGCGCTGGCGGACATAGCGGACGAACACGAGGCAGTCACCGGCCGCCGCCAGGAAGGAATCTTCTACTCGGCCAGGACGTTCTTCGCCAAGGCGTCGAACGGCGCGGGTCACGTCGTTGCGGGCGTCGCGTTGGATGTCATCGACTTTCCGACCAACGCCAGTGTCGATGAATTGAGCCCCGATCAGTTGTTTGCGCTCGGCATCATAGACGGGCCCTTCGCGATGGCCTGGGGCCTCATTGCCGCGTTTTTCTACGCGGGTTACCGCATCGACCGGAAACGGTACGACGAAGTCCGGAAACTGCTCGGCCGAGCCTAGCCGTTCCCGAGTCATCCATACCAGAGATCCCTCAGCGCCCGGTCGACGTCGTGCTGCAATTCGACTTTTGTGTCGAAAACCATCGTGGCGCGCCGCTCGGTATCGAAGGGTTGCCACGTCGGCATGTTGGCAGCAGAAGGTTTTCCGTGCGTGGCGAAATTCACCCAGGCGTCGCTGACCGTGTCCGAAAGCTCGCGCAGCGGCTCCAAGTCGCCGAGCAACGGCGCAAAGGCCTCGAGGTTTCGGTTGGCGAACGGCACGTCGATGCCATGCATGGCGCCGATGGCGCCCCCAAGGACCGGCGAGGACCAGTTGAACTGGTAGAGCCAGGTGCGCCCGGGGCTGCTGTCGGCATGCAGCTCGGCCGCCTTCACCGAGCCGCGGCGGAACATGCAGTCGGTCATGATCTGCCCTCGAATGGCCGACTTCGAAGCGCCGGGCATTGCACTCTTGTAGCGCTTGAACACCACTTTCGGTTCGTTCTTGGGAAGCATCAACCGCTTGAAGTACTGCATGCAGAGCGCGCTGGCGAGGGCTTCGGGGCCGGGCATCACCAGGGGAAAGAGCCGCCCGTCCTCCAGCACGGTGCCGATCATCAGGTCGACGTCGCGGCCACCGCCCTTTTGCAGTGACTCGAGGATGCAGAGGGGCATGAATTCGTCGCCGTAGATGCAACCGATGTTGCCGTTGGCCAAAAGTGCGCCGTACCTGTCCTCCGTTCCCTTGGCGAGCAGCTTCCTGGCGGCTCGCATTGCATCGATGGTGTCCTTGGCGGACAACCGGGACAGCCCAGCCCGGTCGCCAGGCGCTATGCCGATGGCCTGTAGCAAATCAGCGGCGAAGCGTTCATGGTCTGCAAGCGGCGAGCCCAGTTCAGGCGTTCCGCTTTGGGCGATGGCCCGCTTGAACAGGCCCTTGGTGGCGGGGCTCGCGAGCAGCACGGCCACGCTCTGGCCCCCGGCCGATTCCCCGAAGATGGTCACGTTGTGCGGGTTGCCGCCAAAGGCGCGGATGTTCTCCTGCACCCAGCTCAAGGCCGCCACCTGGTCCTGGAAACCGCGGTTCGGCCCGCAGAATTCATCGTCGAACAGGCCCGGGGCGACGAATGAACCCATCAAGCCCAGCCGGTAGTTGATCGACACCACGACAACGCCTTTTTTCGCCAGATTGGTGCCGTGGTAGATGGGCAGCGACCCGGAGCCGGTGGTGAAGGCGCCGCCATGAATCCAGAACAGGACCGGCAACTGGGCCTGAGGGTCCGGGATTGGCGTCCAGACGTTCAGGTTCAGGCAATCGTCGCCGACGGGTTCGGTTTCCCAGAGCGTTTCGATGAACACCCTGCCGGCCTTGCCAGCCAACCACTTGTTGGGTGGAGGCTCCTGCGGACAGATGTTCCCGAACCGGGTGGCGTCCCGGATGCCGGACCACGGCTCCGGCGGTTTCGGCGGCAGCCAGCGGTTCTCACCCGAGACCGGCGCAGCGTACGGGATGCCCTTGAAGGCGCAAACGCCGTCCGCCTCGCTACCGGCCAGCACGCCCTGGGAAACGGTTACCTTCATCGATTGGAGCACCAGAAATCGTAACGCATCTCGACGCCGAGCCTGCGCGGCGATTCGATCATGCGCCCGGCGACCGTTCGGTCCACCACGATAGCGCCAAGTCGATGCCGATTCCATCGAAATCGCCGTACGGCAAGTTCACCGCGCCCCGCATGTCGTTCCATTTCTGGTCGTTCAGGGACAGGTCCAGCAACAACCTGGCGTCCAGTGGAGTTTGCGTGGTGCCGAAATCGTAGCTCCGGACATCATCCGACTCGATGACCCGCAAGGCGGCGGAAGCTGGTGAGGTTCTCGGAGTAGCCCGCAAATCTCACCAACTTTCGTCGCGAGGGCGTCGAGGCGCCGTCCTGCGCGGCCGCGCGGACTGGAGGTCGATGCAGGCATACTCGACAGTATGTCAAACCGGCCGAAGGGAGCACGGCCGCGCAGGGCGAGTGCATCGGCGTCCGCAGCAGAAAGTTGGTGAGATTTGGGGGCTAGACCCATAGTCCCGGATCACGTGTAGACTTGGAAAGCGAGCTTGGGTCGGAGACCCAATTCTGCGCAGCGACAACGCGAAATCGAGGAGGATTGTATGAACTCAATCGCAGGCAAGGTAGTAACCACCCTGATCGGGCTGGCAGTGCTCAGTGCGCATTCAGCGGAACCCGTTTATTCGCCCTACGCCAATGTGACGTATCCGACACAGGTGTTCTGGGGCGATACCCATCTGCATACCACGAATTCCCTGGACGCTCGTACGATGGGGGTTACCTTGACACCCGAAGACGCTTACCGGTTTGCCCGCGGTGAACAGGTGATCAGCAGCACCGGTCAGGCCGTACGTCTTTCGCGCCCGCTGGACTTTCTGGTAGTGACCGACCACTCGGATCTGCTGGGCATCGTCGACCAGTTGATTCGCGGCAATCCGGAACTGCTGGAGCACGAAGAGAACAGAGAGATCCGCAGCAACCTGAAGGCAGGCGGAGAGGCGGCACTTCAAGCCTTCGGGCATTTGGCGGCAGCACTATACGGCGACTACTCCGGCCCATTGCTCGATCGTTCGATCATGAGAACGGTATGGGAGGACTACCTCGACACGGCTGACCGTTACAACGAGCCGGGACAATTCACAGCGCTGATCGGTTACGAATGGACACCGACAAGCAGTGGCGACAAACTGCACCGTAACGTGCTGTATAGGGATGACGCCGATCTCGCGAGACGGGTTTTCCCGTTCACCGCTGTCGAGAGCGTCAACCCCCAGGACCTGTGGAAATGGATGGAGCGGTACGAGGCAGAAACCGGCGGACGTGTGCTCGCACTGGCCCACAACGGCAATCTGTCGAACGGGCAGATGTTTCCGGTGGAAACCAATCCCGAGACGGGCGCCGCGATCGACTCGGAGTACGTCAGGACCCGCGCACGTTGGGAACCCCTCTACGAGGTGACACAGATCAAGGGTGACTCCGAGGCGCACCCGTTTCTATCGCCGACTGACGAATTCGCAGACTTCGAAACCTGGGACCGGGGCAATGTCTCGCTGACAACCGCAAAAACGAACGACATGCTCCAATACGAGTACGCACGGGAGGCGCTGAAAAACGGACTGAAACTGGAACGCTCCCTCGGCACGAACCCATACCGATTCGGCATGGTGGGGTCTACGGACAGCCATACCGCGCTGTCCACGGCCGAGGAAAACAACTTTTTCGGCAAGATGGCGAACGACGAACCAGGCGAAACTCGTGCCCTGCTCAGCATGGGGGGGCTCGATATGCCGGACGGCTGGCGAAACAGCGAAACCGGCGCATCGGGCTATGCGGCGGTCTGGGCCCGGGAGAACACCCGGGAGGCGATCTGGGACGCCATGCTGCGCAAGGAAGTGTATGCGACCACGGGGCCGCGAATGACAGTTCGCTTTTTCGGGGGCTGGTCGTTCAGCGAAGCCGATGCGAGCTTCCAGAACCTCGTGGTCGAAGGCTACGCGAAGGGTCTGCCCATGGGGAGCACACTGCTTCCGGAATCGGGTGGCGCCGCGCCGACGTTTCTGGTCGGTGCACTGAAAGATCCACTGAGCGGAAACCTCGACCGTATTCAGATCGTCAAAGGCTGGCTCGATGCAAACGGTGCGACCCACGAAAAGATATTCAATGTGGTCTGGGGGGATGCCCACCGACGAAACCTTCGCCCCGATGGCAGTCTGCCGCCGGTGGGCAATACCGTAAGCGTCGAGGACGCGAGCTGGGTCAACAATATCGGCGATGCGGAACTGGTTGCGGTTTGGCAAGACCCGGAATTCAACCCAACCCAACCTGCTGTGTACTACGCCCGGGTAATTGAGATTCCGACGCCCCGCTGGACCGCCCACGACGCCAGGTTTTACGGCAAGCCGCCGGAAGACGGTGCTGCGCTGATCCTGCAGGAACGCGCTTACACTTCGCCCATATGGTATTCGCCATCGGATTAGCCCGGTAACTCGCCATGACGGATGCGTGCTAGAGATTGGCCGACTGCGCGCAAGGGCCGGCTTCGACGTTTCGCAGGCCCTGCGCGGGTACATGAAGACCATGGTAACGAGACCAGTGCCCAATGTTGGCCTGGTGTGCAGCATGTACAAACAACAAGGGACGGAGATGAGCCAGATTCATTCCGAAAGGGTTCTGCAAATAGTCGTTTGCATGGCGGTGGTCGTAATGGGCTCGGTTGTAATCCTGAGCTTCGGCGTTTTTCTGCCACAGTTGGCCGCTGAATTCGATGCGCAAGTGGGCAGAGTGTCCATCGGGATATCCATAGCGACACTGGCAGTGGCGTTCTCTTCGCCGATCGTCGGTAGACAGCTCGACAGCAAAACGGTACGAAGCGTACTGCTGTCAGGTGGCGTTCTGTTGGTAGCCGGGCTGTCGGGTGCATCGTTTGCAGGCTCGGTGACACAAATTTTCGCCTGCTATCTCCTTCTTGGTGTGGCAGTCGCAGTTTTTGCCCCCATGGTCGCGGTCAAGCACATGTCGGATTGGTTTCCGGATCGCATCGGTCTGGCGACGGGCCTGGTGGCGCTGCCCGTAGGTGCCGTTTTTTTTCCACCGCTGACACAATGGCTGGTTGAAGGATTTGGCTGGCGGCAGACTTTCCAGATCTATGCAGCGGCCACTGCGGCAGTGATGTTGCTGCTTTTCTTTTTGCGCCCGGCCCCCGCATTCAGCGGAAGATCGCGGGCAGAGGAGCATACCGAGGAGCAGGCGATCGAAGCCCGCCCGCTCGGAAGTGCCCACGTCTATGGCGTGTTGACTCGGTCCGGCACTTTCTGGTTCGGCATTCTGGCGCGCTGCATACTGATGGCAGGCCCAGCGGCGATGATTGCCCATCTGGTGGTGGTTGCCCAGGCCAAGGGTCTGGAGATGTCTGACGGCGTCTATCTGCTCTCCATCATGGGCACGGCCTCACTGATTGGCGCACCGCTATCCGGCCTGGTCGCCGATCGCCTGGGGCTGCGCGCCGGGTTTGTGATCCTGGCTGTAGCCCAGGGGATATCGCTCGGGCTGCTGTCCAGCACGAACAGCTACCTGGCATTGATTCTCTGTGTGATTATTCTCGGCTTCTTTCTTTCGGCGTCGTTCATATTCTTCGCCAGCTACTGCAACAAGCTCATCGGCAGGCAGAATTTTGGAACCGGCTTCGGGCTGGCGACCCTCATTACCATGGTTTTGGCATCGTTTCCGCCCGGGATAGCCGGGCTTCTCTACGACCACTTTGGCAACTACGACCTCTTTTTCGGGACGTTGGCGGCGCTGGCTGTAGCCGTGGGTGCGGGTGCGTGGCTGATTGGAGAACCCGGCCAGGTCGAATACGGGCGCTGAGGCGCTGTCCTGCGTGGCTGCGCCGACCTGAGGCCGATGCAGGCATACTCGACAGTATGTCAAATCGGCTGGAGAGCCTTCAGCCGGGGAGCGCGAGGGGATTCCCCTCGCATATAGAGAGCCTTCAGCCGGGGAGCGCGAGGGGATTCCCCTCGCATATAGAGAGCCTTCAGCCGGGGAGCGCGAGGGGATACCACTTTCATGGAACAAATTTTCAAGTTATTGATTTTAAAGCACTCACTGACGCGGAGAGCTGTGGCTTCGATCCGGCGCCGAGAACCGGTATACGGTACGCGCATCCGGCACGCCAAGCGGACCCGCTTACCGCTACGATGGGCGCAAGCACGAGCTTTAAAGGTGCCGGATACGCGCACCGCACACCGGTTCTCTCCCAGTGGTTGTCAGGTGTTCCTTGCGCGTCCTCGTCCCGGTGTGCCGGGTTCGGGACTCGCATAGGGAAAACACGGCCACGCTTACGCGAGTGCATCGGCACCCGCAGCAGGAAGTTGGTGAGATTTTCGGGCTAACATCACTTGGGCAAATGGATAGTTGAATTCGTCCGTCCCTTTTTCTGCAGCTTCTGCAGCAAGTTTTCGTAGACTCCGGCGACCCATGGATCCACTGGATTGGCCACGTGTTCCGGCAAGGCAAAGTCCCTGGCTGGTCGGGACGCCAGTATCTGCGTCAGCGATTTGCCTTCTTCGATCCCGTCCTTGATTCGATTGACAATTGTTTGTACCTGCCTGCCGAAGTTCGACATTGATGCGCAATCGGTAATGCGTCCATGACCGGGAATGACGACAGTCTCGTCGTCACACAATTCGGCCACCCGCGTATAGCCGGCAAGCAAATTTTCAATGTCGCCATCGCTGTCGAAGAACGGCAAATTGCCATTCTGCAACAAGTCTCCCATATGGATGGCATTGGATTTGGTGAAGTGAATTGCAATGTCTCCAGCACTATGCGCCGGGCCGATATAGATCAGTCGAATCGTCTCTCCTTCAAAATGCACCTGCATGTTGTTATCGAAGGTGATTTCAGGAATACCCTCTTCAGGTTGAGCTGATAAAGTAACGGTGGCGCCGTTAGGGTTAATCACGGTGTGCGTGACGCTGAGATATTCTCTGGCTTTACGGTGGGCAACGATGATTGCACCTTCATCGCCACCATAGTGGAAATTACTGTCTGCATGATCCTTGTGTCCGTGGGTATTGATCAAGTATTTGATTGGTAGATCGGAGAGCTTCCTGATGGCATCGATAACGTGTTTGTCGGCATGCCTGTACACGCTATCGATCAGTAACACGTTACGGTCACCTACCAATACTGCGACGTTACCCGGGCTGCATTGCAACGCCGTATCAAAGGTCTCGATCATGTAGAACTTATTGTGAATCGTGTGTGTTTTGGCTTTCGCCTCCGAAAAAAAGCCAGGATCGGCACACCACTCTGTTGAATGGGCGGTCGTACCAAGAGCAAAGAACAGCAGAACTAACGCGTTTGGAAGACAACTCTTCAAATCATATTCAACCGTCATTATCTGTTTTACTCCCATGCATGAAGAATCGGAGGGCATCACCGGCGGGACAAAAAGGTGATTCATGCCCTATCCCATAGGTGACTATCTGTCCATATACAGGGTCTATTATAGACTTGCGTTCACCTCGGTAGTGCAACACTCATTGGAAGTTCGATTTCGAACGGGTTTATCTCTCGGGTACTCGAGCGGATTGGGTCTTTGCGAGGGGTTGAAGCGGGAGGTCTCAATTTGTCGTTGGCAGGGAGTGGAGCGGACCAGACCAAGCAGTTATGATCGTCAATACAAAACTGCGCAACAACCCGCCGGATGCCCTACCTCGCAGAGCACTGTATCCGGCTGATCAAGAGGCTCGGTAGAAAGACCTGGTGCTATTGCGTCGACGGATATTTCTTGGTTACAGCGGGCTCGCAACCATGGCTGCCTGGGTTGCGCCCCTGAGTGCTCGAACGCGAGAGGGCAGTCTGGTCGCTGAGCGTGTTGGAGTCGTCGTAGACCCAAAAATAGAAGCCAGCATGTCCTTTGCGACGCAGTTGAACCCGAGCTCATCGAGGCGGTTTGTCATCGAGACCGATATCGTCGATCTCTGGTATGCGGAATTGCAGAATCAGTGTCGGCGTGGTGTCAGGGCCTTGGCTGGGCTGACTCGGAAACAGGACATGTTCGTGATAAAGCAGTTTGCCAGGGACTATCTGTACGCGGTTCGCTTGGAGTCTCAATGGGCAGCTCAGAAACGGGATGCCCTTATCTCGGCATCAGGTCGGCAGACGAAAACAGCTAATGAACTGGTTGCCTGGACAATGGCGCGTGTTACCGACACAAAAGTCTGAACAGGTGGTGGAGCGACCAGGCATGGCCGATGTTTTTTCTGATGCCGTTCGGGAATTTGCAGCAGTGGTAGGCGAGGATTGGGTGTATACCGGCTCGTCGGCGCGGGCTCTGTACCGGGATGACTACTCACCCTTTGCGGGCTCTGAAGACGATCCCGTGCCAGCTGCTGTGGTAGCACCCGCAAGTACGCAGGAGGTTCAACAGTTCGTCAAGATCTGCAGCGACCGCGGAATACCTTTCTGGACGATTTCCACGGGGAAGAATCTGGGCTTCGGTGGTGCTGCGCCGATGAAGTCCAACATGATTACGCTGGATCTGAAGCGTATGAATCGGATTATCGAGGTAAACGAGAATCAAGCCTATGTAGTCGTTGAACCCGGAGTCAGCTTTCTCGATCTGTACCGTCATATTCAGGCAAAGGGGATCAAACTCTGGATGAACGTTCCGTCTCCGGGTTGGGGCAGCGTTCTTGCCAACTCCCTGGAGCACGGCACCGGATATGCATTTCAGGGCGATCACTTCCAGAACCTGTGCGGGATGGAAGTCGTATTGCCTACCGGCGACATTCTAAGAACCGGTATGGGCGCCATGGAAAACCCCGCGCAATGGCATACATTGAAGTACAGTCTTGGCGCGCATCTCGACGGCTTGTTTGCTCAATCCAACCTTGGCGTGGTAACCCGGGCGGGATGCTGGCTGATGCCCGAGCCCGAGGCCTTTATCAGTGCCATGGTGAAAACCTACGGTATGGAGGATCTGATTCCCCTGGTCGATTTGACCCGGGACATGAGGTTGCGATCGTTGCTTCAGGGGAGCGTCCGTATTTCCGTGGGCATGACCGATCTTGCTCATGACGAGAGCTTCGACTTGACAGGGTTCGATGCGATCAACAGCCCCGCCGAGATGGAACGGGCGATGTTGTCGGTCATGAAAGAGAAAAACCTCGGCACCTGGCACGCACGGATGGGCTTCTACGGTAGTGAGAAGATCGTCAGGGCTCAGTGGGAGGAGGTTCAGAATAGCTTCAGAGCGATAAGCGGTGCACAGTTTTCCGCAGAGTTTTTCCGAACACCGCTGCAAAACCCGCATCAGCTGGATGTAAAAACCAAACTGATAGCGGGTATTCCTTCACTGGCTGACTGGGTTACCAATGGCAGGATCCAGGGGCATATGCTCGATTCTCCGGTCTTGCCGGCAGACGGTGCTGCTGCGTTGAAGGCACACCAGCTTGCTACCCGGATCCACGCAGACTTCGGCCGACCCTTCAATGGCTCTGAAATGTTGAACCGAACGCCGCGCGAGCTGCTGATGACCATGGGAGCCGAGATTTACAAGAACGATCGGGCAGAGAACGAAAAGTCCCTGGCGCTTTTCCGGCAAATCAATGAGGAATTTGCCAAATTTGGCTGGGGAGAGGTGCGTGCCCATCCGGCCTTGATGGGCGTGGTTCAGGAAAGCTATAGCTGGAACAACCATGCACAGAGACGCGTCAACGAGATTCTGAAAGATGCGCTCGACCCTGCTGGTGTCATGGCACCGGGCAAGAACGGCATATACCCGCAGCGCATGCGTGAGACGAGATCATGAGGTCGGATAATGGCCTGTTTTATTTGGCGTGCCTGTTGATCTGTTTGCTCGTTCCAATTGCGCAGGCTGACGAAAGAGTTGGCGATTCACGCGAGCTTGCCACTATGGGCAAGACTGTTTTTGACCAGTGGTGCTGGCAATGTCATGGCAAGGGTAATCCCCATGGCAGTGGCACTTGGGCGTTGAAAAAAAGGCCTGGTGAAACTCGCTCACCCTATCTGGAGGATCGCACCGACATGCCTGATGCTTTGATTCAGCATGTGGTGAGGCATGGACAGCTTTTCATGCCCAGGTTTCGCTACACTGAAATCAGCGAAAAGGAGCTCGCAGCACTCTCGGCCTATCTGTCAAAGACTCGGCCCGAAAGCAATTAAGGCTGCGGACAGTATAATCAACAAGCCTTTATTTCTTTGGAATAATCTTCGTAATACAGGGTGCTGGCTCCATGCAGGACATCATTCTTCACCACTACGACACCTCACCCTACGCAGGCAAGATTCGCAAGCTATTGGGTTTCAAAAACCTGTCTTGGCAGTCGGTTGTTATCCCTCAGATTATGCCCAAGCCGGACTTGATGCCGCTAACCGGCGGTTATCGAATGACGCCGGTAATGCAGATTGGCGCCAACGTTTACTGCGATAGTAACTTTATTGCTCGACACCTGGAGAAAATCGCACCCGAACCCGCCCTCTATCCCGCCGCCGAGAAGGCCTCGGTCATCGCGCTGGAACACTGGGGCAACAGTCTTTTCCTGCCTTTCTTCGTCGCAGTCGTAGCGGTGGGTGGTTATGTCACTGAAGAGTTTCTGGCCGACCGCAACAAGATCATGCCCACAGCGCTCGATGAAAAGAAGGCCAAGGCGCTGGCGCCCGGCAACCTGGGCAAGGTTACTGCCGGGTTGCATCTGCTCGAAAGCCAGCTTGCCGATGGTCGTGACTATTTGCTGGGAGACCAGTTGACCGCCGCAGATTTTGCTGTAAATGCAGCGGTTTCATCCGCTTTCTTCATGCCTGAATTTGCTGCCGCCATGAAGCCTTTCGAAAAATCTGCTCAATGGGCGCAGCGAATGTCTGCGATGCCGGAAGGGGAGCGGACGGAAATCAGCAGTGCAGATGCGCTGGGGGTCGCCAAAGAGGCGAGCCCGATCATTGGCGAGAGTGATGCATTGGAGAACTCGGGCTTTGTCCTGGGTGAACGACTACGTGTGTTCGCAGAAGACGGCAGATGCTCGGTTGAGGGGGAACTGGTGCAGATCTGTGAGAATGAAATCGTGTTATTGCGTAATGACGATGCAGTGGGCGAGATTGCCGTTCACTTTTCTCGATCGAACTTTACGATAGAAAAAACCTGACTCGTTCATCGTCTCGATCCCGCGCTTCGAAATAAGCGAAACCCAAACTGGCAGGTCAGAATATGAAGGCCATGGTTTATACCGGTAAAGCCGGCGTCAAATACCAGACGGTTGATGACCCGAAAATAACTGACCATGCCGGTGCGATTGTGAAAGTGACCCATTGCTCCATTTGTGGCAGTGACAGCCAGTTCTACCACGGATTCAATATCGCATCGGAAGATATTGATTTTTGCATTGGTCATGAAACCGTCGGCGAGGTCGTGGAGGTTGGGAACCAGGTCGGCATTGTCAAATGTGGTGACCAGGTGATGCTGTCAGGCATGACAACAAAGTCCTGTGGGGTTTGCGCAAACTGCAAAGCGGGAAAGCCGCTGCATTGCCACCGGCTGGACATGGGCATATACGGAAACAGTGCAGCGCTGCACGGCGGCCAGGCGGAAGCCATCTGGGTGCCGGAGGCTGACGCAAATGCGACCATCGTTCCTGAAGGCATTTCCAATGAGCAGGCAGTACTGTTGACCGATACACTTTGTACCGCTCACTTCGGTTGCAAGAATGCCGAGGTCTCTCCGGGTAGTGTGGTTGCTGTGGTCGGGCTTGGCCCCATTGGCCTGATGGCAGTCGAGCTGGCATTTGTGTTTGGCGCTCGTCAGGTGTTTGCTATCGACCCGGTGGGGTACCGCCGCGATCGGGCTGCCTCCCTCGGTGCAGTACCCCTCTCACCCGAGGTAGCTGCGGAACACATTGCCGAGGCCACCGATGGCGCAATGGCGAAATCGGTAGTCGATGCAGCCGGCAACGATGCCACCACGCAGCTATCTTGTGCAGTGGCTGCCAACCGGGGGGTTGTTTGCTGCGTAGGCATCTCGCATGACCCGGTCATCCAGTTTCCTCAGTTGCTGGCCCTGACCAAGTCTCTGACGTTTCGCACGACACTCGCTTATCCCACTGAAGCCTGGCCAACGTTGATTCCTCTGTTGCAGAGTGGACAGATAAGGCCAGAGAAGCTTTTTAGTCACACAATGACTTTGGCAGAGGGCGAAAAAGCCTACGAGCTGTTCATGGAAAGATTGGACGATACCGTCAAAGTCATGCTCAATCCCTGATCGGGCAATTCGCATGGCATCCTGTTGTGCCGGAGAACTGACAGGTGCGCGGTATTCGGCTCTCGCCAAACTTGACCACATGAAAACAGAACCGATAAAGCCGTTGTTCTTTATGGGGCAGCTAAAGCCAAGTTGGACGAAACTGTTGTGACAGCTCGGAAAAGGGCTGAATCCATGCAGGACTTGGCATCAAAGGCCCCAGTCAGTTTGACATCATCGATTGGGGCCTGCTACCCCGAGGTAGTCTCGCATGCCCGGTTTGTCGGGTACGTTTCTATTTTGGTTGCTGGACGCCATTGAATCGCATTGGATTGACCAACCCCTGTTTGCAATTTGTATTGGTACCAGTAGCATCGGGTATTTGAGAGCGTAGAAATCATGTCCCGCGTCCACCTCCTTGCTCCAGCTTTCTTTGTATCATTCGTTGCAGCATGCTCGCCGCCAGCCACAGACAGTCCGGACATGCAGGTTCCCGATCTTCAAGGTGCAACGCCTTGGACCGATCTCGAGTTGGAGGACGGGGCGGACGATTTTCACTTTGTCATTGTCAGTGATCGTACGGGTGGCGTACGGCCCGGCGTCTTTGCCGGTGCGATGCCCAAGGTCAATCTGCTTGCACCTGCGTTCGTCGTAAGCGTTGGCGATTTGATCGAGGGCTATACCGAGAACCAGGCTCAATTGAATCGCGAGTGGAACGAGTTCGAGTCGTTTGTCGGTGAACTCGAGGCGCCATTCTTCTATACCCCGGGCAATCACGACATGAACAGCGCCATCATGGCGGAAGAGTGGCAGCGACGATTTGGCCCCAGCTACTATCACTTCCTGTACAAGGGTGTGCTGTTCGTCGTCGTCAACAGCGAACTCTTCGGCATGGTGGGCCGGCCTGACACTCCCTTGCCAGGCCCCTGGAAGCAGGCCGACCAAATGGCCTTCATCGAGTCTGTCCTTGCACAGCACCCGGAGCCGCGCTGGACGATCGTGTTGCTGCATCAACCGCTATGGACTTATTCGTCGGTCAACGAAGATTGGCTCGAGGTTGAAGCGTTGCTTGGCGAACGCGATTACACTGTTTTTGCCGGTCACTTCCATCAGTACAGTCGAGTGACACGCAACGATCGAAACTTCATCACGCTGGCAACGACAGGTGGAATCAGCGGGCTGCGCGGTACTGTCTTTGGCGAGTTCGATCACGTCGCCTGGGTGACGATGCGCGACGACGGGCCGCGTATTGCCAACGTCCTGCTCGATGGCATCTACGACGAAGATGTGTCCAATCCGGAGCTTTTGGCCGGTTCGAACCAAGTCGCGAACGCCATCGAAATCGAGGCGCCGGTATCTGCTGACGATCTCTTTAGTGAAGTGAGCCAGAAGGTCACGATCACGAACCCCACCGCGTCGACCCTTGCGGTCGCTCCATCCGTAGTGCGTTGGACGAACTTCGACATCGAAGGGTTGATTCCCGTGTCGGTACCAGCCGGGGAGAGCGTGGAACTGTTTCTGCGTCTCTCTACCGATGAACCCGTACCCTACCACTCACTCAGCACTGCATCCGTGGAATGGATCGTTACCGGCACCATTGGTGAAAGACCTGTGCAATTCCCGGTCTTGAAGCCCGTGCTACCCCTTTCGAAGTACGCGATTGGCACGATTGACGGTGTCGAAGTCGATGGCGACCTGTCCGAGTGGGGCCCGCTCACTTACAGCGCCGCTCGCCAAGGGGATATCGTATCCCCAGAGCTCGAGCCGCACGATATTTCCTTTCAGTTCGATGTCAGAGAGGGGCCGGAGCACTTGTACATCGGCGTCAATGTTGTCGACGACGATGTGAGTGCGCACGCGGACCTCGTTCCCAGAGCACAGGATTCAGTTGTTTTCTTTATCGATCCGCGGAACCCGGCTGAGAGGGACGCCAGCATGGATGTCGGCGAGGCCGCGCTTGGCGGTGACATGGCTGCCCAAGTTGCAACCATTGTCTCGACGGGCGCACACGCGAAAGACGAAGTCTTGTCCTTCGCAGACGATACAAATGCGAATACGCAAATCTCATTTGTTTCAACCGATACGGGCTACGCTGCTGAATTTGCGGTGCCCTTGAGCTATATCGCATCGAAAGCACCCAATGGCGATGACTGGGGAGAAGCGCGCATATCCGTAGGCGTTTACGATCTCGACAGCGATGCGCATGCCCCCGATGTTCTGCATTGGCAACCATCTCGCTATGGTGGTGCACCGCTGGCGGGCAGCCATCTCTTCGTACGCCCTGACTGACTACCTTCCCAATGGCCCGCACAGTGACCCAGGGGCCGCGACGGTTGCGCCGGGGTGGAACCTCTTATCTCACTCCGTCAGACGGAGGGTGCGCAGGTTCGGGTCGGCCTCGATTTCGGCATCGGTGAAGGGCAGACGGATCCAGCCGCCCTGGGCGTGGATTTCCGTCAGATCGCTGTAGTGGGGCGAATCCGGCTCCGGTGATTGGGAGTAAGTCAGCATGGCGCGGGGGTCGAGGTTGCCTGCCTCATCCCAACCGATCACTTGCATGTAGCTGTTGCCGTGGATGATCGGTGTGTAGCCCTTTTCCGGGTCCAGGTTGGTGACAATCATGCTGAACATGCCGGCGGCACCGTCGCCCCCGGGAACCGGGATGTTGCGGCCGTTGCGCGGTGCGTACTGGATGTCGCCGAGCCGGGCGTCGAGAGGGATGTTGGCCTCGGCCAGCGTGGTGACGGAAGCGCCCAGGGCGTCGGCGACTGCTTGACGGACTTCCGGGCTTTCAAGATTGATGCCGGCGGGGGTGTTGACCGGATCGTCGGCGTCGAAGGGCACTGCCCAGAGACCTTCGATGTCGCGGGCGAGGTTCCAGAACTCCCGCCACACGTGGCCGCCTCGGGCATCGACGGTCATGGTTCGGTCCCAGGCTGCCAGGGCTTCGCAGGCAGTGGCAAGATCGGCACGGTCGCCGCAAACCTCGAGCACATCGTCGAGCAGCAACTCGGCGCCGTAGTGGCGATTGTTGTCGAGCAGGTTCTGGATGTCGTCCGGGGCGATGCCGCGGTCCTCCTCGATCAACTCCCCGATCATGTGCAGGCCCGCGCGCGTGCGCAGTGACCGGGCGGTTCGTTCCGGGCCGATGATGGGCGAAAAACCCTCCACGGGCGCCTCCGGGTTGCTCAGCCAATAGCTGTCGTTGGAATTGGTGACGTAGTCGGCCCGGGTCAGCCGCGGCATGGCTTCGGGCGGCAGGGTGCCGGGTACGCGGCTGCGCTCGTCTTCGCGCCATTCGCATTCGCTGCGGCTGCCGTCCAGAATGACCAGCCAGTTCGGTGCGCCTTCCAGGGACAGGCCACAGGCGTCCAGCAGGTCGGCGTCGACGTTGGGAGCGGCGCTGATGTCGGCATAGAACGCGTTGCCGTGCCGGTCGGCGGCAATGGTGTTGACCCAGAAGACGCCCTGGCGGCTGATGGCCGCTTCCAGATCCGCCGTCGAAGCAGCCTTGCTCATGGCGTCGTAGGTGTCCGCAGTGAGGTAGTTGTCGATCACCGCATCGCGCAGGGTGTAGGCGTGGCCATCGGACCAGGCCAGCAGGTCGTTTTCCAGAAGCGGGCCGTAGTGGCTGAAGTAAATGGTTTGCTGACGGGTCTCGGTGCCGTCCGCCGTTGCCGTTTCCACCTCGACCGCTCGGGGTTCAATGTCCCGGTAGGCCCCGTCGTAGCGATACTGCAGCGGGTTGTCCGGGTTGAGTTGCAGTTGGTAGAGCGTGAAGCGCAGGGCCGTCGAAACCGTATGCGTCCAGGCCACATCCTTGTTGAAGCCGATGGCTACCCGGCTGGTATTGACCAGGCTGGCGCCCATGACATCGACTTCGCCGGGAATGGTGGTGTGGATGATGTGGAAGCGGGAGGAGCCGTGCCACGGGTAGTGCGGGTTGCCCAGCAATATGCCGCGGCCCGAGGCGCTCAACGCCGAGCCGATGGCTACCCCGTTGCTGCCGATGCCCTCCGGCAAGCGCCATGGGACGGGTCGATTGGCGATGTCGCCGGCGCTGGACGCTTGGGCAACGGGCGCTTTGTCCGCAGCGGCTTGGCTGATTTCCTTGCCGAAGCGGCCGAGGCCGTAGCGAATGCCTACCCCGAGGGTCAGGCGGGTGATGTCGTCGGCATTCATCTCGGCGACCCAGGGAGCGCCCGCGCAACTGGCCGGCAGTGCGTCGGCATGGTCGCGCACATAGCGGTTGTAGCCGGCCACGTAGCCGTCGGCGAATGTTTGGTCGCGGGTGCTCTGCGCCTGGTTGAACGCTGCCACCTTGTCTGCGGTGAGGATGCCCTTGTGGAAGACATCGCTTTCGAAGTTTCCGTCTTCCGGCCCGTGATACCTGGAAAGTTCGCCGTTGACCATGAGCACGTCGCGGGCGAGTACGCAGATGACGTCGGTGGCGGTGGCGTAGGCAAAGCCGTAGCCGAGCGAACCCCAGTCGGTTGCCTTGACGTGGGGGATGCCGTAGCTGGTCCAACGAATCTGCACATCGTAGGTGGATGACCCCGGCTGTGCTTCTTCGTCGCTGCTTTGGCTGTCGGTCCGGCTCGCGGGCTGGCAGGCGGCCAGCAGCAGCGTGGCCGCTATGGTGGCGATTCTGCGCATGGGTTTCTCCTGATTACAAAACGTGCTTCCGCCACGCGCTCAACGTGCTATCGAGCACTTCATGAGCGCGCATCGGTCACCAACTTTCGTCGCGAGTGCATCGGCGTGCGCAGCAGCAAGTTGGTATCGGATGGGGACTACGTCAAGGCGTGTACCAGATCGGTGACGACCAGGCCCGGTCCTGAATGGTGGCGTGCATGTCTTCTCGTGGCGCCACGCCCGCACGAATGGCGTCCCAGGTCGACCAGCGGCACTTCGGGTTTTCCAGAACGCGCACGTAGTAAAAGGCGCGCTGGCCTGGGGTGAACGTCGGGTCCTGCCAGACTGCCGAGAGTTCCGCTGCGCCCCTGTCGTCACTGATGGCGCAAGTGGCCAGGTCTACCGCGGCGCCGTTGTCGGGGCAGCGGTGGGATTGCGGGTCGACCGCGCCGCCGTCGGAGCAGGCCACGTCGAAGACCTGCTCGTTGGTCTGGCCATCCTCCACCCAGCCCTTGATCACCTGCAGGCGTTGCAAGGGGGCCGTATCGCTGTCGCGCATTGCCCAGACAAAGAAGCCGGGCGCGGCTTCGCCATCGGCGATCAGGTCGCCGCCCATGGGCACCCCGGCGGCGTAGGCGGTGGCGATGATGTCTTCTGCTTCGAGCAGGGTTTCGTCGATGCCGTAGCCGGCGAAGAAGCGCACCGGGATGTGCGGGCCGCTGGTGGCGAAGGTTTCCTTGCGCCGGAAGGCGTCGTAGATGGCCTCGCGGGTGTTGCTCTCTGCCCAGACCGCCGCCAGACCCGAGGCGCCCCAGTATTGGGCCGGGGCATTGGAGTAGGTGGGGCCATCCTCGGCGGAAGCGTCGTCGGGGGTGGCGCCGCCAAAGATGGATGAGCTGACGGTCTGTCCTTCGTCCAGGGGCACGGAGCCGCGCATTTGCGGTGTGGCGTCGAGCAGGCCGGTCTTGCTCCAGTAGTTGTCCTCTTCGAACGAGCCCGCAGCGTTGTGGGTGTCGGACGAGCCGATTACGCCGAAGCGATAGGGATTCACGCCCTCGGCGTCTTCCATCGCCAGGCCGTTCAGCCAGGCCTCCCGCACATAGCTGCCTTGGGGCTGGCTGAGCAAGGGGCTGGCCACCCGAATCGGCATGATTTCGAAGTCGGCCCATTCGTCGTTTGGCGACAGCAGTGGGTGGGTGTCGGAGGTGCCCTTGACCTGGGTGATCTCCACCAATGGTTCGTTGCGCATGCGTTGCTCGGCGTAAGCGGCATCGATGGGTTCGCCCGCCTGGTTGGTTTTTTCGAACATCCATCCATCGGAGCCGTTGGAGTTGTGTGGAATGGCCAGGGCTTCGATGCCTCGGTCGCGCAGACCGTCCATCCAGTCCCAGGCGTCTTCGGGATTGAGGGAGTCGAGCCGGCTGAAGGGGATATCGGGCGCCTCGCTGCCGCGGAAGATGACGTTGCGGTGCAGGTTCTGGAAATCGGGGCCGGAAGTGGTGTACTCGTAGCCGATGAAGGTCGTGAACTCGCCCGGCGCGTTGTTGCGCTCGGCGGAGTCGATGATCTTGCCCCAGGCGCTGCCCACCACCTCCAGGTCGAGCAGGTCGTCGGGCTCCTCCAGGGTGCCGCCGATGCGAGGCAGCAGGCTCGCGAAGGCGGCGCCGATCTCTGCCGGCGTCCTGGCGGCGCGCAGCTCGGTGGCAACCGGTAGCCGGCTGAGTTCGGTGGACTCGTCGAACATGGCCGGAAGCATGCCCAGATAGGTGGCGTGGTCCGTCACGGCCTGGAAGTGCAGCGGTTTTTTCATCTTCATTTCGAAGCCTGCCGCGTGGGTCAGCGCACCACCCTTGGCGAAGGTGTACGCATCGTCGGGGGAGGCTCGGGTGCCGAACAGGAATGCATCGAAGGAGTAAACCGTGTGTACGTGCAGGTCGCCGAAGTAGGGATTGCGGTTGGGGTTCGATTCGACCACGGTCGGCGCTGCGGGCGTTGCGGCCTGCTCCGGCGCGGCGGCTTCGGCGGCGGGCGCGTCGGGCTGCTCCTCCGATTGGCTGCAGGCCGCCATGACGCTGGCGATGGCGAGGATCAGGGCGGCTTTCGGTGCGTTCATTGGCGGGCTCCGTTGTTTGCGTGGCCGTTCTGTAAAGGCGCGGGCAGGGATCGGTCGTCGGTCTGCATCCGGTTGAACCCCTCCGCGTTCGATGGGGATAATGACACAGGCGCGATCAATCCGCAGCGGGCAACCGACAGCGCAGGCAAGGCAGGCCGCAAGACGAATGAAAGGCCGTAACCGGGATTCGAGCGAGCACTGGAAGTGGGGCTTGTTCTACTACAATGCAGACGACCCCATCGTTTGGGTTCACAAGCTCTACGGAATGGGCTGGACGCTCAACTTGGCCCGGCCGACGTCCTGGTTCATCCTGCTCGCCTTGCTCTCGCTTGTACTCTACGTAGTGCTCGCTACCCTGACGACGTAGTGCGCATCGTCCCGGTTTGTGCCGACACCGCAATCCAGGACGAGCGGAACCGACAGTTCAGCCGTTGTCGACACACTTTCCCGAATGCCTGTTCCCGAATGCGTTTGCCCGAATGCCTGCAAGCACGGGATTTGACAACGGCCAGCGCATCGTCAATTGTCCGTCCATCGAGTGAATCAGGCGCACCGGTCGTGTCTGATTCACCCAATCGCCCGGCCCAGGCGGTGAGGCATGTCCAAGCGTTCCAGGATTCTGCTCCTTAGTGCCGCGTTGGCCGCCGTATTCGGTGTCCTGCTGATCCTCGGCGGTTCGATGGTCTGGACCATCGGCGGTGCGCACGACCTCGACATCGACGGCGTGGCCGCGACAACGCCCCGCCCTGCCGGCACGATCGATGTCGGAAACGGCTGGGGCGCCTACGGCGGCGACCGGGGCGGACACCGCTACAGCCAGGCGCAACAGATCACCTCGGAAAATGTCGAGCGCGTCGCCCTGGCGTGGCAGTATCGCACCGGCGACATGACTGCCCGTGCCGCACATATGGAAAGCGCCGCTACGGAGGGCACCCCGATCCTCGTCGGCGACGCCTTGATTCTCTGCACTCCCTTCAACGAGGTCATCGCTCTCGATGCGGGCACCGGCGAGGAACGCTGGCGATTCGACCCGCTAATCGACCTGGGCCAGGAACCCGCCAACCAGTTCATCTGCCGCGGCGTTGCGCACTGGCGGGACGCCGATGCGGGCGGGGCCTGTGCCGACCGCATCTTCGTCGGCACCAACGATGCGCGGCTGATCGCGGTCGATGCGGCCACCGGCAAGCGTTGTACCGGGTTCGGCAATGACGGCGAAGTGAGCATCGATCCCGGCATGCCGTTGCTGTGGCCCGGCGAGTTTCAAATTACCTCGCCGCCCGTCACCGTGGGCGACACGGTGGTGGTCGGGTCTTCGATCAGCGACAACGCGCGCGTCGTGGCGCCTGCCGGCTCTGTTCGCGCCTTTGACGCCAGAACGGGCGCCCCCCGCTGGGACTGGGATCCGATCCCTCGCACTCGAAACAACCCGGCAGCGTCCACATGGGAGGGTGCGCATCCGCCCCGGGAGGGCCATGCCAACGCCTGGGCGCCCATGGCCGTGGATGAGCAGCGCGGGCTCGTCTTCGTTCCCACCAGCAGCCCGAGCCCGGATTTCTTCGGCGGCCTGCGGCCGGGCAGCAATCGCCACGCCAACTCGGTTGTCGCGCTCGACGGGTCGACCGGAGCCGTGCGCTGGAGCTTCCAGACCGTGCATCACGACATCTGGGACTACGACGTACCGGCGCAACCGGGGCTGTATTCGGTCTGGCGGGACGGGCGCCTGCACGACGTGGTGGCGCAGGTGACGAAAACGGGTTTCGTGTTCGTGCTGGACCGCGACACCGGAAAACCCTTCCTGCCCGTTGAGGAACGCCCGGTTCCCCAGACCGCCGTCCCCGGAGAATGGCTTTCGCCAACGCAACCCTTTCCGGCGGCCACCCCACCCCTGGTGCCGAACCGCCTGACAGCGGAAGATGCCTTCGGGCTGACCCTGTTCGACCGCCTGGCCTGCCGCAGTCGCATTGCCGGCGCGGTGGCCGACGGGCTGTTCACCCCGCCGTCCGAACAGGGGACCATCTTCTATCCGTTTACCGGCGGCGGCGCCAATTGGGGCGGCGCAGCATACGACCCGGCTCGCAACCTGCTGATCGTCAACATGAACAACGTTGCGCACCATATCCAGTTGATCTCGGCTGAACGGGTCGGTGAGGCGAGCAGGGTCTTTCACGATCAGGAAGTCGCGCCACAGGCGGGGGCGCCTTTCGGCATGAAGCGCGAACTCCTGCTCTCCCCGTTAGGCGTGCCCTGCAGCCCGCCCCCCTGGGGCGTACTCGCCGCAGTCGACCTTGGCAGCGGGCGCATCGTCTGGCGCAGGCCCCTTGGCGACATGATGGGGTTGACGCTGGGCTTGCCGAACCTGGGTGGGCCGGTCGTCACCGCCGGCGGCCTCACCTTCATCGGCGGCACGATGGACGAGCGGTTACGCGCGTTCGATACCGCGACCGGCGACCTGCTCATGGATTGGAAACTGCCCGCAGCCGGGCAGGCCACGCCGATGACGTATCTCCACGACGGCCGCCAGTACGTCGTGATTCAGGCCGGCGGCAACCCCAGGGCAGCAGGCAAGCTGGGGGACGCCGTACTGGCGTTTGCCTTGCAATGACTCGTCTTGCCGCGAAGATTAACGCCCTTCAGTACCCATGGGCTTTCGTGGGACGAAGTGCTGCAGGGAACCCAGCTTGGCTCACCAGATTTCGCCGCGCCTCACTGGACCGGCTACCAGTGTTCTTCGGGAAGGGATAGCGACTGCATGGCACCGAGAGCTTGGTCGAGCCCGGAAGGAGTATTCTCTGCGTAAACGGCATCCAACCATTCCGTGACCTGCCGCTTTGGGGAACCCGCCACGAAATCCCTGACCGCGCGAGTAGAGTTCGCTCCGGGAGATTCCCAGTTCCTTCGCCGCGCGTTCCGCAGCATGAAATATGTCGTCACGAGTGGAGATGGCTGTTTTTATGATTCAAGTGTAACCCTGGTTATGCCGATACCAAAGCACTGGCCCGGATCCGTCACCAACTTTCGTCGCGAGGGCGTCGAGGCGCTGCGTAACGTGTCGGCATGGTTCTGCTGAGGTGGTTTCAGCGTTTCGGAGGGAACGATGAGTGGGCCGTAGTGAGGAGATACCTTACAGACACTGGAATCCATCCCGCCTGTGAGCCACAATCTGTCCGTCAAGCAGCCCGCTGTCGCAGCCCGAGTGCCGGCCCCACGCGCCGGATACCGCAAGTTACGCCAAGCTCCTACACCGCCAGGCGGACCACGATCCTCATGTGAGCCTGAGAGTCTTTAGAGATGACCAAGTTTTTGATCCGGTTGAACAAGGGGGAATGGGAGTTCGATGAAGATGACCTGTTGGGATCGCCCGGCGGATTCGGCGAAGTCTTCTGGGGGGCGGGTTATGACGGCGCTGTTGCAGTCAAGCGGCTAAAGCTCCGCGCCGATCAGGCGGCTCATAGAGAATTGCAGATTGGCGAGCACCTGATTGGCAGGGGTTTCGACCACGTTGTCCCGATCCTCGATGCGGGTCAGGACGCTGAAAGTGACCGGTATTTTCTCGTGATGCCAGTTTGTGATGGGAGCCTTCAGGATGCGATCGATGATGCGCCCGGCCAGATGGAAGTGTCGGAGGCCATCGGGATCGCTTCGGCGATCCTGACGGGACTTGAAGAGGTGAACGACATTGTTCACCGCGACTTAAAGCCTTCCAATGTGCTGCTCCACAATGGCAATTGGAAGATTGCGGATTTCGGGATTGCGAAGTTTGTGGAAGATTCTACTTCGGTTCAGACTCTGCGGGATTGCCTGTCACCGGCTTATGCGGCGCCTGAACAGTGGCGCGGCGAGAAGCCCACCTGCGCCACAGACATCTACGCTCTAGGATGCATCATGCATGCGATTGTAACGGGCTATCCGCCCTTTGAGGGCTCCGTCGACGATCTCCGGGAGGCGCATCTCGACAAGGTACCCGAAAGAGTCGCGGGTATTCCGCCGCGGTTGAGCGCGTTGGTTTCAAATATGGTGCGCAAGCCGCAAGCTGTGCGTCCGACACGTCAGCGTTGCGCGCGGGTAATAGGAGATGCGAGGACGGCGGGGGCTGATGATTCTCCAGGGAGGCAAGCTCTACTAGTGGCCGCGGACGCCGTTGCAGCGGAAGAAGCAAGCGTGGAAGCCGCACGGACCGCGGCGGAGTCGAAACAAAGGGAGCGGGAAGATCTATTCCGTGATGCGAAGACGGACTTGATAGCCATCCGCGACAGGTTTTTTGACGATATTTGCCAACAAAGCGAAAGCGCCAGAGTCGATCTTCGGGACACCCTGGTTTTTGGCCACGCACGATGCCGGATGGAGCACGAACCGCAAGCCCTGAGCGACAAGGTAGTGAAAACGCATATGCGTGGCAATACGCCATATGCCGCGACTGGCTGGGATGTCCTCGGCTGGGCCACTATGCAGGTGGAAGTCGCCGGGCAGCACCGCAGCACCGGGTATTGCTGGGCGGCGACGCTCTTGTTTGCGGATCAGGGCGGCGGTGAAGGTTTCAGATGGTATGAGGTCGGTTTCTATGGCCGCCTTGATAGAAGGAACCAGCATGTGCCATTCGCCCTCGCAGGATACGAGGCCGATGTTGATCAAGCGATCGGGCCAAGCTTGCACACGGTCGAAGTGGCCTATGGCCCGTTGCCTATAGATGGCGAGAACGAGGAAGAGTTTCTAGAGCGTTGGAGATGCTTGGTCTCAAGGGCTGCAACCGGGAGCCTGCGAGAGCCAAGGAGTCTACCGATCGATCTGACAAGTTTTCTGAGTCAATCAGCCTAATTCCCAACCCCTCAGCACGTATTGGGACGTATTGGCCCCTGCGTGAACTGGACTCAGTAATCGCATATAAGGATTGCCCGGACGGATATGAGCACTTGGGAGTAGCCAGGCCAAGCTCCATGCATGGCCGTCGCCGAAAAGCTCGCCGGCGTGCCTAGCTGCAACCCGGAGAGAACCGCCACGTGCAGGCGCAACCGGGGCTGTACTCGGTGGGGGGACGGCGGCCGGCATGACGTGGTGGCCCGGGTGACGAAAACGGGCTTTCCGAACAGGGGTCGATCTTCTATCCGTTTACCGGCGGCGGCGCCAATTGGGGCGGCGCAGCATACGACCCGGCTCGCAACCTGCTGATCGTCAACATGAACAATGTTGCGCACCATATCCAGTTGATCCCGGCTGAACAGGTCGGTGAGGCGAGCAAGGTGTTTCACGATCAGGAAGTCTTGTCCCAAGCGGGGGCTCCCTTCGGCATGAAGCGCGAACTCCTGCTCTCACCGGTGGGCGTGCCCTGTAGCCCGCCCCCCTGGGGCTTACTTGCCGCGGTCGATCTTGACAGCGGACGCATCTTCTGGCGCAGGCCCCTCGGCGAGAAGATGGGGTTGACGTTGGGCCTGCCGAACCTGGGCGGGCCGATCGTGACCGCCGGCGGCCTCACCTTCATCGGCGGCACCATGGACGAGCGGCTGCGCGCGTTCGATACCGCGACCGGCGAATTGCTCATGGATTGGAAACTGCCCGCAGCCAGGCAGGCCACGCCGATGTCCTACCTCCACGAAGGCCGCCAGTACGTCGTGATTCAGGCCGGCGGCAACCCCAGGGCGGCAGGCAAGCTGGGGGATGCTGTGCTGGCGTTTGCCTTGGAATGAGTCGTCTTGCCGCGAATATCCATGCCCTTCAAAAATCGTGGTTATGCCAAGCGCAAATCGCTGGACGTTGCTGAGGCATTCAGGTTTGGCGCATGGGAACCTCGAACCGCTTCACGGCGCATATGCTCTGGTGGTCCGGTGTCGGTTGTGGAGGCGATAACCGAAGGGTTGCTGTTGGGATGAGATGTGGGTTCTTGGTGAAATGTGACACATCTGTCGCTGATATTCATGAAACCCAGCAACTATGTCGCTGGTTTTCAGCATGGTTGAATTCCTCGACGAGTTGTGGGGCGGACGACTGGTCGCGGCGCGGTAAATCTACGGTGCCAATCCGCACTCAATCCTGTGGATGGCCTCCGCCATGGGCGCCCACCATTCATCGGACCCGGCACTTGAAGCAGTTCGTGGCAAGGGTGGGACAGCCGCATTCAGCTGGCAATGTCCCCCAATAGATCGACCACTTTCCCGGCTTGTCTCAGGAAGGGAGAGTGCGCACCGTCCCACTCGATGACGCGGGTTGCGCGTTTCGAGAAGTCGCGCTGCGATTCTGGGTGCAGGGCGCGGTCGTCCCGGCAGATGACGTAGGTCGAAGCAACGGTTTTCCAGGGTGGCGCGCATTCCAGTGTGGGAACCCCTCGAAACGTTGTGGGCGCAATCTCGACACGGCGTCTTGCGCGTCCTGCGGGTCGCAATCGTCGTAAAACGCATCGATTCCCAGCACCGGGTCGATGCCGATGAGCCCGTCGTCCCGCACCACCGTGGCATTGTCGAGTGAGGTGGCCGGCGGGGCGCTACGACCTGGAAATGCTGAAATCCTGCTATCACGCCGGCGGCTACGACGACCGTGTTTTCTTCGCCGGTAACGCCCACGAGTTCGCCGACTATCCAATGGCACGTCATCCGCCGTTTGCGGCACGAAGCGGGGCTCACCGACTTCTGGCACCAGGGGCGCTATCTCGATGTGTGGGAAAAGCGGGAGGGCGAGTGGAAGATTCTCCATCGTGCCATTGCGGGCGATTTCGACCGATGGATCGAAACCCTGGATTACCGGGCCGAAGTGATGGACAAGACCAATCAGCCGCTACAGGGCCGCCGCGGAGCACAAGACCCGGGCAACCTCTGGTTCGATCTGTTGCAGCATCGCCCCGAACGGCCGGCCATGGACGACCTCTGGGCGGGTTTCCACCAGTTGATCGAGGCGACGCGCAGGGGCTGAAGCGCAGCGCGCTGATCGTTGCAGTGCCACGCTCCCTGTTCACGCTTGTGCTGCAGGATTGATTTGCTTCTCGAGAACGCAGGTACAGGATGCTTGGACCAAGCGTCGGGCAATCTCCAGACGAGTTTCCTTTTCGGCGGGCCATCCGCGTACATTGGTGTGCACACTTCCGCCGAACTGCAAAGTGTTCGGACATAGACTCAGTTTTTCTCTTTCGTAGGCTTCAACGCCGGCTACCAAGCCACCATAGACCGGCCGATTCTGTTCGGTTGCGACGTACGCTGCCGCCTCCTGGAGATCTTGGCGCGTCGCTCCATGGGTCGAAAACACCGACAGCTCGCGTTCCTGCCCCTCGGCTGGATTTGGAGGGAGATAGAGGGTCTTTTTTCTGCTCGGGCTCTTTAGCTTGCGTTGTTCCAGGGCGAATCTAACGAAACCCGGCCTGTCACTGGTCACGCAGCCCTCTCATTCATCAGCCTCTGAAATGCCTGCTGCAATTCAGCAGACAGGCTGCCCTCCCAAGGTTCGTTGCCCTTGTTTGTTCGCCTATTCCCATCCGTTTCCTTATAGACACCGGAAAAAACGACAGTACCTTGTCCCGTCACCAAAACAGTCAGTGCTGGCTCATTCCCGTCGTCCCAGTCCAACAGCACATCGCCGTCGGCTGTAAAGTCGACACTGAAAATGCCCGGACCGAACGACTCAGGGGGACATTTCCTTACGAATTCCGTTGCGAGCTTGACGGTGCGCAATTCGAGCGGCTTCCCCGAATCAGTCCACATTCTATCGCCAACTCGAGATTCAAGCTCTATGACGCTTGCAATCGCATCCTTTTTGGCGGCGGTTGCTTTTGAAAAATTGCTGGACGGTCGCCCCGGAAGAGATTTTTCTGCGGGGGATGTATGGGCTAGGTATTTGGGTGGCAGGCGTATTGGCTGCCCAGAGTCAACTCTAGAGTGGCCCCGAAAAATAGTCTGTGCCGTACGACCTGAAGCTACCGAATTACTGGCCGTTCTCAGTTTTTCGAAATCGAGCTTCCGCTCCGATGCGGAACCACCGTTTGCGCCGAGATAGTCAAGGGACGGTCGTGTCGTGCTTGGAGTCGGTTTCGCTGGTTCGGCCACGTTAGTCGCCCTCCATTTCCATTTCTGCAAGTTTTTGCTGCAACCATTGTGCGGTTTCCGCCAATACCGTTTTAGTCATTACAACACTGCATACGTTGCGTCGAACCAGATGAAAGTTGCCGTCGGCATCGATCGGAGATGGCGAGCCCTGCATCTGGACAGCTTCGGTTCCATCACGGTTTACCACGTCATGTTCTGTCTGATCACCATATCCAAAACTCTCCGCGTAGAAGTGCATTGTCAAGGTATCTGGAGTAACGAACCCGAATGCACCGGATACGAAGACAGGGATGGCCTCGTCCATGCCGGGGTAATCGACAATTACTTTTTTTTGGGCTTGCTGACCTGCCTCTTCCATGCCTCTGACTCCCACGAATGCCGCGCCGTGCCGAACAATCACTATGCATTTGACCGTCGCGAGCGCTTCGAAGTCAAGCGTAGCATCATCGTAATATTCCGCCCGCTTTTGTAAGGCCATCAAACCACAGAAAAGAGCTTTCGCGCTGAACAGCGCGTTAGATCAAGGGCTTCCGAGGCATAAGGCCGCTACGCTTTGACAGGCGCAGCCCGCCGTTCGGCCAGTTCTCCGAGTATTTCTGCGTGCCGCTCGCGGGTCAGCCGGTAGTGGGTGTAGCACCAGACGGAAATCAGGCCGAATGCCGCGACGATCGGGCCGTAGACCAGGCCGAGGGCAATACCGGCAACCACGCTGCCGAGGCCGTAGGTGGCCTTGGCGGAGAAGGCGACGGCGGCAAAGAAGGTGCCTTCCCGGCGTCGCCCGGTCTCGTACTCGTGCTCGTCGACGATGTCGGCGACCATGGAGCCGAATGCGACATGGGCCTGTATCGTGCAGACGCCCTGCACCAGCCGTATGGCGGCGAGAATACCGATCAAGAGCGGGTCGCCGTTCTCGGGCAGCCAGTCCATGAATCGCGCCACTATGGGTGAAAACTGCAGCAGCGGCCAGGAAGTGGCGCCAAAGATCAATCCGGCCTTCTTGCCGAAACGGCTGAAGATTCGCGGCGAGAAGAACGCCCCGAGCATCGAGCCGAGCGGATAGCAGAGGATCACCAGCAGCACCGACGTGCGATCGAGTTCCCAGAAATAGGTGAAAACGTACAGGTCGAGGGCAGCGTTGACGCCCACCGACGCGAAAACGATGAGCACGCCCATGAACAGCCACCGGAACGAACGGCTTTGCGAGGCTGCCCGAAAGTCGACCACCAGCCGCTCGAGTGCCTGGCCGAGGTTGGGCTTCGCGGCTTCCGGCGGCGCAGGCAGGAACGGGATGACCGACCGGGTTCCCCAGGCACTCCAGAAGATGGTGACCCCCATCAGCGCCGACAGAAGCAGTGCGAACGGCGCATAGGCTGCCGCGTTCAACTGCCCGTTGTCGAACTCTGGTGTTGGCGCGAAAAACACCAGAAAAGCGACGACGAAGGTGAACAGCAAGCCAAGATTGCTGAAGAACATGCGATAGCCGACCAGCTTGGAACGTTCGTCGAAGTCCTCGGTCATTTCCGCGCCGAGGGCGATGTGCGGCACATGGTAGAGCGACATCGACAGCCGCGTGGCGTTGGAGAAGACGACCATCCACACGAAGAGGCCCAGTTCGCTGCTGACCATCGGATTGAACAGGAAGAAGAACGCGACCATGAGCGGCAGGATGGAGGCATACATGAAGGGGTGCCGACGCCCGAACCGGGAGCGCCAATGGTCCGACAGGGAACCGGCCATGGGGTCGGTGAAGGCGTCGACCACCAGCGCGATACCCACTGCCAGCCCGGCAAGGGTTCCGGGCACCCCGAGCACCTGGTTGTAGAAGAAAAGCAGGAATGTACTGAGCGCGGCGTTCTTCAGCCCTTCGGCGAATTGCCCGACGCCAAAAGCGATTTTCACGTCGAAGCCGAGTTTCCCCGCTACCGGCATCTTGTTTTTTCCCATCCGTCCCGTGGCCGGAGCCCGAACCTTCGCTCCGGTCAGGGATTATGCACGAGTTCGGGGCGTGCAGCGCATCGTCAGGGGGAAGGGCTGATCGAGACATCAACCCGCAAATCTCACCAACTTCCTGCTGCGGCTAGCCCGCAAATCTCACCAACTTTCGTCGCGAGGGCGCCGAGGCGCCGCCCTGCGTGGTCGCGCGGACCGGAGGTCGATGCAGGCATACTCGACAGTATGTCAAACCGGCTGGAGGGAGCCTTCAGCCGGGGAGCGCGAGGGGATACCCCTCGCAAAAGGAAAATACGGCCACGCAGGGCGAGTGCATCGGCGTCCGCAGCAGGAAGTTGGTGAGATTTGCGGGCTAGAACCTCAACTGAAGCGTAACACCCATGCGTCGGGGAAAGTTGCTGTAGTTGCTGGTGATACCAGGGCTCACGAGAATCGGGCCACGGTCGTCGGTGATGTTGTCGGCAAAGAGGTAAGCTTCCCACTTGTCCGCCTGCAAACCTGCCCGAGCGGATAGATCCTCGACTTTTGCCGACTCGATGAGACCGAAATCGAACTGGCTGTCACGTTTGGAGTAACCCACGTAGCCGTAGCCCATGAACCCTCCGACCGGTCGGACAAGCTCGGCTGCGATCAGATAGCTCCACTCGGGCGTAAATGGCACAGATTCGCCCTCGGTGATGCCGGAGACGGCAGTGCCCACCGCGCCATCGACGTTTGTCCATTCGGTATCCAGGACGCTGAAATTGAGTTGCAAGCTCAAACCCTCGACCGGCGTCAGCCAGTTCATTGCCGCCTCGAGCCCGAGCACCTCCGAGTCGCCGCCGGTAATCGTCGAAATGATGCCGAGGCTCGACGTGTATTGAACTTGAACGTCGTTGAACTCCGACAGGTAGGCAGCCAGTTCCACGGTCATCCTGTTGTCGGCCAGGCTGAATTTTCCACCCAGTTCGTAGGACCATACCGAATCGTCCTTG
Source organism: Candidatus Azophilus sp. (assembly GCA_965221465.1). GTDB lineage: Bacteria > Pseudomonadota > Gammaproteobacteria > Pseudomonadales > Azotimanducaceae > Azophilus. Next base: position 4,526,212 of record OZ244892.1, read on the forward strand.
ATCGCCTGTTCCGCATTCAGCCCATCGAGCTGGGCCGCCAGTACCTGGATGGCGGTCTGCTGTGACCCGCTGCGAAACCCCTTTGCCGCGTTGAAATACAAGGTCGTATCGTTGTTCGGGTAGTAGCTCAGATTGAATCGGGGATTCCAGCTGTCGAAGCTCGCACTGTCGCTCTCGACCGTCGGCGGGGTCTCGTTCGGTGTTCCCGTAAAGAGTACTGCCGTTTCGGTGAAGTCGCGATCGTCTTCGAAATAACGAAGGCCGATTAGCGGAACGAGTTTGCCATCCATCAATTCGTAGGACATTTCGCCGAAAACGGCAATGGATTCCGAATCGATTTCGAGAACGCTGTCGGAGCCCGCAAGCAACTGCAGAAAAGCCTGCTCGAAAGACAGATCGGTTGCAAACGATGCGGTGGCGTCGTTGTAGAACACGCCGACAATCCACTCGTGCGGGCCATCGGAGTTGGAAACGAGCCGGATTTCCTGTGCGAAGCTCTCCGCGTCAGTGGTCGAAACCAGGTCGCCGTTAAACGGGGGCGCGCCGAATCCGAGGCCGAACGAACCGATGTAATCGAGCCAGGTCGACGTGGCCACCAGATCGGCGAAGCCGAGTGTCCAGTCGAGCGTTACATTGAACTGATCGCTGTCTCCGTCGGAGAACCCCCTGAATCCGCCGCTGGAGGCAACAAGTGGCGGCTCGAGCGACTCCACGACGTTATTGAACCCCTGGTCTGTCTCGATGTGCCAGTACGAGGCCGTCAGACGGACATCGTCCGACGCATTCCACAGGGCCTTGACCCGAGCATGACTGGTGTCGCCACCGTTGATGTTCTCTTCGTCCGGAAAATCAGGGCTTTCCGAAAAACCGCTGAAATCGTCAATGCCACCAGTCAGTCGGATGGCGAAGACATCCTCGGCCACCGGAATATTCAGCATGCCATCGACAGTGTAGCCCGTGTCGCCGTCGTCCATGTCCGACAGCGTCGCACGCAACTTGGCGCCGAATCGGGAGGTATCGGGGTCCGGCGTGATGTAGCGAATGGTTCCGCCCATGGACCCGAGGCCCCAGAGCGTTCCCTGGGGACCGCGCAGCACTTCCACGCGTTCGAGATCGTACATGTTGCTGATCGGTGCGAGTTGCGCGTTCGGAATAATGAACGGAACCTCGTCGACGTAGAAGCCGACAACTGCCGACCCCTGGGCACCGGTTACTCCGGTACCGCGGAGTTGAACCTGGGTGATCGAGGGGCTCCAGGAAAGATTGGTGGAAGCACCGGGTATCTCGTTGATGAAACGCGTCAGGTCGCCCAACCCCCGCGTCTCCAGGTCTTGCCCATCGAACGCCTGGAAGGAAATGGGAACATCCATCAATCGTTGTTCACGCTTCTGGGCCGTGACGATCATCTCTTCGATAACGGTTCCATCGGTCTCGTCGGCCTGATCGGTTTGCGCGAGCGCGAATTGTCCAGGAAAAGCCAACATCCCTGAAACAGCAAGGCAGGCTGCAATGGATGTCAATTTGCGCAAGAATGACTTGTATCGATTTTCCATTGTATGTTCCCCCGTTCCGGAATCCTCGACCGCGCCTTGAAGCCAGGTTTGCGTGACGGTTTCCAAAATAGCGACAAAAATCAACTGCGTGAAGTCGGGCCGCATGCCTCTGACCGCAGCATGGACGAGGGGTTGTGCGGCACCCATGCCACCGCCTCGGTAGCCCCTTCGCGCTCTGGCTCATTTGAAGAGCAAAACGGGCTGCGGACAATGACGGCAGTAAATCGATAAATGATCATTTCAGATCATCGGTCTTGCCGACGAAGGTCAGGTTCCGGTGAAGCGAGCTTCCCTTTTTTCCAGAAACGCGGCGATGCCTTCGCGAAGATCGTTGGAACGGAAGCAGGCTTCGAGGTCGGCCTTGCTTCGCCGGACATGTTCGTCTCGCTCGAGTTCCAGGCCATCGTAGACGAGGCGCTTGATCTTGCGGGTGGCGAAGAGCGACGAGCGACCTATTTCACGCGCAAGTGCCAGAGCTTCATCCATCAACACGGCGGGTTCAACGACTTTGTCGACGTAGCCACAGGCGAGTGCTTCCTCGGCTTCCAACCAGTCCCCGGTATACATCAGCTTCAGGGCTTTCTGCACTCCGATCAGTCGCGGCAAGAGCCAGGTTCCCGCGCCGCTATCGGGCACCAGGCCACGCCGGGCGAAATTCCATGCAAATCTCGCTGCAGGGGTTGCGATACGAATGTCGCACTGGCAAGTAATCTCCGCCCCCATGCCCACCGCCGGCCCGTCTATGGCCGCAATGGTGGGAATGCGGCATTCGACAGCGGGCCACCAGCGATCCCGATCTTCTGCTTTTTCAGGCAATCCGGCGTCCTCGTTGTTCGATTCGGCGACTTCCGAGAGGTCGACGCCTGCACAGAAGGAACTACCAGCGCCGGTGACGATCAGCACGTGAGCGTCGTCCTGCTCTCCGGCGCGGCTGACCGTTTCCAGGAAACTGGAGATCATGTCGCCGGTCATGGCGTTGCGCTTCTCGGGCCTGTCGATCGTGAGAACGCCGACCTTGTCTTCGCATCGATAAGCGATACCGTCAGTCATGCCCGCAACCCCCATACCAGCGACGCTGCTCCCGATCGGGGTCCGCCTCTATTCTCGACTGCCGGTCGACGATCAAGCACGATCGTACCGGCGCCTCGTATGTCGGCCAATCCGGCCAGCCTTCTCCATTGGGATTACCCGTTCGAGCGAAACGCGCCAGCATGGCCGACCAGTTTCTCGACAGCGCCCGAACGTCACCATCCGAGGAGTCGTGGAATTTGCATAACATGTCGAGTTCACCGTCATAGGCATTGAAGATGAACGGCGTTGTCGAACCGTGTGTCGCGCCCAGTACGCCATCGTTGATTGTCGTCGGAAGGTCGAATCGATAGACCCAGGCAGCATTACGCGAGTGTTCGGCCACGCGCAGGACATTCGAGCGGAACATGTCACAAACGATTCGCGAGAGGACTTCCTGCCGGTCTTCTATCTTGCTCTCGAGGGATTCGACGTAACCCGCCGTTTGCTCGCCCAGGACGACCTCTCGCGGAATCACGGCCAGTGCAGCTTGGTAATCCATCAGCGGCGCAAGCAGTGTTCCTTCGTCTTTCGTTGTTCCAAGAAGCAGCGGAATTTCGATCGGTTGCGTTTCCGCGACTGCCTGATGCGTCGGGCACGTAACGACTTCACCGTCTACCGAAGATGCGGGAATCAAGCCGGCGAGCAATTGCAGTTCCGACAACTCCTGGCCCGACATCGAGCGAAGCCTTTCCAGTAACTGGTCTTCACCGATCCCGAGATAGTTCGTCAACGTGTCGATGCCGTCATGAGGGGGGAAATTCACGGGGCCGGGGCTGAGAGCGATGGCCTTGTGGAACAAGCCCCTTGCCGCGGGAGCCGCCAGCAGCGCCATCACCGAGCCGCCGCCGGCAGATTCCCCGAAAACCGTCACATTGTGCGGATCGCCGCCGAAGGCATGAATGTTCTCCTTGACCCAGCGCAGTGCCGCGATCTGATCCTGGCAACCCAGATTCGCGGAACCGGCAAAGTCGAGGCCGAAACGACTCAGGTCGAGATAACCGAAAATGCCCAGCCGATAGTTGATGCAGACAACGACAACATCGTTTTCTGCTGCCAGCACCGATGCATCGAAATCGTTTGCGGACCCTTGTATATAGGCTCCGCCGTGAATCCAGAACATGACCGGTCGGTGTTTGTTGCCGACGTCGGGGGTATAAACGTTCAGATAAAGACAATCTTCACTGAGATCACCGGGTGAAGGAACACTGCCGAGGATTTCCGGGTACGGTGGCTGATAGCACCGATTGGCATAAGTGGTCGCATCGATTGGTTCGCCCGTTTGTTCTGCGGGTTGGGGCGGCAGCCAGCGCAGGTCACCAATCGGGGGCGCCGCGAAGGGCAATCCCAGAAAGGCAGTCGCTCCACCGCTTTTCTTGCCTGATACCGTGCCCCAGTTGGTCGTCGTCGTTGTCACTATCGTACATCCTGGTTCGTGGATCGTTTCCACCCCGCACAGGCTCTCTCCACCATGGGCGGGGCCATGCTAGCAGTCGCGAGCACGCGCAGAAGAGCAAACTCGGCGCAACCATCGCGGCCCCGGGCGCAACCATGCGGGCTATGCGTGGTATCCCTGCCGGAAGCTCAAGGGCGTCAGACCCGTCCATCCCTTGAATGCCCTGATGAAAGCGCTGGGTTCCGCATAACCTACCTTGTAGGCAATATCGGCAACGCTGAGTTCGCCGATGCCCAGAAAATGCATGGCGAGATCCCGCCTGATCTGGTTTCTGATCGCGCTGTAATGGGTGCCTTCGCTTTTCAGGCGGCGGCGCAACGCCTGGGGATGACAACCCATGCCGATCGCGACGTCATCGAAAGCCGGCACTTCTTCGGTATCGCGCAGAATTTCATGGACCCTGCCCCTCACCTCGAGTGTTGTTTCTCCGCCCGCCTCCAGTGGCAGGTACAAATCCAGCGGCAAGCGACGGAAGTACTGTTCCAGGCTCGATTCAGTCTGAACGATGGGATGGCTGAGGTAGTAACTGTCGAACTGCAGGCTGTTCTTTCCCTGATTGAACAGACAGGGTGCGCAATAGAATATCTGCCTGAAATCTCCAGCGTAATCGGGAGGGTCGTAATCGAACAACACCTGATTGAGCAGAATCCGTTCGTTTGCGAGCCAACCCAGAAATCGGTGGGGGAAGGCGAAACTGGATTCGATGGCAAAACTGTTCAGAACCTTCCACCCCGGGCGCCGGCGGATTATCAGCTCGGTCCGGTCCCCCCTGGACACCCGGTCGTATTCGAGACTGTTCCTGAATAATGCGTTGAACTCGAGAAAGCGCTCGAGAGCATCGCCGATCGTCCGGGCATGAACCATCATGAGCCCCATGGCATGGGTTGCTCCGAGCGGCACCGGATTGGCCAGCAGACCGTAGAGTTCGTCTTTCATCGCAAGGCTGGTTTGACGGTTCAAGCGAGCAAACTGATTGATGCTCAGATAGCCGTCCGGCCGGTCCATGACCTCGGGAGATATGCCGCTTTTTTCCAGGAGCGGCGCGGAATCCAGCCCGGCCTCTTTCACTCCGGCAAGAGAATCTCTGGCCATTGAAACCGGAATCACTATCTCCTTGCGCGTCATTTCCTTTGTCTCTGAAGCTGCCTTGCTCGGGTGGCCTATGCCGCTACCTTTGCCCCGTATCCGCAAGCACAATCCCGACCGATCGCGCAGCACGAATCCGGGGCAACTCCATGATGGTGTAATCCTCAGGAGGTCGCATGGTCTGCCTCAACGTCAGAAAAAGTACATTTTCATGCTGCTTATAATCACTATCGGGAATGGCATCAATGATCAGCGAATGCTGGGAAATAGACATTTTTTGACTTCCAGGTTCAGGCACCGCGCCAGTTTTATCGCAATCGATGCAAGGTCTGCACATGTTTTGGGAACAAATCGACATCTCATCTCATGCGTGCCTGGCTCAAGTGTCATCGACTGTTTATTTTTCTTGTGTTCAACGTCATTGAATGCGTCCCGAGAGGTCGCATAGGCTCTACTGCGCCCTCGATGCGTGCGGGCGCGCCAAGTGAACAAACCCAATGACTGGATTGCGCCGAGATGCGGATGAACTCATGGAGCGAGCGATGGCCGAATTCCGCGAAATCGCACACATCGATTCGGACAAGGAGAAATACAGCAGCGGGATTGGTGCCTATGCCGACAAGGTGCGATCGAAATCGCAGGAGCGGGCGATGACTCGAAACAATTGGGTATCGACAGCGGTCAGGCTGTTTTCGCGAACGGAGTTTACGTTGTGCCGTTGACAGCCGAACAGGTCGGACAAATGACAGAACCGCTTACGACAGGCATCGATGCCCGATGGATCATGTCCTTTGCGGCCGGAATAAAGGACTGCAATCCCCTGTACATGGACACGGCTGCTCGCAAGGTCGTTGCCCACCCGGTTTTTCCTGTCTGCTTCGAATGGCCGGTAATACTGAGATCCATCGAAATGCCCGGCGCCGAGATTGAACCGCAAGAGCACAATACGGGTATTCATTCCTATCACGACATTCACATCAACCGACTCGTCGAAGACGGAGACAAGCTGACGACTACGGCCACGGTCATTGGCGTGAAGGAGAAATCCAATGGCGCACATCAGACCATGCGACTCGACACCCATGATGCCGAGGGGAAGCTGGTCTGTCAGACCTACCAGCTCGGCATTGCGATCGGCATGAAGGTCATTGGCGAGGGCTGTATCGAGGAACTGCCGAGCCCGCCCGACTTTAGCGGCATCCCGGCGAGCGACATCGAAATCGACATCCCGATATCCGCTGAAGCGGCGCATGTCTATTCGGAATGTGCGCGCATATGGAGCCCCATCCATACTGACAGACAGATTGCCTTGTCGGTCAACCTGCCGGACATCGTGCTGCATGGCACGGCGACCCTCGCCTACGCGGTTACTGCCCTTGTCGATCGCTGCCTCGGTGCAGACCCGCGCAGGGTCCGTCGTGTCGGGTGCCGTTTTTCCGCCATGGTTCTCATGCCATCCATCGTCAAACTCGAGGTCCTCGCACTCGGCGCAGACCGGCTTCGATTCGAGATGTACACCGAAGATGGGCAATGCGCTTTGCGGGACGGTTTTCTCTGTTGGTAGCGCCAATGAGGGGCAGGCCATGGCGACGATCAACCCGGCACGCTTTTCAGGGGTTGCCGGAGATTCCGACCATCTCCGCGTGGGCGCACGCGCCGATCTCGTCGTGCTGGCCGGCAATCCACTGGACGACATTCGCAATTCCCGCTCCATCGAAGCAGTTATCGCGAGCGGGCCCTACCTTGACCGCGCAGACCTCGACGCCAGGCTGGAATCAGTCGCGCAAAGCGAGCGTTTCGGGGCAGTGGCCGCATTCGACGTGGTGCGAGACTGACTGCGGGTTATCGCCACTCCACGCGAATTCGCTTCTCTTGAATTCTATGAGAAGCTTCAGCCCTATCAATGGCAAATATTTCACGTAAAAGCTGCGGAAGGATTTGTCTGTTATTGCGTCGGCCACCGATCTGGATGGTTCCGACAACCTGACCGAACGCGTGGTCGTGGTGGAGAAACCCAATGTCAAGTGCTCGCAAAAGATACCCACCTCGACGTTCTGCGCGTCCATGATCTATAGCCTTCCATCGCGATACACTTGTCGGCATCCCAAAGGCGTGAACGTCACGATCAGCGGCAGGGCCGGAAGCGATGCCAAACGCTATCGGATCCGTGACGTCAGACGCGCAATCGAGTTGATATCCGATGAGCAAGCATAAGCGCTATTTTAAAATCGTCGAATGGTCGGAAGAAGATCAATGCTATATCGGGCGTGCGCCGGGGCTGGCCCTCGGTGGTGTGTATGGCAACGACGAACAGGCGGTTTACCAGGAACTCTGCGGTGTCGTCAACGAGTGGATTGCCATATACGGCGAGGAAGGGGTGCCGTTGCCAAATGCGACCGCCGGAAAACAGTATTCCGGCAAATTCAACTTGCGGGTCGGCGAGCAATTGCATGAGCAGCTGGCAATCGAGTCCATGAAAATCGGCGAAAGCTTGAACAGCTACTGCGTACGGGTGCTGAAGGACGAAGTCGGTTCTTGAGGTCGAGTTGCAGTCCGGTCGGATTCGAGCCCACCCACGTCAACTCGGCGAGTCGCAGTAGCGCCCGTTCGAGGCTTGCGGAGGTGAGCAAGTTTCATCGTCGACAGTGCAAATCGACAGCCACTGACGATTGAACGATCAGGCCCGTCGCGAATCCTGCGGCTTCCGGCTTGGCGTGCCGGGCTGCTCCTTGTGGCGGACGCGTGCGCCGGTCCAGTTTTGCTCGCCGCTGGTCGGTCAGTAACGCAAACTCAGGCGCACCCCGTATACGCTCGGGTCGCCGATGGTCGCCAGTGCCGGAAACGTCAGGTCGGCGAACGCAAAACCGCCGTTGATGTACTTTTCATCCAGGGCATTGTTGGCGAATACGCCTGCTTCCCATCGCTCCGTCTCCGCTCCGGCATAGAGGTTCACGACCGTGTAGGATTCGCCGATGAACACGTTCGTGGCGTCGAACGGACGGTCGCCGACATGGTTGACCTCGGCGCGAAGACGCAGGTTCACGCCACCTTCGCTTATCGGCGTGATGTACTGAGCCGAAAAACTGGCCGCGAAATCCGCGGAGTAGAGCAGATCGTTGCCGCCAAGCTGCGGGTCCAGCCCGAATGGTTCGGCGTCGATGGGATTGAAAAAATCCTTGTACTCGGCATCGAGAATCGAGACGGACCCGGTCAGGGACAACCCTGCCACCGGGTCGAAGCGCAGGAATGCCTCCAGGCCCCAAATCTCCGATTTGCCGGCATTGATGATGAATCGGTTGAAGGCATCGAAAGCCGTGAAGATCTGCTGGTCGTCCCAGTCCATGAAGAACGCTGCGATTTCGTAACTCAAGGCCACATGCGGCGATGAGCCCTTGACGCCGATTTCGTAGTTGGTCAGGAATTCCGGATCGAATTGCGCCGGTGCGCCGGCTGCGATCGAACCGATTTCGTTGGGCCCGCCGGCGTGGTATCCCCTGGAAATGGTCCCGTAGATGGACATGTTTTCGTTGGGCGCATAGGAAATGGAGACGCTGGGCAGCCATTCCTCGTTACTGGAAGACGCATCCCCACCGCCAATCAGGTCGCTCTGCTTGCGGTCTTCGTTGTCGTAGCGGATACCGGCGGTCAGGGTCACCCGGTCGGAGACCTGGAACTCGGCGTTGGCGAACAGAGCCCAGTTTTCGACCTCGTCCAGCGACTGCTGGAACAGCAACGGGCCTCCCCCGAAATCGAGGTAGAGGTTGCGTTGCCGCTGGTTGTCGTAGTAATAGCCGCCGATCAACCACTGCAACGTGCCTTCGTCCGACGAGGCCAGGCGCAGTTCCTGGCTGAAGCTCTCCACATCCCACTGCACGTCGAAATCGAACGCCGAGGAAGAATGGCGATTGAAGGGCACACGGACACTGGTTTCCTGATTGGAGTCGCCGGTAATGCTGCTTAGCGTAGCGAAACCCAGATCCCAATCGATGTGCAGTACGCCGGTGGTTTCGTCGCGGTCGAATCCGCCCAGATTGCGCTGATCGATGGTCCGGTCGAAGTCGTTGAAGTCCACTCGGCCCTGGACGATGTCTGCGACGTTTGGCGGGCTGCCGGAGAAGTAGATGTCCGGAAAAACGTGGGACGGGTCGCCGGCCGCATCGTCCGCCTCGTTGTAATCCAGTGTGAAATTGATATCGACTGCGTCCCCCGGCGTGAATCTCAGATTGAAGCGGCCGTTGATGTCCTGTTCGTCGTTGACGTTGCTTTCTTCCGTGGCAACGTTGTCCAGAAATCCGCCGGATTCCCGGTAGCCGAAGGCAATGCCTGCATGCAGCAGGTCGTTGACCAGGGGGCCGCCCAGCGAGGCCTGCCCGACGTAGGTGCCATAGCTTCCGGCGTCGAATCGCAGGTTGGCGCGCAGCTCGTTGTCGGGCTTGCGCGTGATGTAGTTGATCACGCCGCCTATGGCGTTGCGGCCGTACAGCGTGGCCTGTGGCCCGCGCAGAATCTCGATACGTTCGAGGTCGAGCAGGGTTGCGTTGTTTCCGGAACGCTGGAAACCGCTGGTGTAGCCGTCGATCATGACGACAACGGTGGGGTCGGCAAAGCCGAAGGGTGCGACGCCGCGAATCGACGGCGCGGTTGTCTGGCGGCCGATGGTCTCGGCAAAGATCAGGCCCGGGGCCATATGTGCCAGGCCCTGGATGCCGGTGAGGCCGGAGTCGTCGATGGTGTCCGACGTGATGGCCCGGATGCTTGCGGGCACATCCTGCAGGCTCTGCTCCCGCTTCATGGCCGTTACGATGATCTCTTCGAGTATCGGTCGGTCTTCTTCGACCTGTTCGGCGATCGCCTCCGGGGCCGGCGCCGATAACGCCAACACCGAAAGCGATACGAATGCCGTGGCCACGAGAACGTGTCGGAAGTTACGCTGAATGTACATGTCTTCCCCTCAGTTGGTTTTGCCGCTGCAACCTGTCAGTGTTTGCGCGGCGCTTTATCCGATCGTGTGTTGCGGTTGTCGTTGTATCGGCCCAATCTGCTCGAGCATCCGGATTATAGCAATCGCGTTTGCGTTGTCGTTGATTCGTTTATCGCGACTGCAGAGGCGTTGCCGAATCTGCAGCATTTCCTGAATCGGCGCCCAAGTGGGGCATACTAACAGTCAACCTGACAGTCAACCGGTCCCGAGGCCGGGTGGCCCCGAACCGACCGATTTTGGACGAGATGCGAACCAAATGAGCGCGAGTACTGACCAACACCACAGCGCCAATGCCTATCCCCTGGCCGACGCCATCCCGCAAGAGCGATTGGACCGGGAGGCGGCGCTTCTCGATGCCGTTTCCAAAATGCCCCTTTTGCTGCGCCTTCCCACCTATCTGCGCATGGGCGGCCCGGGATTCATGAATGCTGCCCTGACGCTGGGCGCGGGCACCATGACTGCTGCAATGCTATCGGGTGCGCAATTCGGTTACCGCACACTCTGGATCGCCTGGCTGGCGATCGGTTCCGGTCTTTTCATGATGGCCGGCATGGCCCGTATCACGACAAGGGGCAACTTCCGGATCATACAAGAGCAGAGCCGGAGACATGGCTGGTTCGTCGCTCGTGTACTGACGGCCATCGTCGGCGTCGTTCTGGTCAGTGTCGTCTTCAACTTCGGCCAGGTTGCACTGGGTACGCACCTGATCGAATCGTTGGCTGAAACGTCGGGTGTTTCGTTTCCGCAAGCGTACAACTGGCCGCTGTATTGCCTGGTAACCGTGTGGATTGCTCTGAACTACGGGCGCCGCTCCGGCAAAGGCGTTGCGCTCGTCGAGAGATTCATGAAGCTGGGCGTGGCGCTGATGCTCGCCTGCTTCGCGTTGTGTCTGCTCGTGGTCGGTGTCGATTGGCGTGCAGCGTTGCAGGGGCTGTTCGTACCCTGGCTGCCTGGCGGAAAAGGCGGAATCGATCTGTTCGTTGCCTCGGCGGCGGCTGCCATCGGCCCGATGAATTGGGTCTTTTTCCACTACGCCGGCCTCGCGAAGGGTTGGGGGCCGCGGCACGAGGGTCTGGCGCGCCTCGATACGGTGGTCGGCATGGGGGTTCCCTATGTTCTGGTGGTTGTCATTGTGACCGGTGTGTTTGCCGGAACGCTGCATGGGTTCGGAGGCGGTCTGCCGACCAGCGCCACGGAGTTGTCCCGGGCGTTGGTGCCGTTACTCGGCGACACCGTCGCAAAATTTGCCTTTCTGCTCGGATTTCTGGCGGTACCGATCACGACCACGGTGGGCATGAGCATCGCCTGCGCCGTCATGATTCACGAAGCGTTCGATTGGCAGCCCGACGTCCGCTCGCCGAGGTGGGTCGCCAGCCTGCTGTTGCCTCAAATCGGGTTGTTCGCCGCCTTCGCACCGAACCCGTTGCTGTTGATCGTAGCCGTTGCTGCCGCCTTGTCGCTCACCAGCAACCTGGTGGGCTGGTCGTTCTTTCTGATGCTGAACGACAAGGCCGTTCTGGGCGAAAACCGAATAGGGTCTCGTGGGTGGAATCTTGGCATACTCATCCAGATCACGTTGCTCAATTGCGTGGCGATCGTGTGGGTTTTCAACCGAATGGGGCTGTGGGGATAGCGTCGCCGTGGCAGCGTCAGTTACCGGGATCGACGGTGCGAAGCGCCTGATGCCGTTTTCCGGTGAACGAGTCCATGGTTGCGCGGGCATCGAGCTTCCTGACGGGAGCGGTCAAACGGTCTGCAAAAGGAACGGAAACATGAGTGATTACAGGTTGAGAAGTCTTCTAGCCCCCATCCGGCACCAACTTTCGTCGCGAGGGCGTCGAGGCGCCGTCCTGTGTGGCCGCGCAGGGCGAGTGCATCGGCGTCCGCAGCAGAAGGTTGGTGACGGATGCGGGCTGGCAGCGACCCTGATCGTTGCTGCGTCTTGTGCCGGCGCCGGCTTTGCGGCCGAGCGCGAATGGTTGATTGAAAACGTCAACCTGATTCCGATGACCTCGGAATCGGTTCTGCCGGATCGTACCGTGGTCGTCCGCGGCGAAACCATCGCCCGCATCTCGACTCCCATACCCGATCCATTGCCGGCGTGATGGTGCGCGGCGACTGGATGCCCGCTCTGGAGATTGAGCAGGTGTTGGCAGGCCTCAAAGACGAGTACGACGAAGACCGCGCCATGCTGCTCGACCAAGCGGCCGCCCGATCGAGCCGGTAACCCGACACATCGAACCCGAACCGCCGAATGAAAGGAAGGCGAAGGCGCATGAAACCAAAGCACTCGAGCCAACACGTGCTGCCGCCCTCGATCGCTACAAAGGGGCTTGCCGCCCGCAGCCCGGTGCGATACGGCCCCACGCTGTGAGCGAACGCGCCCGCAACAATCGGTTTGCCATCGTCTCACCGACGGCTCATTGCGACTCCGAGTCTCTGCCGGGTTGGCGGGCGCCAGTTGGTGGGGATGCGGAACGCCGAGGGAGTTGGCGGGCGATCCGCCTGCTCGCCTGTATCGCGCCGTTTTCGATCTGCTGCGTGACTGCGGTTGCGGACGTAACAGCCTACGTTGGCGCAACCCTTATTGACGGAACCGGGCGGGCTCCGGTCGCAAATGCAACCGTGCTCGTCGAGAACGATCGGTTCCTGGCCGCAGGGCCCGGCATCGATGTTCCCGAAGGGGCGCGCGTCGTCGATGTGCGCGGCAAATGGATCGTGCCCGGTCTCATCGATTCGCACGTTCATTTCATGACTTCGGGCCGCATGTATACCCGCCCCGCCTTTTTCGACCTGACCGACAAGGTGCCCTACGAAGAGGAAGTCGAGTGGATCAAGGCACACATTCCCGACACCCTGCGCGCCTTCATGTGCTCGGGGGTTACCGGTGTGCTGTCCCTGGGCGGACCGAGCCTCGAGTACAACACCCGCGAACTGGCGGCCGGCATGGACGATGCGCCCACCGTCTTTATCGGTCATGGCGTAATCGCACATGCGCCGAGATTCGTCGCCGAACGAACGATCCCGCCATGGGATGGCGAACTGACCCTGAAGCCGGTGTTGTCTGCGGAAGAGGGAATCGCCGCCGTTCGTGAAGCGGTGGCCCGGGGAGCGGACCTCGTCAAGACCGCAGTCGACGATCGCGGCAGTGCCCTGCTGCGTGCGGCGTTATGGTGGTGGGATTGGCGTGAACTGGAAGCTGCCATAATCGAAGAGGCAGCAAGACACGGCCTTATGGTCACGACCCATGCTCATGCCCTGGAGTACGCCCGCGGCATGCTCGAATTGGGGGTTGCCAGCCTGCAGCACATTCCTGCCGACAAGCCCGTGGACGAAGCTTTCATCGCCCTTGTAAAGGACAAGGGCGCGATCGTCGTGCCGACCCTCGGCTTGCGCAAACGCACGTTCATCGAACTGTTCACCAAGGAAATCGATCTGCTCCCCATCGAGGAAACCTGTTCGGTGCCGGGTGTTGTGGAGTCCTGGTATGAACCTCTGCCGCCGATAGACGATCAATCGACCCGTTATCGCGAACAGGGCCGGATTGCAGCCGCCAATGTCAAAACGTTGTTCGATGCGGGTGTTCCTCTTGCGGTGGCGACCGATACGGGCATGATCGGGCTTGCCGCAGGGTCTTCCATGCATGTCGAGTTGCGTGCGCTCAATCAGGCCGGTATTCCAGCTTCTTACTTGATCAAGGCGGCGACATTGAACTCTGCCCGGGTGGCGGGCAAGGAAGAATCATACGGCAGCGTGGAAGCGGGCAAGTTTGCCGATTTCCTGATCCTGGCAGCGAACCCGATCGACGACATCGCCAACCTGCAGGCGATCGAACAGGTGGTGAAACACGGCAGGGCCTTCAGCCAGGACGAATTGTTGCCCCTCGATCATCGCTAGCGCTGTACGGTTTCGCCGACATCCCCCATGCATCGTCAGATACGATTGAAGCTATTTGAATAATTTGTTTCAGCGTTCCCAATTCGTTCTGTAGGCTCCCGGCTACCTGAACCCGGCGTTCCCGATCCGGGTTTCGCCAATTCGTTACTGCATTTGGTTTGGTCCAAAGGAGAGAGACTGATGGTCAAGAGGCGTTCCATGAATATTCGTGCTGCGGCGGTTCCGGCCGCCTTGATGCTCGGTGCCCCGGCGCTGGGCGAGGAACTCCAGATCGAGGAAATCATAGTCACCGCAACGAAGAAGGCCGAGGGAATGCAGGATGTCCCGATTTCCCTCTCCGTCATCGAAGGAGACAAGATTGCCGAGCAGGGGTTCGGTTCCCTGGAGACGCTGGTCGAATTCATGCCGAACGTGAATGTGACCGAAACGTCCGGTGACGACCAGCTCTTCATCCGCGGCATCGGTTCGGGTGGCAACTCGGGCTTCGAACAGTCCGTGGGCACCTTCATCGATGGGGTCTATCGGGGTCGTGGCCTGGCATCGCGGCAGGCCTTTCTCGATCTCGAGCGAGTCGAGGTGCTGCGGGGCCCGCAGAACACCCTGTTCGGCAAGAACACCGTTGCGGGGGCACTCAATATCACGACCGCAGGCCCCGGCAACGAATTCGAGGGCTCCGTTCAGTTGACCAGCGAGCCGGAGTTCGGCGGTTGGGGGGGCACCCTGGTACTGTCCGGGCCGCTTTCCGATACGTTCGGGGCGCGGCTTGCGGTGAGACACGAAGAAACGGACGGCTATTTCAGGAACCACACCCTCGATCGCGATGAGCGTGCGGAAGTGGACACCGTTGCCAGGCTCACGCTGGCCTGGCAGCCGACCGACAACTTCGATTTGAGCCTCAAGATCGAGCGTGGCGAAACCGACACGGACGGCCGCCAGAACAATGTGGGCATCAGCACGCCCACCGCAGACTTCATCTACCGAACCCTTGGCGATCCGAACTTCGAGGCCGGCATCAACCATGACAAGTACGCCAGGCAAACGCCGGGCAGACCGACGGAGTTCGACGATTCCGAATGGAGCATCTACAACCTGACCGCCACCTGGGAATTGGGACGATTCCAACTCAGGTCGATTACGGCTTACGTCGATGCGGAAGCGGAGAACTCGCTGGACCTGGATTTCAGCCCGTTGCAACTGATCAGCGGTCAACGGTTCGAATACCACGAGCAGTTCACCCAGGAGCTTATTCTGACCGGTGCGTCGGAAGACAACTCGCTCGAGTTCATTGGCGGCGTTTTCTATCAGGATGAGGATCTGTTCCGGCCGGGAGACCTCGATATCTATCTGAGTGGCATCGGCCCGCTGTTTGCCAACCACCCGTTGGGGGGGCTGATACGGGCAGGCTTCGGCGATACGACGCTTCGTCGCACCTATGAACAGCTAAGCGAAACGGTTTCCGGTTTCGCCCAGGCAACCTGGCATGCAACCGAGCGGCTGAGCATCACCGGTGGGTTGCGATATTCCGAAGACAAGAAGGAACTGCTCAAGATCGGTTACGCGGCGCCTTACGATGCCGACAGCTATGTGCCCTTTACCGGCGAGCACAGCCTGGGCCACCAGGGATTCTACGACCAGTTTCTGAATCTGAGCCGAAGGCACCGGTTCGACAGCAACGGGTTCGAAGTCTGCGACACCGACTTCCTCCCCGTGCCGACTCAAACCTGCGCCATCGTTCCGGGCCTCGACAACGTGCGCAAGGAAAATCACTGGACCGGGGACATCATCGTCCAGTACCACCTCACCGACGATGTCATGACGTACGTCAAGCTCGGCCGCGGTTACAAGGCCGGGGGCTTCGATGAGCGCAACACCTTCGGCACGGCTGAAACCGAAGAGTTCGAAGACGAAACGGTGGACAGCTACGAACTGGGCGCCAAGATGACCCTGTGGGACGGCCGGGCGCGAGTCAACCTGGCGGCATTCCGCAACGAGTTCGAGGATATGCAGGTGAGTGCGTTCACGGGGGCGGCCGGGTTCGTCACCGGCAACGCCGGAGCCTCAACCAGCCAGGGTCTCGAAATCGACGGACAGGTGCTGTTGAGTGCGGCGCTTTCCTTGCGGTTTGCCTGGTCGTACCTCGATTCGACCTACGACTCGTTCGAAGACACGGCCTGCCATGCCGGTCAGGTGGCTGCCTGGCAGGCGGCGGGGAATACCGGCGTCTGTCTTCAGGATCTGTCGGGCGAGTGGACGCAGTTCGCGCCGAAATGGTCCGGCAACCTCTCCCTGAATTACAGCACGGCGCTCTCTGACAGGTTCGAGTTCAGGGGCAGCCTCGATCTGCAATACTCGGACGAGTATCAACCCGTGGACGACAACGACCCGGCCAACGTTCAGGATGCTTTCGCCAAGTTGAATGCGCGAGTCGAGCTGATTGGCGATGACCGCTGGAGCGTGGCAGTCCTCGGCAAGAACCTGACGGACGCAACGGTTTCCAATGCGCCCAACGACATTCCGCTGGCCAGCCTGGGATTCCTCGGCAGCTACTTCTACTTCACCGATCCGCCGAGAAGCTTCGAGATCCAGTTGGGCTACCGCTTTTGAAGCGTCTTCTGTGCCGCGCACAGTTTTGAGTCGAGCAGATCGTCGATAGGGATGGCGCCGTTGGACATCCGGCGTCAATCCAGCCGTTGGAGCGGCGGCAGATTCAAGGCTGCGCGGAAGGTGTTGTGATAGTGGTGCAGCGCGGGTTCGTTGCGGCCCTCGTCGAGTTGGCCGAGCAGTTCCTTCAGAACGATGACTTCGGTCTCCTGCTTCATATTCGATGCCTCCTGGTCGAAATGCAGCCCAGAACGGGAACCGTATCGCAATGCGGTGAATTGCGAAACGGTGTGGCGCGTAGCACTATGCTGGTGTATTCGGCAAGGCGTCGTACGCGCAATCGCCGCGGAGGTCGCATCCATGGTCGAACTGGTCACGTGCACAGTCAGGAGAGGTTGAGTACGCGATGATGAATCGCCTGCGGATCCATAGAAAACGCAAGATCGAGGCCTGGACAGTCGCGTTTGTCTCTGCTTCGTTCTGGGGCCCAGGTTTCCACATGTCGGCACATGCAGAGGTCGTTCAACCGCCGCCGGATGCCGTGGTGCACGTCGTGGTCATGTGGTTCGAAGAATCCGCGGAAACGGAACAAGCGCAGCGCGTCATCGACCTGACGCGAACTTTCGAAGCGATTCCCGGGGTGCTCGAAATACGCGTCGGGGAACCGGTCTCTTCCGGAGAGGGCACAATCGACCGTCCGTTTTCCGTTGCGATGTACATCGTCTTCGAAAGCGAGTCGGCTCTTGCAGGATATGCTGACCATCCCATTCATCGGCGCGCTGTCAATTCCGGCGCTTTGGCCGGGTTGGAGAGAATGGAAACCTTCGACTTCGTCGACAGGCCTGGTTCGGACGATTGAAACCCGGCACGAAAGCAGCCCGGCCCATCCGCATTGTTTCTCAGGATGTACCCTGGGTTTTGGAACACTTACCCGATTTGGAGCAACAGTATGAACACCGGAGTCAAATTGCCGCAGTCCATGCAGAATCTCACGCACGAGGCGGTGACCGCTGACAGCAACGGGATCGACTACGACGTCTGGATCTGGACGCCCACGGGCTACGAACATAGCGATCAGCCGTATCCGCTGCTGTTCCTGCTCGATGGCGGCATGTTCATGGGTTCAGCCATCGAGATCGTGTCGCTGATGTCCACAATCGGAGAAGCGAGGCCGGCCATACTGGCAGGCGTATCCACTGCTCCCCCGGGCGAACACGCGATTCAGCGCACGATCGACTACTCTGCCGAGGTGCCCACTGACGAGATGCGCAAGGCGCCGCCCGGCGTCGACAATTCCTTCTGGGACATGTACGAACAGCTGTTCGAGGCAGCCGGCATGCGATTCGAGGATGGCTTTGGCGGCACGGACTCGTTCCATGCGTTTCTTGCCGACCAGTTGCTCGAGGACATGACATCCCGGTATCGCATCGATGCCGACGAGGTCGGGTTGGCGGGACACTCGTCGGGTGGAGATTTCGCAGTGGATACGCTGCTCAGAAAGCAGACCCCGTTCAGCCGATTCATCGTCGGTTCGTACGGAACGGACGTGCTGGAAAGAACTCTGCCCGAACGGGAAGCCCGGTTCGGCGCCACCGCGGCAATCAGGCCGCTCCGCGTATTCTGCGGATACGGGGGAGCAGAACAGGAAGACCCCTACCTCACGCAATACATCGAGCGCGGCGTCGCACTGCTGCAACGCCTGAAGAGCAGCGACCCCGATCTGGACGTCACCGTCCGAAGCTTCGACGACGAGACCCACGGCTCGGTTTTCGCCCACATATTCTCCTCCGGATACCGGGAACTCTGGGGAACCGGCATCGGCTTCGTAGAGGCGATGCGCGATGTTTCGATTCTATCCACGGATTCATGAACGAATCGCATGGCCCGAAAGCCATGGTGTCTCGCATTCCATAGTGTTCCGACGCATCGCTTTCTCATTCGATTTGTGGTGAATGTCTTACAGACCGATGCAACCGCATCCAGCTATGGTTGAATTCCGCTGCGGGCTTCATGAGAGCCCTGACACCGATGGTCAGAAAGCAAACCGATATGAACGTCGACCCTTTGCATGTGTCGTTACTCGCCGGGCGATTGTAGAATGCCGAACATGGCTGCAACTGCGATCGATACCTTGCGCTATGCGCGGCGGTAAAAGCTATGCGCGGCGGTAAAAGCTATGCGCGGCGGTAAAAGCTATGCGCGGCGGTTGAAAGATGCCGGGGTTCCGCATGAACAGGCCGAAGCCATGGCGGATGCGATCGGTTCCGAATTGACCGTTCAGCTCGTGACCAAGGCCGACCTGGACGTTGCGACAACGGCATTGGATGCCCGCATTGCCAAGGTCGATGCTGCCTTGGCGATCTTGAGAACCGACCTCGACACTGCATTTTCCGCGTTGGATTCGAGAGTCAACGACCGGATTGGCAAGGTCGAGAGTTCGTTGGTGGTGCTGAGAACCGACCTCGACACTGCGATCGCCGCATTGGAGGTGCGGGTCAACGACCGGATCAGCAAGCTCGAAAGCTCGATTGCGACATTGAGGGCCGATCTTGACACTGACATTTCTGCGCTGGAGGCAAGGGTCAATGGCAGGTTCGGCAAGGTCGAGAGTTCGTTGGTGGTGCTCAGAACCGACCTCGATACGTCCATTTCCGCATTGGCTGCGACGAATAATGAACGGTTCAGCAAGATAGAGAGTTCCTTGGCGACGATGAGGTGGATGATGGGTTTCACATTGGCGTTTGTGGTTGCGCTTACCTGGCGCGACTTTGCATAGCCGGCAAGTTGCGGTTTTTGCCCTCTCGTTACCCCCATTTCACTGTGCTGGCCGAGCGATCGTGCCAGACTCTAGAACTCCAGGTTTCTGGCAGCTATTTTGCTTGCGACGTATCGCGTATCGCGCTCGCCGCAAATCTCTCGCTCGATTGCGTCTGAGGAGAACCCGAAAGATGTTCCGTAAAACCGCCGTATTCTATTGCTTCGCCGCACTGCTGCTGGTCGCCCCGGTGGCAGCGCCCGCCCGGGATGTTGCCCCGACGCCTGCCGAAAACCTGGGCCTGTCGTCGCCTCGCCTCGAGCGATTGACCGCGCACATGAACCGGGCGGTGGATGACGGCATCATGGTCGGCGGTGTCGGCCTGGTCGCCCGCCGTGGCGAGGTGGCGTATCTTCAAGCGTACGGCCATGCCGATCGTGAGGCGGGTGTTCCGATGCGCGCCGACGCCCTGTTCCGAATCTACTCCATGACGAAGCCGATTACGGGCGTGGCGGTGCTGATGCTCTATGAGGAAGGCGCATTCATGCTGAACGATCCCATTGCGCGCTATCTACCGGAACTGGCCGACCTCAGGGTCGCTGTTTCCACGGCAGGGGGAGAACCGGACAACGCAACGACAGACACCGTAGCCGACAAGCCCGCCGGCGCGGTCGATGTAAAAGCAATCGCGACGCGAAAACCTGGCAGGCAACCGACGATACGAGATTTGCTGACTCATTCCGCGGGGATGACTTACGGACTTTTCGGCGCAACGGAGGTGGATGCGCTCTACCGAAAGGCCGAGTTGTTCGACGACAGCATCACGCTCACGGATTTCATCACCCGGCTCGGCAAGCTGCCGCTGCAATACGAACCGGGCACGCGTTGGCATTACAGCGTATCGGTGGACGTGCAGGGCGCGCTGGTGGAGGCGGTATCCGGCATGAGCTTCGGTGCGTTCCTGCAATCGCGCATCTTCGCACCATTGGGCATGGTGGATACGAGCTTCATCGTGCCGGACGACAAGTGGTCGCGGATGGCCCGGTTATACACCCCGGCGGATACGGTCACGGACGACGACTACAGCATGTTCCTGAGCGAAACTCGAACCACCAACCTGGTCGTCGCCGAGGCCCGGTGGAGCGAGGGTTATCGCGAAGGCGCCAGGTTCGAGAGTGGTGGCGGTGGGCTGGTCTCCACGGTGGCGGACTATCTGCGCTTCTGCGAGATGCTGATCAACGGTGGCGAACGGGGCGGCGTCCGGCTGCTCTCACCCAAGACAGTGGAGTTGATGACCGTAGACCACACCGCGCACCTGGAGATGCCCTACGATGAGATCGACCCGGGCTACGGCTTCGGGCTTGGCGTGGCCGTCTCCCTCGACCCGGGCGCCATTGGCGAGCAGAACTCGGTTGGCACCTACTATTGGGGCGGCGCGGCAGGAACCCGGTTCTTCATCGACCCAACTGAAGAACTGATTGGCATCTTCATGACCCAGAGCGTTCCCCACCGTACTCGCCTGCGGGACGAATTCAGGAATCTGGTGTACCAGGCGGTGATCGATTGATTCGCATCTCGAGGTGCTGGCACGGCACTCGAGGAACGCTTCTCTAAATCGATTGCCGGCTTTGGCCTTTCCCCGCGATCTCGTACGACTAGCCCGCATCCGTCACCAACTTTCGTCGCGAGGGCGTCGAGGCGCCGTCCTGCGTGGCCGCGCGGACCGGAAGCCGGTGCAGGCATACTCGACAGTATGTCAAACCGGGTGGAGGGAGCCTTCAGCCGGGGAGCGCGAGGGGATACCCCTCGCAAAAGGAAAGTACGGCCGCGCAGGGCGAGTGCATCGGCGTTCGCAGCAGGAAGTTGGTGACGGATGCGGGCTAGTGCAGGAATTCTCTCACGGTATCGAGTTGCCGTTCTGATATGCTTGGCTCCAATCGAAGCAGGTAGTCTCGATCAAGACCGATTCGCATGAGCGCAGTTGTCAAGGAAGTCTACGATGCCTTTCGGAGCGCCGGTGTAACCGACGAACTCGCGACTGCGGCCGCGCAATCGATTCCGGTTTTCACAGACCTGGCAACGAAAGCCGACATTTCCGACCTTCGTGCCGAAGTCAGCTCCCTGAACGCGAAACTCGGTGCTGAGATCGGCTCTCTGGACGCCAAACTCGGTGCGGAGATCGGCTCTCTGGACGCGAAACTCGGTGCTGAGATCGGTTCTGTGCGCGCTGAAATGAAACACCTCGAGTTGCGGATGACCATCAAGCTGTACAGCGCGCTCGGGGTGGCCGTCGCCGGGATCAAGGCACTCGACTTCCTCATCGGTTGAAGATGCTCGTCAACGTCCACGACGCAAAATCATAGCTCTCCACACTCTTCGCTGCAGCCCAACGCGGAGGCTACCGCGAGTTGCCATTCAGCGTGTTGACGCACCGGCCAGTTCGCGGTCGATCGCCTCACCCTTGGTTGCTTCGACGACAGAGATATCGAAACGCGATTGCAGATTCATCCACAGTTCTGGCCCGGTACCGAGATGCCGACCCAGGCGGACGGCGGTTTCGGCGGAAATGGCGCGTTCTCCACGCAGGATTGCAGTGATCCGGTTGGCCGGGACTCTGATGGCGAGCGCCAATTGATTGGCAGACAGCTTGCGTGCATCGAGTTCTGCGCGCAGCACCTTTCCCGGATGTGTTCTTCGAAGGCGTGTCATAGTGCAGAACTCCCATAATCCTCGAGTCGATAGTGGAAACGCTCAGACGCGCTGCCATTCGACTGCAGTGCAACTGTCTGCGCAAGCCGAAATCGTCCCGGTCAGGCGACCGCCTTCAACAGGTTTCCCACCACCCGCTCGAGGTGAGCAAGCGAGTTGCACTCCTCCACCTGGTGGCAGTAGGCGCTGTAGCGGCGCATTTCCGCATCCCCCGTGGTCCAGGAATTACGGCTTTCCGGGTTCAGCCAGATGACCCGCTTTGCCCGGTCGTAGACTTCCTTCAGGATTTCCGCGCGGGGTTCGCCGTAGTTGTTGCGGCTGTCGCCGAGGACGATGACGGTCGTGCGGTTGTCGATGTCGTCCATGCACAGGCGCTTGAAGTCCTGGAAAGCCTGGCCGTAGTCGGTGGAACCGCCGCTGTAGTCGCGCAGCGTCTTGGCGATGGCGTCCTCAATCGTGTTGCGCTCGAAAAGTTCGGTCACCTCGGCGAGGTCGGAAGAGAAGGCGAAAGAGCGCACCTTGGGCATGACGGCTTCCAGGCTGTACAGGAACATCAGCATGAAGCGGGCGTAGTTGGCCACCGAGCCGGACACGTCGCAGATGGCAAACACCCGCGGCCGGTCGATCTTTACCGACTTCCACTTGAGGTCGAAGATGGCGCCGTCGTAGGCGAGGTTGTGGCGCAGGGTGCGCGGCACGTTGAGTTGGCCGCGCTTGAACACTTTCTTGCGGCGGGCGTACATGGTGGCGAGCCGTTTCGCCATCTTGAAGACGATTTCCTGGATGAGGCGGAAACTGCGGTGCTCGACGTTGGAGAGCTTCACCGTGCGCAGCAGTTCCTCGCGCAGGCGCCGCCCGGTGGCGTCGGCGTGCAGCAGGAACTGCCGCTCGACGTAATCGCGCACCTGTTCGCGCAGCCAGTCGCGGCGCTTCTTCAGTTCCTGGCCGAGGCGCCGCTCGGGGATGGCGCGGCTTTCGCGCAGGGCGCCGATCTCGCCGTTGAGCTCGGCAAGGCCCATCTCATCCATGATGCGCCGGGTGTAAAGGCCTTTCTGAGTGAATACCTGGATCTCGCGGACGTTCATGGCTTCGCCGGCGGCGGCGACCGAGATGGAAAGCTCCACCTTGGAGTCGAGCATCAATAGCTTGCCGAGAGCGGAATGGGGCTCCGCCGTCGCCCCGGGGCCGTAGTCTTCTTCCGCCTCCTCTTCACCGGCGAGCAAACCGGCTCCGCTCCGCTTGGATTTCCTTCGTCCCGGCCCGGCGACGTTGCGGGGTTCGCCGGATGGTTCTCCGCCGCCCCCACCGCCTCCCTCACCGTCCGTCGGCGCGCCTTCGCCTGTGGCATCTTCGGCCGACTCGCCCCGGGCGCCGGTACGAGCGCCGCGAATGTCATCGAAGGTGAAAAAGCGGTCGAAGCAGGTATCGAAGGTCTCCTTCTCGTCGATGGTTTTCGGCAGCGCCAGGGAAAGGGACCGTTTCAGCAGGTCGCGGTCGGTGTAGCCGACCAGTTCCACGGTATTGAACGCATCCAGGGTTTCCGCGGTGGAGATGCGGATCTCGGCGTTGCGCAGGGCGCCGATGAAGTTGGCTAGCGTGCGGTCCACTGCAACGCTATCGATGGCCGCGAACGGGAGAATGCCACCTGTACGACGGTTGTCCGCTTGCCCGGCATGCCAGATTCACCGCACATCGCCTGACTGCTTCGCCACCACCTTGCTGGCGATCGCCGTCACCTCGCCGTTCACGTTCTCGATGTCTTCCTGAAATTTCAGGATCACGTTCAGCGTATCGCGCACCAGTTGCGGGTCGAGTCGCTCGGCATGCAGCAGCAGGAGCGTGCGCGCCCAGTCGATGGTCTCGGAGATGGCCGGCGATTTCTTCAGGTCGAGATCGCGCAATTCGTGGATGAACGAGACCAGTTGCCGGCGCAGTTCCGGCGGGATGTCCGGCACCCGGGCGTTGATGATGCGTTGCTCGAGCTCGATGTCTGGGAACGGGATGTAGAGGTGCAGGCAGCGGCGCTTCAGCGCATCCGAGATCTCCCGGGTGTTGTTGCTGGTGAGAAACACCATGGGGGGCTCCCGTGTGGCCTTCACGGTGCCGATCTCGGGGATGGATACCTGGTAGTCGGAGAGGATTTCCAGCAGCAGCGACTCGAACTCGTGGTCGGACTTGTCCACCTCGTCGATCAGCAGCACGCAGCCGTCTTCCGCACGCAATGCCTTCAACAGCGGCCGCGGCTCCATGAACTCCTCGGAGAAGAAGATGTCGCCGAACTCGTGCAGCCGCTTGACCGACTGTGCGAACCCCTGGGCGCCCTGCAGTACCTCCTCCAGTGTTTCCTTCAGCACCTGGGTGTACAGCAGTTGCTTGCCGTACTTCCACTCGTAGATGGCCTTGGCTTCGTCGAGCCCCTCGTAGCACTGCAGGCGAATCAGCGGCAACTCGAACATCTCGGCGGTGGTCTTGGCGAGTTCGGTCTTGCCGACGCCCGGGGGACCTTCGATCAGGATGGGCTTGCGCAGGTGGTAGGCCAGGTAGACGGCGGTGGCGATCTGGTCGCTGCAGATGTAGCGGTGCGACTCCAGGCTCGCCCGGATAGCCGCCACCGACCCCGTCGTTTGTTCAATTTCGGTCATTGACGATCCTTCTTTCCGGCCCGGGCCAACCCGGCCATGGCAAATGCGCAAGAATATCAGACCCTGCCGCGGTGGCGGCCCTGCAATTTGGCGGCCCCGGTTGCTCCCGTTGCTGCCCGCGGCTCGAAGCCTGCCTTCGCCGCCGGCAGGAATGGAATGCACGTCGCCCTTTCACTACCCGGCCTTCAACCAGTATGCTGGTTGCGTTCCAACAAGTCCGGAATCACTCATGAAAATCTGGTTTGCCATACCGGCGATGCTGCTTGCCGGCAGCATCGGGGCGGAAACGGTCATCCACGCAGGCAAGATGGTCGACTCGACGACCGGCGAGGTGCGTGAAACCGTCACCATCGTGGTCGACGGCGAGCGTATCGAGTCGGTGCAGGCGGGCTACCAGGGCACGGCAGACATCGACCTCACGGATGCCTTCGTCATGCCGGGCTGGATCGACATGCACGTGCACATTGCCAGCCAGCAAAGCCCGAGGTCGTTCGTCGAAGGGTTCGTGATGGAACCGGCCGATTACGCGCTACGTGCCGTGCCGTACGCGGAAAAGACGCTGATGGCCGGGTTCACCACGGTCCGCGATACGGGCACGGGCGCAGGACTCGCGCAATCCATCCGCCGTGCGGTCGCGGCAGGCCATATCGTCGGGCCGCGCATCTATACCTCCGGCAAGAGCCTGGCTACTACCGGTGGCCATGCCGATCCCACCAACGGCGTAACCGAGGAATTGCGGGGCGACCCCGGCCCGGCGGATGGCGTGGTCAACGGCGTGGACGATGCCTACAAGGCGGTGCGCGCCCGTTACAAGGAAGGCGCAGACCTCATCAAGCTCACGGCTACCGGCGGTGTGCTGAGCCAGGCCAAGAGCGGTCAGAACCCGCAGTTTACCGAGGAAGAGATCGCGGCCATCGTCACGGCCGCGAAGGATTACGGGTTCCGGGTGGCGGCCCACGCCCACGGTACCGAAGGGATGCGCCGGGCTGTCGCCGCCGGGGTGGATTCCATCGAGCACGGCACCTACATGAGCGACGAAGTGATGGAATTGATGAAGGAGAAGGGCACCTGGTACGTGCCGACCGTCATGGCGGGCATGTTCGTGGCGGAGAAAGCTGAGGTCGACGGCTACTTCTCGGAGTTGGTGCGGCCGAAAGCGGCAGCCATCGGGCCGGTGATCTCCGCCACGTTCACGCGTGCCTACAAGGCCGGCGTGAAGATCGCGTTCGGCACGGATACTGGCGTGTCGCCGCACGGTGACAACTGGCAGGAATTCATCTACATGGTGGGGGGCGGCATGCCGGCCATGGAGGCCATCGTCAGCGCGACGCGCAGTGCCGCGGATTTGCTGGGCGAATGGAACAACCTGGGTTCCATCGAGGCGGGCAAGTATGCCGACATCGTCGCGGTGCCGGGTGACCCCCGGGAGGATGTGCAGGAGTTCGGGCGCGTCCACTTCGTCATGAAGGGCGGCAGGGTCTTCAAGCAGTGATTGCGCAGAATCGTTGGTCTGACCGGGGCGCCGCGGCCGGTTCGGTTGCGGGCGGGCAATCGAATCCGACAGCCGGTGTCGCTCGTAAATCCGGCAAGCCCGGCTCGAAGGCGTGTCGAACGGCCATTGCCCTGATCACCCTCGTGGCCGCCTCTGCAGGCGCTCGCGAGCCCTATGAATCCACATACGAGCCGCTCGCGGCCCCCGATTTCCTGATCGCCTCCACCTCGGTGTATACCGGCGCGGACGAGATGCTGGAAGGCGTGGACGTTCGGGTGGAAGCCGGCCGCATCGCCGCCATCGGCCCGGGCCTGCCCCGGGACGGCGTGCAGGTGGTCGACGGCACGGGCCGCTGGCTGACGCCGGGCATCATCGACGTGCACTCGCACCTCGGCGCATACCCGTCCCCGGCCGTCGATTCCACCGCCGACGGCAACGAGGCGACATCGCCCAACACCGCCGAGGTGTGGGTGGAGCATTCGGTCTGGCCCGGAGACCCGCAATTCACCCTGGCGCTGGCGGGCGGCGTCACCACATTGCATGTCCTGCCCGGCAGCGCCAACCTGTTCGGGGGGCGCGGCGTCACGCTCAAGAACGTGCCTTCCCGCACGGTGCAGGGCATGAAGTTTCCCGGGGCGCCCCAGTCGTTGAAGATGGCCTGCGGTGAGAACCCGAAGCGGTACTACGGTAGCAAGGAAACGGCGCCGTCGACGCGCATGGGCAATGTGGCGGGATATCGCGCCGCCTGGGCCAGGGCCGCAGCCTACGGCGAAAAACGGCGCGCCTGGCTGGCGGGCGATGCGGACACGCCACCGGAACGCGACCTGATGCTCGATACCCTGGTCGGTGTGCTCGACGGCGAGATTCTGGTGCAGAACCACTGCTACCGGGCTGACGAGATGGCGACGATGATGGATGTGGCCCGGGAATTCGGCTATCGCATCACGGCCTTTCACCACGCGGTGGAGTCGTACAAGATCGCCGACCTCCTGGCCGAAGCCGGCATCTGTTCCGCCATGTGGGCCGACTGGTGGGGGTTCAAGCTCGAGGCGTTCGACGCCATCCCCCAGAACGTCGCTCTGGTGGATGCCGCCGGGGCCTGCGCCATCGTTCACTCGGATTCTCCGAGGTTGATCCAGCGCATGAACCAGGAGGCAGCCAAGGCCATGGCGGCGGCCCGGCGCATGGGCATGGATGTCAGCGAAGCGCGGGCGATGCGGTGGATCACGCTGAACGCGGCTCAGGCGTTGGCAATCGACCGGGAGACGGGCAGCATCGAAGTGGGCAAGGCGGCGGATCTGGTGTTGTGGAATCGGAATCCATTCAGCGTTTATGCCTTGGCGGACCGGGTCTGGATTGACGGCTACGCTTATTACGACAGGAAGGCTGCGAAGATGCCGGTACGGGATTTCGATCTGGAGCAGACGGTTCGGGGGATGTCGTGGTGAAGGTTGGCAAGATTCGGCTGAGCTCTTGGTTGGCTGCGCTGGGCGCCGGCCTGGCAATGGCTGGCGCCTTTGCAGACATCGCCATTGTGGGGGCGCGCGTCTACACCATGGAGTCGCCGGAACCGTTGCGCGATGCCACCGTGTTGATTGCGGACGGGCGCATCGAAGCGGTAGGCACCGGTATCGAGGCGCCGTTCGACTACCGGCTGATCGATGCCACCGGCAAGATCGTCACGCCCGGGTTGATCGAGTCTTACAGCCAGCTCGGCGTCGTCGAGATCTGGGGGGAAAGTAGCACGGTAGACAGCGAAGTCGAGGAATATGCAGTGGGGCCCTCGCTGGATGTCAGTTTGGCCATCAATCCGGCTTCCACCCTGATTGCGGTCAACCGGATGGGCGGCATCACCCGCGCGCTGGTTGCGCCGACGGCTGGCGCCGACCCCCTGGCCGGGCTTGCGGCCACGATTCATCTTGGCTCCGGCGACCTGCTGGTGACACCGCGCGCGGCGCTTGTCGGCGATGTCAAGCCGGGCGCCGCTGCCCATACCGGCGGCAGCCGTGCCGTTCTGCTGCAGCGCCTGCACGATGCCTTCGAGGAGGCCGCACGGTTCAATCCAAACCGCTATCGGGCGGAAGGAAGCGATTACAGCCGTCAGGATGTCGCCGCGCTGAAGGCATTTCTTCGCAGCGGCAAACCACTGGTTCTGCATGTCAATCGTGCGGCAGACATAGAGCGCTGCATCGATTTGGCAACTGGCCACGGGCTGCGTCTCATCGTGCTAGGGGGCGCGGAAGCCTGGATGGTCCGGGAAGCATTGGCGGCGGCGGGCGCGGCCGTGATCGTGAATGCGACCGCGAATCTGCCGACCGGATTCGATGCGCTGCGGGCGAGGCTCGACAACGCGGCGCTTCTCCGGGATGCGGGAGTCGATGTGCTCTTTGCCGGTTCCGACACCCACAACTCGCGCAACCTGCGGCAGTTTGCGGGCAATGCGGTGGCACACGGCGTGGCCTGGTACGACGCTCTTGCTTCCCTGACCCGCACCGCGGCGATGACCTGGGGCATGCCCGATGCAGGCGCACTGCGCCCGGGGGCGGTCGGCGATGCGGTCGTTTGGAGTGGCGACCCGCTCGAAGTTGTCACCTGGGCCGAGCACGTGATCATCGGCGGCGAATTGATGGCGATGCACTCCCGGCAGACCCGGCTGTTCGAGCGCTACGAGGCTATCGGGTTGCGCACGGCGGGCGGACGCGAATAAAGAGGCCGCCTCACCTTCTTGGCCGTACCCGTTCGTGAACAAACTATTGCGGCCGTCAATGGCAGCGAACCAAATCAGCGTGGTTCCGCCGCGTGCTCAGCCTGCTGTCAAGCACGGTAAGCGCGCGCTCTTTGCTATCTGTACACTTGCCGGCCTCGCTACGTTCATTCATCAATCGGTCGGGTCAGGGATAGGATGACACGACGGATTTCCGGTTCGAAAATTCAGCGCATCAGGTAGTGACGGCTGCATCCCGCGCATTGCGAATATCGGCGCCGTGCGCCCAGGTGGCGTGGGTGCCGCTCGAGATGCGGTGCGGCAACAGGATACGGCACACCGGCTCGGCCGCCATGCTGCTTGCGTCGTAAAGCACGCACTCGGAGCGGTCTTCGTCCATGTCGGTCACGAAGGTCACCAGATATCCGTCGTCCTCATCCATTCCACCGATTCTCGGGGCGAAGCCGGCTTCGCTGCCGTAGCGGTCTTTGCCGAACGAAACGAACCAGGAACTCCCGGACTGGTGATCGTGCTTGGTGAAACCGTTGAACAGGAACCAGCCGGGTTTGCTTATCGTGCTGTAGGCGTAACGGTACTTGCGCCCGGCATGGCGCTGGTTGATCGTGCCGAATTCGAGGGTGCGGTCGTCCAGCCGTTCTTCGGTGGTCGCGCCGGTGCGCAGGTTGAAGCGCCAGCGGTGCAATCGCGGCGCCATCAGTTCCATGTCCAGGTACGCCATCATGCGGGCGTAGCCGGGCGGCGCCGTGGGGTGGCTGCGGGGTTCGGGGTGCTCCTGGAAGTAGCCATCCAGAATGACTTCGTCGCCTTCTTCCCAGGCGTTGACCCAGTGCAGCACATAGGTCGGCTCGGCCTCGAACCAGTGGATCTCCTCCGGCTGCCCCAGGCGCGGGACGATGCCGAACCGGCTGGGCAGGCCCGGGTGCAGGCGCACGACGTGCTGACCGCGGGTCAACAGCTCGGCGTCCCAGAACAGCGGCAGATCGTTGACGACGGCATAGTTCTCCGTGAACGCCATGTCGTGGGGCAGGCGTGGCCCGGGTAGCGGTATTGGCACCAGGTGCTTCAACCGGTTGTCGGGGCCGACCACGCCATAGTGCATGTAGGGCGGCTGCTTGGAGTAATTGAAGAACAGCAACTCGCCGCTGTGCTCGTCGAGCTTCGAGTGTGCCGATATGCCGTCTTTGGGCACCCATTGCTCGGTGCCGAGCTGTTCCAGTGTGTAGGGTTCGAGGCGATAGCCTTCCCCGCATTGATAGAAGGTGGAAAGGGCCATGCCGGCGTGCACGATGACGTCTGTGGACGAAGAGTCCTTCAGACCCCCCTGGGCGCCCCATCCCGGCCGCTCCGACCGCGACGGAGGTTCGATCAGGCCCGCCCAGAGCGAGCGGCCCGCTTCCTGCTCCGCGTGGAAACCCGCCGTGCGCACGAAGCGGTTGCGATACTCGGCGCGGCCATCGGCAAAACTCATGGCGTGAAGCATGCCGTCGCCGTCGAACGGATGATAACGGCCGATGGGCTGGTGGACCGGGTTTTCGGTGTTTCGCAGGTAGACGCCGTCGATGTCCCGCGGGACTTCGCCGATGACCTCCATGCCCGTGGCGTCGTATTCGTCGTAGTTCGGAGTCCAGGCGCCGTTCAGGTAAGGGTGATCGCCCGATTCGAGCGTGGATTCGATACGGTTCAGGCGGGTGGCGGGCATGTTTCTTCTCCAGCGGCTGTGTGGGAATTCACGGGGCCCTTGACGCGCTCCCGTGCTTGCTCACCGCTTCCCGGAACGTTCCGGGGGAAGCTCGACGACAGTGTGCGCCTGGAATGCGGAGAAATCCAGCGGCCCCGAAACCCGTCGATCGCGTTTACGGACGATTCGAATTTGCACCCGGTCGCCGCCAATCGATGTGCATCGCCGCAGCCTCGAGGTGCGGGTCGCCGGCTTCCCTGCGTTGTCGCAGCCAGTTCCAGATGTGCGCCGAGCCCAGCAGCAGGCCGCCGACAACCGTCAATTGGTTCTCGTAAGCAGACAGGGTCTCGACGAATGCCCCGAGCAGCAACAGCCCGAGACCGATCAGAACCGCGCCGACGAAGGGTGTTTTTGCGTCAATGGGGCCTGTCTTCCAGAGCACTCTCAGACTGATGGGAATCGTGACGATTACCAGAATCTGGTGCACGATCTCGTTTTCTGCGAGGGCAGCCAATGGCATCAGCACGACCAGAAGCGGCAAGGCAAGACAATGCAGCAGGCACAGCGTCGAGAGCCCGGCCGCATATAAATCCAGGCGGGCGGTACCGGGCCTTATTGGGCACAATTGGCCGTCAGATGTGTTCATGTCAACCCCAGCGGCTATCGGGAACCGCAAAGTAACGAGACGTTGCCCTGAAAGCGCATGCACGGTCTGCGCTCACCGCCATCGCCGGCGAAGCAAGCGGCGGGTTCGTAGCCGATCATGACCTTGGCGCTTCCTGCCGCAACAAATTGTTATGTTATAGCGTGCCTGTCAACCCCCGCAATGGCGCCAGAAGATCGGCCATGGCGATTGTGCGTAACATCCCAACGCCGGGAATGGTGCGTCAACTGCCGGATACCCCCGGTGGCCGGGAGGCCGATCAATTCGCCTGGATTTTCACCCGTGCGAGCGGGTATTCGAATGCGTTGGCGAGCTGCTGCGAATAGGTCTGCACAACCGGCTCATTGGGACCTATGGTGATATCCTGGTGACCGGAACGTATCCCACGTCCGCAACTCGACAGGGCTACGGCGTCTTCCTCGAATATTGCGTGCGCACCAACTTCTGAAAAATCCCTGATGTATTCGGCATTCTTGGGATCGTCGACGACAACTCCGCGAACCATGTAGTGGAAGCGGATAAGGCTGGTGTCAATGGTCGACCCGGGCAGGTAGTAGGTTGCGTGAAGCCCTCCGGGCCTGTCCATATCGATCAGGTCATCAATCCTGTCGGGGTCCAGGGCGAGATAATCCTCCGGTTTTTGTTTCCACAGCCCTGGGCAGGCTCGTGACCGCGGTGTCGGCACATGTTGAGGAAGGCGTGCGCCTTGCCGTCCTGATCCCGGGTCAGGAGGACCGAGATACCCATCATGACCTGCACCATGTAGTCGTGTGGGTTGCGCAACTGGTCGCGATGAGCCAGAACCAGCGGGGTTTTCAGCAGTATCTCACGCTCACGTTTTGCTAGTGCCTCGGACCGGTAAAACTCCAGCGGCACCTTGAGCATGTAGTCGGACATTTCCGGGTCACCGCGTTCCGCCATGGCCCGGAGCCTGTGCAGAGTATCGTTGATAACTTCCTTCTTCATAATCTGCCTCGCCGCGATACTTGCGAGTATCCGAACAGATGAGTCTATGCAGTCCTCGGAAACTCTGGCATCAGGTCGTCAATAACCCCGTATGGAGAATATGGTCAAAGTGCCCGGGGAGCCGGGAAAAGTCAGGGTTCACCAGTTCCACCACCCGCGTGTTCACGCCCATATCATCTTACTTAAAGAAGACTTTCCGCCACTTGTTCCGATTAACTTGGCAATCGAACAGGTCATTCTGAGCCTATTTGATTAATCTCGCGGAAAAATCGCTGGGTAGAAATTCATTACGGATAGGGAACCGCCTATTGCAGGCCCGTCGGCTACCCGATCAAATTTAGTGAACATCTTGATCTCGGTTAGTTTCAAGACCCTCGTCGGCCTCAATAATTTTTAACGATTGTATTTTCTGTAGCGTATCTATTATTTCTTTCTCCCGCCCATCATGAATTACAATAATATTGCCTCTCAAAGTATTATAAATTGTTTGGGCAACTGTGCTTCTCAAATACATTATATATGGGATAACCCCAACCAAAAACCAAAATGATGCAACTATCAACCCGGCTTTCTGACTTTCCCCAGAAGTTGCTATTGGAGCAATAAACGCAACTAAGCCTACCACCAAGAAGGGAATACTAAGGTATTTCAAAAAAGGGTTTCTTTCCTCGAGAAATAACTCTTCATCTAAGCAGATTTGCAAATACGGAACACCAAATTTATGTCTTTGATGAGAATCTTTAAAACTGTAGACTAAAATCGAATCCTCAAACTCGAATTCTGTCTCATTGCCTCTATACTTCTGCTTTATCTTCATACCACCTTTCTTCGATCAAATTGTCATGGTAGAACGCCCCGTTGCCGAGACGCCCCGATTCAGGCTTGTGATAGTGTCCATCCGGTTCTTTGATTCTAGCCTTTAGCCACTGTTTGATGAGATTGAGAAAGCGCTTGTCGTCAATGCGTTGATCAAACATCCGCATTAACCACGCGTGATCCATATTATCGAAGAAGCCCTTTATATCTGCCTCAACAATATAGCCGTGGCCCTTGAATTGAAGGTCAAGTTGTAGGCTGTGTACAGCTTGGAGCGCGCTTTTTTCAGGCCGATAGCCGTAGCTACTACGCGCAAAGTCCTGTTCCCAAATATTTTGCAGTAACTCGGAAACTGCTTGCTGTAGCACTTTATCTGCAATCGTGGGCAATTCCAATGGCCGTAGCTTGTCATTGAATTTTGGAATATATGCGCGCTTTAAATGCTATGGCGTTTAAGGCAGTTGTCATAGGTATTGCCGCTCAACTTTGTCCAGTCTATGTATATATTAGACACCGTGATACTACTGTCAGTCCCTTCGCCATGTAGACGGCTTTCCCGGCCCCAGACTACTATGAACTGACCCGACTTCGTTCGCCTCGCTTTCTGCTCAACAGCCCGACCCAATTCCTGTGGGAGCGCACCCGGATCTCACAAGTTCCTGTCACCACTCTTTATTCATGTCACGGTTTGAGAACTCCGCCAGCTCGCTTCAACCTTGCCTGTGCGGTTGCTTTGTCTGGGCTTCAACTGCGTTATAAGCCTCGTCAACTGGGGCTTGCTATTTTCGCAGCAGTTTCGCAGCAGTATAGGCAGGGTGCCCTGCGTGAGTGGTACATTGGGAAAGCGAAGGAACGAATCGCGCCTCGCGTAGCGAAGCAGGCTCGAGAACTTGGTGTTTCCTTTGGTCAAGCGCGCATCGTCGACAATCGATATCGGTGGGTTCATGTACAGTCCGCGACAATGGTGGACTTGCCCGAAGATGCCCTGCTGGCCGTGATGCTGCCCGTCGCCTACACCAGGTGGGCGAAACCAAGGCCCGCAAAACGACTTGATGCGCGTGCAATGTCCTTTGCGGACCGATGGGGCCGAAAATTACCCGAATAGCTGACGCCGTTTGCGTCACGCGCTTGAGCGCTGGAGCCGAAACAGGATTGCATAAATCATGAAATCTCGGTGTCTATCACCGAGATTTCATGGTAAGTTTCGTGCTTGTGATTCCTCGAAGCAAACATGTGGAGGTCATTCTTGGTCGGTTGAAGTCGTTCCCGGCAGTAGCCATTCTCGGGCCCCGTCAGATCGGCAAAACCACGTTGGCGCAGCAAGTGGCCAGGAAGGCCGCAGGGCCAGTGCATTGGCTTGACCTCGAGAATCCGGCGGATCTCAATCGGCTGATTGACGACCCGCTGCTGGTGCTCGATGAATTGCGTGGCTTGGTGGTCATCGACGAAGTGCAGCGTCGGCCCGACCTGTTTCCCATCCTGCGTGTGCTGGCTGACCGCCGTCCGCGGCCCGCGCGATTCCTGATTCTCGGCAGTGCTTCGCCGGACATGATCAGGCAGTCCTCCGAGTCCTTGGCAGGCCGCATCAACTACCACGAGTTGGGTGGCTTGGGGCTCGAGGAAGTGGGCTACCATCGGCTCAATCGTCGATGGCTCCGGGGTGGCTTTCCCCAAGCTTGGCTAGCGCGTTCCAATGAGTCCGCGTCGCTCTGGATCGAGAGCTTCGTGCGAACCTTCTTGGAGCGTGACCTGCCGGAACTCGGCCTTCGGGTGCCGAGCGCCGCACTGCGGCGCTTTTGGACCATGCTCGCGCACTGGCATGGGCAGGTTTGGAAGGCCTCTGAATTCGCCCGCTCCTTTGGCGTGGCCGATACGACCGTGCGGCGCTATCTGGACATTTTGACCGGCGCCTTGGTGGTGCGGCAGCTCCAGCCTTGGCACGAGAACATCGCCAAGCGCCAAGTGAAGTCCCCAAAGATCTACCTGCGGGACTCCGGCGTGCTCCACGCCTTGTTGGGCATCGGCGACATGTACGCGCTCAACGCCCACCCCAAATGCGGCGCATCTTGGGAAGGTTTGATGCTGGAAAGCATCATCGAGCAGTTGGGCCTGCCCAACGAACAAGCGTTCTTCTGGGCCGTACACTCAGGGGCCGAACTCGACTTGTTGCTGCCCCGGGGGCGCCACCGCATCGGCATCGAGATCAAGCGCACCGCCGCACCCAAAGTCACCCGATCGATGCGCACGGCGATTGACGATCTGAACCTGCACGAAGTGGTGGTCATTCACGCAGGAAGGGCATCCTATCGCTTGGCTGCCAAGGTGCGGGCGGTGGCGGCAAGCCGTCTCGACGCGGACTTGGGGCTGTAAGCCCTGAGCCGAAGCCGGTCAGTCGCGCCGGACGCGCATGAAGCTTGCGAAGCGGGGAACGCCCTTGGCGGTGGTTCCCAAGTGCTTGTAGGTCACCGTCGCTCCGATCGGCGGCGGCGTGCGTCGGTCTGCGTCGGTGAGGCCGGTGCCCAGTTTGAACCGGTGGCCGTCCGGCATTTCCACCAGCAGCGAACCCAGCATGCCCCGATACTTGCCCTTGCCCGGCAGGTGGGCAACGACAATGGCTTCGGCGTCCTGGTACGTCTTGAGCTTCAGCAGGTCGTCGCTGCGGCCCGGCCGGTGCAGGGACCGGCCGTCGCGGAGCATCAAGCCCTCGCCGCCCTCGGCAGTGACCTGCTCCAGGATTGCCATCAGTTCGGCTTCGCTGGCGGCGCGAAACTGCTCAACCAAGGCAATGTGCGGCGAAGGCGCAGGCACCAAGATTTGCCGCAATTGCTTTAGGCGGTCATCGAAGGGCGTCCTCGGCTCCGGTAGGTCGAAGACCATGAAGCGAATGTGCCGCCACGCTGCATTGTCTGGAGTTTTCCGACGCACTGCGCCGGATATGCGCTCGAACGTGCCGCGGCCCATCCACAGTTCGCCATCGAGCGCTCGAGCGGGGAAGCCCTCGGTGAACCAAGCCGGCGCGTTGAAGCGGTTGCCGCGCCGGGAGTAAAGCGCTTCGCCGTCCCACAGGGCGCGCACCCCGTCGAGCTTTTCGCTGACCCAATAGCGGCTTAGGTCAAGGCCGCCTTGGTAGACGTTGGCCAGCGACGGGGCCGGGTCGCCGGTGCAGACATCCGCAGCGAGCGTCAGCCCGCCCAACAAGCAGCAAACGAGAAACCCATGGCGGAACATCGCGGCATCTTGCGGTGATCGGAAGCCTCACTTTGAGGGGCCAGGCACCGGAGTAGAAGGGGAAGACGGCCTGATGGGGTGTAGGAGATTCGCCCGGCGTGGGCTTCGGGGGGTAGCTCTCTTGGCGGCGCTTTTGTGCAACCTGCTTTGCTGTGGCAAGTGTTTGGTGCAACGTTGCTGCTACCAGAAGGCTTATTGCACAGCATTAAAATTGAAGCCGATAAACGTGACATGCCTTATCAATCTCTTATCAGAGCTTGGCTTGCCGATGATGTAGAACAAAGCCGCAACGCTTGATAGTAGTTCTAACGGGTCCTTGTGCACGTCCAGCCCAACATATGCCGCTGCGTCGACCGCCGTTCGCCGCACTTGCCCTGATACCGTTTTCGTTTCGTTTGCTCTAAAGTCTTGCATTACCTGCCCTCCTCAATTTTGGCTCTGACTTGGTGGCAAGTAGTACCGCCCCCAAAATAACCCACGCTCTTGAGGACGGGCAGGTCAAAACATGATGTCTAGTCCGACGTATTCTCCTCGAGCCCACTGCCGGTGATCGCCAACCGGCCAAACGCCAGGTAGGAGGCAAGCGCGGCAAGGGCAGTGGCGGCATACAGCCAGCCGAAGCCGCCCCCGGTGACCAGTTGACCCGCCAAGCCTGGCCCTATCATGCTTGCGAAGGCCAAACAGGCGGCGACGAGTGACGTTGCCCGTCCGGTCGAATCCGATGCCGCCACCGCGGCTGTCATGTAGGGCAGCGCAAACAACCAGGCGAACATGAAGAGATTGATGGCGGCGACATAGGCGGCAAAGCCACCCGCCGCCGCGAACAGCGCAAGGGCCAGCCCCTGCAGCAGCGCAGCGGCCAGCAGTGGCTTGATGCGCCCATGGCGCTCCGCAAGCCAGGCTGCGGCCAATGAACCCAGGCCGCCGGCCAAGGCGGAAACCGAAAGAGCCGCCCCGATGGCGGCGGCGTCGAAGCCGGCCGCGCTGGCGCGCCGCTCCGCAAAGGACCAGAGGGCGCTCTGGCCTATGGTGAAGACGAACAGTGCGGCCAAGCTGGCGAACGCGACCATCGGCAACGCCGGATTGGCCGGTCCTGCTGACAGCGATGCAGCGTTGGGCATCGGCGCCCGGCGGGCAATCCAGGGGACGCACAGCGCCCCGGCCAACACCACCAAGGCGAACGCCGTCAGCATTCCGGCCATGCCGAACGCGGGTAGCAGATACAGTGGGATGACCGCCAAGAGCACGGCCCCAAGCGCTACCTCACCCAAGAGTTTGATGCCGAAAGCGCGGGTCGGATTCGAACGTTCGCCGGCGATCACGAAAGAAAGGCTGTAAAGCGCTCCGAGCAACAGGCCTGCCCCGAAGACACAGGCCGCAAAGAACAGCCAGCCTTCGGCCACTGCGGCAAGCGCCAGCATGGCGGCCGCACCCGGAAAAAGGCCCAACGCCAAAGCCCGGCGGTTCGACCGCCCCAAAAAACAGGCCGCCGCGACCGACGAAAGGCCAAATGCGCCCAAGTAGAGGCTCCCCAATCCGCCGGTAGCGGCATGGCTGAGTTGGTGCGCGTCTGCCGCCGCGCCCAGAAACAGCGGCAGCGTGTTGAAGATCATGGCCGCGCAGGCGCCGGTGGCGATGATCGCCCCGAAACCGGATTCGCTATGCAAACTGCTGGCCACGCCGTCGCCTCCCGTTATTCAACGGCCTCACATGGGGTTGCGCGGCTGAAAAGCGTTCCACGCCCGTATCGAGCAATAGCCGTTCACGTCAGGAGTCGTGTCCTATTCGGAGAATTGTGGGCTTCAGGCGCCGGGCCGTTTTGGTTTCCGGCAAGACGCAACGCAGCCAGCAAGACCAGCCCGTATCCGTCATCAACTATCGTCGCAAGGGCGTCGACGTTTCGTCGCTGCGGCAAAACGCGCCGTCCTGCGCAGCCGCTCGGACTGGAAGCCGGTGCAGGCATACTCGACAGGATGTCAAACCGGCTGGAAGGAGCACGGCCGCGCTTATGCGAGTGCATCGGCGGCCGCAGCAGGAAGTTGGTGACAGATGCCGACCAGAGCATCCGGGGGCCGAAACGGCCACGCATGATGACACCTGCCTGGGAGACAGGACACTTGATGCAAACGGACCGGCCACTCGCGCCACTTGAGTGTCATGCGTCAATGCCGCCCATGCACAAGTACTTGATCTCCAGGTAATCGTCCAAGCCGTACTTGGAGCCTTCGCGGCCATTGCCCGATTCCTTGACGCCACCGAACGGCGCGGCGGCGTTGGAGATGATGCCTTCGTTGATGCCGACAATGCCGAACTCGAGCGCCTCGCCCACTCGCCAGACGCGGCCGAGGTCGCGGGCGTAGAAGTAGGCGGCCAGGCCGAAGGGCGTGTCGTTGGCCAGTTCGATGGCCTCCTCTTCGGTGTCAAAGCGCAAGAGCGGCGCCACGGGCCCGAATATCTCCTCCCGGCAGACGCGCATGTCGGCCGTCACGCCAGCCAGCACCGTCGGCCTGACGAAGGTCTCCCCATTGTCGGCGTGGTCGGATCCGGCCAATATCGAAGCACCGTTCGTCACGGCATCGTCAACAAGGTCCCTCACGCTGCGGGCGGCGGGTGCGTCGATCAGCGGCCCCATGGTGGTGCTCTGGTCCAGGCCGTCGCCCAAGGTCAGGCCCTGCGCGGCTTCGACCAAGCGTTCCGCAAAGTCGTCGAACACGCCGGACTGCACCAGCATGCGATTGGCCGATACGCAGGTCTGGCCGGCGTTGCGGAATTTGCAGGCCACCGCACCACGCACGGCCGCGTCGAGGTCCGCATCGTCAAAGACGATGAACGGCGCATTGCCGCCCAACTCCATCGACGTGCGCTTGACCGTGCCGGCGCAGGCGCGGATCAAGGTTTTCCCCACCGCCGTGGAGCCAGTGAAGGTCAACTTGCGCACGGCGGGATTGCCGGTCAACTCATCGCCGATCGAACGGGTGTCCCCGGCCAGGATGTTGATGACGCCGGCGGGCACGCCGGCCCGCTCC
This sequence comes from Candidatus Azophilus sp., assembly GCA_965221465.1. GTDB lineage: Bacteria > Pseudomonadota > Gammaproteobacteria > Pseudomonadales > Azotimanducaceae > Azophilus. Next base: position 4,565,555 of record OZ244892.1, read on the forward strand.
GCCAACGCACCAATGGCCAGCGCCGAGAGCGGCGTTGCCGTGGCGGGTTTGCAGACCACCGTGCAGCCGGCCGCCAAGGCCGGCGCAATCTTGCGCGCCAACATGGCGTTGGGGAAATTCCAGGGCGTGATGCAGGCGACCACGCCCACCGGCTGCTTCACGGTGACGATGCGCTTGTCCGCGCTTGGCGCCGGGATGGTGTCCCCGTAAATGCGCTTGGCCTCCTCGGCGAACCACTCGAAGTAGCTGGCGCCATAGGCGATCTCCACCCGGGCTTCGGCCAATGGCTTGCCCTGCTCGACGGTGAGAATCCTCGCCAAGTCCTCCCGGTGGGCGATCATCAGATCGAACATCGCCCTTAGGGCATCCGCTCTTTCCTTGGCGGTGCGCCTTTGCCACTCAGTTTGCGCTAGCTGCGCGGCCGTGACGGCCCGGCGCGTCTCCGCGCCGCCGCAGCGCGCCACTTCGGCAACCGTGGCGCCGTTGGCCGGATTGGTGACAGCAATCAGCCCGCCGTCATCAGCGTCGATCCAACGGCCGTCCACATAAGCCTGGGTGCGCAGCAGCCCGTTATCGTTCAGATTCACGAGTCCTCCTTGGCCGAAAGTATGGAACGCGGCTAAGCCTAGCCTGCGCAAAGACGGTTGTCGTTGCCTGGTTCCAATTCCCGCATGGTGATGCATCCGGGCACGGGGCAGACCAGTGCGCACAGGTTGCAGCCGATGCACTCCGCTTCGTCCACCCAGGGCACCCGAGCGGTCAAGCCCGGCTGCGGTTTATGCAGGACAGGCGCCAGGACCTCGGTGCGTGGGTGCTGGCCGTGATCGGCGTCGCCATGCCATGCGCTGCAGGGCGACTGGGCGGTGTGGATGCACTGATGGGCGCCGTCCAGGCAGGCGATGTAGCACAGATGGCAGCCGATGCAGCGCTCGGCGTCGATGTCGGCGACGATGCGGTAGCTGAGGTCGAGATCACCCCAATCGCGGAACTTCGGAACTGCCTGGCCAACCAGTTCGGCAACCGAAGCGATGCCCTTGGCGTCCAGGAACTCGCTCAAGCCTTCGATCAGGTCCTCGACGATGCGGTAGCCCCTGTGCATGACCGCTGTGCAGACTTGGACGTTGGCGGCGCCCAAGGCCATGAACTCAGCGGCATCCCGCCAGGTGGCGATGCCGCCGATGGCCGAGAGCGGCACATCGATGCCGCCTGCGCGGGCCAGCGCTCCCACCATGTGCAGGGCAATGGGCTTGACGGCCGGGCCGCAATAGCCACCATGGGTGCCTTCGCCGGCCACTGACGGCAGGGGCGCCATGCGGTCGAGATCGACGCCGATCAGGCTCTTGATGGTATTGATGAGGGACAGGCCGTCCGCCCGCGCTTCCACCGCTGCCCGTGCCGGAACCAGAATGTCGTCCACGTTTGGCGTGAGCTTGACCAGCACGGGAACCGAGGCGAATTCCTTGGCCCATCCGGTGATTTCGGCCAGTACGCGAGGCTCTTGGCCGACCGCGCTGCCCATGCCGCGCTCGCACATGCCGTGCGGGCAGCCGAAGTTCAGTTCGATGCCGTCGCAGCCGGCATCCTCTGAACGCTGAATGAGGTCGCGCCATTCCGCGCGGGACTCCACCATCAGGCTGGCGATCAGCGCATGGCTCGGATAGCGCCGCTTGACTTCGGCCATCTCCTGGAAGTTCACGCTTAGGGGCCGGTCGGTAATCAGTTCTATGTTGTTGAATCCGGCCACTTTGACGCTGCCGATGTCCAAGGCGCCAAACCGGCTGTTCAAGTTGACGATGGGCTCGCCCAGTGTCTTCCAAACCGCACCGCCCCAACCCGCATCGAAAGCGCGCATCACCTGCTCGCCGCTGTTGGTCGGCGGGCCGGATGCCAACCAGAAGGGATTGGGGCTGCGAATGCCGCTTGTATGACGTCACGCCTTCGTCCGCCAATCGGCGCATCTCCCAAAGGCGCTCATCGGCCATGTCAGTGACGATCATGTGGAAGCCGTAGTCGATGCTGGCCTTGCCCGCCGCCTTGGCGTGCCACGCCTCCAAACCCTCCAAGGTGGAGCGCCCTTTTTGCTGCATGGCGAAGTCGATGATGGTGGTGGTGCCGCCGAACGCGGCCGCCCGAGTGCCGGACTCGAAGTCATCGGCGCTGGTGGTGCCGCCAAAGGGCATGTCCATGTGGGTGTGGGGATCCACGCCGCCGGGGATGACCAGCTTGCCCTTGGCATCGATGATGCGGTCAGCCTCGATTTCGAGGCTGCGGCCAATCAGGGAGACGGCTTCATCCTCGATGAAGAGATCGGCTTGATAGTCGTCCACCGCCGTGACGACGCGGCCGTTACGAATCAGCAGCGACATCGGCCCTCCTTGGCCGGATTCCGAATGCTCCGGGTGCAGTGATCGGGCCGCACCGGCGCGTGGTCCGGTGAGGCGCCAGGTCCGGTGAATTGAGGGGCGAGGTCTCCATGGCGACACCTGCGGCAGCTATCGTCATGCGCCCTTCTCTTGCGATCGACGGTCGAGAATCAACCCGGCAGGATCGGCGCAGGGCGAGTGCATCGGCGTCCGCAGCGGGAAGTTGGTGACGGATGAGGGCTAGAATTCAACGCGACCGCTGATTCCGATTTCTCGCCGGTCGGTGTTCCACAGGGCGAAGCCGAGAAACCCGGGGTAGTAGTTGCGCACGCGCGTGTACTTCTTGTCGGCCAGGTTGATGCCGTACAGGGCGAGCCGCCAGCGTTCGCCGGGGCTTGAGAATTCGATGCGGGCGTTCAATAGGCCGTAACCGTCCTCCTTTTCGAAGGGCGAGTTGGCGATCTGGCCGTAGAAGTCGTCCCGGTAGGCGTAGTCGGCGCGCAGCAGCAGGCTGGCCCCGTTCGCCAGAGGCCACATGGCCTGGGGCGAAATGCTGTAGGTGACCTTGCTGACGTAGGGCAACCGCGAGCCTTCGGTAAAATTTGCCTCCAGGGCGGGGTCGAGGTCCACTTCGACGATCTCTGCATCGGTGTAGCCGAGGGTGGCCACCAGCCGAAGCCAAGGCGAGAATTGGGCGGTCAATTCGGCTTCGAAGCCGTCGATTCCCGCTTCGGCTGCGTTCAGTACCCGGGTGTCGAAGGCGTTGCCGACGCGATTCACCTGCGCCTGGTAGTCCTTGTAGTCGCTGGTGTAGGCCGAAACGTTGAGCCGCAACCGGTCGTCGAGTGCCTGCGTCTTGAAGCCCACTTCGATCATGTCGACGGTCTCGGGGTCGTAGGCGCCGACGCTGTCCGGGGCAGCCGGACGGGCAGCGAATCCGCCGCTGCGGAATCCCCGGGAGTAGGTTGCATAGAGCATGAACTCATCGGAGACCTGGAATTTGCCGTTGACGGTGCCCGAGACGGCATCCCATGAATCGCCGAGGGCATCCGGGGGGATGTTGTAGACAAGCTGCCCGTTTTCGTCGACGGCCGGTACGCCGCTGGCATCCAGCGACTGATAGTAGATGTCGTAGTCCTTTTTCTCGTCGGTGTAGCGCAGCCCCGCGGTCACGCTGAATCGGTCGCTCAAGTCGGCAGTGAGTTGGCCGAAGGCGGCGTAGCTCTTGGTCTCCACCTGGGAAAATCGCCGGTCCAGCGCCCCGAACTGGTTATCGTCCTGCAGGTTGTGGCCTTCCTCGGTGAAATAATAGAGACCGGCGATCCAGTTGACGGTGCCCGCTTCGTTTTCGCCGAGCAGTTGCACCTCCTGGGAGAACTGATCCGAAGCGCCGGTCTCCGCGTAGTAGACGACCACCTGGGGGGCGCCGTCGAACTCCAGGTTGCCGACGTACTCCATGTCGCGATAGGCGGTGATGGATTTCAGCGACAGGCTTTCGGAAAGATCCCACTGCCAGGTGGCGGAAGCGCCGAACAAGTCCTGTTCGGAGTCGAGGTCGTCCAGTGAGTAGTTGTCGAAGGGGTCGGCATCGGTGCCGCTGGCGCAAGGGGTGTATTGGCCGGGCCCGGTGCTGGTGAAGCAGGGTGCGGCGCCGAAGAAGGCCACCATCCAGTCGGCAAACTCGTAGAAACTGTGCGGCACCGCCCCTTGCCGTGCCCTGCTGGCGTCCAGCACCACGGACAGTTCCGAGGCGTTCCCGGTCCAATGCAATTGCGCCCGTCCGCTCGAGCTGTCCTCGTCGCCAAGTTCGTCGCCGGTGAACACCTGCTCGCCGACGCCATCCCGGTTGCGGCTCATGATGCCCGCTCGTAGCGCCAGGCCGTCGCTCAATGCGAATTCTCCCGACGCTTCCAGATTGATGCGCCCGTCCTCGCCAATGGTGGCGGCCAGATGTCCGCCGGGCTCGCCGCTCGGCTTGCGGCTGACCACGTTGACCGCGCCGCCAATGGTGTTCTTGCCGAACAGGGTGCCCTGGGGGCCGCGCAGCACTTCCACCCGCTCGAGATCGAGGAGGTCGAGCGCGGCACCCTGATTGCGGCCCATGTACACGCCGTCGATGTACAGGCCGACGCCCGGGTCGGTGGTCACCATGTGGTCCGATTGGCCGATGCCGCGCAGAAATATGGCCCCTGCCTCCGCGCTGCCCATGCCGTAGGAGGTGAACGACATCCCCGGCGTGAACTTGCCGATGTCGCGCAGGTCGATCATGTTGGCCTGCTCGAGGTCTGCCTCGGAGAAGGCGGTGATGGAGATGGGCGTTTCCTGCAGCGACTCCTGCCGTTTGCGCGCCGTGACGATCACTTCCTCGATGGCGCCGGCCGATGCTGCGGCCGATTCCGCCGCGCTGGCCACAACCGGGCCACCGAGCGACGCCAGCCCTGCGACGCACCATGCGGCTGTCGACGGCGGTATCCGGAAACCGAGCGACAGGACACCAGATACAATCCCCTCTTGCCCCTTTTGCTGCGTGTTTCGCATCCTGGCTACCCCATTGGATCGACAATTGCGCCAAACGTAATCGGGCTTGACAAAGATGTCAACTTTTTCTGACGTTTTAGTTTGACAAGTTTGTCAGTTCCGGATAGCTTGCCGACAGGTGGCCGGGGAAGCCCCACGTAACGCACAACGGACGCAAGGGATTGAATGGCGAGCGAAACGCAGTCAGGACTCGAGGCCACAGCCTTTGAGCACGATGCCCGTCACGGTGTCAACGCCATCCTCGAAGTGCTTCGCGGTCAGACGGCGGACGCCGAGAATGCTGCGGATTTGCTGCTCGAAGTCTGCGTAATACTGGGTGGCGCCCCATACCAGAAAAAAGAAATGGCGGGGGTCGAGGCGGTCCATCTTGCCCTCGTCCATCCACCCGCGCAGCACGGCGCACTTCGCCTCGGTCAACGCTCGAATGCTTTCGTGCTCTTCCCGGGTGAGCATGTCGGAACCCCGAATGACTTCCTTGGCAAACACCTTGGACGCCACCGGATGCCGTTTGGAGTACTCGATTTTCGCCCGAATGTAGCCTCTTATTGCCTCCTCGGGTTCGCGGTCCGGTGCAATCTCATCGAAGGCACGCACCCAGTCGGCGCGAAGCTGGGTGAGAATGCGCCGGTAAATCTGCCGCTTGGAGGAAAAGTAATAGTAGAGGTTGGGACGCGGCAGCTTGGCGGCGCGGGCGATGTCCTCCATTCGGGTGCCGTGCAGGCCGCGGGTGGCGAGCAGTTTCTCTGCCGCGCGCAATATCTGCGCTTCCTTCCGGTCGCGGGGATTGGACGCTCGGGCCATGTCGCCTTCCTCCGGTTCAAGGGGCTGATGCGCCGCCTGCTGGAGATGCTGCGCCGCCGAGTCCTCATGGGCATTAGTATAGCCCGCTGATGGCCGAGCCCCTCAATCAGTTCATGTGCCGATGGCTCGAAGGGTGGCGCTCCGACCTGCCCTCGGCTTGGCGGCCGTTGTTCGACGGATTCGAGTTGCCCTTCGATGCAATCGATTCGACGCTCGGCATTGACGACGGCGAACTCGTCTACCCCGGGCGTCGCAACCACGCCTTGCCGGGCGCGCCTCGAGGGGCGCATCTGTTTCGCGCATTCGACGGCATCGCGCCAGCGGGGGTGCGCTGCGTGCTGTTGGGCCAGGACCCCTATCCGGACGTTCGCTTCGCCACCGGCCGCGCTTTCGAAGCCGGCGCCTATTCCGATTGGGGCGACCTCGACGGCATGGATTCCCACAGCATGCGCAGCCTGATTCAAAGCGTTTACGCTGCCCGCTGCGGAGACCCCGGCTACGCTCGAGGCGTGGCCCAATGGCCGTGCGCCCTGGCAGCGGTTTCCGATCCGTGCAACCGCTTTCCCGCCCCGGCTGCACTGGCACGGCACTGGGTCGGTCAAGGCATTCTGCTGCTGAACTCGAGCCTCACCATCAGCCGCTTTTCGGTGGACGGCCATCCTCACCAGTACGGCGGGCACATCCCCTTGTGGCGGCCCTTCGTGGCGCGCGTCATTCGGCATCTTCTCGGCGTTCGGCCGCAGCGGGCGGTCTTCGTTCTGTTCGGCGATGCAGCCCGCAAGGCCGCCGTCGAAGGCGGTCTGACCGGAGATTTCGACAATCCCGATCATCCCTCGGTGATTGCTGCCCCGCACCCCGCCGCGGGCGATGCCTTCCTTCGCTGCCGCAATCCATTTGTCGAGTGCAATCGCAAGCTCGAAGCCATGAACCAGGAGCCGATCGCCTGGTAGCGGAGCAGGGCATGCAAGGGGAATACGACTACATCATCGTCGGCGCGGGTTCCGCGGGTTGCGTGCTGGCCAATCGGCTCACGGCCGGCGGCGAACACCGGGTGTTGCTGCTCGAAGCCGGCAGCCGGGACCGCAACATGCTGTTTCGCCTGCCGATGCTGATGGGCAAGCTCATGCACTCGGGCATCTACAACTGGGGCTACCACACCGAACCCGAGGCGCATCTGGACGGACGCCGCGTGTACTGGCCGCGCGGCAAGGCTCTGGGCGGCAGTTCCACCATCAACGGCATGATCTACGTGCGCGGCAATGCAGCCGACTACGACGCCTGGGCGGCAGCCGGCAACCCGGGATGGGCGTACGCCGACGTTCTGCCGTATTTCAAACGCTCAGAGCGCCACGAAGACCGTTGCGACAGCTACCATGGCGACCGCGGAGAACTCACCGTGCGCCGGGCACGGGGCGAAAACCCGATGTTCGATGCCTATGTCGAGGCCGGTCAGCAGGCGGGGCACGAATTCACCGACGACTTCAACGGCGAGCAGCAGGAAGGATTTGGCCGTTACGACTTCACCATCGAGAACGGCAAGCGCTGCAGTTCGGCCAGGGCCTTTCTGCATCCCGTCATGAGCCGCCCCAATCTGGACATCGCGACCGGCGCGCTGGCCCATCGCATCGTCATGGAAGGAACCCGCGCAGCAGGCGTTCAGTACCGGTCGGCGGGACGCCTGCACATCGCCAGGGCAGCTCAGGAGGTACTCGTCTGCGGCGGTGTGGTGAATTCTCCGCAACTGCTGATGCTCTCCGGCATCGGCGATAGCGAGGAAACCGAGCGCCACGGCATCGTCCCGGTGCACCACCTGCCGGGCGTGGGCAAGAACGTGCAGGATCACGTGGATTGCTGCCTGGTGCATTCCTGCCGGGCGCCGGTTTCCATCCGCGACAACCTGCGGGTGGACCGGGTGGCGCTCGGCGTCGCCCGTGCGGCCTTGTTCGGTACCGGTTTCGTCACCTCCTTCCCCTATGAGGCCGGTTCCTTCATGCGCAGTTCGACGGCACTGGAAGCCCCGGACATTCAAACCCACTTCATGCCCGCCACCGAAGAGACCGCCAACATGCATTGGTCCCTGCTGTCTCCGCGCGGTTCAGACGATATCGCCCGGGAACACGGTTTTACCGTTCGTATCGGGCCGGTGAAGCCAACCAGCAGAGGACGCATTGGGCTGCGCTCGGCGAATCCGGAAGATCCCCCGCTGATCTTCGCCAACTACCTGGAGAATCAGGGGGACGCGGAAACCATGATCGCCGGTGTGGAAATGATGCGCGACGTGATGGCGGCCCGCGTATTCGAACCGGTGCTCGGCGAGGAACTGTCCCCTGGGCCGAGGCTGCAAACGCGCGCCGAACTGCGCAAGTGGCTGGTCGATGCAGCGATGACAACGCTGCATCCGGTGGGTTCCTGCAAGATGGGCGTCGACGCGGAGGCGGTGGTGGATGCCGAGCTGCGGGTCCATGGCATCGAGGGCCTGCGCGTGGTGGATGCATCGATCATGCCCAGCATCACGCGAGGCAACACCAACGCGCCTGCCATCATGATCGCGGAAAAGGCGAGCGACCTGATTCTCGACGCCTCCACCCATTCTGAAAGAGGAGCGGCCCGATGATCATCGACCACCGAACCTACAGCTTCCGGCCGGGCACCATGCGGCGTTGGCTTTCCAAGTACGAATCCGAGGGGCTGCCCATACAGAAGGATCACCTTGGCACCTTTCTCGGCCTCTTCACCACCGAGATCGGCAATCTGCACCAGGTGGTGTTCATGTGGGGCTACGACAGCCTGGGCGATCGGGAGACGCGCCGGGCAGCGATGGAGGCCGATCCGCGGTGGGATCGATTCATCGACGAGGTCTGGGCCCTCGACGCCATCGTCGAACAGAACATCAAGATCTTGCGGCCGGCCGACTTTTCGCCAATGCGCTAGCAAGTGTCCTGTCCCGCAAGCAAGTGGGCTTCGGACGCCAAGCCGTTTCGGTTCCCGGCAAGGCGCGACGCCGCCGTGTGGCAGGCCCTACACGCAGGCCCCACACAAGGAAGAGCAACGCCGTCGAGGGCAAAACGGCCACGCGTAATCACACTTGTTTGCGGGACAGGGCTCTCGCTCGCAAAAGAGAAATCTATCGCCGTGCCCCGGCCCGATACGACAGTGCGGACAGCGTTGCCGTTGCATTGGGAGGACACCGCGCTGTATGTTGACGATCTGCAGCCGGAGACATGACCAGGGGTGGATTTCGCCGCACTCAGCCAACGACTCGGGAGATTCGCGCGTGAGCGCGACTGGGAGCAGTTCCACTCGCCCAAGAATCTGTCGATGGCGCTCTCCGTCGAGGTGGCGGAACTTGTCGAGCACTTCCAGTGGCTGACGGAGGCTCAATCGGCCTCGCCCGACGCCGTTGACCGGGGGGCGTTGGCTGCCGAGATTGCGGACATCCAGATTTATCTGGTCATGCTGGCGGACAAGCTGGGCGTCGACGTGGAAGAAGCCGTCGAGGACAAGATTGCGGCGAACGCCATCAAGTACCCCTCCGGCCGGCCGGCCCTTCCCGAACCATGAGGAATGCACCACCTTGATCGTCTACTCGGAAACCCGGGCGCAATTTTCCCGGGACGTTTTCGCGAACCGGATTGAAGAAATCATCCTCGGCGGAATTCGATCGGAACCCGGGATTGGCGTGTCCCCGGCAGAAATCGCTTCCTGGAAGAACTCGCTGCAGTACATGAATAACGCGCTCGTCGACGGTGACATTCCGAAAGATGCGGGGGTCGCGATCGAATACCAGGTGCCGCTGACATCGAAACGCGTCGACTTCATTCTCTCCGGAGCGGACGAGGCGAAGCGAGACTGTGCAGTTATCGTCGAGTTGAAGCAGTGGCAAGCCGTCGAGGAGACCGGCAAGGACGCGATCGTCTCGACCTTCCTCGGCAAAGCCGTGCGCGAGGTCACCCATCCCTCCTATCAGGCGTGGACGTATGCGGCGCTGATCCGCGACTTCAACGTCGAGGTCCAGGAGGGCGGCATTTCGCTGTACCCGTGCGCCTATCTGCACAATTGCCGCAACGCGCAGGCGATCAAGTCGTCGTTCTACCAGGAACACATCGACCGGGCGCCGGTGTTCCTGCGCGACGACGCCGAGCGGCTGCGGGACTTCCTCGCGCGCCACGTGCGCTACGGCGATCGGTCGAAAGTGCTCTACCGGATCGAGAACGGGCGCTTGCGGCCATCTAAGAACCTCGTCGATCACCTGTCTTCGTTGCTCGAGGGCAAGCCCGAATTCAAGATGATCGACGATCAGAAAGTCGTCTACGAAACGGCACTCGAACTGGCCGGCCGGGTCAGAGCGGGCGGCAAGGAAGTACTTCTAGTCGAAGGCGGGCCGGGGACGGGCAAGTCCGTGGTGGCGGTTAACTTGCTGGTGGAACTCACGCGTCGAGGGAACGTGGCGCAATACGTGTCCCGCAATGCCGCTCCCCGAGCGGTCTACGAGAAGGTGCTGACCGGCACGCTGCGCAAGTCGCGCATCACGAGTCTTTTCAAGGGCTCCGGGGTGTATGTGAAGGCACCGCGCGACTCCATCGACTGCCTGATTGTCGACGAGGCCCACCGGCTGAACGAAAAGTCCGGGTTCTACGGCAACCAGGGCGAGAACCAGATCAAGGAAATCATTCGAACCGCCCGATTGGCCATCTTCTTCCTGGATCAGGACCAGCGCGTCACGCTGAGAGACATCGGAAGCAGGGAGGCCATACGACATTTTGCGGCATACGGCGGCGCCAACCTGACCGAACTAAAGCTCGAATCGCAGTTCCGGTGCAACGGTTCCGACGGCTACCTTGCCTGGGTCGACAATGCCCTTCAGATTCGAGACACGGCAAATCGGACACTCAAGGGCATCGACTACGACTTCCAGGTATTCGACTCCCCAAACGACCTGCGGGATTGCATCGTCGAACGCAATCGCGCTGCCAACAAGGCACGCATGGTCGCCGGCTACTGCTGGGACTGGAAGGGCAAGAAGAACCCGACTATCGAGGATGTGGTCATTCCCGAACACGGTTTCGCCATGCGCTGGAACCTCGATGAGGACGGCCCGAGCTGGATCATCGCCCCAGACTCCGTGAACGAGATCGGTTGCATCCACACCAGCCAGGGCCTGGAACTCGACTACGTGGGCGTGGTCATCGGGCCGGATTTCGTCGTGCGCGATGGGCGGGTGATCACCGACGCAGGCAAGCGGTCTTCCCAGGACCATTCCATCCGCGGATACAAGAAAATGCTCCGGGAAGACCCGAAAAAGGCCAGAGCCCTCGCGGACCGGGTCATCAAGAACACCTACCGCACCCTGATGACCCGCGGGCAGAAAGGCTGCTACCTGTTCAGTGTCGACCCGGAAACCAACGCCTACTTCCGTGGTCGAAGCGAGCGGGCCAACTACTCGGAACGGACGCCGGAAGTGCCGCTCCTGAAAGCGGCACAACCCACCCCGCCGGACTTCGACGCGACCGACATCCCGTAGATCGCCGAAACGTCCTGAATCTAACTGGCCGCAAACGGCCTGAATCTAACAATGATCAAGCAGTTACGGCGGCATCAATCCGCGCTTTCCGCAACGGGAAACAGGAACACCTCCGGGTCGATCGGTCGATTGACGGCGAAATCGGTCCAGCGCACTTCGTTCTGCTTGACGCCGTCGTAGTAAAGGCGAACTCGCCCCGGCTGGGACCACGCTACTCCGGGCTTCGAGAAGAAATCGGAATAGATGCGTTGGTGCCAGCCGCGTGGCGTGTCGAATCCGACCATGAGAATGGCGTAGTCGGCGCGAGAGATGCCGAATAGGGTAGTCGTGCCTGTCGGATCGGTGACCTGGATGGTAAAAGTGGGCGTGCCGTCCACGAGGTCGTCCGCGAGTCGCTGCAGGGAATAGCCTGCATCGAGTGCGTGTCTTATCACGCCGAACCCGAAATTCGATGCCCAGCGGCGGCTTTCTCCGGAATCGTCGGAAACTACGCCGTTGACGAATGTGCGTTGGCCGTCGAACGCGAGGTCCAGTGCGACCCTTCCTTTCCGGCTGCTGCGGATTCTCACCTTGCCGTCGGCCTGGTGTGCGGAGACCTTGACCTTCGGATAGACGCGCCACATCTCGTGCCGGTCGAAGATCTTTTGCGAAGTGCCTTCGTAGAACGTGGCGCTTCCGGAGAGGTAAAGGCTGGTCGGCCGTACCCAAATGTCTGCGCCGGCGGCTACGTGGGCGCGCCGGACAATTTCCGCAGGGGTGAGGGAAGCATCCGCCAGGCAGGCGAGAGGCGCCGCGCACAACGCCGCAAGCAGCAACGCCCCGCAAAGCGCACGTGAATTCAGGCCGCATCCGGTGTCCGGCCAAAGCATGCTGATTGTCACGATGCGCAATTCTCCACGTTTCGGACGATGCGGTCGGTGCAGGCAGTCCATGCGGAAGTCACCTCGGGAAACACCGGTCGTGCGGCCTTGCTATCAACTGCATTTGAACGAAGCTGCCATACCCGCAAACCGGGCACATGCTCGAAGGCGCGAAAGTGCCTGCGCAACACCAACGGTCACGTACTGGTTGCTTGAAAAACGCTGTTCGAACATGACGATGAGCATCGGTCAAAACTGCGAACGGGGGTCGGCTATAGGGTTCTTGCCGACAGAGAATCTCGCCGCGCCAGATCAGAAATCCATTGGTAGCCGGTTTTCGGCGAGCACCCCGTCCCGTTGTTCGACCAGGATGTCGTCCTGCTCCCCGAGCATGCCGCTGACGATGTCGTAGGCTTTGCGCATGGGCGCCGGCATCGGGCAGAGCGATTCGGGAAACGTCTTTACCGCCTGGGAAAAGTACACCCAGTAGATGTCGAGCGCGCTCAGCGTATCGCCGATGATGTACCGGCTCCCGGCTTTGCGTTGGGCGACGAGTTGAACGGTCAATCGTTTCAGGACCGCCTGGGCCCGGACCAGGCCCTGCGCGGCCGCTTCCTCGCTGTAGCCGTACTGGCTGTACATGGGGTTGCGCTTGCGCTCCTCGGCGACCCGCTCCGGGCCGGCGAGGCCGAGCATCACCACCCGCAGGTTCCAGATGAAGCCGTTTTCGCCGATCAGTTCGTTAGCGAGGCCGACCATCAGCATCCGCTCGTCGATGTCCGAGGGAACCAGCGAGGGCCCGGAGCCGAGCCGCTCGGCGAGTTGCAGAATCTCGAGCCAGCCGGTGCGCGGCGTCTCGTCGTTGTAGACGGCTACCGGTGCATTGCGGTGGCCGGTCCATGCCAGCAGGTCTTCGTTCGCCGCGCCGCCGACCTGCAGCACGGGCACGTAGTTCACACCGTGATGATCGAAAATCGCCCGGGCGGCCAGGCTGTAGGGCGCCGGCGCCCCGGCCGTGAGCGCGAGGCGCAGACCGTCCATTTCCCGGGCTGCGGCCGGTTCGATGTATTTCATGAGTCCTCCAGGACCGAGTCGGCGATACCGCGATTGTCCACGAAGTCGCGCTATTCAGGTAGCCGGCAAAACCGGGACCAAATCGGGAATTGATGCAAGACCGCCTCGTTTGGCATTCTCTCTTGCGACAGAGGCACGAAACGGAGAATGCGACCATGTCCGCAGAAACGCCCCTGGGCGTCACGATTGGCAGCCTGGCGGTACTCGGGCCCCGCGCGTCCATCGAGGTGGCGCGATTGGCCGAGTCCATGAATTATCGATCCTTGTGGACGGTGGAAGCGACGGGTACGGACGCATTCACCTTGCTGGGCGCCGTTTCGGCGGCGGTTCCAAGCCTGGGCCTTGGAACGGGCATCGTCCCGATTCAGCTTCGCACACCACCATTGGCCGCGATGTCGGCGGCTACGCTGCAGGCCATGAGCCCCGACGCGGATGTCTGGTTGGGATTGGGGGTCTCCGCGCCGGGCATCCTGCGCCAGCACGGGGCCCCGAACGCCGCGCGGCCAATCGCCATGATGCGCGAGTACGTCGCCCTGGTGCGGGAGTGCCTGACGGGCGAAGCGGTCACGTTCGAGGGGGATTTCTGGCAGGTGAAACGGTTCCGCCTCGGCGTGCGTCTCGGCGAGCGCCGCCCGAAGATCGTCATGGGGGCGCTGAACCCGAGGATGCTGGAACTCGCCGGCGAAATAGCGGACGGGGTGTTGCTCAACTACATTCCCGCCGCTCATGTGGCCGCCTCCGTCGCCCGCGTCCGCGCCGGCGGCAATGCGCGCATCTTCGCCTATGTGCATGCGGCGGTTGGCGATTTCGAGCGGTGTGCACAGTCGGCCAGGAAAGACCTTTTCAATTACGCGATGGCGGATGGCTACGCCAACATGTTCCGCGCCAGCGGTTTTGCCGATGAAGTGGACAAGGTGCGCGCGCGCCAGGCAGAGCGGGACCGATCCGGGGCGCTGGCGGCAATCTCCGAGCGCATGATCCAGTCCATCGATTTCATCGGCTCAGCCGGCGAGGTGACGGATTTCGTTCGGGGCTATGTGGATGCGGGCGTGGAGTATCCGGTGCTCATGCCCATGCCCTGGGGCGACGACCGCTTCGCCGTGACCCGCGCAACCATGGCGGCGGCGGCCGGGGCGGTTTCTTTCGGTACGGGCGATACGCATAATTCGGCGTCTGTTAAATCGTAGAGACCCGGCTCGATGAGTGAAAGTGTGAACCGCCAGTTTCTGCTGGCTGCGCGTCCCGTGGGCATGGTGAAGCAGTCCGATTTCGAGTATCGGGAATCGCCCGTTCCCGAACCCGGCGAGGGCGAAGTGCTGATCAGGACGCGCTACATCTCCCTCGACCCGTCCATGCGTGGCCACATGGAGAATCGCTCCGACTACGTGCCGCCGTTGCAGCTCGGCGACGTCATGCGGGCGCGGGCGGTCGGCAACATCGTTGCGTCCAGGCATTCCGACTACCGCGAGGGCGAACAGGTCATCGGCACGTTCGGCATGCAGGACTACGTCGTCTCCAACGGCCGCACGCTGCCGTTCCAGACCTTCGACGACGAACTCGACCCGCAGACGGCACTCGGCGTGCTCGGCAGCACTGGCCTGACCGCCTATTTCGGCCTGTTGGAACTCGGCCGGCCAAAGTCGGGCGATGTGGTCGTGATCAGCGGTGCGGCGGGCGCCACCGGCAGCGTCGCCGGGCAGATCGCCCGAATCAGGGGATGCACGGTGATCGGCATGGCGGGAAGCGAAGAGAAGTGCGCCTGGCTGACCGACGATCTCGGCTTTGCCGCAGCCATCGACTACAAGACGCAGGACGTGGAGGCTGAACTCGACCGCCTCTGCCCGAACGGCATCGACATCTACTTCGACAACGTGGGCGGCGACATTCTCGACTTCTGCCTGGCCCGCATCGCCATGAACGCCCGGGTGGTGCTCTGCGGCGGCATCTCCGGATACAACACCACGGGCGGCTTCCAGGGGCCGCGCAACTACTTCAATCTGATCTTTCGGCGGGCGCGGATGGAAGGCTTCATCGTCATCGACTACGCCGACCGGTACGACGAAGCCATCGCCGAGATGCGCGGCTGGATCGATGCGGGCCTGCTGACCCAGCGCACCACGGTCATCGACGGATTCAGGGAGTTGCCAGGGGCACTGATCAAGCTTTTCGAGGGTTACAACATCGGCAAGCTCATGGTGCGAACCTGACTATCCCAGCAACGCGAACGCGTCCATCTCGTCCAGTGCGCTCAGAGCGTTGCCGAGCAGCACGCGGCCGAGAGCCCGACCCCGTTCGTTTTCCGTATCCAGTTGACCGGCGATAGTGACGGCGAAACACAGCAGGTACAGCGCGCTCACGCGGTAACGATCGCGGCATCGGGCCAGGCTGTAATCGACGCCGTGGCGGGCGAGTTCGGAGTGGTAGTAAGCCACCAGGTCTTCTTGGGCGCGCACGGCGGGCGGGACGCTCTGGGTGATGAAATAGGCGACATCCTGCTCCGGTGCGGACGTGCACACCGACTGCCAGTCGACGAACATCACCTCGTCGCCGTCGAAAAAGATGTTGTCGAGGCGCACATCCACATGCGCCATGCAAACCGGATCGCAGCACATTTCCTCCATTAATCGCCCCACGGAACCCGGCATCTTTTCGCCGGCGATACGCGCGCTTTCGGGTATCAGTTCGGGAAACTTGCGATTGACGGCGGGCCAGCCCACCTCGAAGCCGGCGATCATGCCGTCACGCTGCGCGGCGTTGTTGTGCGAGACCAGCCCCGGAAACCGGGTGGTGCGCCAGGTGCTGGCGTGCAACCCGGCCACGGCTGCGAGGATGGAGCGCGCTTCGGCCAGCGTGCAACCGGCCACCTGGTCGCCGATGCGAAGATGACCCAGGTCTTCCAGCAGCAGCACGAAGTCGTGGGTGTCCGCATCGAAGGTGCCGAAATAGCACTGGGGAGCACGTATCCGGACCTTGTCGGCAATGGACCGGTAGAACATCACCTCGCGCCCATACATGTTGAAAGTCTCCGCCACACCGCGGTTGGTGGCGTTCGGCGAGGGAAACTTGGCGACGATGGACTGCGGTTTGCCGGCGTCGGCGGTGAGCAGCACCCGAGTCACCATGGCGATGAGGCCGGCACCTTCCCCGAAGCGGGTGACTTCGAAATCGTGTACGGGAAAGCCGAGCGCGTCGCTCAACCATTCGGGAGTCAGTTCTTCGGGGGTGACGGGAAAGTCGGTCATGATCCTGGCCCAACCTGTTCATGAATAAACTACTGCGGCCTTCAACGGCAGCGAAAGCACAGGGTGGAGCATAGGAAGAAAAACCGTGCATAGGAAGAATAACCGCTTGTTGCCAATCCAAATCACCGACCTGACTTGCCCGAAGCCAACGAACGCACGAGGGTAGAAGGCTGACTGGTCTTCTACCTACGGTACCTGATGGGACTGATCATCAAGATCGACGAAACTTGCCGGCTCGCCAGCGAGCTTGCGCGCCTGACCGGCGACACCATGACTGGGGCAATCACTGTCGCTCTGCGCGAATGACTCGAAAGGGAACACCGAGCCCGCAGTGTGGACAAGCGCCTACGGGGCATGCGCAGCATAGCCGATCGCTGTGCCCACCTGCTCGGACCCGGTCCATCCGCAGTCGAGCATGGCGACGTTCTTTACGACGAAAGTGGGCTGCCCTGCGTGGCCGCGCAGGGCGAGTGCATCGGCGTCCGCAGCAGGAAGTTGGTGACGGATGCGGGCTAGGTGTCCCGGTCAATGGCATCAGGCCGCCGCTTGCCCGCGTCGAACACGGCTGCCACGGCCACGGAGAAGTCCGGCAGGCACCCCGAACGGGCCTGCTGTCCCCGGCGGAATACGCCGCGCTCGGCATATTGGCCATCGACCAGGGTGAGCACAGTCAAGGTTTCATCCATCGGATCGACAATCCAATACTCCGGGATGTTCGCCTCAGCGTAGTCGTCGCGTTTTTCTACCAGATCGCGGGTGGGGTTATCTGGGCTGACCACCTCGAGCACTAGATCCGCGCCCAGCCAGTAGTCGTCCCGCCGACGCGGATCCTGGGCATCAAGCAACAGCAAAAGGTCCGGCTCGCGGAACTTGCCTTCGCGAACGCGCAGCCGCAAGGCCGCAAAGTGGACAACGCCGCCGATGTCCTCAACAAAAAGCAGAGCCCGGAAAAGGAACTTTAGGATGGATTGGTGACGATCGGTGGGCATCGGCTGCAACTCGAGTTGTCCGTCGGTGAATTCAATCGGATGGTTGCAGCCGTCGGTCAACCGTAGATACTGCGCTTCAGTCCAGAGGCCTTGCATGGTGCGCGAATCGCCCAAGGCAACCCCATCGTCAGTGACAATTCGGGCGCCGTTCTCGTATTTCGCTTCCGCTCCGTTCATGGTTGCTGCAAGCCGCTGCCTGTGGGCACAAGCTAACACACTCCCAGTAGAAAGTGGCCGCGAATAGGTTGCGTTGTGCCTAATTTCAACTCGTAAGTGCATCAGGGTTCGAGGTGCCGTGCGGGCATCGGCAGGCGCTCGAATTCGCCATCGTCCTGCGGCATCTCGACCAGTAGGTCATTGAATGTCGGCAAGCTTGCTTTCTCCAGGCGGCGCGAGCGCTCGTAGTCTTCAGAAGCAATGATCACGACTGCTGGCTTGCCTCGCCGCGTCACCTGCTGAGGTTCTCCGGAAACTGCCGCATCCACCAGTGCGCTCAACCGGTTTCTTGCTTCCTGCAACTGCCACTGCCTCATGGCGATATCTTCTGACTAGATTATTGGTTCAGATTGTTTGGGTTTTCGGGCGATGTCAATATCGACCTTCCGAGAGCTGCCGGGGTTGAGACACAGCAAACGCCCAACTTTGCACGAATCCACACGCTGCACCAGAGCCTCCGCCGCCGCTTGGCCAGCCAGACTCTCACCTTGGCGTGTTTGTGCGTCGCATGCATACAGATGGTCGGTGTGCATCCGCCGACCTTTGGCCCCTGTGAAGCAAAAATCAACAAGTTACGCGCGATTTGGCCTGAGTTGCGGAAGTCGGGTTAGCATGAACCAATGCACCCATTCGACCTGACCGGCAAGCACATCGCGGTGACCGGGGCCTCCTCCGGCTTCGGGCACCATTTTGCGGGGGTGCTGGCTGAGGCTGGGGCCGAGGTGAGCCTGGGTGCCCGGCGCATGGACCGCATCGACAGCCGGGTCGAGGAGATACGGGCGAACGGCGGGCAAGCCCTCGGCGCGCCCCTGGATGTCAGCCAATCCGACAGCGTGAACCGCTTCATCGAGATGGCTGAGGCGAATTTCGGGCCCATCGACGTGCTGATCAACAACGCGGGGGTCGAAGCTGGCGCCAAGACCTATGCGATGATCGACGAGGCGGACTGGGATCGGGTCTTGGACACCAACCTCAAGGGGGTCTGGCTCGCCTCAAAGGCGTACACCGAGCGAGTGCAGGCCAATGGGCAAACCAGCGGCAACATCATCAACATCTCCTCCATCACCGACCGGCGCACCATCAAGGGCCAGTTCCCCTACGCCGTCTCCAAGGGCGCGTTGACCCGGCTCACCGAGGTCATGGCCTTGGAGGCAGCCCGTTACGGCATCCGGGTGAACGCGCTGGCGCCTGGCTACATCCTCACGGATGTCAGCCGCCTGCTGCTGGAAAGCGACCGCTCGGAGGAGTTCGCCAAGGGCATTCCCATGCGCCGCTACGGCGAGTTCGACGACTTGAACGGGCCACTGCTGCTGCTCGCCTCCGACGCCTCCGCCTACATGACCGGCAGCATATTGGTGGTCGATGGCGGGCTCGTCTGCGCTTCGCTTTAAAAGGAGAATGACTTCTGCGTTCGAATCGCGCTATTGCAGGGCCTGAGTCAATGGCGCGGGCAGCATGGACATGCCGCCGTCGATGACGAATTCCTGGGCCGTGATGAAGGCGGATTCGTCCGATGCCAGGAACACGACCAGGTCGGCTACGTTGCGCGGATGCCCCAGGACGACGGCCTCGGCGGTGGGATCCGGCACGGCCGTCTGCCCTGGGGTCTCTGTGGAGGCTTCTGCCGCCAGGCGGCTCAGGTTTCGCACCATCGGCGTGTCGATGACCCCGGGATGAATTGAATTGCAGCGAATGCGGTAGCCGGATTGCAGGCAATGTGCGGCGATCGAGCGGGTCATGCCCTCGATGGCGCCCTTGGCTGCCGCATAGCCGACGATGTCGCCGTATCCGAGCTTCGAAACCACGGAAGCCATGTTGACGATGGAGCCGCCTCCGCTTGCCGCCATCAACGGAATGGCGTACTTGCAGCCGAGAAAGGTGGAGTCGGTCATGACCTCCACCTGTGTCCGATATTGTGCATAAGACTGGCTTTCGATCGTGCCGGCGATGACCAGACCGGCGTTGTTCACCAGCACGTGCAGGGCGCCGTGCTCGCTGCGGATTTCGTCGATAATCTGCTGCCAGCGCGCTTCGTCGGTGACATCCTGTTGCTTGAAGACGCCGCCGATGTCCCCGGCTACCGCCCGGCCGCCATCCTGGTCGATATCGGTCAACACCACCTGCGCTCCCTCGGCGGCAAGCGCCCGCGCGTCGGCTTCCCCGAGACCCTTGGCGGCCCCGGTGACCAGCGCGACCTTTCCTGCGAGACGTCCGGACATGGGCGCGAACTCCAGCTTGACGAGAGACTCGGGCAATTATCTTGACAATGCGCGGCGAGCGCAAAGCCGCGGCCATTGCCGGTTGCAGCATCTTCCCAATGACCGCGGCCAGCGCTTCCGGCGCGCCAAGGTGGGATCCTTCATCGAACAAATGGGCAAGGGTTTGAATTTGCTGCGTCCGTTGACGTGGAGCCGTGCTTCGATGCGGCTCCCCAGGGCGAACTCGAATTGGCGCAGTTTCCGGGTCTTGGGGAGCGGCGACAGACGCGGCAAGCCGCCGGATAGCGTGCCGGATTCATTGTTGCTAGGCTTGCCCATCATCGGTTGGACCAGCGAAAGGGATGGAGGCAGAGCGACGCAGGCTGCCAATCGGCATGCAGACCTTCTGCACGATTCGGGAGGCAGGGTACTACTACGCCGGCAAGTACGGCCGATTCGGCGAGCCGATACACCTGGTCGGCGTCGAGTCGAGCGAGGAAGCCTGCAACATCAGAGCCCTTGACGTGGCCGAGGCTTGACGAGCCCGTCGGACCCGGGGCCTCGCTGCAGCAATCATGGGCGTTACATGACCTCGAGGGGCAAATCCCGCCACTGGCCGACCCGATACGGGATCGTTGCGCTAGCAGCAGCTGCCGTTTTCATCTGCTACATGGACCGGGTGATCATTTCGATCGCCATCATTCCCATGTCTGCAGATTACGGATGGACACCCGAAGAGCAGGGTCGCGTGCTCTCGGCGTTCTTTGTCGGTTATTTGCTGACGCAGATTGCGGGTGGCTGGTTGGCTGAGCGCTATGGCGGCAAGATCGTTTTGGGCGGTGGCGTCGTCTTCTGGTCACTCTTTACCATGCTCACACCGGTGTCTGCAGCAGGCGGGCTCACTGCACTTTTGATAGCACGGGTGCTCATGGGCGTCGGTGAAGGCATTACTTTCCCTTCGATCTACGCCATGTTCGGCAGGTGGATTCCTGAAAGAGAACGATCGAGATCGATCGGCATCCTCTTCTCCACTATCCCGCTGGGTAGCGTTTTTGCGCTGCTGGCGACCCCGTGGATCGTGACTCACTACGGTTGGGAGATGGGCTTCTATTCATTCGGTGCCGTGGGATTGGTCTGGTGGCTCTTCTGGCAGAAACATGCGACGCCAGGCCCTGAACAACACCCGCGCATATCCTCAGCGGAACTCGAACTCATACGAAGCGAAGGCGAAAAAACCGATTCGTTACCGCCCCCGATGACCGCACTGCTCCGCACCCCCGCCGTATGGACGATTATTGTGGGCCACTTCTGTGCCAATTGGGGTGGCTACGTACTCCTTGCCTGGATGCCTACCTACATCAACAAGGGGCTTGGCGTCGACTTCGCCGCGGTAGGCGTATTCACCATGATTCCGGCACTGTTTGCGTTTCTGGCCCTCAATGCCGGCGGTTGGCTGGCTGACTATTTTCTCCGCCGGGGCTTCGACAAGACGCGTGTACGCAAAGCCATGCAGTCGGTCGGATTTGGTGGCTCGGCAGCGGTTCTCGCCGTCGTCGGCTACGTGGAAAGCGTTGCCCTGGCCATAGCGTTGATGTCACTCGGCAACGTTTTCGGTGGGGCCATGGCCGGTGGCTTCGGCGTCAATCACCTCGACATCGCCCCGCGTGGCGCAGGTGTCATCATGGGGCTTTCCAACACGGCAGGAACGATACCCGGCATCGTCGGCGTGTACGTCAGCGGCATGATTCTGCAGGCAACCGGTTCCTGGACTCTGGTTTTTCAAACCGCAGCGGGTGTGCTGACCATCGGGCTGGTGGTTTACCTTGTCTTCGCCAGGGCCGAGAAGTTGTTCGAATGAAGAGGGGCTTCCCCGCGCAGAAGGTGGAGCGCGAGGTAGGCTCCGATGGAAGTGGAGTTGGTTATTGCATCGGTGTCGCCGCGAGTGGCTTGTGGTGCGCAAACCCGCCCCTTGGATCCGGGTAACCGGGGCGTTCCGCCGTTGCTCAACTTTGGCGCGGCTACAGGGAGGCGAGGCGGTCGAACGTGTCCGGATACTTCTGCGCCATGAGCATGAGGGCCGCGGCGGACTCGGGCGGGCTGGACCGGCCTTGCTCCCAGCGCTCCACGGTGCGCACGGGGACACGGATCATGTGTGCGAAGACGGCCCTGGAGACGTCGAGGTGACTACGGATGCCACGAATGGCTTCAGGCGTGAGTGCGGGGAGCGGCCGTGGTTCGACGCGAACGGTCCTGAGGGTGAGCTTGCCGGCCCGGTGCTCGCGAGCTTCGCGGAGCCCGTCGAGCACCTCGGCAGCGATATTGCGTTCAGTCACTTTCGATTTCCTCCACGGCTCTGCGCCACGCGTCGCGCTCCGCGGCGGTCAAGTCGTCCTTCGCCCCCTTGGCGTACACCGTTAGCAGATAGATGTGGTCCGCCTTCGTCAACCAGTAGTAGATTATGCGGCTGCCACCGCGTTTTCCGCGTCCGGGCATGGCCCAGCGAATCTTGCGCACTCCGCCGGTACCGCGGATGATGTCGCCAGCGTCGGGATGCACGCTCAGGAACGCCTGCAGTGCGGCGTAGCCGTCGTCGTCCAGATGTCGGGGCAGCAGCTTCGTGAATGCCGTTGTCTCTATGAACAACACGAGGCCAACTGTACGCTAACCGCGTTGTAATGGAAAGGTAGGACGGGAGCGCGGGCTCGCTCGTCGCGTGAGCTTCCCGTCTTCGGGGCGCCAAGGTTGGCCCACTCCGTATGATCGGCCACTGCAACAAAACCGAGGGGGTGACTTAGGTGTACGGAACTTCTTTGCGCTGCTGGCAACACCTTGGATCGCGACGCACTACGGATGGGAGATGGGCTTCTATTCACTCGGTGCCGTGGGATTGGTCTGGTGGCTCTTCTGGCAGAGACATGCGACACCGGGCCCTGAACAACACCCGCGGATATCCTCAGCGGAACTGAAACTCATACAAAGCGAAGGCGAAAAGACCGATGCGTTACCGCCTCCGATGGCCGCACTGCTCCGCACCCCCGCCGTATGGACGATTATTGTAGGCCACTTCTGTGCCAATTGGGGTGGCTACGTACTCCTTGCCTGGATGCGTACCTACATCAACAAGGGGCTTGGCTTCGACTTCGCCGCGGTCGGCATATTCACCATGATCCCGGCACTGTTTTCGTTTCTCGCCCTGAATGCCGGTGGTTGGCTGGCTGACTGTTTTCTCCGCCAGGGCTTCAGCAAGACGCGGGTACGCAAAGTCATGCAGACGGTCGGGTTTGGTGGCTCAGCAGCGGTGCGCGCCGTCGTCGGTTACGTGGAAAGCGTCGCGCTGGCCATAGCGTTGATGTCGCTCGGCAACGTATTCGGTGGCGCCATGGCCGGTGGCTTCGGCGTCAATCACCTGGACATCGCGCCGCGTGGCGCAGGTGTGATCATGGGGCTTTCCAACACGGCAGGAACGATCCCCGGCATCGTCGGCGTGTATGTCAGCGGCATGATTCTGCAGGCGACCGGTTCCTGGACTCTGGTTTTTCAAACCGCAGCGGGTGTGCTGACTATCGGACTGGTGGTTTACCTGGTCTTCGCCAGGGCTGAGAAGTTGTTTGATTGAAGCCGTCGAGTCGCAACGATACGAACAACGCGCTGAAGTGAAGGACCGGCCCGTCCCTGTCAGCAACTTTCGTCGCGAGGGCGAGTGCATCGGCGTCCGCAGCAGGAAGTCGGTGACGGATGCGCGCAAGCCCGTCCCGGCACGATGGTGGAATTTTGGGCCGGTATTGGTCCGACCGTGGTCGCTTGGAGCATCGAGCGGCTTGTTGCCCAACCCACACGAATTTCAGCAGAGCCTAATTCGAAAACAGCGAGAGATTGGATTTCGCGTCGAAAAAGATCGCTTTGTCGAGGTCGACCCTGAACGTTTCGAGACTGCCGATCGATGGCAACTCATTGAGTCGGCCACGCGAGACTATTGTAGATTCACCTCCTTTCGAAAGGCCGCAGTGTACGATGACCTCATTCCCTATTGGTTCCAGGATGTCAATTCTAAGAGTCAGGAACGCCTGATTGGCTCGTTCCCCTTGTCCCTGGTCTAGAACGATGTCTTCCGGCCGTATCCCGAACTTCACGTTCCCGTCCTCCGGGAGTTTGAAGCGGTCCACTATCGCTTTGGGCAGATCGATTCGCAAGTTGCTTGTGGTGTCAGTGAAACAAGCCGTCTTTCCTGCTCCATTGGCCCAGCTGATTCGTCCCTCGATCAGGTTCATTGCGGGGCTGCCGATGAATCTGGCAACGAATTCGTTCGCCGGATTCCCATAGATCGTGAGGGGGGAGTCGAATTGCAGTACGTTGCCGCCGTTTACCACGGCAATCCTTTCAGCCATTGTCATCGCCTCGACCTGGTCGTGGGTCACGTAGATCATGGTTTTCCCGAGCCGCTGATGAAGCCTCACGATCTCCGTTCTCATCTGGGTACGCAGGCTGGCGTCAAGGTTGGAAAGCGGCTCGTCGAACAGAAAAATGTCCGCATCTCTGACGATGGCTCGACCGACGGCAACACGCTGCCGTTGCCCCCCCGAAAGCTCTTTCGGCTTGCGGTCGAGCAGGTTGCACAGTTCGAGAATCGCTGCGGCGTAGGCGACGCGTTCCGCGATCTCGGCTTTCGGCATTCTGGTTTGTCTGAGCGCAAAAGCCATGTTCTGCCGAACGGTCATGTGTGGGTATAGGGCGTAGTACTGAAACACCATGGCGATGTTGCGGTCTTTGGGCGCCAACTCGTTCACGACGCGCCCGTCCATGAGAATTTCGCCCGAGGTCACATCCTCGAGACCAGCAATCAGGCGCAATAGTGTACTCTTGCCGCAACCGGAAGGGCCCACTAGCGTAACGAATTCGCCGTTGTCGATACTGAGCGAGACATCCTTCACGGCAACGTAGCCATTGGGGTAGACCTTACGAACATTTTTGAGCTCAACGCCAGAAATGTCAGACATCCCGGGTTTATCCCTTGGTGCCGCTCATTGCCGCGTTGGCAACGAACAATCGCTGGAATGACAAGAATATAATCAGCATCGGTAATGAAAGCAGTATGGATCCGGCCATCAGCATGGTCCATTCGACTCTGAATTCAAACCTGAACATTGCCATGCCCAGTGGCAGTGTGTACATGTCCGGCGTTGTCGTTACGATTACCGGCCACAGAAAGTCATTCCATGATCCTTGAAAGGTGTAAATGGCCAATGCCACGAGGGCCGGTTTGGAAACCGGAAGTATGACTTTCCAAAGTGTCTGAATTCGATTGCAGCCATCGATGCGGGCTGCTTCTTCAAGTTCCCTGGGCAAGGTCTCGAAAAACTGCTTCATCAGAAAAATACCGAAGATCTGCACGATCCCGGGAATTATCAAACCTTGATAGGTGTTGATCATCCCGAAATGGTTCAACAGCATGAACTTTGGAACGAGTGTGACATGCCCGGGAACCATCAAGGTTGCCAGGAAACAGTAGAATATGAACTGGCGCCCGGGAAACTCGATGCGTGCAAACGCGTACCCCGCACAGGATGCGAAGAACAAATTGCTCAATGTCACACAGGTGACGACAACAGCGCTGTTCAGCAGCCACGATGCAAATGGAATTTCTGTCCATAGACGGCGATAGTTGTCGAGTGTTGCCGGGTCCGGAAGAAACTGGATAGGCCAATTGAACACATCGCCTGGAGGTTGAAACGATATGGAAAGCGACCAGATGTACGGGCCGACAAACAGCAGGCAGGCGATAACAACTACGAATAGCGCCAAGGTCTTGCGACCGGCCACCATCGTACTCTGCTTCAGCGCTTTCTTATGTGGCGCAAGCGCAGAATCTTCGATTGTCGCCGGCATGCTCATCGACTCTCGTCTTCCGAACCTATGATTTTTTGTTGTACGAGCGTGAATATCAGGATGATTGCGAATAGCACCATCGAGGCTGCGGCTGCGTAGCCGAACCGGAAGTATTTGAAAGCGCTGTTGTAGATGTAATAGCTTACGGTCGTCGTCGCATTGACTGGGCCGCCGTTGCTCATCACGTATATCTGGTCGAACACCTGGAAGGCGCCTATCAACCCCAGCGTCATTACAAAAAAGATTGTAGGCCGCACTCCGGGAACGGTCACATGCCAGAATCGACCCCAGATGCCTGCGCCATCCATTTCCGCCGCCTCGTACAATGATTTTGGCACGCTCTGCAGTGCGGCCAGAAATGCGATCATGAAGTAGCCGGATGTCGACCAGACGTTGAGAGCCATGATCGACCCTAACGCATAGCGCGGGGAGCCGATCCAGTCCGGGCCCGCTATTCCGACAAGAGACAAAAGATAGTTCAACAATCCGGTGTTGGAATAAATCCACAAGAAGATCACTGAAGTCACGACGGATGAGGTGATCGCCGGTAGATAGAATGCGGCTCTGAAGAATGCCTGGCCGGGCAGACCTTGATTTACCGCCACGGCGAGCAGCAAGGCGAGCAGGGTCTGCGTGGGAACGACACCCAGGGCATAGACGATGGTATTTCGCAGTGCGATGCGGAATACGTCGTCAACGGCGAGTTCGGCGAAGTTTGCCAGGCCGACAAAGTTCTTGTCGGGGACCAGCAGATTCCAGTCGAAGAAGGCCAGTGGGATTGAAAAGAGTATCGGTCCGAAAGTGAAGGCCGATAGTATAAGCAGTGCCGGCGCCAGAAGCGCAAAACCTGTCAGAGCGGCTGCATTGCCTTGCGTCCAGTGAATTGTTCTGTTCGGCGGCTTGCGCATTGGCTTGCTGGTAGAACTAGAGTCTCTCGTTGGCGCGCATCAGTGCGTGCTCGATCGGCGCATCAGTCAGGAAGATCGCTTGCATCGCTGTTTGAAGTTCATCCATCAGTCGTTGATTCGGTCCGAGTTGCCACGTTCTGGCATAGCTCGAAGCCTCAATGAATGTCGCCTGCCGCGGGTCGTCCCTGAGCCCGGCCGCATCCACGACCGATCGCCTGGGAGGCAAACCCAGCTTCAAGGCGGCCCACTCCGCTTGGCCCTCCCTGCTCGTCAGATACCGCAACAGCCGCCAGGCGTCTTGGGGATATTTCGTGCTGGCGGGAATAACGTAGCCGACCACATAGGCGATGGATTCCCGCCGGACCCCGACGGGAATACCCGCTATTTCGTATTGCGTGCCGGCAAATGTGGAATCCATGAAGTTAACGGCCCATAACCCCGAGATTGTCATGGCAACGCGTTTACGCCCGAGTGCTTCCATGTTCCAGGAAGCCCCCACGTCCGTTGGTACGACGGCGACACCCTCGTCCCTGAGTTGCTTCAAGAACCGAATGGCTTCGATAGTGTGTTCGTTGTCGTAGTCGATGCCACCATCCTCCGAGACGATCTCACCACCGTTTTGCCAGATGAAAGGCAGCACAAACTCGACGCTGTCGACAACGCCGAGGCCGAAGACGTCGGTTACGCCATCCCCGTTCGTATCTTTCGTCAACCGGCGTGCGGCATGCGCCAGTTCCTCCCAACTGGCAGGTGCGGAAACTATCCCGGCTTCGGCAAACAAGTCTGGATTGTAGAACAGCCCGACTGTAGAAAAATCCTTGGGAACGCCATAGAGTTTTCCGTCCTTGCGGAATGCCTCCAGCAAATTCGGTTCGAAATCTTCGAGATCGAAATCCGTATCGCTGTCGATTAAGTCGTCAAGCGGTAGCAGCGTCTCGTAGTTGATCAGCGTCGGTGCCCAGAACGATTCGAGCATGAACACATCCGGTGCGGTATCGGTACCCAGCATCAACTGGATCTTCTCGATGTAGTTGGCCTGGATCGGCTGATAGACCACGTCTACGCTCGGGTTCTGCGCATTGTATCGTTCGACAATGGAATACATGGCGTCGCTTTCGAACGGGCTCGAAATCCAGCCTGCCAGGCGCATCCTCTCGGATTCCCGCTGGCTGCAAGCCCCAAGCTGGAAAGCGACCAGAACAATCATCGGCAGATATCGTTTTCTTGCCATTCCCATTACCAGAGTCGAACTTTCTGTTCGCCAGCCGACAAGGCGAACTTTTCTTCGCCGCCATTGCGGATCAGCAGGAGGTCGAAGGGCTCGGGGGTATCGATATACAACTCATTGCCTTCTGGCTCGAAGATCAGCGTGAGCCTCTCTTCTGCCAATGGCAAATTCCTGATGCCGTGACGAACGCTGCGGGTCATGCGCCAGGTAACCAATCGCCGCGGCGCCGAAACGGCGAGACCGATGATCGATTCGATCAGCAATGCGATTGGGCCACAGCCGGTCCAGCCAACAAACTCGGGGCGAGATATATCGCCAGGTTCGGCACTGTCCGGCGCGTAGTTTTCCCAGAACGTTCCTGTTTTCGAGTAAACGGCCGAGAGGTTTTCGAGATGATTGGCGGAAATCGCCGTGGCAAGATCGTGATAGCCGGAGGCAGACATCGCCCTCGCGGCAAGATAGACCATCGGCGGCCAGACGGAGCCGCACCAGTAGTGTCCATGGGAGTGATACCTTTCATGGTCGGCTGACAGGCTGGGAACGACGTGACGCCTCCAGAAGAGAGACTTGTTGCCAAGCGATTCAGCGATTCGCCTGGCATGATCCGCCGGCCGACCTGCAAGCAGAAGTGGCCAGCACATGGCAGGTGTCATTGTGGAACTGTGCGATCCATCCGGGGCAATATCCGAGTAGCAACCGAGCGTTTCATTCCAGAAGGTATCGAAAACATAGTCAGCCAGGCGATCGAACTCCCTGGCAAAATCCCGCGCGAGGCCCTTTTTTCCTACCGTTGCCGCAATCTGGCCCAGGCGACGGGCCGCGAGTGCTTGTTGCGCAGTTATGCAAAGCCAGACGTATCCGTGTGATTCGTGCACCCCTTCGCCGCCTTCTGCAAATGCCCTGGGGGAATTGTCCATTCCTGAACCGAGAGCCGTGGTCCAGTAGCCTGTACCGTCTTTTGCCCGCCGGTTGTCTTTCAACCAGGCGTAGTAGCGACACAAGGGGTCAATAACCGTCGCAAGGCGGCTGGTATCGTTGGTGATGTTATAGAGTAGCCACTCCGCATCTGCAAAGAGCGGAGGATTGATGCCGCTGGGGTGCCCCCGCTCCCAAAAATCTGCACCGGTGATGGAACTGATTTCACGGCAGATGTAGCCGTCGTCGTGCTGTTTCCTGTAAAAGTTGTCTAGGGATCCGTAAGCGTAGAGCGGTTCGGGAGCATAGCGCAGGAAGCTCTCCATGAAGCAGGTATCCCACTGAAACAGGTTGTGGCTGAAGGCCGCATCGCAGTGGGTCGTCAGGCCACTCTCTGCTGCAGGCTCGCGCACCTGGTCGAATGCGATGCTCCATGTTCGCCAGTAAAGTTCAAGCCATTCCGGATGCGAATCCAGGATTGGGGTGGGAAGTGAACCACGGACCGATTCTGGCAGATCGGGTGCCCTGTAGCTTAGATCGATGCCTTGCCGGTGGGCAACGGCTATCTTGGCGAAATTTTCGGTCACCGCAACGACTCCAATCGCCACAGCCGTCCCGTTGAAATGGTTACGCCGCCGCCGATGGCGTAAATGCTCATGCGGCTCGCGTTGGCGCCGGGAAAAATGAGGTCCGTCAGGACCACTTTGCCGCCATTGACAAATACCTCGACTACCGATCTGTCGATGATAACCCGCAGGTCCACCGTTTGACCGAACCCCAACGGCGCTTCATGAATGCCGGGAAACCGGTCACTGAAGCCAACTTCGCCGGAAATCCGCCGATCGATGAAAACGGTCTGCTCGCCGGGCCGAAAGCCCACGCGCGTCCCGCAATCCGGGCCTTGCGCCACGATCAGGCCGAATTCTTCGGCGGTCCAGTCTTGGAACTGGCATTCCAGATCGAATGTCAGGCCAGATTCGATCGGCTTGCAGACAGGCTGCGCATTGCCTGCCTCGAGCCGGCCCGCGAGGGAAATGCTGGCGCCCCGCGCGGAGGCCAGATTGTCGATCGGCTGCTGCCGCAAGGCGTACGCTCCATCGGAGTAGTCGAGCAAAAGCTTGCGGGGAATGCTCTGGCAGCCCCTCCAGTTCCGGGTCGGAGTCTTCCGCGCATACTGCCAGTTGGAAACCCAGCCGATCCAGACTGGATGCTCATGCTTCTCGATCCCGGAGAACGACTGGGCGGCATAGAAATCCTTGCCATAATCGAGCCAGGCCCATTTTGCGCTCTGCCCCTCGGCATTTCTGACTATGGGCAGTGCCTCGAATCTGAGGCCGTCGAATTCTCCCAAAAAATACTTGCCACCGGAGCCGCCCGACGGGGCTCCGCTGGAAACGTCGACCTTCAGCAGCCACTTGGCCTGTTCGGGGTTGGCGGGATCGTTGAAGCGCAGGATCTCCGGACATTCCCATTCGACGCCGGGCTCCTCGGGCTCGTGGAAGGCGCCGAGTTCTTCCCAGTTGCGCAAGTCCCTGGAGCCGTAAAACAAGATCTTGTGCTCCAACGCCAACGCTACAGCCATCACCCACTTGCTGGATTCGTCATGCCAGAAGATGCGCGGGTCTCGAAAGTGGGCTTGTCGCCGGTCGATTACCGGACCATCGGACAGCTGGCGCCAGGAGCCGCCGCGATCCATGCTGAGTGCGATGTGCTGGCCTTCAAGCCCGTCCCTGGGATTGTGGCCGGTGTAAGCGGCAACGATTACCCCGCCGCCATGTGCACCGAGCAGGGTCGTATCGCACTCCGCGGCGCTTCCTGAAAATGCCATGAGCTTGCCGGCGGAAAGCGAAGTGCCGAGGTCTTCCCAGTGCAGGAGATCATTGCTTCGTGCATGACCCCAGACAATGTCGCCCCAAGTGTTCGCACCTGGATTGTGCTGATAGAAGAGATGGTAGACATCGTCAGCCAGGAACAGCCCATTCGGATCGTTCATCCAGTTTGCAGTCGGAGTAAAGTGCAGCAATGGTCGAAAACGGTCTTGCAAGAGATAATTCTCTTCCTTGCTAGTTGCGGCAGCTTCCTGGCCCAAAAGAGCCAACGGTGCCGCCTCGACAGCGCGTATCGGATTGGGCGAGAGACGCCAGTGGCGGGCCCCGGACAAGCGCCCGGGAACACCGCCACAGGTTTATCGGTTAAAGCGATCCGAAGGGTATCAATTGAAGCGATAACCTACGCCCAATAGCAGGTTGCGACCCTGCACGGACCGGCCGATGAAGCCGTCCGACGTGGAGCCGGCGCCTGGGAAAGCATTTCCGGCGTTGCCCTCGATACGGACGATGGCATCTTCGTCCGTGAAGTTATGGATACTGAGCCGCGCGTACCATTTGCCGCTTGCGCTTTCGAAAATCGCGTTGGCGTCCCACTTGGTATAGGCGGCCAGTTTGGCTGAATTGTCGTCGAATGCGTACACGCTTCCTACGCGCCTCGCGTTCAGATAGAACAACAGTTCTCCATAGTTTCCGATTGCCAACGTGTAAGATGCGCCCATGTTGAACAAGGACTTCGGTTGATTGGCGATTCTGTTGCCGTCGAGGTTCGTGAGCCCGGCCAGCGCCATGTCGAGTTCCGACTGCGTTGCTTCACTGCCGGGTGGCAACGTAGCCGAAGCCGCACTGGCAAATTCCGGTGACTGGGTGGTTCCGCTGAAGGTAATGTCGAGTGCATCGGTGATCGACCAGGTTGCTTCAATCTCAATGCCTCGAGATTGCTTGTCGGTTTGCAGTCGTGCCACCGTGTCGATTCCACCGAGGACGATCCCGCGGTCTTGAACGTCTCCTTCTTGCGTCATGTCGAAAAGGTTGGCGGCGATGTCGAAAGAATCAGCCTGAAAGCGAAGCCCCAGCTCCACAACCTCGGTTTTTGTCGCGCCGTTCGGGGCTGGCAAGTACCCTTCCGTATAGCGGGCATAAGCACCGAGGTTTTCGGTTACCAGGTAGTTTACTCCCAAGGTGTAACTGTCTTCCTTGGTCGACCAGTCATCCCACTGCGTGAACGGGCCGTTGAAACCGAAAATGGCCAACTGAGCCGGGCTGACCGCCGAGCCGGGAGCCGGAATGGGTTCATCGGCGCCGTAAACCTGCCCGTTTGGCGTGCCGCCGATTCTGAAGCTGAACTTGTCGCGGCGCATACCGGCATCCACGGTGAGGTTTTCCCATTGCACTTCGTATGTCATGTAGGCCGCGTTGATCTTCCAGTTCAGCTTTTCCCGCCCCAACCAGTGATTGTGGGTCAGATAACCCTGGTCGGTCAGCGTATAGGGATTGCCGTCGTCGCCCATCACATTGACGTCGATGCGGCTGGCCTGCGGTTTCACGTCGATCAGCCGGAAGGACTGGCGGTTGTTCTGTTTGCGGTCGTAATCCAGATAGTAGTAGCCGAAAGATGCGAAGTGCGAGAGATTTCCTGTATAGAACGACAAGTTGAGTTCGAGGTCTTGCTGAAAACTGCTTTGCGGATTGAACTGATTGAATGCCGCAATGGGCATGAACAACCCGTTGCCATTGGCAAGTTGAGCGTGTGTCGATGCGGCATTGCCTGCCATTGCATTGACAATGCCGGCGTCGAGTACCGATCCCGCCTGGTTGGTCAGGGTATAGGACACGGGAGAAACACCGGCAGGCAAGGCGAAGCCGTATCCGCCGACGCCTGGCCCGAGCGCTCCGATGTTCCAGGGAACTCCGAACAACATGTTCGAGACGATTTCATCGCCGGTCTGTATGTCGCCGTTGAGAAAGAATCCGGCGGAGTAATAGCCGGAGAATCCGGATTCGTCGTCGGTGTAGCGATTGCGGCTGATGAACTCCAGATCGGCATCGCCCCATTGCCAGCTTTTGACCAACTCCGTGCCGAAGTAGCTCATTTCGCTGTCATTGCCGTCTTCGAGGTCGAGCTCGCAGACCTCCCGGACGGCGCAATATGTCGAGGATTGAATGATTTCCGGACCCAGGAGCGACCCCGTGGTCACGTCGGGGCCGCCGGGAATGCGTTGGGGGTCGTCCGCGCTGCCCAGAAGGGGAGTGCCCAGGTAGACAATGGCGCTTTCCTTGAAATGCCGGCCGGAAACCTTGAGGTGGCCGGTATCGTCGGCGAACCGGTACTTGAGGTTTCCATACAGGTTGGTACCGGTATTGGCATCGAAGCCGACATCCCGAATACCTTCGTCAGTCGTATAGTGCCCCGCTACGGAGTATGTGAGTTGGTCGCTGAGCGGCCCTCCGAACCAGAACTCGCCGCGCACCATGCCGAAGTCGGAAGTCTGGAAAAAGACGTCGCCCTCATGTTCATCGAGCGAACCCTCGCGATACCGGAAATTGACAACCGCGCCGATGGCGGCAGTCCTCAGGATCGGTGCATTGCCTCCCCGCACGACATCGATGCCGGCCGTTGCGGTGTTGGAGATACGATAGAGGAAGTCGGGAGCGTCCCGGGTGATTGGCAGCCCGTCCTCCTCGAACTCCAGGAATTGAGTGCCCCCGGCCCCGATTCCGCGGAAGCGGAAGTCGTTGTTGGTATTGCCGAGTGCGTTGTTCGTTTGCAACGAAGGTACGGCGAGCAGCGCGTCAGCCACGCTGCGCGGCGCCGACCGGCGAAGCTCCTCATCGCTGATCTTGGTAAATGGCACGGCTGCATCGATCAGCCGGATCTGGCGATTGCCGATGACGACAATCTCTTCGAATACGAGCTGGGCCTCCTCGGCATCCCCAGTCGCTTCCTGTGCAGTTATTGCTCGAGGCACTGAAACCGCGAGCAGCGCGAACAGAATATGAGCGAACAGAAATCGAAATGTACGAATCACGTGTCTCATGGGGTTCTCCCTGTTTCTCGACAATGAAAAACTGCGGCCAAGATGACTAAATCTCCTTGATTTTTCTGCGCAAGACTCTAGTCACCCATTG
Source organism: Candidatus Azophilus sp. (assembly GCA_965221465.1). GTDB lineage: Bacteria > Pseudomonadota > Gammaproteobacteria > Pseudomonadales > Azotimanducaceae > Azophilus. Next base: position 4,599,246 of record OZ244892.1, read on the forward strand.
CGGATAGCCGGAATCTGGCGCCACCACCAGTTACTGCGACTGCTTCAAGATTCGATTGCCCGGCTGCGCCGAAAGCGCTCTGAGCAAGGGTCGCCGCGGACTATCCGTTAGCGGCACTTGCTGCAACGGCTAAAGCTCGAGATTTTTTGCTTCGCTGCTCTCTTTGGTGGCTCCTTGGTAGTTGGTAGCGACCCGACGGAGGGAACTGCATGCACACTCCGTATTGCGGTAGCCCGTAGCTTATAGATGAAATTGCACCGAAATGCAACAGTTGCTGCAAATGCCTTCTAAGACATTGTTTTTATTATTGCAACCGTTTGCATTTCACTAAAACCGCATGCCACACTGCAGTTTCCGGTCGTGCACGACAACCCGAGTAAAGGCGGACAGGAGAGCCGGCAGTCGAGCTCGTCGGGTGGAAATGCCGAGTTGCGCACTAGGTGACCGCACCGCAGGAGCGACGCACAACGAGTTCCTGAGGAAGTGTATCGGACGAAACTGTTTCACCGGCAGCCATGGCGAGAACCTTGTCGACCAGAATTGCACCGGACTGGCGAATGTTCTGGCGCACGGTCGTCAAGCTAGGGCTGAAGCAACTGGCGAGCGTAACATCGTCGTATCCCACGACGGATACCTGCCCGGGCACTTCAATTCCATGGTCGTGGAGTGCCGCGATGGCTCTCATTGCGAGGACGTCGCTGGTACCAAATACGGCATCGAACTCGAGCCCGCTTTCAATGCATCGCCGCATGGCGTCGTACGCCGAAAGCCGGTCGTATTGTGTCGAAACGATCAACTCCGAGCGGAACGGAATGCCCGCCCGTTCGAGCTCTTTGCAATAGCCGTCGTAGCGCAGTTTGGGTTCAACCATCGTGACGTCACCGAAAAACACGATTCGTTTTCTTCCCAGGTTGATGAGGTGACGTGTTGCCGAACGCGCTCCGCCAATGTTGTCCCCACCGACGGAACAGTAGTTTTGATCGTCGAAGCGAGCACCCCAGACGACGAGCGGCGCGTTGGTTTCGGCCATGGCGTTGAGCTCGTTGTGAAAGCGCTGCTGTCCCACGACAATTACGCCCTCCACGTTGCGGGCATCGAAGCGCTCACGCATGAGATCGGGCGCGGCAAGGGCAACCTTGGAAAGCAGCAGATTGAAATCTCGATCGCTGAGACTGTCGGCAATCGAAGCGATAAGATCCATCACGAAGGGGTCGGCGAACATGGGCGCCCCTGCGGCGCTGAGGGGGACCAGCACCTTTACGGTACCCGTGCGCTGCTGCCGCAACTGGCTTGCCGCAGTATTGATCTGGTAATTGTGATCCTGGGCGATCTGACGGATTTTGACTTTCGTCTGTTCCGAAACAAGATTGCTGTCTGCAAGCGCCCGGGAAACGGTCGATTTCGAAACGCCCGCGAGATGGGCGATATCCACCATTTTCATATCAGGCGATGCGCCGTTTGTCTTTTTGCGCGGCATGGGGACGGGAAACCATGAATCGGAATAACAACCATTATAGTGCGATGTGTTTTGGTGAGGTACTTTGGGACGAACTCCCTTCCGGGACGGTACCCGGTGGCGCGCCGCTCAACGTGGCATACCACTTGACAAAACTCGGTGGTACAGGTGCCGTCCTGAGCAGTATCGGCGCAGACGAATTGGGCCAGGATCTTGTTGAATGGATGAGGGCCAACGGCCTTCCCACCGAACTGATAAGCACCGATTCGAGTTGTGCCACCGGCCGCGTGCGGGTCACCCTGACCGATGGCATACCCACCTACCGGATCATGGAAAACGCAGCGTGGGATGCGATCGACGCAGACCGCGTGTTGAACAGCCCACAGCTCGATTACGATGCCATTGTCTTTGGCAGCTTGGCCCAACGCTCTTCTCGGAACCGGGAAACTCTCAACAAACTGTTCAGCAAGTTCCCGAATTCGCAGCGCGTGTTCGATGTCAACCTTCGCCCCCCGCACTCGAAGATCGATCGCGTCAAGGAGTTGCTTCATGAATGCGACCTGGTCAAGGTCAACGAAGACGAGTTATGGGAATTAGCAGGTGGCGAGGCCCAAGCCGGGCGAGTCGAAGTAACGGTACGCCGACTGGCAGCGAACTTCGATTGTCGAACCATCTGTGTCACCCAGGGTAGTCGCGGCGCGGCTCTGCTCTTCGACAACCACTGGTTCAGTGTTGAAGCGTCGCCCGTTGAAGCCGAAGACACCGTGGGTGCCGGGGACGCGTTTCTTGCCGGGCTGTTGTTGGGTCTTTTCGAGCAAGAATCCGATCCCGGGGCAGCCCTTCAACGAGCTGCTGGACTGGCAGGATTTATCGTAACCAGGCGAGGGGCGACACCAGATTACGAATGGGCCGAAGTCGCGAAAACCAGGCGTGATCCTGCTTGAATTCTAGCCCGCATCCGTCACCAACTTTCGTCGCGAGGGCGTCGAGGCGTCGCGCAAGCGCGGCGGCGCGGACCCGAGGCCGATGGAGGCATACTTGACGGCATGTCAAATCGGCTGAGGGAGCACGGCTGCGTTTACGCGAATGCATCGGCGTCCGCAGCAGGACGTCGGTGAGATATCCGGGTCAGGTGCTTGGCGATTCAGGTGAGGAAGGAGTGCCCGACCTTAGAAGCTGTTCATCAAAGCCTTGGTTTCGCGCGAGACTGGTGCGCTCAACAGGCCGACCAGCGCGTCTACAAGGTTATGCAGGAACAGATCGGATTGTTGGCCTCGAAAGGCGTTTTTCTGCTTTGCCTGGTGATACATCGACGCAGAGCACAGCATGATCGCTGCTTCCATGCGCTTGCGGTACGTTTCCTCGTCCAAGTGCGGTAGGGCCTTTCTGAGCAAGGCACCGATCTGTTGTCCGCTCGAGCCCCCGCCGCCTTTCCTGGAAACTGCTTTCAAGGGCGATGCATCGGAAATCGCCAATTCATGCCCGAACGCTTTGACGTAGCGTCGAAATTCGACGTTTGCGCGTGCGAGTTGAAAGGTGGGTTCGACCATTAGCGCGCAGAGCTGACGCAAGGATGGCTCGGATGATTTCTCGAGTACCGCGGATAGAGAATCTGCGCGCTTTGCCTGCACCTGTTTGGACCGCTCGGCATGAATCGCTTCCAGCAGACGGGTCAGGTTCTTGAAGTGATACTGCAGCGCAGATTCGTTCTTCTGGCCAGCGACGGCAACGATTTCTCTTATCGAGAGATTCTCCATGCCCCCTTCTGCGATCAACTTCTCTGCGGCACGCATGAGTGCGTACCTGGTTACTTCGCTCCGTGCGCGACGACTGCCGATTGATTGATCTACTGCTGCTTTCTGCATTGGCCCTATGCTCTATGCGCGATCTTGTTGGCGACCCGCCAGATTCTGTCCTGTCCCCAGTACGCAAAAGTTCATTCTCAGGGTTCACTGATGATGATCTCGCTGGAATCCGGTGGCAGATCGAAGGTTTGCAAGTCGTTCGCGACGATGACGTCATCAGGCAGACCGCGCATGAACATTTTCGCAGCAAGTGCATTCGCCGGCACCGGCACCATGTGATAGAACACCAGTTGCTTGACCCCGGCCTCTCTCGCGCGGTCGGGAATCGTCGTGCTGTCGGCATGATAGTCGATGACGTCGGTCATGATCGTTGGCATGACGGGGATGTCAGCTTCGGTGGCTGTCGAGATCATGGGGTCGAGCAGGGTGCGTGACAGCGCGTCATGCAACAACACGTCGGAGCCCTTGGCGACATCGAAAAGGCGTTCAGTTGCGTTGGTGTCTCCGGAGATCACCACCGACCGTCCACGATAGTCCACGCGGTAGCCCACCGCTGGTTCAACAGGGGGATGCTCTACCAGAAAAGAGGTAATCGTGAGCAGATCGTCTTGCCAGACAATACCGTCGGTTGGGGTGGTTTTCGCCTGCATGAACCCGCGCTCCGGCGCCAGTAGCTCGCTACCGTGATGCGCGGTGCGGTAGCCGCGATCAAGCTTGTAGGCTGTGTTGAACCCGTCTACTACTGTCTCTACCCCTTCCGGCCCATATACCGGAAGTGGGCCAGGCCGACCCTGTACCCATGAAGCCAGATTGACATCCGGTAAGCCGGCAATGTGGTCGGAGTGGTAGTGGGTCAGGAAGACGCCGTTTATCCGTACCATGGGCAGGCGCGCTTGCGCCAGGCGCATGGGTGAGCGTGCGCCGACGTCGAAGAGAAAGAAGTGCTCCGGGGTCACCACTGCAATACAGGCCTGGGCTCGATCAGGGTCGTTTCCCAGGGGCGAGGCGCTGCCGCACACGACCACCCGCAAACCATCGAACTCGTCAGCAGTACGGACCATGACCGCCTTTGCAGCGCGTTTGAACAGAGCGTCCTGCCCGGTGGCGGAGTAGAAGACGAATGCTGTTAATCCACCGACGAGCGCGGTAAGAATCAGTACGGTAGAAAGGACCTTCTTCATCTAGCAGTCATCCGGAAAGAGAACTGTCTCGCAGCCGGTCGCACCCAATATCTCATCCACTCGAGATTTTGCCGCCGCGTCGAGCTTCCGATACTCCTCGTTGATCCATTGCAGACATTTGGCCTGGTAAGGAAAAGTCGGCTGCTGCCACGGATCACCATCAATGGTGGTTTCCATCTGCGCCCGGCCAGCCTTTAATGCACTGGCGTTGGCGAGCAACACCGGTGCGTAGGTTCGACCAATTTCGGAGAGCAACTCCCCCAGTACACTCGATACCCGATCGACACTCATCCAGGCGTCTTCTGCGGCAGGTTGACCGCTGAGGTCATCGACCACTTCAGTCCAGGCATAGACGCGGGGAGCGAGGTCCAGACAGATGTCAGCGGGGGTTGGGTCGAACTTGGCCAGTTGGGTAAGCTGCGCGTATATTCCGAAATCGGCTGACGAAGGCCGACTGCCCAGCACGAATTTCTGCTTTTCGACAAGGCGGTCCATGACGTTGAGAAAGCGCTTGTAGCTGGCCTCGATCACGGGTGCGGTGGCGTCGTTCGAACCCACCACATAAAGCCGAGAGATCTGCCGCTGCGATACGTAGTCTTTGAGTTTTCTGAGCTCTATTGCCGATGCTTGGAGATTGTTCCAATGGGGCAGTACGGTACCGGCCTTGTCGATGTCCACATCGTAGTACCAGCGGTAGTGGAACATTGCCTTGGTCAACCATTCATCGGCGTAGTCTTCAATGAGATAGTTGAGAAAGCTCAGTACCGGATGCGTCGGAATCGCGGCTCGACCCGGAAACTCCGCCTCGAAACGACGGATTAATGGGGTGGAATCTACGACAGCTTCCAGTTCGCCCTCCGCGTTGGGAAGATAGAACGTAGGCAGAAGATTGACCCGGGCTTCAGGAAGGCCCAGGGATTTACTCTGATCGCCGATCAGGAGTTGGTACGGGATATGACGAAATCGCAAATAGGCCAGCATTTTTCGGGTGTATGGCGAGCCGGGGGCGCCTTTGAGTTTGAGGGGTTCGTTCTGCGACATCGAAGATCTCCTGAACCAGAGCCTGACTACATAATGATAAACATTATTATGAGCGGACTGAGCGTCGCAAATCAATCGTCGCTGGCTCGCATCGCGTGTACGTGGGTTCAGTCAATCAGAGGCTTCCAGGCGGGGGGCATGTCGCCAAAATCGAGGTGGTCGTGAAGGGCAATCTTCCGGTTGGGATTGGTGGCTCGGCAGCGGAGTCGGTGTCAGCGCCGGCGTTCAACTCCCCGAAACACGCCGCTCCTGCCCCGCCCAGAACGGTTCGCGCAGATCCTTGCGCTTGATCTTGCCCACCGGGCTTTTCGGCAGGGGTTCGGTGCGTATGGTGACGCTGCCGGGTTTCTTGTAGGAACCCAGTTCCTGGGCGGCCAGTTCGATGACTTCGTCCGCGCTCAGTTCGTCCGGGTTCTCGACCACACAGACGGCGTGGGGTGTTTCGCCCCACTTGGGGTGCGGCACACCGAACACCGCCACCTCGATGACCGCCGGGTGATTGGCAATGGCGTTTTCAAGTTCCGCGGGCCAGATGTTGAACCCGCCGGAGATGATCATGTCGTCGGCGCGATCGACGATGTAGAGATAGCCGTTGGCATCGAACCGGCCAAGGTCGCCGGTCTTGATCCAGCCGTTGACGATGCGCTCTCGCGTGGCAGCCTCGTTGTTCCAGAAACCGCTCATCATGCCGTCGGCCCGGGCGACGATTTCGCCCACTTCGTTGACCGGTAGCGGCCGGTTTTCCTCGTCCCAGATTTCGACCTCCGCGAACGGCAGCGCCAGGCCGCATGAACGCAGCGGTGTCGAACCCTCGATTTCCGCGAACCACTGCCGCGGCCCCATCATCGACACCGGCAGCACTTCAGTCTGCCCGTACCCCTGGTAGAGCACGTCGCCGAACACCTCCCGCGCCGCGAGGGCGGTGGCGTCCTGAATGGGGGCGGCGGCGATCAGCAGGCACTTCAGGCTCGAGAAGTCGCGCCCCCGGGCGCTGTTGTCCTGCACGATCGCATTGAGCATGGTCGGCACCAGGAAGCCGTAGGCGATGCCTTCACGCTCCATGATGTCCAGGGTTTCCCCGGTATCGAAGTGGTCCAGCATGACGTTGCAGCCGCCGCCGAGCCACACGGGCAGGTATTGATAACCGGAACCGTGGGATATGGGGCCGAGGTGCATGCACTTGTCGCCGGGTTCCACGGGCGGGAACAGATAGAACCAGTCGCGGCCGGCGTTCAGCCAGTCCTTGTGGGTGAAGGCGACGCCCTTCGACCGGCCGGTGGTGCCGCCGGTATGACGGATGATGAAATTGTCGTCCTCGCCGATCTCGACATCCGGGTCTTCGTCGGAGTGGCCGGCAAGCCACGCCTCGTACCCCGAATCCCTGACCCACACCTGCTCCATGGCGGGCAGTTCATCGGCGATTCCCTCGACTTCCGCGGCAAGGTCCTCGCTCACGATCAGCAGCCGGCACCCGGTATGGCCCAGCATGTGCAGATGCGCGTCCCGGCCGTTGCGCGGATACAACGGCACGCGCACCAGGTTGGCGGCCGCGGCGCCGCCGAAGAGGTCGGCTGCCTCGATGCAGTTGCCTTCCAGTACGCCGACCCGGTCGCCGGGTTCGAGCCCCGCGGCCAGCATGGCGTTGGCGAGCCGAATGGAGCGCTGCCAGGATTCGGCAAAGGTCAGGCGGCGGTTGCCGTGTATCACGGCTTCCAGATTGGAGTAGTGGGCGGCTGCCCGCCGCATCAGGGTTCTTACGTCCATTGGTAGCTGAGCCTAAACTAATTCGATCGCTTCAGTACTTGTAACTGTCCGGTTTGAACGGCCCGGTCGTTTGCACGCCGATGTAGTCGGCCTGCGGTCCGGTCAGCCGGGTCATGGTGCCCCCGAATCCGGCCACCATCAATTCTGCCACTTCCTCGTCGAGCTTTTTCGGCAGCACCTCGATGGAAACGGGCGCGCGCTGGTTCTCCGGCTGGGCGGCCCAGCGCTCGTTGTAGAGGTGCATCTGGGCGAGCACCTGGTTGGCGAAGGAACCGTCCATGACCCGGGAGGGGTGGCCCATGGCATTGCCCAGATTCACGAGCCTTCCTTCCGAGAGCAGGATGAGATAGTCGCCGGGGTCGTCGCTGCGGAATACCTGGTGCACCTGGTCCTTCACGGTTACCCAGCGCCAGTTCTCGCGCATGTAGCCGGTGTCGATCTCGTTGTCGAAATGGCCGATGTTGGCCACCACGGCACCGGGTTTCAGCGTTTGCAGCATGGCGGCATCGCAGACATCGGTGTTGCCGGTACAGGTGACCACGAGGTCCGTATCCCCCAGGAGTCGCGTATCGATGTCTTCCACGCGGCCGGTGTTGATACCGCCGCGATAGGGTGAGACCAGTTCGAAGCCGTCCATGCAGGCCTGCATGCCGCAGATCGGGTCTATCTCCGCCACGCGCACGATCATGCCCTCCTGGCGCAGGCTCTGGGTGGAGCCCTTGCCGACATCGCCATAGCCGAACACCAGCGCCCGCTTGCCGGCGAGCAGCATGTCGGTGCCGCGCTTGATGGCATCGTTCAGGCTGTGCCGGCAACCATAGCGGTTGTCGTTCTTCGACTTGGTGACCGAGTCGTTGACGTTGACGGCGGGCACCTTGAGTTCACCCGTCTCGAGCATGTCGTGCAGCCGGTGCACGCCGGTGGTGGTCTCTTCGCTGATGCCGTGAATACTCTCCAGCATTGCCGGGTAGCGCTCGTGAACCATTTTCGTGAGGTCGCCGCCGTCGTCGAGCAGCAGGTTGGCATCCCAGGGTTTGCCGTTCTCGAGCACGGTCTGCTCGATGCACCAGTCGTATTCCTCTTCGGTTTCGCCCTTCCATGCGTATACCGGCACCCCCCGGGCGGCCATGGCTGCGGCGGCGTGGTCCTGGGTCGAGAAGATGTTGCAGGACGACCAGCGCACCTCCGCGCCGAGTGCAATGAGCGTCTCGATCAGCACGGCCGTCTGCACGGTCATGTGGATGCAGCCGATTATCCTGGCGCCGGTGAGCGGGCGATGCTGCTCATATCTCTTGCGCAGCGCCATCAGCGCCGGCATCTCTGCTTCGGCGAGCGAGATTTCCCGGCGCCCGAAGTCGGCGAGGCCGATGTCGGCGACGCGGTAGTCGGTGAAGTCGGCCTCTGACATGATTGATTCCTCGTTCGTTGCAGCGGCGCACGGCGCTCGCACCCTGGACTCGGGGGCGGCGGATGCTACCAAAGGAATTGCGAGAACGGAAAGTCGCGCGGTGTCCGAACCATCGAGGTCGCCGTCGAACCGCACCTGCACGAGCCAATGAGTACATAATGCGAGCGTTCGAGGGATAGCGGGAATTCGGAATGAACCGGACGGAATCAGTGGCGGCAAGGGCGCAAGCGGATGGGAGAGGGCGCCCGACGAGCAAATTGCCGGAAGTCGGCACCACGATATTCACGGTCATGTCGGCGCTGGCGGCCAAGGAGGGCGCCCTGAACCTGTCCCAGGGTTTTCCGGATTTCGACGGGCCGGCCGAACTCATCGAACGCGTGCAGCATTACCTTGCCAACGGGTTTAATCAGTATCCGCCGATGGCCGGTGTCCCGGCCTTGCGCGAAGCCATTGCGGGCAAGGTCCGGGCACTCTACGGGTTGGCGGTCGACCCGGAGACGGAGGTGACCGTCACGTCGGGCGCCACGGAAGCGCTGTTCTGCGCCATGGCTGCCGTCATTCACCCCGGCGACGAGGCGATCGTTTTCGACCCGGCCTACGACAGCTACGAACCCGGCATTCGGTTGCAGGGCGGCAAGACCTGTCGCGTGCCGTTGCAGCCGCCCCGGTATCGGGTCGATTGGGACCTGCTGGAGGACAGGCTGAGTCCGCGAACACGGCTCTTGATCTTCAACACGCCCCACAATCCGACCGGCACCGTCTGGGAGCGGGACGACCTCGAGCGTCTGCAGGCGCTGGCGGCCCGATACGGCTTCTACGTGCTGGCCGACGAAGTCTACGAGCACATCGTCTTCGACGGCCGGGAACACCAGAGCGTCTGCCGGTTTCCGGAACTGTTCGAGCGCAGCTTCGCCGTCTCCTCGTTCGGCAAGACCTATCACGTCACGGGATGGAAGATCGGCTACTGCGTCGCGCCGGCGCCGCTTTCCGCCGAGTTTCGCAAGGTGCACCAGTTCGTCACCTTTACCGCCAATACACCGGTGCAGCATGGCCTGGCGGATTTCCTCGAAAGCCGCCCGGAGCACCACCTGGAATTGGGCTCGTTCTACCAGCGCAAAAGGGACCTCTTCTGCGAATTGCTGGACGGGTCGAGATTCAGCGTGACACCGAGCGCCGGCACCTATTTCCAGTTGCTCGGGTACGAGCGCCTCTTCGACGAAAACGACTCGGACCTGGCATTCCGACTCACCCGGGAAGCGAAGCTCGCCTCCATTCCCGTGTCGATCTTCTACGGCGACCCGCAGGCCAACGACCACAAGATGCTTCGCTTCTGCTTTTGCAAGGACGACGCGACGCTGCGACGAGGGGCCGAGATACTGCGGGGGTTGTAGGCAAGCCTGTCCAGTGTCAATGCGGGGGCTTGTGCGCCCGAAAACGGCTATTCTTCGCGCCTTTCGAGGTGGCGGTATGGAATCGAGTTTGCGATGGATGGACATGACGGGTGTCAAACGAGTGGCGGCGGCACGGTTGGGCGCATTCGGCGGTCAAGGTCGGCGGAGGCGGCTTGGGTGTTCCGCCTGAAAAACGCCTGTTGCGCGGCATTGCTCTTTGTAACTGGCTGCTCGGAGTCCGGGCTCGGCGGCGCGAACGACGGTGCCGCGCCGGCGCACCCGGGCAAGGCGGTGTATGAGCGGTTCTGTTTTTCCTGCCATGCGGCGGGTATTGCCGGCGCGCCGAAGACGGGCGATCTGCAATCCTGGGGGCCGCGCCTCGACAAGAGCATGGATCAACTGCTGCAATCCACGGTGCAGGGGATGCCACCGGGCATGCCGGCAATGGGGCTCTGTTTCAACTGTTCGGACCAGCAACTGAGAGCGGCAATCGACTACATGCTTGCCGGGCAATCCCCGGGCCCGGCAGGAAGCCGGTGACGGGGCGTGCGAGGGAAATTGCTCGCCGATTTCGCCAATTCCGGGCTGACTTCGCCAACTCCGATGATTTCACATGCACATGAAACGGGGCAGCACGAGTCTGGCCCGGAATGTGCTAAGTTTCAGGCAGGTGTTGCGATCAGGAGATGCCCGATGCAGCCGAATTATCGACCCGGTGACATCGTTGCCCGCCGCAAGTGGCTGGTCATGCACAAGGGCGTCGTGCTCGACGACGGCCGTATTCTGCACAACACGCCCTGGCGTGGGGAGCATGTCTCCAGCGAACGGGATTTCAGGGCGGGAAGGCCGCTGCGGGTCACGCCCCAGAACCCGGAGGCGCGTCAACGCGCGGTGAACGCATCTCGGGACGAGGTTCGCCGATACAACCTCTTCACCAACAACTGCGAGCATACCGTCAACCGCGCGACGACCGGGCACGCCAGCAGCCCGCAGCTGCAGGGCTGGCTGGTGGGTGCCGGCATGGCCGCCGTGGCGATTGCGGTGCTGCGTCATCCGCTGCTCGCGGCATCTGCTTACGCGGTCGGGCGAGGCCTGGTCAAACGTCTGCGCGCCAGGGCGCCGGGCCGCCCGTAGCATCGACATGGCGAACGGCGGGCAATGCCCAGGCGCGTTTCCCGCCTTCGTCTGGCGCTGTCAGAGAAATACCGAAACGTCATGAACCTGCGCGATCTTCGGTACCTGGTCGCCGTTGCGGAGCACCGCCACTTCGGGCGCGCGGCGGCGGCCTGTTTTGTCAGCCAGCCGACCTTGTCCACACAACTCAAGAAGCTGGAGGAAACACTCGGAGTGACCCTCATCGAGCGAACCAACCGGCAGGTGATGCTGACACCGGTCGGGGAGTCGGTGGTGGCGCAGGCGCAACGGGTACTCGGCGAGGTCAATCGGCTGGTTGGATTTGCGGAGGAACACCGCGACCCGCTCGGAGGTGAGTTTCGGCTCGGCATCATTCCCACCGTTGCGCCCTACCTGCTGCCGCGGATTCTCGGACCGGTCCGCAAGGCCCTGCCCAATCTGAAGATCCAGTTGATCGAAGCCCAGACGGCGGCGATCACGCAAATGCTGAAGGAGGGCGAACTCGATGCGGTGATCCTGGCCTTGCCCCTCGACGAAGACAACACGGTCGAGGCAGTGCTTTATCGCGAGCCCTTCTACCTGGCCGTATCGGACCGGCACCAGATCGCCAAACGGGAGTCGGTCAGCGTGGCGGACCTCGACCGGGAGCAGGTGTTGCTGCTCGAAGACGGGCACTGCCTGCGAGACCAGGCCCTGGAAGTCTGCAAGTCGCACAATGCCGTGGAGAACACCAACTTCCGGGCAACGAGCCTGGAGACGCTGCGCCAGATGGTGGCCGCCAACGTCGGCACGACGCTCATGCCGGAACTGGCGGTTACCGCGGACGCGTCGGGGGTCTGTTACGTACCCTTCCAGGAACCGGACCCGCCGTGCCGAACGATCGGTATCGCCTGGCGCGCCAGTTCCCCGCGAATCGCCTTGCTCGACCGATTGACCGGGACCTTGCGCGCCGCAACGTCGGGTGCAGAGCGCAGCGGGCAGAAGCGCCCATGACCATCCCGTGCGCCATTGCCGGGAACCGCGGGGAGAGAACCGAATTGCAAACCCGCATCCCCCAGAGCAGCATGCCGGGTTCATGAACACCAGATCGGAAGTCGTCTCCTTCAGCGACGAGCCCCTCATCCTGGTCGATTCCGCCGACCGGGAACTCGGGTTCCTGGACAAGGCTGCCTGCCACGACGGCCGGGGGCAGTTGCACCGGGCGTTCTCCGCTTTCCTGTTCAACGCCCGGGGCGAATTGCTTCTGCAGAAGCGTGGCCGGGACAAACGTCTCTGGCCCGGTTACTGGTCGAACAGCTGCTGCTCTCATCCGCGTCGTGGCGAGTCGATGGACGCCGCCGTGCGCCGGCGTATCGAACAGGAGTTGGGCCTCGACCGCAGCCTGCTGCACGATCTGCGTTTCGTCTACAAGTTCGAGTACCGCGCCGAGTTCGGTGCAATTGGCAGCGAGCACGAGTTGTGTTCCGTCTATCTCGCCCGCACGACCGGCACGCCGGTGGTCAATTCGACGGAAATCGAAGACTGGAAATGGATAGCCTGCGGGGAACTCGACCGGCAACTCGTTGAACGGCCGGACGAGTACACGCCGTGGCTGCGGCTGGAGTGGGCGGCACTGCAGGAGCGTTACGCCGACGAACTGCCGGCCGGCGCCGGCGGGTCTTGACCCGCGTATTGCACCAGGCCGCTTGTCAAGCCCGCATCCGTCACCAACTTCCTGCTGCGGACGCCGATGCACCCGCGTAAGCGCGGCCGTGTTTATCTATTGCGAGGGGTATCCACTCGCGCTCCCTGGCTGAGGGCTCTCGTTTTGCGAGGAGTATCCCCCTCGCGCTCCCCGGCTGAGGGCTCTCGTTTTGCGAGGGGTATCCCCCTCGCGCTCCCCGGCTGAAGGCTCCCTATGCGAGTTCCGAACCCGGCGCGCCGGGACGACGGCGTGCAGGGAACCCTCGACAACCGCTGGGAGAGAATCGGTGTGCGGTGCGCGCCGACCGCTCGGGTTCAGTCGAGGTCGGCCAGCAGAGCCGTTCGCACCGGGTCGTCGACCGTCACTGTACAACGCATTCGCTCGTGGTCGATGCCGAATTCGAGGTTTGCGCCGGATCTGAGCGATTCGATGGATTCGGCATCGAGTTCGAAGCGCATGAAATGCACGGCAGCCGTCTTGTCGTCGGTGGACCGGTCGAGATCCTCGTTGGCGATGCAGAATATTCGCGGCCGGTTGCCGATGCGTGTCCAGACACGGTGCTCGATGCCGGTGAGCATCTCGAGTGCACGCCGCCTTTCCTCCACGTCCGGATACTCGATCATGAAGGTCGCCTTCCAGTTGGCGCCGTCGGGTATCAGCGGGTTGTAGGCTGCGACCTCTTCGGCGATCTGTTCCGGTTCGAAGATGCGTTCCACGCGCAGCATTTCCTGCACCTGGTACTTCATGGTGGTGAAATCCTCGAAGTAGAGCGTCGCGTGGTCGTTCAGCGGCAGTTGCCGATTCTGCTTGTGGGCGATGACGGCGGTGCGGAACGCGGGCCGTTCCGCCGCGTACTGCTCGAGACTCCAGAGTTTCGATCGGTCGAGCTTGTCCATGCCCAGGCTGCTTCAGATGCCGTACGCGGTGCGCACCATGGTGATGGGGTGCTCTGCGGCCACCGGCTCTCCCTGGGCCTCGAGGCCATGGGCGATCAGGCGGCCGGCCATGGGGCAATCCGAGCCGAACCGGTCGGGCGCCGCCTGCTTGACCCGATTGATCACGGGCCTCGCGATCTTCATGGCCCTGGCGTGGGTTTCCGCCTTGACGGCATAGGTGCCGTCATGGCCGGAGCAGCGCTCGATGGCGGTCACCTCCGTGCCATCGATCAGCTTCAGGAACTCCCGCGTCTTCGCCCCGATGTTCTGCACACGCTGGTGACAGGCCACGTGGTAGGCGACCTTGCCGAGCGGGTTTGCGAAATCCGTATTCGCGAGCCCGGCCCGGTGGCGCAGCATGAGGTACTCGAAGGGGTCGAAGAAAGCCGCCGCCACCCGTGCGACATCCGCATCGTCCGGGAACATCAGCGGCAGTTCCTGCTTGTACATCAGCACGCAGGACGGAATCGGCGCGATCAGGTCGCAGCCCGACTCGATGGCATCGAGTAGCGCCGGCAGATTGGCGTCCTTCATGGCGGCAACGCGGTCGAGGTCGCCGAGTTCCAGTTTCGGCATGCCGCAACAGCGGGCATCGTTGAGGATGGTTACCGGTATGCCGTTGTGGTTGAGTACGGCGATCAGGTCTTCCACCGTCTCCGGGGTGTTGTGATCGCCGTAGCAGGTGGCGTAAACGGCGACGCGGCCGGTCGTGCGGTCCGACGATATTGCCGCGAGGTCGCCGCCGGCGCTGTTGCCCACCCGTTTCGAAAGCGGTTTTGCCGTGAACGACGGAAGTGGCGCCTCTGCAGCGAGCCCGGCGATGCGTTCGCCGAGCCGACGCAGGGGCTTGATGCCCGCTGCGGCGTTCGCGGTCTGCGCGATGCCGGGGGTGGAAAGGGCATTGAAAACGCGGTCGGTGCTGGTGATCAGCCGGTCGCGCCAGCGGCTTTGCCCCTGTTTGAATTGCCACGCCTTGGCGCGCAGCATCAGGTGTGGAAAGTCGACCGCCCATTCGTGGGGCGGCAGGTAGGGGCATTTCGTTTCGGCGCACAGGTCGCAGAGGAAGCACTGGTCGACGACCTTGGTGTAGTCCTCCTTCGCAATGCCGTCGACTTCCAGCGTCGGCGACTCGTCGACCAGGTCGAAGAGCGTCGGAAAGGCATCGCACAGGCTGACGCAGCGACGGCAGCCGTGGCAGATGTCGTATATCCGCTCGAGTTCCCCGTAGAGGTTGTCCTTGTCGTAGAACGCCTCTTCCTGCCAGCCGAGCGGCTGGCGCTCGGGTGCCTCCAGACTACCTTCGCGTACCATGGCGAGTCCTGCCGGGGCGATGACGCCGCCCGACGAACAAGCAGCGGGCGGGTGCCATCGACGGGATACGGCGGCGTCTCAGCCCATCGCGTCCAGGGCTTTCTGGAAGCGGTTGGCGTGGGACCGCTCGGCCTTGGCCAGCGTTTCGAACCAGTCGGAGATTTCGTCGAAACCCTCTTCCCGGGCAGTTTTCGCCATGCCGGGATACATGTCCGTGTACTCGTGGGTCTCGCCGGCAATGGCAGCCTTCAGATTGTCGCTGGTGGTGCCGATGGGCAGCCCGGTTGCCGGGTCGCCGACCGCTTCGAGGTATTCGAGATGGCCGTGGGCATGACCCGTCTCGCCTTCCGCTGTGGAACGGAATACCGCGGAGACATCGTTTTCGCCTTCCACGTCCGCCTTGGCGGCGAAGTAAAGGTAACGGCGGTTGGCCTGGGACTCGCCGGCAAAGGCGTCTTTCAGGTTCTGCATCGTTTGGCTGTTCTTGAGATCCATGGTGTCCTCGTGTGGGTTTCCGGCGGTTGTGTGAACGGAAGTATACGAACTGCGCCGGGGAGTGGTAGTCGAAAGTTTGAATCGTGGCGATAGATGGGCTCTATCGGAGACCGACAGGGCACAATGTCCAGTATATGGGAATCGTTCTCGTTCGCGTCGTGCCGAAGTCTTCCCGTCCGGGGATTCCAGCGGTTGCAGGCCGGTGTCGAGTACTTCAGGCAGCCGTCCCGGTACAATGCGCACCTCTTCATTTCCCCGGGAATCGTTGGTGATACGGCGCGAGCTTGGCCCGTTGTCGCGGCTGGCCCTGCCCATGATGCTGACACAGTTGTCGCAGATGGGAATGGGCGTGATGGATACCATCATGGCCGGCCGCGTCAGCGCCACGGACCTCGCCGGCGTGGCGCTGGGGGGTAATCTGTTCTGGCCGTCCATCCTGTTCGTTGTGGGCGTGATCATGTCGCTCATGCCGTCCGTTTCGCAGCTCCACGGCGCCGGGCGCGAGCGGGAAGCCGGCGAGGTGGTGCGTCAGGCCTGGTGGATTGCCCTGATTGCGGGCGGCGGCGTGATTCTGCTGTTGCAGAGCGCCGAACGCGTCTACCGGGCGATCGATGTCGACCCGGCCGCCATTCCCGTCGCGATTGCTTACCTGGATGCGCTGTCCTGGGGCGTTCTGCCCATGCTCGGATACGTGGCGCTGCGCTACCTTTGCGACGGCAATTCCTGGACGGTGCCTGCCATGCTGGTGGCGCTGTCCGGGCTCGTGCTGAAATTGCCGCTCAACCTGCTTTTCATCCACGGAGGCTTCGGCCTGCCCGCCATGGGGGGAGTCGGGTGCGGCCATGCGAGCGCCATCGTCATGTCCGCCCAGTTCGTGGCGATGGCCCTGATCGTTGCGTTTTCGCGCATGCGCGTTTGCGGCGTCTTCAGCCGCTTCAGTGCCCCCGACGGGGCGGAGATCTGGCGCTTGATCAAACTGGGGCTGCCGATCGGCCTTGCGATCTTCATCGAGGTGGGCATGTTTTCCTTCATGACGCTGCTGGTGGGGCGCCTCGGCGTCGATGCCGTGGCCGCGCACCAGATCGCCATGAGCGTGGGCGGGTTGACCTTCATGGTGGGGCTGGCACTCGGAGCCGCCGCATCGGTCAGAATCGGCTACAGCGTCGGTGCGCAAGACTTGCCTGCTGCCCGCCGCAGCGGCGCCGTGGCCATCGGCGTCTCGTTGTCGTTTGCGCTGCTGGCCGCGCTTGCCATCTATTTCGGCCGCTTCCAGCTGGCGGGCCTGTATACGAACGAGGCGGCTGTCTTTGCCATGGCGGCCGAGTTGCTGCTGTTCGTCGCGGCGTTCCAGTTGTTCGATGATGCTCAGGCGACCTGTGCCGGTGCGCTCAGGGGCTACAAGGACACGCGAACGCCCATGTGGATCGGTGCGTTCGCCTACTGGGTGGTCGGGTTCCCCGTCGGGGCGTTGTTCGGTTTCGGGCTCTTCGGGTTTCCCGAACTCGGTCTGCACGGGTTCTGGACAGGGCTGATCGTCGGGCTTGCCGTGGCCGCCGTCGTGCTGCTATTGCGTTTCCGCTGGCTGTCGGCGCAGCCGCAACGGATCGGGGAACTGGCCCGCGTTTGATGCATCTGGTCTTGCTGCACCCGATCAGCCCTCCGTGCGCAAGGTAGCCGGCGACCGGTAGTGCCAAAGTCCGGTACCCCAGGTGCCCAGAGCGAAGAGCACGACGGAAATGGCCATGCCGGGCACCAGCGCCGTCAAGGGGTCGAAGCCCGCGATGACCTGGCCGAGCAGAATGGCGCTCACCGGCGCCGAAACCATGAAGCTCAGAAGCAGCAGCGAAAGAATCTGCGCGCGTTGCTCCACCGGCGCCAGTTCCTGGACGGTGGTGCGCACCAGGGTCGTTCCGATTCCCATGTGCAGGCCCCAGCCGACCAGGGCGAGATGGAACAGCCAGGATGCCGGCTGCAGCCAGATCAGCACCAGAATCGCCAGACGGGTGAGTTGCATGACCAGGTAGATGCGGCCGGGGTACTTCAGCGGCATGAAAGCCAGAAGCACGACATTGGACCCGATGGCGCCGGCGGTGAACACGATCATGGCGGTGGCGAGCGATTCGGCGTTGCCGGAATACACTTCCTTGACAATGAACGGAATGGCAATGACATAGGCGCCGGCGTTGAACAGGCTCGACAACAGGTTCAGGCCGATGACATCGCGTATCAGCCGGATGCGCAGCACGGTCCTGATTCCCGACGCCAGCCCGGGGCGCTTGACGGCGACCGTCACGGGCAGGCTCGGCAGGCGCCAGGCGGCGGCGAGGCCGGCAAGAAACAGCAGCGATTGAACGATCAGCACCGTTGTCAGCCCCAGGGCGTCCATCTGGCCGCCCAGGTAGACACCCGCGAGCCCCACCAGTGACGTGCAGACCGTCATGATCGTGATCGCACGCTGAACATCCATGCGCGCGACCCTCGAGAGTGTCGCCTGCCGGGCGGGGTCGGAAAGGGATTGAATGCCGGCCATGACGACGCCGAACAGGACCACCCACCAGTAGCTCAAAAGCCCGAGACCGAAGACCATGGCGACCAGTAGCGGCGGGATGCACATCAGCAGATGCATCGTCATCAGGTAGGAACGGGCGTTGCTTCGGTCGCCCAGAATGCCGCCGAGCAGCAGTATCGCCAGCGGCGGAAACTCGGCGAGCGACCGGGCAAATCCCACTTCGTCCGCGGGAACCTCCAGTGTCCCCACGAGCAGCCAGGTGAACAGGAAACCCTGCAGGCTCATGCCGGCCATCCATAGACTGGAACTGGCCAGAAACCAGGGATAGGCGGAACGGGGCGGATTCGGGGTTGTCATGATCTCCGAGGCGCGTTTCCGCGCACAGAAGCGATCGCAGGCCCGCATTGTACGAAGGTGCAGTCCGAAAAGGTGCGAATTGGCCGTCCGGGACCCGCATCCTGTCCGCCGGGTGGCAATACCCGCAAACGGGTTCAAGTCTCCCTCGCTACCGAATTAGCCAACGGGATCGGCTTTTAATATTAATTACTCAGTTGATTATATCAATAAGGTGCCGTAATATTCGGGGCATTATTTCGGTAACAACTTAGGGAGCAACAAGCGTGTCGATCAAAGTTGAATTCAATACTCCTGAGGAAGGATCCATTGTGCTGGAAGGTCAGCCCGGGCAAACCCTTCGGGACCTGGCGGTAGATCATGCTGTGCCAGGGATGATCGGTGAGTGTGGTGGCACATGTTCCTGTGGCACCTGTCACGTGCATATCGCTCCGGAATGGATCGAGGTTGTTGGCAAGGTTTAAGACGACGGTATCGAAGACGGTCTTCTTTACATGTTCGAATCCAAGACGGATTACAGCCGGTCAGGCTGCCAGATTGAACTGACCGACGAAATGAATGGCCTCAAGGTCGACGTGGCAGCAGAAGAAATTTAAGGAAAACGCAATGGTTAATGGTATCGAAGGTCAGCACGGGCGCTTTTTTCATCGCGCCACGGTTAATTGTGATGTGGCAACTGCATGGGATGTATTTACTGACCACGAAAGTTATACCAACTTCACACAGTCAGAGGTGCGGGTGGTTAGGGAAGGAAACCCTGATCGTAATGGTCTTGGCGCGATTCGAGAACTAGGCACTAAAGAACTGGGCGATGCGATTGTCACCGAAGTAGTTAATTATTGGGTGCCTCATCGAGTATTCGGTTATCACGTCTTTCAGCCCAAACCCCATCAGCCCTCACACCATCAGGGGGTGATCAGGTTTTTTCCACGAGGTGACGATCGCACCGAGTGGGTCTACTCCATGCGCATGATTATCTCACCGACCATGGAAGAGATGTTTCCTGGTATCTATGGCGAATTCCTCAAAGGCTTCAACGAGTTCATGTGGGACCTCGAGAGCGAATGCGAACGTCGTGGTCACGATATCCTGTTACCCGCCATGCCACCCTCCGTTGAGGACGAAGCGATTGAGCGGGGCTTGTAGCAAGTCGACCTAAAAGATGGCCGGCATCACACCTTCGGTACCGGCCATGGGTCCGACCACCTGCGGCGCGTCAACCTGCAGATCCCACTCGAAGAAGAGGGCACGTTGACTGATCTTCCAGGTGCCATTTCGCCGTTCCATTTCGTCCACATAACGAGCGCCTATTACCACGCTGTATTCTTCACCTTTATTGGGGAATAGGGGAGGCAGGTCAGGGCAGTCAGCTTTCATGCGGTGATGGGCGAGGATGTAGGTCTGCGCCAATGCGGTTTCACCACTTAGCTTGATTCTGATATTGGTCAGGTGATGCATGGTTTCTCTAAAACCCGCGCCGGCATCAGCTTGGCCCTCGAAAAACATGGCGACGGGAATTGGCTCACCTCCTTCCAGATATTGATATGTAGCATCCGCGTGAAAACAATCCAACACGCCAGCAAAATCCCGCCGATCGACACAATCGGCATACTGGTGAATCACATCCGTAATCGCCATCTTGTCAGCGAGTTGTTGCAGCGCTTCGTTTTCCGCCATGGTCAGCACCTCTGATTAAGAATGAGTGATGTAATGTGCTTGATATAGTCCCATGGAGCGTATAAATTAGTCAATCAATTGATTAATTGAATGTGGGCAGGGGGTGATCAATGGCGGAGACGATCGCGACGACTAAAATGAAGACCTACTGTCGCAATTGCGGTGCGGTTTGCGGCATCGAAGTTGAAGTGGATGAAGGGCAGAACAAGATCGTTTCTGTTGCCGCTGACAAGGATAATCCCGAAACAGAGGGCTATTTCTGCATCAAAGGCAGAACCAGCGTGGATTTTCACAACGGCGAAGACCGGCTGGTAACCTGCCGCAAACGTCTCGATGACGGCACCTTTGTAGACATCGCGCAGGAAACGCTCATGGATGAGGTAGCGGTGCGGCTGAAGAAGATCATCGATGAGCATGGACCCCGTGCGGTTGCGTTTTTTAATGGCACCCACGGTTACGGCACCTTGAGTATGCCGCTGACAAAGTCACTCATGTATTGCATCGGCACCCCCAGCGTATTTTCCACCATGACCATAGATCAATCCGCTAAATGGATTTGCCATGGTCGCCTGGGCATGGTGCCGACCTGGAAATACAGTGATCTGGAAGCTGACGTGTTGATGGTAGTGGGCAACAACCCCGTGGTCAGTCATATGGGCAAGCCATGGTCTGGCATCAAAAACAACGCGCCGGGGCGCGCTATTCGCACGGCGAAAGCCCGCGGCATGAAACTCATCGTCGTTGACCCACGGGTGACTGAAACCGCCCGCTTGGCTGATATACATCTGCAGATCAAACCGGGTGATGATCCGGTCTTGTTTGCCGGTTTGATTCGCATCGCGATTGAAAACGGCTGGCACAACGAAGACTTCTGCGAGCGTTACACCCAGCAGTTTGAAGAACTGAAAACGGCGGTCGAGCCTTTCGACCTGGAAATGGTGTCACAACGTTTGGGCATCCCCAAAGAGACACTCCTTGAAGTGGCGCAACTCTTCGGCACCTCCGAAAAAGCATCCATTGGCAGCGGCACTGGTTCCAACATGAATCGCAACTCGAATTTGAGCGAGCACATGATGGAAGCGTATAACGCCATCTGCGGTGGCTATCGTAAGCCAGGTGATGAAGTGCCCAATCCCGGGGCCTTGACTCGAGGCGTGCCCGAGACCTTCACCATCATCCCCTCGATACGCACCTGGGAGGCGGAACCAAAAGCGGCTTCGAACGAAGCCATCGGTCAAATTTATGGCGAGTTCCCAACTGGGATCCTGGCCGATGAACTCACCGCTGAAGGTCCCAACCGGATCAGGGCGTTGCTTGCCTTGGGCGGAAATCCGGTTCAGGCCATAGGTGATCCTGAAAATACCGTCCCTGCCTTTGAATCGTTGGAATTGCTGGTCACATCCGACCCACGCATGACAGATACCGCGAAGGTTTCGCACTACGTGGTGGCACCGACCTTGCCTTATGAGCGGCACGATCTCACTGTTATCGGCGATCTCTCATACCACCGACCGTTTGCGCAATACACTCTGCCCGTTATGGAACCCCCCGCTGGCACGCTACCGGATTGGGAGTTCATCTGGGGCATCGCGAAGCGCCTGGGCTACCAGCTTGAGCTCAAGCCGCCCATCTTTGGCGCTGCCTTTGCGTCGTTGCCCGACGGCCATAAATTGGATATGGAAAACAAGCCGACCGCCGAGCAACTGATCGAAGAGATCTGCAAACAAACACCCATTTCCTTTGACGAGCTCAAAGCCCGCCCAAGTGGCTATGCACCTGAGCTGGAGCCGCTTGTCATCCGCGAGCCTGAAAATGATGACGGCGCCAGATTGAGCCTGATGCCAACGGATGTCGCGGCAGAACTCGAAGCGGAACTTGAGCTGCTGGAGGAAAGCGAAGCGTTCCCGCTCAAGCTGTCACCGCGACGCCTATTGGAAACCATGAACGGTTCATTTCGTGATGCTGAAAAAACGCGCAGGCGTCATCCAATCAATCCCGTCTTTATGCACCCCGACGATATAGAAACCTATGGCCTAGAACACGGCGGGTCGGTTGTGGTCGAGTCGCGCTTTGGTGCGGTGAATGGCGTGCTCAAGAAAGACCCATCCATGAAGCCCGGTGTGGTGGCATTAACCCACATGTGGGGGACGGCTCTCAGGGATACCGGCAACGATCCCAAGGGTAGCTACACAGGTCGATTGATCTCGCTTAAGGAGAACCTTCAAACCATCAACAATATGCCACAGTTTTCGGGTGTCGAAGTATCAGTCCGGCCAGTTTAGGTGTCGTGTAGCCCAGAATTGGAAGAAGATAGATATGACTGAACGCAAAAACATACTTTCAGTGCCGAACTACCCGTGGTTAGTTTAGTCCCCGAAATCAATACCTTGGAAGACGACATGCCCCATGCCAAACCGGCAGACGGCGGCGAAAACTGGACCGAGAGCTTTATTTTCTGGATTTATTTACAGGATGGCAGGCATTTTTATGTGCACTTTCACCGTTATCCCCCGGTCAGCACGCTCTGGCGTTGTCTGGCTACGGTTTGTAACGATGATGGCACAGTGCTCGGTTTTCAGAGCTATGGCCAGGAACTATCGCTACAGGGTCCGGGCTTCCAACAATGCCATGCGATTTGCGATCAACCCTATGAGTGCTGGCAGTTACATGTAGATACCGTGGTTCAGCAAGCAACGCGAGAGTCATTACTAAAAGAGCCGATCGACGCCTTTGATCACAGTGTTCTCACGCACCTAAAACTGGACCTTGAAGTGACGTCGGATACACCCACCTATGAACCGATGTCCTATTCGGGTGCAAAAGGTTCCAACGCTAACTGGACGCATTTCACCCCGTGTCGGGCTAAAGGCACGATCACGCTTGGCACTGAAACCAGGCAGGTCGACTGTCTGGCCTATCGTGATCATTCAGTGGGGCCGCGTGACTTTGCCAAAATGAACGATGATGGCTATGGCCTGGTGGGTGTTTTTCCCAGCGGCAAGAGTTTTATGGCCATGGGCAGTTACGACAAGGATGGTTCTGCGGGCTTCAGTATTGGTGGCATCACGCAAAACGGTCAACTTTCATATGCGGACAAGATCACTACACCGACGTTTTGTGTGCCAGAGCCCAATACGGAAATGGGGCGACTGGTGATGGAGACGGAGCAGGGAACCGCCAACATCGATATCCGTTTTCTCGATTCGGGCATGGTCTTTGAGCTGTCACCGCCCTGCTTACACTCGTTGGGATTACGAGGCGGACTTCAAGGTGTGGGCATGCTGTCACACGAACATCGCATTGAAGTCCAATGGGATGGCGAAATTGGCGTGGGCTCCTACCAGGGATCAGCCAGAGAGTAACTACATTCAGGAGGGAAATGAACATGAATGCCGGTGATCAAAGGAGACTGATCGAACCCGCTGACTGGCGCCCTGATTCCTGGCAATTTCAGTCAGGGAGACAACGATGACTAAAATCGAAGAACTTGAACTACCCTACTTAGACATGTTCAACCCGGAATTCGTCAAGGATCCACATGCTCACTATGCTAAAGCCCTTGAAGAATCCTGGATAGCCAGGTACGACGGCGGCTACGTGCTGCTGGATCAAGAGTCGATGAAGGACATTCTCAACGATCATGAGCGCGCGCCCACTATGTTCGACCACATCATCAAAGCCTGGGACGCAGAGGGCACACCCTGGGCGAAGTTTCAGATGGACCATCCGATTTCCAGAAATGATGAAAGTCACAAGCGCCTGAAGACGTTGGTCATGCCGGCATTTACGCCGAAAAAGGCGGATCAGTTTCGACCGCTCATGCGAAAGCGCATGGAAACGCTGATTGATGAGGTGGTCGATCAAGGCGAGGGCGACTTTGCGAAAGTGGCTCGACAATATCCGATAACGGTTATAGGCGTGCTGCTTGGTGTGCCCCTTGAAGATGTACCCCGGCTGGAGAAATGGCTCCTGGCCCTCGTTGAAGGTGCAAGTCAGGACGTAGGTAATCTGCCGCTCTTGAATGAGGCGGTTGTTGGATTGCTGGACTACGTGAGGCCGGTGATCGCGGACCGCAGGGCAGGGAATCGCAAGGATGATCTCCTGCAGGACATGATTGATGCCTGCGACAGTTCCGATGATTTCAGTGACGACGAACTGCATCATTATGTGATTGGGCTCTTGTCAGGTGGATATGACACGACGATGAATCAGTTGATTCATACGGTTCAGCGCATGTGCGAGTTTCCTGAAGAATGGGAAAAACTCGCCGCAGACCCGGAAGGCAGATCGAAAGCATTTATCGAAGAATCGCTGCGTTACAAGAGCATGTTTGGTGCGACCGCGAGAACGACTATCCAGGAATTCGAATACCGTGGTTTAACCTTTCCTGCCGGTATAATGCTGACGATACCGTTGACATTTTCGGGGCTGGACCCCTCGAAAAACAGCTGTCCCATGGACTTTAATCCAGACCGGGAGAAGAAGCAGCATCTGGCCTTCGGTTCAGGAATTCACTACTGCCCGGGAGTGTTTCTGGCGTACGCGCTCCTGCAGGAGGCGGTGCCGGTCATTGTGAAACGCCTGGCTCGGCCCAGGATTAATGGTGACCTGGAATATGTCGGACCGTTTGGGCCCTGGGCTGTTCGCGCGTTGCCAATCGAGTGGGACACGGATTGAACTAAGAATTGAAACTCACGAAAGAGATGTTGCATGGAGATCTGCAGCAGTGCTTCACGCAGCTGGCGGGGCATCGTTGACCTTTCCATCCCAAAGCAGGCCAAACAATTGTGCAACAAGTGCATTGTTTCTCTATTGTTCAGTCATAAGTTCTCAGTCATCGGACGAATCTGGTGGTTGCATGAAGTTCATTTTCGGTCCTGCCCACCCGACATCCGGCGGCACCGCAAAATCGAGCTTCATGACCATCATTGAGATGAGCCACACGCCCTCTGTCCTGGCGTACTCTTCAAAATACTGACCAGCGACCATGAGACTGCCATCTGCACTTGCGTACCGGGCTTCGAAATAGGTGATGCTTTCAGCTGTGTCGCCATCGACGTCAATGATCATGTTGTGCGGGAATTGGCGTATAAAAGTGGTGTTTCCTGGCATCTTGTCAAAAGCCGCTTGGATTTGATCCTTGCCGACGACCTGCGTGAACTCACCCAGCTCCACGTAAGCATCGTCAGTATACAGGTTGGGTATATCTGAAAAACGACCCGTGTTGATGTAATGATGGTATGTGTATCTAAGCGTGCGGATCTCCTCGATATCTTCCAGGCGTTGGATTCGATTTTCGAGGCTGGAAGTACGCGGTTTTTGCTCGACAACGTCAGCTTCTGACCACTCTGCAAAAGCAATAGATGTGAGACAAGGAAATAAAATGATGGTGGTGCAAAGCCTGGCGAAGAATTTCAGCACTGGTTCCTCCTAATACTATTTCTGGTTGTTATGTTCCCGCATAAAAACTAATCGACTGATTAAAAACTCTTGAAATTGAATTGTAACGGCTCTATTATCAATCGATCAATCAATTACCTGCTGTTCAGGTTGGTAGTTGTTGACTGGTACAACCATTGGGGAGACTGGACATTCTGGTCAATGTCGCAGGCGCTTTTGGATCTTCGAGAAGCATTCTAGAGGCCACAGAAGAAGATTTTGATTTTGAGATGGGTGTTAACGGCAAGGGCGCTTGCTCTGGACTGGGGCAAGAGTCGTATAACGGTCAGCGCGCTTGCCCCGGGACTTATCCGAACGGCGATGGCGAGAGATGGTTTTGAAAAACCCGAACTCACAGAGATGCTCACGGTAGGAACACCAACTGATCAATTTGGTGTGCCAGCCGATATTGCCCGAGCGGTGTTGTTCCTTGCCGCCGATGAAGCGGGGTTCATTACTGGGCATACCCTCCCGGTCGATGGCGGGATGGCGGCGGTCTAGTGCGCCATTCCCAAGCAGAGCGAGTGTAATGTGGACGCAAGATGAGTGATGTCGGACCAACAGCAGAGAGCCTCTCAGCAGAGATCATCCGGTTCTGTGATGATCCTGATTCCTATTTTGGCGGTTCCGAATCCGCTATGCATTCGATTTCTCGGGAACGATTACACGCCTTGCAGTTGGAGGGGCTGAAGTTTCGCTTTGGGTCTCTTGTTGAAGTGATTCCAATGTTGCAACAACTGGCCCGCAACACATCGACTCAAAATATCGATGCTTTAGAAGATGTGATTCCCGTGCTCTTCAAGCACACCATGTACAAGTCCTACCCGCCGGTCCTTCTGCAGAAAAATCGATTTGCGGATATCAACAAATTCATCTCCAAGCTCACGACTTTCGACCTGAGTCATATTGATGTTGCGCACTGTCAGTCACTCGACGAGTGGTTTGCGGTGATGGATCAGGAAACTGAGCTTGTGCTAAGCCATTCATCGGGCACGTCGGGCACAATGTCATTTCTTCCCAGGTCCAGGAATGAATGGAATAAGCAAACACGAGTGCTCGCCTCAGCAGTAAGAGAAGCGTCGGATGGTAAGAGTGACGAAATCTTTTGTGTCTACCCTTACTTTCGCAGCGGTGCCAGCGCGCACCTGCGGATGAATGATTTCACTGTGCAACACATCGTCGGCGACGAGGCGCACTTTCTAGCCGCTTATCCCGAAAGAATGAGTTCCGACGTACTCTACTTGGCCGCGCGGATTCGGGCAGCCAAGGCGAAGGGTGAACTTGATCGGCTGGAAATCAATCCTATTTTGCGTGCGCGCCTGGAAGAAAACGAACGACGGCAAAAGGACATGCAGGCGCATCTTGGTGAGTTTTTTGAGCGCATTATCAATGACCTCAAAGGTAAGCGCGTTTACTTTGGTGGCACATGGAATCTGCTGCACAACCTTGCCCTGCAGGGGTTAGAAAAGGGGCAGGAAGCGGTATTCGCACCAGACTCGTTCATATTGAGCGCCGGTGGTGCGAAAGGTATGACGCCCCCGGAAAACTGGCAGGACGATGTCTGTCGGTTCATGGGTATCGATCAGATCCGGATGGCCTACGGAATGTCGGAGGTGGGAGCGTCCCATAATATGTGCAAGGAAGGCCATTATCATCTGTCACCGGTCGCCATTACCTTTGTACTCGACCCCGACACCGGCGAAAACCTGCCTAGGCAAGGACGCGTGACCGGGCGCGCGGCATTTTTTGATCTGGGCGCGGAATGTCACTGGGGAGGCTTCATTACGGGTGATGAAATCACGGTCAACTGGTCCGACTATTGTCCCTGTGGACGCCAGAGCCACTTCATCGAGGGCCAGATTGAGCGATATAGCGACAAACGTGGTGGTGATGACAAGATCAGCTGTGCTGCAACGGAGAATGCGCACAAGGAAGCTCTGGATTTTCTCACCGATTTTGAGCAGCACGCATAATGATGCCAGGCGCCGAAGATCAACCGGTTGCACCACTGATCATTCGTGGTGAAGTCATTAAGGACAACCTTATTGAGGTTGGCGGGCGCGGTGGAGATCTGAACTTTCTGACACCCGATGTGAACCATTATCTGGAGCGCATTCCATTGGGTGACCCGCTCAATATGGCGGATCTATACGAAATCAGTTTTGACGACATCGTCGATTATCTGGCCCAGCTAGGTGAAGCGCTCGATTTCGAAACCAATGAGCATCTCCGGCTGGCCTGCCAGCTTTCTTATCTAACTGCGCCTACAACCCCGCCTATGGTTGACTACAGCTATGCGACTCTGGCGTCGGTTTTTGATCCGAAGCTTGTTAGAGAGCAGGCAGATAAGCTGATCGGCATTCCCTATCTTGAGGGCTGGGTCGAGGAAGAACGTGAAGGTGGCATAAAACTCAAAACCCGTTGTTTTGGTGCAAGAACTCTGCACATTGTGGCGGGAAATGCGCCGACGATTTCGGCCATGACTATTGTGCGAAATGCGATTTTAAGAAGTGATGCCATAATCAAGACGCCGTCCAACGACCCATTTACGGCGCTCGCCATTGCCCGAACCATGTGCGAGATAGCACCGGATCATCCGTTAACCCGGCACCTGACGGTTGGCTATTGGCGAGGCGGCGACGAAGTCCTGGAGGAAAATCTTTATCAGCCACACAACATAGAAAAAATTGTGGCCTGGGGTGGCTATGCCTCGGTGAAGCACGTTACCAAGTACATTCAGCCCGGGTTGGAGCTGATTTCACTGGACCCTAAACGGAGCATCAGTATCGTTGGTCACGAAGCCTTCGAGAGCATTGATACCATGAAAGACGTGGCTCTTCGTTTGGCGGCTGATTTTGGTGGCATGAACCAGGTAGGGTGTGTATGTGCCCGGACAGTTTATGTGCAGAGCGGCACGGATGATGACGGACTGGAAAAATTGAACCAGTTTGGCCAAATGGCCTACGACGCGCTTGGGCAGCTGCCCGATTCCTTCAGTACTAAACCTAAGAAAATGGACGTAGAACTGATCGACCACCTTGAAGCCCTGCGTTTATCGGAAGACTGGTACAAGGTTATTGGTGGTGAAGACCAGGAGGGCGCAGTGATTGTTTCACAGCTCCCGGAACCGGTGCATTTCGCAAACCTGTTAAACGATCGAATAGCCAACCTGGTGCCGGTTGATGACATTGAGGAGGCTACCAAGGCGGCCAACGCTTACACTCAGACTGTGGGTGTCTACCCTGAGTCTCTGAAACTGGATCTAGTGAACCTGCTACCTCTTTATGGCGCCCAACGTTTTGTTTCGCTTGGCTACGCCTGTTCGAGCACCATGGCATCACCCCAGGACGGTGTTGAGACCTTGCGCCGCATGGGCAAGTGGATCACGAATGAAGAAAGCAGCCCCGAAACTGTCATCCCGCCCTGGCATTACGGAACAAAACTCTCCTGAAGATTGAGACATGATCGAAAACTTCACATCTCAAGACGTGCCCGACCAATCCGGGAAGACCTTTTTTATTACGGGTGCCAACACTGGTATTGGTTTTGAGGCGGCAATGACGTTTGCAAAGAAGGGCGCCAGGGTCATATTGGGTTGTCGTAATCTCGACAAAGGCCAGCATGCGTTAACGCGAATAGCGCAAGCTTATCCAGGTGCGGAGGTTGCACTTGTGCAACTTGATCTGATGGACCTTGAGTCAGTCCGCCAAGCGGCGGAACAGGTTCTGCAAGAGCCGCGACTGGATGTGCTCGTCAACAATGCAGGCATTATGGGTGTCGAGAAGACGTTGACAAAAGACGGCTTTGAGCCTCATTTCGGTGTCAATCATCTGGCGCACTTTGCGCTAACGGCACAGCTATTGCCACTGCTCGAATCCACGACGAGCAGTCGCATCGTGACAATCTCGAGTGTTGGCCACAAGCAAGGTGATCGTGACCTTTATTGGGATGACATCAACGCAGAAGTTGAGTACACCCCGAACAAGCGATACTTCGCCAGCAAGCTTGCTAATCTGTTATTTACCTATGAACTGGATCGTCGACTGCGAGGTAAGGGGTCGACAACCATTGCGGTTGCTGCTCACCCCGGCGGTGCTATCACGGAGTTAACCAGTCATACCGTTGGTTTCCTTGGTCTGCTGTTCAGAGCGATCCAGTTCTTTGGCCGGCCATTTATGAATTCTGCGGAGCAAGGTGCCTGGCCGACAGAACTTGCTGCAACGGCCCCAGGTGTTGAAGGTGGCCAGTACTTCGGTCCGAGTAAGTACAACGAGACATCCGGTACCGCATGCCAGGTGGATTCGATCCCTGAGAGCAAAGATATGGAAAGGGCCCAGCGTCTCTGGGATCTCAGCATCAAGATGACAGGAGTTGATCCCTCATTGTGAACAACGAAGAATTGACGCGCGAGGTAGACCGGCTACGGTCCAGAGAAGAAATCAAGCAGGTGATGAGCCTTTATCTCGACATGGCAGATCGAGCAGATCAGTTGGGTCAAGCGAACGAATGCTTCCATGAAGATGCGCTGTTCGTTTTTCAGAAAGGCAGCGATCCGGTTCCGGCGCGGGATTTTTTCACTGCGGCTGCAGAAAATGCAGAGCTCACAGGTTTCTTTCAAAGCCAGCACTATTGGTCGAATCCAATGATTCGCTTTATCAATGACGATGAGGCGGTTGCACAGTTTTACTTGTGGGCCCAGCACCTGGTACCGGCAGATAGCCCGGATTCCCCTCCCTACTTCCCGACCACAGGCGAAGACTATGGATTGGTTATTGGGGCACGTTATTTCGATATCTTCACGCGTAGAAACGGGCAATGGAAAATTGCGAAGAGGGAGTTGTACTTCGAATGGGATGCGCGAATCGATCCTTCACTGATACGTGGGCCGTTAGCTTCGGGGCGGAAGCTGGTGCCGAGCGAGTATCTCGAATATCGGCCTGACGGAGCGCGCACGCGCGAACACAAATGAAGCGTGAAGATCTGATTTCTGAAATTCAGGCGCTCAAAGATCGACAAGAAATTGAACAGCTCCTGTATCACTACCTCGATCTTGCCGATCGCTGTGATCAACTTGGCCAGGCGCGTGAGTGTTTTCACGAAGATGGTCTGTTCGTTTATCAGAAAGGCAACGAACCAGTGCTTGCCAAAGATTTCTTTGAGCAGGCTGCGTCTGATGCGTCTTTGGGCGCCGGTTTTGTGCAGACCATGCATTATCTGACCAATGTCATGATCCGCCTGTTTGGCGACACGGCGGTTTCGCAATCCTACATTTTTGCACAGCACCTGATTGCCAAAGATTGCCCAGATCTCCCTCCACACTTTCCCAATCTAGGCAGAGAGTATGGGCTTTTGATCGGTGCCAGATACGACGACTTACTTACGAAGCGAAACGGTAGGTGGCGCCTCGCCAGAAGAGAGCTCAACTATGAATGGGATGCGCGTATTGATCCATCACAAATGAGCGGACCGCTTTCCAGCCATCGTGAGTTTGTTCCCAGCGAATTCTGGGATCCAACCTAAGACTGGCTGCCACAGAGCTAAGACCATGGTAAAGCAAACCGATATGCTTTCGGAAAAATACGTTCAGTCGAGTACGGATGGGATCGAGGCGTCGCTCGCTGAATTCTTCGCTTCTGCAATCCCCAATGCCAGTGACGTCGCGATCACATCGATCGATGTGCCACCTGCCGACAGTGGCTTTTCTGCCGAAAACTTCTTTGTCGACCTCGAGTGGGTCGAGAAGGGTGAAAACAGAGGGGCTCGTTATGTCGTAAGGCGACAGGCAGGGCGCGAAATGTTCCCGGGCAAAGATTTCAGCCAGGAACGACGTATCCAGGAAGTGTTGTCAACAAAGACGGATTCGCCAGTGCCGAAAATTGTTGGATTCGACGACGGCGCTGAACAATTAGGCGCGCCGTTTTATGTCATGGAATACCTGAAGGGTTCAACACCACCTGCAGCCTCGCCTCATGAGACGGGAATGCTGGTTGAGCTCTCTGAAGATGCAAGACGCAAACTCTGGTTTTCCGGTCTGGCCGAACTTGGCCGGTTACATCGGCTCGATCCGATGGATATTGGCCTGGACTTTGTTTCGAGCCCGGCAGCGGACGGCTCGCAACTCACCTCCACGCTGGATTACTGGGAGGAACACTATCTAACAGGTTCGGAACCGAACCCGCTCCCATTGATGATTGAAGTGATGAGCTGGTTACGAGAAAACCATCCAGATGAAGAACCTCTTAAGCTGATTTGGGGTGACTCCCGAATCGGCAATATGTTGTTCGATGATGATCAGAATTGTGTGGGCATCGTCGATTGGGAATTGGCCTCGCTCGGTGACCCGCTGCAGGATCTCGCTTACTGGACTTATTCGGAAGACCACTATATTCACATAGCGGCCAACGGTGCACTGCCGGGCTGGCCGACGATGGATGAGACCATTGCAGCCTATGAATCCGTACGCGGTGAAACCGTCGATAGAATGCGGCTTGAGTATTACCGATTGGTTGCCGGGTACTGGATTATCTGTACGTTGAATCAGCTGGTTAACATCAAGAAGGACGTCGGGCAGTTTCCGCCGGAGCTCGAAGTCACCGAAGAGGCCTTTACGCCTGTGTCGTTTCTTCGCTCGGAGTTCGAATCTACTAAAGTGAACTGAGCCACTCGAATGAACGAATACATCACTTCAAAATTTGACTTAACAGGCAAAACCGCCGTCATCACCGGCGGCAGTAAAGGTATAGGGAAAAACCTGACCCGGGTGCTATCAGAAGCGGGTGCAACGGTGCTGATCGCCGCGCGCAATGTTGACGACATGAAAGCTACTGCGGAGGAAATCTCTAAATCATCTGGCAATCCGGTCAAGTATACCCAGGTCGACCTAACTGATCGTGAGTCCGTGATGAACTTCATTGCAGAGGCAGAGAATATTCTGGGCCACGTGGACATTCTTGTTGCAAATGCGTCGTACGATATCAATCAGCCGATCGAAACCATCGAAGACGACGTCATGGATAAGACCATTGAGGTGAATTATGTCACTGCAGTCCTGATGACGCGAGAATTCTCCAAGAAAATGAAAGCGCGCAGGTGGGGTCGGTTGATTTACATTTCTTCGGCCACAGCCTTTGCGTCGGCCGCGGATGGCCACTCGGTTTATTCAGGTACCAAGATTGCCCTTCACGGGTTCGCCCGCACCATTGCCATCGAGCTGGGTGGTAGTGGCATCACTGCCAACGTCATCGCAGCGGGTACGTATCTGACTGAGAATGCGGAAGAGCACCTGAACGAGTACCCGCCGGAAGTCAAAGAAGCTGCCATCGATCAGTGGGCGAAGATGAACGCGGTCGGGCGCTGGGGTGATCCGGAAGACATGGAAGGTGCGTTGTTGCTATTGGCCAGTGAGGCAAGTGCCTTTATTACCGGTTCTGTCATGGTGGTTGATGGCGGGCTGTCGATTCGTTTGATCCCGAACTATATGCAATAGAAGAATCGGTTAAGGGGGGCTGTGATGATGATAGTAGGGAGGTTTTTCACTGGTTTAGTCTGTTGTCTATGCACACAGTTAGCATCGGCAGCACAATCTTATTCGCCCTACGCAAATGTGCACTATCCGACCAGGGTACTTTGGGGGGATACGCATTTGCATACCACCAACTCCCTGGACGCTCGCATGTTGGGGGTCACGCTGGATGTAGAAGATGCCTATCGATTTGCCCGTGGCGAACAGGTCATCGCAAGTAACGGAGAACCTGCCACGTTAAACCGCCCACTCGATTTTCTTGTCGTTTCGGATCATTCGGATGGTATGGGTGTCATGCATCGGGTTGTGAATGGTGACCCTGAGCTGATGAAGCATTCGGAACTTCGGGCTATGCATGATGGACTGAAAGCATGCGGTGAGGCCGCCAATGCTGCCATGGCGATCGTCAAGCGTGTGCTGGACGGTGACTACTCAGGACCCTTCCTGGACAAGGTGCTCCCCCTGCGAAATTGAAGCCAGTGGGCTTCCCGGTCACCACATTGTCGGTGAGGTGGGAGAACGCGATGTCGGTTGTGACATAAACTTCGGCCCGCGCCGATAGATCTATGCGGTCGGTTGGGGAAAAGAACGCATTCACACCGAAAACACCGGTAAATTCGGGAGAGCGCGTGAGAGCCGCGCCACTAAAATCGGTGACTTCGCCAGCCACCGGGTCGAGAGCTTCAAAATCTTCGTATTCCGCTTTCACCAACCAGGTCACCATTGCATCCACGCTGAACACATCAGTGAGCTGCCAATCCAGTTCGGCGTCGAGCCCGGTAATGGTCGCCTCTGCCGCATTCAGAATATTCGGCGCCCCTATCGGCGTCGGTTCGAAAACCTGGATATCGTCATACTCGCATTATGGGCGTAGATAGTAGCCACCATCCACCGAGAAGTCGTGGCCGGTCATATAATCAGAGTCGCTGCTACAAAGGAAAACAGCAACAGGGCCAACATCCTTATAAGGGTCTCCGAGGTAGCCAAGGATATTGGTTGCGTTTTCCAGATCAGCATCGCCATCCATTAACGCCTGGTAGGCTTCATACGCACCCGCCGAATTGTCGGTCAAAACTGCAGGAAGAATGCAATTGACGGTGATGCTGTATTCGCCCCAGTCACGCGCCGCAACTTTACTAAGCCCTCGAACGCCTTCTTTTGTTGCCACGTAGGCCGACGCACCCCGCGCTGCATACACACCGGCTGGCGAAGCCAGGTTGATAATTTTGCCACCGTTTTCTTTCAGGTAGGGGAACACCGCTTTCATCCCCCATACGGTGGACCACAAACCGGTACGCATTGTCCACTCCCACTCATCCAGCGGCAGGTCTTCAAAAGACTTGGGTGTGGAAAATACAGTCGGTTCCTTTTCTGTACCGAAGCTCTGGGCGTTATTGATCAACACGTCGATCTTGCCAAACAGTTCTGCGCTGCGCTCTATTAGCGCGTCAACCTGTTGTTTCTGGCTAACATCGCAGACAACGGGCTCGGCTATACCGCCTTTATCGCGAATTTCATCGACGACTTTTTCGATGCTGGCCATTGTGCGAGAAGAGACAATAACTTTCGCGCCTTCTTCGGCTAACGCCAGGCAAATACCCTTGCCAATACCCCGCCCTGCTCCAGTGACAATCACGACCGTATTATCAAGTTTCGCCATTTTCTCACCCCTATCCAGCTTAAATATCATCATTAATTACACGGCATGTGACCAGGCACAGCTATACGAGTTTAACCGGGACATTTCTGGGAGCGCGAATCTGTAACCCCCTGACATCTATGCGCTCGAGTGGCTTTGCCAAATGCAAGTTGGGCATACGCTCGGCAATCAATTCCTAGCAAGCAAGCATTTCATAACGCACCAGATGCTGCCCCGCACAACCGTGCGTTCCGCCATTAAAGGTTCGGTGACTCTTGAATGGCCGATGAATATTATAAGTATCCGGCTCATCCCAGCGCCGCGGATCTCTGTTTGCAACACCCTGGTAGATTGTTATGTGCGAGCCCGCCGGCTGCTTACCCGACAACAACTGACTACCTTCCGCTCTCCATTCTCCGTGCTCGAATAAAGACGCAAATCCATCAAGATCACCACTGTCAACCAAAAAAGTATAATTATTGATGAGATGCAATGTTTCTTCTCGGCGATTCATTGTATTTGTACCTCCTACCCGACAGTACCACCACCATCAACTTTAATAGATTGCCCAACCATATAACTGGATCGATCTGAAGCGAGGTACAAAATAGCGTCGGCAATTTCAGACGGTTCGGCACAACGCCCAATGGGAGTCATCTGCGTTACCACTTCCGTCATCTCAGGCACCTCTTTTTCCTTCGCGATGAACATTGCCGTTCGCACTGGTCCTGATGCTACCGCATCGATCCGCACACCTTGTGGAATAGCTTCAAGCGCCACAGAGTGCGTCAAGCCCAATACTGCATGCTTACTGGCCACATAAAATTGCATACCTGGCGATCCAAAGCTGTCAGACATCGCTGAGGTGTTGACGACTACGCCATGCCTTCGCGTCTGCATATGTTTCAGTTCATGCTTCATACACAGCCACAGACTTTTGACATTGACATTAAAGACCCGGTTGTACACGTCAACCGTCCGGCCCATAAGCATCGTCACATTGTGCTCTACACCCGCATTGTTCACAGCGATATGTATGTCACCCTACTCGTTGATGGCCGTGTTCATCATTACTTCGACTCTGCTTTCATCAGTCAAGTCACAATCAACCACCACCGCTTTGACACCAGCATTGGTGACTAACTGTTTAGTTTCGACGTTGCCCTGTGCGTTGATATCGACCAATACAAGGTTCGCTCCCTGTTCGGCGAAGGCCACTGCTGCCGCCTGACCGATGCGGGAACCGGAACCCGTGACAATTGCATTTTTGTCTTTAAATTTGCCGTTCATGTATGGTTCCTGTTACGGTTTGCGTTATTTCAGCCGTTAATTTCGACCTACAGGATCAAAGGTAATCGGTAATGTGGCATAGCCCCACACAGGTCCGTATGGCCGCATTTCGGGCTCGGCCGCAGGGCGAATATTCTTCATGCGATCCAGAATAATATCCATCCCCACTTCCAACAGGGCTTTCGCCAGAAACATACCCAGACACATGTGTATACCGTAGCCCCAGGCACAGTGATTCTTTTTCTTTCGATCGATATCAAACCTGTCAGGATCTTCGTTTGCCGACTCATCTCTACCTGCTACGGTGACGGGCATCTGTAACAGGGTATCTTTGGGAATGGTAATGCCACGGTATTCCATATCGACATTAGCCACTCGGGCTTCCACGCCAATGGGGTTGAGGTAGCGCAGGCATTCTTCGATAAAGGGTTTTGTTTTGGATCGGTCACTCTCGATGATGGGTTGCTGATCAGGAAAATCACACAAAACTTTGAGCAGCATGACCAACTGGTTCTTTACGGTATCGTAGCCGCCCGCAATGAGGTGCACGATCAGTATTAACGAATCCTCTTCACTTAGCTGGTCGCCTTCGGCACCTAGATCGATTATTGTCTGCAACAGATCATCTTGCCGATTTTCAGGTTTGCGCCGTTCTTCGACCAGATTTTCTGCGTAATTGAACATGTTCTTCAGCGCGTCTTCGACATCAGAAACTTTCTCTGGTGACGTCAGATACGCCATGGACTCCAGCCAGCTTTCAAACTTTTTTATGTCATCGGTATGAACGCCTAGCATTCGACACATCACCGTTATCGGGTAATTGGTCGCCAGCTCGACAAAATCACACTCACCGCTACTACCAAATTCATCAATGACGTTATGCAGAGTCTCTCGCATTAACTCACGCTGAAGATTGGCTGCCTTCGGCGTAAACGCCTTTTTGACCGCACCGCGCATTTTTGCGTGCGCTTCGCCTTCCAGCGACTGCATAAAATTATTGTTAAACCGTGCGAATGAGGTATCCCCGTCCATCCCAAGCAATCTGGTGACATCTCTATTGGATTGGCGACACTGATCAGAGGCAAGAAAGTATTTCATTGGCTCAAGATCAAGCAGCATATAACCGTAATTGTATTTGACGATCCACGACTCTTTGCGAAGCCGAGCCGCCAACCCATGGACATCTTCTAAATACTCTTTCGAGTAGATATCAACCTCTGGCAACTTCATTTCAGTTAGTAGCATATTCAGCGCTCCTCATCGGGTTAATAGGGTCGGGTGATACTTAATAAAGGGCGGAGTGTTCACCCCGCCCGCTTTGGTCACTGTTCTGATTCAGGCCGAGTTAATCGCCGAAGCGATAAGTCACCTCGATACCATACTCTTTGGGTCTACCGTGAAAGCCCGTCTGAAATCCTGCAGATCCTTCGACTACAGTTGTCAAATAAAACTCATCGGTAATATTTTTTCCATACAGGCGAACATCAAGGTTCTCATCGATCGTTGCGGTCACATAGAGGTTAACCAGCTCGTATCCGTCTTGCTCGAGCGCTCCCGCGGGACGGTTGCCGGAATAAGGTGCTCCCCCTGCGAAACTGAAGCCAATGGGCTGCCCGGTCACCACATTGTCGTTGAGGTGGGAAAACGCGATGTCGGTTGTGACATAAACTTCGGCCCGCACCGATAGATCTATGCGGTCGGTTGGGGAAAAGAACGCATTCACACCGAAAACACCGGTAAATTCGGGAGAGCGCGTGAGAGCCGCGCCACTAAAATCGGTGACTTCGCCAGCCACCGGGTCGAGAGCTTCAAATTCGTCGTATTCCGCTTTCACCAACCAGGTCACCATTGCATCCACGCTGAACACGTCAGTGAGCTGCCAATCCAGTTCGGCGTCGAGCCCGGTAATGGTCGCCTCTGCGGCGTTCAGAATATTCGGCGCCCCTATCGGCGTCGGTTCGAAAACCTGGATATCGTCATACTCGCTGGTGAAGGCAGCCAATGAGAAGGTAATGTCATCCCCGATATCCCCTCTCAAGCCCAGCTCAAGGGAAATCAACTCTTCGGGTTCGTAGGTATCCCCCGTATTGTTATTGAGGCCCCCGGCTTTGTAGCCCTTTGCGATGCGCAGGTAGCTGAAGAGCTCGTCACTGACATCGTATTCGAGACCGGTTTGCCAGGTGGTCACATCATCGTCAACCTTCGTTCCATCCAGCGAGGGTACAAAGAAGGATGCGCCATTGGCTTCCTTTTCGTCCTCGGTATAACGCACGCCGCCATTCAGGCGCCAACGGTCGTTCAGCGCATATTGAACATCGGTATATGCTGCATAGGAGGTGAGATCCTGCCCATTATCAAGATTAAAGGGCGTTCCAAAAAAGGCAAAATTGGTCGAGTCCGTTGCCTCTTCATCGAGATAATACAACCCGACCACCCAGTTCAGATCATTGGTAGAACCTGTCAACAGCAATTCCTGCGACCACTGTTCGGATTCAGCGATAAAGAAATTCACAGAAATCAACCCACCGTTGAAGGAGCTGGGGGCGGCACCGTCGGAGCGCCAGGAGGAATGAAAATCCATGTAGCCTGTTGTGGATTTCAAGGTTGCCCAGCCGAAGTCAACTTCTGCGTTGAGGACGTGCAGGTCCGCTTCTCGCTCAGTGCGAGGGTCCTGCCAGTTTGTCACTCGATAATCATCGTCGGCGACTGAGGTGGTTGGTGTGGCCAAAAAGGGTAAGAATACGTCAGCGCCGATCTGCGCAGCATGAGCAGCAGCTTCAGGGTTCGTGTAATCCTGACCCGGTCCGTCCCCCTCGTACTCAGAATAGCTATAGGAGTAATCCACCGAGATTGTATCCGATGGGGTCCAGCTCAGAGCAATTCGAGCAGCCGTGTTTTCCCTGCTGTTGATCTCATCGTTACCCGTGACGTTATTCGTCACGAAACCCTTGTCTTCATCCGAAAGGCCGGAAACCCGGATCCCAAACCTGTCGCCGCCGTAGTTCACCACGCCGCCGATTTTCTTGCGGTCATGTTCTCCATAACCAGCAGTGACGTCGCCGCTGAACCCCTGCACAGGTTTGGCCGTGATCAGGTTGATCGAACCACCTGTGGCGTTACGACCGAACGAGGTACCCTGCGGGCCTTTGAGCACTTCGACCTGCTGCAGGTCAAGGAACGCACCCAGTACGGCCTGTGTACGCTGGATAATCACATTATCCACATAGGTGGTCACCCCGTTCTCGGCCTGGATCTGGAAATTATCAAAACCAACACCGCGTATGGCGATACGGGGAGTAGAACTTCCTTCATCGATATAGACACCCGACACGGCTGTACGCAGGTCTTCGGGGTTGGAGATCACGCGGTCTGCAAGATCATGCCCCCCCACAACATTTACCATGAATGAAGTCTCACCGAGCGATGCTGCACCCAGCTTGCTGGAGGTAACGATAATTTCCTCCATGATATCCTGCTGGGCGAGAACTGCAGGAGTGGCACAGAGACAGCCCAAGGCGAGAGCCAGACTGGACTTCTTGAAATTTGCAGATACTAGCTGGTTTTTCATGGCGTTTTCTCCATTACTTTTAGGATTGAGAGTGCACGGAAAAAGCTCAACAAGCAGGTGAACTCTTTCTGATACAAACTGTTTATTTAACTAACCCATCAATCAATACGTTGAGTATTTATACTGCCCTGAGCCAAATAATCAATCCATTAATTAGATATTATTTGAGGTGGAACTGACGCGAACCTGAGCTGTCTGCCCATCCTCCAATTGATACTCCTGGATATCCTAGGGGCTCACATACAGTGGTAGGTTATCGGTTTTCCGGCAGCATCTGCCCTAATGGCAACTCCCAGTTAGCCAAATCTTCGCCGGTCCGTCGCGGCCAGGCGTTTTCCACCTGAAACGCTAAGGGCGCTGTTGATTTGAACCTGTCAATCGTCCAGGCACCATCGCATACTGGATCCCGGCACAGCAGTTGTTGTTCATCGGGTTCACCCAAAATCGATACCCGCCGCGCGTCTACTGCAAACACTCGCCCATTCAGGTACTCGGCCTCGTCGGTGCAGAGGTAACCGATAAACGGCGCGATGCCATCCGGCTCCATCATGCCGGCACGGAAGTTCGCTTCAGGCTGCCTTACGTAGCCACGCTTTACCCAGTGCTTGACCACCTCGGGGAAAAAATCGCGGTCTTCACTGGGGTGCGCCTCGGGATTATAGGTATTGACCGTAATACCGTAAGGTCCATAGTCCGCTGCCATGGCGCGACCCAGACCAAACAGGGCAGCTTTTGAAGCCGCGTAACTACTGCCGCCGAATCTACCCGTGCCCGATACCGATCCGGCATTGAGAATTCGCCCCCAGCGTTGCTTCACCATGTGTGGTAGTGCCGCACGACAGGTGTAAAAAACTGAGTTGAGATTGACCGCAATCGCTTTTTGCCAGGACTCATCTGAGCAGTCGGCGACACCACCAACGCCATCAGTATCGTAGGTGCCCGCATTGTTGATTAAAATGTCGATACCACCAAACTCAGCTACACAGCTTTCGACCAGTGCTTTTGCCGAGGCGGGGTCATCCACCGCACCTGCTATGCCGATGGCGGTTCCACCCAGGTCCTGTATTTCCTCAACGACCGAGTCCATCGCAGCACGGCTGGAATCGCTTGCCCCGCTGGCGTTGATCACAACCTTTGCGCCTTCTTCAGCAAGGCATTTTGCGATTTCACGACCAATCGAACGGGATGAGCCCGTTATCACTGCAGCTTTGTCTTTTAGCTTCATCGCTACCACACAAGTTTAATTGCGCAGGTGGACTCAGTGACCGCCACTGACATTCAGTATTTGGCCTGTCACCCAGCCGCCACTGGGTGCAGCCAGGTAGAGTACGGCTGCGCCAATATCTTCAGGCATGCCCAGCCTGCCAGCCCGCGGGTTCAGTTGCTTTTCTATGGCTGGCAAATCATCTTCAGTAATCTTCATCACTTTCATGACGGTTTCGGAGGGGATAAAGCCCGGCATGATGGCGTTAACGCGAATCCGAGGGCCCAGTTCTGCGGCCAGATTCTTGGTCAACAGATTAAGTGCCGCTTTGGCCGCGCCGTAGTGGCCGCTGCCGGGTACCACTCTCTCTGCCGCCAGAGACGAAATGTTGATAACACGACCGCCGTCGCGCATCTTAGGCACAGCGACTTTGCAACAACGCCACGGTGCGCTCAGGTTCAGTTCAATCGTCGACTGCCACTCTTCTTCGGGCAGCTCGACTAACGGCAGCTGTAGTGACGATCCGCCCGCATTGTTTACCCAGATATCGATGCCGCCAAATGAATCGACAGCCATCTGCGTCAGTTCTTCAAGCGCAGCACTATCGGTAACGTCTGTGGTAACCGCAATGGCTTTGCCGCCCGAGGCGTTAATTTCAGCGGCGACACGTTCGATTTCTTCAGTGCGCCTGGCAGCGCAAACCACTGCTGCACCTGCGCTGGCCAAAACTTTGGTTATGCCTTCACCAATGCCGCGGCCGGCACCGGTGATGACGGCGACATCGCCACTTAAATCACACAGTTCTGTAGCGCTTTTCATTGCTCTGGCCCTACGCAGCGTCAGATGTTTTTACCGGCAGGCTTTTTAAGCCCCAAACGCCTGGAAAGGGTCGCCACTCAACCTCTCCGTTGCGAGACAGATCCGGCATTCTTTCAGCTATTAAAGACAAACCTTCTTCAATCTGAATACGCGCAAGATGCTGCCCCAAACAATTATGCTCACCCCGGCCAAAACCGAATGGACGAGCCTCCCTCGATTGATCACGATCCGGGTCAAAGTCTGTCCCATTCTGGTAAACAGATTCGTCCTGACCGGCTAGCGGAAGCGGAAAAATCAGCATGGTGCCCGCAGGTATTGTGACTCCCTTCCACTCAAAGTCTTCCTTCGCTATACGGAAGGTGGTTACAACATTGGTCATGCGTAACGTTTCGTCCACTAGCTTTTTGGCAAACCCTTTTTCTTTGTTAACCAGCCGCTGCCAATAGTCCGGGCGATCCAGCAACAGGTGTGTCAGCAACCCCAAACCATTTTTGGAAGTGTCATACCCTCCGCCCAATAACAGGATGACTAGATTATCGAGTTCCTCTCTGCTCAACCCATTCTCAACCCTGGTGGAGCTCACCAACTGGTCAAGCAGATCCTGTTCGGCTTCACTTTTATTGGGTTTCTCTTCTCCATCGACAACTATCTCCTCAACTGTGTCCCACAAAAATCGGATAGCCTCGTCAAGCTTGGGTAAAATACTAGGGTCTAGGGAAAATCCAGCGCCGATTTGCTCTAGCGCACCCTTCATTTTTGGCACCAGCGCTGGGTCGGCACCTATTAACCGGCACAAAACTGTAATCGGATAGAATGAAGCAAACTCGGTGAAGTTGAATTCGCCCTTTGGCACCCATTCATCGAGCAGGTCTGATAGAACTTCCTGCATCATATGTCGCTGTCTATCAGCGTTTCGGGGTGTAAACGTCTTCGCAAGCAGCATTCGAATACGCTTGTGATCATCCCCGGTTTTAGACGTTAGATGACTATTGTTCCAGTAAGCCCATATGCTTGTTTCAGGGTCTGCGCCCATTATCTGGGCGACAGCCTGATTTGACGTTTGAAGGATCTCATCTTGGATCAGCAGGTCTCGCATATCTTCGTAGGTCAGTATCATGTAGCCAACGGGCGTTTCGGCCAGCCAGTGTTTTTTTATCGCCTCGCGGTGTTGCGGGTAGGGGTTGTCGGCAAACTTTTGGTCGGTCAAGTCGATAAAAGGCAGTTCAAGTTCATGGATCATCATAGTTTCAATTCCTCCAATTTGATTCGTTGTCTCTGCTTAAGAAAGCTGACCCCCATTAACCGAAAGCGGTATTGGTTTCGATGGTGGTGTGATTTCAGTCAGCGAATCAATAAAAGGGTAACCAACTGAGCGATCAATTAATTAATGATAGCTTTGTGGTTTCGGCAAATCAAGTATTCCATGGAGCGTATGATGGCAAGATTTACCGGAAAAACTGTTCTCGTCACCGGTGTGGGCAGGGGACTCGGCGAGGCTATTGCCGAGGACTTCGCAAAGGAGGGTGCCAACCTTGTTATGGTTGATATCGACGAAACGGACCACGCTCGCCGACATCGGTAAAACTACCGGGGATACCTATCGAACTTTCTTTAAAAGCTCCACGAAACTTCTACACCAGCTTCTCGCGGGCGGCCAAATTGTGCAGTAATAATGGAGAATCCATTATTTTCCAAATACCCATTGTAGTAAAACTCATCAGTCAGGTTCTTGCCATATACCCGTAGTGTAATATTTCTGTGATTCTGTAGA
Source organism: Candidatus Azophilus sp. (assembly GCA_965221465.1). Taxonomy (GTDB): domain Bacteria; phylum Pseudomonadota; class Gammaproteobacteria; order Pseudomonadales; family Azotimanducaceae; genus Azophilus. Next base: position 4,642,643 of record OZ244892.1, read on the forward strand.
GTTAGATAGGCATTGAGAAACGTGTGTGAGTCTTCCGTTGAAACCGGTCTGTTAAATGGAACATAGTCAGTTTCTGAAACGTGGTAGACCTCGAGTCTAGCGTTCAATGACCAGCTACCTTCGAAAATGGGGGATTCATAGTTTACACCAGCGCTTGCGGTCAATTCCGGCGCACGTGACAGTCTATTTCCATCCAGGTCTAGCAATCCAAGGGCCGGTTGAAACGGATCTACAGATTCGAAATTCTTGTAATCTGCTACAGGCATATAGTTGATGCCGCTATCAACGCTGAACCCACCACCGAGAATGGCATTCATCTGGATGTCGACGCCGATTGCTTCTGCCTCGGGAGCGTTTTCAACCGAGGATAAGACTTGGCCCATAACGAGCGGGTTCGGCCGCACAACAGTGAGCTGTTTATCCGTGTAGTCATAGTAGAAGGCGCTAATATCGAGGCTCAAACGATTGTCGAAGAATCTGGTCTTAATGCCGATCTCGTAGGAATCCAGGGTTTCGGGTTCGAAATCGTCAGGGCATCCTCCCGTGTTTATCCCGCCTGCTTTGTAGCCCCGGGACTGCCTGAAGTAGGCCATGGTGTTTTCGCTAATATCAGCCTTTATCCCCACCTGCCACGTTTCTTTGTCGAAATTTCTTTCGAAACTATCTGAGCATATAGTTACTACGAACCCCGGGGGGGCACCAGAAAGTGGACCTGGTTCAAGTGTTTGTAAGGCCTCATGTTGCTTTTCATCGTCAGTGTACCGCACGCCACCGAACAGGCTAATGGTATCGTTGATTCTCCATGAAACATCTGCAAAACCGGAAATCGACCGAGTTTCCCAGTCCCAGGTTCTGTCAAGGAAGAAACCCGTTGGTAAAAGGAAAGGGGCGAGGTGAAAATTATTAGTCTCGTCCATATCTTCACGATAATAGAAAGCGCCAACAACCCAGTCCAAAAGCCCTGAAACACCCCGTAGGGTGAGTTCCTGTGAAAATGCCTCAGACTCTTGTGCTCCAACTGTGCCATGGGCAAAGTAAACACGGCTTGAATCAGCATCCGAGGTAAAGAAAAAATCGGTTTCCATGTAGCCGCTAATAGATTTCAAAGTTGCAAAACCAAGTTCAAACTCGGCGGTGAGTGCATGGGTTTTTACTTCAACGTCGCTTACCGGCGCAAGATCCTGAACGATCTCATAGGAATCATCGGCAAGCACAGAAATGGGTCTGGGTACTCCAAATGCAGTCCCAAGACCAACTGATGCCGTAACACCGAGACCTGTCGCGAGTGTGCCAGTCGTTAATCCGTCTTTAATTCCGAAAATGCCTGTTGATGAGTCATCATCGACCGTATCGAACAGATAACGCAGATACACCTTTTCAGAAGGACTGGCTTCAGCGATAACTCTTATGCCATTAGAGTCTTTTGCGTTTACATCACTGTTGTCAAACAGGTTGGTGACGTACCCGTCATCCTTGGTATCAAACCCGGTAACGCGCATGCCGTAATTCTCTGCGCCATAATTCACCATGGCCCTGAAACTGCGCCGGTCATAGCTACCATACTCTGCACTTATTTCCGCGTGGAAACCCTCCTCTGGCCCTTGCAGAATATAGTTTACCGCGCCGCCTGTCGCATTGCGGCCAAATGCTGAGCCTTGCGGCCCCTTGAGCACTTCGACGCGCTGCAGGTCGTTATAGCTGGCCAATAGCGCTGAGGGCCGGCCAATTGGTACTCCGTCCATATAGACGGCAACTCCATTGTCCGCGCCACCTAAGTTAACGTCGTTTGAGATCCCACGAATTGTCATTCTGGGTGTGCTGAGGCCCTGGTCGACAGTCAGGCCAGCTACCTGGGCGGCGAGGTCCTCAGAATTGCGTATATTACGGTCCTTTAAGCTTTCACCTCCTATAACATTCAAACTGACAGGAGTATCACGCAAGAGCGTTTCACCGCGCTTTGTCGCTGTAACCATTATTTCCTCTATTTCTTCTATTTCATCAGTTTGGGCATGCGCTGCGTTTGGCATGATCCCTAGACAGACGCAGGAAACCAGGATGAAATAGTCACACGAAAATCCCAACGATCGAAACTTGGATTTCATTAGTACTCCCCGAATTTTCTTAATAATACTAGTTAGTAACTAACTAGATCATTAATTTATCATTGTGATGTTCATGATCTAGGAGAATAATTCTGTAGCTACTTAATTATTCTCTACACGGACATTCGGCAGGAGAGAGGTATGAAGCCTCATAGCTCTTGCGTATCGATAGACTCATCCAGCCCAATCACATCTGGGTTGGTTAATTCTACGTCACCCTGAAAACCATTATTTACCAACGGCATATTTCAGCAGTGACTGAGCGCTTGCTATAACCGCATCGGAGCCGCTGATGTAAGGTCTTTCGAGCAACATACGTTGGGCTTTTTCGCCCGAACAGAGACGGCGCTTGCCCAGCTCAGATACCGCTGATTTCATCGTGCTGTTAAAAGGAGCCAGAGCCTTTATGATAAAGCTTGGAATATTTCTTGTGGGCATTTTCGCGGCATACTCGGGAAATTCTTTGGCGAGGATGGCCGCGGTTTCGAGCATGGTTAGAAAATCTGCCGCTACGATAAAACGCTCACCGTTTGCCTCAGATTTCTCCATGGCTGCGATGTGTGCTTCTGAAACATCGCGAACATCGACAGCCTGTGTCCCCACATCAGGGGCCATCGGAATCTTGCCTTGTAATAACATGTCAATCAGACTCAATGACGTCCTGACATCCGCACTGCGAATTGGACCAAATACCGCACTGGGGTTAATAACGCTCAATGCCATCTCTGGTGCCTCTTGGGCAACGAAGTCCCATGCGGCTTTTTCGGCAATGGTCTTGGAAGCGGCGTATGGGGGGCAGTCACGCGTGTCTTCCGGGTTGCTCCAATCATGTTCTGTTAATACTTCGGGCAGTACCTTATGGCCACATTGGACGGCCGCAGTTGAGGAAGTAAGTACCACATGCGAAGCACCGGCATCCCGGGCAGCGCGAAGGACGCGCAATGTGCCTTCACGAGCGGGGATAATTAGCTCCATAGGGTCTTTCGGAGCGGCAAGAGGGAAGGGGGATGCCACGTGCATAACGCAGTCTATTTCCGCCACAGCCTCCGGCCATCCGGTATCTGATTCAAGATCTGTTTCAACCAGTTCTATTTCTCTCGCATGTGGGCAGTGTTGAGCAAACACGCTACGTAATTGATCGGCTTTTTGGAGAGACCGAACAGTACCCTTCACCGAATAGCCGCGTTCCAGCAGGTCAATGATGAGTTGTTGTGCGATAAACCCCGAAGCGCCTGTGACCAAAACCGATTTTGACATTATAGAAACCTCTAGTTTGGATAAAAATGGCCTGGTTACGCATCCCAGTGGTTTCGCGCCGGTTAGCCTATTGTTGACGTGTCTTACGCAGACGCCAGACCTTGAACAAAACCTGTGCCATCTTCAATCACAGATTTGGGGAAGTCTTCCCGAACAACCCAGCGCGCAATTCTTCTACCCAGTTCGATAGAGTCATGGGGAGCGGCCATCGCTTCGAAGCCTGTGCAACCGAGTGACGTTATACGCTGTCCACCTCGCAAGGCTAATTGAATGGAAATGTCAGACTTGAGCGATTCCGGGTAGACCGGGATGGTTTGTGTGTCCAGGGTAATCCACTGAAAGCAGTCTTCCACCTTATCCACTGGAACGAGGTTAACGACTCGACAATCAAGGCGCTCGCTGAAGTCAACCGGCTCATCTTCCTGCGATACAATTACCGCCCCTTCTGCGCCCTTTCCTCCAATTACCTTATAATATTCGCTGCCTTTAATCCCGTTAATTTCCTGCCTCAAAACGGGGTCGAAATCAGGTGCCGGACAGCTAAGACTTTCAGGCAAATCTTGAATCGCGTCGAATACGAGCTGCCCCAGTCGGTTAATGTTTTCAATGCCCTGCTCGTCAGTACCCGATGCCACATAAACTGTACGTGTACTCACACAACCAGCCTGATTATAGAGCCCGACATCTCGGCCGATTTGCTTCGCAACGTATTGAACTGAATCTTCGTCGTCAAATGCCTCTGGCCCAATAACCGAAGCACTGAGTTTAGGGTCGAGCGCGACCAAATCCATGCCAGGGCGCAAATAATTGCGTATGTGTTTCATGGAAGCGAACCCACCCCAAGCAACGATTGTGTCGATATTTGTAGGCTTGTAGAACTTTTCTTCGAATTCAGTATCGCCGCCTTTCCAATAGGCTACCGACAGGTGCTTTGTTAGAGGATGATCCGGATCCATCTCGATCATGGTCTGCGCCATGGCGGCTGCCGTGTAGGGGTCGTTTGAAGGGCTTTTTACGATATTGTCGCAGCGAAGTATGGAGCCGAACACTGTGCCGAACATAACGATTGCGGCACCGTTACCGGCATTCATATGAACAGTGCGGCCGCCCAATGCGCGCACCGACACTTCGCGGTCACGAAACTTGCGCCTTTCCCAGCCATCCAGGCAAGCCCGTCCAAACATCTGATCGACAACTTCTTCAACAGCATCACGCCGGATCGCACTTGGCATGTGTCTGAACATGTTTTCGTTCATTGCGCTGTTATAGGTCGAGGTTAACGCATTAATTTCAATCGCCTGTCGGATATGGGGATTATCTTCCGGAGAAAGGCGATAGCTCAGCGCATCAAGGTATTCGATGATGTTGTCTAACGAAAGCTTGTACAAATCTTGCTGTTTAACCGGGTTTCGCATGACCAGTTGATTGATATGTTTCTTTACATCGGGCGTTCGAAATTCAAGCTCACCACGCCGCGCAGAAAAACTCACCGGCTCATCTTTGATAACCTTACCGCGGATGATAAGGGGGATATCGTATGTTTTCATAGCCCGTTTACCCTTTCTCCTACCTTCTAAACTTTTAGTCCAGCATACCGGTCGCGAAATCAATGATTTTTTCATAGGCGTCAGGTGTTTTTGCGCAACTGATTTTGTCGTCACCGGCACGGCTCTCGGTATAGCGATGGACGTCGTTGATGTAATAAGGCCCCTGTCGACCACACGGACACCCACCGTCAAAGTGAACGGTGACCTCATCACCTGATACCGTGCCAGACCAGTAAGATTTAGCCAATAAATCAAAATAGATCATGCGGCCTGTAACAACACCCTTACGTGGAAGAGGCTCGCCAGTGTCCGGGTCTGCCAGCATAGGGATGCCCCAGGGCAACGGGTGGAGATGCCCCTCACTGCACATATTCGCCGACGCTGTAGTCTCAGTCATAGAATAGGCCTGGAGAATGGGGTAAGGAAAATACTCGTCAATTAATTCTCGCCACCCGTCCGGAAAGCTCATACCTTTCGTGCCACCACCACCTAAGCAGAAGCTATCTTCATGGAACTGAGGCCGAATACCTCGCTCCTTGCACGCGGCCGCGATTTGGTAAAGCCCAGTCCAACCGCCGTACATGAAAACTTTTTGTCCAGCCATATCGACAATGCCTTCCTGCAGGAAGGTATCGATGCTGCCGGCACTTTTGGCGGCTTCAGCCATGTCCATTGCGATTTGCTCTTCTTCCTCTGTGAGCTCTATTTCCTCGCCTAAGGATTCTGCACGACGCAGCCTGCCTTGCAACAACATCTGGTCAGCCGTCATGAGTCTGCGCCCCAGGGGAATCAGCATATCCTCATTACCATTGTAGATTTGCTCGGTAAGTATGCGGAAGGTAATCGGTATATTGTGACGCCCTTTGTTATAGGGTACTGGCGCAACCACATGGAACTCTCCACTGCGAATGTCAGCGCCGCCTACACCATGAAAAGGGTCAAACATAGAAATAATTGAGCGGCTGAAATTGCGCGTCTCTTCTTGTTGCGTACGAGGGAAAAATGAAATCTTTCCGCTGGTGCCCGAAGAGTTAACTAATCGGACATCCGTTTCAGCTTCGAGTTTGTCGAGCCAGGATTCAAGTGAATCACAATTGGAAACATCTACCTGACTCAGGTCAATAGAAGTGAAAGTACCCAGCCAGCGCGTCAGTCGATCAAAGCGTTTTTTGGTAAGGTCTTTCATGGAGTACGATTTGTACATCGTGTGAGGAAACGAGACCGAAACAAGATCATTTATCGTTGATATTCCATCAATCTCGACCTCGTCAGCCAATCGACTCAACGCCTTTATCTTTGGCTTTAGCTCGGCAAAGCGTTTGCGCGCCCACTGGAGTTGCAGCTTTTGGACTTCCTCATAATCTAACTCAAAAAGTTCGTCATATGTCATATCCAGAAAGTGATCTACGTCGGCGTAGAGCTGTTCCAAATGGCTCGAAGAATCAGTGTGATTGTTTGTTTGTTTTTGGTGGCTGGTCATTTTTGCATGCACTGTGGGTCAACCGCTATTGCGGGATTTTCACACGGGAGATGAGCTGTGAAAATGAAATAAATTAAGCAGGAACTTAATATACGGGGAACGGGGCTATATTAACCTTTGTCCCGGAATTTACGGTCAAACAAGTCCGTAACAAAGTCAATCCAATCTTCAGACTCAAGCTCATCGTGGGCGAAGCCAATCCGATCAATAACTTGCCCCCACTGATCATGGATGGTAATGACGCTCATGATGGTTAAAGCCGCATAGTGAACGTTTAACGAGTTGCTATAAATGTGTGCTGCCTTAAAAGCTGACAGAACATCTTCGACGTGCGAAAAACTGTACGCGTAATTTTCCTTGTAGAAATCTTTTAGCGCAGAATCGTGTCTATGGCATTCAGATAAAACAAGTTTCGCGGTACCTGCATGCATTGTTCTAATTTGATGCAGGCAATCCACCAGGTGTCTCGTTGGATTACCGGGCAAAGATTGAAGATTCTTGGCAAGTTCTTTTAGTTTTGCCGCGCTTTCTTTCGCGCTATCTTCTATCAAGGCTCTAAACAGCCCCTCTTTGTTCCCGAAGTAGTAACTTATCATTCCTGCTGTGGTATCTGCTGCTTTTGCTAGCTCATCCAGGCTGATTTCTTGATAGGTTTTTTCGCGCAGGCAACTCTCCGCCGCCTTAAGGAGAAGAACGACGAGATTCCGATTTTCCGATTTTAATGGCCGTCCGGGAGAATGGTGCTTATCGTTCATTGAGCCCTCGCCTTACGCCGCATCAGATGTTTCCGTAAAGTTCGTTTGATACCCAGTAGTTTACATCTTCTTCAATTGGCCAGGGTGCTGCAACAGGCGCGTTGACGGGGGCGCGATGGAAAAATCGACAGTGCATGGTGGCTCGAATATTTCTATAAAAGGTGAATATTGAGCAATTAATTAATTCATGATAGCTTTGTGGTTTCAGCAAATCAAGCATTCCACGGAGCGTATGATGGCAAGATTTTCAGGAAAAACCGCTCTGGTCACCGGTGCAGGCAGGGGACTCGGCGAGACCATTGCCGAGGAGTTCGCAAAGGAGGGCGCCAACCTGGTTGTGGTTGATATCGATGAAGCAACAGCAAACGCAACCAGGCAGAAAGTAGCGGACCTGGGCGCGGAAGCAATTGCGGTTGCAGCAGACGTCAGCGTGCGTAGTGATGATGAAAAAATGGTCAGCGAGGCTTCGGAGGCGTTCGGTCAGCTGGATATCGCTGTTAACAATGCTGGTATTGAGCATACACCGACACCTTTTTCTGAACTGACTGACGAGACGTTCGATAAGGTAGTAGGTGTAAATTACCGTGGTCTCTGGCTCAGCATGCAGGCAGAGATTAGTGCAATGTTGATCGCGGGTTCTGGCGTGATCGTTAACATCACCTCAGTTGCAGCCCATGTTGGCACACCCATGATGTCGATCTATGGCTCCAGTAAACATGCGGCGATCGGGCTGACAAAATCCGCCGCGCTTGAATACTGCCAGCAGGGCATTCGGATCAACTCCGTTAGTCCTGGCGGAATCCTGACGCCCATGCTGGCGCATGTTGCAGAGACAAATCCAGAGTACATCGAACAGGGTAATACCGCCCATCCGATTGGCCGTATCGCGTCAACTAAAGAGATTGCGGACGGCGTATTGTACGCAGCATCGGACGAAGCCTCATTCATGGTGGGCCACGCACTCGTAATCGACGGTGGCTACACAGCCGCCTAGGCGATGGAATAAAGAATGAAAATTGGTGTGACGCTGGATACGGCGACTGATCTGCTGCCTTCCAGTGAAGTCCTGGCAATCGCCAGAACGATAGAAGAGCTTGGTTATGAAAGTATCTGGCTGACAGACACCTTTGGCCGGGAACCCTTCGTTCTTGCCTCTGCGTTGCTCGCGAGTACCGAAAAGATTCAGGTTGGTACTGCTATCGCTTCCATGTATGGGCGAGATGCCATGGCCGCCGCCCAGACTTTAAGTACATTGTCAGAAATGTATCCCGATCGCTTTCTGATGGGGCTTGGCACCTCAGCGCCATTTGCTAACGAGGCAAGAAAGGCGCAGCTGAAGTCGCCAGCGGTAAAAGTCGAAGAATACCTCGACGATATGCAGTCCTATCAAATTATGTCTGCACCTGCCGCTTCAATGGCGCCTGTTTATGTGGCTGCGCACGGTCCCAAAATTCAACGCCTTGCTGCTGAGAAGGCTGACGGCATTCTGACCTGGGTGATGCCATCAGAGCACACAGAAGTGAGCAGATCTCGGATCGGCCAATCTCCTGATATTTCCTGCCACGTGCCTTTCACTTTGATTGAGGATGCTGACGACGCGCGCCAGTTCGCGAGACAGTATTTGGGTGTCTGGATGAAATTACCCTGGTATCAACAATCCTGGCTCTCAGCAGGATTTGAAGAAGCTGACCTTGAAAACGGTGGCAGCGACAGGCTTGTCGACGCCACTGTTGCTTCAGGGAGTGCTGACGCGATAGCCGATCATGTGGAATCTTACCGTCAAGCTGGTGCCAGTCGCGTAATCCTGCAGCCGCTTCGACGTGTTAAAGAAGGTGAGGCGCTTGATGCTTTTCATCAGACGGACATGGCCGCAGATTGGGATGCCTTGGATCATATTGCCGGGAGGCTGGGTCTCTCGTGAACAAGCTGAGGATCGTCGCAGCATATTTTGGATTGAAACTAATTGATAACCTGAAGGAGGGTAACAATGACGCAACAGCTCGAAACGTTTTCGGATAAAGTCGCGATCGTAACAGGCGCGGCCCAGGGAATCGGTGAAGCCGTCGCAGAAAAGCTGGCTGCAGGTGGCGCCAAAGTGCTGGTGGCTGACTACAACGTGTCTGGTGCTGAAGCCGTTGCCACCAGAATTAGCGAAGAAGGCGGTGAAGCCAAGGCCGTGGGTGTCGATGTTACTAAACCTGAAGAGATTGAAGCCTGTGTCCAGGTTGCTGTAGATACATGGAGGCGTATTGATATCCTGGTGAACAATGCATCAAATGTCGCCTCTGTTGGTCTAGACGATGCGGATGCGGTTTCGATTACGATGGATACCTGGGATCTGGTTTATGCGTGCAATCTGCGCGGTCCGGCAGCGGCGTGTAAGTACGCGATTCCACACATGCTCGCTAATGACGGCGGCGCTATTGTAAACCTTGCTTCAGTGCAAGGTCTGACGGGTGATCTTGCCCGGACTGCATATGGGTCGATGAAGGCTGGGTTGATATCGCTGAGCCGTTATGTGTCGACGCAGTTCGCTTCACAAGGTGTGCGCTGTAACAGTGTTGCCCCAGGTCTCGTGATGAGCCAATCCGCACATGAGGCTGCGGAGGAAATGATTGCCATCCACGACCCACATATTCCTGTGCCTTTTCGTGGTCAGACTACGGACCTGGCGGAAGTGATCTGCTTTCTGGCATCAGATGCTGCACGCTACGTCACTGGGCAGAATTTAACCGTCGATGGCGGCATGACATCCCATCTACCGATCTATGCGGATCTCATGCAAACAATAGGTCAGTAGGGAGCCAGGATGATGCACGAAGAAATTCTGACGCTTATGCATAGATATACATATTTGATTGATCGTGGAAATCTCGAAGGATTCGCCGGGTTGTTCGAGTCTGGTGAGTGGGGTGCGGAGGGCGATACGCTTCTGACGGGCAGTGAGATGCTGGAAATGTTAAGGCGGGAGGTCATTCTCTATCCTGACGGGACACCCAGAACTCGCCATGTCGTTACCAACATCGAGCTTGATGTCGATGAGGAGCGCGGCACTGCTCAAGGCCAGAGCTACATTACGTTATTTCAACAAACAGATGACTTTACACTTCAGGTCATTTTTTCTGGTGAGTATCACGATGAATTTGTGAGAGAAAGTGACATTTGGCGATTCGACAAGAGGATCATTAAACGCCCGATGTTTGGTGATCAATCAAGGCATATAAGAAGCGCAAGTACAGGAGAATAGGGTTGGCAGCAGGACAGGTCATTATCGTGGCCGGAACCTCTGGGGCCGGTAAAACCACAACAATCGAAACCTTCCCGAAACGGCAGAACGATTCTTATCTCATGTTCGGCATAGACAACCTGCTGGGCACTATGATGCCCGCGGATTATTCGCTGTTTGGTAAAAAAACTAAGAAGGGTATGTATTCATACCCTGAAGATCCCGACGATGCCGGTAGCCGATTGGCGGCTGGTTTTGGTGAAATCGGGTGGCGTGGAATTCATGCTTTCCATGAAATGATTGCAGCCGCTTCGCGGGCTGGGCAAAACCTGATTGCCGATCATCTTGCATTTGTTGATCCGCCTATCCTGCAGGATTGTGTCAAGCGATTGGAGGGGTTGCCGGTACTTCTGGTTAACCTGAAGCCTCCATATGAGGTGCTCATGGAGCGCCTTGCCACGCGCCAGGTTCATTTGCCCGATACCTTTGAGGAAGTTGCCCGCACACCGGAAGAGAATGCCAGGCTCGTCATTGCCAATACCATGCAGAAGCTGACGCCCTGGTTTTATGACGCAAGCTACAAGAACGATATCTGGGATATTGAAATCGATACGATTCAGCATTCACCCGAAGAAGTCTCACGGCTGATAGAAGAGCGCCTGGCCGAAGGTCCGGGTACAGCATTCGAACAACTCCGCGAGCGCTACCAGGACGCCTGAAATAACAGAATCGGTATTGCTGGTTGAAAAGCAAGATGGAGTCGCAACGTTAACGTTGAACCGGCCTCAGCAAAAAAACGCCTTGTCGATGGAGCTGCGTTTATCACTTGAAGAATCACTGACAGAACTCAAAGACGATAAAGAGATTGGTGTCGTGATCCTGACCGGTGCCGGTGATGCTTTTTGTGCTGGGCTTGATTTGAAAGAGATGGGCAGCGCTGAGTTGCGCGGCATGCGAGAACCAACAGATCCACCGACGTTGCTGCGTGCGCTCGGTAAGCCTGTGATCGGTGCCATTAATGGTGTGGCCATCACGGGTGGTTTTGAAATCTCTCTTTCGTGCGATCTCTTAATAGTGACACCCGAAACACGGTTTGCTGATACCCATGCAAGAGTTGGGTTGTTGGCAGGTTGGGGTTTAGGTGCTCGCTTATCGCGGGCAGTTGGCCTGGCCCGAGCGAAAGAGCTCTCCCTGACTGGAAATTTTCTCTCAGCGGAGCAAGCCTACGAGTGGGGCCTGGTTAACCGTATCGTGCCTCGCCATGAGTTGGTGCCAACCTGTCATCATCTGGCCCAGGATATGTTGTCCTGTGTGCCGGAAGTGGTCAGGGAATATAAGCGACAGATCGACCATGCCTATGATTTGTCGCTCGGTGATGCAATGCGCTACGAAGTAGATATCGCGAGAAAGCACCGGATGCCGCCGCGGGAAAAGATTATTGAGCGACGGCAGTTGGTACAGAATCGAGCTCGCGGAATCCTGGAAGGAGATTCAGGGAGCTAGCCTTCCTCGATACTCGTCAGGTATTCCATCGCCTCTTCGTGCGCACTGGCGGTAGCAGCACAGGTAATTTTGTCATCACCGCCCTGTTTCTCGCTATAGCGCTCAACGTCTCCAACAATAAAATGACTCTCGCGACCGCAAGGACACTTGTCTTCCACGTTTACAGTGATTTCGTCGCCCGTGATAAAACCACCCCAGCGAGTCTCACAGGCCAAGTCATAAAATGCCGCCCGTCCGGTTTGCACACCTTCGCGTGGCAGCGGTTTGCTGGTTTCGCGATCCAGCACAAATGGAATGGCAGCTGGCGAGAGGTGGTAGTGTCCACGCTCACACATATAATTCATTGTATTGATTTCAGTCATCGAATAACCCATCACGAGCTCATCGACTCCAATAAAGCGAGCAATGTCCTCCTGCCAGTTTTCTGGAGGTGTCATGCCCTTGGCACCACCGCCACTCTGTACAAAGGAGTTAGGCGAAAACACACCTTCCACGCCGTTGTCCAGACCCTTCTTCGCGAGGTTGTGCAACAGGGACCAGGCACCCGATAAATACACGCGTTTGCCTTTGTACTCATTAACTATCCGCTCAAAGAACTCCGCCAGATGGGTTTGCATGTTTTTCTGCTGTTCTTCAAATACTTTAAGGCGATCAAGCAACTGCGGAGGCACTTCTAAGCTATCGAGTTTACCCCGAGCCTTGGCAGCGCGCATGCGAGCAGCAAAGAACATCACATCGCAACTCTGCGTCTCTGGATAAGCGGCAATAAAGTGCTCTTCGTCGCCGACGATATGCTTGACGGTCCAATCGTTGCCGCGCATATGGGAAGGCCCTCTACGATAATAGGGAAAGATGCAATACAGCTCTTCGTCACTGCCACCCGTCGTATCGTCGACCACCGATTTCATTTGTTTCCAAGGCTTATCCCACTCGCGCTTGGATGAGGGAATAAACGACATGACGCCGCTGGTGCCAGACGACAACCCAAGATACATGTCTGTTTCTCTATCCATCGTCCCTAGCCACTCGTCGATTGAGTTGCAAGCAGAGACGTCAACACTACTCAGGTCAAGACTTGTCAGCTTGGACAAAAATTTGTTGATATCGCTAAAACGGTTTTGCTCAAGCAAGAACGGTGGGTAGGATTTATACATGGTGTGCTCAAACAGAAGTGGCACAACGTCCTCGATACTTTCGATTTCCTCGATGCCCTGCTTGTCGGCCAGCCGTTTCAGCATGGGAATCTTGTCGACCAGAGTTTCGAAGCGGTACTTCATCGCTTCTTCTTGTAAAGCTGCTAACTGATCGCGTGGGATGGTTTGCGTGTTGTTGTACGAATTGCCAAAAAAATCATCCGGGTCATCGCACAACCGGATGGCTTCCCCTCTAAGATCATCTAGGTTAATTGCCGAGCTATTCATAATTTGCCCCCTAAAAGCGCTTATGCGTTTATATATACGTCACTAAACTTATCTCGCATATCACACTCAAGCAGATTAACTTCCGCCTTCTTCGATTTTGGTCAAGTACTCCATCGCTTCCTCGTGAGCACTTTGTGTGGCGGCACAGGTAATCTTGTCATCGCCACCTTGTTTCTCACTAAAACGCTGGATGCCACCTTCGATAAAGGCACTCATTCTTCCGCAAGGACATTCGTCGTCCCAGTTAACGGTTATTTCGTCACCAGTGATAAATCCGCCCCAACGTGTTTCGGCACCCACATCAAAGAAAGCAGCGCGCCCAGTCTGGCGGCCAGTGCGGGGCAGTGGCTTGCTGGTATCAGCATCAAGCACGTAGGGGATCGATACTGGCGACAGGTGATAGTGCCCGTGGTCACACTTATAATTCAGCGTAAACACTTCCTGCATGCCGTACGCCATATGAAGCTGGTCAATACCTACAAAGCGGCATACATCATCCTCCCAGGTGTCAGGTGGTGTCACACCTTTTGAACCGCCACCCGACTGAACGTAAGAGTCAGGCGCAAAGACACCTTCGAGACCTTTTTCCAGACCTTGTGTCGCCCATTTATGCAGGTTCGACCAGGGGCCAGAGAAATACAGCCGTCTGCCTTTGCACTCCTCGTATATCCTGTCAAAGAACTCACCCAGCGTCGTGGGGATATTTCTCTGGTGCTCTTCAAACTCTTTCAGGCGTTTTAATAGCGCCGGGCTAACTTCAAGACTGTCTAACTTGCCTTTCGCCTTCGCTGAACGAATGCGGCCGGTCAGGTAAAGCACGTCGACATTCAAGCGTTCATCAAAAGCCACAATATAACGGCTTTCATCACCGCCCAGGACATCCTTAACCATATGCGGCATGGCCCGCATTGGGCCGCCGTCCTTAAAGTAAGGATTGATCATGACGAGGTCATCTATCACACCCCCTTCCGAACGATCACGAAGCAATGAGGCCACCTGAGTAAAGCGCTTACTCCACTCGCGACGTGAAGCCGGAATAAAAGACATAGTGCCCGAAGTGCCCGACGATAGCGCCAGGTACAAATCCGTTTCGTTGTCGAGCACATCTAACCACGACTCTATACTGTCGCAGTGCGATACATCGACATGGCTTATGTCGACACAGGTTAACTTGGAAATGAACTTGTTAATGTCGGCAAAACGGTTTTGCTCCAGCAAAAACGGCGGATAAGCCTTGTACATCGTGTGCTCGAATAATAGAGGTACGACATCGTCGAGAGACTCAATTTTGTCAATGCCCTGCTTGGTAGACAGCTGCTTTAGCATTGGGATCTTTTCGACCAGATCTTCAAATCGGTACTTCAATAGCTCCAGATGCAAAGCATCCAAATCTTCCCGAGAGACCTGGTGCATATTGGCTTCTGATCGGCCGAAATATTCATTCGGATCATCGCCGAATTTGATGGCCTCTGCTCTGAGGTCACTTGTGTCTATTGAGATTGCTTCTGCACCCATAATTTTTGCACTTCGTTGTTACACTGAACCTAAGCGGTTAGAAAGGATGGTATGTTGTATAGGGGGGCACAGCTCGTACAGTCTTCATCAACTAACCATTTCGCCATGCGCCTTAGTGGCTCTATGCCATCGTGTGGGCCTGCCGAGGAGTCTGCGGCACAGGCAAATCCAAGCGTCACTATTCGCTGTGCACCGTACAACGGCAGCAGATCGCGAACCTCGCCTTTCAAAGATTCGGGGTAAACCCCCACCGTCTGCGTGTAAGCATCGCAATCGTCAGCGATCTCTTGTAAAGAATCGACCGGGATAAAGTTCGCAACACGGTCATTCAACGATGCGTCAAATTCAACCGGTTGTGGATGCTGAGAAACTATCACCGCACCCTCGTCATCTTCGCCACCGATTACCTTGTACCATTCGTCCTGAAATTGAAGCGCTTCAAGATTAGACTTGAGCTCTCTATCAAAACTCTTGGGCTTGGTACTGATATGTTCTGGCAATGTCAGCAGCGCATCGTAGGCCATCTTGCCGAACTCGTTGGCTTTTGCCAGACCGTCGCTATCGGTGCCGGTCATCACGTAGACCTTGCGTGCATTGGCGCAGGCAACTTGATTGAGCTGGCCAACATCCGTGGCAACACGAATAGCAGCATCTCGCATCTTCTGCTCATCTTCGAAGGTTTCCGGGCCGACAACACTGATACTGCGTTTGGGGTCGAGAGAAATCAGCTCAAGGCCAGGCTGAATATACTTGGTGACGTGTTTAACCGAAGCAAAACCGCCCCAAGCAAGGATTTTTTCAATATTGGCTGGCAGATAAAACTTCTGCTCAAACGATTCATCGCCTCCCTTCCAGTAGGCAACAGTGCAGTGTTTCGTAATCGGGTGATCAGGGGCGTATTCGCACAGGGTTCGGAATATCGCGACAGCAGTGACAGGGTCGTTAGAGGGGCTCTTAAAAATCGCATCGCCGCGTGTCAGCGCACTTCGGACCAATGACAACGCAGAAATCAACGGCGAGTTTCCTGCAACAATGTGAAGACATCGTGCGCCAAAGGCTTTAACGGAGGCGACTCTACCATCCGCTAGTGGCATCTGGACCCAACCATCAAAGTAGGCCCGCTCGCGCTCAATCGTATCTTCGAGAAACTGCCTGTTAAAAACAGCCGAAAGCATTGAATATTCGTCCTCAACAATCGGCCTTGTTGTCGGCGCTGTGTCGTAAGAAAGCTCTAGCGCCTGCTGCAGGTATTTATTTTTAGTAAGATCAAGCTGCTCGCCAAAGCCCACCAGAAAATCGATGATTTCATCGGTGGTTAACGCCTGCATGTCTTTTAGATCACCGTGATGGCGCAGCGGTAGTTCGTCCAGATACTTGTTGGCGTCGGGCGTGCGGAACGACAGGCTGCCGCCACGACCTTCATGGACGATTAGATTATCTTCTATAACTTTGCCCCTGATAATTAGGGGTACAACGGGCAGTTGGTTTTGGTTGTTCATGCTGCCTCCTCCTTTGGCACCATGCTCGACACAAAGGCCAGTCGCATCGAGAGCGGCAGTCTCTTAATGATGTTGAAAATCCATCTGCAAGCCGTCTGGGGTACGCTGACAGGCTTACCTTTCTCCAGGTCGCGTAGTGAACCGGCAACACAGTCTTCTGCAGACTGGACCATAAAATCGGGCGTAGGCGTTTCATCGCCGACGTCAGCGACTTCATTAAACTCTGTCGGTACAGGACCGGGACAAAGTACCTGAACACGGACTCCTGAGTTTCTGACTTCGGCGTAAATAGATTCTGTAAAGTTAATCACACCGGCTTTGATGCCGCTGTAGGTGGCAAAGTAGGGTGCTGCATTGAATCCACCAACAGATGAGACATTGATGATGTCGCCGCGGTTCCTGGCGAGCATGCCTGGAAGTACCGCACGGGTCAGCAGCACGAGGGCAACCATATCGACGTTCAGTTCCTGGGCGATACGATTTGCATCAACCTTGGCGAAAAAGCCGTTGGTGCCGAATCCGGCAGAGTTCACCAGCATATCGACATGGGGTCGTGCTGCGAGTTCATCGGCGAATGCTGTAATCGCTGCCTGATTTGAAAGATCGGTCGGTCTGCATTCGACGTTTGCACCGAATTTTTGCTTAAGCTGTGAGGCCAGTTGTTCAAGTCGTTCGGCCCGTCTCGCGACGAGGACGAGATCGTAACCACGTTCAGCGAGTTGTTTCGCGAAAACTGCCCCGATTCCGGACGACGCACCGGTGACGATGGCAATTGGTTTTTCGGTCATTTTGTGTTCCTCCGAGTAAAGCAACCACTCCGTCTGCCATGGTGCTGAGTGGGGCGTTGACGCTAACTTGCGAATCAACCATGGCCTGCATGGTTACCCCACGTATCAGGCCGATGATTGAAATCGCCAGAGCATTTGCACTGACGTTGCGGTTGGCTTTGCCCCTGAACTGCGCCTTTTTTATGACAGCTTCAAGGGTATTAATGACCCGCTGATTCTGATGCTGGACGCTTTTCAGCAAGGCGGGATTAAATTCATTGGCGGATGACAGAAGTGTGAGATATGCCCCGACTGTCGCCCGGTTTTCCTCGACGTATTTCGCAACATTGCTGAAAAGCAAAGGGATTTCGCTCGCGAAATCATCGCCGACCAACGGATCCGTCATCGTTGAAATGTTCTGCTCAAACAGGTCATCCACCAGATGCTGGATAAAGTTGTTCTTGGAGCCAAAGTGGTAGCCGACAATTGCCGTGCTGTAGCCAGAGCGCTTCGCCAGGGCGGACATGGTCAGATTAGATATGCCGCCTTCTGCGATTAACTGAAAGGCTGTCTCTTTCAATTGCCGATGCGTGTTTTCAACTCGATCCTGGCTTCTAACGGGTGCTGGACGTGCCATACTCACTAAAACTTAATGATTATTAAGTTTAATCTATCAACGGGTTAATAAAAGATCAAGCACCTAATTGGCAGAATTATCTACGTCAGCAGTCAGGCAGGATGCGGCTTTAAATCGAGATGAGGCATGACTTTCGTAGCGAAGAGATCAAGGCTTGCCCAAACTCGTTCAGGATTCAAACCTGCGGGCATCACATGATTGCGGAAACAAACATCGCCCCCTTTTTCTTTCTCTTTCAGTAGCGTAATACACTGATCCGGGGTGACGATGGCATGAGAGGCGGACTGTTGCAGGTTCTTAAGCGTCACCTCGGGTACGTTGACGTTTGCTCCGGTGTGCGTGCCGGACAAAAATCCAGCATACATTTGCGCGTTCTCCAGTATGTGACCACCGATTTCCGACCAAGCCTTGTCCGGATCTTCGGATAGGAACAAAAAATGCGGGCCATCTATAGGTCTGGGACCGGGGTCTGCGTGTCCGCGTGCAAGGCACTCTGCTCGATAGATCTGATAAATCTCGTCACTTCCAGGCGCAAACCCGACATTGAGTCGGGCCGCCATGCGTGCCATTAGAGGTGATGCACCGCCGAGCACGATTCTAGGTGCAGGTTCCGGAACGGGACTTACCAATGCGATGTGCCTGCCCTGATAGGTAAACGACTCTCCGGCCCAGGCGCGCTGTAGTACTTCAACGGTTTCTTCAATGATTGCTGCGCGCTGATTGATTTCAACATCGTAGTAGGCGAATTCTGCTTGTCGGTAACCGGCGGCTAGCACCACCAACGAGCGGCCTCCGCTGGCCAGGGTGAGCACAGCAAGGTCCTCCGCAAGCCGCAATGGCGAATAAAAAGGTGCCAACACAACCATACGAATATCGACTCTGTCGGTGCAAGCCGACGCCGCAGATCCCATGACGATGGGTGATGACAGATAGTGAGACGTATTGGTGTGATGTTCGCCGAAGCTGACCCCATGGAAGCCTTGCTGGTCAGCCCAGGCGCACATCTCCAGACACTGCGAATAGGTGTGTGAACTGGAGATTGTTGCCTCTTTTGGCTGGGTCAGATCAAAAGCGAGTTCGAGCCGAATACCCATTACGTGCGTTAGTTGGTCAGGTGTCCCAGACGACCGGCAAAATACTGCAGGATCGTTGGTTCCAACCCTTTGGTTTCGGGACTTCCGCTTCAGGATCCCAGCGAACGTTCGGTAAGTCGTCCAGGAAGTGGGTCAGGTATTCGGCGAGCAGGAAGCGAGCAAAGTGCTGACCAATACACATATGCGGCCCCATGGCGAACGTCATGTGTTTCTGCTTGGGACGTGTGATATCGAACTTGTTGGGATTATCCCAACGGGCTGGGTCTCTACTGGCAACGATGTGGTGCGTAAAAACAATAGAGTCCTTGGGGATGAGAGTCCCGCTGATTTCAATATCTTCTGTAACAACGCGTGGGGTCGTGCCACCAATGCCATTGTGCCGAAGATTCTCTTCGACAGCTCCTGATATCAGATCTCGGTCGTTGCGTAGCAGTTCCAACTGATCAGGGTTCTGTAGCAGGTCATAAACCAGCATGTTGGTTTGCCTCGCGGTGGTTTCGATACCACCGGAGAAGAGGTGGTTCACCAAACCCATCATATTTTGGTCGGAAATCTTTTCTCCGTCGATTTCAGCTTCGAGCATGGCTGATACATAGTCGTCTTTTGGTTCAGCGCGCCGCTTTTCGATCAGTTGAAAAGCATATTCCTGCAATTTTCTCCCGGCTTCCAACGCGCGGTTGATATCGACGTTGGCCTGCCAGATGCCATCCATACAGCCCGCGACATATTCCAAGTCGGCGACATCGTAACCGACGATCTTGCCGACCGATTCATAGGGGTAAAAAATGTTCAACTCACGAACCAGGTCTGCTTTACCTTTGCCTTTCAGGCCGGAAAAGCGACGCTCCAGAACAGGCCGGGCAATTGAATCCTTATAGTTCTCGATCTGCTTCGGCATAAAACCGCGCTGCATAACGGCGCGGTACTTGGTGTGTTCGGGCGCGTCCCTGGGGGTCAGGGTTGGCCCGAAGAAGGGTTCAACCGACCCTTTGAAGAGCGACGAACTGACTGCAGGATTTGTATAAAACTGCTGATGAGCGTCATAGCTGGTCAGCCCATGAACCTCGCCCGTGCACATGGCCGCAGGTGCCAGGATATTGGGAAACTTGTACCCGCAGAAGTCGATATAGGTGCCATCTTCAAGACCGTGTCCCTTGATGACTTCACCGGTGCTGTGAAATTTTTCTGAAATCTCTGTGAGAGGATCATCCAACGCGTCGATGGCTGACGATTCATCAACGGGCTCTGTCATACCGCCATAGACGCTGAGTTCTTCTGCGGGTATTTCCTGTTCGCTCACAGGTTTCTCACAATCCTCAATACACTCGAAATAGTACTCCACCTATATTGATCAATCAATAGATTAATATAGATAGTTAAGGTATATTTGTTGGTAGTGATCCATCTGGAGGAATATACACAGTGGCAACAGCAGCAGCCGCAAAATCGGGAAGGCCGCGTGATTCTGTCGGTGAGGAAACTCGGGCTCGGATTATCGAAGCGGCTAAAGCGTGCTTTGGTTCTAAAGGCTTTAAAGAAACTTCAAACAAACACGTGGCAGAGCACGCAGGATTAGCGGCAGCGACCATCTATTACTATTTCAAGAATAAGAATGATCTTTTCCAGGCTGTCCACGATGAGATTTCAGGATCGGCTTCTGCAAGTGTGCCACAAAGGCTTAGAGGGGTCGGTTACGCTGGTTGATTCCTGGTCCAGCGTGGCAGATGAAGTCATGGTCATCCTCCAACGCGATCCTCACATCGCTAAATTCAACGCCGTATTCCGGATGCAAGCACTGCGCAATCCTGATTTCTCGGACACACTTTTTGAAGATGAATGGGCGGATTATCAGAAGGAATTGCTCGAGATCGGATTGAGAACTGGAGAGGTGCATCCATCGAGGCAGGAAGAATCTCTTGTCGTCATGGCGGCCATGAATTTCGGTTCCAGTCAGGTCGCGGCAGAATCGTCGCTGGAAGCCTATGAACTGTGTGTGCGTGGCTTTGGCAACCTGTTTAGCGGCCAACTTTTTAACGAGTCGTTAGACTGAAACTATTCGATTAAGAGACAGGGCTCCCAGCCACCGATACCGACTTCACCGTCCCATTCAGCAACCAGACGCCACTCATGGTAAAAGAGGCGGCTTTCCAAACCATCAGGTAAACCAATGGACTCAAAATTGGGTGGCAGCAGGGCAAAGGGTATCTCCTGATTTTTTGTGCTCAACCGTATGGTCGATTCACCATGTTCAGTGATAAATCGAAGCGTACCGAGCTCGCTGTATGGCTCTGGTACCGTACAGGTTTTCTCCGGCGGCTCGATCTCAGTGGCATAGCACAACTTGCCATCGATGGTGACACCGCCCATACCTGCAAACTGAGTCGACCCGTCTTCCTTCAACGTTCCCACACCGATCGCCATGAAGCTGCGACCGCTTGGAAACACGCCGGTTAACATATAGCCGGTGGCCATGGATTCGAATGCACGAACCCCCGCCGAGTGGTCACGCCAGCCTATGGAGTCAATTGTATGGATGTCGTCGCCGATGGTGACCGATCCTTTGACTTTACAAGGCGTGAAGTGCGTCCAGGAAGCGTTGGAGTGTTTGGCGATCTCGCCACGCATGTGTGCATAGGTTTCTGAAATGGATTCGAAATCGAGATCAGCCTTAAACAGATCGATGTTGTCATCGAGGCTGCTCAAGGGTTTTTCTCTGAGTGATTGCCAGTCCGAGCGCTGACCGAGGGTATCGATTTCGACTTTGAAAGTTTCAAAAGGCTCACCACGGGTTGCATGTATCTGCTGGTAACCGGGGCCTCGTTCACTCCATTCCCGGCCAAAACTGTGTGAAGCGATTACACTGCGGTCTTCACCGAGCAATGTTGCATAACCGCGCCAGAGCCCGCTTTCATCCGGATGGCGCTGAAAATGACGGTACAGGTAATGATCTTCCCAATAAGCCCAGAAGGCATAGCTTTCTGTCCAATTGGGCGTGTCTGCCGGACGGACATGGCACATGTCGTCAGCAGGTTCGAATCCTTCGGGTATAAAAGACACACCTGATCCTTAGCTGGCTATTTCGTCAAAGGCGATGGGGACGGACGAGTAACCCCAGATGCCCATTGGTGAGCGATAGACTACATCACCACTTAGCCGTGGATTGCTGATTCGTCGTGCAAGAATAGGTAGCGCTTCCTCCAACAGGCCTCTAGCCTGGTATTGGCCGAGGCACATGTGGATTCCCTGGCCAAAGGCGATCAGGGGAGGACCGTCGGCGCGGTCGACGTTGAAGCTTTCCGGGTTGCTCGTGTACTGCTCGTCCCAACCATTGAAGGTGATGGGAAAACTGAGAAACGTATTAGCGGGAATAACGACGTCCCGATATTCAATATCAACATCCGGTAGTCGATGTATGCAACCAATGGCGTTTCGGAGCCGCAGTGACTCGGCGATGACGGGTTTTACTCGAGCAGGGTCTTCACGCAGCTTTTCCAGCTCTTCGGGGTGATCCATCAGCATCTTCACGATGAGGTTGAGCTGGTTCTTTGTTGTATCGAAACCGGCACCTAGCAGGAGGATCAACAGAGTACGAAGTTGTTCGTCATCGAGCTTTTCACCCTCAGCTGCAAGATCAACCAGGTCCTGCAGTAAATCATCGGGATGTTCTCCCGGCTGTCTGCGTTCTTCGACAAGTCGGGTCACGTAGTCGTACATGTTAACCAGGCCGTCGTTGATCAGGGCAAACATTTCCGGGTCCTGGCCGAAAGCAGCTTCCTGCGGCTCAAGCCAATCTTTAAATTTGGTGACATCTTCAGGAGCGACCCCGATCAGGCGGCACATGACGGTAATCGGGTAGTAAGTTGAGATGTCAACGAAATCGACTTCCTGCCCCTCGACCTTATAGAGAATGTCGTTTAGCACTTCTTTCATGAAGGCGCGATGTTTGGCTGCCGCTTTCGGTGTGAAAGCCGGTGCCACCAGATCTCGCATTTTTTTGTGTTCTTCCCCGCGCATGGCCACCAGTTGATGCGAGGTAAAGCGTTCAAAGGCTGTGCCTTCGGCGCCCCACATGGCCACGATATCCCGGTTAGGTTCCCGGCAGCGATCATCATCTCGCATGAAATCCCGCATGGCATCGTGATCGAGCACAAGGTAACCAAACTGGTATTGCGCCAGCCAGGATTTCTCACGGGCGGCCTGGTAGGTGCTGTGTGGATCTGCGGAATAGGCGGGGTCAAAAAGATCAATCTGGGGGAGATCGAGGTCACTGAGTTGTTGCATGTGTCTGTTCCTGATTCCGATGGTTTCGATAATATGCGGCTTTACTATTGCCGTCAATCAACTGATCAATTAATATAGCGATAAGAGAGAGGCGAAACGTCGATAGGGAGTTGCATCATGTCATCAGATAACGCAAGAAAATTTGCTGAGAGCGTGCCACATCCGCGCGTCCAGGACGTCTTTAAAGATGACGAGATTCAGCCGCCAAAGGGTCTGTTGGAGATTTCCGACGACGATTTGAGTTCTGCGGATATTCCTGTTGAGCGATATACCTCATATGAGTGGCATCGCAAAGAAGTTGAGCTGGTCTGGAAAAAGACCTGGCAAATGGCCTGTCGGGTTGAGGAGATCCCCAACCCTGGCGATCACATCATGTACGACATTGCCGAAGACAGTGTCTTGATCGTCCGCAACGCCGAAGGCGAGATCAACGCTTTTGTAAACTCCTGCCTGCATCGTGGCGCAACCTTGATTGACGATTCCATCAATGCCGATGGTTCAGGTCACTGCCCAGCACGGTTCGTCTGCCCTTACCACGGCTGGCAATACGATCTGGATGGCAAGTTGTGTTCGGTACCCGGCGCCTGGGATTTCTCACACCTTGATCTCGACAACATTGAACTGCCGAGCGTGAACATCGGCTTCTGGGGTGGTTTCGTTTTCATCAATCTGGACCCGAATTGCGGCCCGCTAGAAGAATACCTGGATATTCTACCGGCTCATCTAGATGAGTTTGATTTGGAAAATCGTTACGTGGCGGCGCACGCATCGAAAGTGGCTGAATGTAACTGGAAGGCAGCCCAGGAAGCTTTTCTAGAGGGTTATCACGTGCCGCAAACTCACTTTAATAAAGAGGCCGACGGCAACATAAAGGCGGACAACATGAGTGCCGTAAACAACATCGGTTCCATGCAATACGACTACTGGGAACCACACGTCACCCGCCTGATTCAACAGGTGGGCATGCCGGCCCCCCAGTTTGCACACTTGTTTAACAGTGAGCAGGACATTCTCAACGCCTACTTTGCCAACGATAAACATGTGTTGGAGGAGGGGCAGACCGCGCGTCAATACATGGCGCGCTATAACCGCAAAATCTGGCAGAAGTTGTACAACGCGGACTGCTCGAAAAAGAGCGATTCAGAAATGCTGGATCAAATTCAGTACACAATATTTCCAAACTTCACGGTCTGGCCAGCGGTCGTTTCGCCGCTGTTGTACCGCTTCCGGCCCTACGGTGATGACCCGAACAAAAGCTTGTTTGAAATCTACATGCTGTTCCCGAAAGCGGATGATGGCACGCATCCTCCGCCCATGAAGCAAAAACACCTGGAAGCGGATGTGTTGTGGGAAACGCTACCGGAGTTCGGCGGCTACGGGCCGATCATCGACCAGGATACGCCAAACTTCCCGCGCATTCAGAAAGGCATGAGGGCCAGTCAACGTCAGGCGATCTCGCTGGCCAACTACCAGGAAAGCCGCATTCGCGCATTTCATGAAACCCTTGAGCGGTATCTCGCGGGTGAATTCGCCAAGTAAAGGACACACCACTAATGCTCACCAAAACCCAGTTTGATGCCGATCCCAGTCTGATCGATCCGGAAATCCGCGGCTTGGATGAAACGTTTAACCGGGTCATCTCGGATATTCCGGACGCGCTGATCCGGGGCCCAGATGATTTTGCTCTGGAGCCGGAATGGTCGGCCGACCCGCTTGGAAAGCTCAAAGACATTCGAGACCGTTGTGGATACGTCGTCAAGCAAGAAGAGGGTAAGTACGGTGGTGTGACCGTTCCAAACAATTTCGGCGTGGCGGACTCGGTTCCGCAAATCATTGTACTGGGTGCTGAAGAACAGGATTTGATTAACAAAGACGTTGAAAAATTTCAGAATGAGGGTGCCTACGGCATGCTCGGCGCTGCGCAGGGTGTGGCCCATGTTGAACGAAAGGGAGCCATTCCGACCATCGAAGACGGTCACGCGCACGATTTTCTGCGTGACTTTTACGACACGTGCCTAAATCAGAACACGATGGCGCTGCGGTCGAAGCGCTTGATCCGTCCTGCTGGCGAATGGTTGTTTGACCGGATGGAATTGAGATTCGAGCAGGGCGAAGACGTTTGTCTGGTGAGAGATCTTGCACTACCCCTGACCTACAAGGCGATGAGCACAATGCTCGGTGTGCCCCAGGATCAACTCCCGAAGTTTGTCGAGCTGGGCGAGAAGCTCTTTTCTGCCGGGGTCAACCCCGATCAGGGCGCCCAGGCCGGTGATCAACTGTACGATTTCTTCCTGAACGAAGTGCAAAAGAGAAAATCAGACCCCCCAAGAGATGTGATTACCTACCTCATGGGCGCGAAGCACGGTGATGAACGGGTTCTTTCTGATGAAGAAGCCGCCATATCTGCCAGATTTATTCTACCTGCCGGAATCGAGACAACCTGGCGGGGACTGTCGTTGATGTTGTTCTCTCTGCTGGCTCATCCTGATCAGTACGATGATGTCTGCCAGGATCCCAAGCTCGCCAGACGTGCCGTCGAAGAAGGTCTTCGCTATGCGCCGTCAGGGTTTGTGGTGCCAAGGCTCGCAGCTAAGGACATTGAAATCGCAGGCTGTGAGATTCCGGCCGGTGCGCACATCACCACCTTTCAGGGTGTATGCAATCGCGACCCGCGCCGTTGGGAGAATCCGGATGTATTCGATATCCATCGAAATTTCCGCATGATTCGGACGTTCAATGTTGGTATTCGCGCCTGCGCTGGTCAGCACCTGGCGCGTCGTGAAATGCTTGTTGAGCGTCTGCCAAACATCAAGCTTGCTGTGGAGCCGGAAGGGGTTCAGGTTCGCGGCTTGCAGGTTCGCTCGCCGTTGCACGTACCTTTGCGTCTGGCCTAGTTCGTTTTAACAGGTAGCGTTTGCAATCCCCAGATTCCTGGGAAGGGTCTCCAGGTTGGCTCGCCATTGCGACTTAAATTCGGCATACGAGCGGCGATCAGCGGCAGCGGTGATTCAATCTGAACGCGGGCAATATGCTGGCCGAGGCAATTGTGGATGCCGCGCCCAAAGGCGAAGTGGCGTTGCTCCGGTTTTCTTTCGGGGTCGAACGTTGCGGCATTGCTGAAGACAGATGAATCATGACCTGCCAGTGGGGTTGGAAAGATCAACATGGTACCGGCTGGAATCGTGACGTTCTTGTGTGTGGGGTCTTCTCTCGGGATTCGGTAGGTCGTGACGACACTGCTATAGCGTAACATTTCGTTCAGGACAACCTTGGCGAAGATGTTATCGGATTGCAGTCTTGCCCAGTCGTCCGGTCGGTCGAGCATCAGGTTGGTGATGACGTTGAGTGCATTTTCGGAGGTGTCATAGCCAGCGCCGAACAAAAGGATGATCAGATCGTAGAGCTCTTCTCGTGTCAGACCGTTTTCCGCGTGAGTTGCATCCAGCAGCTGATCCAATAGGTCTCTCTCTTCATTCATGGACTTTGAATTAGCTTCACGCTCCTTAAAGAGATCGTCGACGAAGTCCCACATGAATATGTGGGCCGCCTCCAATGAGGGCAGAATGATTGGATCAAGATTAAAACCGTTACCCATCGCTTCCAGGGCATCATTAATCTTTGGCACGTCATCAGGATTGGCGCCGATCGATCGGCACGTGACTCGAATCGGGAAGTTGGAAGAAAAGTCGTTGAAGTCGAATTCTTCTTTCACCGCCCACTCGTCGAGCAAGGCGTTTACGGTCTCTTCCATAATGGGCCGATGGGCTTCTGCGTTGCGGGGCGTGAATGTCATGGCAACCAAATCGCGAATACGACGGTGATCATTGCCATTCATAGCGAGAAGAAAACGGTTGTTCGATTTGCCCCATCGAGTTTCACCGGCACCCATCAACTCTGTAATGGCTTTGTTGGGGGTATCCAGCTTGTCGTCCATGCTGAGAATGTCGCGCATGTCTTCGAAATTGAGGACCATGTAGCCAGCCGGCGTTTGGGCCAACCAGTGTTTCTTGAGCGCGGCTTCATACGGAGGAAAGGGGTTGTCCGCAAAAGCCTGATCGGTGATATCGATTTGTGGGCGCGTGAGCTCGGTGACAAGGGCCATGGGCGACTCCTGTTATGAAAACTAGTCAGGCCCGGAAACATAGCGAACTGTTTGAAAATAATCTATCATTTAGTTAATTGATGGAAGTCGACTAAAGAGGGGCGGCTGACATGCGGGCATGGCCAATAGATGAATTGGGTTACCCCTTGGACAAGTGCAGCGTTCAAGATGTGACCCCCCCGGATGTGCCCGAAGGGATGGCTCGGATCAAAACTGAAGCTGTGGAACTCAATTTCGCTGATGTGTTGCGGTGCCAGGGTTTGTATCAGGAAAAGCTCGATCCGCCCTTTACGCCCGGGATGGCTGCGGGCGGTTTGTTGCTTGAGGATGCAGACCCATTTAAGGCAGGCGACCGAATTATCGGTGGCACCATGCTCGGCTGTGGGGGCTACGCCGAGGAATGTAGCGTTCGAGTAGCCGGTTCAAGCAAAGTCCCGGAAGGTGTCTCAATCTTGGATGCCACGGCCATGAATATTACCTTTGTCACGGCGTGGTGGGGCCTCGAATTACGGGGTCAGGTCAAGTCAGGCGAACGGGTTTTGATTGTGGCGGCGGCGGGTGGTGTTGGCTCGGCAGCGGTGCAACTAGCACAGATTCGGGGCTGCTATGTGATTGCAGCTGCCCGAGGTGAACGTAAGCTGCAAGCCTGTCGTGAATTGGGCGCGGACGAGGTCGTTGACTATGGTGATGATGATCTTTACGAGCGTGTCAAGGAGTTAACTGACGGCAAGGGCGTCGACGTTGTCTACGATCCTGTAGGTGGTGATTATTTCGATATTGCACGCCGGCTCGTTGCCAGAGAGGGCCGGTATCTTTTGATTGGTTTCGCCAGCGTTGAGATTCCGACTTTTAAGGTGAATCATGCGCTTGTTAGAAACTACTCGTTAGTGGGTGTTTTCATGGGGGGGTATCATGGCAGCCACCCCGCGTACCAACGTTGCTTTGATGAACTCTATTCATTACTCACGGCAGGGAAGTTTAAGCCGTTGATCGACTACACGGTTGGCTTTGACGATCTGGGTGATGCGCTCAAAGCGCTATCGGAGCGGAAAACCGTCGGGCGCGTCATGTTCCAACCTGACTAAGCACAGGAAATCGATATGCGTGATGATTTTGAGGGTAAGTGCGTACTGATCACAGGGGCCGGGTCGGGCATAGGGCGAGCGACTGCGGTTACCTTTGCGCAAGCCGGCGCTGACGTCCTGCTTGCGGATGTGAACCAAGCGGGCAACGAAGAATCTGCGCAGCTTGTGAGAGACGCTGGCGCCCAGGCGGTCACCTTCCATTGCGACGTCTCACAAGAAGATCAGGTGGCGGCCATGGTTGAGACCGCCATCGATGCGCTCGGTGGTTTGGATGTTGCGGTCAACAACGCCGGGGTTGAGCAAGGTGTGACACCACTGGTTGACCAGACTCAGGACGTTTATGACCGGATAATGGATGTCAACGTTCGTGGTGTCTGGCTCTGCATGAAACACGAGTTGAGGCATATGTTGGCGAAGGGTAAGGGCGCGATTGTTAACACCTCCGCGATGGCAGATGGCGTTGGTTCGCCTGGATTGCAGTTTTATGTTGCTAGCAAGCACGCAGTGCTTGGATTAACCCGCTCCGTTGCACTCGAGACCATTCGCCAGGGTGTGCGGATTAACGCCGTTGCACCCGGGCCCGTAGAAACACGGATGTTGCTTGAACACAAAGCGCAGTACCCGGAAATGCATGCAGCCGTTGAAGAATCAAATCCAGCAGGCCGCTACGCGCAGCCAAGTGAGATTGCCGATGCGATCTTGTACTTAGCTTCGGAGCGGTCGAGCTATATGGTGGGACAGTCTATCAACGTGGATGGCGGCGCCACGGTACCCTGAGATTAATAGCAAGAGGAGAAAGTAGCCATGGGAATTAATCGAGCAAGGATCTTCAATCAGGAGATCGTCAGAGCCCCAGCCGAACAAGCCTGGGACATATTGACCGATTGGCATCGGGTTGAACGGATGAGAACCGATGAGTCGGCATCGGGATCCTTTGCGGTCAGTAAAGTAGAACTCGAAGGCGAGGAAGGTAAAACCCCGAGGACCCGAGTGTTTCATTTCAATGACGAGCGAATGGGCATCGTTCGCGAAACGTTGTTTCATCAGGATGATGAAACCATGCACTTTTATTACAACATCGAAGGCGTAGGCCCTGCCGGTGTGCGTAATTATCTGGCGACTACGGATGTGGATCCGATTTCCGATTCTGCGTGTCAGGTCACGATCACAGCCAGATTCGATCTGCCCGATGATCTCAATATGAACGCTGCCAAGTCCGTTATCAATGCGGCCCATCTGGGTGTCATTAAGGGCTTAAGGGTTAATCTCGAGAAGTGAGCGGCGCATACGAATCGATCGAAACCATTGGTGTTGAAAAGCAAGGTTTTATTCTCTCAGTAACGATCAACCGGGCGAGCAAGGGTAATTCGCTTTCGCCGGTTGAGCATGAATTGCTCCATAACACATGGACCCGATTCGAATCGGATAGCTCGGTCCGGGTTGGGCTGCTTTGTGCCGAGGGTGATCGAATTTTCTGTTCGGGCAATGATCTGGGTTATGCATACAAGGGCAAAGGCTTTGCCATACCCACAACAGGTCTTGGTGGTCTGACCAGTAACTTTGCACGCGAGAAACCGATCATTGCGGTGATCAATGGCGCTGCGGTCGGGGGTGGGTTTGAGATCGCGATCGCTTGTGATCTGGTTGTTGCAGCCACGCACGCGACGTTTGGTTTGCCGGAAGTCAAAGCAGGGACTTATGCAGGTGCGGGCGGTCTAACGCGCCTGCCAGGTTTAATTGGCGATAAACTGGCAACTGAAATGATTCTGACGGGTCAGGCGATTTCCGCCGAACGTGCCTACGAGCTTGGGCTGGTGAACTGTGTAGTCGAAAAAGAAAGCCTTATGGCTGAAGCGGAACGCTTGGCCGGTCTCATCATTGCCAACTCACCGGTCGCGAGCGCAATCAGCAAACGAATCATGAACCAGACTCGTAACATGACCGATCTTGCTGAGGCGCAGAAGATCAGTGACAGGTGGGGCAAAGAGGTAATTGGCAGCAAAGATTTCAAGGAAGGTGTCAGCGCCTTTCTTGAAAAGAGAAAACCGGAGTGGCCTGGGGAATAGTTTGTGGTTCCCTTGTGCGAGTTCTAGTAGAATGAATCGTGGGATCAATTTATAAGGAACACCACCTTGGCTGCTACTAAAAAGGCGAAAGAACTCGGCCGACCCGCTGATACCGACAGTGAACAGACGCGGCTCAGTATTCTCAGGGCGGCAGAGTATTGTTTCGCGACGCGCGGGTTCAAGAACACGTCCAATCGGGATGTGGCAGATCGGGCAGGCGTCACGGCAGCCACAATTTATTACTACTTCAAGAACAAGAGCGATCTCTTCGTGTCGGTTAACCGTGAAGTACAGGAGAAGGTGATCGCAGGTGTTCGTGAGGTGGTGGACGAAGCCGAGACATTGGTGGATGGGCTGGTCGCAATCGCCAATGTATTTCTGGATGTCCACAAGGATGACCCCAACATCGCCAAGTTCAACGCGGTGGTCCGCCAGGAAGCCATGCGTAATCCCGAACTGTCCGATGTGCTGGAAGACCAGCACTGGCGTGATATCTTCCATGAATTGGCTGAACTCGGTAAAAGAACGGGTGAGCTCGACCCGAAGAAAGATCGCGAGCTACGGGCGGTTCTATCTCTGGTCAACTTTGGCATCAGCCACCACGCCAGTGAATCATCCATGGCTGCGCATGAAGAATGTATCAGGGGCGTCATAGATCTGTTCAGGGGTAATCTGCTCAAACCACCCCGCAAGAAGTAATCGATTAACTGAATTCGCCGTTCAGGTAGCGCTCCAGAACTCTGTGAAAAGCCCGGATCCGGCTTTCCTGATAGTTAGCGAGTGAAATTGCCTGGCGCTTGCTGCTTTTGATCCCTTTTTGAATGCGCGGAAAGTTAGGTGTGTCCTGGTCGATCACCGGTCCGTAGCCGCCAGAATCTTTGATGCTGGCCCACAGTTCATCTTCACCCAATCGTATTTCCTGCATAGGCTCTGGATGTGAACCGTCATCTGCCTTGGGATAGAGCATGTAGATCTCGAAGATGCAGCTGTCAGGATCATCGCCATTGGGGCGAAATCGATAAAGTAAGGGAGCAACAATCGTGGGCCGGACGGTGAAGTTGGGAAACAAGGTGTACTGAATCTGGTCGATCATTTTCGAATCTGACTTTTCAGACATGTCGGCATTGTGCATCGCCGACCAGATTTTCCGGTTGGCTTGCACGATAGCATCCCGTGCAGTCTGACCTTCTTCCAGCTCCACAGCTTTGCCGGGTTTACGGCCGAAACAGACGTCCGCAATGGCCTGTTCGTTGTCAAAGTGATGACTGATAAAACCGCTGGGTAAGCCGCCGATCATAATCAGGCGGGTGACATGTGGGTCACAGTAGTCGTACTGAATAGAGGTATCGACGTTAGACGCAGCGGCACCCACGGGCGCGATTCTACCGTTGGCTTCTTTTTCATAGTGCGTCTGGGCGACGTGATAACCCTCTACAAAAGCTTCTTGCGCAGTCTTCCAGTTACAGGGCGCCACTTTTGAAACGTGTATGGCTTTGCAACGATCTTCGATATGAAAGTCGTTCAAGTGTTCCGGCAGCACGCCAAGATAGTCGGCGAGTGGCCCACAATTGTCATCCAGGTTGATGAAGACAAAACCGGCCCAGAAATCGATGTTCACCCTTGGTAAGTGAATGTTATCGAGATCCAGATGCGAAAAATCCCAGGCACCGGGGACGGAACAGAGCTTACCATCGAGATCGTATTGCCATCCGTGATATGGACAGACAAATCTGTTCACACAACCAGGACCATCGGCCAGAGTAGAGGCACGGTGCAGGCATGAGTTTATGTAGGCGTTGATTTCACCCTCTGCGTTTCGAACGATGAGCACACTGTCGTCAACGATATTGTAGACGAGGTGATCTCCTGGATTGGGGATCTCCTCGACCCGACAAGCCATCTGCCAGGTCTTCTTCCGGATGTGTTCTACTTCCGCTCGATGCCATTCGTAGGAGAAATATCGATCGACTGAGATATCGTCGGACGGCAGGTTCTCATCCGATGAATTCAACAAATCCTTAGGTGGCGGTACTGCATCCGTGGCAAAGACTTCCTGAACCCAGGGTTTGGGCACCAGGTCCGCGAATTTCTCAGCTGTCTGTTTGCTCGTCTCTGACGACATGTTCTCGCTCCTTTAATCAAGAAACGTCAAAAGGCTCCAAAGTGTCCAGTGCATGGGCGCGAATTTTGGCTGCCTGTTTGCCGCCATAGTAGCCCAATGAGCCTTTTGCTGCGCGACCATAGCCGGTGAAATTACCCAGGCAGTCTCGGAGCTTGGCGGTTGCTTCATCGACCTCAATACGATGCTTGGTGAACGCTTGTTCAGCCTCTTTTTTGGCATCCACAACCGTCAAGCCTTGATCTCGCATGCGAGATAACAGGGTAGGCACATAGTCTGTATGTTCTTCAATAGCATCGATGAAATTAAAGCTACCGCCAGTACCCTGTGGACCCGCGATGATAAAGAGATTCGGAAAGCCATGGGTGTGCAGGCCCACGAAGGTACAGGTGCCTTCTTCTTCCCACTTCTGGGCGACCGATCGGCCGTTGGCGTCATATATATGACCCAGAGACTCCCGGGACATAAAGTCGAAGCCGGTGGCGTAGATCGGGACATCTAATTCATAAACTTTGCCATCGTGTATGACGCCTTTTTCGTTGATCTCCTGAACCCCAAGCGGAGCGGTATCTACAAAATCAACGTTGGTTTATTGAACGTTGGTAGGTATTCGTCATGGAAGTTGGGTCGCTTACAGCCGTAGGGGTAGTAAGGCTTCATCGCCTTGGCGGTTTCAGGATCGTCAATAATCGTATCGATTCTGTCCCGGATCTGCTCCATGATCTTGTAGCTGGTCTGCAGTTCGGCGTCGACCATTTCTTCAACAGACAGCCTTTTGCCGGTGTTGAGCAACCTGCGTTTTGGCTCTTCTTCTTTGCCGGATAAGAATCCATCGTTCGCGCGTAAGGCCCGTCGGCCGTAAAGTCGGGAAAATCGTTTGCGGCGCGCGGCTGCCCAGCCGGGTTCGTTTTTCCACTCTTCAATTTCTTCTTCTGTCGTCTCTCGTTGATCGCGTATGTCGACGGTTGAAGGGGTGCGCTGGAACACGTACAGATGTTCGACTTATTTGGCGATGACCGGTACCACCTGAATGGCGGTTGCTCCCGTGCCAATGATGCCTACGCGCTTGCCAGTCAGGTCTATGTCGTAGTCCCACCGGGCCGTGTGGAAGGAATCGCCCTGGAATCTTTCATGCCTTCAATGCGGGCGAGGCGGGGCGTTGACAGCGTCCCGTTGGCCATCATCACATACCGGGCTTTCATGTTGTCGCCACGGTTGGTCTTTACTGTCCACGTCGCCGCGTCATCGCTCCACCGGGTTTCGGTGACTTCCGTATGAAACAGGCTCCCGGTTGTCGATTGGCGAAACACTCTCTACGATTGACGCGAAGCAGGACGGCCGCGAAGCGGTCATGGGCGCATTGCAGGAGAATCGAAATGAAGATCGGCGCGAATCTGGCATTCAGTCACTACACGCCCCCCGAGTTCGTGGTGGAAGCTGCGAAACTGGTCGAAGAGGCGGGTTTCCACTCCATCTGGGTGCCGGAACACGTCATCTTCTTTCCGGACTACGAATCGCCCTATCCCTATACCGCGGATGGCCGACTACCGGGCGAACCGGAGGGCATTCTCGACCCTTTTTCCGCCCTCACGTTCGTCGCTGCGATGACCGACCGTATCCGTCTCGGCACCGGCATCTGTCTGGTTCCCCAGCGGAACCCCGTCTATACCGCCCGAGCGGTGGCCGACCTCGACTACCTGTCGGGGGGACGCTTCGACTTCGGCGTCGGTATCGGCTGGCTCAAGGAAGAGTTCGACAACCTGCAGATGGATTTCCGCACCCGGGCAGCGCGCACGGTCGAGTACATCGAGGTCATGCAGGCACTCTGGGCGCCGGGCCTTGCCCAATACAGCGGCAAGACCTACGAGTTGCAGACCTGCCACTTCAACCCGAAGCCGGTGCAGCAACCCCACCCGCCGATCTACTTCGGCGGCGAATCGGAGGCGGCCATGCGCCGGGTGGTTTCCCATGGAAACGGCTGGTACGGCTTCAATCGCGACCCCGAAGGGGCCAGGGAGGGCATTGCCAGGCTCGATGCGAA
The DNA here is from genome assembly GCA_965221465.1 of Candidatus Azophilus sp. Classification (GTDB taxonomy): domain Bacteria; phylum Pseudomonadota; class Gammaproteobacteria; order Pseudomonadales; family Azotimanducaceae; genus Azophilus. The sequence continues at coordinate 4,677,140 of OZ244892.1, forward strand.
GTTGCGTGCAGCCGGCCGCAAACGCTCGGATGTGCAGGTATGCATCGGGTCGAACGTTCAACCGGTGACCCGAGAGACGGTGCCCCGCTACGAGGACGAGGGGGTCGATCAGCTGATCGTGCCGGTCATGGCCGGAAACATCGACAAGCTCAAGTTCCGCATCGATGCAATGTTGAAGGTGGTTGGGCCCTGAACCCGGCCCCTTCCACCGAGGCAGCGCGAGTGACGGCATCGGCAGCGCGTATAGCCAGCGAGGTCCTGGCGGGTCGTGCCGGCTGACCATTGCACTCGGGTGGTTCGAACCGGGCAGAGTCGAGGCTGGGCCGATACGATTCAGTGGTGATCGGTGCTGGGCACAACGGTTTGGTCTGTGCCGCCTAACTGTGCGCTGCAGGGCGGCGCGTACTCGTTCGCAAGGCGCTCGAGGCGCCCGGGGGCTTGCGGGCGAATGGGGTTTTTGCCACGGATTTCCGAGAGCACTCTTGCGTTGCAAATCAGTATGATTGAGCCATGGACGGCGTGACGACGGCCGGCGCAGACGATCGGTCCCACCGGATCCAGCAGGGCGTCAAATGGACGGTGTATTCCCTGCTGCTGATCAATTTCGGCTTCTACATCGTCGATGACATCACCTGGGCCAGCCATACGTTACATGCCGAGTCGACCGTGCTCGACTGGACATCGGCGTTCTCCGCCAGCATCGACCAGCTGGCCTGGCTCATCCTGCTCGGCATGTTCGAACTGGAGACCTATGCACTCAGCGACCGGGCCTGGAAGGGCTGGGTGGCGCGCCTGGTGCATGGCCTGCGCATGGCCTGCTTCGTGATGATTGCACACACGATGTTCGCCTACGTAAACGAGGTCATCGACCTGCGGCCCACGCTCCCGGTTGCGGAGGCCACCGAACTGTGCGACCTGGCCGATTCGGGCGTTTCCTATGTCTACAACCTCGAGTACACCGAGGTCACGCGGGAATCCTGCGCGGGGCTGTCCTCGGCTTCGAACTTCTATTGGGTGGGCCAGGACCCGGTGGTGACCGACATGGCCGGTCTGAGGCTGGCACGCGACCTGGCCTGGGCGGATGTCTTCGAGGTCGCTGCCTGGCTCCTTGCGATACTCGCCATCGAGATCGTCGTGCGGCTGCAGGAGCGGGGCGTCAGCGGCGGCACGCTGATTCGTGCGGCGAACTGGACAAAGAACCTGCTGTTCCTGTTCATACTCGGCGTGGGTGTGTATTGGGCGACGCTTTCGCACTGGCTCTACCTGTGGGACGAGTTCCTCTGGATCGGCGGCTTCATGGCCATCGACATGAACCTGAGCGAGTGGCGCAAGGAACTGGAGGACAAGACGGGCTCGACGCCGATAGTCGGCTTTAAATCAACTGCTTGAACATTATTCTCATGCGAGTTCCGAACCCGGCGCGCCGGGACGAGGACGCGTAAGGAACACCTGAAAACCGCTGGGAGAGAATCGGTGTGCGGTGCGCGTATCCGGCACCTTTAAAGCTCGTGCTTGCGCCCATCGTAGCGGTAAGCAGGTCCGCTTGGCGTGCCGGATGCGCGTACCGCATGCCGGTTCTCGGTGCCGGATCGAAGGTATGGATTCCTTGGTTCGTGAATTCAATAAAATCAATAACTTGAGGGTTTGTTCCATGCGAGGAAACGACATGGACGCGGAACACCGCAATCAGGAACACACCGGCTCCTACTATGCCGCGTCGCTGAACGAAACCACCGACTATCCGGCACTTGCCGGATCGATCGCTGCGGATGTCTGCGTGATCGGGGCAGGCTTTACGGGTGTCGCCACATCCTTGACACTGGCCGAGCGCGGCTATTCGGTGGCGCTCCTGGAGGCCAACCGGGTGGGCTGGGGGGCGTCGGGACGCAACGGTGGCCAACTCATCAATGGCATCAACGGCCACGAGAAGATCGAGAAGAAATACGGCCCGGCTGTCAGCGACCTGTTGTGGGAACTGGACTGGCGGGGCCACGAGATCATCTACGAGCGGGTCGAGAAGTACGGCATCGACTGCGACCTCAAGGCCGGTTTTGCCGAAGTGGCGCTTAAGGCGCGGCACCTGCGCCGCATCGACGAGTATGCCGAAAGCCTCGCACGTCGACAGTTTTCCTACCCCTACGAGGTATGGGACCGGGGGCAGACGCGGGACAAGCTGGGCACCGATGCCTATCTGGGCGCTCTGGCCTGTTACCGGGACGGCCACGTGCATCCGTTGAACCTCTGCATCGGCGAGGCGCGGGCGGCGGAGGCTCTCGGTGTGCGGATCCACGAGCGGTCGCGGGTCGTCGACATCGAACACGGCGCGAAGCCGCGGGTGAAAACGGAAACGGGTTGCGTGCAGGCCGATGCTGTAGTGCTGGCAGGAAATGCCTACAGCCGGCTGGAGCAGAAGCACCTCTCGGGGCTGGTTTTCCCTGCCGGCAGCTACATCATCGCTACCGAACCCCTCGACGAGCACACCCTGGACCAGGTCAATCCGGCCGATGTTGCCGTCTGCGACATGAACGAAGTCGTCGACTACCATCGCTTGTCTGCGGACAAACGACTGCTCTACGGCGGCGCCTGCAACTACTCGGGACGCGACCCGACGGATATAAAGGCCTACATCCTGCCGCGCATGCTCGAGGTCTACCCGAGTCTCAGGGATGTGCGTATCGATTTTCAATGGGGCGGCATGATCGGCATCGTGCCAATTCGTATTCCGGCCGTGGGGCGTATCGACGGCAACATCTACTACTGCCAGGGATACTCCGGCCACGGTGTCTGCTCGACCCACGTGATGGGGGAGATCGTCGCCGACGCCGTGGGCGGCGCCATGGAGAAATTCGACCTGTTCGCGGGCATGAAGCACGTACGCATCCCGGGCTCTCGCCGGTTCGGCAACCAGTTGATCGCCCTGGGAATGCTTTACTACAAGCTCAAGGATCGATTGTAATCTGCTCCGGAGCGCCGCCCGAGTGTACCGGCGGTCGCAGCAGAGAGTTGGTGACGGATGCGGGTTGGATGTCCGGTGAGCGAGAAGTTGAGCCTGGCGCGCCTGGGAATCTGAGGAATGATGTCACACACCTGGTTGCTGAGCGGACTTCCGCGTTCTGGCACGTCGCTTTGCTGCCGGCTGGTCGGAGACCTGCCGGATTCCGTGGCGCTTTCGGAACCGATGCGGCAACAGGCCTTCGCGGGCGCCGATCACCCGGACGAAGCCTGCTTGCGCATCTCGGACTTTGCGCGTCGGGCACGGACGCGCATCCCGTTGGAACGCCGAGCGCCGTCGGTGCAACTGGACGGCCGTCTGGACGACGATCGGGTGGAGGCGTGGGATGGGGCGGAGAATCTGCGCCGACCCCAGGGTGGCCAGGGCGAAATCCCGGTCGACAAGCCGCTTTCAGGCGGGTTCACGCTGCTCATCAAGCACAACGCGCTATTCGCCGCGCTCTTGCCGGGTCTTGCCAGGTCCACGGCCTGCCTGGGACTGGTGCGCAACCCGGTCGCGGTGCTGGCGTCCTGGCAGACGGTGGATCTGCCCGTGAACCGGGGCCGCATCCCGGCGGGAGAACGCTTCGACCGGCAGCTGCATCGGGCATTGGAGAACGAAGGCAACGTGCTGCGCCGTCAGATTGTCTTGCTGAACTGGTTTTTCGACCGGTTCCGGACGCACCTGGAGCCGCAAAGCATCCTTCGCTACGAGGATGTCGTGGCAAGTGGCGGCCGGGCTCTGTTCGATCGGCTCGACCGCCGCGATGCCGGGACGGTGACGCTGGAAAACCGCAACGGCAATCGAGCCTATGCCGGTGCGGAGATCGACGCGTTGCTCGCAGAACTGGCGGGCGATCGCGGCGCCTGGTCGGCATTCTACGACCTGGCGGATTGCGAACGGTTAGCGGACACGATTCGCTCGGCGGCATGAGAACGGTCTGGTTCCACCGGGAATACACCCGCTTTCAGGGCGGGCATCTCAAGCATTCGCATTACTTTGCCCATGTCGGGTGCCTGCCGGGTTTCGTGCCCAGAATTGCCTTTACGGGGGAGCCCGCGACGGAAACTCTCCATCGGGAACGGCTGGAATTGTGGCCGCCCGGCGATGCCGGCACGGCGTCCGATTGGGCGCCGCAGGCGGACGATGTGCTGTTCGTCGCGGGCGTCGACTGGCGCTTCCTAGCTGCCGGCGGATTCGACGCTCTGCCGAACCCGCGAATCAACCTGATCCAGCATGTTCGGCATGCCCACGAGGGAACCGAACTGTACGGCTACCTGGCTAACCGGGCGGTACGTATTTGCGTGAGCCGGGAGGTGGCCGATGCGATCGACGCCACGGGCCGCGTCAACGGGCCTGTTCTGACGATACCCAATGGCGTGGAGGCGCTTGCTGTCAGTGCTTCGAGACGCGCACCCGGTTCGGAACGCCGACCGGTGACAATTGCCGGTTACAAGATGCCGGATCTGGCCAGATCTCTGGGGCGTCGACTGGCGGCCATGGACATCGAGCACGAATTGTTGACGGAATTCGTGCCAAGAGAGAGATTTCTGGGTTGGCTGGCCGGTAGCCGGGTGGCGGTCTGTCTGCCCCGTGCCGAGGAAGGGTTTTACCTGCCGGCGCTGGAAGCCATGGCGGCGGGCTGCCTGGTGGTGACGCTCGACTGCATCGGCAATCGGAGTTTCTGCACGCACGACGGCAACTGCCTGATCGCAGCAGCAACCACCGAATCCCTGGCAGCGGCGGTGCAACGCGCGCTCGATCTGGACGCGGATCACGATCGGCGCCTGCTTTCCCAAGCGGCCGCTACCGCCAGGGAGTACTCGCTGCAGGCGGAAAGGGATCGCTTCCACGCGGTATTGCGCGACATCGACCGAATCTGGAATTCGGGATGCGGTGGCGATGCCTCGAGCCGTCGCTGAAGAGTTGATTCACCCCCAAATGTCCGCCACCTACCGCCCGCTGCTGGATTTCATGATCGTCGGAGCGCAGAAGTGCGGCACGACGGCACTCGCCCGGTTTCTGGCACAGCACCCCGGGATTCGCGTTACTTCCGAGAAGGAACCCCATGTCTTCGATGCCCCCGACTATTCCCCGGACTGGACTCCGGAACAGATCGATGCACGCTACCGCCCTTTCTTCTCCGCCTTCACGGCGAAGCCGATTGCCTCGGTTCGGACATGGGAATCGGGAACGGAAGGAACACGGGTCGACGGCAACGACGCATCGAGAAGCGGCGCGGGGGGGAGCAAGGCATCCCGCGAGGAACAGACAGGGTCGGTCGAGGACCCGGCCGCCCGCCTGATTCGGGGAGAGGCGACGCCGATCTACCTGTTCCTGCCTGAAATAGCGCCGGAACTCGAGCGGTACAACCCCAACCTGAAGGTGATCGTGCTGCTGCGCGACCCGGTGGAGCGGGCCATCTCCCAGTACTACATGGAAAGGAACAAGGGGTACGAGCGACGGCCGCTCTGGCTGGCGCTGCTGCTGGAATCCTGGCGGTTGCGGCGATGCGGAAACCCTCGCGGGCGGGGTTCAGCCTGGCGGCGGCATTCGTACCGACATCGCGGCAAGTACGGCATGCAACTGCGCAATCTGTTCGAGCACTTCGATGCGGCGCGGGTCATGGTCGTTCGTACCGAGGATCTGGCCCGGCGCCACGACGAGGTGCTCCGACAGGTATTCGCATTTCTGGGGGTGGAAGACCAGGTGGCAATCGAGGCGCAGACCGTATTCGAAGGAGAGCGTAGCGGCCGGCGCCACCTGCTGGTTTCCTTGCTGCTGCGCCTCTATTTCCTGCCGGAGCTTGTCCACATGCGGCAATATGACATCGCCGGATTTCGGAAATGAAACCTTGGCACCCCGGTTCCCGGTTGCACCAGGGCGCGAACAGGGCTGTGATAGAGTGAGGTCATGAGAGATTCCACCCCGGGGCGCCGGGACGCGGACGTGCAGGGAACATCCGCAATACGCTGGGAGAGAGCAGGTGTGCGGTGCGTGTATCTGGCGCTGTTTGGGCTCGTGCTTGCACCCATCGTCGCGGTAAATTTCTCCGCCTGGTGCGCCATTCGGCGAGCCAGATGCACGTACCGTATACCTGCTCTCGGTGCCGGATCGAAGGCCATGTTTGCCACGCTAACGAATTTAATAAAATCAATAGCTTGGGAAAAGTGTTCCATGAAAGTGCGGTCGGGTCCCGGAATCGAGGTTGCAGATGCTTCAGCGTGGCGTCTGTCGCGCGGATTCGCCTTGATCGAACTGGTGGTCGTGCTGGCTCTGGTCGGGCTGGTGGCGGTGCTGGCGTTCCCGAATCTGCAGGGTTTGTATGAGAGCGTTAGCCGCAAGACCGACCAGGGGCGAATACTGAACCAGATCGCCGGGCTCGGTTGGGAAGCGATGCTGCATCGGCGAGACTACGTGGTTTCCGGAACCCGTGGCGGTACCGCGGACCCTGACCCTGGCAGCCCGGCAACCGGTTTCGAAGCGTATGCCCTGGAGGTGCCGGACGGCTGGGAGGTGATATTCGACAGGCCCCTCCTGGTTCGCGCCAACGGAGTCTGCCTTGGCGCGGAGGTAACCCTGGTGCACCGGGGACAAACGACCGAACGGGTACTGCTGGAAGCACCTTACTGTCGCGTGGATGCGGATGTCTGACGCAACGGGATACTGCGGTCAACGGGTTGCCCAGCAAGCCATTCGAGCCGCGCGCTCCGTTCATGCAAGAACCATAACCTATTAAACAGATTTGGAAAAAAGCAAGATCCCAGCGGTGAAACCGAGCGCCGAGAGCAAGTATGCGGAACGAGCGTCGGGCACGCCGGGCGCAACGTCTCCATACGATAGCGTGGGATACTCGGCAACCGGCGACGAGTCTTCCTTGCCCGGCTCCGCAGGGCGAGTGCATCGGCGTCCGCAGCAGGAAGTTGGTGAGATGTGCGGGCTGGCAATGAAGTCCGCAAGAAGACACTCGGCGGGGTTCACGCTGCTCGAAACGATTGTATCCCTCGCCGTCTTCGCTGCCGGGGCAATGGCGCTCTACAGTCTCTTCAACACCAACCTGATCGCGCTCGGCCGGGTGCAGGCCACCACCGAACAACTGCCGGTGGTGCGGAACGCCATCGAGGTGCTCGCATCCATGGACCCCTGGCGAGAGCCGGAGGGCGAGTTCACCATCGACGGGCGCCGCGTCGTCTGGGTTGCGAGGCTGGTGCAGCCCGTCCGGCACGGGCAAACCGGCGCAGGGACCATGGCGGGATTCGACCTCGGGCTCTACGAGATCGAGTTCACAGTCCTCGACAGGGGGCGCCCGCTCGGGGTCTGGCAGATGCGCTCCGTCGGCTATGAGCGCGTCCGCGGCTTGCCGCCGGGCGAGGACGTTCTCTTCCGATGAGGATTGTCAGCAACTCTCACCAGCTTTCGTCGCGAGAGGCTCTGCGCGGCTGCGTTTTTCAAATGCGAGTTCCGAACCCGGCGCGCCGGGACGAGGAGGCGCAAGGAACACTTGACAACCGCCGGGAGAGAACCGGTATGCGGTGCGTGTATACGGCTCGCCGAATGGCGCTGTTGAGGCTCGCTCTTGTGCCTATCGCTTGGAAAAGATGCGGGCTAACTGTCCATCGGCGCGCGGCGCGATTGCGAAAGTACACAGCGGGCCTGACGCTGATGGAAATGCTGGTCGTCTTCGTGCTGCTGAGTTTCGTCAGTACGCTTCTGTTCCAGGGAACCGGGTTCTTTTCCACCCGCTACGAGACGGTGCAACGATTGCATCGGGATGCTTCCGCGACCGGATTGCAGCAGCATTGGTTCATTACCACGGTACAGAGCCTTGCGGCTTACGGTCACAGCAACCGTCGCTTCCGCGGCAACGCAGCGGCCTTCGAAGGCATCACGCTGCAGGCCCTGGCGGCAGAGCCCGGCATGCCCGTCGTTGCCCGCTGGTACCTCGACGAGGAAGACGGGCTCGAGCGCCTGGTCTACAAGGAACAGCGTGGCGCGCTTTCGCGCGGTGTGGATTGGCCGGTTCTCGAATCCGAAGAGCCGGGGCTGCGCTTTCTTTATGCCGATGGCCGGGGACAGTGGCACGATCGCTGGCCGCTGGAGGAGACGCAGGACGACTGGCTACCACGCGCCATTCGCCTGGTGGGGGCAGACGGAAACACCCGGTTGCTCGCCCGGGTGGGTACCTCGGCTGCGCCCTTGCTCACCGATGAGGAACTCAGATAGTGGCGGCACGATCCATGTGGCGTGCGTCACCGCGGCGTCCGAAGGGCGTACGGCAGCGCGGCCCGTTTCGGCCACGGGTTCGGCTGCCGGGCTTCGTCCTGGTAGCAACCCTCTGGGTACTTGCCGGCCTCGCCGCCCTGGCCGTTTACATCGACGGCATGGTGGCTGCCGATGTGGATCGGGCCCGACTTTACAGGCAGTCCCTGCAGGATGAACTCGATCGCCGCAGCACCGAGGCGACGTTGCTCTACCTGTTGGCCAGCGGCCGCATGAGTTACCGCGGCCTGGTCCTGGAGGAGGAACAGCAGTTCATCGAATCCTTCGACGACCCGGACCTGCCGCCCGGAGACGGCGAACTGACCATGGCCGGCGAATCGTACCGGGGCCTTGGCCGCCTGCGGTTCTCCCTGCAGGACGAGCGGGGCCTGGCGCCGGTCAACATTCCCTCGTCGTTGGCACTGGGTTCCGTGCTGCGCCGGGCGGGCGTTGCGGCGGCGGACGTGCAACGCATCCTGCCGCGGCTCGGCGACTACATCGACCCGGACCACCGGCTTTCGCTCGATGGCGCCGAGCAGTTCGACTACACGCAACGGGGCATGCCGGCCCCGGCCAACTGGTTCCTGGCCGGTCCCATGGAATTGAAGAACGTGCTCGGTGTCGGCACGCTGCTGACGCCGGAACAGTGGCGTCGGCTGAGCCCGTTGTTGTCTGTGCGGGGCGCAGGCAGCTACAACTTCAACACCATGCATCCTGCGGTACTCGCGGCGGTGCTGGACCTCGACAGGGACGGCTTGCGGGAAGTGCTGGCCGCGCGAGCCGACAGTTCCATCGGGCGCCTCAGCCGGATCGCCATGTTGACCGGCAAACGCCCGGCTATCGATGAGGAATCCGTGGTGCTGTATCCGTCTCCGTATGTGAGAATCGCGATCTGGCCGGAAGGCGGGGCCAGGCAGTGGGTGGCAGGGTTCAGCCTGTCCCCCGGCGGCGTGACCCCGTGGCGGACGGAATACCGGTATTCGGAACTGGTGCTTGACGATGGACCTGAAACTGCCGAGAGAGCTGCGACGCCGCTTCTCTGACAAGCCCGGCGCGATCCAGACGCGGGAAGGCGTGGTCAGGCTGCCCGCGCAGTCGCTGCATCGGCACTGGGTCGTGGGCCGCGGGCTTTCCATGTTCCGTTGCGAGGATTTCTCGAACGTGCCCGCCGGCCGCCGGCCCGGTGCGCTGGCGCTGCGGGTGCCCGTCTGGAGCCCCTTCGAGAATACCGGTTTTCACGCCGTCTGGTCCGGCGCCACGGCCATGGTGTGGTTCTGGGACAGTGAAGTCGTCACCGTCGAGCCGGAGCAGCTCTACGACGAACCCGATGCCCGGGCGGCAGACCGCATTCGCGTGCGGCCCGAGACCGCATTCCTGCCGCGCAAATCCGACGGCGTACACCTGCAGGCCTGCCAGGAAGGTTTCGAACTGCAGCACTGGGAGCATGACGTGCTGCAGGATTCCTTCTGGTTTCCAGAGCGTCCGGACGAAGCGCGAATCGAGTGGTTCTGTCTCCGGCGCGGTCAACCTGCGGGATTGGCCGGAGAAGCGGCGGCGAGCTTCGCGCCCGAGCCATGGGCGGGAACCGTGGGGCTCAGGGAGCGATTGCGATCCGGCGAAGCGGCGCTGGCGGCATCGATACTGACCGCCCTGGTTCTGGTGCTGGCATGGCAGCAGGTGCGAATCTGGAAAATGGACTACCTGGCCGATTCGGCCGCGCTGGAACTCGCGCAGATGGAAGCAGAACTCGGGCCGGCCCTTGGCGCACGCAACGAACTGCTGCGTCTGCGCACCCGGAACGAGGCGTTGATCGACCTGTCCAATCGGCCCTCCCAGGCCCGGATTCTGGGGCTCGTCGACAAGGCGATTCCCGGAGAAGCCGCCAGGTTGTATCAATGGCGCTATCAGCAGGGCGAGTTGCGCTTTGTCGTCGAAGACCGAAACCTCGATCCGATTGCCTATGTCCGAGCCCTGGAGTCGGAGCCGCTGTTCGAACAGGTGCAGGTGGGTCAGTCGCGGCGAAACAACCAGGTGGAGATTTCCCTGAGGGTGCGCACGTGAATACGCTGCTGCGCCTGGTCGAAGAATTCAGGTCGGAATTCGCGGCCAATGCGCGCCTGCGCACCGGAGTCTGGGCGATCGCCGCAGTTCTGCTCTTCTATCTGACGCTGGTGCAAGCCGAGCGCGTTGCGTCTGCCCACGACGGCTTTGCTGCGGAAGGGGCGCGCCTCGGCCGGGCCGGGTCGCTGCTCGAGCGCCAGGACTGGCCGCAACTGCTCGATGCGGAGCGCGCCGTAAACGAAGCCCTGGAGGGCGCCTTGTGGCAGGCCGAGACCCAGGGCCTGGCCCAGGCACAGTTGCAGGCGGCGCTGGCAGGCATCGCGGGCAAGCTGAGCTTGAGCGACGTGCGCATTCAGCCGGGGCTGATCCAGCCCGTGCCCGACCTGCCCGGCGTCTGGCGCGTGCAGGCACAGTTCAGTGCCAGCCACGATTCCGGCGGCCAGTTGCAAGCCATGTACGCGCTGGCCACGCATCCGCAGAAACTGGTGGTCGACCGCCTGGAAATGACCCGGGGCAGGGCGCGGCTGGTGCTGCTGTTGTCGGCCTACTTTGTCGGCATCGAAGACGCACCGGAGACGGAGTAGCAGCGTGGCCGCAAGTGCCCCATTCGTTTCCGGCGTGACTGACTTGCTGCGGCGCAACCGCCTGCCGCTGTTGGCGGCGCTGGTTGCGCTGGTGGTCGTCGTGCTGGCGGCCCTGGTCGCTCCGGTGGGCCTCGGCGAGGAGGGCGCCCGCGCAGGGCGCAGCGGCGTACCGAACGGCCCGACCTCGGAAACGTTGCAGCAGGAGGACCTCGGGGCCTATCTCGCCAGCGACCGGTGGGGTGTCAACCTGAAGGAAATACTGGATCAGGAAGCCGCCGAGGCAGCCGCCGCCGCCCGGGCTGCCGCCGAGATCGAGATGACTCGCGAGCTTGCCAGGATCGGCTTCGTCGGCCTGATGGTCGAGCCCGGCGAGTACGCGGTGTTGCTGGTGTTGCCGGACGGCAGAGTTTCGCGCCTGGCCGGGGGTGATACACTGCCGGACGGTCGTACGCTGGTGTCAGTCAGCGGCAACTCCCTCACCCTCGAAGGAAGCGATGGGCAACGGGATCTGTTGCCGCTGTTTCCGAGGGTTCCCAGGGAGTAGAAAACGATGATAGTCCGCGTGTTCATGGTGCTCGGAGCACTGGTCCTGGCCGGGTCCTGCTCGACCCTGGGCGTGGAGCCATTCCCGGAACCGCTGCGGGAACCCAAGCCGGCGGTGGCAGCGACCGATGAGTCCCTGGGTGGCGATGACGATGGCGGGGCGGCGGACAGCCTCCAGGTAGCGCCGACGCCGGGCGTTGTCATCCAGAAGAGCGTTGCCGAGGGCATTGCCGATCGCCTCGGCGAGAATCTCCGCGGCGATCCCATTCGGGTCAGCTTTCACGACGTGCCCCTGGTCGCCTTCATCAACGAGGTCTTCGGTGAATTGCTCGGCATGTCGTTCTCCGTTGCGCCCGGGCTCACGGAAAAGACCGACCTGGTGACGCTGCGCCTCACGGAACCGGTGCCCCCGGGCCAGCTGTTTTCCACCGCCCGCCGCGTCCTGCAGGACTACGGCATCTCTGTGGGCGAAGAGGAAGGCGTGCTCACCTTTGCGCCCACCCAGGAAATCGGAACCGACGAAATCCCGCTGCTCATCAGCGGCCGTGCACTGCCGGAAGTACCGCCCACCCACCGCACCATCTTCCAGTTCGTGCCCCTGCATGTGCTGCGCACCGTGCACGTCTCCCGATGGCTCAAACAGGCCTTTAGCGGCGGACAACTCACCATCGCGGAAGATCCGGACCGCAACTCGATCCTGCTCAAGGGCGATCTCTCCACCGTCGGGCAGGCGATCGAGATGATCGAGGTGCTCGACCAGCCCGCCTTGCGCGGCAGGCACGGCATCATCATCGAGCCCCAGTTCCTGGAAGTGGGGGCGATGGTGAACGACATCACCGCGATCATGACAGCGGAAGGCTACAAGGTAGACGACAGCACCGGGTACACCAGCATCATGCTGATACCACTCGAGAGCATCGACAAGCTGGTGGCCTTTGCCGCGGACCCGAGCACCCTGAACCATATCGAGCAATGGGCGCGCATTCTCGACGAGGAACAGCGGCAGACCATCGACGACGCGGTGTTCACCTACGAGGTGCAACACACCCAGGCCGAGGAGATGACCGACACCCTGAACGGCATACTGGGGATCGCCACGCGGCGGAGCGCGTCCACGGACCTCGACGACGCTGGCGGCGAGGGCGGGTTCAGCAGCACCGTCGGCAGCAGCGGCGGCGGCCGGATCGTCGTCGACAAGAACCGCAACATGCTGCTGTTCCGCGGATCGGGCAAGGAATGGGGGGAGCTCCTGGCGGTCATCAAGGAACTGGACAAGCCCGTGCCGTCGGTATTGATCGAACTCCTCATTGCCGAAGTCACCCTGAGCGACGAAGAACGGTCGGGAATCGAGTGGATGTTCCGCTCGTCCGTCGGCAATGGTCGCGGCCTGTCCGGAGGCACCCTGGGCAGGCTCGGGCTGCAGGACAAGGCCTTCTCGCTTACCCTGGACAGCGCCGGTCAGACGCGCGCCATGCTCAATGTCTTCTACGACGACGATCGGGTGATGATCCGCTCACGGCCGCGTCTCCTGGTGAAAAGCGGCGAGACGGCAACCCTGGAAGCCGGTAACGAGATTCCCGTCGTGGTGCAGGCATCCGATTCGGACACCCAGCTCGGCGGGTCCACCAATGTGCTGCAGCAGATTTCCTACCGCAAGACCGGCGTGATCCTCGAGATCGAACCCATTGTCCAGGCCAACGGGCTGGTGGACCTCAGCATATCCCAGGAATTGAGCGAAGCCCGGCCGGCAGACGCCACCAGCCTGTCGGGCACGCCCACCATCCTCAACCGCCGCATCAGCACCAGTCTCACCCTGCGTGACGGCGGGTCGCTGGTGATGGGCGGGCTCATCTCCAACAGCCAGAGTTCCGGCCAGGCGGGAGTACCCGGGCTCGGCCGGATTCCGGGGCTTGGGCGCCTGTTCCGTTCCGACACCTTCTCAGAAGACCGCACCGAACTGATGGTCATGGTGATTCCCTATGTCGTTTCCAATTTCCAGGAAGGCCGGGAACTCACCGAGCGCATCAGGGACGAACTGGAACTGCACGAGCAGTACATGCGCGAATCGGCCCCCGCGGGCTCGTGATTCCCGGTAGTGGTCTGTCTCCTCGCACGGAAAAAAATAGTAACCCTTTGATTTAATTGAAAAAAATAATTTAACGTAATATCTGGCGATCGGGCACCGAGAGCAGGTATACGGTACGTGCATCTGGCGCACCAGGCGGCGAGATTTACCGCGACGATGGGCGCAAGCACGAGCCCAAACAGCGCCAGATACACGCACCGCACACCTGCTCTCTCCCAGCGTATTGCTGATGTTCCTTGCGCGTCGTCGTCCCGGTGCGCCGGGTTCGGAACTCGCTTGGGCGAGGCTATTGCGTGTATTGCGCGAGCACGTCTTCGGTAGTCCCGACTGCGCGTGCTCTGCCCTTGTCGATCCAGATGGTGCGGCCACAGAGTTCGCGCACGGTCTCCAGGTTGTGGGACGCCAGGATGACGGTGCGATTGGACCGGATCAGTTCCTTGATGGCGGCGGTCGACTTGGCGCGAAAGTCCCAATCGCCGACACCGAGCACCTCATCGATCAGCAGTACGTCTGCCGCCGAGTACAGCGCGGTGGAGAAACCCAGGCGCGCGCGCATGCCGGAGGAATAGGTGGCGAGCGGCGCATCGAAGTGGTTGCCGAGGTCCGCAAACGCCTCGATGTCGGCAATCCGCCGTTCCGCCTCGGCTCGCTCGAGGCCAAGCAGCATGCCACTGAGAATCGCATTCTCGCGGCCGGACAACTGCGGTAGAAAGCCGACCTGCAACGACAGCATGGAGAGATTGATGTCGCCCCGTTCGATGCTTCCCCGGTCGGGCTCGATGATGCCGGCGATGGCCTTCAGCAGGGTTGTCTTGCCGGAGCCGTTCCTGCCGATGAGGCCGACGGTCTCACCGGGGCGAACCTCGAAGCTGACGTTTTCGAGCGCCCAGTACTCCTCGGCGCGGCCGAAAACGCGGCCGCGGCCACGGTAGCAGACGCCGACCGAGTGCAGCGATACGACGGCAGCGTCAGACGGCAATCTTGGCATACCGCGACTCGTTCGCACGCATCAGCGCGAACCCGGCCAGGCCCATCGCCAGTGCCAGCCCGAAACCGGCCCCGAGTTCACCCCAGTCGGGAAACTGGCTGTGCACCAGCACCGTGCGCAGGTTGGCAATGAGCAGCGCCACGGGATTCAATTCGAACACGAACCTGTAGGGCGTCTGGAACGAGTCGATGTCGTAGAAGATCCCCGACATGAACAGCAATGCGCGCATGCCGTTGTCGAGCAACACCCTGAGATCGGGAACGAAGGGCGTGATCGCAGCCACCAGCATCGTTGCCCCGGCGATGAAGGCGCCACCGGCTAAAAGCACCGGAATCGCCGCCAGCCATGTCGCCGTGGGTTGGATGCCGTAAACCAGCAGGAACAGCAGCAGCACGGCCAGCACGACACCGAATTTTGCCGTGTTCTTCAGCATGACCACCGCGGGGAATACGTATTTCGGCACGAACACCTGGTTGTAGAGGGCGCGGTTGGCCTGCAGCGTATCCACGCCCTGCATCACCGTCGACTGGAACCAGTGCCAGAAGACCAGCCCGGTCAGCAGAAACACGATGAAGTCTTCGGTGCCCCGCTGAAACAGCAGGCCGAACACGAAATAGAAGACCAGCATGTAGAGGACCGGCTCGATCAGCCACCAGAGGATGCCCAGGTAGTAGCGCTGGGATTCCGCCTTGAGTTCGGCGTAGGTCTTGTACCGGATGATGTCCCTGATTCGCTGTTTCATCGTCTGCGTTCCAATGCGACGGTGTGCGACCCGTCAAGTCGACGGATGGTAGCGCATACTGCGGGTTCGAACGCGCAGTCGCGTACCGCCGGGTGACAGTGGGTGCTGATCTTGCCTATGGTCACGCTTGCGCGCATGCCTCACCTGCGTTTGTCGCCAAGCCGCATCCGTCACCAACTTTCGTCGCGAGGGCGTCGAGGTGCCTCGATTCGGCTCTCGGGGAGTTTTCGCTAAAGGGAAATCGCGTCGCCGGATTACCGGGCACCTGGGGTGGGCGGTTGTTCGAAACTGAAATGGGCAAGGAGTTGCTTGCCCCGCACCGGATCCACCAGGTGAATGGGCACGTTGCCTGCCACGGCATTGGACTGCGCCAGCTTTGCCGGGGTCAGGCTTGCGGTAATCAGATTCGAATTGCTCTTCACGTTCGTCGAGGCTTCTGTCGCGCCGAAATACACCCGGTAGCCGGGGTACTCGCCGAGTTTCTGAAAGCGAAACCAAAGCGCCGAATTGCCATTGGGCTGAACATTGAACCCTTCGCCGGCCGTGGATGACTTCGGGCCCCAGCTGTGCAACTGGCCGAACTCGATGTCGGGCAGGTGGTCGAGAGGGCCGTCCTCGCCGACTTCGGCACGCTCGATCACTATGCCGGCTTGCGCCAACAGAAAGGCCAGGGCGGCGAGCCGGCATTCGGTCAGCGACAGTTCCCAGCCATCCAGGCGGCACGTCTGTCCGCTTTTGAAGTCAGCCCGGGTCCTCTGCAGGATGACGTCGCCGATGTTTCCCGAAGAAGCGAGGGGGGCTGTCGCTCGAACGAGGGATTCGAATGCGTCTTCTGCCGGGAGCCCTGCCGAGCGCAGGTATCGTTCCCCGAGGGTCGGCGAAAAGTTCCCGGCAACGAGGTGTGCTTCGAGCCTGGGGTCGAGACCAGTCGGTCGTTCGCCCTGCCGGGGCAGGACGTATGCGGCCACGGCGGCCGCAGTCACCGCGCCGCCGGCAACCATCAGCGCTCGACGGGACAGGGCGAGGTCAGGCATCGATGCCCCGCAGTCTCCGACGCAGGTGCCGGGCAAGCCTCAGGCTCAATGCGACGATGGTCAGTGTCGGGTTGGCGAAGCCGAACGTCGGGAACACCGAGGAGCCGGCAACGTACAGGTTGGTTACGTCGTGACACCTGAGATTGCGGTCCACCACTCCGCGCTCGGGGTCGGCGCTCATTCTCGTGGTGCCCAGGTGATGGGACTGGTAGCTGCCCGGGCGTCGCTTTCCCTTCTCGAGGTTGTAATCGATCCTGAATCGGCCGCCGGCGCTGCCGATTCGTTGCGCGAGCAGCTTGCACAGGCGGTCGACGTATTCGAGATCGAATGGATTGATCTGCCAGTTCAGCGCAACCCTGGGTACACCATGGGCATCCCGGTCGTTGGTCAACGTGATTCGGCTGTCGGGATTGGGCGTGTTTTCCATGCGCACCAGCATCCGGAATCGATGGGCTCTTCTGCCGGTGAGCCGGCTCAACTGATGTCGAACCTGTACTCCGTCGACGCCGAGCGGCAGGGTCGTCGGCGCCTTGTGATCGATGACGAGCCCGAAGTTTGCGAGCCTGGCGTCTTTCATGGCGTCGTCGGCCAGGGAAAGGTGCGGCAGGACACGGATGAATCGTTCGCCGGCGCGGACGTGGTGCAGCAGGTAACGGTTGTTGAAATCCAGCAAGGCGATGCCGACGGTGCGGCCGAGGTGATCGGCGAAACAACGGCCGACAAAGCCGCTGCGATTGGCCACGTTCGAGTGCAGGAGAATGCGGGCGTTCTCGATTGCGCCCATTGCCAGAACATGACAACCGGCCCGAATCTGCGTTGCCGATCCGTCCAGGCGCATCACCGAGGCGTTGTCCACCGCGTTGCCCGAGGTTGCCAGGCGGATCAGGTTCGAGTTCAGGTAACACTCGATGTCCTCGGCCTGCTCGAGATCCTGAAGATAACGGCTGCCGAATCGCGTCGGCGTGCTGAACAGAAAGTTCTTGACCCGAAACCCGGGCGTCGCCTTGTGCAGAAATCCTTCGTAGCCGAAGTCGCGGTCGAAGGCCTGCAGGCCCATCCCGCCAT
Organism: Candidatus Azophilus sp.; assembly: GCA_965221465.1. Taxonomy (GTDB): domain Bacteria; phylum Pseudomonadota; class Gammaproteobacteria; order Pseudomonadales; family Azotimanducaceae; genus Azophilus. The sequence goes on from OZ244892.1 coordinate 4,694,494, forward strand.
CCTGCACCTCGCAAACCTTCGAAGCCGCTTCGAGGTGGGGGTTCAGATCGTCGCGTGAGATTGGCCAGCCGCTAAAGGGAATGTGTTCGTGAGCGGCGAAATCCCACGGGTCGAGAGGACGGCACCAACCCCCCCAGTGATTGGAGGTACCGCCCAGGTAGCGCAGGCGTGTGCCGGCAAGGTCGTAGGGCAGCCCGAGGTTGCTGCCCTGGTAGGGGTGTTCCCTGCCCATCGGGGGTGGGGTCGTGCCGCCTGCCTCGAAGAGCCCGATACGTAGCCCGAGCCCGGTCAACCCGAGTGCCAGCGAGATACCGCTGGGCCCGGCGCCGTAGATGGCGATGTCAAAGGAGTGCGCGCGGGCATCGGATGCAGTGTCGAAGACAGTCAATGAAATACGCCAACGACTATGAATCGCGATATCGGTGGGGGGTCCAGGCGCCCCACTTTTCCTCGTAGAGCGCCTTGTTGCGATCGAACAGCGCCTGCCGCTTTTCGTCGTCGATCTCGTCGAACGATGCGGAGAGGTGGTGGTGAACGAAAACGTCCTCGGCGACGGCGATTCTGTAACCCGCTGCCGCCACCCGCCGGCAATAGTCGTCGTCCTCGAAGAAGCCGAGCCCGAATCGTTCGTCGAGACCGCCCACGGCTTCGAACAGGCTGCGCGGCATGGCGGTGCAGAAGAACGCCACGGTTCGCACATCGAGTTCTTCCCGGGCGTGGCGCCTGGTGTACGCATAGGCGGCTTGCTGCATTTCCGCCATGTCCTCGTAGTGAATGTCAATCTTCGCTTCGTTGCCGATGTTGTTGGTCACCGCCCCGACCAGGCCGAGTCGCGGGTCCTTCTGCAGGTGGCGTACCAGGTCGGGCAACCAGCCTCGGGTGACGTAGGTGTCGTTGTTCAACACGACCAGATAGTCGCCCGTGGCCACCTCCAGACCGCGGTTGTTGCCCGCTGCGAACCCGACGTTCTCGTCGTTTTGAACGAGTTTCACCCAGGACTTCTCCTGGGCGTACGCTGCAAGATAGTCCCGGCTGCCATCGGTGGAGGCGTTGTCGACCAGTACCAGTTCCCAGTCGGGGTAACGGGTGTGGATCTCGAGGCTTTCGAGGCAGGCCTTCGTGAACCTCCAGTTGTTGTACGTCAGCACGACCACGGATAGTTTTGGGAAGGCGCTCCGAATGGCGCTGTCCAGGCGCGCGGCCCGGTTGTTCCAGTCGTGGGGCTTCGCCGACTGCCTGCGCCGTTCAACCAGTTTGGCATCGTACCGCTCGCCCATGGCCGTCTCGAGCAGGTCCATGAACGCATCGGGCGAGGCCGCCACGTGAACCACGTCCGACATGAGTTCGACTTCGGGCAGGGCGGTGGCAACCACCGGCTTCCCGGCGGCCAGGTACTCGTAGACCTTCACCGGATTGGTGCAGCGAGTCAGTTCCGTCAATCGGAACGGAATCGTTGCCACGTCGAAACTGTGCACCCAGGCGGCTGCTTCGTCGTAGGGCACTTCGCCGATGAACCGTATGTTCGAGAGCTTCGCTGCTTCCGTGGTGTCGCAGTGGTCGGTACTGCCTACCAGAACGAAATCCCAGTTCGGATATCGGCGCGCGGCCGCCGCCACCAGATCGATGTCGAACCAGTCGGCGATGGCGCCCAGATACCCCACGACCGGGCGCTCGGACGAGTAAGCCGGGATTGCCGGGCTGCGGCTGAAATAGTCGATCTCCCCGGCGTTTCGGATCAGCAGGTTCGGCGCCGTTTCGCCGACGATCTCGGACAACGGTGCAGACGTGGTAACCACCAGGTCGGCCCGTTGCAGCAGGCGCGTTTCTTCTTCGACCATCCCGGGATGGTTGGTGGAGAATCCGGCGTGGTAGTCCATGCAGTCATAGACCAGCAGGCATCCCGGAATCGTCTCCGCCACTGGGCGCCAGAACGGTAGATCGACGATGGCGACCAGGTTTTCCAGGCGCCACCGGTCTGCCAGGAGGCGTATCGCGTCCGCCAGAAGGTCGCTCTGCGCATCGGCAAGAAGGTCCTGGTAGATGTTGGGATGCAAACCCGGAATTGCGAGCCGGACCAGCGCCACATTGGCGCTCGGCGATTCCAGCAGGTTGAATCCGGGTGCCTCGGACCGATCGAAGGTGGTGGACAGGTAGACAATGCGATGCCCACGCAAGGCGAGTTGCCGGGCGAGTTGCTGCGGGCGCTGAAACCGGTAGTGCCAGTCGATCACCGGAAAGACGAGGATGTCGGAACACCCCGGCGAGCGGTAGAAGTTGTCCGGCGCATCGACTTCGTCTGCACGGTCGGTTCGGTCGTCGTCGCTGTCGATGGTGACAGTCATGGGGATCGACCGGGATGTCAGCAGGCGCTTGAACCCTCGGAGACGCTGCTCGGCCGGGGCGGGGAGACGCTCCAGAGTCCTTGTCCCGAGACGCCAGGCCTTGCGCAATAGGGGCTTCAAGACGGTGAAGCGCTCTCTGTTCAGCATCTCGTTGGCGACGAGCAGATCCGTGCGGGCGCGGGCGAGGTCGGCATCGGTGCGATCGAGGTGCTGCTGAACCCGGTCGATGCGGCGACCGGTTTCGGCGGATTGTTCCTGCAGGAGGGCATGCAACTCCTGCTGGCGGTTGTGCAACGTCTCCTGGTGCCTGTGCAGCGTCTGATTCAGTTCTTCCTGACGCATTTGCAGTGTCTGATGCAGTTCTTCCTGACGCTTTTGCAGCGTCTCGTTCAGCCGCGTTTCGGTATCGAGAATCCGGGTGGATAGTTCACCGAACTGATGCTGGAGCGTTTCCGTCAGCTGTTGCTGCAATCGGGTAGTCTGCTCCAGCTGTTGACGCCCCAGTTCATCCTCGATGCCGATTCTCACCCGGTCGAGACTCTTAGCGGCGACGGTCGACGCATCGACCCGGGAAGCGGCGGCAACAAAAGCGGCGGTTTCACGACAAACAGCCTGCCATTCGACCAGAAAGCCCGGGTCGTTGCGACCGGCGGGCTCCTCGGCGAGTTGCAGCAGCAGTCGATAGGCGCGTTCGGCAATCAGTTCGGGCCCCGCGGCGGCAGTTTCCTTCTCGTCGGGCGGCTCGTCACGCAGCTTGTCAGGTAGAAAGTGCCGCAACTGCGGATCCAGAAAGCCGGCCACGAACTCATCCACAGCCGACTCGTCCCTGGCCGGCAATTGCATGGCTTGGGCAATACGCTGCAATTCGGGCCGCGGCCGGCTGAGCATCCGGTCGTAGTCGACCACCACGTGAATGCCCGCCGTGATGTCCTCGAACGGAACGATGTTGTGGCTCAACCACAGCAAATGGGATTTGACCGGGTCGAAGCCGTTGCGGCGGGCCAGCGACGCCGCCACGGCCCGCGGATGCCTGATCACCCAGACGAAGCCTGGTTTTCCGGGCGCACTGTCTGAAAACACACGGCGCCAGAACGGCCAGAGGCGGGCGGTGCGCGGGTCCTTGAATGCCCAGGCCCGGTCATCGACCAGCTTCGAGCCGACCAGCGCTCGTGCCTCGGCAACCAGGGGTTCGAGACTCGGCGCCGTCATCAAGGCGTCGTCCGATTCGCCGACCAGGTCCCAATCGAGCGCCAGGGTCGCCATCAGCCGCTCGTTGAACGAGAGAATGTCACGATCTTCCCAGTGCCCCTTGGCATTGTCCGGAGAGGCTTCGATGGCCAGATTCTCGCCGAGCGACGCGCCCAGCGCCTCGAGTGCTCGGGCGACGAGGCTCGTGCCCGACCGGTGCATGCCCATGACGACGATCACGCGGTTTTGCGATTCTGTTTGTTGCGCTTGGGACATGCTGGCAGAGGCGCCGCGGCAGACAGGGTCAGAGGCTGTCGACGGCTTTGGGCGGTATGGCGGCCATGCCCGGGCCCGAAGATTGCGTCACCGTCGTCGGCGTTTGCCCGGGCGCATTTCCCGCGATGCCGAGCAGGCACTCGATATGCTCGACGATGCGTTCGGCCGCCCGGCCGTCGCCGTAGGGCGATGCCCCCTTGGCCATCCTGTCGTACTCGGAAGGCGTGTCGTGCAGGGCGGCGACCTTGTCGACGATCTTTTCCCGCTCTGTTCCGACGAGTTCCACGACGCCTGCCGCCACGGCTTCCGGCCGCTCGGTCGCATCGCGCAGCACCAGGACCGGTTTGCCCAGCGCCGGCGCTTCCTCCTGGACACCCCCGGAGTCGGACAGTATCAACCAGGAACGCTTCATGGCGGAGACGAAGGCGTCATATTGGAGAGGCGAGCACAACGTGACGGACCGCACCTTGCCGAGCCTGTCCTCGACGACGTGACGGACGTTGGGATTCGGATGCATCGGGAACAGGAAATGCAGGCCGTCGTAACGCTTGGCGAGGTCTGCCACCGCGGCGCAAATCGAAGCCATGGGCGCGCCGAAGTTCTCCCGCCGATGCGCCGTCACCAGCACCAGCCGTCGGCCGGCAGGGAGATCCACACCCACGGGGAAATCACGCTCGGCGGCCCACAAGAGCGCATCGATCACGGTATTGCCGGTTACCTGAACCCGTTCGGCGGGCACGCCCTCCTGCAGCAGATTCGCCCGCGCCGTCTCGGTCGGAGCAAAATGGATCGCCGCGAGGCGGCCGGCCAGAACCCGGTTCATCTCTTCCGGCCAGGGGTGGTCGAAATCCCGTGTTCTGAGCCCGGCTTCGACGTGACCGAAGGGCACCTTCCGGTAAAAACAGGCAAGGGCGGCGGCCAGCACGGTGGTCGTGTCCCCCTGAGCGAGCACCAGTGCGGGCCGGTACTCTTGCAGGCGGGCATCCAGGCCGGTGACGAGCCGCGCGGTGAGTGCCGCCAGGCCCTGATCGGGGCGCATGGCGTCGAGGTCCGAGTCGGCGGCGATGCCGAATACAGCCAAACCCTGATCCAGCAATTCACGGTGCTGCGCAGTCGCGATGACCTTGACATCCCAGTGCTGCGACCGCCGCAGGGCCAGGATCACCGGCGCCATCTTGATTGCTTCAGGGCGCGTACCGATGACGCAGAGGACGCGCGAGCAGGTTGCAGTATCAGGGTTGGGGTAGAATTCCGGCATGAGCATCACCATCCTATCAGGGCTCCCGGGGTCGGGAAAATCGGAGACGCTGATCGCACGGGTCAACCAGGCGCGGCAGGATGGCCGGCAGGTGTTGACGTTCATGTGCAGCGACTCGTCGATACTGCGGGCGAGGCCCAACATCACAAAACGCGGCAGGATGGGTTGCCGTTCCGGGTCGACCACGACCGTCGATCACTTCGTATCGGCAGAGCGGTGCATCGCCCTGGTCGGGGACGCAACCCGGGGATCGCTGCTGGCCTTCGACGAAGCACAGCACTTTGGCGAGCGGCTGGTGGAGGCCTGGTGCGCGGCCGCCGACCGGGGTGCGGAGTTGCTGATCGCCTCGGCAAGCCCTGCCCAACTCGAGGCACTTGGCCGCAAGGGCCACAAACCCACTCGACTGTCCCTCGAATGTCAGTCGTGTCGGCAGTGCGAGGCCACCACCTTCTTCGTCCATCGTGACGAAGACCGCACCGAGTCCGTATGCGAACGTTGCCACGATCGTTTGCGGGCGGATGCCGAACGCGAGGTCGTCGAGCGGCTCGAGCGCGGCATACCTTTCCCCGGGGAAAAGTCGATCTATCAGCCCGTGGAACTCGAAGCCTGTGCCGATTGGAACGTGGTCCGGGAAGACAGCGATACGCGCTTCGGCCTGATCCGCGACCTCTGTCGGCGGGAGGGGCTGCCGGAAGCTCATTCCACCTACCTCGATGTCGGCTGCAACACGGGCTATTTCTGCAACCGCATGGCCCATGAAGGGTTCCGTTGCACCGGGGTCGACGTCACGGTGAACGACATCGAAGTGGCCCGGCTGCTCGGCAGCTACGTTCGGCGTGACTTCGCGGCATACGTGTTGTCCGATGCTCACGACTACCTCGCGAATTCGCAGGACGAGACCTTCGATGTGACCTCGGCGTTCAGCGTCTTTCAGTGGGTCATGATCCAGAAGACGCCGGAACATGGGCTGGACTGCATGCGCTGGCTGTTCGGAAAGTCGCGTCGCATCTGCATTCTCGAGATGGGAGAGTCGACGGAAGCCCACTACGTGGAGCGGGTCGGCCTGCAATACGATAGCGCCTGGATTCTCGGCTTCATGCAGGAAACGGGGGATTTCGAACGCATCGATGTGCTCGAAGCGGACGAACACCGCATCCTGCGCGACCTGTTCATCGGATACAAATCGGTGTGACGCCGACCCGACCCGATCGTGAATGAGTTGCTGCGGCTCGCGTCGACCGGGAAATCACCGGCTGCGATGCCGCCGCGTGCTCAATGTGCAGTCGAGCACAAGGCGATGGCACCGCTGGTGATCTCGCGGCCTTCGACAGTCGCATTACTACGTTCGTGAACAGGTCGGGGCAACCCGGGCAAAGGCCTAGTCGCCCATGAAACCCCTCATTCCCGTGATTCTGGCCGGCGGCGTGGGCAGCCGATTGTGGCCGCTCTCCAGGGCTATGTTCCCCAAACCCTTTCTCACGCTCATCGGCGAACGCTCGCTGTTGCAACAGACCGCGTTGCGGGCGCGCAAGGCCACCGGTCGGCCGCCCATCGTCGTCTGCAACGAAGCCAACCGCTTCCTGGTGGCCGATCAACTCCAGGCGGTAGACGTTGCCTGGCAGCAACTGGTCCTCGAACCCGAAGGTCGCGGCACCGCCCCCGCCATCGCGCTCGGTGCGCACCTGGCGCTCGGCGAGGCAGAAAGCGCCCAGTTGCTGGTATTGCCCGCCGACCATCTCATCGACGATGAAACCGGCTTCGTCGAGGCAGTGGGGGTGGCGGCGGCTGCCGGTGAAACCGGTTCGGTCGTCGTCTTCGGCATCGCGCCGACCCGGGCCGAGACCGGTTACGGGTACATCGAACTGGAACCCGGCAGAGGGCAGGGCGTTCAGGGTGTGCGGGCCTTTGTCGAAAAACCCGATCCGGAGCGCGCCGGGAGCTTCCTTGCCTCGGGGCGGCATCTGTGGAACGGCGGCATGTTCGTGACCGATGCGCAGATCGCCCTGGCGGAGCTGGAAGCGCATAGCGGGAAACTGGTCGAGGCGGTCGCGGAATCGGTTCGCCAGGGCCGCTCCGACCTGGATTTCTTTCGCCCGAGCGAGGCATTCCTGCGCAGTCCCAGCGTATCGTTCGACGTGGCGGTCATGGAGAAGACGGCGCGTGCGGCCGTGCTGCCGGTGGACTTCGGCTGGAGCGACATCGGCAGTTGGGAATCGGTACTCGAAGCGTCGGGCGCGGATGCGAGCGGCAACCGGTTCGTCGGTGACGTTCTGCCTGTGGATGTAGAGGACAGCCTCATCCATGCGAGCCACCGCCTGGTGAGCGCCGTCGGGGTGCAGCGATTGATCGTCGTGGAAACCGCGGATGCCGTGCTGGTCGCCGACCGTGACCGCGCCCAGGATGTGGCTCGGCTGGTGGACCAGTTGAAGGGCTCCGATCGTTCCGAGCACCTGCTGCACACACGGGTGTTCCGCCCCTGGGGCAGCTTCGAGAACGTCGGGCGCGGCGAGCGTTACCAGGTCAAGCGCATCAGGATCGAGCCGAGCGCGAGCATCTCCCTGCAGATGCATCGACACCGGGCGGAGCACTGGATCGTCGTGCGAGGCACAGCCGAGGTAACCCGGGACGAGCAGGTATTTTTTCTGCACGAGAACGAAAGCACCTATATTCCGGCGGGCGTCAGGCACCGGTTGAGCAATCCCGGCAACTCCCGGCTGGAGATCATCGAAATCCAGGTGGGGAGCTATCTGGGCGAAGACGATATCGTGCGACTGGAAGACCGCTACGGCAGGACGAACGAATGACGGGGCATTCGCCGCCACGTCTACGCCCTGCCAATTCTGCCGGGGGCGTGAAACCGCTCTGCAGTTCTTGAATCCACTGGCGCGACGGACGCTACAGGGCAGCCAGGGCGATCTTTCGAGTAGCGGCCCGATGCAAGTCGATGTCGATGCGGTTGGCCGCCACCACTTGCCCATAGAGATCGTCTCCCACTTCTTCCCGAATGCCGGCGAGGCGCTCGGCGGGATTGGTTGTGGCCTGCTCCGTGGGGTTCTGCCACGCCGGCAACACGCGAAAGTCGGGAAAGTGCGCGCCAAGCCATTGCTCCAGCACCTGCATGGACCGTTCGAATCGTTCCACGACGCCGACGAAGGGCATGATCCGCAACGCCTCGAATGCCCGTTGCCGGATCCGGTCGGGCGAACCCGGAACGGCGCCGGCCAGCCGAACGGACGCGTAGTTCCGGGCCATGCTTTGCTGTTTCATTGCCAGCAAGCCGCGCAGGTAGCCGGCCAGGTCGTTCTCGCCGGCCAGCCGCGTCGTCAGGCTTTCGAATCCGGATTCGAAGTGCTTGCGCTGAAAGAGATAGCTCGAGTGCAGGCGGATCACCGGGTCTCGCACCATGACGATGGGGAACACCCGGGTCGCCGGCAATTCCGGCAACGGCAAGGCAGCGGTGTGGGAGGACAGGGCGATCACTTCGGGGTGCTGCGCCAGCCACTCTTCGACTTCCCGGAAGTTCGATCGGCCGCTCAGGACCAGGGGAATGTTGGTGGTGGGCCCGGAAAACTCCTCGCTGCGCCACCGCCGATCCCCGAAATTCTCCCTGAGAATGTGGTCGACGGACGACCCCGCGTTCTTGAAGAGGTGGTAGTGCACGATGACCTTGCGGCTGCGGCTCGAGGATGCCGCGTGGTGCTTTGTGGATTCTCCTGGCGCCATTGCGCAGCTGCGGTCTAACGGGCCTGGCGGGCGGTTGTCGGGGTGTCGGCGCCGAGACCCAGTATGCCCTGCAACACCTCAGTGCCCGCTTCGAGTGTGTGGTTCTTGCGCATGGCATGAAGGCCCTGCTGCGACAGCTCGGTCCAGATGGCGTTGTCGCAATAGGCGCTTTGCAGATGCTTTACCCATTGCTCGTGGTTGCGGGCGATCAGAATGTCGCGCCCGTCCTCGAGGCCGGTGCCCTCGGCCGCGACCGGTGAGGCGACCACCGGCACGCCATGGCACAGGCTCGAGATTACCTTGCCCTTGACGCCGGCGCCGTAGCGCAGCGGTGCAACGGTCAGGCGGACGCTGTCGAACAGGGCGTCGAGATCCTCGACGTAGCCGATCGTTCGGATGCCGGGGAGTGCCCCGAACTGCTCCACTTCGACGGGCATGCGCGCACCGCCCAGAATCAACTCGGCGCCAGGCACGGCGGCGTGAACGGCCGGCCAGATTTCGGCGACAAAATGGCGAACGGCATCGAGGTTGGGTGGATGCAGGTAGTTGCCGAGAAAGGCAATGCCCTTGCGTTGTTCGAAAGTCGACTCGCCAACCCCGGGAATGTCGCGAATCAACGGCATGTGAAACACTGGCGTGTCGATAACCGCCTGCTGCATCAGCTCGGCTTCCCGCTCGCTGACCACGACCATGGCGTCGGCCATGCGGGCCAGCCGGAGTTCGGATTTCTTCGTGAGGAGCGCCTGTGCTTTCAGCCTGTCGGACTGCTCCGTTTCCGCCTGCCGCGCCTCGCGTACGTGGTGCAGGTCTACCGTGTGAAAGACGATGCGGGCATTGGGGCAGAACTTGCGCAAGTCTGCGGCCAGACTCTCGAAAACGCCGACCCGGTGCACCAGTACGTAGTCGAGATGCTTGCCCGCTTCCGCGAGGTAGGCCGTGAGCGAGCCGATGTACGGCGCATACAGCACCTCTGCGCCAAGCTTTTGCAGCGCGTCCGTGTAGGTTCCCCAGTATTCGAGGTCCCGATGGCCGGCAAAGGTGACCTTGATGCCCAGCCGTGCCAGCATGCGCACCAGGTTGACGATGTCCACGGAGCCGGAGTCCTGGTCCGGCATGGGGGTTGCCCAGTCGATGACCAATGCCCGGCCGGCGGCCGCGCGGTCCTTTGCGAATGCGGGGGCTGTTTCAGGCGCCAGGTGGTGGGCTGCGAGGGTCTTTCGCCAGCGCTCCAGGAACCTCAGCCGGTTTTCCGCCTGGTAGCGTTTTTCGCCCTGCCACGGGTCGGTGCCGGCGGTGGCGCCCTCGATGTGAATCACCTTTGCGAAGGGCTGGTAAAGTACCCGGTAGCCGGCGTCTCGAATGCGCATGGCGATGTCGGTGTCTTCGTAGTAGGCCCGTTCGTAGTAGTTGTCGAACCCGCCGACCTCGCGCCACAGTTCGCTTGGCACCATGATGGCCGCGCCGCTGCAATAGTCTGCGTCGCGCACGTAGTTGAACTCCGGCCGGCGCGGGTCGTCGCCCCGACCGTAGTTCAGCGCCGAGCCGTCGGACCAGACGATGCCGCCCGCTTCCTGGAGAGTGCCGTCCTGGAAGTACAGCTTGGCGCCTGCCAGCCCGACATTGGCGTGGGCTTCGAACGTGTCGGCGAGCGCATCGATGGCGCCGTCCTGAACCAGGGTGTCGTTGTTCAGCAGCAGGATGTAGCGTCCCCGGGCGCGACCCGCACCGCGGTTGCAGGCCTTGAGGAATCCGAGGTTCTTTTCGTTGCGGGTGTAGCGTATGCCGGGAAGCGTCGACAGGACTTCCTCGGTTTCGTCTGTGGACGCATCGTCCACCACGATGACTTCGAACGGTCGCTCATCGCCAATGGCATCGAGTGCCTTCAGGCAATGCAGGGTGAGGTCAAAGTTGCCGAATACGGGAATCACGACGGAAATGTCCGGCGAATCGGGACAGCGCAGATCGATCCCCGAGGGTGAGACGGAATAACCCGTGTCCGCCGGCGCCACCTGTTTCGAAACCAGCGCCGCTTCTCCCATTCCGGCGCTGTGCGTGGGATCGGCGTTGACCGGTCCTGCCGGATGTTCGGCAACCTCCTGTACCGCGTTGCGAGTGGCCTGCAGGAAGGCGTAGCCGAAGCGCTCGTCGGGTTCGAGGTAGGCGCCTTCTCCCCATTCGTTCCACGCGTTGACGAACAGCAACCGTTCGTCGGGCGAACGATGGCCGGCCAGCGTCCAGCGCATTGCCGTCTTGAGCCAGTGGCCATAGACGGCCGGCGAATTCCCCAGGAACAGGTGTGCCTCGGACTTCCTGCGCGGGGTATTGTCCCAACCCGGCATGACGCCACGCATCTGCATCCAGGGCCGTTCGGGCTGTTCCTCGCACTTCTCCGCGTAATCCTGCCAATCGAAGACGTAGCCGCGAAATCCCGACCTTGCCGGTACGACATGGGCCGTGACATCCGTCGGCATGCCGGTGTGCCAGGGGAACTCGACGGCGGCGTCCATGCCAAAGGGCCTCGGGTCGAGGCTCTGAAACGACTGGACCATTGCCACGTAGGGGTCGCCGACGCCGTTTTCTCGACACCGCTGCCGCCATCGTTCGACGGTTGCAGCGGCATCGGGGAGCAACGCCGGTCGATAAACCAGCAGTAGCGGCCGGCCATCGATGCGGATGTACCGGCGGTCCCGGAAATAGCGGGAGACGTAGTCGATGAACTGCAGGTCGTCCTCGGGCGAGTGCTTCTGGGCGATCAGCAGGTCCTGTTGCCGTCCGTCCCAGCGCCGCGTCCAGTTTTCGTTGGCCCAGCAGAGGCAGAAGGGGAAGTCGATGGAAGCATCGCCCAGATAATTGAGGAGGGGGGTCTCCAGGAGCCTGTGGCCGGCGAACCAGTAGAAGTAGAAGCAGAAACCGCCTATTCCATGACGCCGGGCAATCTCCACCTGGCGGCGCTGTACCTCGATGTCGCGGAGGTCGTAATAGCCGAGGTCGATGGGCACCCTGGGTTGATAGTGGCCGTTGAACTGGGGTGTGGCGGCACGCACATTGGTCCACTCGGTGAATCCGTCACCCCACCAGCGGTCGTTCTCTGCAATCGGGTGGAACTGGGGCAGATAGAAGGCGATCAGCCGCACCGGGGCGCTGGTGGGCGGGTCGCCCTGAAATTCCGGCACGAACAGGGCTTCCGCGGGTTCTGCGGATGCGTCCGTCGCCTGCAAGACGGGCCGTTTCGGGGGCGGCGTGGTGGTGGCCCGCAGCCAATGCCGTACTCGCCGGGGGATGAGGGAACCCACCCATGCCGGCGCGTGCCTGCGGTAGAACGGCAGCATCGCCTGGGCCGCATGACGGAATTGTCCGGTGCCGAGCCAACCGACGATCTGCGCCAGCCGACCGGCCTTGCGAAGGAACCAGGCGAGCGCACGACCGCTGCGGCGAATCGGCGCCGTGAGCCGCCAACTCGGGGATTGCAGCAAGGCGGCGAGTCTGGCATCCCGCTCGTTGACCGCCCTCATCAGCAACTCGATCTGTCGCTGCCGTGCCCGGTCGGTCTCCTTCAGGCTTTCAATTTCAGCCTGCTGCCGGTCGGCTTGTTCCGATTGACGGGCGACGATGGGATTGAGTTCTTCCACTTCTTCGATTTACCCGGCCACATCGCCTTCGGCGGCTTGTCGATGCACTGCGTGTCGGCGATCGGAATTGCTTCCGGTGCGGCTGCGTCGCTGCAGTGGCCCCGACCGGTTCGGTTGTCCGCGCGCCGGATGGTGTCGTAAATTGTACCGTTCAATGTCCATCCGTTCGATTCGCGCAAGCGCGGCGAGCGATACTGCGCGGAACGACGCCTGCGCTGCAAACGAACAGGAGACCGTTCGATGAATGACCTCAACGAAATCGCCCCCGCCTTCGTCAAGATGGCCCACGAGATCGTCTGGTGCACTGCCGCCACGGTCGATGCCAGGGGTCGGCCACGTTCCCGCGTTCTGCACCCGATCTGGCAATGGGAAGAGGGCAGGCTCACCGGCTGGATCGCCACGGGGCCGACGCCGATCAAGCGCGCCCACCTCGAGGCGAGCCCCTACCTTTCCTGCAACTACTGGGCGCCGACACAGGATACCTGCGTGGCCGAGTGCCGCGCCGAATGGGCCTTCGACGATGCGACGCGCAGCATGGTCTGGGACCTGTTCGCCAACGGCCCGGCGCCGGTCGGCTACGATCCGGCCATGATTCCGGGTTGGGACAACGCCGCCTCGCCGACCTTTGCGGCATTGAAGCTCGACCCCTGGCGGTTGCGTGTCATGCCGGGCACGGCGCTCATGGACGGGACATTCGCAGCACGCAGTTGGCAGGAGTGAGCCCCGGCGCACGGCGGGCTGTATAGTACGCCGCTTGGCCCAGGCAACAGACAGACCCCCATCCTCTTCGACCCCGCGGCGTCGGCTGCGTGGCTATTTTTTCGGTTGGAACATCGTCGGGTTTGCGTTCGCCGCGCAGTTCCTGACCATGGGAATGCTGTTCTACGCGTTCGGCGCGTTGCTGAAGCCGCTCTCCGAAGCGCTGGACGCGGATCGGTTCGAGATTTCGCTTGCCCTGTCCATTCAGTCGCTGGTGGTGGCCCTGGCCGGGCCGTTGGTGGGCAGGCTCGTCGCCGAGCGCTCGATTCGCGTGTTGATGCTGGCGGGAGCCGGCCTGCTGCTGCTCGGCTTCCTCGGCATGGGGCAGGTGCGCAACATCTGGCACCTCTACCTCACCTTCGGCCTTGTCCTGGGCCTCGCCATGGGTTTTGCCGGCCCGATTCCCACCAATACCCTGCTCGCCAACTGGTTCCACCGGCGCCGCGGCACGGCATTCGGGATCGCGGGATTCGGCATTTCGGTTTCCGGTACCGTGGTGATACCGGTGACCTCCTGGATGGTTCTGGAATACGGCTGGCGCGAGGCAGTGACGTCGTTCGGTATCGTCGCCTTCGTGGTGTTCGTGCCGCTGGTCTGGCTGTTCGCCATCAAGCACCCGGAAGACAGGGGCCTGTTGCCGGACAATGCCGAGCCGGGCGCGGACCCGGAGCCCGGCGCGGCGGTGGAATACCCGGCGTCCGCCCGGTACTGGACGTTCGGGCGGGCCATCCGCGACCGGCGCATCTGGCACCTGGTGCTCATCGTCGGCACCAGCTTCCTGGGCATTGGCGGTGCGCTCATGGCGCTGCATTCGCACATGACGGATACCGGCCTCTCGCCCATGCAGGCCGCGTCGGTGATGGCGGTGCTGACCCTCGCGGCCGCCATCGCCAAGCCGCTCTTCGGCGTTGCGTCGGATCACCTGAACAAGCGCCTGACCCTGGGGATTTCGCTCTGCTGCCAGATTGCCGGCCTGGGGCTGATCATGGTCGTCGATTCGCAGTTGGCGCTGACGCTGTCGGCCATCGTCTTCGGGCTCGGTTACGGTGCAGTGGCGCCGATGTGGTCGGTACTGCTGAGCGCCATGTTCGGGCGGGAGGCGTTCGCGCGGGTGATGGGAATAACGAGCCCGTTGACCACGCCGTTCATGCTCGGCGGGATGCCGTTCACAACCTACATCTACGAGTTGACCGGGAGCTATCTGCCGGCCTTCGGGGTGCTGATCGGCGGAATCTTCGTCTCGCTCGTGGCCCTCGCCCTGTTGCGGCTTCCGGAGGAGCGTGCCTGACGCGGCTTCGACCGTGTCGTGCGTTTCCGCCCGGCGGACCGAATATCGTTTAGAGCGTGCCGGAAACGAACCGGGGCATGGCTTCCCGCGTCGACTGGCGCGCCCGGTGCGACTCGAACGCACGGCCTTTGGCTTCGGAGGCCAACGCTCTATCCAACTGAGCTACGGGCGCGGCGCGCATGACCATATCAGGAAACGGGCACCGATGGCGATACTGTGGCCAGCTCGCTCAGCTCGCCATCGCCTTCTGGAATGCGGGTCGCGCCGCGATTCGGTCCACGTAGCCCTGCAGGTTCGGCATGTCCTCGCCGATGAGGCCGAGGCGGCCGCACATGAAGCAGGCGTGGCCGAGCATGATGTCGGCGCCGCTCAAGTCGCCGATCAGATAGTCGTTGCCTTCGAGCGCCTCGTCCACCGGCGGCAGTGCCTTGCCGACGAGCCGTCGGGCCTGCTCGAGCACGACTTCGTCGCGGCGCTCCGGCGGCAACAGCATGGTGTGCACGACAATGGTGTTGATCGGCGGCATCACCATGCCTTCGCAGTAGTGGAACCATTGCAGGTAGGCGGGGAATGTCGCGTCCTCGACCGTGGGTTTCATGGCGCCGTTGCCGTAGCGGGCGAGAATGTAATCGACGATGGCGCCGGATTCGAAGATGCGCACATCGCCGTCATCGAGAACCGGTACGCGGCCGAGGGGATGCCTGGCCCGGTGTTCCGCAGACTTCAGGGCCTTCGGGTGAAAGTCCATGCGGTTCAGGTCGTAGGGCAGCTTCAGTTCCTCGAGCAGCCAGACGATGCGTCCGGCCCGGCTATTCGGCGCGAAATGCAACTTGAGCATCGAAAGGGGTCTCCGGTATTGGGACGGTCGGGGAGTCGGTGCGTCCGCACGCTTTATATCACAAGCCTAGATAGCCGGTTGGCGCGCCGGGACGATGACGCGCAAGGAACATATGCAATACGCTGGGAGAGAGCAGGTGTGCGGTGCGTGTATCTGGCGCTGTTTGGGCTCGTGCTTGCGCCCATCGTCGCGGTAAATCTCGCCGCCTGGTGCGCCAGATGCACGTACCGTATACCTGCTCTCGGTGCCGGATCGAAAACCGTGTTTGCCACGCTAACGAATGCAATAAAATCAATCACTTGGAAAAAGTGTTCCATGAAAGATTCGAACCCGGCGCGCCGGCCCGCGGACGTGAAAGCAACAAAGGCTCGCTGGGAGAGAACCGGTGTGCCGTGCGTGTATGCGGCGCTGTTGAGGCTCGTCCCTGCGCCTATCGTCGCGGTAAGCGCCGCCGCCTGGTGCGCCGCATGCACGTACCGCATACCGGTTCTCGGCGCCGGATCGAAGCCACGGCTCTCCGCGTCAGTGAGTGCTTTAAAATCAATAGCTTGAAAATTTGTTTAATGCGAGTCCGGCTAGACGAAAGTGATCCAGTCCAGCAGCACGATCGAGAACTCGGCCAGGTAGCGGAAGATCGGCAGACCGACGATGCCGAGAACGATGAGCGCCAGGAACACGCCGGTGCCGTAGCGGGCATTGAGTGTCCGGTAGCTTCTGGCCAGGTGGGCTGGCAGGAAGTGCGGCAGGATGTAGTGGCCGTCGAGAGGGCCGAGTGGAATCAGGTTGAACACCATCAGCAACAGGTTGATCTGGGCGAACAGCACGAAGAACAATTCGCCGCCCGGGCTGTCCCAACCGCCGGCACGCAGCATCAGGTAGAGGTTCCAGGAAACCAGGGCAAGCAGCAAGTTCATGAAGGGCCCCGCGGCAGCCACCCAGAGGTCCGATGTTCGCGACCTGAAGTTGCGCGGGTCTGTCGGCACGGGTTTGGCGTAGCCGAAGCCCACCAGCACCACCATGAGGAGCCCCAACGGGTCGATGTGTGCGAGCGGATTGACGGTCAAGCGTCCGGCGCGCTGGGCGGTGTCGTCGCCATGCCATTTGGCGACCGCGGCGTGGCCGAATTCGTGGAACGACAGGGAAATCACCAGGGCGATCAGCAACAGTGCGAACACTGCGTACTGGCCGCCCTGCAACAAGCCGATCATGTCTGTGCCTCTTGTTCGCTTGCAGTTCTGCGTGCGAGCCGGGTTCGCACCCCGCCACCCTGATTCGCCGTTTCGGCGCAATGTCCCGTCAGGCCGCTCGCTTCGCGGATCGCTGCATCGGTTCGAGATTGTGTAGGATGCTTCGCAACAATGCGAATTTCGAACCCGGCGCCAACGACCATGCCCCGACTCGTCAAGAGTAAACGTGCCCGCGCGCAAACCTGGTTCGTCTGCACGGGGTAGCAAACGGCCACATGCCAGCCAACGTCATCATCGACTGCGACCCGGGCCACGACGATGCGATTGCGCTGATGGTGGCGCACCGGTACGCCAATGTACTGGGCATCACCACCGTTTGCGGCAACGCGCCGCTCGTCGACACGACGCGCAATGCGCTTGCCCTCGTGGAACTGGCCGGCTGGTCGACGCCCGTGCACAGCGGTGCGGCGGCGCCCCTCAACGGCAAACCGGCGCATGCTGCCCACGTTCACGGCGAGACCGGCCTCGGCGGTGCGGGGTTGCCGGAGCCGAGACTGGCGCCGGCAAGCCGGGATGCGGTTGGCTATCTGCTGGATGTCTCCCGGCAAGTGGACGATCTCTGGGTGGTCGCGGTGGGCCCTCTGACCAACCTGGCCCTGGCGCTCGAGCAGGACCCGGGCCTGGCCCGCAGAATCGCCGGTGTGTCGATCATGGGGGGCAGTGCCACCACCGGCAACGTGACGCGGACGGCCGAATTCAACATCTGGGCGGATCCGGAAGCGGCGTCCGTGGTGTTTCGGGCCGGCGCCCGGATCAAGATGTGCGGTCTTAACCTGACAACGCAACTGCAGAGCCGCGACGGACTGATTCCCCGGCTCGCCGGACGCGGCGCCGTGCCGGATCTCGTGGCACGGCTCCTGGCCTTCGTCCACGATCGCATGGAGGAATGGGTCGGCGAGCGGCGCGCGGCATTGCACGACCCCTGTGCGGTGCTGGCGCTCACCCATCCGCATCTCATCCGCTTCGAGCCGCGGGCCGTGGATGTGGAACTGGTCGGCGAGTGGACCCGCGGCATGACCGTGGTGGATGAGCGCACCCTGCGCCGGCGCGACCTGCCGAACGCCGATGTCGCTTACGAAATCGATGCCGAGGCGGCGATGGAAGTCGTACTTGAAGCGGTGCTCGGCTGCTGAGCGGCAAATTGCAACACCAGTTCTGCGCTGAGTTCCGGGTCTTCGCAGGGCATCAGGTGGCCGATGTCGGCGACCTGGAGTTGGCAGTTTTGAAAGAAGCCCGCGAAATGTTCGTGGATCTGCATGGAAAAGTCGCCGCGGCCGGCGTGCACCAGCAGGACCGGGCAGGCCACCGTTCTCAAGGGCTCGAACAGCCGGGGGTCGACCGCGCTTGCTTCGAAGACGGCAGCTTCGACATCGGGGGAACACTTCAATGCAACGCTGCCGTCGGTCAGGTCACGAAAGCCCTGGTCGACGTAAAGGTCGAAAGCCTCCGGGTTCCAGGGCAGGAAGGTCGACTTGTCCCGCCAGGCCTGGCGCACGACTTCCCGCGACGGCCAGACGCTCCTGCGTTTTCGCGCCAGCTCGATCAGGCTCGGGCGGCGGGATTCGGCGGCTGACGCATCGATGTCGGATGCCTCGAGCCGGCTTTCGCCGAAGTTGATCGGGGGGTCGAGCATGGCGATGCGCGCGAAGGTGCCCGGATGCCGCGCCTCGGCAAGGGCGCTGGCGGTGCCGCCGAAGGAACTGCCGATGGCGTAATCGATGCGCTCGCCGCCCGTCTCGTCGAGTATCTGCCGGGCGACGGCAGCCAGGTCGTCGGCGAAGTGCTGCCAGAGCGTCCCTTCGGGCAAGAGCGGCACGTCGGAATCGCCCTGGCCCCGCGCATCGACGGCAATCACGCGGTAATGCGGTGTCAATCGTTGCGCGAACGGCGCCAGGGTCGCTGCACAGAAGCCGTTGGCGTGATGGAGCAGGGCGATGGGTTTGTCGCCGCCCCAGTCGAGGCCGCTGATGCCCATTCCGTCCCGTGTGCCCGGGGCGTTTTCGATCCACCAGCGGCGCCGGACTGCTCCTCGCAGGCTGTTCATGCTCTGTTTTCTATTTCCTGTTCCTGCCGACTTCCGGTACCCGAAGCGCACGCCGCAAAATCGTCAGCCAACGTCCTTTGTCCCTACCCGATCCCAAACAGACCCACCAGCGAGCGATCGATGCGATCCCGGACGAACGCGTCGCGCCCAGCCGCCATCGGATCGAGCCACGCGGCCTCGAACGCAACAACATGCGGCGTCGAACGCAAAGTGAGCAGCTTCCCCCTGCGACCGAGAGAATTCGCGATCCAGGAATACGACCCCCGATCTGTCGTGGGCATCGTAAAGTGAACAGTATGCGGTCTAGCGCCCATGGTATTGCGGCTTGCGTTTCTCCATGAATGCGCGCGGCCCTTCCCGGGCATCCTCGGTGAGGAAGACCGGCCCGGAAATCTCGCTTTCGAGCTTCAATGCCTCCCGCTCCGGCAGGCCCAGACAGGCCCGGGCCGACCGGCGGATGGCGCGGACGGCCAGCGGCCCGTTGGCTGCGATCTTGTGCGCGATCTCCATGGCCTTGGCCATCGGGTCTTCGGTAACGTGATTGAGAAACCCGAGGCCGAGTGCCTCCTCGGCAGTGACAAGATCGCCGGTCAACATCAATTCCATGGCCTTGGCGAACGGCAGCTGTGCGGGCAGGCGCACGCTGGAGCCGCCCGCCGGAAAGAGTGCCCACTTGGCTTCCTGAACGCCGAACTTCGCGTCCGGAACCGAGACGCGGATATCGGTGCCCTGCACGATTTCCATGCCGCCGGCGATGGCGTGCCCGTTGATGGCGGCGACGATCGGCTTCTCGGGGTCGAAGTTGCGCAACAGCCCACGACTGGCCGTGTCCGGTTCGGCGATCACCCGCTCGTCCCATTCGTTCTCGGGCTTGCGTGCGCCGGAGATGAGGGGAATGAGTTGACCGAGGTCCGCCCCTGCGCAAAAGGCGCTGCCCCGGCCGGTCAGCACGGCGACGCGTACCGCATCGTTGTCCTTGACCTTCTGCCAGGATTCGGCGAGCCGTACTGCCACCTCGGGGTTGATGGCGTTGCGCGCCTCCGGTCGGTTGAGGGTGACGACGGCGATATGGCCGTCCAGTTCGAATTCGACGAGTGCCATTTCGTGTTCCCGAGCCCATGGTGGAAGTCCGCCATTTTGGCAGAAAGCTGTTGTGCGACAAGTCTGGCCCGCGTCCATCACCCGCTTCCTGCTGTGCACGCGGATGCAATCGCGTCAGCGCGGCCGTGTTTTCCGTGTGCGAGTTCAGAACCCGGCGCGCCGGGACGATGCGTTTACCGGTCGAATTGCAGGGGAAGGCCTGGCGGACCGTGCAGCAGTCGGCCGTTGTCGTAACGCAGGATTCCGTTTACCCAGGTGGCGCGCACACGGTGGGTCATTTCGATGCCGGCGAACGGGCTCCAGCCGCATTTGGCGAACAGGTTGGCGTCCCCCGCGATCGGGCGATCTTCGATCAGTACGAGGTCGGCGTGGTAGCCCTCGCGGATGAAGCCGCGTTCCCTGACGCCAAATCGCCGGGCCGGTGCGTGGGCGGTCTTGGCGGCGATGGTCTCGATGGTCAGATCGCCGGCCGGAATGTGTTCGCAGAGGCAGGTGAGTGCGTGTTGCGCCAGGGGCAGGCCTGCGGGCGCGTCGAGGTATGGGCGGGCTTTTTCCTCGCGTGTGTGCGGGGCGTGGTCGGTGGCAATGATGTCGATGCGGCCGTCGTTCACCGCGGCAAGCAGCGCCTCGCGGTCGCTCGGCTGCTTTATGGCGGGGTTGCACTTGATGTCCGCGCCCTTGCTGGCATACCAGGTGGCATCGAAGAACAGGTGATGCACG
The DNA here is from genome assembly GCA_965221465.1 of Candidatus Azophilus sp. Taxonomy (GTDB): domain Bacteria; phylum Pseudomonadota; class Gammaproteobacteria; order Pseudomonadales; family Azotimanducaceae; genus Azophilus. The sequence goes on from OZ244892.1 coordinate 4,714,907, forward strand.
CAGACTTCCGCAGTGATCTGTTTGCCCGTCAGGTCTCCGGGTGCGAACAGCTCCAGCTCCCGTTCCGTTGTCAGGTGAAGAACGTGCAGCCTGGTGCCGTGGCGCCTGGCCAGGTCGACGGCCAGCGACGAGGACTTGTAGCAGGCCTCGGCGGAGCGGATGTTGGGGTGTTCTTCGAACGGGATGTCGTCGCCGTAGCGCTCCCGCGCTTTCGCCTCGTTGGCGAGGATGGTCGGCGTATCTTCGCAGTGGGTGGCAATGATCAGCGGGGTGGCGGCGAATATGCCTTCGAGGGCCGCGGGGTCGTCTACCAGCATGTCGCCGGTGCTTGCGCCCATGAACACCTTGACCCCGCAGGCGGTGGCGGGATCGACGCTTTTGATCGCTTCCAGGTTGTCGTTGGTGGCGCCGAGGTAGAAGGCGTAGTTGGCGTTGGAACCACGCGCAGCCCGGGCGTGCTTGTCGTTCAGTGCATCCTGGTCGATGGTCAGCGGATTGCAGTTCGGCATCTCCATGTAGCTGGTGATGCCCCCCGCCACGGCCGCCGCCGATTCCGTGGCAATGGTTCCCTTGTGGGTGAGACCCGGCTCGCGAAAGTGCGCCTGGTCGTCGATCATGCCGGGCAACAGCCAGGCCCCGCCGGCATCGAATACCTCGGCATCGACGCCCGCATCCGCCCCCACGCTTTCGATGCGCCCGTTGCGGATCAGCACCGCGCCTTCGGTGACGGAGCCTTCGTTGACGATGCGGGCGTTGACGATGCGAAGTGCGGTCATGGCGGGGGTGGCGACCTGTTCGAGGCTGGCTGCGATGTGCTGAAACAGACAGCAGGATACCGGAAACCGGCAGCAGTCGCGTCGGTTTCACAGGCGTGGTTGTCTTGCGCGCATCTCGCCAAGCCGTTCGTCGAGTTCGCGAACGCCATTCGCCCGCACCGCACACCGGTTCTCGCCTTGCGGTTGTCAGGTGTTCCTTGCGTGTCCTCGCCCCCAACGCGCCGGGTTCGAACTGTTGACCTCTGCACGCGGGAGTACGACACTTCGACGCGGGGCGGTTCTCCGGGGTTGCAGCTGTTTCACCGATCCGGGGAGGGCCGGTCGGTTATCGGGTGGCGGGCGCATGGTCCGTTGCCGGCAATCAAGTGGAGGAAACAATGGCCGAAGCTGCTGTCATGGACGACTACGTCCAGATGGATGAAGTCGATTGGATAGACTTTCCCGAAGGTCTCTGCGCAGGCTCGATCCAGTGGAAACTGCTGCATGTATCGCCGGAGCAGGGCGCCTGGACGGCGGTCTTCCGGTGTGCGAAGGGCTCGTCGTTCGCCAAGCACATCCATATGGGGCCGGGCGAGTATTACCTGACCAAGGGAACGATGCATGTGCGCGGAGGTTCCGTCGAAGGCGGAGCGACCGCCAAGGCGCCCGGTTACGGTTACGAGGCCTGCAACGCCCAGCACGACCACACGGAATTCGATGAAGACAGCGAGTTCTACATGACCTTCCTGGGCCCGCTCAACTTCATCGACGACGACGGCAACACGATCGCTCTCGTCGGCTGGCAGCAGGCCCACGAGGCCTGGCGGGCAACCGGCTGATCGAACCGGTTTCGCGCTTGATACGGCGCCTGGCCAGGTGACGCGCGAATCTACTCGACGAAGTGCTGGCGGGCGCCGCCGGGGGCCGGCGCTTCCGGTCGGTTGACCTGTCGCCGACCTGAAGGCGAAGCGCGCACGATCGACGCTCTCTCGACCCCGTGTTCGCGGGTCAGGTTTGCTGACGAGTCACCTGTGCAAACGAGGCCGTCTCGCGAGCACGACTAAGCGAGGCAACTGCATTCGCGCCCGCAGCAGCAAGTCGGTAGTCAAGCCCTAGAAAAAATAGCTGAGGCTCGCGGTGACCAGGCGCGGCTGACCGAGCGTGCCGATGGTTATGCAGGCATCCCCGTTCGGATAGACGCAGACGCCGTCCGCATCGAGGCCGTAGAAGTTGGGAAAACTCTGCACGTCGGTGTAGTAGTCCTTGTCCGTCAGGTTCTCGGCATTCACCGTGAACTCCCAATTCTCGCCGGCGACGCCTACCTGAGCGTTGACGATGGTGAAACCGGGGTTGCTCAAGGGGTAGTAGGCCTGCACCGTGTCGTAGGCGCCGTTCCTGCTCACCTGCACGCCGAACAGGAAGTCCATGCCATCGTTGACGGGCCTGCGGTAATCGGCGTTGACGTTCCAACTGAACTCGGGAACGTTCGGGGGCTTTTCGCCGTCGAAGTCGATACCGTAAGCCAGGGTCTCGCCCGTCCATTCGGCATCGATGGCGCCGGCGGCGAACGTCAGCAGCAACGCGTCGCTCACCTGGATGGAAAGGTCGGCCTCGAAACCGATCTGTCTCGAGTCGCCGAAATTGCCGATGCCTTCCACCGGCCCCGCAGGCGTGTTGATGTGGTACTCCACTTGCCGCTTGTCGTAGTCGATGTAGAAACCGGCGATGGAGGCATTGGCCCGGCCGTCCATCCAGCGGCCCTTCCAGCCGATTTCGTAGCTTGCGGCCTTCTCGGCCCGGAACGGCAACAGCCCGAATTCGCCGATGTTCAGCCCGCCCGGCTCGAAGCCGAAGGCGACGGTGCCGTAGATCATGTTGTCTTCGTTCAGCCACCGCGTGATCGACCCGCGGGGCAATACTTCGGTTTCTTCCAGGCTGGACGAGAGCCCCACGTCGTAGTTCAGGCTCTTGTTCTTCCACCGGTCGACCCGAATGCCCAGGGCGAATTCCCAGTCCGCCGCGTCGTAGGTGACATTTGCGAAGCCGGCCAGGTGGCTCTTGTCGCGCCGGCGGAACTCGAAGGGCAGGTTGAACGCCTCGACCTCTTCCTGCGGAGGAACGACTTCGCCGACCCACAGCCCGCTGCAGAGATCGCCGGCAAGACAACCGAGAACACCGTCGAGCCGGCCTTCCGGCGTGACGCGGCTGTCCCAGAGAACGAGTTCTGAATCCATGTTCTCGTCGTACAGGGAGTAGTAGGCCCCGGCGATCCATTGCAGGGGCGAATCGGTGGTGGAGGTGAACCGCACTTCCTGGGTGAACACGTTCATCTTTTCCGGGCGGATCAGGTCGAGCAGAAACTCCGGCGTATCGTCGAGGTCGCTGTAGCGATTGCTGTGGGTATCGGTAAATGACGAGACGGTTACGACGTCGAATCCATCCAGTTCCCACACCAGTTCCATCATGCCGGCATAGGTGCGGCGCTCGTGTCTCGGGTTTTCCGGCCCGGTGTTGATCGTGGAGGGATATTCCCAGTCGTCGATCGTCAGTTCGCGGCTCCAGGTGTTGTTCGGGCCGTCGTATTCGTTCCAGCGCGCCGTGATCAGCATCGACAGCCGCTCGGCCAGGGGCCCACCGATCATCATGCGTGCTCCGTAGGCTTCGGTTTCGCCCGCATTCTTCTTGTTGCTGGTGCGTTCGCCATTGTGCCGCACCGCGTTGCGGTTCTTGATGAAACCGTCGTGACTGGAACCGAAGCCGAACAGCCGCATGGCCCAGCCATTGCCGCCGAGGGGCGCGTTGACGCTGCCTTCCACATCGATCATGCCCTGCTGGCCGCCGATCGCCTTGACGCGGCCGAAGGCTTCCTCCGGGTCGGGCCGGGCGCTGACGAACTTCACGGCGCCACCGATGTTGCTGCCGCCGTACAGTACGCCCTGGGGCCCTTTGAGAACCTCGATGCGCGCAAGATCACCGAAGCGCGACGAAGCATCGGAGAAGAGTTGCACATCGTCCAGATAGAAACCGACCCCCTGGGTGTTGCCGAAGGCGCCGAGGCCGCGGATGGAAACATTGGGGAACCCGTCGAGGCGCGTGGACAGGTTCAGGTTGGGAACCCTGAAGCCGATGTCTTTCAGGGCCTTGACGTTCTGTCGATTGATGTCGTCACCGGTGATCACCGACAGCGACTCGGGGATTTCCAGTACGGACTCCTCGCGCTTGCGGGCGGTTACCAGCACTTCTTCGATGAACCCGTCTTCCGACTGAGCCTCGGTGCCGGCTGCAGTCGAGGCGAAGGATGCGGTGAGTACCAAGAGCAGCGCGCACAACAGGCACGCCGGAACAGCGTTCAGCAATCGAGCGTTGGACATCGTCGAGTCTCCCCTTTCCAGACTAGTCGAGCCCATCATCGAAGAAAACGGGTGCAGGGGCAAGAGACACTGCTCGAGCGTGTGGCGCGTGTGGCGAACGAACCCAAGGGTCGGGTCGAGAACAGATGAACCGTCCGGTTTGCGAAGCACCCCTATCGCGCGGATAATTTGGCGGTTGGAAGGCAATTGCGAGAGAGTCCCGTGGCAAAGGCGATTCACACCATGATCCGCGTGCTGGATCTGGACAAGTCAATGGATTTCTACAAGCGGGCGTTCGGCCTGGAACTCGCCCAGCGCTTCGATTTCGACGACTTTACCCTGGCGTACCTGCGCAACGACGAAAGCGAGTTCGAAATCGAACTGACCTGGAACCACGGCCGGAGCGAGCCCTATACCCATGGCAACGGCTATGGGCATGTGGCGGTCTCCGTCGAGAGCTGCGAGTCGGAGCATGCCCGGCTGGTAGCCGAGGGCCTCGACCCGAATCCCGTGAAACAGATGGAGCACGACGGTCAAAAGCTGGCCAGGTTCTTCTTCGTCGACGACCCTGACGGCTACAAGATCGAGGTCATCGAGCGCCAGGGACGCTACGTCTAGCCCCGCTGCGGCCACGGCGCCTCGAACCGGTCTGCCGCGCCTTGCCACAAACCCCCTGCGGCACGCTGAAATGCAAGAAACTCGTAGGACAGGACAATACCCCGCATCCGACACCGGCATTCGTCGCGAGGCCGTCGAGGCGCCGTGCAGGCGCGGCCGCGCTTGCGCGAGTGCATTGGCTTCGGCAGCAGGAAGTCGGTGACGGATGCGGGTCGGCGCCATGAACCGGTCCGGTGTCCTCAGGCGCTTGCGCAGGACCCTTCCGCCCGGATGCCTCATTACCGAAGGCGCGGCACTCAGGGCATATGAATCGGATGCGTTGACGGCCATTCGCGAGGTTCCATGGGCGGTCGCGCTGCCGGAAACCGAAGATCGCGTCAGGGAAGTGCTCGCCATCTGCCGCGAGCACGGCGTCCCCATCGTGCCGCGGGGCGCTGGAACGGGGCTTTCCGGAGGCGCCCGGCCCGTCAAGGGCGGCCTGGTGCTCGGGCTCTCCAAGCTCGATCGCATTCTGGAAATCGACCTCGACAACTGCATTGCCCGGGTGCAGCCCGGGGTGCGCAACCTGGCGGTGAGCGATGCCGCGGCCCCGCATGGCCTGTATTACGCACCGGACCCGTCCTCGCAACTGGCCTGCAGCATCGGCGGCAATGTCGCCGAGAACTCCGGAGGCGTGCATTGCCTGAAATACGGGCTTACCGTGAACAACGTGGTGGGTCTGCGCGTGCTGACCATGGATGGGGAGACGCTGAACCTGGGCGGCAAGGGCTTCGATTATCCCGGTTACGACCTGATGGCGCTGATGTGCGGCAGCGAAGGATTGCTGGGTATCGTCACGGAGGTGACGGTCCGATTGCTGCCGAACCCGCCGGGCAAGCTGGTTTTGCTGGCGGCGTTTCGCAGCCTGGCCGATGCGGGGCAGGCGGTCACCGGCATCGTCCGGCAGGGAATCGTGCCGGCGGGTCTCGAAATGATGGACGAGCTTGCCATTCAGGCGACGGAAGATTTCGCGAATGCCGGCTATCCCCGGGATGCGGCGGCAATCCTGCTTTGCGAACTCGACGGTACGGAAACCGAACTCGATGCGCTGGAAGACGTCCTGGAGACGGTTCTGACCGACAACGGCGGCTACGGCATCCGGCGGGCTCGCGACCCGGAACAGCAGGCACGCTTGTGGTCCGGCCGCAAGGCAGCCTTTCCCGCCATGGGACGCATTTCGCCGGACTATTACTGCGTCGACGGCACCATCCCGCGGCGGGCGCTGGCGGAAGTGCTGACGGGTATCTCGGACCTCGCCGGCGACCACGGGCTTCCGGTGGCCAACGTCTTTCACGCCGGCGACGGCAATCTGCATCCGCTCATACTCTTCGATGCCAGTCAGCAGGGGCAACTCGAACGGGCCGAACAGCTTGGCGGCCGGATTCTGGAACTGTGCGTGAGCGCGGGTGGCACGGTGACCGGCGAACATGGCGTCGGTGTCGAGAAGCTGGATCAGATGTGCGTGCAATTCGGCCCGGAGGAACTGGCCCAGTTCGAACGGGTCAAGGAAGCCTTCGACCCGGAGCGGCTGCTCAACCCGGGCAAGGGCATACCGCGCCCCAGCCGCTGCGTGGAACTCGGGGGCATGCACGTGCACCGCGGGGAACTGCCCTTCGCCGGGCTGGAGCGGTTCTGAGCCCGGCGCCGGTGACGGATACCGACAGAACCGCTGAATTGGCCGAGAGGATTCGGGAAGCCCGGGCCCGGCGAGGCAGGTTGGCCATCACCGGGTCGCGCAGCAAGGGTTGGTGTCTCGAGAATGCCGAGGGCGAATTGCTGTCGGTTACCGAGCATACCGGCATCGTCGACTATCGCCCGGAGGAACTGGTGGTGACCGCTCGTGCCGGTACGCCGCTCACGGAACTGGTCGAACGGCTTGCCGAGCATGGCCAGCACCTGCCGTTCGAGCCGCCTCTTATTGGCGGCGGCGGCACCCTGGGCGGCGCCGTTGCATCGGGATTCGCTGGCCCCGGCCGGCCCTGGCGGGGTTCCGTACGCGATGCCGTGCTCGGCGTGGAAATGATCAATGGCCTGGGCGAGCGGCTCGTTTTCGGCGGACAGGTCATGAAGAACGTGGCCGGTTACGATCTCTCCCGATTGCAGGCCGGGGCCTGCGGCACCCTGGGGCTGCTGTTGTCGGTAAGTCTCAGGCTGCTGCCTCTGCCGGAGGTCGAGGCAACGCGTGTTCTGGAATGTTCCGCCGCTGACGGCCAGCAACGGGTGCGCGGCTGGGCGCGGACATCGCTGCCGGTGACGGCGACCTGCCACCGGCGAGGCCGTCTGAGCGTCCGCCTCTCCGGTGCCGAAACGGCCGTTCGAGAAGCGGCTGCGGGCCTCGGCGGAGAGCACGGCAGCGCTTCGGTGTGGAACGACTTGCGCGATCGTGCGATTTCCTGTTTCGAACGGCGCCCGGGGAGAACCCTTTGGGAAATCGCTTGTCCTCCGGCCGCGCCGCTGCCGCCGAGCCCGGGGCGCGGCGAGTCCGACGAGGATGAGGATTGTGTTATCGAGTGGGCGGGCGCCCGCCGCTGGTGGTCGACGCATCGCCCGGAACAAGAAGTGCTGACATACGCGAACGGCATCGATGGGCGCACGTTGCCGGCCTATGGCGGGCCGGCCTTCGGCGGCGCAATCTCGAACCGGCTGAAGCGGGCATTCGATCCCGACAACGTATTGAACCCCGGAATCGTCGATGCAGACCCATCTTCCTGACGACCTGCTCGCCACCGCAAAGGGGCAGCGTGCCAATGCAATTCTGCGCTCCTGCGTGCACTGCGGCATGTGCAATGCGGTCTGCCCCACCTATCGTCTGCTCGGCGACGAACTGGACGGGCCGCGCGGGCGCATCTATCTCATCAAGGGGCTTCTCGAGGAAGCGAAAGCGGATGCCGCATCCATTCGTACCGTGCGCACTCACCTCGACCGTTGTCTGACCTGCCGCGGCTGCGAGGTTGCCTGCCCGTCGGGGGTCCAATATGGCGAGTTGCTGGAGATCGGCCGGGAAGCGATGGAATCGCGGACGCGGCGCCCGCCCTGGGATGCGGCCGCCCGGCAGTGGCTCGGCCGGACGGCGCCGAAACCGGAGTCGTTCGCGCGCTGGGTCGAGTTCGGTCAATGGTTCAGATGGCTGTTGCCCGGGGCGCTCGAAAAGATGCTGCCTGAGGGGTCGAAGCGGGACAGCGGGGTGCCGGCAATGCGGCCGGAACCGAGTTTCCGGTCTGCTCGCCGAGTACTGATGCTGCGCGGCTGCGTTCAGCGCGTGGCGACGCCCGAAGCGAATGCCGCAGCGGAGCGGTTGCTGAACGCCAATGGCATCGAGGTGCTCCGGGCCGAAGAAGAAAGTTGCTGCGGCGGTTTGAATCTGCATCTCGGCCAGGCTGCGGAGGCGCTGAATCGCATGCGCCGCAACATCGATGCGCTTCGGCCCCTGCTGGACGACGTGGAAGCCATCGTTTCCACCGCCAGCGGCTGCGGTGTCACGGTGAAGGATTACGGTCGCCTGTTGTCGGAGGACGCCGAATACGCGGCGGATGCGGCACGGGTATCGGGCATGACCCGGGATCTCGCCGAGGTGGCGGCACCGTTCACGGAGCTTGCCGGCGGGAAAAACGGCGTCGGCAAGGTGGCCTGGCATGCGCCCTGTACGCTGCGGCACGGCCAGCAGGTGCTCGGAATCGTCGAACAATTGCTGGCCCGGGCCGGTTTCGAACTCGTGGACGTTGCCGATGCGCATCTCTGCTGCGGCTCCGCCGGCACCTACTCGCTGCTGCAAAGCCGCCTGGCGAACCAACTCCGGGACGACAAGCTTGCCAACCTGATGGCCGGTGAGCCCGATGTCATCGTCACCGCCAACGTCGGCTGCCAGACGCACCTGGCCGCGGCCGCCGGCGTACCCGTGCTGCACTGGGCAGAGTTGCTTGCCCCGGCCGCATGATCCGACGCCCGACCCCCGGTTTTCGAATGGCGAGCGCCGGGTTGGAAAGTCGGCCACCGAGGTGGTTCGGCCCCGCCCTACACCTTGAAGCCCCTCGCCTTTACACTGTGCCGTCTCGCCGTGCTGCCACCCGCCGAAGTACCGCTTCGGCGAAAGGCGACACGCCACAGTTGATTGCGGGGCCGGTTTTCGAATGTCCGGAACGGTCGAACAGGAAGATTCCGCTTGGCGTATTCCGCCGCGGTACGGCATGCTTGTTCCTGGCGCCGGGGCGGCAGAACCGTTCTCGACTCGAGTAAATTCATTGGATTCGACAGCTTGGGATTGATTCGGTGAAAACCAGGAAAAAGCGTGGTGCAGAAGAGCGCCGAATCGGGCGGATTCGCAACGGCATCGTCGGCTTCGTGGCGATTCTCGTCGCGGTGGTCGGCGGCTACGGCATCATCTACAGCGGTGGCGGAACCGGTTCCGGGGAATTCGTGGAAGGTCAGCATTATCGACTGATCGACGACCCGCCCCGTCGCCGGCCGGGAAACCCCATCGTCGTCACCGAATTCTTTTCGTACGGCTGCATTCACTGCCGCAACTTCGAACCGCTGGTCACCGACTGGAAGGGCAGCCTGCCGGACGATGTGCGCTTCGAGCGCTCGCCGGTCAGCTTCAACGCCGCCTGGGCGATGCTGGCCAAGGCCTACTTTGCCCTCGAGCAAGCCGGCGGCCTGGATGCCAATCACGAACGCATATTCCGGGCCATCCACGACAACGGCCGCCGGTTTTCGACTCCCGACGAGATTGCCGACTTCGTGGGGGGCCGTGGCGTCGAGCGGCAGGCATTCCTCGATGCCTATCACTCCGCAGAGGTCCGACGCAGAGCGGCCCGGGAGGATGCGCGGCATCGGCGGCTCGAAATCGCCACCACGCCGACCGTGGTCGTGGCAGACCGCTACGCCGTCAACATGGACTCCGGACGGCGGACAGCCCTGGAAATCGTCGACTACCTCATCGACCTGGAGCGTGGTAATTAGGCGACACCGGTCTGGTCCACCCTGGATCGCGAGCGCCAACAGGATTCCGAATCCATCGCGAAAGTGCCAACGGAAACGGATCGGACCTACGGTTGGCCGGACTGCCGCCGCCAGTATCCCGGGGGTTGAAACGAACCCTGCCAGATGCCGTTGCGTGATTCCTGAGCCCGAATCTGTTCGGCGCCGAAGAAACGGGTGCCGATGCCGACGGCAACTGCGTGCCCATCTGCGACCATCAGTCGTGACAGGTTGTTCGGTCGGAATTGCTCCATGATTTCGATGGGGGAGGTGGGCGCGACCTCGCCGTCGGGGGCAATCTCGCAGTTCGCCACAATGCGATTGTCGCCGATGGCGAACAGCGGCAGGCAAACGACCGGGTCGTCCTGAACCAGTGCCTGCAGCGCCTGGGTGGCGCGGCGGCCGCAAGGGTAATCGAGACCCTTCCCGTCCTGGCACACCTGGTTGCCCTCCACGGTGTCGATGCCGAAGAGCTTGACCTCGGCGCCGCCGATGTAAAGCGTCTCGCCGTCGATGGCATTGGCGATGATCGGGCCGAGCAGATCGCCGGGCTGGTCGCCCGGAGACTCGAATTGTTGACGTTGGCCGATGACGAATACCACGGCGGCCAGCGCCAGGGCCACGGCGATGCGCGCCCGGCCGAGGCGGAATTCGACGCCGTGCAGGGTGCCGAGAATGCTGCGCATCGGCGGAATGATCGTCCTGCTGCCGTAGACATTGACGGCGACGATCAGCAGCAGAAAGATCGCCAGCATGGTCGGCTTGAACTGCCCGAAATAGGCGCCCTGCTGCAATGTTGAAGACCAGGTGAGCGAGACGCTGTTGCCGAAGAAGATTGCCCAGTTGACGATGAACACGTTCACGCCGGAAGCCGGCGCAAAGCGCTCGAGATTGTCGATCTGAAAGACGTGCAGCACCGGGGGGTTCAGGCGAAAGATCTCGTGCACCGCCTCCGCCGGCAGCACCGTGGTGTGCAGCGCATCGTCGAGCACCTTCAGCCGGTTGGCGGTCAGCCAGAAGACGAAAAGGGCGAAGGCCACCGCGGCCAGGGGCAGGATCGACTTGGGAACCTGATACTCGCCAAGAAAGATGTGGTCGGAGGCGGCATTGGTATCGAGTTGATTGAGGCTCGCGAAAAAGATCGACAGGACGGTGCCGGCGATGGAGATCCAGAAGATGTTCGATAGCCCGTCGATGCACTTCACCAGGGCCGCCGCCTGGATGGATAGTGGCCTCAACTGCAGTTGCACTGCCTGGGATGCGTGGTCGGCAGCCGAACTGTCGGCCTGTTGCGCGTCGTCGATGGAGGTGGTCGAGCCTGACTCGTCCTGCGTTCCCGGGCTCGGGGAAGCGTCGCGGTCTCCCCGCGCGGGGTCGCCATCGCTCGATTGTTGCGGATCGATGCTCATGGTGCCGGTTTTACACTCTTGGCGAGCTTTTTTCATGCCCCGTATTGTGCGGGCTGTCCGCGATTGCTATTTTGCGGCGCGATTTGTTGTCGATACACGGGGCTGATTATGAAGCTGGGACTGGTGGGCGGCTACTCGGGCCGCAAGATGAGCATTCCAATCGATGGGATCCGGCACGCCGAAAGCCTGGGCTACGATTCCGTCTGGACCGCGGAGGCTTACGGCTCGGATGCCGTGACGCCGGCAGCGTGGATCCTGGCACAGACCGAAACCATCAAGGTGGGCACGGCGATCATGCAGATGCCGGCGCGCACGCCGGCCATGGCGGCCATGACGGCGATGACCCTGGCGGAGCTGTCCGGCGGTCGGTTCATCTGCGGCCTGGGGGCTTCGGGCCCGCAGGTCGTGGAAGGTTGGCATGGCGTGCCCTACGGCAAACCCGTCACCCGGCTGAAGGAATACGTCGGCATCATGCGGCAGATATTTGCCCGTGAAGCTGCCGCGACCTTCGAAGGCGACATGTACCAGCTACCCTATACCGGTGCGGGTGCGACCGGGCTCGGACGTCCGTTGAAGAGCATCCTGCACTGCGAAGAGGACATTCCCATCTACGCCGCCAGCATCACGCCCAAGGGCGTGGAAGCCGCCGCGGAAGTGGCCGACGGCTTCTTCCCCATCTGGATGGACCCGGATCAGTATGCCGTTTTCGAAGGGCCGATCGATCGCGGGCTCGCCAATGCCGGCGACAAGGACAGGAGCCGGTTCGATGTGGCGCCCTTTGTCACAGTGGTCATGGGCGACGATGTGGAGCAGTGCATGGCGCCGATCCGCGGTTCCATGGCGCTCTACGTGGGCGGCATGGGCGCCCGCAACCGGAACTTCTACAACGACTACGCCAAGCGGCTGGGTTTCGAGGAAGCAGCGGTAGAGATCCAGGATCTGTTCCTTTCGGGTCAGCGCGACGAGGCCATGGCCGCCGTGCCCGCGGAACTCATCGATGCCTGTCACCTGGTGGGGCCGGCCGATCGCATCCGCGACCGCCTGCAACGCTGGCGCGAGGCCGAAAAGCGCGGTCAGGTTTCCAGCATGATGATCGGTTGCCAGCAGCCGGAAGCCCTGGCGCTGGTTGCAGAGACGATGCTCTGACGAATCGCGGCGGCAGGCAAGGAGTACGACCATGGCGTTGACCAGACGCGTTGCAGTAACGGTGCCGGGATGGCCGGATGTCCGCAACAGTATCGAATTGATCCAGTGGGCCGAACAGAACGGCTATCCCGATGCCTGGTTCGGCGATTCCGGCGCTCCGGATTCCATCACCCAGGTGGCGGCGGTTGCCCAGCACACCACGAGCATCCGTATCGGTATCGCAGCGACCCCGGTCTATACACGTTCGCCTTCCATCATCGCGGCAAGCGTGAACGTGCTCGGCCAGTTATTGCCCGGGCGGTTCGTGATGGGCATCGGCTCTTCCAGCCAGACCATGATGGGGCGCTGGAACGGCATTCCCCTGGACAAGCCGCTGACCCGGGTGCGGGAGACGGCCGAACTGGTGCGCTCGATGCTCACCGGCGCCAAGACCGACTACAGCGGCGCCACCCTGCAAAGCCACGGCTACCGCCAGCCGCCGCTCGAGATTCCCCCACCGATCTATATCGCGGCATTGCGCCCGAAGATGATCGAGATGGCAGCGGCGGTGGGCGACGGGGTGATCTTCAACCTGTGGCCGAAGCGCGTGCTGCCGCGGATGATGGAACATGTGCGAATCGGCGCGGAGAGGGCCGGCAAGAACCCCGATGACGTCGAGGTGGTGCACCGCGCCATGGTGCTGGCGACCGACGACAAGGCGGCGGCCCGCAACCGGTTCAAGGCAGCGTTCGCGCCTTACTACGCGACGCCGGTGTACAACAAGTTCCTCGCCTGGGCCGGCTATCCGGAGGTTGCCGACGCCATCGCCGAAGGATGGGCGCGCAAGGATCGAGCCATGAGCACCGGTGCGCTCGGCGACGACCTCATCGACGAGATCGCCGTGATCGGTTCCGAAGACGAGATACACCGCCGCTTCCAGGAACATGCGGAAATGGGTGTGCACACACATATCGTCGCGCCGCTGGGGGCGAACCGGTCGGACATGGACCGCACCTTCGAAGCCTTCACCGCGAAGCGCTTCCGATTCGAGTGAAGCCCCGGCGCCCCGAAGCAGACAGGACCGTTCATGGAATACAGCAAGATCGTCGTCGACGACCCGCGGCCGCTGGTGCGGCGCATCACGCTCAACCGGCCGGAGAAGCGAAATCCGCTGTCGAACCGGCTGCGCGCAGAGATGTTCCATGCGCTCGAGGCTGCCGACCAGGACGCGCATGTCCGGGTGACCGTCATCCGCGGCGCCGGCCCCTGCTTCTCCGCCGGATACGACCTGAAGTCGAATACGGCGGAAGAGCAGCCGTTCTATACCGCCGGCGGCCTTGCCAACTGGCCCCGGCACGTGGTCGAGGGGTTCTTCAGGATCTGGGATCTGGCCAAGCCGGTGGTCGCTCAGGTACACGGCTATTGCCTGGCCGGCGGCACCGAACTGGCCACCGCCTGCGACCTGGTCTACGTGGCGGACACCGCCAGGATCGGCTATCCGGTGGTGCGCGCCATCAGCCCGCCGGACAACCAGTTCTACCCGTGGATCGTCGGGTTGCGCCGGGCGATGGAACTGATGCTGACCGGCGACCACATGTCGGGCACGGAGGCGGTCGAGTGCGGCTTCGCCAACCGCGCCTTCCCCGAGGACGAACTGGAGGAACGCGTCCTCGCCATTGCCGAGCGCGTGGCCATGACACCCACGGATCTGCAGCAGATCAACAAGCGCGCCGTCCACCGCCAGATGGATGCCATGGGCATCCGCGCGGGCATTCGCGCCGGCACCGAAATGCAGCAACTCGCCACCTTCACGAAAACCACCCAGGCCCACTTTGCCGAGATGCGCAAGGGCCTGACCCAGGCGCTTTCCAGGCGCGATGCGGCATTCGGGGACTACCGAACCGCCGAAGACGGCAAGCAATGACCGCTTGCGACCCGTAACCGATACCCGCCGGGGTTGACTCGTGGATATCGATCTGCCCGCTACCGGAGTCTTGGGGACGACGCTCGCCGCGTATTTTTTCGCGCTGTTCGCCATCGGCGCCTGGGCGCGCCGGCGTACTCGGGATGGCGAAACCTATTTCATCGGCGGCCGCGGTCTCGGGGCGTTGGTCGGGTCGCTGAGCTACGCGGCCGGCTCGTCGTCGGCCTGGACCATCCTGGGCGTCAGCGGCATCGCCTTCAGCCAGGGCGTTTCCGCGGTCTGGCTGCTGCCCGGGACACTGGCCGGGCACGTACTGGCCTGGTTCTGGCTGGGCCGGCGGCTGAACAACGCGGCGCACCGGCATCGGTGGGTGACGTTGAACGATCTGGTGGCATTCGGAGTCAGCGGCCGCCAGCGCACGGTGCTGTTGGCGCTGGCGGCAATTGTGGTCGCCGTTTCATTTGCCTTCTACGTGGCTGCGCAGTTTCAGGGCGCTGCGGTGACCTTCGCCAACATCATGGCGGTGGAACAGTTTCAGGCACTCCTGCTCGGCGCCGGCATCGTGCTCGCCTATACCTTGCTCGGCGGCTTCTGGGCGGTCAGCGTGACCGATGCGCTGCAGGCGGTTCTGATGTTGATCGCTGCGTTGCTGCTGCCCGCGTTTGCCCTGAGTGCCGCCGGGGGATTCGGGGGGCTTGCCGAGGGTTTGGCGGCGGTCGCTTCCCCTGAGCAGTTGTCGCTGACCGGGCAACACCAGGGAATCCTGGCGGCAGGATTTCTGCTCGGCATGATAAGCGTCGGTTTCGGGCCCCTCGGTCAGCCGCACCTGCTGAACCGGATCATGGCAATTCGGGACCTGGGTCAGTTGCGCACCGCTCGGCTGGTGGCTCTGGGCTGGTTCGTGATCGTGCTCGGCGGCATGTTTCTGCTCGGGCTTTGCGGCCACGTGTTGCTGGTGGCAACGCCGGTCGGCGACTCCGAGCAGATCTTCTTCACCCTGACCGACCGGCTGCTGCCGACGGTGCTGGCCGGGGTGCTCGTCGCCGCGGTGCTGTCTGCGATCATGTCGACGGCAGACAGCCAGTTGCTGGTTGCGGCATCCGCGGTCAGCCACGACCTCATGCACAGTGCATCGCTGCGGGTTTCCCGGCTGGTGGTCCTGGCGGTCGGCGTCCTGGCGGTGCTGGTCGCCCACGGCCTGCCCGATGCGATCTTCAATCGGGTGCTGTTCGCCTGGAATGCTCTTGGCGCCGCATTCGGTCCGTTGGTCATTGCGCGGCTCCTCGAGTGGCCGGCGCGTCCCGGCGCGGTCATCGCGGCGGTGGCCACCGGGTTCGGGTTGACGGTGTTGCTGTATCTGTCGCCGGATACGCCGGGGGATGTGGCCGAGCGTGCCCTGCCTTTCCTCGTCGGCTGCCTGATACTCGTCGTCGGCAAACACCGACGCGGGTCACGGTAACTGCAGACGCGTCGAGCAAGCACCGGGGGCTCGTCTTCTTGCCGGCCCGGGGTATCGCCGGTCTGGATTGCTGGAGTGCGGTGTCGCCGGAACGCGATTGCGTCACCGCCGGCAAGCTGAAACAATCGGGACATCGGTAATCGTTCACGAAATCGGCTCGGGTTGGCGCCCGGGCCACGAAAAACCAGGGGAATGCAATGAAAGTAGACGGTGGCGTCGGCTGGCAGCTCGACAAGGCAGGGGCCGAAGCGCGGGCGCTCGAAGAGTTGGGCTACGCGGGAATTCTGAGCGCGGAGACCGGGCACGATCCGTTCTTCCCGCTGCTGATGGCAGCCCAGACGACGGAGACAGTCGACCTGTTGACTTCGATTGCCGTGGCGTTCGCGCGCTCGCCGATGACGCTCGCCAATATCGGCCACGATCTGAACGCCGCGTCGCAAGGCCGCTTCGTGCTCGGCCTCGGTTCGCAGATTCGGCCGCACATCACCAAGCGCTTCAGCATGCCCTGGTCGAATCCGGCGCCGCGCATGCGGGAGTTCATCCTGGCCATGCGCGCCATCTGGGCCAACTGGCACGACGGCGAGCCCCTGCAGTTTACCGGCAAGTTCTACCGGCACACCCTCATGACGCCGTTCTTCACGCCTACCAATACCGAGTACGGCGCCCCCCGTGTGTTCCTGGCGGCAGTAGGTCCGCTGATGACCGAAGTTGCCGGCGAGGTGGCCGATGGCGTATTCGTGCACGCGTTCACCACGGAGAAATACCTGCGGGAGGTAACCCTGCCGGCGCTCGAACGGGGTTGGGCGAAAGCGGGCAGGAAGCGCGAAGACTTCGAGATCAGCTATCCGGCATTTGTCGTCACCGGCCATACCGAGGAGGAGGTGGCAAAGGCCGATGCCTTGACGCGCCGGCAGATCGCCTTCTACGGGTCGACGCCGGCCTACAAGCCGGTACTGGAGAGCATCGGGGCCGGCGAACTGCAGCCGGAGCTGAACGCCATGTCGAAGCAGGGCCGGTGGGAGGAAATGGGGCATCTCATCAGCGATGACATGCTCGAGGAATTCGCGGTGGTCGGCGAACCGGAGAACATTGCGAGCCGGTTCAAGCAGCGCTACGGCGATGTGATCGACCGGACCGGTGCCGCCTACGGCGGCATTCCAGACCGCGTACAGCGGCAAATCGTGGCCGAACTGTCGGCTGCCTGAGCCGGTTGGGGCGCCATCGAGCCATCGACGGCGGGCCGACGCCATGCTCGACAAGGTCTTGCGAGGTCTGCAGAACCGGCTGACGCGCCCTGGGAAACCCGTTGCCGCGCCGGCAAAAGCCGCCCCGGCCGTGGTTGCCGAAGAACGGCTGCAACCGGTCGGCCCGAGGACGGCGCCACCGCGACAGATTCCGCTTTCCAGCGAACAGGTCGACGAGATCATGGCGGCCCAATGGACCATGCGGGTGGCGACCGTCGGCCCCGGGTCGCGCATCAACCTCACGCCCATGTGGTTCGGCTGGGCTGGGGGGGCGGTCTACTTTTTCGGACGGGGCCAGAAGATCGTCAATCTGCGCCGCAATCCGGTGTGCACCATCGTCGTCGACCGCAACGAGATGTTCCCGGAATTGCAGGGCGTCATGCTGCAGGGTCACGGCCGGGTGCTCGAGGATATCGAAGCGGAGAACAGCGACCCGCATCTCGCCGACGTTCGCGCCCAGATCGGCGTGAAATACAACGGCGGCTTCGGTCAGCCGCTGCTGGATACACCGCCGCCGTTCGCCGCCACGGCCCGCGGACGGAATCGCCGCTGGGTGGTCATGGCGCCGGAATACATCGTGTCCTGGGATCATTTCAAGTTGCGGAAGAAGCCAGAAAAGAATTAATAAGCCATTACTTATAACAAAAAAGTCTAAAAATTGATGTCCTTCTGAGGCAGATTCGCCTCCATTTTTTCTTCATAATGCCGCGCTGTCTTCGGTATCCAAATTGGAAAGGATGGTTGCCGTGTTGCTCGCTGGATGGATGAACCGTCTGAACGAACGCGTTACGCGCGCTCGCGGCTGGCTTGTGGCCGGCGTCGAATCCAGCGTCGGGCGGTTGCGCGGGCTGGCCCGCATTCGTCACCTCGATGCCCTCGCGACGAAAGTCGGTGAAATTTGCGGGCTGGGATCGGAAGGCCGCTCCAGGGTGCGTCATGGTGTGGCGGCTGTCGTGATCCTCGGAGTCTGCCTCGCGTTTGTCGCGGTAATCACCAACCCGGGTTACCGGACGGTCGCCATTGCCAAACCGGCACTGCCCAGCATCACCTGGGAGCAACGCGTTGCGCAATTCAGTGACAGGCTGACAGGTGCATTCGGGCTCGAGCCCGCGCGCGCAGGGGAGTTTGCCGCCTGGATCCTCGAAGCCGCGGACCGGCAGCGCCTCGAACCGGAACTGATTGCGAGCCTCGTGCAGGTGGAGAGCGCATTCAGGAAGCACGCGCACTCCCACGCCGGCGCCATCGGCCCGGCACAGGTGAAGCCGCATTACTGGACCGAGTTCTGCGGCGGCGACGACCTCAGCGACCCGCGCCACAACATCCATTGCGGCGCCCAGGTGCTCGCTTACCTGAAGGAGCTTTGCGGCGGCGGCGGCGACTGTGCCCTGATCGCCTACAACATTGGCAGGAACAGCAGCCGCGAACAGGCGGGACGCCGCTATGTCTCGAAAGTCGACCACCACTTGCTGAATCTCAAGGCCCTGTAACCCGCCTTCCGCAGATCGGCTGGCGAAACGAAACAGGCCTGCGCCGGCGAACTGTTCCTTCGATCCAGCTCCGAGAACCGGTATGCGGTACGTGCATGCGGCGCACCAGGCGGCGGCGCTTACCGCTACGATAGGCGCAAGCACGAGCCTAAACAGCGCCGCATACACGCACCGCACACCGGTTCTCTCCCAGCGGTTGTCTGGTGTTCCTTGCGCGTCGTCGGCCCGGCGCGCCGGTTTCGGAACTCGCATATTGAAAACACGACCGCGATTGCTCGAGCGGAACGGCGTCCGCAGGAGGAAACTGGTGGCGGGATTCGGGTCGATTGCCTGGCCGCGCCAGTTGGTGCATGGGTGCGGTCAGAATCCGGCTTCTCCGGCGTCGATTCGGGCGGCGAATTCCGCGTCGAGCGGTTCGTAGATTTCCTGGCCGGGTTTCAGCACGTACAGCGGGTCCGAGACGGTTCCGGGATCGAATCCTTCCTTTTTCAGGTCGCCCTTGCGCATCTTGAAGGTTCCCGTCACGTCGAGGCCGGCCTGCAGGCGCAGGAAGACGGGACGCGCGTAAGAGGGTAGCTCCCGGTTGACGTACGCGGAGAAATCCTCGAGATCGAGTGTCTCCACCCCGGGTTCGAGCACCAGGGCCGCCATGCCGGCGCGGCCGTCGGTATTGGCGATCTCCACACCGTACACATTGCAGAGTTGGACCTGTGGATGACCGTTGACGATTTCCCCCACTTCGGTGGTGGAGACGTTCTCCGATTTCCAGCGAAAGGTGTCGCCCACCCGGTCGACGAACTGATAGTGGGGAAACCCGGCATTGAAGCCCACATCGACCTCGCGCATCAGGTCGCCGGTGTTGAACCAGGCATCCCCGTCCCCGAGGGCGTTGCGCAGGGTCTTCTGTTCGGTCGCCTGGGTGTTCGTGTAGCCCTCGAACACCGCTTCTTCGGTAATCTTGCCGAGCAACAGCCCGGGCTCGCCGGCGGCGACCGGAATGCAGCGTCCGGATTCGTCGCGCACGATTTCGTCGGCATCGGTGTCGTATTCCACCAGAGCGATTTCGGCGGTGGTCATGCCGACGGTGCAGTCCTTGTTCAGCAGGTTGGCGAAGGCAACGTTGCCCTCGCTCGACCCGTAGAATTCGCTGATGCGGCGAATGCCGAAACGTTGCTTGAATTCCATCCACACGTCCGGGCGCAGTCCGTTGCCGATGACGGTTTCGAGGGGGTTGACGTGGTCGTCGGGCTGCTGCGGGGTATTCGCCAGATAACGGCACAGTTCGCCGACGTAGACCAGGCAATTGGTGCGGTATTCGCGAACCTCGTCGAGAAAGCTGCTGGCGGAAAACCCTCGGCGCAGAAACATGGATGCGCCGGAGGCGATGGCCGCACCGGCGCCGATGATCAGGCCGGTGCCGTGATAGAGCGGCAGACACAGGTAAAGGCGGTCTTTCTCGGTGCATTTCAAACCGGCCCAATGGGACATGCCGGCGGAAGTCAGAAAGCGCCGGTTCGACCAGATCGATGCCTTGGGAAGGCCCGTCGTGCCGGAGGTGAAGAGGTAGGCGACGCGGTCGCCGAGCTTCGTCTCGCGGGAATCCGGCAGGTTGTCGGCGGCTGCGTTGTCGCTTTCCGCAGTGAGGTCGACGGCCCAGTTGGGTGACGGCTTGCCGGCGTCGCGCACGTAGAGGTAATCGCTGCCTTCCCGGAGCGGCAGTTCGCCCTTGACGCCGGAAAGCGCCTCGGTCAGTTCCTCACCGAAAATGCACGCCTTCGAATCGGTGGTTGCGATGCAGTGCGCCAGCGGCCGCTCCCGCAAGTTGGTGTTGACCAGCCCGGCGATGGCGCCCAGCTTGTTCAGGGCGGTCATGGCGGCGAGGAATTCGATGCGATTCTCCATGAGGAGGCTCACCGCGTCGCCCCGTCCGATGCCCCGCGCTTTCAGACAATGGGCGTAGCGGTTGGCCAGCGCATTGAATTCCGACCAGTTGACGGTGCGCCCTTCGAACAGGATGGCCGGCCGGTGGCCGAATCTCTCGGCGTTGCGTTCCACCTGCAAGGCGAAACAGTCCTTTTCCTCGAGGGGGCGGGGCTTTAGCTTCTTCTTCAAAGAGAGCAGGCCCGGAACCTGGATCAGCACCCCCAGCGTGTCGCGCAGCCCCATATCCGTCTCCTCGTGGTCTTTTCCCCTCGTCTCGAAGCCGCACGCGCTGCCGAGCGGCGGCCCGATTTCGGCCTCAACCCTGCCGCCTGCTCTCGTTGCCCCTGTCGATCTGCGGTTGCTGCGCCGTCGGGTTGCCGGCCTCGCTCCCGAGCTTCACCATCCATCGGTCGAGGCGGCGCCGTGCAAATGGGATGTCCAGGGCAATGAAGGCGATGCCCAGCGGAAACATCCAGAACCCGAGTATGGGGAGGAAACCGAAGACGCCGCAAATCATGAACAGCACGCCGACCAGGGATCGTACGCCCGGGGGCAATCGGTCCCGGCCCCAGCGCAACGTGCCGTGCGTGTACCGGGCAATGCGGCGCCGAAAGGCGGACGACTCCATCAGACCATCATCGGCCCGTCGTCCGGCGCATCGTGCTCCCCCGGGTGTGCTCGGCGGGCCAGATCCGGGTCGATGGAGCGAAAGCGGTAGATGCCGTCTTCGTACAGGGCGCGCTCGATGCGGTTCTTGTGCATGAGCAGGTGCAGGTGGGCGATGGCTTCGCCGAGGGCCATCATCATTTGCCGCGGGTCGAGTTTGCGGGCGAACAGCACCGGCAGGAGGTCTTTTGCCACCGCGGGTTCGACGCAGTGTTCCTCGATGGCGAGCATCCGGTCTTCGTGGTGACCGATCAGGTCGCGAAGGCGTTGGCGGACGCCCCGGAAGGGGAGGTTGTGCGCCGGCAGCACCAGGGTCTCTTCGGGCGTTTTCAGAAAGCGGTCGTGGGAATCCATCCAGGCCTTCAGCGGGTTGGCTTCGGGTTCGTTGGGAAAGACGCTGACGTTGGAGGTGATGATCGGCAGGATCTGGTCGCCGGAGATCATGATCTTCAGCGCATCGCAATACAGGCAGGCGTGTTCCGGGGAGTGGCCGGAACCGACCACCACGCGCCAGTTGTATCGGCCGATGCCGAGCACGTCCCCGTGTTCCAGGCGGTGATAGCCCGACGGCAGGCCGGGCATGTTCATCATGGTGGTGCCACCCTTCCGCTCCCACAAGCCGAAAAGCTGTTCCAGGTAGTCCTCCGACATGCCGGCCCGCCGATAGAACTGCTGGCCGAGCCACGAGGAGTGGTGGCTGCCGCTGCTGGCTGCGAACGAGCGCGCCTGGTAGTACTCGGTACGGGTCATGTACAGGGGGCAGCGGAATTCGTCGGTGATTGCCCTGGACTGGCCGACGTGGTCGGGGTGCATGTGCGTGCAGATCACTCCCCGCACCCGGCGGCCGCCCATGTCGCCGCGGAAGAGTTCCTGCCAGAGATCGAGGGTCTCGTCGTTGCCGAGGCCCGTATCCACCACCCACCAGTGGTCGCCGTCTTCGAGCAGGTACAGGTTGATGTGATTGAGGGAACCCGGCATCGGCATGGTGAGCCAGCGCACCCCGTCGGCCACCTCGATCGTCGTGCCGGGAGCCGGGTGTTCGGCGTAGGGATAGTGCAATTCGCTCGTCATGGCGCGCGCAGTGTAGCCTGCAACGTTGGCCAACCCAAGGCGCGGCCGATCAGCGCGTGCAGAATTGACGCAGTGCCGAGACCCAGTCGGGGGCAGCGTTCAGGCATGGCGCCAGGGTAAACGTGGCGCCGCCTGCGGCCAGATAGGCCTCCCGGCCGGCCATGCCGATCTCTTCCAGCGTCTCGAGGTTGTCGGCGACGAAAGCGGGGCAGGCCACCACGAGGTGACGCACGCCTCGCCCGGGCAGCGACTGCAATTCCTGGTCCGTGTAGGGGGTGAGCCAGGGCGCCCGGCCGAGGCGCGACTGAAAGCTGACCCCGTAACGGTCCGGGCCGATCTCCAGGCGCTGGGCAAGCAGTGCCGATGTCCGGTAGGCCTGGTGGCGATAACAGGTGGCGTGGGCCGGCGATTGCGTATCGCAGCAATCGGCCCGGGACAGGCAGTGGCTGCCGGTGGGGTCGGCCTTGCGAATGTGGCGCTCCGGCAGGCCGTGGTAGCTGAACAACAGGTAATCCCAGCGTTCGGGCAGGCTTGCGGCGATCACGCCGGCCTGGGCTTCCAGGTAAACCATGCGGTCGTAAAACGGTGGGAGCACGTCGAGATCGACCCCCGGGGGTAACGCCGCCCTGGCAGCGGCAATGCAGGTGGTGCGGGTGGAGTCGGCGTGTTGCGGGTACAGGGGCACCAGCAGGATTTCGTCGACACCCGCGCCGGTCAGTTCCGTAATCGCCCGCGGAATTGCGGGTTCGCCGTAGCGCATGGCGAGGGCAACGGGCATGTCGACGACTTCCGCCAACCGGTCGCGGCAGAGCCGGCTGTAGTGCAAGAGCGGCGAGCCGGTAGCGGGACCGGCGGCGTCCCAGATGCGTGCATAGGCCCGGGCGCTGCGTCTCGGCCGAAACGGCAGAATCAGGCCGGTGACGATCAGGCGGCGCAACCAGGACGGCAGATCGAGGACGTGCGGGTCCATCAGGAATTCATGCAGGTACGCCGTTACGTCCCGTACCTCGGTGGAGGCGGGTGTACCCAGGTTGACCAGCAATACGCCTCGTTTCACGCCGTTCTCCGCAAGCTGTGCGGATGTTAGCCGTGCGGGCGGCGCCTGTCTGCCGAACATGGGCCATCCGTTCCCGCTACAATGCGCGGCTTTCCCGGTAACGGGTTGTGGAGGAGACGATGTCCTCGGGAATGCGCAGATTCGTCGTTTTCGCGCTGGCGCTCGTCGTGTCCTGGCTGGCGGGGCTTTATGTCGAGCGCACCTGGACGTTGGAGCAGGTCGCCCTCGATGCGCAGGCGGACGATGCAGGCCGGCTCTACTACCGGCTGGAGGGCGAGCCGGTCCTTTTCGAACCCGTACCCATCGAAGACTCGCAACTGCACGCGTTCCGCGAAGCCGGCCTCAGAGGCACGCCGGCGGTCCGGCAGGAATTCGTTTCCGCTACGGAAATCCGCGATGGAAGCGAGCGCACGGCCTACTACCAGCTGACCGCCAGGTTTCATTTCGGCTACCTGTCGCTGTTGCCGGCGCTGGTGGCCGTGATGTTGTGCTGGCTGACCCGGGAACCGGTCACGGCGCTGCTCGGCGGCATCGCCGCGGGCGCCCTCATCCTCGGCAAGTACGATCTCACCGGCGAGGTGCTGATTCCTTCGGTGGCCACCACGGGTTCGGCGAGCGTGCTGGTGCTGTATCTGTGGCTGCTCGGCGGGCTCATGGGCGTCTGGTCGCGCACCGGCGCCGCCCAGGCTTTCGCCGAGTTCGTCACGGTGCGTTTCGTGCGGGGCCCACGCAGCGCCAAGATGGTGGCCTGGTTGCTGGGGGTGGTTTTTTTCCAGGGGGGCACCATGAGCACGGTGGTGGTGGGCACGACGGTGCGGCCCATCGCCGACCGGGAGCGGGTCAGTCACGAAGAACTGGCCTATGTCGTCGACTCCACGGCTTCGCCCATTGCCTCGCAGCTTGCCTTCAATGCCTGGCCCGGTTACGTGCAGGCGTTCATCTTCGTCTCCGGCGTCGGTTTCCTGGCGACCGAAGCCGACCGCATCGCCTTTTTCTTTCAGAGCGTGCCCTTTTGCTTTTACGCAATCTTTGCCGTCCTCGGCACCTTGCTGCTCAGTGTGGAGAAACCGCTGTTCCTCGGCCGGCAACTGGCGGCAGCCATGGCCCGGGCTCGGTCGACCGGGGCTCTCGATGCGCCGGACGCGGCGCCGCTCGCCGCCAGGGAACTGCAGGGCAGCAATGTGCCCGAGGGGTACCAGCCGAGCGTCGTCGAGTTCTTTCTGCCCGTCGTGTTCCTGGTCGCCACTGCGGTCGGCACCTTCATTGCGTTCGGTTCGCCGAATGTCCATTGGGCGTTCGGCGGGGCCTTGCTGCTGGCCGCCGGCATGGCGCTCGCCAAGGGCATGTCGCTGAAGGATCTGATGACGGGCTTTCACGAGGGCATCAAGGGGGTGCTGATCGGCTCGGTCATTCTGCTGCTCGCCATTACCATTGGCGGCATCAGCCGGGAGACCGGCGGCGGCATCTTTCTCGTCGAACAACTCGGCAACGCCATTCCCTTCTTCATGCTGCCGGTGCTGCTGCAATTGATGACCATGACCATTGCTTTCTCGACCGGTACGAGCTGGGGCACCTACGCGGTGGCCTTTCCCCTGGCCATGCCCCTCGCCTGGGCGGTGGCGCAGGGCCAGGGGCTGGCGCACCCGGAACTGTTCATGACGCTCTGCTTCGCCGCCGTCATGGACGGCAGCGTCTACGGCGACCAGTGCTCGCCGATTTCGGATACCACCGTGCTCAGTTCCGTGTGCACCGGCTGCGACCTCATGGACCACGTGAAAACGCAGATTCCGCAGGCGACCGTCGCCGCGGCGCTGGCGTCCGTCTGCTGGACGGGCGTGGCCTTTCTCACTGCCTGATGCGGTCGTTGCCGAGAAATTGTGCGGTGTTGCCGGTGTTGCCGTGACGCGCGTCAAATCTGTCGCCCTGGTCCTGGGGCCCGTAGCTGCCATTGCAACCTGGTACACGATGCTGTTCACCGGGGCCGCGCCGGCAGCCGCCATCACCTTGGCCGTGACAACGCTCTGTGTGATCTGGTGGGTGCTGGAACCCATTCCGATTCCGGCGACCTCGCTGGTGCCGCTGGCGCTGTTGCCGTTGTTCGGTGTTCTCAGCGGAGCGGAGGTGGGGCAGGCCTACGGTCATCCGGTAATACTGCTGTTGCTGGGCGGTTTCATACTGTCGACCGCCATGGCGCGCAGCGGCGCCCACCGCCGGATCGCGCTGGCGCTGATACACCGGGTGGGCAGCGGCAGCAGCAGGAGAGTGGTGTTCGGCTTCATGATCGCCGCTGCGGGGTTGTCGATGTGGATCTCGAATACGGCGACGACCCTCATGTTGCTGCCGGTGGCACTGGCGGTGCTGGAACGCGCGCGCGACCCGAAACTTGCCCCGGCGCTGCTGCTCGGGATTGCCTACGCGGCCAATATCGGCGGGGTCGGCACCCCCGTCGGCACACCGCCGAACATGATCTTCCGGGGCGTCTACGAGGAAACCTTCGGGATGACGATCGGCTTCGCCGAGTGGATGACGCTGGGTCTGCCGGTGGTGCTGCTCTTTCTTCCCCTGATGGGGCTGTGGCTGACGCGCTCGATGACCTACCGGGGTACGCTGGACCTGCCGGACCCCGGCCCCTGGCGGCCGGAAGAGAAACGGGTGCTCGCGGTGTTCGGCCTGACGGCGCTGGCCTGGGTCACCCGCGTGGAACCCATGGGCGGCTGGACGGCACTCTTCGGCCTGCCCTACACGAACGACGCCATGGTGGCGTTTCTCGCCGTTGTCGTCCTGTTCATCGTGCCGAACGGCAAGGGCGAGCGCCTGCTCGACTGGGAGACCGCAGAGAAGATCCCCTGGGGCAGCCTGATCCTGTTCGGCGCGGGGCTCGCCATCGCGGCGGCATTCAAGTCATCGGGGCTGTCCGAGAGCATCGGCGGCGGGGTATCCATGGTCTCCGCCTGGCCGCTGTTCGCGGTCGTCCTGGTCATCTGCCTGGCCGTCACCTTTCTCACGGAAGCCACCAGCAACACGGCGACCACATCGCTGCTCATGCCGATTCTGGCGGCGGCCGCGCTGGGGGCGGCAATCGACCCGCGCCTCTTGATGATACCGGCGGCGATGAGCGCGAGTTGCGCCTTCATGCTGCCGGTGGCGACGGCGCCGAACGTCATCGTCTTCAGCACCGGGCAATTGACCGTGCAGCGCATGATCCGGGAGGGGCTGGCGCTCAACGTCATCGGCGCATTGGTGATCGCGTCCCTCTGTTACCTGTATTTCGGCAGGGGTTGAGGTCGTGAGCGCGCCACCCGCACCGCCATGGCGATGAACGCATCGTGACCGGCGTGCTGACGACCTTGGTGCGTGGCATCGTCGGCGCCATCGGCGACCTTGCACCGATTGTTCTGGTCATCGCCTTTTTTCAGATCGTGGTTCTGCAGCAACCGTTCCCGAATCTGGGGTCGGTGCTGGTGGGGCTCTTCTGTGTCATTGCCGGGCTGACCCTGTTCGTTCAGGGCCTGGAGAGCGGGCTCTTCCCCCTCGGCGAGGAGCTTGCCCAGGAGTTTGCCGACAAGGGCAGCCTGTCGGCGCTGTTGGCGTTCGCTTTCTGCCTGGGGTTCGGTACCACCGTGGCGGAGCCGGCGCTGATCGCGGTTGCGGCCGAGGCGGCGGAGGTGGCCGCGGAGGCCGGCGCCATCGCTGCGGATGCGGCGGCGCGTGCCGAGTATGCGTTCAACCTGCGCATGGTGGTGGCGGTTTCGGTAGGGGCAGCCATCGTTCTGGGTGTGGTGCGCATCCTCAAGGGCTGGCCGCTGCATCGGCTGATCATCGGCGGGTATGTGCTGGTGACCGCCCTGACCCTCTTCGCACCCGACGAAATCATCGGTGTGGCCTACGATTCGGGCGGTGTGACCACCAGCACGATCACGGTTCCGCTGGTCACGGCGCTCGGGGTTGGGCTTGCCAGGTCGATCAAGGGCCGCAACCCCATGATCGACGGCTTCGGGCTGATTGCCTTTGCGAGCCTGACGCCGATGGTCTTCGTGCTCGTTTACGGGATGCTGGTCTGATGGGGGAGTTTCTTGCAACCCTTGGCGGCACGGTGTTGTCGACGATGTTCGATGTTGCCCCGATCGTGGGCATTCTGGTGTTTTTCCAGTTCGTGGTGCTGCGCCGCCGCCTGCCGAACGCGGGCCGCATCGTGGCCGGGTTCGGCTACGTCCTGGTCGGGCTGACGCTCTTCCTGATCGGTCTCGAGGAGGCGCTCTTTCCGATCGGCGAGACCATGGCCCGGCAGTTGACCGCGGTTGGCGCCGGTGCCGGTGCGACAGTGGAGACGACGGTCGCCGTGCATTGGGACGACTACCTGCTCGTCTACGCGTTTGCCGCTGCCATCGGTTTTGCCACCACGGTCGCCGAACCTTCGCTGATCGCCGTTGCGCTGAAGGCCGAGGAGGCCTCGGGGGGCGCCGTCAACGCCTGGGGCCTGAGAATTGCAGTGGCGGTGGGGGTCGCGGTGGGCGTTGCGCTCGGCTGCTTCCGCATCGTTACCGGAACGCCATTGCCCTGGTACATCGTGGCAGCATACGTGGTTGTCATCGTGCAGACGTTTCGTTCCAGCCGAACCATCGTGCCCCTGGCCTACGATTCCGGGGGCGTCACCACTTCGACGGTGACCGTACCGGTGGTTGCCGCACTCGGTCTCGGCCTCGCCGCCAGCGTGCCGGGGCGCAGCCCCCTGATCGACGGCTTTGGCCTCATCGCCTTTGCCAGCGTTTTCCCCATCATGACGGTGCTCGGCTATTCCATGGCCGCGTCCTGGTTCGGCCGGCGCCGCAATTCCCAAATTCCTCCTTCCATGGAGACTTGAGCCATGCAACTGAAACTGATCATCAGCCTGGTGGACGACCAGAAGACCGACACCGTCATCGATGCGGCGCGGGCCGCCGGCGCAACCGGCGCCACCGTCATCACGAGCGCACGCGGTGAGGGCCGTTCCCCGAAAAAGACCTTCCTGGGGCTGGAAGTTGCGTCCAAACGGGACATGATCGTGTTCGTGGTGGCGGCAGACAGGGCGCCGGCAATCCTCGAGCGCATCGGGGAAGCCGGGCGCTTCGACGGGGAGCCGGGTACCGGCATCGCCTTCCAGATCGATGTGGAGGATGCGGTGGGGCTGGCGACGCAATTGGGCGCCGTGGAGGGGCTGTCGGGGGTGACGTAGCGATGACCCATGAGGACGGACGATGCTACATGCGCTCGCGTCGCGCGGATTCCGGTTCAGCTATTGACGGGGCGGCCGTCATGCAAAAAAGCGAAGCCTGACCGGCCGGGCGGTGTACACTCGGTTTGATCCGGGGTTGAATTGAGGTAAGAAGCGATGCCAGCTCGATTTGTCAGCTTTTTCCTGCTGATTGTCTTTGCAACGACGGCGGTTGCCGACCTGTCGATGAGTTATCGGCGACTGCTGCCGCTGGAAGGGGGTTCGAACTTCCGCGACCTTGGCGGATACAGGACCACGGACGGCCAAACCGTTGCCAGGGGCCTCTTGTTCCGCTCCGGCGCGATGACGTCGTTGACCGAGGCGGACATGGCTTATCTGGATGGCTTCGGCATCGAGACCGTCGTCGACCTGCGTTCGAACGAAGAGATTGGCCTGTATCCGAACCATTGGGCGGCCAAGCGTCGCATCGAGGTGTTGACGGGGGATTACTCGTTTGCCGCCATGGTGTCCGGCGATGAATCCGACAGCCGCCCCGGGATGGGCGAGTTGTACCCCCGACTGCTGCAATCGATCGGCCCTCTGATCAAGACTTACTTTGACCTGGCGCTCGATGACGGGGCGCCCATGGTGGTGAACTGCTCGGCCGGACAGGATCGAACGGGGGTAGTCTCCGCCCTCATGCTGCTGCTGCTGGGAGTGCCCGAAGCCACCGTCATCGAAGACTACCTGCTGTCCACCGACTTTCGCCGGCCCGCCGTCGAGCAGGGCGGCGTCGATCTGGCCGAAGCCGCCAAGAGCAATGCCTTCGCGGCCGTAATGCTGGAATACCGCAAGGCCATGCCGCACCCCGACCGACCCAATCCATTGGTGACGCCGGATGGCGTTCCATACCTCGCTTTCGTCATCGAACGCATTCGAGAGGAGCATGGATCGGTAGAGGCCTACGCCGAAGCGGAGCTGGGCATCGACGCCCAGGACCTGGCCGATCTCAGGCGCAAGTATCTGCGCTGATTTCCGGTGGTTGCCCGGGCCGGTAACAACCCCGTTCGGCCCGATGTCGCCGTGCCCGCGGTCGTTTTGCGACCCGCAACCGGCCGTGCTACGTTGTCGGCTCGCCCTCGAGGCCCGGAGAACACACCCATGAGCGACCGCGTGATGTCCCCCGAAGCCCTGGCCGAGGAGGAGGCGCGGCTGGTGGCCGAGTTCCACGAACGCGAGCGGCGCTCGGAGGAGAAGTATCCGAGTTCCGACGGCCAGCCCATGTCTGAGAACGACTTTCAGGGCTACGCCATTCGCTATTTCGACGCTGCGGTGCGCGTCAACTGGTACGGTGATCGACCCAACGTATACGTGGCCAGCGACCTGCTGATCTACGCCAAGGAAGGGGATCGGAAGGCGGTGGCGGCGCCGGACCTGTTCGTGGTGGTCGGCACGCGCGATCTGCCCCGCTACAGCTACCGGCTGTGGGAGGAACCGAAGCCGCCGGACTTCGCCCTGGAGGTGGCCTCGCCGAGCAGTTGGAAGCGCGACCTGAACGAGAAGCGGGCCATCTACGAGTCAATGGGTGTGCGCGAGTACGTCGCCTGCGACCCGCGGGCAGAGTTCTACGAACCGCCGTTGCGGGGGTTCCGCCTCGAGGGCGGCTCGTACGTTCCTGTCGTTCCGGAGCGGCATGGCGGGTCTTGGACACTGCACAGCGAGGTGCTGGGGTTGACGTTCCGGCAGTTCGACCAGGAGGTGCGGCTGATGGACCCGGCGACCGGCATGGACCTCCCCACCCAGGAGGAACTGCTCCTCAGTCACCGCCGCATCGCCGCGAGGGCCGAAGCGGCTGAAGAGCGTCAACGCGCTGCGGAGGCACGCGTGGCCGAATTGGAGGCGCGTTTGGGTCGGCACCGGGCAGGTGGCCATCACCCTTCCCAGGAATCTGGTTAGCTTGCGCCGCAGCATTGGGATTGGCAGGGGTGGATATACCGGGCGTAGTGAAGGCAATCAACTAACCGAGTCCTGATACAGACCATTCCACCAGCTGTTGATCCTGTTTGAGTCGTGCCCGCTGGTGCAGCGTTGCCTGATAGATTTCTTGCAATGATGGACGGTCGTCGGAGAGTCCGGGCAGTGAGTATTCCGCCTCCATGAAGAACTGCTCGGATCGCTCCGAGTGTTCCCAGGCCTCTGCCCACCAATCGATGATGCGTGTGCGAGCGTCGGACATTGCCAGCGAGGAAGGCAGTTTGTCGAGCTTGCGCAGGTTGATGTCTGCCCGTGTCGGCATCAGATTCCACAGGTCGTTGTTGTACCAGCGCACCCAGGGAAAACAGTGATCGATCTGGAACGACCGCCTTATCGAGTTGGCAGACCAGACGCATTTGAGATCGAAGCCTGCAGTTCTTATTTCTTCTGCCCTCGAGATGGCGACTTTGGTTTCGCGAGCGCTTTCCTGCCAGTCGAGACCGAGGCTATCGCTCGATGCATCCGCCACGCCCCAGCCTTTCGTCAACTGCGACCACTCCTTGACGATAGCCGGATCCAGCCAGCAAGCGTATTGCCCGAGCGTCTGCCAAAGCGGAGCTGGAATTCGAAAACGACCGAATTTCGCCAGATAGTCCTTCGACAGGACCAGGTGCTTGGAAGAACTTTGCACACGTCTTGAATCGCATTGAAAGACAGGCTGGTCGGGAGACCCGGGATGGGTGATGTATCTTGCGGGCATCGCCTTGATGTTGCGACAGGCATCGCTGATTGCGCGGGTCACGATTGCTCCGCGTATTGGATCGAAGCGTGCGCCGAGCCGCAGGTCTGAAGGGGAAATCCCGGTCATCAGTTGCCTGAAGGCATCCTTCGCCCAACCGTAGCCGGTCTTGTTGCCGGGCAGTTGGGGAATGCCCCGATCCACCAGGCGCCGGTACTGCTTGATCCAATACAGGCCGACCACGCCGAAAGGAATGTCCACATGGTCATCGGTGCGCGTCATGACGATACCCGGAGCGCTTTCCGCTATTCGCACCAGCACGCGCAACAAGCCCAGTTTGTAAGTGGATGACTTGTTGTCGTTGACAATGACATGGCGCAGCAGCGGCAGGCTGCCGGTGCCATCGTCCGGCAATTCAAACACCAGCGTTTCCCAACGCACGTGACCGCGCTCCAGATCTTCGGCTTCGGTGCGGTCCTTGAACGCAACGGCACGCCGATTGGCGTAGCCGATCAATTCGTCCGCGGAAGTGGGATGAAAGCCCCGCGCCGCGTTTTCGTGCTCGTCTGCGCCCTTGCGCAGGGTAATCACCAACAGACCCGATGGATTGAGCAACTCGGAAAGGATGCGGAACGCTCTTTCCCGTTCCCTGGGCGCGACATGCATCCAGACCGCGCTCAACAGGATCAGGTCGAATCTTCGCCCGAGCGCCCGGAGGACATTCAGGTTGGGCAAAGCGTCATCGAGCCAGGTCACCCTCGGATGCGACATCGAGGCGGCTTTATCGCGCATCACGCTCGGCTCGACGGCAACCACTTCCCAACCCAGTTCAGCCAACCAGTTGGCATCGCGCCCGGAGCCGGCGCCGATGTCGCAGGCGAAGCCGGGTTCCTCGCGCAGGTGTTGCGGTGCCCAGGCGCCATGGACCTCGGCGGCGCTCAGCTTGTCGTACGCCGCGATTCGGGCGTCAGGGTTCCGGTCGTAGTACGCGGTGCTCTTCATGCCCCGGTTGCTCGCCCCAAGTCCAATTGACGATCAACGCGGAAAAGGAATGGTGGGAAGATGGCGCGATTGAAGAGCATGATCCTGTAGGGCATCAGCCGGAGTCATTACCCCGTCCTGGCAGTGAAGGCAGCCAAATCGTCGAGGCTAAGCCCGATAGGCTTTTCGATCAACTCTTTCGCACATCTTGGACAGAAAAAAGACGAGCAAATGAACACAGGCAAAGACTGACCGTGGAAGCGATAGGCCCTTGTGGTGTGTCACGTATCGCGCAACCTTGCCGGACAAAGGCGCATCCGGGCCTTGGGCAATTGGCGCCTGTCGTCCCGACCAATTACCCGAGAGTCCATTCTGGACAGATGGGTAACACTGACTGTAGTGTCATGTAGACGGGGTCAGGTGCCCGGGTTCTTCTGACGATATGCATTGGATTATCAAGTCAATCATCGTTCTTGTCGTTCTGGCTGGTGTCGGCGTACTCGGGGTGGATTGGTTCATCAGCACCTACGATGAACGCGAGCCCTCTCGTCTGGCCTGGTTCGAACACTGCGCGGGATGCCATGGCGATCGGCTCGAAGGCACGGCAACCGCGCCGGGGCTGATTGCTGCCGAGTTGGAATTCGGTGATTCGACCCCGCAATTGATCCGCAGCATATCGGAACGGCACGAAACCCTCCCCGAGGAGATTTCGGGCTCCATGGTGAAAGCGTTGGCGCTCTATATCATCGAAAGAAGACAACGCTTGCCATCCATTGCCGATTCGCACTTGCATCGGCTCCCCGAGGGTGTTGTCGAGACACGACACCATGACTTCACCGTGGAATTGGTCACCGAATTATCGAGCGGGCCCTACTCGATCGAGCCGATGCCCGATGGGCGCATTCTCCTTGCAGAAAAAGTGCGTGGGTTGTCGGTGGTCGACACGCGGGGTCGACAGGGTCCGCTCGTTGCAGGTACACCGGAAGTCTGGCGCGAAATCATCCACATTCGGGGTGGATATCTGGGTTTGGGGCAAATGCTGGATGTAGAGCTTCATCCCGAATACGCAACCAATGGCTGGATCTATTTCTCGCACGCCGATCGATGTCAGCTCGATTGCGGAACGCCGTGGCCGAGATCCATGGTACGCGTCGTTCGAGGGCGCATCGTCGACAACGAGTGGGTCGACCATGAGGTTGTCTGGTCGGTTCACAAGGACAACTACACCGTTGTTCCCGACGGGGTTGCGGGAGGACGCATTGCCTTCGATGGTAACGGCGATCTTTATGTGACCGTTGGCGGCAAGAGTACGTACGACAATCTTCATGTGATGGATACGCCGTACGGCAAGATTCACCGGGTGCACGACGACGGTGGTGTTCCTGCCGACAATCCGTTCTGGCAACCGGACAAGGAGAAATCGGAATCGTCTACCCGCAACACGGTTTGGTCTTACGGCCATAGAACGACGCAAGGGCTATCTACGGATCCGCGGACCGGATCGATCTGGAGTAGCGAAATGGGGCCGCGGGGTGGCGATGAAGTCAACAAGATCGTTGGTGGCGGCAACTACGGCTGGCCGCTCTATACCAACGGCCTGGACTACAATGCCGAGCCGGTGGCGATCGGTTACGATCTCGGTCTCGACTTTCCGTTGACCCAGACGATTCTGCCGGTGGTCGACTTCACGCCTGCACCGTCGCTTTCCAACTTTACCTTTCACCAGGGCCGGCGCTTTCCTGAATGGGGAAACGACATTCTCCTCGGCAGCCTGCGTGCACAGACGCTTTTTCGTATTCGGATCGTCGATGACCGAGTGGTCGAGCAGGAAATGCTCTTGACCCATTTCGCTCGTATACGCGATGTCGAGATGGGGTTCGATGGCCTGGTCTACGTTCTGCTCGAACATGGCAAAGCAGGTTCCATCGTCAGACTCGTTCCACATGACGGGGCGCCGACCCCCACCTGACTGCGATCGGATAAATGCTGATTTGCGGTGCATTAATCCCGACGCGCTGCATAGCATGAATCCAAATGCCACGGGTCGGTTCTCATGCTTTTGGAAAACAAGGTAGCCATCATCACGGGCTGTAACAGCGAAATCGGGATGGGCTGGGCGGCCGCCGTGAAATTTGCCGAGCAGGGCGCGGATGTGGTCGTGTGTGACTGGGCAACCGACAAGCTCGATCGACTCGTCAGTGAAATCGAAAGGAAAGGTCGAGAAGGTCTCTGGGTTCGGGCCGACATCAGCGATCGAACGCAAGTCCAGCAGGTGGTGGATACCACGATGGATAAGTTCGGGCGGGTCGATGTGTTGATCAACAACGCAGGCATCGCCACCCACAATGGGCCCTTTCTCGAGTGCAGCGAGGACATGCTCGACCGCAATATCGCGGTCAATTTCAAAGGCGCATGGTATTTCTGCCAGGCAGTCATCCCGCATATGAGAGCGCAGGGCGGTGGCTCGATCGTCCACAACGCGTCGCTCAACGCCACGCGACCGGTTGCGGGTTGGGCGCCGTACACGACCTCCAAGATGGCCATGATCGGCATGAGCAAATCGATTGCGCTGGAATTCGGGGTCGACAACATTCGAAGCAATTGCATTGCACCCGGGCCCATCCGTACAGAGCTCGGCCTGGGCGGTTCGAAACGCGTTGCAGAAGAAACCGGTTTGCCGTTTGACGAGGCGGTCAAGCTGGCCGAAAACGCAAATGTACTCGGTCGTTGGGGCGAACCGGGCGAGGCTGCGGATGTGATGGTCTATCTCGCCAGCGACATGTCGAGCTTCGTCACTGGGTCCACCATCGATGTCGGTGGCGGTTTTGTGGTTGGAATGTAGAGATTTCCAGGGGGAACAGAATGAAACTCAATCTTGCAAGAGCAGCGGTCGTGCTGGTGATGCTGACCGGCATTTCCGGATTCAACATGGCGTTCAACGCCGACGGCATTCACTCGGTGTTCAACATGGTGCTCAATGATGCCGACGCCAACATCGGCGTACGTGCCGATATTGGTGGCGCCTTTATTGCGATGACAGTGTTCACGTTGCTGGGGTTGATCAAGACCAGTGCTCAGTGGATCTGGCCGGCAGTGATCTCTCTGGCCTGCATCATGATCGTGCGGACGTTTGGCGTCATTCAGTACGGCTACACCGACGCTCAAGGTGTGATACTGGCAATAGAGGTCGCGATGATTGCGCTCTTGAGTTTTGGTGCTACAACGTTCGCGCGGGAAGCAACTGGCTAATCCGGATAAAGGGATGCATCGATGGACAAACTACAAGGCAAGCGAATCCTGCTGACCGGTGCTTCCGGCAAGGTGGGAATCCCGATGAGTCAGCGGCTGTTGGCCGATGACAACGAGGTGTGGGGCATAGCCCGTTTTACCGATCCCGATCGCAAGCAACGCCTCGATGACATGGGTGTGCAGACGCGTTCGGTCGATCTGCTCGACCCTGACTTCTCCGAGTTGCCCGAGCGGTTCGATCACGTCATACACCTGGGTGGCGATGTGTGTCAGGGCGACGAGACCGGAATTTTCATGCCCAATGGCAAGAGCTTTCACTTGGCCAATCAGGTCAATGGCGTGGGCACGGGCAAGGTCATGTCTCGCTTTCGCAATGCGGATTCCATCCTCGTCGTCAGCACGACCGGCGTATTCAAGAAGCGCGAACCGGATCAGTACGACCAACCGGAGGTCGAAGATGGCCTGCTGGGGCCATTCCACGACGATGCGCCACAGTACAGCGCGTCCAAGAATGCGCAGGAAGTCGTAGCGCGGTTTTGCGCGGATGAATTCGACGTGCCGACCACGATTGCCCGTTTGGGGTGTCAGGTCAGCACGATTGAAAACGGTCTGGCCGCAGGTTACGTCGGGGCCATTGCGGCAGGCATGCCATTCCCCGGGTTCCATGCAGATCGGCCCTGTGTATATCAGTACATTCATGATGACGACATCTACGATCATGTCCCGGGCCTGCTCTCCATCGCCTCGACGGACCCCGAAATCCTCAATTGGACCGGTGCTGAAATCGTCGATATTCGCGATGTCGCCAACCATATCGGCAAACGAATCGGCAAGGAGGAAATAGAATTCGTGCAAGACCCATGGGGGCTGATGTGTACGATTTCCGATACCTCCAAACTCATTGAACGGGTTGGTCCCTGCAAGGTGGACTGGAAGGAAAGTTACGACCGGGTCATCGACGAGTTGATGCCCGAGTGTCCGCGAGTGGCGTGAATCAAACGACACTGAGCGAGCCGGTTCCTCGGGGAAATTAAATGAGTGAAGAACGATTACGCGCGATCGAGCCATGGATATGGGTCGATCTCGCAGATCGCCTGGCTTCCGGTCGTGACGTTTTGCCGTTCGAACAAGAGCAGGGCGTCGATGTTCAGGAACTCACCAAGAACTTTTTCAAGAGTGCAGACCTGGATTTCGAGAACAACACCGACCCGGCTCGACTCGTGGAAGAAATGGATGCGGCAGGGGTCGAGCGCGCCGTCATTTCGATCGATGCAGACGATACCAGTGAATATGCACTGTCCTTTGCAGAAAAGCACCCAGATCGGTTCTTCTACCAGGTAGGCCTGAAACCAACGGGGTCTATCCGTGAAGTCTCCAACCTCGTGAGCCTTGCAGAGAACCACCCGGTCGTGAGCGCGCGTATTACACCGTTCGTCACCGGCCTGGCGCCGGATCATGCCTACTACTTTCCGGCTTATATTCGTTGTATCGATCTCGATATTCCCCTGCTGATCAATACCGGTGTGCCCGGGCCCATGGGGCCGGCCGCGTGTCAGGACCCGTTGCTACTCGACGCCGTTTGCCTGCAGTTTCCCGAACTGAAAATCGTCATGTCCCATGGTGCACACCCATGGTGGGAGATGGCCATTCGATTGATGCAAAAGCACGTCAATCTTTACCTGTTGACCACAGCGTACCTACCCAAATACCTGCCGCCGGAGCTTCTGCAGTACATGAACACGCGTGGCTCTCGCAAGATTATCTACGGTTCCGATCACCCCTACCTGAACTTCAACCGAACACTTGCATCGGCAGTCGAGCTCGATCTGCGGGAGGGCGTGCTCGACAAGTATCTGTATCAGAACGCCAAGAATCTCTTCTTTGGTGGTTGAGCCGTAACCCACGTCCATCGCCGACGGATGCGAATTCCGAACCCGGCGCGCCGGGACGACGACGCGCAACGAACACCTGACAACCGCTGGGAGAGAATCGGTGTGCGGTGCGTGTATCCGGCGCTGTTGAGGCTCATGCTTGCGCCCATCGTCGCGGTAAGCACCTCCGCCTGGTGCGCCGCATGCACGTACCGTATACCGGTTCTCGGCGCCGGATCGAAGCCACCGCTCTCCGCGTCAGTGAGTGCTTTAAAATCAATAACTTGAAAATTTGTTTCATGCGAGTTCCCAACCCGGCACGCCGGGACGACGACGCGAAAGGAACATATGCAGTACGCTGGGAGAGAGCAGGTGTGCGGTGCGTGTGTCTGGCGCTGTTGGGGCTCGTGCTTGCGCCCATCGTCGCGGTAAATTTCTCCGCCTGGTGCGCCATTCGGCGAGCCAGCGGTGCAACATCATGAAGTATCAGCGAATTCAGGCGGGGCGATTGGTGTAGCCTGCAAACAGGTGGCCGGGTCGAATCTTCTCGTACTCCCGCAATACGGGCTCGAATTCCCGTGGGCTCGAATGGTGGATGATCAACCCGTCTGCGCCAGCTTCAAATTCCTTGACCCAGCGTTCGGCACATTCCCGGGGCGACCCGATTGCGGCAGAACGCCATTCCTGTGGTAGCTCCTTGTCGATTTTCTCCAATTGAGGGAGTGTTGCGACGGCATCGATCAACCCGTTCACGTCCATGACAGCTTTGGATCTGCGGAACGCCTCGACAGCCTCCTGATCCCAGTTGTTTATCTTGATCAGCCCCTCACCGTAGCCGGGAATCTGCATGTAGGTGGCCAGCCTGCCAACGACGCCCTTGAGGTATTCCTCTTCTGAAACGTTACAGAGCGTTGCCAACACGCTCCAGATCCTGGTCGAACCGGAGGGGCGCCGCGCTTGTCGTTCTCCTTCGCGAATCAAGCCGACAGCTCGAGTCAGAGACTCCGGGTCGATAAACGTGTGCAGATGCACACCGTCATAAAGCGTACCTGCGTTCTGCAAACTTTTGGGGCCGAACCCGATAAACAGGATTGGGACATCTTCGTTCACGTACTCTCCGAAGAGCCCCAATCGTCCGTAGTCGCCGATTTCACCGGAATAGCCGACGATGGTCTCGCCCTTGAGCAATCGACGATACAACTCGACGTATTCTTTCTCGCGCGCATAGGTATTGGGCTTCAGCCCCCATGCCTGCATGAGCGAATTTGTGCCCTTGCCCAGGCCGAGGGCGAAACGACCCCTGGACATGCGATTGATGGACGAGGCCAATGCCGCGACATAGTTTGGATGTCTGGTATTCGGATTGATGGCCGAGGTGCCGATGTGGATATTCTCGGTTACTGCCGCAACAGCGCCGCACAGTGTCCCGGCTTCCTTGTAGTCGGGGCGCTCTGAAACCATGACGTTGCCGATGCCGAGCTGGTCGGCATAGGTGACCTGGTCCAGCGCTGAACGCGTGTCGTAGGTTGCACCCGGAAATGCGTAGAAACCAAGTTCAGGGAACTTGGAGGTGTATGTGGGATATTCCAGTTCTTCGATCAAGATCTTCTCCCGACGTCATCGGCTGGAGGTTAGGTTACACATCGTGTTTTTTTCATTCAGAAACGGACTTTCCCCGAGTATGGTGGATTTATCCGCATCTTGCGAGATTTGTCTGAATCGAGCACGTAGAGTTGAATGCAGGGTGGAGATGCAGAATCGAGATGTGGGGCGGGGATGCAGGGTGGCGATTCAGGGTGGAGAAGAGGCCCCGGAGGAAGCAATGGCAGAGGCAATAGAATCGGGCCCCGTCAAGAAAAAGGCAGCCACGAAAGCCAGTTCGATAAGGATCGGACGACGCTACCGCGCAAGCCGCGTCGACGACGATTACGATGTCATTGTGATCGGCTCCGGGCCGGGCGGGCTGTCGACGGCGGCGTGTCTGTCCAGAATGGGCAAGAAGGTCGCTGTCTTCGAGCAACATTATACGGCCGGTGGTTTCACCCACGCCTATGAGCGCAACGGCTACGAATGGGATGTAGGGGTCCACTTCATGAACGAAGTGGCCACGCCTGGAACCTTGCCGCGGAAGCTCTTCGACTTCATATCGGATGGCAACATCCACTGGCGCGCCATGGACGAAGACAAGCTGCTGTTGAGTTTCGGCGACGGTCCGCGGTTGCCGATCACCATGCAGGCGAGCAAGGATCGACGGGCCTTGCAGCAGTTGTTTCCGGAAGAGTCGGAAGCGATCGATGCAATCTACGCACATGGCGCGAAAACCGTCCAGCGTGGCATGCCGATGATGCTGGGATTGCGGTTGACGGGTTCGGGGTTTCTTGGCCGGCTGCTTGGGCGGGTGTTCTCGAGTCTGGTGCCAGCCGATCTCTACAAGACCTGTTACGAGGTGGTGTCGAGATTTACCGATAACGAAAAGCTGATTCGAGTTGTGTGCTGCCTTTGGATAGCCGCGGGTATCACACCCGATCGTTTGTCCTATATGTTCGTCGCCGGTGCTCAGATCAATGAATCGCCCATGGGTTTTCCGATCGGTGGCAGTGCCGAGATTGCAAAGAACATCATTCCGGTCATTCAGCAG
Source organism: Candidatus Azophilus sp. (assembly GCA_965221465.1). GTDB lineage: Bacteria > Pseudomonadota > Gammaproteobacteria > Pseudomonadales > Azotimanducaceae > Azophilus. Next base: position 4,754,654 of record OZ244892.1, read on the forward strand.
GGCGGGGGTGATCTGTATACTTATGCCAGGGTCGACGAAGTCGTTTTCGAGGCAGGTCGCGCCAGTGGCGTGCGCATGAGCGATGGGCACGTTGTCCGTGCACCTCAGGTGGTGAGCACGGCGGGCGTGTTCAATACGTTTACACACCTGGTCCCCGAAGCGTTGACGAAGAAATACGGCTACGACAAGAAACTCGAGCGGGTCGACCGTGCCGTTGGGCACTTCAATCTCTTCGTCGGTTTCAACCAATCGACCGAGAGCCTGGGCTTGCACGACTCCGAGCACCTGGTTTTCAAGAGCTACGACTTCGAAAAGGACGCCGCCGCATTCAATGAGGATCTGAACGCGGACATTCCGTTTCTGTACATGACTTTTCCATCTGCCAAGGATGGCGCCTGGTCGCAGCGCTACCCAAACAAGTCCACGGCGTCGATCTTTTTTTATATCGAAAACTTCGACCACTTCAAGAAGTGGCGCCATGAGACCTGGGAGCATCGGGGTGAGGAGTACGATGCATTGAAGGAAGATATGGCGCAGAGGGTGCTCGAGATTCTCTTCAGGCATTACCCGCATCTGCGTGACAAGGTCGACTACTACGAGTTTTCGACACCTTTGAGCACGCGCCACTTCAACATGTACGAACATGGCGAAATATACGGCCTCCACGGTACGCCGGAACGCATGAAGCAGACCTGGTTGAAACCCAAAACGCGAATTCCCGGCCTCTATCTTGCGGGCCAGGATGCTCTGTTGTTGGGACATACGACGGGCGCGTTGACAGGATTGTTGGCGGCATGGAACGTTCTCGGGTTCCGCAAGGGCCTCGAGCTGTGGAAGAAAGTCAATGCGTGACGCGCCGACGCTTCTCGATCGGGCTACGCTCGACTGGCCGTATCCGTTCTACCAACGGTTGCGCGAAGAGGCGCCGGTTTACTTCGATCCGATGCTCGAGGCGTGGTTGGTGACCCGATACGACGACCTTCAGCAGGCTGCTCGCCTCGACCCCAGGCTATCGAGTTTCCTGGGTTATACACAATCCATCGAGCCACCCTGGCAAGCCGAGATGGAAGCGCTCATGTGGCAGGAAGGGTACGGGCCCAACGATTTTGCTGACTCGATCAAGGTCGACCCGCCGCTGCAAGCCCGTCGTCGAGCGCTTATGAACGAGGCTCTGGCGCCCCATAAAGTTGCGGCGATGGAAGAAGATGTACTCGCGATAACACGCGATGTGGTATCCCGGTTTGCAGGCCTCGACGAAGCGGATCTGGTGGCGGAGTTCGCGAGGCCCATCCCGATCATGACCATGTGCAAGCTCATGAACTTTCCATTGGATCGGATGGAGGAGATGAGCATGTGGGCAGACTCGATTGCCGCCTCCGTTGCAGTCGATATCGAAAAAGACGCCGCAATGCAGCACGCCAGGAACATCTGCGAGTTGCAGAAGTTCGTCGTCAACGCGATCGAAGAACGACGTGAGAATCCGGGATCGGACTTGATCTCCCAGATGGTCTTTGCGCGCATAGAAGATGACGACGATCCACAGTTGAGTGACCGTGAGCTTCTGGCGATGGGGGTTGCACTGGTGGCGGGAGGCCTGGACACCACACGAAACGGTATCGGTTGGGGTGTCTATCACCTGGCGACCGAGCCTGAACTCTTCAAGCACCTCAAAGCACGGCAAGACGACGGACCGATCGATCGATTCATCGAAGAGTCGCTGCGTGCGCAGACCATCGTCAGCCACGTCCCTCGCTATGCCCAGGAAGACCTGGAAATCGGCGGCGTGACGATTCCGGCAGGGTCGACTGTTTTCCTGTGTTGGGGTGCGGGCAACCATGACGAGGACGTGTTTCCCGATGCTACCCGTCTCGATCTCGAGCGAAAAAATGCCAGGCGGCATCTGACATTCGGCAACGGCATACATTTCTGCGCCGGTTTTCGTCTAGCGAGACTCGAGATGAAGTGTGCGTTCAAGGCTCTGGTTGAGCGGTTCGACAGTCTAGAGCTGACCTGCGCGCCTGAAGAACTCCCGGTCGCGGCCAGTATGGCATTGCGAGGCCCGGAAGCCCTGCCGGTTCGTTTCGAGGGCACCAACTGATGGCCGACGGTGGTCGAAGTCCGGTCGAGCTGGCGCGAGCGTACATACATCGAGTTTACGAAAACCACGAATACGAACTGGTTCGTGAGATCTTCTCCGACCCGATGATTCGCCACGATCCCAACGGTGTTGTGGTGCTGACCCACGACGAACAGATCGCTCGGCTCGAAAAGTACCAGACCCAGATGGGCGCACGTTTCGAAAACATAACGATTCATGGCGATGACGAGTATGTGACGGTCGTATACAACATGCACACGACACGCGGCAGACCGTACGAAATGTGCAGCATCGAAACCTGGCGGGTTCAGGATGGCCGTATTACCGAATGCTGGAACAGTCCCTATGTGCCCGGCAAGTGGGGTGACCCGGACATTCCCGAGACGCTCGAGGATGAGGTATCCGAGCCGCATATCGTCAAAGATGTCGCCAACATCGATCGAGATTGGGTAACGAGTGTGCTAAGGCACGCCGGCATCGATGCGCCGAGGGTCGAGCTGGTGAATGTCGAGCGAATGAGCGGCGGTAACGCCTGCACGACGCTGCGTCTCGCGATCGACTACAATGCCGAGCCGGGAGATACGCCGCAGTCGATGGTCTGCAAACTGACTCCGGAGAATCCACACATGGCGATGGCGCTTGCGGAAAACGGTGCCAATACGACCGAACTCGAGGCGCTGCAGCTTTTCACCGAAGAGCGGGTCGTCAATGCTCCTTCGCTCTACTTCGGCGACGTGGACGAGTTCGGTTTCTACGCCACGATTGCGATGCAGGATCTGTCCGTAAGAGCCACGATTGGCGATCAGATCAACGGTGTGACCACCGCTCAGGCTACAGCCCTTTGTCGCCAACTGAAGAACCTTCACACGCATTTCTGGCAGTCACCGCGTCTGCAGGAATTTACCTGGCTGAACAATGCGGATTCGAGCGCGGAGGTCAACGGTGAGCTGTATATCGCAGGTGCGGCCAGGGTGCGGGAGTACTTTGGCAGTGAATTGCCGGAAGAGTACTACCGGTTGATCGACGCATTCGTTCCTCAGGTGAAGTCGTGGCTGGGGTACAAGAGTCAGTATCGAACCCTGATACATGCCGATGCACGGGCGCTCAACGTGCTGTTCGAAGAGCCTCGAGAAGGGGAGGAACAAGCCTGGTTGATCGACTGGCAGGTGGCGGCGATCGACGATCCCCAGCGCGACCTGGCTTACTTCATGAGCACCAGTGTCACAACCGAAGACCGGCGAGCGATCGAACGTGCATTGATCGGCGATCATGCGAGCGCAATTGGCGCAATAGACCCCTCCTATACCCTGGAGATTGCAGAGGAAAGCTATCGCTTCTACCTGCCGCACGGAATGTATGGTGCGGTTGCCAGTGTCGCCTTTGCATCCAGTGACACAACCCGCGAGATTCTCGCCGCATGGTTGCCCCGCAGCTGCGCAGCGGTACTCGACTGGGATAGTCTCCCATTGGTTCAGGAACGGCTAAACAAACGTCAGGGGGTACAAGCGTGAGCCAGCGTCTCGAAGGGAAGGTCGCGCTGATTACAGGTGCCGGAACCGGTATTGGTGCGGCCTGTATGGGACTGTTTGCGCGGGAAGGCGCGACAGTGATCGGATGCGGGCGCCGTGTGGCGCCACTCGAGGAAGTACTGACCGCCGTACAATCTGAAGGCGGTGGGGGTGCTGTCATTCAGGCGGATCTCGCACGCCACGAGGAAGCGGATAGTGCGGTAGCGAGCGTCATGGAACAGTTTGGACGCCTGGATATTCTGGTGCACTCGGCCGGCGTTGGCTGGAGTTGGGCGGCTGTCAGCCCTGACTCGATGAACGATATTGCAGCCACACCCCCTGAAAAGTGGCGTGAAGTCATGTCGATCAACCTCGATGCGTGCTACAGCATTTGCCGTGCCGCGCTTCAACCCATGCTATTGCAGGGCAGCGGTTCTATCGTCAATGTTTCCAGTATCGGGGGCTTCAGGGGCGCTGACTCCGGTCACACCTATGCTGCAGCCAAGGCAGGGATGATCAACCTGACTCGGGCGATGGCCGTCGCCTACGGTGCCAAGGGCATACGGTCCAATTGTGTGTGTCCGGGGTTGACCGATACACCCATGACCGAAGAAGTGGTTACCGGCATCAGGGCTGACCCGCAAGCGCTGCAGAACATTGCGCCCATGGCTCGGGTGGGTACCCCGGAAGAGATGGCCTATGGGTGCCTGTATCTGGCGTCGGATGAAGCGAGCTACTGCAACGGTGTCGTCTTGCCCATCGATGGTGGCACCACCGCGAGGTGAGTACAGGCTTTTCGCAGGTTTATCGTCTAAAAGTCCCTTTTTGTTTCATAGAGTCCAAGCAACCAGAAAAACCAGAGGTAGTCATGGAAACTGTTGACCGCTATCACCACATCTGCCTGACGGTGAACTCGGAAAACTGGAAAGAAGTGTGGCCAAAGGAGATGGCGTTCTTTACCAGGTTCCTGCGTATGCACGCTTATGAAATCAACGTGGAGGAAATGGATCTGGAATCCTCCCTCGAAGGCCTCGAGAAGGGCCTGGGCCTGGGCCCACAGAAGATCGTGACTTACGAAGAGAGCGGCAAACCGAAGCTCGATTATTTCTATTACGTAATGGGTGAGGACATGTCCGAGACGGCTTGCCTCATCGATCTGATCGTTTTCGTGACAGAACCCGGACAACGCACCCAACCTCACCCGAACATGTACACCCAGGGTCTGCGCGGGCTCACGCTTCTCGTAGACAACATGGAGGCCATCTACCGGCGCGGGCAAGAGATGGGTATCGAGTTCCTGAGCGAGCCTGTTACCGACAACTGGGGCGATATCGGAGAAGTCCAGTATGCGGTGGTGAAGGATGCCATGGGCAACCCGGTTGAACTGTTGCAAACCGACGAAGTTGCCGAACCCGGGGATGGCAAGGTGCTGCGAATCTTTTCCCTCAATCAGAACACTGCCGATCTCGAGCAAGGCTTGAGCTTCCATGTCGATGGCTGTGGAGTCAGCGTCGCAGCGCGAGTTGAACATTCCGGTGAGGCTTTTGCCAAGGCAAACAATGTCGGTGCCGACGCGCGTGCGACGACTTGTTTTTTGAAGGGTACAAACCCCGATGCAAAGACCTATTACGCGCTAACGCAGTGGCACGACCCGGTCACTCAGGTGAACACGCCTGACGAGGGCTATACCGCGAGCTACTACCGTATGTGGCACTGGATCAAGGGAAATTCGGATAATGTTCAAGCGCTTTGGGACAAGATGAAGCCCCGGATGAAGACAGCGGCGATGGATCCGTATACCTATCCCTCACCGGCGCCCTGGAGCGATGTGACGATGAGTTTCTTCCTCGACCAGGACAATGTGCTACAGGAATTTGCCAACCACGAAGAAGGTGGATGGGCAGGTCTCGAGGAAGTACGAGACGATCCGAAGTACAGCAGGAACTTCGAAGCCAAAGAGAAGTGGTTCAAGTAGTATACTGGCATGCCGCGCGCCAGGTTCGGCTGTTGATTAAGGCTTTTTTCATGGTTGCAGCGATATACTGACTCGCAAGACGAGGCAAGCAGCCTCACTCAACAACGACAAACTCGAGCGAGGAAAGCCATGAAAAGTGTCGATCGCGTCTACCACATCTGCCTGACAATCAGCACGGACCAGCAGGAAGAGTACCCGAGGGTTCTCGAGTTCTTCACCGATTTCCTGAAGATGAACGCCTTTCGCATTCGCACCGAAGAAATGAAGCGGGACGAGGTGGAGCAGGGGTTCGATGGTATCGGAATCGGCAAGCAGACGGCGACGGTCGATGAGAAAACCGGCAAGGAAAAGCACCTGGAAATATTCCATTACGTCTGCGGTGAGGATACGTCCGAGCTCGCGACTCTGATGGATTTTATTACCTTTACCACTGAGCCCGGCCAGATGACTTCGCCGCTCGACGCAATGAACCTGCGGGGCCTGAGGGGCATGACGCTGTTGGTGGATGACATTGCCGCCATCCATGCGCGTGGCCAGGAGCAGGGCGTCGAGTTCATCAGCGAACCGGTCGAAGCCGATTGGGGTCCTCTTGGCCAGGTCCTGTTTGCCGTTGTACGCGATCCGCTGGGAAACCCGGTTGAATTGGTGCAGACGTCACCGGGGTCAGCAGGCGAAGGCAAAACGCTGCGTATTTTTTCGATCAACATCAATACCGCCGATGCCGGCAAGTCGTTGGCGTTCTATCGGGATGGCTGTGGTATGAGGGTCGAGCATGAGGTTGAACTCTCGGGGGAGAACATGGCACATGCCATGGGGGTGGATCGCATGCAAGCCACCAGCTATTACCTCAAAGGCAGCAATCCGCATGCGGAAACCTGGTTGTGCCTCACCGAGTGGGCGAGCCCCGGGCTTGGTGTCATCGAACTGCCCGAGGGTCGTACGCCAAGCTGGTATCGCATGTTTCTCTGGCTCGACAGCAAGGAAGATGTCCACGCGATGTTCGATCACATGCGTCCGAACATGGCACGGGTCATCGGCGAACCCTTCGATTTCTATACGCCGCCGCCCTTTGAAGGCACCATCACGATGGGGATGTTCGAGGATCCGGACACTGTCGTTCAGGAATTCGCCTACAAGGAAAACTGGACCGGCCTGCAAACGGCCCTCGACCTGGGCGATTGAAATGTGGGAGGCGTGAAGTACGTGAAGTAGGTGAAGTAGTTGAAGTACGTGAAATAAAGACATGCTCGAAGAAACGTTTGAAGACGGGTTGCTTTCCCTGACAATGAATCGCCCTGCAGCGCGCAACGCCATGACCCCATCCATGATGATTCAGATGCTCGATACGCTGCGTAGCGCGGCCGACAACCCGGAAGTCAGGTGCGTGGTCATTACCGGCGCCGCTGGCGCGTTTTCCAGCGGTGGCGACGTCAACAACATGGGCGATGTCGATGAAACGGGCGAAGAATTACCGCTCGAAGCCCGAGTTCAGTCGTTGCGCCGATTCCATGATCTCGGCTACGAGCTGTACACCATGCCCAAACCAACGCTGGCCATCATTCCCGGCGCAGTTGCCGGGGCTGCGCTGTCGCTTGCCTTGGCTTGCGATATGCGATTCTGTCTCGATACCGCGAAGGTCACGACTGCGTTTGCCAAGATCGGGACGTCAGGCGATACGGGCGGATCCTACTTCCTGCCAAAAGTAGTCGGTCCCGCAAAGGCGCGAGAATTGTATTTCCTGAGTGAAGTAATCAGCGGCCAGGAAGCCTATGACATGGGCATGATGACGCGCGTTGCCAGTGCCGATACCTTCGAGGAAGAGTCGCGCGCCTTCGCACGGCAACTGGCAGACCTGCCGACGCTGGCGATCGGCTACATGAAGAAGAACCTGAACGCAGCTGAGGATGGCACCTTGAACGATGTGTTGGCGCTGGAGGCCAACCACATGATGCTCTCCGCAATGACGGAGGATTGCAAACGCGCGTCCGCGGCCTTCTTGAACAAGGAAAAGCCGCAGTTCAAGGGTAGATAACGCAGTACCGGCTCGAACGGGTAACCCGGCCGCGCGGGGCGAGTGCATCGGCGTCCGCAGCAGGAAGTTGGTGACGGAAGCGGGCTGGACGATCTATCGGTGGCACGTGCGCGTCACGAATTACTCCGGGTTAGCTGAAATCGGTTAGAAAGGCCATGGCTGCAGCAAATGCTTGCGCCTCTCCTGGCGGCTTGATCTCATCTGTACCACCGCGTGCGTCTGCCCAACGTCCGACCTCTGCATCGACGATATAGGCACTGCTCGCGCCACAGGCGCAGGGTTCAGACCACTCGACGGTCATTTTGTCACCGGTCACCAGACCACCCCAGTGTGAATCGGCGAGCAAGTCGAAAAACGCATAACGCCCTGTCTGGCGGCCTTCGCGCGGCAACGGTTCACTGGTTTCGGCGTCCAGCAGTAGCGAAATCACCCAGGGATCGAGGTGGATCTGCCCATGCACGCACTGGGTATGTCGGCCGAGCAGTTCGGTCATGCCATACAGACCGCCAAGCGTCTTGACGCCGGTAAAGCGCAATACATCGTCTCGCCAGTTGTCGGGTAGAACGGTTCCTTTGCGGCCACCGCCCGCAAGGATTCTGGAGCTCGGGGCAAACACGTTTTCCTTGCCGGCTGCCAGGCCCAGGGTGGCCATCTGGTACATCATGGGCCAGGTACCCAACATCAGCACGCGTTTGCCCCTTAGTTCGTCGGCTGACCGGGACAGGAAACCATCCAGCGCGTTAGGCATTTCAGCCTGTTGTCTTTCAAACGCCTTGCCCTCTTCGATGAGTTCGGGCGACGAATCCATCTCGTCCCAGTTCTCCAGTTTCGACATGCGCATCTGTGTTTGCAGATAGCGAATATCCAGACTGTTGCTGGCAGGGAACATGGCGTGGAAGCGGCTCTCGTCACCGCCGAGCATGTATTTGATACGCAGGTCGAAATCGTGGTTCATGCCGCCGCCGGGACGACGGTAGAAGGGCCAGATTTCATGGATGTCTTCTGCTGCGGCTTCGGCTGGATCGTCATCGAAGTCCTGCAGTAGTGTCATCGGATAAGTCCGGGCAAAACGGTCCATTTCCTCGAAGCTGTGCGGGAAGAAAGTCATCTTGCCGCTGGTGCCACTCGAAACCCAGGGCATGATCGGGGTCTGTTCGGCCAGCGCGTTGATCCAGCCATCGATGCGGTCGGTTTCGCCCAGTTCCAGCTTGCCGAGGTCGTGTGCCGTCAGCTTGTCGAGCCATTGGTTGAGTTTGCGGAAGTCGTTCTGTTGGAGATACTGCTGTGGGTAGCTCTTGTACGTGTTGTGCAAAAAAAGCAGCGGCACGACATCGTTGAGCTCTTCGATTGCGTGTATGCCCTGAGCATCGGCCAACCTGGTCAAAAAGGGTATGCGATCGCGCAGTTGGTCGAATCGTGCTTTCAGACCCGCCAGCCGGACTGCCTGCAACTCTTCCTGAGAAATGCTATGCGCCATGGTGTAGGAGTTGTTGAAATACTTCTCCGGCGCTTCCCAAAACAAACTGTTGTCGTCATTCATAGTGCGTTCTCCAACTCTCGAACCCTGTAACCCTTTAACCCTTTAACCCTCTAACCACATCGGCGGTCTTTCTTCCGGTGTGCTGATTTCATCGACCACCCATTTCACCATGCGCGCCATTGGCTCGATTGCATCGTGCGGCCCCGCCATGGTCACGGCGGATGCGTAACCGAGTGACACGATACGCTGACAGCCAAACAAGGGCATTCGATCCTTGAGCCTGTCCTTGAGCGCTTCTGGAAACACGCCAATGGTTTGGGTGTAAGAATCAATGGCAGACAGAAACTGGTCGAGGCTGTCGATCGGCACGATGTTGATGCTGCGTGCATCCATCTCCGGCATGAAATCGAGCGCTTCGGGTGTCTGCGAGACGACGATTGCGCCTTCGTCATTCTCGCCGCCAACCACATGGTAGTAGTCCCACATCAGCCGGAGGTTATCGATCTTCTGCTTGAGGCCAATCGGGTAGGTCTTTGGTTTGGTGGAGTAGCTCTCCGGAAACTCCATCAAGGCATCGTATGCCATCCGGGCGAGCCGATTGGCCTTTTTCAATCCCTGTTCGTCGGTTCCCGTAACGACGTATGCGACCCGGGAGTTGGTGCAGCCAACCTGATTGAAGCCACCGAAATCCGATGCCAGCCGTGTCGCGGCCTCGCGCATGACGGTTTCGTCCTCGAAACACTCGGCACCCAGGATGCTTGCACTGCGCTTGGGGTCCAGGGAAATCAGCTCGAGGCCGGGTTGAATGTACTTGGTCACGTGTCGGACTGAGGCGTACCCACCCCAGGCAACGATCTTCTCGATGTTGTGGGGTTGGTAGAGTTTCTCTTCAAGGCTGGTGTCGCCACCTTTCCAGTAGCCGATGGCGACGTGCCTGGTCAACGGATGGCCGGCATCCATTGCGCACATCGTACGTACGATAGCCGGCCCGGTAAACGGGTCGTTGGAAGGGGTTTTGACGATGGCGTCGCTGCGCGTCAGCGCATTGCGGACGAGCGCTCGATACACCCCGCCCGGGCCGTTCCCGGGAATGATGTGGAGCGCCCGTGAGCCGAAGCAACGCACCTGCGTGCGAGGTCCGGTAGCAACCTGCTCGGGCACCCACCCGTCCAGCTTGGCGATGCCGATGTCGACATCCGCCATTTCCCGCAGAAAGTCGCGATTGAAGTGTTCGCCGGCGGTGGCGTAAAACCGGTCGACGATAGTCGGTGTAAGCGGAGAAGCCGCGTAAGTCAGCTCCCGCGCTTCCTGCATGTATTCGTTCTTGTCGATGTCCAGTCTTTCGCCGAGTTCGACCAGGTAGTCGAGAATCTCGTCGAAGGACAGCTCGTACATGTCTGCCATTTTCCCGGGATGACCGAGGGGGATCTGATCCAGGTACTGGCAGGCATCGGGTGTATCGAAGGTGATGTTGCCACCACGACCTGGAATTTCTGTCAGGTTGTCGGTGACGACCTTGCCTCGCAGGATCATTGGAATAACGGGTTTGCTCATGAGTAGTCTCTGTCAGCTCTGGTACGAAGACAGAAACTCCATCGCGTCACGGTGTGCGTTGGGTGTTGCCGCGCAAGTGATCTTGTCTTCATCGCCAGTCTTGTCGCTATACCGCTCGATTCGTGGGTCGAGATGATAGGTGGTCTGTCCGCAGCCGCACTGGCTGTCCCAGTCGATTGTTATTTCATCGCCGGAAATGAGGCCGCCCCAATGTGTCTTCGACAGCAGCCCGAAAAAGGCCGCCCGTCCCGTGACCACACCGGTGCGCGGTAAAGGCTCACTGGTTTCCGGGTCGAGCACGAAGGGTATGACCCAGGGCACGATGTGGTAGCGGCCATGGCTGCACATCTTGTGATGTCCTTTCACTTCCGACATGGCGTAGTTCATGGTGATGCCGGGTACGCCGATAAATCGCGCGATCTCTTCCTTCCAGTTGTCGGGCGGTGTCAGACCTTTTGCGCCGCCACCGCTGACGACAATGGAGTCGGGTGCAAACACACCCTCCCGGCCTTGGGCAAAACCTTTCTGCGCCAGGTCGAGCAGCAGATTCCAGGTGCCGACGGTATAGATTCGCTCGCCCTCGAGGTCCTTGAACAGCCTGCCAAAAAACTCATCCAGAATCGCGGGCATTTGTTGTTCACGCGCTTCGAATTCGTTCTTCCTTGCGAGCAGTTCATCGCTGATCTCGAGACGGTCGAGGGTGCCTGTTGCCTGGGCATGCCGCAAACGCGCACCCAGATACAGGATGTCCGAGCTCATTTTGTAGGGGAACGCCGTGTGAAAATTCTCTTCGCCCCTGGCGATCCATTTGACGTACTGATCGTTGCCGCGAAGCATGGAACTGTGACCCGATCGGTAATACGGGAAGATCACCTGATAAACGCTGTCTTCGGGCTTCGGCTCGCCGAAGGTCTGCAGCATCTCCATTGCGACCGCGCGGCCTGCGTTGTCTGCTTCCTCCAGCCCATGTGGTATGAAAGACATGGTTCCGGTGGTGCCCGAAGAATGGTTCATGCATAGTGGCGAATCCGATTCCATCAGGTCGAGCCAGTCGTCGATGCACTGGCAGCCGCTGACGTCAAGACTCGAGAGATCGTGGGCGGTCAGCTTGTCGAGCCACTCGGTGATTTTCGAGAACTGGTAGTTTTCGAGAAAGGACCTGGGATAGGATTTGTACATGCTGTGTTCGAAAAGCAGCGGTATGACGTCTTCGATCGAATCTATCCGTGTAATGCCCTGATTGCCCGCCAGCCGGGTGAGCATGGGGACTTTGTTCTCGAGATCGTCGAAGCGATGCTGCAGCGCGATGAGCTGCATCTGCAACATGTCTTCCCGGGGCAGGGACCCCATCGCGGTCAGTGAATCGCCGAAATATTCGGCTGGGTTGTCGGCCATTGCCAACGCGTCGGTACTGTTTACCATCGCCGTGCTCCTCACCGCATTCCAGTCAATAAACCTGGAGAAATTCCTTGTACGCAACCATCTGACCGCCGTTGACGGATGCGGGTGACAGAACGGGTGTCTTGATGCCGGCATCCAGCCAGGCTTCGACACCCTCCTTGACCTGTGACACGGTTCCGGACAGCGTAATGTCGTCGAGCCAACGATCGGTCAGGAAGCGGGGAATGCTGTCGAAATCCCTTGCTGCGATCGCTTGCTCGATGGCGGTCATTTCTTCGTGGTAGCCCGCTTCCTTCCAGTAGTTGCGATAGTTGGGCAAGTGAACGTAGGGCGCTACCCGCTCGAGGTTGCAAGCCCTGGCAGCTTCGACGTCCGCGTCGATGCAAACCGGTATCAGGTTGACGACAGCGAAATCCGTGCTCGTGCGATGCTCATCGGACAGGTTCGACAGTACGTTGTGCATGTTGGACCGAACACCGTTGGCGAGGATCAGGCCCTGCGCGATCTCGTCCGCAAGGGCCACCATCTTGCTGCGCAATGCCGCAACGATGATGGGAGGCAACTCTCCGACACGCGGTGCGGTGCGGAAGTCTGCAACAAATTTGCGCGTATCGGACAACGGGGTTTTGCTGACCTCGATCCCTCTGGCTTCGAGTTCCGGGCCATGGCTGACGCCGATCCCGAACGTGAAGCGGCCATCGGAGACTTCGTGGATAAAAGACACCGTGCTTGCGATTTCCTGAGCATGTCGGAAGTAGATCGGCATGATCCCGGTGGCGAAGGGGATTTCGTTCGTCGCAAAAGCAAGCGCTTCGCAAAACGCCAGCGGGTCATTGGGGCTGGGTACGAATAAACCGCTGAAGCCACGGCGCTCAATCTGCCTGGCCAGTTCGATGGTCGCTTTGCGTCGTCCGGGAACGGCAACGAGGCTTACTGCCGGCATGGTTTTATTCGGCGCCACGGATCACTCCAGAAGCCTGTAATTCGTCGATGTCCTCGTCGCTGTAGCCAAGTTCGCCGAGGATGCCTCGTGAGTGTTCTCCCTGCATGGGCGCCGGCAAAAGCTCGAGCTCTTCGCCGAATATGGCAGCAAGCGGCTGCGTGGTGAGATAACGGCCGATGTGAGGATGGTTTTTTTCGACCACATAGTTTCTGGCCCGTATCTGCGGGTCGTCTTTCACCTGATCGGGTGCATACACGGGCGCTACGGGTGTATCGGCTTTTCGCAGACGATTCACAAAATCTTCTACCGTAAAGCGAGAGGCGAGTTCGGCTGTCACTTCAGCAACGAGCACTGCGTTGATTCCTCGGCTGGTCGTGGTGGCAAAGCGAGGATCTTCGAGATATTCGCTGGCATCCAGTGCTTCGCAGAAGTTCTTCCACTGGGCGTCGGTACCGCCTGCAAAAGCTACCCAGCCGTCCTTGCATTGGTAGAGGCGATAGCCTTCCAGAGTATTGGGAAAGTGGTTTGCATCTTCTTCCAGCAAGGTGCAATGCATCATGATGTCGGGCCAGTTGAACGCCACATTGGATTCGAGCATGGAGGTTTCCAGGTAGCATCCTTTCCCGTTCTGTCCGCGCTGCACCAACGCAGCCAGAACTGCCATTGTGTTGTAGCTGGCCGAGATCTTGTCGGAGACCATCGCCTTGTGGAGGGTGGGGTTGCCGTCGACCGTTTGTGCTCCCGCCCAACCGGAAAGCCCTTGAATCACGGGATCGTAGACGGGTTGTTCGACATAGGGGCCCGACTCGCCAAAACCGGTGCTGGAGCAGTAGATGATTCGAGGCAATCGAGCCGAGACGGATTCGTAGTCGAAACCGAGTTTCTTGATGACCCCGGGTCGGAATCCCTGGAGCATGACATCTGCGTCCTCCAGCAACCGCCACAGAATTTCCTTGCCGCGCTCGGTGCGGAGATCGACCGATAGGCCGCGCTTGCCCTGATTGGTGTTGGCGAACCAGCCGCTCATGCCATTGCGACTGCTGCCATAGTTGCGAAACTGGTCGCCAAACCCGGTGTCTTCGACCTTGATCACAGTCGCGCCGAAGCTGGCGAGATTTTGTGTTGCTCCGGGTACGGCAATGTTCATACCCAGCTCGACGACTTTTATTCCATTCAGTGCTGCCACGTTCGGCATTCCTCCCAAGCAGCATTCTCGATCAAAGGCTAACATCGGGGTTTGGGCATTGCCAGAAGGTGCCTTTGGACACCGAGAATTTTGCAGAAAAATAAACAATAAATCCTATTGGATCAGCGTGCAGGTCATTCGGGAGCGGTCCGACCAGGGGTTGAGGTGGTGGCGTTCAGCCATATCGATGCGGGGGTGGGATGCTGGTTAAAGGCAGGGTGTCATAGACCCGGCCGGTTTCGGAAACGCCGCCGAGTTGGGCCGATCGCCCAACCCGGCGTTGTCCCCGGCAGGCGAACTATTACAGTTTGTATCTCAGTTGGAGCCAGACCTGGCGATTGCGGGCGACTCTGCCGTTCATGTCCGCCCGCACCGTGGTTGCGGACAAGGGCTCGCCTGTCCCGGCACCTGTCCCGGTTGCGGTGAAGGCATTGGTCAGGACGGCTTTGTTGCCGAGGTTGCGACCACCCAGGGTCAGGTCCCAGGTATCGTCGTCGCTCGTCAAGGAAAGCGCCGCACTGTACATCCAGTACGAATCCTGATCGGCGCCAGGCGTTTTCGACTGCTCGACGTAGTAGTCGTCGCTATAGGTGGCGTCTGCACCGATCGACCAGGTCCAGCCTTCCCACGCCGTTCGTTCATAGGTAAATCCCCAGGAGTGCGAGAACTCGGTCGAATACGGTGCCGCCTCACCCGAGAGGTCTTGCGACACAAAGCGCCCCAGCAAGGCGTCGAAGTCGAGGCTGCAGCCGTCCTCCACAGTTTGACCTTCAAAGCAGGGTGCGTTTTCAAAGTTGTCGAATTCGCTGTCGAGATAGGCAAAGGCGCCGCGCAAACTCAAACCCGGGACCGAATCGGGCCGGTAGAGGAAATCGAACTCGATGCCTCGGGTTTGCAACTCGGCGGCATTGACCACGATCAGCGCGTTGACTTCCGGGTTGAACCGACCGAGTTGGAGATCGGTGTATTCGTAGTCGAAGACTGCAACGTTCAACCGCAGTGTGTTGTCGAGCAGTTCGGTCTTGGCGCCGAACTCGAATCCCTTGGCGGTTTCAGGGTCGTAACTGATGTCGAACAGAACGCCCGGTGCTGCCACATCTCGCCAGAAATTGAAGCCACCGGCACGCAGGAAGGTCGCATTGAACCCACCCGATTTGAAGCCTTCCTTGTAGGCGCCGTAAAGCATGATGTTGTCTTGCGGAAAATAGGAGACTGTTATTTCCGGCGAGAAATCGGTATAGGTGTCCTCGGTTTTCGTCAGGTTTGTAATCGGATCGCCGCCTTCGAAAGCCGAAAAACTCTTTTGCTCCTCAGTCCAGCGAGCACCTGCCGTCATCGACCACTGCTCGGTGATGTCCCAATCAACCTGGCCAAAGAGAGACAGCGTATCCGTGTCGATGGTCTTGGGCTGATCGGTCGGTCCGAGTGCGATGATCGAGTTGGCCACGGCAACCCCGATTTCAGAGGTTTGCTCGGCATCGCCCCAGAGACCGCCGATGGTAAAGTTCACGGGGCCGTCCAGGCTGGAGGCCAGTCGAAACTCCTGAGTAAGGTGCTCTTGCACTGCGGATTGTGTCGCTGTTCGCCAGACGTAGAAAGGGCCGACATCGATGGTCCCGGCATAAAGGTCGTCCGAGTCGAACCAACCGGTAACGGACGTCAAGGCCCAATAGTCGTTGATGTCCCAGGTGATTTCGTTGGTGATCACCCACATCTCCGTATTGGTGAAGTCAGTGTCGGCGCCGCCGAATGCAGGCAGGACATCCCGGTGTGCTTGTGGCGCCTGGTGTGCTGCCCTTTCGAAATTGACCTCGCAATCCTCGCCCGTTGCGGTATTGCGACCGATACCGGTGGGACAAACGACCCGTTGGGCCGTATCGAACGATGCCGAGTCGAGCTCGTTATTGTTGTGCGAAACCTTGGTCAGCATGCTGAATCGGTCGGATGGCTCCCACTGCAGGGTGCCGCGAACAAGGAGTTCTTCACCTTGAAAGGTATAGTCCGTGGCGCCGCCGGTGGAGAACCAGACACCGGGTGGGCCGGCAAATGCCGGGTCGACAGTCGCCGTGTTCTTCAACCAGCCTTCATTGTCGTTGAGTCGGACCGCCAGACGTGCGCCCAGGGTGTCGGACAAGGGCCCGGAGACGATGGCCTGGTAGTACATGTCGTCGGACTCGATTTCAAAGCCACCGCCCAACTCCAGTTCGAACTCGTCGCCTGGATTGTTCGACGTGAAGGAAACGACACCACCCGGACTGTTCTTGCCGAAGAACAGGGCTTGCGGGCCCTTGAGCACTTCGATCTGAGCGATATCGAGCGACGACACTCGGGAAAGTGCGCCGTGGCCGATACTGAAGCCGTCTATGGCAAAGGAAACGGCCTGGTCGGCCAGCGTGTTGATCGATGCAGTGCCGATCCCGCGAAGGAAAATAACGCTGCCGCTCACCAGTGACCCGGAACCCACGTGGAACCCCGGTGTCAGGGTGGCGACATCTTCGATCGTGCCGACGTTGTATGCCTCGATCATTTCCTGATTGAGTGCGGTAACGACTACCGGAACGTCCTGTAGAGATTCAGCCTTCTTTCGGGCGGTAACTACAATCTCCTCCAACGTACCTTCAGCCGTGACGGATGGCACATGGATACTCGACAGTACGAATGTGAAGGCAATGATGCCTTGAAGCAATCTGGTGTTCATTTTCGACCCCTCTCGTCAATACGTTCAACCAATTGAATTCCGATTACGTGAATCCAGCTCGTTCACCCTACCGGCCAGATATTGGCAAACCCATCATAGTATTGCGAAATGCCTCGGTTCCATGTTTTCCAAGTACTTGACGATGGAAACGCATTTTTCTCACGGCTTTTGCACAACGCCGCCAGGTGGCCGGAGATCTGGCGTTCGGGCCGGTGCAGCGACCTTCCTTTCGGCTTTCAGTGACCACATCAACGCGATGGCCACGACAACACAGCCGATCATGATGAGGAAAGGTTCGCGGTAGCCGGCGAAAGTGTCATGCAGGTAACTGAGTAACGGTGAGCCGATGACGCCCATCATCTGCAGGAAAATGAAGTAGCCGAACACCTGTGCGAAGTGTTCCGCGCCGAAATGGTAAGAGATGAGTCGCGCTTGCAGCGGTACGAGACCACCCGCGCCCAGGCCCAGGAAAACAGCGCCGAGCATGACGAAATCCGGTATGCCGAGCGCGAAGATGCCCAGGCCGACGCAGTTGCACAGGGCAGCCATCGTGAACAGCGTTCTGTAATGAAACCAATCGGTCAGCTTGCCCATCAACAATTTGGTGAGGAGCATCACTGTAGCCAGTGTCGAGACAATGGCGGCGGTCTCCGTCACACCGAAGTCGATCGATTTCATATAGCTGGCAGCATTGTAGGAGAAGCCGGAATAGGCGACGTAGTCGAGAAAGAAGGCCACGACCGGAACCCAGAAATACCGACTCGTCAGCAACGTTTGCAATGGGAGCGCCCTGTTTACCGACTCTGTGCGAGCGTGATCGCCGTCATCTTGCGTGCTTGCCGAGGGTTTTGGCATGAGCAGCAGGAACATGA